>NZ_PZOX01000009.1 GCF_003044305.1 Vitiosangium sp. GDMCC 1.1324 | reverse complement strand
CGCCGCACACAGCAGGACCAACGACACCAACCACGCCTTCATCGACACCCTCTTGCGCACGCACATCCTCCGTGAATCCATTGGTTTGACTTTGCCCGTCGAAAACGGCCGCGCAGTGTACTCGTACGTGCGGGCCGAAGGGGATATGCAGGAAGCCGCCGCCGCGCCTGGCCCTGGCGCTGGGGCCAGCGCAGCAGGCGCTCTGGGAGTAACTCTCGGCTGAGGGTCGCCCCCGCTCGAGCAGCGCGCGGCAACCGGTCGCCCGCGCAAGGCAGTGGTGGGGGGCCTCCTTCACCCTCCAGGGCATGTCGCAAGGCCCTTCTGGCCCACCACCGCCCCCTGCCCTCTTCCGCAACAGGACTCCCATCCCGCCTATACTCGACTACTCGTAGGTGCCCACCACGCTCACCGACGAGGCCACACCGGAGAGGCGCACGTACCAGGTGCCCGCGGCGGGGTTCTGGAAGGTGCAGGTCTCCGTGCTGCCGGCGTTGTTGGACAGACAGTCGTAATCCGTCTGCGTGGCGGGGCTTCCCAGCAGGACGCGCAGGTCGATGCCCGCTCCGCCGCAGGATGCCGTGCCCTGCGTGGCGAACGTCAGCTTCGTCGCCCCGGCGGGCACCTCCAGCTTGTACTGGAGCGGCGTGTTCGTGCTGATGCACGACGGGTTGATGACGAGCGCCCGGCTCACCAGCGGCTGGATGCCGTCGGGCGCGCCCACCGCGTCGTAGTCCGCGCTGAGCAGCGCGCCGTTGAAGGTGCCGCTCAGCCGCACGTACCAGAGGCCCGGCGTGGGGTTCTGGAACTCACACGCGCGCCGGCTCGTCGTCTTGACGGTACAGGCCGTGTCGCTCGCGGTGGGCAGGGCACCGGGGCGCGCGGTCATCACCGCGTTCGCGCCGCCGCCGAACAGGTCCAGGCTCAGGAAGCCCTGACCCGGCGGCACCTCCACCTGGAAGTACTGCGCCTGGTCCGGCGTGCTGGAGAGATTGGGCACCGGGGCGCCGCGCGCCAGGGGGAAGACATCTCCCTCGTTGGAGTACGTGCCCGTCAGGCTGGCCCCGCTGAAGGCATACGCGCGACCCACCGCGACGAACCAGGTGCCTGGCTCGGGGTTCTGCACGAGGCACGTCGCCACATTGCCCGAGGTGCCCTCCGCGTAGCAGGCCGGATTGGCCATCGTGGGGCGCACGCCGCGCTGGATGTAGAGGTCCGCGAAGCCGTCCCCGCCGGACAGGTTGAACTTGAGCAGGGATTGGCCGGCCGGGACCTCCAGCTTCCAGAGTTGCACGGCCTGGCCCTCGCCGTGGAGGCCGTTGACGGCGACTCCTCGGGTGAGCTCCGGGATGCCTTCCCCGGGCGTCTGCGCCGACGTCGCGGTGAGCACCGCGCCGGTGAACGCCGCGGAAACGGACCGGACCGCCGCGTACCAGGTGCCCGCCTGCGGCTGGCTGAAGGCACACGTGTCCTCGCTCTTCCCCACCACTTGCACGGTGCAGTCCGCCGTCGTGTTGTCCGGCGGCGCGCCGTAGCGCACGAAGAGGTTGGCGGTGCCCGTCGTGTTGCGCAGGTTGAAGGCCAGGTCGCTCGTGCCCGCGGCCACCTCGAACTGGTAGAGGCGCTGCTCTCCCAGCGCGCCGGAGACGGAGACCTCGGACACGCCCGCGGTGAGCGCGCGGGTGGTGGAGGTGGTGGCCCGCACGCGGCCCTGGAAGCCGTCCGCCGCCTTGACCATCACGTACCAGAGGCCCGAGGCCGGTGCCTGCACCGCGCACGAGGCGCCGGGCTGGGCCTGGGTGGAGACGGCCGCGCACTTGTAGCTCGTCGTGGTGGGCGCGCTGCCCTGCTTCACGTAGAGCTCCGCGTCCTGCTGGGTGAGCAGGTCCACGGTGAGCAGCGTCTGCCCCGCGGGGACGTTCAGGGTGAGGTAGCGGTAGCGCCCCGCGAAGTCCGTCAGCGCGAGCGGGACGTTGTCCGCCAGCGTCAGCGTGGGGGCGGGGAGGCGATCCGCGCTGGCTCGCAGCGAGACGTCGGCGCTGCTCGCCGTCATGTTGTTGGCCTCGATGAACCACGTGCCCGCCTGGGGATTCGCGATGACACACCGCCGTCCGCCGTCCGGCTGGTCCACGTTGCAGTCCGCGCCCGACGTGGGGGGCGCGCCCCTCGCCACTCGAAGCATCGCGGCAGAGCCCGTGCTGAGGCGGCCCTCCAGGGTCAGCGCGGACAGGCCGCTCGGCACCTCGATGCGGAAGAACTTGCCCGTGCCGTAGTTCGAGGGCGACACGGGGCCCACCCACTGGTTCAGGGGCAGCTCGGGGTACGGCTGGTAGGAGACCCGCACGCCCGCGCCGGTGTAGTCCTCTCGCCCGCGGACGCGCACGTACCAGATGCCCGCGTTGGGCGCGGTGAGCTCGCACGCGCTCGTGCAGATGCGGCCTCCCGTCGCGGGCGGCTTTGCTCCCGACTGCAGCACGTAGGCGACGTTTCCGTCACCGGCCAGGGTCTCGAACTTCAGGGTCTGCATGCCCACCGGCACGCTGATGCTGTAGAACCGGTCCACCATGTACGTCCCAGACAGGTCGGTCACCCACTGCCCGGCGGTGAGGGGCTCCGTGGGCAGCTCCGGCGCCGTGGCGGAATAGGTGGCGCGGACAAAGAACTCCGTGACCTCCTTGGTGGCCCGGAGCCGCACGTACCAGATGCCCGAGACGGGCAGGTCGAACACGCAACTGGTGCGCCCGTCATTGAGCGTGCCCTCGCAGTCGTTGTAGATGGACGTGTCCGCGGGCGCAGGGCGCGTGCGCGAGCGGATGGCGACCCACGGCTGGCCCGTGCTGCTCGTCATGTCGAAGCGCAGGCGGCGCTGCCCCGAGGGGACGTTGATCGTGTAGTAGCGGTTGTCATCCGGCGACGCGGAGATGCCGCTCAGCGCCTGGCCGTTGCCCAGCTCCACCGGCGCGCTCACCTCACCGGAGTACCAGACGCGCACGGTGGCGTTCAGCCGGATGCTGGAGGCCGTGGTGGCCAGCACGTACCAGGTGCCCGCCTGGGGCTCGTTGACCTCGCAGCTCGAGGTGGACGAGCAGGAATAGGTGCTGCTGTTGGTGGGAACAGGCACGGCGCCATACGCGAGGTAGACCGTCGGCGAGACGCTGTTGTCGCCCCGGTTCACCGAGACGCGCAGCTTCCCGGCGTTGGGCGGGACGGACAGCGTGAAGGCGCGGGTGTCGCTGGTGTTCATCAGCGTGAAGCCGGAGGACGGCTTACCGGGCGTCAGCTCCTGCGGCGCGAGCGCGCCGTTCGCGTAGTACGCCTGGAGCGCGACGCCGCTGAAGGCCGACTTGGCGTGCAACTGGATGTACCAGGTCCCTGCCTGCGGGTTGTTGATGACGCATTCCTCGGTGGCGTACGGCTGCTCGGAGAGGCAGTCATACGTCGTCGTGGTGGCGCGGTCGTTGAACCGCACGTAGAGGTTGGGGTTCTCGGTCAGGCTGCTCGTCGTGCGGACCCGGAGCACGGTCTGCCCGGGCGGCACCTCGATGGCGTAGTTGAGCAGCTCGTTGACGCTGGCGCTCAGTGGGCTCTCCACCCGGTCATTGCCGATGAACATCACCGGCGTCCCGTCCGCCGCCTGCAGGCTGCTGGTGACGCGCACGTTGGTGTAGTCCGAGGCGCCGCGGACCATGATGTACCAGGTGCCCGCCTGGGGATTGGTGACGTTGCAGTCCTCGATGGACGAGTCCCACCGCGCGGAGGTGCACGTGGCCGCGGTGGTCGTCGGGGGCGTGCCGAACGAGACATACAGGTCCGGGTTGCCCGAGCCGCCCATCGTCCGCACGTGCAGGGCCGTCTGCCCCGCGGGCACCGACACGGTCCAGTAGCGCTGGCTCCCCGTCGTGCCGCTCACCGTGACGAATTGGCCGCTGCCGAGCACGTTCGCCAGCGGGGCGTACTCGCCCAGCAGCGAGACGGTCGCGAAGGCGGCGTAGCCTCGGACCATCACGTACCACGTGCCCGCCTCGGGGTTGTCGATGGCGCACAGCTCCGTGTTGCCAGCGGCCGTGGAGGCGCACCGGTACGACGTGACGGTTGGCTCGGCGCCAAACTGCACGAAGATGTCCACATCTCCCGTGCCGCCAGACGTCTTGAAGTTGAGCACCTTCTGTCCAGGCGGGACCTGGAGCGAGAACAGCTTCTGCTCGTCCTTCGCGCCCGACACGGAGGTGGCCTGGCCCGTCGTCAGCGCGACGGCCGCGAGCGTGGCTCCACCGAGGGTGGTGCCAGGATTCTCTTGCACCGGAGCCGGACGGCTCGCGGCGGGACCACACGCGCTCAGGCACAGCCCGAGCAGACATCCAAACCAGACGACCCAGGACCGCGAAGACATAGCGCTATCCTCATGCCGGGGCTGAGTCGCGCCGGCGCGTGTGAAGAGGGAGAGGGAATGCGGGGATGCAGCGGCGCGGGCGGGGCTACTCATGGAGCACCCGCAGTTCGATGTCGTTGTAGCTGGTGCCGTAGGCATCGATGTACCAGAGGCCCGCCTGGGGATTGG
Organism: Vitiosangium sp. GDMCC 1.1324; assembly: GCF_003044305.1. Lineage (GTDB taxonomy): Bacteria > Myxococcota > Myxococcia > Myxococcales > Myxococcaceae > Archangium. Next base: position 444,397 of record NZ_PZOX01000009.1, on the reverse strand, counting down.
TGAACGCGCAGGAGTCATCCGAGCCGGAGATGGTGGAGGCGCAGTCGTAGGTGGAGACGGGCGCATCGCCTCGCCGCACGTAGAGGTTGGTGGCGCCCGAGGTGCTCTTCGGGATGCCCACGGTCGACACCTGGAGGCTCTTGGCCCCGTCGGGCACCGACACCACGTAGTAGTGCGAGCCCGTCCCCGAGGGCACGCGGGTGCGCGAGCCATTCAGGATGGGCTCGATGCCCGACGCCGCCTGGGTGAGCTGATCCATCCCGGTGAGGGTCACGCCGCGGTACTTGCCGGTCAGCAGCACGTACCAGGTGCCCGCGGCCGGCGCCGAGACGACGCAGTCCATGGACTGGCTGCTGTAGCCATACGCGCAACGCGTCTCCGTCAGGGTGGGGACGGCGCCGCGCTTCACCCGCAGCTCCGTGTCCTGGAAGGCTCCGGTGACGTGGACGCGGAGTTGTGTCCGGCCCGCCGGAATGTCCATCGAGAACAGCCGCGGAATCGTGCCGTCCGCCGTGAGGTTGGGCACGGGGATGTGCGGTGTGAGCGGCGCGACGTCCGTGTCTTGGCCGTAGCGCCCGGTCAGGTAGACGCCATTGAAGTCCGAGGCCGCACGGACGAGCGCGAACCACGTGCCCGCCTGGGGCTGGTCGATGACACAGCGCTCACCCGTGGTGGCCGGGGCCGCGTGGCACACGGCGTTCGTGGGCGTCGGGCGCGTGCCGGATTGGACATACAGGTCCAGCGAGCCCGTGCCGCCCGAGACATCGAACTCCAGGCGCCGCTGTCCGGCTGGGACCTCCAGCTTCCAGAGGCGATAGGCGCCCACCTTGCCGGTGAGATTCACGCGCGCCACGCCATTCTCCAGCGCCTCCACCCCTTCGCCGGGCGTGACCGAGGTCGTGGCCTGGAGGTGCACGTTGGAGAAGTCCGTCTTGCCTCGGGCGAGGATGTACCAGCGGCCCGGTTGGGGATTCGCGATGGCGCAGGCCTCCAGGGGTGCGTCCGGCACGTCCGACTTGCAGTCGAAGTCCGCCGAGTTGGGGATGCCCTCGCGCTTGAGCAGGAGCGCCACGTCGCCTTGGGACCAGACGTCCCAGCCGCTCATCACCTCGGAGAGCTGCACGAGCAGGTCGCTGGTGCCCGCGGGGACGTCCACCGTCCACTGGCGCTCCGAGTTCTGGGTCCCGGAATAGGCAGGCTCCACCCAGCCGCTGAACAGGGGATAGGGCTGGGAGGTGGTGGCGCGCACCACGGCTGTCATCGGCACGGGCGCGGTGACCATCGCGTACCAGGTTCCCGCGGCGGGGCGCGCGAAGGCACAGCGGCGCGACTGGGTCGGGGACCCATAGTTGGCGTAGCACGCGGCGTCGAACGTGGTCGGCTCGCGTCCGTATTGGACATACATCGAGGCGATCGTGGGCGCGGGGAGGCGGGCATACAGGTCGAAGACGACCTGCTCACGGCCCGGCGGGACCTCGAACCGGAAGTACTGACGCGTGTCGGCGGGGGCGGACAGGCTCACCGGCTCGGTGTCCGCCAGCACGACGGTGGCGCTGTCGCTGCGCTCCACGGTGGCGAGCAGGGTGGCCTGGGTGTTCGCTGCGACGTTGAGGGTGATGAACCAGGCGCCGGCCTGGGGCTTCGTGAGGGTGCAGCGATTCTGGCTGCACGTGGAGAGGGCGGAGGCCGACCAGGAGCCGTAGCGCAGGGCCAGGCTCACCGCGGTGCCGCTGGTGGCCGTCACCGTCAGGCCCGCCGCGTCTGCTGGGACGTCGAGCCGGTAGTAGAGCGTGCGGCTCTGGGGCACCGCGGTCAGTGTCTGGGTTGCGCCTGATGCCAGGGGCGCGATGGGCGCGAGCGTGGCGCGCACGCGCGTGTCAGCGGCGGTCGCGTTCGCGCGCACGCGCACGTACCAAGGACCTGGCTCCGGCGTGTAATAGAAACAGCTGCTGGACGTGCTGCCCGTGCAGGCGCGGGCGTCCGTGGGCGTCGGGTGCCCCTTGGTCTTGAGATAGACATCCGCCACGTCGGGCGTGCCGGACAGCTCCATCGTCAGTCCCACCTGGTCCGCGGGCACGTCGATGCGGAACATCGCGTCCTGGGCGGGCGTGCTGGCGAAGGGCGTCCATTGCCCATCCGCGAGGACGACCTCGGCCGCCTCCGCGACGGCCGTGTAGGTGCCCTGGAGCTTGAAGTTGGCGAGGGCGCTCTTGGCCTGGACCGCCACGTACCAGGTGCCGGCGCGGGGCTGGTTGACGACGCAGCTCGCGGTTGCCGAGCGCAGGTTTCCGGTGCAGTTCGCGGACAGCGGCCAGGGCTTGTTGGCGAAGTTGGCCAGGAGCACCGCGTCGCCCGTGCCGCCCGTGAGCTCGAAGGCGACCCGGCCCTGTCCGGCGGGAACATCGAGGCTGTAGTAGCGCGTCTCGTCGGCCGGGATGGCAATGCCCGTCACCGGCTGGGCCGAGGTGAGCACGACCACGCTGGGGTCCGGCGCGGGCGTGGTGACGGCCGTGAGGGTGACGCCGGTGAAGGCGGCCGTGCCGCGCACGGTGATGAACCACATGCCCGCCGTGGGCGTGTTGATGACACACTGCTCGGTGGCGGTGGTCGTTTTGGACCGGCACGTGTAGCTGGTCTGCGTGGGCTGGGCCCCGTATTTCACATACAGGTCCACGTTGGTCGCGTTCGCCAGCGTGACGGTCAGCTTGGACTGTCCGGGGGGCACCTCCAGCCCGAAGAGGGTTTCACCGCCCGAGATGCCCGACAGCTCCTGGCGGGTCTCCCCCTGCGTGAGCAGGGGAACCTCCGCCGGTGTCGCGGGTTCGGGGACCGGGGCCTCCTCGCCGCGGTCGCATGCGCTCGCGAACATGAGCGCGCCCAGGACTGCGCACATCAGACTTCGACGCATGGTTGCTCCTCGTCGTCGGGAATGGCCGAGATGGCCTGAAAACCCAACTGCGACGCAGAGTGTAAAAAGGGGTCTGACATGGCGAGCCCGCTGACACGTCAACCGAGCCGTTGACGTGTCAGCCGGCCCCTTTGACGCGTTAGAGCGGCCTGAGCTCTTCGCCCTCCTTGCGATTCTTGTGGGCCGCGGCGGACGCTGGTACATCCGTTGCTCAGCGCACGCGCGCAGCACGCAGGCCCAATCCCAGAAGGCAATTCATGAAAACGCAAGCCAAGCAACCGTTTCAATTGCCAGACTTCTACGTCCCCTGGCCGGCGCGCCTGAATCCCAACCTCGAAGGGGCCCGCGTGCACTCCAAGGCGTGGGCGCGGGAGCTGGGAATCATCGGCAAGCCGAAGGACGGGAGCGCCCCCGAGATCTGGGACGAGGCCAGGTTCGATGCCATGGACTACGCCCTGCTCTGCGCGTACACCCATCCCGAGGCTCCGGGCCCTGAGCTGGACCTGGTGACCGACTGGTACGTCTGGGTCTTCTACTTCGACGACCACTTCCTCGAGCTGTACAAGCGCACGAAGGATCGCGAGGGGGCGAAGAAGTACCTCGACAGGTTGCCCGCGTTCATGCCGGTGGACCTCTCCGTCACTCCGCCGGAGCCGACCAATCCCGTGGAGCGCGGCCTCGCGGACCTGTGGGCGCGGACGGTGCCCCATCGCTCCGAGGCCTGGCGGCGCCGGTTCTTCACGAGCACGAAGCACCTGCTCGAAGAGTCCACGTGGGAGCTGTCCAACATCAGCGTGCAACGGGTCTCGAATCCCATCGAGTACATCGAGATGCGCCGCAAGGTGGGCGGGGCGCCGTGGTCGGCGGATCTCGTGGAGCACGCCGTCTTCGCGGAGATTCCCGACCGGATCGCGGAATCCCGGCCGATGCGCGTCCTCAAGGACACGTTCTCCGACGGCGTGCACCTGCGCAACGATCTCTTCTCCTACGAGCGCGAAATCCTGGAGGAGGGAGAGCTCTCCAACTGCGTCCTGGTGATGGAGAAGTTCCTCAACGTCGATACCCAGCGCGCCGCCAACCTGACCAACGATCTCCTGACGTCGCGGCTCCATCAGTTCGAGAACACGACGCTGACGGAGCTGCCCTCGCTCTTCGCGGAGTTCGGCGTGAACCCGGTGGAGCAGGCGCACGTCCTCACGTACATCCGCGGGCTTCAGGACTGGCAGTCCGGCGGCCACGAATGGCACATGCGGTCGAGCCGCTACATGAACAAGGGCACCCGGAACGAGGGGCTGCTCCCGCTCGCTCCCACGGGCCTGGGGACCTCGGCGGCGCGCCTCCGCTTGTCGCCTGATTCCCTGGGGTTGAGCCGGTTCAAGAGCTTCGCCCACCTGCCCTACACACCCGTGGGCCCGGTGAAGCTGCCCAAGTTCTACATGCCCTACAGCACGGGTCTGAACCCGCACCTGGACGCCGCGCGGAAGCACTCCAAGGACTGGGCGCGCCAGATGGGGCTGCTGGACCCGCTGCCGGGCCTGCCGGGCGTGTACATCTGGGATGATCACACGTTCGACATCGCCGACATGGCCCTGTGCGCCGCGTTGATCCACCCGGGCATGTCGGGCCCCGAGCTCAACCTGACCGTCGGCTGGCTCGTCTGGGGAACCTACACCGACGACTACTTCCCCGCGTTCTACGGGCACACCCGCGACATGGCGGGGGCGAAGGTCTTCACCGCCCGGCTGGCGGCGTTCCTGCCAGACGACCCCGCCACCTGCACGGCAGTCCCCATCAACCCGGTCGAGCGCGGACTGGCCGACATGTGGGCTCGCACCGCCGGGGCCCTGTCCCAGAGCGCTCGGAATCTGTTCCGCAAGGCCCTCCTGGACATGGCCGAGAGCTGGTTGTGGGAACTCGCCAATCAGATCCAGAACCGCATCCCGGATCCGGTCGACTACGTGGAGATGCGCCGGAAGACGTTCGGCGCGGACTTCTTCATGAGCCTGTCCCTCCGGCTGTCGCAAGGCGACGAGATTCCGCCGGAGATCTTCCATACGCGGACCCTGCGCTCGCTGGAGAACTCGGCCGGGGACTACGCCTGGATGACCAACGACATCTTCTCCTACCAGAAAGAGATTGAGTTCGAGGGCGAGCTCAACAACGGCGTGCTGGTCGTCCAGCGCTTCCTCGACCTCGACAAGCCGAGGGCCGTCGAGGTCGTCAATGACCTGATGACGGCGCGGATGCAGCAGTTCGAGCACATCGTCGCCACCGAGCTGCCCGCGCTCGTGGAGGATTACCGCCTGGACGCGAAGGCCCGCGAGAAGCTGCACAGGTACGTGGAGAAGCTGCAGCAGTGGATGCGGGGAGTGCTCGAGTGGCACCTCGCGGTGGGTCGCTACAAGGAATCCGAGTTGCGCAACACCCGGAAGCTCGTGCGGCTGCCGGGGAGCCCCACGGGGCTGGGGACCTCGGCCGCGCGCATCGCGTCGCAGCTCGGAGGCATCCCACCTGCTCAGCGTTGACGTGGCCGCGCCGTCCGGCTTCACTCCGCCGCCATGGCAAAAGTCACCGGCATCGGCGGCATCTTCTTCAAATCGACCAGGGACGACAAGGCGCTGTCCGAATGGTACCAGCGTCACCTCGGCATTCAGCTCGAGCCCTGGGGCGGCGCCATTCTGAAGTGGCCCGAGGATAAGGCCGAGGACAAGGGCCTCACGGTGTGGAATGTCGCGGCGAAGGACAGCGACTGGTTCGACGCGCCGTTCATGATCAACTACCGCGTCGACAACCTCGGCGAGCTGCTCGCTCAGCTTCGAGCGGCGGGGGTGCAAATCGTCAAAGGCCCCGAGAGCCACGAGAACGGCAAGTTCGCGTGGATCATGGACCCGGACGGCAACAAGGTGGAGCTCTGGGAGCCCATGCTCTGGGACGAGAAGAACAAGCAGCGCTGACCCCTGCCCTCTCCTCCTCCACCCCCCGCACCAGCCCGCCGCCTAGCAACAGTGCCCCCATTCCGCCTATACGCTATACGCTGCGGAGGGTGGCCTTGGCCCGCCAATAGTCGGCAAGGCATCAACAGATCAGCCCCGGAGTGAAGCGATGGGTAATATGGGTAAGGGCAGGCTCGAGGCCTTCAGTGATGGCGTCATCGCCATCATCATCACCATCATGGTGCTGGAGATGAAGGTGCCGCATGGCGAGTCGCTGGAATCGCTGCGTCCGCTCCTGCCGGTGTTCCTGAGCTACGTGCTGAGCTTCGTCTACGTCGGCATCTACTGGAACAACCACCACCACATGCTGCATGTCTCGACGAAGGTGTCCGGCGCCGTGTTGTGGGCCAACCTGCACCTGCTGTTCTGGCTATCACTGTTTCCCTTCACCACCGGCTGGATGGGCGAGAACCATTTCGCCGCGTGGCCGAGCGCCTTGTACGGTGGCGTGCTGCTCATGGCTGCCTGCGCCTACTGGCTGCTCCAGCGGGCGCTCATCGCGGTGGAAGGTCCGGGCTCCCTGCTCAAGTCGGCGGTGGGCAACAACTGGAAGGAACGGATTTCGCCGCTGCTCTATCTTCTGGGCATCGCATCGACGTTCTGGCGGCCGGGCATCGCTCAGCTGCTCTACGTGGTGGCCGCACTGCTCTGGCTGGTGCCGGATCGGCGCATCGAGCATGTGCTGAATCGTGGGGCGCAATGACAGCCTCTGGAGCCGCTCAAGGCGCGCTCAATGCCTGCACGACCAGCACATCCAGCTCGATGACGTCGCCCGGGGCACCCTCGGCGCCGGTCACCTCCACCCCCACCCGCTCCGTTCCGGCCGGGGCCGTCAGCTCGCGAGCAGTCCGAGCCCACTCCTCGGAAAGCACCGGGCTGGAGAGCACCTCCGACTGCAGCTCCTGGCCGCTCGCATCGCGCCAGCTCACCCGCATCTCGGCGACCAGTGCGCGTCCCGGCGTCCCGCGGGCCCAGAAGGAAGCGCGGTGCGCTCCCGGGGATGCGGCAAATCCCGGCCAGTTGTCGAGATGGACACCCCAGCCGTACAGCCCTGTCACCTCCACGCGCATGCCCGCTTCGCCATCTCTCGCGGCGGTGGGCGCTCTCGAGACGTTCACCGAGAACCACGGGACCCACTGTCCGAGCCCGGTCTCCAGAGACGCCGTCTCGGCGTCGAGCAGATTGGAGGTGGGGGAATGGTCGATGATGGCAGGCTCGCAGGCGGTGAGCGCCGCGACCAGCGACAGCACGCTCCAGCGCCCCGGTCTCATCGCCCTGTCTCCCCATCACGGGCCTGACAGGACAGCGTCTCACGGGCACGCTGGACTGCCTCTGCATAGCGCCCATGCTGGAACTGTCGTTCGTGGCGAGCCCAGTGCGCACAGGCGCGCTGCGCGTCCTTGAGCTGGTGCGTGAGCAGCGAGCCCAGCTCGAAGCTGAGGCGCTCCCGCGTCGCCGCGGGCTGCTTGCGCATCGCCGCCTCGAGGTACCGCGCCGCTTGCTCGAACTCGTGCCGACCGCGAAGGACCTCCAGCTCTCGCAAGATTTCCTCCACGCTCGGGGCACGGCCAGCCGCGGCGGGGGGGCGGGAGGAATCGACCACCGGGCTGGGCGTGGCCAGGGGCTGGGACGGTTCCGGCTCGGGAGACGCCAGCTCGCGACGTGCTGGCTCGGCGGGTTCGGCCACCGGCCACCCCAACGTCTGCCCCGGCCGAAGCTGAACCACCTCACCCGTGAGCCGACGGAAGAGAATGGCGCCTTCGTGCAGGGTGACCGCTCCACCCGCTTCCCGCTCCTCCACCGTGAAGCGCGTGCCCATGACCTCAATCGCCCCACCCGACACGAGCACGACAGCGGGGGAGGTCCCTGGCTTTCGGTGCTCCACCGAGAACTCCGCGCGGCCGCGGACCAGTCGCACCCCCGACGGCTCGCGACGAACGACGAGCGGCCCCAGGTTCCGAAGGGCGAGGCCTCGGGCGTCGTCCACCAGGGCGGCCTCACCCATCTGGATTTCCACCCCCGCGGCGTCTTCCCGCACCCTCAGGTCGGGAGAGGCCTGTGCGAGCTCGAGCCCCCCCAGCGAGCGTGCGGACGGAGCGCTCCAGAAGAACACCGCGAGGGCCAGCGCCGCTGCCGACGCAGCGAGCATCCACCATACGGGACGCCTGTGCCGTGCCGGCTTCGGCTCGCGCGCGTCCCGCAGCCGCGACCACAGCCGGGCCTGGGCGGCCGGGGACAGCCCCTGCTCGCGGCGGAGCTGGTCTTCACGCCGGAGCTCGGTGCGGAAGTCACGGGGAGCCATCGTCCACCTTCCATCCCCAGGCCGACAGACGGCCCTGGGCGCGGCTGATCAACTTCGACACGTAGCCCTCCGACAGCGAGAGGAGCTGGGCAATCTCGCGCTGGCTCAGATCATCCAGCATCTTCAAACCCATCACCACCCGCTCCTGCCCCGGCAAGCGGTCCAGCGCCGCCGTGGCGCTGCGCACCGCCTCTCGCCGCTCGAGGGCCCCCTCGGGCGTGGACTCCGTCTCCGTGCGCTGCGACGGAAACAGGAGGGCGGCGACGCGCCGTCGAAACGTGTTCTCGCGCCGCAGGGCGGAGAGCGCCACGTTCTGCGTGACGCGAAACAGCCAGCCCCTCACGTCCTCCTCACGTAGCCAGGCCCGGTGCTCCCAGGCCTTGAGAAAGACATCGTGCGTAACGTCTTCGGCCCAGCCCGAGCGGCCCGCCGCATACCGCATGGCCCATAAGAAGACATCCTCGGCGTGCTCCTCATAGAGCGTGTCGAACGACACAGGTCGGTCAGGCAGGGCGGGCGGGGCCTTGGAGTGGGAAGCGCGCGACATCACATCCATCACCTGGGCACCTACGATTGGCGCCGGAGAAACTTTCCTCGGAGGTTACGGCCACCAGGAGAGGCTGGCGCCGGTTTCGAGCCTCACGCCTCCCCGCGACCACAGCGTTCCGCCCTCGCTCGCATGGATCACTGGCCTCAGCAGGCCCATGGCCACGCGCAGCTCTGCCGCGAAGCGCTCGGTGAACCTCCACCGGAGCTTCATCCGGGCCCAGCCCGCGGGAGACACCTGCGTACCGGACCGGTCCGACACCCAGGAGGACGTGAGCTGGTAGTTGTGGAGGACGACACCCGCGCCCACGCCAGGTTCGAGCTGAAGACGCTCCGACGCGGAGAGCCGATAGCTGAAGAAGGCACCACCTTGCGCCTCGAGCACGGTCAGCTCCGCGCCGCGAGACACCCCGAGCCCCGCCTCCGCCTCGAGGCCGAACGCCCCCAGGCCCTGCCGGATGGACAGCAGGAGGTGTGGGTCGACGGCGGGTCCACGCCAGAGCGAACCCAGGCCCAGGCTCAGGTCCAGCTCGGAGCTCCGTGGGGCGGAAGCCACCGCCACGGGGGGCTGGGGCACGGGCCCAGCAGACTCGGCCGCAACGGGCTCGGGCGGGGGCGGCTCCGGCTCGGGCTTCAGCGCCCTCGTCATCTCGGACAGCTTCTGTGCGATCTCCAAGTGGAGCTCCGCGAGCGAGCCCCGCCCCATGCGAACGCTCTGCTCGACCCGCTGCCGCGGCCCGGCTGCCTCGAGCCGCAGTCCTTCGGGAGTGCGGCTCGCACGCAGCCGAAGCTGCGCCGGGCTCTCCGGAGAAACGACCGCGAAGCCCTCCTGTATCAACCGGAGCGCCACCTTCCGCTCCAGCTCCACACCTTCCCACCGCCGGTAATCCTGGTAGGACAGGGAGCGAAGGTCGAAGGAAACGGACACCGCCGGGGCCTGGGTCAGGAAGACGAGGGACAGCGCGCTGAGCAGAGCAGTCATGCGGTGACGCGGATAGTACCGTCGACCGTGGACCCCAGTCAGCTTCGGCCGTCCGGGCCCTCCAGCGGACCGACCCCACGGCGAGGAAAGTTTTTTCGGCCTGGCGCGTAGGTGGGGCCATGACTTCTCCACGCCATTTGAGCCTCCTGCTTCTGTGCGCGGGCGCGGTCGCCTGCTCTGGCAGAATCGAGCAACCCATCTCCGTCGGCGGAAACGACTCCGCGGGCGAAGACGATCCCGCTCCGCCCGCTTCGTCCGCGCCCATCTCCCCCGCCCCGGAGCAGTTCTCCTGCGATGCGAACGCCGTCCCCGTCGACCTGCCATTGCCCAGGCTGTCCCGGACCCAACTGGGGAACTCGCTCCGCTTCGCCATTGCCCGCGCCTTGCCGAAAGAGACGGACGCCATCTGGGCGAAGGTAGCGCCCACCTTCGCCCGGTACCCCACGGACCAGCGCACACCCGCCCCAGGTGATCTGAAAGGCGGCTACAGCCGGCTGGACCAGTCCATCCAGCAGGCCCAGATCGATGCCATGTACGACCTGGGACAAGCCGTGGCCCAGGAGCTCACCGGCAGCGACGCGCGCCGCAATGCCCTCCTGGGGAGCTGCGCGAGCGACGGACAGACGGCCAACGACCGGGCCTGCCTGGAGACCTTCATTCGCGGCTGGGGCTCGCGCGTCTTGCGCAACCCACTGCCGGCGGCGGAGGTCACCGCCTTCGCGGACATCGCGGGGAGTACTCCGGTGGACAGGGCGGCGGTGGCCGACGTCATCACCGCGCTCCTGAACTCGCCCTGGTTCCTCTACCGGGTCGAGCATGGAACCGACGCCAGCCAGCCAGTGAGCCCGCTCTCCGCGTTCGAGCTGGCCTCGAGGCTGTCCTACCAATTCTGGCAAGCGCCTCCCGACGACGAGCTCTGGGCCGGGGCGGTCAATGGCTCACTCCTGACCGAGGCCGGCTTCGCTGCCCAGCTCAATCGGATGCTCCAAGGTCCCCAACTGCGAAGCTCGCTGGACGAGTTCGTCAGCGAGTGGCTGCGGCTCGAAGAGTTGCCGTCGCTGGTCGCGCTCCGGAACGACCCGGTCTTTCAGGCCTTCGTCGGGGAGGAGATGCCCACGGACGCTGCTCGCACCGCGATGTTCGAGGACGTCCAGCTCTCCGCCTGGCAGACCATCGTGTCGGGTGGCTCGGTGAGCGACTTCCTCCACGACCGGAGATCCTACACGGGGGACCACTACCTGGCCTCCATCTACGGTGTGCCCGTCTGGAGCGGCACCGGTCCGGCACCGGTCATCCCTTCCCAGAACCGCAGCGGGCTGCTGACACGCGCTGCCCTGCTGGCCACGGGAACCGCGTCGACGCGTCCCATCCACAAAGGATACATGGTGCGCAACGCGCTGCTCTGCCAGCAGGTCGGGGCCCCACCTCCCAACGCCAGCGACAGGCCTCCCTCTCCGACCGAGGACATGACGACGCGACAGGCTGTGACCCAGCTCACCTCCGGAGGCAGTTGTGGAGGCTGTCATAACCAGACCATCAACCCGCCGGGCTTCGTGCTGGAAGGGTTCGATGCGCTCGGACGGGAACGCAGCGTGGAGCGGCTGTACGACCCGCGGGGCCACATGACGAACACCCCCCCGGTGGACACCGTAGCGGAAGTGCGGGTCTACGGCTCCGAGCGGCGGCTCGTCTCCAGCGTCGCCGAGCTCACGCAGTTGATTGATGACAGCCAGCTCTTCGAGTCCTGCATCGCGCGCCAGTACTTCCGCTTCTCGCAGGCTCGCGTGGAGTCCACCGCGAGGGATGGCTGCCTGCTCTCGGAGATGGAGGCGGTCGCGCGCAGCGGAGCGCCGATGGCCGACATGCTGAAGACGCTCGCCAACCACCCCACGTTCAAGCAGAGGAGCTTCCAGTGAGCAACACACCTGTCTTCCGAGTGGACCGCCGCATGTTCCTTCGCGGCGCGGGCGGAGCCGTCCTGGCGTTGCCGCTGCTCCCATCGCTGCTGAGCCCGAGGGAAGCGAAGGCCCAGACGGCCCAGCGCCCGAAGTGCTTCGTGCACTTCCGTACCCCCCATGGCGCCATCTTCGGCGCGAACATGTGGCCGGCGGACTCGGCGCTGACGCAGACCCTGTTCTACGCGAGCCACGACGTCCGGCGAGGGGCGCTGGCCGCGCCGGCCAACGCGAGCGGTGATGCGGTCATCAGCCGGGTGCTGACCGCGCGGTCGACGGTGCTCACGCCCACCCTCGTCTCGAAGATGAACATCCTGCGGGGCCTCGACTTCCCCCTGTACATGGGTCACAACTTCGGCGCCGCGCTGGGCTACTACGACTTCGACAAGCAGCGGCCCGCCTCGCCTCGGGCGACCATCGACCAGGTGATGGCCTACTCTCCGGCCTTCTACCCGAGCGTCACCTCCGTCCGGAAACGAAGCGTCGCCATCGCCGCCTCGGGCACCGCGAGCGGGAGCTGGGGCTACAGCACCCCCGGGGTTCGCTCCTCCGGGGTCGCCTCGAGCCCCATCAGCTCCATGGAGAGCTCGCTCGCCCTGTTCGACGTCCTGCTGGCCGGCACCAGCGGCTCCGGCAACACCCGAGCACCGGTGGTGGACAGGATTCTCGACAGCTATCGGCGGCTCCGCAACGGCAACAGCCGACTGTCGGCCGAGGACCGAGCGCGACTGGACCAGCACATCGACGCCGTCGCCGAGCTGCAGCGCCGGCTGGAGGCGACCACCAGCGCCGGCTGCCAGGTGCCGCAGCGGCCCACCACCGACAACCTGTCGCTCAAGAACTCGGGCTCCTTTGCGGGAGACCCCGCGAAGAACGTCGAATACTTCCGGCTCGTCAACGAGGTGCTCGCCGTGGCGATGAACTGCGGCGTCTGCCGCATCGCCACCATCAGCATCGACGAGAACAACCAGAACCTGACGTTCACCACCCGAGCCCCGCAGGGTGAAGACTGGCACAACAACGTCGTTCATCCGTCGACCGTGGCCGGGCCGAACCAGGAGCTGGTGGTCCAGTTCAACCAGGTCTTCTTCTCGCAGGTGTTCCTCGACCTCGTCTCCCGTTTCGAGCGGTTCTCGAACGGCGCGGGTGGAACGCTGCTGGATGACTCGCTGCTCGCGTGGGCCCAGGAGAACGGCAACACCCCACACTTCTCCTTCTCCGTCCCGGTGGTGACCGCCGGGAGCGCGGGAGGCGCCCTCAAGACCGGCAGCTACTGCGACTACCGGAACACCACGCGCAAGGTGAGCGGAGACTCCAGCACGGGCAGCGAGGGCAACTCCCTGTGGGCTGGCCTCCTGTACAACCAGTGGCTCGGCACCGCGCTCCAGGCGATGGGCATCCCGAAGGCGGAGTGGAGCGAGTCCGACCATCCCGGTTACGGCTGGAAGGCGTCATACCAATCTACGTACGAGTACTTCTTCACGAACAAAGGCTTTACCTCGGCACAGGCCTATCCGTCGTCGATGTGGCAGAAGACGGGAGAGCTGCTGCCGTTTCTCACGCCGTAGCTGTTGTGAGTCTTGCGAAAATGACCAATACATCCTCAGAAATCATCAGCGAGAGAGCCCATCGTCGGAGGGCTGTCCTGGCGACCCTCGCCAGTCAGGGAAAGCGCTTCGAGGGACTGATGCTGGGCGCCCTCCTTGCCTGCGGCCTGGCACTGCCAGCGCAGGGCCGCGAGAATGTGGGGGCCGAGCCCCCGCCCTGGCCGACGACACCGCCGGCTCAAATCTGCGGCAATACCGCGCTCTTGAGCGGCCCGAGTACCGCACCAGCGGGCGCGGTGACGGTTCCGGCCGGTGATAACAGCGGCTTCAACTTCAATCAGCCGGGCGCGACGTTCTGGTTCGGGCCCGGCGTCCATACGCTGGCCAGCGATGTCTTCGGACAGATCGTCACCCGCGCCAACACGACCTATATTGGCGCGCCGGGCGCAATCATCGACGGACAGCATCTCAATCTGTATGCCTTCACGGGTGCCGCCCAGAACGTCACCATCAAGTACCTGACCATCCGGAACTTCGGCCGCGGCCTGGACAACAACAACGAAGGCGTGGTCAACCACGACTCCGGAACCGGCTGGACCGTCGAGTATAATACCATCTCAGGCAACGATGGCGCTGGTGTCTTCCTGGGCACCGACAGCGTCGTCCGCTACAACTGCTTGAAGGACAACGGGCAGTACGGCTTCAGCATGTTCAAGCCGCCGGTCGAGGGCGGCTCCGCCATCCAGAACATCGTCCTGGACCACAACGAAATCACCGGCAACAACACCGACGACTGGGAAAGCCACATCGAGGGTTGCGGCTGTACCGGTGGCGGCAAGTTCTGGGACGTGCGGGGCGCGCGGGTGACCCACAACTGGGTCCATGACAACCGGGGCACCGGCCTGTGGGCGGACACCAACAACATCGACTTCCTCTTCGAGGGCAACTTCATCGAGAGCAATGATGGCGAGGGTATCTGGTATGAGATCAGCTACAACGCCACCATCCGCAACAACACCCTCCGCCGCAACGCCTGGGTGAGCGGCAACCGCAACCTGGGTTCGCCGGGTCCGGCCATCTACCTCTCGGAGTCGGGCGGCGACGCGCGGTTGGCCTCCGCCGTGAGCGGGGCACCGAAAATTCGCATCTACGACAACTTCTTCGAAGACAACTTCTCGGGTGTCTCCATCTACGAGAACGCCAATCGCTTCTGCAACTCCAACGGCAACACCAGCAAGGGGTACTGCACGCCGTTCATCACCCCGACCTTGATTCCGGAGGCACCGCGCAACTACGAATACCCCGCGCCCATCAGCGACACACACCCGTGCTACACCCTGGTGGCTGGCGAGCCCTACAAGACCGACTGCCGCTGGCACGCCAAGGCCATCGAAGTGAACAACAACGCGTTCTACTTCGACAGCACCGTCGTGCCGTGCGCCGGAACGTACTGCGGCGTGCAGGCCCTCATCGCCACCGGCGCCGACAACATGTCCTGGTCGCCCTACACGGTTGCCGGAATCCAGAACGATGTCATGTTCAACAATGGCAACAGCTTCCATGACAACACGTACGTCGGCAACTGGCGCTTCGCCAAGGGTTATGGCGAGACCGTCAGCTTCAGCGTCTGGCGGGCTGCTCCCTATGGACAGGAGGCCGGAAGCACCCTCGAGGGAGATGTGGGCGAGCCGCCGCCGACGCCGGGCTCCGGCGGCAACGCCCTGGACGCCGACACCTCCACCCTCGAGGGCTCTGTCGGCCAGTGGCAGACCTGGTACTCCACGGCCGTGGCCCGGTCGTCCGAGGAAGCGCACGCGGGCGCCAACAGCCTCCGTGTCGAGGTGACTGCCTCCTCGGGCTGGGGCGTCCAACTGGCGAACTGGCCCGGCTTCGCCACGACCGCTGGAGTCAAGAAGCTGAGCCTCTGGGGCAAGCTTGGCTCCGGAGCGGGCCTGACACCCAAGATGACCGTGAAGTGGCTGGGCGCGAACCAGACGGTCCTCCAGACCCACGAGGTGACGTTGCCCGCGCTGACGGCGACCTGGCAGCAGGTGTCCTCCGTGGTCGACGCACCGGTGGGTGCGAGCACCGTCCTCGTCTACCTGACGGGCACGGGCAGCTCCGGGGCCTTCTTCTATGTCGACGACATCGTCGTGGGTGACGCGCCAAACGCCCTCGATGCCGCCAGCGCCGGTGGTGAGGGCTCCGCGGGGCAATGGCAGGGCTGGTACTCCGCCAGCATCTCGGCCACGACCCAGGACGCGTACCGCGGGACGGGCAGCCTGCTCGTGAGCGTCTCGGCCCCCTGGGGCTGGGGCGTCCAGGTGGCGAACTGGCCCGGCTTCCCCACGAGCGGAGGCAACAAGCGCCTCAGCTTCATGGCGAAGCAGGGCTCCGGTGCCATCTCGAATGTCACGGTGCGGGTGAAGTGGTTTGACGGCAGCCAGGCGCTCGTCCAGACCGATCTGGTTCCGCTCACGGGCCTGACCCCCAACTGGCAGCAGGCCATCGCCCAGGTGGCTGCGCCCGCCGGTGCGGCCTACGCCTATCTGGAGGTCTACAGTACCTCGGGCGGCGCGGGTGACAGCCTGTACCTGGACGACATCGTCCTCACCGACGTTCCGAATTGACCTCGTCCGGCGAGCCCCAGGCGCCCGACGGGGCCCTGGGGCTTCCTCACCTTCGCCAGCGTCGGCCCGGGGGGAACTCAGTGGTTTCAACCACTGACTGGCCAGGGAGACAGGATTTGAACCTGTCTCCCCTGCCCTAATGCTTCGATGTCAGCGCGGTATCAGTTCCCGCTCATTGCTGCGCCTTGGCGGTGGCCGCCCCCGCGGGCACCGGGAACTGCCTGCCCCACAGGCGCACCTGGGCCGCCTTGGCCGCGTCACCCTCGAAGATGAGCGTGGCCTTCACCTTGGCCGAGGGTGGCATCTCGATGGCCTCGCTAATCTGGCCCGGAGCGCCCGCCAGCAGCGGCGTGAAGAAGCCCTCCTTGTCCACGAGCTGCGCGCCGCCCCCGTCCCGCAGGCCCAGCAGGTGGATGGGCTGGGTGGCCTTGTTCGTCACCGCCAGCACCACCTCCACGCCCTTGGGCGAGGCCGGCTTCACCTCGATGACCTGCAGCTCCGTGCTGGCGAACACCTCGTCGGGCTTGGACAGAGTCCTGGAGCCGTCCGTGCTCTCCGCGCCCTTGCGACCCGCCTCGATGCCGGTGACGACGCCGGTGCCGGCCCCCTTCGTCACCTCCACCGCCTTGCCCACCACGGTGGCTGTCACATCTTTGGCCATCTCGCCCTTGCAGGCGGACACGAGGATGATGAGCGGAATGAGTCGCATACGGCGAAACATGTGAACCCCTTTCTGGACGGACTGTACGTCGGATGGGAAGGAAGCGATGGGTCTGGGAGACTACTTGAAGCACCTGGGCTTGCCCACGGCATGTGCGAGCCTGGGTGCTTCGATGTCAGCGCTCAGTTCGCGCTGGCCGCTGAGCTGATGGGTTTGACCTCGGGAGCCGGAGACTCCTTCAACTCCACCGCGAGCGCGTCGAGGCCGTGGTAGCCCTTGGTGCTCACCTCGCCGCCCCGGTAGATCGCCCAGCCCTGGAGCTGGCCCGGCTGGAAGGCGCGGGTCATGTGCCAGAGCTGCGGGCCGCTGTTGGCCAGGTACAGGTAGAGCGCCCGCTTCGGGTTCCACGGGTTGGGCAGCGCCACGGCGAGCCCGTCATCCGAGCGCCCATACGTCTTCCCCTGCCAGCGGAAGAACCGGCGGCCGATCTCCACCGGCAGCTTCTTCTCCGCGGCCAGCCGCGCCACCAGCCCGTTGTCCTCGGCGCCTCCGAGTACGAACAAGTCCTTGCTCGCCAGCTCCTGCTCCGTCACCTCGGAGTCCGGCTTGAGGGGGGCGAGCTGGTCCGTGAAGGCATCCGCGACCACCTCGCGGAAGTTCAGGGTCAGCGTTCTATCCGCCTCCACCCCGCGTGCAGTGCCATGGACGAAGAGCAGCTGGCTGAAGTCATCCATCACGTTGGAGAGCACCTGGAAGCGCTCGCGCGGCACGGGAATGTCGTTGGCCGGGTTGAACACCACGCGCACGGGCTGCTCGGCCACGTGGAAGGAGAAGGCCTCGCTCGCGCTCTTCACCTCCACGCGCTCCAGCGTCGAGCCCTTGGCCGAGACGAGCTCCACGCTGGTGACGAGGTGATAGGGCTTGTCACCCTGCTCCACCTTGAGCGTCACGTCATAGCCGTCCTTGGCCTTCGTGGAGCTGGCGAGGATGCGCGGCTCGGGCAGGCCACCGCGATCCACCCACTGTGAGATGAAAGGCTTCAAATCCCTCCCCGCGGCCTCCGAGGCGGTGCGCACGAAGTCCGCCGTGGTGATGTTCTTGTTGGCGTACCGCTCGTGGACGGTGCTCATGACCTTCGAGAAGGACTTGTTGCCGAGCAGCAGTCGCAGCTGGTGCAGCAGGAAGGTGCCCTTGATGCGAGGAATGGCGTAGGTGCCGTAGCGGCCGTAGGAGGTGCGCGTGGCCACGGGCACCACGTCCCCCTCGCGCGAGGCGAGGTACAGGTAGCGGGTGTTGAGCTCCGCGAGGGCGTCGCGCTGCTGGTCGAAGGCCTTGTCCGCCGAGTCCGGCAGCTTGTTGAGCACGTTCCAGTAGGCGGAGGTGCCGCTCACCAGCCAGTTCTCGCCGTCGGTGGCCGGGAACACGGTGTTGGCCCACAGGAGCTTCTTGTCGAAGCCGAGGGACTCCTTGACCTTGGAGGTGTCGCGCTTGGGCGTGGAGTCCTTCGCCTCCGCGGCGAGCGACTTCGCGCGGGCGGCCTTGAGCTTGTCGGCCACGAAGATGGGGCTGAAGGTGGTGTAGCCGAGCGTCAGGTGGGCGGTGGCGCCGGGGAGGTCCTGGATCCACCGGCCGCCGACCATCTTCTCGCGCAGGGTCGTCTTGCCGTAGTGCGCGAGGAACATGAGCTGGCTGGCCATCTCACCGGTGGTGATCTTCCCGTCGCAGGCGTGGGGCCGGTTGATGGGGCTGGAGGCCATCATGCGGATGGCGTTCTCCAGGTCGATGCCGCCCTTGCCGTACTGCTCGAAGTACTTCTGGAAGGCGATGTCGCGGTTCCAGGTATTGAAGGCCAGGTCCACCGGGGCGTTCTGGGGGTTGGGGATGTATTCCTTGCGCACCTCCAGATCGCGGTTGTTGTTGTTGGCCCAGATGAAGTCCTTGAGGTTGCCCGGAGTGTCCGAGCCGTTGCCCTTGCCGCCGGTGCGCCACAGCTTCGTCTTCTTGGTGCCGAGCGTGAGGCAGGCGCCCTCGCCGGACTTGGCGTCCGCGAGCGTCCAGTCGTTGGTGTAGAGGCCGTTGTTGCGCTCCTTGAGGATGCGGGCCACGTCCTCGATGGTGGAGGCGTACTGGGCCGCCTTGCGGATGCGGTTGCTCTGGGGCGTGCCGTCGGGATCAAAGGGCGTCTGGCCCACCGTGGTCTCGCCGATGACGATGCCCGCGTCATTGATGAACCAGTCCGCGCCACTGTGGATGCCGCCCGGGAACGTCTGCATGATGAAGCGGTGGCCGCGGGTGGGCTGCACGTCCAGCATCACGTCCCAGTGGACGCCCGTGTAGCCGTTCCACATGAAGAGCTGCCCCATGATGAACTGGCCATCCCGGGTGGCGGACTTCGTGGCCACGAAGGACGAGCAGTGGTCGCCCTCACCTGCCCGAGCCGTCTCGTCCTCGGCCTTGAGGAAGACGCGCCCGGAGATCGGCGTGGCGCTCACGCGGTTGGCGTCCTCGAGCTGGCCCAGGTCCACCACCGAGTTCAATGCCACCACATCCAGCAGCTCCACCTCGCGGTCCTTGAACTTCACGCCGGCCTTGTTGACGCCGTCCGCGATGCCCTTCATCTCCTCGAGGAACTCGGGCTCGTACTTGCGCAGGAAGAGCGAGTCGGCGAGCAGCCTCACCTGGGACCAGCCGTTGACGGCGTCCTGGCGGTTCTTCTGGATGCCCACCTTCTCCATGTAGCGGACGACATCCTCCGCCACGAGCTCTCCGTACTGCTGACCGCGCTCGTACGGCTCGCCCTCGATGTGGATGTACTTCCATCCGCCGTCGTCGTAGCGGAAGCCCTTGCCGGCCCAGCGCACGGACTCCATGGGAATGTAGGCGGTGATGTCGTCCACCTCCTCGAGGCGCACGTCATCGACCCAGGCGGAGCCGGTGGCCTTGCCGTTGCGGCCCAGGTGCACCTGCACGCGATCCGAGCCCTGGATGGCGAAGAAGAGCACCGAGACGCGGCCGTCCTGGTCCGCGCCCTGGGTGGGCGAACAGTTGGTGAAGGGGAAGCTCTTCATCGACAGACAGGCGCCGATCGCCGTGGGGTAGCGCGCCTGGGCATCCGCCTGCACGCCGCGGGTGCGCACCCACGCGCTCAGGCGGTAGAGGCGGCCCACCTGGAGCTTCACGGGCTCGGACTGGACGGTGGTCTCGGCGCCGCCCACCGGGTTCTCGATGACGAGTCCCCGCGCGCCCTCGGACTTGCCGTCCGGGCTGGAGGCCACCCTGCCCCCTCCCGTCGCCGTCCAGCCGGAGGGCTGTCCGGAGGAAACCAGCGATTCGAAGCCGGCATTGGATACGGGCACCTGCGCGGCCCGTGAGGGGGACGCGTGGAGTGCTCCCGCTGTGAAGAGCAGCGCACCGAGGATTCTCGAGGTCATGCGGAGAGGGGTCATGTCCTTCCCGGAGTGAGGTGGGGGTTGTTGCGCAGGGCTACTTCTCCCGCTCCGGCCGCCGACCGTCAACCCATGTGCGGACTTCTTTCACAACCCGGGGGGATGAGCGTCTTCAAGGTCAGCATGAGTGCCTCCGGATTCGCGAGCGAACGATGAAGATGGGCAAGTATGAGACCCGCCGGCTGCTGGCGACCGGTGGCATGGCGGAAGTCTTCCTGGCCACCGCGGAAGGGCCGGGAGGCTTCGAGAAGACCCTGGTCCTCAAGCGGATCCTCCCGCAGCTCGCCGAGGATCCCCACTTCATCCAGCTGTTCCTCGCAGAGGCGAAGCTCGCCGCGCAGCTCAACCACCCCCACATCGTCCAGATCTTCGACTTCGGTGAGTTCGAGGGCGCGTACTTCCTGGCCATGGAGCACGTGGATGGCGTGAGCCTCAAGGAGCTCGCCACCCGCTATCACCAGGCGCGGCAGACGCTGCTCCCATTGGGCCCCTGCGTGAAGATCCTCTCGTTCGTGTGCGAGGGGCTCGCCTACGCGCATGGGCTGACGGCCCCCAGGACGGGCCAGCCCCTGAAGATCGTCCACCGCGATCTCAGTCCCGACAACGTGCTCATCAGCAGGAGCGGTGGCATCAAGGTGGCCGACTTCGGCATCGCCCGCTCGGAGGGCATGTCGAGCCGCACCCAGGTCGGCTTCATCAAGGGGAAGATCGCCTACATGCCGCCCGAGCAGATCCTCGGAAGGCCGTTGGATCTGCGCGCCGACATCTATGCGCTGGGCGTGGTGCTGTACCAGCTCGTGACGGGGCACCTGCCCTACGAGGAGAAGAACGAATTCCGCCTGGCGCGGGAGATCGTCCACGAGCCACCCACTCCACTGAGCCAGCGGCGCGTGGATCTGCCCGTGCAGCTCCAGCGGCTCATCGAGCGGGCCATGGCGAAGGACCCGAACCAGCGCCACGCGAGCTGCCAGGAGCTGCAGGCCGATCTGGAGCACTTCCTCGTCTCGCAGGCGCAGACCGTGGGAGCCACCCAGATCGCCGCGCTGGTCACCGAGGTGCTCGGCACCGGACCGGACGCCGGGAGCCCCGGAGGCGGCGAGAGCGGGGACCGGTTCCACACCCGCATCTTCGGAGCCTCCCCGGCGGGGGAGGACGCAGCGCAGGGGGCGAAGGAGCCGGCGGACCCGGAGGAGCTGGACATCGCGGTGCAGGCCTATGAGGAGTTCGGAGCCGCGCAGCGCGAGCGCCTGCTGGAGGATGCGGCGGGGGCCTCGGAGAACCGGCGCCAGAACCTGGTGGAGGTGCTGCGGCGGGCGCGCGACTTCCGCGCGGCGGCGAAGCTGCTGGAGGGCGGCCGGTCGGACGCGGAGGCCGCGGCCCTGTACGAGCAGGCGGGAGACCTGGGAGCGGCGGCCGAGGCCTGGTTGCGCGTGGGAAACATGACGCGGGCCGCCGCGGTGTTCGAGCGATGCGGGAGGCTGGAGCTGGCGCTCGACCTGTATCAAAAGCTGGGGGAGCGCCAGACCATGGCGCACTGCCTGATGAGGCTGAAGCGGCCGATGGAGGCCGCGGCCCTCTACCGCGAGCTGAACAACGTGCACGCCGAGGTGGAGGCACTGCGGAGCGTGCCGGCGGGAGATCCTCAATACCGTCAGGCCGTGCTGCGTCTGTGCGAGTTGATGGAGCACTATGGCCACACCCAGCGGGCCCTGGCGCTCGCCACCGCGGTGCTCCAGGCGTCCGAGGAGTCCTGGCGCGACCCGGACCTGCGGGCCCTGGTGCTACGGCTGTTGCGGCTGCTCGGGCGTCAGGCGGAGGCGGACAGGTTGCAGGCTCGGATGGACGAGGGCTCCCCGTGGGTCCGCGGCGCGCCGCCTCCCCTCACCGCCTTGGAGGGCTACGCCTACTTCAAGTCCATCCCCATCTTCGGCGAGCTACTGCTCGAGGACATGAGGGACCTCTACCGCATGGCACGGCAGATGGAGTTCCAGCCCGGGGAGACGCTCGTGGAGAAGGGCGCGCGAGGGGTGGGGCTGCTGGTGCTGCTCGAGGGAACGGTGGACGTCTTCATCGGCCCGGAGGCGGACGCGCGGCTGCTCAACACCCTGGGGCCGGGGGCACACCTGGGGGAGATCTCCCTCGTGCAGGACGCTCCCGCCTCCGCGCACGTGCGAGCCCGAACGGCCGTGCGAGCCCTGCACATCTCGCGCGAGGACTTCCAGCACTACCTCTCCACCCACGACGCGGCGGCCCTGCGCATCTACCGCCTCTTCACCCTCAATCTGGCGGATCGGGTCCGCGCCCTGAGCACCTGAGAGAGATAAATGCCCGGTTTGACTCGGAAATCAGCGCGGGAAGAGGACCGTCACTGGGCTGCCGTCCCCTGCCCCTCGGGTCAAGTCCCCCTGGGATGCCTGCCCGGAGTCCCAGGCAGCCTGAGCGCTTTACTTTTACCAGGGAGGATTTCGGGCCATGCTCCGGCCCCAGTGCGTTCTACATCCTGGATCATCCTGTTGCTGTGCGCCGGCTGCACCGCGCACGTTGCTCCCACTGTCTCCCCCTCGAAGGAGACGGCCTCCGCCGCCGTCCAGCCCGCTTCATTGCAGGCGGCTTCGCAGGAGACCGATGCCTCACGGCCGCCGGAGAAGCTCCCGGAAGCCGTGACGCAGGTGGTCGAACACAACGACGCGGCCGTCGCGGCCTCCGAGGAGTCCGCCGAGAGCGGTGACGACGAGGCAGGTGACGACGAGCTGGCGGACGCCGTCGATACGGACGAGGGCGAGGCCGGGGAGGCCACCAGCTCCACCGTCGTGCCCAACGGCCCGCTGTACACCTCCGAGTGGTCGGACGAGCAGCTCACGGAGCTGTGGAAGAAGCATCCGGCGTCGCTGGGGTCCATCTCGGTGGGGTTCGTCGAGAGCGGGCGGATGGTGAACTCGGTCCAATTCCCCCAGGGGGAGGAGTGGATCGTGGTCTCGCCCGAGCTGGCGTGGGGCACCCAGGAGACGGTGGACTACGTGACGCGGGCCATCCGCGAGGTCCGGGCGCAGTATCCGAAGGCGCCCCAGCTCCGGGTGAACCAGATCAGCTCCCGTGATGGTGGCTACCTGCGGCCGCACAAGAGCCATCAGAACGGCCGGGACGTGGACCTGGGCTTCTACTACCCCACCGTCGATCCCATCCGGGCGCGCGAGCGCGAGCGGTACATCGATCTCGAGCTGAACTGGGCCCTGCTCAAGGCGCTCGCCATGCACGCGGATGTGCAGATGATC
Organism: Vitiosangium sp. GDMCC 1.1324; assembly: GCF_003044305.1. Lineage (GTDB taxonomy): Bacteria > Myxococcota > Myxococcia > Myxococcales > Myxococcaceae > Archangium. The sequence continues at coordinate 421,155 of NZ_PZOX01000009.1, read as the reverse complement.
CTCGTGGACAAGCGCGTCCAGAAGGTCCTGTACGACTACGCGCTGCGCAAGGGCGAGAACAAGGCGTGGCTGGACTCGCTCTTCAATGACGGCGCGAAGTCCCTCATCAAGCACGCCAAGCGCCACCGCGACCACTTCCATGTGCGCTTCTTCAACCCACGCGCCCAGGAGCTGGGACGGCGGATCGCCCCGCTGCTCGCGCTGCAGCCCGACAAGAACATCCAGATGCACCGGGTGCGCTCGGGAGACACGCTCGGCGGCATCGCGCTGCGCTACGGCTCGAGCATCCAGGGCATCAAGAAGGCCAACCGGATGCGCAACACCTTCCTGCGCATCGGCCAGGTGCTGTCGGTGCCTCTGAGGGGCCCGTGCACCCGCTGCCCGGTGCCGCCGCCCGTCGTCGTTCCTCCGCGGCGGATGCCTCCCGAGCTCGAGCAGCAGGCGCCGGCCGTGGCCGCGAAGCAGGCGCCCGAGGCCGCTTCGGCCGCTGGTTCGGAGCAGCCGGTCGTCACGGCACCGGGCGCCCTGGCGCAGCCCGCCGTAGCCGCACCGCCCGCTGCCGTGGAGCCGCAGCCGGCCATGGCCACCCAGCAGGCCCCTGCCTCCCCCGAGCCGAAGAAGCCCGCGGTGGAGGTGCAGCGGCAGGACACGGGTGGTAGCGAGCCACCGAGCGCCGAGACCGGGACGCAGCAGCAGGCCCCCGAGGCTCCGGCGCAGGAGCCCGCGGTCCAGGGCACTCCAGCCCACACCTCGGCCGCGGTCATGCAGATCGGACCGGCGGCGTCGCGGTGAGACGGAGCGCGGTGCCCCGCGCTCCACCGTCATTTCCGGATGAGCCCCCCTCCCCCTCCGGCGTCGCTTTGAGCGTACGCGGCGGGGTTCCAGTTTGAGGGGGGCATGGGCGCACTACATGTTGCGCCGGTACTGCCCGCCCACCTCGTACAGCGCGCGCGAGAGCTGGCCGAGCGTGCAGACCTTACAGGCGTCCATCAGCGCGGCGAAGATGTTCCCGTTGTCCAGCGCGGCGCGCTTCACGGCCGCGAGGGCCTGAGACGCGGACGACTCGTTGCGCTTCCAGAAGGCGTCGCGGGAGCTGATGGCGTAGTCCTTCTCCTCCTGGGTGGCGCGGATCACCTCTGGCGGGGTGATGGTCGGCGAGCCCTTGGGATCCAGGAAGGTGTTCACGCCGATGATGGGCAGCGTCCCGTCGTGCTTGAGCGTCTCGTAGTAGAGCGACTCCTCCTGGATCTTCGAGCGCTGGTACATGCGCTCCATGGCCCCGAGCACGCCGCCGCGCTCGGAGATGGAGCGGAACTCGGTCAGCACGGCGGCCTCGACCAGGTCCGTCAGCTCCTCGACGATGAAGGAGCCCTGGTTCGGGTTCTCGTTCTTGGAGAGACCGAACTCCTTGTTGATGACGAGCTGGATGGCGAGCGCCCGCCGCACGCTCTCCTCGGTGGGCGTGGTGATGGCCTCGTCGTAGGCGTTGGTGTGCAGCGAGTTGCAGTTGTCGTTGAGCGCCAGCAACGCCTGCAACGTGGTGCGGATGTCGTTGAAGGCGATCTCCTGGGCGTGGAGGCTCCGGCCCGAGGTCTGGATGTGGTACTTGAGCTTCTGCGAGCGCTCGTTGCCGCCGTACTTGTCGCGCATGGCCTTGGCCCAGATGCGGCGCGCGACGCGGCCCAGCACGGTGTACTCGGGGTCCATGCCGTTGGAGAAGAAGAACGACAGGTTGGGCGCGAAGTCGTCGATGTGCATCCCTCGCGAGAGGTAGTACTCGACGAAGGTGAAGCCGTTGGCCAGGGTGAAGGCGAGCTGGGAGATGGGGTTCGCGCCCGCCTCGGCGATGTGGTAGCCCGAGATGGAGACCGAGTAGAAGTTACGGACCTTCTGCTCGATGAAGTACTGCTGGATGTCCCCCATCAGCCGCAGGGCGAACTCCGTGGAGAAGATGCAGGTGTTCTGCGCCTGATCCTCCTTGAGGATGTCCGCCTGCACGGTGCCGCGGACGGCCTGGAGCGTGGAGGCGCGGATCTTCTCGTACGTCTCGCGCGGGAGGACCTCGTCGCCGGACACGCCGAGCAGCAGCAGTCCCAGCCCGTCGTTGCCCGCGGGCAGATCGCCCTGGTAGCGAGGCCGGGGAAGGCCGCGGCGCTGGTAGATCTCGGCGATCTTCTTCTCCACCTGCTCGGTCTGGCCCTGGGCGCGGATCCACTTCTCACACTGCTGATCCACCGCGGCGTTGAGGAAGAAGCCGAGCAGCATCGGCGCGGGACCGTTGATGGTCATCGACACGGAGGTGGACGGGTCCGCGAGATCGAAGCCGGAGTAGAGCTTCTTCGCGTCGTCCACGTTGGCGATGGAGACGCCGGAGTTGCCCACCTTGCCGTAGATGTCCGGGCGGTGGTCGGGATCCTCGCCGTAGAGCGTGACCGAGTCGAAGGCCGTGGACAGGCGCTTGGCGGGCAGCCCGCGTGAGACGTAGTGGAAGCGCTTGTTGGTGCGCTCGGGGCCACCCTCGCCGGCGAACATGCGCGCGGGGTCCTCGTTCTCGCGCTTGAGCGGGAAGACGCCGGCGGTGAACGGGAAGGCGCCCGGCGCGTTCTCACGCAGCAGCCAGGTGAGGACGTCGCCCCAGTCCTCGTACTTCGGCAGGGCAATCTTGGGGATGCGCAGGTGCGAGAGCGATTCGGTGAAGAGATCGATCTCGATGACCTTGTCGCGGACCTGGTACTGGTACTTGGCCGCCGCGTAGCGGCGCTTCGTGGCCGGCCACTCGTCCAGCAGCCGCTTGCACTCCGGGTGGAGGCGGGACTCCAGGTCGCGGTACAGCTCCACCAGCTCGGAGAGATAGGCTGGCTCTCCCTCGACGCGCTGGGTGACGTGCACCACGTCCGAGGCGTCCCGGGGCTCGACGATCTCGAGCCGCTTCTGGCCCACGTTCGCGCGCAGCGCCTCGATGGTGCCCTGGAGCTGGTACATGCGCCGGGCGATCGCGGCCTGGGCCCGGGCGAACTTGTCGTAGGACTCGCAGGTCTCGACGATCTCCGCCAGGTAGCGGGTGCGCTCGGGCGGGATGATCCACTTCTTCTCGCTCATCCCCGGGGTGATCGGGATGTGCGACTCGAGCCTGGCGCTGGTCTTCCGGGCGATCGTGTCGATGAGGGCCCGGTAGAGCTGGTTCATGCCCGGGTCGTTGAACTGCGAGGCGATGGTGCCGTAGACGGGCAGCGCATCGTCCGGCGTGGAGAAGGCGTTGTGGTTGCGCTTCCACTGCTTGCGCACGTCCCGCAGCGCATCCAGCGAGCCCCGCTTGTCGAACTTGTTGATGGCGATCACATCGGCGAAGTCGAGCATGTCGATCTTCTCGAGCTGCGTCGCCGCGCCGTACTCGGCCGTCATCACGTAGAGAGACACGTCCGAGTGCTCGGTGATCTCCGTGTCGGACTGGCCGATGCCGGACGTCTCCACCACGATGAGGTCAAACCCGGCGGCCTTGCAGATCTCGATCGACTCGCCGACGTGCTTGGACAGGGCGAGGTTGCTCTGACGCGTGGCCATGGAGCGCATGTACACGCGCGGGTTGTCGATCGCGTTCATGCGGATGCGGTCGCCCAGCAGTGCGCCGCCGGACTTGCGCTTGGACGGATCGATGGAGAGCACCGCGAGCGTCTTGTCGGGGAAGTCCGCGAGGAAGCGGCGGACCAGCTCGTCGACCAGGCTCGACTTGCCCGCCCCACCCGTTCCGGTGATGCCCAGCACGGGGACTCGCGGGGAGCTGGAGTTGATCTTCGACAGCGCGTCGCGCAGCGCGTCACCGGAGGAGGCGAAGTTCTCCGCGATGGTGATGAGCGAGGCGATCTTGCCCGGCTCGCGCGCCGGCCGCGGGGATAGCAGGGGCGTGAAGTCCCCGGAGCGCTTCTCGAAGTCACACTTGGAGATGAGATCATCGATCATCCCCTGCAGCCCGAGCGCGCGGCCGTCATCCGGCGAGTAGATGCGTGTCACCCCGTAGCGGTGGAGCTCCTCGATCTCGGACGGGAGGATGGTGCCTCCACCGCCGCCGAACACCTTGATGTTGGCGCCGCGCTCGCGCAGCAGGTCGATCATGTACTTGAAGAACTCGACGTGCCCGCCCTGGTACGAGGTGATGGCGATGCCCTGGGCGTCCTCCTGGATGGCGCAGTCGACGATCTCCGCGACCGAACGGTTGTGACCCAGGTGGATGATCTCCGCGCCCGAGGCCTGCATGAGCCGGCGCATCACGTTGATGGCCGCGTCATGCCCGTCGAAGAGCGAGGCGGCCGTCACGATCCGCACGTGGTGACGGGGCTTGTAGGGCATGGGAACTGAAGTCAATTTGAGGTTTCGCACCGTGTGTAACTCCCACCTTGAATTCGATGAGCGGCTCAGGTCTGGGCCCGGCGGCTCGCCTTCTTCTCGCGCTCGCCCAGGGCGGCCTGGAGGAACTTGCCCGCCAGCTTCCGGCCAATGAGCTCCTGGGCGACCATGCCCGCCTCGACGAGCTTGTCGAGGTGGATGCCCGTCTGGACGCCCATTCCATGGAGCATGTAGACGAGATCCTCGGTGGCGAGGTTTCCCGCCGCGCCCGGAGCGTAGGGGCACCCGCCCAGCCCGCCGATGCTGGCGTCGAAGGTCGTCACGCCCATCTGCAGGCCCACCAGCGCGTTGGCCAGGGCCGTGCCGCGCGTGTCGTGCAGGTGCAGCGCCAGCTTCTCCACCGGGATGTGCTCGAGCAGCGCGCCGAGGATGGTGTCCGTCTGCCGCGGCGTCCCTACCCCGATCGTGTCGCCCAGGCTGAGCTGGTAGATGCCGCCGTCCACCAGGGCCCGGCTGATCTCCACCACGCGGGAGACGGGCACCTCGCCCTCGTAGGGGCAGCCCCACACCGTGGACAGGTAGCCGCGCACTCGCAGCCCCGCCTTGAGCGCCGCCTCGGTCGTCTGGCGAGCCTCGGCCACCGCCTCGGCGATGCTCTTGTTGATGTTCTTCTTCGAGTGGGCCTCGGACGCGGAGATGAAGACGGCCGCCTCCTCCAGGCCCGCCTCCTTGGCGCGCGCCAGCCCCCGGAGGTTGGGCACCAGCGCCGAGAAGGTGACGCCCTCGCGCCGCCCCACCAGGCGCAGCAGCTCATCCGCGTCGGCGAGCTGCGGAATCCACTTCGGTGACACGAAGGAGGTCACCTCGATGCGCTTCTCCCCCGCGGCGATCAGCGCCTCGATGAGGCGCGCCTTGTCGCGCGTAGGCAGCGTGCGCAGCTCGTTCTGCAGGCCGTCGCGAGGACCCACTTCATAGACGTCGACATGCTCCGGCAACCTGCCGAGCCCGACTCCGCGCGGGCGGCGCTGTTCGTTCGAATCCACTGGACGGATGTCTTGCGTCGAGCTTCCGGTTTTCCTGTCAGCCATGTCGCAGCTCAGCTCCCACGATGAGATCCGTCGATGTGCCCGACGGCTGCTCTTCCCCCAGCCCGCCATGCAGCCAGCACACCGAAAACCCCGTGGATTCCAATAACCGCGTCAGGTCCGCGAGGGGATAGTAACGGATGGCGTAGTGGCCTGTAAGAACGCGTCCGTCTGGCCTTGTCAATCGCCGGGTGGCCTCGTCCCGGCCACGCACTGCGTCGAAATGGCTCTGCTCTTCCAGAAGACTGCCGTCCGGCAACCGGGTGGAGAAGGAGGCATCGGGATGGGCGGCCAGGCGCTCGTATGGCACGGTGTGCAGCACCAGACGTCCCCCTGGCCGTAGGCACCGCGCCACCTCGCGCAGCAGGGCCACGTGCTCCTCGTCCGAGAAGATGAACAGCGTCGAGTACCAGGCGTAGGCCCCCGCCAGCGAGCCCGTACGGAATGGGAGCGAGCGGAGGTCGGCTCGCACGGCTGGAAAGCCCGGGAGCCGTTCCTGGAGTGAAAGTGGATCCAGCTCCAGACCGATGACGCGGCCCGCCAGAGGGCCCTCGGCGTTCAGGCGCGCGGCGTGCCGGCCGTGGCCGCATCCCAGGTCCACGATGGGGCCAGGGACCTGGAGAGACTGGAAGCTCCTCGCGAGATACGCGACTTCTCGCGCTGTCGTTGCCTCGGAGAGGAACGGCAGCGTGGAACGCAGGTACAGCTCGCCGAAGAAGCTCACGGGGGCGCGTTAGAACAGGCCGCCCGCGCGGTCGCAAGCCGCCCGGAGTCCGGGCCTCATCGTCCGCGCGCCAGCCCCACCTTCAACCGGCGCACCGACTCGTCCAACACCGCTTCTGTCTTGCAGAAGGCGAAGCGCGCCATCCCCTGCCCCAGGTGCTTGTGCTCCGCGTTGTAGAAAACACTCGGGGGAATGGCCGCGACTCCCACTTCCGTCACCAGGTGACGGCAGAAGGCCACGTCGTCCGCGAAGCCCCGTCCGGAGATGTCCGCCATGATGAAGTAGCTGCCCTCGGGCGTGTGGGCCTTGAGCCCCGCCTCGGCGAGCCCCGCCAGCAGCCGATCCCTCTTCGACAGGTACTGGGCGCCCAGCTCCTGGAAGTACGCATCCGGCATCCGCAGCGCCGCCGCCATCGCCGCCTGCAGGGGCGAGGCCGTGGCGAACGTCACGAACTGGTGAGCGCGCTGCACCGCGTCACGCAGCGCGGGGGGCGCGATGATCCATCCAATCTTCCAGCCGGTGAGGCTGAACGTCTTGCCGCCGCTGCTCACCGTCACGGTCCGGTCCGCCAGCGAGGGCACGGTGGCGGGACGCACGTGCCGCGCCGGGCCGTAGACGATGTGCTCATAGACCTCGTCCGAGAGCACCCGCACGTCGTGCTCGGCGCACAGCGCGCCGAGGAACTCGAGCTCCTCGCGGGTGTACACCTTGCCGGTAGGGTTGTGGGGCGTGTTGACGATGAGCAGCCGCGTCTTGGGACCGAAGGCCGCGCGCACCTCATCGCGGTCGAACCACCACGTGGTGTGCGAGGCATCCGGAGGGCGCAGCGGCACGTAGCGCGCCTTCGCCCCGATGAAGCTGAGGTTGGCGTCGTACGAATCGTAGAAGGGCTCGAAGACGACCACCTCGTCGCCCGGATCCACCAGGCCGAGCAGCACGCAGAAGATGGCCTCGGTGGCGCCGCTGGTGACGGTCACCATGGTGTCTGGGTCGATGCCCGTGTGGCCGTGGAAGCGCGCGCCCTGCTCGGAGATGGCCACGCGCAGGTCGCGCAGGCCGGTGCTGGGGGCGTACTGGTTCACCCCGTCGGTGATGGCCTTGCGAGCGGCCTCCTTCACGGCCTCGGGCCCGTCGAAGTCGGGGAAGCCCTGCCCCAGGTTCATCGCCCCGTGTTTGAGGGCGAGCGCGCTGAACTCGGAGAAGACGGTGGTGCCGAGATGGGCCACGCGGCCCGCGAGGATTGGCCTGCTGCTCATGCGTACGCTCCCTTGTTCAGGGGCGTACAATAGCGTCCATGGGCACGGGTCGCGCCACTGCTTCTCGCCGCGCGGTCGCCCGGCTCCAGCCCAGGGCGAGGCCCACCACCACCATCACCATGGGCACCGCGCACATCAGGTCCGTGGCGTAGTGGAAGCGGCCCACGAGGGTGGCGGCGATGAGGCAGAGGCCCGGCACCAGCATCACGCGGAAGACGCGCCGCTCGAAGCGCCAGGCGTACACGAGCACCAGCAGCGTGGCCCCGGTATGCCCCGAGGGGAAGCAATCCCGGGCGAACGGCGGCATGCGCATCACCGAGTCCAGGAAGGGCGTCATCCACAGTCCCGCGAGCGGCCGGGGGAAGTCGTGGAAGAGGAAGTAGCGCGGGCCGATGGCCGGCACCAGCGCGTAGCTGAGGTAGTTGAAGGCGAAGAAGAGACTGAGCGCGAGCAGGTACTCGTCGAAGGAGTCGCGGCGCCCGGTGAAGTACAGCACCACGCCCAGCACCAGCGGCCAGATGAAGTGGCCGTAGTAGCAGACCATCAGGATTTCGGTGAGCCAGGGCGGGACCACGTGCCCGAGCATCACGGAGGCCTGCACACCGAACAGCCGCTGGTCCATGGTGGAGAGCTGCGCGTCGCGCAGCACCGGGGTGATGGCGGTCACCACGGGGTTGAGCAGCCCGTGGCTGAGGCTTAGCACCGGCAGCAGCCAGAAGGAGGCCACGAAGGCGAGCAGCCGGTGCCTCGGGAAGTAGGACTCCAGGGTGCGCAGGACCAGGGGCCCGAGCGCGAACAGGGCGAAGTGAACGGCGGACCTCAAGGAACCGGGGGCCCAGCGAGCGGGCCCCACGAGCGCCAGGGCGGCCAGTGCGCAGGAGACGACAATGACGATGTCGACCCCGCGAAGGTGGACGTACCGGGCGCCCGGGCGGACGCGGTTGTACGAGGTCCAGGAGCTCACGCCGACTTCCGCTCCCCCGGCTCTGTAGCGGCCTCGGGCACAGCGGGCGCGCTGATCTCCAGGCTCCGAACCATTCCCCCCTCCGCCTTCCGGCCCTTCCACCGCTCCATCAACGCGAGCATGGCCGGGAAGAAGACCGTGGTGCCCAGGAAGGTGCACATCACACCCAGAAGTGCAATCTCACCGATCGACCGCAGGCCCGCGTGATGAGAGATCAACAGTGCACCGTAACCGGCGGCATTGGAGAGCGTGGCCACCACCGCCGCCAGGCCCGTGTGCCGTACGACATGGCCGAGCGAGCCGGGGCCCTCTTCCTCGTACCGGTGGAAGAGGTGCACCGAGTTGTCCACGGCGATGGCGAGCAGGTTGGGGAGCACCACGGCGTTGATGAAGTTGAGCTGGACGTTGAAGAGGTACATCCCTCCGGCCAGGCACAGCATGCCCAGGAACAGGGGCCCGGCCACCAGGCAGGCGCGCTTGAAGCTGCGCAGGCTGATGAGGATGGTCAAGAAGACCACCACCGCGGCCGACCAGAGGATGAACGGTCCGTCCGCGCGCACCATGGAGAAGATGCGGGCGGCGATCCGGTTGCTGTCCAGCACCGCCAGGTCCACGCCCCGGGCCTTGGCGCCGTCAATCACTTCGTCGATCTGCGAGGCCCATGCCGCCAGCTCCCGGGTGTCGTGGTTGGACACCGAGGGGAACAGCAGCAGGAACATGCCCTTGCCGTCGAGCGCCTCGAAGCGGCGGCGGACCTCCTCGGGCATCTGCTCGGGCCCGTACGGCTGGGCGTTCAGCATCTTCTTCACGGTCTCGATGCGAGGATCCGTCTGGGCGCTCTCGGGCAGCTTCTGGAGCATGTCGCGCAGCGCGGCAATCTGCTCCTGGTGCGCCGGCACGTCCTGCGGCAGCAGATCATTGAGCGAGGCGTACTGCTTGAAGGTGGAGTCCTCGCCGTGCTTCGCCTTCACCTCGGAGATGACCTGCTGGACCACCTGGGCCTGCTTCAGGTCGTCCACCAGGAGGATGGCCGGGTTGAGGGGCGAGCCGAGCTGCTCGACGATGTGGTCATCCAGCTGCACACTGGACGAGTTGCCCTTGAGCTTGCGCATGTTCGTCTCGAAGCCCACGCGCGGCAGCACGTAGAGCGAGTACCCCGCGAAGCCGATCACCGCCATCAGGATGCCGAGGATGGCCACGGTGGGCATGCGCTTGCCGGTCGAGGGCCGCGCCGTCTGCGCCGGGGCCTCCGGAGCGTGGTCCGCGGCCGGCTTGCGGCCCGGGCGCAGGCGCTCGGCGAGCACGAGCAGCGCGGGGCCCATCCCGTACGCCACCAGCACGGACAGCATGACGCCCACGCCTGCCAGCAGGCCGAACTGCTTGAAGGCCTCGAACCGGGCGAACACGAGCACGAAGAAGGCCGCCGCGTTGGTCAGCGCCGAGGTGATGGCTCCGGCGAAGGTGCCGCGCACGGCCTCGGCCAGCGCGAGGGACGCCGGGTGCTCGCGCCGCTCCTCCCAGTAGCGCATGGCCAGGTGGATGCCGTACTCCAGGCCCAGGCCGATGAGGATGGCCACCAGGAAGCCCGTGACGATGTTGAGGTGGCCGATGGCCATCTCCGCGAAGGCGAACGTCAGCGACACGCCGAAGATGACGGGCACGCCCACCACGGCCAGCGCCCACAGCCGCCGCGTGGCCAGCAGGATGATGGCCACCGCCATCACCGCCGAGAGGATGCCGGAGCGCGTGAGATCATTGCGCATCACCGCGTCCTCCTCGAGCCGTGCCTGGAAGGCGCCCGCGTAGTCCAGCACCACTCCGGGCGAGCCCTGGGCCACCTCGGCGGACACGCGTTTCACGTCGTCCACGAGCTTCTGGGCGAACACCAGGTCGCCCGCTGTGCCTCCCGGCTTCACCATCAGGTACACCTCGGAGCCATCCGCGCTCCCGAGGTACTCGCGCATGGGCGCGTCCGGGGTGTACTTCTTGACGATGGCGTCGAAGTCCGGCGGCGCGTCCTTCTCGTCGAGCAGGTCCACCGCGAGCGCCTTCTGCTTCTCGTAGCGCAGCCGCGCGCTCACGTCCTCGCGCAGCGCGCGCAGCTTCTCCGTGGGCAGCAGCAGCAGGCCGCGCTCCTGGAAGAAGCCCACGTTGAAGTGGTGCTCGACGTAGCGCACTTCGGGCAACGTCTCGAGCTTCTTGGCCAGCGTGTCGGCGAAGGCCCGCAGCTGCTCGGGCTTCGCGCCCCGCGCCCGCACCACCAGATAGCCGTCACCTCCGGCCTTCTGCGCTACCCGTGCGAGGTCCTTGACCTCTCGGGCCCCGCTCGGCAACAGCTCCACGAAGGAGCCACGGAACTCCAGCCGCCCTGACAGCAGGGCTCCACCGAGCGCCAGGACCGTGAATACAAGGAGGACCCGCCAGGGGCGCGCCAGCGTTCCCCGGATGAAGGCCTCGAACCAACGACGACGAAGAGACTCAGCCAAGCTTGACCCCAGTCGAGTGGAGGCCCGCAGAAAGCAAACTTCCGGCCACCTGTCACGGACCTCAGCGAATCCCGGAGCAAACAGCGTCTGCTCTGGAAGCCTTCCGCCCCCCTATCCGCCCGAACCAGGGCAGGCACGTCCCAACTGTGCAACCGGCTGCTCACTCGTCCGCCCGGAACCGGGAATACCGGTACGTGTCAACCCCCTCCGAGTGACGCACTCTGACCGGAGGGCACACCGCCAGACAGTCGATGCCTTGACACTCGGAGGGTGACTCAATATTGACGCCACGCCTACCCCCCGAGGAGGACGCGCGCTGCGGTGCCCCGGGTCGGAATGAACACTGCAGGGAAGCGCGCCCCGGATCCGCCGAGCCGGATCTCGCTTAACAAGAGAAGAACGCCATGAGTGACGTGTTCGAGAAGTGCCGCAGTTGGAAGGACTACCGCATTGCCAAGGCCACGGGGCTCTACCCGTACTTCCGGGCCATCGAAGAGTCATTCGGGGCCACGGAGGTCCAGATCGAGGGCCGCCGCGTCATCATGGTGGGCTCCAACAACTACCTGGGCCTGAGCGCGGATCCGCGGGTGAAGGAGGCGGCGATCAAGGCGGTGGAGCGGTACGGCACCACGTGCTCCGGCTCGCGTCTGCTCAACGGCACCCTGGCGCTGCACGAGGAGCTGGAGCAGCGGCTGGCGAAGTTCCTCAACCGCGAGGCCGCGCTGGTCATCTCCACCGGCTTCCAGACGAACCTGGCGCTGTCCTCCATCCTGGGCCGTCACGACATCGTCTTCGCGGACCGGCAGAACCACGCCTCGCTGGTGGACGGCATCCGACTGTCCTTCGCCACGGAGCGCAAGTTTCGGCACAACGACCTGGACCACCTCGAGCAACTCCTGCAGCAGTCGGCGGAGAAGGAGCCCAAGGCGGGGAAGATCATCATCACCGACGGCGTGTTCTCGATGGAGGGCGACATCTGTGACCTGCCCCGCATCGTGGAGCTGTCCAAGAAGTACAACGCGCGGGTGATGACGGATGACGCCCACTCCATGGGCGTGCTGGGGGCGCTGGGCCGTGGCACCTCGGAGTACTTCGGGCTGGAGGCGGAGACGGACCTGGTGATGGGCACGTTCTCCAAGAGCTTCGCGTCGCTGGGCGGCGTGCTGGCCGGCCCCGCCGACGTCATCAACTACATGCGCCACAAGTCGCGCTCGGTCATCTTCTCCGCGTCCATGACGCCGGCCTCCATCGCCTCGGCGCTCAAGGCCCTGGAGATCATCGAGGCCGAGCCGCAGCGGCGCGCGCGGCTGCTGGACATCGCCGAGAAGATGCACAACGGCTTCCGTGCCATGGGCTTCGACACGGGCGTGTCGGTGACGCCGGTGGTGCCGGTGCACATCGGCGACCAGGTGAAGTGCTTCCGCTTCTGGAAGGCGCTGCACGAGGCGGGCGTGTTCGCCAACCCCGTGGTGCCCCCGGCGGTCGAGGCGGGCCACGCCCTCATCCGCACCAGCTACATGGCCACGCACACGGACGAGCAGCTGGACCGGGTGCTCGACATCTTCGAGCAGATTGGCAAGAAGCTGGACATCATCCCCCAGACGCGGCCCTCCACGTACACCCCGGTGCAGATCGCCCGCCCGGGCACCTTCGTGCGCAACAACAAGGCCACGGAGAAGTGGGCCGCCGCCAGCGCGGGTCACAACGGCAGCAACGGCTTCTCGCTGGATCAGCTCTCGCGCATGTCGTCGCGCGAGGTGGCCGGCAAGCTGTTCGACGCGGTGGAGTCGCTCACCTGGCGTGCCGCCAACCTCCAGCCCGACGACATCCGCAAGCTGGGCCAGATGCCGATGAAGCTCTGGGAGAAGCGCTCGAACATCCCCGGCTTCCTGTTGGAGAAGGGCGCCAACCTCTTCATTCGCAACGGTCGCGAGGATCACAGCTAGGAGCACACCATGGCCGTCTCCGCCCAGAAGCAGAACCCCGAGACCCCGTTGCCGCCCCTGCCCGCCGACGTGGAGGTGACTCCCGTCCGCACCTCGGCGGATCGCACGGCCTTCATCCGCCTCACCTACTCCATCTACAAGGGCGACCCGAACTTCGTGCCGCACCTGGAGATGGAGCGCCGGGACTTCATGGACCCGCGCAAGCACCCCTTCTTCGAGTTCGGCGAGGTGGAGTACTTCCTCGCCCGCCGGGACAAGCAGGTGGTGGGGCGGATCGCGGCGGTGAGCAACCCCCGCTACAACGAGTTCCAGGGCACCAACGTCGGCTTCTTCGGCCTCTTCGAGTGCGTGGATGACGCGGGCGTGGCCCGGGCGCTCTTCGAGGCTGCGGAGGCGTGGCTGCGCGCCAAGGGCTTCACGTCCGTCATCGGCCCGATGAGCTACTCCACCAATGGAGAGGTGGGCATGCTCATCGACGGGTTCAACACCCCGCCGGCCATCATGACGACGTACAACCCCACCTGGTACCCGGCGCTCGTCGAGGCCAATGGCTTCAGCAAGGCCAAGGATCTGTACGCGTGGGAGCTGTCCGCCTCCACGCCTCCGCCGGAGAAGGTGGCGCGCATCGCGGAGAAGATCCGTCAGCGCGAGGGCGTCACGGTACGCCCGGTGAACCTCAAGGAGTTCGATGCCGAGGTGACCCGGGTGAAGACCATGTACAACCAGGCCTGGGAGAAGAACTGGGGCTTCGTGCCGATGACGGAGCACGAGTTCGATCACCTGGCGCGCGATCTGAAGCAGATGGTGCGGCCGGAGCTCGCGCTGGTGGCCGAGGTGAAGGGCCAGCCCGTGGGCTTCGCGCTCACCATCCCGGACGCCAACGAGGCCATCAAGGCCGCCAACGGCCGGCTCACCACGTTCGGCCTGCCCATCGGCCTGGCGAAGCTGCTGCTGGCCTCGCGCCGCATCCGCCGGCTGCGCCTCGTGCTGCTCGGCACCATCGAGGGCTACCGGCGCCGCGGCCTGGACGCCATCCTCTACCTGGACACCCTCAACAGGGCGCGCGAGCTGGGCTACGAGGGCGGTGAAATCTCCTGGACGCTCGAGGACAACCACCTCGTCAACCGCGCCATCGAGTCCATGGGCGGCAAGCGCTCCAAGCTGTACCGCGTCTACGAGAAGCCTCTGTAGGCGGAAGCGGCTCCTGAGGGCTCCAACGAGAGAACCCCACCCCGTCCCTCACAGAGGGCCGGACGTGGGGTTCTCGCGTTTCGTCACGCTGAGGTGGTGGGATTACAGCGACTGCTCGAGCTGCGCCCGCTTGGCCTTCAGGGTGGACAGCAGGCCGTCGAAGCCCTTGTCGGCAATCAGCTTACGGAACTGGCCCTGGTACGTCTCCAGGAGCGACACGTCATCGGTGACGATGTCGTAGATGCGCCAGTCACCCTTCCCGTCCGCGCGGTAGAGCTTGTAGTCGACGGGGAACTTGTCCCGGTTCACGTTCACCGTGGTGCCCACGGTGGCCTCGTTCCCCTCGACGTTCTCCTTGCCGTACTGCACCTGCGCCTTGGCCTGGCCGAGCGCCTTCTGGGCGTAGGAGGCGCGGAGCAGACCCTCCATCGTGCTGGAGAACTCCTTGCGCTGCGTGGCCGTCAGCTTGTCCCACTTGTCGCCGAGCGCGCGCTTGGACAGCTCACCAAAATCCACGAACTTCTCTACCACCTTGGAGAGCTGATCCGCCGTGGCGCCCTTCGTGGTGGCGACCTTCTGGACGTCGGTGTTGCCCGACTTCACGACATCCAGGGGACCGGGCGCGGCGGTGAGGATCACGGCGGCGAGCAGGGAAGCGAACATGTCTGTGTGACTCCGAAACGCTAAAAGTGAAGTTGGGATGCAAGACAGCCCGCGGCGCGGACTTATTCACGGTTCCCGCGGCGCCGTTCCTGTGACTCGCGCAAGCTCCGCCTGGGCGACCTGGTAGTCGTGCCAGCTCTGAGCCCGGTCGCCCGCCGCCTGGGCGTACGCCGTGAAGGACTCGATGACATCCCGCGTGCCGGTGGTGCCCAGATCGAACGCGGCCATGGCGGCCGTGGCCCAGCGCCGCGCATCCCGCTCGGCGTCACTCAGGGCCTGGGCCCGCCGCAGCGCCGCCATCAACTCCCCGTGGGTCTTCGTCACCTCCAGGCGGATGGCGGCCTGGAGCAGCCGCTGCTGGGCCTTCAGCTTGTCCAGCTCCGCTCGTGACTGATCCAGCTCCGCCTGCTTCGTCGGGAAGTCGAAGGTGTACCTCGCCACCAGTCCTACGCCCACCTCGCGATCGTTGTACGGATCGTAGGCGAAGGGATCCCGTTGTGGCGTCGCGTTCGAGGTGTACCGGAGCGTCAGGAAGCCCGCGAGCCCGATATCCGGGAAGAACATGCGCTCGCGGATGAAGACCTCCTTCTCGCGCGCGATGATGCCCGCGGCGATGCCGGCGATCTCCGGCCTCTTCTGCTCGGCCAGCGCGAGGGACTCCTCCAACGTTGGAGGCTTCACCTCCCCTTCTGGCTCCAGCTCCGTCTCGGCGACCTCCACCGACTCCTCGGGTGGAATGCCCGCCAGCAGACGGATGGCGGCCAGCGCGAGCTGCCTGCCCTGCTCCGCCTGGGCCCGGCGCGCCTCGAGCTGCTTGCGGAAGAAGCCCAGCTTGTACAGGTCCATCTTGGAGACCTGCTCGGACTTCTGGCTCAGCATCTTCTGAAGCTGCTTCGCCGCGTCCTCCAGCCGCTCGGACGTATCATCGAGCTGCTTCAGCCCCGAGCGCGCCAACTGGTAGCCGAAGAAGGCCTGCGCGGCCTGGGAGCCCGCCTCGTCCTCCGCGCGATCCTTGAGCGCCTTGCCGATGATGGGGCCCTGCTCCGCCGCCTTCTGCAGCGCCGTCAGCTTTCCGAAGGTATAGAGCGGCATGACCGCGTTCGCCTGGAGGAAGGTCGCGATGCCCAGCCGGCCGAACTTCCAATCACCCTCGAGCGAGGCCTCTGTCGTCGGCGGCCCGCCCAGGCCGTCGTTGTAGGCCTCGGGAAGCGGCCCGCCCAGGCCCGCCGTCGCCTCGAGCTTGGGGAACCAGGCCCACTTCGCCTGGTACCGCAGCGCTTCCAGCCGGCGCAGTTCCGCTCGCGCCTCTTCTACCCGCGCGTCCTGCTTGCGGGCGCGCTGGACGAGCTGCTCCAGCGTGAGGGGCGTGCGCTTCGCCGCCCCGGGCGCCGAAGGAGGGGCTTCGTTGGGGTTGGGAGCCGCCTCCTCCGCCGCCTCACCCACCTGAGGTGTCACGCTCGGGGCCTGTGGGACCTGTCCTGCTCCGGACGGAACCTGCGGCGCCACCTGCGAGGGCGGAGGTGGCGTCGTGGGGGCTCCGGGCACCGGTATCGAGGGCGCGGGCGCTGGAGTCGGAGCGACTTGAGCTCCCGCCAGCGCCGCGGCGAGCACCAGTCCCACTCCCATGACACGTTGCGGATCTCTGCGGTTCACCACTCGCCTCTCCCAGAGGCCCTCGTTGTTCCGGGGCGTTCCCAGCGGCGCAGCATCCACTTTCGTGACCCATCCGTCATCGGGTTCGTGTACCCCGACCGTTCGCACCGCGACGAAGATTCGCATGATCTACTTGGTACGCGGCCGCTACCTGGGCAGAATCCGCGCCGTCAAAGTCAAGGGGCCTTCCGCCCCACACCGAGGAGTCACATGGCGTATACCGATCGCGTCAAGCAGATCCTCTCGTGGTACCCGTCCGACAATCCCGGCACGCTGTCCAACCTGGCCCGCCTGCTCAACACCGGTGCGCTCGCCGGCACCGGCAAGCTGGTCATCCTCCCGGTGGACCAGGGCTTCGAGCACGGACCCGCGCGCTCCTTCGCCCCCAACCCGCCGTCGTATGATCCGGACTACCACATCCAGCTCGCCATCGAGACGGGCTGCAACGCCTACGCGGCGCCCCTGGGCTTCCTGGAGTCGGTGGCCGGCAAGTTCCTGGGCGAGATTCCGCTCATCCTGAAGCTCAACAACTCGGACACCCTGGGCAAGCCCGAGCACCCCATGTCCGCCGTCACCTCCTCGGTGAAGGACGCGGTGCGTCTGGGCTGCACGGCCGTGGGCTACACCATCTACCCGGGCTCGGGTTACCGCAACGAGCAGTACGAGGCGCTTCGGGACATCATCCGCGAGGCCAAGGAGTACGGCCTTCCCACGGTGCTGTGGGCCTACCCGCGCGGCCACATCTCCAAGGACGGCGAGACCGCCATCGACGTGGTGTCCTACGCGGCGCAGATCAGCGCCCAGCTCGGCGCCCACATCATCAAGGTGAAGCCGCCCAAGGCCTTCCTGGAGCAGCCCGAGGCCAAGAAGGTCTACGAGCAGCAGAAGATCCCCATCGGCACCCTGACGGACCTGATTCGCGACGTGGTGAAATCCGCCTTCAACGGAAAGCGCATCGTCATCTTCTCCGGTGGCGAGACCAAGAGCACCGAGGCGCTGCTGGAGGACATCCGTCAGATCGCCGCGGGCGGTGGCTTCGGCTCCATCATGGGCCGCAACGCCTTCCAGCGCCCGCACGACGAGTCGGTGAAGCTGCTGAAAGATGTGATCAACATCTTCAAGAACGCTAAGTAACCGTCGCGACGAGGAGTTTTTCCGCGGCCGGTGTCTTTCGGGACCGGCCGCTTTTTCATTGGCGGTGTACGGAATCGGAAAGGGTCAAAAAAGACAGATGGGTAGTTGATGACCCTGCACCTGTTTTTCCCTCTGGAGGCCTTCCGTTCTCACTGTCTGAGCAGTATTTCTCCTCTCAAAAGCTATTTGCCTGTATAAAAATTTTCTGTTATTAAAACAGGAAAGAATGTCCATGGGGCTTGCCCGACCCCCCAAGCCGCCCAGCCCCGGAGGTTCGCCATGCTGACGCTGGTTGCCGCAGTGCAGGATACGATGCCGACGCGCGGAACCTCGGGTGCCAACGACCCCCTCTACATGAAGAAAGAGCGGAAGCCTCCACAGGCCGGGACCCCGGCAGAGCAGCAACAGTCGGCGTCCCCCGTGGACTTCGTGTCCTGGGCGAAGACGGTGCAGTACCAGACGCAGGTGGTGTTGCATCAGATCCTCGAGCTCGAGGACGAGCGTCACCTGGATCCCGATTGGAACAAGGTGCTGGAGCTGGTGCGCAGCTACTCGCTGCGTCCCTCCAAGCGCATCCGGCCGGGACTGGTGCTGGTGGGCTACGCGTTGGGGCGCGGGGACACGCGGGCACCGTCGGGGTTGTGGCGGTTCGCGGCGGCCACCGAGCTGCTGCACACCTTCATGCTGATCCACGACGACGTGGCGGATCAGGCGGACACGCGGCGTGGGGGCGCCGCGCTCCACAAGATGCTCGGCGAGGGGCGGCTCGGCGAGAACCTGGCGATCGTGATCGGGGATCACCTCTACGGCCGTTCGCTCGAGGTGATGTTGGGCTGCAACCTGCCGGACGCGGACGTGGCCACGCGCTACTTCCTCAAGGTGTGCCGCTACACCGCGGCCGGGCAGTACATGGACATCCGGCTGCCGCATCAGCCGCTGGCCGAGCTGTCCATCTACAACGCGCTGCGCGTGGCGTACCTGAAGACGGCGCTCTACGGCTTCACCGCGCCGCTGGTGTGCGGAGCGATGCTCGCCGGCGGGGATCCCGAGTTGATCAACAAGCTGGAGCGCTTCGGCCGCTACGTGGGCACTGCCTACCAGCTGCGTGATGACCTGCTCGGCCTGTACGGGCAGTCCTCCGTGGTCGGCAAGCCGACCGACTCGGACCTGGCGCAGGGCAAGCGCACCTTCCCGTTGCTGGCTGCCTACCTCCGCGCGACGCCCGAGGCCCGCCAGGAACTCGAGACGCTCTGCATCCCTGGCCCCAAGGACGAGACGATGCTGCAGCGCGCTCGCGAGCTGGTGGAGCTCCACGAAGGCCGCGCCGCCACCGAGCGCCTCATCGAGCGCTCTACCAACGCCGCCTCGCGCATCCTCCAGTCACTGCCCGAGGCCGGTGGTCTCAAGCAGATGCTGCGCGACCTGCTGCAGATGCTGATGATCCGCGAGGCCTGAGTCTCGACGCAGCACCCGCCGTCCAGGCTTCTCTTCCAGGCGCTGACGCCCTCCTTGTGACGTCCGTTTCCGGACTCGGGAGTGAGGTGCGCGCCCGTTGTACCCTCCTCCTCAAGAATTTCAACTCAGGCGGATTCCACGCGCCACGTGTTTCCACCGAGCGCGATTTCCAGCCGGAGCGCATTCAGTCTCAGCGGCTCCAGCGGAAGCGGTTTCCTGTCGTGTGGAAATGAAAAAGCCCGTCAGGCTCTGTGGACCTGACGGGCTTCGTTCATTGTGGAGCTAACCGGGATCGAACCGGTGACCTCTTGAATGCCATTCAAGCGCTCTCCCAGCTGAGCTATAGCCCCATATTCACTTGTGCCTTCGAGGGAGAAAGACGAGGCCCGTCAGATTTCCTGACGAGCCTCTTCCTACTGTGGAGCTAACCGGGATCGAACCGGTGACCTCTTGAATGCCATTCAAGCGCTCTCCCAGCTGAGCTATAGCCCCAAACCGCTGCAACCACCTGGGAAGTGATTGCCGTCCGTCGAAAGCGGCGCCCTTTTATAACTTCTTCGTGCGGGGCGCTACTCCCGAATTCGCCCCTCCAGCGTTTTTTTGCTTCAGACGCTGGGCCGCTTCCTCCCCTTCCTGCAGGAGATCGGTGATCTCCCGGGCCTGGGCCTCGGCCTTCTGCTGCGCCTGCTCGACCGCCTTCAGCAGCGGAGCGAACGTGGAGGGGAGCTCCATCTTGCCCTTCTGCACCTGCTTGAACACCGCCTCGCCCAGCTCACGCAGGGCTCGCTCCTTCTCCGTCTGGATGAAGTCGCGCTGCGTCTTCACCCGGGCCAGCTCGGCGTGCTTCTCCACCTGCTGGCGGAGCTGGGCCATCTGCGACTGGGCGGACTGGAATGCCTCCTGGAGCTGTCGGAGGGCCTCGGACTGCTTCGGGTCGGCTGCCACTGGGCGCAACCTCTCGGAAAAAGGACCGCTTTGCTGCGTAGCGTGCGCCCGCCGGGACTGTCAACCCCGCCCCTCTACCCCTTGCGCAGCCGGGCGGCGAAGAAGCCTCCGCCCGGCACCCGGGAAGGCAGCGCTCGGAGGAAGGGGCCATCGCACAGCACCGCCGCCCGCTCGGGACCGAAGATGGGCGCCAGGGGCTCCACGGTGAAGCCCGGCACCCGGGCCAGGAAGTCCCGCACCACCGCGTCGTTCTCCTCGGGCAGCAGCGAGCAGGTGGCGTACACCATCAGCGCTCCGGGCTTCACCTGGCCCGCCAGCTCCTCCAGCAGCGCCAGCTGCGTGGCGTGGAACTCCTCCACCGACTTCGCGGTGAGCTTCCACTTCTGATCCGGCTCCCGCGCCAGCGAGCCCGTTCCGCTGCAGGGCGCGTCCACGAGCACCACGTCCGCCTGCTCCAGTGGCAGCGGGTGTGGGAAGGACACGTGGCGCAGCGACAGCTCCCTCGCCCGCTCGCGAGCCTGGGCCAGCCGCCGACGCGAGCGATCTCCCGCCAGCACCCGTCCCGCCTTCCCCACCTCGTCCGCCAGCGCGAGCGTCTTTCCGCCCGCCCCCGCGCACACGTCCGCCACCGTCCGCCCCGACAGCGAGCCCTCTCCTGGACGGCAGGCCTCGACGATCAGCTGGCTGCCCACGTCCTGCACCTGCAGCCGGCCTTCCTTCATCACCCGCGTCTCGAAGACGCGATGGCTGGCCTCGGTGATGCGCACCGCGTCCAGCGCCACGTCCACCGGCTCCGCGGCTACGCCCTCCTCGAGCAGCCGCGCTAGCACCTCGGCCCGCGTACCCGAGGGCCGTGCGCGGAAGTGCAGCGATGGATCCTCGTCCAGCGCCGCCAGCATCGCTTCCAGCACCGGCTCCGGGTGCAGCTCGGCCAGCCGCTGTACCAGCCAGTTGGGGAACGAGTAGCGCGTCGCCAGGCGCTCCGGCCAGGACTCCGGCATCGGCGCCTCCGGCAGCGGGGACTCCACCACCCGGGCCAGCAGATCGTCCTTGATGGTGCGCGGGCGCACCGGGCCGGGCAGCTTCACCTCGGGGCCGATGCGTGCCCAGTTCGCGCCACAGAAGAGCCGGCGCCAGAGGGCGTAGCGTACCAGCGTCTGATCCTCGAGCAGACCGATCTTGCTGGGCGGGTGCCCCAGCGTGCGCGCCGCCAGGTCCAACAGCCGCATGTGCCTCGACAGCTCGCGGACCGCCAGGGCCGTGAAGCGCCGCTCCTGGCCCCCGAGGCTCTCCGCGTCCTTCAGGGCATTGGCCAGCGCGGCCTTCAGGGGCTCGCCCTTCAGGATCGCCAGGTGTGCTTCGAGCGCCGCCGTTGCCGCGCGCCGCGAGGGACGCCCCAGGCGCTCCTCGTCCAGGAATGTGTCAGGCCAGAGAGTGCTCACGCTCGAACGATCCGCGCCCCGCTACCCGCGGAGCGCCAGCGACACGGCCAGGCACCCATCGAGGGTTCGCACCTCGCGCGGTCCGGCCGCCAGATAGAAGTATTGGTGCCGCTCGCGCCGCTCGCCGTCCACCTCGAGCGAGCCCTCCAGCAGCATCATGCCCGTGCGCCCGCGGTGAGCCGGCCGGTGCTGGCTCGCTCCCGGCTCCATCCTCAGCCACAGGCGCCCGCCCGGCTCCTCGGCGATCCGGACCCCCTCCGCCACCCCCGTCCACGCCTCCTCCGGCGGCACGCTCCCCGCCGCTACCCGCTCCACCTCGCGCCGCAACCCGACGAAGCGCTCCACCAACGCCAGGAGGTCGTCGATCTGGAAGGGCTTGGCCACCACCGCGTCCGGCTCGTGCGACCGCAACACCCGCCCTACCTCATCGGCGGTGGATGCGCTGACGATCGCTACCGGCAGCAGCCGCTTGCGCGCCGCCTCCAGGATGATACGCCCTCCCTCCCCCGTCTCGCCGATGCGCAGATCCGTCACCACCAGGGAGTAGGGCTCCTCGCGCAGCGCCGCCAGCGCCTGGGGCACACTGCCTGCCTCCCGGACCTCGGCCTGCTCGGAGATGAGCTCCACCATTCCCTCGCGGAGACTGGCGTCATCCTCCACCAGCAGCACCTTCATGGGAGACCTCCCACCCAGGACTCCAGAGTCTCACTGCACGCCTGGGAGTGCCCCATCCCATCGGGCGAGAACTCCCCGGATTGGCCCTCCCCGGACTCGAACCGGGACGCGGGGTCAGCCGCAGCGGATTTTGAGTCCGCCTCGTCTACCAATTTCGACAGAGGGCCCCTTGGGGTTGGAACAGGCAGACGTATACCGCGATGTCGGTCCAAACGCATCCGAAGATTGCGGTCCCCCTCGCTGATAGCTAAACGGGCGCCATGTACAATCTCCTCATTGCTCTGGGTGTGGGTCTCGCCATCACCCTGGGCATCAAGCTCACCGGCATCGGCTCCATCTGGGCCGGCATCATCCCGGGCACCATCGCCTTGGTGGCGACCTACTTCCTGCTCGCCCGGCGCATCGGCAACCAGCTCCAGGTCCTCATGGGCTCCGTCCAGAAGGAGCTCCAGGGCCAGCCCACCAGCCAGAAGGAGGCCCAGGCGCGCGTCGAGCGGGCCATCAAGATGCTCGAGGGTGGGCTCGTCTACGACAAGTGGCAGTTCCTCGTCGGCTCGGAGATCCACTCCCAGATTGGAATGCTGAAGTACATGTCCAAGGACCTGGACGGGGCGAAGGTGCACTTCGCCAAGGCCAGCCCGCGCAACTACATGGCCAAGGCCATGGAGGGCGCCCTGTTCTTCCAGCGCAAGGACTTCCCGGCCATGAAGAAGTCCTTCGAGGCCGCCGTCACCTCCGGCAAGAAGGAGCCCCTGGTGTGGGCCGTGTACGCCTGGTGCCTCGTGCAGAACAAGGAGAAGGACGAGGCCCTCCGGGTGCTGGGCCGCGGCGTGGAGGCCAACCCCTCCGACGAGAAGCTCAAGAGCAGCCTGTCCGCCCTCCAGAACGACAAGCGCCTGAAGATGAAGCCGTATGAGCCCATGTGGTGGCAGTTCGGTCTCGAGGCGCCTCCGCCCCAGATGCTCGGCGGAGGGGGCGGCGGCCGGCGCGTTCAGTTCAACCCGCGACGCTGACCCGCGCCTCCCGGGAATTCCTACTGGCGGCATACCCGGGAACACTGCAACTCTTGCCTAGTTGGGGGCACCTCCTCCCGCAGTGGGTGCTGCAAGTCCCTGGAATCACTCCCCCCCTCTCACAGTGTGAAGGGGGCACGACCCTTGCTCCAGTGGTCGCCTCATCACCGGGCGAGCAAGCCCCGGAGTGGATGAGACAGCGGACTTGGCAGCCGGGGGTCTCGGGTGAAGGAGGAGGAGGACGTGGGGTGCACGCCGTGGGCGGCGGCGGAGGACGGTCGGGAGGGTTCACCCTCGGGGCGTGGCACTCGAGACTTTCGGCCTGCCATTACCAGGCAGGCGCAGGAAGTGGAGCGGACCATGGAACGGCACGACCGCCACGGGGAAAGGGCCCTGATCCTGGTCGTGGAGGACGACGCGGGCACTCGGGACAGCCTGGTGGAGCTGCTGGCCGCCCGGTTCGATGTCCTCGGCGCCAGCGACGGCAGATCGGGCCTGGGGCTCGCGCGAGAGCGCCAGCCGGATCTGATCCTGCTGGATCGCTTCCTCCAGCAGGAGGACGGACTGACGGTGCTCGAGTCGCTGCAGCGCGACAAGGCGACCGAGTCCGTCCCCGTCATCTTCCTCACCGGCGACTCCGACGAGGCCACGCTGGAGAAGTGCCTGGAGATGGGCGCGGTGGACTTCGTCCACAAGCCGGCGAGCGCCCGGGAGCTGATGGCCCGCATCGACCGGGCCCTGCGGCAGAGCGAGCAGCAGCAGCGGCTCCAGGTGCTGGCCCAGACGGACGCGCTCACCGGCCTGGCCAACTTCCGGGCGCTGTCCTTGCGGCTGGACGAGGAGTTCAAACGCTCCAACCGCTACCAGTATCCGCTGTCCGTGGTGATCATCGACCTGGACCACCTCAAGGCCATCAACGATGGCATGGGGCACGACGTGGGCAACCGGGCGATCCTCGCGCTGGCCAGTCACCTGCGCACCAACCTGCGCGAGGTGGACTTCGCGGCGCGCTTCGGCGGCGATGAGTTCGTCGCGCTGCTGCCACACCAGACGGCGGCCGAGGCGGCGGTGTTCGCCGAGCGGATCCGCGCGGGACTGCGCACCGTGAAGGTGACACGCAGCGACGGCCGGCCGGCCCCCTTCGGGCTGAGCGTGAGCGTGGGGATCGCCGATCACTCGGCCGCCCACCCGCGCGAGAGCACCGAGTCGCTGCTGAGGGCCGCCGATGCGGCGCTCTACGAGGCCAAGCGCGAGGGGCGCGATCGGGTGGTGGTGTACGGGTCGACGGAGATGCCGCCCCCCAAGGTTCAGCGGCACTGAGAAACCAAAACCCCGAGAGGACCCATGGACGGTGGAGCGAGGGCGCGGATGAATGGGAGCAGGCTGGCGAGCGGTTCGAGGGTGGCCATCATCGGGGGTGGAGTCGCTGGCGCGGGGCTGGCCGCCTCACTGCTCTTCAATGGCAGGGCCCGCGGCTGTGTGCTCGACGTGCGGGTCTACGAGAGCGGCGAGCCGGGAACGGTCGCACCACCGGCCGTGCTCACCCCCGAGTGTCGCTCGCGGCTGGCCGCGCTCGGCTGCCGCGTGCCCCCCGAGTGGCGGGCGCATGAGCTGCGCGGGGTGGAGATCCTCTCCCATGGCAACCGCGAGGTGCTGCCCTCCTCGCCCGGTGGACTGTGGGTGGTGGACGGCTGGCCCCAGGGCCAGGGCGGCCTCTCGCTGGTGCGCGAGGTGCTCGCGGGCGCGGCCACGTCCCAGGGGGCCCGCTTCGTCCCTCGGCGCGTGGATCGCGTGGAGAACCAGCCCTCGGCGCCGGATGCTCCCGCCGCGGTGCGCAAGAGCGGCCCGCTCGTGGTGCGGGCCCAGGGCAGCGGCGAGCGCTTCCACGCGGCCGTGCTCGCCACCGGCGCTGGGCCGTCGCTGGGCGATTCTTTCTTTTCGGGCTTCAAGCCAGCCCCCACCGTGGCGGCTGTTCAGGCCCGGCTGCGGCATGCCTCCCCCCGGCTGGCCGTGACGCCGCTGGCGCGGCTGTGGCTCTCCCCGCTTCCCTCTGTCGACGGGCTTCTGCTGTTGCCCGGGGCCCACTCGGTGTACGCGCTCGCCTTCGGGCCCACCGTGACGCCGGCGGATCTCTGCCAGGCGCTCATGATGGCGGCCCGTGATGGGCTCGTGGAGGAAGGTTTCGAGCTGGCCGCGCTGGAGACGACGCGGCTCCCCTACGGGCCGGGACGTACGCTGGTAGCGCCCGGGCAGCTCGCGGTGGGCGCGGCGGCGTTCGGCCACCCGCTCCAGTTGGGACTGTCGGAGACGCTGGCCTCCTGCAGCCGCGCGGCGGTGGCCATCCTGGACGCGGGGCTGGAGGGCCCCGCCCTGGAACGCCGGTACGTGCGCGAGGGCCTCAGTGAGTTGCTCGAGGACTCGGCCGCGGGCGCTCGCGCCACCACCTGGCTGCGCCGCGCCGGACGCCGCGCACCCCACGCCTTCCTGGCGGCTCGTGGCCGGGGCTCGTCCGGTGGCATGGGCGGCGGCGGCATGCTGGGCCTGTCCTCCCCCACTCCGCTCGCCCTGTTGTCCTCGGCCCGGTGGGCGGGCATCCGCGAGACGATGGCCTCCTGGGTGCGGACGACGGTGGAGCCCCTGCCCGCGACCATTCCCTCGCTGGAGCCGGACCTCTACTACATCGTGGATGACGACCCGGACGCGCGCGAGGCGATGACCCAGCTCCTGGAGTCCACGGGGGCGCGGGTGGTGGCCTTCGCAGACGAGCTGGCGCTGTTCTGCGCGGTGGCGCGCCGGCCTCCCACGGCGATTCTCCTGGACGTGGTGCTGCACTGGGTGGACGGGTTGCGGCTGTGCGAGGGCCTCAAGCAGCACCCGCTCACGCGCGACACGCGGGTGGTGGTGATGAGCGGGTTGAACCGGCCGCACGTGCGCCAACGCGCATTGGACGCCGGAGCCGAGGCCTTCCTGCCCAAGCCCGTGGAGCCCGAGCGGCTGCTGCGGCTGCTCCTGGAGCACGTCCCAGCCGGCGCGCCCGCATCCCAACCGCACCGGCCCTCGGCGGAAGGCTCCGTGCCCGATGAGACGGGACGCTACGCCTCTTGAGCCTTCCTCGGCTCACAGGCCGTAGTAGGACATGAGGATCCGCTCGAAGAGCCGCGCGGGCAGGAACGTCTTGGTGGACGCGAGCATCCGCTGCGAGAGGTGGCCCACCGCGTAGCGGACTCCCACCTGCTTGCGCTCCATCAACGAGAGCACCTGCCGCGCCACGAGCTCGGGAGCCGCTCCGGCCCGCTCCTCCTTCTCGATGATGCCGAGGGCGGTCTCGAAGGCCCCTCGGTACGGGGAGTCGGGGCCACACTGGAGGGCCCGCACGCGGTTCTCGGTGATGGGCGTGCGCACGTCGCCGGGTTGCAGCGAGGTGACCTGGATGCCGAACGAGGCCACCTCCTGGCGGAGGCTCTCCGTCAGCCCCTCCAGCGCGAACTTGCTGGCGCTGTACAACCCCTGGAACGGCAACCCCACCACTCCGCCCAGCGAGCTCACGTTGACGATGAGGCCCGAGCCCCTCGCCCGCATGGATGGCAGCACCGCCTTGCACACGCGCAACACGCCGAAGAAGTTGGTGTCGAGCTGGTGCCGGGCCTCCTCGAGCGACGTCTCCTCGATGGGGCCCGCCAGGGCGTAGCCGGCGTTGTTCACCACGACGTCGATGTGGCCCTGTTCCTCGAGCACGGTGGCCACCGCCCTCAGGACCGAGTCGTCCCGGGTGACATCCATCTCCAGCATCCGGTGGCCCGCGGAGGGGGGCGAGGGCTTGCGGCTCGTGCCGTAGACGGTGTGGCCCTGGGAGCTCAGCAGTTCCGCGCAGGCCCGGCCGATGCCGGATGAGGCCCCGGTGACGAGGACGACCTTCGATCCGCTCATGAGCATGGAATATCAGATCCACCCTCGAGCCTGTCGGCGTCATATGGAGGCTCGATGAAGATCGCCCCGGCCTCCTTGCGGAACCACGTGAGCTGCCGCTTGGCGTAGCGGCGCGTCTCCTGCGCCGCCTGCTGGATGGCCTCCTCCAGCGAGAGCGTTCCGTCCACCACCGCTTTCGCCTGCACGTACCCCACGCTGCGCATGGGCGCCGCCTCCGCGTAGCCCCGCGCGCTCAACTCGCGCACCTCGTCCACCAGCCCGCGCTGGAACATGGCTGCGGTGCGCGCGTCGATGCGCTGGTACAGCTCCTCGCGCGGCGGTGAAAGCACGTACATCCGGAAGGGATACCGGGTTCCGGCGAACGCATGCTCCTTGCGGAACTCGGAGGCCGTCTTGCCCGTCTGCTTGTGGATCTCCAGCGCCCGGATGATGCGTACCAGATCATTCGGCGGCAGCTTCGCGGCGGTCTCCGGATCCACCTCCGCGAGCTTGCGGTGCACGGCCTCTCGGCCCTCGGCGGCGGCGAGTGCCTCCAGCTCGGCGCGCAATTCCGGGTCCGCGCCCGGCGCCTCCACCAGGCCGTGCAGCAGGATGCGCAGGTACATGCCCGTGCCGCCCACCACGAAGACGGGCTTCCCCCGCGAGGCGATGTCCTCGATGGCCGCGTCGGCACGGCGCTGGTACTCGGCGGCGGAGAAGGGCTCGAGCGGCTCCACCACGGAGACGAGGTGGTGGGGCACGGCGGCCAGCTCCTCGGCCGAGGGCTTCGCCGTGCCGATGTCGAAGTACCGGTACACCTGCTGCGAGTCCGCGCTGACGATCTCCCCGCCCCGCCGGCGGGCGAGCTCGATGGCGATCGCTGTCTTTCCAGACGCGGTGGGCCCGGCGATGACGGTGAGGAAGGGCTTCATCGGCTTTCCAGCCCCGCTCGTACCACGTCCGCGGCGGACTCATCCCGCGAGAAGACGAGCCGGACCGTCTCCACGCTCGCCAGCAGACGGCTCGCCGACCCCAGCAGATGGCGGCGCCCAGCGGTGGAGGCCTCGGGCAGGAGCGCGTTGAGCAGCAGCACCCGGGCCACCTCCCCCGCTCCGAGTGGCTCCCAGCGCGAGGCCGCGTCCCAGCCCAGCGTCCCCACCACGCGCAGCGAGGCCTCCCGGGGAACGCCCACGTTCCACGGCGTCCCGGCGGCACGCCAGCCTCCTGCCTCGGGCCACACCGCCACCAGTTCGTCCGTCAACACCGTGCCACCGGCCCTCGTCCACAGCGCCCCCAGGGTGCTCTTCCCCGCCCCGGAGGGTCCCGTCCACAGGGCGGCGCGGCCCTCGCGCTCCACCGCCACCCCGTGCACCAACAGACCCCCGCGCCTCGCCAGCTCCCCGGCGAGCATCACCTTCAACACCGTGTCCACGGGGAAGCGGCCCTCGCCCGTCACGAGCGCGCTCCGGCCCTCGGGGGCGATGTCCGCGGTGTAATCCTCTCCCTCCACCCGCAGACCTCCTCCGGGGGCGGGACGGGGCTCGGGCAGGGCGCGCACGGTGGGGGCGACACGTGGCGTCGTCGGGCGCAGCACTCGGACCTGTGCCCTGGCCGGCGCCGAGGTGACGAACGCCGGGAAGGCCCGGACGAGCATCTCCTCCAGAGCCGGATCCTCGGGCTCGAGCGACACCGTCCAGCCCGCCAACGAGAGCGTCACCCCATGGGATGGAGGCTCCTCACGGCAGGTCCGAGCACGAGCCGGGAATGTCACAGCCGTAGTCTTCGTGGAACGACACCTGCGCGAGCGCGACGAAGGCCTGCTCCCAGAGCACCGCGGGAGGCTCGTAGACGCGCGTCCCCGAGGCCGGTGCTGACTCTTTCGGGTCGGGCACGGGCGGGGTGCCTCCGGAGGCTGGAGCAGGCTCACGCGTCATGGGCGGCTCAGGGGAACGGCACCGGGAAGGCACAGACGCGCCCATCCTGGGTGCCCACGTGGAGGCGCGACACGGTGTTGTCCACCGTGGGCGTGCCGATGGCCAGAGCACCGGGCAGGGAGACCTGCTTGCCGTCCGCGCCGGTGGTGAAGTCCAGCTCGTGCAGCTTCTCGTCCTTGCCGCCGACGTAGAGACGCTGCACGCCGCCGCTGGTGAACGAGAAGTTCCCGGACGGGCTCGGGATGGGGGTGGACCAGACCTTCTTCACCGTGGTGCCCGAGGTGGTGGTGGTGACGCTCCAGCGCTCCACCCGGCCCTCCGCATCGGTGGCACCCAGGATGCTCACGACGAAGCCGCCATTCACCGGACGGGCGTACTGGGAGAACGCGGGCACCGAGGCCGAGGGCCGGCTCGCCACGGGCGCGCTCCAGGCAACCGTCATCCCCACCATGTCGATGCCGTACACCGAGCCGTCGCTGTTCGTCACGAGCGCCAGGGGCGTCGTCGAGCCGTAGCGGACGATGCCGAGGTCGATGTCTCCGAGGGACAGCCGGGCCAGCTCCGTGCCGGTGAGGGAGTCCAGGACGCGCAGCGAGGCGAGCGAGCCCCCATTGGAGCGGGCGCCCACGTACAGGCGATTGTACGAGTAGTCGATCAACATGCCCCCGCCCACCATGCCGAGATCGCCCGGGGCGTACGTCCACACGGGCGCGCCGGTGGCGGCATCGAGCGCCACCACGGTGTTGTTGGTGCCGGTGCTCAACCGGGTGGCGAAGAAGGCCAGGTCTCGCCCGGGGAAGGCCGCCTTGTAGGCCGCGTTGGTGCTGGTGGTGTTGTAGAGCTGCACCACCGGGAAGGACTGGATGGTGCCGAGCGGCGTGGTGCTCCGCCAGAGGACCTCGCCGGTGTCGGTGCGGATGGCGTACGTGTAGCCCGCCTGATCGCCGGTGAGGATGTACTGCCCGGGCAGACCGGACAGCGGAACGACGGGGAAGCGGCTCTGCACGGCGCCCTGGAGCTGCACGGGCCGCCAGCGCTCGTTGCCGTCGAGCGAGGGCGTGGATGTATTCGTCAGGTTGGCCGTCACGCGGCCCGAGGTGTTGGAGGTGAAGATGCCCACGCCGAGCTCGGTGATGGGCTGCTGCAACGTGGAGAAGCCCACGCTGTAGCACCACAGCGGCTGGCCGGGCCCTCGGCTGGTGGGGACGGACTTCAACCCGAGCGACTGCGGCGCATTGCCGGGCGAGTACCGGTACAGCGCGTCATGGTTGTGGATCCGGTAGACATAGGCCGTGCCATTGGTGAGCCCGGAGTCCTCGAAGGTGGAGGCCACGCTCAGCTCATCCGAGTACACCACTGTCGCGTTGCCGAGCGCCTCGCCCGCCCCATAGCGCCGGCCCGGCTCGGGGGCGGTGTTGGGGGCGGCGCCCACGGCGCGCAGCACGAGCACCCCGTCATGATCGGACGGGTTGGTCCACACGAGCGTGTTGCGACCCTGGCCGGCGATCGCCACCAGGGAGTCCACCTCGGGTATCACGCGGTTGACGAAGACGGTGACGGGAGCGTCCACGCGGAAGACGGTGGAGCCGTCGGCCAGCGTGAGCTCCATCTGGTGGAGGAACGTCGTGTCCCGGGTGACGGCGCCGATGGAGGCGTAGTCGAAGGAAAAGCTCCTGCTCTGGCCCGAGGTGATGCCGGGCTGCCCGGTGGGAGCGGTCCACTCGTAGCCCTTCGGGTTGCTGGTGACGGCTCTCGGGCTCCACCCGCTGGCATCGCCCGCGAAGGGGGTGGCCGACACCTGGAAGAAGGTGGCGTCGGGCGTGAGCAGCTTCACCTTGCGGATCTCCTCCGTGCCGCCGTTGTAGACGGTGTAGCGGAGCGTGCGGTTGGTGGCGCCGCCGATGACGGAGGCCGGCTCGAGGGACAGCCGGTGCTCCACGATGCGCCCCTGCCCCGAGAGCACCCGGCTGGTGGAAATGGGGGAGCCCGAGCGTGTGGCGTCCGACTGGACCTCGAACTGGAATGTGGAGCCCACGGGCCCTTCCACCTTGTACTTCCAGACGAAGCTGACGGACGTGCCGGCATTGAGCGCCGGGGACTTCGCTGGCGTGGGGCCGCTCAGGAGCGTGGGCACCGCGGTGCCGAGGAAGGCCGGCGCGCGGGGCACCACGTCCCGGTAGTTGTCGGTGGACGGGTTGCTCACGGTGAGCCGGAGCGTGACGGTGTCGCCGGAGATGATGTTGGAGGGGAGCGCCTCGGCGAGTGCCGGGAAGCTGCTCACGTTCACCTGCGGCGAGGAGGTCG
Source organism: Vitiosangium sp. GDMCC 1.1324 (assembly GCF_003044305.1). Classification (GTDB taxonomy): domain Bacteria; phylum Myxococcota; class Myxococcia; order Myxococcales; family Myxococcaceae; genus Archangium. The sequence continues at coordinate 390,038 of NZ_PZOX01000009.1, read as the reverse complement.
GCGCGGAGCTCACCGTGCCGTTGCCCGCCGAGGTCTGGAAGGCAGCGGTCCCCTCCCCCGTGGCCCGCAGCTTCGCGGTGAAGGTCCCGGTGGCACCGGGCGCGAGGGAGAGCGACGCCGGGGAGAACGCCGTCACCACCGTGTCGAAGCGCGCGCCGCCCACCACCAGCGGGCCGCTTGGGGTGATGCTCCCCTGGTTCGCCAGCGATCGGTTCACCACGACGAGCTGCACCGTGACATCGCTCCCGAGCTGGAGGGTCCGAGGCAGGGCCGTGACGGTCGCGGACAGGCCCACGCGCTTCCAGCGCGCCAGTGCCGGGTTCCCGGAGAACGTGGTGCCTCCGGGGCACGTGTCCGAGGCCATGCTCGACTTGTTCTGATTGTTCCCGCCCACCAGAGCGTCCGTGACGTCGGCGTTGGCCGCGATGCCCACGAGCCGCAGGGTGAAGCGCGCGGAGGCCCCCGGCGCGAGCCCCAGGGGCCCGGGGCTGCAGGAGCCACTCGCCCGGTAGGTGATGCGGCGCTCCTTGCGATCGATGGTGCCCACCGTCCAGCCCGCGGGGGCGTCGCCGCCGTCGATGTCATAGGCGGTGCCGTCGACGGCGAGGCTGAGCTCGTTGATGGGCCGGGTGCTGGTGGAGGCGTTGCGGACCTCGAAGACGAGCGAGGAGATCTCCCCCATCACCGCGGTGCCATCGACGGGCGTGACGGTCCACGCGTTCTGGGCCAGCGCGGTGGCGGGCAGCAGCAGAGCCAGGAGCGTGAGCAGGCGTGTGTTCATGGTGGCGCCTTCTCAGCGATCCAGGGTGAAGGTGACGGTGGTCAGGGGCGCTCCATCGACGAAGAAGCGCGCCTCCCACGTCCCACTCAGGCCGTGGATGGGAATGTTCGTCCCCGCTACCGGCAGGCTGAAGACGAGCTCGCGCTCCTCCGTGGGGACGGCCACCACCGTCCGGGTATGCCGTTCGTACGCCGCGGGGCCGGGGGCCAGGAGCTCCGCGTCCACCGACGCCGAGCCAACGATGCCGCTCACGCGCAGCCGCACCTCCACCGAGGTCACATCCGACAGGCCTCGCGTGCCCTCGGGCACATAGAGCACCTCCGCCCTGCCCACGAGCGGTGGCAGTGGAGGCGTGGGCCGCACCACCGGGGAGATGCCGTTCCACGACACCTCCACAGGGGGGACCCCGGGCCCGGGGTCCGCCGGGGGCTCCCCTCCACCCCCGGGAGGGCTCGGGGGAAGGCCCTCATCACAGGCGGCCAGACACAGGAGCACCGACGCCAACGCGAGCGCCCTCATCGAAGCACCTCCACCGCATCCAACAGCCCATGTCCCGCGAGTTGCTCGAGCAGACGCAGGCTGTCCCCGAGCACCCGCTCCACGTCCACGCCGTACTCGAGCGCCACCACGCCAGCGATGTCCCGCGCGGTGCGCTTGCCGTCACTCAGCTCCCAGATGCGCGCCGCGGTGTCGTTGAGTCCCCGCAGCATCCGCCCTTCCGGCTCCATCACCACGAAGTCCGCGCCGAAGCGCTGACCGTCCGAGCCCTCGCGCCGGCGGGGGATGCTCTCGGCCCGGAAGCTCATGCGCGCCTCCGCCGGAGCAGGGCCGCCAGTCCGCGCTTCACCACCACGCGCCAGCGTCCCCAACGCTGGGGTCCGTGATCCCACCGGCCCGGCGCGAGCACCTCACCGCCCCGGCGCACGAGACTCACCCGCCCCAGCACTCGCGCACGCGGCAGCGGCGGATCCTCCGCCCACGCGTTGTCTCCGAGCAGCACGCAGGTGTCCCCGTTACTGCTGCGCACGCGGTGCACCACCAGCGCATGCGCGAAGCGCGCGAGCACCACCTCACCCGGGCGGGGTGCCTCCGCCAGGGGCTCCACGCCAGCCAGGTCCCCCGAACGCAACGAGGGCCACATGCTGTCTCCCTTTATGAGAATCCAGCACAGGCCCTCGTCTCGAAGTCCCCGCGTCCAGCCTGGTGGCATCACTGGAGCGGAATTGTAACGTCACAGCCAGGACACACCAAACCGGCCGCCCGTTCAACCCCTTGGATTCACAAGGGGTTCTCTGGTTTTCCCGGCTAGGAGCGGCTCTGGAGCCGCTCAGGAGGCCGCGGCGGGCTTCGCGAGCGCCTCGCGCACGGTCTGGGCCAGGTTCTCCAGCTGCACGGACAGGGGCTCGCCCCCCGCCATGCGCTTGAGCTGGGCCTGGCCGCTCTGACGCTCGGCCTCGCCGAGCACCAGCGCGAAGGTGGCGCCCACCTTGTCGGCGCGCTTCATCTGGCTCTTGAGGCTGCCGCCGCGCGTGTCGAACTCCACGCGCAGGCCCTCGCGGCGCAGCCGGCTGGCCAGCGTGAAGGCCACGTCCGCCGAGCCCTCGTCCGCCACGGCGATGAAGAGATCCGCGGGCTGGCCGTACTTCTGGCCGCTCTCCTTGAGCAGCAGGCAGAGCCGATCCAACCCCAGGCCGAAGCCCACGGCGGGCACGTCCGGCCCTCCGAGGCTCTTCACCAGCTTGTCGTAGCGGCCCCCGCCGCCCACGGTGCTGGCGGTGCCCAGCGCCGGGTGCGCGGCGATGAACTCGAAGGTGGTACGCGTGTAGTAGTCCAGCCCGCGCATGATGCGGGGGTTGACCACGTATTTGATCCCCAGCGCGTCCAGCTTGCGCTGCACCTCGCCGAAGTGCGCGCGGCACGGCTCGCACAGCGACTCGAGGATGTTGGGCGCGGCGCTGGCGATCTGCTGGCAGCGCTCCACCTTGCAGTCGAGCACCCGGAGCGGGTTCTTCACCAGGCGCACCTGGCAGTCCGCGCACAGCTCGCTGGCGTGCCCGCGCAGGTGCTCCACGAGCCGCTCCTGGTAGGCGGGCCGGCACGCGTCGTCGCCCAGCGAGTTGATGTTGAGCGACACGTCCGTCAGCCCCAGCTTCTGCAGGAGCTGCACGACCATGTCCATCATCTCCACGTCCTGAGCGGGCTCCTTCGAGCCATAGCCCTCGGCGCCGATCTGGTGGAACTGGCGGTAGCGGCCCGTCTTCATCCGCTCGTAGCGGAACATGGGGCCCATGTAGAACCAGCGCGTGAGCGGCTCCTGGTTGCTGATGGAGTGCTCAATGTACGCGCGGGCCGCCGGAGCGGTGCCCTCGGGACGCAGGGACAGGCTGCGGCCGCCCTTGTCCTCGAAGGTGTACATCTCCTTGCCGACGATGTCGGTCGTCTCGCCCACGCTGCGCACGAAGAGCCCGGTGTCCTCCACCGTGGGCGTGCGCACCTCAGCGTAGCCGAAGCGGCCGAACACGTCCCGGGCGGTGCTCTCGACGTGCTGCCACACCTCCACGTCGCCGGGGAGGATGTCGTTCATGCCCTTGACGCCGGAAACCTTCTGACTCACGGAATCACTCCAATCCGCCGGCCCATGCGCACCACCGCCTCGGGCTGGAGGCTGTCGTCCCACTTCACGCGCCCCGGCTCGAAGACGAGGATGACGGTGGAGCCCATCTCGAAGCGGCCCAGCTCTCCACCCTTCTCCACCGCAATGGGGCTGTCGAAGCGGTGCACCTTGCCCGGCTTGCCCTGGTGGGTGATGACGTCCGCGTACTCGGCCTTGATGCGCGACACACAGGTGGCGCCCACCTTCACCACGGCGCACCGGCCGGCCACCGTGTCCAGGTACGTGACGAGCCGCTCGTTGACGCAGAAGAGCGACTGCTTGTTCTTCACCGAGGCCGGGTTGACGGGCCAGAACTCGCCCGGGATGTAGGCGTAGCCGGTGATCTTCCCGCCCAGCGGCGAGTGGATGCGGTGGTAGTCGCGCGGAGACAGGTAGATGGTGGTCCAGGCGCCGCCGTGGAAGGGCTTCGCGGCCTCCTCGTCCCCGAGCAGCTCGCCCACGGTGTAGTGGATGCCCTTGGCCTGCATGACGCGCCCGTGCTCGGCGTAGCCCACCTGGGACACGGCGCCGTCCACGGGAGACACGACCACCTTCTCACCCGGATCCACCGGGCGGGCGCCCGTCTTCAGGCCGCGGGTGAAGAACTGCGCGAACGTGGGGTAGTGCTCCAGGGCGTGCTCGGCCTCGGCGAGGTCCACCTTGTACGCCTTGGCGAAGGCCTTGATGGCCGCCTGGTGCACCGGTGCCGGCGCGGGCAGGCGCGTGGCCATCCCCACCGCCGTGGACAGCGCGGACTTGGGGAGGATCTGCATCAACTTCATGAAGGTCTGTTCGTTCATGACCTGGGGTTCTGTGAGAAAGGTTCTGGAAGTTGAGATGCGCGAGCCCGCTTCAGCGACCGCCATCCGGGGTGGAGCTGCCCGTGCCGCCGTCGGCGGGGACCTCCTGGATGGCGCTCCGCGGCACCATGCCGAGCACCTTGCCGTCTTCGACGATCATCACCATGGCCTGGAGCGAGGCATACTGTTGGCGACACGCCGCGCGATCCGCCAATTCCCAGCGATCGCGCATTCCGCGGCCCTTCACCTCCAGCGGCTCGCCCTTCTGGAAGCAACCGGAGAAGCCGCTCGCCAGCTGGGTCACCGGGGTGCCGACCCCGGGCATGCCCGCCGTTCCGGCATCGGTAGCAGCGTCGGACTCCTCCTCGGGGGGAGGCTCGGAACGCGTGGGAGCGGGCGTCGAGGGAGCGGTGTTGAACCCGGAGGGCATCTGGCTCGGCTGGGTCGCGTTGGCGAGCGCATCGGCCTTGGCCTTGAGCCGGGCCTGGACCTGCTGCTTGCCGACCTGGATGCGGGTGCGCAGATCACCGGCCGCCCGCGCGTCCAGGCTGTCCGCCGGCACCTGGTCCAGCAGCGACTCCACCTCGGAGAGCTGCGGATCCACGAAGGCCTCGTCCCCCTTTTCCGCGTAGAGCTTGCCGAAGCGCGTATGCGCCTGGGCGTACGCCTCGGAGGGCTTGGCGGGCTTGCGGCAGGCCACGGGGGCCGCCGCCAACAGGAGGGCCATCAAGAGGCCGGCGAGCGTCCGGCCGGAAAAGGAGTCGTAGGTACGCACGGGGCCGGTTTTCTACGCCATTTCCGGGCTGCCGCGCCCCTTTTTCTGGTGGATGACCGCGAAGCGCCACCCTCGCGCGGCGGCTACACCCCGAGGAACAGGCGCTTGCCGAAGTTCAGCGCCAGCGACGCGTCGAAGATCTTCTGCGCCGCCGACTCGATGTCGTACTCCACCCGGATGTACTCCACCGTGCGCGCCCCGGTGTCGCAGATCACGAAGCACGCCCGGTTGTCGTAGTCCCGCGGCTGCCCCACGCTGCCCACCGAGATGATGTACTTGTAGCCCCGGCGGATGCCGAACTTCTGCGCCACCACGTCGTGCACCTCGCCATTGCCAATAGCGAACGCCTTGCACAGGTGGCTGTGCCCGATGAACGTCACCTCCGGCAGGTGCTCCACGTACGGGGCCAGCTCCCGCGCCTGCTCCAGCGCGAAGATGTACTCGTACGCCTTGGGCTCCACCGGCGAGCCGTGGCTGAAGCCCACGTCCCCGATCCGGTACGTGTAGGGCAGGCTCTTGAGCCACTCCATGTTCTCGTCGGACAGCACGCTGGCGGACCAGTCGAGCGCGTGGCGGGCGGCGTCGTAGTAGTACGAGTAGTCCATCCGCCCGGCCACCGCCGCGTCGTGGTTACCCAGCAACGTCACCTCGGTCACCGAGCGCACCAGGTCGCAGCAGGCGTTGGGCGAGGCCCCATAGCCCACGATGTCCCCCAGCGACACGATCCGATCCACCTTCTGTTCTTCCGTGACGCGGAGCACCTCCGTCAGCGCCTCGATGTTGGAGTGGATGTCGGAGATGATCGCGATTCGCATGGTGGTCTCGCCGGTTTCCCCTGCCCGGGCTCAGTTCCCGAACGTGGGTCCTCGCTGCTCTTGGGAAATGATGCGCCGCAGCTGTGCCAGCGCGCCAGGCTCCAGGCCCTCGAACCTCAGACCCATTCCGGGGGGGCCCTTCTCCTGCCGCTGTGGCCGACTCCACACCACCGTGGCCTCGGCCATCACCTCTCGCACCTCCCCGCCGCTCAACCTCAGCAGGGTCCTACGCCCCGTGTCCAGAGGCGTGTTCGTCTTCAGGAACAACCCCCCCTCGCTCAGATTCACGATGCGCGCGTAGAGGGTGATGTTCTCCGCCTCGCACCAGCACCGCAGGCGAGAGGGGAAACGTTCGTGCTTTCGGTTCTCCGTCTGCAACCCGCTTGCCCTCCGGAGCGCGGCCGAGACGCCCTTGACCCACCGACAACCCGCCGCTCTTTCCTGAATTCGCAAGGGCGGAGATTAGTGCCAGTGTAAAATTCCGTCAAGATGGGTCTGCGGCCCCCACCCCGGGCCGGCTAGCCGTCCAGCGGGCCCAGGTCCTCGAAGTGCGTGAGGCGCTTGAACTCGGCGAAGCGGGCGCGGATTTCCGGGCGGCTCACTTCGCGCAGACGCTCGAGGCTGAACTTCTCCACGGTGAAGGAGGCCATGACGCTGCCCATCACCATGGCGCGGCGCAGCACCTCGTTGTCCAGACGGGGGGCGGTGGCGAGCGTGCCCATGAAGCCGCCGGCGAAGGTGTCTCCGGCGCCGGTCGGGTCGAACACGTCGGCCAGGGGCATGGCCGGGCAGGCGAAGACGTGGTCGTGCTCGAAGAGGAGCGCGCCGTACTCGCCGCGCTTGACCACCACGCGCTGGGGGCCCATGGCGAGCACGGCGCGGGCGGCGCGGACGATGTTGTGCTCACCGGAGAGCTGGCGGGCCTCGGCGTCGTTGACGAAGAGCAGGTTGACGCGCTTGAGCGTCTTGAGGAGCGCCGGGCGGCTGCCGTTGATCCAGAAGTTCATGGTGTCGGCGGCCACCAGCTTGGGCGCCTTCACCTGGTCCACCACCTGGGACTGGAGCTCGGGGTGGATGTTGCCCAGGAAGACGAACTGGGCGTCGCGGTACTTCTCGGGCAGACGGGGCGAGAAGGACTGGAAGACGTTGAGCTGGGTGTCCAGCGTCTCGGCCTCGTTGAGCTGGAAGCCGTAGCGGCCCTTCCAGCGGAAGGTGCGGCCCTTCTCCCGGGTGACACCTTCGAGGTCCACTCCCCTGGCCCGGAGGAAGTCCAGGTGGGCCTGGGGAAAGTCCTCCCCCACCACCGCCACGATCTGCGTGGGGGCGAAGAAAGATGCCGAGGTGGAGAAGTAGGTGGCGGAGCCCCCGAGAACGTCTTCCTTCAACCCGAAGGGGGTTTCCACCGAATCCAGCGCAACCGAGCCAACGACGAGAAGTGACATGGGCGTTCCAGGGAGAGAGGCCGAAAAACAGGCACGGGGCTCCCAGGGGACGGCCCGTGCCCGTGCGAGGTACGACTTTTCAACAGGTCAGGTCAAGCCATCCGGAGTCGGCAGCCACATCAGGGCTTGGGAACGACTGGCAGGATGGCCTTCAGATCGTCATCCGTGAAGTAGATGCCGCCACCGAAGAAGAAGTCGCGGCCGGCGAGCATGCGGCGCGTGTTCAGGTCGCGCTTGGGATCGTTGAGGATGTCGTCCATGCCGGCGGTGATGAAGAGCCGGTCGAAGGCCTGGGCCTTCAGCGAGGCGCGGATGCGCGGGTAGCGCAGCTCGTCCACGGAGAAGTTGAAGGCGTCCATCTTCAGCGTGAGGTGATCCTTGAAGAAGTGGAAGTCCGCACCCACGCCGCCGGTGGACTCGATGATGCCGAAGCGCAGCGTGGTGAAGTAGTAGCGCTTGGCGAACTGCGCGCTGATCTTGAAGCCTTCCTTGGTGATCTTCTGCTGCTGGATGACCGGCTCGCCCGAGTTCGGCGGGTTGGTCTGCACCGTCTGCGTCTCGATGGTGCCGCGCGGATCATCCACCAGCTCCAGCAGGTAGTACTTGTCCGGCTTGGGAGCCAGCCGCAGCGACAGGCTGTTCTTCGAGGCCCCCTGCGCCACCAGGTAGGTGGCCTGCAGGCCCACTTCCGTCTGCAACCCGGTGAGCTTGGAGGAGAAGTCGGACAGGTCCTCGACGGACTCGGAGAGCTTCTGGCCCAGGCGCTTGTCGGCCACCAGCGCGCCCACGGCGCCCTCGCCATTCTTCACCCGGGTGGTGATCTCCTCGATGTTGGCCAAGGATCTGTCCAGCCGGTTCATCGTCTGCTTGAGGCTGGCCACGCTCTCCTTCAGGTCCCCTTCCCCGCCGCTGCCGACGATCTTCTGCACCGTGCCCAGCACCTCGCGGGTGTCGTGGGTGATGTACTCGATGTTCTGGACGATCCGCCGGACGCTCTCCTCGTTGGACGCGGTGATGCCGCGCACGTCGGAGCTCACGCCCTCGAAGTTGCGCAGGATGGCGTCCAGCCGCTCGGAGCTGGCGCGCACCGTCAGGTCCACCGAGTCCGACAGGCGCACCAGGTTGTCGACGATGCGCTCGAGCGAACCGGCCCCCTTGTCTCCGCCGAGCACGTCGCGCAGAGCCCCCGTCACCTGCTGGATGTCCGCGGTGATCTGGCTGAGCGTGGCGAACACGGCCTCCATGCCCTGCACGTCGACGACCTTGCGGATCTCCCCTCCGTCCTCCATGGGGGGCGTCATCTCGGTGCCGGGGTTGAGATCCAACAGGTAGTCGCCCAGCAGGGACTCCGAGCGCTTGGACAGGGCGGCGTCCTGGTGCAGGGCCACGTCGCGGCGGATGCGCACCGTCACCCGGGCGCGGGTGCCCTCCAGCTTGACGCTCTCCACCTCGCCCACGGGAATGCCGGCGATCTGGATGCGGCTCTTGGGCCCCAGGCCCGAGGCATCCCGGAAGTAGGCGTGGGCCTGGATGGATTCGTCCTTGCCCAGCCCGCCCTTGCGGGTGAACAGGATGAAGCCGAAGAGGGCTCCGCCGGCGATGATCACCAGCAGGCCTACTCGGAACGGTGTGACGAGCTTCTTCACCGGGGGTCGCTCCTAATCGTTCTTTCCGAACCACGTCTGGAGGAAGACCTTCACCGTCGGGTGCTGCGAGGCGCGCACCTGCTCCGGGGGTCCCTGCTCCAGGATGACGCCCTTGCTGAGGAAGGCGATCTGGTTCGCGATGTTGAAGGCCGAGGCGATGTCGTGACTGATGACGACGCTGGTGATGCCCAGCTCTCGTTGCGCCGCGAGAATCATCTCGTCCACGTAGTCGGTGGTGATGGGATCCAGCCCCGTGGTGGGCTCGTCATAAAGGACGATCTTCGGATTCATCACGATGGCGCGTGCCAGGCCCACGCGCTTGCGCATGCCGCCGGACAGGTCCGCCGGGAACTTCCGCTCCACACTCTGCGGCAGGCCCATCAGATCCAACTTCGACCTCACGAGCTTGCGGATCTCCGGCTCGGGCATCGTCCGGTGCTCGCGCAGGGGAAAGGCCACGTTCTCGTAGACGTCCATGGAGTCGAACAGGGCGGCGGCCTGGAACACCATGCCGAACTTGTGCCGCACCCGCTCAAGGTCGTCGGCACCCATGGGGACGACGTCCTCGCCGTCGATGACGACCTGGCCCTGGTCCGGCTTGAGCAGGCCGATCATGTGCTTCATCAGCACCGTCTTGCCCGAGCCGCTTCCCCCGAGGATGACGCACGTGTTGCCCGCCGACACGGACAGGTTGATGCCCGTGAGCACCTGATGCTGGCCGAAGGACTTGTGCAGGTCGATGATCTCGATCATCGCCCGGGGGGTCGTGTCCGACATCAGTGCAGGAGCACCCCGACGATGAAGTCGAGGATGAAGATGGTGAGCGCGCTGGATACCATGGCCTCGGTGGTGGCCTTGCCCACCCCCTTGGCACCGCCCGAGGCGTTGAAACCCTTGAAGCAGCAAACAAGGGTCACCGCCAGGCCGAAGACGGCGCCCTTGATGAGGCCCTCGTAGACATCCACCGCGTCCAACCACTGCTGGGTGCGAGCGATGAAGGTACCGGCCGACACCCCCTTGGTGCCCACCGACACGACGTAGGCGCCCAGGATGCCGGAGGTGTCGAAGAGCAGCGTGAGGATGGGCACCATGAACAGGCCGGCCAGCACCCGGGGGACCAGGAGGTACTGGATGGGGTTGACGGCCATGGTCTCCAGGGCGTCCACCTGCTCGGTGACGCGCATGGTGCCCAGCTCCGTACACATGGCGGAGCCGGCGCGCATGGTGACCATCAGCGCGGAGAATACGGGGGCCAGCTCGCGCGTGAGCACCAGCGCCACGGTAGGTCCCACCAGACTCTCCGCGTCGAACATCTCGAAGGCGCGCGAGGACTGGTGGGCGAACACCATGCCGGTGAAGAGCCCCGTGAGCAGGACGATGAAGACGCTGCCCACCCCCACGAAGTCCAGCTGGGAGAAGAGGTTGATCCACCGGAAGGGCCGGCGCACCCCCCAGCGGGCCACGTCGAACCCCAGCGTGACGAGGCTGCCCAGCTCCTCCACCTTCGAGATGGCGCTCCGCCCCACGTCCTCGACTGTCTGGACGAGCAGGGAGGGCTGCTGGGGCTGCTCCGCCTTCTGTGCGTTCTCGGATGCCACGGGTGGGCCCTACTCTACGTGGCCCCATTCCCGGCACAAGCAATCGCTCTGGCCCCGAAGCCCCCCTCCGCCTCCCGGCACCCCGGGCGTCCAGGCGCGGACTCCGGAGGTCACAAAGGGGGTTTCTCCCGTGACCACTTGCCGTTATGTTCCGCCCCCCTTTTTCATCCCCCCTTCCCCAGAGAAGCGAGAAGCACACAGTCATGGCGACCCAACACAAGGTCGGCGGCGAGGTCGACGCGTTCTGCACCCGGTGCCGGCTCACGCTTGCCCACACCATCCTCGCGATGGTGGGCACGAAGATCGCTCGAGTCCGCTGCAACACCTGCAACGGAGACCACGCCTTCCGTTCCGCGCCGGGCACCACGGACAGGCCGAGCCCCTCCGCGTCCCGCTCGAGCAGCGGTGGCACCGGTGGCACGCGCGCCCCCCGAGCCAGCAGATCCAGCGAGGAGAAGGTGATCATCTCCTTCGAGGAGCAGCTCGCGGGCAAGGACATCGCCAACGCGCCTCGTTACAGCCCCAAGGATACCTACCAGATGGATCAGGTCATCCAGCATCCCACCTTCGGGCTGGGGCTGGTGACGGCCGTCCGCGGGGACAAGGTAGACATCACCTTCAAGTCGGAGACGAAGACGCTCGTCCACGGCCGCGCCGGCGCCCCCACCGAGAAGCCGGTCTTCAGCCCGCCCAGCGCGAAAGCTACGGGCCCAGCGGACAAGCCGCAGGCTGGAACGCCGGAAGAGCCTGCTTCTCCGCCAGCCAGCCCCGCTGAGGGTTGACAGAGGCGCCGGGGAGGCTGGACGGTAGGCCCCCTCGTATGCGTGCGTCGCTCCTCGTCCTCCTGCTGCTCACCCTGTCGCCCCTGGCGGTGGCGGCCCCCTTCCCGGTGACGGCCACCCCCGCTCGGGTGGTGCTCGGCCGGGACAAGGCGGTGGTGGTGCAGGTGAAGGTGCCGCGAGGTACGCCTCCACTCCGGGCCGTGGCCTCCACGGGCAGCCTGTTGCCGCTGCCCGCCACCGCCCGGGGGGAGTATGCGTACCGGTGGATTCCCCCGGACATCCGCTATCCGCTCCTGGCAGTGCTCGCCTTCTGGGTGGACTCGCCCGAAGGCCCGCCGGAAGTCACCACGATGCACGTTCCTCTGCTGGGCCGCACGACGCTGGACGTGGCCACGGACGTGGGCGCGGGCGCCGAGGTGGTGGTGCAGGTGGCCGACATGCGTTTCGGCCCCGTGCGCACCAACCGCAAGGGCCGCGCCCAGGTGCAGGTGGAGGTGCCCCCCGGGGTGCGCGAGGCGCGTGTGCTCGCCACGGCCAAGGGCCAGCAGACCGATCGAACCGCCCGGCTCGATGTGCCCCCCGAGCAGCCCCTGCTCGCGCTCATCAGCCCCGACGTGCTCACGGTGAACGGCGCCGGGTGGTTGGTGGTGCTCGGCGAGCAGCCCATGCCGGGCTCGGAGCTCAACCTTCAGGTGCAGGGCGGAAGCGTGGAGGAGCAGGCGCAGACTCCGGGCGTGTTCCGCGTGAAGCCGGAGCCCGAAGCCACCGCCGTCGTGGTGGACGCCCACCGCAAGGACGGCACCGGCGCGGCGCGCGTCACGGTCCCGGTGACGGCCCCCATCGTGGCCCACGTCCCTCCTCCGCAGCCGCCTCCCGTGGTCGCGCCGCCTCCCGTGGTGAAGCCGCCCGAGCCCCCCGTGGACTGGAGGACCTACCTGGGCAACCTGTCCGTCCACCTGATGGCCGGTGGCTTCCTCGCGGGCGGCGACAACCGCGGGCCCCTGGCCTCGGTGGGCCTGGGCTACCGCCTGCCCCCGCTCGGGGGCCGCTTCGCGCTGGAGGTGGAGTCCGGCCTGCGCCAGTCCGTGACCCATCCCCTCGTGGAGCCGCTGGGGCCGCTGGACTCTCGCGTGGTGGCCCTGCCCCTGTTGCTGTCCGCCCGCGTGCTGGCCTTCGAGCGCGGCCCCCTGTCCCTCCACGGGCGCGTGGGAGCTGGCGTGACGTTCTACGAGCAGCGCGTGACGAGCTCCTTCTTCACGGAACCACGCATCCAACAGGGGCGGACGTTCATGGGCTTCGTCGCCGCCCAGGCCGCTTGGCGCTTTGGCTCACTGAGTGCCCTGTTCGAGCTGCGCGGCAGCTACGCCGCGGCTCAGGCGAGCGAGATCGACGCCCAGCTCGGCGGCGTATCCGCATCCCTGGGAGTGAGGTACGCACTATGAGGAATGTCCTGCCCCTCCTCCTGGCGCTGCTGTGCGCGTGCGCGACCGAGCCGCCTCTCCAGGCTCCCACCATCCTCTCCATCTCGCCCGCGGAGCAGCTCAACTACGAGTCGAAGCTCGTCACCGTGCAACTCGACACGGATCCGCGCTTCTTCGTGGACTACGGCAGGAAGTCGGTCCAGATGATCGAACAGCCGACGCTGGAGATCGGCACGCAGAAGGTGGCGCTGGACACGTACCTGGGCCACGGCCAGTTCCAGGGCACCGTGGGCCCAGGGCTGGACGTCGGCCGCTACGACATCCGGGTGACGCTGGGGGACGGACGCGAGGCCACCCTCTCCGACGCCTACGAAGTGAAGCCCTGGATCGACCAGCCGGTGCGCGGCTATTGGCTCGAACCCATCAAGGACCAGAACCAGAATCAGCCCTTCACCGTCACCATCCACGCGGCGGGCACGAATGCGGAGCAATTCGAGGGCTCGGTGACGGTGAGCGTCTACGATAACGGCAGCACGAAGATCTCCTCCATTCGCAGCGGTTCCTTCTCCGGAGGCATTCGCCAGGAGGAGCTCACGATCGACGCGACTGGCAACAACTTCCTCGTCGTGGTCCAGGACGACGAGGGCAACGGCGCCACCTCGAACTCCTTCAAGGTGGTCTCCCAGTAACGGTTTCACGAGGCACATGAGCACCGACTCCTCTTCCCCCTTCTCCCTGCACTTCAACCTCGGCCGCATCCCCGTCGTGGTCGATCCGAGCTTCTGGGTGGTGACGGCCCTGTTCGGCATGTACGGGAGCCGGAGCCCGATGGAGATGCTGTCCTGGGTGGGCGTGGTCTTCGTGTCCATCCTCGTGCACGAGCTGGGACACGCGCTCATGGCCATGAGCCTGGGCTGCGACGTGGCGGCCATCCGGCTCTACTCCATGGGCGGACTGACCTTCCCCGACCGGGCGCTCAGCCGCTGGCGGGACGTGGCCGTCTCCCTGGCCGGGCCATTCGCGGGCTTCCTCTTCGGCGGGCTGATGATCGGCGTCAACATGATGATGCCTCCGCGCAGCCCCCTGGGCATCGTCATCTTCCGCGACCTGATGTGGGTGAACTTCGCGTGGGGCATCATCAACCTGCTGCCCGTTCCCCCGCTGGACGGAGGCCACGTGATGCGCGGCATCCTCGGGCCCTCGCGGCAGCGCATCTCCCTGTGGATCGGCGTCATCACCGCTGGCGGAGTGGTCGCCCTGTCGGTGAGCGTCCGCCTCTTCTACACCGCCTTCATGTTCGGCTGGATGGGCTACGGCTGCTGGCAGGCCCTCAAGGTGGCTCGGGACATCAAGCCCCTGCAGCCCATGAAGGTCGCGGACCCCGAGCCGGATGCACTCGCCCGCGCCTGGCAGGCGCTGCGCTCCGGCAACGAGAGCGAGGCGGCCCGGCTGGGACACCTGGCCCTGTCCGCCGCCAAGCCCGGCGAGGAGAGCAACGCGGTGAGGGATCTGCTCGCCTGGGTGGCGCTCACGGATGGCAATCCCCGCTCGGCGCTCTCCCACCTGGAGAAGGTGGATCCACCCCAGGCCGCCCGTCCCTTCAGTCTGGCCATGGCCTTCGAGGCCACGGGTCTGCCAGATCGCGCCCTGCCCCACGCGCTCGCCGCGCTGGAGAAGGAGCCCACCGAGGCGGTGGCCGCGCTGGCGGTGCGCCTGCTGGTGGGGGCCCAGCGCCTGGACGAGGCCGAGCGCATTGCCCGGGACTTCTCGTGGAAGGCGCCGGGCAAGCGCGATGCGCTGCTGGCGGGCGTGGCGGCGGCCCGGGGTGACTTCGGCGCGGCGGCGGCGCTCCACGCGACCGCCTTCGAGACCGCGGGCCGCGCGGAGGATGCGTACCAGGCCGCCCGCAACCACGCCCGCGCCGGCCAGGGGGAGCGCGCCTCCGAGTGGCTCAACCGCGCGCTGGAGGCGGGTTACGACGACTTCGAGACGCTCGGCCAGGAGCCCGCGCTGGCCGAGGTCCGCTCCGCTCCGGAGATCGCCGAGCGGCTCGCCCGGCTCGGCAAGGGCGCCGCCTAGAGCGCGGGCACCGGCCAGTCCGTGGGGTAGATGAGGTACGCCGTGCCGACCGAGGCCTTGAGCCACAGAGGCTCGAGCTGGGAGCGCAGGTAGGTGCGGCGCACCGTGGCGTCGCTCGCGGCGGCGGGATCGTTCACCACCGGGTTGCCGGCCGCGTCGAAGCCCACCAGGACGATCAGGTGGCCCGCCGTCGACTCGATGGGTGCCCCGGTGAGTTCGCCCTTGGCCCAGGCGACACTGAGGATGGCGGGCACCCCGGCGGCGATCCACGGCTCGAGCTGGTGGAAGCCGGTGAAGCGCGTCACGTGGGCCTGGAATCCCTTCGTGGCGGCATAGGCGGTGTTGAAGGGCCAGTTGCCGTGCCCGCGGTAGATCCAGTCATACACGCCGCTGACCGCCGCGCGCACCCGGGGCTCGCAGGCGCCGGTGTCACCCGTCCAGTAGCCGAGCACCATGGACGTGGACGTGGGGCTGCACCAGACCTCGCCCCCATCCGGGTAGACCATCTGCGAACACTGGGGAATGTCGATCACCTGGTTCCACAGCGCGGAGTTGCCCGGGAAGGTGGCCGGGCTCTTCTCCGGCGCGGTGGAGAGGGTGACGGCGCTGGCGCGCACGCGCGGGGTGGCGATGCCGTCCGCGCTGAACAACCGCACCTTGAGCTGGAAGACCGTGGGTGACTTCTTGTTGCTGATGATCAGCGTGTCGGTGCCCACGTACCCATTGCTGTCCGACTGCGAGGCCACCGAGTGGCGGCGCACCGTCGCGCCATCCGCGGCCCACACGCCCAGGTTGTACCACTTCGTCCAGACGCCGGAGATCTGCGCGCGGATCTGCGTCTCCACCCACGTGCCGGAGGGCGTCTCGGCCTCCCAGGAGGCGATGGCCTCGCGGAAGGCGAAGCCGTTCGTCATGACGGGACTGGTGGCCTCGCCGACGCGGAAGCTGCCTCCGTTGTAGAAGTTGCCCCCGTTATAGGCACCGGCCGCGTAGGGATCCGTGCCGGCCACGGCCGTCTGGGGATCCACCTGCAGCGAGCCATCCGTCGCGAGGCTCACCCCACTGCGCTGCCACGAGGAGAAGTTGCCCTGGCTCGCCCGCCAGCGGACGAAGGCGCTCTGTCCCGCGAGCGCCGCGGGTGCCCACGTGAGCGTGACGCACAGCGCGACCACGGCCGTCCTGATGCTTCGCATGAACCACCTCCTGAATGTCGAGGGGTTCCTTGCTTACTTGTTTTCCAGGGAGAGGCCAATGGAGTTTCCCGGCGGGTGAGAGCCCTCACGAAAATCCAACGGAATAAGCGCGGTGATCGGAGTTCTTCCCATCGAGGTGATCATGAAAGCGCTCACTTGCCTGGCGGTGCTCGCATGGGGCGGCACCGCGCTCGCGGGCGAAGCATCGCCCCCGAAGCTTCCCATCGGCGTGTCCTCGGCGTTGTACGACATCTCGGTCCCCCCGGACCGGCGGCCCACCCCGGAGCGGGTAGGCCTGGGAGAAAAACTCTTCAATGACAAACGGCTGTCCGCCGATGACTCGGTGAGTTGCGCGACGTGTCATGATCCGAAGCGCGCGTTCACCGATGGAAAGGCCACCTCCGTCGGCATCAAGAATCAGGTGGGCCAGCGCAACAGCCCCACGGTCCTGAACGCGCTCTTCAATGCCACGCAGTTCTGGGACGGGCGCGCGGGAACGCTCGAGGACCAGGCCATCCTGCCCATCCTCAATCCCATCGAGATGGGCATGCCCTCGCCGGAAGCAGTGGTGGCGAAGGTGAAGGGCCTTCCCGAGTACACGACGGCGTTCCAGAAGGCCTTTGGCCGCGAGCCCAATGCCACTGACCTCGCCGCGGCCATCGCGGCCTTCGAGCGGATGCAATACTCCGGCAACGCCCGCTTCGACCGGTTCCTCGTCGGCGACTCGAAGGCATTCAACGCCTCGGAGAAGCGCGGCTGGGCCCTCTTCAATGGCAAGGCGCGCTGCAATACCTGCCACGCGGGCAACGCCGTCTCTCCCCTCTTCTCGGATCAGAAGTTCCACAACATCGGCATCGCGGCGCACAAGCAGGACTTCGTGAAGCTCGCCTCGGAGGCGGTGCGGGTCGTGCGCACCGGGGACGAGAAGCAGATCGACGAACTCGCCCTGCAGACGAAGTTCTCGGAGCTGGGCCGGTTCCTGGTGACAAAGAGCGAGAACGACATCGGCGGCTTCAAGACGCCGACGCTGCGCAACGTGGGCGTCACCGGTCCCTATATGCACGACGGCTCGCTGGCGACGCTATGGGACGTGGTCGACCACTACAACAAGGGAGGCATCGCCAACCCGTACCTCGACGGAGGCATGCAGCGGCTGGGGCTCACCGAGCCGGAGATCGATGACCTGGTCGCCTTCATGTACGCCCTCACGTCGGACGACCTCGCGGCGCTGGAGAAGCAGGAGCAGTCGAACCAGCGCGCTCGCAAGAACAACCGCCCCGAGCGCGACACCGCCGCGGCCCTGGGCAAGAAGGGCAGCTTCGGCGATCTGGCGCCCAATCCGAACACCGACATCAAGAACCCGGCCGAGCTGGGCCTCTATGGGCCCGTCCGCCCCACGGAGAAGTGACCCATGCGCAAGCCCATCAAGAGCATCGAGACCCGGCACTACGAGGAGCGCGACGCCTTCTTCGAGGGACTCAAGCAGCTCGACCGCCGGTCCTTCATGAAGCTCGCCGGCATCTCGGCGGGCATCGCGGCGGCGAAGGCCCTCGTCTCGCCCCATAGCTTCCAGCTCATCGACGTGGCCTCCGCGGCCCCGTCCAAGCCGCGCTTCACCTTCGCGTACATCTCGGACACGCACCTGTACAAGAAGGAGCTCAATGACCGCTTCGTGCGCTCCATCCTGCGCGCGGTCGACGACGTGAACCGGTTGGATCCCCAGCCGGACTTCGTCCTCTTCGGCGGGGACCTGGCCCAGCTCGGCAAGAAGGAGGAGCTGGATCTCGGCAAGGAGATCCTCAAGGGCCTCAAGGCGCCCGTCCGCATGATGGTGGGCGAGCACGATTGGTTCCTCGACATGGGCGAGCACTGGCGCGCGCTCTTCGGCGAGCCGCAGTACTCGTTCGATCACAAGGGCGTGCACTTCGTCACGCTGATGAGCGTGAACGAGAAGGACTTCTGGACCGAGCGCGGCATGTCTCCCGAGGAGCGCATGCAGACGGTGGCGGGGCTCGACAACGGCCTCCAGTCGCGCTTCGAGGTCGGCGCCGCGGGGCGTGAGTGGCTCAAGAAGGATCTGGAGAAGGTGGACAAGAAGACCCCGCTGATCATCTTCAGCCACTCGCCGCTCTACAAATACTACCGGCCGTGGAACTTCTGGACGGAGGACGCGGACGAGGTGCAGGCGCTCCTGCGCCCCTTCGAGAACGTCACGGTCATCCACGGCCACACGCACCAGATGCTGAGCAACCGGATCGCCAACATCAGCTTCCACGGGATGCTCTCCACCGCGTGGCCGTGGCCGTACGCCCCCGAGGGACTCCCCGCCCTGACGGTGCAGATGAACCGGACCGATCCCTTCAGCAACTTCGACGGCTGCGGGAATGGCCGCTTCGATGTGCTCGAGGCCGGTCTGGTGGACAAGCTCTACAACCTCTGGGACCGCAACCCCGTCACCATCCGCTCCGGCTACCTCACCTCCAACGGCAAGAACGATCGTCCGGCGGCGACGAAGCTTCCGTCCTACTAGGAGCCCTCACGATGAACGCGCGCAAGTCACTCGGTATCGCGGCGCTCGCCGCCCTCGGCCTCCTCTCACTCGGCTCCGCTCCGGTCAAGAAGGACGCGCCTCCTCCCCAGCACCAGGTCCCGAAGTCCGCGGACGGCGACGTCGTGATCGCGCTGTGCGACGGCGAGACGACGCTCGAGGTCGAGGGCGTGAAGGATCCGGCGAAGATCGACAGGAATCAGGCGCAGGAGATCTCCAACCAGCTCATGTTGCAGTGGCGGAAGAAGAACCCGGACGCCCGGTGGGACGGCCCCGTCACCGTGGCGCAGGCCCAGCCCCCCTCGCCTCCTCCGGCCGCCAAGGCTCCGGGCTCCAACAAGGGCCCGAGCGCCGCGTCGGGCGCGGATCAGGTTCAGCAGAAGCAGGACGCCAACGTCCAGGCGGGACACACCTACGGCGCGTTCAGCGCGCGGGACGAGGCCCTGTGGAAGGCCTCGACCGAGCAGATCGTCCAGGAGGGGCACCGGGTCTTCCACGACGCGAAGGAGCTCGGCGGCACCGTGGCGGTCTCCTGCGACATGTGCCACCCGGACGCATCCAACACCCATCCGGAGACCTACCCGAAGTACCAGGTGCAGCTGGGCCGCGTGGCGCTCCTGCGCGATATGATCAACTGGTGCATCGAGAACCCCGTCCGCGGCAAGCCGCTCGCCGAGGACGACCCGCGGATGAAGGCGATGGAGGCGTACATCTACGCCCAGCGGAAGGGTGTGAAGTTGGAGTACGGCAAACACTGAGCGCGAGACACGGCACGGGCCATGTGGATCCGACGGAGCGCCAAGGGAAGCGGACGCAACCCCTCGTTCGACGAGGAGGCCGTTCAACACCTTCCGGCGCTCTTCGACACCGCCCTCCGGCTGTGCGGCAGCGAGGCGGATGCGCAGGACCTCACGCACGACACGTACGTGCGGGCGCTGGCCGCGGCGGATCGTTACGAGCAGCGCACCTCGCTACGTGCCTGGCTCCTGACGATCCTCCACAACCTCTTCCGCACGCGCCGGAGGGATCAATCCCGGCATCCGGAGGTGGAGTTGGTCGAGGAGGCGCTCCCTCCGGAGCCCTCGCCCGAGCCCGTGCAGTGGAAGGCGGTGACGCCCGCCCAGCTCGACGCCGCGATCCAGGAACTGCCGCTGAAGCTGCGGGAGGTGGTGGTGCTGCGAGATCTCCAGGGACTGAGCTATCGTGAGATCTCACAAGTGTTGGATGTACCGGCGGGCACGGTGATGTCGCGCTTGCATCGGGGGAGATTGGCGTTGAAGGAGGCGTTGTTACCCAGAACGGAAGACGTCGCTCCGGGCGGAGATCGGCGGGATGTGAAATGAGCCCCTCGTGCGAATCGGTGCGGACCTTCCTGTCCGCGTACCTCGACGGTGAGGCGACTCCCCTGCCCCGCGGCGATGTCGAGCGGCACCTCGAGTCCTGCCCGGCCTGCGCGCGAGAGGCCGAGGACTTGAGAAACCTCCGCTCGGTGGTGCGGAGTGCGTATGTTCCCGCCGCTGTGCCCGCCGGGCTGCGCCGGAGCGTGGAGTCGCTTCGGGCCGACCGGCGCCCCCGCCGCCGCCTCGTGGCGCTGGGTGGTGCGCTGGCCGCCCTCGCCGCGGCGCTGGTGGTGTTCCTCGTGCCGGGCTCCACGGCCAAGGCCTCCTCGCTCGCCGAGGCAGCCGTGCTCACCCACGAGGGGCTCGAGCAGGGCTTGTTGCCCCTGGATGTCGCCGAGCGGGATCCCACCCGGCTTTCCTCTCTCCTGTCGGAGCGGCTCCCGTTCCAGGTGGTGCTGCCGAAGCTGGATGATTCCACGCTCAAGCTCGACGGAGCACGCATGGTCACACTCGACGGCGCTTATGCGGCCGTCGTGAGCTACCGGAGGGAGGGTGAGCCCGTGAGCCTCGCCATCGCGCCGCGGCCCTATGCCGGCAGGCCGTCAGGAGAGTCGCGCACCGAGGTGTTCCGCAGTGTCCGCTTCGAGTCGCGCGAGATGCACGGCTATCACGTCATCTCCTGGTCCGAGGGTGAGTTGAGCTATGCGCTCGTCTCCCGCCGCCCGGCTGACGGACGTGCTTCCTGCGCGGTGTGCCATGGGCAGAGCTCCGGGCTCCAGCGCGTGGACGAGTTTCACGGCATCCGGTGAGCAATCACGGGACTCAGCCAGCTCGCGTGGGGGCCTTGCGCAGGAGTTCCACGGTTCTCGCCATGTCCTCCGGCAGCGGGGACTCCAGCGCTCTTGCCTCCACTCCCGGCAGCGCTGGCCACTCCAGCCTCGCCGCGTGCAGCGGAGTCCTCGCCAGGAGCTCTTCGTCCCCTGCTCCGCCCAGATCCTTCGCCTTCAACGGCTCGGCACGCCCGTACTGGTGATCCACCAGCAACGGGTGTCCCTCCGACAGCAGGTGCACGCGGATCTGGTGCGTCCGCCCGGTGAGCGGCTCGGCCTCGACCAGCGAGGCCTCCGCGAATACCTCCACCGGCCGCACCCGCGTCTTCGAGGGTTTTCCCTCCTCGCCCGGCCTCGCCACCCGCATCCGCCCCTTGCGCGCCGGCACCAGCGCCGCGTCCACCACCCGCGGCGCCTCCACCCGGCCCTCCACCAGCGCCAGGTAGCGCTTGCGCACCTTCCCGGACTCGAAGGCCATCGACAGCGTCCGGTGCTTCTCCGGCTCCAGGGCGAACACCATCACCCCCGAGGTGTCCCGATCCAACCGGTGCACCACGTACACCTTCCGCTTCAACCGCTCCTCGAGCACCTCGCGCAGCGAGGGACCACCCCCCTCGCCGCGCCCGGGGATGACCAGCATCCCCGCCGGCTTGTCCACCGCGAGCAGCCCCGCTCCCTCGAAGAGTACGCGGACGCCGTCGCTCACTCGTAATCCGAGGCCGGTACCACCGTCACCGACCCCAGCCCCTTGAGCAGCGGCTTCACCGCCTCGGCGCGCCCCAGCAGCACGATGAGCGGCGGCTTCGCGTACAGGTACTTCGCCGCCACCTCCACCGTCTGCTTCGTCTTCACCGCCAGCAGCCGCTCGCGGAACTTCTCCACCCAGTCGTCCCCGAGCCCGTGCACCCGGATGTCGCTGATGACCGACGCCACGGACTCGTTCGTCTCCGTCCGCAGCGGGTACAGCCCCGCCAGGTAGCGCTGCGCCTTCTTCAGCTCCGCCGGGGAGATTCCGGAGCGGCGCACCTTCGCCACCTCGGCCAGCGAGACGTCGATGATCTCCCGCGTCTTGTCCGTCTGGGTGAACGTGGAGATGCCGAACACGCCTCCCGCGTTCATCATGTCGAAGTAGCTGTGGATGCCGTACGTCAGGCCTCGCTCCACGCGCACCTCGTTCACCAGCCGCGAAGTGAACCCTCCGCCCAGCGCGTTGTTCATCGTCGTGGACGGGAAGTAATCCGGATGTCCCACCCGGAAGCCCGGCCCGCCGATGCGCACCTGCGTCTGCGTCTGGTCCGGCTTGTCCACCAGCAGCACATGGCCCGTGGCCACCGTGTCGGCCGGCGGAAGCTCCACCGGCGCCTCCGGCCCGCCCTCCCAGCCGGCGAAGGCCTTCTCCGCCTCCTCCGCCACCTGCTGCGGGTTCACCGCGCCCACCACCGTCAGCAGCGACACCCGAGGACCCATCCGCTCCCGGTGGAAGCGCACCAGATCCTCTCGCGTGAACGTCTTCACGTGCGCCGCGCTTCCCCCCACGTCGTGCCCGTACGGGTGGTTACCCCACAGCGCCCGCGTGAAGGCCCGGTCCGCGATCACCGACGGATCATCCAGATCGTTGGAGAACCCGGCCAGCGCCCGCTCGCGCGCCAGCTCCACCTCGCGCTCCGGGAAGGACGGCTCGCGCACCAGCTGCCCGAGCACGGACAGCATCGCCGGGAAGTGCTCCGCGGGCGTGGTGACGAAGAGCGACAGCACGTCCTCGCTGCTTCCCACCGAGATGCTCGCGCCGACGAACTCGATCGCCTCGTCGAGCTCATCCGCGCTCATCTTTGCCGTGCCGCGGCGCAGCAGGCGCGCGGTGAAGTCCGCCAGGCCGTGCTTGTCCGAGGGGTCCGCCGCGCTGCCGGCGCGAATGACGAGCCGCGCTGCCACCATGGGCAGCGGCCCGCGCTCGGCGGCCAGCACCTTGAGCCCGCCCGAGGTGGTGCTCTCGTGGAGGGTGGGCAGCATCAGGGCGCCCGACGTGGAGGCCGCCTTCGAGGCCGCCTTCTTCGTACGAACCGCCTTCTTGGCGGGGGCCGCCTTCTTCTTGCTCGTGGCTCGGGGGGCCATCTACTCGACGTCCTTTCCGTCAGCGCTTACACCAAAGGGTAGACCCACGGCGGGCAGGAGCGTCACCACCGAGCGGCGCTCGGGGATGAAGGTCTTCGCCGCCACCGTCTTCACCTGCTCGTTCGTGGCGGCCGAGTACACCGCGGGCAGCGTCAGCCCGTCCCTCCACGAGCCGAGCAGCGTCTCGTAGTGGCCCATGGCGTGGGCCCGCCCACTGTTCGTCGCCAGCTCCCGCAGGTGGTCCGCCCGCAGGTTGTTCTTCGCCTTCTGCAGCTCGCGCTCCGTCAGGCCCTCGGTGCCCAGGCGCGCCAGCTCCGCGTACAGCGCCTCCTCCACCTTGCGCGGATCCGAGTCCGGCTTCAGCTCCAGGTAGAAGAGGATGATGCCGGGGTCGAGTCTCCAGCCCCAGTCCACCGCCACCGACACGGCGAGCTGCGTGTCATAGACGAGCTTCTTCACCAGCCGGCTGCCCTCGCCCTTGGCCAGTGCGTACTGGATGATGTCCAGCACCAGCGTCGCCTGCTCCCGGGCCGCCGGGCCACGGTAGGCGATCATCAGCGCCGGGGACTGGGCGGGGTGGCGCACCTCGGCGCGGCGCTCGCCCTTCTGCATGGGCTCGGCGTCGAGCACGGGCTGGGGCTTGGGGCCCTTGGGGATGTTCCCGTAGTAGCGGCGCACCAGCGCCAGCGTCTTCTTCGGGTCGATGTCCCCGCAGATGTAGAGCACCGCGTTGTTGGGCGCGTAGTACGTGCGGAAGTACTGCTCGCAGTCCTGCCGGGAGATGTTCTCGATGTCCTTCTCCCACCCGATGACCGGCCAGCGGTACGGGTGCGCCTTCCAGACGAGCGTGCCCAGCTCCTCGTCCATGATGCCCGTGATGTCGTTGTCCACGCGGGCGCGGCGCTCCTCCATCACCACCTGGCGCTCGCTCGTCAGCGAATTGTCGTTGATGCGCAGCGAGCGCATCCGGTCCGACTCCAGGTCCAACACCTTCTCCAGCGCGTCCGAGGCGAAGTCCTCGTAGTACACCGTCATGTCCGTGGACGTGTAGGCGTTGGAGCGGCCCCCGTTGGACTCGAGCACCTTGTCGAACTTCTTGGGTCCGTACTTCTTGGCCCCGTTGAACATCATGTGCTCGAACAGGTGGCTGATGCCGGTGATGCCGGGTCGCTCGTTGCGGCTGCCCACCTGGAAGAACGTGTAGAGGCTCACCACCGGCGTCTGGTGGTTGGCCAGCAGACGGACCCGGAGTCCGTTGGGCAGCGTGGCCTCCTGGACGTCGAAGAGGGACTGCAGGATGGGATCCGCCTTGCGCTCGGCGGCTTTCGCGGGTGCCTTCGCCATAGGGGATCCACCGTATACACGGCCGCACTCGGGGGGAAGCATGCCTTTCGAGCAGGGGGATGAGCCCTCGGTGGGCATGGGTTGCCTCATGTCAGACTCCACGGGATCATCGTAACTCCGGCTTAGCCGGATGAATCGGAGAACCTCGTGAGCGCGCCCCCCACCCAGCTGACCCCCCAGATGTTGATGAATCCCTACCCGCTCTACGCGGCCCTGCGAGAGACCGCGGCGGTGCAGAAGGTGGAGGCGTTGCTGGGTGCCTATGTCATCTCGCGCCACGAGCACATCGGGCCCGTCCTCAAGAACACCGCCGTGTTCTCCTCGGTGCTGACGGGGATCAACGGCTTGATGTCGAAGGAGCTCGGCGAGGACGTGCTGCGCTACTTCCGGCCGGAGAACAACCTCATCGCATCAGACCCGCCCCTGCACACGCGCCTGCGCACCCTGGTGAGCCGCGCCTTCACGCCCCGCCGCATCGCCGAGCTCGAGCCCCGCATCCGGGAGCTCTCCCGTGAGCTGATCGACGCCATGCTGGCTCGGGAGGAGTTCGATCTGATCTCGGACCTGGCGGCGCCGCTGCCGGTCATCGTCATCGCGGAGATGCTGGGCATCGAGCCCGAGCGCCGCCTGGACTTCAAGCGCTGGTCGGACAACGTCATCCAGGTCCTCGCCACGGTGGGAGACATGGGGACGGACATGGCCCGCGTGGGAGCGGGCCTCCGGGAGCTGCACACGTACCTGGAGGGAGCCATCGAGCAGCGCCGCCGCGCACCTCGCAGTCATGATCTCATCAGCGCCCTGATTGAGGCGAGCGCGAGCGAAGGGGGCTTGCTGTCCACCGTGGAGCTCATCGGCTTCGTCCGGCTGCTGTTGATCGCCGGCAACGAGACGACCACCCACCTGATCGGCAATGGCACGGTGGCCCTGCTGCGGCACCCGGCGGAGATGGCACGGCTGGCGGCGGAGGCCTCGCTCATCCCCAACGCCGTCGAGGAGATGCTGCGCTACGACGGACCGGTCCAGGCCATCCTCCGGGTGACCACGCGGGACACGGAGGTCGCCGGGCATCCCATCCCGAAGGACTCACGCGTGATGCTTCTGATCGGCGCCGCCAACCGCGATCCGCGCAAGTTCCCGGAGCCGGACAGGTTCGACGCCACCCGCGACACGCAGGGACAGCTCGGCTTCGGCCACGGCATCCACTTCTGCCTCGGGGCTCCGCTGGCGCGCCTCGAGGCGAAGGTGGTCTTCGAGGAAATCTTCCGCCGGGCGCGAAGCCTTTCGTTCGCTCCTGGACACGAGAATCGGATTCCCTGGAGCGATACCTTCATGGTCCGGGGACCCAAGGCCCTGCGGCTACGAGCCGAGCGGCGCTGACGGCATACTTGAGGGCCCCCGTTCCTGGAGGGCCGATGCTGCAGCCACACCCCCTGAAGCTGACGTCCGAGATGGTGGCAAACCCCTACCCTGTCTATGCCACCCTGCGAGACACCGCTCCGGTCCAATACGTCGAGGCCCTGAGAGGTGCCTATGTCTTCTCCCGCTACGAGGAGGTCAGCGCCGCGATCAAGAACACGGCGCTGTTCTCCTCGAAGATGGTGACGACCCGGTCCCTGTTCCCGAAGGAGCTCGGCGAGGAGGTGCTGCGCTACTTCCAGACCGAGAACAACCTCCTGTCCTCGGACCCGCCCCTGCACACGCGCCTGCGTACCCGGGTGAGCCGCGCCTTCACGGCCCGGCGTGTCGCGGAGCTCGAGCCCCGCATCCGGCAGATCGCGGGCGAGCTGCTCGACACCCTGTTGGACAAGCGCGAGTGCGATTTCATGGCGGAGTTCTCGGCGGTACTGCCGGTCATCGTCATCGCGGAGTTGCTTGGAATCGAGCCCGAGCGCCGCCACGACTTCAGGCGCTGGTCGGACGACGCCTCCCAGAGCGTGTCCATCCCGGTCGGCAAGCTCGATCTGGACAAGGTCAAGACGGGGCTGCGGGAGCTCCACGGTTATCTGGAGACGGCCATCGAGCAGCGCCGCCGTGCGCCTCGCAACGACTTCATCAGCGCCCTGCTCGAGGCCGGCGAGGGCGAGGCCATCCTGTCGCCCATGGATGTCATTGGCTTCGTCCGGCTGCTGCTCGTCGCGGGGAACGAGACCACCACCCAGCTACTCGGCAACGGGCTGGTGGCCCTGCTGCGGCACCCGGCGGAGATGGAGCGGCTGGCAGCGGAGGCCTCGCTCATTCCCAACGCCGTCGAGGAGATGCTGCGCTACGACGCGCCGGTGCATGCCATCTTCCGGACGGCCACGGAGGACCTCGAAGCCGCCGCTGTCCCCATCCCGAAGGGATCGCGCGTCATGCTCCTGCTGGCGTCCGCCAACCGCGACCCGCGCAAGTTCCCGGATCCGGACAGGTTCGACATCTCCCGCGAGACCCAGGGACACGTCGCCTTTGGCCACGGCACCCACTTCTGCCTGGGCGCTCCGCTGGCGCGGCTCGAGGCGAAGGTGGCCTTCGAGGAGCTCTTCCGCCGGGTGCGCCGCGTCTCGTTCGCCCCCGGCCAGGAGGAGCACATCGACTGGGGCGAGTCCTTCATGCTCCGGGGCCCCAGGCGGCTCCGGGTGCAAGCCGAGCGGCGCTGACGAGGACCCGCCCGGGCGAGCTCGCTGGCGGCCGTCCGACAATCGGACAAGTGGCGGAAGCTCGCTCCCGGGAGGGCATGCTATCGCTGTGTGACCCGTGGCCTCGGGGGTGTGTT
The DNA here is from genome assembly GCF_003044305.1 of Vitiosangium sp. GDMCC 1.1324. Classification (GTDB taxonomy): domain Bacteria; phylum Myxococcota; class Myxococcia; order Myxococcales; family Myxococcaceae; genus Archangium. The sequence goes on along the minus strand of NZ_PZOX01000009.1, from coordinate 363,127 downwards.
CGTGCGGCCCGGGTTCACATCTCTCCAGGAAGGGCATGCATGTCCAGCACGACGCTCGCCGCACCGCAGCTCGTCATCAACAGCCGCATGCTGTACTCGAGTTGGATTCCCGCCGACCCCAGGGCCGCCGCCGAGCTGCTGCCTCCGGGGCTCCATCCGGCCCCCAACCAGGCCCTCTTCATGAACCAGTACGTCGTCGACTCGGCGGACCAGACGTCCGGCTTCGGCGCCTACTCGCTGACGTACATGGGGTTGGATCTCTCGGGCCGCACCGCGCCCGATGGAGTGACGCCCGCGCGCTTCTTCACCCACTACCTCAACTCCTCGGAGATCGTCCGTGACTACGTGCGCGAGCGGGGCGTGCCTGCCACTCCGGGCACGACCACGCTGGAGCTGCATGGCCAGGAGCTGGTGGCCACCACCCGCGTCGACAACGTCCCCATCATCCGCACGGTGGCCCGGGTGGGCCCGCAGATCGGCGCGGTGGCGCGCGGCCACCTCACGTATGTGACCCGGGTGGGCCAGAAGCTCATCGCCGGCAACTACGCCTACGTCGGAGAGCTGGCCTCGCCCTTCGAGCTCGTCTCCCTGGAGTTCCTCGCGAAGGATCACCCGACGTATGCCCTGCGCCCCTCGAGCCCGTTGAAGCGCGTGGAGGGCTCGTGCTGGTACGCGCCCCGGGACTCCTTCGTCTACCCGGGCGGTGAGTACGAGTACCACCCGTAATCCCCAACCCCGACCGTTGACCAACTAAAGCCTTAGTTGCATTCCAACTAAGGCCTTAGTAGTTTGCGGTGCGGAGGTTGGGACCGTGTCCAAGTCACCCGAGAACGAAGCACCCAGGCCGCTCACGCCCGTCGAGCTGGAGTTGATGCAGATCGTCTGGCGCAAGGGCGAGGTGAGCGTGGCGGACGTGCTCGAGGCGCTGCCGCCCGAGCGCAAGCTGGCGTACACGTCGGTGTCCACGGTGCTGCGCATCCTCGAGCAGAAGGGGGTGTTGCAGAGCCGGAAGGTGGGCCGGGGACACCTGTACTCGGCGCTGCTGCCGCGCGAGGCCTACGAGGTCCAGAGCGTGCGCCACCTCGTGGAGACGGTGTTCGACGGCACGCCGTCGGCCCTGGTGGAGCGGCTCGTCGAGGCCGTTCCGCTCTCCCCCGAGGAGGTGGAGCAGATCCGCAAGCTGCTCGGGAAGAAGGGCTCCCGGTCATGAGTGCCCTGCTGCGTGAGCTGGCCACGGGCTATGTGAGCGTGGCGGTCCTCCTCACCGTGGGCTTCGTGCTGGTGCGCGCCGCCCTCGCCTGCATGGGACGGCTGGGCCTGCACTTGTCGGCGAGGCAGACGTTGTGGGCCGGGCGCGCGACACTGGCCCTGGCGCTCCTGATGCCTCCCGCTTGCATGAGCGTGCGAGGGCTGGTGCCCACCGGGCCGCTCTTCAGCTTCGATCGCTCCGTGGTGCGGCTCACCACACGGCTGCCGGAGCCGGCCTGGAGTTCGCGTCCGCGAGCCACCGAGCCCCGGCCCGCCGAGGCGCCCTTGTCCTTCCCGGTGGGAACGGCCGCGGCCCTGGTGATTGGCCTGGCCACGGGGGTGCACTGCGCGCGGCAGTTGCGCCAGCACCTGCGGCTGATCCGCCGGCTGGAGTCCCTGCCCCGGGTGCGTCAGGTGGGCCGTGTGGCCGTGGTGCTCTGCGACAGCGAGGCCACCGCCTTCTCCACCTGGTTTCCGCGCCTGGCGCCCCGGCCCAGCGCGTGGGTGGCGGTGCCGTCCCATCTCCTGGAGGACGCCGCGGCCCTGCGGATGACGGTGCTGCACGAGCTCCAGCACCACCGCCAGCGTGACACGGTGCTCGTCTATGTGCGCCTGGCGGTGGGTGCCCTCTTCTTCTGGAACCCCGTGGTGCGCGCCTTCGGACAATGGCTCGCCACGTGCCAGGAGCTCGCCTGCGACGAGGCGCTCGTGTCCGGCGGCAAGGCTCGCCCGCATGACTACGCGCGCTGCCTGCTCGACGCGGCCCTGCGCGCCTCGGGTTCCCCTCCCCTTCCCGCCGGAGTCACCGGCATGGCCCATCCCACAACCCGGAGGATCGAAATGCTGTTCCAGTCACGCCCCAGCCGTCCCCACCGCGCCATCGGACTCGTCGCCGCCGTGGCCCTCACGCTCGCCCCGCTCGCGCTGTGGGCGCAGAGCGCCACCCGTGGCCGCGCGGTGACGCTCGCCGAGGCGAAGGCGCTCGCGCAGGCATCGCAGCGCGAGGGCGACATCCCGGTGGTGGTGGACGAGCAGGTGGTGGAGAAGCTCAACCAGTTGGTGACCACGCCCAAGGGCCGCGCCTTCATGAAGAAGGCCCTGGAGAACCTGTCCACCCACCGCGAGGCGCTCACGCGCACGCTGCGCGCCAAGGGGCTGCCGGAGGGCCTGCTGGCCGTGGCCATGGTGGAGTCGGCGGTGACCAACATGCCGGAGACGTCGACGAGTCCCTCGCTGGCGCCAGGCGTGCGGGGCGCGGGAGTGTGGATGTTCATCCCCTCGACGGCGCGCCAGTACGGCCTCCAGGTGGACACGGAGCGGGACGAGCGGCTCGACGTGGCACGCGAGACGGAGGCCGCCGTGGCGCTCTTCTCCGACCTGCACGGCCGCTATGGAGACTGGCGCCTGGCGCTCGCGGCCTACAACCTGGGTGAGGAGAAGGTGGACGGCGTGCTGAGCAAGACGGGCGTCCGCGATGCCAGCGAGCTCGCCCGTGCCGGCCACCTCAACGACTACGTGAGCACCGTGCAGGCCGGGCTGCTCATCCTGCGCAACCCGCACCTGCTGGACTGACCCCCCCGCAAGGCGGGGGATGCCTCAGCTCCTGGCTGTCACGTACCTTGAACCCAATGCCTCAGGGCAAGCAAGGCCAATTAGCCGGTTTCTGGAGGTAGTACTCGCACGAGCGGTCTGCGGTCGGCATCACTGCACTTTCATCGGAGCAGTGTGCGACATTGGGGCCGGGGGTGACATTGCGGCTGCCCAAGCAGCCATTACCGGGCAAGCAGAAGCCGTCGCAGTAGTAGAAGCAGGTTTGGGTTTGGGTTGGCGTGCACGTCTCCGTCCAATACTTGTCGAACTCCGTCACATATACGTCACGCCATTCCGCAGTGGAGGATGGTATCAGCAGAATGCCGCGATACGCGACTCCGTTGTAGGTAGCCTCATGGAACGTTGGCAGACCACCGGCATAGCCTCGTGCCCTGGCATAGTCATTGGCCGCCGTCATCATCTCACGCACGTTGGAAACGCTGAAGCTGTAGTTGCGAAGCTGGTTCGTCGGCACGTCCACCCAAGTGACATACCCGGGACGGAAGAAGTACACACCTCGCACTGGACCCTGCCCATTATTCCCCTCGTGGAAGGATGGAAGCGCTCCGATGAACCCATTGTTGGCAGCGTAATCCGACGCTCGCTTGAACATCTCTGGGATGTTGTCTATGTCTACATTTCCCAGCTCGGACAGGGGCACGTCACGCCACTCCATGGCTTGGGGATTATTGATGAGGATGGTCCCATGAACGATGCCTGAGCCGTAGTCCGCCCAGTGGTAGTTGTTGAATCCGGCGACGAATCCGTTCGCACGGGCATACTCATTTACGCGGCGCCAGCGAAGCGACGGCCTCAGAGTGTCAATCAGCTCCAACTCACTCTGAGTGAGGCCGAACTTCTGTTGTTCGAGCGCGTCTGAATCCGACGCCAACGAAAGATCCAGTTCCGAGTCCGCCGGGCCACAGGCAGTCACCGCCACAGCCGCCAGCAACATCATCAAACGCAACGAATCCACTGCATTACTCCTGAACATCATTTTCTTCACAAATGGTCCTTGGGTGTCCGTTCACGAGGACCGGGCCGAGCCCGTTGGGAATCGGGTGGGGCCGGAGGTCCTCGAGTTCGGGCTCGAGCAATCCACGTGCCAGCTCGGCGATTTGAGCGGATCCAGAGGGGAACTCGCTGTCATGAACCGCCCGCGGAGAGCCAGGCCCCGCAACGCCGCGTGTCCGGAACACGCTCCTGCGTGATGACAGAACGCGCCTTCCGGCCCGCCGCGCGACTGACGTCAGTCCCGCTCGGAGATTCGTCTCCCTGAAGTTCCTCGCGAAGGAGCACCCGACGTATGTGCAACCCGCTCCTTCTCGACTGAAAACTCCGTACCGCACCTTTTCGTGGGACGCGGGCCCGACCGACACCGGGCCGTATCCGGGGTTGCCGAAAGACCGGCGTTGGACTTGAGTCGCCCGCCCCATGTTCGGCCTGGTCCTCGTCACCCTCGCCCTCTCCACCTCCGGACAGCTCAAGCTGCCCTCGTCCACGGACGCCGTCGTCGGCGAGCAGGCAGTGCTCACGGGGGATCTGGCTTCCAAGGAGGGCAACATCGGCCGGGCCACCGGGCACGCGCTGTTGCGCTCAGGGACGTCGGTCATCCGCGCCGACGAGCTGTCCTACAACTTCGACACCCGGGTGGTGGAAGCGCGCGGGCACGTGCTGCTGGTGGCCGCGGGCCTGGCCGGTTTCGCCGACAGCCTCACCGTGGACCTGCGGGCCCGCGAGGTGACCACCTCCGACGGGGCCACCTTCTTCCAGAAGCAGGGCATGGCGCCCGAGGATCTCGCCGAGCTCGCCGCCCGGCGGGAGACCAGCGGCAGGGAGCTGGCCCAGGCGGGGCGCAACGCATTCACCTTCACCACGAAGCACTTCCGCCTCCTGGACGACGACGCGTACCGGGTGGACCCCGTGTCCTTCACGGCATCCTGTGGGTGCAGCGTGTTCGACCGGAGCTGGCGCATCACCGCGAGCAGCGCGAAGCTCACGCCCGGGGATCGAGCCTCGTTCACCTCGCCTACGCTGCGGGTGTTCGACGTGCCCGTCTTCTGGGTGCCGTGGATCTCCCTTCCGCTCACGAACCGCCAGACCGGCCTGCTCTTCCCCGAGTGGAGCGGCTCGGGCCTGAGCGGGCTCCAGGTGCACGAGCCGCTCTTCATCACGCTCGGGCGGAGCTATGACCTCACGATCGCGCCGGGATATGCGTTCGGCCGGGCTCCCCCTGCGCCGGACAAGGGCTCCCTGGGTCTCAAGGGCCCGTATCTCGACACCGAGTTCCGGTACGCCCCCTCCATCGGGGTCGACGGGAGGCTCTCGCTGCGGCTCTTCGATGACCTGAAGCTCGAGAGGGATCCGCTCAATCCGAACGTGCTCGTGCCCGATGCGCAGCCGCAGGGGCTCCGGGGCTGGGGCATCTTCGAGCACCGGCAGGAGTTCGGCGGCGGCTTCCATGGGCGGGCGGACGTGAAGCTCTACTCGGACGGCTTCCTCTTCGCCGACACCACGCCCGTAAGCAACCTCCAACGCTCGTACTACTACATCCCTTCCACGGCCACGCTGTACCACCGGGGCGAGGATCATTACGCGGGGCTCGCCCTGGCCTACCGCCAGGACATCCGCTGGGGCTATTCGCTGTTCGGCGACGCGCCCCGCCCCACCGTCTTCCAGAAGCTGCCCACGCTGCTCTACGCCATCCCCACGGTGCCGCTGCTCGGCCCGCTCACCGGAGGAGTCCAGGTGGAACTCTCCCGGCTGTCTCCGCTCGGCGGGCTGCTAGGGGACGAGGGCACGGATGGAGTGTACTGGCCGGCCCTGCCGGATGCGGACGGCACCCAGGGTAACGGCCACTTCGATCCCGGCGAACGTCAGGCGCGCACCCGCCTGGATGTGATGCCGAGGCTCAACGCCACGTTCGACGTGGGAGGCGCGCTGCGGTTCACGCCCTACCTGGCGGTGCGCGAGAGCCTCTATCTCTACGAAGTGACGCGGGAGGCCCGGAACCGCGCGTACGGGCTGGTGGGCATGACGCTGGACACGGAGCTGTCGCGGGTGTTCGGCGAGGGCGCCTCCGCGGTGCGTCACAGCATCATGCCCTCGGTGGAGCTGCGAGCGGTGCCTCGCGTCTTCGGCGATCGCGCGCCGGCGATCTATGACGAGGTGGATGCCGCCGTGCCCGCGGACGGGTTCTTCCAGGGCCAGGTGGCGTTGCGTCAGAAGGTGCTCAAGCGCAGCGGCACCGCGACGACCGAGCTGGGACGGTTGGACCTGCTCCAGGGCGTGGACTTCCTCGAGCGGCGGATGGGAGAGACCTCCGGACGGCTCCTGGCGGTGCTGGGGCCCGTGACGGCGGCCGCCACGGCCCGGCTCGATCTGTTCACGCCCCAGGTGCAGGAGCGGCTGACCCAGCTCTCGGCCTCGGTGGGCTGGAGCGTCCTCAAGAATGGGCTGCTGAACGTGAGTGCCGGATATGAGCGGGCGCTGGGGAGCTCGGAGCAGGTGCGCCGCCCCATCGACATGCTGCTGCCTCCGCCCCTCCCCCAGTCCGCCCCGGTGAGCGATGGGAGCTCGTGCTCCAACGAGGTGGTGCTCAACTCGAAGCCGTTCGACCGCGTGCTGTTCGGCGCCGGGACCCGGCTCCCGTTCGGCCTGGGCGTGCGATACGACGCGGAGGTGTACCGGAGGGATCCGGCCCGGTGCGATGTGGTGAAGCTCAACTCCCAGAACCTGCGCGTCTCGTACACGCCCAACTGCAACTGCTTCCAGATCGAGGCCCATGCCTCGCTGCTGCCACCGCCGACGTATTTCGACTTCGGCTTTCTGGTGACGATCGCGAAGCTGGGCACCTTCGGAAAGTGAGCGGACGGCGCGAGCCCGTCACGCGGCGCGCTTCTTACGGGGCCGGCCGCTGCCGCCCTGGCCGCGCGGGCCGAGCACCCTGTCGGCGGGAATGCCCGCGTCGAGCGCCTCGCGCAGCTCGGGAGACAGCCCATCCAGCAGCAGCAGCACCGAGGCGTTCGTCCACGCGAAGCCCAGCGTCCGCTCGGACCTGGGCGCCAGGAGCGAGCCGCGATCCGCGCCCTGGTTGCCGTACTCGACGGCCACCTCGGCCGACCTGCTCACCACGTCGTACTTCTCCTTGATGAGACCGTTGTGGCTCCCCGCGATGTCCAGAACCATGGACAGCCAGCGGTAGGCCACGGCATCGGCCTCGGCATGGAAGCCGTAGCGGCGCAGTCCCTCCACCGCGATGATCTGGTGCGGCGCCCAGCCGAAAGGCCAGTCCCACTGCAGGGCCTCTCCGCCCGCGGCCTCGCGCGAGGCGCGCGTGCTGGAAGACAGGCCTCCGTCCTGGAGGAAGCGCGGGAGCGAGGCGGCCACGGTGGCGGCCTCCTCGCGGGAGGCCCAGCCCGTCCACAGGGGATAGAAGGTCGCCACGGACTCGAAGCGCGAGCGGCGCTCCGTCACGAAGTCGTGGTCGAAGAACAGTCCGCGCTCCGCGTCCCAGAAGCGCGAGCGCATGGTGCGCGCCCGGGCCCGAGCCACCTTCGCGAACCGGGCCGCTCGCAGCGAGCCCTCCCCTTCCACCTGGCGGAGGATCGCCGCGAGATCCACCTCGTACTGGAGCAGCAGCGAGTTGAGGCACACCGGCTCGTGGTGGTGGGTGGCCGTGCCGTAGCGGTGGCACATGTCCCAGCCGCTCTCGCGGATGGCGCGGTCGTGCCGGTGGAACTCGGCGTCGTCCGGCCGCGAGCCGTAGAACGCGGACATGTCCTCGGCATCGGGGCCCTCGGCGTCGTCTTTGTAGCGGCTGAGCCCGCTCGGGGTGGCCCGAGGCCCCGTACGGAAGACGTCCTCGAGCTCCTGCTCGGCGATCCGGGCCACCCGCTTCAACAGCTTCCGGTCCGAGCGCACCGCCTGGAGCTCCAGCGCCAGCCGGGGCATGAGCGGCGGCTGGGTGCGTGACAGGTGGTAGCTGAGGTTCGAGTTGGGAATCTTCCCGTAGTGCTCGATCTCGTAGAGCTGGTTCTCGAGCAAGTCCCTCGCGAGCTCGTAGCGGCCGGAGGCCAGGGCGCCCCGCGCGTTGAAGTAGCTGTCCCAGCCGAACATCTGCACGAAGCGGCCGCCCGGGACGATGTAGGGCCGCGGCAGGTAGAGCATCCCCGGCGCGCGCATGAGCGCGGTCCAGTCCGAGGCCTCGCGAGGCTTCTGCAGCGGCACCACGTCCAGGCCGCCGACGCGCCGGCTCTCGGCGCGGAGCTTCTTCAGGGCCTTGCGATCGCGAGCGGGGACGTACACGCGCTGCCGGCCCTCGGGGTCCTTCACCGGCATCACCTGGAGCGCCTTCTTCAGGTCCTCGGCGCGATTGGAGCGGCGCACGAGCGTGTCCCAGCCGCGATCGATCAACCGGCGCAACGCGGAGGTGCGCGTGTCCAGCATGCGCTCCACGGGAAGGCCCGGCTCATCCCCACGGCTCTCGAGGATCTCCTCGGCGAGGACATCCGCGGCGTGCGAGAGCCGCTCCGCGCCCGCCAGCTCGAGTCGCACGCCCGGGCTGATCTCGAGATCCACCGCGAAGCGCAGTCCGCCCTCCCGAGCACGTCCGGCATCTCGCTCCGTGAGGCGCCCATCACCGTCGAGGTCCAGCGCCATCAGCACCTCGAAGGCGAGGCGCGCGCTCGACGCGGCGGCGGACAGGGTGACCGGAGCCAGAGGCTTACCGGTGGTGGGAAGCGCTGGCGCCGCGAGAGGCTCATCAGCGCGCACACGAACGACGTTCCGCGCGTGAGGGATTGAGAGGGTGATGGCGGAACGGGGGGAACGGGACGACGGGGTCCTGGTGGGCACTTTCAACCTTCGGAGAGGAAGCGCAATGCAAGCTACACGAGTCCGTGGCGGCACCACACTGTCTGTGACAGGCCCGCCCGCCCTCCCGCCGGTCCCCCTCCCTGTCATGCGGCTCCCGACTCAAATCCTTTGTCCTCAAATCTCATCGCGAAGGCGTTTGCTTTGTCCTCAAACCTCATGACAAAGACATTCCTGGTGAAACGGTTTGGAGCGTCACCCGTGCTGACTAGCGTGGATCCCGCTCCACCCGAACCCGCCTCATCCAGGAGAGCCCATCGTGGAGATTCACGATCCGATCGCACGTCCCGGCCGTTCCTCGCCGCATTCGTTCCTCCGTCCGCTGGCCACCGCCGTGCTGGGGCTGGCCGTGCTGGTGATGGCCTCACCGGCGCGAGCAGCCGACCCCACGCCGCTGGAGGACAACCGCCGCATCACCCTGGGGTACATCCAGATCGCCTATGAGCTGGGCGGACTGCTCGACCCGGAGCTCGAGCCGGGAGGGAGCAGCGACGTCCGTCCCAACTGGTTCGTCTTCGCGCCGCATGCGTCCCAGACGGGAGGCCAGGGCATGCTCGGCACGGCGATCGCTCGGCGGGTGATCGGCGCGGCCCGGGGCTGGCCGTCGTTCTCGGTGCACAGCGCGCTGGATCGAGCGGGCCTCTCCGGCCCCGCACGGACCACCGTGGAGCGCCTCGCCCTGGAACTCGTCCTCCGGGGCCTACCCATCGACTCGGCCGCATCGATCGCCTCGCTCGCCACGGCCATGAACTGGGCGGCGCTGGCGGACCCGCGCACCTTCACCACCACCGTGGTGCGCTTCGCCACGCTCTACTGGAGCGCGCCGGGCTTCCTGCCGCTCGACAAGACGGAGTCGGTGGTGATCACCCTGGAGCGCACGCTCCACGAGGGCAACCTGGCCATCTTCACGGACATCGGTGGCTCGGCAATCCTCTATCTCGACTGGCGCCGGGGCGTGAGCGGCGAGGTGACTCCCGAGCGCGTGCTGACGGAGTTCGTGCTCCCGGGCACCTCGGCCCAGGAGGCACGGCTCGCCTATGAGTACGGGGTGGCCCACGCGAACGACACGCCCCGGCCCTACCGGATCGGCGAGCTCTTCCCGGTGATGAACTGGAAGAGCCTGCTGGTGGCGGCCTTCGCGCTCTACGAGGAGGCCCGGAGAGCGCCGACTCCCGCGGCGCGCGACGCACTCATCGCCATGGGCAACAACTACGTGGCCTGGCGCGAGCAACACGACATGGCGCAGCCCGTCTTCACGCCGAGCGTGCCGCGCGCGGACGAGGTCTCCCGTTCCGCCCTGCTCGAGGTGATCACTCCGGTGCTGAAGACGGACTTCGGCACGCTCGAGTGGACCTACGCCGATTACGCGTACAGCCAGCCGGACCGGGACGGCAGCATCCTCACGGCGCCGCCCACCGAGTACAACTGGGCCGTCTTCTGGGATCGCTGGACGGGCATCCTCTACGCCTTCGATCGGGCCTACGAAGATCCCTCGGCGCTCTGGGCGATGCCGGAGCCGCTGGTGGACCCCACCGCGGGCTGAGCACCTCGCCATCAAGGCCCGCCAGGAGCCCTTGCGAGCAGGCGGCTCCCCGAGTCATGGCGGCACGGACGTCCTGAAGCGGACAGTTCTCACGCGGGGAGGTGGAGCGGCCCGCACCGGTGGCAAACTGGAGGAACCCTCAACCTCTGCTACCGTTCGCTCATGCTGGCGCTTCCGCCCCCCCGCTTCCGGTCGCTGTTGTCTGGCCTCTGCTGTGCCGTGCTCCTGCACGGTGCAGGCGAGGCACTCCGGATGGGACCCACCGTGTTCGTGCCCTATGTCCTGCTGGCGCTGGCTCTCGGCGCTCGTTGGCGTCACCGCTCCGCGGTGGGAGTCCCGGGCGGAGGGCAGCGGACGGCGCACGTGCCGGGACTGGCGCTGGCGAGACTCGCGCACGAGGAAGTACCGCGCCCCCGCTATTCGGCGCCGGAGCGGACTCCGGTCGTTCCCGAGCGGCGGACCTTCTGGTCGCGGATGAAGATCTGGATCGGAGGCGCGGGCCTGGTGGTGTGCGGGCTGTGGTGGGTGCTGCTTTCCGCCATGCTCTTCATGCCGGATCCCGCCCCCGCGCTCGATGGCCAGTTCACCAGCTACAGCCTGACGCTCGTGACCGCCTCCCTGCTGGTGACGATGCTCTTCCTCGTCTTCTTCCGCTCGGGCCTTCGTGGGCCGTCGGATCCGTTCGCGCCGAAGCAGCTCCCCCATGAGCGCCTGCGTGATCAGCCCTACGTGCCGCGTTCCTCGAGCGGGTACGGTGCCCCGGGGCCGCGCTCCGGCAAGAAGCCCCACCTGCGGCTGGTGCGTAACACCCCCTGAGCCCTCCCCCGAGAGTCCTGACGGGCGCGCCTTGATGGCTTGCTGCGCCATCCGTGTGGTCGGATGTGCATCATCCAACCGACGTGCCCGCACTGCCGTGCCGTCTTGAACAGCTCGACATCGGAGGGGACGCATTCGCCGGTGGAGGGAGCGAGCATGCGCGCGGTGATTTCGAGCTCCTCGCGATGTTCTCAGGGTGTTGCATGACCCGCCTGGGTAGGCCTCCACACGGGCAACGTGGCGGTGATCGGACGATCTTCACCGTCAGGCTCACCCCACCCCACCTGAGAAGTGAGACTCTGCTCCGATGTTTTCAATCCATGTACGCGAGCTGCTGTCTCGCGAACTGCTGGCATGGCTCCTGCTCTGTGTCCTCGACAGCCGAACGAGCGGACATTAGTCTGCCGCGCCATGACAGGACCGGCCAGCTCCGACCCTTCAACCGTGGAGGCACCCATGTCGAGCGCAGCTCCCACGCTTGACCGCAACCTGGTCAGCCCTCAGAACATGCTCAACCCGTTCCCTCTCTATCAGTATTTGAGGGAGAACGAGCCAGTACACTGGTCGGACACGGTCAACGCCTGGTTTGTCACCCGGTACAACGATGTGGTGGCTGCCTACCGGGATCCGCGCCTGACCGCGAACCGGGCGAAGCTCTTCGAGTACCAGGTCCAGGGCCTGAGTCCGGACGTCACTCGCGAGTTCATGCAGACCATCCGCAACCAGATGTTCATGCTGGATGGCCCGGAGCACGTCCGGTTGCGCCGGCAGACGGGCATGGGCTTCACGCCCCAGAAGCTCGATGAGCTGCGGCCCACCGTGCACCGGCTCATGCGGGAGCTGTTGGAGCAGCTCAGCCCCCGGGGCGAGATGGACCTGGTGAAGGATCTCTCCTACCCGATGCCCGCGCTCGCCATCGCCGACCTGCTCGGAATTCCCGCCGAGGATCGGGAGCGCTTCCGGGCCTGGTCGGATCACCTGGCGCTGTTCAGCTCGCCCCCGGTGGGCTCCGATCCGCTCGTGCTGGCCAGCAACGCCAACAAGACCATGGTGGAGATGAAGGAGTACCTGCTCCCCATCATCGAGGAGCGCCGTCACCATCCGGGCCTGGACGCACTCAGCCAGATGCTCATGGTGCAAGAGCAGGGAAAGATGACGCCCGAGGAGCTGGTGGCCAATGCCATCCTCATCCTCTTCGCCGGGCACACCACCACCACCGACCAGCTCAGCAACGGCGTCTATGATTTGCTGACCCACCCGGATCAGCTCCAGAAGCTCCGGGACGACATGGGGCTGTTGAGGTCGGCGGTGGAGGAGATGCTGCGCTACACCACGTCGGTGCCCGCCATCACCCGCGTGGTCGCCTCGGACTTCGAGTGGCACGGCCAGAAGCTCCGCCAGGGACAGCTGGTGTTCCTGGTCATGGCCGCCGCCAACCGCGATCCCTCGGTCTTCCCGGACCCCGAGCGCTTCGACATCACCCGCGACAGCTACCACCAGAAGCACCTGTCCTTCGGCTTCGGCGCGCACCACTGCATGGGAGCGGGCCTCGCCCGCCGCGAGCTGGAGATCGGCATCTCCATGCTGCTGGAGCGGCTGCCCGGACTGCGTCTGGATGAGTCGCGGTCGCCCCAGGTCAAGTGCCACGGCCTGTCGTTTCGTGGCTTCGACTCGCTGCCCGTGCGCTGGTGACGTGGAGGAGCCGGGGGCTCGCGCTCCCCTCCCCTCACAGCTCCACGAGGCCCGCACGCAGGGCCAGCACCACCGCCTCCACGTGCGAGTTGACCCCCATCTTCCGGTAGATGTGTGAGAGGTGCGTGCGCACCGTGCGCCGCTCCATCGTCATCACCCGGCCCACCTCGGCGTTGGACAGGCCCTTGGCCACGTAGCGCAGCACGTCGAACTCGGCCGGGGTGAGGCCCCAGGGGTTCTGCTTCTCCGCCTCGGGAGGCTTCGCCTGGATGGACTGGAAGTAGTTCCAGAAGCGCCGCGCGATGAGGGGCTCGAGCACCGTGCCGCCCTCCATCACCTCGCGGATGCCCGAGCGGATCTTCTCCGGCCCCACCCGCTTCACCAGGTAGCCCGAGGCCCCCGCTTGAATCGCCTCGTACACCTTCTGCTCGTCCTCGAAGGACGTGAGGATGAGCACCTCCACCTCGGGCGCGCGGCGCTTCACCCGCCGCGTCACCTCGATTCCATTGAGGCCCGGCAGCTCCAGGTCCAGCAGCACCAGCTGCGGGCGCACCCGCACCAGATCCTCCACGGCCTGTTCGCCATCCTGCGAGCTGCCCACCACCTCGAGCTCCGCAAAGCTCCCGAGCACCTTGAGGAGGTTGCGCAGCAGGTTCGGCTGATCCTCGACGACGAAGACGCGGGTCCGGTCCATGGCCTCAACGGTGGGGAGAGTCTTTGAAGAATTGCTCCAGCTTCTTGTGCTCGCCGCGCTCGAGGCGCAGCTGGAAGACGTCGCGCTGCCTCGGCACGCCGAGCGTCTCCACGATGATCTCGTGGTTGCCCGACTTCACCGGGTAGCGCACCAGGGGCAGGTTGCGCTTCACCCGCACGCCGTCGATGTAGGCGCGCGCCGGGCGGTTGGCGCCGATCGACAGGTACGCGGTCCCCGACTTGTGGGCGTCATCGGCCTGGCTGGGGGGGGGGACGATCACCGGCTCCGGCGGAGGCGCGGGCTTGGGTTTCGGGGGCTCGGGGGGCGGAGCGGCGGGCTGCTGCAGGTACTCCTCCACCGCGCCGCTGACCGCGGACACCTTGGGGTCCGTTTCGAGCTGCGGCCGCTGCGTGAGCTTCCACACCCCGAGGGCAAAGCACACCACCCCCACCAGCGCGATGAGTCCCGTCACGCCCAGCATCCGGCGCCGACGCTGCGAGTCCGCCAGGAGGTTGCGCTCCTCGGTGAACATGCGGCGCTGGTTCACCGCCGCCTTCACCTCCGGGGACGTGGGCGGGGGCATGGGGATGTACGAGCGATCCGGCTCGGAGGACGGCGGTTGTTCGGAGGCGTGGCCGCGCACCAGGGACGGAGGAACTCGCGCCCGCGTCACCGTTCCCTCGGGCGCTCGGGCTCGTGTCACCGTCCCCTCGGGGACGCGCGCACGGGTCACCGTCCCTTCGGGGACGCGCGCACGGGTGACTGTTCCCTCGGGGATGCGCGCCCTCGCCACCGTGCCCTCGGAGACGCGCGAGCGGATCACCGTCCCCTCGATCTTCTCCGTGTCGATGTGGTCCTCGGCGTCTCCTCCCGCGGGGAACTGGGACTCGGGCTGGGGCGCGGGACGGGAGAAGTCCTCCACCATGCGCAGGCGGGGATGCTTGCCCACGCGAGTGCCTTCCGCGGCGGCTCCCCCCACGATGGGCCCTCGGCGAGGCTTGGGCGGCGGTGCCCCCGGAGGCGCGACCCAGGTCTGCTCGTCGTCCCCTGGCGGGCTGCTCTGGAGGGGCTCGGTGACCTCCTTGGACCGCACGTGGGTGGCTTCGGTCCCCTCCCCGGCGCCGGCGCGCGTCGCCTCGGTGGCTTCCTTGGCGCCGACGTGGGTGGCCTCGAGAGGCTCCTTTTCCTTCTCGGAGGCGCCACTGAAGACGTGGGTGGAGTCGAGGGCAGCGCGATCCAGCATGGGCCCCGGAGCCACCGTGGGCTCGGGCACGTAGTCCTCGAAGGCGGGCGGAGCCTCCATGGTGTCCGCCTCGTTGAGCGCCGGGCTGAACGAGGGCCGCACCACCACGGACTTGTCCAGCGAGTCCGCGCTCACCTGCGCGAGCGACACCCCGGAGATGGGCGTCAGTGTGAATCGCTCGGAGAATGGCACCGGGCCGAGCCCGATGGACACCTCGTTGGGGAAGAGCTCGGCCACGAAACGGCGCGAGTCCTCGGTCCCGGGCAGGCCGCCGTTGGTGGAGAGGAAGTTGCGCAGCGCGCCCGCGAGCTCGGCGCAGGAGCGGAACCGCCGCGAGGGCATGGCCTCCAGCGCGCGCAGGATGATCGGATCCAACCGCGCGTGGATGCGCCGATCCAGACGGCTGGGCGGAGGCAGGCCGGCGCTGCGGCGGGTGCTGACGCCGCCTCCTTCGGGGAGCACGGCCTCGCGCAGGGTGAGCAGCTCATAGGCCATGGCGCCGATGGAGTAGATGTCCGACTGCACGTCGGGCATGTCACCGCGGCCCACCTCGGGGGCACGGTAGGCGCTGCGGCCCCGGCCCACGAAGGCGCGCTTGAGCTCGGGCACGCCCATGAGCGCCTGGAGCGACCCGAAGTCGCACACGGCGGGCAGGCCGGCGCGCGACAGCAGCACGTTGCCCGGGGTGATGGAGCCGTGCACCACCCCCACCGCGTGGGCTCGCTCCACGGACTCGAGCAGCTGGATGACGAGGAAGAGCCCGACGGGCGCCGGGAGGATGACCTCCTTGGAGTTGAGCCGCTGCAGCGCCGTGCCCAGGGTGTAGCCGTCCACCGCCTCGCGCACCACGGCGAGCCGGTTCTTCACGAAGCCCACGTCGAGGACATGGACCACGCCCTCGGGGTGCAGCGGGTTGAGGATGCTGTACGTCTGGGCCAGCACGGTGGCGTAACGCGGGTCGGACGTCTTCGGGTGGAAGAGCTTGATGACGACCTTGGTGCCCGTGGGCTCCTGGACGGCCTCATACAGCTCGGCGAGCTCTCCGGCCTCGACGCGGCCGGTCAACCGGTAGGCGCTGCTCATCCCTTCCTCTTCCGCGGCCGGACGGCATCGAACTGGAACCCACACCAGACACACGCCTCGCCCCGGCGGCCGCGGGGGAGCTCCAGTGTGCAGCCGGGGCAACGAGGGCGCGCCCGGCTGCCTGCCCGGGCTGCGGCTGAAGGACGGCGCACCCGGCCGGACGTGCCCGAGGTACGCGTACGCCCGGCCACGGCGGCCCCGCGCACCAACACCTCGAGCCGGCGGACACGGTCCTCCAGGGCCTCGATGCGGGCGGACAGCCGCGCGTGGATCTCGGCGTCGGACGGGGGGCGTCTGGCGGGCGATCGCATGCGGACCCGCGAGCGTGCCATGCCCGCTCGGGCGCCCGCAAGGAGGACGGGCAGTGAGAATGGCTCCGTCGGGGGGGCGCGTGTTATGTCTGTCTGTCCCGTGTCACCGAAACTCTCACCGACTGGCCCCATCCCCGGAAGTCCGACGACCGCGGATCCCCTCCACGGCAGCTTCCGCTCCTCGCGCAACCGCGCCCACGCCGAGCAGGCCGAGCGCCGTGCCCAGAGCCTCTTCTCGGACGCCGAGCTGGCCCGCCTGCTGAGCGTGCCCCGGGTGCACCCCACCCGCGAGGTGCCCCACGCCCGGGACATCTTCGTCAACCGTAACCTGCGCATGTCGGGCATCGACCTCATCGGCTTCGACATGGACTACACGCTGGCCATCTACCACATGCGCCGGCTCGAGCAGCTCGCCTATGACATGACGCTCGCCAAGCTCATCTCCGAGCGCGGCTACCCGTCCGTCATCGGCAACCTGCAGTACGACCACCACTTCGTCATCCGTGGGCTCGCGGTCGACAAGACGAACGGCAACCTGCTGAAGATGGACCGCTTCGGCTACGTGGGGCGGGCCTGGCACGGGCTGCGGCCGCTGGAGCGCGAGGTGTGGAAGAAGCTGTACCGCAACCAGCGGGTGCGGCTGAAGGATCCCCGGTTCGCGTGGATCGACACGCTCTTCGCCCTGCCCGAGGCCTGGCTCTTCGCGAGCATCATCGAGCTGCTGGAGTCCCTGGGCCAGCGCGTGGACTACGGCAAGCTGTACGATGACATCCGCGAGGCCATCGACACGGTGCACCGGGACAACTCGCTCAAGCGCGAGGTGCGCAAGGAGCTGGGGCGCTACGTCTTCCAGGATCCCGAGCTGGGCCCCACGCTGCACAAGCTGCGCTCGGGGGGCAAGCGGCTGTTCCTGCTGACGAACTCGGCGTGGGACTACACGGACGCGGTGATGCGCTACCTGCTGGATGGTCAGGTGGCGGAGTACCCGAGCTGGCGCAACTACTTCGACTACATCGTGACGCTGGCGTCCAAGCCGGCCTTCTTCTCCGAGCAGCGGCCGTTCCTGGAGCTGGAGACGGCGGGGCCCGGCGAGGAGGCGCGCGTGGTGGGCGAGGCCACCCACCTGGAGCGCGGCAAGGTGTACCAGGGCGGCAACCTGCAGCAGTTCGAGCAGCAGACCGGCTACGCGGGCGAGTGCGTGCTGTACGTGGGCGATCACATCTACGGGGACATCCTCAAGTCGAAGAAGTCCTCGCTGTGGCGCACGTGCATGATCGTCCAGGAGATCGAGGATGAGATCACCTGGACGGACGGCCAGCGGGAGCGGATCATCAAGCTGTCCGAGGTGGAGCTGGCGCGAGAGCGGCTGGACGACGAGGTGGCGCACCACAAGGGCGTCCTGAACATCCTGGACCGGAAGCTGGAGCGCGGAGGTCTGGCGCCCGAAGAGGTGGCGCGGATGGAGGAGGAGCGGCGGCGCACGAAGGTGGAGCTGGACAAGCTGCGCTGGGCGCTGCGCGAGGCGACGGAGATCGCCGACACGCTGGAGTGCGAGGTGGAGGAAGGCTTCAACCCGTACTGGGGGCTGCTCTTCAAGGAGGGGCACGAGAACAGCCGGTTCGGCGAGCAGGTGGAGCGCTACGCGTGTCTGTACACGAGCCGGGTGTCCAACTTCCTGCATGAGTCACCGATGCAGTACTACCGCTCGCCGCGCGAACTGATGCCCCACGAACAGGCCGGTTCCTGGTCGGCGAAGCTGTCCCAGGTTGGCAGCGAGGGCCCACCCAAGGGCGAGCCCTGACGGACCGGACAGTCCTTTCCCGAGAATTGAGACTGTCATGTTTGAGAAAACAGGCCGGGACAACATGGCACGGGCACCTCGGGGCGCCGTGCCCCGCCGGGGCATCCTGCCCCCGTTGCTGCTCGGGGCTCGCGTTTCTCCTCTGAGGGAAACGCCCGGCACGCTCGATGCAACAGGTCCGGGCATGTTCCCTGGCATGTCGCCGGGGAGGAGGTTTCGGGCTGGGAATGGCATGCGGGCCAAGTGGGTTACGGCGGTCGAGTGGTGGAAGGTTCCGCACGAAAAACTGAAAAAACGCACAAAGAGGGATGCGTTCCCAGCCTTCCTTGATTATCAATGATGTGCCGCCAGGGTTTTCCCCCTCTCCCTGGCGTGCCCCTTGCCCCGGGGTCCGGAGAACTCTCCTCCGAGCCCCGGGGCAAGTCTTTTTCAGGGACCCCACCGTCCCTCCGGCCCGCGAGAGATCAACACGGCCACGTCGGCGAGTACGAACGGCAGCGCCATGCCCCCGGGCGAGACCAGGTAGCGAGGCTCCCAGTTCGGGTGGAACCGCGCTTTGAAGGCACGCAGGGCCTGGAGGTCCTCGAAGTGCTCGCCGTGCCGGAACAGCAGGGAGCCCAGTCGGCTCCAGGTCGGAGCGAGCGCGTCCCGCTCGAAGCCCGGCGAGGGCGTCAGGCCCAGATTGAACCAGCGGTAGCCCTCGCGGTGGGCCCACGGCAGGAGGTGCTCGAGCAGGAAGTCCATCACACCGGGAGGGGCCTCGGCGGCGAAGCGCAGGAGGTCCGCGGCGAGTTCCTCTCGGCCCTCGCCCGCCCACAGGTTGGCGAACGCCACCACCCTGCCCTCGCACCGCACGAGCGCGATGGGACATTGGGACAGGTAGCGCTCGTCGAAGTAGCCGATGGTGAACCCCTTCTCGCGGTGGCCGCTGTGCGAGAGCCAGTCGTCGGAGACCCGCTTCAGTTCGGGGAGGAGCGCGCCCACGGCGTCCACGGGCACCACCTCGAAGTGGCAGCCCTCCAGGACCGTGCGCGGAGCCGCCTCGTCCCGGGAGTAGGCCTCCAGCGGCACCCGGGCGTCCTCTCCGAGCTTCTGCAGGGACAGCCCCAGGTCGACATAGAGCGGCAGATGCTCCGTCCCCACGTCGTAGAAGACCGTGAGCCCATCGTGGTGATCCACCTCCTCGTGGAACCGCCACGCGAGCCCCGGGAGCTCCTCCTCGGGGCCGACCGGATCCCCCACGACGACCCAGCCCCGGCCCTGGTGGGCGTACATGACGAACCCCGTCCGGGACTCGTTGAACAGCAGCGACTTGTCTCCGAGCAGCGCCAGGTGCGCGGCGGCCCTCGGTGAGCGCGAGACGATCTCCCGCGCGGTGGAGAGATCGGCCTCGGAGGGGCGCTCGGGCTGCGGGCGGAGCGGACGCAGCAAGTGGGCTCCGGCGAACACCACCACCACCACGGCGGCACCCACGCTCGCGCGCAGGAAGCGCGGCGCATCTCCGTGGAGCACGAACTCCAGGAGCATGTCCTCGGAGAGCTCCACGTGCCGGTGGACGAAGAAGCCCAGCCACGTGGTGGCCGCCACGGCCGCGATGATCGCGAGGATCCACCCACCGGTGAAGTGCTCATGGAGCAACGAGGCCTTCCGGTAGAACTCGCGGTGGCACGGCAGCAGGCAGGCCAGGAGCAACGCGAGGACCAGCGCCGTCCCCACATCGAGCCCCCTCAGCAGGGCGGAGACGATGCCGGCGACGAGCATCGCCACGGTGAGGACATAGGCCCCATCGAGCCGCCGCTGGATGCCTCGCGAGAGCAACAGCAGACTCGCTCCGACGAGGCTGCTCAGGAGGTGGGAGGCCTCCATGACGGACAGGGGCACGAAGCGATCCAACCAGGCGAGCCGATCCTCGAGGGAGGGAGTGACGCTGGAGATCAGGAGGAAGACACCGGCGACGAAGGTGGCGAGCGCGAAGACGGGAGGCAGCAGCGCGGAGCCCCAGCGGCCCGCGGTGACGGCGAAGCGCTGGACGTGGACGCGGCGCTGACCCACCTCGTACACGCCGATCAGGGCGACCGAGGCCGCGAAGGGCAGCAGGTAGTAGATGGCCCGGTACAGCAGCAGCGTGCCGAGGATGGTGGGCTTGGGCACCCGGTCCGACAGGAAGAGCAGCATCACGGTCTCGAAGACGCCGAGCCCTCCGGGGACATGGCTGATGAGCCCGGATATCTGCGCCACGATGAAGGCCCCGAGCACCACGTGGAACGAGACGTCGTGCCGGGGCAGCAGCGTGTAGAGCGTGGCGGCCGCGAGGAACCAGTCACCGCCCGCCACGACCACCTGCCAGAGGAGATCCTGCCGCCGGGGAATGGAGAGCTCCCAGCCCCGGATGCGCACCGGCTTGCGGCGCACGACGACGAGCACCGCGTAGACGAGGACCGCGGTCAGGAAGAGCGCGCCGATGAGCCTCAGGCTCGCGCCGGGCAGATGGAGCTCGGGGGGGATGGGTGGAGGATCGAACAGGAAGAGCGCACCGCCGACGCTCAGGAAGCCCACCCAGAAGCTGAGGGTGATGTAGCCCACGACCTTGGTGACATTGGCGGCGGACAGTCCCTGGGATGTGTAGAAGCGGAAACGCACGGAGCCACCGCTGAGCCAGGTGAGGCCCACGTTGTTGCTGACGGCGGTGGCGATGAAGGCCGCGGGGGCGATCCTCCGGTAGGGAAGCGGGCTGCCCACGTACCGGAGGGCGATCCAATCGTAGCCAGTGAGCACCCAGTAGCTCAGGATCGCGAGCACTACCGCGAGCATCACCTGAGGCAGGGGCAGCAGGCCCAATTGCTGGACGATGTCGCGGTAGTGGTAGGCGTGCAGTTCCTCGTGGAGCGCCTTGAGCGCCAGGGCGAGGACCACCACGCCGAGGAGCGGACCGGCGACCTTGAGGAGACGGTGTTTGAAGACACCCACGCCTCCTCATTAGGGACCGGGCCCCTCCCCTTCAAGGGTCGGCCGCCAGCATCCGTCCCCGGACGATAGATGGGGAACGGATGCCGGGTGCCGGGCTTACTGACAGTCGCTGAAGGGAACCGGGGTGATCGTGGTCGTCCCGGTCTCGTCGATCTTCATCGTGGTGCCCGCCGCGAGGCCGGAGACGGCGCGTGCCGTGGCGATGAAGCCGGTCGGAGTCACCTCGACGCGGTAGATGAAGCGGCACCCGCCCTTCCACGAACTGTCCGGACCCGTGGGGCGCGTACCGTCCGTGCATCCCATGGGCACGAAACCAACCTCCTCCAGGTTGCTGGAGTACCGGTCCTTCTCCTGCAGGAAGGCCCGCTCCGTGGTGTAGAGGTCCCGGAGGTTCCGGATGCCCTCGCGCCGCTGGGCGTCGCACGTGAAGGACGCGGCCGGCAGGCACTCGTCCCAGCCCACGTAGCGGCGCACCCCGGCACGCTCCAGCCAGAAGAGGATCGAATCGAAGGTCGGCGTGCCGATCTGAAGCGTAATGCCAGCGGCCGGCGTCCCCGAGGCCCCCTGGGCTACGGCAGTGAAGGTCGAATTCGGAAAGCCCGTCACAGCCGTCACCCGGTAGACGAAGTGGCAACCCGCCACCCAGCCCGGTCCCGGTACAGGAGCACGCGAGCCGTCCGCGCACGCCGCGGGCGCGAAGCCCACCGTCGCCAGATCCAGCGAGTACCGATCCGTCTCCTGTAGGTAGGACCGCTCCGCCTCGTACAACGCCCTCGTCTCGCGGATGCCCTCGCACTCCACGGTCCCGCAGTCGACCGGCGTGCCCTCGGCCATTGCTGGCAGAGCCCACGACAAGGACAACCCAGCCACGACGGACAGCCATCGCATCGAGTAACGCATCATGACATGTAAACCCCCGTCCCCCGCACGCGAGCGTATCCCAATCCGCGGCCATTGCCTGTGCGAGATCGAGAGCGGATGGCTTCTCGCGCGTAAGGGATTACCCGGACGACGCCGCCGGAACACGGCCCCAGATGACGGAGGTGTAGCGAGAGCCGGGCTCGGCCTCGATCCCGAGCTTCTTCAGATCGTCCGAGTACTTCGAGCCCTTCACCACCACCCACCGGCGAGCCACGCGCCGGGCCTCCGCCAGCGTCTCCGAAGTGAGAGGAGCGTGTTCGGCGAACCGGCGGAGCATCTCGAACGCGGGCTGGGACTTCCGGGGCTTCTCGAACATGGGATCGAAGAAGACGACGTCGAACGAGCCCGAGGGCAACGAGCGCAGGTAGGCGTCCGCATCCACGTGCACCGGCTCCACGCGGCAGGACTCCGGGCCGTAGTCGTAGGCCGCGAGGCCCTCGGACACGACGGCGTAGAGCGCGAGGCTCTTCTCGAGGCCCACCACCCGCCCCGACGGCCCCGCCACCAGCGCCGCCACCAGCGCGTCCTGCCCGAGCCCCAGCGTGCAATCGAGGAAGTGGTCTCCCGCGCGCAGCTCTGCCACGCGGACGAGCGCGTCATCCCCCTCCTGCCCCGAGAGGATCCGCAGCCGGCGCAGATGCGCCATGCCCGGGTTGAAGCTGAAGGAGCCTTCCTTGTCCCAGAGCGAGACGCCCTCGCGCTCGAAGGTGATGAAGGCCTCCGCCGTGGACTCCAGAAGCGGGCCGATCGGCTGCTTCTTGCGCCTCGGGATGAACGGCAGGCCCCACGCGCGCGCGGCCTCGCGGGCTCGGGCCACCAGCGAGTCCTCCGGCTTGCCGCTCGTCGTCACCGCCAGGGGAACCCGGCTCCGCACGTTCACGACCTTCACCCCGGGTTCAACCCTCGACGGCCTGGAGCTTCCTCCCGCCCTGGGCCTCGGCCACCGTCACCGACTGGTTCCGGCCGTGCCGCTTGGCGTAGTACAGGCACTGGTCCGCCTGCTCCACCAGCACCAGCTTGTCCGTGCCGTGGTCCGGTGCCGTCGCGATGCCCAGCGACAGCGTCACCTTCAGCGGCCCCATCTCCGTCTGGAAGACCTCGGCCTTGATGGCCTCGCGGATCCGCTCGGCGATCACCTTGGCGCCCTTGGCCTCCGTCTCCGGCATGAGGATGGCGAACTCCTCGCCGCCGTAGCGCGCCACGATGTCCGTGTCCCGCGCCTGCGCCTTGAGGATGCGCGCCACGCCCTTGAGCACCTGATCTCCCGTCAGGTGGCCGTAGGTGTCGTTCACGCTCTTGAAGTGGTCCACGTCCGTGAGGATCAGCGAGCACTTGCGCCCGTACCGCCGCGAGTGCGCCAGCATCTCGTCCGCCTTCGACTGGAAGGTGCGGTTGTTGTACAGGCCCGTCATGCCGTCCGTGGTGGCCATGCGCTCCATGGCCTCGTAGAGCTGGGCGCGCAGCACCGCCTGCGCCGCCTGGATGGCGATGACCTCCAGCATCCGCAGCACGTCGTGGTCCAGCGCGGCCTTGCGGCGCGAGCCCGCCACGAGCGTCCCCAGGATCCGGTCGCCCGCCGTGAGCGGGAAGATCTTCAGCGCTCCCAGGCCGCGCAGCTGCGTCTCCTCGTCGAAGATGACCTGGCGCTCCATGGCCTTGATGTCGCGCCCGGGCAGCGGCGCGCCGTAGCGCACCACGTTGGCCACCAGCCCGTTGTTGTCCGGGAAGGTGCGGCCCTCGAGCGCCTTGCTGCCCTGCGCCGTGACGCCCAGCATCCGCGCCACCTTGTGCACCCGCTTGCCCTCCACCTCGTTCACGATGGTGACGGCGCAGAAGTCCAGCCCCGCGAGCTGCCGGGCGCTCTCCAGCACCGCCAGGAACACCTGCTCCGGGCTGCCGGCGCGGTTGAGCTCCTCGATGGCGCGGAAGAACCGATCCTTCTCATCCCGCGTCTTGCGGATGTACGTCATCACCCGCTCCACCTCGATGGAGCGCAGCACCTCGGCGGCGATCGTGGTGAAGAGCTTCTCGTCGTCGTCGGAGAACGGGTTGTGCGTCAGCCGATCCGCCACCAGCACGCCGCGCACCAGCCCACTGCCCTCAATGATGGGGACGGCCAGCACGGCGCGCAGCTCGGGGGCGCCACCGTCGTACCAGGAGATGCCCTTGAGCCCATGGGCCGAGTGCATCCGCACCGGCGCCCGGCGCTTGAGCACTCCACCCAGCATGCCCTCGCCCGAGTTGAAGGTCTCGCGCTGCACGCGGTCGGACATGCTGCGGCAGTCGTACAGCTTCAGGCCCTTGTCATCCGAGGTGAGCAGGAAGGCCGCGCAGGTGTGCGTCTTGAGGGCCGTCTCGGCGATCTCCAGCGCGGCGCCCACCGCGCCCTCGATCTCCTTCACCGAGGCCAGCAGCCACTTCTCCTCGTCCTTCACGTCGGGCGGGTTGTCGTGGGCGCCGGAGCTGACGAGGCGGAAGGTGCGGGCGCGCTCCTCGACCTCCTTGATGCGCTTCTCCACCGCGGAGCTCTCCGCGCGGCGGGCGGCGGCGATGCGGGCGGCGAGCACCAGCTGGTACAGGGCCGCGAAGAGCGTCAGGAAGAGCGCATGGGTGAGGAAGGACGTGAGGCTGCGCTCGGGGCCCTGCAGGGAGACGAGCGCGTCGAACGCGAACGCCACGCCGAGCAGCATCAGGCCCGCGCTGCGAGGCAGGAAGGCCACGAGGAAGGCCATGAGCAGGTAGACGAGGGGGAACACCTCGCCGCCGGCGATGGCCACGACGATGAAGGCCGAGGCGATGAGCACCGCGCCCAGCTCCAGGTCATCCCGGAGGAAGAGCGGAGCGCCCACGGCGCCGCGGGTGAAGCGCCGCCAGCCCATGACACCGAGCGCGGCGAGCAGGAAGAGGACGATGGAGGCCTCGGTCCAGCCCAGCGTCTGGAGGCCGCGGAAGCCGCCGCGAGCCAGGTGGACGAAGGCGGAGAGCACGGCCGCGGCGGGCACGGCGCGCACCACGAAGCGCGGAAGCTTGGAGACTGGAGGGATGGCCGAGAGCGCGGACACGATTACTCCAGGTGGAAGACGATTTCGCCCGGCTTGACGTAGCCGAGCTCCTCACGAGCGGCACGCTCGAGGGCAGTAGGGTCGTTGCGCAGCGCGTTGATTTCGCGAAGAAGGGCGGCGTTCTGCTCGGACAGGATGCGGTTGCGCTCCTGGATGGCCTCGACGTCCTGGCGCAGGCGCAGGTAGCGGCGGAAGCCCTTCGCGTCCACCGCTGAGACCAGCGTGAGGATCGCGGCCACGCACGCCGCCACACCCAGGAGCTTTCGCCGCACCGTCATGAGTGGCCGGAAGGTACCAGTGGCGACTCCTCCGGCAAGAAATCCGCTCCAGGCCTGTAGCGGGCCGCCCTTCTTTCGCACGGAGGACAGTCGCCCCACATGGAAGGGGCTCCGTGGCACGGCGGCTGAGAGCATGGCGCCGGATGTCGACCCCTCCCCTACAGCTTCTCTCCCAACGCCTGGCGCGGTGGCGCCGTCCGCTCCTGTGGGTGCTCGGGGGCTTCCTCCTCCTGGAGTTGCTCCTCAATGGCCTGCTTGCGACCGGCCGCCTGGAGTCGCTGCTCAACCGCTCCTCCGAGCGACTGAAGGTGCGATGGGGCCGGGCCTGGGGCCTGTGGCCCTTCAGTCTCCATGTCCGGGAGTTTCGGCTGCGGCACGAGGAATCGGGAGGCGGCTTCTGGGAGCTCGAGGTGGAGTCGGCGGAGGTGAACGTGGCCCTGACCGCCCTGCTCCAGCAGCGGTTCGAGGCCGAGGAGGTGCACGCGCGGGGCGCGAGCTTCCGGTTCCAGCCCGGACAGCACGTCCCCAAGGAGCGGAAGCCGGAGGAGCGGAAGCCCTGGGAGATCCGGCTGAGGGGCGTGCGGGTCGACGGCGTGCGAGCGTTGGCGTGGGGGAACAACCGGCTCACGGGCATCACGGAGGTCACCGGGGAGATGGCGCTGGTGCCGGGGCACCGGCTCTCCGTGCGCGACACGCGGGCGCGGCTCGGAAAGGGCGAGTTGACCCACCAGGGGAACACGGTCGCGCACATCGAGGAGGGCACGGCGGAGCTCGGCATCGAGGCGGAGCGGGACGAGGCCCGGGGAGGGATGGATGTCCTCGGCGGCCTGGAAGGACGGCTCCAGGTGACCGCCTCCGTGCCCTCCCTCACCGCGTTCCAGCAGTGGGTGCCGCAGCTCGCCGAGGCCTCGCTGAAGGGAGGTGCGGGACGCCTGGAGGCGGATGTCCGCGTGAAGGAGGGCCGTCTCGCTCCGGACAGCCGGCTGGAGGGCTTGGGGCAGCACATCACCCTGCCCGTGGGGCTCGTGCACGTGCGAGCCCCCTGGCGGGTCCACGCAGAGGTGAGCGCGAAGGAGGAAGGTCCGGCACGCGCCAGGCTCCAGCTCATCCTGGCGCCCGTGAAGGTGGAGGGAAGGGAGGGCCGGGTGCTGGAGACGTCGGACGTGAAGATCTCACTGGAGACCCCGGCCCCACGCCTGGGCGAGCCGCTGCATGACGTCCAGGCGGCGCTGCACGTGGCGCGAAGCGATCCCCTGGATCTGCGTGTGCTCAATGGGTGGCTGGCACCGGCCGTCCAGGTGGACTCGGGCCACATCACGCTGGAGGCCCTGGGCCGGGCGAGCCCGGAGCGTGGCAAGGGAGCGGCCCGCCTGGAGTTGCTCACGGACGACCTCCAGGCCCGTTGGGGCAGTGCGGTGCTGGGCGGACACCTCGCGCTGGACGTCGACGCGCACAAGCTTGCCCTGCGCCGGGACACGGTGAGGTTCGATGAGAGCCGTCTGCTGCTGCGGGACATCTTCGTGCGGACGGGCAAGGATCAGGAGCGCAATTGGAATGGCACCCTGACCTTCCCGGAGGCAGTCCTCACGGTGTCCCCCGCGCTCCTCGAGGGGCGCTTCACCGGGAGCTTCTCCAACGCGGCCCCGTTCATCGCCCTGCTCACGGACAAGGCAGGCCTGCCCCACCTGCTGGCGCCCCTGCTCGACGCCAAGAACCTGGAGCTCTCCGGGACGGTGACGTTGGGACGCGGCGTCGTGAAGGTGGGGAAGCTGCGTGTCCGGGGCGAGGGCCTCGAGCTGCGCGGGAACGCGGAGCGCTCCGACTCGGACACCCGTGCCGTATTGTTGGTGAAGGTGAAGCTGCTTCCCGTGGGGGTGGAGGTGACGCCCGAGGGCACCCACGTCCAGGTGATGCACCCCTACGACTGGTACAGGCAGAAGACGGGAGAGCCCACGGACTGAGCGCCTCACGCGGTCGGCGCCGGCACTTCAGCGCCGGAGCAGTTTTTCCACCGCTTGCGACACGTCCTTGTGCCCGGCCATGCCCTGCCACGCGCCGGCCACCTGGCCCTCCTTGTCCAGGAGGAAGGTGGCGGGCAGCGCGGGAATGAGGCCGAAGGCGCTCTGCCCCTGCTGCATGGCCGTGTCGGACACGAGCACGGGGAAGTTGAGGGCGTACTGCTCGGCGAAGGGCTCGAGCACCCGGGTCCCATCCAGATCCAGGCCCACCAGCACCACCTGGAAGCCCTGGGGGCCAAACTCCTTCTGCAGGGCCTCCAGGGTGGGCAGCTCCGCCAGGCACGGGAAGCACCAGGTGGCGAAGAAGGACACCATCACCACGCGCCCGGGCAGCCGGCGCCAGTCATAGGGCGTGGGGCCCACCGAGGGCAGCAGCAGTGAGCGCAGGTACGGCGAGGGACCCGCGGCCCTCTCGGGCTCCTCGGGCACCCGCCGGCACCCGGCGAGGGCCAGCACCAGCGCACACCCCACGGCCAGGGCCGCGCGCCTCATGCCTCGCTCTTGACCGCACCACTGCGCTGGCAATTCCGGCACAGCCCGTACAGTTCCATCTTGTGGGACGTCACCGTGAAGCCGTGCTTGCGCGCCACCGCCTCCTGCATCTGCTCGATGCGCTCATCCTCGAACTCGACGATGGTGCCGCAGTGGGTGCAGATGAGGTGGTCATGGTGGTGGCGCCCGGCGGCGGCCTCGTAGCGCGTCTGCCCGTCGCCGAAGTTGCGCGCGTGGGCCAGGCCGCACTCGTTGAGCAGCTTCATCGTCCGGTACACCGTGGCCACCGACACCTTGGTGTCCTGCTCGCGCACCTTGTTCCACAGCTCCTCGACGGACAGGTGGCCGCCCACGGAGAAGAAGGTGTCGATGATGAGGCTGCGCTGGCGCGTGCTCTTCAGCCCGTGCTGCGCCATGTAGCGCTGGAGGACTTCATCCATGTTTTGATGGTTCACGGCTCGCCTGCCTCCCGAGCCACCGCGATGGCCCCTGGGACCACCGGGTGTCTACCGGCTGAACATACGGGGCGCACGTTACCCCGCCCGGGTGTGACACCGACTTGCACCCTCTTCTGGCTGTTTAGATTGGGGGCCGTCGGATTCATTGACACCCGTCTGCCAGCAAAGATAGAGGCACCCGGCCTCGTAAACGAGCATTTTTCCGCAACTTTCATGAACAGTCACTGGCAGAGACAGCGGCAACCCGATGATGTGCCCACCCCGGTGGCGGTGGCGGTCTCCGACTTCTGTCGCCGAGCCCGTTCGCCTGCAACCCCCACCGAGGTCCGCGAGGCGCTCGCCCTTCTGTCCGAGGCCGACGACTTCCGCGTGCGCACTTTGACCGACACCGAGCCCGAGGCGACGCCGCTCGGGCCCTTCGCGGTGGTGGACGTGCTCAAGGGCACGGCCGCCTCGCTGGCCGCCACCCGGCAGGGGTGCGGTTACTACGACGTGGTACAGGAACTGGCCCGCGTACACGAGGAGAAACGGCCGCCCGCGCCGGCGCCTGCCCCCGAGGTGCCCTCCTTCGCCACGCCCGCCCCCCGGGCCGCCGTGCAGACCAACGTGCCCGCGAAGCCGGAGAAGGCCCCCAAGACGGCGGGAGAGACGGTCCAGGAGCGGATCGCCCCTCGCAAGCGCACCGCGCCGGAGCTGGCCCCGCCCGACTTGGACGAGTCCGAGGCGCCCAGCTTCCTCAGGCGCGACCTGCCCAAGCCCCGCGGCCGCTTCACCCGCCTGGACGCCCCCAAGACGGGCTTCCAGGAGCTGACGCGCACCTCGGGCAAGGAGCTGCTGGAGTCGGCGATGGAGGCCCACGAGCACCGCTTCGTGCTGCTCAATGCCCTGGCCCTCCAGTACAACGGCTCCCGGGGAGAGTTGGCGCTGCCGGAGCTGGAAGGGGTGCTGCGGTCCCATGGGCTGATGGAGGCCCTGGAGACCCGCGAGCGCACGGCGATCCTCGCCGCCTTCACGGATCAGCGCGGCGCCGCCGGCCGGGTCGGCTGGGCACTGGGGCTCAGCCCCTCCGAGCTCAGCCAGCTCGAGGCGAAGCTGGGCATCTCCCGGGAGGTCGAGGAGCTGCGCGAGCGCTTCCGCCGCGAGGCCCTCACCGCGCGCAACCTCACCCAGCGGTTGGATCTGCTCGGGCGCGACAAGTACCTGGCGGATCTGGGAATCAAGAAGCGCTTCACGGACATGCTCCGCAGGGAGCTGGAGGTGCTGGTGCGCGACGATCTCCCGGAGGCCAAGACGCTCGCCGAGCTCGCCGACACGGTGGCTCGCAAGCAGGGCGCTCCGTCCGAGCTCATGCTCCGCGCGCTCGAGCGCCTGGGGGTGGCCGAGGGACTGCGCAAGCGGACCTCGGACTCCACCCCTCCATCCACGCCTTAGAAGGAAGAGGCCCATCCATGCCCATCTACGAGTACGCCTGCAAGTCCTGTGGAAAGACGATCGATGTCCTGCAGAAGGTGAGCGACCCGACGCCGGAGACCTGCTCCGCGTGCGGCGCGCAGAACTCGCTGAGCCGCGTCGTCAGCCGCTCCAGCTTCGTCCTCAAGGGCGGCGGCTGGTATTCGGACCTCTACAGCTCCACCAAGAAGGACGGGAGCAGCTCCAGCAGCTCGTCCTCGTCCAGCAGCGGCAGCTCGTCGTCGCCCAGCAGCGGCGGTTCGTCGTCCAGCAGCGGCGGCTCGTCGGACTCGGGCTCCAGCTCCTCGAGCTCTTCCAGCGCGTCGAGCACCCCCGCGGCGGCATCCGGCACCAAGAGCTGAGCGGCTGAAAAGTCGCGCGGGTCCGGGAGCGGGGGGAGACTGGCCGCCGTGCCATTTCCTCCCTCCAAGCGCCCGCCCCGACACTGCGTGCTCTGTGGCCATCCGGAGTTGATCGACGCCCGCGGCCAGGGCCGGTTCCTGCTGGTGCCGGATCCCGATGGCCGGGGTCCCATCTGTCCGCCGTTGAAGGGCTGTGGTGTGCAGCGGCAGCGTGAGCGCGACAACGCAGCGCTGACGCCAGGCTCCCGCTGAGCTAGGAAGGGCCCCCTCCCGCGTCGTCTAGCCGAGGTGCGCCCCGTGAAACGACTTGTCGCCCTGTCCGTCCTGGTCCCCCTGGTGCTGGCCACCGGTTGCGCGAGCCAGACCCTGCTCAGCGCGGAGGATCGGACGAAGCTCCAGCACGATCTGACCACTGGCCCGGCCGCGGATCGGTACCTGAAGGCCTCCAGCAACATCACCCCGTTCTTCGGGGACGCCTCGAAGCGGCTGCTGACACCCTACCCGCCCGAAGAGGTGCGGCTGCTCAACGACACCAAGGGCAACCCCATCAACCCCGGTGCGGTGCAGGCGATGGTGCCGGCGGGCACGCCGGTGCGCGTCCTGAAGGTGGAGTTCCCCACCGCGTGGGTGATGGCCGAGCGGGTGCTGTACTCGCCGCGCACGCAGCCCTGGGTGTACCTGGACGTGAAGGGGGCGCCTCCGGGGCCGCCGGTGATCCTCGTGCTGCCCCCGCAGCTCAAGACGAAGGAGGACGTGCTGGCCGAGCTGGATCGGCACCTGCTGCCCCAGGATCCGGCGCCGCGGATCGCCAAGTTCCAGCCGCGCTTCCAGGAGGCCCTCAAGCAGAAGAAGGTGCTGGAGTACATGCCGGAGGCGGCGGTGGAGATGTCCTGGGGCATGCCGGAGAGCGTCCGCCGCACGCTGGACGGGCAGCAGGTGCACCAGGAGTGGGTGTACCCGGGCGGCAAACGCCGGGTGTTCATCACCGACGGCCTGGTGACCCGGGTCGACGAGGGCGCCCCGGCCCCGGCCCCGGCGAAGTAATCAGACGCGAGACGGCACCGTCCGGACGCATGCGGCTCGAACTGGTCCGACCGTCGGACCAGTTGCGCCAACTCGCACCCGGAAGCCTTCAACGGCGGCGGCGCCCACCACCACCACCGCCCCCACCCCCGCGGCGCTTGCCACTCCCGCCGCGAGACGCCTGGGCCTCACCCGGACGGGTGAGCCGGGGCAGCTCGCCGGCCATCACGGGGTGGTAGTCCCCGGCCAGCAGCGCCGCCACGAGCTGCTCCTGCGTCTGGATGGGCTTCTTGAAGAAGGTGGCACCGTAGCCCACCTCATCCAGCGAGCCCCGGGCGTCACTGCCCCCGGTGCACGGCAGCTTGAGCGTCTCGGCGGCCTCCACGGCCAGGTCGTTGGACGTCTGCTTCACCCGGGCGTTGTAGCCCTCGACGGCGCAGAGCAGCCCACCCAGCGAGCGGACATAGTCCATGGCCGGATGGGATGAGTCCCGGTCGTACGGGCGGGCCGCCACGATGGCCGCTCCCAGCGAGCGCACCTTCGGCAGACACTCGGCGGCGCTCCACGGCTTCTCGCGGTTGCTGCCCCACATCTGGACCGGCTCGGGTGCCAGCTCCGGCTTCGGGAAGAAGCACAGGTACTGTCCCCGGTCGGTGATGAGCTCCAGACCGACGAAGACCTTCACCTTGGACTTCGCCCCGATCTCGAACAGCTCGTCACAGCCGTCCTGGGTGTTGGTCTCGGTGAAGGCCACGCCGTCCAGACCGAACAGCGCGGCGCGATCCAGGACCGCGCGCGGATCCAGGTCGCAACCCTTCGACAGGTAGGAATGCGCGTGCAGATCAATGAGCATGGGCGCCGCTCCCTAACAGGCTCCCGTGGGAGCTGTCGAGTCTCGGCGCACCCTGCCCACCCGGAATCAGGCGAAGGCGTACCCCTGGAGACCCGTCTGCTTCGTCTGGGTGTTCTTCTCCTCGTGGGTGCGGATGAGGTAGCCCATCAGCATCAGCGACGAGGTGTTCTCCAGCACCCGGGAGGGATCCTTGGAGATGAGGTTGGCGCTGTAGTTGAGGAAGAACTGGGCCAGGTCCTCGCCCGCCTCCTTGACGATCAGCGCGTTGAGTGCGGCGGGATCCATCGTGCGGATCTCATTGATGAAGTCCACCGCCAGGTCCTTCTTGGTCTTCACGTCCACGGCCATCCCCCTTCGCCCATCCCCACCCCGAGGGCCTCTCCCCCGGGCGCCAGATCCAGCGACCCCCGGAATCTAGGCACGCCCCCCCGGTGGGGAAGCCCCGGACCCTACCCACCCCCCACAGGTAAGCTTTTTTGACACCTGAGAACAGCGCGCGATAACCTTCCGTACACTCAGTACAAAACACAGTGCAAGGAGTGGAAGGCGATGTTCACGGGCGTGAAGGTGTTCTCCGCGACGAAGGCGAAGGAGCGGGAAGAGCTGGGTGAGAACGTGACCCGCTGGATCCGCAGCAACTCGGATCTGGAGATCGTCGACCGGGTCGTCTGCCAGTCCAGCGACAACGAGTTCCACTGCTACACGCTGGTCCTCTTCTACAAGCACAAGTCGCCGCAGCCGTAGCTCCCCTACTCCCCTGTGCGTCCCGCCAGGGGCTCGAGCGTCTCCCCTTTCAGCTGGCGTCCAGCCGCCTACGTCTTCCGTCCGGCCAGAGTCGGGCAGCAGACAGCGCGGCGTGGGCTGCCCTGAAGGACGATCGCTTCCCGACTCTTCCTCCGGCTAGAGCCGCTCGCACCCTGGCGAGCCTCTTCCGTGATCGTCGTGCGCCTGGTGCTGGAGCCCTCGGGTGGGCCCCCGGCGCTCGCCGTCCGCAGGAGGAGCCTTCCATGACCCGCGTTCCCCTTTTCCGGCGCCTGGCCCTGGTGCTCATGCTGGCCGCCGCGAATGGCGCACTGGCGTCGAGCCACCGCGAAGCACCCCTCATCAGCAACGATCCGGCCGCAGACGGGACGGATCTGTTCGCGTGGAAGCAGGGCTCCAACCTCGTGCTGGTGGCCGACTACTACCCCCTCAACCGCCCCGCGGGCGGCCCCAACTTCTACCTGTTCGACGACAACGTCACCTACCAGATCAAGATTGACACGGACGGCAACGGCACGCCCGACGTCGCCTACAAGTTCCGCTTCAAGACGGAGATCGTCCGCAGCCAGCTGCCCACGGTGAAGAAGGAGGACGGCCTCAACGCCTACAAGGACTCGATCCTGTTCGCCTTCGCGGGAGTCAAATCGGCCACGGACCCGAACATCCTGCGGCGGCAGACGTACACGCTCACCAAGGTGACCTATCACGGGGATGATCAGGTATCGGAGACGATCGTCCGCAACGCGCCGGTGGGGCTCCCGAACATCGGCAAGCTCACCACGCCCGGCTATCCGCAGGACGATCATTATTCGACCACGAGCCTGGATCCCATCACCGCGTCCGCGGTGAAGACGGGCGAGGGCGCCTTCTCCCGCTACAAGGCCTTCGCCGGGCAGCGGGATGATCCGTTCTTCGTCGACCTGGGCAGGGTCTTCGACTTCCTCGCCCTCGACAGCGGGGAGCCAGAGGACTACCTCGCCGGCTTCAACGTGCTGTCGCTCGTCATCGAGGTGCCGCTCAGCGAGTTCGGGAGCAACACGAACCTGGGCATCTGGACCACCGCGAGCCGGCCGAAGGTCACCGTGCGGCGCAACGATGGCACCGTGGAAGGCAAGGATGGCTGGGTGCAGGTGTCGCGGCTGGGCAATCCGCTGATCAATGAAGTGGTCGTGCCCATGAAGTTCAAGGATCGCTTCAACGCCTCGAGGCCCGAGGACGATCTGGAGGACGACGTCCTCGTCGCCATCGTCACCACGCCGGAGCTGCCGGTGCTGCTGCAGGCCCGGCACTTCATCGCCGACGTACCTCCGCCGCCACGGCTCGACCTGGTGAAGCTCTTCGTCCGGGGCTCGGGGGAGATGCTCCACATCGACACGACGAAGGAGAGCGCCTTCCCCAATGGCCGCCGGCTGCCGGACGACGTGACGGACCTCGCCCTGCAGGTGATGGGTGGCCTGCTCTACACCAACTCCGATGGAGGCACCCTGCGCCCGGATGGAGGGACGTGGGCGAGCCAGGTAACAGGCCTCGGGGACGGCGTGCCCGCCAATGACCGGCCCTTCCTCGATGTCTTCCCGTACCTGGCGCCTCCCCACTCGGGCAATCCCTGACACGCCCCGGAGCCTGGCCATGGATCGTCAACGACTCCTGCTGCTCGGGGCCGCGGCCGCCGCGCTCACCGTGGGCGGCCTCTCGCGGGTTTTGATAGCCCCCCACCCCACTGCCCCGACTCCGCCCTCGGGACTCACGCGGCTGGAGCGCTCGGCGAGGCCCGACGATCCGAGGGCCCAGGCGATGCTCGCCACGGCGCTCGTCCGTGAGGCCCAGCGCACGGGTGACAGCGCCCTGTACCACCGCGCGGTGCTGGCAGCCCGGCAGACGCTGGCCGTGGAGCCCGATCACCCCGAGGCGCTCAAGGTCGAGCTGCTCGGGCTCCACCAGGGTCACCGCTTCCAGGAGATGCTGTCCCTGTCGCGGCGGCTCGCGGAGAAGCACCCGTCGGATGCCTTCTTCCACGGCCTGTATGGTGATGCGCTTCTCGAGGTGGGACGGTACGACGAGGCGGCCGAGGCCTACCAACGGATGGTGGATCTCAAACCCTCCAGTGCCACGTACACACGGGTGGGCTACCTGCGCCTGCTCGAAGGAGACGCGGAGGGAGCCCTCGAGGTGCTGAAGCTCGCCGCCACGTCCGCGGACCAGACGGATTCGTTCGCGGTGGCCAGTGCCTTGTGCGAGCTCGGCGAGACCTGGCTGGCATTGGGCGAGCCGGACACGGCGCTCGACGCTTTCACGTTGGCGCTCGAGCGCGAGCCGGGCCTCGCCCGGGCGCACCTGGGACGTGGACACGTGCTGCGTGCGAGGGGCGAGGTGGAACCCGCGCTCCAGGCCTACCGGGCCGCGGTGGAGTCCCGGCCCCTGCCCCAGCATCGCGCCTTCCTCGCGGATGCCCTGGAGGCGGCTGGGCGGTCCACGGAGGCGGCGGCGCAGCGTGAACAGGCGCTGACGGAGGGACGGGACGATGCGCGCTTCCAGGCCCAGATGCTGCTCGATCTGGGACGGGAGCCAGACCGGGCCGAGGCGCTCGCCCGGGAGGAGTACGCGCGCCGGCAGGACGTCTTCACCGAGGGCGTGCTCGCGTACGCGCTGGTGCTCGCGGGCAAGACCGGGGAGGCCCACGAGTCCATCACCCGGGCCACGAGGCTCGGCACGCGAGACGCGCGGCTCCAGTACGTGGCAGGGCTGGTCGCCTCGGCACGGAAGGACACGGCGGCGGCACGTTCGCACCTCACCGCGGCACTGAAAGGCTTTCCGCCCCTACCCCCGGCCCAACAGGCCCGGGCTCGAAGTCTCCTCGACGTGGGCGCCGGCACCCAGGCAGCCCCATCGCATCCTTGAGACACTGGCACGACAGAGAGAACCACGACCCTTCGGGAGCAGCTCTCACCCGGTGCGCCACTCGAACACATGCACGAGAAACTTCGTGTCTCGGGCTGGAGCAAACTCATACACATGGGCCCTGTAGAGGCCGGGGTCCAGGCTCAACTCGAGGGTCTCGCCTGGGTGTTCTCCAGAGGCTCCGGCATCCATGAGGACCAGAGGTGAACTGGCGATGCGGATGTCGACGGATTCCAAGGGGCCTCGCAGACGAGCAGCCTCCATGGTTCCAAGAGCGGCTTCCGCCGCACTGGGTGAAGGGGCGAAGACCCATCTCACCAGACAAGGCCTTCCGTTCAAGCTGGCGACGGCGGTCTGGAGAGGTTCGTCGTCAAGCACGAGAATCTGCCACCCGTCCTTCTCTATGACGCCCACGTAGCCCTCGACGCCGCAGGCCACGTCGTAGTCGGTGGGCACGCCGCGCGTCCCCCGCCATCGCGACCGCAACACCTGGGGGACGAGGACCATGGGTCCCCCAGCGGAAGAGAGCCAGTTCATGGGTTCACCCATTGCTTCTGACAATCAGGGGAACATCTGCACGGGGATAGGGGCACGCTCGGCTGGTCGTCTGCAACCTGTTCTGGTAGGTTGTGCCGCGCCATGTGGAAACTCCTACTTCAGCGGTCTACCCTGCTTCTTGTGCTCGTGGCATCCGTAGCCGTTGCCAAGAATCGCGAGCCTAACGCGCGGAACGTCTACCTTCGGGACAATCCGAAGGACGAAGCGGAGCGGGTATACGTCACCGGGCAGGTGGTTACCGTGCTCCGGTTCCCGCAGCCATGTGACCCGGAGCGCACGAAGATGCTGGGCTGGGAAGGCCGCTTCGAGCCTGTGGAGTGTGCCGGGAAGTCGGTGCTCATCGTGCCGCTCCAGAACCTTGAACCCGAGGATCGCTTCCTCTTACTGGTGACGCTCGCGGACGGAAAGGAACTGCCCTTCACCGTAACGGCAAATGGGGAGAGGGAGTGGGAGCGGCCCGACCAACAAGTAAACGTGTTCCTTGATCCGGAAACCCGGGAAGCACTCCAAGCGCAGCTAAAAGACTCCCGAACTCGGGAGCAGTTTCTCGAGGAAGCAAACAGGCGTCATTGGAAGGAGGACACGGTAGATCACGCGCTCGCCAAACTCCTGACGAAAGGCTCGTTGAAGCTCACGCCGTTGCGTCCGCGTAAGCACTGGTATTTCAAGAACAAGGGAGCGACCATTGAGGCCACCGTACTCACTGGTAAGGCCAAAGCGGCCGTCTTGTTCCGTGTGACGAACAGTGACCCGACTACGCCTTGGAGCCTGGCAGACGCTCGCCTGTTGACCACGCGCCCAGGGGAGAAACCTCCCTTGTTGTTCAGCGAGGCGAAACCCTTTGCTCTGGAATCGAATCGGGCCGAGATTCCCCCAGGCTCATCCGGTTTTCTTGCCGTCGTCGTGGACAGTAGCGCATTCACTTCGCAAGAAGGTCCTTGCGACCTGACCGTGGAACTGTACCGGCATGACGGTCTGATGGAGGCCCATGTTCTTCTAGATCGTCAACTTGTCCGCGAGTAAGAGCATCGCTCATGCCTTCGACCAGAGCACTACTCCCGCTCGCGTTTGTGATCCTGCTTCTTGCACTCTCGGGCTGCCCTTCGGGGGGCGTGTACTTGCGACCAGACGGCGGCCCCGGACCGGAGAAGTGCCCGGAAGAAGCCCTCAAGACGATGCGGATTTTGCGGCTCCAAGTGGGGGATGCGGCTTCCGTGGAACTTGACGCGAACCAGACTGACACCAGCCCCATCACGCTTTATGACGGACCTGTCGAAAGTATGCTGAACACTGATCTCGGACCACTCGAATCCCCCACCCGACTTTACGGACGGGTGTGGACGGGTGGCCCTCAGGTCGTCATTCGGTACTACGAAGCGAAGCCACCGAACGGAGATACTCTCCAGATCTGCGCGGTTGCAAGGCTCGCGAAGGGTCAACTCAAGAAACTGCCCGAGTCAAAGCCTGGAACAGCCATGCTCGAATTTTCAGGGGCAGGGGTCTACATCGTGGATTCGTTCCGGTGAGTTCCTGCACCCACTGAGCCGACCCGAGGAATGAACGGGCTGACTGATTGAGCAATCAAGACTGGCGTCCGCAACTCAGCACTATTGATGACCCTATCGCTGACGATCACTGGTCCCACACCACGAAACAGGGAGAGACAAAGGTCTCCAGGATCGTAGTCGGCCGTCCGCAGCCACTTTCAGGTGAGGCGGATAGGGCTTGGTACTGCCCGCTCTCCATCGAGGGCTACCACCCCCCTGGCATCAAGTGCGTTATGGGTGTCGGCCCTGTTGATGCGCTCATGAATGCGATGACGCTCGTGCGGAGGTTCTTCGAGGAGCACTCCGATGTCACACCCAGGGAGGGAGAACCTCCCAGCCAGGACTCCTAATGCCGGATGGGCGGTCCGAACTCGGCGCGACAGTCATGCTCGGGCCGCCATTCTTCCGTCAATGCAGACACCAGCGAGTCGTGAACAAAGATGGAATAGATGGGCAGGTAGCGCTGCTCCTCGCTGAGTTCCCGAACCAGCATCTCCTTTGTGCCGTCACAAATGCGCCAGGCCAGGACCCTGCCTTCCCGGTTACTTGCTCCGGCCCACCGGTACACGGCCGGAAACGCCTGCTCCGGGCGCACCGGATGATGGGCGACGACCTCGACAAGTCCCTGAGAGACTGCTGCTCGCGCTGGGTAGAATGCGAAGTACGCCCTCGGGTGG
Organism: Vitiosangium sp. GDMCC 1.1324; assembly: GCF_003044305.1. Lineage (GTDB taxonomy): Bacteria > Myxococcota > Myxococcia > Myxococcales > Myxococcaceae > Archangium. Next base: position 324,907 of record NZ_PZOX01000009.1, on the reverse strand, counting down.
TTGACCAGCTCCGTGAAGTCCGCCGGGCGCGTGGTGAAGAATCCGGGCAGGACGCGGATGGTCTCGAAATACCTCGGCTTCTCCGCGAGGTAGGTGTAGTGGATATAGACCAGCCCGCGCGGCGTGCTGACCTCGAGGACGTCTCCAAGCCGTGCCCGCTTGCGTCGCTTCGTCATTTCACCTCGCTGTGTACTCGATGGATTCGAGCACCTCCAGCCCCCGGCGTACTTCGGGTTGGAACGGGCAATGCTGTTGATGCGGTTCAGCAGCGTCATGTGCCGCGAAGGTTTCCGAACCGTTCCTCCCCTGCTCGCACAGCTGAGCACCGGGCAAGGGCGTGAACAGCAGAGACCACGCCGCGTGGAAGCAGCACCACTCCGGGTATTGGCGCTCCACCGAGGCCATACCGTATTCTTGCCGGGTGATCCCCGCTCAGGAGCCGCCTCGTTCTCCACCGGATGTTCACTCCTCGGCCGGTGAGCCGGCCATGAAGCCCGCGCCATTCCCCTGCGCGCGGGCCTCCCTGGCGAGATCGACGCTCCTCAAGATGGGGGGGCGCATCGCCGTGGTCATCGCCCTGACCACCATCTTCAGCTACCTCCACATCCTCCGCTCCATCCGCGCCGAGACCCTTGCGCATCTGGAGCAGCATGTCCTGGAGCGCAGCGAGCGCGAGCAGGCCCTGTTCCTCCTGGGCGAGGACAACCACGCCTTCCTCAAGAAGGCCCTGGAGGCGCGGATCAAGGCATGGCGCCAGGAGGACCCGAACCCTCGCTTCGACAGCCTGTTCACGCGCCTGCCCGACGGCTCCATCCGCAGTCGTCCCGAGAGCTTCGATGGCACGTTGATGCCGGGTGTCTTCATCCCCAGGGGCGTGGCCGCCGATACCGACCTCCGCCGCCGGGTCCTGGCCGCGTACGACGTGGCCGCCGAATACGGGCCTGCCTTCCACAGCCGCTTCTCGGACACCTACATCATGTTCATGGAGGGCGTCATGGTGGGGTACGCGCCAGAGATGCCCACCGTGAACCAGAAGATCGCGCCCGACTACCGGTTCTCCACCGCCGAGTACTTCGCCATCGCCCTGCCCGAGAACAACCCGCGGAGGCAGACGCTCTGGACCGGCATCTACCAGGGGACGATCAGCAAGAGTTGGATGGCCTCGGTGATCTCCCCGCTGGACATGGACGGCCGCCACATCGCGACGATCGGCCATGATGTCACGCTCACGGAGTTGCTCGAGCGCACCCACAACACGCACTACCTGCCCGGCACCTACAACATGCTCATCCGCGATGACGGCCAACTCATCGCCCACCCCCAGCTGAAGGTGGAAGGCACCTCCAGCGGCTACAACATCCTGAGTGCAGAACCCTCCGCCCAACTCGACTCCGGGGCCCGGCCGGAGCATCTGCGGCGCATCTTCGAGCGGATGAAGGAGCTCGAGCCCGGCCAGGTCGTGCTCGAGCTGCCGGAGTATGACGAGTACATCGCCGTGGCGCGGCTGAAAGGGCCGGGCTGGAACTACGTCACGGTCATGCCCCGGAGCCTGGTGAGCGCGACCGCCCTTGGCGCGGCGCGCTATGTGCTGTTGTTCGGCATGGCGTCGCTGCTGCTGGAGCTCGCCATCATGTACTGGGTGCTCAGGCAGCAGATCTCCCGCCCGCTGCTGGCCTTCACCCAGGCGACCGATCGGGTGGCCACCGGCGACTTCCAGGTCGGGCTGGACACCTCGCGCGATGATGAGCTGGGACGGCTGGCCAGCGCCTTCCGGTTGATGGCCGGAGAGGTCCAGCGCCGCGAGGTGACCCTGAAGCAGGTCAACGAGGGGCTGGAGCTCCGGGTCGAGGAGCGCACGCGCGAGCTGAAGGAGACCCACCGCAAGCTGGTCGAGACCGCACGAGAAGCCGGCAGGGCGGAGATCGCCACCAGCGTGCTGCACAACGTGGGCAACGTGCTCAACACCGTCCATACCTCGACGCTGCTGGCGCAGGAGCGGCTGGGCGCGCTGAAGCTCGAGCACATGGGCCGCCTGGTCGCCATGCTCGAGGAGCACCGGGGGGACCTCGCCACCTTCCTCACCCAGGACGAGCGCGGACAGCACGTGCTGCCCTTCCTGAAGGAACTGGGGCAGCACCTCCAGGACCAGCGCCAGGAGCTCCGCTCGCTGCTCGCGGATGCCAGCCGGTACACCGACCACATCGATTCCATCATCAAGCTGCAGCAGCGCTACGCCAAGGCCACCCTGATGCAGGAGCCGGTCGACCTGGCGGAGCTGGTGAAGGATGCCCTGCGCATCAACGCGGTCGCGCTGGGCCGCCATGCCGTGAGCGTGGAGCAGCACCTGTCGGCTCTGCCGCCCGTCATGACCGACAAGCACCGGCTGCTGAGCATCCTGGTCAACCTGATCAGCAACGCCAAGTACGCCATGGATGCGAAGCCCAAGGGAGAGCGGTGCCTGATGATGCGGCTGGAGCACTCCGAGGCGGATCACATCCGCCTCGAGGTTCGCGACAGTGGGGTGGGCATCTCACCGGAGCTGCTCACGCGCATCTTCCAGTATGGCTTCACCACCCGGGAGCAGGGGCACGGCTTCGGCCTGCACTCTAGTGCCCTGGCGGCTCAGGAGATGGGCGGCTCGCTCACGGCCCACAGCGAGGGGCCGGGCCGTGGGGCCACGTTCATCCTGGAGCTGCCCTTTCAGCCCGCCGCGTGAACAAGCAGCTCGCGGAGTCAGCCCTCCTGCCCGGTGTCTCCCGCCACGGGGAACTCCAGGATCAATCGCGCGCCACCCTCCTCCCGGTTCTCGGCCACCAGCGAGCCCCCGAACTGCTCCACCGTCTCCCGTGAGAGGGCCAATCCCAGGCCCGTGCCCTTCTCGGGGTCCTTGGTGGTGAAGAAGGTCTCGAAGAGGTGGGGCAGCACGTGCGGCGGAAAACCCGGGCCGTTGTCCTCCACCCGCAGCACCACCCGCGTGCCCTCCCTCGTGCCGGTGATGCGGACCTCGGAGCCGTCCCGGCCACCCGCCTCCAGCGAATCCCCCGCGTTCACCAGCAGGTTGAGCAGCACCTGCGCCAGCCGCCGCCGCACCGCGTGCACCGGGGGCAGGTCCTCCGGGATGTCCACCTCCAGCCGAGCCACGTGCTTGAGTCTCAGCCGCGCAATCCTCGCCGCGTCGCTCACCACGTCCGCCAGCGCGCACTCGGTGGGCTCCTCCGCGTCCATGCGCGAGAAACCCCGGAGGTCCGCGATGATCTGCCGCACGCGCTCCACCCCGGCCCGCGTCTCCTGGAACACCTCGGCGAGCTCCTCCCGCGGCACCTGGGACCCGGACAGCACCTCGCGCTCCAGGTAGTCGAGATTGGCGCCGATGAAAGCCACCGGGTTGTTGATCTCATGCATCACGCTCGCGGCGAGCTGGCCGATGGTGGCCAGCTTCTCGGAATGGACCCGGCGGCTCTCGCTGATGGCCAGCGTCTCGAGAGCTTCGCGGCGCGCGCGCTCCAGCCGGCCCTCGTTCTCCGCGAGCTGGGCCTTGCGGAACTGCTGGACTCCGTACGCGCCGATGAGCGCCACCGTCACCACCACGCCGGCCCACTGGAGCACTGCGAAGAGCGGGCGCCCCTCCACCCACAGCAGGCCCGCCGAGCCCACGCCACACAGCACCCCGGAGACGCTCGCCGCGGTCCAGTCCAGCGGATAGAGCAGGCACACGATGAGCGGGATGCACGGGAAGAAGTGGAAGTACGTGCTCCCGGTGGCGCCCGTGACGAGCACCAGCGCGGTGAAGGACAGGCTGGCGATCGCGCTCTGGAAGGCCGTGTGGAGGCGCACCGAGGACTCGGAGCGCTCATCCAGCAGCAGCGCGGAGGCCACCATCCCCAGCGCCCAGGTGAGGCGGATGGCGAGTGTCCAGCCGCTGTGTCCCACCGCGAGCACGTCCAGCGAGTACTGGGACAGGACTCCCGCGGCGAACAGGAGCAACATCTTCCGGCGGGGACCCGACCGCTCGGGTGGCGTCGGGAGGGCCCGGACGCTGGAGCGGGAGACGGGGAGCCGGAGCATGGAGGGCACCTCGACGGCGGGAAACACTCCCATTCTACCCCGTCCCTCTCGGCCCTGCGTTCCTCCGTCTGCCTGCTCGCACGGTTCGAGCACCGGGCAAGGGAGCGGCCCTGACTGACCGGTGTGCACCGTGCGGAGCCATTCCTAACGTTCAACGGCCGACAGGCCGGACGCCTTGAGCGTCCTGCATCAACCCATGGTGAAAGACAGCGCCGGAGCATCGCGGCGCGGGGACCTATAAGGGGCCGCCTGCATTTATGAGCGAGCGAATCGGAAGCACGGTCATCGAGAACGTCCGGCCGGAGCTGGACGCGGGCCGCTGGCCGGTCAAGCGAGTCGAGGGAGACACCCTCACCGTCAAGGCCGACGTCTTCAAGGAAGGCCACGACGTCCTGGTGGCCGTGGTGCGCTGGAGGCAATCCGCGCCGAAGGAGCAGGCAACGCAGTGGACCGAGACTCCCATGGTCGCCCGGGGCAACGACCTGTGGGAGGCCGGGTTCCCGCTGGCTCGCAACGGCCGCTACGAGTTCACGGTGGAGGCCTGGCCGGACCTCTTCGCCACGTGGGTGTCCGAGATCAAACGCAAGGTGGACGTGGGCCGCGACGTGCGCAGCGAATTGCTCGAGGGCGCCGCCATGCTCCGCGCCCACGCCGAGCGCGCCCAGAAGGCCGGCAGCCCCGAGGACGCCCGCAGGCTCACCGAGGCCGCCGCCCTCTTCGACAAGGGCATGACGCCCAACGCCATTGCTGCCGCGATGGATCCGGGGCTCGCGCAGGTGGCGTCGAAGTACCCGGATCGCTCCATCGCCACCCGGTACGACCGCGTGGTCGAGGTGTTCGTGGACCGGGAGAAGGCACGCTCCGGCTCCTGGTACGAGTTCTTCCCCCGCTCGGCGCTGCGTGACGGCCGCACCCATGCCACCTTCCGGGACGCGGAGAAGTGGCTCCCCTATGTGCAGTCCATGGGCTTCGACATCATCTACCTGCCGCCCATCCACCCCATCGGCCGCACGGCGCGCAAGGGCAAGAACAACAGCCTCACCGCGGGCCCGGAGGACGTGGGCAGCCCCTGGGCCATCGGCGGCCCCGAGGGCGGCCACAAGGCGGTGAACCCCCGGCTCGGCACGATGGAGGACTTCCGCACCTTCCTCATCGCCTCCAACGCGTTGGGCATCGAGATCGCCCTGGATCTGGCCTTCCAATGCTCGCCGGATCACCCCTACGTGAAGGAGCACCCGGAGTGGTTCCTCCACCGGCCGGATGGCACCATCAAGACGGCCGAGAACCCGCCCAAGCGCTACGAGGACATCGTCAACTTCGACTGGATGGGCCCCGGACGCGCCACGCTGTGGCCGGAGCTCAAGTCGGTGGTGATGCACTGGGTGGACCAGGGCGTGCGCATCTTCCGCGTGGACAACCCGCACACCAAGCCGCTCCAGTTCTGGGCCTGGCTCATCCGCGAGGTGCACACCGTCCGGCCGGACATCGTCTTCCTGTCCGAGGCCTTCACCCGTCCCAAGGTGATGAAGGCCCTGGCCAAGGCGGGCTTCCAGCAGTCGTACACCTACTTCACCTGGCGCAACTTCAAGCAGGAGATGGAGGAGTACCTCACGGAGCTCACCACCCCGCCCGTGTCCGAGTTCATGCGCGGCAACCTCTGGCCGAACACGCCGGACATCCTCCCCGAGTTCCTCCAGCGCAGCGGGCCCGGTGGCTTCCGGTTGCGCGCCGCCATGGCCGCCACGCTCTCCAGCGTCTGGGGCATGTATTGCGGCTATGAGCTGTGCGAGGGCACTCCCATCAAGCCCGGCAAGGAGGAGTACCTCGACTCGGAGAAGTACGAGCTCAAGGCGTGGGATCTGGATCGGCCGGGCAACATCCGCGGCTACATCTCCCGGCTCAACGCCATCCGCCGCGAGCACCGCGCCTTCCAGCTCTACGACAACCTGAGCTTCCACCGGGCCGACAACGACCAGGTGATGTTCTACCTGAAGCGCACGCCGGACGGCTCGGGCCAGGTACTGGTGGCGGTGAGCTTCGATCCGTTCAACCCCCAGGAGTCCGTGCTGCACGTTCCCCTGGCCGAGCTGGGCATCCAGCCGGACGAGACGTTCCAGGTCCACGAGCTGATGAAGGACACGCGGAGCCTCTGGCAGGGGCCCACCGCGCACGTGCGGCTCACTCCCGAGCAACCCGCCGCCATCTGGGCGGTGTACCGTTTCCGCCGCAGCGAACAGGCGTTCGATTACTACGAATGAGAACCCCCAGCCCTTATGACCCGGACGGATCCGCTCTGGTACAAGAAGGCAGTCATCTACGAATTGCACATCCGCGCGTTCTATGACTCGAACGCGGATGGGCACGGGGACATCCCTGGCCTCATCGAGAAGCTGCCGTACCTGCAGGACCTGGGCGTCACGTGCCTGTGGATCCTGCCGCACTACCCCTCGCCGCTGAAGGATGACGGCTACGACATCGCCGACTACTACGCGGTGCACCCGGACTACGGGACGCTCGCGGACTTCCAGCGGCTGGTGGACGAGGCCCACAAGCGAGACATCCGCATCCTCAGCGAGCTCGTGGTCAACCACACCAGCGATCAGCACGCCTGGTTCCAGGAGGCCCGGAGCGATCCCAAGAGTCCCAAGCGCGACTACTACGTCTGGAGCGACACGGACGACAAATACAAGGGCGCCCGCATCATCTTCCTGGACACCGAGCGCTCCAACTGGACGTGGGACCCCGTCGCCAAGCAGTACTTCTGGCACCGCTTCTTCAGCCACCAGCCGGACCTCAACTACGACAACCCCGAGGTCCAGGAAGCCATGCTCAATGTCATGCGCTTCTGGCTGAACATGGGCGTGGATGGCTTCCGCTGTGACGCCGTGCCCTACCTCTTCGAGCGCGAGGGCACCAACTGCGAGAACCTCCCGGAGACGCACGCCTTCCTCAAGCGTCTGCGCAAGACGATCGACGCCGAGTACCAGGACAAGATGCTGCTGGCCGAGGCCAACCAGTGGCCCGCCGACGTGCGCGTCTACTTCGGCGACGGCGACGAGTTCCACATGGGCTTCCACTTCCCGGTGATGCCCCGCCTCTTCATGGCGCTGCGCAAGGAGGACCGCACGCCCATCGTGGAAATCCTGGATCAGACGCCGGAGATCCCCGAGACGAGCCAGTGGGCCATCTTCCTGCGCAACCACGACGAGCTGACGCTGGAGATGGTGACGGACGAGGACCGGGACTACATGTACCGGGAGTACGCCACGGATCCGCGGATGCGCATCAACCTGGGCATCCGGCGCCGGCTGGCCCCGCTGATGGACAACGGCCGGCGGCGGATTGAGTTGATGCACAGCCTGCTGTTCACCCTGCCGGGCACTCCCGTCCTCTACTACGGGGATGAGATCGGCATGGGGGACAACATCTACCTGGGCGATCGCAACGGCGTGCGCACCCCCATGCAGTGGACGCCGGACCGCAACGCGGGCTTCTCCAAGGCGGACTACGCGCGCCTGTACGCCCCCATCATCGCGGACCCCGTCTACGGCTACCAGAGCATCAGCGTGGAGGCCCAGGAGCGCACCCGCTCCTCGCTGCTCAACTGGATGAAGCGCTTCCTCCGCGTGCGCCAGCGCTACCCCGCCTTCGCCATGGGGAAGCTGCGCTGGCTCAACCCGGACAACCGCAAGGTGCTCGCCTTCGTGCGCGAGTACCAGGGGCAGACCATCCTCATCGTCTGCAACCTCTCGCGCTTCGCGCAGCCGGCGGTGGTGGATCTGCGCGACTTCGAGGGACAGGTGCCCGTGGAGCTCATCGGCGAGACGCCCTTCCCTCGCATCTCCGGCATGCCGTACCAGCTCACGCTGGGCCCCTACATGTTCCTGTGGTTCCGCCTCGAGAAGCTCGCCCCAGGGAGAGGAATGCCGTGACGACGCCGATCGATCTGACCAAGCTGCCGGACTACCTTCGCAACCAGCGCTGGTTCGCGGGTAAGGCCTGGCCCATCAAGTCGGTGCAGCCGGTGGACCATGTCCCCCTGCCGCTACCCGGTGGGCGCTCCTTCACGCTCGCCGTGGTGGAGGTCGTCTACGACTTCGGCCACCCGGCTCGCTACCTGGTGCCCGTGATCTCCACGAGCGAGGGCATCCAGGATGCCTTCGACGATGTGGAGGTGCTCCGCGTCCTCTTCGGGATCGTCCGCGAGAAGCGCGAGATTCCCACGGCCTCGGGCAAGCTCGTGGGCGAGTGGCTGGACACCCCCGAGGGGAGGATCGCCCTGCCCTCGCCCGTGCCGGTGCGGCGGCTTCAAGTGGAGCAGAGCAACACCTCGGTGGTGGTCGCCGAGAAGGTCATCCTCAAGGTCATCCGCAAGCTCGAGCCCGGCATCAACCCCGAGTACGAGGTGGGCCGCTACCTGGCGACCCGGACTTCCTTCCGGGCCACCCCCACCCTGCTCGGGTCCTTGCAGTCGGAGGGGCCCGCGGGCTCCACCCTGGCGGTGGCGCACCGCTACATCCCCAACGCCACCGATGGCTGGCGCTACACGCTGGACCACTTCCGGCGCGACTCCCGGCTGACGGAGCCCTTCCTCGGGGAGCTCCGCGTCCTGGGCCAGCGGCTGGGCGAGCTGCACCTCGCGTTCGCCTCCAGCACGGATGATCCGGCCTTCACTCCGGAGCCCCTCCTCACCGAGGATCTCCAGCGCTGGAGCGCCTCCATCGTGGGGGAGCTGGGCGTCACCCTCAATGACGCCCTGGGCCAGTTCCCCGAGCTGGAGGGCCGCCGCGAGGCCCTCATCGGCATCGCGAAACGGCTCGCGCAGGTTTCCCCCTCGGGGCAGAAAATCCGCATTCACGGAGATCTGCACCTCGGACAGGTGCTCCGGGCGGAGGAGAACTGGCTCATCTTCGACTTCGAGGGGGAGCCGGGCCGCAGCTTCACCCAGCGGCGGGAGAAGTACTCGCCACTGCGGGACGTCGCGGGAATGTTGCGATCCTTCGACTATGCGGAGGCCACGGTGCAGCTGGAGGGCCAGCCCCCCGGCGAGCGCGTGCAACCGGCACGCCGCTCCTTCCTGGAAGGCTACCGCACCACCACCCGCGGAGCCGCCTTCCTTCCCCAGGACGACGCGACCTTCAACGTGATGCTTGACGCCTTCGAGCTGGAGAAGATGCTCTATGAAGTGCGCTACGAGCTGCAGAACCGCCCGGACTGGGTGCGCATCCCCGTCCAGGCCCTCATGAAGATGGAGGTTCGCAAGTGAAGAAGCCGATGGATCGGCAGCAGGTGGATGCGGAGCTGCAGCAGGCGGTGGAGCTGAGACACCCCGAGCCACACCGCGTGCTGGGCATCCACCCGGATGGGGACGGCATGGTGATCCGGACGTTCCGCCCGGACGCGATCTCCATCCACGTGCTGCCGGAGTTCGGCGGGCGCATCCCGATGAAGCACCGGCTGGGAGGCGTCTTCGAGGCACGGATCAACGGCAAGACGGAGCCCTTCGGCTACCTGCTGGAGGTCGAGTACGCGGGCCACAAGGTCTTCACGCTGAGGGATCCGTACAGCTTCCTGCCCACGCTGGGCGAGATGGACCTGTACTTCGCGGGCGAGGGCCGGCACGAGCAACTGTGGAAGCGCATGGGGGGCCACCCCACGCACCACCAGGGCATCAGCGGCGTGGCCTTCGCGGTCTGGGCGCCCACGGCCGCGGGCGTGTCCGTGGTGGGTGACTTCAACAGCTGGGACGGCCGGCTGCATGCCATGCGGCGCATGGGGGCCTCGGGCATCTGGGAGCTGTTCCTCCCCGAGGCCGGCGAGGGCGCGCGCTACAAGTTCGAGATCCGCCCGGGCCACGGCGGGCCACCCCTCTTGAAGTCGGATCCCTTCGCCTTCCGCACCGAGGTGCCTCCGGCCACGGCCTCGGTGGTGCACGACCTGAACCACTTCCAGTGGACGGACGAGAAGTGGTTGACGGAGCGCGCCTCGAAGGACGTGGACCGCCAGCCGTGGTCCGTCTACGAGGTGCACCTGGCCTCGTGGCGGCGCGTGGTGGAGGACGGGGACAGGCCCCTCACCTACCGGGAGCTGGCGCACGCGCTCGTGGATTACGTGAAGCAGGCGGGCTTCACCCACGTGGAGCTGATGCCCGTGTCGGAGCACCCCTTCGGCGGCTCCTGGGGCTACCAGGTGGGCAACTACTACGCACCCACCGCGCGCTTCGGACACCCGGATGACTTCCGCTACTTCGTCAACCACATGCACGAGCAGGGCATCGGCGTGCTCCTGGACTGGGTGCCCGGACACTTCCCCCGGGACGCGCACGCGCTCGGCCGGTTCGACGGCACGGCGCTGTACGAGCACGCGGATCCACGCCAGGGCACGCAGCCGGATTGGGGCACCTACGTCTTCAACTTCGGCCGCAACGAGGTGCGCAACTTCCTCATCGCCAACGCGCTCTTCTGGCTCGACGAGTACCACATCGACGGCCTGCGCGTGGACGCGGTGGCGTCCATGCTCTACCTCGACTACAGCCGCAAGCACGGCGAGTGGATTCCCAACCGGTGGGGCGGCCGCGAGAACGAGGAGGCCATCTCCTTCCTGCGCGAGCTCAACGACACCGTGCGCCGCAAGTTCCCCGGCGCGGTGATGGTCGCCGAGGAATCCACGGCGTGGCCCAAGGTGAGCCAGCCCACCAGCGAGGGCGGGCTCGGCTTCCACTTCAAGTGGAACATGGGCTGGATGCACGACACGCTGACGTACTTCTCGAAGGATGCCGTCTACCGTCAGTACCACCACAACCAGCTCACCTTCGGCCTGCTGTATGCCTTCAGCGAGCACTTCACGCTGCCGCTGAGCCATGACGAGGTGGTGCACGGCAAGGGCTCGCTGTACGGGAAGATGCCGGGAGACGCGTGGCAGAAGCGGGCCAACCTCCGGGCGCTGCTGGCGTGGATGTGGGCGCACCCGGGCAAGAAGCTGCTCTTCATGGGCGGCGAGTTCGGTCAGCCTTCCGAGTGGAGCAACGATCGGAGCCTGGACTGGCACCTGTTGGATGATTCAGGCCACCGGGGCATCCAGCAGGTGGTGGCGGACATGAACAAGATCTACCGGAGCCACCCGGCGCTCTACGACGCGGATGGTGAGCCCCTGGGCTTCCAGTGGCTGCAACCGGACTCGGCGGCAGCCAACGTGCTCGCCTTCGTGCGCAGGGCGCACCAGCCGGGAGGCCACGTGGTGTGCGTCGCCAACCTGTCGCCCGTGCCTCGTGAGGGCTACCGCGTCGGCTTCCCCCGGCACGGCAGCTACGTGGAGCTGCTGAATACGGACTCGAAGGAATACGGCGGCTCCGGCATCGGCAACCTGGGGCGTATCCACACCGAGCCGTATGGGTGGGACGGCCAGGATGCGTCGGCCGCGCTGACCCTGCCCCCGCTGTCCGTGCTGTGGTTCACCCCGGGGTGAGAAGCGGTTCACGTCCGGGGCGCTGACCCGTCCGCTGCTCGCGGACGGAGCCTCGGATGGTTGCCTCCGCCTCGCGGAGCGCTTGGAGGGCCGTGGTGACATCCTCGGCCCCATCCACCTGGCCGAGGGCCGTGTTGAAGGTCCGGCCCACTCGCGTCTGGCCCACGAGTCCCTCGAGGAAGCGGGGCACGCCGGCCGTCACCGAGAATGCCGGCTCCGGATTGGCGATCCGCATCTTCACCGGCACGAGCCTGATCGTTCCCGTGTGCCGGGGCTCCTGGTTCAGCATCACGCTGCACTGAGCCTCCACCAATGCGCTCAACTCCGCCGTGGCCTCCCGCGGCAGAGCGAGCGTCGACGTGAGGGCCACGGTCAGCTTCTCTCCGAGCGCCCGCACGTCATGGAGCCAGTGCGAGCGCGGAAACCGTGCGCGCAGGGCCTCGGCCGTGTCCCAGAGGAAGCGGCGTTCCAGCTCTCCCCCGCTCCCGTCGTTCCGGCCGAGCCACTCCAGGCGATCGATCACGAAGGCCAGGAACGTGCGGATCTGCTGAAGACAGTGCAGCACCTCGCACCCGACGAAGATCCGGGAGCCCGCCAGGTCCACCGACTCGGGCAGCTTGCCCGAAGTGGAGATCAATCCGATGAAGGGCCCTCCAAGAACGACGGGGGTCTCCAGGTCGAGGAAGCGGCCATCCGCGGTGAAGTTGTTGTGGAAGGAGCCCCAGTAGACGCCCGCCTGGAAGAACCGCTCGAAGTGGTGGACCAGCCGCTCGATGGCGCGCTCCAGGCGTTCCGCGAGCGCATCGGGGGTGACGTCGCCAGGGCGCACCTCGGGCTGGGAGGGGCCTCCCAGGTACCGGGTCATCCGCAGGAACAACTCGATCATGAAGGGGGCGCCCCCCCGCCACTGAGAGAACGCCCAGACGAAGTTGGACAGGCGCGCGAACCCCGCATCCTTGACGGTGATCGCCTGAAGCCGCCGATCCGCCGGGGCGAGGTGGCACGGGTCGAGGCCAGGAAAGATCGACTCGACGTAGCGCTCGGCGTCGGGTGGCAACGGCGCGAGGAGCAGGCCCTCGCACACGACGAGGGAGTCACCCGCGCCCAGCTCCTCCAGGTAACAGCTCACGAGGTACTCCCTCGCGGCGGCGGAGGGGAGCAGGTGCCCGCTGCTGTGGTAGCGATCCGTCGGGTGGCACCAGTTCGCCGCGAGCGGGGTGCGGCCCACCCCCTTCAGGTACTTGCCGGAGTAGAAGCCCGCTCGGCCCGAGCCCAGCCGGAGGGAGATGTTGCCGTCCGCGTTGGTCTGAAGGTCCGAGTACAGGAGCTCCGTTTCGGGCTCTGGCCGCGCCGAGAACCCGAAGGGGCCGATGCGCCCCAGGTCCACCTGGACGGCGCACCCGGCATGGATCGCATGCAACGCGGTGAACCCGGCGGGTGCGACCGGAACGGGAACGGCCCAGGGATCTGTCAGGTGGCTCGGTGGATTCTTGCAGGCCGGGGACAAGATCGACTCCTTCGTGTGCTCCAGGTTCTTCGCTAGTTCAGGACGAAGAGGTCTCGTGGCTCATCTCTCACGGGACGAACGCGCTCGGCCCCCTCGATGAGCCGCAACACCTCCTCGTGCTCCTCACGCCGGAGCGCACGTGAAAGGGTCTGCCGGACCTCCGCGGCCAGACCATCGAAGGCCGTCGCCGAGACGCGCTGGAGGACGTAGTAGCGCAGGCTCTCGCGAGGGGTGGAGACTTCCGGCATCAGCGGGATGACGTTCGCGTTGACGAAGCGGAAGTCAGGCGGGCGCTCCCTCGGGCTTTCGGGAGGCTCGTTCCGGGCCCGGGACGAAAGTCCGCTGTCGGAGTCCTCCTTGATCTTGGCGAACATCACCAGCCCCAACTCGTGGATCAGACGCTGCTTCCATGGCGCGTCGATGGAGACGGGCGCGGTCAGCTCGCGGGGGTCGTAGGAAATCTCCTCGGCGGCCAGGTAGGACATCCACAGCCGGGTGTACTCGCGCTGCCTGGCGCCGTAGCTCAGCTCATGTGAGAGCCATTTGAGGAGCCGCGGGCTCCTGCGCAGGTCCCTCACATCGAAGCCCTCGAAGACGCCCGAGCAGTAGAACCGGGCGAGGTCGTTGAAGAACCCGGGGCGCTGCGCGTTCCAGTCCGGGCAGAACCGGCGATATTCGGAGACGTAGCGCTCATGGTAGTTGACCGTGAGGTTCACGAGCGTCGTTCCGATCGGTATCTGTTCGGCGAGGTTGAAGGTCGAGAGGTACCAGTAATCAAGCCCGACCGTCGCGGCGGCCTCTGTCAGGAGCTGGCAGAAGACGAAATCCTCGATGTTGTCGCGAAGGATGGGGCCGGTATCGAACCGGGTCCAGGGGGCCAGCATGGCGATGGCCTCCGCGGACCAGCAGTGCAGGTAGTCGTGCACGGCGAACAGCACTTCCCGGACCAGGTGGTCACCTTCGTTGTAGTCCCGGGCGGAACCGTGCGGATCGGCGAGCCAGCGCGAGAAGGCCGAGTTGCTCGCGTAGAAAACGGACCGAAGGAAGGGGTTGAAGCCCGCCAGGGTCACCGGAAGGACGCGCTCGTAGTGCCAACGCTGATCGATCGCGCGCGGCGCGAAGCGCACCAGGGGATCCGAGAGCATCTGGCGAACGAGCGGGAGTCGCGTGAGCGATTCGGGATGTGGCTCGGAAGGAACGAGTACGGGGGAGGCGCTGAGCATGACGGTGGACCTGCGGGTGCGGGACGGCGGCGCGGTGAAGCACCGCCGTCCCTGGTGCTTGGGTGAAGCCCCCTCCAACACCGGAGCGATTACTCCGCCTCGCCCTTGTTGTTGGCGCTGTCTTCCAGCTTCACCGAGGCATCGGCAACGGGCCGGGCGAAACCGCCCGTGACTGAGGCCAGGTCCTCGAGGGTCAACTGCTTCTTCTCCAGCGCCTGCGCCCGCTCCTCCGTCGACTGCTGCTCATCCCGCCGCTGAGACTGCTGCTCCTTGATGCGCTTCATCGTTTGGCTCCTCGGTGATGGGCCGCGGTGTCATCGCGACCTCTGCCAGGAGCTACGTCGTTGCCTTTTGTATGGATTTTCGAGCCGCTGCACATCGGACACTCCGGAGGACTCGGAGTGGCGCACGGGCGCTCGCTTCCCCGCCTGAGGCTTCATTGCCGCTGGGGGCGCGGATGCGGACGGTGTCTGGAGCACACCGTACACGGAGGGACACGATGGCCACGGCCACCATGACGATTCTCGAGGGGAAGTTGGCGAATCAGTCGGCGCTTCCCCTCCGCGCCACGCTCGGCTCGACGATGATCTACCACGGCGTCTCCAAGCTGAAGCACGAGGGCCTGGAGCAGACGGCTCAGTTCTTCGACCACGTCGGCATCAAGCCCGGCCGGCCCTGGGCCCTGGCGACAGGGGTGACCGAGACCGTGGCGGGCATCCTCACCTTCCTAGGGATCGGCACCCGCGTGGCCGCCCTCTCCATCCTCGTGACGCAGACCATGGCCATCGCGAAGGTGCACGCCAAGAAGGGGTTCGACGCCCAGAAGGGCGGCTACGAGTTCAACCTGTCCTTGATCGCTGGAGCGCTCGCGTTGCTGCTGGGCGGCCCCGGTACCGTGTCTGCCCACCATGCCGTCCGGCCCCAGCTGGGCCGCGGCCTGTGGCGCCGCCGGAGGATCAGTCCGCTCGGCCGGCTCGCGCTGCTCCTCGCATAGCCTCGGAGGCTCCGCCCGTGTGTCATCACCCGGACACGAGCGGAGCCTTCATTCGCGTCTAGGCCCTGGCGCTCTCCACGGGTCTCGGCCCGGGAACTCCTCGAGTCGTCGTGGAGTCATCGGTCTCATCCGAGCGACCACGGATCCAATCGCTCAGCCCGAAGACCCACTGGAGGACGACGAGCGAGAGATACAACCGGCCTCGTCGCACCCGCCGCTGGGTGGCGACCCTGAGGGCCGCGGTCTTCTTTCGCACCCCGCTCCTCTGCTCCGCGACGATGCTCGCGACCTGTAACTCCGGAGCCGGAGCCGCGAGACCCAGGTGCTCCTTCCAGTACGTGGTCAGGAAGAGGTCCTGTGGATCCATGCGCCGCCGGAGCTCCAGGAACCGATCCCACATGGGGTATTGCGAGCGCAGGTAGTCGGCCCCCGCCTTCGAGCCCGGTGGCGGCAGGTACTTGCCCCAGTGCGCGCGGAAGTCGATCCCCGCCTCGCGCAGCAGGTTCCAGAACCGTTCGAAGAACGCCTCGCGGGTCTTCCTGTCCGCGGCCGCCCGGAACCAGAACACGTCCAGCCGGATGGAGTCTCTCCCATAGCTGGGGCTCATCCAGAAGGGGCTCCTGCAACCCGGGTAGACCTCGAAGGCGTACGCGCCGGTGCGGTTCATTCCCTGGGCGTCCGTCAATGCCTCCGTCTCATCGGACCTGGGATTGAAGTACTCCTGGAGGAGCGCCATCACCTTGTCGGCCTGGGTGATGTCGATGAAAAGCTCGGAGAAGACCGTCGGCATCTGCCTGTCCGAGATCTGATCATCCATGGGCAGAGCCCGGAACCAGAAGTCCTGGAACGTCTCCTCACCGTCGCGCAGGAAGAGGTTCAGGACCCGGCGCACCAGCTTCTCGGTGCGACCCTCGAAGGGCAGTCCGTCCTCCGCGATGAAGTTGAAGAACGGATTGATGAAGAGCCATTGGAGGACGCGCGGGACCGAGACGAAGGGCCTGCGCTTGAAGCGCTTGCGGAAGCTCAGTCGCGGCGTGTGTGCTTCCTCGTCGCGATGCGCCGCCCAGAGCTCCACCTTGTCGACGCCCTTCTGGGGCCACCAGAGCAACCGGGTATAGGTGTCTCCTCCGTCGTTCTTCTCGCAATAGCTCTTCAGCCCCTTCACCCCCGCGTCGAACAGCGCGATGGAGCACTTCCCGGTCCCGCTGGTGACCTGCTTGCCCACGATGGCGTAGCGGGGCTCGCACTGGAAGGTGACCGCGGAGATGACGCCCAGCAGCCCCATGGAGACTCCCACGGCGTAGAACGGATTGTTCTGCGCGTCGTCCGGGTCATCGGGGTTGGGCGCCAGGTCATAGACTTCGCCGGTGCCATCGATGATGCGAAGGCCCACGATGGCCTCGCCCAGGTCGTGATGGAGCGTGCCCCCCATCGACCCCGTAGACATGAAGCCCGCAACGGTCTGGTGGGAGATCCCCCCGAGGTCGGGCAGTGCCCACCCCCGCTGGTCGAGCTGCCACAGGAGGCTGTTCTTCTTGTTCGACAGGGGATCGTGCGGATCCACGCCCAGGTGGCATCCACCCTGGACGGTGACACGCCTCCGCACGTCGTCCCACGCGATGATGTGGTTGTACCGATCGAGCTGCACGTTGATGTGCTGCGCGCCCTTGTCGGTATGGGTGCCCTGGCGAGGCCTGCAGTGCCCCGAGCCTCGAACCCGGAGTTGCACACCGTACGCCCGGGCCTTCTTGACGAGCTGGATGATCTCCCCCTCCGTCCGGGGATGCTCGAAACGGGGATCCACGGGCGGGTGGAGATGGTCGATGATTCGGAGCTGGAGCCGGAAGCCCAGGGTCGCGCCAGCCAACAGCAGGAAGGCCGCGATCGCATAGATGAGCGTCTCGGACGCGGGCGCCCCCCGCTGGAGGCTGTCGATGATGAGCACGCTCTCGAGCGCGAAGAACGTCAGCTCCGCCAGGTTGGCGAAGCCGATGATCAGCGGCGCCCGGTGGAGCGTGGCCCGGCTGAACCCGAAGAGGGTGTGGAGCGCCGCGATGGTGATGGCGGCGAAGAAGGGCACCTCGATGTAGTGGAAGGCCCAGATGCACCCGGGGCTCGCGCACGTGGTGAAGACCCTGAAGCCAAACAGCACCGGGTGCGCCAGGGCCACGCTGGACAGGAGTACTGCCGCCAGGGTCATCCCCCCGTAGAAACGCGCTCGCGTCCGTAGCAATCGCCACTCCGCCTCGTCGGCGCCATTCGAGCCAGCGGGCTCGAGCACCGGGGAGGGCTGCGTCACAGGCCAGAGGGGTGACGTTTTGGACATGGCGGATGACTCACGAAAGGTGGGTCCTTCGTCTGGTGGCATGTCAGGCTCCAACGGGGAATATTCGAGTCCCGAGCAGGGGAAGCTCGAACGCCCGAGGCATCGCGCCAGGAACCCGGCACGCACCTCAGGGCGGTTCCAATGAGGTTGGAGTCCGTGATGTCTAGATGTGACCGGCCTCCCAGGGCGCGGCGGACAGGAGCTCGTCGATGGCGGGTTCCTCGGCGTGCTCCTCCTGAAGCCTGCCGAGCACCACCCGGGCCACCCGGAGCTCGGGTGAATCGAGGCCTGGCGGCAGGGCCTCGAGAAGCTTCGCCAGAAGACGCTGCGCCTCCCGGCTCCGTCCCTGCTCGAGCAGCAGGTGACACAGGCTCAGCGTGGCCCGGACCTCGATGCACCGGCTCCCGGAGCGCCGGGCAATCCGTATCGCCTCGTGGAACTCCGTGAGGGCCCTGGCGGCCTCGCCATCGCGCAGCAGCAGCTCGCCCCTCAACCGGTGCAGCTCGCAATCCTCCAGGTGCTGTCCGGTCCGCTCGCCCCACGCCAGCCCTTCCGACACCGTGGCCAGGCCCTCGGGAATCAGCCCCAGCCTCAGGCGCGCATCCGCCAGCATGCACAGGAAATCGGGCCAGCCCACCTCCGCTCCCGCCTGCCTCAGGCGATCGAGATCCCGCACCATCATCTCGTAGCCCTCCCGCTGCTGACCCAACAGCACGAGCGCCCATCCGCGCAGCACGGGAGCCCACCCCTCCCAGGTCGGGAACAGCCCCTGATCGAAGATGGCGAGGGCCGCGTCGGCCGCTTCCAGCATGCGGCGAGCATCGAACCGGACCCAATGGATCAACGCGGCCGCTTCGATCGTCAGCAGTGATGTGTAGGGATGGGCCAGACGCTCGGCGCGCCGCAGGGCCATGTCCATGAGCTGCAGCCCTCGCTGCTGCTCGCAGCGGATGGTCAGGGTCAGGGCCTCGTAGGCCTGGGCCATCGCCAGCGGCTCGGTCTCGAGCACGCCGAGCGGCCCCGGCTCCAGCTCCGCTTCCGCGCTCCCGTGGGCCACGGCCGCGCTGAACAGCTCCTGGGCCTCCACCACCTCCCCTTGCAGCAGGTGGAGCGAGCCTCCCATCAGCTGACCCACCACCAGGAGCTGCCGCACCTGGAAGCGCTGCCCCAGGGAGACGATCTGCTCCGCGAGCTTGCTCGCCAGCGGGAAGTTCAACTTCATCAGGTTCTTGATGTAGAGGCTCCTGCACGCGGCGATGAGGACGGGCCCATCGCTCACGTCCTGGAACAGCTCCGGGATGCGGGCGTAGAGCTGCTCCACCTCGGGCGCCGAGTAGCTCCGGGCGGCGATCAGCGCCTCGCCCAGGGGTACCATCAGCCGGAGCTCCTCCTCGACCCGCCGGGCCGCTCCCGGTAGAAGCCTGAACAACCGGAGCGCCTGCTCCAGGTGGCCCACGGACTCCTCGAAGGCGGAGCGCCGCAGGGCCAATTCCCCCGCCTGCGCCCAGAAGCGGATGGCGGGTTCCAGCTCCCCGGCCTGGGTGTAGTGGTGGGCGATCAGCTCGGGCGGGGCCGGAGTGGCCGTCGGCGGTGGGTGTTCGAGCAGGTGGGCGACACAATGGTGGTACTGCCGCCGCTGCGGCTTGAGCAGGGTTTCGTAGGCCGCCTCCTGGATGAGGGTGTGCCGGAACTCGTAGCGGGGCTCCGGTTCATGCTCCTGGCGTAGGAGCAGCCCCGCGTCGATCAGCTCCTCGAGCTCCCGCTCCAGCTGGGTGCCGTTCCGCTTCGAAAGGGTGGCGAGCTGCCCCAGCGTGAAGCTCCGGCCAAGCACCGATCCCTTCCACGCGAGCTCCTTCTGCTCCTGGGGAAGGGGATCCAACCGGGCCAGGAGCAGCTCCTGCAAGGTGACGGGGAGCGAGCCCGCCATGAACAGCGCGCCGCCCGGCGGAGCCTGGGTGAGCACCATGCGCGTCAACTCCTCGACGAAGAGGGGATTGCCCTCCGTCCGCCGCACCAGCAGCTCGAGCGTCTCCGGTGGCAGCCCGGGCCCGTTCGCGGTGAGCCGCCGCACCATCTCGGCGGTCTCCTCCGCCCCGAGCCGGTCGAGCAGGATCTGCACGAAGCCGGGGTGCTCGGACCAGGAGAGGCGCAACTCGGGGCGCGTACTCAACAACAGGCACAGCCGCACCATCTCGATGCGCTCTCCCAGGAGCGTGAGCAGCCGCAGGGTGGAGGGATCGGCCCAGTGCAAATCCTCCAGGACCAGCAGCACCGGTCCCGGTCCCCTCTTCCCTGGCAGCCTCGCGGGAAGCCGCAGCAGGAGCGTGACCAGCATCTCCAGGGTCCGCTCCCGCTGCTGCTCGGGTGTCAGCAACAAGGGAGGCAGCCCCTCGCGAGGAGGCAGATCCAGGAGCTGTCCGAGCAGCTGAGGGCCCTCGGGCGCGGGTATGTCGAGCGCCTCGAACACCTCGTCCAGGCGGGACCACCTCGCCGCGGGCGTGGACGCCGGATCCAGCTCCAGCAGGTGCACCACCCACTCGAGCACCGGGTGGAAGGCGCTGCGGCTGAGCTGGGGCCAGCACTGGCCGGACACGCAGAGCGCCCCGTCCCGCCTGGCGAGCGCGCACAACTCCTGGACGAGCCGGGATTTTCCGATGCCCGCCTCGCCGCGCAGCAGCAGCATGGAGCCATGTCCCCTGCGGGTGCCCACCCACCTCGTCAGGAGCTGGCACAGCTCATGGTTCCGGCCCACCAGCGGCGTGAGGCCCCGGGCGCGCGCCCGCTCGAAGCGGGTGGTCTCTGGCCGCTCGCTCAGCAGCCGGTGGACCTCCATCGGGACCGAGCCCAGCGACGAGTGGAAGTCCTGCTGGCCCAGGGACTCCGTGACGAAGTTGCCTCGCGCTCCCTGCCAGGTGTTCTCGCTGAGGCTCGCGGTGTTCTCGGCCGCCTGCTCCGCGAGCCAGGCCGCCAACCGGGGTGCCTCCCCCTGGATGGAGATCCCCTTTGCTCCGGCCTGAGAGGGCACGTCCAGCACCACCAGATCCGTGTGCACGCCCACGTGCACCGTGAGCTCGAACCGGGAGGCCTGTGGCAGCTCCTCCGCCAGCCGTGTCAGCGCGAGCGCGGCGCGCACCGCGGACAGGACGTCATCCTCCCGGATCAGGGGATAGCCGAAGCAGCCCAGCACCTGGTCTCCCATGCGCAACGCCACCCAGCCCCCATGCCGCTCGATGACGCGCGAACAGGCCACATGGAAGGCCGCCTGGAGCTCGCTCAAGTCCTCGGGATCGATGGACGCCAGGTGCCCCGAGAACCGACAGCACACCAGCGTCACCTGGCGGCGGTGGGGGATGAGCCGCGCGGGGGGCACCTCGGCGGACGGGGCCAGGCTCCACTCCAGCACCCGCAACCGCTCGTGCATCTCGAGCGCGCTCTGGAAGCGCCGGGAGGGATCCTTGGCCAGCGCCCGTGCCAGGAACCGGTCCACCTGCTCGGGGAGATCCGGGCGGAGCGCGCGCACCGAGGGGACGGGCTCGTCCGAGAGCACCCGGGCGCGCAGGACCTGGAGATCTCCCGAGGGATGGGGCCGCTTCCCCGTGAGCATCTCGTACAGCAGCAGCCCGGCCGCCCAGATGTCGGTACGTATGTCCTGCGGCTGTCCCCGCCACTGCTCTGGAGCCATGAACGCGGGAGTCCCTGAACGTGGCAGCTCGTCCCCCTCGGAGAGGGCGGGCCGCGCCAGTCCGAAGTCGAGCAGCTTCACCCTCCCGTTCGGGAGGATGAACACGTTGCTGGGTTTGAGATCGCGGTGGATGATCCCTCGCGAGTGCGCATGCGCCAGCCCGGCCGTGATGTCGCCGAGGATGCGCAGGGCGCGCAGGGGCTCCAGCGGTCCGCGCCGCAGCAGCTCGTCGAGCGGCTGCCCCTCCAGGTACTCCATGATGAGGAAGGGAGCGCCCCTCCACTCGGAGACATCGAAGATGCGGACGATGTTGTCGTGATCGAGCTGAGCAACCAGCCGGGCCTCTTCCTGGAGCAGCCGATCCAACAGCTCCGGGGTGAACTCCCGGCCCGGGGAGATGAACTTGAGCGCCACCACGCGCTGCAGCACCTCGTCATGGGCGCGGACGACCAGCCCCATGCCTCCCCTGCCGAGCCTCCCGAGCACCTCGAACCGCCTGCCATCCCTCCCCCCGAGCCGCGTTCCTGGCTCGGGAAAGATCGGGACGGGAGTGAACTCGAGCACTTCGCGGAGGAAGGAGTCTCCGGAATCCGACCCTGGTCTGGAGCCAGGGCCACCCTCATCGCGCCGGGTCATGATGTCCCCCAGCAACTACGATGATGAGACTCCGGCGGGAATGACATCCCCCCGGAAGAGCCGCGGCCTTCAGCCGGCCAGACGCCTGTGTGTCAGGCCACGTTCGCCAGGGACAACTCCCCGGTGCTGCTGCCCGTCAGGCCCGCCGCCCCCCGCCGGCCGAGCTCCGAGAGGAGCCGCAACGTGCCCAGCAGGTCCGGGGCGGGATCCTTCCCCCGCCGCATCGACACGAGCAGCGTCCCCGAGCGGCCCGCCCGCTCCAGGCACGATTCCAGCGAGTGCTTCACCAGCGGGTGCGGGCTGATCTCCAGGAAGACGCCGTGCCCGTCGTCGAGCAACGTGTCCACCGCCTCGCGGAAGAGCACCGGCTCGGCCAGGTTGCGCACCCAGTAGTCCGCGTCGAACCGCCGCCCCTCGAGCGCCGTCCCCGTCACCGTGGAGATGATGGGCAGCAGCTCCGGGCGGGGGTGCAGGCCCTCGAGCCTGCCGCGCAGCCCCTCGCGCAGCGGCTCCACCTGCGGGCAATGCGCCGCCACCTCCGAGTCGATCCGCCGGGCCGGCACGCCCTTCCTGCGCAACGTCATCAGCACCTGCTCCAGCACCCGCGGCTCCGCGGCCAGCACCGTCCACTCGGGGCTCGCGTGGATGACGCGCCACACCCGGCCCGAGAACTCGGGCAACGCCTCGCCGGCGCGCTCCCAGGGCAGTCCCACCACCGCCATGGCGCCCTTCCCCCGGAGCTGCCCGATGGTGCGGCCCTGGTGGCAGATGACCCGCATCGCCTCTTCCAGCGACAGCACTCCCGCCACGTACGCCGCCGCCACCTCGCCGATGCTGTGCCCCACCACCGCCGCCGGCTCGATGCCCCACGAGCGCCACAGCGCCGCCAGGGCGATCTCCATCGACACGATGGCCGGACAGCTCACCTCGATGTCCCCCAGCCGCGAGTCCTCCGCCGTCAGCGCCTCCACCAGCGACCAGCCCATGTGCCGCTGCACCTGGACATCACAGGCCTTGAGCACCATGGAGAACACCGTCGAGCACTTCAGCAGGGCCCTGCCCATGCCCGTCCACTGGGAGCCCTGACCCGAGAACACGAAGACCGGCCGGCACGGGCGCCGGCCCGGACTCGCCGGACTCTCGTGACATGTCAGGGACTCCCTGGAGGTGCACCGCATACCCCACTCCCCTCGCTGATGGGTCACCACAGCCCCACCGAATCAATTCAACCTGGGTGTATTATTAGCTCGTTTTCCAGGGAAAGTGAAGCAAGAGTTCCACGAGTAGTGGATTGTTCGTTATTCGCCTCCTTCTCGGGGTGAAAAAGAACCCCGGGGGTTTCCGCTATGAGGAGCCCGGGCTCGGGTCGGCTCTGGCGGCAGATGGGAGGGACGCCGTAAAACAGGGCTCTCCATGAGCCAGGTTCGCTACTACACGCTCGGTCCACTGATTCCTGGCGAAGGTTCCCGCCCCTCGCTCGCACTGGCGCTCGAGGAGGGCGGTGCGCCGCAGCCGGTCGTGCTGGTGTGGGCGCCGCAGGAAGTGGTGCAGGACGCGGCGATGCTGAGTCGGCTGCAGCGGGAAACGCAGCGCGCGGTCGTCTTCGAGCACCCCAACATCCTGCGGGTTCACGGACTCGTGACGGTGGAGGGCCGCGTCGCCCGCGTGACGGAGTTCGCCGATGGCGAGCCCCTGCGCCAGGTGCTGGATGTGGGCGGGCGGCTGCCCATCGAGTTCGCCCTGCTCATCGCCGCGGATGTGGCGAAGGGAGTCCACTACGCCCACGTGGCGGGCAACGATGATGGGACGCCGCTCATCCACGGCGATCTGCGCCCGGAGACCGTCATGGTCTCCTTCAATGGCGTGTGCAAGGTGTCGGGGTATGGCGCGCTCGGGGTGGCGCCGCGGGAGCGCAATGGCCGACGGGTGCGCAACCGCCGCCTGTACAGCGCGCCCGAGCAGCTCATGGGCGGCCGCGAGGCCTCCTCCGTCCTGACGGACGTGTTCCTCCTGGGCCTGCTGTTGTACGAGTGCCTCTCGGGGCGCAAGCCGTTCCAGGACTCGATCGAGCCGGACAAGGCGATCCTCAACCGGCCGCTGCCGCCCCTGCCGCCGGAGGTTCCGCTGGGCCTCAATGAGGTGGTGCGCCGCGCCACGGCGAAACGCTCCGGGGAGCGCTACCCGAGCGCCCTCGCCTTCCGCGAGGCGCTGGTGGCCGTGGCGGGCGAGCTGCCCACCTCCACGGCCTTCGGCTGGCACATGGCGAGGCTGTTCCCCACCACGAACGAGGCCCGGGTCGCCCGGAAGAAGACGATCGAGAAGGGCCTCGCGGATCTGGCGCGCGGTGTGATTCCCACGGTCACCCCGCCCGCGCACACGCCCGCGCCCATCGCAGGCGCACCGCGGACCCCGAGCCTGCCGGGCGTCCCGGTGATCCCGCCCTCCCCGAGCCTGACGGGAGTGCCGGTAGCCCCCGCTACCCCGAGCCTGCCCGGGGTTCCGGTGGTCCCTCCTACGCAGAGCCAGACCGCTGTGCCGGTGGCCTCGCCCACTCCGAGCCTGACGAGAGTGCCAGCAGCCCCCGCCACCCCGAGCCTGCCCGGGGTCCCGGTGGTCCCACCTGCGCAGAGCCAGCCCGCGGTGCCGGTGGCCTCGCCTACTCCGAGCCTGCCTGGAGTGCCGGTGGTCCCCGCCACACCCGGCCAGGCCGGAGCGCAGGCGAGCCCCGCCACCCCGAGCCTGCCCGGGGTTCCGGTGGCTCCGCCCGCCGCGAGCGCGACACCGCCCGCGGAGGCCCAGGCGCCTGTCGATCCTGTTCCACCGCCCCCTCCGGCCGCACCAGTCGCCACATCGGCGCGTCCACGCCGCTCGGCCATGCCGCTCGCCATCGGAGTCGGGGCCGTGCTGCTCGTGAGCGCGATGGGCACCGTCTGGAGCATCCGGAAGAAGCCCGAGCTCATGGAGCCCGAGGACGCGGGCGAGACGGAGGCCGCGGTGAAGTTCAACGCCCCCGTGCTGATCGAGGCGGAGCCCGTGGATGCCGGGGTGCGCGTGGCGAACAGGGATGCGGGGCCGAGCGCCCCCGTCATTGCGCCCACGCTGGTCGAGCTCGTCGTGAATCCCGAGGTGGCCGTGTCCATCGATGGCCGGGCCGTGGGCCGCTCCCCCCTGAAGGTTCCGCTCGCGCCCGGCCGCCACACGCTCACGCTGACCGATGAAACGAAGGGCCTGCGAACGGCCCGGATGATCGACGTGCGAGCCACGCCCGACCCGGTGTCGTTCACCATCCGCCTGGGCATGGGCTCGGTGCTGATCCACGCGCCCACCGGCTCCAGGGTCTCCCTCGATGGAGAGGATCTGGGAACGGCGCCGGTCTCGGAGAAGACGCTGTTCGAGGGCGAGCACCGCATGAAGGTCACCCTGAACGAGTCCGTCTGGGAGAAGACCTTCGCGCTGCCGGGAGATCAGCGCCTGGTCTTCAACGTGAACTTCGAGGCGGAGTGAGGCCCGCCGAGGGCCGGGCTCAAGGAGCCAGCGCCTGCTCGAGGTCCCGGATGATGTCCGCGGGTGCCTCCAGTCCGATCGACAGGCGGAAGATGCCGTCCCCCGCCCAGGCCCGGTAGCGCTCGAGCAGCTCGGGCGGGAGCTGGAAGGACGTCCGCTGCAGATCGTCCGTTGGCAGGTAGAAGACGAGGCTGTGGGGCTTGCCGAGCGAGACCGCGTACTTGACGACCTTCAGCCGCTCCGCGAGACGGCGCGCCACCGCGGGAGCGTCCTCCGCCTGGAAGGCGATCATCCCCGAGGTGTTGCGCAACTGTCTGCGCGCGAGCTCCGCCTGCGGATGTGACTCGAGTCCCGGGTAGAGCACGTGGTGCACGCGCGGGTGGGACTCGAGGAACGAGGCCACCGCCCGGGCCGAGGACTCATGGGCGGCCATGCGCTGGGGCAGCGTGGCCAGGCTGCGCAGGATGAGCCACGCGGGGAACGGACTGAGCACGGCGCCCAGGTGGATGAGCGAATCCTGACGCAGCGCCGCCAGCTCGGCCTTCCGTCCCACGACGACCCCTCCCAACACGTCTCCGTGGCCGCCGATGTACTTGGTCAGCGAGTGGATGACGAAGTCGGCACCGAGCTCGAGGGGCCGCAGGCCGATCGGCGTCGCGAGTGTCGCGTCGACGGCGAGCCGTGCCCCGGCGCCATGCGCGAGGGTGGCCACCGCCTCCACGTCCGTCAGCTTCAGGATGGGGTTGCACGGCGTCTCGATGTAGACGAGCCGCGTGTTCGATCGCAGGGCGGCTCGCACCTGGCCGAGGTCCGAGGTGTCGACGGGGGTCACCTCCACGCCATAGCGCCGCAGCGTCTTCCGGACGAACTCGGCCGCGCCCGCGTAGCAGACGTCACTGATGACGAGGTGATCTCCGGGCCCGAGCAGGTGCAGCAGGAGTCCGGTGATGGCTGCCATGCCACTGGCGAAGCACAGGGCATCCTCCCCGCCGTCGAGATCGGCCAGGCTGCGCTCGAGGGTCCGCACCGTGGGGGTCGACCAACGCGCATAGAAGAACGGTGACTCCTCGCCCATGTCCACGGCGGAGAAGCCCACTCCCTCGGGGTGGGCGCGGAAGGTGGTGGACATCACGAGCGGCGTGTTGAGCGGTGCCCCCTCCTCTTCATCGGCGTTGGCCTGCACGAGCCGCGTACGCACGTCCCATTCTGAAGCCATCGAGCCACCTCGTTCTGTTGGACTGCCGTGGGGATACAGTGCGCCCCCATGTCACTGCAATCGAAGCCCCAGGTGGTGATCATCGGCGCGGGCCCGGCCGGAATGATGCTCGCCTATCAACTGGTCACGAACGACGTCCCTGTGCGCGTCCTGGAGCGGCACCCCGACTTCGAGCGCGAGTTCCGTGGCGAGCTCATCCAGCCCGCGGCGCTCGGGGCCCTGGAGACGCTCGGCCTGCTGCCGAAGCTCGTGGAGCGGAAGATCGCGAGCCCGGACATCGAGCGGCGGCTGTTCGTCGGGGAAAGCCGGCGGGTCATGGTCCCGGGCGGGAAGGAGCGCGGCGCACTGATCTCCCAGGCGGGGTTCCTCCAGTACCTCCACGAGCTGTGCGGCCGCCATCCGCACTACCAGCTCGACTTCGGCACCGCGGCGCTCCAGACGATCCGCGAGAACGGCCGTGTCGTCGCCCTGAAGACACGGCGGGAAGGCACCGAGGGCCGCATCGACGGCGACATCTTCGTGGACTGCAGCGGACGGAACAGCGGGCTGCGCAAGGACGTGGGCCTCGAGGTCGAGGCGACGCAGCTCCCCGCGGACGTGGTGTGGCTGCGCTTCGACTTCTCGGACGCGCCCCAGGCCCTCCCCGAGGGCGTGGATGTGCACATGTTCGGCAGGGGCGTGGTGGCCGTCTTCTTCCCGACGACGCGCTCCCGGCTCCAGGTGGCCTACAGCGCGCCAGGGGATCTCGGCAGCCTGCGAAAGAACATCCCCGAGCTGCGGCGCCGGTTGCTCCCGACGGTGCCCTCGAAGCTGCGGCCCCTCGTCGAGGCGAAGCTCGACGAGCACACCGAGACCCAGTTCCTGCGGGTCGTCGTCGACCGGCTCGAGCGCTGGCACGTGCCCGGGCTCCTGTTCCTGGGGGACGCGGCCCATACGATGTCCCCCTCGGGGGGCCAGGGGTTGAACCTCGCCATCCGCGACAGCGTGGTTGCCGCCAACCACATGCTCGACGCGCTCCACGCAGGCCAGCCGATCGACGAGCAGGTCTTCCAGAAGATCGAGGCGGAACGCCGGACCGAGGCCGACATGATCCAGGGCATGCAGACGCGCGTGCACCGCATGGTCATGGCCCCGATGTTCGTCGAGCACATCATGTTCACCCTGCTCGGAGCGGTGCTGCGGCTCTCGAAGAAGGCGAGCCAGGGTGGACAGGGGGCCGCCCGGGTCGAGCCGCGCTACGTCGTCCCGGTGCCCTGATGACAGGGGGCCACCGGAGCAGAGCACTCCGGCGGCTCACCGGGTCCTCCAGGTACACGAAGGAGCGGGTTGCTAGTAGCCGTCGGTGGTCTCGTCACGATCCGACGGATACTTCTTGGTGAAGATCGGCCCCCAGTGGTCGTCCGCATCCGAGGGGAACTTCAGGGTCTGGGCGACGTTGCCTCCCGAGACCTCCCCGAGCTCCTGCTCCTCCAACAAACGCGCGAAGAAGGGTTTCTTGCCCTCCCGCGCCGCTGGGTCCTTGGCGTTCTTCTTCATATCGGGCCTCCTGATGGCCTGTCGGCCTGTGGGGTGCTCGATAGGTCCGAGTCCGTGGCAGGCGCGATGTCACCGCTCACGGATCTCAAGTGCACTCCCCTGCCCGCCCGGCGTGTGGGTTGCCGTGACGCCGGGTAGAATGCGAGCCCGCCTATGGACCTTCATCCCATCGCGAGTGTCGTCTGGTACGCCATTGGTCGCTTCTACGAGACCCCTGACGGCAAGAAGTTCGACCTGGGCTACTTCGCCCTCCTCGGCGGCATCGAGCCCCTCTTCAACGGACCTCCGGGCGAGGCCAACGCCTTCTTCACCTTCCGCGCCGAACCCTTCACGTCACAGACCCTCAAGAACGGGGACCTCGAGGTGTCGCTCGACCCCACCGGCAGGTTCACGCTGTTCCTCAACCGAGAGCCCCGCGGAGACTTCTCGAAGCCGGACACGTTCTCCCAGGGCGAGCCCATCGCCACGTTCGAGCGGCTGTCCACCGTCGTGGGGACATCGGTCGGGCCGCTCGCGAACAACCTGTTCTCGGCGGTGCTGCGCTCCAGCGCCGACTTCAGATTCCGGGACAGGATCTGGAACCTGGCGAGCCTCGTTCCCCAGGGCATCACCCAGCTCGGCATGTCCAGCACCACCGCGCTGCCTCCACCGCCCGGCTACAAGACGGTCCTCCCCTTCGTCGGCTCTGCGATGGCGCTCGGGGCGCATCGTCCCTGAGATGTGCTCGAGCCCCTTCTACGTCCGCGTCTTGAGGAGCCGGGTGAGCTCGCGGTCCAGGGTGGCGGCGAACTGCTGGCGATCCTGGGCGGAGAAGCCGCTGGGGCCTCCGGTCATCACGCCGCTGTCGCGCAGCTCCTGCATGAAGTTCCGCACGGAGAGGCGCTCGGAGATGTTCTCCTCACTGAAGAGCTCCCCGCGCGGATCGATCACCACCACGCCCTTGGGGACGAGCAACGCGGCCAGCGGGATGTCCTGCGTGACGGCGAGATCTCCGGCCTGGGCCGAGGCGGCGATGTGACCATCCGCCACATCGAGCCCGGCCCCCACCTGCACCGTGGAGACGAGCTCCGAGCGAGGCAGCGACAGGCGCTTGTTGGCCACGAAGACGGTGGGCACCTGGAGGCGCTGCGCCGCCCTCAGGAGGATGTCCCGAACCGGCCCCGGACACGCATCGGCATCGACCCAGATCTTCATGACGCCGCGCATCCTCGCAGACGGAGCGGAGGAGGGCACACTCTCTTCGCAGAAGAAGGAGCAGGCGGCCGACCCCCTGTGGTAGACGGCACCGGCACGCGTACAACCCCATCATCAGCCAGGTGTGGCGGGAACGCCCTCCTCCGGAGACGCCGGGGGAAGGATCCAGCTCCGAGCACGCCTCGCTGCCACGCCCCGAGGAGGGCACCCATGGAAATCGCGAAGGACAGCGTCGTCACCCTCGACTACCGGCTACACCTGGGTGACGGAAAGACGATCGACGAGAGCGACGCGGAGGATCCGCTCGTCTACCTGCACGGGTACGAGCAGATCGTCCCAGGGCTGGAGAAGGCGCTCGAAGGCAAGAAGGCAGGCGCGGCCCTGAAGGTGCAGGTCTCTCCCGAGGAGGGCTACGGGGAGTATGACCCGGATGGCGTGGAGGAGGTCGCGCGCGAGGAGTTCCCGCCGGACATGGAGCTGGTGGCGGGCGGCATCGTGAGCGCCACGGATGACGAGGGCGATGAGGTGGATTTCCTCGTCAAGGAAGTGCGCGGCGACACGGTGGTGGTGGACTTCAACCACCCGCTGGCCGGCAAGACGCTCCACTTCGAGGTGACGGTGCGCGAGGTGCGCAAGGCCACCGAGGAGGAACTCGAGCACGGCCACGCGCACGGCCCGGGCCACGAGCACTGAGCAGGGAGGGCCCACGCCCGCCATGGCGTGGGCTCGTTCCGCTCCATCCGGCATGAGGGATCGCCGGACGGGGCGTGTTCCGTCTCCTCAGGGCGTGCTCTGCGCTGTCACTGTGAGCGTAGGCGAGCACACGGTCGTGGCCGCCTGGCAGACCTTGTACGTGTAGGTCGTGCCGGTGGGGAACCAGATCAAATCCGTGTAGTAGCCCTCGGCGGAGTTGCTGGTGGTCGCCACCTTCGTCCCATCGCGGTAGACGTCCACATTGGCCCCCACCGCACCCGACCAGTACAGATCCGTGCCGTGCAGGTACGAGGCGATGATGAAGGTGTCGGCCCGGATCTCGATGGATGACACGCTCACCGTCTGGCTCGAGGTGGCGGAGGCGCCCCGGTCGTCCTTCACGGTGAGCGTGACGGTGTAACTGCCGGCGGCGGCGTAGGCGTGGCTCGGGCCGCTCGCGGTGGAGGAGGCTCCGTCGCCGAAGCTCCAGCTCCGGGAGGCGATGCTGCCATCCGGGTCCGTGCTGGTGTCGGTGAAGGTGCAGGCGAGCTGGCTGCAATTGAAGGTGAAGCTGGCCGTTGGCGGGGAGTTCGCGTTGCCGACGTTGACGTTCTGGGTCTTCGTGTGTGTGGCGCCATCGTCATCGGTCACCTTCAGGGAGACGGAGTAGATGCCCGTGCTGGCGTAGGCGTGTGAGGGATTGCGCTGGGTGGAGGTGGTGCCATCGCCGAAGCTCCAACTCCACGAGACGATGGTGCCATCCGAGTCGGTACTGGTATCGGTGAAGGCGCACGTGGTGGCGGTGCACGAGGACGTGAAGGAGGCGGCCGGCGGGGTATTGGAATTGCCGGTCAGATAGTCGAGCGCCGCCTTGGCCTGCACGAGGCCGTAGCCATATGAGTTGTCACGGCCCGCGGGGCCGAGGTCCTGCGCGGTGGCCTCGAGTGCCTGGCGGATCTGCGCGTTCGTCCAGGAGGGGTTGACGCTCCAGATGAGGGCGGCCACGCCGGACACATGCGGAGTGGCCATGGAGGTGCCATCGAGGATGTCATAGCCACTGGCGGGCTTGATGACCTGGCTGACCACGGTGGCACTGACGCCGAGACGGTTGGCCTTCAGGTCCTGGCCGTCCTGCTGGGACAAGGTGACGGCGGGGATGGTGCTGGTGCCGCCCTGGCCGAGCCCGCCTTTGAAGGGGCCGGCGACGTTGTTGTAGATGATGACGCCCGAGGCGCCGCCGTTCTGCGCGTTCTTCACCTTGTCCGCGAAGGTGATGGTGCCGCGCTCGCAGAGCACCATCTTCCCGCTCCAACTGCCCGAGCTGTCACACAGCCCGCCATCCACCAAGGGAGCGGTGACGCCGGTGCTGGCGGTGCGTTTGGCTCCGTCCACGCCGCTGGCCACATGGCTGACACCGCTCACGGTGACGGAGGTGCTCTCCTGGGCCGGCCAGGTGGAGAGCACGCCCGCGCCGGGAGCCGCGATATCCACCTGATCATTCTTCTGGGAGAAGGAGGTCACCTGCTTGTTGCTGTCGACGGCCGCCACGGAGACGACCGAGGGATAGGAGGCGGGATAGCTGTAGGCGGTATTGCCGCTGTTGCCGGCCGCGGCGATGGTGAGCACGCCCTCGTTGAAGGCGGTCTGGAAGGCATCGCGCTCGGTGGTGCTGGAGAACTGGCCGCCCAGGCTCATGCTGACCACGTTGGCGCCATTGGCCTTGCAGCGATTGAGCGAGTCCACGATGGAGGAGCCGAAGGTGGCGCCGCAGTCGTTGCCGAAGATCTTGACGATGTAGAGCTGGATTCCCTTCGGGTTGACCCCCACCACGCCCACGGTGTTGTCGAGCGCGGCGATGGTGCCGGCCACATGGGTTCCATGGCCACAGCCGTCGGTGTTCCAGTCGGACGGGTAGCCGGCGACGCTGCCGTCCTGGATGTCCTCATGGGCCACGTAGAGGCCCGAGTCGATGATGCACACCTTGCGATTGGCATTGGACGCCCGAGGCCACACCAGCGGCGCCTGCACCATGTCGATGCCGTAAGGCAACTGCTGGGCCAGGGGAACGCGGATGGGGTCCGGCTCGATGTACTCGATGTCCGGGTTGCCTCGCAGCGATGCGACCAGGGCCTGGCTCAGCTCGGCGGCCACCGCGTTCTGAGGACCCAGCTCCACCTGGACCCGGGCACCCTGGGCCTTCAGCGCGGCAATCCCCTTCTCGCTCCGGAGCCCGGCGTGACTCCGGTACTTGATGATGTAGCGGCCCGAAGCCGTCAGTTCCGCCTGGCTCTCCGGTGCTGGTGCTTCCCTGTCCGTACTGTCTGCTTCCTGGGCTGGCTCGCGGGCACAGGCTTGCACCAGGAGGGACAGCGCCACGAGACAGGGCCAAAGCCGCCGGTTCTTCGGAAGGTCGAACGTCACGAACTACCTCCTTCATGGAACGCACGGCCGGGGATGGCGGCCGCGCGTGCCTGATTGCGGAAGTCGTGGATCGGAGCCAGGGCAGAACGGCTCGGGGGAGTCTTTGTGAACAGAGGTGCCCGCCGGTGAATCGGGCGATTGTGGAGTGCCGCACCCGGGTTCGCCCTTCAAGGCGAGACGGAATGAGGACGCGCTTCTACGAGGAGCG
This sequence comes from Vitiosangium sp. GDMCC 1.1324, assembly GCF_003044305.1. Lineage (GTDB taxonomy): Bacteria > Myxococcota > Myxococcia > Myxococcales > Myxococcaceae > Archangium. The sequence continues at coordinate 292,238 of NZ_PZOX01000009.1, read as the reverse complement.
TCCCCTCCCCCTGCGCGGCCCGGCGCACAGATAGGCGAGCATGGCGGCCTTGTCTCCCGTGGCCAGCTCGTACCGGGCACCGGGAGGGATGATGCCGTGGCGCTCGGCGATGGCTTCCACGGCGCGCTGGGCCTGGGTGAGCTGTACTCCCGCTCCCCCTCCTCCGAGCACGAGCGGTGCGCCCAGCTTGAGATCCAACACCACCACCCATCGCCGCTCGGGGCGAGGATCCGACATGTCCACCACCACGAAGTCACCCGCGAAGCGGCGCTGGTCGCAGCGGAAGGCCCAGACGTTCCGCTTGCGGCGTAGCAGCTCCCTCACGAAGGGCTTCTCATCGCTCTTCAGGACATAGCGCTCGGACAGGAGCGCCGCGGTCGAGAGCGGAAGACCCTCCTCCTTCGCGAGCAGGAGCGCCCACGGGTTGGCATGCCCGAGCAGGGCCAGAGAGACGGGCAGGATGATGGGCGGCTCTCGAGGCATCTCGCTCCGGTGGGCCCTCGACATAGCGCCCACCCGCCGCGAACGCCAAGGGAAGGAACTCCAAGAACAAGGGCATTAGTCTTGGAAAGCTGCTATAACGGCTTTTCCAAGCTAAGGAGTTCTCACATGATTCCGCACATTCGCCCCGGGCCTCCTCCGCGCGCGCTACCGCGCGTCCTCGTCCCCCTGCTCGGCCTGGTCCTGTCCGTGCCGGAGGCGGTCGCGGCGACGCGGCCTTCGCTGGTCAATACACGCATCACGACGCCCTTCGGGGCCAACGGCCACTCCTCGACCATTGATGGCCGGGTCTTCATCGGCAACGTGGGAGAGGATCACACGACGACGACCACCACCTGGAGGGCCCGGGTGTTCCGCCCCGAGGCGGTGACGTACGACGCCGAGGGAAAGCCGGGCTTTTCGAGCGCCTTCTCTCCAGGCCAGACCACACAGGTCAAGAACGGGGAGAACGCGCTGGCCTTCTGTTTCACCAACCCGGCGCAGCCCTACACGGTCAGCGGTGGCGTGGCGATCTACCAGCCCTACCTCTTCGACTCGATGATGTTCAACGGCCCGAACTACTTCCGCCGCCGCACGGTGGATGTCCGGGTCAGCCAGCCCTTCACGGCCCAGGCGGAGATCGCCTCGTTCTCCACGGGGGCGCTGGAGCAACTGACCACCGTATCGGGCGCCGGCATCCGGGGCATCGAGCCGACGATGACCTCCGATGGGCGACTGCTCCTCTTCCAGGGTGGCCCACTCAACGATGGCGGCATCGATCACCTGATGTACACGTACAACCCCATCCCGTGTGCCGCCTCGGGTTGGAGCGATCCCCGGCCGCTGTCGATGATGTTCAGCGACACCACTCCGGGCCTCAAGCGCTACCCGCTGGCCTGGCAGAAGCTGAAGACGGCCACGGGCGAGGACTTTGGTAACACCGCGACCGGCGGCAATCTGATCCGCGCCGCCTATCCCTGGGTGGATCACGAGGGCCGCAACGTCCTCTATGCCGCCGTCGGGTTCACCGGGGCCGCGGGCGGGCGCCGCGAGGCCATGAGCCTGATTGGCGCGGACACGGGGTGGATCGCCCACCACATCGACGGGAGCATCAACACGGACCGCCAGGACATCGCGCACCTCTTCTACTCGAGCCCCATGTGGAACTTCGAGCAGGAGCGCGCGCCCTCGCAGAACTACCCGGCGGGCTCGAGCAACGAGACCCACTTCCTCCCCGTCACCAAGACGCATGACGTGTTCGCCTTCTTCGGCAGCAACACGGGGGACTACAACGAGGTGGACCTGGGAGAGCTGCTCAATCCCTTCCAACTGATCTTCCTGCCCATGAATGAGCTGGTCACGCGGGCGGGGACGTATGATCTGACGCGCACGCCGGATGGCTCGGGCCGCTTCTACACGGGGACGCTCGTGGGCACGGCGCAGATCTCCGAGAAGAACGAGGTGACGCAGCCGCCCTCGGGCTCCTTGTGGGAGCCGCATGGCAAGGGCAAGGCCCTGGTCCTCCCCGGCGGAGGCGCCGTCACCGTGAACCTGACCGATCCCTCCAGCACCGTGCCGGGCGTCGGGGCGTACGTGCGGGGCTTCACCGTGCAGCTCGCCATCCGCCCGGACGCCACCATCAACCAGGGTTGCACGGGCAATCCCTACCGCTACCTCCTGGCGAAGTCGGGGGGCCTGGATCTCATCTACGAGGCGAACGGCGCGGTGCAGATGTCGTTGGTGATCAACGGGCAACGGGTTCGTCTGGGGTTCAGCCAGGCGCTTCCCAAGGGAGTGTGGACGCACCTGGCCTACTCCTGGGATGGGCTCACGGGACAGTTCGCCGAGTACATCAACGGCAAGGCCACGGGCCGCGCACTGCCCAATGCACCCGGCACCTTCCGGTTGGGCACGGGCACTCTCTACGTCGGCTCGGGCTCGAACCTGGACACCCAGAGCTGCCCGGCCAACGGAGAGGGTTCCTTCCAGGGCTCCATCGACGAGGTGCACTTCTTCACCAACGCTCGCTCCAACCGCAGCGTCTGCCTGTCGACGCTGGGCGCGGACTGCAAGGAGGCCGCCATCCAGGAAGAGCCCACCGGGGGCCAGTTCGTCATGAGTCAGCAGAACCCGTCCTGCAACAGCCTGTCGGCGCTGGGCTCGCAGGCGTGTGCCATCTCCATGCACCGCGTCTGCGCGCAGCGCGGGGCCGACGACGCGCTGGCCAACGCCACCAACTTCTACGAGACCCTCCAGCAGGTCATCGGCAACCGCCCGCCCATCTCCCTGCTGGGCGTTCCCGCCAGCGCCACCAGCACGGAGGTCAGCGTGGCGTGCGCTCCCATCCAGCACCAGAGCCTGGCGGTGACCTTCGAGGAGCTGGCGCGCCGTCACTCGGGATGCACCGATGATCGGGTAGCCCAATCCACCGATTGCACCGCGGCCGCCCACCGGTGGTGCCTGGGTCTGGGCTGGACGACCGGGCACATCTTCGAGCTGACCTCCCGCCCGTGGGTGGGCTGCTTCAATTCGGGGCTCATCCAGGATGTTGCCCGCTCGGAGCTCGGGCCTGTCTCCAACACGGGCAACTTCACCTCCGCGGAGTCCCGGCTGGAGGTCAGCAAGTGGTGTCAGACGCGGGGTTATGGAGCGGGGGTCATCCAGGAGGTGCCCAGCGCCACCACTGCCCACGTCCACTGCTTCAAGCCCGCGGTGACCCAGGCTTGGAAGTTCGTTCCCTGAGCATCCCCGCCACCCCGGGTGACTCCACGGTACCCGGGGTGTGGTCCTCCCGCTTACCTCGGAAATGACCGGTTAACCCGAAAAATACGTTCGGGCTCTCCCATTCGGTGACTCCCAGCGGGCCATCAGCCCCCGGGTGCCGCTCACCAAAGGAGAGCCAGGATGCTCATCCATCGACTGCTTCATTTGACCCGCCGCTTTGGAAACAAGGCGTTCGCACTGACGGTCCTCGCCGCACTGGTACTGAGCCTGGTTCCCGCCATGGCCTCCGCCGCCGACCGAGGCGCCTGGGCGGCAAATACGCAATATGCCGTCGCCGACACCGTCACCTATGGAGGAAAGGGATACGAGTGCCGGCAGTCGCATCAGTCCCTGGTCGGGTGGGAGCCCCCCAACGTTCCCGCCCTGTGGTTGGAGAAGGCTGGCACCGTGGACACCCAGGCTCCTTCTACCCCGGCGGGCCTGACCTCCACGGGCAAGTCCTCCAACAGCGTCTCCCTGTCCTGGAGCGCCTCGACCGATAACGTCGGCGTCACCGGTTACGAGGTGTTCATCGGCAGTGCGACGTCTCCGGCGGCAACCGCCACGGGCACGAGCGTCACGGTCTCCGGCCTGTCGGCCAACACCACGTACACCTTCACGGTGAAGGCCCGGGATGCAGCCGGCAACCGCTCGGCCGCGAGCTCCGCGTACAGCGTGACGACGGACCCGCAGATCGTGGACACCCAGGCGCCCACCGCGCCGACGAGCCTGCGCTCGACGGGCACCACCAACAACAGCGTCTCGCTGGCCTGGAACGCCTCGACGGACAACGTGGGCGTGACCGGTTACGAGGTGTTCATCGGCAGCGCGTCCACCGCGGCGGCGACGGCCACCGGCACGAGCGTGACGGTCTCGGGGCTCACGGCGAACACCACGTACAGCTTCACGGTGAAGGCCCGCGATGCCGCTGGCAACCGTTCGGCCGCCAGCGCCAGCGCTTCGGCGACGACCCAGACCGCCCCCTCGAGTGACATTCCCAGCAAGGTGCTCGTCGGTTACTGGCACAACTTCGACAACGGCTCCGGCTTCATCCGGCTGCGCAATGTCTCCTCGAAGTGGGACGTCATCAACGTCTCCTTCGCCGAGCCGACGAATGGCTCGACGGGAGGCACGATCGGCTTCACGCCCTACAGCTACACCGAGGCCGACTTCAAGGCGGACGTCGCCTACCTGCAGAGCCAGGGCAAGAAGGTGATCATCTCCATTGGCGGCGCCAACGGCCAGGTCCGGCTGGAGACCGAGGCGGCCAGGACCGCCTTCGTGAACTCGATGATCTCCATCATCGAGAAGTACGGCTTCGACGGTATGGACATCGACTTCGAGGGCCACTCGCTTCAGCTCAATGCCGGTGACGCGGACTTCAAGAACCCGACGACCCCGCTCATCAAGAACCTGATCTCCGCCATCCGCGCCATCCACGACCGCTTCGGCTCGAAGTTCGTGCTCACGATGGCGCCGGAGACGTTCTTCGTGCAGCTCGGGTACTCGTTCTACGGCGGCACCTGCCTGGGTTGTGACACCCGCGCCGGCGCCTACCTGCCCGTCATCCACGCGCTCCGGGACATCCTCACCTGGCTCCAGGTCCAGGACTACAACTCCGGACCGATCACCGGGCTCGATGACCAGTACCACAACATGGGCAACGCGGACTTCCACGTCGCGATGACCGACATGCTGCTCACCGGCTTCCCCGTCGGCAAGAATACGAACAGCTTCTTCCCCGCGCTTCGTCCGGATCAGGTGGCCATCGGGCTGCCGGCCAACGGCAACGCCGGCGGTGGCTATACGACTCCCGCGGAGGTGCAGAAGGCCCTGGACGCCCTGTTGAAGGGCATTCCGATCGGCTCGTACACCGTGCGCAGCAACGTGGCGAACAACAAGAGCTTCCGCGGACTGATGTCCTGGTCGGTGAACTGGGACGCCTTCGCGAACTACGAGTTCACCAACAGCCACCGGCCCTATCTGGATGCCCTGAAGTAACCGCGGTGCCATGCACCCCGCGCCAGAGATGGGTCGCGGGGTGCATCCGGCCGGCCCCGGCGGTTGCTGCACGGCTGGCCGCTCGGCGTGACGAGGGAGGAATCCCATGAATCTGCGCTGCACGGCCGTGTTGATGGTGCTCCTCGCTGGGTGTGGCTCAGCCAACCTCGGAACCAAACCCACTCCATCTCCCGGGGCCAAGCCCGCCGTGAAGAAGGAGCTACCCTGGCTGACAGTGCCGGGCGGACGAATGAAGACGACCCTCTTCTACGGCCCCTGGCAATGCCGCCAGGAGTTCATGAACTCGTGCCAGATGCAGTGCGCCCGGGAGGGTTACCTCCTCAAGGGATGCATGTGGCTGGCCGATTTCAAATTCGATTGGGAGGGAAGCCTCTTCCTCTTGCCCGTGGATGCCGAGGCCGGAAGCCGCTACGGCATCTACCACTGCTGCTGCAACTACCCCACGTTGACGAAGGAACAGAACAAGGCCAGGCGCGACCAATGGAAGGCCGCGATGGAGTCCTTCCGGCAGAGTTGGAGTGAGCGGTTCGGTGACTGGCCCACGGCAAGCACAGGCGTCAACTGGCCGGGACACCACATCCGGGACCTCTGGCACGGCGGCAACCCGGTGGATCTCAACAACGTCTTCCCCGTGCAGCCGGGCGTTCACGACGATTACACCAGGGAATACCCCGCTTGCTACAGCGGCCAGTCGCCTTGGAATACTGTAGGCCCCGATCTGCCCTACACGGATAACTGATGGCGCCCACCCCGATCAGCAGCCTGCTCGAAGAGGTCTCCCGCGACCACTTCCCGCATCCCCCCGCAACGCCACGGGAGATCGAAGAGTTCGAGCGGCGGGTGGGCTGGAAGCTGGACTCCGATCTGCGGGCCTTCTACCTGCACTGCAACGGCGCCGAGCTGTTCAAACGGCTGCCGAATACTCCCTATCGCCTCCTTTCCCTGGCTGAGATCATCCGCGCTCGGGTGGCCATCTACGGGGAAGATGATGACAGGTGGGGCCCGGCCTCGATGTATGCCATCTGCGACGTGCAGGACGGAGACTACGTACTGGTAGACGTGGCCCGCCAGGAGAACGGCCGCTACCCCTTCGTCGACGGCTACCACGAGGCATGGCCGGACCCGTACTATTGTGAGCAGGTCGCCGGTTCCTTCTCGGAGTTCTTGGAGAAGGCGCTGCGCAGCAAGGGGCGCCTGTTCTACTTGCAGCAGTCGCAGAGCCAGGAGTAACCCGGCTGACGCCGTCCGTAGGCCAGCGGTTCGTCGGAGGAGAGGTCGTTCCAGTTGACCCGAAAAAAGCCGCGGGAAATCTCTTCGAGCACGCGGATCATGGGCATGGCCACGGTCTCATTCCCCCAACCAATAAAGGCCGCGCCGGGTGCGCAGCACTTGCTCCAGGAACTCCGAGAAGGAGTTGGCAACTGGCCCACAGTATTTCGGGTTGGGCCATGCCTCGTGGTAGCCATCCGTCAGGGGGTAGCGGTCGTTCTCCTGGCGGGCCACGTCCACCAGTACGTAGTTGCCGTCCTGCACGTCGCAGATGGCCCACATCGATGCGGGCCCATGCGCGTCATCGTCGTTCTTCTTCCCGAAGATGGCCACCCGCGCTCGGACGACCTGTGACAGCGGGAGGATGCGGTAGGGAGTGTCCGGCAACCGCTCAATCAACTCCGCCCCGTTGCAGTGCAGGTAGAAGGCGCGCAGGTCCGGGTCCAGATTCCAGCCCACCCGCCGCTCGAACTCCTCGATCTCCTCGGGCGTGGCGGGGGGATACGGGAAGTGGTCACGGGAGACCTCTTCGAGCAAGCGGCTCATGGGCGTGGCCATCGTCAGTTGTCCGTGTAGGGCAGGTTGGGGCCCACTGTATTCCAGGGGGACTTGCCGTCGTAACAAGCGGGGTACTGCTCGGTGTACACATCGTGAACGCCCGGTTGTGCGGGGAAGACGTTGTTGGGGTCCACTGGGTCCCCGCCGTGCCAGAGGTCTCGAATGTGGTGCCCCGGCCAGGACACCCCGCCCTCATCGGGCCACTGACCAAACTTCTCGCTCCAGTCCTTCCGGAAGGATGTCCGAAACCTGTTCCACGCCTTGCGTTGAGCTGCATTGTCCTCGGGTGACAGCTCGGGGTAGTTGCAGCAGCAGTGATAGATGCCGTAGCGGCTCCCGGCCTTCACGGGAACGGGCAAGACAACGAGGCTTCCCTCCCAGTCGAACTTGAGATCGGCCAGCCACATGCAGCCCTTGAGCATGTAGCCCGCGCCGCACTCCGTCTGGCACTGGTTCATGAACTCCCGGCGGCACTGCCAGGGGCCATAGAAGAGGATCGTCTTCATCCGCCCACCCGGCACGTTCAGCCAGGGCAGTTCCTTCTTCATGGCGGGCTTGGCCCCCGGTGAGGGCGAAGGGCCAGAGCCTCCCGTGCCCTCGGTTGTCGCGCATCCGGTGAGGAGCATCAACAGCACCGCCGTTCCGGCCAGCTTCATGGGAATTCCTCGTGGTGATGGCTACGCCCTGATGGGCAGCCGGGCCGAGGCAATACCTGTGTCTACTTCGGACTAAGGCGAGCGCGTGGTCGGGCCGTGGGCAAATTACGGGCAACCACCTCTCCCGTTTTCGACCGTTCCAACCCCCTCTCCAGGGGAGGAATGGCGATGCCCCCGGCCCTTTCACAACTGTTAATCACTAGGTCCGAGGTTCGAGTCCTCGTCGGGGATCAAGATTCATCAGTAATTTCAGGGCCTTGGACGTCAGCCGGGCTTATTCGTTCAGCCAGTAGGCTTGGCCATCACGCAGGGCCCGCTCCAAGAAGTCCGAGAAGGAGGTGGCGATCTGATCGCAATACTTCGGGTCCGGCCACGCCTCGTGCCAGCCGTCGATGACGGGGTAGCGGCCATTCTCCTGTTGGGCCACATCCACCAGCAGGTAGTTGCCATCTTGCACGTCGCAGATGGCCCACATCGAGGCAGGGCCGTGCGCGTCGTCATCGTTCTTCTTCCCGAAGATGGCGACCCGCGCCCGGACGATCTTCGACAGGGGAAGGATGCGGTAGGGGCTATCCGGCAACCGTTTAATCAGCTCCGCCCCGTTGCAGTGCAGGTAGAAGGCCCGGAGGTCAGGGTCCAGCCGCCAGCCCGCCCGCTGCTCGAACTCATCGATCTCCTCGGGTGTGGCGGGGGGATGGGGGAAGTGCGCACGGGAGACCTCTCCGAGCAAGCTGTTCAGGGGCGTGGCCATCGTCAGTTGTCCGTGTAAGGCAGGTCGGGGCCCACTGTATTCCAGGGGGATTTGCCGTCGTAGCAAGCGGGGTACTGCTCGTTGAATACCTCATGAACATCAGGCTCGGCGGGGATGACGTTGTTGGGGTCCACCGGATCTCCCCCATGCTTGAGATCCCGGACGTGGTGCCCTGGCCAGGACACGTCACCTTTCTCCGGCCACGTTCCGAACTTCTCGCTCCAACCCCGCCGGAAGGACTCCCTCTTCCCCTCCCACTTCTTGCGAGCGGCACGTGTGTCCACCTTCGACAGCTCGGTGTAGTTGCAGCAGCAGTGATAGATGCCGTAGCGGCTCCCGGCCTCAACGTCTACGGGTACGAGGAAGAGGCGTCCCTCCCACTCGAAACTGAAATCGGCCAGCCACATGCAGCCCTTGAGCACGTGGCCCTCACCGGCGCACTTCATCTGGCACTCGTTCATGAACTGCTGGCGGCACTTCCAAGGGCCATAGAAAAGGGTGGTCTTCATCCGCCCGCCCGGCACCGTCAACCACGGCAGTTCCTTCTTCACGGCGGGCTTGGCCCCGGGTGATGGAGTGGGTTTGGTTCCGAGGTTGGTTGAGCCGCACCCAGCGAGCAGCACCAGCAGTACCACCGTCCAGCTTGGCTTCATGGGAGTTCCCCGTGGTGATGACCACCCCCTGATGGTTAGCCGGGCCAAGGGATACCCGATGGGGCTGACAACTCCCGGTGCTCGCCGCTCTCGGCGGCGTCATTCATGGGGATCATCAAGAGCGCCCGTGCTTCGGCATAAGAAGGAGGGGCTGAAATCGGCCTCCTGGTTGGCGCAAGAGCAATGACCTGGAGCTGAACCTGGTGCGTGAACGCACGGGTTTGGCTCAGCCTCAGGGGAACGTCACGCTGGGGATGATGATGGTGCGAGGACCGTCTTCCCATAGGTTCAACGTGACCTCGCCTCGCGGTTCTCCAGGTTTCACGCGGACCTCAACGAACACGGGACCCATCTCGTTGGGTGGTATGGGTTTGTCCTGATAGAACCTTACCCCCTCCATCTTCTCGCCTTTCGCGGCCGTCAGGGATGCCCCCACCGCGGTCCAGGGTTCGGCACTGAAGTTCGTCAGCTGAACCTTCACCGCCACGCTATCTTTGTAGCGATAACTGGTGCCTATCGACATGGGGAGGATGCCTCCCACGGGCCTGATCTTCTTCCATGTGAGTGGCTTGGAGCCGATCCCTTTCAGGTCCAATGCACCGCCGATGTAGAGACCCATGAGCCCAACGGACTGGTCGAGCTGCCTTCGAAGCTGCTCGACTTCTCCGCGAAGTTGCTGATTCTCTTCGTGAAGCGCCAAGCGCTTCGCGCGCTCCTGATCTATTTCTTGCAGGAAAGACTCTCGGGTGCGCTTGTCCCGGAACACCTCCACCTGGTTTGTCGCCTGGCCACGATACGCCACCAGGACGAAGGTGGCGCTCTGTTGCGTCACACCGCTCGCGAAGCGCACCGTAAGGCGTATCCGCTCCCCCGGCACCATGTCTGGAGGAGACAACAGAGTCAGGAGATGACGGCCTCGTACCACTTCCTCGAAACGCACTTCGTCCTGCAATTCCACGAGGGTGATGGGTGCGTCGAAGCGCAGTACCGTCATGAGCCCGGCACCGACGCACACCTCGTACGTCGCCGTGGACCCGAGCGACAACTCGATGCGCTGCTTATCCGCACATGCGGCGACAGTGGGCGGCGATTCGCCGGCAGCGAAGCCTTGGAGAAGCGTCAGGAGCAGGATGGCGGGGGGAGAGCCAGGGAACACTTGTCGCCTCCAGAGCCGGCCTATTGGAAACGAGTCGAGACTTGGACCCAGGCGCCGGGGAAGACGAGCACCTTGTTGCGCGTGCTGCCAGGCCGCATCTCAACGCCAAGCCCGCTATAATTGAGCAGTTCAAAGCAGACCGGCACGACCTCCCCACTGGGCAGCGTGGCCTTGGTAAAGCGGCCGTAGACGCGCCCGGTCCCGAAGTAGAAGCGTCCAGACAAAGCGGTGCCGTTCCGAAACCCTTCATGGGGCCCTACTTTCCCCCAGAAGGCCTCGAGAAACACCGTCGCCTCTCCCTCCCGCACGGGCACGTCTTCTCCATCGAGCTGGTCAGAAGGGATGAAGGTGACCTCACGCGTCTTGGAATCGCGCAACAGGCCGAAACGCTCGTGGGTGGCGGCGGCTCCGGCCGGGCACTCCTCCGGCTTGGGGGGCTGGCGCAGCTGCGGGCCGCCCGCACAGGCGGAGCCGGCAACGCAGCCAGCGGCAACCAGGGCTCGGGTCTTCTTGGATCTCGTCATCTTGGAGTCCTCGCTGTTCGTCGCGGTGGCGACGGGCGCGGGGGTGGATGACTTGTCAGGTGCCGCGCCGTGACCAACTTCTCCCGTCAGCTTCGCGGGCGCCACTTCTTGGCGAAGAATGGCCTGTCGCGGCGGGGATGGGGGAGGCGACTCCGTGAGTTGAATAGAAGGCTGCACCGTCATGGGCCACCACCGCCACGTGGCGAGCAGGCACAGCACCATCATCACGGCAGCGAGGGCGAGCCCGGCAACCCACCAACGCCTGGGTGAAGGGAGCTCGGGTGGCGTTGACACGGGGGGCGGGCTCTTGTCGCGTCGGGCTCCTGGGAACAGGGGCACGCGCCAGGTGCTGTCAGCCTGGGCCCATTCCGCTGACAGGGCCTCCGCGAGCGCCATTGCATCCGCGTACCGGGCCTCGGGCTCCTTCTCCAGCATCCGCATGCACAGCTCGCTCAAGGCGGGTGGCACGCGCGGGTTGAGCTCGTTCGGGGCCCGTGGCGTCTCTTCGAGGATGGCGCGCAGCATTCCCGGGCTGTTCCGGTCCCCGAAGGGCAGCGTGCGTGTCAGCAGGAAATAGGTGATGACTCCCATCGCCCACAGGTCGTCCCCTGGTTTGAATGGGTAGGGTTCCCCCTCCCACTCCCGGGCGAAGCGCCATAGCTCGGGGCTCCGGTACTCGGCCGTCCCCGGCGGCATCCGCATCGTCAGCCGCTGTGCGCCCTCGATGCCGGCCGCGCCAAAGTCCACCAGCACCGGCTGCCGGTCGGCCTCTCGCATGACGATGTTGGCCTCCTTGAGATCCCGGTGCACCACGCCTGCCGCATGGACGTCCGCCAGCGTGAGCGCGAGCGGTAGCAACACCTGGAGCACCAGCTCGAGCGCGGACGGGTTTTCCTCCTCCGCCCACACGTCCAGCGGGCGGCCCTCGACGAGCTCCAGGGCCAGCACCAGATAGTCCCGCCCCTGGTCTGGCCAGAAGCCGAACCCGTGGAAGCACACCACGTTCGGGTGCCGCATCAGGCGCAGCGCGTCCACCTCCCGGTTGCTCCTCGGATTGATGCGCACCAGCTTGAGGGCGAAGAGCCGATCGCCTCGCTTCGCCCGGTAGACGGCACCGAAGCTGCCAGAGGCGAGCAGCCCCTCGATGGTGAAACCCGCGACCTCCGTGCCGGGGGGGAGCCCCGCCCAGGGCATCGCACCCAGCACCTGTCCGCCGCGTTCGTCGAGCATTCAGCCTGTCCCCTGAAACTTCCTCTCCTACCAGAGAGATGGATGAGAGCCCCGGACGTGTTGGGTTGGGTGGGTGGGGCACGTCCCTGTTCCAGTTGACCCGAAAAAAGCGGCCCGTCTCTCTATGAGGGTCGCCGCTCATCAACGGAGACTGGAATGCTTGCCCCGCATCGAAGGACAGTGAGTTGGACGGGACTCCTGTCCCTCCTCGTCATGACTTCCACGGCCTGCCAGCCAGGTACGGCCCCCGAGGAGACCAGCGAACTGGGTGTCGCGGGCAACCCCGGCACGGTCTACTCGGAGCTGGTGAGCTGCGCGGGCGTGCCCGATTGGAACGCCAGCACCATCTACAATCCGGGCGCTCGGGTCGTCTACAAGGGCAACCTGTACGAGGCCCTGGTGGCCATCTGGACGGCGGACCCCGTCCTCGGCACCGCCAGCGGCTGGTACAAGCTCATCGGCCCCTGCACCGACGGCGGCGGCTCCGACGCAGGCACGGATGGCGGGACCGGGGGAGACATCACCCCGCCCTCTCAGGTGACGGGCCTGCTCTCCACCAGCGTCACCAGCACCCAGGTGTCCCTGGCGTGGAACGCGGCGACGGACAACGTCGGCGTCACCGGCTACCTCGTGTTCCGCAATGGCACGCAGATCGGCACGACGGCGGCGACCAGCTACACGGACAGCGTTCTCACGCCCTCGACCCAGTACGGCTACACCCTCAAGGCGCGCGATGCCGCGGGCAACCTCTCGGTGGCGAGTAGCACGCTCTCGGTGACCACCGCGCCCGACACAGGCACCGGTGGCTCGTGGCACCCGAGCTACCTCGCGTTCGGCACCGTCTACGAGCCCTTCACCGGCACCGACAAGTTCTTCACCAAGGTCAACCCGCTCTTCCCCGCGGGCAAGCGGCTCGACTACGGCTACCTGTACCTCAATGGGGGTTCGCAGATCAGCGAGTGGCACGATCGTGCCGTGCGGCTGGCCACGAAGAGCAAGGAACAGGGGATGACGCCCGTCTTCGTGGTGTATGGGATTGGAGGCAACACGGACAGCGCGTCGGCCGTCTGGAACAACCTGCAGAGCGCCAGCTTCCTCACGCAGTACTTCCAGGGGCTGCGCGACGTGGGCCAGACCGCGACGTCCATCATCGGAACGGGCCGGATCGGCTACGTCGTCGAGCCGGACACCCTGGGCTACATCCAGCAGCAATACGCATCGCAGTACGGCGATGATCCCTCGAGGATGCCCGCCGCCACGCATGCCGTGTACGACTCGGGCGTGCTCCAACGGGGCGTGGATCCGTCGTTCCCGGACACGCTGACCGGCCTCGTGCAGAGCATCAACTACACCCTGCGCAAGTACACCCCGAAGGCCTTCCTCGGCTGGCAGCTCAACCTCTGGGCGGCTCCGGGAGCGCCCGGCACCGGCATCGTTCACTCGACCGAGGTGTATGGCTTCGAGGCGGGCAAGACCCGCATCCAGGACAACGCTCGCGCCAACGCGGGCTTCGCCAAGAAGGCCGGGGTCCAGTATGGCGGCGCCGAGTTCATCTCCATCGACAAGTACGGACTGGACGGCGCGGGCGCGGCGGGCGCGAACCCGAACGATCCCGCGAGCTCGCTGTGGTTCTGGAACGCGGACCTCTGGAACAACTACCTGCTGTTCGTCCGGACGTTGAAGGAGACGCTCTCGCTGCCGGTGGTGCTCTGGCAGGTGCCCGCCGGACACATCAACGGCACCACGCGCCGCAGCCCCACGGCGTACAACGCCTCCGGTACCTTCCCGGATCTGCCCAACACCGTGCAGCGCTACGAGGAGTCCGCGTCTCCGTTCCTGTTCGGTGATGGATTGACGCTCTCGGGAAACCGGCTGGCCTACTTCTCGAAGAACGTGTGGAACGACCCCAAGGTCTCGGTGAGCGGCAGCACGGTCACGTGGGGCTCGCACCTGCCGGAGGCCGCCAACGCTGGTGTCGTCGCCATCCTCATGGGCGCGGGCGTCGGGGTGAGCACCCGCGGGATTCCCCAGCCAGGGAGCGTTCCCGAGGAGCAGCCGACGGAGAACTACTATTGGATCACCCGCATCCAGGAGTACTACGCCAGCCCCGCTCCGCTCCCCTGACGGGCAATGCGCTCCCTGCCCTTCAGTACGGGTAGGGAGCGCGGTCCCGCTCCAGCGTGGACGAGTCGACCCCCCACGAGGAGAGCACGGTTTCGATCTCCTCTTCCGAGAGCACGACCGCCATGCGCTCGTTCAGCAGAGAGCCCGTCAGGTCCTGGTTTGCTTCCACCAGCGCTCGGGGGGCCTCGCATCCGCGAATGATGAAACGGTTCCTCCCGCGCCCGGGATCGGCGCACGTCCTCGTGCTCCGTTTGTCGACGAAGGGGTGAACGCCCACCCAGGCCATGAGCTCCGCGGACGAGGCGGGGATCTCGGCGGAGATGACCTGTCCCTTCCTCAGGAGCTGACGGGCCTCTGCAGTCAAGCTCATACGGTTCTCTCTACAACGGATGCGTGGCCAACCACGCCTCCATCTCCTCCGCGTCACTCCGCATGGCATCTCCGCCGCCGCGCAGGAGCTCCACCGTCTGGACGATGAGCTTGCGGGCCCGAGGCTTGTCCCGGCCCGTCACCCAGAGCACCTCCGCCAGGAAGCGGGTAATGCGGGTGCGCAGGTAGCGGCCGACGACCACATCATCGGTCAGGGCATGCTTCTCGGCGATGGCGAGCGCCCGCTCGAAGTAGGGCAGCGCCTGCGGGTAGTCCTTCATTTCGTAGTACGCCTTGCCAATGCCGTAGGCGTCGTTGGCCAGGTCCGGGTGATCGGGCGCGAGGGTCTTTTCGTGAATGGCCAGGGCGCGCTTGCCGTGAAGGACATCCTTCGCGTAGTCGCCCAGGTGGGAATACGCCAGCCCGATGTTGGTGTGCACAGCAGCGGCCGCCTCGCTCTCCGGGCCGGAGATGCGCTCGTGAATGGCCAAGGCCCGCTCGTAGAGCTGCACGGCCTCCGTGTTCCGCTCCAGCACCGTCAGGGTGTTGGCTACCGCGGTGAGCGCATCCGCCGTCACGGTGTGCTCCGGGCCGTAGGCGGCCTCCGCAATGGACAGGTTGCGTTGAATGTAGGGGAGCGCCTCCGCGGCCTTGCCGGCGGTCACCATTACGTAGGTGAGAGTGAAGAGCGCCTGCCCCACCTGCGGGTGGTGGGGCCCGAGTAGCTTCTCGTTGATCTCCACCGCACGGCGCGCATGCTGGAGCGCGTCCGCCAGCCGCTCCTGGGCCAGCTCCACCGTGGCCAGATCGCTCAGCGCCTCGGCCACATCCGGGTGCTCGGGGCCCAGCAACTTCTCGCGAAGGGCCAGCGCCTGTTGGAGGTACTCCATGGCCTCGGTGGACCTCCCCTCGTCTGACAGCAACTGCCCGAGGTGGGTGAGCCGGGAGGCCTCCAGCGAAGGCACTCCGCCCAGGCGCTGGAGCACGGCCTGCGCGAACTGGCTCCACTGGTGTCCTTGCTCGTGGTGGCGAAGCCCCCGGCCAATGAACTGCACCAGCGAGATGGCCGCCTCCGCCGCTACTTGATCATGCCCGCCCGCCACGGCGGTCCACACCGCGGTCTGCAGCTCGTCTTCCGCCTTCCGCGCGTCCTCGCCCTGATCGAGACGCCCCAGGGCCAGCAAGGCCTCGGCCTCCAGGGGGCGATAGGCCAGGGCCCTGGCCTCGTCCATGGCCTGCTGCACCAGCTTCCGGCCCTCCGTGGGACGGCCCGCGGCCCGCTGCGCCTCCACCTCGGCCAGCTTCACGCGCACCGCATCCACCTTCGCGCGCGTGGTGGGATCCGCGGGAGGCCGCACGGGCGCGGTGAGGGCCGCGGCGGATGCGCACTCGTCCAGTGGGGGGAGCGCGCTGACGGCCCGCGTCGCGGTCTCCACCAGCTTCGCGTCCGCCGTGGCCAGCACATCCACCAACGCCTTGAGGCCCTCCCGGCGCTGGGCGAGGCACTGCATGCGCAGATCCAACAGCTCTCCGGATTGTTCGCCTCGCACGTGTGTGGCCTCGCAGGCATCCGTGTGCATGGCGACCCAGCCGTCCGCGTACCGGTCCAGCAGCGTCTGCGTCGCCTTCCACGCGTCCTGCGCGTACGGCGTGCCCGTGGCCAGGAAGGCCGCGCCCACCCGCTCCCGACGCGCCGGATCCCACGCGCCCACCAGCCGCTGCTCCGCGCCACGACAGGCCTTGCCCGGATCGTCGCGGAGCATCACCCCGCCCACCACGGCGAGCCCCAGCACCCCCGCCGCGAGGCCCATCCCGACACGCCTTCGCCCCGACACGCCCTTGCCGCGCTCCAGTTCCTCCAGCAGCGAGCCCATGGAGGGAAAGCGCGAGCCCGGCTCAGGAGCCAGGCCTCGCAGGAGCGGACGGCGAACCCACTCGGGAACGCGCGTCACGCCCGCGGGAGGTGCGGGGGGTCGTGGGGGCCCATCCTTCGCGGACACCTCCGCCACGGTATAGGGGCGCTCCCCGTAGAGGGCCTCATACAGGGCCACGCAGAAGCTGAACTGATCACTGCGCGCGTCCGCGGGCTCGCCGCGCCACTGCTCGGGAGCCATGTACGCGGGCGTTCCCAGCAAGGCGCCCGTGCGGGTCAGTGAGCCCGCCGGGTGGGTGAGCTCATGCCCCGAAGCGGCAGGCGGCACCGCCCCCGCATTGCGAACGAGGCCGAAGTCCGTCACCCGGACGCGCCCGTCCCTACCCACCAGCACGTTGTCCGGCTTGAAGTCTCGGTGGACGAAGCCCGCGGCATGCGCGGCGGCGAGTCCCCTGCCCGCCCCCACGAAGGACTCGAGGATCTCCTCGGGCGTGCGCTTCTGCTCCCGGAGCCACGTCCCCAGGGTGCCGCCCTCCACGAACTCCATGGCCACGAACACCTGGCCCTCGACCTTGCCGGCATCGAAGACGGAGACGACGTGCGGATGGGAGAGCTGTGCCAGCGCCTGGGCCTCGCGCAGCAGGCGCGTCTCGTCCGCGGAGGAGCCACTCCCCGGCAGGCGATCCGGACGCAGCAGCTTGAGGGCCACGCGCCGGTCCAGGTGTGAATCATAGGCGGCGTACACCACGCCCATCCCGCCCGTCCCCACCGGATGCAGGATCATGTACCGGCCGAGCTTGTTCCCAGGAGCGAGCGGCTTCACCACTTCCTTGGACTCGTCCGGCTCCCCGGCCTGCTTCCGCCCAGGGGCCGCGTGCAAGGACTCCTCCGCGTGGCCGAGCACGGCCAGAAGCCGGCGGCAGTCCTCACAGTCGTCGATGTGGCGCACGGCGGCCTCGCGCTCCGAGGGCGTCAGTCTGCCCTCTCCGAGCGCGGCCAGCGTGTTCTCCTCGAGGCAGGCAGTCCGAGTCATCGGACGCCGAGGATAGCAGCCCTCCGCACCACCCTGGTTGAAGGGGCCGGGCATCTCCCTCCCTGCCCTACTCCCCGCGGCGCAGCCGCTCGATGTACTCCGCGGGCAGGGCCGCGCTCTGTGCGCCGCGCACCAGCGCCTCGATGAACCGCTGGCTGATGGGACCCTCGCTGGACGCGCGCCGGGGCGACGTCACGAACGCCGTGGCCTGCAACTCCTGGCCCTCCACGCGCACGCGCACCAGCCGCTCCACGCACATGCCCGTCACCGCGCCTTCCTTGTGCTGGATGATGGGCCAGTCCTTCCCGCCAACCTCGAAGAGCCTCCCGTACACGCTCCTGCCCGGCGCGTCCGTCAGCCCCGCCACCCTCCCTCCCCACCACCTCGAGGGAAAGTCGTACACCAGGTCCACGTCCAGCGCCTCGGCCAGCTTGCCTTCGGGCAGCTCGAAGAAGTCGTAGCTGTGCTGCGAGCGCCACTCCTCGAAAGCCGCCCGGTCCAGGATTGTCGAATAGGCGAAGTACAGCTTCGAGGCGGCGGTATCGGCCGTGCTCCGCGCCTTCATGACCTGATCGTAATGCGAATCCATGCTCTGCCCCCTCGGCCCCCAGGCCGCCTCACTGCCGGTTCGAGTCCTCGCGCAGCGCGCCGAGGATGGCGCCCACGTCCAGCCGCGCCGTCTTGATGAACAGCCGTAACGCGCGCTCCACGTGCTCGGCAAGCGTGGCCATCTTCTCCAGCCGCGACAGGTGTTCGCTGGGGACGTTCCCCGCCTCCTGGGCCAGCCGGCGAGCCTCGGCCAGGTCGGCGCGGATGCGCTCGATGAACCCCGCCTCCCGCTCTTCAATCACGTGCGACACCATGCGGATGAGGTCCGTCTCCGCCGCGTAGCGCCAGGCGCTGTCCTGGGGCGAGCGCACGCGCCGCACCACGCCCCAGCGCTCCAGGTCCCTGAGCAGCATGGACACCCCGCCCTTGGAGAGCTCCAGCTCGCGCTCGATCTCCCCGGCGGTGAGGGGCTCGCCGCGCAGGTACAGCAGGGCCCAGACGCGGCCCTGGTTGCGCTTGAAGCCCCAGAACTCAATCACGTTGCCTACAGCATCGACGGCAATGGCTTCCCAGGGAGCGAGTCGACCGTTGTCCGAGCCCTCCCCCCGGCCCGCTTCGAGACCGCCCGTCCACAGGTAGCCCTTCATGCAGCGCGGCTCCGCTCCTGCGCCTGGGCGGCGATGCCTACCGACAGCCTGCGCGCCCAGTCGACCAGCTCCGCCCCCGTGCCCTGCTGGGCGTACGGCCCGAGCGCGTCCAGGGCCGCCTCCAGCTCCTTGTTCATCCGCTCCATGGCCAGTTCCACCGCACCGGTGGCCTCGATGGCATCACCGATAGCGCGGGTGCGCTCGGGATTCACGGTGGTGAAGGCCCATGCGTCCTTCAGCTTGCTCTTCAGGCTGCCGTCGCGCGCCACCGCCAGCAGGATGGGCAGCGAGGGCGTGCCCGAGAGCACGTCCGCGTAGCGCGGCTTGCCCGGGTCCGTCCCGAGCACGTCGCGGATGTCGTCGGCGATCTGGAAGGCCACGCCGAAGCGGCGGCCGAAGAGATCGAAGCGCTGGGCGGCCTCGGGCTGGCCGGCGAGCGTGGCGGCGGCGTGGCCGCACCAGCCGAAGAGCGAGCCCGTCTTACCCTCGGCGACGAAGCGCAGGCGCTCCAGGGGCAATTCCAGGTTGCCACGGGCCTCCACCTCGGTGATGGCAGCGCGGGACATCTCCACCACCACGGACAGTGCGCTCTGGGTGAGGCGTGCGTCCAGAAGGGACAGGCGGTGGAGCGCGGTGGAGAGGATGAGGTCCCCGCTCATCACCGCGACGATGTTGCCCCAGCGGGCGTTCACCGTGGGCCGGGCGCGGCGGTACATGCCGGCGTCCACCACGTCATCGTGCAGGAGGCTGGAGGAGTGGATCATCTCCGAGGCCACCGCCACGTCCACGAGCTTCTCGGGCGCCACGCCCACCGCGCCGCCGAACAGGCGTACCAGCATGGGCCGGGCGCGCTTGCCCCCGGTGCCGATGCACAGGTGGCGCGCAGCCTCCATCAGCGTGTCGCCCTTCACGCCCGGTCCCGCATCGCCGTCCGCCAGCATGGAGCCCAACCGCTGCTCCACGCTCCCCAGAAAGTCCGCCAGTTCACGCGCGAGTTCCATGTACCCCTCGTCTCCTCTGCGGCCGTTCATATAGTTCAAGACCCCGTGAACTGCCACCTGCTTCCTACAGGAGCAGGCAGGCCGAGGGGCCAGGTAGGGGGGCAGGCAGGCCCGGGAGGTCGGTTTGAGTGGGTGCGGTGCGCCGTGAGACAGACTCGGCCTCTACAGCCTCAAGGGTCCGCGTGTCACTCGCCGTCCTGCGCCGCCACGTCTTTCGCAGCTTCGCTGCTCTGGCTTCCGCCGTCCCCCTCTTCCGGCCTGGAAACTCGCTGCCGGGCGCGGCCGCCCCGCTGATGGGGGCGCCCCCCGCGGGCACCACCCCGGCGCCGGCCCCGGACACCGTGGAGCGGAAGTCGCTGCGCCACTCGTTGAAGGCCTCGGTGTCCGAGGGAATCGTGGCGGAGGTGTTCACCGCGTGCGCGGGAGCCACGGTGCTCACCGGCTGGGCCCTGGCGCTGAAGCTGGGGCCCTTCCTGGTGGGGGTGATGACGGCCCTGCCCTTCTTCGCCCAGTTCGTACAGTTCCCGGCGGCATGGCTGACGTCCACCTTCGGCCACCGGCGGGTGGCGCTGGTGGCGGTGTGTTTGTCGCGCCAAGTGATGCTGCCGCTGTGCGTGCTGCCCTGGCTGCCGTTGACGTTGGTGGGACAGCAGCGGCTGCTGGTGGCGGTGGCGGCGGTGTCGGCGGTGCTGGGCGTCATTGGAAACAACGCCTGGGTGGCGTGGATGGGCGAGCTCGTGCCCGAGTCCATCCGGGGGCGCTTCTTCGGCCGGCGCACGGCGCTGTGCACGCTGGGGAGCACGGTGACGTCGCTGGTGGCCGGCGTGGTGATGGACAAGCTGCGCCCTCCCGAGGGCGTGGGCCTGGGCCTGCCACTGCTGGCGGGGATTGCCTGCGTGGCGGGGGTGGTGACGACGCTGCTGATGGCGCGCCAGCATGATCCGGCGCCGGACAAGGAGAAGGCGGCGCTGGACTTCCGCGTGGCGCTGCTGCCGCTGCGCGACGAGCGGGCGCGGCGGGTGCTGGTGTACCAGGTGGCCTGGAACGCGGCGGTGGGCGTGTCCGCGCCCTTCTTCTCGTTCCACATGCTGAAGAACCTGAAGATGAGCTTCCTGGTGATGGCGCTGTACCTGGCGGCGGTGGCCGGGATGCGCATGATCGCCGCGCCGGTGTGGGGCAAGCTCATCGACCGGGTGGGGGCGCAGCCCGTGTTGCTGGCGTGCTCACTGGGGATCGGCGTCATCCCCTCCATCTGGCTGTTCCCCACGGCCACGTTCCTCTGGCCGCTGCTGCTGGACGTGGTGATGGCCGGCGTGCTCTGGGGAGGCCATGGCCTGGCCATCTTCGCGCTACCGCTGTCGGTGGCACCGCGCCGGGGCCGGCCCTTCTACCTGGCGGCTTTCTCCACGGCGGGAGGCCTCGCCTACGCGGCGGCCTCGGCGCTGGGCGGGGGACTCGCGAGCCTGCTGCCCACCGAGTTCACGCTCGGGGGCCACCTGTGGGTGAACCTGCACGTGCTCTTCGCGCTGTCCGCGGTGGCTCGGGTGGCCGCGGCCTTCCTGGCCCTGCGGATTGTCGAGCCGGACGCGAAGCCGGTGTGCTCGCTCGGGGCGCTGCTGTCGCTGGTGGGCCTGAAGCTGAGAGCCCGAGCGGCGCAGGTGTCCGTGCCCGCTCCGGCGCCGGTACTCGCCGAGCCCCGCTCCGCCCGCATCGAGTCCTGACACGGGGGTCCCCGGCTGGACGTGTCGCCCATCCCCTGGGCTAGGCTGGTGCTTCGGACCCATGACCCCGACCGTTCCCCTGCGAGCCCTCGCCCGCCGGCTCCTCCCGTTCTCCGTGCGCGCGGGTCTGCGCCGTCTGCCCGCGATGACCCGGGCCCTCCTGCGTCCCCCTCCTCCACCCCGGCGCGGAGACTCCGCCCTCTTCCCCCACGCCCACTGCGAGCGCTCCAGCCCGCTGCGCCGCGAGACGACGATCTACGAGGACGCGCTCCAGCAGGCCAAGGAGCACAACGTGCGGCTGGGGGCCTCGCGGCTCCACGGCTGTGTCCTCGCTCCGGGAGAGACGTTCTCCTGGCACGCGGTGGTGGGGCCTCCCATCCGGCTTCGCGGCTTCCGTCCCGGCCCCGAGCTCCACGATGGCCGCCTCTCGGACGGCCCCGGGGGCGGACTGTGCCAGGTGGCCAACCTGCTCTATTGGCTCACGGTCCACGCGGGACTGGAGGTCCTCGAGCGCCACCGGCACGACCTGGACCTCTTCCCCGATCACGAGCGCACCGCTCCGTTCGGCTGCGGCGCCACCGTCTTCTTTCCCTTCAAGGATCTGCGGTTCCGCAATCCGCACCCGTGGCCGGTGATGCTGGAGGTGCGCGTGGACTCGACACACGTGCACGGCTCGGTGCGGATGCCCGAGGATCCCGGCTTCCGCTGCGAGGTGCTCGAAGTGGCGCACCGCTTCGTGATCCGCGATGGCACTGCTTGGCGGGAGAACCGGCTCATCCGCCGGACCCATGCGGGTGGCACGTTCCGCGACGAGCCTCTGAGCGAGAACCACGCCCGTGTCGCCTACGTCGTCCCCGAGCATCAGCTCGAGCTTCCCGAAACCGCTGCCGTCGGAGGTACATCATGAGCCGCCGCCTCGCGTTCCTCACCGCGCTCGGCCTGGGCAGTGCAGCCCTGGCCGCCGATCCCATCACCCTGCAGACGCTGACGCCCACCTCGGGCACGGGCGCCGAGCTGTTGCTCGACGGCAATCCGGCCACCGGCTGGAGCCCCGAGGGAGATCCGGCGGAGGAAGGCGTGCTCCTGCGCTTCGAGAAGCCCGTGTCGCTGGATGGCGTGGTGCTGCGCACCTGCACGGGGACGCCCGAGCTCACCGCGTCGCTCTACCTGAACGGTGCCGAGGAGGCCTCCGCGTCCTCCCAGAAGATCGGCGCCGAGGAGAAGGCGCTGAAGTTCAACAAGCGGGAGCTGCGCTCGATCTTCGTCCGTGTGCGGTTGGCCAGCGGCGCGAAGGCGTGCCTGGGCGAGATCGTGCTGCTCCAGGGAGGCAAGCCGCAGCCGGTGAAGGCGCCGCGCATGGTGTCCGGGCGCGTCGAGGCCTCGTCGGTGCTGACGCCCGCGGACGCGTACCACCCGGGGTTCCTCTTCGACAGCCGCCTGGACTTCGGCTGGGCGGAGGGCTCCAAGGGCCCGGGCACCGGTGAGTCCTTCACGCTGACGCTGGATGCGCCGGTGGAGATCACGGCACTCGAGCTGTGGAATGGCTACCAGCGCTCGGACGACCACTTCCAGAAGAACGCCCGGGCGAAGAAGCTGGCGGTGTCGGCGGACGGAGGCGCGCCGGTGTCGCTGGACGTGAAGGACGCGAGCGGCGTGCAGACGCTGAAGCTGCCGGCGCCCATGAAGGGCCGCGTGTGGAAGGTGTCGGTGGAGCAGGTGTACCCCGGCAAGCGCTACCCGGACATGGTGCTCAGCGAGCTGCGGCTGGTGGACGCGCAGGGACCCCTGGGGGTGCGCACACCGGACGGCGACGAGCGCAAGCACGCGCTGGAGGCGGGGCTGAAGGGCTCGCCGCTGGCGAAGGTGGCCAACCAGCGATGGCTCGGGCGCTGCGCTCCCTCGGATGCGGAGGCCCGGTCGGATCGCCAGCTCAAGCTGCGCACCAACAACACCTTCGTCTTCTATGACAACAGCGGGGACGAAGCGTCGAGCATGTCCGAGGTGCTCGATGGAGCATGGGTGGTGAAGAACGCGAGCGGCCCGTGGGCGACGGTGGAGCTGTTCGGCCGGCGTCACCGGAGCGAGACGAACTGGGATCCATACGCCGACACGGCGACGAAGGACACCGTGCGCATCGCCGGCGGCAAGCTGGAGGTGGCGCGGGTGGCGGACCTCGGCCGGCAGGAGTTCGAGAAGCTGGTGGCCGAGTGGTCCAAGGGCACGCAATCCGCCAAGGTGGAGTGCGTGGGCAAGGAGGGCAACAGCTACGAGGATCTGGTGAAGTCGAACGCATTCGTCGTGCGAGGCACGGCGGTGACGGATCTCTTCGCCAGCGAGTAGCAACGAACCGTTGCTACACCACGAGATGCGGTGACGCGGCGCGATCGGCCATGCTCCCCTTCCCCATCCACCGGGAAGGAGCCACACCATGCCGTCGATCTCCTCGCGTCACCCGCTCGCGCTGCTGCTCGCCGCCGCGGCGGCGCTGTCTCTCGCCGCATGTGCCCACTCCCAGCAGCCCGCCACCAACACCCAGGAGACCGGAACCGCGAGCACCGAGTCCTCGGGTCCGACGCCCACGGGCCGTGGCGGCATGGGCACCACCGCCATCCGCGCCCGGTACGAGGGCGTGCTGCCCTGTGCGGACTGTTCCGGCATCCAGACGGAGCTGCTGCTGCTCGCGGATGGCTCCTATGTGCTTCGGGAGTCCTACCAGGGCAAGGGCGACAACACCTTCGAGTCCCGGGGCCGCTACAACATGACGAGCGGCACCCAGGCGGACCCCAATGCCACCGTGTACCAGCTCACTCCGGCGGAGGGAGAGGACCGGTACTTCGTCGCCACCCAGGAGGGGCAGGAGTTGCGGATGCTCGACCGGAACAAGCAGGAGATTCGCTCGCAGCTCAACTACTCGCTGAAGCTCACGGGCGGCGCTCCGACGCAGCCGTAGCCACGGGAGCTCCTCCCGCCCCTCACGAGACCATTGTCACATTCTTGTAAAATCAGATAAGTCCGGCCTTCCACTGAATTCCAGGAGGCGGACTTGATCGGCTTCAAGCAGACACGGGGTCTCTTCATCGCGACGTGCATCGCCGGAGCCGGGCTCGCCGGGTGCGGGCCCGCCCTGGAGCCGGAGCTCGAGACCGAGGCCACGGGCGCCGCGCAGCAGGCCCTCACCGAGGGAGCGGCACTCACGACGCACGACGCGAGCTGTCTCCAGCTTCAGGACCAGAACACGTGGAGCACCTACGCCTCGTACATGACGCCCGTGGGCCCCGCGCTCGGGCTGTCGAGCATCGTGAAGGACCTGAACCGCGCGGGCCCCGTGCTCACCTCCAGCACGCGCCCGGCGGCCGTGGGCTACAACGGCGGCTTCCGCTGGAACGATGGCGACATGGCCACCGAGGACTGGATTCCCCAGGCGCTCACCGCGGGCGTGTCCGGTAGCACGAACGTCGCCATCGTCTCCTGGCACTACGCGCCCACCACCGCTCCGGAGAAGGGCGTGCGCATCTCCGTGGCGGACATCTCGGACATGTCCGCGAGCGCGGTGAACTACCGCCACATCCTGCTGGTGCGGCCCACCAGTTCCGGCAACTTCACCGTCATTCCCGAGCACGGTGGCGGCCTGGCCTGGTACGGCAACTACCTCTACATGGCCGACACCTCCGATGGCATCCGCGTGTTCGACCTCACGCAAATCCGCGAGGTGGACACCAGCACCACGTGTGACGCCGCGATCGGCAAGGTGGGCTCGGTGTGGTGCGCCTACGGCTACAAGTACGTGCTGCCGCAGGTGAGCGCGTACGTGGTGCCCTCGAGCATCACCAGCCCCTGCCGCCCCAAGTTCTCCTTCCTCGGCAAGGACACGCGCGGCACCACGGACGTGGTGCTCTCGGGCGAGTACTGCAACAACACCGGCACGTCGTGCCCCTATGACGGCACCACGCCGGGGCTCGGCGGGCGGCTCTACCGCTGGCCGGTGGACTCCACGACGTACCGCCTCAAGGCCACGAGCGGCATCGTGAAGCCCGAGCGCGCCTACATCATGAACGAGCCGAACGTGCAGGGCGTGGCGCCCATCATGACCACGACGGCGACGACGTCGTACTGGCTGAGCTCGACGCGCTACGGCGGCGCGCTCTTCAAGGTGTCCACGAGCGCCTCGCGCACGGCGTACCTGTCGGGGAGCAGCCAGTGGGCGAAGATGCCCGAGGGCATGCACGCCACCGGCAGCGGCACCAACCTGTGGACCGTCACCGAGGGCGTCAGCGGCGTGACCAACTCCGCGACCGGCGGGCGCGTGGTCATCTACGTGGACCAGGCCTCCGTGAACTGAGCCCGCCGCTCAGTCGCGGTTGCGCAGGAGGGAGGCGGGACGCACGGCGGAGGGGTTGTGCCAGTCGGCCAGCCGCTCCAGCAACTCCTCGTCTCCCTCCGCCCGGGCCCGGGCGAGGAAGGCCTCGAAGACGTCCTCGCGCACGTAGACGTAGTCGCGATCGAGCCGGATGGGCGCGGGAAGCCCCTCCTGCTCGGGCGCGTAGGTCATCCACTCGCCATCGCGGACACCCCACACGAGCCTCCCGATGCGGGTGCGATCCAGAGCGGGCTCGGGAGCCCAGGCCATGGCCTCTCGGCCGGTGACGTGGTCGTAGAGGAAGTTGATGCCCTGGTGCGCGATGAGCAGCTCGGGCGGGGGCTGGGGAACGCGCGCGATGAGTGCCCGGTAGCGGCCATACGGAGGCGTCGCCGCCGGATCGAAGCCGAAGCGCGCCAGGGGCACGAGCGCCAGCGTCACGAGAGCCACGGCCCACAGGCGGAGCTGAAGCCCCGCACGCGCCGAGGGCAGCGCGAGCAGCACGAGCGGCGCGGCGAGCAGCGGTGCGAGGAGTGAGGTGCGGTAGCCCAGGTCGAGCACATCCCGGCGCCAGAGGGGAAACAGGCACACCACGAGCGGGAGCACGAGCCCCATGACGAGCGGGCGCAGCTCCCTGCGGCGCCAGAGGAGCACCCCCCCACACGCGAGCCCGAGCCACGAAACGCCCAGCTCCACCTGCTGAATCACCTGGGTGTGGCGCAACGCGAAGTACGGAAAGGGAGGCGGCGCACCGGGAGACAGATCGAGCTGCGAGGAGACGCGCTCCAGGTCCTTCGGGTGGAGCAGGTTGGGCAGCACGGTGGTGAGGAGCGCGAAGGAGGCCACGCACACCACGCCCACGAGCACGAGGGGCCACTTGCGCTCGGGCGAGCCTCCGCGCCCGCGCAACACGAGCCCCAACACGGCCCCCACGGCGCCCAGGCCGAGCAGCGAGGCCCCGAGCCGATGCGCGGTGGCGGCGAGCATGACGGCCCCCATGCCCCCGAGGAGGGCACCCCACCCTCTCCGGCCAGAGACGCCCCACGCCAGCACGAGGAGGAGCGGAGGCACGGCCCCGAGCGTCTTCGGAAAATCCCCGGCGAGGTGCGTGAGCGTTGGCGAAGCCGCGGCCCAGGCCGCCAACCCCAGGGCCCCTGGAGCGTCCGCGGTCTCCTGCCCCGCGCGCCCCAGCGCCCTGCCCGCGAACCACGCCGCCGGGACACACAGCGCGGCCAGGAGCGCGCTCACCACCTTGAGGCCCATCACGGGCCCGCCCACCGCGGCGGAGCCCAGAGCCATCACCCGGAGCACCCAGCTCGCGTCGCGCACGTGGAAGCGCCCCTCGGTGAGCCAGTGCTGCACCTGCACGACGTAGTAGTAGCCGTCGGTGCCCGGGGGCTCGGGGCTCTCCAGGAGCAGCGCGAGCCGGACGAGGAACGCGCCCACGGTGAGCGCCGCCACCAGCGCGGCGGCGCCCCACTTCCGCGACTCAGGCGGTCGGGAGATCAAGCTTGAAGCCCGAGCGCTCGAGCATCTGCTTGAACTCCGTCTTGGCGATCGCCTTGATGTAGGCGTCGTTCGGCTCGCAGAGCTTGCGCTTCACCAGATCCAGCAGGGCATCGTTGAGCGTCGACATGCCGATGCCGCGCGAGGTCTGCATGATGGACGGAATCTGGAACGTCTTGCCCTCGCGGATGAGGTTGGCCACGGAGCTGGTGCACAGCAGCACCTCCTGCGCCGGCACGCGGCCTCCGCCGATCTTCTTCACCAGCATCTGCGAGATGACGCCCTTGAGGGACTCGGAGAGCATCATGCGGATCTGCTCCTGCCGGTCCGCGGGGAACTGGTCGATGATGCGGTCCACCGTCGAGGGCGCCGTGTTGGTGTGCAGCGTCCCGAAGACGAGGTGGCCCGTTTCCGCCGTCTCGATGGCGATGGCGATCGTCTCGAGGTCTCGCATTTCGCCCACGAGCACGATGTCCGGGTCCTCGCGGAGGGCGGCGCGCAGTGCCTGCTTGAAGGAGTTGGTGTGGACTCCGACCTCGCGCTGGTTGACCAGGCACTTCTTGTTCGGGTGGACGAACTCGATCGGGTCCTCGATCGTGATGATGTGGTCCTCGCGGTTGCGATTGATGAAATCCACCATCGCCGCGAGCGTCGTGGACTTGCCCGAGCCCGTCGGACCCGTCACGAGCACCAGCCCCTTGCTGAGGAAGCACAGGTCGAGGATGTGCTTGGACAGCCCCATGTCCTCGGCCGTCATGATCTTCGTGGGGATCTGCCGCATCACCGAGCCGATGCCCTTGCGATCCTCGAAGACGTTGACGCGGAAGCGGGCGCGCTCGGTTTCGTGAGCGAAGTCCGTGTCGCGGATCTCCTCCCACTGCTTCTTGTTCTTCTCCGGGGCAATGCTCCAGAGCATCGCCTTGAGGCGCTCGGGCGTGAGGGGCCGGTAGTCCTCCTGGGGAACCATGTCACCGTCGATGCGCAGCATGGGCGCCACGGTGCTCGACAGGTGGAGGTCCGAGGCCTTCTTGTCGAGCATGCGATCCAGCAGTGCGCGCAGCGCGGCGCCCGCGTCGGGGTCCGGCCCGTCCTGGGGCGGCAACACCTGGATGGACGACTTCGCCTCGACAGCGCCTCCAGCCGGGGCCTTGGCGGCCGGAGCCGCGGGGGCTCGGGCCGGAGCCCCCGGCGCACCGGGAGGGGCTCGGGCCGGAGTGACCGGAGCGGTGAAGGCCCCACCGGTACCGCGCGCCGCCAGGTCCATCATGTCCGCCGGAGAGGCCAACTCCAGCTTGTCGTCCTCGGAGGCGGGCGGCAGATCCAACGCGGCCGGAGTCGGGGCCGGGAGCGGCACCGCCGCGACGGTGTTCATCGCCGGCTGCGACGCCTTGGCCGGCACCAGCGCCACCTTCAGGTGGCCCGCGACGTTCTGCACCTTCACCTGCACCGAGCCGGCGGGAGCCGAGTACGGGAAGGTGGAGACTCCCTCGGTGGGGAAACTCGCGCGCATGTCCGGGGGGAGGATCTCCGAGAGCGCGCCGATGATCTGCTGCGAGTTGAGCCCCGCCTTCACCATGGGCACGTTGCCCGAGGCGGTACGCAGGGTGATGCCGCTGCCGGTCTCCAACATGATGGCGACACCGGCTTCCTTGTAGAGCTTCTCGATGAAGGCGTCGAACCGAGCCATGGCTTCTCAGCGGCGAAGGGTTTCCACGTACGCAACGTGGCGTTTGTTGACGAGCGCGACCCGCTCACCCTCCAACACGGGGATGAACGGGGGAGCGCTGTTGAGGTAGTCCGTCAGGCGCGAGTGCGCCTCGGGCAGCACGTAGGTGATGAGGCCGTGCAGCTTCTGGCCATCCACCAGCCGCACCTCCACTTCGTGCTCGGTGGGAATGGTGAACTGATCAACGACATTGGGCTCGTGCTCGGCCGCGACACGCGCCAGCGCGAGGTTCTCGCAGTGCACGAACGTCATGGCGTTCGTCTCCGCATCGAGCGCGGGGATGAACTGCGAGCCACTGTTGTTGAGCAGGTCCGACAGCCGCTCGCCACCGGTGTGACCGGGAGCGGCTTCGGCGAGGAATACGGCCACTTCACGCGAGGCGCCGCCGGGCAGGACGAACTGGGCCGCTACGCGTCGCTTGGGAACGGAGAGGGATTCCAGCATAGAGGGGGGTCAGCGAGATGCGCGTTGTTTACCACACTCGCCGAGCCCCCCATTAATCGCGACCTGGGGTGAGCACGTCTGCTACACCCCGTTACAACTCACAGCCGCAGGCCGACCTGGAGCCGGTACGTCACGCCCGAGAGTGGCAGCGTGCCCACCGGGAGAGGAGCCGAGCGGATGGGCTCCTCTTCGTCCTTGCCCGGGGGCGTGGGGGCCAGGGCGTCGAAGCGGGCCTCGGGCCGGAAGCCGTACCCCACCCCGAGATCGACGAGGAACGCGAGGCTGTCCGGGTTGCTTCTCTGGAGGGGGAGGAGCAGCGACACGCCCACCAGCCCCGTCGCGGAGAGCTGACGGGTCCCCTGCTTCAGCTCGCTGAGCTGCAGGTTCAGCCAGTCGTAGCCCACCAGCGCCTGGGCATACGGCTCGAAGTGCGTCCCCACGCGCACGCGGTACGCGGCCCCGAGCTCCACGCCCACCAGCCCCAGCTTCGCCGTGGCGACCTGGTGGAGCGGTGCGGAGGTGCTCCCGGAGAGGAATCCGCCCTCCACCTCCAGGCGGCCCCCCGGCAGGAGGAACGCGTAGGCGATGCCCGTGCGGAACAGCGGCAGGTGATCGTTCTCGTCCACCAGATCATATGCGCGCGCGGTGCTGACCTGGCCGGCGTAACCCAGACGGAACGTCAAGGGAGCACGGGCCGAGGCCACCAGGGGCGAAAGCAGGGATGCCATCAGGAGGACGGCGCGGACAGCGGGAAGGTGGCTCATGATCAGGGGTCCTCCGAGGCGGGGGCGAGCTCGTCCGCGAGGGTGAAGTACCGCACACGCTCCGCGGCACCGCGCTCGAGCTGGTCCGCGGGAATCAGGGTGACGTCGCCCAGGAAGGGCTCGGAGTGCTGGGCGGCCAGCATGCCGCTCGCGGGCAGGTAGTGCAGCGCGGTGATGGGGGCATCCAGGGTGACCTGCTCGATGGCGAGCGTCTCCACGTCCAGGCGCGCGATGACGGGCTGTCCCTGGGGCGCGAAGTACAGCCGGCCCCGGGCTGCGTCCATCACATCGGCCTCCACCTTGCGCGACACGGGGATGGGGCTGATGCGCACGCGCAGCCGGGTGTCCTCCTCGCGCACCGTCACCACGGAGAGCGCCGCTCCCCCGCTTCCGAGGTTGGGGTGCCGGAACACCGCCGCGCCGAGCGCGTCACTGAAGCGCACGGCGTCGAAGCCAGCGCTGAGCAGCACCGTGCCGTTCTTGCCCGTGACCACGTCCCAGGCCACCACCGTGCGCAGCTTGCCGTCGTAGAGCAGCACGCGCCCATCCGAGAGCACGTGGGCACTCGTCAGGGGCGCCCCCAGGGGGAGCTGGGCCCCGTCCTGCAGCCCTCGCGCGTCGAGCACCCTCGCCTCCTGGCTGCCCGAGTAGACGGCCAGCACCGAGCGCTCCGAAGTCGGCGCCTGCTCCGGAGGGAGCTCGAGGTCGCTCAGCCCCGTGCCCCCGGCGAGGAAGTTCACGGACGCGGTCAGCTCGCCGCCTTCCTGGCCCAGCTCCACGGCGAAGACGTCATCCATGCCGGAGAGCCTCAGGAAGAGCACGTCCCCCGTGCGCGAGAAGAGCGCCTCCTGCACGGCCACCTCGGGCTGTGTCTCCGACAGGCGGGTGGGGATGCGCCGCGGGGCCTTCTGGGGCGCCTTCGCGTCGAGCACCACCACGCCCCGGTCCAGGGTGATGGCCACGTACTGACGATCCTCATGCGGCGCGGCGAAGACGACCGAGCGCGGCGCGAGGCTCTCCGTGCCCAGCGCCAGCCGCGTCACCTTTCGCGCCTCGACGTCCACCACCGCCACCTCGTTGAGGTTGCGCGCCACCACGTCCGGGCCCAGACCCGCGGTGCTGTAGGTGAGCACGCCGAAGCGGCTGTCGGCGCTGAAGGCCAGGGTGTCATACGCCCCCGGTAGCTCCAGCGTCCGCACGTCACCGCTGTCCACCGACACGATCTGCAGCACGGGGTGGCGCTGATCCCCCGCCAGCACCGCCACCTGCTCTCCCTGGAGACGCACTGCCTTGCGCGCCCCCTCCGAGATGGGGAGGCCCCGGAGCTTCTCTCCCTTGCGCACCGTGACCACCCGCTGCGTCTGCGGCACCACCGAGACGAGCGCGTCCCCCGTGGTGAGCAGAGGCAGGGGCGCGAGCTTGCGGTCGTAGAAGTCTCCGCGTCCGCCACATCCGGCCGCGAGCAACAGCACCGCGGGAAGCAACTGTCGAACGATTCTCATGGGCTCACTCGATCCGCGAGTTGAGGGTGAAGCCGGTCACGGTCCGGATCTGGCTGTCGTCGAGATTCACGAAGCTGATGCGGCCAGCCGGGTGGAGCTGGGAGACGAAGATGCGGTGGTGCGTCTCCGAGGAGTCACCGGAGAACCCCCCCGCGAAGGCCGGAGGCGAGGCCAGCGAAATGGAGCGGGACACGAGCGTCGAGAGATCCACCGCGTCCACGGCGTAGCGGCGCTCCGAGTCGCTCCGCAGCGTCACTCCGACGAAGCCGCCGCTGGAGGAGAAGGCCACCTGCGACGGATCCAACGCACCGGTGCGGCGCAGTTGCAGATAGCCGGTGGAGATGTCGAGCACCGAGTAGCCGCGATCCGCGTCCACGGCGCGCTCGTAGGGGTCGGTCGCCTTGGAGTCTGGCTCGCGCTTGTGGACGATGAGGGCCGTGCGCCCGTCCGCCGAGAGGGCCACGCGCTCCACGCGCTTCTCCAGCGGGTAGCGGGTGACGGTGCCGGCGGGGAAGTCCACCCGCGTCACCGACTCGTCGTTGAGGACCGTGGTGTACACCAGTGCGAAGCGCGCCCCACCCGCCTGTGGCGGGAGCACCACCTGGCCCACCGAGGCCCCCGGAACATCGAGCAACTGGATGCCCGAGGGATCCTCGAGGTCTCCCGGCAGTTCAATGAGGGCGAGCTGGCCCGCGGTGCGCAGCGCCGCCACGGCTCCCGAGCCATCGGGGAGCAGATCCACGTCCGTGGCCACCTCGGGCAGCGTCACGGTGCGGAAGCCCGTCCCGTCGAAGGACGACAGCGTCGGCGCGGTGGTGGAGCGCAGCAGCACGCGCTGGCCATCCGGCGTGGACACCACCTCGCGCGAGGCCACGTCCCTCGCCATGACTTCCGGCAGCGGAATGCGCACCGGCAGCGGCTGCTCGCGCGGTGCGGAGAGGTCGAGCACCGTCACCGTGCTCTTGGCGAAGACGTAGGCCCGCGTGGCCACCCCACCCTCCAGACGGAAGAGGACGTCCGTGACGCGGAACCCGGCGGCGCGCTCGAGGACGGTGTTCGCGGGAGACTCGCCACGCCGTACCGCGCGCAGATCCACCAGTGACACCACGCCCTCGGCACCAGAGCCGGGCGGCGAGGACGGATCGGGCCAGGCCAGCGCATACGCTCCATCCGCGGACACCGCCACGCGCCCGTAGCGGCGGCCGAGCGGGACGCGCAACACGCGCGACGGCAGCGTGCGCGAGTCCACCACGGACAGCGAGGCCTCCACGGAGGACAGCGTCACCGCCGAGTCCTCGCCGGGCACCACGGCCACGTCCACGGGCGAGGCTCCTACCGGAATGGCCTCGAGCGCGAGCGTCCGCGGATCAATGCGCGTGAGGCTGTTGGCGCTCGGAGAGAGGACGTAGACGTAGCTCTTGCTGGCCAGCGGTGGGCGCTCGCTCGAGTCGTCCTGCTCGACCTCCGGCGGGACGCAGGCGGACTGGGTACAGGTGTAGCCGGTCGGGCAGTCCGCGGCCGTCGTGCAGACGGCGGGTGCGCCTCCGCCGCCGGGGTCCCCGCTTCCTTCGTCCGGGGCCAGAGGCCCTTCCGAATCAGAAGAAGAGGCACAGCCGGCGGCTCCGAGCGCCAGCAGGGTCAGGGTCATCCAATGGAACAGTGCTCGCGGCATCGTGGCTCCCAGGGGGGAATGGGCCGTGGGTCGGGCGGTAGCATTTCGGGTGCCAGTTACACACCCCGTGTAATCAAGGGTTTACGTGCTGTCCGGGCGTGGAAATCTGACGCTTCTGTCATGGAGGGCACGACTTTCCTGTCAGCGGGGTGATTTCCTGGCGCGGGTCCGACTTCCCCTGTCGTAGCTTGCGCGCGCACACACGCCGGCCCCTGGCCGAGCCTACCCAGAGAAACCGATGAAGTCGTTCCGTTCCATCAACCCCGAGCTCCTGCCCAAGCACTTCGAATCCGAGAGCGTCGAGAAGCGCCTCGATGCCCGGTGGGAGTCCGAGGGCGTCCACCGCTTCGATCCCTCGCGCTCGCGGGAGGAGACCTTCGTCGTCGACACCCCGCCGCCCACGGTGTCCGGCTCGCTGCACGTGGGCCACATCTTCAGCTACACGCACGCGGACGTGATCGTCCGGCACCAGCGGATGCTCGGGAAGAACATCTTCTACCCCATGGGCTGGGACGACAACGGCCTGCCCACCGAGCGCCGGGTGCAGAACTACTTCAACGTCCGCGCCGACGTCCGCACCCCGTACGAGCCGGGACTGCGCATGGAGCAGGCCACGGCCGAGTCCTCCAAGCAGCCGCCGCGCACGGTGTCGCGCCCCAACTTCATCGAGCTGTGCCACCAGGTGACGCAGCAGGACGAGCAGGTCTTCAAGGCGCTGTGGCGGCGCATCGGCCTGTCGGTGGACTGGCACGAGGAGTACGCCACCATCGACGACGACAGCCGCAAGCTGGCGCAGCTGTCCTTCCTGGATCTGTTCGAGAAGGGCCACGTGTACTCGGTGACGGCGCCGACGATGTGGGACGTGGACTTCCAGACGGCCGTGGCCCAGGCCGAGGTGGAGGATCGGCCGCAAGCGGGCGCGTTCCACGACATCGAGTTCGCCGTGGAGGGCTCGGACGCGCGCTTCACCATCGCCACCACGCGGCCGGAGTTGCTGGCCGCCTGCGTGGGCGTCACCGCACACCCCGATGACGAGCGCTACAAGGGCCTGTTCGGCAAGCGCGCCATCACCCCGCTCTTCCGCGTCCCGGTCCCCATCTTCCCGAGCGAGCTGGCGGACCCCACCAAGGGCACGGGCATCCTGATGGTGTGTACCTTCGGTGACGCCACGGACGTGCTCTGGTGGCGCCAGCAGAAGCTGCCGCTGCGGCAGATCATCGGGCGCAACGGGCGGCTGATGCCCGTCACCTTCGGAGCGCCGGGCTGGGAGAGCCTCGATGCCGGGGCCGCGCAGGGCTTCTACTCGGGCCTGCAGGGCAAGTCGGTGAAGCAGGCGCGCACGGCAATGGTGGAGCTGCTGCGGCGCGAGGACGCCTCGGCGAAGCCGGGCCTGAGCGCTCCGCTCCAGGGCGAGCCCAAGCCCATTCAGCGCGACGTGAAGTTCTTCGAGAAGGGCGATCAGCCGCTCGAGTTCATCTCCACGCGCCAGTGGTTCGTGCGGCTGATGGACAAGAAGGAGCAGCTGCTGCGCTACGGCGAGCAGGTGAAGTGGCACCCCGAGCACATGGGCTCGCGCTACCGCAACTGGACGGAGAACCTGCAGCTCGACTGGTGCATCAGCCGCCAGCGCTACTTCGGCGTGCAGTTCCCCGTGTGGTACCCGCTGGACGCCGAGGGCCACCCCCTCCACGACAAGCCGATCCTCGCGCCGCGCGAGCGCCTGCCGGTGGATCCGACGGTGGACGTGCCACCGGGCTACGACGCCTCGCAGCGGGACAAGCCCCACGGCTTCACGGCCGAGTCGGACGTGTATGACACCTGGTTCACCAGCTCGCTGACGCCGCAGATCGCCTCGGGCTGGGAGTTGCATCCGGAGCGCCACCGCAAGCTGTTCCCCGGAGACATCCGGCCGCAGAGCCACGAGATCATCCGGACGTGGGCCTTCTACACCGTCGCCAAGGCGATGCTGCACGAGAGCACCATCCCCTGGAAGCACGTGCTCATCTCCGGGTGGATCCTCGATCCGGACCGCAAGAAGATGTCGAAGAGCAAGGGCAACGTCATCACGCCCATGCACCTCATCGAGAACTACGGCGCGGACGCGGTGCGCTACTGGGCGGCCTCGGCGCGCCTGGGCACCGACACGGCCTTCGATGAGAAGGTGTTCAAGGTGGGCAAGCGCCTGGTGACGAAGCTCTTCAACGCGGGCAAGTATGTGCTCGGCCAGACGGCGCAGGAGCACCCCATCACCCACGAGCTGGACCGGGCCTTCGTGGCGAGGCTCGCGAGCGTGGTGGAGGCGGCGACGGCTTCCTACAAGGACTTCGAGTTCGCACCGGCGCTGGCGAACACGGAGAGCTTCTTCTGGTCGAGCTTCACGGACACGTACCTGGAGCTGGTGAAGGCGCGTGCGCGCGGCGAGTCCTCGGGAGGCGAGGAGGCGCGCGGCTCGGCGGTGGCGGCGCTGCGGCTGGGCCTGAACGTGCTGTTGAGGCTGTTCGCGCCCGTGCTGCCCTACATCACCGAGGAGGTATGGAGCTGGGCCTTCGCGGAGGAGACGGGGCACAAGAGCATCCACCGCGCCCCGTGGCCCGATGCGAAGACCTTCGAGGGCATCGCGAAGCCGGCGAACCCGGCCTCGTTCCAGCTCGCGGAGGGCGCGCAGCAGGCGATCAACAAGCGCAAGAGCGAGCTGGGAGCGGGCGTGGGCCGGGGCGTCTCGCGCATGAAGGTCGCGGGCAATGCCGCCACCCTCGCCGGCTTCGAGAGGGTGCGGGAGGACGTGCTGTCCGCGACCCGCTGCCAGAGCGCGGAGGTGGTGGAGAAGGCCGACCTCGCCGATGGCGTGTTCGAGCTCGTCGAGTTCGAGCTGGCGCCCGCCGTGGAGAAGGAGAAGGCCCCGGAACCCTCCGAGACGTGACGCGAGTCCTGGATTCACGCTTCAGGCAGCGAGCCATTGCCGCTGCCTGAAGCACGGTGCCCCGACATCGAAGAGAGGCTGGCCAGGGTGTCGCATGGCCAACTCGAGGGCCGCGGCCTTCCGCTCGCGCTGGAGCCCGAGCCGGAGTGCGTCCCGAAGGGACTCGGACGTCATGGGCTGTCCGAGCAGATGGCGAGCATCGGGGTGGAAGTCCCCTTTCCTCTCGTTCCACCAGGCCTCCACTGCATCCGGAGCCGGCCAGGGCAGCTCCGCATCGGGATCATCCTCTACCTCGAAGCCTTCCGGAGCCTCTCCTTCGAGAGGCCGCTCCAGGAGGTCGGCCCCGGTGATGAAGCGGAAGGACTCGCCCGCCGCACGGGCAAGCTCCGGCATTCGCATCATTCGCAACAACCAGGGAACGAAGAACGTGTCTCCCAGGGCCGCGCTGCCGAGAAGGGCGAGACGGAATCTATCGGGTCGTTCCGAGAATCCCATCAGCCACTCCCGAGCTTCGCGCCGATCCATCCGCCGCACGGCCAGCTCGCATGCTTCTGCAGCATGGGGACCACCCTGATCAGCCAGGGAACGGAGAATGGGAACGGGCGCCTTGTCACCCAGCAGGGCACAAGACCTGGCGGCGGAGAACCGACACGCTTCGTCCTCGGAGGTCAGGGCCTGTCTGGCGAAGGAGAGGAGATCCCGGCGTCCCACCTCGCCTACGGACTGGAGTGCCCGGGCACGGAGCGGCGCATCGGTGCTGGAGAGCGCCCGGGAGAGAGCGGCGCCCGCATCCTGGCGATGTGCGGCATACCCCGCGAGAGCCATCCGGCGCAGCGCGGGGTCCTCCTCGCCGAGGAGTTGACTGAGCACTCCGGCCACCCGAGGCCACGGCAACCAGGAGAGAGCCGCGAGGAAGGCCTCGAGGCCAGGCTCCGATTCACGAGCGAGCTCCAGCGCCGGCAAGAGACGGACCGCGGGGGCAGTGTCGAGCGCCGAGACGGCCACGGTGAATATCTCCCCCATCCCGGCCACGGACAGGGCCTCGTCGATAATGGACCGGGCAGCCTCGCCCGAGATGCGCAACCCGTCCAGATGGGCCTCGATGCGCTCGTCGATCCGCTCCAGGTCCGCGAAGGCGTAATGAGAAGCGTGGACGGCCCTGCGGCGCAGGGCCCAGAGGAAGGAAGCCTCCTCGAAGTGAAGGGAGACGAACTCGGGCAGAGGCCCATTGGAGGGGAGTGGCATGAGATGACTCATTCCGGAATGCGGTGGCCGAAGAAATAGCGCACACCCTCCTCGTACTGGGTGGCCTGTGGGCTCTCCAGGAAGCCTTCGAGGATGGAGGCGGCAGTGAGCGGCTGGAACTCCCGATCCTTGTAGAAGCCCGAACAGTCGATGCCCGTGCTCGCCTCGAACCTGCGCCGGTAGAAGGGTTGCATGGCCTTCTCGAAATAACTGTCGCCGAGGCTCCGCAGCATCCGACGAGCCAACGGAACTACCCCGAAGAGTTCCCCGTGAAGCAGGAGGACCTCGTCCGCCCCAAACTTTCGCTTGAGAACCTCGTATTTCTCCATCACCAGATCGGGATATGTGCTGACATCCTCCCAGGATGCTCTCTCGGCTAGCGGGCCCCATTCCATTTCCATCATCGTCGACAGATAGAACGGCAGAACCTCTGCGTCCTGGAACCCGAAGTGCCTATCGTAGGACTCGACAATGGTTGGAACGGCAGACAGTCGCCCCCATGCTCCGAGTGCATTGCAAAAACGAATCGCCTTGTCCGGGTCCAATGACTCTTCCATGTCTTTCATCATACGGATGAAACAAGCCGTTCCCCCCACATCTCCCAGAATCTGGGCGCATACCCACTTCAAGAGACCAGATTGGGTCCGCTCATGGATCTCCAGCAGTTGACCCGACCTGCTGAAATCGCCAGATCTGGCTCTACCCAGAATAGATTGAGCATCAAGCCATAGAGGCGCATCAGGACTCTTTTTCAGCCTTGGATCGTCCGACGAAACAGGACTGACGAAGTACCCATACCCCTTCCAATTCAATGCCTCTGAATAGAAATTCAATTCCACACCTCACCTCCCCTGCCATTCGTCCGTGAAGAACTGATCGATTTCCTGACAAACCCCACACAGGGTCTGCTGGGGCTGAAGGTTGCCTGGATTCTTTGGACACCCTCCAGCTTCTTTGGGCACCACGTGGTTGATTCGCTCGAGTCGGTTTGCCTTGAGCTTCAACGCGTCATATTCCTGCCGGTACCGCATCAATTGCGCATTCTTCTGAAGTTCGCTCCGGGATGCCTTACCAGCCTTCCGCAAGGCATCTGCATCCTTGTGCTGAACCAGGAATTCCCCCATGAACTCCATCGAAATCTTGAGCTTGATGCCGGTCATCTCCCAGTAACGCTCTCGATAGTCGCTCTTCACCCCCGGCCCCTCCCATGCATTGACAATCGAGGCATAACGCTTCTCATTCTTGGCTCGAAACACATCACAGGGCGGTTCCGGGAAGACCCGACCAGCGCAGGTGCACAGCTTCTCCTTGCATTCCTTCAAATAGTCGTACTGCTCACGTCGGGGATCCTTGGAGTCAAGCCCGTAGAACTCTTCCATCGTCAGCGGCTCATCATCTTCCTTGAATGCCGCCGGGCACGACTCCTCCCCACAGCAGGGACACTTCCCCTCTTGCATCCGCTGGAGGGCAAGTTGCTGCGCCTGCGCTACCTGTGCCTCCGACAGGTTGGGGAGTGGCGGCGTTGCTCCCGGGTAGCTCCCGTGGTTCGACGTCGTCAGGTCCATATGTCTCACCACCCCCTTCCCCTCCACCTTCACGTCCATGGACCACGAGGCGAAGTACGTCTTTCCCGTAATCGTGTGCGTCACCACACTCGCCCCGAAGTTCCTCGTCGCCGCCTCGTTCCCCAATGGCGACGTCTGGTAGTGGGACTCATCCTGGAGCGCCACCTCCTTGCCGGCAATCTGCACCGTCCGGCTCCCGGCCTTCAGGTCGTTCGCGGAGGAACTGTCCGCGTACGGCACCGGTACGGGACCCGCCGGCGGTGGAGGCGGGCTCATACACACGTCCGGAAAGGCCGCGGTCACCTTCCCGTCGCCTCCCTTCCTCACCACCTCGTTCCCATTCGCATACACCTTGCCGCTCATCGACGGCCCTCCCCTGCGCGTCTTGGCCGCTGCACCACGGCCACTGCCCTGTCGCCAGAGACACTGCTGGTAAAGCACATCGCACGTTCCCCGGGCGCGTAGCCCCGCTGGTAGGCCTGCGCCACCCTCACGAGCTGGCAGATGCCCGCCGCCGCCCCCACCTCTCCAATGGACTCGGCGCACAGCCATAACGGCAGGGACTCCTGCTTCACCCTCAGCAGGCGCGTCAACGCCAGGGCCTGCTCCTTGAATCCATACGACTCCCCCGAGACATCCGACAGGCGCAGGTCCATGTCCTGCATCCGCAGCCCGGCCTCCTCCAGGGCGGCACGCCCGGCCCGCACCAGCCCGTCCGCGCGCAGGGGCTCCTCGTTGAGTACCGAGGCTGGCTCCTGGGCGAAGCCCAGTCCCACGAGCGTGGCCATCGGCGGGCGTGTTCCCCCCATGTGCGGCTCCACCCGGACGCAGGCCGCCGCCTCCCCGGGAATGACACCATCCGCGTTGCGCCGGGTCT
Organism: Vitiosangium sp. GDMCC 1.1324; assembly: GCF_003044305.1. GTDB lineage: Bacteria > Myxococcota > Myxococcia > Myxococcales > Myxococcaceae > Archangium. The sequence continues at coordinate 252,281 of NZ_PZOX01000009.1, read as the reverse complement.
TCAGGCGTCCGTGTTCCTCCAGCCATAGCAGCGAGCGAGCATTGAGGAAGGAGTCCACCCCGCAGACGAGGCAGGCGTCGGCGCGGCGATCCATCACCAGTTTCCGGGCCGTCTCCAGCACCTGGAATCCAGCGGCATTGCCTCCCGGCAGCACACGCGACAGGCGCGGGTGGAATCTCCGCTCGAGTCGGCGCTCCACCCGTGCCACCAGCTCTCCCGCCATGTCCGCTCCTCCGCCGGGGCGCCCCGGCTCGGCCACCGCCACCAACAGCGGAACCTGTTCGAGACCCACTCCCGCCTCTCCTCCCAAGGCATCCGCGATCGCCATCGCCAGCAAATCCACCAACCGCTCGTGGCGCCCCATGTCGAGTGGCAGCACCGGGACCAGCGAACCGGTGATGGGTTTGCGCGCGTTGTCCCAATAGGGAAGCATCCCGAAGGCGGACAAGCCCGCCCGCATGGCGGCACCGGCCGAGGCAGCATTCAACCCCACCGGGCTCACCATTCCCGTGGCCGTCACGTGCAGACGGATGGCGCTCATGGCTGGCCAGCCCCCCGCCGGATCTTCCGGCATGCGGCCACCGCTTCGGCAAGCGATCTAAAGTGGCGCTTGCCCCCACCCCGCCCTGGTGGCCGCCGGACGGGCGGCTGTCCCACCAGGATCTCCCTTAGCCTCCCGGGTTTCCTGCCCAGGGGAACCGAGGCCCGCCAGGTCAGCATCATCCGATGCTGGTCCGGCTCGATGAGGAGGGTATCCAGGAGGGGATCGAGGCACTGGTCCCGGTCGTCGAACCGGAAGGTGACGGGAAACCGTAGCGAGGGAACACGAGCCACCAGCACGCCCTCACGCGTCAGGCCCGTACAGCGCAACACCTCGCCTCCCCGCAGAGAGGGAACCTGCTGGTCCACTGGCGCACAGAGGAAGTACTGCGTATCGAAATCACGTGGCAGGAAGGGATACTCCTCCTCCAGCCATCGCTGGTCGTAGGTTCCCGCATGGGCGATGCGCGGCTGCCAGCTCCGCCCGACCGGCCCCAAACCCACGGGCTGAGGGGTGTCCCTCCATCCGGAGATAGGCTGCCGGGGGTCCTCCAGGTTCGGTAGGGGCGTCCCTTCCGCCTCCTGGGCATCGGGGTTCTTGTGGTAGCCCACTCCCACCGGGTTGCGCAGCTCGGTGCCCCGGTGCCGCAGGTCCTCGTGCGTCACGTCCGTCCCGCCAAAGGCCCGCTCGTAGACCAGGGGCATCTGGACGAAGCCCCGCGTCGGGGAGGGACGCAAGCCAAGCAGTCCTCGCTCCCATCGACGATCGCCGGTAACCCGGATGGACTTGCGCAACGTTCCCATCTCCACCGTGACCAGAAGTGTGTCAACGGGGCGGCCTGTAGGCGACACGGCCTGACCGTTGATGAGGATGTCCGCACGGGGTTTGAAGGGGGCGAAGTCGTTCTCGTATCGGAGGCTCGTGGTCCCTGGGTCTCCCCAGTGGGCATCCGATGAAACCAGAGGCGCCTGTTCGTCGGCCAACCGCGGCTCGCCCCCGGCTTCGAGCGCGAAGGTGCCTTTCACCACAACGACACACTGGTCTCGGCCAGACCTATCCGTCGCGACGCAGAGGCCAGAAGCCATCCCCGTCGTATTTCGACTCACCTGCATGACTCCCCCCCAACGATGCGGCAAGAGACGGCAGTCAACAGCTCAACAGCAACCGCCCCGATGAGGACGCTACCATGCGCCACCGACATCACCCTCGCAGCCAAGCAAACCAACGGCACACCTCCCGTGCTGCTCTCGAGCAATGCTGCTCCCATGGCCCATCCAGCCTGGACCCATCGCACGGCGGCCGTCTTCATCCCTCCCGCCGAGGTCTGGCCGCCGATCCAGGCGATCCGTCGTGTGCATGATCGCCAGGTCCAGCGCTGGATGCCCCACGTCACCCTGCTCTACCCGTTCGCGCCGCGCTACGAGCTGCCCGGGCTGCTGCCCTCACTCGAAGCCGCCTGCGCCGCGCTGAGCCCGTTCGAGGCGACCCTCGCCTCGTTCCATGTCTTCCAGCACCGCTCCGACCGGAGCACCTTCTGGCTCGCGCCGGAGCCTCGCGAGTCCTTCCAGCGCATCCAGTCCGCGCTCCAGGCCGCCGCCCCCGACTACGCCCATACCTCGCGCTTCCCGGGCGGCTTCACACCTCATCTCAGCGTGGGCCAGTCGGGCAGTGCCGAAGAGGTGGCGGCGCTCCTGGATCGGCTGCGCGAGTCCTGGACGCCCCTCGTCTTCCCGGTCGCGGAGGTCTCCATCATCGCCCGGGAGGGAAACCGCCCCTTCGAGGTGGTGCGGACCCTGCGGCTCGGCCGCTGACCGTCAGAATGCAGTTGCGCCCACCCTCGATATGATTACGATAATGCGATTCAAAATCAACGAGGACACACCATCATGACCCAGCCCGAACGCGCGTACCGTCGAGGCCCCTTCCCCGTGAAGTTCCGGCTGCTCGAGGTACGCCGTGTCAACCGGATCACCCCTCACATGATCCGGGTGACCCTAGGAGGAGACGAGCTCGAGGGGTTCCAGAGCGAAGGAGCCGACGACCACGTGAAGCTGCTCTTCCCGGCGGAGGGAGAGCGCATCCCCGTCCTTCCCATCGTGGGCCCCCACGGGTTGAGCGTCCCCGAAGGCAAGCGGAAACCCGACTCCCGCGACTACACGCCCCGCCGTTACAACGCCGCCACGGGCGAGCTGGACATCGACTTCGTGGTGCATGGCACGGGCCCCGGGTCGTCCTGGGCCGCCCGGGCGAAACCCGGCGACTACCTGGGACTGGGCGGCCCCCGCAGCACGTGGTTCATCGCCAACGACTTCGACTGGTACCTGCTCGCGGGCGACCAGACCGCGCTCCCCGCAATTGGCCGAAGGCTCAAGGAGCTCCCCGAGGGAGCACGCGCCATCGTCTTCGTCGAGGTCGCCGATGCCGCCGAGGAGCAGCGGTTCGACACCCGGGCCAACGTGCAGCTGACCTGGTTGCACCGGAACGGAGCCGAGCCCGGGACCACGGACCTGCTGGAGAAGGCCATCCGGGGGCTGGAGTTTCCACCAGGTGACTATTTCGCCTGGGTGGCGGGCGAGGCCACCACGCTTCGTCCGATTCGCGACCATCTGCTCAACGAGCGCGGCGCGAACAAGAGCTGGGTCCGGGTGACGGGCTACTGGAAGCGGGGCGCCGCGGACCACCACGACTCCAAGGGCTGAGCCGCGACAACTCGCCACAGGGGGGCGGAGCCACCGGGCCGTTAGAGTGGCTCCGTCATGTGGAAGTCCTGCATCATCGTTCCCCTGCTTGTGGCCGCCTTCCTCACCCCGAGGGAGGGGCTCGCCTGCGCCACGTGCGCCTGCGGTGATCCGACCCTCACGTCCATGGGCACGGAGCAACCCTTCGCGGGACGCCTGCGGTTCGCCGCCCAGATGCGCGCCTGGGGCCTGACGACCGGCCAGGAGTCCGTGGACGCCGTCGCCCTGCGCGAACTGCGCATGGACCTGTCGGTGGCCTACGCCCCCCTGCCCTGGCTCTTCCTGTCGGCCACCCTGCCCCTCCAGGCTCGCACGGTGCGCGACGTCAGCCTCGCGCGTGAAACGTCCTGGGGGCTCGGCGACATGGAAGTCGGCGCCAAGGTCTTCGTCTTCCGGGATCGCGAGTTCTCACCGGATCATCTCCTCGGAGTCTTCGTTGGTGCCCGGCTCCCCACCTCGCCCACGGTGAGCGACAGGGATGGGCGCCCGCTGTCGCTCGATGCCCAGCTCGGCACCGGCTCCGTGGATCCGATCCTGGGATTGTCCTATTCGACCTTCCGCGCCGACTGGTCCTTCGTCGCCAGCGCCACTGGCTACCTCCCCACCCGAGGCCGCGAGGGCTTCCGCGCCGGAGCCTCCCTGCGCAGCACCCTGGCCGCGCAATACCAACCCAATCCGCGCTGGGCCCTGCGCCTCGCCGTGGACGGCCGCCTCGAGGGCCCCAGCGACACGCTCGGCATCCAAGACCCGGAAGGCAGCGGCTTCATCGCCTACGCGTCCCCGGACGTGCTCTTCAGCCCGGCAACTGATGTGGTGGTGGAGCTCGGGGTCCGCGTGCCCGTCCTCAAGCTGCTGCGGGGCCACGTCCAGCAGACCCCCATCCTCCAGGCCTCCGTCGCCTACGACCTATGAAGCACACGCCCGCTCTCATCCTGCTGGCCCTCTGCGCGTGCGGCTCGCGCGAGGAAGGCATCCGGCTCCACCTCGAGCTCGAGCTCCATGCCGCCCGGGGAGCACAGGTGGAAGGCTCCGTGCGCCAGTTCACCAATGATCGGGGCGATCACATCACGCTGACCCGCGCCCACGTCACCCTGAGCAGCGTGGAGATCTTCCCCTGCCAGACGAGCAGCGCCTGGCGGTGGTTGCGAATGCTCTCCCCCATCGGGACGGCCGAGGCCCACGAGGCCGGCAGTCCCCGGCGGCTGGGCACTCCGCACGTGAGCGCGCTGGAGCTCTCGGATGGCGAACCGCTGGAGCTGGGCACCCTGCAACCGCCGCCCGGAAGCTATTGCCGCGCCCGCCTCGTCTTCGCTCCGGCGGACGCGGACGCCGAGGGACTCACGGCGGGAATGGACATGGAGGGCAAGACGCTGCTGCTGGAGGGCCAGCTCCTCCCCTCCAGCGGAGGACCCGCGCGGACGTTCCGTGTGGAGAGCGCCAACCTCGCCAATGCCGAACTCTGGCTGGAGGGACTCTCCCTCTCCGAGGACGCGCTGGAGGCGAGCCGCACCATCCACCTGGCCTATGACAGGTGGCTGGACGGAGTGGACCCCACGTCGGAGGGGGCCGCCGAGCAGGTGCTGCACAACGTGGCCAGCTCCGCGACGATCGGCCCCTGAAGCTCCACGAGCCACGTGCTCAGCGCAGCTCGGTGCGCTCGAACACACGGGCACCGAGCATCAGCGCCCCCCAGGCGCCCACGAAGGCCACGACCAGAGCGAGGACTCCCAGCAGGGGCGCGGCCGCGTCGTACCAGAGGAGGTTCGGCCCCAGTACGATCAGGTCGCGCAGCCGATCACGCCCCTCGTACAGGTCGGGGCGGTAGAGCAGCACGGCGCTGGGGAACATCGGCACCATCCAGAGCGCGAACGCGATGAGGAGTCCCTGGAACGCATCGCGCACCCGGAGCAGCGGGAGGACGAGCACGGAGAGCAGCAGCACCGCCAGGGCCGTGAAGACGAGCCCGGAGCCAATGGCTCCCGCCACGCTCACGATGGAGCCCTCGCCGGTGAAGGGCCGCACGACGAGCCCCGTGACCAGGGACATCCCGGCCCCCACGACGGTGGAGGCGAGCAGGATGGGACCGACCCGGGCGCTCAGGAAGGCGCGGCGGGAGATGGGCTTGCTGAGCAGCATCTCCAGGGACCGGTTCTCCCGTGGCTCGACGAGCGCCCGCATCAGCGCCGTGGCCCCGGTGAAGAAGGCCAGCATGGAGATGGCGGTGTATTCGTTCAGCAGGATCACCGCGCCGAGTCCGCGGATCAGGAACGCGCGTTCCATGAAGGAATGGACTGCCGCGGGCAGGAGCGGAAGGAGCACGGCCGTGAAGACGACGATGCCGATGCCCACGACCAGGGACACCAGAGGCATCCAGCCGACGGCATGGCGGGCCTCGATGACGTGGTAGCGGCGAAGAATGGCCTGCATTGGAGTCACACCTCCAGGTGGCGCACCCGCAGGGCGCCGAGGGCGAGCACGGCCGCGTTGATTCCCAGCAGGATGGCGATGGGCGTCAGCACATGGGCGGGGCGCAGATCCTCCACGTGTCCGAGCACGGAGATGCCCTGGGTGATGGGATTGAAGAGGGAGAGCCCACGCCATGCGGGGTTGTAGAAGCCGATGAAGGCCAGACCCACGAGCAGGCTGAGCACCAGCAGGCTCACGAGTGCCGCCGGCGCTCGCTTCTGGACGAGCACGGACACGAGCGCGCTGAGGCACACGGCGAAGAACGCGGCGAAGAGGTGCACCGCCATGGAGGCGAAGAAGAGGCCCGTGCGGAACCCCGGCAGGCTCCGTGCGACGAGGGGCGCGACAACCAGGTGCGCGCCCACGTAGAGCAGCCCCATGACGGCACAGGCCGACAGCGTGCGCGCCAGGAAATACGAGACGGGCGACACAGGCTTGGACAACAGCACCGGAAGCTGTCCCGTCTCTCGCTCGCGGATGAGCAGGCTGCCGGCGAGCACGACTCCGAGAATGGAGATGGACTTGTTCATCGCCAGGTCGGTCCAGATGAACAGGAAGAGGATGAAGGGATCCGTGGTCGAGAACCACCCCTTCAGGGCCGAGAGCACATGAGCCGGGGGCTTCGCGGCGATGAAGGGCATGGAGATCGCCGCGTATGCCATCAGACCCGCGGACAACAGGGTCTTGCGCTCGCCGAACGTGGCGCGGATGTCGAGCCAGAGGAAGCGCGCCTTCATGCGGCCCTCCGCGCGAGCGACAGGTAGAGCTCGTCCATGTTCGCGGAGCGGTGCTCGCTCTTGAGCGCCTCGATGGGGCCGAAGGCGACGAGCCGGCCCTGGTGCAGCGCCGCGACGCGCCGGCAGAGCGTCTCGATGTCCGACAGGATGTGGCTGGAGAAGAGCACGGTGACACCGCGCTCGGAAGACAGGCGGCGCAGGTGCTCGAGCAGCTCGTGGCGGCCGAGCGGATCCAACCCGGAGGTCGGCTCGTCCAGCAGGAGGAGGCGGGGCTCGTTGATGAGGGCCTGGGCGAGCCCCACCTTCTGCGTCATGCCAGTGGAGAAGCCCCCGAGCTTCCGATCCGCCGCGACCTCGAGCCCGAAGAGCTGGAGGAGCGACTCGATGCGTGCCTCGGCGACATCGGGCGCGAGGTCGAACATGGCGCCGACGTAGTGGAGGAACTGGCGCGCCGTCATGTGGCCCGGGAGCGCGTAGCTGGCGGGGAGGAAGCCGCACTGGCGGCGCACCTCGAGGCTCTCGCGCACCACGTCATGGCCGAGCACCCGGGCGCTGCCCGACGTGGGACGCGTCAGTCCGAGCAGCATCCGGAGCGTGGTCGTCTTCCCCGCGCCGTTGTGCCCCATGAACCCGAAGATCTCCCCGGGCTCCACGTGGAAGCTCACTCCCTCCACGGCCCGGACGGAGCCGTAGACGCGAGTGAGCCGCTCGAGCTCGATGGCATGCATGGCATTACCTCTTCCTGGAGCCCCGGCCGGGACTCTTGTGCGCAGACGGAGGGCTGGGAGCGGGCGCGGAGAGGCCCGCGATGAAGATGTCGATGACGGCCTCGAGCAGCCGCTCGCGGGAGATGCGATCGCCCGTGGTGACGAGCCCGGTGTGGTAGTGCAGGAAGCGCAGCACGCCGATGACGAAGGGCACCACGTCGACGTCCAGGTCGGCGCGGAACTCGCCCCGCTCGATGCCCTCGAGCACCCAACCGCGAATCATCTCTACCTGGGCATCCGCCTTGCGCGGATTGTCCCCGGACTCCGCCAGGGAGCGGAGCACCACCAACTCGGGATCCTCCCGGACGAGCCGCTCGAACAAGGTGTCGCGGGCGAGCTCGCCATAGGAGAAGCGCAGCGTGGCGCGCAGCCGCTCGCGGGGGGACTCCAGGGGCATCACCTCCGCGGCGTACCGGCGCCCTATCTCCCCGAACAGAGCCTCGATGACCGCGTGGAGGAGGACCTCCTTGCTCTCGAACTCCAGATAGACGGCGCCCTTGGCGATACCGGCATCGCGGGCGATGTCCTCGATGCGGGTGCGGCGGAAGCCGAAGCGCTCGAAGTGGCTCTTGGCCACCTGGAGGATGCGCTGACGCCGGGCCTCGGCGGAGGAAGCGACCATGAGGACAATATGACCAGATTCGAATTTCTGGTCAAACGGTCACGGAATGGCGGAGCCCATCCATCCCTGGAACGAGGGTGCGCTCGCGCCCGGAGGGTTTGGCCGGGGACTTACAAGGGCAGCGCCAGCACGAGATCGCGCTGGGTGTCTCTACCGAGGACGAACGACGTCTCTCCCACCTCGGAGAAACCCCAGCGCGCGTAGAAGGCTCGAGCGCGGAAGTTCCGCTCCCAGACGCCCAGCCAGAGCACGTCATGGCCTCGGGCCCGGGCCTCCTGCATGCAGCGGCGCATGAGCGCCGCGCCCGTGCCCACCCCCTGGAAGGGCCTGTCCACATACAATCGCTCGATGTGGAGGGGCCGGCGCCCCGGGACACCCGGCTCGGGCGATGCCGCCTGGAGCAGGGCGAATCCAGCGGGTGTGCCAGCGGACTCCGCCAGCAGGAAGAACCGCTGGGGGTCTCGGAGCTCCTGCTCCTGGTGGGCGGGCGAGAAGTGCGAGACCAGGTAGGCCTGCATGTCCTCGGGCCGGTTGTCGGCGGCGAAGGTGTCCCGGAACGTGCGAGCGCCCAGCTCCGAGAGGACGCCAACATCAGCGGGAGTGGCGATCCGGACGACGAGATCGAGCGCGCGGCGCGGGCCAGTGGAAGGCATGGGCGAGCGAGCGTAGTCCCACGGTGCGGGCGCTTGCAGCCGGGAACGGCGGGGCACGAGTCCCGGAATCGGGCCCCCTGCACCAGCCAGCGCGGAAAAATCCGGCCCTGGAGGGGACCCACACGCACGGTGCATTGGCCCTGGATGCGCCGGGCGGTTAGAAACCGGTTTCCCCCATGGTTCCCCCCAGCCCGGTTCCCACTGAGCCCCCCATACCCGATGACGGCAGGGGCGGCGTACGCGTGCAGATCTCCGGCCTCCGGCGCACCTTCCCGGGTGGCGTCCCCGTGCTCAATGGAATGGACCTGGACATCGCCGCGGGCTCCTTCGTGGCGCTGGTCGGCCCCTCGGGCTGCGGCAAGTCCACCCTGCTGCGCCTGGTGGCCGGGCTGGACAGGCCCGACGCGGGCACCCTCACCTTCACCCCGCCCCTCGAGCGCACCCGGGGCGCGCGCACGCCCATCGCCTACGTCTTCCAGGATGCGCACCTGCTGCCCTGGCGCTCGGTGCTGGACAACGTGGCCCTGCCGCTGGAGCTGGCCGGCGTGCCGACACCGGAGCGCCATGCCTCGGCGCACGCGCTGCTGAAGGAGGTGGGGCTGGGCGATGCCACCGCGCGCTACCCGGCCGAGCTCTCCGGCGGCATGAGGATGCGCGTCTCCCTGGCCCGGGCGCTCGTCACCCGTCCCCGGCTGCTGCTGCTGGACGAGCCCTTCGCCGCCCTCGACGAGCTGACGCGCAACCGGCTGGACGACCAACTGCTCGCGCTGTGGAAGGAACTGGGGATGACGGTCCTCTTCGTCACCCACTCTCTCTCCGAGGCCGCCTACCTGGCCGAGCGCGCGGTGGTGCTGTCGCGGCGGCCCGCGCGGGTGATGCTGGACCGGCAGCTCGCCCTGCCCCGGGAGCGGCTCCCCGCGCTGCGCGCCGAGCCCGAGTTCGCCCGCGAGATGGGTCTGCTCCTCCAGGCCCTGGAGCGAGGAGACGCCCCATGAAGACCTCGATCCTGCGCTCGGCCGTGGCGCCGGTGGCCGCGCTCGCCGTGCTCCTGGCGCTCTGGGAGGGACTGACACGCGCCCTCGCCATTCCAGTCTGGCTGCTGCCGCCGCCCTCGGCCATCGCCGCCGCGGGAGCCCGTGACGCGGCTCCACTGCTGAGCGCGGCGCTCACCACCGGCCGCTCGGCGCTGGTGGGCTTCGGACTGAGCGCGGTGCTGGGCGTGCTCGCCGCCATCGTCCTCTCCTCGTCGAGGCTGCTCGAGCGGGCGTTCTACCCCTACACCCTCTTCCTGCAGACGGTGCCCATCATCGCCATCGCGCCGCTGCTGGTGCTGTGGTTCGGCCCGGGAGGGCGTGCGGTGGCCGCCTCGTCCTTCATCGTCTCGATCTTCCCCGTCATCGCCAACACGCTCGCTGGGATGCGCTCGGTGGAGCCAGCGTTGAGGGATCTCTTCCACCTCTACGGGGCGCGCCGGCTCGCCACACTGTGGAAGCTGGAGCTGCCCGCCGCGCTGCCGCACCTGTTCACCGGCCTGCGGGTCGCCTCGGGGCTGGCTGTCATCGGCGCCATCGGGGGCGAGTTCGTCGCCGGCTTCTCCGAGGACTCCGCCGGGCTGGGCATCCTGGTGCTGGCGGCGTACCGGCAGCTGCGCACGGATCTGCTCTTCGCCGCGGTGCTGGCGGCCTCGGTGGTGGGACTGGCGCTGTTCGGAGCGGTAAGCCTGACGGGCTCTCGGCTCCTGAGGCGCTGGCACCCGTCGGCCTCGGGGTCGTGAAGACACACTTCGTCTGGAGGGAACCACACGTGAGAGGACGTCTCGTTGGATGGGTGGGATGCGTGGCTCTGCTCGTGGTCGCGGGAGCGTGCTCACGCTCGAAGGAAGGCACGCCCCAGGCAGAGAGCACGGGCACGAAGAGCGGCGCGGTGGTGGCCGGGCCCGCGAAGGTGAAGCTGGCCCTCAACTGGGTGCCGGAGCCCGAGTTCGGCGGTTTCTACGTCGCGCGGGAGACGGGAGCATTCAAGCAGCACGGGCTCGATGTGGACATTCTCGGCGGCGGGGCGGGCGTGCCCGTGTTGCAGATGGTGGCCTCCGGGCAGGCGGAGTTCGGCACCGTGGGAGCGGACGAACTGCTCACCGCCCGGGCGCACGGCGTGGATGTGATTCCGCTGTTCGCCGTGTACCAGACGTCACCGCTGGCGCTCATGGCCCACGCCTCGCGAGGGGCGAAGAGCATCAAGGACGTGCTCTCCTCGGGCACCGTGGCCCTGGAGCCCGGCATGCCCTATGTCGCGTACCTGAAGAAGAAGTACGGCTTCGACAAGGTGAAGGTGGTGCCCTACGACGGGGGCGTGGCGCGCTTCGCGGCGGACAAGGACTTTGCGCAGCAGTGCTTCATCACCTCGGAGCCCATCGCCGCGAGGAAGCAGGGCGCGGAGCCCGCCGTGTTCCTGGTGGCCGACGAGGGCTTCAACCCGTACCAGGCCGTGGTCGTCACCCGCCGGGAGCTGTGGAAGGAGCAGCCGGAGCGGGTGAAGGAGTTCGTGGCGGCGGTGCGCGAGGGCTGGCGCAGCTATCTGGAGAACCCGGCACCGGCCAACGCGGTCATGGGGAAGCTGAACCCGACGATGGACGCGGAGACGTTCGCGGCGGCGGCGCAGGCGCAGAAGCCGCTCATCGAGACGGAGGAGACGAAGGCGAAGGGCCTGGGGACGATGAGTCGCGAGCGGTGGGAGACGCTGGGGCGGCAGCTGGTGGAGCTGGGTCTCATCGAGCAGGCGCCGCCCGTGGACGGGTTCCTGCTGCCGGAGTTCACGGCGCCGACCGCCAAGCAGACTCCCTGAAACGGGAGGGTCGTTTGGGCGTGCGCGTGGGGGAGCACCGGCTTGGATCCCACGCGCATGGCTCGCCAGTCCGCACGTATGTCATTGCGGTCGTGCGCGAAGAGAACGCCAATCGCATCACATACTGACGTCCAAGCAGTCACAAACAAACCAGCCAACCAAAGACAAACACAACACAAACCCAAAACAAAAAGACAACGCACAATTCAAAACAACAAACACAACACAAGTAAGCACAGACATGCAGATTAACAAGCATTTGTCTTTCATTATGTTTGTGGATGCGCGTACATCAGAATCCCAGGCGGGGTGCGATCACACAGATGCCTGAAATGTAGGCACGATATGTCTGCGCGATACATGTGAAAACCTCCTGAGATGTAGGCATTAATACCCTCCCCGAAACAAGGCCGCCAGAAACGCTCAATGTGGGCATGGGTGTGCATCATCGAATTCGCCATGCATGCACATTCGCGATGTGTACGTGCGTCCCTCCTTGATCCACATATCTGCCATCATCACGAAATGTAGGCATGATATGTCGTACACCCTCTGTCGGCAAAACCTTCGAATGGCGCATTCATGAATCGCCCACGCCCTGCCCTTCTCGTACTCGCGTACCTGGCCTTCATCAGCCTTGGACTGCCGGACGCCGTGCTCGGTGTCGCATGGCCGTCCATCCGCGAGGTGTTTGGCCTGCCGCAGGCGGCGCTCGGCGCCATCCTCGCCGTGGCCGCCTCGACGTACTTCGTCTCCGGCATGCTCGCGGGGCGACTCCTCGGCCTCGCCGGAATCGGGCTCCTGCTCGCCGCCAGTACGGGGCTCGTCGCGATCGGGGTGGCCGGCTACGCGTCGGCACCAGCCTTCGCCCTCTTCCTGTGCGCGTCCTGCTTCCTCGGGTTCGGCTCGGGCGCGGTCGACACCGGGCTCAACACGTACGCCGCCCATCACTTCGGGGCGCGCCACATGACCTGGCTGCATGCCGCCTACAGCACCGGGGCCGCGATCGGGCCGGTGCTCATGACGGCAATCCTCTCCCGCGGCGCCGGGTGGCGGCTCGGCTACGCCACCATCGCCACGGTGCTCGGCGTTCTCGCGGTGGCCTTCACCGTCATGCGCCAGCAGTGGGGCAACGGCTCGGCGTCACCTGCTCCCGCCGCCGGCCCCCAGGACGATCCCGCTCCGGCGACCGTGGAGGGCACAGCACCCGAGGTGACCGGGTGGACCACGCTCCGCCGCCCCCGCGTCTGGCTGCAGATGGGCATCTTCTTCTTGTACAGCGGCGTCGAGGTCAACGCGGGTCAGTGGAGCTACACCGTCCTCACCGAGGCGCGCGGTGCCAGCACGGCGGCGGCCGGGACCGCGGTCAGCCTGTACTGGGCGAGCCTCCTGGCCGGGCGCATCGTGCTGGGCTTCGTCGTCGAGTGGATGGGCGCCGTCCGGCTGCTGCGGCTCGGCACCACGGGGGCCATCGTGGGCGCGCTCCTCTTCGCCGTCCCGGCGGTGCCAGCCGCCATCGGCCTGGCGATATTGGGCTTCTCGCTCGCGCCCATCTTCCCGGGCCTCATGTCCGAGACGCCCCGGAGGATCGGCAAGGACGCCGCCGCGCACGCGGTCGGCTTCCAGGTGAGCTCGGCGACGCTGGGCGTGGCGGTCCTCCCCAGCGTCTCCGGTCTCATCGGCGAGAGGCTCGGGCTGTCGGCCGTGGCCCCGCTGATCGCCGGCATCGCGGTGCTCCTGGGCCTGAGCCACGAGCTGCTCGTCGCGGTCACGCCGATCCGCGGCCAGCCGCTCCGCGCTCATCCTGACGCACGCGGATGAGGCCTTCCTGGGCCACGGACGCCACCAGGCGGCCATCCCGGGAGAAGATGTGCCCGCGAGCCAGGCCTCGCGAGTTGCCCGCCCAGGGGCTGTCGATGGCGTACAGGAGCCAGTCGTTCACCCGGACGTTCGTGTGGAACCACAGGGCATGGTCCAGGCTCGCCATCTGCAGGTTGCGCTGCATGAAGCTGGCGCCATGCGGCTGGAGGGCGCTGGCGATGAGGTTGAAGTCCGAGGCGTAGGCGAGCACGTACTTGTGCACCTGCGGATCGTCCGGGAGCTGCCCGTCGGCGCGGAACCACACGTACCGGATCGGCTCGATCGGCTTGGGGTTGAACGGATCCACCTGCGTCACCGGACGGATCTCGATGGGCTTGTCGCACAGGAACTTCTCGCGCACCCGCTCGGGGATGAGGTGGGCATTGCGACGCAGCAGCTCGCGGTCGGTGGGAATCGACTCCGGGCCGGGCACCTCGGGCATCTTCGCCTGGTGCTCGAAGCCGGGCTCGTCGCCCTGGAAGGAAGCCATCATGGTGAAGATGGGCTGGCCCTTCTGGATGGCGGACACGCTGCGGGTGGTGAAGCTGCCTCCGTCGCGGACACGGGTCACCGTGTAGACCACGGGCAGGCTGGCATCGCCCGGGCGCAGGAAGTAGCCGTGCATCGAGTGCACATGGCGCTCGGGGACCACCGTCTGGCTGGCCGCCGAGAGCGCCTGACCGAGCACCTGCCCGCCAAAGAGCTGCCGGAAGCCGAGGTCCTGGCTCCTTCCCCGGAACAGGTTCTCCTCGATGGCCTCCAGCTTCAGGAGTGCCAGCAGCTCATCCAGAACTTGACTCATTGCGTCACCTCCAATGCGGTCCGCTTTATGGAGGAAACAGAGGCACTCCGCCAGGGGTAGCCGCACGGGTCCGCGCGAGGGGCAGGTGCAGGGGGCCCGGGAAACGCTCCGCTCCTCGCCCGGTGACTCGTTCGAGGTGGGCAGGCAGCCTGGGGCCACCGAACCCCGGTGGCACGGAAGCGGAATGACCGGGTGCGCCCAGCCGTCAGGGAGATCCGTACACTGTTCGTCCACGAGCTTCAGAGGAGACCGTACCCATGCGAATCCTGGTGGTACTCACCTGCCTGTTGGGACTGCTCGGAGCCCTTCCTGCACACGCCTCGGGGCTCGAGGACGTGTTCGGCCGGGAGGTTCCCCTCGGACAAGGGCGGCCAGCGCTGGTGCTGTACGGCAACCGGGACACGCGCGGCGTGCTGCGCGAGCACGCCATGCAGTTCGCCTACGAGCTGCGCCGAGAGCACCCCATCGTGGTGGTGCACGTGGATCTGCGAGGCATCCCCGGCTTCTTCATGGGCGCCGCGACCCGGGAGCTCCGCAGGATCCACGCCGAGTCGCTCGACAAGGTCCGAGAGCTGTTCCGCTCCCAGGGACAGGATCCGCCCGCCGATCTGGAGGACTCGCTGTACATGGTGGCCGACTCCAACGGCGCGCCGCACCGAGCCCTGGGGCTGGACAAGGGCTTCCAGCAGGTGCTCGTCCAGGCGATGAGCGCCACGGGCCGGGAACTGGCGCGCGGGCCCTTCCCCCAGGCCACCGACACCATCCGCCGGGCGCTCGAGGCTTCCGCCGCCCAGCTCGTCAGCGCGTTCTCCCGGTAGCGCGCCCCGCTCAAGGGGCGGTGATCGTCGTCTCGACCACCGGGCACTGCACCGGCGTGGACTTGAGCAGATCCAGGGTTCGAGGCACCTCCGCCTGCTTGTCGGCGACGTCCATCAACTGGCCCCGGAACGCGATGCGATAGCGCCCCGGCTGCTTCAAGTCGTAGGCCAGGGCCAGATCGACCTTGCCGTCCACGGACGCACCGGGCGCGATCGTCACGTAGCTCTGCGCCGACGGGTTGCCCCGCTTCACCATCGGCCCCTGGTAGGCAATGTCGGTGCCGTCGCGGGTGATCTGGAAGTCGTTGCCCCGCAGACCCTCGAGCGGCGTGCGCCAGGTGAGCACGTACAGGGGCTGTGCGGTGCGGTTGGTGAGCTGGAAGCGCACCTCCACGGGCTCGCCCGAGCGAACCGTCGCGGGCACGCTCAGCGCACACTCCAGGGTCGTCGCCATGGCCGGGTTCTCCTTCTGCTCGGGCGCCGCCGGTTGCGCCGGAGCCGGCTGCTGCGCGGTGGGTTTCTGCTCCGAAGCTCCCTTCTGCTCCGAGGCCGCACTCTGCTCCGGGGCCGCGTTGCGCGGCGCACACGCGCCACCGCTGAACGCCAGGCACAGCAATGCGACCCGACCGACGTATCCACGAGTCATAGGACGGATGATCTCCCCACCGGGCGGGTCCGGAATGGACCTCATGCCCCAAAAAAGAAAAACGGGAGCGTCGCCGCTCCCGTTTCCCATCAACCGCCTACCCTAGCCGAGATCACGGCAGAGAGGGGGTGTTCTCCGCGAAGTACTCGTGGTTGTCCGCGTTGTCGAGGGCGTTGGTGGGGTTGGAGCTCGCCAGGCTCTTGGCCGCGCTCTGGCCGTAGGCGTGGTCATCCGTGCCGGCCACCACCGTGAAGTGGCTCATCTCGTGGACCAGGGTGCCCGCCTTGGAGTCCGTGCCCGTCGCGGGGGCGCTCCAGAAGGCGTTGCACACGTAGATCTTGTACGGAGAGGCCGGGTACACGTAGGCGTAGGAGCTGTCGGAGCAGCTGCAGTCGACCACGATCGCCGCGTTGGCGAAGGCGTTCTTGATGTTGGTGTAGTGGTTGCGCGCCGTGGTCAGCCGGGCGCTCGTGTAGGCGCCGAACCAGGTGGTGTAGCGCGTGGTGCCCGAGGAGATGCCGTTGAGGTACGTCGACGCGTTGTTCGAGTACGTCTTGGCGTTGGTCACCGCGGTGCTGATCGCCGACTGCTCGGAGCTGGTGCAGGCACCGGAGTACGACAGGCTCTGGCCGGTGACCATGCCCTGCGCCTGGAGCTCGGGCTGGCCGCTGTCACGGCCCTCGATCCACAGGTTCACCAGGTTGGAGTCGAGCTGCGCCGCCTTGGTGATCACCGCGCTCTGCTGATCCAGCGAGCGGGCGGCGAAGCGGATGGTGTAGCTGCCGGTCTCGGACAGATCATAGAAGCCCGACACAGGCGCCGAGCCCGACACGCTCTCGCCGGGAGCCAGGGTGATGTAGTCCTGGGGACCGGGCGCCGCGCGCTTGAACTGCGGGCCGATGTACTCCACCGGCTCGCCATTGCGGGTGACCTCGAAGAGGCCCTCCTTGAGGCGCCCGTCGGCGACGTAGAACTTGAGCAACTGCACCGGCTGCGACGAGATGTTGGTGTAGGTGACCGTCACCGCGACGTCCTCGCGGGCGCTGAGGGAGGCCTTGGTTACGGACAGGCTCACCGCCACCTCACCCGTGGCCTGCGCGTCGACCTGCTCGGAAGCGGTGTCCACGTCCGCCGGAGCGCCACACGCGCCCAGCATGGAAACACCGACGATTCCCCCTACCAGCCACTTGAAACCGCGAACGCTCTTGCTCACGCAGTGACTTCCTTTCTTACAGAGAACCGGTAGCTCCAGGGCTACACCGGTTAATCGATGCTTATAGCACAATCCTGGTTTTCGTCTACTTGCACTGATTCACGGAAATACTTCGAAATAGTGGGTGGGCATGTGATTTCAGTTCAAACGACCTCGGAAGCCGCGCGCCGGAAGACCCGACCCGTGCCGATCGCCTCCTCATGCCCCTCCGCGAGCGTTCCAATCTCCCGGAATTTCTTCAGCCAATGAAAGACAGCCTTCGAGCTCGGGGGGCCGAAGGCTGACATCACAATCAATACGCATCCAATTCAGACGGATCCTGTCTGTAACCATTTTGTCATCCGCCTCTGACCTCTGGGCATCGGGTGCCCATTCCAGCCCGACCATCTTGATCGGCTCTCTTTTGAATCTAAGAGTTCAAGGCAAGGCCGCGAATCATTGGATACGTAAGAACCCATAGGCACCAGGCGAAGCATTCCCTCCCGAGCCCCGCTTTACGTGAACACACCGTGAACGCAGAAAATCATTTTGACGTAATCGAGTTGTTTCTGTTAGACAGCTCACGCCTGACATCGAGACACATCCCGCGAACAGACTGGATGGTGGGGGTGCAAGGTGTCCGGGGGATCGCTCAATGCTCGACCTGAAACTCTTCTTGGAGCGCGAATCCGTAGAGGCCCAGTTACTCGACCTGGGTCACTCCATGACCACGACCGCGGCCGCCGCGGAGCGCCTGGGTATCGCGATGTCGGGTGTCTTCAAGTCGCTGGTGCTCTGTACGGAGCAGGGCGAGGTCGTGATCGCGGTGTTGCCCGGTGACAAACGTGTCGATTTCAAGAAGATCTGCCAGGTCATGGGCTGTCGGAAGCTGTCGTTCGCCAGGCCCGAGGTGGCCCTGGAGCGCACGGGCTATCCTCCCGGGGGAACTCCTCCCATCGGGTGGGAAGCGCCGCTGCGCACGGTCATTGATGAGTCAATCCATGACCACGAGGAGATCTATTGTGGAGGGGGCCGCCCCGAGCTGTTGTTGCGCATACGCCCAGCGGAATTATTGCGCGTGAGCGGTGCCATCGCCGCTTCCATCAGCCTCTGAACCATACGCGAGGCAGCCTCCCCTCCTCCATCCCAGCCGTCTCGTTATTGATTTGCAATACAGCAACAGAACCGGGGCACCGGACAGGTCGTGGTTTGTCTTCATTCATCAATCAGTCTCACATCCCAGGAGCCAGACAACAATGAGCCAGGAAGAAATCATCGCAACCCTCAAGAAGATCTTGGTGACGGATCTCTTCGTTGAGATTCCCGAGCAGAACATCGGGCCCGACGATGGATTGCAGTCCGTGCTGGGGCTCGACTCGGTGGGTTTCCTCGAGCTGCGCGTGCTCAGCGAGAAGCGCTTCCAGGTGCAGATCCCGGACGAGGCGCTCTCCGCCGAGCACTTCAACAGCGTCCGCAGCGTCGCGAACCTGGTGCAGAGCCTCCGGTCGCAGGGGCGGGCCTGACCATGGACTTCCTGCAAGCGGATGGAAAGAGCCTCAAGCCCGAGGTGCTCGAGGTGCTGCGCGCCGGCCGGGCCGTGCACATGGATCACTATGACGGGCACCGGCTGCCCTATGCCTGCGTGGAGGCGCAGGGGGTCGTCCAGAAGATGGTGCCCCTGGAGGGCGAGTCCGCGGGACGGGTGCACGAGGTCATCGACGCCAGCGGCGGCTATGCCAGCGCCTGTCTGGGTGCCGGGCATCCCGTGGTGCTCCAGGCGCTCAAGCAGTCGGTGGAGCGCGCCGGCTATGTGACCGATGAGCTGGGCTCGCTGGAGCGCTCGCTGCTGCTGACCGAGCTCTTCGGAGCCGATGGTCTGTGGGCGGACCGCTTCCCCGCCAGCGACTACCACGTGAGCGGCCGTAACTCCGGCTCCGAGGGCCTGGAGATGGCGCTGCGGCTGGTGCTGGAGTCGGGCTTCGACCGCCGCCGGCTGGCCCCGGTGGCCGGGCGGGAGCAGCGCCGCACGGTGCTCGCGTTCGAGGGCGCCTGGCATGGGTGGACCGGCGGCGTGGTGTCGCTGCTCAACCGGCGCCACTACCGCGTGGGGCTTCCTGACTACACCCAGGAGGGCACCTTCGGCCTGAAGGTGGCCTTCCTGCCCTTCGGAGAGCTGGAGGCGCTCGAGCGCTTCTTCGCCGAGAACGGCCGGCAGCTCGCCGGCGTGGTCGTCGAGCCCATCCAGGGCGACGCCGGCATCATCGTGCCGCCCCGCGGCTACCTGCGCCGGCTGGCGGCGCTCTGCCGCGAGTACGAGGTGCTCCTGGTGGCCGACGAGGTGCTCACCTTCGCCAAGTCGGGAAGCTTCTTCGCCATGAAGGACGAGCAGGGCCCCATCGCCACGGACGTCACCGTCATTGGCAAGAGCCTGGGCATGGGGGCGCTGTCCACCTCCATGGTGATCGCCCGGCGCCAGCTCAGCATCCGCTCCAGTGGCGCGGTCTCCACCTCGGACCTGCGGCCGCTCACCAGCGGCGTCATCCGCGCCGGCATCCGCCACATGGTCTCCGAGCGGCTGGTGGAGCGCGCGGGCCCAGCGGGCGAGGAGCTGCGCGCTCGGCTCCAGCGCGACGTGGTGGCGTCGTTCCCCTCGCTCTTCCAGGAGGTGCGCGGCCAGGGCTTCATGAATGGCATCGAGCTGACGGAGAAGTCCGCGCCGCAGCTCTCCAATCTGCGCTCCCTGCTGCTCGAGGAGGGCCTCTTCGTGGAGTTCATGGCGGGCGCCGGCCGCCGCTCGCGCGGGCTGCGCTACAGCTATCCCGCCATGCGCATCGCCCCTCCGCTCGTCACCAGCGATCAGCAACTCCAGGAGCTCGTCGCGCGGATCCGCCGGGCCGCCAGCCGCCTCGAGGCCGCTGCGTCATGACGAGCCCCGCGTATCACTACCGGGTCGAGCACGTGGACACGGACGCCTCCGGCGTCGTCCACTTCTCCCGGTACGCCTCGCTGATGGAGTCCGCGGCGCTCGAGGAGTTGGAGCGCCGTGGGGCCGGCCTGGACGCCCTGCTGGCGGCGGGGATCGACATGCGGGTGCGCGAGCTGCGCATCCAGTACCACGCCCCCGCGCAGTTCAGGAACGAGCTGCGGCTGGAGGCGCGCGTCGAGCAGGTGGGAGTGGCCCGTGTCCGGATGGCGGTGCAGGTGTTCCAGCAGCCACCGTCCGAGGCCGAGCGCTCCCTGCTGACCAGCGGAACCCTGGAACTGGTGACGGTGGACAGGGCGGCGGGGACTCCCGTCACCCTCCCGGACACCCTCAAAAACACCTTGTCGAGGAGCACCCCGTGAACCCGGAACGTCAACCCAAGCCCATTGGCTTCACCGCCCTCAAGGGGTGGCTGCGGCACCGCCACCCGATGATCTACCTGGATCGCATCACCGACCATGAGCCGGGCAAGTTCCTCACCGCGCTGATGTCGGTGTCCGGGAGCATGGACTGCATCGTCGGGCACTTCCCCGAGCGCGCCATCTTCCCCGGCAGCCACCTCATCCAGGCCTTCGCCCAGGGGGGCATCATCCTCTACCAGATGTGCTCCTCGCCGCTGACCGCCGACGAGCTGACCGTCATCGGCTCGGTCGAGTCGCGCTTCCTCAAGCCGGTGGTGCCCGGCGACCAGGTCATCTTCCACGTCACCGCGGAGCGGCTGATCAACAACCTGTTCCACTTCGCGGGCAAGGCCACGGTGGATGGCGTCCGGGTGGCGGCATTCCGGGCCAGCCTGGTGCGCACGCCGCTGTCCAACATGGGGAACCCGCTGTGGTAGGCGCCGCCAGCTCCACGCCTGTCGCCATTACCGGCATGGCCTGGACCACCGCGCTCGGGGATGACCTGGAGGGCGTCTGGCGGCGGATGCTGGCGGGCGAGATGGGCTTCGTGGAAATGCCCAGCGAACACCGGGTGCGCAACCTCCGCGTGGCCGCAGTGCCCACGCTGGGGACGCAGCCGGCACGCCAACGGCTGCGGCACCTGGCCAGCCAGACGCTGCGCCGGGTGCTGAGCCAGGGGCGTCTGGCGGCCGACAGGCCCGGACTCAGGTTGGTGCTCGGCACCAGCCTGGGCACCTACCTGGACGACGCCGCCGATCGGACCGCCCCGCTGGATGCCTGGGCCCAGGACGTGGCCACCGAGCTGGGGGCCCGCGAGCCCGCCCTCTGCCTGTCCACCGCCTGCTCCTCGGGCGCGGACGCCCTGTTGGTCGGGGCCGAGCTCATCCGCTCGGGGCTGGCGGAGGTCTGCGTCTGCGGCGGGGTGGATGTCATCACCGCGAGCAAGCGTCTGGCGCACTCGGCCCTCACCACCATGTCGCCCGGGCTGATTCGCCCCTTCGACCAGAAGCATGACGGCATGCTCCTGGGCGAGGGCGCGGGCGTGCTGGTGCTGGAGTCCCCCTCCCATGCGGCCAGCCGGGGCGTGCCCGTGCTGGCGCTGCTGCGGGGGGTGGGCTCGGCCAACGACGCGTCGAGCATGACGTCGCCAGACGTGGAGGCCATGGGCGCCCGGCTCGCCATCGAGCGCTCGCTGGCGGACGCGGGCGTGGCGCCAGCCGAGGTGGGGTTGATCAACGCGCACGGGACGGCCACGCCGCTCAATGATCGGGCGGAGGGAGAGACCTTCCAGGCGATCTTCCACGGCAGCGCTCCCATCGTCTTCGCCACCAAGGGCAACTTCGGTCACAGCCTGGGAGCCACCGGCGCCATCGAGGCCATTGCCCTGATCCTGGCCCTGCGCGACGGACGGGTCCCTCCCATCGCGGGCCTGGAGCAACCCCTGCCCGGCTTTCCCTTCCCTCTTCCCGTGGGCAAGCCCCAGCCGCACCAGGCGCGTCTGGGGCTCAGCCTGACGTTGGGCTTCGGCGGCTTCGACACCTCACTCGTCATCCAGGTGCCGGCATGAACCTGAATCCAGACATCCTCACTGTGGGCGGCCGGGGGCAGGCCTCCGTGGGCGAGTTGGGCCCACGGCTGACGCAGGTTCGCCGCGCGGTGCGCTACGCCGACCCCTCGTCCTGGGCCATGGCCAATGCCGTCGCCGGGGCGATTGCCGCGTTCCAGCGCCCGCTGGACTTCAACCGGGTCGCCCTGGTGCAACTGGGACTCCAGGGTCCTTCCGAGGCCATGGCGCAGGTGGCCTCCTCCGTGGAGGAAGGCAGCGTGTCCCCCGTGCGCTTCCCCGCTGCCTCACCCAGCGCGGCGATCGCCCTGAGCTGCATCGCCTGGGGCATTCGAGGCCCCACGCTGTCCCTGCTCCAGTCCCTTTCACAGGGACTGCCCGTGGCGCTCGCCCTTGCCCGCGGCTGGCTGTCCCGAGGCCAGGTGGAGGGCGTGCTCCTGGGCTCCTACCACCTGCCGCCGGGCGGCACTCCCCCGCGCGCGGCTTGCGTCCTGCTGACTCCTTCTCCCGAAGGAGAGCCCGCCAACGTCGAGCAACTCCTGGGTTTCTTCACCACCTCCCTGGGCAACTGACATGAGCTTCCCCTTCCAGCTCTCGGGGCCTGCCTCGCGGCTCACCCCGGCTCTCATCGATTCCTTCCTGAACGAGCGGATCACCGACGCCACCGGTGGCCCCGCTCCCGAGCAGACGTGGCGGATCAGCGCCATCGCCGACGGTTGGCGGCAGCTGGGCTTGCGGCCCGGAGATCTGGTGTTGGTGGCCATGCCCAATGGGCCCTCGCTGCTGGCACACTTCTTCGGGGTGCTGGCGGCCGGCGGAGTCCCGGCCCTGGTGGCTCCCGCCACGCCCTCGGCCCGGCTGAAGATGCTGATGGAGACCTTCTCCGCGCGCGGGCTGATCATCCCCCGGCTGCCCGAGTTCGAGATGGCGGGGCTGGAACGCTCCTCCCTGCTGGGCAGCGAGGTCGCGCTGCTGCCTCCGAGCCAACCCCCACCGCTCAACCCCGGCGAGGTGGTCATGCTCACCTCGGGCACCTCGGGCTTCGCCAGCGGCTGCGTCTTCGACCTGGAGGCGCTGCTGCGCAACGCCGCCAAGCACACGGACGCGGTGGGCCAGCGGGGGGGGGATTCCGTCCTCGTCAACCTGCCGCTGTACTACTCGTACGCCCTGGTGGCCCAGGCCTTCGCCACCCTGCTGAGCGGCGGACAGCTGGTCATCAGCGGGCCTCCCTTCAATCCGGAGAGCTACCTGCGGCTGATCCACGAGCACCACATCACCGTCTCCTCGGTGACGCCGCTGCTGGTCCGCACGCTCCTCGCCCAGGAGCGCCTGCCCGAGGGGCTGCGCGTGCTCACGGTCGGAGGAGATGCCCTGGCCGCCCCGCAGGTCGCGCAACTGCTGAAGCTGCGGCCCGGTGGCGAGCTGTACCTCACCTATGGCCTGTCCGAAGCGGGGCCGCGCGTGGCCACCCTGGCGGCCCACCTCGAGCCGCCCCACCGCTACAGCTCCGTGGGGCGTCCCCTGCCCGGCACGCACGTGCAGCTGGAGGGACAGTCGATCCCCGGACAAGGCGAGCTGCTGGTGTCCTCGGACACGTTGATGAAGCGGCGCATCGGCATCGTGGAGGGACGCAAGGCCCAGGAGTGGCGGGGTCCCGGCCTGCTCGGCACGGGCGATATCTTCCAGATCGACGCCGAGGGCTACCTCTCCTTCGTGGGCCGGCTGTCGGACTTCGTCATCAAGGGCGGAGAGAAGATCAGCCTGGCGTCCGTGCGGCGGCTGGCGACGTCGTTGCCAGGGGTGGTGTCGGCCCGCACCGAGATCTTCGTCGACCGGGTGGAGACGAGCTACGACCTGCACCTGGTGGTCACCCAGCCCGGGCTGACCTCGGAGCACGTCCGGAGCCACCTCCAGGGCCAGCTCCGGCGCACGGAGTCACCCCGGACCATCCACCTCATCAACGCCAACGACAGTCGAGCCCAGGTCGGGCACAAGTGAGCGGCTCGGCCGCCAGGGAGCAGAGGACCATGAGGGCCGTGGCGATCCAGCAGCATGGAGGGCCGGAGGTGCTGCAGGTGGTGGAGCTGCCCGAGCCCACGCTGCAAGCGCAGGATGTGCTGGTGCGGGTGAAGGCCGTCGCGCTCAACCACCTGGATGTCTGGCTGCGGCGAGGGGGAACGGGGCTGAAGCCGAGCCTCCCTCACGTCCCGGGCAGCAACGTGGCCGGGGTGGTGGAGCGGGTGGGCGCCGAGGTGAAGGATCTGGCGCTGGGGACGGAGGTGATCGTCAACCCCGGACTCTCGTGCGGGCACTGCGAGGCATGCCTGATGGGAGAGGATCCGGCATGCCGGGGTTTCCGGCTGGTGGGCGAGCACGTGCCTGGGGGCTATGCCGAGTATGTGGCCGTACCGCGGCGGAACGTGGTCCCCAAACCCGCCCAGCTCTCCTTCGCGCAGGCGGCCTGCCTGCCGCTGTCGTTCCTCACGGCGTGGACCATGCTCGCGCGGCGCGCGCAGGTGAAGCCGGGCGAGTGGGTGCTGGTGCAGGCGGCCGGTTCGGGGGTGGGCAGCGCGGCGGTGCAGATCTGCAAGCTGCTGGGGGCCACGGTGATCGCCACGGCCTCCAGCGCGGCGAAGCTGGATCGGATCCAGCAGCTCGGGGCCGACCACCTCATCAACTACTCCGAGCAGGACTTCCCCACCGAGGTCCGGCGGCTCACCCGCCGGCGGATGGTGGACGTGGTCGTCGAGCATACGGGCGCGGCCACCTTCGAGAAGAGCGTGGCGTGCCTGGCGGGTGGTGGCCGGCTGGTGCTCTGCGGAGCCACCACGGGGGCCGAGGTGAACCTGGACCTGCGGGTGTTCTTCGCCAGGAGGCTCTCCCTGCTGGGCTCCACCCTGGGCTCCAAGGGAGACCTGTTGCACGTTCTGCGGCTGGTGGAACAGGGCAAGCTGAAGCCGGTGCTGGATCGCACCCTGCCGCTGGAGGAAGCCGCCCAGGCCCACCACCTGCTCGAGCAGCGGGCCCAGTTCGGACACATCGTCCTCACGCCATGAAGCGAGACGGCGGGTTACTTCACCACTTCCACGGTGGCCGTGGCGCTCGCCGCGAGACCGAAGTCCTCCTGCAGGATTTGCAGGTTCACGGTGTGGAGCCCGGAGGAGGCATTCGCCGGGATGGACTTCGTCATCGTGAAGGAGAAGGCGCCACCTGGAGGGAGGTTCACTCCCCAATCGGACCAGTCCGTCTCCCAGGCCTGCGGCAGGGTGGACACGAAGTCGTACCAGACCCAATTGCACGAAGCGGAGTCGTTGTCGGTCACGTTCACCGTCCAGGTGACCGACGAGCCAGGGGCCGCCTGCACCGTGGCCGGCGAGAGCGTGAGCGTGGGGGGCGACGAGATGCAGCGCTCGACGATTCTCATCGGGCTCGTCCCCTGTACCGTGTAGCCGTCGCGGGTGACGGCCACTCCCGCGGTGTACAGCCCTGGCTCCGTGCGATAGGGCACATACGTCTGGAGGGTCGTATAGGCCGTGCTCGACGCGGCGACCGTGAGCTGTGCGGGCAACGGGTCGGCGCTCCATCCGGACGGGAGGATGGCGCCGAGCTGGAAGGTGCTCGGGCCACAACCCGCCGAGTCCTGGTTCGTGAGGGCGAGCTCGAACTCCGGCTGTCCACCGGGCCAGGCGGTGTCCGCGAAGGAAGTCACCCGCACGTTGGGAGGCGCCCGCACACACGGCTTCTGGGCATACCGGACGCGCACCGTGAGCCCCGCGGAGGTGGCGGACTCCACTGTCACGGAGAGGTTGCTGTACGGGTCATCCCAGGTCCTTCCCGGCAGCAGGGCCGGGTCGCTCCAGGACGAGGTCTCCGGAGTGAAGTCGAGCAGGTGCGAGCCATCCCTCGTCGCCTCGTCCTCGTAGTGCACGAGGGCGCCGCCGAAGACCTGCTGATTCAGTGTCTCTTCATAGGGGCCCATGGGCTGGTGGTACTCCAGCCAGAGCCAACCGCCGCTCGTGGAACCCCGGCGAACCTTGAGGGCTTTCAGACCGCCGGACGACACCACGGGAGCGAGCGTGAAGGTTCCATCCACGCCATTCACCTCGGCCACGGCGGAAGGAGCCAGCCAGCCGATGCGGGCCTTGTGCGGTGCCGCGTAGTGGCCCAGGTTCCAGGAGCCCATGGAGGAGAAGAGGTCCCCGTACTCGGTGATGACGCCCTGGCTGCCCAGGTACCCGAGCGGCTCGGCACCGAAGTCACGCGAGTTCGCATGGTTCAGCGAAAGGTTGTGCCCCGCCTCGTGCGTCACCAGTTCCACGGCCATGTCGTGCTGGCCCATGTACTCGGCGACGAGCCACGCGGTGGATGCCGTGACCGTACCGTCCGGCGTCGACAGCGCGTTGCAGGACAGCGTGGCCTGGCCCGAGTAGAAGCAACCCTCCTGGGGCATGGGATGGACGATGAAGATGCGGTCATACCGGGTGAAGTCCACATCCGCGTCCGCCGCCCGCAGGGCCGCCTCGCGCATGGCATCGGTGTCCTTACAGGAATAGGCGCG
Source organism: Vitiosangium sp. GDMCC 1.1324 (assembly GCF_003044305.1). Classification (GTDB taxonomy): domain Bacteria; phylum Myxococcota; class Myxococcia; order Myxococcales; family Myxococcaceae; genus Archangium. Next base: position 226,092 of record NZ_PZOX01000009.1, on the reverse strand, counting down.
GTCCAGCGTGTACCAGCCCACCACGTCGCCCGTGGTGGTGGTGCGGCCCTCGGACACCTCGTGCCAATAGCCAGCCAGCGAACGGCGCGTGGAGGAGAAGAAGACCTCTCGCGTCTGTTCCACGGTGTTGGCCGGCGTCGGCATGCCTGGAAACGCCACCAGGATGACCAGACTGCGTTGCACTCCCGTGACGCCACAGGTCCCGGCGGAGGCATCCAGGGCCGCCGCCCGCGTGTCCACCTCGACCTCCTCGGCGACGAGTTGGCCGCCCACCCGCCGCCCGCGCAGCTTCAGCTTCAGGCCACTGCGGAGCCCCTCTGGCGCCCCCCGGCTGAAGACCACCGGGTAACGCTGCTGCCCCTCGACGAGGAAATACTCCAGGCGCTGCTCCCGGAGCGACGGATCATCCACGACGAGGACCTCCAGCGCTCCACCCCACTCCCCTCTCGGAGCCACTTCGTCCACGCGCGGTGCCGCGCTCTCCTCCTGGGGAGAGGACACCTGCGTACTACAGGCCGCGAGCCACATCGCGGCCACCACGCTCCACTTCCAGGACATGTCGCCTCCAGCGAACGGCGGACTGGCGAAGACACCAGGAGACCGCCGCGCGCCTTCTGCCCTCTCTCGTGCACGGTTGCAACGTCTCCTGACAGCGGCACCGCATGCGCCATCTGGCCTCTACAAGTGTCTCGGGATCGAGCCCCCATCCGTTCGCCATACGGGCTCTGCATCCTCGAGCAACCGGCAACCAGGACGTACCTCGGCATCACCGTTCAGGAGCAAATCTCGTGAAGGCTCATTCCCCCTCTGTTTCACTGTCTCGCCGTCATTTGGGTCCCATTGCGCTGACGCTCGCGTCGGCCATGGTCCTCGCCTGCGGTCCAACCCCTGCCCATGCCCCCGAGAGCGAAGGTGTCTCGGCTGTCTCCCAATCCCTCACGGAGCTCGTCGTCAACGGCACCTTTGCCTCGGGCTCGGTCTCACCGTGGTGGAACGGGCCCAACACCCAGTCGAGCGTCGAGAATGGCCAGTGGCGCGTGAACGTCGCCTCGGGCGCCGCCAACCCGTGGGATGCGCCCATCGGCCAGGACAACATCCCGCTGACGAATGGCCAGGCCTATACCCTCTCCTTCACGGCCTCGGCCTCCACGAGCGTGACCGTGCGCGTGACGGTGCAGTTGGGGGTCTCTCCCTACACCGCGCCGCTGGATCAGCAGATCACCCTCGACGGGACGTCGCGGCAGTTTACGTTCCCGTTTACCTCGTCGCTGACCACCAACCAGGGGCAGGTGACCTTCCAGCTGGGTAGCCGCGGGGCCTTCACCTTCCGGGCGGACAACCTCTCGCTCACCACCGGCGGCAGCAGCGGGTCCGGACCGATTGCACAGACCAGCGGCTTCTACGTCGACCCGAACGCCAACCCCGCGGCCTGGGTGCGTGCGAATAGCGGGGACTCGCGGGCGGCGCGCATCCAGTCCTCCATCGCGAGCAAGCCGGGCGCGCGCTGGTTCGGCAACTGGAGCGGTGACATCACCACGGCGGTGTCGAACTTCGTCGGGGCGGCAGACGCGGCCGACAAGCTGCCCGTGCTCGTGGCCTACAACATCCCCGGCCGCGACTGCGGGGGTGCCTCCTCGGGAGGAGCGGGAAGCCCCGACGCCTACCGGACCTGGATCTCCGCGTTCGCGTCCGCCATCGGCACGCGTCCCGCCATCGTCATCATCGAGCCGGACGCCGTGGCCCAGCTCGACTGCCTGCCGAACGACACCGAGCGGCAGACCCGACTCAGCCTCCTGCGCTACGCCACCGAGCAGTTCCGCGACCGGGCGACGAACACGTGGGCCTATCTCGACGGCGGGAACGCGGGCTGGATCGCCGCCGACACGATGGCGCAGCGGCTGGAGAGCGCCGGAGCCCACAACGTGCGAGGCTTCGTCCTCAACGTGTCGAACTTCTACACCACCGCCCAGTCCACCTCCTACGCCGGGTCGGTGAACAGCTCGCTGTCCAGCCGGTATGGATACACCCTGCCGTTCGCGGTGGACACCAGCCGCAACGGCAACGGCGCCAACGGTGAGTGGTGCAACCCGGCGGGACGCAAGCTCGGCACGCCCTCTCAGACCGGTGGAGGGGCGGAGCTGCTGCTCTGGGTGAAGGTACCCGGCGACTCCGATGGCCCGTGCGGGATTGCCCCGGGCGTGGTCGCCGGACAGTTCAGCCCCGACCTGGCCATCCGCCTCATCGACGGCACCTGAGCCAACCTGGGCCCGGGTTGCCGCGCGCGACCGTCGCCGCACGGCGCGCGCGAACTGGCCCGGGGGTGAGCTCACTTCTTCCCCAGCCAATACGAGCGTCCCTTGCTGCGGAGCATCTCCTCCAGGAACTCGGAAAAGGAACTGGCGATCTGCTCGCAGTGGGCTGGGTCCGGCCATGTCTCGTGGTCGCCGTCGAAGAGGGGGTAACGACCGTTCTGCTGCCGGGCCACGTCCACCACCACGTAGTTGCCGTCCTGCACGTCACAGATGGCGTACATCGAGGCCGGACCCCACTGGTCGTCATCCTCTCGGCGAATGGCCACCCTCGCCCGGACGATCTCGGACAAGGGAAGCATCTGGTAGGGGGCATCTGGCAGCTGCTTGAACAGTTCCGCCCCGTTGCAATGCAGGTAGAAGGCTCGCAGGTCCGGGTCCAGATTCCAGCCCACCCGCTGCTCGAATGCGTCGATCTCCTCGGGCGTGGCGGGCGGATAGGGAAAGTGCTCGCGGGAGACCTCTTCGAGCAAGCGGCTCATGGGCGTGGCCATCGTCAGTAGTCCATATGCAGAACCCGGCCCCTGCCGTCGCCGAGCAATGGGCCAGGCTGCGGTGACGAGGTGGGCTCTACCGTCCTCGTTGGGGATGGCTTGGATTGATCAGACATGATGGCTTCGTAGCCTCGCTAGCGTATCGCTCCATCACGATCGACAGAGAAAAGTCGGGTGGTTGAAAAAAGAGGAAGGGCCCGGAACCGACTCCCGATTCCGGGCCCTTCTTGTTGGCGAGGATTACGAGACTTGAACCCATGGACGAGGGGTGCCACCTTTCTTGGGAGGGGAAGAAACCGGATGAAGAAAGTCCTCGTGATCGGCTCCGGCGGCGCCGGGAAGTCCACCTTCGCGGCGCGGCTGACCGCCAAGACCGGGCTGCCCCTCGTCCACCTCGACTCCGTCTACTGGCGCCCGGGCTGGGAGGAGACACCCAAGGACGAGTGGCGCCGGACCGTCGAGCGTCTCGTCGCCGGGGAGGCCTGGCTCATGGACGGCAACTTCGGCGGCACCCTTGAGCTCCGCCTCGCCGCGTGCGACACGGTCGTCTTCCTCGACCTGCCGCGCACGCTCTGCCTGTGGCGAGTGCTCATGCGGCGCCTGCGCTATCTCGGCCGGGCGCGCCCCGACATGTCTCCCGGGTGCCCGGAGCGGCTCACCTGGAAGTTCCTCCACTGGATCTGGACCTACCCAAGGCTCCGGCGCCCGGAGATCCTGGCGCGCCTGGACGCCCTCCGAGGCGAGAAGAACGTCGTGGTTCTTCGTTCGCAGAGGGAGGTCGAGGAGTTCCTGAAGTGACCGGGTATGGGTTTTTCCACTATCAAGGTCCCAAGGCGGGGGATGCCGCCTAGCTCGCCCGCGCATAGCGGCCCGGGGGCTGGCCCACGTGCCGGCTGAACGCGGTGCTGAAGGTGCTCGCAGAGCTGTAGCCGACGCGTTCGGCGACCTCGGCGATACCGAGCTCACGGCGGCGAAGCAGTCCCTTCGCAACGGCCATCCGCCAGGCCAGCAGGTACTCCATCGGGGGGAGACCCACGGTGCGCGTGAAGCGCTCGAAGAACGCCGAGCGCGAAAGCGCCGCACTCTTCGCGAGCTGCTCCACCGTCCACGAACGCGCCACGTGGCCGTGCATCTGCCGTATCGCGGGTGCGAGCCGCGCATCGGCCAGGCCACGCAACAGTCCCGGAGGCGCGTCGTCGCCTGATGTCGACCGCAGCGCCTCGATGAGCAGTAGCTCCGTGAGGCGCGTGAGCACGAGGTCGCGCCCCGCGCGCTGCCCGCTCGTTTCTTCGCCGACGAGTCGCACCAACACCGAGAGCCGCTCCACGCCGCGTACGTGCACCAGGGCCGGGAGCAGCGGCACCATCAGGTCCGCGTCGGGCGAGTCGAAGACGAAGTACCCACCGAGCAGGCGCACGTCGGGCCGACCGCCATGCGTGCCGTGACGGACCTCGCCTCTTGGAGAGGACATCACCTTGGGGTCGATGTACACGGGTTTCACCGGCTCGAAGCCGGACATGGTGAAGCCCGGCGTCGCCGGCAGGAGCACGAAATCGCCCGCCTCGAGCGTGAGGGGAGGCTGGCCGTCGACAGCGAGTCGGCAGCGCCCCTCGAGCACGGCACAGAAGCTTGGCTGGCCAAAGTCCGAGTAGCGGACGGCCCAGCGTCCCGCTCCGCTGATGCCCTTCGAGAACACGGCTCGCGGCTGAAGCAGCGCGATGACTTCCGAGAGAGGATCGCTCATGCCTGGACTCTAGCCAATAAAATGCGGACTGCACGTGGTGGATGGTCCAGCCCCCCGGAATTACCTTGCATCCATCGACGCCGCGATTCGCGGCAAGCCAAGCAAGGAGTCGACATGAAGGCGACATACGGATTTCGGGCAACAATGACTGCTCACCCCGGGAAGGGCGACGAACTGGTCGACCTGCTGCTCTCCGCGACTCGCGGCACGGGCCCGGCCACCAACCCGGACTGTGTCCTCTATGTGGTGGGGCACTCCGCGAGCGACCGGGACATCGTCCACGTGTCCGAGGGGTGGACCACGAAGGAGGCCCACGCCGCGAACTTCACGAGCCAGGAGGCCCAGGCGTTCCTCGCGAAGCTCGTCCCGCTCGTCATGGGCGAGGCCCGGTATCAGGACGAGGTGCCTGTCGGCGGAAAGCTTCACGTAGGAGGTGCGCGATGAAGACGGTGCTCATCACGGGGTGCTCCTCCGGGTACGGGCTCGAGACCGCGCGCCACTTCCACGCGCAGGGCTGGAATGTGGTCGCCACCATGCGGACGCCGCGCGAGGACGTCCTACCCAGGTCGGACCGGCTGCGCGTGGTGTCGCTCGACGTGACGCGGCCCGATTCCATCGCGGCGGCGCTCGAAGCGAGTAGCCCCATCGACGTGCTCGTCAACAACGCGGGTATCGGGCTCATGGGGGCCTTCGAGGCCACGCCGATGACCACGGTGCGTGACGTGTTCGAGACCAACACCTTCGGCGTGATGGCGATGACGCAGGCGGTGCTGCCCCGGTTTCGCGCACGCGGGTCGGGCGTGATTGTGAACGTGACGTCCAGCGCGACGCTGGCGCCGATGCCGCTGGTGGCCGTGTACACCGCGAGCAAGGCGGCCATCGAGGGGTTCACGGCGTCGCTCGCATTCGAGCTCGAGGCGTTCGGCGTGCGCGTGAAGCTCGTCGAGCCGGGCTATTGCCCGAACACCCGTTTCACGAGCAACGGCGGCGCCCGCATGGAAGGGCTTTTCCCCGAGGCCTATGCCCCGTTCGCACAGCGCATCTTCGCCTCGTTCGGACAGATATCCGCGGTGACGAGCGAGTCCGATGTGGCCGAAGCCATCTGGCGGGCCGCGAACGACACGTCGCGGACGCTCCGTTTCCCCGCTGGCCCCGACGCCGTGGCGCTGGCTCGGTCGGCGTGAGCGGGCTCGACGAGGCATGAACTTCGCTCCGCGGGTCCTGCTGCCACGGCCACACTCAACTCTGGAGAACGCATAGCACATGAAGACACTGCATCTGGTGGACCCCGCGGTGCGCGACGTCATCGCCTCGCTCCGCACCTTCGACCCCGAGCGTGAGCCTCTGGAGACGTTCCGCGCGCAGCTTCTCGCGACCTACGCGCAGATAGCCCCGCCGATGCCTCACGCGCGAGAGGAGCACTGGGTACCGGGGGAACCCAAGGTGCGCGTACTGGTGTACCGGCCGCGAAACCTGCCCCCGTCGTCGGGTGCCATCGTCTATGTGCACGGCGGTGGCTTCATCGCGGGCGTCGCGGAGATGACCGACGCGACATGTCTTCGACTCGCGGAGGAGCATCGGGCCCTGGTCGTGAGTGTCGACTACCGCCTCGCGCCAGAGACGCCTTTCCCCGGTCCGGTCGAGGACTGCTACGCGGCGTTGCGCTGGGTGATGAAGCAGGCGCCTTCATTGGGTATCAACCCCTCGCGGGTCGTCCTCATGGGGCACAGTGCGGGAGGAGGGCTCGCGGCGGCGACCGCGCTCTTGCACCGTGACCGGCGAGGCGCTCCCCTGGCGGGACAGGTACTCATCTATCCGATGCTCGACGCGCGCACCGGCACGGCGGACGCTCCGGTCGACAACCCGTCCATCGGCGAGTTCGGGTGGACGCGCTCCATCAACCGCTTCGCCTGGCGAGCCTTGCGAGGCAGCGGCCCGATTTCGAGCGAGCGCGAAGGTCACTTCTCGCCCTCGCTGGCGTCCGGGCTCGAGGCATTGCCCCCGACGTTCCTGGCGGTGGGCGGAGTGGACCTCTTCTTGGAGGAGGCTGTCGACTATGGACTGCGTCTGTCGCGCGCGGGCGTGCCCGTCGAGATGCACGTCTACCCGGGCGGCATCCATGGCTTCGATTTGTTCCCGACGGCCATTGCGGACCGACTGGCCTCCGACCTTCGGGACGCGCTCGCGCGTCTGCTTCGATGATTCAGGGTGCTTCAACGAAGCGCTCGGAGCCAGGTCTGGAAAGTAGGAAGAGACCCGCGCGCTGCTCGTAAATGCAGCCGGACGCCGTCAAGAGATCGCGCAGATATGCAGGTCGAGGGCGCCGGTCGTCGAGCAGGCGACCGAGGGGGTCATCCCAATGCTCTGCTTCGGCCCGACGAGGATCGTGTGACGCTGCACACTCTCGAAGCTCGTCCAGCTACCGTTCGATAGACGCGAGGCGTGAAGCAGGATGCCATTGAGGTCGACCGCACATACGTGCAGCTCGCCGATACCCTGGGCAGCGCAAGCGACGTTCGAGATCGCGTTCGGCTGGTTGCAGTCGTTCTCCTCCTGCTGCTTCACGACGGCGGCGATCTCCTGTGCGAGCTTCTGCATCGCCGCCGGGTCGTGCACGTGCTGAAAGAAGTTCTCCAGCACCCGGAGCCGCGTCGCGAGCTGAGCGCATACCTTCGGGACGGCGGCCTTGGTGACCGCGAGGACATCCCCGAACGCGAACGGCCACGAACCATCGTTCTTCCGGATGGTGTGCCGGAGACCACCGTTCAGGTCGACGACGACAACGTGGAGGTCACCGGATGGATCGGCGGAGCACGCGACGTACGGCGTGGGACCGATGTTCGGCCCGACCCTTCGTGTTTGTGCCTGCACGTCGCCGAAGGCGAACGGCCACGTGCCGTCCGCCTTACGAATCGTGTGCCAGAGCCCACCGTTGACGTCGATCGCGCAGACGTGGAGATCGCCTGCCGCGTTCGTCGAGCACGCGACATGCGGCGTGGGTCCGATGCCGCTGTTTCGCCTGACCTTCGTCGTCTGCGCCTGGACGTCGCCGAACGCGAACGGCCACGTGCCATTGGCCGTGCGGATCGTGTGCCACAACTTCCCGTTCCGGTCGATCGCACACACGTGGAGGTTGCCCGTCGCGTCGACCGAGCACGCAACTCGTGGGATTGGCCCGCCCTTCCACGAAGTCTGCTTTTCGACGTCCTCCCAGGGGAGCGGCCACGTCCCGTCCGCCGCGCGGATGGTATGCCAGACATTCCCCGAACCATCGATCGCGCAGACGTGGAGCTCGCCCTTTGCGTTCAGCGCACATGCCGCGCGGAACACGTTGCCGAGGTTGTTCGAGAGCTGCGCCTCGACATTGCCGAAGGGAAACGGCCAGGCGCCGTTCGCGCGCCGCAGTGTATGGAAGAGCGTTCCGCCAGGCTTGATGCACGCGGTGGAAGCCTGCGACCAGAACGGCTCGACGTTCCACCCGAGATACGGGTAACTGATGATCTTCGACGAGCCCTTGGCGGCCTCGCACAGGTCGCCGATTTCGCAGCGCGAGTCGCCGGTATCGACGAAATAGCCCTGGTCAGTGGGGTTGGTGAACGTCTCCGCGAGCTCGTGTCCAACGCAGAATGCGACGCCGTCCGCGCTGGTGCTTCCCGCGTAGCCGAAGATCGCCGCCCAAATGAGGTTGTCGCTGCCGCCGGGCCCGTAGCTGCCGTGGTTGTGGTAACCGCACGCGCCCACGCCATCGGAGATGCTCGTGGAAGACGGCGTGAAGACGACGTAGACCTTCCGACCCTCGTGCGCGTCGGGCTTCGGTGTCACCGCCCCATCGTCGAGCCACTTGGCGAGCTGACTCTGGATACCACCCGCGTCGATCTTGGACGGCGGGGGATACTTCTTGGTGTCGATGATGTGGACGCCGATGCTCGAGCCTACTCCGACCTCGTATTCCTGAAGGCCCTTGACGAAGGAGCCGCTCAGAACGTCCGTCAGCAACAAGCTCATGGAGCCCACGAGGGGCGAGCTGATTGTGAACGCAGGATCCCAGAAGACCGCAATGATCCGCGGATCCGTCAGCACGCGGCCCTGGTGGCTGGATACGCCTCCCGTGTAACCGTGACACGGCATGTTCACGCCGCCGCCGTGCGCCATCGAAACGTGACGTTTCTGCTCCATGTTCCCTCCTTCCATGAAGTCCTTATGGAGAGAGTCGAGCTGGGAGGTTTGTGATAGGAGCGGCGCTTGTCGCTCGCAGGCAGGACTCACCGAAAGGCAACCGTGCACGCAGGTGCTCACACCCGTGGGCAGGGCGATACCACATCCCCCCCCCTCAGGCTGCGGCGGAGCGCATCGGCTCTGGCTCGGGAGACCGTTGCAGGAGCTGGTACGGCGAGATTTCCGGGCGCTTGCAGCTCGCGAGACGGATGAGGAAGGTATCCACGAACGCGAACTGCCCGGACAGGCAGGCGTGGCTCACGGTATCCGTGAGCACCATCCAGGCGGAGAAGGACGGGAACGAGAACTCCTCGTAGCCATCGCGGCCCTGGATGAACGCGGGTGTGTCCTTCATGTAGTTGTGGAACTGGCGCATCAGCCGGTCATAGGGCGAGGTGTCGATCATCCCCGCCCGCCGAGCACCCAGCCGCTCCGCACCCCGCAGCAGCCCCGAGTACATGCGGTTGGCGAGCCCCGGACGCAGGCTTCGCCCTTCGCTCCCGGGCGTAATACCCGCCGCCGCGCCATGCCGGCGATACACCTCGGCGAACGTGCCGCGCGTCGCCCAGACGCGGTCCTCGGTGGGGTGCACGTTGATGAAGAAGCGCAGGATGCGATCGCCGTGCGTCGCGCCATACGCACCAGCGTCCACATGGACGAGCTCGTTGCTGGCGTGCGCGCTGAGATTGCGGCCGCGCTCCTGCAGTGGACGGAAGCTCGAGGTGCCAACGGTCCAGCCCTTCACGAAGTCCGGCATCGCCCGGGTGAGGAACTCCACCACGCGCCCCGAGTGCTCGCGGAGCAGGCGGTGGGTGCGCTCGGCGAGCGCTGGGGCCTCGACCCCCACGAGCCGGTCGGCGCTCGGGTAGTAGCTCACGTTCTTGCGCTTGAGCTGGCGGGGCATCTCCTCGCGCAGGAAGTCCAACTCCGCGGGCGCCGGCAGCGCCACGGGGCTCCTGGGAAAGTAGACGACGTTGCCCTTCTCCAGCTCATCGGAGAGGGTGGTGGGACCACAGCCGCTCAGCCGCGCGTCATCGTAAGACACGAACATGAAGGACTCCCCCGCGTACCCCAGGCCCGGTGTCCTGTCACCCGGCCAGGAGAAGAAGCGGTGACGCTTCCATGCGCACCGCGGGGGCGTCAAGCGGGGCCAGGAGCCCGCTGGACGCGGATGACGCTCGGAGCTGAGTAGGGTAGAGACGCCGGTGCTTTGACCGATACCCCCGCCCCCGCTCGCATGCCACTCGTCGTCCATCCCCACTTCCACCGGCGCCGCTCCGGTGCCACCGCCCACACCGAGCTCATCGTCCTCGAGCTGATGCGCCTGATGGAAACGCGCGCCCTGGGCAAACACCTGGCCGAAGAGGTGCCGCGGATTCCGTGGGGCGAGCTGTGGAGGCGCATCCGCCAGGAGCCCGTGGTGTGGCACGCGCACCGCAACAACGAGCTGCTCTTCGGTTTCCTCTTGCGGCTGCTGGGCCAGCGGGTGCGGCTCGTCTACACGCGCCACGGCCCCTTCGAGCCCGGCTGGTTCACGCGCTTCATCGTCCGCTACGCCGACCAGCTCGTGACGCTCAATCAACAGGGCGCTGATTGGATGGGCATGCCTTCCCGGATCGTCACCCACGGGGTGGACCTGGAGCGCTTCACCCTGCCGACGGACCGGGAGGCTGCGTGGAAGGCGCTGGGGCTGGGAGGACGTTACGGGGTGGGCGTGGTGGGGCGGGTGCGGCCCAACAAGGGCCAGGGTGACTTCGTGGAGGCCATCCGCCCGCTGCTGCCAGAGTTCCCCGAGTGGAAGCCGGTGCTGGTGGGACTCGCCAAGAGCGGGGATGCGGCGTGGGCCGAGAAGCTGCGCGAGTCCACGGGCGGGGAGCTGGTGCTGGCCGGCGAGCAGCGCAACGTGGTGCCCTGGTACCAGGGATTGAGCATCCTGGTGCACCCCTCGTACGGGGAGGCCTTCTCCATGGTGCTGGTGGAGGCGATGGCGTGCGGGTGCTGCCCGGTGGTGACGCGGCTGCCGCACGTGCCGGCGGTCATCGAGCACGGGCGCACCGGCTTCATGTTCGAGCCCGGAGACGTCACCACACTGCGCGAGCTTCTGCGGATGTTGCTGCGCGAGCCTGAGCGCGCCCGGCAGGTCGGGCTTCATGCGGCCGAGGAGGCTCGAGCGCGCTTCGGCGTGTCGCACGAGGCCCTCGCCCTCGCCCGCGTGTACCAGGCGGCGCTCGAACGATAGGCTTTCGGGACTGGTAAATGCGGCCGGAGGCCTACTCCTGGGCGGAGCGCGCAGAGAAGGAGAACAACGCCTCGAGGACGGCCTGCGGGGCTTCCACCATCGGGTAGTGCCCAATGCCCTCCAGCGAAACGATGTCGGGGTTGGGAATGAGCTCACGGTAGCGCTTCGCCATGTGCGCACCGGAGACAGGGTCCACCGAGCCATTCACCATCCGCAGGGGGACGCGGGTGCGCTGGAGCGCACCGGTCCAGCGTTCCCGGTGGCGGACCCGGTCCGCCATGAAGCTGATGAGTCGGTGGGAAACCCGCGAGCCAGCGTTGTGCGAAATGACTTCCCAGAACTCGTTCAGCTCTTGCTTCGAGGGCCGGGTCTTCTCGCCAAAGATGGCGCTGAAGCTCCGCTCGAAGGAGCGCTGGTTGAAGAGCCGCGCGATGACGGAGCCCACCGGGCTTGCCAGCAGCCGCTGGATCAACCGGGGCTGATAGACCTCGGGGAAGAGACCCCCGTTGAGGAAGCACGAGGAGCGAAGCACCAATCCCGGCCGGCCCGCCTGCTCGCGCTCCAGCTGCCGCGCGAGCAACTCCTGGACGACGGAGACCCCGAAGTCGTGAGAGAGCACGTGGGCGTGGGTGATGCCGAGCGACTCCATCAGCCGCTCGGTGAGCGTCGCCTGCTCCAGCACGGAGTACACGTGCCGTGAGGGCTTGTCCGAGAACCCGTAGCCGAGCAGATCCGGCGCCACCACCCGGAACCGTTGGATGAGCTGAGGCCAGATGCGGGACCAATCCCACGAGGAGGTAGGAAAACCGTGGAGGCACAGCAGCACGTCCCCCGCGCCCTCGTCGCGGTAGAAGATGCGATGTCCCTCGAAAGAGAACATCCTTCCTTCCCTCTTCCAGTCGCTGAGCTGCATGCCACGCATTGTGGCACCCCGCGAACCAGGTGTCCTCGAAAAGCACTGCATTCCATCGAAGTCGATGCCCGAGGACAGGTCCGCCGCCATCACATCCCGAGGAAGGCCTTCATCTCGCGCAGCACGTCGTCGCGGTTGGTGACCACGCGCCCCGGGTTTTCGCATGGACGGACTCAAGCACGTGAGCCGAAAGAGGCGAGCCCACCGCCGGGGCGGACGCTACACTGGCGCCCCGGCCGCTCCGGCCGCTACCACTTCGCAGGAATATGCAGGCATGTTGAAACTGCTCCCGTCGTTCGGCGCCAACGTCGGCCACGACCAGCCCCGGCTCTATTACAACACCAAAGGAAAGGCACAGAAGTGGGTCGGCGACATCCGCCAGTTGACGCAGCGCTACCGGCCCACGCCGTGGCTGTTCAACACCCATCTGCAGCTGCTGTTCTTCGACCTGGTGAAGAAGAAAACCATCCGCTTCCGCTACGACCACACCGACACCCTGACCATGGCCGACGGCGGCACGACTGCGCTGGCCTGGGCCGGTTACGGCCTGCCGGAGACGGTGCCCACCGTGGTGGTGCTGCACACCATCTCCGGCAGCCCGGCCAGCATGGCCGAGCTGGTGCGCGATCTGCGCCGACACACCGGCTGGCGCGTGGTGGTCTGTGTGCGCCGCGGCCATGACTGCCTGCCGCTGGCCGTGCCGCGGGTCAATCTCCTCGGCTGCACCGCCGACCTGCGCGAGCAGCTGGCGGAGATCCGCCGGCGCTTTCCCGAGTCGCCGCTGTACGCGGTGGGCTCCTCCGCCGGCTCCGGGTTGCTGGTGCGTTACCTGGGCGAAGAGGGCGCCGAGGCACCGTTCAAGGCAGCCTTCGCCTTCTGCCCGGGGTACAACACCGATGTGACCTTCAGCCTGACGCACCCGTTTTACAGCAGGCTGATGGCCAGGAAGCTATTGAAGACATTCGTTGCGCCGAACCTGGCGCAGCTGGGACATCTGAACAATCTGCAGCAACTTCTGGCGTCGCGCGACCTGAGCGAGCTGCACGAGGCGATGTATGAATTTTCAGGCTATGCCAGCTACCAGGACTACTCGCGTTCGACCAACCCCATGGTGGTATTCGAGAACATCGTCACACCGCTGATGATCCTCAACGCCGAGGACGATCCGGTGTGCCGCATTGAGAACGCCAGGCCCTATCTGCAGGCCATCGAGCGCTCGCCGAATATGCTGCTGGTGACCACCGCCAAAGGCAGCCACTGCGCCTACTACGAAGGCTGGGGCGCCACGTCCTGGGCCGGGCGTTTGATGGCCAACTACTTCTTCGCAGTCGAGCGGCAGGTGGTGGACGACGCCCGTCGGCGCTAAGGGTTCCTTTCGGTTGGGCCAGCAGCACCAGGGGCGCACGGTGCTCCAGGGAGGTACTTCACACTGGGTGCCAGTTGCCCATGGTACCCTGGTCCAGTGTCCCTGCTCGTCGCCCCCCTCCACGTAGACGCGCTGTTCCTCCGGCAGCGGCAAGCGGTCGTCTCGGCCACGACCCACTTCACCCTCCTGCCGTACTTCGATGGAGAGCATGGGGTCCACCCGGAGATTCCATTACTCGGAGAGCGGGTCGCGGCCGAGCCCTTCCGACCCGAGCACCTGCTCCTGGAGTCGGGCATCCACCTTCATTGGTCGATGCCGGCCGCGCTGACCCGCGCGTCGCGCTGGTCCCGGCCCGAGGGCGTCGGGATGGACGCGCTTGCCCTGCCACCGGTGCCCAACCGCTGGTTGGTGACGCGGGGGCACGCGAGCACGAACCTCCCCGAGCGGCAATGGATCATCGAGAGCGACTACCTGCACCCCGTGGGCGCTCGCCCGAGCACCCCCACCACCTGCTACCCGATGCGCGATTCGCTCGGCCAGCCGACGGGAGGTGTGCCGTATCGCCACATGGGACGGGTGTTGCCGCTCAACGACTGGCTCGCCGGGCCGTCGCCGGGCCCCGAGCACTACCTCTCCGAGCCCCTCACCGTGCGCGGTTTCGGCGAGCACACCTTCGCGGCCTTCTATCCCAACTGTCAGGGGGTCTTCGGGTTTCACGACGGGGAGGTGAGTGTCCCCCAGCTCTCCAACCTCTTCTACGAGGTCTACGGTTGGTACGCGAACCCCGAGCATGACTACCTGGCGGTCGCGCTGCGCCGGGCGAGCCGCGCCGCGGATCGCGCGTCCCTGTCGCCGCAGGAGCTCTGGCAGAGCGTGATGGATGACTTCCGGTGGACGGTCGTCGGCGCTCTTCCCCGCGATCTCGTCCCACCGCGCCTCACGTGCCGGGGGCGGCTCGACTTCGATGCCCACACCCGATGGGATCCCCCGCCCCCCAAGGGCAATGCCACGCTGACGCTCGGCGCCACGGCGGCCGAGGCGCTGGCCTCCCACCTGGCGCGCTCCGTCTCCACGGACTCCCAGCAGCAGGCGCACCTCGAGGAGCAGCTCCAGGCGGTGGTGCTCTCCTCCGCGCTCGACGACCGGCACCTCGATCTGGCGATGAAGTTCAAGGAGGCGCGCCACGCCGCGGGCTTCGTCGCGCTGCCCTCCGAGCCCATGTGGACCCTGCGCGCCGCATCGGGACAGGGGGAGGAGGCCGCGCCGGCCTGGCCGGACGTGGCGTCGCTCCTGGACGGGCTCAACGCCCTCCAGGCGGAGTACAACCGGGCGCGGGAGCGGGTGCGCTCGTTGCGGCGGCAGCTCGCGACGGACTGGCACCACTACCAACTGGCCCTCCATCCCGACGCGCCCCATGACGACCGGCCCAACGCCATGGCGCTGCGCTACTTCATGGAGCGCCACTCCATTCCGGCGCTGCGTCAGCTCATCGACGCGACCGGTGAGCTGCGCATGCCCGAGCCCGACTCCGGCCAGCTGCCCACCGCGGTGGGTGAGGCGCACTCGGTGGCGCAGCGGCTCGTGTCGCGGATCTCGGCCCTCGTCGCGGCCCTCGCGCGGCATGACGCCGAGGGCGGAGGGGCGTATGTGCTCCAGGTCGCGGCGGCGCCGCGTTTCTATCGCCCAACGGATCCGGTGATCCTGATCGCGGGGGAGGCGGCCAGGGCCTCCAACCGCTACGTCTCCACCGCCGCCAGCGTGGAGGTGTACCCCCTCCTCGGGGATACCAGCGGCATGTCCGAGGCGATTCTCCCGATGGCGCTGTTCCGCAAGCTGCGGCCCTGGCGCAGGGAGGGCCCGGGCGCTCGGCCCTGGACGGGGGAGCCGTGGCACCCGTTGCTGTTGGAGTGGGAGGTCGAGCTGACGCCGAAGGATCTCGGCTGCAACCTCTCGAGCCCGGGGGAGCAGTACGACCCGGCCTTCGTGATGACGAACTACGTCCTGCGGCGCGAGGCCGTCGACTTCGCGCCCCGGGGCACGCGTCCGTGCACCCGCGGGGCCCACGTCTACAAGGGCTCGACCGTCCTGACCCCCCATGCGCTCGGCCAGATGGAGAGCCAGCTCGACTCCTACCTCTCGCGCGTGGAGTCAGACCCCACCCAGGCCCCGCTCTCCCCCGACACCCGCACGCGCCTGCGCGAGGTGGTGGCCCAGCTCCGCTCGGGGACCCTCCCCTGTGTCACCCAGGCGCTCGGCGGTTTGAACAGCGCCCTGCTGATGACCGGGCACACGCCCCAGGTCCCCATCGCGGATCCGCTCGGCTTCGAGAACGATCGGGACTTCGCCCGCCTCGTCGCGGAAGCGGTGGCCGGGGAAACCCACACCGTGCCGCTCGTGGCCAACGACTTCTGCCCCATCCGCAACGGAGAGCTGCACGTGCGTCGCCTGCGCATCCTCGACACCTTCGGGCGCGCGGTGAACATCGACTGTCACACGCTCCACGGCACGCGCTCGTTCGGCGGTCATTCCTTCGAGGGGGCGGCCTCGCTCCAACTCCCGCCCCGCCTCGTGCAGCCCGCACGGCTCGACTTCCGCTGGCGTTCGGCCGATCAGGGCACCCGGGAGGCCAACGCGCACCCGGCGACCACGCCCGTGTGTGGGTGGGTGATGGCCAACCACCTGGATCGGAGCCTGTTCTGTTTTGACCGGGAGGGGGTCGCGCTCGGGGTCATCTGGGTCGAGGCCGATGCGGTCCCCCGGTGGCGCCCAGCGCCCGGCCGCCAAGTGTCGGCGGAGTCGGGCGGCGGCGTCTCCGACGTGGGAGATCCCACCCTGCGGCAGTTCGTGCGCTTCCTGCTCCGAGGGTCCGCGAACTACTTCCACACCTTCCTCGCGGACCTGGAGGATGCCCAGAACCACATCGAGCCGGAGCATCCCGGCGAGGTGCTCCTGTCCGGCCAGCCGCTCGCCCTGGTGAGGGCCTCGCTGCACCTGGAGCTCCAGGGCCTTCCGGCGATGCACCAGGGTCTCAAGGAACTGCGCGAGAGCCTGCTCCGGAGCGAGCGGGAGACGAACGGCTTCACGCGCGTGCGCTTTCCCATCCGGCTGGGCGAACCGGATCAACTCGGCGACGGGCTGGCGGTGTACTGGGTGGAGGACGGCAAGGGCGGGTACGAGGACGACGCCTACGTGATTCCGTACTACGACCCCGGGGACGGCAGCGGCACCCCCCAACAGAAGAAGTGCGACTTCCTGTATCAGTCCGTGGACGCTCCCCCGTTGGCGGTGACGATGCTGGTGGATCCGCGGGGCGCGGTGCATGCCACGTCGGGGATCATGCCGACCAAGGCCCTGCGCCTGCCCGCGCAACACTGGGCGAGCGTGTACGAGCGCATCGCCGTGGAGTTCACGGCCGCGCCGGTGCTCACCGGGCGGACGGAGAATCCCGTCGAGGGCGCGATCGAGCTCCCGATGGGGGCGGTCCCCGGCCGTGCCTGGACCTGGCTGGAAGCGACCCCCGAGGGATGGGGACGCCGCCCGGTCGAGGCCGCCCAGGCGCGGGTTCCCTTCGATGCGGTGACCGAGATTCGCGACGGTTGGCTCGTCTCCGAGCCCAGCAACCCCCGTGGAGGGTCGTGATGCCATTGTCATCCGAGGGTCTCCTGGCGGACCTCCTGCTCGAAGATCGCAACTCCGAGACGCTGGTCGACCGGGGGCCCGGCCGGCGCAATGGGGTGGGACACGGAGCGCGCGTCGTGGAGGACGAGCAATTCGGCCGCTGCATCGCGCTCGACGGCACGCCGGGCTCGTACCTCGAGCTCCCAGCGCCCGTGGGGGAGCTGGAACTCCTCCAGGGGTTGACCCTGCTGGTCTGGGTCAAGCCCGAGTGGCGCGGCGAGCGGGAGATGACCTTCTGGCAGGTGAGTGCCGCGCTGAAGGACCCCTCCCTGCCCTGGTTCCTCTCCGCGCGCCTCGTTTCGCGCGAGGACGGGCGCCTCGCTCTCAGGGTGGGGGGCACCGTCGGGTGGGAATGGGTGACCTTCGATAGGGAGGAACCCGGCGCGCCTGGAGGTTGGGTCCGCCTCGCGCTCGTGTATGTCCCGGGCAGGCCCTGGCGCGTTCGGGTCCGCGGGGCGCGTGCCGTGGGGGACCCGTTGACGCTCGCCATGGACGCGTTTCCCACGGAGGCGGGCGGATCGGTGGTGATCGAGTCCATCTCCCACCACCTGGGGGGCGTGGAGCAGCCGTTCGGCGGAAACACGCCTGCCTTCCGGGGGCGGCTGGTGCGGCTCAGCATCTACCGGCGGGCCCTCCTCGACGCCGAGCTCGACGCCGAACTCGACTCCGGGGACCTGGGGTTCTTGGGCGCGTTCGAGCACCGCTATCCGATCTCGTTCGCGCTGGAACGCGCCGCTGGCGAGCCGGCCCGCGTCCTTCGGCTGGCGTGTCCCTCCGGCGCCGTCCGGTTCGTTGGCAGCCCCGGGCTGGAGGCCAGTCCGGGTGCCTGGCACCTCCAGTTGTCCTTCCCCCCGGGTTCGCTGGGTGGGCCAGGCGGGGTGTCCCTGGCGGATCCGGCGTGGCGGCTCGCCACCGAGCCGGGTCGCGGTGGTGCGCCCGACCGTCTCTATCTGCTCCATGTCGGCGCCGGACAGATCTCCGCCCACGAAGTGGCTCTTCCTCTGCGAGGCCTGGACACGCTCACCAGTGGCAGTGCGCGCTGGGTGAGAGCGGAGCTGGCCTGGCGGCGTTCCGGCCTCGACATGGAGCGGGGCGCGAGCGGGTATTGGGAGCAGTGCGTCGACACCGCGAACGGCGGCGTTTGAGTGCGTGGCCGCAGTCACTTCTGGAGAATCCATGAAGCGTGGAAACGATAGCAACGGCAATGACACGCGGCGCGCCAAGCGCACCAAGTACTCGGATGAAGTCATCCAGGCCGTGAAAGAGATTTTTGCTTACGATCTGCGGCCCGGTCGAGGCTCCAGCAATTCGTCGGCGATCATCTGCCGCCGTGCGTATAAGTCTGACCTCAATGCCTTGAAACTCTTCACGGGTTCGGAGGCGGCGTTCCTTGCCAATGCGGATCCCAAGTTTGTCCATCGTGTCGCGAACGCGCGGATGGAGGCGGTGAAAAGGGCAAAGGAAGCCATGGAGTGCGTGGAGCTCTCCGAGGAGGAGCTCGAGGCGGGGACCGCCACGTACACGAACCCGGACGGCAGCGCGTCCGCCGAGTTCCGCCTCATGTTCACGTCCATCGGTTCGGGAGACTGCATCCTGATCAGGACGCCCCAGGGACAAAGCCTGGTGATCGACTGTGGGCAGCGCTCGCAGCCGCGCCATGGTCAGTACGTCAAGGAGATCCAGGATCTCCTCAAGGAGTTCGTCGGAACGGAGCGCGACCCGGACACGAAGGCTGTCAGACCGGCCCAACTCTCGTACCTGATCTTCACCCACCCCGACAAGGATCACTACTGCGAGGCTCCCCGGATCGTGTTCAATACGGTGCAAGGACCTCGGGTGCTCCTCTATACCCTGACGCAGACCAGCTACGGAGAGTCTGTGAAAGGTTCGACTGCTGCTCGCAATCATTTCAAGAAAGCGAAGGTGTGCGGTCGCCTGGTCATCAACAACACGAAGGTCGGTGTGACCACGCCGGGGGGCAAGGAGATCACGAGCAAGTTCACGTTCGATGGCGAGCGACTGAAGCTCATCGAAGAGCCGGATTGTGAAATCTCACTCCTGTCCGCGGAGGCTTCTCCTTCGCAACACGAGTCCTGCCCCACCAACGCCGCCAGCATCGTGACCTTCATCAAGGTCTACGGTCGGAAGATCCTCCTCACCGGGGATGCCACCCTGGGCACGGAGGCCTTCCTCCTCAGGCACCACGGGGAGCTGATCCGCGATCTGGACCTCCTGCAGATGGAGCACCATGGATCGGGGACGGAGCACGCGGGACGGACCTTCGTCGAGACGACGAACCCGCGGATCGCGGTGGCCAGCTCGGGTCCCCACCAATCCGACCGCAACCCGCGATGGTCGACGATCGCGGCCTACATGCGCGTCACCGATGGTCTTCCTTCCCAGGAGGGCAACCAGACCCCGGCGCCCACCGCGCACCGCCTCTGCAAGGGCGTCGACACGCACCTGATCCGCTACGGAACCGAGACCTTGTGGCACTCACCCACGGCCAAGGTGAATTGGTGGCAGGTGAAGCCGGCCTACAAGAAATACGGCATCTACACGACGGACTCGGGCATGTCCCACCTCCAGTTCTTCGTCACCCCGGAACGAGTCCTCGAGCGGCGGTGGACCTCGAATGCGGGCGACCACCGCATGAAGGTCCTTGAGAACGGCGTCGTCGATTACACCCCGCCCACCGGGGGGTCCCCATGACGGCTGGGGAACTCCACGAGGCGCTCCAGCGCTTGGGCCTCCTCGATGTGGCCTCGCACAGGCTTCGGTTCGACGCGGCGGGCTTGAAGCGCTTGCAGGACGCGCGGTTGGCGGACACCACGCGGATGGTCGAGGGCGTCTGCCCCTATTTTCCGAAGGGCGTTCTCGACGTCGGCTCTCTCGAGAGCGTGGCTCCGCCCGCCGGGGACGCGGCGATGGCCCTGCGGGGCGTTGGCGGCGCGGGTCCGTTCCTGGACATGGCGGTGGAGGTGGCGCTCGACCTCGTCGAGGTCCCTGGCGGACTCCCGCACTTGCGCCTGGTCCTGTCGGCCTGGGGACGCGCCCCCACCCCGTGGACCGTGGCCAGGAGCTTTCCGGGACATGCGGGCACGATGCTCGCCGATCTGCGCTTTCCCACGGACCTCGTGGAGCGCTATCCGTTCTTCCAACTGCGCTCCCACGCCGAAGACGGGGGGGCCGTCCTGGGCGTGAGCGGCCTGCTCGATCTCGCCTCGCCCACCGACACCGCCGCGAACCTCTTCCTGGGGGAGGGCTTGCGCGACCAGGTATTGCCGGTGATCGGTGGGGTGCTGCCCTCCGGAGGCGACGCGTCGGCGCCTCCCGAGGTGTTCTTGATGGGGTGGCTGTCTCCAGAGATCGTGCGGAGGGTGGGCAACCTGGTGGGGCTCGAGGATCTGCGCTTCGTCTATCGGGGGAGGCCCGATTACAACATGGCCATCCGGCGCTGGACGTCGTCAGCGGAGGCCACCTGGTTCGCGGATCTGGTCTTCCCCGGAGAAACGACGGACACCCGCATCCCCGTCGTGATGCGGACCTCCGGCAGGTCCGGGGTGGTGGAGATTCGCTCCTCCCTTCCGGATGGCCTGTCCATGCCGCTCGCCGGGCTCTCCGCGCTCGTGCCCCAGGCCCCGCTCCGGGTGCCCGAGCAGGTCCCCGTCGGCGCGGTGGTGAAACTGACCGACGTGTCCATGCGTCTGGATCCGAGCGGGGGCGACCTCATCCAGTGGGTGAGTCTGGACGTCGAGGTCGCGGACGAGAACCGCTGGGTCCTGTTGGATCGCTTCCTCACGCTGGACGCGATCGATCTCGGCTTCACCCTCCATGCTCCCACCAGCGAAGAGCGTCAGGTGGAACTGGCGATCTCCGGGCTCGTTGGCATTGGGGAGAGCGGTACGATCCGGCTCACCACCCTGGTGTATGGCGGGGCCTTCGGTGTCGACTACGAGTTCTCGGGAGGCCTGGTCGAGGACTCGGAGCTCGACGTCACGCAACTCATCTCCCATTTCATGGGCCATGAACGGTATCCGGCACTGCCGAGCCTCTCCATCCGGGATCTGGCCTTCTCCTATCACCCCGGCTCTGGCCGCTACTCCGCGAGGGCCGAGCTGAATGGTGCCTGGCTCGTGCCTGGGGGGGGCCGGCTCGAGATGGAGGGACTCACGATCGGGGTGGAGGGGGCCGGGCATGGCGCCGTCGCCCTGAGCGCGCGCGGCGTGTTCTACTTCCTCGGCTCTCGCGCGATCCTGCGCGCGGACCACGTGGGCGAGGGGCGCGGCTGGATATTCGAGGGCGACCTCATCGACGACCCGCGCGTGTCTCCGGAGGCGCTCGCGGGCGGGGCATTGGAGTTCGGCGCCAGGGACGGGAGCGGGGCGGGGACGCCGGTGACGCCCCGGATGCTCTCCACGGTGGCGCTGAGGGATCTCCACGTCCGGGTGGACACCGGCACCCAGGAGTACGCGTTCCGCGGGACGGGTGCCTTCCGTCTCGGGGAGGGCGCCGACACGTCCCAGGCCGCCGCGCTGACGCTGCACCTCGACGCGCGCCGACCGGCGGCGGACCGGCCCCACGAAATCTCGGTGGGCGCGAGCCTGTCCCTGTTCGAGCCGGGCACCGCGGTGGAGCGGGTCTTCTCCGCGGATTTCGATCAACAGGACGAGCGCGAGCTGATGGTCGCCGCATACGGTGGCCAGGGGAGCGTGGTGGACCTGGGGCGGCTCCTCGCGCAGCTCATGCCGTCCGTGCAGGGGTGGGTCCCCTCGGGCCTGAGCGTCGGGCTCAACCACGCCCAGCTCGCGCTGCTGAAGAGCGCCGAGGGAGACAAGGCCCTGTTCGCGGTGGAGCTCGGGACGGGGCTCGAGTTGTCGAAGCTGCCGCTCGTGGGCGGGACGTTCCCGCGTGGACGCCGACTCGACCTGGTGTTCCAGTTGCTCCTCGCCCGGGAC
Organism: Vitiosangium sp. GDMCC 1.1324; assembly: GCF_003044305.1. Lineage (GTDB taxonomy): Bacteria > Myxococcota > Myxococcia > Myxococcales > Myxococcaceae > Archangium. Next base: position 204,176 of record NZ_PZOX01000009.1, on the reverse strand, counting down.
CGGTTCGAGTCGGGCGACATCGCGTGGCTCAACCAGCTCACCCCCTCGGGGGTCACGAAGCTGCGCGAGGAGGGCGTCGATGCGGGTGCCACCCTGCACGCGCACGTGCAGGTCGCGGGTATCAGCTCGACGCTCGACCTGCCGCTCCAGGTCGCGGTCACACCCGTTGATGCCTCCACCCGGCTCGATGTCTCCGCGCCCGCGCGGGCCGACTCCGCGAAGGTCGCGTGGGTGGATCTGCAGAAGGGCTTTGGCCCCTTGCACGTGGGGCGGGTGGGCGTCGGGCTGTCCGGCCAGCAGCTCGTGTTGCTGCTCGACGCGTCGCTCCACGCCCCGGCCCTGACCCTCTCGCTCCAGGGACTCGGGGTGGGCTTCGCCCTGAGCGATCTGTCCGCGCACGACTTCGCGCCCCGCTTCCACCTCGACGGCCTGGGGGTGGACCTGAGGAGCGGGGACCTGGAGCTGGGCGGCGGGTTGCGACACCTGCCCGGGGCGGAGGGCGAGGATCGTTATGACGGCGCGCTCACCCTCCGCTACGGACGGCTCGCGATCTCGGCGCTCGGGTCGTATGCCCGGATGAAGGATGGCCATCCCTCGATGTTCGTCTGGGCGCTCGTGGATGCCGTCGGGGGGCCCACGTTCTTCCGCGTCGAGGGGATGTCGGTGGGCTTCGGGTACAACCGACGCCTCGTGCTCCCCACGGCGGAGGGCGTGCGCACCTACCCGCTGGTGACCCAGGCGATGGCCGCCCCCTCGGAGCGGCTCGACCTGTGGTCCATGGCCGAGCGGCTCCTCCTGACGCCCGCGGTGGGGGAGCACTTCCTGGGCGTGGGCGTGCACTTCACGTCCTTCCAGCTCATCGAGGGCGTGGCGCTGCTCTTCGCGCGGTTCGGGTCCGAGCTCGAGTTCGACCTGCTCGGAGAGGCCACGCTGCGGGTGCCCGCCCAGACGCCGCCGGGGGGCACGCCCCTGGTGAACGCCTCGCTGTCCCTGCTGGCGCGCTTCCTGCCTGAGCAGGGGGAGCTCTGCGTCCGAGGCGTGTTGTCGCCGGGCGCGTACGTGTTGTCTCCCGACTGTCACCTGAGCGGAGGGTTCGCGCTTGCCTCCTGGTTCCACGGCGAGCACGCGGGGGATTTCGTCCTCACGCTCGGGGGGTACCACCCCTCCTTCCGGGTGCCCGCCTGGTACCCGAAGGTGCCGAGGCTCGCGCTCAACTGGCGCGTGGACGAGCGCCTCACCCTCAAGGCGGACGCCTATCTCGCGCTCACGCCGTCGGCGGTGATGACCGGAGGGCACTTCGAGGCGGACTGGCGGGATGGGTCCCTGCACGCGTGGTTCCGCGCCGGGCTCGACATGGTGCTGGGTTGGAAGCCCTACCGCTATCACGCGGAGGCCTCCATCTCGATCGGGGTGACGTATGGCGTGTTCTCCGCCGACCTGACGGCGGAGCTCGTCTGCGACGGGCCGCCCTTCTCGGGGCGCGCCCACGTGAGCTGGCTGGTGTTCTCCTTCGATCTGGAGTTCGGGCGGCCCGCACGGCCTCCTCCCGCCGTCACCTGGGGGGAGTTCCGCGCGGACCTGTTGCCCGCCAAGGGGCTCCTCGTTCTCAACGCCGCGGGCGGTCGGGCTCCGGACGGGGGCGGTCGCAACGGCCCGGCGCAGGGGGAGTTGGGCACACTCCATCCGGGTGAGCTCCGGATTCGGGTGGACTCGGCGGTTCCGATCACGTCGAGCGCTCCCGGGTCTCCGCGGCTGGGGGTGGCGCCCATGGCGGCCACGTTGGACTCGACGCTGTCGGTGGAGATCAAGTACGGCGATGAGATCGTCACCTCGCGCTTCCAGATCGATCCGGTCTCGGGTTCGGTCCCCGCGGCCCTGTGGGGGCAGGCGCATGGGAAGCAGCCCCACGCCTCGCTTCACGCGCCCCGGCTGATCGAGGACGTGGTGGTGGGCTATGAGATCCGGTCCAAGCCCCACGTGCCTGGGAGCCCGCCCACGCCCATCACGCTCTCCTCCTGGGACACGCATCAGGCGCCTGCGTTGACCTGGCCGCGGCGCCAGGCCCCCACTCCCGTGCACCTGGAGGATTCCTCCGTGGTGGACCAGATCGCGACCGACCTGTGCCTCCCGGAGACGCGCGCGGCGTGCAGGAGCGTGGTCGAGGCGCTGCTGCCCGATCTCCCCACCCGCGGGAACTTCGCCCCGGTGCGCTCCTTCCGTGCCGCTCCCCGACTCGTGAGGCCGCTTGAACATGACTGACGATCTGATCCCCGCGAGCCTTCACTTCTATGATCGGCAAGACCCGCTCCTCCCCTCGGGGACCTACGACGTCGCGGCCACGCTCTCTGTCACGGTCGACGGTGCGACGGTGGAGCATGGGACGCAGCGGGCCCGCTTCGCGGTGGGCGGGGAGCGGTTCGCGCTGTCCCCCAAGGACGTGTGCTCGATGTATCCCCCCGACGGAAGCCGGGGAGACTTCCACGCGGATTTGCCGCACGTCGTGCTCGCGCGTGACACGCTCCCCTGGGAGCGCAGCGCTGGGAAGGGACAACCCTGGCTCGCGCTCCTGTTGCTGCGCGAGATGGATGCGCCCTACGTCCAATCACGCCGGATGACGCTCGCGGAGTTCCGGGAGCGCTGCGGGCGGAGCGCGCCGCTCGCTCTCGAGGAGGGTCGGGAGCAGGATGCCGTGACCGTGCTGGAGCTCGACGCGCGGTTCGCCAGTGAGTGCCTGCCGAAGGCCGACGAGCTCGATCGGTTCTGCCACGTGCGGGAAGAGGTGGGCGGGGCGCCCGGCGCGCGTGCGGCGGTCGTGGTGGGCCTCCGGCTGCCCGCGTCCGGGCGTCACACGATGCACCTCGTCTCCCTCGAGGACCACGGGTGGGGCGATGGGCCCTGGGTCCTCGTGTCGCTCTGGAGCTGGACGTTCACGAGCGAGCCCGTCTCCGAGGACTCCGGTGCGCTGCTCGCACACCTCGTGGACGTCGCGTCGCACGCGGGACTGCTCCGACCGGAGGCGGCGCCCGCCGACCTCCCGGACGACGCATCGCGGAAGCTCCAATCCGGCCTGGTCCTGTTGCCCCACCACCTCGCCGCCGGAGGCACGACGGCGTCCTGGTATGGCGGACCCCTCGTCCCCAGCCCGCGCCCCCCCGGACTGCTCGGAGCGTTGCCCGCGTCGTGTGCCGATGCGCTCCTGCTCTATTACGAGAAGACGGGCATGTTCGACGTGAGCTACGCGGCCGCCTGGGAACTCGGCCGCCTGCTCGCCCTGCAGAACCGGCGGGTGTCCACGCAACTGTCGGCGTGGCGCCGCACGTGGGTGCACCACGCGCACCGGCTGGCGGCGGTCGCGGGGTCGCATGGTCATCTGCCGCAGATCCAACGGGCCGCGCCCCTCGCGGAGCCCGAGCCCCCACCCGAGCTGGTCGCGTGGGTGGAGGGTCTCGGCAGGCTCGAGGGGGTGCCCTTCCGCTACCTCGTGGCCGACGAGCGAGCCCTCCCCGCGGAGTCGATCCGCTTCTTCCACGTCGATCCGGCGTGGCTCGCGGCGCTCCTCGACGGTGCCCTGAGCGTGGTGCGTCCCCCGAACGCGACCGAGCGGAGCCCCGCCGAACGGGCGTTGCTGGCCCGGGTGCCCGAGCGCGTGCTCACCGGCTTCGTGATGCGCTCGGCGGCGGTCACCGGCTGGCAGGAGCTGCAGGTGGAGGCCCAGGGCGTGGATGGACCGCTGGATGTGCACCCCCCGATGCGCCCCGCGCCGTCCATCCAACTCGTGGTGTTCCGCGGGGAGGTGCGCACGCTCCGGCTCCGCCAGCGTGTGCAGTCGCTGCACCTCTCGGTGGCGCGCTTCGCCAAGGGCCTAGCCGTTGGAGGTTTGCGCGCCCTGGAGCTCAGACAGGTGGAGCGCGCCATCGGTCACCAGTTGCCGTCGGGGTCGGCGTTCGCGGCGGCCCTTCTCCATCGGCCGGCGGAGGTGGTGTTCGACGTGCGCTGGTCTGGGGACTCCATGGACTCCCACAACCCGCCGGTGATCGCCCGTTGAACAACTCCATGCCCGGCGAGCTGTTGCTCGGTCATGGGGTGATCCTCCAGGAGGAGGGGGAGGCTGCGCCTGGGCCCGGACTGAAGAAAAGACAAAGGGCCCGGAACCTTGCGATTCCGGGCCCTTCTCTTGGCGAGGAGTACGGGACTTGAACCCGTGGCCTCCGGCGTGACAGGCCGGCGTTCTAACCAACTGAACTAACTCCCCACATCGCTTCCCTTCTCGAGGGAAGTTGAAGGCCCTGGAGCCCACCGTGAGGTGAAACTCCAGGGCCTTCGATGGTCGGGGCGACTGGATTTGAACCAGCGACCACTTGCACCCCAAGCAAGTGCGCTACCAGGCTGCGCTACGCCCCGATGTGTGTCCCGCTCGGCGTCGGCGAGATGGGCTGCCTTATGCCTCTACCCGACTCACCGGTCAAGCACGAGATCGGGCGGCCCTTCAAAAACTCACTCCGCCTTCGCCTTCATTCCGCCGGCCGAGGCCTTGTACTCCTCGACCTCTTCCAGCTCCTCGTCCATCTCCTCGGGATCCAGTCCGGCGGCCTCGGCCGCGTCCGCGGCGGCCTCCTCCGCGGCATCCAGCTCGGAGTGGTTCTCCGGAATCTGCTCGCCATTGAGCGCGGCCTTCAGCACCGCGCTCGGCCGGAAGGTCAGCACCCGGCGCGCTGAGATCTCGATCTCCTTGCCCGTCTGCGGGTTACGGCCCACGCGCGCCTTCTTCTGGCGCACCTGGAAGTTGCCGAACCCCGAGATCTTGATCTTGTCCCCGCGCTCGAGCGTCTCCTTGAAGGTGTCGAAGACGAGCTCGACGATCTCCGCCGACTCCTTCTTGGAGAAGCCGACCTTCTCGTAGACCCCTTCGATGATGTCCGCTTTGGTCATGCGAGTACCTTCGAGCCCCTCTCTGCGGTGAACCCGGGGGACTGTGACAGCCTTCCCAATTAGCTGTCAACCCACCGGTTTCACTCAGGTTTTCCCGCGAGCAGGCGGCTCAGGTCCGGAGGGCTCCGCCCAGGCGCTGGTTGACCTCGGAGATGATGCGCTGGTGGGCGGCACCGACCTCGGCGTCGGTGAGGGTGCGCTCGGGCGAGCGGTAGCGGATGGCGTAGGCCAGGTTCTTGCGGCCCTCGGGGATGGGCTTGCCGGTGTAGACGTCGAAGATGAAGGCGTCCTCCACCAGCGGGCCACCGACCTCCAGGATGACGCGGCGGACCTCGTCGTTCTGGAGCTCCAGGGGCACCACCACCGCCAGGTCGCGAAGCACGGCGGGGAAGCGGGGCAGCCCTCCCCAGGCCGGAACCAGCTTGGCGGCCGCGTACAGGGGCGCCGTGTCCACCTCGAAGACGAAGACGTCTCGAGGCAGCTCCAGAGCCTTGCTCACACGGGGGTGCAGCTCACCTACATGGCCCAGCACCGTGCCATCGGCCAGCTCCACCCGGGCACAGGCGCGCGGGTGATACGACGGGGCCTCGGCGGAGACGAAGCGGGCGCCCTCCACGTGAAGGGCGTGCAGCACGGCCTCCAGGGCGCCCTTGGCGTCATAGAAATCCGCCCGGGCGTCCTTCTGGGTCCAGGTCCGCCGGCCGCGCACGCCCCACACGAGGCCCGCGAGCCGGTGCACCTCGCGAGCGGCCGGGCGCTGGCCCTGGCCACCCTCGGAATCCTGGAAGTAGGCCCGCCCCATCTCGTACACGGCCACCGACTCCACCTGGTGCCGCACGCTGCGGGAGAGGTTCTCCAGCAGGCCCGGCAACAGGCTGGTGCGCATCACCGACTGCTCCACGCTGAGCGGGTTGAGGAGCGCCACCGGCTTCTCCTTCCCTCCCAGCACCTCCAGGGTGCGCGGCGGCACGAAGGAGTAGTTCACCACCTCGCTCAGCCCCATGCCGGCCAGGGCGTGGCGGGCGCGGCGCTCGGCCTCGGAGGCGGCGGGCTCTGGGGCCAGCTCGGCGAGTCCTCGCGGCAGCTTCGCGGGGATGTTGTCGTAGCCGTAGACGCGGGCGAGCTCCTCCATCAGGTCCTCCTCGCGCTCCACGTCCACGCGCGCCCGAGGCACCTCGAAGGTGGTCTGCCCACTCCCCTCCTCCACCGGCTTGAAGCCCAGGGTGCCGAGGATGCGCCGGCACTCGGCCTCGGGGATGACCACGCCCAGCACCTTCTCCACGCGGCCGTAGCGCAGCGTCACCCGACGCGGCGGCTGGGGGCTCGGGTACACGTCCACCCGGCCCGGGGCCACCGTGCCACCGGACAGCTCGGCGATGAGGGCCGCGGCCCGATCCGCGGCGGGAATGACGGCATCGAGGTCCGCGCCACGCTCGAAGCGGTGCGAGGCCTCGGTGTGCAGGCCGTGGCGCTTGGACGAGCGGCGGATGCTCGAGGGCTGGAAGTGGGCGGACTCGAGAATCACGCGCGTGGTGCTCGCACTCACCTCACTGTCCGCGCCGCCCATCACGCCAGCGAGGGCCTGGGCCCGGTCGCGGTCGCAGATGAGCAGGTCCTCGGTCTCCAGCGCGCGCTGCTTGCCGTCGAGCGTCGTCATCTTCTCGCCCGGCTTCGCGGTGCGGACGATGATCTCCTGGCCGGCGACCTTGTCCAGGTCGAAGGCGTGCAGCGGCTGGCCGTACTCGAGCAGGACGTAGTTGGTGACATCCACCACGTTGCTGATGGGGCGCACGCCGCAGGCCTTGAGCCGGTCCTGCAGCCACTGGGGCGAGGGACCGATCTTCACGTTCTCGATGACGCGGGCCACGTAGCGCGGGCAGCGCACCGGGTCCTCGATGCGCACCTTCACCTTCTCGGAGGCGGGGGCGCCGGACTCGGCGAGCTTCGGCTGGGGCGGACGCAACTGGGCGCCCGTGGCCACCGCCACCTCGCGGGCCACGCCCAGGTGCGACAGGGCATCCGGCCGGTTGGGGGTGACGTTCACCTCCATCAGCACGTCATCCAGCCCGAGCGCCTGGGCGATGGGCGTGCCGACCTTCAGGTCCTGCGGGAGGATGAGCAGGCCCGAGGACTCCTCGGAGATGCCCAGCTCCTTGGCCGAGCAGAGCATGCCGAAGCTGTCCACGCCGCGCAGGGGGGCCTGCTTGATCTCCACGCCATTGGGCAGCTTCGTGCCGATGGTGGCCAGCGGCACCTTGTCGCCGACCTTGAAGTTCTTGGCGCCGCACACCACCTGCAGCGTCTCCGGGCCGCCCATGTCGATCTTCGTCACGGACAGCTTGTCCGCGTTGGGGTGCTGGACGGACTCCTTGATCTGCGCCACCACCACGCCGCGCAGACCCTCGCCGGGGCGCTCGAGGCCTTCAATCTCCAGACCCACGGCGGTCAGCTTGCGCGCCAGTTCATCGACGCTCGCCGGCAGCGCTACGTAGTCTCCGAGCCACTTGACCGAGATCTTCATCAGAACTGCTCCAGGAAGCGCGCGTCGTTCTCGAACATCATCCGCAGGTCGTCGATGCGGTAGCGCAGCATGGCGATGCGCTCCACGCCCATGCCGAACGCGTACCCGGTGACCTGGGTGGGGTCGTAGCCGCTGTACTTGAAGACGTTGGGGTGCACCATGCCGCTGCCCAGCACCTCCAGCCAGCCGGTCTGCTTGCACACGCGGCAGCCCTTGCCGCCGCACGAGGTGCAGGAGATGTCCACCTCGGCCGAGGGCTCGGTGAAGGGGAAGAAGGACGGGCGGAAGCGCGTGCGCGTGTCCGAGCCGAAGAAGGCCTTCACGAAGGCATCCAGGGTGCCCTTGAGCTCGGCGAAGCTGACGTCCTTGTCCACCAGCAGGCCCTCCACCTGGTGGAACATGGGCGTGTGGGTGATGTCCGAGTCCCGCCGGTAGACGCGGCCGGGCATGATGGCGCGAATGGGCGGCTTGCGGTTGAGCATGAAGCGCACCTGCACCGGGGACGTGTGCGTGCGCAGCAGCACTGGGCTGTCGGCCTTCTTCGCGTGGCCGAGCGAGGCCTCATCCACGTAGAAGGTGTCCTGCATGTCGCGGGCGGGGTGATCCTTCGGGAGGTTGAGCGCCTCGAAGTTGAAGTAGTCGAGCTCGATCTCCGGCCCGTGGGACACCTCGAAGCCGAGCCGCTGGAAGGTGCGGACGATGTCCTCCATCGTCCGGGACACCGGGTGGCGGCTGCCGGGGGTGACGGTGCGGCCGGGCAGCGTCACGTCCAGCTTGGGGCCACGCAGCTCGGACTCGAGCGCCGCGTCCTCCACGCGCTGGACGGCGTCGGCCAGGAGCTTCTCGATCTCGGCCTTGACCTGGTTGGCCACCTCGCCGAGCGCACGGCGCTCCTCGGGGGGCAACTTGCCCATGCCACCGAGGACACCGGACAGCTCACCCTTCTTGCCGAGGTAGCGGATTCGGAGCGCCTCCACCGCGGACGGCTCGGAGGCGACGGAGATTTCCCGCCGCGCCGCGTCCGCGAGCGCCTGCAAGCGGTCTCGCATGGGACTTCGTCTCCCTCCCCGGCTGGGCCGGGGCAAAAAAAAGGGCCGCCCTCAGGGGCAGCCCGTTTCAAACCCACGAGCGGCAACGGCCTTCCAGGAAGACCGTGGCCACCCGCTGTCGATGCCGGCCTGTACGGCCGGCCGTCATGCTCAGGCCGCCTTCGCGCTGTTTGCGACGGCGGCAAAACCGGCGGGATCCGCCACGGCCAGGTCGGCGAGGACCTTGCGATCCAGGGCGATCTTGTTCTTGGCCAGACCGGCGATCAGGCGGGAGTAGGACAGGCCCACGGTGCGGGCGGCCGCGTTGATGCGGACGATCCACAGGGAGCGGAAGTTGCGCTTCCGCGCGGCGCGGTCGCGAGCGGCGTAATCCAGCGCGCGCTCCACGGCCTGGTTGGCCCGCTTGTAGCAGTTCTTGCGACGGCCGCGGTAACCCTTGGCCAGCTTCAAAATCCGATTACGACGGCGGCGAGCCTTGAAACCCTTCTTGACGCGCATTGCTGACTCCTGACTTCGGTGAGGTGTTTGAACCCCCGGTGCATTGGCTCATCGCCACACCGATAGGGCCCTCTAGACTGCGTTCTACTAGTTCGCCCCGTAGGGGAAGAGCTCCTGGCGAACCTTCTTGGCATCCATATCCTGCAGGACGCCAGTGCCGCGGTGATCCCGCTTGTTCTTCGGGGTCTTCGCGTGGGTGAAGAGGTGCTTGCCGAAGGCCTTGCCGAACTTCACCTTGCCAGACTTCTTCACCTGGAAGCGCTTCTTGGCGCCGCTACGGGTCTTCAACTTGGGCATCTTGCGGTTCCTTCCTTCAACTACCCATCCGCCGCAGCGAATCGCCGTCAGCGAGAGTCTCGAGGGCCGACGGCTTGGAAGCCGGCAGCCGGGTCCAACTATTTCGTTCCGCCCGTCTTCGCCGGAGCTCCCTCCGGGGGAGCAACCTCCGGGGCCGCCTGAGCCGCCGGCTGCTCCTCGGGCTTGCCGCCCTCCGCGGGGCCCGCGGGCTTCTTGCCACCTTCGGCCGGCTTGCCGCCACCCTCCGCCTTCTCCGCCGCCTGCCGCGCCATCTCGCGCGCCTTCGCCGCCACCTTCGGGTTGGGGGCGATGATCATGAACATCTGCCGCCCTTCCATCCGGGGCATCTGCTCCACCACCGCCACGTCCTTCAGGTCCTTGATGACGTCATCCAGGATGGCCGAGCCCAGTTCCTTGTGGGTGATCTCGCGGCCACGGAACATGATCGTGACCTTGGCCTTGTTCCCCTCCTCGAGGAACCGGCGCACGTTGCGGACCTTGAACTCGTAGTCGTGCTCCTCCGTCTTGGGGCGGAGCTTGACTTCCTTCAGGTGGACGACGACCTGCTTCTTCTTCGCTTCCGAGGCTCGCTTCTTCTCCTCATACTTGAACTTGCCGTAGTCCATGATCTTGCAGACCGGCGGCTTGGCCATGGGGTTGACCTCGACGAGGTCCATCCCCTCGGCCTGAGCGCGTTCCAGGGCCGCTTCGATCGGCAACACTCCGAGCTGCTCGCCCGCAGGTCCTACAACGCGGACCTCGCGAGCACGGATTCGGCGATTAGTTCTTTGGTCGCGAGCGATGTGAAAGCCCTCCAGTAGTGGGAGTAGGTACCCCCCTCGGAAGAGGGGCAAGATACTTGCCAGCCTCAGGGAGTCAAGGGGCGTTCGAAAACCCTGACTTCCAGTGACATCAAGGCCAGGCCGCTTCCTTCTCCAGCAGGGCCTCGAAGGCCTCGAGCTTCATGCTCTTGAGGTCCTCGCCGCCGTAGCGCCGGGGGGAGACCGCGCCGCCCTCCACCTCGTTGTCTCCGATGACGAGAGTGAAGGGGATCTTCTGCATCTGGGCGTCGCGGATCTTCGCGTTGAGGGTGAGCCCGCGCTCGTCCAGGTCCACCCGGTAGCCCTTGGCCCGGAGCTGGTCGCGCACCTTGCGGGCGTAGTCCATCTGCCGGTCCGCCACGGTGACGAGCGTGGCCTGCACCGGGGCGAGCCACACCGGGAAGGCACCGGCGAAGTGCTCGATGAGGATGGCGATGAAGCGCTCGAAGGAGCCGTAGACGGCGCGGTGGAGCACCACCGGCCGGTGCTCGGCGTTGTCGTCGCCCACGTAGGTGAGGTCGAAGCGCTCGGGGGCCAGGTAGTCGAGCTGGATGGTGCCCAGCTGCCACTTGCGGCCGATGCTGTCGGACACGTCGAAGTCGATCTTCGGGCCGTAGAAGGCGCCGTCGCCGGGCTTGAGCTCGTACTGCAGGCCCAGGCCCTCCAGGGCGCTCTTGAGACCGCCCTCGGCGCGATCCCACAGGGAGTCATCGCCGAGCCGCTTCTCCGGCCGGGTGGACAGCTTCACCGAGTAGCTCAGGCCCACCGCCTTGTAGACGCGGTCCAGCAGCTGCACGAAGCGCCGCACCTCGTCGGGGATCTGATCCTCGCGGCAGTAGATGTGGGCATCGTCCTGGCAGAACTGGCGCACGCGGGTGAGGCCGCCCAGCGAGCCCGCCGCCTCGTTGCGGTGGAGCACGTCCTGGGTGTGCAGGCGCAGGGGCAGGTCGCGGTAGCTGTGCTTCTTGAAGCCGTAGTACAGGTGGTGGCTGGGGCAGTTCATCGGCTTCAGCGAGAAGTCATGCTCCCCACTCTCGCTGTCGAGCACGAGGAACATGTTCTCCTTGTACTTGCCCCAGTGGCCGCTCGTCTCCCACAGGCCCTTGTTGTAGAGCAGCGGGGTCTTGATCTCGACGTAGCCGCTGTCGGTCGTCAGCCGGCGCATGAAGGCCGACAGGGTGTTGTAGAGGGTGGTGCCCTTCGGGGTCCAGAAGGCCGCGCCCGGCGAGTACTGGTGGAAGTGGAAGAGATCCAGCTCCTTGCCCAGCTTGCGGTGGTCGCGCTTGCGCGCCTCCTCCATCCGCGTGAGGTACTCCTGGAGCGCCTTCTTGTCGAAGAAGGCCGTGCCGTAGATGCGCTGGAGCATCGGGTTGCGATGGTCTCCGCGCCAGTAGGCGCCGCTGGTGGACAGCAGCTTGATGACGCCGATCTTCCCCGTGGTGGGCGCGTGGGGCCCCAGGCAGAAGTCCACCCAGTCCCCGTGGGTGTAGAGCGTGAGCGTCTTGGCGCCCTTGGCCGCGATGTCCTTGACGATCTCGACCTTGAACTTCTCCCCCTTGCCCTCGAAGAGCTTGATGGCGTCGTCCATGGACACCTCGGTCCGGACGAAGGGGTGGTTCTTGGCGATCTCCTTGTTGGCCTCTTCCTCGATCTTCTCGAGGTCCTCGGGCGTGAAGGGCTTCTCGCGGAAGAAGTCGTAGTAGAAGCCCTCCTCCGTCGAGGGACCGATGGTCACCTGCGTGCCCGGGAAGAGCCGCTGCACCACGCTGGCCACCACGTGGGCGGCGTCGTGCCGGATGAGCTCCAGGCCCTCGGGGCTCTTCGAGGTGAAGATCTGGAGCTTCACGTCCTCGTTGAGGGGACGGGACAGATCCATGTCCTCGCCATTCGCGCGCGCGAAGAGGGCGGCCTTGGCCAGGCCCGCCCCGATACCCTCGCGCACGAAGTCCCCGATGGTCGTGCCCCGCGCCGCCTGCTTCTGGCTGCCATCCGGGAGCGTCACCGTGATCTGATCCGCCATGCGAGACCTCGGAAAAAGGCGCGGGCGGCAAGGCTGATCAGCCTGCCGCCCGCTGGGAAACCGCTTTGCTGAAGTGGGTCGTAGTGGGATCGAACCACTGACCCCTACCGTGTCAAGGTAGTGCTCTACCGCTGAGCTAACGACCCGTTCGCCGCCAGGACTTCTGTCGTCGAAGGCGGGCGGGGAATACAGCGGGCGCCCCGCAGCTGTCAAGGAAACACCGACATCGGTGGATCATGTTCCCCGACGATTTTCGATCAGCGCCCGCGCCTGAGCCATGACCGCGTCGAACATGGCCGGGGTGAGCCGGCCCGTCTGGGTGTTCTGCTGGCTGACGTGGTAGCAGCCCAGCAGCACCGGGGCCCCCGGCAGGGCCAGCTCCGTCCCGTGGCCGAAGGCCGGCCGGGGCGATGGGATGGGCACCCCCACCCTCCCCAACCAGGCGAGGGTCGAGTTCCAGGCGATGGCCCCCAGCGTCAGGACCACCCGCGCCGGCAGGAGGGCCATCTCCCGATCCAGGAAGGGGGCGCACCGGGCCAGCTCCTCCGGCAGGGGCTTGTTGTCCGGCGGCGCGCACTTGCACGGCGCGACGATGTAGGCCCCCGTCAGCGCGAGGCCGTCCTCCCGGTGCTCGCTCCGGGGCTGGTTGGCGAAGCCCGCCCGGTGCAGCCCGGCGTAGAGGAAGTCTCCCGAGCGATCCCCGGTGAACATCCGGCCCGTCCGGTTGGCCCCGTGCGCCGCTGGCGCCAGCCCGAGGATGACGAGCTCCGCCCTCGGGTCTCCGAAGCCGGGCACCGGCCGGCCCCAGTACGTCCAGTCACGGAAGGCCCGGCGCTTCTCCCGCGCCACCTGCTCCCGCCACTCCACCAGCCGAGGACACGCCCGGCAGGTGATGATCTCCTCCTGGAGGCGAGCCAGCTCCGCCTCACCCTTCCCTGCTGCATTGCTCTTCGCCACGGTGCCCATCCCTAGCGCGCTCCCCTCCCCTTCCGCCACCGTCCACGTCGCAGGACGGTCCAGGGCATGGGCGCGGGCGACTCAGGAGCCAGCCCGCTCGCCGGTGTAGAGGGCGGTCCGCTGGTAGCGCTCCACCACCACGCGCAGCACCACCTTGAGGATGGCCGTGGTGGGCACCGCGAGCAGAATGCCGGTGAAGCCGAACAGCTCACCGAAGGCCAGGATGGCGATGATGACGGACACCGACGACAGGCCCACCTTGTCCCCCACCACCCGCGGGGTGATGAAGAGCCCCTCGGCCATCTGCGCCACCAGGAACGTGCCCGCCACCACCGCGAGCTGCCACGCCCCCTGCCAGGACAACATCACCCCCAACAGCGCCAGGATCACCCCCAGGGTCGTCCCCAGGTAGGGCACCATGTTGCCGAACCCGGCGATGACTCCGATGACGATCGCCATGTCGATGCGCGCGAAGCCCAGGCCCGTGCTGTAGAGCACCGACAGGATGGCCCCCACCGTGAGCTGGCCACGCACGAAGGCGGACAGGACGTCATCCACCTCGGAGAAGCGCTGGCTGACCAGCCCCACCGCCCGGCGCGGCACCAGGCCCTTCACCAGCTCCACCAGGTGCGGGTAGTCCTGAAGGAAGAAGAAGGCCAGCACCGGCACCACCAACAGGCCCAGCAGCGTGGCCACGAAGCGCGCGGTGTTGCCCGCGAAGCTCGCCACCAGCCGCGCCGCGGTGGGCCCCGCGCTCTGCAGCACCTCCGAGGCCCGCTCGCCCAGCTCCGCCATGCGCTGCCGCAGCAGATCCGGCAGCGGACGCCCCAGCAACTCCTCCACCTGAGGAACCACCCGCTCACTGGCTCGGAGGAAGAAGTCCGGCAGCTTCGCCGCCTCGTCGCGGAAGACGGGGACGAGGTACAACACCGCCCCCGCCATCAGCAGCGCGCACCCGCCAAACACCACGCTCGTCCCCACGGTGCGGTTCAGGCCCCGGCGCTCCAGCGCCGTGACGATCGGGTTGAGCCCATACGCCGTGGCGAGCGCCAGCAACACCGGCACCGCCACCCCGCCGAACACCGACAGCAGTGCGAACACCAGCGCCAGCGCGCCCACCATGCCCAGCGACCAGGCGAAGTCCACCCTCCGGGCCTCGGCCTCGGCGAGCTCCACCTCGGGAAGCGCGGGCTCCGGACTGACCACCTGCAGGGGCACTTGCACTTCCGCTGCTGGGAGCTCCCGCGCTTCGGGCGCCTTCACCGAGCGCGCCTTGCCTTTCTTGTTGCGTCCGATGGTGAACCTCCGTGCTGACAGTGAGGAGGGTATACCGGAAGCGGGCCTCCACGGCTCAGTTGGCGCCGCCCCCCTCCTGCTCCACCGGCTTCAGCCGGATGGTGAGCCCCGCGCGGGCGCTGCTCGGCTCGTAATACGTGGTGTACGGCCAGTAGCCGTCCTTCTTCACGTCGATGCGGTGCAGCCCCACTCCCACCTGGAGTCCGTTCGGCCCTCCTCCGAAGTCGGTGCACACGCCCTGGGGGACCCCGTCCAGGGACACCTCGGCATCCGAGGGCTCGCACCGCAGCAGCAGGTTGCCGTCACGAGCCCTCATCGAGCGCAGCATCTCCCGCGCCCGATCCGCCGCCGGGGAGTCCACCTGCTCGGGACCCGAGGCACACCCGAGCACGAGTCCCCCGAACACCAGGGCCACCCCGCGCCCCCATCTCCAACTCCACGCCGTCATCAACACACTCCACGTCTACCGGATGAGGATCGCCACCCGGCCCTCGGCCAGGAGGCTCGGGTCCAGCCCCGCGAGCGCCTTCGCCGCGTCCGTCCCCAGTTGAAGCTCCGACCCCTGGAGCCGCGCCGCCTCGAGAACCAGTGGCTTCGCCCCCACCAGCGCCGACTTCCGGGCCTCCTCGAGACTCTTGAAGAATCCGGCCACGCCCGTGGTCTTCCGGGCCTCCGCCGACAGCGACTCCAAGCCGTAGAGCGGCTGGCCGGACGCATCGAGCAGCCGCGGTACCAGCATCGGCACCATGCCCAGCTTGCGAGCATCCACCAACACGCCGGTGTACTTCGCCCGGGCGTCCTTCTTCGCCTCGGCCGGCTTCATCTCAGCGGGCTTCGCCTCGGCTGGCTTCGTCTCGGCCGGAGCGGCGGTGCCCGTGGCCGGAGGAGCCGCAGCCATCAGCACCGCGGTGAGCGCCGCGAGCGGCACCTCCACGTCCATCTGCACACCACTGTCCGAGTAGTAGTGGTTCCGGACGACCTTGTAGCCACGCAGGACGCTCTCGACCTGGCGGCGGGTGTCCTCGCGGGCCATCTCGTCGCCCACGGTCCTGTCCGCGCGGATCTGGATGCCCTTCACCTGCTCCAGCAGTTCCGCGAAGACGTCCGCCTTCGCCGAGCGCTCCGCGCCCAGCCTCGCCTGCGACGGATTCGAGGCCTTCACGTCCGGCGGACCATCCCCCGTCGCCCGGAGCACCTGCCTCTGCCAATCCACCCCGTTGCCCTGCGCCAGCGCCGACAGCGGAGCCGCCAGCACGAGCACCCACAATGCACGCCTCACGTGAATCCTCCACGCTCTCGTTCGGAGGGCCGGATTCAACGGTCGGCGCCGAGCCAGGTCAAGGCAGGTCCGCTCGGCCGCCCTCCAGCGGAGCGTGGCTCAGTGCCCCTGCGTGCTGCGTGTCACGTAGTCATCAATCATCCGGCGGTGCCGCTCGGTGAGCAGCGTGAAGCGCACGCCCGAGCGCTCATTGCGCCGGGGGCTGGCCTCCACCCACTCGCGCACCACCTCGCCCTCGGCGTAGATGACCTCTTCCGAGCCCGGGAGCTGGAACTGGAGCCCCACCCGCCGGGTGTCGTGCTCCGGTTCGAGCAGGCGCGCCAGACTCACGCCCTCCTGGCTGATGTCGGCGGCGCGGGCCATGTACGGCACGCCCCCCATGTACTTGTTCAGGTAGATGTCGAGGGGTACCCGCGCATTCTTCCGCTTGTCGCTCATCTCACACCCTCCTGGTGGCTCGGCTGCTACAGGCCGCTTCCGCGATGCAGCAGGCTGTCGCGAGGGTAGGAGCATCCAGACAACCCGCAAGAAAACGACCAGCCAGAAGGCCCGGGCGGACCTATCCTTCCGCCGCCACTGAGAAAGGCGGTTCACATGCGATTTGGAATGTTGGCAGCAGCACTGCTGGGCCTGGCCGGTATGCAGGCGCAGGCACAAGGAGCGGCGGCGCAGGGACAGGCGCAGCTCAAGACCGATGATGACAAGACGATCTACGCGCTCGGGCTGTCGATCGGGCGGAGCGTCAAGGTCTTCGACCTGAGCCCGGCCGAGATCGAGATCCTCAAGAAGGGCCTGACGGACTCCCTCACCAACGCGAAGCCGGCGGTGGAGCTGGAGACGTACGGGCCCAAGTTCCAGGCACTCGCCAAGGCCCGCGGGGAGAAGGTGGGCCAGAAGTACCTGGAGGAGGCCGCCAAGGAGAAGGGGGCCGTCAAGCTGCCCTCCGGCATGATCTACAAGGAGCTGAAGGCCGGCACCGGCGCGAGCCCCAAGGCGACGGACACGGTGAAGGTGAACTACCGCGGCACGCTCACCAGCGGCGTCGAGTTCGACAGCTCCTACAAGCGTAACGAGCCCGCCGAGTTCCCCCTCAACGGCGTCATCCCCTGCTGGACCGAGGGCGTGCAGAAGATGAAGGTGGGCGGCAAGGCCCAGCTCGTGTGCCCCGCCAAGCTGGCCTACGGTGAGCAGGGCTCGCCTCCCACCATCCCGCCCAACTCCACCCTGGTGTTCGAGGTGGAGCTGCTCGGCATCGGCGGCCAGGGCGCGGACGTTCCGCGCGCTCAGCCGGCGCAGCCCAAGAAGTAGGCGGTTCGCAGGACCCGGGGTGAGGGACCCTCGTCCGGTACACCCTCACCCCGGCACGCTCCCGAGCGAGAGGGCGCTCAGCGCAGCGCCGCTTCCGTGGCCCGCAGCAGGGGCTCGGCGCTCACCGGCGCACCCGTGGCGTTCGTCATCCACACGTCCGGCGTCAGCGCGCCCTGGCTCGCCATCCGCTCGAACTCCGCGCCCAGGTTGCCCGCCTTGTGCAGGTGCTCCTCGATCTGGAAGGCGATCAGGTGCCCCAGCGGGTAGTCCGTCAGGTACAGGGGGTAGGAAATCATGTGGCTGTAGATGCCCAGCAGCGGCGTCCCCTGCCCTCCCAGCACCGGCGCGTAGTAGCGATCCCACGTCTCCTGGGAAATGCGCACCACCGCCTCGCGCAACTGCGCGGGCGTGGCGTCCGGGTGCTCGTACATCCAGTGCCACACCGCGATGTCCACCAACGCCACCCCGGCAATCTCCCACGTCTGCCAGAAGTCGTTGAGCACCCGCTCACGCTCGCTGGCCGCGTCCGGCTTCGCCTGCCCCAGCAGCGCCAGGTCTCTCGCCTGGAACACGAAGGCCAGTGCTTCGGTGAAGGCGTTGTTGGGCACTCCCGCGAGCAGCGTGTGATCCACCTCGTAGAGCGAGAACACCTGCTCCACGTTGTGCCCCAGCTCGTGCACCGCGATGTTGTAGCCCTTGTAGTCCATGCCGCCCGGGCCCACCCGCGTCCGCAACCGGGGGAAGTCCCCGCGCCGCATCGCCTGCATCGCGTGCCCCGCCCCGCGCGCCGGATCCACCCGGATGTGCTCCGACAGGAAGGCCGCCTTCTCCTTCGAGAAGCCCAGCCCCTGGAGGATGCGCGGCATGTCCTTCGCGAAGGCCTCCGGCGTCGGGTAGCGCTGGCGCGTCAGCTTGTCGAGCTCCGCCTCGGACAGCTTCGCGTTCGCCTTGAAGCCGGCGTACCACAGGTCCTGCGGCTCCAGCTTCCGTCCCAGCCGCTGCTCGATGACCTGAGCCACCCTCGGCACCAGCGGAGACGTCAGCACCTGTTCCAGCAGCGCCTTCACCCGAGCCTCGGGCAGCTCGCGCCCCAGCTCGAAGCTGCGAGCAATCGCCGTGGGCGCCACCGGCACGTAGGGATCCTCCCGCCGCGCCGCCTGGAACTGCGCCAGCAGCTTCGCGTAGCGCACGTCGTCCTCGCGCTTGCCGTCCACCACCACCGGGCGCTGAGGCGCGTCCGCCTCGACCTCATCCGCCGGTGCCGCCTTCACCTCGTTGGTGAACGGATTCCAGTCCACCCGGGGATTGTCGATGACCGCCGCCGGAATCGTCTGCGTGACGATGCGCTCCATCAGCTTGACGATCATCCGCTGCTTCGCCACTCCCTCCGGATCCGCGTACCGGGACTTCAGCTCGTCCCGCAGGTTCCAGTGGCTGATCAACCGCATCCCCTTGGGGAACGGCCGACGCCCCTGCTCGTCCACCAGGTGGTGCATCCAGATGTTGTACTCGGCGATGTACAGGTCCGCGTCCGAGCCCGCACGCGCCGACGCCTGCCGCACCTCGGCGGGCACGCGGCGGTTGAAACGGCCGGTGAGCCGAACCTCGGCCCACTGGCGGCGGGTGTAGCCCGGACCCTTCTCCATCCGCTCGGCCAGCGTGGTGAGCGGAAAGTTGAGCAGCGCCACGAAGCCCACCTTCGCCTGGAAGAGGTCCTCCGTGGAGTGCGCGCTCGGGTCATACGCCGCCAGCAGCGGATCCACCGGCAGCAGCGGCCCCAGGTCCAGGTCCGTGGGGCGGCGCAGCTCGCGACTCATCTCATTCAGGTGCCCGTCGAGCTGCTCGAACACCGTCTCCAGCCGGGCCAGGGTGGCCTCGAGCTGCTTCTCGTCGGCGATGAAGTACTCGCGCGCGAAGGCGGCCAGGTCCCCGTCCTCCGCGCGCCAGAGCGTGGCCACCTGGTCCACCCCCCGTTCGATGCGGGCCCGCTGCGCCTCGCCATGACGGGCAACGAGCTCGACCTTCAAGGCGGCGAGGTCGGCGGTCTGCTTCACGGGACGAGCCTCCGCGGGCCGCTCGCCCGCCTGGACATGGGGCTGGCCGGACGCACAGCCGAGCACGGCCAGCAGGGGAAACACCGGGGCACGCTTCAAGAGGAACCGGGACGAGGGAAAGGACACGCGAGGACTCCGGACATGAAAAAGGGCCCGGCCCCCCACGGGTCGGACCCTTTTCTAGGAACAACTCACGAAGAGAGGCGGACTAGGCGACGGCGCGAACGTTCTGCGCCTGCAGCCCCTTGGGACCCCGAGCGACCTCGAACTCGACCCGCTGGCCCTCGGCCAGGGTGCGGAAACCATCCATGTTGATGGCAGTGTGGTGGCAGAACACGTCCTCGCCACCGCCATCCTGCGTGATGAATCCGAACCCCTTCGCATCGTTGAACCACTTCACCGTACCAGTTGCCATTTGCTCTCTTCTTCTTTCAGACAGACGGACGCGGAAATCGGCGGTCCGACTCGGTTGGACGAGACCCGACCAAGCGGGCGCCAATGTAAGCGGAGCCGCGATTCGTGTCTACCGGGGATCTCCTACCAACCGCACTTTTGGCCCTTGTTCTGTTCCTGGAGCCAGGCGCGCAGCGGAGCGAAGTACTCGAGGATCGCCGAGGCATCCATCTCGCGCTGGCCGGTGAGGGCCTGGAGCGCGTCCGGCCAGGGCTTGCTGGCGCCCATCTCCAGCATCGCCTGGAGCCGCTTGCCGGCCTCCTTGTTGCCGTAGATGGAGCACTCGTGGAGGGGCCCCTGGAAACCGGCGGCCTGGCAGAGCGCGCGGTGGAACTGGAACTGGAGGATGCGCGCCAGGAAATAGCGCGTATAGGGGACGTTGGCGGGGACGTGGTACTTGGCACCCGGATCGAAGTCCTTCTCGGAGCGCTCCACCGGCGCGCGCACGCCCTGGTACTTCTCGCGCAGCGCCCACCAGGACTTGTTGTAGTCCTCGGGCTTCACGCGGCCAGAGAGGACCTCCCAGCGCCACTGGTCCACGAGCAGCCCGAAGGGCAGGAAGGCCACCTTCTCCATGGCGTCCTTCATCTGCAGGTTGATGAGGCCCTTGTCTCCCTTGGGGAGCTCCTTCAGCAGGCCCAGCTGCTTGAGATAGCTCGGAGTGATGGAGAGGGTGAGCGCGTCGCCGATGGCCTCGTGGAAGCCGTCATTCGCGCCCTGCTGATAGAGCGCCGGGAGCGTGTAGTAGTACGTGTAGTAGTAGTCGTGGCCCAGCTCGTGGTGGATGGTGACCAGGTCCTCCTCGGTGGGCTTGATGCACATCTTGATGCGCAGATCATTGTCGTAGGTGACGTCCCACGCGCTGGCGTGACAGACCACCTCGCGGTCGCGCGGCTTGGTGAACTGTGAGCGCTCCCAGAACGTCTGCGGCAGCGACTTGAGCCCCAGCGAGGTGAAGAAGGCCTCGCCCGTCTTCACCATGCGGATGGCGTCGTACTTCTGCTTCGTCAGCTCGGCATCCACGTCCAGGCTGGGCTGCCCCTTGTAGGGCTCCACCAGGTTGTAGATGTTGTTCCACTCCTGCGCCCACATGTTGCCGAGCAGGTGCGCGGGGATGGGCTTGCCGGCGGGCACCTTGTCCTCGCCGTACTGCTTCGCCAGCCGGGCGCGCACGTAGCAGTGCAGATCGTCATAGAGGGGCTTCACCTGCCCCCACAACCGCTGGGCCTCCTTCTCGAAGGCCTCGGGCGGCATGTCGTAGTTGGAGCGCCAGAGCGCGCCGAGGTCCGCGAAGCCGATCTCCTGCGCACCCTCGTTGGAGATGCTCACCAGGCGCTCGTAGAGCGGGCGCATCGGCTGCGAGATGGTGTGCCACCCCACCCAGGCCTCGAGCAGCTCGTCGTACTTGCGGCTCTTGGCCATCACGTCGGACAGCTCTTCCAAATCCTTGCAGGTGCCCTTGCCGTCCTTGCCGCAGTACTTGCCCTTGCCGTAGAGGCCCTCGAGCTTCGCGGCGATGGAGGCCAGCTCGGCGCGCTTCTGCGGATCACTCGGCGCAACCAGCGCGGAGGACACGCGCAGCAGGTGCAGCGTGCGCGAGGTATCCGCGTCCAGCCCCTGCACGTCCTTGAAGCGCGCGGCCTGCTTGATGGCCTGGTTGAGGTAGCCCATCACCTCCTCGTTGACGGTGGCCGCGTTCCGCTCGGTGTCGTCGGTGATGTACGTGGACTTGATCCACTCGGCCGTGGACTGCTTCACCCACAACCGCTTGAGGTCCTCGTTCACTCGGGTGGCGAACTGGCGCGCATCCTCGGCGGTGGGCTGGACCTCGGTGGGCTTCTGCGGCTGCTCGGAAGGCGGAGCGGCAGGCGGCTCTCCGGGAGGGGGCGTGGTGGAGCCATGCGCCGAGGGCGCACAGCCAGGGGATGCGACGAGCGGCACGATCGCGAGGGCCGCGCGCAGGATCTGCATGACGGGAGAGGTGCGGTTCATGGCGGGGCGGGACCGTAGAGGAAGGCCCGCGTGAAACGCACCCCCAAAGTGAGGAGATGTTCACGGTTTGGACCCGGCCGCGGATTCCTGACGCAGTGCGAAGCGCCGGGCCGCCTGACCCCTCGTCCACCCAGGGCCGGATGCGATAAGAGGGGCCACCGATGTCCCTGCGCCACCGCCTCCTCCCCGCCCTCCTCCTGGCTCCGTGGCTCGCCGCCTGCGGCCCGAGCGACGACCTCGACTGCTCCCGCTACGACTTCCCGCTCTCGCCGCCTCCCGCGAGCGCGAGGCACCTCACCTGCTCGAGCACCGCGTGCGGAGACGGGCTGAACCCGCCCACCAGCGGTGACCACTGCGCCGACACGCTGCGCTGCCAGGTTCACGACACCGAACCGAACCGGTGCGTGTGGCTGCACAACCTGGAGCACGGGCACGCGGTCTTCCTCTACAACTGCCCCGAGGGCTGCCCCGACATCGTGTCCACGCTGGATGCGCTCCGGCAGGAGGCGAAGGTCGGGAGCAACGGCGTGGTTCGCGCCCTGGTCGCCCCGGACTCGCGGATTCCCAACCGCGTGGCCGCGCTCCTGTGGCGGCGCGCCTGGGTCTCGGACACGCCGGATCCGCAGGCTCTGCGCTGCCTGCTGCAACTCCAGGACGCCGAAGCGCCCGAAGCCGGACTCGCCTGCCTGCCATGAGCCCCGCATCCACCCACGAGCGCGTCCGCGCCATCGACTGGCTGCGCGGCATCGCGGTGCTGTTCATGATCCAGTGCCACGCGCTGGTGCTGCTGCGTCCGGAATTGCGCCAGAGCGAGACGACGAAGTTCCTGCTCAAGATCGACGGGCTGGTGGCCCCGGCGTTCCTCTTCTCCGCGGGCTTCGCGCTCGCGTTGCTGCTGGTCCGGAGCGCCGCGAGCGGCAAACGGGGCGAGCGGCTCGGGCGCAACCTGCGGCGGACGCTGCAGGTGCTCGGCGTGGCCACGCTGGTCAACTGGATGTGGTTCCCCCTGTTCCGGGAGCCGAAGTGGCTGGCACGCCTGGACATCCTCCACTGCGTGGGGTTGTCGCTGCTGATCGTCCTGCCCTTCGCCGCCGCGCTGGCCTCGAGGCCCCGGGTGCTGCGGGGCGTGGCCCTGGCCCTGGCGCTCGTCACCTTCTTCCTGTCCCCGCTCGGGGAGGCCGTGAACGGCCCGTGGGCCTACGTTCTCAACAAGTCGACCGGGGCCGTGTTCCCCCTGCTGCCGTGGCTCGGCTTCACATGGCTGGGGGCATATGCCGGAGCGGTGGCGGGCGAACAGGGCCGGGCCGGGCTCGTCCGCGCCCTGCTCTTCCTCATCGGGCTCGGAGTCGCGGGCTCACTGGCGGCGGAGCCCCTGCGCAACCTGTACCCGGAGCACCGCTTCTTCGTCACCAACCCGTCCAACGCGGCCGATCGCTGGCTATGCGTGTGCATCGTGCTGCTGGCGCTGGTGGGGCTGGAGTGGCGGACGGCCTCGAGCTCCACGCCCTCCCGGGTGCGTCGCTTCGTGGAGACGTTCGGCACCGCGTCCATGTCCGCGTACTTCTTCCATGAGGCGCTGCTCTACTTCCACATCTTCGGCTTCTCCTTCGAGAAGGTGTGGGGCAACCGGAGCAGCTGGGGGCAGTACGCACTGCTGGCGTTGGTGCTCATTGGCCTGACCTACGGGTTGTGCGTGGCCCTGGACCCAGTGCAGAACGCCGTGCGCCGGGGGAGCCGATTCCTGGTGGAGCTCCTCCCCGGGAGCTTCGGGGGAAAATTCGCGAGGCCGCGTTAGACCCAAATCGCGGCTGGTGCGTTCCGAGCAACCGTTCCCACGGAAACAACCGGAGCGCACATGCCATCGTCCAAGCTGAACCGCCTGACCCGCTGGGGGAGCGCCGCTCTCGCCCTGAGCCTCGTCCCGGGGTGCAGCACGTCCTACAGGACCGCCGGAGGCACCACGGAGTCCGGCGACTGGAAGTCCCAGCCGAGCCTCACCAAGGAGGAGGCCGGACCCGTCGCCCAGACCCAGCCCGTGCAGGGAGATGACGCCACGGAGGCGGAGTTCTCCAAGGACAAGGCGAAAGCCGACGCCCCTGCGAAGCCGAGCCCGAAGCCGATGACGGCCAGCACGGGGGGCGCCCTGGCCGCCCCGGAGCGCCGCAGCCGCGCGGCGATGGCACCCGCCGAACCAGCCGGAATCGTGGCCGCCGCGCCGGCACCAAGCACGCCGCCTCCCCCTCCCCCCATGAAGATGAAGGTGGCAAGGGAGCTGCCGCAGCAGCAACCGGAGCCCCAGTCCCAGGGCAACAGCTTCGCCGAGCACGCGCCCAACGCCTTCATCGACACCGCCACGGATCGCTTCTCCACCTTCGCGGTGGACGTGGACACGGCCTCCTACGCGGTGTCCCGCCGCTACCTCAACCAGGGAGCCCTGCCGCCGCACGCGGCCGTCCGGGTCGAGGAGTTCGTCAACTACTTCAAGTACCGCTACACACCGCCCGAGCAGGGCGCCTTCACGGTGCACCTCGAGGGAGCGCCCTCGCCCTTCAACGCGAGCCGCCACTTCGTGCGCGTGGGCGTGCAGGGCAAGGTCGTCTCGCGCTCGCAGCGCAAGCCGGCACACCTCGTCTTCCTGGTGGACACCAGCGGCTCCATGAGCCAGCCGGACAAGCTGCCGCTGGCCAAGGAGGCGATGAAGCTCGCGGTGAAGAACCTCAACGAGAACGACACGGTGGCCATCGTCACCTACGCGGGCAGCACCCGGGACGTGCTCTCGCCCACTCCAGCCACGGACATCGAGCGCATCTACAAAGCCATCGACGGGCTGGAGTCCGGCGGTGGCACGGCCATGGGCTCGGGCATGGAGATGGCGTACAGGCACGCGGTGAAGAAGGCCTCGGGCAACGTGGTGTCACGCGTGGTGGTGCTCACGGATGGTGACGCCAACATCGGCCCCAACGTCTCCGCGGACACCATGCTCAACAGCATCCAGGGCCACGTGAAGGAAGGTGTCACCCTGTCCGCCATCGGCTTCGGCATGGGCAACTACCGGGACGACCTGATGGAGAAGCTGGCCGACAAGGGTAACGGCAACTGCTTCTACATCGACAGCTACAAGGAGGCGAAGAAGGTATTCGAGACGCAGCTCACCGGCACGCTCGAGGTCATCGCCAAGGACGTGAAGATCCAGGTGGAGTTCGACCCGAAGGTGGTGCGCCGCTACCGGCTGGTGGGCTACGAGAACCGGGACATCGCCGACAAGGACTTCCGCGATGACAAGGTAGACGCGGGAGAGATTGGCGCGGGCCACAGCGTCACGGCGGTGTACGAGGTGGAACTGACGGGCGAGAAGGCCGCGTTGGGCACGGTGCGCATCCGCGCCAAGGCGCCCAACGGCACCGAGGCCTCCGAGCAGGCCTTCCCCCTCGAGCAGCGAATGGTGCGGGCCACGCTGGACGCGGCCTCGCCGGACTTCCGCTTCGCGCTGGCGGTGGCGGCCACGGCGGACGTGCTGCGCGGCAGCCCGAGCGCCCAGGGCTGGAACCTGGCCACGGCGCAGAAGCTCGCCGAGGGAGCCACTGACGGCAACGCGGACCGCGAGGAGTTCGTGAAGCTGCTGAGCCGTGCGCGGGGCCTGCTGGGGAGCGCCGTGGCCCGCGAGGGCCGCTGAGCGAGCCTCCCATCAGGGGGCGGTGGATGCGATTCCCACCGCCTCCCTGACGCGCGAAAACAGAAGGGCGGCCCCCGCGAAGGAGCCGCCCTCGAACGCCGTCAGTCTTTAATGCCTACGCGCTCACTTGGGGTAGAGCGTGAGGGCGGCCGCGAAGTCGTTCGCCGTCTGCCGGTAGCCGCCCGTGCCCGAGGCGCGGCACTGCGGGTAGAACATCACCGAGTTCGAGTCATAGGTGGACGTCAGCAGCCGCGCGTCGGCCGAGGTCTCGGTCGTGCAGCCGGTCCAGATGTGCTCGTGGCGGAAGCCCAGGGTGTGGCCCAGCTCGTGGCGCAGGATGCCCTGGAAGTCACGGCCGCCCGCCGTCGTGGTGAAGGCCGAGCTGGTGATGAGCAGCCGGCGCGCGGAGCGCGCGTCGTTGGGGAAGAAGGCCGACGCGAAGTAGCTCGTCGAGGACGAGGGGCTGACGTCGAACACGACGTTGGCGTTGCTCGAGGTGCAGGTGGCGTCCTGGGCGGGCACGTACTTGAAGGCCACGCCGATCTTGTCGCTCCAGGAGGCCGTCGCGATCGCCATGGTGTTCACCACCAGCGTCTTGTTGGTGCCGAAGCTGTTGCTCACGCAGTAGGTGAGGTTGTAGCGCTGGGTGGTGTTCCAGATGACGTCGGTGCTGCCCGAACGCATCACCGTGAGGCCCTGGGTCAGCCGCGCGCGGGTGTCCTCCCAGTACTCCCGCAGCTCCTGCTCGTCGGACAGGGGAATGTCCCCATCGACGATGTAGGCATTGATCTCGGGCTCGAAGATGGCCGACGCCCGGAACTCCTCCCAGGCCTGCTGCTCCTCCTGCTCGTAGCTCATGGGCTCCGCGTCCGGCCCCGCGCCGCACGCACACAGCATGGAAACCATGACGCCAAACCCGAACCGCACCGCGTACTTGCTCCGCATGTGGATGCACCCCTGTTGTCAGACGATTCATGCGCCTGGACGGCTCGGGCCCTCGGCCCCGTCCGGCACGGCTCCCCGCCCACAGCAAGCCTCGCGCCACAATCCAGACGCCCAGGAACTCCCGGCGCTTCCAGCGAGCCGTCCGCTCCCGGGTGGCACATCCACGCGCCTCTGCCGGTTGTCGGCATGCCAACATTCTTGACACGGCGCGACAAAAGCCCAGGGAGATCAAAAACTTGAGAACACTCCTCGCGTGCGTCCTCGAATGGGTCACTCGCTGTCTGAAAGCGAGACAGACGGCACGGGCGCATTCACAGCGCCTGAGAAAA
Organism: Vitiosangium sp. GDMCC 1.1324; assembly: GCF_003044305.1. GTDB lineage: Bacteria > Myxococcota > Myxococcia > Myxococcales > Myxococcaceae > Archangium. The sequence continues at coordinate 177,755 of NZ_PZOX01000009.1, read as the reverse complement.
ACAGGGGGCCCTTTGTCTGCAGTGGCGGCAAGTCGATCCCTTCTCCAGAAACGCCATCCGATTACATAAAGGCGCCATGGCCACGTTCCGTGCCCGCCCCCCTGGGTATGGTCCTCGAAACAGACGTGGCGTCTGTCTTTCGGAGGAGTCATGGACCTTCCCTCTGCCCTGGGTCGAGGCGATTCGTGGAAGCTGTCAGTGGTGCTCGCGCTCGTGGTGCTCAGCGCATGCAACCCCAAGCCTCCCGATGATCCGGGATATGAGGCATCCATGCCCTCCATCTCGGGAGAGGCGCGAGAAGGGCAGACGCTCACGCCCACGGTGACATACTGCGTCCCGCAGTGAACCCGACAGCACGGCTCGGATGACCCGGCCGGGCCCCTCCCCCTCCCTCCTGCCACGCGTCGACCTCCACCGCCTCCCCACGCCGGGAGGCGGTAGACTGACCACCATGCCATCCGCCACGTCGGGCTCGGAGCCGAGCCCGGGTCCGGACAAGAGGTTCCTGATATTCGCGGCGATCCTCCCGCTGCTCTCCGTCCTGGACCTGCTCACCCTTTCGCGCATCAGCATCGGGGCGCTCGGGGTGCGGGTGGTCTGGGCGCTGGAGCTGGTGGCCTGCGCGTTCTTGTTCGAGCGGGCCTCCGAGCCCTGGCGGCGCGTGATCAACCTGGGCAACAGCGCACTGGGCGCCCTGCTCTACCTGGCCATTGTCCACTTCACGGGGGACGTGGAGAGCCCGTACGTCCACCTCGTGCCCACCCTGCCGCTGATGGTGGCCTGCATCTACCCGGAGGAGGCGGGCGCGGCCGTCGCCAGTGGCATCATCTGCATGCTGGGCGTCTGGGGGCTGGTGTGGATGGCGGATGGCGCCCACACCCTGGGCATCTCGTGGGCCTCCGTGGTGGCCATGGCCACGTTCTTCGGAATGTACGGCTCCTCGCGGTTCCGCAAGGTGACCGAGGCACGCAATGAGGCTCGCGTGGAGCGAGCCCGCCGCGAGGCCATGGAGAAGCTCACCCTGACGGTCCGGCAACAAGCCCAGTCCGAGCGGCTCGCCACCGTGGGCCGGATGGCCGCCAGTGTGATGCATGAGATCAACAACCCGCTGGCCTTCGTCCGCTCCAACCTGAACTTCATCCAGACCGAGGTGCTCGCCCAGCCACTGGAGTCCGGGGTCCGCGGAGAGCTCGCGGAGGTGCTCTCCGAGACGTGCTCGGGCCTGGATCGCATCCAGCAGATCGTCACGGACCTCAAGGGCTTCTCGCGCATGGACGTGGAGGAAGCCAGCGAGTGCGCGCTGGCCGGCGTGGTGGCGGACGCGGTGCGGCTGGGAGCGGTGCGGCTCAAGCACGTGGCCGAGGTGAAGGTGGAGGTGCCCGAGAACCTCCCCGTCGTCTTCGCCACGCCCCGGCGGCTGGTCCAGGTGCTGCTCAACCTGCTCGTCAACGCCGGCGACTCGCTGGAGGACGCGCGAGTGGCCCGGGGAGAGATCCTCGTGCGGAGCGAGGTGCGGAACCAGCGCGTGGCGCTGCTGGTGGAGGACAACGGCCCCGGCTTCCCACCCGAGGTGCTGTCACGGCTCTTCGAGAGCTTCTTCACCACCAAGGGCCCCGAGAAGGGCACGGGCCTGGGCCTGGTCATCTCGCGCCAGTTGCTGGAGCACTTCGGCGGAACTCTCATCGCGGAGAACCGTGCCGAGGGGGGTGCCCGCCTGTGCATCGAGCTTCCCGTCTACCGCGGCTGAGCGCCCGGGCCCTGCCCCTCCACCCACCCGCTCGCCCGACCCTCCGCCCTGATCACTTGTGTGGCGAACCGCGGGCCTCTTGATGTAGGGTCTGCCCACCCTGAGGAGCGCTGCAACGGGGGTCCCCTCCCGCCAGGCTCAGGTTCGTGGAACGGCGCTCGCTGACTCGTGGCTGGATGCCCGGGAGGCGAGCAGGAGCCGTCCGCCCACATCCAGCCCCCTGCCAATCAGGAGCAATGCATGAGGGCTGTAATCGATCTGAGCAAGTTCACCGACTTCAAGGTCGCCGACATCAAGCTGGCCGACTGGGGCCGCAAGGAGATCGCGATCGCCGAGACCGAGATGCCCGGTCTCATGGCCATCCGTGACGAGTTCGCCAAGACGCAGCCCCTCAAGGGCGCGCGCATCGCCGGCTCGCTCCACATGACCATCCAGACCGCGGTGCTCATCCAGACGCTGGAGGCCCTCGGGGCGGAGATCCGCTGGGCGTCCTGCAACATCTTCTCCACCCAGGACCACGCCGCAGCCGCCATCGCCGCGGGCGGCACCCCCGTGTTCGCCTACAAGGGCGAGTCGCTCGAGGAGTACTGGGAGTACACCCACCGCATCTTCGACTGGGCCGACGGCGGCACGCCCAACATGATCCTCGATGACGGTGGCGACGCCACGCTGCTCATCCACCTGGGCACCCGCGCCGAGAAGGACCTCTCCGTGCTGGCCAACCCCGGCAGCGAAGAGGAGACCGTGCTCTTCGCCGCGATCAAGAAGCAGCTGGCGGCGAAGCCGGGCTGGTACTCGAAGATCCTCAAGAACATCCGCGGCGTCACCGAGGAGACGACCACGGGCGTGCACCGTCTCTACCAGATGGCCAAGGAAGGCAAGCTGGCGTTCCCGGCCATCAACGTGAACGACTCGGTGACCAAGTCCAAGTTCGACAACGTCTACGGCTGCCGCGAGTCCCTGGTGGACGGCATCAAGCGCGCCACGGACGTGATGATCGCCGGCAAGGTGGCCGTGGTGGCCGGTTACGGCGAGGTGGGCAAGGGCTCGGCGCAGGCGCTGCGTGGACTCCAGGCCCAGGTGTGGGTGACCGAGATCGATCCCATCTGCGCGCTGCAGGCGGCCATGGAGGGCTACCGGGTCGTCACCATGGAGTACGCGGCGGACAAGGCCGACATCTTCGTGACGGCGACGGGTAACTACCAGGTCATCACCCACGAGCACATGAAGCGGATGAAGAACAACGCGATCGTGTGCAACATCGGCCACTTCGACAACGAGATCGATGTGGCGAGCCTCAAGCAGTACAAGTGGGAGAACATCAAGCCGCAGGTCGACCACATCATCTTCCCGGACAAGAAGCGCATCATCCTGCTGGCCGAGGGACGTCTGGTGAACCTGGGCTGCGGCACTGGCCACCCCAGCTACGTGATGAGCTCGTCCTTCGCCAACCAGGTGCTGGCGCAGCTGGAGATCTTCACCAACCCGGGCAAGTACCAGCCGGGCGTGTACATGCTGCCGCGGCACCTGGACGAGAAGGTGGCGCGCCTGCAGCTCACCAAGCTGGGCGCGATGCTGACCGAGCTCACCGATGATCAGGCGAAGTACATCGGCGTGTCCAAGCAGGGTCCCTTCAAGAGCGACCACTACCGCTACTAGCCGCATCCGGGCGGCGACCCGACGCCCCCCGTAGTTCCAAGCCGCGTCCCTTCCTGTCCGAGGGGGCGCGGTTTTCTTTTTGCGAATGTCTTCTACTCCACACCGTGCGGGGCCCGTCTGATACGGCTTGTCACTCCATGCCTACTCGGCTATTCAATTAATTCTTGAAATAGCCGCTAAACAAACAATGCCAGCAAGACTGGAGCCGATGATGAAGGCCTATGGAGTGGTGTTGCTGTCGAGCCTGGGGTTCGCCACCCCGGCGGTGGCGGCCGTCTGCAACAAGTACTGCGATGGCCGTGACCCGGCGCTGTCGCCAGTGGACCGCCAGCCGGTCACCGCCAGCATCTACTCGCGGCAGATCACACTGCACTTCGACGACACCGACGCGATGTCGTGGGCCTCCATCGACAACGGCAGCCCGGGTGACGAGGTGTGGTTGGACCGCTCCTTCGACGGGGGACGCACCTGGGCCTCGGGCAGCAAACTCGGAGACACGACGATTCCCTCGGGCTCCAGGGGCTGGCGCACCCTGATGTACAACGTGGACGACTGGGGCGCGAATGGCGTTGGTGCGATGCGCGCCTGTGGCAAGGCCGGCGACCGGCCCGAGATCGCCTGTACCCCGTGGGCCCGCACCACGTGGAATGCGTACGATCGGCGCACCGCCGCCGCGACCGCGCTCATGCAGTTCTACGACAACAGCACGGGCCTGTTCAGCACCACGGGCTGGTGGAACTCCGCCAACGCGCTGACCGCGATCATCGACAACATCCGGGTGAGCGGCATGGGCAGCTATCGCTATGCCATCGCCAACACCTACGACCGCAACCGGAACGCCATGGCCGGCAACTTCACCAACGACTACATCGATGACACGGGTTGGTGGGGTCTGGCGTGGATCGCCGCGTATGACCTGACCGGTGACAGCCGGTACCTGGACACCGCCCGGGCCGACGCCGACTACATGGCGCGTTACTGGGACACCGTGTGCGGCGGCGGGGTCTGGTGGAGCACCGCCCGGACGTACAAGGCCGCGATCGCCAACAGCCTCTACCTGCAACTCAACGCGGCCCTGCACAACCGCATCCCGGGTGACACCGTCTATCTGCAACGGGCCCGCGCCGAGTGGTCCTGGTTCCAGGGCACCGGGATGATCAACGCGTCCAATCTGGTGAACGACGGCATCGATCTGACCACCTGCCGCAACAACGGCCAGCCCGTCTGGTCCTACAACCAGGGAGTCCTGCTCGCCGGGCTCACCGAGCTGTACCGGGCCACCGGTGACAGCACGCTGCTGACCACCGCACGCCAGCTCGCGAACGCATCGACCACCAGCACGGCGCTCCACTCGAACGGAATCCTCAGGGACCCGTGCGAGAGCGGCGACTGCGGCGGCGACGGCCCCTCGTTCAAGGGTGCGTATGTCCGCGGGTTGGGAGCGCTGAACGCGCTGCTGTCCGACCATCCCTACACCAGCTACCTGCGCCGCCAGGCCGACTCAGCCTACGCATACAATCGCAACGCCCTGGACGCGTACGGCTTACGCTGGGCTGGAGCCCTGGACCGCACGGACGCCGCTCGCCAGCAGAGCGCCGTTGATCTGATGAACGCCACGCCCTGAGTCCACCGCGGGAACAAGAAAAGGCCCCGCGCGTCCTCCTCGGACGTCGCGGGGCCCTGTCTTTTCAGACCTCAGTTACACGAGTAGGTGTACGAGCTCGGCGTGCTCCAGGTGCCGTCGGGGTTGATCTTCCGCACCGTGTACCCGCTGCTCGGGTAGCTCGTGCCCCAGCAGTCCCGGGCGCGGACGTCGTTGCTGAAGGCAGTGCCCAGGTCCCAGTTCCCCTTCCTGCGCAGCTTCTCGTAGGTGGCGACCCGGTCCACGGCGTCGACCCACGTCGAATCCGAGGCGAGCGTGTCGCGGCGCTTCTCGAGGAACTTCTGCAGGAAGGCACTCTCGGTGATGCCGTTGTAGCCAATCGCGGGAGCCACCTGCCCGCTGTTGCCGAGCGCGTTGTTGGCGGCCTTGATGAAGACCTTCGCGCCGTCCTCGCCGTGATTGATGTACGCGTCGTACAGCGCGGCCTTCGAGAGCGCCGTGACGAGGCCCCACTTGGCGGCCTCGTTCATCGCCGGCGTGTAGTAGAGGCGGTCGCTGACCTGGTCCTGGCAGCTCTTGAAGTCCGCCCGCGTGGTGGTGTTGTTGTAGCTGGCGGCCCAGTCGCTCACCCAGTTGCCGATGGAGTCGAGCTCGGACGTCGAGGCCTGGGACTCGCCCGTCTGGAGGAAGCGGTTGTTGATGGTGGTGAGCCCCGGCATGTACTTGGCCATCAGGTTGCCATTGGCCGCGCTCCGGAGATTCTTGTAGCACTCGATGACCTGGATGGCGTCACCCGTCCCGGTACAGAAGCCCGCGCGCCCATTCGTATATCCGCGGCCATCGTCGATGTCCTCCGCGTACGCGTAGTCGAGGACGGGCGTGTCGTTCTCCCAGATGCTGGTCACCGCCTCCGCCACCTTCTTCTGGTTGGCGGTCATCCCACTGCCACCGCCTCCGCCCCCTCCCCCGGTGCCGCCGCAGCTTGGATCGCTGATCTGCACATTGGTGGCGGTGAACGACGTGCTCGAGTTCGTGGAGTAGTTGAACGTGTACGAGGCGTTCGCGGCCACCGTCAGGCTCGAGGTCCTCGAGTACGTGCAGGTCACGCCGCTCTGGGTGTGCTTCCAGCCCGTCTCGTCATAGTCACACGTCACGCCGCTCGGGACGTTGAAGGCGATCGTCGGGCTCGTCATGGCGCTCGCGCCGGTGTTCTTGAACGTGATCGTGCCCCAGTAGTCCGAGCCCACGTAGGTATTCGTGGTGATGGTGTACGAGCAGGCCGCGAGCGCCTGCTCCACCGCGCCCGAGCGCTCCTCCGTTCCACTCACATCCGTCCCACAAGCCACGAACGTCGCGGCAACGCTCGCGATGGCCAGCCGCCGGCTCCCCACCCAACGCGCCTCAGATCGAAGTCTACCCATGGCTGTGATTCCTCACATGTGAAAGGTCAAGGTTGACCGGCCTGGCCTTCTAGCTACGTTTTCCTGTTTTGTCTCGTTACCGTTTTTGATTGAGTCGAGCACGGGACACCCCTTCCACTTGCCTGGAATGGTGCCGTGCACATGAAGGGAACCCCTCGTTTCCTCAGAGGGTGAGCGGTAGCCCGCTCGCGCCTTCCTCAATCCTCGAGGCTGTCTGGCGCGTTTCTTTCTTCGTCCAGCTCGAGTTCGCCGGTGAGGAGCAGCGTGGGCCGCACCTCGGCCACTCCCCCAGGACCCAGGCGCGCGGGCAGGCCCAGCCCCAGCTCGAACCAGGAGGCGGGGCGCCAGACCAGGCCCGGGCCCACCCACGCTCGCGCCTCGTCTTCCCAGGAGACCTGGAACTCCAGCAGCGGCACCAGCGTGCCGAGTGGCACGGTCGCCGCGACACCGACGGTGGGCTCCAACTCGAGCTCCCGCAGTGAGCCGCGCGGAGCCCGCACCTCGAGCGCAAGGTTCAGGTGGAGGCGCGCGGGTCCGAGGATCTGTGCCACGGCCACGAACGGAGTGGCCGCCAGGTCCGAAGCCTTGGGTTGAGAGAAGATCCGGGGCAGCTCGACCTCGAATCCCGGAGAGACGACCAACCCCAGGTCCGGCCGGGAGATGAGCGCGTAGAGCAACCCCGCCTCGATGCCCGAACCCGATGGGTCCTGGCCCGGCACTTCTCCTCCGCGCGAGGTCCATCGCAGTGGTGCGCGCAACTCCACCTGGAGCCGATCCGTCAGGCCCAGCTCCGTGAGCAACGAGAGCTCCAGCGCATCCCACGTGCTCCTGCGCTCGCCACGCACGCCCAGCGTGACTTGCAGCTCGAGCGCCTCCTGAGGGTACGCGGTGTCGGTGAGGGGGAACTCCTCGACTTCCCGCCGCGGAGGCGCTTCCGCCAGGGCCATGCCCCCCAGGAACACGGCCAGCACCGAAACGGACAAGGCGGGAGAGCGCATCATGAGACGCATTCTCCTTCGCCCGTCACCGCCGTTCACCCGGCGGACCGGGGAGACGTCTGCTCCCCGACAGGCACCGAGACAATCCCAACCCTGGCCATGTGCCCGAGCGTATCCCCGGCTCCCGCCAGGGGTCACGGCTTGCGAGTGGCGCGCAGGATCTTCACCGGTGGAGTGAGCTGCTGCCCGTTCGCGGGTGCTTGCTGGATGGCGCGCACCACGTCCATGCCCTTCACCACCCTGCCGAACGCGCCAAAGCCCTGCCCATCCGGGTTGCGCTTGCCTCCGAAGTCGAGCTCGGGCTGGTCACCGATGCAGATGAAGAAGTCCGAGACGGCCGTGTCCGGCGTGTCGCGCGCCATCGAGACCGTGCCGTCCTTGTGTTTGATGCCTGTCACGCTCGTGCGCTCGAGCGCAATCGGCGGGCGCTGCTCGGACTCGCGAGCGGGATTGATGCCTCCCTGGATGACCTCGATCTTCACCTTGTTGTTCGGCTGGTTGTCTGGCTTCACCGTGCGGTGGAACACTCCGCCCTCGAAGAAACCGCCGTCCACGTAGGCGAGGAAGTTGCGCACCGTCCCGGGAGCGTGCGACTCGTCGAGCGCCAGCTCGATCTCTCCCTTCTCCGTCTGGAGCACCACCCGCACCGTCTTGGCCGGCTCGGGTTTCGCCGGCTTCTTCGGCGCGGCGGCGAAGGTGGTGGGGGCCAGGGTGAGCAGCACGGCGAGGCAGGCGGATGGGAACAGGTTCATGGGCATCTCCAGGAGGTCCGTACATCTTTCGCAATACGCCATTCATCATTCCAACATGTGCGGGAGGCACTGTGGCACCCATGACTTGGAAGATGCTGCCCCTGTGGATGTGGCTGACCCTCTCCCTCGCGGCCTGTGCCCAGTCCTCCTCCTCCGAGCGTGCCACCGAAGACGCCCCCCGAGGGCCTCCCGTCATCAAGTCCTCGCTCGCGGTCATGCTCGAGCACCGAGAGGAGCTGAACCTCACCGCCGAACAGGTCGCCTGGATGGAGAAGCGGGAGCAGCAACTCCAGGAGGAGAACGCCCCCCTCCAGAAGAAGCTGGAGCAGCTCCGTCCCCAGCGCGGAGAGGGTGGACGGCCCTCAGGTGGCGGTCACAGGGGCGGTATGGGCGGTGGCATGGGGGGCATGGGTGGCGGCCGCATGGGCGGCGGTGGAATGGGCGGTTCAATGGGTGGAGGGATGATGGGTGGGGGCCGCATGGGCGGCGGCATGGGCGGTCCTGGCGGCGAGGGTGGGCCGAACAGGGAGGCCATGCACGAGCGGATGGCGCAGGCGCGCTCCACGATGCGCGAGATGCAGGACAACGACACCCGTGCCTACAACGAGGCGGAGACACAACTGACCGATGCGCAGAAGCCCCGAGCGCGTGAGCTCATCTCGCAGGAGCGCGAGAAGCTCTTCCGGCAGCACGAGGCCATGCGCCAACAGATGGGCGACGGGAGCCGCTGAGCGCGGTCAGTCAGCGTACTGCGTCCACTGCGGCAACAGAGAGAAGGAGAGCTCGCCCTCGGAGGGAATCTCCAACTCTTCCCGGTGGACCGAGGTGACATCCTCGTCCCTTCGCATGGCGAACAGTGTGTAGTGCCCCGCGGGTACCCGCGAGAACCGCACGACGCCCTCCCGCACCGGCTTGCCTATGTAGCTCCCCACGATCTTCGTATACAGACCTTGTTTTGGTCCCATGAGAGGCAGGCTCCCCGGGAAGAGATGGACCTCGAGGTTCCGCTCGGGCACGAAGACCTCCAGCGCTGCACCCGCAACCTGCGCTGTGAAGTCCAGCGTCACCTTGCCGCCCGGGGTGAGCTCCACCTGCCGCAGCGGGAACATCGGTGCCGGGCCCTCGTCGGACGGCGCCACCACCTGGACCACGAAGCGACCCGAGGCCAGGGCGCTCAGGGCGTAGTGCCCCTCCCAGAAGCCCGTGGTGGCCACGACCCCTCCCTGCTCCGAGCGAAGATAGACCGAGCCGGACTGCACTGGCACCCCCTCCAATGAGATCCGCCCCTCCAGTCTGGCTCCAGGCTCGAGCACCACCGACACCTCTCGCGAGTCCTCCCGGATCGGCACTTGAACCGACGCGTAGTCCGGGTGGGTCACGGTAAGCAGCGCCCTCTCTGGCACTCCCTCCACGGTGAAACTCCCGTCCCGCTGCGTGGGGGCGACCCGCCCGCCTACCTCCACCCGGGCCCCTGCGATCGGCGCCGACGTTCCAGCCTCGAGCACCCGCCCACTCACCCCTGGGAGATCCTTCAGCACCACATCGCCCAGCTCGAGATCCTTGCCCTCCCGCAGCTGCACCTGCAGAGAGCGCGTGGAGAACCCCGGAGCTCTGAAATACAGCGTCTGCTCTCCGGACCCCCACGCTTGCACGGAGAACCTCCCCTCGGGATGGCGCAGCTGTTGGTGGGAGATCTCGAACAGCGTGATCGGATGGCCATCCTCGCGCACCACGCGTCCCCGGATCTGCGGCCGGGCCCTCAACACGAGCCGGACGTCCGTGCACCCGCGAGAAACGCGCACATGGGTGGGATCAACGACCTCGTCCATCCCACTCGAGGCCTCGGCATCGAGCACACTCTCATAGTTGGAACCCAGTATCCAGGAGCCCTCCGGCAGGCGTGCCATCCTGAACCATCCATCCGCCCCTGACTTCGTCTCCGCGGAGGGCTTTCGCGGACCGGACTCCCCCTCTCGAGACGCGATGAGTCGCGCGCCCTCGATGGGCTTCCCCTCCTGATTCACGACCTGGCCTGAAAGGCTCCAGCCCTCCTCGAGTTGGAAGAGCACCTCGCTCGCCTCCAGGTCATGCACCTCCACCTCGAGCGTCGCGTCAATGCCCCCCCCAAGCCCTTGGTCAACAAGGTGTAGCGCCCGGCTTTCATCCCCTGGAACACGGCCTTGCCCTCCGCGCTGGTGGTGGCCCTGGACACCTCCCGCGGGTAGCCAGGCTGCGTGTCCGTCAGCCGGATGACCGCATCGCGCACCGGACGCCCCTTCTCATCCACCAGCTCGACCTCGAGGGATGCTGCGTTCCTCATCACCAGGCGCACATCCTCAGCAGGCGCGGCGAGCGGGAAGTCCTCCTCGCGAAAGTCCGGATGGCGCGAGCGCACCAGCCAGGGTCCAGTATCGGGAGCATTCAGCGTGAATGCACCCTCCGCACCAGTTCGGGCGCTGGAGAAGGACGGCCCATACGCCCCGGACCCGGCACGCACCAGGCTCAGCTCGACCCCCTCTACGGGTGAGCCCTCCGCATCCACGGTGTGCCCCTCCACGAGCAGTGCCTCCTTCAACGAGACCCGCAGCTCCTCTGACGCTTGAAGCAATCGCGGAGGAAGCTCCCTTCGGACATACCGCATCGCCTGGATGCTCACCCCGTACGTTCCAGACTCGAATGGCTCGCTCAGGAACCTGCCCCGCGAGTCCGTCTGGGTCGGCTGGATCTTCGCGCCCCACCACCCCCCCGCCCTGGAGACAGACACCTCCGCACCCTCGATGGGTCGGCCCGATGGATCCGTGACCTGCCCGCTCAGCCTGACGCTGGCACCAAGGAGGATCTCCACCGAGTCCAATCCCTGTTCGAGGCTCACCCACTTCCGGGCGTAACGCCCCTCGCTGCTGGCCACCAGGAAATATGGCATCCGACACAGCCCCTCGAAACCAAAGTGTCCTCTCGCGTCCGTGGTCGTCGGAGGAACCTGCGCAATGTCCTCGAGCTGGACGGTCACACCAGGAACCGGACCCCGCTCGTCCACCACGTGGCCCGAGAGCTGCCAGGGCGCGAACAGCACCACCTCGTGGTGGTCGGGCCCGGACTCGGCCGCTCGTCGGCTAGCTGGCAGCAAGCCCTGCTTCGAAAGAATGACCCCGTCGTTCACCCAGGGGAGCGGGCCGAGCTGGAACCGGCCTTCCTCATCCGTGGCCGTCTCGATGAAGCGTCCCACGTCTCGCTGGAGGGCCGTGACGAGCGCGCCTACGACCGCCCTGCCCCGCTCGTCGTGCACCACGCCCGAGAACACCCTCCCGGGGCCCATCTGCACCTCGATGCCTTCACTCCCCGCGACGACCTCCTTCAGCACACCCAGGCCCGCTCCGCTCTCCGCCCAGAGCGTGAAGACGCCCTCCTCCAGGTTCTCGAGGCGGAAGTTTCCCCGACCATCCGTGACGGCCTGAGCCAGCGGAGGGAGCTCATGGCCCCGGCGCTCTGCGGCCAGTCCCAAGAGAGTCAGTGTGTCCGGCGTCGGGTCACAGGACCAGCCCAAGCGAGGCCAGCGTCCACCCAGGGGAGGCAGCCGGGAGAGCCACTCTGGAGACGGTGGCGCGATGGCCGCGACGAGCACACCGGGCACTGGTCCATCCGGCCCCACGACCTGGCCCTGGATGGACAACGTGCCCCGCGCTCCGGACGGGAGGGTGGCGGAACCAGTGAGCCAGGAGGACCGAGCCACGGCACCACCGGGAGGATTCTCCGGATGGCGCGCGGCCCCGGAGCCAGACCCGGGCTCTCGCCAGAAGCCCCAGAACACCCAGAGCAGCAAGGTCAGCAGCGCCGCCCCAGCGACAAAGCCCCACCGCCGCCACATGCACAGCCCTCCGCGGAATGCGTCCCCGTGACGCCGGGCCATCATAGCGGAAGCGCCAAGTGGGCCCGGCTTCGGCGACGCTCCTCCGTCCCGGCGGGAATCGTCTCCGGTGACCACAATCCCAGACAGGAACGCCACCGCGGTAAGCAATTCCCACCACCCAGGGATGAAACAGGGGCGGTCTCGAAAACCGGCCGCTATCCAGCAAGAATGCTCGAGCGGATGTGAGTCATCTCGCGGCCGAACGGCCCACGGGGGGAGGACCGATGCAGGCAATCCTGGAACACGAGGAGGAGCTGGAGACCACTCTCACCGAGGCCCTCGCGCGGGCCCGGCGCTTCCTGGAGAGCGCGCGAACGGCGGACGGCCGCTGGCTGGATTTCCGCTTCCGGTTCGTGGTGGGCGACCGGGACGTCATCAGCTCCCAATGGGTGACAGCCTATGTCGGCCATGCATTGGCCCGGGTGAAGGGTGACCCGGCCACGCTGGAGCGCGCCCGGGATTGGTTGATGGGTCATCCTCACCCCGGCGGAGGATGGGGTTTCAGCCTGGCGACGCCCGCGGACGCGGACTCCATCGCCAACGTGGTGCATTTCCTGTCGCACTGGCGTGGCGAACCCGGCTGGGACGCTGCGCTCTCCGAGGCCTGCGAACAGTTGCTGCGCTACTGGGACGAGGCCGAGGGAGGGTTCCGCACCTATCGCCCCGCCGAGAAGCCCTCACTCAATGGCTGGGCCAGCTACCCGGGCAGCAGCTGGTGCGACATCCACCTCTGTGTCACCGCCCTGGCGGGACAGGCGCTGTACGCGGCGGGAGCTCCGGGCCACCGCCCCCTCCTCGAGGCTTGTGCCCGAAGGCTGCGCGCCTGCCAGGCCCCGGAGGGATTCTGGGAAGCCTATTGGTGGCACGGCCGCACCTACGCCACCTTCCACGCGGCGCGGTTGCTCTCCCTCCTGGGTGGAGCCTCCGAACCGGTGGCACTCGCCGCCCGCTGGGTGCTGGGTGCGCAGCGGCACGACGGGGGCTGGGGCAATGGAAACGGTGGCGAGGCCGCGCCCTTCCATACGGCGCTCGCCCTCGCGACGCTGCTGCTCGACGGAGGGCCCCCACGCCACGGTCCCGCCCTCCACGCCGGGCTCCGCTGGTTGCTGCGTGCCCAGCAACCCGATGGCGGCTGGGCCCAGGCCCCCATCATGAGGATGCCTCGCCCCGAGGTTCATGCTCCCTGGGAAGACCCCGAGGGGTGCCTCCTCCTACCCGTGCTCACGGATCGCAACCGGCTGTTCACCACCGCGACCGTGGTGCCCGTCCTCGCGGACGGCCTCGAGGCACTGCGCTCCGGCTGAAAGCCTCTCGGACGCGCGGGCTCCAGTTGGCGCGGCAATCCCCGGCGGCAAGCCTCCCCCGTCTTTCACGTTCCCATGTCCGTGAATCATTCAGAAGCAATCAAATACATCCAATCCCCTCGCGGCGGACAGGTCGATTGCTTTGACTTTCAACCCGCCATTCCTTTATCTTTTGAATCGCTTTCGGCGACAGGAATTACCAGCCGCCAGAGCCCCCGGGACGGACCTCTCTGGACCGGGGTTTCACATACAAAGGGAGGGCAACGCCATGAACAACGAGCACATCATCTCCGAGCAGCCTGCGAATCTCACGGAGCTCAGCGACGCGGAGCTCGATGACGTCATCTCCGGCAATGCGCAGGAGCTGAGCACCACGCAGGCCTGGGAGTAGCACTCCCCAGGAAAGCCAACCCTGTAGAACCCGCGATGGGTGCATCCGGAGCGCCCATCCGTCAACGACTGGGGGAGAGTCCATGGCCCACGCACTGAATGAGTACCTGAGACTCTCCGCGCCCCATCTCTCCCCTCGTCTCATCTCTCCCACGGCACTGGAGGACATCGAGCGGATTGCCCGCCTCCTGCCGCCTGTCTCCGCCTCTGGCTTCGAGTGCCGTCTGGGCAAGGAGGAGGCCCTGGCCGACTTCGGCGTCCGCTTCCTCGCCGCCGATGGCAGCCGCGGCGTGCTCGCCGGCCGCGGAGACACCGGGCTCACCCTGTCACCCTCGCTGTTCGTCCACCCCGTCTGGGAGCGCCTGCGCCGCTTCGGTGCGCACTGGGACGAGCCGGGGACGCTGCTCCAGGAGGAGATCCGCGACGTCTTCCTGGAGTTCGACGTCGAGGGGGCGCCGGCGCCCGTGCCCATCCCCTCCTTCTTCATCGAGTACGAGCGGAAGGCCTGGCGCCGCCTGGAGGCGCTGGAGGAATCCCTAGCACTGCTGTGGGGCGAGCCCCTGGCGCCCGCCGTCCGGGACCGGGTGGTGGACTGTCTGGCGGCCCTGCCACCGGAAGGACAGGTCTCCGCCGTAGGCGCCATGTTCTCCCGCCGCTTCGACGGAGTCCGGCTGTGCCTCCAGGGCCTGGGGCCCGGCACGATGCCCGGCTATCTGGCCCGCATCGGCTGGCCGGGGGACCTCGCCGAGTTGGAGGCACTGCTCGCCCCGGTCGCGGACCGGGTGGAGCGCATGGCGTTGAGCCTCGACGTGGGCGCGGCCGTGCTCCCCAAGGTGGGCGTGGAGTGCCACCTGGCGGAGAGCCTGCACGAGGCAGACACCGCGCGGTGGACAGCGCTGTTGGACGCGCTCGTCGCTCAGGGTCTGTGTCTTCCGGCCAAGCGGGAAGCCCTCGTGGGCTGGCTGGGACATACCCACCTGCGCTCCCATCCCGAGGTCCTTCCCGGCAACCTGCGGGCGCTCTCCACCTCGCTCGCGCCCAGGGCCCTCCCCGTCTTCCTGCGCCGCATCAACCACCTCAAGCTCGTCCTCCAGCCCGGCCAACCTCCCGAGGCCAAGGCCTACATCGCGCTACTCCAACGGTGGTTGGGCCATGACGTGCGGCGCCAGCGCTATGTGTTTGGAGACCTCGAGGAAGTCCGCGACGCCGTCCTCGCTTGAGTCCGGCCGGCGCCCGTCTCCCTGGCGTCCCACCTGATGGAACACCAGCCCCTCCTCCGGGGGCATGGTCTCGGGCGATCCATAAGGGCTACACTCTCCTGTTCTGGTGAAAGAGGGAGAGCACTGCGGATGATCGGCGGACACACCTCCACGGGAGGAGAATCCGGCCTCGGTACGGAGCTGGAGTTGCAGCGAAGGCTGTCCCTGGTCACTCCCGCCGACAGCGTGCGCGGGCTGTCCTTCCACACCGCGATGGAGGCGGTCCGCGCGGACCTGGGAGACGAGGCGCTGGCTCAGTGTCTCGCGCGCAACAGGGAGAAGGCCTACAAGAGCTTCTTCCACTATCCCGTCAGCGAGTACCTCGTCCTTCTGTACAACGCGGCATGGATGCTGAGCGAGAAGCACGGCGGCTTCGATAGCGCGGTCCGGCGCATCTCGGGAGGAATCGCCCCCAGCTTCCTGGGCTCCGTGGTGGGCAAGGCCTTCATGCTGCTGGCGAAGGAAGGCCCGAGGCAGCTCATCAACAACATGCCGGTGGCCTTCCGCGCGGCGGCGAGCTTCGGGGAGATCATCGTGCAGTGGTCGGGGCCGAGGAGCGGCATGCTCGTGACGAAGCGGGACTTCCTCCTCTACCTGAACCACGAGGGCGGGCTGATGGGCCTGTTCCGCGCGGTGGGCCTCCCGGGCGCACGGGTGAGTGGACGCCAGGTGGGGACGCTGGACAACGTGGTGGAGTTCTCCTGGGAGTGACGGGACGCGTCCCTAGCCGGTCAGCCGGGCCAACTGGGGCTGGGCCACCTCGCCGCATGCCGCGGGCAGCGTGATGATGAGCAGCGTGCCCCGTCCCTCGCGGCTCTCCGCGCGCAGGGTGCCGCCCAGGCTCGTCACGATGGCGTGACTCACCGACAGCCCCAGGCCCGTGCTGCCAGGCCGCGAGGCGACGAAGGGCTCGAAGATGCGCGAGAGCGCCTCAGGTGGCAGTCCCCTGCCCGTGTCCTGTACCTCCACCACCACCTGGCCGTCCTCGCCGGTATAGGCGGCGACCCGCAGCACGTTGTTCGCCACCTCCCCCGGGTCCATCGACTGCACCGCGTTGATCAGCAGGTTGAGGAAGAGCTGGCTCAACCGGGCCTCGTCCGCGTCCACCGCTGGAATCTCGTGGAAGTCCCGCTCCAGCCGCGCCCGGAGGTGCAGCTCGCCGCGGATGAGCTTCAGGGCGTTCTCCAGCACCGGCTGTACCTGCACCCGCGCGTGGTGCTCCGGGGGCTTGCGCGAGAGCGTCCGCAGATCCTGCACGATGTGCTTGAGCCGCAGCGCCCCTTCCGCCGTCTCGGACAAGGCCTCGAGCACGTCGTCCATCTCCCGCGTCACGGCGTCGCCCTTCTCACGCAGGGACTCACTCAGGCGCTCCAGCTCCTCGCGAGCGAAGGACAGGTTGGCCAGCATGAAGGCCAACGGGTTGTTCATCTCGTGCCCCACCGCCGCCGACAGCGAGCCCAGCGCCGACAGCCGATCCGCCTGGATGAGCCGCGCCTCCATCTGCTTGCGCAACGTCACGTCCCGGGCGAACACCCGCAGACCCGGCGGATCCCACAGCTGCGCCACCGTCAGCTCCCAATACCGGCCGTCCAGGTGCACCGTGGGCGCGGGCTCTCCCGCGGGAGCGCCCCGCCAGGCCCATTGCAGCGCCGCCCGGACCATCGGGTGCGCCGCGCCCTGGACCAGCAACTCCGGGAAGGCCTTGTGCGTGGCCGGGTTGCCAAAGCGCAGCTCCCCGTCCATGCCCAGCTCCAGCAGGGGCTCGGGGTGCAGCAACGGGAAGGAGGCCAGACGGTACAGCGGCTCCTCCAGCGAGCGCAGCCCTGTCACGTCGCGCACCATCAGGCCCAGGCGCGGCTGCGTCTCGCCGGCAACGGGCGCGCACGGGGTGATCTCCGCCGCGTACCAGCGCGTCTCTCCCTCCACCTCCAGGCGGTACTCCATCCGGCCCCCCGCGCCACCGTGGCGTACCGCGCGCACCAGCGCCCGCAGCGGCTCCCCCGCCTCAGGCCCCAGCACCTCCACCAGCGTCCGCCCCTCGGCGCCACTCACCTCCCGGCCGAAGACCCTGCCCGTGGGCGACCACAGCCGCTGGCAGCGCTCCTCCCCGTCCAACTCCGCCACGACGTACTCCGCGTCGCGCCCCCGCCGCGGCTCCGCGAGCCGCTCCCGAGCCTCCGGCGGCAGGACGAAGCCCTCCACCCGGAAGGGCCCCATCAACATCTCCAGGCCGGAGCCGTCCGTGTTCATCCGCGTGAGGACGGACACCAGTTGCGCGGCATCCGCCTCGGACAGGCGCCGGGTGAGGATGATGCCGTCGGCCAGGGTGGGCCCGGTGAAGAGGAACGTGGCGAGCTTGGGCTCATCCGCCCCCACATAGGAGGCCAGGGTGGCCCGCATGGCGCACTCGTCCGGGTGGTTGGAGAAGACGGAGGCGACATCCGCCTCGCCCGCGAGCACGGCCTGGAGGGCCCTGCGGTAGGTGCCGAGGAAGCGCTGCTCGGAGAAGACATCGTCCGGGCGCACGCCTTGGGACTCCAGGAAGCGCACCGGCAGCAGGTGCCCACCCGTGGAGCGCGGAGCCACCCAGGCGGCCCGCTTGCCCTGGAGCGTCTCCAGCGTGAGCGGCTCGTCCGAGCGGCACACCAGGGCCGCGTGGTAGTAGCAGCTCCCCGAGCGCACCGCGCGCAGCACCGCCCGAGCCTGCGGCTCGAAGGCATTGCACTGCTCGGCCGTGCCCCACGCCATGTCCACCCGGCCCGCGGCCAGCTCCGCCTCCAGGGCCTCGTACGTGGGCGCGAGCTCCATCACCACCGGCCGGCCCAACCGCTCCGACAGCGCCCGCCCGAAGAGCTCGACGCGCACGTGCTCCCGCACCTCCCCGAGTGACGGGTAGAGCAGGAAACGGATGGGGGTGGTCGACATGGTCACGCGCATTCCTCCTTCGATTCCCCCCAGGGCTCCGGGCCGGCCCCAAATCACTTGCGCCTCACATCATGCACAACCCTTTACCCCAATGCACACTTTTCCTGTTTCACTGGAATAAACAGATTGTCGGAATCCGCCGGATTCACCCGGAGTGGCTGGAACAGGGGCCGTTCCATAAGAAACCCGAACGTGCGGTGTGAGCGCAATTATGGCGGTGACACTTTGCGTTGGCACTCCGACCTCACCTGAGGGGGCAGTCCCTGTGTTCTCAGGGCAACAGCGTGCCGTCTTCCGGCGAGGCGGAGCACCGCCGGGCCAGGAGTGGGACGACGGAGCTCAGCCCCTCAGGGCGCGGAGACGCGATCCCCGTGGCTGGGAGGGCACGAGATGACGAGGATCTCCAGCGGCTCCGGGCCCTCATTGAACACCTGGTGGGCGACTCCCGGCTCCACCTCCAGCGCCTGGTGCGGAGCCAGTTGCTCGCGGCGGCCTCCCACCTCGAGCGTGGCGCGGCCGGACAACACGAAGAAGAGCTGCCGGGCGTTGCGGTGATAGTGGCGCACCTCCTGGGTGCCCGGAGGCATGCGCTCGTGGATGACGCTGACATCGGGCCGCTTGAGCAGATGCCACCCGTCGCAGCCCTGGCCCCAGACGTAGTGCTCGGCGTTGTCCTTGCTGATCATGACCCGACCCCCGGCGGGAGGAGACCCCTCCGGGCGCGTTTCGCGCCAACTGGTCCGATGGTCCTACCAGTTGCCCGAACCGAAGCCGGGAGGTGGCTCCGTCGCCGCGCGCTCAGAACGCCTTGAACGTGGTGATGGTGTAGGTGTCCTTGACGCCGGGAAGCGTCTGGATGCGCTCGGTGACGAAGCGGCCGATGTCCTGGTCCTTGTCGAGGTGGAACCGGGCCAGCAGATCGTACCCACCCGAGGTGGAGTAGACCTCGGAGGCCTCGTCGACCTGGTCGGCGATCATCGCCGCAGTCTTGTAGGTCTGCCCCAGCTCACACTTGATCATGACGAAGATGGTGTGCACGGGGGCGCACCCTATCACGCCACTTCGGGGAGCGGACCGGGAGCCGAGGCCGCCTCACGAGGCGCGAGCCGCCGCATGGAGCTCTTGCCCACGACGACGTCCACCATCTTCCGGGCGCGAGTCCAGACGCTCTCCTGCACGTAGGGGATGCCGTACTTCTCGCACAGCGCGAGCACCTTGGGCTGCACGCGCTGGTACTGGAGCATGGACAGGTCGGGGAAGACGTGGTGCTCGATCTGGTAGTTGAGCCACAGGTGGAGGTAGTCGTTCAGGTCGCCACCGGTGCGGTAGTTGGCGCTGCCGATCACCTGCTGGAGGTAGCGCTCGCCCTTGCCCTCGGGGGAGGAGTCGAAGCGGTAGAGGTCCTCGCCAGTGTGGTTGGGGCCCACGACGAGGAAGGTGTGCAGGTTGGTGAGCACCTCGGCCATGAGCGAGTTGCACAGGGCGCTGAACGAGGCCCACGCGCCCAGGGGCAGGAAGAGCGCGGGCAACAGGACGAAGTTCCAGGCGATGTAGGGGGCGTAGCCGCTGCGCAGCACCTCGCGCCACTCCTCGCGGGTGAGCGGGCTGTCGGGGCGGTGCTTGCGCCGGAGCGAGGCGAGCGTCTCCGGAGCGTAGTAGCTGGCACGCCAGGTGATGGCGAGCAACGAGAGTTGGAGGTAGCGCAGGGCGAGCGGGCGGTCGGGGCTGCGCAGGGTGCCCTCGGCGTTGCGCTCGAGGAGGTCCGGATCCGCGTCCTCACCGGTATGCGAGTGGTGAAGCACGTTGTGCTCGAAGACCCAGGCCTCGGGGAGCATCCAGTCGAACCAGTCGAGGAAGCGGCGCTTGCCCTTGGCGAAGCCCTTGCTGGTGCGCTCGACGGGGGCGCCGGGGACGCGGTCGTAGCCGCGGTGCCCCACGTGGTGCATGAGCAACCAGCGCGTGGAGCGGCCGAGGCTCAGCGCGACGGCGCTCAGCGGGTTGGGCGCGATCCAGCATGTGGCCAGGCCGAGCACGGTGGCCGTGCGACCCCAACCCTCGATGCGCCGCAGGTGCCTGAGGTCCTCTTCGCTGACGGAGGCATCGATCTCGGCGCGAAGAGCGCGGATGTCGCGAAGGAAGCCCTCCACGTCCACGGACGCGGGATCGAAATCGGGGGTGGCGCGGGACATTGCGGGGGACCTCTGAAGCTCGGGCGGGCGGGACGAGTGGGGGGACAGGGGGAACGGGGGTGAGCGGGCCCACCGGTGCGCGCTCGGGGGCGCAGGGTAACCGGAGGCCCGGGGCCTCGGAAAGCACTTCTCCCAACGGGTAGACCATCCCACAAAGTAGTCCGTGTCTCGTACCGAGCTACCTCTGGAAGCAGTGCGTGCAACGAAACCAAGAAAGTAGTGTAAGCACGGCGGACCATTATCAGAGGCTCCCGTGGCGCAGAGCACGAGTGAGAAAAGGAAGTCGCTCGCCAACCGGGTCCGCAGCCTGGCCGAGATGGCCAGAGCGCTGCGCAAGGGGCAGGACTTCCCGGTGACCCGGCTGACGCTACTCAAGGCTCTCTGTCAGGACGAACGCGATGGCGCCCACTTCCTCGTGCACCTCGCAGGCTCCGCACGTGATCAGTTGGTGAGACGCAAGCGCCCCCACCATGTGCCCCCAAAGGAGTGGGCGCGCCAGCAGCAGCTCGCCAAGGACGCCGTCACAACCTTGTGGCGGTACATCAAGTCATCCTCGGCGCGAGATGCCACACGCCTACGAAAACTCTTGTTCGAGATCCGTCACGTCCAGGACACCTACGAGCCGGGGTCATGGGGATACGTACGCATCATCACGAACCCCTCTCTGCTCATCGTGGAGGACGCACTGGAAGGAGTGCTGTCCCCAGCGGAGATGCAGTCCTGGGCCTATCGCGCGGCACGACACTTCGCTGAGCGATACGACTCCCGCGCCCCTTGGGGGCTCGTCCCCCGGTCGGCGCCCCTGGTGGAGGAGATCGCTGATTTCTGGTGCCGCCGACTCTACGGGCGCTCGTCGAGCGAGTGGCTGGCGTCGGTGCGCGATGAGCGCAAGCAGTCCAAGCCCCGGCGTTCGACCCAGACACGGAAGGCACCGCCAAGCGCTGGGGTGATGGCGCACTACCCCTCGATCGCCTACTGGGTATGGGAGCGAGGCTGGATAACATTGGGGCACACGGAGGGAAGTGGCGCGTTCGTCCAGGCACTCGATGAGGGAGGCATGGCGTGGGAGGGGAAAGCCACCTACCTGACCCTCGATGCGGCACTGGCTGATCTCGAAAAGGGACTGGCGCACTGGCTGGCCAGTAATTGAGACCATATTGCCGGAAACCAATCACAGACACATCTCTCGGAAGCTCATCTCATGCACCTCGACATCGACGTAGCCTGTGTTGTCCTCCAGAGACTCCAGGAGGAGATGGGCTTCTCGCCAGGTCAGGAGCCACTCAGGACGGCTTCACTCGCGCTCCATTTCATCTGGGGCAGTGGTCACCTGCACAACCTTGAGGACTACCTGGCTTGTTTCAACCCAGACGCGTCTCCTGCCTCGTTCCCTTCTTTTGGCACACGAGAGCAGGCCGAGGCATGGTTACAGCAGCCGATGGATCCTCGCCATGAGCACGGAGCGGCTATTGCCGGCACCCGGTACTCTGTCGGCTACTCGCCGGAACGTGGAGTCCGATTCCTGCTGCGTGTTCCCGAGAACATCGAAGCAATCGCGACCCGTCAGACTACAATCCCCCTCGTGGATGAGGCCCTTGCTGCTCTCGACCAAGCGCGTGCTCATGTTCGCTCTCGCGAGGACATGGAGTCGATTCACTTCGCTTTGCTTGCACTCCATTTCATCTTGGACGTGTTCGCCTGCGTGAGATGTGGAGGCAGGCGCCAAGTGCTGGCGTACCTGACGGCCCCCATTCCCGGACAAGCAGCGCGCCGTGGCGCCCCGCTCCAGCTCGAAGTCGATGAACTCGTTCGGCGTCGCCATGCCCTCGCAGCACGCTACCAGAGCGCGCGTACCGCGCCACCACCCGGTCGGCCCCCGGATGCCCAACAGGTCTACTCAGGGAACTTCCGATCATCCAGAGCCGACAACAGCTTCGCATGCCGCTCTACGAACCTGGCATGATGCTTGTTGTCGACAGGAAGGCATGCCACTGCTTGTTCCGCCACCTTGCATGCCTCACCGAGCTCTCCCGCTTTCTCGTGCGCCTGCGAGAGCCGGAAGAGAGTCCAAGCCTTCTCATTCGTCTTCAGCGGCTGACCCAGCAACTTCGTCAGGAGGGCGACTGCTTCGGGAGCTCTCTCCAACTTGATCAGCACGTCCGCTGCGTGCGTCTGGGCGTAGTGGCTCGTCGATTTGGAGAAGAAGGTCAGCGCCTCCTCCAACAGCCCTTTGCTGCCCTCCTGATCATGCTCCGCGGCAGCGACAAGGATCTCACCCCATGCGACCAGCTCACTGTCTCTCGTGATGCTCTCCAGTGACGGGATGGGCATAGCCTTGAAGATGCGCCAGAACGCCTCTTCATCCGCCGCTTGCCAAGCGGTTGCCAACGCGGCGAATGTCAGCGGCCCCTGCTCCAAACCTCGCCTAGTGGCCGCGACAATGAGAGACTCCAGCAGCTCCGAGAACTCCGGGATGACGCTCACGACTTCGACGCCAACGACGCTGCGCCGGAGCAACTC
Source organism: Vitiosangium sp. GDMCC 1.1324 (assembly GCF_003044305.1). GTDB lineage: Bacteria > Myxococcota > Myxococcia > Myxococcales > Myxococcaceae > Archangium. The sequence goes on along the minus strand of NZ_PZOX01000009.1, from coordinate 155,081 downwards.
TGCCGCGGCGAGGGTCACCGATGCGCTCGCTCCCGCAGGGTGCTCCTTCGCGTCCTCAAGCAGGCTCAGCAGCAACGCCTTCGCTCGTCCCCCCGGGTTCTTGACGGGCGAGCCCTTCGGCAGTTCCGTGAGCGTTCGCGCCAGAAGGAGTCGGGTCGCAGGGGGAGTCCCTGCTTCCCCGAGTTCGGAGAGCAGCGCCTCCAGCTCAGTCACTGCTTCCTCGTATTGTCCCATCCGCTTGAGCGCTTTGGCCCTGTGATGCCGCACATGGTTCTTCGCGGAGGAGGCGATGTCAGGGCTCGCGATCAATGCGTCGAACGGCTGCAGGAGCACCTGCTGCTGCTCGGGCGTAACCGCCTTGTCCTTCGAGAGGAACACGACAGCCTCCGCCAGCTCGGCCGCGACCTGGGCGGCGAAATCGTCAGCGGGATTCCGCAAGGCCCGCTCTACGTACTCTTGCGGCTCCGGGATCATGTCTGGCGTGTCAGCCTCCAAGCCACGACGGTGCAACCAGGCATAGAGATGTCCATCGCGACGACGAGGGGAGAACGTAAGCCTGTAGAGCAGCGACTGATGCACCCTCGCCAGATGATTCAGGGCCAAGGTCTGAGCGTCATCAGCGGCAAGAGTTCTCACGTACGTATCCAGGGCCTGCTCGAAGCGCTCCTCTGGAACCGAGAGTGGGGGAGCAAGGTCTGGCAGGCTCGACCAGACGATGTCGTGCAGTCGGATCGTGTCGGGCTGATCGGTGGCGATCATCCCCAGCCTTCGTAGCGTCAGAATGGCGTTCGGGCCGACCGCCTTCCTGGCGAACTCCGCGTGAACCCTGGCGCTGCCGCACCATTTGAACAACGCGAGCACATCCTCCACGACCGAGTGCCAGCGAGCAAAGACGAGATCCACCAAGCGGACGGCCTTCTCGAGAACGGCCAGCTTGCCCACCTGTTGAGCATCGGCCAACGTGTCTGACCAGGTCCCTCCTTCGCGCGCGGAGCCATTGAGCAGGCGCAGTGCCATCGGATGGCCTCCGACGGCCGCCCAGATCGCGCGAAACACGGAGTCCGGACACTTTGGCGCATCATACTCCAGAAGAGTCCTGGCCTCCGACTCTTCAAGGAGGGGCATCTCGATGGTGAAAGGCCTGCTCGCGGTGAGCTGCGAAGTGACGATCACTCGCGCAGAAGGGCCACAACTCGCCTTGAGCTCACCAAGGACCTGCTCTATCGGAGCCTCAGTTTGAAGGTCATCGAGAATGAGCAGACACGAGCGGTTGGACAGCATGCCCAGCAGGTTGTGTTGCAAGCCGCGGCGCGTCACATCCACCGAGCGCAAGTCTGCAGCGCTCCGGATCTTCAGACCGCTCGTCCAGATACTCCAGTCAAAATCCTGACGGAGCGCATTGGCAACGGCGATGGCCGACTCTGATTTGCCGATGCCGCTGATTCCTGACAACAGGACGACCTGATGAGCCTCCAGGAGTTCCTGGATTCTCTCCTCCACATTCTTCCGCGCCACGACGCCGCTCGAAGCGCCCGGCACCAGGTTCGATGCCGCATGAAGCTCACGGAGCCGCCGCAGGGGTTCAAAGTGATCGCCAATCTCCTCGGCGAAGGCGTCGCTCTCAAGGACGTTGTCGACGATGAACTCCGCAATGTCGCGAGCGGTCAGCACATACAGCAAGATTCCCTCCGTGGAGGCAACCTCCACGTGCCAGTTGAGGAGTTCCATCTCTCTGCTGGCAGTCGCGGTCTGATTGCTGAGGAGGTAGATGATCTCAGCAGAAGGCAAAAGTTTGCGAACGTGCTCGAAGTCGCGCTTCGGCTTCTGGAGATCCTTGAAGTAGCCCGCCTCAGTCCCATACTCTGCGGCGATGGTGCCGTTATCCGAGTAGCTATCGAGCGTATAACCCAGCGGATTTCCGGCGACGCCCTGTCCCCGGTGGCGCAGCTTCACCCCCGCCATGCGCTCAGTCAGTCGGTGTGCAAGTGGCTCCCACTCCACGCCAGAGAGTGTTGAAAGCGCCTGTAAGAGTTCATGGATCAACAGCTTTCGCGCTCCAGCGGATACAGTCATGAGAGAGCTCGTCTAATGATGGTCGCCTGCAGTGTGTGAGATGTCCCTGTCGGTCATGATGAACCCCATGTCTCTTGAGGGCGGTCAATCCTACAGGCTCCATGCGATGCTGAGTAGGCCCTCACTCGTTTCCGCAGAATGGAGGCTTGCAGCACGAGCCTCTGTCATCATGGACGCGATGGGGGCCATCGTCGTCGCCATGCTCGCGCTCATCTGGGCCATGGTGCTGCTCATCGGCTCGCTCGTCTCGATCGTGAAGGTGCTGCGCCTGAAGCTTGCCTGGACCCATTCTTGGGGTAGGGTGCCACCCATTCGCATAGGAGAGATAGGGGCACTGCCGTGCTAGGCAGTCTTACGGAAACGGCGCTCGACCGAGTTGGAGCGCTCTAGCCAGAAGTTGCGAGTGGCGGGTTCGATTCCCGCCGCCGCCATCCCGAGAAGCCCAGCAACCTGGGGGATACTCATGCTGAAGACTATCGACCGACTGGCCCAATATCGAGACTTCGATTGGTCAGGCTGGACAGAATGGACGCCGCTGGCGAGCGTGAGCCCTGAAGACGTTCCTGCTCAGCCCGGCGCCTACGTCATCTCCGCAGGAACACGCATCGCCAGAGCTGCCGGTGCGGATGACCTTGGCATCTTGGACATCGGTGAGGCAGGAGAAGGTGTAGCGACGCTGCGCAGCCGACTCGAGAGCTTCCGCAAATGCGCCATGAACCGGGGCAAGACTGGGCACATGGCCGGGTGGAGGTATGCGTTCTTCCACTTCAACCGGTATTTTCCGTTGTCGAATCTGCGGGTCCGCTGGTCTCCGACGTCGTCGAAGGACACCGCTTACGCTCTCGAGGGCCGCCTCCTCCTCACGTACGTTCTGCGTTATGGAGAGCTGCCCCCGTTGAACTACAAGTTCAATTGGAGCGCGTTCGAGTCAATTGGCTGGGACGTGTTCGACGATCCAGCCGTCTTTGATCCAGCTGTCCTTGTACGATAGCGACAGCGCAGCGCCCTCGCCTGACTCTGCGAGTCAGGGGTGCTCCTTCTTCGTGAGCTCAATGACCGTCTTCGCGACATCGGGATCCAAGTAGAAGCGCCGGTTGCTGCGAGCGTAGCCGGTCTGCCTGATCGGGTAGTCCACCCCGAACCTTGAGCAGATCCGGCTGAGCCCGACGTTTCGACCGCGCAGATCCTCCGCCTCGATATCATTGAGCGCGAGGAGAAGGTCGTCCTGCGGCCACCTGGAGGAGCTCGCGCGGCAGCTCGCGGAGCTGAAGCAGCGTCTGGCTGCTCCGAAGGACTCTCCCGCCCGGCCCGCACGCGCGACGAAAGGGGACGTGCTCGCCCTTCCCGTCGGCCAGGGGCGCTTCGCCTTCGCGCAGGTGACCGGGCCCGGGGAGCTCGCGCTCTTCGCCGGTGCCGGCGCCGAGGGGGAGGCGGCGCGCATCGTCGGGGGTGAAGGGCCCGCGCTGCGCATCCCGTGCAGCCTCTCGCACGTGACGCGGCAGTGGCCGGTCACCACGGAAGCTTCCACTGCGGGAGGACCTGTCCCAGCCCATCCGCTACGCCTTCGAGTCGGCCCCCTTCTCGCTCTACTCGCTGACGAGCGCGTCGGCCGGGAGCTTCGAGCACGTGGACTACGCGGAGGCGCGCTGCCACCCCCAGCATACCCCCGCTCGCCCGAGCAACTGCTCACGCTGGCGCGGGAGGCCGCGGAGGGGCGCCTGCCGGCCCCCGGCACGGTGCGACTGCCGGACCCACCCGCCCAACAGACAGCGGCCAGGAAGGAGCCGAAGAAGGAGAGGACGCCGCGAGTGGACTGGGCGGAACTCCTGAGGAAGACGTTCGACTTTGAGAGCGGCCAGTTGCACAGCTTCGAGCGGTTCCTCGGGAATGTTGATTCAGAAGAGCCCACTCTCCCGCTCTGCTCCTTTGGAACCCGGCAGGAAGCAGATACTTGGCTGAGCGCCCACCCGAGGCCTCCCCACGGTGCTCGGGTGGAGATCGCCGGCCAGAGCTACTCCGTCGGGTACTCGCGCGACAGCGGGCTCCGGGTGCTGGTTCGCAGGCCCCCGCTGGAGGAGTTGAAGCGCACCGAGCAGCCAGACGACGACTGAGCTGTCCCGGGCGCATGGCTCCCCTCACCCGCTCCCTTTCCGAAGAGGAAGCGGGGTTGTTGGCTCGGGTCGGGTGCCTCAACCCACCGGGCGCTGCATGGCCTGGAGCAGTTCCAGCGCCTCGGTGACGGCCTGCCAGACCTGCATCGCCTTGAGGCTCTCCTCGCCACTCTGCAGTGTCCGCTTCGCCAGCCGCTCCAGCGGCGCCAGCGCGCTCTCCACCAGCACCAACTGCCGGCCCACGTCCGCAGGCAGTGGCGCCGCAGCCGCCCGTTGCAGTGACTGCGCGGGCGTCCGCTCCGCCATCACCTTCACCGCCTGGGACATCTGCTCCATGTATCGCCCCAGGTCCGCGGGCGGTGCCGAAACAGGCGCGGCGGCCACCGGCTGGCGCTCCGCCATGGTCCTCACCGCCTGTGTGAGTTGCTCCATCACCGGGCCCAGGTCCGCCGTCTGCGCCGGCGCCGCTACCGAGCGCTCGGCCAGCGCCTTCAGCATCTTCGCCAGGTGTTGCAGGTACGGCGTCAGGTCCGTCCCCGGAGACACCTGCACCACCGGCGCAGGTGTCTCCCTCCGCGCCAGCTCCAGCAACGCCTCGCGCAGGGCCTCCAGCCGCGGCGTCACCTCGGCCACCGGGCTCGGACCCGACGGCTGGCTTGCCACCTCCGCCGCCCGCACCACCGCCCCCGCCACCGAGCCGAGCTGCTCCTCGATGGCACTGAGCTGTCCCGTCACCCGGGCCACCGGATCGTCCTCCTTCCCGCCCATCCGCTTCACCCGCGCGAAGCCCTGCTTGATCTCCTCCCAGCGCTTCGCCTTCTCCGGTGTCAGCCGCCCGCGCAGCTCCTGCAGCTTGAGCAGGTTCTGCTCAGCCGCCGTGGTGAGTGTCTGCGATTCGCCCTGATAGTGATCGTCGATGAGCCGCTCCAGCTCGTCGTCCGTCATCGCCGCGACCACCTTCTCGGTGACCTTGTTCATGTTGCGGTAGCTGCCCTGCAACTTGAACGCGGGCTCCGTCCGGAAGCGCTCGTCCTGCGCCGCCGAGGCGATGTATTGCAGGTTCACCTTCAGCAGCACCTGCTGCACTCGGAACAGCCGCTGGAACACCGCCACAATCTCTTGCAGCTCCGCCGCCGCGTAGCCGTAGGACAGCTCGCCGGTGGGCACCTCCTCGCCCTTCGCCATGCGGATGAGCTTGTAGATGTCACCCGGCTCGCGAGTGGCGAGCGGCGCCAGCGCTCCGTTCGACGTGAGCGCGTTCTCGACGTAGCTCAGCGCGAACAGGTCCTCCTTGCCGTCGAGGATGTCACCCAGGTTGTAGGTGTCCGCGCGGTTGGCGAGCATGTCCGGAATGCGGAAGCGCTCGCCCGTCTCGGTGTACGGGTTGCCGGCCATCACCACGCAGAACTTCTTGCCGCGCAGGTCATAGGTGCGCGTCTTGCCGTTCCACACGCCCTCGACCCGGCGCTGGCCGTCGCACAGCGAGATGAACTTCTGGAGCAGCTCGGGGTCCGTGTGCTGGATGTCGTCGAGGTAGAGCATCACGTTGTTGCCCATCTCGAAGGACAGGTTGATGCGCTCCACCTCCTGGCGAGCCGTGGCATTCGGGGCCTCGGCCGGATCCAACGACTTCACCGAGTGGCCCAGCGCGGGGCCGTTCACCTTCACGAAGGTGAGCCCTAGCCGGCTGGCCACGTACTCCATCAGCGTCGTCTTGCCGTAGCCCGGAGGCGACATGAGCAGCAGCATGCCCATGCGGTCCGTGCGCTTGTTCTCGCCCGCCGAGCCGAGCTGCTTGGCCAGGTTGGCGCCAATGAGCGGCAGGTACACCTCGTCGATGAGCTTGTTTCGCACGAAGGACGACAGCACCTTCGGCGTGAACTCCTCCAGGCGCAGCCGGCGGCGCTCGCGCTCCAGGATGTCCCTCAGCATCGCCCGGTAGACGTGATAGGCCGGCACGCGCACCTGCCGGTAGTCGCTCAGCCGGGCGAGGAACTCGTCGAGCCGCAGCGGCAGCTTCCGGTCTTGGATGCGCGGGTGCTGGCCCAGCATCCCCGTCACCTCGGTGGACGTGAGGGCACCCGCCACCTCGCGATCCAGCTTACGCTCGGTGAGCAGCACCACCGCGGCCTCCACTGCCACGTGGGCCGCCGCGCCCGGGCCGCCCTCGCGCCGGGCCAGGTATGCCTCCACCCACGCGCGCACCACTCGCAGGCGCTCGGGGAGGTTCTTCTCCAGTCCGCGCAGGTCGTCCTCGAACGCCGAGCGCGTCCCCGCCCTGTCCAGTTGCGACAGCAGCGCGTCCTTGAGCGCCACCGCCTCGCCGCTGGTGGTGAAGCGGGGCCTGTCCACGCCCAGCTCCTCGACCAGGTAGCGCCCGGCGAGCCGGGCCTCCGCGGGGCCACATTGCACGCCCGAGGCCTTCAGGAAGGCGCCAATGCGCTCACCGGCCTCGTTGCCGAGAACCACCAACTCCGCCGACTCGCCGAAGGCCACGCGGAGCCGGTGCAGGCTGCGCGCGCGGCGGTGGAGTAGCGTCTTCTCCTCGCCCTCGCCGCCGAAGGCCCAGAAGAGGGCCGCCCAGGCTCGCGGCGTGGGCGCGAAGCGAAGCAGCCCCGCCCCGGTGTGCATCGCGAGCAGCTTCTCCAGGATGGCCGCCGCGTCCACGTCGTGGATGCCGCGCTCGTATCCCTCGTCGTACCGGTCCGCCGAGTACGCGCGCACCTTCTCCAGCAGCCCGTTCTGCTCCAGCACCGCCTGGTGCAGCGCCGCCAGCGTCACGCTCCCCTTCCCCTCCTCCGCGTCCAGCAGCACCTGCGCGGCGAGGTACTCGGAGCGGTACACCTGGGGCGTCTCGGAGACGACGTGCTGCTCCCAGAGCTCGCGGTACTTCTCCAGCTCCGGGTCCTCCAGCTTCTGGGCGTAGTCCGTGCCGGTGAGCTGCAGGTAGAGCGCGCCATCGCGCGGCACCAGCGTCAGATCCAACGGCTGGGTGTTGACGTTGAAGCGGTGCTTGCCGAACTTGATGACCGGGGCGCCCGAGCCCTCCTCGTAGAGGTCGTTCCGGTCTCGCAGCGCGCGCAGGGCGTCCTGGCGCGCCGTCTTCACCCGGCTGAGCACCTCGTCCGAGCGCACGCTGTCCTGGAGCTCGAGCAGTTGCTGCGCGAGCTGCCGCAGCTTCTGCACCATCGAGTCGGACGCGAAGTAGGCGTTGAGCTCGTCCTCGTCCTTGAAGGACTTCGCGCGGCGGTTGACGCCGGTGAGGATGCGCTCGGCAGCGCCAAAGAGGTTCTGCGCGCGGCGCTGGCGCTCGTCCACCAGCGCCTGCTTCTTCTGTCCGAAGGCCTCGAGAAGCTCCTCGCGCTTCTGGGTGAGCTGGCCGAGGAACTCGTCGAACTCGCCGAAGCGCCCCTCCATCTCCTCCAGTTGCACGGTGAGGCGTGACAGGCCCTCGTCGCACTTCTCCGGCGAGTCCGCCACGGACAGCGCGCTCTCCACCGCCTGGCCGAGCAGCTTGAACTGGGCACCGAACTCGGCCCGCTTCTCGCGGCCCACCAATTCCTTGCGCTTGACGTTGAGGCCCGCGCGCACGCGGTTGAGGCGGGAGAACAGCTCGGAGATGCCCTCGAGGATGCGAGCGCGCGCCAGCGGATCGCCCACCTGCAGGCCGCCCACCGTCTCGCTCAGCACCTCCAGGCCCTTGCCCACCTGCTCGATGTCCTCGCCGAGCGGGGCCAACTCCGTCGTCGTCTGGATGGGCTCCAGCTTCTGCAACAGCACGTCCAGTCGCTCGGCCAGGGGCTGGAGCGCCTCGCCGCGCTGGAGGAACTGCACGGCATCCGCGCTGACACGGTCGGTCTCCTCGATGACCTGTTTCTCGAGAGCCTCGAGCCGCGCCACGTCGATGTAGCGGATCTCCTTGAGGGTGATGAGCTGGCCGCGCTGCTTGCGCAGATCCGAGAGGGCATTCATGAAACCCTCGGCGCTCTGGAGTTCCTCGGGCCGCACGCGCAGCAGCACCTGCTCCTGGGCCGCCTGGGCGGTCGTGATGGCGTCGGTCGCGCGCTTGCGCAAGGCGAGCACCTTCTCGAACTCATCGATGATGAGCTCGGAGGTGCGGCGCAGGGTCTCAATCCCCTCCTGGAGCGACGTCTCCTCGTGCCCGAGCCAGTAGAAGGCATCGAGCATGCGCGTGGCCGCGGCGGCGAGGTCCTCGTAGGTGCGGCGCGAGGGCTTGTCCGAACGGGCCATGCGCACGAGCGTCAGCGCATCGGAGATGCCGCGCACGAGCTCGGCGTTGCCCACCTTGCCGAGGTAGCCGGGGGCGGGCGGCATCTTCGCGGCGTGCTCGGCGGAGACGAAAGGCGTCTGCCACACCTGCATGGGGTGCACGCGAGTGGGCTCGTTGGAGGTGGATCGGAACACCACCATGCGCCCGTCGGCGAAGAGGCTGAAGCCGTTGCCGAGCAGCGGGTTCTGCACCTCCTTGCGCACGAGGTTGTATGGGAAGAGGACGTAGGCGCCCTCGTCGTTGCGGAAGAAGACGTAGAGGACGTCCTCGCCGTTGGGCGAGCGGATGGCGCGCATGAAGCGCAGGCCCTCGCCAATGCCCTCGAAGACCTTGAAGTCGCCCGTCTGCAGGTAGTAGCCGCCCGGGAAGACGATGCCCTGGTCCTCGGGGAGGCGGATGCAGGCCTGGCCGATGGCGTCGATGCGCACCACGTGCTGGGTGCGGGTATTGAAGACGAGGTAGCGGTACTTCTGCTCGCGGAAGGGCAGGACGCGCAGGAGGATGAGCGCGCCCACCTGGGCGTAGGCGAACTCGGCGTCATCGAGTGACTGATCCGGGTCCTCCACCGGCTCGCGGTAGATGCCCAGACCGTCCGCGGTGTTGTTCTCCACCTTGACGGTGAGGTCGCCCTTCACCGTCTCAACGAAGACCTGGTCCAGCACGTTGACGTGCGGGTGCTGCCCGAGCACGTAGTCCTCGCGCGTGGCCACCTTCCACTCGAAGTCGTGGGACGGAGGGAAGACGTGATCGCGCTCGCCCTGGTTGTCGATGTAGGTGGCGTTGCCCTCCACATCGAGCGCGAAGCGGAAGACCTTGATGTCGCGCTCGGACTGGCCCGTCTGGAAGATGGCCAGGAGCTTGGTCTCATTGCGGCGGAGCTGAAGGAGCTTCGCGTCCTTGTAGTACTTGTAGAGCTCGCCGAAGTCCTTGACGAAGCGCGGGTCCTGCAGGAACCCGCCGGCCTCGGAGGACGGCACCTGGGAGAAGTCGAAGCCCTCGGCGGTCTTCTCGAACTTGTGCAGCGAGAAGACGTCCGCGACGGCCGTCTCCTTCTTCAGGCCGATGAAGACGTTGTAGCCGAAGAGCAGGTACTTCCCGATGCCGACGATGTCGCGCGGGACGCAGTTGTTCTCGGTGCGGACGCGCTCGTTGCCGATGACGGTGAGCTCGGTACCGCCGAAGAGCTTCTTGCGCCGCTCGTTGAGGTCCGTGGCCTTGGAGCCGAGCGCCTCGGCCTGGGACAGCAGGCGCGCACGGATGACCTCGTAGCTACCGCCCTCCAGCGTGGCCTCGCCCGACGCGGGAGTGGGGCTTTCAGTTGCCATCGTCAGTTCACCGGGAAATGGAGCCCCCGCCCTCCAGCGGAGGACAGGGGTGAGGGTCTTCAAACCGTGTCACCGCGCCCCGGATTCATGAGGCGCGGCGAGTGACCGGGGGACGACTGCCCTGCTCAGCCCTGGGTCTTCTCGGGGGCCGGCTCGGCCTCCACGAGCGACTTGAGGTTGGAGGCAGCGGCGGCGGCGGGGCTGGGCGCCATGCGGTGCAGCAGGGCGGCCATGGCCAGGTTCTGCGCGTCGCTGGTGAGGCCCGGCTTGGAGAGGATCTCCTTCAGGTCCGCGGGCAGATCCTTCTCGCCGTTGAGGTAGCCCGCGAAGGCCTTGCGCAGCGTCTCGCTCTGGTCGAGCGCGCCGTCCAGGGACTGGCCCACGGTGATGGCCTTGATGAAGCGCTCGAAGAACTGGCCGTCGCCGCCGACGATGTTGACCTTGGCCTTGCCGAGCGCCTCGGAGAGCACCAGCGCCTGGGACGCGGCGATGTCCTTGCGGACCTGGATGGAGGCCAGCTCCACGTCGCGCTCCTTCTGCAGGCGCAGGCGGAACTCCTCGTGCTCGCGGGTGGCGCCCTGGAGCAGCTTCATGGACTCGGCCTTCTCGGCCAGACCACGAGCCTCGGCGAGCAGCTTCTCCTCGATGGCCTTGGCCTCGGCGAGCAGCTTCTCGCGGATGGCGACGGCCTCGGCCTCGCCGCGCTTCTGGATGGCCTGGGCCTCGGCCTCGCCAATGCTCGCGCGAGCCAGACCCCGCTCCTTCTCACCCACGGCCTCGGCGAGCAGCTTCTCGCGGGCGGCGGCGGCCTCGGCCAGGCCCCGCTCCTTGGCGGCGAGCGCCTCGGCCAGGCCCCGCTCCTTGAGGACGGCGGCCTGCGCCACGCCCTGCTTCTCGATGACGGCGGCCTCGGCCTCCTTCACGCGCACCGTGGCCATGCCCTGCTTCTCGACGGCCAGCGCGTCCGCCTCCTTCACGCGCACCTCGGCGAGCCCATGAGCGGCCTCCTCGGCCTGGATGCCCTCGGACAGACGCATCTTCGCCTTGGCCGTCATGTCGGCGGCCTGCAGCTCGGCCTCGGCCAGGGTGAGCTTCTCCTTGGCGGTGTACTTGGACACCTCGTTGCTGGCCTCGGCGGCCTTGATGTCCTTGACGAGCTTCTCCTGCGCCTGGGCCTCGGCGGTGATGAGCAGCGCGTCCTTGCGGCGCGTGGCCTCGGCCTTCACGCGCAGATCCTTGATGCGCTCCTCCTCCTCGGCCACCGTCTTCTCCACGGCGATGCGGGCGCGCACCACGTCGGCGATGGCCTTCTTCTCTGCCTCGAGCTGCTTCTCCTTGCCGATGCGCGACAGCTCCACCTCGCGCTCGCGATTGATGGCCTCGAGCGAGCGGTCCTTCTCCACGCGCTCGGACTCCACGCCCACCACGCGCTCACGGTTCTTCTGGGCCACCTCCACCTGGCGGTTCTTGTTCTGCTCGTTGATCTGGATCTCCTCCTCGGCCTTGATGCGCGCCAGCTGCTGCTTGGCGTACTCCTCGGCCTTCACGCGCTCGGCCTCGGCGGTCTCACGGGCCTGGATGGAGTCGATCTCGCGCTTCTGCTTGGCGGCCGCCTCGGCGCGCTGGCGCTCGAGGGCGAAGATGGCCTCGTCCGACTCGACGTTGCGCTTGGTGATGTTCATGCGCTCGTTCTGCCGGAACTCGTTGGTCGAGATGTTCTGCAACGAGGTGAGCTCGGTGATCTTCCGGATGCCCTCCGCGTCGAGGATGTTGTCCTTGTCCAGCATCTCCACCGGGGTCTGCTCCAGGAAGTCGATGGCGCAGTCCTCGAGCATGTAGCCGTTGAGATCCTTGCCGATCACCCGAAGGACCTCGTCCTTGATGGCCTCGCGCTCGGTGTAGAGGTCCTTGAAGTCGAACTTCTTGCCGGCCGTCTTGAGGGCCTCGGAGAACTTGGCCTCGAAGAGGTGCTCGAGGGTCTCCTGATCACTGGCGCGGGCGCAGCCGATGGACTGGGCGACCTTGAGCACGTCCTCGCGCGTCTTGTTCACCCGGACGAAGAAGGTGACCTTGATGTCCGCACGGATGTTGTCCTGGCAGATCAGCCCTTCCTTGCCGCGGCGATCGATGTCCACCGTCTTGATGGCGATGTCCATCACCTCGGCCCGGTTGATGATGGGCCATACGACGGCACCGGTGAAGGTGACGATCGGCTCACCCTTGAAGGGATTGATGATCAGCGCACGTCCCTGATCCACCTGCCGGTAGAACCTGGAGACGATGAACGCGGCACAGAAGGTGAAGAAGAGTCCTCCGACGATTCCGGATGCGACGATTGGCAGTTCCATGTCGGTGCGTTTTCCCGAACGAGTAGACCGGGGGACCTTCTATCACGCGACCGGAGCCCCCCGCGAACAGCCTCCGGCGCGGCACTGCGAGTGTCTGTGAAAGCTGCTACCGGGTGCGAGCCCTGTCTCGGGCAAGCGCTGCGGCAGTGAGCGGATCCTTCAAGTGCTCCACTTCCTCGGGGAGCAGCCAGTCCACGGGCTCCACCTCGTAGGCATCTCGAGTGGCGTCATAACCGAGGATGAGTGCCTTCTGGCCACGCTTGAGCTCATTGGCCTTGTCACACACCACGTGGAGGATGAGACCAGCGCCGCCATCCTCGAAGGTGGCATGACCAAACTTGGCGTCCACGTTCCCGCTGGCGATGACACAGACGCGGCCCATCAATTCGGCACGGCGAGGCGCCTGGTGGATGGCGAACATGGGCCGCAGAGGCCGCACCGCCAGGCCCGCGAGCACCAGGCCCACCGCGAGGCACAGCGTCGCGAGACCTCCGCTGACGAGCGCGCCAGGCAGGAAGCCGAGCGCCTCCTTGGCCGGGTGGGCGAAGGCCAGCGACAGCAGCCAGGAGAGGAACACCACGAAGCTGACGGACACCGTCACCGGGACGCCGCCGAAGCCGAGCACTTCGAGGAAGGACACCCCATCCTTGGCGCCGCCCTCGAGCGCCGCCTTGGCGCCCCCTTCCATGGCGGCCTTGGCACCGCCCTCGAGCGCCGCCTTGGCGCCCCCCTCCACCGCGCCCTTCACGCCCCCTTCGAGCGCGCCCGCCTTGGCCCCCAGCGCGAAGTCCCCGATGTCTCCGTCGAGCAGATCGACGCCCACGGCGCCCACCATGACGGTGAGCCAGTAGCCAACGACCACCCCCAAGGGGATGGTGAAGAGCACGGTCGGGAAGGCGAGGATGGCAGCGAGGAACTCGGTCATCGGGCCTGCAAGTAGGAAGGTGACTGGGAGTCTATTCCAGGGTTGCCGGATTGTGACAATCCTCCCAGCCGATTTCCTTCCTGGAGGGTCTCCTTGTGAGCGAGGTGGGGCCTGGTTGACGGAGCGCGTCTGGCTAATAGCCGGGCATCTTGCATGCCTTCTTGGGCACGCCCCGCTTCAGGGCCGTCACCAACCGCTGCAGGGCCTTACGGACTCGTGCGGCCTCTGCGTCCTTCTCGAACGGATGGAGCACCCGAGCATGGAGGTCCGGTGCTGGGAGATGGCGACACGGGCCCGAAGCCCTGGCCGGAACCCGCTAGACTCCCGCGCGTGAGCGAGTACGTCACCCATCGCGAAGCCATGAGCGGGGCGAGGCTGGAGGTCCTGCGGGATGCCCTGCTCTCGTCGCGCTTCGTTTCGCGGAGCACGCTGATGGGGACATTCCAGGGCAGCAAGGGCTTCGCGTTCATCTTCACGGAGGCGGGGCGGACGAAGCTGGAGGAGCGCTTTCCCTTCATCCAGGACTACCTGGAGCTGGTGATGAACCCGGAGAGCTGGCGCGGGCTGCGGCCCTGGCACGAGCGGCTCTTCGGTTCGAGGAAGGCACTGCGGAGACCGAACGCCTTCTATCTCAACCTGCTGCTGCTGGAGCCCGGACGGAGCGTGGGCCGGCACGTCGACGCGACGTTGCAGGTGCCGAGCGGAGTCCCGGGCGCGAGACCCAAGCACGTGAGCGTGCTCTACCTGAGCGTGCCCGAGGGCGCGAAGGGAGGCGCTCTGGTGCTCTCACGTGGAAGCCACTCCTCGGGCGAGGTGCACCCAAAGCCGGGGATGCTGGTGCACTTCCGGGGAGACCTGACGCACGAGGTGCTGCCCTTCACGGGAGGTCCGGAGAACGCGCTGCGGGCGAGCCTCGTGTGCGAGCAATACGCGTTCGAGCCCGAGGCGCTCGCGCGCCTGCCCGAGTTCCGCATCCAGTCCAAGGCGGGCTTCGCGGCGTACCTGGAAGAGCACCACGAGCGCACAGGCTGAAGCCCGATGCCGGAAACGACAAAGCCCCGCTGACTCATCGCCAGCGGGGCTTCATCTGCAGAGTTGCGGGGGCAGGATTTGAACCTGCGACCTTCGGGTTATGAGCCCGACGAGCTACCAGGCTGCTCCACCCCGCGATACCGCTCGATGTCGGCAGCGAACACCGAGACTTTCAATGACAAAGCCCCGCTGGCTGATCTCCAGCGGGGCCTCGTCGACGAGTTGCGGGGGCAGGATTTGAACCTGCGACCTTCGGGTTATGAGCCCGACGAGCTACCAGGCTGCTCCACCCCGCGATATCGTTTGCGGCTCTATGTCAAACACCAGAGACTCTGTCTATTATTTCCAACAGGGTCTCTGGCCTGTTGAGTTGCGGGGGCAGGATTTGAACCTGCGACCTTCGGGTTATGAGCCCGACGAGCTACCAGGCTGCTCCACCCCGCGGCGAAGTGGGAGGGTTAGTACCGCCCTCCCCCGGGAGCGTCAACTGTTTTTATCGGACGCCCGGGAGCGCGGATTTCCTTCCCCGCGCTCCCCGTGCGAGCGATTCCGGCGCGCTACTTGCCCGGCTTCTGCTTGAACAGATCGGCGAAGGTGCCCAGTCCCTTCTTGCCACCACCGACGGGCTGCTGGCTCTTCGTCCACGCCTCGACTTCCGCGCGCTCCTCGGCCCGCTCGGCGGCGGTGATGGAGAGGCGGATCTTCCCGGAGGCGTCGATGTCCACGAGGGCCACCTTCAGTTCCTGGCCGAGCGAGAACTTCTTGCGCAGATCCGTGCCGCGCTCGGTGCCCGTCTCGGAAGCGGGAATGAGACCCTTGCCGCCCGGGAACACGAGGAACACGCCGTAGGGCTCGATGCGGTCCACCTTGCCCACCACCACCTGGCCCACCTTCGGGCGAGGCGCGGGAGGCTCGGCGGGCTTCTTCTCCTCGACGGCCGCCGGAGCCGGACGCTCCTCGGCGGGGCGCTGGGCCTCCTCCTCGGTGATGCGGCGCAGGCCGATGCGCTTGTCGTTCGCGTCGATCTTCTCCACCTGCACCCAGATGGTCTCGCCCACCTGCACCACGTCGCGCGGGTGCGCGATGCGGCGCTCGGAGAGCGCGGAGATGTGCACCAGGCCGTCCACGCCCGGACGCAGTTCCACGAACGCGCCGAAGGGCTGCAGCCGCACCACCTTGCCCTGGAGCCGGTCACCCTCCTTGATCTCCGCGAGCGCCGTCTTGAAGGGATCCTCCTGACGGGCTCGCATGGAGAGGGTGATCCGCTCCTTCTGCTTGGCCTTGTCCGGCGAGTTGGGCTGAGCGGCCTCCATGCGAAGGATCTCCACCTCCACCTCGTCGCCGACCTTCACCACGTCGCTCGGGTGAGCCACGCGCATGTAGGACATCTCGGAGACGGGGATCATGCCCTCCACGCCGCCCAGGTCCACGAAGGCGCCGAAGTCACGCACGCCGGTGACCTTGCCCTTGACCACCTTGCCCTCGGAGAGCGTCTCGCGAGTCTTGGCGGCCAGCTGCTTCTGCTCCTCCTCGAGCAGCGAGCGGCGCGAGAGCACCACGTTGCGATCCCGCACCTCGGTGACGCGGAACTTGAGCTTCTCGCCGATGAACTGATCCGGCTTCTCCACGAAGCGGATGTCGAGCTGGCTGATGGGGCAGAAGGCGCGCACGTCGCCGATCGCCACCTCCACACCGCCCTTGTTCACGGAGAGGACCATGCCCTCCACCGGCATGCCGGAGGCGCGGGCCTCGGCCAGCATCGCCATGTTGGCGCTGCCCTTGGCCAGCGCGCGGCTGAGCAGGATGCCTCGGGCGCCCGCCTCGATGACGTGCGCCTCGATGGTGTCACCCACGCCGTAGCGCAGCACACCCTCGTCGTCCTTGAGCTCGCGCAGCTCGATCATCGCCTCGCTCTTGGCGTTGGACAGCGTCACGAAGGCCGTGTCCGCGCCGAGCTGGAAGATGGTGCCCGACACCTTCTCGCCGATGCGCACCGAGCGCCGGGCCGGCACGCCGCCGTCCTTCTGCTGCGCCTCGAACATCTCCGCGAAGGACTCCGACTCGGGGACCTCCTCGAAGAGCGCGGTCCGGGGTGCGGGCGCGGGCGGAGCCTTGGGGGCCGGAGCCTCTGGCGCCGCCGGAGCGGCCGCCTCGGCGGGCTGGGACTCCGTCGCGGCGGGCTCGGAGGGAGCGGTCGACGCCGGGGCCGGAGTCACCGGGCCACGCGTCTCCACCGCGCCCGAGGCGCGCTTCACGACGACCATGGGGCCCTGGGGACGGCGCTCGCCGCCCTTGCCGCCGCGCTCACCGCCACGGCCACCCCGATCGCCTCCACGCTCGCCACGCGGCCGGCGCTCCTCACGCGGAGCGCCCTGCTGAGGGGCACCCGCCTCGCCCTCCGGCTTCGCCGGGCGGGCCTCACGCTCGCCGCCCCGCTCGCCGCGCGGTCGATCCGACCCCCCGCGGTCCCGGTCGCGGCCGCCGCGCTCCTCGCGCTCGCCGCCACGGCCCGCAGGGATGCCGAGCATCACATCGCCAAAGGTGGCCTTGGGCTTCTTGGGACCGAAGCCCCCCGCACCGCCACCAGAACCCACGGAACCGTTCTTCTCGTCGCTCACTGCCAGGACCTTCCTGAACGAAATCAACGAAATCCAGCGCCGAGGGACTGAGCCCCCTGCTGGGGAAAAAGGCGGCGCACTCTATACACGCACAGTGCTCGGACGGAAGACGCATGTGGTCATCTCCCGCCAAGCGCGCCCAGAACCCCTCCATAACGCGACACGTCGGATGTCCCATCCCCCTCGGATGGAGACGCGCACGCCCGCCTGCTCCCGGAGGGGCGCCATGGGTCAAACTGGCAACGGTTGGATGTAGGGGGAAACCCTCACCCCCGCTCTCTCCCAGAAGTTGAGAGTCCCTGCCCCGGGGCAATCCGGGGGGACGAGTGCCCCCGAGAGGGAACGTCTGGCTAGCGGGCGGGCCTGCGCCGGAGGAGCCGCTGGAGGACGGACTTCGCCTCGGGGACGCCCAGCGCGCCGGTGATTCCGAAGTAGACCGCCCCGAAGGGCAGGACGACGGCCAGGCACAGCAGGATGGGGTGCAGGTGCGGCGGGGGAAGGAAGCTCCCACCCCACTCCGCCGACACGCCGGGCATGGGCCCCAGCACCTTCGTCAGCGCCAGCTTGATGCCCAGCCCCGTCAGCCCCGCAGCGACCGCCGCGCCCCACAGCTTCGCCATCCCCTCGGGCAGCCGCACATGGCCGATCTTCTCGGAGAGCATCCGCCGCAGCATCGTGGACTCGAACCAGGCCATGAGCCCGCCGGAGATGGGGAAGAAGGCCGTGCCCAGGTGGGGCGGCAACCCCAGCAGGCTTGGCAGCCGCAGCGCCAGGAACCACGCCAGTGTCGCATCCAGGACAACTCGCAGTGCCGCGAAGCGCAGCGGGGTGCGAGTGTCCTTCAGTGCATAGAAGGTCGAGGAGTACAGGCGTCCCAGCGCGGTGGCCACCAGGCCCACCGACGCGCCCATCAGCACGTACCAGAGGTAGCGCGTGTCCGCGGAGGTGAACCTGCCCGTCTGGAACAGGCCGCCCGCCACCGCGTCTCCGATGAAGAGCAGCGCCATCGCCGAGGGCACCACGAAGAAGGCGATGCGGCGCGAGCTCGCCTCGAGCCGGGCGCGCAGCCTGGCGGCCACCGCCTCCCCCGCCCCGGCCGCACGAGACATCTCCGGCAGCTCGGCTGCGGAGACCGCCGCGCCGAAGAGGCTCACCGGGATGAGGTAGAGGGTCTGTGCATACGTCAACGTGGACAGCGCGCGGTCCGCGATGAGCGACGCGTACGACGTGTCGATATAGGCACTGACCTGCACCACCCCGCGCCCGAGCACCACCGTGCCGAAGCTGCGCAGCACCTGGCGCACGGACTCGTTCGCCGTGGTCAGCATGGGCCGGAAGTGCCCGAGCACCTTCAGCACCGAGGGCACCTGCACCAGGAACTGCAGGAAGCAGCCCGCCACCACACCATAGGCGAGCACCACCGCGAGCGGCTCCTCGGCCATCCCGCGCATGCCCGCCACCACCAACGTGGTGATGATGGCCAGGTTCCACACCACGGGCGCCAGGTACGACAGGAGGAACTTCCGGTGGCTGTTGAGCACGCCCAGGCACCACGCGGACATCACCAGCATGCCCGTGCCCGGGAAGAGGATGCGCACCAGCCGGATGGCCATGGCCCGCGCCTCGCCCTCGAAGCCCGGAGCGATGGTGTCCACGAAGAGC
Source organism: Vitiosangium sp. GDMCC 1.1324 (assembly GCF_003044305.1). GTDB lineage: Bacteria > Myxococcota > Myxococcia > Myxococcales > Myxococcaceae > Archangium. The sequence continues at coordinate 136,696 of NZ_PZOX01000009.1, read as the reverse complement.
GGAGTAGCCAACATGCCCAGCGCCACCATCACCCCGGTGGCCAACGCGAGCAGCCCGAACACCGCGCCCGCGACCCGATCCGCCTCCTCCTGGTCTCCCTTCCCCAGCAGCCCCGCGTAGACGGGGATGAACGAGCCGGAGAGCACACCCTCGCCGAAGAGGTTCTGCAGGAAGTTGGGGATGCGCAGTGCCGCCTTGAACACGGCGGCGGCGATGCCGTTGCCCAGGTAGTGCGCGAAGACGCGCTCGCGCACCAGGCCCACCAGCTTCGAGGCGAGGATGCCCGCCGCGACGAACAGCGCGCCGCCACTCTTCGCGGGGGTGCTCGGAGACACGGGGCGGGTTTCGGGAGCGGGAGGAACGTCGGGACGTGGGGCGGGGACGGTCAAGCGGCCCGGGACTCTACGCGGAGCGTTCACCTGCATGAAGCAGGAACTCCGGAGCCATGGTTTCCCTTGACGGTCCCCCCTGCGGGCCGCAATGGTCAGCGCTCCCATGGCTGGTCTCCCAGACAACGACCTCTCGACCGATGTCGCGCTCGTCCGCCGCGTCCTGGCGCGCGAGCTGGAGACCATCAATGAGTACGAGGCCCACGCCCGTGCGTCCTCCAGTCCAGAAGTGCGGGACTTCTTCCTGCACCTGGCCGCCGAGGAGAAGGAGCACGTCGCCGAGGCCGTCCACATGCTGCGACTCCTGGACGCGGGCCAGGAGGCACACTTCGCCAAGCCCGTCGCCGCGGGTCACTTCCAGGGAGCCGTCGAGGGCAAGCCCTCCCCTGCCCCCGCCGCGCCCTCCCCGGCGCCCGAGCCCGCCGCACCACCGCCGGCCCGGGCCGGACGCAATGCCCAGGCCGAGACGCCGTCCCTGCTTCCTCCGCAGCGCGTCGTGTATGGGGTGCCTGCCCCGCCGCCCAGCCCGGGCGCCCAACCCTTGACCGTCGGCTCGCTGCGGCGCAGCCGTTGAACGCGTACCTCCTTGGAGCTTCCCCATGCCTGACTTCCTTGGACATGCCGAGAACCCGCTGCGCCAGGACGAGTGGGCCCGCCTCAACGAGACGGTGATCCAGGTCGCCCGCCGCTCGCTCGTGGGCCGTCGCATCCTCGACATCTACGGGCCACTGGGCGCCGGGGTGCAGACCGTGCCCCATGACGAGTACACCGGCGTCACTCCGGGCGCGGTGGACATCGTCGGCGAGCAGGAGACGGCCTCGGTCTTCACCGACGCGCGCAAGTTCAAGACGATCCCCATCATCTACAAGGACTTCCTGCTGCACTGGCGCGACATCGAGGCCGCCCGCCTGCACAACATGCCCCTGGATGTGTCCGCCGCCGCCGGCGCCGCCGCCCTCTGCTCCCAGCAGGAGGACGAGCTCATCTTCTACGGCGACCCGAAGCTCGGCCACGAGGGCCTGATGAACGCCACCGGTCGGCTCACCGTGCCGCTCGGGGACTGGGCCTCGCCTGGCGCTGGCTACCTGGCCATCGTCGAGGCCACCCGCAAGCTCAACGAGTCCGGCCATTATGGCCCCTACGCGGTCGTCCTCTCACCCCGCCTCTACTCGACGCTGCACCGCATCTTCGAGAAGACGGGCGTGCTGGAGATCGAGACCATCCGCCAGCTCGCCTCGGACGGCATCTTCCAGTCCAACCGGCTGCGCGGTGACTCGGGCGTGGTCGTCTCCACCGGCCGCGAGAACATGGACCTCGCGGTCGCCATGGACATGGTCACCGCCTATCTGGGCGCCTCCCGGATGAACCACCCCTTCCGCGTGCTCGAGTCGCTCATCCTGCGCATCAAGCACCCCGACTCCATCTGCACCCTGGAATCCCAGCAGGGCCGGGTCTAGTCCGGAGCACCCGCCTGCCCCCCATGGCGAAAATCCTGGTCATCGACGACGAGGCGAACCTCCGCAAGGTACTCGCCGCCATCCTGCGCCGTGACGGCTACGACGTCACCGTCGCGGTGGATGGCGAGCAGGGACTCGCCGAGTTCAACAAGAATGGCGCGGACATCGTGGTCACGGACCTTGTCATGCCCAAGGCCGGTGGCATGGACGTGCTGCGCGCCGTCAACGCCGCCAACCCCGACGTGCCCGTCATCATCATCACCGCGCACGGCACCGTGGACTCCGCTGTCGAGGCCATCAAGGCCGGCGCCTTCGACTACGTCACCAAGCCCTTCGATCAGGCGGAGCTCTCGGCCGTCATCGCCAAGGCCGCCAAGGCGCACGACGTCGCCCAGCGCTCGGTGCGCGCTGACGCCAAGGCCCGCGCCGCCATCATCGGTGCGTCGCCCCAGCTCCACGAGGTCTTCAAGATCATCGACAAGGTGGCGGACACCCCGTCCACCGTCCTCATCACTGGCGAGAGCGGCACCGGCAAGGAGCTCATCGCCTCGGCCCTGCACGGCGCCTCCAGCCGCCGCGACAAGCCGTTCATCAAGATCAACTGCGCCGCCATTCCGCACAATCTCCTCGAGTCCGAGCTCTTCGGCTACGAGCGCGGAGCCTTCACCGGCGCCGTCACCTCCAAGCCCGGCCGCTTCGAGCTGGCCGACGGGGGCACGCTCTTCCTCGACGAGCTCGGGGAGATCCCCGTCGAGATGCAGGTGAAGCTGCTGCGCGCGCTCCAGGAGGGCGAGTTCGAGCGCGTGGGCGGCATCAAGACGACCCGCGTGGACGTGCGTCTCATCGCCGCCACCAACCGGGATCTGCAGGCGGAGATCGAAGCCGGACGCTTCCGCAAGGATCTGTATTACCGGCTGGCGGTGGTGCCCATCGTGCTGCCGCCGCTGCGCGAGCGCCGCGGGGACATCCCCATGCTCGCGGGGCACTTCGTGGAGAAGTACAACCGCAAGCTCAACAAGAAGATCGAGGGCATCACCGACGACGCGATGGCGCTGCTGCAGGGCTACAACTGGCCCGGCAACATCCGCGAGTTGGAGAACCTCATCGAGCGCGTGCTGCTCTTCGCGGATGGCCCCTTCATCACCCCGAAGGATCTGCCGGAGCCCATGCGCCAGGGCTCCACTCCAGCGCCTGCCCTCTCGGCCGCTCCGCTCGAAGCCTCGACGGGCGAGGGAGGCCTCAAGGACATCGTCCGCATGAAGGCGGCCGAGCTGGAGAAGGATCTCATCACCAAGGCCCTGGAGGAGACGGGCGGCAACGTCACGCGAGCAGCCAGGCTGCTGCAGATCAGCCGCAAGTCCCTCCAGACGAAGATGAAGGAATTCGGCCTGCGTGACACGACCGCCCAGGACGGGCGGGACGAAGGCCTCGAGGACTGAATCCGACGGCGAAATATCGCCGCGAAACCATCGGTTCGGTCCCGGCGCACAACCCCTTTCGACTCTGGGAGCCTGAATGCGGCCGCCTCTTCCCACCCTCGGACCACAGCCGAAAAAGAGCCCTGTGGGGCCGGTGATGGCCATCTCCTTGCTCCTCGGCCTTGGTGCCGGAGGCGTATGGTGGTGGAAGCAGCGACTTGCCTCGGAGACGCACGCCCCCGCCACGGCGGACGCGCAGGCCACCGCACCCGTGGCCCAGGGTCCCGGAGATGCGGGCTCCACCGCCGCGGTCCCCACCACGGCTGCCGCCACGCCCACGGCTCCCGCTCCGGCGGCAGCGGCCGCCCCCACCTCCTCGGATCCGCTCAAGGCCGCCGGGCTGTCCAAAGCCTCCATCCGCATCGACGGCCCCCTGGAGACGGCTGTCATCGCGGCCGCTGGCCCCGAGGTGGGCCCCGCGCTCGCCCAGGTGGTGACGCGCACGCTCGTGTGGTGGGTGGACGTTCCGGGCGACATCCGCCGCGGTGACACCCTGGACGTGCTCTACGAGGTGCGCCCCAACGAGGAGCCGCTCGTGTACGCGGTGCGCTTCACCAGCAACAAGACGGGCCAGACGCACCGCACCTACCGCTTCCAGCCCGAGGGGGACAAGAACCCCCGCTACTACCTGCCCAGCGGCGAGGAGCTGGAGCTGCGCCTGGAGGGCTCGCCCCTGGACGACTACGAGCAGGTGACGTCGCTGCTGCGCGATGGCCGCCGGCATAAGGGTGTGGACTTCAAGACGGCCGTGGGCACCCCGGTGAAGGCGCCCTTCACGGGCATCGTCCGCCGCAAGAACTGGAGCTTCCGCTTCAACGGCAACTGCATCGACCTGGAGGAGGTGGGCGGCAAGCACCGCCATGCCCTCTTCCTGCACATGGACGAGCTGCCGCGCTCCCTGAAGGTGGGCGACCGCATCGCCGCGGGCACGGTGCTGGGCCGCAGCGGCAACAGCGGCCGCTCCTTCGCGCCCCACCTGCACTACCAGCTCGAGGCCGCGGACGAGCGCATCCTGGATCCCTACGAGAGCCACCGCACCTACCGCCGTTCGCTGGCGGCCTCGCAGCGCACGGCCTTCGAGGCCGAGGTGCGCCGTCAGGACGGGTTGCTCGGCACCACGCTGGCGGGCGGCTGAGCCCATCCGTTTCTTGACACCCCCGCCTGCGACGGCTAGCGTCCCCGGACAATTTCTCAACGTTTCCCGGGGGTTAGGTGGCGCAGGCGGTCCAAGCGGGCCCCCGCACCAGCCCTGGACACCCGAGGGATCGGTTTCGGAGGTCGGATGTCCAGGCTTCGCGCCGTAGTCACCGCGCTGACACTGGGTGCGCCGTTCGTCGCCACCGCGGCGGATATCACCCGCGTTGCTTCGTCCTTCGAGGACGATCACCCCTTCGGGATGTTCATCGACGTGGGCCTCGAGCACTCGCAGCGGCGCACGAAGATCCTGCGCGAGATCCTTCCCTCGACGCCTGGAGGAACGCGCCAGCTCACGCCCGAGCTCTGGTACAAGAGCTACGACACCCGGCTGAACGTGGACCTGGCCGTCGGGATCTCCCCGGACGTGGAACTGTCGGTCGGGCTTCCCATCATCCTCGCGCAGGACGAGACCTGGGACTACGTCTCGGGCAGGAACGAGGGGAACTCCTCCATCATCAACAACTGCCTGAATGCCGACGGCACGTTGACGGATCCGACCTGCGCGACCACGGGCACGGGGAAGCGAGCGCTCTTCGAGGTGCCGCTGAAGAGGTACCACGGCGGCGTGGGCAACATGCGCTTCGGGCTGAAGTGGGCCGTCTTCAACCAGCGCAAGGACGACACCAAGCCCACGTGGGTGGTGGGGCTGGACTACGAGGCTCCCACGGCGAAGCAGCTCGACCCGAGCCTGGTGACCGCCTCGAACGACCGGGGCGCCGTCGGGGACCGGGTGCACAAGTACACGCTGCACACGGAGCTCTCGCGGAAGATCGGCCTGGCCGAGCCCTACTTCAAGCTGCAGTACACCATCCCGGTGCGGGGCCCGGGCTTCTACTCCAACTGCGACAACCAGAACGTGGATCCGCAGAACCTCGGCTACCCGCAGAACTGTGGCCAGGGCGTGTGGGATCGCAAGACGACGGGCATCCAGCCGGCGCACGTGGCGGGAGTGACCTTCGGCTCCGAGTTCCAGGTCCTCAACCAGCCCCGGCGCAAGCTGAAGCTGGACCTGCGGGCCATCAGCAACTACGTCTCCGAGGGCCGCTACTACAACGAGATGAGCGGTGCGCTGCGCAAGCTGCTCTACACCGGGGACTACCTGCAGGTGGGTGGCCGGCTCGCCCTGACAGTGCAACTGTCCGACGTGATCTCCATCCGGGGCTCGGGAATGATGCTGTACAACACCGACCACGTCCTCACCGACGAGAAGATCGGCAAGGACACCGACAACAACGGGACCGTGGACCTGAACAATCCGGCGGAGCGCAACCCCAACTTCGACTACCGCACGGACTTCGTCTCGCGGCGCTTCTACGCCGCCGAGAGCAAGGACTTCCGCGTGGATGCCACCGCCACCTTCAGCTTCTAGGGTGGCGCGGAGCAGGCTCGGGGGCCGGAGATAGAGCCGCCCCCGTCCCACTCCCAGCAGTAAGGGGCTTCACCTCTTCTTGAGTCCGAGCCCCAACCGGTACACGTCCTGACCGGACCAACCGGCGCGGCGAGCCAGCTCGGTGCTGAGCGCCTTGAGCTTCTCCCCTCGCCCGAGCCCCTCCTCCAAAGCGCGCTGCAACTCCTCCTCGGACCAGCGGCGCTCTCCGGTACGGCCCTCCACCAACACCACCACCTCGCCCCGGGGCTCCTCGGCGGCATAGCGCTGGGCCAGCTCGGCGAGCGTGCCGCGCACGAACTCCTCGTGCACCTTGGTCAGTTCCCGGGCCACCACCGCGCGCCGGTCGCCCAGGGCGTCCTTCAAGTCCGTCAGCGTCTCGGCGAGCCGGCGCGGCGACTCGTAGAGGGCGATCGTGGCCGACAGCGGGGCCACCTCCTCCAGCATCGCCTGACGCTCGGGGCCCTTGCGCGGCAGGAATCCGAGGAAGTGGAAGCGCCCGGTGGGCAACCCCGAGGCGCTCAGCGCCGCCACCAGCGCCGTGGGCCCCGGAACCGGAACCACCTTCACCCCGCGCTCGATGGCCTCGGCCACCAGCTTCTCGCCAGGGTCGCTGATGCCGGGGCTGCCCGCGTCCGTCACGAGCGCGCAGTCCTCCCCGGCCTCGAGCCGGTCCAGGATGCGGCCGGCGCGCTGGCCCTCGGCGAAGGCCGGCAGGCTCACCGTGTCCGCGGAGATGCCGAAGTGGTCCAACAGCACGCGCGAGTGCCGCGTGTCTTCACAGGCCACGAAGGACACCTGCCGCAGCGTCTCCAGGGCGCGCGTGGAGATGTCTCCCAGGTTCCCGATGGGCGTGGCCACCAGATAGAGCGTTCCAGGCATTCGAGCCTCACATACCAGCGTCGAAGGCGCCCGGCAGGTGCTCCACCGTCGCGCGCTCGCCGCGGCCCACCACCGAGATGACGTCGAAGCGCAGCATCCTGTCCCTCAGCCGATGGGCCATGAGGTAGTGCAGCGCGGCCTTCACCACCCTGCGCTGCTTGGCGAAGGACACCGTGTGGGACGGGTCTCCCCACACCGCAGTGGAGCGCATCCGCACCTCCACGAAACAGAGGGTGTCTCCGTGCTCGGCCACCACGTCCAGCTCCCCGTGGCGGCAAGCGTAGTTGCGCGCACGCACCCGGTAACCCTGCGCCTCCAGGAAGCGCACCGCCGCCTCCTCGCCCTCGTCCCCATACTCCTTCCGATCCACCGCCACCCCTCCCCGTACCATCCCCACTCCTCCCAGGCCTCCCTCTCGGAGGAAGGCCCTCGCGCTACAGATTGACAGTCCCGTCCGACACCTGCGCGAAGCCGGCGCTCGGAGTGACGTGCAGCACCTGCGTCAGCGAGCCCAGGTGCTTGAGCATCCGCCCCAGCAGGGGCAGCCGGGCCTCGTCCACGCCCACCAGTGCGTCCTCCACGATCAGCGGCAGCTTCACCCGGATGCTCACCTTCTCCACCACCGTCAGCCGGAGGCTCAGGAAGAAGAGATCCACCTCGCGAGGAGGCAGCTCCCCCACGGGCATGCGCCGCCCCGAGGCCCCCACCACCATCGCCCGCCCTTCCTTGTCCCACTCCACGCCCACGTAGCGGCGCTCGGTGAGCGCGCTGAAGTACTGCACGCACCGCTCTCGCAGCGACCCCATGACAGTGTGCATGTCCGTGGCGAGCAGGTCGCTCGCCAGGCCGATCAGCATGGGCGATGGATCCTCCAGAGGCTCCATGCCAGTGCCCTCGGTGCCGGCGGGCATGCCCATGGCCGCCAGCTGCGGATTGCGCGCGAGCGCGATGGACTCCTTGAGCCGGGAGAGCTCCCGCTCCACCTCGCGCACGTCGCGCACGAAGGAGCCCTTCTCCGCGATCTTCGCGTTGAGCAGTTCGATCTGCTGGCGGAGCACGGGAAGCTGCTCGGCGGCCTCGACGAACTCCGGATGCTTCTCCAGGGTGACGAGCTGGGCGCGCAGCTGGGCCACCTCGGAGCCGAGCTGCTCGCGGCGCTGGAGGCGCGGAGCGATCTCCTTGGGCGTGTCCACGTCGAACACTTCCAACGCCCTGCGCACCGGCGCCGCCTCGGCCTCGAACTCCTCGAGGATCTTCTTCTCGCGCACGGCGAACATCTCGCCCCGGCGGCCCAGCTTGTCCTTGTACTGCAGCTCATCCACGTAGCGCAGGGCGACCATGGCGGCGAAGCCGAAGGCGGGGATGTCCAGCAGCGCCACATACCGGCCCCAGGTGGTGAAGAAGAAGCTGGCGATGAAGCACGCCACGCCCCCGCCCACGCCGAGCCAGAAGTTGCGGCTGCGCACCAGCGGCTCCACGTCCGGCAGCCGCTTCGCCTCCTCCTCGGCCACCTCGCGCTCGGAGTTGAGCCGGGCGAGCGCGTCATCACGCCGGGCGAGTGTCCTCGAGTAACGCTCCGCGCGGGCCACGATGTCCTGGGGCAGGCCCAGCGACTCGGGCGTGGGCTCGGCGGTCCAGGCCGCCTCCGCCTCACGCACCTTCGCCTTCAGCCCGTCGGTGCCGCGCAGCTTCGACTCCAGATCGAACACCTGCGAGTTGAGCCCATCCACCTCGAACTGGAGGTTGTCCACCTCCTTGCAGAAGAGGAGCTCCTTCTCGAGCTCGCGCACCTTGGCCTCGGCGGCGGGGATGTCCGATGCGGGCATCACCGTCATCGGACCGCCTCCGAGCCCCGAAGCGGAGATGGCCATCCCCGGAGACGACTGCGTGCGCAGGGCCGGCATCCCCGCCGACGACGGCGAGTGCAGGCCGTGCATCCCCGGAGAGGATCCCTGGCGCAAGCCCGAGGTCGTGGCCTGGCGGCCAGCGCCTCGAGGGCGGCGCGAGGGCAGCTGCGCCGCCTGGAGACAGAAGAGCTGCTCGAAGGTGGTGCGCGGCGGCAGCCCCGCCTGGCCGCGGAGGAACTGATTCGCCTCGGCGGTGTCCTGCGTCACCAACTCCGGCTGCTTCGTGGTGGGGTTGAGCCGGTGCAGGGAGCCGCCACCGCCCAGCTCGCGCAGCACGCGGTAGGTGACGGAGTCCTGCCCCGTGAGGGTAAGGGCGGCCTTGCCCGGCTTCTGCGAGGAGGCGGCGAAGGAGGAATCCCCCCCACGCCCATCCGCGTAGAGCAGCGCGAGCGCCAACCCGGCCAGCGGAGTCATCTCCGCGGGGGGCTTGAGCACCAGATACCCTGTCTTCAGGGCAAAACGGCCCGCCGGGGAGAAACCGCGGACGTTCTGGACGGCAACCTCGACGAAGTGCATGCGCCCCCCATTCTAGCCGCGCGTGGGCATGAAAAAAGGGAGCGCCCTTGAAAGGAACGCTCCCTTTGGAAAACCGGCCAGCGAGGGCCAGCACCGGATCAGGCGGTCGGCTGAGCGCCCGCCTTGTGGGTGGCGGCGGCGCGGCGCATCTCCGCGTCCTCCTGGGTCTCCACGCGGGAGGCCTTGCCCTTGAGGTCGCGGAGGTAGAAGAGGCGGTTGCGGTTCACGTTGCCGCGGGAGAGGACCTCGATCTTCTCGTAGCGCGGGCTGTGCACCGGGAAGATGCGCTCCACGCCCACGCCGAAGGAGACCTTGCGGACGGTGAAGGTGGCGCGGTTGTGGCCCTTCGTCTTGCGGATGACGATCCCCTCGAACGCCTGCACGCGCTCCTTGTCGCCCTCCTTGATCTTCCAGTGGATGCGAACGGAGTCACCAGTGCGGAACTGGGTAACGTCCTTGCGGAGGTGCTTGGCCTCCACGTACTCGATGGCGCTGCGACGCATGACTTGACTCCAGTAATCCCGTGAAGCTCGGAGTTGGGATACGAAACTTGAGAGCGGGCCGTACTACCAGAGAGACGGGGGTCGGACAAGCCCGCAAAAGACCGACCATCCGCCCAGGAACCATTGGAGGGGCTACAGCTCCTCCTCTTTCTTCTGCAGCAGCTTCAAGTCCGCCTTCCCGAACTCCAGGCGAGCGAACAGGTCCGGACGCCGCTCCCGGGTGATCTGGAGGGCCTTCCAGCGGCGCCAGCGGGCGATGCGTGCGTGGTCCCCGGACTGGAGGACCGCGGGCACCTCCGCGCCGCGGAAGACGGGCGGCCGGGTGTAGTGGGGGTGCTCCAGGAGACCCTCCTCGAAGCTCTCGGTGACGCTGGAGGCCTCGTTGCCCAGCACCCCGGGCAGCAGTCGGGCCACGGCGTCCACCACGGCCAGGGCAGCCACCTCGCCCCCGGTGAGGATGAAGTCCCCCAGGGACACCTCCCCGTCCAGGAAGGGCATGACCCGCTCATCCACGCCCTCGTAGCGGCCGCAGACGAGGATGAGACCGGGCTCCTTCGCCAGCTCGCGCGCCTTCGCCTGAGTGAAGGCGGGGCCGCGAGGGCTCATCAGCATCACCTTGGCCCCGGGAGCGCGGGCCCGGGCGGCCTCGATGGCGGCCACCAGGGGCTCGGGCTTCATCACCATGCCGGCGCCGCCTCCGTAGGGCGTGTCGTCGGTGACGCGGTGCTTTCCCTCGGCGAAGTCACGAATGTAGGTGACGGTGACGCCGAGCAGCCCCTTCTCCTGGGCCTTCCCGAGGATGCTCGCACCCAGGTAGCCCGAGACGCTGTCCGGGAAGAGGGTCAGTACCTCCACGGCGTACATCAGTCCTCGCTCCCTTCCCGCTCGTCCCCTTCGGCCTCCAGGTACTCCGGGGGCTTCACCACGAGACGTCCGCCCGGGATGTCCACGGTGGAGACGAAGTCGTCGGCGAAGGGCACCACCAGCTCTTCCTTGCCCTCGGCGCGGATGACGAGGTTGGGCACCTCGCCGGTACTCCAGAGCTCCTCCACGCGGCCGAGCACGTTGCCGGACTCGTCCACGGCGGTGAGCCCCACCAGGTCTCCCTGGAAGTACTCGTCCTCGCTGGGAGGCTCGAGGTCCTCACGGAAGGCGAGCACGGTGGCACCCACGAGCGCCTCGGCGTCCTGGCGGCCCTGCACCGCCTCGAAGACCACGAGGGTCTCCTTGGGGGTGGGACGCACGGACTCGATGCGCAGGACGCGCTCCACGCCCGCACGCGTGCGCACGAGCACTCGCGGGACGTAGTCGAGCGTCTCGGACTCGGGATCGAAGGCGCGAACAGCCACCTCCCCCCGGAGACCATGGGCGCGGGCCACATAGCCCAACTCGAGATGGGACTTGAGGGTCACTGGCCTTGGGGGGCGTTGGCGGGCGTGGGGGCGGCGGCCTGGGGATGCTGGCGCCGGTCGTCCTGGATCTCCAGGCGGACCTTCTGGCCCTGCTTCTGGGCCGCGGCGCCGAGCAACGTCCGGAGGGCACCCACGGTGCGCCCGTCACGGCCGATGACCTTGCCCACGTCCTCGGGGGCGACCTTCAGCTCGTAGAGCCGGGCCCCCTCCACGTCGGACGCGCGCAGGCTCACCTGGTCTGGTTGATCGACCAGGGCCCGCGCGAGATAGATGATGAGCTGCTCCACGCTGTCCGATTCAGCCCTGAGAGGGCACTAGGCCGTGGGCTTGGCGGCGGCGGCGCGCTTGTGACGCTTGATGAGCTCGCCCACCGTCTCGGAGGGGGTCGCGCCGGTCTTCAGCCAGTACTCGAGGCGATCCGCGTTGAACTCCACCTTGGCCGGGTTGTGGTTCGGGTCGTAGGCGCCAACGGCCTCGATGAACTTGCCGTCCCGGGGGTTGCGGGAATCGGTGGCCACCACGTGGTAGTACGGCTTCTTCTTGGCGCCCGCGCGGGCGAGACGGAGAACAACGGCCATTTCTGATGCTCCAGGTGAAAACTGAAGGTGAAACAGAAGGTGATCAGCTTGGAGGGGGGCGCTCTTAACGCCGCCCCAAGCGGATTGTCAAGGAAGCTCGGGGTTTTGCGGCGTTTCTGACGCCTTTTCCCCACCCCGGTTGGCCAGCTGGCCACAGGCCCCGGCGATGTCCCGGCCCCGATTCTGCCGGATGAAGGCGGCGACGTGGCCCTCGCAGAGCAGTTCCCGGAAGCGCTCGGCGCGCTCGTCCATGGTCGTCTTGAAGCCCAGCCCCGGGTTCTCGTTGTAGGGGATGAGGTTGACCTTGGCGGGGATGTCCTTGAGCAGCTCGATGAGCCGGTAGGCGTCCTCGTCGCTGTCGTTGAAGTCTTGCAGGAGGACGTACTCGAAGGTGATGCGGCGGCCCTGGCGCAGGGGGAACTTGCGGCAGGCGTCGAGCAGCGCCGCGATGTTCCACTTGCGGTTGACGGGCATCGTCTTGGAGCGCTGCTCGTCGGTGCTCGCGTTGAGCGAGATGGCGAGCTTCACGTCCGTCTCCTGGCCGAAGCGCTCGATCATCGGCACCAGGCCCACCGTGGAGACGGTGATGTGGCGGTGGCTGAAGTTGGGCCCGTCCTCGGACTGGAGGATGGAGAGCGCCGTCTTCAGGTTCTCGAAGTTGTGCAGGGGCTCGCCCATGCCCATGAAGACCAGGTTGGAGAGGGGGCGCAGGGTCTCCAGGTTCTCCAGCTTGCGCACCTCGCGGTTGACCGCGTGCACCTGGGCGACGATCTCCCCCGGGGTGAGGTTGCGCTTGAGCCCCAGGGTGCCCGTCATGCAGAAGGTGCACGCCATGGCGCAGCCCACCTGGGTGGACACACAGAGCGTCTTGCGGTCCTCGGAGGGCATGTAGACGGACTCGATGAAGCGGCCGTCCCGGGTCTTCCACCGGTACTTGATGGTGCCATCCACCGAGCGCTGCTCGGCATCCTTCACCAGGGGGACGATCTCCGCGCGCTGCTTGAGCTTCTCGCGCAGGGCCTTGGAGAGGTCCGTCATCTCGTCGAAGGAGGTGGCGCCGCGCTGGTGGATCCACCGGTACAGCTGACCGGCGCGAAACGCGCGCTCGCCGAGATCCTCGGTGAGGAAGCGGGTGAGACCCTCCAGCGTGAGGCTGGAGACCTCCGTGAGCTTCGCGGGCGCGGGGGCTGGCGCGGACACGGGGGCCGCCGAGATGTCGGCGGGGATGCTGGGGGACTCGGGCTGCATCGTCATGGTTCCAACGGGGGAGGAGTAGGCGTCACTTCCCACAAGAGAGGACTTGGAGTCAAAGGAGCGCCCGTCCCCTCCCCTACATGGAACGTTTAGCGCCCCAACATCAGGAAGGCTGCGCGGCGGTACACGGGTAGGAGGTCGCTCCCGCCGCCACCATCAGCAGCAGCGAAGCGCTCGCCTTCAGCGCCGAGCTGCCGACCACAAAAGAGCCTCTATCCGCCCGAAGCTCTGTGACCAAGTTGGACCTCTGGACACCTCGCCGAGCCGCTACGCAAGAGGAGGCAGGTGTCAATGCGACTGCGCATGCCGCGCTCGTCCGATGCGACGGAGGGCCCAGACGCCCCCACTCCCAACGCACGCCGTCGTCACCACCAGGCCGACGATGCCCACATCCCTGCCAAGATACATGAATGAGGAGTGCCGAGGCGTCCTCAGGGGGGAGGGGCGTAGGATTCCCAGAAGCGCTCCAACGCAAGCTGGGCAGGGTTAGGTGGGGGCAGACTCTTGAACCGCGGCGCCGCTACGAGCTTCAGGAAGAGCGCCACCGTCGAGCGCTGAGGCCCGTCCAGCGCATCGACGAAGGCCTCGAAGGAGCGCACCCACTCCTGGACGAGGGCCTGCCATTGTGCCTCACTCCTTCCGCCAGGGACCGTTCGAGACTCTCCCGCGTCTGGTCGCGTCAGGACGCGCACGGTTGCCTCCAGCACGGCGACGGTATCCACGTCGAGCGGCTCGGTGAGCAGCGCCGTTAGATAGGCCGGCAGGTAATACGCGAGCGCCCGGGGCGTCAGGAAGAAGAGCCCGTTATGGGTCAGCTCCCACCGGAGCAGCGCAGGAGGGGCGAAGTCCGTCCACGGCCTGCCCGCGAAGAAGCGGGCCGTGTCCTCAGCCTCTGGGTTCTCATAGGTGTGAGGGGCGCCGTTCTCGTCGAACCAGAGGCCCTCCTGTGCCACGGTCTCGGGCGGCGGGAGGGCAGGCCCCGGGAACGCTTGGCGCAAGGCCGCCAGCACTGCGGCCGCAGCGGGGGGGGGGCGGCGTGCTCATGGCGGGCACCCGTTGGAGACGAGCTTGCACTCGCACGTCGCCGCCGAGGCCGCGGCGCCCGCCGCCAGCCCGGTGTGGACCTTGTCGCCTCCCCGGATGCAGGTGGTGTTAATGGTGGTGCGGGCCGCCGCGCAGGCCAGGGCTTGGTTCCGCCGGGCGGTCAGCTCGGCACAATTCGAGCCCTTGTCAGGGAAGTTGACGCAGGAGAAGGGCTTGCTCTTGCATGCGACTCCGACTGCGGTTTGCAGAGTCCGCCACTGGATCTTGTCGCAGTCACCGGGAGGCAGCAGTCCATCCCCGGGAAGGGACGACGCCGCGAGCGCGGGGGCGGCCCCGAAGCCGAAGATGGCAATCACGGCGGCCATCACCGGCTCCAGTGCGGCGCCGGCCGCGATGATGATCTCCCACAACGCGAACAGCAGCAGGATGAGCGCGATGACCGCGATAGTCACGATGATGATCTCCACCACGGGGACACGCACCGGCTCCTTTTCGCGCTCCTTATTGCAGGGACTGTCCATACCGCCGTTCAGACCGCCCTTAATGACTCGCATCTGGCTCTTCTGCACAGTCTGATGGGGAAACGCGGTGGGCTTGCGCGCTCCTGGCCCTATCAGCATGACTCATCAGTCATGAAAAAGACGGTCAGGTACGTATGCCTCACGGAGGGCACCGCGCGAAACCTGCCTTGAAAAGACGACCGGCCCGGCCACCGCGGAGGAGCGCGGGAGCCGGGCCAGGGTCCTGGGGCACGAGGCCCTGCTGCCTACTTCTTGCCGGTCCAGTCGTAGCCGTGGATCTCGGTCTCGCGGAAGAAGTACGCGATCTCGATCTTGGCGTTGTCCAGGCTGTCCGAGCCGTGCACCGTGTTCTGGTCGATGCTGGTGGCGAAGTCGCGGCGGATGGTGCCAGGGGCGGCGTTGGCCGGGTTGGTGGCGCCCATGATGTCGCGGTTGGCCAGGACGGCGTTCTCACCCTCCAGCACCATGAGCACCACGGGGCCGGAGATCATGAAGTTCACCAGGTCCTTGAAGAAGGGGCGCGCCTTGTGGACGGCGTAGAAACCCTCGGCCTGGGCCTGGGATAGCTGCTGCAGACGGATGGCGACCGGCTTGAGACCCTTCTCCTCGAAGCGGGAGATGATCTTGCCGATGACGCCCTTCTGGAGCCCGTCGGGCTTGATGATGGACAGCGTACGCTCGATGGCCATTGTGGTGGTCCTCGGTATGTCGTGTGAGAGGTGGGACTAACGGTTCTTCTTGGGAGCGCCGCGCTTGACGGCCTCCTGAAGCGTGGTGCCGAGCTCGGCGGGGCTGGCGGCCATGAGGATGCCAGCGGACTCCATGGCCTTGATCTTCTCCGAGGCCGTGCCCTTGCCACCGGAGATGATGGCGCCGGCGTGGCCCATGCGCTTGCCCGGGGGCGCCGACTGGCCGGCGATGAAACCGGCGATGGGCTTGGTGAACTCGCGCGCCACGTACTCGGCGCCGCGCTCCTCGGCGTCGCCGCCGATCTCGCCGATCATGATGACGGCGTCCGTCTCCGGGTCGGCGTTGAAGAGCTTCAGCACGTCCACGAAGTCCGTGCCGTTGACCGGGTCACCGCCGATGCCCACCGCGGTGGACTGGCCCAGGCCCAGCTGGGTGAGCTGGTACACGGCCTCGTAGGTGAGCGTGCCAGAGCGCGACACCACGCCGATGCGGCCCGGCTTGTGAATGTGGCCCGGCATGATGCCGATCTTGCACTTGGCGCCCGGGGTGATGACGCCGGGGCAGTTGGGACCGATCAGGCGCACGCCCGGCTTACCCTGCAGGTAGCGCTTGGCCTTGATCATGTCGTTGACGGGGATGCCCTCGGTGATGGTGATGATGAGGGAGATGCCCGCGTCGGCGGCCTCCATGATGGAGTCGGCGGCGAAGGGAGGCGGAACGAAGATGACCGAGGTGTTGGCGCCGGTCTGCTTCACCGCGTCGCCCACCGTGTTGAACACGGGGACCTTGCCCTCGAAGTCGGTGCCGCCCTTGCCCGGCGTAACGCCAGCGACCAGCTTCGTGCCGTACTCCAGCATCTGCTTGGAGTGGAACGAGCCCGCCGAGCCGGTGATGCCCTGGCAGAGGACCTTCGTGTTCTCGTTGACGAGGATGCTCATGGCTTGAACCTTTCTCTGCCTGGACTACTTCAGCGCGGCAACGGCCTTCTCGGCGGCCTGGCGGAGGTTGTCGGCGGGGGTGATGGCGAGGCCGGAGTTGCGCAGCAGCTCCTTGCCCTTCTCCACGTTGGTGCCCTCGAGCCGCACCACGAGCGGAACCTTCAGCTGCACTTCCTTGGCCGCGGCGATGATGCCCTCGGCGATGACGTCGCACTTCATGATGCCGCCGAAGATGTTGACGAGCACCGCCTTCACGGCCGGGTCGGCGAGGATCAGCTTGAAGGCCGCCGTCACCTTCTCCTTGCTGGCCCCACCGCCCACGTCGAGGAAGTTGGCCGGCGTGCCGCCCACCAGCTTGATGGTGTCCATGGTGGCCATGGCCAGACCGGCGCCGTTCACCATGCAACCGATGTTGCCCTCGAGCGCGATGTACGCCAGGTCCCACTCCTTGGCCTGGGTCTCGCGCGGCTCCTCCTCGGCGACGTCGCGGTACTCGAGCAGATCCTTGTGCCGGTAGAGCGCGTTCTCGTCGAAGTTCACCTTCGCGTCGAGCGCCACCACGCCGCCATCCTTGAGGATGACCAGCGGGTTGATCTCCACCAGGGAGGAGTCCGTCTCCACGTACATCTTGTAGAGCGCCGAACAGAATTGGACGAACTTGTTCACCGTGGGGCCGGTAAGTCCCAGGCCGAAGGCCAGCTTGCGGCCCTGGAAGTCCTGGAAGCCCACCGCCGGGTCCACCGACTCGCGGAGGATCTTCTCCGGGCTGTGGGCGGCCACTTCCTCGATCTCCACGCCACCCTCACGGGAGGCCATGAAGGTGACGCGCGAGGTGGCGCGATCCAGCGTCACACCGAGGTACAGCTCCTGACCGATGGCCAGACCCTCCTCGATGTAGACCTTGTGGACCGTCTGGCCCTCGGGCCCGGTCTGGATCGTCTTGAGCTTCATGCCGAGCATCTGCTTGGCGAGCTCCTTGGCCTCGGCGGGGCTCTTGGCGAGCTTCACGCCGCCGCCCTTGCCGCGGCCGCCCGCGTGGATCTGGGCCTTCACGACGACAACGGGGGTGGCCAGCTCCTTGGCGGCTGCCTCGGCCTCGTTGGGCGAGAGCGCGAGGATGCCCCTCGGCGTGGGGACCCCATACTTCCGGAAGAGTTCCTTGCCCTGGTACTCGTGGATCTTCATCGAAGCTCCGGGTGACGCGAGTGACGCGAGACTGGCACCCGGAGCAAGCCCCGGGGCGGGACGGCGCGCGGGTGCCTCTCTCGCGCAGAATGGCCCGCTTGGCAAGGCCCTATTGTCAAGGGCAATTCCATGCGAACCGGAAAGAACAGAGGCCCCGGTCGGCGAGGAACAGCCGGACGCGGGGCCTCGTGAAACGACCGTGTGGCGGACACTCCCCTGCTAGGCCGGCCCGCCGGCGGCCTTCTTCTCTTCGCTCTGGTCGAAGAAGATGTCCTTGATGATCTGCTTGGTCACCTCGCGGTTCATCACCGCGATGGAGGTGGTGAGCGGGATCTCCTTCGGGCACACCTTCACGCAGTTCTGCGCCTTGCCGCAGTCCTGGATACCACCCGGCCCCATGAGCCCCCGGACGCGCTCCTCGGAGTTCATCTTGCCGGTGGGGTTCATGTTGAACAGGCGGGCCTGGCTGATGGAGGCGGCGCCGATGAAGTCGTTGTCGATCGTCACCTGCGGGCACGCCTCGAGGCAGCTGCCGCACGTGATGCACTCGGACAGCTTGTACATCACCGTCTGGTCGCCCTGGGACTGACGGGGACCGGGGCCCAGGTTGTGCGTGCCGTCGACGTTGATCCACGCCTTCACGCGCTTGAGCGCCTCGAACATGCGGCTGCGATCCACCGCCAGGTCGCGCGAGACCGGGAACTTCTTCATCGGCTCCAGGGTGATGATGGGCTCCCCATCACCGATGACGCGGTCGATCAGCGCCGAGCAGGCCATGCGGACCCGCCCGTTGATGTTCATGGCGCAGCTGCCGCATACCTCCTCGAGGCAGGCGGCATCCCAGATGACCGGGGCGACCTTGCGGCCGTCCACGGTGACGGGGTTGCGCTGGATCTCCATCAGACAGGAGACGACGTTGGCGCCCTTGCCATAGGGGACGCGGAACTCGTCGAAATGCCCTGCCCCGTCCGGGCCGTTCTGCCGCCAGATACGGAAGGTGACGTGCTTGGTGGTGGCGCTGACAGGCGCCTGCGCGGTCGCGGTGTCCATGTCGTTCCCTCCTTAACTCAGGCGTACCAGCGCGGCTCGGGATCGAGCACGGGCGTGGCGATGTCCTCGTAGCTGATCTGCGGGCCCTCGGCCGAGTAACTGGCCATGGTCGTCTTGGCCCACTTCTCGTGACGCTTCTTCCACAGCGCCATCCACTCGGGATCCTTCGTCGGATCCTTGCTCTTGGGCTCGGGCAGCGAGAACTCCGGCTTGTAGTGGGCGCCACGGCTCTCGTCGCGCAGCAGCGCGCTCTTGGCGATCACCTCGGCCAGCTCGAACATGTTCCAGAGCTGGTTGACGTAGGAGATGCTCCGGTTGGCCACGTTGCCGGTGTCCAGCGCGTTGATGTTCTTCCAGCGCTCCTTGAAGTCGCGGATCTTCTCCAGCGTCTTCTTGAGGCGATCGTTGTAGCGGACGACGGTGCAGTTCTCCGTCATCAGATCGCCCAGCTCGCGGTTGAGCCCGTACGCGTTCTCCTTGCCATCCATCTTCTTGATGGTGGCGAAGCGATCCGCCCAGTACTTCTGCGCGTCGGCGAAGTACTTCTGGTGGTCCGCGTCGTCGGCGCTCTTGGACTGGCTCTTGGCGAAGGCCGCCATGGCTGGGCCACCGATCATGCCGCCGTAGATGCAGGAGAGCAGCGAGTTGGCGCCCAGGCGGTTCGCGCCGTGGTAGGCGTATTCCGCCTCGCCCGTGGCGTACAGGCCCGGGATGTTGGTGGACTGGTTGATGGGGCTGCCAGCCAGCGGCTCCTGGTTGGGACCCGCCTCGAAGCGCACGTACAGGCCGCCCATCGAGTAGTGCATGCCCGGGAAGATCTTCATGGGCACGTGGCGCGGATCATCACCCACGAACTTCTCGTAGATCTCCATCACGCCGCCCAGCTTCGCGGTGAGCACGTGGGCCGGGATGTGCGTGACGTCCAGGTACACGGCGTCGCCGCCGTCCAGCCCCATGCCCAGCTCGCGGCACACGCTGAAGATCTCGCGGGTGGCCACGTCGCGCGGCACCAGGTTCTTGTACTTGGGGTACTTCTCCTCGAGGAAGTACCAGCGCTCGCTCTCGGGGATGCTCTTCGGGTCGCGGGTGTCGCCCTTCTTCTTGGGCACCCAGACGCGGCCACCCTCGCCACGCACCGACTCGCTCATCAGGCGCAGCTTGTCCTCACCCGGGATGGAGGTGGGGTGCACCTGGATGAACTCGCCGTTGGAGTAGATGGCGCCCTCCATGAAGGCGCGGCCGGCGGCGGTTCCGGTGTTGATGATGGAGTTGGTGGAGCGCCCGAAGACGATGCCCGGGCCACCGGTGGCCAGACACACGGCCTCGGCCGGGAAGGTGCGGATCTCATTGGTCCGCAGATCCATGGCCACGCTGCCGATGACACGGCCCTCGCCGTTCTTCACCGTGCCGAGCCACTCCCAGTACTCGTACTTGGTGACGCGGCCCTCGGACTCCCAGCGGCGCACCTGCTCGTCCAGCGCGTAGAGCAGCTGCTGGCCGGTGGTGGCGCCCGCGAAGGCCGTCCGGTGGTGCAGCGTGCCGCCGAAGCGCCGGAAGTCCAGCAGGCCCTCGGGCGTGCGGTTGAAGGTCACGCCCATGCGGTCGAGCAGGTAGATGATGCCCGGAGCCGCGTAGCACATGCCCTTCACGGAGATCTGCTCGGCCAGGAAGTCGCCGCCGCGCAGCGTGTCCTTCACGTGGATGTCCGGGTGGTCACCCTCACCCTTCGTGTTCACCGCGCCGTTGATGCCGCCCTGGGCGCAGACCGAGTGGGAACGCTTCACCGGCACGAGCGACAGGATGTCGACCTGATAGCCGGCCTCGGCAAGCTTGATGGTGGTCATCAGCCCGGCGAGGCCGCCGCCCACCACCGTGAACCGCGCTGCTGCTGCCATGCTGCGTCTCCTTGGTGACCGGAGGGCCAGACGCCTCTGCGGGGGCAGGGCCAGCGCCGCAACTCCTCGAGCGCGACGCTCGGGCCTCCGGTGCGAATGCTCTTCTGGGCTAGTTAACTGGTGAATTCAGCGAGCTGCAAAGATTACCGGACAGAAGAGATAAGGCGGCTCCATCTCCGGCATCAGCCCCGCTCAGTCCGGCCCGCGCGGCGGCATGCACCGCGCGGGACCGGGCCGGCTCGCGGCGGGAGGGACTACAGCTTCACGCTCTCGACGGTCGCCTTCACCGACTTGAAGGACTTGTCGAGCTCGGCCTTCTCGGCGTCGTTGAGCTGCACCTCGATGATCTTCTCCACGCCGCCCGCGCCGATCTGCGTGGGGACGCCGAAGAAGTAACCGCTGATGCCGTACTGCCCCTCGAGCAGGGCGGCGGACGGCAGCACGCGCTTGCGGTCGAGCAGGTAGCTCTCGGCCATGGCGATGGAGCTGGAGGCGGGAGCGAAGTAGGCGCTGCCCGTCTTGTAGAGGCCCACCAGTTCGGCGCCGCCCTTGCGGGTGCGGTCGATGATGGCGTCCAGCTTGTCCTTGGCGATCAGCTGGGTGAGGGGCACGCCGCCCACGGTGCTGTGGCGCACCAGCGGCACCATGTCGTCACCGTGACCGCCGAGCACCAGGGCCTCGACGTCGCGGATGGAGCAGTTGAGCGCCTCGGCCACGAAGCACTTGAAGCGGCTGGTGTCGAGCACGCCCGCCATGCCGACGACCATGTTCTTGGGCAGGCCGGAGATCTTCTGGAGCGCGAACACCATGGCGTCCAGCGGGTTGGCCACGTTGATGACGAAGGCGTTGGGGCAGTACGTCTTGATGTTGCCCGCCACGTCCTTCATGATCTTCAGGTTGACGTCGAGCAGGTCCTCGCGGCTCATGCCCGGCTTGCGGGGCACGCCAGCGGTGATGATCACGACGTCCGAGCCCGCTACGTCCTTCCAGTCCGTGGAGCCGGTGACGCGACAGTCGTAGCCGTCCACCGCGGAGAGCTGGTTGATGTCCAGCGCCTTGCCCTTGACCAGACCCTCGGCCACGGGGATGTCGTACAGGACGACGTCGCCGAGCTGCTTCTGCACCGCGAGCAGGGCCAGGTTGCCGCCGATCTGACCACCGCCGATGAGACCGATCTTCTTCTTGGTGTGAGCCATGTGGGTTGTCTCCCCGTAACGACTACATGTTCTTGATGATGGCCTGACCGAACTCGGAGCACTTCACCTCGGTCACGTTGGACTGGCTCTCCTGGCGCATCAGGCGAGCGAAGTCGTAGGTCACCGTCTTGTTGGCGATGGCCTTGTCCATGCCCTTGATGATCAGGTCCGCGGCCTCGTTCCAGCCCATGTGGCGCAGCATCATCTCGCCGGAGAGGATGACCGAGCCCGGGTTCACCTTGTCCAGGTCCGCGTACTTGGGCGCGGTGCCGTGGGTGGCCTCGAAGACGGCGTGGCCGGTGACGTAGTTGATGTTGCCGCCCGGCGCGATGCCGATGCCGCCCACCTGCGCGGCCAGCGCGTCGGACAGGTAGTCACCGTTGAGGTTCAGCGTGGCGATCACGTCGAACTCGTCCGGACGCGTCAGCACCTGCTGCAGGGTGATGTCCGCGATGGAGTCCTTGATGAGGATCTTCCCGGCGGCCAGCGCGGCCTTCTGCTCGGCGTTGGCGGCGTCCTCACCCTTGGCGGCCTTGGTGGCCTCCCACTGATCCCAGGTGTAGGTCTTCTCGCCGAACTCACGGGTGGCCAGATCGTAGCCCCACTTGCGGAAGGCGCCCTCCGTGTACTTCATGATGTTGCCCTTGTGCACGATCGTCACGCTCTTCCGCTTCTCGCGGATGGCGTACTCGATGGAGGCGCGCACGAGCCGCTCGGTGCCTTCCTTCGACACGGGCTTCACGCCGATGCCCACATTCTCCGGGAAGCGGACCTTCGCGAAGTCCTTCGGGAACTCCTTCTTGAGGAACTCGAGGACCTTCGCCGCGCCGGCGCTGCCACCCTCGAACTCGATACCGGCGTAGATGTCCTCGGTGTTCTCCCGGAAGATGACCATGTCGACCTTCTCGGGGGTCTTCACGGGGCTGGGCACGCCCTTGAAGTAGCGCACGGGCCGCAGGCAGACGTACAGGTCCAGCATCTGGCGCAGCGCCACGTTCAGCGAGCGGATGCCACCGCCCACGGGCGTGGTCAGCGGGCCCTTGATGCCCACCAGGTACTCGCGGAAGGCCGCGACCGTCTCGTCGGGCAGCCAGTTGTTGACCGTCTTGAAGGCCTTCTCGCCGGCCAGCACCTCGAACCAGGAGATCTTCTTCTTGCCCTTGTAGGCCTTCTCCACCGCCGCATCGAAGACGGCCTGCGAAGCGCGCCAGATGTCGCGGCCGGTGCCGTCACCCTCGATGAAGGGGACGATGGGGTGATCCGGCACAGAAAGCTTGCCGTTCTGCAGGGTGATCTTCTCGCCGCTCGGAGGGGCCATGAACGAAGCTCCTGACTATGATGGGTGTGACCTTTTGTGGGCGGCGGATGCTTTGCAACACTGGCCCCTCGCGTCAAGGATGTTCGGCGGCCCTCCGTCCGGCCTGACTTATCGGATCCAATCCCCGAGGGCGCTCCGCCCCGATCGAGGCGAGGCTCCCTCCCCCGCTCCGACCCTACTTCCGAGAACACCCGGCCCTGGCCTCGGGCGCTCAGCGCCGCTCCACGTCCCACCAGCCGAAGTGCATCGTCTGTTGCCCGGTGAGTTGCACCCAGCCGGGCGCATGCGTGTACGCGCGGGGAAGCAGGTTCGCGGACTCGAGGGCCCGGGCCGTCTCCTCGAAGGACCAGAAATAGAGTGTCACCTGGTGATCAGCCGTCTGGACCGGGCACCGTGCGTCCTCGTGCCCCGCCAGTCCCGGGCGCCGTTCGAGCACCGTGAACAGCAGGCGCCCTCCGGGCTTCAACGTATCGGACACGTAACGCAGCGTCCGGCCCAGGTCATCGCAGAAGTCGAGGCACCCCACCGCCAGCGCCACATCGAACCGGCCGAGCTCCTCGGGGATGGGGTCCCGGTAGCTGTGTACCCGGTACTCGCCCGACGGCCGGCCCCGCCGCGCCAGTTCGATCATCTCGGGTGAGAGATCCAGGCCCACGACCTTTACGGTCGGGTCCAGCTCTCGCGTGAGCTGCCCCGGGCCACACCCGACGTCGAGCACCCGACAGCCAGGGGCCACCGCCTCCCCGAGAAATCGCTCCACCCTCCCCTCGTACCGGTGCAGCGAGGGGAAGAAAGCCTCATACGCCCCAGCGATCTCCCCGTACACCTGCCGGACACCCTGCTCCTCGTCACTTGCCATCGTGGCCAGGAGCGTAGTTCACGCTCGCGATGCGTGCCCTTTCGACAGGCCCATTCGACCAACAGATACTCTGTCGGCACATGCGTCTTTTCCTCCAGGTCGGCACCTTCGCTCTCCTCGCCCTCGGCACCGCGTGGTGCGTCCCCGCGCTCCTCCTCACCGGCGGGGGTCCCCAGGGGATCTCCTGGTGGCGATATGGCGCTGTCCTGGGCCTCCTCCTGGCCGTGGGCCTCGCCTGGCGCCTCGCGTCCCGGGAAGTCGCGCTCGGCGCGCTCGCCACCCTCTGCGCTGCCGTGTTCGTCTGGACCCGCACCGTGCAGCCCTCGCTCACCCGCGACTGGGCTCCGGATCTCGTCCGTGCCGCCCGCGCCGAGGTGCAGGGCCCCCTCGTCACCCTCCAGGACATCCGCGACTTCCGCTACCGCAGCACCACCGAATGGGACGCGGCCTGGTACTCCGCCACCTACGACACCCGCGAGCTCGTCCGCGCCTGGTTCATCGTCGAGCCCTTCTCCGGCTTCGAGGGCGCCGCCCACACCATGGTCAGCTTCGAGTTCGCCGGAGATCGCTTCGTCTCCTTCTCCGTGGAGATCCGCCGCGAGCGTGGGGAGACGTACTCGGTCCTCGGTGGCCTGTTCCGCCAGTACGAGCTCATCTACGTCGTCGGCGACGAGAGGGACCTCATCCAGCTGCGCAGCAACTACCGCGGCGATGACGTCTACCTCTACCCCGTCCGCGCCTCACAGGAACGCACCGTCGCCTTCTTCCTCGACATGGTGCACCGGATGAACGCTCTCCACGAGCACCCCGAGTTCTACAACTCGTTCACCAACAACTGCACCACCAACCTCGTGCGGCACCTCGAGAAGGTCAGCGACACCGACGTCCCCTACGATCACCGCACCCTCCTCCCCGCCTACTCCGATGCGCTCGCCTTCGCGCTCGGGCGGCCGTTCGTGCCGTGGTCTCAGCGGCCGGTGTGATGCCTCCGAGCGTCAACAGCTCCGATACCGTCACGAAGCGGTACTCCTGCGCCCTCAGCCTCCCGATGACGATGTCCACCGCCTGGAGCGTCCCCGGTTTGTTCCGCCCACCATCGTGGAACAGGATGATGGAGCCCGGCCTCACTGACTCCATCACTCGCGACGTCAGCAGATCCACGTCCTGCGTCTCGTCGTCCCGGGACACCGCGTCGAAGGTGATGTGCTTCCTCCCTCCCTGCTTCAGCAGCCAGGGCAGCACCACCAGCTTCTTGCCGTAGGGCGCCCGGAAGAGGCTCTCCCCCTCCACGCCCACCTCGCGCAGCAGCGCGTCCGTCTTGTCGATCTCCTCCCGGATGAAGGACGGCGATTTGAAGATCAGCCGGTGGTGCGAATACGAGTGGTTGCCGAGCTGGTGCCCCTCGGCCAGCACCCTCGCCGCGAGCTCCCGGTTGCGCTCGATGTTCTCCCCCACCATGAAGAAGCTGGCCTTCACCCCGTGCCGCTTCAGGATGCCGAGAACCGCCTCCGTCTGGCCCGGTCTCGGCCCGTCATCGAACGTCAGCGCCACCACCTTCTCGGTCGTCTCCACCCGGTCGTAGAGCTCGCCCAGGAGCTGGAAGCTCCACGACCTCGAGAGCTGCCACAGCCCCACCAGCAGCCCCAGCGCCACGAGCGGCGTCCCAACGGCCCATCGAATCCATCGCTTCCGGTTCATGCCGGCCCGCTCTGCACGGGGCACGCCGACCCGTCCCCCTCGTCGGGAGCCTCGCCTCGTGGCTGCTCGGACGCACCTCGCGCGGGCTCCGGGACACACCCCGTCGAACCGCTCAGGTCAGCACGAGTGCTCTCCAATCCGGCCTGCGAGCCATTCCATGCCCTTCCCATCCATGAGCGAACGGGCCTACTCCACAGGTTGGTTGTTCCGGACAATATGTTGAAGAATCCGGGTTTCATGCAACAGACTGTTTCCCTGAAACCCTTGGGCTCGCTGAGCTCACGGCATCTCGCCGAGCATCTGCGCGAAGAGGCCGCCACGCGCGAGGCCGATATCGCGCGATTCATCTGCGTGGCGGCGTCATGCTTCGTGGTCGCGACCCTCCTGGTGGGACCGGCCATCGGCTGGCCCCGCGCCCTCGCCGTGGCCGCCATGACCGCCACCTATGGCTGCTACTACGGAGGGCTCGTCCGCGTGCTCCAGCGCGGGTGGTTCCACCCCGCCATCTGCTGGCTCAACGTCTGGCTGGAGATCTCGGTGGGTGCCTTCAAGTTCCTGCTCGATCTGCACTTCGAGAACGCCGAGCAGGCCCTCACCAACCCCACCACGTTCCTCCTGTGGGGCGCGTTCATCCTCCTCGCGTCCTTGCGTTCCAACCGGCGGCTGGCCCTCTTCGCCGGAGCCCTGGCCGCCACCGAGACGCTGCTGCTGTATGGATTGCTGGCGTTGCCTCGGATGCAGGCGCCCGTGCCCCTGATGCTCTCGCCGCCCCTCATCTCCCTGCGCGCCCTGTACCTCTTCCTCATCGGCTGTGTCGCGGCGCTCGTGGCCAGCCGCCTCACGCGCAAGGCCGAGGACGCGCTGCGCGCCATGTACTCCAGGGAGCAGCTCGGCAAGTACTGCATCCACGAGCGGCTGGGCATGGGCGGCATGGCCGAGGTCTTCCACGCCACCTATCGCACCGAGGGCGGCTTCGAGAAGCCGGTCGCCATCAAGCGCATCCTCCCGAGCTACGCCGAGGATCCCCACTTCGTCGCGCTGTTCCGCCGCGAGGCCGAGCTGGGCTCCCTGCTGCACCACCCCAACATCGTCCAGGTGCTCGACGTGGGCCGCCACGGCGACACCTGCTTCCTGGCCATGGAGCTCATCGAGGGTCTGTCGTTGCGCGAGCTGCTCAAGGTCCGAGGCCCGCTCCCGCTGGCCGCGGTGACGTACCTGGGCGCCGAGCTCGCCGCGGCGCTCGACTACGTCCACCACCGCACCGCGAGCGACGGAGAGCCGCTCGACCTCGTGCACCGGGACGTCAATCCGCCCAACATCCTCCTGTCGCGCATCGGCGAGGTGAAGCTGGGTGACTTCGGCATCGCCCGGGCCGCCCACCACGCCTCGCTCACCGTGACGGGCCGGGTCGTCGGCAAGCCCGGGTACATGGCTCCAGAGCAGGCCCGCGCCGAGCCGTTCGACTCACGCTCGGATCTCTTCGCGCTCGGGCTCACCCTGTACGAGGCGCTCACCGGCCGCCGGATCGTCCAGGACGAAGAGCGTCAGGGCTCCGTCTGGGGCTTCACCCCGACGTCCTTCCCTCCTCCGTCCGCCTTCCGCCCGGAGCTACCCCCAGCGTTGGATGCCATCGTCCTGGAGTTGCTCCAGTGGGAGCCGCACGAGCGGACCCAGACCGCGCGGCAGGTGCGCGAGCAGCTGTGCGCCCTGTCCGGCGAGGCCAACCCCTACCTCCGGGGGCAGGCGCTCCTGGCGAGCACCGTTCAAGAGGCACTCATCCGCAGGCAGGCCACCGGCTCCCCTGAGCCCCAGGAAACGGAAGCGTCGCAGCCGTGCACCGCGCGGCTCCGGCCCTTGAATACGGCGCCAACGACGCGGTCCCTGATCACGGTGCCAACGACCAGGACCCTGCCCCACCGGCCCTCCGGCTCCATCCAGACCGTGAACGAGCGCGTGCGCCCGTGAGGTCCGCTCACTCGAACTCGAGCGCGCGCTGGAAGTCCGCCGGGTTCGTCGCCGCGCTCTGCGCCGTCTCCAGGCTGACAATGCCCTGACGGTAGAGCTGGCTCAGGTGCTGGTCGAAGGACTGCATGCCGAACATGTCGCGGCCCTTCTCGATGACGTCCTTGAGCTCGTTGGCCCGGTCCTCGCGGATGTACTGCTCCACCGACTTGGTCTGGACCATGATCTCCAGCGCCACCGTGCGCCCCTTGCCGTCCGCCTTCTGCAGCAGCCGCTGCGAGATGGTCGCCTTGAGGCTGTCCGCCAGACGCATGCGCACCATCGCCTGCTCCTCGGCCGGGAACACCGAGATGAGGCGGTTGATGGTCCGTGAGGCATCCGTCGTGTGCACCGTCGAGAGCACCAGGTGGCCCGTCTCCGACGCCTTGAGCGCGATGTCGATCGTCTCCGTGTCGCGCATCTCGCCCACCAGGATGACGTCCGGATCCTGACGCAGCGCCGCTCGCAGCGCGATGGCGAAGTTCTCCGTGTCCGGGCCGATCTCCCGCTGGGAGATGGACGACTTGATGTTCTTGTAGATGAACTCGACTGGGTCCTCGATGGTGAGGATGTGCAGGTTCTCGGTGCGGTTGATGTGATCGATCATCGCCGCGAGCGTCGAGCTCTTGCCCGAGCCCGTAGCCCCCGTCACCAGCACCAGCCCTCGGTCGTTGCCGGCGATCGTCTTGAGCACCTGTGGCAGCCCCAGCCCATCAATGGTGGGGATCTCGTCCGGGATGATGCGCAGGATGCACGCCAGCGTGCCTCGCTGCCGATAGATGTTCACACGGAAGCGCGCCACCCCCGGCAAGCCGTACGAGGTGTCGTACTCCTGGAGGTTGTCGATCTGCGACTTCGTCAGCGGATCCTGGACGATGTGGAGCGCCACCTGCTTGGTGTGATCCGGATGGAGCTTCTCCATCTTCAGCGGCCGCAGCACACCGTTGACCCGGTAGATGGGTGGATCCCCAGGCCGGAAGTGGATGTCCGAGGCGCCGTTCTGGACGCCCACCGTGAGCAGCTTGTTGAGTGTTGCCTGATCCAGGGTGATGACCTCGCTCGTCGGCCGTGGATTCTAGGCGAAAGCCCCCCAGGCCAGCCAAGAACCTGACCGGAATCTCCTCCACCCCACCCCTCCGGCTCCTCGCCTGGTTTCACCGCGCCGTCACACCCGACCCATCTGGTACGAGGTAGGGAATCCAGGTAGAGACTTCCGTCCATAGCATCCCGTTCAGCAGAGGTTCCCGTTGTTCCAGGTCAAGGTCGATGAGTCGAACGCCCTCGTGGAAGTCACCCTGGAAGGAGCCATCCGCCCCGATGAGATGCGGCAGTTCGTCGAGCAGGCCGTGAGCGCCATCCAGGCCCTCGCGAGCCAGGGGCGAATCGTCAGGGCCCTGGCGGACTGGCGCCACCTCCGGACCGCCTCGCCCGAGGCGGCCGAGCTCCTCCGCCAGGGACAACAGGCCGCCATGCAGGCGGGCATGAAGCGGATCGCCGAGCTCGTGGGCAGTGAGCTCACCGCGCTCCAGCTCAACCGCATCGCGCGCAACAGCGGCATGGAGCGCATCCTCCGCCGCTTCGACAGCGAGGAGGAGGCCAGGCGCTGGCTCCTCCAGGAGTCCAACGAGCTCAACGTGGCATGAGTCAGGCCGCCTGCGCTCGCTGGCGCAGCACCGTGCGCTCCACCTTGCCCATGGCGTTACGGGGCAGCGCCTCGATGGCCAGGAAGCGCGCGGGCACCTTGAAGCCCGCCAGGGACTCGCGGCACCACGCCTCCAGGTCCTCCGGCAGCGGGGCTCCGCCCCGTGTCGTCACGAACGCCACCGGCACCTCGCCCCAGCGCACGTTCGGCACCCCCACCACCGCCACCTCGTAGACCTTCGGGTGCGAGGCCAACACCGCCTCCAGCTCGGCCGGGTAGATGTTCTCCCCTCCCCGGAGGATCAGATCCGTCCGCCTCGAGAGCACCTTGAGGCGCCCCCGCTCGTCCAGCATCCCCACGTCCTTCGTCCGCAGCCAGCCGTCCCGCAGGGCCTCGCTCGTGGCCTCGGGCCGGTTCAGGTAGCCCGCCATCACCGTGGGGCCTCGCACCTCGATGTCCCCTTCCTTGCCAGGTCCCACCGTCTCGCCCCCGGGCCCCACGATCCGGATCTCCAGGCCCGGCAGTGGCCGGCCCGCAGTACGACCGTTCGCTTCGTCCGGGTGCTCGGTGGTCACCTGCGAGCAGGCCTCCGTCAGTCCGTAGGTCTGCAGCGAGAGGATCCCCGCCGCCCGAGCCCGCTCCAGCAGCGGCGCGGGCACCGGTCCTCCGCCGATCAGCGCCAGCCGGAACGTCGACGGCACCGGGCGATCCCTCCGCGCATCCAGCACGCGCTCCAGCGTCGTGGCCACGAAGCTCGCGTGGGTGACGCCTTCCTCGTCGATGGCCCGGTTGGTGTCGTCCGCATCGAAGCGCTCGCGCAGGACCAGACAGCCCCCGTCGTATGCGGTGCGCGTGAGCATCGCCAGGCCGCCCACGTGGAAGAGCGGAAGCGTGCCCAGCCAGCGCGGCCCGGGGTGCGCTCCCAGGTTCGCCTCGGAGCAGCGCGAGGAGGCCCGGAAGTTCCCCTCCGTCAGCACCGCCCCCTTCGGCCGGCCCGTCGTCCCCGAGGTGAAGAGGATGACCCGCGGCGTCTTCGTCTCCAGGGGCTCACAGTGGGACTCGGGGGTGCGCACCGCGTCCGCGAAGGTCTCCAGGGGCTCCGCGCCCGGGAGGCGCTCGACGAGGCCTGTGAGGGCCAGGGTGAGCCTCGGGGCCACGTCCTCGGCCAGCGGCTGGAGCTCCGCCCGCGTGAGCCTCGCGTTGAGCGGAGCCAGCACCGCCCCCAGCCTCCCGAGCGCCAGGAAGAGGTGCACCACCGCCGCGTGGTTCGTCGCCAGCAGCGCCACCCGGTCTCCCGCAGTGACGCCTCGGGACCGGAGCGCCGCCACCCACCGGCCCACCTCGCCGTCCAGCTCTCGATACGTCCACCGCCGGCCCTCGAAGGTGAGCGCCAGCACCTCCGGATGCCGCTCGGCACCGGAACGAATGGGGCACGTCCACTGCATCAGTGCACTCCCTGTCCCGGCGTCCGCGGCAGCTCGATACGGCCCCGCACCGGGCGGAATGGATGGCTCCCGGGCTCGTCCTTGAAGAGGTGTCCCACCCCGAGCCCCGACGCGTACTTCCCCGATGGCAGGGCCGCCGCTACGTGCGCCGCTCCCGCCCGGGCGCTCACACCATCGAGCGAGCTCGTCACGTACGCGTCCATGCCTCGCTTCGCCGCCTCGCGCGCCAGGGACAGCGTCGGGAGCAGGCCTCCCAGGACCATGGGTTTGAGGACCAGGACGCTCACCGTTCGCGGGCGATCCAGGATGGAGCGACGGACCTCGGGCAATGCCAGGGACTCGTCGGCCGCCAGGGGGCACGGTGCGCGCTCGCTCAGACGGGAGAGGGCTTCGTGGTCCTCGGCCGCCACCGGCTGCTCGCAGAGCTCGAGCTGGTAGCGGCCCAGCTCGGCCAGGGCCTGCTCCGCATCAGGCTCCGTCCACCCTCCATTCGCGTCCACTCGCAGGCGCACCGCGGGACCCACTACCCTCCGCACCGCCTGGAGCCGCGCGGAGTCTTCCTCCAACGGGCGGCCCGCGACCTTGATCTTCAGCGTCTCGTAGCCTTCCGCCACGGCTCGCCGGGCCTCTTCCGCGAGCGCCTCCGCGGACGAGGATCCCAGCAGCGCGTTGACCTGGACCACCTCTCGGGATTCCGCCGAGAGCAGCCGGCACAAGGGCACTCCCTCGCGCTGGGCCAGGAGATCCAGGAGCGCTTGCTCCACCGCGTGCCTCGCCGCGGGGGTTCTCGTGGAAAGCCCCAGCTCCTCATCCCAACCCTCTCCCAGGGGGAGAGGCTCGAGGGGGCCTCGCAGTCTCGTGAGGACCGACTTCAGGGCCTGCTCGCAATCACTCGGGGCTTCCGTGCCGAACTCCCGCAACGGCATCGCCTCGCCCTGACCGACCCGCCCCTCCTCGTCCCGCAGGCGCACCACGAAGCCCTCTCGCGCCGCGTAGGTGCCCCTCGCCGTCTTCAGCGGGTTCACCATCTCCAGGCGCAACGGGTGGAGGCCCACCTCCGTGATGCGCATCAGCTCACCTCAGCAACAGCCCCACCGAGAACAGCACCCCGAACACCAGTTGCAGCCTCGCCGTCCCACCCAGAGCCGGGTTCAACGCCGCTCCCTGCGCCCCCAGCACCAGCTTCAGCGGAGGCACCGCCACCGGCATGCTCAGCAGCGCCAGCAACACCCACGGGCTCGCCAGTCCCAGGCCCCACATCGCCAGCGGCGCCGCATAGGCAGCAACCAGCAGCAGTACGTACTCGGCCTTGCCCATCGTCGTGCCGAAGCGCACCACCAGCGTCCGCTTGCCCGCCTTCACGTCCGTCGACGCGTCCCGCAGGTTGTTCACCACCAGCAGCGCCGTGCCGATCGCCCCCACCGGAATCGCCGCCCACCACGCCGCCGGGCCCACCGTCAGCGTCTGCACGTAGAACGTCCCCGGCACCGCCACCAGCCCGAAGAAGATGAAGACGAAGATGTCTCCCAGCCCGTTGTACCCCAGCGGAAACGGGCCTCCCGTGTACGCGTAGCCCGCCAGCACCGACGCCAGCCCGATCGCCACGATGGGCCACCCGCCCACCACCACCAGGTAGATGCCCGTCACCACCGCCAGCCCGAAGCACAGCATCGCTCCCGCCAGCACCGTGCCCGGCGAGATCAGCCCGCTCTGCGTCACCCGCTTCGGTCCCAGCCGCTCGGCCGTGTCCGCGCCCTTCTTGAAGTCGTAGTAGTCGTTGGTGAAGTTCGTGCCGATCTGGATGAACATCGCGCCCACCAGCGCCGCGAGCGCCGGCAGCCACCGGCCCACGCCCAACCCGTAGGCGAGCGCCGTTCCCACCATCACCGGCACCAGCGCCGCCGTCAGCGTCTTCGGCCTCGCGGCCATCAACCACGTCTTCAAGGTGGGGCGAGGCGCCTCCACCGCGGGAGCAATCGCGTTCATGAGATGAATGGCTCTCGGGAGCTAGCCGTGGCCCCCGGCCGAGCTCTTGTCGGAGGCGGGATTCTCGAACTGCGGGGCTTCATACCAGGGAGTCTGCAGGAAGGAGATCACCTCGCGGGCGTACTCCTCCGGCACTTCCAGATGCGGAGCATGGGTGCACTCCTCGAACGAGCGGCGCCACACCACCGGCAGCTCCGCCGCCATCCGCCGGGCAATCTGCGTGAACTTGTTGTCCAGCACCCCCGTCAGCAGCAGCGTGGGCAACCGCTGGCGCTGCAGCTCCGGCCAGTAGTCCGGCTGCACCGCCAGGCCCAGGCACTCCAGTGCACCGATCAGCCCTTCCGCCGTGCACTCGTTGCGCCGGGCCCGGATGGCTTCCTGCTGCTCCACGGGCAGCTTGCGCAGGCCCGCGAAGAGCGGCAGCGACTCCCAGTACGCCACGAAGGACGCCACGCCCTTCTGACGGATGTGAGCCGCCAGTTGCGCGTCACTCACGCGCCGCTCCGTGCGGTGCTGGCGGCGGTGCAGTCCCGGTGAGCCGCTCTCCATGATGAGCCGCTCGAAGCGCTCGGGCCGGGTCATCGCCGCGGCCAGCGCGAAACGCGCGCCCTGCGAATAGCCCAGCAGGCTCGCCCGGGCCACGCCCACCTCGTCCAGCACCTGGAACAGCGCGTCGATCGTCTCGAGGAAGCCATCGCGGCCGGTGCGCGTGGGCAACGGCGTCTGGCCGTGGCCCGGCAGGTCCACCGAGATGGCCCGCACCTTGTCGCCCATCAAGGGGCGCAGGTGATCGAACGCGGACCGGTTCCCCGTGAATCCGTGCAAGAGGAGGAGCGGGTGCGGACCCTCTCCCCACGTCTCGTATGCCATCTTCAGAGCCATGGGCCTTCTCCCAGTGCGGTGGCCATCCTCGCGAAGAGTTGCCGGTGCAGGTCGACGTTCCTCGCGCGCTCGGCCACCTGGACCTCGACGAGGTGCAGGCCGCCCTTGAGGCCCTCGGCCACCGCCGAGCGCAGTGACGCGGGCGAGTCCGGGCGCCGGAACCGGGCCTGGTAGAGCGAGGCGGCGTGCGAGAGGTCCACGCCATGGGGCGTGCCCCACAGGGTCTCGTACTGGGACCGAGCCGCCTCGGCCTGCGCGATGGGAAGGAAGGAGAAGATGCCGCCCCCGTCGTTGTTGACCACCACCACCGTCAGCGGCACCCCGCTCCGGCGCGCCGTGAGCAGTCCGCCCACGTCGTGCAGGAAGGCCAAGTCTCCCGTCAGCAGCACCGTGGGCCGCCCCGACGCCGCCGCCACCCCGAGCGCGCTCGAGATGATCCCGTCGATGCCGTTGGCGCCCCGGTTGGCCAGCACCCGGAGGCCCCGGCCCGTCGAGGGCGCGAAGGCGTCCACGTCCCGGATGGGCATGCTGCTGGACACGAAGAGGTTCGCCCCGTCCGGCAGCGCCGACACCACCTCGTGGGCCACGCGCATCTCCGTGAGCGACGGATCTTCCGAGAAGGCTGACTCCAGCGCCGCCCGCGTCCACTGCTCGGCCCACAGGAAGCTGCGGGCCCAGGGCCCCAGACCTCGGGACAGACCCTGGGACAGCGCCTCGCAGGCCGCCACCGCCGAGCCCTCCACCACGCGCGAGGCTCGGTGCGCCGGATCGAAGAGCGAGCCGTCGTCACTGAAGAGCACCACCTCCGCGCCCGAGCCGTCGATCCACGCCTGCGTCCCCTTGGGCGTCAGGCCCCCGCCGAAGCGCAACACCAACTCCGGCCGGTGCGCCCTCGCGAAGGGCTCGTGCCGCAGCATCGCGTCGTAGAGCGACACCGTGGCCGGGCCGCCGCCGTAACGAGCCTGGGAAGCGGCCTCGGCCAGCACCGGGTAGCCAGTGGCCTCGGCCAGCGAGGCAATGGCCTCCGCGAAACCGTCGTTCTCGTCCCGAGGGCCGCAGACGATGACGCCCCGCTCGGTGGAGGCCACCTTCGTGCGGACCTCCTCCATCGCCCGGGGATCCGGCAGGCGCGCCGGCGGGATGATGCGCGTGACGGGAGCTCCCGGCCGTCCCTCGCGAGCCAGCGAGGAGAGGTGCTTCGAGTCGAAGACCCCCGGCGTGGGCGCGAGCGGCTCGCGGAACGGCACGTTGAGCTGCACCGCGCCCTTCGGCGCACGACAGGCAGTGGCCACGGCCCTCGACACGGTGGCGCGCAGGTGCACCAGCGCCGCGTCATCCGCCTCCGGAATGCCCACGTCCGCGAATAGCCGCGCGTACTCCCCGAAGAACCGCCCCTGCGGCACCGTCTGCGCCGCGCCCCACCCGTGCAACTCCAGGGGCCGGTCCGCGGTGAGCACCACCAGCGGCACGTGCGACATGGCCGCCTCGATGACCGCCGGGTAGAAGTGCGCGCCCGCGGTTCCACTCGTGGCCACCAGCACCACCGGCGCACGCGACTGCTTGGCCAGACCCAGTGCGAAGAAGCCCGCGCAGCGCTCGTCGATGATGGACCAGGTGCGCAATCCCTCCGTCCGGGCACACGCCAGCGCCAGGGGCGAGGAGCGCGAGCCAGGACACACCACCGCGTGCCTCACGCCACCTCTGACCAACTCCTCCAACAATGCCCGCGCCCAGAGCTGATTCAGGTTGGCGTCAGACATTTCCTCCTCCGAGGGCCCGCAACATGGTCAGGCTTTTCATCTCCGTCTCGCGCCATTCCGATTCGGCGCTGGATCCCGCCACGATACCAGCACCCACGAAGAGGCGGGCCCGAGATCCTTTGACGCGTGCCGAACGCAGCGCCACCATCTGGTGCGCCCGCCCGGGCCCTACCCAGCCGACCGGCCCCGCGTACCAGCCGCGATCCAGGGCCTCGTGCTCGACCAGGAACTCCAGTGCGCGCTCGCGGGGCGTGCCTCCTACTGCCGGTGTGGGGTGCAGCGCGGCCACCAGCTCGGCCACCCCCACCCCCTCGCGCAGCTCGGCGCGGATGCCGGTGCGCAGGTGCACCACGTTCTTCAGAGTGAGCAGCGCCGGCTCGGCATCCGCGTCGATGGTGTCGGTCAGGGGCTTCAACGCCTTGAGGATGTAGCGCACCACCGCCTCGTGCTCGCGACGATCCTTGTCGCTGTCTCCCAGCGCCCCGGCCTGCGTCGGTGGCGCGGTGCCCGCGAGCGCCTCCGTCTCCAGCCTGCGCCCCTCCCACCGGCACAGCGTCTCGGGCGTGGCGCCCAGGAAGGCCGTCCCGTCCGGCGCCCGGAAGAGGAACGTGGCACAGCGCGGGTTCTGCTCGCGCAGCCGGGCCAGCACCTCCACCCGATCAAACGCGCGCTCGCCCTCCACCTCCACCGCCCGCGCCATCACCACCTTCTGGAGACCCCCGGCGTTGATCGTCTCCACCGCGCGCTCCACGCGTCCCTCGAAGTCCGGACGGGACGAGGACAGCCGCAGGGCCTGGGCCCCGTTCCCCGGGTGACGATAGCCGGACGGAAAGGCCGCCCCCACCCGCGCCAGCCTCGAGCGCACCACGTCCTCGGCGCCGGGGCCCTCGGGCGCGAAGGCCGCCGCCGCCAGGCCCGTCCCCTCGCGCCACACCATCACCTCCGGCAGCGTCCACCGCCCGAAACCGAACGGGCTCCAGCCCTCGTCTCCATCCGCCGTGGAGAAGCGCATGCCCCCGAACCAGGGCCCTGGCAGGGCCGCGGGAGCCTCGTCCAACCACCGCACCGAGTCTGGTGC
Organism: Vitiosangium sp. GDMCC 1.1324; assembly: GCF_003044305.1. Classification (GTDB taxonomy): domain Bacteria; phylum Myxococcota; class Myxococcia; order Myxococcales; family Myxococcaceae; genus Archangium. Next base: position 100,548 of record NZ_PZOX01000009.1, on the reverse strand, counting down.
CGACAGCTCCCTCAGCACCCCATGGGCCTGCGCGGCGCTCCCGGCCTCCACCGATGCCGCCTCGCCCCAACCCGCCATCGCCTCCCGTGCCAGCGGCCGCTCCCAATACATGGACGGCTCGCCCAACACCTCCGCCCCCGCGAGCGGATCCACGGCGGCCAGGGACATCCTCCCTGCCACCCAGCGGCCTCCGTCAGCGGGTTCGAGCGTCGTCATCAGCGCTCCTCATGAGGCTCCACCACCAACCAAGGCAGCAACCTCTTGTTGTTCTGTACGCTGGTTTGGCTATACAAGCATCAAGGGGTTCAAAACAACGTGAACTCCACATGGGACGGAGGCGCCCGTGAGCGGCAAGCCAGGTGAGGAAGGCGGGAGCACCCCCCGCGAAGGGACCCCGCAGGTGGATCGGGCCTGGAGGCCCGAGGGGACGCGCGTGCGGGTGGGACGGGTGGAGATTGGCGGCCCCGGTTTCGTGGTGATGGCGGGCCCGTGCGCCGTGGAGGGCATGGAGCAGACGGAGCAGACCGCCGCCGCCGTGGCCACCGCGGGCGCCCATGTGTTGCGCGGTGGGGTGTTCAAGCCCCGCACCAGCCCCTACTCCTTCCAGGGAATGGGAGAGCCCGGGCTGCGCGTGCTGTCCGAGGTGGCGCGCAAGGTGGGGCTGCCCATCATCAGCGAGGTAATGGAGTCCACGCAGATTCCGCTCATGGCGGAGCACGTGGACATCCTCCAGGTGGGCGCGCGCAACATGCAGAACTTCTCGCTGCTGCGAGCGCTCGGGAAGGTGCGCAAGCCGGTGCTGCTCAAGCGGGGCCTGGCGGCGACGTTCCAGGAGTGGCTGCTGGCGGCCGAGTACGTGCTGGACGGCGGCAACGAGCAGGTCATCCTCTGCGAGCGCGGCATCCGCACCTTCGAGACGGCCACGCGCAACACGCTGGACCTGGGAATCGTGGCGCTGGCGAAGGAGCGCACCCACCTGCCGGTCATCGTGGATCCGTCGCACGCCACCGGGGTGCCGGAGCTCATCCAGCCCATGGCGCTGGCGGCGGCGGCGGCGGGAGCGGACGGGCTGCTCATCGAAGTGCACACCCGGCCCGAGCAGGCGCTGTGTGATGGGCAGCAGGCCCTCACGCCGGAGAGGTTCCAACAATTGATGCGGCGGCTGCCCGGTGTGCTACACGCCGTGGACCGTCACCTTTGGAGGCCGGAGGTTCCGGCCCATGTCGCGGGGGCTCGATGAGCGCTGAAGTCCGTCAGATGTTCTCCTCCATCGCCACTCGGTACGACGTGACGAACGAGGTCATGTCGTTCGGCATCCATCGCCTCTGGCGGCGCGCGGCCGTGCGCCACAGCGGCGCCCAGGAGGGCAGTGCCGTCCTCGACTGCGCCACCGGCACGGGCGACCTGGCGCTGGCCTTCAAGCGCAAGGTGGGCGCGTCGGGCCGGGTGATGGGCACCGACTTCTGCAAGGAGATGCTGGACAGCGCTCCCGCCAAGGCCGCCCGCGAGGGGCTCCAGGTGGAGTTCCAGGTGGCCGATGCCATGGCGCTGCCCTTCGCGGACGCCAGCTTCGACGTGGCCTCCATCGCCTTCGGCATCCGCAACGTGGATGATCCGGTGAAGTGCCTCAAGGAGATGGGCCGCGTGGTCCGCCCCGGTGGCCGGGTGGTGGTGCTCGAGTTCGGCCAGCCCACGGGCTTCTTCGGCGCCCTGTTCCGCATCTACAGCAAGGTGGTCATGCCCACCATCGGTGGCCTGCTCACCGGCAACCGGGCGGCCTACGAGTACCTGCCTCGCACCTCGGCCGCCTTCCCCGCCGGGGACAAGTTCCTCGCCCTGATGGAGCAATCCGGCGCTTATAAGGAGCGGGTGGCCCACCCGCTGACGTTCGGGACAGCCTACGTCTATGTCGGTACCGTCCGCTGAGCAGCGGCACCAGATCATCGAGAGAATCCTCTCGGCCGTGGATCCACGGCTCGCGTCCGCGCTGAGGCAGGAGCTCGTCCTGCCCGGCCCGGGACTCCTGCCCTCCGAGGGGCAGACCGTCGTCATCGGCGGGCACCGCGCCGCGGGCAAGACGCGGCTGCTGCCCCTGGTGAGCGCGCTGCTCGGCAGGCCAGGGCTGGACCTGGATGCCGAGCTCGAGCGCCGCTCGGGCCGCTCGCTCCGGGATTGGGTCGCCCAGGACACCCAGGGCTTCCGTGCCGCCGAGCGAGACATGCTCCAGGTGCTGCCTCGGGGCTCCGTCATCGCCGTGGGCGGCGGATTCCTTTCGAACCACCCGGACGCCCTCGAATCCTGTTACACCCTGCTCGTGCCCGTCTCCTTCGAGACCTACCGCGAGCGGCTCCTCGCCGACACCTCCCGCCCCCGGCTGCGCCCCGGTGTGTCGCTGGAGGAGGAGATCCGCTCCGTCTACGAGCAGCGCCAGGTGCTCCACGCTCGCGTCCCCACCGTGAGCCTCGCCGACTTCCTCCGCGCCTTCAGGTCCCTCGGGAGCCAAGCATGACGTCGGCCCGCCGCGTCGTCACCCTGCCCCCGAGCCTGCGTGGCCCCGAAGCCCTCCGCTTCGCCACCGACGCCCGGAGCCGGGGTGCCGACGTGCTGGAGGTGCGGACGGATCTGCACCCGGCGGAGGCGGTGGACGCGGCAGAGTTGGCGAAGGTGATGGATCTGCTCGTGTCCGAGCGCGGTACACCCCTGCCTCCCGCGTGGGTCGCCGCCGCCCGGTGGGTGGATCGGGATGTCGTCCACGCGGGTGCGCTGGATGCTCCCGTGGGGAAGTTGCTGGCCTCGCACCACGCCGAGCGGCCCCTGAGCACCGAGGAGGCCCTGCGCCTGTGGGACGTGGCGCTCCCAGCGGGCGCCCTGGTGAAGCATGTCGAGCCGCTCGGGGATGTGTCCCAGGTGCGGATCGCAGCGCTGCTGGAGACCCAGACCCGGCTGCGCGCACGGTTCGGCGAGGGACGGGTGACCGTGCTCGCGATGAATGCCATCGCGCTTCCCGTCCGCGCCGTGCTCGCCCGGCGCAACGTGCTGGATTACGTCGCCGTGGGTGGCGATTGGAAGGCGGCCCCGGGTCAGAGACTGCTCGCGGATGCGTTCCGGGAGGCGCGGGCGCTCGGCGCCACGGGCTCCACCCGGGATTCCCGATTGGCGATCCTCGGCACGTCGATCGCTCATTCGCGCTCGCCTCGCATCCACCTCCAGCCCTTCGACCGCATCGACATCCCCGAGGACGCTCCCGTGGAAGCCCTCGTGGATGCGCTCTTGCCGCACTACCGCGGCTTCGCCGTCACCAGCCCCTTCAAGATCCGCCTCGCCCGGCATACCGGCTCGCCGCTCGACGCCATCAACACCCTCGTCCGCCGTGGCGACCGCTGGGAGTCCTTCAACACCGATACCGAGGGCGCTCGCACCGTCCTCGAGCGGCTCGGCGCCCGTGAGGCCTTCGTCCTCGGAGACGGGGGTGCCAGTGCCGCCATCCGCGTCGTGGCGCCCGAGGCCGGCTGCCGGCTCCGCTTCCTGCGCCGCGCGGAAATCTCCGAGCCCCTCGGCGGTTCCGGTATCTGGACCTGGCCCGATCGCATCACCCCACCCGACGCCCTCCGCTTCGAGGGAGCCCGCGTCGCCGTCATCGCCTACGGAGCCCCGGCGCGCCGCATCGCCGCTGACATCACCCGCCGCGGGGGGACGCCGGTGCTCCTCGGCGCGGCATGGTTCATCGCCCAGGCCCGCCGGCAGCGAGCCCTCTGGGAGTCCGCCTCATGAATACCTTCGGTACCCTCTTCCGCCTCACCACCTTCGGCGAGAGCCACGGCCCCGCGCTCGGTTCCATCATCGATGGCTGCCCCGCGGGCATTCCCCTCGAGCGCGAGCTCATCCAGACCGCGCTCGACCGCCGCCGCCCCGGCCAGTCATCCCTCACCACCGCACGCGCCGAGCCCGACCAGGTGGAGATCCTCTCCGGCGTCTTCGAGGGCAAGACGCTCGGCACGCCCATCGCGGCCATCGTCCGCAACACCAACCAGCGCTCCGGGGACTACGAGAAGCTCAAGAGCGAGGATCGCCCCGGCCACGCCGACGCCGTCTGGCGCGAGCGCTTCAAGCACCGGGACCACCGCGGGGGTGGGCGCACCAGCGGCCGCGAGACGCTCTGCCGCGTCATCGGTGGCGCCGTCGCCGAGGCGTACCTCGCCCAGGCCTTCCCCGAGATGCGCACCGTCGCTTGGGTCTCGCAGGTGGGCAACCTGATGTCCGCCGTGCCGGCGCCCGGCCTCTCCCGCGAGATGGTGGACGCTCACCCGACCCGCTGCCCGGATCCGGTGGCCCGCGAGGAGATGTCCAAGCGGATCCTCACCGCCAAGGAGGCCGGTGACAGCCTGGGCGGCTCCATCGACGTGCGCGTGGACGGCCTGCCCGTGGGCCTCGGCGAGCCCATCTTCGGCAAGATGAAAGCGCTGTTCGCGCACGCGCTGGGCAGCGTGGGCGCCGTCACCGGCGTCGTCTGGGGCCCACCGGATCTGCTCGCACGCATCGAGCAGCCCGGCAGCGTGTTCCACTCCCAGAAGGACACCTACGGCGGCATCCAGGGCGGCCTGGCCAATGGCGAGCCCGTGTCCCTGCGCGTCTACTTCAAGCCTCCCGCCACGCTCGCGGACCACGCGAAGTCGGGGAGACATGATCCCTGCATCATGCCCCGCGCCGTCCCGGTGCTCGAGGCCATGGTCTCGCTCGTCCTGGCCGACCTCGTCCTGCAGTTGAACGCCCGACCCCACTCCGTATGATCCAACTTCCTCCTGGCGCCTACCGCCACGCCACCGACCGGTGGGGCTCCTTCAAGCGTCTGAGCACCACCCTTCCCGAGGGCAGCATCGCCGTCGTGGATCGCCGCGTGGCGCGCCTGCACCCCACGCTGTTGCCGGCCCTCAAGGCGCGCAAACCCCGCGCCATCATCCAGCTCACCGGCGGTGAGGTCGCGAAGACCTTCGAGGCCCTGGAGCAGGTGCTCGTGGCGGGCCTATCGATGCCACGCTCGGGCACGCTGATCGCCATCGGCGGAGGAACCATCGGCGACGTGGCCACGGTGGCCGCGCACCTGCTCAAGCGGGGCGTGCGGCTGGTGCAGGTGCCCACCACGCTGCTGGCGGCGGTGGACAGCAGCCTGGGTGGCAAGGGCGCGGTGGACGTGACGGTGAAGGGGCGCGTGGTGAAGAACCCGGTGGGCGTCTTCCACTACGCCGAGGAGGCGTGGCTGTGCCCCGAGTTCTACGCCAGCCTCTCGGACACCCAGCGCCGCGAGGGCGCGCTCGAGGCGTGGAAGATGGTGGCCTGCATCGACGAGGCGCTCTTCCGCTCCTACGTGCGCCGGGAGCCCGCGCTGGAGCGGATGGTGAAGGACGCGCGCCGCCTCAAGGAGTCCGTCTGCGCGCAGGACCCCTATGAGCAGGAGGGGCTGCGGCGGGTGCTCAACTTCGGCCACACCTTCGGCCACGTGCTGGAGAGCGTCTCGCGCTTCAAGCTGTCGCACGGGGATGCGGTGGGCCTGGGAATGCTGTGCGCGCTCGACGTGGGCCGCGCCATGGGCATCACCCCCGAGGACGTGGCATCGCAGGTGGAGGACGCGCTGCACGAGGGGCCCGGGGTGCTCGGCCGGAAGCGAACGGCGGAGCTGCTCAAGCGCGCGAAGCTCAACGACGTGACGGCCCTGCTGTCCGCGGACAAGAAAGCGGGCCGCGGCGGGGAGCTGCGCATGGTACTGATCACGGACATCGGCAACGCCGTGGTACGCGACGTCTCCGAGGACGTATGGCGCAAGCTGTGGCCCGCATGGACCCGAGGGGTACGCCCATGACGACGACGACAACGAAGATTCATGTCGACCCGAGCCAGCTCGGCTCCGCCGTCCTCACGCCGCCCATCTCCAAGTCGGACGCCCAGCGGGCGCTGGTGCTGGCGCACCTCACGGGCGCATGGCCCCTGCCCGTCCTCCAGGAGGAGCCCGAGCACTTCCTGCCCGCGGACGTGCGCGTGCTGCGCCGGGGCATCGAGGCCCTGCGCCTGCCTCCGGGCCCCGTGCGCGACGTGGACTGCGCGGATGGAGGAGCCCCCTTCCGCATCCTCGTCACCCAGGCCGCGGTGACACCCGGCGCACACGTGCGCCTCACGGGCACGCCGCGGCTCGGCGAACGGCCCCATGGCCCCCTGTTCGAGTCCCTGCGCGAGGCCCTGGGCCCCACTGGGCTCGTCCTCACCGAGGGCCATCCCTGGCCCGTGGGGATCCGCGCCCCCACCACCACCGGTGAGCCCGTCTTCCGCGTGCCGGGTGCGCAGAGCAGCCAGTACGCCTCCAGCCTGCTGCTGGGCTGCGCGGCCCTGTACCTGCGCGAGCGTCGCCCGTGGCGCGTGGAGATCATCGGCCCGCTGACGAGCGCTGGCTACCTGGAGCTCACCGTCTCCTGGCTGCGCCGCTTCGGCTTCACCGTCCAGGAGCACGACGGCCGCTTCGAGGTCTCGGGCTACCGTGCGCCCGAGCGCACCCCGGCGATGCCGGGTGACTGGTCGTCCCTGGGCTATCTGCTGCTCATCTCCTGGCGCACCGGCGGCTCGGTGGAGCGGGCGGACCTCTCGAGCGCCCATCCGGACCAGGCCCTCGTCCAACTGGTGGAACGCGCGGGCCTCAAGGCGGTTCCCGGCCCCCAGGACACCCTGCGCCTGGCGGGCACGGCCCGGGACGGACTGGTCGCCTCGGGCAAGGAGTGCCCGGACCTGCTGCCCACCCTGGCGGCGCTCGCGTGTGTGCTTCCGAGCCCCTCCACCCTGACCGACGTGGGAATCCTGCGACTCAAAGAGAGCGACCGCCTGGAGGGAATCCGCACACTTGTGGATGCTTTCGGTGGCAAGACCGTGCTGGAGGGAGAGACACTCACAATCCACCCTCCTACCTCCCATCCGCCGCGCTTCTCCATGGACAGTAAGGGAGATCACCGTCAAGCAATGGTCGCGGCTACTCTCTCTGTTGTGTCGGGTGTTCCCCTCACCCTTACCGGACCTGAATGCGTGGAGAAGAGCTTCCCTGGCTTCTGGCGACAGTTGGAGCGCACCGGGGTCCGACTCACGTCGTGAAACGGGCGTTGCCTGGGAGGAAACGCGGCCCCCCCAGGTGTCGTTCTTTTTTGTTGAAAGCGCTCTGCCGCCTGTGAAAAGTCCCGCCCATGCCAAAGGACACGCTGACCATTACGGACAACCGTACCGGGAAGACGTACGAGGTCCCGGTTGAGAACGGCTGCATTCGGACCAACGCTCTCAGGCAGATCAAGGTCTCGGAGGAAGACTTTGGTTTGATGGGTTACGACCCGGCGTTCCTGAACACCGCCAACTGCAAGAGCGCCATCACCTTCATCGATGGTGACAAGGGCATCCTCGAGTACCGGGGCTACCCCATCGAGCAGCTGGCGGAGCGTTCGTCGTTCCTCGAGGTCGCATATCTCCTGCTGAACGGAGAGCTCCCGACCCAGAAACAGATCGAGGAGTTCACCTACCTCGTGACGCACCACACGTACGTGCACGAGAACATCAAGACGTTCATGGACGGGTTCCGCTACGACGCGCACCCCATGTCCATGCTGTCGTCCACGGTGGCGGCGCTCTCGGGCTTCTACCCGGACGCCAAGCACATCAAGGACGAGCGCAGCCGCCGCATCCAGATGACGCGGCTCATCGCGAAGATGCCCACCATCGCGGCGTTCTCCTACCGCCACAGCATGGGCCTGCCCTACGTCTACCCGGACAACGAGCTGTCCTATGTGGGCAACTTCCTGGCGATGATCCGGAAGATCGGCACCACGACGTACAAGGTCCACCCGACGCTGGAGAAGGCGCTCGACATCCTCTTCATCCTGCACGCGGACCACGAGCAGAACTGTTCCACCACGTCGGTGCGCACGGTGGGCTCCTCCGAGGTGGATCCGTACTCGGCGGTGGCCGCGGGCATCGCGGCGCTCTACGGCCCGCTGCACGGCGGCGCCAACGAGGCCGTGCTGCGCATGCTGCGCGAGATCGGCCACGTGTCGAAGGTGCCCGAGTTCATCAAGGCGGTGAAGGGCGGCGAGGGTGAGAAGAAGCTGATGGGCTTCGGTCACCGCGTGTACAAGTCCTACGATCCGCGCGCCAAGGTCATCAAGCGCGTGGCGGACGAGGTCTTCGAGGTCACCGGCAAGAATCCGCTGCTGGAGATCGCCGTGGAGCTCGAGCGCATCGCTCTGCAGGACGAGTACTTCGTCAAGCGCAAGCTGTACCCGAACGTGGACTTCTACTCGGGCCTCATCTACGAGGCGATGGGCTTCCCCGTGGAGATGTTCCCCGTCCTCTTCGCCATTCCGCGCACCGTGGGTTGGGTGACGCAGTGGGAGGAGATGGTGAAGGATCCGGAGCAGAAGATCGCTCGTCCCCGCCAGGTGTACACGGGCTCCAAGCGGCGCGACTACGTGCCGATGACGGACCGCAAGTAGCACCGGGCACCGTCTCTCCAGGAAGGGCCAGGGTGGGGATCTCCGGATCCATCGCCTTGGCCCTTTCGGCGTTTCAGGACCCCTTGCTCAATGCGCATACGAGGGGACCTGCCTCCCGCCACCCCCGGAAGCCCTCGAGCGTCGGCGCCGGGCGATCCGAACCGCGAGGTACACCGCTACGGCGACGTTGAGGCCCAGCCCGACCGCCTTGGCGATGCTGGGGCGCTTGACCAGTTCGTAGAGCTCGAAGGGGATGAACGACACGGTGATGAAGAGGGTGAAGTATTCAGCCCAGAGCCTGTCGAACCACAGCCCCACGCCCTCGATGAGGAAGAGCACCGCGTAGGTGAACGAGACCGCACTGATCTCCACCAGCTTGCGCGAGTCGAGCAGCGAGAGTGTGTGGAAGATCCGCTCCGCGATCGGCCCGCTCAGGCTCATGCCGGAGGCGGCGAGCCAGCGCGCGACGGTCTCGGTGGTGCCCTCGCCGAGCACGTCCAGCACCCCCACCCCGATCGCAATCAGCGCCATGGCCTTCACCAGTTTGAACACGGCGATGAGGCGGGTGAGCCCCCGACCCCCATGTGGCGTGGCCTCGTTCATGTTCGAAGATAGAGCCGGACCGAGGCCCCATGCAGGGCACTCACGGAGAGGAGTCCTTCGAGAGAGCGCTCTCTCCTCTCCGAGCCCCGCGCGGCCACCTCCACCACACGTTAATGCTCCAGGGAGACTCCACCGGGAGCAACCCTCATGGGCTCGCGCATGAAAGCCGCCTCCTGGCTGCTCGCCACGAGCGGCCTCTTCACCCTGGCCTCTCTGGGCCAGGCCGGGTGCGCCACCCCGGAAGCCGGAGAGGAACTGGCGCTGGAGTCCACTCCGGCCGGGCTGAGCGTGGACGTGGAGGACCCCTTCTACGACGCGCTGGCGCCGTACGGCCAATGGGTGGAGGTGCCCGGCGTGGGACGCGCCTGGCAGCCCTCTCCCGCCGAGGTGGGCGCCGAATTCGTCCCCTACGCCACGGGTGGCCAGTGGGTGTACAGCGACGTCGGTTGGACGTTCGTCACGGGCTGGAGGTGGGGTTGGGCGCCCTTCCATTACGGGCGGTGGTTCCTCTCGCCCTACTTCGGTTGGGTCTGGGCACCGGGGCTGCAGTGGGCACCCGCCTGGGTCGACTGGCGTTGGGGCGGTGGCTACGTCGGCTGGGCGCCCCTTCCACCCACCGGGTTCGCCGTGGAGCCGATCTGGTGGACGTGCCTGGCCCAGCAGGACTTCATCCGGCCCGATGTCTTCCTCTACAGACTGCCGCGAGACCGCGCCCTCGTCGCCCTCCACCGGATGCACCCTGTGACGGAGACGGTCAGGCGGCCAGGCGAGCGATGGAACCGAGGCCCCGAGCCCTCCCAGGTGCGGCAAGTGACGGGGCAGCCCGTTCCCCACGCCGAGTTGCACGAGCCTCCGCCGGGTGAGCCGCCTCGGCCTCCGCCCCCCGCTCGGCATGAGCCCCCCGCTCCACCGCCGCAGGCTCCGCCACCCCATGCGGAACATCCTCCCGCCCACCCGGAGCAGAAGCCGCCGCCACCTCCGCGACATGGCGAGCCCAATCCACACGAGGCGCCTCCACCGCGTGAGGTGACTCCCCCATCTGCGCCGCCACGGCACGGCGAGCACGAGGCACAGCCACCTCCTCCGTCTCAGCCACCACCGCGCGAAGCGCCGCCTCCTTCTCCGCCACCTCGGCATGGCGAACACGAGGCACAGCCACCTCCTCCGTCTCAGCCACCGCCACGCGAAGCGCCGCCTCCTTCTCCACCACCGCGGCACGGCGAGCACGAGGCACAGCCGCCTCCTCCGTCTCAGCCACCACCGCGCGAAGCGCCACCTCCTCCGCCGCCGCGACACGGCGATCCCGACTCACACGAGGCACATCCTCCCCCTGCGCCTCAGCCACCTCCTCCGCCGCCGCGACACGGCGATCCCGACTCACACGAGGCACATCCTCCCCCTGCGCCTCAGCCACCTCCGCCTCCTCAGCACGGCGAGCCCGGCGCACATGAGGCACATCCACCGCCACCTCCGGCGCAGCCACCGCCGCGCGAGTCGCCTCCACCTGCCTCACCGCCTCCTCCGGCACATCCACCGCCGCACGAGTCGCCTCCACCCGCCCCTCCGCCTCCACCTGCCCCTCCACCACGCGAGTCGCCTCCACCCGCCCCTCCGCCACCTCCGGCGCAGCCTCCACCACGCGAGTCACCTCCACCTGCCCCTCCGCCGCGCGAGTCACCTCCACCTGCCCCTCCGCCACCTCCGGCGCAGCCACCACCGCACGAGTCACCTCCACCACAGGAGACTCCTCGGCCCGAGCAGCCCCCACCGGAACACTCCCCGGAGTCGCCTCACAACCCAGCACCCAACTCCGAGCCGCATCACGACCACTGAAATCCAGGCAAGGGCTCGACTCCCATCACCCCGGTCGAGAGGCCCCACCTATGTGTCCCGAGGAGCTCGCTGGACAGCTCCCCGCGCACGTCCCCGGCGAGAGCCAGGACGACAACCGTCGGGGGTGCTCCACCGACCCTTCAGGGCGGTGCAGGCGGCCCGGCGGGCTCATGCCTCTGGCCCCGTGCCTCCGGTGGGCCGGCGCGGGCCCGCTGATGCCGGAGCGGCCCGTGCCCACTCTGACTGGAGTCGGGTGGGCCACGGCACGCACCGAGCAATGGAGGCACTCATGGCGCAGCACACCGATATTCCCCGCGAACCCACCGTCGCACCCGTGAAGGAGCGTGACGAGCCCAAGGATCTCCAGTCCTTCCTCATGGAGTTACAGAGCGACCGCGAGATCCAGGTGAACCGTCTGGACGCGCGCGAGGCGGCGAGCGCGGTGCTCTGCACGTTGGCGCGGCGCCTTTCTGTCGGCGAGGACCTGAAGCTGTCGCGCTCGCTGGGCGAAATAGGGCAGATGCTCGAGACGTGCGAGATCCACAAGGGCCCGTCCCATGCGCGCCGCATGAACCGCGACGAGTTCATCGCCGACGTGGCGGACCACCTGCGCATTCCCTTCGATCAGGGCTTCCGGGTCTCCACGGCCGTGTTCACGGCGATCCGCGACCGCCTCCCGGAGGAGGAGTTGGTGGCGGCCATCGCACAGCTTCCCGCGGAGCTCGCGGATCTGCTCCGCCGGCCCGTGTAGCTCAGGACTTCTCACGGTCGCAGCTCCGCGCGATGCTGGAGCGCCAGCCCCAGCGGGAGCTGCCCCATGAGCAGGTGACGAGGATCTCCAGGTCCTCTCCCTGCAATGAGCCCCCCCTACCCCGCCCGGACCTCGGCGCCCTCCGCCTCCGCGTACAGGGACTCGATGAGGGCCTTGTGGCGGGCCTCGACGACCTGGCGGCGCATCTTCATGCTGGGCGTGAGCTCACCGCTGGCGATGGTGAAGTCCTCGGGAATCACCGCGAAGCGCTTGATGGTCTCGAAGCGCGCCAGGCGCGGATTCACCTCGCGCTCGATGGCCTCGTGGAGGTGCTGGCGCAGGCGGGGATCCGCGGCGAGCGTGGCCAGGTCCTCGGGCCAGCCGCGCTGGCGCGCGAGGGCTCGGGCGCGCTCGGGATCCAGGGTGAGGATGGCCACCAGGTACCGGCGTCGCTCGCCAATGACGATCGCGTGACCCACGGGAGCCACGGCCTTGAGGAGCATCTCGATGTGGGCCGGGGCCGTCTTCTTCCCGCCCGAGGTGACGATGAGCTCCTTCTTGCGCCCGGTGATGTGGAGGTAGCCCTCGGAGTCGAGCTGCCCCACGTCACCCGAGTGCAACCAGCCGCCCTCGAGCAGCTCGGCGGTGGAGGAGGCGTCCTTGAAGTAGCCCTGGCAGATACCGCCCCCGCGCACGAGGATCTCCCCGTCCTCGGCGATGCGGACCTCCACCCCCACCATGGGCCGGCCGGGCGAGCCCAGGCGCGTGGCCTCGTGGGTGTTGATGGTGGTGGGCCCGGTCACCTCGGACTGGCCATAGACCTCGCGGATGATGATGTCGAGCGAGGCGAAGAAGTCGAGCACGTCCCGTCCGATGGGGGCCGCGCCACTGGAGAAGAAGTGGGTGCGCTCGAAGCCCAGCTTCGCGAGCAGCGGCGGGAAGACGGTGCGCCGGGCGAGCTGGTACTGCCCCTCCAGGCGCAGGGGCACCCGCTCGTGACGCAGCACGAGGGCATTGCGCTCGGCGGCCACCCCGCGCGCCCAGCCCAGCACCTTCTGGCGGACCGCGGGCTGCTCGCGCAGGGCCTCCTCGATGCGGCCCTTGAACTTCTCCCAGACGCGCGGCACCCCGAAGAAGAGCGTGGGCCGGGCGTCGCGCAGGTCCTCGGGCACCGTCTCCAGGGCTTTCGCGAAGTACACCTCCGCGCCGATGTAGATCGGCCCATAGAGGCTGAGCATCTGCTCGGCGATGTGGGCCAGCGGCAGGTACGAGAGCAGCGCCTCGTCGTCCCCTGACATCCCCGTGGCGTGCATCAACCGGTCCGCCGTCCACACCAGGTTCTGGTGGTTGAGCACGACGCCCTTGGGGTTGCCGGTGGTGCCGGAGGTGTAGATGAGGGTGGCGACTCCCTCCGGCTGGAGCGCGTTGACGGCGTCCCAATAGGGCCCCTCATCGGCGCCGGTCCCCCGTGACAGCACGTCCTCGTAGCGCAGCACCCCCTCGGGCAGCGGGGTCGAGGGCGCGTCCATCACGATGATGTGCCGCAGCCGGGGGACCCGCTCGCGCACGGCGAGCGCGGTGGCCAGGTGCTTCTCGTTCTCCACCACGAGGTGCCTCGCCTCGCAGTGGTCCACGATGTACTGGACCTGCTCCAGGCTGCTGGTGATGTAGACGCCCACGGGGACGCCGCCCAGGGCCATGGCGGCCAGATCCGCCACGAGCCACTCCTCGCGATTGAAGGACAGGATGGGCAGCGCGCTTCCCCCCTGGAAACCCAGTGAGGACAACCCCAGGGCGAAGCGCTTCACCCGGAGGGCATAGTCGTGCCACGAGGTGGGCACATAGGTACGGCCCCTGCGTGTCCACAGCGCCGGACGGTGCTGCCGTCGGCTGGCCTGATCCTGAAGCGCGTGCACCATGGTCCTGGGAATGTCCATAGGGATTCCGAGGCTACTGAAACCGGGTCCCTGCCCGCCACGGACGTTGACAGGCAACCGGACCCCTATGTATTCCGCGCGACGAACATGACGATCGACCTCACCTGCCAGAAGTGCGAGGGCACCTTCGAGCTGGACGCTCAAGATCTGATCGAGGGCACCGAGAAGCTCGTATGCCCTCATTGCGGTCACAAAGCCCCCACCAACATCCAGGAGGACTTCGTCGCGGCGCTCACCGAGATGAGGACCCAGGTGGCCGCGCTGGGCAAGCGCTTCGACGTCTCCATGTCCCTGGAGACGGAGGAGCTCGAGGACGAGCTCGACGAAGACGAGGAGACCGACGAGGACGACGAGTCCGACGACGAGGAGCTCGACTTCGATGAGGACGAGGACGTCGAGGACGAAGAGGACTACGACGAGGACGAGGACGAGCGCTAGGGCTCGCCCGTCTACTCACGCCGTCCGCGTCGTGCCGGGAGCAAACGGTGTGCGGTTGGGGAGCAGGCAGGCACGTTCCGGTGACCTCCCGCCCCCAGAGCACATGCACACGTTTGCAGGGTGAAAACGCCCATCCCTTCCACTTTCCTCCTCGCTCCGCTGTCCGCCGCGCTGCTCGCCCTGGGAGCCCTCGTGTTCCCGGCCTCCGGCGCGACCCCCTCCCTGAAGGGCCTCGCCGCCGCCACGGATGACAGCAAGGCGTGCGTGCCCAAGAAGGGAGGGAATCCTTCCGCCTGCAAGGAGCTGATCGAGCTCGAGGTGCGGGACGTCATCCCGCTCGTCGAGGCGCAGACGCACGCCGTGGTGCTCACCACCCCGGATGGGGCGATGGTGCTCCCCATCTTCGTGGACGAGTCGGCCGCGGTGGCCATCGCCTTCCGGCTCGCGCACCTGCATCCGCCCCAGCCCCTGTCGCAGGATCTGCTCGGCTCGGTGGTGACGGAGCTGGGCGCCCGGGTCGTCGAGGTGCGCATCGACGATCTGCGCGACGACATCTACGTGGGCCGCATCTTCCTGGAGCAGGGCAAGCGCAAGGTGGCGCTGGAGGCGCGGCCCTCGGACTCCATCGCCATGGCGCTGGACGGGCAGGCGCGCATCATGGTGACGCGCAAGGTGCTGGACGAGGCCGGCATCACCCGTGAGGAGATCGACTCGCTGAAAGAGAAGAGCAGCCCGGGCGTGGGCGGCAGCGGCGAGCCGGACGTGGTGGAGCCGATGGATCCGCACCAGGCGCTGCCGCCTCCGGGGCTCGCCCCGAAGCTGGCGCCCGACAAGACGGACGAGATCAGCCTCTAGCGGCGCCCACGGCGGCACCAGGAAAAGCGAAAGCCCGGCCCCCCCTCCCAGGGACGCCGGGCTTTCTCGCAACGTGGGGATGAGCAGCATCCCTGGATGAAAAGACCGCTGCGCGAACGCCGTCGCACTCGCCCGCGCGTGGGCGCCAAGTATTCCCGAGTGCGCGAAGCTGTCAAGACAGCCCCGGACGCCTAGGATGCGCGCCCATGCGCAAGGCGAAGATCATCTGCACGCTGGGGCCGTCCTCGGATTCCGCCGAGGTCATCGAAGGACTCATCCAGGCCGGCATGAACGTGGCGCGGCTCAATTTTTCGCACGGGACGCACGACGAGCACCGCCGCCGGGTAAATCTGATCCGCCGGGCCGCGAAGAAGCTGGGGGTACCCGTCGCCATCCTGCAGGACATCCAGGGGCCGAAGATCCGCCTGGGCCGGTTCGAGGGGGGCACCCTGGAGGTGAAGACGGGCCAGAAGGTGGTGGTGACCACGAGGGCCGTGCTGGGCCAGGGGGACCTCATCCCGACGCCGATCCGCTCGCTGCCCAAGGACGTGGAGCCGGGCCACCCCATCCTGCTGGACGACGGGCGGGTCCGGCTGAGGGTGCAGAAGGTCAATGGCCGGGACGTCGCCTGCGTCGTGGAACAGGGCGGCCTGCTGAAGGACCACAAGGGCCTCAACCTGCCGGGTGCGCACGTGTCGGTGCCCACCGTCACCGAGAAGGACATGGAGGACCTGGCCTTCGGACAGGAGGTGGGCGTGGACTACGTGGCGCTCTCCTTCGTGCGCAAGGCGGACGACATCCGGCAGGCGCGCAAGCTGGTGTCCCAGCGCGGCACGCCGCTCATCGCGAAGATCGAGAAGCCGCAGGCGGTGGCGGAGCTGGAGGCGATCGCTCGCGAGGCGGACGGCATCATGGTGGCGCGAGGGGATCTGGGCGTGGAGATGCCGCTGGAGAAGCTGCCGGCCATCCAGAAGCACATGGTGCGCACGGTGAACCGGATGGGGGGCCTGGTCATCGTGGCCACGGAGATGCTGGAGAGCATGGTGAACAACGCCCGGCCCACGCGCGCCGAGGTCTCGGACGTGGCCAACGCCATCCTGGATGGAGCGGACGCGGTGATGCTCTCGGGCGAGACGGCCGCGGGCAAGCACCCGGTGCAGGCGGTGGCCACCATGGCGCGCATCGTCGAGGAGACGGAAACAGGGGTGGTGCGGGACGTGACGCACGCGCCCTTCCCGGACATCCGGGACGACATCTCCACGGGCGTGGCGGCGGCCGCGGTGGCGGCGGCCGAGCAGATGGGCATCGGCACCATCGTGGCGTACACGGAGCGGGGCCTGACGGCGCGGCTCATCTCCGAGTTCCGGCCACGGGCACGCATCATCGCCCTGACGCCGAACCCGGACACGGTGAACCGCACGGCGCTCTACTGGGGAGTGAAGCCGCTGCAGGTAAACCGCTGCCAGTCGACGGACGCGATGCTGCGGCAGGTGCGGCAGCTGTGCCGTGAGGAGGACCTGTGCAAGGTGGGCACGCCGGTGGTCATCGTGGCGGGCGTGCCGCTCAACGAGCCCGGCAGCACCAACATGATCTCCGTGCACCGGATTTGAGGGGCCGGGCGGACCCGGGCCCCGGAAGCGGCTCCGCCGAGGCCCCCTGCCCTAGCTCGCGGAGGCGAGCCAGGGCGTCGTCTGCGAGAAGTCGTAGATGCGCTCGATGGCGATCTGCTTGTAGCGCTCGACCTTCACGGCGCGCCGGGCACACTCCCAGACGAGCTCCACGGGCGGACGATCCGGCTCCTTCTTCTTGCGGCGCTTGACCTCGGCCTTGATGGCCTTCACGGCGACGCGCGGGTGGAAGCAGAAGGCGGAGGAGAAAAGCAGGTGCCCGGCGAAGGGAATGAGCCGGGCCTCCAGCACGTCCCCCGTCTCGAGCCCCGCCACGTGACGGCGCTCGGTGACGTCGAAGTCCTTGCCGGAGAAGAGCTCGCGCAGCCGCACGAGCCCCTTGCCCAGCTTGCGCACCTCGAAGAGGCCGTGGACCGTCTCCGTGAAGCAGCGGAAGGCGTTGGCCTCCTCGGGCGAGGCGCTCTGCATGCGCAACTGGTACAGCTCCGCCGCCGGCGTCAGCTTGGAGATCGGCGAGACGCGGTCATACAGGTAGTAGTCCAGGAAGGACGCCATCCGGAGCTCGAAGATCTGATCGTCCTCGAAGACCTCGCCGGTGAGGCGCAGGTACTCGGCCTTGGCGTCGAGCAGATCCGGCTTGCGCGACTCCTGGCTCCCGAAGGCGATGAGCTGGTCCAGATAGGGCTGGTACGACAGCGGAGAAAGAGGGGATTCCATGGGGCTGCGAGATCCTACTCTCCGGCCATCAGCTTCGCGAAACGTGAGAAGAGGTACCGGGCGTCATGCGGACCGGGCGAGGCTTCCGGGTGGTACTGCACGCTGAAGGCGCGGGCGTCGGGGACGACCAGGCCCTCCACGGTGCCGTCGTTGAGGTTGATGTGGCTCACCACCGCCTTGCCCTTCACGCTCGTATCGTCCACCGCGAAGCCGTGGTTCTGCGAGGTGATCTCCACCTTGCCAGTGGTCAGGTCCTTGACTGGCTGGTTGGCGCCCCGGTGGCCGAACTTCATCTTGTACGTCCGGCCGCCCAGCGCGAGGGCGAGAATCTGGTGGCCCAGGCAGATGCCGAACACGGGCACCTTGCCGAGCAGCGTGGCCACCACCTTGTCCGCGCCCTTCACGGCGGCGGGGTCTCCCGGGCCATTGGCGAGGAAGATGCCGTGGGGCTTCTCGGCGAGGACCTCTTCGGCGGTCGTACCGGCGGGCACCACCTTCACGCGGCAACCCACGTCCACCAGGAAGTGGAGCATGGAGCGCTTGAGGCCATAGTCGTAGGCCACCACGTCGAAGCGCAGCTGGGGCGCGGGACGCGGGGCCTCGCCGAGCAGGTTCGGAGACGGCTCGGTGAAGAGGTAGGACTTCTGGGTCGACACGCCGGTGGCGAGGTCCAGACCCTCCATGCCGCGAGCCGTCCGGGCGCGCTCAACGAGGGCGGCCACCGTGTGGCCCTCGGTGGAGATGACACCCATCTGCGCGCCGTGCGTGCGCACGTGCCGCACCAGCCGGCGGGTGTCGATGCCCTCGATGCCGACGATTCCATGGCGCTTGAGGTAGGCGTCGAGCGTCTCCTCGGCGCGCCAGTTGGAGTGCTGGGAGGTGGCGTTGCGCACCACCATGCCCACGGCGTGCGGCTTGGGAGACTCCTGGTCCCCGGGGTTGGCGCCCACGTTGCCCATCTCGGGGTACGCCATGGTGACGATCTGCCCGACGTACGAGGGGTCCGTGAGGATCTCCTGGTAGCCGGTCATCGACGTGTTGAAGACCACCTCGCCCACCGTCTCGCCGGACGCGCCGATCGCGCGCCCCTCGAAGGTGGTGCCATCCGCCAATGCCAGCACTGCCCTCTTCATCACCTGGACTCCTTGATGTGACCGTCCTCGAAGACGAGCCGTCCGTGCACCCAGGTCTGGGCGACGCGGCCCGGCAAACGCCGGCCATGGAAAGGGGTGTTCCGGCTGCGGGAGAAGAACCGCGCCGAGTCCACCGTCCACTCCACATTCGGCTCTACAACAGTGATGTCCGCCGGAGCACCGAGAGCCAGGTGGCCGCCCGGCAGCCCGAACGCCCTGGCCGGCCCGTCCGTCAGCAGGGCGACCGCCCGCTGGAGGCTCAGCGCGCCCTCGCGCACCACAGCCAGCGTGAGGCCCAGGGCCGTCTCCAGGCCCACCACACCGTTCCACGCCTTGTCGAACTCCACCTGCTTCTCCAACACACCGTGGGGCGCGTGGTCGGTGGCGATGGCGTCGATGGTGCCGTCGGCGAGCCCCTCGCGCACGGCCTCGATGTCGCGGCGGGCGCGCAGGGGCGGATTCATGCGGGCGTGGGTGTCGTAGGCGCCCACAGCCTCGTCATCCAGCGTGAAGTGGTGCGGCGTGGCCTCGGCGGTGACCTTCAGGCCCCGGCGCTTGGCCTCGCGAATGAGGCGCACGCTGCCCTCGCAGGACACGTGGGCGACGTGCAGCCGCCCCTTCGTCTCCTCGAGCAGCACCAGATCTCGCGCCACCATGGCCACCTCGGCGGACGGCGGAATTCCGATGAGGCCCAGGCGCGTGGAGGTGCGGCCCTCGTTCATCACGCCCTTGCCCGAGAGCGTCAGGTCCTCCTCGTGCACCATGACGGGGAGGTCGAAGAGCTGGGCGTACTGGAGGGCGCGGCGCATGAGGCCGGCGTTCATCACCGGACGGCCGTCGTCGGTGATGCAGACGCAGCCGGCCGAGACGAGCGCTCCCATCTCCGCCATCTCCTCGCCCTGCAACCCCTTGGTGATGGCCCCCGCCGGGTACACGTGGCACAGCCGCGCCTCGCGGGCCTTCGCCTTCACGTACTCGGTGACGAGCACGCTGTCGTTGACGGGCTTGGTGTTGGGCATGGCCACCACCGCAGTGAAGCCGCCCGCCACCGCCGACATGCAGCCGGTGAGAATGGTCTCCTTGCCCTCCTCGCCCGGCTCGCGCAGGTGCACGTGCAGGTCGATGAAGCCCGGCAGCACCAGCCGGCCCGTGGCATCCACCACCCGCGCGTCCGGCACCTCCAGGGGCGCCTCGGACACGTCGGCGACGCGGCCGTCGCGCACCAGCACATCCCGCACACCATCCACACCGTTGCGCGGATCAAGCACCCGCCCGCGGCGGAAGAGGATCGTCGAGCTCACCTGCACACCTCCTCCAGGATGGCGCGGCGGACGGCCACCCCGTGCGCCACCTGTTCGAGGATGACGCTGCGGGGCCCATCGGCCACGGCGGGGGCGATCTCCACCCCGCGGTTCATGGGACCGGGGTGCAGGACGAGCGCCTCCGGTTTGAGCCGCTCGGCGCGGGCGGCGTTGATCCCGAACATGCGGGAGAACTCACGCGCCGAGGGGAAAAAGTTCTCCGACTGCCGCTCCGTCTGCACGCGCAGGCACATGACGGCATCCGCGTGGGGCAGCGCGGCGTCCAGGTTGGAGGTGACCTCGGCGCCGAGGGACTCCAGGCCGGGCGGCAGCAACGTGGGCGGGCCGCACAGCACCACCTTCGCGCCCAGCGCGGTGAGGCAGTGCAGGTTGGAGCGGGCCACGCGGCTGTGGAGGATGTCTCCGACGATGAGCATCGTGCGCCCGTCCAGGCGGCCCCAGCGGCGGCGCAAGGTGAAAGCATCCAGCAGGGCCTGCGAGGGGTGCTCGTGGGTGCCGTCTCCGGCGTTGATGACGGCGCAGCGCACGTGCTTCGCCGCCAGGTGCGGAGCCCCCGAGGAGCGGTGCCGGATGATGAGCGCCACCGGGCCCGTGGCCTCGATGTTGCGCACGGTGTCCAGCAGCGTCTCGCCCTTGGACACGGAGGAGCCCGCCGTCGTCCAGTTGAGCACCTCGGCTCCGAGCGCGTGTGCCGCCATCTCGAAGGAGGTACGGGTGCGGGTGGAGTCCTCGAAGAAGAGGTTGGCCACCACCTTGCCTCGCAGCACATGCGAGGCGTCCGGCCCACCGTGCAGGTGTGCCTCGGCCCGGTCGAGCAGCGCCTCGATGTCGGCGCGCCGCAGGCCCTCGATTCCCAACAGGTGTCTCATAGGTGCCCTAGGCGCTACTGCCCGGGAATTCCATCCTTCACGACCCGGAAATGCAGTGTGTGGACAATGTTGGTCGGCTTGAAGCGCACCCTCCGCGTGTAGTCCACCTGGATGCGAACGTTCGGGGTGACGCTGCTGCGCTCGATGATGATCTGATCCTCCGTCAGACCGAGCCCGGGGACGAGGATGTCGCGATCGAACTGATCGCGCTCCCAGTGGGTGCCCATCCGGCTGGTGCGATCGAGGATGGTGTTGCGCAGCTCGAAGTCATCGGCGCCCTGGACGAGCTGGTTGTGGGCCACCGCGACGGCTTCCTTCACATCGAGGTTGTCGACGTAGAAGGGAACGATCATCACGCCCAGGTAGATGACCCCAGCGACGAGGGCCAACAAGACCAGGCCACCAAAGCTGACCTTCCCAGAGGGATGCTGCATGAGCCCCCCGCGTAGCAGCGGCATACGCGGGGCGTCAAGCATCCGGGAAGATTTCAACGCACCGGCTCGAAGAGGCGGTCGGTGCGCAGCCCGGTCCCGTCAAAAAGGCCGCTGAACCAGCCGCCATACCCGAGTGCCATCCAGACAACCATGGCCTTGCCCTTGATGTTGCCGTAGGGCACGAACGCCACGCCCCGGCCGGATCCCAGGCCGTAGCGGCTGTCGAGGCTGTTCTCCCGGTTGTCCCCCATGACGAAGACGTTGCCCGGGGGGACGATGTAGGGCCCCTCGCGATCCGTCCGAGCGTGCAGCCCCTCCTGGAGCACGGCGTGCACCTTGCCGCCCAGGTTCTCCTGGTACAGCCGCAGGTGCTCCGGGTACCAGGGCATGTTTTCGTGCCTGTTGTAGACGATCAGGTCTTCCTTCTCGAGCGTGCGCGGCTGGGCCTCCCCGTTGATGAAGACCTGGCCGTCGATCAGCTCCACCTTGTCCCCGGGGATGCCGACCACGCGCTTGATGAAGTCCACGTCCTGCTGCACGGGGTTGTTGAAGACGATGACGTCGCCGCGCGCCGGCGGGCGGACGATCACGAACGGCACGTAGTTGGTGAAGGGCAGCCGCACCCCGTAGATGAACTTGTTGATGAAGACCTGATCTCCCAGCTCCAGCGTGGGCAGCATGGAGCCGGAGGGGATGCGGTACGGCTCGATGATGAAGACGCGGATGACGACGGCGACGGCCAGCGCCTTGGCGAAGCCGGAGACGAAGTCCCACGCGCCCTGCTTGCGGAAGGCCCCCAGCAGCTGGGTGGCCAGCGTGTCGAGCGTCTTGGTCTCCTTCTCCAGCAGCGCGGCGTCACCGGCCAGTGAGGCGGCCTCCACCAGCATGGCCTGCTCGGTGAGCTTGGCGGACACCTCGGCGGAGATCTTCCCCGGCAGGCGCTGGTGGATGCGCTCGAGCTCGCTCACCAGCTCGCGCGCCTCGTGCCGCAGGTGGCGCAGCTTCTGCTTCTTGGGGAACACGGTGCGCCAGACGATCAGCCCCACGAAGAAGATGAGCATCGCCAGCGCCAGGTCCTGCATGAGCGGCTGGGCCCACGCGGCGGCGGCTGGGACGAACTCGATGAGGATGATGTACGGGATGAAGGCCACCCCCAGGATGACCAGGGGCGCCCACAGACTGGTGAGCAGCTCGCGCCACAGCAGCGCGCGGCTGGCCTTGAGCTGCTCCGGCGTCCTGCGGGCGGCCATGCTGGCCTCGAGGCCCGAGGAAGGAGGGGTCGTCGTCGCGGTAGAGGGGGTGGACATGGCCTATTCCTCCGTCTTCAGCACCGCGAGGAAGGCCTCCTGCGGGATCTCCACCGAGCCCACCTGCTTCATGCGCTTCTTGCCCTCCTTCTGCTTCTCCAACAGCTTGCGCTTGCGGCTGATGTCGCCGCCGTAGCACTTGGCGAGCACGTTCTTGCGGATGGCGGAGATCGTCTCGCGCGAGATGATCTTCGCGCCGATGGCTCCCTGGATGGCCACCTCGTACATCTGCTTCGGGATGACCTCCTTGAGCTTCTGGCACACCTCGCGGCCGCGCTGGTAGGCGCGCTCCTTGTGGACGATGACGCTGAGCGCGTCCACCGGATCTCCGTTGATGAGGATGTCCAGGCGCACGAGGTCCGCCTCCACGTACCCGGCCAGCTCGTAGTCGAGGCTGGCGTAGCCGCGCGTGACGCTCTTGAGCTTGTCGAAGAAGTCGAAGACGACCTCGGCCAACGGCATCTCGTACGTCACCTGCACGCGCGTGCCGCTGGTGCCCAGGTACTTCATGTCCTTCTGCACGCCGCGCCGGTCCTGGCACAGCTTGAGCACCGCGCCCAGGTAGTCGTTGGGCACGTGGATGTGGCAGGTGAGGACGGGCTCCTCGAACTTGGCGATCTTCTGCACCGGCGGCAGCTTGGCCGGGTTGTCCACGAGCAGCACCGCGCCCTGGGAGTCGGTGATGCGGTAGACCACCGAGGGCGCCGTGGTGATGAGCGACAGGTTGTACTCGCGCTCCAGCCGCTCCTGGACGATCTCCATGTGCAGTAGGCCCAGGTAGCCGCAGCGGAAGCCGAAGCCGAGCGCCGTGGAGGACTCGGGCTCGTAGGTGAAGGCCGCGTCGTTGAGCTTGAGCTTGGCGAGTGCGTCGCGCAGGCCCTCGTACTGCTCGGAGTCCACCGGGAAGATGCCGGAGAACACCATGGGCTTGACTTCCTTGAAGCCCGGGAAGGGAGCGTCCGTGGGGCGCGCCTCCTCCGTCACGGTGTCACCCACCTTGGCGTCCTGGAGCTCCTTGACGTTGGCCACCAGCACGCCCACCTCGCCCGCCATCAGCTGCGGCACGGGGCGGGAGAACGGGTTGAACACGCCCAGCTCCTGCACCTCGAAGACCTTGTTGTTGCTCCACAGCTTGATCTTCTGCTTGAGCTTGAGCGTGCCCTCGAGCACGCGCACCAGCGTCACGACGCCGCGGTAGTTGTCGTACCAGCTGTCGAAGATGAGGGCCCGGAGCGGCGCCTGCGGATCCCCCGAGGGGGGCGGGACGTTCTTCACCACCGCCTCGAGGATGTCCTGGATGCCGATGCCCTCCTTGGCGGAGGCCGGCACGGCACTAGAGCCGTCGATGCCGATCACATCCTCGATCTCCGTGCGCGTGCGCTCCACGTCGGCGCTCGGCAGGTCGATCTTGTTGATGACCGGGATGATCTCCAGGTTGTGATCCAACGCCATGTAGACGTTGGCGAGCGTCTGGGCCTCGACACCCTGGGACGCATCCACCACCAGGAGGGCGCCCTCGCACGCGG
The DNA here is from genome assembly GCF_003044305.1 of Vitiosangium sp. GDMCC 1.1324. GTDB lineage: Bacteria > Myxococcota > Myxococcia > Myxococcales > Myxococcaceae > Archangium. The sequence continues at coordinate 76,685 of NZ_PZOX01000009.1, read as the reverse complement.
CGAGCGAGCGGCTCACCTCGTAGGCGAAGTCGACGTGTCCGGGGGTGTCGATGAGGTTGAGGACATACTTCTGGCCGTCGCGGGCGGTGTAGTTCATCCGCACCGACTGGGCCTTGATGGTGATGCCCCGTTCGCGCTCCAGCTCCATGTTGTCCAGGAACTGGTCCTGCGCCTCGCGCTTCGTCACCGTTCCGGTGGCGTCGAGCAGGCGATCGGCCAGGGTGGACTTGCCATGGTCGATGTGCGCGATGATCGAGAAGTTGCGGATATGGGCGTTGTCGGCCGGCATGGTAGGGGGCCTCGGGCTACGTCGAAGCCGGCTTGAGTAACACCGAAGCCCACCAAAATCCATGCATCCGCGCACCCGGTGTGCAACCGGGGCGTCACCGCGACGTGTCACCCTCCTCGGAGGGTGGACGGACGGTTAGTGGCCCCCGCGCTCGCGGAAGAAAGCCACCGTGCGGCGCAGTCCCTCGGGGAGCTCCACCGAGGGCTGCCAGCCGAGCACCCGGCGCGCCAGGGAGTTGTCGATACAGGAGCGCAGCTGCTCGCCCGGCTTGCCGGGGGCATACAGGGCCGGCTTGTCCACGCCGGCCGCCTGGGCCAGCAGGGTGTGGAGCCGGCGGATGTCCGTCTCCACGCCGGTGCCGATGTTGATGGCCCCCGAGTAGTCCTTCTCCACGGCGAGCAGGTTGGCGCGGGCCACGTCCTCCACGTAGACGAAGTCGCGCGTCTGCTTGCCCTCGCCGTAGATGGTGCAGTCGCGGCCGGCGAGCAGGCGCTGGCAGAAGATGGCCACCACACCGGCCTCGCCGTGCGGGTTCTGCCGGGGGCCGTACACGTTGGCGTACCGCAGGGCCACGTACTTCAGGCCGTACTCGGCCTTGTAGTAGCCGAGGTACAGCTCACCGGAGGCCTTGGAGACGCCATAGGGCGACACCGGCCGCGTCGGATGGGACTCGGGCGCCGGGAAGACGTCCTGCTCCCCGTAGATCGCCCCGCCGGTCGAGCTGAACACCACCTTCTGGACACCCGAGGTGCGCGCGGCCTCCAGCAGGTTGATGAAGGCCAGGATGTTGGCCTCCGCGTCGAAGCGCGGATCCTCCACGCTGCGGCGCACGTCCAGCTGCGCGGCCAGGTGACACATCACCTGCGGACGCTCGGCGCGGATGAGCTGCGCGGCCTCCGGGCTGCGGATGTCCATGACCTCCAGACGGACCCTCGGGTCCAGGTTCTCCTTCTTCCCACTCGACAGGTTGTCGAGCGCGATGACCTCGTGCCCCGCCCGGACGAACACGTCGGAGACGTGAGACCCGATGAAGCCCGCCCCACCAGTCACCAGGACTTTCAACGTGCGGCTCCTGCCACCCTCCGGTGGCCACAAGAGAAAGGTAGAAACGTGCCGCGAAGTTAGGGGGTAGAACCCCGTGCGGCAACCGCGCGGAACCACGCGATTGTCTCCCGCAGGCCCTCTTCCAGGGGTACTCGCGGCTCCCACCCGAGCAGGCTCCGGGCCCGCGTAATGTCCGGTTGGCGCTGCTTGGGATCGTCCTTGGGCAACGGCTTGTGGACGATCCGCCCTCCCCCACCGGCCGCCGCGCGCACCGCCTCGGCGAACTCGAGCATGGTCATCTCGCGGGGATTTCCAATGTTCACCGGCTCCGTGACGTCCGACAGCGCCAGCCGCACCAGGCCGTCCACCAGATCCCTCACGTAGCAGAAGGAGCGCGTCTGGGTGCCGTCACCGAAGATGGTGAAGTCCTCGCCGCGCAGGGCCTGGCCCACGAAGGCCGGCACCACGCGCCCGTCGTTGAGCCGCATCCTCGGCCCGTAGGTGTTGAAGATGCGGACGATGCGCGTGCGCACCCCGTACGAGCGGTGGAACACCATGGTGAGCGCCTCGGCGTAGCGCTTGGCCTCGTCGTAGCAGGCGCGCGGACCGATGGAGTTCACGTTGCCCCAGTACTCCTCGCGCTGCGGGTGCACCAGCGGATCCCCGTAGATCTCCGACGTGGAGGCCTGGAGGAACACCGCGCCCTTGGCCTGTGCCAGCCGCAGCCCGTTCTCCGTGCCCACCGAGCCCACCCGCATCGTCTCCAGCGGCAGCTTCGCGTAGTCGATGGGCGAGGCCGGCGAGGCCATGTTGAAGACGTAGTCCACCGGCCCGTCCACCGAGAGCCCCTCGGTGATGTCCTGGCGGACCACCTCGAAGCCCGGACGGCCGCGCAGGTGGGCCACGTTCTCCTCGGTGCCGGTGATGTAGTTGTCCACCGAGACGACCCCGGCTGCTCCGTCGTTCAGCAACCGCTCACACAGGTGCGAGCCCAGGAAGCCCGCTCCGCCCAGCACCACCACCCGCTGGCCCTTCATGCTCTTCTGGTTTGTCGTCACTTGGAGCTCAGCTCGTCGAAAGTGGCCTGTCCCGGCAGCTGCGCCTTGTACTTCTCCAGCACGAGATCGATCCCCTGCCGGATGTACTCGGCCACGGGAACCTTCGTCTTCTGGTTCAGCGCCTTGAGCAGATCGTTCTGCTCCGGCGTGATGTAGATGGTCGTGCTGATCTTCTTTCGGGCCATGGCGATATGTGAAAATATATGGACTTACATGGCCCTTGAAGCGCTGTTTTCGATACCCGTCACACGGGATTCGGCCACGGCGCTAGGAGTGGTGATGCCCTCGATGAGCAAGTGGGTGGTGGGGCTCGCGCTGGTGGGTCTGTGTGGGTGTGCGTCGGACAAAACGGCGAAGAAGTCGGAGACGGGCCCGGCGCAGGAGCAGGCGCGGGTGGAGCCCGAACCCATCCGCCCCCCACCCGCCGCCAACGAGAAGGTGACGGAGAAGGACACCAACGGCGACAAGAAGCCGGACGTGTGGGTGTACGTGGTGGAGGAGAAGGGGGCCGACGGCCAGAGCCGCGAGCGGATGGTCCGCAAGGAGCTGGACATCAACTGGGACGGCCGGGTGGACCTCACCACGTACTACGACGCCCGCGAGGAGCGCGAGCGCGAGGCGATGGACCTCGACTTCGATGGGAAGGTGGACTCGGTCTCCTTCTACGAGAAGGGAATCAACGTCCGGCGGGAGCGGGACTTGAACGGGGACGGCCGCACGGACGAGTGGGCGTACTACGAGAGGGGCAAGCTGGCGCGCAAGGAGCGCGACTCCAACGGTGACGGCCGCGTGGACTACTGGGAGTACTGGGAGAACGACCAGGTGGATCGCATCGGCGAGGACCTGGACGGCGACGGCAACGTCGACAAGTGGAGCCGCAACACCCCGGCCCCGTGAGGCCGGGCGCCGCGAGTCAGACGCCGGCGGTCGCGCGGAACACGACCCCGTCGCCCTCGAGCGTGTAGGCCCCATCCGACGCGCTCACGAACACCGACGAGCCTCGGGGCAGCGGGAGCACCTCGCCGCCGATCGACAGGCGCGCGGCGCCGCGGGTGCACAGGAGGATCTCCGGCCCCCGGCGTGCGGGCCTCGGAGACACGCCAGGGCGCAGTTCGAGGCGCGAGAGGCGGAACTCCTCCGTCGGCGTCGGATAGACGTACTCCACCCCATCCGAGGACTGCGCCTGGACCTTGCCGATGGGACCACACCGGAAGTCCAACACGCGGAGCAACTCCGGCACATCCACGTGCTTGGGTGTGCACCCACCGCGCAGCACGTTGTCCGAGTTGGCCATGATCTCCACGCCCACCCCGTGCAGGTACGCGTGGAGGTTGCCCGCGGACAGGTAGATGGCCTCACCCGGTTGCAACCGCACGAGGTTGAGCAGCAGCGCGCCGATGACCCCGGGATCGCCCGGGTAGAGCTCGCCGAGCCGCACGGCCCACCGCAGCTCCTCGGCGAAGGGGCCTCCCTGTCCGGCGCGCGCCGCGCAGGCCGAGACCACCGCGCCCACCAGCGGCCCGCGCTGCTCGCGGGGGGACGTCATCAGGGCCTCGAAGAGACGGGCGATCCCCTGGGCATCGGGCGACGCACGCAGCGGAGCGAGCAGCGGCTCGAGCGCCCCCAGGCCGAGCAGGTCGAAGAGCGCAAGCGTCTCGTCCGCGCGACGGAACCCGCAGAGCGCATCGAACGGCGTCAGCGCGCAGATGAGCTCGGGCTTGTGGTTCGCGTCCTTGTAGTTGCGGTGCGGGGCCCCGAGCGGCACGCCGAGCGCGTTCTCCCGCGCGTAGCCCTCGCGGGCCTGGCTGAGACTCGGGTGGGTCTGGAGCGACAGCGGGGTCTCCGCCGCGAGCACCTTGAGCAGGAAGGGCAGGTCCTGTCCGAACCGGCGCGCCACCACCTCACCGAGCTCGCGTTCCGGCGCCGAGCGGATGGTCTCCAGCAGCGTCTGCTCCCCCGAGCCCCGGCGCACACGCGAGGGGCCACCCGGGTGCGCCCCCAGCCACAGCTCCGCCTGACAGGAGGTGGAGGGAGAGGGCTGGCCGAGCAGCTCGGCGATCGCGGTCCGAGAACCCCAGGCGTACGGCTGGATGACGTTGTCGAGGAGATCCATGCAGCGGCGCCCATAGCACTCCGGACGCCGCACGGCCATGCACGGACTGTCTCACGCCGGGCCGGCCTCCGGCCTAGTTGGCGGCGACGAAGGCCTCGATCTGGGTCTCGCGCTTGAAGTCGGACAGATAGCGCGCCGCGGCATCCTTGGAGGGGAAGCTCCCCATCCGGACCCGGTACCAGGTCCCCTTGTGGGGAACCTCGGCGGACACAATGTACGGCGCGTAGCCCCGATCACGCAGCTTCGCCGCGAAGCGCTCGGCCTCCGGACGGTTCTGGAAGGCGGAGATCTGCAGGGTGAAGGCACCACCGGGAGCCGCCTCGGTGGGGCGCTGGGTGGCCCGGGCAATGGCCTCCTTCAGACCACCGCCCTGCGGAGTCGTGGTGCGGGTAGGCACCGGAGCGGACTCCACCTTGCCCGGAGAGGGAGCGGGCTTGCTCTCGGCCACCTTCGTCTCCACGGACTTGGACTCCGGCTTGGATGCAGCGGGCTTCGGCTCCGAAGGCTTCGACTCCGCGGGCTTCGCGGCGGCGGTGGCCGTGGAGGGCGCGGGGGCGTAGTCGTCGTCCGTGGGCGACGGGGTGCCCTCCTGCCCGGGTACCTCCGCATGAACGGGCGCCTCGGTGGGCTTGGGCGCGGCGGCTGCGGGCGGCTCGGCCGGCTTCGGCTTGGGCGCTGGCGGAGGGATGGCGACCGTGACGGTGCCGGGCTTGGAGGGAGCAGCCTCGGAGCCAGTCTTCTTGGTGAGCTCGTCCTGGAAGGTGAGCGGCGGCTCGGCCTCGCGGGCCTGCTGGAGGGCCTGGGCGTTGGCGTCGAGCGCGGACAGGAGATCCGGCGCGGCGGCGGCCTGGGCGTTGCCAGCGAGCTTCTTGCCCACCACCACCCCGAGCACGAACACGGCCCCCATCACGATGATCCCCGCGATCAACAGGCTGACGATCTGCCGGTTGTCGAGCGAGACATCGAACTTTTCCTTCATCCGGTGGGCATCGCGCATGGCGTGGTGTTCCTCAGGTGTACGGCGCCCCGGCGCGGCCACACGAGTGTCGCGGCCTGTAGCGTCGAGGTGCGTCGGAAGGTACGCCCCGCCTACAGGCCGGTCAAATTCAGTGCGTGCGCAGCGTCACGCCCTGGTTGTTGCCGGGAGGCTCAAACAATCCACCCGCCACCGAGCACGCGATCCCCGTCATAGACCACCGCGGCCTGGCCCGGCGTCACGGCGCGGGCCGGAGCATCGAGCCGGATGGACACGAGCCCATGCTGAGACACCTCCACACGGCCCGCGGCTCCCGGGTGGCGATGGCGGATGCGCACCAGCACCGACTTGTCCGAGGAAGGCGGTCCATCCACCCAGTGGGGCTGGAGCAGCCCGAAGGAGTCACGAGCGGTCTCATCCGCGGGGCCCACGACGACGCGACGGGACTCGGGCTCGATGCGCTGGACGTAGCGCGCCTCCCCTCCCCCGAGGTTGAGCCCGCGGCGCTGACCCACGGTGAAGCGGTGCACCCCGGCATGCGTGCCGAGCACATGCCCCTCGGTGTCGACGATCTCCCCGGCGGGCTGCGGACCGGCGACCTTCTCCACGAAGCCGGCGTAGTCCCCATCGGGCACGAAGCAGATCTCCATGCTCTCCGGCTTGTGGCTGGTGGGGAGGGCGTGACGCTCGGCGACGGCGCGGACCTCGGGCTTCGTCATGCCGCCCACGGGGAACAGGACGTCGGCGAGCTCCTGCTGCCCGAGGGTGAACAGGAAGTAGCTCTGATCCTTGGCGGAGTCGACAGCGCGGCGCAGGACGTACCGGCCCTCGTGCTGCTCGACCTGGGCGTAGTGGCCGGTGGCGAGCCGTGCACCCAGGGCGCGGGCGCGCTTGAGGAGGAAGTTGAACTTCACGTCGCGGTTGCAGGCCACACAGGGGATGGGCGTGCGGCCGCCGAGGTACGACTGGACGAAGGGGTTGATGACCCGGTCCTTGAAGATCTCCTCGGCGTTGGCGACGTAGAAGGGAATGCCGAGCGTCTGGGCGACGGCGCGGGCATCGTCGATGTCATCGGGACTACAGCAACTGCCGCACTGGGCCTTGCCCTCGTAGGACCAGACCCGGAGGGTGATACCGATGACCTCGTGACCCTGCTCCTTGAGGAGGGCGGCGGCGGCCGAGGAATCCACCCCACCGCTCATGGCAACGACGACTCGCATGATGCCCCTATCTACACGCCAGCCAGTCCGCGTGCGACACAACTGACGAGAGAGGACCACGACCCCGGACAGTTCCCCAGGGCCTACCCCCCTCCCCTCCTGACGCGCTCAGGCTCCGCGGGCCTGCTGCCAGCCGCGAAGCAGTTCCTTCAGCGTTTCCGGCTCGTTACGCGCCGGCTCATCGAGCACCTGCTCGAGCAGGAAGCGAGTGGCCTCCCCCACGATGGGCGAGGGACCAACCCCGAGGGTGGCCATGATGGCGCCACCGTTGAGCGCCAGATCCTTGCTCGTGAGCGGAGGCTTCACGGCAGCCAGGGTGTGCAGCCGACCGATGAGGACCTCCATCTCCGGCAACCGCGACGGCTCCCGCGCCTGGATCCGGGCCCTGGCCACCGAGGTGAGCGCCTCGACATTGCCGAGCCCCACCTTGGCGAGCAGCCGGCGGAGGGCCGGATCGGAGTCCCCGACATGCTGCTCGAGCCTGGCGTGTGTGACCAGGAGCCGCACGCGCTCGATCGTCTTGGTGGGGAACTTGAGCCGGACGCCGATCTCCTCGGCACGATGGGGATCGACGAGATCGGCCAACAGGGCCGCCAAGCGGATCTCCGCATCGACGGGCTCGGCGGCGGCGGCGGCACGGGCCAGTCGAGCGGCCTCCACATCCGCGCGGGCGAGCTCGGGCAGGAACACGTCCAGCAACCCGGTCGCGGTGAGCAGCTCGAGCCCGAACTCGGCGCGCTTGGAGAGGAGCAGCTTGACGAACTCCTCGCGGACGCGCTCGTGAGCCACCTTGCGGAAGACGGGGAGCGTGGCCGGGATGGCGGCCTGGGTGCCGGGATCGAGCGTGAAATCGAGCACCGCGGCGAAGCGCACGGCGCGCAGCGGGCGCAGACCGTCCTCGGAGAAGCGCTCGACGGCCGAGCCCACACAACGCACGAGCCGGGCCTTGAGGTCCTCCTGCCCACCGAAGGGATCCACGAGCTCATGGCTGAGGGGATTCCACGCCATGGCGTTGATGGTGAAATCGCGGCGCGAGAGATCCTTGACGATGTCCTGCTCGAAGGTCACGGCGCTCGGGCGGCGGCCGTCGTGGTACTCGCTCTCGCTGCGGAAGGTGGTGACCTCGACGTGGGTGCCACTCATGAGCACCGTCACGGTGCCGTGCTGGATGCCCGTGGGAATGACCTTGCGGAAGGCCCGCTGGACCTCCTCCGGGAGCGCACTGGTGGCGACGTCGAAGTCCTTGGGGTGGTAGCCCCGGAGCGTGTCGCGGACACAGCCGCCCACGAGGAAGGCGGCATGGCCCAGCTCGCGCAGACGGGCGATGACGTCCAGCACGGGGCGCGGGACGTCGGCGTCGATCAGGGGGGCAGGCGTCGTCATCGGCCCGAGAGGCTAGCCCAACGCCGCCTCCAGCGGAGCGCGCATGCACAAGCCCCACGTCCACGGACCCGCCACGGAAAGCGCCATATGGGATTGACACTCCCAGTCCAGGTTGTCATGAAAGTTCAGAATGGGACGTTTTTTCCTGACTTCACGCGGAAGCTGGGGTGACATCAATCCGTTCCTCGGCCTGGGTTGCGAGCTCAAGCGGCGAGGTCACGAGGTGACGCTGCTCTCGAACGAGTTCCACCGCGCGTGTGCGGAGAAGCTCGGCTTCGAGTTCGTGCCGTACGCCCCCGCGGAGCGCTATCACGAGGAGCAGAACGCCAATCGGGAGATCGGAGCACCGGGAAGCTTCTCCCATGAAGAGCGGCTCGAGCGCTGGCACTACCCCGAGCTGCGCGCGACGTACGCCGCGCTGGCGGAGCGTGCCGATCCACGTGACTCGGTGATCGTGGCCCGCTCGTGGACGCTGGCCGGGCGACTGGCCCAGGAGCGGCTCGGCATCCCGATGGCGACGGTCTACATCACCCCTCCCGAGTCCGTGAAGCTCTGGCCCTGGTTGCCCTACCTGGGGCCCAGGGATCCGAAGACCCGGTGGATCTTCGAGCGCGTGTTCTCGCCCATCATCGACCGGATCCATGATCCGATGTACACCCCGTTCCTCAACGCGTTCCGCGCCGAGCTCGGGCTCGCGCCGGTCAAGCACATCCAGACCCGGTGGTACGAGTCGCAGCAGCTCGCGCTCGGACTGTGGCCCGACTGGCTCTACCCGGCTCGGCCCCATTGGTCGCCCGGAATGCGGTTGCCCGGCTTCGTCTTCGACGAGGTGGGAGCCGACGAGCCCCTGTCCCCCGAGCTCGAATCGTTCCTGTCCGCGGGAGACGCACCGGTGGTGTTCCTGGCGGGGACCTACCGGAGTGGCGGTGCGGAGGACTTCTTCGCGGCCAGCGTCGAGGTCTGCCGGCGACTCGGACGCCGGGGCATCTTCCTGAGCGAGTCGCGCAAGCAATTGCCAGCCTCGCTGCCCGAGTCGATCGCGACGTTCTCCTACCTGCCGCTGCAGACACTGCTGCCGCGTTGCGCCGCGGTCGTGCACCATGGCGGCATCGGCACCGCCGCACGTGGCCTCCAGGCCGCGATCCCGCAGCTCATCGTGCCCGTCTTCTCCGACCAACCACTCAACGCCGATCGCCTGCGCGAGCTCGGCGTCGCGGACTCCGTCCAGAAATCCGAGTACCACGCCGACACGGTGACGCCCGTGTTGCGCCGGCTCATCGGCGACACCCGGGTGCGCGAGGCCTGCGAGGCGCTGTCACGGCGGATCCACCAGACGGATGCGGTGGGAGCCGCGTGCACCGCGCTGGAGGGATTGCTGCCCGAAGCCCACCGCCTGCGGGCTGTCTCATAGGACTTCGACCATGCTCTCCCTGTTCTCGCTGTTGCTGCGCCGCTCGAGCACCTCGATGCTCGCGATCGCCGTCGTCGGGATCGTCGCGGGCCTGTGCAACAGCGCCCTGCTCGCGCTGATCAGCCAGGCGCTCGGCTCGGACCAGTCCGCGATGAGGACGATGGTCGTGGGATACCTCGCGCTGTGCGCGGGCGTGCTGGTGGGCAATACCCTCCCGGAGATCCTGCTCGCGCGGCTGTCACGCGCCATCACCGCCGACCTGAGACTCAAGCTCGGACGGCGCATCCTCGCGGCCCCCTTTCGCAGCCTCGAGCTGATTGGCAAGGGACCCGTGCTCGCGGCGCTCGCGCAGGACGTCCAGGCCATCGTCAACACGGCCTCGACGCTCCCCGGCCTGGTGGTCAGTACGACGATCGTCCTCGGCTGCCTGGGCTACATGGCGTGGCTGTCCCCTCGCGGGATGCTGCTGGTGCTGCCCTCCATGGCCCTGCTCGTGGTCATCTACTTCTTCGCGGCCCGGAGGCTCATCCCCTTGTGGCGCCAGGAGCGTGACACCCAGGACGAGCTATATCGCGAGCAGCAGCAGGTGCTCGATGGCATCAAGGAGCTCAAGTTGCACGAGCGCCGCCGCCGGGAGTTCATGGAGAACGACTTCGCGCCCGCCGTGGAGCACGTCCGCAGCACGGGCCTGCAGGCGGCGATCAGCGGAGCGCTGCTCGGCAACTTCGTGCACTTCTTCACGTGGCTCGTGCTGGGCATCATGCTGTTCGGTGTCTTCGTCCTGACCACGCACGATACCGACGCCACGCGCGGATACGTGATGTCGCTGATGTACATGTGGGGACCCTTCCGAGGGCTGATCGAAGGCATCGGGCGCTGGCCCCAGGCGAGCATCGCACTCGACAAGCTCGCGCAGCTCGAGGTCTCGCTCACCGAGCCGGCCGCCGACGAGGTCACCGGCGCACCGTTGCCCGAGCTGCCTTCCGGCGAGCGCCACGAGCTGCGCTTCGAGGGGGTGACCTACGCGTTCGGAGACGCGAGCTCGGCCCACACGTTCCGCGTGGGCCCGATCGACCTGGCACTTCGGCCCGGAGAGCTGGTGTTCGTGGTCGGCGGGAACGGCAGCGGCAAGACGACGCTGGCCAAGCTGCTCACGGGCCTCTACGCCCCCGAGTCCGGGCGGCTCCTGTGGAACGGGGTGCCCGTGACGGACCAGAACCGGGAGGCCTACCGCAATGCCTTCTCGGCGATCTTCACCGACTTCCACCTGTTCGAGAACCTGCGCGGCGTGGACCCCACCCTGATCGCGAACGGTGTGCAGGAGTACCTGCGCCTGTTCGAGCTCGACGCGAAGCTCCGCTTCGTGGATGGCCGCTTCTCGACGACGAGCCTCTCCACGGGTCAGCGCAAGCGGCTGGCGATGATCGTCGCGCTGTTGGAGGACAGGCCCTTCTACCTGTTCGACGAATGGGCGGCCGACCAGGATCCCGAGTTCCGCGAGGTCTTCTACAAGAAGATCCTCCCGGAGCTGGCCGCCCGCGGCAAGGGCGTGATCGTCATCACGCATGACGACCGGTACTTCCACTTCGCGCACCGGGTGATCAAGCTTGAGCTCGGCAAGCTCGTCGTGGCAGCGGCGTGACGTCCCCATGCAGATGGACCAACCCATCTCACTTCTCATCCCTGGAGCACGACACGGTGCAGTACACGTACTCGCGCATGGCGCCGGGCCACCTGCCCGGCACCAAGGGCCGCCTCGAGGAGCTGCGCGAGGGAACCTGAGCCTCAGGCCAGCACCTCGAGCGCGCGCCGGTAGTACGCCTCGCGGCTGGCCTCTCCGTTGTAGCCCCCGTTGATGCGGTGGGTGATCTCCCGGAAGTTGCCCGCGTCGGCCAGCGCGTTGAGGTGGTGGCCCGTCCAGAACCAGGCGGCGGTGCGGAAGCCCACGTCGGGGTCTGCGGCGCGCGTGGGGTTGTTCTCCAGGTCGATGCCCAGCGCCTTGCCCGCGGCGCGGTAGTTGGCCCGGCCGGTGAGCTGGATGGGGCCTCGGCCCTTGTAGCGCTTGCCATCGCCCGGGTGCGTGTTGCCCAGGTCCTTGCGGCCCTCGTAGGCAGCACCCGAGGCGATCTCCTCCATGTAGCGGAACTCACCGCTCTCGTGCGCGAGCTGCGCGAGGAAGGCGGCACGGCGCTTGGGGGTGTTGATGCTGGCCTCGGCCATGGCCGCGTTGAGATAAGGCAGGTACTTCTGGGCCTTCGCCTGCGACAGGTTGGGCATGATCTTCCGCAGCTGCGCGAGCGTCACGCCCCCCGGGGCACCGCCGGGCTTGGGCGGGCTCACGACGGGCCCCGCGCCCCCCACCTTCGCGCCGAGCTTCCCGAAGGCGGCGCGGGTCAGCGGGCCGTAGTTGCCGGTGTTCGGCACGCCGTGCGCGGACTGGAACGCCCGGAGGGCCGCCCGGGTCTTGGACCCGAAGAGGCCCGGGCCGGTGTTCATGTCGGCCTGAGAGAGGTTGCCCGTCTTCACCAGCGCCCGTTGAAGCTGCTCCACCTCGGGGCCGTGCGAGCCCTCCTCCAGGTCCCCCGCGGGCAGCGTCACGCCCGCGAGCGATACGGGGGCCACCGTGGGGTGAGGGCCGGCCACCCTGGCGATCCGGCTGCGGCCGCCGCCGGTCGGCACCGCACCCGGGCGCGGGTTGCCACCGGAGAAGACGACGAGCTCGCCCGTGCTCTTGTAGTTCCTCGGGCCGCCCACGATCCGGTTGCCCTGGAGCTTGAGGGAGATCTCCCGCCCGGTGGCGGGGTCGTTGGCGTAGTAGGTGTTGCCCTGGTGGTGGGTGATGGCCACCCAGTGGTCGGTGCCACCGGCGCCGCCGCCACCGCCGGGCTTGTAGTCCACGCCGATGACGACGGGGCGGCCCGCGTCGAGCTGCTTGTTGATGGTGGTGAGGCTCCAACCGGGCTTGGACGCACCGAGGCCGGCCATCCTCGCGGCCTGGTTCCAGATGATGGCATCCCCGGAGTAGCCGCCGTGCGCGTCGAGGTATGCGTCGAGCTCACCGGGGTTGATGACCCTGCCGCCAATCTTGCTGATGGCCATGGCGGTGGCGGTCATGGCGCAGCCGGAGTCGGAGATGGAGTCGTGCCGGCCCAGGGTGCGGCCACCCCAGCGGGCATCACCCTGCCGGAACAGGGGGGTACCGTCGGAGGAGGTGGAGGGGGTGCCGCCGGAGGGAACGGAGGTGCGGCCACGGGTGGGGGCGGGCGCGCGACGGGGTGGCGGGGGGCCAGGAGGCGCGGCGCCATCGGGAATCATCAGCTTCTGCCCGACCCGGATGAGGTTGGGGTCTTTGATGTGGTTGAGCCTGACGAGCGCGTCGACAGTGGTGTGGAACTTCACCGCGAGCTTCGACAGGGTGTCGCCACGAACGACGGTGTAGGTCGACATGATGGAGCTCCGTGAATGAATGAAAACCCGGCCGCGACGCCTGCTGCGGCCGAGAACGATTTCAATCCACAACGGGTAGAGAATGCCGCGGAGGTTTAGTGACCCCGCCGCGGGGCCGCGGTCCGTGGGACGCAACCTCGGCGAGCGGCCATCATGCCGCCCGCGAGGGAGCGCCCAGGGGTCCCAGCGGCGAGGGGGGTACGGCCGTCCGTCGTGAGGGGTGTTCCCCTCATCCTGAGGGGTCTGGCCCCCACCAACTGCCGCCGGCCCGGGAAAGCCAGCAATTCGACAAACACCTGTTATTGATGGGAGTTCCAGAGTTCCGGGTTGAGGCGTGGAAATTGCTCAGGGGCTCCGCATTCACCCGCCTCGGGCCCACGGGATGTCGAGGCCGAATGAGGACACACCTGGATGAGACGACTTGACGAGATGAACACCCTTGCAAGCAACTTCCCGCGGCCCCCTCGTTCCGCGCTCCTTTCCCTCCTGCTCCCGCTGCTGTCTCTGGGAACGGGGTGTGGTGGCGAAGAGACGAGTGACACGCTGGAGGCGCCGCTGGCTACGGCGACGCAGGTGGCCTCGGACGCCAACCTGTATGACTCCTTCACCCGGGCCAACCACGACTCCCGCCTGTACAGCCTGGAGCAGGGCGTCCACGCGTGGACCCCGACTCCCTATTACGGCAGCGCCTGGGGCGTCATGTCGGGCCGTGCCTATCTCTCCAAGGACGACGGCACCTGGCTGGACCACTACGCCACGGTGCCTGGCACCTCCGACGTGCGGGTGATGGTGACGCTGGCTGTGCTGGGCCAGTACTCCGGCCTCACCTTCCGCTTCGTCGACCGCGCCAACTGCTGGAAGCTGGCGACGGACACGAGCCAGGGGAAGTACTTCCTCACGAGGTACCTGGGCGGCACGCAGACGTTCCCGCTGCAGATCGCCCAGGCGCCCGTCGCGGGAGACGTGCTCGAGGTGCGCGCCTCCGGCACCCGCATCGACGTGTATATCAACGGCGTGTACAAGGGCGGCGTCAACGATGCCACCCACCAGTACGCCACCCGCGTCGGCCTGCTGGCGAGCCAGGACAACCTCGCGCGCTTCGACGAGTTCAAGGCCTACACGCAGGGAACGCGTGACGCCACGCTGCAGCCATTCCGCTCGAACTCGGTGTGGAACCTGCCCATCGGCCAGGGCGCGACGTACGGGGACACCACGGACCCGGCGACGCGTGACTTCCTCGCCACCAGCATCAATGGCGTGAACGTCACCGCCTGGGCCAACTGGAACCAGTACTCGCATCCCATCACCTTCGCGTCCAACACCGACCCGTGGGCGACGGTGACGGACTACAACGACTCGTCGCGCAGCAGCGCCTACTACGTGCCCGCCACCGCCACCATCGCGGATGGCTCGGACAAGCACATGCACATCATCACCCCGTCGCGGACGCACATCGACGAGGCCTGGGCCACCACGCGTCAGTCCACCACGGCATACACCGTGGGTCGCCACCACCGGATCGATCTCTACGGCTCGGGGTTGGGGCCGCAGGCGGGCGTGCGCGCGTACGGAGGCTCCGCGGTGGGTGGCCTCATCCGCGCGTGGGAGACGACCCCTACGCACCCGAAGTACACGGGGAAGATCCAGCACGCGCTGGCCGTCGCCGTGGACCGCGCGCAGCTCTATTACAGCTCCGGGTGGAGCGGCTACGACTCCAGCGGCTACGGCACCGCGAAGGGCTACGTCTGGCCCGCCACCGAGCAGGACTGGGGCAGCGAGACGACCTACAAGGGCCAGGTGCCCATGGGGTCGTACTTCGCCATTCCGCCGTCCGTGGACCTCAACGCGCAGGGGCTGACGGCGGAGGGGAAGATGGTGGCGCAGGCGCTCCAGGACTTCGGAGCCTACGTGACGGACGCGACGGTGGGAGCCGTGACCTTCTACGTGGAGCCCACGGCGCCGGCGTCCTTCGCGAACAACCTTCGCAAGGATGCGGCCAGGCTGCGCTCGCTGATGCGGCGGGTGACGAACAACAGCGCGGCCACGCCCAACGGCCCCGGCGCGCGCCGGGTTCCCATGGTTCCCGATCTGGCACCGCCTTCTGCTCCGTGAGGCGCAGGAGCGCTCGCGAGCCTGCTCAAACTCCGGACGGAAGGCGAGGAATCCATCTGGGTTGAGCGCCTCGAAGACGTAGCGGCTGCTCGGGGGGTGCATGCGGGACTCCTCACCCCCGCACGAAAGCACGGGCCTTCCAGGCGGGTCGCGCGGCCCCCCCTCCCCGACTGGGGGGTGAATAGATGAGGAGGTGACAGTCCCATATGGAACTGTGTAGTGCTGTACGTGTGTGCGGGCTCTGTGCAGAGTGCAGCGTGGGCCATGATGTAAGCCTGCGTCGGGCGCTTGGCTGAACCCTTTGAGCCAAGGTGGTGTCATGGGCATTTAAAGGCGACTCACGTGGCTGTCGGCAAATCGACCTTGGAGCCTTATTTCTGCAAGTTTGGCGTGGGAATGCCAATTGAGCACGGAGAGCTTGGATGGATATCCGAGCCGCTTGCTCAGCGGATAGCCGCCGATTGCGCCAGCCAAGCGTTGAGAGAGGTGATCGCCGCGCCCGCCTCCCCACTTCCTGGTCTTGTCTGTACACAATTCAGGGAAACATTCCACGAGCTCCTGAACCGCGCCGTGTTTGGCTCGAGGGTGACGGTTCGGTGTCAAAAGGGAACAAACCCTACCCGAGTCGAGCTCTAAGCCCATGCCCGTTTCAGCGGAAGATTTGTTGTCTGTTGTGCAAAGGTACTGGCGCTCAGACCATGAGTTTGATGACAAACTGGAAACCTCTCCTGAAACAGAGAGGTTCCACGACGCGTGGGAGCAGGCGCTCAAGAAGATCGACCAGTGGCGCGAGCTCATGCGCGAGCTGCGAGCGGAACTGCCGCACTTCAACATCGGGCATGCCACGGCCACCTGTGATGCCAGCTTCAAATGTATGGTGTATACGAACCGTGACGCCGTGCCTTCGGACCGGCAGGAGGGCGAGCCGCGGTCGCGTCGCTGGGCGGTTGTCGGCTGCCTGAGCATCCTGGCGCCTGTCTATACCGTTTATGGCGTGCAGTACGACTACTACAAGGGACGAGAAGTGATCGCCGCCAGGATCTTTATTGATCCGCTTCTGCCTGAAATGCAGGCGCCTGCGGAGGTCGTTGCCAGGAAGATCGAGGCGACGTACGGGGCCGAGGCTCTTCCTCGCGACATCGCCGAGTTCCGAATCCCGCTGATCGTGGAGCGCAAGGAGCCGCCCGAGACCACGCTCTTTCATGCGCTCTTCACGAGCGAGCCTGAAAACCTGCCTCTCTAGTCCTACTGTGTCATGAAGTTCAGGGATTGGCCGGCGGATAGGCGGGATAGAGGCCGTGTTGAGGGTGAGGGCTGGTGCAGAGGGGCCGAGAAGGGCCGCCATGACCTCACGCATCTCGGCGCGGAAGACGCGGCCGTGCTCTTCACGAACGAGGTCGCAACCTGAGTTGACTCGGCGGGCTTCGACGGGTACGGTCGTTGTTGCTCATTCGAGCCCTGACGAGGGCGACCCGTACCAGGAAGGAACGACGGGCCGTGGAGGTGTTCCATGGCTTGGTTCGTCCTGATGCTCGCGGGTGTTCTCGAAGTCGTCTCTGCCATCGGCGGTGTTGTCCTCTTCGATGAGGCGATGCCTCCGCTGCGCGTCGTCTTCGTCGCGCTCCTCGTGGTGTCGATCGTTGGATTGAAACAGACATCGACCGCGTAGCGTCTGCGTGAATTCCTCGAAGACCTACCTCCTCACGCCCGAGAAGGTCGTCGTCATTGTCTCTAATAACTGGCACGAGCCGTAAGGAAAGAAGGCAGCATGAAGAACAAAGATGCGGGCTCAAGCACGGACCCATCTCTCTCGAAGATCTCGTCCGCCGAGTCACTGCTCGTCGCGGCAGGACGCGACCGACGCCCGGGGGCGCCGCTGAACCAGCCGCCCGTTCCCGCCTCGAACTTCAACCTCGGCACCGAGCGCGCCTACTCGCGAGACGACGGCACGCCAACGTGGGAAGCGCTGGAGGAGATCGTCGGACTCCTGGAGGGAGGCCACACCGTCGCATTCTCCTCAGGCATGGCCGGTGTCGCCGCGGTCTTCGATCAACTGCGCGTCGGGGCGCAGGTCGTGATCCCAGACGATTGTTACCAGGGCGTGGTCGGGCTCGCCGAACTTGGGAGCCAGAAGGGCATCTGGAGTCTCCGCAGATTGGCCCTTGACGATACAGACGGGTGGGTGCGGGCTTGCGCGGACGCAGATCTCATCTGGCTGGAATCTCCGTCGAACCCGTTGCTGACGGTGGCCGACGTGCGCACCATCTGTTCGGCTGCCCGAAAGCCATCTGCCCTCTTGGCGGTCGACAATACGTTCGCGACCTCCCTGAATCAGCGGCCGCTCGAGCTGGGCGCTGACGTCTCCTTCCAATCGGCAACCAAGTTCATCGGTGGGCACTCGGACCTGCTCGCTGGGGTGGTCACCGTGAGACGTGACGATCTCCGCGCAGCCTTGCGGCGCTCACGTGAGCTGAACGGAGCCACGCCCGGCGCACTCGAGTCATTCCTCGCGGTGCGTGGTGCGCGCACGATGGCGCTCAGGCTCGAACGCGCCCAGGCCAACGCGATGATCCTCGCTGAGCGCCTGCATGCACACCCTCGTGTCGCGCTTGTCCGGTACCCGGGACTCAGCAGCCACCCGACGCACTCGGTTGCGCGCGAACAGTTGAAAGGTTTCGGCACCATCATCTCGTTCGATGTTCGTGGAGAGGCCGCGGCGGCCGACAAGGTGTGTTCGCGGGTCAGGCTCATTCATCACGCCACGAGCTTGGGGGCCGTGGAGTCGACGATTGAGCGCCGTGCAGGCATCCCCGGCCAGGAGCATCTGCCCCCATCACTCCTGCGGTTGAGCGTCGGAATCGAGAATGTCGAAGAGCTCTGGGTAGACCTCGCAGCGGCCCTGCGAGACGAATAGGTCGCCCGAGCCGATGCGCGCAAGGGCGATGTAGACATCGAGCGCCAGAGAGCCACCTCTCGTGCCGAGACCGCCGGAGGCCCGTCGTCGTCAGGCCACGCGCGCGTTGAGTTCAGGAGCGAGTCTGGAGCGGAAGACGGTGTGCCGCCGTTGGCTCGGAAGAGAATCGGGCCCGCCGGGGATCCAGCTCGTCACCCCTGTGCTCGGCCAGCATGCCGTACAGCTCGGGACGGCGACCGCGAATCCAGCGGCGTCCGGTGCACAGTGGGAGCAGGCCAAGGTCGAGGTCCGCGACCACCATGTCGTCACCCGCCCGCCAGGTCTCCGCGAGGATGCGGCCATAGGGATCGAGGATCATCGCGTTGCCGGTGCGAACCTCATCGTCGTCCAGGCCGACACCATTGCTGAACAGGAGGAACATGCCATTGTCGTGGGCACGCGCCGGGAGCCAACGCATGAGCCACTCCCGGCCCTTGGGTCCGCGGAATTCAGCCTCGATGGCGCGGGGGTCTTCCGCTCTTCGCCGCCAGAGCTCGGGGTCGATTCGTCCCATGGCGTGCGGGCTGCGCGAATTCGTCCCACCTGTCTGATGCGGTGCCATGAGCACATCCGCACCGAGGAGCGCTGTTGCTCGGGCGTTTTCGACGAGGTTGTTGTCCCAGCAGATCAGCACCCCCACCCGGATTCCCAGCGGCGTGTCGAAGACGGTATAGCGATCGCCACTCGCCATGTGCTCGCTCTCGAAGGCGTGGAGCTTGCGATGGGTATGAACCGTCCCATCCGGCAGACAGACGGCATAGGCGTTGTAGAAGCGGCCGTCGGAGCCCTCCTCGATGAGGCCGGCGCCCAGCACGAGGTCCTGTTCGCGAGCCAGCGCGCGGAGGCTGTCGACCGAGGGGCCTGACGGAACAGGCTCGGCCAGCGCCGAGATGCCCGCCCGGTCGAGGTGGCGAACATGCCAGTAGCCTGTCACGCACATCTCCGGGAAGGCGATCAGCTTGACCCCGTTGGAGGAGGCCAGGCCGGCGAAGTACCGGATGTGCTCGAGGTTGTAGGCCTTGTCGCCCGGCAGATGCTGGAACTGCACCGAAGCGACCCGTATGCTCGTCATGGCTCGAACTCCCGTCTGTCGGTAGGTGTCCGTGGACAGTGCCGCCGGTACGGTTGCAGGTCTCGGACGCGGGAGGCAGCATCCAAAACGAGAGCCGTCCCGGTAAACTGTCGACCTTCGCCCCATGCCTGCCGAAAAACGCACACCCCCGTTGGATTGGGACGACCTCCGTCACTTCGCGGCCCTGGCCCGGCACGGCAGTCTGGTCGCCGCGAGCAAGGTCCTGGGCACTGCCCGCTCGACGATCGCGCGGCGTGTCGAGGGACTGGAGCGTCGGCTCGGCAGGCCGCTGCTCGTTCGGACGCCAGACGGTTTCAAGCTCACCGACGATGGCGCGACCGTGTTGGCGCAAGCGACCGCGATGGAAGAGGCCGCGCTGGTGGTGCAGCGTCGTCTCGGTGGCGATGACGGTCCGAAGGGACCGGTGCGGCTCACGACGTCCCGCTCCCTGGCCCATGGCTTCCTGGTGGACCGGCTGGGACCGCTCCATGACCGCCATCCCGGGCTCGACGTCGAGCTTATCGCCGAGACGCGGGTTCTCAGCCTGTCCCGCTCGGAGGCGGACATCGCGATCCGTCTCGGCCGGCCCGCCGACAGCGAGCTGCTGGCCCGGAGGGCCGCCACGGTGGGTTATGCCTTCTTCGCGCCCGCTCGAAAGCGCGATGTGCTTCTTTCCCGCGAGCAGCCACCCCTGGTCGGGTATGGAGCGGACGATCAGGCAGCCGAGGCGGCCTGGATGGCGTCCCGCTTTCCCAGCCATCGATTCATCTTCCGGAGCAACAGCCTCCAGGCTCAAGCGGCGGCTGCACAGGCCGGATGTGGCATCGTGCTGCTGCCCTGTTTCCTGGCCGCGAACTACCCGGGCCTCGTGCGGATCCCCTTCGGCCCGCTTCCACCCGAGCGCGAGGTCTGGATATTGATGCGCCGCGACTCGGCCCGGGCGCCCCGGGTGAAGGCGGTGGGAGACCATCTGTTCGAGCTCTTCCGTGCCGAGCGCGCGCTGCTGTCCGGGTACCGGGCACAGGGGGAATAGCCTCGGCCCAGGCCACCCGCCACGTCCTGGCATTCCGGAGTCAATCCCTACCAGCCATGTAGCAGATCGCTCGCACAGGCCTTGAAACAAGCGCAAGGCCTGAGGCTACCTGCTGGAGGATGTCTCCCCGGCCCTCCACCCAACGGCGGAGGCACTCCCCTTTCCCGGCGCGATTCTGTATGACAAAGGAATGAACTCACACGCGCTCCGGTGGGCAGGGAACGCGGTCGGAACGCCCTGAATGCATACTCCTACCTTGTTGCGATGGGCAGTCGTCTCGGCGTTCCTGATCTGCCCGACGGCCAGGGCGCAGGTCTCCCTCCCGGGCTTCGAATTGGAGCGGCTGGATGTCACCCTGGGTCGCAGCTCGATCGTGTCTGGCAATGGCCAACTGCTGGTGCCCGGGGGAATGAGCGTGGCGCTGGCAGGCCAGTACCAGCACCTGCCCCTGGTCCTGCGCAATGGGGAGCGCCGGCTGGATCTGGTGCGCAGCCGGGCCTCCGCGTTGCTCGCGGGGAGCTATGGCGTGCTGTCCTGGCTCGAGCTGGGCATCCAGTTGCCGGTGGTGCTCTGGCAAAAAGGAGATGATCCAAGCACCGTGGGGCTGGCGCCGCTGGCATCCCAGGGGCTGGGCACGCCGGTGCTCCAGGCCCGCTTCGGGCTGCTGTCGCAGCGAGCCGGGCAGCCCGTGGATCTGGCGCTGGATCTGGCCTTGGGACTGCCCGTGGGCAGCAGCCATGCGCTCGCGCGTGACGCAGGGCCGCGCTTCCAGGCCCGGGCCACCATGGGCATGCCGCTGGGCCCGCTCCAGTCCTCGCTCGAGGCGGGAGTGCTGCTGCGCTCCCGCAACCCGCTGGCGCCCCCCTCCGCCTCGGGCCAGGCCCTGGAGGTGCGCCTGGGCGCCCTGCTGGCCACCACGGGCAAGAAGCTGAGGGGCGAGCTGGCCCTGCGGGGCGCCTTCGCCGCTGATGCCAGCCAGCCTGCCATCGAGGTGCTGGCGGGGGGGCGCCTGCCGCTGAACCCGGAGCTGGAGCTGTTCGCCCTGGCGGGTCCAGGCCTGGGAGCCACTCCCGGCACACCCATTGCCCGCGTGCTGCTGGGCGTCAGCTTCCGCAAGGAGCCACCTCCGCGCATGGAGTTCCTCACCGAGCCCGTGCCTCGCTTCCACCTGGAGGAAGCCCAGACGCCAAAGAAGGAAGAGGTCCGGCCCGAGACCGTGGTGCCCGTGCCCACGCGGGAGCTGATGCCCTCCGAGAATCCCTCCACCTAGCCAGGCCGCAATGTCCTTCGATCTTCGCGCCATCCTTGAGCAGTACGGGGCGGACACTCCTCCGGCGGGAGGCGTGCCCGACTGGCTCCGGCAGAGCTGGAGCGATCCAGAGGGCTTCGCCACGGCACTGGCTCCGGCCCACGTGGGCCGGGGCGCCCCATTCAAGAGCCGGGCGGGCCAGCACTACGACTTCTTTCATGATCTGGTGGGCCGCCACGCCGCCACGGATCGCATCGCCCTGCGCACCTACGAGCGGGCGAAGGGCTGGCGGACGCTGAGCTACCGCCAGCTCCACGAGCAGGCCACGCGGCGAGCCACCGCGTGGGCACAGCTCGGCGTCAAGCCCGGGGCCAGGGTGTGCCTGCTGCTGCACGTGGGCCCCGAGCTGCTGGTGAGCCTGGCGGCCGCGCTGGGCCTGGGAGCCTGCGTCAGCCTGCTGCCCCCCGGAGGCCGGCGCTTCGTGGCGCGCCGGCTGGCGGCGCTCGAGCCCCAGCACGTGGCCGCCGAGCCCCACCAGGCGCCCCTGCTGGGGCCC
Source organism: Vitiosangium sp. GDMCC 1.1324 (assembly GCF_003044305.1). Taxonomy (GTDB): domain Bacteria; phylum Myxococcota; class Myxococcia; order Myxococcales; family Myxococcaceae; genus Archangium. The sequence continues at coordinate 54,769 of NZ_PZOX01000009.1, read as the reverse complement.
TACACGAAGTGCCTGCTGCCCACCCACGTCCCCTCCACCCCGGCGCTCGCCTCCTATACCTACAAGCCGGGGGAGGCGGTGGGCCTGCTCTTCTCGCCGCTGGCGGATCCGCCTCACGTCCCCGTGCCACTGCGGGCCGAGGACGCCTGGCGCGGAGCACTGGTGGACGGGCTGCTCACCTTCGGACTGGCACCGGGAGAGCACCTGGCCGCGCCTGGATTCCACACGCTTCAGCACCTGCCCGCGCTGCTCTTCACCACGATGCTGCGCGGCGCCACCTTCCTTCACCTGGAGCCAGCGGACGTGGAGGCCTCGCCCGCCCTGCTGACCGAGCACCCGGTGCGCGCGCTGGGCGTCACCCCAGCCCTGAGGGATGTGTTGCTGCGCACCCGCCTCTCGCTCAAGAGCGTGGGCCACTGGTTCCGCAACCCCGAGGGGGCCTTCGACTGGCAGTCCTGGCGCGACTGGGTGACGCAGTGCGGACTGACCTCGGTGCCGTGCTCCAACGTGCTCGTGGACGCGGCGGCGGGCGGCGCCGTGCTCTGCTCCCCGCGGCGCGTGGGGGACGTGCATACCGAGGCTGCCCCGGCTCCGGGCCGTAGCTGGACGCTGCTGGATCTCAACCAGAGCGGGCAGGAGGCCGTGGGCGACACAGGCCTCTTCACCCTGCTGCCCTCCGAGGGTCGGCCCCTCAGCCACATCATCTTCTCGCGCGCCCGGGGCCAGTACCAATACGCGGGTGCACGGGATGCGCGGCGCGAGGGGCGCGTCTACCCCGCCGCCGAGGTGACCGAGGCGCTGCGCGAGGAGCCGGGGCCAGCGCTGACCACCTCCGTGCTCCCCGTGCCCTCGGGAGGCCTGGGGGACGAGCACCGCTACGTCTTGCTCGTCTTCACCCGGGGCCAACCTCTGGGCGCGGAGACTTCTGTCTCGGAGCTGCGCCGGCGGCTCGAGTTGCAGCTCGGCGCCGAGTTCCTGCCGGATCGCTTCGAGTTCTTCCCGCTCCACCCTCGGTTCGAGGAGGGCCAGCTGGACGAGGCCTGGTGCCATAGGCAGTACCTGACGGGCGCCCTGCACCACAAGCTCTCGGATCCCCTGTTCCAGGCGCTCACCGCGCTGAGGACGCAGGCCCTCCGGACCCCTGGAGGGACAGCCCGGGACACGCCCGCGACAAGGAGATGACGCCATGGGAAAGCAAGTCGTCATGGGAGCCAGCCTCAAGTGCAGCTTTGGAACAGCCACCTCGACGCTGGTGGTGCTGCCGGACAACAAGGTGCTCGCCACCATGCCAGCGGCCAACATCATGGACCACGTTCCGATGAAGAACATCCCCTCATTCGGCATGTGTCAGTCCGTAAAGCCCCCCGTGCCGTGCACCCCGGCCACGGGGACTCCGTGGTTGCCAGGCTGCCCCAAGGTGCTCATCGGCAACAAGCCAGCACTGGAGAGCAACTCCAAGTGCAATTGCATGTTGGGAGGCGTCATCGAGGTCGTCGCTCCCGGACAAAAGACTGTACAGGTCGGCTAAAGCCAAATGTCAGACCCGGGTGCCATTCTGGTCTCCCATGGCATCTCTCGACATCTACTTCCTCGACGTCGGACAGGGGGATGGAACGTTCATCATCTGCCCCGATAAAACGACGATACTCGTTGACCTCGGCTCCAAGAAGAACGGCCACATCGCCGGCAAGGACGCCATCGACACAATCGATGGGCTCATGAAGGGCAAGACGAAGATCGACTACCTCTTCGTCACCCACGGCGATGGAGACCACTACAACCTCATCCCCGAGCTGGTGAAATCCGGCTTCAGCTTCGGCAAGGTCTACTACAGCGGCCCCAAGAGTGACTACAACAAGGACATGCAGGGCGTCATCAACAACTCCTCCTCCGCCGGCTTCCTCGACCAGGCCCACAGCACCGAGAAGAAGCCCCTGCTGACGATCGGCAGCGCCTCCAATCAGGTCGACGTCTTCCTCCTGTCCGCGAACTACCCCTCCGAGGACGACGATGACAAGAACGCCAAGAGTATCTGCTTGATGCTCGCCTACGGCTCCCTCAAGGCCATCCTCATGGGGGATGCCGAGGCCGAGACAGAGGACTTCATCATGCAGACCTTCACCAAGGCCTTCCTCAAGGCGGACGTCCTCAAGCTCGCCCACCACGGCGCTGACAGCACCAACCAAGAGTCCTGGCTGAAGGTGGTGCAGCCTCGCATTGTCTCCGCGAGTGCGGACCAGAAATGGGGACACCCCTACTCCAGCACCATTGACCGCGTATTGAAGGGCAAGCGGCTCGCGGACATCTACAAACATGACATCGTCGCGGGCTCCTATGTCCAATCGGCCAGGGACTACGACTGGGAGACCCGCTCCACCAAGAAGGCCATCCTCACCAACCTCTACGAGATTACCGGCTCCATGGGCACCTCCTGGCAGGCCGCTGGCGTTGCCTACCTGGTGCAACTCGGAGACGATGGCCGTCTCGGGGTTGGCGACACGCTCAAAAACATCTCCGGCTGGTTCTGAGTTGACCCTCCTGGTACCGGACGGCGCCGCGGCACGCGGTGGCCGCCCTCGGGCCGCCGCGCACGCAGGTGGAGCCAACCTCGCCGGCCACTCCCCCTCCCGCGACCGTCAATCCCACGCCACCGAATGGAGAATCCGGGTCCGGATACCGGCCGGAGGATCCCAATTCATGGTGATGGACGCAAAGGAACCAGCAAAGTAGGGATAGCTGACACCGGCACGGTCCAACTCCGCCATGCAGTTGATGCAGCAAGCCTTGCTGACACCCACGCGCTGGCCGCGCATCGCATCACGGCCCACGTGAGCAAGCAGCTGCATCTCCGCATGGGGTTTCGCATTTTCGATCTCGTCCGAGGGCATTGGGCTGGGCACCAGGAAATGCATGCGGTCCACTTCAAGCCCTTCAGCCTCAATCACATTGGCGAGAGTTTCACAATCCTGCTTCGAAAAACCAAAGCCAGTGTAGTGCCCCCTGAAATCGCGCCGCTTGAAGTTGCATGCCACGAACAGTTCCAGCCCCACCACCGTCACCGCGACCGTATCCATGTCCACCTCATGTCTGTAATTCTTTTCGGAGGTGTTCGCGCTGTGAGCATTCGAGTAGAGGACCGCCAACAACAGGCTCGCCAGGCGATCTGCGAATCCCCTTTCCTCCTCCAGGATAAGACCCCAGTCATTGAGGCACGTACGGGAAACCTTGGTGTTCATCGCCACGATCCGTTCGTAAAATGGCAGGCGGGAACGGGCTCTTTCCAGCAACTCCAGGCGCTCCTGAGCAGCCATCTCTCCCTTGGTTTCACCACTATATTTATCCAACTCCTGTCGCTTCTTTTCCCTCAGACCGTCCACGCCAGCGGTTCGCTCGAGCCGCTGGACACCTCGGAGGTAATCTTCGTAATCCAGACCAGCATCCCTGTATCGCTTCCTCAGCGTCGCTGCCTCGGTTGCCACCTGGGTCATCTTTGATGAGATCTGGTGATCCAAATTCAATACCCGCCGGTGTGCGGCAAGGAAGCTTGCGTCAGATTCCTGACGCTGGCGCCGCGCGGTGGCCAACTCCGATATCACCAACTCGGTATGGCGCTCCACCTCATCCCTGAACTCTTGCCAGGCCCAGTACGCCCTTCCTGTCCCAATAGCATCCACGAGCTCTTTTTCCAGCCGTTCAATCGTTCTCATTTCATTCCCCGGCAAACACATAGATCGCGACATTCTCTTTCATTGACCACTACCACTCTGCCTGTACTTCAATGGCTTCTCCACCCGTGAGAGCCTGGCCTCGAGCTCGATGACATCCTCGGTGCTCCAGGCCCCGAGCAGGTCCAGCAGCCGCTCCAGGAACAGATCCACGGTGGGCAGCAGCGTGGCGTCCAGGTCGGAGAGAGCAAGCTGGTAGATGTACTTGAAGCCCGCGGCACTCCGGGCGAAGGGCTTGGACTGCACCTTCACCGAGGTGAAGTGCCTCACCAGATCGCGGAAGTAGCGCTGCTCGCGCACCCCCAGCGTCTCCAGCAGGAAGACGAGCTCCTCCAGGCCGAGGAAGCGCTGGGTGCGCAGGGAGAGCAATTGGAGCAGCGCCTGCTGGCTGTGCTCCAGGGGGTTGTCGATTCCAGGCTTGACGGCCCCCACCAGGCTCCACTGCACACCTTCGAGAGAACGTTCCGCCAGAACGGCCCGGTAGCCGCTCGCATCGAATTGAGCGGGAAGAGGCTGGTGCCAGCTCGCTTCCACCGCCACCCGCGCCGGCTTCATGAATGCGCCCGGCAGCTCCAGGGACAGCCATGTCTTGCGCGCCCCACCCTGCCCTTCATTCTCGAGCTCGTAGGTGCCCGGCCCACCGGAGATGGCCCCTGGACGCAGCGGCACCATTCCCTGGCTCTCCATCTGATAGATGCCCAGCACGGAATGCACCCGGTAGCCGCTGCTGACCTCGGGGTGTTGAATGCCATGACGTTCCCTGGTGCCGTCGTGCTCGATGGGGTTGGACATGCCTCGCTGGAGGTTCACCACGGGCACCGCGTGCAACATGAACGTCTCCGGGGTGAGCACCAGCTCCAGCGGCCAGCGCCCGGCCAGCTCGAGGCACAGGGTGAAGCCGCGCCAGTTGCGTGGCGGCGGCGGCACCTGCACCTCCAGGAAGAGCTCCTGCTGGGGAAAGTGGATGAAGGAGCGCACCCGCTGCAACGGATGCTCGAAGGGCTCGGCCTCGGACGCGGAGAGCCGGGGAGCACCGAAGCGCACCGGGCCCCGCGCCCCCCCAGCGGGCCCCACCGCCACCTCGGCGCCACGCTCGTCGAAGAGGACACTCGCCGCGCGCACGCCGTGCTTCAGGTGGTGGAACATCGCCAGCGAGGAGCGGAAGTCGTTGAGGTGGTTGATGTACAGCCGCAGGGCACCAGGCTCGTCGTTGCGGGGAAAGCCGCTCTCGAACGTCAGCCGCAGACGGCAGGCCTCCGCGCCGCGCTGCTCCACCCGCACCTGGCTCAGGCTGATGGGCAGCAGCCGCAACGAGGCCTGGGTCTGGAAGGTGAGCGGCCCCGTGGGGGCCGAAGCGCTTCCGGGGTTGAGCAGCAGCGGCGTGCCCCTCGGCAACTCGGTGGCGTCCACGAAACGGGCGTCCGGCACCGCCCGCACCATGGCCATGGCCGGCACGGGATCGAGCAGATAGGAGAAGTGCTGCTGGAACAGGCGCATCGTGCCGCGGGCCAGCGCGCGCTGCCCGGCCTGCCGCGTGCGGGTGGAGAAGAGCGCAAGCGACTCGATGAGCCGCCGCACATCCTGGTCCTCGCGATCCAGCGGCGCCGCGGGATGGAGCGCGGTGTAGCTCATCCGGAACTTCTCCAGCGCCTGAAGCTCCTCCAGGAAGGCCTTGTAGAGCGTGTCGTCCATCTGCATGGCCTACTTCTCCTCCTTGACCTGAATCTTGAGCCGGCCCTCGGCCACCTCGATGAGCTGGGTGTCCTTGTCGGAGGTGCGCAGGATGCGCAGCAGAGGCTTGGAGTCCTCGTAGATGTGCCGGATGGACGTCTCGCTCTCGGGCTTCTTGCCCAGCAGCAGGTGGTTGCCCTGCGACTCCTTGGGGAGCTTCGCCCCCGGGCGCCAGGCCAGGAACCGCTCGAGCACGGCGCTCCGGAAGTCCAACGCGATCAGCACCCGCGCGCCCTTGTCCGCCGGGAAGTAGAAGTGCCCTGGCTGCTGGTGGGGGTCGTAGGGCACCAGCACCTCCTTGTCCCAGAGCGGCAGCTTCACCCGGTAGTACTCCAGCGAGGTGTCCGAGTCCTGCCTGGCCTCGTAGGTGAGCTCGTCGTCCTGGCCCACCTCGCTCACCACCTTGCCCTCGACGTAGAAGGGCCAGCGGGGACGGATGAAAGAGGGCCGCCGGAAGGTGGGATCCGCTTCCAGCTCCAGCGTGGCCGTCATCTCCATCTCGTAGTTGTTGGTCTCGTCATTCAGGGTATCGGATGGATCCCCCAGCTCCGCCCGGGCCCGCAGCTCCAGGCGGTACAGCCGGTACTTCTTGCCGTTCGTGTAGAGCTTCGTGCTCCAGTCCTCGCCGAAGCCGTAGAGCCCGTTCAGCAGGAGCGTGATGCTGGGATAGCGCCGGAAGTGCACGCACAGCTCCGGCTCGGGGGCGCGCTGCCGCTTGCCCTCCAGCGTCGCCCGATCCGTGAGCGTGCTCTCCAGGGGCGAGGTGAGCAGGTACTCCTGCCGCACGCCCTCCATCTTGTTGGCGTTGTCCACCTTCTTCTCGCGCGTGCCCGCCTCCACGTAGCTGTTGAGCACCGCCGGGTGATCGCGCCGCGGCTCGGGCAGGCACACCTCCAGCTCCGCCACGTCATCCCGGGGCAGCTCGATCGCCTCGCCCCCCTTGGGCTTGCTGTCGCTCAGCTCGTACTTGCCGGTGGCGGGATCGTAGAAGAGCCCCGCGTTCTCCCGCGCCAGCAGCCAGTGGATGAAGTCATGGAAGCTGGCCGCGTTGCCCTCCGCCCCCAGCCCCAGGGTGTGGAGGGGCAGCTTGATCTTCGCTGCCTCCCAGTTGAAGGACAGCTCCACCCCGTCGGGCTTGTGGGCCTCGATGACCTCCTGGAACTTCTGATCCACCCAGACGCCCGTGGGGAAGTGCTGCCGCCACAGCACCGTGGCCCGGTCCGAGAACCGCACCCGGTAGCGCCGCTGCAGCACGGGAGCGTCCTGGACGTCCGAAAAGGCGCGCTCGTGCACCCACCGCTCTTCCACCAACCCCGTCAGCTCCAACCCCGAGGCATCGCCTCCCTCGACGTCGTAGGCCCGGTCCAGCTTCAACACCGCCTCGATCGGATCCTTCTTGACGAAGTGCTCGAAGAGCTCGTCCTCGCTCGCGCTCACCTGTGAGACGGCCCACCACTCCACCGAGGCGGAGAACCCGTAGCTGTGAACCTCCACGGACAGGCGCTTGATGTTGCCGGCGGGGACGGTGAGCTCCTTCCCCTTCGGCTTGAGCACCAGCATCGCCTTCAGCCGATCAACGAAGCTCATCACTCCTCCTCCTCCGGCTGGGTCTGGGGGGCCACGGCCATGGCGCGGGTGTACGGATCGATCAGCACGGAGAGCGGCTCGGCGGTGTGCCGGAGCCTGCAATGCACCACCAGGCGCAGCCGGCCATTCTCCCCCTCGTAGTCTTCTTCGATTTCAGTCACCTCGACGCGCGGCTCGTAGAGGCGGATGTTCTCCCGGATCTCCGCGCCGAGCTGGCCGAGCATCTCCTCGGCCGTACGGAAGCCGGTCTCGCTCAGGCCAAAGCCCGGGAGGAAGGAGGCCGCGCCCCGCTTGGCGTTCAGCAGGTGGTGCAGGTTGCGCAGAACCTCCTCGAGGAGCGTCTCCTCGCGTCCGAGAAATCTGCGGGACAGGAAGCTCATGCCGCGTCCCTCCTGCCACCGGGTGACGGCGCGGCCCGCGGGCGTGGCGGCTCGGCGGTGTTTCCCAGGAAGATGACCACCCGGTGTCCCAGGAGGGTGCCCCCGTGAAGGCGCTCGTAGCCCAGGTACCCGCGCTGCGCGAGCCGGGCCCAGACCGCGTGGGCCGCCACCGTCAGGCCCACCTCCAGGCGCACCCGCGCGGGGGCCAGCAACGGCAACAAGATCTCGTGCAGGCGGTGCTCGACCACCTCGGGCCAGCCCCGCCCCCGCGCGTCCGTCTCCTCCTCGGCGTGCAGCTCCACCTGGAAGCCGGCGCTCTCGGAGGTATAGCTGTCTCCCAGCACCGCCGTGCCGTCCAGCGGCGAGGTGCCCGTGCGCACCTCATGGCCGCGGGTGATGTCGCGGAAGGCGCTCCGGGACACCCACACCCGCAACTCCGGGAAGTAGAGCTGGAAGAACCACTGGAGCGTGGTCACGGACCCCACGCCCAGCATGCGGAAGTAGAAGCCCTTCGTCCGCTCCCAGTCGCCCACCAGCGCGCTGTCGTGCTCGGGGTAGAGCGCCCGCGCGAAGCCCTCGAGCAGCCGGTGATCGAAGAAGCGGATGAAGTCGAAGAAGCTCTCGGGCTGCGGGCACTGCTCCGCCACCTCCAGGAAGTAGCTGGGCAGCAGCGCGTTGGCGCCGAGCAACCCCAGGTTGAGCGTCACCACCACCCGCCGCAGGGGCGAGCGATGGAAGGTCACCGCCTCCACGAACGCCGCCGGCGAGACGGGCTCGGGGTTGCTCTCGAAGAGGATATGCCCGGGCGGGTAGCCCTCCGCCTCCAGCAGCCGCAGCAGCGGCCCCAGCTCGAACTCCCGGGCCCGGGCGACGATCCGCTCCTCGGTGGGAGTGAGCTCCGTTGTCGTGGCACCCATGACTCGCCTCCCTCACTCCGGCCTGACGAAGCGCTCCAGATCCACCTGGTAGAACTGCGCGAGCGCCTTCCACTCCGTCGAGTTCTTGCTCTCCCAGTGCGCCTGGATGTCCCTCACGTGCTTGTTGAGGAGCGCACCGAAGGAGGCGAAGAGATCGGGGAAGAAGCGCCGGGGATCGAAGCCCTCGAGCGTGGCGAGGATGTCATCGCTCACCAGCGCCGCCTTCTGGAACTCCTTGCGCTCGATGAGCAGCTCGAAGGCCTTGAGCTTGTTGCACAGATCCACCAGGTGAGCCGAGCCCATGAGCTGCACCGGCTGCCCCAGCTTGAGAAATGGCGACGGCCCTTCCGGCTCGGCCGGGGGCTCGGGCTCGTGCTCCTCCTGCTGGGGTGGGAGAGCGGGCGGATCCTGCGGCATGTTGGCGACGAGCTGCGCGTGCAGGTCCCGAAGCCACGGCAGGAGCTTCGCCAGCGCCTCGGAGCCCGAGCGATAGCCAGGCACGGACAGCAGCGCCTGCAGCTCCTGCGCCTTCTGGATGGCCGCGGCGGCCTGGGCCACGGTCGAGGCCTTCCACCAGCCCTGCCACCGCTCGTCTTTCTTGGTCTGGTGGTAGCTCAGGGTGTCGAACAGCGTCTGGAAGAGCCAGGTGACGCTCTTGTTCAGCAGGATGGTCCGCTTGTCACGAGCAGGCAGACCCTCCCAGTTGCGCCGGATGAGCTCCGCCAGCGTCTCCAGGATCGCGCCCAGCCGGGGCATCCCCTCCTCATGCAGGACGGCGAAGAGGTAGTAGCCCAGCAGGCGCACCTCGAAGAGGTTCTCCGCGAGCAACTCCTCCACGGCGTCCGCCGCCTCCGTGTACTTGCCGCCCTGCGCCAGCTCGGTGACCCGCTGGAAGCGAGGGTCATGGGCCTCGAGGCGCTGGCTGTCCGTCTCGAACGGGCGAACACACAGGCTCAGGTCTCTCATGGTTTCTGATACTCCTACGGTCAAAGGCATACACGCTGAAGCGAAGAGGAGAGCCGAAGGAGCGGCTTACTTACCGGTTCCCCACTGCTTGACCAGACGCAGCTTGGAGCCGGTAGCGAACTCCAGCGTGCACTTCTTCTTGTCGGCCGGCACCACCTGGAATTCGAAGCCAAAGACGGCGATGTCGAGGGTGTCGGAGATGCGGGTGTGATGGTTGTCCACGAAGATCTGAAGATCTCCGCCAGTGCTGTCGAGGCTGGCCTCCGCCGTCTTGGGGCTCTTGAGGTAGGCGGCCTCGAACCAGAGCTTGTCGGCCTCGTCGAAGTCGATGATGTACCAGGCCAGCTTCAGGCGCGGGTTGGTGAGTGGCCGGGCAAGTCTGGAACGGATGTCAGATGCTGTTTCCTTGCTCACATACGCCTTGATGCAGATGGGGTCTGTCGGACCCGCCGCGTAGCGGAAATAGTCGATGAGCCCAATGCACTTGATGGTGCGGCCCGAGACCACCTTCTGGCCGGAGTTGCTGAAGGGGTTCCAGACCTCGATGTTCCTCTTGAGGTTGAGCCCCCCACAGCCGCTCCAGTCGAGCAGGTAGCCCACGGTGCCTTTCAATTCCGACCGGACGCTGAAGCCGAATTGCCATTTGCAGCTGAAATTCAGGTGGTTGCGGTCATGCATGATGTCGCCCGCCAGCCATACCGGGCCCGGTCCACGCAGGAAGACGACGCAGGCGGCCCAGGCCCCGTGGCAGGAGTTGGGCCGCCGACGGAAGGATCAGGAAGCGGCAGCCGCGGCGTTGGTGCCCACCTTGAGGCCCCAGTTACGGATGTAGGGCGTCTTGGCGGAGGTGGCGAAGTGGAAGTTGTAGGTGGCGTTGGCCGCTGGAATCACCTCGAACTTGAGTTTGTAGACGTTGTTGTCGGTCGAGCCGATCTGAGTGGGAGTCTGGTCTACGGAGATCTCGAAGCCACCGCCGCCACTCGCATTGAGCTGTCCCATCGCCGTGGTCGGATCCTTGGGATAGGCCTCCTCGTACCAGAGCTTGTTCTCCACGTCGAAGTTGCAGATCCACCAGCCGAGCTTCGTCACCTTGTTGGTGGTCAGGGTAGTCTTCAGCTTGGCCTGCAGGATGTTCGCGTTCTCGGCAGAGATATAGGCGGTGATGATGAGCGGGTCTCCCACGCCTCCGCCGAACTTGAAGCGCTCGATCACGCCCACGCAGGTGATCTTCTTGTCATCACCATTGAGCTGGACCTCGCCGTATCCCGGGGCCTCCTGGCTGTTGAAGGGAGTGTAGACCTCGATGTCCGGCTTGAGGAACTCCCCCATGTCCAGGCCCTCGAAGAACATGAGGTAGCCCACACGCGGCTTCTCGCTCGGGCTCATGATGAACCCGGAATCCCATTCACATTTCAGATCTATTGGAGCCATTGGAGCCATTTCTTCCTCCGTTTCGGGTTGTCCCCCATGAGGGGCAGGTGTCACGCCTCATCAGCCCAGCCGCGCGTCCACGCGCAGGTCCACGTCCATGCCCTCGAACTGGATGTGCGGGAGGATGGAGAGGTTGCAGTGGTACCAACCCACCTTGCCCGGCACCTCCGCCACCGTCAGGCTGTAGGCCTTGAACGGGTAGTAGCGCAGCGTCAGATCGTCCGGGTTCACCAGGGCCGTCACGTAGCCGGAGATCCACCGATCGATCTGCGAGTAGAGGGTCTGGGCATTGGCGGTGCTGCCAATGTTGTCCCGCATGATGCACTTGAGGTAGTGCGCGATGCGGCTGATCGAGTAGGTGTAGGAGAGGTTGGTGACGAGCTGGGAGTTCTCCGAGTCCTTCGAGTCCTTGAAGGTGTGGGACTTCTTGAGGGACTGGGCGCTGAAGAAGACGGCATCCGCGGAGCCCTTCTTCTGGATGAGCGGGATGAAGCCGGCACGGGCCAGCTCGTACTCGCGGAAGTCCGGGATGGAGATCTCCACCGGCAACTTCAGCTCCTCCTCGCCCCGCAGGTTGAAGACATGCACGGGCAGATCCGAAACGAGCCCGCCTCCCTTGGGGCCGCGGATGTGCTGGCACCAGCCCGAGCTCTCGAAGGAGCGGACCAGGTTCCGGGCGAACAGCATGGCCGAGTTGCCCCAGAGGTACTCGGACTCGTTGTCCCCGCGGACCTTCTCGGTGAAGTTGATGCCCTGGGCGGGGTTGGTCTCGTTGTTGTACGGCTGCCGGACGATGTAGCGCGGCAGCGTCAGGCCGATGTAGGCGGCCTGCTCGGTGTCGCGCAGCGAGTTCCAGGCGGCGTACTTCGGCGTGTCGAGCAGGCTGTGGAGATCCCGGAGCTGCGCCACCTCGCGCATGCTGCTGCAGCCGAAGAAGGTGGGCGAGACGGCGGTGACGAACGGGGCATGGCTGGCCGTGCAGATCTTCCCCATCGTCTTCAGCCAGAGCAGATCCTGCGGGGTGTTGGAGAACTCATACAGGCCCACCACCCCCCCGTAGGGGGCACCGCCATACTGATCGTACTCGGCCACGTAGAGCTTCTTGAAGAACTCGGAGCCGGCGACGTCGGCGGCGTTGAGCTCCAGATCGATGTAGGCCTCCTCCTTGGAGACATCCAGCAGGCTCAGCTGGATGTTGGCCTTGAAGTTGGTGTGCTGGATGAGGTCGGCCAGGGAGGCCCACTGCGCCTCGAGGGCCTGGAACTCAGGGGCGTGCAGCACCTCGTTGAGCTGCGCGTCCACCAGCGAGTCGATGGTGGCGACCAGCTCCTGGATCGTCTGCTTGTCGAACCGGCCCGCCTCGGGATCCATGTTGTGGACCATGGCGGCCAGGCCCGAGAGGAAGCGCTCCTCGGTGCTCACGTCCTCCGTCACCCGCTGGAGGTTGTCCATCACCATGGGCCGGAGCTGCGGCAGGTCCGTGCTCAGCCGGACACTGGTGAGGAACTGTGTGAGGCCCAGGGCGCTCGTCTGCGCCGGAGCGGCGGTGGTGGCGGAAGGGGCATTCGTCGTGTTGGACATGTGCTCGAACCTTTCGGAATGGAGGGGCAGCGCTCCCGCTCACTGCGGCTTCGCCGCCGGATCGGACGGAGGAGAGGCCTCGCCAGCGGAGAGCGACGGCCTGGGGATCTTGAGGCCGTTGAAGTCCTGCAACTCCTTCTTCAGCGCGGAGACGGCCTCTGGGTTCTGGGCCAGCTCGCGCACCAGGCGCCGGAACTCCTTGCGGTTGTCCAGGTTGCCCTGCTGCTCGAGCAGCAGCTTGCGCAGCAGCAGCAGCGCGCGAACCTTGGGGATGTTCCTGGCGATCTGGAGCGGGGTGAAGGACTTCATCGAGTCGATGGGTAGCTCGACGTCCAGCTGCTCGGAGTTGCCGGGATCGATGCGGTTGGACACCTGGAACCGGAGCCGGATGTCCATGTCCTTCATCACCTGATCGAGGTTCTTCCCGTCCAGGTTGCGGATCTGCCGCTGATCCAGGTCCTTCTGGCTGTCAGCGGAGGTACCGCCAGAGAAGCTGCCCATGAGCAACAGCCGGAGCGGCAGGGCCTTCTCGGCGCGCTCTCCGTTGACGCTGGTGCGATAGGTGAGGGTAATACGTGACTTGGGAATCTCGTCGTTGATGGCCATGCGCACCCCGAAAAAGGCATTCATGCGAGTGCGGCGGGCGCCACACCCTGAGTGGCATTGTTAACCCATACCATTCATGAAATGCAAGATGGACAGACATCAAACTCCTGGCCGCCCAGAGTGCATCACGCAAATCCTACCAACGAGATGCACTCTGGCCACACCGCATGACAGGTTTCATCTACCCGGTGAGTCTTTTCCGAGGAAGAGAAGTTTCCAACCGCCCAAGACCTGTACCTTCACAGGGGCTTCGCCTAGCTTGGAATCAGGAAATTCTCACGGCCTCCGCCCGCTCTCCCTCGAGAGATGAACAACCACGCCTGGGGCTCGGGCCACATGTCTGTCACGAGAGTCTTTATTTATGGAGCAACAAAAGCTCGCACGTGTCCACTGGCAGGTGGGGCAGCCGCTGCTGCCTGATCACTTCCAGGCTCAAGAGGGAGCGCTCACGGCCGAGGTCCGGCGCTACGCGGAGCTCGCGGGGCTGCCCGTGGTGGGGATCAGCGCGCTCGAGCTCAACCGGGTCCTGCTGGCGGAGGGCACGCTCGCGCTCACTTCGCTGAGCGCGGTGCTGCCAGGCGGCTACCTGGTGGAAGTGCCTGGCAACGCCACCGTGGCGCCCTTCTCCCTGGAGGAGGCGGGGCGCTCACAGCTCACCGTGTACCTGCACCTGCTGAGGGAGACACGTGGAGCCGAGGGTCTTCCGCTCTACGCGGAGGATCCGCCGGCGCTCCTACGCACCCTGTACGTGCTGCAGCTCTCCGCGGATCCCGCCGTGGAGGGAGGGCTCAGCTCGCTGGCGCTCGCGGGGCTCTCCAAGGATGAGCAGGGGCGGTGGCGGCTGTCACGGGGGCAGCTCCCCCCGCTGCTGCGGGTGGGACCTCATCCCTTCCTGGAAGAGCTGTTCACCCAGCTGGACGAGTTGCTGCAGCAGGCCCATGGCCAGCTGCGCACCTCCATCCGAGACAGCTACGTGCGAGGCGACCGGCTCTCCAACGCCCGGCGCGCGCTGTGCGCGGTGCGCCAGCTCCAGGCGCTGCGGATGGACATGCGCCACGGCGTCCACCCACCCACCTACCAGCTCTTCGACACCCTGCGCCGGCTCTATTTCGAGACGTGCTGCTATCTGGAGACGGAGCCGGAGGAGGAGCTGCCCCCCTACCGGCACGAGGAGCCCGGTCCCGGCCTGCTGCGGTGGATGGAGCTGCTCAACCGCAGCTTCCGCCCGCAGACGAGCCAGCGCTCGTACCGGCCCTTCGAGTGCCGCGATGGGCGCTTCGTGCTGTCACCCCTGCCCAAGGACCAGCCGGCCCCCAATGACTTCTACCTGCTGGTGCGGCGCCAGGAGCGCGACAAGCCCCGGGCGATGGAGGGCGTAAGGCTGGCCAGCCCGCTGCGCCTGCCCGTGGTGCGGCGCCAGGCCCTCAAGGGCGTTCCCTACCGCCACGTGCCCTACCCTTCCTTCCCCCACTCGTTCGACGCGGACATCGACTGGTACCAGCTCATCCCCGAGAGCGACGAGTGGCAGGCCATTCTGCGCGAGGACGGCCTGGCTTTCGCCGTCACCCCCGCGTTCGAGGGGGCCCAGGTCTTCCTCTTCTGGCGGAGAGCCTGAGATGGCGACCCTCATCTGCACCCTCGAGATGGACAAGGAGAAGGGCCTGATCATCAAGGTCGAGGACCCCGACGGCAAGCACACGCAGACGGTGACGATCGACGGCAAGGCGATCACCCTCGAAGTGAAGAACGACTCGGACACGAGCACCGTCGTCCAGAAGCCCGACGCCGTTACCATCACCTGCAAGACCTTCACCGTGGAAGCCGACGCCATCAAGCTCGAGTCCAAGAAGGACTCGGAGTGGACGAGCTCGGGGGAGCTGAAGTTCGAGAGCACGAAGGACATGTCGCTCACCTCCAGCGCGAAGCTCACCCAGAAAGCCAGCAAGGACGCCTCGCTGACCTCGGACGCCGACATCCAGCTGAAGGCCAGCAAAAAGCTCGAGCTCGAGGGCGAGACGTCGAAATTGGAGGCCAAGGGCGAAGGCAAAGCGCTGGAGCTGAAGGGCCCCCTCCTGAGGCTGAATGGCACGAACCGGGTGGTGATGTGGGGGCGCATGCTCAATGTGACCGCCACGGGGCAGCTGCACCTCAAGTCCGAAGGGCCCGCGAATCTCAAGGGCGAAACCACCAACGTGAGCGGCGACAATGCCGTGAATCTGGGGTGAGGGGGGAGTCCCATGAAGCTCGAACACTGGCAGATCGTCTTCAAGGTGTACCGTCAGGTGCGGGAGTTGCTGGATCAATGGCTGCCAGGCGCGCCGCCCGACACGGCCGAGCGCACGCAGGTGCAGGTGGGGCGCGAGGGGTTGAACCAGTTGCAGTCGCAGCTGCTGGAGGCCGTGGCGCAGCTGCGCGCCGAGCTGGGAACCCACTACCGTGCCGAGGAGGTGGAGGACGCGCTGCGGCCCTTCACCTACCTGGTGGATGAGCTGGTGCTGCACCGGCTGGTCGAGCTCGAGCAGGCGGAGTGGCCGCTCCTGCAGTACCGGCTCTTCGGAGAGGAGGGCGGCGGTGATCTCTTCTACGAGCTGGCCGACGCGCGGCTGAACCAGCCGGGCGCCCCGCCGCTCATCTTCGAGCTGCTGCACTTCTGCCTGACGGCGGGCTTCACCGGCCGCTACCCCGGAAACACCGCGAAGCTGCGCGAGTACAAGCAGCGGCTGGCGGACCGGATCACCACCCCGCCCTCCGCCCCTCCCGCCACCGAGGTGCCCGCGGAGGCGAGGCCGCTGCTCTACGAGTTCCCTGTCCGTTACTACGCCGCCGCCGGCCTCTACCTCCTGGGGCTGCAAGGGCTGCTGTTGTGGCTGTCCCATTGATCCTCTCGCCATGAAAGAAGCCATCGTGACCCCCCAGAGTGAGCGCGCGCCTGGCGCCCTCCCGCAGGAGCCCGTCGCGGGCCTGCTGAGCCGCCTGGAGCAGCTCATCGACACGGAGCTCGGCCCATTGCGCGAGGGCGTGGAGCCGCTGGTGGACGAGCTCCGCGCGGGGCTGGCGGCGCTCTACCCCTCCGCCGGAGGCCGGCAGCTCCCCCCCAAGGAGCAGGAGGGGCAGCGCGCCCAGCTGGCCCAGGTGCTGGACACGCTCGAGGACGTGCTCGAGTCGCTGCAGCGCGCCGCGCGCGCGCGCCGCCACACGGGCCCCGGCGCCGGAACGAGGAGACACTGAGCGATGGAGACCCTCCGCAAGCTCGTGGCCTTCATCCCGGGGCCCTACAAGAAGTGGGTGCTGCTCGCGCTGGTCCTCGTGGCCGCCGCGATCCCGCTCGTGCTGTGGCTGCGCGCCAGGAAGAAGCGCGACGCCCCCACGGCCCCGGGCACCCCGCCCACCCTCGGGCGCAACCGGCTGCGGCAGATCCACCAGCGCTTCCTGGCCGGGCTTCCGTGGCGGCAACGGGCCGCGGTGAAGGATCTGCCGGGCGCGGTGGTGCTCGGCCCCGCCGGCGCCGGCAAGTCCAAGCTCATCGAGCTGGACGTGGACTGGCAGCGTCAGGCCCGCCAGTTCCTGCCCAGCAACACCCGCGACTCGCTGCTGCAGATCTACCTGGGGCCGGACACCGTGGTGCAGGAGCTCTCGGCGCCGCTGCTCGAGGACGACACGCCGCAGGCGCGCCTGGCGCTGCGGCGGCTGTGGAAGGACACGTTCGGTCAGCAGCAGGCGCTGGCCATTCTCGTGCTCGACGCGCGGTGGCTGGCGGAGAGGCCGCCGGACGAGGTGCGGCGCACCGCGCAGTTGCTGCGCGGCAAGCTCAACCTGCTGGCCGAGGTCCGCCATGGCCAGGTGGAGACGCGCCTGTGTCTGACGCACATGGATGAGCTGGAGGGCTTCGAGGACTTCGCGAACCTGCTGCGAGACCACCGGGTGCCGTTGTCCTTCGAGCTGCCCCGGCGCGGCGAGGAGGGAGCGCTGGCCTCGCTGCTGCAAGCGCAGGAGCAATACCTGGCCCTGGGGTTGACGTCGCTGCCCGTGGAGTCCTTCGAGCGCCTGGAGCACTTCTACTCCCAGGGCCACCGCCCCTTCGAGGCGCTCGCCCGCTTCATCACCGCGCTGCTCGAGGGCGGGACGCTGGCCTTCGCGCCCCGGCTGTCGCGGGTGTACCTGTCCTCGCTCTCGCCCTCGGCGCGCGCGGCCGGGGTGCTCTCCGTGTCCGCCACGTCGAACGATGCCCAGGCCGTGCGCCAGCGCTATCTGCGTACCCACCTCAAGCGCTGCGTGATGTTGGCCGGGGTGTGCAGCTTGCCCATGCTGGCCGCCTACGCCCACTTCTCGTGGAGGCTGACCCAGACGCAGGAGCGGGTGCAGCGCTTCGAGGACACCGTCCAGCGCATGCGCGATCAGGGCCAGGAGGTGTCGGGCACCGTGGTCCAGGAGCAGGTGCTCGCGGCCGGCCAGTCCATGGATGTGCTGTGGCGGGCCATGTCCTACTGGCCGCTGCTGCCCTACAGCTTCACGGATGAGCGCGAGGGTCTGCGCCTGCGGCTGGCGCGCGGTATCCGCGAGGCTCACCTGCGCCCCGCCCTGGAGCGCTGCCACAAGCAGCCCAACACATGCCGCCCCGAGCAGGTGGTCTTCATGCTGGCCACGCTCCACGCCTCGCGAGACGAGGCGCTTGGCCAGTTCGTCCTCTCCAGCCTGCGCAGCCGCTCCTCGCTGAACTTCGTCCAGCAGGCCGGGACGGCCCCCGCCCCAGAGGCCGATAGCCTCGAGGCGAAGCGCTCATGGGTCACCTCCGTCAACCTGCTCGAGTCCCTGGTGGGGGACTATGTCCTCATCAGCGACAAGCCCTGGCAGGCACCCACCACGACGGAAGCCAGCTGGGCGCAATGGCCCTTCCGCGAGCCGCTCACGCTCGAGGCCCAGCTGGAGCCCTGGCAGGCCCACCTCAAGCGGCTGCAGGAGCTGCTGCACGATCAGTCCCTGGAGCCGTACGAGCTGGAGCGGCTGGATGCGGAGCTGGAGTCGCTGCAGGAGGAGCGACGCCGGCTCCAGGCCCAGTTGGATGACAGCGCGCTGCTCGGCACGCTGCCGCGCGTGGTGGATCTGCTCAGCGCCTCGGAAGCCCGCGTGGACATGAGCCGCTTCAAGGGCCTGCCCTCGACGATCAAGGCGGTGGCGTGGATGAACCAGAACCGCGAGGTGCTCACCGCCGTGCTGCGCATGGAGGAAGAGGCCTACCTGGGCGTCAAGGCCGTGCAGAAGATGACGGTGGCCGAGCTGCTCGTGCGCGAGGGGCTGTGGCTGCAGGGCCCTGACAATCGCACCTACCAGGTGACGGTGCTGCAGAGCACCTTCGACTTCCGCCCGAGGGACAGCGCGCGTCAGCTCCACCAGGCTCTGCTGCGCTACTACGAGAAGACGGGCCGCATGCCCTTTGGCGGAGTCTCGGGGGACGAGGCGGAGCGCCGCGACACATTCACCAGCGTGGCCGCCGAGCGCGTGGAGTTCGACACCCGCCTGCGCCCGCTGGTGGACGAGTTCACCCAGCGGCTGAAGAACGCCGGGCTGCCCCTGGAGCAGGCCTCGCAGCGCCAGGAGCACGTGCAGCGCAAGGTGAACCAGTTCGCCATCCAGTACCGCCAGCGCCTCTTCCAGCGCGTGGCCAGCTACCACTTCACCGCGCCCGTGCCCGGCATGCTGTCCGGGGAGCTCTCACGCCTCACCCAGCCCTCCTCGGAGCTGGTGGACATGCTGCGCGACGTGGCACACGGCGCCAGCCTCGAGCCGCTCGAGGGCCCCTACTACGAGTCGCTGCGCAACACCGTGGCGCCCTTCAAGCCCATCGTGCAGGTCATGAAGCCGGACGAGAGCGGCAACTACGCCACGCTCAACCCCTACCGGGCCCTGATCGCGCAGCTGGTGGACGAGCTGAACGCCGTCCCGAAGGCCAGCTCGGCGACCGCCGCGGGCAAGGATGCGGGCAAGGGGGCCGGAGGCGCCGCGCGGCTCACGGAAATGCTCACGCCGCTGGGGCGGATCGCCCTCTCGATGATGCTCGAGGAAGAGGGCTCCTACCTGCACAAGGTGAACGCGTGGCTCGATCAACAGGGCCTCATTGGCGAGCTGCGACAGCCCTTCCTCCAGCCTTTCCTCACGGTACGTCAGCTGGGCCAGCAGGAGCTCGAACAGAAGCTGAACCATCAGTGGGAGGAGGCCTGGGGACGCATGCTGAAGCCCCTGTTGACCCGCTACCCCTTCGAGCCCACCGCCACGCTGGAGGTGGACGCGGGCGATCTGGAGGTGCTGCGCCGGCAGGATGGAGCCTTCTGGGACTTCGTGAACCGGGTGCTGACACCCGTCTGCGAGGAGCGCGGCTCGGAGTGGGTGCTGCGCGGAGCGCTGCAGGACCGGCTCTCCCTTCCCACCGAGCTGCTGCCCACGTTGGGAGGGCTGTCCCGGCTCTCCCGTTTGCTCTGGGACGCCGAGGGCAAACCCCGGCCGCTCATGCTCCAGGTCATGCCCCTGCCGCTGCCCGCCGCCCCGGCTCCGGGCAGCTTCGTCACCCTGGGCTCGCTCAAGTGCGGGAAGACCACGGTGCTCGCCTATAACCAGAGCCCCGCCTGGCAGGAGTTCCCCGTGGCCTGGTGGGATCAGCAAACCGCCTCGCTCATGCTGGAGCTGCGCTCGCCCGAGCAGGAGTCCGTCCAGTACAGCTCGCTGGACAAGACCCGCTCCGCCTGGAGCTGCTTCCGCCTGCTCGAATCCTCCACGCCCACTGGCGATCAGCACCGGCAATGGAATCTCCGCAACCGCAATGCCAAGGACGCCAACCAGCTGCTGGAGCTCCGCTTCGGGCTCAAGGGTGAACCCTGGGTCCCCTTCCGTGAGGTGCCGCGATGAAGTTTCACGCCCTGCTCCGCCCAGCTGCGTTGCTGCCGCTGCTCGCCGCCTGCCAGCCCTCCACACTTCAGCTGAGCATCAAATCGCCACCCGGCACCAACCAGGGCCGCCCGCTCTACATGCTCGTGCGCAAGGTGGACGCCAAGCAGTACGCCGTCGAGTCCTATGGCGAGGTGGCCCCCCGCGTCTTCCAGCCCGACGAGAACGTGGTCATGTCGGAGCTCATCTACCCGGGCACCATTCAGCGCGTGAAGGTGAAGCTCCCCCCGGAGTCGCCGCTGGCCGTGTCCTTCCTCTTCACCGCCCCGGACGGCACCTGGCAGACGTTCGTCAACGCACCCGCTCCAGCCTCGCTCGACATCGAGCTGCTCGAGGGCCGCATCCGCACCGGCACCGCGCCCGCGGAGCCCCCGAAGGGCCCCGCCGCCGACAAGCCGGCCGAGGGTGCTCAGCAGCAGTAAATCTTCCAGCTCCGGACGGACCACTCAGAGGGCTCAAGGCATGACACACTTCAATTACCTACTCGTGGCGGGCCTGTGCCTGCTGGCCTCTTGCAGTCCGCAGGCTTCTCTCCCGGAGGCCGCGCCCGGCGAAGCCCCGGAGGAGCTCCCATCTGGAATCATGCCGCGCGCCCTGACGCCCGGCGTCGTCGCCCCCACCAGCGCCCTCACCTGGAGCAAAGAAGAGCTCATCTTCGCTCCCCAGGACAGCTGCACGAGCCATACGGAGCCGGTGACACTGTTCAACGGGACCGGCGCGAGCCGGACGATCTACTTCGCCTCCATCCAGAGCCCCTTCACGATCAAGGAGATCAAGAACGGGACCACGGTGGTTCAGCTGCCGGTCACCCTGCCGGCCAATGAAAGCCTCACCTTCACCCTGGAGCTCACGCCCAGGGACTTTGGCCCCGTCCAGGGATCGCTCCTTCTGTTCAGCGATGACCCGATTCTGCCCAACCCCACGGTCTCCCTTTCGGGCACTGGCACGGGGGCCTTCTTCAAGGTGGACGTGACATCGCTCGCCTTCGGCAGCCAGACCCTGGGCTCGAGCACCTTCCGGGATGTACGGGTGAGCAATACCGGAGATGTTCCCCTCACCTTCAGCGGGCGCGCCCCCGCGCTGCCCTTCTCGGTGCAGCTGGCCTCCACCTCAGGTCCCCTGCCCGCGGAGATCGTCGTGGATGCGCACAGTTTCAAGGATCTGAGGGTCTCCTTTCAGCCCACCTCCAGCGGCGCCTTCAATGCGAACCTGCCCCTGCAACGTTCCACCCCCTGCTCGCAGATGTTCGTGATCTCGCTCGCGGGCACCGCTCAGACGGCACCGGCCCTCACCGCCACTCCCGCCACGCTCGACTTCGGCCCCCAGCGGGTTGGGGTGGACAGTCCGGAGCGCCAGGTCACCATCCGCAATGTCAGCACCTCGTCCCTGACGCTCAGTCTTTCCTCGATCTCGCCGAACTTCACGGTCGTCTCCTCGACGCCCACGCTGCCGCGCCTGGTGAGCCCCAATGAAGACGTGGTCATCAAGGTGAAGTTCAGGCCCGTGAATGACGTTGCCTCCTCGGGCACGCTCACCCTCTCGGCCAGTGGACCGGGAACGAACTTCGAGGTGCCTCTGCTAGGCGTCGGGGCCAGGCCCCTCATCACGTTCGAACCGTCCGCGCTCGACCTTGGCAGCCAGCGCGCGGGCACCACCAGCACGGCCATGAACGTCACGGTGAGGAACGAGCGGGCCTTCGAGATGAAGGGGCTGACCGCCTCGGTCTCCGGGCCATTCCTCATCTCTCCCTCCAGCTTCGATCTGCCCGCCAATGGGACCTTCCCCCTGCAGGTGGCCTTCTCTCCCCTGGCATCGAACTCAGGGAAGATGCTGGGCAGCGTCACCGTCTCCGGCATGTCCTCCGAGCCGGTGTTCTCCCTTCCACTCCAGGGAACGGCGATAGTCACTCAGCTGACCCTGAATCCCGGGACGGTCGATTTTGGCGATGTGCGCGTGGGCACGACCGCCTCGCGGCAGCTCACCCTCACCAATCCCAGCCCGCTGGCCGTCACCCTCCACGATGTGCCGGTGCAGCCGCCCTTCTCCATCGTGCTACCCCAGACCCCCGCGGACATGGTCATCCCAGCCAACGGCGGCCACCTGACGCTCGAGGTGAAGTTCACGCCTGGCGCACGGCAGTCCTCCCAACAGTCCGTCAATGTCTCGAGCGATGCCACCAGTCCTAGTCCGGTGCTGGCGCTCAGCGGCAAGGGCGTTGCTCCCCTGCTGACCTTGTCCGTCACCAGCCTGGACTTCAAGAACAAGACCGTGGGGGGTGCGTACTCCAGCCCCGTGACCGTCACCAACTCGGGTGACGCGGAGGTGAAGTTGAGCACCTCCGTCGAATCGCCCTTCCGGGTGCAGGGACTTCCACCTTCGACGAGGCTGGCAGCAAAAGACTCTGTCACCATTCAGGTCGTCTTCGCCCCTACCTCCCTGGCCTCCGTGGAGAAGAGCCTGAGTTTCCTGGATGAGGCCAACGTGGAAATGGCTCGCATGCAGCTGACGGGAAGTGCCACCGGCCCGGTCCCCATCTTCTCTCCCGAGCTCGAGCTCGACCTTGGCTCGGTGCAGGTCGCGAAGGCTTGCAGCAAGACGGATACCAGCTTCAATCCAAACAAGCCTCAGCCGGTGACCATCTCCAACAGCAGCAGCGCCACCACCCCCTTGAGGATTCAGGGCATCGCGACCAATTCGCCCTTCAGCGTCATCCTGCCCTCCGGTACTCCCTTCCCCACCCCGAGCAGTACACTCAACCTGCAGCCTGGAGAGGTTCTCCTGCTGGATGTCTGCTTCGTGCCTACTCAGGAGACGCCCGCGAACAGCAATGAAGAGGGAAGCCTGAGGATCTCCTATGAGGGAAGCACCTCCGACAAGGTCATCAAGTTGATGGGCCGGGGAGCGAAGGCCAGTTTGACGTTGGACAAGACGACCGTGGACTTCGGCGCCGTGCCGCTGGGTGGATTCCGTGAGGTGCCGCTCACCCTCAGAAACCCAGGTGAGCTGCCCGTGAGGCTCACCGAGGTCACCTCCACCAACACCCTCTTCTCCTTCCGCGACGTGTCCTGGCCCAAGGAGCTCGCTCCCCTGGATGAGGTCAACTTCTTCGTGAGCTTCCTTCCCGTCACCAACGGCAACTTCAGCGCCAGCCTTCAAATCAAGACGGAGAACGCGGGCTCACTGACGCTCCCGATGGTGGGCACGGGCGCCTCGGCGAAAGTGGCCCTGTCCCTGAGCTCGCACAACTTCGGCAGCCTGCAGGTGGGAGACACCAGCACGCCGATCAGCGTCTACATCTCGAACGTGGGCACCGCTCCCCTGCTCTTCAACGGAGCGACGACGACAGGCGACTTCACCTTCGAGACCGAGCTGCCCAGCGAGGGGTGGCCCGTGCAAATCGAGCCGCAGGACCAGCACGAGCTCAAGGTCTTCTTCAAGCCAAGACGGGCGGGCGTGTTGTCAGGCACCCTCTCCCTCACCAGCAATGCGCAGGCGGCTCCCCTGCAGGTGTCCCTGCAAGGCACGGGACTGGGGCTGGTGGAGATCCTGCCTGCTTCGGTCGACTTCGGGTCCGCCAATGTGGGCGATCCCGCCCGCGAGAGCCTGGTCACCATCGTGAACAACACCGTCGATCCGGTGAGCATCACCGGCATCACCACCAGCAATCCGGATGAGTTCGCGGTGGTCCCGACGCCCTTCCCCTCCAAGGTGCTGCAGGCCAATGAATTCCTGGCCATTCCGCTCCACTTCAAACCCAGGAACCTGGGCCCACGCAGCGCGACGCTCAACATTCCCATGGGCGTGAGCTCGCGGCAGGTCGCGCTGACCGGAGTGGGCACCTCTCCCGAGCTGGAGTTGTTGCCCTCGGGGATCATGGATTTTGGTGGGGTGAAGATCAACACGCCCTCGGCCGCTGACGCGGGCATCCTCACACTCATCAACCGCGGAGTTAGCGCGTCGGGCTCCGACGCGGGTTACCCGGGCGTGATCACCGTGTCCAGGCTGGAGCTATCTGGAGCCGACAGTGCGAACTTCGAGCTGGGAAAGCTACCGCTGCCACAGGAACTGCAACCGGGCGCCCAGCTCCAAGTGCCGGTGACCTTCCGCCCCACGCGGCAAGGGGCGTTGACGGCCTCGCTGTTCCTGACGACAGGCCCCCTCTCCGGTGCGGATGGAGGGGTCGGTGGGCACTCGAGGACGGTGTCTCTGGCGGGCAGGGGCCTCTCCAGCGTGCTCGAGCTCTCGAACTGGGAGCTCAACTTCGGCATGCAGGTGGGCGGCCGCACGTCGGAACCGAAGTCCTTCACGATCACCAACAAGGGCGGCAGGGCCATAACGCTGGTGATGGATGTGGAGGGAGAGCAGTTCTCTCACTTCACGATGCAGGTCACGGATGCCCGCACGGGCGCTCCCAAGACCCCGCCCTACCTGCTGGAAGGAGGAAGCACCGCGAAGGTGAGCGTGAGGTTCACGCCGCTGGCGGGCGTCTCTTCCGATGCGCAGGTGAGGATCCGCAGCGACGACGGAGATGACGATTACGTGCCATTGAAAGGCCTGGGTATGTTCAGCGACCTCGAGGCAGATGTGGCGGACCTGGCGGTGGACTTCGGTACGGTCCTCGCGCCATCCGATCCGAGGAACGTCAGCCGCTTCCTCACCATCACCAACACGACCACGCAGGACGTCACCCTCAACGCACCTGTGCTGGAGGGGCCTGCTCCCAGCCACTTCGAGCTGCTCGAGCAATGGAAGGCGGGGACGGTGCTGTCCGCCAACCAGCGCGCGACCTTGAAGCTGGGCTACCGGGCCCAGGAGGCGACCAACTCCGAGGCGACCCTGGTGGTGAGCACCACGAAGAGCACCAGTGATCAGGCCCTGCGGGTGAGCCTGACGGGCCGGGCGGTGACGAACTTCCTCTCGGTCACTCCGATGGACCTGGACTTCGGCTTCGTGGACATCGGGGGACAGAGCGATCCCACGGAGATCACCCTCACCAACGAGGCCAGAGTGGATCGCCTGGTGCGAGTGGAGAGCGCGAATCCGGCCTTCGAAGTGGATGACAGTGAGCTGACCAGCCCGCTAGAACCCGGAGAGAGCGCGACCCTCCGGGTGACGTTCCACCCAACGGAGGGGGGCACCTCTTCCGGCGAGCTGCGGCTGAGGCTGCAGGGCGAGAACTCCGCGGACATCGTCATCAATCTGCGAGGCCAGGGCCGAACGATCGAGCTAGAGGGCGGTTCGTGCTCGTGCGATGTGGGCGGAGGCAACGCCCTGCTGGGGCTGCTCGCTCTGGTGGCCTTGCGTGTCAGAGGGAGCTTCCCCCTCCGAAGGGGCTTTTGGAGGGGGAGTCATCCGAGGGTGTGACACTGACCGGGGAGGTTGTCTCTGAAGTAGTTCTCCTGGCGCTACCGCCTGGCGCCGAGCCAGCGGTGCGCTTCGTCCAGGTCGCCCGGGCCGACGCCAAATCACTCCCCGGCGTCGGAGAAGAGGCCCAGGTTCACCGCTTCGGCCATTGCCCGGTACCCGGCGTCGTTGGGGTGAACGTGATCTCCGCTGTCAAACTCGGGGCGCAGGCGCAAAGGTTGTTCGGGATCTCTCAGCGCGCCCTCGAAGTCGATGACCGCGTCGAATCCCTCGGCGCTACCCGCGGTCTGACGCAGCCAGGCGTTGACTTGCTGCCGCTTCTGCTCATTGTCAGGCAGTTCGTAGACGGAACCGCCGATGGGCGTCAGCGTGGCGCCGATGACCTTCAAACCCTTCTCGCGGCCGCGGGCAATGAGCTGGCGGTACCCCTCGATGATTTGGGTGGCGTCGACGTTCTCCTCGGGGCGATTCACGAAGCGCCAGAACCCAATGTCGTTCAACCCGAAGGCGATGACGACGTACTTCACACCCGCCGGAGCGAGCACATCCCGATCGAACCGCTGGAGCGCGGAAGGACCGACCTGGTCATGCAGCAAGCGAGCCCCGCCGATGCCGTGGTTCAACACCGCGAAAGGCCGATCGCCCAAGCGCGCGTCGAGGACGTCCGTCCAACGCTGGCGGCCGTTGACGGTGGAACCCGCCCCTTCGGTGATGGAGTCGCCGATGGCGACGATGGCCGTTGCGCCGGGAGCGTCCATCTCCAGTCCGGAGAGGAAATAGCGACTGGTGGTCTCGCTGCGCACTGGGAATTCAGCCGCTCCGGCAAAATTGCCTTCCTCGGAGACATAGGACGTCTCGAGTCCGTTCCAGTGCCAGGTCGGCTCTCCGGTGTGCTCGGGGAAATAGAGATCCACGGCCAGGTCTCCTTCGGACCAACCGCGGATGTCGACAGCGTCCGTGAGGGTGCTCGTCCCCGCGGGGAGCGTGAAGCTCGACACGCCGCCCACGGTGAGCGGAGCCATCTTCGCGAGGTCCACTTTGGCGCCCTCGGTCCGAGGCGAGATCGCGGCCCCGCCTATCACCAAGGGCCGGGTCCCGTGATCATTCGAAATGCGCACTCGCAGCGTCTTTCCCCAGAACGACGGGCGAATCACCTGGCGCACCGTTTGGTTCTGAAAAGGCTCCGCCGGCGGAATTCCCGGCAACCCGGTGGAAGCGAATTGAGGGCTGGTGGCCCACGCGGCCACCCAAGCGGCATCTCGAGGCGGGTTGGGCGCACAAGCAAAAAAGGCCAGTGCTGCCAACGCCATCCATCGGTTCGTCGTGTTCACGGTCGTTCCTTTCGTCGAGGCAAGTCGGAGTTCCACAGCGGCGACGAACGACCCCCATCGAGATCGACACGCCTCTCCGATTTTTTTTGGTGAATTCACGGCCTCCGGAGGCGCCTCCGGTGTCACGAAACGGACGGGCGAGGCCTGCCGTGGGGAGGAGCATCCTTCCGCCAACCAAGCAAGGTGCCCTACAGCATCGTGCGCGCCCAGTAGGGCTGAGGAGCGCATGCCTGGGCTCTTGTGGACGGCGGACCGACTCCTCTATGACGCCCCCGCGCTTCCCCGCCGTGCAAGGACCATCCATGCTCAAGAAGATTCTCGTGGGTCTCATCGTCGTCATCGGGGCGCTGTGTGGCGTGATCGCCACGCGTCCGTCCACCTACACCGTGAATCGCAGCGCGACGTTCAAGGCGCCGCCGGACATCGCCTTCGCGCTGGTGAATGACTTCCACCACTGGCCCGAGTGGTCTCCCTGGGACAAGCTGGATCCGAACCAGAAGACGCTCGTCGAGGGCCCGGCCCAGGGCGAGGGCTCGCTCTATAGCTGGTCTGGCAATGACCAGGTGGGCGCGGGCCGGATGTTCATCGAGCACAGCGTTCCGAACGAGTTCGTGCGCATCAAGCTGGAGTTCGTCCGCCCCTTCGCGTCCAAGTCGCTCACCGCCTTCTCGTTCACCCCGGCGGCCGAGGGCGTCACGGTGTCGTGGACGATGGAGGGTCACAACGACTTCATGGGCAAGGCGTTCTGCTTGTTCATGGACATGGACAAGATGGTGGGCAAGGACTTCGAAGTCGGTCTGGCCAACATGCGCAAGGTGGCGGAGGCGCAGGCCCAGAAGCGGGCCGAGGCGGAGAAGCTGGCGGCCCAGAACGCGGCCCCGGCCGAGACCCCGCCGACGCCCGCGGGCAACCCGCGGGCCGTCGCGCAACCCACGCCATAGGGAGACCAGGTTGTGTGGCTGGGCAGATGATGCCGCCACCCAGCGCTTCGAGCACCTCGAACCGGCGCTCGTCGGGGCCTCCCAGCCAGGTGCCCGGAGTGGGCATCCGGTGGGGCACCTCGGCGCGGACGATCTCCTTCAGGAACGAGTCATTGAAGTCCTCGAGTTCCTCCGTGCCTTCCACCATGGGCGACCCCTCGTGCTTCAGGGGAAGGTAGAGACCCGAATCCCACTTTCGTGAGGAGTGGAGAGAGCAGGCGGAGCACCGCTCGCGCGCCAGGAGCCAGGGCCCCCTTCTCCATGGAGATGCGTCACGGTTGGGTGCCTTGGACGGAGATCACATGTGTTCCCTTGGTGGGGAGCACCTCCTCATGGGCGCTTTCCTCCACTCGGGCGCACGTCCAGCTCGGAGCCATTGCGCAGCGCCAGGTAGAGGCCGCCGACGAGGAGCTGGCCCATCGCGACGGCCGGCAAGACGCCCACGCAGCAGGCGAAGACGCCGACCAGGGCCAGCAGCGCCCCCACCAAGGTGACGCCCAACAACGACAGCCGCTCGCCGCGCGCCAGCTCGTAGCAGTTGCGCAAGGCCTGCACCGGGGTGACGTCCTCGTTGTAGGTGAGCTCCGACTGCAGGAGGTAGAGCGGCAGGGCGAAGTAGCAGGCAGCTGCGAAGGTGACGAGGCCCGCCGCGGAGAAGACGCCCACGAGCGTGGGCGCCGCCTCCAGGCCGGAAATCCCGCTCTCGAAGATGCCGCTCGCGGGCAACCCCACCGACACCAGTCCGACGAACGTCAGGAGGGCGAAGAGGAGCAGCAGGGGCAGCCCCACCACCACGAGCGCGATGAGCATCGCCGCCACGTAGCGTCCCGCCTTGTCCACCTGGGAGAAGAGCCGGCCGACATCCACGCGCTTGCCCTCGAGCACGTCGAACACCACCCGCAACATCCCCATCCCCATCACCCCCTGCACCACCATCTGCATCACGGCGGTGAACACGCCGACGATGATGATGGGAACGAGCGAGTCCTCCCGCTTCAGGAGCGGGCCCGCGAGGTTGCCGAGGGCATTGATCGTCATGCTCACCCCCATCGCCACGAGCACCGCCACCGACAGCATCAGCCAGTCGCGCTTGAAGAGCTCGTAGCAGTAGTCCCAGAGGGAGCTGAAGCTCCAGGTGTCCCGCCGCAGCGGGAAGACCCCCAGGCGCTCGCGGCAGGAGGGGCAGAGGATCTGCCTCCCCTGCTCGCCGCACACGTCGCACATGAAGTTGCCGCACCGCTCGCACGTGCCCGTGGCCACCTGCGTCGGGTGCAGCGCACAGGGCGCTCCCAGCCCACGGCTTCCGGAATCCATTGCTGCCATCGTGGTCCTCCCCCACTCGGCCCCTTTTTAGCAAGCGCACGGCTCGACGCACCGCCGCGGCGCATCGCCGTGGAGCATACGAGCAAACGACGTCATGGGGACCGCCGGTTCCTGACCTGATAGGCCGGAGCACCCTGGCGGTGCGGAGCTCCTCACCGTCGCGCGCTGAGCGTCAGCGACAGCTCAGAGCTCGGTGCCGCGCGCCGAGGGCATCCCCGACTTCGGGCTGCTGCCGCAGGGAAAGACCGTCTGTCGCGGCACCGGTTGGAGCTGGCCGCGCCGCCGACGCCGTAGCGCACGGTCAAGGCGCCGCGCCCGGGAAGGAGAGCGAGTCGCAGGTGGGAAGTCCTGGGATGGGCTCCCAATTGCCGCCACCGGAGACCTTCGTGGCCGGAACCCAGCCCCAGCCCTGGTTCGGGTCGTTGTCGTAGAGGGTATCCCCTCTGCGCAGACGGCTCTTCGCAGCAGTGGATCAAGGGCTGCGGCATCACCCGCCGTTCTACTGGCCGAGCCCGGACGAACAAGGCGAAAGCTTGGGTGAGGGTTGCAGTTCCATCGCCGGAGGTCCCCGGTCACTTCTCCCGGTGGTCCTCCAGATTTTTAAGTATCAGGGGTGCCCTACCCCCTCGTGCGCGAGGAGTTGGAGGGCGAACACCGGGTACGGCCTCTTGAGAGCCCCCATCCCCCCAGGGGCGCAAAGAAGACCAGGGGGCTTACAGGTGGACCTGCGGCAAGGGAACGGCGGCCTTCCGGGCGGCTTGGCTCTTTGTCAGGTAGGCGTTAGGGTCACGCTCGAACAGGGCCAGCTCGGCGAGGGCCTCACTTTCGTTGCGAGCCTCCAACCGCCTGCTATAACGGACCCCGTTGTGCATCCGCTCCAGTTGCCAACAGGTGTTGCCGTGCCGGTCCAGGCAGGTTCGTTCTCCTGGCCATTGTCCGTTCCACTGGGGCATCGCCGTCCTTCTTTCTGGCCGGTTACGTACAAATTACGTACAAGGACGGGGCGCTCGCGGTGGTACGCTGGCGCTTACCAGAAGGAACCAGTAGTTTCAGTGAGTTGTTCGTCTGGTCCCGTAGCTCAGTTGGATAGAGCGGCGGTTTCCTAAACCGCAGGCCGCTGGTTCGATTCCAGCCGGGGCCACTCGCCCTGCTTCCCAAGTCCCCGGAAGCAGGGCGTTTTTCTGTCCGGCCGCGTTCAGCGGCGTTCAGGAAGGTTCGCCCGATTTGGTACCCGTTTGGTACCAGGTTCGCCCCTCCTGACGCGCTGTCTCGGTCGCGCCTCGAACCACCCGAGCAGCCAGGGGCTCCACGGGAGTGTCCCCTGGCGAGGTATGGCTGGGGAGGGGCTGGTGGAGAAGCACGGGTGGTCGTACCGGCGGAGGCAGCCGGAGGGGACGGTGCTGTACGAGGCGGTGAGGGACAACCTGGCCACACTGCTGGTGGAGGCGAGTGAGGTGGGTAGAGGCCTGCCCCGGTATGTGGAGCGGGACTTCGCCAGGTACCTGGAGTGCGGTGTGCTGGCGCACGGTTTCGCGCGGGTGCGCTGTGAGAGTTGCAAGGACGAGCTTCTCGTCGCCTTCTCGTGCAAGGGACGAGGGGTGTGTCCCTCCTGTAACGCGAAGCGGACGCATGTGACGGCGGCGCGCCTGGTGGAGCGGGTGCTGCCGCACGTGCCTTATCGACAGTGGACGCTGTCCTTTCCGCACCGGGTGCGGTGGGTGCTGCTCAAGGACGTGGGGCTGCTCTCGGACGTCCTCACCCTCTTCCTGCGCGCGGTGTTCGCCCGTCCGCGGTGTGGAGGCAGGCGAAAGGTGCTGGCGTAGGTGACGGCCCCCGCAGGGGTGCGCTCGATATTGGAGCACCTGGGACTTCCCACGCAGGCTCTGACGCGGGCCCCGGCCCGGGGACCACCCCAGCAGGCGTGGTGCTGAACCTGGCGCAGCCGCTGTCAATACGCCCCAACTCCCTGCCTCTCTCCTCAAGCGAGGGCGGCCAGGGCAGGGTGTGCCCCAAGGGGCTGAGGCATCCCCTCATATGAGGCCAAAGGCTTCACGGAAAACGGGCTGCGCGCAGACGAGTTGGGCGAAGCGCTCAACGAGAGGCCGCAACTGGGCTTCGGGCATATTGGGCAGAGCTTGGTAGTACATGCAGCCCTGGCGAAAGAGGGAGTAGGTGCGCCGCTTCGAGGTGTTGGCTTTGAGGTAGCGCTCCATGCCGAGGCTCTCGCCAGCAGCCCCCAGGAGCGTCAGCAGGGCACACGCCAGGGCGCTGAGCAGCAGCAGCCTGTCACGCCTGTCGGTTTCCGCGATTCGGAAGGAAGATAGGCCCATGCCGAAGCACCCACTGGGTGAACAGGTGCCACACGTCCACGCCCGCGTTGGACAGTAGCCTGTCCACTTGCTTTATCCCGTGCTTGCCCTTCTTCCCCCGCGCCACGGCCAGGGCCTGCCCTATGGCGTACACCGAGAGGCTCGCGGCATGGATGACGCCCAGCGTGGCCAGGGAGAGCGACAGCACCCTCTTGGCATGGATGTCGTCTCCGAAGAGTCCGGCGAGGAATTCATGTACCTGCTGTTCGTTGATGGCTTGAGTACCCACTTCTCCGGTAACATCCATGGCCCTACTGCTCAAACCAGACGAACAACTGCCCCCTTCCTCGCCTGCTTTCTATGAGGGGATGCCTCAGATACGTGCCCGCTACCCCCAACAGGGCTCCTGTCCTTCCTATACGTCCCCAACAGGGCTCCTGTCCGTCCTATACGTCGAGCTGCTGGACACGGGAGTGGACGTGCTCGTCGTGTCTCCGGGGTACGTCTCCACCGATATTGGAGTGCGGGCGCTCGGCCCTGACGGAAAGCCGCAGGCCACGCGGGACACGGCCAGGAACGCGATGGATCCACGCACCTGCGCGGAGCAGATCCTCCGCGCCATCGACCACCGGGACCGGGAGCTGGTGATGACGGCCCGAGCCAGGATTGGCCTCTACCTCAAGCTCCTGGCTCCGGGCCTGGTCGATCGCTTCGCGCTCAAGGCCTCGCTGAAGCGGGGCGGCTCGTGAGGAAGGGAGGAAGCGGGCTCCGCTCCCTTCCGAGGACTTCAGCGCCTACGGGCTGAACATGCCGGTGAGCACGCTGGCGCGGCCTCGAGGCAGCGAGCGCATATACGGGCTCGTCGCCAGGTCCGAGCCGGGCTGGTACCAGCTCTGGATCTCCGCGAAGTACGTCTGGCCCGTCTGCAGCACGCCCGGGGGCAGGTACACGCTCTGGAGATCCGTGTGCAGCGACGTCACGCGCGTGGCCGTGGTGCGGCCATTGCTCACGCCCAGCCGGTAGATGTTCACCACGTAGTTCGTGGCCGTGCCGACCAGCGGCTTGGACCAGCTCAGCGAGGCGTTGGTTCCCACGCCCGTGAGGTTCTGGAACGCGCCGCGCGTGTTCACCTTGGGCGCCTGCACCGGCCCGATGAGCGGCTGCACGGGGGCGGCGGCGAACGCGCTCGCCTCCTGATCCACGCGGAGGTCCACGCTCATGGTGTAGGGCGTCGCGGTCCCCAGCGCGTAGCTCTTCGTGAAGCCCGCGGCGGCGAGCGCCACCTTCTGCCAGCTCGCCGGGAGCGGGTTGTTGTACGCCATGTCCCCCGTGACGAGGTCGGTGCGCTGCGAGTCCGGATTGAGCTTCACGAGCAGCGGCGGCCCGCTGATGGACGCGAGCGCCGAGCTCAGCGCGGCCGGCCGGGCGGACATCCAGATCTCGCTATATGTGCTGGCCGCGTCCGGATTCACCTGCGTGCGCATCGCCTCGAAGGCCGAGCGCCGCCAGTCCACGGCGAAGGTGCCCGTCGTGGCGGGCTGGGTGAAGGTGCCGCTGACGGAGACGGGCTGGCCCTCCACCTGTGTCACGCTCGCGAGGAGCACCTTGTGCATCGCGCGGTAGGTCACCCCGTTCGCGCTCGTCTGCAGCCGCATCTGCGCCAGCGAGAGCAGATCCCCCTTGCTGCTGTCGAGCAGCACGGGGTTGAGCATGTTGGCGTAATCGAAGCTCAGCCCGGAGAGCGACGTGGCGCCCACCTGGGGGAGCCCCGTGGCGCTGCCGTCGATGTAGCCGAACGCACCCGGGTTCAGCGAATAAATGTCCAGGAAGTCCCCCGACTGCCAGGGAGACAGGCCGGTGCCGGACACCGTCATGGGTGTGGATAGCGAGACGAACGTGCCATCACGGCCCCACTCCGTGGAGCCCAGATCGAACGAGCGGCCAGTGCTCACCAGGTAGCGCGAGCCCAGCTTCAGGTAGATGCGTCCGGAGGGAACGCTCGGCACGGAGATGGTGCCGTCCGCCGAGCCCGTGCCCGGGTAGGCCGTGAACTCTCCGGTCGTCGAGTCCCGCGTGTACGCGACCACCGACGTTGCCGACTGATCGTACGGCTTCGTCTCGTTCCCCGACATGGCGACGAAGGTCACCTGGCTGGTGCCGGTGACGTTGGTGATCAGGGCTCGGGTGACCTGGGAGGTCGTGTCCGCCGACACGGAGGAGTCCAGCGCTTCGGCCTCATCGAGACCCGCGCAGCCGACCCCTGTCATGCCTAGGAAAAGCCCCATGAAGATCAATGACTTCCGCATTCTGGAATGCACCTTTCGGCGACGCCCTGAGTGGCGCCGCGTAGGGAGATTTATACCGGGCAGGTCTGACATTTCCGGGAGCGCTTCGATTCCCACGTTCCGTGCGTATCCGGTCGCATCAGCAGTCGCAGGACACGCTCGCAGAGACTCGGGAGACTGGCTATGTTGCGAGCTCCCGGCCGAAACGCTCCTCCGGGAGCACGCTCCGATCCTCACAGCGCATCCGATGGGCCTCCTCGGAGAACTCCTCCAGCGGGAACTCGGCGAGGCAGACCTTCCGGTAATCCCTCACCATCAGCTCATACTGCTGCTGCCAGAGGTGGAACAGGTCGGGCTGGCGCTCCTCGGCCAGCATCTGCGCCACCACCGTCAGGTCCATCGGGTTGGAGAGCACCTCGCGGTGGGCCTGACGCAATTCCACGGGCTGCGAGGGGGAGAGCACCTCGGCCACGAAGTTCTGGCAGGCCTGGAGGTACGGCTGGCCGCGAAGGCGCGCGCCCATCCGAACCTCCGGAGTCACCGGGTTTCTACCGACGGCTGCCGTCACTCTGGATGGGGAGGTGTAGTTGTCGTTGATGGGGAGGTGTAGTTGTCGCTGAGCAGGGGTTGGCGGCCCTTCGAGAGAGCATGTCCAGGAGGCTGGAATACTGATCGTCACGGAGAGGGCCGGCACCTGCAGGGCCTGCGGCAAGGCCATCCGCAAGGGGGAGTATGCCGAGTTCACCGCCGAGCTGGGCCCAGCCCACCCGGAGCCCCAGTGCTCCTCCGCGCCCGCGAGCTTTCGGCCCAACCGCCGTTCGGGGCGGTGCAGCTAGTGGAGGACGCTGGCGCCACCGGGGGCAAGAAGCGCTGGGCTGTCGACTGCGCCGCGTGCGCGGGGTTGTGACAGGGTTCGCGGGGGGGTAGGGTCGCGACAATGCGCCGAACCTTATTCAGGTCCCTCGCACGCGCGAGTCGTACCGCGTGCTCGCTGCTGGTGGTCGCCTCGATTAGCGGTTGCTCGTTCTTCAAGACACGAAGTCTGCCGGCGTCCTACCAGGCCGATTCGGGCGTAGAGCCACCCTGTTCGACTGAACGCTGGCCCGTCACGACGGACGTGGTCCTTGCCGGTGTCTTCGCGGGACTCGCCACTGTCTTCGCTGTCCAGGCACTGGCTGGCCCGACTCCAGAAGAGCGTCAGGCCGGAGCCGGAGGGATCCCTGGGACACTGCTCTTGGCAGCGCCCTTCGGTGCGTCGGCTGGACTCGGCGCCCTTCGCCTCGGTGAGTGCAAGACGGCCCGCTCTCAGTGGGAAAGCCTCGTCCAGCAGAAGAAGGAGGAAGCCACACAGAGAACCGCAGCCCTCGCACGAGCTGAAGCGGAGCGGCGCCAGGCTCATCAACAGCGTGTCGCAGAACTGAGGCGCGCGCCGTATCAGTCGGCGTCCCTGCTCCTCACGAATGCATACACCGAGTCACTCTTCCGCGTGCTTGTCGTCTGGCCCGATTCCGAGGAGACGTTCAGCGTAGGCCCAGAGTTCCGGATTCCCACTGCGACGACCTACGCCGTTCCAAGTGGCCTACAATGGAGAGAGGGGCAACAGGTTGTGCTGCGCATCGGGGTGATGTCGTTGGGGACATGGACTGACTTCCCCGATATTGCGATTGAGCCCAGGTCCAATGGCACACTCAATGTTATGTATGACTGGGATACGGCTACGGCGAAATTCCGCCTGCGGACAGAGTGGGTAGAACTGGGGGCATCGTCTGCGGTCTCCGAGGCAGCGACAAACACGGGGACGAATGCTGGAACTGTCACGGCTGCAGACACACGTCTGACGTCCGCTGATGGCACGTTGCCGATAGTGCCGGATGCCAGTTCATCCCAGACGTTCGTCCGTCCGCCGACAGACGATCGCAGCGCGGAGGGATACCAGGCGGCGCGGAGTGGGGACGGGGCCGATGCGCCGGAGAGCCTCATTGAGGCGAAGCGCCGCGCCATCGAAGAAGAACGCGCCATGCCGGGAATGACGCCAGATGAGGTCGAGGAAGCGCTTGGAGATCCGTGCGAGAAGAGTGTCATTGAGACGGCGGAGAGCCAGCGAGAGGTGTGGACGTGGTGCCGCATCTGCCCGAAGACCAAACGATGGCTGAACATCGCGACTCGAGCTCACATGGACGTTGACTGTGTCGGTGCGAAGCACGTGACCTTCGTCAACGGTGTAGTCGTGGAAGTGCAGCGATGAAAAGCCTGGTGCAGTGCGGCGGCTGAAGAAAAAGCTCGTGAGCAGCCAGGGTAACGGTGGGGGGGGTCGCCGTATCCCCCTAAATGGGTACTCCCGCCCCATCCGCCCGAGGGTTTTCGCGCCAGACCCCGCTGGCTACCGTTGGGAACGTGCAGCGCTTCTCCACCACGCACCCCCACGGAGCCAGGACATTGGGCACGATTACGACGAAGGACGGCACGCAGATCTATTACAAGGATTGGGGCACGGGACAGCCGGTGGTGTTCAGCCACGGCTGGCCCCTCAACTCCGACAGCTGGGAAGACCAGATGAACTTCCTGGCGGCCAGGGGCTATCGCGCCATCGCTCATGACCGCCGTGGCCATGGCCGCTCGAGCCAGCCCTGGAACGGCAACGACATGGACACCTACGCCGACGATCTCGCGGCGCTGATCGAGACCCTCGATCTGAAGAATGTCGTGCTGGTCGGCTTCTCCACGGGTGGCGGCGAGGTGGCCCGCTACATCGGCCGCCACGGCACGAAGCGGGTGGCCAAGGCCGTTCTGGTGGGCGCGGTGCCCCCGCTGATGCTCAAGACGGCCGCCAACCCCGGTGGTACGCCCCTCGAGGCCTTCGATGGCATCCGGGCCGGTGTGCTCGCCGACCGCTCTCAGTTCTTCAAGGATCTCACCACCCCCTTCTTCGGGGCCAACCGGCCGGGCGCCAAGGTCTCGCAAGGCATGCGAGACTCGTTCTGGCTCGCGGGAATGCAGGCCGGATTCAAGAGCGCCCTCGACTGCATCAAAGCCTTCTCGGAGACGGATCACACCGAGGATCTGAAGAAGTTCGACGTGCCGACGCTGATCATCCACGGCGACGATGATCAGATCGTTCCCATCGGCGCCTCGGCCCTGCTCTCGGCCAAGCTCGTCAAGGGCTCCACGTTGAAGATCTATCCCGGTGCTCCGCACGGCCTCACCATCACGCACAAGGATCAGGTCAACGCCGACCTGCTGGCCTTCCTGAAGGCCTGAGCCCCCTGGGCGCGCTCAGCGGAAACCCTGGAGGCGGCGCAGCCAGCCGCCTCCGCGATGGTGCACGTAGGCTCGCTCCGCGGACAGCGCCAGGGTCACCTCGGTGCCACGTCCAACGCCACTCAGGATCTCCAGGCGTGCCCCCACCTTCTCCGCTCGCTCGCGCATGCCGCCAAGTCCCCAGTGGCCGGGTCGGCCGGAGTTGAGAATCGACGGCGCTATCCCGCACCCGTTATCGCGGATGCGCACCCGGAGCTCGTCCACGTCGTACGAAATCTCGGCCTCGATCTCGCTCGCTCCCGCATGTTGGAAGGCATTGCGCAGCGCCTCGCGGCCAATGCGATAGATCTCGTCCGCGACGAGCGGATTGAGCACGCGCGTCGCACCCTCGACGGCGACGCGAAAGACCGGGCCAGGACTCCCGCCAAACTCCCGTGCCACCGCCGCGAACGCCTCCGCCAGGTCCGGTATCTCCTCGCTCGACGCACGCAGTCCCCGCACCCGATCCCGCCCCTCGACAAGCACGTCGTCCGCCCGGTCCATCGCCCGCTCGAGACCCTCGCGGTGCTCGCCCTGCGGCAGGTTCGCGCTGATTGCCTGGAGACGCAGCATCAGTCCCTGGATGCCCTGCAACAGGGTGTCGTGCAGCTCTCGCGCTATCCGCTCCCGCTCGGCATGCCTCTCCTCCAGGCGCTGGCGTACTCGCGCTGTCATCTCCCTCAGCCGAAGCACGTACAGCAACCACAACACGCCCAACCCCGCCAGCACACACAGCGCCAGGAACCACCGCGTCTCGAAGAACGTCGGCTCTATCTCGAAATCGAGCGCCGCTCCCTGCTCGTTCCAGACACCGTCTTCGTTCGCGGCGATGACTCGGAAGCGGTACGTCCCCGGTCCCAGATTCGTATAGATCGCCTCGCGCCGCGTTCCCGGATCCTGCCAGTCCTCGTCCACTCCCTCCAGGCGGTAGCGGAAGGCGACACGTTCGGGCATGGAGAGGCTGAGCGCGCTGTAGGCGATCTTGAGGCCATGCGTTCGCGGCGGCAGATGGAGGCCTGCCTCCGGTCCGTAGCGCCGGTCACCCGCGACGAGCGAGCGGATGACGACGGGTGGTGACCTGGCGTTGCGATGAATGCGCTCCGGGTCCATCCACGCCAGTCCGTTCGTCGCCGCGAACCACAGCCGCCCATCCGTGCCCTCGACAAGGGTCGGCAACGGACGGATCTGCTGCGCGGCTCCCGGCATGCCGTCCTCCATGTCGAAGAGCTCGAAGGGCATCCGGAAGTCCGGCTCGGCCAGTGCCCGGCGGAGAGCATCCGCCGAGATACGCACGGCGCCCGCGTTGCCATTCACCCAGAGCGTCCCGTCCCGCGTCCTCAACAGCCCCGTGACTCCGGTGAGCACGTCCTGGCGCGTGGCGGCGAGCGGACGAAACCGTCTGCCATCGAAGACGGCCATTCCCAGCTCGCCGCCCACGATCGTCTCCGGTCCCGGGAGGATGGCGGTCACGGTCCCTGTCCGCAAGCCGTCGGCCGCGGAGAACAACCGCGCCGTGTTGCCCTCCACGATGGCCAGCATGTTCTGGTTGTAGCCAAACCACACGCGCCCTTGCTCGTCCGTCACGGCGCGGGCGGGAGCCAGTTCCGGCAACTCGGCGATACCTCCGCGCGGCGTCCACGTGTCTCCGTCCAGCCGGTAGGCAATCGATGCACGAAAGGACATCCACAGCCGCCCGGCACCATCACGTGTGATGGCCTGCACCCTGTTGCCCTCTTCCTGCTTCGGCACGGCCAGCGGTGTGAACTTGCCGCCGGCGAAGCGCCATGAGCCCTCCGGGCCGCCCAACAGCGTGCTTCCATCGGTGTCGCGGTAGGCCGCCGTCACCGCGCCGCTGAAGCCGGGTACCGGGCTCGGACTCGGCTCCAGTTGCCACATCCGATCGGGGAGGTTGTTTCGGGACGCCGACCCGGTCCTCATCTCGCCGCCTTCACCGGGCACCAGAGCGAAGTACACCACCATCTCGGGAAAACCGACCACCCTGACGTCATTGCGCCGGAAGCGATCGAGCCCGAGTTTCGTCCCGATCCAGATATTGCCTTCGTGATCCTCGAGCAGGGTCATCGTGACATCGGACGACAGACCGTCCGACAGTTTGAACTTGTCGCCTGAAAACTGCCCCAGCTGGAAAGGGCGGTCGGCGGCATGGGGCTCCCTGATCCGGCAGATTCCAGGGGCGCAGACGACCGACCACAGGGAGCCCTCGCGGTCGAAGACCATCGTGTTCGCGTGCTGTGACGTGGTTTCAGTAAAGGATGCCGACCGCAGCGGCACGTCAGGACCACGAAGCGGGCTGAATCCCCTGTCGTCTTGCTTCCAAAGGGTGCCATCGTTCGTGCGATACAGGCTGGATTCGGAGCCTGGCTTCACATCGGTCTCGACACGTTCGAAGCGCCGCGCACCTCTGCGAAGCACATAAGCGCCGTCGTCGGCGGAGACCCACAGGGTACCCGTACCATCTTGAGCCATCTGGACACTGCCGGGCCTCGCGAAACCCCATTGCTCGCCGGCCAGTTCCCAGACGCCCCGCTCGAGCACATAAAGGCCCTTGTCCGTCTCCGCCCAGATCCGCCCGTCGCCGTCCTCCTCGAACCCATCGATCGGCAACCCCTTCGGAAGGCCTTCCCGGGCACCGTAGTGCGTCGCCACGCCGTCCTTCAGGACGCTGGCGCCACCGTAGGAGTAGGCCACCCACAATTCACCCGTCCGTTTGGCGAACAGCGCGCCAATCGAGCGCGACGCCGTGCTCTCCGCCGGCAGCAGGTCGTATCGCTCGAACACGACTCCGTCGAAGCGGTAGAGCCCCGAGGCCGTTCCCAGCCAGAGCCAACCGTCCTCTGTCTGCGCCATGGCCCAGATGCCCGCGGGCGCCCCGTCCTTGAGCGTCCATGCGGTGTGGTGGAAATCCTTGATCGTGAGAGCCGGCTCCGCCGCGTGCGCACCACCGAACGTGCAGCACATCAGCAAACCGAGGCCCACGAGTCCGAGTCGGTTCGCCACGAGAATGACTCCTGGTGAAGCCCGGAGCGCCCTCTGGAAACTCCCTGAGTGAAAAGCACCCACGCCCCACAGGTTTCGCAGATTCAGCAGCGACTCCGCAACGGCGCCGCACGAGAATCCACTCACCGTTTTCTTCGAACGTGATCCAGCGTGGTGGGAGGGCTCTTCAAGAAGCTCTTCGAGTAGAGTGCCCTCCAGGGGCCTCTCCGGCCCCTCCAGGACCTCACGGGAGAGAGCATGTCCACGAGCGGTGACTCCACGGGAAATGGCAAGAGGACGATCCTGTCCGAGCTGCAGGGGAGGCGTCCGCTCCAGAGCTCTCCAGGCATGCAGGGGCTCGAGAGCTCGGAGCCCGCGAAGTTCCCCTCCGTCCTGGAGGCTCCGTCACTGGAAGGGCTGGAGGTGCCCGCCCCTACCGTGGAGCCGCTGACCGAGGACGACCTCACCGAGCGCTTCACGGCGCTGTGCCGCGAGCGCTCGGCGCGCAGGGACCGCGCCCCGGGCGAGGACGTGGCCCTGGGGGATGACCTCCTCCTGAACGTCCTGGGCTACGCGAACGGCAAGCTCATCCCCTTCTCCGCCCGCACCGACTGGTGGACGGAGGCCACGCCGGCTCCCCTCCGCCCTGGCTTCTTCGAGGCGCTCGTGGGCGCGAAGGTGGGCCTCTCCGTCGAGGTGACCCTCCTCCTCCCGGAGACGTACGCGGTCGAGTCCCTGCGCGGAGCCGAGGCCCGCTTCCTGGTGGACGTGATGGCCGCACGCGAGGTCACGCTGCTCACCGACGAGTCCCCGGAGCTCTTCTCCGCGCTCGACCTGGGATCGACGCTCGACGAGGTGATGGAGAACATCGCCCGGCAGCTCACCTCCGAGCGCGAGCAGCAGGCGCTGCACGAGCTCCAGGAGCGCGTGCTCGACGAGCTGGCGGAGCGCACCCGGACGCAGGTGTCCGGGGGCCTCATCGACGAGGAGATCCGCCGCGCGTGGACGGAGACCGAGTACCCGCAGCTGGTCCAGCGGAACTTCGAGCAGGAGGAGCTGCAAGAGGCGCTCGAGGGGTGGTTGAGCGATCCGTTCACCCGGGTCGACGCCGAGCGGCGGCTGCGAATCAGCCTGGGGCTTCAGGCCGTCCTCGCCAGGGATCGGGTCGAGCCCAGGGAGGAAGACCTGGTGGCGCTCATCGACGTCATCGCCGAGAGCTCCCACACGACGCGCGAGGAGCTGGGTCAGGTGCTCAAGTCCGACCCGGCGGTGATGCGGCGCTTCGAGAACCTGGCCCTCCACAAGATGGCCCTGGACCATGTCCTGTCGAAGGTGAAGATCGTCCCGCCTCCCTGAAACAAAAACAGTCGCCAGCAGGCGGAGTACCGCCCACTGGCGACTCGAATCAAACGGCGTCCTCTTCTGCTTCAGGCGAGGAGGGGACCATACCGACGGCAGTTGCCGCCGCCAAAAATGGTCCCAACGGTAAGGCCACCACGAACATTCGTCTTGATCTTCATGTGTTGCTCCTAGTTTGCGACGTACTTCACTTAGATTGAGAACGGACGCGGTGTTTGTGATTCCAGATTCGGGTCAATTTTCAAATGCCTGCGCGGTGATGCCCAGCTCATCCCGGAGCACATCCAGCAGGTAGGGCAACGCGCGGATGGTGCCCGTGCGCAGGCGGTGATTGAGCGAGAGATCCACGACGGAGAGCTTCCGCGCCGGGTGGGGGCGCTGGAGCAACGCATTGACCTGGCGCTGAGTCTCTTCCAGGGCGTGAAGCGCTGAGCGTTCAATGGCCAGGAACCCCGCGATGGCATCCGCCACGGCGTCGAGGACGTCCCCCCGGGCCCCCGAGGGAGCGCCCGCGCGCGAGTGGATCAGCTCCCGGAGCCGCAGGCGGGCAGTCTCATCCACATCATCTCCCGCGGGGATGAAGGCATCCTGGAAGCGAAGCCGCGTGTCCTCCCGGAAACCCCTCATGCCCTGCTGGGCGCGCTCGTACATCTCGATGCGGCGAGCCTCTCCCCACTCCCGCAGGGGGGGCTGGTCCATCCCAGAGAGCTGGAGCAACTGCCAATCGAGTTCGACACGCTCGCGCAGCCGACCCAGGACTCCACCCGGCTCATCCTCCACCTCGAGAAGCGCCGTGCGAACCCTCTCGTAGGTGCGGCACATGCGAATCCAAAGCGTGGACTGGAGCGCATAGAGCTGGAGTCCGAGCAGCCCGTAATCCACCGCCGTGGGGATCTCCGCGGCCCACGCCGTATCGGGTGTGGCAGCACCCTCCACGGGCTTGCCATCCAGCAGCGTCGCGAAGAACTCTTCCACCATGTGCGGAGGACCGGCGCAGACACCCCGGCTCGAGAGAAACTGGTTTTCGTGCTCGGAGACTCGGTACAGCTCGGCCGCCGTGATGGGCGAGTCGTAGGTCATCGGCTGCTCCGTGCGGGCGAGCAGATAGGACATCACCATCCGCACGCCGTCCGTCACCCGGAACAGGGAGGACAGCACCGGATCCAGCGCACCGTTGGCAACGGGCGCGTTCGCGCGCATCAGCAACAGGGTCGGCAGGGCCAGCACTGCGCAGCACACGGCGTGAAGATCCCCCACCCGCCAGCTCCCATCTGGGAGCAGGGAATAGCGGCGCAGGAACTCCGCGCGAATCGCGAGCGTCTCCTGCAACACGGGCTTCCAGTGCCGCGTCATGGCCCTGAGCGCCGTCAGGTTCATCATCGCATCGTCCCGATAGCGGCTGCCCGGATAGGGGCACGCCCGCCACTCCGTCGGGAGCTTCATGCGCATGGCATCGGGGAAGACGTTCATCTCCCCGATGTGGCGTCCCTCCGCGTCGAGCGCCGGGTGCGCGACGCGATGCACTGGGACTACCGCTTCGATGAAGCCCAGCTCCAGCGGCTCCCCCACCAACCGCTCCATCACCTGGGGGCAGTCCGGGTTCCACCACAGGGGCTCCGTGGGGGCGTCCCGCCGGGCCTCTTCCGCCAGAAACCTCTCATGCTGGTCACTCTCGGGAGAAGCGCTCGGGGCCTCACGTGAGAGGATGTCCTCGGACAGCAGGGCCTCGAGCAACTCCCTCACGCGCTCCCAGGGGTAGGGCTCACCCGCGCTCCAGGTGGTGGCGCTGCCCGCCATGAACTGATCCTGCTTGAGCAGCGCCTCCCCAAAGGAGAGCAGGTCCGGCTCATCGATCGTTATCTCCTTGATGCCGAAGAAGATGCGCAGCTCCCGGGTGCCCTCCGGGGTGGTCACGTACTCACTCGAGAAGCGACGCCGCATGGGCAGATACAGCGTCTCATGGGGATCAACCGGCACGGCTTCCTGACTCATGCGAGGGCTCCTGGGAGCACAGGCCTGAAATGCCCAGGCGCGTCGTGCTCCACGACAGGGATGGTCTCCCTGACTGAGCACGGGACCCGGCCTTGTGATTCGCTTCGCTTCGCGTCCAGAAGCCCCGCTGGGAGGACGAGTGGGCCGCTCCCGCCCCCCCGCGAAAACGAAGTCGCCAGCAGGCGGCACACCGCCCACTGGCGACTCGAATCAACCGGCCTCCCCTTCTACGTCAGGCGACCGCATAGATGCGGCAGTTGCCGCCGCCAAAGATGTAACCAGCTGCCTGACCACCCCGGATGTTCGTCTTGATCTTCATGTGCTCGCTCCTCGTGGGTTATGCACTGCACCCGGACAGAGCACGAAGCCATGCGTTTGTGATTCCGCGCGACCTCCCCATCGAGTGCACAGAGGCTGCTCCTCGGAGGATGCCTGCCTGGAGGGCGAGGTGGCGGCCTACTGCTCGAGCCGGGCGCACCAAGGATCGTTGAAGACCGTGTCCAGGTACGGCCCGCCCTTGTCCGCGCACAGGAAGAGCACCTGCGGCGGCGCCGACAGCGACCTCATCCGCGGCAGGTACCTCTTCACCGCCGCGTAGCATGAGCCCGATGAGCCCCCCACCAGCAGCCCGTGCTGGTACA
Source organism: Vitiosangium sp. GDMCC 1.1324 (assembly GCF_003044305.1). GTDB lineage: Bacteria > Myxococcota > Myxococcia > Myxococcales > Myxococcaceae > Archangium. The sequence continues at coordinate 11,031 of NZ_PZOX01000009.1, read as the reverse complement.
GCAGCTCCCGACACGCCCTCACCGTCTCCACCTCCGGCACGTTCACCACCTCGTCGATGAGCGCCCGGTCCACCAGCTCCGCCCTCACGCTCGCGCCGATCCCCGGAATGTGCCGCTTCTTCGGCGGCCCCCCGAAGATCACCGACCCCTCCGCGTCCACCGCGATCACCTTCACCGACGGGAAGCGCTCCTTGAGCCGCTGCGACACCCCCGCGATCGTCCCGCCCGTGCTCACCCCCACGAACACGTAGTCCAGCTGCTTGAACACCCGGCAGATCTCCTCCCCCGTGTAGCGGTAGTGCGCCTCCGCCACCTTCGGGTTGCCGTACTGGTTCGGCCAGAACGTGTCCTCCAACTCCTTGCACAGCTCCTGCACCTTCCTCAGCCGCGTCTTCAGGAAGCCGCCCGTCTCGTCCCGCTCCTGCACCTTCACCACGCGTTTGCACATCCGTTGCAGGAACGCCTCATTCGACCCCGCGATGTTTGGATCAATCACCGGGATGAACTCGAGCCCCAACAGTCGGCAATAACTGGCCATCGCGTTGGCGAAGTTGCCCGAGGAGGACTCGATGAGCGTCGTGCGCTCCGTCACCTCCCCGCTCTCCACCGCTGACTTCAGGATCCAGAAGGCCGGCCGATCCTTCAGGCTCCCGAAGGGGTTGGCGTGCTCCAGCTTCGCGTGGAGCCGGATCCCCTCCGCCGCCAACTCCACCACCGGCGTCTCACGCAGGCTCCCTTGCAGCAGAGCCACCCTCTCGGACAGGGAGAGATTTTCTGGGTTCATGGAAATTCGCACTTTTCAAGAAATATTTACCAGCCGTGAACATCCACATACTCCTTGAAAACCGCCAGAAGTTCAATGTTGAATGAAGGCCATTCGGAAGGCCTGAAAAAGCAGATTGCCACGGCTCCAGCAGAGACCTGGGGACGGCGGCTCTTTGGGATTCAGGCGCGTCCACTTTCCCTCGAGCGCAATGAGCGACCGCGTGCATCCCTCCAAGGCCCCGACATTGATGGACCTGCTCGCCCTCCGGGCTGAACAGCGCGCCGACTTCCGGATCTACACGTTCCTGGAGGACTCGCCCGGGGAGGAGTCGATCCTCACCTATGCGGAGCTGGACGCGCGCGCTCGGCGCATCGCGGCAAGCCTCGGACCCAAGGCGGCCGGCCAGCGGGTGATGCTGCTCTACCCTCCCGGCACTGAATACATCGCCGGCTTCTTCGGGTGTCTGTACGCCGGGGCGATCGCCGTTCCCGCCTACCCGCCGGATCCGACCCGCCTGGAGCGCACGCTGCCGCGCCTGCGCGCCATCATCCGGGATGCGCAGGCGTCGGTGGTGTTCACCAACTCCTTCATCCTGTCCATGTCGGAGTTCGTCTTCGAGCAGGCCCCCGAGCTGCGCGAGCTGAAGTGGGTGGCGACCGACGAGCTGCCTTCAGGGCAGGAGGCCGAGTGGCGGCGCCCGGAGCTGACGAAGGACTCGCTGGCCTTCCTCCAGTACACCTCGGGGTCCACCGGCACGCCCAAGGGCGTGATGCTCAGCCACTCGCACCTGCTGGAGAACCTGCGCGCCATCTCCCACGCCATCCGCAGCTCGGCGGAGGATCACTGGACCATCTGGCTGCCGCCCTACCATGACATGGGCCTCATCGGCGGCATCCTGCATCCGCTCTACGCCGGTAACCCCGTGGCGCTCATGTCGCCGCTGACCTTCCTGCGGCGGCCCTTCCGGTGGCTCGAGGCCCTCACGCGCTTCGGGAGCACGATCTCCGGCGGACCCAACTTCGCCTACGACCTGTGCGTGCGCAAGACGACGCCGGAGGAGCGCGCCACGCTCGACCTGAGCCGCTGGCGGCTGGCCTTCAACGGCGCGGAGCCCATCCGCCCGGAGACGCTCGGGCGCTTCGCGGAGGCCTTCACTCCCCATGGCTTCCGCCCTGGGTCTTCCTACCCGTGCTACGGCCTGGCCGAGGCGACGCTCTTCGTCACCGGAGGCGATCCGAGCGAGCCGCCCGTGCTGCAGCCCTTCCGCATGGCGGAGCTGGAGCAGCATCAGGCCCTGCCCGCGAGCGAGGAGTCGCCCGAGGCCCGCCTGCTCGTGGGCAGCGGCAAGAAAGCGATCGGCCATGAGGTGATCGTGGTGGATCCGGTGACGCGCGAGCGCCGTGCACCGGGCGAGGTGGGGGAGATCTGGTTCTCCGGCCCGAGCGTGGCCGGCGGGTACTGGGGCCGGCCCGAGGTGTCCGAGGAGACGTTCCGGGCCCGGACGGCGGACGACAGCGGGCCCTTCCTGCGCACCGGAGACATGGGCTTCCTGCGGCAGGACGGAGAGCTCTTCGTCACCGGCCGGGCCAAGGATCTCATCATCATCCGCGGGCGGAACCACTATCCGCAGGACCTCGAGCTGACGGCCGAGCGCAGCCACCCGGCGGTGCGCGCGGGCTGCAACGTGGCCTTCGCCGAGGAGGGCGAGGACGGTGAGCGGGTGGTGGTGGTGGTGGAGGTGACGCCGCGAGAGGGCTTGGACACCGACGAGGTGGTGGCCGCCGTGCGCTCCGCCGTGGAACGAGCGCATGAGCTGCGCGTGGACACGGTGGTGCTGGCCCGACCCGGAGCCGTGCCCAAGACGTCCAGCGGCAAGCTCCAGCGCCGCGAGTGCCGGCAGATGCTGCGCGAGGGCCATCTGGAGATCGTCGCCCGGTCCGCGCTCCAGGCCCGTCCCCAGGAGGAGGAGGCCGGAGCCGAGGAGACCGCGCCCGACGTGGACTCGCTGCGCGCCCTGCCCGCCCCCGAGCGCCACAAGGCCCTGTTGGCCCTGGTGCGCCGGGAGATCGCCCGCGCCCTGCGCACATCCCTGTCCGCCGTGGAGCCCTCGCAGTCCGTGAGCAACCTGGGTCTGGACTCGCTCGCGGCCGTGGAGCTGGGCAACGCCCTCGAGCAGCACCTGGGGGTGACGCTGCCCCTCTCGCGCGTGCTGGCCGGTCCCTCCCCTGAGGAGCTCGCCCGTACCGTGGAGGAGGTGCTGACCACGTCCACCGCTCCCGGACTCGAGGCGGCGCCCGGTCCCACCCACGGCGATTTTCCGCTCACCCCCGGCCAGTGGGGCCTCTGGTTCCAGCACCAGCTCTCCCCCCACACCACCGAGTACAACGTCACCCACGCCACGCGCGTGCGCTCCGAGCTGGATGTGCCCGCCCTCCACCGCGCCTTCCAGGCCCTCGTGGATCGGCACGCCAGCCTGCGCACCCTCTTCGTGCGCGTGGACGGCCAGCCCGTGCAGCGCGTGCTCCCCCAGGCCCGCGTCCACTTCGTCCAGGAGGATGCTTCTGCGTGGGACGCGTCCCGCCTGAGCCAGCGCCTCGGGGAGGAGGCCGCGCGTCCCTTCGAGCTCGCGTCCGGGCCCCTGATGCGGGTGTACCTCTTCTCCCAGGCCTCGGATCAGCACGTGCTGCTGCTGAGCTTCCACCACATCATCGTGGACCTGGTCTCGCTCGCCGTGCTGTTCCAGGAGCTGGGTGAGCTGTACGAGCGCTCGCGGCGCGGTGAGCCTTCTGGCCTGCCCCCGGTGCGGCTGGACATGTCCGGCGTCGAGCGCCAGCAGCGCGAGTTGCTGGCCCGCGAGGGCGAGCGGCTGTGGGAGCACTGGCGGCAGCGGCTCGCGGGCGAGCCCGTCCCCCTGGAGCTACCCAGCTTCCGCCCTCGGCCTCCCGTGCAGACGTACGCGGGCGCCGTCCACACCTTCCGCCTGCCCCCGGCACTCGCCCAGCGGCTGCTGACGCTCACCCGCGAGCGCGGCGTCACCCTCTACACGCTGCTCCTCGCCTCCTTCCAGACACTCCTCTACCGCTACACCGGGCAGGAAGACGTCTGGGTGGGCTCCCCCGCCAGTGGCCGCACCCGCCCCCAGCTCAGCGGCGTCATCGGCTACCTCGTCAATCAGGTGGTGCTGCGCGGAGACCTCTCCGGCGAGCCCTCCTTCGAGCAGCTCCTGGAGCGCACCCGCACCGTGGTGGTGGACGCCCTGTCCCATCAGGAGCTTCCCTTCACCACACTCGTGGACCGGTTGCGCGTGCGGCGTGATCCCAGCCGCCCACCCCTCGCCCAGGTGGAGCTGGTGCTGCAGCGCTCGCACCTCCCCGGCCAGGAGGCCCTCAGTGGCTTCGCCCTCGACGAGAGCGGCGTGCGCATGCGCGTGGGCGGCCTCGAGGTGGAGTCGCTCGCCCTCGAGCGCCACGTGGCGGAGTTCGATCTCACCCTCACCTTCGCCGAGCTGGACGGCACGCTCGCGGGCTCGCTGCGCTACAACGTCGACCTCTTCGACGCGGGCACCATGGCCCGGATGGCCGGGCACATGATCCGCCTGTTGGAGGGCATCGCGGCCGATCCGTCCCAGCCCATCTCCCGGCTGCCCCTGCTGTCACCCGAGGAGCGCGCGGAGCTCACACGCGCCCCCCGCGTGCGCCATGCGCTCCGTTCCGGAGAAGTGTGTCTGCACCGGCGTTTCGAGGAGCGCGCCGCGGCGGTTCCCGAGGCCGTGGCCCTCTCCTTCGAGCAGCAGCGGCTGAGCTATGCCGAGCTGGAGGCGCGCTCCAACCAGCTCGCCCGCTACCTGGCCCGTCAGGGCGTGGTGCGGGGAGATCTCGTGGGCCTCTACCTGGAGCGCTCGCCGGAGATGGTGGTGGCCGTGCTCGCCATCCTCAAGGCGGGAGCGGCCTATGTGCCCATCGACACCGCCTACCCGGCCGATCGCGCCCGCTTCATGCTCGAAGACAGCCGCGCTCGCGTGCTCCTCACCCAGGCGAAGCTGACCGGCGCCCTCGGCGAGATGGCCTCCCGCGTGGTGCTGCTCGATGAGGACGCCTCGCGCATCGCGTCCGAGGAGCGCTCGCGGCTGGAGGTGCCCTCCGCTGGCGAGGATCTCGCGTACATCATCTACACCTCGGGCTCCACCGGCCGCCCCAAGGGCGTTCAGGTGACGCACGCCAACGTCGCCCGCCTCTTCGACGCCACCTGGGACTGGTTCCGCTTCGACGGCTCCGACGTCTGGACGCTCTTCCACTCCATCGCCTTCGACTTCTCCGTCTGGGAGCTGTGGGGCGCCCTGCTCTACGGTGGCCGTCTGGTGGTCGTTCCTCACCTGGTGAGCCGCTCCCCCGAGTCCTTCCACCAGCTGCTGCGCTCCGAGCGCGTCACCGTCCTCAACCAGACGCCCTCCGCCTTCCGCTCCCTCATCCAGGCGGATCTCTCGGCTCCCGCTGGCAGCGAAGCGCTCGCCCTGCGCTACGTCATCTTCGGCGGCGAGGCCCTCCCCCTTCAGAGCCTGCGCCCCTGGTTCGAGCGCCATGGCGACGAGCGCCCCCTGCTCGTCAACATGTACGGCATCACCGAGACGACGGTGCACGTCACCTACCGGCCCATCCGCGCCCGGGACGTGGACGAGGCCCCGGGCAGCGTCATCGGCGTGCCCATTCCGGATCTCTCCCTGCTGCTGCTCGACAAGCACCAGCAACCCGTCCCCGTGGGCGTGCCGGGTGAGATGTATGTGGGCGGCGCGGGCGTGGCGCTCGGCTACCTCAACCGCCCCGAGCTCACCCTCCAGCGCTTCATCGCGGATCCGTTCTCCTCCGAGCCGGCCACCCGCCTCTACCGCAGTGGCGACCTGGCGCGCCGCCTCCCCGATGGCGACGTGGAGTACCTGGGCCGCATCGACGACCAGGTGAAGATCCGCGGCTTCCGCATCGAGCTGGGCGAGATCGAGAGCGCCCTTGCCCAGCACTCCGCCGTGCGCGAGGTGGTGGTGGTGCCCCGCGAGGACGGCTCCGGCGAGAAGCAGCTCGTGGCCTATGCCGTGGCCCACTCGGGCACCGCGGAGCCCTCCGTGGGCGAGCTGCGCTCCTTCCTGCGCGAGCGCCTCCCCGAGTACATGGTGCCCGCCGCCTTTGTCTTCCTGGACGCCATCCCTCTCACCGCCAACGGCAAGGTGAACCGGCGCGCACTGCCCGCCCCGGATCGTCTGCGCCCCTCGCTGCGCGAGGGCTACGTGGCTCCCTCCAACGAGCTGGAGCGGCAGCTGTGCGTCGTCTTCAGCGAGGCGCTCGGGCTGGAGCCGGTGGGCGTCGACGACAACTTCTTCGAGCTGGGAGGTGACTCCATCCGCAGCCTGCGCGTGGTGGCGCGCGCCCGCGAGCACGGGCTCACGCTCAGCGTGGCGGAGATGTTCGAGCACCAGACGGTGCGCGCCCTGGCCCTCGCACTGCGGCGCGGCGGCGAGGAGTCCACGCGCACCGAGCCCTTCTCCCTGCTGTCCGCCGCCGACAGGGCCGCGCTGCCCGAGGGCCTGTCCGACGCCTACCCGCTGTCCATGCTCCAGGCCGGCTTCGTCTTCCACGCCGAGTTGCGCCAGGGCTACGAGGTGTACCTCACCAGCTTCCACCTGCGCGTGCGCTTCGACGAAGACGCCCTGCGCCGGGCGCTCGCACAGCTCGCGCGGCGTCACCCCATGCTGCGCTCGTCGTTCGACGTCTCCTCCTTCAGCGAGCCCCTCCAGCTCGTGCACGAGCGCGTCACGGTGCCGCTCACGGTGCTCGACTGGCGCGGCCGGACGGAGGACGAGCAGCGGCGGGACTTCGAGTCCTGGAGCCTCGCCGAGCGCCGGCAGGGCTTCTCCTGGCGTCAGCCTCCGCTCATCCGGCTGCATGCGCACCGGTTCACCGACGACACCTTCCGCATCACCCTCTCCGAGCCCTTCCTCGACGGCTGGAGCGTCGCCTCGACCTGGTCGGAGCTGCTGCGGCTCTATGTGGCCTCGCTCGATGGCGAGACGCCCGTGGAGGCCCCTCCCGCTACCACCTACCGGGACTTCGTCGCCCTGGAGCGCTCGGCGCTCGGCTCCGAGGAGTCTCGGAGCTTCTGGGCCCGCGAGCTGAGCCGCGTGGAGCGCGCGCCCCTGGCCCACTGGCCCCTGCGTGACGGCGAGTCCCCCGGCCAGCACATCCGCATCCTCTTCCCCGTGGCCGACGAGACGTTCGCCGGCCTCAAGCAGATCGCCAACGAGACGACGCTCCCCCTCAAGAACGTCCTCATCGCCGCTCACACCCGCGTCGTCGCGCTGCTCACCGGAAGGGACCAGGTCGTCACCGGCATCATCGCCAACGGACGCCCCGAGGTGCCCGGCGGAGATCAGGTGCTCGGCATCTTCCTCAACACCATCCCCCTGTGCATGGACCTGACGGGCGGCTCCTGGCACGACCTGGCCCGCGCCGCCTTCGAGGCCGAGCGCGCCCGGCTCCCCCACCGCCGCTTCCCTCTGGCCCAGCTCCAGAAGTCCTTCGGCGGCGGCCAGCCCCTCTTCGACACCGCCTTCAACTTCACCCACTTCCACGTCCTGGATCGGCTGCGCGAGCTGCGCGGGCTCGAGGTCCTCGACATGATGGCCACGGACCAGACGTATTTCGCCTGGACGGCCTACTTCAACGTCGACACCGCCAGCACCTCGCTGCACATCGCCCTGGACTGCAACGGGCTCGGCGCCGATCAGGTCGAGTCCATCAAGGCGCACTACCTGAGCGTGCTGAGCGCCATGGCCCGCGCGCCCCAGAGCCGGTACGACACCGCGGAGCTGCTCCCGGAGCGCGAGTGGCAGCAACTGCGCGCCTGGAACGACACGCGCGCCGAGCCCGTGGGAGACACGTGCGTCCACCACCTGGTGGAGGCACAGGCCGCCCGTACGCCCGATGCGGTGGCGCTGGTGCACGAGGAGCGGCGCATCACCTACCGCGAGCTGGATGCTCGCAGCGCGAGACTGGCGAGTGAGCTGCGCTCCCTGGGCGTCGGCCCCGAGACGCGCGTCGCCGTGTGCCTGGAGCGCACGCCGGAGATGGTGATCGCCCTGCTGGGTGTGATGCGGGCCGGCGGCGCCTACGTGCCGCTGGATCCGGCGTACCCCGCCGATCGACTGGCGTTCATGCTGGAGGACTCCCACGCCCCGGTGCTCATCACCGCGCAGCGGCTGCACAGCGTGCTGCCCGCGCACCGGGCCCAGGTCGTCCACCTGGAGGCGGACACTGAAGCACCGGCCGCCCGCGAGCCGCTGGCTCCCGCGAGCACCGGGCCGGACAACCTGGCCTATGTCCTCTACACCTCGGGCTCCACGGGCCGTCCCAAGGGCGTGGCCATCGAGCACCGCAGCGCCGTGGCCTTCTTGCGCTGGGCCCACTCCGTCTTCTCCCGCGAGCAGCTCTCCGGCGTCCTCGCCGCCACGTCCTTCTGCTTCGACCTGTCCGTCTTCGAGATGTTCGCCCCGCTGTCCCGCGGCGGCACCGTCATCCTCGCGGACAACGCCCTGGCCCTGCCGGGTCTCAAGGCCGCCCGTGAGGTCACGCTCATCAACACCGTGCCCTCGGCCATGACCGAGTTGGTGCGCGCCGGTTCCATCCCCGCCTCCGTGCGCACCGTGAACCTCGCGGGCGAGCCCCTTCCGGGCTCCCTCGTGCGCGACCTGTACCGCACCGGCACCGTGGAGCACGTCTACAACCTCTACGGCCCCACCGAGGACACCACCTACTCCACCTACGTGCGCGTGCCTCGCGACGCCCGCGGCGAGCCCACCATCGGACGCCCCCTCACCGGCACCTCCGCCTGGGTGCTCGACGCGCTCCGGCGCCCCGTGCCCGTGGGCGTGCCCGGCGAGCTGTACCTCGGCGGCGCAGGCCTCGCCCGCGGCTACCTCCACCGCCCCGAGCTCACCGCCGAGCGCTTCGTCCACAACCCGTTCTCCCGTGAGCCCGGCGCCCGCCTCTACCGCACCGGCGACCTCGTGCGCCTGCTGCCCGATGGTGAGCTGGAGTACCTCGGCCGCATCGACAACCAGGTGAAGGTGCGCGGCTTCCGCATCGAGCTCGGTGAGGTGGAGGCCGTCCTCCGCCAGCACCCCTCCGTGCAGGACATCGTCGTGCACGCTCGCTCGGACTCCCCGGGCGGCAAGCGGCTGGTGGCCTATGTCGTGGCCAGCGCCGGGCACTCCCCGGACCCGGCCCAGTTGAAGGAGCACGTGCAGCGGCACCTGCCCCTGTACATGGTGCCCTCGGCCTTCGTGACCCTCGCCGCCCTGCCTCTGACTCCCAATGGCAAGGTGGACCGCAAGGCCCTCCCCGCTCCGGAGGCCTCCCGCTCGGACAACACCTACGTCGCGCCTCGCACCCTCACCGAGGAGCTGCTCGCCTCCGTCTGGTCGCGCGTGCTCCGCGTGGAGCGGGTGGGTGCGTACGATCACTTCTTCGAGCTCGGTGGGCACTCGCTGCTCGCCACCCAGGCCATCTCGCGCATCCGCGAGGCCTTCCAGGTGCACCTGCCCCTGGGCAGCCTCTTCGAGGCTCCTACGCTCGCCGCACTCGCGGAGAAGGTGGATGCGCTCCGTCAGGCCCAGCAGGGACAGGCGGTGCCTCCGCTGCTGCCCCTGCCGCGCATCGAGGCCCTGCCCCTGTCCTTCGCCCAGCAGCGCCTGTGGTTCCTGGATCAGCTCGAGCCGGGCAACGCCGCCTACAACGTGCCAGCCGCTGTGCGCTTCACCGGCGCACTTGACGTGGATGCGCTGCGTCGCGCCTTCTCCCAGCTCACCCGGCGCCATGAGGCCCTGCGCACCATCTTCCGCACCCACAACGGGGAGCCCCTCCAGCACGTCGCCGAGTCCCTGGAGCCCTTCTTCACCGTGCGCGATCTCTCTGCGCTCTCCGAGGCCGAGCGCTCTGAGGAGGTGCGGCGTCTGGCCGCAGAGGAGGCGATCCGGCCCTTCGAGCTCACGAGTGGCCCCCTCTTGCGCGTCACCCTGCTGCGCATGGCCGAGCGCGAACACGTGGTGCTGCTGACGATGCACCACATCGTCTCCGACGGCTGGTCCATGAACGTCCTCGTCGAGGACGTGACGGCCCTGTACGCGGCGCTCACCTCGGGCCAGCCCTCGCCGCTCAAGCCCCTGCCCGTGCAGTACGCGGACTACGCCGCCTGGCAGCGCCGCTGGCTGCGCGACGAGGCCCTGGAGAAGCAACTGGACTACTGGCGCCGGCAGCTCGCGGGCGCTCCCGAGTCCCTGGAGCTCCCCACCGACAGGCCTCGCCCCGCCGTCCAGTCCCTGCGTGGCGCGAGCTGGTTCGTCCACCTGCCTCGCGAGCTGGCCGATGCGCTCCAGTCGCTCGGCCAGAGCGAGGGCGTCACGCCCTTCATGGTGCTGCTCGCCGCCTTCGAGGTGGTGCTGCACCGCTACTCGGGCCAGGACGACCTCTGCGTGGGCACGCCCATCGCTGGCCGCAACCAGGTCGAGCTCGAAAGCCTCATCGGCTTCTTCGCCAATACTCTGGTCCTGCGCACCCGCGTGGAGCACTCGTCCACCTTCCGCGAGCTGCTCTCCCGCGTCCGCGCGGCCTCGCTCGGCGCCTACGCGCACCAGGACGTGCCCTTCGAGAAGCTCGTCGAGGAGCTCCAGCCCCGGCGCGACCTGAGCCGCTCACCCCTCTTCCAGGTGATGTTCACCTTCCAGAACAACCGCCTGCCGGATACCTCCCACGCGGGTCTGGAGCTCAGCCGACTCGACGTGGACCACCGCACGTCCAAGTTCGACCTGGAGCTAGTGCTCGCCGCCTCCGCCGACGGTCTGCGCGGCCGCTTCGAGTACAGCACCGACCTCTTCGACGAGGCCAGCATCGCCCGTCTCTCCCAGCACCTGCGCACGGTGCTCGAGTCCGTCGTCGCTCAGCCGGAGCAGCGCATCGGTGACATCCCCCTGCTCCCCGCGTCCGAGCAGAATCAGCTCCTCGTCGAGTGGAACCGCACCCAGGCCGATGTCCCCCTCGATGTCTGCTTCCACCAGCTCTTCGAGGCTCAGGCGGCCCGGACTCCCGATGCCATCGCCGTCTCCGACTCCGCCTCTTCTCTCTCCTACTCGGCCCTCAACTCCCGCTCCAACCGCCTCGCCCACCTCCTGGTGGACTCCGGCCTCCAGCGCGACTCCCTCGTCGCCCTCCTGGCTCCCCGTAGCT
>NZ_PZOX01000080.1 GCF_003044305.1 Vitiosangium sp. GDMCC 1.1324 | reverse complement strand
CCGGGCTGGCCCGACTTCTCCTCCAGTGACAAGGAGGCACTGCTCGCCCCCTTCCTCTCGTGCACCTCTCCTGGGGAAGTCCTCGCCCTGCAGGAGCGCGTGGACATGCCCCGGCTGGTGGAGGCCTTGGACGACTGGCGCGCCGTGCGACTCGGCGCCCTGGGCCCACCGCGCGAGGACATTGCCCGCCAGCTCAACGAGAAGCGCACCTCCCTCCTCGTGAAGGCCCCCGAGGCCTATGGGCGCCTCAACGCGCAGGTGCTTGCCGTCTTCACTGTCGACTCAGCCTATGACGATGACTTGAGGGAAATTCTCTTCTTGCTGGCCCAGGACAAGCGGCTGGCGGAAACCCTCGCGCTGCTGCCCGCGTTCCAGGTGGCATTGGAGAAGCGGGGTCTGAAACCCACGGCCCGCGTGGACCGGGACTCCGAGTTCGGAGACATGGGCCGGGGCCTGGTCCGAGCTGGAAGGGACGTGCTCTCCAGCTCACGCATCGCCCTGGACGGACAGGATTCTGCATTCCTCACCCTACGACTCCAACTGCCGCCGGAGTACCAGGAGGCCCTCGCCACGGCCGAGCAGGAGTTGGTGCTCAACGCCTCGGCGGACAGCATGGCGGTGAGTGCTTTTGATGACCTCACCTTTGGTGTGCCGCTGAGTGGCTACGGCTTTATCGCCACCACCCTCCATGGCGGGAAGTTGCTTTGGCAGGGAGAGCTAGAGGAGGGCACGCGCGAGGTGGCACCGGCACTGGTGCTGGCCCTCGTCGCAGGTGGCAAGGGTCTGCGCTACCTCGCCAAGGGGGAAGACGCCGCGGGTGTGCGCCTGCACATCGTTTCCGGGAGCAAGGCCGCGGAAGCGCGCCTGCGAGCCCTGACGGAGACGGCGCGGCAGTTCAATGGGGCGATGAGCCTGGAGGGCCTGCGGGAGTTGGTGCGGGAGGTTCGGGCGAGCCGGGAGGCAGGCCGCTTCGTCGCCGTGGGCGGGGCGGACGCCGCGTTGGCG
>NZ_PZOX01000008.1 GCF_003044305.1 Vitiosangium sp. GDMCC 1.1324 | reverse complement strand
ACAAGCTGGGCGTGGGCCGGTATGGAGATCAGGTCATCCTCGACGTGCTGGGCGACGGCGACCACTTCGGAGATCAGGCGGTGGTGGAGTCGAACGACCAGTGGACGTTCACGGTCAAGGCCATCACTCCCTGCATCGTGATGGCGTTGCCGCAGAAGGTGTTCGAGGACCAGATAAAGCAGTCGGCGGCGCTGGGCGCTCACGTCGAGAAGTTCAAGGAGCGGTTGAAGAAGCCCCAGGACAAGCTGGGGCAGGCCGCCATCGAGCTGGCGGCGGGCCATGGGGGCGAGCCAACGCTGCCGGGCACCTTCGTCGACTACGAGCTCAAGCCCCGTGAGTATGAGTTGAGCGTGGCGCAAACCGTGCTCAACATCCATACCCGTGTTGCGGATCTCTTCAACAACCCGATGAACCAGACCGAGCAACAGCTGCGTCTGACCATCGAGGCCCTGCGCGAGCGGCAGGAATACGAGATGATCAACAACCGGGACTTCGGGTTGCTGCACAACGCCGACCTGAAGCAGCGCCTCCAAGCGCGCAGCGGGCCACCCACCCCTGACGATATGGATGAGCTGCTCAGCCGGCGCAGGAAGTCGCGGTTCTTCCTGGCCCATCCGCGCACCATCGCCGCGTTTGGCCGGGAGTGCACCCGCCGGGGGGTCTACCCGCCCACCGTCGAGGTGGAGGGCAGAAGGGTCATGGCGTGGCGCGGGGTCCCTATCCTGCCCTGCGACAAGATTCCCATCTCCGAGAACCTCACGAGCTCCATCATCGTGATGCGTACGGGGCAGGACGATCAAGGCGTCATCGGTCTCCACCACACCGGCATTCCGGATGAGGTGGAGCCCGGTCTCTCCGTCCGGCACATGGGCATCAACGAGAAGGCCGTCATTTCCTACCTCGTGAGCACCTACTTCTCCGCGGCCGTCCTCATCCCCGACGCGCTCGGTGTCCTCGAGAACGTCGAGCTGGGGCGCTGACGCACCCAAGACGTGCCGGGCACTTCCTTTCCGAGGAGGTGCCCGGTGCGGCGGCTCGCCGGAGCCAGGGCGTCAGGTGCGTGCCATCACCGGGAGCCGATGAGGCCCGGGCGGCAGCACCAGGTTGCGCACGAAAAGCCAGGCCTCCGTGTCCTCTCCGATGACGCCCGCCTGGGGCCACCAGCGCTCGGGCGTGAAGCCGAAGTGGACCGCGGTGATGGGCTGATCAATCAATCGCGGGATGTGTGGACGCAGGTCGAAGGGCTCGCGCGCGAAGATGTCATCGACATACAGCGTGCCGTCCTCGACCCCGGCGAATACCCAGGCATCGGCGTGCAGCTGGCGCAGCGGCCGTGAGAAGGCATTCGCCGCATACCAGCTCGCGATTCTCGAATAGCCGCGCGCGCCGAAGCGCTCGGTCACCGCCAGCCCCTCGTCGGACAGCGAGGCCAATCCCGCGCGGACGTGGGCCTGGGCCAGGTCGAGCACCGGCGCGGGTTCGCCTCCGGGCTCCGCCTGGAACGAGGCACCGAACAGCGTCTGCTCTTGAGGCGTGAACCCGAAGCGCGGGTAGTAGTCGAGCACGTTCTTGTTGGCGAACAACAAGACAGGTGCATCGCCGCAAGAGTCGAGCGCCGCCTGCATCACCACCCGTGACAATCCCCGGCCACGGTGGGAGGGCACGCAGCCGACCGCGCCGAGCTGGTAGCCGATGACCTCGCGGCCCTCGATGCGCAGCCGCATCCGCGTCACCGACGCATTGGCCACCACGCGCCCTTCGTCGAGCACCGCGAAGGCGCGGTAGTCGTCGTTCCATTCACCCCACTCGCACCAGCGCCGGAAGTCCACGGTGCGGAAGACCTGCGGCACGTAGCCACAGAAGGCGGCTTGCCGTGCGAGGTCGCGGTGGTCGATTTCCACGGCGGCAGGGATTGTCATGGGCATGTCTGTCCGGCGGTGTGAGCCGGAGGGGGAGGGGGCTCACGCGGGGAGTGCCCGTGTGGCGTGGCCCCCTCCTGGCCTCAGTAGGCCTTGGAGAAGACGATGCGGCCCGGAGAGGGCTCGCCCGTCACCACGCACTTGCCCGGCTCCTGCGTGAGCGCGAACGGCCGGTTGCGCGTGGTGAGGCCCGTCTCCTCCTTGATGCGAGCCTCCACCTTCGGGTCCCCGTTCCAGTGCGCCAGGAGGAAGCCGTCGTCCGCCCGGGCCTTCATCTCCTCGTAGCTGTTCACCTCGAAGGTGTGCGAGTCCCGGAAGCTCTTCGCCTTCTCGAACAGGTCCTTCTGCATCTGCTCGAGCATGTCCTGGGCCTTGGCCACCGCCTGGTCCAGCTGGATGAACTCCTTCTGCTTCACGTCGCGGCGCACCATCACGCACGAGCCCTTGGCCAGGTCCTTGGGGCCCAGCTCCACCCGGAGGCACGTGCCCACCAGCTCGTGCTCGTTGTACTTCCAGCCCGGGCCCTTGGTCTCGTCGTCGTCCACCACCACGCTCAGGCCGGCCTTCTTCAGGTCCGCGGCCAGCGCGTGCGTCTTCTCCAGCACCTGCGTCTTCTCCGCGTCGGAGGCTTTGCCGAAGATGGGGATGATGACCACGTGCGTGGGGGCCAGGCGCGGCGGGACGATGAGGCCCGAGTCATCCGAGTGCGTCATGATGAGGCCGCCGATGAGGCGCGTGGACACGCCCCAGGACGTCTGCCACACGTAGTGCTGCTTGCCGTCACGGCCCTGGAACTGCGTGTCGAAGGCCTTGGCGAAGTTCTGCCCCAGGTTGTGGCTGGTGCCCGCCTGCAGCGCCTTCTTGTCCTGCATCATCGCCTCGATGCTGTAGGTGCGCAGCGCGCCGGCGAACTTCTCCGACTCCGACTTGCGCCCCGTCATCACCGGCATCGCCATGTAGTCCTCGGCGAACTTCCGGTAGACCTCCAGCATCTGCAGCGTCTCCTTCTCCGCGTCCTCCTCCGTCTCGTGGCAGGTGTGGCCCTCCTGCCAGAGGAACTCGGTGGTGCGCAGGAACAGGCGCGTGCGCATCTCCCAGCGCATCACGTTCGCCCACTGGTTGATGAGCAGCGGCAGGTCCCGGTAGCTCTGGATCCACTTGGCGAAGCTGCGGTTGATGATGGTCTCCGACGTGGGCCGGATGACGTAGGGCTCCTCGAGCTTGGCGCCGCCCGCGTGCGTGACGACGGCGAGCTGGGGGTTGAAGCCCTCGACGTGCTCGGCCTCCTTCTTCAGGTAGCTCTCGGGGATGAGCAGCGGGAAGTAGGCGTTCTTGTGACCCAGGTCCTTGAACATCTTGTCCAGGACGCGCTGCATGTTCTCCCAGATGGCATAGCCATTGGGACGGATGACCATGCAGCCCTTCACGTCCGAGTAGTCGGCGAGCTTCGCCTTCTGGACCAGGTCCACGTACCACTCGGAAAAGCCCTTCTCGCGCGGTGCCAGCTTCTCGGCCATCTGCTCGGAATCCTTCGAAAATGAGTGAGGGCCGTTGCCTACGCCGGCCCTCGTCGGAAATCAATGTTTACGGGCTACTCGCAGCGCAGGGACTCGTGCCGGCAGTCATGGCCGGAACGGTCCAGCTCCAACTGGTAGAGCGACTGGAGGGCCTCGTTCTCCAGGGACACCCCCACCCGGCGGGGGCCCGTGCCCGGCTCGTTGAGGAGGATGTCCACCGACTCCAGGCTCCGTTGGGGCGTCGGGTCCGCCGGGGCCGCCACCACCTCCCGCTGCTCGAAGCGCTTCCAGGCCCGGGTACCGGCCGTGCCCACCGTGGAGAAGCCCTCGGCGCAGTTGGCCGCCCCGCCCACGAAGCCCGCCTGGTAGACGCGCGCGCTGTGGCCCCCCGAGGCCGCGCACATGCCCCCGGACGCCCCGGCCTCGAAGCTGTTCCACACCACGCACCCGTTGACGAGCGCCGTGCCGCTGCCCGTCTGCTCGCGGGGCGCGCTGTACTTCACGTACCAGCCCGCCCCCAGGGCCCCGGCCTCCTTCGCCCCCTTGGTCACCGTCCCGGTGGCGTCGAACTGGGACACGTCCACCAGCTGGTCCTCCGTCAGCAGGCCCGTCTCGTATTTCGTGGCCTCGGCGTCGGTGTCGAAGGTGCGCGCCTTCTTCACCCCATAGCTCCAGAAGCCATAGAAGCGGTGGGGGCTGGTGGCTGGCAGCGGCTTCGTCGCGGCGATGGGAATCCAGTCATCGCGCGTCACCCGGCAGCCCCAGGCGGTGCCCGTGCCGTCGCAGGTGTACTCCAGGCGCCCCGAGGTGCTCGCCGAGCAGCCGTTCTCCGCGGCGTAATCCCAGGCGAGTGACACCTTCGTCGAGCCACAGGCCGCACCGGCCGTCGCCGGGGTGGGCGTACCCGGGGTGTAGGTGTAGTCGTCGTAGGTGGTGGTGGAGCTCCAGGCCGTCGCGCCGCCGTGCTCCACGGTGACGGTCTGGCTCGCCCGGCAGCCGAGCTGCGCGCACCCCAGCGGGTTGGAGAGCCGGCACGTCGTTCCACCGCTCTCCGCGAGGTTGTAGCGGTCTCCCGTCCCCAGGAAGGTGCGCAGGAAGCCCGTGTCTGGTTGCACCGTGTTGGTGGTCATGAAGCTGAAGGAGGGCCGCACGGCGTCCGCGCCCGAGGCCTTCACCTGGAAGGCGCGCGCCGCGAACCAGTTCTCCACCCGGCCGCTGGCCGAGCGCACCCCGGGTTGCCAGAAGCGCACCGTCCACACCTGGCCGCCGTAGTCCGCCACCGTCGCGGTGTCGAAGAGCAGGTCCCCGTCCGGCTTCGAGCTGAGCTCGTTGCCGATGTCCATCATCGCCACGCTGGCCGCGAAGGGGTGGCGCAGGTGCTCGGAGCGCGTGGAGCCGTCGCCATGGAAGAAGCTCCACAGCGTCTCGCCCGTCTTCATGTCCACCATGGCCAGGCCCCGGCCCCGGCTCAGTGAGCGGTCATAGCCTCCGTTGAAGAGGACCACCCACTCCTCGCGGGCCGTCTTGCCGTCCACGCGCCATGGGCCCGCCGGGTCCGCCAGGGCCACCGGTCCGATGGGCGGAGGCCGGGGCGCGAAGTGGCCATCGCTCTCGCCCAGTTGGAGCGCGAGCGGGTCGCACGGCTGCGGCCACATCCACAGGAAGTCTCCCTTCTGGCTGGGAGCTCGGCCCGGCTGTCCCGCTCCCGGGTTCGCCAGCAGGGACGTCAGGTCCAACGCGAAGCGGTGCACCCCGCCCGTGCCCGAGCCCACGACGGCCACGGTGCGGAACTCGCTGGCCTGCTTCTTTCCATCGGCGGTCGCGTCGCCCGCGGTGCCCACGCCGTCCAGCCACACCTCGCGCACCATGGGCGTGCCGTCCACGAACCAGCCATGCTTGCCCAGCTTGGGCAGCAGCTTGGGCAGCAGGTCCGGCGGGATGAAGGCCCAGAGCTCCTCGCCCGTGCCCTCGTCGTGCTGAGGCAGGCCCGTGATGGGGTCCTTCCCCGAGGGGTGCCCGTTCTGGAAGGCGTGCAGCATGCCGCCGTTGGAGCCCACCAGCACCACTCGCTCCCGCTCCTGGTGGCGCTTCACATACGCGTCATAGGCCGGGAGCGCGCGGCCCGTGCCCGCCTCCGCGTAGGTGGCCTGCTCCGTGCGGCCCGCGTAGAGCGTCTGCAGGCACTGCGGCGAGAAACCGCAGTAATCCCGGGGCATGGGCGGCTCCACGCTCTGCGGCGCCGAGTGGAAGATGTCGTGCAGGAGGAAGGGCCGGTCGAAGTCGCGCCGGCTCTTGTCCGTGTTCAGCACGTCCGCGCCCCGGTAGTAGCGGATGACGGCGCGGGCGCAGTCGTCCGGGCCCAGCTTCTCTCCGGCCACCGTGCACCCTCCGTCGCCGATGCCCAGGGACTCGCGCAGCGCCGGGGCGTTGGCCTCGGTGAATGCCACCGGCGTGTCGTTCGAGTCGATGCGCCCGTCCGGCGCTCCCGCGGGGCCTCCGTTGTCCACGATGGTGTAGATGTCGCGCGTCTTCCAGCGCTGGGTGGGCACCGCCGAGGCCTTGAGCTTCTGGCCCGCCTCCCAGTAGGGCCTGGCCGGTTGCAGCCGGTCCTTCAGCTTCACGAAGTCGCCCAGCTCGTTCTCCACGACGGCATCGCCGTCCGCGTCGATGAGGTGGACGTCATCGCAGTCATGGTCCTTGTTGAGGTCCCCTGGGTCATCGCCCGTGGCGGCCAGGGCCGGCTTGCACCCGAGCAGCAGCTCCGAGGCGAGCTTGTAGCGGTACAGGTAGCCGCGCCAGGGCTCGTCGCGGTCCCGGCCCGGACGCAGGCGGGGCACCAGCGTGCCGTTGGAGCCACCGAGTTGCAGGCCGGACACGGACGCCGCGGAGAAGGACGTGGAGCGCCGGTTCACGTTGGCGATGATGTCCTCGAGGGCCTGCTTCAGCCCCGCGCCGTCGTTGGCCTGGTGGTAGAGCCCGCCTCCCACGCGGGCGGCGTTCTTGAGGATGTTGGCGTTCACCCCGAAGCCGATGGCGTGGATGGTGAGGCTCTGCCGGCCCCGGGTGTCGAAGTCGCCCACCACCTCCGGGCTGGAGCGCTGCAGGTCCTGCGTGGCGAGCAGCTTCGCCACGTCATCCAGCTTGTGCTGCGAGTCCTCGGGGCACGGCTCAGAGGCGGGGCACTCCACCGGGCCCCCATTGAGGGCCTCGAGTGCGGCGGAGGGAATGTGCTCGTCGGCGCTCGGCTCGCCGTCCGTGACGATGACGATGGACGTGGCCTGGCAGGCCCAGCACCAGCTCCGCTCCGGCTGCGAGAGGAGCGTGTTCTGGAAGCCGCTCTTGAGGTAGCTGCTGTCGAAGCCGAATGCGTCCAGGTAGATGGAGTTGTTCGAGGAGAAGTACTGCCCGAGGTTGAGGAGCGACTCGGCGAGCGGGGTGGCGGCCTGGAAGTGCAGCGAGTCCACTGCCGCCAGGTAGCTGGAGCGCACGGTGTCGAAGGCCCGGGGATCCGCGCTGAGCTGATCGCACGTGGGGCGCTGCGGCATGGCCATCAACGCACCGTGCACCGAGTTGTCCGCGTCGAAATAGCTGATGCCCACGCGCACCCGGCGCATGTCCTTGATGATGGACTTGAGGACGGCCTTCGCCGTCACGTACTTGGGTGGGTTGAAGTTGAGGAAGCGGCCCGAGAAGGCGAAGGTGAGCTTGCGTGGATCCGTGCCCGGCCTCGAGCCCGTGGCCCCGGGCCGCTTGTAGAAGCCCTTCGTCTGAAGACACGCGAGGCACGCATCGTAGAGCGCCCGCGTGGGATCCGCGCTCGCCGGGTGCTGGAATGCGCAGACGTCTTCCTTCGTATTCCACTGGGAGGCCGGCGCGTTGGAGTCCTCCCAGAACATGTACCCGTAGAACTTGTCGTCCTGGAACAGGGTGGGGTGGTCCGCGTCCGGCACCGGGTAGGCGACGCTGGGGTTCCACCCGTTGGCGGCCTCCATCGCGAGCAGGTCCGGCTGGGAGCAGCCGTCGCCCGCGGCGAAGAAGGCCTCATGGTGGCCCTCCTGCACCTGGGGCAGCTCGCGCATGGACGCCGAGGTGTCGATGAGGAAGTGGACGTTGGGCGGCGTGCCCTCGCTCATGAAGAAGCGCTCGTCGCCGGTGATGTCCTCACCGCGCAGGGCCTCGGAGGCCAATGACGTGGTGAGCTGGCAGCAGGCGGGCGTCGACGCGGGCGCCTCCGCGTGGGACAGGGCGGAGGTGAGCAGGAGCGTGGCGGCGGACAGGCGGAGGAGATGGCTCCAGGAGTTCATGGGGAGTCCTCGGAGGGGCTACTGAAGGCCGACACGGACGACGAACTCGACCTCGCGCTCGGGGCCGCCGGGGTACTCCTGGCAGAGCGCCGTGACGGAGTACCAGTAGGCCCCCTCGGCCGAATCACCGAGCGTGTTGCTGATGTCCCGGGCCGCGCCGCGCGAGGCGCCCACGGCATTGGCGGGCAGCCGCTCCACGTTCGTCAGGGTGGGCGTCGGAGGCGCTCCGGGAGGGGGCGCCGCGGGTGTGCCAGTGAAGTGGCCCGCGCGGATGACGCCCTGTCCGTACGGGTCAGCGAGTTGCACCTGAGCGGCGCTGCCGGGAGTGAGCACCCGCAGACGCGCGAGGAAGAGATTGCGTGCCGCCTGGGTGCAGGCCGAGAGCGAGTCCTCTCGCGTCTGGAGCACGGCGGCGTTGCGCTCGGTGCCGGTGAAGGTGATGGCTCCCGCCACCAGCAGGGTGATGAGGACCACGACGATGAGCGCCATCACGAGGGCCATGCCTCGGGGAGCGGAGGGACGGGGACGCAGCGGCATGGGCTCAACCTCCTCCCGGGTGGGTGGGGATGAACTGGGAGCGCATCAGCAGGTTCTTGGGGGCGATGGCCTCGCGCATCACGGCGCGCGTGAAACCTCCACCGCGCGGGTCGAAGGCGCTGGCGGGCGAGGTGCCCAGGTTCTCGAGCTGCCGCCAGGCGGTGGAGCCAGAGGGGAGGGCAGGGCCCTCGGAGCCCGCGGCCCCGGGGGTGAGCACGTCATCTCCCGGGCGCTGCGTGTCGGGCCGGGTGCTTCGCGCCACGAAGGTGAGCCGGACCTGGCGGATGTTGGCCGGGTGCGAACCGAGCCGCCGGGGCGAGGCATACGCGTCATCCAGGCGCGGCCGGTCCTCCTCGGGAGTCCCGGTGCTCCACGACTCGCCCCAGGGCACGGCGTCGTCCACGCCCACGAGCGGCGGCGGCGTGTCCCCGAGCGTGTTGAGGATATAGGCCACCTGGAGCTGCTCGATGCCCACCGCGATGGGCGTGGCATCGGCTTCGTCAATGCTCCCATCTCCATTGATGTCCACGCCCCGGTGCAGCATGAGGTAGGGCGTGGTGCCGGGAGTGGCCGGGTTCCCGTCATCATCGAAGGCCGCGACGTAGAAGCTGGCGCGCTCCACCTTCACCACCACGGGAGGCTCCATGTCGTGGAAGCAGTCTTCAGCCAACTGGGCCTGCTCGTGGAAGAGCGCGCCCGGAGGCCCCGAGGGCGAGTCCACCGGAACGGGAGTGGTATCCAGCTTGACGGAGGTGGCCTTCACGGGGGCCGTCTCCCCCACCGTCACATAGGCGTAGCGGATGGCGCCGGGGCAGAGGACGAGCAGGATTTCTCCCTTGCGCAGCGGCCGCTGGAGCTCGCGATCGAAGCGCAGGTAGTCCGAGCCCACCTCGGTGGCGAGGCGGCGGAAGTACAGGTCGCGCGAGTGGACGGTGATGCCGTCCGGGAAACCATCGCCGTGCGCGTTGCTGGCCGCGTCGAAGGAGTCATAGGCGAGGATGGCCCGGTCCGGGTCCACGCCGTAGCCCGCGTTGCGCACGTGGCGCTCCACGAAGCCGAGCGCCTGGCGCACACTGGACTGCACCGCGCGGCGGCTCGCGTGGGCCTGGTATTGCCAGGCCTGCGAGACGAACACGAGCCCGATGCCGGTGAGCACCACGGCGCCAATGGCGGTGCCGACGAGCAGCTCGACGAGGGTGAAGCCCCGGGGGCGGCGAGGCGCGCGCATGCTCAGATCTCCGGTATGGCCGCGGCGCCCCGGCCGATGGCCTGGGGGTTGAACTTCACCGCCCAGATGTTGACCTGCTTGAGGTTCCCGGACGTGGTGGGGAAGCGCACCATCACCAGGATGCGCCGGGCCTCGGTGGTGCCCTCGGCGCTCTTCACGGGCGCCACCCGCCATGCCACCTCGTAGGGACCCTCGGTGCTCACACTCGCGTGCGCCGCGCCGAGCAGCGGGCGCGCCCCGACCAGCGCCACCGCGTCCGCCAGCTTCACCCGTCCATCCGCCTCGTCGAAGGAAGCGAAGCGCGGGTCCTTGGGGTCGATGGTGCTCTCGGCGGACAGCAGCGCGTGGTCGAAGGGCAGACGCTCGAAGGAGTCCACCAGGTCCCGGGCAATCTTGCTCGCGGTGGACTGGCGCCGGGCGAGCCCGTTCTGCTGACTGGCCAGCACGTTCATCTGCAGCACGCCGAGGATTCCGATGGAGAAGACGGCGAGGGCCGCGAGGGCCTCGATGAGACTGAAGCCATGGACCCTGCTGGCGCGAGACGTCGGAGACATGGTGACGAGTCCTCCTAGAAGACGCGGATGGCACCGGCGGGCGCGGCGATGACGACCCACCGGGGCGGGCCGGACGTGCGCGAGTCGGGCGCGAAGGCGATGACGCCACCGGCCTCGGCGCCGCCCGTCATCACCTGCACGGTGCCATCGGGAGAGAAGCGGATGACGCCGCGGGCGCCCCCCGTCCCCTCGCTGCAGAAGGTGCACCCGCCGAGCAGCCGGCCCGAGCCCGAGGGCGTGAGCGGGATGGCGGTGAAGGGCGCGGGCAGCGCGTGGAAGTCCGGGCGCGGTGCCCCGAGGTCCAGGAAGCCCAGGCCGCTCTCGTGGGAGAGCCGCAGGTGCTCGTGCTGGACGCCGCCCACGGTGGCGGGGTTCGCCACGTCGTCGCTGGCCCAGTTGAAGGTGCCGAGCGAGTCCGCGCGCTCCAGCAGGAACACGCCGAACTCGCTGCCATCGTCATGGAAGACGACGTAGTGGGGCACGCCCATGCTGGTGGCCCGCATCTGCGCGGCGGTGTACAGCGCTCCCACCTCGAAGGCGGCGTTGCTCACACGCACGCGGGAGGTGCCGTGGAACACCGCCAGGCCCGCGAGCGTCGCCAGGATGCCGAGCACGGCGACAGCGACGAGCAGCTCGACGAGGGTGAAGCCAGCGGAGCGGGACCGGGTGGACACGCGGGAACTCCTTCCGCCCGGCCGCTTGTGCAAAGCGCGGCCCACCTGTCCCAACGGGAGGGAATACCTGTCCAAGCCCTCGGAACGAGAGGGAACTCCACTGCCCCGAGTGACCGCACAAGTTGCTCCGGGCTGGCCTTTCTACCGGAACGGAATTTCCCTTTTTGTAACGGTTGCATGCCCGCCTGCCCCACTCGGAGCCCGGTGCCTCCCGTCCCTCCGGAAATTGAATCGCGCACGATTTAATTGCGCACGATAATGGGGGCGTTAGATTCAACCCGTGGCGAGGGAGCAAGCGGCCCCCGCCGACGGACGGACCACTGTTTCCACCAGGAGAAAAACCATGAGCCAGACCCCTGTGACCCTCGAGAAGCGCCTCTACACCGCTGTTGCCACCGCCACGGCGGGGCGCGAGGGGCGAGCCCGGACCGATGACGGCCTGCTCGATGTCGCGCTGGCGCCGCCGCGGGCGCTGGGCGGCAACGGCGCGGGCACCAACCCCGAGCAGCTCTTCGCCGCCGGCTACTCGGCGTGCTTCGGGAGCGCCCTGGCCCATGTGGCCCGGGCGAAGAAGATCACCACGGGGCCGGTGAGCATCACCGCCCAGGTGACGATTGGCACCGTGGGCCAGGGGTTCGGCCTGGCGGTGGAACTGGTGGCCTCGATTCCCGAGCTGCCGCGCGAGCAGGCGGAGGCCCTCCTGCGCGCCGCTCACGAGGTGTGCCCGTACTCGAACGCGACGCGCGGCAACATCGCCGTCGACCTGCGCCTCGCCTGAGCGGGGACTAAAGCTAGAGTAGGAAGAGACCCGATGACCGACGTTCTTCGACTGGATGACCAGCTCTGCTTCGCGCTCTACGCGGCCTCGCGTGCGATGACGGGGGCGTATCAACCCCTGCTCGAGGAACTCGGCGTCACCTATCCGCAGTACCTCGTCCTCCTCACATTGTGGGAGGAGGACGGGGCACGGGTCTCGCGCATCGGGGAGCGGTTGCACCTCGACTCGGCGACGCTGACGCCGCTGCTCAAGAGGCTCGAGGCCCGGGGGCTCGTCGAGCGTCGGCGGAGCAGTGAGGACGAGCGCGTCGTCGAAGTGTTCCTCACGGCCGAGGGCAAGCGCCTCCAGCAGAAGGCCAGGGAGATACCCCTGGCCCTGTTGTGCAAGATGAAGCTCTCGCTCCCGGAGCTCGCGCGTCTGCGCACGACGTTGCAGGAGCTCACGCAGAAGCTTCACGACGCCACGGCGGACTGATTCTCTTGGCGGACGGAGTCAACGCCAGGAGGCGCGGCATGTCACGCGGGTGGGCTGTGCTGCTCTGCATGTTTCTCGTGGGGTGCAGCGGCGCTGCCCAGAGTGTCCGTCACGCCACTGGCCAGCAAGAGCGCTGTGTTTACGTCCCTCGCCGTTACGTTGTGTCGGGGACACGGAGTGAAGCGTTTCATTCAGCTCGCGCTGGCATGGAAGTAGTCCCTGTGGCGGCAACGCTGGGGGCGGCTTCGCCAGCGGTGCCGCTGACCCCACCCTCGTCACCTCCACTGGAAGGGCTCTCTGGCGAGGGGTTGGGTGATGGCATCCCACGCGGCGTGCTCCGGCTCGTGCCAGAAGGCGGCACGACCGCGGGAGAAGTCGGGGCGGGTGGCGCGGCGGGAGAGCTCGTCGTCACTGGCGGCTCGGTTACCGCGGCAGCCGGTAGTGTGCTCTTGCTCTGCTTGACCGCCAAGGCGGCCGTGGATGGGTCGGAGACCCACGGGATATTAGGAAATGGCGAAAACAATCATGCATAGACCTGGATCCTTTCTGAGGATCCCCCTTGCCGATGGTTCCTTTGGCTACGGGAGGGTCCTCGAGCCACCGCATGATGCCTTTTACGAGTACAGGACCAAAAGTCCTGACTCAGACCTTGATCGGATTGCATCCAAGTCAATTCTCTTCAAGGTGGCTATCCGCCATTCGGACCTGAGTCCGTGGGAGATTATTGGATGGAGAGAGATTGAGGAGCCTCTGGCTCAACCGATTGTCCAATTCAAGCAGGACGTGGGGAACTTCCGTCGCTGCAAGATTTTCGATACCGTCGGTAATGTGAGAAATGCCGAACCCCAGGAGTGTATCGGGCTCGAACGATTGGCTGTTTGGGAGCAGCCCAATGTCGAGGAACGCCTGCTCGACACCTTCATGGGGCGGCCCAATGACACGGTGGAGCACCTGAAAGTACGCCTGCAATAGGACGTGACTCAGGCGGGCTTTGTGTACGGATAATGCATAGGTTGGATCATCTGGGAGGCTTCATCCTCCTGAGCACACTGGCCCGCCGTAAGCGGAGGCAGGCCAGCGCGTAGCCCCTCGATGTGACGACTTGAGTGCGACGGGGGGCGAGCACAGTGAGGCGCCCGCCCCACCTCCACAAAAGAAGCCCTGGTGGAAGGTGTGGTGACTCATGGCCTCCATGATGCAAACGCGCTACAAACAGGCCCTTCTCTCCTTCTCCGCAAGGATCCCATGGCCAACGACATCACTCCCCTCGACATCGACGTGATCGTGCAGATGACGAACGACACCTTCGCCACCTGGTCCTTCAATCATAAGGAGACTGACAGGGACGCCACCCAGGTGCGGCTCTTCATCGGGCAGGAGTACCAGGTGACATACCAGCTGCGCGATGCCGACCGCTGGAGCATCGACGCGGTATCGCTGCGCAGGGTTTCCGACGACCCCAACGTCGGCTTCGTGACCCTCACACAAGGCCAGACATCGGGACCCCGGACACTTCTGGATGGAGCAGGGACGCTGGCCGTCGAGAAGTTCACGCCGGAGTCGGTCACCCTGATCATTACCAATACGCTGACCACTGACAGAGAGGCTCTCACCGTGGGCCTGTCCCTGACGGTGTCCGCCAACCACTCGCTGCCCGGCAAGGACTCCCAGCCAATCCCCAAGCAGTCGAGCCAGGACCCCCAGATGGTCCTCGAGCCTCGCACCGTGCCGCCGCCTCCCACTGGGCACTGACAGGCGGCGGGAGCCGAGCCGCCGCTACGGGCCTGCTCGCGCCGTGGAGGCACCTCCTCCAGCGATGAGCGAACGGCGGACACGCAGCGACTCCTCGTCCGCGTATCCCATCCAGTCCAGTGTCTCGAGCAACGGGCGGGCCTCGTCCGCGCGGCCGAGCCCCAGCAGCAGCCGCGCCCGGAGGTCGAGCACAGACGGCTCCGGAGCCTGCTCCCCGGGGCCGAGTGAGGCGAGGGCCTCTTCCCATGCCGTGCGCGCATGAGCGGCGGCTCCGGCGCGCGTCTCGAGCAGCCCGAGCTGCCACAGGCCGGACGCCCGCCACAGCGAGAAGTCGCGCTCCGCTGGAGCCTCCGCGCACAGCTTCTCCAGCACCGCAAGGGCTTCCCTCAGGTGGCCACGAGCCCGCGTCTCCTGGCCTTGCGCCCCGTCCACGGAGGCGAGCGACATGTGGCCGCGCGCCAGCGCGAAACGCCACCCCCGGTGCTCGGGCGACTTCGCCAGGAGCTCCGTGGCGGTGCGCAGCTCCGTGTCGAACAGGGCGCGCGCGGTGGCCAGATTCCCCAGCACCCGCTGGCAGCGGCCCACCTTCTCGTAGCGCAGCAGCAGCTCGCCACGCCACGTGACGTTGTCCGCGTCATGCGCGGCGAGGCTCCGGGCCAGGTCGAGCTCTGCCTCGTATTGCGCCAGCGCCCCGCGCGTGTCCCCCTGGAAGAGCAGGATGTCTCCCACATGGCTGCGGGCAATCCCTAGCAGGCGCCGCAGGCCCGCGTCTTCCGGCGCCCCGGCGGCCAGGGACTCCAGGAGCGTGAGGTTCTGCCGGAACCACTTCAGCGCCTCGGGCAGTGCTCCCCGGCTCCTCGCGGCGTCTCCGAGCTTCGCGTACACCTGGGCCAGCTCGCGCTGGAGCAGCACGTCCTCCGGACGCTGCGCTCGCAACGTCTCCATGATGGTGGCGCTCGCCCCCAGGGCGCTGCTCGCCGCCTGGCCGTCTCCCAGGAGTTGTTGGATGGAGGCGATGTTGCTGTGCGCGTAGGCGAGCTCCAGCTGCCAGTCGGTGTTGCGCGCATCCATCGCCACCAGGCGTCGCGAGATGTCGAGGTAGGCCTCGAAGTGTTGCAGGGCGCCTTTCAGGTCCTTCTGCTGCGTCAGCGCGAAGCCCACCCAGTACTCGCTCTGGCCGAGCGCGAACAACCACCCGCCATTGTTTGGCTCACGCGCCACGAGACCGCGGGCCACCTGGAGCGACTCGAGAAAGGCCCGCGAGGCCTCCGCGAACCGCCCCTGGCCGAAGCGCACCTGTCCGATCTGTCCCAATACCTTGGAGCGCTGCATCAGCTCCTCGGGGGTCTGCTCCGCTTCCGGCACCGTGGCGAGGTACTCCAGCGCCTTGTCTCCCACGTCCTGGAGAATGGCGAGCCTGCCGATGGGCTCGAGCTTGCCGTACAGGTCTCCCAACATGAAGGAGATGAGCCGATCCGCCTGCTGCCGCCGCAGCTCCGCTTCCGCGCGGGCGGCCTGCGCCTGCTCCCCGGCACGGACCGCTTGCAGGGCGAAGACGGACACCACCGCGAGCATGAGGGCCAGCGCAACGGCCCCCCATCCGGCCAGCGCGCGGCGCCTCCGGGCCTGCTCGAGCGCGAGCCGGGTGCGCGCTTCCGCCTCGCGTTGCGCGCGGCGCCTCTCGAGGCTCCTCAACCGCTCGGCCACCTCGCGCGCATCGCTCGTGCGCCGCGCTGGGTCTCCATCCACGAAGCAGGCGATGTCCTCGGCCAGCAGCGCGTCCTCCACGTCCCGCTGCCAGCCGGGCGCGAGCAGGCGCGAGAAGTCCCCCACCACCATTTGGTAGAGCAGCACGCCCAGGGAGTAGATGTCGGCCTGGAGGGTGGCGTGCTGGCCATTCATCAGCTCGGGGGCCAGATAGCGCAGTGTCCCCGCGCCATGGCTCGCTCCTTCCCCATCGGCGGTGGTGAAGCCGAGCGCGGTGATGCCCTGGGCCTCCAGCACGCTCCGGTCGTTGAGCAGGCCCATGCCGAAGTCCGCGAGCCGGATGGACGGAGGACCTCCAGGAACGGTGTGGACGAGCACGTTGGCCGGTTTGATGTCCTTGTGGAGGATGCCCACCGAGTGGGCCGCGGCGAGCGCGGTGGCCACCTGCGCGACCAGCTCCAACCGGGTCTCGAGCGGCACCGCCCCCAGTCCACCCTGGCGGGCCGCCCAGTCGATGAGCGAGCCGCCCGCGGTGTACTCGGACTCGAGGAAGTAGGGAGGTGCGTCAAAGCTCCAGTCGAGGAGGCGGGCGATGTCCTCGCGCTCGCCCAGGGCCTCCTTGAGAAGGCGGAAGAGCGTCACCTCGCGTTGCAGCGCGCGGAGCCGCTCGGCCTCGACGCAGAACTTGAAGACCCGGCGCTCGCCGGTGACCGCGTGCGCCGCCAGCCACACGTCGCCGAAGCCACCTTCCCCCAGCCGCTCCACGAGACGCCAGTGGGGACGGCGCGGCAGGGCTTGTCCCTCCTCGGGCCGCCAGTCTGACATCGACGCGTCGCCGGACGCGGGCGCCTCCGGGGCGGAGGCGGGTGGGACGGGGGCCACCCTGGCTGCCAGGGCGCGCGACACGGTGGGCTCGTCCCCAGATGGCTCCCTCACCGCTGGAGTGGGCCGTGGGGGTTCCTCCTCGTGAGAGAGGGAGGGAGGAACGTCTATTGGTACCCGGACAGCCAGTGCCGCGAGCTCCGCTGCCACCAGGCGCGCGCTCTGGGGCCGGCGCTCGGGCTCCTTTTCGAGCAACCGGGCGACGAGTGCCACCAGCTCACCGGGCGCCTCGGACCTCGACTCTGTGAGTGGTGCAGGAGCCTCGCTCGTCACCCGCCGCAACGTGTCGAGCAGGTTGGCTCCCCGGAAGGGCGAGCGGCCCGTGACGAGCTCATAGAGAAGCACGCCGAGCGCGAAGATGTCCGAGCGGTGATCCACGGCGCGGCCACTGGCCTGCTCGGGTGACATGGCGTGGACCGTGCCGAGCAGCGCGCCCTCTTGCGTCAGCGCGGGCGACGGGGAATTTCCCCACAGCGGCAGCGCCAGACCGAAGTCGAGAATCTTCGCCTGGCCCGCGGACGTGACGAGGACGTTCTCCGCCTTGAGGTCCCGGTGCACCAGGCCCTTGGCGTGGGCTTCGCCCAGACCATCGGCGACCGCGCTGGCCAGCCGCAGGGCCTGGGCGAGCGCGAGCGGGCCCCTCTTCACGAGGGCCGCCACGGTCTCCCCGGCGACGTATTCCATGACGATGCAGTCGCCGTGCTCGGTGTCGAGGATGTCGTAGATCTGAACGATGGCGGGATGGTTGAGGCGTGCGGCGGCCTGTGCCTCCCGGCGGAAGCGGGCGCGGGCCTGCGCTTCGACGGGACCATCCGCGCGGATGCGCTTGAGGGCGACGTGACGATGCAGGCGCTCGTCGTAGGCGAGGTAGACCTCGCCCATCCCACCCCGCCCGAGCAGAGACTCAATGCGGTATCCACCCAGGCGGAAGATGTCGGGAGTCTCGCTCACAGTGCGATGGGCCTCACCTGCCAGCCGGCAACCTAGCACGCCCCCTGAAGGCGAGGGCTAGCTGCACGAACCGGAGGGGGGACAGGGTGAAACCTCTCGGTTCGTGCCGGACGGGGGGCTCAGCGGGAGAGCTGCGACTTGAGGCCGAGGTTGCGGATGAGCCGGTGCAGCGAGTTGACGTGGATGCCGAGCAGGGCCGCCGCCTCGCGGTAGTCGCCCCGGGCCTTCTCCATGGCGTCGAGGATGCTCTTCTTCTTCGTGGAGGTGACGGTTGCCTGGAAGTGGCTGGACGCGGCGCCACCACCCTCGAGCACCTCGTCGGGCAGGTCCTCGGGTTGGATGAGCTCATCGGCGCCCAGCACCACGGCGCGCTCGACCACGTTGCCGAGCTGGCGCACGTTGCCGGGCCAGTCGTAGGACTCGAGGGCGTGGAGGGCGGCGGGCGAGAGGCTCACGGCGCGTTGTCGCAGCCGCTCGCCGTGAAGCCGGGCGAAGTGGCGCGCCAGCAGGGGGATGTCCTCGCGCCGTTCACGCAGGGGCGGCAGGGTGAAGGAGATGACGTTGAGGCGATAGAAGAAGTCCTCGCGGAAGCGGCCCTCGCGCAGGGCGGTCTCGAGGTCCCTGTTGGTGGCGGCGATGAGGCGCACGTCGACCTGGAGGGGACGGGTGCCGCCCACGCGCTCGAACTCGCGCTCCTGAAGCACGCGCAGGAGCCGGGCCTGGAGCGCCGGAGGGATTTCGCCCACTTCGTCGAGGAAGAGGGTGCCGCCATGGGCCAGCTCGAGCTTGCCCTCCTTGCGCGCCACGGCGCCGGTGAACGCGCCCTTCTCGTGGCCGAACAGCTCGCTCTCCAGCAGTGTCTCCGAGAGCGTGGCGCAGTTGATGGCGAGGAAGGGCGCGGCGGCGCGCCGGCTGGCTTTGTGGAGCGCGCGCGCGGCCACCTCCTTGCCCGTACCGCTCTCTCCGCGCAGCAACACCGTCGAGTCGACGGGCGCGGCACGGGAGATGAAACGGAAGAGCCGCTGCATGGCGGCGCTCTCGCCCACCACACCGTGCTCCAGACCCGCCCCCTGCAAGCGTTGGTTCTCCCGCTCGAGCCGGGCCAGGTGTTGGGCGTTGGCCAACCCATGGGCGGAGATGACGGCCGCCGCCGTGAGCAGCTCCAGATGGTGCTCGGTGAAGGCGTGGCCCGAGGAGGCGTCGAAGTAGAGCAGGCCCAACGGCCCCTGGCGTCCCGTCAGCGGCGCGCACAGCACCGAGCGCACGGTGGCCTCGTGCAGGCTCTCGGCCTCGCGCAGCCCGCCGTCCACCGCCACGTCCGTGTACAGGCACCCCACCTTGCCTTCCAAGACGCGGCCCACCAGCGTGGTGCTGACGGGAAAGGCCGTGCCGCTGGCGCCGCGCCGGTCGTGTGAGGCGGCGGCCACGGTCTCCCGGGTCCCTGGCTCGCACAGCAGGACGCTGCCACGCTCCGCCGGCAGCACGGCCAGGAGCAACTCGAGGATGCGCGCCGCCAGATGTTCCACCTGCTGGAGCTCGTGCACCGCGGTGCTCAACTCGAGCAGGGCCTGGAGGTCCGAGGCGATGAGACCGGGGCTCGGGCCCACCGCCTTGGCCAGTGCCGCCCGGAGCCGCTGCGGCTGGAGGTACAGCACGTCCTCGGGCCGCCTCTGCACGGTGCTCCACGAGGCGGCATCCGGGGGCGTGGCCACTGTCCCGGCGGCGAGGGCCGGCACGTCGTCACACAGGAAGAGGAAGGAGCTGTCGCCCACCTGGACGACATCGGTGTGCTCCAGCCGCCGCTCACGCGTGGGCACGCCATTGACGAAGGTGCCGTGGCGGCTGTCGAGGTCCCGCAGCAACCAGTGCTCGCCCGTGGTACGCAGCTCGCAGTGGCGGCGCGACACCACTGGATCCGCGAGCCGCACCTGGCAGTCCGACTGGCGGCCGAGGACGAGGGGCTCGAGCCCGAGCTCCCAGGTGGAACCTCGAAGCGAGCCGCTCAACGCGATGAGACGAGGGGTCAACCGTCACACTCCTTGGCGACGGAGGCGGACTATAGCCCAGGACCCGAGGCCCAACGCATCACCCCAGGAGGGTCAGCGTTCGTTCCGCACGAACGCCAGCAGGTCCCCGTTCAGGCGCTCCGTGTGCGTGACGAAGAGGCCATGAGGCGCGCCCTCGTACACCACGAGCCGGCTGCCCGGGATGAGCTGCGCGGTCTTCTGCCCGGTCAGATGGAGGGGGGCGGATGCATCCTTGTCGCCGTGGATGATCAGCGTCGGGAGGGAGATCCGGGGCAGCTCCGCGCGGAAGTCCGTCGAGCTCATGGCGCGATGGCAATCGATGGTGGCCTTCATCGAGCACCGCAGCATCTGGCTCATGACCCAGTCCCTGATCGCGGGTGACGTGTCCGCGACGAAGAAGGGAGGGGCGTTGTCGGCCAGCCACTTCGGGAAGTCTCGGAGCAGCAGGTTGTTGCGGACGTGCTCGAAGAGGCTCTCGTCCACACCGTCTGGATTGTCCGCCGTCTTCCTCACGAAGGGCGTGGCCGCCGGAGCGAGGAAGACGAGGCGCGCGATCCGGCCGGGGCCATGCCGCGACAGGTAGCGGACCAGCTCCCCGCTGGCCATGGAGTGGCCCACGAGCGTGACGTCGCGGAGATCCAGCGCCTCGAGTACGGCCGCCAGATCGTCGGCCAGCGTGTCGTAGTCATAGCCGCGACCCGGGTCACTGGAGCGGCCGTGTCCGCGCCGGTCGTAGGCGATGCAGCGCAGGCCCTGATCTGACAACGGAACCATCTGGTAGTTCCACATGTCCGAGCAGAGCGTCCAGCCTGATAGGAAGACGACCGGCTTGCCGGTGCCCCAGTCCCGGTAGAACAGCTCGACGCCATCGCGAGTCCGGATGAAGGACGCGGGAGGCGCCTTCGTCGGCGAGGCGGCCGGGCCCCCGGTCACGGCCATCGCTTGACTGCTGCAGGCCATGAAGCCCGCGCCCGCTCCCGCCACCACGGCCGATTTCAGGATGTCTCGCCTGTCCATAGGTCCTCACCTCGGTTGAGCTTCGGAAGGGGACCTCCAGCGGTCCCTTCGATGAGGTGAATAACCAGGGCGAGGGAGTGAAAGCGATTACGTCACAGGTAATGGAACGAGGAACCGGCTCCCGGAGCAGCACGCTTCTATCGGGTCTTCTTCCGGCCTCGTCCCTCGGCGGTCTCCGCGGAGTAGCCCGCGACACGCATCCCGAGCGATTGAGCCAGGAGCACGGCCGTCTCCACGGGAACCTGGGTGCCCTTGACGTTGTTCCTGTTCGCCGGATCGATGAAGGCACCCACCGCGCCGGAGAAGTTCGCCCGGGTGAGGTTGCAACCCCGGATGTTGCTACCCGTGAGGTTCGTGCCCGTGAAGTCCGCTTCCGTCAGGTCCAGGTCGAAGAAGTTGGCCTCCATGGCGGTGCAGCGCAGGAAGGCGGTTCGCCTCAAGCTGAGGCCGACGAACGACGTGTAGCGCAGGACGCAATCCTCGAACGCCAGCTCGGGGTTGGCCGACACGCCCGACCAGTCGATCCCCATCAGCTTCGAGCCCTCGAAGCGCACGTCCCGCAGCGCTGTCTCCTGGAGCTGTGCGCGTGTGAGATCGCACCCATTGAAGACACACGCCTCGAGCTTGCTCCGCTTCCAGCGGCTCTCCTGGAGTTGACAGTTCTGGAAGGTGCACCGGTAGAACTCCTTCTGGCCGAGATCGCACCCCTGGAGGTCCAGGTCGGTGAACGTCTCGTTCTCGAAGAAGTCCTCCTTCGCGAGCCGCTGTGCATCCGTTGAGCGCTTGTCCGATTCGGGAGCCATGCCGCGAGCACATAGCAGAAGGGGAGGGAGGATGCCGGGGCCTCGTATGGCAGATCCTCCCATGGTTCCCATCAGCGCGGGGTGAGAGCCCTCGGGCGTTGGTTCGGCTCGCCGCACCTGCCCATCAGTAGTGGTGAGGCGAGCTGTTGCTCGGGGTGCATCCTGAGCAGGAGGTGGATGACTCCGCCGAGCCCTGGCATCAGCCCGGGGGAGAAGGCCTCTCGTGCCAGGCCTCCCACGGGTCCGCGCTCCTCCAGGCTGGACAGCAGCTCACCGTCCATCCAGTCGCGGTCGGGTCCGGAGTAGCCGGAGTCGAGGCTCCGTGCGGTGTTCAGCAACTCCCACAGCCCGAGGTCGCCATGGCAGAGGGTGTGGCTCCAGCCAAAGCCCTCGCGGAAGCCCGCGGCGCAGGCCCGTCGCACCACGTCCAGGTGACGCTGCTCCCCGGTGCGGACGTAGAGGTCGCACGCCGCGAGCCCGATGCCCGTGCTGCCATGGCACCAGGCGGTGACGAAGTCGACGGCGCTGCCCTTGCGCGCATCGGCCCAGTTGCCCGCTTCCGGGCGGTACAGCGACTCCTCGAAGGCGAAGGCTTGGTCGGCGAGGCCGAGCCACCGTTGACGGTCGGACCCCGTGCCTGTGGTGCTGAGCCCCAGCCGGGCCAACGACCAGCCGATCCCCGTCGCGCCGTGGGCGAAACCGCCGATGGCCTCGGGGAACATCGAGGTCGACCATCGTGCGCCGGTCTCATCCCGCTGCGCGGTGCTCTCCAACCGGTGGCTGGCCGCGATGGCGGTGCGCAGCCACCGCTCCTCTCCAGTCTGCTCGGCCAGGTTGAGCATCGGCACGATGACTCCGGACACTCCGCCGATGATCTCCAGCAGGCGGTCCTCCTCGGTCATCCGCTGGTTGAGCACCTCGGCGCGGGCGCGCGCACGCTCCAGCATCCACGGCTCGCCCAGCAGGTCGTGCAGCGTGCTCCAGGTCCACACCTGGGAGGCCAGGCCCAGGAACGCACCGAGCTGCTGGGTGGGCACGTGGTCCTCCGTCGCGCGGAGCACCGCGATGGTGCCGGCGAGGGTGTCCGCCAGGCCCTCCACCGCATCGGCCCGCCGGTGACGCACCTCGTTCAGGTACTCGGCGAGCACGACCGCGACCCCTCCCTGCCCGCTGTAGACGTCGGCGGTCAACGGGCGGATGGCCCAGCCGAACTCGGTGAGCACGGGGCTGATCCATGTGACAGTGCCGTCCGTGCCGCGGATGGCCGCGTCGCCCATCATCTTGACCATCCTGGCGGCGAGCGTCCTGCGGCGGCTGTCCAGCTGCTCTCGGCGCCGCTGCTGTGTGGGGGTCTGCCTGCGCGGTGGCAGGACCCGCTCGTTCAGATAGGCGCTGACCAGTGCTCCCTGAATGGTCATTTCCTCTAAGGGGAGGTCGGCCGACCTCCACGTGTCCACGGTCCTTTCGAGCAACACGTCATCCACGGTGGCCGTGAAGACGGGGACGTCCCCCAGGAGCAGGTCGCCGATCTCGCGGTCGATCTCCTCGGGCTCGGTCGGTGCACCGGGAATCGCCTCCGCGTTGCGGCGCAGAATGTCCCGGGCGCGCGTGATGGCGGTGGGCTCGTTGTGCAGAGAGGCGGGGTGCCAGAGCATTCGGCCGATCTCTGCATAGGCCTGGGTGGGCCGGAGAATGCGCCGGACCTCGCAGCCGGAGAAGGGCCGCAGCAGCTCGGTGATTCCACGCCCGGCGTCCAGCTTGCCGAGGTGCGCGGTCAGGTCCCGGAAGCCGGTGACGATCTGGTCCCAGTAGCGTTCGAGGACCGGCCGCGGACTGGGATGGTTCTTCGTCGGCCGCAGGTCCGCCGTGGTCATTCCCAGGCGTGCGGTGTCCTTGCCTCCGTCGACGATGGTGGGAACGGGGATCTTCGGTTGCTGCCCGGGCAGCGCGCCCACGGCCGAGATGTCTACGCCCGCCAGGGCGAGGCCCGCTGTACGCAGGGGCAGGAGGCCGGTGCGCAGCACGGTGCCGCGGATCGTCTTCGCGGCGATGTCCACCGCATCTCCCCGGCCGGAGGGGGGAACCGTGGGGTCCGGAGTGAACAGGCTCTCGACGTCCACCACCACGGGGACCGGGCCATGCGCGATGAGGTTCTCCGAGTGCAGGTCGGTGCCGCCCACCAGCCGCATCACGGCGAGCCAGTGGCCGAGATTGAGATAGAAGCGGGTCAGCTCGGCCTCGTCCTCGCAGTAGCGGTGCTCGACGAACTCCGCCCAACCGTAGCCGTCGCGTACCAGTACCTGCGGAATCCGTATCCGCTCCTGGGCGGGTGTGCCGGCCAGGACGAGGTCCAGCACTGTCTCCAGGGCGCTGTCGACCTGGACCGGGCGCGGCTTGTACATCACCGTGCCCTGTTCGAAGTCCAGCCGGGCCACGGTGTGGCCGCCACGATGGGAGTCACCCGCGCCGAGACTGAGGGCGCGCAGCTCTCCGCCGGGCCGGCCCGGCAATCCGGTGAGGGCGTCCCGGTCCGCGACGAAGCGCTCCACCAGGGTGAGCACCGCGTCGAGCTGCAATCGGCAGGCGGTGGCGAGCCGCTCGTGCAGCGTCGGGTAGCGGCGGCGCAGGTGCTCGGAGAACGGTGCGGTGCGGGCCAGGTCGATGAACTGCGCCCACCGTCGCTGCTCGTCGGCCGCGTCGAGCCTGCCCGTCAGTCCCGCGGCGTGGAGCTCCAGCAGCAAGACCCGGTTGAGCTTGAGCTGGGCGTTGTTGCGCAGGCCTGCATCGGCGGCCGCGAGGACGATGGCACGTTCGCGCTCACCGAGGCCGCTCACCCGGCCGATCCGCTCGGCCAGCGTCTCGAGGAATGGCTCGATGAGCGTGGCCACCGGACGTGCGAATCCTTCCGAGTTCTCCATGCGAAGGCTCTCCCCCAGGAATCAATTCCTCTCACGACCACCGCGCGGCATCGGAGCTGGAGCGTCCGGTGCCGCACGGCGAACGGCAAGCACTGCCTCAGCCAGAGATCAGCAGCAGTAGCTGTGGAGGGAGCCAGTGCAGGAGCTACAGCCGGTGTACAGCGCATCAGTCGAATTGGTCAGCGCGGCCTCGGTGGCCTCGCCGCCGATATACAGCGGCCCCGCGGGGTTGTTCATTCCAAAGGCAGACTCGGAACCCGAAAGCCAGCCGGTCAGAATCTCGTCAATGCGGGAATCAGTCATTGAATCCTCCACTTGATACGAGTTTGAACCACGGAATGCACCGGGTGCGGTCACTCACAGGTCTCACCGTTCCCGGCGCGCGCATGATAAGCGCACCCGGTTTCGGGACGACAAGTTACGACGGTAACTTTCTCAGCTTTTCGTGAGTCGCTTCCTTTGACGCATCGTGTGAAGAGAGGACTTCTCCGCGCAGCAGCCGCTCTAGAGCGCCCGAGGCATCCAGCTCCCGGGCCCGGTCGAAAACCCGCTGTTCTTCACACAACACATCCGCCTGGAGCTTCGCGTCCAGCTCGCGCAGCCCGTCGCCCGTCTCGCCTTTGCGGACGAAATTTCCACGGCGGCTCAAACGCGGGTCGAACCTGGCTTCGAGTCTCTTCATGAAGGCCACACCGCACTGCTCCACGAGCAATGGCATGAGCGCCTCATCCAGCGTGAGGCCGCTGAACCGGGCCACGCGCCGGAGCGTCCCCGGCAGATCCGCCTGCATCTCGTCGTAGGAGAGGAACAGCACGTTCGGGTCGTTCCGGTGCTCCAGCCACGAGAGGACATGCCGGGCCCAGCTCCCTCCGTTCGTGCGCCGCGTCACCAGCATCTTCACGAAGACGTTGAGTCCACCCTTGAAGTCCTCCATCAGGAGGTAGTGGTGGTAATACGAGACGGCGACGTCCTTGAGGTTGCGGACGACGTAGATGTATCTGCCGCCCCGAGGCACGTCCTCATACGGTAGGTGGCTCTTGAAGAAGCGGGGGGACTCGAGCGCCTCCAGCCGGGGCAGATCCGCGGCGCCGCACCGGTCCAGAAAGGGCACCACGTCCTCGATGTGACGGAAGTCCAGGCTCCCCCCGGACTTCAACTGCCACACGATCATCTGCATCCAGGTGGTGCCGGACTTCGGATACGTCACGATGAACACATCATCCGGGCGAGCCTTGAACTGATACATCCGGAAGCGCTTCCACCGGAGCCGCATCGAGAGGGTGTGGATGGGGCCCATGACGCCCCAGACCAGCGACGCCAGCATGCCGAGGAGGGTGATACCGGAATCGAGCAGACGTCGATGCATCGGGGAGTGCCTCATGCGGCCCTTCGTAGCGCGGAAGGGCCATGAGCGAGCGTGCCTCGTGCCCGGCGCGTCCAGCATCGTTCACTGCACGGGCTGTTCGCCCGGTGAACTCAGTTCGACGACGGAGCCTGTGCGGGCGGGAGGGTGGGCTTCTGGCTCCGACGGTCGCGCCAGCGCAGCACGGGCTGCTCGATGAAGTAATAGCTCGCGGCGGCGAGCGCGAAGGAGGCGAGCACGTTCAACGGGAAGCGCTCGAACCAGGGGCCGCTGCTCGTGGTGCAGAACAACTGCTGCCACAGGTAGAGGCTGTAGGAGATCCGCCCAACCCATCGGATGGGGGCCAGTTCAAAGACGGACGAGAACATGCCGCCACGCCCTTCCACCAGCACCACCAGCGGCACGACGATGAGGAGCGACTTCAGGAGCTCCGGATCCACCCGGAAGAGCCTGGGCTGTGCGTCCAGGGGAGTGGCCAGCAGCGCCACCAGCGCGACCCCGGCCGCCACGAAGAGCCAGGGACCGAACGCCAGGAGCCTGTCCAGCTTCGCCTTCAGCCGCGGCTCCTTGCGCACCAGCGCGAAGAGCGCGCCGAGCAGCAGCCCGCTGTAGCGCAAATCCATGCGGACCCAGTTCACGTGGGCCGCGCCAAGGAGCCAGGTGTTGGCCTGACGCCAGACGGGCTCGGCGCAGATCAACCCCGCGGTGGCCCACAGCCGCGCCCGGCGCGGCAGCCACATCAACAGCAGCGGCCAGACGAGATAGAACTGCTCCTCGATGGCGAGGCTCCAGTAGTGGCGCGTATAGGTGGAGTCCACCGGCCCCAGGTTGCGGACGAAGAGGGCGGCGGAGAGCAGCTCTCGCATCGCGATGGGCGTGTCCCGGAGGTTCGCCACCACCGCCACCACCGCCAAGTACACGAAGGCGGGCGGAAGGATGCGCAGCGCACGCCGGTAATAGAAGCCCTTGAGGTCGATGCGGCCGGTCTTCTCCTCCTCGCCCAGCAACAGCCAGGTAATGAGAAAGCCGCTGATGACGAAGAAGACCTGGACGCCGATGTTTCCCGCCTCGGCGATCCGCTCGAGCGTGTGGCTCCTGGGAAAGCCCTCGGTGCCAACGGCGTGGTGCAGGATGACGAGCACGACCGACAGCGCCCGCAGGCCATCCAGTCCTGGCAATCGAGAGCTCATGGAAGGGGTTCTCCAGGTGCTGGAGCGAGGGCCGGTTTCTGGCGCCGGCGGTCGCGCCAGCGCAGCACGGGCTGCTCGATGAAGTAATAGCTCGCGGCGGCGAGCGCGAAGGAAGCGAGCACGTTCAACGGGAAGCGCTCGAACCAGGGGCCGGTGCTCTCGAAACAGAACAACTGCTGCCACAGGTAGAGGCTGTAGGAGATTCGCCCGACCCATCGGATGGGGGCCAGTTCGAAGAAGGACGAGAACACGCCGCCGCGCCCTTCCACCAGCACCACCAGCATCACGACGATGAGGAGCGCCTGGATGAGGCCTGGATCCACCTGGAGGAGCTTGGAGCTCGCTTCCGGGAAGATGTGCATCAGTCCCATCAGTGTGGCCCCTGCCACCGCGAACAGCCAGGGACCGAACGCCAGGAGCCTGTCCAGCTTCGCCTTCAGTTGCGGCGCCTCGAGCACCAACGCGAGGAGGGCCCCAACCAGCAGACCGCTGTAACGCAGATCCGTGCGGGTCCACATCACCTGCGTCGCGCCGTAGTGCCAGGTGTTGAGCTGGCGCCAGAGCGGCTCGGCGCAGATCAACCCCGCGGTGGCCCACAGCCGTGCCCGGCGCGGCAGCCACATCAGGAGGAGCGGCCAGACGAGGTAGAACTGCTCCTCGATGGAGAGGCTCCAGAAGTGCTTCGTGAAGGCGGAGTCCCCCAGGTTCAGGTTGCGGACGAAGAACACGGAGGCGAGCAACTCCCGGTTCGTCACGGGGAGCCCCCGGAAGGCCGCCATCACCGCCACCACCGCCAGATACACGAATGCGGGCGGAAGGATGCGCAGCGCGCGCCGGTAATAGAAGCCCTTGAGGTCGATGCGGCCGGTCTTCTCCTCCTCGCCCAGCAGCAGCCAGGTGATGAGAAAGCCGCTGATGACGAAGAAGACCTGGACGCCGACGACTCCCGTGCGGGCGACCGCCTTGAGCAGCGCGATGTCGGGGAAGCCCTCGGTGTGCGCGCAGTGGTAGAGGATGACGAGGCCGATCGACAGCGCCCGCAAGCCATCCAGTCCTGGCAACCGTGACCGCATCAAGGCGCTCTCCAGATGGGCCCCCGAGCCGCCTGGCCCCGGGAGAAGATCCGCCCCTTCTAGCCGAGCGCCCGGTGTCCCTCCAAGGAGCGGAATCCGATGCCTGCTTGCAGGGCGCGCGGGTCCTGGACCGTGTCTTCCTGCCTGGAGAGCCCATGGCTGGCGTTGATTCCGGACGTGGGTTGGTTTTTGGTTCGCCGGTCGGCAACCAAGGAGCCCGCCATGTTGCGTCCGCTGTCCGATGACCTCTTCGTCCTGGATGTCCCCTTCCGCATCGGGGGCATGGAGCTGGGCGGACGGATGACGGTCGTCCGCCTGCCGGACGGAGGACTGTGGCTGCACTCCCCCGTGAAGCTGGACGCGGCTGCTCGGAGCGCCGTGGATGCCCTGGGGCCGGTGCGCTTCCTGGTGGCGCCCAATGTGATGCACCACGTGTCGCTCGGGGACTGGGCCGCCGCGTACCCCTCGGCCAAGGTGCTCGCGCCCGCGGGGCTGCGCAAGAAGCGGCCCGACCTGCGCATCGACGTGGACCTGTCGGACACGCTGGACGTGGGCCAGTCACCCACCGTCGAGCTGCTCCTGACGCACGGCATCCCCAAGCTCGAGGAGTTCGTCTTCCTGCACCGCCCCAGCCGGACGCTGCTGCTCACCGACCTGGCCTTCAACATCCACGACTCGCCCTCGTGGGTGACGCGGACCTACCTCAAGCTGTGCGGGGCCTACGGGCGTCTGGCTCCCACGTGGCTGCTCAAGTCCATGGTGAAGGACCGGGCCTCGCTGCGCGCGTGGCGGGACCGCGTGCTCACGTGGGACTTCGACCGCGTGGTGCCCTGCCATGGCCAGGTGCTCGAGAGCGGTGGCCGCGAGGCGCTGCGCGATGCCTTCGCGTGGCTCTAGGTCCTCCAGCGCGGTCTCGTCACAAGGCGGGCCTGGCGGGCGCTGGGAACGCCGGCCGCTGGAACTCGGGAGCGCGGAGCGTCACGTGGACCGGAAAGTTTCGTGTGTCTCCGGTCTTGAAGAATTCGATGAGCTGAGCCCAGAGCTGAGGGTGCTGTTCGCGCAGGGTTTTGCGATCACCATGCGTGCCGCGGTGGACCAGGATCGCCCGGCTGTTGGTGAAGTACGGCAGGATGTTCAACAGGTTCTCGATGGGCGTGGAGGTGTCCCAGTCCCCATGCAAGAAGAGCACGGGAATCGGGCTCGGAACCGTGAGCCTCATTTCATCGCCGAGGTCCGGCGTCGGCCAGGCAGGTGCGGAGGCGATGTAGGAATGGAATGCCCCCGTGCCCAGGAAGTCGATGCCTGAGTCGGTCCGCAGGAGATGTTCACGCTCGGCGGATACCCCCAGGCTCGTATCGATCAGCGGACCAATGAGCGCGGCGGGCTCAACGCTCCTGCGCTGGTGGATGACCTCACGCGCCCAGTCGTCGTAGTGACGGTGATAGAGGGACAGAATGAAGGCGGGCCAGGTCTCCGCTGACCTGAGCAGCGAATCCTGAAAGTCTTCCAACCCGAGCGTCACGGTCTGGGCCTTGCCCGTCGTCTCATCCTTGACCTTGACCTTGATGGGCCCGCTCGCGAGACGGTCGCGAACCGCGCGCAGCGCCCCCATCACTCCGCCCTTCGGCAGATAGGGCGCAAGTCCAGGATCCCGATCGGCATCCCAGGCAATCCGCTGGAGCGCCGCGAAGACGTGCGACGGCATGTCATAGCCGTAGTCCAACGGCTCCACGTCCGTGAGCAGCGCTCGCGCCACGATCTCCGGGTGAAGCCGCATCACCGCGAAGCCCCACTGCGAGCCG
The DNA here is from genome assembly GCF_003044305.1 of Vitiosangium sp. GDMCC 1.1324. Classification (GTDB taxonomy): domain Bacteria; phylum Myxococcota; class Myxococcia; order Myxococcales; family Myxococcaceae; genus Archangium. The sequence goes on along the minus strand of NZ_PZOX01000008.1, from coordinate 509,008 downwards.
AAGCTTGCTCCGTACAGTGTGACCTGGCTGTACCCGAGCGCCCGCCGCAGGTCGTTCACGTCCTCTGCGCACTGGGCGATGGTGTACCCGGCGAGATCCTTGTCGGGGTGGGCCGCAACCGCCGCCTTGGCCGCCTGCACCAGGCTGTCGGCGTTCTCGGCCAGGGAGCGCGGCCGATCCAGAGGCTGCTCTGGAGTGGTGAACTCCAATACCTCGCCCCGTTTCGAATAGCCGCGCTGGTCCACGACCACCACGTCGCCCGCGGCGCTGTACTGGACCCACAGAGCCAGTCGGCGTCGCGAAGCCGCGTCGCTGTCGGTCAAGGTGCTCAGAAGGGTGCTGCCGGGACCGCCGGTCAGAATGAAGACCGGTGGGCCTCCGGTGGGGCTCGCTGCCCGGATGCGGGCGAACCCGACGCCGATGAGCCGGCTGTGAGGCGCCGCCCGGTTCTCCGGAACGAACAAGGTGCCGAGCTCGTATGGAACCGTCTCTCCCTCCGGCGTCTTTCCCGCGCCGCTCTCCATCACGACGTCCCCGGCCTTCCGCGAGCCGGTCGCGTCCGCTGCGTGGGCTGGCTGGGCGATGACCATCCGCGCGAGAATGAGCAGGGCGCCTGCTGTCCGGAGCCACCGTATCCCCTCGAGGCCCATCATGATTTCCTCCATCCGTGCGTGGGTGCTTTACCGAGAGTTGGGCCGCAGAACGCCTGCCTGGTCTGAAGATTCCCTCCAGGTGAATGACCTTCACCGCCGGTACAGGGGTGTCCTCTCGGGTTACCTGGCTGCTCTCCGGCCTGACTCAGAGGGGCGTGAAGACGGGCTTGCGGATTGCTGAGATGATCCCTCCCCACCCTCATGCGAATTGACCGACTCCTTGCCGGCCTGTTCCTCGCGACCCCGCTCGCGTGTGCCTCCAACCCGCAGCTCCTTCGCGCCGAGCCCACTCCCGTGGCGCTCTCGGCTCCCGGAGCCTTGACGGTCCCCGCGGCCGCGCCGGCGCACGCCGAAGGTGATCTGCGGGTGATGACCTTCAACATCCAGTCGGGCCGCCAGGGTCTCGACAAGGTGGCTGAAGCCATCCACTCCGCCGCGCCCGACATCGTTGCTCTCCAGGAGGTGGATGTCCGCACCCGGCGCTCCCATGGGTTGGATCAGCCCGCCGTGCTGGCCCAGCGCACCGGGTTGCCCTACTTCGCCCACTTCCGCACCACCACCCTGTACGGTGGGGACTATGGCGTGGCGATCCTCTCCCGCTTCCCGCTGGAGTCCGTGGAGCAGCATCCGCTGCCCGTGGAACCCGGCGCCGAGCCGCGCACCGTGGCCCGCATCCTCATGAAGGTGCATGGGCAGGAGGTAAGCGTCTATGTCACTCACCTCACGCGGCGCCCCTTCAACGGGAACATCCGCGTGCGCCAGAGCGTGGCCATCATGAAGCTGATGGACCAGGATCCGAGGCCCAAGCTGCTGATGGGTGACATGAACGACACGCCCGATTCAGGTGCCGTGCGCCTCTTCAAGCGCGAGCTGCTGGATGCGTTTGCCCTGCGCGGCCAGGGCTCCGCGGACACCTATCCGCTGCCCATCCTCCCCAGCGTGCGCATCGACTACGTGCTGGCCTGTGACCGCTTCATGCCCAAGAGCAGCAAGGTGCTGCGCGTGAAGGCGTCCGACCACTACCCCGTGGTGGCCGACCTCACCCTGCTCGAGCCCGTGAAGGCGCCCACCGCCGAGGTGGTGCAGGCCCAGGCGCCTTCCGCCGTCACCAGTCCGTAGCCCCCGCCAGCGGGTGGCCGGCTCACTCGAGCTGCAACCCGCAGTCGCTGCACGCGCCCTCGACCAGGGGGGCGGCCGTGCCGCACGCGGGGCAGGGGAGCTCGCCGTCCTCCGGTACCTCCCGTGGACCGCGGCCCTCGGGGATGACGCCCTCTCGCTGCAGGCTGTCCAGCCAGCGCTGCTGAAGCAGCTTCGCGACCCGGGGAGCATCCTCGGAGCGCACGAGCACCTGGAACTTCGGAGAGCAGCTCGGCTTGCTACACGCCTCGCGGTGGACAATGGCGGGAACGTCCTCGGCCAGGCACGCCTCCACCAGCATCCGGGCGTCCGCCAGTTGTGTCTCCATGCACGGCACGACTTCCGCGTCCGCCAGGGCCTTCTCTGCTTCGTGAGGAGTCATCGGCCGCAGTGAAGCGCAGCCGGACGCACTCGTCCATGGCCTCCGGTGTCTTCTGTCCGCTCCATCCATCCGCTCAGTCTCGTGGCCCTGTCTTCGGCGTGTCCGAGGCGATGAGCTTCTCCAGGATGCGGAAGAGGGCCCGCCGGTCGGTGGTGTCCAGGTGCTCCAGGAACTGGCCCATCCCCTGTGTGACGGAGGCATCCAGCTTGCGGCGGAGCCGGGCGCCCGATGCGGTGAGCCGGCAGCGGATGACGCGGCGGTCGTCGGGGTTGCGCTCGCGGTGCACGTGGCCACTGCGCTCGAGCCTGTCCACCACGCCGGTGACTGTCTTCTCGGTGATGCCCAGCCGCTGGGCCAGCTCGCCCATGGTGAGGGCGCCTTCCTGCCCCAGCCACAGCAGGGCATGGGTTTGCGGTGCGGTGAGCTCCATCCGCTCGCAGTGTCTGGCCAGCGGGTCCCGGAGCGAGTGCTGCCGGCCCAGCGTGAACAAGAGCCGGCGGAGCCGGTCGACATCGGCCGCCGTGCCTCCCGTCGTGGCGATAGTCCGTGACACGGAGTTTCCTCGTGCCGGCCCGGGTCGCTGAGTGTACCCGCTCCGTCAAGGCAGAATGTTGGCGCGCTCCTTCTGGAGGGAAGGCCACCTGGAGGCGGCAAGCGGCCACCGCCGTGCACGTCCCGTCGGGGAGCGGGCATGCATCCGGGGCTTCCACACCTGCTCTGGCACGTCCCCTGGCGGGGGAGGGGCCTTCCAGTTGGCGTCCCCGGATGACGTGCCGACATTAGGTCCACCGCACCGGATGGAACTCACGCAGCACGGGAGAGACACCATGGACGCCATCGAACTGTTGAAGCAGCAGCACCGCGAGGTCGAAGACTTGTTCGAGAAGTTCGAGAAGGCCATCGACGGCGGCGACGAGTCGCTGATGGACCTGTTCGCGCGCATCGCGGACAACCTCGCGGCGCACTCGTCCATCGAGGAGAAGATCTTCTACCCCAGCGTCTACGTCGGGCCCACGGCGGACAAGCTCCAGGAGGCCGTGGAGGAACATCTGGCGATGAAGCGCATCATCGCGGATCTGCTCGACATGGACCCCTCCGACATGCAGTTCAGGGCCAAGATGAAGCTGCTCCAGGAGATGGTGGACCACCACGTCGAGGAGGAGGAGGGCGTGCTCTTCAAGGACGTGAAGAAGATGATGACGAAGGAGGAGCTGGCCGTCATGGGTGAGCAGCTGGAGACCCTGTTCTCCGAGCTCATCCAGACCGAGCCTCGCATGCAGATTCCCCGTGAGACCGGCGAGGCGGCGCCCCTGGTATGAAGCACGGGGAGTCCATCGTCATGCCGGGATAGCGCCGCGTTCGTCAAGGAGTTGTGAACCACCGCTGGTCCACGGTGGCGAAGCCCGCGAGCAGCTCGCCCGCCAGCCGCGGCCGCACGCGTTTCTCCGGGCGGCGCAGGTAGTCGTTGAGCACCCGGCCCTGGGCGTCCCTGCGGACGCCGGGCTGGCTCAGGTTCAGCTTCGAGCGCTTCACGCCTCCGCCCGCGCGGTGAACGAACGTCACCGTGCCGTCCGGCTCCACGCGCTCCACCACGCCGATGTGCGTGAGCCCGTCGTTGCGCCGCCCATCGCCGTTGCGGTCGTACGTCTCCCGGAAGAAGACCAGGTCTCCCGGGCGCGGCTCGTCGTGCAGCGCGTCGAGTGACCGGGCCTTGCGGTAGATGGCGGCGACTCCTCCCTCTCCGGGGTTGGTGCGCTCGGGCAGCAGGTTCAAGCCCCGCTTCCGGTAGGCGAGGTTCGCCAGTCCGGAGCAATCATCGTTCACCGAGCGGCTCACCCTGGTGAGAGAGGGAAGCCCCACCCACAGGGAGGCACGGACCACGGCCCGGCGAGCGAGCGTCCCCGATGCGCTCTCGGTGCTCTGGCTCGAGGCGGCGCGGCGAGCGGCCCCGGCCTCGGCGCCCGAGAGCAGAATGCCCAGCATGGCACACAGCAGGAAGGCACGGTGCATGCCGGGTCCTCATCAGCAACCGCCGTGCCCCCGGCTTTCACCGGGTGTGCTGTCCGTTCGCCAACGGCCGTGTTCCCTTCCTTTGTCCCACCTGGGGAAGGACTCTGCCCAACGCGTCCTCCCGCCGGCGCGCGATAGAGTCCAGCCATGCTCGACCTGACGACCTTGATGGTGTTCCTCGCCGCGACGCTCGCGCTCAACGTGACGCCCGGCCCCGACATGCTCTACGTGGTGGCCCGCAGCGTGAGTGAGGGCCGCAAGGCGGGCATCGTCTCCGCGCTGGGCATCGCGGCCGGGTGCCTCGTGCACACCTTCGCCATCGCCGCGGGGCTCTCGGGCCTGCTCATGGCCGTGCCGTTCGCCTTCGAAGTGGTCAAGCTCACGGGGGCCGCCTACCTCCTGTACCTCGGCGTGCGCGCGCTCGTCAGCCGCGACACCGCGCTGGCCGCGCCCACCGTCGAGCGCGCCCGGCTCTGGGCCATCTTCCGCCAGGGCGTCGTCACCAACGTGCTCAATCCCAAGGTGGCCCTGTTCTTCCTCGCCTTCCTTCCGCAGTTCGTGGACCCGAAGCGTGGCCCCCTGGCGGCTCAGTTCCTGTTGCTCGGGTTCATCTTCAACGTCTCGGGCACGCTGGTGAATGGCGTGGTGGCGCTCGTGTCGAGCGGGGCCGGGCTCTGGACGAAGCGCCGCCTGGGCGCGTCCACCGTCTTCAAGCGGCTCACGGGGCTCGTCTTCGTGGGGCTCGGGTTGCGGCTCGCCCTGCTCGAGCGGAAGTAGCCCCCGGCCAGCCCTGGGGGGCGGGTTTGTGCACCAGCGGACACGTGCGCGTGCCGCGAGGTGGTGGCTCGAGTTGTCAGCCCTTTTGCCCTTTTCACAAGGGGTCGCACTCTCGCGGATGGGTGATAAACCCTCGATTCCCCCTCCACTCCAGGGACGGCGTCGATGAACTCCGCACCAGGCCAGGACTCTTCTCCCGTCATCCGCGCGGTGGAGAGAATGCTTCCCCCCCACTACGTCCCCCAGGACCAGATCATCGGCGCCCTGCGCGGCCTGTGGTCCACCCGGCACTTCAACATCGAGCGGCTGGAAGAATTGCACCGCTCGGTCCAGGTGGACGGGCGCTTTCTCGCGCTGCCCATCGAGCGGTATCTGTCGCTCGTCACGTTCCAGCAGCGCAATGACGCGTGGATTCAAGCCGCGTTGGACCTGGGCGAGCAGGTGGTGCGCAAGGCGTTGGACCGTGCCGGGCTCACGCCCCGGGACGTGGACCACGTCTTCTTCGTCACGGTGACGGGCATCGCCACGCCGAGCATCGACGCGCGGTTGATGAACCGGCTGGGCATGCGCGCGGACATGAAGCGCACGCCCATCTTCGGGCTGGGGTGCGTGGCGGGCGCGGCGGGGACGGCGCGGGCCTCGGACTACCTCCGGGCGTGGAAGGGCCAGACGGCGCTGCTCCTCTCCGTGGAGCTGTGCTCGTTGACGCTCCAGCGCGAGGATCTCTCCATTCCCAACATCATCGCCTCGGGGCTGTTTGGCGATGGCGCGGCCTGCGTGGTGCTCCAGGGCGCCGAGCGGGGGAATGCCACGTCCGGCCCGCGCATCGTGGCCACGCGTTCGGTGCTCTATCCGGACACCGAGCGCATCATGGGTTGGGACGTGGTGGATACGGGCTTCAAGGTGGTGCTGTCCGCCAAGGTGCCGCAGCTCGCTCGCGAGTTCATCCGCCGGGACGTGGATGGCTTCCTCGCCGAGCACGGGCTCACGCGCAAGGACGTGAAGCACTGGGTGGCGCACACCGGTGGCCCCAAGGTGTTGCAGGCCTTCGAGGAGGCGCTGGAGCTGACGCCGGAGGCGCTGGCGCACTCATGGGCCTCGCTGCGCGAGGTGGGAAACCTGTCTTCGGCCTCCGTGCTCTTCGTGCTGGGCGACATGCTGGAGTCCGGCAAGGCCCAGCCGGGGGACTGGGGGGTGATGTTGGCCATGGGACCGGGCTTCTGCGCCGAGCTGGTGCTGCTGCGATGGTGAGCTCCCTGCAGGGTTATCTGGCCTTCCTGGGGCTGCTCGCCGCCGAGCGGCTCGTGGAGCTCGTCCTCTCCAAGCGCAACGCGGCGCGGGCCTTCGCTCGCGGCGGGGTGGAGACGGGACAGGGCCACTACCGGGTGATGGTTGTCTTTCACTCGCTCTTCCTCGTGGCGTGCGCGGCGGAGGTGCTGGTGCTCGAGCGTGCCTTTCCCGGGGCGTCTGGCTTTGCCGCGCTCGGTGTGGCGCTCGTGGCCCAGGCGCTGCGCTACTGGGCCATCGCCTCGCTGGGAGACCGCTGGAACACGCGCATCATCGTGGTGCCGGACCTGACCCCGGTGACGCGGGGGCCGTACCGGTTCCTGCGCCATCCCAACTATGTGGCGGTGGTGTTGGAGCTGGCCGCGGTGCCGCTCATCCACGGGGCGTGGGTGACGGCCGTCGTCTTTACCTTGGGCAATGCCCTGCTGCTCCGGGTGCGCATCCGCGCCGAGGAGGAGGCACTGGGCGCCGCCTACGCAGAGGCCTTCGCGAACAAGCCTCGCTTCATCCCGGAGGTGCACCGTGGTTGAGAACGAGCTGGTCGTCCTCTCCGAGATACGCCGCATCGTCTCGCAGGAGCTGGACTGGAAGGGGCCGGTGGAGCCCTCGCAGCACCTGATGAAGGACCTGCAGTTGGACAGCCTCGGGCTGACGGTGCTGGCGGTGGAGTTGGAGAACCGCTTCCGCATCCGCCTGTCGATGGAGGACTCGGTGGAGGTGAGCACCGTGGGGGACCTCGCGCGTCTGGTGGCGGCGCGCGCCGCCGAGGAACCGCACGAGGAACCGCAACAGCGGCGCGCGGGAGGTGCGTCATGAAGGGAGCGGCGCTGCCTTCCGTGAAGCACGCCACCCTCGATGCGGTGCTCGCCGCCGCGGCGCGGACCCGGCATGGGCTCGTCTTCGTGGACGCGGCGGAGCGCGAGACGTCCCTGTCCTGGGCCCAGGTGTACGGGCGCGCCCGCCGCACCGCCGCGGGCCTGCAACGGTTGGGGGTGGCTCCCGGGGAGCGCGTGGCGGTGTTGCTGCCCACCTCGCCGGGCTTCATGGATGCCTTCTTCGGCACGCTGCTCGCGGGCGCGGTGCCGGTGCCGCTCTACCCGCCGGTGAGGTTGGGGCGGCTGGAGGAATACCACCGCTCCACCGCGCGCATGCTGGAGGTGTCCGCCTCGGTGGTGGTGCTCACGGATTCGAAAGTGAGGCTGCTGCTGGGCGAGTCCGTGGCGGCGGCGCGTCCGAGGCTCGGCTGCCACACGGTGGAGGAGGTGTCCCGCGACGAGGGGGACCTGGCCGTGCCCGCCAGTCCCGAGGCGCTCGCCCTCATCCAGTTCTCCTCGGGCTCGACGGTGGACCCGAAGCCGGTGGCGCTCCGCCATGGCGACCTGGTGGCGCAGCTCGCGGCGCTGGAGGCGGAGATGCCGCTCACGCCGGATGTGGCGCGAGTGGGCGTGTCCTGGCTGCCGCTGTACCACGACATGGGCCTCATCGGCTGCCTGCTGTCCGCGGCGTACTACCCGGGCAACCTGGTGCTGATTCCTCCCGAGGTGTTCCTCGCGCGCCCGGCGCTGTGGCTGCGTGCACTGTCGAGGCACCGCGGTTTCATCTCCCCCGCGCCCAACTTCGCCTATGGGCTGTGCCTCAAGCGCGTGAAGGACGCAGACATGGAGGGCGTGGATCTCTCCGGCTGGAAGCACGCGCTCAACGGCGCGGAGCCGGTGTCGCTGGAGACGCTGCGCCGCTTCACCGAGCGCTTCTCCCGGTGGGGCTTCCAGGCGGGAGCACTGCGGCCGGTGTATGGGCTGTCCGAGGCCTCGCTGGCCGTCACCTTCCCACCAGCGGGCCGGGGGCCGCGCGGGCTGGGCGTGGACGCGCGGGTGCTGGCCACGGAGCGGCGCGTGGTGGACGGCTCGCGCGAGGTGGTGTCCGTGGGACGTCCGGTGCCGGGCTTCGAGGTGCAGGTGCGTGACGAGCTGGGACACGAGCTGCCGGAGCGGCGGGTGGGGCGGGTGTTCGCGCGAGGGCCCTCGGTGATGGTGGGCTACGTCGGCAACACGGAGGCCACGGCACGCGCGCTGGACGCCGAGGGCTGGCTGGACACGGGAGACCTGGGCTTCGAGGCGGACGGCGAGCTGTTCCTCACCGGCCGGGCCAAGGACCTGGTCATCATCCGAGGCGCCAACCACGCGCCCCAGGAGTTCGAGGAGTGCCTGGAGGGAGTGGAGGGGCTGCGCACGGGTTGCGCGGTGGCGCTGGGCTTCACGCCCGAGGGAGAGCAGGACGAGGTGCTGCTCGTGCTCGCCGAGAGCGCGTCGGGTGCGGAGGTGGAGGGGCTGGAGGAGCGGGTGCGCGAGGCGGTGGTGGCGGGCACGGGCGTGAGGCCGCACACGGTGCGGGTGCTGGAGCCGGGGACGTTGCCGCGCACCTCGAGCGGGAAGCTGCGCCGGGCCGAGGCGCTGCGGCGCTACCTCGCGGGCGAGCTGACGGCGCCGAAGAAGGTGGGGACGGTGGGACTGGTGGTGGAGATGGCGAAGAGCGCGCTGGCCTTCGCGCGAGCGGGACGCGGGGAGTGAGCGCCTGGGACGTCGCGGTGGTGGGCGGAGGTCCCGCGGGGTTGGCGGTGGCGCTCACCACGGCGAAGCGGGGCCTGCGCACGGTGGTGCTGGAGCGCGCCGCCGTGCCACCGGACAAGGCGTGTGGTGAGGGGCTGATGCCCTCGGGAGTGGCGGCGCTGGAGCGCTTCGGGGCGCTCGAGTTGCTGGACCGGAGGGAGTGCGCGCCCTTCGTGGGCATCCGCTACGTGCAGGAGGACGGGAGCGGCGCGGAGGGCCGGTTGCCGGCGCCTGGAGGACTGGGCGTGCGGCGGGTGGCGCTGGCGACGGCGATGGCCACGAGGGCGCGGAGGGTCGGCGTGGAGCTGCGCGAGCGGTGCGCGGTGTTGGGCCAGCGGCGCACGGCGGAGGGCTGGGAGGTGGAGACGGCGGCCGGGCCGCTGCGAGCGCGGATGCTGGTGGCGGCGGACGGGCTGGCCTCGCCGCTGCGGCGCGCCGAGGGGCTGGAGCTGGAGGTCGCGGGGCCGAGGCGCTTCGGGCTGCGCAAGCACTTCCGGATGAAGCCCTGGGCGCCCTTCGTGGAGGTGCACCTGTCCGAGGGCGTGGAGGCGTACGTGACGCCAGCGGGGGATGAGCGGGTGGGGGTGGCCTTCCTGTGGGCGGATGGGCTGCCGGGGCACATCGGCTTCGAGTCCCTGCTCACGCGCTTCCCGGTGTTGGCCGAGCGGGTGACGGGAGCGGAACCGGACTCGAAGGCCCGGGGGGCGGGGCCGTTGGCGCGAGCGGCGCGGGCGCGAGTGGCGGACCAATTCGCGCTGGTGGGAGACGCGGCGGGGTACGTGGACGCGGTGACGGGGGAGGGGTTGTCACTGGCCTTCACGTGCGCGGAGGCGCTGGGGAATCTGTTGCCGGACGCGCTGACGAAGGGCGCGACGCGCGAGTCGTTGCTGCCCTATGAGCGGGTGTTCCAGCGGGCGTTCCGCAAGTACGCCTGGCTGACGCGGGGAATGCTGATGCTGGCGAACAGGCCCAGGCTGCGCCGTCCCCTGGTGCGCTGGTTGGGCACGAGCCCGCGCGTCTTCGAGCGGATTCTCGCCCACGTCATCGTCTAGCGAGCTCCCCCTGCGCGCGGAGGCTCGTCAGTGCGGGGCACTGGCCGAGCCGGCCGGCTCGAGCTGCTCCACCCGCTGCTTCAGCACCGGGTCATCCGGCACCGCCAGGCCCAGGGTGACATAGGAGAGTTGGTGCGCGCGTCCGCCGGCGGGGGGCTTCACGTCCACCTCCGCCTCGAGCTGCCGCAGGCGACCCTCCAACTCCACGATGGTGCGGGTGAGCTCCGCGCGCGTCGGCTCGTCCTGGGTGCTGGCCAGACGCTCGTTCGCCTTCAGGAGGTTGTCCTCCACCACGCGCAGCTGCTGGCGGGCCCGCGTCCCCGAGCCCAGGTCCACCGAGGGCCCTGGCCCGTCCACGCTCAGCTCCAGCCGCGTTACCTGCTTCCCGAGCTCCCCCGCGGGGAAGACGGCGGTGTGGCTGCCCACCAGCTCGCCTATGCCGATGCCCCGGGCGTCATTCGACTGCACCACGAAGTCCACCGCGTCCCCGGCCAGCAGGGCCATCTTCACGGCCTGCTGGTAGGGCACCGCCGCGAGGATCACCACCACGTCCACCTTCCGGGTCTGGCGCAGCCGGCGGGCCTCGGCCAGCGCGACTTCCACCGGAGGGCGGCCCTTCAATCCAGGCTCCCCGGCCGGCGAGCCCTCGGGGGACACCCCGACCACGCCCAGCTTCAGCCCTCCGGCCTCCACCACCATGGAGGCTGCGAAGGGGGCCTTGCCGGCCTTGTCCACCAGGTTGGCCGACAGCAGCTTCATCTTCTTCCCGCGCGTGGCCTTCTGGAGATAGGGCAGGCCCAGCGACAAATCCCTCTCTCCCACCGCCATGGCCGCCGTGCCCTGCGCCTCCATCTGATCGAGCACCAGCTCCGCCCGCTGTTGCACCAGGGGCTCCTCCCGGCGCCCGGGCTCGCGGAACAGTGCGTTACCCGAATCCAGCAACACCACCGGCAGTCCCCGGGCCCGCTCCTGCTCGATGGCTGTCTTCCTCCGCGCCAGTCCGCCCTGTGGTTCCTGCTTGCAGCCACAGGGGGCGATCTCTCCCCGGTTGTCTCCCGTGAAGAGCAGCACCAGCCGCCGGGGCGCCGCCTGGGCCATGAGGGGCACCAGCAGCAGCACGGCCATCAGCATCAGTGTGAATCGGGTCTTCACTTCTTCTCCTCGGCACGGGGACGGGCCCGGAAGGTCGTTGCAACTGAAACTTGTTTTCTGGGGCAGACCAGGAATTCCGTCTTAAAAGATATTTGGTGTATTGAGTATTTTCTCAGACTAATTTAAAAGATGCGCCTCCTTCAATTGGGGCTTCTCAATTGCGAAAGGTGGAGGCACACATGCGTTCGATTCTCGGGAAGTCGGTTCTGGCTTTTGGTGCGATCGCTGCGATGACGGGCTGCGGCCCCATTGATGGCGCGGAGCAGCAGGGCGAGGCTGTGGATGCCCAGGCGGTGGCGGACCCCCGCCAGTGCGGCAACGCCGACTTCGAGCCGGAAGAGGTGGCGCAGATCGAGGCCCGCTTCGAGGCGCTCCAGGCGAAGCAGGCGATGGGCGGGCAGGTGCACGCCATGGCCGTCTCCATCCCCGTGTACGTTCACGTCATCCGTGACTCGAGCGGCAACGGCGGTGTGACCACCACGCAGATCGCCAACCAGATCTCCGTGCTGAATGCCGCCTACGCGTCGGCCGGCTTCAGCTTTACGCTGGCGGGCACGGACTATACGAACAACTCCACGTACTACACGTGTACTGGCGGCACGTGTGAGACGAACATGAAGAATGCCCTGCGCAAGGGCACCGCGACCGCGCTCAACTTCTACACCAACAACATGGGCGGCGGCCTGCTGGGCTGGGCGACCTTCCCCTGGAACTACGCCAGCAGCCCGAAGATGGACGGCGTGGTGGTGCTCCAGTCCTCGCTGCCCGGCGGCTCGGCCACCAACTACAACCAGGGCGACACCGGCACGCACGAGGTCGGTCACTGGATGGGCCTGTACCACACGTTCCAGGGCGGCTGCGCCAGCCCCGGTGACAGCGTGAGCGACACCGCGCCCGAGGCCTCGGCGGCCTCCGGTTGCCCCACCGGCCGCGACACCTGCTCCGGCGGCGGCGTGGACCCCATCACCAACTTCATGGACTACAGCTACGACACCTGCATGAACACGTTCAGCGCGGGCCAGAACACCCGCATGAACAGCATGTGGACCTCGTACCGCTCGGGCAAGTAATCCCCGGCTCGGGACATCTCTCGTCCCGGACATGAGCAGCGGGCCTCTCACGCGAGTGGGGGCCCGCTGTTTGTTTTTGGCGTGCAATGCCCTCTGTCGGAGCGGCGTCCGACCCGCATAGTAGGACCACCGGATGCTCCTACTCCGACGCTTCCTGGTCCTCCTGCCCTTCGTGCTGGTGATGAACTCCGGACCCGCCTCCGCCGAGCTCCTTCCCTCGGTGGTAGTCACGGGCGACCCCGTTGCACCTTCGCCAGCGCAGCCCGGCACGGGACTCTGCTCCACGTCGAGGATCTCGACGAACCCGTCCACGGACTTTCCCCAGAGCAACGCCACCTTCATGGGGGGAATCAATGCGTTCCTGGAGGCCCCGCCGGATGCCGCCAATCCCAATGCGCGGATGACGTCGGTGCTCCGGACGTGGCTGGACCTGTCCAACAACAACACCTCCGGGTTGAAGCTGAGCCACGGCGATTTCGAGAACGCCGCACCGGGCTGCCAGAGCGGTGGCTGCGATTTCTTCGTCAACGACGCCACCACCTCGTTCGGCACCCGGCTGCGCGGCTATCTGAACGTGACCCCGGACATGGTGGGTCTGCCCGTCCATTTCGGGTTCTACGCCGACGACGCGGTAGCGTTCACCCTCTACGACCGCAGTTCCCGTATCTACCTGGTCATCAACCGGCCATTGCAGCTCGGGTATCCGACCTGGCGCACGACGAATAGCGTGACCTTCGTGAAGCCGGGCCTCTATCCCATCGAGGTGCTCTACGCCGAGGTCAGCGAGCACGCCGCACTGGAGATGTCGTTCTTCAAGGGGACGTTCAGCGACTTCGAGCGGCCCGCGAACCAGGCGCCCGTCATCAAGCTCTCGGATGAGGGCTTCGCGCTCGTCACGCCCGCGATGTTCTACCAGTCCGAGACGGGGCACCCCTCGTTCCCGGATTTGAACACGTGCGCCCAGTGCAATCGCCAGTACGCGAACACCGCGGGCAGCAATGGCTGCGATCCCGGCTACTACTGCAATGGCGCGGCGCTGTGCGATGTCTGTAACACGGCGGTTTTCTGCGGCGCGTCGTGCTCGCCCTGTGGGGCGGCGACTCCCCACTGCGTGGCCCGGTCCGGTGACTACGTTTGTGCGGAGTGCGGGCAGGACTCGGACTGCGCGGCGCCTGACGCCTGCCACGTCGGAGTCTGTGATGCGACGGGAGCCTGTTCCTTCCCCTCGGTGCCGGATGGGACGTCCTGTCCGGGGGGTGCATGCCAGGCGGGCGTGTGCATGCCTCCGGATGCGGGTAGCGCGGACGCGGGCAACCCGGATGCCTCGACTCCCGACGGAGGCGGAGGGATTCCGGACGGAGGCGGAGAGGTTCCGGACGGAAGCGTAACGCTGGATGGCGGAGGTGCGGGTCCGGATGGTGGAACGGGAGCTCCAGATGCCTCGACCCCTGGCTCCGACGGAGGTGCACCGGGTGGAGCGCCGGATGCGGGCCTGGGAGCGGACGCGGGGGCGGATCCGGGAACGGGTGGCGAGAACCCGTGTGGTGATGAGCGGCCCGTGGGTTGTGGTTGCGGCGCGGGATTCCCGTCGCTCGCGCCCCTGTCCCTGCTGGGGCTCGCCCTCCTCGCGAGGCGTGTCCGGCGGACCCGTGTCCGTCACGTGCCCGGAAACTGAGTCACCCAAAAAAGAAGACGCCGGAGCGCTCGAGGGCGCTCCGGCGTCAGGACTTCAAACTCGAATCGACTTCAGGCTCGAATCACAGACCACGGTACTGAGCGACCAGCGAATCCATGCGGTCGTTCTGGCCCGCCGTGAACGTGTTCATGCACGAGTCGTCGGTGTAGTCCATGAAGTTGGTGATGGGGTCCAGGCCGCCGCCGGAGCAGGTGTCGCGGCCGGTCGGGCAGCCGAAGGCGGAGGAGGCCTCGGCCGGGGTGTCGCTCACGCTATCACCCGTGCCGGTGCAGCCACCCTGGAAGGTGTGGTACAGGCCCAGCCAGTGGCCGATCTCGTGGGTCGCCGTGTCGCCCTCGTTGTAGGGAGCCGCGGTGCCGCCGGGCAGCGAGCTGTAGAGGATGACCACGCCGTCCAGGCTCGGCTGCGAGGCGTAGCTGGAGGGGAAGGTCGCCCAACCCAGCAGGCCGCCGCCCATGTTGTTGGAGTAGACGTTCAGGTCGCCCGCGCCGCCCTTGCGCAGCGCCGCCTTCATCTTCTTCTCCGAGGCGCCGCCAGAGCTGGTGTACCAGGTGGAGTTGGTGGTGCGGTCCGTCGACACCAGGGTGAACCGGAACGGCGTGTTCGCGTACGCGGCGTTCAGCACGGAGATCTGGCTGGCGATCTGCGCGTCCGTGATGTTGCCCAGGGCCACGGTCGTCCCGTTGTTGATGACGTGCCAGTAGACGTTCACGTTCACCGAGCCATTGGCGCGAGCCTGGGTCTTCACGCGGCCGGCGATCGCCGCCTCCACCGCCTGCTGCTCGACCTCGGTCAGGTCCACCGTGGCGCAGCCGCTCTTCACCACCTGCTGCGTGGGCTGCTGCTCCTCGGCCGGCTTCTGCTCCGAATTGTTGCAACCGGTCAGCGCCATGACGGTGCCGAGCACCACCGCGAACTTTCCACCCATCGAGATAACGCTACGGGACATTTCCAACTCCTCAGGAAAAGTTGGAGCGTCTTATATCCCAAGAATAAGCGCCGAGCAAGGGACCAAGCGAAATCGCTGAAACATTCTGTTGTCACGGATGTGGGGAAACCACGGTGAGTCGGGCGGAACACGTAAAAAAGGGGAGCCCCGACACACCGCGTGTGTCCGGGCTCCCCTGGGAGTGACTGGGAGTGAGGCTGGGGGCCGTCAGTGCACGAGGGCCTGCCGGGACGGGGGCGTCACCAGCAGCGAGAGGTTCTCGAAGGCCTCGATGTTCTGGCGGATGTAGGCGCGTTTGATTTTGCCGCTGGTCGTCTTGGGCACGGTGTGCGGGGCGACGGGGATGACGCGGTTGGGGCGCACGCCGGAGCCCTGGTAGACCATCTCCTCCACGTGCTTGCACAGCTGGCGCAGCGCGTCGGGCTTCGTCTCGGTCGTCTCGCAGACGATGACGATGTCCTCGGTGCCCGTCTGGAGGTTGCCGACGCCCACCGCGGCCACGCAGCCCACGCGCACCCCGGCCACCTGCGAGGCGGCGTTCTCCATGGTGTACGGGTGGTGGTTCTCGCCCGCCTTGATGATGAGGTCCTTGCTGCGCCCGCAGATGAAGAGCTCGCCGTCGGCCACGTAGCCCAGGTCGCCGGTGTACAGCCAGCCGTCGCGCAGCACGCCGTCGGTGGCCTCGGGGTTCTTGTAGTAGCCGCTGAAGAGGGAGGTGCCCCGCAGGAGGATTTCGCCCTCCTGGCGCTCACCCACCGGGCGGCCCTCGTCGTCGACGATGCGCAGCTCGATGCCGCGCAGCATCCGGCCCACGCTGAGCACGGTGAGTGAGTCCTGGCCCGTGCCACCCGTGTGCGGCACGGCCCGCCGCTGCGAGGCCAGCGCGGAGCGGGAGAGCGTCTCCATGCGCAGGACATCCCCCCGGCTGCGGCAGGACACGCCCACCACCATCTCCGCCATGCCGTACGAGGGGCGCCAGGCCTCCGGCTCGAAGCCGCAGGAGCGGAAGCGCTCGGTGAACTGGCTCACGGTGTCGGCGTGGATGAACTCCGCGGCGTTGTAGGCCCGCTCCCACGCGCTCAAGTCCAGGCCCTCCAGCTCCGCGTCCTTGATGCGCTTGACGCACAGCTGGTAGGCGAAGTTGGGCGCGAAGCACGAGGTGGCGCGGAAGTAGTGCATGGCCCACAGCCAGCGCGAGGGCTTGAGCAGGAAGCCGAAGGGCGGCACGAGCGCCGTGGGCAGGCCGTGGACGAAGGAGGCCAGGGTGGAGGCCACCAGTCCCATGTCGTGGTAGAGCGGCAGCCAGCAGACCATCAGGTCGTCCGAGTCCCACTGGCCGCTCTCGCCGATGGCCGCGCAGTTGGCCAGCAGCGCCCGGTGGGAGATTTGAACGCCCTTGGGCGCGTCCGTGGTGCCCGAGGTGAACTGGATGAAGGCCACCTCCTCCGCGCCGACGGTGGGGGGCTCGAAGGGCTCGGCGTCCGCCACCAGGTCCTTCAGGGTGGCCACGAAGGGCGGTGCGTGTCCCGGCTCGGGCTGGTAGCCCGCGAGGGCCTCCTGCGCCAGGTCCACGAAGTCCGGGTCGATGAGCATCGCCCGGGCGCCGAGCAGCCGCAGCTTCACGCGCAGCCGCTCGCCCCAGGCCTGCACGGAGACCTTCGACGAGGGCAGCTCGATGAGGCAGGGCGTGGCGCCCACCAGGCCGCAGGCGAAGAAGCTCTCGAGGAACTCGGGGCTGGTGTCGAAGGAGAGCACCACCATGTCCCCCTGCTTCACGCCGCGCGCGCGCAGGTTGGCGCCGATGCGCATCGCGTTGTGGTGCAGGTCCCCCGCGGTGAGGACGGTGAGCTTCTCCTCCAGGTCGACGAAGTAGAAGACGGGCTGCGAGGGGCGCGTGCGTCCCCAGTGCACCACGGCCTCGGCCAGTGTCTGGACGGGGGCCGGGGTGGCGCGGGTGGGGGCGCGCTGGGCCATGTCCCGGGTGGGGTGGCGCCCCAGGCCGGGGCCCAGTTGCACGTGTCCCGTCTGCCGCCGCAGTGGCTCCTGGCTCATCGGTGTTTGTCCTCGCTGAAGAAACGACTCAGAACCGGACCAGCATGCCCTCGACGGTGAGGCCGGGGCCGAAACCCATCATCACACCGTATTCGCCGCGCTGGGGCTTCTCCGTCTTCAGCACCTCTTCCAGCACCAGCAGGACGGTGACGGCGCCGCAGTTGCCGAACTCGCTCAGCACGTGCCAGCTGGCGCGCATCCGCTGCTTCTCCAGCTTCAGTTGCTTCGCCAGCGCCTCGAGAATCTTGGGTCCGCCCGGGTGGATGAGCCAGTGCTGGATGTCGCCCACGCCCAGCTTCTCCGGGCCGAGCAGCTTCTCCAGGAAGCCATCCACGTGCTCGCCGAGCACGAAGGGCACATAGGGCGACAGGGTCATCCGGAACCCGTCGTTGTGCATGTGCCAGCCCATCAGCTCGTGCGTGTCATAGAGCTGCTCGGTGTGCGAGCGGATGAACTGGATGCCCTCGCCGTCCGGGGCGCCGCCGATGACCACCGTGCACGTGGCGTCACCGAAGAGGCCGTGGATGACGGCCTGCTCCGGGTCGGGCGTGGCGTGGTAGTGCAGTGAGGCGAACTCGGTGGCGTTGGCGATGACGTACTCGTCGGGCCGCGCGGCGATGCTGTCCATGGCCACCCGCAGCGTGGGGAACGCCGCGAAGCAGCCCATGTGGCCCACGAAGGTGCGGCGGATGCTGGAGCGCAGGCCCAGCTTCTTGGCGATGAAGAGGTCCACCCCCGGTCCCGAGTAGCCCGAGTTGGTGGTCATGGTGAAGGCGCCCACCCGGGAGCGATCCAGGTTCCCGAGGGCTGTCTCCACCGAGCGGCCCGTCACTTCCAGGCCCACGCGCTCGTAGACGCGCACGCGGTCCCCCACGCCCCGAGGGCCGTTGGCCAGCTCCACGCGCGGGTCCCACGCGAAGTAGCGCCGACGCACCCCCGTGTTCTTGATGATGCGCTCGGCGTTGGGGATGCCCTTGTACCAGTGCTTGAACAGGTCCTCGTAGATCTCCTCCTGGGAGATCGACAGGGGCGGCACCGCCGACGCGATGGACAGCAGGGTGGGGCGGCGGGGTGCTGCCTGCGTCATGCCACCTCCACGTCGAGCTCACGCGGCTCGCCGGTGGAGCGGGAGTCCGACGGCGTCTTGGCGGGGCTCTCCGTGACGTTCTGCGACAGGCGCTCGTCGATGAAGTCCACCAGGCTGCCCACGGTGTCGTGCCCGCGCCGCGAGGCCTTGATGTACCAGGGCGTGAACTCGATGTCGGCCACTTCGTCCTTGAGCCGCGAAATCATCGACTCGAGATGGAAGGAGTCCATGCCCAGATCATACGTCATCGAGGCGAACTCGCTCACGTCGTCCGGGAACAGGCCGGTGTGGGTGGCCAGGATGATGTTGCGGACGTGATCGAGAATCTCCTGCCGGTGCATACGGACCTCCCGCCTCGGGCGAGTCAGCGCGTGGTGGCCCCCCCTTGCATCTGTGACAGAATATTACAGATATGGGACACGTGCGGTCAACCTGGAATTCTCGTGCAGAACGGTAATGTAGGAATGACGCAGAGCAGCACCTACATGTGACTCCGACGGACGAGGGTAGGCCCGTAGAGGCAGGTGTCATCGTGCGCATGGTGAGAAAAGAGGGAAACCCCGGAAACACCTGCCCTGGAGGGCAGGGAATCCGGGGTTATTCGACGTGGTACTGGCCGGCCACTTGACTCACCTGGCCGGAGACCTTCTGGAGGGTGTCGGCGGCCTCCTGGGTGGACTCGAGGCGCTCCATGGCCTGGTCCATGCTGCGCGACAGGTCGGCGACGGCGTTGAAGATTTGAGCGAAGCCGGCGTTCTGCTGGCTCACGGCGGCGGTGATTTGAGTCACGGCGGCGGAGCTCTCGTTCACCATGAGGGAGAGCTGGCGCAGGCTGTCGCCGGACGTCTTCACCTTGCCCAGGCCGCCCTCCACCTGGGCGGCGCCCACGTCCGTCATGGTGACGGCGTCACCGATGGCGTTGCCCACCTCGTCGAGGATGGTGCTGATGCGGGTGGTGGCGCGGATGGACTGGTCGGCGAGCAGGCGGATTTCGCGGGCCACGACGGCGAAGCCCTTGCCGTGCTCGCCGGAGCGCACCGCCTCGATGGCGGCGTTGAGCGCGAGCATGTTGGACTGGTCGGCCAGGTCCTTCACCGTCTGGGTGATTTCACCAATCTGCACGGCGCTGGCCTGGAGACGCTCCATCTTGCCGCGGATGGCGAACACCGAGTCGCGGATGGCGCTGAAGCCGGCGATGGTCTGCTCGATGGCGAGGGTGCCGGCGCGGCTGAGCTCCTCGGCGTGACGCACCACGTGCAGCACCTCCTCGGCGCGGCGCGCGGTGAGGTCGGAGGTCTGCTTGATTTCGGTGGCGGTGACGTTGGTGTCCTGGATGGCGTTGGCCTGGGTGGTGAGGGCGCGGCGCTGGGCCTCGTTGGCGTGGCGCAGGGTGGCGCCGGCCTCGACGAGCTGGGCGGCGGACTGCTGGAGCGTGCGGGGCAGGGCGCTCAGTTGCAGGACGACGGCGTTGAGCCCGAAGGCCAGGTCTCCGATTTCGTCGGAGGACACCCACTGGGGCGGGCGCACCTTGCCCACGGAGAGGCCCTCGATGGCCTGCAGCACCGCGAGCGAGCCCTGCTCCTGGCGGCGCGCCAGCATCCACGCGGAGACGGTGGCGAGGGTGAGCAGGAAGAGGGCGAGCACGGCCACGGGAATGCTCAGCTCGGAGAGCAGCGAGGAGCCCAGCCCCTCCAGCATGTAGGCCGCCTGGTGCTGCCCGGCGGCCTGAAGGTCCTCGATGTAGCGGCGCTGCACGTTGCCCGTCTGCACGGCCACGGTGAGGCCGCCCAGGATGCACAGCGACAGCACGCAGACGGTGAAGGCGTAGGGGAGGAACCAGGACTGGCGCACCCAGAAGAAGCCGCCGCCCACCACGCGCAGGTGGGGGTGGCGCGCCTGCTCCTCGAGGGCCAGGGGCTGCACCCAGCGCTCGATGACGATGCCCGCGGGGAACGTCAGCATCAGGCTGAGCGACAGCGCGATGGCGGTGCCCCAGACCACCAGCCAGGGGCTCTTGTCGAACCACAGGCAGACGCCGGTGCAGAAGAAGATGGCGCCGAAGCCGTAGGAGCCCGGCAGCACGTAGATGGCGATGCGCCAGGGCAGCTTCAGCAGGCGGCCCAGACGCATGCCGGGGGGCTCGCCCGGAATCACCTGGATGGCGCTGTTGTGCAGGTAGTTGATGAGCAGCGGCGGGTAGAGCACGCCCCACACGAGGATGGTGGGCGGCAGCAGCCAGAGGACGGACTGGGTGACCTGGGTGCCCTCGAGTCCGAGCACCATCCCCACCAGGTAGGCCACGAAGGGGGCCAATGGCATCGCGCACGAGCGCAGGAGCGCATCGATACGTCCGGGCAGGGAGCGGTGGCTGCTGCTCATCGGATTGGGGAACGCCATGGTAGAGGCCCGGGGCGATGCGGTGACGCGGGCGATATACGTGGCCGCCCGCGGGCCAGCCACGCCTTCCGATGGACGCTATCACCTTTTGTCCACCGGGGCGCGGCGGGGCGTGGGCGGTGACGGAGTGTCCGGCCTGTCCGGTGTTGGAGCCCGGCCGCCTGCCCACCTTGCGCGTGGGCGAGGGCCCCGCCGAGCGGCTCACCGCTTCATGCGCTCAGAGCTTCATGCGCTCAGAGCTTCATGCGCTTGAAGATGCGCTCGGGGATGCTGCGGATGGCGAACATGATGGGCCCCCAGAAGCCGGGCAGGTAGACCTCGTCCTTGCGCGCGTCCGCCGCCCGGACGATGCCCCGCGCCACCTTCTCCGGCGTGGCGAAGAGCGCGTTCTTCTTCACGTCGGCCGTCATCGGAGTGTCCACGAAGCCCGGCTTCACCGTCACCACCGCCACGCCCGCGGGCGCCAGCCGGTTGCGCAGCCCCTGGAGGAACACGCTCAGCGCGCCCTTGGAGGCGCCGTAGACGTAGTTGCTCTGCCGCCCGCGATCTCCCGCCACCGAGGAGATGACCACCAGCGTCCCCGCCTTCTGCGTCTCGAAGCGGTTGGCCAGCGGCGTGAGCAGCGACACCGCGCTCAGGAAGTTCGTCCTCAGCACCTTCTCCGCCTCCGCGTACGAGCGCTGTGCCGCTTCCTGGTTTCCCAGAATCCCATGGGCGAGCAGCGCCCCATCCAGGCCCCCGAGCGCCGTTGCCGCGCGCTCCACCAGCGCCTCGTGTTGGGCGAGGTCATCCAGGTCCACCGCCTCGGTCTGCGCCGTGGGAGCGCCACGTGTCCGGGCATCCTTCGCCACCGCCTCCAGCCGCTCGGCGTTGCGGCCCACCAGGTACAGCGATGCGCCCCGCGCGGCCAGCAGCCGCACCGTGGACTGGGCAATGGCGCTCGTGGCGCCGAGGACGAGGACCTTCTTCATAGCGGTTCAGGGGGGTTCGGGGTGGGGGCTCTGAGGGAGGGCGTGTTTAGCCCGCGCCGTTCACGCGGCGCCAGAACGATGAGGAGAACGCCGGGTCCACATAGCGCGAGAAGCGCTCGCGTTCGGGGTAGTACGCCGCGAAGCTCTCCGGGCTCATCCGCGCGTCCTTCGCCGGGTAGACCCTTCCGCCCGCCTCGCGCGTCAGCCTGTCGAGCTCCTCCACCAGCCGGTACGTGCGCTCGCCCCGGTTGGCGAAGTCCAGCGCCAGCGTCACCCCCCGCTTCGGGAAGCTCATCATCCCCGGCGAGGGCACGTCTCCGAACATCTTCAGCACCGTGACGAAGCTCGGCATGCCGCTGCGTGCGCTCCGCTCGAGCACCTCCCGCAGCGCCGCCACGCCCGCGTCGCTGTCCGGCACCACGCACTGGAACTGCAGGAAGCCCCGGCGCCCGTAGATGCGGTTCCACCGGTGCACCCCATCCAGCGGGTAGAAGAAGGGGTCGTAGTGCACCAGCCCCTCGGCCGGCTTGGCCCGCTGCCAGTGGTAGTAGAGCCAGTTGATGGCCGCCACCGACAGCCGGTTGAGCGCGAAGACCGGGAAGTCGAAGGGCACCGCCAGTCCGCTGCGGTGCGACAGGTGGCTCTTCGCCAGCGGCACCGCGTCGAACTGCGGCGGCGCGTGGTTGCCCCGGTAGAAGAGGCCTCGTCCCAGTTGCTTCCCTCGCGCCAGGCTGTCCACCCACGCCACGGTGAACTCGAAGTCCCGCTCGGACTCGCGCGTCAGCGCGAGGAAGCCGTCCAGGTTGGAGAAGGGAATCGTCTCCTGGAAGATGTACGGGTTGCTCACCCGCCGCAGCTGCACGTCCGCCCAGGTGATGAGCCCCGTCAGCCCGAGGCCTCCGATGGTGGCCTCGTACCAGTCCCGGTTCTCCTCCAGCGAGCACACCCGCCGCGAGCCATCCGAGCGCACCAGCTCGAAGCGTGGCACGTGCCGGCCGAAGGTGCCCGCCCGGTGGTGATTCTTGCCGTGGACGTCGTTGGCGATGGCCCCGCCCACGCTCACGAACTTCGTCCCCGGCGTCACCGGCAGGAACCAGCCCTGCCACGACACCAGCCGGAGGATGGCGTCCAGCGTGACGCCCGACTCGCAGCGCAGCACGCCCGTGGCCGGGTTGAAGTCGAGGAAGCGGTCCAGCCGCGCCGTCGTCAGCAGCGCGCCGCCCGCGTTGAGGCACGAGTCTCCGTAGCTCCGGCCCTGCCCGTAGGGCAGCAGCGTGGCTCCTCCGGTGGGTACCGGCAGGGGCTCCGTGGTCCACGTGACGGGAAGCGCCCGCTGCTCCGCTACGCGCGGGTACCGGCCCCAGGATTTCAGCTCCATCCCCACGTACGTCACTCCCTCATGTCGCGGTCAGCATCACGCCCGCGGCGATGAGCCCCACCGCATAGCTGACCTTGTCCTTCAGCGCGAAGACGAGCGGGTCCTCGTTCACCTGGCCGCGGTGCGCCAGCAGCCACACCCGCCCCACCCAGTACATCATCACCGGACACAGCAGCCACAGGCGCTCCGGGTGGAGGTAGAGCACCGTCACTTCCTTGCTGGTGATGTAGAGCGCGAGCACCAGCACGGACAGGTAGCCGCTGGACACGCCCAGCATGGCCAGCTGCTCGTAGTCCCCGGCCACGTACCCGCGCCCCGGTGCCGCCGACTCGTTGCTCAGCCGCAGCCGCCGCACCTCGCTCAGCCGCTTCACCAGCGCCAGCGACAGGAACAGGAACATGGAGAAGGTGAAGAGCCAGCTCGACGTGGGCACGCCCACCGCCAGCGAGCCGCCGAAGATGCGCACGGTGTACAGCCCCGCCAGCAGCAGCACGTCCAGCATCACCACCTGCTTGAGGTAGAGCGAGTACGCCAGCGTAATCCCGTAGTAGGTGCCCAGCAGCGCCAGGAACTCGCGCGGCAGCACCAGCGCCACCGCCGCTCCAGCGCCCAGCAGCAGCGGCGCCAGCAGGAGCCCCGTGCGCACCGACAGGTCTCCCGCCGCGAAGGGCCGTCGGCGCTTGGTGGGGTGCTTGCGGTCCGAGTCCAGGTCCAGCAGGTCGTTCAGCACGTACACGCTCGAGGCGCACAGGCTGAAGGAGATGAAGCCCAGCAGCGCCTGGAGCAGCAGCGGCACGTTCAGTGCCTTGTGCGCGGCGAGAATCGGCACGAAGACGAGCACGTTCTTGGCCCACTGGTGCACCCGCAGCGCCTTGAGCAGCGTGCGCGGGAAGGGCTTCGTGGGCCCGGCGCGGCGCGCCTGCTCATGTGGGCCGCTGAGCGGAGTGTCACTCGCGTGGACCGAGTCGAAGAGGCCCAGGTGCGCGGCCACCGCCTCCGCCGTCCGCCGGTCCGCCGTCGTGGTCAGCACCACCCGGCGCCCTCGGGCCCTCTCCTCGGACAGCCGCGACAGCAGCGCCTCGTCATAGGGCAGCCGCGTCACGTCCAGCTCCACCCGCCGCGCCACCTCCGCCTGGAGGAAGGCCCGGCCCCGCAGGCTCCACCCCAGCACCGCCGGAGCCAGGTGCGGCTGGCGCTTGAGCAACCGCAGCAACCCCTCGTGCAGCGTGTCCGTGCGTGCCAGGACTCCGTCCAGCTCGACGGAGAGCGGCGTCGCGTCCTGCGACTCGGAGTGGGTGGCGTTGGTGGTCAGCATGGTCGGGCAGCGGCGCAGGGTACCGCAGCGGGGGCGCACCGCACCCTTTCTGTGAGGCATCCGTTCGTGGACTCCCGGACAGCCAGGGGGCAGGCGGGCACTCTTCTACTCGGGATGGGCGATGATCAGCGTCTGCAGCGGCAGGTGGCGCACCGGCTGGCTGCTTTCAATCCGGAAGCCCGCGTCTCCCAGGAAGCCCTCCATCTCGGCGGGCGTATACGCCGCCGCCTTCGAGGTGAGGAAGTAGTGCAGCCCGATGAGCGGGGCGGCGCTCGGCGGCTTCTCCACGTCCTCGCGCAGGTACTCCAGCACCGCCAGCGTCCCCTTGGGCGCGAGCGACGTGCGCACCCGGCGCAGCAGCGCCACGTTCTGCGCCGGTGACAGGTGGTGCACCACCTGGAAGAGCAGCACCGCGTCGTGCGGGCCCCCCAGGTCCGAGGTGAGCAGGTCCCCCTCCTTGTGCGTCACCACGTGCGACAGGCCGGCCCGGGCGATGATCTCCCGCCCCACCCGCACGCTGCCCTCCAGGTCCAGCACCGTGGCCTTCACCCCCCGGTTGCGCCGGCACAGCTCCGCGGCGAACCAGCCGTGCGCACCTCCCAGGTCCAGCACGTGCCGCGCTCCCCGGGGCAGGGGAATGGAGCGCGCCACCTCGGGCGCCGACAGCCGCGCCATCTGGTACATGGCGAGGATGTAGGAGCTCCAGCGCGGGTCCTCCGGCGCGAAGTGATGGATGTCCACCGACTCCCCCGTGCGCACGGCCTCCTCCATGTGGCTCCACCACTCCCACTGGGTGTAGTTGAAGTCGAGGAAGCCGCCCACGTACTGCGGCGAGCGGGGATCCAACCAGCGCCGGGCCCGATCCGCCATCCGGTAGCGGCCCTTCTTGCGCTCCACCGCCTCGCACGCCTCGAGCGCCTCCAGCAGTGCGCGCGTGCCCTCCGGTGACAGCTTGAGCCGCGCCGCCAACTCCTCCACCGTGGCCGAGCCGTCCGCGAGCGCCGCGTACACCCCCAGCCGCTCCCCGGCCATCAGCGTGCGCGACGCCATCATCCCGAAGAAGGCGTGCGCCAGCGGCTGCGGCGCCAGGTTCAGCCAGTCCGCCACCCGCTCCAGCAGGTTGTCCGCCTTGAGCCCGAGCCTCATCGTCCCTCCCGGCCGCGCCGCCGCGCCGCCACCACCAGTCCCAACCCCACCACCGCCAGTGTGTCCTCCGGGCCCAGCAGGCACCCCACGCGCTCGGCCTGGCGGATGCCGGTGTAGCGGCACCTCCCCTGGGAGCAGCTGAAGCGCGCCGAGCAGTCGCCGTTGCTGCGGCACGCCCCGCCCGGCCGGCCCGCGTTGTCGTCTCCCTCGGGGTTGTCGCGATCCGGGCCCCCACTTCCCACCGAGGCATCCGGGACGTCGTACAGGCTGCCCGAGTCCGGGGTGCCTGCGTCCTGGGCTCGGGCCGCGACGGCCAGTAGAATCCCGAAGGTGAGGGCGAAACGCGACAGCATGCGACGGGCGGGGTAGGGCATCTTCATGGGGGAGTCTCACCCTACCTGCCCGGCAGGCGGGATGCACCCGTTGGGAAATGCAAGCTCTTACGGAAGGGCGGGCTTTTGATTAGGGTGTGCGCCCGATGGCCCCCCGAATCCTCGTCGTCGATGACAACCAGGAGCTCCTCACGCTCCTCACCCAGCTCTTCGAAGATGCAGGCTACGAGGTGGTCGGCGCGGGCAAGGGCAAGCAGGCGGTGGATGTCGCTCGCGCCCAGCCGCCCGCGGTGGCCGTGCTCGACATCCTGCTGCCCGACATGATGGGCTACCACCTCGCGGACGCGCTGAGGAAGGATCAGCCCCAGCTCCCGCTCATCTTCATCACCGGTGTCTTCAAGGGCGGCAAGCACGCCACCGAGGCCCGCCAGAAGTACGCCGCCGCCGGCTACTTCGAGAAGCCCTTCGAGGCCGCCCGGTTGCTGGAGGCCGTGCAGAAGCTGGTGCCCGTGGAGAAGAAGGCCCCGGCCGCCGTCTCCGCGCAGGACGACTTCGACGTGGAGCTCGACATCGACGTCGAGGAGGAGGGGCCCCAGGACGCCATGGAGCTCACCGGCCGCATCAAGGTGACGGGCGGCGACAACCTCACCGCCGAAATCCGCGGCGCCAACCTCACCGCGAGCCCCCTGCACAAGGTGCCCGCCACCCTGGTGCGCCCGCCCGTGCCGGGCCGTCCGCCGGATCCGCTCCCCGTGGGCGCGGGCGCTCCAGGCCACCGCCGCGGCGAGCTCAAGGACAACCTGCCCTCGCTCCTCACCGCTTTCTACCTGTCGCGCGAGACGGGCGAGCTGGGCGTGCAGCGCGGCAAGGTGCGTAAGGTCGTCTACTTCGAGCGCGGCACCCCCGTGTTCGCCCTCTCCAACCTGCTGGCGGACCGCTTCGGCCAGTTCCTGGTGCGCGTGGGCAAGATTAAACCCGAGCAGCTCGCGGACGCCTCGGCGGTGGCCACGGCCAGCAACCGGCGCACCGGCGACGTGCTCGTGGAGCGCAACCTGCTCAAGGACACCGAGCGCCTGTACTACGTGGGCCAGCAGGTGAAGGCCATCATCTACTCGCTCTTCTCGTGGGAAGACGGCACCTACGTGATGAGCTTCAAGGAGAAGGCCTCCACCGAGTCCATCAAGCTGGACGTGCACCCGGCCAACCTCATCGTCCGGGGCATCAAGAAGCTCTACAAGCCCGAGCGCCTGCGCCGCATGTTGCGGCCCGAGGACCGGCTCATCCCCGCCGTCGCCCCGGCCTACCAGCTGCACGAGGTGGAGCTGGAGCGGTGGGAGGCGGAGCTGCTGCCGAAGATCGACGGCAACCGCACCATTGGGGAGTTGCTCGCCTACGCCAACCGCCCCGACCAGATCGTCTATGGCTTCCTGGTGGCGATGATCTCGCTGGGCATCCTCGAGCCGCGCAGCTAGCCGCGTCGGTCTTGGGGCAGCCCGGGGCGCATCTGCCACGATGCGCCCCTGACTGGCGTTGCCTTACTGGGGATGGCTCGGGCCGCGAACCTCGACGCTGAAGGCGCCCTGGACGTCACAGGCGCTCGTGCAGTCCGAGAAGCCGTTGACGGCGAGTTCGAGCGTGCCATCGGCCGGTGCGAGCAGGGCATTCTGCGCTCCCAGCAGCACCACCTGGCCACCCACCCGTCCGTACAGGGCGAACAGGAAGCGCGAGGGGAGGAAGGACGTCCCGCCCAGCGCCGAGGAGCCGAATGCATCCAAGGGCTTGTCGAACAGGTCGGGGTCGTCACCGGTGAGCTGTCCCGTGGCCCGTACGAGGAGCGGATCTCCCTTCTTCAGCACCAGCGAGGTCGGCGTCCACTCCATCGCGGGCCGCAGTTCCGCGGTGGCCCGCGCGAAGTCCGCGGTGTCCGCACCGATGAGCCCGCGCGCCGGCACCACGCCGAGCCCTACCGTCACGTCGAAGCCGCCGGTCGCCTCATTGGCGTGGTTGATGACCAACTCCAGCTCGCCCGTGGCAGGAGCCAGCAGCGCCGCGTTCGTACCGAGCTCGAAGACATTTCCGCCGACGCGGCCGTACAGCCGGTGGGGCGTCGCATTCACCACGAGGTAGGGCTCTCCGGCGAGCCATCCCTCCGCGCCGTCGGCCGTCAACGTCTCGCCGTTGGCCTCCACGGTTCCCGTCGCCTGAACGAAGAGCTTCTGGCCCTTGCGCACCTGGATGCCGCTGAGCGCCCAACCCGTGGTGGCCGTCACCTGGACGGTGGAGGACCGGGTGACGGTGTTGTCCGTGACCGAGGGCGTCTCCGCCAGCGCCACGCCCTCCACCGGCTGGGAATACACATCCACCGTGAAGTTCCCCGAGTTCGCGCAGTCTTCGCACCCGTTGACGAGGAGCTCCAGCGGGCCCGTATCCGGAGCAATGAGCGCCGTCTCGTAGTTCACCGGAAAGACGTTGCCATGGATGCGCCCGTACAGCGCGAAAACGCGGCGGTTGATGAGCTGAAAGGAGGTCCCCCCCAGCGCGGGGCTGCCATCTGGGCCTACCTGGCCCCAGGGCGTCTGGAGAGTGCCGCTCGCGGTGATGAGCAGCACCTCTCCCGCATGGACCGATACGCCACTGCCCAACCCCTGTCCGGCGGTCCCATTCACCTGGAGCGTGCGCCGCTCCTTGAAATCAGCTGGCTGGAGCTCGAAGAGCGACTTGAGCGTAGTGGCAGTGGTGGTGGTGGGAGGAGCGTTGTCGTTGCTATCGTGCTCACCGCAAGCGCAGAGAAGGAATGAGAGTGCTACGAGAAAACGATACACGGGTGACATCGGGTCTCCTTGACCTCATGACAGCGTAGGGAACTTCGTGATGCTCGAGAGGGCTCGCGCCTACTGCGGTCCAGCGCTGGGAGCCGGCACGGACAGCAGGGGCGTCAGCGTGACGCTCGATGCTTCTGGATCATCCTCGCCATCCCAGACGCGAGCCCTGACCGCCGCTTCGTTCGTCGTCCCCCAGTAATTGTTGCTGGCGAGGGTGAGCGACTGGGAGGGGTTGCTGAAGAAGAGCTCGTAGGTCGTCGGATTCGAGACCGTGTTGTACTGCAAGGTCATCGAGCCGCTGATGACATAGAAGGCCGCGCTCTGGTTGGCGTCGCTGCGATTGTTCTCGATGACATTGTACTCAATCACCGGATGGCCATTCGTGATGCTGATGGCAGTGCCAGTGCTGCTGGCCGGCGCTCCAGCCCCCATCTTGGAGTCCGTAGAGTTGTCGCGAATCTCGTTGTGCCGGATGACGAAATCCACCCCGCCGTACACCTGGAGGGCTCCGCCGCCCCCACCCACACCGGTGCGGTTGTGCAGCAGGCGGTTGTTCTCGATGAGCGCCCGCCCCCTGCCGCTCCCTTCTGCCGTGCAACTCCAGGGTCCGGAAAGATATATGGCTCCGCCACCCCAGGCGGAGTTGACGTTGTCCTGGAGGGTGTTGCCGATGACCTGTGCATCGCCGCAGCCCTGCACCGTGAGGCCCCGGGTGACATTCTGCTCGATGAGGTTGTTTCTCACCATCGCGGCGGAATCCGTCAAGGAGAGTACGCCGGGGCTGAAGGTGGGTGAGCCATTGGAATGGAAATGACTGTCGGCGACCAGCGGTGCGCTGTGTTTGATTTCGATTCCGATGGCGTAGCGGATGTCCGTGAAGGCAAGGACGCTCCCGCGGACGTACTCGCCGGAGCTTTCGAGGACGGCGTCGGTGCTGCTGTCGTCGAACACGATGCCGTTCCAGTCTCCCGGTTGGGGAAGGGCGGCGTTCGAGGTGAAGACGATCCTGCTTTCCGCCGTTCCCCGGGCGACCAGCTCACCCCGCACCTGGAGCTTGTAGGGCCCGTCGAAGCGGACTTCCACTCCCGGCTCGATGGTGAGGGTTCCGTCCACCGGGACGACCACGTTGTCCGTCACCACGTAGGGATTGCCTGTCGCGGTCCACCTGCTGCTCGCGGGCAGCGTTCCCGAGACCGGGGTACCGGTCACCACCGTCGCCGCGGCGGAGACGGGCTCGGGCATCTCATTGCCCACAATGTCGCGGAGCTTGACGTACACCCGGGTTTGAGAGGACGCGTCGGAGAGCGTCCAGGCCCGGTTGACGGTGAAGGGCTCCCAACTGGCATCGGCCAGCGCGGGGTCATTGCTCACCTTCATCTCCGCCACCTGGCTCGTGGCGTCCTCGGCGGAGACCGTCAGGGTGACCTGGCGCGAGGTGAGGACTTTCGCCCCGCTGTTGATGAGGAGCCTGGCGTTGGAGGGGGGCGCGGTGTCCACGATGATGGAGTCCGTCACCGGCGCGGTCTCCAGCCCCTGGCTATCCGCGAACTTGGCATAGAGCCGCTGCTCACCATCGGCGGCGAATGACCAGGTCGTGGACGGAGTCATCGGCCGCCAGGCGGCCCCGAGGAAATCGGTCCGCTCACTCAGCATGTAGAGCGCGGCGTCCTGCGAGCCCTGAAGGCCCACGGACACGGTGCGTGAGCTGGAATAGAGTTGGTTCTCCGCCAGGATGATGCTGCCGGAAGGGCCCGAGGTGAGGTTGAGCTCCAGGGGCTGCACCCTCACGCGGGCGCCCGAGGACACCTTCACGTCCTTCACCCTCAGCGGACGGTAGCCTTCCTTCTCGAACCCGAGCTCGTAGAGTCCTTCGGGAACCCCCTCGAGAGTCCACCGGCCCTCGGCATTGGAGCGTGCCTGAAGGGAGGTGCCCGGAATGTACACGGAAAGGCCGGTGTGCTCGTTCTGGCCGGCCAACCGGACGACACCCTCGATGCTCCCGGCGGCGGTGATTTCGAGCGTCCCGAGGTCCACGTTCCCGGCCTTGTCCTGGGCTTGCGGCACCTCGATGGGCTTGAGGAAGGCATGCGTGCCCTCGGGGGTGGCCCGCTTACAGATGAGGATGTAGCTGCCGGCTGCCAGCCCCCCGTAGTGGAAGTAGCCCTGCTTGTCCGTGACCGTGCGTCTGTCCGTGCCTTCGAGGGTACATTCGGCGTCCGGGACTCCCACGCGCTGCTCCGCCATGCCCGTCACGAAGGACATGGAAGCGGACGATGTTCCGGAACGAATGACGACCTGGCCTCGTACGACACCGGTCTCGATTTCAGAGCAGGCCGCGAGTGCCGAGAGGAGCAGGGCCGTGGTGCAGGCCAACCACCTGTGGGCGGCAATGAAATGAGGATGAGGGCGGTGCATGCCCTTCTCTACGGAGCCACCCGCGACGGCTGGCGAAATCCACCCTCATTTTCCGGGCCCGACCGTCAGGGCGCATTTGTCCGGGAGGGTGCTCCGAGGACCTCAGAGGCGGCTGGCGATCCAGAACAGGCCGAGCGCGGCGGAGCCGATGGCCACGAAGCGCTGGAGCCGCTCGGCCAGACCCGCGCCCATTCGGGCGAGGCCCTCGGCGAAGATCAGGCCCACCGCGCCCATGCCCACGAGGATGCCGAGCGCGAAGCCGGGCAGGTACGTCCACCCGGAGGTCTGAAGGCTGCCGCCCACCAGCAGCGGAGGCAGGGCCAGCAGCAGTGAGCGCACCCCGCTGACGGCCATCAGGGCGCCGGCGGCGGTGCTCACCTGGTCGTGCATGTGCGAGTGCGGCTCGTGCGTGTGGCCGGGCAGGTGCGGGTGCCCATGGCGCAGCACGTTGGGGAAGAGCAGGGCGGCGACGGCCAGCGCCACCAGCACGATGCCTCCGAAGATCTCCGCCCAGCGCTCGAAGGTCTCGGAGAGGCCCACCCCCGCCAGGAGGCAGAAGGTGGCCACTCCGCCGAGCACCGCCGCATGCCCCACGGCGAAGCGCAGCGCGACGAGCAGGGTGGCGCGGCGCCGGGCCGGGCCCAACGTGCCGAGCGTGGCCATGGCGGCGCAATGGTCCGGCCCCACCGCGTGGAGCAGGCCCTGGCCCAGACCGAACAGGAATGCGAAGAAGAGGGGCGACACGAAGAGCCACCCTATCCCCCCTTCGTGTCCGAGGCCAGCAGGAGGGTTGCACGTGTCTCCCATCCATCGAAACCGCCGGGCCGTGGTGCCGCTCCTGTTAGGACTCGTGCTCTCCCTGGGCGCCTGTCACCGGGACGAGGGCCCCGAGCGGCTCGCCCGCGCCGAGGCGAAGTACGCCGACCTCGTCGAGCGCGGCATCAACCCGTCGGACCCGGCCTGGGACGTCGTCATCGCCGAGCTGGAGTCCGTGCCCCAGGACTCCAAGGCGCGGCCCGAGGCGGAGCGGCGGCTCAAGCTCCTCCGGGAGCGCCGGAGCATCCCGCTGCCACCCCGCCCCCTGTCGAGGCCCGATGAGCCGGATGGGGGCTCTCCCTCCCTGGACGAGCACGGCCATCCGATGGACGGGCATGGTCACCCGAGGTGACCTCGAAAGTCGGGCTTGCGAACCCGTGTGGATGGATTATCCAGGCACGCACCTATGCCCATTCCCCAGACCGGCACTCCGGCTCCCGAGTTCCAACTGCAGGACCAGAACGGTAACGACGTGAAGCTCTCCCAGCTCCGGGGGAAGAACGTCGTCCTCTACTTCTATCCGAAGGACGACACTCCGGGCTGCACCCGGGAGGCGTGCGACTTCCGCGACGAGCACTCCGCGCTCCAGGCGGCCGGTGCGGTGGTGCTGGGCGTGTCCCCCGACGACGTTCGCAGCCACCAGAAGTTCGCCACGAAGTTCTCCCTGCCCTTCCCGCTGCTCGCGGATACCGGACACAAGGTGTCCGAGTCCTATGGCGTGTGGGGGGAGAAGTCGCTGTATGGCCGGACCTTCCTGGGCATCACGCGCGCCACCTTCCTCATCGACACCGAGGGCAAGGTGGCTCGCGTGTGGCCCAAGGTGAAGGTGCAGGGCCACGTGCAGGAGATCCTCCAGGCGCTCGAGGGCGGCGCTTCCTCCTCGACGCAGACTGCTGCCTCCGGGGCTCCCGCGCGGAGCGCACCGGCCCGTAAGAAGGTCGCGAAGAAGGCCGCACCGGCCTCGAAGAAGGTCGTGGCGAAGAAGGCTCCGGCGAAAAAGGCCGCGTCGGCCTCGAAGAAGGCCCCGGCGAAGAAGGCCCCGGCCCGCCGCCGCTAGCCGCCTGGGGACCGGGGGCTCGTTCATGCCCTCTCCCTCGCCTCCCCCAGTCCTCGTGCGAGCGAGCAACTCTCGCCCGGCCGCTCGCCGCTACCGGTCTTCCGCGCGCATGGCCACCCCTGTCCGTAGGGAACGGACCCGACCGGGAGGCGGTCATGCGGAAGACGGGTGTGAGGCTGGCACTGCTCGGTGCATTCGCCGGAGCGGCCCTGCTCGCGGGGTGCGGCGGGGATGGTGGACGCTCCTGGGCTCAAAACTCTCAGCAGGGGGACTACAGCCCTAACGAGCAGGGCTCGTATGTCCGCCTCCTCCGGTCCCGCAATACCGGGTTCCCTCGCCACATCCCCCTCACACCCGGTGACAAGGCCGGGCCAGGTACAGGCGGAGCGGGTTTGAGCACGGCGGCAGAGAAAGCGCGGCAGAAGGCCATTCCCCCGTCCCAGCTCAAGTCCGATGAGCAGGCGCGGGAGACGCTCTGGTTGCGGCAGGACGAACGCGTTCCGTTCCCGCCCTCTTCATTCGATGCCGAGGCCGCTGTTTCGCTCGGGACGGGCAAGCCGCTGCGGGCCGGCCCCAATGGGGCGTGGATCCAGGGGACCCATGCCGTCGAGCTGGGCTCGGGTGTCGCCCGGTCGGTCGCGCCCACGAGCACGGACTATCAGCCCGAGGAGCCGGCGGTGCCGGGCCGGGTTCCCCCATAGAGCCCTCCGACAGAAGAGACGCGAGCGCCTCACCGGGAGCGGTCCATGGGCCCGCTGCCCGCGTCGCAGGACGGCCGGACGAGCGGGCCCTCGCCGGAGACCCGCTTGGTGGTCTGGAGGCCTCCGGGTGCCCATCCCTGAAGGCGCTGGACGTGGTCCCGGGAGACGGACATGCACGACAGAGGTTTCAAACGGTGGTGGGTGGTGGGAGCGCTGGCGTCGGCCTCGTGGTTGGTGGCCGCATGCGGAGCCCTGCCGAGGACGGGAGGCAACTACGAGGTCCCCCCCGGCTTCGTCCGGGAACCGTCCCTGGCTGGTTACAACGGGACCATCCGGGACATCCCCGACAGCATCGACCCCCGGACGCCCGACAAGAACGGCACTCAGGGCCGCTCCTTGCGGATGGATGCCGGCGAGCGCGCTCTGCTTCAGCGGCTGGGTGAGACGGGGTTGGGTGGCAGCGGCGCCGCGGGCAAGGGCGTTGGACCCTCGAACGAAAAGCCCGCGGCGCAGAGTCTCCCCGGAGAGACCCGCGAGCCCTCGGGGCAGAAGACGAATCCGCTGATCAAGCAAGCGCCGTAGCGCCAGTCCGGCCGCGGTGGCTCGCGACTGGAACCCCTGTGGATGCAGGGAACGACGGAGGGGCGGAGATGCGCGGACGTTGTCGCAAGTGGATGGTGGTGGGGGCGCTGGCGTCAGCCTCCCTGCTGTTCCCGGGGTGCACGAACACCCAGCGGGGAGCCGAGGACGAAGCGCAGGGCCAGATGGGCACGGGTGGCTCGGGCAGCGCGGGCACCGAGGAGCCCTCGGGTACTGGCGGCTCCGGTGGCGCGCACAAGGGAACCAGGGGCACCAAGGGGGGCGGAGCCACGGCGCATGACGCGGGAACTCCGGGCCCGGCGGACGCGGGCGTTCCCTCCCAATAGCCGGGCGAGCGTCCCGGTCAGGCCGGACGGGACGCCAGCATCACCTCGGTGGGGTCCTTCCCGGTGAAGCCGCTGGCGAGCCCCTCGGCGAGCGCGCGGTGCTGCGCATCGCCGAGCGTGGCCAACCGGTCCTCGGGGCCGTGCGCGAAGCGGGCCTCGAGCCGGGCCAGACGGCGGTGGGCCTCCTCGATGCGAGCGCGGGGCACGCGGCCGGACTCCACCGCGCGCACCAGCGCCTCGATGGCCCGCCGCTGCACGTCCGCACGGTGGCAGACGAGGAACAGGTCCACCCCGGCCAGGGTGCCCTGCACGGCGGCCTCCTCCACCGAGTAGTGGTCGGCGATGGCCTTCATCTCCAGGTCATCGCTCACGAGCACGCCGTCGAAGCCCAGTTCCTCGCGCAACACGCCGTGCAGGACGCGGTGGCTCATGGTGGCGGGCACCTTCGGGTCGAGCGCGTCGAAGAGCACATGCGCCGTCATCAGCGAGGCGAGCCCCGCCTGGGCGAAGGCGCGGAAGGGGACCAGCTCCACGCGGCGCAGACGCTCCATGTCGTGCGGCAGCCGGGGCAGCGTCAGGTGGCTGTCCGAGGTGGTGTCGCCGTGCCCGGGGAAGTGCTTGCCACACGAGGCCAGGCCACCGGCCTCCAGGCCGCGCGCCAGCGCCACGCCCATGCGCCCTGCCTCGTCCGGGTCGCGGCTGAAGCTGCGGTCGCCGATGACGGGGTTGGCGGGGTTGGTGTCCACGTCCAGCACGGGCGCGAAGTCCCAGTCGAAGCCCACCGCGCGCAGCTCGTGCGCGAGCAGCCGGCCCATGCGCTCCACGAGCGCCAGGTCTCCACGTTGGCCGAGCTCCCGCATGGGAGGCAGGGCGGTGAAGGGAGCGCCGCGCAGCCGGGCCACGCGTCCACCCTCCTGGTCCACGGAGAGGATGAAGGGCCGGCGGGCGCGTGACTTGATGTCGCGGCACAGGGCGGCCGTCTCCTGGGCGCTCCCCACGTTCCGCTTGAAGAGGATGGCGCCGAAGATGCCGTCGTCCATCAGCGCGGCGAAGTCGTCGTCGATGCGCGCGCCGGGGAAACCCACCATGAAGAGCCGGGCACAGTCCCGGTAGAGGGCGTTGCTCATAGGAGTCCTACCTTCTCACGCCCTCCACCCCACGGGGAGGGAAGAGCGCAGTGGATGCCAGCCTCCGTACGTGGCTGCCTGCCCATCCGTCAGGAATGCCGCACTCGGTGGGAGGGGAGCCGGGCGGGCCAGCAGTCCCCCTCCCGCCGGTGGGCCCGGAGAGGAGTCTCAACCCATGACGGGAAGCAGGAGGGCGGAGGGATGTGAAGGGTCGTGGAAGACGGTCTGGTCCGCCGGGACCAGCGTCTTCGCGGTGGCGAGGGGCTCCCCGGTGCCGGGATTGCGGGTGAAGCGCGGATGGGCGCCGCTGGAGACCTGGAGCCGGATGCGGTGGCCCGCGAGGAAGCGGTGGGCGGTGGGCCACAGGTCGATGGAGACGCGCAGGGTGCCATCGGGCTCGGAGGCGGGCCCTCCGGGGACGAGCCGCAGCAACCCATCGCAGAGGTTCGTGGACCTGCCCGAGGGGTCGACGTCGCACAGGCGGACGAAGAAGTCGGTGTGCGGGCGGCTGGAGCGGATGAAGAGCTCGGCCTGGACGGGGCCGATGACCTCAAGGTCCTTCTCCAGGGGCGCGCTGGTGTACGTGAGGACGTCGGGCCTGGCCTCCAGCGCGCGGTTGTCCCTCGGGCCTGCCTCGTTGGTGAAAAGCGGTCCTCCTACGTTGGGAGTCGGGTCGGCCGGGTCGTAGCGGAAGCGATCGGGCTCCGAGGCCGCGGGAGCTGCGGGCGCGAAGCCCCGCTCCGGTTGCAGGTGCCAGCGTTGTGTCCGAGTGCCGGGCGGAGGCCACTCGGAGAAGTCGCGCCAGACGTTCGCGCCCATGACGAAGAGGCGGACGGGCGCCTCGCGCAACCGGCGACGGTCTCCCTTGAGATGGGCCTGGAGCCACACCAGGGACTCGCGCGCGGTGGCCACCACTCCCTTGAGCGAGGAGTGGCTCCAGGGTCCGAGGGTCAGGTAGGGCGCGTGGCCGGCCCGGCGGAGCGCCGCGTAATCCTTCACCTGCCAGGGCAGGAAGATGTCGTACCAGCCGCCAATCAGATGCACTGGGGCGGTGACCTCGGGGACCGAGCCGCTGAAGTTCACGGGCTTCCACCAGGGGTCTTCCGGTGCGTTGTGCTCGAGCCAATCCTGGAAGAACGGCACCCGCTCTCCGGTCGCGAGCGCGTCCACCTCGTTCAACGGCAGGTGCTGGAAGAGGGGCTTCAGCTTACGGCTCGCGCCGAGCTGCGCGAGCAGGGGGGCCAACCCGGGCTTCTCCTGGGTGCGGATGATGTGGGCCCAGGAGAGCATGGTGCCGAGCGAAAAGGCGCCGCCCGCGTAGGTCTGGCCCTGGAACTCGGACGCAGTGACGTGGACCACCATCGCCTTCAAGGTGGGCCCCGCGTCACGGGCGAGCGCCCACTGGGTGAAGCCCAGGTAGCTGGACCCGAGCGTGGCGAGCTCGCCGGAGAACCAGTCCTGCTTCTTCAGCCATTCGAGTGTCGCCAGGCCATCGGCATGCTCGTTGCGGAACGGGTCGAACTGCCCGCCCGAGCCGAAGGTGCCTCGGCAGCTCTGGACGAGCACCTGGAAGCCGCGCTCGGCGAGGATCCTGCCGAACTGGAAACCGAAGAATCCCCGCCTCCCATAGGGCGAGCGCACGAGGATCGTCGGAAGCCTGCCACCCCCGCAAGGGGCATGGCGGTCGGCCAGCAGCTTGACCCCATCATGCATCGGCACCTCGAGATCCTTCTCGACGGTGATGTCGTAGGTGTCCGCGGGGGGCATCTCCAAGAGACGTGCGAGGACACGGCTGGCGATGGTCATGGCCGCTCATGAGGATGGCCATGGCCGCGTATGGTGACACCTGACGACTGGGCCACTCATCTCTATTGATCAAGAGATGAGGGGCGCGAGCTGGCCATCCAGCCCAGGCGCTCCGGAAAGCAGGGTGACCTCCGTGAGTACGATACTGCTGGTCGACGACGAGCCGGACTTGTTGGACCTCTACACGGACGTGCTGGAGGTCATCGGCTACCAGGTCATCCATGCGCACGATGGCCTGGAAGCCCTGGAGAAGGCCCGCCAGCAGCGGCCGGACCTGATCGTGACGGACTGGATGATGCCTCACATGGACGGGGTCGAGCTCTGCCTGCGCCTCCTCCATGAGCCGGGACTCGAGGGCGTTCCCATCATCCTGCACAGCACCCGGCGGGCTCCCCGGATTCCAGGAGTCCACGTCCTCTCCAAGAGCTGTCCGCTGGACGAGTTCGAGGATGCCGTGGCCCGGGCGATCGACAAACTGCCCGAGCCACTCCTACCGCCCCCCGTGCATGCAACCGAGGGGGCGTGAGGCGCTACTTGCGCAGCAGCGTGCCCTCGAAGAAGAAGGCGAGCGCCGCGGCCACGATGAGCCATGTCCACAGGGGCACGGGAGGACGCTCCGAATCCGAGCTCGAGGCCTTCACCGTCTCCTCGCCGAAGTGGGCGGACAGGGCGTCCTGCGGCAGCCGGCTCAAGTCGCTCTCGGCCGGGTCGAGCGTCGCGGCGAAGGCCAGCGCGCTCACCGGCTTGCCGTCTCCGCCCAGCACCGAGAACGTGCCCGGCTGCTCCACCGGCCCCACCAGCACGGTGCCGTCCGGCTGAGGCTTGTGGGGCACCTCCGCGCCGTCCGGGGCCTTCACCGCCGATACCGTTTGCGAGCCCTCGGGCCGCAGCGCGAGCGTCTCACCCACGCGCACCTTCTGCTCCTCACGCTCCTCCAGCGAGCCCGCGAGGTACGCCGCGAAGCGCTGCATGAGCGGTAGGAAGCTCGTGCGGATGGGGAAGTCGCTCCAGTCCCGGTCCACCGTGCTGGTGAAGAGCGCCACGCGGCCCTTGCCCCGCCGCGCCACCGCCACGGCCGGAGCGCCGTCCTCGTACGTGGCCAGCACCTGGCTGGCGCCCTGGGGCGTACCGCTCCCGTCCGCCTCCAGCAGCATGTACCGGTAGAAGCGGGCCCCCACGAGGCCCTCCTCGGCCCGGCCGGTGAAGGGGGCGAAGAGCGGATGCTCCACCTTCACCTGCGCCAGCTTCGCGGCCTTGTCGTCCGCGTCCGGGTCGTCGCGCTCCACACTGGTGCGCACCAGCCGCAGGTTGCGCGGCAGCAGCGCGCCCAGCCGCGTGTTGTACGCCTCCGGGTCCACGTGGTCGCCCATGCTGATGAAGAGCCCTCCGCCGTTCTCCACGAAGGCCCGCAGCTTCGCCGCCCCCGCCTCGTCCGGCGCCGGTGCGTTCAGCAGGTACACCAGGTCGTAGTTGGCGAGGTCCTCGCGCCACCCGGCCTCCGCGTCCCGCATCGCCACCTGCACCGGCGAGCCCGGGGCCGACAGCGCCGCCTCCATGAAGAAGGCCTCGTCCCGGTAGCGCGTGGCGTTCGGCGCTCCGTTCACCAACAGGGCCTTCAGGGGCCTCGGCACCGTGAGCACGAAGGCCCGCCGGTCATCCTCGGCCAGCCCGTCCGGCGTCAGCGTTCCGTAGCCCGTCACCGTGCCGCCCTGCTGGAAGCGCACCGTCAGCGACTTCTGCGCCGTGCCGTTGGCGGGCACGTCCACGAAGCCCTTGCCCAGCGTGGTGTCGCCCGAGCGCACCGCCGCCTCCAGGTCCTTCAGGGGCTTGTCGCCGAAGTTCTTCACCGTGAAGGTGAACTGGAAGGCGCGCGGGCCCGCCTGCAGCGCGGGCTCCACCTTCAGGTCCACCAGCGCGTGGTTGGGCAGCGAGTCCTTTCCGTTGGCCGCGTCGCGCAGCACCACCTCGGGACGCACCACCTCGCCCGTGGGGCCCTTCACCGTCGGCGGTGGCGACTCCAGGCGCATGGAGCCGGCCGTCAGGTCCGACACCACCACCAGGCGCTTGCCCGCCATAGGGTTCTCTTCCAGGGCCCGCGCCGCCAGGTCCAGGCAGCGCGAGAGGTCCGCCGCCGCGTACGTGGGCCGGGCCTCGTCAATCACCTGGCGCAGCTTCGAGCGGTCGAAGCCCGGCGCCGCGGGCGGCAGGGGCGAGCCCGTGCACACCAGCACCGTCGCGGGCTCCTCGGGCCGCAGGTCCGCGAGCGCATCTCGGGCCTCTTCCCGGCCGTGCTCGAAGAGCGAGGTGCCGTCCGACCAGCGCATGGACAGCGACGCGTCCAGCACGATGGCCGTGGCCGCCGGGCCCTTCGCCACCGCCGCCGCGGCCACGTCCCGCTTCAGCTCCGGCCGCGCCAGCGCCACCGGCAACGCGAGCAGAATCAACGTGCGCAGCGCGTACAGCAGCAGCCGCTTGAGCTTGAGCCGGCTCGCGGTGCGCTTCTGGCTGCGCAGCACGAAGGCCAGGGGCCCGAAGGGGTGGGGCCGGGGCCTCCGCCGATCGAAGAGGTGGACGAGCAGCGGAATCAACGCCGCCAGCGCGCCCAGCAGCATCCACGGGTGCGCGAAGGTCACCGGCGCCTCCCGCGCTTGCCCAAAAAGCGCAGCAGCACCTCGTCCAGCCGCTCGTCGGTGCGCACCAGCTCGTAGTCCACGTCCGCCTCCGCGCAGGCCGACTTCACGTTCGCCAGGAAGGCTCCGAACTCCTCCAGGTAGCTCTCCTTGATTTCACGCGGGTTCACCTCGATGCGGCCCTCGCCCTCCATGTCCAGGAAGAGCGTGGGGTCATCGAAGGGGAAGGTCAGCTCCGCCAGGTCCACCAGGTGGAACACCGCCACGTCGTTCTTGCGCTGGCGCAGCGCGAGTATCCGCTTGAGCGAGTCCTGGTTCTCGTCGAGGAAGTCCGACAGCACGATGACGGAGGAGCGGCGCGGGAGCACCTCGGCCAGGTGGTCCGCCGCGGACAGGAGGTTCGTCCCACCGGTGGGCGTGGCGTGCTCGAGCGCGTCCAGCAACACGTTGAGGTGGCCGGCCGAGGCGCGTGGAGGCACGTCCTGAAAGCGCCCGTCCGTCATCAGGGCGATGCCCGCCGCGTCCTGCTGGCGCACGAGCAGGTAGCACAGCGCGCCCGCCAGCGTGGTGGCCACCTCCAGCTTGGAGAGCGCCCCGCTGCGGTAGCCCATGGAGGCGGACGCATCCACCACCATCACCGCGCGCAGGTTCGTCTCATGCTCGAAGCGCTTGATGTAGTACTTGTCGAACTTGCCGTAGGCCTTCCAGTCCAGGTGGCGCAGCTCGTCACCGGGCGCGT
Source organism: Vitiosangium sp. GDMCC 1.1324 (assembly GCF_003044305.1). Lineage (GTDB taxonomy): Bacteria > Myxococcota > Myxococcia > Myxococcales > Myxococcaceae > Archangium. The sequence goes on along the minus strand of NZ_PZOX01000008.1, from coordinate 468,520 downwards.
ACTCCTTGTGCTCGGCGAACTCGACGCTCTGGCCCTGGTGCGGGCTCTTGTGGAGGCCGGACAGCACCCCCTCCATCACCGCGCGGGCGCGCAGCTTCACGCCCTGGAGCCGGGCCAGTGTCTGGGCATCCAGCAGCATGCGCGGGCGCTATCCCTTCACCAGCGCGACGAGCTGGTCCACCAGCTTCACCGAGGTGATGCCCTCGCTCTCGGCGGTGAAGTTGGGCAGCACGCGGTGGCGCAGCACCGGCCGGGCCACCGCCTTCACGTCCTCCACCGAGGCCACGAAGCGCCCATTCAGGATGGCGCGAGCCTTGGCCGCCAGCACCAGGTACTGGCTCGCACGAGGGCCCGCGCCCCACGAGACGCTCCGGGCGATGAAGTCCGGTGTCCCCGGCTCCTTGGGCCGCGTGTGGCGCACCAGCTCCACCGCGTAGCGCACCACGTGGTCCGGCACCGGCACCTTCCGCACCAGCTCCTGCAGCGCGAGAATCCGCTCGGGGGAGAGGATCTTCTCCAGCTTCGGCTGCGAGCCGCCGGTGGTGGACTTGACGATCTCCACCTCCTCCTCGGCGGTGGGGTAGCCCACGTCCACCAGGAACATGAAGCGGTCGAGCTGGGCCTCGGGCAGCGGGTAGGTGCCCTCCTGCTCGATGGGGTTCTGCGTGGCGAAGACGAGGAAGGGCAGCTCCAGCGGGTAGGTGCGGCCGCCGGCGGTGACGCGGTACTCCTGCATGGCCTGCAGCAGGGCGGCCTGCGTCTTGGGCGGGGTGCGGTTCACCTCGTCCGCCAGGATGATGTTGGCGAAGAGCGGCCCCTTCAGGAAGCGGAAGGCGCGGTGGCCCGTGGCCTTGTCCTCCTCGAGGATGTCCGTGCCGGTGATGTCCGAGGGCATCAGGTCCGGGGTGAACTGGATGCGGTTGAAGGACAGGTTGAGCACATCCGCCAGGGTGGAGATGAGCAGCGTCTTGGCGAGGCCCGGCACGCCCACGAAGAGGCAGTGGCCGCGGGCGAAGAGTGCGATGAGCAGGTGCTCCACCACGTCCCGCTGCCCCACGACGCGCTTTTCGATCTGCGCTTGAATCTGGGCTTTGGCCCGGGCGAGCTCCTCGACGGCCTGGAGATCCTCGCGAGTGGCTTCCGGTGCGGGCGGTGGGGAGGTGGGGGCGGCGTTTTCCATGAGGGGGGTTTTCTTAATCGCGGGAGGCTCGCGGTCCAAGGGGTTCCCGTCGAGGCCGCGGGTCGAACGTGGCCTGCCAACCGTTCGGGCATCCGCGTATTCCTGCCATCGGACGTTCGTTCGCCCTCCGACAGCCGAGGATGCCCCCCGGGGGTGCCGGTGACCCCCCATCCCCTGGGGATGCCGGTGGGCATGACGTCCCGGTGCCTGCCCACCATGATGCCCAGGGAGCCTCTGTCTGGACGCGGTGGCTCGACCTGGTGGTCGAGGGAACGAAGCTGAACGAGGCAGTGTGCGGCCTCAATGCACGTTCTGCAAGGCGCTCTGGTAGCGCTGAGGAAGCCGAGTGCCGCGGAAGCGAACGTTCTGCGCCTTCGCCGGCACTTCGACGACCTTGGAGAAGTGGCTCTCCCCGGGCTCCACCCGTGCGCCAGACACCTGGTAACGGGTCGACCCGCGACGGGCCGCGAAGCTGCGGCGCGCGTATCCCGCGCGCTGCTGGGCGTAGTCGATTCGCACGCCGTGGACCTTGCGTCCGGAGCGCTTCTCGAAGTCGCCCACCTTCCACCCCTCGATGTCCCCCGCGATGTAGACGCGCTTCACCTTGGGGTAGAGCGCCGTCTTGCCGCCGCGCGTCCGCTGGGGCAGGTCGTAGGTGACGTAGGTCTGCTCCGCGCCGCCCTTGAACTTCGACTCCGTGGGCTTGATGGTGTGTCTGCCGGCCATGGCTACCGTCCCCAGGTCTCGTCGTAGTTGGGCTCGACACCGACCCGCTTTGCCTGACGATTGATCTTCCTCACGGTGCTCGAGAACTCGTGTCGCGCGGTGTCACGGAGCTCCTTCACCCTGGTACCGAAGTGCTTCCGCCATGAGGGGGCATGCGTCAGGGTCACCAGGTAGCCCGCGCGCTTGTACAGCTCGGTGAGCGCTGGCCGCGATCGGGCCTGGTCCACCTCCTTGCGGATCTCCCGCTCGATGTTTCGGATTCCGGTCCTGGAGTTGACGCCTCCGTAGATGTTGCGGCGTTCGGCCATCGGAACCACCTCCTCCCTCGAATCTGGGCGGCTGACGGAAGTCGTCCAGCGGGCGGCGCTGGAGTTGCTGTTCCCCCGGGCAGGCATTCCGACTCCTAGGGAAGCAGGAATTTTCCCGAGAAAGCGCGAAGAACCCGATGGGTCGCGCACCTGGGTGCCTGCCGGGCACGTCTCTCGAGGGGGAAATGCGTGGGCCCGGGTCGCTCATGTGCGCACCTGTGCCGGGCGAGCGGCGGGCAGGCAGGCGTGGGAGGAGAGAAAGACTTGAGCGCGAGGGTGGGACCCGCGACAGTCAGAGCATGGATCAGGGACGGCGCACCACGGAGCGCAAGGCCGTGGGCCTGCTGGTAAAGCTCAAGCACACGGACATCGGCAGCTTCGTCGAGGAGTTCGCCGTCAACATCAGCCCCGGGGGCATGTTCATCCGCTCGCGCGAGCCGCAACCGGTGGGCACTCCCGTGAAGTTCGAGGTGCGCATCGCCGACGGCGTGCGGGTGATGAAGGGCTCGGCGGTGGTGCGCTGGGTGCGGCCTCCCGAGGACCTGTCCGGACCCCCGGGCATGGGCATCCAGTTCACGGAGCTGGACGCACCCTCGCAGGCGCTCGTCGACCGGATGCTGCAGCGCAAGGGAGAGACGTCCGCCCAGGCCGCCCCGGCCCCGGCCGCGCAGGCCCCGCGTGCGCCAGCCTGGACTCCACCACCGGTGTCCGCCTCGGCCGTGGCCCCCGTGAGGGCACCGGTCTCCGCGCCCGTGGCCCCGGTGGTGCCCGCGGTGTCGGGGATTCCCTCCGTGGCACCCGTGGCCCCCGGTACGCGGCCCGTCGCCGCGCCCCGCCCGGCCGAGCCCCTCACGCCCCCTCCTCCACCGCCGGTCACCGCCGTCGACATTCCGATCGATGAGCTGATCGCCAGCACGCCCCCGCCCGCGAGCCCGGCTCCAGAGCCCGCGCCCGTCCCGAGGCCCCCACCGCGCCAGTCCGGGAGCATGCAGGAGTTCGACCTGGCCGATCTCTCGGCGGCGGCCACGTCCGGACCCGTCTCCCCGCCTCGGCCCACGGCGGCGGCCACCGCGCAGCGCGGGAGCGCGGTGGAGCTCGAGCTGGAGTCGTCCGACGATGACGAGCCCCTCGAGTTCGCCAGGCCGGTGGCGGGGCAGCAGCCCCGCAGGCCTCCCGCGAGGAAGCCCGCGGCCCCCGCCCCCGTGGCACGTCCTCCGGCTCCGGCGGCGCCTCCTCCTGCGCAGCCCCAACCGCAGCCCATGGCGCAGTCCGTTGCGTCCGCTCCCGTGGCCGCGAAGCCGGCGGCCCCGCTGCCTCCCGAGCCCAAGAGCTCGCCGGGGCAGGTGCGCACCGTCTTCCTCACGCCGCCGGCGAACATCGAGAGCAAGGGCCCGGTCATCGGCATCGACCTGGGCACCACGAACTCGTGCGTGGCGGTGGTGGTGAACAACAAGCCCACGGTGCTGCGCTCGCGCGAGGGCTACAACACCATTCCCTCGGTGGTGTCCATCTCCTCGCAGGGCAAGCTGCTGGTGAGCCACCGAGCGAAGAGCCAGGTGCTGCTGCGTCCGGAGCAGACCATCTACGGGGCGAAGCGCCTGGTGGGCCGCCCGTTCGACAGCGCGGTGGTGAACCAGGTCCGCGAGCGCTTCCACTACGAAATCGTTCCCGACGCCCGAGGCCGTGCGGCGGTGCGCATGGGCGACAACGTGCTGTCGCTGGAAGAGGTGCAGGGCATCATCCTGCGCGAGTGCAAGGAGCTGGCGGAGCAGCACCTGGGGCAGAAGGTGGAGCGCGCGGTGGTGACGGTGCCGGCGTACTACTCGGAGCCGCAGCGCGAGGCGGTGCGCCGGGCGGGGTGGATGGCGGGGCTGAAGGTGGAGCGCATCCTCAACGAGCCCACCTCGGCGGCGCTGGCGTACGGGCTCAACCGGGAGGTCTCCAAGAAGGTGCTCGTCTATGACCTGGGCGGTGGCACCTTCGACGCGACCATCCTGAGCATCGACAAGAACGTCTTCGAGGTGCTGGCCACGGGCGGCGACATCTTCCTGGGCGGCATGGACTTCGACAACGTGCTGGTGGACCTGTTGCTGGAGCGCTTCCAGCAGGCGGAGCGGGTGTCCTTCCAGGGAGACCGCATCGCGCTGTCGCGGGTGACAGATGCGTCCGAGCGGGCGAAGGTGGCGCTCTCCGAGGCCAACACCTACGAGGTCCACATCCCGATGCTGATGATGGACGAGTCGGGGCAGCCGAAGGACCTGCACGTCACGCTGACGCGGGCGGAGATGGAGAAGGCGTGTCTGCCGATGGTGATGCGCACGCTGGACGTGGTGCGCGACGTGCTGCTGGACGCGAAGATGCGGCCGGCGGAGATCGACGACATCCTCCTGGTGGGTGGGCAGAGCCGCATGCCGCTGGTGCGCGAGAAGCTGAAGGAAGTCTTCGGCAAGCCGCCGCACGCGGGCGTGAACACGGACGAGGCGGTGGCGCTGGGCGCGGCGCTGTACTCGAACGCGGTGGACAAGGTGAGCAGCGTGGTGCTCATCGACGTGCTGCCGATGACCATTGGCGTGGCGATGCCGGGCGGCGCGTTCACGCGAGTCATCGAGCGCAACACGCCGCTGCCGGCGCAGCGCTCGTTCGCCATCTCCACGACGCGGGACAACGAAGAGGTGATGGAGCTGTCCATCTTCCAGGGAGAGGACACGCACATCTCGGCGAACGAGTACCTGGGGACGGTGCGGCTCGAGGGCCTGCCCAAGGGGCCGAAGGGCTCGGTGCGGGTGGCGGTGACGCTGCGGCTGGACTCGGAGTGCGTGCTGCACGTCAATGCGCTGGAGTACTCGACGCGCAAGGAGATGAAGGCGACGCTGGCGACGCGCTACACGCCGGAGGAGCTGCGGCAGCGGCTGGGCGTGGCCTCGGACGCGGCGCGCGCGGCGGAGGAGCGGCGGGGCCAGGAGCTGAAGGAGCGCTCGGGCCGCTTCTGGGGCTTCCTGAAGAAGGTCGTCGGCAAGGCCTGACCCCCGCGCCCGCTCATTGAGTGGAGCGGACGTCCTTCCGGCTGCTCGCGTCGTGTGAGTCGAGCTGGGCGTGGAAGTCTCCACCTGCCTGGCGGAGCCTCCGCATGTCGATCACCACGTCATAGGCGCGCGGCTCTGGGGCGCTCGCGCCGGCGGCGAACCGGTAGAGGCTGTTCCTCTCCTGCACGTCCGGGAACCGCTCCGCCAGGAGCATCTTCAACACTTCCTTGGCCACCCACTCGGTATCGATGGAGACGGAGCCGAACTCATCCAGATACCGGAGCGGCGCGGACGTGTCGTTCTGCCGGGCGGTGATGACGAAGACCCGTGGGTGTTTTGCCAGGGCGATCTGCCGCACACCTTCTTCCATGAGCGCGAGCTCGCGGCCCTGCGGTGCCGCGAACAGCTCGAAGGACTGCCGGTGCCCGAGCAGGGCGCCCGCAATGGCGAAGACTCCCAGCAGGGCAGTGGCCAGCTGCTGGCCTCTGGAGGGCCGGAGGGCTCCCAGGTTCACGAGCGATGCGGCGAAGAACACGGTCCACACGCCGGTGAGCGCATAGAGCGTGCGGTAGGTCGGCCAGCGTTCTCCCGCGAGGAAGCTCACGCACCAGGCCGCGCCGGACAGCGTCACCAGGCCCAGCAGCCAGCGCCAATACCCGGTGGCTCCGGCACGGCGTCCTTCGAGCACGATTCCCAGGGTGACGGTCGTCAGGGTCAGCACCACCATGGCCAGGTACCCCACGGACGGGGTGCCGCGAGTGTCATCGAGAACGATCAGCGCCAGCACATGGGGGAGGACGTCGGTCACCATCCATCCCGCCTTGCTCAGCCAGTGGGTTTCGAATGCAATCCGCGGCGAGCGAGTGAACACCCCGGTCACATACAGGATCTGGGTGGTGAGGAAGGCCAGGCCCAGTCCCACGCCCATGACACACAGATGGCGCGCCATCCGCTGGAGCGTCTCCTTCAATGTGTCGTCGCGCCGCACCGTGAGCGAGGCCGCCAGCAGGACGGCATAGAACAGACCACTCGCCTGATACGTGAGCGTCGCCGAGGCCATGGTGAGCGCCGCGAGGAGCCACCAGCCCCACCGTGCTCGCGCACCTGGTGGACAACGCATTCCCCGCGAGGCGAGCGCGAACGCGCCCGTTCCCAGCAACAACGCCAGGGCCTGCGGCCAGCAGATCGCCCAGCTCGCGATCACCTGCGCGGAGGGGGTCAGTGTCAGGGAAGCCGCCAGCAGTGCCGCGATCGGCAAGCTCCAGCCCTCCTGGACCAGCAACAGGAAGAGCGAGGAGCCGAGCAGGCCCAGGCACACGGCGGCCGCCAGCCGCATCCAACACAGGCCGTCGATTCCTCCGGCCGCACGTGTGGAGGTCTCGAGGAGCCAGCCATAGAAGGGCCGCCCGATCGACGAGCAGACCTTCAGAATCTTCCCGGGCTCTTCGCGAGCCTCCCGGAGGATCGCGTAGTCATCGCGCATCCCATACCGATGGAAGATCGTGCTCCAATAGGTGGCCAACGGGACGAAGAAGAGCAACGCGGCCGTCCAACCGAGGCTGGCCCGGCGTTGCGTGAAGGGTGCACCCATCATCACGATGAAGGTACACCGGACTCAATGCTCCAGGGGAGGTTGCTCCTCGCGAGCCCGGGGTTCTTCCCCACGTCGTTGCTGCCCCAATCCTCGCAGCTCCGCGCTTCGCCAGGGCCAGTGCCCCTCGAGCTCCACGCAGCACGAGCACGTCGCGCCGCTACGCGAAGGAGGCCGTGGGCGCGGGGCCACTCAGCAGAGAGGTGTAGCGTTCCGCGGCCCGGCGCAGTCTCGCGGATTCCTCCGGGACGACCTCCTCCAGCGCCGAGGCCGCCATCACATGGTGTCCCAGCTGGAAGGCCAGGTAGCACGGCCGGTAGAAGTCCAGGAGCGCGGCACTGACTGCGTGGCCACTCGCGCGCTCCACGTACTCGGCGAGGATGGCCTGTTCGGCGGCGTCCAGTCCGAGCTCCACCGCGGCGCCCACCACGTCCCAGGCCACGTCCTGGCACCCGATCAGGTCATGCGCCTCGTGATGATCCACCGCATCCGTCTTGAGGAGCCGCCCATCCGGCAGCACGAGCCACTCCCACGCGTGCGGCTTGTTGTCCGTCTCTACCCGGCGAACCTCGGCGGAGAGCGGAGCGAGTCTCGAGGCCCAGACGCCGAGCGCCTCGGCATGACCGTCGCCCAGGACCTGGGCGATGTTGTAGCGCGCCATCTCCCAGAGCTTCGCGAGCGAGGCACCTCGCCCGGGCTCCGCGGGGAAGCGGCGGGCCCGGAATCCCAGGTAGGCCCCCACTCGCGCCACGAGCTCCGCGCGATCGACCCCGTGTGCCAGCGGCAGGGGCCGTGCGCCCTCGAGCCACCGCTGCACGAGGAAGCCGTGCCTCAGTCCCTCCAGGGGCGGTGTCAGGCTCGCGTCCGAGAGCTGGCGAGCGCGCATCAGCCGCTTCTCCCCGTAGCTGCCGAGGCCGGCGAACTTGAGCAGGTAGGTGCCGCGCTCGGCCAGGAGGAGGTATTTGCGCCGCTCCTGCTGGACGTGCACCGCGGGCCAGTCGCGCTCGTCCGGGAAGAGCATGCGCCGCCACGCACCGCCGCCGATATCCACGAGTGGAGCGACGGCGACGCCGGTGAGATCCTCGACCCAGCCGAGGAGCGGTGCGCGGGCGTCGCTCGGGTGGACGAAGAGCGCATCGAAGTTGGCCGTGTACCGGCGAGCCCGCGCCCAGCGCATCCGATGAGGCTCGCTGGCCATGGGACCGAGCTCCCCTGTGTGGCTCGGGAAGAAGAGCAACCTGTCCTCGGGGATGCACCGGTCCTGGAGGAAGTCCGCCACCGCGCCGAAGGAGCTGCCCGACAGCCCGGGTCCCTCATCCACGATGGCGACGTGCGACTCCCGGGCTCGGGCCAGCAACTCCCGCTCCAGCTCGGGCCCGAGGCTGAGGGTTCGTTGGAAGGGATGCCCTTCCGGCCTCACGGTGAAGGGGGGCGCCGCCGTCGCCGCCGCGGCCGAGACTACACATGCGAGGCTCGTTCCGATGCCGCGGATGCCAATCACCACCGGTGGGCGCGGGAGCAGCCGGAGCGAGCGCGCGGCCTCCAGATACAGCTCCGGGTACAGCGCGTCATAGGCGTAGCCCTCGGGCATCTTGAGGGTGACCCGCTCCGGCAGCTCCAGGCTCTCGAGCGTGTCGAGCACCTCGTCGGGGACCTGGCCGTAGCGCACGAAGCCGCTCGCGTGGGAGTTCCGGAGCGCACGAGCGAGGGCTTGTGGAAGCGCGAGGCACGCCATGCTCTGGGGGTCCAGCTCGTCCTGACGCCGTTCGGCGAAGTGCGCATCGAGCAAGCCCTGGGCGAGCTCGCCCGCCTCGATGAGCAGGGCCACCAGCGCTTCATGACGGGCAATGCCGGCGGGCAGGGCGTCCATTCGACGCAAATGCTTACGAAGAGAAGCGAGCACCTCGGCTGGCTGTACCTCGCGCTCATGGTCTCCGTAGACGAGCATGGAGTCGTCTCCCCCTCCTGACCGCGGGGATTCACGGGAAGATAGGGGGGCCACCTCCGGAACGTGCGGTGTCGTGCAGTGCGCGCCCGGTGTGCAGGCATCCATCCGTGCGCCCGGCGCCGGGGGGCCGAGGGTTGATTGTCCGACGCGCCTGGTGCCGGTCTCGTGTAGCAGATGGCATTGGTGGCGTTCACCCGCTCACGCCCGAGGCCCGTGGTCCCGAGGGTCGATTGCCCTGGAGCCTGGCCCGGCCACACTGGGCCACTCCACACGCAGACATGGCGGAGGCAAGGACAGATGAACGCGGGAATGTCGAACGCGACGATGGCGGCGGCGGTGATTGCCGCGCCGAAGAAGGCCCGGGTCGAGCGCGTGGCACGGCCCGAGCCGGGGCCGAACTCCGTGCGGGTGAAGCTCGAGGGCTGCGGCCTGGGCGGGTCCAACCTTCTGGCCTGGGAGGGGCGTGAGTGGTTCCGCTACCCGATGCATCCCGGGGCGCCGGGCCGCGAGGGCTGGGGGGTGGTGGATGCCGTGGGCAGCGGCGTCACCGGCCTCAAGGTGGGGGATCGCGTGGCCACCCTGTCCTCGGCCGCGTGCGCCGAGTACGACGTGGTGAAGACGGACTCGGCGGTGCTGTTGCCGCCCTCGCTCGCCGGAAAGCCCTTCCCGGGTGAGCCGCTGGGCTGCGCGATGAACATCTTCCGCCGCGGTGACATCCAATCCGGGCAGACGGTGGCCATCATCGGCATTGGCTTCCTCGGTGCGCTGGTGACGCGTCTGGCGGTGAACGCCGGAGCGCGTGTCCTCGCCATCTCCCGCAGGCCCTATGCGCTCGGGCTGGCCCGCGCGTACGGTGCCTCCGAGTGCATCCCCATGGATGACCACTCCAGAATCGTGGAGCGTGTGAAGTCGCTCACGAAGGGAGGCTTCTGCGAGCGGGTCATCGAGGTGGTTGGGGAGCAGTGGCCGCTCGACCTGGCCGGAGAGCTCACGCGCGAGCGCGGCAGGCTCATCATCGCGGGCTACCACCAGGACGGGCCGCGCCGGGTCAACATGCAACTGTGGAACTGGCGCGGGCTGGACGTCATCAACGCGCACGAGCGCGATCCCAAGGTCTACGTGGAGGGCATCCGGCTCGCGGTCGACGAGATCGCCTCCGGTAGGTTGGATCCCTTCCCGCTCTTCACCCACCGCTTCGGATTGGACGAGCTCGATCTGGCCTTCGAGATGATGCGCATGCGTCCCGACGGCTTCCTCAAGGCGCTCATCACTGTATGAATGGACACTCGATGAGGAAGACCTCGCCCCGCCCGAGACTCGGCTTCCTGGGCGTGGGGTGGATTGGACGCAACCTCATGGAGGCCATCGTCCAGAGTGAGATGGCCCAGGTGGTGGGCGTGGCGGATCCGGTTCCGGCGGTGGCCCAGGAGGCGCAGACGCTCACACCGGGCAGCGAGCGGGTGGACTCACTCGACGCGCTGCTCGAGCTGGGGCTCGATGGGCTGGTCATCGCCACTCCCAGTGCGTTCCACGCGGAGCAGTCCGTGAGCGCGCTGGAGCGCGGGGTGGCGGTGTTCTGCCAGAAGCCCCTCGCACGTTCGGTGGAGGAGACCAGGCACGTGGTGAACGCCGCGCGTGCCGCGGATCGGCTCCTGGGCGTGGATCTCAGCTACCGCTTCACCACGGGGATGCGGCAGCTGCGCGAGCGCATCCATGGAGGCTCGCTGGGCGACATCTACGCGGTGAACCTCGTCTTCCACAACGCCTACGGCCCGGACAAGGCGTGGTTCTATGATCCGAAACTCGCGGGCGGCGGGTGCGTGATGGACCTGGGCATCCACCTGGTGGACCTGGCCTTCTGGGTGCTGGGCTTCCCCGCGGTGCGCCGCGTGTCGAGCCAGCTCTTCGCCCAGGGCCGCCCGTTGCGCCGGCGTGGGGAGGCCGTCGAGGACTACGCCGCCGCGCAACTGGAGCTCACCAGTGGCACGGCCGTTCAGCTCGCCTGCTCCTGGAAGCTGCCGGCCGGGTGCGATGCCGTCATCGAGGCCTCCTTCTATGGGACGAAGGGGGGCGCCACGTTCCGCAACGTGAATGGCTCGTTCTACGACTTCACGGCGGACCTGTTCTGGGGCACCCGGCGCGAGCGCCTGGCGGATCCTCCGGATGCGTGGGGAGGCCGGGCCGCCGTGGATTGGGCCACCCGTCTGGCCCACGGTGTGCGCTTCGAGCCGGAGTCCGAGTGCCTCGTCCATGTCGCGGATGCGCTCGATTGCATCTACGGCTGAGGCCGGTCCGGACCCGAGTCCCTGCGGGTGTCACCAGCCAGCGGGCTCGGGCTCTGGACGCTCGATGAGACTTGCGCGGTCCAGCCAGGAAGTTTGACCTGCTCGCCTGGAAACACTACCTTTGAGGTCATGGGCAATTGGTACGAAATCATCGCTGACCGCGATGTCTCGGAGGCCGAGGCGCCCCGCCTCGCGGAGCGGATGCGGGTCTGGCTTGCGGAGCGGAAGGTCATCGAGGCTACGCGCAAGAGGGAGTTTCTGGGCAAGTGGATCCATCGCCCGGGTCCCGCGTATCAATCCACGCTTGAGGAGCCCAACCTCTATACCAAAACAGTCAAAGGTCTCGAGTTCGTGGTGAGGCGAAATGTCTTTTTCCAAATGCCTCTCAAGTTGACGTGCGGTGCATGCGGGGTCCGGTTCGAACCTGACGGTGAGTCGTGGGAGCGGTGGAGTGACGCAGCGGATGCTTGGTGTCGCGGAGAGGACACTGTCCCCTATGTTTGCCCGGTATGTGGGGTGGCGGAGCGGCTGACGGAGTGGACCGGGGATGCTCCCTGGGGCTTCGGTTTCCTGGGCCTCGAGTTCTGGGATTGGGCGCCGTTGTCGGAGCAATTCATCCGAGAGGTCACGGAGCAGTTGGGACACCGCACCGTGGTCGTCCGCGGAAAGCTGTGAGGCCCTGGCCCGGTGTCACCTGCCGAGGGGCTCGGGTTTCGGGCGTGCGATGAGGCCCGCACGGTCGAGCAATTCGCGCACGCGCACGGTGAATGCCACATGCTCGGGGTTGCTCGCCGTCATGGGCTCGGGGGAGAGGACGAGGAGCCAGCCCAGCGCGCCCACCGGCTCGATGCGCACAGGGGCGGGCAGCGGCGGTAGAGTACCCAGACGGCGCGACAGGTATGTCAGCCAGCCCACCCGCACCTCGAAATCTCCCTTTTCCACCTGGTCTACCATCTCCGATGAGCTGGCCATGGCGAAGTCGGGGTCCCAGGCGGTGGCCATGCTGGTGAGCACCTCGGTGAGCACTGGCACGCGCAGCAGCCGCTCCCGCACCTCGCCCTGCCTGTCTGGCTTGAGCAGGCAATTGTTGGGGCCACCCCAAGGGGAGTATCCACCGCAAGAAATGGAAAGGTAGGTGGGCTTTTCCTTCGCATTCCACATGATCCGGCTGAAGCCCAGAGCCTCGATGACCTTCTTGCCGACGTCCGTGCGGTTCCTGCTCTTCAGGAGGAGTTTCTCCAGTTCCTCCACCTCCGGGAGGACAGGCCAGCCCGGCAGTTCTCGGGGGCTACCTCGACCCGCGTGGTACCAGTGGGTGAAGGACGGGTCACACCGCGCCAGCATATGGAAGAAGAGTTCCGCGTGCCGGCCGCACTCCAGCGCTGTTTCCTTGCGCGGGCCCCAGTATGCTCCCACGTAATAGCCCTCTGGCTTTGTCTGCATGCGTGCTCCTTCTCTACTGCGCTCGTGTGTAGTGGACGGTGATGTTTTTCCATCCTTCACTCTTGAATTCCTCACGAAGGAACTCCGCGACCTTGGCATCGGCGACATGCCAGGCGACTGGAAATCCCAGTTGCTGGGCAGCCTGTGACTGCCTCCTGGCTTGTGTCATCATCTCGTCGAACCCTCCGGACTTCACGTACCAGGACTTGGGCGTGCCATCCGGGTTGAAGAAGGCGAGGTATCCGGGACCCTTGGCCTCCAGCAACTCCAGGCCTTTGAAGCCGTCGAACTCCACGATGCCCACCATGTATACGTACCAGGCGGGCCGTCCCGTTATCTGCTCCTGGTAGTCCTGGGAACTCTTGGACTCGTTGGTGGGCTTCTTGTACGTCCACTGACCGGGTCCCTTCGGCGACGCCTTCTGGGTGGACTTGCCCGCCTTGCTGCTCGCGCCGCCGCTTTTCCCCTGACCCCGCCCCGCCATGTGCAGGACGGAGAGGCCTCCGAGGTCCATGCCCACCGTGGTGGCCGTCGTGCCTCCTGCCACCACGGCTCGGCCCAGCACCATCTCGCCCTCGGCCGTGAGCGAGAGCACTGGCAGCTCGGCTCCGAGCCCGCTGATGCGCCCCAGCGTGGCCTCTGCGCCCCCGAGCATCATGAGTATGTGCGTGGACAGACGCGCGGCTTCGCGTATCTGGTCCTCCCGGGACATGGCGCCGTAACGTGCGAAGTAGTCGGGCGAGGAGGCGATGAGGAGCGCCACCGTGGTGGGCAGTTGCGTGAGGTCCACCAAGGTGCGGATGGGGTGGCGGATGGATTGGGCAAGCGCCACCGCCATCTCCGCCATGGCGTCCTGCGCTCCGTCCAGCGCGGCGTTGAGCGGGTCTCTCCCCAGGCCCAGCTCGGCCAGGGGCGGGCCGTCCGCGCGCCGCAGGGCCTCGGTGACCGGGTAGAAGATGCCACCGCGTGAGAAGTAGAAGTCGCCCACCGCGAGGCGGCCCACCTTCCACTCGCCCCCCACCAGCTCGAGTGGGCCCATGCGCTGAAGGGGAGTGCCGGTGAGCGCTGCCACCAGGTAGCCATCCGGGCGCACCATCACCAAAAGCCGGAAGCGTTCGGCACGCCACTTCAAATCCTCGTACTCCACGCGCTCGCCACCCGCGAGCACCTCGCGCAGCAGCCAGTAGAGCACCCGGCGCGGGGCGAAGCTCCGCTGCGTCACACGTGTCTTCGCCAACTGGCCCAGAAGCTGGCGCGCCTGCTCCAGGTAGAGCGCCGCGCCGGCCGGGTGCCGGGCCTCTTCCCCCAGGCCACTGGCCTCCTGCGCTACCTGGAAGGCGTCCATCATCTGCTCGGGGAAACCGTCCGCGCTCCCCGCCGCCTCTTCGGGCGCGGGAGTGGAGGCTGGCTGCAAGGGCCCGGTGCTGTAGCGGAGCGAGGAGGGTCGTGAGTGGAACCCGGAGCCGCTTGTCAGGCTCCCGCGCGGATGGCCCGTGGCGCACCCTTCGAGTAGCACGACCACGGCCAGGGCCAGGAGGACTGCTCCACCCACGCCCGTTTCGGAGCGAAGCCGTGTGCACAAGAGAGGCAGGTCAACGGGGCGAGTGGACAAGCTGTACCTCCCTTACCGTTCATCGAGGACTCTACCGCCTGCCTGCCCACCGGCGGGCAGGCGGTGTCTCGTTCGTGCGCATGCCATTCCGACGGACCTGGGGACCCGAGGGGCCACGCGCTTCTGGGAACAGGCGGAGGGGAGGGAGAGCCATGGGCGTTCAGCGCGATGGGTTTTCTCCGTCCGCATCGGCGCGCGGTCATCCGGATCTGTCGCGGCTCAAGACGGTGATGAAGAGCCCGGTCATCTTCGATGGCCGCAACGTGTTCGACCCGTAGCGGGCGCGTGACGAGGGCTTCACGTACTTCGGCATCGGCCGCGGCGGTCAGGTCCTTCGCGGGAGGGTGCGGAGCGAGACGTCACTCGCTCGAGGTCCACGTGATACGAGGTCCACGCTCCTCCCCAGGAGCCGCTCGAGGTGGCCGAGGACGGCGTCCTCCTCCGGCTCACACTCCTCGAGCTGGGGCGTCACGCGTGCGAGCCACCCGGCCAGCCGGGCCTGCCGTTCGAGAGATGGGATGGTGGGCACGGCCAGCCGGGTGACGAGCCCCGCCTCCGTGCGATGCTCGATGAGCTCGGAGTCCCCCGGCATCGGCTCGTGCTGGTAGCCCGCGCAGACCTTCCAGGTGCGCAGCCGCTCCAGCATGTCGAGGTGCGTGATGGCCAGCGCATCGACTCCGCCCACCACGTCGAGCGCGTACCGGGCCAGCACCGCATCGAACCAGCCGTAACGGACGCTTCCCTGCCACGCATTGTGGACGTTGTGCTCGGACAGCAGGGGCCGGAGGGTCTCCGTCTCGGTGGGCAGGGGCCCCGCGCCATGGCGGACCGTGTGGCCGCGCAGGACGCCGATCCGTTCGACGTCGATGTCCAGCCCGCTCTCGGCGATCAAAGCCAGCGCGTTCGCTGGGGTGCAGCACGACCAGGTGGTGAATGGGTGGAAGCCATGCCACTCGTCGAGCAGGACACCCTGGGCCCCCTCAAACACGGTGGCCGGGGCCTCGGCCATCCACGTGGCCAGCGTCGAATCGGGGGCCACCAGCCCGAGCGTCACCACGTGCATCGCTTGTTCGAGCCACGCCTCGAGGACGGTCTTCAGCTCGAAGACGGCCCGCTCGCGTTCGACTCCGGGCCCGGCGGGAAGGGCGCTCCACAGCGTGCGCAGCTCCTCGTGCTTGCGCTCGCGGATGCGCTGGAGCTTCTTCCGTACCCGAGCCGCGTCTCGAAGCTCTCCCGCGTGCAGGGTATCCTCCGGGTGCTCCAACGCGTCCTGCACGGTCTCCCCGACGCCGACGCCGCAGCTCCCATGTCTCGACTCACCGCGGACCAGCTCGCGCAGCCGGTTGGCGGCCTGGTGGAAGGGGGTGATGACGCGCGCCCGCTCGCTGATGCGCAGCCGCGAGAACACGTCGCCCACTCCCTTGTCTCGCAGCGCCCGGCCTTCCAGCAACAGGGCCGTGGGGTGGATGACGACCGGATGGGACAGGAAGGTGCGGACGCCCGGAACGAACGTCCCCGCACCGAACTGCGCGAAGGTGTGGTGCCGGCCCTCGGGCGTGACGACGTTGTGTCCCGCCTGGGCGCCGCCGTTGTACCGCACCACGACGGTCGCTCCCGTTCGCCTCACCAGGAAGTCGGTCAGCAGTCCCTTTCCCGCGTCACCGAAGCCCAGGTCGATGACGATGGAGGCGCGCGGCCGGCGCGGGCCCGTCATTTGACGGCGTTGCGCCCGAGCGCCTCGGCCAGGGGCGTCAGCGCGCGGATGGTCGCGGCCAGCCGGTCACCGGGCACGTTCGCATCCCGCAGGACGCGGCTCAGCCCATCCACGTCCTTCACCAGTCCCTCGTGGAGAGAGACGGCGCCCGCGGTCACGAAGCAGATGTCCTGGGGGGACTCCATGCACAGCACATGGTCCCCGAGCAGGTCCCTCCACCTCCGCTCGCACTTCCTGCGGCGCTCGAGGTCCGGAATCACGAAGAACGGGACGAAGGTCTTCTGGAGCTCGGCGACGACCTCCTCGACCTTCAGGTCGTCATCGAGCCTGTCTCCGATGATTCCCTCGACGATGTGCTTGGAGAGGATGGGGTAGGGCAGCTCGTCCCCCGTCATGAAGAGGTAGCCCTTCTTCTTGCGCTTCACCCAGCAGTCCATCTCGGTGTGCTGGGCCAGGAAGTAGAGGCCGAGCTCATACGTCTCATGGCCCGTGCCTCCGCCGCCTCCTTCGATGAAGGACCAGGTCAGCCACTGGTCCATCAGCTCGGCGGTGGACTCGAACTGTCCGACCTGGAGGGGGGCGCTGTCGCTCGTGGCATCGCCCACGGCCATGAAGAGGAGCTGGGGATCCGGCACCTTGCAGTCGGTGAGGACCTTCATGAACTTGGGCAGCAGCTCCGTGGCCAGCAGCTTGGGAATGGCGCCCATGGAGCCCGTCACATCCAGCGCGAAGACGACGCCCAGCGAATTGGGATGCTCCGCGCTGTCGCGGCTCTCGCGAAGGCGGACGCCCTTCGGGTTCATCAGCGGGTGACAGGCCTTCTGCTGGAAGACCTGCTGCGTGGGGATCTGGGCGCGATCGCGAAGGAGCGCCTCGTGTGCGTCGTTGCTGTAGTTGCCGTATCCCATGGTCCGTGTTCCTTCGTATCGGCGAGCCGCCGCGCCTTCACGGCATCACGAGCGGGTGGAAGCTCGGGCGGCCGAAGACCGCGGACCCCACTTCACCAACCTGCTCACGCAGTGTCCAGGCACCCCCCTGGCTTTCATCGAGGCCCTCCGCGGAGGCGACGCGCCGCAGGAGCGCCGCCAGGGGGCCAGGCACGGAGCCCGGGACGGAGCCTCGCGAGGGCTCTCCTCCGAGGACGGCGATGATGCAACGCGCGCTCATCACCAGGTCCACCGAGGGGGTGAGCGTTTTCGAGCCGAGCAGGCGCGTGGGGTAGAAGTCCTCGAAGCGGGAGGAGACGGTGCTCAGGCGGGCCCCCGCGAGGTCCGTGCAGCTGAACCCCACGAGCCGGACGCCATGCTCCCCGTGTTGGACCAGCAGGTGCTGGGGGAGCACCGCGCCATGCACGAGCCCCGTGCTGTGGATGAAGGAGAGGGTCTCGAGGATCCGGCGCCACATCCAGATGGACACACGCGGGTCGATTCCCGCGGGGTAGGCGTTGCGCACGGCCTCGAAGGTATGGACGAAGCCGCTCGTCCACCGCAGAGCCATGGCCTGCGCCCCCGCGCGAGGCCCCTCTCGGAGGACCCCGCGGACCACGGGCTGGGGGAGCCGGGTGGTGAAGGTCGCGGCCCCATTCGCGGTGCTCTGCTGGAGCTGCTCGAGCACGTCCCACTCGTGCTGGAAGAGCGGCGCATCGCCCGGCTCTCGGAGCACCTTCAGGAGGACGCGCTCGGTGGGCCACCGGGCCCGCTCGGCGAGGTAGACGTCGGAGTGCTCACCGCGTGCGATGAGCCTTCCCGGTGCCCAATGACTGTCCCCGATGGACCACCAGGACGTGTACCCGAGGTGGGAGGGCAGGTTCCACGACTGGAAGGCTTCCCGGAAGCGCGCGGCGGAGACGGCCGTCTGATCGACCAGGACCGTGGTTCCGCAGAAGGAACAGATGACCGAGCGAGCGAATCGGCTCGGCGCGAGTGGTGCGTTGCACTGGGGACACTTCAGGACTCGCTCGGTCATGCGGGAGGCTTCCGGGGAACGTGGGCTCAGCGCTTGCGAGAGGGCTTCTTCTTGGACGCGGGCTTGCTGCTCTTGGAGTCGTCGTCCGACCGGCGCGGGCCCGAGTTGAGGTCGAACTCGTAGGTGGCTCCGAGCAGGATGCGGAACTGGTAGATGTTCGAGAGGTCCGGTGTCACCGCGACGCCAGCGACCGCTTCCAGCACCAGCCCCGGGTACACCTCGTGGCGCACCACCGGGACGATCTCCACCTGGTTGGCGTTGTCCGTCCATACCGGGGTGATGGCCGGCTCGGAGTACTTGCGGCCGATGACCTCCAGGCCGATGAGGGTGGCGTCAGTGAGGTTGTACGTTCCCGCCACGCTCAGCTGCACGGCGTCGGGGACGTCGAAGTCCGGGAGGGCGCCGCGGTCGCGCGTTCCATTGCGCAAGTAGCTCGCGTTGAACATGAAGCGCAGATCCCTGCTCGCCCGCACCTCGGCGATGAGCGTTGCCTCGCCGTCCCATGTCCCGTCGGAGAGACTCGGGGGGATGGCGTCCAGGTCGCTCGGCCCGGTGGGGAAGGTGATGCGGCCATAGGCGGCCAGCGCGAAGGCACGTGATTCCAGGAACGTCCACTGCAGGCCGAGCGGGATGTCACCGAAGGCCAGTTGGAAGTTGCCCAGGCCGGGCGTGCCGATCCCGAGGACCTCGAAATAAACGTTGGCCTCCAGGTTGTCGAAGATGCCCCACCGGATGCTGGGGGAGACCTGGTGGTAGGGCAGCGATTTGGCGTTGTCGAAGGCGAAGAAGCCCTGGTAGCGCAGCCCGATCTCCATGTTGCCGTGTTGCGTCGTCTCCGCGGTGCGGGTCACCATGGCCCGATAGGGTTTTGCACGGGCGGTGGGCGCGGCGAGACACAAGGCTGTTGCGAATGCGAGGGTCGAGAGCCGGGTATTCATACGGCGCTAAACTAGATGACCGCGTTCATCCACGCGAGCAGGCAATCGGTGACTCCCTCTCCCGATACTTCTGAAGGATTCCTCCCGCCGCCATCATGAAGGTCTCGGGGATTGGGTCGTGTCGCTCCAGATTCCTGGCTACCGCGACTTTCTACAAATCCATCAGGGGCGGCAGTACGTCGTATTCCGTGCCCGGGAGGAGAGGACGGGTGAAGCCCGGATCCTCAAGAGGGTCCAACCCGGGCCCACCGCCGCCCACGCCACCGCCGCGCTCCGTCACGAGCACGAAATGCTAGGCGGGTTGGATATTCCAGGGGTGGTGCGGCCCTTGGGGCTGGAGGAGGTGGCGGGAATCCTGACGCTCGTCCTCGAGGACGCAGGCCCGCTGGATTTGGAGCAGCACCTGTGGCAGCAGCCGCTGGAGACCGGGCTCTTCCTGACGCTGGCCATCCAGATTGCCGGCCTCGTCCGGAGCCTTCACCGGCGCAACGTCATCCACCGGGACCTCAACCCGTCCAACCTCGTCGTTCGGCCCGATACGTGGCAGGTGACGCTGATCGACTTCGGCACCGCGACGAGGGCCACGGGCCTGGTTGGAGAGTCGGAGGGGACGCTGGCGTACATCGCGCCCGAGCAGACGGGGAGGATGAACCGGCTGGTGGACCACCGAGCCGACCTCTACGCCCTGGGCGCCACCTTCTACGAGATGCTCACGGGCGTGCCGCCATTCGTCTCGGCGGACCCCGTGGAGCTCATCCATGCCCACCTGGCCCGGCCGCCCGTTCCTCCGGAGCAGCTCAAGCCTTCCATTCCCCAGGTGCTCTCCGACATCGTTCTCAAGCTGCTGGCCAAGATGCCGGAGGAGCGCTACCAGAGCGCGGAGGCCCTCGAGCTGGACCTGCGCGAGGCCCAGCGGCAGTGGCAGGCGTCCGGCACCATCGCTCCCTTCACGCTCGCCTGGCATGACCTGGCGCAGGAGCTCGTCCTCCCCGACAAGCTCTACGGGCGCGAGCACGAACTGGCCTGGCTGTGTGGTGCCTTGAAGCGTGTCACCGCTGGCCCCAGCGAGGTCGTCCTCGTCACGGGCGATGCCGGCTCCGGCAAGTCCTCGCTCGTCCACGACATGCAGGGGCGATGCGAGGGAAGGGCGCGGTTCCTCTTCGGCAAGTTCGACCAGCTCCACGGCAACCTGCCCCATGCCTCGCTGGTGGAGGCGCTCCGGGGGCTCGTCCGAGGCCTGCTCCAGGAGCCACCCGCCGCCGTCCTCTCCTGGCGCCAGAGGCTGCAGGACGCGCTGGGCTCCTCTGCTAGCGCCATGACTCGCTTCATTCCCGAGTTGGTGCAGCTCCTCGGAGAACAGCCAGCCTCCGCTCCCCTGGGAATCTCCGAGACCGAGGGCCGCTTCCAGCTCTCCCTGCAGGCCCTCATCCAGGTTTTCGCCACTCACGAAAGTCCCCTCGTCCTCTTCATGGATGACTTGCAGTGGGCGGATGGGGGCTCGCTCACGGTGCTCCGGAACCTGGCCACGGCGTCGGACCTCCGCCACGTGCTGCTCGTCGGCGCCTATCGCTCCAAGGAGGTGGGGCCGGAGCATCGCTTGACGCAGGTACTGGGGGCCATGCGCACCGCGGGCGTGGCCCTGCGTACCCTCGAGGTGCCGCCGCTGAACCTCGGGGCGCTCACCCGGCTCTGTAGCGACACCCTCCACCGGAAACCCCGGCAGGTCGAGCCCCTGGCGAAGCTCCTGTTGCGCAAGACGGCGGGCAATCCCTTCTTCGTCCAGAGGCTCCTGCGGTTTCTGCACCAGTCCGGGTTGCTGACCTTCGATGCCGAGCAGAGGGAGTGGAGATGGGACCTGGAGCGCATCGAGCAGGTGGAAGTCACCGAGAACGTCATCGAGCTGATGCTGAGGGCGGTGCGCCGGCTTCCCGTGCTCACCCAACAACTCCTGCAGGTGGCGTCCTGCTTCCGGGACCGGGTGGACCTCTGGCTGCTGGCCGCCGTGGCGGGGAAGTCCGTGGAGGAGACAGCCGAGGCGCTCTGGAGCGCCATCCAGGAAGGGCTCCTCGTCCCCGCGAGCCAGGGCTCCTGCTTCGCGTATGGGACGAGCCGGGGTTCCGGGAGTCCCGAAGCGCGTGCCGCCACCTACTGCTTCGTGCACGACCGCATCCAGCAGGCCGTGTACTCGTTGCTGTCGGATGAGGAGAAGCGCCACCTCCACCGGCAGGTGGGGCGCGGGCTGGTGGGGGGCGTCTCCGAGCACGAGCTCGAGGAGCGGCTCTTCGAGGTGGTCGACTATTTCGACATGAGCATGGAGTCGAGCCGGGACCTGGAGCCCTCCGAGCGGCTCCAGCTCGCCGGGCTGTACCTCCGGGCCGGCAGCAAGGCCGAGGCGACCTCCGCCTTTGGCTCCGCGCTCGTCTACCTGCGGCATGGCCTCGAGTGTCTCCCGCGGGAGGCGTGGGCGTCACACCACGCGCTGGCACTCCAGCTCCACCGGCAAGCGGCGGAGTGTGCACATCTCACCAGCGATCATGCCCTCGCCGAGGAGCTGGTCCGGGCCGCACTGCCCCATGTCACTTCCGACCTGGAGAAGTTGAACCTCTACGAGATTCACGTCATCGCCTACAGCATCTGCCGGGGCTACCTGGAGGCGATCCGGTGGGGGAGGGAAGGGCTGCGGCTGATGGGGCAGGAGCCACCCTCCGAGCGCGAGCTCGAGCGGGCGTTCGCGGACGAGGCTGCCCTCGTGAACGAGAAGCTGCGAGGCCGTACCCGGGAGGAGCTCCTGGGGGTTCCCTCCGCGCAGGACCCGCGGTTCCTCACGCTCATGCGGTTCATGTCGAGCGTCGTCATGGCCGCATGGTTCTCGAACCAGCACCTGTTGTTCGCCTTCTTCCAGGCACGGATGATCCACCTCTCCCTGGAGCGCGGCCACAGCCCCTACTCGGCGCATGCCTACGTGTCCTACGCGATGGTCCTGGGGTCCATGGGCGACTACGACATGGGCATGAAGCTCGGCGAGGCCGGAGTGGAGCTGAGCCGGCGCTACGCGGATCGAAAGCAGGAGTGCCGGTGCCTGCTCATCTTCGCCGCGGGCGTGAGCCACTGGCGGGTGCCGTTCCGGACCAACCTCCCCCTGCTGCGGAGGGCCGTCGCCGCCGGGATGGAGGGCAATGAGTTCCTGTTCGCCAGCTATGCCGCCGCGTACCTGGCGATCCTCCTGTTCAGCACGGGCACGGAGCTCCCGCTCGTCCATGCCGAAGCCGAGGAGAACCTGGTGTTCGTCCAGAAGGTCGGCCACCGGGACATGGTGGGTCTTCTCCTCGCCTACCGCCAGGCCGTCCGGTGCCTCCAGGATCGGACCCACCAGAAGGCGCGCTACGAGGATGACGGGTTCTCCGAGAAGGAGTACGCCGACTCCATTCGCGAGAGCCCCTCGATCCTTTGCGAATACCAGGCGCTGCGTGCCCAGACGTCCTACCTGCTGGGAGACCTCGCGGATGCCCTGGAGATGTCTCGCGCCGCGAGCAAGAACTACCCCCTCATGCAGCCGGCCCTCCCTGGGATCGACTATGTCTTCTACACGGCGCTGACGCTCGCGGCGTGCTACCCCGGGGCTGCCTCGTCCGAAAAGGACTCGCTCCTGTCCCAGCTCCAGGAGCACCTGCATCGGCTCGACACCTGGGCCCAGGGCTGCCCCGAGAACTTCCGCCACAAGCATCAGCTGGTCTCCGCCGAGCTCGCGCGTATCGAGGGCAATCAGGGCGAGGCGATGCGCCTGTACGACCTGGCCATCGACTCCGCCCACCAGAATGAGAACCCTCGGGACGAGGCCCTGGCCCAGGAACTCGCGGGCCGCTACTACCACTCCCTCGGCCACCGCCGGATCGCCTCCCTCTACCTCCACTCCGCCATGAAGGGGTTCGCTCGCTGGGGCGCCACGGCCAAGGTGGCGGCGCTCGAAGAGGAGTTCCCGGACCTCGCTCTGGATGAGGCCCTTCCCTGGAAGACGCCCACCACGCGCGAGCATGCGGAGTCACGGGGCGCCAGGCTCGACCTGCTGAGCATCCTCAAGGCCGCGGAGACCCTCTCGGGCGAAGTGGTGCTCGACAGGCTCCTCGAGAAGCTCATGACGGTCTGCCTCGAAGTCGCCGGTGCGCAACGCGGAGCCCTCCTCCTGCACGAGGATGGCTCCCTCTTCGTTCGAGCCATCGGCTCCACCTCCGCCGTCTCTCTCGAGCGCACCGTCTTCCATTCCTCGCGGCACGTTCCTCCCACCATGGTGGCCCAGGCGTACGACTCCGGGAGCGCCGTCATCCTCGCCGATGCCCGCCGGAGCCCCTTCTCCTCGGACTCCTACGTCGTCTCTCACGCCCTCAAGTCCGCCGTGGCCGTGCCCATCCGCCGGCAGGCCTCCTCCGTTGGCGTGCTCTACCTGGAGAACAACCTGGCCACCCGGGCCTTCGCGCCCGGTCGCATCCGGGTGCTTCAGCTCCTCTCCTCTCAGATGGCCATCTCGCTGGAGAACAGCCTGTTGTTCGAGAAGCTCCACGTGGAAGTGGAGGAGCGCCGCCGGGCCGAGCGCGCCGTGCGTTTCCTCGCGGAGTCCTCGGTGGTGCTCGCCGAGTCCCTCGACTACGAGACGACGCTGGCCCGCATCGCGCGCCTGGCCGTGCCCTTCCTCGCCGATTGCTGCATGGTGCTCGTGCAGGAGGAGCCCCAGACGCTCCACTGCGTCGCCATCGCCTGCGCCAGCACGGCCAAGGAGGCATTGCTGCGCGACATCCAGCGGAGGAATCCCCCTCAATGGGATTCCCAGTTGCCGGGGGTGGTGGCGGTACGCACGGGAGCGCCGCAGTTCATCCCCGAGGTGACCGAGGATTACCTCCAGGCCTTCAGTCAGGAGACGGGGTACGCGGAGCTGATGCGAGCCTTCGGCACCCGGTGTGGTGTGGCCGTGCCGCTGATCGCTCAGGACAAGAGCATCGGCTCCATCAGCCTCTTCCGCGTCACCCCCGAGTGTGGCTACGGGCCCGCCGATCTCGCGCTGGCCCAGGAGATGGCACGCCGTGCCGCCATCTCCATCGACAATGCGCGGCTGTACCGCGAAGCCCGCGAGGCCGTCCGCCTGCGCGACGAGTTCCTCTCCATCGCCTCGCACGAGCTGTACACCCCGCTCACCTCGCTCAAACTCTCCATGCAGGGCCTCGAGCGCGGGAACGCCTCCATCTCCCCCGAGGCCCTCTCCCGTATCTCCCAGAACGCCCGGCTCCAGATACGCCGCCTCACCCGCCTCATCGACGAGCTGCTCTCCGTCTCCCGGCTCCAGGCGGGTCAGGTCCACCTCGAGTTCGAGGAGGTGGACCTCGTGGCCATCACCCGAGGCGTCGCCGAGGACTTCCGTGAGGAGTCCGCCCGCTCCCGTTCACCGCTCCTCATCCGGGCGGACGCCCCCGTCTTCGGCCGCTGGGACAAGACCCGGCTCGAGCAGGTCATCACCAACCTTCTCGCCAACGCCATCAAGTTCGGCAACCGCAAGCCGGTGGAGATCTCCGTCGACTCCAACGAAGGCACCGCGCTGCTCACGGTGAAGGACCACGGCATCGGCATCGCGCCGGACAGGCTGCCGCACATCTTCGAGCGCTTCGAGCGGGCCGTCTCCGTGCGTGAGTACGGAGGGCTGGGCCTGGGGCTCTACATCGCTCACGAGATTGTCTCGGCGCTGGGAGGCTCCGTGCAGGTGGAGAGCACGCCCGGAGAGGGCACGTGCTTCACCCTCCAGCTTCCGCGCGCGGGTCCCCCTGCTTCCGGAGTCGGTGACCCGCAGGCCGCCGGGCATGCGTGACGGCCTGGCCGCGGCCAGGCCCGATGGGCCTCAGGGGCCTCCGTCCTTCACGGGGGCGGCCTTCGGCGCAGGCGCGGCCTTCTCGTCGGCGTTGGCGATGTTCTCGCCTTCGACCAGCTCCTTGTCGTCGCGCATGAAGTCCTGGGCCATCCGGTCCACATCATCGGGCTTGAGGCCGGTGAGTACCACGCTCGCCGCCCGTGTGCGGGTGACGAGCGCCGTCTCACCCAGTGCCCCGTGGATGCGCATCAGCGCGAGGTGGATTTCGGGGTCGAAGGGATCCGCGGCCAGGGCCTCCAGGTAGGCCTGCTTCGCCTTCGGGTAGTCCTTGCGGAACAGGAGGATGCGGCCCAGGTGCACGCTGGTGCTCGGCGAGCCCGGGTGGACGCGCAGCGAGCCGCGCAGCACGGCCTCCGCCTCATCCAGCCGGCGCAGCTCCAGCAGGGCCAGGGCGTACTTGTTGGACACGGACTCGTACTTGTCGCCCACCAGCTTGTGCGCCTTGGCGTACTCCTCGGCGGCGGCCTTGATGCGGTTGCGCTCGCGCATCAGCTCGCCCAGGTGCGCGAACTTGCGCGCCGGCACTTCCGTCACCTCCGCGAAGTCGCCGAACGAGATTTCACGCCCCTTCTTCTTCTCGTCCTGGTCCTTGGCGTTCTCCTTGAGCACCACCTCCTCGCGCGGCAGCAGCTCCTTGGGGAAGGGCTGCTTCTTGATGTGCGCGAGCCAGCTCTTCTCGAAGAGGGCGAAGGGCATGCCCGTGGCCGACTCCACTGCCTTCTTGTCCTGCTTGCCATCGCGCAGGCCGATGATGATCTCCCGCAGGCCCTTGTTGCCCTGCGTGGAGTAGATGTAGTCGATGGCGTAGTAGACCTCGGCGAAGGCGGTGGCCGCGTCCTCGGCGGTGGGCAGCATGGCGATGGACGGATGCATCTTCTCGAAGGGGATGAGCTTGTCCTCCTTCACCCGCCGGCCCAGCAGCGCCAGGGTGGAGGGCGTCATCGCCTGTCCCGGCTTGCCGCGCCAGCGCGACTCCAGGAACTTGGCCAGGCCCTCGTGCAGCCAGATGGGCACCGTGTTGTGGCTCATCTGGCTCACCACCAGGTGGATGTACTCGTGCGCCAGGGTGTCCTGCCAGTCGTAGCCCCGTGCCACTGCCTTGGGGCTCGTCACCATCAGCTTGTTGAACTTGCAGATGGCGATGGTGCCCGTCGTTTGAATCTGCTGGTAGGTGAGGGTGCTGACCTTCGACAGCTCGCGTGCGTTGTTCACCACCTCCACGCGAATCTTGCCCGGGGGCCGGTGTCCCAGGTCCTCGGCGAGCGCGTTGTGGATGGACTCCAGCGTCTCGAGCGCGTACGGCACCAGCACCTCGTCCTTCCCCTTGGGGTAGAAGAAGATGAAGTGCTCGCTCTCCGCGCGGGCGTGGTCCTTCACGATGTTGCGCGTGTCCTTGGCCAGCCGCAGGTAGCTGCCCGGCTTGTCCTCGATGTTGGCCGCCTGGAGCAACTCGACGGCCTCGGTGTAGCGGCCCTCCTCGAAGGCCACGCGGCCCTGGAAGTACTTGAGCGGCTCGATGTCCTCCGGGACGAGGCTCTCCAGCGCCTGCAATTCGCGCCGTGCGCCCGGCACGTCCCAGCCATCCAGCGCCGCCTCCACCTTCCCCAGCCGCTCCTTGGCCTCGGCCTTCAGCGACTCCTCGGCCCAGGCGGGCGCCGTGGTGAGGAGCACGGCCAGCGCGAGCAGCAATCCCCTCGTGGCGTGCATCACTTCACCAGCTCCTCGTAGTAGCGCTTCACCTGGTCCCGGTACTTCTCCGGCGCCCCCTGCTTCATCGCGTCCAGCAGATCCTTCCGGAACTCCTTCGGCGCCTGGTAGGCCTCCTCGTCCGGAATCTCCACCTTGTCGCGCGGGTCGCGCCCGTTGCCCTCACTCTTGCCCATGCCCATGGGCAGGGGCAGCCCGCGCCCCTTGCCCCGGCCGCGCTGGCTCTCCTTCATCTGCTGCTGGAACTGCTTGATGCCCTCCAGCGCCGCCTGCTGCTCGCCATAGCCGCGGTTGGCGTCCTTGCCCTGCATCCGCTGCGCGGCCTCGCCCATCCGCCGGCCGATCTCCTCCATCTGGTCCCCGGCCTCCTGGCCGAAGAGCGGCGCCATCTGCTCCATGTCCTGCATCTGCTGGCGCAGGCCCTTGGCCTTCTCCTCCAGCTCCTCCTGCTGCTGGGCGAGCTGCTGCAACTGCTGCTTCTCCTGCTGGCTCATCTGCGAGCCCGGCGGCGGGAAGAGCGACTGCAGCTTGCGGTTGACGTCCTCCACCGACTTCGCGTCCTTCTCCAGCTTCTCGGCGAGCTGCGCGGACTGCTTCCGCACGTCGTCCGGGTTGCCGTACATCTCGTCGAGCGCGCGCTGCTGCTCGCCGTAGCTGGAGAGCTGCTGCGCCGCCTCGGAGGCCCGCTGTGCCGCCTCGGCCGCCAGGTCGTAGTCGTCCACCTTCAGCGCGTTCTTCACGTTCTCCAGCTCGGCCTGGGCCTCCTCCAGGGGACGCGAGGCCCGGCTGCTGATCTCATCGGGCCGCAGCTGCTGGTAGTTCTTCTGCACCTGCTCGACCTGACGCTGCAGCTCGTCCTTCATGGCCTTGCCGCGCTCGGCCAGCCGGTCCTTGTTCTGCTGCCGCGCCTGGTCGCGCAGCGCCTTGGTGGCGTCGGCCACGCGCTGCTGCTCCTGCGCCGTCTTCTCCAGGTCGTTCATGAACTGGCCGAACTTCTGCGCCAGCTCCGGGAACTGCTCGCCGCCGAACTGGTCCTGCGCCTCGTTCAGGCCGTTGAGCATCTCGTCCATCTGCATGGACAGCTCCTGCAGCTTGGCGAGCGCCTCGTCCGTCTTGCCCTCGCGCATGAGCCGCTCCACCTCGTCGAGCGCGCTCTGCATGTCCTGGTCCTTCATCATCTCCTGAAGGGCCTCGGCGTTGAGGTGCTCGTCGCGGATGCCCTGGCGCATCTCCGCCATGCGCTGCATCAGCTCGTTGATGCGGTTGCGCACCTGTTGAATCTGCTGCATCACCTGCTCGCGCACCTGCTCATCCGGGTTCTGCTTGTACTGCTCGATGAGGTTGGCCAGCTCACGCCTCTCGGAGGCGAGCTGTTTGGCCAGCTCCTGGAGCGCCTCCAGCTTCTGCCGGTCCAGCAGCGACTCCAGATAGAGGATGTCCTTCTCCAGCTCGGAGATTTCATCGTCCACCAGCGCGCCCAGGCGGGCCCCGGTGCCGAAGTCATCGCCGGCCCGGCGCTGCTGGGTGCGCAGGTAGATGCGGCGCAGGTCCCCCGTGGCGCGCACCCGCTGGCCCAGCGTCGCGGAGATGTTGGCGAGCGCGGTGACGAGCTCGGCGGGATTGTCCCGTTCACGGCCCAGCTCCTGGGAGAGCGCGCGCATGTCCGCCACCAGCGTGAGGCCACTGGTGTCCACCGCCTGTCCCGAGGCCACCTTCTGCGCGTCCTTCACCTTGTCCCGGTCCGGGCCCTCCAGGCGATCCGCCAGGTGGTCCACCATGCGGCCCCAGATGGCCTCGGCCTTCTCCAGGGCGGCGCGCAGGTGCTCGGCGGCGCTGTAGACGCGCAGCACCTGGGTGCGGCTCACGCCCCGCTTGGGGCCCTCCACCGCGTCGTTGTCCTTCGCCTCGATGTAATAGGAGATGCGGTCTCCCGGCTGCACCTTCAGCGTGCCCAGGTTCCACTTGTAGAGGCCCTTGTCGCGGCGCCCATCCTCCTTCGGCAGGGGAATGCGCGTCTCCTCTTTCGCGCCCGGTGTCCGGAAGACGAGCGCCAGCCCGTTGAGGCCGTAGTCGTCGGTGGCCTCGTACTTGAGCGTCACCTCCTGGCCCGGGTCGATCTCAATCTCCGCCGCGGGCGTGAGGAGCTGGACCTGGGGCGGGGTGTCCGCCTCCACGTTGAGCGGGATGTCCGGCCCGGTGGCGATGGGCTTGCGGCCCGTGCCGTAGAAGAGGAAGTGGTAGTTGCCCGTCTTCTTCGCCACGAAGGTGCCGGCCAGCTCGCGCTTGCCGGTGACGGTGAGCGGGAGCGTCTCGCCGTTGACGACGAGCTCCGCGCGCTCCACCTCGCGGTCCGAGCGCGTCTTGAGCTGCACCTCGGTGCCGGCCGGCGCGCTCACCTCGCCGTTGGTGCCCGGCACGGTGCGCTGGGTGAGTCCCGTGTAGGCCGGGTAGCGGTACGTCAGCTCGATGTCGCCGGTGATGGGCTCGCGCTGCTCGGCCGTGGCGCTCTGGCTCGCGGACTCGAGCGCCTTGCCCAGGCCCACGCGCCACTGCGCGCCCGCCAGGCCCAGCACCACCGCCAGCACGAGCGCCACGCCGCCCAGCACCAGGCCCGCGTGCTTGAGCCGCGTGCCGTCCACCACCGTGCCCGCGTCCACCTGCTCGGCGCGCAGGTCCATCTGCCGCAGGAAGGCCTCCGCGAGCTCAGCCGAGTGCTGCGAGTCGCGGCCGTGCTCGTGCGACAGCTCCACCGCGGCGAGCACGTCCAGGGACAGCTCGGGCCGTCGCTCGCCGATGAGACGCGCGGTGCGGACGTCGTCACCCACGGTGCGCAGGGAGAGCCAGATGCCGAAGGCACAGGCCACGAGCGTGCCCGCCACCGGGGAGAGCATCAGCACCCAACGGCCAGCGGCCGGGGCGGCGAGTGCCAGGAAGCCACCCGCCACCGCCAGGAGGAGCAGGGTGGAGGTGCCCAGCAGCGCGCCTTGCAGCCAGAGCTGGCGGCGCTGGCGGGCTCGTACCGCGGCGAGCAGCCGCTCCACGCCATGCGAGCGGGGCTCCTCGCGAGGCTCCGATGGCGGAGCGGGAGGCTGCGGGGGTAGCGGAGGCGGGAGCTCCGGGCCTGGGGTCTGCGGGGATTCGAGGTTCACGCTGTCACGTCCGCTCGGTCGTGTGGCAACCCATGGCCGGGCCACCTATTTCCCGAATCTGTAGCAGGCCCGGGCGCGCGGCGCGTCTCCCAGCTCTCCGGACGGGTTCCACGCGCTTCCGGGTGTCTGCCGGTGGAACCTTGTCGGGGAGCCGGGAGGCGAGGGGTTCAACGGCTGGCGGTCTTGCTCGAGGCGGCCTCGTCGTCCTTCGCCAGGGGTAGGTGCCCCTCGGGGCCGGACGGGGGAGTCCCGTTGGGGTGGTCGGCCGGGGCGTCGCCGGCGCCCAGCTCCTCGGCGAGCGCGGTCAGCACGTCCTGGGCGCCCGCGAGGCGGGCGTGCGACATGCGCGAGATGGCCCGTTGCACCGCGGACTCCACCGTCCCCGTGGTGGGGATGTCCATCCCACGGCCCGCGTCGGTGAGGGCGAAGAGGGCCTTGCGCCCGTCGAGCGGGTCCGACTTGCGCTCGAGCAGCCCGCGCTTCTCCATGCGCTTGAGCACGCCTGTGAGCGTACTGGGGTGCACGTGCATGATTTGCGCGAGCCGGCCTGCGGTGATGCCCGGGAAGCGGCCCACGAGCCGGAGCACCAGCCGTTGAGGGCCCGTCAGCCCGAGAGTGGCCTCCATGCGCTTGGACGTGGATTGCAGACCATGGTCCACGGCCCACAGCAGTCGCATGAACTCCAACACCTCTCCCAGCACAGGGGCCTTGTTCGCATCTGCGGAAGACTGCGTACTGACCTCTTCGTTCGGCTTCATTTCTACGGTGTCCCCCAGAATGCCTTCATTTCTACAGTGTCCCCCAAATTCCACCCGGGTGTCGCCTGTCTCATCTTTGGACAGATCGTACGCATAGGACCCACCAGGGTAGAGAATGTATTGCGTGGAGCGCGGATGCGGGACAGGACGCACCGGCGCCCACCTGAGGACGGTCCATGTATTTGTTGGGTTCCCTACCTTTTTACTCCCCGAGCCGGATGGCGATGATGCAGTGCGTCAATTCGGCGCCGAGGGATACCGGGGGGAGCGGCCAGGGGAGGGCGGAGGAGCGGGGGCGCGCCCCCGTTGAGCCCGGGAGGGGTGGCCCGCTTGGGGGCGCGGTAACACCGAGAGGGACATGCAACAGGTCGAACTGAGAGGCGATGACGAGGAGACCTTCCTGCATCCGTCGGAGCTGGAGGAGGAAATCCGGCGAGGACGGGTGCTCAGCTCGGCCGAGGTCCGCTACGTCCCCTGGACAGGGACGGAGTTCGCCCGCATCGAGACGATCGCGACGTTGGCCAGCGCCGTGGATGCACCCGCGGCCCGAGCGGCGGCGCGGCTGGCGAAGAAGCCCTTCCC
Organism: Vitiosangium sp. GDMCC 1.1324; assembly: GCF_003044305.1. Lineage (GTDB taxonomy): Bacteria > Myxococcota > Myxococcia > Myxococcales > Myxococcaceae > Archangium. The sequence continues at coordinate 437,683 of NZ_PZOX01000008.1, read as the reverse complement.
GTGGGCCACCGCGCTCCTCTGCGTGCTGCTGCTGCTGGCCTTCTTCCTTCAGGCCAGGCTCGGCCAGATGGGGCTGGCACCCGAGCGGCTGGGCGCTGTCGGGTTCGAGCCGACGATACTCGAGGCGGCCTGGTGGAGCCCGTGGACGGCGCCCTGGCTCCATGCCCACGCCCCGCACCTGTTTTTCAACCTGCCGCTCCTGGCCTACAGCTGCTTCCGGGTCGAGCGGGTGCTGGGCATGACGGGCCTGCTCCTGGTGCTGCTCGGGGCGAGCCTGGGGGCGGCGCTGCTCATCGTCCCTTTCTCGGCTCTGCCGGTCGTGGGCTCGTCGGTGCTGGCCTACGGCGCCTGGGGCGCCCAGCTGGGCCTGGGGCTGCGGCTGGGGGAGGCCATCCCTCGAGATCAGCGCGCCGCCTACGGCTGGCGCTCCTACGTGCTGTTCGTCTTCTTCCTCCTGCTGCCTAGCTTTTCGGCTCCGAGCGTCTCGGTGCTGGGCCACGTGGGCGGCTACCTCGGAGGGCTGGCTGTGTCGCTGTGGGCCCGCCCGGAGACGCTGGCACCTCGCACGGGCAAGGCCCTCACGCGGCTGCGCGTGCTGGGCGCCAGCCTGGGCCTCCTGGCGCTCCCGGCGGGACTGGCGTGGCTCCTGGCCTCCTCGCCAACGCTGCTCTGCTCGCTCAGCCGGCACGCCGGAGTCCCCAGGGACGGGCTGGAGTTGTCGATCTGCTGGCGCATGGCAAACCACCCGGGCTCGCTCGCGGGGCTGAACGCGTGGCAAGTGGGCCCGAGCTCCGACAGCGCCGTCTTCGCGGCCTCCCACCTGCTCCGGCAGCCGGATCAACTGGATCCCGAGCTGCTGCACCAGGACTGGGAGCGGCGCCTGGGAGGCTCCGTCACCCGGACCGAGGTCTCGGCCCTACAGGAGGGCTGGCGGGCCTGGACGTTCACCGGGCAGAACCGCAGCGTTTTCGAGCAGGCCCGCGTGGAGGGAATCCGGATTTACCGGATCGGCTGGTACACGGAGCGCTCCGTGACGCCGTCCCGCCAGGCGTTCTACGAGGCCGTGCTGAAGACGGTTCGGCTGTCCGAGCCGGCCGAGTTGAAGAGCCGACGGGAAGCCTGGTCGAAGCTCCAGGATTCTCCGCAGCGCACCTTCGAGTATGGCGAGGCCTTGCAGGACCTCGGGCGCTACGACGAGGCCCTGGCGCTCTTCGCGCGGCTGGAGACCCGCGACGACGGTTGGGAGTGGGAGTCCACCCGGGCTCGCTTCCAGATCTGCTCCGCGCATCCTCGCCTGGTGGCCTGCGGGGGCACCTGGCGCGAGGACTGGCTGAAGAAGGCGACGCTGGAGGACGTCGAGATCCGCATGCCGGCCATCCAATGGCTGGTGGCCGAGGGCCGCTGCCCGGAGGCCCGGACGCAAGCTCGTCGGCTGGAAGGCGTGCCCGAGGTAGATCCCGAGGAGGTCAAGCAAATCCTGAGCATCTGCGAGGCGCCGCGATAGTTCCAGCATGAACCACGCGCACCTCTTTGAAGACGCCGGTTATGACGAGGTGGATGCGTAGGCGCTGGACTCCTGCAGCAACCCCGCTCGTTCGAGCGACGCGCGCACCTGGTCGGCGAGGGCGACGTGCGCCGGGTTGTCCACGGTGAAGCGCTCCGGCGTGAGGATGACGAGCGTGCCCTTGTCCTCCACGGGCTCTACGCGCACGGGTTCTGGCAACGGGGGCACCTCTCCCCGGCGGCGCGAGAAGTACATGAGCCAACCCGTGTAGGGGGGGCCTACGGGTTCTTGCCTCAGCTTTCGATAGCCATGCGAGAAGACCCCACCGTGGTCTGGCTCCCAGGCCAGAGCCATGGCGCGCACCACCTCTGTCATGACGGGTGCGGAAAGTATCCGCGCCTCCTCTGGGTCTTTCGAGGGCGGATAGAGAAGGCACACGTTGGGAGAGTATTCCGAGGCGGTGCCACACGTGAGACTGATGTTGCTACCGCACCTGATTCCATTCCAGGCACTAAAGTTGAACCCATCCTTGTCTGTCTTGCCAAATCGATACGTCTTCCGGCTGAAGAAACGCAGGAAAGTCTCGTATGTGGGCTCGAACTGGAGTTGGAGTGCCTTCTTGAGAGACTTCGCCTGCTCGAACCAGTGGGTGTAGAGAGGATCGCATTGCGAGAGCAGCCGGATGAAGGCTTCCGTGCGCCGGGCGCATTGCTCGGCGGATTCGGCGCGTGCCGGCCAGTAGACTCCCGCGTAATAGGTCTCTTTCATGGGTGACGTGCCTCAGGGCTGCGGTCGGGTATAGACAACGGTGATACCTCTGATGCTCGCGTCCTCGAACAGTTTGTTGATGATGTCCACCATCCGGGGCTCCGCCACATGCCAGCGGATGGGTACACCCTGGGCGAACTGGAGCTGTCTCTTGGCCGCCTCAACGAGCCCGTTGGCGCCTTGATAATATTCCTCGTATTCGAAATTCTCGTCGAACCACTTGTCGTAGCCAGGGCCCTTGGCGTCGAGCAGGAAACCGTCCTGGGGGTTGTACCCGTCGAAGTCCATATACTCATCGCCCAACCAGACACGATACACCCAGCCCGGGGGCGCCTTCGTCACCTGTGACTGGTACTTGCGTGCTCGCGGCTTCATGCCCTCGTTCTTGGGTATCCACTTTCCCGGCCCGCCCGCCGGTGGCGTCCACGAGACTCCGCCCGCTGCCGCTACGCCTACCGACGCCATGTGCAACACGTAGGTGGCGCTGAGCGCCCCTCCCGCCACGGCGACAGCACGCCCGGGTATCGCCACCAGTTGCAGCGCCAGCTCGCCCTTGCCCGTCAGAGACAACAGGGGCATGGAGAGGCGGCTCAGCTTGTCGCCCCATAAGGCCGCCGCGGCCGCCCCCTCACCCGCGGTGCCCACCGTCAGCAGCACGTGCGTGGTGAGCCGTGAAATGAGCCGCACCTGCTCGCCTCGTGGCTTGTGGCGGAAGGACTCCCAGTACTCGGGAGCGTTCTGGACGAGCTCGCGCACCGCGCCCGGCAACCGGGCGAGGCCTTCCAGTGTGTCCCAAGGGTGGATGAAGGTATTGACGAGCCCCTGCACCGAGTCCACCAGCGCCAGCCCCGCTCCCTCCAGCGCGGGCAGCAACACCCCGTTATCCGGCACGTAGGGGCCGAGCGGCTGCGCATTTCGGGGCACCTCCAGCCCCGTATCCACCGGCCACAACTGTCCGTCCTCAATCGCGTAGAAGGGGCCCACCTCGTACCGGCCGGCGCGCAGGGTGCCGTCTTCGGCCAGCCGCACCTCACCGGCCTTCTGCACGGCCTCATCCGTGATGGGCCGCACCAGGTAGCCGTCTGGCCGCAGCACGCGCAGCCGGTGGAAGCGGTCCATGCGCGCGTGCAATTCCTCTCGTGATACCGGCTCCGACCCTGTGGCCACCTCCAGCAGCAGGTGCACCGCCATGCGCTTCCGGGCGAAGTCGCCCAGCGTTGCCTCCGCGTTCAGCAGGTGCGGCAACAGCCGCAGCGCCTGTTCGGGCGAGAGGGTGCGCCCGTCTACTGGAAGTGCCTCGGCGGGTACGCCCGCATGCACCAGGAAGCCCTGGAAGTAGTCCAGGCTCATGGGCACCGTCCAGGGACGCCCGTCTCCTACTCCATCCGGCCAGCCCACTTGGCCCTCGCCCCCATCATCCAGCGTGTCATCTTCGCTGGCCGCCATCGGACGGTGTGTCCGAGTTGGGGTCTTCGTCAGGGCCTCATCCGCCAATGCTTTGAGAGTGCTCTCTCCTTCGCCTCCCGGGCTTTCCGGGTCACCGTCCTTATTGGCTGCTCCCTTGCTGCCTGGCGGTGAAGTTGGAACGGAACTGGAGCTCGTCGTGGGCCGCTGCTTCAACGCGCGTGGAAAGGCTGGCGTCAGGGAGTTGGAGTGCAGGCCTGGAAACAGACTGGCTGGAGGGGCGCCGGTGGCGCATCCAGCCAATGCCACCGCCGCAACCATGGCCAATGCAGCAGCGGAGTACCCGCATCCGCGTACGCGGGGGGCAGGGTAATGCACGGGCATGGGGCAGGCCTCCGAGGAATTAGGATTCCAGATTCTACCTGTCCAGCCCGGCCCTCCCGGGGCGGCCGTCACGCAATGAGACCGTGCCGTGAGGAACAGAGGTGGCCGCGCGTGCCGCGGCGGAGCACCGGGGATTGCCGCCTCCGCCCTCAGATGGCGAAGTCGCCGAGGAACACCTTGGCCATGCGCACGTCGGCGTGGACGAGGTCGCCCTCGACGACGCCCAGGTTCTCGAACTCGGCGCGGGGCACCTCGACGGTGATCGTCTCTCCGGAGGGCAGCTTGAGCAGCACCTTCACGTAGCCGCCCACGGACTTCAGGCGCTCGACGAGCACGGTGCTGGAGCCGTTGGCCCCGTTGGCGGGCTTGGCGATCTTGATGTCATGGGGGCGGACGAACGCGTGCACCGCCTCGCCCTCGCGGGCGCTCTGGGGCGCCTCCACCACGAGGGTGCCCACCTCGGCTCTCCCGGATCGGACGTGTCCGCGCAGGATGCTGGTGCCGCCCACGAAGGAGGCGACGAACGGCGTGGCCGGCCGGTCATAAATCTCTTCCGGAGGGCCCGCCTGGGCCACGCGCCCGTCCGAGAGCACGACCACGTGCTGTGAAATCTCGAGCGCCTCCTCCTGGTCATGGGTGACGAGCAGGGTGGTGACGCCCGTCTGCTCGTGCAGGGAGTGGAGCCACTCGCGCAGCTCCACGCGCACGCGGCTGTCGAGCGCGCCGAAGGGCTCGTCCAGCAGCAGCAGCTTGGGGCGGATGGCGAGCGCCCGGGCGAAGGCCACGCGCTGCCGCTGTCCGCCGGAGAGCTGTCCGGGGTAGCGCTTGCCCAGGTCATCCAACTGCACCAGGCGCAGCATCTCGTCCACACGCGCCTCGATGTCGGCGCGGGGCAGCCGGCGCGTCTCCAGCCCGAAGGCGATGTTCTGCCGCACCGTCATGTGCTTGAAGAGCGCGTAGCTCTGGAAGACGACGCCGATGCCCCGCTTCTGCACGGGCTGGTGGGTACAGTCCACGCCCTCGATGCGCACGGAGCCAGAGTCCGGCAGCTCGAGCCCGGCGATGAGGCGCAGCAGGGTGGACTTGCCCGCCCCGGAGGGCCCGAGCAGCGTGGTGATGGCCCCGGACGGAGCGTGGAACGACACGTCCGAGACAGCGGGTGTTCCCCCGGCGGTGAAGCGCTTGGTGAGCTGCTCGACGATGACACTCATGGGGACTCCGCCTTCCACTCGACGTACTTCTTGACGGCCAGGGTCACCAGCGCGAGCACCGTGAGCAGCGAGGCCACGGCGAACGCACCGGAGAGGTTGTATTCGTTGTAGAGAATCTCCGCGTGCAGCGGCAGCGTGTTGGTCACCCCGCGCACGTGGCCGGAGACGACGGACACGGCGCCGAACTCGCCCATCGCGCGGGCGTTGCACAGCAGCACGCCGTAGAGCACGCCCCACTTCACCTTGGGCAGCGTGACATGCAGGAAGGTGCGCCAGCCGCTCGCACCCAGGGAGAGCGCGGCCTCCTCCTCGTCCTGCCCCTGCGCCTGCATGACGGGCAGCACCTCGCGCGCCACGAAGGGGAACGTCACGAAGACGGTGGCGAGCACGATGCCGGGCACCGCGAAGATGATGTGGATGTCATGCGCGTCCAGCCAGGGCCCGAGCCACCCCTGTCTGCCGAAGAGCAACACGAAGATGAGCCCGGCGATGACGGGCGACACGCTGAAGGGCAGGTCGATGAGCGTGAGGAGCACGTCCCGGCCGGGGAAGCGGAAGCGGGCGATGAGCCACGCGGCGGCGAGCCCGAAGACCAGGTTGAGGGGCACGGCGATGGCGGCGGCCAGCAGGGTGAGGCGGATGGCGGACCAGGACTCGGGCTCCTGGATGGTGGCGAAGTAGTAACCCACGCCCTTCTGCAGGGCATAGGTGAAGACGGCGACCAGCGGCACCACGAGGAAGACGCCGAGGAACACGAGCGCCAGCCCAATGAGCAACCAGCGCACGGCGGCGGGGCCGGAGACAGTGCGTCGGTTGCGGCGTGGAGCGTGCGAGGTCGGGTGCATGGCGGAGGTCCTATCCGGGCCGGGCCTCGAGCCGGCGGCTGCTCCAGCGCTGCACGAGGTTGACGGCGAGCAGGAGCGCGAACGAGGCCGCGAGCATCACCCCGGCGATGGCCGTGGCGCCCGGGTAGTCGTACTGCTCGAGCCGGGTGATGATGAGCAGCGGGGCGATCTCCGTCTTCATGGGCATGTTGCCGGAGATGAAGACGACGGAGCCGTACTCGCCAATGGCCCGGGCGAAGGCGAGGGTGAAGCCGCTGAGCAGGGCGGGGAACACGCTGGGGAAGAGGACGCGGGTGAAGACCTGCCAGGGCGTGGCCCCGAGCGTGGCGGCGGCCTCCTCCACATCGGCGTCGATGTCCTCGAGCACGGGCTGCACGGTGCGCACCACGAAGGGCAGCCCGATGAAGGTGAGCGCCACCACCACGCCCAGGGGCGTGAAGGCCACCTTGACGCCGAGCGCCTCCAGGTACTGCCCGTACCAGCCGTTGTGCGAGTACAGGGTGGTGAGCGTGAGTCCCGCCACGGCGGTGGGCAGGGCGAAGGGCAGGTCCACCAGCGCGTCCACCAGGGCCTTACCCGGGAAGCGGTAGCGCACCAGCACCCAGGCCACGAGCAGGCCGAACACGGCGTTGGCCAGCGCGGCGAGCAGGGCCGCGCCGAAGCTGAGCCGGTACGCCGCGAGCACGCGGGGAGCGGCCACCGTCTCCCAGAACTGGGCCCAGGTGAGGCTGAAGGTTTTCAGGAAGAGTCCGGAGAGCGGCAGCAGGACGATGAGGCCCAGGTACAACCAGCTGAGCCCCATCGTCAGTCCGAAGCCCGGCAGGACGCGGCGTCTTGCGCTCGGGTACATGCGGTGCGGCTCCGGCTACTGCGCCTTGGGGACGTAGAGCTGATCGAAGGCGCCTCCGTCGTCGAAGTGCGTCTTCTGCGCCTTCTTCCAGCCGCCGAACACCTCGTCGATGGTGAACAGGCTCACCGCGGGGAAGTGGCTGGCGTACTTCGCGGCCACCGCTTGGGAGCGCGGCCGGAAGTGGTGCTTCGCGGCGATCTCCTGGCCTTCCTCTGAGTAGAGGTACTGGAGGTAGGCCTCGGCCGCGGCCCGCGTACCCTTGCGCTCGACGTTCCGGTCCACGATGGCCACGGGCGGCTCGGCGAGGATGCTCACCGAGGGGACGACAATTTCGAACTTGTCCTTGCCCACCTCGTCGGTGAGCAGGAATGCCTCGTTCTCCCAGGCGATGAGCACGTCGCCGATGCCGCGCTCGGCGAAGGTGGTGGTGGCGCCGCGCGCCCCCGAGTCCAGCACGGGCACGTTCTTGAAGAGGCGGGAGATGTAGTCGCGCGCCTTGGCCTCGTCACCGCCGGACTTGCGCAGCGCGTAGCCCCAGGCGGCCAGGTAGTTCCAGCGCGCGCCGCCGGACGTCTTGGGGTTGGGCGTGATGACGGACACGTCGGGCTTGAGCAGGTCCTCCCAGTCGTGGATGGCCTTGGGGTTGCCCTTGTGCACCACGAAGACGATGGTGGACGTGTACGGCGAGCTGTTGTTGGGCAGCCGCGACTGCCAGGTGTCCGGCAGCAGGTTGCCCTTGTCGTGCAGCATGTCCACGTCGTACGCGAGCGCGAGCGTCACCACGTCCGCGTCCAGCCCATCGATGACGGCGCGCGCCTGCTTGCCGGAGCCGCCGTGTGACTGCTTGATGACGAGCTTCGTCCCGTTCTTCGCCTCCCACTGCTTGGCGAAGGCGGCGTTGAAGTCCGTGTAGAGCTCGCGCGTGGGGTCGTACGAGACGTTGAGCAGGGTGATGGGCTCCGTCTGTGCGGCGCCCGGCTTCGAGCAGCCTCCCAACGCGGGCACGACGGAGAGCAGCAGGGACAGCAGGGCGGCGGCGGGCTTGTTCGGGGACAGCGGCTTCATGGCGGTACCTCGATGCGGAAGGGTGGCGGCGAGGTCTCGGTGGGTTCGAGTCCCATGAAGCTCGAAAGCCCACCTTCCCTCGCGGGTCGTGTGGGCTCTCCAGAGCTCGCGGCCGTCAGCCTTCAGGCCTCCAGCGGGCGAGCGCCCACTCCGGGTGCCGTTGGCAACACGACATCTTCTGGCGGGGGGTGGGCATGAACGGACGACAAGGTGCCCGCGGGGCATCCGTTTGTCAAGCGGTTCGTCCGTTATAGCGGATGGCGCCCGGAGGCGCCGATCCGTGGATCACCAACTGGCCTGGAAGCGCTCGAGCAGGACGAACTCCGGCTTGCGGTCGCCACCGTCCGCGGCACCGCCCTCGAAGGTGGTCCGCTCCAGGTCGAGGCCGATGCGGTTGTTGCCGCCGATGTACCAGTTGGCGGCGGCGCCCCAGCCCTTCGCCACGCGCGCGGAGCGGTTGGGGTCCGCGAAGCGGGGGAAGGCCTCCGGGTCGATGTGCAGCTCGGCGTAGTGGGCGGCGAGCTCGACGGCGCCCCAGGTCCCCTCGGAGGGCCGCACGGGGCGGGCGGGGCGGACGCCCTCGAAGGTGGGGCTGCCTCCGAAGAGCACGTAGGACGCGGCGACCTGCCACGCGTCGTTCCTCACCTGGTCGTGCTCGGTGCCGCGCCGCAGCTCCTGCGTGGAGGTGACGTACTCGGCGAGCAGGCCGAACGGCCCGAAGTAGAAGTAGCCCTGGGGCGACAGCCGCGTGTGCACGCCATCCGCGATGACGGTGTCCGCCGGGGTGGTGGTGCTCGAGAGGTAGTTGAAGAAGGTCTGCTGCCCCACGGTGCGGAAGGGGGCCAGGCCGGTGGCCGCGGTGGTGCCGTGCTGGCTGCCGCGGCTTGCCGCCAAGCCGAACCCGAGTCCCTGCAGGGGCTTCAGGTCGGTGCGCCGGAACGGGTGCACGAAGAGGCGGCCCACGAGGTCCACGTTGTCGTCGAGGTTGGCGTCCACGCTGGCGTCGTCGGGCGTGCCGTTGAAGGCCCCGGCGGCGTAGGAGAGCACTCCGCCGAAGGCCTCTCCGAAGAGCTGGGCGCCCTCGTCCCGGTTGGGGACGAGGTTGGTGGGCAGGTTGCGCTCGACGAAGACGATGTTGGTGTCGGACTGGAGCTGCTCGAGTCCGATGGGCGGCTTGAACTTGCCCACGCGCAGCCGCAGCTCGGACCAGGGGCGGATGTCCAGGTACGCATCCTGGAGCACCGTCGTGCCACCGCCAAAGTCGGGCACCAGGCGGAAGTCGATGCTTCCAAAGAGGGTGCCCTCGAGGACGGGGCGGGCCCGCCGGATGAGGAAGGTGTTGACCGCGGGCCGGTCCTTTTCATCCAAGAAGAGACGGCCATCCGCCTGGATGTAGCCGCGCAGCTTGAGTTGGAACTGCTTGTCGGAGGAGGCGAGCGTGAAGCCCTCTGGCCCGGCGTTGACGACCACCTTCGGGGCGGACTGCGGCTCGGCGGCGGGGCGCGAGGGCTCCGTCTTCGGGCTCTCTTCCTTCGAGGGCTCCGTCTTCGGGGGCTCCTCCTTCTTCACGTCCTCCGTGGCCTGCTGGGCCCACGCGGCCGTGGGGAGGGCCAGCCACGTTGCGGCGAGCACCGCGCGCGGCAGCGCTCCACGGCGAGGAGACTTCCATGACTGCTTCATCCAGGGTGAATCGTCCAAGGTGAGACCTCGTTTGGGGAAATCAGCCCGCGAGACGTCCGGATGGATTCGAGGACACCTGAAACTCGAGAGCCCACCGGTTCCTCGCGGAAGGTGGGCTCCTGAACAATGCGGCTGTCAGCCCTCAAGCTTCGTGCACGCGAGCGCCCACCCCTGGAAAGCGACAGCAACAGACCATCAGCGAGAGGGAGGTGGGCATGGAGCGGGGGAGACGGTGCCCGGGGGGCCTCCGTTTGTCAAGCAGGTCGTCCGCTATAGCGGACGGACACTCCGTGTGGAGTGCAGTGCCATCCGCGTGAAAAACGTGGCAAGAGGCGCGCTCTCCATGAGGCGCCTGTTCGCCGGCATCGCATTCCTCAGCCGCATCCCCGTGCCCGGGGCGGCCACGTTCGACGCGGCGGACGTGGGCCGCGCGACGTTGCTGTTTCCCGTGGTGGGCGCGCTGCTCGGAGGGCTGCTGGTGCTGGTGCGTCACGCGCTCTACCCGGCACTGCCGCCCCTGGTGGCCGCCTTCCTGCTGCTGGCCGTGGGGGCGTTGCTCACGGGCGCGCTGCACCTGGACGGCCTGGCGGACATGGCGGATGGCTTCGGGGGCGGGCGCACGAAGGAGGACGTGCTGCGCATCATGCGCGACCACCTCATTGGCGCGTACGGGGCGGTGGCGTTGTTGCTGGTGGTGGGGCTGAAGGCGAGCGCCCTGGCGGCGCTGCTCGAGCGGGGCCAGGCGGATGGCGCCCTGCTGGTGGCCCCGGTTCTGGGGCGGTGGGCCTCGGTCTTCCAGGGCCGGTTCCTGCCGTATGCCCGTCGCTCGGGTGGGTTGGGGTCGGCCATCACGGACCATGTAGGGTGGATGGAGTGGGTGGGAGCGACGCTGCTGACACTCGGAGGGGTGGGGGGGCTGCTCGGCTGGTGGGGTGGCGTGGTATTCGGGGGAGTGACAGCGGTGTCCGCGATCCAGGGCGCGTGGTGCAAGACACGGATTGGGGGGATTACGGGAGACACGATGGGAGCGAACACGGAAGTGTGTGAAGCGCTGGTGTTCGTGGTGCTGCTCGGGTGGGGGGAGGGGTAGGCGATGATGGACTGGCGACTTCCGAAGGGCGTGACGCGCATGGTGCTGGTGCGGCACGGGCAACCGGTGGAGGAGACGCGAGGCCGGTGCTACGGGCGGCTGGACGTGGGGTTGTCCTCCACGGGCCGGCTGCAGGCCGAGCGCGCCGCGCGTTTCCTGGCCGAGGCGCCCCTGCTGCGCATCTACGTGAGCCCGCGCCAGCGCGCGCTGGAGAGCGCGGCGCCCCTGGCGGAGTTGAAGGGGATGTCGGTGGACGCGGAGGAGGCGTTCCGGGAGATCGACTTCGGCCTCTTCGAGGGCCTCACGTACGAGGAGGCGGAGGCTCGCTATCCGGAGGTGTACGCGGAGTGGATGGCGCATCCGGCGCGGGTGCAGTTCCCCCAGGGGGAGAGCTACCCGGAGATGCGCGAGCGGGTGAGGTCGGCGGGCCGGACGCTGCGCACGCGGCACGCGGGAGAGACGTTCGTGCTGGTGTCGCACGGCGGGGTGAACCGGACGTTGCTGGCCGAGGCGCTGGGCATGCCGGACGACAACCTGTTCCGGCTGGAGCAGGGGTACGGGGCGGTGAACATCATCGACTTCTACGGTGACGAGCCCATCGTGAAGCTGATGAATGTGACGTTCGGCTGAGCCCCGGGCAGGGTGCTGCCTCTTGGAGAGGTGCCCCTCGGGTGCGCGAGGTCGGGGCTATTGTTCGGACATATGACGCGTGGCGCTCAACGTGTACTCGACGAGGCCCTCAGCCTCTCGCCTGAGGAGCAGGTGCTCGTGCTGCGTGAGCTGCTGGCCCGCCTGGAGGGAGAGCCTGCGCTCGATGCCGAGGTGGAGTGGGCTCGGGAGATAGAGGGTCGGGCGGCAGAAGCGCGCGCCGAAGCCCCTTCGGCTGGAGACTGGGCGACGGTCTGCGACGAGTTCGAAGCAGAGGTCCGTCGGCGGTAAGCAGGCGGCTGACGTTCTCGGCCCACGCACGGGCGGAGCTTCGCGGGCGTTGTGGGAAGTTGGGTTCGGGCGTATGGCCCACGTGTCCGGTAGACTCGTCCGCCATGGAAGCCGCCGCTCCCCGAGTGCCGCACTCCGCACGACTGCTGCAGGAGTTCCTGGACCAGGACGTCGTCCCACGCGAGATGACCATCGCGCGCTTCATGCGCGGCATGATGGTGCTCGGCTGCGTGGCCTCGCTGTTGCTCATCGGGGTGATTGGCCCCGGCCTGTCGCTGTGCCTCGCGGGGCTGACGGGGGGGCTGGGCATCTACTACACCCTCATGCTGTGGGCGCTGCGGCAGAACGGCTTCCATCCGGCGATGCAGTGGGTGGACAGCGCCATCACCGTGTCCATTCCGGCGGTGGCGTGCGCCATCGACGCCTACTTCCACGGTGCCGTGTACGCCCTCACCACGCCGCCAGCGATGGCGTGGGGCGCGCTCATCGTGGTGTGTGCGCTCCGGGCGGGCAAGAAGCTGGCGTACTCGGCGGCGGCGCTCGCCGCGGTGGAGTACCTGGCGCTGTACGTGTTCGTGTTCCAGCCGCGGCTCCCGCCCGAGCCCATGAGCACCCTGACGTTCCCGATGGTGCTGCTGCGCTGCGTGTTCCTTTTCGCCTACGGGCCGCTGACGGCGACGCTGGCCGGCCTCATCGTGAGCAAGGCCGAGGCGGCGCTGCGCGCCATCCGCGAGAAGGACGTGATGGGGAAGTACTTCCTCCACGAACGCCTGGGCGTGGGCGGCATGGCCGAGGTGTTCCGCGCCACCTATAGCCCCGAGGGCGGCTTCGAGAAGCAGGTGGCCGTCAAGCGTATCCTCCCGGCCTACGCGGACAATGAAGAGTTCCTCGCCATGTTCCGGCGGGAGGCCGAGCTGGGCTCGCTGCTCATCCACCCCAACATCGTGCAGGTGCTCGACCTGGGGCGGCACCAGGGCACGGTCTTCCTGGCCATGGAGTTCGTGGACGGCATGCCGCTCAGCTCGCTGCTGGGGCGCCTCGCCCTGAGGCGGCTGCCCCCGGCGGCGGTGGCCTACATCGGTGCGGAGGTCGCCTCGGCGCTGGCGTACATGCACGGCCGCACGGGACCCCGAGGCGAGCCGCTGGGCCTGGTGCATCGCGACCTCAACCCGCCCAACGTCCTGCTGTCGCGCATCGGTGAGGTGAAGCTGTCGGACTTCGGCATCGCGCGTGCGGCGAACCGGCTCGCCCTCACCAAGGTGCAGACGGTGCGCGGCAAGGCGGGCTACATGGCGCCGGAGCAGGCCTACGGCAAGCCGCTGGACGGCCGGGCGGATCTCTTCGCGCTGGGCCTCACCCTGCACGAGGCCCTCACCGGCGAGCGCGCCCTGCAGGGGGACAGCGAGACGGAGCTGATGGTCGCCTCCACGCGGCAGGAGGTGCTGCCGCCCTCGCACTTCGTGCCCGGTATCTCGCCCGCGCTGGATGCCATCATCATGGGAATGCTCGTGCTCGACCGGGAGCAGCGCACACCCTCGGGCGAGGTACTGCATCAGCAGTTCTCGGCACTCACGGGTCAGGAAGCGCCCTATCCCCATGGACGGCAACAGCTGGTCGAGGCCATGCGTCATGCCACGACCCAGACCTCCATGCCCGTGCGGCCGCTCCTGCTCACGCCCGACATGGCCCTCACCGAGCAGGCCGAGCCGGTCCAGCTGCCCCGCGGGGCTCGCCAGTGAGCCTCACCCGTGGACGCGGGAGGGAGGATGCCCGGGACTCGGGGCACCCTTCCTCCCGGGCGCTCAGTGCTTCGCCGCCGGATCGCCCGTGACGCGGACCTCGCCCATCTGCACGGGCACCTTGTCCGCCTTCAGGGTCGTCGGGCCCTCCAACGTCAGGTGGGGCTTGAGCCTCAGGAACTGCTTCTTGCCGAAGCCCTTCACCCGCACCAGCTCCTCGATGCGCTTGAAGGCCCGCTTCTGCCTCCAGGCGATGATGCGCTGCGCGGCCTTCGCGCCCACGCCCGGCAGCAGATCCAACTGCGCCACCGTGGCCTCGTTCAGGTTCACCACTCCCGTGTACTGCGTCCGGGTCTTCGCGCTCGCCGCCTCTGCGCTCCCGGGTCCGAGCAGCACCAGTCCCAGCAGCGCGGCGACCACGCCTGCCACCCGCCTGCTCACGAGTGGCCTCCCACCGGCAGCGAGTCCAGCCCACCGTCGAGCCCGTAGCGCCCGCCGCCGCCCGCCTGCACCGTGTCCTTCTTGTCCCCCGCCTCCCGCACGTGCAGCTTCCCATCCAGCGGAAGCACATCCAGCAGCACGTTGAGCGAGCCATCCTTGTTCACGAAGGCGCTCCCCGCCCGCACCCAGATGCTCCCGCCCTTGCCCTCGCGGATGGAGAACACCGCCAACCGCTTCCCCGCCGTCAGCATCTCAATCACCTCTCGACCATCTCCTTCGCGCCTCCATTGGCGCGGCGTCACTCCTGAGCAGATGCCATGCCAGTGACGCTTCCCTCGGAGGTCGCGCGTGTGAGGCGTACAGCATCGCTCGGAGTGTCCCGGGTGTGGGATGGCGTGGGCCCGACACTCCGAGGCGCAATTGGCTGGCGGGTTCCTCCTTCCGTGTCGAGGATGGCAGCGGCCGGAAAATCATCGATGAGGAGGAGCAGGCTCATGCGCTTCCGGATTCTGGGTGTCGTGCTGCTAGGGCTGCTGTCGGGTTGTTCCACCTCGGGGCGGCTTCTTCCCACGCCTGCTCCCGAGGTCGTCGTCTCGACGGACGGGCGCATCGCCGCCATCGCGAGCAATGGGGTGCGGCTCGTGGCGAGCGCGGACACCTGGAAGGGCAATCCCTCCGACCTCGAGAACGCCCTCACGCCGGTGGAGCTCATTCTGGAGAACACCAGTGGCCGGAACCTGCGCGTCGAGTACGCGGACTTCGCGCTGGTGGGCGAGGCACGTTACGCCGCGATCCAACCCCAATCGCTCTCCAGGCCCGCCACGAGCGCCCATGTGCCGGTGGCTCCTCCTTCGTACTCCCCGTATGGTCATCTCAGCCGGGAGTCCCAACCCACCTGCCTGACCTGCTCCGCGGGATTGCCGACCGCGGACATGCTGCGCCTGGCCTTTCCCGAGGGCCTCCTGAAGGATGAGTCCTCCTGGTCGGGCTTCCTCTACTTCCAGCTTCTCGGCGCTCACGAGCGCCAGGTCACGCTGCAGGCCCGTCTGGTGGATGCGAGCACCGGAGAAGCGTTCGGCACGCTGCGCATCCCCTTCCACGTGCGCGGCTCCTCCCGCTGAGCACCTCCACCGTGGGTGTCCTCCCTTCCCTCACTGGCCGAGGGGGGACTGGCCCGGGGCTCTCTTCGTGCACACCGTGTTCGTCACTCCCACGCGTGCTGGAGGGCCGTTTCGTGCACCTGAAGTTCTCCGTGCTCGCCTCACAGTTCCTCGATGATCCTCAGTCCGTGCGACGCGCCGTGTGCTGGCCGGTGCTGGTCTGGGAGGCACCTCCCATGGGAGTGCGTCCGCTCTTCACTCGCAGCACGCTGACCGGGCTGTCGCTGCACCGGCCCACCGTCGCCGAGCCGCTCGTGCTCGAGGTCCGCAAGCGTCCACAGGGCGTCATCCCGCCTCCGGGCATCAGGCTGGGACGTACGCCCGACAACGATGTCGTCGTGGAGGACCCCACGGTCTCCCGGGTGCACGCCACCTTCACCGAGGAGAAGCACACGAGAGTCTGGTACGTCGCTGACAGTGGCAGCCACAACGGCACCTGGCACAACGGCACCCTGCTCATCCCCGGGCGGCCCACGCCGCTCTTCGATCGCGCCTCGCTGCGCTTCGGGGACATGCTGGCCACCTTCCTCCAGTTCTCCGCCTTCAACGAGTTCATCCTCGACTGGTTGGCCCGCCATTCCCGAGGCAGCCGGACGCACGTGGGCGAGGGTGGCTTGACGCGCGGGGGTTGAGCCCCTAGGAAGGGCCTGCCCTTGGGTGCCCATGTCGGGCCTTCAAGAGGGAAGCCGGTGCGAGTCCGGCGCGGTCCCGCCACTGTGATCGGGCAGCCCTGAGGTCAGGGAAGGGGTCCTCGGCAGTCGCCACTCCGGTCTCGAGACCGGGGGAAGGCGGAGGAACCCTTCTGGGAGGCGCGGTGTGCGCCTCGGCCGGAGCCCGGAAGCCAGGAGACCTGCCCGGGGGTGTGGGCGTGAAGCGCCCGCGAAGGCCTTCTCTCTTCGCCGGAGAGAGCGGAAGGCGGGTCCATGCGGTGGTTGCACCTCGCCGGGCGGCTGCTCTGCCTGGCGCTCAGCACGAGCGGCGTCGCGCGGGCCCAACAGGCAGTCGAGCCTCCTGTCCGGGACACGCCGGCTCTGGACGCCTCTGGCAGTGATGAGCCCCTGCTCGTGCCTCCCGTGGAGGTGCAGGAGGTGCCCGTGACTCCCGAGCCCCCGGACTCGGCCACCGTGAGAGATCCGAGCGGCGCCCTCACCGTCATCCGAGTGGACGAGTTCGGCGGCGCGGCCCGGGACACCGCGGCGATGCTGTCCACCGCGCCCGGTGTCACGCTGCAGGACCTGGGAGGCTACGGGCAGAGCAAGAGCCTCGTGGTGCGGGGCGCGTCCGCCAACGGGACGCTGGTGCTGCTCGACGGCATTCCCCTCAACGGCGCGGGCGGCATCGCGGACCTGTCCCGTGTGCCGGTGGCGCTGGCCGAGCGCTTCGAGGTGCTGCGCGGCGGCGCCGGAGCACGCTACGGCTCGGGCGGACTGGGGGGGGCCATCAACATCATCACCCGTCGTCCCGGCGCGAGCGCGCGTGTCGCGGGTGAGCTCTCCTATGGGAGCTGGGATACGGCGCTCGGGTGGCTGTCGGCCTCGGGGCCGCTCGCGGGTGGCGAGGCGCTGCTGCTCGTGCACGGAGGCACCTCCAGCGGGCGCTTCCCGTACTTCTTCGACCCGAGCCCCACGCTGCCTGGGGATGCGCTCCTCGAGCGCCAGCGCACCAACAACGACGCGCGTGGGGCGGGGGGCCTGCTGCGGCTGCGGAGGGATCTGGGCGGGGGCTTCTCCGCGGACCTGCTGGGCGAGCTCTCCTTCGACGATCGAGGCCTCGCGGGCACCGCGCAGAACCCGAGCGAGGACGCGAGGCAGTCGGGAGGACGTGGCTCGGCGAGCCTGCGCGTGTCGGGCACGCTGCCGGGCGGAGTGCGGACGAGCGCTCGCGCCTACTACCGCCGGGACCGGGTGGCGCTGTCTGGTGGGCCCTGGGGCCAGTCGAGCCCGCAGGTGCAGCAACTGGGAGGGGTGGAGCTGGAGGGGCAGGTGTTGCTGGGCGGGTGGCACTCGGTGTCCGCGCTGGTGGGCGTGGGCGGTGAGTCCGTGTCCGCTGCGGAGACGACCGAGGCCTCCGGTGGCGAGCCCGCGTGGCTGCGCGCCAGCGTGATGGCGATGGACGAGGTGCTGCTGTGGGACGGGCGGCTGACCGTTGCTCCCTCGTTGCGTGTGGAGCGGGCGGGCCCGTACACGCTGCTGTCCCCGAAGGTGGGCGCCACCGTGCTACTGCCCTGGGGCTTCGAGCTGCGCGCCAACGCGGGCCGCTCCCACCGAGCGCCCTCCTTCCTGGAGCTGTACGTGCGCCAGGGCACGCTCCTGCCCAACCCGGACCTGCGCCCCGAGAGCGCGCTGTACGCGGACGCGGCGGTGGTGCACCGCACGAGCGTGTCCGTCGCCTCGGTGGGTGGCTTCGCCAGCCTCTACGAGGACCTCATCTCCTACGAGGCCTATCCGCCCGGCGCGGCCAGGCCGTACAACTTCGCCAACGCGCGCGTGATGGGGCTCGAGGCCGAGGGGGAGTGGAGGCCCCATCCACTGATCTCCGGCGTCTTCAGTTACACGCTCACCCTGTCGAATGACCTGCAGCGGGACGGGCGCTTCTACCTGCGAGAGCTGCCCTACCGGCCTCGCCACAAGCTGGCCGCCCGGGTGATGGGCGGGCCCAGGTGGCTCACGGGGCGCGTGGAGGTGGCGGCCCAGTCCGCCCACTTCCTCACCCGGGATGGCGCGATGTCGCTGCCCGGGCGCGCCTTCGTCCACGCGGGAGTATCCAGCACGTTTGGTTCGCGCACGGAGCTCACGGTGTCGTGCGAGGTGAAGAACCTCTTCGATGCGCGTGCCGAGGACTTCGTTGGATACCCACTCCCCGGCCGCTCCGTGTATCTGTCGGTGGCCGGGGCCTTCGGGCCGGGTGCCTCCTCTTCTGCCTCCTCGGCTTCTCGGACGGATGCTCCATGATTCGGAAAGACTCTCACCCCGGTCCTCATTCGAGCAGAGCGGGGGCATGCGCGATGCTGCTCCTGGGGACGCTGTCCCTGCTGCTGGCGGGGTGCCCGGAGGAGGTCCTCCTGTGCCCCGAGGGACTGGTCCGCTGCGGCAATGTGTGCGCGGACCTTTCCAGCACCTCCGCCCATTGTGGCGCCTGTGGTGTGGCCTGCTCCACCACGGAGGTCTGTATCGAGGGCGCGTGCCGCTGCCGCTCGGGTGCCACGCTGTGTGATGGGCGGTGTGTCGTCACGGCCTCGGACCCGTCCCACTGCGGCGGCTGCGCGGGAGCGGGGGGCACGGCTTGTGCTCCGGACCAGGTATGCGAGCAGGGACAGTGCAAGGCGTCCTGCGCCCTGGCCTCCTCCGAGCGATGTGATCGCTCGTGCGTGGACCTGGACACGGATGCCTTCAACTGTGGGGCCTGCGGCGACGTGTGCGCGGACTCCCGGAGCTGCCGTGGCGGCATCTGCACCTATGACCTCGTCGCCGCATGCTTCAACACCGGGCAGGTGGTGGGCATCCAGGCGGGCTCGGACGTGAAGGGGCCCCCGATGGCGGTGGGGACCAATCCCCAGACCGTCGCGCGCATGCAGGACGTGCTGCTGGTGCTGGATTCCTCCACGCGACTGCTCCAGGCCCGGCTCGTCGACTACGGCGAGCTGCCCGCCCGGAACACCACGGGCCTGGTGCCCAATCACTTGCTCGTCCAGGACCCCTACGTCTTCATCCTCAACTCCACGAGCAACACCCTGCAGGTGCTCCGGCGTGACGAGGAGCCCTCCAGCGACCCCGGTCCTCGCTTCCCCGATGGCATCACGCTCACCAACGTGGGCAGTGTGAACTTCGGCGCGAACACCAACCCGTATGGGTTCACGTTGAAGGGCTCGGATGCGTACGTCACGCTGCTGGGCAACCTTCAGACGGCTCCGTCCGCGGGTGGCAAGGTGGTGCGGGTCTCGGTGGCCGATCCCTCCGCGCCCACCATCACAGACACCTTCGAGCTGCCCACGGGCGAGGCCCTGAAGCCCTTCTCGAAGCACACCTCCGTGCCCTCGCCCGCCGGCATCGTCACGCACCACGGCCGGGTGTATGCCGCCCTCGGCAACCTGGACCCCACGGACTTCTCCGTGGGGGGCCCCGGGTTCCTGGCCCGCATCAATCCCTCCACTCGCGCGGTGGACCTCCTCGAGCTCGGCGAGGGCTGCCTCAACCCGTTCTGGGTGGCTCCCGTGGGGGAGCGGTTGTTGGTGAGCTGCAGCGGCGCGGCGACCTATGACCGCAGCTTCAACCTCCTCGACGTGAAGGGGACGGGCCTGGTGCTGCTCGGCGCGGATGACCGCGTGATCGCCTCGTTCGCGCTGCGGTGCCCGGTGGGGACCTCGTGCCCACACCCCTCCGCCGGCCGGTTCTCCGTGGTGGGCACCCGCGTCTACGTGGGTGACAACAGCGCGGGCCGCATCTTCGTCGTCGAGGTGGTGGGCGATTCGCTCGTGGAGCGGCGCGGGCTCGGGTCCGGTGCCGAGCCCCCCATCCTCGCCTGCCCCCGGAGCAATGGCCCTTCCCTCGTTGGTGACGTCGTCGCGATTCCCTGAGCCTCCCATGAAGACCCGTCTCGTCCCGTTCGTCCTGCTCGCCGCGCTGTGCCTGGTCACCGCCGCACGCGCCGATGCCCCCAAGGGAGGCCCCCGCTTCCTGGGTCCCAAGCCTCCCGAGAAGGTGAAGCGCGTGGTGACGCTCGCCCCGTCCCTCACGGAGACGGTGCTCGCGCTCGGGGCCGGGAGCACCCTCGTGGGCGTCTCCCGCTTCGACGAGGCGAAGGAGGTAGCCGGCCTGCCTCGCGTGGGCGGCTTCATCGACCCGTCCGTCGAGGCCGTGGTGGCCATCAAGCCGGACCTCTTGCTCGTCCAACCGGGGCCTGGCAACCAGCGGCCCGTGGAGAAGCTGGCCGAGCTGGGGATTCCCGTGCTGCTGCTGCCCCTGCACACCGTGGCCGATACCCTGGCGGCCCTTGGCGCCGTGGGCAAGGCGCTCGGGAAGGAGAAGGAGGCCGAGGCCCTCGTTCACAGCATCGAGTCCACACGTGCTCGCATCCGCGAGGCCGCCAAGACGTTGAAGCCTCCCCGTGTCCTGCTCGTCTATGGCTTCGAGCCGCTCGTCGTCGCGGGGCCCGGCTCCTTCGCGGATGAGTTGCTGCGCGATGCGGGAGCCATCAACATCGCGGCGGACGCGGGCTCGGCGTACCCCGTGTATTCCGTCGAGCGCGCCATCCGTGCGCGGCCGGACGTGGTGGTGGATGCCTCGGACGTGGACGTGGGCAAGGACAAGCTCGTCGCGCTTCCGGGGCTCTCGCAGGCCCGGTGGGTGGAGGTGCCGTCGATGGCGCTGCTACAGCCGGGGCCCTCGCTGGGGCGGGGGCTGGAGGAACTGTTCTGGCTGTTGCACCCCTCCATGAAGCCCGATGCAGGGACTGTGCGCTAGGCATGCGTGAGCCAGGCAGAGCGAGTGGGGGAGCGGGATTCACCCTGGCGCGGGCACTCGGGCTGTGCGGGGTGTTCCTCGTCCTGGTGGTCGCGGCGTTCCTCGTGGCCGTCCGTTTCGGAGATGAGCCCATCTCCCTCTCCACCGTGCTGGGCGACCCCGGCTCCACCGACGCCGTCATCTTCTGGTCCCTCCGCCTGCCGCGGGCCCTGCTGGCGGCCATCGTCGGCGCGGGGCTCGCGGCCTCCGGGTCCACGCTGCAGGGCGTGCTGCGCAACCCGCTGGCGGACCCCTTCATCCTCGGTGTCTCCGGTGGCGCGGCGCTGGGAGCCACCCTCGCCCTGGCCGTGGGGCTCGGCACGGTGGGCCAGGTGGCTTCGGGCCTCACGGTCGGGCTGGCGCGTCTCTCGGCCCCGGCCCTGTTCGCCTTTCTCGGTGCCGCGGCGGCCATGGTCTTCGTGCTCGTCGCGAGTCAGGGCCATGGGGGCCGAGCGCCCTATGCCGCGCTCCTCATCGGCGTCGTCTTCAACTCCTTCGCCTCCGCCGCCATCACCGTCATCAAGACACTCTCCGACCCGAACCGGCTGGGGGAGATCGTCTACTGGCTCGTCGGGTCCCTGGGCTACGAACGCATCGGCACGCTCGCCCTGTCCGCGCTCCTCCAAGGTGGGGCCATTGGCGTGATGCTCGCGCTCTCGGGACGGCTCAACCTGCTCACGTTGGGTGATGACGACGCGGCGTCGCTCGGGGTCTCCGTGGCGGCCACGCGGCGGGTGCTGCTGCTCGCCGCGAGCGCCAGCGTCGCCGGAGCCGTGGCGATCTCGGGGCTCATCGGCTTCGTCGGGCTCATCGTGCCCCACCTGCTGCGGCTCGCTTTCGGGCCGGACCAGCGGCTGCTCGTGCCGCTCTCCGCGCTGGGGGGCGCGGCGTTCCTCATGCTCGCGGACCTGCTGGCGCGGTTGGCGCTCCCCTTGTTCGGGAACCCGCTTCCCGTGGGGGCGGTGACGGCGCTGCTCGGTGGGCCGCTGTTCCTGTCGCTGCTGTACCGCAGCGGGCGTGTCCCGGTGGCCTGAGGGGCAGACGGGCGGCGTGAGCGCGCGCTGTCAGGAACGGATTTCCGCCGCGTCTTTTCTCGATGAAAGGAGCGGTGACCATGACGACGGTGACGACGCAGAGCCCGATGAACCTCAAGCACCTGAACGACGCTGACACTGGCATCGACGCGCTCTCGCGTACCGGTCTGGATACCGCTCTGGACCTCCTGCTCGGCCTGGAGCTGGTTGGCGGCCGACCGCCCGGACTCTGAACCTTCCGCGTCCTCGTCTCGAACGAGGCACGGGACTCAGAGGCCGGGCTCCCAAGAAGGGACCCGGCCTTTCTCTTTTCCGGGTCCCGACTTCCTGCCCCGTTCGTCTATCGGCGAAGGACACCGCACTCTCACTGCGGAAAGACGGGTTCGACTCCCGTACGGGGTACTCGCAACACAAGCTCCTGGATGCGATTGGATCGCAGCACGGCCGTCTACCGTGTGAACTGGGTTCGATTCCCTGCAGGAGCGCTCGCACACATGCGGTCGTGGCCGAGAGGCAGAGGCCCCTGAGCGCCACTCAGGTGTACGCGGGTTCGAATCCCGCCGACCGCTCTTCGCAGTCCCGTTGCCGGAGTAGCCCAACCTGGTAGAGGCCCCAGATCGAGAGTCTGGTGGTTGCGGGTTCGAATCCCGCCTTCGGCACTCACAGTCCAGCAGAGTCACATGCCGCGGTAGCCCAACCTGGTAGAGGTGCTGCGCTCAGAACGCAGAGGTTGCGGGTTCGAATCCCGCCCGCGGTATTCGCAGTGGTGGTACGCGTGCTCAGCTCAGGAGATGATCGCCGATCAGGTAGCCGACGGTCATGGCCAGCACCAGCAGCGCGCCTTGCAATTTTGGCGGGGCGGGCAAGGGGATGTCGAGCAGGCGGCAGCCAGCACCGATCGTCAATGCCAGGACGGGACCGACGATGGCCGGCATCATGTGCGCGTCTCCTTGATTTCACCGCTGGGCCCGCCGCAGTTATGGCGGTGCTGAGCAGGGTGCGTCGCGATGTAGCGGTCGGCCAGCAGGTAGCCGCTCGTCATGGCGACAACGAGTGAAGCGCCCACCAGCACCGGCGGCGCGGGTACCGGAATGCCCAGCCAACGGCAACCCAAGCCGATGCTGAGACCGAGCAACAAGCCTATACAGAATTTCCAGCTCAAGGGACGTTCTCCTGCGTGACGACGTGAGGGCTTGATGGCGTGGCGCCGACGAAGTGACGCACGGACGGCGGCAGTGCGTCGCGATGCAGGGCACGAAATGTGATGCAGGAACTCTTCGCGCTCCGCCTGCTCGATGCGGTATTCCACCGTACCTGGGATGGCGGAGCGGTGCCCATGCCCCAGTCGCTGGAGCATGGGCAGCAGATGGGTCACGCCCGTATCAGAAGGCGTAGCACAAGCATCCCAATGCACCCCAGAAGTCGCGCAGCCCGCCGCCCGGCGTTTGGTAGTGCGCGGCGTGATCCTTGCCATGCCCATGCACGGCACACGACGTTCCGTGTGAGTGCGAATGCCGTTGCGCTTGAGCGAGCATGGCACGGACCTGCGCCTGGGTGCCGCCCTGGTAGCCACCGAACCGGTTCACTGGAGACCAGTCCGGCATGGGCTTGGGCAGCACGGGGGCGAGCGGGCCGAAGTCATCGCTGCCATGCACCACCTTGCCGCCCACCACGGTCAGCACGCTGGTGATGTCCTTGATCGCCTCTTCCGGCACGCGGAGGAAGTCCGAGGACAGCAGCGCGAAGTCGGCATAGTGGCCAGCCTTCAGGAGGCCCTTGCGATCCTGCTCATGGGAGAACCACGCGCTGCCGTGCGTATACAGGCGCAGCGCTTCTTCTCGTTCCAGCCGGTTGTCGTCGCCGTACATCGACAGGCCGCCCACGGTGCGGCCGGTGACCAGCCAGTACAACGACACCCACGGGTTGTAACTGGCCACGCGCGTGGCATCGGTGCCGGCGCCGACCGGAATGCCCGCGTTCAGCATCTTGCGCACCGGTGGCGTGTTCCGGACCGCCTCGCTGCCGTAGCGCTCCGCGAAGTACTCGCCCTGGTACGCCATGCGATGCTGGATGGCGATACCGCCCTTCAAGGCGTACACGCGTTCGAGATTGCGGTCGGAGATGGTCTCGGCGTGGTCGATGAACCAGTGCAGTCCGTCGAAGGACACCTCGCGGTTCACCTTCTCGTAGACATCGAGCACGCGGCTGATGCTCTCGTTGTAGGTGGCATGGATGCGGAACGGCCAGCGGCGCTCCGCCAGCAGTCGCACCACGTCTTCCAGCTCGCCCTCCATGCCCTGCGGCAGCTCCGGGCGCGGTTCACGGAAATCCTCGAAGTCCGCCGCCGAGAAGACCAGCATCTCGCCAGCGCCGTTGTGGCGCAGCATGCCGTCACCCTGGAGCGGCTTCAGCATCCGCGTCCACTTGTCGAAGTCCGCGAGCTCGCCACCCTTCTTCTGGGTGAACAGGTTGTAGGCGATGCGCACCGTCAGCTCGCCGTCGGCATGCAGCTTCTGGATGATCTCGTAGTCTTCCGGATAGTTCTGGAAGCCTCCGCCGGCATCGATCACCGAAGTGATGCCCAGCCGGTTCAGCTCGCGCATGAAATGGCGGGTGGAATTGAGCTGGAATTCCGGCGGCAGCTTCGGTCCCATCGCCAACGTCGCGTACAGGATCAGCGCGTTGGGTTTGGCCAGCAGCAGGCCGGTGGGATTGCCCGCATGGTCTCGTTCGATCCGCCCACCGAGCGGCTCCGGACTGTCCTTGGTGTAGCCGACCGCGCGCAAGGCGGCGCGGTTGAGGAGGGCCCGATCGTACAGATGCAGGATGAAGACCGGGGTCTCCGGCGCGGCCTCGTTGAGCTCCTGCAGCGTCGGGAGCCGCTTCTCGGCGAACTGGTGTTCGGTGAAGCCGCCCACCACGCGCACCCACTGCGGCGCTGGCGTCCGGGCCACCTGCTCCCTGAGCATCGCCATCGCGTCGGCCAGCGTGCGCACGCCGTCCCAGCGCAGCTCCATGTTGTAGTTCAAGCCACCGCGGATCAGGTGGAGGTGGCTGTCATTGAGGCCGGGAATCAGGCGCCGGCCTCCGGCATCGATGACCCGGGTCTTGGCGGTGGCATGTGCCATCACCGAGGCATCGTCGCCGACTGCCAGCACGTTGCCCTCGGCGACGGCCAATGCCGTCGCCGAGGGGTTGTCCTTGTCCAGGGTGGTGATCCTGGCGTTTCTGATGATCATGTCGGCCATCGGTACAGTCCTTCCTATTCCGGCGACTCGAGCCGGAGACAATTGTTATCACCTATGAGATCCGATGGCCGCATGGCCATCAGTGACCGCCTTCGGACGCGCCAAACATCGTCTTGGCGTACTGCAGGCCGATTCCGTAGCCGCCGGCGTGGGTCTTGGCGATGCCGGTGGTCAGGGCGTACGTGGCCTCCCGCGCCCAGTCGCGCTGCAGCTCGAGCAGGTACTGCACGCTGGTCATCGGAATCGCACCGGCCTGGATCATCCGCTGCACCGCACGCTCGTGCGCCTCGTCGGACACATCACCACAGGCATCGGTGATGATGTACGCCTTGAAGCCCTGCTCGATCGCCGACACCACGGGACCCACGATGCACACGCCGGTCCACAGGCCCGCGAACACCAGCTTCTCCTTCTCGTACGCGTTGATCTGCGCGATCACGTGCTTGTCTTCCCAGGCGTTCATGCTGGTGCGGTCGTAGACCTTCGCGCCAGGAAACACCTCGGTGATCTCCGGGAACAACGGCCCCGAGAAGCTCTTCTCCGCGACCGTGGTCAGCAGGGTCGGCACGTGGAAGCCGGCGGCGGCCTTGGAGATCAGCGCGGTGTTGTTGCGCAGCTGCGCGATGTCGATCGAATGGGTCGCGAAGGTCATCTGCGACTGGTGGTCGATCAGGATCAGGGCATGGTCGGTGGGCGACAGCAGGCCATTTCCGGGCGTCGGGGTTGCTTTGGGAATCATCGGGTTGCTCCTCGGATAGGGGTTGTCAGGTGATGCCTGATTGCTGGCGGGACCGGGCATTTGCTCGGAAGTGTGCCGTGCCAATGTTTTCAATGGCGTGCGGCCCGTGGGTCCCGTCCATTGCTGACAAGATAGAGCGACTGGTCTCGGGGTAAAACACCCGGAAGCGTATGGAAACACTCACCCGAAAGAGGGAGGGACAGCTCGCCCGCCATTCATCCACGCTCGTTCCTTCTTCGCGGCGACAGGGTGACCACGCGTCTTCCGAACAACCGGGCATCCAGCGAATGAGCGCCGGGTCCGAGGAGCATCAGTGCGCCCGCGGTCAGGATCCTGATGCCCAGCTCGGGAAGGGTCGTGCCGCCCATGACGATGAAGTCGTAGACATTGAGCAGACAACACATAGCCGCCAGGGCAGGCGTCAGAGCTCCCAGGCAGATACCGACGGCCGGGAGCGCGAGCAGCGCATGCTTCAGTAGCCCGTCAGATGGGTTGAACCGCAGTGATAAGGCAACCGAGAGGCGCAGCAGCAGCAGACCGGCCCCCGGGCCACCTTCGGGAAACATGGAGAAGAGGCGTTGCACCGGTCCAGACTACCCCGCTGGCGGAACGCGAAAATATCTGGAATAAGGGAGTCCGTCCTCCCCTATTCGGGGGATTTCGACGGCGGTGATGCCGGGTATCCAGCACCTCTCCGCTGGTCGAGTTCCATGGAGCGAGGCTGTTTGACGGAGGGTTCTGAGCGATGAGTTCCACCCACCCACCCATTCGAATCCTGGTGGTCGACGACCACCCTCTGCTGCGCGAAGGGCTCAGCGGCATGATCGCCGGACAGCCGGATATGACGCTGGTCGCCGAGGCGGAGAATGGGGAGCAGGCCTTGCAAGCCTTCCGCGAGCATCGGCCAGACATCACGCTGATGGATGTGCGGATGCCCATGATGAACGGCATCGATGCGATCTCCGCTATTCGCGCGGAGTTCCCCGCGGCGAGAATCATCGTCCTGACGACCTACAAGGGCGATGTTCAGGCGCTGCGCGCCATCAAGGCGGGTGCGGCCGGATATCTGCTCAAGAGCATGTTGCGCAAGGAGCTGGTGGAAACGATCCGTAGCGTGCACGCGGGACGCCGCCGCATTGCCGCGGATATCGCCTCCGAGATGGCCGAGCACATGGCCGACGACGAATTGACGGCGCGAGAGCGCGACGTCCTGCTCCACGTTGCCGCCGGCAGCGCCAACAAGGAAGTCGCCGCCAAGATGGGGATCTCCGAGGAGACGGTCAAGACACACATGAAGAACGTCCTGACCAAGCTCGGCGCCAAGGACAGGACGCATGCGGTGGTGGTCGCGGTGAAACGGGGAATCATCGATATCTGAGCGTGGATGCGCAGCCGCAACGGCTCGTAGCGCGAGGGGTAGGACGCCGATGGCTGCGACGAAGGTCCGGGGACCTACCCCACTCTGGCGCCAGGTGCTGTTCCTCGGGCTCGTCGCGGTGCTGGCGTCCTTCGCGGACGTGGCGCGGGCGTCCGGTCAGGACCGGCGCCTCTCGCAGTTCCACCACACCCGGTGGACGATCAAGGAAGGTGCTCCCGGCCAGATCTCGGCGATCGCCCAGACCGAAGACGGGTATCTATGGCTCTCCGCCGCCGCGACGTTGTACCGCTTCGACGGCGTCCGCTTCGAGCGGTTCGAGCCTCCCTCGGGAGAGCCCATCACCACCATCCAGACCTTGTACGCCCCGCCCGGCGGCGGGCTGTGGATCGGCTTCCAGTTCGGCGGCGTCGCGTTCCTGCAGGCCGGACGCGTGACCTGGTATCGCGGCACCGAGGGAGCACCGGTCAATCAGGTCTCGGCCTTCGCGACGGATCGGGACGGCAATGTCTGGGCCTCCTCGAGGAACGAAGGACTGTTCCGCCTGTCCGGCTCGCGCTGGGAGAAGATTGGAGAGTCCTGGGGGTATCCCGGCGACCAGGCCCGGTCTCTGTTCGTGGACCGGGATGGGGTGCTGTGGGTCGCCACCGGCAAGACCCTGCTGTATCTGCCGCGCGACGCGCGCAGGTTCGTTCCCACGAGCGCCAGCGTCGGGTGGGTATTCCAGCTGCTGCAGGCGCCGGATGGAAAGATCTGGATGTCGGAAATGGGCGGTGACGTGCGGCCCATCCCGGTGCCTGGCTACGGACAGACGGAGAAGCCGCCGGCCCTGCACGTGGAGTCGGCGAGCCTGTTGTTCGCCCGCGACGGCAGTCTGTGGATCCCCACCCTGGGCGACGGGATTCGCCGCATCGCTCGTCCCGACCGGTTGCCGGCTGGCGACGCGATGGCGGCCAGCGGGGCGGTGGAGTCGTTCACCGAGCGGGATGGCCTGAGTGCCGATTACGCGTGGCCGGTGCTCGAGGATCGCGAGGGCAACGTCTGGGTGGGGACCAGTGGCGGGCTCGATCGCTTCCGCGCCAGTTCCATGGTGCTGGCGGAGTTCCCGCGCGGCTCGCATGACTTCGCCCTGGCCGCCGGGGAGGGCGGCGCGGTCTGGGCGGGGACCACCAACCGCCCACTGATGCGCCTGCATGACGGCGAGGTCGCATTCGAGCACCTCGACCCCGCGGTCCGTTCCGCCTACCGCGACGAAGAGGGCGTGGTCTGGCTGGGTGCGGACAACGGCCTGTGGCGGGTGGAGGACGGCCGCCTGAGTCACGTGACGCCGATGCCGCAGGATTCGGCCACGACGATGCAGGTGCAGGCGATGACTCGAGATCGCCGTGGGACGCTCTGGGTGTCCTTGACGAACCTGGGCCTGATGCAGTGGTCGGATGGCCGCTGGAGCTCGGCGAAGGCGCGCCTGGGACTGCCGGACGACGCGGTCATCCACACCGCGATGACCGATGGCCGTGGGCGGGTCTGGCTGGGCCATCGGCAGGGCACCATCACCCGGGTCGACGGTGACGAACTCAAGCGGTTCACCGATGCGGACGGGCTCAAACTGGGCGCGATCACCGCCCTGGCCTCCGGCGGCCGGTACGTGTGGGCCGGTGGCCAATTCGGACTGGCTTTCTATGACGGCGAGCGTTTTCGTCCGCTCCTCGCTGACGGCGATGAGCCGTTCCGCGGCGTGAGCGGCATCGTCGAGCGCTCCGACGGCAGTGTGTGGGTGCATGCCGTGCCGGGGGTCTATCACCTCACGGCGGAGGAGATTCAGCGCGCGGTAGGCGATCCCAACCATCGCGTGCGCTACGAGTTGTTCGATTTCCTCGATGGGCTTCCGGCCAGGCCGACGTTGCTGCGTCCGTTGCCCACGGTGGTCGCGGGCGACGATGGGCGCCTGTGGTTCGCCACCAGCAACGGCGTGGTCTGGATCGATCCCGAGCGGATCGTCCGCAATTCGTTGCCGCCGCCGGTCTCCATCGTCGCCGTGCAGGCCGATGGCCACCGGTATGCGCTGGCGTCGGACGTGACGCTTCCCATCCATCCCGTGAACCTGGAGATCGACTACGCCGCGCTGAGCCTGTCCATTCCCGAGCGCGTGCGCTTCCGCTACCAGTTGGAAGGTGTGGATGAGCGTTGGCAGGACGTCGGCACGCGGCGCGCCGCCTATTACGGCAACCTGGCGCCGGGGCGGTACCGCTTCCGCGTGATGGCATCGAACAATGATGGCGTGTGGAACGAGCAAGGCGCGAGCATCGAGCTCGTCGTCCCGCCCGCGTTCTACCAGACGTGGTGGTTCCGCACTCTCTGTGTGGCGGCCGGTCTGCTGCTGCTCTGGGGGATGTACCTGCTGCGTCTCCGCCAGCTGACCGCGAAGGTGCGCGGCCGTCTGGAGGAGCGGCACGCGGAACGCGAGCGCATCGCCCGGGAGCTGCATGACACCCTCCTGCAGAGCGTGCATGGGCTGGTGCTCCGGTTCCAGGCCGTCGCCGAGCAGCTCCCCGAGCACGCCCCGGCGCGGCAGGCCCTGGAGAAGGCCCTGGACCGCGCGGACGAGGTGCTGACCGAAGGCCGCGACCGGGTGACGGAGCTGCGTTCGTCCGCCAACGGCGGTCGCGACCTGTCCGATGCGCTCATGCGGGTGGGAGAGGATCTGGCGGAGGACATCCCGATGTCGTTCCGTCTGATCGTGGAAGGCATGCCGCAGGAGTTGGACGCCGCCGCGCAGGCGGAGATCTTCTTGATTGGCCGCGAGGCCCTGGTCAACGCGTTCCAGCACGCCAGGGGCTCGGCCGTGGAAGTCGAGCTCTGCTACGTCTGCAACGAGTTGCTCGTGTCGTTCCGGGATGACGGCGTGGGCATGGCCCCGGAGATTCTCGAGATGGGCGGCCGTCCAGGGGGAGGCCTCGCGGGGATGCGCGAACGGGCGGCGAGGCTGGGCGCTACCCTGCACGTCTGGGGCGGAGCCGACGCTGGGACGGAGGTGGAGCTGAGGGTCCCGGCCGCGATCGCCTATCGGGTGAGGCCGAGAGGGACGTGGCGGGCCTGGCTGAGGAGCTCCTTCCGCGTGAGGCGAGGACGCTCCTCGCGGCCGGGTCGCAGTTGACAAGACCCGTCCCGCCGCCATATCCCGCCCACCGTCTTCGGTTCCTCCTCGTGGTTGGTGGAGGCTTGAGGGAACCCGGTGAGAGTCCGGGACTGCCCCGCAGCGGTGAACGGGAACGAACGCCGTCATGGCGCACTGGCCCTCCTCTGGAGGGTTGGGAAGCGACGGCCAGTAGGGAAGGTGGCCTGGGTACGAGGCCACGCTGCCCGTGAGTCCGAAAACCTGCCGAGGACCCGTGCCGGTGGCACGGACAACACCGAGGCCTCCGAGGGGAGGTAGCGGGTGCGCCGTCATGTGCGTCCTCTGTCAGGCCGTGCCCGCCGTGCATCCCGCTCCCGCTTCTCCTCGAAGGCATTGCGCCCGAGGGGGCGAGGAGCAGGACGCGGATGAAGACAGCAATGATGGGTTCGCGGCGGTTCGGCCGCTTCGCGGTGGTCCTGGGTGCTCTGTCGCTGGGGCTGCTGGTCACCGGCTGCGAGGATGAGTGCGTCGACTCGTACGACTGCACGAACAAGAAGGGCAGTGCCCCCGAGGGCAAGCGGTACGTGTGCGAGTCCAACCGCTGCGAAGTGCGGGACAACACCCCTCCGGCAGGGGACGCGGGCACCGACGCGGGAACGGGCACCGACGCGGGTACGGGCAGCGACGCGGGGACCGATGCGGGGACGAACCCGGGCACGGATGCTGGCACCGACGCGGGTGTCTCGTGCGCGGACCTTCCACATGACGCGAAGCTCGGCACGCTGCAGCTCAAGACGGGCTTCGCCGCCGCCGAGTCCGTTGCGCTCCCGGCGGGAATCAGCCAGGTGACGGCTCTCAAGAGCGGCACCGACTTCAAGCTGTACGGCCTGCGCGGCTCGGACAAGAGCCTCTACGAGCTCGGCACCTGGCCGGACATCGCTCTCGGCGGAGCGGCCCTCAAGTCCGTCATCGCGGATGCGGATCGCAGCGAGAGGACATACCTGAGCAGCTTCCTGGCCAATGATGGCACCCGGCTGCTCGCCGGCTATACGAAGGATGGTCCCTTCACGAACATTCCCGGCACGGTCCTGGTGTACGACACGGCCAGCCCGGACAAGTCCACCTACGTCTCCGCGAATGGCAACTACGCCGCCGCGGGTATCGCCGGGTACTTCTTCATCAATGGTCAGGGCGTCGAGGGCGTGAGCGCAGGGGGCAATGCCATCTACGGGCTGAAGACGGACACCTCTCCCTTCCAGGGCGCGCAGGTGGCCACCTTCCCGGAGGCGGGTGTCTTCAGCAGCTCCGTGGCCGTGACGAGCTCGGACATCGCCGTGTTTGGTTATGGCAAGTACGACAACGCCGTGAAGGCGACGACCAACTTCCTGCGCGCCGTGGCTCCCGCGACGTACTCGCCCGTGCTCACGGGTGGGTCGCCCCTGGCCCTCTCCGATGCCAACGCGCCTCAAATCTACTCGGGCACCGACTTCTTCTCGGCCGCCGGCTTCGGTGATGGCGTGGCGCTCCACCGCGGCGTCACCGACATGACGACGTACGAGTCCTTCACTCGCGACGTCTCGCGTATCTCCCTGACGACGGGTGGAATCGATCCGAAGGCCGTCACCGTGGGTGACCTGAAGCCCGTGCTCACCACCGACAACAACTGCACCCAGGTGGGCATCCTGACTCCCCTGGGCGCGGATCTCCTCGTGGGCGTGAGCGACAAGAACGGCAGCCGGCTCGTCCGCATCCAGAAGCAATGACCATGAAGACTCATGCCACCCTGGCGCTCTGGCGCGCCTGTCTCGTCCTGTCCCTGCTCGCCGCGGGCTGCGGGGGTCCCTCCGACCCGGAGGACGACTCGCAGCAACCCGTGGTCTGCCCGAGTGACAGCAACCCGTTCGCCGACAAGGTGGTGTCTTTCACGCCCGGCGCGTTCGCCGGCTTCGGCCAGGATGGCTACCCGGACATCGTCCTTGGACCGCCCCACGGGGGAGGCTCCGGCATGGGCTCGCTGGACGTGCTCTCGCTCGGAAAGCGGGGGGAGATCGTCCTCGAGCTCACCGATCTCGGCGTGGTGGACGGGCCCGGCGTGGACCTGCTCGTCTTCGAGAACCCCTTCAGCAACTTCTCGGAGACGGGCTTCGTCGCGGTGAGCGAGGACGGCCAGACGTGGCATGAGTTTCCCTGCGCCCCCACGGACTACGCCGGGGGCAATCCCGGCTGCGCGGGCGTGAAGCCCGTGTTCTCCTCGCCGGACAATGGCATCAGCCCCACGGATCCCTCCGTGGCGGGGGGGGACGGCTTCGACCTGGCCACCCTCGGCGTGGCCCGGGCCCGCTTCATCCGCATCCGGGATAGCGGGGAGAACTCCTATGGGTCCACTTCCGGCGGGTTCGACCTGGATGCGATCGCGGTGGTGAACGGCTCCCCCATTTGCGAGTGGAAGTGATGAGTGGCTCGCGGGGGGACACGGACTCCGGGCTCGAGCGGCGGGCCGTGCTCGGCTCGCTGCTGCAGGGCACCTGTGCCCTCGCCGCCCTCTGTGCCGGCTGCGGCCCCGAGTGGCACGAGGCCACCGTGCTCCCCCCGTCCTCCGATGCCGCGGCCTGTGGTGTCACGCCCGGCTCACCCCAGGAGGGCTGGGTGGAGGTGAAGCTCACCGAGCACCCGGCGCTGCGTGAGCCTGGGGGCTCGGCGGCGGTGCGTCTCCCGGAGGCCCTGCTCGACGTGGTGGTGATGCACACCGCGTCGGGCTGCTTCGCCGCCGTATGGCACATCTGCACGCACGGCGACTGCTACGTCTCCTACGTGCCCGGAGAGGCGCTCCTGGAGTGCCCCTGCCACGGCTCGCGCTTCGGCGAGGATGGCCGGGTGTTGCGCGGTCCCGCCACCCGTTCCCTCCAGGCCTTCCAGGTGGCGCGGGTCGGGGATTCGTTGTGGCTCCACCGGTCCCGCTGAGGGGGCGGAAGTGGCCCGGGGCACTCCAGCGTCACGGCCGGATTTGACTCCGGGTGTCAATGGGATGGGCCCCGTGCGGGTCTCTCGTGCCCTCGCGTGCGCGAAGCGGGGGCCGGGTCGTGTAATCTCCCGGCCGCGATGTGGCAGATCATCATCAACGGCCCGGGTTATTTCGACACTGCCTACGAGCTTCCCGAGGGCGTCACGCACCTCGGCCGCGCGGATGAGAACGACATCGTTCTGGGCGGAGACCTCGTCTCGCGGCGGCATGCCCGCCTCGTCGCGGAGGGGGATAGCCTGCTCATCGAGGACCTCGGCAGCCGCAACGGCAGCCGCGTCAACGGCGCGTCCCTCCAGGGCAGCATCGCGCTGCATCCCGGCGACACCATCTCCCTGGGCGAGAACACCCTCTCGGTGCGCCAGCCCCACCAGGTGGAGAACGCCGCCACCGAGATGGTGGACCTGGGCGCCGGGGGCGTGCGCCGCTTCGGCCACGGCGACGACGTGGGGGCCTCCGTCATCCTCGCCAAGAACGTCAAGAACGTGGACCTGCTGCGGGCGCTCGACAACTTCTCCAGCCCCTTCGAGAGCCCTCTCGCCACCGCGACCCCCTTCTCGCCGGCGCCCACCTCCGCTTCCCGCGGCGCCTACGAGACGCTCGTCCTCCTCTTCCACGCCGCGGAGGCGCTCGCCACCGCCTCGAACCTGACGGCCTTCCTCGATGCCACCATGGACCGGGTGCTCGAGCGCATCGAGGCCACCACCGCCGTGGTGCTGCTGCGCCACCCCACCGGTGTGCTGGTGCCCGCCGCCGTGCGCCACCGCGGCAAGCTCGCCAAGGGCGAGGTGCCCGTCTCCGATGGCATCATCGACGAGGCCCTGCGCCAGGGCCGCGCGCTCCTGGTGGGCGACGTGCGCGATGACCGCCGCTTCGCCGGCCGCGAGAGCGTCATCCTCTATGGTGTGGACCGGGTGCTCTGCATCCCCATCGGCGTCGAGCCCCCCTTCGCCGGGGTCCTCTACGTCAACACCTCCGCGAAGAACGACACCGAGCTGGAGGTCATGCTCGATGCCTGCACCGCCGTGGCGCACCTGGTGGCCACCGGCGTGCAGAAGTTCTCCGCGGCCTCGTCCGGGCCGTCCCCCCTGCGCCACCACCTGGAGCGCTTCTTCGCCCCCGAGGTGGCCGAGCGCCGAGCCTCGGAGCTCCAGGGCGCCGGCGGCAAGCTGCCCGGGCTCGAGGAGCGCAACCTCACCGTCGTCCATGCCGAGCTCGTCGGCTTCGGGGCGTTGTGCTCCCGCCTCGGCGCCGCGCGCGCCACCTCGGTGCTCAACGACTTCCACGCGCATCTGGGCGGCCTCGTCTTCAGCTACGAGGGCATCCTCGAGGCCTTCTTCGGCGAGTCGCTCCGGGCCCTCTTCGGCGTGCTCCACCCGAAGACCGATGACGCCGTGCGAGCCGTCCGCGCCGCGCTCGCCCTGCGCGCCGACTGGGAGCGCTCCATGGCCCGCCGCCCCGTGGACGAGCGGTGCGAGCTGCGCATCGGCATCAACACCACCCGCGCCCTGGTGGGCCTGGTGGGGCCCGAGTCCCGCCCCTCGTACACCGCCGTGGGCGAGGGCGTGAATGTCGCCTCCCTCCTGGCCGCCACCGCCGCCCCCGGCCAGGTGCTCATCACCGGCAAGACGCTCGCCGTCATCGGCGCCCGCTTCGACGTCATGCCCCTGGGCGAGCGCCTCCTCCGCCCTCCTCGCGACAAGGTCGCCGCCTTCGAGGTCTCCGACGAGGACGTCCCCCAGCTCACCAATCCCGGTGTGGGGTGATGTAAGTCCTTGTGGTGGGAGGTTGGATTGATGCTCGCACTCGGACCCGGATCAATGCGAGCATGGGCGCCCCCCCTCGCCAGCATGTGCGCCCTGCGTCCGGCATGAACACGTCGTCCTCGAACGCTCGACTGCGTCCGTTCCGGCCCGTGCCGTTCGGCCGCTATACGCTGCTGTCCCAGCTGGCCACCGGCGGCATGGGAGAGATCTTCCTCGCACGCCTGGAGGGGGCGCAGGGCTTCGAAAAGCTGTGCGTCATCAAGAAGATATTGCCGCAGCTGGCGGAGGATCCGGAGTTCGTCGAGCGCTTCGTGGGAGAGGCACGCACGCTGGTGAAGCTGTCGCACGGCTCCATCGCGCAGGTGCTGGACATGGGGCTGCACGAGGGCGAGGCGTACATGGCCCTTGAGCACGTGGACGGCAAGGACCTGCGCAAGGTGGCGGCGCGGGCGCGCGACCGGCAGAAGCCGCTGCCGCTCACCTTCGTGCTGTTCGTGATGGGGCGGGTGCTGGACGCGCTCGCCTACGCGCACCGCAAGAAGGGAGATGACGAGGGGGAGCTGAACCTCGTCCACCGGGACATCTCGCCGCAGAACATCCTCATCTCCTACGAGGGGGAGGTGAAGGTCATCGACTTCGGCCTGGCCAAGAGCCGGCTGAGCGCGGCGAAGACGAACCCGAGCATCATCCTCGGCAAGTTCCTCTACATGTCGCCGGAGCAGGCCCGGCACCAGCCGGTGGATCGCCGCAGCGACCTGTACGCGGTGGGCCTGTGTCTGTACGAGCTCATCTCCGGGAAGAACCCGTTCGACCTGTTGCCCCCGGGCGAGCTGATGTCCGCGGTGGCCCAGCCGGACATCCAGCCCCTGACCCAGGTGGCGCCGTCCGTGCCGCCAGCGGTGGCGCAGCTGGTGATGAAGGCGCTGGCGGTGGAGCCGGCGCAGCGCTTCCAGACGGCGGAGGAGCTGCGCGCCAGGCTCAACACCTGCCTGCTGGAGCTGGACCCTGGCTCGGGCCCCGAGACCGTCAGCCAGTACATGCACGAGCTGTTCGGCCCGGAGTACCTGAACGAGCGGCGGCTGCTCGCGAGCCTGCGCGAGGTGGGACGCGCGCCCGAGCCGGAGCCGGTGGTGATCGGCATGCCGGAGGGGGCTCCACCCAGGCCCATGCCGACGCTGCCGCCGAAGACGATCCGTCTGGATGGCCCCGTCGAGCCGCTCTCCTTCAGGCCCACGCCGCGAGCCCGTGATGGGGGACCGGCGCGCGATGAAGGCGAGACGCGGCCGGCCGTGATGGTGGACGAGCCCACGCGGCCCGCCGTCGATGTGGAGGCCATCGAGGAGTCCCGGCGTGAGCGTCTGTCACCGCCGGAAGGCACACCCGTGGTGCTGGCCCCGGAGCCGGGCTCGGGTGTGGGGAGGGCCTCGCTGACTCCGTATGGAGCCTCGCCCGGCTCGAACAGTCCGACGCGCGAGGCGCCGGTGTCCGTCTCCATGCCTCGGCCCCCCACACCGCCCGGTGTGCCGGCCGTCGCGCCCATGCCGCCGCAGGCTCCGCCGGAGGTGGTGGCCATCGAGGACACTCCGGTCTGGTCGGTGCCGCTCCGCACGGACGAAGACCTGGACGCCCACGCACAGTCCCTGGAAGCCCACGAGGGGCCTCTGGCGCCGGAGCTGGACGCGCGGACCGAAGACGCGGAGGGGATGCCCGTCCTCGACACCGGGGAGCCGGAGGAGGGCGCGGTGGACGTGCTCCTGGAGGACACGCATCCGCGCATCCAGATGCCGGTGCCGCGCGTATCGCACGATGACACGGATCCTCGCGTGGTCATGCAGGACGTCTATGCCGAGGACACGCATCCGCGCGTGGTGCTCGATGAGTCGCTCCTCCGCGACTCGGATGACGAGGTGTCCCAGGGGGGCAGGAAGCGGCCTCGCCGGCGGGTGACGTCGACGGGCGTGCCTGTGGTCTCCCCACGTCCGGCGTCCTCTTCTTCGAGGCGGGAAGACATCACCGCTCGGGACGACGGGAACGGTGGAGGCGAGGACGGTTCGGCCGACGAGGCCGCGCCGCCGGTGGCGCAGGAGATCACCCGCCGCACCTCCGTCCCGACCCGGTCGGGGCT
The DNA here is from genome assembly GCF_003044305.1 of Vitiosangium sp. GDMCC 1.1324. Taxonomy (GTDB): domain Bacteria; phylum Myxococcota; class Myxococcia; order Myxococcales; family Myxococcaceae; genus Archangium. Next base: position 400,684 of record NZ_PZOX01000008.1, on the reverse strand, counting down.
CCCCTGGGGATTGATCATCATGGGGCTCGCGCTGCTGCTGGCGGGTGGTGGCGTGGGGGCAGTCGCCTTCTTCTTCCAGCAGCACCATTCAGACCCGGAGGTGGTGCCGCCCCCTCCGCGAACGCGTCCGCTGTCCTCGTCCGGGAGCAAGGCGACCCGGACGCCCTCTCCCTCCACCGAGCCTGCCCCGGCTCCCGCTCCGTCCGCTCCGCCGCCGTCCGAGCCTGTCCCCGAGGCCGCGGCGCCATCCTCCCCCCCTGCTGGGGAGGCGGAGACGGCCGCGCCCAATCCTGCTCCTGTTCCTGCTCCGGCGGAGGCGCTCGCTGCGGCTCCTCCCACGGCGACACCAGCCCCGGACACGGAGCCCCCACCGGTCGATTCCTCCGCGGATCAATCCCTGCTCGCTCCGCTCGCGCCTCTGACCAACTCCGCGTCCAGCAAGCGTCCACCGGCTCGCGGCAAGCGTCCCTCACGCAACCCATCGATCCTGCAGAAGGAATGGGCCCGCACGCGCAGCGCCTTCAAGGCGCTCACCCGCGTCTATGCATGTGAGAGCCTCGACTTCCTGTGCAGCCGTTACGAGAACCTCGAGGCCGAGGTGGTGGGCATGGGAGACGTCGAGAGCGCCGAGCTGCTCGGACAGGTGAAGGCGTTGTACCGGGAAATCCAGAAGAGGAAGGGCGGCTCCTGACCCGGGCCCCTTCCCACCCGCGCACCGTGGACACGCTGCTCGACATCCAGGGACTGAGTGCCGGTTACGGAGCTTCTCCCGTGCTGCGGGACGTGGACTGCGTGGTGCGCGCCCGGGAGCTGTGGGTGGTGCTCGGGCCCAATGGCACGGGGAAGAGCTCGCTCCTGCGCAGTGTGCTCGGGGCGATGCCGTGGACGCGCGGGGTCATCCGGTTGCTGGGGCGGGAGCGGAGGGAGTGGGAGGCGCGGGAGCTCGCTCGGAACGTGGCATGGGTGCCGCAGACCTTCGAGCCCGCCGAGGGCTTCAGTGGGTTGGAGCTGGTGCTGATGGGGCGCAGCCCACACCTCGGACTGTGGGGCCTCACCTCGGCGAGCGACGAGGCGCTGGCGCGGGAGGTGTTGGCGGAGCTTGAGGTGGCGTACCTGGCGGAGCGCTCCTGCGAGGCCATGTCCGGAGGCGAGCGCCGGATGCTGCTGTTGGCCCGCGGTCTGGTGCAGCAACCGAAGCTGCTGTTGTTGGACGAGCCCACCGCGTTCCTCGACGTGGCGCACCAGGTGGGCGCGCTGGAGCGGGTGCGCGCGAGGGTAGACGCGGGCCTGGGCGCGGTGGCGGTGCTGCATGACGTCAACCTGGCGGCGGCCTTCGCCACGCACGTGCTGTTGATGCGCGACGGGCACGTCCTGGCCCAGGGGCCCGCGTCAGACGTGCTCCAGCGCGAGCGGCTCGAGGTCCTCTACGGCGTGCCCATGGAGATGGCGAGCGCTCCCTCGGGTGCACGCCTGTTCGCCCCCCGCGCGAGAGGGACGGCCGAGGGGCGTTAGCGCGAGTCGGTTGTCATATAGTCCTTCAGTTGATCCAAGGCCTGCTTCCGGGCGTTGTCCGGACCCGAGCCCACTCCCAGCGGCGCGGGCCGCCGCTCCGGAGGCACCCACCGAGGCGCGCTGAGGATGTAGGGCGGCCCCTCGCTCTCCCGGCTCGAGGAGTCCGGGTGTCCCTGCCAATGCTCGGGCGTGGTGAGCCCCGCGCCGCCCGAGCCTCCCTGTCCTCCCAGGGCCTCTCCGCCGCTCTGGGCCTCCGAGGCGGACGGGCTCTTGTACTTCTCCTGGATGGGTGTGGAGGGCCGGCCCACCTGCTTCGCGTTCTCCGTCTCCCGGGAGACGCAACCCGTAGCGAGCGCCCCGCCCAGCCCCAGCACAATCGTCCATCCGAACCAGCGCTTCATCGTCTCCCTCCTGACGGTAGTTCGTTCGCTCCTGTCTCTTGAAGGTAGGGATGGAGAGGGGAGCGACCACGGCGGGAAGGAGCGCACGCCCGGCCGGCTGGAGGGGGCCTCGGTGCTTCCGGTGCGGGGAGACGGACAGGTGGGGTGGTGACGCGCGTGGGGTTCGAGTGCTTCCTGCGAGGGGCACGGCTCAGACCCAGGAGGAGCCTCCCTTTTCCGCGACGGAGATTCCGCGTTGAAGGGCGGGGTGCAACAAAGGCGTATGATGCCGGCGGCTCGTTGGCGTGGTGCCTCTTTCACGAGGAGGACACATGCGCTGGCGACGGGTGTTCGCGTTCACGTTGCTGATGGCGGTGGGGACGGCGTGCCCGGAGACCTGGCGGGAGGGCGGCACCATCGACCGGGCGATGGCGAAGGACATCGAGGAGGAGTTGCACCGGCACAACTGCGACCTGAGCAAGGAGGAGTGGTTGAGGAGATGTAAAGTTCCTGCTGATTGGGCGGATCGCAAATGCCCGCATCAATGTCAGTTCAGGAGCGCCGAATGATGCGCTGGCGCACGCCCCTCATCGTTGTGCTGAACCTCTTCCTGGTTCTGCCGTTGGCCTGGGCTCTCCATATCGCCATGTTTGGACGATTGCGTCCGGCTTCCGTATCGAAGGTGGCTCCGATGTTGTCGGCCGAGGAGCGCCGGAGCCTGATGACCTACGAGCGTCCCTGCGGCGGGGCCAAGGAGTGCCAGCCTCCACTCGCGTGCTTCGTCAATGGGCGGACCATGTGGGTGTACTGTACGGACAGCAAGTGCATGACGGATCAGCAATGCACGGAGGAGATGGCCTGCCGCACGGTGAAGACGCTGGGAAACGGTCCCGCCATCCGCCACTGCACGCTCGTGGGAGGGCAGAAAGAGGGGGATACCTGCTTCGAAATGCCTCCTTCTCGTGATACGGCTTGTGAGCGGGAACTCTTGTGTCAGGGCAGCCGATGCGGGCGGCCATGCCGGTTGGACGAGCCCGCGAGCTGTCCCGAGGGGTTCTTTTGCCAGGAGGGACTCAATGGTCCTTCCTGTGTGCCCACCTGTGAGGGCCGCGCGTGTCCCGAGGGGCAGGAATGTGTCCGGCTCGACGAGGGCGTATCCATCTGCGCGCAGGTGTATGGCCAGAACTGTCAGCGCACGCCCTGCCCAGACGGGCAGAAGTGTGTCGTCGAGAATCCCTACAACCACCCGCGCGAAGTCTGGGGCACGTGTCTCATCTACTGTGACGAGGCGAATCCCGCTTCCTGTCCCGAGGGGTTCGTCTGCGATATAGGGGCTTGCCGCAAGTCCTGTGACCCGGCCGTCCCCAACGTCTGCGGCCCCCATTACAAGTGCTACCGCTACTCCGAGAAGTACGCCTGGACGTGCGACCCGGACATGTGAGGCGCATGGCTTCATCCGGACCCCAGCCATGAGGCCGACTCCGCCGAGAGGACGGCTCCGACAGGCTCGCACTCAAGAAGCGAAGGCGTATGATGCTGGCGGCTCGTTGGAGTGGCGCCTCTTTCACGAGGAGGGCTCATGCGCTGGCGACGGGTGTTCACGTTCATGTCGCTGATGGCGGTGGGAACGGGGGGCCCGGAGACCTGGCGGGAGGGCGGCACCATCGACCGGGCAATGGCCAAGGACGTCGAGGAGGAACTGCACCGGCACAACTGCGACCTGAGCCAGGAGGAGTGGAAAAGGAGATGTAAAGTTCCTGCTGATTGGGCGGACCGCGATTGCCCGCATGAATGTCGTTTCAGGGGGGCCGAATGATGCGCTGGCGCACGCCCCTGCTCGTTGTGCTGAACGTCCTCCTGCTACTGCCCTTGGCCTTGATGCTCCATGTGGCCCTGTTTGGAGGATTGCGTCAGGCTCCCGCATCGAAGGTGGCTCCGATGTTGTCGGCCGAGGAGCGCCGGAGCCTGATGACCTACGAGCGTCCCTGCGGGGGACCCAGGGAGTGCCAGCCTCCACTCGCGTGCTTCGTCAACGCACGGGCCATGTGGGTGTACTGCACGGACAGCAAGTGCATGACGGATCAGCAATGCTCGGAGGAGATGGCCTGCCGTACGCTGAAGACGCTGGGAGACAGTCCAGCCATCCGTCACTGCACGCTCGTGGGAGGGCAGAAGGAGGGAGACACCTGTTCCGACATGCCTTCTTCACGGGATGAGGCGTGTGAGCGGGAACTCATATGTCAGGGCAGTCGATGCGGGCGGCCATGCCGGATGGACGAGCCCGGAAGCTGCCCCGATGGCTTCTTCTGTCACGAGGGCCTCAATGGTCCTTCCTGTGTGCCCACCTGCGAGGGCCGCGTGTGTCCCGAGGGGCAGGAATGTGTCCGGCTCGACGAGGGCGTGTCCAGCTGCGCGCAGGTGTATGGCCAGAACTGTCAGCGCACGCCCTGCCCAGACGGGCAGAAGTGTGTCATCCAGAATCCCCCCCATCACCCGCGCGAGGTCTGGGGTACGTGTCTCATCTACTGTGACGAGGCGAATCCTGATTCCTGTCCCGAAGGGTTCGTCTGCCAGACAGGGGCTTGCCGCAAGTCCTGTGACCCGGCCGTCCCGAACGTTTGCGGCCCCCATTACAAGTGCTACCGCTACTCCGAGAAGTACGCCTGGACGTGCGACCTGGACCTGTGAGGCGCGCGGCCTGCTGCCGACCCCACGCCTGAAGTCAAGCCCGCCGAGGTGACGGCTCCGGTAGTTTCATGCTTGCCCTGAAGAGGAGGCCTCTCCTAGCCTGCGTGCCCTCTTCCGGAGTGCCGCGTGCGTCCTGGTCCCTGGCTCCTGCTCTCCCTGCTGCTCTCCACTCTGGCTGTCGCACGGAACGGCTCCGGCGGACGGTCGTTCCAGATACGCACGCTCGTGGCTCCGTCCCGGCCCGGTGAGGTGCCACCCCTGGAACTGCACGCCTCCGCGGGCCTCACCACGCTCGTGTTGTTCGGCTCCCCCCTGAAGTCCGGGGCCGTGGAGCTCCTGGAGGGCAGTGGGAGTGTCCAACTCGTCCGCCTGGACGACGGCTCACTCGTCGTCGCCCTCTCCCGGGACCTGGCTCCGGGCGAGCAGGTGCCGTTCACCGTGGCCGTCGAGACCGGCACCGAGCCCCTCCGCTTCGTGCTTGTCACCCGACGTGATGCGGTGGACCTGCGGGTGCAGGTGGTTCGCACCCAGGAGTCCACGGGTGAGGATGCCGCCGAGAGCGTGGCCCGTGGTCTCCTCGACGCGCCGGATGCCCGGACCACGCTCGTGCTGCCCCGGGGCACGAAGGAGCGCAGCGCCCTGGGCTCGCAGGCACAGGCCCAATCCGTGCTGTGGATGGGCCGGCGCCTCTTCGCCATCGTGGCGATGCGGAGCCAGAAGCGGGGCGCTCCACCCTGGAAGCTGGTGCAGGCGCGACTGCGGGCGACGCTCGCGGATGGGGCCCTCCTGGAGTGGCCCGCACGGCTCGTGTCGGGAATAGCTCGAGGGGGCCGGCTCCACGTCCTCACCAGTGTGCTCCCGGAGGGGGCTTCGGGGCTGGAGGTGGCGCTGGACGGAGAGGACTCCCCAGGAGACTACCAACCGCTGCCGCCGTCGGAAATGGACGGGTCCCCATGAGACGCCTGCTGCACCCGAACCAGCTCCGCGCGGGAGACCGCGTGCGGGACATGCGCATCGTGCGCCGACTGGGCGTCGGCGGCTATGCCTTCGTCTTCCTGGTGGAACGTAAAAGCCGCCGCGCCGTGATGAAGATGGCGGCCCTTCCCGCCTCCCAAGCGGACGAGGACCGGGTGGATGCCTGGATGCGGCGCGAGGTGCTCTCACTGGAGTGCGTGGAGCACTCCCACCTGCTGCCCGTGCGGGAGTGGGGCCGGTGGCCCGATCCTGAGGCGGGTCATGCCTATTTCGTCACGCCTTACGTTCCCGCGAGCACCTTCCACGTGTGGCGCTGGCGCGAGCGGGCCTCGCTGCACCGGGCCGTGGGGGTGCTGTGCGAATTGTTGAAGCCGTTGGAAGCCTTGCACGAGCGCGGCGTGTGCCACCGTGACATCAAGGCCGACAACGTCCTGGTGCGCGAGGGCGATGACAGGCCCTTCCTCATCGACTTCGGCGCGGTACACCTGCCCTGGGCACGCCCCCTGACGGAAGGGCTGGCGCCGGGCACGCTTTACTGTCAGCCACCCGAGGCCATCGCCTTCCTGGCCTCCGAGGCCGCTCGTCGGGGCTCGCGCCTGGAGGCCCGGCCCTCCGCCGACCTGTACACGTTCGGCGTGCTGCTGTACGAGACCCTCACCGGCTGCCGTCCCTTCAACACCGGGTGGCCGATGGAGGAGTTGCTGGTGGCCATCGCCTCCACCCCTCCGCTGGAGCCTCAGCTTCTCGCACCCGAGGCACCTGCCTCGCTGTGTGCCCTGGCCTCGAGGCTGCTGGCGAAGGAGCCCGGGCAGCGCCCCCTGAGTGCTCGCGCGATCCGTGAGGAGCTGGAGCGGCTGAGAAAGGAGGAGGGGCACACGGAAGCCTGGCAGGTGCCCGCGAAGCCGCCCTCCGAGTGCGCGCGGGCGAAGGAGCGCTTTCCAGACGTGGACGTGCTGGAGATGACGCGGGAGGAGTCCCCGCGGCCCGCGTTGCCCCTTCCTCGCCGATGGGCTCGCGGTCTCGCGCTGGTGCTGGTGTTGGGGCTGCTCGGGGTAGGGTGGATGCTTCTCCGCATGGCGCTCGTCTCCTCTGGGGAGGACGGGTTCCACGCGGAGCCCACCGCGCCGGCCTTCCCGGCGTCCACCGAGAAAGGAACGCAGTCCGTGCCCTCCGCTCCCTCCACCGAAGCGCCCCCTGCTCCGCCCGCCCCGACGCCAGAACCCTCGCGCCTGTGTGCGGTGCTCACCCGCCTGCTGGGAGTGGCCGCCGCGCAGTTCGTCGGGTGTGCCACCCTGCCCGAGCGTCCCGACCCCATCGGCTACCTGGCGAGCTGCCCTCCCGAGGCTCGTGCCACCCCCGTGAAGCTGGGCTTCGCGCTCGAGGAGAACCCTTCCTTCCTCTACCCGGGCTCTCCCGCGACTCCCGCCTCGGATGATCCCATCGAGGAGGGCGGCCCCCTCAATCTCAAACCCGGGCCCGTCTCCGCCTACATGAGTGCCAATGTGAACGGCCAGGAGGTGGAGTTCATCATCTCCGGCGAGGCGGTGACGCTGCCCCAACGCGTCTACATACGGTTCGATCGGCTCCATCTGCCGGATGGCTCCTTACTGCCCATCTGCGGCGTGGCGGTGAATGGCTTGCACGAGTACGGCCTCGAGACGTTCGCGAAGGTGCCCACGCGAGGCGTCAAGATAGACCCGGACAAGGTGGACAAGAGTCCTGGCAGCGTGGTGCTCGATGGCCCCCGGTTCGAGACGGTGCTGCAAGGCCCCGAGGGCTACCCCGTGCCGCGCATCAGCCTGGCCCCGCCCGATTGGCGCTGACCTGGCGGAATGCCGCGAGGGCCTCCGCCCCGCTCTCCCAGGGGAGACGATGGCGCTTGTTTCCCTGCCCGGTTGTCATCGCGGGCGCTCCCGTGCTCATTCATCACGGCTTTCTTCTGGAGCGTCTGTGTTCTTCAACCGTGCAAAGGGAATCCGGTTCCTGCCGTCCGAGCAGATCTCGGCAGGAGTGCTGAGCCTCATCAAGAGCGCCGAGCAGCGCCTTGTCCTGGTGACTCCCTACCTCAAGCCATGGAATCACCTGCGTGACGCCATCCTCGACAAGGCCCGGGAGGGCCTGGAGGTGAGCCTCATCGTTCGTGCGGACGAGTTGGAGAAGGCGGAGCCCTTCCTGCGGTTGTTCGCCGAGGCGGGCGTGGTGGTGCTTGCGCTCGAGCGCCTCCACGCCAAGCTCTATCTGAGTGACTCCGAGGCCATCCATACGTCCATGAATCTCCTCGAGACCTCGGCGCTCAACAGCTGGGAGTCGGCCATCAGCATCTCGGCGAAGGACGCGCCGGACTTCTACAAGGAGTTCTCCGAGCAGGTGCGGACGCTCCAGGCGAAGTCGTCCAGGGTGGAGCTGCGCTCCGTCCCAGCGCACGCAAGAGATGCGCGCAAGGACGAGCCGCGGCGGAGGAGCCGCTCCGCGCCGGGCAACTCGCTCCCGACCCGAGAGCAGCTCATTGGCCATCTCGGTATCAAGAAGACACAAGACCTGGCTCCAAAGGTCATCGAGGCCCGCAGGCATCATCCGCGGGCATACGAGTCCTGGTCGAAGGCAGAGGACGAGCTCGTGGAACAGTTGTCCCAGCGAGGCCTCTCGCCAGAGGTCATCGCGAATCTGACGGGACGTCAGCCCACGGCTCTGGAGATCCGGCTCAAGGAGCAAGGGCGCTGTGAGATGAGCGCCGCGCGGAGAGGGCTCCGGGCCGTGGGGCCGAGCTAGGAGCTCGTGGCGGGGATGTGGCTGCCCGCGGGGCTGATGTCGAGCGCCATCACCAGCAGCAGCACCACGCACGGCACGGCCATGGCGGGCGCGCCGTAGTGCAGGAAGAGCACCGAGCCGAGGATGCTGCCCGTCAGGAAGGCGAAGGCGAGGCCCAGATGCAGCCGCGTGCGCTCGAACTGCTCGGCGGAGGGCAGGTCCAGCACCTTGTTCCACAGGCCGCGCAGGCCCCGCTCCCGGGCGCCGTCGCGCACCCAGACGACCATGCGCACCGTCTGGATGCCGATGTCGGTGAGCACGCCGGTGAGGTGCGTGGTGCGCACCACCGCACCGGAGACGCGGGTGACGAGCGCGTTCTGCAGTCCCATGGCGAAGGCCAGGCCCCACATGAGCGTGGGCTCGTTGGCGTCGGGGTGCTCATAGGCCCACAGCCCCACCGCGCCGAGCGTCACCGTCTCCACCAGGAGGGCCGGGGCGTGACGGCCCCGGTGTCTATGGCGCGAGGCATCCAGCAGCGCCGCCGCGGTGATGGCGCCCACGAGGAAGGAGAACACCATCCTGCCTGCCACGAGGGCGCCACCCCACTGGCCGTTGGCCACCGCCTCGCCCACTTCGGAGACGTGCCCCGTCATGTGGGTGATGTGATGGCCGAAGGCGAAGAAGCTGGTGGCGTTGACCGCTCCCGCCGCCCCTGCCAGCAGCAGGGCGAGCGTGGAGTAGGCGAGGCGGCTGCGACGGGACGTCGCTGCACTGAAGGGCATGGCTCCGGGCAACCCCTGTCGGAGGCGTCGGGCAGGGGTGTACCACTTCTGCTGCTTTCCTGCTGGCACACCCGGCCGCCTGTCGGGGAGCCAGGCAGGCGAAGGCCGCCTATCCCGGCGGCCACTCCATGGGGCGCCCGCCGAGCAGGTGCAGGTGGATGTGGAACACCGTCTGCCCGGCGTTCCGGTGCGTGTTCATCACCAGCCGGTAGCCGCTGTCGGCCACGCCGCGCTCGCGCGCCAGCTTCGAGGCGGTGAGGTACAGGTGGCCCACCAGCTCGCGGTGGTCCACGGTGAGGTCGTTCACCGTGGGGATGTGCTCGGTGGGGATGACGAGCAGGTGCGAGGGCGCCTGAGGGTTGATGTCCTCGATGGCGAAGCACTGGTCATCGCGGTGGACGACCTTGGCCGGGACATGGCCATCGCGAATCTTGCAGAAGATGCAATCAGACATGGGCCCCGGCTTAGCAGCGCCGTGCGCGGGGGAAAATGGTCTTCTCGGGCAGAAAGTCCGCTCACGGAAGTCGCGAGGACCAGGCCGGGTCCGCGGCGCAACGCCCCTGGGGCAGCCGCACGAGGACGAAGGGTCCCTCGGAGGCCACCACCTCGCCGTGGGCCACGGCTCCGGACACGGTGAGCACGTGGCTGAAGAGGCCGGATTCGCGCCCCGGCCCGTTGTGCGCGTAGAGGGGCACGTCGCGGTGGAAGTAGCTGTAGCCGCCCGTCCAGGCCAGGTGCACCGCCTCCACCTTCAGGCCGCACACGCCCGGGAGCTGGCCGGCGGTGATGAGCAGGCGGTTGACGGGCCCGAAGTCATCCCAGGCGCTCGCGCGGGGCTTCAGGTCTTCGTACTGCCCCAGGTCCCCGAAGGTGAGCCGCCCCACGCGCAGGCCGGAGGCGCCCGCCACCGCCACCACCACCAGCGGCAGGGCGAGCCGGGCGGGCGAGGGCGGCAGGTGGCGCAGCACCGCGTCCAGCCCCACGCCGGCGAGCGCGGCGAACAGGGGCAGTACGGGCACGAGGAAGCGCAGCTCCTTGTGGGGCTGCAGCGCGTGGAGGACGAAGAAGGCGGTGGCCATGGCGAGCAGGCCCGGGGCGCGCCGGGCCGCGAGCACCGAGAGCCCCAGCGCCACGAGGGTGACGGCGCCCATGGAGCGCAGCAGGACGCGGCCGTAGTACTCGAAGGGAGCGGTGCCCCAGACGGCGGCCTTGCCCTGGACGAGGTTGAAGTCCAGGTACACGAGGGCCGAGTGGAACCAGCGTCCCCAGGTGAGCCTGTCCAGCAGGCCGAAGAGGAAGGCCCACCCGGCGAGCACGGCCAGGGCATCGCGTGCCGCCCGCCAGTCGCGCCGCGCCGCCAGCACTCCCACCAGGCCCACGCAGAAGACGCCATTCTGCAGGCGCAGCAGCACGGCGATTCCCAGCAGGGAGGCCCCGGCCACGACCGCGCGGCGCGAGGCTCCCGGCGCCAGTGCCAGCGCCAGTCCCAGCACCACCGGCAGAGCGGAGGCGTTCTCGCTCATGGCCCGGGGAGCGAAGTACAGGGGGACGGCGGCGAGCGCGAAGAGCGAAGCCCCCGCGGCCGCGGCCAGCGCCGAGGCCCCATACGCCCGCGCCAGCCGCCAGCTCCCCCAGGCGGTGGCGGCCCCCAGCAGCCCGAAGACGGCCCGCGTCAGGCCCAGGTATCCCCGGGGCCCCTCCAGGCCTACCACGGTGGCCAGCTTGAACAGGACGGCCACCAGCGCCGGCAGGGCCCAGTTGCGCGCCCCCTCGATGAACTCCCACGCCTGCATTCCGTAGCCGAAGACGAGCCGGTGCGCGGGCTCCAGGCTCTGGAAGACCTCGTCCGGCCAGTAGATGCCGTCATCCGTGAGCCCCAGCCACACACGGAGTGCGGCACCCACACCCACGATGAGGATGAGGGTGGCCAGGGCGAGGCGTCGCTCGGAGGGGGCTTCAGGGGAGGGCGAGGAGGCGGACATGAGGGTAGAGCACGCAAAAAGTCCGGCGGGTGATATTCCACCCTTGCCGATGAACTCTATCCGGGTATCCCAGCTCCTCGAAGACCGCGAGTACGACCTCCGGCTTACCCTGGTGGCGGGCGAGCGTGGGCTGCAGCACCGCATCAACTCCTCGCGCATCCAGAAGCCGGGACTGGCCCTCACGGGCTTCACCGAGCACCTCCATCCGCACCGGGTGCAGGTGTTTGGCAACACGGAAGTCTCCTACCTGCTCACGCTCCCGGTGGAGCGGCAGCGCGAGGTGCTGGCCTCGCTCTTCCAGGAGGAGCTGGCCTGCGTGGTGGTGACCAAGGACCTGGCGCCGCCGCCCGCGCTGGTGGAGGCGTGCGAGAAGGCCGGGCTGGCGCTGATGCGCTCCCCGCTGCTCTCCAGCGCCTTCATCCAGCAGGTGCAGGCCTTCCTGGAGGAGGCCCTCACCGAGTCCAGCAGCCTTCACGGCGTGCTCATGGACGTGTTCGGCGTGGGCATCCTGCTGCTGGGCAAGAGCGGCATCGGCAAGAGCGAGATTGCCCTGGACCTGGTGATGCGCGGCCACCGGCTGGTGGCGGACGACATCGTGGACGTGACGCGGCGGAGGCAGGGCGTGGTGTACGGCGCGGGCAACCCCGTCATCCGCCACCACATGGAGATCCGCGGCCTGGGCATCATCAACATCAAGGACCTGTTCGGCGTGGCCTCGGTGCGCGAGCGCAAGAAGATCGAGCTCGTCATCGAGCTGCACGAGTGGGACCCGCAGCAGGAGTACGACCGGCTGGGCGTGGAGGACCGGTTCATGAACATCGTGGGCGTGGACATCCCGCTCTCGGTGGTGCCGGTGCGCCCGGGCCGCAACATGACCACCATCATCGAGGTGGCCGCCCGCAACCAGTTGCTCAAGCAGCAGGGGCACCACTCGGCGAGGGAGTTCGCCGAGAGGCTCAACCGTGCCATCGCCGAAGGGGCGATGCGCCGTTCCATGGGTGAGGAAGTCGAGTGAGCGCCGCTCCGGCCAAGCACATCGTCGTCATCACGGGCATGTCCGGCTCGGGCAAGTCCACCGCCATCCGAGCGTTGGAGGATGTCGGGTTCTTCTGCATCGACAACCTGCCGGTGCTGCTGCTGCCCAAGCTGACGGAGCTCGCCGGAGGCGGGCAGTTCCAGCACCTGGCGCTGGTGGTGGATGCGCGCGAGGGCATCTTCCTGCACGAGGCGCCGCGGGTGCTGGACGAGGTGCGCCGGGTGGGGCACCACGTGGAGGTGCTCTTCCTGGACGCGAGCGACGAGAGCCTCATCCGCCGCTTCAGCGAGACGCGCCGGCGCCATCCGCTGGCGCCCACGGGCAGCGTGTCCGAGGGGATCCGGGCCGAGCGCGAGGCGCTCAAGGACCTGAGGGAGCTGGCGGACCAGGTCATCGACTCGTCGGTGCTGAACGTGCACGACCTGAAGCGCATGGTGCAGGCGCGCTTCAACCCGGAGCCGGCGAGCGGGCCGTCGCTGTCCGTCATGTCCTTCGGCTTCCGGCATGGAGTGCCGCCGCAGGCGGACCTGGTGCTCGACGTGCGCTTCCTGCCCAACCCGTACTTCGTCCCGGAGCTCAAGGGACTGACGGGGAAGGACCCGCGCGTGGCGGCGTACGTGCTGGACCGCGAGGAGACGCAGCAGTTCGTGGAGAAGGTGGTGGACCTGTGCCGCTTCCTCTTCCCGCGCTACCAGAAGGAGGGGAAGGCGTACCTGACGGTGGCTCTGGGGTGCACGGGAGGCAAGCACCGCTCGGTGGCCATCGCCGAGGAGTTGCGCAAGCGCCTGTCCGGGGACCACCCGCGCGTGCAGTTGTGGGACCGCGACATCGATAAGGAGTAGGGGGCTCGCCCCCGCGCTCACACACATCTCCACCCCGCTCCGTCTGGATGAGTGGCAAGATGTGAAGGTGTGGGTCCGCACCCTCCCGCCTGTTGCTGCCTCCTCGTCTGGCAGCCGACAGCCCATCGTCCGTTTGGAGGTGAAATTGCGGGCGGGGAGGCGAGACCTGACTTACCTTCCTTCAGGGAAGGGAAGGTGGGCGAGGGTAGGGAGCAATCGAGGGTGCCAGCGGAAACTTTCGGTGGGGGTTGCGCATCGCACCATTCAGGCGTAGTGAGGCAGCCCTGGGGGGCTGGTGAGAGGTGATCATGGTCGGCCTCGTAGTGGCATCGCACGGACGTCTGGCGGACGAGCTGGTAGCCACCGCCGAGCAGATCGTGGGCAAGTTGCCCGCGGTGGCGACTTGCAACATCGAGCCCGGGACCTCGGTGGAGGATCTCCGGACGAAGATGCGGCAGGCCGTGACCGGCGTGGATCAGGGTGAGGGGGTCATCGTCATGGCCGACCTCTTCGGGGGCACTCCGTGCAAGGAGTCCCTGATGCTCTGCTCCGAGCGCTGTCAGTCGGGCAAGCTGGAAGTGCTCGCGGGCGTGAATCTCCCCATGCTCCTGAAGGCCAACTCCCTGCGCTCGGAGGAGATGCCGCTGTCGGAGATGGCCAGTCAGCTGGCTTCCTATGGCCAGCGCAACATCACCTGTGCGTCGGCCCTGTTGCGAGAGGCCCAGCAGCGTCAGCCGGCCGTGCCGCGAACTTGACGGCCCCCCGAGGGTGGGCGATTCGAGACTGCTGTGATCACCCTGGTCCGCGTCGACAACCGCCTCATTCATGGACAGGTCGTCGAGGCCTGGCTGCCGCATCTGAAGGTCTCGCGCGTCGTCGTCGCCGACGATGAAGCCGCCTCGAGTCCGCTGGTGCGCGCCGCCATGGCCCTGGCGGTGCAGAGCGCCATCGAGGTTCAGATTCTCCCTCTGGCGCAGGTGGACTTCGCGAGCATCTCCAAGGACGCGGTGAAGACGCTGGTGCTGCTGCGGGACGTGGAGGGAGTGCCCTTCGCCCAGGCGCACGGGCTGAAGGTGGACCAACTCAACCTGGGCAACGTGCACTTCGGGACGGGCAGGCGCCAGGTGTCGCCGTCCGTCTTCCTGGCCGAGTCGGAGCTGCAGGCGTTGCAGCGGCTGGCGGGCGAGGGCGTGCGGGTGGAGGCGCGAGCGGTGCCGTCGGAGAAGCCGGTGGAGCTGACGGACCTGCAAGAGCGCTGGGGAAAGGCGGGGTGAGCCGGTGAGCGTGGGCTGGACCCAGGTGGCGCTCGCCGGCATCTGGGGCGGCCTCGTCGCGGTGGAGCGCAAGGCCTTCCTCCAGGCCATGTTCTCCCGGCCGCTGGTGGCGGCCACGGCCATGGGCATGCTGCTCAACGACGTGCCCTCGGGGCTCTACGTGGGCATGCTGCTGGAGCTCTTCCACCTGGGCACCGCCAACCTGGGGGCCTCGCTGCCGGACAACGACACGCTGTCGGCCACGGGCACCTCGGCGGCGGCGGCCACCATGGCGGCGGCCACCGGCGCGGGCTCCACTCCGGCCCTCTGGTCGCTCGCCATCCTCCTCTTCGTGGGACTGGGGCGGGTGGGTCGTCTGGTGGACCGGGCGCTGGAGAGCCACTCGGCACGGCTGGCCCGCAAGGCGCTGGCGTCGGCCGAGGCGGGCCAGCTCACCCGGGCGATGCGGCAGAACCTGTGGGGCATGTGGCCGCACTTCGTCCTCTTCGGAGCGGTGACGGCCACGTGCGCGCTGGTGGGCTTCTTCCTCGGGCCGCTGCTGGAGCGGCTGCCCCTGCCGGTGCTGCGAGGCCTGGCGTGGGCCTATCCGGCCATGGGCTCGGTGGCGGCCTCCATCGCCGTGGCGGGCAGCCATGCCCGGCGCGCTCCCGTGTACGCCACCGTGGGGGCCGGGGTCGTCGTCGTGGGCATGGTCCTCTTCGAGCTGAAGGAGCGGCTGTGAGCGTCCTCAGCCCGCCCCTCACCCGAGGAGTGCTGCTGCGCGTCTTCCTGCGCTCGCTCTTCCTGCAGGCCTCGTGGAACCCCCAGGGCATGCAGAACCTGGGGCTGGCCTACGCCATCTACCCGGCGCTCGAGCGGCTCTACCCGGACAAGCAGGCCCTGGAAGTGGCGGTGCGCCGGCACCTCGTCTTCTTCAACACCCACCCCTACGTGGCGGCGGCCATCGTGGGCGGCGTCCTCTACCACGAGCAGCGGATTGCCCGGGGCGAGGAGCCGCCGGACAAGGTGGTGGCCTTCAAGGCCGCCCTCATGGGCCCGCTGGCGGCGCTGGGCGACGGCTTCTTCTGGCTCTCCTTGAAGCCGGCCACCGGTGCGGTGTGCGCGGCCCTGGTGCCCCTGCTGGGCGCGTGGGCGGCGGTGCTCTTCCTCTTCCTCTACAACCTCGTCCACCTGTGGCTCCGGGGACGGTTGTACTTGATGGGACTGTCGTTGGGAGACAGGCTGGTGGAGGCGGTGGCGAGGGCCAACCTCCCTACCCGGGGAGCGAAGTTGCGGTCGGTGGCGGCGGCGTGCGCGGGCGGACTGGCGGCCTGGCTGGCCGCCACCTTTGGGGCCAACGCGGGCGGCCGTTACGCGCCCCTGTTGTCCGTGGGCTGTCTGGCCCTGGGGGTGGTGTCCTACCTCCTGGTCGCCCGTCGGGTTCCAAACTACGTGGTGCTCTACCTCGCCGCGGGACTGGCCTGTGCGGCGGGTGCCTTCTTGTAGAAGAGGGGAGAACAGGGACTGGCAATGTCGAGCGTGGCCGAAGGGACATTCGAGATCATCAACGCGCTCGGGCTGCATGCCCGGGCGGCGGCACAGCTGGTCCAGATGGCCAACCGCTACAAGAGCGAGGTGACGCTCGAGTGCGAGGGTCAGAAGGCCAACGCCAAGTCCATCATGGGCGTGCTCATGCTGGCGGCGGCGCAGGGCATGCACGTGACGGTGACGTGCAAGGGCGAGGACGCCGAGGCGTGCCTCCAGGACATCCAGAAGCTCATCGCCAACAGGTTTGGCGAATCGAAGTGAAGCCAAGCGCGCGGCGAACGGCCGCGGAAGAAGAAGGAACCGTGAGCAGCCAGGCCACCCCTACGTTGAGCATCAAGGGCATCGGCGCCTCCCCCGGCGTGGCGGTGGGCCACGCCTACCTCCTGGACCGCAAGCGGGTGCGTACCCCCAAGCTGCGGCTGGCCGAGGCCGAGGTCGACCCCGAGCGGATGCGGATGAAGACGGCGTTGGATCTGTCCGACCGCCAGCTCTCCGAGCTCAAGGAGCAGATAACGAAGACGGAGGGCCCCGAGCACGGGCTCATCCTCGAGGCGCACCGGTTGATGCTCCACGACCCGATGTTCGTGGACGAGGTGAACCGGCTCATCGTGGAGGACCGCATCAACGCCGAGTGGGCGGTGCGGCGGGTGGCGCGCAAGCTCAAGCACCTGTTCGATAACATCCCGGACGAGTACTTCCGCGAGCGGCGCTCGGACGTGGAGTACGTGGCGGACCGGGTGGTGCGCAACCTGATGGGGCAGGTGGTGGACGAAGAGGTGGTGCTGCCGGACCACGCGGTGGTGGTGGCGCACGACCTGTCCCCGGCGGACGCGGCGCTGATGGCGCGCAGCGGGCGGGTGGCGGGCTTCGTCACGGACCTGGGTGGCCAGACGAGCCACACGGCCATTGTCGCGCGGGCCCGTTCCATTCCGGCGGTGTTGGGCGCGGGGCGTGCGAGTGAGCAGGTATCGCCAGGAGACCTGGTGGCCCTGGACGGGAAGCGGGGCCTCATCCTGGTGAACCCCACCGAGGACCAGCTGGCGCTCTTCCACGAGACGATGCGCCGGCACCAGGAGATGGAAGCCCGGGCCCTGGCGGCGAAGGACTTGCCGGCCGAGAGCACGGATGGCTTCCGCATCCGCCTGGTGGGAAACATCGAGTTCCCGGAGGAGATTCAATCGCTGCTGGCCCACGGGGCGGAGGGCATCGGCCTGTACCGCACCGAGTTCATGTTCCTGGACCGGGACAGTCCGCCGAGCGAGGAGGAGCAGTACCGGGCGTACCGGCAGGTGCTGGAGGCGATGGGCGGCAAGCCGGTGACGATCCGCACGCTGGACCTGGGCGGAGACAAGGTGCCGGGGCGGGGCAAGCACGAGAAGGAGCCCAACCCGGCGATGGGGCTGAGGGCCATCCGCTACTGCCTGGCCCACCGGGATCTCTTCCGGGTGCAACTGCGCGCACTCCTGCGGGCGAGCGTGCACGGCAACATGCGGCTGATGTTCCCGCTCATCTGCGGCATGAGCGAGCTGCGCGAGGCCCGTAGCGAGCTGGAGGCATGCCGCACGGAGCTGGGGCGCGCCGGAGTGCCGCTCGGCAAGCGCTTCCCGGTGGGCATCATGGTGGAGACGCCGAGCGCGGCGCTCATCGCCGACCGGCTGGCCCAGGAGGCGGACTTCTTCTCGGTGGGGACCAACGACCTCATCCAGTACTCGCTGGCCATCGACCGGCAGAACCGCGAGGTGGCGTACCTGTACAAGCCGCTGCACCTGTCGGTGCTGCGCTCGCTGCGGAACATCGTGGCGGCGGCGAAGGACGCGAAGATACCGGTGGCCATGTGCGGAGAGATGGCGGGCGACCCCCTCTACGCGCTGGTGCTGCTGGCGCTGGGCTTCGACGAGCTGTCCATGACGGCGGGGCAGATTCCGACGGTGAAGGACCTCATCCGCAAGTCGAGCCGGGCGGAGGCGCAGCGGATGCTCGAGGAGGCGATGGACCTGACGACCGCGGAGGAGATCGAACGCTTCATCCGCACGGAGATGGACCGGCGCCTGACCGATCTGGAGTGAGTCTCTACCCGCTCCCCTCATTCGGGGAGCGGGTTCCGGGCCTTCGTGGGCCGAGCCCGCATCGGATCCCTACTGCCGTGGCTTCTCCGTGCTCGGGACCTCGCCTTCTAGAGGCCGGGTGAGGATGTCCACGTCGGCGATGACCCCATGCTTCTTGCGGAAGCGGCGGATGGCGCGCTCGAGGACGCGGAGTCCGATGAGGGCCACGAGGGCGAGCACCGTGGTGGCGGCGGCGAGCACGGGAAAGCCGAGCCCGACGGCGAGGCCCACGGACGCGGTGAGCCAGAGGTTGGCGGCGGTGGTGAGGCCCTTGGTGGAGGCGCCGTGGTGGAGGATGGCGCCGCCGCCGAGGAAGCCGATGCCGACGACGATCTGACTGGCGATGCGGCTGATGTCGGCGCGGACCTCCAGGGGCACACCGGCCTCGAGCGGATGCTCGACGAGCAGGCTGCACAGGGTGAAGAGGCAGGCGCCGAGGCACACGAGGATATGCGTGCGCAGGCCCGCATCCTGCCCGCGCAGCTCGCGCTCGAAGCCGAGCGAGAACCCGAGCCCGAAGGCGGTGACGAGCCGGATGAGGGCGGTGGTCTGGTCCACCATGCGCCCGCCTACTCCCCGAGCTCGATCTTCTCGGTGACGTCCTCGTCGTTGAGCTGCGGGCGGGGGAGGGTGTCGAGGGTGGCGCTCAGCAGACGGAAGGTGGGAGCGACGTAGGGGGAGACCTCGGGACCGAGCTCGCCGGTGTACTGGGCGGTGAGCTCCATGTAGCGCGCGTCGTCGGAGGGCCAGCTTCCGGCGGCCTCGGCGGACCAGACCTCCTGACCATCCCGGCAGCGCAGGAGCTGGGCCTTCACGGCGGCCTCCACCCCGTTGCCTTTGCGCCTCACGTCGGGGGAGAGCCAGAGGACGCCCTCGAGGTTGTCGACGCACAGGCCCTTGAAGGAGGCGTCCTCGGGGCTGCCAGCGAGGGCGACATTGGAGCGGGCGATGAAGTCGCGGTTCTGGTTGACGTAGCGGCGGGCGACGAGGCTCCACAGCTCGCCGACCTCCTGCTTGCCATCGGGGAGTGGCTGGGTGACCACGACGAGCCGCTTGACCTGGGTCTTGTCCACGGCCTCGTAGTCGGAGCGGACGCGGCTGCCCTTCACGGTGGCGCAGCCGGCGAGCAGCACGAGTCCCAGCACGAGCGCGAGTCGGTTCATCGTCGGATTCCTCTCCCGGTCCCGCTCCCGGCACGGGAGGGGGGCGCCCGTTTCTACACCACGCGAGGGCTGGAAGCGCACGTCCTCGCGCGGACCACTCACTGCACGGCCATCATCACCAGCCGGGACAGCCCGTAGACCAGCACGGCCATCAGCGCGGAGGCGGGGATGGTGAACACCCACGCCCAGATGATGCGGCCGGCCACGCCCCACTTCACCGCGCGCCAGCCCTTCGTCGAGCCCACGCCCACGATGGCGCCCGTGATGGTGTGCGTGGTGGACACGGGGATGCCCAGCTTCGCCAGCGCGATGATGGTGACGCCTCCTCCCGTTTCCGCCGAGAAGCCGCCGATGGGCGCCAGCTTCGTCAGGCTGTGGCCCATCGTCTTCACGATGCGCCAGCCCCCGAAGAAGGTACCCAGGCCGATGGCCGCGTGGCACGAGATGATCATCCACCAGTCGATGTGGAAGGGCCGGTCCCTCCAGATGGTGCCGAAGAGCACCACCGCGATGATGCCCATCACCTTCTGCGCGTCATTGGTGCCGTGGCTGTAGGAGAAGATGCCTGACGACACGAGCTGCAGGCGCCGGAACCACGTGTCCACCTTCAGGGGCGTCTGCTTGTGCACCGTCCACGTGCTCGCCAGCATCAACAGCGTGCCCAGCACCATGCCGATGAGCGGCGAGAGCACGATGAACGCGGCGATCTTCGCGATGCCCGAGCCCACCAGCCCCGCGACTCCGAGCACCGGCAGCGTGGCTCCAATCATTCCCCCCGCCAGAGCGTGCGAGGACGAGGAGGGCAGGCCCCACCACCACGTCAGCAGGTTCCAGGCGATGGCGCCCATCAACGAGGCGAAGATGACCAGCAGCACGGCCTCCGGGCCCTGGGCCCGCAGCATCTCGAAGTCGATGATGCCCTTGCCCATGGTGTTGGCCACCTTCACCCCGCCTCCGAACGCGGCGATGAAGTTGAAGAAGGCGGCCCAGGCCACGGCCAGGTTCGGCGACAGCACCCGCGTGCCCACCACGGTGGCGATGGAGTTGGCCGCGTCGTGGAAGCCGTTGATGAAGTCGAAGACGAGCGCGACCGCGACAATCAGGATGACGGCGGCGAGCAGCATCAGGAGTGCTCCAGGACCACGCCTTCAATCACGTTGGCCACGCTCTGGCACTTGTCCGTGGCTGTCTCGATGAAGTCGTAGATCTCCTTCCACTTGATGACCGTGAGCGGATCCGCGCCACTCTTGAAGAGCCGGCCCAACCCCGCGCGCAGCGCCTCGTCCGCCTGCGACTCCAGGCGCTTGATGTCCTTGCAGCCCGCCAGAATCTGCTCCGGCTTCTTGATGAGCCGCAGCGCCGCCACCACCTCGCGCACCTTCTCCGTGGAGAGCACCAGCAGCCGCGCCAGCTCGGTGGCGTCCGGCAGGCTCTCCTTGATTTCGTAGTAGTGCAGCCGGGCCGCCGCGGCGTTGGTCAGGTCCAGCACGTCGTCGATGCGCGAGAGCAGCGAGTGGATCTGCCCACGGTCGAACGGGGTGATGAACTGCTTGTGCAGCCGGTTGAAGGCGTTGTGCGTCACATCGTCGCCCTTGTGCTCGATCTCCTTGAGGGCCTGCACCTTGGCGGCCACGTCCCGGTAGTCGCTCAGCAGGGCGTGCAGCATCTTCGCCCCCTCCACGGTGACGGCGCACTGGGCATCGAAGTCGTCGAAGAACTCGTCCGACTTGGGCATCAGCTTCTCGAGCATCGTGCTTCTCTCCTGGGACGGACGTGACCTTTTCGTGACCCGTCCGTTGCGGGGCGTGAGTACCTCAACGGGAAGCCAGTGACAGCATGAAAGATGAGCGGGACGGGTCTCAGGGGGCCCTCAACAGCGCGGTCACCCGCGCCACCACGTCCTGCACCTTGAAGGGCTTGAGGATGACCTCCACTCCGCTGATCCGGCTGTGAGCGTCAGGACGGGCGGAGATCACCAGCACGCGCAGGTGGCTCGTGGTGGGGTCCGCCCGGAGCTCGCGGTACAGCGCGGCGCCGTCCATGTCGGGCAACATCAAATCCAACAGGAGGAGGTCCGGAGGGGCCTCGCGCACCCGCGCCAGGGCTTCCTCTCCGGTATGGACCTGGGTGGTGGAGAAGCCGGCCCTCCCGAGGTTGTACGCCAGCAGCCCCGCCAGATCCGGCTCGTCGTCGACGATCAGGATGTGCGGCATGCGCGGACTGTAGGGCACTCACCGGAGCGGCTTGTGACACTTTCGTGACATGCCGCCCCGGGGGCCCGCCGTGCCGCTCAGGTAATCCAGCTACTGAGTGACTCGAACTCCCACTGGCCGTCCTTCTTCCGGGCCACGTAGCTCCCGCCGCGCCAGTGCTCGTTCCACTCGATGAGGGCCGTGTCTCCCCTGGTGTTGAAGAGGAACTGGATGCTCAGGGGGTAGAAGCGGCCGAAGCGCTCCTGGGCCGTCTTGAGCTCCTCGGACGAGAGCACGAGGGTCCGCGAGGGCATTCGCACGCCGCGCAGCAGGCCCCGGTCCATCTCGAGGAAGGTCGCGTCATAGCGCGACTCGGGCGTGGTGCCCTTGGGAAGCCGCAGCACGTTCTGGGAGTCGCCCTCGTCGGGCAGGCCGACCTCCAGACCCTTGGGAATCGTTTCTCCCGTGTTCAGCCAGGCGAGGAACGCCGGCAGGAGCTGGGCTCCCGGGCTCTCCGTGCCGCGACGGGCGGCGGGCACCTGCGGCAGGGGATCCTCCTCGTCGGAGAGGCCATCGGCATCGCTGTCCGCGACGTTCGGGTCGGTGAGCAGCCGCTCCTCGACCAGGTCGGGGAGTCCATCCGCGTCGGTGTCGTTCCGGAGCTCGGCGAGGCTGGCCTGGAGGAAGAGGCCCTTCTTCTCCCGCTTCGTGCGCAGCCCGATGGGCGGGAAGGTGATGCTCTTCTCCTCCAATTCGCGCACCGAGGCCTCGAGCCGGAGCGTGTCGCCCTCGAGCATGGGGAGCGAGGACTTCGTCGCGAGCTCGTAGGGCCTGTATTGCCTCAGGCCCGTGTAGAGGATCGAGCTCCACGTCTGACCTCCATTCTGGGACTCGAGGAGCCAGTAGCCACCGCCGGAGACCTCGCCCACCGGGTCGAGGCGCTGCGAGAGGGCCAGGAGCAGGACGCGCTTTCCCGAGCGCTCGGCTCGCACGGGGCGGAAACCTTCGGGAGGCTTCAGCCCCTCCTTGATGGGGCTCCAGCGCGCGGCCGCCTTCGGCTTGGGAGCCTCGGAGAGCGGGTGCTCGGTGAAGGGCGAGGCGGGAGGAGCGGCGAGCAACTCGCGGATGCGCGAGGCGAGCGGGTCCGGTTGCGCGGTGGGCTGGACGTCCGAGGCCTGCTCGGGAATGGCCGCGAGGGCGGACTCGAGCCGCGTGAGCCGCGCCTTGTCCTCGGCCTCGAGTGTGGCCCGGGCCTGGGTGAGGAAGGAGAGCTGTGCATGCAGGGGAGGCTGCTTCGTTCGCGAATCCTCCCGCGCGGATCCCACCGCCCAACCCAGGAACTCTCGCGCGCTCTTCGAATAGCGGGTCTGGAGTTGCTGGGCGAGCAGGACGCTCCACGGGTACGGGAGTCCCCGCTGGCAGGACTGCTCCAGGACGAGGAGCTGGAACGGATCGGCCTCGGGCTCCGGCTTCAGGTGGAAGGTGAGGATGGCTCGCTGGAGCGCGGGCACACAGCTCTCGTCGCGGGCGTTACCCTCGGCGGAGACCGGGGCGGCGGCCTCGAGCCATGGCTTTGCCTCCTGGGGTGCACCGCCGATGAGCAGGGCCGCGGAGAGGCCCGGGCGGAGGTCTCCCGGCGCCGTCATCTCTTCGCTCTCGCCGTTCAGTCTGGAGGTGATGCGGGCATCCTGGACGGTCCATTTCCCCGCGAGGAGATTGTCCCGCTGCGTGGCCGGGAGCTGGTGGAGCACTTCCACCGCGAGCGATGGCAGCTCTTCATCCAGGAGGTCGCGGAGGAGTCGCTCGATGAGCTCCGCGGGGAGGGTCCCCTGCTGCCGGGAGCGCAGGGCCTGGTAGGCGGCGAAGTAGAAGAGGGTGGCCTCCCGGCCTCTCTCTCGAAACCCGAGCGCCTCGAGCGAGCGCGGTAGTGCATCCAACTGACGGCTGACCGCATAGGCCGCGAGCGAGACGTTCCAGTCGTCGAGCCCACCCCCCAGCCGCGAGAGCTGGAGCGCCGTCTCGACGGGGTCGGGCGAAGCGTTCAGCGCCTCGAGGAAGCGAGTCTCGCGCTCCCCGGCCGGCAACTTGTAGGTTCCGGGGAGGGTGAGCATCGCCGCGAGCACGGCCGGATTGCCTGGTGCTTCACGCGCGGCCTCCAGGTAGAGGTCCAGTGCGCGTTGGAGCTGCTCAGGCTCCACGTCGAAGACGAAGCCTCCCGCGGGGAAGGCCAGGAGCTGACCGCTGAGCAGGTCTCGCGCTGCGGTCTCGTTCAAGGCGTACCGCTTCCGCAGCTTCGCGATGGCGTGCTGGGGCTCGGGGCGCTCGAGTGCGGCGCTCACGATGACCCGGTGGGGATCCTCCAGGCCCAGGCGCTTGAAGCGCCACTCCTCTTCGAAATCGGGGGCCTCCTTCAACTTCCGGAACTTCTGCAGGAGCCCACTCAGCTCCGTGTCTGTGAGCTGCGCGGGAGGCTTGGGGGCAAGCGCGAAGGCGGGAGACGCGCTCGCGCAGAGGAACAGCGCCAGCAACCATCGGCCCACGACGAAGACACGCTGCTCGAGCACGAGAGCCCCCTTCCGGTGGAAGCGCCAGAACCCGCCGCCCGCGTGGGGCGGCGGCTGGACACGTGCGAGCAGGCTACCGCGATTCGTGAGCGCTCAGACCTTGTAGATGAGGTCCATGTACTTCTTGAGCATGTCACTGATCAGCCCCCGGAAGGGGACGGTGCCCGCCATGCCGTAGACGGGAGCCATGGTGCCCTTCTCGCTGGGGTTGGCGCGCACGTGCTCGACGGGGCCTTCAGGTCCTCGAGCGAGGGCCACATAAGGCAGCGTGGTGTTGAGGCGCTCAAGATAGCCAAGAGGCCCAGGCCCCTGCCGCGCACCTGATAGGAGCGCGGCCTGGGCAGGCGTGTACACCCAGGGGGCTGGGCGGCCTGTGCACAGGCCGGGCGCACAACTCGGGTGGCCCCCTCAGCGGCCCTCCTCGGCCCCTCCGCTCTAGCCCACGCTTTCAACAGGCCTCCCATCCTTCTTATGTTTTTATGTTTCCTACGTCAGCCCCATGAATTTTGAGCTTGCAGCCTTACCGCAGAGGTTGGCACCTCAACTCTACTGTCCACGTAATCGGGGCAAGCCCACCCGCCGCCTCCAATCACGGCTGCCACGAGACACTGAAGTTGGTGAAGTACAGCGAGTAGTCCGCATTGCCGAGCGTCGCCGGAACGATGAAGTAGCCCGTCTTGCCGGCTGGGAACGGATAACGCGGATCGGTGAACAGCTTCGCGCCTTTGAGGCTGTCACTGATGATGGGGGTGGTGCTGCCCTTCGGGGTGACCGTGTAGCTGATCTCTCCTGCATCCGTCACGGTGATGCGGAAGGTGTAGGTCACGTTGTTACTCAACGCATTGGGCACGCAGGTGCCTGAGACAGCGTTGCCTGTGGGCCAGAAGGCCTCGACTCGCACCGACGTCGCTCCCACACCGCAGTCAGACTCGCCAATGAGGATTCCCAGAGCGTGGTGGGCTGTGCTGCCATCGATGTTCGACATGTCCAGGGGAAGTTGCCCATGGAGCCCGATGGCGATGTGCTCGTGCTGGCTCGCCGTGAAGTAATCCGGTGACCACAGATCGAAGCTCATGATCTGACGATAGGTGCCAGTCAGCTTGCCTGTGCTCAGCACGCTGCGGTAGCCGACATAGTAGTTACGGAAGCCGGTCTCGCTCTGGCACCCGGTGTTGGCGCCACAGCGCCGCGCCATGTAGTGGCCACCAGGGATGACGGGGAACCCGTCTGGCCCGGTGCCGGGAATTCCCGAGAAGGTCGAGGTGAGCTGGACATAGCCAGCGATATGATCGTACGTCCAGCCTTGCGACAGCAGGGTCTGCAACTCCCAATTCGAGCTCGTATAGATGTGGACCAGGTCCCCCGTGTTGGCGTTGAACTTCCCCAGTCGGTAGAGGGGAATGGAGCCGGGTACCTGCTGAATGTGGAGATAGCCTTCAATGCCCTCCGCGACATAGCCGTTGCTGAGCACGTAACTCTTCTCGTCGGGATAGTCGTCGGTCAGGTACACGTGCTCGACCTGCGGCGGGCCCTTCCAGTAGCGCCGAAACGGTGACGCCGTGGGCTGAGACGAGCGCTCAAGGTAGGCGGCGATGCCCTGCGGGGTGTAGCCGATCTGGGTCGAGTAGTACGACTCCGCGTAGTTGATCGTGTAGAAGTGATCGGTCGCGCTCGCGCTGTAGGTGTGGTGCAGCGGAGTGAGCGGAGGAATGGGCTGATACGGGATGGCCGCGGATACCTGTGAAGAGGCTGTCACGAGGAACAGGATGCTGGCTGCCAGAGCCGCTCGGATGCTGCTGGAGTGGGACATGCGCAAGGTCCTTTCGGGTCATTAGAGTCGAGGTCCTTGCGATGTGTGGGAACTGACCGGCAGGGCTGCTCGAGTGTCTGGCCCCATGCTGTTGTTCATGGGGTGGCGGTGGGTGGCTCGAGCCGCTTGAGGACCTTCACCGCGTTCTCGTTCTTGGGGTTCAGCTCCAGGGAGCGGCGGGAACTCTGGATGGCCAGCGGCAGACCGCCCATCCCCCTGCCCTTCGCATGTTGCTCCCAAAGCAACACATCTTACCTGTTGCCTCCAAAGCAACACCTCTCGCCTGTTGTCTCCAAGGCAATGCCTCTCACCTGTTGCCTCCGAGGCAATACCTCTCGCCTGTTGCCTCCAAAGCAACACCAGATATTGGCTCCTTCACTGCCAGGCCAAATACGCAAATGTCAGGATAATGGCTTTCCACAGACGCCGTCGCGAAGTACACTGAGCGTGGGATTGAATCCCTCAATCTCAGAGAGGACTTTATGCTGGCTGAGACGCAGACCCACCAGAAGTCGCCCATTTTCGGATTGCAGTACATCGAGGAGGAGGAGGCGAACATCCTCGATGTCGTCGGTTGCTCTGGGTTGTCCAGCAGCACGACGACCACGACGGAGCCCCCCACCACGCCGGCCGTGACCATCAAGCTCTGCGGCGACGGCTTCGACGTGTCCGACATGGAGCTCTCGCTCTAGTCGCGAACGCAGCTCGTTTTGTTTGAGGGAGAGGGCGCTTCGGCCATGCCGAACGCGCCCTCTTCCACCGTGCGGCTCCTCCTTGGATGAGGCTTCTGTGATCCTGATTGTGACGGCGTACGCCCAAGACACCACTGTGTTGCGTCTCCAGGATGTTCTGACGGCATCGGGCGAGCGTCCCGTGGTGCTTGACATGCAGTCGGTGGAACGGTCCGTCGCTGTCTACGTTTCCCAGAGCAATGAAGGCCGCGGCAGCCTCCAGCTCCAGATAGGTGAGCGCCGCTTCGACGCCTCGGAGATCAAGTCGGCCCTCCTGTGGCGTGGCTGGCAACGCTTCTCCCATGATTCGGCACTCCATGGCCTCGCGTCCAAGGCAAAGGAGTGGGCGTTCTACAAGCGGGAGTGGAAGTCGTTCTGCTCGGGTTTCGGCCTCGCGCTGAAGGCCAGCGATGTCTTCTGCGTGAACCCGCCCCCTTTCAATACCGCCTATGAAGAGAAGTGCGCGCAACTGCTCGTCGCGGCACAGCTCGGGCTCGAGATTCCCTCGACGCTCTACACGGCGGACATGCGCTTCGCGCGCGACTTCCACGGCCAGCAGGCCGGGTCCATCATCTACAAACCGTTCACCCCCTTCGTCACCACGAGTGGTGGAACGGCGGAGCGTCCCGCGCGCGTGGGGACGCTCTACACGAGTCGGGTCAAGGAAGAGGACCTGAATGAAACGGAGGGCCGCGTTCCGACCCCAGGCATCTTCCAGCCCTACATCGACAAGCAGGTGGAGCTGCGGATCGTCATCGTGGGCCGGCGGATCTTCGCGTGTGCCATTCACTCCCAGGACAGCCGGCGTACCCGGACGGACTGGAGGCGATACGATCTGGAGCACGTGCGGCATGAGCCTTACGAGCTGCCCGCGGAGGTAGGCAACAAGCTCCTGCGGCTCATGGATCGCCTGGGACTCGTGTTCGGCAGTGTCGACATGATCGTGACCGCGGATGGCCAGTTCGTCTTCCTGGAAGTGAACCCCAACGGGCAATTCGATTGGATCGCTCAACTGGCCGGACTTCCGATCTACGAGAATCTGGCGTCCATGCTGCGCGCCGGGAGCATCGATTATCCCCTGGTGTCCTCGAGCATTCCGCGAAGGGAGGTGGCCCGTGCTGGGTAATTGGAGCATGGGCCGGCGCACTCCGTGGGTACGTGCCGCCGACTCCTACGATTGTGGCGCAGCCGCGTTCGCCAGCATCGCGGGTCATCATCGGCATCACATCTCCCTCGAACACTCCCGGTCATTGGTCGGAACCGACCGCGACGGGACTTCCCTCGCGGGACTCAGGGATGGAGGACGGGCGATCGGTTTCGACGCCAGGCCCGCGAAAGCGACGTATGACGCACTGGCACACCTGAAACTGCCCGCCATCCTGCATTTCAAGGGGGACGTCGGGCACTACGTCGTCCTGGAGGCGTGGACACCCGAAGGCGTGGTGATCATGGATCCACGGCTGGGGCTGCGTCGCCTCCAGCGCCAGCAGCTCGAGTCCTCCTGGTCAGGTTATGCCGTTGAATACCACCCCACGGCCGCGCTGAGCACCCGCCCCCCTGACTTCAAGGCGTTCACCGCGCTGGTGCGCACCCTGACGCCTCATGTGAATCCACTGCTGCTGGCGCTGGGCATCTCCGTGCTCGCCACGGTCCTGGGATGGAGCACCTCGTTCTTCCTCAAGAAGCTCTTCGATGACATCGTTCCAGCTGGAGCACATGACTCCCTGACGTTGCTGGGGGCGGCACTCGTCGCCGCGGGGGCCTTACAGTCGTTGTTGCAATTCGTCCGCATGTGGTTGACGGCACGCATGGGACGCGCACTTCAGCAGACCTACGGCAGACAGTACATCCAGCACCTGATGACGCTGCCCATGCGCGTGTTCGACAGCAGGAACATCTCGGGCTTCGTCATGCGCGTCAATCAACTCGACGCCATCCAGGGCGCGCTCACGGAGGGGCTGGTTGCATTGCTCGTCGAGGGACTGGTGTTCGCGGGGACTTTGGGAATCATCGTGTTCCTGGATCCGGTCCTGGCCATCTTCTCGCTCGGCTCGATTCCTCCCATCTTGCTGGGGACGTTCTTCCTGGCGGAGCGCGTCAGATCGGCCCAGCTCGACACGATCACCCATGGAGATGACTTCGCGGGCCGGCTGCTCGAGGTCTTCGAGGGGATTCGTGTCATCAAGATCGCCTCCGCCGAGAAGGGCTATACCCGGCTGCTCCTCGACAAGTTCGACACGCTCGTGGCGGCACGGCACGAACTGCGCGTCGCGATGCTCCTGCCCTTGCTGTGGAGCATGTTGACGTCCACGTTGGTCATCGGTGCCGTGCTGTGGTACGGCGGGGCACGCGTGCTGGCGCATCACATCAGCGCGGGGGAATTCCTGGTGATTTTTGGCATGGTGGCGTTGCATCTCACGCCCCTCCAACGGTTGCCGACAATGCTTCTCAATCTTCATTCGGCCTTCATCGGAATGGCGCGGTTGGATGAAGTCTTGAGCCTGCCCGCGGAGGAGACCCGCGTTCCGAGCCCTGTCACCCTTCCGTCCGTGCAAGGGCATCTCCAGTTCGACGGTGTCTCTTTTGAATACAAGCACCGCCGCCCCGTTCTCAAGAACCTCAGCTTCCAGATCTCCCCGGGCGAGTGCGTGGCAATCATCGGTGAGACGGGCTCGGGCAAGAGCACGATCGCGAACCTGCTGGCCGCGTTCTACCTGCCCACTTCCGGCGAGGTCCGGATCGACGGCGTGAGCACCCGCGAGCTCGAGCCCCGCGAGCTACGGCGGCACGTGAGCGTCATGTTCCAGGGAAGCCATGTGTTTCAGCAGTCCATCAACGACAACATCACGATGATGCATCCGCTGCGCAAGGACGACGTCTCGCGAATCGCGCATGTGGCGAACGTGGCCTCGTTCATCGACTCAATCCCGCAGGGATACAATGCCCAGGTGGCGCAAGGCGGCGCGAACCTCTCGACCGGTCAGTTGCAGCGCATCAACATCGCCCGGGCGATCATGAAGGACGCCCCCATCCTGATCCTGGATGAGTCCACGAGCAATCTCGATAGCACCACGGAACGCGGGGTCATGGCGGCGATCAAGGAGGCGCGCAAGGGGCGTACCACCCTCATCATCACCCACAAGCTCAGCACGGCGATGGATGCGGACAGGGTGCTTGTCTTGTCGAAGGGCGAGTTGGTCGAACAGGGGACGCATGAGGAGCTCCGGCGTCTCGGTGGGCAGTACTGCAAACTGTTTCCGAGGTAGGTGAAGGCACATGAGCCTGTCCAACCGTTTTCGCCATCCGCTCGCCATCGCGCTGGTCCTGGCGGTCCTCGCCGCCCTCCTGCTGTGGTCGCGCTCTCGGGAAGACGGCTCGCGGGAACACCGCGCCGAGGTTCCCCCCGCCGCCCCCGCCGTGCGCGCGGCCCCCTCCCGTGGCCTGGCTTCGACTGGGGAGACCCCGAGCTCCACTCCACTCCTGGAGACTCCCGCCGCAGCCAGCGAAGGAGCCTTCGTGGTGCGTGTCGTGGCGGCGGGCCGGCCGCTCGAGGGCGCACACGTGCGGGCATTCCTGAGGGGGCCGGATGAAGGCACTGGCTCTGTGCGCTGGCTGCGGGCGGCCGAAGGAATCACGGGGCCAGACGGAACGATACGACTGTCGACGGCTCCGGGTTCATACCTGCTGAGCGCGGCCGCCGAGGGGCATGGTCCCGCGCGCCGCGAGGTGGATCGTCCGGACGGAGAGTTGGAGACGGCGGTGGAGCTGTCGCTGAGCGCGGCCGTGGAGCTGCGAGGCCGCGTCATCGCCGCCGGGCGCGGCGAGCCCGTTCCACTCGCGGAGCTGTCGCTGCGTCCATACACGGAGGCGGTCCACCCGGGCGCGCGCGCCGTGGAGCTGCCGGAGGAGACGGCGGTGGCGATCTCGAATCCCCACGGCCACTTCACCTTCTCCGGGTTGTCGCCGGGCCGCTATGCGCTCACCGCGCAGGCGCCGGGCTACAGCCAGCGCACGATGCGCATCGTCACGGTGCCGTCCGCCGACGGGCTGGAGGTGGAGTTGTGGGGCGCGAGCGTGCTGGAGGGCTTCGTGGTGGGCGAGGACGGGCAACCCGTCGAGGGCGCGGAGGTGATGGCCCTGGGCAGGACGCAGCTGCCCCATGTCACCACGAACGCCGGGGGTGCGTTCTCTCTGGAGGTGGCCAACGGCACCTGGCTGCTGGCGGCGCGGCATGGCGAGCGCCTGGGGCGCGTTCCGGGCCTCCTCTCGGTGGGGCCGGGGGAGACGCGGAGAGAGCTGCGCATTACCCTCGGAGCGGGTAGCGGCCTGACGGGAACGGTGACGGTGGCGGCGAACGGTGCGCCCGTCCCGGGAGCGAGGTTGGTGGTCAGCCCCGCGGGTGAGGATGGCGAAGTGAGCCAGACCTCCGCGGATTCACAGGGGCGCTACACGCTCAACCTGCCGCCGGGTGAGTACGACGTGGTGGCGCTGGCCCCGCGCCTGAGCCGCGCGGTGCGCACGGCACTGGTGGTGGTGCCAAACCAGAGCACGGTCGTGGACTTCCAGCTCCAGGGGGCGGGAACCCTCACGGGAGTGGTGTCGGACCCGGACGGGCGGCCGGTGGTGGGCGCCTACGTCAAGCCGCGCGGGCGGAACTCCAGCGCGCGAACGGACGCAAGCGGAACCTACCGCCTGGATGGACTGGAGGTGGGGGGTCTCATGGCGATGGCGCGACGGGAGGACTCGGCACACTGGACGCTGCAGGCCACGAGCGTGAAGGCTGGAGAGACCACCCGGTTGGACTTCACCCTGAGGGAGACAGGGACTGTGCGGGGCCAGGTGAAGCTGTCCTCCGGGGCGCCCCTGTCACAGCCGATGACGGTGCGCGCCCGCGCACTCCAGTCCCAGATCCGCGGTGGGGAGCTCACGTATGCGGACACGGACGCGCAGGGCCGCTACACGCTGGAGCTGCCCGCGGCCAACTACCAGCTCGCCGCGCTCCTCCCCAACTCGCGCATCACCGTCTTTCGGGAGGATGAGCCCACGGTGACGGTGGCGGCGGGCACGGAGGTGGTGCAGGACCTGACGCTGTCCGATGATCGCGGTGTGGAGGGGGTAGTCCTGGAGCCCTCCGGAGCTCCCAGCCCGAACGCCCAGGTGGCGGGTATCCAGACGGGGCAGTACGCCATTACCAGCAACATCCGGGCGGACGAGGAAGGGCGCTTCGCCTTCCCGCCGCGGGGCGCGAATGCCACGCCGTTGCGGCTCATGGCGCACAACGCGGGCCGGGTGGGCGAGCTGACCGCGGCGAAGGAGAAGGAGGAGTCCGTCATCCGCCTGCGCCCCGCGGCCACCCTGCAGGGCAGGATCGTGACACGCAGCGGCACCGCGCCCAAGGGCTTCCTCCTGAAGCTCCTCCAGGAAGACGGCACGGCGCTGCCATGGGAGACACGCGAAGTCGTCGAGCGCTCCTTCACGGGGGATTCCTTCGTTCTGACACAGGCGCCAGGCCTTCCCTTGCGTGTGAGCGTCCGCACAACGGACGGGCGCACGGGAGAGGCCCAGGTGAAGCTCGAGCCGGGACAGAGCGCAGAGGTGGAGGTCACGCTCACGGGCGGCGCGGCCTCCATCTCGGGCAGGGCCGTGTGGAGCAATCGCGCACCGGCGCAGAACGTGGCCATCTATCTGGACAAGTCCATGGCGGGCTCGGGCGATGCGGTCACCGGGGCGGACGGCCTCTTCCGGCTGAACGACGTGGCACCTGGCAATCACATCGTGCGGCTGTATCCGTTGAATGGAATCCCCGAGACGCGCACGGTGACGGTGGCCTCGGGCGAAGCGGTGGACATGGGGGACGTGCCGGTGTCCAAGGACAAAGCGGCTTCAGGCACGGTGGGCGCGGGCTTCAGCGAGGAGCGCGGCTGGGTCTCCGTGGCGTGGCTGACACCGCAGGGCCCGGCGGAGCAAGCGGGGCTCCTCGTGGGAGACCGGCTGCTGATGGTGGATGGAATGGTGGTGCGCAGCCGCCTGGAGGCCGAGCAGCGCACCGCGGGCGCGCCGGCGAGCCCCATCCAGCTCAGCATCCGGCGCTCGGATGGACGGGAGTTGCAGCTCCACTTCGCCCGCGCGGACTGACCCTACCGCTTCACCAGAACCCGCCGCCCGCGTGGGGCGGCGGCTGGACACGTGCGAGCAGGCTACCGCGAATCGTGAGAGCTCAGACCTTGTAGATGAGGTCCATGTACTTCTTGAGCAGGTCGCTGATCAGCCCGCGGAAGGGGACCGTGCCCGCCATGCCGTAGACGGGAGCCATGGTGCCCTTCTCGCCCGGGTTGGCGCGCACGTGCTCGACGGCGGCCTTCAGGTCCTCGAGGAAGCGCTCGGCCACTCCGGGCTGGGTGTGCCGCTGGGTGACGCACAGGTGCACCGCGGCGGGCTTGTGCAGGCCGTTGAGGCTCCAACCCTTCGCGCTCATCCGCTCCATCACCTTGTAGATGTCCAGGGTGTTCGAGCCGAAGGCGATGACGAAGAGCGGCTCCCCGAGCACGTGCAGGTCCGGGATGGCGCGGATGCCGCGCTTGATGGTCGCGGCCGTCTCCAGGATGCGCTTGGTGGCGTCCAGGTAGCCCTCCTCGCCGGTGGACACGAGGGCGGCCCAGGCCGACGCGATGAGGGCGCCGGGCCGGCTGCCGGAGAAGGTGGGCGAGAAGTAGATGCCGCCGGGCCACTCGGTGGCGGTGTAGTACTGGTGAGAGCGCAGCTCGGTGCCGCGGTAGAGCACCACGGAGCTGCCCTTGGCCGCGTAGCCGAACTTGTGCGTGTCCGCGGACATGGACGTCACGCCGGGCAGCCGGAAGTCGAAGGCCGGCACGGGGTAGCCGAGCCTGCGCGCCCAGGGCAGCACGAAGCCGCCCAGGCAGCAGTCGGTGTGGAAGCCGATGCCCCGCTTGCGCGCCAGCTCCGACAGCTCCTCGATAGGGTCGATGACCCCGTGGGGGAAGCCCGGCGCCGAGCCGATGAGCACGATGGTGTTGCGGTTGATGGCCTTGCGCGTGGCCTTCACATCCGCGCGGTAGTCCTCGCCCACGGGCACGCGCACCATCTTGATGCCGAAGTAGTGCGCCGCCTTGTCGAAGGCGGGGTGCGCGCTGGAGGGGGCCACCATCTCCGGCCGGGTGATGCCCTTCGTCTCGTGCGCCCAGTCCCGGTACGTCTTCATCGCGAGCATGATGCTCTCGGTGCCGCCCGACGAGACGGAGCCGCAGATGTGCTCCTCGGGGGCCCGGCCCGCGTTGGCCTCGGCGGCGCCGAGCATGTTCGCCGTCATGGCCACCACCTCGGCCTCGAACTTGGTGGCGCTCGGCCAGAGGTCCGCGTGCAGCGGGTTGCTCTGCGAGTTGATGGCGTACACGCGGTTGAGGAAGTCGATGTGCTCGGAGTCCCCGTGGTACACGGCCCCGGACACGAGGCCATCCCGCCACCGGTCCTCCTCCTTTTCCTCCATCTGGCCCATCTCGCGCAGCACCTCCTGGCGCGCGAGCCCCTTGGCCGGGAGCTTGTCGTAGGTGGGCAGCTTGCCGCGGTAGGGCTTCAGGTCGCCCTCCAGCCCGGCCAGCATCGAGTCCGTCTCCTTTGCCAGCCGGTTGCGCAGCAGGGGGATGCTCTTGAGGTAGCGCTCCGCCGTCGACAGCAGCCGGGGCGGCACGCGGTTGAGGAGGCTCGTTCCGAGCTCGGGCAGGTCCATGGTGTTCTTCCGGTCGTCAGGGTGTCCTGGCGCGTTCATGTCGTTCTTCATGTCAGGCGCTCCGGGCTCCGTTGAGCCGTGCGAAGATGGCCTTGTTGCACTTGTAGAGGTTCACGAACTCGCGGAAGAGCTCGTCGTAGAGTCCGCGGTTCTTCGGGTTGGGCTCGAAGGTGTTGGCGACGGGGACGAGCGAGGGAATCTCGTCCACGGTGAGGCGCCCGAGCGCCACCGCCGCCTGGAACGCGGCGCCGCGCGCATTGGCCAGCACGGGCTCGTCCACCTGCTGAATCCGCCGGTCCAGCACGTCCGCCACCGTCTGGCACCACAGCTTCGAGCGGGCCCCACCGCCGATGATGCGGATGGAGTCCAGCTTGCGGTCGACGAACTTCTCCACGTAGGTGAAGAGCCAGCGCGAGTTGTAGGCCACGCCCTCCAGCACGGCGCGCACCATGTGTCCGCGCGTCGTCTTGAGCGACTGGTTGAAGAAGCCGCCGCGCAGCCGCTGGTCGTCCACCGGGCTGCGCTCGCCGTTGAGCCAGGGCATGAAGATGAGCCGGTCGCTGCCGGCGGGGACTCGTTCGGCCTCCTTCTCGAGGACCTTGTAGAGGTCCACCGGCTCGTGGCCGGGGCTGTCCTGGACGTGGGCGAGCTCCTCGTGGCCGAAGAGGATGTTGTCCTTGAGGAAGGACAGACAGATGCCGGCGGACTCCTGCTCGTTGGTGAGCAGGTAGCGGCCGGGCAGCGCCGAGGGCAGGGTGCCCATCTGGTGGAGCACGTCCGTCTTCTTGTACGGCACATGGCAGCTCAGCCAGGAGGACGTGCCGATGCACAGGTGGGGCTCGTGGTCGCGCACCGCGCCCGAGCCCACGGCGGCCGCGAGGATGTCCGGCGCACCGGTGATGACCTGGATTCTCTCGCTCAGGCCGAGCGCCCGCGCGGCCTCCGGCTGGAGGGGCCCGAGCACGGTCGCGGCCGGCACCAGGTCGGGCAGCTTCTCGCGCGGCATGCCCGTCATCTGCAGCAGGCGCTCGTCGTAGTTGATGCGCTTGAGGTCCCGGTTGTCCGTCACCCAGTGCAGCGTGATGGAGTCATACGAGGACGCGAAGCGGCCACTCAGGCGCAGGTTGAGCCAGTCCTTGGGCTCGAGGAACTTGTACGTGTTGCGGTAGATCTCCGGGTGCTCGCTCTGCAGGTAGAGGATGTGGCCGAGCGGGTCCTTCCCCGAGAGGCTGGGGGCCCCGCCGGTGAGCCGCACCCAGGTGAGGAGCCGGGCGAGGCCATAGCCCTCGATGGGGATGAACCCGTTGGCCACGCGCCGCACGTGGGAGGCGCCGCGCGAGTCCATCCAGATGATGGCGGGCCGCAGGGGCTTGCCGCGCTCGTCGACGGCGACCGTGCCGGACCACTGCGAGCTCACGTTGATGCCGATGATGTCGTCGGCGGAGATGACTCCCGAGTCCAGCAGGCGTCGGGTGCCGCGGACGATGGCGGTCCACCAGGATTCGGGGTCCTGCTCGGCGCCTCCGTCGGGCAGCAGCTCGAGCTCTATCGGCTCGACATCTCCGCCGAGAATCTTCCCCCGGGTGGTGACGATCGCCAGCTTGACCGCCGAGGTTCCGAGGTCAATGGCGAGGATGGACGCGTTGTCTGTGGTGGGCACACAGCTAGTCTAACGGGCCGGAGAGGTTCGTGGGCCAGTCGTGCGCGCCCCGAGCGTTACTTTCTGGAAAGCACCTCGCATGGCCGCGAAGGCTGTCAGCGCGGCAGGCGCAGGTGCTCCTCGGGGCTCGTGACCTTGGAAAGTGGGACCGCGCGAAAGCGGTTCGTGGCGCGGCTCACCGACAGGAAGACGAGCGTGGTGAGGCAGAAGGGAAGCGTCAGCACGGGGATGCCAAAGGTGCCGGACCAGATCCCCAGCCCCGCGTACGCCACCGTGGTCGCGGCGGCACAGACCAGGCCGTAGAGGATCGAGCGCCACGTGCACACGAGGAAGACGCCGGCGATCGCCTCGGCCGAAACCATCGCGTTGTAGCCCCACAGCCCGTGGTACTCGGACACCCCCTCTCCTCCGAACGCCAGGCCCACGAGCAGGCCTGTCATCGAGCCCAGGAGCGCGAAGAGGCCCCCGATCCGTGACCACACGAGCAGGCCGACCAGGATGAGCACGCCGGAAAGGACACGATCGGCGAAGACGATCTGTCCGATTCCGCGGAAGAGGGCCTCGAAGAGTGCGCTGGACAGGCTGCCGCCGGTGACGGCGTTGGCGGTCTCGCGCAAGGTGGTGTTGATGGGTTCCTGCACGTGCCTGGCCAGCAGCGGGCCATGCTGGATGTGGGTCATCGCGAAGGTGGCCAGCAGGCTGGGGAGCGTGACCAGGTTGAAGGGCAGCGTCAGGGGTGGAAGGTGCAGCAGGTCCACGAGCAGGAGTGAGACCGTGAGCATCACCAGGGTGCTCATGGCCGAGACGGCGATGATGTAGAGGATGACGATGGGGCTCCACTCGGGAATCAGGAAGGTCGCCAGGGCTCCGCCCACCAGCGCGCCGTTGTAGCCATACAGCCCCGCGCGGATCCGAGAGCGATCCAGCCGCAGGAGGTGGGCGGCCGCCGTCGCGGCGACCAGGCCGATCAGTGTCGCGACACCGAGCCAGGGCGAGGCGGCGAAGAGCCCGAGGAGGATGAACAGGCCACTCACCGGGTTGTTCGCGAAGAGGATCTGCCCGACACCCCGCAGGCAGGAATCCACGAAGGCGAGTGGGGGGTGGCGGTCGGCCCGAT
Organism: Vitiosangium sp. GDMCC 1.1324; assembly: GCF_003044305.1. GTDB lineage: Bacteria > Myxococcota > Myxococcia > Myxococcales > Myxococcaceae > Archangium. Next base: position 363,852 of record NZ_PZOX01000008.1, on the reverse strand, counting down.
TGCCCCATTCCGGCATGGTGCCAGCGAACGGGAGCTTCGTCTCAGTGTGGGTCTCGGTTGAATCTGCCACCGTGTCCCTCCCGGTTCAGGATGTGGACCACCGGTAGCATGAGGGGCGGTGTCTCCTCGCACCTTGCTCTCCGCTATCGTGATATGGGGGACGATCCGTATTTCAATGATGCCGCTCGAGCACATCCCTTCACGCGAAGTGTCCAGAAACGGTCGCGCGGGAGGCGCGCGGCTCGCCTTCGAGCGGGTGGGGAAGCGCACCGTGGTGCGCACCGCGCTCGCGCACAGCCCGCTGCGCCTGCTGACGCCGCGCAACCATGGGCACGCCGCCTGGGTCTACACCAGCTCGCTCGGAGGGGGACTGGTGGATGGAGATCACCTCTCCCTGGAGCTGGATGTGGCCGAGGGGGCCACCGCGCTCCTGTCGAGCCAGGGCTCCAACCGCGTCTACCGCTCGCCGCGAGGCTGCCGCAGCGAGCTGTCGGCCCGGGTGGCCGAGGGCGCGTTGCTCGTGCTCGCGCCGGACCCCACCATGTGCTTCACGGGAGCCCGGTATGTCCAGCGGCAGGACGTCCAGCTCTCCCCGGGGGCCTCGCTCGTGCTGATGGACCTCGTCACCGCGGGCCGCAGCGCCAACGGCGAGCGGTGGGCTTTCTCACACTTCGCCTCCACGCTCCGCGTCCACCGGGAGGGGCGGGCCCTGATGGACGAGTGTTGGCTGCTCGAGCCCTCCCATGGGCCCCTCCCCGAGCGGCTGGGCCGCTTCGATGCGCTCGGGACCGTGCTGCTCGTGGGCCCCGCCGTGGAGTCTGCCCGCGAGACGCTCGCCGGGCTCGTGGGCGCCCTGCCCGTCACCCCTCGCGCGGGGCTCGTCTGCTCCGCCAGCCCGCTCGGGTCCGATGCCCTGGTGCTCCGGGCCGCGGCCACTTCCGCCGAAGTCTTGTTGCGCACAGCACGCGACTGGCTGTCCTTCCTGCCCGCTCTGTTGGGTGATGATCTCTGGGCGCGCAGGGCGTGAATCCGCGCTTCGCTCCGGGTGAATCGTGCTAGGGTTGCCCCCCGTTTCTCGGGCCCCTGGCCCGGGACTCCTACCCGGAGGGGCACATGCATTTGTCGCCGCGGGAAATCGACAAGCTGCTGCTGCACGGCGCGGGCTTCCTGGCCCAGAAACGCCTGGCGCGGGGGCTTCGGCTCAACTACCCCGAGTCGGTGGCTCTCATCGCCACCCAGCTCCTTGAGTTCATCCGCGACGGCCGGAGTGTGGCCGAGCTGATGGACCTGGGGCGCAAGCTGCTGGGGCGCTCGCAGGTGATGGAGGGCGTGCCGGAGATGATCGCGGAGGTGCAGGTGGAGGGCACCTTCCCGGACGGCTCGAAGCTGGTGACGGTGCACCACCCCATCGAGGCCGAGCACGGTGACCTGTCACTGGCGCTCTATGGCAGCTTCCTCCCCGTGCCGCCGCTGGAGCGCTTCACGCGGGCCGCGCAGGAGGAAGTGCGACCGGGCGAGGTGCTCGTGCAGCCGGGCGAGCTGGTGCTCAACGAGGGCCGCGACGCCGTCTCGCTGGAGGTCACCAACCGGGGAGACCGTCCCATCCAGGTGGGCAGCCACTACCCCTTCTTCGAGACGAACCGGGCGCTCGTCTTCGACCGTGCGAAGGCGTACGGGCGGCGGCTGGACATCCCGGCGGGCACGGCGGTGCGCTTCGAGCCCGGAGAGAAGAAGACGGTGCCGCTGGTGGCCATCGCGGGAGCGCGGGTGGTCCAGGGCGGCAACGCGCTGGGCTCCGGGCCGGTGACGCCGGAGAACCAGGAGCGCGCGCTGCGTGAGGTGGCCGCGCGGGGCTTCGGACACGAGGAGGGCGCATGAGCCGGAAGATGGATCGCCGTCACTACGCGGACATGTTCGGTCCCACCACGGGCGACCGGGTCCGGCTGGGCGACACGGGGCTGGTGGCGCAGGTGGAGAAGGACCTCACCGTCTACGGGGACGAGTGCAAGTTCGGCGGCGGCAAGGTGCTGCGCGACGGCATGGGCCAGAAGGCCGGAGTGGGTGACGCCGAGGCCCTGGACTGTGTCATCACCAACGCGCTCATCGTCGACTGGACGGGCATCTACAAGGCGGACATCGGCATCAAGGCGGGGCGCATCGCTGGCATCGGCAAGGCGGGCAACCCGGACGTGATGGCGGGCGTGACGCCGGGCATGGTGGTGGGCGTCACCACCGAGGCCATCGCGGGCGAGGGGCTCATCGTCACGGCGGGCGGCATCGACTCGCACATCCACTTCATCTGCCCACAGCAGTCGGAGGAGGCGATCGCCAGCGGCATCACCACCTGGGTGGGCGGCGGCACGGGGCCGGCCACGGGCACCAACGCCACCACCTGCACGTCGGGCGCGTGGCACATCCGGCGCATGTTGCAGGCCACGGACAGCATTCCGCTCAACATCGGCCTCACCGGCAAGGGCAACACCTCGCGTCCCGAGGGCCTGCTGGAGCAGATCGGCGCGGGGGCCATCGGCCTGAAGCTGCACGAGGACTGGGGCACCACGCCGGCCACCATCGACACCTGCCTGACGGTGGCCGAGGGCGAGGACGTTCAAATCACCATCCACACGGACACGCTGAATGAGTCCGGCTTCGTGGATGATTCGATCGCCGCGTTCAAGGGCCGCACCATCCACACCTACCACTCGGAGGGCGCGGGTGGCGGGCACGCTCCGGACATCATCCGGGTGTGCGGCCAGCCCAATGTGCTGCCCAGCTCGACGAACCCCACGCGTCCGTACACGGTGAACACGCTGGATGAGCACCTGGACATGCTCATGGTGTGTCACCACCTGGACCGGGAGATTCCCGAGGACGTGGCCTTCGCCGAGAGCCGCATTCGCGGCAGCACCATCGCCGCCGAGGACATCCTGCACGACCTGGGCGCCATCAGCATGATGTCCTCGGACAGCCAGGCGATGGGACGGGTGGGCGAGGTCGTCACCCGCACGTGGCAGACGGCGCACAAGATGCGCGAGCAGCGCGGACGCCTGCGCGAGGAGCGCGGGGACAACGACAACCTGCGCATCCGCCGCTACGTGGCCAAGTACACCATCAACCCGGCCGTCGCCCACGGGATGGTGCACGAGGTGGGCTCGGTGGAGGTGGGCAAGCTGGCGGACCTGGTGCTGTGGCGGCCGGCCTTCTTCGGCATCCGCCCGGAGCAGGTCATCAAGGGTGGCTTCATCGCCTGGTCGCAGATGGGAGATGCGGGCGCCTCCATTCCCACGCCGCAGCCCTATTACATGCGGCCGATGTTCGGAGCCCGAGGGCGGGCGCTGGGCGCCACCAGCATCGCCTTCGTCTCGGGGCGAGCGCTGGCGGATGGCATGGTGCGGGAGCTGGGGTTGACCAAGCAGCTCTCCGGGGTGCGCCGGTGCCGGGGACTCGGCAAGCGCGACATGAAGCTCAATGACGCCCTGCCCGCCCTCACGGTGGACCCTGAGACGTACGAGGTGCGCGCGGATGGTGAGCTGCTCGTGTGCGAGCCCGCCGTCCGGTTGCCGCTGGCGCAGCGCTACTCGCTGTTCTGAGGGACACGGGCCATGGGCTACCCGTGGAGGGTGCTGCAACTGGCCGATTCGGGCTTCCCCACCGGGGGCTTCGCGCACTCGGGGGGCCTGGAGGCGGCGGTGCAGCAGGGCGAGGTGCGCGGCCGCGAGGGACTGGCGCGGTTCGTGCGCGAGCTGCTCTGGCAGACAGGGCATGGTGCGCTGCCGCTGCTGAGCGAGGCTTGGCGCACGCCCTCGTCGCTGGAGGCGCTGGACGCTCGCGCCGAGGCGTTCTTCACCAACCATGTGGCCAACCGGGCGAGCCGCACCCAGGGGCGGGCCTTCCTGGACACGTGCGCGCGCATCTTCCCCGGGCCGGTGGGCCCGTTGCGGCAGGCGGCCCGAGAGGCGGGGGTTCGCTACCACCACGCGCCGCTCTTCGGGGCGGTGCTGCGCGCGCTGGACGTCGAGCTGTCGGATGCCCAGCAACTCCTGTTGTCCCTCACCCTGCGGGGCTCGCTGTCCGCGGCGGTGCGGATGGGCATCGTGGGCACGCACGAGTCCCACCAACTCCAGCACCAGTGCGCTCCGCTGCTGGACGAGGTGCTCGAGTCCTGCGCCGGGCTGGGCCTGGAGTCCCTGGCCCAGACGTCGCCCCTGATGGACCTGCTGGGCTCCACGCACGACCGGCTCTACTCGCGGCTGTTCCTTTCCTGAGGTGAACCATGCACGACGACCACCGCGGCCACGGCCACGACGACCACGACCACACGCATGAGGAGTGGGACCACCCCGGCCACTTCCACGAGCGGGACGAGCCCAAGACGCGCGACTTCTCGTCGAGGTCCTTTACCATCGGCATCGGCGGGCCGGTGGGGAGCGGGAAGACGGCGCTGGTGCTGGCGCTGTGCCGGGCGCTGCGGGACACCTACCGGCTGGGCGTGGTGACCAACGACATCTTCACCAAGGAGGATGCCGAGTTCCTGGTTCGCAACAAGGCGCTGTCGCCCGAGCGCATCAAGGCGGTGGAGACGGGCGGGTGCCCGCACGCGGCCATTCGCGAAGACGTCAGCCACAACCTGCTGGCGCTCGAGGAGCTGATGGAGGAGCTGAAGCCGGAGCTGCTCATCGTGGAGAGCGGGGGCGACAACCTGGCGGCGCAGTACAGCCGCGAGCTGGCGGACTACACCGTCTACGTCATCGACGTGGCGGGCGGGGACAAGGTGCCGCGCAAGGGCGGGCCGGGCATCACGCAGTCGGACCTGCTGGTCATCAACAAGACGGACCTGGCGCCGCACGTGGGCGCGGACCTGTCGGTGATGGATCGCGACGCGAAGAAGATGCGCGGCGACGGGCCCTTCGTCTTCACCCAGGTGACGAAGGGCGTGGGCCTGCAGGAGGTCATCGACCACCTGCTCAAGGCGTGGCGCAAGGCCACGGGCGCGGCCTGACGTCTACCCAGCGAGCTTCACCACGTCATCGGGCTCGGGCGCGGCCTGCCGCTCGATGACGCTCTCGCGGTAGGCGATGGCCCGCGCCCGCATCATCGCTCCGAGCGGGCGCAGCTCCTCCACGGCGTGCCACGGGTCGAACGACATCCGGTCGATGAGCTCCTCCAGCTTCGCGCCGCTCGCGGACGTGACGTCCTGCTGGGGCAGCGTGAGCCGGGCCAGCTCGTGGAAGGGAGCCCGGTCCTCGGGCCAGACCACCGAGGCGTTCTCGATGGGGGTGGTCCGCTCGTCCACGAAGAGCTGGACGCGGAGGCTCCACGAGAGCGGGCCGGAGCGCAGGCGGGAGATGAGGTTCTCCCGAAGCGCGTCCGCGGTGCCTCCGGCAGAGGGTCCCACGGGGAAGAGGGCGAGCTTCGCGGCCATGGTGCCGAAGCGGAGCGGCAGCGCCGTGTAGAAGGGCACGGAGGCCAGGGACGGCACCTTGGGCATGGAGGCCAGGCGCTTGAGGAGCGCCAGGGTGCGGCCGGGCCCGAAGGTTCCGATGAGGCGCGGGAGGAGCAGCGCGGGCCCCGTGGCGTTGGCGCGGACGAAGGAGACGAACTCGTCGGGGGTGGGGAAGGGCGTTGCCGGGGTGTGGATGAAGAGGAAGTCCTGGGTGCGCTTGTCCTCGAGGCCGGGGATGAGCTTGCGGCCCGGGACGCCCACGAGCTTGAGGGCCATGCCCCGCACGTCCGGGGTGCGGTCACGCTGGTGCCGGCCCGAGCCGTTGGAGAAGCGCACGTAGACGGGCCAGGAGCGGGGCTCGGCGAAGACGGCGACGCGGAGCGCCTCGGGGAGGCCGCTGGAGACGACGAGCTCGCCGGTGGCTCCGACGTGTCCCTTGGCGTGCAGGGCGCGCGAGGGGTGGCCCCCTCGTGCATGCTTCTTCTGCAGCTCACGCAGCTCGGAGGCGTAGCGCTCGAAGCGCTCCACCTCATCGGGAGCCACGGTTTCCTTCCAGTCGGTTGCGCCGGAGATGTTCATCCGACGCAGCATGTCATGCCTTCAGCGGGAGTGCTTCAGGCGGCCTCGGACTTGGACTTGTCGGAGGGCTGGCCAGGAGCCTGCTGCACACCATCCTGCAGCTTGCGCGGCAGCCGGTCCCACATCACCTGCATCACCGCGGCGAGCACCGTGAAGGACACCACCAGGGTGGTGATGAGGCCGATGCACGCCACGATGCCCATGGACTTCAGGCCGTTGTGGCTGGCGGCGAGCAGAGCGGCGAAGCCTGCGGCCGTCGTCAGCGTGGACGAGGCCACCGCGGCACCCACGCTGCGCAGTGCCACCACCGGCGAGGTGCCTTCCAGGTAGCGGTGCAGCAGGTACAGACCGTGACTCACCCCGAAGCCCAGGAGGATGGGCAAGATGATGATGTTCATGAAGTTCAGGTGCAGGTCCGACAGCGTCATGATGCCGAGCATCATCGCCAGACCCACTGTGAGCGGGATGACGGAGGCCAGCGCCAGCTTCACGTCGCGGAAGTCCGCGAAGTGCATCACCAGAATCCACAGCGTGACGAGGAAGATGGCCCACTTGCCGTCGGAGAGCACGATGCGCGCCAGCCGAGCGAACAGCGGAGCCGCGCCCGCCGCCCGCCGCTCCATCGCCGGGGCGAGCACCTTGCCCGAGGCGTCCTTCACCTCGGGGGTGGGGATGTGGCTCGTCTGGTCCACGAAGGTGAGCATCTTCTTGCCGTCCCACAGGTCCACGTTCGGGTAGATGAACGTGAGGTAGCCGTGGTTCTCCGGCTTCGTCTCCGGCAGGTGGACGAACTGCGAGGCGTAGATGTCCGGCACGCCGTGCACGTCGAAGGGCCGGGCCTCCAGCATCTTCATGAAGAGGGCCGCCTTGTCCTGGGCCTCCGGAGGCAGCGCCGCCACGTCGATGTCCTTCAGCTCCTCCTTCCACTCGGCGAGGATCTTCGCGTTGGCCGCGGCCGTCTCCGGGGGCGGGACGAAGGTGTAGATGCTCACCACCTGGTCGATGGCGGAGTACTTCTCCTTGTTCTTGGGATTGGTGAGCTCGTCGTAGACGGCCTTCGTCTCCTCCAGCGTCTTCGTGTAGACGGCGATGGGATCGCTGGAGATGTTGAAGCGCTGGCTGATCTCATCCTGGAGCCGCACCGACGGCTGGCCCTCGGGGATGAGGGCGCGGCTGTTGTAGTTGAAGCGCACGCCGGCCTTGAGGCGCTCCGCCAGGGAGGCGGGCTTGTCCGTGGGCACGTCCGCGTCGCTCCAGGGGATGGCGAGGGCGCACATGGCGCCCACGATGACGGTGCTCACCCCGAGCATCAGGCCGGGGCGGGGGATGCGCAGCTCCTTGCCCGTGGAGGCGCTCTGCGTGGCCGGCGGCTTCATCTCGCCGATGAGCTTCTTGGGCCACGTGGGGTTGATGCGGCCGGCGATCGCCAGCAGCGCCGGGCTCCAGGCGAACAGCAGCACGCCGATGATGAAGGTGCCGCATCCGGCCAGGAAGCCGAACTGGCTGAAGCCGCGGAACTCGCTGCGCATCAGCACGAAGAACGAGCCCGACGTCACCACCGCGGCCACCAGCGCCGGCCGGCCCGCGTTCACCACCGCGTCCTGGATGGCCTGATCGTAGGGCTTGCCCTGGCCCAGCTCCAGCCGCGTGCGGAAGATGAAGTGGATGCCGTAGTCGATGCCGAAGCCCATCAGCAGACCACCGAGGATGCTGGTGATCATGTTGAGCTCGCCCACGGTGATGTAGGTGAAGCCCATGGTGATGATGGTGCCGATGACCGTGCCGCTGGCCACGATGAGGGTGGGCACCCACTTGCGGAAGGCCAGGATGGTGATGACGAAGATGGCCGCGAACGCGATGAGCGACACCGGCTGGAGCGACTCCTCGATGGCGTACGAGTCGTCCACCGCCGTCTTGTAGGAGCCCGTGAAGCCGTAGGCGACGAGCTTGTCGTTGCCCATCAGGTCATAGTCTTCCTTGAGCTGCACCCCACCCGCCGAGTACGCCGCCAGGTCCTTGCGCAGCTGCTCGACGAAGTCCTTCGTCTTGCCGAGCTGGTTGGAGTCCCACATCGGCTTGATGAGGATGAGCACCATCTTCCGGTCATTGGAGATGTAGTAGTCGTCGCGGATGCTCTTCTTGCCGACGCTGCTGTACTTGTTGATGAGGTCGGTCAGCTCGAGCTTCACCGGCTCGGTCTTCTGGATTTCGATGAAGAAGGGGTTGTTGCGGCGCAGCTGGTCCTTGAGCCACGCCATGATGCGGCGCTTGCCCTCGACCAGGTCCTCCGTCTTGATGAAGAGGGCCATGTTCTGCTGCACGAACTCGACCGGCACCTTGTAGGTGATGAAGCGGACGTGCTCCTTGTCCGCCATCAGCTTCGCGGCGATGTCGTCGGCGACCTTCTTGAGCGTGGGCTCGCTGTCGGCACGCAGGGCCAGCATCAGGTAGCCGCTGCCACCGACCATGTCGATGACGCGCTTGACCTCCTTCACCTCGGGGAGGTCCTGCGAGATGAGGTCCAGCTGGTTGGAGTTGATGGTCAGCTTGGTGGTTCCCCACAGCGACACGCCGAACAGCGCGAGGAGCACGAGGAGGACGAGCCCGGGCCTGCGGACCAGCAGGCCGGCATAAGCAAGAGCAAGGCGCGGCGGCTTGTGGGTCGAGTTACTCATTCGGCGCGGACCCTACCGGAGAACCGCCCCTACCAGAAGCACGGCGGTGTCCCTCGTCTGCCCGGCTGCCCAAGGGGATTTTCCTCGGGATTTCCCCTCCCTCTGGCAGAGGAACAGGGGAAGGTTATTCCCGCGTCTTATGGGTCCGGGATTTCAACCAGAGCGGACTGACCTCGTGACTTCCAGGGGGGAGGGCTCAATCCCGAGGGGGAAGGAGGAAGGAGCGGGGGTCCCTCAGGAAGCGCGCGCTCATCAGCCGCACCAACCGCAGCATGTCCGACAGGGGCACGTCCCGGGCGCGCAGGGCCACGGCCAGGGCGAGCGAGAAGGAGACTCCGAAGTTGATGGCCAGGGTGAGCCCGATGCCTCCCAGGGCCGCGAGGAAGTCCGGTCGCAGCACGGCGTTGGGCCCCAGGGCGAACCCGGCCAGGCACAGCTGCCCGAAGGACAGCGTCACGTGCCGCACGTCCAGCGGCAGTCCAAAGAAGGCTCCCACCACCGGAGGCAGCGCCAGCAGCACGCCGATGCTCACGTTGCCTCCCAGTCCGGCGATGTGGTGCGCGAAGACGTCCGATAGCTTCCGCGCCCCGGAGTCGCCCAGCGCCCGCCGCAGTGCCCGGTGGTGGGCAATCGCCTCGGGGAGGCGGTGGTACACCGCGAAGTTCTCCAGCCACCCCGCCACCAGACTGGAGAGCCACAGCAGCACTCCGGTCAGCGCCGCGTAGAAGATGGTGCCGCTGTGCCAGGGGTGCAGCGCGTGCACCACGTAGTCCGCCTGGGCGGCGTTGAGCAGCGGGCGCCCCTGCCACCAGGCGAAGCCCATGGACAGCGCCACCGCCACCGGCAGCACCGTGCCCATGTTCCCCACCGCCGTGGCGAGCTGCGAGCGGGTGATGCGGGGAATCAGCTCCATCAGGTGCGACAGCCGTCCGCTCGAGCCGCCCTGGCCGATGGCACTCCCCAGCGTGGCCGCCGTCATGGAGGGCTGCTTGGTGGCCAGTGCCGAGCCCGTCGCCTGCATCATCAGGAAACTGGCCACGTAGGTGCCCGCGAGGGCCAGCCCATAGAAGAAGGGCGCCAGCGCGAGCGTGGCCGCGTACAGCTTGAGGATGGCGGTGAAGGCGGTGATGAACCCGCCGCCCGCCGCCGCATGCACCATGGCGTGGTATTCGGCCCGGGTGCTGGTGATGTAGTGCTCGCCCGAGTGGCCCGCGCGCTCGATGACCTTGCGCGCCAGCAGCCGCGCGTTGCTCGCCACCACCGCCCGCACCGAGCGATCCGTGTGGGCCCGGCGCAGCAGGTCCGCCACCAGCGCGAGACTCTCCCGCCAGCGTGCCTCACCCGGGGCCGCGCCCAGCACCCGAGCGATGGCCTCCATCCGCTCCAGGCTCCGGCGGATGCGCTCCAGCCGGTACACCAGGTCCACGCTCACCCCGTACTGCTCCAGGTGGCTGGAGACGATGGCCACCACCTGCCGGCACTCCTCCACCACGTCGCCCAGCTCCCGCAGTGAGTCCGGCGCGGCGTCGCGGGCCTGCACGCCCTCGCACACCCGGCGCAGCTTCAGGAAGGGCGAGGCGCGGAAGGACACCTCGGGGCAGCGCTCCCGCACATCCTCGGACAGCCCCAGGGCCGCCGTCTGCACGGACAACAAGCCCAGGGCGTCCACCAGGTCCGTGCGTATCACCGCTTCCGGTTCCCTCGCCGGGGGTTGGGCACTGCCTCCCACCAGCGTGGAGAGCCGCGCCAGCAGCGCCGGAGGCAGGGTCTCCAGCCAGGCGGCATCCTCTGGCACCGGAAAGAGGCGCAGCAGCAGCTCCGAGAGCTGGTGGTCCTCGGGCGGAGCGGGCAGCAGGTGCCGCGCGAGCCGATCCGACACCTCGCCGAAGAAGCCCTGCCCCGCGGGCAGGCCCACCTGGGAGAAGAGCCTCAACCCGCTCGTGCCGCCCATCACCTCGCGCACCAGCGCGGCCACCGGCTCCCGGGACGACGCACGGGCCTCCAGCACGCGCACGAGCAGGGCCAGACGCGTCACCGCCGCGGGGGCCTCGGGTTCGGCGGGCTCCACCAATCCCAGCGCGGGCCTGGACTCGCGCAGCCAGGCGACACATCGCTCCACCCACTCCAGGCGGGCTTCCAGCCCCTCCTCGGGCACGTCGGCCAGGAGCTTCTGCAGGTCCCTTACCGCTGGGTGGCCCGGGGCTCGCGGGGCGAACTCGACGCAGAAGGCGTCTACCTCCCGGGAGGAGCGGCCTTCGCGCGCGGGGGCTGGCTGGAGGAGGGTTGCGGACATGGGCCAGTCTCTCGGCGGGGGGAGCGCCCCAGGCTATGTCCTCGGGCGCCCGCCTCCAACCGCCTTCTCCTCCGGGCGCCTGTCCGCCTGCTCCCGGAGCGCGAGGTGCGACTACTTCTTGCCGCCCAGCTCGGCTTCCTTCTTGCGCATCAGGTCCAGCAGGTGCTCCCAGCCGCCCTGCTTCAGGATGGGCTGCACCTGATCATCGCGGATGCCGGTGAGCATCGAGTCGCCGAGCACCGCCACGTCCAGCACCTTCCAGCCGCCGCCCTCCTTCACCACGGAATACTGGAGCTTCATCTCCTGCTTCTTCAGGGGGTGCTCGATGACGATGGTGGACTTCACCTTCGCCTTGTCACCCTCGAGCGCCGGGTCCTCGTAGGTGATGGAGGAGAGGTTTTTGAAGTTCTCGCGCACCTTGGGGAAGGCGATCTTCGAGAAGAGGCTGTTGAAGAGCTTGATGAACTCCTTGCGCTGGGCGTCGGTGCCCTTGTCCCATTCCTCGCCGAGCAGGAAGCGGCCCTGCTGCTCGTTGGCGAGCTGCTTGATGGCCAGGTCATCCTTGCTGTAGCGCACGGACTGGACGACGGTCTTCACCGGCTTGGCCACGGGCTCATTGGGCGCGGCGAGCGCCGGCAGGGCGAGCGTGAGGGTGGCCAGCAGGGCGAGGGGACGGAGTCGGGCGTTCATTCAGATCCTTCCTTGGAGAGAGGGCGTGTTTCTGTAGCTCAGAGGAACGGCCGGGGGCGCGCGAAATTCACGTGTCACCCGATGGAGGGCACGGGGGGCGGGCCGCCTGCCAGGTGGGTCTGGAGTGCAATTCTCGGGGGCTCCTCCGGGTTTGACTCCTCTAGAGCCCAACGTCTAGTGTGCCCGCGTTTTCACGCCAAAAGCGGTGCGCGTTTACCTACCTGAAGAAGACATGCCGACCGACTACCTGTTCACCTCCGAATCCGTCACCGAAGGGCACCCGGACAAGATCGCCGACCAGATCTCCGACGGCGTGCTGGACGCCATCCTCGCCAAGGATCCCCAGGGCCGTGTGGCCGTGGAGACCCTGGTGAAGACGGGCCTGGCCATCGTCGCTGGCGAGGTGACCACCAACTGTTACGTCGACATCCCGAAGATCGTGCGCAGCACCATCTGCCGCATCGGGTACACCGACAGCTCCATGGGCTATGACGGCCACACCTGCGGCGTCATGGTGGCCATCGAGGGCCAGAGCCAGGACATCGCCCGGGGCGTGGACAACAAGAAGGAGCAGGGAGCCGGCGACCAGGGAATGATGTTCGGCTTCGCCTGCGACGAGACGCCGGACCTCATGCCGGCCCCCATCCACTACGCCCACGCGCTCACCCGGCGCCTGGCCGACGTGCGCCGCAAGACGCACGACTGGCTGCGCCCGGACGGCAAGAGCCAGGTGACGGTGGAGTACCGCAACGGCCGTCCGGTCCGCATCGACGCGGTGGTGGTGTCCACGCAGCACTCGGACGACATCTCCAACAAGCGCATCCACGAGGCCATCCGCGAGGACGTCATCGCCAAGGCGCTGCCCAAGAAGCTCATCGACGCGAAGACGAAGGTTTACATCAACCCCACGGGGCGCTTCGTCATCGGAGGCCCCATGGGGGACTCGGGCGTCACGGGTCGCAAGATCATCGTGGACACCTACGGAGGCATGGGCCGTCACGGTGGCGGCGCCTTCTCGGGTAAGGACCCGTCCAAGGTGGACCGGTCGGCGGCGTACATGGGCCGGCACATCGCCAAGACGGTGGTGGCAGCGGGCCTGGCGCGCCGGTGCGAGGTGCAGGTGTCCTACGCCATCGGCGTGGCAGACCCTGTCAGCGTGCTGGTGGAGACCTTTGGCACGGCCACCGTGCCCGAGGAGAAGATCCAGACGGCCATCCGCCGCACGTTCGGACTCAAGCCGCGCGAAATCACGGAGTACCTGGACCTGCTGAGGCCCATCTACCAGAAGACGGCGGCGTACGGGCACTTCGGGCGGACGGAGAAGGAGTTCACCTGGGAGCGCACGGACAAGAAGGACGAGCTGCGTGAGGCGGTGGGACCGTCTGCCGCGCACCTGAAGGCGGTCTGAAGCAGGGCGCTGGCGGACCGTCAACGCTCGACATTCCCTGGTGTTGAAACGCGCGTGGGCCCTCGTAAGGCTCACGCGCGTTTTCGTTTTCTTTGGTGCGCCCGGCATGGGCATCGTGGTGGATGCCCTCCCGGAAGTCAGACTCGAGTTCCATGAATGGCGTGTGAGCTTCAGGCTCGGCGCCGCTGGCTCCTGCAAACCACTCTGGTGCTTCGCGCGTGGTGTCACTACAAGTGCACCGGTGAAAGCAGAGAGTGAAGGGAATTCGAGATGAGTGGAAATTTCTGCGAATCCGGTATGGTCCGAGATGGAAACCCATTGAGGATGGGAGCATCCCGTCGCCAGTTTCTCGCATTGGGGACCGTATCCATCGGTGCCGCGGCCGCGGCTCCTGTTTCGGCCCCCGTGTCAGCGCCAGCGCCTGGGTCGGGTTCGGGTGAAATGCCGCGGGACAGCGGTGCTGAGGGTTGCCGATACCTTCTGAAAGGAGGTGCGGTCCTCAGCATGGATCCGAAGGTGGGGGACTTCGCTCGTGCGGACGTGCTGGTCCAGGGCAAGAAGATCATGGCGATCGGGCCCGAGCTCAATGTCACGGACGCGGCGATCATCGACGCAACGGGCACGGTCGTCATGCCGGGCTTCATTGATACCCACCACCATCAGTTCCAAACCGCGTTGCGGAGCTTCCTGGCCGAGGGACTGCTGTCCGACGACGGTCAACCGCACGGCAGGAAGAACTATCTCAACCTGGTTCTGGGACAACTGACGCCGGTCTACAGGCCGGAGGACGTCTACATCGGCGAGCTCTATGCTTCGCTCAGTCAGTTGGACGCCGGAGTGACGACCGTCGTCGACACGTCGCAGGTGAACCACACTCCGGAGCATTCGGATGCGGCCATTCGGGCGCTGCGGGAATCGGGACGCCGTGTGCGCTATGCCTATTCGTCGGGCATGGGTGCTGGCTGCGCCTACCCGCGTGACATCCTGCGGCTGCAAAAGCAGTACTTCTCCTCTAGTGACCAACTGCTGACCCTGGCGATGGGGGCGGAGCTCGGGGGGGTCCGCGAGGAGTGGGCTCTGGCTCGCCAGCTCGGTGTGCCCATCGTGTCTCACCTCGTCGGCGGGTTCGGTCATACGAGGACCCTGGAACGACTTGACCGGGAGGGGTTGATCAAATCAGACAATGAATTCTTCCATGCCACCTCCCTCTCGGAGGCCTCCTGGAAGGTGATCGCGGATACCGGGGCGGGCATCTCCATCGCCGCTCCGGTCGAGTTGACCATGCGGCACGGCACGCCGCCGATCCAGACCGCACTCGACCACGGTGTCCAGCCATCGCTCAGCAGCGATGTCGAGTGCACGATGACCGCTGATTTCTTTACCCAGATGCGTACCGTCTTCACGCTTCATCGGGGGCTCGTCAACGAGCGTGCGCTCAAGGGGGAAGCGCAACTACCCAAGCTCCTCACCTGCCGTGATGTGATCCGCTTTGCCACTGTGGAGGGGGCGCGTGTGGCGCATCTTTCCCACAAGGTCGGTTCGTTGACTCCCGGGAAGGAGGCGGACATCGTCCTTCTGCGCACGGATGCCATCAATGTCGCACCGCTCAACAATGTGCCGGGCGCCATCGTGACACTGATGGAGCGCAGCAATGTGGACACGGTCATCGTCGCTGGAAGGATTCGGAAGTGGCGGGGAGCCCTCGTCTCTGTCGACCTGGGCCGCCTTCGTTCCGAGATCGAGGCGTCGAGAGACTATTTGTTCAAGAAGGCCCGGGTCCGGCTCGAGCTTTTTTGATAGGGCCTGCGCTCTGGGGGGAGTCCATGGCAATGCGTGGCAAATCCCTGACAACACGATTTGCATTGGCCGGGAGCCCGGCCTTCATCGCCTTGATTGATGAGTCAGTTGATTGATGAGTCAGTTGCTCAGTGCAACGATTGTTAGCTCAAATATTGGTGCATAAACCATATGTGCGGGGCGGTAATTTTTACCTCCATGTCACCTTCCTCTAACGTCAGTCGAGAACGAGGAGAACAGGCGATCTGCGCAAATCAATCAGTTGGTTGTTGACTGGTGGAAAATAAAAACGTACTCAGAGAAACATGAAAGCGCGAATCGCGGTCGTCTACCACAGTGGTTATGGACACACCGCCAAGCAGGCCCAGTCTGTAGCAGAGGGGGCACAGAGCGTACCTGACACGCACGTGGACCTCCTGTCGCTCAACGAGCTCTCCGAAGGGCTGTTCAAGACCATCGATGCGGCTGATGCGGTCATCATGGGCTCGCCCACCTATATGAGCGGGTCGAGCGCGGTGTTCCGGCGATTCGTCGAGGCCACCAGTGCCGCCTGGGGGGACAACCTCCGTTGGCGTGACAAGGTGGCCGGCGGCTTCACGAACAGCGGCTGCATGAGCGGTGACAAGCTGCAGACGCTGGTGGAGATGGCTCTTTTCGCCGCACAGCACGGGATGATCTGGGTCGGCATGGCCTCCTTTGGAGGTTGGAACACGAGCTCCGGGTCCAGCGAGGATCTGAATCGTCTCGGCAGCTGGCTCGGCGCCATGGCGCAGTCCAACAACGATCAGGGCGGAGACGTCGCGCCCCCCGCGTCGGACCTGCGGACCGCGGCAGCGCTCGGAAAGCGTATCGCTGAAGTCACCCATACGTATATCGAGGGGCGGGCTTCCAAGAAGGCGGCACGGACACCACAGCAGAGCTGAGCAGTACGCCATAGAGGGGGCGACCCGGCTGTGCAGTTCGAGGGGGGGCGGCCGGGTTGTGACAAGATGACTGGACTTGATGACATCCTGAAGCTGGATGCCGTTGGCCAGGCTGACCTCATACGCCAAAATGAGGTGACGCCACGAGAGTTGGTCACGGCAGCAATTCAACGCATCGAGCAGTTCAACGGGAAGATCAACGCTGTTGTCTCCAAGCGGTATGAGGGCGCGCTGCGTGACGCGGAAGGTCCCGCGCCCGAGCAGTTGAAGGACTCACCGCTGTGGGGTGTTCCCTATCTCTACAAGGACCTCGGTCCTTCGTGCGCGGGTCTGCCGACGACGGTCGGCTCCGCGTTTCTCGACGGGTTCGTGTCTGGGCACGACAGTGAGCTCGTCCTGCGCTTCAAGCGTGCCGGTCTCCTGCTGCTTGGGAAGAGCAATACCGCGGAGTTCGGGGTGCTTCCAACCACCGAGCCCGCGTTCACCGGGGTGACACGCAACCCATGGAACCTCCAGCTCTCTGTTGGAGGTTCCAGTGGCGGAGCCGCGGCCGCTGTCGCCGCCGGGCTCGTCCCCGTCGCACACGCCAACGACGCTGGCGGTTCCATCCGCATCCCCGCGTCCTGCTGTGGTGTCTTCGGTCTCAAACCGACTCGGGCTCGTGTTCCCATGGGACCCGATGTCGGTGATTTGATGAACGGGTTGGCCTCGGAATTCGTCGTGAGTCGCTCGGTACGCGACAGCGCCGCCCTGCTCGATGCCGTGGCGGGTCCATCCCTGGGTGATCCGTATTTCGCTCCTCCCGTCGCCGGCAGATTCCTGGACGCCGTGGGCTCTGGCCCCACGCGGCCCCTGCGAATAGCAGTCACTCTGGACGATCAGCTCCATCCCGAGTGCGTTCGAGCCATCAAGGAGGCCGCGGGTCTTTGTGCGGATCTCGGCCATGAGGTCGTGTCGGACGTCCCGCCGGTTCGTTTCTCGGAATTGCACGAACTGTTTCTCGTCGTATGGGCCGCGGGCGTATCTTCCGCCATCTCCAGCTATGCCGCGCTCAGCGGACGTGAGCCGAAGCCGGAGCTGTTCGAAGAGACGACCTGGTGGTTGTACGAGGAGGGGCGAAGGATCAGCGCCGCCCGCTACCTGCAGACCATCACCCGGCTTCAGCAGGTGTCGCGCCGCCTCGCCTCGTTCTACGCCCGCTACGACGTGCATCTTTCGACCGTGACGTCCGAGCCGGCACCGAAGCTGGGTGTACTCAATTCAGGAGCGCCCCGGGTTCAACTCGATCGCGCGCTCAAATTCGTCGCAGATACGTCACTGGCGAACCTCACCGGACAACCGGCAATGTCAGTCCCTCTTTGTATAGCTGCGGATGGCACACCTGTCGGAGTCCATTTCTCGGGTCGTATCGGCGACGAGGCCTGCCTGCTTTCCCTGGCAGGTCAGCTCGAGACGGCGCGGCCCTGGGCGAACCGTCTTCCTTCGCTCTCCGCGCACACTCATTAGTCCATCGTTTCTCAAGGAGAATTCCCTATGTTCCATACGACTGACGACTCTGCTCTTGTGGGCAACCCCATTGATGATGTCATTGGTTCCACCATCAAGTATTCGGCGCTCGTCTCCGCTGCCAAGCTGGGGCTCATCAAGGCGCTCGATGGCCGGGCCCTGACTGCCGCCGAGCTGGCCAAGGAGCTCGGTGCGAGTGTCCAGGGTGTCGAGGCGCTGGCCGACGTGCTCGTCGCCGTCAACTATTTCAGCAAGGAGAACGGTCGTTACCGCCACGGTCCGATCGCGGAGCAGTGGCTGAGCTCGAAGGCGCCCCAGAACTTCATGCCCGCCCTGATGTGGGGCTATGAGCTGTGGAACGTCATGTGGGAGCTCCCTCAGGCCATCAAGGATGGGAAGCCGGCGCAGTCCCTGTGGGAGCGCTGGGCTGACCGCCCCGAGGCCGGCAAGGACTTCTCGGACTACATGAAGGTGAAGTCGACCTTGACCGTGTCGTCGATCGTCGAGGCCGCTCCCGTTCCGGAGAAGGCGCGCCGGCTGCTGGATCTCGGTGGTTCGCACGGCCTGCACTCGATGGCCTTCTGCAAGAAGCACCCCCAGCTGACCGCGACGGTGATGGATCTGCCCGAGGCGCTGGCGAATACCGGTCATGCGATTGCCAAGGAGGGTCTCTCGCAGCGCGTGGAGCTGCGCCGCGGAAACTTCCTCAAGGAGCAGATCGGAGAGGGCTACGATGTCGTGCTGCTCTTCGAGATCGTGCACAACCACACGTTCGAGGAGAACCAGGAGCTCCTCAAGAAGATCTCCCGTGCGCTCAATCCGGGCGGAATCGTCATCGTCCTGGAGGACGTCAAGACGGAGAAGATCGACGCGCACAACACTGCTTTCAGCCTCGCGATGTTCGCCTGTTCTGGAGATCGCACCTACAGCCTCCAGGAGATCAACACCTGGTTCGATGCGGCCGGCCTGAAGCAGAGCAACGTGATTCGGCTGCCGTCGTCGGTGTCGCTCGTGGTGGGAAAGAAGCCCTGAGCCTGACGTTCGCAGGACCCTGCTGAAAAGCGGGACGCGATTGTCATTGCGTCCCGCTCCAAAAAGAATCACTTTCAGTCCTTCACCCAGCCCGATGGTTTGAGATGTCGATGTGCGCGCGGGCTCGCCATCGCTGTGTCCTGCCAATGGGCGGGCGCGCAGCACTCCCATGCTTTGTTCTTGGCCTAAAATCCAAACCTACGGAAGCAAATTATGAGGATCTCCCTCATCCGCCGTTCATCGGAATTGTGGAATCCGTGTGTGGAGTTGGTCCGTCAGAAATATGCGTCGAGCTATGGGGCGGATGTGATGCCTCGTCCTGACGCGTTTCTCGCCGGTTTCATGGATGAGACTCCCGGGGGTTCTCTCAAGGTCGATGCCTGCGCCGGCTTGACGTTTGGTTCGGAGCGGCCCTTCTTCTCGGAACGGTATCTCGACGAGACGGTCGAAGCGGCCATCTCGCGGGTGTCCGGCGTGCAAGCGGACCGTCGGCGCATCATCGAGGTCGGCGCCCTGGCCAGTGGCAAGGGGGGCGCTGGAAGTGAGATCATCCGCCTCACTCCGCTCGTCACCTGGTGCCTGGGCATGCAGTACATCCTCTGCACCGCGACGGCGGCGCTCGTCACGGTGTTCTCGCGGCTGAGCATCCCCTTCACGCCCATTCAAGCGGCGGAGCGCGAGCGGCTCGATCCGTCGGATCAGGACCGGTGGGGCAGTTACTACGAGAGCGGCCCCAGGACCGGGGTCATCTCCTTGAAGGACATCGCCTTGTTGTTCGCCAACTCCACCGGCCGGTACTCGTTCGCGGATCCCGAGGTCACCTTGCTGGTTGGCGATCATCGACCACAGTCGCAGTCCGCCGCGGGGTAATGAATGCGACGCATTGATATCGCGCTGGGAAGACTCGCGGACACGGAGCGGACCCTCCTCGAGGTTCTGGGGCCCGGTGGGGACGTTGCCCGGAGCTTCACCTACCGGCAGGTGACGCGGGCCGCACAAGCGCTCGCGGCCCGTCTGGCGGAGGCGAAGCCTCGTTCCGCGGATGCTCGAGACGGAGTCCTGCGGGTGGGCGTGGTGTGCGGCAATACACCCGCCTTCATCGTTGCCGATCTGGCTTGCATCCTGCAGCGTGTCATCGAGGTCCCCGTGCCTCTGGCCTTCTCGCGCACGCAGGCCGCGAGCCTGCTCGGCGAGGTGGACATCTGTCTGGTGGACGAGCAGGGCGGCAAGCGGCTCGCGGAGTGGGGGAGGGATCTGCTGGGCGAGCCGGGCGCGGTGCTGTCCGTGGATGTGGACGAGCTCATCGCCGCCGGACCCGACTCGTTCTCGCTGGCGCACCCGGACGAGGAGTGGATCTGCAAGACCATCCACACGTCGGGAACGACCTCGCGTCCCAAGGGGGTTCGAATCCGGGCGCGCGGTCTCAATGCGCTCCTCGAGTCGCTCGATCAAGAGATGCCGGCGGAGGCTTTTCGCCGGTACCTGTGCACGGTGCCGCTGAGCCTGCTCATCGAGCAGGTCACGGCCCTCTACATGGTTATCCTCCATGGGGGCGTGCTCGTCCTCCTGCCGCCGGAGATTCCGCTGGTGGGGACGGCCATGGCGGCTCCCTCGAAGGTGATGCCCTTCCTGGCGGCCGCGCGCCCCACGGCCCTGGTGGCCACGCCGGCGCTGGTCGACGAGTTCCGCCAGAGCGCGGCGGCGGCCCTGAAAGCGGGCCAGTCCGTGAGCCGGTCCCTCTTCGGTACGGACGCCGTGCCGTTGATCTGCTGTGGCGGAGCCCCGATCGATACCGAGGTGCTGGCGGCGCTCGACGAGATGGGCATCCCCATCTACGAGGGGTATGGCCTGTCGGAAAACGGCTCGGTCGTGACCTGGAACCGGCCCGGTGCCCGGCGGATCGGCACCGTTGGCAAGCCGCTGCCTCACGTGCAGGTGCGTCTGTCGGAGGAGGGTGAGGTGCTCGTGAAGAGCACTTCCCTGTTCGCCGGCTACACAGTGGCAGATCCCTCGAGCTGTGTGGTCGACGCGGACGGATGGCTGCACACGGGTGACCTGGGGCGGATCGACGAGGAGGGTTTTGTCCGCATCACGGGCCGCATCAAGAACGTGATCATCACGTCGGCGGGACGCAACATCGCCCCGGAGTGGGTCGAGGCGCAGTACGCAACCCTGCCGTTCGTCCATGCCGTTGCCGTGGTGGGCAATCACCTCCCGGCGCTGCACGGGCTCTTCCTGGTCAAGCCCGGCCAGGATGTGGCGGAGGCGAGGGCGGTCATCTCCGAGTTCGGTGCGGCCCACCTCTCTGAGATTGAGCGCGTCCAGGTGGCTCACATCCTACCCGGTCGCGAAGAGATCTACCGGCGGTTCTTCACCGTGACGGGTCGTCCGATTCGGGCTGCTATCGAAGACGCGATCCGGACACAAGCGCTGGAAATGGCAGTTCCATCACACTGATACCTAGGAAAATGCAGGGGGAATACGAGATGCTCGACTCTCAACAAAGGAACGCTGATCTTCCAGGCTGTGAGCTCCGGCCGTGCCGAGCGAACTCGGGATTGATCGTCACGGGCCGGCCCGGCCAGCAACTCCGGGATCTGGATCCCCGTTCGGTGATTGCGAAGCTCGCCACCAGCGGGTACCTGATCTTCCGGGGCTTTCCCGCCGATCTGTCCGTCTTCAGCGAGTTCGTGAAGAGCTACTCGTCCCGGGTGACGCTGGATCCGGCGCGCAAGTTCCATGGTGGCAACGTCGCCCAGAAGGTGGATGCCGGTGTGGATGCGATGGGGCTCCATCTCGAGAACGGAAACAGCCCCTTCCGTCCGGATCTCACCTGGTTCTTCTGCGAGCGTGCGGCGACGCGCGGGTCTCAGACCACGGTGTGTGACGGTTACGAGGTCTGGGAGAAGGCGAGCGAATCCGCCCGCAAGCAATTCCTGGATCAGGCCATCATCTACGAGCGCCGTGTCGAGGAGCAGAAGTGGAAGCTGTTCGTCTACCACAACCGCGAGGGAAAGATTCCGATGGAGGAGATTGGAATCGAGCACCTGAACGCGCTGGTGGATGAACAGGGGACCACCACGATCGATGTCAAGCCGGACAAGTCCATCCTCTACTCGTTCCGCACTCCGGCCGTGCTGCGCTCGCGGTTCGGTTCGGGTCTGGCCTGGGCCAACAGCATCTTCGGTCCTTCGTACAACTACGAGGCCCCGCGTATCTTCTTCGCGGACGGGCGCGACATCTCGGCCGGCCTCCTCGAGGAGATGCGCAAGCTCACGGACGAGTTGACGGTCAACATCGACTGGCAGGACGGCGACATCGCCCTCATCGACAACACGCGTGTGATGCACGGCAGGCGTGCCATCGAGGACACGGGTCGTAAAATCTACAACGCGCTGAGCTACCTCAACCCGGCGCTCGTCTGACTTCTTGGTACCGGTGACCATGTTCTGTCTCGAAGAGCCTCGTATCCAGGGTGTGATCGCGGAGATCCTCTCCGCCTCGCAGCGCGACTCGAATGTTATCGAGCGTGCTCGAGCCATCGCGGCGGGCTGGGATGCGCCTCCGACGCTGGCCCAGATGAGTGATCTCTGCGTCGATGCGGCCATGCCCGTGCGACCGGAGGTCGGCCGTCTGTTGTACATGTTGGTGCGCATGCTGCGCCCGACGACCATCGTGGAGTTTGGGACTTCCTTTGGCGCATCCCTCATCCACCTCGCGGCGGCCGTACGCGACAACGGCGTCGGCTTCGTCACGGGCTCGGAGATGAACAAGCAGAAGATCTCCAAGGCGCAGGAGAACATCGAACGCACCGGGCTGCAGGAGTTCGTTCGCATTCTCCAGGGAGATGCTCGGGAGTCGCTCGCGGGCGTCGCGGGTCCGATCGATTTCATCCTGCTCGATGGATTCAAGGAGCTCTACCTCCCGGTCCTCGAAGTCCTCGAACCCAAGATGCGGCCTGGCACCGTCGTGGTGGCCGACAACCTGTCGATGCTGCCCCAGAACTACCTCGACCGGGTCCGGTCGCAAGGCTCTGGCTATGTGTCGGTCTCCCTGCCACTTGGGGATGGCATCGAGCTGTCGTTGCGCCAGCCCTGATGGCCGCGTCTTCTTCAGTCCTCCATCGAGAACGAATAGGAAACCATGATGAGCCGTCGAATGCTGATCGCAGCGGGACTTGCCCTGGCTGCATCGGGTCTCGTGTCGTGTGGTGCGGGTGAGCCGCTGTCGCGCGAGGACGTGGTTCGTTGGATTGAGGCGTATGGCAAGGCCTGGGAGACCAAGGATGCCGACGCCGCGGCCCGGTTGTTCACCGATGACGCCATCTATGAGGCGACCCCCAGCGTGAACGACCAGACGTTCGTCGGGCGGTCGGCCATCCACACGTACTGGGAAAACATCACGGCGGGCCAGTCCGATGTCACGGTCAAGCACGGCGAGCCGCTCGTCGAGGGTGACCGCGCCGTGGTGGAGCTCTGGGTCACGATGCGAGTCCCCGCACTCAACCCCGATGGGGACCACTGGGTCACCCTCATCGAGACGAACGTGCTCTATTTCGATGGTCAGGACCTGGTTTCTCGGAATGTCGAATACTGGAACCTGCTCATGGGGAAGGCTTCGCCGCCCGCGGGCTGGGGAGCCGACTGAGGGACTGCTGTACCCCTGTTGTTGGCTTATGCCTCCGCTGAACTGCTTCCCGCCACCGCACCATGACTTCACAGGCTCCGGGGGATTCGGTATAGCCCCGGGCGCAATGGGTCCGGGGCCTCGTTCTCGAGGGGGCCCATTGCGCGACTTTGTCCATGCGCGGCTTCTCGCTGCGTGGATGAAACCCCTGTCGTTCGCAGTCTCAACTTTCTAGGAGAAGAACATCATGAAGCTTTCGCTGAAGCCCGTCGTTGCCGCCGTCGTGCTCGCCGCTCCGTCGTTCGCGTTCGCCGCCGACTTTGACATCGACACGGCCCACTCGGGCGCGCAGTTCTCCGTGAAGCACCTGATGGTGTCGAACGTGCGCGGCGCGTTCTCCAAGGTGACCGGCAAGGCCAGCATCGACGAGAAGGACATCACCAAGTCGACGGTGGAGGCCACCATCGACACCAACTCGCTCAACACCAACGAGCCCAAGCGCGACGAGCACCTGCGCGGCCCGGACTTCTTCGACACCGCGAAGTACCCCACCATCACCTTCAAGTCCTCGAAGGTGGAGAAGGCCGGTGAGAACCTCAAGGTGACGGGTGACCTCACCCTGCACGGCGTGACCAAGCCGGTCGTGCTGAACGTGGAGGGCTTCACCACCGAGTCGAAGGATCCCTGGGGCAACACCAAGCGCGGCGGCACGGCCACCACGAAGATCAACCGCAAGGACTTCGGCCTGTCCTGGAACGCGGCCCTCGAGACGGGCGGCGTGGCGGTGGGTGAGGAGGTCTCCATCACCCTCGACCTGGAGATGAACAAGAAGCAGGCCCCGGCCCCCGCGGCGGCGGCTCCTGCCAAGCCGGCTCCGGCCAAGACGGCCAAGGACACCAAGTAGTCGTTCCTGCAGGGTAGTGCAGTAGCCCGGAGGGGCTTCGGTGACGGGGCCCCTCTTTTGACATTCACAGACAGAGGCATCGTCGATCTCTGGAGTTGCGCCCAGACTTTCTGGTGCCTTCTGGGTTCGACTTCTCTAGAGCCCAGCGTCACAACGTCCAGCGTGTCCGCGACTCATGCCGGAAGCGGCGCGCGTTCAACCATCCCGAAAAAGACATGCCGACCGACTACCTGTTCACCTCTGAATCCGTCACCGAAGGGCACCCGGACAAGATCGCCGATCAGATCTCCGACGGAGTGCTGGACGCCATCCTCGCCAAGGATCCCCAGGGCCGCGTGGCCGTGGAGACCCTGGTGAAGACGGGTCTGGCCATCGTCGCTGGCGAGGTGACCACCAACTGTTACGTCGACATCCCGAAGATCGTGCGCAGCACCATCTGCCGCATCGGGTACACCGACAGCTCCATGGGCTATGACGGCAACACCTGTGGCGTCATGGTGGCCATCGAGGGCCAGAGCCAGGACATCGCCCGGGGCGTGGACAACAAGAAGGAGCAGGGCGCCGGCGACCAGGGAATGATGTTCGGCTTCGCCTGCGACGAGACGCCGGACCTCATGCCGGCTCCCATCCACTACGCCCACGCGCTCACCAAGCGTCTGGCCGAGGTGCGCCGCAAGACGCACGACTGGCTGCGCCCGGACGGCAAGAGCCAGGTGACGGTGGAGTACCGCGACGGCCGCCCGGTCCGTATCGACGCGGTGGTGGTGTCCACGCAGCACTCGGACGACATCTCCAACAAGCGCATCCACGAGGCCATCCGCGAGGATGTCATCGCCAAGGCGCTGCCCAAGAAGCTCATCGACGCGAAGACGAAGGTTTACATCAACCCCACGGGGCGCTTCGTCATCGGAGGCCCCATGGGGGACTCGGGCGTCACGGGCCGCAAGATCATCGTGGACACCTACGGAGGCATGGGTCGTCACGGAGGCGGTGCCTTCTCGGGCAAGGATCCGTCCAAGGTGGACCGGTCGGCGGCGTACATGGGCCGGCACATCGCCAAGACGGTGGTGGCAGCGGGCCTGGCGCGCCGGTGCGAGGTGCAGGTGTCCTACGCCATCGGCGTGGCAGACCCTGTCAGCGTGCTGGTGGAGACCTTTGGCACGGCCACCGTGCCCGAGGAGAAGATCCAGACGGCCATCCGCCGCACGTTCGGACTCAAGCCGCGCGAAATCACGGAGTACCTGGACCTGCTGAGGCCCATCTACCAGAAGACGGCGGCGTACGGGCACTTCGGGCGGACGGAGAAGGAGTTCACCTGGGAGCGCACGGACAAGAAGGACGAGCTGCGTGAGGCGGTGGGACCGTCTGCCGCGCACCTGAAGGCGGTCTGAAGCAGGGCGTTGGCGGACCGTCAACGCTCGAGAGTTCCTGGTGTTGAAACGCGCGTGGGCCCCCGTAAGGCTCACGCGCGTTTTCTTTTTTCACCTCTCACCAGGACTTCTCCATGGCCAGGGAGAAGGTCTACGCCGTGCCCGAGCACCTGGACCAGGAGATCGCCCGGCTGAAGCTCAGGGCCCTGGGCGTGAAGATCGACAAGCTCACGCCCGAGCAGGAGAAGCACCTGGCCTCCTGGCAGGAGGGGACCTGACCGGGCCGGGTGCACGCGCCGGCGCCCATCCGCAGCGCCATCAGCACCGCGTGCACCCGCTCCGAGGCTCCTGACTCACTCGACAACGCAGAAGTCCTCACACATGCAACTGCCCGGGTTGCTCGGATTCCTCCAGCATCGAATCACGCAGGTACACTCCGCATCGACGCAGTAGCCCGGACACTCGGGAGCGGCTTCCGCCTCGCTTTGCGAAAATGCTCCCACGGCGCCCCCGGTCATGACTCCCAGGGTAAAGACCAGCTTCACGATTCTCTTGCGCAAGGTGCTCTCCTTCAGGATGGGTTCCCAGGATGGGTTCCACGGGGAGTGAACATAGCTCAATGGAGGAGGGGAACCCGAGGCTCGCTCTTTAGAGCATGCCGAGCGCCTGGAGCTCGTCTACGGCGGCGTGGAGCGCGATGGGGCCCTCGAGGTGCTCGCCTGTCACCAGGCTCGCGAAGACGTACTCGCCCCCAGGTGAGCGCACGTGGCCCACCAGCCAGCTCACGTCTCCGTCCTCCTTCGTGTGCGTCGTGCCAGTCTTCCCGCTCACCACCGCGCCCGACGGCCACGGCCCCGCCAGCCGCTTCATCCGCTCCGGCGCCGTGTCCGGTGACTGCACCAGGATTCGCTTCACCGTCTCGCGCGAGCGCTCGCTCACCGGCAGCTCGCCGCGGTACAGGCGGGCCAGGAAGCGCACCTGCTCCTCGGGAGAGATGCGCAGCGGGCCTCCGAGCCAGAAGCTCGTCAGCTCTCCGGAGGTGTCCTCGTTGCCGTAGCCGAAGCGGTGCACCCAGTCCTTCATCCGCTCGCGGCCAATCTGTTTCGCCGTGCCCTGGAAGAACCACAAGGCCGAGTAGCGGATGGCCGACTCCAGCGAGTGGTCCCGGTTCCACTCGGCGATGTCGCGCTTCTTCCCGTCCCACTTGCGCGGTGCCGCCGGGTCCGTCACCACGCCCGTTTCCAGCGCGATGAGCGCGTGCGGTACCTTGAAGGTCGACGCGGGTGGGAGGCGCTTCGCACAGAGCTCGGCGTCGTTGCGTTTCAGCTCTCCCGTCTTCAGGTCCATCAGCACGAAGCAGCCAGGGTGTTTCTTCGCCGGGGCTGGCGCGGCGGTGGGTTCTGCTCGGGCGCGGGTGGCCATGAGGAGTGCGAGGGTCAGCAGCAGGGCGGGGAGGGCTCGGGTCATGAGGGCTCCTTGAGCGGTGGAGTGGAACGCGGGGCCCCTGGAGCAAGGTGTGGGCCAATGGCGCATGAGAGGAGAGCGCGGCTCCGAAGCCGCGTGAGGAGTGGTTCATTGCCCGCAGGAGGGCCGCGAGCCGCCTTGTGCTTCAATGCGCCTCCATGTCCGCTCCCGCCGAGGCGTATTGCTCGGACCACATTGAGGCTCTCGCGCTCGACACGTGCTTGCGCTGTGGCCGCTTCGCCTGTGCCTCCTGCATCCTTCGCCTCCAGGGCGGGATGTACTGCGTGACGTGCGTGGACCGGCTCCAGCGTGCTTCGAACGGATTCGCCCCGAGCGGTCCCGATGAGAAAGTCTCGCTCCTGACCGTCTGCACCGTGCTGCTCGGAACACTCGTCTTCTGCATCCCGCCGCTCGGGCTCGTCGCCCTGCCGCTCAGCGCGTGGGAGATCGCCCGCATCAGCAAGGGCCGTGCTTCTCGCGGTGGACGGTTCATCGCTCGCGCGGCCATCGTGCTCGGCGTCCTGTCCCTCGCGGTCTTGTTGCTCGCTCTGTTCCGCGTGCTCGCCCCGTTGAAGTGAGCTCCCCGGAAGCACTCCGGGTGCATTCCGGTAGAGGCAGATGACGGCACGGAGGCGGTGACGCTACAAAGAGGAATGCCCGTCCTCGGACTTTCGGCCCTGAGCGCGCTCTGGCTCGCGGCGGTGGATGCTCCCGTCACCTCGGTCACCGTCTACAGCGACCGGGCGCGCGTGGTGCGCACCGCTCGGGTGAGCCTCTCCGGCTCCCAACGTGTGGAGCTGCCGTTGCTGTATGGCTCGGTGGACCCCTCCAGCATTCGCGTCGAGGCCCAGGGGGCCGAGGTGACACGGGTGGACATCCGCTCGGCGCAACCCGACGTCCTGCCCGCCACCGACGCCCGCCGGCTCGTCACCGAACTGGAGCGGCTCGATGACCAGCTCACCCAGGTCCGCTCCGAGCGCGAGGCCTATACCGCCCAACTCACCGCGCTCGGTCAGGTGCGGCCCGTCGCCTCGGAGGAGGACGTCCCCACCGCTCCCGGAAAGAACGCACCGCAGGGCCCCTCCCGGCTCGATGCCTCTGGTTGGCGCGCCGCCACCGACTTCGTGGTGGAGGCCACCGCTCGCCTCCAGGCGAAGCTGCGCGACGTCTCCCAGCGCGAGGAGGCGCTCGAGCGCGACCTCTCCCAGCGTGTCCAGGAGGCACGGAAGCTCGGGGGCGCGCCGTCCCGCTCGGGCCTGGAGGTCGTCCCCACCCTCTCGGGCCAGGGCCCCGCGACGCTCACGCTCACCTATGTCACCACGGGCGCGCGCTGGTACCCTGCCTATGAGCTGCGGCTCGAGCCCGAGTCCAACCGTGTGCAGGTGGCCTTCGCCGGCCGCGTCAGCCAGGAGACGGGCGAGGACTGGGAGGACGCGGCGCTCACGCTCAGCACCGCCATTCCCGCCTCTGCCACCACCGTGCCGGAGCTCGCCACCTGGAAGATCGGCCAGCGCGAGCGCTTCATTCCCATGCCCGCCCCGGTCGCTGACTCCTGGCGCTCCCCGCCGCCCGCGCCGCCTCCTCCACTCAGGGAGCCCAGTGAGGACGCTCGGCTTCGCGACAGGCTTCTCGCGCTCGCTGGCCGCTCCACACCGGCTCCGTCGGCACAGAAGCCTCCGCCGGCCCAGACGTCCCAGATGGAGGGAAGCCGCCAGACGGAGGGAAGCAGCATCATCATTGGTACGGTCGTGAACGCGGAGACGAAGAATCCCGTGTCGGATGTGGTCGTCACGGCGACCTCTCCCAGCCTCCAGGGGGAGCAGGTCGTGGTGACGGATGTCTCGGGCCAGTACCGCATTCCCCAGCTCCCGCCGGGCACCTACACCCTGCAGTACGACAAGGAGTCGTTCAGGCCCTTCCGTCGTTCGGAGATCCAACTGCGTCTGGGCCGCACCCTCCGGGTGAACACGGAGCTGCTTCCCGAGACCGCAGTCGAGGAGGTGCTCATCTCAGGCGGGCCCACCGTCGACGTCGGTTCGACCAGCGCCGGCGTCAGCGTGAACCAGGAATTTGCCGGGCGCAGAGCGGTGAGCGAGGTGGCTGTCCCCGTGGGCCTCGAACCGCCAACGGGCTGGCGGCGGCCCGAGTTGGATCCGAACCTGCCCGCCTCACTCGCGGGTGGCTATGCCCTCACCTTCCCCGCGCAGCGCCGCGAGACGGTGCGCAGCGGCAAGGGCGAGCGCCGCGTCCCCCTCTTCACCGAGACATGGCCGGTGCAGGTGGAGCGCAAGCTGTACCCCGCCCTCACCCCGAATGCCTTCCTCGTGGCGGAGCTGCGCAGCCCCTCCCGGCAGGTGATGCCCGGAGGCGACGCGCAGCTCTTCGTCGGAGCGGACCCCGCGGGCCAAGCCCGGCTCTCGCTGGTGTCCCCGGGCGAGCCCTTCACCCTGCCGCTCGGCATCGACGCCGCGGTGCGCCCGGTGCGCAACGTGAAGCTCGTGACGTCCGAGAAGGGCTTCATCGGCAAGGACGAGCTCACCGAGTACCTCGTCACCATCGAGGTGGCCAACCCCTACCCCTTTGCCCTCCCGGTGCGCATCCACGACCAGTGGCCGCTGTCGCGCAGCGAGGACGTGGAGGTGAAGCTCGTGCGCACCGAGCCCTTCGCTGAACAGGATCCGGACGAGGGCACACTGGTGTGGCGTCTGTCGGTGCCGCCCTCGCAGAAGCAGGGGGTGTCCTTCCTTTACACCGTCCGCCACCCGAAGGGCTGGCGCCTGGAGCAGTCGCAGTAGCGAGGAGCCGCCATGCACACCCTGCCCTTGATGATGCTGGCGCTCGTCGCCCCCGCGAAGGTGTCCTCCGTCGTCGTCTACCCGGACCGCGCCCTGGTGACGCGGGTGGAGACGGTGACCTGCTCCGGCCGCGCGCTCGCCGTCTTCGAGTCCGTGCCGCCCGCCGCCGACCCTTCCAGCTTCCGTGCCCGCTCCGAGGACGCCACCGTGGAGAGCCTCGTGGCCGAGGAGCACCCCCTGAAAGGCAGCTTCGGCTCCGAGCTCGAGGCGCTGCGCGGCAAGCGCGAGGCCCTGGAGCGCGAGATGGCGGAACTGGTGGACGCCCGGGCACGCGGCCAGGCGTTGCAGCAGCTCGGTGCGAGCCTCACCGACGTAGCCGTGAAGCGCGTGACGCGCGAGCTCACCGAGCCCAAGCCGGACACCCGTGCGTGGAGCCAGGCCTTCGACACCGCGCTGGATGCCCGGCTGCGCGCCGCCTCCGAGCTGTCGGCCCGGGTCGCCCGGATGCGCGAGGTGCAGCGGGAGCTGGACTCCTTGCGCGCGAAGGAGTCGTTCCTCGCTGGCTCGGCCGAGCGCCTGGAGCGGCGGGTGGAGGTGCGACTGGCCTGCCCCTCCGAGGGCCGTGCGCGTGTGGAGTTGAAGTATGTGGTGGGCGGCGCGGGCTGGACTCCCGCATACGAGGCTCGCGCCGACGAGGCCGGCGGCCAGGTGGAACTCTCCACGTTCGCCACCGTGCGTCAGTCCACCGGCGAGGACTGGAGCGGGGTGCGGCTGGCGCTCTCCACCGCCCGGCCTCGTGCCAACGCGACACCTCCGGAGCAGAAGCCCCTGCTGCTGAATGCCCGGGAGCAGCGTGCCGAGCGCAAGGTGCTCGTCCGGCGTGACGAGCGGTATCAGCACGCCGAGGCAGGAGAGCTGCGCCCAGGGGCGACGGAGGGCGCGCTGCTCGCGGCCTCGCAGGGCCTCTCCGTGCAGCTGCTGGTTCCCGAGCTGGCGCAGGTGTCTGGTGATGGCACGGCCGTGCGGCTGCGCGTGGCACGCACGAAGCTGAAGTCCTCCTTCGCGTGGCGCACCGTGCCCAAGCTGCACCCGGTGGTGTTCCGCGTGGCCAGCCTCGTCAATGGCGCGCCCTTCCCGTTGCTGCAGGGCCCCGTGGACGTGTTCCGCGCCTCGGGCTTCATCGGCCGCCAGGAGCTGGAGCACGTGCCTCAGGGCGGTGCCTTCCAGCTCACCTTCGGCATCGAGGAGTCCCTGCGCGTGGAGCGCGTGGTGGTGCAGGAGATTGCTCGCGACGAGGGCCTCTTCGGTGGCCGGCGCCGCTTCCACTATGCCTACCGCTTCAACCTGGCCAACTACCGCAAGGGCCCCGAGGTGGTGGAGGTGGCCGAGCACATTCCCGTCTCCGAGCTCGACGACGTGAAGGTGGAATTGGACAGGGAGAAGACCACGGGCGGCTACACGCTCGAGGCGATGGAGGGCATCACCACCTGGAAGCTGACGCTCGCCCCCGCCGAGCAGCGCTCCGTGGACCTCGTCTTCCACGTGGACGTGCCCTCCAGCTACGACATGACCAGGCTGTAGAAGCGGGGGCGGCCGGGCGAGCGCTCGCCGGTCTGTCCTCCATTTCCCGTCGTGTGGTTGTCAGTCGGCGCGCGGGCCGCATCTTCCTCCCAGGGAGGATGCCCCTCGATGAAGCACGCCCGCTCGGTCTTCTTGCAGCAAATCGTGTTGTTGAATGTCCTGGTGCTGGGGGCTGTCACCGGATGCGAGGCTCGCACCCGGGAACAGGGGCAGACGCAGCAACGTGAGGCCCCCGCTCCAGCCGGTGAGGGCAAGCAGGCGCAGCAGGGCACCGGTGGCGGTGGTCCGCAGCAGCCACAGGTGCAGCCGCAGCAGACACCTCCTCCGCAGGCGGCCGTGGGAGGGTCGGGTCCGCCGATGTCCGTCGCGGACCTGGTCGATGCCGTGAAGGACTCGGTCGTCAACGTGGATGTCCAGGCGCGTGCGCCCTCCATGGAGGGCATGCCGAGTGACCTCTTCGAGCGCTTCTTCGGGGTACCGGGCGATCAGGGGGGTGGCGGTCCCGAGGCGCACGAGCGCATCCAGCAGGGCGAGGGCTCTGGCTTCATCATCGACCCGAACGGGCTCGTCCTCACCAACAACCACGTGGTGGCGAACGCCATCGACATCCGCGTGCGCCTCAATGACGGCCGCGAGTTCGACGCCAAGGTGCTCGGGCGCGACCCGCTCACCGACCTGGCCCTCATCAAGCTTCAGGGCAATGCGAAGAACCTGCCGGTGGCCCGGCTCGGCAACTCGGACGACATCCGGGTGGGGGACGGAGTGGTGGCCATTGGCAACCCGTTCGGGCTCACCTCCAGCGTCAGCGCCGGCATCCTGTCCGCCCGGGCGCGTGACATCCAGTCCGGCCCCTATGACAACTTCCTGCAGACGGACGCCGCCATCAATCCGGGCAACTCGGGTGGGCCGCTCTTCAACATGAGGGGCGAGGTCATCGGCATCAACACGGCCATCGTCGGCGGCGGCACGGGCATTGGCTTCGCGGTGCCCTCCAACATGGCCAAGACGCTCCTGCCACAGTTGGAGAAGGGGCAGATCCACCGCGGCTGGCTGGGCGTGTCGGTGCAGGACTTGACGCCGGAGCTGGCCCAGGCGCTCAAGGTGTCGGTGCACAAGGGCGCCATCGTCACCGGCGTGCAGCCGGACACTCCCTCCGCCAAGGCCGGGCTCAAGCAGGATGACGTCATCACCGCCATCAACGGCGCGCCCGTGGAGTCCTCGCGCTCCCTCACTCGGGACATCGGCTTCCGCCCACCCGGTGAGACCGTGAAGCTGACCGTCTCTCGCGAGGGCAAGCAGCTGGAGATCCCGGTGAAGCTCGGCGAGCGCCCGGACCTCGAGGGCCTCAGTTCCGCTCCCCAGGGAGGCAAGGAGGAGGACACCGGCCGCAAGCTGGGGCTGCGCCTCCAGGACGTGGACCCTCGCCTGGCTCCGGGAGTCAAACAGGGTGCGATGATCGTCGACGTGGAGCCAGGCTCACCCGCAGATCACGCCGGCCTCCAGCCCGGCATGGTCATCGTCGAGGCCGGCGGCAAACAGGTGCGCAACCCGCGGGAGTTCGCCGACGTCGTCCGCGGTCAGAAGTCCGGCGCCGTGCTGCTGCTGCGCATCCAGCTCGGCGACAACCGGCTGCTGCGCGCCCTCACGATTCCCGAGGGCAAGTGACCCGGGAGGGGAGGACCCTCACCCCGGCCCCCTACCGGAGGGCGAGGGGAAGTTCGCCAGGGTGAGGGACTCGGGGGGAACGGGGAGGGCGCTGGGGGCCAGCGCTTCTCCGGACAGGTAGCGCCAGCCCGTGCCGTCATGCCGGAACTCGGAGCGCTCCACGAACGAGCGGTCCTTCCCCTTCTCGAAGATGCGCGCGTGGAAGAGCACCACCGCCGTGCCCGTCGCGTCCGGCGGCTGCCTGTCCAGCACCTGCAACCGTGGGTACTTGTGTGCGCTGGCCACGGCGCGCAGCTCGCGCAGCACTTCGTCCTTCGGCCGCGAACGATCCGGGTGCTCGGGGTGCAGCGTGCGCCAGAGGTACTCCACTTCACGCAGGGCGAAGGCGCTGTAGCGCGAGCGCATCAGGGCCTCGGCGTCCGGCGCTTCCGCCTCGCCCCGGTGGTAGCGGGCACAGCACTCGCGGTAGCGCAGTCCGGAGGAGCAGGGACAGGGCGGGGCAGGGGGCATGGGCGTTCCTGGACGACAGGGCCATGCGAAGGCCCTTGCTGCCTCGCAGGGTAGCGCATACATCCGGTCCCCAACACGTATGAGTCTTCTTCAAGCCATCGTCCTCGGGCTGGTCCAGGGGCTGACTGAGTTCCTGCCCATCAGCTCCACCGCGCACCTGCGCATCGTCCCGGAGTTGCTCGGCTGGCCCGATCCCGGTGCGGCCTACTCGGCCGTCATCCAACTGGGCACCGTGGCCGCCGTCCTCATCTACTTCCGGCGCGACCTCGTCTCCCTCACCCGCGCCTTCTTCCAGGGGCTCGCGCGGCGTCAGCCCTTCGGCACCACCGAGTCGCGCCTCGCCTGGTTCGTGCTCATCGGCACGCTGCCCATCGGCATCTGCGGCCTGGCCTTCAAGAAGACCATCGAGACGTCGCTGCGCTCGCTCTACGTCATCTCCGGCAGCCTCATCGTCCTGGCCATCATCCTCTTCATCGTCGAGCGCCTGGCCTCCCACAAGCGCACCCTGGAGGACATGCGCTGGCGCGATGGGCTCATCGTCGGGTTGTGGCAGGCGCTGGCCCTCATCCCCGGCTCCTCGCGCTCGGGCACCACCATCACCGGGGGCCTGTCGCTGGGGCTGCGGCGCGAGGATGCGGCGCGTTATTCCTTCCTGCTCTCCATCCCCGCCACCACCCTGGCCGGCATCTTCGAGCTCAAGCACCTGCTGGAGGCCACCGAGCGTCCCTCGGCCGCGGCGCTCTGGGTGGGGACGCTGGTGGCCTTCGCCTCGGGCATGGCCGCCATCGCTTGGTTGTTGAGCTATCTGCGCAAGCGCTCCACCCTCGTCTTCATCATCTACCGGGTGGCGCTGGGCGTGGCGCTGCTGGTGCTGCTCCAGAAGGGCGTGCTGCGCCCGCAGTCCGGGCTGGAGAATGTGGACACGCCGGCCAAACCCCTGAAGGTCCCCGTGGAGAAGCAACTGACGGAGTAGCCGTGAATCCCCTCTTCGATGCACTGGAGAACCGCCTGGCCTCCCGGGCTCCCCGGGCCCTCAACCTGCCCGGACTCGTGCTGCGCGAGGCCTCGGTGCTGGTGCCCCTGCTCGTGCGTGAGGGCTCTCCCTACATCCTCTTCACCAAGCGCCCCACCACGCTGCGGCACCACGCCGGCCAGTACTCCTTCCCCGGTGGCTCGAGGGATCCCGAGGACGTCACGCCCCTGCACACCGCGCTGCGCGAGACGCGGGAGGAGCTGGGCATCGACGTGTCCGGGGTGCGCGTGCTCGGCGCGCTGGACGAGGTGCCCACCCTCACCGAGTTCCGCATCCAGCCCTTCGTGGGGGTCATCCCCCAGGGCCTGGAGTACCGGCCCAACCCAGACGAGGTGGAGTTCGTCCTCGAGGTGCCGTTGTCACACCTGTTGGACCCGACCATCCGTCGTACGGAGCGTCGCAGTGTCCGTGGCGTGGAGTACGACGTGGACTTCTATACCTACGGCTCCCACGTCATCTGGGGCGCCACCGGCCGCATCCTGAGAGATCTGCTTCGGCTGGCCGCCGAGTTGTCCGGAGCTCAAACCCCGGCCAGGTGACCGCGAGCCGGGCGCGAAGGTCTCTGTTATGATTTCGGGAGTCTCCGACTTAACTGGCCGGGCCTGGAAACACAGGGGGCCATACCAACTCCTGACAACGAGTTTTCCATGCTTTCGCGCTTGCCGCCGTTGACGTCGTTCGTACAGGGTTCCTCCGGGGAAGAACCGGGCAGAGCGTCCGTCTCACGGGCCCATCCCTGAGCGCTCGCTCGTCTGCCCAAGCTGTGTCCAGACACGAGTGGAGCCCCGCATCTGGTGTAGCGTGGGCCCACGTGCCGGTGTGGCTCGGAGCCCCCATGGCCAGGATTCTCATCGTCGACGATGAAGTGCATGTCATCGGAGCCCTTCGCCGGTTGTTGCGGCGCGAGGGGTTCTCCATCGAGGTGGCCCACAATGGTGAGGAGGCCATCGAGAAGCTCGCGTCCTTCGAGGCGGACGTCGTCATCTCCGACTTCCGCATGCGGGGGATGAATGGCCTGGAGCTGCTCGGACAGGTGCTGCGCATCGCGCCCAAGGCCGCCCGGGTGCTCATCTCCGGCCACGCGGACCTGTCCACCGGCGGCGGGCCTCAGGCGGGCATCATCTCCCACTTCATCAGCAAGCCCTGGGACGATGATCGTCTCATCGCCGATGTCCGCGCCCTGCTGGGCGGACAGGGTCCGGTGACCTCGGGCCCCTGAACGAGCCACGATTGCCGTCGATGGATGCGGAAGCGAAGCAGGCCCTGGGGGAGGCCGATCCCGAGCAGGTCCACCGGGGCCTCCAGCCCATCGTGGCCCTGGGCCCGCTGGCGCTCACCCTCGCGCTCGTCTTCTGGTTCTGGGGTCAGTGGCACGTGGTGCTCGGGCTGGTGGGCATTGGCGTGGGGCTCACCCTGTTCCTGTTGCTCTTCATCGAGCGGCTCGCCACGCGCTTTGGCCGCTCCACGGCCGAGTCGGTGCGGGTGCTGGTCAACGCGGTGGGGCTGTCGGTGGGGGGCGTGCTCACCCACTGGTCGCCGCTGGTCTGGGTCTTCGTCCCGTACAGCATGCTCTGGTTCTACGGGATGGACCGGTGGGCCCGCCCGCGCATGGCCCTCTTCCTGGTGGGGGTGAACGCGGTGGCCCTGTCCACGGGCGCCCCCGCGGAGCTGGCCCTGGCGTGCGACGTGTTCAGCGTCTCCGCCTATCTGGTGTCGCAGAAGCGGGCCTCTCTGCTGCGCGAGGTGCTCGGGCGAATGCTGCGGCAGCGCGAGGAGCTGGAGAAGGCCCACCAGGAGTTGCAGCAGATGCACCAGCGGGCCCTCGAGCGCGAGCGGCTCTCCAGCCTGGGCATGCTGGCGGCGGGCGTGACGCATGAAATCAACAACCCGATGAGCTTCGTGACGAGCAACATCAACTCGATGCTCCGGGATTTGCGCGACGAGCAGAACCTGTCCGAGCTGCTGCGGGAGTACCGGGACGACGTGCTCCCGGCCACGCTGGACGGCATCAAGCGGGTGAACGCCATCGTCGCGGACCTGCGCCGCTTCGCTCGCGGAGACCCCGAGGCCCATACCAGCTACGACCTCGACGCCGAGGTGGAGACGGCGCTGCGCATCGCGCACGGCCAGCTCGGCCATGTGCGGGTGGAGAAGGCGCTGGGCGGAGCGGGCCGGCTGGTGGGCCGTCCGCGGCAGATCGTCCAGGTGCTGGTGAACCTGCTGGTGAACGCGGGACAGGCCACCGCGTCCGGAGGCCTGGTGAGCGTCACCACACGCCGGGACAGTGAGTCGGTCCTCGTGGAGGTGCGGGACTCCGGCACGGGCATGTCCGAGGAGACGAAGCGTCACCTCTTCGAGCCCTTCTTCACCACCAAGCCCGCGGGCGAGGGCACGGGGCTGGGGCTCTCGGTGGTGCACGGCATCATGAAGTCCCACGGCGGCCGCATCGAGGTGGAGAGCGCGCCGGGCCAGGGCACCTGCTTCCGCCTGTGGCTGCCACTCGTGCCGCCGCTCCTCGAGTACGAGCCGTCCACGGACGGCGGCATGCGGCGCCGCCCGGGCTGAGGTGGGGTGCCGGGGACCGTGGGGGGTCCTTTTATACCCCGTCTGGACGGATTTTTTCAGTCCCGTTGCTTGTGAGGAGGTTCAACCTTCCTGTATTCATCGTCTACCTGCAGATCCATGCAGGTCAGGGTTGTTCAGAACCTGCCCCGGAGGGGGACGCATGAATGACAAGAAGTGGATGACCCGTGGAGCCATCCGAGGCGGCGCGTTGGCGCTGGCGCTGGCCCTGGCGGGATGCGGAGAGGTGGAGACGGAGCAGCCGGCGTTCGCGCAGCGGGCCGAGGAGGCGCTCGAGGGCCGCTGCGAGGTGAAGCCGCCCTTCACGCCCAGCTTCTCTCCGGAGGTGGAGTGGGAGTGGACGGGCAGCACGGTGATGCCTGCCTACAAGCAGGTGATGATGACGCCCGTGGTGGTGGACGTGAACGGGGATGGCGTCTCCGACGTCATCTTCAACACGTTCGCGGGCGGCAACTACACGACCGACGGCGTCCTGCGGGCCATCAGCGGCTCGAATGGTCAGGACCTGTGGACGGTGACGAACGCGGCCTACCGGGTGCGCGGCGCGGCGAGCATCGCGGCCGGTGACATCGACGGGGATGGGAAGGTGGAGATCTGCACCGTGCCGGAGAACGGCGCGGGCATCATCTGCTTCGAGAACGATGGCACGTTCAAGTTCCGCACGTCCACGCCGGTCAACAGCTGGGGCGGCCCGTCGTTCGCGGACCTGGACGGCGATGGGAAGGTGGAGATCCTCGACGGCAACTACGTCTTCAGCAACACGGGCGCGCTGAAGTGGGTGGGCTCGGATGGCATGGGCGGCGCGAGCCCTGGTCCCATCTCCTTCGCGGCGGACATCGATCAGGACGGCCTGCTCGAGGTGATCAACGACCGGGCCGTGTACCGGCATGACGGCACCCTCAAGTGCGTCAACACCAGCATTCCCCATGGCCTGGCCGGCGTGGGCAACTTCGACAGCGACCCGTATGGGGAGATCGTCGTCGTGGGGGTGGCCAAGGTGTACCTCCTGGACGACAACTGCCAGCTGCTGTGGTCCACGACCATTCCGGGCGGCGGCAACGGAGGCGCGCCGAACATCGCGGACTTCGACAACGACGGCCAGCCGGAGATCGGCGTGGCCGGCGCGAACAACTACGTCGTCTTCGAGACGAACGGCACCGTCAAGTGGGCGCGTCCCACGCAGGACTTCAGCTCCAACGTCACGGGCTCCTCGACGTTCGACTTCGAGGGTGATGGCAAGGCCGAGGTCGTCTACGCCGACGAGCTGAGGCTGCGCATCTACGACGGCGCCACCGGCACGGTGCGCTTCGACGTGCCCCGGCCCTCGGGCACCACGTACGAGAACCCCGTCATCGTGGACGTGGACGGGGATGACAACGCGGAGATCGTCGTCGCCTCCAACAACTACGCCTTCGCTGGCACCAACGGCATCCGCGTGTACCGGGACAAGAATGACGGGTGGGTGAACACGAGGCGCATCTGGAACCAGCACGCCTACTCCGTCACGAACATCAACGACGATGGCACCATCCCCGCCCACCCGGTGACCAACTGGCGGGTGGATGGCCTCAACACCTTCCGCGCCAACACCCAGGGTGTCGGCACCACCAGCCCCTACGCGGCGTCGGACGTGATGATCTCCTCGGACATCACCGCCGCGTGCGATCGCGAGTCGCTGGCGGTGACGCTGTCGGTGGGCGTGTTCAACGATGGCAGCGCGGCGGCGTCCGCGGGCCTGAAGGTGGCCATCTACCAGGGCAACCCGGCCTCGGGCGGCACGCTGCTGGGCGTGGCCACCGTGCCCTCCGTCATCCCCGCGGGGAGCGAGGCCATCGCCACGCTGAAGCTCACCACCGCTCCGAGCGGCGAGACCACGCTGTGGGCCGTGGCCGATGACGATGGCACCGGCACCGGCCGCGAGACCGAGTGCCGCGAGGACAACAACTCCGCTTCCTCCACGGTGGACCTCACGTGCGAGCCCGCGCCGACGGGCGGCTGGACGCTGACGGGCAGCATGGCCCTGCCGCGCATGCTGCACACCGCCACCCTGCTGGACGACGGCCGGGTGCTGGTGGTCGGTGGCTTCAACTCCACCTCGGAGCTCTACAACTCGGACACCAAGACCTGGTCCGCCACGGGTACCGCCCTGGCCTCCCACCGCGGCCACACCGCCACCAAGCTGCAGGATGGTCGCGTGCTCGTCGCCGGCGGCGGCCAGTGCCCCATCACCAGCGCCACCGCGGAGCTGTACGTCCCCGCGGTGGGCAAGTGGCGGCCGGCCGGTCTGCTCAACCAGCAGCGCTTCCACCACACCGCGGTCCTCCTGCCCAACGGCAAGGTGCTGGTGGCCGGTGGCCGCACCAGCGAGTACGACGGCACCCTGCTGGCCTCCGCCGAGCTGTATGACCCGGCCACGGGCACCTGGACGTACACGGGCAGCATGAACACGGCTCGCGCCTTCCACACCATGACCCTGCTGCCCGGCGGCAAGGTGCTGGTGGCGGGCGGCAGTGATGCTTCCGAGACCCTCCTCTCCTCCGCTGAAATCTACGACCCGGCCACCGGGAAGTGGACGGACGCGGCGGGCATGAGCACGGGCCGCGCTTCCTACACCGCCACCCTGCTGCCCAATGGCAAGGTGCTGGTGGCGGGCGGCTCGGGCATCGACGTGGCGCTCAGCGCCTCGGCCGAGCTGTATGACCCGGCCACGGGCACCTGGAGCGCTACCGGCCGCATGAAGGACCCGCGCCGCTTCCACGCGGCCACCCTGCTGCCCAACGGCAAGGTGCTCGTCGCGGGCGGCTACCACCAGGCCACCGGCATCCTCACCGCGTCGGAGCTGTATGATCCGGCCACCGGCACCTGGAGTGAGACGTGGGCCATGAACGTGGACCGCTACCGTCAGACGTGCACGCTGCTCAACGACGGCACGGTGCTCGCGGTGGGCGGCGTCAGCAACCACGACCAAGCCTCCGCCGAGTACTACACGCCGTGAAGTGAAGCAGGCAGTAGACCGGGCTCTCCGGTTTCGTGACACGGTGCGCCGGGACGGCTCATGGGAGCCGTCCTGGCGAGCGCCGGAGGACGGGTTGGCGGGGGCGGGGGCGGGGAGGGTATGATTCCCCAGGTGTGACCTCCAGGTGTTGCACGACCGGTAGAGACTCGTGACTTGGCTTGACACCCCAGGTCGGGTCACCCTGGAGGGGAATCTGTCGAGAGGACTCGCAGCATGATCCTGGCCTCCCCCCGAAGCGTGCCTCACTCTGGTGCCGGTTCCCCTCTCGCGGACGGTCCCGAGTTCGAAGCACGCTGGGCCTGGGAGGTGATGGCCCGGGCGCTCGCTTGCTACATCGGGCTGCTGCGGATGATGCGCTCGCCGCTCTGGAAGCGCTTGCTGCGCGTGCACGTGGACCGGTTGCGCGAGGCGCGGGAGCTCGAGCTCTCCGTGCGCGAGTTGCTGGCCCACGGGGACCACTTTCCGCTCGGCTTGTTGCGGCTCAAGCGCCACCGGCTGGAGGCACTTGCTCGCAAGCGGCTCTCCCACTTCACCCGGCAGGAGGCCGCGTCGCTGGACGAGGTGCTCGGCCGCCTGGAGGAGCTGATGCGCGAGCCCCTGCCTCAGCCTCCCGGCCGCGACGAGCCGGTACTGCTGGAGGGCACCCAGGGTTGGCGCCACCTGTTTGCCTGGCCGGGCACCTGGGTGTTCGCGCTGCTCTTCATCACCAACCGCCACGGGCTGGAGCGGCACGGCAACCCCGCGCCCCTGCTCATCGCGGGCGGAGCGCTCGCGCTCTACTTCCACCTGCGGTGCACGGGGCGCTTCTGGCTCACTTCGAAGCGGCTGATGTGGCAGCCCCGCGTCGGCGAGCCGGTGCAGGTGTCGCTGGAGTCCATCGCCCCCGGAGGCATCTCCGCGCTGCCCGCCTGGGGCGAGGTGCGCGTCGAGGGTGACCGCATCCTCACCGTGCGCCACGCGGGCCTGGCTGGAGTGCTGGCCTCGCTGCTGGACCTTCACCGCCGCTCGCCCTTCCTCGGAGCGGTGGATGGCAAGCCGCGGGTGCGCGAGGTGGCCGTGCTTCCGGCGTTGCGCACCCCGGGCGGTTCAGGGCCCGAGCAGGAGGCGGAGGCCGGTGTGGCGGTGCTGCGGCCCGGTTATGCCGCCTTCATCCCGTCCCACCGCCATGCCGAGGTCTTCCGCGGCCTCGCGGGCCCGGACGCTCGGGACCCCGAGGCGGACGTGACCGTGGAGCTGCTGGTGGAGCAGATGCGGCTGCTGCCTGAGGCCGAGTTCGATAGGCGCATGCGGCAGGCGGTGCTCGCGAGCGGCGGGGAGCTGTGGTTCGCGGACGAGGTGCGGCCGGGCGGGGCGGCCGGGCAGGTGTACCGGCTCGGGGCGCGGGGCGTCGGCATGGAGCTGCGGCCCGACTCCGCGCAGGCCGAGGCCACGGAGCGCATCGTGCGCCGCTGGGCGGCGTAGAGGGCCGTACCCGGAGACTCCGCTGTAAGGGCAGAGCCTCCGGACGCCGGTGCACTTATGGGCGCAGGAACCTGGCGATGTGCGTGGCGGCGGCATCGGCCGAGGCCGGCTCATTCCACATGTTGTGGGTGGCCCCGGTGAGCTCGATCCACCTTCCGTGCTTGACGTTGCCCGGGAACGCCGCTGCGGCCTGCTGGAAGGCCGAGTCGGCGGCGCTCATGTCGACGCCGTAGGAGGGCGGAATCGCGGGCAGGCTGAAGTCGCGGGTGATGAGCAGCGCCTTCTTCACCGCCGGCCAGGTCTGCGTCACATCGAACTGGGTGTAGGCGGTGAGCCCGGTGATGTACTCGTCGTACGTCATGTCCGAGGCGGTTGGATCGAAGAACATGGCCTCGACCTCGAGCACGGTGTAGGGCCCGGCGGGCAGACCGAAGACGTTGCCCGGGAGGAACTGGATGGGCGGCGTCTGGCCGAGCGAGATCTGCCCGTCATCGAGGAGCACCACCTTGTTGAGGGCCCGGGCCGGATGGGCTTGCTGGAAGGCGAGCACCTGCAACGCTCCGGCCGAGTGGCCCGCGAGGTACGCGTTGCTGATTCCCTCCTGGTTCATGAAGGCGAGGATGACCTTGTTCATCAGGGCGACGAGGTCGGTCCTGGTGGAGTGGCCCGACTGTCCCTGGTTGAGCGGGTCGATGGAGAGGACGGCGTAATCCGCGAAGCTGTCGCGGTGGAAGATGGAATCACCGGTGGTGCCCGGGTCGCCATAACCGGGGAGGTAGATGATCGTCTTCTGCTTGCAGTGATTCCAATACACGCCGTGGAACGAGATCCCTTCCAGTTCGACCCAGACGTCCCGGGTGGGAACCTGAGCCCTGGCTGGAGCCGCTCCGAGGAAGAGCACGGCCGCGAGAACACCCAACACCCATGACCTCATTCGCATGCTGTTCATCTGGCTGTCCTTTGCCGGTGGGGAGCGGAAGCGCTCCTGTCCGCCGGAGGTGTCCAGATGGCGGTCGTGGCGTGGCATGTCAACGCCGAAGTGCCGGAGGCGTGGTGGTGGCCTTCCGCCTGGAGGAAACCACGTAGGGTGCGTCGGTTTCTGGCCGCCGTGCCCTGGCACCCCCTAAGGAAACATTACAGAGGCTTCAAGGTGCCCGCCTTCCATTTCTCGAGAGTCCACTCTGCGGAGAAGCCCACCAGACCGTCAGCGTGTTTGGCGAGTTCGGTAAGCACCCGTTCCCCCTCGCTTGGCGCGAACTCCAAAACTGATGTTGCAGCCCAACAACGGGTGCCCGGGTCTGGATCATCAAGCAACCCCAATAATTGGTGCTGAGCTTCGATACCTCTTGCCCGCAGCTCCTTGTGAATTGTGACGAGCAGATCGTACATGCGATTTCCGTCTTTGGGTCTACCCGCGTAGATGGCACGCCACCTCTCGGCGGAGAGGGTCCTGACTCTTTCGATCAGCTGTTCTGTTGAGAGTCTCTTTACCTCTGTCTTTCTCATGGAATGACTCCGAACCGTCTCAGGCTCATCAATCAGAAAGCGCGTTGTTCCTCATAGGACTATGTGCGGAGCCATTCACGCACCACCAAGCCATCGCCTCCGGAGTGAGCTCTCATGAGTCCTGGGCGCTGTAGCGCACTCACCACTCCCACGAATCCTCCACGGGTCCGAGCTTCCCGCCGCATTTGCAGCCGCGACCTGCAAGGAAACATCAAGGAGGGTTGAAGGTGCCTGCCCTCCATTCCTCCAGCGTTCTCTCTGCGGAGAAGCCCACCAGACCGT
Organism: Vitiosangium sp. GDMCC 1.1324; assembly: GCF_003044305.1. Lineage (GTDB taxonomy): Bacteria > Myxococcota > Myxococcia > Myxococcales > Myxococcaceae > Archangium. Next base: position 320,710 of record NZ_PZOX01000008.1, on the reverse strand, counting down.
CAACGTGTTTGGCGATCTCGATAAGCACCCGCTCTCCCTCGCCTGGCGCGAACTCCAACACCGAGCCAGCAGCCCAGCAACGGGTTCCTGGGTCTGGATCATCGAGCAACTTCAATAACTGGCGCTGCGCTTCGATACCTCTCGCCCGCAGCTCCCGGCGGATTGCGACGAGAAGATCATACATGCGGTTTGCCTCTTTGGGTTTACCTGCATGAATCGCGGGCCACCTTTCGGCAGAAAGGGTCCTGGCTTTTTCGATCAGCTCTTCCGTTGGAAGCTTTTTTATCTGTGCCGTCTTCATGGAATGGCCTTGAATCGTCTCAGGATCATCAGCCCGAAGGCGCGCTGCTCTTCATAGGATTTTGTGCGGAGCCATTCGCGCACCACCATGCCGCCCGTATCGTCGGATTTGGTCGAATAGTATGCGCTGATTGCGTCATGTTTGGTTTTGTCTACTGTAATCACGTTTTCCGTGTTGTGGATGGCCTCCGGCCCGAAGCGCTCAACGTTGGGTTTCCGCTGTTCGACGATGTGGTGCCATGCTTTGTTCTCGCCCGCGGGGCCCATGGCTTTCTTGAAAGCGTCAAAGGACTTGAATGCGCGATGCCTGTTCTGGAGAAGCTTGTCTTCCTTAGGGGTCGCGCTCCCTCCATTCGAGGAGTGCCCGCCGCCCCCGTTCCTCTCGGTCATGGACACGGCGTTGACTGGCAGGACGATGCGGATCGTGCCCTCGTTGATGGAGACGATGGCTCGCTCGGCACTGGCTGCCGCATCCATCAGGCGCAGGCCGGTTTTCATCTCGACCGTGCTCGAGGCTTGCCCGAAGCCCGGCAGCTTCGGCCCCTTCGATAGGAGCGCCGCCGTCTCGCCTATCGCCGCCGTCGCCACCATGACGAGAATTCGCACGCAGTTGGGGCCGATGGCGTTCCCGAACCTCTCGCTGACCTCGTGCAACTCCGCGAAGGTGGAGGCTCGCGGTGCATCTTCGTAAAGCTGTGCGTAGGCCCGCAGCAGGTCGAAAAACTCCCACCCGAGATAGCCCCACATGAGCACGGAGAATGCGACGGCTACGCCCTTCGTCACCGGCTCCGGGGCAATCAGGAGCGCCATGTAGGCCGTAATGGTGAAGCTGAGGGTCGCCAGCACCCGCGTGGGGTTGAGCATGGCCCGCACTTCCGCGCCCACGCCTTCCAGGGCTGGTCCCACCGCCAGGGCCAGGGCAATGCTGCGCTTGTCGTTGGCTTGCAGGTGGGGCCCGTCATCGAACAGGGTCAGGCAGTCGCCTGGAGTGCCGCGCCGCTGGCAGAACCGTCCATAGGACTGCGCCAGCTCTGATCGACATGCCTCGCTACTCTCTGGCGCGGATGCCAACGCCAACCTGCGGCCGACGTACAGCGGCGCGCTTGAAGTGGACACCCGCAGCGGAACCTGGAGCCAGAACGCTGTCAGGGCAGCTGTCAGCTCGGAGTCACTGACCCGCACCGGCTGAAAGTCCGTGGGCAGCTTGGAGAAGACGGCTTCGTCCTCGTCCTCAAGTGTCCAGGTTCCTCGCCTCGAGGGGGAGCCCGTCGCGCACGCTGTTACCAGCATCAGCGCGGCCAGGGCGAGCGCACCCACGCGCGAGTGGCACCGTTCGTCCAGCTTGCTCGAATTGATGGAATGGCCAGACATTGCCGCACCTCTCCCGGCGAGCTTCTTCCGCATCACGATTGGGAACGATGGTCACTGGACCCCACCTCCCTGTGGGTGGGGACGGCAACCGGCCTCCGGAGACCGTGGGGGCTCAGAACTGGAAGTAGACGTACGGGCGCGTCTCCACCGACGTCAGGTGCCGCACGCCCAGGCCCACCAGCACCAGCACCACCGCTCGCACAGGCACCGGCAGCTTCACGAACAGGTCGCCCGCCTTGTGGAAGAGGCTCAGCGGCGTCACATGGCTCACCGCCGCCACCGCCAGGATGGCCCACACGAGCGTGCTCACGTTGGCCAGCCCCATGCTTCCCTCGAACAGGCGCGCGTACATCTCTCCCGCTCGCCCCAGCGTTGGCGAGCGGAAGACGACGCGCGTCAGCACTACCAAGATGAACGTGGCCACCAGGCCCAGCCCCGCGCGGACCTTCGCCACGGGGCCCTCCGTCGGCGGCTTGCCCGTCACCCACCACCACACGCGGATGACGCACTCCATCGCTCCGTGCGCCAGGCCCCAGATGGCGAAGCGCCAGTCCGCTCCGTGCCACAGGCCGCCCAGTCCCATGGTGATCATCAGGTTGAGCAGCGCCCGGGGCTTGGAGACCCGGTTGCCGCCCAGCGGCCGGTACAGATAGTCGCGCAGCCACGTGGACAGGCTGATGTGCCAGCGGCTCCAGAAGTCGAAGAGGTTCGTCGCCAGGTAGGGGCGGTTGAAGTTCTCCTCGAACTTGAAGCCGAACAGCGCCGCCGTGCCGATGGCGATGTCCGAGTATGCCGAGAAGTCGAAGTACAGCTCGAAGCTGTAGGCCACCGCCGCCACGAAGCACTCGGCCGACGTATACGCCGAGGGCGTGGCGAACACCGGATCCACCAGTCCGCTGCCCAGCACGTCCGCGATGACGAGCTTCTTCGCCAGTCCCACCGCGATGCGGTACAGGCCTCGGCCTCCCTCTTCGGCCGTCAGCGAGGGCGTGTCATCGAAGCGCTCGATGAGGTGCGAGGCGCGCACGATGGGGCCCGCCACCAGGTGCGGGAAGAAGAGCAGGTAGAGCAGGTGCTCGAAGTAGGTGCGCTCCTTCGTTATCTGCCCCCGGTAGCAGTCCACCACGTAGCTGATGGCCTGGAAGGTGAAGAAGGACAGGCCCACCGGCAGCAGCAGCTTGAAGGGCTCGGTGCGCACGGGGACGCCCAGCGGGCCGAGCAGTGCCACCGCCGTCTCGCGGAACATGTCCGCGTACTTGAAGACGACCAGCACCCCGAGCGTGCTGACGATGGACACCGTCACCAGTGCCTTGCGCACCCCAGGCGACTGCGAGCCCCGGAAGCCCCTGATGCACAGGTGGTTGATCGCCGTGGCCGCGGCGAAGAGCAGCAGCGGCCAGGGCGTCCACATCGAATAGAAGGTGACGCTCGCCACCATCAACACGCTCAGCCGCGCCCACTTGTTGCGGTGCACCGCCCAGTACAGGGCGAGCGTGACGGTGAGGAAGAAGATGAACTGGAGGCTGTGGAAGTACACGTCAGTGGCCCTCCGAGGCGAGCGTCGGCGGCTGGGCCTTGTTGAAGGACTCGTAGGCCGCGAGCAGGTCGGAGAGGAACATGCCCGCGAGCTTCTCGTAGCCCTCGGGCGTCAGGTGGGTACCATCGGTATGGCCCAGGCCGTCGCGCTGCCAGCGCTGCATGCTCCGGTCTCCCCCCATGGCCGCCCGCGCCGACCAGTAGGCGCAGCCCTGGGCTCGCGCCACCTCGGGTAGCACCGTCAGCACCTTGGCGAGCCCGGGCGTCTCCGCCCATGCGCCATCCTCTCGCTGCTGCAACCGGTCGGTGGTGCCGATGAGGAGGCACTCGGCACCGCCCGCGTCCTTCTTGAGGCGGGCGATGAGGGCGCCGTACTCGGTGCGCAGCTTCTCCGCATCCAGGTCCGCCTGGCCGCTCTCGTTGGTGCCGTACCAGAAGACGAGCAGCTGGGGCTTGCGCGAGGAGAGCTGCGCGGCGAGTGCCTGTGGGTCCTCGCTGGCCAGCGTGGCGGCGGTGGATCCCGGCAGGCCCACCGCGTCGTAGCCGACACCCCGTTGCTCCAGGTCCAGCGCCGCGCCCAGCACGGTGATGGGGCCTCCGCCCTGGTTGATCACCTCCACCTCGTGGGCGGGGCCGGTGACGGGGAAGGAGCGGATGCGCACCGTGGGAGTGGTGAAGGGCTCGGGCGGCGGCGGCTCGGGGGGCACGGGGCTTCCGTCCACCTTCACTTCCATCTTCCCGGCTCCGGGTCCATCCAGCCAGTACAGGGAGAGCCGCGCGGGCGGCGTGGGGGCGGCGGTGCATTCCTCGCAGAAGCGGATGCGCAGCGAGGCCCCGGGGGCTCCCACCGCGCGGATGCCACTGAGGCTCCAGGCCTGTCCCGGCGTGGTGGCCTCCAGTGCGTCCTCCACCGTCCACTCACCCGTCAGCTCGCGCGAGACGCCCGCGGGCTTCAGCCGCTCCGACGCCTTGCCCGCGGCGATGAAGCCGCGCCCGGCATCCCCGAAGCGCTTCGTCAGTGCGTTGCGCAGCGCGTCCGTGAAGTAGTGCGAGGCCGTGTGCGAGGCGCCGAGCTGGAGGATGCCCAGCCGTGATGTCTCGCCTTTCTCCAGCGCGCGCATCCTCGAGAAGGTGGCGGTGAGCGTCTTGTCGGTGTTCCTCAGGCCCACGGTGTCGTTGGCCACCAGGGGCGGCGGAGTGCTCGCGGCATAGGCGCGCTGGAGGGCCAGGTCGAAGAGGTGGCCCAGCAGGTCCGAGCCCTTCGAGCGCGGGTGGATGAGGTCCTCGTTGAGCATGCCGGCCGACAGCCAGCGGATGGCCGCGCCCTCGCCGCCCATCGCGTTGAGCGCGTCCCAGTAGGCGCAGCCCCCTTCCTTCGCCACCTCGCGGAAGATGTCCGCCACCATGCGCGAGCCCCGGCGCGGCACCAGCTCGCCTCCCATGGTGCGCACCGCCGCGTCGATGGGCGACCAGACGAGGCACGCCGCTTCTGGCACGGACTCGCGCACCAGCTTCACGAGCGACTCGGCCTCCTGTTTGATCTCCTCCGGCTTCGTCCACTCGCGCGAGAGGCGGAAGGCCTCGTTGCCACCGAACATGAGCACCACCAGCGACGGCTTGCGCTGGCGGATCTGCGCGCGGAAGAAGGGCCGGTGCGCGCGCAGGAAGACACCCGCGTAGGCGCCCGGCAGGCCGATGGTGTCGTACACCACGCCCGGCTTGCCGTTCTCCAGCGAGACGCCGTGCAACTCCACCTTGCCCTTCGTCTTCAGCGTCAGCGTCTTCGCGCCCTCGGGCAGCTTCACCCGGGCGAAGGCCACCTCCGCCGGCGTCCAGCGCGTCTGCACGCGTTGCAGGGGCTTGCCATCCGCGAGCACCTGCACGGAGCCTCCGCCCGGCTGCGCGAGGAAGGAGATCTCCGCCGTGACCGCGTCCTCGATGGCGTAGCGCACGTCCTGCGGGCCCGCGTTGCCCGCGGCGAAGGCGACGCCGGTGAAGGGCAGCCGGTCCTTCGGCGGCGCGCGGTCGATGATGCGGGTGAACTCCCAGCCCTCGGAGGCCTGGCCCGCGCGCACCCCTCGGCCGGAGCGGGTGGGACGGTCGATGTAGAGGAAGCCCTTGCCGCCCGAGCCGTGGCGCTCCTGCAGCCGCACGCGCGCCACGTCGGTGATGTGGTCCGAGGCGATCAGCGAGTCCCCCAGATGCTCCACGCGCACCGGCTGGGTGCGGCCTCCCCCGTGCAAGGCACGCAGCGCGTCAAAGAAGGGGGCCAGCCCGCTCTCCTCGCACCCCGAGGCGCCCATGCGCCGGCACCCGAGCTCGAGGTCCACGTGCTGGGCGCCCATCTTCTCGCGCAGGGCCTCCATGCGCAGGGCGTTCTCGTGCATGGCCGGGCCCAGGTCCGCCAGCCCCAGGGAGTCGGAGACGGCGACGGTGGGCGGGAGCTCCGGAGCCCCAGCGTCGGTGCCCTCGGCCTGGACCACCTCGGGCTCGGTCTCATCCTCCGGGGGGAGCGCGGGCACTTCGGGCGCGTTGGCCTCGCCATCGGGTGCCACGCCCACGGCCTTGCGCTTGGAGGCGGCACTGGAGGTGGTGACGAGCGCGACGAGCTGCGGCACCACCGGCCCCTTCGCGAGGCTGGGAATGGGCCGCCACGCGTCCGGCAGCGGGGCAAGGGACAGCCCCACCGCCAGCGCCAGCGTGAGCGCGAGCGTCAACAAGACCGATGTGTGCTTGGACTCCAACTCGCCCGGCATGAGACTGGCTTTTTGGGGTTGGGTCAAAACTCCTGCCCACGTTCGGAGAGCAGCCGGGCGGACGTGCCCCTGGCGGACGGCAGGCGAGGCGCTATCTTGCGCGCCCCATGTCCCTCCATCCCGTCATCATGGCCGGTGGTTCCGGCACCCGCTTCTGGCCGTTGTCGCGCAAGGCGCGGCCCAAGCAGTTCCTTCCGTTGGCTTCGAAGAACCCGCTCATCACCGACACCGCGGCCCGCCTCAAGGGCCTGGCCTCGGTGAAGGACACGCTCATCGTCTGCGGCCCGCTGCACGCGAAGCAGGCGGCGAAGCTGGTGAAGGGCCTGCCGAAGAAGAACCTCCTGGTGGAGCCGGTGGCGCGCAACACCGCGCCGGCCATCGCCCTGGCCGCGGTGCAGGTGGCCGCGAGGGATCCCGAGGGCATCCTCGTCGTCCTGCCCTCGGACCACCACGTGGCGGACGTGGCCGGCTTCAAGAAGACCATCACCGAGGCGGCGCAGGTGGCCGCCAAGGGGCACCTCGTCACGCTGGGCATCAAGCCGAACCGTCCGGAGACGGGCTATGGCTACATCCAGGTGGGAGACGCGCTGGAGGGCGGGAGCCGTCAGGTGAAGGCCTTCCGCGAGAAGCCGGACACGGAGACGGCGCGGCGCTACGTGGAGTCGGGCGAGTACCTGTGGAACGCGGGCATCTTCGTCTTCCGGGCGGACGTCATCCTGGAGGCCTTCGACAAGCACATGCCGGAGATGAAGAAGGGGCTGGATGCGCTGCGCAAGGCCGCGGGCAAGCGCACCTTCGCGTCGGTGCTCAAGCGTGTGTTCCCCAAGCTGCCCTCCATCTCCATCGACTACGGAGTGATGGAGAAGGCCACCAACATCGCGGTGCTGCCGGGGGACTTCGGCTGGTCCGACGTCGGCTCCTTCGCCGCCATCCCCGAGGTGCGCCCGGCGGACGAGCACGGCAACGTCGTCTCCGGCGCCGAGGCGGTGGTGGTGGACTGCAAGGGCTGCGTGGTGCTCGCCGACAAGCGCCCGCTCACCGTGGTGGGCCTCACCGACATGGTGGTGGTGGACTCGGGCGACGCGGTGCTGGTGGTGCCCAAGGACAAGAGCCAGGACGTGCGCAAGGTGGTGGAGGCACTCAAGGCCCGCAAGCGCGAGAAGTACCTGTGAGCTGACGCGCGGTGGGGCCGGGGCGGAGGTCGCTCGTTGCCGGGGCGACACTTCCTCCGGCCTGATCGGACATGGCACGGCGGACTTCCGCCCGCGTCCGGCCCTCGTCCCCCACTTCCGAGAGCGGAGAAGACCCCCCGTTTTTTCAGGGAGGTGTTTGCAGGAATTACCGGACGGCTCCGTCTACTTGCGAGACGCTCACGGCACTCCCACCCCTTGTCCCGTTGGCTCCGCGACGGAGCAAGGGTGCATGGAGGTTGCAAAGCCGCACCGCACTGGGGGGCGCGGCGATGGGTTGCGACCACTGCTACACCGATCATCCGACGACTGTTCCATGCACCCGGCCCGAGGGCCCGCCCTGTGACAGCGAGGCGCTGTCCGGGATGGGCTATGGGCCCCTGGTCCTCATGCGCAAGCTGGGCGCCGGGGCGCTGGGAACCGTGTACCTGGCCGAGCACCCGTCCAGCGGCGCGCACTTCGCCGTGAAGGTGCTCCACCCGCACGTGGCCGGCAATCCGGCCGTGCTCACTCGCTTCTACGCGGAGGCCCGCTCCGCCCAGCACCTCATCCACCCGAGCGTGGCCCGGGTGCTCGATGTGCGCCAGGCGCCCAGCGGCCATCACTGTCTGCTCATGGAGTACGTTGACGGCACGGTCCTGTCGAGCCTGCCGCTGCCGTTGCCTCCAGCGGAGGCCGTGTTCCTGCTGTCGCAGGTGCTGGAGGGGCTCGAGGCCGCGCACGCCTGCGGCATCGTCCACCGTGACATCAAGCCGGAGAACCTCGTGCTCACCACCGGCCGTGACGGCGAGCGGCGCGTGAAGCTGCTCGACTTCGGCATGGCGAGCACCCTGGCCGCGGGCTTCACCGAGGAGGAGCTGGGCGCCGGAATGGTGGTGGGCAGCCCGGCCTACCTCGCGCCCGAGCTGTGGGTGCGAGCCGAGCCGGATGGCCGCGCGGACCTGTATGCGCTCGCGGTGGTGGGCTACCGGCTGCTCACCGGGCGGTTGCCCTTTGGCGGAGGCGGGCGCATGGGCGAGATGCTCCTCGTCCACAAGCCCTCCCGGCCCCTGCCGCCGCACGTCATCGAGGAGCGCGTGCCACCGGCGCTCTCCGCGGTGCTGATGCAGGCCATGTCCCTGCGTCCCGATGACCGCTTCGCCAGCGCCCGGGCCCTCCATGCCGCGCTGCACGAGGCCATGCGGCGGCCCGCCTTCGGCTGCATCGCGCCCCCGGCCTTCCGCGTGAAGCTCGAGGACCCCCGGGGCCTGGGCCTGCAACCGGCGCTCGTGAACGACGTGAGCGAGGAGGGCCTGCGCATCGCCAGCAATGGGCCGCTGCCGCCGCTCGGCGCGCGCCTCCAGGCGGAGCTGTCCCTCAATGGCTGGGCGCTCGAGTGCGCGTGCGACGTGGTGCGCCTGCTGCCCGCGGAGGAGGCGCGCACCTGGGGTGGTCGCCAGGGCTTCATCCTCCGCTTCTCCGAGCCTTCCGACGACGTGCGCCGGCTGATCTCCCAGGCGCTGGCGCCTCCTCCCGCGGAGCCGGCGCCAGATCCGGAGCTCGCGCAACTCCTGTCGCGCGCCGCCGCGTTCAGCCAGGACCCCTACACGCTGCTGGCCGTCCATCCGCATGCGGACTTCGCGGAGGTGATGCGGCGCGTGGCCCAGGCCGAACGCCGGTTGGAGCCCTTCTGGCAGCGGCCCCTCCCCGCCGAGCAGCGTCAGGCGCTCGCGGCCCTCCGGGGGAAGGTGGAGGTCGCCCGGCGGACGCTCGGAGAGCCGATGGCCCGCGCGCGTTTCGATGCCTCGCGGGGCAACTTCCGGGGCGTGGCCCGCTGCCTCGCCGCGGGAATCCCTCCCACTGCGGTGGAGCGCCTGCGCCAGACCTTCCTCACCACCCGTCCGGACGCGGAGGCCCGTGCGCGTTCGCTCTTCGACGAGGGCATCCTCATGGAAGCCCAGAACGTGCTCGATGGTGCGCTCTCTCGCTACGCCGAGGCGCTCAGCGTGGATCCGCTCAACCTCATGTTGCACCGCTATTACCGAGCGCTGGTCCAGCGGGTGCGCACGGTCCAGACCGAGGCCCCCGCGCGCCCCTCCGCGTCTCACTGAGTGCTGTCGAGTCCTTTGGCAACCAACCCAGGCCGTGAGGTGGTCCGGCGGGATGTCAGAGGTCAAGTGCATGCTGGACACATGAGCGAGCACATCCTCGGACAGTGGGGCGAGCGGGTTGCGACGGCAGGGACGGGACTGCATCCTGGGAGCATGAGCGACAAGCCGCCACGGCGCGCAGCCACGTACGAAGACCTGGAGCAAGTCCCGTCCAACTTCGTTGGCGAGATCGTCGAAGGTGAGCTGTACGTGAGCCCACGGCCGAGGACGGTGCATGCCCGGGCCGCTTTCCGGCTTGGCCGGGCGCTGGGGCCCTTCGACGGGAACCCGGTGGGGGAGGGCCCTGGGGGTTGGGTGCTTCTCTTCGAGCCCGAGCTGCACCTGGGCAGCGAGGCGCTGGTGCCGGACCTCGCAGGGTGGCGGCGTGAGCGCATGCCCGAGATGCCCGATGTCACCGCGCTGACGCTCGCTCCCGACTGGGTCTGCGAGGTGCTGTCACCCTCCACGGAGGCGCTGGACCGCGTTCGGAAGATGGGCTCCTACGCCCGCGAGGGCGTGCGGCACCTGTGGCTCGTGGATCCGAGCCAGCGGATGCTGGAGGTGTACCGTCTGGATGACGGGCGCTGGTCGCGGCTCGGCGCGTACCTGGGGAACGTCACCGTCCACGCCGAGCCCTTCGAGTCGCTCGCCCTGGAGTTGGCGCCCCTGTGGGAGCGCTGACTTGATACCTTCGGAGGTGCTTCGTCCTTCCGGAGGTCTGTTTGGTCGAGATTGAGAGCCTCGCGGCATTCGAGCGGCACCTGGCGAGCGGTGGGAGCCTCGCCAACGTCGTCCTCCAGGGGCTGGACCTGAGGGGGAGGACCCGCGAGCTGTTGAGCGCCGATGTGACCGGCACCGTCTTCCTGGGCTGTGAGCTCGAGAAGGAGGCGCTTCAGGCCGTGCTCGCGCGGAGCGCCATGGTCTTTCCGCCCTTCTCCGGGCTGCCCTATTCGCCCTACCGGGGGAGCCTCTACTCGCCGGAGGAGCTCTACGCGGGTTTCGACCCCGCTCGTCCCGAGAGCTACGCGGACACGCCCGACGCCCGCATCTACGCCCACTGGCACGCGCGGGGCGGTGCTCATGCACCCTCGCTCCTGGACACGCTGGCGCAGCGGCTCCACGACCACGCCATCACCGATGCCATGGAGGAAGTGCTCGCCCTCCAGAGCCGCGGCCAGCCGCGCAAGGTGGTGGCCATCATGGGCGGCCACTCCATGCGCCGGGGGCAGCCCGACTACCGCTCCGTGGCGGAGCTGGCCCGGGAGCTGGCTCGCCTCGGCTTCTTCCTGGTGAGCGGCGGCGGGCCGGGCGCCATGGAGGCCACGCACCTGGGGGCCTGGTTCGCCGGGCGTACCGAAGCGGAGCTGGCCTCGGCCCTCGAGATTCTCGCCAGAGCGCCGAGCTACCAGGACCGGGAGTGGCTCTCCCGTGCCGTCGAGGTGCGCGCCGCCTGGCCGCTGCGTGACGAGGACCGCCCCGTCTCCGAGAGCCTCGGCATCCCCACCTGGCACTACGGCCACGAGCCGCCCAACCCCTTCGCCACCCACATCGCCAAGTACTTCGCCAACAGCGTCCGCGAGGACGGCCTGCTCACCATCGCGAAGGGCGGCGTCATCTACTCCCCGGGCAGTGCCGGCACCATCCAGGAAGTCTTCCAGGACGCCTGTCAGAACCACTACAAGACCGTGGGCGTCGTCAGCCCGATGATCTTCCTGGGCCGGGACTTCTGGACACGGACGCGGCCGGTGTACCCGCTGCTGGAGCAGCTCGCCCGGGGCCAGGAGTACGCGCGCTACCTGCTGCTCACCGACTCCCGGGAGGACATCGTCCGGGTGCTCGTGGACTACGACCGCGCGCAGGTACCCCCGGGGGCCCCGCGCTGAGATTTCCTTGCCGTCCCGGCCGCTTAGCCCCGCACAGCAGCCGGGCGGGGAGCCCCCCTTTCGTTCGGAATCCCAAGGGGCGGGATGGCCAGCGCCCGGCCAGAATCCACTTGGATATCCCCCCTGGTCCGCGCTTGTGTACAGTGCGCCGCCCTCGAACAAGCCCCCCTCGAGGGCTTCAGGAAACAGCCTCATGAACGCGCATATCTTCCGCGAGTACGACATCCGTGGCCTGGTGGACAAAGACCTCACCGTCGAGGTGGTGGAGCTGCTGGGCAAGGGACTCGGCACCGTGGTGCGGCGCAAGGGTGGACGCTCGCTCGTGGTCGGCCGCGATTGCCGCGAGTCCTCCACGCGCTTCCGCGACGCCCTCTGCCGTGGCCTCACCTCCACCGGGTTGAACGTGCTCGACGTCGGCGTCGTCCCCACGCCGCTGACCTACTTCGCCGCCAACACCCTGCCGGTGGATGGCCTGGCGATGATTACCGGCAGCCACAACCCGCCCGAGTACAACGGCTTCAAGATTGGCGCGGGGAAGACGACCTTCCACGGTCCCGAAATCCAGGCGCTGCGCAAGCTCATCGATGCGCGCGACTTCGAGCAGTCCCCGCTGCCGGGCACCGTCACCCCGTTCGACATCCACACGCCCTACTACCACTTCGTCCGTCAGACGGTGAAGGTGGGCCGCAAGGGGATGAAGATCGTCATCGACGCGGGCAACGGCACGGGGGGCGCGGTGGGCGTGCCGCTCTTCGAGAGCATGGGCTTCGACGTCGTCCCGCTCTTCTGCGACATGGACGCGCGCTTCCCCAACCACCACCCGGACCCGACGGTGGTGGAGAACATGCAGGACCTCATCGCGGCGGTGAAGCGCGAGAAGGCCGAGGTGGGCATCGCCTATGACGGCGACAGCGACCGCATCGGCGTGGTGGACGACCAGGGCAACATCCTCTGGGGAGATCAGCTGATGATCCTCTTCAGCCGCTACGTGCTGAAGGAGAGCCCGGGCGCGGCCATCGTGGGCGAGGTGAAGTGCTCCTACACGCTCTACGACGACATCGCGAAGAAGGGCGGCAAGCCGGTGATGTGGAAGGCGGGCCACTCGCTCATCAAGGCGAAGATGAAGGAGGAGCACGCGGAGCTGGCCGGCGAGATGAGCGGCCACATCTTCTTCAAGAACCGCTACTTCGGCTTCGACGACGCCATCTACTCCTCGGCGCGCCTGCTGGAGATTCTCACCCACGAGAAGGAGAAGCTGTCCGAGCTGCTCGGGGACGTGCCCAAGACGTTCGCCTCGCCCGAGCTGCGCGTGGACACGGTGGAGGAGAAGAAGTTCGAGATCGTCAAGCGCGCCACCGAGTGGCTGCGCCAGGCGGGCCACGCGCTGGTGGACGTGGACGGTGTGCGGGTGACGTTCCCGGATGGCTGGGGCCTCATCCGCGCCTCCAACACGCAGCCCATCCTGGTGCTGCGTTTCGAGGCCCGGACCCCCGAGCGGCTGGAGGAGATCCGCCAGCTCATCGAGGGCACGGTGGCGAAGATGCAGCGCGAGGTTGGAGCCTGAGCTAGAGAAAAGGAGCCCCATCACATGGCCACCCCCCAGATTCTCGCCCTGTGCGGCAGCCTGCGCACGGGCGCGTTCAACAAGAAGCTGCTGGACCTCGCCGTGGCGGAGGCCCGCGCGCAGGGCGCCGAGGTCGACGTCGTGGACCCCAAGGTGCTCGGGCAGTTGCCCATCTACGACCAGGACGTGGAGGCCCAGGGGTGGCCTCCGCTGGTGAAGGAGCTGAGGGACAGGCTGGCGCGCGCCAATGGCCTGCTCATCTCCAGCCCCGAGTACAACTCCTCCCTCCCGGGCGGCTTGAAGAACGCCCTGGACTGGATGTCGCGCCCGCCCGAGCGCCTCTTCCAGGACAAGTGGGCGGCGCTGATGGGGGCCTCGCCGGGTGTCTTCGGCACCTCGCGCATGCAGCCCCACCTGCGCCAGACGATGGCCTCGATGGGCGTGCTGGTGCTGCCCGCCCAGGTGCACCTGCCCCGCGCCATGGAGGCCTTCAACCCAGATGGGAGCCTCAAGGATGAGGCGCGACGCAAGGAAGTGGCGGGACTCGTCACGGCGCTCGTTGCCCGGCTGAAGGGCTGAAAGGACAGACATGGCCACGCTTGGAATCGACCTGGGAGGCACATTCGCCCGCGCGGCGGTGGTGGATGTGCAGGGGAAGATCGTTGCCTCCGCGAAGATGACGCTCGGGGAGCGCAGCCCGTCCGCGGTGGTGGAGGCCATCGCCCACGCGGCCAAGGCGGCGGTGGATGCGGCGGGCACGTCCGTGAAGTCCTGCGGCGTGGGCGCGGCCGGACAGATTCATGGGGACTCGGGCGTGCTGGCGGTGGCGCCCAACCTGGGCTGGCGCAATGTGCCCCTGGGGAACCTGCTCCAGACGCGGCTGGGCTACAGCGTCAAGCTGGTGAACGACCTGGCGGCCGCCGCCTGGGGCGAGCTCAACGCCGGCGCGGGACGCGGCAGCCAGGACATGTACACGGTGTTCGTGGGCTCGGGCGTGGGCAGCGCCATCATCGCCGGGGGCCGGCTGGTGCAAGGCGCGGGCGGAGTGGCGGGCGAGCTGGGCCACACCAAGGTGGTGCCCAACGGGCGCCGGTGCGGCTGCGGCGAGCTGGGCTGCCTGGAGGCCTACGCGGGTGGGCACAACCTCATCGCGCAGACGCGGGAGCTGCTGGCCACCGGGCGCTCGCATGTGCTGCTGGAGCTGACGGGCGGAGACCCGGCCCGGGTGACGCCGGTGACGCTGGAGCAGGCGGCGGAGGCGGGCGATGCGGAGGCGCGTGAAATCTACGAGCGCGCCAGCCTCATGCTGGCCATCGCCGTGGCCAACCAGGTGACGGTGCTCAACCCGGCGCGGCTCATCCTGGGCGGCGGCGTGCTCTCCCACTGTCCGGGCATCCGGCGGCGCGTGCTGGAGGGAGTCCAGGCGTACGCCTCCACCACTGCGCGTGAAGGGCTGCTCATCAGCGATGCCGAGCTGGGCGATGACAGCGGTCTCATCGGCGCGGCCCTGCTCGCCTGACCGGCGGGCCTGACTTGATGGGACGGGCGTGGCTCTGCTAGAGGCGCGCCATGCCCACTCCCCGTCACGTCCTGCGACTGTCCCTGTTGTCCGCCCTGGTACTCGCTCCCGCCTGTAAGAAGCAGGAGGAGACGAAGCAGGAGGCTCCCGCCAAGTCCGCGGAGGCCGCCGCCCAGGCTCCGGCCGCCGCTCCGAAGGAGAAGACCCTGAAGGTGGGTCTGGTGACGGACGTGGGTGGCCGCGGTGACCACTCCTTCAACGACTCGGCGCTGCGGGGCCTGGAGCTGTGGGGCGCGGGCAAGAAGATGGAGGGGGGCAGCTACAAGGACGCCACCCCGGAGGAGCTGAAGGAGACGCTCCAGCAGGACCTGGCCTCGCGCAACATCGCCCCGGTGGCCATCACCCCGGTGGTGCTGCAGAGCAAGGTGCCCGAGGACTACGAGCCCAACCTCCAGTTGCTGGTGGACCAGGGCGTGTCCATGGCCGTGGGCGTGGGCTTCATGCTCGAGAACGCCGTGGAGACGGTGGCCAAGCGCAACCCGGACGCGAAGTTCCTGCTCATCGACAGCCCGCTGGTGTCCGCGGACAACAAGCCCTACACCCTGCCCAACGTGCGCACGGTGATGTTCCGCGAGGAGCAGGGCAGCTTCCTGGTGGGCGCGCTGGCGGGCCTCGTCACCCATGGCAACAAGGTGGGCTTCGTGGGCGGCATGGAGGTGCCCCTCATCAAGAAGTTCGAGGCGGGCTTCCGCGCGGGCGTGGCCGCCACCAACCCCAAGGCCACCGTGCTGGTGAACTACACGGGCAGCTTCGACAACGTGGCCGCGGGCAAGCAGGTGGGCCAGGACCTGGTGACGAAGGGCGCGGACGTCGTCTACCACGCGGCGGGCTCGGACGGCCTGGGTGTCATCCAGGCGGTGAAGGAGGCGCGGGCCGCCAACAAGAACGTGTTTGTGATTGGCGTGGACTCGGACCAGTCCCACCTGGCCCCGGATGCGGTGCTGACGTCGATGCTCAAGCGCGTGGACCTGGGCGTCTACGAGGCCGTGCGTGACCTGTCCCAGGGCAAGCTGCAGGGCGGCGACGTGGTGCTGGGCCTGAAGGAGGGCGGCGTCACCTACGCCCCCGTGCGCGTGGAGTTCCCGGGCAAGGCCGAGGCCCTCGAGAAGGTCGAGGCGCTGCGCGCGAAGATTGTCTCCGGGGAGATCCAGGTGCCCACCGACCCGGCGCAGCTCACCGCGTCTCCGGCGAAGCCGTAACGCGGAGCCGTTTCGGGAGTGTCCGGCCCCGTTGCCTCCGAGGCGGCGGGGCCTTTTCATTTGCGGCGGAAGCCCTCAGCTTCCAGGGGAATGAGCCAGACCGGGTCCCTTCGGAAGAGGATGGGGGCATTCGCCGTCACCGCGGCCCTCGTGTTGTCTCCCGCCGTGGCGCTCGCGCAGGCCGGGGCTCCCGCTCCCGGAGAGGGGGGCACGTCCTCGGAGTCGGAGGACACGTTCTTCCTGCCGTTGACCGAGCGCCGGTTCGTGCTGCCCAGCCGCATCCTGCTGCCGTACGCGGTGTTCGTGGACGAGCTGCCCGCGGAGCCGGAGGCGAGCAACTTCCTGGCGTTGAACCTCGGCGTGCTGTTCGGCTTCGCGGGCCGGTGGATGGTGGACGCGGTCTTCGCACCGCTGGTGCTGTCCGAGCCGTTCCATTATGGCAACCCGGAGCTGGGGCTGGCGTATCAGATAGTCGACTCCCGGCCGTTCGAGCTGGGCGTGATGGGCCGCGCCTTCTTTTCATCCACGGGCGTCGTGTTCGCCGGTGTCGAGCCGGGTGCCTTCATGCTGTTCCGCTCGGGCCATGCCCGGCTCGATGTGAGGGCCTTCCTGCCCATCAGTACCTCCGGTCAGCCCGTGGGGGTGCTCGGCGTCGACCGGGTGGGGCTCCGGGTTCCAGTGTCCGGGCTCTATCAGTTGAATCCGCACTTCCACGTGGGAGTGAACACAGGCGTGAGATTCAGCGACCTCGGCGAGGCCAGCGACACCTTCGCGGTTCCGCTCGGGGTTACCGCGGGGTTCAGCACCAACATCCATGGCTTCTGGATCGATGTGATTCCTTTCTTCTCCTTCCCGGCCTTCTACGGGAAGGGTGGGGTGAACACGGACATGGTGGAGTTGAGCCTCATCCTCGACTTCTCCAAGAATCTGTAGCCAGAAGAAGCTGTCGCCAGGAGGTGCGCATGACCCGAGAGGTTCGTGTCGGAGTCGGCATCATCGGCACGGGGTTCGCCCGCTCGACGCAGGTCCCCGCGTTCAGGGATTGTCCGGGCGTGGACGTCATCTCCATCGCCAGCGCGCATCCGGAGAAGGCCGCCGCTGTCGCGCGTGACTTTGGCATTCCCCATGCCACCGCGGACTGGCGAGATGTGCTGGCCCACCCGGGCGTGGACCTGGTGTGCATCTCCACGCCGCCTGCCCTGCACCGGGAGATGTCCGTGGAGGCGCTCGCGGCGGGCAAGGCGGTGTTGTGCGAGAAGCCCACGGCACTGAATGCCTCCGAGGCCGAGGCCATGTTCGCCGAGGCCCGTGCGCGGGGACTGCTCGCACTCCTCGACCACGAATTGCGCTTCCTCCCCGCGCGCCGGAGGGCCCGGGAGCTCATCCGCGAGGGCGGGCTCGGAGCGGTGCGGCATGCGCGCGTGGCGCATCGCAGTGACAACCGTGCGTCGGCCTCGCGGCCCTGGGATTGGTGGTCCGATGCCGGACAGGGTGGGGGAGTGCTGGGGGCCATCGGCTCGCACGCGGTGGATGCGTTGCGGTTCCTCCTGGGGCGTGAGCCTTCGGCGGTGCTGGGCGCGTTGAAGACACACACGGCGGAGCGGGTGGAGCCGGGGACGAGGGCATCGCGGCCCGTCACCGCGGACGAAGAGGCGTCCGTGCTGCTGCGCTTCGGGCAGGACGTCACCGCCACCGTGGATCTGTCCTCGGTGGCCGCGGGAGAGCCCGTGCACGTGGTGGAGGTCTTCGGAGCCCAGGGCGCGCTGCGCATCGAGCGTCATCAACTCTGGCGCTCGGCGGTGGGCTCGCGGACGTGGGAGCCCGTGGCGCTGCCCGCGCTGGAGCCACTTCCGGCCGGACTGCCGGACAACGAGTGGGCCCGGGGGTTCCGCCTCTTCGCCCGGGAGGTGGCGGAGGCGCTGCGGCAGGGTCTCTCGTCCGTGGAGAGCGCGGCCACCTTCGAGGATGGGTGGCGCAATCAGCTCGTGCTGGATGCGGCGCGACGCTCCCATGAGGAGCGCCGCTGGGTAGAGCTGACTCCGCAGGGATGAGCGTCCACCTTGCCGGAGGCTCCGAGCGGCGGCTTCGACTCCCGCCGCTACCAATAGAGGTTGCCCTTCCCGTTACCGGGGCGGGCGGACGGATTCGCACGCCCCGAATGTAAGAAACGCCGCGGGTTCCGTCTTTCAGAGACGGGCTCCACCTGGCCCAACGAAGGCAGGTGGAGCCCGATGGGCGGCAGTCCGCCCAATGACTCGCGGTGAAAACGAAGAGAGAGAAGACATGAAGGGATGTAGGTCAACGGCGACGGCCAGCTCGGAACCGGAAACCCGTTCCCGAAGTTCACCCCGTGCCGGCAGCCCTGAGTCCCCCCGCTTCTCCCTCCAAGACATCAAGACAAGGAGTTACACATGCTTTCCCGAATCACCCGTGGTCTGCTCGCTGTGTTCGCGGTGGCGGTGGTGCTGCTCGGCGGCGAGTCGGCCCAGGCCCAGACCTACTCCCCCTACCCTGACGGCTCCATCCTGATCAACTCCGCCGTCTCCAGCGATCGCTACGTGATCGCCGGGGGGGCGAAGTTCTCCATCCCCGCCTCGGAGCAGCCGTACTTCAGCAACTGGCTCTTCACCTACAACGTCTCGTCCAGCACCCTGTCCGGCATCACCGATTATCCCCAGGAGGGCACCAAGCTGAAGGAGCGGAACCTCGACACCATCTAGCTCATCATCGGCCACAAGAAGTGGGGCTTCCCGTCGATGGATGAGCTGGGGTACTTCGGTGGGACCAGTGACGTCCGCACCGTTCCTCAGGGCAGCCTCAACAACTACTACCTCTTCTACCGCCCGGTGAACGGCATGATGGTGCGCGAGCGTTCGCACGCCGAGGTGTACGTCACGTTCGGAGCCGCGAAGTTCTGGGTCCACACCGAGGACGAGGTGGCGTACTACGGTGGCTGGAGCAATGTGAACGTGGTGCCGGACACCTCCACGTCCACCGTGTCGAACACCCCCGAGTGCGGCACCCGCCTGCGCGAGCGGTCCAGCGGGCAGATCTACCTCATCGGCGTCGGCGGGAAGTTCCTCATCCAGAACCCCGACAGCTACGACTGGGCCAACCACTTCGTGGTACCGGATGGCTCGCTGAGCTCGTTCCCCGATGCGTCGGTCCACGTCTGCATGACCTGATGTCTCCGTCCCTCTCGGACAGGTGACCCGGGGCCGGGTTCGACTCCACGAGGGTCGTGCCCGGCCCGTTCAGCTCGTGCCCCGCGAATCCGTGCCCTCCGCCTGCGCGAACAAGGCGGGGATCGGCTGCCCCACCTCCTTGCACAGGGCCTCCGCCTTCTTCAATTCCTGACGGAGCGCCTTGAGATGGTTGCGGCTCTTCACCAGCGATTCGCGCCCCAGCAGGCGGAAGGCCTCCTCCCGTCCCACCTGCTGCACCGCCTCGGCCAGCACGAAGCCTCGTAGGCACTCGGCGAAGTCGATGTCGAGGGGGCTCTCCCGGCGCTGCGCCTCCTGTACGAAGGCGCGAGCCGCCTGTCCCAGCACTCCCACCAGCGATTCCTGCCGGCCCTCCTCGTATGCGAGCGCCTGCTCGACGTGGCTCTCCCGCAGCTCCAATTCCTGCCCGACCCCGCCCCGTTGCACCAGCGCCAGCGTGTAGGCCCGCCGGATGATGTTGTCGAGCTGCCGCAGGTTGCCGGGCCAGGCGCATGACTCCAGCCGCTTCTCGGCGTCCGCGGACAGGCGGACCACGCCCGCGGGTGTCTTCTCCTGATGGTGGCGCTCCAGCATGTAGCGCGCCCAGGCGGCGATCTCGTCCCGGCGCTCCTCCAAGGGCGGGACCCGGACGGGCAGGACGTTGATGCGGTAGAACAGGTCCTCCCGGAAAGTGCCTCGCCGGACCGACTCTCGCAGGTCCGCGTTGGTGCCGATGATGAAGCGCACGTTGGCCCGCTGCTGGCTCGCCGCGTCCCCGAGCGTGCGGTACGTCCGCTCCTCCAACACGTGCAGTAGCCCCGCTTGCGCCTTGAGCGACAGCTTGTCGATCTCATCGATGAACAACGTGCCGCCCTGGGCCCGCGCGAGGCAGCCGGGATTGTCCCGCACCGCGCCCGTGAAGGCGCCCCGGCGCCAGCCGAAGAGCTCTCCCATCTGCAACTCCTCGGGCACCATCATCAGGTCCAGGCTCTCGAAGGAGCCCCTGCGCCGAGCGGAGCGCTCATGGCACCAGCGGGCCAGGCGGGACTTGCCGGCGCCGGTGGGGCCGCTGATGAGCAGCGTCTCCTCCTGTTGCGCGAAGACGCGCAGCACACCAATCAGGTTGGCCATGGAGGCGCCCACCACGGGCAGGAACTCGTCCGTTTCTGGCAGGGCGCCCTCATGCGGCAGGCCCGAGAGGTAGGGCGCGGCCAGGTCCGCGGCGAGCTGGAGCCGAGGCCCCACCTGCCGCCAGATGAACTCCTGGCCGATCGCCGCCACGCAGCTCGCCTCCAGCACCAACATTCCGTCGATGCGCCCGCCCACCCCACGCAACGGCAGGACACACACGTGCGTGGTCTGGCGGCTCAACAGCCGCTCCTGGCTCTCGGGGGTGAAGGGGGTGGTCAGCAGGCCCGGCGCGGGGATGCCGCGGGCGGCGCCCTCATGCGGACTCAGCGTGCCCAGGCCCACGTCGATGGAGAGGGCACAGCCGTGCTCCACCACCGCGCGCCAGGCGGAGGCGGACGTCAGCAGCGCCCCCTGGGGTTGCTCACCCGTCTGGAGGGGCTCCTCGCCGGGTGCCGAGGTCGCGAGCGACTCCCACTCCAACGACACCAGACGGCGATAGGCGTCGTCCGGCCGCAGGTGCACCACGCCCCTCAGCAGCCGGCCCTCGCGGGCGAAGGCACTGGCCTCCAGCGCCTCCTCACCGAGCAGCAACGCCGTGCGGAGCACCACACGCGCGGCCTGCTCGAAGTGCCTCGCGGCCTGGAGCGCTGTGACAACGGAGGGGAGCTGGTCGAACATCGCTCTCCTCTACGCCGACCCGAGGTTCCTCAGCAAACAGCCTTCAGTTCAGGCCCATGTCGGCGAGCGGCAGGAGCACCTTCTGGAGCTTCGCTCGGGCATCGTGCAGCCGTTTGGACACGGTCCCTATCGAGAGGCCGAGGGAGCGGCCGATGTCCTGGTACTTCTGTCCCGCCGCGTGCAGCTCGAAGGTGGTCCGCAACTTGGGGCTCAGTGTTTCGAGGGCCTGGGCGAAGCGCGTCGTAGACGGGCCGCGCACTGGACGCCCATGCCCGTTGGGCCTCGCCATTCAAGCTCGGATCCTTCGCCCAGTGGGCCCGGCTCCTGCTCGCCCGCCACTGGTCATAGTGGAGGCGTGTGAGCGTGGTGGTCAGCCACGCCTCACACTCCCGCTCATGGGAAAACGCCTCGCCCCTGCCCGCGGCCTGGAGGAAGCGCAGCAGGGTCTCCTGCGCGAGGTCCTCCGCGTCATGCGGATTGCGGCACACGCTCCTCGCCTTCACCAGGAGCCACTCCCGATACCGCGCGACGAAGATGTCCTCACTCTCCGTGCGTGAGGGAAGACCGTTCCGGAGAACACCACCACCAATCCTGCTGTCGTACCTGTCGTTCATGCGCGTCTGGGACGGAGTCGTCCGAGGGAGGGAGGGCCCCCCGTGAGCACCCGCCGTGCCAGTCGCCAGGAGAGAGCCCTGGCGCACGCCCGGGCCCTCGGAGGGCTCGAAGGCGGCGCGAGCGTGGAATGGTCCATGCATGCTGTGCGCGGGAACGACCCTGAACGCCGAACCGCGTGGTGGCGACACGCGACTGCGTGGGCGCGACACGCGGAGGCAGTAGGTCCGTTCTTCTCGCGGCTCTAGACTCCAGACCCTCTATGCGACTCCTCCCCGGCCGGTCCCCACCGGTTCGGTCCCCCGACGCTGTTTCCGCGCTCCTGGAGAACACGGTCATCGCCGGGCGCTTCACACTCTCGGCCCTGGTGGGCCATGGCGGCATGGGCTTCGTCTACCGTGCCGTGGACGCGCACTCTGGCCAGAGCGTGGCGCTCAAGCTGCTGCACGCCGAGAGCGCCGAGGCCCTGCACCGCTTCAGTCGAGAGGCCGCGATGCTGGCGGAGCTCCGCCACCCCGGCATCGTCTCCTACGTCGCCCACGGCCAGAGCGAGGAGGGCCAGCCCTTCCTGGCCATGCAGTGGTTGGAAGGGGAGGACCTGGCGCGGCGGCTCGCACGTCAGCCCTTGAGTCTCCAGGAGTCCCTGTCGCTGTTGCGCAGCGCGGCCGAGGCGCTCGACGCGGCGCACCAGTGCGGCATCATCCACCGCGACCTCAAGCCCTCCAACCTCTTCCTGCACCACGGCCGGCCCGAGGACGTGGTGCTGCTCGACTTCGGTCTGGCGCGCTACCTGCGGCCCTCCACCAGCCTCACGGGCAGTGAAGTGGTGCTGGGCACTCCGGGGTACATCGCCCCCGAGCAGGCGTTGGGCCGTGCTCCGCTCACCCGGAGCGCCGACATCTTCTCCCTGGGCTGCGTGCTCTACGAGTGCCTGACGGGCAAGGCCCCCTTCACCGCCCCCCACTTCGTCGCCGCCCTGGCCAAGATTCTCTTCACGCAGCCCGAGTCCCTGCGCTCGCTCCGCCCCGAGCTCCCCGAGTCCCTGATCGCGCTGGTCGAGCACATGCTCACCAAGGAGCCCGCGCAGCGGCCTCCCGACGTGGCCAGCCTGCTGCGCGTGCTGGAGGCACTCGACTCCCCGCGGGAGACAGGCACCTCCACGGCCCGTGTTCCACGGGCTCCAGGTCCCGGGTTGCTCCAGGGGGAGCAGCGGCTCGTCAGCGTGCTGCTGGCCGCGCCCTCCGCGACGAGCGGACCCTCCAGCGGACAGCCGGAATCATGGGACTCGCTGCGGGACACGCTGCGCAACCTGCTCTCGTCCCAGGCGGTGCAGGTGGAGCAGCTCGCCGACGGCGCGCTGGTGGCCACCCTGGTGGCGATGCATGGCTCGGCCAGCGATCCCGCGGTGCTCGCGGCGCGCTGTGCCCTCCTCATCCAGGAGCGCTGGCCCGGAGCCGCCGTGGTGCTCACCACCGGCCGGCTCGAGTCCGGCCGGCCCGTGGGCGAGGCCGTGGACCGCGCGGGCCAGCTCCTGCGACAGCTCGAGGGCGCCTCTCCCGAAGCCGCCACCCCGGTGCTGCTGGATGAGGTCACCGCGGGGTTGTTGGGCCCCGGCTTCCAGCTCACACGCGCCCGGTCCGGCGTGTTCCAGCTCCAGGGCGAGCAGCTCGGCGCGGACGAGTCCCGCCCCTTGCTGGGCAGGCCCACCCCCTGCGTGGGCCGGGAGCAGGAGCTGGCCCTGCTGGAGCTGGCCTTCGGCACCTGTGTCCTGGAGTCCGCCGCGCAGGCGGTGCTGGTGCGGGCCCCGGCCGGCATGGGCAAGTCCCGCCTGCGCCACGAGTTCATGCGCCGGCTGGAGCGCGAGGGCCATCAGGCCCTGGTGCTGCTGGGCCGGGGAGACCCCATGAGCGCCGGCTCGGCGGATGGACTGCTGGGCCATGCACTCCGCCGGCTGTGTGGCGTGACGGGTGCCGAGCCGCTCGAGGTGCGCAGGACACGGCTGCTCCAGCGGCTCTCCCGCCATCTGCCCGCGCCCCAGGCACAGGAGGTGGCCGAGTTCCTCGGCGAGCTGTGTGGCATCCCCTTTCCGGACGAGCACAGTCCCCGGCTGCGCGCCGCGCGCGGCAACCCGCAGTTGTTGAGCAACCAGTTGGGCCGGGTGCTGGTGACGTTCCTCCGAGCCGAGTGCGCCCACCACCCGGTGCTGCTGATGCTGGAGGATCTGCACTGGGGCGATGGGCTCACCGTCAGGCTCGTGGACGAGGTGCTGCGGGAGCTGGCGGAACAGCCCCTCATGGTGCTGGCCCTGTCCCGTCCCGACGCGGAGCAACTGCCGCCGGCGCTCGGAATCCGGTGGACGCAGAAGCTCTCCCTGCGAGGGCTGCAGTCCCGGGCGGCCACGCGGCTGGTGCGCGAGGTGCTGGGCCCGGAGACACCCGACGCCCTCATCGAGCGGCTCGTGGAGCAGGCCGCCGGCAATCCCCTGTTCCTGGAGGAGCTCATCCGCGGAGAGGCGGAAGCGCGGGGGGGGACCGCGCCCGAGACCGTGCTGGCCATGCTCCAGGCGCGCCTGGGACGGTTGGAGCCCAGGGCCCGACAGGTGTTGCTGGCCGCCAGCTTCCTGGGCCGCTCCTTCTGGGACGGAGGCGTGTCGGCGCTGCTGGGCGAGGAGTGCTCGCGTCCGAAGCTGGAAGGATGGCTGGAGCACCTGGTGGCGCTGGAATTGGTGGAGCCGCAACCCACGAGCCGGTTTCCGGGTCATCTCGAGTACCGCTTCCGCCACGCGCTCGTGCGGGACGCGGCCCAGGGCCTGGTCCCCGACGCGGACAAGCCACGCGCTCACGCGCTGACGGGCCAGTGGCTGGAGCAGGCCGGGGAGAGCGATCCCCAGGTCCTCGCCGAGCACTTCCGGCTGGGCCAGCGGCCCGAGCGTGCCATCCACTTCTACACCCTGGCGGCCGAGCACCACTTCGAGCGCAACGACATGCGGGGTCTGGAGCGGTGCATGGCGGCGGCTCTGGCGCTGGAGCCCCGGGGCGAGCAAGAGGCGCGGCTGAAGGCGTTGCAGGCCACCGCCGCCTTCTGGATGGATGACTTCGCGACGATGTCCACGCTGGGCCGCGCCGTGCTCCCCCATCTGAGGGCGGGCAGCACCCAGTGGTGCAGGCTGATGGGTGGCTTGTGCCTGGGTATTGGCCAGAGCGAGAAGGAGCATCTGCTCGCCCTGTTCCGGTTGCTGATGGAGGCCGAGCCGGAGCCCGAGGCCCGGAGCGCCTACGCCCTGGCGCTCTGCTTCATGAGCAGCATGACCTTCTATTTCGGTGCCATGCGCGAGTACCAGGCCTGCATCGAGCGGATGGAGCGGACGGGCCAGGACGTCATCGCCCAGGACGGAATCGTGCGCGGCTGGATGTACTCCCATTTCTGCTTCAGGGACTTCCACCTGACGAACAGTCCGTGGAAGGCGCTGGGCTGGATTCAACGGGCCGAGAAGTCCTTCCAGGAAGTGGGCGAGCAGCGCAACACGGTGGCGGTCCACATCTGGGCGGCACGCGCGCTGCAAGCCCTGGGAGACACGGAGGGCGCGGTGGGGCGGCTCCGCCACGGCCTGGCCCTGGCCCTGCGCGGGGGGCGGCGCTTCACCCTCGCCCACGCCCGCGAGTCCCTGGCCATCGTGCTGGCCGCCAGCCCCGAGCCGGCACATCAGCAGGAGGCGCGGACCCTGCTCCACGGGGCGGTGGACGAGCAGTCCCCCAACCGGGTGCGCCTGGGCTCCACGCTCCTGGTGCTGGCCCGGCTCGCGGAGAACGAGGGGAACCTGGACGAGGCGCTGAGCCGGGCGCGCAGGGCCTGCGAGGTCCTGGAGCCGTTCGTGCCCTACCTGCTCCCGGCGCGCGGGGCCCTGGGGGCCGTGCTGCTGGCGAAGGGGCGAGCGGCGGAAGCACGTCGGGAGGTGGAGTCCGCGCTGGGCCAGCTCGCGGGGGTCGGCGGGGAGGGATTCGCCAGGGTGGGGCTGCTCCAGGTGCTGGCCGAGGCGTGCTTCGCCCTGGGGGACACCGCCACGGGCGAGCGGGCCCTGCGTGAGGCGCTGGCGTGCGTGCGCTCCCGAGCCGAGGAGATTCCCGAGGAAGCCATCCGGGAGCGCTACCTCACGCGGGTGCCCGAGAACGCCCGCGTCCTGGAACTGGCCCGCCAGCGCTGGGGCGAGGCCGGGTAACAATCCCGCCGCATCACCGTTACTGGCCGAGCACGGGGGCGAGCCCCCTGTTCACGCCCCAGGTGATGCCTCCCGTGCCGTTGCCCAGCTCACCTACGCGGTTTTCACTCCCACCGCAGTACGCGACTCCCTCGGTGGTGAGGCCGCAGAAGAAACCACTCACCGTCCACGAGAGCGAGCGCCAGCGCAGCTCGGGCGCCACGGGGGTGGCCAGCAGGCCGCCCTGCGTGCCCGTGCAATACGCCTTTCCCTCGGCGGTGAGACCGCACCCCTCCTCGAGGGAGACGAAGGCGGGCAATCCCTCCATCCGGGTGGGGGTCGGGCCCAGGTTCTGACCCCAGCAATACAGCTCGCCCGAGGTGGTGAGCCCACAGGTCGTTCCCATGGCGGCGTCGATGTCCTGGAAGGCGAGCTTCCCCACGACCGCGCGAGGCGAGGTTGCGCAGGGCGCTCCATCCCGGCAGGTCTGCGTGGAGACAGCACCACCGCCGAGCTGCCCGGAGGCGTCCGCACCCCAGCACCAGGCCTGGTTGTCCGCATCCAGCGCGCAGGTGTGGTCGGAGCCGCTGTCGATGCGGGTGAAGCGGAGGTCTCCGGCGACGGGGCTGGGAACCTGGTTGTCACCGCAGACGGGCCCGGGGCAGAAGTCATTGACGCCGAGCTGTCCCAGGCTGTTGTTGCCCCAGCACCAGGCCTGGCCCGTGCTCGTGAGACCGCAGGAGTGGCGTGACCCCGCCGAGAGCTGGCTCAGGGGGGCGGTGGGAAGCGGGGGCGGCTGAGCCTCCAAGGACTTCTCCCAGCAACGCACCTGTCCGGAGTCCGTCAGGCCACATCGATGGGCGAGTTGCGTGAACCGCACGCCCTCGGTCACCGGCAGGGGAACGGTCTGGCACGAGATCTCGATGGGAGGGTGAACCGCGAAATCCACCACGCACGACATCGCCGGGCTGAGACCGGCCACCGCCCCCCAACAATGGAGGCGCCCCTCGGCGTCCAGGGCACACGCGCTGGGCATGGGCAGATTCGAGGACGCCTGCACGGTGGAGAACCGCAGGGGCGTGGGCCGCACCTCGACCTCCGTGCTCGAGCTCACGGTCCAACTGCTCTCACAGCCCTGGCGAGGGGAGGAACTGGCCATGATGCGGGCGTGTCCCGGCCCCCGTGCCGTCACCCGGCCCTGCTCGTCCACGGTGGCGACCGCGGCATCGGTGGTGGTCCAGGTCACCGGCTTCACGGACGTGCTCGAATCGAGCAGGATGGAGAACGCCTCGCCCGGAGTCAGCAGATAGCCCGAGGGCTGCGGGCGGATCTCCTCGGGATACCTGATGGTGGCCCGCGAGGTGCCACTCACCTTGCCAGAGGGCGAGTCCGCCTCGGCCGTGAGGAGGGCACAGCCGCTCTTGTAAGCCCGGAACTGGGCACGGCCCTGCTCACTCACATTCGCGAAGCTGGCAATCGAATCGTCCGAGCTCGACCAGGAGAACGAGGTGCCGGGCACCGGGTTTCCATCCGGGTCCTCGAGCACGGCCGCCACTTCCAGCTCCGGGAGACCCGGGTTCTTGGTGCTAGGGGAATAGGTCACCGTCTCGGGAGTGACGCGAACCCGGTACGAAGGAGGAGTACTGGGACAGCCGAGGCCCAGGACCCCGAGCAGCACGACGGTGGCAGACCAGTACGGCGGAGGCGGGGTCGGCTTCACGCGATACTTCCTTTTCTGGTCGGCCCCGTACCTCATTGGTAACACAAAGACGCGTACGCGCGAACAAGAGCAATGGGGAAAATGGGGGGGAGCCCACCTCAGTCCAGTGGCATCAGGTCCCCGACCACGTTGAAGGCCAACGCTAGATACGGCAGCGCCGCCGAACTGTCCGCACCGGTCCGGTAGCGGTGCTGGAGGTACCAATTCACCACCAGCGCGAGCGAGGGCTGGTTGAAGGCCGCGCCGTCTTCATCCTTGAAGCGGTAGGCGAGGAAGGGTCCGAGCCGTTGCACCGAGTTCTTCACCGTGCTGCCCGGAGGAAGCTGCTCGTTCGAATAGAACGGCACGCCCACGTGGTAGCGAAGGCCGGCCATCAACTGGAAGTCGGTCTGGTAGAGCAGATCCAGATCGTTGAACACGGCAAGTCCCTGGTTGGGCATCAGCAGGTCATAGAACTGGTCGTAGAACACGGAATCGCCGGCTCGAACCTTGAAGTCAGGGCGGACCAGCCGTGCCTGGCTTCTCAGCACGATGGGGCCGGCCTTCAAGTTCAGGTTCGTGCCCACGGTGAGTTGGGTGCCTGACGTCGGATAGCTGCGAAGGGGATCGTCCTTGGGGAGGCCGCCCCGGGCCTGGATCGTGGTGTCGGAGAAGTCGGACGACGCGTTGGGGAACGACTGAAACAGATTGAAGGTCCCGTAGTACCCCACGTATTCGTAGACCGCCCAGAAGCCCAGGACCGTCGCGGGCTGGAATTCCACATACGCGCCCACGCGAGCAAACGCCGGACTTCCTCCGGGTGCGAGCCCGATGCCCACGAAGTTGTCGCGCAGCGCCTGCGACTCCGATTCGTACAGGCGGAAGCGGTACGCGAAGCGCCCTTCGTACAAGAGCCCCAGCGGATTGTTCCGGAGCGCGAACGTGTTGCGGTGGACCACCCGGTGCTGCGGGGGCGTCCGGTTGGACAGCATCTGCGCGAATGCGTCGGAGCAAGCGAGTACGCACACCGCGAGCACGGCCAATGAGGTCCAGCGGTTCATCTTTCCCCTTTCAAGAAGGTGGTTTTGTTAACCCAAAACCCGTTGCGAATGCCTCTATTAGGCCTGGTGACACATTTCACTCTCCGTCTGATCGAGGCAAGATTCATGCTCCACTTCAAATATTCAAAGACATTGCTTCGCGCCGTATGCGCGATTCCATTTCTCACGAGTGCGTGCACCCCGGCGGGTGGCTCGTCTGACAGGCAAGATGTCGCGCCGGTGAGCGTGCCGGTCGCCGCGCGGAGCGTGTCCGCGGCCCTGACGGTGCTCTCCACGGGCAAGCCCGCCTCCGCCAGCAGCAGCAACGGCTCCTACACGGCGAACAACCTCACCGACGGCAACCAGGGCTCCTACTGGGAATCGACCAACGGCGTCTTCCCCCAGTGGGCCCAGGTCGACCTGGGCTCGACCGCGACCGTCGAGGACGTCGTCCTGCGGCTCCCGGCGGGCTGGGGTGCTCGCAACGAGACCCTGTCCGTCCAGTCCTCCCTCGACGGCTCCTCGTTCACCACCCTCACGGCGAGCGCGTCCTACACGTTCGACCCGTCCACGGGCAACACCGTGACGATCGACGTCCCGGACACGTCCGCGCGTTACGTGCGCGTCAACCTCACCGCCAACACCGGCTGGAATGCCGGCCAGCTCTCCGAGCTCGAGGTCCGCGGCACCTCCGGCAACCCGCCGACGGATCCGCCTCCACCCACCGGCACCAACCTCGCCCTCGGCAAGCCCATCGTGGGCTCCTCGACGGAGTGGCAGTTCGTGGCCACCAACGCCAATGACGACCGGACCGACACCTACTGGGAGGGCGCGAACGGCCAGTACCCGAGCACCCTGACGGTTTCGCTCGGCACGAACGCCGACCTCTCGGGCGTCGTCATCAAGCTTCCTCCGGCCTCCGTCTGGGCGACCCGCACCCAGACCTTCGAGCTCCAGGGCCGCGGCCAGGCCAGCGGGTCGTGGACCACGCTCAAGGCCTCCTCGGCGTACACGTTCAACCCGGCGACCGGTAATACGGTCACCGTTCCGTTCACCGGCACCGCCGCCGACGTCCGGGTCGTTTTCACGGGCAACACCGGGTCCGGGAACGGCCAGGTCGCCGAGCTCCAGGTCTATGGCACTCCCTCGCCCAACCCCGACCTCACGGTCACCGGAGTCACCGCGACGCCGGGCTCGCCGCTCGAGTCCGACACGATCACGCTGACGGCCACGGTGAAGAACGCCGGCACCCGGTCATCGGCGGCGACGAGCGTCAACCTCACCGTCAACGGTGCCGCGGTCGCCACGGCCGCCGTCGCCGGTCTCGCGGCCGGTGCGGTCGCGACCGTGTCGGCGCCGATCGGGAAGCTGACCGCCGGGTCCTACACGATCGGCGCCGTCGTCGACCCGGACAGCGTCGTCGTCGAGCAGGACGAGAGCAACAACGCCTTCAGCAACCCGACCCGGCTCACGGTGTCGGAGCCTCCCGGGCCCGACCTGCAGGTGCTGAGCATCAGCCCGAACCCCGCGAACCCGGCCGTCGGAGCGCCGGTCACGTTCAGCGTGGCGGTGAAGAACCGCGGGACCTCGGCGGTCGGGGCGACCACGGTCACCCGTGTCGTGGTGGGCGGCAGCACGCTCGACGCCACCACTCCGGCCGTCGCCGCTGGCGCGACCGTCACCGTGACCACCAGCGGCAGCTGGACCGCCACGAGCGGGGGAGCCACCGTCACGGCCACGGCCGACGCGACCGGCGTCGTCGCCGAGACCAACGAGAACAACAACACGTTCTCGCAGTCGATCGTGGTCGGGCGCGGTGCGGCGGTCCCGTGGGTCACCTACGAGGCCGAGGCCGGCCGCTACCAGGGCACCTTGCTGGAGACGGACCCGCTGCGCACCTTCGGGCACACCAACTTCGCCACCGAGTCCTCGGGCCGCAAGTCCGTGCGCTTGAGCAGCACCGGTCAGTACGTCGAGTTCACCTCGACGAACGCGACGAACTCGATCGTCGTGCGCAACTCCATCCCCGACGCGTCGGGCGGAGGCGGCCAGGAGGCCACGATCAGCCTGTACGCCAACGGCACCTTCGTCCAGAAGCTGACGCTCTCGTCGAGGCACAGCTGGCTGTACGGGAACACCGACGGCCCGGAGGCGCTGACCAACACGCCCCAGGCCGACGCCCGGCGGCTGTTCGACGAGTCGCACGCGCTCCTCGCGCAGACCTACCCGGTCGGCACCACGTTCCGCCTGCAACGCGACGCGACGGACACGGCGGCGTTCTACATCATCGACCTGATCGACCTCGAGCTGGTGGCGCCGCCGGCGAGCAAGCCCGCCGAGTGCACCTCGATCACCAGCTATGGCGCGGTGCCGAACGACGGGATCGACGACACGGACGCCCTCCAGCGGGCGGTGACGGACGATCAGAACGGCGTCATCAGCTGCGTGTGGATTCCGGCGGGACAGTGGCGGCAGGAGAAGAAGATCCTCACCGACGACCCACTCAACCGCGGACAGTACAACCAGGTGGGCATCCGGAACGTCACGATCCGCGGCGCGGGCATGTGGCACTCCCAGCTCTACTCCACCATTGAGCCGCAGAACCAGACGGCGAGCATCAACCACCCCCACGAGGGCAACTTCGGCTTCGACATCGACGACAACGTGCAGATCTCCGACATCGCGATCTTCGGCTCCGGCCGGATCCGTGGGGGTGACGGCAACGCCGAGGGCGGCGTGGGTCTGAACGGCCGGTTCGGCAAGAACACGAAGATCACCAACGTGTGGATCGAGCACGCCAACGTGGCTGTCTGGGTGGGTCGTGACTACGACAACATCCCCGAGCTGTGGGGTCCAGCCGATGGCCTGGAGTTCAGTGGCATGCGCATCCGCGACACCTATGCGGACGGCATCAACTTCACCAACGGCACGAGGAACTCGCGGGTGTTCAACTCGTCGTTCCGCACCACCGGTGACGACTCCCTGGCGGTCTGGGCCAACCGCTACGTCAAGGACCCCTCGCTGGACATCGCCCACGACAACCACTTCATCAACAACACGGTCCAGTTGCCCTGGCGGGCGAACGGCATCGCGATCTACGGCGGCTACGGCAACACGATCGAGAACAACCTGGTCTACGACACGATGAACTACCCCGGCATCATGTTGGCAACCGACCACGATCCGCTGCCCTTCTCGGGGACGACGCTGATCGCCAACAACGCGCTCTACCGGACCGGTGGCGCGTTCTGGAACGAGGCTCAGGAGTTCGGGGCGATCACCCTGTTCCCGTCGACCCGGGACATCACCGGCGTCACCATCCGGGACACCGACATCTACGACTCGACCTACGATGGCATCCAGTTCAAGAACGGTGGCGGCAACATGCCGGGCGTCGTGATCAGCAACGTGCGGATCGGCAACTCGCTCAACGGTGCCGGCATCCTGGCCATGGGCGGCGCCCGCGGCAGCGCGACGCTGACGAACGTCACCATCACCGGCTCGGCGGACGGCAACATCGTCAATCAGTCGGGGTCGCAGTTCGTCATCAACGGCGGGTAGTCACACCCGGCCCCGGCCCCTTCGTCTGGGCTGACACCTTCCCTGCGTCCGTTGCCACCGCAATGGCCGCGGGGATCTTCTCCCGCATCAACTCCACGAAAGCGCGCAGCCTCGCCGGATGGAACCGCGCATACGGATAGAGCAGATACATGGGCAAGGGCGCGGCCTGCCAGTTCGGCACCAGGTGCTGGAGTCGACCCCGCCTGAGCTCCTCGTGGAGCACCCAGGCCGAGGCCACGCAGACACCGAGGCCGTTCACCGCGGCGCTGCGGATGGCATAGAGGCTGTCCGTGCTCATGCGCGGGTGGAAGGAGATGGGCTGGACCTCGCCGGTGGCCACGTGGGTCAGCGAGACCTCGTTGCGATAGAACGTGCGCAGCGACAGCCAGGGCAGCCGCGCGAGCTCGTCGGGATGGGTCGGCTCGGGCAAGCCCGCCAGCACTGACGGCGCGGCCGCGACGATGCGCGGCACCTCGGCCACGCGGATCGCCACCACGCTGGGGTCATGCACCTCGCCGACGTGGATCGCGCAGTCGATGCCGTCCGCGATGAAATCCGCCGCTCGGTCGTACAGCAGCCATTCGACCGATACCCGCGCGTGGCGATTCAGGAATTCCGTCAGCGGCCCCACCAGCAGTTGTTGCCCGAACGCGTGGGGCACCACGACGCGCAGCGTGCCCTCCGGTTCGTCGCCCGCTCCCCGCAGGTCCGACTCGAACGTCTCCCAGTTGGTCAGCAACTCCTTCGCGCGTTCGTAGCAGCGCACGCCGTCCTCGGTGAGCTTCATGGCGTGGGTGGAGCGCTGGAGCAGCCGCAGCCCCAGCGAGCGCTCCAGCGCCTGCAGCCGGCGGCTCACCGTCGGTTGCGTGGTGCCCATCTGCGCGGCGGCGGAGGACAGGCTGCCGGCGTCGACGATGCGGATGAAGGTCTGCATCAGCTCGAGCCGGTCGGCGGTGGCTGGCACAGCGGGTGGGGACCTCCGCATCCGGGGCGGCTTCGAATGATTGGGCATGACGGTACACTTCGCGCGGCGTTATACGCGAAGCGTATATCCACTGTGCGAGGCACGCTACTACCGATGTCCACACGTCTGGCGCACTGTTGCCCCATCTCGCAGCGCCAGGGGTGAACATCATGTCCTTCATTCGTGCCGTACATGGAGCCGCCGGAAACGGCACCGTCGCCTCGACAGCCTCCGCCACGATGGCAACGCCGTCCCAGCCCGCGACCGCCAGCCCTGGCGGCAGCGAGTCTTTGTCGGGTGGCCTGCGCCTGCTGCTGGCCGCGGGCGCCGGGTTGTCGGTGGCGTCCATCTATTACAGCCAGCCGATGCTGGGGGTGATCGGGGCCAACATCGGAGCCTCGGACACAGCGGTGGGCTTCGTGCCCATGCTTACCCAGCTGGGATACGCGCTGGGCATCCTGCTGCTGACGCCCCTCGGCGACCGCTTCGATCGGCGCCGCATCATCCTCACCAAGGCCGCCCTCCTGAGCGTGGCGCTCCTGCTGGGCGGCATCGCCCCGGGCATCCGCGTGCTGCTGGCGGTGAGCTTCGCCGTCGGCCTGGCGGCGACCCTGGCGCAGGACATCGTGCCGGCCGCCGCGACCCTGGCGCCCGAAAAGCATCGCGGCAAGGTGGTCGGTACGGTGATGACCGGCCTGTTGTTCGGCATCCTGTTGTCTCGCGTCATCAGCGGCGTGGTCGCCGAGCACTTCGGCTGGCGCGCCATGTACATGATTGCCGCCGCCAGCGTGGCCTTGATCGGCGTGGTGGCCTGGCGCGGCCTGCCCCGCTTCCGCCCGACCAGCACGCTCACGTACCGTGCCCTGCTCGGTTCACTCTCCAACCTGTGGCGCGAGCACGGCGCATTGCGCCGGGCCGCGCTGGCGCAGGGCCTGCTCTCGGTCGGCTTCAGCGCGTTCTGGTCGACCCTCGCCGTGATGCTGCATGGCGCACCGTTCCACCTGGGCAGCGCGGCCGCCGGAGCCTTCGGCCTGGCCGGCGCGGCCGGGGCGCTGGGTGCACCCGTGGCGGGCCGCATCGCGGATCGCTTCGGCCCCGAACGGGTCACGCGCCTGGGCGCCGGACTGACCGCCCTCTCGTTCGCCACGATGCTCGCGTCGCCGTGGCTTGAGCCGAGCTCCCGGCTGTGGCTGATCGCCGCCAGTGCGATCGGCTTCGACCTCGGCGTCCAGATGACGCTCGTGGCGCATCAGACGATTGTCTTTGGCATCGAGCCCGCCGCACGCAGCCGGCTCAACACCGTGCTGTTCGTCGGAATGTTCATCGGAATGTCCATCGGCGCGGCAAGCGGCAGCCTCATGCTGGCCCGGTGGGGATGGGTGGCGGTGACGCTGCTGGCGACCGCCTCGGCGTTGGCGGCCTTGACGGTCCGCCTGTTGCCGGGGGCCCGCGCGGCCCGCTGATAGGTGCTGTGCGCTCCGGGTTCAATTGCTCACAGTGATGGAGACGGTGGCACTGTTGGCGGAGTTGCCCAGGGGATCGTAGGCACGGGTCTTGAGGGTGTAGGTGCCGTTGGGCCAGGTGGAGGTGTTCCAGGAGAAGGAGAAAGGGGCGGAGGTGTCGGAGCCCAGCAGGGTGGCGCCCAGGTAGAAATCGACCTTGGAGACGGTGCCCCGGTCATCGCTTGCGGCGGCCTCGATGAGGACGGTGCCTCTGAGGATGGAGCCAGCGGTGGGAGAGGTGATGGAGGTGGAGGGAGCCGTCAGGTCGTTGTCGAAGACGACGTTGACGGGAGCGGAGAGGGAGGTGTTGCCAGAGGAGTCGATGGCCCTGGCGGAGAGGGTACGGGGGCCGTTGGTGGTGTTACGGGAGTTGAAACTGCAGGAGTACGGGGCGGAGATGCTGGAGCAGATGACGGAGGAGCCGAAGAGGAACTCCACCCTGGAGACGGCCCGGTCATCGGAGGCGGTGGCGGAGAAGGTGAAGGTGCCGGAGATGATGGAGCCTTCGGAGGGCGAGGTGAGGGAGACGGAGGGAGGGGTGAGGTCGTTGTTCGTGGTGACGGAGACAGCGGCCGAAGTGGTGATGTTGCCCGCGGCATCCAGGGCCCTGGCGGTGAGGGAGCGGAGGCCGTTGGGGCTGGTGCGGCTGTCCCAGGAGAAGGAATACGGAGAGGAGGCGTCGTAGCCCAGCAGGGTGGCGCCGTCGTAGAACTCCACCTTGGTGACGCCCACGTCGTCGGAGGCGGTGGCCGAGAGGGTCACGGTGCCGGAGACGGTAGCGCCGGAGGCCGGAGCGGTCAGGGTCACCGAAGGGGGGCTCTGGTCATTGCTGAAGGTGACGGCCACGGCGGAGGTCGCGGAGCGCCCAGCGGCGTCAAAGGCGATGGCGGAGAGGGTGTGGGCGCCGTTGGGGATGGAGTGGGTGTCCAGGGAGAGGGAGTAGGGGGCGGAGGAGTCGGAGCCCAGCAGGGTGGAGCCGTCGTAGAAGTCGACGCGGGCCACGCCGAAGTTGTCGGAGGCGGTGGCCGAGAGGGTGACGATGCCCTTGAGGGTGGCACCAGAGGCCGGGGCGGTCAGGGAGACGGAGGGCGGGGTGGTGTCCGCATCTGTACCCACGGGGAACACCAGGTCATCGTGGTCGTTGAGAGTGTCCACGGTGCACGAGGAGGCACTCCCCCCACTCCGGTAGACGGCGCGCACGGCCTGCAGGGAGCCAGAGGGGAGCAGGTACGTGGTCGAGAGCACCCGGGTGCCAGTGCCTGGAGGGGTCAGCGTGGTGAGGTACGTCCAGGACGGCGCGTTCGCGTCCGCGGCGTAGAACAGATCCAGCCGCTCAGTGCTCGTCGAGACCGCCCAGAGGGTGACGTCGACCTTCACCTCCTTGCCAGGAGCGAAGGGCGTTCCATCCACTCGCGAGATAACGATCTGGTCGATGGAAGGGCTGTTGTGGAAGGTGCCACTGGTGCCGTCCGAGCAGGAGCCGCCCAGGGTGTTGGGCTGGTGGGGCTCGGGGCCGAGATTGGCACGGCCCTTCACCAGCGTGGTGGTGTCGCAGCGATAGGCCACTTGCGTGCACCGGGGCACTCCGAGCGTGGCGTCATACTCGGCGGTGCCGGGTTGGATGACGGTAACGGAGACGGTGGCGCTATTGGCGGAGTTGCCCGAGGGGTCGTAGGCGATGGTCTTGAGGGTATAGGCGCCGCTGGTCAGGCTGGAGGTGTTCCAGGAGAAGGAGAAGGGGGCGGAGGTGTCGGAGCCCAGCAGGGTGGCGCCCAGGTAGAAATCGACCTTGGAGACGGTGCCCCGGTCATCGTTGGCGGAGGCCTCGATGAGGACGATGCCGCTGAGGATGGAGCCAGCGGTGGGAGAGGTGATGGAGGTGGAGGGAGCCGTCAGGTCGTTGTCGAAGACGACGTTGACGGGAGAGGAGAGGGAGGTGTTGCCAGAGGAGTCGATGGCCCTGGCGGAGAGGGTACGGGGGCCGTTGGTGGTGTTACGGGAGTTGAAACTGCAGGAGTACGGGGCGGAGATGCTGGAGCAGATGACGGAGGAGCCGAAGAGGAACTCCACCCTGGAGACGGCCCGGTCATCGGAGGCGGTGGCGGAGAAGGTGAAGGTGCCGGAGATGATGGAGCCCTCGGAGGGCGAGGTGAGGGAGACAGAGGGCGGGGTGAAGTCGTTGTTCGCGGTGACGGAGACAGCGGCCGAAGTGGCGCTGTTGCCCGCGGCATCCAGGGCCCTGGCGGTGAGGGAGCGGGGCCCGTTGGGGCCGATGCGGCTGTCCCAGGAGAAGGAATACGGAGAGGAGGCGTCGTAGCCCAGCAAGGTGGCGCCGTCGTAGAACTCCACCTTGGTGACGCCCACGTTGTCGGAGGCGGTGGCCGAGAGGGTCACGGTGCCGGAGACGGTGGCGCCGGAGGCCGGGGCCGTCAGAGCCACCGAGGGGGGGCTCTTGTCATTGTCGACGGTGACGTCCACGGTGGATGCGGAGGCCGCGGAGAGCCCCGAGGTGTCGAAGGCGATGGCGGAGAGCGCGTGGGCGCCGTTGAGGACGGAGCGCGTGTCCCAGGAGAAGGTGTAGGGCGTGGAGGAGCTGGAGCCCAGCAGGGTGGAGCCGTCGTAGAAGTCGACGCGGGCCACGCCGAAGTTGTCGAAGGCGGAGGCCGAGAGGGTGACGATGCCCTTGAGGGTGGCGCCAGCGGCCGGGGCGGTCAGGGAGACAGAGGGCGGGGTGTTGTCCACTTCCGTGCCCACGGGGAAGACCAGGTCATCGTGGTCGTCCATCTCTCCCCCGGAGCAGGCCATGGGGCTGCCATAGGTCCGGTAGACGGCGCGCACGGCCTGCAGGGAGCCCGCGGGGAGCACGTATCTGGTGGACAGCGTCAGGTAGCCGCTGGAGTAGGGGCTCAGCGTGGTGAGGTACGTCCAGGACGGCGCGTTCGCGTCCGTGGCGTAGAACAGGTCCAGTGACTCGTTTTCGGGCTCGAAGCTCGCCCAGACGTTGACCTCGAGCTTCACCTCCTTGCCCGTGGCCAGCATCGTCCCATCCTCCCGCGAGACCTTGATTCGCTCCAGCGAGGGATCGAACTGGTACAGGCCGTAGATGCCCTCCTCGCCGTCCACGCAGGAGCCGCCCAGGGTGTTGGGCGTGTGCTGCTCGGGGCCGAAGGTGATGCCCCGGCCGGCGAGCAGCTCCATCGAGTCGCACTGGCTACCCAGGGTGGTGCAGCGCGGGGCGCCCAGCACCGGGTCGTAGCTCGCGATGCCCGGGTTGGCGAGCGTCACCTCCACGGAGCTGGCCGTGCTGTTGCAACCGTCGTCGAAGGCCCGCGCGGAGAGGGTGACCCCGCTGTTGTTGTGCTCCCTGCTGTCCCAGACGATCTCGTAGGGGGGCGTCGTGTCGGAACCGATGACCTGGCCATCGGCATAGAAGTCCACCCGGGTGACGCCCACGTCATCGGACGCCGTCGCGGTGAGGGTCACGTCCCCACTGAGCGTGGCACCGTTCTCGGGCGCGGTGAGGGAGACCACCGGGCGCACCGCGTCGTTCTTCCCCATGCAGGCCGAGTGCAACAGCCGGTTCGGAGAGCCGAGTCCGGGGTCGCTGATGAGATTGGGGCTCGACCGGGCGACGATCTCCTCGGCGACCTCTTGCGGCGTCGCCGTGGGGTGCCCCTCCAGATAGAGGGCGACGGCACCGGTGACGTGGGGCGTCGCCATGGAGGTGCCATCGGCGATCTCGGTGTCCGTGTCGCCCGTGAACCAGGCCGAGAGGATGCCCTGGCCCGGCGCGAAGATGTCCACGCAGGGGCCGAAGTTGGAGAACCAGGCCCGCGTGTCGGTGTCGTCCGTCGCGCCGACGGTGATGGCCTGCGGCGTGCGGGCAGGGGAGGTGGAACATGCCTCCCAGCCATCGTTGCCCGCGGCGACCACGAAGGTGACACCCGCGGCGATGGTGGCCGCCACCGCGTCATCGAGGGCCTGCGTCGCCTCGCCCCCGAGGCTCAGGTTGGCCACCGCCGGCGTCTGGTGATTGGCGGCGATCCAGTCGATGCCGGCGAGCACCTGCTCCAGGGTGCCCTCGCCCTCGCAGTTGAGGACGCGCACGGGGTGGAGCAGCACGTCCTTGGCCACTCCCACGGTGGTGCCGCCCACGGTGCCGGCCACGTGGGTGCCATGCCCGCGGCAGTCCTCCGTGCCCATCTCGTCCCCGATGGCGTCGAAGCCGGGACGGATCCGGCCCGCGAACTCGACGTGGGTGGAGAGCACGCCGGTGTCGACGATGTACGCGTGCACTCCGGCGCCCGTGTACTCGTAGGTGTACGTGCCATTGAGCGGCAGGTTCCGCTGGTCGATGCGATCCAGGCCCCAGATGGCGTCGCTCTGCGTGCCCGACTGGCGGAAGAGGCGATCCTGCTCGATGTAGCGCACGCGCGGGTCCGTGCTCATGCGCCGCGCGGCCTCCGGTGTCATGGTGGCCGTGAAGCCCTGGAGGGCGTGGGTGTACGTGCGCCGCACCTGGGCGTCGTGTGCCCCCGCCAGGGTGGAGATGCTCTTCCGGGTGTCCTCCGGGGCGCGCGTCAGCCCCTTCTCCTGCGCGAGGACGACGACGTAGCGGTCCTGGACGGCCCGGGACGGTTGCGCGAGCAGGAGCCTGGCACTCGCCGTGCGTTCCGAGGAGGCCGTCTCTGGCCGCTGCTCGCATCCCGAGGCGAGCCACGAGGCTCCGGCAAGGGTGACGAGCCAAAGCAGCGTGCGCATGGCAACCTCCTGGGTTGTTCGA
The DNA here is from genome assembly GCF_003044305.1 of Vitiosangium sp. GDMCC 1.1324. GTDB lineage: Bacteria > Myxococcota > Myxococcia > Myxococcales > Myxococcaceae > Archangium. The sequence continues at coordinate 281,835 of NZ_PZOX01000008.1, read as the reverse complement.
TGGTGCGTCAGCGATCATCCCAGGTCCGGGACTCTCCCGGCTAGCCCCCCATGCAAGAGTGTCATGATTTACCCGACTTCCCGTCCTTCTGTCAGATAGACGGCGCCGCTCCGGCCCTGGGGGCAGGAAGTCGACGTCCCTGCGGTTGCTCGGGTGCCCCTTGGACGTCCTCGACTTCCGCCCAACGCGGCCGGTGCAGGATCCGCATGGCCATGCACGCGATGTTCGCCCCTGGCCCGGTACCGAGCAGCAGGAGGTTGTCCCCCGCGTTCAGCTCGCGGGAGACGAGGAGGTGGTCCAGCGAGAGCACCTGATCGCTGGCGCCGACATGTCCGATGGTGCGGCCGTACTCCCAGGTCAACCTGGACATGGGCAGTCCAAGCGGGACGGCGGCGCGTTCACGCACCCGCTCCTCGGACCAGTTGACGAAGGCGACCCGGGTGATGTCAGACATGTCCAGGCCTGCCTCCCGGAGAGTCTTGTCGACGACCTCCTGCTGGGCCCTGGCCATCGTCGCCGCCAGTTCCCGCGAGTCCGTGCCCGTGGCCGAGAGCCACTGCTCCTTGGCCCTCTCGAGGTCGACCTTGGTGCCCAGGGACGCCTCCGGCGGGAACAGGGGGGCCGAGCCCCGGTGCCTGTCCTCGTACTGGGGCAGTGTCACCGAGTTGATCGACTCCAGGCGTGCGAAGCCGGTGTTCCTGGTGAGGAGCAGCGCGCACGCGCCGTCGCCGCACAGGGAATGGGGACTGGATCGCCAGCGGTCGAAGAGCGGGGAGTTGTAGTTGTCCGCCGAGGTGATCAGGGCGGCCGTGTGCTCCGGCGCCGCGATCAGGTGAGCCGCGGCCAGTTCGCAGGCGCTGAACATGCCCATGCAGCCCTGCCGGATCTCCGCCGCGGTCGCCTGTCCGGCGCCGGTGTGCCGCTGGACGTAGTACTGGGGACACCAGCCGTGGGGTCCCTGGTACCAGGTGCTGACGTACAGGAGAAGGCTCAGCGCCGCCGGATCCTGGCCGGCGCGACGCATCGCCTGCGTGCTCGCCCGAAGCGCCATCTCTGGCGCGGGGAGGTCGCCTGCGATGGGAACGCCCGTGATGCCGTACCGGTTGGCCTCGGCCTCGCCCAGATGTCCCTGGGCCACGGCCCACTCGACCGGTACTCGCTTGGGAAGGTGGACCCCGGTTGCGCTGATGAACACGCCTGGTGTCTTCATGAGATGTCCCTGTCCGCCTGGTACGGTGCGCGCAGCTCCCGCTTGAGCACCTTGCCGGTGGGCGCCTTCGGCAACTCGGCGACGAACTCCACCGAGCGTGGTTTCTGGTAGGAGGCCAGGTGCCGACGGGCGACGTCGATGATGTCCTCCGCTGTCGCCGTCCGGTTGGCCTTGAGCACCACGAAGGCCTTCACCGACTCTCCCCACTGCGCGTCGGGCACCCCGATCACGGCGCATTCCAGCACGGAGGGGTGTCTGCCGATCGCCTCCTCCACCTCGACGCTGTAGATCTTCTCCCCACCCGAGATGATCATGTCCTTCAGTCGATCGACGATGTACAGGTAGCGCTCGTCGTCCCAGGTGGCCACATCGCCGGTCCGCATCCATCCGTCCCGGAGGGTGGCCGCGGTCAGGTCCGGCCGCCGGAAGTAGCCGAGCATGTTGGCCTCGCTGCGGACCACGATCTCACCGGGAGTCCTGCCGTCGCGCGGCACGTCGTGGCCGTTCGCGTCGACGACCCGGATCCGGGTGCCGAAGCCCTCACGGCCGCAGGAGCGCAGCCGGTGCGGGTGGATACCCCGCAGCGCGTTGCGGTGGTCCTCCTGGGACAGGAACGACATGGTCGCTCCTTCGGTTTGCCCGTAGCCCTGGATCAACCCGCACGGGAAGGCCTCCGCCACCGCGCGGACAATCGCGCTGGGCATTGGGCCGCCGCCGTACTGGATGTTGCGCAGACTCGACAGGTCGTAGGAGTCGAACCCTGGCACCTCCAGCATCCAGTTGAGCATCGTGGTGATGCCGAGGAACGACGAGACCCGCTCTTGCTCGATGACCTCCAGCGCCGTCCGGGCGTCGAAGTTCATCAGCACCACGGGGCAGCCGTGGGCCAGGTAGTTCATCGAGAGCACCACGGGGATGTGGAACATCTGCCCGGTGAGCAGGTAGACGTCCGAGGGAACGATCCGCTCCGCCACCGTCTGGTTGAGCATCCCGGCGGCCACACTGCGATGGGAGTGCACCACGCCCTTGGCCGTTCCGGTCGTGCCGCCGGTGTAGAGGATGAAACAGGGGTCGGTCTCCTGGACGTGCTCGCTCCAGGGTGGCTCGGTATCCGGCGCCGAGGCGAGGAGCTCCTCATAGCTGCCATCCCCGGTGGGTCCGCAGTGGAGCAGGCGCACCAGGTCGACGGACCGGCCCAGGTCCTCGGCCACGTGCCGGAACTCGGCCGAGGCGACCAGGACGGCGGGTTCGGCTTCGGCGACGAGTGTGCGCAGCGCCTCGGTGGACAGCCGCCAGTTGAGCGGCAGCAGCACCAGGCCCGCGCGGCCCACCGCGAAGTAGAGCTCCTGGTACTCGATGCAGTTGCGGCTGAGCACGGCGACCCGGTCACCGGAGCGCAGGCCGAGTGCCCGCAGGCCGTTGGCCAGCCTGCGCACCCGGGTGTCCAAGGTGGCCCAGTCGATGCGCCGCTGGTGGGCGATGTCGACCAGCGCGGTTCGCCGGGGAGTGAGGGCCGCCCACTTGGCGGGAATCAGTCCGAGGTTCATCGAGGGCACCGGCCGTCAGTGGGGGAGGTCGAGCTCGATGTGCCGGGAGCGAAACCGCCAGGACTCCCCGGCCTGGACCACCTCGTCGGTATAGGTCCCGGTGGACAGCACATCGAGGCGCCTGTCCCGAACGGAGAGCAGCGTCAGGTACGACCGCGCGGTGGCCGAGCCGGGACCGGTGGGGTCGACGATCAGGTTCGTGCACACGTGCCGCCTGCGGTCGTCCTGCGTCTCGGCGGAGTCCCGCATCAGGCGCATGATCTCCGCGAGTCCCCGGAACGGTCCGGCCAGGTCGCCGCCAGCGACTCGCAGGGTCAGCGATGCGTCCGGGGTGAAGCACCTGGCGAGCGAGTCCCAGTCTCGGGTGTCGTAGGCCAACGCGTACCTCGCCACCAGATTGGCGATGGACTCGTAAACAGACATCACGCTGCCTCGGAGTGATTCGTCCACGTGCTGGCCTCGGTCGAGCTCGGCGGATGGCAAGCTCTTGCTGATGCCTTTGGGCATGGTCTTGTCTCGTTTTCCGTTTCGGATGAGGCAGCCGATGTCTCTGTCGAGGGTAGAGGGTCACACCTCGGAAAAGAACACTCGAAAGCCCATGAAAAGACTCACCCGGAAGAGGGAGCGAGCAAGCACCCTCTGGTCGATGAGGGAGCGTTGCGCCTGACCCAGACGCTTGGGCACGTCGAGCTGGCCGAGAGCTGTCGGCAATTCCGGGACGCGAGGCGCCCCGGGACGCGGTTGTGTAGACTCGCCACCATGGCCACGAGTGAGAGGCAGCGGGAATACCTCCGCGAGCAGGTGGAGATAGCGGTTCGCGGGGGATATCTCGACGAGGAAGAGGTGCTCGCCTTCGTCAAGGAGCGCGTGGAGGATGAGCTGCGTACGAGCGACGCGACGGAGGAATTCCTGGCGTATGCCCGGCGCCTGCTCGAGGAACATCGCGCGGAGGAGGCCGGCTGGAGCGGGCCCACGACGAACGATGCGATCGATCGCGCCTTCGAGGAGCTGAATCGCCAGGGGATCATCGCGCTGCAGAACGCGGGCTACACTCTGTCGGACGGCTGGGATGACGTTGCGGCCGCCAAGGCGGAGCGCTACGAGCCCGTGCGAGGTTCCACCTTCTTCCATGGCCAGGACGTCGAGCGCGGAGTGCTGGGCATGGGCCTCATGCTCGTCTTCGGAAGCTTCGAGCGCGACCCGAAGCTGGACGAGGAGGCGAGCCTCGCCATTGCTCGCGAGGTCCGCGAGACGCTCGCTCGGCACGGAGTCGAGACGGAGTGGAACGGAAGCGTGAAGACGCGCATCAGCATTCCCCCCTTTCCATGGCGCAAGCGCGGCAAGAGAGCGCAGGCCGCCGATGACACGGACACGGGCTCGCGCTTCGAGCGGGTGTTGCGGCGGGTGTGCCAGGAGAAGGGGCTGACGCGGGAAGCCGGAATCGCGGCGCTCGAGGCCTTCGTCTGCGAGGTGGCCTGGAAGCACTACGGCGAGGGCCGTTGTCTCGAAGCCCAGTACAACCCGGAGCAAGAACAGGTGGAGTTGTACCAGGCCATCATGGTCGTGGAGCAGCCAGGCGACGCGGTCGCGGCCGTGAATCAGCGGACTCCCGCACAGCTGGGCGAGCTCGAAGGCGACGTCGAACCGGGAGACGAGCTGGTCTTCCAGATCTTCTATCGCAAGGAGGAGGCCTATCTGGCCCAGGCTCAGGACGAGAAGTATGGCGGGATTCTCGACCTGAAAACCTTCGGCCGCAGCCTGCCATCGTGGACCGTGCGGGAGCTTCGGGACGGCATTCTCGGGCATCTCCCCGCGTCGGCGCGCTGACGTTGGGATGGAAGGGGGCTCTCGTCAGGAGCAGGTGCCGCAGTCCGCCGCGCAGCTGTCACGCGTCGTCCCACTGCCGCAATGCTCGGTCCACTGGCACACCCCGTCTCCGCACCGGTACACCTCCTCGGGCCGCAGCCTCGTGGTGATGGGCAGGTACGGGTGTCCGTTCAGCGTGCAGCTCGTGTAGTACGGCTGGGTGCCCTCTCGCGTGCACAGGCTCTCGCACGTTCCGACGTACGCTATCGGCGCGCACGCGGATTCGGTGGTGCTGGACATCAGGGCGCAGGCGCGCGGCGAGCTCTCCGTGTCCTCCAGGCCGCTCCCGTCCCTTCCCACGAAGATGCCCTCACCCGTGAAGAGATTGCCGAAGAAACACCCCTCGGGCCGCGAGTACGTTTCCAGCTCCTCCTGGCTGTAGTCGACCGCCTCCCCCTCCGTGTTCCGCCCCAGCACGGACAGCGGAATGTGCATCCCATACTTGTTCACGTGCGCCACCAGGCACGCCGTCATCACCTGCTGCTCCGCCTCCGTCACCGCCGCGCCCCCCGCCCACCCCGGCGTGAGGCCCATCAGCCCCTCCCAGGTGTAGACGTGCGCCGTGGTCGGGTCCGTGTAGGAGAGGCTCTGGCCCGACCGTACGCCACAGCGCACCATGTACTGCATCAACGTGTCGTTCTTCTCCGGGTCACTCTGGAACCACGTCGCGAAATCGGCCGTGTTCACCCCGTTCGTGGAGAGCCCATTTGTGGAGAGGCCGTTCGTGGAGAGCCCGTTGAGGGTGATGCCGTTCATCGAGATGCTGTTCATCGAGATGCCGTTGGCAATCCGGATTTCATGGGGCTGGCTGGCGAGGGCCGGCGGCTCGTGGAACTCCTGCGCGGGTCCGCAGCCCACTGCCAGCACCTGCGCCGCCAGCAGCAACTCCAGGGTTCCCCTCCATTGAATCTTCTTCATGATGTTGTATCCCCTTGTGTCTTCGTGAATACGCGTTGCCGTTGCTCCACCGGCCTGGGCGCACGCGTTATCTCGCAAGGGTCGTGACGGCACCGTGACCGGCTCCGCGGCTCTAGAATCGGGGGCACCATGCTCATCGGTTCCACGACCCTGCCCACCCTGGAGACGTCCCGCCTGCGTCTGCGTTGGTTGACGGAGGCGGACATCCCCGCGCTCTACGAGCTCTTCTCCCACCCCGAGGTGACGCGCTACTGGAGCTGGGCCGCGTACACCGAGCGAGCGCAGGCGGAGAAGCTGCTGCGGAACATCCACCGGCTCTTCGCCGAGCGTTCGCTCTTCAATTGGGGAATCGCCCGGCGCGAGGACGACCGGGTGGTGGGCACCTGCACCCTGTCGGACCTCAACGCGCAGAACCAGCGCGCGTCGCTCGGCTACGCGGTGAACCGCGCGCACTGGGGCCAGGGCTACGGGCGCGAGGCGGTGAGCCGGGTGGTGGAGTTTGGTTTCACCTCGCTCGAACTGCACCGGCTGGAGGCGGACGTAGATCCGCGCAACACCAGCTCCATTCAGGTGCTCGCGCGTCTGGGTTTCAAGCGCGAGGGGTATCAGCGCGAGCGCTACCTCCTCAACGGCGAGAGACAGGACGCGGTGCTGTACGGGCTGCTGCGGCCGGAGTGGCAACCGGCGCCGGCGCGCTGAATTCGAGGCTCCGTGGGCCCTCGGAGTCTACACAGCCCCACCAGGACCCGCAGGTACTGAATTGACCGAAGGATGTAGCCATGCGTTTCCGAGCGTGCATCGCACTGCTGCTCTACGTCTCAGCCTGCGCTACGTCCGCGCCGAGCCCCCGAGAGTCAGCGGCCCGAGACCCGAGGCTCGCCAACCTCCAGCGAGCGGCGACGCTGCCCTGGATGGACGGGGGGCGGTGCGCGGTCCAAGAGGCTTCCGAGCCCTGGCCCGTGCTGGCGGAGCGGTGCTATCAGGCCCTCGACCATGACCGGCTCGAGTTTCACGACCTCACGGGAAGATGCGCGATTGCCTCTGCGGGTGCCGCGGCCATGGGGCTCGGAGTCTGCGTGCTGGCGGCACCCGAGCTCGTCGTGGGAGCAGTCGTTGTGGCGGGCGTTGTAGTGGTGGGCTTCGCCATCAAAGAGGCCCTGGATGCATATGAGCTGAGTAGGAGGGGCCGCCCCGAGGTAAGGCCCGTGCCTGAAACGCGGCCCGCGCCAGAAGTGAAGCCCGTGCCAGAAGTGAAGCCCGTGCCTGAAACGAATCCCGCTCCGCAGAAACCCTCGCCGAAAAAAAGGCCCAAGCCGGAGCCAAGAGGGCCGGATTTCCCTCCTCTGGAGCCACCCGAAGTCACGGAGCGAGATCGCCCCAGGTGCGAACCCATCCCGAAACCGCACGCGGGCAAGGATGACGCGCATAACGAGTGCGCCGATCAGTTTCCGCCTAACCGTTATCCCGGAATGGATGTGCTCGTGGGCGGCGTGAGCTTCGATGCACTGCAAGTCGGCGTGCGTGTGCTGTGGGAAATCAAGACCCATCGATTTGACACATACCCTGATTTTATCCAAAAGCGGGAGGTTGAGAAGGAACTCAAGCAATTGCGCAAGCAGCACGACGCCGCAGCGGCATGTGGATATGGCTTCGTCGTTGGGGTTAGCACCGAAGAACACAAAGAAGCGCTGGAGTTCCAGGCGCCCGAACTCAAGATCGTCGTAACGGGGTGCAAACGATGACTAAGCGAAAGAAACTCGGCATTATCGTTTATATGCCTGCACTGGTGGGCAACGACCGACGCACGCTCGCTATTGTCCAGGGGATGGAACGGGCGCTCCCCGGTTTGCGCATGGAGTGGGAGGTTTCCGAAGATGGGCGCCTCAACGCATTGCCGCAGCGCGATACATGGCTCATCGAGGGGACCAAGGACGGGGCATTCCCTCTTGTGTGCAACGGCGATGAGAGCTTCCCCGTGACTGTTTATGGGTTACAAACATCCGCCCGCCACTCCCCGGGTGGTCAGCCGCTGCTCGATGTCCACGCAGAGCTGCCGCTGGATGCCGTTGGCCGCGCAGCGGCGGCGGATGTGCTTGAAGCCATGGCAGAGGGCGCGCGTGCGCTGTGGGGGCATGCGACACCGTTCCGCGCGGGGGTGGAGATCGCACGGCAAACAATCGATCCGGTACATAAGCCAGGGATTCCTCCCCGGGGGCTGCCCGCCCTCAAGCTCCCAGCGAAAATCCGCTCGCCTGAGATTCCGGCTCGCCTCGGGTGGCTGAACTACTGGTCGGATGCTGCCGCACGGGCCATCGGCTTTCCGGACCCCGCCCGCGACGCGGACTTGCTCTCGCGCTCACGGCGCACGGCGTCGGGGGGGTGGGTTGTGCAGCTCACCGATGCACCGCTCGACCTGGACAACCCCGCCCACCTGGACGCGCTCAAACGGGCCTACGAGCGCTTCCCAGAGATTGGCGGGCGCTCCACCCCTTGAGGCTCGGCACGACTCGCAGTGGCCGTGCTCAGGGTTCCTTCTTCTCGTTGTCGGAAGAAGGAACCTCTTGGGGGCTCACTTCGCAGGGAAGATGGGGTTGGGCTCGAATCAGGGAAAGGACTCGGGTACTGCTCTCGCCGTGAGGCCGTGCGCAAGCCCCAGGAGGGCGGAGCCTCCTGGGGCAGCACGTGCGAAGAGCCCGTGGGCGTCTTACTTCGACGAGTCGGATGCGCTCTGGTCCATCAGCGCGTCACCCAGGCTGGACTGGCTTCCTACCACGTTGATGATCATGCGGCCGTTGTAGTGGGGCGTGGGCGCGTTGTCCGCACCGGAGGTGCTGAAGGTATCGCCGGTCGCGTCGTTGCTGTTCTCCGGGTCGGCGAAGTACTGATTGAGCGTCCCGTTGGAACACCCGAAGACAAAGCCCATTGCAACGCCCGTTGAAATCGCGAAGAACCAGTCCCCTCTACCCATCTCCTTCACATGATCGCGGATATTGAGCCCTCGCTTCATCTGTTGTAGGAAGCCCCCAGTATTGGGCGGCCTGTTGTTGTTGTCGCCTTTGAGGTACTCGTTATAGCTATCCAGCGATCCGCCGAGGGCTCCAGCCGCGGCGCCCGTGCCGAGGGAGATGAGCATGGTCTGCGTCCAGTAGACCTCCTCGCCCCTGGCCACCTGGATTCCATTGATCACCGCCTGTGTGACCACATCCGCCGCGGCGCCAGCGACTACCTCGACACCGATGCCGAGGGCCCTCTTGGTCTTCTCGCTAGTCTTCTTGGTCCTCTTGTCCAAAGCCTTGTCCAAAGCCTTGTTCATCGCCTTGCCCGCGGCGCCCCCCAGCACTCCGGCGAAGACGCTGGAGAGGAGGCCGCCGAGCCCCGCCAGGAACACCTGTCCTACATCGACCCAGCCCTGGGTGGAGGCCTGATGGACGGCCTCCATGGTCATGGCGACGACCGCCCCCATGACCGCCCCGATGATGAGCGAAATGATGAAGCTGTGCCCGGACGGGTCGACATTGCGGATGGGGTTGTTTCCCGCGAAGGCATAGCGGTTGAAGGCATCCACCTGCAGGAAGCTGGCGCCCATGAGGCTGTCGGCCGAGATGAAGCGGCCAATACTGGCGTCGTAGTACCGGGCATTGAAGTAGTAGAGGCCGCTCTCCGCATCCAGCTCCTGGCCGCCGAACTTGAGGCGGTGGATGTTACTTCCCGCGCTGCTCGCCAGGTCGAGCTCGCCGAAAGGCTTGTAGACAGCCCGCGAGAGGACCTTGCCCTGGTAATCGCTGACGAGCTGGGTGCTGCTGGAATGATCCTTGTGGAAGAAGTGGGTGCCCACCACCGGATAGCCCGCACTCTTGCCGCCCGGGGTCCGGCTCTTGCCTGGCGCGTCCAGGGCGAGCGCGTCCCTCAAGGGCATGAGGCTGGTGAGGAACACCACCAGCATGACGGGCACACCGTGCCGAGCCCAGGCCGCGCGGAGAGGAGGAGCGGACGCCCCCGCCTGCTCACGCCGCTGGCGCGCCAAGCCCACCGCCATGACACCGAGGGCCAGGAGCAGGAGGGCGCCGGGCATCCTCTCGGGGTGTACGCCGAAGTGCTCCTTGAGGGAGGTGAGCGAGCCCAGGATGGAGCCGGACGAGGCGAACGTGGCCGGATTCAGCAACACCTCGTCCGCCACGTGGGTGATGGAAGCGACCGGCCCGGTCAGCCCGTTGAGGTACTTGGTGTGCTGCGGCGGAGCACTGGCCGAGCCGCCGAACACCGTCACCTCGTAATCCTGCCACACGTACCAGGTGGTCGTGCCGGCCAGGACGTCTGTCTTCTGTGTGCGCCGGCCCGTGTAGTCATACGCGAAGGTATTGACCAGGGTGCCGTTCTTCCACACCTCTATCAACCGGTTGCTCCCATCATACGTGTAGCTCCACGAGGTGGAGGTCTTGTCCACCTTCGTCAGCATGTTGCCACTGGCGTCGTAGGTGGCGGAGAAGGCGGAGGCTCCGTCCTTCTGGCCGCTGGTGACGCGGTGGCCCGTGCCCATGGTGAAGGTGGCGCCGTCCTTGGTGAGGAGGTTGCCTCCCGGGCTATAGCTGAAGGTGAGGCTGCCGTAGGTTCCCGGGGCCGTGGCGGATTCGAGCCTCCCGGCCCTCGTGTAGGTGAACGTCCGGCTGTTGTTGTGGAACGGGTGGGGGTCGTAGGTGCCATCCGCGCCCGTCCGGAGATCATTGATCTGCGTCACATCGCCCAGCCAATCCCAAACATACTGCTCGTCCAGCAGCTTGGGCGACGACGTGGAGGAGGGGTCACCATAGGCCAGGGTATGCCTTTGGAGCGTTCCCCGGGCCGCCTCGTAGGTGAGCGCGGACTTCAGGCCGTTGCCGTACTCGATCGTCTCCGGCTCACCGCGTGCCGTGTAGGACCTGTACGCCGTGTAGTTGGCCGATGCACCCCGCACTCCCCGGATGGCGTCCTCGAGCGCCAGCACGGACATGTTGCTGGCGGCATCGTACGAGGTGAGCGCGCGAGCGTTGTCGGGGAAGATCTGCTCGGTCCTCCTGCCGCGAGGATCATAGCCATAGCGGAAGACGAAGGGGGAGGGCTGGTCCTTGAGCCGCACCTCGAGCAGGCTCACCTGGCCGTAGAGGTCATAGCCGAAGCGGTACTCCGACTCGACCACGTCCTGCGTGCGGGTAATCACCTTATAGACATTGCCCGCGAGGGAGGTGTAGGCCGTCTCGCCGGGAGCCGTATCGTATTGGTACTCAACGGTGGTGGTCTGAGCCACGCCCGCCTTCGTCCAGGTCACGGTCTTGCGCTGGATGCGGCTGAGCAAGTCATAGGCATAGCTGGTGACGTTGCCGCGGGCGTCGGTCTCGGAGCTCAAGAGCCCGTTGCTGTACTGGAAGGACGTGGTCCCCGTGTCAAGGTTGCTCACCTGCCGCTTCAGGCCCAGGGAGGTGTAGGACGTGTCATGGGTGACTCCGTCCGGATCAACCACCCGGGTGGGCCGGGAGAGGGGATCGTACTCAAACCGAGTCACCCCGCTGCCGCCGTCCGTCTTGCTGACGACCTTGAGGCGGCTGTTGAGCGAGTAGGAGGTGGTGCGGGCGCTGGGCGTCCCGTAGGCCTCGGTGCGGGTGAACGACTTGCCGTCGGAGCCCGCGGTGAGGGTGGTGATGATGCCGACGGAGTCGATGGTCACCGGCAGGCCCTGCGCATCGTAGGTGATGCTAATCCCAGGCAGGGAGCTGCCCGTCTCGGTGGACCAATGAGGGAAGGTGCGCCTGGACACCCAGCCCTGGGGGGTGTAGCTCGTGTCCTCGACGATGACACGGTTGTCCGGGCCGGGAGACTCCTTCTTGTAGACGCGGCCGAGCCCATCCGAGTACTCCTTCACCCAGGACCAGGGGCTCTTGGTGCTGCCGTAGTCTTCGTTCCAGTCCGTCCGCAAGGACGTGGTCTTCACCTGGCCCTGGGCCGTGTTGGCGAACTCGATGCGCAGCAGCTCCACGCTTTGGCTGGGATTGTCGGGCCGGGGCCCCTTTCCGGAGGTCACCCGCCCGAAGCCATCCAGCACATAGGTGAGGGTGTGGCCGTTGGGATCGGTTTGACTGGTCAGCTCGCCGAAGCGCACATCATAGGTGAACCGGGTGATGAGCTCGGGCTGAGAGCCATTGGCGACGTGCCGCTCCCTTACGTAGGTGTTGCTGTCATCGTACACCAGCGTGGCGACGCTGCCCGTGGGGTCGGTGCTGGAGACGGGGTTTCCGAAGTTGTTGTAGGTGAACGTGTTGGCGAGCCACGTGCTGTTCTGATCATCGTAGCGCTCCTGCCGGGAGACGTTGCCCTTCGTGTCACGGACGAGCTTCTCCCAGGTCAGGTCCTTCGCGGCATCCCAAGCGCTCAAGGAGCTACCATCCGCCTTGGACTGCTTGGTGGCGGTGATGAGGCCGATGCGCCAGGCGGTCTCGTCATTGCTGTACTGGCTGAGGGAGTAGCGCCGCTCGGCCGCCACGTTGACATCACCGTAGTCCACGAGCTTCGTGATGTTGCCGTAGCCGTCGTACGTGTACTCCTCCCGGGTCGTATACTTGAGCGCCCCCTGGACGTAGTGCTCGTGGTCCTGTCTCTGGAGCAGCACCTGCCGGACGTTCAAGTAGGGACGGGAGCCGGAGGCGGAATCGGCGAAGTAGGTGTACCGGGTGGCCTCCAGGACCGTATTGCCCTGCAGCTTGGTGATGGACTTCGCCTGCCCGCCGAGGAACGTGTCCTGATTGTACTCGGTGGTCTGCTTGACGTTGCTCGCGGTATCGGTCTTGTGGACCTTGGCGAAGCCACGCGTCTCCGAGCCGTCGCGGCGGCTCCGGAGCGCCTCATAGGTGTAGGTCTGCTGGACGGAGTTGCCGTTTGCATCCGCGAAGGAGAATGACGCGACGACGGGGCGCGTGGGCTGCTCATCCACCTCGGGGTACACCGCGCCACTGCCCTTCGTGTAGACGCTCGAATCCGTCAGGGGCTTGTACGTGATGGTGGTCGTCTTCTTCAGCCCGTCGGAGATGGAGGTCAGGAGATCTGGACGGGGGCCCTTGGCGAGGTACATCCAGTAATAGGTGGAGCCGTCGGGGGAGCCCTTCCTCGTGGCCATGAAGTCATCCACTCCGTCCCCGTTGAAGTCCCCCACGGTGAGGGTGACGCCGGGGTCCGACCTCAGCCTGGCCTGGTATTCGCTGCCGGCGGGTGTACGAATGTCGAAGGTGCCGTCGCCCCTGGAGTAGTAGATATTGAAGCTGGTGGCTTCATCATCATCGGCCCCGCCCTTCTCCTGCCGGATGAAGTCCTCCAGGCCGTCCCCGTTGAAGTCCCCGGGGATGATGTTGGCGCCCGGGTCGAATCTCAGCCACGCTTGATACTCGGCGCCCGCTGGGAAGTGGAAGTCGAACTGACCGTCGCCCCGGGAGAAGAAGACGGCGAAGCTTTCCTTCTCATCATTGTCCCAACCGTTCTTCTCCTGCCGGATGAAGTCTTGCAGGCCATCACCATTGAAGTCGCCGCGGATGATGTTGACACCACCCCCATCATTCAGCCTGCCACTGTCACTGCTGGTCGAATCTCTAACGACTCTGTCGAAGTAACCGTCACGCCTGGAGAAGTAGACGCTGAAGGTATTGTCATCATCATCGTCCCAACCGTCCCGCTCCTGCCGGAGGAAGTCGGTGGCGCCGTCACCATTGTAATCCCCTGGATAGATGTTGGCGCCTGGAGGATACTTCAGGTCTTTCTGATAGATTTCACCCGAAGGGAGGGCCTTGTCGAAGTAACCGTCGCGTCTGGAGAAGTAGACGCTGAAGGTGTTGTCATCATTGCTTTGAGTCCAACTGCCCGTCTCCTGCCGGATGAAGTCGGTGACGCCGTCGCCATTGTAGTCACCCGGGTGGAGAATCGCGCCCGGGTCGGCCTTCAGGTCGTACTGATACATGCCTCCCGACGGGATGACGCGATTGAAGTAGCCGTCGCGCCTGGAGAAGAGGACATCGAAGCTGTGGGCGTCGTCATCGTCATAGCTCGCCCTCTCCTGCCGGAGGAAGTCGGAGACGCCGTCGCCGTTGTAGTCCCCGGGGATGATGTTGACGCCCGGGTCGTACCCCATCTCGCTCTGATAGAAGCTTTCGTTCGGTGTGACGAAGTTGAACTGGCCATTCCCCATGGAGAAGAGGACATTGAAGGTGTTGACGTTGTCGTTGTCCCAATCACTCTTCTCCTGCCGGATGAGGTCGGTCTTACCATCGCCGTTGTAGTCTCCGGGGATGAGATTGACGTAGTCCGTGAGCAGGCCCGCCGGCAGTGCCCCTGACGTCACGATGTTGAAGGACCCGTCGGCCGTGAAGTCGCTATAGGCGAACGTCGTGGCGGGCATGCATGCGCCGGCGCCGTCGCACTCCTGGACACTGGTCAGCCGGCTGCGCCGGGTCGCACTGCCGTACCCATAGGCGAGCTTGTAGGTCCTGACCCGGGTCGTGCCCACGTGCGTCTGGATTTCCTTGAGCCGCTTGGTCAGATTGACCCGATACCCGGCATGGTAGGTTCTGATGTCGTCGTCGCGCTCCTCATAGACGAACGTGACGTTGTTCCTCGCGGCGAAGCCGCCATTGGCCGCGTAGAGGATGCTCGCGAGGCGGTACTCTCCGTTCGCATTGTCCTCGGTGTAGCTGAACGTCATGGAGTTGCCGTTGGGATCGACCACCTTGTTCAAGGCCCACACGCGGACGTGCGAGCCGCCCGGGACTTCAATCCTGGAGTCCGCCGTGTTGCCGTACTCCAACATCGTGCCGTCCTTCTTGTAGACGGTGAAATACTGCGGGCCGCTGCCGGCGGTCCCTTGCGAGGTGACCTTGCTCCAGGACTCGAGCGCCGAGTGATAGACGGTGCCCGGCTTTCCGTAGGCGTCGTTCTGCGCCGTCACCGAGGAGAGCACCGTACCGCTGCCGTTCTTCACCGCGATGAGCCGCTTCCCGTCCAGGAGGAAGCGATCGCGTGAGCTGCCGTCACCATCGGAGGAATAGGACACCCGCCCCTCATAGGCCCTGAGCTCGGTCCCATCGTAGAAGGGCGAAGGCCCGCTGCGCGTGATGGCCGAGAGCCCCTGCAGCGACCAACCGGTGCCCAGCAGGCCGTTCTCGCCGGAGCTCGAATAGGAGAGCGCGAGCTTGGGCTGCATGCCATGAGGGCCAGGGGGGACCTCGAGCTCAATCCGGGCCGTGGCGTTGCCATCCGGATCCACATCGAAGTTGGCGGGGGTCGCGCCAGGCGCGCTCTGGGCGAGGGCCGCGCCTGGTGGGTAGAGGAGCCAGAGGGAGAGGACTGCAACGAACATGGCTCTGAAGAGCCGGAGCGTTGTCATAGAGGGGTCTGTTCTTTCATCACGGCCGCCCTGGTCGAGGGCGATGCCGTTGCCAGAAAGGCGTGCCACGGTACGGCGGCGGCTCGTGTCCCGTCCAGAAACGGTGTGGGCTCAGATGCAAGGCATGGGCTGATACAGGTGTGCTACAGGAGCAATCCTGCATTCCTGGTAACGATGGAGCTCATGTGACACCGGCCGACCTGCGCTCCCGTGTTCGTCTATGTCATAATTTTCCTGGGGAGCGATGCCTTTGAGAGCACCGCCACGAGGGGCGGGGGTGGCAGGCATTGAAACGGGTATGGGCCGCGAGAGTGTCAAGCCAGGGCATTTGGAACTGTCTGGCGAAGGACAATGGTTCCAGAGACCAGCGCGCGTTTCTCGGCTACGCGGTGAACCGCGCGAATGGGGCCAGGGTTACGGGCGCGAGGCGGTGGGCCGTGTGGTGGAGTTTGGTTTCACCTCGCTCGAATTACACAGGCTGGAGGCGGACGTGGATCCGCGCAACAGCAGCTCCATTCAGGTGCTCGAGCGTCTGGGTTTCCAGCGCGAGGGGTATCAGCGCGAGCGCTACCTCCTCAACGGCGAGAGACAGGACGCGGTGCTATACGGGCTCTTGCGGCCGGAGTGGCGACTGGCGCCGGCGCGCTGAGCTCAAGGCCCTCGGTGTCAGGGCTGAAGCCCGCGGGTTCAGGAATGGCCGCGCTGGGATTCTCGCCACCGGGTGGGGGGCATACCCTCCCAGACGTGAAACGCGCGCGTGAACGAGTTCAGCTCCTCGAAGCCCAGCAGGAATGCGATCTCGCCCGTGTCGAGATCCGTGCTTGCCAGGAGGCGACGCGAGGTGTCGCGGCGAACGTCGTCGAGCAGGCTCTGGTAGGAGGTCCCGAGCTCCTTGAGGCGCCGCTGCAGGGTGCGCGAGCTCATGTGCACTTCCCGGGCGATCCTCTCGAGGCCGAGGCTCTCTCCTCGCATGCTGCGGCCGAGAACCTCCCGCACATCGTCGGCCAGTGAGCGCGGTGTCATGCTCTGGCTCAATGCGGCTTCCAGCCCCGGCAGCATCACCGCGAGCAGATCCGCGTTGTGCGTGACGAAGGGGCGGGCGAGCGCCGTCTCCTCGAAGACGAGGAGGTCGAGCGGTGCGTCGAAGCGCACCTCGCACCCGAAGTGGCGCCGGAGCATCGCCTCGTCGGAGCGGCGCCTCACCAGTTCGACGCGCCGCGGGACGAGCGAGCTTCCGGTGCCCCGGCGTGCCAGGGCGAGGAGGGAAGCGAAGGAGGCATCGACGAGCATGAGGGGGAGCGCCTCTTCGACGTTCTCCCAGTGGAAGCTGATTCTCGCCTCCCCGCCCGTCGTCTCCACCCGGACGGTCTTCTCGGTGCAGAGACGCTTGTAGCGCGCGAACTTCTTCAGCGCCTCGCCCAGGCTGGGAGAGTGGAGCGCCGCGAGCGATGCGACATCCAACTGATGCGGCAGCGCCTCGGCGCCCACGCGCAATCCGAGGTCTCGACTTCCGCCGACTTCCTCCAGGGCCCGCCAGAAGGCGAAGAACTCGGGGATCGTGAGCCGTGCCTTCGACGGTTGGAACCGGGAAGGCAGGACTCCGGCATGTCGCAGCAGGCGCGGCACGTCGACGCCCAGTGCGGCGAGACGGTCGAGCAGCACGCTCGACAGGGTGACGAGAGCGGCGGGCAACTCAGCTCCTCTTGGACATGAGCATCTTCGCGATGGGTGTCTCGGCGAAGTCTACCAGTCCCTCGAAGTCGGTGGACACGCTGAGCGCCCTCCACTTCGCGTCTTCCTCCGCACGCGCGGCGGCGACGGCGCCAGCGACGAACACGGCGTCGGAGCCCATCAGGAGACGGAGCGGCGGCTGCTTTTCCGACGCCACCTGGAGGATGGCCTGGGCGACCTTCCTGGGATCGCCCCGCACGATGTCGGTGTTCTCGCGGTGGCGCTGCGCGAACGCGCCGACGGTCGGCTGGTAGTCGCTCCGGATGTCATCGATCCGCATCGAGGAGCCCGCCCAGTCGGTGGCCATGCCACCGGGCTCGACGACGGTCACGCGGATGCCGAGGGGGCCGACCTCCTTCGCCAGGACCTCGGAGAACCCGCCGACGGCCCACTTCGCGGACTGGTACGCCCCCAGGCCCGGGGTGGTGACACGCCCACCGATGGAGGAGATCTGGATGATGTGGCCGTCGCGCTGCGCTCGCAGCACGGGCAGCGCCGCGCGCGTCACGTTCACGACGCCGAAGAAGTTCGTCTCGAACTGCGTGCGGAAGTCGTCCTCCGCCACGTCCTCGATGGAGTTGACGTTCGCGTACCCGGCGTTGTTGACGACGACATCGAGGCGGCCGAATGCGGAGGTCGCCTCGGCCACGGCCGCGCGCGCGGCGGCAGGATCCTTCACGTCGAGCGCGACGGCCCGCACCCGATCGCCGTACTGGGTGACGAGCTCGTGGAGTTCCTCGGGCTTGCGCGCCGTGGCCACGAGGCGGTGGCCGGCGGCGAGTACGGCCTTCGCGAGTTCGCGGCCGAGGCCGCGTGAGCTTCCAGTGATGAGCCAGACCTTCGACATGGGAACCTTCCTGGGTGGAGTGGAACGACGGTCCCATCGATAACGAAGCGGTCTGGACGGGGCGAATCCGATCGCGCCAAAGAATCATCCAATCGCGCCACGGAGCGCACGCGTGGCCTCGCTCGCCCCCTTGGATGGGCCGGGGGGAGCGGGCCGGGCGAATCGTCTGAGTCAGCTGACGCGCAGGAGCACCATGCGGCGTCCCCACTGCCACAGCCAGAAGAGGCCCCCCACCACCAGGGCTGTCTGGGCCGAGGACACGATCAGGAAAGCCAACTGCGGCAGAAGCAGTGCCGCGAGCGAGTTCCGGTCATGGATGAGACAGAGCGTGAACGCGGCCGCGATCCATCCAGGGAAATGGACCGCAGTGGACCAGAGATTCATGGGCGCAGCCACCTCGTCCGTGTAGATGCGCGCCCGGTCCATGAGGGAGGCGCCATCCTCCGCGAGCAACTCGGACGACACAATCCACAGGTGGATGAGCACGTTCACGACGACCGCGAGCATGGTCACGCGCCAGGCGAGCCAGGGACGACGATCGGAATTTGCAGGGCTGTTCATGATGGGGAGCGCGCTGGCAGGTCGGCCCGCGCGCGTTCACCTTTCTCCCAAGAGACACCTGCAAACTACGCACACGCCTCGACCACCGGCAGGAACAAGGGCATGCCTCATCGATAACCCGCAGTCATCGACCTGGGACAGCGCTCCAACGCAGCCGCTGTTGCAACGACTGTGCTACGAGACCGGCGCTCCGGCAGGGCTTGAACCCGGACCGGTAGTATCGGATACCGCTGCCCGGCCTCGAGACGAGAAAACCGCGCTGAGGGAGGAAACTGCATGCCAACCGCCATTCAAGAAGTGCTCCTGAAGACCATCACGGGCGATGACGCCAGGCTCGGCGATTACGCCGGCAAGGTCCTGCTGGTGGTCAATGTGGCCTCCAAGTGCGGACTGACACCGCAGTATGAAGCCCTGGAGAAGCTCCATGTCGGACGCCGCGACCGGGGCCTGGTGGTGCTGGGCTTCCCGGCCAACGATTTCGCCGGCCAGGAACCGGGGACGAACGAGGAGATCCAGGATTTTTGCCGGTCCAATTTCGGCGTGGACTTCCCGATGTTTTCGAAGATCACGGTGACCGGAGCGGACATCCATCCGCTGTACCGCGAGCTCACCCAGCAGTTCCCCAAGGCGGCCTCGCGGGCTGGTGAGAACTTCCGCGAGCGGCTGCGGGGCTATGGCATGATGCCGAACCCCGAGCCCGGTGTGCTGTGGAACTTCGAGAAGTTCCTGATCGGCAAGAACGGCGAGGTGGTCGCGCGCTTCGCGCCGGACGTGCCGCCGGACGATCCCATGGTGCTCTCCGCCATCGATAAGGCGCTCGCCGCCTGACAAAGAAAACGAGGAGGCACAATGAATCGCATTCCCTCTCAACTCCTGTGTGGCCTGCTGATGCTCCTGCCGCCCATGGCGGCATCCGCCGAGACTACGGCATGGGCTCTCATCGGTGGCGGAGGTGCGACTCAGGAAGAGGCCCAGCGATGGATCGACCAGAAGAAGGCAAGCGTGGGCCTTCACGACATGTTTCACTTCGCCAAGGACTTTCCCAGGGTGGTGAAGAGTGAGGAATACCCAGGGCTGAAGCCTGGCTTCTTCATTGCCTTGCTCGCCATCTGCTCCGCGCATGACAAGGACGTGCTCCTTCCCTTGATGAAGACCGTGGACGCTGGCGTCTATGCACGAGAGGTGAAGGTGTCCGATGGGAACATGAGCTGTCCCGAGGAGGCCGCTCCCGTGGCGGAGCTCGTGGTGGCTCCAGGGTCGACGATCCGGGCCTACAAGTTCAGGGCGCCCTTCGTGGGGTTGGACCTGGAGCATGCCCGGGTCGTTCTGGAAGACGCGTCAGGCAAGGTCGTGGATGCGTGGACTCCACCGAAGGGCGCGCTCGACCTGGGAGAGGAGAGCCCGCTCGAGCAGTTCAGCAAGACAACCCTCGCCACCGGCTGTGGCTACGAGTTCAAACCCGCCGCTGGCAAGCTCCTCATCGAGCAGGACTGCATGTACGGCCACCATGCCGCGGGTGTGGCGGATCGGCAGTCCGCGTCCTATGAAGCGACCACTCGCGACGGCAAGCTCGTGGTCACCCGGGTGAGCAAGAGCAAGAAGACACACCACGAGTGGGAGTAGTTCAACGCGGGCTCATTGGCTCGACGCGGGCTGTAGGAACAGCAGGTAGTGTTCCGGGAGGCCGTCGTACTCGGAGACGACGGCGTAGCCCGCAGCCTGGGCGGCGGCGACGAGCGGCGGACGCATGGCCCGGAGGTGCGTCACCGCGATGCGGCCATTCGGGGTGAGTGCGGCACGCAGTTTCTTCAGGAAGGCCGCACGATCCGGGAAGAAGTGGTCCACCTCGGAGAGAAGGATCAGGTCGTACGCGCCGGGTTCGAGGCCTGGCTCGTCCGGCGCCACCTTCCGCACCACGACGTTCTTCCTGTCGGACATGCGTGCGCGAAGCCTTTTGAGGGCTTCGTCGTCGATGTCGGTCGCGACCACCTGTCCCGTTGGACCGACAGCATCCGAGAGCCGCGGCGTGAAGTAACCCAGACCGGCTCCGACATCGGCAATCCGCTGTCCCGGGGCAATCCCCAGCGCGGCGATGACCTTGGCGGGCTGACGGGCCTGGTCATACGAGGGTTGCACGCCCTCGACCCCTCCAACGCCATGGAGCTCGGAGGGTTGTTCCGAGGCGGGCGCCTTCGTCGACGCCGGGGCGGGCTCGCGAGGCTTCTCCTCTCCGTGTTCGGAGCGGCATGCGCCTGTCATGGCTGTCGCCATCAGGAGCAACAGCCCACGGCCTAGGATCCGCTTCTTCATCCACTGCCTCCGGGTTGGGTTCAGGAACACCGCCCGGAGGCTACGAAATGTTGGTTTGTGTCTTCAAACCTATGGGCCCGGAGGGGGCTGCGGAGCCTGCTCCGGCGATGGCTGCTGAGTCTGGTCCGGTGATGGCTGCGTGCCCGAGCCGCCCGTCTCTCCGCCCTGCTGCTGTTGCTCACCGGCGCCGCCGACACCGCGCTCGATGACGATCTCCACCCGGCGGTTGTTCGCGCGGCCCTCGGGGCTCTTGTTGGAGGCGATGGGTTCCGCCTCGCCCCGCCCTTCGGTGCGGATGCGCGAGCTGTCCACGCCCCGCTCGACCAGGTAGTCCCGGACGGACTCGGCGCGCTTGTAGGAGAGCTCCTCGTTGACCTCCGCGGGGCCCTTGCTGTCGGTGTGGCCTTCGATGACGAGCGGGCTCTGGGTCTTCTTGAGCGCATCGGCGACCTCATCGAGCCGCCGCCGGGCCGTCGGCAACAGGTCCGAGCTGCCCGAGCGGAACAGCACGCTGCCCGACAGCGTGAGCACGAGTCCTCGCGGCTCCTCCTTCACCTTCACCTGGCGGATGTTGCGCAACGCATCGGCCACCTCGGCCTGGGCGCGTGCCTCCGCCTGCGCCTCGGCGGCGCGCTTCTCGGCGTCGAGGCGTGCCTGGCGCTCCTGCTCGAGCTGGGCGTTGAGTTGATCCATCTTCGCCTGGGCCTCGGAGAGCTGGGCCTGCCGTGCCTCCTCCTCGCGCCGGGCCTGGTCCGCCTGCTGCGCCGCCGCCTGTTGCTGCGCCGCTTCCTGCTGCTGTTGCGAGAGCTGGGCCTGGCGTTGTTCCGCCTCCGCGCGCAGGCGCTGGGCCTCGGAGAGCTCGGCGCGAGCCTTCTCCAGCTCCTGCCGCGTGCGCTCGGCTTCGGACGCCTGGGACATGGCGAGCTGCTGCTCGGCCTGCTGCCGCTCCTGCTGGGCGACGCTGGCTCCGGCGAGAGCTTCGGCGATCTGCGCCTTGCGCAGCGCCACGTACGCCAGCGTGCGCGTGCGTTCCGAGTCCCGTTCGTGTTCGAAGGAGCGGTTGGCCTGGTTGAGTGCGTCGCGCGCCGCGGCGAGCGCGTCCGGGCTGTATTGGGCCGCGGGCCCCGAGGAGGCCCGTTGATAGGCGTAGCGCGCATCCAACAGCTCGCGCGGCGTGGTACTGGCGCAGCCGGCGACAACGGCGGCACCGAGCACTCCCCATGTCAGATGCTTCCATCCCCGCATGACCTTCTCCTCCGGCAATCGAGTCCTCGACGCGCCGTCCATGTGTGGCGGCTACTGCACCGTGTTCTGCTGGAGTTGCTGCACCTGCTGGCGCACCCGCTCGGCCTCGGCCCGGGCCGGCGCCTCACGTGCGAGCGCCAGCGCCAGCTCCGCATCCGCCTCGGCGCGCTTCAGGTAGAGCGCCGCCTTGTCGCGCTCGTTCTGCTCGAGCAGTCGGCGGGCCTCGTGTGTCTGCTCCTTGGCCCATTGCAGGTGTTGCGCTGCTTCCGGCACCTGCGCGGCACCGGCCTCCTCCGCCTGACGGATGGTGACCTCCGAGTTCACCAATTGCTCGGTCGGCACCTTCTGTGTTCCAGCACAGCCGGCCAATCCCAGCAGCAACCCCGCGCCCACGATTGCTCTTCGCATCGTCTGTCGCTCCCTCGGACGTGCCGCGGGCGGGCCCTGGACCCGCCGCCCCCATGCAGCCGTCGACGTCTCCGAGATGTGCACTGAGAAACAGGGCTACAAGCATAGGTGCCGGCTGCCTGCTCATGCTCCAAGGGAGTTCATCCACGCACACCGTGCAGGAGCGGCTGTGGCCTTCTTGCCCTCTCACGCCTCAAACAGACTGTTGACCGCACGACAGGTGACGTGACAGGGTACCCGCCCGTTTGAGAGCGCTGGCGGTGGCTGCACAGCACCGATCCGACCCAGGAGGTAGGCCCGTGAAGGTCTCGATGTTCCACCTGTGTCCGTACCGGGAGCTCCCCGCGGACTTCGAGAAGCGTTACCCCTCCTCGGTGGTGGATCCGCCCTTCCTCGAGGTGGCGACCCCGGAGCAGGCCGGGCGCTTCTACAACGAGACGCTCGACGAGCTCATCCACGCGGCGCGGATGGGGTTCGACGGCATCTGCGTCAACGAGCACCACCAGAACGTCTATGGCTACATGGCCAGTCCCAACCTGATGGCGAGCGTGTTGGCGCGCGCCACCCAGGACTTGGAGACGGCCATCGTGGTGCTCGGCGCGACGCTGGTGAACTCGAGCCCGCCCATCCGCATCGCGGAGGAGTACGCGATGTTGGATTGCATCAGCGGGGGGCGCCTGGTGGCGGGCCTGCCGCTGGGCAGCTCGGCGGACTCCAACCTCTGCTACGGGCTGACGCCCATCGAGCAGCGCGAGGCCTTCCGGGAAGCGCATGATCTGCTGCGCAAGGCCTGGTCCTCGCGCGAGGGCTTCGCCTGGAATGGCAAATACACGCAGCTGCCCCTGGTGAACCTCTGGCCGAGGCCCATCCAGCAGCCGCCGCCCATCTGGGTGCCGGGGGCGGGCAGCCAGAGCACGTGGGACTTCGTGGCCCGCCACGACTACAGCTACTCGTACCTGAGCTACTTCGGGCACCAGTTCGGCAAGTCGGTGATGGATGGGTTCTGGGAGTTCATGGAGCAACGCGGGCTGGAGCCGAACCCGTACCGCGCGGGCTTCCTGCAACTGGTCGTCGTCTCGGAGACGGATGCCCAGGCGGAGAAGGACTACGAGCAGCACCTGCGCTACTTCTATGACAAGTGTCTGCACTTCGCGCCCCACTGGTACGCGATGCCGGGCTACATGGACTACCCGTCGCTGGTGCGCGCGGTGCGCTCGCAGGGGGCCATCGGCGACAAGCCGTGGAGGGATTGGAAGTTCCGCGACTTCGTGGACAACCGGTTCGTGATTGGCGGCGGCCCGGAGTCGGTGCGGCAGCAGCTGGAGGAAGCGGTCAAGAGCCTGCGGGTGGGCAACCTCATGGTGCTCCTGCAGATTGGCTCCATGCCGCACGAGCTGACGCTCAAGAACATCAACCTCTTCGCCCAGGAAGTGCTCCCCCACGTGCGCGGCCTCTGGGACGACCAATGGGAGAACCACTGGTGGCCGGAGAGGCTTGGCGGCAAGCGCAAGGAGGTGACTCCGTGATGGCGCCCAAGGATCTCGTCCTGACCCTCTGGCGCGGCCAGGTGGAGACGCACGTGAAGGTCGCGGGCAACGGTCCGCCCCTGGTCTACTTCCACGGCGCCGAGGGCCTGAAGTGGGACGGCTGGCTGAGCCGGCTCGCGGAGCGCCACACGGTGTACGCGCCCGAGCACCCGGGCACCTCGCCCGGCCTGCCCAATACCATCGAGGCCATCGACAGCCTGTGGGAGCTCGTCCTCTTCTACGACGAGCTGTTCGAGGCGCTGGGGCTGGAGCGGCCCGCGGTCATGGGCCACTCCTTCGGGGGCATGGTGGCCGCGGAGATCGCCGCCACCCGGCCGGAACGGGTGGGGAAGCTCGTCCTCGTCAGCCCCGTGGGGCTGTGGCGCGAGGATGTTCCGGTGTTCAACTGGATGATCTCCAGCCGTGAGCAGCTCTTCCAGGCGAGCTTCCACGACCCTCGGAGCGAGAAGGCGCAGCGGGCCTTCGCCTTCCCCACGGACCCCGGACCCCTCCAGGACGCCATCATCCAGCAGACCTGGAGCCTGGCCTGCACCGGCAAGTTCACCTGGCCCATTCCAGACAAGGGGCTCAAGCGGCGGATCCACCGCATCAAGGCGCCCACGCTGCTCGTCTGGGGCAGGAGCGATCGCGTGGTGCCGGTGGTCTACGCGGAGGAGTTCCGCAAGCACCTTCCCCAGGCGCAGGTGCGCCTCTTCGAGCACTCCGGGCACCTGCCCTACATCGAGGAGGAGGAAGGTGTCACGGCGGCCATCGAGGAGTTCCTCCGCTAGGGAGGATGCACCGTGTAGTGCTGGGCGAGCGTCTCGTCCTGGCAGTGCTTGCCCCGCACCACCACCTCGTACTCGCCCGCGGGCGTGCCCACGGGCAGCAGCGCCTCGTAGGTGTCTCGCACGGGTGAGTAGGAGCCCCGCTCCAGGGCCCGGCCTCCGATGAGCACGTCGAGCACGCTCGACAGGTGCTCGCCGCGCAGCACTACCAGGCCCTCGGATTGCGTCTCCACCGCGGTGACCTTCGGCGCGGGCTGGCGCTCGTCGCACAGGAAGAAGGGGAGCTCCCACCAGCTCTGCCCGCCCCGGGTGTCCCGCACCACCGTCCAGAGCGTGCCTCTGCGGTCCTCGGGGAATGGCTGCTGCGAGGTGGCATCCGGCGGCCGGAACTCCAGCGGCGTCCCCGAGCGCAGCGCCACCCGCCCTGGCTCGAACCGGCCGGACGTCGAGTACCACGCGGAGATGAGCTGCTCCGTCTTCGTCTCCACCGTGCCGTTCGGAGCCACCTGGGTATACGTCTCGAGTGACTCATCCGGGACCGTCAGCTCCAGCGAGGTGGGCTTGTTGCTCGCCAGCCGCAGCGTGGCTCCCGGTGCCAGGGCCTCGCCGTTGGCGCGCAGCTCGCCCAGCACCGGGTTCGTATTCGGCTGCGCGTCCTCGCTCACGCGGAGGCGGAAGAGCGTGATGACGCTCGGAATCTGGCGGTTGCGCACCTTCTCGAAGACGGCCTCCATCTCCTCGCGCGGCCCCAGCGGATTCACGTCCGCTCCAATGGCGAACAGCACCACCTGGCCCACCGTCCCGTCCTTGCGGCGCGGGTCGCTGCTCGCGAGCTGCCCGAAGAGGTCCGCCCGCACCGAGTACGCCGCGTGATCATCGAAGCCGATGATGCTCATCCCGGGCGGGAGCTGGGGTGCCGAGCCGTCGGCCACCGGAATGAGCTGCGTGGGATCTCCCAGGAAGGCCGTGTCCGAGCACGGGCTGCGTCCCTGGTACGGGTCCGGCTCGCAGCCGAGCCACAGCAGGGTGTTCTTCTGGCCCGGCCGCGTCGGGTCCTCCACCAGCGCGGCGAGGGCCGCGGTCTGTCCCGGTGCCAGCTCGGCCGGGCTCGCGCGCAGGCCCAGCACGCGCAGTCCCGCCACCTCCGTCTCCGGCTTGAATTCGTCGTCACAGGCGCTCAGGAAGACGAGCCCCAGGAGGACCCTCAGGGTACGCCGCTGCATCAGAACTCTCCCCGTACGCCGATGGCCGGGATGATGGGCAGGCCGTAGAGGAACCGCTCCTGCGTGTAGTCGAAGTTGTTCAACGTGCCCTCCACGTTCTGGCGGTTGGTGACGTTCTGCACGTCCGCGTAGATGGCCAGCATCCAGTTGTCGTAGACGAACCGCTTGTCCACCCGCACATCCGCCTGGAAGAAGGCGGGCAGCCGGCGGCTGAAGGGCTTGGACGAGAGCGGGAAGTAGTAGTTGGCGTTGGCGTCGTAGATGGCGCCTTCGATGGGCGTGTTCAGCGGGCCGCTCGAGTAGCGCAGCCGCACACCCGCGATGAAGTCATACGGCAGCTTGTAGCTGGCCACCACCACCAGGTTGTGCGGTTGGTCCAACGGCCCCCGCCGCATCTTCTTGGTGAGCGTGTCGAGGTAGTCCGTGCGCGACAGCGAATAGGAGATCCACCCGAAGAAGTTCTTCGTGAGCTGGTGGCGCAGCAGCAGCTCCACGCCGTAGCTGCGGCCCTTGCCGAAGCTCTCGTAGTTGGGCACCTGCGTGTCCGGGCTCGCGTTCGAGTCCGCGGGCACCGGCTCCGCCAGGTCGAAGAGGTTCTTGTAATAGACCTGCATGTCCAGGCTGAGCGCGTCGGTGAACTGATGCTCCGCGCCCACCGCGTAGTGCTGGGCGCCCTCGGGCAGCAGGTTGGGGTTGCCGAAGGTGGGCGACAGCAGGCCCAGCCGGTAGTCCGGGGGCTGGTGGTAGAGGCCCGCCGCCGCCTTGAGCGTGGTGTGCTCGGTCACCTGCCAGAAGGCCGCCAGGCGCGGGTCCACCCACGCGCGCCGCAGCGTGGACTCGTAGTCCGCGCGCAGGCCCGGCACGACCTTGAGTCCTGGCAGGGGCTGCCAGACCGCCTCCAGGTACGCGCCGGGCTCCCAGGGCACGCGCGCCGCGTCCTCGCGCAGCAGTTGCCTGGACACGAAGGGGTCCGGAATCTGGTTCAGCTTGAAGGGCGGAGGCGCCTGCACCTCCTGGGTGAAGGGGACGACGAGCACGTCCACGCCCGCGTTCACCTGCAGCTTCTGCTCGGGCAGCTCCAGCGAGTACCCGTGGCGCAGCGACAGGGGGAACTGCGTGGAGCGCACGAAGATGTCCGCGCCGGCCCCGAGGTCATTCCGGTCCACGCCCAGGCTCGCCCGGGTGAGCATGGTGAGGTTCTGGCTGAGTGGCTTGTCCCAGCGGAAGGCGAGCCGGTGGTAGGCCTGCAGCGTGTCGATGTTGCTGCGCCCCTCGGAGTCGAAGGTGGGGTTGGAGAGGACGAGCGAGAGCTGGTCATCGCTGCCGAAGAGGGTGAGCGAGAGCCGCTCGCGGCTGCCCTTGGGGCGGCGCTCCAGCTTGAGCTGGTAGTCGAAGTAGCGCGGGGCCACGGTGAAGTTGAGCGCGTTGCCCTCGGGGACGAAGGTGTGCAGGGCCCAGGGCAGCACCGCATCCACGTAGCTGCGCCGCCCGGCGGCCGCGAAGGACCAGTCGCTGCCCAGGGGGGCCTCCACCATCAACGAGGTGTCGATGACATTGATGTCCACGTATCCGTGGATGCCCTCTTTCGAGGGAGTGCGCGTGGCGGCGCGCACCATGCCGCCGATGCTGCGCCCGTGCTCCGCGCCGAAGTTGCCCGGCTGGAAGGAGATGTCCTCCAGCAGGTTGGAGTTGAACGTGGCGTACAGCCCGCCGAAGTGGAAGAGCAGGGGGACGAACTCCTCGTCCACGTACACGCGCGTGTCCCACGGCTTGCCGCCGCGCACCACCAGCAGGCCGAAGCCGAAGGGCGAGCGCGCCACGCCCGGCAGGTTCTGCACCACCTTCAGCGCATCACCCTGGGTGCCCGGGACCAGCCGCACTTCCTCCTGGCGCAGCGAGACCTGGGCCACCTCCTTGCGCTCGGCCTTGCCGCGCACCACCGTCTCCATGGCGCCGTACTGCTTGCGCCGCACGTGGTACGTCACCTCCGTGCGTTGGCCCTCGGTGATGGTCTCCGTCACCTCGTAGCGGGTGTAGTCCTGGGCCGTCACCACCACCGGCCAGGTGCCCGCGGGGACGCCCTTCAGCTCGAAGTGCCCGTCCGCGCCGGACACCGCCTCGCGCGTTTCGCCCCCGGCGTCCACCACCACCGTGGCCCCAGCCAGCGGGTTGCGCGTGCCCCGCTCCAGCAGCAGGCCGGAGAAGTTCACCACCTCTCCCGTTGGCGCGGGCGGTGCCTCCACCACCTGCGGCCGGTAGAGGAACTCGTAGGCGTATTGGATGCGCACGGGCGCGGGCTGGCCGTCCACCTCCGCCGGGGAGAACTGGAACTGATGCACCGCCTCCAGCGCGGCCTCGTCGAAGCCGTGTCCGGCGGATTGCACCACCCGCGCGTCCAGCACCTTCCCGTCCGCGCCGATGTCCACCTCCATCACCACCGTGCCAGCCAGCCCCTGGGCCTGGGCCTCCGGTGGGAAGCGTGCCTCCACCTGCCGCAGGAGGGTGGGCGGCTTCGTGAGGACGCCGGAGGACGTGCCCGCATCGGGAGCGTCCTGGGCTCCAGCGGGCACGGCGAGGAGCAGGACGAGGAACAGGACGACGGCACGTTGCGGCATGGCGTGACCCAGACATAGCGCACCGGGGGGGTGGGGTGGATGGCCTCCGCAGGCTCTGCACTCCGGGTGACGTCGTGCCCGTCCGCCGAGCGACCTTTCCGGATGGGAAGTGCTCTGAAGTGGATTGCCCCTCTGGGAGGGGCGGGAGACCTTTCCTGGCGCGTCATGGCCAGGGGGGTGGGTTGTCGTCCCGGGTGCCTACCCCCAGGTTCCCGTCCGACGTGGCCGCCGTCCCGGTGACCACAGGAGGGGGGACAAAACATGAAGGTTTCATTCCATCTGAAGGAGTGGCGGAACCATGCGCTGGCGCTGGGTCTTGCCGCATCGCTGGTGCCCGCGGTCGGTTTCGCGGAGAACTCTTGCAAGCAGCCCAATGCCTACGTGCAGCGCAACCTCGTCGCCGACACTGCGGGGGTGGCCGAGCATACGGATCCGGACCTGGTCAACCCATGGGGCATTGTGTTCAACCCCTTCGGCTTCGTGTGGATCTCCGACAACGGGACGGGCCTCTCGACGCTCTATGACGGCAACGGGGTGAAGAATTCCCTCGTCGTGTCCATCCCGGCTCCTCCGGGCGAAACGGGCCCGGGCAAGCCGACCGGCATCGTCTCCAACAACTCCGGCGCGTTCATCGCCTCCCGGGGGACGGCCTCCGGTACCAGCTTCTTCATCTTCGCGACCGAGCAGGGGCTGATCGCCGCCTGGGTTCCGTCCGTGGACTTCACCCACGCGCTGATCGCCGTGGACAACTCGAGCACCGGGGCCATCTACAAGGGTCTGGCCCTGACGGGCACCGGCACTGATCTCCACCTGTATGCGACGGACTTCCACAACGGGAAGATCGACGTCTTCGACAGCACCTTCGCGCCCTTCACGCTTCCGCCGGGAGCGTTCACGGACCCGACCATCCCCGCGGGCTTCGCGCCCTTCGGCATCCAGAGCATCAACGGCAGTCTCTACGTCACCTACGCGAAGCAGGACGCGGACCGCGAGGACGATGTCGCCGGCAAGGGGCTCGGCTTCGTCAACATCTTCGACGCGAATGGCCGCCTCATCCGGCGTCTGGCCTCGCGCGGCAAGCTGAACGCGCCCTGGGGCCTGGCCCTGGCGCCCGCCAGCTTCGGGAAGTTCGGCAACAAGCTCCTGGTGGGCAACTTCGGTGACGGCCTCATCAACGTCTATGATCCGCAGAACGGCCACTGCGAGGGGCGGCTGGAGCGTCCCGATGGTACTCCCGTCCACATCGATGGCCTGTGGGGGCTGAGCTTCGGCAACGGCATCCTTGACCAGCCCACCGATACGCTGTTCTTCACGTCGGGCCCCGATCACGAGGCTCACGGTCTGTACGGCCGGCTCGATGCGATGCGGCGCGACTGCCGCGGCTTCGCTCCGGAGTCCGAGTCCGACTCCGACTCCGACTCCAACTCCAACTCCAACTAGCGTCCCCGCGCCGCGAGTCTTCGCGTGGCGCGGTGTGGCACGGTGGGGCCGCCGGGATATCCAACCCGTGCGGCCCTCATCCGTTGTACGGGGTGAAGGTGCGGCTGCGCGCACGCGAGCGATGGGTAGTGGACGGTGACCAGCCCTCGCGGGCGATGGCCGCTTCCGGTGGGAATCCCGATTCATAGGGACTACCCCCATCGAGGCGCCGTTCCATGCCGAACGTTCGCGCAACCCGTCCGCTGCTGAGAGGCCGCTCCGCGGCGCTGCTCGTGCGGCTGTGCCTGTTGTCTGTGTTGTGGGCCACCCTCGTGGGTGGAAACCCCGAGGGACTCGCCCTGGGACTCCTGGCGCTGCCACTGGCCGCGTGGGGCAGCGTCGCCCTCGAGCCGCCCGAGGACGTGCGCGTGCGCCCGTTGGAGCTGGTGCGCTTCCTACCCTTCTGCGTGTGGCATGCCCTGGAATCGGGGCTCGACGTGGCCCGCCGCGCCTTCCAGTCCCAGCAGTCCCTCTCTCCGGGTCAGTGGGAGGTGCGCAGCCGGTTGCCGAGGGGCCCGGCGCGCTTCTTCCTCAACAGCGTGGTGAGTCTCGTGCCCGGTACGCTCGCGGTGGAGGAAGAGGGAGACACCCTCATCCTCCACGTGTTGGATGTGAGCCCCGAGGCGAGGGCCACCGCGCTCGCGCAGCTGCGCGACCTGGAGACGCGGGTGGCGCGCGTCTACGGGCTCCCCCCACCGCCGCGAGGGCTGCCATGAGTGTCTTCTACGCTGGAGCCGCGGTGTTCCTGCTCGTCATCCTCCTGGGCGTCCTGGTGGGGCTGATGCTCGCGCCCACGTCGGCGGATCGCATGCTGGCCGCCTGTCTTTCCGGCTCGCTGGGCGTGGCCGTGCTGCTGCTGGTGTCGGTGGCCCAGGAAGTGCCGATGCTGGTCGACGTGGCGCTCGTCCTCGTTGCGCTGGGCGCGGTGGCCATCTCCTCCTTCGCTTCACGTCCCCAGGCCGCCCAGGAGCGTGCGAGATGAGCCCCTCCGAGCTGCTCTCCGCCGTGCTGGTGGGGCTGGGGGCCTTCTTCTTCGCCGTGGGGGCACTGGGGTTGGTGCGCTTCCCCGATGCGCTCAGCCGCCTGCACGTGATGTCCAAGGCGGCCTGTACGGGTCTGGGGCTCACGGTGCTCGGGCTGCTGATCCGGGTGGGTTCCGTCCTCACCGCGCTGAAGCTGCTGTTCGTCTGGGGACTCGTCCTGGTGGCCAGCGCCACCGGGGGGCAGCTCGTGGGCCGCCGTGTGGTGCGGGGTGCGCGGCGGCGCTGAGGCCGCTCCCGTGGGTCAGTCCCGATATGCTCTGTCCCGCCGGGCGTTCTCCCGGATGTCACAGCCATCGGAGGGCTGCCATGTCGCGTCTGCTGCTGCTGTCGGGTCTTGTCGTCCTGGGCGTGGGGTGTGCGGGGACTCAGGCCAACTCACGTGCCGGGGAGCCGGCGTTCTCCCTGGGGCAGGGCGCGGGAGAGCCGCTGCGAGTCCAGGGCTCGGTCATCACCGGCCCTTCGTCCTCCCTCGTCATCAACGACGACACCCTGCGTGGCCGTTACCGGGACATGCCGGTAAGCCTGAAGTGGACCTGGCAGGATCTCACGGGCGCGGTGGGTTCGTACGGGACGCGGATGGAGCTCGCCGAGGGCGATGACACCCGCGTCTGGGGCAGCTTCGGAGGCATGGGGGTGGACCTCACCCTGAACGGGGACTGGCTGTACGGCAGCGTGGGCGCCTGTGGCTACGTCCTGAAGCGCAACGAGGCCGGGTTCGCGGGCCAGAGGACTTGTGGCGGTCTGCTGGAGGAGGGGCTCCAGGTGGCCTTCGGCGCGCCCCTGTTGGAGCGGCCGCTCGGCGAAAAGGCGGCCTTGTTGACGCTGATGCTCGTCAACACCACGAGCACCTATACGCCCAACCTCTCGATGGCGCAGTTCACCCGGCCGCGCACGCCGCTCGTTGGCAACGGGCAGCAGAAGGGCAACTGAGCGCGGCTGCTCTCCGGGCGGCCAGCCCTCGGGACTCCTGCCCGCGCGCTCACGGAAGCCGGGCGGGTCCAGCAGGCCGCTGCTGTTACGATGCGCGTGGCTCCGGGCGGGGCCGCAGGTGGCTCCGCCCTCCACCTCGACATCGGACAGGGAGAACATGGTCGATTTCCGTAACTTCATCGGGCGAGGCACCACGACGGGCACGCCGCTGAACATCCTCGCGCAGGTGCTCTTCTTCGTGAACGTGGGCAACGGCGAGTTCATCGACCTCGGAGCCACCCAGGCCGTCTTCAAGGGGAAGGTCGACACGGTCTTCTACAAGGGAGACCTCTCGCTCACGCTGAAGCTGCTCGAGGATGGCAAGGCCGAGGTCAGTCTCAATGGCGCCCGGACGTCGCACGCCACGTACACCACCAGCGGCAACAAGCTGACCATCGCGGCGAAGCTCGGCACCCGCTCCCAGGTCATCACCCTCGAGCAGGGCGGCAGGGGCAACATGGAGACGTACCTGGGCGTGACAGGCACGAAGAACATCAACGTGCACCTGGCGCCTGGCGCGAGGGCCGCGGTGGCCTGAGTCTCGCCTCCCTGGCGCGGGTCAGCCGTGGACGACCTGGCCGAAGCGCCGCATCCACTCCAGCTCCTCGGTGGAGAGCGGGCCTCGCTGCAGCGCGGCGAGGTTCTCCTCCAGTTGCGCGAGGCTGCCAGGGCCGGTGAGCACCACGTCCACGTGGGGGTTGGAGAGGCAGAAGCGGTAGCAGTCGCCCGCGTTGGGCACGGGGCCGTCCCAGCCCCTGGGGCGCTTGAGCAGGCGGCGCCAGCTCGTGGCGGTGTAGGCGATGACGGCGGGCTTGCGCCGGGCCAGGTGCGGGAAGATGTCGCGCTCGGCGCCCGGGTGCGCCGCGTTGTAGCGAATCATCAACGCGTCCAGGGGTGAGTCCTCGGCGAGCTTCCCGGCGCGCGGGCGGTCATGGATGGAGACGCCGAGCGCGCGCACCTTGCCCTCCTCCTTGAGCTTCAGCAGCTCCTCGACGGTGCCTTCCGTCCAGGCGCTCATCTTGCTCAGCCAATAGAGCTGGAAGAGGTCCAGGTAGTCGGTGCCGAGCACCTTGAGGGCGCGCTCGGCGCCGCGGCGCACCTGGCCGGGGAACCAGCCGAAGGAGGGGCCTGCGGAGAGGACGAAGCGCTCGCGGTCGCGCTTGAGGGCCTCGCGCAGCACGCGCGTGAAGCGGCCCTGGCGTGGTGTCCAGAAGATGTAGTTGAGCCCGCGCTCCAGCGCGGCGCTCAGACCGGCCTCGTCGATGCCGTAGTTGCCGGCGAGGCCCAGGCGGTGCACCTGCTTGCCGAAGGCGGGGACGTAGCGGTGGGTGAAGTCCTGTGAGGCGGTGGCCTGCGAGGTGGCGGCGCTCATGGAGTGCTCCCGGGTGGGTTCCGGTATCGTACTCCGGGTGTCCGGGCGCCTGGCCAGGGGGCCCCCCACGGCTCAGCCCTGCGGCGTCACACCCAGCCGGGAGGTGATGCGCTCGAGCATGGCCTTCTCGCCCTCGGCGAGCTTGCCGTCGGAGACGCACATGGCGCGAGCGGCCTCCAGCACGTCGTCCGGGCGGGTGCGCAGCACCTCCAGGTCGGGCTCGGGCAGGGTGCCGCCGGTCTTGAGCAGGTCCATCAGCGAGTGCAGCTCTCCCTCGGGCACGCTCCAACTGCGGCCCAGGCCCAGGACGATCATCCGCTCGGCGTTGGTGATCTCCCGGTCGACCCAGGCGACCTGGAGCAGCAGCTTGATGACCTCGATGTTGAAGCGATCCTCGGCGGAGAGCGTCATCCGTCTTCCTCGGCGGTAGAGACCAGGAACTCTACACTGGCGGCGCGAACGGCAAGGGAGGCGCGGGGGCGGGCGTCCAGGTGTGGACGCCTCACGGCGGGTGTGAGACTCGGAAAGGTTCTCTCATGCCCCTTGCGACCTCTTGTCATCCCAGAGTGCGGAGCCTCCATGGGTTGAGCGGGCTTGTGCTCCTGTTGATTCTCGCGGGATGCGCGGCGACGCCCTCCTTGAGGGGCGCTCAAGGGTATGGGCAGTACGGTCTGCTCTCAGCTCGGGACATCCCTGAGACGGCGAGCGCCGGGCGACAGGCGGTCGATGTCGACCTCGAGGCACCCACGCCCCAGCGGGCTGGGGACCTGCGCCAGCGCGGCGTCCAGTTGCCCCGGGCCTCTCAGGCGTTGGGAGACCCCCGAACACATCGGGATTTCGTCGATCTCCGAGTGACGGCCGTGGGCTTTGGCATCACCGAGAGAGGGTACCTTCTCTTCTGCGAGGGATTGCCGCTGCCCGTGCTCGTCCCCGAGTCGCATGTCGACCTCGGGCTTACGAACGCGGAGCAACTGAGCGAATCCATCTATCCGGATCGGGACGCGGCTCTGGCGGACGTGGAGGCCAGTGCCCCCAGGGCAGGACGCGCGAAGTACGCCTGGTACCGCGGAGCGGGAGGGAAGCTCATCGTTCCCACCCTCTTCTCTCCGGCCACCACACCTCGCATTGCCCGGACGATGCTTGAGGTGCGGCAGCAGCTGAGTGAATCCGTTCAGCGCGAGCTGAAGGTGTTGTTGTTGAGCCTGACGGGGACCAAGGTGCTGCAGGGAGTCTTCTCGCGGGTGGTGCGGATGGGCTCGGAGCCAGCACTCCGTCCGCTTCCTCGGAACGAGGGACTCGGGGGCGAAGCTCCGGCGCCGCGCCAGCCAGCGCTGCGATCCGCTGCACCCACTCCAGAGCCTGCTCTCGTGCAAGCAGAGCCTGCTCCCGCACCAGCAGAGCCCGCTCCCGCACCAGCAGCGCCCACTCCCGTGCCGGGCTCACCCGCGCCATCGCCGGGCTTGGTCCAGGCGCTCGCTGGCAACAACCCGACGCCGCCGGTGTCCACTGGCCCGCGCCTTCCCCAGGATGTCTCGGTCAACCCGAAGGTACCCGGAGCGCTTAGAACGGATCGTCCCATTGGCCCCAGCCCCACCCAGAATGCGCAGGTCCAGGCGGACATCCGGTATCTGCGGAGCATCGGTGCCGAGAACATCCGGGTGAACCAGCAGCAGGTCGCGATGCGCAACAGCCAGCGCGTGGGAACCAATCGACCGGACCTGCAGTTCGACTATAAGGGCCGCCGCTACCACGTGGAGTACGACACGCCCACGTCGGGCCGTGGCCCCGACCACCAGTCGCGCATCACGTCCAATGACCCGGACGCGGAAACCATCCTCATCATTGCGCCCTGACAGGCGAGGCTCACCCGATGATCGAAAACATGAAGGGGCTGCTCCTGGACGACCGCTGGGCGCCTGTTACTTCGGAGATGGGATTCCTGGAGGCCGGTGCGGAGCATGCCGCCCGTGCCTTCGCGGCGTGGCAGGGAGGACTGTTCGGTGGCATCACCGTTGAGGTGCGCTCGGTGTCAGGCTCTTTGGAGCAGGCCCTCTCCACGCTGCTTCCCCTGACCGATATGGAGAGGCGGCGGTACCTCTTCGTACCGACGCGCAGCGCCTGGACGGCGTACGTCGATAACGGGTGGAGGGGGACCGATGTCTTTGGCCCGGTGTCCTACATGGCCGAGAGATTGGGCTGCCGGGGCCTGCGGGTGGTCGCGGTGCCCAACACCATCCAGAAGGACAAGGGCCGCTATGGGGCCGTGATGCTCGAGATGTTCGGCCCCCGCCGGACAACCGGGCTCAACTACGTGCGCACCTTGGCTGTGTCCAATGATGGGGGCCGCTGGGTCTTCGACCAATCCGGTGAGCCCTTCTCCTTCGAGAAGCTGGAGCAGTACCAGGCGCGCCGGTTGAGGGACCGGTTCACCTTCGACATGCTCAAGGAGTACCTGCGCCACCTGGGACTGTCGCCCTTCGAGGAGGACTTCTACCTGCCGGAGGGCGCCCCCGCGTGGCTGGTGGAAAGGAAGAGCCCGGTCTCCCCCAAACACAAGGAGTACACCTTGGCCCAGGTCCGGGAGGACTTCTGACGGGCGGGCCGGAAACCGCGAGACCCGGGCTCAATCCAGGACGAACGTGTACGAGTACTTCATCTCCGTGGACACGGCCTCGCCATTCTTGACGGCGGGCTTGAAGCGGAAGCGCAGCAGTGCGTTGCGCGCCGCCTCGTCACACCCATAGCCGATACCCTTGATGACGACGGCCTTCACCACGCGGCCCTCGTTGTCGATGGTGATGGAGAGCGTCACCGTGCCCTCGATGCCCGCGCGACGGGCCTCGTCGGGGTAGGGAATCTTCACCTCGGAGGCGACGGTGGGCTCGGAGTCCACCTGGTACACCGGCACGTACTTGGGCGCCGCGTAGGCCTTCACGTCCTTGGGGTCCGTCGCCTTGTCGCCCGTCTTTCCATAGACGGTGTTGCCCACCGGGGCGGCGAAGTTCCCGGCGCTCGTGGTGGAGGACATGGAGATGCCCACCACCAGCGGCACCGGCTTGGAGGGCTGCTCGGGCGGAGGCGCGTCATTGGGCGGCGGGGGAGCCGCGTCCGGCGGAGGCGGAGGGGGCGGCTTCTCCGCCTGGGCCACCTTCACCGGCGGCGGCTTGGGCGCCACCTTCGGCTTGGGCGGGGGTGGCTTCTCCTCCTCGGGCGGTGGAGGCGGAGGCGGAGGCGGCTTCTGCACCTCCACCATCACCAGCTCCACGGGGCGCTGAACCATGGGCGACGGACGGTCCGCCATCCGGGACAGCAGCACGAAGCCCACGCCGTGCGCCCCGAGCGACACGAGCAGGAAGAGCAGCACCGCCAGCGACGAGCGGTCGCGGCGGGCGGGGAGCGGGTAGTCGAGCGCGGCCTGACTCATGGCCTTTGGACACCCCTCATGGCGCCGCGGGTGCAGCCGCGGGCGCCACGTCCTTCTCGATGTTGAGTGCGAACTTGGCGATGCCCTGGCCCTTCACCACGTCGATGAGCCGCATCACCCGCCCGTACGGCAGGCTCTGGTCCGCGCTGATGATGGCGCGCGTCTCCTTGTCCTTCTCCAGGGCCGCGACCACCTTGCGCCGCAGCTCGTCCTCGCTCACCTCGGCGCCGTCGAAGAAGAGCTTGCCCTGC
Organism: Vitiosangium sp. GDMCC 1.1324; assembly: GCF_003044305.1. Classification (GTDB taxonomy): domain Bacteria; phylum Myxococcota; class Myxococcia; order Myxococcales; family Myxococcaceae; genus Archangium. The sequence goes on along the minus strand of NZ_PZOX01000008.1, from coordinate 245,108 downwards.
TTGTCGAGCACCACGTTGACGAGCCCCTGTACCGTCTCGCCTCCATTGGCGGCGCGGGGCAGGTCCACCTCCACCGTCTCGCGGACGATGAAGTTGGCCGTCACCATGAAGATGATGAGGAGCACCAGCACCACGTCCACCAGCGGGGTGACGTTGATACCGGTGATCTCCTCGTCGTTGTCCTGCGCACCGCCGGCCATGCTTAACGCCCCTCTCCGGACGCCGCGGCACGCGGAGCGCTGCTCCCGCCCCGCTCGGCGCGCAGGCTGCCCACCAGCGCATGGCCCAGCGCGGTGGTGCGCGAGGTGAGCGTCTTGAGCTGGCGGTTGAAGACGTTGAAGGCCACCACCGCGGGGATGGCCACCGCCAGACCCACCGCCGTGGCCACCAGCGCCTCGGAGATGCCCGCCATCACCGTCTGCTGGATGGCGGCGCCCTTGGCGCCCATGTTGCCCAGGTCGTGGAAGGCCTTGATGATGCCCAGCACCGTTCCGAACAGGCCGATGAAGGGCGCGTTGTTGCCCAGCGTGCCCAGGACGGACAGGTAGCGCTCGTAGAGGGGGCGCTCGCGAGCCATCGTGGAGGCGATGACCTGCTCCACCGTGTCCGCGCCCTGGTCCACCGAGGCCAGGGCCTCTCGCAGCACGGCCGCCTCCATGCCCTTGCGGTTGGCCACGGCGGTGCGCACCGCCTCGAGCTCACCCCGGGCCAAGCGCTGGACCAGTTCCTCGGAGTTCGGCAGCCGGTGGGTGGCGAAGTAGACGGCCCGCTCCAGCATCAGCGCGATGGAGAGGACGGAGAGGATGACGAGCACCCAGAGCACCCACTCGGCGCTGCTGAGCGTCACGCCGAGCAGCTTGCGGCTGAGCCAGCCGACCTGCTCGTTGCCCATCTGGGCCAGGAGGACGAAGGACATCGATGGAGACCTGAGCTGAGGTGAAGAGGGGGCATGCCCCTCGGTAAGGCTGACGCGACGCTTCCATTTTCCGCATCGCTCGGGAAGTCAAATGAATCAGCCTGCCTGCCCCTTGATTCCCGGTTCGCTCCGCCCCTGGTTTGTTGTGTCCCTTGGGAATTGATAGGACGCCGGACTGTTGGCCAGTCGACCGGCCTGCTCCCAAGGGGGCACGGGGTATTCCTTGACCCATCGGCTCCAGGGTGTCCTGCAACAGGACACCCCGTCATAAATTTTGAACTTCAATGATTTCGCGGGCTTGGCGGAGCCCATGTCAAGGTTCGATACAGGTCCGCACCGAGAGTATGGGGCCTCTGTGCTCCAATCGGTCACGGTCTGGCAACGGGGCTCAGGGGGAAGGGCGCAGCTTGTTTGAGCGGCATGCATCCTGCTGAGGGCGAGCCCGGCTGCGGTGGCACCCTCGCCACCGGCCAGCAGGAGGTTCCCCCCTTGGTTCGTAATCGTATTCTCGCTGCTCTGCTCGCGCTGCCCCTGGCTGCGTGCACCGTAGAGGGCTCGGACGAGTCGCTGACGGAGAACACCGGCGATGTTGGCTCCCTCTCCTCGGCGGACGTGAAGGCCGCCCTGAGCGTCATCCCTGGCGTCGAGGTGGTTGGCAAGCACGCGGACGGAGTGATTCCGTTCTACGTGCGCGGTGACTTCGGCTCCACGGGCCAGTCGGTGCGGGGCCTCGCGGCCCGTGACGTGAGCGCCCAGATGGGTGACTCCCTCGGCCGCATCGCCCCCATCTTCCGCCTGAATGCGGCGGACCTGGTGGTGCGCAGCAGCCGCGTGGACGAGCAGGGCCAGACGCACGTGCGCTATGCCCAGACGAAGAACGGGCTGCCGGTGGTGGGCGAGGAGCTCGTCGTCCACGTGGACCGGGATGGCCGCATCTACGCCGTCAACGGCACGGCCCGCGATGGTGAGAACGTGCCGGCCGTGGCGCGCATCTCCCGCGAGGCCGCCTCCCAGTCCGCTCTGCGCAACACCGAGGGCTCCCGGCTGTCGTCCGAGAGCGCTCAGCAGGTCTACTACCGCCCCGAGGGCGGCCGGCTCCAGCTGGCCTACGAGGTGGTGGTGACGGGCGAGGGCGCCGACCTGCCCGTGCGTGACCACGTCTTCGTGAGCGCGCGCGATGGCTCCATCCTCGGCCGCTATACGGACATCCGCACCGCGCTCAACCGCAAGGTGTACAGCGCCAACAACGGCACCAGCACCCCGGGCACGCTCAAGCGCTCCGAGGGCGGCGCCGCCACGGGCGACAACCACGTCGACACCAACTATGCCAAGCTGGGTGGCACGTACGACTGTTACAAGAACAACTTCGGCCGCGACTCGCTCAACAACGCGGGCGCCACGCTCATCAGCACGGTGCACTACAGCACCAACTACGTGAACGCCTACTGGGACGGCACCCAGATGGTGTACGGCGATGGCGACGGCGTGAACTCGACCATGCTGGGTCTGTCCGCGGACGTGACCACGCACGAGCTCACCCACGCCGTGACGGAGAACGAGTCCAACCTCACCTACTCGGGTGAGTCCGGTGGCCTCAACGAGGCGATGAGCGACATCTTCGGCGCCTACTGTGAGAGCTACGCCTCGGGCACCTGGGCCACCACCGACGCGGTGTTCATGGTCGGCGACGACATCTGGACCCCGGCCACCCCTGGTGACGCGCTCCGCTACATGTACGACCCCGCCAAGGACGGCGCCTCGCTCGACTTCTGGACGAGCAGCGCTGGCAGCAAGGACGTGCACTACAGCTCGGGTATCGCCAACCTGGCCTTCACGCTGCTCTCCAAGGGCGGCACGCACCCGCGCGGCAAGTCGACCACGGTGGTGACGGGCATCGGCGTGCAGAAGGCCGGCGCCATCTTCTACAAGGCCAACGTGGACCTGATGACGCCCAGCACCACCTTCGCCCAGGCGCGGACGTACACCGAGAGCGCCGCCACGACGCTCTACGGCGCTGGCTCGGCGGAGCTGGCCGCGGTGACGGCGGCCTGGCAGGCGGTGGGCGTGGGCAGCGGGACGACCCCGCCCCCGAGCTGCACGTCGACGATCGCGCTCTCCAACGGCGTGACGGTGACGGGCATCTCCGCGAACGCCAGCGACTGGAGCTGCACCTACACCCTGGCCGTGCCCTCGGGCGCCAGCAACCTGTCCTTCGCCCTGAGCGGCGGCACGGGTGACGGCGACATGTACGTGAAGTTCGGCGCCGCTCCGACCAGCACCACCTACGACTGCCGTCCGTACCTCTCCGGCAACGCGGAGACCTGCAACTTCGCCACCCCGCAGGTGGGCACCTACTACGTGAAGATCTACGGCTACTCGGCCGCCTCGGGCATGAGCCTCAAGGGCTCGTACTCTACGGGCGGTGGCGGTGGCGGCGGCACGATGACCAACGGCGTGGCGACGGCCGCGTACTCGGGCGCCTCGGGCTCGTGGACCTGCAACACGCTGGTCATCCCGAGCGGCGTGAGCTCGGTGGTCTTCACCCAGGCGGGTGGCACGGGTGACGCGGACATGTACGTGCGCTTCGGCTCCGCTCCGACGACGAGCACCTACGCCTGCCGTCCGTACCTCTCCGGCAACAGCGAGTCCTGCACCATCAGCGCTCCGAGCGCCGGTACCTGGTACGCCTGCTCGTACGGCTACACCTCGTACACCTCGACGACGATGAAGGGCACCTACTGAGCCCCTGGCTCTGAAGTCCTGAAGTCCTGACGCCCGGGAGCCCCATGGCCCCCGGGCGTCTTGTTTTTGGTGCGTCTCGTGGCGGGGCGTGCGCACTCGAGCTCCAAGCCCCGAGCCTCGAGCTCTGCGCTCCGAGCTTCGAGCCCTGCGCTCCGAGCCCTGCGCTCCGAGACCCGTGGGCCTCCCGGGCGCGTCCTTCGCGGCCCGGTCCGACCATCGACCCGTTGCCGGGACCAGGTCCAGAGAGGCCCCTCACGAGGCGTCTCGAATCCCGCTCGCGCGCTTCGGGCTCCCGGTGACCCGAGCTGGCGAGACGTCCTTCTTCACCGCCGGGTGAAGCTTCAACGACGGGTGGGGGGCTGGCCTTTCCCGGCGAGGCTCGCCCACGAGAAGTCCCGCGCGTCGGCCGGTGCTTGAAAAACGAAACCGCCGGCCACGTCCTGGCGCCGGCGGTTCCACTTCTGGAAGACGGACCTCTACGACGGACCTACGGAGGAGTGCCGCAGACGCTGCTGGGCAGGCACACCAGGTCGGTCGAACAATCCTCGTTCCTCGAGCACTCGGTGCCCGCGGGACAATCGAAGCCGCCACCGCCCGACATGCCGGTCACCAGGAGGTTGGTATTGGTGGAGCTGGCGTTCGACGCCGTCTTGAGGATGAGCTGGTTGCCGAACGAGCCCGCCTGCTTGTGCGTGAGGCTCACGACGTTCGAGGAGACCGTCGCGGTGATCTCCAGGTAGGTGCCGGACACGCCGTTGATGGCCGTCGAGATGGCCGAGGCTACCTGGGACGGTGTGTATCCAGAGGTGATGCTGACAGGGACGCGGGAGGAGTTGTAGCTCCCGTTCTTGTCGAACTCGAAGGTCACCGGAGGGTTGAGGCCGTCGTTGACGGTGAAGGTGTCGCCATCCCTCATGTCCGAGCCGCCCGAGGAGGTCTTGATGGAGATGGTGCCGGTGGCCTTGGCGAGCTGGATGGTCGAGCACGTGTTGTTGCAGGTGCCGCAGGCGTTGGTGTTGTTGTCGTCGCAGACCTCGGGGCCGTTCTTGATGCCATCACCGCAGTAGGGGCCCGTGAGGTTGAGGGGGGCCGAGCACGTGGCGTTGCACGTGGTGCAGGTGGCGTTGCCGTAGGGGCAGGAGCTCTCGTTGGTGGTGTTGCCGTCGTCGCAGACCTCGGGGCCGTTCTTGATGCCGTCACCGCAGTAGGGGCCGCTGAGGTTGAGGGGGGCCGAGCACGTGGCGTTGCACGTGGTGCAGGAGGCGTTGCCGTAGGGGCAGGAGCTCTCGTTGGTGTTGTTGCCGTCGTCGCAGGCCTCGGAGCCGTTCTTGGTGCCATCGCCGCAGTAGGGGCCCGTGAGGTTGAGGGGGGCCGAGCACGTGGCGTTGCACAGCACGCAGGTGGCGTTGCCGTAGGGGCACTCGCTTTCGGTGACCTTGTTGCCGTCGTCGCAGACCTCGCTCGGGTCGTTCTTGGAGCCGTCACCGCAATAGGGACCGGTGAGGTTGAGGACGGCCGTGCACGTGGCGTTGCAGGCCGTGCAGTTGGGCGTGCCGTAGGGGCAGGAGCTCTCGCTGGTGGTGTTGCCGTCGTCGCAGACCTCGGGGCCGTTCCTGATGCCGTCACCGCAGTAGGGGCCCGTGAGGCTGAGGGTGGCCGAGCACGTGGCATTGCACGTGGTGCAGGTGGCGTTGCCGTAGGGGCAGGAGCTCTCGTTGACCTTGTTGCCGTCGTCGCAGACCTCGCTCGGGTCGTTCTTGGCGCCGTCACCGCAGTAGCGGCCGGTGAGGTTGAGGACCGTCGAGCAGGACGCGTCACAGGCCGAGCAGGTCTCGGTGCCGTAGGAGCACTCGGTCTCGGTGGTGGTGTTGCCGTCGTCGCACTTCTCACTCGGGTCGTTCTTGGAGCCGTCACCGCAGTAGCGGCCGGTGAGGTTGAGGACCGAGGAGCAGGTGGCGTTGCAGTAGGTGCAGGTGCGGGTGTTGTACGCGCACTCGGTCTCGGTGGTGGTGTTGCCGTCGTCACAGGACTCGAAGCGCGTGGGGCCGGAGACGTTGACCCTGCCATCGCCGCAGATGTTGGGCTGGCACGTGCTGAGGCAGTCGTCGTCGTTGCTGGTATTGCCGTCGTCGCACTTCTCGCCCGCGGCGGTGTTGAGGGTCTTGTCACCGCACAAGGCAGGCGTGCAGTCGTTGTCGCAGTAGGGCGAGTTCGGGCCGTCATCGCACTGCTCGCCCGCCTCGGTGTTGAGGTACTTGTCGCCACAGGCGGCCGGCTTGCAGTTGGCGTTGCACGTCAAGGAGTTGCCGCCCGTGTCGCACACCTCGCCCACGGCGGCGTTGGTGTGGCGATCACCGCAGTAGGGAATGGTGCAGTCGTTGTCGCAGGTGTCGCTGTCCGCGGTCGTGCCGTTGTCGCACTGCTCGCCCGCGCTGGAGTTGACGATGCCATCTCCGCAGCGGCGCCGCGTGCAGTTGGCGTTGCAGTTGGGCGACTCGCCCCGGTCGTCGCACTGCTCTCCGGCGGTGGCGTTCACGATGCCGTCGCCGCAGATGCGCAGGGTGCAGTTGGCGTTGCAGCTGACGGACTCGCCGCCGTCGTCGCACTGCTCGTCGGAGTCGCGCACGCCGTTGCCGCAGCCCTCGCCCGACTTGCAGTCGGAGCTGCAGCCATCGCCGCTCACGGTGTTGCCGTCATCGCAGAACTCGCCGACGGAGATGTCCTTGATGCCGTTGCCGCACGTCTCGTTGGACTTGCAGTCGGAGCTGCAGCCGTCCGCGTTCACGTTGTTGCCGTCGTCGCAGACCTCGCCCTTGGCGGTGTCCACGTAGCCGTTGCCGCAGCTCTCCTGGGACTTGCAGTCGGCGCTGCAGCCGTCACCGCTCTCGTTGTTGCCGTCGTCGCACTTCTCGTTCTTGGCGGTGTCCACGTAGCCGTTGCCACACGTCTCGATGGACAGACAGTCCGCGCTGCAGCCGTCACCCGAGCGGGTGTTGAAGTCGTCGCACACCTCGCCCACGGCCCGGTCCACGATGCCGTTGCCACACAGCTCGCTGGACTTGCAGTCGGCGCTGCAGCCGTCCTTGTCGCGGGTGTTGCCGTCGTCGCAGAGCTCGCCCCTGGCGACGTCCACGACCTTGTTGCCGCAGACCTCGTTCGACGTACAGGTCTTGTTACAGCCATCGCCGTCGAGGATGTTGCCGTCGTCACAGGCCTCGCCCTGCTGGATGACGCCGTCGCCACAGTCCGTCGTGATGCAGACGTCCTGTTTGGCGGCGCACTTCTGGCCCGCGGGGCAGAACAGTCCGGAGGGGCACTCGATGCTGATGGGCTCGAAGCACGAGCCGAGGAAGGGGAGGGCCAGAAGCGCCAGCGCGAGCGCGGTGATACGGCCGGTGATGGGGGGATGTGGCTCTCGTCTCATCGGGTCATCTCAGAAACGGAACGAGGTCAGGAGACCGCCCGTGCCGCGGCCAACCAGTGGCGCGACACCCACGACCTCCACCTTCTTCTGGTTGGGGTCGACGCGGATGGGCTGGGGTTGGTTGAAGTAGACGAGCACCGCGCCCGTGAGCAGCGCGGCCCCGCCGAGGGCGTACCCGCCATAGGCCAGGGTCTGGTAGGTGTTGCCCCGGTTGAGGTTGGCGTTGAGGTTCGGCGTCAGGAAGCAGCCGCCGCACTCCGTTACGCCCGCATCGACGACGCGGAAGTCGTTGCGGGCCTGCATGTGGAAGTAGCTGCTGCCCGCGCCCACGGCCAATCCCGCGCCCGCCACCAGCCAGGGCATCCACGAGGGCCACTTCCTGCGGTACTGGATGAGGTCCTCGGAGGTGAACATCTTCAGCTGGAGGGTCGTCGTCTCGCCGGGCAGCAGCGTGCGGCTCTGGTCGCTGGGCAGGTAGCCCTGCTTCGTGGCGACGATGCTGTGCGCGCCGGGGCGCACCAGCCCCGCGTAGCGGCCGGGGGCCACGAACAGGGGCTGGCCATCCATCGTCACGGTGGCGCCCGGCGTGTCGCAGGTGATGTCCACCCGGGCGAGCTGCCGCTCCGTGAGCGTCTTGTAGTTGCGCGCGTACTCGAACTTCTCGTTCTCCAGGGGGTCGGCGCCATAGCGCAGCGCCGCCACCAGGTGCTCGTGCACCTCGACGGGCTGGTCGAGGTTCATCAACGCCAGCGCCAGGTTGTAGTGGATGGCCGGGTGGTCCCAGGCCGCGAGCGCCTGGCGGTACTTGTCGACGGCCTTGACGAAGACGGACTCCTTCAGGAGCTGGTTGCCGGCCTGGAAGAGTGCCATCGCGGCATCCTGCTGCGCCTTCGACACGCCCTTGGCCCAGGGGCGATCCCCGAGGACCTCGGGCGCGGCGTCCGCCGGCTGCGGGGCGGTGGGCGACGCAGGGGCCAGCGCGGGTGCTCCAGCGGTGGGTCCCGGCGCGGAGACGGGCGCATCTCCGTCATGGGTGGAGAGCTCGGAGCTGGAGTCCTCGGGCGCGGATTCCTCCACGGCGCCGGGCTTCTGCTTGGAGCGGCCCCGCTGCTTCGTGCCCGTCAGCTTGGAGCCGGGCTGTTTCTTGGCGGCCTTCCGCACGGTGGCGGCCGTCTTCTGCTGGGTGCGCGGCTTCAGGGCCGCCTCCGCTGGCCCCGTCCACAGCGCCAGGAGCGCCGCCGACACGGTGAGAGCGATCTTGGACGTGTTCATCACCCTTCTCACTTCAGCACCTCGATGACCGGACTGCCGAGCTGCGACTGCAGGCGCTGCACGCGCTCCTGCTCGCGGCGCAGCAGGTTGGCGAGACTCTCCGCCGCCTTGATGGCTTCTTCCTTGGCCTGGCGTGCCTCCATCGCGCTGTACTCGGCGCGTCTCTTGGCGCCCTTGGCGCGCAGTTGCGCTTCCTGGGCCCGCTCCAGTGCCGACAGCAGTTCGTCGTTCTTGCGCAGCAGCTCATCGTTGGTGAGCGCCACCTGCGCGTTGGCCGCCTCCGCCGCCTGCTGCGCCTTCTGGCGCTCCAGCTCCTTGGCCTGCACTTCGGCCAGGCGCTGCTTCGCCTCCGTCTCCGCGCTGCGCGCTGTCACCTCGGCGGTGCGCGCCACGGACTCCGCCTTCAGGGCCACCTCCGCCTGTCGCTCGGCCTCCCGCTGCGCGTTGCGGATGACCACCAGCGCCACCGCCGCCGCGATGACCAGCAGTCCCAGGAAGGTCGTGGCGCCGATGAGCAGCGCCCGCCTCAGCCTCTTGCCCTTCTTCGCCTGGGCGAAGACGGACTCGAGGAAGTCCTGCTGGAGCTGCGGCAGCTCCCCGCGGAAGCGGCGCTGGAAGCGCTGCGCCTCCTCCACCATCTCTCCACGCCACAGCAGGTTGTCGTCGAAGCTCTTGGCCTGCCACTGCCGGGCCGCGTTGCGCAGCTGCTCCAGGAAGCCCGCGTCCTCCTGCCCCTCGTCCAGCCAGCGCCGCAGCGTGGGCCAGCTGTGCAGCAGCGACTCGTGGACGATTTCCACCGTCGCGCCCGTGGCGCCGCCTCCCGTCTGCACGACGAGCAGACGCGCCTGCACCAGGTGGTCGATGAGCCGCTGCATCTCCCCCGAGTCCTTCGTCAGCTCGCGCAGCTCGTCCAGGGAGACGATGGCGCGCGTGCGCTCGGGGGTGACGAGCCGCAGGAAGAGCGCGCGCACCAGCGTGCGCTCCGCGTTGGACAGGCCCGCGAGCACGCTGTCGGCGTGGCTGGCGAGCGCTCCCGCGATGCCTCCAATCGACTGGTAGGCGCTTTCAGTGAGCAGCTTGCGCGAGGCGTCCCTCGCCTCCCACAGCTGCGTGGCGGCGAACTGCAGCAGCGGCAGCGCGCCCTGCGTGGACTCCAGATGCTCGAGCATGTTGTCGATCATCGCGGGAGTCTCGAAGCGGTAACCGGCCATCTCCGCCGGCTGCACCAGCGCGTCTCTCAGGCCCTCGCGGTTGGGCGAGGACAGGAAGTAGAGGCCCTGGCTCAGCTCGGCCATGAAGCGCTCGTCCTCGGGCACCCGGTCCAGGAAGTCCGAGCGGATGGAGAGGATGACGCGGATGGGCGAGGTGGCGTCATCCGCGATGCCCGCAAGGCACGCCGTGAAGGCCAGGCGCTCCCTCGCGTCCGGCACCAGCGTGTAGAGCTCCTCGAACTGGTCGACGAAGACCAGAATCTTGCGGCGCTCGCGCCGGGCCCGGTTGCGCAGCACGCTGCCCACGTAGCCAGGCTCGTTGTACAGCCGCTCCACGAGCCGCTGCTGCTCCTGGATGTCCTCCTCGATGGTGGTCGAGGAACTCATGAGAGGTGCCACGATGCTGGCCAGCGCCGCCAGTGGGTTGCGTCCGGGCCGGATGACGAGCGACTCCCAGGCCGTGCCGGAGCGCTTGAGCACGGGCACCAGGCCCGCGCGCACGAACGAGGACTTGCCCGTGCCCGAGGGGCCCACCACCGCCAGCAGCGGCCGGTCGCTGATGCGGTTCACCAGCGCGGCGATCTCCCGCGTGCGGCCGAAGAAGCGGTCCGCGTCCGCCTCCTGGAAGGAGCTGAGGCCGGCGTAGGGGCTCTCGTCGATGCGCAGCTCGCGGCTGTAGCGCCCCGGCAGGAAGGGCTCCAGGGCGCGCAGCAGCGATTGCGCGTCCGGGAAGCGCTGGTCCTTGGGCTTGAGCAGGCACCGGTCGATGACGGCGGCCAGGTCCGGCGGCACGTCCGGCACCACGCTCTGCAGGCGCGGCATCGGCTCGTCCAGCATCGCCGTCACCATGAGCTGCGGGCCGCGCAGCGGGTCCAACGGGTGCTTGCCGGCGATCATCCGGAACAACATGATGCCCACCGCCCAGATGTCCGTCCGGTGGTCGATGGGGACGCCGATGCCCCACTGCTCCGGGGACATGTACGTCATCGTCCCCATGATGGCGCCGCGGCGCGTGAGGTTGGAGACGTCCTCTCCCAGCTCCTCGACGGAGGGCAGGTGCGGCTTGCCGTTGACCTGGTGCAGCAGCCCCTCGTTGGGCTCGTCGCCCTGGAGCACCTTGGCGATGCCGAAGTCGAGCACCTTGATGCCGCCCGAGTCCGTCACGACGATGTTCTCGGGCTTGAGGTCGCGGTGGACGATGCCCTGCTCGTGGGCGCACGCCAGCGCTCGCACCACCGGGACAATCAATTCCACGGCTCGTGTGGGCGGCAGGCGCTGGCTGCCCATCACCTTCATCAGCGGCTGGCCCTGGAGGTACTCGAGCACCATGAAGGGGCCCGCGTGGGACTCGCCGACCTCGTAGATGATGACGATGTTCTCGTGGCTGCAGCGCGCCGTGGCCCGCGCCTCGAGGATGAAGCGCTTGGTGAGGTCCGCGTCCTGGGTGTGCAGGAACTTGATGGCTACGCGCCGGCCCAGCCGGGTGTCACGCGCCAGGAAGACGGTGCCCATGCCTCCACTGCCGAGCTCGCGGATGAGCTCGTAGTGCTGGATGCGCATGCCGGGCTTGAGCTCCTGGCCGGGCTCTCCGGGGCCCGTGTTGCCCGACCCCGACGGCCCATCCCAGGTGTTGGGCTGCGACTTCTCCCAGGTGTTGGACTGCGACTTCTCCGGTGGAGGGGACGTGAAGAGGGACTCCACGTCCGCGGCCATCGTCCGCTCGTCAAGCTCTTCCGCCATGGAACCTCCCATCGCCACGGGGGTAGCTGGGGGCCAGTTCAAAGCCGCTTCGTTCTTCTTCATCCGGCCACGTCCTTACGAAGCACTCACGGGCAGGGGGCGCGGTAAGGGGGTCCCACCTGCCGCTTCCGATCGTGAAGCTTTGGTGTCACGCCCTTTTTTCCCCACCACTGGTTGTAATCATACATGGACGGTGGAGAACCGATAGTGCGTGACTCCTGGGACAGGCCGCATCCTCCGGGAATCGGTGGTGGGCGGGGCGAGGTGTGGGCGCGCGCGTGCCCTTCCCGGCCCCGGAGGACAGGGCGGGCGGAAGGGCATGTCTCAGGTCTGTCTCAGGCCCGTGTCAGTGGCTCCCGAACACGAGGAGCCGGTTGTTGCCGTAGTCCGACACCACCACGTGGGGCCAGGCCAGGAGCACTCCACCCGGCTGGTTGAGGCTGTGAGCGCTCGGGGTGGTGCCCGTGGGTGGATCCCGCGTCTCCGCGTGGGTGAAGTCGCGCTGGCCGAGCACGGCGTCCGCTGGGGTTGCGTGGGTGGTGGGAAGCGCATTCCAGATCAGGACCCGGTGGTTCTGGCTGTCGGCCACGAAGAGTTGCAACCCGGTGGAGGCGACGGTGTAGGGCGTGTTCATCCCGGTCGAGGTGAGGGCCGGGGCGCGAGAGGCGAAGTCCGGCTGGCCCAGGACCACATCCGCGGGTTGACCGTGGGTGGTGGGGAAGCTGTTCCAGATGAGGACGCGGTTGTTGTAGCTGTCGGCCACCACGAGGCGGGTGCCGTCCGTCCACACGCCCGTGGGATTCCAGAGGGTGGTGGCGCCGGGGGTACTGTCCCGTGTGTCATTGTCGTCCGCGTCATTCTCGGTGCAGGAGGTGAAGTCCCGCTGCCCGAGGACGAGGTCCGGCGGAGCCCCATTCGTGGTGGGGAGGGTGTTCCACACGAGGACGCGGTTGTTGCCGCTGTCCGCCACGAGCAGCTTGCCCCGGCCGATGAACACGTCCTCCGGGAAGGCGAGCGAGGTTCGTGCGCACCCGAACGCGGTGGTGTCGAAGCCCGGCTGTCCGAGGACCCGCGCCGGCGTGGCCCCGGTGCTGGCGGGGAGCGAGGTGTGGAGGAGGACGCGGCTGTTGCGCGTGTCCGCCACCGCCAGCCAGGTGCCGTCACTGGAGAGGCCCTCCGGGTTGCCCAGGCCGCTCTGCCCGGTACCGGTTTCGGAGTCCGCGAAGTCCGCCTGCCCGAGGACGAAACCCGCGCTCGCACCGTCGGTCGCTGGCACTCCATTGAATCCGAGCACCCGGTTGGAGCCCGAGTCCGGGACGTAGAGCCGCCCTCCCGCGAGCGCCGGGTTGCCCAGGAGGTTGCGCAGGGTGTTGGCGCCGGTGGCCCCGCCCCGGTCCGGTGCCTTGCTGGTGAAGTCTGCCTGGCCGAGGACCCTGTTGGCGGCCTGGAAGGTGTCCAGCGCGTACCAGTAGACGCACCGGACCGAGATGCCCTCCACGTTGCCCGTCACCGTGCCGCTCCCGTCCGACACGCTGCAGCGCTGGTTCGAGGGCTGGGTGCGCACGGCCACCGAGTACGTGCTGCCCTTCGGCTGCTTCGTCGTGAAGGTGAAGCGGCCATTCGTGGTGACCCGGAGCGTCTCGCTACCCAGGCCCAGCTCGAGCGTCCCGTCCGGGCCCTCCACCGTGCCCCCGAGCGTGTACGTCTTCGTCCCGCAGCGCACCTGCACCGAGCTCACGTCCGCGCCGGCCACCTTCCCCGTTCCGCCCTCGACGGTGCAGTCCTGCTCGGCGGGCGCGCTGGTCACCGTCACCGCGTAGGTGCCCTCGTCCTTGACTCGGGTCTCGAACGTGAAGGGCCCGTCCGCGTCGCGGGCCAGCGTCTCCTGCCCGTTGAGCTGGAGGGTGATACCGCCCGAGAGCCCGCTGATCGTTCCTCCGATGCGGAACTCCTTCTCACCACACGCGGCCACCAGCATGGCCACACCCAAGAGACCGAGACGACCGATGCGCATGCCCCGGTTTATGTCACGGGCTCCGAGCGAGGGACAAGCGGACCCACCGCCGGCTCAGGGCATGTCCTGGCCGCGCGTCTTCCACCAGTTCTCGCCGTAGCTGATGCACAGCTGCTCGCCGGCCTCGATGTCACGCAGCGCGTAGAACGTGAAGACGTCCTTGGGCGCCGCCCCCTTCTGGAAGCCCCGGTAGTACGACACGTTGGGCTCCTGCGAGTGGTTGTAGATCATCCCGAACCCCATCACGATCGCCACCCACTCGCCGCCCTGGTCCTCCTCGTGTGGACCCCACTCGATGTTGAACACGTAGTCCGAGAGCGTCGAGTTGCGCACCGAGCGGAAGGGCACCTTGAGGTAGTGGCACTCCTCGAGGATGGTGCCCTCGGGGATGGGCTCGTCCGCGAAGACGCCGTAGCCCCACTCGCACGGTCGGACCTTCAAACCCGGATGAACGAAGAGCGGCTCACCTGCCTGCATCCTTGAGACCTTGTCGCGGTACCGGGGAAGGCGAATCCTGGCGAAGCAGGATTTTGGGGAAGACCTCTGCGCGGCCCGGCCCGTGCGCGTGTGCTACCACGAATGTGCGACTGCCTGGGGTCTGGTGTCCAGCGCACCTTGCCGACCGCAAGCCACAGCCTGTGGGTGGAGCGGGGGAGCCATGGCCAGCGCCGATTTCCTGTCCGGGGAAGCTTTCGAATCCGAGGGAGGCCTGGACGCCTTCCTGGAGAGCGACGAGTGGGCGGATGCCTTCGAGGAGATGGAGGCCTATGCCGAGGAGCTCGGGGATCTCGACGGGTTCGAGGAGGAGGCGGACGGATACTCCGAGATGTTCGCCGAGGAGGACCTCTTCGAGGAGGGGCTCGATGATCTGGACGGCTTCGAGGGCTTCGAACAGGACGAGGCCAGCGGGCTGTACCTGCCAGGCCAGGCCCCCCGCCTGGTGAGCGGGCCGGCGGCGGTGGTGCTCGCCCGGGGGCTCAACCCCTTCGTGCTCGAGTCCATGGACGCCGATGACGCCGAGGCCTTCTTCCGGCGCATCGCCCGGGGCGTCCGCGGCGCGGTGCGCACCGTGGGCCGTGTGGCCCGCACCGCCGGCCGTGTGGCGAGGACCGTGGGCCGGGTCGCCGCGCCCCTGCTGCGCCGGGCCGCGCCCCTGCTGCGCCGCGCCCTGCCCATCATCCAGCGCGTGGCGGGAGTCGCCGGGCCGTGGGGGCGGGTCATCTCCGCGGGCATCGGTGCCGCGCAGGGGCTGCTGGAAGGCCGCGGGCTGCGCGGTGCGCTGGCCGGCGCCGTGGGCGGGCTCGTTCCCGGCGTGGGGGGACGGATTGCCTCCTCCATCCTGGGCGCGGATGGGGCGGACGATGACGCCGCGCTGGACGCGCTCGCCGACATGGCGGACGCACGGCAGGTGCCTCCGGCCGTGGCTCTCCCCATGGGCGCGGGCCTCGCGGCGCGCGTGGTATGCCGACAGGCGGTGCGTCCGGGGACGCCGCTCGGTGCCGCCTCCCAGGGCGTGCTCCGCTCGCGCTCCCGCGCCACGGAGCAGACGCTGATGCGCGCCGCCCTCCAGGTGCCGGGGAGCGCCGGGCAGCGCCTGCGCCTCATGCGCGGCATCGCCCAGCGGGCCGCCCTGCAGCTGCGCCGCAGAGATCCCCAGCAGGCGTTGACCCTCATCCCCCGGGTGGTGCGGGCCGTATGCCGGCGGGTGCTCGCCCAGGCGGCCCACTCGCCGGGCCTCGGTGCCGTCGACC
This sequence comes from Vitiosangium sp. GDMCC 1.1324, assembly GCF_003044305.1. GTDB lineage: Bacteria > Myxococcota > Myxococcia > Myxococcales > Myxococcaceae > Archangium. The sequence goes on along the minus strand of NZ_PZOX01000008.1, from coordinate 230,038 downwards.
CGCGCACGGCCGCGCAGCGGGTGGCGGTCCGCCAGCAGGTCCTCCGCCGCGTGCCCGTCGCCCGGCTTGGCGCCGCCAGCATCCGCCAGGCGGTCCAGCAGGCCTAGGCCAGGTCCGGTCATTCCACCGCAGTTTCCCTGACGAGGAGGAGCATCGATGCAGCAGCAGCCTTTCGAGGAGGAGTTCTCGGACGGAGCGGACGGCATGTCCGACCTGATGGCCGAGGGGGAAGAGGGCATGGAGGAGGGCTTCGAGGGCGAGGGCTTCGAGGGTGAGGGCTTCGAGTCCGAGGGCTTCGAGGAAGAAGGTTTCGAGGGTGAAGGCTTCGAGGAGGAAGGCTTCGAGGCCGAGGGGCTCGAGGGCGAGGGCTTCGAGGAAGAAGGCTTCGAGGGCGAGGGCTTCGAAGGTGAAGGCTTCGAGGCCGACGAGGCCCAGGCGCTCGAGGACGCCTTCGCCCAGGCCATGGACTCGCAGGACGAGGACGAGTTCCTCCGGCGCCTGACGGGTGCCATCCGCCAGGTGTCCCGGGTGGCCGGCCCCACGCTGCGGCGCATCGGCCGGCGGGCGCTCCCCATCGGCATCCGGCTGCTGCGCCAGGCGGCGCCCCAGCTTGGCGGCGTCGCGGGCCAGGAGATCGGCCGCACCCTCGCCGGGCTGCTCCAGGCGGACGCCATGGATGCCTTCGCGGACGCGGCGGCGGACTACGCCAGCGACGAGGACCTGGATGCTTTCACCACGGTGCTCGGCGGGCTGGCGGCGCGCAACGTCGTCCGCTCCACCATCTCGCCCGCGCGCCGGGCCCAGCAGTCGCGTCAGGTGCGGCAGCTCGGCCGCGTGGTGGGCCGGATGACGACGCGCATCGCCCGGCAAATCGTCCAGCGCTACGGGGCCCGTGCGCTGCCCGCGGTGACGCGCATCGTGCGCCAGGTGACTCGCATGGTGCGTGAGCAGGGGGCCAGCCCGACGGCGGTGCCGCGCATGTTGCGCCGCGTGGGAAGCCGGGTCGTGCAGAGCCCTCGTGCGGTGCGGCGGTTGGCCCGGCCCAACCCGGCGGCGCGGCGGCTGCGCGCGCAGGCCGGTGTTCGTCGCCCCACCCGGCGGCCGCAGGGCCGTCCCGTGGGCGGCGGGTACGGGACCCGGCCTCGGGGCGGTCTGCGCACCGTCACCCTGCGTGGGCCGGTGCGCATCATCGTGAGGTGAGTGAGCGGAAGCGGGCGGAGGGAGAGGGGTGGTGCCCATGGCGGACGCGTTGAGCCAGTTCCTGCGGGCGAAGATCCGGAACATCGCCTTCCGGGCGGGGAGGTTGTGCTCCCTCACACCGCGCGAGGTGGGCATCCGGCCTCAAGACGTGCCCTATGCGCCCTCCGCCGCCCACTTCGCCGCCGCCAACGAGCGGCTGGGGGAGATCGACCGGTCCGTCCGCCACGCGCTCGCGCGTGTGGCCGAGGAGTCGGGCCGGCCCCGGCTCCGTCCCCAGCGGGTGTTGCGGAGCACGGCCCTCGTCGAGCGGGAGATCGACCGCGCCCGCCGTGCCTTTGGCCTCTTCTTCGACGTCTTCAGCCAGCGGGGGACGCGCTTCGCGCCGGCGCTGGCGGCCTGTGACGTCATCGCCGCGGACTGCTTCCAGGTGGTGCGGCGGACGGCGCCCGGGCTGCTCGGCCCGCCGCTGCTCAAGCCCATCACCTACCTGGAGCACAGCTTCTCGCCGGCCACCTTCCGGCGCGGGGTGTTGCTGCGCCGGTTGCTCGGCGAGCGCAATCCCTTCCCGCTCATCCGCGTCCCCTACGAGCGCATCGAGGCGCCCTGGGGCATGGGCGTCATCCTCCATGAAATCGGCCACAACCTGCAGGCGGACCTGGGCATCTGGAACGAGACGGAGCAGGCCCTGCAGCGCCGGGTGCTGGGCGTCACGCACGATCCCTGGCTCACGCGCGTGTGGGGGCGCTGGCACAAGGAGATCTTCGCGGACCTCGTGGCGTGCCTGCTGGGCGGGCCCGCGTCGGTCCAGTCCATGAAGGACTTCCTGGCCTACCCGCCCGCGCGGGTGCTGACCTTCCAGCCGCTGAGCGTGCACCCCACGCCGTACGTGCGGGTGCTCATCCAGGCGGAGATGCTGCGGCGGATGGGCTTCCCCGAGCGGGCGCGCACGGTGCGGGACAACTGGTTCCGGCTCTACAGCGGACACCTGGCGCGGGCGCGGATTCCCAGGCGGCTGCTGGAGACGGCCGCCCGGGTGATTCCCCACGTGGTGGACGAGGTGGCCTACCAACCCCGGCGCGGCCTGGCCCAGCACGCGCTCGTGGACGTGGTGCCCTTCACCCACGAGGACCAGCAGCGCATCCTCCAGGCCGCCCGGGGGCTCGGCCAGGGGCGCCTGCCCGCGGGGTTGCCGCCGCGCTTCGTGGTGAGTGCCAGCCGCGAGGCGCTCGAGCGGGGCCTGGCCTCGGCCCAGGACATCTCCAGGACGGTGCTGGAGAGGCTCGCACACCACGGCTCCCGGGACACGGTGATGCTGCCGCGTCCGGAGGCCTTCATCGCCGCATAGAGAGATTCAGGGGGACGGAAGATGTACGACAACACGAAGGGTCGCAGCGCCAACACATCTCTGGAGCTGGCGGCGACGGCGAAGACGAGATTCGAGGAGTTCCTGCGCCGGCAGTTGGGCGTATCGGATGCCACGGACCCCGAGGCGGTGGTGAGCGCGCTGCAGAAGCGCTACCCCGCGGCGGCGGCGCGCCTGGAGGAGGAGAAGCAGGGCGTCTCCATCCGCTTCAACACCCAGCCGGAGCTGCCGGTGGTGGGCATGGACGGCCTGGGCGCGACGGCGGGCGCGCAGCGGGCCGGCGAGGTGCGCGAGGCGCTGGCGGGAGACCTGGCCTGTGTCATGGCGCATCCCTCCAACCGCGACTTCAAGGGGGCGCTCGCCGGGTGGCGGGACGCGGTGCTGGCCGAGTGGGGCGAGGGCATGGACGCGGCCGTGCTGGGGGCGGACCCGTTGCGGCGCGACCGGGCCTTCTATTCGGTGCGCAAGCTGAGCGACTACGCCCGCGTGGCGCGCATGGTGGGCATCATCAACCCGGACCTGCGCCTGGAGTACCGGCGCCTGGCCACCACCCTGGATGAAGCCGGCATGGTGCTGCGCGTGCGCGTGGGCGAGGCGCTCTTCCGGGCGGGCTTCTCCGAGGGTGGCGCCATCTTCGAGGTGACGCTGCAGGACTTGCGGCGGCGGCGCGAGGCACTCATCTCCTCGCTCGAGCGCTTCACCTCCATCAGCACGGAGGACTCCGCGGACTGGGGCGACGGGGAGTCGTCCTACGGGAGACTGCTGACCGAGCTGGCGGCGCAGGGACAGCAGGATCTGCGCTCACTCGTCCAGCCCGAGGCCATGGCGCGGCTGCTGGACGTGCTGCTGGACCGGGTGGAGCAGCAGAGCCAGCCCGAGCTCCTCCACGAGCTGGCCGCCACGGCGCCCATCGAGCTCGTCCAGCTCAAGCGGCTGCGGGCCGTGGCCTCGGACATGCTGGCGGGGGTGGTGGGGCGTCCCGCGTCCCGGGCCGCCTCCGCGCCGCTGAGCGCCTTCGTCCAGGCGCTGCACCTCTTCATCACGGCATTCGCCTCGCCGGGGGCCAACAACCGTCTGTTGGACCTCGCCATTCCCTTCCCGTTCGCGGTGGCGCAGATCGGCCGTCCGGACCCCGAGGGGCGCGAGGCGGTGCGTGTGCTCATCCAGCAGCGCTTCGAGATCGCCACCAAGCTGGAGGCCCTCTACTCGGATCCGAACTTCGATCCGCTGGACTGGGATTGGTCCGTGAAGCTCGACCGGGTGCTCTACGACCTGGACCGGGCCATCGACCTGTACCTGCTGGGCAGCGGTCTGCCGGAGGTCCCGGGTCCCGAGGAGCTCCGCGCGTCCCTCTATGGACAGGTGCTCGACCACCTGGCGAAGTCCGGGGTGCTGACAGCCCCCCCGGCGACGACGCTCCGGGCGAGGCCGAGGGCTGGAGCCCAGCCGGAGCTCCTGGCCGCGATGGATGACACGGCCCAGCAGCTCCAGGGCCAGCTCACGACGCTGGCCGCGGAACTGCTCGGCACCTCCAAGGGCACCTTCAAGAAGCGCAAGCCGTTGCCGGTGGCCGATCCGGATCAGTTCCTGGTGGAGCAGCGTTCCCTGGAGGCCGAGTGGAAGGCGCTGGCCCTGCAGCTGTCTCCCCCCAATCCGAGCCGGGCGGCGCTGCTGGAGGTGACGGATTCGCTCTACGACTTCGCGAGAACCACCGCGCTGTCGGACCTCAACCGAGCCCCGGAGGTGCCGGACGACCCGCGCATCTCGTTGATCCGGATCGCGGACGCGGAGGAGTTGAGGGCATCGCCGTTCAGGCCCAAGCCCGAGCCGCCGGGCCCTTCCGTCCCACCGGGTGGCGGAGGGGACAGCAAGCCTCCGACCACGGGGCCCGGAGATACTTCGGGTGGAGGGTCGTGGAAGGTGCCGCCGGCCGTCAGCGCATCCTCGTCCCAGGAGGAGCTCGAGCGCTGCAAGCAGGAGCTCTCCCAGGCGCAGGAGCGGCTCGCGCAGGCTCAGCAGGCGCATGAGCGGGCCGAGCAGTCCCTGCTGGCACTCCAGAGCGAGCCTCCGAAACCCTCGCGGAGGAGGGGCCGCCCACAGGGTCCCCGGGGGAAGGGAAAGAAGCAGGCGACGGGGGCCCGGCACGGCGTCGGCGCGGGTCCCCTCAAGCACTGACAGGGGCCTCTCATCCGTCAACGCGAAAGAATCAGGTGACACGCCATGAGTCTCGGCACATCCGAAGCCCTTCAACGTCTCTTCGCGCAGTGGAAGCGCGACGTCCTCACCCAGGTCCCGCCCGAGCAGCGGGAAGCGCTGCAGCGGCAGCTCCAGCAACGCGAGGAGGAGCTGCTCGCCCGCGCGGCGGACGGCAACACCGCGTCGCTCTTCTCCGACCTCATCGGTCTGGGCAAGGGCGGGCCGCCGTCCTTCGACAACATCAGCAAGCCGGTGCTCGTCCAGGACTTCGACGAGTCCGTCATCCAGACGCAGCTCCACGCGGCGTCGGAGCTCTATTACATCTACCAGCACGAGCGGATGAAGGTGTTCCAGGTGGCGGGGGTGCTGCTGCGCCTCTTCCACGAAGGCCGCATGAAGATTCAGCGAGGGCCGGGTGCCCGGGCGCTGTACCTGCTCGAGAAGCACCAGCCGCTGCGCTACAAGCCGCGCGACCGGCAGCTCGCGTACCGGCGTGCCTTCAACTACGGGCGGCTGACGGCACCTCGGGGCGCGGTGGTGTTCCGCAACTTCCACCGCGAGTTCGTCGCCTTCGTGGCCGCCATCGCCCAGTACTTCCGCGACCTGCTGATTGGCGAGGTCATCCGCGGCTCACAGACGCTCAATGAGCGGCCCTTCGCCAGCCAGGCCACCATCCAGCGCCTGGGCACGGACATGCGGTGGCAGCTGGACCGTGCCACCTATGGCAACATCCTGGCCCTCACGGTGGAAGTGGGCGAGTACCTGAAGACGATCCTCGACACGCTAGAGTCGCCGGACATCAAGAAGTCCTTCGACGCCAACACCAAGTGGGACGTCATCGAGGTCGTCTCCAACCGCTACCTGGGCGGGACGGGCGAAATCTCCCAGCGCTCGAAGATGGCGGATGCGGGGCGGCTGCTGCTCAACTTCGTGGCGGACAACCCGTTCAAGACGCGCGACTTCCACGACTTCCAGACGGAGGTGTCGCCGCTGGGCCCGGTGGCCGAGGAGTGGATCGCCGCGTACCGTATGACGCCCGAGGGAGCCTCCTTCCGCGGGGTGACACCGACGCTGCGCAAGACGCTCGGTCTGCCGAGCGCCGCCGCCGCGCTCCAGGCCGCTCCGTGACCTTCACCCCAGCCAGGGACTCCCACCATGGACATCGCGCAATTTCCCGTCATCGAGCCCGGCACCCGCGCTCGGGGTGAGCCACGCACCAACGTGGACCGGCTGGTGGCAGTGGCGGTGGCGGGCCAGGTGGCCCACCCCATCGTGAGGGCGACGCCCTACCGCATCGGGCGGGACGGGGTGCTGCGCCTGGTGCCGGGCAGCGGCGGCATCGTGCTCAACCGGCGCGTGGGAGACCGGGCGGTGGGGCTCGCGGGCGACCACGTGGAGGCGGGCGTGTCGCTCCACAACAACGGCCGCGAGGTGGTGGGCCCCCGCGACGGCCCCAACCGGGCGCTGATGTTCTACTCGTGCGTGGGCAACCGGGCGCGGGTGATGTCCGGGGCCGCCGCGGGCGCGGTGGGCTCGGTGGTGGGCAAGCACGGGGGCATCAACCACGTCATCGTGGACTTCGCGCCGGACGTGAAGCAGCGGCTCGGCATCGGGGACCGCATCCAGATCGACGGGTACGGCCAGGGGCTGTCGCTGCCGGACTACCCGGACGTGCGCGCGCTCAACCTGTCACCGCGGCTGTTGCGGCGCTGGGGCGTGAGCGCCGAGGGCCGCCGGCTGCACATCCCCATCACCCATATCGTCCCGTCGCAGCTCATGGGCTCCGGCCTGGGGCGCTCCGAGGGCGTGTTGGGGGACCTGGACATCCAGCTCTCGGACGCGGGGCTGGTCCGCCGCTTCCGGCTGGGCTCGCTGCGGCTGGGGGACCTGGTGGCCATCTGCCCGCTGGACTACAGCTTCGGTCCCACGCGGCGCCCGGACGCGGTGACGGTGGGCGTAGTGGTGCACACCGACAGCCAGGTGGCGGGACACGGCCCGGGGGTGACGCCCCTGCTGATGGGGCCGAGGTCGCGCTTCCACCTCGTGCGCGAGCCCGGGGCCAACCTCGCGCGGGTCCTGGGATTGCGGCGGGACTTGCCCCACTGAGGGTGCTCACCGCCGTTCCGGCGTGGACCCGAAGCAGCGCGACACCATGGCCGCGCGGGTGTCCACGCCGAGCTTGGCGAAGATGCGCCGCAGGTGCGCGGAGACCGTCCACACGCTGATTGACAGCGCGGAGGCGATCTCCTTGTTCACCCGGCCCGCGGCCACCAGCGAGACGATCTGAAGCTCACGTGTGGTGAGGAGGCCGGACGCGGGCGGTGTGGTCGGGGCCTCGGTGGGAGCGGGGACGAGGTGGTAGCGGCGGCCCTCGAGGATGAGCTCTCCGGCCGGACCCTGGGCGCTCTCCGGCGGGAGCGCACCGGACGGCTCCGGGAGGATGAGCAGCACGTGGCTTCCGGGAGTCAGCGGTGGACGCATGGGACGCTCTGGACGGACTACGGGACCGGTGTCACGGCCAGCTCGGGAGATGACAGGAGCCGCCTCACCTCGGAGGCCTCGCGGGAGCGGCCGGCGGACTGGAGCGAGGAGGCGAAACGGTGTCCGGCTCGCTCAACGCCGCCGGTCTTGCCCGCCTCTTCCCGGGCGAGCGCCGCGAACCGCGTGGCTCCCCGGCGGCCCAGCCGCAGCTCCGCGTGCAGCAGCAGGGCGAGCGCGCGCGGCGTGGGGAACAGCTCTCCAGCGGGAGCCGGGGACTCCGTGCCGCGTTCCGCCTGGGTGAGCGCGGGGTGGAGCGAGTGCTCGATGATGCACTCGAGCTGCGCGAGCTGCGCACTTCGCTCCCGGCCCGCCCGGGCGAGCGCCGCGAACAGCCGCACGTCATCCGAGAGGAGCGCCAGTGCCTCGTGCCCGCCCACCGGTTGTCCCTCCGTGTCCAGGACGGACAGGGCAGGTGGCTCCTGGCCCTCCTCGACGGCGTCGATGCCCAACCTGCCGAGGCTCGCCTCGAAGGAGGTGGGGTCGCGCCGCTTCCAGCGCGCCAGGGCCCGGACGAGCGCCTCGCCCGAGAGCGGCCACGCACCCCAGCTCGGCCCATCCCCGCCGGGGTGGTCACCATCCACCGCGTCGAAGGGCGAGCCGAACCACGCGAGGACGAACTCCAGCGCGAGCGCCTGGGCCCCGGTCAGCCCCAGTCGCACCATCTCCTCGCGAGAGGGAGCACATGGTCCTCGCACGGCCACGGTTCCCCGGTGGAGGAGCCGCTCCTGTTTGCGCCCGAGCACCACCTGGACGTCGTCCCATGGGAAGGTGACCAGGGGACCGTGGACGCGAATCTCCGCGCGGGCGGCGCTTGCGGCCTTGCCCCTCTCCGGCTCCCTCGCTGGAGCCGCTCTCGTCCTGGGCTCTCGAGGGGGGACGGCCCTGGAAGGGGCGGCCTGGGGGACCTCGGAGGGTTCCAGCTCGGGCTGCTCGGGCACCTTCAGCCTGGGAGGCGCGGGTTCCTCCTCGAGGGGCGGCAGTGGCTGCTCAGGGCTGGCGCGGTTGGGCGGGCCCGGCGTTCCCGAGCGCGTCTCCGACCAGGGGTCCTCGCGCTCCAGGTCGGAGACCCATCGCTCCAGGAGGGCTTCGATGCCTCGGGACGAGACAGGGGGACGCGCGCGCTTGCGCTCGGAGTCGTGGGCGGACACGGCGAACCTCCACCGGAGAGGGAACGTTCGCCGAACGTAGGGTGTCGCTGACGGACGGCATCCTGCCCCGGAGGGGGGAGGTGGAGTTGACCTCCAGAGGATTGCCGCGTGGCGGCATGAGCCGCTCTCGAAAGGAGGATGGCCGCAGGGCGCAACCGTGGCCAGCCCCCCATTCGGGGTAGTGCTCCGGGGAGCCGTGCGCCCCCATCTGAGATCCGACACTCAAGGTTATTTCCGACCATGCCCTCCGTGCAATAAGTTCTCGTGTTGGCGGATTAGTCTGCCTTTCCCGGGAACCGGAGAGGTCCGGTTCAGGAAGCCCCCCCCCACAAGAAGCACCAGCGCCGAGGAGAAGCGTATGGGAATGACGAAGTTCGGAACGGTCGCCGTGTGGCTCGCATGTGCCGCACCCGCGTTCGCGGAAGCCCCCCCGACGGACAAGGAGGTATGGATCACCATCGGCACGGACGCGCTGCCGACGGTGCGCTCGTCGTTCAAGAGCCTGGGAGTGGAGCTGCCGGAATCGGCTCGTGAGAAGGGCGGCGTGGCGGCGCTGCGCATCCGCGAGTCGCAGATCGAGAAGCTCGCGGGCGTGATGCACGACAAGCTCAACCGGTGCGCGGGCTTCCTCACCCACGACTCGGAGGAGAAGGCCCTGGCGGAAGTGGAGCGCGTGAGCGCCCCGCAGCAGTCCCTGGCGTCACTCATCACCTACAACATCAACAACGGTCCGTCGGTGAACGCGATGTTGGGCGGAGTGCAGGAGCTCAACATCCGCAACACCATCAACTCGCTGTCGACGAACTGGACGACGCGCCGCTACAACGTGCAGACGGGCGCGGATGCGGCCAACTGGTTGAAGACCCAGTGGACGACGATCGCCAACGGGCGCACCGACATCTCGGTGGCTCTCTTCACGCACACCTGGCTGCAGCCGTCCGTCATCGCCACCATCACGGGCACCACGCTGCCCAACGAGGTGGTGGTGCTCGGCGGGCACCTGGACTCCATCAACCAGAGCAGCTCCACCGGCGCCGCGCCGGGCGCGGACGATGACGCCTCGGGCGTGGCCTCGATCACCGAGGCCTTCCGGGTGGCCGTGGCCAATGGCTACAAGCCGGCGCGCACGGTGAAGTTCATGGCCTACGCTGGCGAGGAGGTGGGCCTGTACGGCTCGGACGCCATCGCCAAGTGGCACAGCACCAACGCGGTGAACGTGGTGGGCGTGCTGCAGCTGGACATGACCAACTACAAGGGCTCCAGCTACGACTTCGGCCTGGTGACGGACAACACCAACGCCTCGCTGAACGCCCTCACCGTCAACCTCATCTCCACGTACCTGCCGGCGGGGACGACCTACACCAACATCACCTGCGGTTACGCGTGCTCGGACCATGCCTCGTGGAACAAGTACGGCTTCCCGTCCACGATGCCCTTCGAGGCGACGATGACGACGGACAACCCGAAGATCCACACCACGGGCGACACCCTGTCGTTCATGGGCGGCAACGCGAACAACTCGGTGAAGTTCGCCCAGCTCGCGGTGGCCTTCCTGGGTGAGGTGGCCAAGGGCGCGACGACGGGCAACACCCCGCCGCCGACGGGCGGAGGCTCGGGTGGCGGCACCATCAACACCGCCACCTTCGACGCGACGCTCAAGGCGCCCAAGTGCGCCGCGGCGGGCGCGGGCTGCGACTCGGGCGCGCTGCTCACCGGCCGCGCCGCCCTGGGTCCCGAGGTGAACAAGCCCAACACCATCAACGCCACCTGCGCGGATGGCACCTCGGGCGCCTACCAGTCCGACGAATCGAACGAGCGTCTCAAGATCAGCACCACGGACGGGACGAACCTGGCCGCGGGCAAGCAGGTGACGATCGAGGCCACGGTGTGGTCCTACTCCGCCTCGACGGACAAGCTGGACCTGTACTACGCGGCGAATGCCAACAGCCCGACGTGGACGCTCATCGGCACGTACAGCCCGAGCGGCACCGGGTCGCAGACGATCTCCGCCACGTACACGCTGCCCACGGGGAGCCTGCAGGCCATCCGCGCGAACTTCCGCTACAACGGCATGGCGTCCCCGTGCAGCTCGGGCGGGTACGACGACCACGACGACCTGGTCTTCTCGGTGCAGTGAGCCAGGAGCCCCTCTCCACTCGTGAGAGGGCCGGGGTGAGCGAGGTGCTCGCCCCGGGTTGAGACCCCGCCCCGGAGCCGTGGCTCAAGACGCCGCGGCCCGGGGCGCTTTCATTTGAGGCTTCGCGTCGGCGATGGGGGCGGGGACGAGGCGCCCGTCGGGGGTGACGAGGAAGGCCTTGAGCACGAAGTCCTGTCCCATGTGCAGCTCGAGCCGGGGAGCGACGCCGCCCGAGCGCCACTCGGGGCCCACCTGGAGGGTGCCGAGGATTTCGCGCTCCACGCTGGTGGTGTCCAGCGACTCGAAGACGAGCACGGGGACGGGGGTGGAGCCGGGCGGCAGCCCCTCGAGCGCCACGGACTTGCGGCAGGGCACGGGGGTGTTGGCGGGGATGACCTCGTGGGTGGCGCCGCCGGGGAGCATGACGCTCAGGGGCATGGGCACCACGTCCATGAGGCCGGTGCCGCCCGGCCGGGCCAGGTTGCGGCCGAGGATGGCGGCGCCCACGGCCACGCCCAGTTCCGGGTGCACGTCCTTCTCCGAGGAGAAGCGGCGGAAGTGGGAGAGGCGCTCGCGGATGGCGGGCATGCGCGTCTGGCCGCCCACCAGCACCAGCTCGTCCACCTGGTCCGCCTTCAGGCCCGCGCGCTCCAGCACGTCGTCGCACGCGGACACGGTGCGCTCGATGAGCCGCGAGCTCATCTCCTCCAGCCGCTTGCGGGTGAGGCGGAACTGGAAGTCCAGGAAGCCGCCGTCCGGCCCCTGCGCGATGCAGGGCACGCGGATGTCCGCCACCTCGGCCCGGGAGAGCTGAATCTTCACGGACTCGGCGGCGAAGACGAGCCGCTGCATGACGACCTTGTTGCCGCGCAGGTCCACGCCGTGCTGCTGGTGGAACTCCTCCGCCAGGTGCTCGACGATGCACTCGTCGAAGTTGGCGCCGCCCAGGAAGGCATCACCCCCGGTGGCGAGCACCTTCACCACCCGGTTGCGCACGGACATGAGCGTGGCGTCGAAGGTGCCTCCGCCCAGGTCGAACACCATCACCGTCTGCTCGGGGCTGCGCAGGTTGGCGTAGTAGAGCGCCGCAGCGGTGGGCTCGTTGATGATGGCGCGCACCTTGAGGCCCGCGCGCTCGGCGGCGTAGCGCACCGCCTCGCGCTGGCGGATGCTCGCGTGGGCCGGCACGGTGAGCACACACTCGGAGAACGGCTCGCCCGCGGCGTGGTTGGCCAGCGTGAGCGTATGCCGGAGGATGAAGTGCGCCACCTCGTTGAGCGGCGTCACCCGGTTGTACACCTTCACGGCGCAGTAGCCGTCCGGGCCCTCCACCAGGTTGAAGGCGAAGCGCTCGTGGTGCCGCTGCACGTACTCGGACTGGAAGCGCCGCCCGAGGAAGCGCTTGCTGCCGAAGATGGTGTGACGCGGGTCGTCGATGATCTGCCGGCGCGCGGCGGGGCCGACGATGGCCTTGTCCGCTGCGTGGTACCAGGCCACGGAGGGGAGGATGAAGTTCTTCTCCGAGACGGGGACGAGCTTGAGCTTTCCCTGGCGGTCGAAGAACGCCGCTGCCGTGTTGGTCGTGCCGAAGTCGATGCCGAGGATGGGGCCGCTCATGGGGGGGCCCACTGTACCCGGAGCGGGCGGGCACCGCCTGGGTGCCCGTCCGCCAGGACCCGGAGGGCGGGAACGGAACCTTGGGGGGGCTCCGCTCCCGTCACCGGGAGACTACTTGTTGCGCGCGTCCAGCTCGGACTTCGGGATGGGGAAGTGGCTGTGGACCTTGAAGTCCATGCCCTCGGGGTCCTCCCGGCGCAGCTGGTCCAGCTTCCCGTAGCGGCGCATGTCGATCCACCGGTGACCACCCTCGAAGAGCAGCGAGTAGCGGCGCTGGTAGAGCAGCTCGTTGATGGCGGCCTCGCCGTTCAGCACTTCCTCCGACAGGGGCAGGTTGCCCGAGTAGTCCCGGATGAAGTCGAGGTCGACCTTGGCGGCGATGTACTTCTCCAGCCGGATGTTGGCCTCGGCGCGCAGGAGGATGAGCTCCTCGTTGCGGATGATGGGGATGGGCGCCGTGTCCGCCTTGTACTGGGTGAAGACGAGGTCGTACGGCGTGGTGAAGCCCGGCAGCTCACCCGGCTTGTCCGTGGTGGCCACCTTGCGCAGCACGCGGGCATCCAGCTTGGTGCCATCCTTCTGCTTCTGCGCGTCCGCCAGGAGGACGCTGTTGGCGTAGATGTTGGGGCCGTTGAGCGTGTTCTTCACGTCACCGGAGCCGGTGCTGAAGGCGTGGTACACGCCCAGGTCCAGCGAGGCGTCCGTGTCGAGGAAGGACTCGGACAGGTCGGTGAGCGCGTCCTCCCACTTCTCGCTGTACACGTCCACCCGGGCCTTGAGCGCGCGGTTGAACTTGAGGAAGGTGGCGGGCTTGTCGAACCCCGTGAAGCCGCTGCTGAGCGGGAAGGGGAACTTGTCGCCACCGGCCTTCAGGTGCTCCTTGGCCTCGTCGAGCAGCTTGCGGATGTGGGCCAGCACCTCCGGCTTCGACACGATGGGCGCCAGCTCGCTGCCGAACGGGCGGTTCACGTCGATGGGCGCGCCGTCGGTGTCCCGGGTGTTGATGATGACCAGGAAGTCCAGGGCCTGGATCGTCTTCGCGTAGCCCTGGATGGCCTGCTTCTCGGCGTCGCTCACGCCGTTGACCTTCTCCAGGGCGTTGAGCAGCGTGTTGGCGTTGCGGATGTTGGCGTAGGGCGCGTTCCAGAAGTTGCCGCCGAAGGCCGGGCTACCGCCATTGAGCCCGACACCCTGCAGCATCTCGCCGACGTAGCGGGGGTCCGCCGAGTCCAGCACGATCCCCTCGCGGCCGAGCACGCCCATCAGGGCCACGTACCCGTTCTGGTTGGTCATACCCGCGCGCGTGCCGATGAGCAGACCCGTGGACGCGTTGAGCACGGCGGTGCGCGTGGGGGTCTGCTCGAACGACTCGACGCTGGGGTTGTTCAGGTCCGGAACCGTCAGGTCTCCGCACCCGCCGAGCCCCATCGTGGCGCACAGCGCCAGGGCCACCTTCGTCATCTTCTTCATGTCGCGAATCCTCATGGTCCTAGAACCCCACATCGAGCGACGTCCAGAAGCTGCGGCTGGGCGGGAAGGGGGCCACATCGACGTTGCGGGCGATGGCCTGGTTGCCGAAGTTGCTCACCTCGGGGTCCAGACCGGAGTACTTGGTGAAGGTGAGCAGGTTGCGGCCGCTGATGCTCAGCCGGCCCGTCTTCACCGCCGGAATCTTGGTCACCCACTCCTGGGGCAGGTTGTAGCTGATCGTCACCTCACGCAGCTTGAGGAACGTGGCGTCCTCCACGTACACGGAGGCGTTGGTCAGCCACTCCTTCTGCCGGGCCGCGCCCTTGGTCGTGTAGTCCGCCGAGTTCTTGTTGGCGTCGTAGAGGAAGCGGGTCAGGTTGATGACGTCGCTGCCCTGCTGCCAGTCGAGCAGGAAGGACAGGCTGAGGTCCTTCCACTTCACCGTGTTACCGAAGCCGATGCGGAAGTCCGGCTCCGTGTCGCCAATCTTCTTGAGCACCGTCGTGCCGTCCGCCTGCACCACGTCGCCGACGATCTGCGTGGCGCTGGCGCCCTCCTGGAGGCGGAACTCGCCCAGGCTGGTGCCGAAGACGGGGACGTTGAAGGGGCCCTCGGGCAGCGAGGTGACCGTGCTGCGGTTGAGGGTGAAGGTGAGGTTGGAGGTCCAGTCCCAGTCGGTGTTGCGCACCGGGGAGACCTGGAGCATCGCCTCCACGCCGCGGTTGCGCAGCGAACCGCCGTTGGTGAACTCGGTGGTGAAGCCGCTGGAGCCACCCAGGGTGCGCTGCAGCAGCAGGTCGGAGATGTTGCGCTGGTAGACGGTCAACTCCACCACGGCGTTGCCGTTGAAGAGCATGGCGTCCACGCCGGCTTCCACCTCGCGCTGGCGCTCGGGGCGGATGTCCTTGGAGCCGGCCACGCCGGAGCCGATGATGGCGGGCGAGCCCTCGATGTTGTTGATGGAGGACAGGGACCGGTACTTCTGGCCGTAGGTGGGCAGGTTGCCCGTCTCACCGTACGAGGCGCGGACCTTGAACTCGTTGATGGCCGGGTGGAAGGGCTCGATGCGGTAGGCGGCGGCGACCTTCGGGAAGAAGAAGAGCTGGTCGGGGTTGCCGTTGTTGCTGCTCTGCTCGCCGCGCACGGCGCCCACCAGGGTGAGGTGCTCCTTGAGCAGCAGCATCTCCTCCTGGAGGTAGAAGCCGCGGTCACGCACGAGCTGCCGGTTCTGGCGCACGTTGATCTGCGTGCCGGAGCTCACGTTCTCCTGGTCGGCGATCTGCCCGGCGCTGCGGACGTAGAGCGTGTCCAGGCTGCGCTGCTCGTACTGGAAGCCCGCGGAGGTGGTGGCGCTCAGCGCCCCGCTGGTGGGCCGGTAGGTGTGCACCACGTTGGCGCCAGTGTTGAGGTTGAGCACCTCGCTGGTGGCCATCAGGGACGTGCCCGGCAGGCCGTCCAGCGGCAGCTCGTAGGCGAGCGTGCTCGGCGAGAACAGCTTGTTCTGCTGCTGGAAGCGGTCCACGCCCAGGTTGCCGAGCAACTTGAAGCTCTGCGTCTCGGTCTTGTAGATGTTCCACACCGCGTCCGCCGAGCCGAGGAGGCGCCACACGTCCTCGTCGTTCTTCAGCAGGGCGGCCGTCTGCAGCGGGTTGGACGTACTGGAGACGAAGGGGTTGGCGGGGTAGATGCCGTCCTTGGCGCGCAGGTCGATGAACGTCGGCGTGGACGCCAACGCCATGTAGTACGTGATGTTGGTGTTGTCGTTGTTGGTGAGGCCGCGGTTGCCCAGCGAGTGGACGAGGTTGGCGCTGGCATTCACCTCGATGTCGCTGCCCAGCTTCTGCCCCAGGTTGAGGCGGAAGGACTGCTTCTGGTAGCCGGTGTTCTCGATGATGCCCTTGTCATCCTTCACCATGGCCGAGGCGAAGTAGCGGGTATCCCCGGAGGTGCCGCTCACGCTGGCGAGCGTCTCGTAGGACAGGTCCCTGCGGCCGGCCAGCAGCGCCTCCTGGTCGAAGGACTGGCCCGTCCAGTACTGCGCGGCCACCTTCTCGCCGTAGCGCGCCACCACGTCCTCACGCGAGGTGAAGGGGCGCGAGCCAATCTTGTTGGACAGCGAGTACATGCCCAGGCGCTGGGTGACGTCCACCTTGGGGGCGCCCGCCCTGCCCTTCTTGGTGGTGATGATGACGACGCCGTTGCTGGCCTTGGAGCCGTAGATGGCCGCCGCGGACGCGCCCTTGAGGACCTCGATGCTCTCGATGTCGTTGGGGTTGAGGTCCGCGATGCGGTTGACCTGGTTGTCCTGCGTGGCCGCGGGGTTGGAGCCGCGCACGGACTCGGTCAGCTGGTAGACACCCGAGGCGATGGCCACGTCGCTGATGATGACGCCGTCCACCACGTAGAGCGGCGCGGACGAGCCGTTGATGGTGGACACGCCACGCAGCTTCAGCTGCATGCCGCCACCCGGAGCGCCCGAGTTGCTCTGGATGTTGGCGCCGGCCACCTTGCCCTGGAGCGCCTGGTCCACCGTGGCCGCCGGAGCGCGGTTGAGCTCCTCGGCGTTCACCGAGGCCACCGAGTTGGCCAGGTTCTTGCGGGCTACCTCACTGGCGCGGCCCACCACCACGACCTCCTCGACGAAGGTGGCGTCCAGCGACACCGTCACGTCGTTGCGGCTGGCGCCGACGGTGACCTCGCGGTCCTTGTGGTCCTGGCTGGAGAAGAGCAGCGTCACCGGGCCCTTGGGAACATCCAGGGAGAAGGTGCCGTCGAGCTCCGTCTCCGTGCCCTTGGTGGTGCCCTTGATGATGACGCGCGTGAGCGGCAGGCCATCATTGGTGAGGGCGTCCAGTACCTTGCCGGAGATTTTGCGCGTGTTGGCCGGTGCGGGAATGACAGCGGCGGCCGGTTGTTGCTCGGCGGGTTGGGGCGCCGCGGCGGGCTGCGGTGCCGCCGTGCCCTCCTGCTGCGCTCTGGCTTCGACGGAAAGGAGTGCGAGTGCGCACCCCGAAATCAACGCCTGTTTCAGCGTCATTCGCTCTTCACCTCAAATGATGCGGATGGAGCGGCCCCCTGGGATGGGCTGCCGTTGACTGGGGATCGTGTGTGGGGCGGGGGCGTACAGTCAACGTCGCTAATCATGGGCAAAACCGTGTATGCTGGGGTCTGCCTTTCCGATGGTGTGGAAATTTTCGAGTCCCAGTCGCAAAGTGACGTCTCTGGTCATGCTCCTGGCCCAGGTTCCGGGCCTGGCGGCGGGGCAGGCGGGTGACGCGCCGCGTGCCGGAGCCGAGCCACCTTCCAGGGAACAACCATTGTTTGCGGTGGTTCCCGCGGCGATCTCCGTGGCGCCCGGACTGCTGCTGCACGGGTTGGGACCGCTCGCCGAGGGAGACGTGCAGCTGGCGAAGTGGCTCTTCGCGATGGAGGGCACGGGGCTGGCGCTGCTCGTGGGGGCCGGGGCGCCCATCTATCTATCGGGGCAGACGCGGCAGTTCGCGGGGCCGCTCTACACGCTGGCGCTGACGGGGGCGGGGCTCTTCTCCATCTCCGCGCTGGCCAACCTCTATGCGGCGGTGGGGCCGGCGTTTCCTCCGGGCGTGGCACCGGCGCGCCTGCCTCCGCTCGAGCTGGAGGTGGGGTACCAGCACGTGGTGGATGCGAGCTTTCCCCAGCGTCATGCCTTCGTCTCGCTGGGCGCGGTGGCGCGCGTGGAGCATGTGCGGCTGGAGGCCGGAGCGCGCGTGTCTCCGGATGACGGAAACCTGCGCGTGCGCGTGGGCGGCGCGTACCGGTTGTTGGGGGAGCCCGAGGGCGCGCTCGGGGGCGCGGATGGCACCGCGTTGGATGTGGAGCTCGCGGCGCTCGTGCACCGCTTCCCCTCGGAGGGCTTCACGCTCGGCGGTGGGGAGGTGTTCCTGCGGGGCCGCCATGCCATGGCGCGCTTGAGCCCGCGCCTCGCTGGCACCTTCGCGGAGATGGGCGTGGGGTTGGCGTTGCAGCACTTCGTCTTCGACGGGCCGGGCGTCGATGACAGCTTGAACGACGCGCTGCTCTTCACCTTCGGCTACGGCGTGTACCTGGGACGCGGAGGGCCACTGCGCGGCGAGGCGCTGCTCTATTACGACCACCGCAAGGACGACTTCCCGGGGGCCGTGAAGAACGTGGGCGGAGTGCCGCTGGGGTACTTCGGGTTGCGCGGGCGCGTGCTTCTCACCGCGCGGTGGGGACTGTCCGCGGACCTGCAGGTGGGCTCGGCGTGGGTGGGGCGGGTGTCGCTCGTCTACGCGCTGATGCCCTGAGCCGGGCCCATATGACTGACGGGGGAGCGGGTGGAGGCCCGTCCGGGAGTCGAACCCGGCAACAGACGATTTTGCAGATCGCCGCCGCCCCGGGCGGAACGGGCCTCATGGCGCATCCGAGGTGACCCTCGAACCGCGCAGGAGAGGGAGACGGCTCGTGACGAGAAGCCTGACGTGCCGCGCCCGAGCCTTTCTCCCCCGGCTTGTGGAGAGCCGCCCGAGTGTCCGAGACTCGGGGCCTCCATGCCCGCCAGCGACGAACGCCGCCTGCAGGCCCTCATCCTCGCGCCCGTCCGGCGCGTGCAACGGCGCCTCAATGCTGTCATCTGGACCGAGGCCGGCGTGGCGCCCGTGTGGGCCGCCGCCACCGGGTGCGTGCTGGCCCGGCTGCTGTTGAGGGACTCGGCCCCCTGGGTGCTTCCCGTGCCGCTGCTCTCCGCCGGTGTCTGGTGGTTCGTCCGCGCCCGCGCCCGCGGTGTCTCCCTCACGCACGCGGCGGTGCTGGCGGATCGCTCGGCCGGCGCGGGTGGGTTGCTGCTCACCCGGTTGGAGCGCCCCGTGGGCGAATGGGAGCTCTCCGCCAACCAGTACGCCCGCGCGGTGCAGCCGCCTCCGGTGCAATGGAAGCGTCCGGCCGGGGCGATGCTCGCGGCGCTCACCTTCCTCGCGGTGGGTTTCCTCCTGCCGCTGCCCGCCCGTCAGGTGCGAACGGCCAACGCCGCCGCCTCCGCGAAGGTGGCCGCCGTGCAGGCCATGGCCGAGGCGCTCGCCCGCGAGGAGCCGCTGGGCACCCCCCTGGAGGAGGAGCTGCGCCGGCTCACCGAGGAGGTGGCCGAGGGCCGCTTCGATGCCGCCGATTGGGAGGCCGCCGACGGCCTGGAGAAGTCGCTCGAGGCCCGCGCCGCGAAGGCCGCCGCCGAGCTGGCCGCCGCCTCCGAGGCCGCGCGAGAGCTGGAGCAGTCCCTGGATGCCGCCTCGGGAGCCGAGGCCGCCGCCCGGGAGCGTGAGGCGCTCGAGAACGCGCTGACGGCCCTGGGCCATGACAGCGCCACGAACCCGTCCCAGCAGCAGGGCCAGGATGGGGACAACTCCCCGTCGGGCAATGGGAGCGGTGGCGCGGGAGCGGGAGATGGTGGCACCGGCTCCGCCCAGGCGAAGCAGGGAGGCCAGGGCGCTTCGCGCTCGCGCGACGAGGTGGCCAACCTGCGTGAGACGCTCGAGCGCCGCCAGCGCGAGTTGGAGCAGCGTTTCGGCCAGGGCGCCGAACGCAAGGGCTCTCAAGGTGGAGAGGGGGAGGGGGAGGGGCGTCAGGGCGGCCATGCGAGCCGCCAGGGTGGGAAAGGGAAGGGCGCTGGCACTGGGCGTGGCGGGGAGAGCCGCCCGCTCGTCTTCGGCGACAAGGCGGAGATGGACCCGGAGCGGCTCGCCTTCAAACCCCTGCCCAAGGGCCAGGGCGGCGAGGCGCAGGGGCTCTGGGGCCTGAAGAGCGCGGACCCGGAGAAGCGCGAGGGCGGCGGAGGAGGCGGCGGGCAGGGGACGAGCGCCCAGGGCGACGCGGAAGCGGGACATTCGGCGGGGCCGCTGCTGCCTCGCAACCGGGAGCTGGTGAAGCGGTATTTCGGGGGGGAACCCTAGGAGAGGAGTCGGCCGTGTCGGAATTGTTGAGCCCCGCCGAGGTGCAGGGCGCGGCGGAGAGGGTGGCTCAGCTCCAGAAGGGGCTGAACCAGGTGCTGCTCGACCAGGCGCAGGTGGTGGAGCAGGTGACGGCGGCGGTGCTCGCACGCGGCCACATGCTGCTCGAGGGCCTGCCGGGCCTCGGCAAGACGGAGCTGTGCAAGGCGCTCGCGCGGCTGCTCGGGATGCCCTTCCGCCGCATCCAGTTCACCCCGGACCTGCTGCCCGGCGACATCACCGGCACCTATGTCCTCGAGGGCGAGGGTCGCCGCGACTTCACCTTCCGCGAGGGCCCCCTCTTCGCCAACGTGGTGCTCGCGGATGAGATCAACCGCTCCAGCCCCAAGACGCAGGCCGCGCTGCTCGAGGCCATGCAGGAGCGTAGCGTGACGGTGCTCGGCCAGACGCGCCCGCTGCCCGAGCCCTTCTTCGTGCTCGCCACCCAGAACCCCATCGAGCTCGAGGGCACCTATCCGCTGCCCGAGGCGCAGCTCGACCGTTTCCTCTTCCGCGTCCAGGTGCCGCCCGTGGGCGCGAAGACGCTCAGCACCCTGCTCACCACGCGCGTGCGTGGCACGCCGCCCGTGCTGACCTCGGTGACGGACGCCGAGGGCCTCGCCTCCCTCTTCGCCGCGGTGGACCGGGTGCACCTGCCCGTGCCGGTGGCGGACTTCATCGGCCGGTTGGTGGAGTCGAGCGATCCGCGCAGTCCGGGCGCTCCAGAGCCAGTGCGCCGCTTCGTGCGCTACGGGGCCAGCCCCCGCGCGGCCCTGGCCCTGGCCGCCTCCGGACGGGCGCTCGCGCTGATGCGGGGCAAGCCCAACGTGGGCTTCGACGAGGTGGTGGCCGCCGCCCCCGCCGTCCTCAACCACCGGCTGGTGCTCGCCTACGAGGCTTCTCTGGAGAAGGTGGGTTCGCTCGACGTGGTGCGTGCCCTGCTCCAGGCCGTCCCCGAGGTGCCTCGTGCGTGAGCGCTTCGCCGCCGTGCTCCTCGCTCTCTTGTGCGCAGGCTCCGCCCCCTCGCTCGCCCAGGCTGCCGAGCCCGAGCCAGCGGCGACGGCCACGCCCGAGGCGGCACCCGCGGACGAAGAGACGGAGCCCGCGGCCGAGGATGAGGCCGGTGATGAGGTGGAACCGGCGACGGAAGCGGTGGCCCCCGCGGCGGCGGCGGCGGCGGCGCCCGCGGTCGTCCGAGGCGAGGAGCGCTGGGAGCGGGGTTACCAGGAGGTGCAGAGCCACGCGGAGAACGTGTCCGAGGGAAGCCTGCGGGTCTCCGTGGCCACCGCCGTGCTGCGCCCCTCGCGAGGCTACATCCCGTTGGAGGTGACGCTCCACAACCCGGAAGCCATCCCTCGCGCCGTGCGCATCGGCGTCGAGTCCAGTGCCGGTGGCCGCGCCGAGATCGCCTCGCGTCAGGTCGAAGTGGGCGCCCGCCAGCGGCTCTCCATCTGGTTGCCCGTTCCCGTCGCCGCTCACGGCGGCGTCGTGCGCGTGCAGAGCCTGGGGCTCGCCTTCCGTCCCCTCTCCTTCTACTCGGTGGACCCGACGGGCGCGGGGGCGCTGGTGCTGGGCTCGGAGCGGGCCTTCCAGTCCGGCACCCGCCTGCCCCGTGTGGAGAAGCAGCCGAAGCTGTCGGTCCGCTTCGTCGCGCCGGAGGACGCACCGCGCGAGCTCGCCGCCTACGTGGGCCACCACCTGGTCGTGGTGGCGGATGTCACCACGCTGTCGGCGGACGCCTGGAGCGCGCTCGAGGCCTACGCCTCCACCGGAGGCTACCTGGTCCTCCTCCGCCCTCCGCGAGACGTGGAGCAGCGCCTGCCCCTGCTCTCCGGCACCACCTCGGGAGGCGTGCAGTCCTATGGCTTCGGCCGGGTGCTGTTGTGCGGCACGGCAGAGGCGTGCGGCTCCGGGCTGATCACTGCCGCGGATGCGATCACGAATCCCTCGGAGAACAAGATGGGGGTCGTCACCGAGGGCACCGGGGGCATCATCACGCCCATCGGGCCTCCACCCAACTGGCAGCGCAGCAGTCAGATGCTGGCCGGTGGCGAGCAACCGCTGCTGCCCGGAGTCCAGGCGCCGGTGGGCCGCTTCCTGCTCCTCATCACCCTCTTCGTGCTGGCGGTGGGGCCCGGAGGGCTCGCACTGGCCCGGCGCAAGGGGCCCGTGGCTCTGCTCATCGCCGTGCCCGCGGTGGCGTTCATCACGTGTCTGGCCATCATCGCCTGGGCGGTGCTCGTGGAGGGCTTCTCCATCCATTCCTCCCGCTACAGCCTCATCTGGTTGGACCGGGAGCGGGACCGGGCCGTGACGGTGGGCCTCGGGGGCTACTACGCCAACCTGGAGCCCGAAGGCATCCGCGTCCCCGCCCTGGGCGTGCTCCTCGGGCCGGAGGTGGACTACGACGCCACGCTCGTGGAGGGCGACTGGACGAATGGCATGGTGGTGACGGGCGGCTTCCTGCCCTCGCGCACCTACCGGGAGTGGGGCGAGCTGGCGGTGGTGCCCACGCGGGCCCGGCTCGTGGTGCGGCGGGAGGGGAAGGGCTGGCGGGTGCAGAACGCGCTCGGCTCTCCGCTCACGGAGGGGTACGTCCGGGCCGGTGGCAAGCTGTGGACGCTCCCAGTGCTCGCCGAGGGCTCCGAGGGGGTGCTCACCCTCGCGTCCGACGTCGACGAGCGGAAGGTGCTCCCGCAGTTCACGCACTACTCTGGGCCCGCGGAGCGCCGCTTCGCGAACGTGCCCTGGTCCGAGTTCAGCAAGCCCCTGCCCGAGGGTGGTTTCCTCGCGAGGCTGTCGGGCCCGGGGCTGGCGCCCACGGCGGCGCTCCCGGTGGAGCTGCACGAGGGGGTGCACTTCGTGCGCGGAAGGGTGGATGGACCATGAGCCTGTTGGAGGTGAAGGGGCTGCGGCGCGACTACGGCGCCCTGCGCGCGGTGGATGACGTGTCCTTCGAGCTGGAGGCGGGCACCATCCTGGGCTTCATCGGGCCCAACGGCGCCGGCAAGAGCACCACCATGCGCATCATCGCCACCCTGGACACGCCTACTGCGGGCGTGGTGACGCTGGACGGGCACTCGGTGGTGGACTCCCCGGACAAGGCACGGCCGCTCATCGGCTACATGCCGGACCGCTACGGCACCTACGACGACGTCACCGTTTTCGAGTTCCTCGACTTCTTCGCGCGTGCCTACGGACTGAAGGGTCAGGCGCGGACGAAGCGCGTGGACTCGGTGATGGAGTTCACCGGGCTGCTGCCGCTCAAGGACAAGCTCACCAGCGCGCTCTCCAAGGGCATGAAGCAGCGCGTGGCGCTCGGGCGCACGCTGCTGCACGACCCGAAGCTGCTCATCCTCGACGAGCCGGCGGACGGTCTGGACCCGCGCGCCCGGATCGAGCTGCGCGAGCTGCTGCGCGCGCTCGCGGACCAGGGCAAGGCGGTGCTCATCTCCAGCCACATCCTCACCGAGCTGGCCGAAATCTGTGACACCTGCGCCATCATCGAGCAGGGCCGACTGCTGGCCACGGGCCGGGTGGCGGACCTCCTCGCGCAGGCCAACGGGTCGGCGGTGGCGGAGTTGATGGTGCGTCTGTTTCCGGGCGAGGAGGGCGAGGCGGTGTGGGCGCGTGCCGAGCGGCTGCTGCTGGAGCAGCCCCGGGTGAAGCAGGTGGCGCGCGAGGGCGAGGTGCTGCGCGTCCGGCTGGAGCACGAGGGCGGTGCGGCGGCCGGCAACTGGATGGACGAGTCGGCGGCGCGGCTGCTGGCGGCACTGGTGGGGGCGGGCGTGCCCGTGTGCTCCTTCAGCCACCGCGAGCGCAACCTGGAGGATGCCTTCATGCACGTGACGAAGGGGAGGGTGGCGTGAGCGCGACGGCCACGGACACCGCGGGCTCTGCCCCGCCTCGGGAGGCCCGGCCCCGGTTGCTGGAGCGGCTGGGCGACAGGCTCAACCCGCTCGTGGTGAAGGAGGTGCGCCAGGGCATCCGCTCCCGCGTCTTCTGGGCGAGCTTCGGGTTGATGCTGCTGGCTTGCCTCATCCTGTCGATGGTGGCCTATGCCTCCTCACAGGACTCCGGCCTCTCCACCCAGGGCAAGGACTTCTTCTTCGCCTTCTTCATCTGCCTGGGCGTGGTGCACTTCTTCATCATCCCCTACAGCGCCTACCGCTCCCTGGCTCGCGAGCGCGAGGACGAGACGTGGGTGCTCCTCATCCTCACCGGCCTGGGGCCCCGGCGGATTCTTCTCGGCAAGGTGGCCTCCTTCCTGGTGCAGGCAGGGCTGTACGCCTCTGCCGTGGGGCCCTTCCTCCTCTTCAGCTACTACCTCAACGGCATCGACCTGCCGACCATCCTCATCGTGCTCGGGCTGGGCGCCTCCTGGCTCCTGTTCCTCACCGTGGTCGCGGTGGCCGCGGCCACGCTCGCCGATGCGCGCATGGGCCGTGCCCTGGTGCACCTCGTCCTGCTGGCTGGGCTCCTCCTGTCCCTCGTCTACGGGCTGATGTCGGCCTTCGTCCTGAGCGAGCAGGGCTACCGCTTCCTCACCCGAGACAAGGAGTTCGTCGTCTTCGCCTGCTCCTTCCTGTGGGCCATGCTCACCTATGGGTGGCTGCTCTTCGAGACGGCCGCCGCCCGGCTGTCGCTGTCCACGGAGAACTACACCTTCGGCGCCCGGCTGGCGCTCGCCCTCCAGATGCTGCTCTCCGGAGTCGTCCTGGCGGGGCTGTGGATGGTGAAGAACCTGTCCACGGACATGGCCACGGTGTCGAGCATCCTGGGGTGTCTGCACCTGTCCGTCACCGGCATCTTCGTGGCCACGGACGTGGACGGTCAGGCCCGGGCCCTGCGCGCCGCCACCCGGCCCTGGTCGCTGCTGCGTCCGGGCGCGGTGCGGGGCTTCCGGCTCGTCACGCTGCTCCTCCTCTTCTGGGCGGGGGTGTGCTTCGCGCTCTACAGCCTGTCCCTGGACCGCATCACCTCGGGCGCCCACCTGCTCGGCCTGCTCGCCGCGCCGGCGTATGCGCTTCTCTTCCTCTCCCTGCCGCTGCTGGTGGGGCGCCTGCCGCGCTCGGACCGGCTCGCCTCCCCGGCGGTGGTGCGCGTCCTCTTCTTCGCGCTGGCGGGCCTGGCTGGCGCCCTGCCCCCGCTCGTGGCCGTCCTCCTGGGCCAGCACGCGGATGACCCGCTCTTCAACCTGCTCAACCCCTTCGTCGGGATGGCGAACTTCAGCGATTACGACTACTCGACGAACGAGTCGAAGATGAGCCTGGGGCTGCTCGCCTGCGTGTGGTTGGTGGCCGTGCTCACCACCTTCGCCGCGGACCGCACCCTCGTCGAGCGCGAGCGCCGGGCCCACGCCTCATGAGTCCCGCCCTGGACTTCGACGAGGCGGAGGTGGCCCGGCTGGCTCCGGGCCTCGCCCTGGCGCTGCCTCGCACGCCTCAGCGTGGCCGGACGGGAGAGGTGCGAGCGGCCTCGGCTGGAGCCTCGCTGGAGCTGCACGACTTCCGCGCCTACCAGCCGGGAGACGACCTGCGGCAGATGGACTGGAACGCGGTGGCGCGCACCGGCGAGCTGATTCTGCGCGTGCGCCAGGACGAGGTGTCCCCTCGCCTGGAGGTGCTGCTGGATGGCTCGCGCAGCATGGCGCTGTCGCCGCGCAAGGCCGGGTGCGCGCGGGAACTGGCGCTGCTGGCCACGGAGGTGGGCGCGCAGCAGGGCCTGAGCCCCACGCTGCTGGTGGGCGGTGCCCGCCCCGAGCGTGTGCAGGGCCAGGTGTGCCGCTCCGCCCTGCGCTCCACTGCCTTCGACGCGAAGGATGATCT
Source organism: Vitiosangium sp. GDMCC 1.1324 (assembly GCF_003044305.1). Classification (GTDB taxonomy): domain Bacteria; phylum Myxococcota; class Myxococcia; order Myxococcales; family Myxococcaceae; genus Archangium. The sequence continues at coordinate 204,563 of NZ_PZOX01000008.1, read as the reverse complement.
GCACGCCGCCCTTGGGCGCCTGCCACCGCTGCGCCCGTGTGGCTTGCGCGTGGTGGTGAGCGACTTCCTCTTCGAGGCCCCGATGCCGGCACTCGTGTCGCGGCTGGCGCAGGGGGCCTCGGCGCTCTTCCTGGTGCAGGTGCTGGACGTGGAGGACCTCGATCCCACGGGTGGAGAAGGCGCGCGGCTGGTGGACGCGGAGAGTGGCGCGGCACTCGAGGAACTCCTCACGGAGGACGTGCTGGCCGCGTACGCGCGGCGCTTCGCCGAGCACCAGAAATCCCTCGGAGCCGCGGCGGCCAGGGTCCGGGCGGCGCACCTGGTGGCTCCCTCGCTCCAGCCCCTGCGCGCATTGGTGGCGGGTCCGCTGCGGCCCCTCTTCCTCCCGGCGGGGGTGGCATGAGCTTCAGAATCCGTGCTGGGCTGCTCATGCTCTTAGCTGCTGCTTGTACGGCACCGAGACCGAATCCGTATGTCACGAGTCCCGAACCAGGAGAAACGTTGACGAGCGTTTCTGGTCCCATGTCGGACTTTGGCCGCTATGCCAATGTCTCGGATGCCATCCTCGCCGCGTGCCCGGTCATCCTGCGGCAGCCACATGCGATGATTCCAGTCCCGAGGAATCATCAGGACTTCAGCGTGTACTGGAAAACGGCGAGTGAGTACTGCGCCTGGCTGTATTCCGTTGATGGTGAGCATGTAGAGATGAGTCTGCTGACGACGAGCCCCGTCCAGGATGACCCGTCAAGGCGGCGGTGTGATCTACCGGCCCACGTCGCGGACAAGCGCCACTCGGATGCCGCGGTGGCCTATCTCGTGATGCTCCATAATCATCCTGGCGGTGACAGCATCTCGCTGCCTGAGCTCTATGCCATTGCTGGAATGGCACGAATTCACGGCCCCACGACACGGGTTCGAGGGCAGCAAGTCTCTATCAGCATCGCCGCGTTCTTCGGCAGGGAACGGGATGGCAAGCCAGAGTGCGCGGGCTTCTATCATTACGTTCCGGCCCGGAGTGATGAGATCATCCGGTACACGCTCGACGAGGGACGCTTGAAGAAGAATGTGGTCGCGCGTGTCGCCTGGTCCAGCGATGGGACTCCGAAGATCCAGCCCATTGAGGAGCGGCCATGAGGGCAATGAGCTTCGCGCTTCTGCTCATTGTCCTCTCCCTGGGTTGTTTTCATCACCGGGGTTGGTTCGAGCACCAGGAGCCGAGCGTCCAGATACTCAGCTACGATTCCATCATGGTGGGCGGTTACATCGATGGCCCCACACTTCGAGCGCTCAAGGTCGTCGCTGACGATTTCTTTCCTGCCGGTGGCCCTCCGCGCGCATGCATCGACACGCCAGAGGCATACAAGTACTACTCCGTCCGGCGCGGTGAGATCATCTACGTGGCGATTCTGCAGAACCCTGGTTATTGCGGTCGTGCGTACTCCTCCCTGGATGCCGGAGCGAGATATGCGATCAGCATCGACGGGCGTATCCTCCGCCGACTGCTTGCTGGAGAGCCGGATGTGGACACACTGGAGGATGGCGGTCTCAGGGAGAGTGGCTCCGAGCAATCCTTCCTGGATGGCGGAGCCTCGGCGATCGACGTGACCGTCCCTCCGGATGCACGAGTCAGTTTCCCCGTTTCTACCGACGCGGGCAGCCCGTTGCCCGACGCGGGCAGCCCGTTGCCCGACGCGGGAATGCCTTGAGCGCGACACCGCGAGGATCGACCCGCTGGGGTACTCCATGAGCTTCGGCTTCCCCTGGGGATTGCTGGCGCTGGGGGCGCTCGTGTCACTGGTGGCGGCGTACTTCCTGCGCCGCAAGCAGAAGCCAGTGGTGGTGAGCGCCCTCTTCCTCTGGCGCACGCCCCGCCCACGTGCCGAGGCCGGCCCGCGCTTCGAGCGCTTCACCCGTGAGGCCTCGCTGCTGCTGGAAGTGCTGGCGGTGGTGGCCGCGGCCCTCTTCCTCGCGGACGTGCGCCTGGGGGAGGACGCCCGGACGCGGCACCTGGTGTTGGTGGTGGATGGGAGCCTCTCCCTGTCCGCTCGCGACCCGGACGGGCGCTCCGTGCTGGAGAAGGTGCGCGCGGAGGCGGCCCGGCGCGTGGAGGAGGAGAAGGCCACGCGCGTGACGGTGTTGGCCAGCGGAACCGTCCCTCGCGTGCTGGCGGGACCGGAGGCCGAGCCCTCGCGCGCCCTCGCCGCGCTGGAGTCCTTCCGTGCCCTCGGGGCGGACCACGATGTGGCGCCCACCCTGCTGTGGGCCCAGGAACTCGCGGGCCCAGGCAGGCGCGTGCACTTCTTCACCGATGCTCCACCCTCGGAAGGCATGGCCGTGCCCTCGGCGGTGCGGTGGTCGGCCTTGGGCGCCTCCCGGGACAACGTGGCGCTGGTGTCCGCCTGGCGCCGGGACGAGGGCTCCACGGCCACGGTGACGCTGCGGGTGGCGCGCTTCGGCTCGTCTCCCCAGGAGACGGAGGTGCGCGCGGTGGCGAAGCCCGGCCCCGGTGCGAAGGAGGGCACCGAGCGGCGCGAGCGGGTGCAACTGCCCGAGGAGGGCGCGGCCACGCTGCGCTTCACCTTCGAGAACGCGGGCGATGTGGAGGTGTCCCTGCCCCCGGACGCGCTACCCGAGGACGGAGAGGCCCGCCTTCCTCCTGCTCCGGAGCGCCGGGTGCGCGTGGCCCTGGCCGAGGGACTCGACGCGCAGGCGCGCTCGGCGCTGGAGCGTTTCTTCTCGGTGGCGCCCGGGCTGGAGCTCGGGCCCGGAGAGGGGGCACTCGTCGTCGGCCCCCGGGGCTCGGACGCGCGGGTGACGGTGGGGGCGGGCGGTACCGTGCGCACCTTCGTGGGCCCCTTCTTCGCGGAGAAGGGCCATCCGCTGCTGGACGATGTGCAACCCGGCGGCGTGCGCTGGGCGGCCGGGAGCGAGGCACCTCCGGGCCGGCCCCTGATGACAGCGGGGGACGTGGTGCTCCTCTCCGAGGAGGAGGGCCGTGTGCATCTCAACGTGGACCTCTCGCGCTCCAACGTGCAGCGCACATCCGTGTGGCCGGTGTTGCTGGGCAACGTGCTGCGCGAGGTACGGCGCTCGCAGGAGGGCTTCCCCCGGCGTCAGCTCTCCCTTGGCGAGTCCCTGCAAGTGGTGACGCGGGCGGGCGCGCGCTACACGCTGGAGGGCCCCGAGGGAGAGCGTCCCCTCTTCGGCGCGGGGGACCTGAGCCTGCCACCTCCCGCGGTGCCCGGCCGCTACACGCTGGAGCGGGAGGGCGAGCCGGTGGACACGGTGGAGGTGCTCCCGCTGGATGCCCGCGAGTCGGACCTGCGCGGGCGAGGCGAGGGCGACAGGCCCGCTCAGGCTGGAGCCGGTGACGACGAGGGTGGAGCGCCTTCCGGCCGGGCGCGCTGGCCGCTGTTGGTGCTGCTGGCGGCACTGCTGGCGGACTTCCACCTCACGCGGCGCACAGAGGTGAAATGAGCTTCTCCCTGCCCCAGGCGCTGGTGCTGCTCGTGCCGCTGGGCCTCTTCCTGTGGAAGCGTGGCCAGCGTCCGGGTCCTCCCATGGTGTTGCGGTGGGCGCTGCTGCTGCTCGTGGTGGGCGCGCTCGCCGGCCCCGAGTGGTTGCTGCGCCACGCGGGCAGCGACGTGGTGGTGGTGGTGGACCGCTCGCGCTCCATGCCGGCCGACGCGGGGCGCGTGGCCTCGGAACTGGTGGGCCTGCTGGAGTCACAGCGGCGCCCCGGTGACAGGGTGGGTGTCATCTCCTTCGGTCGCGAGGCTCGTGTCGAGCACCCGCTGTCGGAGACGGGCCGCTTCGGTGGCTTCACCCGGCCGGTGGACGCGGAGGCGTCGGACCTGTCGGCGGCGCTGGACGCGGCGGGGGCGCTCATTCCGCCGGGCCGCACCGGCCGCGTGCTCGTGGTGTCCGACGGACGGGCCACGGGGGCGGATGCCCGGGGCGCAGCGCGGCGGCTGGCGGCCCGGGGCATTCCCGTGGACTTCCGCCATGTGGCTCGCGAGGACTCGCCGCTCGACCTCGCGGTCCTGTCCCTGGACGTGCCGGCCGCGGTGAAGGCACACGAGCCCTTCCAGATGACAGGTGTGGTGCAGGCCTCGGCGCCCGTCACTGGCACGGTGCGCCTGGAGCGCAACGGCCGCGTGCTGGTGAAGGGGCCCTTCGAGTTCCACGCCGGGCCCAACCTGCTGCCCTTCCGCGACCTGGTGGACGCCCCGGGCCTGGTGGCCTACCGGATGACGGTGGAGGCCTCGGGAGACGGGGTGGTGGAGAACGACGTGGGGCAGGCGGTGCTGCGCGTGGAGGGCCCGCCCCGGGTGCTGCTGCTCACGGACCAACCCGAGGGCACGCTCGCCAAGGCCCTGCGGGTGGCGGGGCTGACGCTGGAGGTTCGCGCGCCCTTCCCCGTGACGCTGGACGCGCTGGATGGCGTGGGCGCGGTGGTGCTGGAGAACGTGGATGCGAACCGGCTCGGAGAGCCGGGGTTGAACGCGCTGGCCTCCTACGTGGAGCAGGCCGGTGGCGGACTGGTGATGACGGGAGGCCGCTCCAGCTTCGGCGAGGGCGGTTACAGGCGCTCGCCGGTGGAGCCGCTGCTGCCGGTGTCGCTGGAGATGCGCGAGGAGCAGCGCCGCACGTCCCTGGCCATGAGCGTGCTGATGGACTGCAGCTGTTCCATGGGGGTCACGGTTCCGGACGGTCGTACGAAAATGGAGCTGGCCGCCGAGGGAGTGGTGGGGGCGCTCACGCTGCTCAACGCCAAGGACGAGGCGTCCGTGCACATGGTAGACACCGAGGCGCACGAGATCTTCCCGATGAGTCCGGTGGAGGAGGGGCTGCCGCTGGACGAGGTGTCGCGGGGCTTCAGCGGCGGAGGCGGCATCTTCGTGGGCGAGGCGCTGCGCGTGGGCAAGAAGCAGATTCTTCGCAGCGACAAGGCCACGCGGCACGTGCTGCTCTTCTCGGACGCGGCGGACTCGGAGGAGGCGGAAGACTACCTGAAGACGCTCTCGGCGCTGCAGCAGGAGAAGGTGACGGTGTCCGTCATCGGCCTGGGCACGGAGAAGGACCCGGACGCGGCACTGCTGAAGGAGATCGCCGCGAAGGGCGGTGGCCGCATCTACTTCGCGGAGGACGCGACGAGCCTGCCGCGCATCTTCAGCCAGGAGACGCTCGCCGTGGCGAGGGCCACCTTCGTGGACGAGCCCGCTACGCTCGAGGCGGCGCCGGACCTGCCGCTGCTCGGCCGGTTGCCGGGGCTGGGGCTGCCCCAGGTGGGCGGCTACAACCTCACGTACTTGCGGCCGCGTGCGAGCGTGGCCATGCGCACGCTGGATGACAACGCGGCGCCGGTGCTGGCGCTGTGGCCGCGCGGCGCGGGGCGGGTGGTGGCCCTCATGGCGGAGGTGGACGGCGAGTACACGGGCGAGCTGCGCTCCTGGAGCGGCCTGCGCGCGGCGCTGGAGGGCATGGTTCGCTGGGCGATGGGCGGCGCGGGCGAAGCCGGTGAGGCGGTGGCGCGCTCGGAGCGGCGGGGCAACCAGCTTCGGGTGACGCTGGACTTCGCGCCGGGAGAGGCGCTGCCGGGCGCGCTGCCCTCGCTGGTGCTGCTGCCGGGAGACGGCCGGGGCTCGCCGGTGGAACTGCCCATGCGCTGGGAGGACGAGGACCGGGTGGCGGCCGAGTACACGCTGCCGGGCAGTGGTTCGTGGCACCCGGTGGTGAAGCTGGGCGCGCGGGTGCTGCGGGCTCCACCGGTGACGTTGCCCTACGCGCCCGAGTTCGAGCCCGGCAATGCGCAGGAGGGGCTCGCGGTGCTGCGAGGAGTGGCGGCCGTGGGCGGCGGCATGGAGCGGCTGTCCATGGCGGGCCTCTTCACCGATGCGCCCCAGTCCGAGGGCCGCGTGGCGCTGGCGCCGTGGTTGGTGGGCCTGGCGGTGGTGGCGCTGCTGGCGGAGGTGGCGGTGCGCCGCTTCCTGTCGGGACCGAGGCCCCGGCGCGCGGTGGCTCCCTCCGCGACGGTGGCCGTGGCGGCAGCGGGCATGCCGGCTTCCTTCCCCAGCTCGAGTCCTTCCACGAGAACGGCCGGAGCGGGAAAGGTGCCAGAGTCCCCGGCCACTTCGGGCGTCACCTTCGGAGCGGCGCCACCCCAGGACGCGCCCGCGAAGGAGAGCGGCGTGGACTCGGCGCTCGAGGCCGCCCGAGAGCGGGCCCGCCGCCGCATGGGCCGTTAACCTGCTTCAGGCAGGTCCGGTAAGGCTCAGGCCGCGGCCCGCTGCGCCTTGATCTCCGCGCTCCGGATTGGACGGTAGTCGCGCGGGGCCTCGAGGTTCAGCCGGCGGCGCACCTCTTCGACCGGCAGCGCGAGGAGCGACTCCCAATCGACGGACGGGAGCCACGCCGCCTTCCATCCGCGGCGGAAGCCGTCGAGGATGGTCGCGCGCGCCATCTGCGCGTCGGACGCGCCGCTCGTCTTGACGAGACCGATGCCGACGATCAGACCGATCGCGGGATTCTTCGTCTGGGCCAGGCTGAACGCGAGGAGCGCCGTCTCGCCGAGCACATCGCCGTGATAGCCGGTCGCGGCGTGCCACAGATCGTGCGTGTCGCGCATGCGCGCGTGCACCCAGTCGAGCGGTGCGGGGAGCGTCTTGTCGAGCGTCGCCCCCTTCGCGGCCGCGTCGCGGATCCCCTGCGCGGAGATGTTCTCGCGTTCAACGAAGTCGAGGTACGCGCGCCCGAGCGACCCTTCGGGGAGCCGCGCGAGGGCCGCGCGATCGGCGAGCACGTCCACGATGTCCGGCTTCTTCGCGAGCAGCGCGCGGCCGCTCTCGCTGCGACGGAACCCCGAGGCGATCCGCTGCATCGTGTCCAACGACAGCGACTCGATGATGGTGAAGACCTGCGGCAGATCGTCGGGATCGTTGGCGAGGATGCGGGCGGCGCGGAACGCGCGACGGGGAGCGAACTGCACGTGCGTCATGGGAGTCCTCCACGGCAACCAGCACGACTGGGTGGCTGACGAACCATGCGGCTTACGAACAATGTTGTCAATAGTGAGCTGACAAACTTGTCGGTAGTCCTTCCCCCATGCGCATGCGATGCTGCCGTCGATGGCTGAGACGAAGCGGAAGAGGCGCGACGCTGAGTCCGCGCGCACGGAGATCCTCGACGCCGCCGAGAAGCGCCTCGTGATCGCCGGCCCGAGCGGCATCCGCCTCCAGGAGGTCGCGGCCGACGCGGGCGTGTCGCATCCCACGGTGCTCCACCACTTCGGCAGCCGTGAGGCCCTCGTCGACGCGGTCGTCGCGCGCGCGCTGCAGGCGATCAACGCGCGGTTGGTCGAGGCGATCCAAGCATCGCGCGGCGAGGAGGTGGAGGTCGCGGCCATGCTCGACGCCGTCTTCGATGCGATGGCCGGCTCGGGGCATGCGCGCGTGCTCATGTGGCTCGCGCTCGAAGGGCGTCCCATCGGCGGCGGCGAGGTCACGCTCTCCGAGGTTGTCGACGCGACCCACACGCTGCGCAAGTCGAAGCACGGTCAGAAGAAGACGCCGCCCCGAGAGGACACGGCGCACCTCGTGGCGCTCGCATCGCTCGCCTTGGTCGGGCTGCCCGTGCTGGGTCCGAGCCTCTTGAGAAACAGCGGCCTCGGGAGCGACGCCGACTCGATGCGTCGCTTCCGCGCGTTCCTCACGAAGGTCATCCTCCGGTACTTCGCGCCGCCAGAGCCCTGAGCGCTCCACCGAGTGTTGGATGATTCCAATATTCTAGAAAAACAAGGAAGTCACCCTTTCCGGGTGGTAAGACGCGCCTCCCCCCTGCCGTTGGAGCCGGGCTCTCCGCCTGGCTCCGCGGCTCTACCCGAGGCACGTGATGAAGGTGCGTTACACGCTGTTGCTGTTGCCGGCGCTGTTGGTGGGCTGCGGTCAGACCGAGAACGAGGTCGCGGTGGACGAGCTCACGGGCCAGGTGCTCGAGCCGGCCACGACCGAGTACGACATGCACCGGCTGCTCGAGGACGCGGACATCACCGGTGGGCAGTGGATTACGACGGCACAGGTGCAGGCGTTCCTGCAGCAGAAGGGCTCGTACCTGGCCACCTATACGGACCCGGCCTGGGGCAAGACGGCGGCGGCGCTCATCGTCGAGCGCTCCAAGGCGTACACCATCAGCCCGCTGTACATGCTGGCGCGCATCCAGACGGAGTCGAGCCTCATCACCAGCGGCACCTCGACGAACCTGGCCAAGGCCACTGGCTGTGGCTGTCCGGACAGCGGCGGGTGCACCATCTCCTACGCGGGTTTCGGCAACCAGATTGAGTGCTCGGCCAAGAAGCTGCGCGGCTACTTCACCGACCTGGATGCGGGCCGCGCCACCATCTCCGGGTGGAAGCCGGGCGTGACGAAGAGCACGTCGGATCCGTGCTCGGTGACGCCGGCCAACAAGGCCACCGCGGCGCTCTACACGTACACGCCGTGGGTGGGCGCGTATGCCATCCAGTGCGGCCGCACCGACATCGGCGGCTCGTCGCTGGTGGCCGTGAAGTTCAATCTGTTCAAGGGCGAGTACAACTGGGGCACCGGCACCACCACGTGCTACTCGGGCACGGTGGACGCCAATGTGGCGGTGGGCGTGTGCGTGCAGAGCTCCTCGGACGGCGTCTGGCGGCAGTGCCTGAGCGACGGCACCTTCACGGCGGGCACCACGGCGAAGCCCACCACCTGCACGGCCTCGTGGCCGTGGTGCAGCTCCGCCACGCTGGGCAGGACGGTGCCGGCGCGCACGTGCGTGCAGTCGAGCGGGGACCAGCAGTGGCACCAGTGCGGCGCCGAGGGCCTGTGGCAGTCCGCGCCGAACGCGCCGACCACCGGCAGCGGCCCGGTGGGCACCTGCTACGCCAGCTACGCGCTCTGAGGCTAGTGGCCCACCTTGCCGATCGCCGCCAGGATGATGGCGAGGTAGCCCCCGCCGCACAGGCAACAGGTGAGCAGCGGGGCCAGCAGGGCTCCCGCCAGTGCCACGCCCCAGGTCGTCCGGTGCAGCCCGCGGTAGGCGAAGACGCGGGCCACCATCGCCCAGAGGGGGCCCACCTGCATGCCGATGAAGGGCACCACGCCGAGCAACCAGGGCGCCTGGGACATGGAGTGGGCCCGGAGCGTCACCGCGTAGCCCCGGGTGACGCCTCCCATCCGCAGTATGAGGTGGTCGATGCCCGCCATGAGCACGGTGGACACCAGGGAGATCACCGGGCCGAGCAGGACGCAGAACGCGAGCATGCCCACCCCCGCCCACTTCATCATGGCCATCGAGTCGGAGGCGGACTGCGTCTGCGACTCGGGGGCCAGGGAGGGCATGAGGGAGAACATGCCCATGTAGGTGAGGCCCGTCGTGAACCAACCGGGCAGTGCGCACAGCAGGGCGAACAGCAGCGAGCTGCTCGGGCTCCCCTCGGGACGGGCCTTGGCGAAGAAGTCCGGGTGGAGCATCACGTTGACGGCCGTCCGCCACACGGCCTTGAGCGTGCCCAGCTCCTCGCGCTGGTCCCACGGCAGCGGCTCGTCCGGGTCACGGGTCAGACAGGCCTCGCAGACCACCTCGCCGCGAGGGCCGGCGCGCAGGCACCGGGCGCAGGCGAACGCACCGCAGCGGTCGCAGATGGCGAGGCTGCGCAGGGTGGGGTGGACGGCGCACGTGGGCTCCGCGCCACCCGGGGCGGCCTCGAGCAGGAGGGAGGAGCCACAGCTCTGGCAGTGCGTGGCTCCCGGGGTGATGGGCTGCTGACAGCGGGGACAGGGAATGGACATGCTCCGCCCATCCTGTCACGAACGCGCCGCGGGATGCTCAGAAGGCGACGGGCAGGCGCTGCAGGCCATTCACGAGGATGCCGTCACGCCAGCGCAGCTCGGCCGGGTCCATCCAGAAGCGCAGCCGGGGCATGCGCTCGAGCAGCAGGTTGATGGCGATGGTCGCCTCGAGCCGGGCCAGCGGCGCGCCCAGGCAGAAGTGGATGCCGAAGCCGAAGGCGATGTGCCGGTTGGGCTCGCGGGTGATGTCGAACTTCTCCGGCTCGGGGAACTGCTCGGGGTCGTGGTCGGCCGCCATCAGCGACGCAATCACCGCCTCGCCCGCGGGAATCACCTGGCCGCGGAACTCGGTGTCCTGGGTCGCCCAGCGAAAGGTGCTGGTCTCCACCGGACCGCGGTAGCGCAGCATCTCCTCCACCGCGGACTCGATGAGGGCCGGGTTGGCGCGCAGCCGCTCGAGCTGCTCCGGGTGCTTCAGCAGCGCCCAGACGCCGTTGCCAATGAGGTTCACCGTCGTCTCGTGGCCCGCCACCAGCAGGAGGAACAGCATGCTGAGCAGCTCGGTGGGCGAGAGCCGGTCTCCCTGCTCCTCCACGGACATGAGCGCGGAGAGGAGATCATCCCGGGGCTCGGCTCGGCGTCGCGCCAGCAGGTTCTGGAAGTACCGGGCGAACTGCTCGCCGGCCTTCTGGACGGGCTCGAAGTTCCCGTCGGAGGGCGGGCTGACGATGACGCCCGTCCAATCGCGGAACTGGTCCCGGTCCTCCACCGGCACACCGAGCATCTCGGCGATGACGATGATGGGCAGCGGGAAGGCGAAGGCGTCGAGCAGGTCCATGGACGAGCCGCGAGCCCGGGCGGTGTCCAGCAGCTCCCCGGCGATGGTGGTGATGCGCGTGCGCAGCTCCTCCACACGGCGGGGCGTGAAGGCCTTGGACACCAGCGTGCGCAGGCGCGTGTGGTCCGGCGGGTCCGTCATGAGCATGTGCTGGCTGAGCGCCTGCATGGACTCGGTCTGCATCTCCTTCGACAGCGCGCCGGCGGGGAGCTTGCGCGTGTCCTTGGTGAAGCGGGGATCGCGCAGCAGCTCCACCGAATCCTTGTAGCGGGTCGCCACCCACACGGGGATGCGGAGGACGGGGTCGAACAGACGGACCAGGGGCGCCTCCTGCCGCATGCGCGCATAGACAGGCAGGGGGTTGGCGCGCGTCTCGGGCGCCCAGAGGTTGTAGTGGGGGGGGTTCGTGCTCAAGCGTGCGTCTCCAGGGTGGAAGCGAAGCGGCCGGCCCCGCTCTCGCTCGATTTCCCTGGATAACGCCTATAGCAGCGTTCCGCGCAGAATAAGGCTCGCGACGGTGAAATAAATGACGAGCCCGGACACGTCCACCAGCGTGGCCACGAAGGGCGCGGAGGCGCTCGCCGGGTCGAAGCCGAGCCGGCGCAGGATGAAGGGCAACATGGAGCCGGACAGGGTCCCCCAGGTGACCACGCCCACCAGCGACATGCCCACGGTGAGCGCCACCAGGACGGCGTGCTCGCCGTAGGTGTGGAAGATGCCCTGCCAGATGAGGATGCGCGCGATGCCGACGCAGCCCAGGGTCGCCCCCAGCGCCACCCCGGCCAGCACCTCGCGCCGCATCACGCGCCACCAGTCGCGCAGCCGCACCTCGGTGAGCGCCAGCGAGCGGATGATGAGCGTGGTGGCCTGGCTGCCCGAGTTGCCTCCGGAGCTGATGATGAGGGGCACGAAGAGCGCCAGCACCACCGCCTTGGAGATCTCCTCCTCGAAGTGGCCCATGGCCGTGGCGGTGAGCATCTCGCCCAGGAAGAGCACGAGCAGCCATCCGGCGCGCTTCTTCAGCATGGCGAGGAACGTCACCTCGAAGTAGGGCGCGTCGAGCGCCTCCATACCGCCCACCTTCTGGATGTCCTCGGTGGCCTCCTCCTGCACCACCTGGACGATGTCGTCCACGGTGACGATGCCCTTCATCCGCCTGTCGGCATCCACCACCGGAATCGCCATCAGGCCGTGCTCGGCGAAGAGCCGGCTCACGTGCTCCTGGTCGGTGTCCTCGGAGACGGTGACCAGATCCCGGCTCATCACGTCCGCCACGCGCTTGTCGGGGGCGGCCTGGAAGAGCTGGCGCAGTGACACCACGCCCTGCATGTGCTGCTGCGCGTCCAGCACGTAGGCGTAGTAGACCGTCTCCACCTTCTCGCGCGTCTGTTTGCGCAGGTAGCTGATGGCCTCGTCGATGGTCATCTCCGGCCGCACGCGGGCGAAGCGGGGATTCATCAACCCGCCGGCCTCGTCCTCCTCGTAGGCCAGCAGGGCCTGCACCTCGCGGCGGGTGGACTCGTCCAGCTCCTGCAGCAGCGAGTCCCGGGCGTCGGCCGGGGCGGACTGGATGACGTCCACCGCGTCGTCCGGGGCCAGCAGCCGCAACCAGGTGCGCCGCTCGCCGGGGGCCAGCGAGAGGATGAGCTCGGCCTGCTCCTGCGCGGACAGCGAGAGGAAGAAGTCGTCCGCCGTGGCGTGCGGCACCATCTTGAAACTCTCCACGCGTTCGTCACGGGAGAGCGCGGGCCAGGCATCGCGCAGGTCATGTGGGAAGATGGGCTCGGGATCCAGCGTGGCCATGGCGCGTCCTCCTTGCGGCGGGGCACCCATCGTCCAAGTCTCGGGGTTTGTCCAGCAGGAAGGGATCACGGCCGGGCGCGCGCCCCTCAGGCCTTCGAGTCCTCCTTGTCCTCGGCGCCGGCGGCGGCGTTGCGCCGGCCCAGCTTGCGGTAGAGCGTCTTGCGGTCCACGCCGAGGATGCGCGAGGCCAGCGTCCGGCTTCCGCCCACCGTCTCCAGCACGCGCTGGATGTAGCGGCGCTCCATCTCCTCGAGGGAGACCAGCTCGGACACGTCGTTGCCCTGGGCGTGGGTGCTGGGGGCGCGATAGTCCCGGATGCGCTCGGGCAGGTCCTCCACGGTGAGCTGCTCGTAGGAGGTGAGGGCCACGGCGCGCTCGATGCAGTTCTGCAGCTCGCGCACGTTGCCGGGCCACGTGTAGGCGAGCAGGCGCTGGGCCGCTGCGGGGCTGAGTCCCACCACGCGCTTGCCGCTGCGCGCGGCGAAGTGCTCCAGGAAGCGCTGGGCCAGCAGCAGCACGTCATTGCCACGGGCGCGCAACGGCGGCAGCTCCAGGCCGATGACGTTGAGCCGGTAGTACAGGTCCTCGCGGAAGCGCCCCTCCTCCACGGCCATCTCCAAATCCCGGTTGGTGGCGGCGACGATGCGCGCGTCGAAGGGCACCTCCGTGTCCCCTCCCACCGGACGCACCGTGCGCTCCTGCAGGGCCCGGAGCAGCTTGGGCTGCAGGGGCAGGGGCAGCTCTCCCACCTCGTCCAGGAAGAGGGTGCCACCGTTGGCCTTGACGAAGAGGCCGGTGCGCGCGGCCTTGGCGTCGGTGAAGGCGCCCTTGGCGTGGCCGAACAGCTCGCTCTCCAGCAGGGCCTCGGGCATGGCCGCGCAGTTGATGGCCACGAAGGGGCCGTTGTGGCGCCGGCTGCGCGCGTGCAGCGTGCGGGCGGCCACCTCCTTGCCGGTGCCGCTCTCGCCCGTCACCAGCACCGAGGCATCCGAGTCCGCCACCCGGTCGATGAGCTCGTACACCCGGCGCAGCGCCTGGCTCTCGCCCACCACGCCCCCATCGGCGGACACGTCGCCCAGGGCCCGGCGCAGCCGGCGCACCTCGTCGCGCAGCGCCCGGTGTTGCACCGCCCGCTCCAACACCAGCACCAGCGCGTCCAGGTCCACCGGCTTGGTGACGAAGTCGTACGCGCCCGCCCGGATGGCGGCCACCGCCGTCTCCAGGCTGCCAAAGGCCGTCACCACCACCACCGGAATGTCCGGGCGGTTGAGGACGATGCGCTCGCACAGCGCCAGCCCGTCCATCCCCGGCATCCGCAGGTCCGTGAGGACGGTGTCGAAGTCCTCCGCCTCGAGCAGCGCGAAGGCCTCGTCCGCGCTGCCACGCACGGTGGGGACGAAGCCCCGGCGGGCCATGCCCTTCTCCAACAGCGCTCGCATCTCCCGCTCGTCCTCGACGATGAGGATCCGTCCCTTGGTCGCGCTCATGCCTTGGCCCCCTGTGGTGGTTCCCTGGCCTCTGGTGGGAGGAATATCGAGAAGCAACTACCGCGCCCATGCTCGCTGCTCACGGAGATCCACCCGCCGTGGTCCCGGATGAGCCCATAGGAGACGGACAGCCCGAGGCCCGTTCCCTCGCCCACGTCCTTGGTGGTGAAGAAGGGCTCGAAGATGCGGGGCAGCACCTCGGGGGCGATGCCCTCGCCCTCGTCCGTCACGTCCAGCCGCACCCACTCGGCCTCCGGGCCCCCCAGCTCCACGGGAGGCAGGGCGTGCGCTCGTCCCAGCCGCACCCGCAGCGTGCCTGGGCGCTTCATCGCCTGGATGCCGTTGACCACCAGGTTGGTGATGGCCTGCTGGAGCTGTCCGGCGTCCACCTCCAGGTTCATCGGTCCCGGGGCCTCGGTGGCGAGCACGATGTTGCGCCGCGCCGCCATGGGCTGCAGCAGCGCCAGCGTCCGCTCCACCAGTTGCGTCAGGTCCTCCGGGGTGCGCCGGGGCGTGCGCCGCCGGGCGAAGTCCAGCAGCTGGCGGATGATGCCCGTCATGTGCAGCACCTGCTGGGAGATGATGCGGGCGCACTCCAGCGACTCGTCGCCCTGGGCCTCGCCGGTGGAGATCATCTTCGCCCGGCCGAGCACCACGTTGAGCGGGGTACCCAGCTCGTGCGCCATGCCGGAGGCGAGCTTGCCCACCGTGGCGAGCCGGTCCGCGTGCCGCAGGTGCTCGAGCGTGGCCAGGCGCGCCGCCGTCTCCGCCACCACCTGCGCGCGCGCGGCCGCCAGCCCGCCGGCCATCTGGTTCATCGCGTCCGCCAGGGTGGCCAGCTCGTCCTTCTGGCGCAGGTGGACCCGCGCCTCCAGGTCTCCCTGGCCGATGCGCTGCGCCAGCTCCGCGAGCTGCTCCACCGGGCGGCCCACCAGTCTGCGGCCCATGGCCATGGCCACCAGCAGGAAGGCCAGGGTGATGGCGCCCGTGGCCACCGCGGTGCCCACCACCGTCTGGCGCACGTGCATGCGCTGTTCCGTCAGCGGCTCGATGATTTCAATGGCACCCCGTCTGGGGCCGATGCTCACGGGGGTGAAGGAGCGCAGCAGGCCCGGTGGCAGCCGGTCGTCCACGAAGAACGTGTCCTGACCCGCGCGCAGCGCCGCCAGTTGGTCGCGAGGCAGCTCCGCCGCGCTCGGCGAGTCCAGCCAGCGCCAGCTCAGCCGCACCTGCTCCTGGAAGCGGTTGGCGTCCGCCAGCAGCGTCAGCGCCTCGTCCTCGCCCTCCAGCTCCCACGCCCGCACGAACGAGCCCCCCAGCGTGTGGCCGAGCAGGCGATGGTCATGCTGCATGTCCAGCGCCGAGCGGGCCAGCTCGCGCTGCACTTCGATGGTCTCCAGCCCCGCGATGACGGCGAAGGCGAGCAGGACGAGCGCGAAGGTGATCTTCCGGGCGAGCTTCATGAGGTCTCGGCTTCCGGGAGATGCCTCGGTCTCCCGGACATCCACGGCGAAGCGCTCGCCCACCCCGGTCCATGGTCAGAGGGGTATGGAGGAGGGCATGGACCGGGGCAGGGGCGCAAGCAGAGAAGGCGTCAGCTGCCGGAGTTCTCGGTGGCCGCCGGCTTCTTGGTCTCCGAGGTGTGCTTGGTGTTCTTCTTGGCGGTGGACTTCTTTGCGGGCGCGGTCGTGGCCGGCTTCTCCGCGGGCGTCGAGCCCTCCTTGGTGGCCGCGAACGCGCCCAGGGACATGAGGGACACGGTAACGCCGAGCAGGATGGACGAACGCTTCATGGGGACTGCCTCCTCACTGAGAGGCCCGCGGAATGCGGGTTCGTCCCATTCCAGGAGCATGGCCCGTGCCAATGCGCTCCTCCCTCGTAAAGAGGAGCGGAAGGAGGGAGGCAACATGCCCCAATGCGCGGGGCACAATGCCCCGTGGGGCACGATGCCCCGTGGGGCACGATGCCCCGAGTGGCTCGCTGATGGCGCCTCCCTCCCGGGGCGGAAGCGCGCTGGCACGGAGCATGCTGTGGAGTGGGAGGTGATTCTCCGCTCCGGTCATGCGCCATGATGCCACCTCTCCCCTCGGAACCCCGCCCGCTGCGTGTCCTCCTGGCCGAGGACGATGACGAGATGCGCGCGCTCCTCACGCTGACGCTGGCGCGGGCGGGCTTCGCGGTGGTGGCACTGGAGGACGGCTTCGAGCTGTCCGACTACGTGGCGCTGACACAGGTGTGTGGGGGTCCGTTGATGCCGCCGGACCTCATCCTCTCGGACGTCCGGATGCCGGGGCGCACGGGCCTGGAGGTGCTCGCCCAGGCGCAGGCGGCCGGGCTCTCCTGCCCGGTCGTCGTCCTGTCGGCCTTCGCGGATGAAGAGACGCGCGAGGCGGCGCGGGTGCTGGGGGTGAGCGCCTTCCTGGACAAGCCGGTGGACCTGGAGGTGCTCAAGGCCGCCGTGCGCGAGGCGGCCCGCGCCGGCAGCCCGTCCCCATGAGTCAGCGCGCGCTGTCCCCATTCCACCGCCCGGAGCGCCGGGCATGCGAGGTTCCGCCGTGACGAAGAGGGTGTTGCTCGGGTTGGTGATGCTGTTGTTCGGAGGAATGCTCGTCTTCGGTGGCGCGAGGGCCATCTACCGGGCCTGGGCGAGCGAGCGCTGGCCGGTGGCGAAGGGCTCGGTGCTGTCCTCTTCGGTGGAGACGTTGCGCAGCCGGCGCTCGGTGACCTTCCGGCCGCATGTCCGGTACAGCTACGAGGTGGGTTCCGGGCACTACACGTCCGATATCATCGCCTTCGCCGCCACCGACACGGGGAACATGGAAGAGGCGAGGGAGTACGTGGGCCGCTTTCCGGCCGGCTCCACCGTCGAGCTGCACTACGAGCCGGGTGACCCGAGCGTCGCCTGCCTCGACTGTGGCCGGGCGGGCCTGCCGGACTATGCGGTGACGGTGGGCGGAGGGGCCCTGGTGCTCTTCGCGGTCTCGGGGCTGCTGGAACTCCTGCGTGGCCACCTCGCCGCGAGGCGTCGCCAGCAGCGGCCGACCCCACCCGGCGCGACCCCGCAGCAGCCGACGCGCGGTTGAGGTAGCGTCACCGGCCTGAGGTAGCGTTTGCGCTGCCTCCTGCCCGCCCCCCGCTCGCATGCCCCGCTCTCGTACGCTCGTCCTCGCGGCCGCCGTCCTCCTCGTGCTGATCGCCGGGGCCGTCGTCTGGCGCCCCGCCGCGCCAAACACCCCGCCCGCCGCGCCCTCCATTCCCGTTGCTCCGGCGGAGACGGCCACCCGGGCCGCTCCCGTGGCCGCACCGCCTGAGCCGAAGGCCGCGCCCAGGGCCCACATCGAGCTGTCGTCGCCCTCCACCGGCTACGTGGGTTCCGCGAAGTGCGCCGACTGCCATGACGATGAGCACACCGCGTGGAGCAAGGACTGGCATGCCCGCGCGCTCTCGGAGGCCAACTCGCGCTTCGTGGTCGGCGAGTTCGGCACCAACACCCACTACAAGGGGGACTCCAGCGAGGCGTGGATGGCGCTGCGGGACGAGCACTACTCCATGCGCACGAAGGGGCCCACGGGCGTGCTCGGCGAGTACCCCGTGGACTGGGTGGTGGGCGGCAAGCGGATGCAGGACCCCGTGACGATGATGCCGGATGGCCGCTGGCAGGTGCTGCCCATCTACTTCCACGTCACCGGCAAGGGCGAGTGGGTGGACTACTCCGAGGCGAAGCAGGGGGCCCTGGCGCCGGACCACCCCTTCTTCTGGTCCAACTGGCAGCGCAACGTCCAGCACGCGTGCCTGGACTGCCACGTGACCGGCCTCAACACGCGCTACGACCGGACGACCCACCACTGGAGCACCGGCTTCTCGGACGCGGGCGTGGCCTGCGAGAGCTGCCATGGCCCGGGTGCGCGCCACGTGGAGACCCAGCTCACCAAGGACATCGTCCAGCCGTCGAAGCTCCCGCCGCAGAAGGGGCTGGCCGTGTGCGCGCAGTGCCACGGGCCGCACCGCACGCTCTTCCCGCTGTTGGACGCGCAGCACCGCTTCGTGCCGGGAGAGCGCTACGAGGACCACTACCAGCCCATGGTGGTGCTGCTGGGCGGCAGCGAGCGCTCCGGCGACTACTTCGAGGACGGGCGCCCGAAGACTTCCAGCTTCGAGTACCAGGCCCTGACCCAGTCCCGCTGCTACCTGCAGGGAGGGGCCACGTGCCTCACCTGCCACACCGCGCCCCACGCCGAGCACGCGGCCAATGAAATCAAACAGCCGAAGCACCTCACGAAGGGCGCGACGGTGGACTCGGCCAGTTGCCAGGGCTGCCACGCGAAGGTGTTCGCCGAGGGGCAGAAGCACACGCACCACGCGTCGGCGGAGGCGCAGGACTGCGTGGCCTGCCACATGCCGCCGACCATCTCGGGCGTGCTGGACCACTTCGCGGACCATGCCCTGGACGTGCCGGTGCCGCAGAACACGGTGAAGCATGGCATTCCCAACGCGTGCAACGCCTGCCACACGCACGAGAAGGCCACGCCCGAGTCGATGGTGGAGGCGATGAAGAAGTGGTGGCCGAACGCGGAGCAGCGGCAGGCGCGGCGGATGCGGCTGGCGGATGCGATTGCAGACAAGACCGCCGCGGACAGCCGGCAGCCGCTGGAGCAGGTGCTGGCGGACAAGAAGGAGGCCCCGGCCCTGCGCGGCGTGGCGGCCCAATTGCTGGCCCAGCGCTTCCGCAAGGAGGCCGTGCCCGCGTTGAAGGCGGCGCTCGCCACGGCGAGCGATCCGGGCCTGCGCGCGGACCTCTCCACGGCGCTGTCCTATACGGGCACGCGCGACGTGGCGGACGTGCTGGCCCCGCTGCTGAAGGACAAGTCGCTCTGGGTGCGCCAGTCCGCCGCGCTTCCGCTCGGCGGGGCGGGAGATCCGCGGGGAGTGGCGGCGCTGGAGACGCTGACGCATGAGCCGGAGTCCGAGGGGCTGCCCCTGCCGCACGTGGTGCTCGGCCAGGTGGCGTTCCGCAAGGGGGACGTGGCCACCGGCATCCAGGAACTGGAGCGCTCCCTGGACCTGCAGCCGTACAACGTCGAGGTGCTGGTGATGCTCGCTGATGCCTATGCCCGCCAGGGCGACATGGCGAAGGCGCGCGGGGACCTGGAGGAGGCGCTCCGGTTCGACCCGCAGCACCGGGGCGCGCGGCAGCGGCTGAGCCTCATGCAGAACGGGCGCGGCCCGAGGCGCTGAGGCCCTCGGGGAGGAGGGAAGGGGCGCCATCCGCCCGCCGGGCGTGCGAGCGGATCTGCGGAGAGGCGGGTGTCGGGGTAGACTCGCGCTCCCCGTGAATCGCATCTCCGCCAGAGTGTTCGCCGCCGTGGGCCTGCTCTTCGTTGCCTCCGGCATGAGCGGGCTCGTTTTCGAGGTCATCTGGGTCCGCTACCTGACGCTGGTGGTGGGCCACACCACGTTCGCCGCGAGCCTGGTGGTGTCCGCCTTCCTGGCGGGGCTCGTCCTGGGCAGCCTGGGGTTGGGGCGGCTCGCGGATGGGCTGAAGCGCCCGTTGCTGGCCTATGGGTTGTTGGAGGCGGCCACGGGCCTGCTGGCGCTGGGCATCACCCGGGTGCTGGCCACCCTGCCCGAGTGGCTCTCCGCGCTGGGCCTGCCGGGAGGCGGGCCGATGCCGTTGCGCGGGGTACTGGCCTTCCTGCTGGTGTTGCCCCCCACCTTCGTCATGGGCGGTACGCTGCCCGTCCTCATGCGCTTCGTGGCGCGCGAGCTGGAGGGGCTGGGGCGCTCCTTCGGCGTGCTGTACTCGCTCAACACGCTGGGCGCGGCGCTCGGATGCGGGCTGGCGGGCTTCTACCTCATCGGCGCGGTGGGACTGTGGCGCACGGCGGCGCTCGCGGCGGGGCTCAACCTGCTGGTGGGGCTCGCTGTGTACCTCCTGCACCTGTGGCTGCGCCCCGAGCCCCTCTCCGCCACCGCGCCCGCGCCGGCCTCTTCCTCCGAGACTTCCGAGGCCTCCTCCGTCTTCCACGGGGCACGCCGCACGCTGCTCGTCGCGGCGTTCGCGCTGTGCGGCTTCGCGTCCATCTCCTATGAGGTGCTCTGGTTCCGAGTCCTCTCCACCTCGCTGGACTCCACCACCTACGCCTTCACCATCCTGCTGGTGACGTTCCTCCTGGGGCTCGTCATCGGAGGGCTCGTCTACTCGCTGAAGCTGGCCGGGCGGGTGCGGGAGTTGGAGCTCTTCGTCTCCGTGGAGGCGCTGCTGTCCTTCGCGGGCCTGATGTCCCTGGCGCTGCTGGGGATGTCGCGTCCGGTGAACCAGATGCTCTCCGGCGTGGTGGGCGGCTGGGGCCCCAACGCCGTCTACGTGGGCATGCTGCTGCACGCGGCGCTCGTCATCCTCGTGCCCGCGTCCCTCATTGGCGTCATCTTCCCGCTGGTGGTGCAGCTCACCACCCGGCACGTGGCGAGCGCGGCGAGCAACGTGGGCCTGCTGTACTCGGTGAACACGCTGGGCGGCATCGTGGGCTCGCTGCTGGTGGGCTTCGTGCTGGTGCCGGCGGTGGGCACGCAGTGGACGTTCGTCCTCGTGTGCGCGCTGAACATGGCGCTCGCGCTGGGGGTGCAGGCACTGGATTCACAGGCGCGGCCGAGCGCCCGCCGGAGCATGTGGGCCGGGGCGGCGCTGCTCGCGGTGGCGGTGGTGATGGTGCCGGGAGACCTGCTGGTGCGGGCCTTTGCCGAGCACGTGGACTCGCGAGTGCGCTTCGTGCGCGAGGGCGTGGACGGGGCGCTGGCGGTGCTCGAGTACGACAACGCCTCGGTGTGCGACTCGGGGCTGTATGCCTGTGGCCCGGGGTGCCGGGAGAAGAGCTTCCGCCACCAGCAACTGCTGTTCGGCTCGGTGTCGTACGCGAACACGGCGCTGCCGAGGAAGCGATACATGGCGACACTGGCGCACCTGCCGATGCTGATGCACCCGGAGCCGAAGGAGGTGTTGCAGGTGTGCTTCGGCACGGGAAGCACGGCGGGCTCCTTCACGAGCCACCCGGGCCTGCGCTCGCTCACCATCGTGGACACCAACCCGGACGTGCTGGCGGCGGCGCCGCACTTCGCCGAGCACAACCACGGGGCGGCGGAGGATCCGCGCACGCACGTGGTGTTCGACGATGGGCGGCACTTCCTGCTGTCGACGCAGGGCCGCTACGACGTCATCTCTTTCGAGCCGCCGCCGCCGCGCTCGGCGGGAGTGGTGAGCCTCTACACCACGGAGTTCTACCGGGAGGTGAAGCAGAGGCTGGCGCCGGGAGGAGTGCTGGCGCAGTGGATTCCCTTGCAGCAGCAGCCGGACAACCTGACGCGGGGAATGGTGGCCTCGCTGCTGGAGGCCTTCTCCGAGGTGACGCTGTGGATACCCTCGGACTACGAGGCGGTGCTGGTGGCGGGGGACCGGCCGTTGGCGGTGGACGTGGCGGGGTGGGAGGCGAGGTGGGCGCAGGCGTCGGTGGCGCGCTCGCTGGCGGACGTGGGCTTCACCTCGCCGTATGGGCTGCTGGGCACGTACGTGGCGGGCACGGAGGCGTTGCGGCGCTGGACCCAGGGCTCCGCGCCGGTGACGGACGACCACCCGGCGGTGGAATACTTCCTCTTCAACGCGGACAAGCCATTTGACCCGGAGGCGCTGCTGGCGATGGCGCAGCCGCCGGCGCTCGAGCGGACGGAGCGATTGGATGCGGCGCGGCTGTCGCGCGAGCTGGAGGCGAACCGGCGGGTGCTGGAGTCGACGCGGCTCAAGAGGGCAGGGGAGTGGGACGCGGCGCGGGCCCGGGTGGAGGAGGCGCGCGCTGCGGTAGGGGACAACGCCTACCTGTCCTTCCTGGTGGACCTGGAGCTGGACTGCCTGCGGCCGGCGGCACACTGAGGGCGTTCGACCGTTTACAGATGGTTGGCGGCTTCCACCATCCGTGTTGCACGTATGTCGCACGTCGGAGCAGAGGGGCGGTCGGGAATCCCGACTGCAGTTCTGCGCGTGTCCGGGCTCAGGTGGGCGTACCACTTCACCCCGCCACCTTCACCACGCTCCGTTGAAGAACTTACGGGAGTCGCGCTCCGGAGTGCTGATCCCTTACGCCTTCCCGGCACCTCCCTGGCTTTGCTGGCCAGGGGGAGAGCTTTCTCGCCCGTTCCCTCACAAAGAGTATCGCAGGGCGCAGGTCCGCCGTGTCGTACCCGGGATTCCGGACGCTGGGGCATGGCGCGGAAGGCTTCACGCCATGCCCGGCGGTGCCGCCTACCGCCTCAGCAATTCATTGCCGATGGCCCGCTCCGCCGCCACTGTCTGGGGAAGCGTGTTCGGGTCCCCCTCCTCGCCCTGCCACAGGCCGAAGTTGAGGAGCCCCATGATGCGCGGATCCGTACGCGCCAGGTCGTAGTACTGCCAGTTGGCCTGAGCGACATCCTTGTCCGTCGTATAGGCGCCGACACGGCGCGCCTGCGGAACCAGCCACAGCTTCTGGTTGGGCGCCAGGGTGGAGCGGAGCGTGTTGGCGTAGCTCACCACCTGGGACATCGGACCGGTGTGGTCGAAGCCCACCCAATCCACCCCTGGCGGCGTGACGAGCCAGGGGGTGATGGATGGCACCGCGTGGACCACCATCACCGGGATGGACGGGAAGGTGCTCTTGATGGTGTCCACACACGTCTTCAGGTCGTTATACGACACATTATTCCAGTACGGCTCGTCGATGACGTAGAAGGCGCCCACGCTGCTCAGGTACGGGGTGATGGTGTTGACGAGCGCGTTCCAGTTCTGCGCGTAGTTCGGGAGCAGGGTGGAGCCCTCGAAGAACTGCCATCGAGTCTCCAGGATGCACTTCACCCCGCGCGCGGCGCACACCGCGAGGTCCTGCGGGCGCTGGACGAAGTTGAGGTTGGTGTAGGCCGTCACCTCGTCCAGGTGGGCGCCAGATTCAGCAGACTGGGCCCAGAAGTAGCCGTAGTGCTTCAGGTGGTCCACCACGGGGAACACCACCACGTCATCGAAGCGCGTCACCTGCCCCGCATCCAGATAGGCGCCGAGGTACAGATACGCCTGCCCGGGAAGCGCGGTGGGCCCATTCAACGTCGCGAAGAAGGAGGTGCCATTGACGGTGCCGAGCACCTCGGTGGTGCCGGGCACGTGCCCGTCGCGCACGGCCAGGCTCACCACGTACCGGTCCGCCGCGGGCACGCTTGCAGGCGTTACATCCACCTGCGTGCCGTTGTCGAAGATGGACAGTCCCCCGTTGGAGCGGACGAGGAAGCCGAAGTCGATGTCCGCGTTGGCGACGAAGGCGCTGGACGCGGACGAGCTGCTGAGCATGACGGACGCCCAGTTGGAGCTGTCGCGGGCGTCACCGACGATGGGCTCGACCACGAAGGACAGCCGGAACGCTCCCGAGGCATCCCGGTAGAAAGGCTTGTCCATGCGCAGAGCGGACGGGGACTCGTGGAAGGTCAGCGTGTTCGGGTGCCAGATGTGGTTGACCTGGGCCCACCAGATGCTCGGCGGCGGCGCGGAGTACCAGAGGCCGGGGACGCGCGTGTACGTCGCCGGAGCCAGCGTGCCGGACTGCCGCGCCCACAGGTTGTCGTTGAGGCCCGTGTCGTTCGCGTTGTTGGCGCCGTTGAACGAGTCGCGGAACGACTCGACCGGAATCACGCCCTGACGGACGGACGTCAGCGCTTCGGGTTCAGAGTCCGAAACCGCGGCACCACAGCCGCACAGCAGCAGTGCCAGCCAGTGAAGTTTCGACAGATGCAATGCCAACCCCCAATGAAGAGCGGCCTGCATGGCCGCCGACCCCGGAGACTGCCTGAAACGAGGAATCCATGTAGATGAAACTCGGTGTCAATGAGAAGCCGCGTTGCGCTCCTCCATCCACGGCGATGGATTGCCCGGTGATGTACGACGCCTTCTTATTTGGACTCGACCCGTCCGAGCGGCCTGGCTACGCCAGTCAGCGCGTTTTGCGCTTCCCGCCAGGCGGAGTCTCCGGGGTAGAGCTCGGTGCGGAGGTAGGCCCAGGTGAGAAGCTGAACGGCAGCCACTCGCTCGGGGTTCTCGTCCGTGGTCTCGGCGACGTCATATCCCGAGACTCCGCCCAGCCCGTGCCCTGCGTCGAACAGGGTGAGCAGGGACTTGGGGCTTGGGGAGAGGAAGTAGGGATCGGCGTGCCAGTCGGCGCCTGCGACCGTCAGGTGGGGAGAGTCGTCCTTGTCGCCGGCGACCACGAGCGCGGGCGTCGTCATCTTGGAGAAGTCGATGGTCGAGAAGAAGGAGTAGTTCTCGGCTGCGAACTTGCTGAGGGCGTCGCCTCTGCCGGGCGCGGCGAGCAGCACGCCCGCCTTGATCCGGGGCTCGGAGAGGTTCACTTCCGTTCCGTCGTGGAGAGCCTTGTGCCGCGCGCCAAGCAGCAGGCTCGCGGTGTGCCCGCCCATCGAGTGCCCGACGACAGCCACCTTGCTTCGATCCAAGCGCCCGGCGAGCTCGGGGACGGCGCGCTCGATTGCGTCGAGTTGGTCGAGGATGCGCGTCATGTCCTCGGCCCGCGCTCGCCAGTACAGAGGCGCATCGGGGTCATTGGAGTCGAGGGTGAGTGTCTTTGAGTCGAGATGGGTAGGCTGGAGCACGACGAAGCCATGTGCCGCATAGTAGTTGGCGAGTGGGGCGTAGCCGTTCAATGAGGAGAGGTGGTTGGAGCGGCCGTGGCCGTGCGAGAGCAGGATGATGGGCAGTTCGCTCCCGGTCACGGGCGCGGAGACCCGCACCTGGAGCTCAACGGCGCGGCCGGGAGCTGGCAGCACGACGGGGCTGACCGACAGGACCGGCGTGGGTGCGCTGGGGGTGTTGGCTGCGGAAGTCGGTTCGCTCATGATTCTGATTTCCTTTCGTGGGCTCGGCCCCGTGAAAAG
This sequence comes from Vitiosangium sp. GDMCC 1.1324, assembly GCF_003044305.1. GTDB lineage: Bacteria > Myxococcota > Myxococcia > Myxococcales > Myxococcaceae > Archangium. The sequence continues at coordinate 179,664 of NZ_PZOX01000008.1, read as the reverse complement.
GCCCGGAGACGAGAGCGCGGACTATGAGGCGCGGCGCGATCCGTGAATTGGAAGGACCGGACATTTTCATCGTTCCTTCCGCGCCGGATTGAACGGCCGCGGTGGACGCGCAAGGATATGAGGGTGTCGCGCACGATGGACTTTGCTGCCTTGACCTTCTCCATTTCCCGCTTCGTCGAGGACGTTCGCGGTGTCGTGCCAGTCGCTGGACGCGCAAGTCACGAACGGCTGCCCGACGGAAGAACGATCCTTGTCTTTCGAGTGCTCGAGGAGGGTCGGAAAGGGGATGTGTGCATCGCGGGCCCGCGAACGCGGGCGCTGTTCAAGAACGCAACCGGCGTTACGCGGGCGGTAATCCTTCAGTTCAAGCCGGGCTGGTCGGCGCAGCTCCTGGGCGTGGCAGCGAGCGCGCTGACGGACCGGATCGTGCATCTGGAAGATATCTGGGGCCGTTCGGGCGACGACCTCTGCCTCGAGTTCCTTGCGGCGCGAAGCCTGCCGGAGATGCTCGACCGACTCTCCCACGCGATCGCCCTTCGTGCCCACCAGACATTCGAGCCGGCATCGGCACGGCTCGCTCGCCGCGCGGTTCGCTTGCTCGAAGGAGGCGAGGTTCGGGTGGAGAGCGTGGCGGAGCGGCTTGGCGTCACGGCGCGGCATCTTCGCCGCGCCTTCACGGAGAGCGTCGGCATCGGGCCGAAGGATTTCGCGCGGGCCGTTCGCCTGCAGCGTGCCGTGGGGATGGCGGCGACCTCGAAGGACTGGGGACGCATCGCCGCAGACGCGGGCTATTACGACCAGGCGCACCTCATTGCCGACTTCCGGGAACTCGTCGGGCTCACACCAGGCGCCTTCGTGAAGCGTGCGGGCGAGCGGGGCGTTCGGTTCGGCTCCGGCGAGGCTGAGGCCGATCTCCACGGCACCACGGAGCGACAGGCTCGTCGAGTTCGATTTCCAGAGGCTCCGGATTACCGAGCGCATCGTCGTACAGCGGCCACTCATGAAGAAGCGAGGCGCATGCGCATACGCAAAGACTAGAAGCACCCGGGCCGGTACAGGTCATATCGTTGAAATCATAGATGCTGGAGTGGCCGGGATCTCCGCGCGGCCGTTCCGTGCCTTTCGGGACGAAGAACACCGCCGAACACGAGCCGCAAAGGAAGGCGAGGGGGGCGAGCGAGGCGTCGATCGTAGGCTGTGTGGGCGACATCATGGGCTCGCCCAGGGTTCTTCAGTCCGCTGAGGCCGAGCGCCACCGGGCAAGAGTGTCCCGGACATACTCCCCATAGCTCCGGGGAGGACGACCGAGCAGCTCCGTGGTGCGTGCGACGCTGCGGGGATCGGTCGGCACGTAGAAGCGCGAGATCATCCGGTAGGTCTTGAGGAAGTCCTCCTGCTTGCGACCCGAGAGGCACTCGCGCAGCGGGCGCGTCCAACTCTGCTCGTCGTCACCGGTGTAACGAACCTCGCGGCCCAGCGCGGCGCTCCATACCGCCGCGCACGCGGGCCCCGAGAAGGTCGCGGGCCCGTCCACCGGGTGCGTCCCCGAGGGGATGGACGGGTCGAGCATCGCTCGGGCCGCGGCGTCGCCCACGTCACGCACGTCCACCCGGTTGAGTCCCTGGTGGCCCAGAGGCTGGGAGAAGATGCCCTCCAGCAGCTGCTCGCGGAACAGCTCGTCGTTCTGGCAGAAGTTGGAGGGCATGAGCAGGACCGGATGGGCCCGCGAGCAGCGGACGCGCTCGGCGATGCCGAACTTCGGCCGGTAGTGCGGAGCCATGCGGCCGAACGTCCCCCGCTTGAGGGCGCGCACCAGGCGGTTCGGCCCGTCCACGTGGACCCCCACGAAGACGAGGCGCGCGCCGGCCGTCTCACATGCTTCCACGACGTTGCGGGCCAACTGCTCCTCATCCTCCTCGTGCGGGGAGGAGTAGAAGGCGGATGCCACGCCGTCCATGGCCCGTGCGAGACAGGCGCGATCCCGGATGTCTCCCAGTAGCCGCTCCACGGTGTCGGGCAGGTGGGCGAGTCCGTTCGAGGAGCGCGTGAGGATGCGCACGCGCGCACCCGCGTTCAGAAGGGCACGGGTGACTTCGCTGCCGACAGTGCCCCGGGCCCCGAGGACCAGGACGGTGCGCTGCGTGGTGTGGATGGATGGAGCCCGCATGATTTTCCCCCGGATGTGTGGGCGGGGCTCGTGCCCCGGCTGAGACAGGGAGGGACATAGCCGCCGCGGGGCGGGTGGGTGCAATGCTGTCCGAGACAGGGTGGGATGTATCGTCCTTTGGTCAGCGTACGGAGCGCGTGGGGTGTTCAACTCCGATCGCGCCCTCTGCCTTCTCGTAGCTGCCACGGCTCACCAGCATCTCGCACGGGCGCCGCGGTGCTCAGCGCGTGTGGCTGCGCTCGATCTCGTTCATCACGAGGAAGGGGGCCTCGCACACCGGGCACGTTCCCGTCCCGTAGAGGTTGCAGAGGATCCCGATGAACGCGTCCTGCCCGGCTGCGAGGCACAGCGCCGCGAGCCACTCGAAGTCTCCCTCAGGCGGGTGCCGCGCATCCCACCGGACCTCGGGGGCCTCCCGCGGCTGCACAGGACTCTCCTCCGAGATGGGCCTGACCCGCGCGTCCACTGCCTCGAACACCATGCCCTCTTCGGAATCGGAAATGGTGCCCAGGAGGTACGCGCCGCAGTGCTGGCACTCGACCTCTGCCTCGTAGGGCATTCCCGACATGGAGAGGAAGCACCACCCCACGGCCAGTCGCGTCCGCCCGCTCAACCCCGCGGCGGCATAGAGGACATGCGCGTACTCGTCCGCATCGTACCGACCGGGGGCGGTCGCGGCCTCGAGGGCAATGACTCTCGCCTCCTCGAGCGCCGCTTCGAAGTCCGCGCGCAGGTCCTCGGGCACGGGTTCGAGCACCCCCAGGGGCGCGGCAACGCGCCCGAGGTCGAAGAGAAAGAGCGCTTGCGACGCGAGGCCCTGCGCGACGCCCATCCGCAGCAGGTGCGGGAGCGCCGCATATGCGGCCGGCTCCCGAGTGAACTGGTGACGAAGTTCGCCTGCTGGAGTCCACGCGGCTCAAGAGGATCGCTCAACCAAAGCAGGGCCTCGGTGCATGCCGCCCCGGGTGGGCACACATGAGATGCACAAATCCAACCTCGCGCGCCCAGATTGCCACGGACACCGCGCCCATTTATCCTGGTGGCTCCACGGTGGGCCGCTCACGAGCCGTTCGATGGAATGAATATCACGCGCGGGCGCTCTCCTCAGCCCGGCGCGCGGCGTTGTCTTTTTCTTCACCCAGAAGAGGCATTGATGCCATTCACGATTCGTAAGGTCGAGAATTGCCCCGCGGGGCTCTTCGCGCCCACGACACCCGTTCCCGCCCCGAACGATGCCGCCGGTAATGCCATCGCGTCGTGGAGCTACCACCACATCATTCCCAAGGAGAAGCTCAAGAGCTTCTTCGACAAGGTGATGGTGAACGGCGACGGTGCGACCAAGGAATTCAAGCAGATCTGCACCTTCGTCATCCAGAAGCACTATCGCTATCGCCATGGGGATACCTACCCGTCCGCGCTCGCCTTCCAGGACAACAACGCGCCGGCGCAGGCGGCCAATGAAGCGGGCGTGACCATGGCCGTCATCGCGGTGCTCACCGGCATGCACGTCGACGCCGACACTGCGGATGGCGCGACGACCGGGCGCTGGGGACTGTTCGAGAACTTCTGGTTCTGGTGGCCGGCCAACCTGCATCGCGGGCCCGGCTCGGCGCTGCGGCTCCAGCCCGCGGGGGGTGGTGCGAACTGGGACGAGAACCTCGATGACGGCGGCGACCGCTTCGAGAAATCCGCCAAGCACGTGCTGCCCAAGAAGCAATTCGAGGATCTCTCCGCGCTCCAGGCCGCGATGGATGTCTACGAAGGAAAGCAGTCGACGAGCGCTTATGCGGCGGCGCGCCTTACCGCGCTCAAGGAGGTGCTCAAGCGCATGCGCGTCCTCGTGCCGTCGAACGGCACGTACACGAAGCCCGTCGAGTTCGACCCGAGCCGGTGGGTACGCGTCATGATCTCCGGCGCGAATCGCTATCGTGTCGTGCCCCGCTGAACGGCGCGAGGGAAGAGGCGAGCGCCTCCATCAACCTGCCGCCTCGCGCACCAGCGCACGAAGAAAGCCGACCGCCGCATCGGTCTCGCTTCGACGGTGCCACACCTGACGAACCTCGATGGGTTCGAGCGCGAGTGGAGGCGCCAGCACCTTCAACGGCAGCCGCGCCGCGAACGCCCGTGCGATACGGCTGGAGAGCGTCGCGACACAATCGGTCTCCAGCACCGCCAAGGGCACGCTCGAGAAATGAGGCAGGGCGACCGATACATCTCTCGCCTTCCCTTGGCGCGCGAGTGCCCGATCGATCGTGTCATCAATGGCACCGAAGAGCGCCAGAGCGACGTGCGGTTTGCACGGCGACTGAGCCGATGGGGTGTCCCCGATGAAGTGTTAGCGCACGAAGCCCGCCAGGTGACTGTCGAAGGTCTTGCTCACCACGTTCATCGTTCGGAGCCAGGCGAGTGCTTCTTCGCTGAGCCGTCCGTAGACCCGGACATCCAGGGGCTTCACGATGCCGACGAATGCCTTGAACTCCGGCCAGCCCGTAATCATGTGGACGTGGTCCATGAACTGGCTGGGGTCGGCGAACGTGATGATCGCTCCGACTTCGGAGGAGCCAGGCTCGGCGTAGAACTGCGCTCCCACGAGCCCGCTCACCCCTTCGGCCTCCAGTCGTTGCAACGCGGCCTGGATGATGGCCGCGAACGCGTCGAATGGCCCGGTCAGCTCGAGCACTTCCACGAGGGTGACCCGCTCACTTGCTGGTCGTTTCATCTCTCCGCTCCTTCGCCGAGCCACGGCTTCGCATCATCTCCGCATGGAGCCTGGATCCATGACCGCTCCCCATGCCCCCTAGAACTCGTAGCGCAGGTGACGGACCAGGTTCCGATAGAACGGCAACCGGCCCATGACCCCTTGAATCGCCCCGGAGAACCTGTTCCTGGCCAGCCGGCTCACCAGCTCGGGCATCGTCAGGAACGAGACGTCCTCGACGAGGTGGAGCTTTGGGACGTGCTTCTCGAGGTCGTGCGGGTTGTCGACGCCCCAGACGAGCTCGACCTTCGCGCCACGTACCGTTGCCAGGCGGGAGACCAGGCGCGCCATCACCCCGCTGTAGCCGTCGAAGGCGAGCTGCCCGCGTGGGAATTGCTCGGTGATCCGCCGGAGCAACGCCGTCCCGTCCTTCTCGTGCAGGTACATCATCAGGCCCTCGGCGATGACGAGGACCGGCGTGTCTCCAGGGATGGCGTCGAGCCAGGAGAGCTCCGTCACCGAGGAGCCAATCCGGCGATAGCCGTCACGCTCCGGATACAGCTGTTCGCGCAGGGCGATGACGTCGGGAAAGTCGACGTCGAACCAGCGGACCTTCGGCCCCGGGTTGATTCGATACACGCGGGTGTCGAGGCCGCAGCCGAGGTGCAGGACTGTCGACTCGGGGTTCGCGGCGAGGAACGTTCGAGTCCACTGGTCGAAGTGCCAGGCCCGCATCGGAAGGGTGATCTCTCCCCCGTTCGGCAGCTTCAACGCCTTGAAGTCGTAGTCGATGCGCGCGACGGCGTCCGCGGCGAATCGGTCGCCGAGGATCGGCTTCTCGACCGTGGCATCCAGCGCCTTGCCGTACAGCGTGGCGAGGTACGTCTCCTTGTTCTTGGTCAGACGAACCTTTTGCGCTTCCATTGTCGCCTCCGGCCGCGGCGGCGCCGGTCGCGGTCCGAGAAATGAATCAAGCCTGCGCTCCCCGGTCAACCCATCAGCGCGACGTCTGCGATGGGCCTCGGAGCGGATGGAATTCCTCTGCTGCAACGCGAAGCGGCCGTGTCCCATCGGGGCGCATCAAGTCGGTGAACGCTTACGAGAATTCTTCAATGTTGGGCATCCGACAGGTGAACCCTCGTCACGCCGGTGAACGCTTACGAGAAGGCTTGAGGTCACAAGTACCTCGGAGGAATATCATCGGCATCGTCCATGCGCATCTCGCGCCGGACCGGAAAAGCCATGAGCCAGCGGCCTGGACCACGGAGCACGCCAATCATCAAGCTGCCGGTCCTCGATCCCCGGTGCCCCCCGGGGGAGCGCCCGCCGTGGCTGCAATCTCCGCCGGTCAGCTCCCACAAGCGGTGCCTGTGGATCTCCGCGGAGGCGAGCTTTCGCGGCGTGCCGAGCACGCGTCCACCAGCCCTCCCCCGTTGGAAGACATCGCTCCGCCAGTTCAAGAGTTTGTCGATGCCGCTCGGTCTGATGACCGCGATCAACTACTTTCCCCAGTCTTGGGAACACCGGCTGGTCGACGAGCGCATCGGCATCCCGGTATGTGACGAGGATCTGGCGTGGGCCGACATCGTGTTCCTCTCGGGCATGTACATCGAAGCCCGGCGAGCCAATGAGATCGCGACGCACGCGCGGCGATGGAGGGCCATCTCGGTCATCGGTGGACCCGGAGTGATACTCAATCCAGACCTGGCCGCGAGCTTCGATATCGTCCATATCGGCGACCTGGGCGATCGGACCTACGAGCTCGTGCAGTGGCTCGACACCAACGACGCCCCTCCGCCGTGGCAAATCCGTTTCCAGACGGATGACACCATCCCGATGGATTTGCAGCCGCTGCCGGCGCTGGAGAAGATCGACGCCCGGCACTACACGTCCGCGATGGTGCAGTTCCAGAAGGGCTGCCCGTACCTTTGCGAATTCTGCGACATCATCGAGATATTTGGCCGGGTGCCGCAGTCGAAGTCGCCCGAGCGTTTCCTCCGTGAGCTCGACCTGCTCTACGACACCGGCTGGCGCGGGCGGGTGACGTGCGTGGCAGACAACTTCCACGCCAATCCCAAGACCGCCCGCGAGATGCTGCGAGCCATCGCTGGTTGGCAACAGCGCCGCGGCTACCCGTTCCAATTCGACACCGCAGCGACCCTGGACGTGGCCGACCGGGAGGAGCTCCTCTGCCTGTACCGCGACGCGGGCTTCAAGGTCCTCGGCATTGGTATCGAAAGCTCGGAAGTGGATACGCTGCTGCATATCTCCAAGAAGCAGAACACCCGTCATCCGGTGGCCGAGTCGATCCGCAAGATCAACTCCCACGGCATCGAGGTCGCGGGCTCCCTGATTCTCGGGTTCGACACCGACACCCGCACGTCTGGCGCTGCCCAGGTCGCGTTCGTGGAGCGAGCGAACATCGTCCTGATCGGCATTACCATGTTGACCGCACTGAAAGGCACGCAGCTCTATCGCCGCATGGAGAAGGAAGGGCGGCTGCGGCCGGAGTGGCCATACATGCATTACAAGCTCGGCCAGGACGCGGTGCAGCAGATGTTCCACGAGACGGTCGAGGGGCTCTACGAACCCAGGAGCATGCTGCGACGTTTGACCTACCAGGTCGAGCACGTGCGCCCCAAGCAGCGAGCCACGAACCGCACCGGGCTGGCATCCGCAAGGCAGTCCCTGGGGGCCGCGGTCTCACGTCGACTGGGCCGGCCCGCAAGGATGACGCTCGATAGCCGTGGGCGGCCCACACCGGTGCAGCAGCCCGCGCTCCGGCTCCCGGAGCACCTTACGGGCGGACTGCTCGCCATGTGGAAGCTGGGCGTCGTCTGGAAGGATCGCGCGCACTACTGGAAATACATACGTGCGTGCGCACGGCAACGCGACCTCCAGAGCGCCTTGCTGAGCCCCATGGCGGTCGCTCGATTGATCGACGCGGTGCGGGCGAACCGGAACGAGGCGTCCGAGCCACGGCACCGGGCCGCACGGGCCGCTGAGAATTCCCCCGGGGAGGCAAACCTGCCCGCGAGCCTGGAGCAGAGCTCGCTGGCGAGAACACCCTGACCCTGGGCCCTGGCTGTTCCTGCCGTTCATCACCACCACCCACGCAGTACCCCACGAGAGGAGCAACAGAATGGATTACTGGCAAAGTCTGGGCAAGGCATGGGCTGAGATCGTCGCCAAGACGTGGTCCGATGAAGCGTTCAAGAAGCGGGTCGAAGCCGATCCCGTCGCGGTGCTCAAGCAGTATGGCGTCGATCCCACCGGCAAGGTCGACATCAAGCTGTTGAAGAATACGTCCACCGGAATGATTGGCCTGCCGCTGCCCTCGAAGCCCGAGGGCCTGGGTGATCAGAGCTCGCGCCTGTGGGCGGAAGGGGGCACGCAGTTCTGCAGCACCTGTAGCACCTGCTCCAGCTGACCTCACCCGCCTTCCCGCGTGTCACGCGAGCCTGGGCAATGTGCTCCAGGCCTCGTGTGCACGCGCGGCGTCATCAGCGCACGAACTACACACCCGCGGAGCCATGGTCGATACCATTCTCATCTCCCCGCCGTTCTCGGTGCTCGATCGACCATCGCTCGCTCTCCACCTGCTCCAGGCGTGTGCGCGCAAGGCTGGCTTCGACGTCCGCATCCTGTACGCGAACATGCAGTTCGCCGCGAAGATCGGCGTCAAGCGCTACGACACCATCGGCTTCGCGGCGGCGACGTCGCTCGTGGGTGAGCGCATCTTCGCGGCCGCCGCCTACGGCCTGGAGCCGCTTGGACAGTGCCCGGCCGACATGTTTGATCCCAACCTCCTGGTCGGACAGAGCCGCTCGATCGCGTTCGAGCGCCACTCAGGCTTCCCCATCGGCCTCGAGGAGCTGTATTCCATCGAAGCGCTGGCTGCGCCATTCGCGGACGCCATCGCCCAGAAGGTGGTGGAGGCCCGTCCGCGGATCGTGGGATGCACGACCTGCTATGACGAGACCGCGGCCAGCGTCGCGATCCTCAAGCGCGTCAAGGCCCTGGCGCCCGAGATCATCACCATCATCGGAGGCTCGAACTGCGAAGGAGAGATGGCCGAGGGCATCGCCAGGCTGTCGCCGGCCATCGATTACGTGTTCTCAGGCGAGAGCGAAGAGTCCTTCGTGCGCTTCTTGCGTGCGGTCGCGGCGGGGCAGGCCCCCAGCGGCCGAGTGGTGCGCGGCTCGCCGGTGCGGCGCCTGGATGACCTGCCGACGCCGCGCTTCGACGACTACTACGAGCAGATGGCCGCTCACCTCGCGGACAGCGTGCACAGCCGTACCATGGTGCTGCCCTACGAGAGCAGCCGCGGGTGTTGGTGGGGGGCGGTTCATCACTGCACCTTCTGCGGCATCAGCGAGGAGGCCATGGGGTTTCGCGAGAAGTCCCCCGAGCGCGTTCTCGAGGAGCTCGACGAGTTGCTCCAGCACCACCCGGAGCCGAACGTGTTCATGGTCGACAACATCATGCCGCGCCGGTACTTCCAGACGCTGATTCCGAGGCTGGCGGCCACGTTCCCGGGCTTGCGGCTGTTTTACGAGCAGAAAGCCAACCTCCGCCTCGAGAACGTCGTCGCCCTCGAGCAGGCGGGTGTCCGAGAGATCCAGCCCGGTATCGAGAGTTTCTCCAGCCAGCTGTTGCGGCGCATGGACAAAGGGGTCACGGGGCGGCAGAACGTCGCGCTCCTCCGCTACGCGCGGGCCGTGGACATCTCGGTGCTGTGGAATCTCCTGTGGGGAATTCCTGGCGAGACCGCCGATGAGCACGCGGAGGTCGCGGCGCTCCTGCCGCTGATACGCCACCTGCCGCCGCCCAACGGCCTGGTGCACGTATCCATCGACCGGTTCAGCCCGTATTTCGAACAGCCTGACAAATACGGCATCCGCCGCCTCGAGCCACTTCCTTCGTACTCCTGGACCTTGCCATCGCATGCCGACGCGCGTCAGGTCGCGTTCCACTTCTGGGGCGACTATGACAGCGAGCTGTACACCCAGCTCACGCTGCTGCGTACCCTCTATGACGAGGTCGAGCAGTGGATCGAAGCCTGGCGCGGAGCGGCCAGACGGCCGGCCCTGACCATTCAGCCGGTGTTTGGTGACTGGTTCCTGCTGACCGATACACGGGGTCTCCCCGGTCTCGCGGAGACCGAGGTCATCGATCGCTCGAAGGCCCTGGCCGCGCTCGTGACCCAACCTCTGGACAGCGCGATCGAGGCCGAGTGGGCCATGGCCCGGAAGGTGGCTGTCCCGCTGGACGGCCACCTGGTCGCCCTTGCCGTCGCGCCCGCTGCGCTGTTGCAACAGCTCGAGTCTCAGAGCCGCCATGCTCACTCGCGACCCGAACAGGTGAACCTGCCTGCCGTGTCCGCCGAAGGATGAGGGAATGTCGAACCGACCAACACTCAAGAGTTGCTACGACGCACATGTCGTGGACGAGCACAATGTCCTCCTGCTCGCCAAGGATGGCGCGGATCTGCTCACGGGCCGGGCGTACGCCAATGTGATTCCGCTTCTCGATGGCACGCGGACCGTGGATGAGCTCCTGGGCTCGCTCGCGCATCGGCTGCCGGCTGCCGAGATTTTCTACGTGCTGGCTCGGCTCGAGGACATGGGCTTCATCCGAACGGCCCCACCAGCAACCCCGCCCGCGGTTGCCGCTTTCTGGGAGACGCTTGGCGTAGATGCCGACGTGGGCGCACGGCGCTTGCGTGGCGCGCGCGTGGCCATTCACTCGCTCGACCCGTCGGCACCACAAGAAATATTGATGTCGGCGTTGTCCGGCCTCGACATCCACGCCGAGCAAACCGCTGGCGAAGTCGCGATCGCCCCGGAGCGAGGGCTGTCGGTGCTCCTCGTCGACGATTATCTGAACCCCAAGCTGGAAGCCTACAATCGCAGTTTCCTCGCCAGTCAGGCACCGTTCGTGTTGGCCAAGCTGCACGGCCCGAGCGCGTGGCTCGGTCCGGTGTTCCGCCCCGGGCACACGGGCTGCTGGCAGTGCCTGGCCGCGCGTCTGCGGCAGAATCGCGTCATTGAGACCTACCTCGAGCGCCTCCATCAGCGGCCCATTCCCCGTCCGTATCCGCATGCCACCGTGCCCCCGGCCGCGGCCGCCGCTGCCCATCTGCTCTCCACCGAGATCGTCAAGTGGATCGCGCTCGACGGCAACTGCTCGCTCGATGGCAGCCTGATCTCGCTCGATTTCACCACCCTCGCCACCGAGCGCCACGCCCTCGTGCGTCGGCCCCAGTGCATCGCCTGTGGTGCTGGCGAATCCTGGCGCGCCCGTGCCCCCGAGCCCGTGCGGCTACGCAGCCAGCCCAAGACCTTCACCCAGGACGGCGGATACCGGGCCTGCGCTCCGGAGGTCACCCTGGCCAGGCACGCTCACCAGGTAAGCCCGATCACCGGTGTCATCGCCAAACTGCATGCCGCCTCCTTCGCCGAGCCATCGATCGCTCCGGTCTACATCTCGGGTCAGAACACGGCCATGATGAGCGACTCGCTGTCGCTCCTGCGCACCAACTTTCGCGGACAGTGCAGTGGCAAGGGCAAGACCGATGCACAGGCCAAGGCGAGCGCGCTGTGTGAGGCTATCGAGCGGCACTCGGGCGTATTCCAGGGAGACGAGATCCGCGTCCGCCACAGCTACCGCGAGCTAGGCGAGCGTGCCATCCACCCCAATACATGCATGTGTTTCAGCGACTCGCAATACGCCGCACGCGAGACCTGGAACGCGCAGCAGATCAAGATGAATCACGTCGTCCCGGTGCCGTTCGATGAGCACGCCGTCATGGAGTGGTGCCCGCTGTGGTCACTGACCGAGGAAACATTCAAATATCTACCAGCATCCTACTGCTACTACGGCTACCCCGAGCCCTCCCGCTCGTTGCCGTGCCTGGCGGACTCCAACGGCTGCGCGGCCGGCAACTGCGTCGAGGAAGCCATTCTCCAGGGGTTCATGGAGCTGATCGAGCGGGATAGCGTCTCTCTGTGGTGGTACAACCGTGTCCGGCGTCCGCGAGTGGATCTCGACTCCTTCGATGAGCCGTACTTCGCCGAGCTGAGGTCCTACTACCGCTCGCTCGGACGCGATCTGTGGGTTCTGGATCTCACCACGGATCTCGGCATCCCGGCGTTCGCCGCCATCTCCGCCAGCACTCGTGCACGTCCGCAAGCGATCACTCTCGGGTTCGGTGCGCACCTGTCGCCCAGGCTGGGCATCCTCCGAGCCATCACCGAGGCCAACCAGTTCCTGCCCCTGGTTCTCGAGCGTGACCGCGAGCCGTCCAGGGCCCGCCCGGCCGAGGACGTGGTCGACGCGTGGCTCCGTGACGCCACCCTCGAGGACCACGACTACCTCGTACCGGCCACGGAGCTCCCTCCTACCCGTGCAGCCGACTATTCGACTTGGCACCGCGGTGATCTGCGCGACGACGTCGATGCCTGTGTGCGCGTGGCAGCCGAACACGGGCTGGAGACGCTGGTCCTCGACCAGACGCGACCGGACATCGGCATGCACGTCGTCAAGGTCGTGGTGCCCGGGCTCCGGCATTTCTGGCGGCGGCTCGGCCCGGGCAGGCTGTACGATGTCCCCGTCAAGCTCGGCTGGTTGCAGCGCCCGCGTCGCGAGCATGAGTTCAACCCTGTCTCGATCTTCTTTTGATCGCTCTCATGACGTCATGACACCTGTCACCAGGAGACCGGAGGCATTGCTCAGGCTCTTCTTTGGCACTGGCGTGTCGGTCGTCGAGTTGGCCGAGCAGCAACTCGCGATTCGTGGAGCAGGCTGGCAGTTCGTGCTGCGCCAAGCGTCCCGCGGGCTGGGCCATGCAGTGCGCGCGTTGGCGGGCGCGGGCGCGACCAGAGCAGAGCTGGCTGACCAGCTCCTCGAGCATGACGGACCCGCGGCGCTCGCGCGGCTGTATTACCACCTCGATGAGTGGCGGTCCTCCGGCGTGCTCGGAGCCGTGGCTGTCGGCGCCTCGGGCGCGCTCGCCACCCTCGCTCCGCTCCCTGTTCCTGACGCATCGGGCCCACTCCAGACTGGAGAGCCCGCCCCGGACATCGCCTATGTCCTGTCTCCATTCGCATGCCTCAGGCGCGTGGATGACGAGCTGATGGTCGAAAGCTCGACGACCGGCGCACGCATCCTCGTCCACGATCCGCGCGCGCGACTCCTGTGCATGACGCTGATCTCTGCGCACACACGCGACGCACTGCCGCATGCGGCGTGTGGCCTGTCGAGCGAAGAGGCCGACGCTCTGTGCGCTCTCCTGCACCATGCGCGGATTCTGGTCCAGGCCCATCCAACAGCCCACTCCCAGGACGCGCATGACGAGCCGCTCGCGCGGTGGCAGTTCCACGATCTCTTGTTTCATACGCGGAGTCGCATGGGCCGGCACGTGGGCGGATATGGCGGCACATTCAGGGGCGCGGCTCCCGTTCAGCCGGCGCCTGCTCTCAAGGCGCCCATGTCCGCGACCGCGGTGGACCTTTACCGGCCGGCGATCGATCGCCTATGTGCTGACGACACCCCCTTCACGCGGGTACTCGAGGCCCGTCGCTCCCGCCGCGAGTATGGCGCGACTCCGATCACCGAGCAGGAACTCGGCGCATTTCTCTATCGTGTCGCGCGCGTGCGAACCACCGCCGCTGATCGCCCATATCCCAGCGGTGGCGCCAGCTACGAGCTCGAGCTCTATCTCAGCGTTGCCTCGTGCGGACGGCTCGCGGCCGGGCTGTATCATTATCATGCGGGCGAGCATCGACTGCATTTCCTCTCGCCCATGACTCCCGACGTGCGCGCGTTGCTCGAGGACGCCGCTCGCGCGCTAGGCCGCCAGGATCCGCCACACGTCCTGATAACCATTGCAGCGCGGTTCCCGCGCGTATTCTGGAAGTATGAGTCCATGGGTTACGCCCTCATCCTCCAGAATGTGGGCGCCCTGTACCAGACCATGTACCTGGTCGCGACCGCCATGGGCCTCGCGCCCTGCGCGCTCGGCGGTGGCAATCCCGACGTGTTTGCCCGGGCCTCGGGGTTGGGTCGTTTGACCGAGGCCTCGGTCGGAGAGTTCGCGCTGGGTTCGTCTCCTCGTCATGGGCCGGCGGGTGAGTGACGGCGGCCCGCGCGAGCGGGACTGCCTCGCGCGGGTGCCGCCACCGGAGCCGTCGCCGGTCAGCGCTTCTCGTCAGGAGTGCTGAGCGGACGCCGTTGGTGCTGGTCCTGGTGTCCGGGGAACATGGCCACGAAGAACTCCGACCAGCCGCCCATCCGCACGCGCAGCACGTCGTACTTCTCCGGGTTTCGCGAGCCCTCCGCGAAGGTCTCCGGGTTGGCGCAGGTTATCGTCAGGATGTTGGAGCCCTTGCCCTCGGCGAACGCGGTGAGTACCCGCTGGAGCGCGCTGACGGAGAATTCCTCGCGGATGTTGAAGTCCGTGGGAGCGCCGCTCGTGAAGGAGTCCGCGCCCGCCCCCGTGTAGCCGGAGAGCGCCTGGATGAAGCTCGCCTCCTGGTGTTTCACGGGTTGGTCCGCGAAGCTTGGCGACGGGCTCAGGTCCGAGGCGAGCGTCTCCCCGAGGCGCCGGCCATCCGCCGAGGCGCCGAACATGGCGCCGAACTCGAAGTAGTTCTCGAACGTCCCCACTCCCGGTTGGAGCTGGAAACCGCCGAAGGGCTTGTCCGGCGTTCCGAGCCGCCGCGCGAGCTCCACCATCTTCTGGGCGGTGGGTGCCGCCGGCTCGGTGAAGACGCGCATCGTCGTCTCCGCGACGCGCCGGAGCAGCTCGTTGCCCAGGCGGTCGAGCTCCGGGTCGCCTCGGCCGTACTTGGGCAGCGCCATGGCCACCTCCCGCAGCTTCTTGTACCGCTCGGCCTTGGACTCGATGCGAGCCGGGCCGGCGAGCGTGCTGATGAACGGCTCATCCATCTTGTAGCCCCAGTCGCAGATGAGCGCCTCCACGAGCTCCGGCAGCGAGGTCACCGCGGTGTTCGGGTCGAACACCATCTTCTGGATGGCGTACAGCGAGTTGATCACCGTGGAGGAGCCGGTGAAGCAGGGGGCCACCATGTTGTAGCGCGCCCCGCCCTCGTAGAAGTCCAGCCCCTTGTCCAGGCAGTCGTCGATGAACACGGACAGCAGCGGCGACGGGCAGACGGCGTTCATCGTGCCGAAGACGCCGAGCAGCCCGTCCGCCTGCTTGGCGTACATCCAGCTCAGGTGCTGGATGAAGAGCTCCAGGAGCTGCTCGAACGAGCGAATCTCCGTGGGGGGCGGTGAGGTGAACGACACGCGCTGGCCGCGGAAGTACATGGGTCCGGCGGAGGCCCAGTTCTTGCCCTGGTTGAGCGCGGCCTCGAGCGGCTGCAGGAGGCTCATCCCGCCCAGGGTGAACCAGTTCTTGCCGACGAGCTGCGGCTCGTAGCAGCCATCGCAGGCGTAGTTGCGTGCGTCCTGGAGCTCCACCTCGCTGCGCCACGTCCCTCCGGCCTTGTCCGCCACGGGCGTGAAGGCCGTCTCCCCGGTGCCCTTGCCCACGCCGTCTCCACTGTGCTTGAGGCCTGGGATGATCTTCTCATCGCTGAGCAGGATGGGGTGCGCGCCGCCGCTCAGCACCGCGAGCGAGGCCTCGTGCAGGTACTCCTGAGGGATGTCCTTGCGCACGCGCAGGGACAGGCAGGGGGCGTTGAGCGGCAGACGCCGGGCGGCGCGCAGGCATAGCATCGTCACCCGGTTGTACGCGGGCTTGCCCTCTCCTGGCGTTGCATCCGCCACGGTGCCGCCCACGGTCACCTGTTGGATCCACTGGTTGTTGGCGGCGCCCTGCGGGTAGTTACCGCTCATGCCGCCCATCGCGAGGTTACCGAAGGGCTGATGATCCTCGACGAACTGGCGGTTGAGCTGCACCTTCTCGCCGACCTTGATCCAGAAGCAGTCGATGATCTCCTGCGCCTGCTCGTCGTCGAGCTTCCCGTTCGCCACGTCCCGCTCGTAGAAGGGGAAGAGCATCTGATCGAGCCGGCCGATGGCCGTGGGCTCGCCGATGAGGTGCAGGCACGCGTGCACCGTGAAGATGAGCTGGGCGGCCTCGAGGAACGTCTTGGGAGGTGCGCTGGAGAGCCGCTTCATCCGCTCCTGGATGGCCAGCAGGTTGTCCCGTTCGGCTCTCTGGCTGCTCTCCAGGGAGGACGCCAGCTCGCCCGCCAGCCGCGCGTAGGCCAGACAATGCTCCTGGACGCCCTCGAGCGCCCGCAGGACGCCCCGGTAGAACTGGCGCTTCTTCTCGTCGGTCGTCGAGTCGTGCCGGGCATTCACCTCGGCCACGATGCCTCCGAGGCCCTTGTCCAATACCCGCTGGAAGCCGGGCACGACGTGGCCGACGCCGGACGCAAAGCTCAACCCCGCGAAGAAGTTGCCGATGCGCTCCTCCTCACGGGCGTAGTCGATGACGTGGCGGCCCTGTCCGAGTCCGATGTTGGGCAGGGCTCCCACGATGAGCTCCGCCGGGTGGATGCGGTAGGTGTCGGCACCGTTGTACCAGTTGCCGTTCTTGTCCTGCCGCCGTCCCCGGAATCCGTAGGCGGGATCCACGAAGACATCCCCGAGGCTCACCTTGATGGTCCAGCCCATGCGCTCGGCGACGGAGAGCCCCATCACCTCCCGGGCCTTGTCCGCGCCGTACTTGCGCGCG
The DNA here is from genome assembly GCF_003044305.1 of Vitiosangium sp. GDMCC 1.1324. GTDB lineage: Bacteria > Myxococcota > Myxococcia > Myxococcales > Myxococcaceae > Archangium. The sequence goes on along the minus strand of NZ_PZOX01000008.1, from coordinate 163,086 downwards.
ACATAGGCACACAGGTGTTGGAGCTCCTGCTGGGACCGATCGAAATACCAGTTGTCCTGCCAGCGGGAGAAGGCGTTGGCGAGGAGCTGCAGCACCCGGTTGGAGGGCGGCAGGTACTTCTTGCGATCCTCCGCGGACATCGTGGACATCTCGAACAGGTAGTTCTTGTGGTTGTACTGCATGTACCCGTTCGGCGAGGACATGTCGAAGTGCCGGTCCAGCCGGCTCCAGTCCACTCCGGGGAAGCGCGTCCAGTCCATCTCATCCGCTCCCTTGAGCGGCACCGGTTCCAGGCCGAGGTCCGCCTGGCTGGGGACGTAGTAGAAGCCTCCCAGGTTGGCGTTCAGCTCGGAGAGGAGCCGGTCCCGCATGAATCCGCTCACGTCACCGATCTGCTGGTTCATGATGGATTCGAGCACCTGGACACTCCGGGAGTAGCCCGCGAAGTAGAGCCCCTCCTCGTCCCGAAGGCTCGCCCCCCTGGCTAGCAGCTCGTCGTTCTCCAGGGCATGCGACCTCCCGAAGGGGAGGCTCAGCCGGAGCACCTGCATGGTGTTGCCCTGGGCGTCCTGAACGCGGGCGCTCTTGATATGGCTCCGGGTGTCGTGAGTGGGGATGAGGATGTCCTCGGTCGTGCGCCCCACGAGGTCCTCTATCTGCTGGGGGCTCATGGTGAGGAGGTGCTCCCAGTTGATGATGAAGCGCTGCGCGACCACGAAGGAGGCGCCAATGTGCGCCGGATCCTCGAATCCGACCAGGGTCTGGGCCTGGATGGAGACGGGGTCGGCGGGATTGTTCAGGTTCTCGGAGAACCGGCAGCCGAGCACCTTGCCGCCGCGTTTATCCGGGCGCGTGGACTTCGTGGCGGCCTTCTGGTTGGCGCCGGGCGGGGAGACCATACTGCGCTCCTCCTCCTCCAACCGCTTGCGGATGAACTCGAAGACCCCATCGCAGTGTTTCTCGTCATCGGACTTGATGTGGAACCAGAGATCGCCTTGCGAATCGACGAAGGTTCCCGCCGAGCGGGAGAACACGGACGAGCGGTAGGCGGGCGCATCCTTCTCCGGGAAGAGGAACTTCATCCCCTTGGGGAGCTCGGTGCCCGCCGCCGCACACCACTCCTGCCAGAGCCGGAAGCCGACGCCGACGATGGCGGTGGTATTGGCGCTTCCGTACTTCTCATGGATCTCCTCGCGGACGTCCTTCATCAGACGCCGGAGAACCTCCAGGGTCACCGGATTGCCGGTTCCATCGGGCTTGCGCCAGAAGGTCGCGAACAGCGCGAACGGCGCGGGATAGACCAGGCCACGCTGCACGAGCCCCCAGATGTCATGGCTGATCTGACGTCCGCGCCTCGTGGACAGGCGCTCCGCGGATTGCTGCTCTAATGCAACTGGAGACCGCGCGGTCACATCGTTCATGTAGAGATTCCCCCGAAATCAGTGCTGGAGCGCCCTTTCCTGGAAGCCCCGTTCAGACAGTAGCAGGGACGCGGCTTTCCTGTCGCTCCGGCACACCAGGGGGAATGAATTGACCAGACCGTGGCGCTTCAGCTCCTAAGGACGTGAGAGTGATACGAGTAGGAAATTCCGCTACGGATATTCATTGTGTGGCAGTCAACAATCCAGACAGGAACAGGGGAGTGTTCCAGGTGCGGACTCGGCCTGCGGCACCGGCGGTCATGCGGCGCCGCCTTCGCTCTCCTGGATCAACCGGGCAAAGAGCTGCAGGTCGACGTTGCCGCCAGACACGATGATGCCGACGCGCTTGCCTTTGACGTCCAGCTTTCCCTGCAATACGGCAGCCGCGGCCAGGCACCCGGTGGGCTCGGCGACCATCTTCATGCGGCTGGCGAAGAACTTCATGGTCTCGACCAGCTCGGCATCGCTGACGGTGACGATGTCGTCCACCCGTTCGCGAATCACCGCGAAGGTGTGCTGGCCCAGGTGTTGCGTTTGCGCGCCGTCGGCAATGGTGCGCGGCGTGTCGATGTGGACGATCTCTTCGGCGCGCAGGCTGCGCTGGCCGTCATTGCCGGCCTCCGGCTCCACGCCGATGACGCGGCATCCCGGTGACATGGCATGCGCCGTCACCGCGCAGCCCGACAACAGTCCGCCTCCGCCCAGGCACGCCACCAACAGGTCCAGCGGCCCCGTTTCCTCGAACAGCTCCTTGGCCGCCGTGCCCTGCCCGGCCATCACGTCGGGATGGTCAAAGGGAGGGATCAGCGTCATGCCGCGTTCCTGGGCGATGCGCTTGCTCAGCGCCTCGCGGTCGTCCCGGTAGCGGTCGAACAGCACCACCTCGGCGCCGTAGCCGCGCGTGGCCCGGAGCTTGATCGCAGAAGCATCCTGGGGCATCAGGATGACGGCCTGTACGCCGAGCAACCGCGCCGCCAGTGCGATGGCCTGCGCGTGGTTGCCCGACGAAAACGCGATCACTCCGCCGGCCTTCTGTTCAGGCGTGAATCGCGAGATGGCGTTGTAAGCGCCGCGGATCTTGAAAGCGCCGGCGCGCTGCAGGTTCTCGGCCTTGAAGAACAGTTCCGCACCCGTGGCGGCGTTGGCCGTGGCGGAAGTCAGCACGGGCGTGCGGTGCGCCACGGCGCGGATACGCTCATGGGCGGCGGCCACGTCTTCGAACGAAATGGGAAGCTTGGGGGAGGGGTTGGCGGGCCTGGCGTTTGTCATGGGGGTCCTGGCTTGGGTCAGACACCTTGGGTCGGTGCGTGCACGTAGAGCGGTGCCGCTCCGGTGGCCAGTACCACAAAGTCCTCGAGCTGCGGCTCATTGCTCATCGTCGTAGAAGCGGAACTGATCGCTGGGGAGGTCCCAATCCGTAGCGGTCACCTCGACGGCGGCGGCGCCCATTCAGGCGTTGGTCGCATGGTTCAAGGAGCCTTGGATTTCAAGCCGCTCTTTGGCATGGAGTCGATTCAGCCAACCCGGCACCGTCACTTCGAAGGAATCATCATGTCTCAAGCCTTGCTCGAAGCCATCGCTCGCGGAGATGCCGCGGCCGTTCGTACCCTGGCCCCCACCGCTGACACGAACACTCGAGACCCATTCGGCCGCGCCCCCCTGAGCGCCGCGGCCTCGCGCGCTGGCTCCATCCCCTCGGACATTCTCCTGGCGCTCATCGAGTCCGGCGCTCCCGTGAACGCGACCCAGGGCAAGGACAGCGACGAGGAGGCTGGCTGGACGGCGCTCCACCACGCCTGTCTGCGAGGCTCCTTCCAGGACGCCCTCGGCGCGGTGGAGGTGCTGCTGGCCCACGGTGCCCAGCCCAATGGCAGCGGCGAGGACAACGGCATCACCCCGCTCTACCTCGCGCTGACCGCCCACCATCTTGGCATCGTCGAGGCGCTGCTGAAGGCCGGCGCCAACGTCAACACGCCCATGGCATCCGGCAACACGCCGCTGCACCACCTCGTCGCCCTGTTCCGCCAGCGCAAGGACGGTGGCTACAAGAACGGTGAGCGCGAGGCCATGGCCACCGCCGCCGTCAAGCTGCTGCTCGCGCACGGCGCGGATGCGGGGGCTCGTGACAAGGACGGCGAGACGGCCCTGGCCAAGGCGCTCATCCTCCACATGCCGGCCGACTTCGTCCTCGCGCTGGTTGCCGCGGGTTCGCCGCTCGACGAGCGCGTCAAGCTGGGCAATCCCCCGGAGACGCTCTACTTCACGCCCGTCGCCATGGCGATTGGTCTGAACCAGCCGAACGAGGTGCTCACGGCCATGCTGGCGCGTGGCATCGACGCCTCGAAGCCCACCGAGCACGAGGGGCAGACGTTGCTGCACTACGCGGCCATGAAGCGCTACGCGTCGATGCAGATCATCCTCAAGCACCAGCCCGGCCTGGATCTCAACGCGCGGGACGAATCCGGCGCCACCCCGCTGTTCCTCGCCGCCTGGATGGGAAGTGACTCGGGCGTGAACCTGCTCCTCGAGATGGGCGCCGACCCGAACATCCCGGACGAGGGGGGCAATACCCCCCTGCACACCGCGGCTCGCAATGAGCACGGGGGCGTCATCGACAAGCTCCTGGCCAGGGGCGCGGACCGCACCCTGCGCAACCGGAACGGCGAGTCGGCCTCCGACCGCGCCCGTAAGGCGGGCCACGCGAGCCTCGCTGCGAAACTGGCCTGAAATGGCAGGTGCCGTGGGCATCCCCGGGTGCTCCACAATTGCTCGACTTCCATGCATGTGTGCCGGACACTGGCTGAGGCCCTGTTCCACGGAGGTACAGGCGCCTCGCTCGGAGAAACACATGGCGGGAAAGCGTGTCGCACGAGGGCTGTTGCTGGTCGCGGGAATGCTGTTGGCGGGTTGTGGTGGTGCTGAGGTCGAGGCAGAGCAATCGCCTTCTCTGGAGACCCGAGAGGATCAGATCATCTGCGACGACTACACGACCTACAACAAGTGGATCTACTACAGCGACGCGACCTTTACCGTGAGGGTGGGTGAGCGCTCGTGCGAATGCTACGGCCCCGTCACCTGGGGACGGTCCACTGAGTTCTACCGGAATCTTTCCGGTTCTTGCGAGTGACAGAGTAGGCCGCTGGCCTCGCGCGCGCCCACGACTCCTGGCGGGCGCGCGTACCCACGTGGCGTTCCGGCGACACGCCTCGGGTTCAGCCCGCCATGTGAAAGAGCAACAGCCAGAGAAACACTGGGCCCGTCACACAGCCGCTCATGAATCCCAGGAGCGCCATGGGCCACCCGTCACGATGCGCTTTCCCCTGGCGGATGCGGATGAGCTCCCACGCGCCGAGCACCGCGCCGACGGCTCCGAACGGTACGAACATGCAGCCCACCACCGACACCAGCAGTGAGATGAAGGAGAGCGGCGAGATCCACGTCACGGCAGCAGCGGCAGGCTGGTGGCGGTAGAGCGTGCTCGCGCACTCCGTGCAGTACACGCCGCTCTCTCTCTGTTGGGCGCATGCGGCACAGATGAAGCGGCCACACTTCCTGCAGCTGCCGACCGTGGGCGCTTCCGGATGCAGCTCACAGTGTTCCTCGACCCGATGATGTTGAGGTGTCATGGGCATGTGCGCGCCTCCCGAGGCGCACACATTGCAAACCCACGACCAGGGGCTTCACGAGACGGGACCTGGTCCGCGCGTGTACACGCTTCTGCGCGCCGATGTGCGCCGGGCTGCACGGCCGCATTCATGAGGTGGGGGCGCGTGCTCCCGAAGGAGCCGGGGAACTGATAGTTTGTGTGCCATGAACCGTCCGGCCCGTCTCTTCCTGCCCCTCTGCCTCGTGCTGCTCGCAGCGACCTCCCGATGCGCGTGTCTCACCGCCACGAGCTCCACCGGGACGTGCGAGGGACAGGTCGGAGGCGTGGATATTTCCGGAGAGGTCGATCCCGAAAGTGAGCACCACACGCTGTACCGCGCGCCGAACGGAGCCTCGGTGGACCACACCGTGCTCAACCTGAGCTGTGGGAAGGGCAAGCTCAAGGTGCGCGGCACGCTCCACCACATCTCTGTTTTTGGCGAAAGCTATTCGTTGCCCACGAATGGGGGGCCCTGTCCTCCCGTGCAGAGCGATGGTGGCGTCGAGGACGCGGGGACGGGGGACGCGGGGACGGGGGACGCGGGCACCGGGACGTGTGGTTCTTCTCAGAACCCCGAATACCCGCTGGCGCTCGAGTGGGAGGTGCTCACGCCGGATGTGACGCCGCTGCTCGTCGCGGGAGTGGTCAAGGCGGTCCTGAAGCTCGACGAGAGCATCGACGGCACGGTGACCATGGAGTTCGCCGACGGCACCAAGGTGGTCATCCGCTACGACGTGTACCACGAGGACAGCCTGGACGTGGGGGAACCTCCGTCGTCGAGCGGCAGTGGGGACTCGGACTCCGACTGAGCGCACATGGAGTCCTGGAGCCGACGCCTGGACGCGCCGGTGGATGCTGCGTTCCTGATCGCCCTGCGCGTCTTCCTGGGGGCGGTGCTCGTGGCGGCCATCGCTCGCTACTTCCTCCACGGGTGGATTGACGCCTATTACATCTCGCCGCGCGTGTACTTCCCGTACTACGGCTTCGGGTGGTTGAAGCCGCTGCCGCCCATGGGCATGTACGCGCTCTTTGGTGTGCTGGGCGTGCTCGCTTTCGGACTGATGGTGGGGGCCTGGCCCCGCCTGTGCGCGGCGCTCTTCGGGGGGCTCTTCGCCTACGTGCAGCTCCTGGATGTCACGCACTACCTCAACCACTACTACCTGGTGTGCCTGCTGTGCGGCCTGCTGGCGCTCATGCCGCTGTCCGTAGGGGCCTCGCTCGATGCTCGCAGGCGGCCGGAGCTCGCGCGCGGCACCGTTCCCGCCTGGACGCTGTACACGCTCCGGGCCCAGTTCCTCGGGGTGTATCTGTTCTCGGGGCTCGCCAAGCTCCAGCCGGACTGGCTCGTTCATCACCAGCCGATGCGGCTGTGGCTCGCGACGAGCGCGGGGGCCAGGGTGCTCGCACCGCTCGTCTCCGTGGAGGCGCAGGCGGCGCTGAGCAGTTGGGGAGGCGCGCTCGTGGTGCTGTGTGCTCCGCCGCTGCTGTTGTGGCGCCCGGTGCGACCCTATGCCTACGCGGCGCTCGTGGCCTTCCATGTGCTGTCCGGAGCCCTGCTGCCCCTGGGCATCTTTCCCTGGCTCATGGTGCTGGCGCTGCTCGTCTTCTTCGAGCCCTCCTGGCCCCGGCGCCTCGTGGGGAGGCGGGCTCCGGCCGTTCCCGTCTCGCCGCCGGGAGCCACCCCCCGCTGGGTGCTGCCCGTGCTTGCGGTGTACTTCCTCGTGCAGGGGTTTCTGCCGCTGAGACACTGGCTGTATCCGGGCAACGTCCTGTGGACGGGCGAGGGCTTCCGGTTCAGTTGGCACCTGCGGATCCGCGAGCGGCTCGGCCAGGGCCGCTTCTACGCCACGGACTCTCGCACGGGCGCGCGCTGGGAGCTCAATCCCGAGGGGCTGCTCACCGACAAGCAGGCGGGGCGGATGATAACCGAGCCGGAGCTCATCCTTGCCTTCGCGCACATGCTCGCCGAGCGCACGGGCATTCCCGGGGTCGAGGTCCGCGCGGACGTCCAGGTCTCTCTCAACGGGAGGCCCTTTTGCCCGCTCATTGATCCGCGGGTGGACCTCGCCGCCGAGGAGGAGGGTCTGGGGCCCAAGCCGTGGGTCCTCCCACTCGAGACCCGGTGCGAAGGAGACCCGCGCTAGCGCCGCGCGTCGAACGGCGCGTATTCCCTGCATGCCTGCACGCTGGGGGCCGGGTGTGCGACTGCCTCTCTCCCTCTACCCTTCCTCGTTCTCCCTTCCTCTCGCTCGTGGAGGTGCTCACCGTTGAGCCAGGAGGATGAATCTCATGCACAACGCGAAGGAAACTCAGGAAGTAAAGGGCAAGCTGGCGGGAGGGCGGGAGCTGTCGGGCAACGAGCGGCCGCTGGAAGCCTGGGACGAGCAACAAAGTACGAGCAATGAGCGGTTCCACGTCATCTTTGACGGGAAGGTCTACACCAACTCCGAGTGGGTGGACGCGGGGCAGTGTCCGGGGGACACCGTCAACCGCTCGATCAACCCGTGGCGGTTCGAGCGCAACGCCACAGATGAGGAGATGAAGACGCTGGGCAACCCGACGAGCTGCACGCACATTCACCACCCGCCGAGAAGCTGACGGCTGGCCCAGGAGCCCAGGCCTCAATCCTGGGCTCCCAACTCACTTTCGCGAGATGGTGCGCGACGGCTCAGGGGCTGGCCCTTACCGAGGGCTGAGCTTCCAAGGCAGAGACGCCGAGACCCTCTTGATGAAAATAGAATTGAAATGCCCGTCCGTCATCTCAGGCTCTTCAAGAAAATAACGTTCGAAAGGCACCGCAGTTCGGTAGACCGTATTGACCGGGCCGAAGGTCTTGCCTCCGCACACGATCTTTTCATTGCTGTCAGGCCAGCATTGCCACGCTGCGCCTTCGTCATAGCGGAACTGGAGGTTGCGCGAATTCTTGAGGGAGAGAGCTCCTTTTGAGAGTCTCAACACTTCGGAACCCATGTTTTTGGAGTCCGGATCCCACGGAGTGCCAACGGTCAAGCGAGAGTGGAGGTTGCCAGAGAAGGTGATGACCGTGCGGCTTGGATTCTTCTTGATGAAATCAAGAATGGTCATCGCCATCTTTGTGTCGCGGTCGTTGCTGACAGCCTGGCCTTTTTGAGGCTTTGGAATATCAAAGCAAAAGACCTTTGCCCTGGGCAAGGTGCGGATGTTCTTGAGAAGGCGCACCATGGCCTCGCTTCCCCGCCCTGAGTGGTAATTGGCGTCCTGGAAGAAGTCGAGCGCCGCCAGAACCTTCTCATCACCCGTTTTTAGAAATGAATCAATTTGGCCTTGGATATCCGTGGGGAATTCCAGGCCAATGGCGACATCGTGTTTCTGCGCCATCGCTTCAATGATCTTGAAGGCATAATCGGGCATCTCGTTGGTGCCATGAGATTCACCCAGGAGGATGAGCTTGTGGTTCTCGATAGAGCCTAGCAAGGCAGGGGAAACATCGAGATTTTTGAATTCGCGAGCATTGGATTTTATGTGTTCGGCGGGGGTCTCGGCCCGAGCAAACGTGGGGAAGATGAGCATCGCTAGAAGGGAAAACAGTATCTTCATTGATGATTCCGCTGTGCCTTTCAGGGCAGTCAGGCAACGTATGAGGGTTTCCATGTCCGGACCATGAGGGTCATCCGCCGCGACCTGAGCTCAGGACCCGTGGTATTCCGGAGGGTAGTGACACGACCGCCTCCGCGGTTTCACGCGAAAGTGGTGTTCCCGAGCACGGGCCTCACTGGCCCCACAGCACGTCGAGGATGACGGCGTAGTGCACGGCGGCCGCGGCGATGACCATGAGGTGGAACAGCTCGTGGTAGCCAAAGACGGTGGGGCGTGGGTCCGGCCATCTGCGCGCATAGACCCCGGCGCCCAGGGCATAGAGGACGGCCCCGAAGAGGAGCCACCCGACACGCGCCGGGCCAATGACGTCTGGCAGCCGCAGCAACACCGGGAGTGACACCGCCCCCAGCACGACATAGAGCACGGAGCGGAGCCCCCGCGGCCCGGAGAGGCCCAGCAGTGCGAGCCCGGCACCCAGGAGCGCCGCGGCCCACATCACCCAGAGCAGCCGCGGGCCCCAGCCTCCCGCCGCGTCCAGAGTGGCCATGGGCGTGAAGGTCCCCGCGATGAGGACATAGATGGCCGCATGGTCGAACCGCTGGATGCGCTGGGCGGTGGCGGAGCTCCAGTTGGGACAGTGGTACGTCGCGCTGATGCCGAACATCAGCACGAGGCTGACGCCGAACACCATGCCGGCCAGGTGCCGCACGCCCTCCGCTGGCGCCAGGGCCAGGAAGAAGAACCCGGCGAGTGCTGCAACGAAGGCGAACGCGTGCGACACGCCGCGCAGCCTGGGCTTCACTTCCATTTCAACCCGGAGGGTCTCGACGCGCTCTTGGGACGCCATGACCTGCTCGTACCTCCGGCATGTCACCGTCGCGTCAGCGAGCCGTGCCCTCCTGTCCAGGTGCGGACTTCGAGCGCCCGGGCCTGCCGCCCCGTTCACACTTGCGGGCGGGGCAGCCTGGAGTCAGGCCACCTGCTGGCGGACCCACGCGGAGATGTCCTCGTCGTGGACGCTGCGCAGCATCTCCCAGAAGGGGCGGTAGTAGCCTCCCCGAGGATCGTAAGGTCCGCTCATTTTCCCCAGGGTGAAATGACTGGCGTCTCCCCTGATGTTGGGGTGTCCTCTATTTGCATGCGTGGTGTTGGGTTTGAGCGGGCTGATGACAGGGCGTGTATGAAATGAAGAACCTTCCGCAGAGGCGTGAAGTCACGATAGAGGGCCGGAGGTTGACGTACTCGGTTGCCGGGCAAGGCAAGCCACCGATTGTTCTCATCAACGGGGCGGGCGGACCGCTTGAAGGTTGGTACAAGCTCTATCCGGCGATCGAGAAACTTGGCACTGTTGTCGCCTATGATCGGCCGGGGGTCGGCGGGAGCTCACGCCCTACTGAGCCACAGACTGGCGAGGTGGTCGTTCGAACGCTGCGGCGTCTTCTGCACGAGCTCGGCATCGAAGGGCCCTACGTGATGGTGGGCCACTCGTTCGGTGGTTTGTTCGCGAACCTCTTCGCGCGTTTGTATCCGAAAGATGTCATGGGCGTCGTGTTTCTCGAAGCGACCGCGCCCGACGACATCGGCATGATGAAGGCCCATCAGTCCAGGGCCCAGCGAGTGATGAACGGCGCGCTCAACTTCTTTTCGCGTCCGGAGCCGAACGACGAAATCAGCAATGAGGCGCGAACCGTTGCCCAGATCGCGGAAGCGCCGGCTTTTCCCGATGTGCCGCTGCGAGTGGTGTCCGGCGGGAAGACGCCGCCAGGCTGGCTGACGTCCGCGGAGGCCCTGCGCCTTCGTGCCCGGCATCAGGAAGCTCTTGCCAGCCTCTCCTCGCAAGGCGAACGCATCGTTGCGGATCGCAGCGGCCACTTCCCCCAGATGTCGCAACCTGAGCTCGTCCTTGATGCGATCGCGCAGGTTGTGGGTAAGCACGCTGCGAACCCGTGAGGAGCTCGAGGGCACCCGCCCTGCCGCGACGCTGGCTGGCGGCCCTTCAACGCGAGCAGGCGCCGAGCAACTGGCAGGTCTCGTCCGTTGACAGGTCCCTGGCAAACTCCGCGGGAGCGCGGCCCCTGCCCACTTCGTACTGGGCGACGTACCGGCGCACCTGCGACACACTGGAGCCCGTCAGCCTTGCCACCTCGTCCTCGGAGTGCCCCTGCGCGTGGAGCGCAACAGCGACATGCAGCCGTCCCTTCTTGATGCGTGCCGGCTCCGTCAGGAACCGGTAGGGCCGGGAGAGGTAACGGACCCGCTCCTCGGAGGTGCCTCGCTTGAGGGTGAGTCCTACTCGCGCCGAGGCGTAGACCCTCCTTGCGGGGGCCTGTGCGGCGTCCAGCACCACGTAGAGGGGCGAAGCGCCCGAAGGCTCCGGGTCCACACTGAGGCTGAAGGTCGAGACCAGTGAAGCGATGGAGGCATGGCCCGTGAGCGCGAGGATGTGGTCGACGCACAGGCATGGGCCATCGAGCAGCCTGCCGGCGTCTCCGAGCAGCTCCATTCCGCGAATCAGGATACCCCCGGGAGCCCCCGGTCCTCCGATAGCGATGTCCAGCCCCTTGTAGCTGCCTCCGCGGTACTGACTGCCCGCGCGGTGGAAGTACCAGCGTCCCCGCTCGCACTGCATCGGGTCGCCATGGGTGAACGGGTCTGGATGGTCTGGACTGGTGAAGTAGAACTCGAGCTCGGTGAAGCGGTGGGGCTGTCCGCCGACGTAGCAGATGGCGGTGTTGAGCAGCAGTTCGGCCATGCGCTGGAAGCTGGCTGCATACGTCGTCTCCGCACTTCCGGCGGGAGGCATCCACGCTTGAAGGGTCTCACTGAGTCGTGCCTGCATGTGCGTAGATTGCACGCGGGGGGCAGGGGCGTCCCACAAAAGCCGTCCGGTAGTCTCTGGCCCTGCTCGAATATCGGATATTCCCAAGAAAGCGAAAATTTGTTAGGGTTTGGGGAATAACCCGTAACGGAGGACGCATGCGCGCGAGTCTTGTCGGTGGTCTGTTGGCGACGGCGCTGATGGTGGTGGGCTGTGGCGGTCCCGTGGAGCAGGAAGAGAACGCGAATCTGTCCACGCAGGAGGCCCCGCTGCCCGATTGCGCCAACAGCCCGGACACCCTGTACACCTACTACAGCGACGCGACCTATACGACCGTGATTGGTGCCCGGGGTTGTTCGTGTGGCTGGTGGAGCAGTTGGGGCAAGATCTCGACCTACCGCCAGTTCACCCCGGAGTGCATCTAGGCCATTGGCGTCACGCAGCTGAAGCTCGCCGCCGAGGCGGGCTCTCCCGTGCCTCTGCGGTGAGGGGGCGCGGGTGCTTGTACAGGGGGGGTGACAGCACGCTGTCACCCTCTGTGTCGTGGCGGGCCGCCTCCTGGTGGGCCTCGGAGAGCGGCGCCGCCGCAGCTCGGCCTCTCGGTGGGCCAGCGCCCTGGGCGGAGGACCCTGTTCGAGGTTAGACTTCGCCAATGAATTCCAGCCCCTCCAGCCGGTCTTCCGTCGTCGTGGCGGAGCTGGGGCCTACGAATACGGGGAAGACGCACCGCGCCATCGAGCGCATGCTCGAGCACGACACGGGGATGATCGGTCTGCCGCTTCGCCTGCTCGCTCGCGAAGTCTACGACCGGGTGACCGCTCGAGTGGGCGAGGGACGGGTCGCATTGATGACGGGGGAGGAGAAGCGCCTGCCGCCCCGCCCCGATTATTGGATTTGTACGGTCGAGGCGATGCCGACCGATCGGCCGGTCGACTTCCTTGCCGTGGATGAAATCCAGCTCGCTGCCCACCGGGAACGCGGGCACGTCTTCACGGATCGACTGCTCCATGCCCGTGGGCTCAAGGAGACCTGGTTCCTCGGCGCGGACACGATGCGGCCGATGGTCCAGGCGCTCATCCCTCATGCTTCGGTGAAGCGCGCCACCCGCCTGTCCCAGCTCCGCTATTCTGGGCGCCGCTCCCTGAAGAGCCTTCCTCCGCGCTCGGCCGTGGTCGCGTTCTCCGCGGACCGCGTGTACGAGCTCGCCGAAGCGCTGCGCCGCCTTCGTGGCGGGGTTGCCGTGGTGCTGGGCGCGCTCTCCCCGAGGACGCGCAATGCACAGGTGGCGATGTACCAGGCAGGGGAGGTTCAGTACCTCGTGGCCACCGATGCCATTGGGATGGGTCTGAACCTCGACCTCAACCACGTTGCCTTCGCGGCGCTCTCCAAGTTCGACGGCGCCGAGCAGCGAGACCTCTTCCCGGACGAGCTGGCCCAGATCGCAGGCCGCGCAGGGCGTCACTTGAACGACGGGAGTTTCGGAACCCTGAACACCCTGCCCGAGCTGTCTCCGCGGGCGGCCGCGGCCATCGAGTCACACCGGTTCCCGTCGGTACGTAGTCTCATCTGGCGCAATGCGGCGCTCGATTTCTCGAGCCCGGAGTCCCTGCTTGATTCGTTGTCGCGGGCTCCGAGCCACAATGCCTTCATCCGGGTGGAGCGCGCGGACGACTTCGATGTGCTCAAGGAGCTCTCGAACGCCCCTGCCATTCGGGAGATCGCCACGGACCGGGCCATGGTCGAGCTGCTGTGGCAGGTCTGCCAGATTCCGGATTTTCGCAAGGGCCTGTTCGGTCAGCACGTCGCGCTGTTGCGTGAGACCTTCCTTCAGCTCTCCGCGGGTGACGGGAAGCTGGAACATGACTGGCTGGCCAGACAGGTGTCGCCGCTCGATGATGTATCCGGAGACATCCACACGCTGATGGACCGGCTGGCCGCCATCCGCATCTGGACGTACATCAGTCATCGTTCGAGCTGGCTGCACGACGCCGAGCAGTGGCAGGAGCGCACCCGCCGCATCGAGGACGCGTTGGGCGACGCCCTTCATGAGCGGCTCGTGGAGCGCTTCGTGCAACGGGCCGCACGGAGGAGTGCACGCCGATTCGTGAGGGCCGCCACACGCCTTCCGTCCGCGTCGGACAGCCCCTTCGCCAAATTGGGGCTCCTGCTGGGGGAGGTGCCGGGCGCTGACGGCGCCGCGATGACCGAGGAGCAGTTCGTCCAGCGGGTGGTCGACGCGACGCATGACGCCTTCCAGGTGGACGCATCCGGAAGCATCTCGTTCGAAGGGCAGCCGCTGGCCCGCCTGGTTCGCGGGAAGGACCGGCGCTCACCGCAGATCGCGCTCGCGGAGCCGGAGGTCTGGACCGGAGGTGCGCGGCGGCAGCTCGAGCGCCGGTTGGTGGCGTTGGCGAGGGACCTCGTCACTGAAGCCATGGGGGGCTTTCCCGCCGAGGCCCTCACCGGAGCGGGCCGCTCCGCGGCGACGCGTGGCCTCGCCTACCGCCTGGCCGAGGGGCTGGGCGTGATTTCTCTCGGTGAGGCGCACGAGCAGTGGCGGCTCCTGGATGACGAGTCACGAGAGCGCTTGAAGACGCTGGGCGTCCACGAGGGGCAGCGCTTCCTCTACGTCGCCGAGGCGCTCGCACCGCATGCGCTCGAACGGCGTTGCATGCTGACGGCGCTGTTCCATCAGAGTCCGTCACCCAAGGGCGTTCCACGAGAACCGGCTCTCGCCGTCGCGGACCTTGGCGGTTGGAGTGCGCGGGCCTTGGGTTATGAGGTGTTCGGTCCCGTGGCGTTGCGGCTCGATGTCGTCGAGCGGCTCAGCGAGGCGCTGCGCCACCCGCACGGTGCTCAGCAGGTGCACACGTTCCTTCAGGAGCTACGTCTGGAGGGCGGTGTTCGCTCGCGGGTGCTGCGAGAGCTCAGAGGACAGTCCGGGGGCGCTCCGTTGAAAAGGCGGCGGCGACGGCGGGGAGGGAAAGCTTCAGCGAGGGCTCCTGACAAGAGCGGAGCCAACGGGCAACCGGCTCATGATGGCGCCCACCCGAAACCCCGGAGGAGTTGGGCCGGGGAGGGGGGGCGATCAGGAGGCGGGCCGGCGCCCGATTGAAGGCGGGAGGAGAGCCCGCCCCCATTCCAAGAGGTAGAGCACTCCTCCCTGGCGACCTGCGACCGCGAGCACCGGGATTCTGCCAGCGCGCCTCAGGGGCAGACGCAGCTGCCGGTACATGCGTAGTCACGCTCGCAGGGCGTGCTGCCACATGCGGCTGTGCACTGCTCCTGTGTGCCGTAGTACCTCTGATAATTGCACGTCCACTTCATCGGGCAGATGGCCAGCGGAGTCATGCTCTGCTGAGAGGCCTGAGCCTCGACAGGAGCGGGCTCGGACGCCGGGACCTGCTCGGCCTCGGTGCCGCAACCCATCACAGCGAGAATGAGACCCGTGCTGAAAACAGCCAGAAGTGACTTGATGCGCATGGGGTGAATCTCCTCGTTTGGACGACGACAGTGAGTGCTGGCTCGGGCAACGCTACTTCCACACCTCGAACCCTCACAAGCTTGTACTTGGACGTGACGAATGACTCCGAGTTGGCTTGAGGCCCCGCCCCGCTCCCGCCGGACCTCACTTGCAGCTTTGCTTGGGCATGGAGTCGATCCAATCCGCGATGAGCTTCGAGCCCTCGACGTGGCGGAGGCTCCGGCCAATCTGCGGCATCATCTTCCCCGACTCCACGGTGTTCATCCGGTACCAGAGGATGGAGGTGGTGTGGTCCCCCGGGACGATGTCGAACTCGCCGCCGACGTCGTTGCCCGCCGAGCCCGGCCGCTTGCAGACGCCCAGGTGGAACGGGTCCGCGTTGTCGATGTCCAGGAAGAGGCGGCTGGTATCTCCGGCCGTGCCCTTCGGGTTGTGGCAGTGGGCGCAGTTGATGTCGAGGTACGTGCGCGCCCGCGTCTCCAGCGACGCCGCCTCCTCATCGAAGGCATCCGGAGCGTGGGGCCGTTCCTCGGTGGGGGGCAGCCCGTCCAGCTTGCCGAGCGTCGCCAGATGGTCGAGCTGGTTGTGCTCCACGCCCCCGTAGACGTTCGTCCGGTTGAGGTAGCGCGCCTTGACGCCGATGGGCACGAGGATCTGATCACCGGCCTCGTTCTTCAGGTGGTGGCAGGTGAGGCACTGGTTGCGGCTGGGGACCAGATAGGAGAGCGTTCGCGCCTCCCCGTCCAGGTCGATGTACTCGAGGGAGAGCACGCGGCCACCCGGGACCTGCGTGGCCTCCGTCTGGTCGGCGTTCCAGAGGTACGGATACGCTGCCCAGCCCGACGGTTGATGCACCAGCACCCGCGTCTCCACGGCTCGGAGGTTCTGGTCCGGCGCGCGCAGGTCCGCCGGCAGGGAGAACGTCTTGGTGATGAGCGTCCCCACCGGCAGGTCCAGCACGTCCTTCGCGTCGTAGTGGGCCACCTTGTCCGGAGGCACATAGAGCGTGCGCGACTTCACCATGTAGTCGGAGAAGAGCGGCGTCGTCAGCGTGTAGGGCACGTTGCCCTCCACTGGCAGCAGCCCGCCGTCACCCGGGCTTCCCGTGAAGAGGCCGAAGCCCGACAGCGTCTTGGGAATGACCAGTGGGTCTTCCGGCTCCCCGGCATCCGGCTCGCCCGCGTCCGGAGCTCCGGCGTCGGGTGTCCCGGAGTCAGGTATCCCAGCGTCGGGTGCACCCGCGTCCGGAGTCCCGGAATCGGGTGTGCCCGCGTCCGGCTCACCCGCATCCGGAGCTCCGGCGTCGGGCTCCGGGAGAGTCGTTCCTGAATCCGGAACACCCTGGGAATGCTTTTCGGGGCCACCGCAGGCCGCCAGCACGAGGGCCAGCAGCACCGCGGCGAGATGAGGGGTCGGACGGGAAGGTGTGCGCATGCTCATCGGGCTCCAGGAGGGCTGGCTACGGCAGCGGGTTGCCCACCGCCACCGGCGGGCTGAAGCCACTGCAGTTGTACGGTGCCGCGCCCTGCGCGTAGCGCTTCGTCTCGGCCCAGGCCGCTGCCACGTTGGGCGAGGCGCCCTTGAGGTTCGCCGCGACCGCCTGGAGGTCGAAGTCCACGAGCACGTTCGTGGTGCCAGCCGGGAACTCGTTGCCGGCGACGCAGATGTTGATGGCGTTGGGCTTCGTCTCGTCGCGAGGGGCCGGGTCGATGCCGTCCCACAGGATGTGCTCGACGTGCGTCACGCCCTTCTCGGCCGCGCCGTACTGGTAGACGGTGTAGACGAGCGCGCCCAGCGGACGCTTGGCCTGGTCCGGGGCTCCATTGTCCACCGAGTCCCCGCTGTCGCCCTGGAACTGGTTGTCGTGGATGTAGACGTCGGAGGTGCCGAAGTTGAAACCACCCGCGGCCCACTGGTCCGTGTTCGGCTCGATGGACAGACCGCTCAGGATGGTGAGGTCGACGGTGTTGTTGTTCGCCCACACGTTCCCGGTGAACTCCACGCGCCGGGAGGCGAGGATGAACGTGCCCGTGCCGGCGGGCACCTGCGACACGGTGCTGCTGCTGGCGCTCACCGAGGCGAAGTTCGGACGGTTGTTGCCGGTGACGATGTTGTTCTTGAAGCGGATGTCCGTGCCCTTGAGCGTGTTGCCGGGCAGGTCGAACACCACCAGGCCCGTGGTGTTGTCCTGGGCGGTGTTGCCGTAGACGTACGCGAAGGTCGTGTTCTCGATTTCGATGCCGGCCACGTTCTGGAGGGCCTTGCTGTTGCGCACGATGGCGTACTGGGTCTGCCCCACGTAGATGCCCGCATCCGCGGCGTTGTAGGCCTCGCAGTCATCGATGGTCACGTACTTCGACTTCACCGGGTAGATGCCGTACTTGCCATTGCTCTCCTTGTTCTGCTCGGCCCACTCGGTGCGTACGCGGCGGATCACCACGTCGGTGGAGGATTCGATGCGGAGCGCGTCCTTCTTCGCGTTCCAGATGGCCAGGTCCCGCACCTCGAACAGCTTGCCGACGACGTCCAGGCCGTTGGTGTTGGCCGCGGCGCCGGTGAAGACGAGCACCGTGCTGGAGCCCGTGCCCGTTCCCTCGCCCTTCGCGCCCTTGCCGGCGCCCGCGAAGATGATGCCGTTCTGGCGGATGGTGATGGCGTTGTCGAAGGTGTAGGTGCCCGCGGCGAGTTGCACGGTGGTGCACTCGGCCAGCCCGTTCACCGCGTCCTGGATGTCCTGCTCCTGGCCCGGCGCGAACGTCAGCGTCTCTCGCGTCTTTCCCTGACAGGAGAAGTCCCCCGCGACGCCGCCATCCCAGGGCACCCCAGCGTCCACCGTCGTGCCCGCATCGGTCCCCGCATCCCCCTGTGTGCCCGCGTCGGTTCCCGCATCCCCCTGTGTGCCCGCATCTGTACCCGCGTCCGCCCTCGTTCCCGCATCGCCAGGCGGCGTCGGGGTGTTGTCATCATCATCCGTGCACGCGGGCAGGGCGAGCAGCCCCAGGACCGCGAGCAGGGCAACACAAGAAGCGCGAGACAACGGCAGACAGTGCATGTCGTTCCTCCGGCACACCACCCCGCTCGAACCTCGGAAGGTCGAAGCGCGACACGGAGCGGTCAGAAAAGGGAGCCGGATAGTGGAAGCGAATACACGTGATTCACAAGCAGAAGGATGACATCTGCAATTTGACGCACTGCAACTTGTGACGAGAGGAGAAAACGACGTGCTCGCGGTAAGGCTCAGCCGAAGCCGCGGCGAGTCATTCCTCGACGTTGCCCTGTTCCAGGATGTTTCGTTCCCTCTGGTCTGGATTCGTCCCGATGCTGGCGAAGCAGTCCGCCTGGAGCTCCATGCGCAACGACAGCGCTTTCAAGCGGCCGTGGCCCAGGTACTCGCGCTGGGCGTATTGGGTATGAGAAGGAGCGGCCCAGCGGCGAGTCGCCCTTCAATAGCTGGCACGGCTCATGAATCGGCCGCGCCAGGCGCCTGGGACCGGCGCGTGGCGGACGACACGCGCCCGAGGGCGTTGGTGAGTGCGCGGAGCGGATCCGCTGGCAGGTCGATGGAGCGCCAGGCCACGTAACCATCGGGGCGGACCAGCGAGGCTCCTCCCATTCCCAGGCCGAATGCCCTCCGGAACGCTTCCGGATCAGAGGGCCGCACGTCGATGCCGATGCGCAGGCTCTCCACTTCGAGGCCCAGTTGCTCGGCGGCCTGCGTCACGGCGGGGAACCACCGCTCGTCTTCGGCGAGCAGCACCCATGCTCGCTGGAACAAATCGAGTGTGGACAGCCGCTCGTTGCCTTTGGACACCCACGCATGCGGCGCGCGTGTGCCGGGCTGACCTGCCCACTGCTCGGGCCGCAACGCGGGCGGGAGCCCATCCCCGGCGTCGAGCACCGCGGTCGATCGGTACAGCTGACCCAACTCCATGGCGGCGTCGTCGATGATCCGCACGCCCTCGGAGGTCCCGGCCGCGTCCGCCTTGTAATCCGCCCGGGCGAATATCTGCTGGTGTCGGAGCCACGCGATCGGGCGTCGTTCGGCGTCGTAGGTGTCGAGCAGTTGTGGCGTCGACGCACCGGAGAGGACTGCGGACAGCTTCCACGCGAGGTTGTGGGCATCCTCGATGCCGGTGTTCGCACCATAGCCACCGCGGCTGGGCGGCAGGGTGTGCGCGGCATCCCCGGCAAGGAACACCCTGCCGGACGCGAAACGGTCCGCGATCAGCGCGCTCAGCTCCCAACGGCCCGTGGTGATGAGTTCGACCTCCAGGTCCGATCTGCCGATCGCCTTGGACACCATCGCCCGCAGCGTGTCTTCGTCGCGCTCCTCGTCATCCGAGAAGATCAGCACCCAGCGGCCGTCGCCATAGGTGGTGAGGAACGCGCTGAGCCCCGGCTGCTCGATCTGGAACTGCGTGATTCCCTCTCGAAGGTACTCCTCGAGCGGAGCCCGGAACAGGACGCTGCGCACCGTCCGCATGTGGCCACGTCCAGTGCGGCCGATCCCCAATGACTCCCGGATCGGGCTGCGGTGGCCATCCGCCGCGACCAGATAGGCCGCGCGCATCACGTACTCTCTTCCGTTGCGCTCGCGCAGCCAGGCGGTCACGCCATCGACATCCTGTTCGAACCTGATCAGCTCGGTTTCGAGCCTGATGTCGGCACCCAGAGCGACAGCCTTCTCGCGAAGGATGGGTTCGAGACGATCCTGCGCGACCGCGGCACCTGTGCACGGCGAGTAGTCGATCGTGGGCGCGTGCTGATCCTCAGGTGTCCACGGGTACTCCTCGAACCATTTTCCGGCGAGGCTCTCGACCCGGGCCCGGCGCAGCCGGAAGCCGGGCGGACTCTGCGGGATGCGGGGACCCAGCCCGACCGCACGGTAGAGCTCCATCGTCCTCGGCGTGTAGCCGATCGCACGTGGATGCGGCGAGCTGCCGGGGTGCCTCTCGACGAGCACCGTCGGCACACCTCGCCAGGCCAGGAACACCGAGGCAGACAGGCCGACCAGGCCGCCCCCGATCACGAGCACCGAAGTTGATTCCACTTGGAAAACCGTCCCTTTCGATACGATGTATCGTTCGATACAGTGTATCGCGGACGGCTGGTTGTCAACCGCACCCCAATGAGGCAAGACGAATCGCGATGACCCAGAAGCCGCGCGAGCCGGACCCCACTCTCATCTGGGAGCGTCCGGAGCCCGCCAGCCGTCCCGCCCCCGGACCGCTGAGCAGGGACCGGATCGTGCGCGCCGCCATCGAGCTCGCCGACACGGAAGGCCTCGCCGCGGTGTCCTTGCGCAAGGTCGCGGCCGCGCTCGATGCCGGGCCGATGCGGCTGTACGGCTATATGTCCACCAAGGAGGAACTGCTCGAGCTCATGGTGGACGCGGTGTA
Organism: Vitiosangium sp. GDMCC 1.1324; assembly: GCF_003044305.1. GTDB lineage: Bacteria > Myxococcota > Myxococcia > Myxococcales > Myxococcaceae > Archangium. The sequence continues at coordinate 142,742 of NZ_PZOX01000008.1, read as the reverse complement.
CGGGGAGATGGTGTCCGAGGGGCCGATCCGCGGCGAGTGGCGCGAGGCCCTCCGGTCGATCGCCCATCGCACCCGGCGGGCCGCTCGAGAGCACAAGTGGTTGATCGACCTGGTGGCCGGCCGGCTCCATCTGGGCCCCAATGCCCTGGCGCATCTCGAGGCTTCGCTCGCCGCGTTGAGTGACACCCCGGGCTTCGAGGACATCGACGCCGTCATGCAGGCCGTCGGAACCGTCAACGCCTACGTGATCGGTGCCATCCGGACTGAAGCCAGCGAGCTGCGCGCCGAGCTCGAGAGCGGCATGAACAAGACGGAATGGCAGAACGCCTCGTGGCCCTACATCCAGCGGATGGTCGCCACCGGCCGCTTCCCGATGCTCGCCAGGGTGGTTCGGGACGCCACCCACCCATCGTTCGACGTCGTGTTCGACAAGGGCCTGGAGTGCGTGCTCGACGGCATCGCGGCTCGGCTTTCACGCTGAACGAAGGCGCCAATCAGGGGTTGATGCTGGCGTCGGCAGGACCCATTCCCTCGCGCGCTTCCTCCACCCGCTCGCGTGCGCGGTGTCCGGAGGCCGTGTATACGAATGTCCTCGGCTTTCCCAACCTCAGAAGAGACCTGAAATGGTTTGGTATCACGGCGTGTCGTATTTTTTTGGCGGAGCATTCCTCGCGAACGCGATCCCACACCTGGTCAGCGGGATGATGGGTCGACCCTTTCAAACCCCATTCGCCAGGCCTCCGGGTGAGGGACTGTCGTCTTCGACGGTGAACGTCCTCTGGGGATCGTTCAATGTCGCAGTCGGCTACCTCCTCTTGTGCCACGTTGGAGTCTTCGAGCTGCGCAACATGGAACACGTCGCCGTAGCGGGACTCTCGGCGGTGGTCAGTGCAGTGTTTCTGGCCCGTAGGTTTGGGCGATTCCACGGAGGCAACGAGCCTCGATGACGAGGCAGACCGCCTACTTCCGGCCATCCGCCCACGGATATTCGAGCTGGAGTGCCACGAACGCGGCGGTCCGGCGGCCGTAGCGCTCGGTGATGCCGTCCAGGGCCGCGTCCAGTGCGCCGGCGGGCGCCTCCTGCGGGAGCGGCGGGAGCCTGTGCAGTCCGGCGGCCGATCCCTCCACCAGATCCGGGACGAGCTGGAGCCCCTGCGCCGTGGTCAGTTCGCCCTCCACCGCCGCCACCGTCTTCGCCTGGGAGCGGTACGTGCGCGAGTAGGCGTCCGCGGTGAAGGCGAGGGCGAGCTCATCCATGCCGGGCTCGACCGGCAGCGCCACGTCCTCGTGGTTCCAGATCGCCACCGTGTTTCCGATCGCCGTCCAGATGTGCCCCCAGCCCAGCTGGAAGGCGTCGCTGTCGTGCTCAGCGCTCCAGCTCGTCACGCCCAGCTCGCGGGCCAGTTCCTCGGCGCGGGCGCGCCCGGCGATCGCCTCCACTACGGCGAGTGACACCGGCAGGGAGGCGGTCACGCCAGTGGTGGTCACCACGCCGCGGTCGACGACGTAGCGCCGGTTGCGGACCCAGCGCATCGTGGGGTGCTCGCTGCGCAGCGCCTCCACCGAGTGCCAGTGGGTGGTGGCGGCGCGGCCGTCGAGCAGCCCGGCCTTTCCCAGCACCTTGGCCCCTTCGCAGATGCCGACCAGGGTCGCGCCCTTCTCCGCCTGCGTCTTCAACCAGGCCAGCACGGCCGGCTCGTCGTCCCGGTGCATGGCGGGGACAAACACGTAGTCCACGCCGTCCGGATACCGCGCGTCCAGCTCCGCCACGGTCGCCTGCGGCTGGAGGGTCAGCGCTGGCATCAGGGTGATGGGCCCGGCCTCGATGCCGACCGCGACGACGTCCGCCACCCCGGAGCGCCGGAGCACGCCGTACGGGACCAGGAAGTCGGTGGTTTCGCTTCCATCGTTCAGGCCCAGGACGGCGATGACCGGCCGCGCCCGCTTGGGCGGCCTCAGCCCGGCCAGGGTTTCCGCCTGCTCCTCCGACGTGAGCGTGAGCGGGCGGTTGTCGGGAGCAACGGGCGCTCCAGTGCAGGCGATCAGGCCGGCGACCAGGGTGACGAGGGCAGCGTTTGAGCGGGTCATGCCGCTCAAGGTACGGTCCGGGCCCCATGGCCGCAAAGACAGCCACACCGCGGATTCTGCCATCGGCCCGAGGGCGGCGGAACGCGCGCGCCGCGAGGACCGTTGCGCTGGTGGCCTTCGACGGCGTCCATCCCCTGGACATCACTGGTCCGGCGAGTGTCTTCGGCGCGGCGTCCTTCTTCCAGCCGGGCGCGTACCAGGTGCTGATCGCCTCGCCTCGCGGGGGCTCGCTGGCCACGGCCTCGGCGGTGGCGCTCGCGGACACGGTCGCGCTGGCCAGGCTCCCCCGGCGCCTGGACACGGTGCTGGTCGCGGGCGGTAGCGAGGACGCGCTCTACCAGGCGATCCTCGGAGATGGCGTGGGCGCCTGGCTCGCGAAGGTGGCGCCTTCGGTGCGGCGGATCGGCAGTGTCTGCACCGGCGCGTTCGCGCTCGCCGCGGCCGGGCTCCTGGACGGCCGGCGCGCCACCACCCATTGGAGGGCGTGCGGCCTGCTCCAGGAATTGGTCCCCTCCGCGCGGGTGGAGCCGGATGCGATCCACACGCTCGATGGACCCATCTGCACTTCCGCGGGAGTAACGGCGGGGATCGACCTCGCGCTCGCGCTGGTCGAACAGGACCTGGGTCGCGCGGTGGCGGCGGAGGTGGCGCGCGAGTTGGTGGTGTTCCTGCGCCGCCCCGGGGGCCAGTCGCAGTTCAGCGAGGGGCTGGCCGCGCAGGCGGGCACCTCCGACCGGATGGGCGAGCTGATCACCTGGATGGTAGAGCACCCCGACGCGGACCTGAGCGTCCCGGCGCTGGCCGCGCGCGCCGCGATGAGTGAGCGGAACTTCGCCCGGGTGTTCGCCCGCGAGACCGGGCAGACGCCGGCGCGTTTCGCCGAGCAGGCCCGCCTGGAGCGCGCGCGGTTCTTCCTGGAGACCTCCGACGGGTCACTCGAACAGATCGCGGCCCAGAGCGGGTTCGGATCGCTCGACGCCTTGCAGCGCGCCTTTCGCCGCCACCTCCGGGTGACGCCAGCCGCCTACCGTGCCCGGTTCTCCGCGCCGCGCAGGCGGAGTTAGCACGCGCCACACCCGCCGCGGGGGCTGGCGTCCTCCCGGCTCCTCGCTGGGAGGGCGGCCTGGGTTGTGTGGGTCCAAAGGGAGCATCGTTTCCCCTCTGTCACGGGAAGCTGGCCAAGACTTCCCATCGACAACGGCGGGACGACACCACCATACTCTCCAGCCTCAACATTACACTCGAGGTCCGAATGAGCGATGGAACTGACGTAGAGCAACTTGATGCTCCCCCGCCGGTCTCTGCGGAACTGCGCGCGAAGATCCTCGCAGACCCGAACGTGATGAAGATCGCCGCGGAGCTCGAGATGAGCCTCGACGAGTTCGTCAACACCGTCGGGTATTACATGAACAACCCGGGCGTGGAGCCCGCGTTCCTCGTCGTCAGCGACGAGAACCTGAGGAAGATGGGGGTCGAGCCGCCCACCGCCGAGGCCATCGAGGCCAACGTGCGCGCCAGCGTCGAGGCCTTCAAGGCCGGCCAGGCCCCGAGCGGTTTCGACCAGCCTCGCAAGAAGACCGTGGAGTTGGGTGCCCAGGGTGGCGAGGCCGTAAAATCCTCTGCAAATCCCGGCCTCGACGACGCGGTGAAGAAGGGGCGAACCTCGCTAAAGCCTTGATTTCACGAGGCTTTTCGAAAAAAATTCACCCGCTGACAACTTCCAACCTCACCCTGCGATAATCCCTTCAAAGCTACTTCTTTTCCACCAACGCAACTTCCTTTCCACACAAGAGAGCACGCCATGGGATTTATCAAGGGCATCGGTAAGGCGTTCAAGAAGATCGGTGACTTCGCGAAGAAGGCGGTCGGCTTCGCGAGCAAGATTCTCAACGGGCCCCTGGGGCAGATTGCCTCGTTCATCCCGGGCGTGGGTCCCTTCATCGCGGGCGCCTCGAAGATCGTCGGCATGGCGAACAGCGTCCTCAACGGTGGTGGCCTCAAGGGCATCATCGGTGGCCTCGTCGGCAACCTCGGCGGCGGCCTGCTGGGCAAGGCCGGCTCGCTCCTGAGCAAGACGGGTCTCGGCTCCGTCATCGGCCTGGGCTCGCAGCTCAACAGCACGGGCGGGGTCATGGACATGGTCAAGGGTCTGATGAGCTCGCGCAAGGGCGACCAGTCGACTGCCGCTCAGGGCGACAAGTACAACCTGACCCAGTTTGCGGCGTTCAAGGTCGCGGACCTGCTCCGCGCCGCCTGATCGGTCCGCTTTCGCTTCACTCCACGGGGTGCACGCTCATGGCGTGCACCCCGTTTTTTCTTCATCAGGTGCCTCATCGCCCCTTTGCGGCCGGTCGGCGTGAGGCATCGGTCATTCGGCCGACGGTCAACTGCCGGAGTGACGCCGCTTCACGGCGGGTCATAGTGCGCTCCATGAGAACGATGATCCTCATGGCGGTGCTGATCTCGGGCTGCGTAGACAAGGAGCCTGTTCCTTCTTCGGCACTCCCTGGCGGTGAGCGCCGCGCCCGAGCCGATTCGCTTCGGGCCGCGGGGGTTCCCCCCGGAGGGCTCACGGTGCACTTCACCGTCGTGGACGACACTGGTGCGCGTGTGCCAGGTGCACAGGTGAACCTGGTCGACCCGACCCGGACGGATCCCCGTTGTGGCTCCTCGGTGCTCGCGTACGGGCCCAAATACCAGACGAAGCAACTGATGGCCGATGACAAGGGTGAGCTGACCGCCACGCTCGACTTCACTCCGCTCGAAGTCTCCGCGAGCGCCGAGGACTTCTCGGGCGGGTCCGTGATCGCCTATTCCGGCGAGCCCATGACGCTGCAGCTCAATCGCATGCCGTTGGTCCACTGGCGCGGAAGGATCACCGCGCGCGACGGCACGCCGCTCGAGCACGTTCACGTTTACGAAGGTGACACGCCGTGGCCGGAAGCCGGCGTCGCTGGAACCTTTGACATCAAGCTGCGAACCGATCGGCCGATGCCCAGGCTGCGCTTCCGCAAGATGGGATTCTCACCGAGGGAAGTGGTGGCGCAGGAGACCGACACCCTCGTGCTGGACCCGCGGCCGACCATCACGATCTCGCTCGTGAACAAGGCGGGGGCACTGGTGAAACGAGAGGTGTACATCGAGGCGCAGCGAGATGGGCAGACCGTGTCGTACTGCACGACCAACCAGGACACCCCGGCCAGTTGTACGCTGGATGGAGAGCCAGGCCCCCTCACCCTGCTCTTCGGTCATGACGCCTCGCTGGGCAGCCAGAAGATCGAGCTCCGGGAGTCCACTCAGCTCCGCTGGACCGTCGAGCAGTGAGGTACGGAGGATGGGGCGTCTATTCCTTCCCCTGCGGTGTGGGAGCGGCCGCCTCATCCTTCAGTCCCATGGCCTTGCGCAGCAGCGCGGCGGCCGGGCGGGTGTCCCACTCTGACTGCGTCTCTGGCAGTTGCTTGCGATCCGCCCGGTAGACGATCTGCAGGTTGTCCTCCAGCCTGGCCTCGAGCTTCTTGCGCTGGAGCGTCACGCCCTCCGCGTCGCGAGTGGCATAGGAGGGCAGCATGGCGGCGGCCGTCTCTCCGTTGGACTTCGCGATCGCTCCCGTCATGTGCCCGTCGCGGATGCGGATGCTCTGGGGTTTCACTCCGCCTCGCGCCTTGACGCGGATGACGGCTTCTCCGATGGGCCCGGCCCAGCGCCCGCCGGTGGCGAGGATGTACCAGGCCTCCCGATCATCGAGCTTCTCGTCGGAGCTCCAGCTCCCCCCGGTGTACGGCTTCGTCACCACCCCGTAGCGCACGCGCAGCTTCGTGTCGCCCTGGGCGAAGGGGACGGTGAAGACGTGCCAGGACTCCCGTCGCGAGCGCTTGTAGCCGCTCCCCGGCGGTCCCCAGTCATAGGTGTAGACAAGTTCCTTGTCCTCGCTGGACACGGACTTGTCTCCCACCCAGGCGGAGAAACCCACCAGCGGCTCATGGACGGCGAATCCCCGCTCCAGCGGCACGCCCCTCCCAGGGAAGCCCACCTGCAGCTCCTTGGCCTTTCCCGGATTGGCCATGGTGAAGGTGGCGTCGATGATGGCATAGGCATCGTGGAGCTCGATGATGACCTCCTCGTACTTCATGGAGATGCCTCGAGCGGCCTTGGCATCCATGGGGTGAGGCTCGGAGATGCCGGCGAGCGGGTCTGGCGCGACGTCGGCGAAGGACGGGGCGGCGAGGACGAGCAGCAGGGGGAGGAGGGCCTGGGCAGGCGAGGAGCGCATCGGGCAGACTCCGGGAGCACCGTCCGGGACGTGCGGAGCGGCCCGTGCAGCGTACATCGGGGAGACGTGACATGGACTCCAGCTTCAGCCGACGCGCGCTCCTGCTCGTCTCGTCCGGACTGTCCACGCTGGCCGCGGCCGCCGCACGCGGGCGTCCTCGGGCACCGCGGAGCGCGCCGGTGGACCTGGCGGGCAACAAGCTGACCTGGCTCGGCTTCTCCACCTGGCGCGTGGAGACGGCGGGGGGCGAGGTCTTCCTCATCGACCCATGGCTGTCCTTCGAGGGCTGCCCGCTGAAGGCGGACGCGGTGGAGCGGCTGGATGGAATCCTCATCACGCACGGCCACTGGCAGCACATCGGCGAGGCGGTGGAGCTCTCCCTGCGTACGGGCGCGCCGGTGCTGGCGGTGGAAGAGGTGGCGCACTGGTTGAGGGATGCCGGGGTGGCGCGCACGCCGCAGGCCAACGTGGGGGGCACCGTGCGGTTGGGCGGGCTTGGGGTGAGCCTGACGCCCGCAGTGCACACCTCGGGAGTGCTGCACAAGGAGAGTGGCTTCATCAACTACGGGGGAGACCCGGTGGGCTTCGTGCTCCACTTGCCCGGCGGCCTGCGCGTGTACCACGCGGGGGACACGGATGTGTTCGGAGACATGGCGCTCATCCGCGAGCGCTGGTCTCCCCAGGTGGCGCTGCTGCCCATCGGCGACGTCACCACCATGGGCCCGGATGGCGCGGCACTGGCCTGCCAGTTCCTCGGGGTGCGAGCGGTCGTCCCCATGCACTACGACATGCCCCTCTTCACCGGGACTCCGGAGGCGCTGGAAGCGGAGCTGACCCGGCGCAACCTGCCCACTGTCGTCTGGCGGGCCAGGCCCGGAGTGCCGCTCGGGAGCGGCTAGCGCCCGGCGTTGAGTCACGGGGTGGCGCGTGCCACACTTCACGCATGGCTGACACGCTGAGACCGGAAACGGCCGTCCCGGTGGTTGTAGATCGTCGGCAATTCCTGACATGGGTGGTGGCCTCGCCGACGTTGATGGTCGCGGCGCGATTGGGCCTCGGTCTTCCGCCGGCCAGCCCGGTGGAAGCCGGCGTGCTGGGGGCGAATGAGGCGGTAACGCCGGACGCGACCGCGTTCGACATCTACATCACCCTCCGCTCCGACGGGCGAGTCGTCGCGACCTTGCCGCGTACCGAGACGGGGCAGGGCATCACCACGGGGGTGGCGATGCTCGTCGCCGAGGAGCTCGACGTCAGCCTGGGTTCGGTGGACGTGCGCACCGCCAACGCGGACCCCCGCTGGCTCATCCAGCTCACCGGGTTGTCCACGACGATGCGCTACCTCGCGGGCCCCCTGCGCGCCGCGGCCGCGAGTGCCCGGGCGCGGCTGGTCACCGCCGCCGCGCACCGCTGGTGGCTGCCGGCCTTCAGCCTCACCACCGCCAACGGCGAGGTGCTCGCTCCCGACGGTCGCCGGGCCGGGTACGGCGAGCTGGCCCAGGACGCGGCGAGCGTGTTGCTGCCCGAAGTCTCTCCGCAGCCCAAGAAAGCGAGCGCGTACACGGTGGTCGGGCAACCCACCGGTCGCATCGATGCCCGCGACATCGTCACGGGAGCGGCTCGCTACGCTCTCGACCTCGACATCCCCGGGGCACTGCCCACCGTGGTGGCGCGGCCACCCACCCTCCGGGGCTCGGTCCAGAGCTACGACGCTTCGGCGGCGTTGGCCATGCCGGGCGTGGTGGGCGTGGTGGCCCTGCCCACGGGGGTGGCGGTCACCGCCCAGAGCTTCGCTCATGCGCTCGCGGCTCGCGACGCCTTGCGGATCTCCTGGGCGCCGGGTCCGGCCAGCCAGCTCTCCGACGCGGACATCCGGGCACGCCTTCGCGATGAAGTGGGCACGCGGCCTCTTCCGCCCCTGTTCACGACGCAGACCCTCGAGGCCCGCTTCGACTTTCCCTATCTCGCCCACGCGCCCATGGAGACGCAGAGCTGCGTGGCCCACGTGAGCGGTGACCACGCCGAGGTCTGGCTGGGCGCCCAGGATCCGAAGTTCGCTCAACGCGAGGTCGCGACGGCGCTCGGCTGGGCGCTCACTCCGCAGCGGGTCACCGTGCACACCACGCGGGCAGGTGGCGGGTTCGGCCGACGGTTCTTCAACGAGCCCGCGGTGGAGGCCGCCCTCGTCTCACGTGCGCTCGGGCGGCCCGTGAAGTTGATGTGGACCCGCAACGACGACATGCGCCAGGGCCGTTACCGGCCAGCCAGCCACCACCGGATCCTCGCCTACCTCGGCGCTGGCGGTTCGATTCGCGGCTGGCACCACCGGGCCGTCATCCCCACCGTGGAGTTTCCTCATGGGTTCGGGGATCTCGTCACCTCCGTGTTCGGAACGCTCCTGCCCGACGTGACCAGCGCGGTGTTCTTCGAGCTGACGCAGCATCTGCCGTACAGCTTCGGCCTGGTGACGCAGCAGCTGCGCGAGGTCTCGATTCCCATCCCGACCGCCTCGTTCCGCTCCGTGTTCAGCAGTCAGGTGGTGGTGGCCAACGAGCTCTTCGTCGACCAGCTGGCCCGTGAGCTCGGGCGCGATCCGGTCGAGTTGAGGCAATCCCATCTCACGTCGAACCGGCTCAAGGCCGTCCTGAGCAAGGTCGCGCTGGAAGGGCAGTGGGGCAGAGCACTGCCGCCCGGTGTTGCTCAAGGTGTCGCGGTTCACGAGGAGTGGGATAGTTCCATTGCCCACCTCGTCGAGGTTGATGTCCGCGGAGCCGAGCCCAAGGTGATGCGTGTCGTCATCGCCGCGGATGTCGGTCTGCCCATCAACCCCAGGAGCATCGAGGCGCAGCTCCAGGGCGCCGCGATCGATGCCCTGTCGACGACGCTGAGCGCGGGAATCCACATCGACGCGGGAGCCGTGCGTGAGGGCAGCTTCGCCGACTACCGGTGGTTGCGGATGAAGCACACGCCCGCGGAGATCAAGGTCCACCTCGTCCGATCCGATGACCGTGTCGGCGGGGTGGGGGAACTTGGCTATCCCACCGCGGCCGCCGCCCTTTCCAATGCCATCGCCCGGGCGACAGGCACCATGCCCACCCGCTTTCCGATCCTCGACGCAGGAGCCTGAACATGCCGGTTCATCACTTCATCCTCAACGATGAGACGGTCTCGGTGGATGCACCGGCGGACCTGCCCCTGTTGTGGGTCTTGCGCGATCTGCTGGGGGTGACCGGTCCGAAATATGGCTGCGGGGTGGGCGTGTGCGGAGCGTGCACGAGCCATCTCGATGGCGGCGCCTTCCGCCCCTGCATCCAACCCGTCGGCGGCGTGGAGGGCTGTCAGGTGACCACCATCGAGGGACTGGGTGGCGAGGGGCTTCATCCCGTGCAGCAGGCGTGGATCGACGAGGACGTCGCGCAGTGCGGGTTCTGCCAACCCGGTCAGATCATGGCCGCGGTGGCGCTCCTGCGGCGCAACCCCCATCCGTCCGACGCGGACATCGACGCGGCCATGAGTGACAACGTGTGCCGGTGCGGCACCTACGTCCGTATTCGAGCGGCCATCAAGCGCGCCGCCCTGCTGCTCGGCGAGAAGTGAGAGGAGAGCCCCATCGAGCAGATGGGGCTCTCTCTCGAGTCACCTGGGGAGTGTGGCTCAGGGCTTCAGATAGGGACCGTCAACGCCCACCTTGCCCGGTGCCGGATTGCCCGGCAGGTCGAGCACGTAGACACGCAGGTTGCCCTTGCCGGAGACGCTGGCGGTCAGCGAGCCGCTGGTCACGACCTTCACGTCTCCCGTGACGGCGTCCTTGTAGGTGCCATTCGGGATGCCGCTGAAGGTGGCACCACTGGAGACCGTTACCAGCGCGAAGCTGTCCACGCCCTTGGCCGTATCCGTGAAGCGGCGCTTGTAGGCGATGGTTCCCGTGACTCCCTCGGTGGAGTACTGCCCCTTCTGGAGCGCGGGGATGCGGCGGCGGATCTGGTTCAGGCGCTGCAGGTGCTTCGCCAGTGGCTTGTTGAGCGTCTCGGAGACCTTGCCGGAAGCGCTGCCCACCACGCCGTAGTCGGAGGCCGTCACGTTCCCCTCGAGGTTGTCACCGTAGTAGGCGCGGCCGGTGGTGGCGAGCGCACAGGTCGGGCCGCAGTCGATCTGCTTGCCGGCCTGGAACTCGATCTCCGAGCCGTAATACAGCGTCGGGATGCCCCGGAAGGTCCACATCAGGCTCATGTTCTCGGCCCAGGCGTCGGTGCCTCCGGCATAACGGGTCGAGGACTTGTTCGGGCCGTAGTCATGGGAGTCGACGTACACGACATTGTAGGTGGCGTCGTTGTAGCTGTCGTCCGAGTCCTTGCCATTCCAGAAGGCGTTGCTGGCCTCGCCGAAGTTCATGTGCATGCGCATGTCGATCACGCTCATGCCGGAGAACTGGCTGTGGTCCGGCGTGTGGTAGTTGTTGCCCTGGAGGAAGGCATTGGTGGAGGTCGGCTGCTGGGCCGTGCCCATCCCCTGCTCGTAGTTGTACTGCTCGAGGGCGGCCGCGGCGTCGTCGGCGCTGTACTCGCGGCGCTCCTTCCAGGTGAAGAATTGCGCGGAGTGGTTGACCGAGCCCCGGTTCCACTTGTCATTCACGAACGAGCCGACCTCGCCGAACATGAAGAAGTCCTTGCCCTTGGTGCCAAACTTCTGCTCGGAGTGCTGGAGGGCCGCCGGCAGGAAGCGCCGGTTCCAGGTGTTGCGAGGAATATGGACCGCGGTGTCGATGCGGAAGCCATCCACTCCCATGTCGATGTACTTGTTGTAGACGCCGGTGAGGAAGTTCTGGACCGGAGTGCTCTCGGTGTTGAAGTCGGCCAGGTCCTCGTGAATCCAGCAGCTGCGCGAGTCCTCGCCCTCCCAGTTTCCAATCCAGCACTGGTGGAAGTACTGCGCCGGGAACATGCCGGAGGTCGGGTTCGGCCACTGGCAGTTGTAGATGCGATAGCCCTCCTGGCTGGTGTACTGCGTCGGCGTGCCCCAGCTGCGGCAGGTGTTGCCGGTGGGCTCGGGCGTCGACCACAGATCTCCGTTGTAATAGGACTTGCCGGTGGCCGGGTCGATGGTCAGTCCGTCGTACTCGAAGCCCGCGACAGGCTGGTCGTAGTACCAGCTCCACTGGCTGTCTCGCACACCGAAGACCTTGGCGGTCCATAGCCCCTTGGCGCCCCAGCGGCTCGAGTGGTTGTAGACCACGTCCTGGATGATCTTGATGCCCTTGGCGTGGGCCGCGTTGATCAGCTCCTGGTAGGTGGCGCCCGAGGACTCCAGGCGTGGATCGACCTTGTTGAAATCCCAGGCGTGATAGCCGTGGTAGTCGTAGTCCGACCGGTTCAGCACCACCGGGGTAATCCAGATGGCCGAGAAGCCCAGGGCCTTGATGTAGTCGAGCTTCTGGATGAGGCCCTTGAAGTCGCCGCGGAACATGGGGTCGTTGTTGGCCGCATTGCCAGACTTGACGTGCATGCTGCCGCCCCGGTTGTTTGACGGATCGCCGTCGTAGAAGCGCGCGGTCAGCACGAAGTAGATGGAGTCCTCGCGGATGTCTCCACCCAGGGGCTCGCCTGGAGGAGGCGGCGGGGGCGCATCACCGGTGGTGGCCGAGACCGACGCACTGGCGGCGGACTTGTTGCCAGCCGCGTCGAAGGCCTTCACGGTGTAGCTGTAGGTCGTCAGCGCCTCCAGGCCGGAGTCGCTGTAGCTGGTGACGGAGGAAGTGAAGGTCTTCGTGCCCTGAGAGCCGCCGGTGCGGGTGAGCTCGTAGCCCGTCACGCCGCGATCATCGGTCGAGGCATTCCAGGAGAGGGAGAGCCGCGTACCGGATGCTGCCGCGGAAACTCCCGAGGGGATGGCCGGTGGGCTGGTGTCGGGAGGCAGCACCACACACGGCGTGGTGGCATTGGCGGTGACGACACCATCCTTCACCGTGATCAGCCCCGTTCCGAGGGAGTAGTCCGAGCCGTTGTTGTTGTCCCAGGTCCCGCTGTTGTTGTTGAACGCCGCCTTCATTCCGGCCGCCGAGCCCAGATCGACGGTTTTCTTCACCCAGTCGGTACAGGCGGACTCGGACATGGCCACACCCGGCACAGCGGTCCAGGAGCCGCCGGTCGGCGCGTAGTGGATGTTGACGGTGCTCCAGCTGCGAGTCCGCGTGTAGTAGTACACCTCGGCCTTGTTGCCCGCGGCGGTGGTCACGGATAGCGCCGGGCTGGCGGCGGACGCATTGCCGGCCGCGTCCACGGCCTTCACGGTGTAGCTATAGGTCGTGGAGGAGGTGAGTCCGGAGTCGGCGTAGCTCGTGCCGGTCGCCGTTCCGATCTGGGTGCCATTGCGGAAGACCGTGTAGCCCGTCACGCCGACATCGTCCGTAGACGCGGTCCACGAGAGCGTGAGCGAGGTGGTCGTCACCGAGCCCGCCGTGAGGCCGCCAGGCGTGGTCGGCGCCTGGGTATCCGTCACGCAGGGGGCCCCCGCGTTGGCCAGGACCTGACCGTTCTTGATCTGGTGGGTGCCGCCCGTGGGCAGGTCGTAGTTGGCGCCGGACTGGTTGTTGAGGTTGTCCCAGTGGTTCTGACCATCGGTGAAGACAGCCTGGAAGGTGCTGGCAGACCCCGTGGTGATGACCTTCACGACCCAGTTCGTGCACGCGGAACCCATCTGGGTGCCCGGCACGGTGGTCCAACTCCCACTGGCATTGTGGTGGATGTAGACCGTGCTCCAGGCCTTGTAGGGCGTGTAGTAGTAGACCGTCGCCGTGCCGGCGAACGCGGGCTGGCTCACCACCGCCAGCATGAGCGCCAGCGGGACGCTCCATCTCCAGGGGCTTCTCATCTGCTTCCTCGTTTCACCAAAAGTGAAGTGAACGAGTGTGATGTAGCTCAGTCGAGAACAGGTTGAAAGTCGTCCAATTCAAGAAAAGTGTCTTTGCAAGGACTGGTGGGGTGAGAAGATGTATCAACTCGTCGCGCCCATCTGGACGGGGCGGGAATGAGCGCCGCGGTGCGTCGAAACAGCAGGCGGCAGCCGGAACTGGTTGGAAGGCCGCCCCCACCCGCCGTGGAACTGCCCGGACGCTTCATCTCCTTGATGCTCTCCGAGCGAACCCTCATGCAGCCGGTCCTCCGAAGGGCCTGAGCACCTGCACGACGTCACAGAGCTCGGCCTGAGCTGACCAGGCCACGATGAAGGGCTTGCTGCGCTGCTTGTCGTGGAAGCTCAGGCCATCTGTTCCGAGCCCTCGCACCTTGCCATCCAACGTCCGGGTCAAAGCTTCAAGGGGGAGGCAGATCATGTATGGACGACATTCGGTGGTGACCGTGCAGGACTACGAGCCCTTCATCGGTCGGCGCGCAGTCGACCGTATCCTGAACAAGGGACGGCGCCTTTCGGATCGCAGCGTCGCGCACATCAACTCGACCTACTACGGTGGTGGTGTTGCCGAGATGTTGTCTTCGCTGACGCTGCTCATGCGCTCGTTGGGCCTTGCCGCGGAGTGGAGAGCGATTCAGGGACCGCCAGACTTCTTCAACATCACGAAGAAGATGCACAACGCGCTTCAAGGGGAGTCCATCCAGCTCACCGACATCAAGAAGGAGATCTACGAGGAGGTCGCATTCCAGAACGCCCTTCGAAACCGCTTCGACCACGACTACGTCGTCGTTCATGATCCTCAGCCGCTCCCGCTGGTTCAGTATTCGCACAAACGCGGGCCGTGGGTGTGGCGGTGCCACATCGAGTTGGCGCAGCCCAGCCCGGACATCTGGGAGTACCTGACCGGGTACATCGAGCAGTACGACGCGGTGATTGAGAGCACCGAAGAGTTCCGCCAGCGGTGGCGCGTTCCGCAGCTCATCTTCCAGCCGGCGATCGATCCCTTCAGCATCACCAACCGCGAGCTTTCTGAAGCGGAGGTCGAGCAGCGCCTGCGCCACTACGGGATTCCTCTGGACCTTCCGCTGGTCGTGCAGATCTCGCGTTTCGATCGCTGGAAGGATCCGCAGGGAGTCATCCGTGCCTTCCAGATTGCCCGGCGCATTCGTGATTGTACGCTCGTCCTGCTGGGCAACATCGCCACCGATGACCCGGAAGGCCCCCAGGTCTACGAGTCGCTCTTGAGCGCTCGAGAGGATCGGGTCCTCGTCTTGAGCGTCGAGGACACATCCCTGGTCAATGCGCTCCAGCGGCGTGCCGCGGTGGTGCTCCAGAAATCCTTGCGCGAGGGGTTCGGGCTGACGGTCTCGGAGGCGATGTGGAAGGGAACGCCTGTGATTGGCGGCAATGTCGGGGGCATTCGCTACCAGATCGACGACGGGGTGAACGGCTTCCTGGTGTCCTCGGTCGAGGAAGCTGCCGAGAGGATGGTCCTTCTGCTCACGGATGAGAACCTGAGGCGTCGCATGGGGGAGGCCGCGCGTGAAAAGGTCCGGGAACGGTTTCTGATGACCCGGTACCTCGAGCAGTACCTGGACCTGTTCGACGCCTTCCAGACGTCCTACACGCTGCGGCCTGGCATGCCTCGCGCGGAGACAGGTGAAGCGGCCACTGATTCCCACACCGCAGCCGACTGACCCGGTTGCTGACCGCAGGAGTGCGCTCGGCCGATGGGGAGGCCGTGCAGCCCCCTTTGGGTACATGCCTGCTCAGGCCGCCCACCCCACCTCGAGCAGGCGAAACGGTATCCGATTGCGGCTTACACGGTAGGAGCAGGGCCGACGTGTCCGGCGCGCCGTGGGAATCGCTGTCACACGCAACTTTATGGCGACTGTGAACAGATTGCATTGACGGTCTTCCGGGGCTTAGGTACGTGGCGCCTGTGCTCGCGCCCCGGGCTCCACGGAGGGGCCGTGCGCGAGCCGAGAGGGGGCTGTTCATGTCAAGGCTTGTTGTTGCCCTGCTGTCGCTGGGGCTCGCCATCAGTTGCGGCGTGGTGGGAGAAGAGCGCGCCGCCGAGACCTCGGCCGAATCCCAACGCTCCGCCATCGTTACCATCCCGGGCCTGCCCGCGCCCGTGGCGGTGTGGAGCTTCGACGACTGCTCGTACACGTCCGACCTCATCGCCGATTCGATGGGCAAGACCGGAGTCTGGAGCGGGAAGGTGGGCTGTGCCTTTCGCTCGCCCTCGGGCGCCGCGGGGCGCTTCACGGGGCAGGGGCGGGTGGAGACGGCGGATCGGTCGGACCTGCACTTCACGACCGCGATGACCCTCTCCGCGCTGGTGAAGCCCGCGCGCGTGGATGGCTCTCAGTCCATCGTGAACAAGTGGTACTTCTACGACTCGTACGCGCTGGCCATCCGCAACGGGCGCTACCAGTTCGACATCGCGCTGCCCGGGGGCACGTGGGGCGTGACGTACAACCTGTCCGCGCCCGCCACGGCTGGTCAGTGGGCGCACCTGGCCGGCACCTTCGATGGCCAGACGATGAGGCTCTATGTCAACGGCCAGCGGGTGGCCCAGGCCAGCGTCACCGGCTCGCTGCAGGATTCCAACCGGCCCATCGTCATCGGTGACCACCCGAGCGGCAACGCCTACTCCGGCCTCATCGACGACGTGCGCCTCTTCAACGTCGCGCTGGATGGCACGCAGGTGAAGCGGCTGGCCTCGGCGCTCTATGGCATCCCCCAGGCCACCGCGCTGTGGGACTTCGACGACTGCTCGGACACGAGCACGCTGCTGCGGGACACCTCCGGCAACGCCAGCCCGGCGGATGGCCAGAAGAGCGGCGCGGCCACCTGCGCCACGGGCCTGTCCGGCTCGGCCGTCTCCTTCGCGGGCGGCGTGGTGGATGTGGCGGACAAGCCACAGCTCCACTTCACCACCAGCCTCACGCTGGCCGCCGTGGTGAAGCCCTCGCGCGTGGACGTGAGCCAGACCGTCGTCAACAAGTGGTACGGCTATGACTCGTATTCGCTGTCCGTCTCTGGCGGGCAGTACCACTTCACCATCGTCCTGCCCGGTGGCACCTGGGGCCAGCCCTATGACATCACGGCGCCCGCCACGGCCGGTCAGTGGGCCCATGTGGCCGGGACGTATGACGGCCAGACGATGCGGCTCTACGTCAACGGCCAGCGCGTGGCCCAGGCCAGCGTCAGTGGCACCCTGCAGAACTCCAACAAGGCCGTGGAGATTGGCAATTACCCCTCGGGCAATGCCTTCCAGGGGCTCATTGATGACGTGCGCCTCTTCAACATCGCACTCAGCGAGGCCCATGTCGTCAACCTCGCGTACTTCACCACCGGACTGCAGCCGTCATGTGTCACCCCGGTGGCGGGCCAGCAGCTCGTCGTGGGCGCATCCACCCGCGTGTGCGCCGGCACGTATGACCTGCCGTCCTCGTCCGGGACGCCCGCCGTGCGCATCACCGCGAGCGGTGTGACGCTGGAGTGCGCGCCCGGCACCGTGTTCCGGAGCAGCTCCGGGACGGGCACCACGGCGGCGCCCACCGTGGGCCTCTCCGTGAGCGGCGTCAACGATGTCACCGTGCGCGGCTGTGGCGCGAAGGGGTTCCGCTACGGCCTCACGGCCTCCTCGGCGGCGCGGCTGCTGGTGGAGGACGCGGCGTTCGATGACAACTTCACCGACCCCGCGGCGGGTTGGGTGCAGGACTCGGTGCAGGGCGGCGGCGTGCGCTTCGACGGCGTCACGGACAGCACCGTGAATGCCAGCGCCCTGTCACGCAACTGGAACGGCTTCGAGCTGCGCTCTAACAGCCGCAACAACCAGGTGGTGGGCAATGTGGCCAGCCACTGCTCCAACACCGGCGCCACGCTGGTGGACTCGCACAACAACGTGCTGGCGCGGAATGACTTCAGCTGGGGCATCCGCGGCGACAACCTCGTGTATCCGTCCAACTGGTACGGCGTGGACACCCGGGACTCGGCGGGCATCATCGTGGACGCAGGCAGCAGCCGGAATCTGCTCTACGGCAACGACACGCGCTACGGTGGCGATGGCATCTTCCTGCGCGCCGTCATCGGCGCCTGCGCCCCGAACAACACCCTCCAGAACAACGACACCTCGTTCAGCCCGCACAACGCCATCGAGTCCTGGTGCGACGGAAACAAGTTCATTGGCAACATCGCGTCGGACAGCAACTACGGCCTGTGGCTCGGCGGGAATGACAACGCGGTGGTGTCCGGCAACACGGTGGAGCGCAACCTCGTGGATGGCATCTCCATCCAGATTGGCGAGGACCGCCACACCGTCATCGAGGGCAACCGCATCGCCAACAGCGGGCGGGTGGGCATCCTCCTGACGGGCCGCGAAATCCAGGAGTGGGATGTGCTGGACGTCTGCAAGCCGCGCAGCAGCCTGGCCAACTCCAGCCATCTGCTCATCCAGCGCAACACCTTCGCCAGCAACGGCACGAACACCAGCCGCTGCACGGGCAACTGCGACGTGTACCTGGAGGCCACCCGCGGGGTGATGCTGGCCTCCAACTGCACGGGCGGCAACGTCATGCCCACGCCGCGCCTGGGCTGCCAGGTGGAGGGGGTCTTCACCGTGGGCGGCTGCGGCCTGAACCCCAACAACGGGGGCCCCGACGCGCAGCTCGCGCCGGTGAGCGCCGTGGCCGGGCAGCCCGTGACACTGGACGCCTCCGCTTCCTCCGACAAGAACGATCCGCTCGGCTTCCACTGGCTGGTGCAGCGCGCGGGCGCCAGCTTCGTGCCGGATGCGCTCCCTCCCTACCAGCTGCTGGGAGCTGGCACCGCCACGCCGTCCGTCACCTTCCCATCCGCGGGCCTGTATGACGCGGACGTGTTCGTCAACGACGACACGACCGGCGGCCTCGCCTCGCGGCTTGTCGCGGTGGCGCCGAACGGCACGGCGCTCGGGGACACGGCCTCGCAGTGGGGCTTCCGGTGCAACTCGACGTGCACCACCACGCTCACGGATGACACGGTGAACAAGCTGTTCGGGAGCGGCTCGGTGAAGGTGGCGAGCAACGAGGGCTTTGGGCTGGCCGTCTTCGCGCCCGTGGGCCGCAACCTCGCGCTCAACGCCTCCAGCCGGACGCGCCTGGGCGTCTTCCTCCGCGCGCGCAACCCGAACCAGTACGGCTGGCAGGGCACCTTTCCGGTCGTCGTGCTGGGCACCACCGGCGGCGGCGAGTACGTCTACACGCCGAGCGCCAATCTGCTGCCCACCTCGCCGGACGAGTGGGTCTACGTGGATATTCCGCTTGCTGGGGGCAGCGGCTGGACACGCACCGCCAGCGGCTCGCCCACGTTCTCGAAGGTGGACTACGTGGAGATCCGCACGGACACCTGGGGCGCGGACCCGTACGACATCTGGGTGGACGGGCTGACGCTGTTCTGAGGTCCTGAGTGGCTCCCGGCCGGAGACAGGGTGCTCTGGCCCGGAGCCGCGCGGCTCACAGGCCCTTGTGCACCGTGCCGATAGCGTGCGCGGCCCCCGTGCGCCCCAGCCGGTGGGCATCGTCGACGATGGCCTTCGCCTCCGCGTCCCACGGAAGGTGTCAAAGGAATCGTTCCAACAACTCCCGCCCTACGAGTTGTTTGACACCTTCGCCAGGGCCCCTACGAGTTGTTTGACACCTTCGCCGGGACTCAATCCTGGCGCTGTACCGGGTGGAACATGAGGCGCTCAAGGCCGGAGTGGTGCGCACGCTCGCCCATCGCGCCTTGCGCCAGCAGAAGAGCCGTCCCGTGCTGGAGGCGCTGCACGCCTACCTCACGGCGCAGAAACCGCTGCACCTGCCCAAGGGGCCCATGGGACAGGCCATTACCTACGCACTCAACCAGTGGGACGCTCGACGTGTTGCTGCTCGTGCAGACGCACCCCTACTCGCGCCTCGACGAGCTGCTGCCGCACGAGTGGAAGCGGCTGTTCGCCGCGGACTCCTCTTGAGCGCTCCCGCGCTCGTAGCCCGCCCTGCTCATCGCCTCCAGCCAGCGCGCGACCGCCGTCGAGCACGACCCTCGTCCGCCCTCAAGCACCCTCTGCACGTCCTCTGCCGGACGGGTACGGAGGCCCAGCTCGAGCGCCGAGCCACCGCCCTGCGTCAGCAATTCCAGCGTGTGAAGACTCGGCTGCGTGCCCTGGCTGCAGAGGAAGGCCTGCTCGAGGAGCATTACTGATCCGGTTTGTTGCAGCGTGTCGAATAAATTCGTGGCGGCTCGCCCATTGCGCACGAGGCCCAGTCACGAGTCTGAAAATACTCACCTGTTCATTTGTTGGGTAAACGACAAAGAAGAATAATCACCTGGCGATACAGATGTTTACTCGTCGATTGTTTCGGACATGACGGTCCGAAATAGCAGCCGTGGCTTTCTTCATGTGCCCCTCCGGATCCAGGCCATGTGCCTGGATCAACCCAAGGACATTGTCCGGGCCATGGCGGATTTTCGGCGGCTCCCCGCGGAAACGAGGAGCGCGGTTCGAAACGCGCGCACGCCCAATCTCGCGGAGAATGTCCTCACGCCGCCATTCTCCAAGGATCTCCAGATCCCAGCCGGTATTCATCTGCATTGGTTGCTCCCGGACGCCCTGACCCAGGGTGAGCAAATGGAGGCTCATACACGCTTTCCTCATGTCCCCAATCGGTGGCTCGTGCTCCGAAGTGGAGGCGGCAAGCCCGAGCGACAATGGGTGGTGGAGAGCGATTATCTATACCCGGAGGGATACGGCGAGGAAATCCCCAATGACGGCGACGCTCCGGTCAATATCCAGGTCCTCCCGGATCCTTCACCGAATAAGGGTTACCGCTATCGCTTCCTGGGACGAGCCCTCACGCTGGCGGATTGGCGGAGCGCTCAGGGAGCGCCAGGTGATGAATACCTCCCCGCATTGACGGCCGTGGGAGCCGAAACCGAAGTCCCCATTCTGGATACGGTGCGCGCCGCCTTCGCATCCTTTTATCCCAATTGCCGTGGCGTATTTGGCTTTCATGACGCGGAGCTGAAGACCGCCTCGCCGCCTTCCGGTCTTCGCTACGACGTGATGGGCTGGTACAGCCAGGTGGGCCACGATTGTCTCACCCCATTGCTGACCGAGGCGACCTCTCCGGAGGAGCTGAAGAGACTGCTCGAAGAACGGCTCGAATGGAGCTTGGACTCATCCGCCACGTCGCCGCATGCGTCTCTATTCCATGCTCGGCTAACTTTTACTCCGGGAGCTCGGGCCGCTCGGGATGTCGTGGGCGAATTGTCCACCCCCACGCTCGCCATGGGTCGGACTGAAACGGAGGCGCTGGCCGCACATTTGGCGCATCGCCACGCACCGCAAACCAATGACGAGGACAGGGCCAAGCGTGAGCTGATGGAGCAGCAATTGGAAGCCCTCCAGCTCACGGATCGTCTGGAGGGGCATACGCTGGATCTGGAGGCCATTCTCCAGGAGGCTCGCCACGAGAGGGGGTTCGCCGCTCATTCCGGAGGAATTCGGTGGACCATTCAACCCGAAACCGACACGTCCACGGAGCTCTTCTCCACGTTTCGCATGGGGCGAAAGCCACGGGCGACACGAACCCCTCCCACTTCATGGATGGGAATGCTGGATGCGCTCAACGTGCTCCAGGCTGAATATCAGCGCGCCACGGACGAGCTGAAGGATCTGCGCGAGCGCATGTTCATGCGCTGGTATTCGCTGCTGCCCAGCAAGGGCACCAATCTCAATTTCTTCAAGGATTATGTCGCCCCGGTGAGACGGCGCCTGACCTCCATGGGGCGCATGGTGTTGGAAGAGACGGCCCAGCGAAGCGCATTTCGCGCACGCCTGGAGCCTTCCGCTTTCGAGGTCGTCTCCAGCCTCAGCACTCACCATGCGACTTATGTCCGCGTCATCAACGAGGGAAAACCGTTCAATACCAACTCGGGATCGTCCTATGAGACGTGGGCCGTGGAGTTCGAGCACTGCTGTGGTTTCAAGCTCGACGCTACTCACACCGTCAAGGTCGTCGAGAGGGACAAGTCCTGGGAGGTGCATAATCTGGGCGTCGTCTATCCGGTGAGCGCCCGGGAGAGCGGTCTTTTTCTGGAGATTCCTCCCGCCGAGTCCTCCATAGCGGTGCGTTTTTCCAAGGCACTGGAGACCGTGCGGGACGCCATTCACGCCTACAATGCCACCGAGGAAGGACGGGATGCGCGCTATGTCCTGCGCGCCGCCCCGGAAACGCCTTACTGGGAGCCCGCGGATCCGGTCGTCCTTTTCACCGGCGAGGCCGCGGCCGCGGACCTCTGGAATGCTCAGTCCACGGAGGCTGAATTGCTCCCGTGCGCCTTCGCGGACCTTTCCCTGGATTTACAATCCTTGCCCCAGGCCACCCTCACCGCGATGCAAGGATATTTGAATGGATTGCTGGCGGACACGGGGCAAATGTGGAAAGAGGGTCCATGGACTCCCTTCTTGATGCACTGGAGCCTCCATGTCGCCCCGTGCGGCCGAGATGAAAATGGAGATTTCGATCCCGGGCTATTGCTTGAGCATTATGACCTGGGCATCCAGGGGATCGACCTGACGCTCAAGCCCGGTCACGAACAATATTTCTCCGAAACGGATGACGTCTATCAAGGCACGAGCCTGCTCTCCGCCTCCGCTTCGCTGGAGGTCAAGGACCGGATCCTGTATTGGCTCGAGGACGCGATATTAGAGCGATTTTACGAGGAGAACGACGTCCCGTCCGAAGATCGGGTGAAAGGTTATCTGGAAGAGCATTTTACTGAGATTCACGACTGGTATCTGAAGCAGAATCCCGGAGCGGGCGTGGAGGATCCCGTCTTCACCGCGCTGTGGTCCTACGACGAGCTTCTCAAGACCCCGTGTCTCGCGCAGTCCATCGGCAATTTTCATCAAGTGTTGCTGCTGCGCGAGCCCACCCTGCAGCTCAAGATCAGTGACCCCACGGCCCTTCGCAACAGCCTGCATTTCTTCATCACGGAGACCACCCGTGATGCCATGGGCGAGGAAATGCAGCGCAGGCCGCTCGCACTGGACCGGTTCAATCCATTTCGCGCGGGTGCCATGTCCCTCACCGGATTGTGGCTGGTGGACACCTTTGGACAGGTCCTGGAGGTCATGAAGCCCGGGGCGCCCCGGGAAGTGAAGGTCATTGCGCCCACGGACCAAACGCCCACGAATCCATTGCATCAGCTATTGCTCCCGCCTCGGTTCTCGCAGCCGGCGCGCGTTCGCTTTGATTGGATTCCGGCCGAGTCATCCGGAGGCCGCCGCTCCAACGAGCACCCAGGAACGAGCCCCGTGTGCGGATTCCTCCTGGTGAATAATCTGGATGGTGCCCTGGCGGTCTATGATGCGAAGGGACGGGCGCTGGGCACGGTGGACAGGGGTGGTACATGGCGCACGGCTCCAGAGACCGGGACGCGCACGAGAATGGATTCCCGAGGCCTGCCCCAATTCCATGACGCCGCGCTCCAGCAGGTGGTGCACCACGTCCTGGAACAAGGGCCGGATTTTCTGCGTGCATTCCTGTCCACGCAGAGAACGGCGCTGGATACCATTGATCCAGAGGCTTACGCGGAGAACCCCAGTCGAGCGCTGCTCGTCGATAGGCCCGTCGCGGTGGTGCGGGCCTCGCTGACATTGGAATTCAGGGGACCACCGGCCTTTGATCCCAGCGTATTGACCATGGGCGCGGCGGGCACCGTTACCAGCAGGGACGTGGAGAAGATCAAAGTCCCCGTTCGCTTGGGGGAATACAAACAATTGAACGACGGCTTGGTGGGGTTCTGGTGGGAGAATCCGGATGGGAGCTGGATGGACGGTGTTTTCCATTCGCCGCAAGAGCGCGCCGTCAGTCATCCCAAGATCCGCACCTATCACCATGGGCTGGAAGTCATGCTCCCGCTGCGCACACTGGCGGACCCAGCACAACATTTCACCTTCTTGTTGGATCCTCGAGCGCAGGTCCATGCCACCACCGGCGTCCTCCCCAGTCCACAGTTGAGAATTCATCCGGACCATTACAGCCGCGCATTGACGGACATGGAGGTGAGCTTCCTCACCGCGCCTTTCTTGTCGGATAAAGGCGCCCTGCGGCTGCCCGTGCCCGTCGAGCCCGGCCACGTCTGGTCATGGGTGACGCAAGAGCCCGGAGGCGCCTGGGCGCAAACGCATGAGCTGGAGCCGCCGAACCCTCGCGCCGCATTCTCCGCGCCACAGGAATTGCGCGAAGGCTGGTTGATACTTCGCCGCTCTGACCATTCGGAGTCCTGAGCGCAGGTCCATTCTCGTGGAGCAAAGGACTTCCCCATGACGACGCCACCCAAGCAACCTTATGCCTTTGAAGTCGTCTATGAATCCTCCGGCGAGGAGCCTCTTCGCGACGTGCTCCTTACGCAGAATTTGCCGCTGGAGCTCCGGATCACGAACCTGCTGCTCAAGGATGGCACAGCCATTCTTTTGAATACGCTGAGCGACGTCTCTCCAGAGAGCTTCCATTTCATGCTGGAGGCCAAGAAGGGCCTGATCGCCACCGCGACCACGACAACGGACGGGAATTGGAAGCTGCTTCGCGTGCAAGAATCCGCGCGAGGCACGACGCAGATATTTCTGGCCTGGAATCAGCCCACGAAGCGATTGGAGGCGGGCGAAACCATGAGCATTCCTTTCCGGGGTCTCTTCGCGAACCCCCAGGGCGATCGGCCCACCGTCCCCATGATGTTGTCTTGGCCTTCGCTCACCCCCGCGCGGTCCTCCGCTGGAGCCGTGAGCACGGAGCCTCGGCCGCTAGAGGATGAGGAATATGCGCTGGAGACATACCTGCTCCTGGAGCGAAAAACATGGGAGGGAAGGGCCCGCGTACCTTTGCGATTGGATGTGGTGGGGCCGCGCCACGTCCTGAACGTGGGGGACAAGCCCAATACCCTGGTGCTGCGCATCACCAACAGTGCTCCACCCGGTAGCCAGGGCGAGGATGTGACCTTCTCTTTTAATTCCAGCGAGATCACGAAGAGCTCCCATCTCTCCGTGGAACTGTTGGCGGGGACCGTGGAGGGGAGGCCCTTCGCCCTGGGGACCTCGGACCAGCTCAAGGTCATCAATCGCACAATGGGAGGTTTTGTCGAAGCCAGTTCGACCGTCTCCTCCTCATTGGTGCGCTTCAAGCTTCGCCCCACGGCCAGCAAGGTGCTCAAGCCTGGGGATTATTTGGAGCTCACCCTGGAGAATCTGGTCACCCATCACCCCAATGGTCTTACGAATATTGACGTCCACTTCGAGCGGATAGACGGCTTCCAGGATGGAAGTCTCTCGTGCCTTGTCGAAAAGGCTCCGCTCGTCTTCGGACGTGAC
This sequence comes from Vitiosangium sp. GDMCC 1.1324, assembly GCF_003044305.1. Classification (GTDB taxonomy): domain Bacteria; phylum Myxococcota; class Myxococcia; order Myxococcales; family Myxococcaceae; genus Archangium. The sequence continues at coordinate 118,080 of NZ_PZOX01000008.1, read as the reverse complement.
TCGCTGTCAGGCAACGTGGGAATGGGGGACCAAGCGCAGGACGCCAGGCTCTCGGTTCGCGGCGGGCCGCTGCATCTGGAAGGAGCGGAGATTCAGAGCAAGGAATCGTTGACCTTCCGCGCGAATGTGGACAAGCAAGGTGAAGATTCCGCCGCGCGATTCTTCGTGAAGGACGAGCAACAACCCGTGATGGAATTGAATGCGAGCGGTCTGCTCAAGCTACGCACGAGCAGCACCAAGCATGGCTTTCGGCATACGGATGGAACCGTGGCCTTGACGACCTACGTCAAGAGCTCCACGCCCGTGGGGGGCTGGATAGGGACCCATTCGACCCATTCGCTCCATTTCTTCACCAAGGACTCCGCGCCACAGGTGACGCTGGACACGAATGGGCGGTTGGGAATTGGCACCCAGACGCCAGGCGCGCCGCTGGATGTTCGAGGGAATTTCCTCATCCAGAATAGTGGGAAGCTCGCCATTGGAAAGGCATCTCCGGGTGCTTTCTTGGATGTCAATGGGAACTTCTTCATCAAAGGCAAGAAGCCCATTGAGTTCATCAAACTGACCGCGAGCAATCCCAATAGCAGGACCGCGACGATCAATACCACCATCAAAGTATCGGAATGGTACCTGGCCGTGGCCGGATTCGAGGCCTCCTTTTACCCAGCCAATTTCAACGAAGTGAATTGCATCTCGGAGTTCTACGCCACGGGTAGTCCTGGTGGGAACTGGAGCGTGGTTTTCAGCGCCTTCAACAAGTTCATGTTGCTCACCTGCTATGCGGTGTGCTTCCGAAGAGAAATTTGTAAGGGAATTCACGGCTGAAAACTCGCGTCGCCTGAACGATCCATGAGCTTCGCGGAGCCATTCATGACGGCATCATCCCAGAATCCGTTCCATTTCAAGGTCGTTCACGAGCTGCCTGGCGGGGAAGCGACCCTGCGTGACTGCCTGCTCACCGAGAATTTGCCTTGGGAGCTGCGCGTCACCAATGTGCTCCTCCGGGATGACCAGGCCCTCCTCTTGACCCGGTTGACGGAGGCCAGTCCGGAGAAGTTCCATTTTCGACTGGAATTCAAGACGGGGCTGCTCGCCACCGCGCCCACCACGAGCCCGGACACCGGGTGGAAGGTGCATCGCGTGGAGGAATCCGAGCGAGGAACCACGCAGGTTTTCCTGTCGTGGACTCAAACCGCGAAGAGGGTGGAGGCGGGGGAAACATTGACCATTCCCATTCAAGGTCTCTTCGCCAGTTCGGGGGGGAATCAACCCACCATTCCCATGTTGGTCTCATGGTCCTACGTCACGCCCGCGACCGCTTCCGACGGCGCCAATCAATCGGATCTGGAGGCCCTGGAAGAGGAGACCGAGCAGACGACCTTCCTTGTTCTTGAAAAGAAGTCGTGGCCGGGGAGGACCCACATCCCCTTGAGGTTGGATGTGGTGGGTTCTCATTATGTCCTGAACGAGAAGAGTCATTCCAATGAGCTGGTCATTCGCGTCACGAATCCTCCGCCAAGCTCGGGTCAAGACCAGGATGTGATCTTCAAATACAGCGCGAATGTTGCGGAGAGAGCGTTCCTGAATCTGATGGTGGCGGCGGGTGATATCGCCCCGCGCCCGTTCGCGTTGGGGACCCAGGCTCAATTGAATCAGGTTACCGCGACGTTTCAGGGATTCAGCCTGGATTCGCGTGGAATGTCGCCGGACGCCATCCGATATTTCATCAAGTTCACCCCCACGGCGGATCTGACGCTCAAGCCCGGCGAATTCAAGGAGCTGGTGCTGAGTAATCTCGTCACAGAGCATCCCAGTGGCCCAGTGACGGTGGAGCTGGAATACGGCCGGGTGCCAGGTTTTCGCGATGGGAAGTTGACGTGTCTCATCGAGAAAGCGCCCCTGGTCTTCGGACGAGATACAAACAGTGGCAATGTGGGAATCGGGGAAGGTGCGCCGCGGGCCAAGCTCTCCGTGAAAGGAGGACCGCTGCGTCTGGAAGGGGCGGAGCTCCAGAGCAAGGAATCGCTGACTTTCCGAGCGAATACGGACAAGCAAGGCGAGGATTTCGCCGCGAAGTTCTTCGCGAAGGATGGCCAACAGCCACTGATGGAGCTGGATGCAAGTGGCCAGTTGTCACTGCGAACTGGCAGCGGCAAGCATGGCTTTCAGCACACGGATGGAACCGTGACCGTGAGCAGCTTCGTCAAGAGTGCATCTTCCCCTGTGGGGGGCTGGTGGGGGACCATGGGCGATCATTCCCTGCATTTCCTCGCGGGGAACCTCACTCCGAAGATGACACTGATGTCTACGGGACACTTGGGAATAGGAACCCAATCCCCGAAGGCACCCTTGAATGTCCACGGCAATGTCCTGATTCAAAACAATGGGAAACTGGGGATTGGGACGACGACTCCCGGCGCGCCATTGGATGTTCATGGTGAATTCTTCGTCAAGGGCAAGAAAGCTGTCGAGATCCTCCATCTGTCCGTGGCGGATCACAGCGGCAGCACTGTCACCCTCTCCACGACGTACAAGGCTTCGGAATGGTATCTGGCGATCTGCGGCATCACCGCTGGTTACATGCAGGCCTCCTGGGGATTCACGGAGTATCAAGCCCTTGCGAACCCCGGGGAGAACTGGCGCATCGTTATCAGCGCGGGCGGGCATATCAAAAGCCTGACCTGTCATGTGCTTTGCATCCCGAGAGAGCTTTGCAAGGGCTTCCTCGATTGAGCTGACACATGGATCGCCAATTCTCCGAGCCGCGCGCCTCCAAGGAACCACGAATGACGACGCCACAGAAAAGGCCATTTGATTTCCAGGTCGTCTACCAGATACCGGGCGAGGAACCCTTGCGCGACGTCCTCCTGACAGAGGATTTGCCGCTGGAGCTTCGGGTCACCAATGCTCTTCTTCAAGAGAATGAGGCCATTCTCCTCAATACGTTGACGGAGGTCTCTCCGGAACAGTTTCACTTCCTTCTGGAATGCAGGGCGGGATTATTGGCGCCCGCGAATACGACGACCCCGGATGGCAACTGGAAGCTGCTTCGCGTGGAGGAATCTGGACACGATACCACGCAGATTTTCCTGGCGTGGACCCAGGCGACGAAGCGCTTGGAGGCGGGCGAAATGTTGACCGTTCCTCTCAAGGGGCTGTTCATGGCGCCGGAGGTGGCAAGGCCCACTTTGCCCTTGTTGCTCTCATGGCCGGAGCTCACACCCGCCACGGCGTCCTCCACGGGCCCCTTGAGCGTTGAGCCCTTCATTCCTGGCGAGGGCAGCGACTACGAGTTGGAGGCCTATCTCATTCTTCAAAAGAAGATATGGGGCGGGAAGGCACGCATCCCGTTGCGCCTGGACTCGGTTGGAACGCATCGAGTGTTGAACGTGAACAATCAGCCCAACACGCTGGTGTTCCGCATCACCAACAATTCTCCGCCCGGAAGCGGCGGGGAGAATATCACGTTCCATTACAATGCCTCCAAGCCCACGGAGAATTCGTTTCTGCAATTGAGACTGCCGGTGGGAACGGTGGCGCAGCGCCCCTATGCCCTGGGAACATCCGATCAACTGAAGGACATCACTCGAGCACTCCCGGGCTTCAAAGCGGAAACGGGGAGCCTCAGTCCGGATGGGACGATGATGATATTTCAGCTGACTCCCACGGCGTCCCTGGTGCTCAAGCCCGGAGAGCACAGGGATTTGACCGTGAGTAACCTGGTCACGGGACATCCCAGCGGCCTTTCGGAATTGGAGCTCACCTATCACCAGGTGCCGGGTTTTCGCGACGGAAAGCTCACGTGCCCAGTGGAGAAGGCTCCCCTGGTCTTCGGGCGCGACGCGAAGGGAGGCAGCGTTGGAATCGGAGACAATTCCTCTGACGCCAGGTTGGCCATTCGAGGAGGTCCACTGCGGCTGGAGGGCGCGGAGGTTCAGAGCAAGGAGTCCATGGTCTTCCGATCGGATGAAGACAAGACCGGGGATTCCAATGTGGCTCGCTTCTTCGTGAAGGATGCGTCCACTCCGCTCTTGACGCTGGACGTGAACGCGAAGGTTTCTCTGCGCACGGGCACCGCCGCTCATGGTTATCAGCACACGGAGGGGACCGTGACGGTGGGCACCTATGTGAAGAATGGCTCGGCGCCCGTGGGAGGCAGCATCGGGACGTCCTCTGCGCACCCGTTGCATTTCTTCACCGACAATTCCAGTCCCAGGATGACGCTGACCACCGAGGGCAGACTGGGAATAGGAACCCAGTCGCCAGGCGCTCCCCTGGATGTTCAGGGAAATGTCTTCATCCAGAACAATGGCAGATTGGGCATTGGCACCGAGAATCCCGGTGCGGCGCTGGATGTGCATGGGACGGTCCAGGTCAAGGATCGCAAGCCATTTGAGCTCATCCGCCTGACCTCGACGGACTCACAGACCTGGATTGTCACCACCTATTCTGCGTCGGAGTGGCATCTGGCCGTATGTGGATTTCGTGCGGAATTCGCGCCTGGAAAGCAGGGGATATATAGACTCCAGACCGAGGTGAATACGGACGGGTTCTGGACTATCGCCTCTCGAGGGGTGTCCGGATACAGGTCTTTTACCTGCTATGTGCTGTGCATCCGACGAGAGCTCAGCGTCGGGTTCAGTGATTAAGCACCCTTTCGAAGCGCGCGAAGTGAATCCCTTTGTCCGCGGTGGCTTTCCTGGTGGCGAACCATGGCCAATTTCGACATTGAACTAGACCCTAATACGCTCACGAGCATCCGGGCGCTCATCGTCGCGATGGAAGGCACCTTCCAGGTGGACTTCGTGCCGGGGTTTCTCCGGACGTTGGATCAAACCCTCCCCATCGACAGTGCCACCTTCAAGGTGAATACGGAGAAACAGCATTATGAAGTGGGCGTCCAGTTCGGCGTGAAAGTGGGCGAGGACGACGAAGGGGACGCGAAATATCTGGGAATTGGCATCAATATCGCCATCAAGCCGGACAAGCTCACGGGAGGAAAGCGCCCCGCGGAATATGGCGGCCTGGTGGAGGTCCCCCTCTCCGGCGGTGGTATTACCAGCCTTGTTTTCGAGGGACAATTCACCGCGAAAGCGGGCGATATGTGGATCCTCCAGTGCACCATGGTGGAGGAACAATCCATTCCGCTTCACGCCATATTCGGCGGAGTCGCTCCTGGCGTGGGGGCCATCATTCCGGAGGACTTCGATATTCCTCTCCAGCAGAGCCTCACGTTGGTCATCACCGGGCGTGCGGGCTCCGCCAGACGGGCTCGAATCATTCTAGGCGTGGCCTTTCATACCAACATCGACATGGGGCAACTGCCGCTGGTGGGAATCAACTTCAAGTCGGACCAGACGAGCGCCGGCCTCACGCTCGCCTTCATGGCCGCGACCTACCCATTCACCCACAAGGAAATCAAAGCGCTGGATTCCGTGACCGAGGAGCTGGCCACGCCCTTCCGCTTTCGATCCTCCAGCTCCCTCAAGCAGGACCTGGAGCGCGGTGCGTACCTGGTGGGATACGTCAATATCGGCGAGTTGAAGCGAAGCTGGTACACGCCTATTCGGAGGCGACGGGGTGGGGTGCGGAGTATTGGCTCCTCGGAGATTCAACAAGTGCCGCGCGCGGGCGTGGACGACTCGCCCATTACGCTGGGGGACAATGGCGCGTGGATCTCCGTGGAGCGCTCCGTGGGTTCGGTCCACCTGAACAAGCTGGGCCTTATATACAAGGACGGCGCGGCCCATCTCGCCCCGGACCTTGTCGTCTCACTGGGCGAGCTGCGCTTGAGCTTGATTGGGGCCGCCATTCGTCTGCCCATTCCCAAGGGAGACCTGGGCTTCAATGTCGAGGGTTTCGGGCTTGAGTACGAGAATGATTCGCTGCACGTCCGGGGTGCATTCTTGCGCGCCCAGCGCGGTGAATATGAAGAATACGTGGGCCTTGCGTCCCTTCAATTGAGCCCCGGGAAGAAAGGGAAGGGCGTGGGGCTTTCCGCCATTGGCGCATATGCGCATGCGTCCGGGGATCAGCCCTCTCTGTTTCTTTATGCCGCGCTCAATGCGCCGCTCGGAGGTCCGCCATTCTTCTTCGTCATGGGGCTCGCGGGGGGATTTGGATATAACCGGAGCCTGCGTGCGCCGGCGTTGGAGGATGTCTCGAGCTTTCCTCTGGTGGGCCAGGCCGTGCAAGGGACGGGGGATTGGAGCTCTGACGAATCAAGCTCCGTCATCCAGGATCAATTGCGACAGCTCGCGCATTACATCCCGATTCAGCGGGACTCGGGCTTCCTGGCCCTGGGCGTCAAATTCACCACTTGTAAGCTCGTGGATGGTTTCGCCCTGGCGACGTTTGCCTTTGGGAGGACGTTCGAGCTGGGGCTGCTCGGGTTGGCTCGCTTCCAGGTCCCGCCCAAGGTTTCGCGCGCGGTGGTGGTGGTGGAAATAGCGCTGCAAGCGCGCTTCGCGCCCGCGGAGGGATTGGCGCTCATTCAAGGGCAGCTCACCTCGTCCTCGTACATTCTGGATCCATCCTGCGCGCTGACGGGTGGCTTCGCTTTCGCCACCTGGTTCGCGGGTCCGCATGCGGGCGATTTCGTATTTACCTTGGGCGGGTATCATCCCCGATTCTCTGCTCCGCAGCATTATCCCAGAGTGCCTCGCCTGGGATTTGATTGGCGTGTAGGAAGCGTGCTGTCGCTCCGGGGTGAATCCTATTTTGCCCTGTGTGGACACGCGGTCATGGCGGGCGGCTCACTGGAGGCCAAGTTCGAGTCGGGGGCTGCCTGGGCTTCCTTTCGAATGGGCGCAGATTTCCTCATCTGCTGGAAGCCGTATTGCTACGACATTCAAATTTATCTGCACTTCAAGTTCGGGCTGGGCAGTCTCAGCGCGAGCCTGGGCGCGAGCCTGCGCATCTGGGGCCCTGAATTCGGTGGCTACGCGAAGCTCAAGGTCTTCCTATTCTCCGTCAAGGTGAAGTTTGGCAATCAGGATTCCTTCGCGCCCAAGCCCATTTCGTGGGAAGACTTCAGGGATTCCTTCCTGCCCGCGGGTGACGAGGTGTGCAGCATCGCGGTCGCTGGGGGCCTGATGAAGGAAGTTCGCCCCGAGAACGGAGAAACGATCTGGGTGGTCAACCCCATTCAATGTGTGCTGACCACGGATTCGCTTATTCCCAATAAAGAGGTCCACACTCCTCACATGGATGCGCCGCTCCAGGGGAACCCATTTGGCGTGGCGCCCGTGGCGGTGGAACCCGACGATGTGAAAAGCACTCAAACGATTACCCTCACGCACAACGGCCAGCCCGTGAAGGAGGGAATGTTCCGATTCACGCCCATTTTGCGGAGCATGCCCGCCGCCATGTGGGCCAAGCCCCGGGTGGAGGGATCCGGAAATTCCCAGCGATTGAAATTCCCGGACGTGAATAACAAAGCCTTGGTGACGGATCTCCTGGTGGGGGCGCGAATCGAGCCCGCGCAACCGCCCAAGGGAGGGAATACGGATACCCTTCCGGTGTCCGCGCTGCGATTCGATCCGGATATCTCCAAGAGCGTTTATGACTTTCCACCGCTGCCGGAGTTCCGCGCGATACCCGGGGATGACGAGGCCCGACGCGACGCCATCGAGCAGACCCTGTTCTCCCATTCCGCGCGTGACGCGCTGCTCGAGGAACTGGGATTTGATTCCGCCCAGGACGTCGCGCTGAACGCGAATCTGGTGGAGACGTTTGTCATTGCCCCGCAGGTGAAGAACATCGCCGCTTGAATCAGGACCCCTCACCGAAACGGGAGAATCCCTTGGCCATTCGAATGATTCCCAGCCCGGACTCCAAGATTGAATTCCTGGAGTTTCATCAACCCTATCTGGAAGTGGGGAAGTACGAACTCCGGGTCGATCAGAAGGTCCAGAGCTCCAAGTTCCAGGAGCAGACCTTCGCTCAGAAGCTCACCTTCGTGGTGACGGGCGAGCGTTTCGGGCCATTGCCTCCCAATGACATCGTGTCGGTCTTCCCGCCCGAACAGAGCGTGGGCGACCATTCCAATGCGCTCCCGCATATCGTCCTGCATCGGAGCACCTTGCCGTGGGAGCGCTGGCCAGGGCAGACGGACGAAAACCGCTCCTGGATGGCGCTGGTGCTCTTTCGCGAGTCGGATTTCGATGACGCGGAACGGCCCAGGGTCCAGACCCTCACGCTGGAGCAATTGAAGAACACAGCTCCCGCCACGGCCCGTTTCCCGTCCTTCGAGCTGGAATTTGGGCAGCAATCCTCGGACGAGGTCACCGTCATTGACGTGCAAAAGAAAGTGCTGGAGCGGGTATTGCCCACGGCCGAGGAGCTGTCATTGACGGCGCATGTGCATCAGCGGAAGGCCGCGGACGGCACGTTGGAAGGCGATATTGATGCCACGGTGTTTTGTAACCGATTGCCAGAGCCGGGCGGAAACAGCACGGTGTATCTTGTCTCGCTGGAGAAGCGATTCAAGAGCGGCGCCTTTGATTATCAAGGAGCGGGGCCGGACGAGTGGATCCGCCTGGTGAGCCTGAAGAGCTGGTCCTTTTTTAGCGTGGATCCGCGGCGGAGCTTCTTTGGTCTCATGACCCAGTTGAATCGAAGCCCGGGCGAGCCTCGGCTCCCCGCTGAAGACACGACACACCGTCTCGCGGCGCCCTATCTGGAGCAGGGTTATGTCCCCGTGCCCCACCGGATGCGGCGCGGCAGCAAGACCGTGTCCTTTTATCGAGGGCCCTTATTACCGGGAGAAAATCGAGACTCGGTGTCATTGTCCGTGAAGTGCTCGGACGAATTGCTCCGTTATGATCCGGCGACGGGGATGCTGGATGTGTCCTACGCCTGTGCCTGGGAGTTGGGGCGGATGTTGACCTTGGCCAATAGCGGCGTGGCGCTGGAACTCTTTCAATGGAAGAAGCGCTCGGCGCAGCAAGAGCAGGGCCTGAGTCAAGGACGGGCTCGACGTTTGCCATTGCGACACTCGCGGCCGGACATGACGGGGATGCCGGAGAGGGTGGAGGCGTGGTTCAGGGGGCTCTCCCTGCTGGTGGGAGTGCCTTTCAATTACCTCATTCCGGACGAGCGCCTGCTCCCCGCGGAAGGGGTTCGCTTCTTCCGTCTGGATTCAGCTTGGGTGGATTGTCTCCTGGACGGCGCCTTCAGCATTGGAAGCGTGACGGACGCGGATTGGGAGAGGGATCGAAGTGTGCGGGCGCGGACTTCCCTGCGACAGGGCCCTCGGGAGGTGAGCGGATTCTTGCTGCGCTCCAGCGTGGTGCCCGGCTATCCCAAACTATTGGTGGAGGCTTACGCGGAGCGCGTGGAGGACCCGGCGGCCATTCCCAGTGACGGACATTCCCTGCCGGCGCTGCGGATAGAGACGCTTTCGGAAGATGTCTTGATGGGCCTATTCGATGGCGCGCTCCAGACCGTGGATTTTTTCCAGGAGCCGGAGAGCCTGGGCTTCGGCGTGGATCCCCCCGAGGATGACTCGTTGATCTTCACCAAGAATTTGCGCACTCGCTCCGGGGACAGCACGGACATCATCATTTCGCCGCTGCCCTGGCGAGATCAGGCGAGAGGCGTGCTCGACCTGAAGGCGCTGGCTGACGAAATGAGCTCCAAGCTGAAATGGACCCCCTTCACCGCCGCGCAATTCGCACTGCAAATGATTGAAGGAGGCCCGAGGATTCGCTTCGTCGCTGGCCCACGATGATTCGTGCGCACGGAGCGGTGCGTCAGGACCTCCACCCCGCATGCCTTGCGTAATGTTTACCACTGAATAGATGCCATGTGCCGTTAGAGGTTTGCAGGTTGACACATGACCTCCTGGAATTGACTTCGTCAAATCGATGAAGCCCTGATGTGATTGCCAGGAGACCCGTCGCCGCAGGAGGTCGCTGATGGAGCTGTCCACGGAAGAGTTCATGCGCGAGGCCATCGCCCTGGCCCGCGCCAACGTCGAGGCGGGTGGCCGTCCGTTCGGAGCCGTGCTCGTGCGAGATGGCCGGGTGCTCGCGCGCGCGGTCAACGAGGTCAATCAGACGAAGGATCCCACCGCCCATGCCGAGCTTCTGGCCATTCGCAATGCGAGCCAGAGCCTGGGGAGCGCCAGCCTGAGCGGCTGTGTCATCTACGCCAGCGGCCATCCCTGTCCGATGTGTCTGGCCGCGATGCACCTGTGCGGTATCCAGGGCGCCTTCTTCGCCTACTCCAACGAGGAGGGCGAAGCCTTCGGTCTCTCCACGGCGCCCATCTACGCGCAGCTGGCGCGCGGGCCTCAAGGTCAGTCCCTCCCCTTGAGGCCTCTGCGCCCGGCAGGCGAGCAGGGTCTGTACGACGAATGGAAGCGCCATCAGCCTGAACGGTGAGGTAGAGCCGTTCAGGAGTCAGGGGCTCGAACCGCTGGCCTGCGCTACCTGGCGGCTCCCTGCTGACAGTCAAGCGCCTGACTGATGCCAGGGCCCTAGGGTATGGGCCAGGCGGGCGCAGCCATTCCAAAACCCATCTCCAGGAAGAGGGGCATTATGCATAGCGCACCCAGCCCCTGCCTGTCGTTGGCATGGTTGGCATGGAGGTGCGTATTGGCATGCAGGGAGAAGCCTTCCAGGAAGGCGCACCGGGGCTGCTTTCGGGGAGGGAGCCGCACGTCCACCTCCGTCCAGCGCAGCCGCTGCTGCAGGGAGTGCGCCTGGTACGCCTGCCGCGCGTCCTCGGGCCCTTGCGCGGGCAGGGCCCCTCTTTTCTCCAGCAGGCGCAGCACCCGGTGACGCACCACCCTCAGCAACCGCTCCACCTCGCCTTGCGTGGGCGGTGGCAACGCCTCGAAGCGCACGCCTCCCTCCCCCGGCACGCAGACGCCGTCCGGTACCAGCGAGTGGAAGTGCGGCGTCACCTGCAAGGCCGAGCCGAACAACTGGATGAACGACACGGCCCCGGCCTGCCCATGACGGATGCCCTGCCTCCGCGCTCGCCGACGCTGTTGGGCGAACACCGCGCGCAGGAAGGCGGTGAGGACGTCCGAGAGCAGTCTTACGTCCTTGCGCAGCACCCACCGCACCCGATGCGGAAAGGACAGCGTCCACTGACGGTAGGGCACGCGCGGCAGCACCTGCTCCACCAGGTGCACCGCCGTCACCTGCGCCCGCTTCGCGTTACAGGAGGGGCACACCCCTCGCCCCTTGCACGAGAAGGCGACGAGCAGTTCGTCCTTGCAACTCTCGCAGCGCACCTGCGCGAAGCCGTGTGCCAGAACTCCGCATTCCAGGTACCTGGCGAAGTCCCGCTCCACGTACCGGGGCAGGCCGCGTCCCAACTCGCCTGCCTCCGCCAGCAGCGTGGCCAGGTTCTCCCTCACCGCCTCGTACAGCACCGTCCCCTCCGGCTGCCTCCGCCGGTACTCCCACCCGCGCTCCTCCACCTGCCCCTCCCCAGCCACACCTCGCCAGGGCTCACGCTACGGAGGGGCTCCCACGGGCTTCCGTGGAGCCCCTGGCTGCTCGGGTGGTTCGAGGCGCGACCAGGACAGCGCGTCAGGAGGGGCGAACCCGGTACCAAACGGGTACCCAATCCAGCGAACGCGCCTGAACGTCACTGAACGCCACCGGACAGAATAACGCCCTGCTTCTACGCATAGGGCGAATAGAAGGGCTGTGGAGGGTGAGGGCTGGTGCAGAGGGGCCGAGGAGGGCCGAGGGGCTGCTCTCGGGCGTCCTCACCCTTTTCCTGCGAGCGGTGTTTGCCCCGCAACGTCGCAGGGCACGGCGGCAGGGCGTGCGCGGTGGACAGACCGGGGCCGTCTCTTTTCTCCAATTTTTCGGCTCGGCCTTGCAAGTAACCCCTCACTACCATGCGCTGGTGCCGGAAGGCGTCTGCGTGCCGGGGGAGGGCTGCGTGCGCTTCGAGGCGTTGCCACCGCCCACGCAAGGTGAGGTGGAGCGGCTGCTGAGGGTGGTGCGTCACCGGGTGGGAGCGCGGCCTGGGCAGGCGTGTACCCCAAGGGGGCTGCGCGGCCTGTCCACCGGCCGGGAGCATCGCTCGGGCGGCCCCGTCAGCGCGCCTCGACGTCCCTGCGGTGCCGCCCCATGCGCGGCGAGGCTTCCCGAGAGCGTCCATCGTGGCTACGTTCGGGAGGTTACGCTACGGAAGGGAGCGCGGCGACCGCGATGTCGGAGGCACGGACCGACGCTTCTGCGTTGCACCCGCAGTGCCTCGCTCGAGACATGAGAGCTCCGCATGGTTCGCCTCGCCATCACGGTTGCAGTCGCGACCCTCGTCCTCGTGCCACGGAGTTGGGCCCAGGAATCCGTCGACCTGCAACAGATGACCCTCGAGGAGCTGATGGAGGTCCCGATCCAGACGGTCACGCGCCGCGAGGAGAGCCTGGCCCGCATTCCGGGCTCCGTTACCGTCATTTCGCGGGAACAAATCGACACCTGGGCGGCCGCCTCCCACTACAACCTGAGCGATCTGCTCGGCAAGCTGGTCCCGGGGCTCTCCCCGGGGAGTCAGAACAGCAGCACGGCGGCCCAGACCCTCCGCGGTCGCTTCATGCTGGTCATCATCGACCGCGTCCCGCAGTCCTCGTTGCGGAACATCCAGCACGATCTGGTCGGCATCGACCTCGCGGCCATCGAGCGGATCGAAGTGGTGCGAGGGACCTCCGCCATGTTTGGCGAAGGGGCTTCCGGAGGCATCGTCAACATCATCACCCGCGCTTCCACGGAAAAGCGCGAGCTCGGCACCTCGGTCGCAGGCGAACTCAGTCTGACCCACCCGTCCGGGAGCCTCGGAGGAAGGCTCGTCCAGTCGGCGCGCGGCACCCGGGGCCGCGCGGACTGCGCGGTGATCGGCGTCCTGCAGCGGACCGGCCATTTCTTCGACGCGCACGGGGACCAGATTCCCCCCGACCCGCAGGGACAGGGCGGCATCTCCGACCTCGATGTCCTCGATCTCTTCGTGAAGCTGGGCTTCCGCCCCACCGACGAGCAGCGCTGGGAGGGCACCCTCAACCATTTCTCGGGGGACCAGGACACGGACTTCACCACCGACCCCTCGGTCAACAACGTGCCGCAGCGGGTGAAGTCGCGGGCTCTCGAGGGCCTCGTGCTCGCGGAGCCCTCCGGCACGCACAACACGCTCCTGTCGCTGGTGTACGAGCACACGCATCTCTGGGGAGGAACGCTGCGGGCGCAGGCCTATTACCGCCAGCACGGGACGCTCTTCTTTCCCCGGGACCTGGGCACGCAGCCGAACGTGGGCCGGCAGATCATTCGCACGCAGCACGAGACCTGGAAGGCTGGCAGTCGGCTGGACATCGAGAGGCCGCTGCCCGCCCGGCTGCACCTGCACTGGGGCGCCGATGCGTCCGCCGAGCGCACCCGGCAGCCGGCGCCATTGTTCGCTCCGGAATTCTTCGACGCGAGCGGCGGCCTCGTCTTCCAGGAAATAGGCGAGCGAACGCTGGTGCCCCGGTTGTTCGTTGCCAATCTGGCGGGGTTCAGCCAGCTCGACTGGAACGCAGCCCCCTGGCTCTCCCTGCGCGGCGGGGCACGCTTCGAAGGGACCCGGGTCGGCGTGGACGATTTCACCTCCATCAACGGCGTCGACGTGAAGGGGGGCACCCTCTCCTTCACCCGTCTCCTGTTCAATGCGGGGCTGGTCGTGACCCCGACCGAGGCGCTGAGCCTGTTTGCCTCTTTCGCCCAGGGCTATTCGCTCCCGGACATCGGCCTCATCGTGCGCGAAGCTCCCGCCGGCAGCTCGGTGGCGACCCTCAACACCTCGCCCCAGTCCGTCAACATGTACGAAGCGGGGGTGCGGGGGGCATTCGGGCGGGTCAACGGCACCCTCTCCCTCTTTTACAATTCGTCGGGCCGGGGAGTGACCCAGCTCGCGGCCTTGCAGCCCGTGATCCGGGCGGCCGAAAGGATTTATGGCCTGGAAGCGACGGCGGAGGCCCGTCCAGTGGAGTCCCTCCGGCTGGGGACATCGGTCGCCTGGCTCGAGGGCAAGCGCAAGGAGGACGGTGGCGAGACGTTTCTCAACGGATTTCGGATCCCCCCTCTGAAATGGACCTCCTTCGCTGAATACGAGCCGCTGCCCGGATGGCGAAACTCCCTCCTCGTCATCTACTCCGGGTCCCGAAACAGGTTTCCCCCGGGCAGCACGGCCCTCGGAACCCTTCCGGTGACTGCATTCACGACCGTCGACCTGGTGAGCAGCGTCAAGGTGGGCTCCGGCACCCTGCGCGTCTCGGTGTCGAACCTGCTCAACAGCTTCTCCTTCCCGCTGCATTCGCAGCTTCTCGATGCGAACGCAACCAACTCCGCGGCGCGCGGAACCGTCGTGAATGCCGCGTATTCCATCGTGTACTGAAGAGATGGCGCGCACGCCGCAGGACCCCCTGCGCATCCTCGTGGGAGTGGACCTGGCGTTCTGAGCAACACTCAGAGAGACGGGGCCTGCTCTCGCGGACCCCGTGGGAGTTCGACCGTGAAGGTCGCCCCCGCTGCCGGCTGGCTCGACACGCGGATGGTGCCGCCGTGGGCTGCGATGATCTGGCGGGTGATGTAGAGGCCAAGCCCCAAGCCGCCGTAGTGTCTCACCGACACGGCTCTCTCGAAGCGGGCAAAGATCCGCTCCTTGTCCTCCTCCGTGATGCCGATTCCGTGGTCATGAACGATGAGCCGGGCAGCCCCGTTGAACGCCTCCACGGTGACATCGATTGGCTTGCCGGCTCCATACTTGAGGGCGTTCGACAACAGGTTCGTCACCACCTGTTCGAGGCGCGAGCTGTCCCACCAACCGATCAGGGGGTGTTCCGCCGCCAGCCGGACGGTGCAGCCAGCCTTGAGCAGCTCGTCACTGAACTGTTCGACCACCTTTCGCACGACCTCGACAAGGTCGACCTCCTCTGGCTCCAGCACGAGCTTTCCCGCGTCGATGCGCGCCACATCGAGGAGGCTGCCGACGAGGTTGGCGAGCCGCTTTCCCTGTTGCTCGACCGCATGGATGAGCGCGGGGAACCGGTTCGCGTCCCCGCCGCCTCCAGGGACTGGCGGGGCGAGCCGCCGGAGGCGCTGGGTGGTGAGATGAAGCGCTGTCAGAGGGGTCCTCAGCTCGTGGGCAGCGACGGACAGGAACTCCTCCCGGATGCGGATGCCCTCCTGGGCCTCACGGTAGAGCCGCGCGTTCTCCAGGGCAATCGCGCAGCGGCGGGCCAGCTCCAGCGCCATGTTGACGTCCTCAGGACCGTAACGCCGCGTCGGGTGTGCGCAGGCCAACGTCAAGGCCCCGAAGATCTTGCCGTGAGAGACGAGCGGCACGGCGATGACGGACCTCGTCCCCAGCCGCTGGATCAACCGCAGGTGCTCCGCGCCAAGGACATGGGCCTGCGCGACGGCATCGGTCAGCTCGGGCAGCAGCAGCGGCTCCCCGCTGCGCAGCACCTGGGCCGCCGGCAGGGGCGAGTCCCAGGTGGGCTTGAAGCTCTCGTACAGCTCGCGGAGGACTCCCTCCTTCTCCGGATCCGCGTGGGCGGCGGCCACCCGGTGGATTCGCCGCTCTTCATCCACGAGGTCAACGACGCAGAAGTCCGCGAAGGACTGCACCAGGATCCGCGCCACCCGCGAGAGCGTGAGCGGGTAGTCCAGCGACTCGGCGAGCGCCCCACTCACCGAGGCCAGGAGGTGTTGGATTTTCGCCGCCTCGCGGGCCTCGTGCTGACGCTTCTCGATCTCGCTCAGCATGGCATTGAAGGCCTCTGACAGCGTACCGATCTCGTCTCCTCTCGAGGCGGTGGCGCGGACGGAGTAGTCCTCTCGCTTGGTGATCCTTCGCGCGAGCTCAGCGAGGCTGAGGAGCGGCCGGGTGATCGTCAGCTCGAGCGCGAAGGCGAAGGCCACCACGAAGGCCATGAGGCCGAGCGCGGCCAGGAGCACGCTCCAGCGGTAGGCCTTGATGCGGTCCTGCAAGGAGCTCGTCGAGACTCGAAGCTGGATGGTCCCGTAGCGCACATCGTTGTAGACAACAGGCTGGTAGATGTCGATGTGGTCTGCGGTATCCTCGACGTTGGGCTCCAGGGGAGGCGCGATCTGGCCAGGGATGGTGTCACCTGGCGCGAGGCTGGGCTTGCGGTAGCTGGAGAACAGCTGGCCCTGGCTATCGTAGAGGGCCGCGAAGACGACCTGGTCCAGCGTGGTGAGCGCGCGGAGTGTCTCCTCGGACTCCTCTTTACTGTCGAAGGCGAGCTCGGCGGCGCTGTACTGCCCAGCGACGTAGGCCAGCAGAGAGTTGGTGGTGACAAGCTCCCGCCGGAGTGCGCGAACCTCCTGGAGTGTGATCCAGGCAAGCCCGGTGGACATCGGCATCAGCACGCCGACGAAAAGGATGGCCAGCAACTTCCCGCGGATGGAGAGCGCGCGGCGGACCGTCATGGCTCGCTTTCCGTCGTGACGATCCGGCCCAGCTTCAAGAGCTTCGAGCTGAACTTCAGGCCTGCTTCCCTCGCGGCGCTCATGTTGATCTCGAAGCGGACGAAGCCGCGCTCCACGAAGAAGTTGATCATCACCCCCGCGGAGGCAAATCCGCTCGTGTCTCCGACCGTGAGGATGGGCTTGCCAACGACGTGGGACAGGATCTCTTCCAGGCGCTTCTGCTCGCTCTGGGCAATGAACAGGAGATGGCACCCCTCCGGACTCGAGGGGAAGGCCATGCGCCGGACGACGATGGGCCTTCCCTTCGCCTTGCGCTCCGCTGCCATCCGCTCCAGGTAGTCTCCAAAAGAGGCCTCTCCCACGATGCAGAAGACAAAGGGAGCGTCGGGAGCGGGGAAGGACACCTCGGGCCAGTCGATGAAGCGGGTGAACCGCTCCATGAACTCGGCCTTGACCTGGTACTCGAGCTCGCTGGCGGGCGCACGTGACGGAGCGCCCACGGCGAGGAGCGTGGCCAGCAAGCCCCCTAAGCTCGGGATCCTTTTCGGCGCCCACCGAGACCCATGTATACGCCTTAGGATGGTCGTGCTCAGCATGTCCTCCCGTGGGATTCAACGCCGCGAGCAGGACGGCTGGATGCAGCGCCCCGCCGCCGCCAGCATGAGGTTCCCCTCCGTGGGGGTCAAGGAACGCAGCAGAGCGGGGCAGTCATCCGTTCTCCCCACCACGGCGGGCTACAGCCGCTCCTCCAGCCAGTCATGCGTTATGCGTTTCTGCAGCGTGTGTCCGCCTTGGAACCATCGGTCGCGTCCGTGGCGGATTGCAACGCATAGGGCGAATAGAAGGGCTGTGGAGGGTGAGGGCTGGTGCAGAGGGGCCGAGGAGGGCCGCTGAGGGGTGGCGCCGAGCAGTGCGCGAGGCCGGTGGACAGGCCGTGCAGCTCGCTTTGGGCACACGCCTGCTCGGGCTGCGCTCCCCGTGTAGAGCGACAGCAAAATTGACCCCCTCGCGACACTAAAACTGACCCCCATCCTGGGGCCTCCACACCAGGGAGGTAACCTCGATGGGAGAGACGGCAGCAGTTGTGGCACCCCGCGCGGCGGAGGTGCCGATGGTCGAGCAGGAAGTGGTGCGGCGGATACGGGTGCTGGCGGAGGCGGGCTGGGGCCACAAGCGGATTGCTCGCGAAGTGTGTTACCGCGCACGCTTGTTGATGGAGATTTGGACCGGCTGGTTGATGGGCATCAGCGAGGGCACACGGGCGCGCGTCACGCTCGTTGATGGAGCCCTCCCCGGCCACTCCCCGCCAGGGCACACGCTACCGCCAGGCTCCCACGAAACTCCGCCAAGCCCGCTCTGGGAGTGCCAAGCGGCAGGTTCGATTCCCGCCGCCTCTACTCATCAACGGCCCCAGGCTTTCCGGAAGCTGGGGCCTTCTGCCAACCGGTCCCTCAGTCCGCCTCGCCTCGCCGGTAGAAGATGTCGAACTGGCCCGGCGTGTCGTCCTGCCAGACGAAGTGGACCCGTTTGCCGTCCTGGCAGGTGGCGAGCTGGGGCGACTCGGAACTCCCCGGGTTGTCGCTCAGGTTGACGGTGGGCGCGAATGAATCGCCCTCGTCGTCGCTGGCCCGGTAGAGGACTTCCGTGGCGAACGGGAACGGGCTCGAGCCGGTCGCGTCCTGCCACACGACGCGGACGAAATCGTCCTGGGCGGAGATTCGCGGAGAGAACGAGGCCCCCGGGTTGTTGCTCAGGTTGAGCCCCGGCTCGAACGAGCGGCCCCGGTCATCACTCTTGCGGAAGAAGATGTCGAAGTCCCCCGGGGTCGAGTCCATCCAGGTGACGTACACGTGGTCGTGCTCCACGGCGATCTCCGGTTCGACCGAGGGGCCGGGATTCTCGCTCACGTTGACGGGGGGCTCGAAGGTGGCGCCCTCGTTCCTACTGTGCAGGAAGAGGATCTCGCACTGGATGGAGGGGGCCTCGCACTCGGACCAGGTGAGGTAGACGTCATCATTCCGGACGGCGAGCCGTGGATGGGTCGATTGCGAGCGTATCAAGGAGAGTCTCTGGATGGGCTCGAAGGTGTCCCCCTTGTCGGTGCTGCGCCGGAAGCGGACCGCGGGGAGGTCATCCGAGAACCCGTCATCCCAGACGAGGTAGACATTGTGGCCCCGGGCCTCGAGGTCCACTGAGCCGATCTCGTTGTCCTCGTTGAGGTCCAGCTGCGGCCCGAAGTTCTTCCCCTGGTCGTGGCTGGCGCGGAACAAGAGGTCCCCGGCCTCGTCGCCCGTGCCCCTGAACCAGGCGACGTAGACGTGGTTGCCGCTGGCCGCGAGCAAGGGGAACGCCTCGTTGCCTGGCTCACTCAGCTCCCGCACGGGGCCGAAGCTGGAGCCGTGGTCGAGGCTCGCTCGTAAGCGCATCCCGCCATCGTCCGCGTCATCGCCCCAAGCCACGTACACCCGGTTCTCGAGGGCCAGCAGGTTCACGCTGCGTGGATCTCCACCGCTCGGACTCAGCACCCGTGTCCCGCTGAAGCTCTTCCCTCCGTCGTGGCTGGCGCGGAAGAGGACCCTGGCGGCTGTGCGCTCGAGCCGCTCCAGCCAGACCACGTAGACGTGGTTCCCCGATACCGCCACTCGGGGCTCACTCGAATCGGTGGGGGTGTTGCTGAGGTTCTTGCGCGAGCCGAGCTCGTCTATGGCCCTGTGGGAGTTTCTCTCGGAGGCCCCCGCCCCACTCGCCGCGAGCGGACTCGCCGCCACCAGCAGGCTCGCAAGCATGCACACCCCTATCCGCTGAAATCGTATATGTCGTTGCATCTGTCCCCCCCTCGGTACTGACTGACGGACAAACTCCGCCATGCGGACGGGGAGAACAACGTTCCCCCGGGTGAGGTGCGAGCGCCGGTTGGAGGACGGTGCAAGCGTTCCGATGGGCCCGTCCCAACCGTCCCTGGCAGGCGATGCCTCATCCTCCTGCCACAGCAACTGCTTGCGCGGGAGCTGCGCCGCGCGGCCCTGGACGCCCCTACATCTGCTTCAGCGCGTCTGGCGATTCAGGGAGGACCTGACCGCCATCCACGATGAGCGTCTGGCCGGTGATGTAGCCGGCCTCGCGGCTGGCGAAGAACAGGGCGGCATGGCCGATATCCTCGACCTCGCCCAACGTGCCGAGCGGCACCGCCGCCGCCATTCCCTTCATGTATTCCGGGCCCAGCTTCTCGAGGCCCTCGGTCACGATGTTGCCGGGCAGCACCGCGTTGACCGTGATGCGGTATTTCGCGAGCTCCATGCATGCGGTCCGCATGAAGCCCAGTTGCCCGGCCTTGGTGGCGCCGTAATGGGTCCAGCCGGGAAAGCCGGTCGCCGGGCCCGTGATCGAGGAGGTGATGACGATGCGCCCCTGCTCGGATTTCTTCAGATAGGGGATGCAGGCCTTCACCGAGAGGAAGGTGCCCTTGAGGTTGGTCGCCATCACCTCGTCCCAGGTTTCCGGCGACATGTCCTCCATCTTCACCTGCGGAAAGATGCCCGCATTGGCGCACAGCACGTCGATTCCGCCATGACGCTCGGCCGCTGCCTGGGCCATCTTCTCCATGTCCTCCAACCGGGTCACGTCGGCGGAAAAGCCGCTGGCCGTGCCACCGGCCGCGACGAATTCCCGCGCCGTCGTCTCGGCCGCCTGGAGATCGCGCGCGACCACCAGCACCTTGGCGCCGTGCCGCACGAAGACCCGGGCGATCCCCTTGCCGATGCCCTTGCTGGCGCCTGTGACGATGACCGATTTTCCCTTGAGCGATTCCGCCAACATGATGCGCTTCCTCCGGTTCCTGTATTCCAGGTTCTCGTGTTCCGGGTGAGGGTACTTCAAGCATCTCCGGGGCATACTCTCCCTCCATGGTTTCGTTTCCGGCTGACCCCGCTTCGTGGCTGTCCACCCTGGTGTTGTTGCTGCCCCTGGCGCTCGCCGCGCGGGGAAGATCGCGGCCTGGAGGCAGGAAGCCGCCCCCTCCAGCCCCGAAGCAGCGCTCCTCCTGGCGTTTCCCGCTGCTCGTGGCGGGCGTGGTACTGGCCGCGGTGCTGGTCACGCTCGGCGTGCTGGCCGTTCGACGCACTCGGAGCCAGCCCCCGCAGCCGCCCTCAGAGGGGGTACAGGGCCGCTCCATCCTGGAGACTCCAGGGGCGTCGGAGGATCAGGTACGGGCTTCGGTGGAGCAGCTCTGCCCGCGCTTCGCCGCCATCAGTTGGGGCAAGGCCGAGCATCTCTCCCGGCTGGCGACGCAGCTCATCAGCCTGGATTGCATGAGCCGGATGTGCGAGCCGCCAGCCAGCGTCGACGCGGGCGACTCCTCGAGTCGCAGGCTCTCGCCCATGTGCGAGGAGCTCTTCTCGGTGATCAGGGGAGAGCCGGGGATGGCGTCGGTGACCCGCTCCTACCGTCTGGCATGTCCCGAGGTCGCGGTGCCATGGGCCGAGCGCCCCTGGCGCCCCAGCACCGAGCTGGGCTTCTACGCCGCCGTCCGGCCCTGCCTGGAGCGCATCTGCGAGCAGATGGTGTCGTCCCAGGGGATTCCCCCCTTGTACTGCACCCTCGCCGCGGACATCGCCGATGGGCTCGGGGACACGGGGGCCGCGGCCCGGCTGCGGCAGCGGGCCCTGTCCCTCCAGGCGCTCAACGAGACCCAATGGCAGGAGCTCTCGCCCGAGCAGCGCAAGGAGGCGGAGATGAACCAGGACATGAAGGTCCTCGCCAGGCGCTGGGGCGAGGCCTGTGCCCAGGGGATGGGCAAGTACTGTGAGTCCCTGGCCAAGTACTGCCGCAGCGAGGGCTCTCCGCCGGACGTGTGCCCTGCTGGGGCCGACGCAGGGCGGTGAGCCTCCCCGGTGGCGCGGTGGGGCTCGGGCAGGAGTTCATCCTCGACGCCAACGGCATCGAGGTGTCCCGCGGAACCGTCACCGGGCAAGGAGCCGGCTGCCTCAGGGCCCACGGAGGACGGTCAGTCCCTGGTCGGTGAGAACGAGCAGCATGCTCGGCGTCACGGTGGGTTCGTAGACGAGCTGCAAGACGCGTTGACCGGACACCAGCTGCACCTGGGTCAGCGTCGTGCCGTCCGGCTCCAGCCTCCACAGGCCCGCGCCATCCGTGCCGATGTAGAGCGCGCCATCGTCCGTCGCCTTGAGCGCGAGGATGTGACTGGTCGGCAGCCCCGAGAGCTTCGACCAGTTCCCCGTGGTGCGTGACTTCGGCGTCATCGCCCAGACTCCGAACTCCTCGCTCCCCAGGTAGTAGCGCCCGGAGGTGGTCTGCTCGAAGGCGCGCCAGTAATCATCGGACGCCTGCCCGTTGATTACTTCGTTGAAGCCCTTGAACCTCCAGGGCGTGGGACCTGCCCAGGTGTTCTCGCGGTCCCACTCCTCGAGCTTCGCACTCGGGACGAGTACTCCGAGCATCTGCTCGTTCGCCACGAGGACATCTCCGTTCCGCGCGATGCCGAGCCCATACATCGGCGGGCACTGGAGCGACTCGGCCAGCGTTCCGTCCGGATTCGTGGTGATGAGGTACCAGCCCGGATGACGGTGGCTGTTGTACGTGAGCCCCTGGATGCGGGTCACTCCGTGGTTCGTCGTGATGTAGAGGTCACCGCGATACGGGCCGCGCGTCACGCGAGCGCAGTTCAGGATGCTGCGATCCTCCTCGTAGTGGAAGTCGTTCGTGTTGTGGATGCCGATCCGCTTGCCCCCGTTCGACACGCCGGTGCTGCGCCAGATGTGCTCCTCGAGCACGACGCTTCCATCTGATTGCAGGCGGACCGCGTCGAGATCTCCCTTCTGGTACTCGGCGTAGCGCTCGGGCGTGTAGTTCGCCTCGCCCGGTCCGGGGATGTACGTGCGCTGCGAAATCCCTTCCGCCCGCTGCATCTCGGGAGCGAGATACCCCACGTACGCGCGTCCGGCCTCACCGCCGCAGATGACCGTCGAGTCGATCGCGAGCGAATCCCAACCGAACGGCAGGCGTGCCTGTCCGATGCCCCGGGTCCACGTCGGAGCCGTATCGCCCGGGCGCAGCACGCCGATGCGGTCGCCATCGAGGAGCCAGAAGTTCAGCCCTTCATCGAGTCCAACGCTCCGCGGTGTGCCAACGCCAAACGACTGTGTGTAATTGAGCACTGCGTCCACGGGCCATGGACCTGCATCTGGGGGCGTGCCGGCATCGGGCGCCGTCCCCGCGTCCTGGGGCTCGCCGGCATCGGGCGCTGTCCCCGCGTCCTGGGGCTCGCCGGCATCGGGCGCCGTTCCCGCATCCTCGTCTGGCGTGGAGGTTGGAGGAGTGCTGGCATCCGCTGAGGGAACTGGAGGGAGCTCCGAGGGAACTCCGTTTCCATCCGAGGGACCAGGGTTCTGATCCACCTCGGGGTCGGTTGTTTTGCTCCGGTCAGTGCAACCCACCGCGAGCAATGCAATGACCGCGAGTCCTGCTCCCACCGCACCTGTGCGAATACCCATCCGTTCCTCCGTCAACGGTGGTTTGTTCGCAAGTCCCGGGCCGAGGAGTCCGCGGCCCACCGAGGGGGGAGCCCAGATTTTCCAATGCCCTCTACGCCGGGGCAGGAGGAACCGGTTCTACCGGTGCTGCGTCGGCCGTCGACGCCGCATGCAGGAGCGGCCTTCGATTCGACAGGTGCGACGCAACGGCGATGAGCGGCACCACGGCGGCGCCCACGAAGGGAACCACCTGCAACAGCGAGAATGCCATCATCAAGCCGACGCGAACGGCACGTGCCACGAGCCGGTGCTTCCATCGCCCGTGCGCGGCCACCGCGCTGGCGCTGGAGAGCCGCAGCACGCACAGCCCCGCCACCAGCCCGATGACCGGCACCGCGCCGATGAGCGCAAGCAGGGGCAGAATCCGCATCAGCGCGCGATCCGCCGCCCGGAGGAACACCCGGATGTCGTCCGGAGTCGGGAAGGCCCTGGCGCCGCACCGCGCACAGCACGCCTCGGGTCCGCCTGCTTTGAGTGGCTCGGCGCATGCGCGGCAGCGGCAGCGGGCGAGCAGCGCGAAGACGTGGGCCTGCGTGTCCGCAGCCGGTGTTCGCGTGGTGCGGCCAATCACATCCAGCGCACTCGGCTCGCGCAGCGCACCACAGCCTGGACAGCGCAGCGCCGCGCGATGCGTCGACGTGGCACAGGCAGGGCACGCGATACGCTCCGACTCCTCTCGCGCGCGGAGGATGAACCAGGCCCAGGTGACCATCCCGATGATCGGCAGCACGGCGAGGGCCGCGATCGTCGGCGCGAAGGTGCACAGCGCAATCCCACCGATGACGAAGAGCAGCTCTCCCGCCTCCAACACCATGAGGACGCCCAGCTCATCCACGCCAGGGATGGCTTCCAGCCCCTGGCGAATCCGCGTGTGCGCCCGCGCGAACACGAGCGTCAGCGCGCCCATCGCGCCCACCACCACGCCCCCGAGGAGGAGCGCTGAGGCGGGACGCTCGGCCGAGGAGGCGAAAGCCCCCACCCGGTAGCCCGCGAAGACCATCCCGGACACCGTGGCTGTCGCGACGGCAGCGCGCCAGCGCCACGGGCTCAAGTGCGGCCACACCGCTTCGACGTGGCCCCACACGAAACGCTGCGCCGACCAGGCGACGAAGAGGGTTCCAATCACCCCCGTCGCCAGGAACTGGGGCGGAGCGCCCGCGTCCGTCTCGAATGCGCCAAAGGCCGCGAGCAGAAGGGCGGCGGTGGTGGCTATCAGGGGACGGCTTCCAAAGTACGGCACAGCGGCCAGGACCGCCAGGTAGCTTCCCACGCTCTCTCCTCTCGCTTGGCCACCAGTCGACAGCGCGGAGCCCACTTTGGAGCGCCGTGCCACCCGGGGTCAATGCGTGGAGCCGCAGTGCATGTGGACCGCACCTCCGTCCACCCCCGGACACGCGGCAGACAGAGGAGCAGCCGGGCGGACGTAGGCGCGCCGTATCGAATTGCGCGCTCCGGGGAGTTGGCGGAAGGATGGGCCTACCTCTGTGACGCCCTTTCTCTTCACCATCGTGGTGTTCGTCGTGTCCCTGGGCGCGGGGCTGCTGGGCTCGCTCCTGGGGTTGGGTGGGGGCCTCATCCTCGTGCCGGTGCTCACCCTGTTGCTCGGGGTGGACATCCGCTACGCGGTGGGTGCCTCCATCGTGTCCGTCATCGCCACCTCCAGTGGTGCGGCGGCGGCTTATGTCCGTGAGCGGCTCACCAACCTGCGCGTGGCCATGTTCCTCGAGCTGGCCACCACCGCCGGAGCGCTGACGGGAGCCGCCATCGCCGGCATCGTCAGTGGGCGCTGGCTGTACCGCGTCTTTGGCGCGGTGATGGCGTATTCGGCGCTCGCCATGTTGCGCAAGCTGGGGAGTGGTGCTCGCCCGGCGGCAGTGGCCGGGCCCGACGCGCTCGCGGACCGTCTGGGGCTGCACGGCAGCTACTGGGACGAGGAGGCTGGGCGCGAGGTGTCCTACCGCGTCACCCGCCCGCTGACGGGACTGGGCCTCATGTACGCGGCGGGCACCGTGAGCGGGCTGCTGGGCATCGGCTCGGGGGCGCTGAAGGTGCCGGCGATGGACCTCGCCATGGGGCTGCCCTTCAAGGTGTCCACCGCCACCAGCAACTTCATGATTGGTGTCACCGCCGCGGCCAGTGCCGGCGTCTACTTCGCGCGGGGGGACATTGATCCGTTCATCGCCGGCCCCGTGTGTGCCGGCGTGGTGCTGGGTGCCTTCGCCGGCTCGCA
Organism: Vitiosangium sp. GDMCC 1.1324; assembly: GCF_003044305.1. Taxonomy (GTDB): domain Bacteria; phylum Myxococcota; class Myxococcia; order Myxococcales; family Myxococcaceae; genus Archangium. The sequence continues at coordinate 92,848 of NZ_PZOX01000008.1, read as the reverse complement.
CTACCTCACGAAGGTGAAGAGCCAATGGCTGCGGGGCCTCTTCGTGGCGGTGTTGCTGTGGGTGGCCTTCCAGATGCTCCGCAAGGGAGTGGGTCCGTGAGCGAGCAATCCCTGACTCCCTCTCCGCGAGCCGTCCCGGACGCGCTGGCCCGGGAGGATGGCCCCGAGCTGCTCATCAGCAACGTGCTGCGCCTGGGCGTGACGCTCTGCCTCGCCCTGGTGACGGTGGGCATCGCGCTGACCTTCCTCCACCACCCCGACTACTTCTTCTCGGGCCAGGCGCTCCAGGGCCTCACCGCCCCGGACCACGGGCCGCATGTGCTGTCAGACGTGTTCGGGGGGGCGGTGGACGCCCGCGGGCAGGCCTTCGTGATGGTGGGGCTGCTCGTGCTGATGGCCACCCCGGTGCTCCGCGTGGCGCTCTCGCTGCTCGTCTTCGGCCGCCAGCGCGATCTCACCTTCGTCACGGTGACGTTCGTGGTGCTCTCCCTGCTGCTGGTGTCCTTCGTGTGGGGCGGGGTGGAGTAGGGCGTCAGTATTCCTTGCTCCAGATGACGTCCGCGCCGCCCTGCTGCGCATCGCCGTACTCCCCCTGGACACTCCAGCGCGGGCTGAACTGGTACTCCAGCCGCACCGCGTTGGCGTTCTCCCGCCGGGTGGTGGACTGGTTCTGCGAAGTGCCCAGCCGGGCGCTGTAGCCCAGGTACAGCTGCTCCGTGAGGTACTTGCCCACCTCCAGCCGCGCTCCCGCCAGGCCCTGCTCACCGGCCTCGATGGTGAGCACGTCCAGCGGCAGTTTCGCGGCCAGGGCCTTGCGCGCCTGCGATGCCAGCACCGAGCCCAGCACCGACGCCACCTGTCCCTGGTTCATCGACGCACCCGAGCCCGCCTTGAGCGTGCGCCGGCCCGTGGCCAGCAGCGTGTAGATCTCCGTCTCCGGCAGCGGCGGATCGCTGGTGGGCTTGATGGTGAAGTCCTTTCCCTGCCCGCGCACGGTGACGAAGACCTTCACGCCCGCGCGCTCGTTGTTGTACTCGGCCGTGGCGTTGATGTAGGGCGTCAGCGCCGGGCCGGTGAAGCGCACCTGACTGGAGCTCTGGACGGTGAAGCGCCGGCCGAGCACCTCCACCTCGCCGCGCAGCGCGCGCACCTCGCCGTAGATGGTGGCGGTGGTGTCCGCGTATTCGATGTGGAAGTCCTCCGACAGGCCGAGCTCCGCATTGACGTCCGAGCCGTTCACCCAGAGGTTCTTGGGTGCGTTGATGTTCACCCAGTACTGGCGCGGCGCCTCCTCCTGTCCGGTCGGGCCCGCTCCTCCCGTGGCTGTACCCGGGCGGGCCCCGTCCGTTGGAGGGGCACTGCGCTTGCGCTTGGGCTCCTGCAGCGGCGCTCCGTTGCACACCAGGACGATTCCCTCGGGCCGGTCCAACGCCTGCAAGTCCTTGCGTCTGGCTTCCGGCAGGTGGATGTGGGCCTCGGGAATGGAGAGGTTGCGCAGGTTGAGGAGCTTCGGGGTCAGCTCGCCCTCGAAGCGGGTGCGCAGTTGGACGGAGGCCAGGAGCTGGTCGTCATAGACGAGCGGGAAGTCGTTCATCTCCCCCTCGCCGTTGAAGGTGTACTGTTTCGCCGACGTGCGGTCCGCCTCCGCCTTGAATTTCAAGGTGCCACTGCCGCTGGTCGCGGAGAAGTCGGCGAGGTTCAGGCGCTGCTCGGTGCCGTTGAGCGCCACGTGCACGTTCTGGTAGTCGCCCATGCCTTCCAGGGCGAGCCGGCCATTCTCCCACTCGAGCCCGCCCCGGTAGTTGGGCTCCTTGAGGGTGCCACCCAGGTGCACCTTCTCCATCCGCAGCACGCCGCCAATGGCGCGCACCATGGGCAGGCGCGAGCCGGAGAGGAAGGACAGGTCGAACTGGTGCGCGTCCATGTCCACTTCGAAAGGCACCTGTTTGTAGTCCAGGCCCCGCCGCAGCGTGGACAGGGACAGCTCCTGCGTGGCGCTGCCCCGGGCCACCAGCGTGCCGCCCTTGGGTGAGGAGAGGAGTGCCGAGAGGGTGGAGCGGGCGCTGTCGTAGGTGTAGTGGAGGCGCGCCTCGCCGAAACCAATCTGGCTCACGCCGATGTTCTGCACTCCGGCGGTGAGGTCCACCTGGGGCTCTTCCAGCGTGCCGCGCGCCCGCAGGTTCAGGGTGAGGACGTTCTGGTGGTCGGGGAGCTGGGGTTCCTCCTCCTCGGTGCTGGTCCTGCACCGCGCGCTCAGGCCGGCCACGGGCGCGGAGGTCTCGGCCAGGCCCATCGCCTCGCGCTGCGAGAGGGGGCCCGCGCGGGCCGTGAGCGTGAAGGGCACCCGGCCCACCACCTCCTGGTCCTGCAGCGCGGCGATGGGGGAGTCCACGGTGGCGTCCACCTGGGCCAGCAGCGTGTCCTCGCGCCGCGCGGTGAGCTGGAGCTTCACGGACGCAGCCTCCGTGCTCAGCGCGAACTCACCGTCGATGGGCTTCAGGCCGTTCATCGTCGCCCGCCGGGCCGCCAGCTTCAGCTCGCCCACGGGGGCCAGCATCGGGCCGGTGAAGTGGGCCGTCATCGACACCGTGCCGCCCGCGCGGTCCGCCAGGCCGAACCGCGACAGCAACCCCAGCGGTGCCTCGTTCACCTCGGCCCGCAGCTGCCGCATCGGCGTCTCCATCAGCTGGACCGCCGTGGGTGGGTTCGCCAACAGCTGGCCCAGGGTGAAGGGCATCTCGAGGGCGGCGGAGGCCTTCGCGCCAATGCCATGCAGGTCCAGCGTCGCGCTGAGCGTGCCGTCCTTGTCGTCGGAGTGGGCAGTGAGCTCGAAGCCCAGCGGCTCTCCTCTCAGCTCGGGAGGCAGTGCACCGGGGGCCAGCACCACGGGCGGTGGCTGCCGGGGAGGGACGCCCCAGTAGCGCAGGTTCTCGCCCTTCAGCGCGAGCGCCAGGAGTGGATCATTCGCCAGCCCCTTCATCGACAGGGTGCCGGAGAGGATGCCGGTGGCGGACTCGGGCTGTCCGGCCATGCGCAGCGCGGGGCCGATGTCCACCCGGTCCACGGTCAGCTCCAGGCCCACGGGCTCGCGGCGGCGGTGCATCAGTCCCTGGACTGGCACGTCGAAGTGGGCGGAGACGCGGCCGGCGGGGGCACTCGCGGCGAGGGTGCCGGTGGCGCGGTCTCGCACGTAGCGGCCCTGCAGATCGACATCCAGGTCCGAGTACTGCTGGTAGCGGCCGCCCTTCAATGTGAGGGCCACGTCGGCATCCGGCCGGGGCAGGCGTCCGCTCACCGCGACCTGGCCGGAGAGCTGGCCCTCCACGTCGAGCGCGGGAGGCAGGAAGGCCTTGGGCAGCCGCCCGAGGTCGAAGGCCCGCAGCTCGGTGCGCGCGTCGAGCCGCTCGCCCTCCTTCGTCAGGGCCAGTGAGAGGGCCTGTCCACCGGAGGTGAGCGTGAGGGGCGCCACCTCCACGCGGCCGTTGCCCCAGCCCAGGTGGGTGGGCCGCTCGAGTGTCCAGCCCGCCTCGGGGTAGCGCAGGGTGAGGGCTTCGAGCCCGAGGCCCTGGTTGTCCTTGTCCACGGTGCCGTGCAGCGAGACGAGGAGGTTCGTCGTGCCTCCCGTCGTCACGGAGGCCTCGAGGGCCCGGCCGTGGGTGGCGAGCGAGGCATTCAGGTCCTCGAAGGTGCGTCCCGCGGCGCTCAGCTTCGTGGCCTTCAGCGTGGCATCCGTGGTGAGGGGCTGGGTGACGTCCGGCACGCGTGCGTCGAGCGTGAGTCCCTGCACGGCGTTGTCCGCCCAGGCGAGCGCCTCGAAGCCGCCCGAGAGGGTGACGGCGGGATGGCGGGCGGGGCCGGACACGGTGAAGTCCAGGGCGCCATGGCCCGAGAGGGGCAGGGGCTCGCCGTTGCCCAGCCTGCCCACGGTGTTGGAAAAGGTCTCCAGGTTCGAGGCGACGAGCCGGCCCTCGAGCCGCACGTCTTCCTGGGTGCCCGCGCCGCTCGCGGTGAGGCTGACGCCCGGGGCCTGCGCCTGGAGCTGGGAGAGCTCGAAGCGGCCATTCTTCGCGCTCGCGTGCAGCTCCACGGGGCCGAGGGGCCGGCCGGCGATACTCGAGGGCGGAACAGTGAGGTCCACCGTGCCCTCCAGGGTCTCCAGGCTTTTGCCGCCGCCGCGCACGCTCAGGTCCGCCGCGAGCACGGTGCTCGGCCCTCCGCCCAGCAGCTTCGCCAGGTCCAGCTCGCGCACGCGGGCGGTGAGGCCGTCCGTGCGCAGCTGCACCACGTCCAGCGGGCCCTGCACCTTGGCGGTGCCGCCCGCGGCCTGTGCGTCCAGGTCCATCCGCACCGTGTCTCCCGCCTGGGCCACGGTGCCCGAGAGGGTGACGGGCGCGGCCACGGGGTAGGAGGGCAGGAAGGCACGTACCAACTCCGGACTGACGGTGAGCTGCTTCACCTCGGCGTGGGCCTGCCGCTCACCCTCCAGCCCGCCCTTGCCGCGCAGCTCGAGTCCCGGGGCGTTGAGGTCCACGTCGGCGTTCAGCTTGCCTTCCTCTCCTTGGGCCTTCAGCGACAGGCGCACCGGGCCCGCGATGGGACTGGGACGGGCGAGGTTGGCGGTGGCGTCGAGTGTCGCGTCGAGCGCCTCGGTGGCCGAGGCCCAGGAGGCCGTGCCCGTGGCATCGAGGCCATCCAGACGCAGCTCCTGGTTGCCGTTCGCCGCTTCCGCCACGAAGTCGACGGAGCCTTCCGTCAGGTGGAGCTCCTCGAGGGTGAAGCGCAGGGTGCCGCGCGGTGCGTTGGGCTCCTTCGGCTTGGGTTGTCGGAGCGCGATGGAGCGGGAGAGATTGAGGCCCCGCGCGTCCTGGTGGAGGTAGAGGTGGGGCTGCTCCACTCGCGCGGAGCGCAGCACCACGTGCTTGCCCAGCAGCGGGGTGAGTGCCAACTGCGCCTCCACCCGGTCCACCTCCGCCACCAACTCCCCCTCGGGGTCGTACAGCTTCACGCCCGTGAGCACGATGGTGCGCAGGCCGAGGTCGAGCCCCCCGATGTCCACGCGGCCGGAGAGCTGCTCGTTCGCCAGATGGATGGCCAGGGCTCGGATGCGCGCTTCCCCGGCCGGACCGGTCGCATAGAGGAGCGCGCCCGCCACGAGTACCAGCAGCAACCCGAGGAGCCCGAGCAGGCCCCACAGGAGCCAGCGGCCCCGGTGTCGTCGAGGTACGGTGCTCAAAACGCCTCTCCAATCGACAGGAAGAACGTGCAGAAACCCTCGGGGGCGCCCGCGTACTTCTTCCCCTCCGGAGCATCGGTGCCTCCGAGTCCGAAACAATCACCCGCCCCACCGACGACGTCGGCCTTGCCCGTGTTCGGGTCGAAGACGGGGAGGGGACTGCCGATGTTCAACCGCCGGGCGAGGTCCAGCCGCACGGGTCCCACGATGGTGGAGTAGCGCAGACCGATGCCCACCGCCTGGTAGTGGTTGTCCCCGAAGATGCGGCTGCTCTCCTGGCGGACGTCTTCCGAATGGGACCCGAAGTTCAGCGGGCCGGCACCGGCGAGGCCGGAGTCGTGGAAGACGGCGAGGGTCAAGTCCCCGAACAGCTTGTAGCGCAGCTCCACGGAGGTCTCCACGAGGCTGTTGCCGCCGATGGGGACGACCCGGTCCGAGGGGTTCGTCGCGCCCGGGCTACTGAAGTTCATGGGGGACAGCCGCTGCGTGTTGAAGCCACGCATGGAGCCGCCGCCGCCAGAGAAGAAGCGGTTGACGACGGCGCTCTCCTGCCGGATGCGCTCACCCGAGTCGTTGGTGTTGAAGGGGGTGAGGAGCGTCCCCATCCGCAGCCGCGCCGCGAGGGTGAAGCGATTCTTCGGGCCGAAGTTGATGTACCCGCGCATGTCGGGCATCACGCGCGCGAAGGTGAAGTCTCCCTGGAGGGGTCCGCCTCCCTCCTGCAGGGACAGCGAGGCATAGAAGCCACGGTTGGGCGCGATGGGGTTGTCGCGGCGGTCCCAGGTCGCCACCTGCTCGAGGTAGCTCACGGAGATGTTGCAGGTGTCCTGCTGGCTCGTACCCGCCGGGCAGCCCAGGACGAGGGGGGGCACGGTCGTCTGGTCCTGCAGGCCCCGCTGCCCCTGGAGCCGGTAGACCTCCAGGTTGTAGGTGGGGAAGAGGGAGAAGTTCGGGTGGGGTTGCCAGATGACGCCGCCGCGCGCCCGTCCGCCGATGAAGTTGTACGCCTGCTCCAGCCCGCGCTCCGCGGTGAGGGACGCCTGCAACCGCAAGTCCCGCGCGAGGAAGCGCGGCTGCTCGAACTCGGTGGAGAGCTGGAAGACGAGTCCATGCGGGGTGCTCAGGTTGGGCGCGTCCCCCTTGCCATCTCCATTCGTATCAATCTTGTCGAAGGCGGCGGTGATGTTGGGAATGAAGGCGTAGCCCACCCGGCCATTGATGGTGAGCCGGCGCAGACCGCCGAGGAAGTTGCGGTTCGTCCACTCGCCCACGGCGCGCACCTCCTGCCGGGCCGCGTCCAGGCCGATGCCTCCACCCAGGCGGATGGAGCGGAAGGGGGCCTCGCGCACGTCCACCACCACCGGCACCATGCCGGCCTCCCGGTCGGGCGCGCCGCGGTTGACCTTCACCGCGCCGAAGACTCCCATGCGGAAGACGCGCGCCTGGGCCTCGGCCAGCGCCGACTCGCTGTACCAGTTGCCTTTGTGCACCGCGCCCTGCGCCTGCTCGATGATGCGCTTGGGGTTCACCTGCGGGTTGGCGTCCGTGGCCACGAAGATGTTGCCGAAGCGGTAGCGCTGCCCCGGCCGCACCTGAAGGTCCACCTGCGCCCCATGCGTCGCCAGGTCCACCCTCGCCTCGCCGCTCACCTCCGCCTCGGCGTAGCCCAGTTCGCGCAGGCGCTGCTTCACCTGCTCCTTCGTCGCCTCGAAGTCCTCCTCGCGGAAGGCCTTGCCCTGCACCACGGGCAGATCTTCCAGTGCCTTCTGCTGGTGTCCCGAGGGCAGCTCCTCCAGGCCCGTCACGTTGAGCGTGGTGACCTGGGTGGAAGGGCCCTCGTGTACGGTCACCTCCAGCGCGATGGCGTCCTTCCCCCGGGGCTGCTGCTTCGCGGAGTCGATCCGCGCCTCGTAGAAGCCCTGGGCCTGGTAGTAGCGGACGATGCGCTTGAGGTCCGCCAGCCAGGTGTTGGGGTCGAAGTAGTTCGGCCCGACAAAGGGGTTGATGGGCTCCCACCAGGGGGTCTTGCTGGTGACGATCTTCTCCTTGATTTCGGAGACCTTGACCTGCTGGGTGCCCTTGATGTCGAGCGCCACGACCTTGGGTTGGTCGTCCTGTCGGGCACCCGACGTGGAGGCACATCCGGCCGCGAGGACGAGCAGGGTGAGGACGGGGAGGAGCTGGCGAAGGTGCAAGGCGGCGTCCACGGTGGCTTCATAACCTGGAAGTCGCCCGGTTGACGCGCAAGGGGGTGGGTTCTTGTTCAGCGGACACTCGACCCTGGCCGGAGCGCGCGCTCTGTCCGATGCCGCGCGCCCGATGGCCCTCGGGACGTGCATCTCGAGCCCATCTGCTCCAGAGTGGGGCCGTATGTCATGGCGAATCAGAGGACTCCTGGGTGCGGCGGCTCTGGTGGTGCTCACCTCCTGCGGTGTGTCCGAGGACGAGGCGGTCCGGCTCAAGGAGGGCCAGAGACTGTTCGAGGAGGATATAGACCCGAACTACTGGTACTGCTCCACCCTGGGCTGCGTCTATGAGGGACAGGCCTGCCTGGAGGTGTTCTTCGAGTACGGCCGTTCGCCCGCGCTGTGTCTCTTCGTGGCCGGCGACAACGGCGTGTGCAACAAGGTCGAGTGCGCGAAGGAAGGGCGCGAGTGCGCCATCTTCGACGGCTTCCCCGGCCAGGTGAAGTGCATCGACAAGAAGAAGTAGGTGGGGCTCAGGGCGAGCCCGCGTCGGGAGTGGACTTCTCGCACGCGTAGACGGCGTTCCAGGTATCCCGGCACGTGTCGAACTGGGTGAGCGTGTGGCCTCCGTCCTCGCTGGGGACGCAGAACCAGCTGTGGTCCGCGCCGCAGCCGTAGGCCTGCTCCAGCTGGGAGCGGCAGCTCTCGGTGATGGCGGCGATGTCCTGGGTGCAGGTGTGCACGCAGTGGTCCCAGTAGTAGTTGTCGGACGATCTGCAGGTCGTCGCGCCCTGGGTGGGGACCGCCTGGATCTGCCCATAGCAGTAGCGCTGGCAGAGCCGCTCCTCGGGAGTGGGAAGCTGCAGGCAGCCCGTCGCCAGGGCTCCGATGCCCACCATCAACACCTGCGTGAGGCGGCGATTCGTCATACGTCCCCCGGAGTCAGGCGCGGCGCCGGGCCCCCCGCGTGGAGGGACCCGGGCCGGTGAGAGGACCTCAGCGGCGGGCCGAGGCGGTGAGGAGGCCCAGCCGCTCGGCGGCCGTGCGCGTCTCCTCGAGGGCGAGGAGATCCTCGACGTTCTGGGTGATGCGATAGGACCAGTTGGCGTCGCTCATGGAGCCGGGCAGGTTGATGCGGTCGCGCGTGCCGAGCACATCCTGCCAGGGCAGCACGCACAGGTCGCTCCCCGCGTTGAGCGCGGCGGCCAGTGTGGCCCGGTGGACGGCCGGGGAGAACTCGCGCGTCGCGGTGATGCCCTGGAACTCGGGGTAGACGCGGGCGATGCCCTGACGCTCCTCCTCCGAGGCTGCCTCCCACCACTCGGCCACGGGCTCGGTGTCATGGGTGCCGGTGGTGACGAGCGACACGGCCGGGAACTGATGCGGGTTGCGGTAGACGTTGTCGTCACGCTCCCAGCGCAGCACCCGGTAGCCCGGCAGGCCCAGGTCCTTGAGGATGGTGCGCACGAAGGGCGGAATCACGCCCAGGTCCTCGGCGACGATGCCCGCGTCCTTCGACAGCAGGCGGAAGTGCAGCTCGCCGTAGCGCTTCCAGGCCTCCTCGTGGTCGGGGATGAAGCGGCCGGTGGGCGTCTTCTCGTCGCGGATCCACTGGCGGAAGTAGCCCACCGCGTGGTCCACCCGGCGCAGGTCGTAGTAGCTGGCCGCCTTGGTGGCGCGCGACTTGAGCCAGCGGTAGTCGTCCTTCTCCATCTGCGCGAAGTCGAAGTAGGGCAGGCCCCAGTCCTGGCCCGTGGCGGAGAAGGCGTCCGGAGGCACGCCCAGGCGCGCGTCGCGGCGCAGCACGTCCCGGTGCACCCACACGTCCGAGCTGTCCTGGCCGATGATGAAGGGCTCGTCGCCGCACAGGAGCACGCCGCGCGCCTTGGCCAGCCCCCGCACCGCGTTCCACTGCACCTCGGCCACCCACTGCAGCCAGGAGTGGTAGCGCACCTCTCGCTCCAGCCGCGCCGTCTCAGCCCCCAGGGCCTCCGGGTGCCGGTTCTTCAGCGGCTCCGGCCACTCCCACCAGGGCGAGTGGTTCCGCTCTTGGGAGATGGAGGTGTAGAGCGCGTAGCTCTCCAGCCACTCGCCCTGCTGCTGGCGCCAGTTGCGGAACTGCTGGGCGCGCGGGCCCTGGGGCCACTCGGTGCGCTCGAAGTGCTCGAAGGCCCGCCGGAAGGCCGCGCCCTTGAGACGGAAGACCAAGTCGTAGCGGATGCGGGTCGCCGAGCGCGCCTCGGCCAGCATGCGCTTCTCCTCGGGGGAGAGCGCCGCCTCGCCGCCGGTGGCGTGGAACTCCGGCAGCATCTCCAGGTTGATGAAGAGGGTGTTGAGGCCGAACGCGGAGCGCGTGGCGTAGGGGCTGGGGTCTCCCGGGGCCGTGGGCAGCAGCGGCAGCAACATCAGCAGGCGCTGACGCGCCGCCTCCATCCAGTGGAAGAGGCCATCGAGCCCGCCGAAGTCGCCAATACCGAAGTCGGTCTTCGAGCGGAGGGAGAAGAGAGGGAGCAGGAGACCGGAGATGCGGCCGGTGGAAGCCATGGTGGGCGCACAATGCACCACCCGCCACCGGCTGTGAACTGTCCTTGCACTCGGACGAGGCCGCGCCGCGGCTGCCTGCTTCCCCAGAGAGACCCCGGGCCCCCGGCGCTTTCCCGGCCGTTGACGGGACGGCTCGCCGGCGGCATCCGTTCACCACCGTGCGCCTCCCCGCCTCCTTCTACGCGCGCCCCGCGCTCACCGTTGCCCGCGAACTGTTGGGCACCCACCTCATCCTCGACGAGGGAGGCCGGCGGCGCGTGGGACGCATCGTGGAGACGGAGGCCTACGTGGGCGAGCACGACCTGGCCTGCCATGCCGCCAAGGGGCGCACGCCCCGCACCGAGGTGCTCTTCGGGCCGCCCGGGAAGGCCTACGTCTATCTCATCTACGGCATGTACCACTGCTTCAACGTGGTGACGGACGTGGAGGGGGTGGCCTCGGCGGTGCTGGTGCGAGCGGTGGAGCCGGTGGCGGGACTGCCCCCCGGGGCCCGGACGGACGGACCGGGGCGGCTGTGCCGCGCCCTGGAGTTGACGCTGGCCCACAACCGTTGGGACTTGCAGAGCGAGCAGCTTCACCTCGAGGCGGGGACACCCGTGCCCGAGGCCCGGGTGGCGCGGGGGCCGCGCATCGGGGTGGACTACGCGGGAGCGTGGGCCCTGGAGCCCTATCGGTTGTGGGTCCGGGACAGTCAACACGTGAGCCGTCCCCCAGCACGCAGGCGCGGTGAGCGCGCTTGACGCCGGACGGCGTGGCTGGGAGGGTGCGCCCCCAAATGTCCGACGAGGCCGTCAAGGAAGAGGACCGCCAGCTCGTAGCGCGGGCCCAGGCCGGCGACATCAGCGCCTTCGAGGCGCTGGTGGATGCCCACCGGGACAAGGTGTACGGCCTGGCCGTGCGGATGACCCGCTCCGAGGCGGATGCCGCTGAAATCACCCAGGACACCTTCCTGTCCGCCTACCAACATCTCAAGGAGTTCCGCGGGGATGCGGCCTTTGGTTCGTGGGTGCACCGCATCGCCGCCAACAATTCCCTGATGCGGCTGCGCCACCGCCGGGTGGTGCAGGCCGCCGAGGAAGAGATCCAGGGTCCGGAGTTCACCGAGCGGGGGAGCCTGTCCGAGTACCCCGCCCAGGACTGGAGCCGGAGCGCCGAGGGCCGCATCCTGGACGCCGAGCTGGGGCGGGCCATCCAGGAGGCAACCGACCGCCTGCCCGAGGGGTACCGGGAGGTCTTTCTCTTGAAGGACGTGGAAGGGCTCAGTTACGAACAGATTGCCGAGGCGACGGGGGACTCCATCCCCGCCATCAAGAGCCGGTTGCACCGGGCCCGACTAGCGCTTCGCGAAGCGATCGATCGATTCTACAATCAAGGCGAAGTGAACGGGTGAAACCCATCAGGCGGCTGGGCATCTTCGTGAATGACGAGGCAGGCCACGGCCGAGGTCCGGATGTACACGTGTAAAGACACCATCAACCTCCTGTTGGACTTCCTCGATGGCGAGCTGTCGCCCGAGGATACGCAGCACTTGCGAGAGCACCTGTCCGGGTGCGCGCCGTGCATTGATTTCCTGCGCACGTACAAGGCGACGCCAGGCCTGTGTAAACGTGCGTTGGCCCAGCAGATGCCGCAGGAGGTCTCGGCGAAGCTCTCCGAGTTCCTCCGCTCCCGCATCAAGTCCTCCCCGTGAAGCTCAACCTGAAGTCGTTGTCGCTGCCGGAGCTACAGCAGGCCCTGGCCCCCGCCGCGCCCTCGCCGGTCGCGGTGCGCAAGGTGTTCGCCTCCATTTTCGCCCATGGGGCCTCCTCGCTCGAGGAGGTGTGCCAGGCCCCCCAGGTGCCGCGGCGCGTCGCGGATTTTCTACGGGAAAACGCGGAGATGACCCACCTGGAGGTGGTGGAGCGGCGCAAGGCGGATGACGGCTTCGTGAAGTACCTCTTCGCCTCGCCCCTGGGGGGGCGGGTGGAGGCGGTGCGCATCCCCATCTTCGATGAGAAGTACGTGGTGTGCGTCTCCAGCCAGGTGGGCTGTGCGCTGGCGTGCGACTTCTGCATGACGGGCAAGCTGGGCTTCAAGCGCAACCTGCGCACCTGGGAGATATTGGACCAGGTGATGCAGATCCGCGCCGAGGCGGATCGGCCGGTGCGCGGCGTGGTGTTCATGGGGATGGGAGAGCCGCTGCTCAACTACGCGGAGACGCTGCGAGCGGCGCAGATCCTCTCCCACCCGGCGGGCTTCGCCATCTCCGGCCCCTCCATCACCTTCTCCACCGCGGGCATGGTGCCGGCCATCCGGCGCTATGTGAGCGAGGGGCACCCGTACCGGCTGGCCTTCTCGGTGACGAGCGCCATTGCGGAGAAGCGGCTGCAGGTGCTGCCCATCGAGAAGGCGCACCCGCTGCCGGAGTTGGTGGACGCCATCCGCGAGTACGCCACGGTGCGGCGCGAGCGGGCGATGATCGCCTACGTGGCCATCAGCGGCTTCAACCTCGGGCGCGAGGACGCGCTGGCGTTGAAGGAGACGTTCGAGGGCATCCCCATCAAGGTGGACCTCATCGACGTGACGGACCCGACGGGGAAGTACCTGCCGCCCTCGCCCGAGGAGCTGAAGGCGTTCCGGGACCATCTGCAGGTCCTGGGGGCGCCCATCGCCCGGCGCTACTCGGGAGGCAAGGACATCGGGGCGGCGTGCGGGACGCTGGAAGCTTCACAATATGGGGGCGTGGTGCTGCCGCCTCCGGAGTCCTCTGCTTAATTTGCAGGGGCATGGTCGAGCTCCTCGACAACCTCATTGCGCACATCGGATGGCTTGGGCTGTTGGTGCTCGGGCTGGCGGCGGCGCTGGAGTACGTGGTGCCGCCGTTCCCCGGGGACACCATCACCCTGCTGGGCGGGGTGTACGCGGTGCGGGGCGAGCACCCGTGGCCCCTGGTGTTCCTGGTGGTGGTGGCGGGGAGTGTGGTGGGGGCGCTCATCAACTACCAGGTGGGGCGGTGGTTGGTGGGGCGCTTCGAGCGGCGGCCGGGCGAGGCCTTCCTTGGAATCACTCATGAGCGGCTGGAGTCGATGCAGTCGCAGATGCGGCACAAGGGGCCGTGGTTGCTGCTGGCCAACCGCTTCATCCCCGGCGTGCGGGGGTTGATCTTCGTGGCGGCGGGGGCGGCGCACATGCCGCGCGCCAATGCGCTCATCCTCGGGGCGCTGTCGGCGATGGCTCACACGGGCCTGGTGCTGGCGTTGGGCGCGGCGGTGGGCGGCAACCTCGAGCAGCTCGAGGAGTTGATGTGGCGCTACCAGCGGGCGGTCCTCGGACTGGTGGTGGTGGGCGTGGTGGCGGTGGTGGTGCGCGCCCTCGCGAAGCGCAGGTCGCCCGCGATGTGAGCGCCGATATATCCGTCGGCTCCGTGACGTTGCTGGGGTGATTCGCTTCTCCTGCCCCGGAGCTTCCTCGTGAGCCGGTCTCTCCTGCTGTCGCTGGCACTGGTCTCGGTGCTTGGCTGTGCACGTGCGGTGAAGCCCGAGGACGCCACTCCTCGCTACGAGCACATCTATTACACGCCCGTCGAGGAGGCGCTGGCCGCCACCCGCACGCTGATGCAGGAGCGGGGCTTCGCCTTCGAGGAGACCGAGGACCCCAACCAGCTCCTCACCCAATGGAAGCAGCCCGTCTCGGGCACTCGGGGCAATGGCTTCTTCGAGCGCTACCTCGTGGTGGGCATCCGGGTGGCGCCGCGGCAGTCCGTGGTGCGCATCTTCCGCATGCGCCGCGCCGTGACAGGCAACGACGTGGAGGTGCGCAGCTACATGAAGAAGTCCGTCCTGGAGGAGAAGGAGTGGATGTCCAATCCTTCCACCCGGAATCCGCAGTTCTTCCAGACGGCAGGGGTCTCTTCTCTGGGTGGGGTGGCGCATGGGACGCGGGACCTGGAGCTGGAGAAGGTGCTGGCCCTGCGCCTGGAGTCGGGCGCTTCCGTCGAGACGCTCAGCGGCAACGTGCGGGAGGCTCCGCCCGCGCGGGCCCTGAGCAGGGAGCCGTCGTTCTATCTGCAGCGCTGGAAGACGGACGCGGCGGCAACGGCTTCCGCGGAGAGCCCGTGTCCGCGACAGGTGCAGGGGTTGCGCGAGCTGCTGCGGCCCGGGCTGACGCTGCTGGTGGGCGAGCAGCTCGGTACGCGGGAGACGCCGGAGGTGGTGGGCGACATGGTGTGCGAGGCCGCCGCGCTGGGCCTGCCCGTGGCGCTGGGGGTCTCCGTCTCCCAGGTGGAGCAGGCGCGGTTGGATGCGTACCTGGCCAGCCCTGGCGCCCCGGCGGATCAAGACGAGCTGCTGCGCGGCGACTTCTGGCGCAAGCCCCACCAGGACGGGCGGAGCAGCCGCGCGATGATGGAGCTGGTGGACCGAGTCCGCTCCCTGCGCGCCTCCGGTCTGCCCGTGTCGCTGGTGGCCTTCGGTGTCGAGACGTCCACCGGCAGTCAGCGGGACATGCAGATGGCGGATGCGTTGCTCGTGCGCCGCGAGAAGCAGCGGGAGGAGGTGCTCCTCGTGCTCGCGGGCAACGTCCACGTGCAGACCAGGGAGGGCGTGTCCTGGGACGAGCACTTCATCCCCATGGCCTGGCACCTGGCCAAGGCGGACAAGAATCTGGTGGCGCTCGACCTGAGCTATGCACCGGGCTCGCGCTGGGGCTGTGACCTGAAGCGTGAGGGGGACCTCGAGTGTGGCATCGTCGGCACCACGCCTCACCCGCGCGTGTCGGCGCCTCCGGGGTTGAACCCGAACATCCGCCTCTTCGAGAAGCCGACCGAGGAGGGATTCCACGGGTTGTTGTATGTGGGCGCCCTGTCCCCCTCGATGCCCGCGGTGTCGCAGACGGAGGTGGAGCCGCCGGTCCCCAGCTCCGTGCCCAGGAAATACATCCGGCAGACGCAGGGGTTGAGCCAGCCCCAATATCCGCCCATCTTCTGACGAGGCCCGCTGACGTCGCCCGAATGACAGGGCGAGGGTCTTTCATCCATCCCTCGCTCGAGGGGGCGTTGAGCGCTCGAGCGGGCCCGCGATTAAGTGGCGGCCATGCTTCGTTCCCGCCCCTGGTTCCTCCTCCTCGTGGCGTTCGTGCTCGCTGGCGGCTGCCGGTGTGACGCGCCTCCCGTGGGGGGGACACGGGGGGACTTCCGGGTGGAGTCGCAGGTGCTCGACTTCGGACGGGTACTCGAAGGAGAGACGGCACGCCGCTCGGTGACGGTGGTGGGGACGGGCCGCTCCAGTGTCTCGGTGTCCGCTTCCGTGGGGAGTGGACCGTTCACCCTGCCAGCGGCCGAGGTGTCCGTTCCGGGTGCTGGCTCGGTCTCGCTGGAGGTCCTGTTCCCGGCGGGCCAGGGTCCGGTGGAAGGCACGCTGCTTCTGTCCGCGGGAGGGCACTCGGAGGAGGTGGCCCTGAAGGGGGAGGGCGTGCGGCCCCTGGCGTGTGTGCCCTCGACGCCGTGCCGTCAGTCCCGCTTCGAGCTGGAGCCGGGCGCGTGTGTGGAGTCGGAGGCTCCGGACGGAACGACCTGCATCCCCGACAGCCGGTGTCAGGAGCACGGACGCTGCCAGGCCGGAGTGTGCGTGGGCTCGCCGCGTTCGTGCGACGACGGCAATCCGTGCACCCGGGATGCATGCGCGCCGGACATGGGCTGTGTGACTGCTCCCGTGGTCTGTCCTGCATCGGGCAATCCCTGCCGGGCGGGTATGTGTGACCGCGAGCGGGGTTGCACCGAGGTGGATGTCCAGGACCTCACCGTCTGCGGCACGGTGGACTGTGTCTCCGCCCGGTTGTGCTTCTCCGGCACCTGCAGGGAGGTGCCCACGCCCGAGGGGTTCCTCTGCGCGCCCGCCACTCCGTGCCAGGAGGAGGGGCACTGCAGCGCCAGCAGATGCATGCGTCCGGACCCGACGGAGCTCGCACCTGACTTCGTCCAGGAACTCGGGGGGGAGCCCGTCTTCGAGCCTGGCGGGCCGGTGTTGCTCTCGCACGGTGACGCCCTCTTCGCCTCGGTGTGTAGCGGCGATGCCGGATGCCGGCTGGTGTCATACACGAGCAATGGTTTCCTGCGTTTCGAGACGCCCTACCCGGATGGTGCGGCGCGTGCGCTGCTGGCCGTCTCGGACGCGGGCGTGGTGCTGCATGAGCCGGAGGGGCTCGAGTCCCATGCCATCGCGGGGACGGGGGTCCCCCTGTGGCGTGTTCCTCTCGAGGGTCTCGAGCCGCCTCCTGGAGTTGGGGACGTCGTCCCCGCTACGGGTGCCGGGCGTGTCGCGCTTGGCTCCGAAGGAGAGGTGGTGTCGCTCGTGTCATGGACACCGCGAGATGCAGGGGATGGCGGGGCGGAGCCGGACGAGGACGCGGGGAGCGGGCAGGGGGCGACGCTCGTGGTGCTCTCCCCGGATGGTGGGGTGCTGCGGTCGGGCGCCGTGGAGGGCTTCGCGGGAGATGTGCGGGTGGCACTGGACTCTCGCGGAGACGTGTTCCTCTTCGGCGCGGGCGGGCCGTTGGCTCGTGCCGAGCCGGAAGATGGAGGTGCGGGCTTCCGGCTCGTGCCATTGCTCGCGGAGGTGCCGGAGTCGGGGGCCTCGCTCGCCGTGGCGGGAGGCCGGCTCTTCGCGGGCGCGCGGGCCTTCGTGGACGCGGATGGGGGAGCGCCCGCCGTGGCGGACTGGGACGCGGGCGTGAGAATCGTACGACCGTTCGATGAACCCGTGCTGTTGCTCGACGGCACCGGCTATGCCTTCGCCCGGGTCTGTTCGCGTGCCACCGCCTGCACCCCGGAGGAGGAGGAGCTCATGCTGCGTGCGTTCGACGCTCGCGGAGGCTCGGTGCGCTGGGAGACGTCCGTGTTGCCGGAGGAGTCCCCGGGGGTGCTGCACGAGGCCGCGCTGCTCCAGGGACGCGCGGTGAGCACGGTGACGAGCATGCGGCTCGGCGGCGAGACGCGGGCCCACGTGCAGGTGTTCGCGGATGGCCAGCGGCTCATGATGTGCCCGTTGCAGGGCGCTCCCCGCGTGGCCGGTGCCGCCTACGTGGGGCACTTCGTCTACATCGTGCTCGAGCGCGACGGCATCTGGCGGCTGGAGGCGTTCAATCTCGGCGAACTCGTCACGGCGGAGACGCGAGGGTGGCCCCAGGGGGCCGGCGTCTCCGGCTCGCGGCACGCACGCCCCTGAGACTCAGCCCTCCGGGGCCTGCTCCTGCTTGTCCAGCCACAGGTCCTCGAAGCGCACCTGCGGGGGCGTCTGGTGCAGCCGCAGTGCCTGCACCCGGCCGCTCGCCGCCGCATGCACGCGGTGGTGGAAGAGCGGGATGATGGGGCAGTCCTCGTGGGCCACCCGCTCCGCGAGCTGGTAGAGCTGCTTGCGCCGCTCGGGGTCGACGGTGATGCGCGCCTCCGCCGTGAGCTTGTCCAGCTCCGCGTTGTGGTAGCCCATCGAGTAGACCGTCTGCGCCTTCGAGTTGAGGTGGAAGTAGAGGAAGTTGTCCGGGTCCGGGTAGTCGGCGATCCACCCGACCCGGAAGGCCGGGAGCCGCCCCTCGCGCCGCCGCTCGGCGAACTCCTCGGCGCGCAGCTCCACGTGCTTGAGCTCCACCAGCCCCGCGTCCACCAGTGGCCGGAAGAGGATGGCGTCTTCGGCCGACGTGTCGCGTCCCACCGCGTAGTAGATGGTCAGCTGCAGCACCCGCACCCCGGCCTCGCGCAGCAGGCGCTCCGACAGGCCGATATCCAGGCGCGGCTCGGGCAGCAGGTTCTCGTCATCCAGCAGCTCCGGCGGCGTCACGGTGCGAGCCAGGCGCGCGCCCTTGTGGAAGCGGTCCACCAGCCCCTGGATGTCCACGCCCGCCCGGATGGCCTTGCGGACCCGCGGGTCGTTGTAGGGAGCCTCCCGCAGGTTGAAGCCGATGAACGACGTGGAGGGCGTGGTGCTGGTGACGATCTGCTGCCCGTCCTGCTCGAGCGACCCCACGTGCGTGGCGAACAGGTACGAGACCAAGTCCACCCTTCCTTCCTGGAGTGCGTTCACGGTCTGCTCGCGCGACTCCAGCAGGTGGAACTCGAGCCTGTCCAACAGGGGCTGCCCCTTGCGCCAATAGGTGGGGTTGCGCTCGAGTGTGATGAGGTTCGAGTCGAAGCTCACCTGCCGGAAGGGGCCCGTGCCCATCGCCTGGCCGCTCGAGTTGAGCCGGGCCACCGCCGTGCGCGGCA
This sequence comes from Vitiosangium sp. GDMCC 1.1324, assembly GCF_003044305.1. Lineage (GTDB taxonomy): Bacteria > Myxococcota > Myxococcia > Myxococcales > Myxococcaceae > Archangium. The sequence goes on along the minus strand of NZ_PZOX01000008.1, from coordinate 74,652 downwards.
GGGCCATCAGCTGCAGGAAGAAGGCCTTGGGCTCCTCCAGGCGGATTTCGAGCGTCAGGTCGTCCAGCACCTCAATGCCCGCCACCTCGCGCACCTCACCCGCCGCGAAGGCCTTGGCCCCCTCCACGTCCTCCAGCAGGCCGCGGTCCGGCGACTTCACCGCCGGGTCCAGCAGCCGCTCGAAGTGGCGCTTCACGTCGCGCGCATTCAGGGGCGTCCCGTCGTGGAAGCTGATGCCCGGGCGCAGGTAGAAGCGGTAGCGGCGTGCCGAGGGGTCCGCCTCCCAGCGCTCGGCCAGGTCCGGGACGAGCACGCCATCGTCCAGCCGCAGCAGGTTGGAGAAGACGCAGCAGCTCATCTCCAGCAACTGGTTGTCCACGGCGAAGAGCGGATCCAACCCGCCCAGGGCTCGGACGAAGGCCGTCTGGTGGATGCCCGCGCTCAGCGTGCCTCCCGCCTTCGGAGACGGGAGACGGAAGCGGAACACCTCGCCATCCAGGCTGGCCGCCTCGTGCGCCAGCTGGTCCACGGTGCGGCTCAACCCGTCGCCAATGCGGATGACCTGGAGCGCATCCTCGCGCACTCGCGCCACTTCCTCGCCAATGGCCGAGTCCCCGCGCATCAGCACGTCGTGCGCCGCGCGGATCTCCTCGATGGCCGCGCTCAGCCGCACCACCGCGCCGGACAGGTCCCTTCCCGTGCGTGCCTGGCCCTCCGCCTTCTGCGAGGCCTCCTGCGCCAGCCGGGCCATCTGCTGCGTCTGGTGCACCAGCTCGCGTCCCTGGCCCGCCTGCTCGATGGCCGCCCGCGTCACGTCGTCCACGCGCCGGGCCACCCGTCGGCTGGCCTCCACCACCGTGGCGCCCTGCGCCTCCAGCCGCTTCGTCTCCGCCAGCGTGGCCTCCACCGCCGAGAACGTGCGCTGGGTGATGGTGCGGATCTCCATCAGCGCCTCGGCGGCCCGGTCTCCCAGCAGCACGCCCGTGCCGGCCTGCTCGCGGCCCTCCTTCACCAGCGACACCGTCGTGTCCACCTCCCGCCGGACACCGCCCACCATGGTGGCGATCTCCCGCGTGGAGCGTGCGGTGCGCTCGGCCAGGCTGCGGATTTCGTCCGCCACCACGCCGAAGGGCCGGCCCTGCTCTCCGGCCTGCGCGGCGATGATGGCCGCGTTGAGCGCCAGCAGGTTCGTCTGGTCGGCGATCTCCTGGATGACGTCCACGATGCGGCCAATCTGCGTGGAGCGCACGCCGAGCGAGTCCACCAGCTCCGCGGCCTTGCGGACCGTCTCCTCCACCCGGTACATGCCCTGGACGCAGTCGTTGACGAGCACCTCGCCGCGCTCGGCGGTGGCCGTCACCGCGTGCGCCAGCTGGTTCGTCTCCGAGGCGCGGTGGCGCACCGCATCGATGCCCGTCTGCACCAGCTGGACGAAGGCCTCGGCCTCGCTCGCGAAGCGCGCCAGCTCGTCGCCCGAGGAGGCGATGTGGTGCAGCCGCTCGCTCATGGCCTGCACCTGCTGGGTGGTGCGGTGCGAGAAGTCGTCCAGCGCGAGCAGCGCCTCTGCCACCTGTCCGAGCCGCTCGGCCATCTCCACCAGCGAGCCGTTCGTCTCCTGGGCGAAGCTCTCCAGTTGCGTCACGCGCTTGCCCGCGGCCTGGAGGCTCTGGCCCATGCTGTTGACCGACTCTTGCGAGCGCTCCACCGCGCCGCCCTGACGGCGCGCGGCCTCGAGCAGCACGCGCACCTCCTCGGAGACACCCTGGCAGGTGCGGCGCACGTTGCCCGTCACCCGCTGCACCTGGCTGAGCGCGCGGCGCAGAGAGAAGAGCAGCCGGCGCACCTCGCGCTGCTCCCCCATGCCTCTGTAGCTATAGCTATAGGCGTTGTTGGTGAGGTCTCCCTCGGCCAGCCGGGAGAGCAGGCTGGTGCGCTCACTGGCGCGCTCCCCCGCCCACAGGTACCAGAAGCAGTAGGCCGTCATCAGCAGCATCAGGGGGGTGCCGATGAGCAGCACGGACCAGCCCCGCCAGTCATTGGGCTGGCCGGTGACGAGGTGGAGCAGCCCGCCGAGCACGAGGGCGATGACGGGCCCTCCGACGGCCATGAACGCGAGGAGGTACTTTTTGGCGGCCATGAGAGAACGGGTTCACACGGTATCCCGCATTCTCGCCCGGGTCCTCAAATCGTCACACACTGGAGGCGTGTCCGCTCTCGTTCCCGTACTCCTGCTCGCACTGACAGCGGGGGGAGTTCCGCCCTCTCCCTCCCCCGAGGAGGCAGCTCGCTTCGTCTTCGCCTGGCGGGGCGTGCCGGTGGGGACCGTCACCCTTTCCCTCGCAACTCGAGAGAAGCGCTTCACCTATATCTCACGCCACCTGCACACCCGCGGGGAGCATGTAGGGGCGCGCGTGCGGGAGGTGACCCTGGAGCTGGGGCCAGGGGAAACCGTGGAGGGGCGCCCGAGTGTTCCGCAGGCGCTCTGGTTGTGGCGGGGCCCTCCCGCGCTCGGGTGCGTGATGGGGCGTGAGGAGCTGTCCGGCCGCGAGGGCCCACACTGCGTCACCGCCATCCGGGGAGACACGGTGGAGGGCACGATGTTCGGCCAGCCCTTCACCGCGCGGTATGACGCGCGCGGGCGCATGGAGGCGTTGGTGGTGGGGGAGTCGCGCTTCACCGCGGTGCCGCCGGGAGCCCGGCTGAGGCCGCCGCCGGAGCTCTTCTCGGAGGGGCTGCCCGTGGAGGGCGAAGAGGGCCCTCTCGCCTTCTCTCCCTCCTGGCCGCTCGAGGCACGTCCTGCCTGGCTCACGGGCTGGAAGGCCGGGGAGGCGCGCACGCTCGCCGAGGCGATCCACGCGTCCTTTCCGGAGAAGGGCCCGGGCGCCGCGGACTGGAACGAGAACGGCGAGGGCGAGGCGGGTGGGTGCCTGGCCCATGCGCTGCGCTTCGCGGCACGGGCGTCGGCGCGGGGGCAGCGGGTGGCGCTGGTTCACGGCCTGCTCGTCGTGGATGGAGGCCCGGCCCGTCCCCATGCCTGGGTGCGCGTGGGGCTCGCGGGGGGCGGCACGCTGGACCTGGACCCTACCTCGTTGGATCCCGTCACTCCCGAGACCCATCTGCCGCTCGCCGTGGCCGAGCCCGGTGGCTCCTCGGTGGAGGCCGGGGAGCGGTGGTTGGCGCTGTTGCGCGGCGAGCACCGCGTGGTGCGCCGGCCTCGTGCGCGGTAGCGGCCCTGCTCAGTCGAAGGGGATGACGGACAGCTTCGCGCCCTCGGGGACGTCCAGCAGCTCCTTGGCCTTCGCCGGCAGGTAGGCGTGCTTGTCGTCCAGCCGGGCCATGGTGCGCACCGCTCGGAAGCGGTTGCGCCCCGTCTCGCGCTCGAAGGCCACGAGCACGTCGTCGCCCTCCATCTCGAAGTCCTCGTCGGCCAGCTTCACCGAGCGGAAGCGGCGCACCAGGGTGATGTCCGACAGGTTGGCCTCGAAGTGGGGGCCTCCGTCGAACGGGTCGATGCGCTCCACGTACCGGAAGCCGACGCGCTCCAGCATCCGCTGCACGCCCTGGGTGTTGGGCCCCACCTCGCCGAGCACCTTCTGCACGCGCTCGGGGAAGAGCGACGCGTAGACGTCCGAGTTGGGGAAGAGCTCCTTGATGAACTCCTTGTTCTGCCGGCTGAGGCGATCCGCCTCCTGGTAGGTGAGGCCGGTGAACTTCTTGCCGCACGCCTCCCACAGCAGGCTGCGCCCATCCGGCATCAGCGGTGGCAGCAGCTCGGCGAGCACCCGCGGACGGAAGATCCGCTTGTGCATGGCCATGAAGAGGAAGCGCACGTAGGACAGCTGCTTGCCCGGCTTGTCCGGCGTGGCGCGGTAGGGCGGATCCACCACCAGGCCGCCGATCTCCGTGGGGCCCTCGTAGTTGTAGCCGATGGAGAGCACCTTGTGCCGGAAGTGCCGGCCGATGGTGGCCGAGTAGTGCTCGCGCTCGGAGACGTCGTAGTAGATGTGCGGCGCCTCGAAGGTGCCGTGCTGCGCGATGATCATCGACGTGCCGATGATGAGCTCGTTGCGCACGTCCTCCAGGACGAAGAGGTACTCGCGCTCGAAGGGGTTCTTCACCTTGCCCGCGAAGCTCTTCACGGACTTGTCGATGATGGCCTCGAGCGTCTCCTCGTTGTTGGGCAGGTTGACGGTGTTGAGCACCGCGGCGAGCCGCTTCAGGCCGGGCAGGTCGGTCTTCTGGACATCGCGCAGGACGAGCATGGGAGTACCCGGATCCCCCCTCTCACGGGGGGACCGCAGAGGGGGGGCACCATACACCACCCGTCCACCCCGTCAGCCGCCTGCACGCTCTTCCGCCCGGCTTCGACGCGCCGCGTTGACCCTGAAAAGGCAATCTCGAAGGGTACGGCTTCTTGAAATACAGGAGGAACGTGGGTGCGTGGCCCTGTTCGTTGGGTGTCGAACATGAGCGAGGGCCCGTCTTGAACCGTCGTATGAGGAGCCGACCCCCTGAGGAGAACCGAGATGAGCGACACGCGTGAAGGGGCGGTGCCCCACCTGAGCCCCGAGGAGTTCCGGCGGCTGGGCCATCGGATGGTGGACTGGATCGCCGACTACTGGTCCCGGCTGGAGTCCTTCCCGGTGCGCTCGGCGGCGGCTCCGGGCGAGGTGATGGCGAAGCTCCCCGCGCACCCGCCCGAGGAGGGGCTGGGCGGTGACGCGGGCTGGGAGTCCCTCTTCCGCGACCTGGAGGACGTGGTGCTGCCCGGCATCACCCACTGGCAGTCGCCCTCCTTCTTCGCCTACTTCCCCGCGAACGCGTCGGGGCCCGCGGTGCTCGGCGAGCTGCTGTCCGCCGGCCTGGGCGTGCAGGGCATGCTCTGGTCCACCAGCCCCGCCGCCACCGAGATGGAGACGCGCGTGCTGGACTGGCTGGCCGAGCTGACGGGGTTGCCGGCCTCGTTCCGCTCGGATTCGGGCACGGGCGGCGGCGTCATCCAGGGCACCGCGAGCGAGGCCACCCTGGTGGCCCTGGTGGCGGCGCGCGAGCGGGTGCGGCGTGGGCTCGGGCGGGAGGCGGAGCTGGTGGCCTATACCTCCACGCAGGCGCACTCGTCCGTGCTGAAGGCGGCCATGTTGGCGGGCGTGGCACGCGGCGCGTCGGACGGCGTGCACCTGCGTCAGCTCGAGACGGATGACCGGTACGCCCTGCGCCCGGACGTGCTGGAGAAGGCCATTCGCGAGGACCTGGCCGCCGGCCGCCAGCCCTTCTTCGTGTGCGCGTCGCTGGGCACCACCTCCTCGGGCGCGATGGACCCGGTGCGCGCCATCGGCGAGGTGCTGGAGCGCACGGGCTTCACTCGCGCGGGCGGGTGGCTGCACGTGGACGCGGCCTGGGCGGGCTCCGCGCTCATCTGCCCCGAGCACCGCGCGATGCTGGACGGCCTGGAGGGCGTGGACTCCTTCTCCTTCAATCCGCACAAGTGGCTGCTCACCAACTTCGACTGCAACGCCTTCTACACGCGGGACCGCAAGGCCCTGCTGGACGCGCTGAGCGTCATGCCCGAGTACCTGCGCAACGCGGCCACCTCGAGCGGCGCGGTCATCGACTACCGGGACTGGCAGGTGCCGCTCGGCCGCCGCTTCCGCGCGCTGAAGCTGTGGTTCGTGCTGCGCCACTACGGCGCCAAGGGGCTGCGGGCCTACCTCCGCGAGCACGTGCGGCAGGCGGAGCAGTTCGCCTCGTGGGTGGAGGCCGACGAGCGCTTCGAGCTGGCTGTCCCGCGATCGCTGGCCCTGGTGTGCTTCCGGTTGCGGCCAAGGCCGGGCGAGGAGCCCGCGGCCACGGACGCGCGCAACCGCCAGCTCCTGGAGCGGCTGAACGCGAGCGGCAAGGCCTTCCTCACCCACACCGTGCTGCCCGTGGTGGACGGAGTGCCCGCGCGCTACGTGCTGCGCATGGCCATCGGCGCCCCGCGCACCGAGGAGCGGCACGTGCGCGCGGTGTGGGAGCGGCTCGTGGCGCTCGCCCGGGAGGTGTGAGCCCCGCTACTGCTCGATGGGCGGCTGCAGCACGCCGAGGCGCTCGATGTCGTGGCGGATGGCCGAGCGCACCGCGTCGAGGATGGCCTCGTCGGAGAAGTGCTTCACGACGAGCATCCCGGGCGTGACGAAGGAGAGCGCCTGGTCGAGCTGGCGCCGCACGTGGTCGAGCGTGAAGAGGGTGAGGCCGAAACGCCGGCCATCCCGGAGGCGGACCACGATGTCCAGGCTGCCATCCTGGGTGGAGGCGAGCTCATCGGCGACGAGGACGGAGGCGATCATCCCGTCCTTGATATCGAGGGTGCGCATGGTGGTTCGACTGTAGCCGTCCCGCCCGGCGGGGAAGGGGGCCGGGGAGGGGCTCCGTCCACCGCTGCACCATCCGGTGGAGGATGCAGACGCCAGCCAGACGGTATAGGTTCAGGGGTTGGGAGGAACGTTTGAAGTCACCTCGCAGACCCACGAAGGACGAGCTCCTCGCCGCGGTGGGCAGGAAGATGCCGGACCTCATTGCCCCCGGGCTGGAGGTCCTCTTCTGTGGCATCAACCCCAGCGTGTACTCGGCGGTCGTGGGCCACCACTTCGCGCGGCCGGGCAACCGGTTCTGGCCGGCGCTGTACGCCTCGGGCTTCACGCACCGCCTGCTGGCGCCCTCCGAGCAGCAGGAATTGCTCTCGCTCGGTTGTGGCATCACCAACGTGGTGGAGCGGGCCACGGTGTCGGCGGACGTGCTGACGGCGGAGGAACTCACCGAGGGCGGGCGGCGGCTGGAAACGAAGGTGCGGCGCTACCGTCCGAAGTATCTGGCGGTGCTGGGAATCGGCGCGTGGCGCACGGCCTTCGGGCACCCCGGGGCCTCCTTGGGGCCGCAGTCGGAGACGCTGGGCGGGGCGCGCGTCTGGGTACTCCCCAACCCGAGCGGGCTCAACGCGCACTACCGGCCCGAGGATCTGGCGCGCCTGTTCCGGACCCTGCGGCTGGCGGTGGCGTCGCGCTAACCTCGGCTCCCGAGCGCCTGATCCACGGCCTCGTGGAAGTAGCGCAGGCCGTGCTCGAAGCGGGCCAGGCGCAGCGAGGCATTGGCACCCGAGCGCAGCCCTCGCTGGATGGACTCGCCGAGGCGGCTGTCTTCCTGCATCACGTTCAGGACGAGGTCGACGTTCTTGTCCCAATGCCGGAGGGCCTTCTCGGAGGTGGGTGCCTCGGGGATGAGCGTGACGGAGTGGAAGTCCGTCCGGTCGATGTCCAGCGGGAACACGGTGATGATGTTGATGTGGTCCGACTGCACCAGCATCAGCGTGTTGGGAAAGACGAAGTAGAGGATGTTGGCGTGCTCGCGCAGCTGCCATGTCTCCTCGGGAGTGCCCGCCAGGTCGCGCAGGGTGCGCTTGGGATAGACGCACCGGATGTGCGGTGCCAGCCGGTCTATCAGCCCCACGTTGTCGATGAAGAGCGGGTAGATGGAGGTCCGGTGCGCGTGGCGGAAGTGGTAGGCCTCGAGGAAGATCTCGATGGCGATCTTCCAGTTGAGCCTCAGCTCGAGGCGTTGGGGCCGGTACACCACGTGCTTCTCCAGCCCGTAGCTGGCGAGCTCGGTGGCAATCGGGGCCAGGAAGGCATCGGCGGCGAAGCGCGAGTCCTTGCGGCCCTGGGCCCAGAGGAAACCGAACCGCTCCGCGACGGACACGCGCGCCAGTCCCACGGACTCGGAGGGGCGGCTGGGGAAGCCCTCCTCGTGAGGCACCGAGCGCAGGCGGCCCTCGGTGTCGTACGTCCAGGCATGGTACGGACAGACGAAGGCGTGCTTGCGCCGGCCGTGCTCCTCCTCCACCAGCCGGGTGCCTCGGTGACGACAGACATTGAGGAAGGCGGCCGGTTCGCCCGAGGCCGTGCGGCAGACGAGCAGCGGCAGGCCGCTCGCGTCGTGGGTGAGGTAGTCCCCGGGCTCCGCGAGTTGAGAGCTGTGCGCCACCAGCAGCGGGCGGCGCTGGAAGAGTAGCTCCCGCTCCGCCTCCAGCCGATCCGCGCGCAGGTAGCACTCCACGGGGATGCGCGACTCCTCGGCCTCCATGTGCGTGGTGCCCGTGCGCAGGTGTTCCTGGATGCGGTGGATGAGCTCGACCTGGGTGGCGTGGTCCATGGAGTCGCACGTCCTACCCGGCGTTGTTCAGCCGCTTCGCTCGCGGGTGGGTGACGGCGGTGCGTGCCTTTTCCTCGGCCTCTCGTACGCTAGGAGCGAGCCACACCCGGTGTCTGCCTAACGCCCACCCGTGATTCTGTTCCGCCATCTGTGCACCCCCCGGCGATGACACAGATTCTACTTCATCGCGGAAGTCAGGCGAACCGTGTGAAGCGCTGATGCCCGTGTGTCGGTCATTCGTCACTCGACAGTGGCGTGCCCGACCGGTAGATGCGCCGGCATTCAAATTCCATGGGCGGCTTTTCGGACGGGGGCGGGTCCGCATCTCGGGCGGGAGGCGTGTGCCCTGCCGAGACCGTGTCATGAGCTCGTCCACCCCCGTGTTGGAGCATCTGTTTTCCCTCGAGGCCTGTACCCCCGAGCAGCAGCGGTTGTTGCTGAGCCTGCTCGGGCGGCTCCTCGCGTCGGAGGGCCCGGCACGCGCGTCCTCCGTGCTTCCGGAGCAATGGGAGCGGGCGGGCCTGCTCGATGATGATGGGCGCCGCGTCGAGCCGCGTGAGCTGCCCGCGCGGGGTGAGAGCCTGGAAGCGGTGGTGGAGCAGTTGCTGTACCTGATGAAGGGGCCCCCCTCCGGTGTGAGCCTGCCCGGGGTGATTGGCGCCGTGACCACGCTGCTCGCGAGCGGCGGCGAGGCCCGGCGAGAGGAGGGCCTCCGGGTGGACGATGCGGAGTCGCGTGTCGCCGCCATGGTGTCGAGGGTGGTGGGCTACGACGAGGCACGGAGCGGGGGCCGCACCACCTGGAGCGCACGCGCCGCGGTGCTGGCGGGGCTGCGCGTGGCCATCGCGAAGCATGCGCCGGAGGCCCGGAGGAAGGGCGTGCCGCGCAACCTCTACTGCTTCGCGGTGGAAGGGGGAGACGACGCCCTGCTCGAGGCGGTGGAGACCACGGGCATCGGCGGCTACCACCTCATCCGCGTGAGGAAGCGCGAGGACGGCACGATGAACCCCGCGGATCTGCGCGCGAAGATGCTGGCCGTCGTCGCGGGCGGGGATGTGCCCATCTACGTGGTGGCGGCTGCGGGGGCCGAGGGCTCCTCCGCCATGGATGACGTGAGGGAGCTGCGCGAGGTGGTGGACTCCATCACCTCGCTGTACGGACTGCGGCCCGTGCACCTGCACGCGGACGCGGCGTGGGGTGGCCTCTACTGCGTCTTCAATGGCTATGACTTCCACGGCAACCCGCTCGGCTTCGAGCCCCGGGTGCTGGAGTCGCTCGCCCACCTCCGGGCGCGCCTGCGGCACCTGCACCTGGCGGACTCGGTGGGCCTCGATTTCCGGTGGCTGGGACGGGCCTCGTTCCCGGCGGGCCTCTTCCTGCTCGGCCATGGCGTGGAGCTGCGCTCGGTGAGCCTGCGCTCGCTGGAGGCCCCGAGCGCCCTGGCCCTGCACGCACAGTTGCGCGCCATCGGCCTGGAGGGCTACCGGCGCCTGCTGGCCGAAGTGCTCTTGGAGGAGGATGCCGCTCGGAGTGGGAGGGGCCTGGGCCTGGCCGGGGTCTCCACCGGGGCCGGGTCGTCCTCTCCTGACGGTTCGCGGGCCATCGCGGGCCTGTCCACCGGTCTCGCTCCAGGGATGGTGGCCTACTCCGGAGCGCGCCCGCCGCGTGCCCGGCCGAGGAACTGAGCGAGCCGACCTGGCCCGACTTCCCGTGTTGGTTTGCGTGGGAGATGTCGTCCAAGAACAAGGTCGCGCTCGTCCTGAGTGTGCCTCCCGGTGTGCAGTACCCATAGGTTCGAGGCCCGGAGAATCCATGGCGCGAGGTATGGATATAGAGCAGTGGCGGGACGAACTGGTGGCGGCCTGCAGGTTTGGGGACGAGTCCCGAGCCCAGGCCCTGGTACGGCAGCCCGGCTCTCGCAAGGCCCGAGCCTTGTTGGAAGCCATGCTGGAGGATCCGGCTCCCCTTGTCCGTCAAGCCGCGGTCTTCGGCCTGGGTGAGCTGGGCGGCAACGCCAGCGCCAGACGGCTGAAGCAGCAGCTCGCCCTCGAAGAGGCGCGGGGGAACTTTGACGGTGAGTCCGTCGTGGAAGCCATCACCCAAGCGCTCGGACACATCGAGGCGACGCGCGCTCGGGACGTCCTCGTCCGCCGGCTGGAGCACCTGACCGCTGGTGAAGCAGGGCGCTCGGACCTGAATACCGTGGCCTGTGCGCTCTGGCGCAGGCGCCACCCTGACTTGCTTCCGGCCGTCCGCGAGGCCGTCGCGCGGCTCGACTCTACCCGACCGACCCCTTTGCACGGATTGCTCGTGCTGCTGGAGAAGTCGCCAGGAGAGCTCGGCACGTGGGCCGGAGACCTGTCGGTGCCCGTGGAGCAGAAGGCAGAGGTACTCGCGGTCCTCACGGAAGAAGTACCCGAAACGCTGTGGGCCACCCTTCCCTCCTTCATTGCCACGGCCCATGCCCTGGCCGATACGGCCGCGCGCCAGAAAGGGGCCGCCACGTACTACTGTGAGGACCTCTTCGCTCTGTTGCTGTTGCACCCGGAGCAGCTCCTCCCCAGCCTCCCGGAAGAGGCCCGCTCCCGGTTGCGCGAGGTGGCCCGCAAGTGCGTGGCTGCCAGCTCCTCACCCAACTGTTCCCTCCGAGCCGCCGTCCTGCTCGAGCATGTGGGGCGTCCCGAGGACGCGCCACTCATCGAGGCCCACCGGCCGGCGGAGCCCGTGCTTGCCAAGGTCTTCGATGATGCCGCACGGGCACTGCATCGCCTCCAGGAGTCCTGAGAAGACGTCCTGATGACGGATTTTCGTTGGATGTTCCGACCGAGTAGGCCCGCCCGCCTGGGCCAGAATGCTCGCCGCGTGCCCGGCCGAGGAACTGAGCGAGCCGTCGTGGCCCGACTTCCCGTGTTAGTTTGCGTGGGAGATGTCGTCCAAGAACAAGGTCGCGCTCGTCCTGAGCTACCAGTACCCGGGAAAGTACGCGCTCACCGTCCTCGCGGGGGCGGTGGAGGCGGACGAGGTGGGGCAGGACGTGGCCCTGCGCTTCCCGAGGGACCGGGAGTCGCTACTGTCCACGGTGCGCCAGTGCCTCGACGAGGGGTACCGGGTGGTGGTGGCGTGGTCGTTCTACTCGGCGAGCTTCCCCGCGGCGGCCGAGGAGCTGGCGTGGCTGCGTGAGCGGCTGGAGGGCCGCGAGGTGCTGTGCATCGCGGGTGGGGTGCACGCCACGGCGGAGACGGAGCAGACGCTGCGTGCGGGCTTTGACCTGGTGGCGGTGGGCGAGGGCGAGCCCGTGTTGCTGGAGCTGCTCGGCCGGCTGGTGCGCGGCGAGGAGCCCCGGCAGACGCGGGGAATGTCCCGGCTGGTGGAAGGGCGGATGGTGTCGCAGGGGCGGGGCGAGGGTGTGGTGCTGGACACGTACCCGCCGTTCGCGGCGAGGCACTCGATGTTCGGGGCCATCGAGATTACACGCGGCTGCATCTACGCGTGCCGGTTCTGTCAGACGCCCTTCATGAACAAGGCGCGCTTCCGGCACCGGAGCGTGGAGAACATCGCGCGCTGGACGCGGGTGCTGCGCGAGGCGGGCAAGCGGGACGTGCGCTTCATCACGCCGACGTCCATGTCGTACGGCTCGCCGGACGAGTCGGTGAACCTGGAGGCGCTCGAGCGGTTGCTGGCGGCGGTGCGCGAGGCGATGGGCCCCGACGGGCGGGTGTTCTACGGGACGTTCCCGTCGGAGGTGCGACCCGAGCACGTGACGCCCGAGGCGCTGGCATTGCTCAAGCGCTACGTGGACAACGATAACCTCATCATCGGCGGCCAGTCCGGGAGCGAGCGCATCCTCCAGGCGAGCCACCGCGGGCACGACGTGGAGACGGTGGTGAGGGCGGCGAGCCTCGCGGTGGAGAGCGGGTTCGTGCCGAACGTGGACTTCATCCTCGGGCTGCCGGGAGAGGCGCCGGAGGACGTGCAGGCGACGCTGTCGTTGATGAGGCGGTTGTCGGACCTCGGGGCGAAGGTGCACGGGCACACGTTCATGCCCCTGCCGGGGACTCCCTACCGCGATGCCCCACCGGGCTCGGTGGACGACGAGACGCGGCGCGAGCTGGATCGCTTGGCGTCGCAGGGCCGGCTCTATGGCCACTGGAAGCAGCAGGTGGCGCTGGCGAACGGAATCGCCGCGAGGCGCCAGCCCAGACGCTGATATGAGGCCCTTGGCCCCTCCCTCACGATGAGCATGTCACCCGCCCCCTCCGTCCCCTCGGCTTCCAGTGTCTCCACGTCCATGGCCTCCTCGAGGCCCCGGGTGTGGCGCGAGCGGGTGTTGCTGTTCGCGGCCTTCTTCGCGCTGCTGGCGGCCTTCCCCGTGGGGACGCCCTTCGACTCGAAGCTCACCCTGCCCACCGCGGTGTCGCTGCTGCGCGAAGGGAACATCGATCTGGACGAGTACGCGCCCACCTTCGAGAAGTACCGGCACGGGCTGTACGAGGTGAATGGCCACGTCTACAACTTCTTCCCCCTGGGTCCCTCGCTGGCGGCCCTGCCCCTGGTGGTGCTGACGGACGTGTTCGTCCGGGTGTGCGAGCCGCTCGGCGGGATTCATCCGCGGTTCGCGCAGGCACTGGAGCGCTGGCGCAGCCTGTACGACGCCACGGGCGCCATCGACCTGGAGCGCTGGAACGAGCCGCAGCGCTACATGGCCTCGGTGATGGTCGCGCTGGCGGGAGTGGTGATGTACAGCCTGGGCACGCTGAAGCTGTCGAGGTGGCGCGCTCTGCTGCTGGCCACCGTCTTCGTCATGTGCACGCCCGCCCTGTCCACCGCGAGCCGCGCGTTGTGGCAGCACGGGCCCTCGCTGCTGTGCCTGAGTCTGGTGCTGCTGTGTCTGGTGAAGGCGCAGCAGGAGTCACGGTGGGCCGGGTGGGCGGGGCTGCCGCTCGCGGTGGCGTACACCATGCGGCCCACCAACAGCGTGTCGGTGCTGCTGCTCTCCGTGTACGTGCTGTGGACGTACCCTCGTCAGGTGCCGAAGTTCCTGGCGGGCGCGCTGGCGGTGGCCGTGCCGTGGGTGGTGGTGAACCTGACGCACTACGGCTCCGTGCTGGCGCCGTACTATCACGCGGATCGGCTGGAGCTGAGCTGGGTCCGCTTCGCCGAGGCGCTCGTCGGCAACCTCGTGTCCCCCGGGCGTGGGCTGCTCGTGTACACGCCGGTGGTGCTGCTGAGCTTCTGGGGCCTGGTGTTGGAGGCGCGCGCTCGCTCCTTCACGCGGCTGCATGGCTTCCTGCTGGCCGCCGTGGTGCTGCACTGGCTGGCCGTCTCGTCCTTCCCGCACTGGTGGGCAGGGCACTCGTACGGGCCGCGCTTCTTCACGGACATGGTGCCCTACCTCACCTTCTTCCTGGTGCCCGTGGTGCGCGAGCTTCGCTGGAGCGGCGAGGGCTCGCGCCGCCCGCTCACCGTCGCATTCGCGGCGTTGGCGCTGGTGAGCCTGGTCATCCACATCCATGGAGCCAGCTCGCGCAAGGTGTACGAGTGGAACAGCCTCCCGTTGGACGTGGACAGCCATCCCGAGCGGCTGTGGGACTGGAGGCACCCACAGTTCCTCGGGCATCGCGGTTGAGGGTGAACGCGGGTCAGGTGGCTGGGTCTCCCCGTCCGGCATTCGACGGGGGAAGAGGGGCTTGAAGACGGACGGGTGCCGTGCTCAGCGAGGATCGCGAGCGGAGCAGTCGTCGTGCTCGGAGCGAAAGTCAGCGCGGGGCGAGTTCAGGAGGTATCGGCCGCACGCAGGCGCTTCCAGGCAACCGGCAGCAACTCGTCCAGGCGGCTGTTGGGATGGGACTGCACCCGCGTGAGGACGTCCGCGAGGTACGCCTCGGGATTGACTTCAGCAGCGAGGCCAACCCCACGCGTATGACGGTGCGTGGCGATCCATCCGACTGTGCGATGTGTTTGACACCCTTTCCGATCGCGCCAGGAAGTTCTCGTCGGCAAGCCGTATGTTCCAGCCTATGCATGCACTGACTCGAATTGTTGCTTCGCTGCGAAGCCGCGGGATTGCACCGACTCTCAGGGTCATCCACGCATTTACGGAGGATGCTCTGTTTGACCTCCGGCACGGAGTACGCACCGGGGAGTGGATTGATCTGAAGGGCCTCGATGTCGTTGGCGATAACAAAGAACAAGGGACGTTCTACCAACCGGTCAAGTCCGCTATCTTCTTGTCGGCGATGCGCTCCTTCGCAATCCATCCTGACGGGGCCTTCGTGGACTTCGGTTCAGGGAAGGGGCGGGCCTTGATTCTGGCCATCCTGCATGGGTTTCGTCGCGCAGTCGGTGTCGAACGTGCTCATCCAGGTGCTCAACAACATTCGGGGTTCGCTCCAAGCCGAGCCGCGGCCAATTCATGTCATGTATGCAAACCCGGTGCATCGGCACGTGCTGGACGACGACCCGTTCTGGGTCAAAGCCGGCGAAATCCGCTTCGGTGACCTCGAGACGTTCGTCCATTACCGGCCACGCGAGGCGCAAAGAATGGCGTGAGCCTGGAGGTGGGCGAACTCGAAGCCCCGGATGGAGCATGCGCAAGAAGCCATGATTCTTGAGCGGCCCGGAGGGTAGGCAGGCGAGGGCCGACCGAGAGGAGCGGGGCCGTTCGCTCCGAGAGCTCACCCGCCGCATCGTGGTGAGCCTCCCGGCCTCCCGAAGGACCGCGGGCGAGGTGCTCGAGGTGCGGGGTTGGCGGCCTTTTGAGGGGCACGGCAGGGGCTTGGATGCCGCTGGAGTTCACGGCGCGCGCCACCTGGCCTGGCTCACGTGATGGGGTGCATCCCATGTGGCCAGCACACACATGACTTCTGCGAGCCTCACCATCGCCCGGTTCGTGAACACACCCGCGGCTCGCGAGATGCCCCGGCGCCTCCTGGTCATTGCACCTGGAATGCTGGACATTCTTCGTGAGCCAGCCTGCGCCATGATACTTCCATGACGAAGAAATCCTGAAAACATTGCCGAACATCCAATGGAACTGCTGATAGTTCCGTGCTTCGACCATGCGTCCTGGGCAAGGGATTCATGATCGTTGTCCTACGGAGAGGAACCTGGAATGAGCGCTCAAATGGAACGTGAAAACCAACTGGAACAAGAGCTCGCGTCACTCAAGAAGCAGGTCCAACGGCAGGGGAAATATCTGCGCTGGACTCTGGGTGGTTCGCTCCTTGGAGGGTCTCTGTTGCTGCTGGGCGCCGGGAAAGCGACGCCCGCCGCGGATGTCGCCCCTCAGTCCATGAAGCTGCACCGCCTGGCCATCGTGGATGACAAGGGCGTGGAGCGGCTCGTTCTGGAAGCCGACAGCACCGAGGTCCGCATCGACGGCAAGGTGCAAAAAGTCAAGAAGGCCAGACATGGGCTCATCCTCTTCAACGCCAATGGAGATGAAGTGGGCGGAATGAGCACGATTGATGGTGAGGGCAGCGCTATCATTCTGGATGGCTATATGGGGAATGACGTCTCCGAGCGCGTGGGCTTCGTCGTCAAGCCTGATGGTAGCGCCTACCTCTTCGTGAATGATGGTCAGCGTCAAGAGCGCGTGCACCTGGGCGTGGACGAGGCACGAAATACGAGCTTCAAGCTCCTGGATGGCCAGGAGCAGCCTCGTGTGGATGCGCGCGTTCAGCC
Organism: Vitiosangium sp. GDMCC 1.1324; assembly: GCF_003044305.1. Lineage (GTDB taxonomy): Bacteria > Myxococcota > Myxococcia > Myxococcales > Myxococcaceae > Archangium. Next base: position 58,785 of record NZ_PZOX01000008.1, on the reverse strand, counting down.
GGACGGAAAGACGGAGTGGAGTGGGACGGGCGCGCCAGCAAACAAGGCCGAGCCCAAGGCTCGCTGATCGCGCGTCATCCATCAATCCATTCATGCACATGCGTGGATGGGTCGAGGGAGCCGTCGGGCTCCAGGCACATTCGTCCTCGACATAGACTCTCAGCATCTGGTGCCCACGTGAGTATCGTGGGCACCGCCCATGCGAGGCGTGCTTCTCTCGCAACCGGTAGAGCATCAACCCGATGGGGAAGTGTAATTGTCGCCAAGGGGAAAGAGCAATTGACTCCGGGTAGCCACGCCTTCAACAGGGCCCTCATCCCTCCTATACTTTTCTGGAACACATAACGGGGGGAGCAGCCGGGTATGACAATGAAGACGACGAAGCTGAGGGCCGTCCTGGTCCCCGACGAGGGGAAATCGGCGCTGTCGGAGGACTACTTTCGCTCGGCGCACCACCTGCGTGCCGAGGGCGTGACGCACACCCTCGTCGTCGACGGAGGCGCGGGAAGAACGCTCCGGCTCCCGCTCATCGTGCGGCCCATCGAGGGCACTCCCTACCGCGACGCCGTCTCCCCCTACGGCTTCCCGGGCGGGGTTCTGGATGGGCTGAGCGAGGTACCCAAGGAAGCAGTGGACTGGGCAGGCACCGAGCTCGTCAGCATCTTCGTGCGCGACAGGATCGGGGGGCCGTGCTGCTTCGCGGGCGGGACGGCCAGGACCGAGGTGAGCCTCATCGACTGCACCCGGCCCGTGAAGTTCCGCAAGGACCACGGCGCGGATATCCGCCGCAACGCCCGGCTTGGCTATGCGACCACCTGCTGCCCCGTGAGGGAGTCCTCGCAAGAGGAGCGGGAAGTCTTCAAGGCGGTCTACCGGCAGATCATGGTCCGCAACGGCGCGAGCTCCCGGTACTTCTTCTCGGACGCGTGGTTCGCGGAGGCATTCTCCTCGCCCGTCGCCTGGCTCGTCACGACCCGCGCTCCGGATGGCCACGTTGCCTCCACGGGGCTCGCCGTCCTCAGCGACGGGTACCTGCACGACTACATCGGGGGGGCGGCGGACACGTACGTCGCGCAGTCACCGGCCAAGAATGACATCACGGTGCTGGTCGAGCTCTCCTTGAAGCTCGGCGCCCCGGTCCACCTGGGAGGAGGACTCCAGCGGGGCGACAGCCTCGAGCGTTTCAAGCGGGGCTTCGCGAACGCGACCTCCCAGTTCTACACGCACGAGCTCATCTGCGACCCGGAGCGATATGCCAGCCTGTCGGCGGGCAGCGCCCGGACGGACTACTTCCCCGCCTACCGCGCGCCGCGGCCCTGATCAGCCAAGAGGTCCAGGCTGCTGCCACGCACCTGAGGGGCGCGCGGCCTGGGCAGGCGTGTACCCCAAAGGGGCTGAGCGGCCTGTCCACTGGCCGGGAGCATCGCTCGGGCGGCCCCGTCAGCGGTCCTCCTCGGCCCCTCTGCACCCTCCCTCCCCCTCAACAGGGCCCCCATCCCTCTGATGCGTCCGGGTCAGGTCGACGAAGACGCTCTCCCGATCGAAGACGATGTCCATCATCCCGCCGAGGTGCCGGTAGTTGCGCAGCAGCGGGTGGAAGCGGACGAACTCGCCCCGGAGGGCAGGTCATCTGTTGTCTGGGACTGGGGCCCTATTGCCTTCCGGACACCGGACTGTCCACGGCTTTGCTTGCGCGCCATCCGCCCACGAGGATTGAGCAGCCGAGAGATCAATCGCTTTCTTGCTCGAGGTCACAACAACGCGGGTTTGAAAGCATGGGTGGGAGCCCGGAGGAGATCAATGAGGTGCGTCCTGCTACTGGCCGGGGTGCTGTGCGCGAGCGCATGCGCGTGGGGCCCTGGCATGTATATGGACGAGTCTGCCTTCAGGAAGCGGCACGCCGAGATGGCAGACGCGGGCACCGATGGCGGCGCATATGAGATCATCCCGATCGATGCGGAGCTGTTGGGCAAGCAACAGGCGGCGCTCCTCCAGACGCGGCCCGCACCGAAGCAGGACCCGCTGGCGGAGGTCGCGACAGACTATCAGTACCGGGTGACCGCCCACGACGTGCTGAGCGTCATCGTCTGGGATCATCCCGAGCTCACCATCCCAGCGGGTGAGTTCCGGTCCCCCGAGGCCACCGGCCACCCGGTGTCGTCCGATGGGACGATGTTCTACCCGCATGTGGGGGTCGTCCAGGTCGCGGGCAAGACGCTGCAGGAGATCCGGGAGCTCCTGACGCAGCGGCTGGCCAGCGTCATCGAGCGGCCGCAGCTCGACGTGCGCGTGGTGGGCTTCCGTGGGCAGAAGGTCCAGGTCACCGGAGAGGTGGTCTCTCCCAGCAGCATTCCCGTCACGGATGTGCCTCTGCGGGTGCAGGACGCCATCAGCCAGGTGCGGGGACTCACCGCGGAGGCGGACCTGCGCGGCGTCACGCTCTCCCGGGGCGGTAAGACATTCACCCTGGACCTTCAGGCGCTCTACGAGCAGGGGGACGTCAGCCAGAACTGGCTCCTTCAGGACGGAGACATCATCAACGTCCCCGACCGGAGCCGTAACAAGGTCTTCATCCTCGGCGAGGTCCGCAGACCCTCCTCGCGCCTCATGGTGAAGGGCCGGATGACGCTCGCGGAGGCCATCGGCGACACCGAGGGCTTCGACCCGGTCAGCTCGAACCCGGCGAGGGTCTATGTCATCCGCGGGAACTTCAACCTTCCCACCATCTACAAGCTCGATGCCAGGTCGCCGGACGCGCTCCTGCTCGCGACGCAGTTCCAACTTCAACCCCAAGACGTCGTGTTCGTCTCGCCGCACGACCTGACGCGTTGGAACCGCATCATCTCCCAGATTCAGCCAACGGTTCAGGTGCTCTGGCAGGCAGTCGATCTCGGAAACAGGGCACTCACCTTCCAGCCGCAGAACCCACCATGACGCGCACCCCCGGCCGCAGCGCTCCCGCCCGTTCAAAACACAAAACACCCGACGACGAGCTCGATCTGGGCCGATACCTCGGCATCCTGCGCGAGTACCGTGGGTCGATCGCCGCGACGCTCGTCCTGACGCTGGGGGTGGGCGTCGCGTACATGACCGCCACGACACCCGTTTATCGTGCGAATGCCGTCATCCAGATAGAGAAGAAGGCCAACCCTCTCGGGCAGCTCGGCGAGCTGCTCTGGGACTTCTCCGGCGAGGCGTCCACCGAGATCGAGATCATCAGCTCGCGGGCGCTGCTGGGAAAGGTCGTCGAGGAGCTCCGGCTGGAGGTGGAGGCCACACCGCGGCACTTCCCGCTCGTGGGCTCGGCGCTCGCTCGCGCGTACGAGGGACCGGGCCTCGCCCGGCCCCTGTGGGGCATGGACACGTTCGCCTGGGGAGGTGAGCGCATCCGGGTGGCGCGGGTGAGCGTGCCGCCGGAGCTGGAGGATTTCCCGCTCACGCTCGTGGCGGGAGAGGCCGGTGCCTACACGCTCCTCGGCCCGGGCTCCACTCCGCTTTTCAGTGGGCGCGTGGGCGCCCCCGCCGCGACACCTCCGGGCTCGCCCCGGCAGGTGGAACTCCTCGTCTCCGAGCTCGAGGCACGCCCGGGGACGCGGTTCTCGGTGACCCGGCACTCCCGCCTCGAGGTGGTGGAGCGGCTCCAGGGCGCGCTGCGCGCGAGCGAGAAGGGCACCAACACCGGCGTCCTCTCCGTGGTCCTCGAGGGGCAAGATCCGGCGGAGCTCTCCGCGATGCTCGAGGCCATCACGCGCCACTACGTCCGGCACAACGTCGAGCGCAGGAGCGAGGAGGTCGAGCGGACACTGGTGTTCCTCGACAGCCAGCTGCCCGGGCTGCGCAAGGAGTTGGAGCGCGCGGAGGAGGCCCTGAGTGCCTACCGCGCCGGGAAGGGAGGCGTCGACCTGGGGATGGAGGCCCAGGCGCTCCTGAACCGCAGCGTCGACATCGAGAAGTCGATCTCCACGCTCTCGCTCGAGCGCTCCGAGCTGCGGCAGCGCTTCACCGAGAACCACCCGATGCTCACCGCCGCGGACCGCAAGATGGAGCGGCTGCTGGCCGACCGGACCACCCTCAACGCCCAGCTCAAGGGCCTGCCGAACACGGAGCTCGTGTCGACCCAGCTCATGCGGGACGTGAAGGTCGCCACCGAGCTGTACCTCCAGCTCAACAACAAGGCCCAGGAGTACCGGGTCCTGAAGTCGAGCATCGTCGGCAACGCGCGCGTCCTCGACGAGCCCGTGGTGACCCGCCAGCCGGTGCGCCCCAACAAGCCGGGCGTGCTCGCGCTCAGCCTCGTGCTGGGGCTGACGCTCGGCATCACGCTCGCCTTCACCCGGCAGGCGCTCCGCCGCAAGGGTGTCTCGGACCCGGTCGCGGTCGAGGCGGAGCTCGGTCTGCCGGTCTATGCCACCATCCCCCTCGGCCAGGTTCCGTCGCGCCGCCCCCGTTGGAAGCGGACCTCGTCCCAGGAGCTGCTCGCCATCCTGGCCCAGACGCATCCGCGCGACCTGGTCACCGAGAGCCTGCGCGGCCTGCGCACCCGCCTCCAGGTCGCGCTGAAGGACTCGCCCAACAACGTGGTTTCCATCACCGGACCGAGCCCGGGAGTGGGCACGTCCTACATCTCCATCAACCTCGCCTGGGTGCTGGCGGACTCCGGCAAGCGCGTCCTGCTCGTGGACGCCAACCTGCGTGGAGGCTGGCTCCACCGTTGCTTCCGCGTCGAGCGCTCCCCTGGCCTCACCGAGGTCCTCGGCGGCACGGTCGCGCTGGAACAGGCGCTCCTGCGGGCGCCCGGACAGAGCCTGTCCTTCCTGTCCGCCGGAGCCCTTCCTCCCAACCCAGCCGAGCTGCTGCTGAGTGAGGGGTTCACGGCGCTCGTGGCGCGGCTGTCGGCCGAGTACGACCTCGTCCTCATCGACACGCCGCCCATCCTGGCGGTGACCGACGCGGCGCTCGTGGGCCGGCACGCGGGCGTGAACCTCGCCGTGGTGCGCGCGGACGCCCACCCGATGAGGGAGGTCCGCGAGGCCGTCGACCGGCTCGAGCAGAACGGCGCTCCGGTGCGGGGCGTCATCCTCAACGGGGTGCCGCGCTCGTCGGCGGGACGCACCGTGAATGGCATCTACCAGTACGAGTACCCGACCGCGAGCTGAGCCCGGGCTGGAGCCTTCCCCATGAGCTGGATCCGCTGCACAGGTCTGGGCTTCATCTCCGCGCTCTACGTGCTCGCGGGCCGCTGGGGCCTCCACCGGCTGGCCTCCACGGAGGCCGAGCCGGATCCGTTCCTGGAGCTGCGGCTGTGGATCGTCATGGGGGGGCTGGTGCTCGCGTCCGTGGGGCTGGTCCACCGGGCCCACCGCGCGGCGAGGCCCGGCGAGACGCAGCCCGATACCCGGCTCACGAAGGCCCTGCTGCTGTTCTTCGGGTACATGTGCACCAGCGCGCTCTGGGCACCCGACGCGGGCTTCGCCCTGAGCAAGGTCTACGATCTCACCCTGGTCGTCGTGATGAGCGTGGGCTTCGGGCTCGCCGCGATCCGCCAGCCCACGGGGCGTGTGCTGGACGCGTTCTGGGGCGTGGTGGTCGCGGCCACGGCGGTGCTGGCGCTCACCGGCGTGCGCCAGTTGCTGGGGGGCGGTGGCGGCGCGCGGCTGGCCGTCCTGGGAGGAGGCCCGAACGTCTTCGCCCGGCTCATGGGGATGCTCTCGCTGGGTGCCCTGTACTTCTGGAGCCGGCGGGGGCAGGCGTGGCTCTGGATTCCGATGGCCGCCACCGGGGTGCTCCTCGCACTGCTCACTGGCTCTCGCGGCGGAACGGCCTCCATCCTGGTGGCCATCGCCATCTTCCTCGGAGTGGCGCGCATCCCGCTGCGCCGGCTCGCCCTCCTGGCGCTGCTCGCCACGGCCGCCAGCGTGGCGGTGATCACCCTCTCACCCCTGGGCAAGGCGCTCACCCAATCCATGGAAGAGCGCTTCCTCCGGCTGACCCTGAAGTACGAGGGGCACGGGGACTCGGAGAGCAAGGTGTACCTGTCGGGGCGCGAGTCCCTGTATGCCGCCGGGTACGACCTCGCGCTGCGCAACCCGGTGGCGGGTGCCGGGCTCGCGGCGTTCCCCGCGCTCGGGCTGGGCGTCTACCCCCACAACATCTTCCTCGAGGTGTTCTGCGAAGGCGGGGCACTGGGCCTCGCGTTCCTCGCGTGGCTCCTGCTCACCTTCGCGCACTCGGCGTTCCGAGGGCGCCGCGGCCTCGATGGCGCGACGACCGGCGCGGCGGTGCTGGTGCTGGTCGGCAGCCAGTCCAGCGGCGACCTCTACGACAGCCGGGCCCTCTTCCTGCTGATGGTGATGTCCACGTGTACCTCGGCCGCCGGCGAGGAGCCGGCGCGCCCCCTTCCTGACCTCTACTCCACCACCGCCCACGGAGCGACCTGACATGAAGATCACCTACCTCCACCAGTACTTCACCACGCCCTCGATGCAGGGAGGGACCCGATCCTACGAGCTCGCCCGCCGCCTGGTCGCCATGGGCCACGAGGTGCACATGGTGACGTCGGACACCCAGCCTTCCGCGGACACCAGCAAGGGCTGGCGCGAGACGAACGAGAGCGGCATCCACGTGCACTGGCTCCCGGTGCCCTACTCCAACTCGATGAGTTACCCGGACCGGATGCGGGCCTTCAGCCGCTTCGCCATCAACTCCTCGCAGCGGGCGATGCAGCTGGGGGGAGACGTGGTCTTCGCTACGAGCACGCCACTGACCATCGCGGTCCCCGGCATCCTGGCCTCGCGTTGGAACAGCAAGCCCATGGTCTTCGAGGTCCGCGACCTCTGGCCGGCCATCCCCATCGCGGTGGGCGCCCTCAAGAGCCGCCCGGCGATCCTCGCCGCCCAACTGCTCGAGCGCGCCGCCTACGCGGGAGCCGAGCACATCGTCGCGCTCTCACCGGGGATGAAGGCCGGAGTGGAGGCGGCGGGCGTATCCCCGGAGAAGATCACCATCATCCCGAACCTCTGCGACCCGGAGCGCTTCCAGGTGCCGGCCGAGGCGGGCGCGAAGTTCCGGCGGAAGTACCCGTGGCTCGAGGACCGGCCCATGGTGCTGTACGCGGGCACCCTGGGTCTGGTGAACGGAGTGGACTACCTCGTCCGGGTGGCCGCGGAGATGCTGAAGCGCGACCCGGAGGTGCGCTTCGTCATCATGGGGGAGGGGCGGGAGGAGGGCGCGCTGCACGCGCTGGCCGATCAGCTCGGCGTGCGCAACCGCAACCTCTTCTTCCTGCCCGCCGTGCCCAAGGCGGAGGTGCCCGCGGTGCTCTCCGCGGCCAGCATCGCCACCTCCTGCTTCACCGACGTGCCGGGCATGCAGGACAACTCCGCCAACAAGTTCTTCGACGCGCTCGCCGCCGGCCGCCCCATCGCCCTCAACTACGGCGGCTGGCAGGCGGAGCTCATCGCGCAGGAGCAGTTCGGCCTGTGCCTGCCGCCCAAGGACACGACCGCCGCGGCGGAGATGCTGGCGAGCAGGGTCCGCGACCCGAAGTGGCTCGCTGAGGCGGGGGCGCGGGCGGGACGGCTCGGCGTGGAGCGTTTCTCCGCGGATGCCGCGGCCCGCAGGCTCGCCGAGGTGCTGCGGCGCGCGGTGACCAGCGCATGAGACAGCGGTCGGTGGGGGGCAACTTCGCGTGGACGCTCACGGCCGGGCTCGTGTACGCGCTCGCCCAGTGGGGCGTGATGGTGGCCTGTGCCCGGCTCGGCACGATGGAACTGCTCGGCGAGTTCGCCCTCGGCCTGGCCATCACCGCCCCGGTGATGCTGCTGGCGCGGATGAACCTGCGCACGCTCCAGGCCACCGACGCCCGGAGCGCCTACGGGTTCGAGCACTACCTCGGGTTGATGGTGCTCAACGTGCTCGGGGGCGTGCTGCTGTGCTGTGCCATTGCCCTGGTGGCGGGGTACTCGGCACGCGCCAGCCTCGTCATCGCGCTGCTGGCGCTGGCCAAGGGCTTCGAGGCCATCAGCGAGGTGTTCTACGGAGCCCTGCAGAAGGCCGAGCGGATGGGCCTCATCGCCCGCTCGCTCATCGTCAAGAGCGTGCTCTCCGTGGTGTTCGTGGCGCTCGCGCTCCAGCTCACGGGGAGCGTGGTGGCAGCGGCGGCGGCCCTGGGGCTTGCCTGGGCCGTCGTGCTCTTCCTGTTCGACGCGCACGCGTACCGGCGCGAGTTCGGGGGAGGGAGTCCCTGGAGCCGGCTGTGGCGGACGCCCTGGAGCGACGAGGGCGTGCGGCTGAAGAGCCTGCTGGGGCTCTCCTACGCGCTGGGAATCACCGCGCTGCTGGGCTCACTGCGCCCCAACGTCCCCCGCTACCTGCTGGAGGCGAACTTCGGCCAGGAGGAGCTGGGCATGTACGCCGCGCTCGCGTACTTCACGGCGCTGGGGGGACGGGTGGTGCATGCGCTCGGGCAGGCGGTGAGCCCCCGGCTGGGGCGCTACCACGCGGCGGGAGATCAGCGCCGCTATGGCCGCATGCTGTTGGGCTTCGCGGGAGGGGCGGCGCTGGTGGGCGTGTGTGCCATCGCCGGTGCGGCGCTGTTCGGGCGCTGGGCGCTGACGCTCTTCTATGGGGCGGCCTACGCGCGCAACCTCGAGCTGTTCGTCTGGCTCATGGCGGCCGCCGCGCTGGAGTACGTCTGCGTGAGCTTGCAGACGGGGCTCACGGCGGCGCGGGAGTTGAAGGCACAGGCGCTGATGCTCACCGCCTCCGTCGTGGTGGTCGTGCTGGGGAGCGCGTGGTGGGTGCCCTCCATGGGGCCCATCGGGGCGGCATGGGCCCTGGCGCTGGGCTGGTTCGTCGAGCTGGCCGCCAGCGCATGGCTCTCCGTGCGTGCCTGGAGGCGGCTCGGACTCCAGGAGGCGGGCTCGGTGCCCGGAGTGGACACGGCATTCTGAGGCCCGCCGCGGGGCCGGGTGCTCAGACACCAACACATGGTTCCGGCTCCGGGGAGAGTGGTGAGCGAGCAGGGGGCCCCCTACCTTCTCGCTCGCTCCTGGCTCCTCTGGCCAGGCTGAGGGCAGACAGGCATGAAGATCGCGGTGATCGGTACGGGTTACGTGGGCCTGGTGGTGGGGGCCTGCTTCGCGGACTCGGGCAACGACGCAGTCTGCGTGGACATCAACTCCGAGAAGATCTCACGGCTGCGCGCGGGCGAGGTACCCATCTACGAGCCCGGGCTGGCGGAGCTCATCGAGCGCAACGTGCGCGAGGGACGGCTCGCCTTCACCACCGACCTTGCGGGCAGTGTGGGGGAGGCCCAGGTGGTCTTCATCGCCGTGGGGACACCCGAGGGCGAGAGCGGGGACGCGGATCTTCACTACGTCCTCGCCGCGGCGGAGGAGCTCGGACGCGCCCTGCGGCAGTACACCGTCGTCGTGGACAAGAGCACCGTCCCGGTGGGCACGGCGGAGCGGGTGCGGCGCACCATCGCCGCGGTGACGCGGGTGGAGTTCGACGTGGTGTCCAATCCCGAGTTCCTCAAGGAGGGCGCGGCCATCGAGGACTTCACCCGGCCGGACCGGGTGGTCATCGGGACGGACAGCGAGAGAGCGCGCGCCGTGATGGCCGACCTCTATGCTCCCTTTGTGCGCACGGGCAGCCCGCTGCTCTTCATGGATACGGCCAGTGCGGAGCTGACGAAGTACGCGGCCAACGCGATGCTCGCCACCCGCATTTCCTTCATGAACGACATCGCCTGTCTCTGTGAGAAGGTGGGCGCGGACGTGGAGATGGTGCGCAAGGGCATGGGGGCGGACAAGCGCATCGGGCACTCGTTCCTCTTCCCGGGCGTTGGCTACGGCGGGAGCTGCTTCCCCAAGGACGTGAAGGCGCTGGGAGCCACCGCGCGGGAGGTTGGCTTCGAGTTCGAGCTCCTGCGCGCCGTGGAGCGCACCAACGAGCGGCAGAAGCGGCTGCTCGTGCACAAGGCGCTGCGCCACCTCGGCCCCTCGCTCGAGGGGCGCCAGCTCGCGGTGTGGGGCCTGGCCTTCAAGCCGCGGACGGACGACATGCGGGAGGCGCCCTCCGTGGAGCTCATCGAGGGTCTGCTGGCCAAGGGCGCGCGCGTCGTCGTGCACGATCCCGTCGCGATGGTCAGCGCGCGGCGGGTGTTCGGCAACCGCATCACCTACGCGCCCGGCCCCTACGCGGCGGCCGAGGGCGCCGAGGCACTCTTCATCGTCACCGAGTGGAACGAGTTCCGCCAGCCGGACTTCGAGCGCCTGAAGAGTCTCATGAGGGCGCCCATCATCTTCGACGGCAGGAACCTCTTCGAGCCCGAGCGGATGCGCGCACGTGGGTTTACCTACTTCTGCCTGGGGCGGGGCTAGCACATGCAAAGACAGACCGGAGCGGGGTTGTTCTTCAAGAGGTGCATCGATCGGCTGGCCGCGGCCCTGGGGCTGCTGTGCCTCGCGCCGGTGATGGCCATCACGGCGCTGGCCATCCGGGCCACGATGGGCGGTCCCGTCCTCTTCCGACAGGTGCGGCCAGGCCGCGGGGGAAGGACGTTCCAGCTGGTGAAGTTCCGCACCATGCTCGATGCGAACGACGCGGATGGCAATCCGCTCCCCGACGAGCAGCGCCTCACGCGGACCGGGCAGTTCCTGCGCGCGACGAGTCTGGACGAGCTCCCGCAGCTGTGGAACGTGCTGCGCGGCGACATGAGCCTGGTGGGACCGCGGCCGCTGCTGGTCGAGTACCTGCCCCGCTACTCCCCCGAGCAGGCGCGGCGCCACGACGTGCTCCCGGGCATCACCGGCTGGGCCCAGGTGAACGGGCGCAACGCCCTGGGCTGGGACGAGCGCTTCCGGCTCGACGTCTGGTACGTGGACAACTGGAGCCTGGCGCTGGACGCGAAGATCCTCGCCCTGACGCTGCTGCGCGTCGTGCAGCGCCAGGGCATCTCCCACGAGGGGAGCGCGACGATGTTCAAGTTCCAGGGGGCCGGCGCCCTCAGCGTCGTGAGCGATGGGGCACGGCCTTCATCACCTCCACCACCCGCGCCAGGTCATCCGGGGTGAGGTTGGAGCCGGACGGCAGGCAGAGCCCGTTCTGGAACAGCTCCTCCGCGACGCCGCCCCCCCGCCGCTCGAACGCGGCGAAGACCGGCTGCAGGTGCATGGGCTTCCACACGGGCCTCGCCTCGATGTTCTCCCGCTCGAGCGCGACCCGCACCGCCTCCCGGTCCGCGCCGAACCGGGCCGGATCGATGGTGAGCGTCGTCAGCCAGCGCGTGTGGCGTCCCCAGGGGGCCTCGGGCATGAACGTCAGCCCCGGTACTCCGGCGAGGGCGCGCGCGTAGAACTCGTAGTTCCTGCGCCGCGCGGCGACCCGGTCCTCCAGCACCCGGAGCTGCCCCCGGCCGATCGCCGCCAGCACGTTGCTGAGGCGGTAGTTGTAGCCAATCTCCGAGTGCTCGTAGTGCGGCGCGGGATCGCGCGCCTGGGTGGAGAGCTTGAGGGCGTGGCGGACGAGCCCCTCGTCGGGCGACACCAGCATCCCTCCACTCGAGGTGGTGATGATCTTGTTGCCATTGAAGGAGTAGATGCCGGCGCGGCCCAGCGTGCCGGGGACCCGCCCCTTGTACGTGCTCCCCAGGGCCTCGGCCGCGTCCTCTACGAGCGGCACGCCGTAGCGGTCGCATGCGGCCAGGATGGGATCCAGATCGGCGCTCTGCCCGTAGAGGTGGACCACGACGACCGCGCGCGGCAGCCGTCCGCGCCGGGCTCGCGCCTCCAGCTCCTCGCTCAGCAGCGCGGGGTCCATGTTCCAGGAGGTGCGCTCGCTGTCGATGAAGACAGGGGAGGCGCCCAGGTACCGGATGGGGTTCACCGTGGCGGAGAAGGTGAGCGTGCTCACCAGCACCTCGTCTCCCGGGGAGACGCCGAGCAGCTGCAGGGCGAGGTGGAGCGCGGCCGTGCCGGAGCTCAGCGCGAGCGCGTGTGGCGCTCCAACGCAATGAGCGAACTCCGTCTGGAACGCATCGACGTGAGGCCCGAGCGGGGCGATCCAGTTGCTCGTGAACGCGTCGTCGACGAAACCGCGCTCGAGACTGCCCATGTGGGGCGATGACAGATAGATGCGTTGGGACATGCAAGGCTCCTGAAGGGGTGGTGCCGGGTTCTCCACCCGGCACCACTCTGGAGCCTGCGCCCCATCTCCCTCCCGCGCTCTCGGGCGGGAGGGAGGGGGAGGTGTTCGCTACATGCCGGCGGCCGCTTCGGACAGCTTCCTCACGTTGTACGCGGCGTTCCCGTAGAACTGGGTGTTGTTACCGACGTTGAGTGTCTCGAACCGGCGCTGGAGGTTGGCGTCGTAGCGGCCGAGCTTGATGAACCCGTCGTTGAACCAACCCGTGCCGCCGCCCGAGCCGTCGACGTAGTTGCCGTACCGGCCGGCCGAGGGCCAGATGACGGAGTTGAGCGTCTTGACGAACTTGCCGATGTCGTCGCTCGTCCACTCCATGCCCGCGTCGCGCGCCTCGACGATGTATGCCATTACGCCGTTGCCGTGCGCCACGTCCTGGCCGGGACGGGCGGTGAGACCCCACGAATCGTTCCAGTAGTACGCCGCCGAGTTGACCGGGCTGGCGCGCATCTGCCCGCGCAGGCCCGCGTTGTTGCCATAGTTCGGCAGATGGCGATTGATGTTGTTGAAGACAGTCAGGTAGGTGGCCTTGCGGTTCGCATCGGTGGTCATGCGCGACAGGTCCATCGCGATGTAGGCCCAGTGCGAGGCCATATGCGTGTTGACGCGGTAGATGTAGCTGTTCGCGCCGCGCTTGTACCACTTCTCGAACATGTTCTTCTCCGAGAAGGCCAGGAGCTTGTCGTACTGCGCACGGTACGTGGCGTTGTTGTAGAGTTCGGGCGTCTCACGGATGACGCGCAGCAGGCGGGTCACGTAGCGCCAGCAATAGCTCTCGAACAGCGGCACCTCCTGACCCAGCGTATCCGAGCGCGCCGAGGCCCAGCCGAGGTACGAATCCTTGAACTGGCTCTTGGAGAGCGACGAGGAAAGCCTGGCGTTGTTCACCACGTTGTTGACGTAGAGCAGGGCGCGGTCGAGGTACTGCGTCTTCCCGGTGGCCCGGTACATCGCGGTGTTGCCGTCGATGCCGTAGGCGAGGTTGTAGAACTGCCAGCTATCGAGCGAGGTGCTCATGGGCAGGAAGCTCGAGGTGTGCTCGGCGTTCCAGTTGCCCAGGAACAGCGTCTCCCAGGCCGCCACGGAGCGGAGCCCGGAGGGGGTCGGCAGGGGGGTGAGTGCGCTCTGCTGCGCGCCCAACTCCGGGGTACTCCCTTCGGTGTTGCCGGGGGCGGTCTCCCGTCCGGAGGCATCCAGCTCGCCCTGGGGACCACAGGCCACCACGAGCGGAAGCGAGAAAGACATGAGAGAGAACAGGGCGAAACCCCGGATGCTTCGACGACTGAAATTCAACATCAATGGTGTCCTTGGGGGAGGAACCCACCGGTCGCCCGGAGGGCTACTCTGCAATGGGAACGCCAGAGTGCGTTCATTCCGGCAGCCAGGAACGTATGTCCACGAATTGAATTCCAAACAGATTCCCGGGGCGGCAAGGACTCTCTTCCCGGGTAAGGGAGCGATTCGACGTGGGCCTGTCTGCTCAAGCCATTCCAGGCAGGGGAGCGCAGGATCGGGGGAGCAAGCGAGCACATGACGACGACGACGATGCAACCGAGGGCCGTCCTGGTCCCCGATGAGGGGAAGTCGGCACTGTCGGAGGACTACTTCCGCTCATCGCAGCACCTGCGTGCCGAGGGCGTGACGCACACCCTTCTCATTGACGGAGGAGTGGGAAGAACGCTGCGGCTTCCGCTCATCGTGCGGCCCATCGAGGGGACACCGTACCGCGACGCCATCTCTCCTTATGGCTACCCCGGCGCGCTACTGGAAGGGCCGGGCGAGGTCGACAAGGAAGCGGTGGATTGGCGAACCACCGAGCTCGTCAGCATCTTCGTGCGCGACCGCGTCACCGGTTCCCACTGCTTCGCGGGTGGGACGGTGCGCAACGAGGTGTTCTTCATCGACCCTCGCCTGCCCATCGAGTTCCGGGAGATGCACCGCCGGCACATCCGGCGCAACGCCCGGCTGGGCTTCGTGAGCACTTTCTGCCCAGCCCGCGAGGCCTCGAGCGAGGAGCGGGAGGGATTCAAGGACGCCTACCGGCAGACCATGGTCCGCGACGGGGCGAGCTCCCAGTACTTCTTCACGGATGCGTACTTCGAGGAGTTGTTCTCCTCACCCCTCGCCTGGCTCGCGACGACGCGCGCACCGGATGGCCACATCGCCTCCTCGGCGGTGGTCGTCTCCAGCGACGGGGTGATGCACTACTACCTCGGCGGGACGACGGACGCGGACCTGGCGCGCTCGCCGGCCAAGAATGGCTTCGCGGCTCAGGTCGAGCACTGCACGCGGCTGGGGCTCCCGCTCAACCTGGGGGGAGGCGTCCAGTCGGGTGACAGCCTCGAGGAGTTCAAGCGAGGCTTCTCCAACACGAGCTGCCGCCTGGTCACCCATGAGATCATCTGCGAGCCGGAGGTGTACGCCCTCCTGTCGGAGGGCGCAGCCGGCGGGAGCTACTTTCCTGCGTACCGTGCACCGCGTCGCTGAGCGCTCACGCCCGCTCGCCCACCTGGAGCTGCACCGGGGTTTTGTACGTCGGAATGAGGCCGCGGAGGGCGAGCTTCACGCCGGACGCGTCACCGGCCTGCGCCGCGTGCCGCAACCGCTCCAGCTGGAGCTCGAAGTCCGGCGGAGGGGCCGGGCTCTGGGCCACCTTGATGCGGTTGCGGACCTGCTGGGTGCGCTCCTCCTCCTCGCTCAGTAGAGTCTCCTCGAGCTTCTCGCCCGGACGCAGCCCCGTGTAGACGATGGGGATGTCCTTGCCCGGTACCAGGCCCGCCATGGTGATCAGGTTCGCGGCGAGCTCGGCGATGCGCACGGGGGTCCCCATGTCGAGGATGCACAGCTCTCCGTAGCCTCCCAGCCCCGCCAGCACCACGAGCCCGACCGCCTCGGGAATGGTCATGAAGTAGCGGGTGCAGTCCGGATGCGTCACCGTGACCGGCCCGCCGCGCTGGATCTGCTGCTTGAAGAGTGGCACCACGCTGCCAGCCGAGCCGAGCACGTTGCCGAAGCGGACGGCGGTGAACGCGGTGCGCGACTGGGTCGCGATGTCCCGGATGACCATCTCGGCGAGCCGCTTGGAGGCCCCCATGACCGAGGAGGGATGGACCGCCTTGTCGGTGGAGATGAGCACGAAGCGCTCCGCCCCACACGCGTCCGCCATGTGCGCGACGTTCCGGGTCCCGAAGATGTTGTTCTTGATGGCCTCCTCGGGCGAGTCCTCCATCAGGGGCACGTGCTTGTGCGCGGCCGCGTGGAACACGTACTGCGGCGCGTGCTCCCTTCCGAGGCGCATCAACCGGTCCTGGTCCCGGATATCCGCCACGATGGCATGCACCGGCAGCTGCGGGTAGCGCTCTTGGAGCTGGCGCACGAGGAAGTAGAGCTCGTTCTCGTTGATGTCGAGCAGCACGAGCGAGGCGGGCGCGTGCCCCGCCACCTGGCGTGCGATCTCACTGCCGATGGAGCCCGCGCCCCCGGTGACGAGGATGCGGCGGCCGGTGACGAGCCTGTGCACCTCCGCCTGGTCGAAGGAGATCGGATCCCGGGGCAGCAGATCCTCCGGGCTGAGGTCGTGCAGCATCGCGGTGGTGATCTTCTGGTCGAGATAGGCGAAGGAAGCGGGGATGATCTTGAAGCTGACGCTCTGATGCTTGCACAGGCCCAGGATGTGCCGGATCCGCTCGGGGGACAGGCGGGGTATGGCGATGAGCACCTGGCTCACGCGGTGCTTCATCACCAGGTCCGGCAGCTCCTCGATGGAGCCGAGCACCGGCCTGCCATTGAGGAAGGTGCAGCGCTTGCCCGGGTCGTCGTCCACGAGCCCGATGACGTGCCAGGGACTGTCGGCGCTGTGCAGCAGGTCGCGCAGCAGGAGGTCACCGGCGCTGCCAGCCCCGACGATGAGCGTCCGCTTCGCCCCCTGCGCCCGGGAGCGCAGCTGGTCGAGGTACCACTGCCGCGCCATCCGCGGGGCGAACCGGTGGGCCCCCATCAGCGCCGTGGTGAGGAAGAACTCGATGGCCACCACCGAGCGGGGCAGCGGCTCGACGAAGAGGGGCCGGAGCGCCTCGAGAATGAGGGTGGCGACCGAGTTGACCAGGACGAGCCGGCCCGCCTCGCTGAGGCCGGGGCTGCGGAACGACCAGTAGTGCAGCCCGAACCAGACCAGGGTGGTCAGACGTACCGCGAGCAGCAGGGGCAGACAGTGCTCGATCGCCACCAGCCATTGCGCGGGCAGCTCTCCCTCGAAGCGCAGCAGCACCGCGCCGAAGAGCGCACTGGAAATGATTGCCGCGTCCAACAAGACGACGAGCAACGAGCGCAGATGTGGCGAGTAACGTTGATGACCCTCCACCCGCTCCACCACGCGAAGGACGCCGCCTCTCATTGCTTGTGCCACGAGCCCGCCTCCTTGGGGAGGCAGAGGGTGGAGTTCGTGGACCGGATTTCCAATCTGCCCTGGAGCGCATGGAATTTCAGGGTGAGCTGCTTGATAGGTATTGGGCGGGAGTCCCCTCCTTGCCTGCTCGAGTCTCGGTTTCCAATCCGGTGAGTCAGCGGGAGGCGCAGCTGACGCCCTCGCAGTTGCCCGCCCCGTTGCCTCGAGCCGCGTTGCCGCCCCCGTCGATCACTCCCGGCACGTAGAGGCCCCACCCCGTGTTGTCGAACGCGCGGTTGCGGGACACCCTGAGGGTGCTGGGAACCGTCACCCGGAGGCCGTCACCCCGGTTGCGCAGGAATTGGTTGCCGCTGACCGTGCCCGTGAGCTCGGGGGGCACGTACTCCGGCAGGTCACCCAGGGTCAGGCCGCCCCCGTTTTCCCGCCAGGTATTGCCCTGGATGTCGACCGTCCGGGTCCGGACCTGGAGGCCATTGCCGTTGTCGGTGACCCGCGAGTCGCGCAGCACGAACTCGAATGGCTCCCAGTTCGGCTGATCGGTGGGGGCGAACGAGCCGTTGCTCGCGATCACCGTGTCGACGAAAGACGCCACGTTGCAGAAGCCATAGCCGAACTCGCCAATCGGAAGCCGGCCCACGGCCCCGTTCCGCTCGAGCCTGCTCGAGGTGAAGGCGACGCTGCCATAGGGACACCAGAACACGAGCTCGTTGTAGCTGAAGGTCGAGCGGGCCACGTCGACGGAGTGGAAGTTCGCGTCGAAGGCGAGCCGGTGGCCGATAAAGAGCGTCGACCGCACCTCGTACGTGCCGCTGCTCGCGTCCTGCTCACTGGCCACCCCCACGCCGTTCCACATCAGCCGCGAGTCCGTGAGTGTCAGCGTCGCATTGCCATTCCGGTGGGAGATGGCGGTCGCGTTGTGGACGAACGTGAGCTGGGACAGCCACACGTGGTCCGGTTGATACTCTCCGTCCGAGTCGAGCACGTACCCGGTCTCGAATCCCCGGATCGTGCCGTTCCTCAGCGTGCTGTTGGCCAGCACCACGATGCCCTCCGACCCATGCGATTCCGGGCCCACGCGGAGCACGGTGTGGCCGCCGAGGTCGAGGACGACACCTTCGCCGACGACCCGGAGCGCGGGACGGTCCGTCCCCGGGCACGCGAGATCGTGGGTGAGACGGGTACTCCGGGTGACCGTGTCGCCGCATCGGATGCCGCGAACCGTGAGCTCACCTTCGTTATCGGCCCGCGCGGCGGGCGGCCCCGCGAGAAACGTCGCCAGGCCCACGGCGACGGAGACAAGACCTCGTGCTCGGTGCATGACATCTCCCCCCAGAGGGTGCTCCGGCCTCGGTCGAGTGGGGAAGCCAGACACCGGCCCGGACCCCTGCCGCCGTCCCGTAAGCGGACAGAGAGTGATGCCTCGGGCAGCAGATGTCTCGCGACAGGAGCCGTGCTGTCCGAAAGAGGGCGGACCGCTCGTCCGGTTCCAGGCGTCAATGCGCCTGAGCCCCGGACCGGCCTGTCTCCGCTTTCCTGCCAGGGTCTGTGGCCCCCGGCTCCAGGACGGCTACTGTGCGGACTCGAGATGCGCTTCAAATTCGTCCACGCCGCCGATCTGCACCTGGATACCCCCTTCCGCGGCGTCCCCGCGGACTCGGGGCTGCTGGGCACCTTCCAACAGGCCACCTTCCGGGCCTTCTCCCGCATCGTGGACCTGTGCCTGCGCGAGCATGTGGCCTTCCTGTTGCTCGCGGGAGACCTCTTCGATGCGAAGGACCGCTCGGTGCGAGCACGCCTGGCGCTGCGGCGCGAGCTGGACCGGCTGGATGTGGCCGGCATCCAGACCTTCATCGTCCACGGCAACCATGACCCGTTGAGTGGAGACACAGGAGCGCTCGGACTGCCCGGCTCTGTGAAGGTGTTCGGCGCCGATTGGGAGGAGGTGGAGGTCCGCCGCGAGGGGAAGCTCCTGTGCCGGGTGCAGGGCATCTCCTATCCGGAGGTGGAGGTGCGCGAGAACCTGTCGGCGCGGTTCCGCAGGATGGCACCTGACTTCACGGTGGGCCTGCTGCACGCCAACCTGGGCGGAGCGGAGGGCCATGCCAACTATGCACCCTGCACGGTGGAGGACCTGGCCGCGCGCGGCCTGGACTACTGGGCGCTGGGCCATGTGCACACCCGTGCCGAGTACGTGCTCTCTGGTGGCGCGGTGGCCGTGTACCCGGGCAATCCGCAGGGGCGGCACGTGAACGAGCCGGGCGAGCGCGGCTGCGTGCTGGTGGAGGTCGAGGACGGGCGGACGCGGCGCCGCTTCGTGTCGGTGGACTGCGTGCGCTGGCACCGGCTGGAGGTGCCGCTCACCGGGCTCGGGTCGCTCGATGCACTCGTGGCCGCGGTGACGGAGCAGGTGGATGCGAGCTGCGCGGACGAGCTGGAGGGTCACGCGCTCCGCCTCACGCTCACGGGCCGGGGTCCCTTGCACCGGGAGCTGTCCCGGCCGGAGGCGCTCACCCAGCTCGAAGCGGACATGCGCGAGCAACTCGCCCGGCGTCACCCGCCCGTGCTGGTCGAGTCCCTGCGTGATGCGAGCCGGCCCGAGCTGGACCTAGAGACGGTGCGTCTGGCGGGAGGTTTCTCCGGGACGCTGCTGGCCGAGGCCGAGGCCCTGGCGGACCCCGAGGCCCTGGACGAGCTGTGGGCGGAGGACACGGAGCTGCGCTCGTTGAGCCAGCGCTTGCGGAGGCTGGGCGTGGACGCACTGGAGACGCGCCGGCCGGAGTTGGTGGAGCAGGCGGGATGGCAGGTGGTGGAGCTGCTCCACGAGGAGGACGCGTCGTGAAGGGAGGCCTGAGACTCGACGTGCTGCGCGTCCACGGCTTCGGCCACTTCTCCGGCTACGAGCTGGAGCTCGGGCCAGGGCTCAACCTGCTGTACGGGCCGAACGAGGCCGGCAAGAGCACACTGCTCTCATTCATCCGCGGCATGTTGTTCGGCCTCGAGAAGCGGGGCCGCTCGGAGTCCCGGTACGAGCCCGAGGCGGGGACCTTCGGGGGCGAGCTGTGCGTGAGCTCGGGGGCCGGGCCGCTGGTGGTGCGCCGCGTGGCGGACAGGCGAGGGAAGGCGGCGGTGACGGTGCTCAGCCCGGAGGGGCATGAGCTGCTCGCCTCGCGGCTGGACGAGGCGCTGGCGCATGTCTCCCGGGAGCTGTTCTGCGAGGTGTTCGCCTTCAGCCTGGATGAGCTGTCCAGCTTCGAGAAGCTGGCCGAGGAGGATGGCGTCTCCCGGGCGCTCTTCGCCGCCGGGCTGAGGGGCGCGCGCAGGCTGCCGGAAGTGGAGAAGCACCTGGAGAAGCGGGCCGGAGAGCTCTTCAAGGTGAGCGGGAAGAATCCCGAGCTCAACCAGGTCCTCCGGCAACTGGATGAAGTGCGGGCACAGCTCGACACACTGAAGGACCGCCCGGAGAAGTACTTCGAGGAGCGTGAGCGGCTGGCGTCGCTCGGACGGCAGCAGGAGGAGGCGGCGGCCCTCCAGGAGAACATCGCGCTCGAGCTGGAGCGGCTGTCCCGGCTGGAGGCGGCGCTCGGAGACCTGGGCGAGCTGGCGCGGTTGCGAGCGGAGCTGGCCACGTTGCCGGACCTGTCCGCCTTCCCGATGGGAGGCGAGGCGCGGCTGGAAGAGCTGCTCCAGCGCTCGAAGGAGGCTTGGGCCCAGCAGGCGCGCGTCGAGGACCTGTTGTCCACCTCCGGGGCCGAGCTGGACCGGCTGTCCGCGGCCTCGGCGGTTCGGGAGCGGGAAGTGGCTCTCCGCTCGGCACTGGTGGGTTTCACGGCGCGGGCCGAGCTCCTGCGCGCGTTGCCGGGCCGCCGCGCGGCGCTCGAGGCGAGGCGCCGGGAGGTGGAGCAGGCCCTCGGCGGTTTGGGATTGGAGGTGGACGCGGTGGGCCTGCTGGCGCTGGAGCTGGGAGCGGCGGCACGAGGCTCCCTGGAGGCCCTGGCGGATCGGTGGACGAAGGCGGAGGGGGAGCGGCGCGAGGCAGAGGTGGCGCTCGGGCGGGTCCGCGTGGAGCGCGAGCGCTTCGAGGCCTCCCTGGCGCGGCTCCAGGCGGAGCGCGCGAAGCTCCCGGACGTGTCCGCGGCGGAGCTGCGCCAGAGGCAGGCAGCCCTGGGACGCGCGAGGTTGCTGCGTGTGGAGCGGGACCAGGTCGCGGCGCAGCGGGCCGAGTTGCAGCAGCGGCTCCAGTCCCTGCGAGCCCAGGCCGAGCCCGAGCCCGGAGCGGCCCCCGCGCCCTGGACGGTGCTGCTCGGCGTGGGCGTGGCGGTGGTCTGGGTGGGCGCGATGTGGCTCCACGCGGGCGTGGTGGAGGCAGCCATGGCCCTGCTGGGAGCGCTGCTGCTCGTCGTGCCTCTAGCGCTCGGCTACCGGCGCTCGGTGAGGAGCCACCAGCAGACCGTGGAGTCCCACGCCACGCGCCAGCACCAGCGTGCGCAGGAGCTGGCCCGGTTGCAGTCGGCGCTGGACACCCTGTCGGGGCGGCTGGTGGGGCTGGATCGCGAGCTGGCGGCGGCCGCGAGCGAGGCGGGCGTGGCGGCCCAGGCGGCGGCGGCCGCGCTCGCCGGGGCGGATGCGGCGTTGGCGGAGGCGCTGCGGCAGGCGGAGCGCGTGGAGCACCTCGAGCGTGAGCGTGAGGCACGCGAGGCGGAGCGGGACGGCGTGGTGCGCGAGGCTCAGTCCGCCGAGGTGGCGGGACGCCGGGCGGACATGCTGCTGCGGACGCTCCGGGCCGAGCTGGCCGCACTGCTGGATGCGAGGGGCTTTCCCACGGACCTCTCTCCGCAGCGGGCGCTGGCGCTGTGGCGCGACGTGGCCGAGCAGCGGCAGCGGCTGGCGGACTTGAGAGCGGACGAGCGGGCCCAGGCGGTGGATGAGGCGGCCTGTCACGCGATTGTCTCTCGGTTGCTCGCGGAGGCCCGGGCCGCGGGACTTCCGGAGGGGCCGGCGGAGTCGGTCGCAGCCCAGGTGGCCTCGGCGCTGGAGGAGCTGAAGGCTCGGGACGTAGAGGCGCGGGCCCTTCGGGCGCGGAGGGACGAGTGGGCCGCGGACAAGGCCCGGTTCACGCGCCTTCGGGAGTCCGAGGAGCAGGCGGTGGCGGCGCTGCTGGCCCAGGGCGGAGGCGACACGGAGGAGACCTTCCGCCAGAGGGCGAGGCAGGCGGAGCGCTTCGAGTCCCTCACCCGCCGGGTGCGCGAGCTGTCCGGGCGCATCGAGGCCGCCACGGGCCTTTCGGAGGAGGTGGCGCGGGAGTCCATCCTGGCGGCGGGAGGCGAGGAGCGGCTGAAGGAGAAGCTGGGGCAGCTCCGGATGCAGGAGCCCGCCTGTGCCGAGCGTCTGAAGGTGCTGCACACCGAGTACGGCGCTGCCCGGAGCCAGCTCGCGCAGTGGGAGAGCGACGAGCAACTGGCCACGTTGCGCATCCAGGAGGAACAGTTGAGGGCGCGGGCGGCGGAGCTGGCCACGCGCTACGCCGCGGACAGACTGGGGCTGGCGCTGCTGGCCCGGGCGCGGCGGCGCTTCGAGGAGGAGCAGCAGCCCCGGGTCATCCAGCTGGCCTCGGAGCACTTCGCGGCGCTCACGGGAGGCCGGTACCGGCGCGTGTTCGTCCCTGCGGGGGGCAAGCGAGAGCTACGGGTGAGCGATGCTCGCCGCGACTGGAGCGCGGAGCAGCTCTCACGGGGCACTCGGGAGCAGCTCTACCTGGCGTTCCGGCTGGCGGTCATCCAGGACTTCGGGGAGACGCGCGGGGCGCTGCCGCTCATCCTGGACGACATCCTCGTCAACTTCGACCTGGAGCGCACGCGCGGCACACTGCGGCTGCTGGCGAGCCTGTCCGAGCACCATCAGGTCATCGCCTTCACCTGCCACCCGTGGCTGCGCGAGCTCTTCGAGGCCGAGGGCGCGCGGGTGGTGGAGCTGGCGCCGGGTGGGCCCACGAAGACCGAGGCCGCGAGCCCCCGGGGACAAGCCTCGGGAGTCGCGGCCCTGGTAGGGCGTCAGGGGTGAGGGA
Source organism: Vitiosangium sp. GDMCC 1.1324 (assembly GCF_003044305.1). GTDB lineage: Bacteria > Myxococcota > Myxococcia > Myxococcales > Myxococcaceae > Archangium. The sequence continues at coordinate 36,115 of NZ_PZOX01000008.1, read as the reverse complement.
AGAGAGAGGAACAGAACCTCACCCGGCCCCGTTCACTAGAACTGGTGCGCCTCGGTGGAGTCGTTGAGGGCCAGGGTGCTGGCGCAGCCGCCGGAGATGACCTCGGCGACCTTGTCGAAGTAGCCGGTGCCCACCTCGCGCTGGTGCCGCGTGGCGGTGTACCCGTCCTTCTCCGAGGCGAACTCCCGCTGCTGGAGCTCGGAGTAGGCCGCCATGCCACGGTCCTTGTAGTTCCGGGCCAGCTCGTACATGCCGTAGTTGAGCGCGTGGAAGCCGGCGAGCGTGACGAACTGGAACTTGTAGCCCATGGCACCCAGCTCGCGCTGGAACTTCGCGATGGTCTTGTCGTCCAGGTTCTTCTTCCAGTTGAAGGACGGCGAGCAGTTGTAGGCCAGCAGCTTGTTGGGGAACTTCGCGCGGATGCTCTCGGCGAACTTCTTGGCCTGCTCGAGGTCCGGCGTGCTGGTCTCACACCAGATGAGGTCCGCGTAGGGCGCGTACGCCAGGCCGCGAGCGATGGCGCACTCCAGGCCGCCCTTGAGGCGGTAGAAGCCCTCGGCCGAGCGGCCCGCCTTGCGGTCGATATGGGCGTGGTCGTACTCGTCCGCGTCGCTCATCAGCAGCTTGGCGCTGTCGGCATCCGTGCGGGCCACGAGGACGGTGGGCACGCCCATCACGTCCGCGGCCAGGCGCGCCGCCGTCAGCGTGCGGATGAAGTTGTTGGTGGGCACCAGCACCTTGCCGCCCATGTGGCCACACTTCTTCTCGCTGGCCAGCTGGTCCTCGAAGTGCACGCCCGCGGCGCCCGCTTCAATCATCGACTTCATCAGCTCGTAGGCGTTGAGCGGCCCGCCGAAGCCCGCCTCCGCGTCCGCGATGATAGGGGCGAACCAGTAGCGCTCGTGCTTGCCCTCGGCGTGCTCGATTTGATCCGCGCGGCGGAAGGCGGCATTGATACGGCGCACCACGTTGGGCACGCTGTCCACCGGGTAGAGGCTCTGGTCCGGGTACATCTGCCCGGCGGTGTTGGCGTCGGCCGCCACCTGCCAGCCGGACAGGTAGATGGCCTCGAGGCCCGCGCGCACCATCTGCACCGCCTGGTTGCCGGTGAGGGCTCCGAGCGCGTGCACATAGTCCTTGGTATTCATCAGCTCCCACAGCCGCTTGGAGCCCATCTCGGCCAGCGTGTAGCTGATGCGGATGGAGCCGCGCAGCTTCTCGACATCCGCTTCCGAGTAGTTGCGGCTGATGCCCTCGAACCTGCGGGCATGGAGCTTGGAATGGGGCGAGGCATCGTTCTTCGTCGTCACGGCGTCGTACATGGCGGCTCCTCAGCTCGTTGGAAATGCGTTGAAAAGAGACAGAACTGCGGGTTTCACGACGGCCTCTCAGCCGTGGGACATCAGGGCTTCGTAGGCGGGCAGGGTGAGGAAGTCCTCGAACCGGGGTGCGGTGGAGAGCTTCTCGAACAGGTCTCGTGCTTCCTTCAGGCGCTCGGCGCCGTAGCGCTCGCTGGCGCCCTCGGCTTCAATGCGTTGCATCTCCTCGGTGAGCTCCTGGCGGAAGCGCTCCGGAGTGACGGGCTTGCCATCGGCGAGACGCACGTGGTGGTGGATCCACTGCCACACCTGGGCGCGGGAGATTTCGGCGGTGGCCGCGTCCTCCATGAGGTTGTAGAGCGGTACGCAGCCCAGACCCCCGAGCCATGCGGCCATGTACTGCACGCCCACGCGGATGTTGTGGCGCAGGCCCTCCTCGGTGCGCGTGCCCTGGGGCATGGCGATCAGGTCCGCCTCGCTGATGCGCACGTCCGGGCGCTTGTTGGCGAGCTGGTGGGGCCCCGGCATGTGCTTGTCGAAGATTTCCCGGGCCACCGGCACGAGGCCTGGATGGGCCACCCAGGTGCCGTCGTGGCCGTCGCGTACCTCGCGCTCCTTGTCCGCACGCACCTTGGCGAGCGCCGCCTCGTTGGCGGCCGGGTCGCTCTTGATGGGGATGAAGGCCGCCATACCACCCATGGCGTGCACGCCGCGGCGGTGGCACACCTGGATGAGGCGCAGCGAGTAGTTGTGCAGGAAGGCCTTGTCCATCGTCACCTGCCCGCGGTCGGGCAGGACGAACTGGGGATCCGCCTGGAGCTTCTTGATGAAGCTGAAGATGTAGTCCCAGCGGCCGCAGTTGAGCCCTGCCGAGTGCTCGCGCAGCTCGTAGAGGATTTCATCCATCTCGAAGGCGGCGGGCAGCGTCTCGATGAGGACGGTGGCCTTGATGGAGCCGCGGGCAATGCCCAGCTCGCTCTGGGCCAGGTGGAACACGTCGTTCCACAGCCGGGCCTCCAGGTGGCTCTCCATCTTGGGCAGGTAGAAGTAGGGGCCGCTGCCCTTCTCCAGCAGGGCGCGCGCGTTGTGGAAGAAGTAGAGGCCGAAGTCGAAGAGCGAGGCGGAGACGGGCTTGCCATCCACCTCCAGGTGGCGCTCCAGCAGGTGCCAGCCGCGCGGCCGGGCGAAGAGCACGGCTGTCTTCTCGTGCAGCGCGTAGTGCTTGCCGTTGTCGGCGGTGTAGCCGATGGTGCCGCGCACCGCGTCGCGCAGGTTGAGCTGCCCGCGCACCACGTTGTCCCAGGTGGGGCTGTTGGCGTCCTCGAAGTCCGCCATGAAGACGTTGGCCCCCGAGTTGAGCGCGTTGATGATCATCTTGCGCTCCACCGGGCCGGTGATCTCCACGCGCCGGTCCAGCAGATCCTTCGGCAGCGGGGCCACGGTCCACTCCGACTCGCGCAGCTCCCTCGTCTCGGGGAGGAACCGCGGACGCTCGCCCTTGTCGTAGGCGGCCTGCACGGCCTTGCGCCGCTCCAGGAGTGCCTCGCGCCGGGCCCCGAAGGTGCGCGCCAGCTTCACCACGAGCTCGACGGCCTCGGGCGTGAGGACCGTCGCATACTCGGGCAGCCAGGCCCCTCGGAGAATCACACCCGGTCCCAGGGTCCGAGGCTCTCCGGTACCCGGCGAAGAGGAGGAATCGGGAATGGCGGCGTCCATGAAAAGCTCCTTGACGGAGTGCGTTGTAAAAGTCGCCAACGGGGTCGAATCTGTGCCTTCTCAGAGGCAATGTGAAGCCCTTGCGTCCCATAGTCGACGATTTTGTAAGGATGTCAACAGGGCTGGGATTAAATTTGTAAATTCACCGGCCTGAGAAAAACGGTCGGCGAGCGGGCGATGGCGCAATGGAGGGGGACCGGGCGCGTAGGAAGGAATGAGGCCGGCGGTGAGCGCGCCTCCAGGAGGAGCGGAGTCATGGAAGAGACCAGGCAGTGCGTGGCGTGCAGGATGGACATCCGGGCCGATGCCACCAAGTGCCCCCACTGCAGGGAGCGGCAGCCCGGGGCCGAGCCGATGAATCGAGGAGGGCCGGGGCGGGTGGTGGGCGGCGTGTGCACGGCGTTGGCGAGGCAGCTCGGCCTGGACGTGGGGCTGGTTCGGTTGGCGTTCGTGCTGGCGCTGGTGGTGACGGGCGGGACGGCGCTCGGGGTCTACCTGCTGCTGTGGGTGCTCACGCCGGCGACGGCCGCGGGACGGGCGCCCGTGCAGCGTGTGATGGGTTGGGTGGGCAAGGTGGCGGGCACGCCCGTGGAGGAGCCCCGCTGGGAGCGCAGGGTCTGAAGCCCGCCTGCTCCCAGTAATTTTGTAAAAGCCCCGCCCGGGGCAGGCGTTCGAGCCCGTTGACGCGCTCCCCTGCCCGGGGAGCGACAGGATGTCAGAGGTCAGGTTCATGTTGGGCACATGAACCAGGGGCTGGGTGGGGAGTGGGGGGAGCGGCTTGCGGTTGCCGAGGTGAAACTGCATCCTGAGGGCATGAGCGACGAGCGGTCGCGGCGCGATGCGCTATACGCGGAGCTGGAGAAGCTCTCGCCCAACGTCACAGGTGAGATTGTTGGGGGCGAGCTGTACGTGAGCCCGCGGCCGAGGCCGAGGCACGCCCGGGCAACCGTCCGGCTCGCCCAAATATTGGAACCATTCGATCGAGACTCAGGGGGGGAGGGGCCCGGAGGCTGGGTCATCCTCTTCGAGCCCGAATTGCACCTGGGCAACGAGGTGCTGGTGCCGGACCTGGCTGCATGGCGCCGCGAGCGCATGCCCGTGCTGCCCGAGGAAGTGGGAATCGAACTCGCTCCGGATTGGGTCTGCGAGGTGCTCTCTCCCTCCACGGCCGCGCTCGACCGGGGCCGGAAGATGGGTTCGTACGCACGCGAGGGCGTGAAGCACCTGTGGCTCGTGGACCCGGTGTCGCGGTCGCTGGAGGTCTACCGACTGGAGAGCGGCCGTTGGTTGCTGACAGGCACGCACGTAGGCGAGGTGACGGTGCGAGCCGAGCCCTTCGAGGCGCTTGCCCTGGAGCTGGGCGCGCTCTGGCAACGCTGATCAGGGCAGCTTGGGACGGATGGGGCGGGGCGCGTCCGGGTTGACGTCGAGCAGGCGCACGCCGTCTCCCTCCCGCACCGTGCCGCCGCGCAGCACCTTCGCGAGCTGACCCCGCTGGCCCCACGACTCCTTGAGCAGGCCCGGGCGGAGCCGCTCGAGCTTCGAGCAGGGCACGCAGGGCTCGGTCAGCTCCACCACCACCTCGGTGCCCAGGGCCAGGCGCTGCCCTGGGGGCAGGGACTCCAGCGGCAGCCCGGCGATGACCACGTTCTCCTTCAGCTCGCCCGCCCCGAGCCGCAGCGAGACATGGGAGGCCTCATCCAGTAGCAGGAGTTGCCGCTTGCCGTGGGGCTTCTTCTTGGCGTGGCGGTCGCCGCTGAACCCCTGGCCCTCGAGTGCCTGGGCCTCGGGGACGCGCTTCATGGGGGTTCCCCGCTCCTGGGCGAGCAGCAGTGCGCGGATGGTGCCGGTGGGAATGTCCACTTCCAGAATCCTGTGCGCGGCCTCGTTCCATCGCAACACGGAAACGGGGGCTCGTGGACGGGCGAGACGGCTGGGCCCGTGTTATCGCACCGGCTCCCGCCGAGGAGGCAAGCACGTGAGCAAGCAGGACGTCCGCATCGAGAAGGACACGTTCGGTCCCATCGAGGTCCCCGCCGAGCGCCTGTGGGGCGCGCAGACGCAGCGCAGCCGGCAGAACTTCGCCATCTCCAGCGAGCGCATGCCGCTGGCCCTCATCCGAGCCCTGGCGCTGGTGAAGAAGGCCGCGGCGATCGCCAACATGGAGAATGGCACGCTGCCGAAGGACAAGGGCGAGGCCATCGTGAAGGCCGCCAACGAGGTGCTCGACGGCCAGCATGACGAGGAGTTCCCGCTGCTCGTCTGGCAGACGGGCAGTGGCACGCAGACGAACATGAACGTCAACGAGGTGCTGGCCAACCGCGCCTCGGAGTTGATGGGCGGCGAGCGGGGTGAAGCGCGCAAGGTGCACCCCAACGACGACGTCAACAAGGGCCAGAGCTCCAACGACGTCTTCCCCACCGCCATGAGCGTAGCCGCGGCCGAGGCCGTGGTGCGCAATGTGCTTCCCGAGCTGCAGGCATTGCGCGACGTGCTCGCGGAGAAGGCGGCGCGGTTCCGGGACATCGTGAAGATTGGCCGCACACACCTGCAGGACGCCACGCCGCTGACGCTGGGCCAGGAGTTCAGCGGCTACGTGGCGCAGCTGGAGCACGCGCGCAAGCACCTCGAGCTCGAGCTGCCGCACCTGTCCGAGCTGGCGCTCGGGGGCACCGCGGTGGGCACGGGCCTCAACGCGCCCAGGGGCTTCGCGGAGCGAGTGGCGCAGGAGCTCGCGCGCCTCACGGGCCACCCCTTCGTCACCGCGCCCAACAAGTTCGAGGCGCTCGCGGCCAACGACGCGCTGGTGCAGGCTCACGGCGCGCTCAAGGGCCTGGCGGCCGTGCTCTTCAAGATCGCGAACGACGTGCGATGGCTGGCGTCGGGGCCGCGCTCGGGCATCGGGGAGATCACCATCCCCGAGAACGAGCCGGGCAGCTCCATCATGCCGGGCAAGGTGAACCCCACGCAGTCCGAGGCGCTCACCATGCTGTGCGCGCAGGTGATGGGCAACGACGTGGCGGTGTCACTGGGCGGCGCGTCGGGCAACTTCGAGCTGAACGTCTTCAAGCCGTTGCTCATCCACAACTTCCTGCAGAGCTGCCGGCTGCTGGCGGATGGCATGCGCAGCTTCCGGCTGCACTGCGCGGTGGGGATTGAACCGAACCTGCCGCGCCTCAAGGAGAACCTGGAGCGCTCGCTGATGCTCGTCACCGCGCTCAACCCGCACATCGGCTACGACAACGCGGCGAAGATCGCCAAGAAGGCGCACAAGGAGGGCAAGACGCTCAAGGAGGTTGCGGTGGAACTCGGCCTGCTTACCCCCGAGCAGTTCGACCAGTGGGTGCGCCCGGAGAAGATGATCGGCAACCTGTAGGACATCAGGACGGGGCCTCCGAGGCTCTTGAACCCGGGCGGCACCTGGGGAGTCCAGAGCCGCCCGGGTTCACCCCTCCACCCGCCTCAGCCGCAGGTGCGGGTGGCGTACTGGCTGGGGAAATCCGTGAAGAGGGTGCACGCGAACGAGGCCATGGACTGGTTGAGGCGGACTGCCTTGTTGCGCGACGGCGTGCAGTAACCCGTGCCATACGCATGCGGACCGACGATCCATCGGCCCCCCTCATACCAGCGGTAGGTGGGCGAGCCGCTGGAGCCGGGCTCGGTGTCCGCCTGGTGTGTCAGCAGGTTGGGGCACGCGCTGGGGCCCGCGACGTCGATGATGGACGAGGCGTAGTACTGGAAGGCCCCGCACCGGCTGCTGGCGAGCGGCGAATCCACGCAGGTGTAGTTGGCGCCCGGGTACTGCAGCACTCCGATGGACACGCCCTGCAGCACCGTCTTCGGCTCCCACCAGCCGAACCCGAACCAGCCCAGAGACGCGGTGCGCGGCTCGTCCTCCAGCAGCATGAAGCCAACGTCATAGTTGGGGTCCTTATTGGACACCCAGCCATTCCAGGACCAGAGGCCCACCACGCGCCGGGGCGTCCCGTTGGCGAAGCGACTCGAGTCCTCGCCCCGGTGGCCGGGCGAGAACCACGTGTTCCAGCTCCACGCCTTGCTGTCTGGATCATACACACAGTGGCCCGCCGTCAGCACCAGCCGCGGACCGATGAGCGCGCCGCTGCACCAGCCGTTGATGTCCGTGGAGTTGGACAGGATGGTGCCCACGGCGCGGTACGGATAGGTGGTGTAGTTCGCGGTGCCGATGACCGTCTTGTCGTCCGTTCCGATGAGCGACTGGCCGCTCACGCCGCCGCCCTCCTTCTGGCTGGGTGGGGCCAGCAGGTCTCGCACCTCGGGTGGCAGCTCCGCGCGCGTCTTGCGGAACTGACGCCCGTCGGCGAGCACCAGGATGCCCTCCTCCGCGGTGCGTGCGTCCATCACCCCACGCGGAGCCGGCGCCTGCCCCTGGAGTTCCATGCGCCGGACATAGTTGTTGCCGAAGGCTGCTTCCGGCACCTCGAGCGAAGTGCGGGCGCGGCCCTCCGCCACGTAGCCCTTCAGCTTCAGCGGATCGAGCCCCGCCACCATCCCAGCGCGCAGGCGCGCTTCCGCCGCGGCGGCCTCTGGCGAGGGCCTTGCCTCCCGAACGACTCCCTCGGTGGCCTCCGAAGACAACTCCGTGTCCACCGTGCCACCACAGGCGGCCAGCGTACCGCCCATCGTCAGGCCTACCAGGGCCGCATACAGTCCCATGCGCATCATCGTTTTCCCCCTTGAAAGACAGGTGACTGGTTTCGTCAGGGAGAACGGGCGTCGCGGAGGATCTTCCCGGGCGGGGATTTCTTTCGCGATTCAGTCCGCCAACGGACCTCGCATTACGGCGAGGGCGTGGTCTGGTGGACCTTGCTGCCCATGTCGACCGCGCCGCCGGGCTTCATGGCCGGGCGCATGCTGGGCGTGGCGATATGGGCCAGCTCGATGGACTTCTTCCAGGCCAGCTTCGCGTAGGGCAGCCATTCACTCCCGTCGTGGATGGACGGCGGTGGCGGCGGTGGATCCCCACCTGGAAGCTGGCTGATATTCGAGATTTTGTCGCGCGGAGGAAGCCCCGCGTCCACCGGGTCGGAGGACCCATCGTCTGACAGCATGCCCCGGAACGTTGAAAGATCTCTCTTGTCGCCCGCGATGAAGAAGACGTTCCGGCTCTGCTGGACATCGAACCCGTACGCGAAAAAGCGGTTGGGGGCTCGCGGGCCGCTCTCGAAGATGATCGTGTAGAGGTTCTTCGCGACGTCCGGCTGCCAGCGACGCGGGATCCGGGACCACTCGGAGAACTCCACCGGTTGCTTTGGTACGGAGGGCATCGCCGGAATGATCAGTTCCGTGCCGGAGGTGCCTCCGTCAGTCTGGACGCGGACGGGCCCGGTGGACGTCTGTCCTTGCGTCCGGCCCTGGGTGCTCTGGCTCCTGGCCCCGGGCGTGCCAGCCATCGCCATGCCGGCGGCGACGAGCCCCCCCGAGATACACAACACACCTGTCCTGATTCGTTTCATTGGGGTTTGTCTCCTGACACCACTCATTCGAAGACGATGACGGTGCGGACCCAGCTCTGGGCATCCTTCGCCAGGAAGGCGGTCCGCTCATTCCGGACGGCGACTGCCGGAGACTCTCCCGCGCGGATGCGGGCGCGGACGGCCTCGAAGAAGGGGCCGGCCTGCTCGTCCGGAATGTCCGTGGGTGACGCGATCACGGCGCGTGCGCCCGCCGCCAGGAAGGCGTTGGGCAGGCTCCAGGGCTCATGAAGGAAGGGCGCGGTGTAGGCCGCCCGGCACGAGGCCAGCACCACCACCGGTGCGTGCTTCAGACGGTGGTGCCGCACCTGGCTGGCAGTGAGGGCGTAGGCGCCATCCGTCTCGGGCGCGAGGACGATCAGGGACGCGTCCGACAGGCCGAGGTTCACCAGCCCGTGCGCGTGGATGTCGATCTCGTCCGCATCCGCCATCTCCGCCACCACGCGCGAGGGCGTGGCCGAGGGACCCGTCAGTTCCACCTCGCGGCCCGTGCTCCGCGAGGGGGACCAGGGAGTGAGCCGGGGCAGGTTCAGCGAGGATGGAGCGGCCACGTCGCTGACCACGAGCCGCCGAAGCTCTCCTGTACCCGCCACGAGCGCATGCTCCGGGCCCGAGCGGTAGCTCCAGGCGAACGAGGGTGGCAGCAACCCGGCCCGGCCGTGCAGCGGGTAGCGTGCGAAGACGTCCACGTGCTCGCAAGGTCTCAGCGCCTCCAGCACTGGCACCGGCACGAGCCGCTCCACGTCGAAGTCCGGTGTCCGGCGCGAGCTGTCATACGTGCCCACCACGTCGCCAGCGGCGCCCCGGGCGACGAGGAGGGTCCGCTCGTCCGCCAGCTCCAGGCCCAGCGCGCAGCGCGAGGGCGCGGAGGCATGGAGCTCCTCGGCGAAGAGCGCGAGCGCCTCGGCGTACTCGCCGGCCTTGCCCGCATCGAGGATGAGCTCGGAGTAGCTGGCGGTGCGCGCCTTCTCCGCGCTGGTGTCCTCGTGCGGCAGCGCGTCCGCCGCCGTGATGACCTGCCGGAGCAGGCGCCGCCCGGTGGTTCGGTCGTGCGTCACCCGCACCCGACCTTCCAGGTGGTCCAGCAGCAGGCTCATCCCGGGTTGGAGATTCTTCGCGGCGCGCAGCGTGGAGAGCAGGCCCAGCACGCGCTCCGCGTCACCAGGCCGCGGCGCCATGCGGACCAGGTCCGCCAGTGCCCCCGCGCTCAGCAGCGAGGGCTGGGCGCCACAGTCGGGGATGCGATCCAGCTCGGCGCGGGCCTCGTCCGGGCGCAGCTCGAACATGCGGACGTTGGCGAGCGACTCATGCATGTACACCTGCGAGGGGCAGTAGTCCGGCTGCCGCAGCGCGGACTCTCCGAGGTAGGCACGCGTGAGCGCGAAGGCGTTGCGGAAGCGGGCCATCCATCCCAGCCGCTCGATGAACTGGTTCTCCAGGCCGGCGTCCCCCATGGACCGCGCCTGGGACAGGCCACGCAGGGCATGGCCGCGCGCCTCCGCCAGCCGGTGCTGCGTGATGTAGACCTTGGTCAGCAGCGACTCCATCTCGCCGCAGCGGTAGTCCAGCCGCTGCTGCTCGCACGCGGGCAGCGCCATGAGCAGCGTCGTCTCGGCCAGGGACAGCTCGCCCGCGCTGAACTGACCCAGGGCGCGCTGTATCTCCACGTTGGCCACGAACCAGGGGTCCCCCACCGAGCGCACTGCCGCCTCATAGTCCTGAAGCCGGGCTGGCAATTGGTTGAGCAGGACGAGTGCCCCGAGGAGGATGTCCTGCTCGCCGGCCGCCCGCAGTGCGCGCACGTAGGGCTCGGCCTGGTCTGGCGGGAGCCGCCCGGCGAGCACCTCGGCGAAGGTGGACGCCAGGGGTCCACGCCGCTGGAAATCGCGCTTCGCCGTGCGCTCCACGTACCGCTGGAGGACGTCCCCGTTGTAGATGCCGTCCAGCTCCTTCGCTATCGGGAGTAGCGCCCGCACGCGCTCGGCGGAGGGGGCGGACCAGGCGGCCAGATAGAGGTACTTGCGCACGAGTGATGGGGCGGTCCGCACCATGCCCTCGGGCAGAGGCGTGCCCTTGTCCGCGAGCGCCTTGCATGCCTCCCACGTGGCCTGCCAGCGCCGCTGGCGCTCCCGGGTCTGTTGCTCCACGGCGGCGGCGCGCTCGCGGGCCTCGTCGCTCCAGCCGGGCTCGTGGAGGGCCTCCACCTGGCGGAAGCTCTCCGCCGCCATCAGGTCCAGCTCCAGCTCGCGCAGCACGAGAGCGCGGTTCCACAGCGCCTGCGGGTGCTTCGGCTGCTTCTCCAGAATGCCCTCGAGGATGACGAGCGCCTCCTCCAACTCCCCCTTGGAGAGCGCGAGCACGGCCCTGTCGCTGACCACGTCCGGTGAGGCCCCCGCCTGTCGCAGGTACTCGGCGGCCCGGTCCGGGTCCCCGCCCAGCAGCGCGCCGGCGGCGAGCCCGTGGAAGTCCCTGGCCTCCTCCAGCCTCGCCAGCGTCTTCATGGGCACCAACTCTCGCGGGCGCTCGTCCCCGGAGCGTTTCACGGCATAGGGGCGGTAGCCGGCCGCACCGCCATAGGCCAGCCGTGCCTCCATGGCGCGCGTGGGCGCGAGCGCCAGCACCTCGGTGGGAAGGGGGCCAGCGGTCTCCAGGGAAGAGGTTCCCAGCAGGGCCAGGCTCACGGCCGCGGCGAGCGAGCCTCCCAGCACCATCGCCCGCACCGCTCGGCTCCGCCAGGCCGGACGGAAGGCGCGCGAGCGCGGGGCCATGGGCTCGGGGGGGCGCGCGAGCGGGGCTTCGTGTTCGGCCAGCCGGGTACCCAGAGCCTGGAGCTGGAGGATGTCCTCCAGTTCCGCCTGGCATTGCTCGCAGGTGCCCAGGTGCTCGCGGAAGGCCTCGGCCTCGGGGGGATCCAGCTCGCCGTCCGCGAAGGCATGCACGCTGTCGTGGAGGTCGCTCATGCTTCGGTCTCTTGGGGGGTGGGGCTCAACAGCTCTCGCAACTTGCGGCGTGCCCGGACGAGGCGCGTGCCGACGGTGGCCTTGGGGATGCCGAGCTGCTCGGCGATCTCGTTGTACGAGCGGCCCTCGATATCATGGAGCCGGTACGTCACGCGGAACTCCTCGGGGAGCTTCTCCAGCGCGGCGAGGAGCTGCTCGGGGCTGATGGAGGCCCAGTCCGGAGCCACGTCTGCCGCGGGGGCGGCGATGCGATCCGCCAGCTCCTCCACGGGCGTGTCGGAGTAGCGCTCGTGAGTGCGGGTGCGGTAGCGGTCGAAGAAGCGGTTCTTGAGGATGGTGAGGAGCCAGGCCCGCACGTCCGAGCCCGGGCGGAAGTGGGCGAGGTTGCGAAGTCCACGCTCGTAGGTGTCCTGCACCAGGTCGTGTGCGTCGGTGGCGTTGCCACACAGACGCAGCGCTGTTGTCCGCAGGGCGGCCTCATGCTGCCGGGCCATGGTGGCGAACCACCGTTCATCCACGACGGGGACGGCAGCGGCGGTCTGGGGTTGCACGCGCGAAGCGTGGACCGACCCCTCCTGGCCCGTCAAGGTTCGCTGCGGAAGCGTTCCCGGTGCTTCGATGACCCAGGGGGACGCGGCCGAGCTCATGGCCTTGTTCCCTCATTCCGCCACCCGACGATCGCCTTCTCCATGGTGAGCATCCCCCCTGCTGGCCTCGGCTTTCGCCGAGGCTGCGCAGGAAGAACGGAGCGGCCGGCAGATCTTCCCGCCGCTCTATTTCCACATGTTTTTTCCCGCCGGCTCTCATCTCGGAGCAGGTCGTTGGCACGTCAGGCGCTCGAGATGGCCCGAGGTCTCACGCGAAGCGAGGCCATGCGCGTGGGAAGAAATAATGCCTGCTCCGTTACTTCAGTGAAGCCGGCGGCGGACGGTCAGACAGCGTACGCCTCTCCGCCCCGCCATCCGGCTCAATCACACCAACACTGGAGTTCGGGGGGAATTCGATCATGAGCGGCATCGACACCAAATACGCGCAGCTTGGCGGGAGCAGTGGCCTCCTCGGTGCACCGAAGTCACCGGAGACGAGCTGCCCGGATGGAGTGGGCCGCTTCCGCCACTACGCCTTCGGGTCCATCTACTGGAGCCCCGACTCAGGGGCTCATGAGACCCACGGCGCGATTCGCAACCGGTGGGCTCAGCTCGGCTGGGAGAAGAGCTTCCTCGGTTATCCGACGACGGATGAGACGACGACGCCGGACCAGATCGGCCGCTTCAATCACTTCCAGCACGGCTCCATGTACTGGAAGCCCACCCTCTCCGCCCATGAGGTTCATGGCCTCATCCGCGATTACTGGGCGCAGCATGGCTGGGAGAAGAATCCGAACCTCGGCTACCCCATCTCCGATGAGCTGCCTGCCGCCGACGGCTCCAAGAACCGGTACAGCGATTTCGAGAACGGTGTGCTGTACTGGCGCTACGGAGCCTCCCACGCCTCGGAGCTCAGCAAGTTGACCCTGGGCAACGCCAGCAGGACCGCGGCCGAGGTGCTGGAGGAAATCAAGAAGATCGCCGTCCCGCTGATGACCAAGAAGGTCGATGGGCACCAGCTCTACATCACCAGTGGCCCGTTGCTCGGCGGCCAAGAGCCGCTGGGGGGCCCCTTCAACATGACGGAGTTCATCAAGCCGGTCACCGACTACTCGTTCAACGGCCAGCGCGTCATCAACCGGCTCTACAAGGTGCACACCTCGCTCGGTATCGAGGTGTCCGGCTCCGCGGACATCAGCGCCGTCCTCGACCTGCAGCTCGAGGTGTTCTTCGACAAGAAGACCCGGACGGTCAACGCGGCACCTCGGAAGTGGTGGGTCTACGTCAACGTGCCGTGGCCGACCTCGTGGGCCGTCTCCGCGGATGAGATTGTCGAGAAGTTCAAGGGCGTGGTGGGCCCGGAGATGAACAAGGTCCACCAGATCGCCACGGTCCCCAGCGGCATCAATGTCCTGTCCGTCAAGGTGATGCCCAATGGCGATCTGAACGTCTACATCGAGCCGCTGCTCTGACGTTCCTCTCGCTGGCTTCAGGCGCCCCCTTCGTCCACCGTGCGCTCACTGGCGGCGATGAGGGGGGCGCAGTAGCCTGAAAGACAATGTCAACCCCGGAAGACTCCGAACCCAAGGTGATTGCCGTTGTGGGCGGCCTTGTCGATGAGTCGAGTGCCTGCATCGCGCTCTACGGCACGGACCTCGACCCATCGGACATCACAGCACGGCTTGGCTGTCAGCCTACGTCCTCTCACCGACGGGGAGAACGTCGGTCGCCGAGGAGCAAACCCTACCACACCGGCGCATGGTTGCTTGAAGCGCGCGGGACGGCTCCGACAGGCCCGGATGCTCTCATCCGGCGCCTGTTCATGCGATTGCCACTCGATGCGGAGCTCTGGCGGTCGCTTTCAGACAAGAATGAACTCCAGGTCAGGATCGCCGTGCACATGTCCGGGTGGAACCAGGGGTTCAATCTTTCTCCAGAGGTGGTGGGTCTGATTCACCAGATTGGAGCCCAGGTCGTCTTCGACATCTACGCGTACGATGAGCAGGAGGAGTAGCTGGGGGCCGGGTTAGGCTGGGGCCCTGGCCGGAGGTCCGGCGCGGGGAGGTACAGCTCGGATGCGCGAGGAGCATGAAGTCGAGTTGCGCGTGGCTGTCGCCGAGGGACTCCTGTCCCGCGAAGAGGTGGACTCGCTGCGTGAGGAGGCCCGGCGCCTGGGGCACAGTCCCCTGCGGTTGCTCGTGGAGCGGGGCCGGCTCTCCGAGGAGAGTCTGGTGTCCCTGCGGGGGCTTGTGCTGGAGGCCGCCCGTCCGAAGGAGGCCAGGCCGAACGAGGAGCCCACCCAGACCGCGCCGCGAATGCCTCCGGCGCCCCGCCCGGACGAGCTGCCGTCCTTCCCCGTCCCGGGTTGGGACCGCTACCAGCCGGTGAGGTTCCTCGGCCAGGGAGGCATGGGGCGGGTGTTCCTCGCCTACGACCCCCGGCTGCGCCGCAACGTGGCCCTCAAGTTCGTCCGGGATGGCGACCCCGAGCTCACCCGCCGCTTCCTCTCCGAGGCTCGCGCCCAGGCCCGGGTGCGCCACGAGCGCGTCTGCGAGGTGTATGAGGTCGGCGAGGTCGAGGGGAAGGTCTTCATCGCCATGCAGTACATCGACGGGCAGCCGCTCGGCGTGGCCGCCCGCGAGCTCACCGTCGAGCAGAAGGCAATGATGCTCCGGGACGCGGCGCTGGGGGTGCACGAGGCCCACCGGGTGGGGCTCATCCACCGCGACCTCAAGCCCTCCAACATCCTGGTGGAGCGGACCTCGGACGGGGCCCTCAGGCCCTACGTCATGGACTTCGGGCTGGCGCGGGACTGGAACGAGCAGGACACCGCCTCCGGTACGGTGCTGGGCACGCCCCACTACATGGCTCCCGAGCAGGCCCGCGGCGAGGTGACGACGCTGGACAGACGCGCGGACGTCTACAGCCTGGGCGCCACGCTCTACAGCATCCTCACCGGTCAGCCTCCCATTCCGGGTAGCAACGGCTTGGAGGTGCTCAACAACATCCCCACGTGGGAGCCGCGCCCTCCGCGCGCCCTCGTCCCGGACCTGCCGGTGGACCTCGAGGCCATCGTCCTCAAGTGTCTGGAGAAGGACCGCTCCGCCCGCTACGGCTCGGCGCGTGCCCTGGCCGATGAGTTGGAGCGCTTCCTCGCGGGCGAGCCCGTCCAGGCCCGTGCCGCCGGGCTCGCGTACCGCCTGCGCAAGAGGCTCCGCAAGCACCGCGCCATCGCCTCGGTGGCGGCCGTGTCGCTCCTCGCCGTGGTGCTCGCCCTCGGGTGGGCGGGGCTCCAGCGCCGCGATGCCGTGCTGCGCGAACGTCTGGCGCGGCGCTTCACCGAGCTCGTCGAGCGCGTCGAGTCCGCCGCCCGCTACTCGGACCTCTCCCCCCTGCACGACACGCGCGCCGACCACGAGGCCCTCCGGGCGCAAATGGCCGAGCTCGAGGCGGAGATCCGCCAGGGCGGCGAGCGCGCGGTGGGGCCGGGTCATTACGCACTGGGGCGCGGCTACCTCGCCCTGGGCGATGAGGCGAAGGCCCGCGAGCTGCTCGAGTCCGCGTGGGCTCATGGCTTCCAGGAGCCTCGGGCCGCCTATTCTCTGGCGCTCGTGCTGGGCCGCCTCTACCAGGAGGCGCTCGATGCGGCGCGGCGGCTTCAGGATCGGGACTCGCGTGAGGCCCGCATGCGTGAGGCGGGACGCCGCTACCGCGACTCCGCGCTCACGTACCTGCGGCGGAGCGAGGGCGCGGCGGTCCCCTCCACCGACTACGTGGCGGCGCTCATCGCCTTCTACGAGGAGCGTCACGAGGACGCGCTGGCGCGGCTCGATGCCGTGGGGGACTCGCTGCCCTGGTTCTATGAGGCCCCCCTGCTGCGAGGAGACATTCTCGTGGCGCGTGCCTGGCGGCGCTGGGAGCGGGGCGAGCGCGACGGGGCCCTGGCGGACTTCGAGGCGGGCCGTCAGGCCTATGCGAAGGCCGCGCGCATCGGCGAGAGTGTGCCCTCCGTCCACCGGGCCCTGGCACGGCTCGAGTTCTTCGCGCTGGTGACGGAGCTGTACGGGCGGGGAGACGTCCTGCCTCCCTTCACCCGATGCCAGGAGGCGCTCACCCGCGCGCTCACCGCCGCGCCGGACCACTACCCTGGCTGGGTCCTCCAGGCCCTTCTCCACTTGCGGCTCGCCGAGTCCCGGCTCAACCAGGGCGGCGATGTCGAGACGCCCCTGGGCCAGGCCGAGGAGGCCGCGCGGGGTGCGCTCGCGCTCGCGCCCACGTTGCCCGAGGCCCCCTTGGAGCTGGCGCAGTTCCACTGGGTGTGGGGAAGCTATCTGGAGGGCCGTTCCCAGGATCCACGCGAGCACCTGCGTCAGGCTGCCGGGTTGTTCGGCGGTTGCTCAACGTGCTTCCGCGCGCATCACCCACTCCACGAAGCGCGAAGCAGCCCGTCGAGGCTGGAGGAAACGACATGACCATCTCCCGTTTGATTCAGATGAGCTTCGTCAACAACACGTCCGCAGCCCTGACCTACTTCCTGCCAGCGAACCAGCCCGTGCATGGGATTGGCCCGACGGTGACGAATTCGAACCTCGGTCCGCTGGGCTCGTCGGCCAATACCAGCACCGTGTCTTCCAACTGGAACAACGCACTCGCTCCGGGTCCGGAGGGGACGTATCAGTGGAACCTCGACGCGTCGAACGTCTTCACGGTGAGCTACGACCACCCCGCGGGTGCCAGGGAGACCTGGGTGAAGGTCGTCTGCCCGCCGGGGTACGTCTGCAGCTCCCCCAGCACCGGTTCGAATGGGGTCAACACCTTCACGGACCCCTCCCTGGAGCAGCACGAGGCCGCCATCACCATCACGATCTCGCCGGTGTGACAGGGATGTCACCGGGGCCGCTGAAGGGAGCCGGGCTGGAAATGGCCGGGGGGCCGGAGTGGAGTTATGGCTCCGAGTCATGGACAAGAAGCCCCTCCCGTCTCCTCCGCCCACTCCACCGGGGCAGCAGGCCAGCCCCGAGGTGGTGATGCGCACCTGTCCCAACTGCAGTGCGCGGCTCGAGGAGCGCAAGTGCAAGCTCCTCTGCACACGCTGCGGCTATTACATGAGCTGCGCGGACTACTACTGAAGCCCGCGCGTCGCGCTCACGGGGGTGTCAGCCGCTCGAGGATGCGCACCGTGTCCACCGCGGCGGTGGAAGGCACGAGCGCCGTGTCCGCGATACCCGACACCACGCGGGTGATGTCGTGGTCCACCGTCCCCGCCTGCGCCCAGGTGTCCACCGTGGGCGCGGTGATGTAGACGGAGAAGGCATGGTGTCCCGAGCCGGGCCGCTCGCCGATGATGTGCAGGATGGCCCGGCGCGAGCCCTTGTCCGGAAGCGAGCCGTACAGCACCTCGCCGATGTGGTAGCCGGCGCGCACCCGTCCGGAGGTCACCACGATGGGCTGGGGCGCCACCTTGTAGCCTGCGGCCTTCAACTCCGAGTGCAACCGCTCCAGGTACGGCGCGAGATGGCCCTCGTCCGTGAGGGCGAAGGCGTTGAGCCCGTCGGAGATGACGATCTGCACGTTGTACTGGCCCGCCTGTGCGTCCCGGAGGGCTCGCAGTGAGTCCAGCGCGGGCTCCGAGACCTGCTCTCCCGAGGGCGGGTGGAGGATGTAGTCCGAGCGGTCCTTGGATGCGGTGACCACGGTGACGGCGCCGGGCAGGGCGCTCGTGAAGGTGGCGGGCAGCTCGGCCCAGATGCTCTTCCTTCCATCCTCGTAGAGGTGACGGATCTCCTGGTCCAGCTCGGGGTTCAGGTCCCACGTGTTGACGCCGTGGCCCTCCGCGAGCCACACGCCGTGCTCGCGCACCTGCTCCATCTGTGTCCGGGCCTCCGCGAGGATGTCCGCGTCCGGGCGTGTGTCCCCCTTGCGCCGTCGGTACTGGAGGTACACCCAGGAGGGGTCGCCGAAGTGCTCGGTGGGCTGGCCCTGGGCGTCGATGACGCCGAGTTCCTGGAAGAAGGCCCACATCCGATCATCCACCTTGTAGCCGAACCTCTCGCGGATGCGGACGTGGTCCTGGAACGCCGTGGTCAGGTAGCTGAGCATCGGGTCGTTCTTGGTGGGCAGCGCCATGAGGTAGGCGGGGTTGGCGGGCATGATCTGCTCCAGGCACCAGTCGAGGTCGTCCAGGTTGACCTCCATGTGCAGGGTGGAGCAGACGTCCAGGCCGAGCGTCAGGCCGTGCAGCTTGCCCATGACGATGTCCTCGAGGCAGCAGCGCACGAGCTGCTCGCGGGTGCGGAACACCTCGGGGCCGATGAAGCCGGCCACGTCGTTGAGGTGCACCCAGGGGGCGGCCGCCCTGCCGGCCCCGAGCTGGGCCTGGGCCACGCGCTGCTTGAGCACGCGCGCGAAGCCGTACTTGCGTGACTCGTGCACCACCATGTCGAAGCCCTCGCCATGGCCGTTGGTGCCATCGGCGCCCTGACCCGTTTCGAAGTAGAGGCCGTATTTGCCGGTGCGCCGGGCCGCGTGGCCCAGCATCTTGGGGAGGGTGACGTCGAATGTCTGGTTGGCGCCCTCGGTGCCGCCGAGGCTCTGGAACCAGAGTGCGGTGGAGCCGGGTTCGAGCTCCTCCACCTGGGCCTGGATGTCGATATGGGACAGCACGCAGTGCGGCATCACCTCCGCGATGCCGAACGTCTCCAGGGTGTCCCGGAGCGCGTTCTCCACCTGGTGCACCGAGGCCACTTCGCTGGAGACGGGGTTGGTGCCGAGCACCACGTCACCCACGGCGAAGGCCCAGCCGTTGAAGACCTGCCAGCGGATGTCGTCGGGGTGGTCCGTGGGCGAGTTGGGTTGGATGCGTGCGCCCAGGTAGCCCTTGGCGCCGATGTGACTGCCGGGCAGCGGGTTGAAGACCTTGGCGCCCACGGCGATGAGCTCCTCGTTGGTCATCAGCTTCACGATGCAGCCGATGAGGTCGCTGCTCAGCCCGGGCATGATGGCCTTGATGTCCGCCTCGCCCTGGTCGAGCAGGAAGCGCTTGAGCTCACCCAGGGTCCAGCCCTTCACGGAGTTGGCCGCCGCGGAGTCCACGCCCTGCTCGATGAGCGTGAAGAGGCCGTCCTCGAAGAGCGGATGGGCGCGCAGGTCCCCGAGGCGGGTGTTGGCCAGCAGGGTGCGCGCGTTGGCGCGAGAGGTGTCGTCCGCGGCGGCCAGGCCCGCGGCCTCGTCGCCCTCCTTGTACGCGTTGGACGCGCCGATGAGCTGCCGGTACAGGGTGAGCTCGAAGCCTCCCTTCTTGCGCTCGAGGTAGGCGAAGAGGTCCTCTCCGGGCCGTACCTCGGGGACGTAGACTCCCGAGGGGGGCGGAGTCACCTCGGGTGGCTTCTCCTCCTTGCACCTCGCGAGGGCCAGCGCGGAGGCACCGAACAGCACCGAGCGCATGAATGTGCGGCGGCACATCCTCACCGCTGGCCAGAGCGGGCCCGTGGGTGGAGACATGGGGCTGCGAGGCATCCCCTGGCGTGGCCGGACCCGATTCATGGTCTTCATGGTTGTTCCTCTCGGCGAGTTGAGAGCGGAGCTCCGCGCGGCCCCCTCGCCGCGCGCGGAGTGACTGGAATTGTCGCGGGGCTCGGACACGGAAGGCAAAACAGCCCTGTCTGGCATTGCACAGCAGTGAGCGTTGCGCGGCGGCCGGATTCCGGAGACCCTCGGCCGTGCATGAAGGAGCCCGTCCCCCCACCTGGGAAGAGCGAAGACGATTCACTGGAGGACCTCGAGCTGCCGTTCCTCGAGGCCGTGGCGCTCCGGGTGTCCGTGTTGCTTATTGGTCTCTTCACCCGCGTTACGGATGTGCTCGTGCTGCTGGTGCGTCCCGGGCTGCTGCGGCCCTACCTGGGCATCTGGCTGGCCGAGCTGCTGCACTCGCCCTACCGGCCGCGGCGCACCTTCGAGATGACCCGTGCGCTGAAGGCCAGCGGGCAGGGGTTTCGCGAGCTCATCTATGGCGAGACACCGCTGCTCACGGCGTTGCGGCTCTTCCGGAGGGCCGGAGTGGGCCGGGGCAGCCGGGTAGTGGACGTGGGGGCGGGACGGGGGCGGGCGCTGCTCGCGGCGAGGCGGCTCGGAGCGGAGGCGCGAGGAGTGGAGCTGTTGGTGGACCACGTCGCGAGCGTGGCGGGACAGCTCCGGCCCGCAGGCATCACCCTCACCGTGGGGGATGCGACGCGGGAGGACCTGGGAGATGCGACCCATGTCTTCGCCAACTGGACGGCGTTGAGCCCCGAGACGAAGGCCCGGCTCACCGAGCGCTTCCGGGCCTGCCGTCCGGGGACGCGCTTCGTCGCAGTGACGCGGCCCATCGAGGGAACGGACTTCGCCACCCTGGGCCGGTACCGGATGCTCTTCACCTGGGGCTTCGAGTCGGTATGGCTCCAGGAGTACCGTCCCGGACCCGAATGAGCCTTCCATCCCTGGACAGCATCGAGACCCCGGCGGCGCTCGTGGACGAGGATCGCCTGGAGAAGAACCTGCACAAGGCCGCCACGTATATGCGCGAGCACGGATTGCGGTGGCGGCCGCACACGAAGACACACAAGGTGCCGGAACTGGCGGCGAGGCAGCTTCAGGCCGGCGCGACCGGCGTCACGGTGGCCACACCACGCGAGGCGGAGGTGATGGGCGCGGTGGCCGAGGACGTGCTCCTGGCCTATTCACCCGTGGGGGCCTCGAAGCTCACGCGGCTGATGGCGCTACCCCGGCGCGTGCGGCTCTCGGTGGGGCTGGACTCACGGGAGGTGCTGTCCGGGCTGGCCGGGGCCGCTCGAGGGGCGGGGCGCACCGTGGGGGTGCTGGTGGAGCTGGACCTGGGGATGCGCCGCGTGGGCGTGCAGACGCCGGAGGAGGCGGTGGCGCTGGCCCGCGAGGCCGCCGGGGCGGAGGGCCTCGAGTACCAGGGCGTGATGTTCTACCCGGGACACATCCGCATGCCGCTGGCCGAGCAGGGCCAGGCGCTCGCGGAGGTCTCGAGGCGGCTGGGGACGTTCCTGGACGCGCTGGGGGCGGCGGGGCTGAAGCCGGGCGTGGTGAGCGGTGGCTCCACGCCCACGCTGTGGCGCTCGCACGAGGTGGTGGGGATGAATGAGGTGCGTCCGGGCATCACGCCGTTCTTCGACCGGGCCAGCGCGTGGATGGGAGCGTGTGGCTGGGAGGAGGTGGCCTACTCGGTGCTGGCGACGGTGGTGAGCACGGCGGTACCGGGGCAGGCCGTCATCGACGCGGGCTCC
Source organism: Vitiosangium sp. GDMCC 1.1324 (assembly GCF_003044305.1). GTDB lineage: Bacteria > Myxococcota > Myxococcia > Myxococcales > Myxococcaceae > Archangium. The sequence continues at coordinate 14,733 of NZ_PZOX01000008.1, read as the reverse complement.
AAGGCGCTGGCGAAGGAGGAGCTGCCCGTGGGTGGGTACGGGGCTCTGCTGGACAGGCCGGAGGTAGCGATGCATGCCATCTCCGAGGAGCACGGGATTCTGGACCTGTCGCGCACCACGTGGAGACCGCGCGTGGGCGAACGGGTGAGGGTGGTGCCCAACCATGTCTGTGTCTCGGTGAACCTGCAGGACGAGCTGTGGGCCGTGCGCGGCGAGCAGATCGTGGGCCACTGGGACGTGACGGGGCGGGGCCGGGGGCCGGCGTAGCGTGGAGGAGCAAATGCGCGAGGAGAGGTTCTCGACAGCGGTAGAGGCCGGTCACATGGGATGGGTCTACATCCGGATTCCGTTCGACCCGTCGGTGACTTGGGACGCACGGTCCCGCCACTTCGTCCGGGGGCGCTTGAACGGAGGAAGTGCTCCCCTCCGCCCTCACCCCGCGAGCGCTCGTGCTCGGCAGCCTCATCGGCGCGCTCATGTGTCTGTCCAACCTCTACGTGGGGTTGAAGAGCACAACCTGCTGGAAAAGCTGCAGCTGCCGGGACGCGCGCAAGCCATGCGGCGCGTGCGCGACGCGCCGTGGCTGGCGCCTTCCGCGCCGGGTAGGAAGCAGGGCGCTTAAAGGAAGTCGTTCAGGGTTTGATTTTGGAATCTGATACGTAAGCGGAAATTCATCTTCACTTTGTCCCGGTCCTTGGGCTCGAACAGCTGAAATGGCCGCAGGTGTGCGCCTGGAGCGAAGACGTCGTGGGTGCGACCAGGCAATCCTGGTCCGAAAGGAGCGCCAGGCCCGCGCCCGCGAGCGCCACCATCGCCGGATAGGGCGTTCCGAACCCGTCTGGCGGCCCGCTCGCTCCTCGACCGCTCGAACCGTGGAGCCAATGGGCTCTCGAGGTCTGCTTCATCAGGGAGCGCAGGAAGTCCCGCCCCGAGCGGGCGCCGGAGGACGGAGTCCCGCTCACTCGCCCAGCATCAACGCGGCACGCACGTGCCGGGCGAGGTGGTCGATCAACGCGCTCACGGGAGGCGGCAGGCCCCGGCGGCTGGTGAAGACAAGGTGCACCGTGCCCTCCGGCGCGTGCCAGTCCGGCAACACGTGGACGAGCCGCCCGGAGCGCAGGGCGGTGGCACAGACATGGTCGGGCAGCAGCGCCACGCCGAGCCCCGCGACCGCCGCCTCGCGCAGCGCATGGAAGTCCCCACACGCCATCCGCGGCTGATGGCGCACGGAGGCCCCGCGCTCCCCGGGCCCGATAAGCTCCCAGACGTCCCGGCCCTCCTGCTCGGTCGGGCTGAGCGTCGGAACTTCGCCCAGGACCTCCACTTCCTTCGCCCCACCGAGGCGCTCGGCCCACGCGGGGCCCGCCACGAGGATACGGCGGCTCTTCGCGAGCGAGCGCACGGTGAGCGTCGCATCCGTGTCGAGCGAGGTGCGCACCCGGAGCGCCACGTCGACGCGCTCGGCGATGAGGTCCACCCGCCGGTTCGTCGCCACCACCTGCAGGTTCACCCGGGGATGGCGCTCCATGAAGCCGGTGAGGATGTCCGTCAGGGGCACCATCAGGCCCAGCGGACAGCTGAAGCGCACCGTCCCGTGCGGCTCGCCCTGGGTTGCCGCCACCGCCGCCTCGGCCCGCTTCACCTCCGCCATCACGTTCTGACAGTGGTCGTAGAAGGCCTGCCCCACCTCGGTGATCCGGAAACGGCGCGAGGAGCGCTCGAGCAACCTCACTCCCAGCTGCTCCTCGAGCCGCGCCACCCGGCGGCTGAGCTTCGACTTGGGCTGCCGCAGCGCCCGGCCCGCCGAGGCGAAGCCCCCATGTGCGACGACCTCGGTGAAGAAGAACAAGTCGTTCAGGTCCTGCATGGCGCCCTCATCGTTCCAAAATCAGAACGTAGGGTGCCACAAAGGCCGCCTACCGACCTCATCGTTCCACCTTTAGGTTCTTCCGCGTGAACGGCGGGCTCCACCGCCGCACGGACCAGGAGCAGGACGATGAGCAACAGACTTCAGGGCAAGGTGGCGGTGGTGACGGGCGGCAGCGCGGGGATTGGTCTGGCCACGGCCAGGCGCTTCGCCGCCGAGGGCGCCACCGTCTTCATCACCGGCCGCCGCCAGGCGGAGCTGGACGCAGCGGTGAAGGCCATCGGCCCCCAGGCCACGGGCATCCGGGCGGACATGTCGAAGCTGGCCGACATCGACCGCCTCTACGAGGTGGTGAAGCAGAAGCAGGCCCCCATCGACATCCTCTTCGCCAACGCGGGCGGCGGCGAGTTCGCCCCCCTGGGCTCCATCACCGAGAAGCACTTCGACGACACCTTCGCCACCAACGTGAAGGGCGTCCTCTTCACGGTGCAGAAGGCGCTGCCGCTGCTGCGCGATGGGGCCTCCATCATCCTCACCAGCTCGACGACGAGCATCCAGGGCAACCCGGCGTTCAGCGTCTACAGCGCCACCAAGGCCGCCGTGCGCAACTTCGCCCGCAGCTGGATTCTGGACTTGAAGGACCGCCGCATCCGCGTCAACGCCATCAGCCCGGGCCCCATCAAGACGCCCGGCCTCGCGGGCCTCGCCAGGAGCGAGGAGGAGACGCGCGCGCTCTTCGACCACATGGCGAGCACCATCCCCCTGGGCCGCCTGGGCGACCCCGACGAGGTGGCCCGGGCCGCGGTGTTCCTGGGCTCGGAGGACAGCAGCTTCATCAACGGCATCGAGCTGTTCGTCGACGGCGGCGCGGCGCAGATTTGAGCGGGTCAGCCCTGCCGGATGGAGCGGAACGCCTTGCGCAGCTCGTCCGCGAACAGCATCGGCTGCTCGAAGGCGGCGAAGTGTCCGCCCTTGTCCACCTCACCCCAGTAGAAGAGATGGGGCCACATCGCCTCGGCCCAGCGCCGGGGCGCGCGGTAGAGCTCATGCGGGAAGATCGTCGCCGCCATGGGCAGCTCGATCCGCCCCGCCGAGAAGCCGCTCGGTTTGCCCTGCGAGTTCTGCCAGTAGATGCGTGCCGACGAGGCCGCCGTGTCGGTCAGCCAGTACAGCGTGATGTTGTCGAGCATCTCGTCCATCGACAGGGCGTCCTCGGGATTGCCCTGGTTGTCGGTCCAGGCCTGGAACTTCTCGTAGATCCACAGCGCCTGGCCTGACGGGGAGTCCGCCAGGGCATAGCCAATCGTCTGCGGGCGAGTGGCCTGCTCCTTGAAGTAGCCATACTGCTCGTTCGCGAAGCGCCCGGCGGCGTCGAGCGCGGCTTTCTCCTCGGGCGTCGGGTTGTCCGGCAGCTTCTCCGGAAACACGAGTGGCCAGTTGACGTGCGCCGCGGCCAGGCCAGCAGGACAGACATGGCCGAGCGCATGGGTGACGCCCGAGCCCCAGTCACCTCCCTGGGCGACCCACTTCGTGTAACCCAGTCGCTGCATCAGCACGCCCCAGGCCTTGGCGATGCGAACGACATCCCAGCCCGTCTCCGCAGGCTTGTCGGAGAAGCCAAATCCCGGGAGCGAGGGGATGACGACGTGGAAGGCGTCCTCCGCCCTTCCGCCGTGCTTCGTGGGCTCCGTGAGCGGGCCAATGGCCTTCAGGAACTCGACGATCGAGCCAGGCCAGCCATGGGTGAGAAGGATGGGCAGCGCGTCGGGATGGGGAGATTTGACGTGCAGGAAGTGAATGCCGAGCCCGTCGATCTGGGTCCGGAACTGGGGGAAGGCATTGAGCCGCGCCTCGAACTTCCGCCAGTCGTAATGGTCTCGCCAATAGGCGATCAGCGCCTGCGCCTTGGCGAGCGGAACACCCTGCGACCAGTCGTTCACCGTCTCGCGCTCGGGCCACCGCGTCGCCGCCAGCCGGCGCTTGAGGTCGGTCAGCGCCGCTTGCGGAATCGAGACGCGGAACGGTGTCACGTCCGGGGTTGCGGGAGATACGGTGGCTCCCGCCGCCTCGGCGCTCGTCTCGCCCCCCACGGCGGCGAGGGCCGTCGCTCCCGCCATCATCTGCAGGACGAGACGGCGAGAGGGAGTGCTCGCGGAACTCTTGATGTCGGTCATGATCTGCTCCGGATGAGACGCGGTGGCTATTTCAGGAAGTCGGAGAGGTAGCCGATGGTGGCCTCGGGCTTCTCCTCGGCGATGAAGTGCCCGCTGCCCTCGACCTTGAGCACACGCAGGTCCGTGGCCTTGCCCGTCAGGGTGGACTTCAGCCACCCGTACCCCGGGCCACCGAGGCCGAGCACCGGCATCGTCAGCTTCGCGTAGGTCCCGTCATCGACGATGTCCTGCGGAAAGGCCTGGTACCAGGCGTTGCCCGCGCGGATCGCCTCGCGGCTGGAATAGGCGGCGGCATAGACGGCGCGATCCCTCGCATCGATGGCGCGCTCGTCCTTGAGCAGATAGCGGAAGAACCATTCCTGCTCGAGCTGGACGCGGCCCTCGAGGAGCTGCTCGGGCAGGCCTTTCACCTGATGGAAGGCGAACCACCACGCGAAGGGGTGGGCCTCATCGATCTTGTCACCGAAGGTGCCCACGGCCGGGAGCAGCGGCCAGGTGGCCAGCTGGGTGTCCGGGTGTGGCACGTCGAGCATGACGAGCTTGCGCGTGGCCTCCGGATGATTGGCCGCGAAGCTGAACGCGACCTGCGCGCCGATGTCGTGGCCGACGAGGTCCACCTTGTCGTAGCCGAGTTGGTGGACCAGTTCGAACAGGTCCTGGGCCATCGTCTTCTTCTCGTAGCCGCCAGCCGGCTTGTCGGAGCCACCCATCCCGCGCAGGTCGACCGCGATCACCCGATGCTCGCGCGCCAGGGCGGGCATGATCTTATGGAAGGCCCACCACGTCTGGGGCCAACCCGGCAGCAGCAGGACCGGCTCGCCCTTGCCTCCAGCGACGTAGTGCAGCCGCACGCCGTTCACCGTCGCGGAGCCTTCGGTGAAGCCCGGCAGCGTGCGGACCAGCGCCGCATCGGATACGGCCGCGGGCTGCTTGTTGGCGGCCTGGGCCAGGGCCGGGCCGAAAATCGAGGTCGTGACTGCAAGCGCCTGGACGGCGAGTGCGATGCGGCTCTTCATGGGGTGCTCCTGTCGAGGTCCTGCTCTGGGGCAGAGGTATCGACACGCCCACCCGTGCGAAATAGAAAGGCCTGCAACTCATCGTTGCAGGATTGTCGATGTCGAAATTACCGGACTTCGAGGGACTGGCGATGTTCGCCAAGGTGGCGGAGGAGCGGTCCTTCGCATCCGCCGCCCGAGCCATGGGAGTGTCCGTCGCGACGGTCTCGCGAGGCGTCAGCCGGCTGGAGGAGCGGCTCGGGGCCCGGCTCTTCAATCGCACCTCGCGCAGGCTGGCGCTGACGGCGTTCGGGCAGAAGCTCTCGGAGAGCGCGATCCGCCTCTATCGCGACGCCGAGGAGGCGGAGGGCATGGCACGGGAGTTGTCCGCCCGACCGCGCGGCCTCATCCGCCTGGCGGTGCCCATGTCCTTCGGGTTGCGCTGGGTCGCGCCGATCCTGCCGGAGTTCTTCCGCGCCTATCCGGAGGTGTCCATCGATCTCCAACTCTCGGATGCGACCGTGGACATTGTGGGACAGGGCTTCGACGCGGCGCTCCGGATCGCGTTGGAGCTCGACGCATCGCTGGTCGCGCGGCGGCTCTGTCCGGTCTCGCGCTTCATCGTCGCGGCACCGGCCTATCTGAAGCAGCACGGCCGGCCGAAACACCCTCGCGACCTGAGAGGCCGGGCCTGCCTCGGTTACGCCTACCGTGCGCGGAGCGAAGCCTGGAGGTTCGCCAACGGAGAGGGCGAGGAGGAGGTCATCACGCCCCGCGGTCCGCTTCGCGTCACCAACGCGGATGCGCTGGTGCCCACCGTGCTCGCGGGACTCGCCATCGCCGAGCTGCCCGACTTCATCGCGGGCGAATACCTGGACGATGGGCGGATGGAGGTGCTCCTGAAGGACTGGCCCCTGCCGGTGGGCGGCCTCTACTTCGTCACGCCCTCGGCACGCGCGCGTCCGGCCAAGGTCGAGGCGCTCGCCGGGTTCCTCGCGAAGCACCTGTCGAAGCCCACGTGGCGTTGAACGCGCGGACGCAGCCGAGCATCTCCCGCACGAGCGGAACGACCTTGCGGGCATAGGGCCGGGCCGGTGGAGCGGCCGTGCAGCCCCCTTCAGGCGCACCCCTGCTCCGCTCCTGCCTCGCAGGTGCCAGGAGCGGCGCTCTGTCCTCTTGCGGCCCGGGCTCCGTTACCTCCTCTGGCCTCGGCCCCGCTTGGGGGAACGCTCCACAGCTCGTCTCCGAGCTGGATGAGAGAACACCCGCACCGACCTAGGCGCGCTTGAAGGCGGCTTCGAGATTCGGCAGGACCCCGAGCTGACCCAGCAGGACCGTTGCGGCGGTGTAGCAGTGGAACGACTGGACCTTGCCGTCCTTCAAGTGAAACACGTCACAGCATGGCGCGTGGATCTCCTTGCTCGTCGCGGGAATCGTTCCAGCAGGCAGCTCCAGCGGCCCCCTGTGCGTGCCATTCAGCGACAGCTCCACGATGACAACATCACCGCTCACGTAGAAGTCATAAAGCTCCCGGTGCATGTCAGGGAATGCCTTCGCGTAGATCTCGACCGTACGGCCGATCTCGTTGCCATGGTATTTACGGCCCGCGGACACATCGTAAAAATAGCCGTCGGCAGCGAACAAAGACACAAACTGCTTGACGTCCTGGACTTCCGCGGCCTGGTAGAGCGCGCGGATCACCTGTTCATTCGTAGGCATTGCAATCTCCTCGGTGGTGAGAGGTGATGCAGAGGTATCGGCACGCCCATCTTCGCGAAATAGAAAGTCCTGCAACTCATCGTTGCAAGATTGGTAGGTTGCACTGCCATGCCAGGAGGCGTCGAGATGGGTGTACAGAAGCAAGAGGTGGAGCTGTTCTCCGAAACGCTGCGGCTCGCCTTCACGGACGAAGGAGAGGGCCGCCCCTTCCTCCTCCTTCACGGGGGCGCGGGTCCTGCTTCGATGTCCGGGCTCGGCGGCGCGCTCGCGAAGCACGCGCGAGCCATCATCCCGACGCATCCGGGATTCAACGGCCAACCGAGGCCTGACAGGTTCGCGCGGATCGATGATCTCGTGCTGGCGTATCTGTCCTTGCTCGAGCGGCTCGACCTGAGGAACGTCGTCGTCGTCGGCAACTCCGTGGGAGGCTGGATCGCGGCCGAGCTGGCGCTCCGCAAGTCACCCCGCATCGCGGGGATCGTTCTTCTCAACGCGGTCGGAATCGATACGGGACGGGCCGACCGTTCGATCGTGGATCCAATGAAGCTGGCCCCCGCGGAACGGTCGGCGGTGTCCTTCCACAACCCGGCCCGGTTCGCGTTCGCCCCCTCCGGCCCCGAGGCCGCCGCCGCCATGGCCCACAATCAGCAGACCCTCCGCGTCTACGCGGGCGAGCCGTTCATGCACGAGCCGACCCTCCGGTCGCGGCTGGCGCAGCTGTCCGTCCCGGCCCTGGTGGCCTGGGGCGAAAGCGATCGCATCGTGGATGTGGATTACGGCCAGCTCTATGCCCACAGCATGCCGGGTGCTCGCTTCGAGCGGCTCCGCGAGGCGGGCCACTTTCCCCAGATCGAGCAGCTGGATGAGGTGGTGCGTCTCATCGGCGACTTCTCGGCCGGGCTCCGATAGGAAGGAAGGGGGTCCAGTCGCGGGGGGCAGCCCGGGGCACTGCGAGTCCGGCAGTTGTGCGCTCACCCCCTCCACTCGCTCCGGGCGGGCACAAGTGAGCTCGCGCACGGTGTCCGGACACCGTCTTGTCATGATGAACCCGAGCTGACCCGTTCCAACGCAGCTCGGATCCATCATGAAAAACATACAACTTCATACGAAAATCAATTGCTTCCTCATTCTCGCGGTGGGGCTCGCGCTGCGGCTTGCAACCGTTCCAGTCCAACGGGCGAATCCCCCCTCGAGACCGAGCCGGTCATCGGACGCCTGCTCAGCGACAACTACACTTCCAAGCTCCCGGACATGGCTACGGGGGGAAGAAAGTCACGACCATGACGACCTACGATGCCGCGGTGCGCTCGCTGAGCGAGAAGGTTCTCGAGCTTCTTCGCGAACGCGGATGGGGTGTGGACCGGAGTGTTCCCCTGGACGAGGCAAAGGCTTCATTGACGTCGCAGGGCGCCACGCTTCACGCCTACGCCGAAGAACTCCTCCACGCCTTCGAGGGGCTTCAATTCCACAATCCCGCCACGAGCCGGACCCTGAAGATGAGCGCTGTGGATACCTGCGCCTGGATGGACGAGGGGGAGTTGCCGTACGTCCAGGCCCTCTTCGCACCTTCCGCGTGTCCAGTTGCCCTGGGGGCCTACTCGTCTCCTGAGCTCCCCATCACGGATTCGCCCACCTTCTTCGGCAGCAGCTTTCCTGACTGCTTCTTCTTCGTCGCCGAGGATGGCCGATGGCTATGCATCGACATCTACTGGGCCGGGGCATGGTTCTTCCCCAAGCCACCATGCCTCCCGGCCCCGGGGGATTGCTTTCTCTTGGATGGCTTACAGGCTGCGCCCCTTTCGCGTATAGGAGGGATGGGCGCGGTGTTGAGGGAGAGGGCTGGATCCGAGGGGTGGAGACTGAGCAGCGGAGCCACTTGGGCCATGAGACTGCCCGGCAGCACCAGGTCCGCCACCCGCTTGACGAAGGACTCCGCCTCCCCATCCGCTATCCGCAACCCCTCGTACCGCACCAGGGAACTCACCAGGGAAATGTAGCGGGTGCGCGTGCGCACCAGCGCCTCACGCACCGCCAGCTGCGCCTTCATGTGCCTCTTGGCGTCCGAAGTGCGGTGCGCCGGCCGGTACGCCCCCAACTTGCACGCCTCCGCCAGGCTGCGCGCATCCCTCTTGTCTGTCTTCACTCGGCGGCTTCGCGTGGCGTACATGGGGGCGAAGTTGGGGTCGGCCACCACTACCTCATAGCCCAGCTCCTCCAAGTATCGCGCCACCCACTCGCTCTCGGTGGAGGCCTCCAGCAGCACCCGGGCCTTCGAGCGCTTGCTCAGCAACTCCCCCAACCGTCACAAATCGGTCCACCGGACTCTGTCTGGGAGATCCGCCCATGGGCGCTTCCAACAAGGCGCAGGCCTTGCCTTCGTGAAGAGGAGGAGGAGCGAAATGCACACGCTGCGCACCCTCGCCACAGGTGCTGTTCTCGTGGCCACGCTGGGCGCTCTCGCCGTCGCAGGCGAGGCGCGCGCCCAGCAACCCCTGGTTCAGGCTGATTCGAGCCCGAGCGAGAGTGCGCTGGGGCTGGGCGGCCAGAGGCGCCTGACCGATGACCTGGGGCGCTCCTACCCGGTACACGTCAGCCAGCACACCCGTCTGGTCGGACTCCATGACGGGAAGGCGCAGTTCGCCACCACCACCCTGCTCGGGGCCTTCCCGCTCCCCAGCATGAGAGCGGCAAGCTTCGTCCAGAGCAGTACCCTCGGTGGATGCGAGAACGACGGAAGCTACTCGGTCTTGATGTGCCTGACGCAGTTCTACGACCTGCGGAACGACGATGGCATTCCCTATGCCAGCGTCGACAAGTATGTCGCCAGTTGGACTCGCAACGACCTCCAGTTCGCGCTGCTCAAGGGCACCATCTTCGCTGGCGTCAACGGACCGTGTTCCCGGGACACGGAGCCTGCAGAGGGCTGTGGGAATGATCGTCAGCTCATGACCGTGAACTCTCCGAGCAGCGGAGCCGCCTACACGCTCTACCCGCGCTGGGCAGGCAGGTTCGTCCGTGTGGAGGCCTTCGCGCATTTCCAGTGTGCCTACAGCACGGTGACCGTGCGACGCGGCTCGCGCACCTGGACGATGACCCACTCGCACGTCTGCCAGGGGTCGACAGAATGGGACTGAGCGCCAGTGAGTGGGCAGGCCGGCCCGCGAACCGGTCGGTGGGGCGGCTGGTGTTGACTGTCCTCACCGCGTTCGCGGCACTCGTTCCATGGCTCCCTGCGACCGACGCCCACGCGGCGGTCGGCCCCGGCAACAACGTCCTCCAGATGATTCAAGGCTGGATTGACGGGCCCCACGCCCCTGCGCCCCACGCCCACGGGCCGGACGGCCCCTGCAACCGCACCGATAACATCTGGTACATCTGCAAGACGTACTACCGGGGCGAACAGAAGATCCATCTCCGTTACGGAATCCAGATTCAAGGTGGTGGAAGCGGGTGGGGCTACGAACACATCAAGGAACACGGCTGGAGCGCCATCCGTGACAGCTGGATAGAGCACACGCTCCAGGCAGGGACGCCTGAGTTCCAGAAAAAAAATCACCGGATGAGGTACACGTCCAATCCGGGCGGCGAGCCGGGGTGTGTGTTCTACGTCTACGTCTTGTTCGAGACGAAACCGGGGGAACCCGCGCCGCGCTTCATCGACACCGCGTTCGGCAACGACTTCTGCAGCATCCAGTGACATAGGCCTTCCAAACGGGAGGAAGGCATTGGACAGCAAGGAATGGCTGCACCAGGACGAGGACACCTGCCCTGCGGGCGTATAGGCGGGATGGGGGCGGTGTTGAGGGAGAGGGCTGGAGCCGAGGGGTGGAGGAGGGCTGCTGACGGGTGCCACGAGGGCTGTGCGCCGGGCCGGTGGAGAGGCGGTGCAGCCCCATGGGGCACACGCCGACCCAGTGGCCTCCCCAGGGGGAGGCAGCAGGGGCGTGGGCGTCTTTGGCACCGTGACTGCTCGAGGCTCAACACCACGCGTGCTGGGGTGGCCCCTGCGCTGCAGCCAGCTGAGCAGGCCGCGTGGGCAATGACAGGTGCGCCACCTCCGTTACAAAGGCGCGTCCCCCACTCTGTCTTGACGAAAGACCGACCACGGTGCGCGGCCGGTCAAACGACGAGCAAGCACATGACCGCATCGAAGACCGAAACCGCCATCGCTGGATTTCATGAACTCGAGCCATCCGAGCTGGAAATGGCCAGGGGGATGTTGAACCCGCAGCCGATACCGCCGGGGGTGGCGAGCCATCTCTCGTCGTTCTCCTGGGTGGCGCTGAATCCGCAGCCCCTGCCGCCGAGAGAACTCCCACTGCGCCAGGGGGTCATCGATTGGGGGTGAGCGCCCCTGAGGTCTACAGGTCCAGCCAGCGCAGCCGCAAGGCGTTGGAAATGACAGACACCGACGAGAGGCTCATCATCGCGGCTGAGAGGGTGTCAAAGAAGTTGGGTCTCGTTTGAGTCCCACCTTTCGAATCCTTTGACACCATCTCGGGGCACCCGGGACGACCGAGAGGTGGGGACGCGCTCGATCAGTGAGGAGAGGAAGCCGAGCTCGGCGCCGGCGTCTTGCCAGGGCTCGTCGTCTCTGGTGCCTTCTGGGGAGTGGGTGCCTTTGACTCCGCGCCCGCGCTCTCTGCCTTGGGTGCTGTCTGTTGCGTCGAGCCCGGGCCCGAACCCTCCGCCTGCGGAGCGGAGGACGTCGACCCGGTTGCCCGCATGAGGCCGCTCTTGTATTGGGTGTTGCCGTTCTCGTCGCCCTTGTGCATCCGGCCCGTCATGACATGCCGCGTTTCGGTGGTGTACCAGATGCCGGAGGACTCCTTGATCGTGTTGGAGGTTTTCGAGTCGATGACCTCGATGGCCCGTCCGTTGAGCGTGACGCGAGCGGGGCGATAGCGCGTGTTGCCGTTCTCATCGCCATCGTGCGCACGGCCGATCTCCGAGAGTGTCAAAGAAGTTGAGAGATGCGACGAGGGACAACACGCGGAGGGAAGGAGAAGAGAGGAAAGCGGGCCGAGAAATCTCCCCGCATCCACCGAGCGGCCGCCTCTCGGAATGCCGCGACGAAGGAACGGTACTGCACGCCAAGCTCCTTCAACGCCTGACGCGTGGAGGCATGTCCCAGGGGCCGAGGGCTGCGCTTGAGACGCTCGGGCCGGGTATGCGGGTGCTGCGCCTGCACGGCCCGCGCCCCCAGAACGGACTTCCCATGAGCACGGGCCTCGGCCTCCACCTCCTGCACCTCCCTCTGCCTGCGCTCTGCGAGGCCGAGTGCACCTCGCGGGCCAGCCCTCAAGGCCTTGAAAAGACTTGGAGAGCGGCAGGTCTACCCGTCCACGCCGAGTCCAGTCCTTGTTCGAGTCCCTCCTTTCGAATCCTTTGAACCATCTCGGGAGAATCCTTTGATAGCGGATTTCAGTTGAGTGTTCCGGTTAAACCATACAATCCACCCTGCTCGGCGCTCTCTCGGTAGAGCCTTCGATCGGATTCACTCGGGGATGAGGAATCCGCTCTCTGCGTGCGAGCAGGGCTTGATATAGAGAATAGGAACATTCAACTGAAATCCGCTATGACACCATCTCGGCTTGAGCTGGAACGAGTGCTCACCTTGGCCGGAATACGCACCCTGGCGGATCCGACCGGGCCTTGCGGGCCCAGCCGACGGAGACATTTACTCCCGAGCTTTCGCTGAGTCTGTCGCCCTTCCCAGCGTCGGGTATGACTACGATGGCATCTGGGTGCTTCCATCGATGGAACTTTCATCCATAAGAACGTTTGCTAGCTTCGCTGCACAGGGGATACCTCAGCCTACCAGGTCCACTCTCATGGAGCAGAACAAGGGCTGGGTCGCCCACTGGAGGAGCAATGGGGTAGCTACCCTATGCAGTGGGGGGACTCGCCCAGGGCCTGCTCGGTGGATACATAGAAAGAGCACATTGATCCAGGAGTCTCTAGCGACAGACTACTCTTGAACGTCAGCCAATTGAACTCATCCAGGAGTGGCTCTTGCGAAGTCCTCCTCACTTCCTGGCCTCATCGAGCTTCCGGAGGAAGCGCGACTGCTTGGAGTCTGTCTTAATCAAATCGCATCTGAAAATTGGGGGAATTCAGCTTCACGACGTGCGGAAAGTAGGCTCCGTATGACAAGTCAAAGAGTCATTCAAGCGCTCTGTCTCGCAGTCGTGGGCCTTCAGCAGACCGGCTACGGGGGGCCAACCGCTCTAGACTCCTCAAATGACAATGAACCTGAGCTGGGCATCACCCGGCAAGGCATCTCGGTGTCGTTGACCCGGCCGGATTACAGCGCGACCCATCTGCTTTTTCCGTCCAGCTTCACGAGCAAGGCAGCCGAAATACAAGCAGTCGAAGGCACTGGCAAGGTGACGGTCACGCCACTGGAGAGCTTGAGTCTCAACCGCACGCACAGCTCGGGCGCGGTGTACCCGACGACTGGCGGTCTGACCTTCTCGAGCTGGTTCCGTTGGAATACACAGGACAACGATGACGGCATCGTGGGCAGTGAATGGAATCCCCAGGGTATGTCCGGCACATGGGACTCGGGTGCTCAAATCGGCGCCGCTGACTGGATGGCCGTGACCTGGCCGCATCGCGATTACAACCTGAATGTGGATGATGCGCTCCGTATCTCATTCAGCAAGAGTCCATCGGCCACGGGTACCTACCGTCATGTGTTGCTCGTCAATACAGTGGCGGATAGTACCGTTCCAGGTGGTTACAATTTAACGGCCATCAAGCGGCACGGAGATGGTCTGGTCTGGTACAAGAAATACTTGTATGTCGCTGATGCGTGCAACGGGTTCATGGTTTTTGATACCCATCACGTCTGGCACATCTCCGACTACAATGACGAATCGGTTGGATGGGACACCGCGAGGAGCAGCTTTCACGCCAGATACCATCTTTACGCAATGCCGCTCATCGGCTGGTACCGATGGTCGACGGGTTGGAACTGCACCAACGGGGCCACGGGTACCGGGGAAAACCATCCCGCATTGGCTTCAGCGCATCTCGACCGTACGTCCGTACCGGGGGTACATACTTTGTACGGCACCTCGCTCGACGGAAGAGCCGTGGGCTGGACCCTCAACCAAACGACCGGTCTTCCAGTCCTCTCCTCCGACAACCTGGCTCACCCGAGCGTTGGCTACAAATTCGGCGGATTCGATGGCCTCACTCATCGACTGACGGCCTTCGCGGTTGTCGGCGGCAACGTCTATGCCGCGGACATAGATGGCGCGACGAGAGACCCCTACGGAACCGGTGGCTGCTTGCACTACACCGATTTGTACAAGGGAGCGAAGACGGGCAGCAGTCTCGCGTTCACCGGCTTCCTCAACTCGTGCACCGAGGCGCTCTCCTATCGGAGTGCAACCGGTCGCCTCTGGACCATCAACGAGACCCAGGGTCACAAGGAAATCAATTCATTCGTGCCGTAGCGTGGCAACGCCTCGAAGCGCACGCCGCATTCACATGTACAGCCAGCAGGTAGTAGACCGAGAAGTGCTTCGAGGCGCCCTCGGCGTATAGGAGGGATGGGGGCGGTGTTGAGGGAGAGGGCTGGAGCCGAGGGGTGGGGGAGGGCTGCTGAAGGGTGCCACGAGGCTGTGCGCCGGGCCGGTGGAGAGGCGGTGCAGCCCCATGGGGCACACATCGGCCCAGTGGCTTCCCCAGGGGGAGGCAGCAGGGGCGTGGGCGTCTTTGGCACCGAGACTGCTCGAGGCTCAACACCACGCGTGCTGGGGTGGCCCCTGCGCTGCAGCCAGCTGAGCAGGCCGCGTGGGCAGTGCCAGGTGCTCCAGAATGGCGCGCACTGCGTTGGGAGCCGTCAGGACGGCATCGACACACTGCCACGGGTCCGCCACCATTATTTGAGCGCGTGACCGTCACGCTGCCGGTCCATCCCCTCAAAGGAGTGATGCTGCCGGTCGCCCGGTTCATTCGCAGCCAG
>NZ_PZOX01000079.1 GCF_003044305.1 Vitiosangium sp. GDMCC 1.1324 | reverse complement strand
GCAGAACTCGTCAATGTCCATCTCGCCAGTGAAGCCGCGCTTCTCGAACCACTCGCGGAACTCTTTGGGCATGACGTGGTGCCGCGGCGGCTCGGCCATGCCAGCCCCCGCCTTGCCCGTCTCGTGCATGGCACCTACCTCTGGCCCATCGCCCAGCGCGTCGCGCACGCCCTGTGGCAGCTCGCCGTGCACCTGCGCCAGCATCACCTGGCCCGCCTGAATCCGCACGGCGGCGCTGACGACGGGCAGGGAGAGGACGCCCGCGCGCACCAACTGGCGCACCATCTCCACCCACTCGGCGGACACGACAAGCCGCGTGCCCATCATCACGCCGTCGCCGCCTACCGCCAGGCCGATGCCGACCAGGGCGGGAGCGGACGGCGGCACCGAGGGCAGCGAAAACCTCATCGTCGAGAGCATGGTGACAGTCTCGATGGCCTCCTTGAGCAGTAGCACCTTCTGGAGGTTTTCCGCCCCCACGCGCATTCTCTCCACGGTGGTCGCGAAATCCTTCGTGAGGTGGCCTATCAGCGGGGGCACGTCTTGCGCCGCGGCCTCCACCTGCTCGTGCTCCCGGGAGGAGAGCGCCCCCATTGCGGGCTCGAGCATCTTCTGCCTGCGCTTCATGTCCGCGAAGAGCGTCTCCACGGAGTAGAGGTGTCGTCTGAGCGCGACGTCGGCGAGGTTGAGGAAGTCGAGCCAGACGGCGAGCAGGAGCGAGCCCACCATGGCGGCTTCCAGCCGTGGGCCGGCCACGCGCAGCAGGGCGAGCTGCATGTCCGGGTCCTCCGCCTCCGAAGCGGCGTTGGCCAGCCGGGTGGCGGCGGCGAGCTGGGCGTCAATCCACCGCAGTTGCTCGGTGCCGTAGTCGGCATAGCGGAGGAAGACATCGTTTGCGCTGGCGAGGCCCCGGCCACTGACCTTGAGCCGGGCGAGCTCGCCGGAGATGCGGCGGGTGGAGCCTGATACTTCGCGAATGGCACCGCGAAACGCCAACTGGGCCGCGCGAGTCTTCTGCCGCACCTCTCGTTCCGCGCTGTCCGGGCCCGCCGCCGTCACCTCCTCACGGGAGGCCCGGCGCCGGT
>NZ_PZOX01000078.1 GCF_003044305.1 Vitiosangium sp. GDMCC 1.1324 | reverse complement strand
CGGAGCTCCTTCTCCATGGCCACAGGGGTGATCAGCTCCACCTCGATGGCGATGTTGTCGCCCGGCATCACCATCTCGACGTTCTCCGGCAGCTTCACCGTACCCGTCACGTCCGTGGTGCGGAAGTAGAACTGCGGCCGGTAGCCCTTGAAGAACGGGGTGTGACGGCCACCCTCCTCCTTCGAGAGCACGTAGATCTGGGCCTTGAACTTGGTGTGCGGGGTGATGGAGCCCGGCTTGGCCAGAACCTGGCCGCGCTCGATGTCCTCGCGCTTCAGACCACGCACCAGCGCGCCGATGTTGTCGCCCGCCTGGCCCTCGTCCAGCAGCTTGCGGAACATCTCCACGCCCGTGACGACCGTCTTCTGCGTCGGGCGGATACCCACCACTTCGATTTCCTCGCCCACCTTGATGATGCCGCGCTCCACGCGGCCGGTGGCCACCGTACCACGGCCAGAGATGGAGAACACGTCCTCCACCGGCATCAGGAAGGGCTTGTCCGTGGCGCGCTTCGGCGTGGGGATGTAGCTGTCCACCGCCTCCATCAGCTTGAGGATGGCCTGCTCGCCGATCTCCGAGGTGTCACCCTCGAGGGCCTTGAGGGCCGAGCCCGGGACGATGGGGATGGTGTCGCCGGGGAACTCGTACTTCTTGAGCAGGTCGCGGACTTCCATCTCCACGAGCTCGCGCAGCTCGGGGTCGTCCAGCATGTCGACCTTGTTCAGGAAGACCACGATGTAGGGAACGCCGACCTGGCGGGCGAGCAGGATGTGCTCACGCGTCTGGGGCATCGGGCCGTCGGCGGCCGACACCACGAGGATGGCGCCATCCATCTGCGCCGCGCCCGTGATCATGTTCTTCACGTAGTCGGCGTGGCCCGGACAGTCGACGTGCGCGTAGTGACGGTTCTTCGTCTTGTACTCCACGTGGGCCGTGGAGATGGTGATGCCGCGCTCGCGCTCCTCGGGGGCCTTGTCGATCTGGTCGTACGCGAGGAAGGTCGCGCCGCCGGTCTTCGCCAGCACCTTGGTGATGGCCGCCGTCAGGGACGTCTTGCCGTGGTCAACGTGGCCGATGGTGCCGATGTTGACGTGCGGCAA
>NZ_PZOX01000077.1 GCF_003044305.1 Vitiosangium sp. GDMCC 1.1324 | reverse complement strand
CTAAGTAGGTAGGCAAAAGTTCCTGACACAATAGCGCGGCGGGGCCTACGGTGTGCCGATGAGGAAGGCACTGGGCCCCGCCCAGCGGGGGCTGACCAGGTACGACCGCGTCCGGCTCCAGCGAGCACTTCAGCATGCGGAGGATGTGCGCGTGTACCGGCGCGCACAGGCCCTGCTACTTGTAGCCGAGGGCCGTACGCTGGCGGAGGCAGCGCATGTGACAGGACTGAGCCGGCCCGCGGTGTACTTCTGGCTCAAGCGCTACGTCCGGCTGCGGCGAGTCGAGGCACTGCAGGATGCGCCCCGCCGAGGGCGGCCACCGGTCGCCTCCTGCATCACCCCGGAGGACATTCTACGCGAGTTGAGCAGCCCGCCCTCTGACCTGGGCTACTCCTCCCACACCTGGACGGTGGCGCTGCTGGCTGCACACCTGGGGCAGCTCTACGGCTGCTCCATCCATCCGGACACCCTGCGTCGGCGGATGCGGGCCATGGACTTGAGTTGGAAACGCCCCCGCTACGTCTATTCGGAGAAGGCGCCCAACCTGCCCCAAAAAAAGCAGCGCTTGTCCGCCGACTGAAAAGGCTGCCCGCCAATGCCGTGGTGCTCTTCCTGGACGAGACCATGCTGCGGCAGTTTCCGCCCCTCCGCTCAGCCTGGGCTCCCCGGGGCGAGCAGGCCAGGGTACCCATTACCGGAGAAAATGCCCGGCGTGTCCTCTTCGGCGCCCTCAACCCGCGTACAGGTCACCGGATAGTCCTGCAACGCCCCACCATGAGACAGGAGGACTTTCAAACCTTCCTGCGCCTATTGCGAGCACGCTACCCCGGATGCCCCCTGTACCTGTTGCTGGACAAGGCCGGTTGCCACACGGCTGCCAGGTCCCAGGCGCTGGCCGCCAGCATGGACATCCATCTGCTGTGGCTGCCCAAGCAGTGGTCGGAACTCAATGCCATGGACCACCTCTGGCGTGCCCTCAAGCAGCACGTCGCGGCCAACCGGCAGTACCCCACGGTTGACGTACTGGCCCAGGACGCCGAAGACTGGGTCCTGGGCCTCTCTGCGCAGCAGGCGCTGCGCAAGGCGGGAGTCCTCTCCCTCCACTTCTGGCTCCATTCCTTAATGTAAAGGAACTTTTGCCTACCTACTTAG
>NZ_PZOX01000076.1 GCF_003044305.1 Vitiosangium sp. GDMCC 1.1324 | reverse complement strand
CTGAGGCATCCCCTCATAAAAGGCCAAAGGCTTCACGGAAAACGAGCTGCTCGTAGACGAGTTGGGCGAAGCGTTCAATGAGAGGGCGCAACCGGGTTTCGGGCATGTTGGGAAGAGCCTGGTAATACATGCAGCCCTGGCGGAAGAGGGAGTAGGTGCGCTTCTTCGAGGTGTTGGCTTTGAGGTCGCGCTCCATGCCGAGGCTCTCGCCAGCAGCCCCCAGTAGCGTCAACAGGGCACACGCGAGGGCGCTCAGAAGCAGCAGCCTGTCACGCCTGTCCGTCTCCGCGATTCGGAAGGAGGACAAGCCCATGCCGAAGCGCAAATCCTTCACATCCCTGAAACTCTCCTCAATGGTGAATCTCCCGCTGTAGAGAGCCACCACCTCGGCTCCGGAAGCTTCTGCCAGGCTGGTCGCCAGACACCAGGGCTCCTTCATGCCCTTCTTCTTCACGCATACCACCGCGGCGACTTCCACTTCGTCGTCCGTGACGCGTGCGCCTTTGAGTTTGCGCAGGTGTCCTGACGTCGGCACCCACTGCGCCGCGCTCCGGCGCTCGCCCTGGGCGCTGGTGACACTGATTCGCTGGCGGAAGCGCACCACGTACTCGAAGTGCAACTCCTCGAGTAGCGCATAGAGTTTCTGGTCCGCGAAGCCCCGGTCGGCCAGAATCGTCACCTTCACCTCGGGCGCAATCAACTCCCGCAGCCGCAGCAGGACGCTGTCCTCCACGTCATTGCGCATTCCCTTGAGCGTGGACTTGGGGACCGTCAACCACACCAGGGGCGTGGAGCGTCCGTGTCCGGTGCGCAGCGAGGCCACCAACGTGGTGTGGTCGTCCTCGTCGAAGTCCGTCCAGTCCAAGGCCACCACGGCCTCGGTGCGCTGTCCCATGACGTAGGGCACCCAGAGGGCAAACAGGTGCCACACGTCCACTCCCGTGTTGGACAGCAACCTGTCCACCTGCTTCACCCCGTGCTTGCCCTTCTTCCCCCTCGCTACCGCCAGGGCCTGCCCGATGGCGTACACCGAGAGGCTCGCGGCGTGGATGACGCCCAGCGTCGCCAGGGAGAGCGACAGCACCCTCTTGGCGTGGAGGTCGTCTCCGAAGAGTCCGGCGAGGAATTCATGCACCTGCTGTTCGTTGATGGCTTGAGTACCCACTTCTCCGGTAACATCCATGCCCCTACTGCTCAAACCACATGGCCAGATACGCGCTTCCTCGCCTGCTTGCTATATGAGGGGATGCCTCAG
>NZ_PZOX01000075.1 GCF_003044305.1 Vitiosangium sp. GDMCC 1.1324 | reverse complement strand
CCGGGTCAGGCCAGAAGTCCGAGCCCACGTAACGGACGACGCAGGGGTTCTCCAGGTGAATGAGAATGCCGATCTCTCGCTTGGCCCTGCCGTCCAACTTCGGGACTGCAAGGATCTTCAACGCAAAAAAACGGCCCCCACGCTCGACCTTGTAGACGACCCCGAGGCCCCCCGAGCCCAAGAACCCAACGATCTTGTAGTCCCCGATCATCTCGCCGATGCCCGGGTGCCTGAGTACCAGTCCCACGCTCTACCTCACCTCCTAGATGGGGGACCGTAGCATAACCGCAGGGATATGGCTCAGACAGCGGGACCGGGGAGGCGGGTGGACCCCTCCAGGCGTGGCGACCGCTCCAAGCCGGCCGCCACCCACCCGCCCCCCAGTCCCTAATCTGAGACGGTCTAGTCGTCGACCATCGGCACGGCGTCGAGAACCCGCAGCAGCTCGTTCCCGACCGCGATCCTCGACTCTGACCACGTCCGCACGAGCCCCACGACCTTGCGCGCTTCGGGCGACAGGTCGCGATCAGAGGAGGGCACCTCTTGGCGGGTCATATCCAGGAGCACTGCCGGAGAAACACCCAACGCGACCGCCATCCGCCGAAGTGCCGGAACGCTCGGCATCATCCCGCCGCGCTCGATGCGTCCGTAGACGGCCGGGCTCATCTCTGCCTTTTTAGCGACTTGGGCCTGAGTGAGTCCAAGCGCCTCCCGTGCGGTTCGGGCTGCCTCGCCGAGTCTTTTCTGTAGAAGGTCGTCTTCCATAGGTCGTCTCTATCAGGTCGTGGTCTCTCGTGCCTTGCGGTGAGAGTCCCGCAGCTTCCGGTTATGCGTAGCAAGCACATCAACCAAGCGCCAGAAGGTTGAAAGCTGAAGGCGATTCATCGTTCGCACCGCGCGGCGTACCCGTCGAAACTCTGGCGTCATGTCGGAGCCGGGCGCGGCTTCGGTCGACTTATGCGCCGTCTCGTTCTCGCCAGCAGCGAGCCCGATCAACACGTCGACAGGCGTCCCAAGTGCCTTGCTGAGCCTGACGAGCGTCGGCGTGCTCGGGCGCAGCTTGCCTCGCTCCAATCTTCCATACACTTCCGCGGCAACGCCTATGCGCTCGGCTACATCCTCCTGCGTCAGATCCAAGCTCAGTCGGGCTGTGCGAGCAGCATTGCCGATCTGCACGCTGAGCGGATCCCTCTCTGGCTTTCGTCTGGCTGAATGCCGTCTCATTGGCGCGAGTCCTTCACTCGTCCTGTGTCAGCGCCGTTCGCTCGATGGGGTTCGCGATCAGCCGCTTGGCCCTCGCGGCAGCCTCCCAGATGGTCTTCAGCTCGTCGGCAAGCTCCACTTCTCCGAAGGGCCGATCCAACGTGTCCAGGTAGGCGCGCAGCTCGTCGCGCATTT
>NZ_PZOX01000074.1 GCF_003044305.1 Vitiosangium sp. GDMCC 1.1324 | reverse complement strand
CTCTTCCACCGGCGCCTCCATTGCCTCCGTTGGTCGTCCGCAGGGTGCAGGAGTCCATCTCCACCCCGGAGTTGAGGAGGAGCACGGCGATGGAGGCACCTCCGCCCTTGCCCCCGCCCGCGCCCTCGCCCGGGCAGCCGCCAGCGCCCCCGCCGCCTCCGCCTCCACCCTCCGCCCCCGCCGAGAAGTTGGCGCGGCCGTAGCCACCCCCGCCACCTCCGCCGCCCCCGCCACCGGGGGAACCTTTCCGGCCGTCGGCTCCACTCTTCGCGACCCAGGTGCCGGCGTCGACCAGCAGCGTACCGATGCCGTCGTCCGCCGCTCCGGGCGTTCCGCCGTCTCCATCGAGACCGTCCTGCCCGGGGTCTCCCGGATACCCCATGACGATGCAGGTGGGGCCCGGGGGGCAACCGGGGTCGTTCATCCGTCCCGCGTCACCCCCCCGCGCGGAGGGCGTTCCTTGCATGCCATTGGTGGGGAAACCGTATTCGAAACCGCCATCACCCCCTCGTCCGCCCGAGGTGTTGACGGAGCCGCAGCTGCTCACGCCGGCTTGGCCACCCGTGGTCGGCGTGGGAGAAGCGAACGAGGCGCTCATGCCCACCCCTCCGTCCGCGCCCCCCACGGCCATGGGGGGCTCGTTGCCGGGCAGGCCATTGGAGCCGGCCCCGGCCGTGATCTCCACATGGCGCAGGCGCACGCCGCTCGAGTCCATCACCCGCAGTCCGATGGAGGGCGCGCCCGCATCCGGGTTCGTGCTGGAGTGGATGTGCAACCACTCCAGGGTGACGCCGGAATCCGCTCCCAGCCCCCTCACCGTCAGGCCGATGCTCTCCCCGCCGAGCTGGGTGACGTTGCTGGCGCTGCGCGCCCAGTTCGCCGCCGTTCCGCCGTAGCCGCCGTGGAGCGAGACGGGCTTGTCCAGCTGGAGCCCCGGCTCGTCGTAGGTGCCCTGGGCGAGGTAGATGGCGGCATGGCTGTCGGGACTGCGCTGCAGCGCATACGTCAGGGTCTTGAAGGGGGCCTCGCGGGTGCCTGCCGTGATGGTGTCCTGGCCCGCCTGGGGGTCGACGAAGATGCCGCCGTCGGCCATCCCGTCCACGCCATCGCAGTTGGCGTCGAAGAAGAGATCATCCGGCTGGTCCGCCGCAGAAGGATCGCACGTGGCGGGTGTGCAGCGCCCGGTCTGCACGCAGTCGCCGAAGGCCCCGTCGAAGTCGTAGCACCCGATGGCGGCCAGCAGTGCCAGCGTGATCGCCGCGGCCCATGGCTTCTTGGTCTCGAGCATGTGAGTCCTCACGGCAGTGTTCCGGCCACTCCCACAACGCCGCCCCCAATGTGCGGGGACAACGCGTCGAGCAGCACGGTCCCATCGCGCGGGCAGACGTCGGTGTCCGCTGGCACGGTGAGGCCGCAGGTTTCGCAGGTACGGGAGTCAGCCATCGGGGAAGTGCTCCCAGG
>NZ_PZOX01000073.1 GCF_003044305.1 Vitiosangium sp. GDMCC 1.1324 | reverse complement strand
TAGCACTACTGCGTTAGTAGCGTGAGGAGCCCTACCGGAGCAGCCAGGATGCGGCTGTCCGGTCGCTTGGTGTCAAAGGTCAACTCGTGCGTACTACTTGGGAGGTGGAACACGATTGCGCGAGTCAGGCGATGGACACCTTCATGAACGCTGGTGGGGTTCAACGGCTCGAGGAGTATTTCCGACGGATTGGCGACATCCTGGGAGAGGAGAGCCGCCGGGGTTCCTTTGCTGTTTATGCCATGGGGCTACTCGGGGATGGGGAGCGCAAGAGCGTCGAGCCCATTGCGGCCCGTGCCTGCCCTGACCCCTGCAAGACGGATGCGCTGCACCAGCGACTGCTGCATTTCGCCGTCAACTCCCACTGGAGCGACCGGGAGGTACGTCGGGAGGCGGCCCGGTACGCCCTCTCCGCCATGACGCGACGCGAGCCCGTGGAAGTCTGGATTGTCGACGACACGGGCTTTCTCAAACAGGGCAAGCATTCGGTGGGCGTGCAGCGGCAATACACCGGCTCGGCGGGAAAAATCACCAACTGTCAGATTGGCGTCAGCCTCAGCATCGCCACCCGTACCGAGCATGTCCCCATCGACTTCGAGCTGTACCTGCCCGAGTCTTGGGCCAATGACTCGGCTCGCCGCCAGGAGGCCCGAATCCCCGAGGACGTCACCTTCAAGACCAAACCCCAGCTGGCTGTGCAGATGATTGGCCGGGCCGTGGCCGACGGCGTTCCCAAGGGCGTCGTCCTGGCCGACTCCGCGTACGGAACCTCCGGCGAGTTCCGCGCGCAGGTGCGCTCCCTGGGCCTGCACTACGCGGTGGGGGTAGAGCCTCAGACGACCGTTTCCCTCCTCGACAACGAGGGGCGCCCTCACGGCGAGGCGGTGAGCGTCAACGACATCGCCTCGAGCATCGACGAGCGCGGGGGCTTTCGCCGTTGCACCTGGCGCAGCGGCACCCGCGAGGACCTCTGGGCGCGCTTCGCCCTGCGTCGCGTTGTCGCCGCCGGAGTGCCCAAGGGCCAACAAGAGCCCCTCTGGCTTCTCATCGAGTGGCGCGAGGGTGAGCCGGAGCCAGCCAACTACTTCCTCATCTCCGTGCCGGGCCGTCCGACAACGAAGCAACTCGTCCGCCTCGTCATGCAGCGCTGGAGAACCGAGCGCGTCTACGAGGACTTGAAGGGCGAGCTCGGGCTCGACCACTACGAGGGCCGTCGCTTTCCCGGGTGGCACCACCACGTCTCCGTTGCCCTTTGCTGCTACGCGTTCATCATCGCCGAACGCGTGCGGCATTTCCCCCCCTCGGCCAGAGGGGCGGATGATGCCCACGCGCACCCGCTCCAGGCCTGAGCGCCACTTCCACGACAGCTTCATCACCGCACGGCTCGCCATGGCTCGGGTGATTGCCACCTGGCTGCCTCGGTGCCCCACCTGCCACCGCTCCAACACCCGGCAGCACCCCTCGCGCACCCCAGCTGGCCTCCCTGTTCACCCTTCGGGCCCCTGACGCAGTAGTG
>NZ_PZOX01000072.1 GCF_003044305.1 Vitiosangium sp. GDMCC 1.1324 | reverse complement strand
GAGCGATGAGCCGTTTCTACGACCTGACGGATGACAGGCGCGAACCAGAACGCTGGCACCTGCGCCACCCCATCGATGAACAAGGTCAAAAGATCGATCCCTGGCAGTTCACCGAGGGCCGACGGCTCGAGCCCCAAGGGACCATCCGCTTCCCCGTGAGGCCCGATGGGCGCGAGCTGGAGTTCACCCTGGATGCCTTTTCCACCCCTGTGGTGCACGGCTGCGTCGTCCAACTCTTCGAGCGCTTGGGCATTCAGGACGTTCAATTCCTCCCCGTCCAGGTGGAGGGTCACGCAGGGCCCTGGTTCATCCTCAACGCCCTGCGCATCATCCGCTGCATCGACGAAGCGCGGAGCCGGGATGTACGTCACTGGAAGCCGGAGGATGGTCAGCCGGAAAAAGTGGGCGAATACAAGGTCGTCTCTGGAATGCGCATCGATCCCACAAAGGTGGGCGACGCTCGCATCTTCCGCCCCTGGGGCTGGACGGTAGCCCTCATCGTCTCCGAGGACGTGAAGGATGCCATGGAGAGCGAGGGCCTCACCGGCCCGCGCTTCACAGAAGTCTGACTTCCCACAGCCCACATGCGCATGCAGAGTGCCGGGGGATGAAGAGCATGCACACGTGCCTGACCCTGACGCTGGGAGTCCTCTTATGCACCTCGAGCACCGTGGCCCGGGCGGCAGCGCCGGGCGGCGAGTCCTCCGAGGCAGCCCCCAGGGAGGTGCGCGTGGACGCGCTGCCTGGAGGCCCGCTGCGGCTCTCCTTCGAGCCCCTGCCACCCGCCCAAGCCCTGGAGCCCCTGCGGCCGGAGGAAGTACGCGAGGTGCTCGCGGCCCTGAAGGAGCTCTCACGACCCAGGGAGGGCTTCGAACCGGGGGTAACCATGGCCTCGGTGGGCCCCCAGGACATCCCCGGGCAATGGGAGCACCACTTGAGGGAGGCCTTCGCGTCGCGCTACGGCCCTCCGCTGCTGCCCCTGCCACCGTCACTGGAGACGAGCCGCCTCTTCATGGCCCTGAAACTCGCCCCGCGCTACATGGGCAAGGGCATGAGCGAGGCGGCGCGGGAGCTCTTCTCCTCGCGCCTCTTCCTGGCGAGCGTGGCCCTGTCGGTGCTGGTGTACTTCGCGGCCTGGGTGGCACCGGAGCCCCTCTTCACCAAGACCTTCGCGGCGGCGCTCACTCTCCGGCTGTCACTGGCGGTGGGCGTCCTGGAGCTCACCCGGGTGGCGCTGGCGTGCGTGCGCCTGTACCGGGAGGTGGAAGCGGCCACGACGCTGGAGCAACTGGAGGCGGTGGCCGAGCGCTTCGGCAAGGCCCTGGGAGGCACGGGGCTGCGCGTGCTGGTGATGGTGGCCAGCATGGGCATGGCCAGGGGACTGCCCCAGGTGCCGCAGGGTGGGCTCACCGGGCTGCTGGGCTCGCCCCGGTACGCACTGCCCGGAGGCCTGTCGCTAGAGGGCGCGACGACGGTACGCATGGTGGCCGACGGCACCGTCCTCGTCACGGGCGTCGCCGCGGGCACCGTGGCGGCC
>NZ_PZOX01000071.1 GCF_003044305.1 Vitiosangium sp. GDMCC 1.1324 | reverse complement strand
CGAGCCACCGTGTCCGAGTCGAACAGGTCGGTCTTGTAGGTGAGAGCGCCGAGGATGCCTTGGGGGCTCTCGGCCAGGGCGAGCGAGAGGTCGAACTTGGAGGTGGTGCTCTCGAGCTCCACCGGCCCCAAGGTGAGCCCGCTCAGCGCCAACTGGGGAATTGGCGTGTTCTGCAGCGAGAACATCACCTGGAACAGAGGCGAGTGGCCCAGGGTGCGTTGCGGAGAGAGCTCCTCGACGAGCTTCTCGAAAGGCAGATCCTGGTGCTCATAGGCGCCCAGGGTGGTGTCACGCACCTGGAGCAGCAGGTCGCGGAAGGAGGCCTCGGGAGCGATGCGCGAGCGCAGGACGAGCGTGTTGACGAAGAAGCCGATGAGGTCTTCGAGCTCGGTGGTGCGGCGGCCGGCGATGGGAGAGCCAACCACGATGTCGTCCTGGCCGGAGTAGCGAGACAGCAGCGCTTGGAAGCCGGCCAGCAGCGTCATGAAGAGACTGACGCCGTGCTGCTTGCTGGTGGCGGTGAGCGCCTCGGAGAGCTCGGGCGGGAGACGGAAGCTGTACTGGGCACCGCGGACAGACTGGATGGGAGGACGAGGCCTGTCGGTGGGTAGCTCGAGGTGTGCCGGAGCGCCGGAGAGCTGCTGCTTCCAGTAACGCACCTGGGCATCGAGGGCCTCGCCGCGCAGCCACGAGCGCTGCCAGCGAGCGAAGTCGGCGTACTGGATGGGCAGGGGCGGCAGGGAAGGCCGCTGGCCAGAAGCGAAGGCGGCGTAGAGGGTAGCCACTTCGCGCACGAGCACGCCCGTGGACCAGCCGTCGGAGACGATGTGGTGCAGGGTGACGAGCAGGATGTGGTCAGTCGGGGCCAGGCGCAGCAGGCGGGTGCGCACGAGCGGACCGCGCGCCAGGTCGAAGGGGCGCAGGGCCTCCTGGCGGACCAGCTCACGGACATGGGCCTCGCGCTCGGAGGCGGGAACGTCCTGAAGGTCCCGCACCTCGAGTGGGAGGGAGAGGGCCGGAGCGATGACCTGGATGGGCTTGCCGTCGCGAGAGGAGAAGGTGGTGCGCAGGGACTCGTGACGGCGCACGAGCTCCTCGAAGGCGCGGCGCAGGGCCTGGGTGTCCAGGGTGCCGGAGAGCCGGAGGGCCGCGGGGATGTTGTAGAAGGGACTGCCGGGCTCGAACTGATCGAGGAACCACAGCCGCTGCTGCGCGAACGACAGGGGAAGCTCATCCGTGCGCGGCGCGGGGCTCAGGGGAGGCGCTTGCGGTGCGTTCCGGATTGGCTGATCGAGGGCCTCGTCGATCCTGAGAGAGAGGGAGGAGAGGGTGGGGGCCTCGAAGAGGGCGCGGACAGGCAGCTCCACATGGAAGGTGGAGCGGATGCGGGAGACGACCTGGGTGGCGAGCAGGGAGTGGCCACCGAGCTCGAAGAAGTTGTCCTCGGCGCCGACGCGAGGAGCGGAGAGGACCTCGGCCCAGATGGCGGCGAGCTTCTCCTCGGTGGGAGTGCGGGGAGCGACGTAGGCGGTGGAGGAGCCGGAGTCGGAGGACTCGGGAGCAGGCAGGGCCCTGCGGTTGACCTTGCCGTTGGACGTGAGCGGGAGCTGCTCGAGCGTCACGAAGGCGGAGGGCACCATGTACT
>NZ_PZOX01000070.1 GCF_003044305.1 Vitiosangium sp. GDMCC 1.1324 | reverse complement strand
TCGTAACCGTTCACCGGGTTGATGCGTCCGGACGAGCATGGGCAGTTGCAACGGTGGAGCACCAGTCGAATGCGCGACATGGTCGATGTTGACCAGGGACGGGGTTGGATGGGTTGAGGTGTGGACAGGAGAGAGCCGACCGCAGAAGTGGAGCTGGACGGAGTGACGTAGGGCGTGGTGTACCAACTGCATGTTGGAGGTGCTGCCCAGAAATGCCCGTCTGCGCATCGCGGAGTTGGAAGCGCAAGTGGCCGAGCGGGACGCCCGCATCGCGGAGTTGGAAGCACAGGTGAAGGCCCTCACTCGCCGAGTGGCGGAGTTGGAGGCCCAGCTGAGGCAGAACTCCACCAATTCTTCCAAGCCACCGTCGTCGGACCCTCCAGGAGTGAAACGGACACCCCGAGTGCCCACGGGGCGACGTCCAGGTGGCCAGCCCGGCCACCAGGTGCATGGGCGGCAGTTGCTCCCGCCGGAGCAGGTCGACCGATTCATCGACGTGCCCGCCCCGGAGAGGTGCAACAAGTGCGAGGGGAAGCTGGAGGGTGGGCAGCAGCAGGTGTTGCGACACCAGGTGGTGGAGATACCACCGCTCAATGCGCTGGTGACGGAGTGGCGGTGCCACGCGGTGGAGTGCGCGCACTGCGGCACACTGAACAAGGCCCTGCTCGCGCCCGAGGAAGCCGGCCATGTGTTTGGTGAGCGCCTGTCGGCAATGGCGTGTCTGCTGGTTGGCAAGTACAGACTATCCAAGCGGCTGGTGCGCGATGCGCTCTCGGACCTGCTGGGAGTGCACCTGTCGCTGGGTGCCATCCGCAACCGCGAGCAGGAGATGAGTGAAGCCCTGGCGGCGCCTGTCGCGCAGGCGGAGCAATACGTACGCAACCAGGACGCCGCCAACCTGGACGAAACGGGCTGGTACGAGGGCAAGGTAGAGGGGAGCCACCGGCTAGCGTGGCTGTGGTTGGCGGCAACCGCACTGGTGGCGGTATTCCGAATCTCCTCCAGCCGGGGCAGTGAAGTGGCCAAGGCGCTGCTGGGGGAGGACTTCGCGGGCTTTCTCACCACCGACAGATGGAGCGCGTACAACTGGTACGACACCGCCCTGCGACAGCTGTGCTGGAGCCACCTCACCAGGGATTTCCAGGGCTTCATCGACAGGGGCGGTGAGGGGGCCCGAATCGGCCAGGAGCTCATGGAGGAGCGCAACCGGATGTTCAAGTGGTGGCACCGCGTGCGGGATGGGACGCTGGCACGTGAAGCATTCGGGCGCCGGATGAAAGAGGTAGAGCGGAAGGTGGGACGCCTGCTCCGCGAGGCCGAGGTGTGTGCCGAGGAGAAGACGGCCGGCATCGCGAAGCAGATACTCCGGCTTGAGGAGGCCATGTGGACCTTCGTCCACGTGGAAGGCCTGGAGCCGACCAACAATTTCGCGGAGAGGCTCATCCGCCCTTGCGTCATGTACAGGAAGACGAGCTTCGGGACGCAGTCGCCCGAAGGTAGCCGCTTCGTGGAGCGGATTTTGACGGCCGTGACAACACTCGGCCTGCAACGACGCAATGTGTTGGAGTACCTCACTGACCTCCTCTACGCACATCGCCGCGGGCTGCCATTGCCTTCCCTCCTCCCATTCACCACCAGCACTCAGGCTTCTCTTCCTGTCTGAGCCGGTGAACGGTTACCG
>NZ_PZOX01000007.1 GCF_003044305.1 Vitiosangium sp. GDMCC 1.1324 | reverse complement strand
GCACGAGACGGGCAAGGCGGGGGCTGGCATGGCCGAGCCGCCGCGGCACCACGTCATGCCCAAAGAGTTCCGCGAGTGGTTCGAGAAGCGCGGCTTCACTGGCGAGATGGACATTGACGAGTTCTGCGTCAAGCTGGAGCAGGCGCACCACGAGGCCATTCACGGCGGTGGCGACTGGAAGCTGGGGCGCATGTGGCCCGGTGAATGGAACCGGATGATCATGGAGGCGCTGCGCGAAGCCGAGGTAACGGCTGGACGGATGTTGACGCGAAATGAAGTCCTGGACATCGTCGCGTATCGCATGAGGCGCTATGACATCCCAGTGGAGTTCACTCCCTGGAGAGGGCAATGAGCGGCGGACAGGCATGGCGGGGCAACTGGAGGGTCCGCCTGTATGAGCGGGTCCGCGAGCGCGGTTACGATTCGCTCACAGCCTTCGCGAACACCCGCCCCACCGCCTCACTCGTTGCGCTGGCCGAGGAACTCGGCAAGGACGACGTCGCCGGGATGCAGGTGTTGAGTGGGCTGCTCGCCGAGGCAGAGCAGCGCAAGCAGGTCACGCGCTTTGTGCGCGATGTGCTTGTACGCGAACTGATCGAGTGTCTCCCCGACGGCTGGCCGGCCGTGCTGGATGACGCCAACCGTTTCAAGGTTGCCAAGGCGTTCGGCTCGTGGTTGGCCGACACCCCAGAGACCCATAAGGAGCGCGCCAGGCAGGTCAGGACAGCACTCCTCACTACGCCACCGCCGCCCGGCTGGCGCCCTCTCGGACCCGACGACGAATTGCTCCTCGCGCTCCTGCCCGACGAGGAAGTCTGACGAATTTCCCCCCCAAATCGCGAAGGGGCCACAGCGGAATCGCGCCCCTCGTCCCGCTCGCGGCGCTCAATCCACAGGCGTTGCCGCGGGCAGGTTCCACTCGAAGTCCCGCACCTGGCCGCTCAGCCAGGGGCGCGCCCCCACGATGCCGAGCGAGGCCAGCGGGCTGTCCGTCGGAATGGACCACTCCGCCCCTCGCAGCAGCCGGGGCGAAAATCGGATCGCCGCCTTGGGGGCATGCACCCGCCCGCGGAGCATCTGCAGGTTGGGCAGGCCAAGCGGGATGCGGACACTCCGCGGCAGCCCGGCGAGAGGTTGGAAGCGCACCCGCGCCAGCTCACCGCCCCGTGGGTCCCAGCCGGTCCCGGAGAAGACACTCCCGCCGGGTGGCTGGTGGTCGAGCTCGAAGCGCGCCATCTGCTTGGGCATGCCCCACAGCGCGTGCCCCCCACGCATGGCGCGCTCGCTGTCCACCCACATATGGGTGACCGTGAGGCCATGGTGGTGCGAGCCCCGCGTCCTCACGCTGACGGCGCCGAAGAGCTCGCCGTAGGTCAGCACGCTCCCCTCCTGGTAGTCCACGAAGCACGCGGCGACACACGCACGGCCCGCGATGGTGAACAGCTCGAACGCCGGATCCAAACGGACCTGGAGGCGCTCGGCGGGCACCATCCACACGGAGAAGTACATCTGCCCGCGCAGGGCCCAGGGCGCGGGAGGGTAATCGTTCGACATCGAGGGCACTTCGGAGGGGGACGTGCTCACGCTCGAGGCTCCTTCACGCAAGGCGGCACAGCGTAGCCTCCCGAGCCGATGGCACAAGCGCTCATGTCCGAGGGCCACCAATCCCGTGCAATGGCAATCAACTGCTCGCTCGAGATGGGGATGGCGAGGCCTCACCTCGGACGCAGCGCCGCGAGCCCGTCTTCCCTCAGCCTGCGCACGGTATAGCGCGCCATGGGCAGCAGCCGGGGTGCGAGCAGCAGCTTGGCCGCCACCCACACCGGCTTGTGCAGCATCAACTCCGTCTCCAGTAGCCGCTCCGCACTGAAGAAGCGCGCCGCCATCAACCGCTGCCACAGGGGCGGCGCCAGGGCGGCCAGCACCTCTTCCGGCACCGGCGCTCCCAGCAACCGTCGTGCGGCCTCCAATGCGTACCAGGCCAGGTGCGAGAAGGCCGTCCCCCGCGCCACCTCCACCACCCGTCCCCAGTCCAGCCCCGGGCTCGCCAGCACCAGCAGCTTCAAATCAAACAGCCACGCCAGGCGCTGCAGCAGGTGATTGCTCGCATGGAGCGCGAGGTAGACGAGCTCGTCCTCCGCTCGCAGGTAGCGCACGCGCCGGCCCTCCAACACGCGCTCCTCCGCCCGGGCCAACAGCGCCTCCGCCTCCAGCGCCTGGCCGTACCCCACGAGCGCCCGGAAGTGCAGCTCCACCATCCCCGCCGCGCCCGTGAAGGTCAGGTGGTGCTCATGTTCCCGCGCATGTGCCGCCGCCGCCTCGTCCAGGGCCTTGAGACCCAGTCCCACCAGGGCCTCCGACGCCACGGCCACTTTCGCGTCCGCCACCAGCAGATCCACGTCCGTGGTCGCCCGCTGCAGTGGCTCCGGGTATAGACGCGTGGCCAGTCCATACCCCTTCAGCAATACCGGTACCACGCCCACGGCCACCAACGCGTCCAGGCTCCGCAGCAGCAGCGCCTTCACCCGCATGCCTCGCGCCGCCTGGGCCAGCGCCTCGCGCCGCAGGTGCGTGCGCGCCGCCTCGTCCAACGTCCACCCCGCGCGCCCCACCGCGTGCTGCACGAAACCCGCGAGCCCGTGCCGCGCCGCCGCGAGCACCAGCGCCTCCGCGTCCCCGGGCTCGGCGCCTCGAGGGGCCTCCGGCCAGGAATGGAGCACGTCCAGGAGTGCCCGCGCTCCCACCCCGCTCACCGACGCAGGGAGACGACGCGCTGCGGATCCGCCTCGGCCTGGGCCAGCAGCGTCCCGGCCCGGTCCCCTACCGCGTCCGCGACCAGCTCCAGCGCCAGCTCCTCGTCGCGGTTGATCTCCGAGCGTCCGTCGGCCCAGGCAATCAGGAACCGGCCGAGCGCCGAATCCCCGCTCTTCACCTCCAGGGACACCTCCAGCGGCAGCGCCGAGCCCGCGGGCCGCTGTGTCTCGAAGGTGAGGCCGTCCCGGTTGCTCCCTTGCAGACGCTCGAGGCGCAGCTCCAGCCGGGAGGCATCGAGTTCGTCCGCCAACAGCCGCACCGAGGCCCAGATGTCCTTCACCCCGGTGGCGGCGCGCACCGCGTCCGTCACTTCCTTCACCATCGAGCGCAGCCGGATATTCTTGCGCCGGGCCTCGCCCACGCCGCCGGCGTGCCGCAGGTCCAGGTAGCCCAGCTTGCGCATGAGCACCGCCACCACCACCGCCATGCCCGTGAGCAACATGGCGCTCTGCGCGGTGTTGGCCCAGTGCAGGCCGAGCGCCGTCAGGGTGAAGAGCGCGCACAGGCCGTACAGCACCAGCACCGTCGAGCGGTGACTGAGCACCAGCCGACTCATCATCCGGTGGTGGATGTGCTCCTTGTCCGCGCTGAACATGGGCCGGCCGAGCACCGTGCGCCGCACCATGGCCAGCAGCGTGTCCATGATGGGCAGGCCCAGCGCCATCACCGGCACCAGCATGGCCACCGCGGTGCCGCTCTTGGCGCTCGTCTTGATGGAGACGGCCGCCAGCACGAAGCCCAGGAACATGCTGCCCGTGTCCCCCATGAAGATGGAGGCCGGGTTGAAGTTGAAGATGAGGAACCCGAGGATGGCACCCGCCAGCGTCGCCATCATCAGGCACAGCATCACGTCGCCCCGGGTGAGCGCGAGGATGAAGTTGGTGCCCACGCCGAAGAAGGCCACTCCGCCCGCGAGCCCGTCCAACCCGTCAATGAGGTTGAGCGCGTTGATGACGCCCACCACCCACAGCAAGGTGAAGGGCAGGCTGAGCATCCCCAGCGGCAGCGGCGGCCCGAAGGGGTTGGCGATGAGCTCGATGCGGAAGCCGAGCGCGTACAGTCCGAGCGCCAACATCAACTGCACACTGAACTTCAGCTTCGCGCCCGCGCCGCGCAGGTCGTCGTAGAGGCCCAGCGCCGCCACACCCAATCCCCCACCGAACAGGCCCCACACCAGCGCCGTCTGCGCGCGGAAGTGGTTGCCCACTCCCGAGTCCACCAGGAAGAGCGCACAGAGGGGAGCGAAGAACCCGCCGACGATGCCAATGCCGCCCAGGCGGGGAATGGGCCGGGCATGCACCTTCCGGCTGGAGTTGGCCTGGTCCAGCAGGCCCCACGCATGCGCACGGTTGCGCACCACCCACGTCAACACCACGGCCACCATCAGCGCGACGAGGAAGGCCACGAGGTAGGTAATCATCGACGCCTCCATCCCCCAGGGGCGCGCATGGTGGCGGGAGCGCCGCGGAGCGTCAATGTCCCGCAGTACCACCTCCGTGTTGCCTGCATGCTGGGGAGCCCAACAGACGGAAATTTCGAGAACCCCGGCATTTGCTGTCCCGTTGAATTGGAATTCGGTAAGGGGAGCGTATGCACAGGGAACACGCCTCGAGCACGGCCATCGTGTGTGGAGCCGCGGCGGGCTCCGGAGGACTGGGCGGATTCGCGGCTACCGTGGTGCGCGCGCTCGCCCATGAGGGGACCCCGCTTCATGTGCTCGGGCCACATCCCGCCGACTCCCGGCTGGCCTCGCTCCCCGGTGTCGTGTGGCACACGCCTCCGCGTCCCCTGCTCGCGTCCGTGCAGCGCTGGACACCCTACCGGTGGCTCACGGGAGCCTTCCAGCTCCACCAGGACGAGCACCTCGGGCAGTGGGCCGCTTCCCGCCTCGAGCACCTGCGGCCCTCGCGGCTGTACACGTTCACGCAGGTGGGGCTCGAGCCCCTCGAGTGGGCCCGGCGCGCCGGAGTGCCGAGCGTGGTGGACAACCCCAACGGCCACATCGCCGGCTTCCGGGACGTCTACGTCCGCGAGACGTGGCGGCAGGCCCGACGCCCCCACCTGGGACACCCCACGCCCGCGTCGGTGCGCCGCATCCAGCGCGAGTACACGCTCGCGAGCGCCATCCGCGTCTCGTCCCCCTGGTCGCGCGACTCCATGGTCCGCGGCGGCGTGCCCGCGGGGAAGATCTCCGTCATCGATCAGCTCATCGACCTGGAGCGCTTCCGCCCTCCGGCCACCCGGCTTCCGGCCGAGGGACCGCTGCGCGTGTGTTTCGTGGGTTCACTCGACGTGCGCAAGGGATTTCACTACCTGTTGCGCGCCATCCGCCAGGTGGGCTCGGAGCGCGTCCAGCTCCGAATCGTGGGAGCCACCGGAGACCGCGTGTCCCGCCAGCTCTTCGAGCGAGAGCGCCAGGGACTCGCGGTGGAAGCGACGCCGGGAGACCCGCGCCCGGCCTATGAGAGCTCCGAGCTCTTCGTGCTGCCCACGCTGGAGGACGGCTTCGGGCTCGTGGTGGGCGAGGCCATGGCCTGCGGGCTGCCCGTCGTCGTGACGGATCAGTGTGGTGGCGCCGCCTGGGTCGAGCCCGGCCGCACGGGCTGGCTCGTTCCCGCCGGCAAGGAACAGGCGCTCGCGGCCACACTGGAGGAGGCCATTCGCCGCCGCTCGGAGTTGCCACACATGGGGGAGCAAGCACGAGCCGCTGTCGAGGCCCGCGTGGCGGCGGACCCACTGGCCCGCCTGCGCACGTGGTTCGAGTCCGTCACGCCCTGACCTTCAGCTCCAATCGCGAGGGAGTACCTCAAACGACTCATCGCCTGAAAGAGAGCGCCACAAAGGCCGCGAGACCGAACGCCTGGACACTGGTGAGCAGGATTTTGTCCACCCAGGTGCTCACCGTTGACCGGCCGCGGACGAGGAACGCTCCTCTGCGAGCGATATGGAACGCCACGGACAATGCCAGACCGCTCCATGCGTACCAGAAGACAACCACACCCCTGAAGGCATCGCCGCGCGCGACGACCGCGAAGACAAACACCACCGCGCTCATCAAAGCAGCGAGCCCCAGCCACTCCTTCATCGAGGAGGGATGCATCGAAAATTCGAGCCTTCGCATGCTCAAGCCTCCATGGCCATTACCGCTCAGGCGCTCAGCAACTTCCGCACGTAATCGCGGATACCCCGCTGCTTCTCCCGGGCCCGCGCCAGCACGGTGGTCCTCAGACCATCGGCCTGCTCGGACAGGGCCAGCGCCCGCTCGAAGATGTCTCCCTCGGGAGTGGCCAGGTCCACGTGCCACGCCTCCAGCCCCAGCGAGGCCATGAAGTCGAGGCACTTCTCGCGGTAACCCATCGAGAGCACCGGCGTCCCCGCGCAGCACGAGAGCACCGCGGCGTGGAGCCGGACAGCGAGGGTGAGCGTGCACGGGCCGACGAGTTCCAGGTACTCCCTGGCTCGCCCTGGCGTGTGGAGGGGCTCCTCCGGCCGGCCCACCGCGGCCATGAGCCGGCGCATGGGTTCGTAGTCGTTGGAGTGCATGGCCACGAAGACGGGCGTCCAGCCCTGGGCCATGAGGTGCCGGGTGGCGCGCTCCAGGCCCTCCAGGCGCTCGTAGGGGTAGCCCTCGGGTTCCTCGGGAGGCGGCACGGTGATGTTGACGGCGAACCGGCGCGGATGCGTAACCGGCGTGGGCGCCGCCTGCGCGAACACCAGGGCCAGGTCTCCAATCACCTCCGCACGGGAAACACCCAGCGCGTCGAGGGCGGCCTTGGAGTACGGACCCCGAACCCCCACCGCCCGGAAGTCGCGCAGCAGGGCTCGCCACTCCGTCAGGTCCGGCCGGCTGCTCATGTTGAAGCCAGCGCTGCCCACGCCGGTGCCCAGCGTCCAGGCGGGCAGCCCCTGTTGGAGGGCGGTGCGCGCCACGGGCAGCCCATACGGGTTGATGAACGTCCCCCCGCCGAGGATGAACTGCTGGAAGTAGCGCGAGCCGGACAGTCCCAGGCGCGCCAGGCGCACCTCCTGGGGCGGGTAGCGGAAGGTGGCCAGGTGGAAGCCGTCGAGCTCCTGCCGCGCGGCCTCGAAGAGCGCATCGTCGCCGAGGTTCTGGAAGCCATGGCCGCCCACGTACGCCAGACGGGGCCGGCCCTCGAGCAGGGCGGCGAGCCTCAGCCGGGCGGCGGTGACGTTGCGTTGGACGGGGTCGAGAAGGGAGCGCATACGCGGAAGGACCGGGCCCGTCTTGCCACACCGCCCCCGTCCGCGCGAGTGGCATGAGAGCCCCGCGCCGCTCGCGAGGAGAGCGGCCGTGCATCCAATGTTGAGTTATCGCCCGAGCGCCCCGAGGTGCTCGCACAGCGCGTCCACATGGGCCTCTGCGCTGAAGCGCCGAGCCGTGCGCCAGGCGCCCTCTCTGAGCCGCGCATGGTGGCCCGCGTCGGAGAGCGCCCGGACGATGGCCTCCGCGAGCCCCCTGGACGTGGGCGGATTGCTCGGGGCCAGCTCACCGGACACGCCCGGCTCGCACCAGTCGGGAATGCCTCCTACCGCGAAGGCCACCGAGGGCAGGCCCACTCCACCCGCTTCCAGCCCCACGATGCCGAAGGGCTCGGGCCAGACGCTCGGCACCGCGAGCAGGTCCGCCCGCCGCATCAGCTCATCCCGCCCGGCCCGGTCCACCCACCCCGCGAAGCGCACCGGTACCCGCCGCGCCGCGGCCTCTTCCTCCATGCGCGGACGCTCCGGGCCATCCCCCGCCACCACCAGCTCCAACTCGCGTCCCAGCGCCGCACGGGCCACGGGCAGCGCGCGCACCAGCTCCACTCCGCCCTTCAGCTCCGTGAGCCGCCCCACCATCAGCACCTGTCCGGACGAGGGCCTCGGGGAGGGTGGCTCCGGGTCCGGCGCGCCATCCCCGAAGAGGGGAACGCACCTCAGCTGGGACTCGGAGAGTCCGTGCCGGAGGTATTCCTCGCGCATGGCCCGGCTGCCCACCAGCACGGTGCCATAACGGTGCACGAGCGCGAGGCGGCGCTGCTGGTAGCGGTACTCGCGCAGGGCGGTGACAGGGCTGCGCCCGCCGCAGCGGCGCGGGAGGTAGTGCACCAGGCACGCGGGGCCGAGCACGCGCTCGCAAGGCACGGGCGAGGGAAAGGCATGGCGCTTCATCCCGCTGATGCACGTGCCGTAGTAGGCGTGGAGGAAGAGCATCGCCGGGTAGCGCTCCAGCAGCGCCTCCTCCAGCTCGAGGTCCTGCACGCCATGCTGGTAGACACGCTCGGGCCGCCATGCCGCCACGCCCTCGAGCACGCCCTGGCGCCCGAGCGCCGCGAGGCTCCACACGGGAATGTCGAGTCCCTCGTCGATGCGCATCTGGCCGGGGCGGGCGTCGTGCTCGAAGAGGAGCCCGGGGGCATGGCCTCGGGCCTGGAGCAGCGGCAGCAGCGTGCGCAGGTGCGTCTCCACACCGCCCACCACCGCGCGGTGCCGCGTGACGAGGAGGAGGCGAAACGCGTGGCTCATGGCGCTCCCGTGGGCTTGGACACGGACACGCGGGAGAAGAGCGCGTTCCACCGGGGCCGTACATAGGACTCCAGCGGCCCATGGAAGGCGACGGGGCCCACCACGAGTCCGTACAGCAGCGCGGCGGCGGCGCCCGTCACGAGGAATCCCAGGATGTGACCGGGCCCCCAGGCGAGGGACAGCGCGGCGGCGACTCCCAACGTCACCCCGGTGCGCCAGAACCAGGGGAAGAGCGGCCGGAGGAGCTGGCCCAGCGGGATGCCCGAGTGCCGAGCCAGCGCGCGCAGATGGCCCGGGAGGCTCACCAGCGCCAGGCCCGCGAACGTGCCGAGCGGCGCGCCGATGTACCCGAAGAGCTTCACTCCCACCGCGCCGACCGCGAAGGCCAGCAACCCGTCGGCGAGCGAGGTGAGGGCGATGCGGCGCTCATCCCCGAAGGCGAACGTGGCCATGGAGGTGGCGCCGCTCCAGTGGCGCAGCACCATGTTGAGGGCGATGAGCCCGGAGACGCCGAGCCCCAGGTACTTGTCCGGGCCCACCCACCAGCCCACGAAGGCGCCGTTGGCGGCCACCACGCCGGTGGTGAGCAGCCCGCTGACGAGCAGCGAGGCCTGGATGAGACTGGTACACACCTGCAACAGCCGCTCGCGGGACTCGCCGGTGCGCATCTGGCTGAGGCCGGGCAGCGCGGCATTCACGAGCATGCGCGGCTGGTGGATGAGGATGGAGACGGCCTTGGAGGTGCACGCGTAGGCAACTGTGGCCTCGGGGCCGAGCAGCTTGCCGACGAGGAGCAGATCCGTGCCGGTGAGGAGCACGGTGGCGAGCTGGCTGACGGTGACCCACGCGCCCCGGCGCAACCAGGCGAGCACGTCGGCCCACGCGAGCCGGGGCAACCGCCGCGGGAGCACGTGCCGGTGGCGCCACACGAGCCGCGTGCCCGCCAGCGTGGCCTGGAGCAACTGCTGGACGATCCACCCCCACGCGAGCGCCACGATGCCGTGGCCGAGCACCACCAGCAGCACCGTGGTCGCGGTCCCCACGCCCCAGCCCACCATCTGCGAGACGGAGAGCCAGGCGAGGTCCTGCAGGCCCTCGATGAGCGCGGACAACATACGCAGCGGATAGAGGAGGACGAACGCGAACAACGTGGGTCCCAGGGCCGGGCGCAGCGCCTCCCAGTCCGAGGGCAGCAACAACCACAGGCCGAGCGCCGCCGTCCCGATGAGGAGCGACTGCATCAAGGCCAGCCGCAGCGTGAAGCCCACCAGACGCGGCGTGGCCTCCGGGTCCTCCGCACGGCCGGTGGCGATCGCGACCTCCCGAGGCACCAGGGCGATAACGCCCACGTCCAGCAGCAGCAGCCAGCTGAGCAGCTGCATGCCGATGACCCACAGGCCGTATTGCTCGGAGCCGAGGCGCAGGAGCAGGAATCGGGTCAGGAAGAGCCCGACGCACATGGAGAGGAGCTGGTAGGCGTAACCCACCCCCATTCCCCGGAGATAGCGGCGCGTTCGACTCATAGGCGTGCTCCCTATACTGCCATCACCCGGCCTGGGAACGGCCCGCGGATATTCCCACCGAGCCAGGCTCCCCCACCTGCGGGCGGCCAGCCGGGCCTCCGCCCCACTCTCCATGTTTTCAACGCTTCCTTGACCTGGCCGGTGGACCTCTGGTGGGGTCCGCCGCGTGCGTTGGCTCTTCCTCAGTCCGGTGGGAGTGGTGGGCGGTGCGGAGCGGACGCTCCTGGACCTGATGGACTGTCTACGCCGTTCGCCGGAGACCCCCTGGCTCGGGCTCATCGCCGGTGCGGAAGGACCCCTGACTGAGCAGGCACGAGCACTCGGCGTGGAGACACTCGTCCTGCCCCTGCCCTCCGGGCTCGCCTCGCTCGGGGACTCGCAGCTGCGCGGCGCCGGAGCGGACCGCGTCCTGCGCTTCGGCGCCTCCCTGGCCCGGGCCACCCCGTCCGCCGCGGCCCACCTGCTCTCCCTGCAGCGAGCCCTCCGGGACTTCCGTCCCACCCTCGTCCACTCCAACGGACTCAAGACGCACCTGCTCTCCGCGCTCTGCGCCCCGGGCGCGCCCGTGGTGTGGCACCTCCATGACTTCCTCGGCGAGCGGCCCCTGGTGCGGCGGCTGCTGCGGGTGGCCGGGGTGCGCGCGGCGGCGGCCATCGCCAACTCGGCGGCGGTGGCGGAGGACGCACGGCACGTGCTCGGCCGCGTCCCGGTGTTCCCGGTCCACAACGGCGTGGACACGGAGCGCTTCGCACCCGGCCCGGCCGATGGCGGACGGCTCGACACACTCGCGGGACTGCCTCCGGCGCCGGGAGACACGGTGCGGCTGGGGCTCGTGGCCACCTACGCGCGCTGGAAGGGACAGGAAGTGTTCCTCCAGGCGGCGGCGCGCCTGCGGGCCCGGTACCCCACACAGGCGGTGCGCTTCTACGTGGTGGGCAGCCCCGTGTACCGCACGCCCGGCTCCCAGTTCTCCGAGGCGGAGCTGCGCGCCACCGCGCACTCGCTGGGCCTGGAGGGCCACGTGGGCTTCATCCCCTTCCAGTCCGAGCCCGCGCCCATCTACCGGGCACTCGACGCGGTGGTGCACGCCAGCACGCGGCCGGAGCCCTTCGGGATGACCATCGTCGAGGCCATGTCGTGCGCCCGGGCGGTGGTGGTGTCCGCGGCGGGTGGGGCCGCGGAGCTCGTCCGCTCCGAGCACGACGCGTTGACCTTCTCGCCCGGGAACGTGGAGGCGCTCGCCGAGGCGATGGCACGGCTCGTCCAGGAGCCGGAATTGCGCGCGCGGCTGGGCACGGAGGCCCGGCGCTCGGTGCTCGAGCGCTTCACCCGCGAGCGCTACGCCGCGCAGGTACGGGACGTCTACGCGCGGGTGCTGGGAGGGCGGACATGAGCGGTCGGCGCGCGGACGCGCACGGCGTCTCCTGGCACCTCCTCACGGGCGAGTTCCCCCCGCAGCCCGGCGGAGTGAGTGACTACACGTGGCAGGTGGCCGAGGGGCTCGCGCAAGAGGGCTGTGCCGTCCACGTCTGGGCCCCGGGCGAGCGGCAGGACACTCCGCCCCCCGAGGGCGTCACCGTGCACCGGCTCCCCGAGGGCTTCGGTGTGCGAGGCCTCGCGCGACTGGAGCGGGAGCTGGAGCGGCTGCCCGGCCCGAAGCGGCTGGTGGTGCAGTACGTGCCCCACGCCTTCGGCTACCGGGCGATGAACGTCCCCTTCACGCTGTGGCTCGCGAGGCGCCGGCGGGACGAGGTGTGGATGTTCTTCCACGAGGTCTGCTTCCCCTGGGGCTGGAAGCTGCCGTGGCGCCACAACGTGCTGGGGGCCGTCACCCGGGCCATGGCGGCGATCGTCCTGGCGCGAGCGGACCGGCTCTTCGTCTCCACGCCGTGGTGGAACAGGCTCCTCCACGCGCCGCCGCGCCGTGTCCCCATCGAGTGGCTGCCCGTGCCGAGCAACCTGCCCACGCAGCCCCCCGCGAGCGCGGTGGAGCGCATCCGGGCCTCGCTGCGCACGAGCCCGGAGACCGTGCTGCTCGGCCACCTGGGAACGTACGGAGACCTCATCGCGGGCCTGTTGGAGGAAGTGCTGCCCGAGCTGCTGCGCGAGGACGCGCGCCGCGTGGCGGTGCTGGCTGGCCGGGGGGGCACGCGCTTCGCCGAGCAACTCACCCGCCGCTACCCGGAGCTCACCGGACGCGTGCGCGCACTGGGCGGACTGCCGGGAGACGAGCTCGCGGCCACGCTGAAGGCCTGCGACGTGCTGCTCCAGCCCTTCCCCGATGGGCTCAGCACGCGCCGCAGCAGCGCCATGGCGGGACTGGGGCTGGGCGTGCCACTGGTGTCCAACGCCGGCCCCGCCACCGAGCCCCCGTGGCATGGCTCCCACGCACTCGCCCTGGCCCCCGAGCCCACGGGTGCCGCCGTCCTGAAGGCCGCCAGGGAGCTGATGTCCGCGCCGGAGACGTGGCCCGCCCTGGGCCGGCGCGCCGCCGATTTCTACACGGAGAATTTCTCGCTCGCGCACACGCTGGACGTGCTGCTGGACCGGACGGATGCGCGCGCAGTGGAGGACACATGAGCCGCAACCATCGCCCGCTGCGCCTGGCGTTGTTGATGGATCCGCTCGGCGAGGGCTGGCCGAGCATGGACCTCGCGGGCGAGGCGCTGCACGAGCAGTTCAGCGGCCCGCTGGCGGAGTCGGTGTGGGTGACGTCGGTGCGCCCCAAGCTGCTGCCCGTGGCGAGGAAGCTGCCCGTGCTGCGCGAGCGCCGCGATGCGCTCAACATGGACCGGGTGCTCACGCGCTTCCTCGCCTACCCGGCCCGGGCGGCCCTCCGCACGCGAGGGCAGGACGCGTACCACGTGGTGGACCACACATATGCGCAGCTCGTGCACGCGCTGCCGCCCGAGCGCACGGGCGTGTACTGCCACGACCTGGATGCCTTCCGCAGCCTCGTGGAGCCGGAGAAGGAACCTCGGCCGGCATGGTTCCGGGCCATGGCGTGGACCACGCTGAAGGGACTGCAACGGGCGGCGGTGGTGTTCCACGGCACGCGCGCGGTGCGCGAGGAACTGCTGCGCCACAAACTGGTGCGCCCCGAGCGACTGGTGTACGCGCCGCCCGGTGTCTCGGCGGAGTACGGACCCGAGCCGGTGCCGGGAGACACGAGCGACGAGGTGCTGCGTCCACTCGGAGGCCGGCCCTACGTGTTGCACGTGGGTAGCGGGATTCCTCGCAAGCGCGTGGACGTACTCTTCGAGGTCTTCGCGGCACTGCGCCGTCAGCATCCGGACCTGCGCCTGGTGCAGCAGGGAGCGGCGCTGAGCGAGGCCCAACGGGCCCACGTGGAGAGGCTCGGCATCGGTGATGCACTGCTCCAACCTCCGAAGCTCGACCGGGCGACGCTGGCGGGGCTGTACCGGAAGGCGCGGGCAGTGCTGGTGACGAGCGAGGCCGAGGGCTTCGGGTTGCCCGTCATCGAGGCCCTGGCCTGCGGAACGCGCGTGGTGGCGAGCGACCTGCCCGTGCTGCGCGAAGTGGGCGGCGACACCGTCACCTATGCCCCGGTGGGAGACATCGGCGCCTGGACGGAGTCGGTGCAGCGCCTGCTGGAGTCCACGGAGCCCGACACAGCCCGGAGCCAGCGGGTGACGCGTGGACGCGGCTACTCGTGGACGAACCACGCGCGCATCATCCTCGACACCTACCACCGGCTCACGGGGTACTGAAAGCCGCTGCGTTTGGTCGAGCCCGCCCCGACTGGCGCCGTTATCCTCTCGCGGACATCCAGCATCTGTGGAGGACGTGATGACGACGAACGATGGTAGCGGCCGGGCGCTGCCACTGGAGCGGGAGAGACTCACCGGGGACGGGTCCCCCACGGACACCGGTGCAGCCGCGGCCGCGGGGCTGGATGCGAAACAACGGGGCTACCTGCGTCACCTCGACAACCTGTCCCGGCGGCAGCGCAATGACTGGTCGTTGATGAGCGGGCGCACGCCGAACCAGATGGATTTCGGTGGTTACCGATTCCAACTGGCCTATGCGGCCTACGCGCTCGCGTTGACGCACGTCCATCGGCTGCCGGCGGCGCCGGGGGTCATCCGGCCCACGTTCCAGCGATTGATCGCCAAGATCCTCGAGCCCGAGGTCTGGATGTACTGGCGCGACTCGAGCAAGGGCGGCGGCCTCTGGAACCCGCACATGTCAGGCCTTCCCGAGCAGTGGGATCCCGTGGCGCATGACAACATCATGTACAGCGCCTACGTGCAGTCGATGGCCCTGATGTACAACGTGCTCTTCGACGACGCGCGCTACGGCGAGCCCGGTGCGCTGACCCTCGAGTACTTCACGCCCTTCTGGGGCGATGGCGGCTCGCCGGGAGGCCTCGACCGGAAGTTCGAATACGACCAGTTCTCGCTGAACCAGAACCTGTACTGGCAGATGGTGCAGAACGGGTATCTCGGGATCGCCTGCGAGCCGAACTGCGTCTTCCAGATCTGCAACCAGCCGGCGATCATCGGCTTCCGGATGCACGACCTGCTGACGGGCGGCTCGACCGCGGCCGAGGTGAGCCGCGGCTTCCGTCAGGCCTGGGAGCAATTCGGCGGACCCGTCGCCGCCAACGGACACCTGTACCTCTACGCGGCCTCGGACTCGAGGACGCCCATCCCCAACGCGGGCGTGATGCCGTGGGGTGACGCCTGGTACGGCTCGCTGGCGAACACCTGGAACGGCGACTTCGTGGAGAAGTACTACCACTCCGTGATCGGCACGCACC
Source organism: Vitiosangium sp. GDMCC 1.1324 (assembly GCF_003044305.1). Lineage (GTDB taxonomy): Bacteria > Myxococcota > Myxococcia > Myxococcales > Myxococcaceae > Archangium. Next base: position 532,817 of record NZ_PZOX01000007.1, on the reverse strand, counting down.
TGCTCGAGGGACCGGACGGCACGCTGTCGGTCCGACCCGCGAAGCCGAGGACATTCGGCACACGGCCCATCGAGAACGACTCCTGCGACTTCGGCTGGCTGTCAGTCTGGGCCTCCGAAATGGGAGACCGTGAGAGGCTGGAGGGGTTGCTGCGTCACGCGGAGCGCTACATGCGGCCCACGACGTACGAAGGCGGCCGCTTCTTCCCTCGCCACGACGTGCTCTCCGATGCGGAGGGAAACTACACGTGCGTCGAGCCCCTGACCGGCAACGTCCTCCTCGCGTACGCGAGCCTGAACGTGCCGCACGGGCTGCGCCGGCTCTACGAGCGGCCGTGGGCATCGGGCCACTTCGCCGAGCCGAACCTCACGCTCGTGGGCGACGCGGTCGAGGTGCACCGGGCACACTACGACGACGCGCGAGCGACGCTGCACTTCACGCTCGGCGTCCACGTTGATGGCATCGGCGACCCCGTTGTCAGCGTGGCCAACGTCTGGGACCGGGGGCCGTGGGAACTCCGGCAGGACGGCCGCTTGGTCGCCACCAGCAACGGACAGGATGTGCACGAGGAGCGGAGCGTGGACGTGCGGCGCCGCGAGCAGCACCTCGACCTGCGCCTGGCACGGACCGAGGCCACCAGCACCTTCACACTGTCCTGGCCGGGAGGTGCGCGATGAGCGCCGTCCGACCCGGAGCGGCCCCCCCGGTGGGAGGAGCATTCGCCCTCATCGACCACGACGGGCGTCCGGTCACGAACGAGACCTTTCACGGTACGTACGCCCTGGTGTTCTTCGGCTTCACCCACTGCCGGGTCGTCTGCCCTCGCGCGCTGGGACGCCTCTCCTCGGTGCTCGAGCTGCTCGGCCCCGAGGCCGCGCGGGTGCAGCCCCTGTACATCACGGTCGACCCGGATCGTGACAGCCCGGCCGTCATGAAGGCATACCTCGAGAACCGGCCAGGGTTCCTCGGACTGACTGGCAGCCACGAACAAATAGAGGCGGCCAAGGCGGCCTTCCGGGTCTTCGCCCGGCGCCGGGAGGACCCCGAGGACCCCGACGGCTACGCCGTGCCGCACACGGCCATCACCTACGTGATCAACCCGGAGGGCGTCTGCATCGACCACTTCACGGACGCGCTCGGCGCGCAGGAGGTCGCCGAGCGACTGCGGGCACTCATCGCCGGAGGACCCTCGGCCCCCGGAAGCAGGAAGGGGTGACCCGGAAAAGCAGCCAATGGGCGGCTTCCCCGCGCCCCGGCCTCGTGACTGGCACCGGGACGCGGGAGCAGGCACTCAGGCGCTCACGTCACACAACTCAGGGCGCGCCGCGACGCCCCTCGCCACGGCCAGCGAAGATCCAGTGGTCCATCGCCGCCGGGTAGTTGGAGGCACCGAACGCGGCCTGGAGGTCCCCGTTGGTGGCCAGGTAATACTGCACGTCGAAGTCCGCCGACGCACGACGGCCCTCATACAGGCCCGCGGTGAGCCAGTGATTGAGCGCGGCGGCGTAGTTGTTGCCGAAGGCCGCCTTCAGGTCCGGGTTGGCGTCGAGGTAGTACCGCACGTCGAACTCACGCGAACCGCGGCGTCCCTCGGAGATGCCGGCGTTGAGCCAGTGATTGTAGGCGGCCGCGTAGTTGTTGGCGCCGAACGCCGCGATCAGGTCCGGGTGGATGGACAGGTAGTAGGCCGCGTCGAAGTGGGCCGAGCCACGGCGACCCTCGTTGATGCCGTTGTTGAGCCAGTGGTCGCGGGCGGCGGCCCAGTTGTTGCCGAAGGCGGCGCGCAGGTCGCTGTAGTTGTTCACGTAGAAGACGGTGTCCACGCCGGGCTCCCCCAGGGGTCCATAGAGCGAGTTCGCGCCGCTCACGTCCGTGGCGGTGAGGTTGAGGTCCCCCCGGTTGGAGCCATTGCACTGCGGGTAGTGCATCACCGAGGCCGCGTCGTAGCCCGTGAGCGCGCGCCAGTTGTTGTCCTCGAAGCAGGAGCGAGCCTCTGGGCGGGTGTGCTCGTGCCGGAAGCCGATGGTGTGGCCCAGCTCGTGGCGCAGGATACCCGGCAGCGTATACGGCGCGATGTTGCCGAACGAGGACGCGTCGATGAGGACGTTGCGGTTGACGCGAGTGGTGCTCGGGAAGAACGCACGCGCCAGGTACGACTGGCCGCTCACCGGGCGCACGTCGAAGATGACGTTGTTGTTGGCCGCGTTGCAGTTGCCGTCCTGGTCGGAGCGGTGCTGGAAGAACACGTTGACCTGGTGCCACGCGCCCGCCGCCTGGTGCATGGCATTGACCACCGCGTTGTAGTTGGACCCGAAGGCCGTGCTCACGCAGTAGGGGATGCTGCGCTGGCGGGTGTAGCTCCACCGGTCATCCGCCCCTCCCACGGTGTTGACGATGAGCGGATCGCGCTTCGTCCCCAGCCCGTCCGCGCTCATGCGCTGCTGGTCCTCGAGGTAGTCCCGGTAGACTTCGCGCAGGCCGGCCTCGTTCTCCACCAGCGTGTCACCCTCGACGATGAACACCCCCGTGCCGGGCTCCTGGTAGACACCCGCGCGGAACTCCTCGTACGACAGCACCGCCGGACGCTCGCCGGCGGCTTCCTCCGTCCCCGGAGTCTCGACCGTGCCGCATCCCACGACCCCGAGCACCGCGAGTCCGAGCCCCCACACAGCACGCGGCTGACGACGACCCCACGAAGACAGCTTCATAGACTTCCTCCTGCAGAGGTTGAGGGAGCACCGCTCCCGTTGATGCAAGACGGACCGGGCCGCCCACGACGAGGCGTCCTCCCGGTCCGCGCGCAGGAGTATCCATCCAGGCCTGACATTTCCTCGATTCTCAGGTTTTGCACGGCCTGGACCCGTCCGCGGTTCTCGTCAGCGATAGGGGAGCGAGAGGTAGTGGGCGCCCAGCTCCGTCAGGGTGCCCGACGCGCCCAACAAGCTCGCGAAGCACGGGTCATTCGTCCACCGGCCCGTGAACCAGGCGTAACGGAACACGTCGTCGCGGCTCTCACAGACGGCCACCATCTCCGTCATCTGGGCCTTCTGCTTCGCCACCGAGTCGATCTGCGCACCATCCTTCTGGCTGTGGCAGTTGGCGAACTCCGTGACCCAGAAAGGCTTGCCATACTTCTTGAGCCGGTCCAGCTGGCCCGCGAGCCCGTAGTCGTACCAGTGGAACGCGATGTAGTCGACGCGCGGGTCGCGGTTGCCATTCGCCGCGCGGTAGGCCGAGTAGAAGGCATCGAGCCAGACCACCGGATCCGAGTAGCCCGGAAGGGTTCCCCAGGTCATCGCGGGGCCCACCAGCTTCACCCCCGTGTTCGCGGCGACGCTCTCGTACCGGGGCCACAGCTTCGCCGCGTCCTGGGGCGACATCTTGGCCTGGTCCGTGAGGTTGGGCTCGTTGAGCAGCAACAGGTAGTGGATGTCGGGATGGGCCTTGAGGAAGGACTCGATGCTCGCGGCGTCGAAGTTCCCGTTCCACAGCATGGGAATGAAATCCATGCCGTAGCGGGACTTGTAGTCCGTGGGGACGTTCGAGTGGGGCCGGGGGCTCCAGTTGTACCACCAGCTCACCCCGGGAGCGACGGCGGCCAGGTCCTCGGGCGCCGCGAAGTCGAAGGCGATTCCCCGCTTGGCGCTCTTGGCCACCACCGGCTGGGTTCCCGAGTCTCCCTGGGAGGGAGTGTCCGTGGAGGGGCCGTTGGGAGTACCCGTGTTGGAAGGACTCGCACCACAACCCAGCAGCACGAGTGCCGTGATGCACGCAGACGCGATCAGAGATTTCATGGTGTCTTCACCTTACAGCATCTCCGTCACGAGAGAGCGCTGACCTCGGCCCTTCCCGATTCGTTACCTGGGCTTCGAGACGTTGGCCGGGAACTGCCCCTCGAAATTACCGGGAGGGTTGTAATTGCAGACCACGAAGGTCCCCTTCGCGCCTCCCGCCACTCCGCAGCCCAGCTCCGTGCTGCCCTTCCAGACCACCTGGGTGAAGTGGCCGGTCTTCATGTCGAAGCCGGGTTTGCCGAAGTCATAGGATTTGATTTCGCTGTACCAGGACTGGACGCTCGAATTGCCAAGACTCGTGCCCTGCCCGGCCCCAGGCGAGGCGCTCGTCCAGTAGATGTTCTCTCCGTATTTGCCATTGCTGTGGTACATCTTTCCTTCCGCGGCGAGCTTGTTGGCCCAGGCCTGCGCAACCGCTTGAAGCGTCGCACTGGTCTTCAGGGCAGGCACGCCATGCTTCGCACGGAGCTCATTGTGTTTCTTGAGGGCCGCTGTCTGCAGGGCACTGCGGAACGCGGCATCCTGCGCGAAGGCGCTCGCGGAGGAGAGCAACAGCGAGGCGATGAAGACAGACCCGGCTTGACGCTGATTCAGGCTCACGGAGGGCTCCCTGGTGATGAGAGGACGTGCACACGCTGTGGCGGCACGTCTAGAACATACTCTCATTTCCAGCCATCCGAAGCCGTGCCGTGTGGGGCCGGGAGAGCAAGCCCCAGCACGTAGCTGGAGCGCGGCTCAGCGCGCCAGCGTCGCCTTGAGCGTGATGTTCACGCCCGCGAGCGCCTTGGAGACCGGACAGCCCTTTTTCGTCTCCTCGGCGATCTTCTGGAACTGGTCGTTGCTCGCGCCGGGCACACTCGCCTCACAGGTGAGCGCGATGGTGGTGATGGCGAAACCCGCGCCTTGCTTCTCGAGCTGCACGTCCGCGGACGTCTTGATGCTCGCGGGCTTGAGGCCCGCCGTCTCCAGGCCGAGCGAGAGCGCCATGGAGAAGCATCCCGAGAGCGCCGCGCCGATGAGTTCCTCGGGGTTGCTTCCCTGCTGGCCCTCGAAACGGCTACCGAGTGAGAAAGGGACCTCGGGACCATGCGCGGGCTTCATCACGCCCTTGCCGTCCTTCAGACCACCGTTCCACTGCGCATTGCCCTTGCTGATTCCCATGGTTCTCGTCTCCTGGTGTGAGCCCTGCGTTCAACCGACGTCTGTGTCCAACGCGCGAACGATGCAACCGAACGGAGCGCGGCGATATCTGTTCGTGCTCGGCTCGATGGATGCGGCCCTTCGGACGTCCGCTAGATGCCACTCGGGAGCCGCTCGACGTTCATCCCCCACCGAGGCATCGCACATGGCTTGTCCTCGAAGCGCTCCGGGTGGAGGATGGCCACGCCATGAGCGCACGCTCTTCCCGCAACAGGCTCGTTCGTCCCCTGATCGTTTCGGTGCTCCTGCACCTGCTGCTCGGGGTCTGGCTGTGGCTGGAGGAGAGGCCGGTCCTGCCCGCGCCGCCCTCGGTGCGGACGGAGCCGGAACCGCTCGCCGTGGAGTTGGAGTTCATCGATGCGCCGCCGCCCGCCGTCGAGGCCCCGAGGCAGCCTCCCAAGACGGTAGACAAGCCCATCCGGTCCTCAACCCGTGTCGAGCGCAAGCGCCCGCCACCCCCTCCCGTCGCCGAGAGCCCCCGGAGCGATGAGCCCGTGAAGGGCCCTCCGGACCAGCCCCTCGCGGAGACGGAGGAGGCCGATGTGCCACGAGCACCCGTGCTCGTGCCCTCCTGGATGAAGGCACCGCCCTCGACGGGCTCCCTGGCCGTGGGGCCCGAGTCCCGCGGCAGGACCTTGCGCCCGGGCGATCCCGAGCTCCGGCCTGAAACATCCGAAGAGGAATCGGAGAGGCTCACCGCCCGCGTCCAGGGCTGGGTCGACGACGACATGGCGGAAGAGCGGGTCCGGGGAATCGGAGGCCATCCCTATCTGCAGGAGGCCCGGGGTTCGCTCGAGGAGGCCCTGGCACGGACGGATGGAGGGACGCCCGACCAGCTCGGCATCCACAATCCCATCGCGGGCCTCATGAAGAACTACACCGAGGCCGCCGAGGAGTACGGCCGGACAGGATCGCCGGGGTACGCGCCTCCGTCGCGGACGCCGTTGCACAGCGAGCAGCTGGCCGAACGGTTCCGGAACGAGCCGGATGCGGTTCGCAAGATGCTCGGGCCCGCACAGGCCGTCGAGACACTCCATGCGCTGGAGAGCCGGAGCGCGTTGCTCACGGTCAAGCTCGAGCTGCGCCACGCCCGAAGCGGAAAGCTCCTGGGCGCCCGGCTCGAGCAGGGGTCGGGAAACAGTCTCTTCGATGCGTTCGTGCTCAAGGTCGTGCCCGCCTCCCTGGGCGAGCTGGCACCGCCCCCTCCCGAGGTGATTCGCGACAAGGAGGAGCTCAAGACCCGGTGGCTGGTCGAAGGCTGGCACCACCCTCCCAAGAAGCTGACAGAGGGACTCATGTCCTCACTGGCCTCGGGCCAGCTCATGCTCTCCCCCGAGCTTCTCCTCGATCTGGTCACCGAGTCCAAGGACTCGGAGCAACCGGGTTTCGAGTACCGGGCGCGTCTGCTCGGGGTCTATTAGACCCGCTCCAGCACCTCGAGGACACGTCTGGCCAGCACCGGGTAGTCGAACCGCTCCCGCGCCACGCCCACCAGTGACTCGGCGGACTTCAGCTGCTCGGGCCTCGCCAGCAGCCCCTCCACCCGCTCGGCGAGCCGGACCGGATACGCGGGGTCCACCACGCCCTGGTACGGCACGCGCATCGCCTCGGGCAGTACCAACGAGGCCTCGCCCACGTCGGTGGCGAGGATGTAGCGGCCCGCCGCCATGTAGAGCGGCAGCTTTCCCGTGGTGCGTACCTGGCCGACCACGTCGTTGCTCTGGGTGGAGAGCGTCACGTCCATGAGGCCGAGGTACTCGGGCAGCGACTCGTAGGGCACGCGGTCGATGAACACCATCTGGTCCTCGATGCCGTAGGAGCGGCACCGCTCGCGCAGCACGGGCACGCCACTGCCGTCCCCGATGAGCACGCCCTTCACGGGCCGGCCCTTCATCGTGCGAATCAGTTCCACCAGCTCCCACCCCACGCACACCCGCAACCGGTCGCTCCAGATGGACGAGCCGAGGATGCCCACGGTCAGCACGCCCTCGAGCCCCAGGCGCCGGCGCAGCTCCTCGGCGGGGCGCGGCCGGAACGCATCCACGTGCACACCGTCCTGGATGACGGTGCTGGCGAGGCACTGCCCGGCCAGCAGCTTCTGGTGGAACGTGCCCCGCACCACCACGGCATTGGCGGCGCGCAGGCCGAACTGCTCGAGGGCCGCGGTGAGCAACAGCCCCGCCGGTCCACGTCCGCCCACGGAGCGCGCGAGCGCGAAGATGGCATCCCCGGTGTCCACCACCCAGGGGCAGCGAGTCCCCAACGTGTGCAGGGCCGAGGCCACCACACCCGAGTACGCCAGGTCGAAGACGTAGACGGCCTCCGGCCGAGAGGAGCGCAGCGCCGCCACCATCTCCCCGATGGCCCGCACCTTCCGGGGCTGGCGGTACAGCAGGGTGATGTCGAGCGCCCCCTCCAGCTCCCGCGCGAACGCCTGGGCGCGCGAGCCCATGGGGCTGCCCGGTGTCCCGTTCACCACGAAGGCCACTCGCCGCTTCACGCTCATGCTGCCCGAGCCCTCCTCGCGAGGACGTCCTCGTACACCTGGAGCGTCTGGCGCGCGACCTCGTCCCAGGTACACGCCTCCGCCCGGACACGCGCCGCACGGCCCAACCGCTCCGCCAGCTCCGTGTCTCCGGCGAGCTCGCGCAGCGCCTCGGCGAGCGCATCCACGTCGCCCGCGTCCTCCAGCAGCAGCCCATCCTGACGGTGGGTGATGAGCTCGGAGGCTCCGGCGGCGCGTGTGGTGATGACGGGCAGCCCGGACGCCATGGCCTCGGTGACGACGAGCCCGAAGGCATCGTAGGGCGTGGGACAGACGAAGAGGTCGGCCGCGGCGTAGAAGCGCTCCACGGCGTCCGTGGGTGGGTGGAAGCGCACGCGCCCGCCCAGTCCCAGCCGCTCGGCCCGAGCGCGGGTGGCCCCCGGGTCGCTGCGCGTCACCACGTCCAGGGACAGGCCGGGCACGCGGGCGAGCGCCTCCAGCGTCACCGCCCCGCCCTTGCGCAGGTCTCCCAGGTAGAGCGCGCACCGCTCCTCCTGCCCGATGCCGAGCTCCGCGCGCAGCTCTCGCCGCCGCTGCTCTCGCAGGGCCGGGGAGAAGCGCTCGACATCCACGCCGTGGTGGACGACGCGGATGGGGCCTCGCCGCCCGTACAGGGCGCGCAACTCCTCGCCCAGCTTGTGGGAGATGGCGATGACGGTGGCCTCGCTCGAGCCTCGGTAGAGCCGATCCTCCAGGGGAGTCAGCACCCCGTCGAAGACCCGCTGCTTCCACGTGTAGTCGTAGCCGAGCAAACGCTGGGCCTGGAACCAGGCGCGGCCGCAGATGTGGGCGGTGAGGACGTTGGCCTGCGCGGCGGTGATGCCCTGGCCATGGATGATGTCGAAGCCCTTCTGACGGCTCAGCAGCAGGCTCGCGGAGACATAGAAGGACAGCACCGTGGAGAGCGCGCCGGAGCGCACCGCGGGCACGGGATGGAAGGTGATGCCCTTGGCCCCTCGCGAGTCGAAGCGATGGGCGAAGACATGCACCTCGTGGTGGGCCCGGAAGCGCTCGGCCAGCTCGACGACGTAGCGGCTGTGTCCGAAGCCCCGGTTGTACTCATGCACCAGCAGGGCGATTCTCATCGGCGGACCGCCTCCGGGAGTCCCGGCAGGGGTATCACCGTGGACGCGGGCTGGACCGCGGGCACGGGCTGCTTGAGCGGCGGGGCCAGCGCGGGCACGGGCCGGCGCATCCCGATGAGCGTCCCCATCCAGAGCAGCAGCAGCGCGGAGCCAGGCACGGACGCGAGCAGGCCCGTGCCGATGAGGGCCGTCATCCACATCACCACCACCGTCGCCCACATCATGCGGTTGGCCACGACCTGCTCCTTGCGGCGACGCGGCGGCAGCTTGATGAGGAACCAGGCCAGGAAGCCCAGCCACAGCACGAGGCCGATGAAGCCCTGCTCCATGGCGACACGTGCGAACTCGTTCTCGAAGCCGACCTGGGGCTTGGCCAGGTGCGACAGGAAGAAGGGAATGCTCGTCCCCGCGGCGCTGCCCAGTCCGTTGCCCAGCGGGTAGGTCGTGACGACGTCGAACACGCTGGTGTTCACGCTCAAGGACACCCGGTCCGTGACCGCGTCGGTGTCATCCAGCGTGGAGAAGCGCTGGAAGCGAGGGTTCGCGGAGACGATCAGGCCCACCAGCACCCCCACCACCAGCATGCCGCCCAGCAGCTTCACGGACAGGCGGGTGACGAGCAGCAGCAGCCCCCCGATAGCCACGAGCTGCACCACCGGGCTGCGGGCCGCGCAGATGAAGATGCCCAGCACGCTCGTCCCCAGCGTCGCGAAGGTGAGAAGGCGGCCGGCCTTGGAACGGCCGATGCGGCGCACGAGCAGGGGCAGCGACATCAGCATGGTGCCCGCGTAGGCGTGCGCGCTGTTGAAGGTGGCGGGGATGCGAGGCAGCCCCTCCTCCCCCACGTCCCGGGAGATGTAGATGATGTAGGAGGAGGCGTTGCGGGGGAAGAAGGGCTCGATGCCCAGGGCCAGCTCGAGCAGCGCGAAGCCGAAGGCCACCAGGTTGAGCCACAGCAGCCAGGTGCCGAGCCGGTCCAGGTCCTCCGCCTCCAGCCGCAGGCCAATGAGCATGAGCGGCAGCAGGAGGATGGCCATGCGCAGCCCGACGAACTGGATGAAGATGTGCTGCGAGTCGAACAGGGGCGACAGCACCAGGGTGCAGAGCGGCCACACCATCAGCGCCTTGACCCACAGGCGCAGCGCCTGACCGTCACGGCCGAGCCGCACCGACTTCGAACGCTTCGTGAAGAAGGCCAGGTAGAGGCCCATCACACCCGCGTCGAAGATGAAGTGGGAGAGCCCGTCCGGGAAGCGCGCCCGGAGCATTCCGTAGAAGTAGCCGAACAGGAACAGCACGCCCAGGCCGTGGCCCACGCCCTTGAGACGCGTCACCCCATACGTGGAGACCAGGGCGAGCACCGTGAGCAGCAGCCCCATCATCGCCGCGGCCCTCCTCTCGCGGCCAGGACCTCCTCGTAGATGCCGAGCACGCGCTCGCCCATGCGCGCCTGGGAGAACTCGGACAGCACCCGCGCCCGGCCGGCCTCGCCCCAGGCCCTGCGCTGCTCCGGGTTCTCCAGCATCCGCCGCATCGCCGCGGCCAGCGCCACCTCGTCGCCCGGCGGCACGGTGAGGCCACTCTCCTCGTGACGGCTGACGAAGGGCACCCCCGAGTCCAGCGCGGTGTTGATGACGGGCAGCCCGCACGCCAGGGCCTCCAGTTGCACCAGCGCGAAGGCCTCGGCGCGGGTGACGGAGGACAGCACATAGGCGTCGCACGCGTAATAGAGCGAGATGAGGGCCTCGTCCCCCTGGCGCCCGAGGAAGTGCACGCGCCCGGCCACACCATTCGCCCGGGCCAGCGCCTCCAGCTCCGCTCTCAGCGGCCCCTCGCCCACCAGCAGCAGGTGCGCGCCGTCCACGCGGCGCAGCGCGCGGATGGCATGGTCGAAACCCTTGTAATAAACGAGCCGCCCCACTCCCATGAGCAGCGGCGCCCCGCCATACCGGGCCCTCACGGCCGCGGCTGCCGCCTCGCGCTCGGGCGTGCGGGCGAAGCGCGTCACGTCAATGCCAAAGGGCACCACATGGCACCGGGCCCGGTGCGGGCGCAGCGCCTCGGACGTCTCCACATAGTTGGGCGAGCCCACCAGGATGGCGTCCGCGCGCTCCAGCGCCCGCTGCATGAAGGGCCCGTACAGCTTGAGCAGCCGTTTCTGGCGCACCACATCGCTGTGGTAGGTGATGACGAGCCCGTGCCGCTGCGGCCGCATGCTCCCCAGGTACCCCATCACCGCCATGGGGTGCGGGAAGTGCATGTGCAGCACGTCATACTGGCGCCGCGACAGCTCCAGCGGCAGCGTGGGGTTGAGCGAGGTGGAAGCCACCTTGAGCAGCTCGGCGCAGCGGGTGACGGACACGCCCTGCACCACCTCGCGCACCGTGCGAGGGATCGTGTGGGAGACGAGGACCTCCAGCTGCACGTGGTCCTTGAGCTCCTCGCACAGCCCCGACAGGTGCGTCTCCATGCCGCCCCGGTAGGGGGCGTAATACTTGCCCAGTTGAAGGACCTTCATCGCCGGAGCACGTCTCAGCTGGCGGAGCGCTGCTCGTCGCGCTCGCTGCCGTAGCTGCGGTAGTAGTTGTAGGCGTGGTACTCGGAGCCGTACTTGCCGCCCTTCACGTCCACGTGGTTGAGCAGGGCGCCGATGACGCGGGCCTTCACGTCGCGCAGCGAGCGGATGGCGCGCTTCGCCTGCTCGCGGTGGGTACCCCCGGCCTTGAGCACCAGGAGGATGCCATCCGACTGCTTGGAGAGGACGAGCGCATCCGACACGGGCCCCAGGGGCGGGCTGTCCAGGAGGATGCAATCGAAGCGCTCCTGGAGCTTGCCGAGCAGCTCGGAGAAGGCGCGCGTGTGGAGCAGCTCGGCGGGATTGGGAGGCAGCGGCCCACAGGGCAGCACGAAGAGGTTGGGCACGTCCGTGGACTTGATGGCGCGCTCCAGTGAGCCCTCCCCCACCACGAGCGAGCTGACGCCGATGTCGTCGGGCACGCCGAAGGCCTTGTGCAGGCGGGGCCGGCGCATGTCCGTGTCCATCAGCAGCACCCGGGTGCCCGTCTGCGCCATCACCATGCCCAGGTTGATGACCACGGTGGACTTGCCCTCGGAGGGCCCCGCCGAGCTCACCACCACCTTGCGGAAGGGCTTGTCCGGCGACATGAAGAGCAGGTTGGTGCGGATGGCCCGGCACATCTCCGCCGCTGGCGAGCGCGGGTGACGGTGGATGAACAGGTCCGTCGGGGCGCCGTCCTCGGCCTTCAGCGGGGGCATGGCGCCGATGAAGGCCAGCCCCAGCCGCTCCTCCACGTCCGCTCGGCTGGCCACGCTCGAGTCGAGGAGCTCCAGCCCCACCACCACCACCACTCCCCCCATCAGGCCCAGCAGGAAGAAGAGCATCACCGCGCTGCGCGTGTTGGGCCGCACCGGCACCGGGTTGGGCAGCGCCGTGTCCAGCACGCGCACGTTGCTGGTGCGCAGCAGGCCCGACAGCTCCAGCTCCTTGAAGCGCTTGAGGACCAGCTCATACAGGCGCTGATCATTGTCCGCCTCACGCCGGAGCTTCTCGTAGGCGATCTCCTTCTCCGTCAGCTCGAAGGCCTCGGCCTTGGCCTCGGCCACGCGCTTGAGGAGGTTGCGCTCGTTGGCCTGGGCGGACGCCAGGTCCGTCTCCGCGCCTCGCACCAGGTTCTCCAGGCTGCGCCGCAGCTCCTGCTGCAACACCGACAGCTTCCCCTGGCACTCCTGCATCTTGGGGTGCTCCGGCAGGTAGCGCTCGGACAGCTCCACGCAGACGGAGCGCTGCTCCAGCACCTGATTGCGCAGGTCGCGCAGGGCACCCTCGCTGGCCTCCGAGAGACCCTCAGCCCAGTGCTCCGAGTCGGGGCTGGCGTTCTGGCGCAGCTGGCGCATGGCCTCCACCCGCGCCTGGAGGGCCGCCATCTTCGTGCGCACGGAGATGAGCTCCGTCATGAAGCTGTCGTACGCCAGCTTCGCCGAGCTCGGCTGCTGCCCGCCCTTGCCGTCCGTGGACATGGAGAGCACGTCCGCGCTGCGCTTGAACTTGTACAGGTCCAGCTCGCTGGTGCTGGCGCGCGAGCCCAGCTCACTCAACCGCTCCTCGAGCCAGGCGCTGGCGCCCTCGGTCGTCTTGAGCTTGAGGTTGAGGTTCTCCGCCATGTAGGCCTCGGCCACCTCGTTGGCCAGCAGCGCCGCGCGCTTGGGGTCCAGGTCCTCCACGGCGATGCGCACCACGCGCGAGTTGGCCGAGGGGATGACGGAGATGCGCGAGCGCACCACCGCCACCGCGTCCACGGAGGCCATGGCCTTCTTGCGTGCCTCCTCGTCCTTGATGCCCTCCACGCCGAGGAAGGCCGGATCATTGCGCAGGCCCAGCCGGTCCACCACCCGCGTGGCCACCGCCCGCGAGGTGATGACCTCGCTCTGTGTCTGGTAGTACTCCTTGTTCGCCCAGTAGTTGCCGCGCTCGTCGCCCATCACCTCCTTGACCTCGGTGTCGAGCACGCGGGGAGCGGCCACGTCGATGATGAGGGAGGTGCTGGCGGCGTAGATTTTCGGCTGGCGCAACGTATGGAGCGTGCCCACCAGCACCATCACCGCCGTCACGCCGACGATGAGCCACTTGCGGCGCCAGAGCGCGCGGACGTATTGCATCACGTCCAGCGCGGGCTCATGGGCCTCGGGGGCCTCGGTCGAGGTCTCTTCCACGTCGCTCTCCTGCCGGGGCGCCGGCGCGCCCACTCGGTGGCGAAGGGGTCAGACTGCACCGGGAGGCCCAGAGGGTCAATCTTCCCGGACTCGCCCGCAAGCCCTCCGGCCACACACTGTGCACCTGTACGAGCACCCGCGCCTGCCGTGTGGTAGTCACGTCCGCTGTGAGCCAGTCCCTCTCATTCGTCATCCCCTACACACCGGCGTCCGCCGCGGCCGCCTCGCGCTTCGCCCACGTGCTCGCCCCCCGGGGCGCCGAGGTCATCCTCGCCGGAGACGGTCCGCTCGACACGCCCTCCGCGCCCAACGTGCACGTGCTCTCTGGCCTCGCGGGCAAGGGAGCAGCCATCCGGGCGGCGCTCGGCCGGGTGACGGGCGACATCACCGTGCTCCAGGACGCGGATACGGCCTACTCCCTGGACGCCTGCGAGGCGCTGTGCCGCCCCATCCTCGAGGACATCGCGGATGCGGTGTTCGGCAGCCGACGGATTCAGGGACTGGGCGCGGAGCTGCTGGCGGATCGGGCCCTGGGACGCGTCACCCGTTTCGTCACGGACGTGACGCTGGAGGATCCGCTCTGCGGCCAGCGCGCCTTCCGCACCGAGGCGCTCAAGTCGGTGTCGCTCACCAGCGAGGATGACTCGGTGGACGCGGAGATCGTCGTGAAGCTGGCGGCGCAGCTCTACCGGTTGACGGAGGTGCCGGTGGGCGTGGAGGCGGCACCGCACCTGCCGCTGGCCTCCCAGCTGGCGCGGCTGCGCACGCTGGTGCGCTACGCCACGGTGCGCGACGACGCGGACAACCAACACGAGGGCTACTCCACGCTGGAGCGCATGGACGGCGCCAGCAACTACAACGCGTGGCTGGGGCAGCGCTTCCGCGAGCACCTGGGCCGGCGCGTGCTGGAGATCGGCGCGGGCATCGGCACCATCACGGAGAAGCTGGAGCCGGGGCTGGAGCTGCTCATCGCGCTCGAGGTGGACCGCTTCTACGTGGACCGGCTGAAGAACAAGTTCCGGGGCAAGCCGCACGTGCGGCCCTACCTGTCGGACGTGGCGCTGGCGGACTGGGAGGCGCTGAAGGCCGAGCGGCTGGACACCATCGTGCTGTCCAACGTGCTGGAGCACATTCCGGACGACGCCACGGCGGTGCGCCGCTTCCGGCAGATCCTCCCCGAGGGCGGGCGCGTGGTGGTGTTGGTGCCGGCACTGCCGCAAATCTTCGGTGCCATCGACGAAGCGGTGGGGCACTACCGGCGCTACACGATGGCCGGCCTGCGCGAGGTGCTGGAGGGCAACGGCTTCGAGGTGGAGAAGCTGGAGTGGATGAACCTGGTGGGCATTCCGGGCTGGTTCATGAACAGCCGGGTGATGCGCCGCCGCTCGGTGCCGAAGCTGCAGCTCAAGGTGTACGACCGGATCGCCCCGTTCCTGGCGAAGGCCGAGAGTCATGTGAAACTGCCGGTGGGAATGAGCCTCTTCGCCGTGGCGCGCGTCACGGGAGGTGCCAGATGAAGAAGATCGAAGCCATCATCAAGCCGTTCAAGCTGGATGAAGTGAAGGACGCCCTGCACGAGGTGGGAGTGCATGGACTCACGGCGGTGGAGGTGAAGGGCTTCGGCCGGCAGAAGGGCCACACGGAGCTCTACAAGGGCGCCGAGTACGTGGTGGACTTCCTGCCCAAGGTGAAGGTGGAGGTGGTGGTGGACGACGACATGGTGACGCGGGTGGTGGACGCCATCGTGCGCGCGGCTCGCTCCGGCTCCGAGGGGAAGATCGGTGACGGGAAGATCTTCGTCCTGCCGGTGGACGAAGCCGTGCGCATCCGCACGGGGGAACGCGGCAGCGACGCGCTGTGAGCGCCGTGCCCGAGTCTCGCGCCAGCGCCACCACTCCGGAGGCCTCAGAGGCGCCGGGAGCGAGGGCCTCGCGAGCGCCGCGCACGGTGTACGCGGTGCTGGTGGCGCTGTACGTGTTGCTGTTCCCGTACCACCCGGGCCTGCGCTCGCCCAACGAGCTGTGCCGGCTGTGGCAGACGCGCGCCCTGGTGGAGTACGGGACGCTGGACATCAATCGGGCGCTGCAGGACTTCGGCCCGGTGGGAGACCTGTCGGTGAAGGACGGGAGGTATTACCCGTCCAAGGCGCCACTGCTGTCCTTCGCGGCAGTGCCGGTGTACGCGGTGCTGCGCGGGGTGGGCGGTGGCTTCCTCTACGCGGTGCGCGAAGTGCCGCTCGTCTTCTTCAGCCGGCTCTTCCTCACGGTGCTGCCCACGCTGCTCATGCTGTGGCTCGTGCGCCGCTTCCTGGGGGCGTACGTGTCCGCGGGAGTGGCGGACGCGGTGACGGTGACGTACGGGCTGGGCTCGCTGGCGTTCAGCTACTCGCTGCTCTTCATGAGCCACCAGACGACAGCGGTGCTGCTGTTCGGCGGCTTCTACGCGTTGTGGCGGCTGGCGCGCGGCGAGTGGCGTGAGCGAGGCTTCCTGGTGGCGGGCGCATGCGCGGGCGCCACGGTGGCCGCCGAGTACACCGGCGCACTGGGCGTGCTGGGGCTGGTGCTGTACGCGGTGCTGACGATGCTGTGGCGCGCGGAGCCGATGAGTGCGCGGTGGGTGCGCCTGGGGCGAGGAGCGGGGCTGGCCCTGCTGGGGGCGCTGCCCTTCGTGGTGGGATTGATGCTGTACCACCAGGCGGCCTTCGGACACCCGCTGGAGAGCGGGTACAAGCACCTCAACGACTCGGCCTATCAACCGTGGCACCTGGGTGGATTCCTGGGCATCCGCTATCCGGACCCTCGCGCACTGGTGCTGTCCTTCTTCTCGCCGCTGCGAGGCCTGTTCACCCTCTCGCCCTTCCTGCTGCTCGCGCTGCCCGGCGTGGCGGTGCTGCGGCGAGAGGCTCGCGCCAGCGTGGAGATGCGCGCGCACCTGTGGCTCGTGGTGGCGCTGCTCGCCGGGTACACGTACTTCACGTCGTCCTTTTCGTATGACTCATGGGGCTGGACGACAGGCCCGCGCCACCTGACGGGACTGGTGCCCTTCCTGCTACTACCCGCGAGCCTGCTGCTGGAGCGGCTGCGGACTTCGAGCCGATGGGCACTCACGGGCGCAGCCGCGGCGCTGTGCACCGCCTCCATCGCGTTCACCGGCGTGGCCACCTTCGTCAACTACGTCCCCGATGACGTATCCAATGTGGTGCTCGGACTGGCCGTGCCACTGCTGCGCGCGGGATACCTGCCTCCGAGCGCGCTGAACCTTCTCGGCGTCTCCAACCCGGTGGCGGGAGTGCTGCTACTGGCACTGCTGCTCGGCTTGGCCGTCTGGGTCTTCGTGCAGCTGGGGCTGAGCGGGGAGACGAAGCCTGGCGCCAGGCCCATCATCGCGGGGCTGGCGATGTTCGCGTTGCTGCTCGGCGCCCAGGCCGCGACGGTGAAGTACCACGCCGGGGATGAAGGTGCGGTGCGCTTCCTCGAGAAGGTCTGGCTCGTTCCTCCGGGGCGGACCCTGGGCTTCTAATCCCCTTCGGCAAGGTTGCCGAACCGTGCTCAAGGCACCACCCACTCGAACAACTTCGCACGCCATCCCACCACCCAATCCGAGGGGACCTTCCGGCCGCGTTCTGCGCGGACTGGTCCGACCACAGGGTTGGTCAGAACAGATAGGGAGTGGCGGCCGAGCGAGGAAGCCCCCAGTCTTGGCAGAGAGAAGGGCATTCGCCATGCCCTCCAGCCGCTCAGGCTCAATCCGCTGTTCCGACCAACCCTGCCATCGGACCAGTTGCGGGAAAACGCGCCCGGGAGGTCCCCTCCCCGCGCGCTTCGTTTGGTCTGGTGCTCACTCTACGTGGCCGCGCCTTCTCCCGGTTTCGTGACGCCCGCCTCATGCCCATCCTGCGCCTTTTGCTCCGCGGACATGACCTTCATGGACCTATCTGAAGGGGCTCAAGCCTGGGACACGCCGGCTCACGGCATCTCCTCGGAACGGGGGAGTAGCCGCCATGACGTCCGAGGTAATCGACCCGCGGCGCTGCCCTCGTTACTCCTGAGGCAACACACCTCCCAGGAGAAGACGCCCCATGGCCACCAACGACTCCGCCACGGCCACCACGCGCGCCGTGGTGACCCGCTTCTACGAGCGACTCGCTCTCCGGGACCCCGACAGGATCTCCGAGCTCTTAGCCGAGGACGTGGACTGGTACATCCCGGGAGACGAGGCGCTGGCGCCCTGGCTGGGCCGACGGCATCACCGGCATGAGGTCGCCGCGTTCTTCCGGCAGCTGCTCGCCAACATCGACTCCGTCCGCTTCGAGCTGCAACACCTGCTCGTGGAGGGGGACTTCGCCGTCACGACGGGCGAGTTCGCCTCCCGGATGCGTAAGACGGGCAGGGTCTACGAGTCCCTCTTCTCCACACACTTCACGGTGCGCGAGGGTTTGATTGTCCGGTATCGCCTCCTGGAAGACAGCCATGGCCTCGTCATGGCGCTGACGGAGAGCGACCTCACCGCGAAGACAAGCCGGGCTGACCGTGGGCGCTCAGAAGGCCACCTCCGCTCCGACGAGGATGCGAAGGGGGTCCTGGGGTACACCGGGAAGGTGAGCGACGGCGCCCGAGACGAGGTAGTACCGGGCATCGAAGAGATTGCGGACGTCGAGCCACAGTGAGGGGGAGATGCCGTGGAAGCGCACGATGTCCGAGTAGCGCAGGTGTGCGTTCACCACCGTGGAACCGGGGATGACCATGAGATGGCCGTTCTCGTCGCGCAGAACGGGGTGGAAGGCACTGCTGCGTGCGATGAGTCGAGTCGACAGCGACAGCCCCCGCCACGCGATGTCCAGTCCGCCTTTGACCACGTGCATCGCGGCGCTCGGGATGGGATCCTCCCCTCTCTTCCCGCTGGTGAAGGTGTAGGACGCGTAGGGATTGAGAGAGAGCCTGCCCGAGCGCACGAGCACATCCAGGCGCAGCGTGCCTCCGTAACTCAAGAAACGCTCGCCGAGGTTGATCGGCTGCTCGACGACATCAACCGGCCACCCCTTGAACGTCTGGTTCTCGAGGAGCTGGACGCCAAACCGATTGCGGACATGGCTCAGGTACCCGTTGGCGCTGACCCGAACGGCGTCCCCGAAGTCTTGTGAGACGATGATCTCGCCCATGCGGAGCCGCTCGGGCTTCAAGTCCGGATTGGGCAGGTGGAAGAAGAAGCTCTTCAGGCCGATGATGTTGCCGGCCTCGTCCGTGACGGGGGCGAAGGAACCGAAGTGTTGGTAGGCCACATTCGGCGAGGGCGCGAGGAACCCCTCGCCGTAGAGCAGCTTAAGCCGCGTGCCCTCGCGCGGCTGCAGAATCACGCCGATGCGCGGGGTCAGGCTGTCCCCATAGCGTGTCTGGTGGTCGAACCGCGCGCCTGCGGTGACATTGAGCCAGGGACGCGGCTGGGCACGCAGCTCCAGGTAGGTGCCGAGGTTCTGCTCGTGGATGTTGTAGAAGTCCACTGGCACGCTCAGGTCGCGTCCGGTGACGTCCCGGACGTCCGTGCCGATGTACACATGCCCCTGGAATTCGGGCGGTGAGGCGTCGGGGTCGAGGCGCTTGGCCAGATCGGCCGTCTTGGGGACACCGGCGAGGTCCCGGTAGCTCAGCCCCCATGTTCCCGAAAGCCAACTGAGGAAATGATAGGAAATCCGCTCCTCGAGCTCACCAACGAGGAATTGCTCATACTTGAAGCCGCGCTGGTAGCTCGTGACGTAGTTGATGAAGGCCGAGTCGGGATCCACCTCGTAGGTGTTGAGGGAGAGGGAGGTGATGAGCTCGAGTTTCTCGTCCCCGCTGCGGTAGGTGTACTGGCCGTAGGCCGACTGAATCGTATACGCCCACTTCGCGTCCTTGATGAAGAGGGCGAGGTCCGACGATTCGGGGAGGGAGGAGCTGTGCCGGTCGTAGTGCCGGGTATAGCCAAACCGGAAGTCTCCAATATCGAGACGTGCGCTCAGGAAATAATCATTCGTCGGGGTGGCGTAGGGTTCGATGGGGACGACGACGACGAGATCCTCAGGCGCGAAGGGCGAGACGTGGACCTCACCCCGTGTCTTGTACCGCTCGTTGTACCAGCGGAAGTCTTCCGGGTAGAAGTTGGGGAGGGTGGGCTCGTCCGAGTGGTAGTAACTGCCGGACACCGCGAGCGAGAGGTCCCCTGCCTTTGCGCCAACGACGAACGAATCCTCGGTCGTGTTGAACCGGCCGATGCTCCCGGTGACGCGCCCGCCCTGCACCTGGGCCCCGCTCCGGGTGATGATTTGAATGACGCCCGCGAAGGCATCCGGCCCATAGAGCGCGGACACCGGCCCGAGCACGACCTCCACGCGCTCGACGTTCACCAGGGAGAAGTTGTGCCCGACGGAGTGGGGGGTCTTGCTCAACGCATCGATGCGGAAGCCGTCGAGCAGGATGATGATCTTCTCATTGCCCTGCCCGAGGATTCCACGGACGATGATCTGCTCGCTGTACTCGGGCCGTGCCTTGAAATGCATCTCGATTTCCGGAACGTCCTCGAGCAACTGGGCAAGATAGGTGTAGCCGCGGCGCCGGATGGTCTCCTTGGTGAATACGTAGACGGTGGACGGAGCCTCACTGACGGTCTGGGCCTGCGCCGAGGGGGTGACGACCTCCAGATTCAGGAGGTCCTCGAGCGACAGCTCGCTGATATCCGACGGCCGTCCCGCCTTCGGCGTTTCAGGCGGAGCCTGTGCCAGGGCCTCGCCGCCCAGGCCGAGCGGAAGCAGGAGGCCCAGAAGCTCCGCGTGGACGAGCGCACCGAGGCTGCGGCAGGAAGCCATGCATGGACACCATCTTTCGTGTCCTCACGACCTGTCAACGAGCACCCACGCACCTGTCGAGCCACGAACAACCACGCGCCGCGCTTGGGGTTGGTGCTGAAAAATGACGGTGCAGCACCGTCGTCACTCGGATGACAGAAGGGGGGTCTCCCACTCCGGAATCCTCCCTCGCCTACCAGGCGGCCATGCGACGTGCGGCCCCAGTCCGGTGCCTTGTCGGTGGGTATGTCGCAAGCAGTAGGCTGAATGACTCTCAGGGGGAATCTGTCATCGACACGTCGAGGAACTTCCAGCTCCACTCCACGCAGCAGCGACTCACCCGCCTGATGGGCTTCGATGGACCGGGGGGCTTCTAGACCCATGAAGACGCTGGGAATCCGGGCCAGGACCCTCCTGCCGATCATGCTCCTGGGAACACTCCTGGGAGTGGTGACCACCTGGTATGTGGTGAAAGTCTCGCGCGACCAGATGGTGCAGATGGCGGTGGAGTCGGCCGAGCGCATCATCGCTCAGGTCGACGCGTTGCGCGGCTACTACACCCGAAATGTGGTGGCGCGCGCGCAAGCCAACGGCGTGGAGGCGACTCACGACTATACCGAGCATCCGGGAGCCATTCCCCTGCCGGCTACCCTGGTGCATCAGTTGAACTCCCTGGTGAGCCAGAAGCAGGGCTTCACCCTCCGGCTCTACAGTGAGTTCCCCTTTCCCTTCCGCTCGGATGGAGGCCCGCGAGACCCGTTCGAGCGGGACGCGCTCGAATTCCTCACCGCGAATCCGGATCAGCGCTATTGGCGGCTGACCGAGTTCGAAGGCGTCCCGGCGCTCCGTTACGCGATCGCGGACAGGATGACGACGCAGGCCTGCGTCGATTGCCACAACACCCACCCCCGCTCTCCCAAGCGCGGCTGGAAGTTGGGCGACGTGCGCGGGGTCCTCGAGGTGATCCAGCCGGTGGACCACCTGCTGGCCACCTCTGGCGCCGCGGCCCGAAACCTGGCGCTCTTCATCGCTCTGGGGATCTCGCTCGTGCTCGCGGCCACGGTGCTCAACGTGCACCGGATCTTGAAGTCCCTCCTGGATGCAGTACGGGTGGCGGAGAACATCGCCACGGGCGATCTGACCCAGCGGATGGAGCAGGGCCGCCAGGACGAGATCGGAAGGCTTCAGCAAGCGATGAGCGCGATGTCGCTGCGGCTCTCGCAAATCATCCACGAGGTCAGGGTCCGAGCGGATGGACTGCTCTCGGCCTCCTCGCAGGTGTCCTCGACCTCCCAGGTCCTCTCCCAGGGCACCAGCGAGCAGGCGGCCAGTTTCGAGGAAACCAGTTCGTGCATGGAAGAGATGAGTGCTTCCATCTCGAAGAACGGTGTGAACAGCCAGCGGGTGGCACAGATGGCGCGCGAGGGCGCCACCCATGCCGCGGAGACCTCCAAGGCTGTCCGCGAGACGGCATTGGCGATGAACACCATCGCAGAGAAGATCTCGATCGTCGAAGAGATCGCCTATCAGACCAACCTGCTGGCACTGAACGCGGCGATCGAGGCCGCACGCTCCGGAGAGAACGGCCGAGGGTTCGCCGTGGTGGCGTCGGAGGTGCGCAAGCTGGCCGAACGGAGCCAGGCCGCGGCCAGGGAGATCCGCGCGCAGGCCAACTCCAGCGTCAAGGAAGCCGAACACTCCCAGGTGCTCCTGTCGGAGCTCGTGCCCTCCATCCGGACGACGGCGGAACTGATCCACGAGGTGGCCGCTTCCTCGAACGAGCAGGCCACCGGTGTGGCGCAGGTGAACAAGGTGATGGTGCAGATGAACCAGGTGACCCAGACGAACGCGGCAATGGCTGAAGAGCTGGCCTCCACCGCAGAGGAGTTGGCTCATCAAGCCCAGGCACTCCAGCAGCTTCTGGTCGTCTTCCGCGTCGACGAGGCGGAGCACCCGGTGTGCGATCCTCAGGGCACCTCGCCACGGAGTCCCGCCCCCGCTGTCGCGCCGCGGACTGCCGCTGGAGCCTCTCCCCACCCATGAACGCGGCGGATGAGCGCGATGCGCCAGCCCTCCCGGAAGCAAATCCCACATCCAGGCGAGGTGTTTGACACCATTCCGGCTCGCTGGTGAGGTGCAGCATGTCCACCCGTTTTGTTGGACCGCTCCCGGTAGGGCGACACCTCGGCCCGCTCCTCGTGGCACTGATGGCGCTGGTGCTACTCGGTGGTTGCGCCATGGGCCATCCGCTCGGGGGCCGCCTGAGCAGTGGCCACGACCTCCACTCGCCAGTGCCCTCGCGCCTCTCCGACTCCAGGCCGAAGCACCCGGCCACCTCTCTCGTGCAAACGGAAGGGATGGGAAGCGCGGGAGGCTTTCCCGAGCAGACGACCGACGCCTTTCAAGGGGGACGGGCAACGGGCTGCCTGGAGGAAGAGGCGCGCCCCCCTGGCTGGCCCAACCTGTCCTCCGGTGATTCCGAGGAGCTCCTCGCCCCCTTCCTGGCGTGCACCTCGGTCGCGGACTTCATGGAGCTTCAGCGTGGGGTGGACATGCCCCGGCTGGTGGAGGCATTGGATGACTGGCACGCCGTCCGGCTCGGCGCCCTGGGGCCCCTGGGTGCGGACGCCGCCGAAGTCCTCAACCGCAAGCGAGCCTCCTACCTCGTCTATGCCACCGAGGAGTATGGCGTTGTCTACGCCGAGGTATTCGCCACCTTCGTCCTCCACTCGGCCTTCGACGACGAGCTGAAGCAGGTACTTGTGCTGCTGGCCCGGGACAAGCAGCTCGGCCAGACACTGGGACTCATGCCTGCCGTCCGCGCCGAGTTGGAGCGGCGCGGATTGAAACTCTCGGACTACGCCGATCGGGGCGAGCAACCCGGTGACGTCCTGCGGGGCCTGGGCCGCGCTGCCAGAGACGCCCTCAACAGCACCCAGCAAAGCGATGGGGCTCGCTACATGAACATGTCCGCGCAGCTCCTCCAATTGCCGCCGCCCTACCGGGAGTCCTTCCACGAGGTGGAGCGGGCACTGATGCGGCAGCACTTCGCTCCGGACAGCGTGGCGCTGGGGTGTTTCGACCACCTGACCTTCGGCATGCCACTGGGCTTCTACCACCTGGTGGCCGGGTCGGGCCACGGGCTGTACTCGCTGACCCAGGGCCAATACGAGCAGGCCACGCGCGAGCTGGCTCCCGCGGCGCTGATGGGCGCTTTGTACGCACGCGGCAAGGCCATGCGCTACCTCTCGGAGGCCCGAGGTGTCACGAGCGCCGGGATGGGACTCCAGGTCATGGAGCTGCGGTTGGGGGCCATCAAGGAGATGGCGCGGCAGTTGGAGGCGCGGCTGGGCGCGGACGGCATTCGAGAGCTGGCCCGGTACATTCAAGCCAACCGGGAGGCCGCCGCCTTCGTCGGCGCGGGGGGCGAGCCCGCCGCCGCGGCCCTCTTCGAGGCTCGGGGCGACGTGGCCAAGGCACAAGTCTGGTTGTCTCAGGCGAAGCCTCAGCGCGCGGGCCCCCAGGCGGCACGAAGCGGTGCGGGGAAGAGCTCCGGGGGAGTGGCGGACGTGGCGGAGGAGCCGGCACGCCCCAGGGCCAGCGCCGAGAAGAGCTTCGGCGGCATGGCCTCGCTGGTGGATGTGGAGCTTGGCCTCACCCCCGAGGTGGTGGAGGCCAAACTCTTCCAGGCGGAGCTGGAGACCGCGGGTCCGCGCCTGCCCGCGGACGTGGCCCTGCTGAAGCAGCAGCGTCCCTCGCTGGAGGCTCCGCCGCCGGGAGTGCCCGAAGGCTCCGCGCTCTGGAGCGAGTACGTGACCTACCGGGGGAAACGGCTGGCTGAGTTGGCGCAGGGCAAGGCGGTCGAGGGGCCCCTCCGGTGGGAGGCCTACGAGCAGATGCGGGGGCTGTTCGCCCGAGGGCTGGTATTCGAGCGAATCATGGTGGCCCTGTTTCGCGCCGACGCGGCGCTTCCGCGGGCGCAACGCCGGTGGCTCAAGGACTTCAACATGCCGCGCGTCGAGACAAACGTGGGCGTGGCGAAGGAGGGCGTTCCCGGCGTGCGCTACGCGGACGTACTCGTCATCGAGGAGCAACCGCCTGCGGGCCAGCCGCCCCGCGTGGAGACCTTCAGCTTCAAGAGCCGCAACCTCGCGTCGCTGACAGGAGACCTCTTGAAGGCGCAGATGACGGCGGACGCGCGCGACGCACTTCGGTATTACGGAGGGACTCTGGACATCCGCCGGCCCTCACTCAAGCTCCGTGTGCGGGTCCAAAGGGTCCGCCTCATCTACGAGGGCGACAGCCTCAAACCCAAGGCTCCGGGAAGGTTACAGTTTGCTGTGAATGAAACACAGAACGCGGTCAAGGGAGTGGAGGTGTTGGTTCAATGAAGGCGCTGGAGTTCCACGACCTGGGCGTTGAGGACAGTCTCCGGCTCTCCTTCGAAGCGACCTTCGACCAGCAAGCTGCACTCGAGCGCGAGCTGGAGCCCTTTCTCCAGGCACTTGAGGAGTATGCGGGCGAGTGGATGCCGGACGTCGTCGAGGGCAAGCGGCGACGCAAATACTCCCGCGCCGCCATTTGGAAAGCCCTGGAGGAACGACGCGATGAGAACAGCATGGGGCTCGGGCTCTATCGGACGAAGTGGCCCGCATTGGATATGGCCTTCAGTCTCTGGTTCCCGCCCAGCCCTCTCAGGCTGAACATCTGGGTCGCTATCCAACCGCTCTCCTTCTTCGCCGAGGAGGAGCGCTGCCGCAGGTTCGTCGACATGGTCCGCGCCTGGGCCTCCCACTATCCGGTCACCTACGCCTCGGCCAACAGCCTGGCGGAAGACCAGTTGTCGGGTGCTCCCTGGTTCGGCCGCGATATGCAGACCTCGATACGAGACGGGTTCGACAAGCTCTACGAGGTGTCCTGGCTCAACGTCTTCGGTCCGAAGCTGGTGGAAACCGTCGGCCGCGAGCGCATGCTCTCCACGCCAGCCCAGCGGGTGGAGGAGTTGCCCAACGGCTCCATCCTCCTGGTGACCTGGCCCATCGCGGCGGACTTCGCCAGCGACGAGGCTCGCCAGGCCCAGGCCCGAGCCTACGCCCACCTCCGGCCAGACCTCGACTTCGACACCGTGCTGCGCACCCTGCGCGAGCGCAGCGCCACGCTCGCCCCCGTGGAGCCTCATTTCCCTCCGGACATGGCTCCGCTTCTCTCGCGCGTGGTGGACCACGTCCCCATCAGCGAGCGCCAGCGCAAGATTGCCGAATTCAACGCCTGGCAGCCCCCTGAGCCGGACGAGTGGTTCCCCTCGGAATCGGCTCTGCCCTCGGACGTGAACGACCAGGCCCTCGTTTGCAGGTACTATTCGACTCTCGCCGAGCGCCTCGTGGCACTCCTGCACACCAAGGTGCCCTCGGTCTTCGAGGCGGCCCCAGAGTCCCTCACGGACGTCGACCTCCACTTCTGGTCCGAGAACTTCCCGGAGCGCTTCGAGCGCAAGAACATCGACGAGCACGCCATACCCGCCATCAGCGCGTACATGGGCGAGCTCCTGGTGCGCCACCTGGGCGGGCGGTGGGTACCGCGCAAGAAGCTCGGGGAGATGCAAGTCATCGTGGGCAACCGCGTCTGGCTCCCGTATGTCCGAGCCCACCGCTACATGCGCTCGCGCCAGGCTCTGCTGGACTTCTCCCTCACCCAGCTCTACCGCGTGGCCGAGCGCCACCGGGGCTGACCCCGCCTCACGGCACGGATGTCTGGGACGCCGTCGGGGGGCAGCCCGGAGTGCTCGCATCGCAGAGCTGGTAGAGCGTGAACTCCGCGCCTCCCTTGCCCCTCAGCCGCTCGACGACGACGGCCTGCCCCCGGTACGGCTCCAGCACCGAGTACGGCAGCTTCAGGCGCTCCCCGTTGAAGCGCCGCCACTCCTCCTCGCTCTGGTCCAGCAGCCCGAAGAAGTAGACTCGCCGGTGCTCGGCTCGCGCCTGGTCCACGAGCGCACGCAGGCGTGCGGTGAACACCTCCGGGCGCAGCCTCGTGGCGATCATCTCGTTCACGATGCTCCAGCACTCGAACGAGGGCGTGACGACATGGGTCAGCAGGGAGCTCGGCTCGTCCCAGCCCGCGCAGATGGCGACATCCGAAGGCCGCAGGCGCTTGGACAGCTCGGTCGCCACGTGCAGGTCCTCGTTGGGCATCACCCGCCGCCTCACGCCCCCCGCCACGAGGCTGATGAGCACCAGCAGCACCACCGGTGCCAGCGGGAACCAGTGGCGTACGGGTGACTCGGACTCCCGGGCCTCCGGCTCCCCTCCCTCGAAGAGGAGGCACAGAACGAGCGTGCTGCCCACCACGCCCCCCATCCACAGCTTCTCGTAGGTCGCGGACCAGTAGCTCGCGACCAGGTAGGTGCAGACCGTCCACAGCAGCGCTCCCGCCAGGTCGGCCGCCCTGTCCGAGCGCAGAAGCATGGGCGCCGCGCGGCGCAGGCGCAGGCCCACCGCGACAACGAAAGCGAGGAGCAGGGCCAGGATGGTCAGGTTGTAGGCCAGCACCGCCCTCGGAGCCTCCAGGAGGCGGGCGGCCCCGAGCCAGTCCCACAGCGGCGCGAACGCGTTGGCGAAGCCGAAGACGGCCCCCATCAGGTGGCGGGGGTCGAAGTGCCCGAAGAGACCACCCCCCGTGGGGAGCTCGAAGAAGGACTGGGCATGCCCTCCCACGGCAACGGGAGCCGCGCTCAGCCACCGCCCCACCAGGAGGATGCCCAGCAGCGTGCCCACCGCGACCAGGCCCACCTCCAGGACGGCCACGACCCCGCGCCCGAGCTGCCGGTGCCGCAGGTAGCGCAAGCCCACCATCGAGCCCAGCAGCACGCAGACGCCAATCGACGTCAGGTAGAACGCGCCGCTCAGGCCCGCCAGCGCACCGCCCAGCCACCGGGAGCCCCGCGACTCGGGCGCACGCCGCACCACGGCGGCCGCGAGCAGCATCCAGGGCACGGACGCCATCGGCTCCGTCATGTCCGTGGCATGCAGCAGGTACGCATGGGACAGGCCCGTGAGGGCCACGCCAAGCCAGGCGCCACGCCGCGACACTCCACAGCGGTGCAGCAGCAGGAAGAGTGCCACCAATCCCGCCGCGCCCAGTAGGGCGTTGAGCCCCTGGAAGAACGCGAGCGCCACGGGCCGCTCCGTCACGCTCGCGAGCAGCGAGGAGAATCCCGTGCCCTGCACGAGCCGCCAGGCGCCCCATCCCAGGTACGGAGTCAGGAAGTGGTTGTTTCCTCCCGGCCCGGGCACGTCCCGCCCGGTCAGGTATGGGAGCCAGCGGTAGCCGTCCCCGATGTACTCACGCGAGAGCAGGGCCAGGAAGAACAGGGCCGCGCCCACGAACACCCCGAGCAGGTCTCGCCGGAGCCAGCGCTCACCGGGAGCTCTCGCCGCAGCCTCCGAATCCGATGGTGGGTGATTCATCATCCGTGCACCAGGCGGCGGGCATCCAACCACGGCGTCCGTCGCGAGTGCCACCGAAGCGCACCTGTCAGGACCCAGGCCGCAAGGACGGAGGCCGGGCGGATTCGCGGTTTCCCTGGCCACGACCATCCCTGTCGGTCGACACTGTGCTTCGTCCCCCGCTGACGTCTCTCCTGGAGAACTCCACCATGAAGATCCGGTTCGCCCTGCTGCTCTCCTTCTCCCTGGCCACCGCCGCCCAGGCCGACGAGTCCGCCGCCGAGATTTGGACGGCCAAGTGCAAGTCCTGCCACGGACCGGATGGCAAGGCGCAGACCCAGATGGGCAAGAAGGAGTCCATCGTCGACATGTCCCAGGCGGCCTGGCAGCAGGCCGAGTCCGACGCGGAGATCCGCGAGGTCATCGCCGAGGGCTCCACCCGCAACAAGAAGATGAAGGCCTACAAGGACAAGCTGACCCCGCAGCAGATCGACTCGCTCGTCGCCTACATCCGCACCCTCAAGAAGGGCTGATTCCCCTCCGAGTGTGGGGTGAATATCCCTGTCGCGGTCCTCGTCCCCTCGCGACCGGAGGCATTCCCCATGCGTACCCTCACTGCCGCCCTCGTCTCCCTGCTTGCCCTCTCCAGTCTCCTCGGCTCGGCAGGCCGCCTGCTTCCCGCCGCGTCCCCCGCCGAGGCCCGCCTCGGTCCCGCGCCCCTCCTCGATGGTGGAAACGGGGGGGACGACGACGATGACGACGGCGACGAGGACGACGATGATGAGGACTTCCGGGTGGTTGGCTGAGTAGGCACCTGTAGGCCGTGGCCCTGGTTGACGCTCTCCCACCGGGCCCGCCTCTCTTCCGTTGACCCACACGGGTCCGGCTCCTAATTACCGGGGGGCCCACCAAGGCGCCCCCCCGGATGGAAACTCCTTTTACCCAGAAGCTCGACGCGGAGGCTCTCCGCACGTCTCCCGTGACAGGGGACCCCTTCGCCCGCGTGCAGGAACTGCTGCGCGCCGGGCAGCGTGTCCGCACGCAAGGTCTCCAGGGAGCCGCTCGAGGCCATGCGCTCGCCCGCCTGACTCGCACCCTGAAGGCTCCCCTCATCTGCATTGCCCCCGACGAGGAGGCCGCGGATGCGCTCGCCAACGACCTCGCCTTCTTCCTGGGCGGCAAGGGCACCCCGCTCGAGCCCCACGTCCTCCGCCTTCCCGCCGACGAGGTGCTCCCCTACGACGAGCTCTCCCCGGATGCGGATGCCGTCGCGGATCGGCTCGGAGCCCTCTTCCACCTCGCCAGGGGCACCCGCTTCCCCGCGCTCGTGCTGTCGCTGCGCGGTCTGTTCCGCAAGGTGCTGCCGCCCCGGGTGATGAACGAGCTGTCCGAGCTCGTCCGCGTGGGGCAGGACGTCGACCGCGACGCGCTCGCCCGCAAGCTCGCCAACATGGGCTACCAGTCCAGCCCGCTCGTCGAGGACCTGGGCACCTTCTCCGTGCGCGGCGGCCTCATCGACGTCTTCAGCCCGCTCTACGACAAGCCCGTCCGCCTCGAGTTCTTCGGCGACACCATCGAGTCCATCCGCGTCTTCGACCCGGAGACCCAGCGCACGGTGGACTCGCTCCAGGAGATCATCCTCCTGCCCGCTCGCGAGGTCATCTTCTCCGAGCAGACGCGCACGCGCGCCGAGGCCGCCGCCCGCGCCGTGGCGGACCGCATCAACCTGCCCACCTCGCAGCTGCGCGAACGCCTGGACGCCATCCGCGAGGGCCTGCCCGGCTTCGGCCTGGAGGGGCTGCTGCCCGGCTTCTTCGAGGGCGGACTGGGCACCGTCTTCGACTACCTGCCGCACTGGCACCCGGAGCCGCTCTTCTACCTGGATGATCCCCTGGGCCAGGAGCGCATCGCCGAGGAGCTGTGGACCGAGGTGGAGCGCTCCGCACGGGCGTCCGACGAGCGCCAGGACCTCGCCTACCCTCCCGAGGAGCACTTCCTCACCCGCGCGCAGGTGGACCAGAGGCTCGCGGCCTTCCGAGTGCTGGAGGGCGGAGGCCTGTCGCTCACCCAGGGCGAGGCGGCCCCCGTGCACTTCCCCTTCGGCACGACGCAGGACGTGCGCGAGGCCATCCTCGCCCACCACGGTGAGGAGGGCGCGCTCACCCCGCTCGTCGAGCGGCTCCAGCGCTGGCGGGACACCCGCATCGCGTGCGCCGTGGCCTGCGGGACCCTCAGCCAGGCGGACCGGCTCAAGCGTCTGCTGTTGGACCGCAACGTGATGGTCCGCGTCCACACCGAGCCGCTCGCGGATGCCGCGAAGCTCTATGAGCCCTCGGTCTCCGCGCACCTCTTCACGGGCGAGGTGAGCCATGGCTTCGTGGATGGCGCGGGCGGGCTCGCCGTGCTCTCGGACGAGGAGATCTTCGGAGCGCGGGCCCGCCGGCGGGTGCGGCGCTCGAAGAGCCTGGATGCGTTCGCCTCGGGCTTCAAGGACCTGAAGGAAGGCGACATCATCGTCCACACCGACTTCGGCCTGGGCCGCTATGCGGGCCTGACGAAGATGCAGGTGAACGGCGTGCCCGGGGACTTCCTAGTCCTCGAGTACGCGGGCAAGGACAAGATCTACCTCCCGGTGAGCCGCATGCGGCTCATCCAGAAGTTCACCGGCGGTGACCCCACCACGGTGACGCTGGACAAGCTGGGGAGCACGTCCTGGGAGAAGACGAAGAAGCGGGTCAAGGAGCAGTTGCTCAAGATGGCGGCGGACCTGCTCAACATCGCGGCGGCGCGCCGGGCACACCCGGGCCACGCCTTCAGCCCGCCGGACCGGTACTACGCCCAATTCGAGGCGGACTTCGAGTTCGAGGAGACGCCGGACCAGGCCAAGGCCATCGAGGACGTGCTGGCCGACATGCAGAAGACCGAGCCGATGGACCGGCTCGTCTGCGGCGACGTGGGCTACGGCAAGACGGAGGTGGCGATGCGCGCCGCCTTCAAGGCGACGCTGGACCGGAAGCAGGTGGCGGTGCTGGTGCCCACCACGGTGCTGGCCCAGCAGCACTACCTGTCCTTCAAGAAGCGCTTCAAGGACTACCCCGTCACGGTGGAGGTCATCTCCGGGATGAAGAAGCCCCCCGAGGTGCGGGAAATCCTCAAGCGCGCCAAGGAGGGCAAGCTGGACGTCCTCATCGGCACGCACAAGCTGCTGGGTGGGGACGTGGCCTTCAAGGAGCTGGGGCTGCTCGTGGTGGACGAGGAGCAGCGCTTCGGGGTGAAGCACAAGGAGCAGATCAAGAGGCTGCGCTCGCAGGTGGACGTGCTCACGCTGTCGGCGACGCCGATTCCCCGCACGCTCCACATGGCCATGTCCGGCGTTCGGGAGATGAGCATCATCGCCACCCCGCCGCAGGATCGGCGCGCCATCCGCACCTTCGTGATGAAGTTCGATGAGCAGACCATCAAGGACTCCATCGAGCGCGAGGTGGCCCGCGGCGGCCAGGTCTTCTTCGTGCACAACCGCGTGGAGTCCCTCCCCGCGATGGAGGACACCCTCAAGAAGCTGGTGCCGAACATCACCATCGGCGTGGCGCACGGACAGATGGGCGAGGGGCAGCTCGAGAAGGCGATGCTGGACTTCACCGAGAAGAAGTACCAGGTGCTGCTGTGCACCAGCATCATCGAGAGCGGCATCGACATCTCGAGCGCCAACACGATGATCGTCAACCGGGCGGACACGTTCGGTCTGGCGCAGCTCTACCAGTTGCGAGGGCGCGTGGGCCGCTCGAAGGAGCGTGCGTACGCGTACCTGCTGGTGCCGGCGCGGACGGCGATCAGCAAGGACGCGCAGCGGCGCCTGGAGGTGCTCCAGCGCTTCACCGAGCTGGGCGCGGGCTTCTCCATCGCCAGCCACGACCTGGAGATTCGCGGCGCGGGCAACCTGCTGGGCGCCGAGCAGTCGGGGTCCATCTCGGCGATCGGCTTCGACCTGTACGCGCAGCTGCTGGAGGAGGCGGTGTCCGAGGTCCGGGGCGAGCCGCCGAGGGTGCAGATCGAGCCCGAAATCACCATGCCCATCCCGGCGCTCATCCCGGATGACTACGTGCCGGACGTGCACCAGCGGCTGGTCTTCTACAAACGCTTCAGCCAGGCCGGCAATCCGGACGAGGTGCAGGACCTGCGCTCCGAGCTGGTGGACCGTTTCGGCGAGGCGCCGGACGAGGTGGACAACCTCTCGGAGCAGACGCTGCTGAAGATCGACATGCGCGACCTGCGGCTGCGTGGGCTGGAGGGAGGCCCGGGCCGGCTGGTGGTGACGCTGGGCGCGGACGCGCTCCTGGACGGAATGCGGGTGGCGGCCCTGGTGCAGAAGTCCAAGGGTGTCTACCGGCTCACCCCGGACATGAAGCTGGTGGTGAAGCTGGACGCGCAGGTGAAGGACCAGGCGCTCATCGTCGAGGCCAGGAAGGTGCTACGCGACCTTCACACCTGCGCCCTGCCCCAGGCGTAGTCAGGAGGCTCGGGCATTCGGCTCGAGCCTCCGTCGAGGCCACACGGCCTGGTTGAGGCAGCCCGTTACGGGGCCAGGGCCTGGAGCCGCTGCTCGGCGTGGGTCTTCACGTCGAACGGCAGCTTCGCGCTGGACGCGAGCAGCTTCCGGAAGGCCTCCACCGCGCACTCCTTGTCCTTCCTGGCGTCACAGGCCCGCGCGAGCGTGTCCAGGTAGCTCGCCCGCTCGCCCCGAACCGCGATGGCGGCGCGCACCAGGGTGACGGGCTCCTCCGTCTTGACGCCCCGCTCCACCATCAGGAACGCCAGGTTGTTCTGCGCGTCCGCGCGCAGCAGCTTCTCTCGCTCGTGGAAGCCCGGAATCGCCTTCCGATACTCCTGCTCGGCCCGCGGCTTCTCCCCCTTCCGGCTCAGCAGCAGGGCGAGGTTGTAGTGCGCGTCCGCGTAGTCGGCGGCCAGCTTCAGCGCGGCCTCGAACTCGGTGATGGCCTCCTCCACATGCCCCTCGGTGGCCAGCTTCGAGCCCTGCGCGTTATGCGCCGCGGCCTCCGGGGGCACCCTCATCGCCGCGTGCCACTGGGACAGGAACATGAACAGCGCCTCCGCCTGCGGTGCCTCGGGGGCCAGTGCCTTCACCCGATCGGCCGCCGCGAAGGCGTCATCTATCTTGCCGACCTGGGCTCGCAGGAGCGCCAGGTCGTACCAGGCCTGGACCGCCTCCTCGTCCAGCGCCACCGCCCGCTCCAAGTGCTCCAGCGCCTGCTGCGGCTGATCCTCGCCCCGGAGCACACTCGCCAGGATGTAGCGGATGGGGGCGCTGTCCTTCACCGTCACGCTCTTCTCCAGCTCCGCGATGCCCTCCTCCTTCTGGCCGAGCATGATGCTCGCCATCCCCGCGTAGGCGAGGGCCTCCCCGTTCTCCGGCTCGCGCTGCGCGAGCTCGCGGGCGAGCGATTGGAGGCGTGGCCAATCCTTGCTCTCGCGCGCCTTTTGAATCTCCGCCTTCAGCGTGTCGAGCGAGACCGGGTCCTTCACCTCGGTCTTCGCGGACGCCTCGGGGGCGCCACTGGAGGAGGGCGCGGAGGGAGTGGTCGAGGTGGCGGTGGTGGCACAACCCACCGTCATGCACAGCAATCCAACGAGGAGCTTTCGCATCGGGCCACCTTAACAGGTGGCCTCCTATGCCCCTCGCCCCTTCTCCGTCGAGGCTCAGTACGCCCACCGGCCCACGGCGTACCCCCGCGCCGTCGCGAGGTTCAGCAGGAGCAGGGCCACCACCACGACGCCCTGGAACCACACCGGACGCCGGGCGCACCGGTCCCCCAGGAAGAAGAGCAGCGGGAAGACGACGGTGCCAAAACGGAACACGTTCGCCACCTCGCCCTGCAGGAGCATCACGGCCATGGAGAGCGCGGCATAGAGCCCCAGCGCGGGCTGCCGGCGCGACAGGAACCACGTGCCGATGAGGCAAACCCAGAACACGCCGTAGCGCAGCAGGTAGGGGCTGCGCGTGTTCTGCCAGGGGTTGCCGAAGATGAAGGTCTTGAAGACCGCCGCCACCGAGTCGGCGTGGTGCCACCCGTTCTGCGCATGCAGGAACGCCAGCGGAGTCCCCGCGGCCAGGTACTCGAACGCGAGGAAGCAGAGCGCCCCGAGCGCCCCGAGCGCTCCCACGAGGACGAAGGCGCGCAGCCGCCGCGCCCCGCCCTGCTCCCGCGTGGCGGCCAACACCGCCGTGGCCAGCACGACGAAGGCGCCCTGGTTGCGCGTCAGCACGCACAGGGCCGCGAGCAGGCCCCCCCACCCGGGCCGCCGCGTCGCACCAAAGAACAGGGCGAGCGAGGACAGCACCAGGAAGAGCGACTCCGTGTGGTGCGAATGAAAGACATAGCTGGCCGGGGCGAGCAGGAAGACGAGCCACCCGAGCCGCGTCCGGGGCATCAACCCCTCCGGCAGATCGTCCCGCTCGCGGGCCCGTGCGACGAGCAGCGCGAAGCCGAGGAAGGCGGCGGTCGAGAGCACCGCGCCCAGCACCTGCACCTGCTCCACGCCGAGCACGCTCGCCACGGCCCGCACCGTCATCGGGTAGAGCGGGAAGAACGCCCAGTGCTCGCCGCTGTAACCCTCACGGATGATGAGGGTGTAGTGGCTCGCGTCCCAGCGGTCGAGGATGTCCGTCAGGGCCGGGCCCCGGGTCCATGACACCCACAGCCAGAGCGCCAGGTGGGCGATGAACACCCCAGCGGCGCTCCCGAGCAGGAACGCGCGTGACACGGGGGCTCCGAGGCTGAGCTCCCTCAAGGGGAGCGCGGCGGAGTCCTGCTCGAGCGGAATGGCGACGTCCGGGGAAGGCTTCACTTGTGCTCGCCATGCGCCGCGCCCGCACGGCCCGCCTCGAGGATGGCCCGGGAGAGGTCATCCATCACCCGCAGCAGTTCCTGCCGCACCTCGTCGGTGGACTGGCGGAGCTGCGAGGTGAGCGTGTGCAGCGTGTCGCCCGGATCCGAGGCCTCATGCAGCATGCGGGCGGCCGTGCGCGTGGCGGTGAGCGGGCCTTCCAGGTCCTCCGCCACGAGCCGGCGCAACCGCTCCATGACGCCGGACGTCCCCACGCTGGGAGCGGCGGCCGCGGGGATTGCGGGCGATGGGGGCTCCTGGCTGACCGAGACGGCACATACCCGGTTCCGCCCCTGGCGCTTGGCGGTGTACAGCGCCGCGTCGGTGAGCTCGATGAGCTCGGAGATGGAGGAGGTGTGCGCGGGGAAACAACCCACGCCCGCGCTCATGGTCAGCGCGCGGCTGCCACCCCGGGCCCCCGTCACCAGGGCCCCATCCACCGCGGCCCGGAAGCGCTCGGCGGCGATGAGCCCCTGCTCCAGGTCCGTCTCGGGGAGGATCATCGCGAACTCCTCGCCCCCGTGACGGGCCACCACGTCCGTCGAGCGCGCCGTCTGGCGCAGCCGCTTGGACACCTCGCGCAGGGCCTCGTCTCCAGCGCTGTGGCCTAGGTTGTCATTCACCTGCTTGAAGTGGTCCAGGTCCAGCAGCACCAGCGTCATCGGGTGCTTGTAGCGCTGGGCGCGCCGGAACTCGACGCCGAGCGCCTCGTGGAAGTAGGCGCGGTTGTAGAGCCCGGTGAGCGGGTCCGTCACCGCCACCAGCATGGCCCGGTCTCGCGAGCTGCGCAGCTGACGCTGGCGGCGCTGGCGGCGCAGGGCGCTTCCCAGGCGCGCGGCCAGCTCGGCCATGGGCGTCTGCAGGGTGAGGTAGTCATCGGCGCCCGAGTCGAACGCCATCACCCGGCGCGCGGTGGACTCGGTCTCGTCCACCACGAGGATGGCGGGCGCCTCCTCGTCGAAGCCGAAGCGCTTGAGCAGCGGCGCCTCTCCCTCGAGCGCCACCGGGTAGCTGACGACGAGCAGGTCCGCGTCCGAGGTGGCCATGCGCTGCGAGGACGCGCGCTGGGTGAGCTGGAACTCGCCGCCCACGGGCGAGCCCCTCAGGGCCCTCGCGAGCCGCTCGCTCACCACGGGCATGTGGTGGATGATTTCCACCCGGGCCTGGGGCGGCGTGGGGGCCTCCGGCTCGCGCATGACGCGGGCCATGGCCTCGTGCTGCGCCTGCAGCTGCGCGCGCATCTTCCCCAGCGAGATGAACGAGCGCACGCGCGCCAGCATCTCGGCGTCCGGCGCCGTCTTGGTGAAGAAGTCGTCCGCACCCGAGACCAGGCCGAGCACGCGATCATCGGTGGTGTCGAGCGAGGTGAGCAGGAGGATGGGCGTGTTGTTGGTGCGCGGGTGGTCGCGCAGACGGCGCGTCAGCTCGTGGCCGTCGATGTGCGGCATCATCACATCGAGGATGAGGAGATCGAAGGGCTGCGGTCCCTCGGTGGCGAGTGCGACGGCCTCCCGTGGCGACGTCGTCATCACCACATCCAGTCCGCTCTCCTGCAGCCGGGAGCCGATGGCTTCGAGAGCAATGGGGCTGTCGTCCACGAGGAGGACGCGGCCAGTGGTGCCGAGAGAGTTGAGCGCTGCCATGGTCCGTTCTGGCCTCAGGGTATCAGGAGGGGTCGGAGGGAAGAGAGGGGGGCCCCGCGATTTGCTCCCCCCAGGAGCCCCTCGGGGCAATCCACCACGGCAGCCCTTCCGCTCGGGGAGCGAGCCGCCACGGACACCGTGTGATGTCCCTGGCGGCAGGGCGCTCGCCTACCAGGAGACGACGTAGGTACAGCGGTCGCCCCGCTGCTTGCGGCACGGGCCCGCCTCGTCGTGGGTGACGCGAGCATTGGACTGATAGCGCTGGGCCATGGCCGTGAGCAGGCCATGGTCGAACGCGCACGGATACGGGTTCTCACACAGGCAGATGATCTTCCGCTTTCCCGGCACCGGCTCGTAGCCGTAGTGGCCGATGCCCTCCTGCATGCGCCCGCTCTCCGGGTCGAACATGGGCCGGCCGTTCTTGCGGTGGTTCATGTGGTAGGCCACGTCGATGGACCGGATGGCCTCGTGGATGTCCTCGATGCCCTCGGGGAACACGGCATTGCGCGGTATGGCCATGCCAACCTGCATCAGCAGCCCATCCCCCAACTGCTTGCCAATCTGCTGGAAACACAGCAACCACGAGCGCTGCGGATACCACCCCTCCAGGTCCAGGTTCGCCAGGCCGTTGGGCGCCGGCGTGCCAATGCCCTCGTCCAACAGATAGGCACTGCCGAGCACCGCGAAGGTGTTGAAGCCGTCCACGACGGACTTCACCGAGTGGCCTTTGACCTCGATGCCCTCTTCGAAGGGGATGAATTGCATGTCGCGGCCTCCTCCCCGTGGCCTGCGCGACGCTCTCGGGTCCATGCCCAGTCCCACCGCGTGGAACTGTACCATCCAGGTCAGGTCTGCCTACTGGATTGATGCGCCCCGCGAACTTCGCTCCGGGTCATCTTTGCCCCTCTCGAAAAGTCCCGGGCCATGGACTGTCGCGCCGTGACGCTCAACGTCTGGCGTCGGGAACCGCCGTGCCACAAAAGTGCGCGATGGCCCGAGTGAGGTACGCCTCGCACCGCACCAGGTCCTCCATGGGTACGAACTCACCCGTCTGGTGCGCCACGCGGATGTCCCCGGGACCGAACACCACCGCCTCCGCGCCCAGCTCCGTGAGCTGCGGCGCCTCCGTGCCGAACGGCACCGTGATGGGCGCATTGCCAGACAGCTCCGCCAGCACCCGCACCACCTCCGCGTCCGCGCGCGTGTCCACCGCCGGCTCCGTGCGCAGCAGCCGGATGCGCGCCTCGTAGCCGGGCTCGTC
This sequence comes from Vitiosangium sp. GDMCC 1.1324, assembly GCF_003044305.1. GTDB lineage: Bacteria > Myxococcota > Myxococcia > Myxococcales > Myxococcaceae > Archangium. The sequence continues at coordinate 495,393 of NZ_PZOX01000007.1, read as the reverse complement.
GCGCACCAGCTCGTGCCGGATGGACTCCAGCAGCTCCATCACCCGCTCCTTCGGCTGCCGGGGAATGGGGCGCCACTCCACCGTGAAGCGGCACGCCCCGGAGATGACGTTGGGAGCCTTGCCCCCGCTGATGAGGCCCACGTTCACCGTGGTGAAGGGCGGCTCGAAGGACTCGTCCCGCTCCTCGCGCAGCCGCGTGCGCGCCAGCGTCTCCAGCTTCTGCAGGAAGCGCCCCGCGCGGAAGATGGCCGAGGCCCCCGCGTCCGGGTACGCGCTGTGCCCCTCGCGGCCCAGCACCTCCACCTCCGCCAGGCAGTAGCCCTTGTGGGCCCGCACCGGAACCAGGGACGTGGGCTCGCCCACGATGGCGTGCCTCGCCCGCCCCTTGCCCTGCGTCACCAGGAGCTTCGCCCCCTCGCAGCCCACCTCCTCGTCCGCCGTGAGCAGCACCATCAACGGCGCCCGCAGCCGCCCCGTGAAGTGCGTTGCCGCGTGCAGCGCGCAGGCGATGAAGCCCTTGGTGTCGCACGCGCCCCGGCCGTACAGCTTCCCGTCCCGCTCCGTCAGCCGCAGCGCGTCCGTCCACGCCGCGTCATACGGCACGCAGTCCGTGTGCCCCACCAGCGCCAGCCCCGCCCGCTCCTCGCCCCCGCCGCCCTTCACCGCGACGAGGTTCACCTTCTCCACCCCCGCCCCGTCCCGGTACGTCACCCGCTCCACCTGGAAGCCCGCCGCCTCCAGCCGCCCCCGCGCCAGCTCCACCAGGGGCGCGTTGGGGCGCGAAGACGTCGTGTCCAGGGCGACCAGCTCCGACAGGGTGGCACGCAACGCGGGCAGGGTGTCACTCACGACAGGCCTCCAGGGCTCGGGACTCCACGCTTCGCGCGGGACTCCTCCCCCGGAATGTAGACCCTCCCCCCCGCCCTCTCCCAGGCCTTACGCCTGGGCCTCGGCTTCCTCGCCCACCCACGGACGCTTGCGCACCGCTTCCTTTATCCACGTGATGTGCCGCTCCTCGTCCCGGCGGTTCTTCTCGATGAGCGAGCGCACCTCGGGGCTCCACTCGAAGCTCAGCGCCAGCTCATAGGCCCGGTTGGTGAACTCCTCGTTGCCGAGCATCGCCACCAGCGCCGCCTCCGTCCCCATCAGGCTCGTCATCGCCGTCAGGCCCTTCATCGCCGCGCCCCTCAAGTCCGGCCGCAGCTCCACCGGCTCCCCGCCGAAACGGCGGATGAACGCGTTGAGGTCCTGCACATGACGCACGTGGTCCACCCGGAACTCGTTCAGCCGCTCGCGCACCAACGGCTCCTTCACCCGGGCAATGGCCGCGTCGTAGGCCCCCACCGCGTCCACGTCCAGCTGCGCCAGACTCCGCAGCTTCTCCACCTCGGACTTGCGTGCCATCACGTCCTCCCCGCCCTTCCGGCAAAGTCCCCGGCAATCTGATCGGACCCTCCCGCACGGCCAACCCCACCGCCCCCGCGCCCGCCCGGACAGCGGACAGGCAGGCTATGCCCTGGCGGGGTCTGGCGTGCACCGGCGCTCGGCACGCCGGAGCTTCAACACGATGACCATCCCCACCAGTGCGCTCACCAACATCAGGGCATTGGTCACCACGAAGACCCAGTTGTGCACGAGCATGCTGTAGACGGTGAAGCCCGTGGAGGCGGTGATCTGCCCCACGAAGAGCCACTTCGACACGCCCTGGCTGACCCCCGACTTCCACAGTTTGAACACCTGGGTCCAGATGGTCAGTACCAGCACCAACGAACTGAACCATCCCAGGGCTTCGGTCCTCATGCATTCAACGATGCGCATGCCGTTGGACACACGAGGCAATGCTCCCCGCCGGGCGGCCGGGCAAGCCCGCGGCCCCGCTCCCCTCCCGCCTGGTGGGCAGGCCTCCGGACATGACAGCGGCAAGAGGAATCTCGCGGCACCGGAGCCGAAGCAGACACACCATCCCCTGCGAAGCCACCACCCACCGCCCCGAGGTGCGTCCCATGAAGATTCGAGACGTGATGACTCCGGACGCCGTCGCCGCCCACCCGGAGATGACGCTGATGGCCGCCGCGGAGATGATGCGCCTGCTCAACGTGGGCTCCCTACCCGTCGTCGAGGGCGAGCGCATCGTCGGCATCGTCACCGACCGCGACATCGTCGTGCGCGGCCTGGCGCTGGGCTTCGACGCGCGCAATGCCTCCGTCGCCGACGTGATGACCCGCAACGTGCAGACGTGCTCCGTGGACGACGACGTCGAGGACGTCGCCCATCAGATGGGCGAGTTGCAGGTGCGCCGCCTCCTCGTGGTGGACGAGCACGGGCAGCTCACCGGCATCGTCTCCCTGGGGGACCTCGCCATGGAGATGGAGGACGAGCGGCTCGCCGGAAGGGTGCTCGAAGACATCTCCGAGCCCCCCATGTCCCTGGCGCACTGAGGCGGGTCAGAAGCCGAGCGGCACCACGAAGGCCGTGCCGTTCTGCGTCCCCGTGCGGTAGCTCAGCGGCGCGCCGACGACGAGCGACGGCGGGAAGCCCGTGCTCCCCGCCACCAGCGCCAGGTCCTGGCCGAAGCCCGAGCGCTCGGACACGTCTCCCGTCAGCGTGAGCAGCGGCGTGAGCGCCCCGGTGGTGCCCGGCCCTCCCGCGTACACGAACACCGCGCCGCCGCCATCCGAGGCCACCGACGCGCCCGGCGCGCTCACCACCAGCTCCGGCACGCCGTCACCCGTCAGGTCCACCCCGCCCGCCAGCGCCGTGCCAAAGCCCACCGCTCGCGAGCGGTGCACCAGCACCTGGGGCATCAGGTCCTTCTCCAGCGCGCCCACCAGGTCCCTCCCCGTGGAAGGGTCCAGCCAGGCCTTCACCAGCTTCGCCGTGTCGAAGAGCAGCACCGCCGGCTGCGTCACGCCGTTGTAGGGCACGCCCGAGGCGCTCACCGCCAGGTAGTCCGCGCCGCTCTTGCCCAGCACGCGGCCCACGCGCGCCGTCGCCACGCCCAGCCCCATGAAGTTGATGCCCACCTCCGGGTCTCCCGCCAGCCGCACCAGCTTCGGAGCCGTGCGCCCGCCACACTTCGCACCGGTCGTGTCGTACCCGAACAGCACCGCGATGCCCGAGCGGGCACTGCCATCCGAGTAGCGCCAGGCCACCTCGTCGCAGCCATCCGCGTTCAGGTCGCCCAGCGCCACGGGCGCCGAGGTCGTCTGCGCGGTGGAGGAAGACGTCGCGAAGTAGGGCGACGAGTAGACAGGGTCGCACCCCATCGTCATCTTCGCCAGCGCGGCATCCTCCGGAGCGCGCCCCAGGAAGAGCTCGAAGCCGCTGTTGCGCAGCGTCCCGATGTCCTGCTTGCCGTCCCCGTTGAAGTCGAAGCCGCCCACCACGCCGCGCCCGATGCCCGCGCGCGAGCACGTACCGCTCGAGGCGATGCAGTTGTCCGTGATGTTGCCCAGCGCCCACAGCCGGAAGGCGGGCTTGAAGCTCCCGTCCGCCTGGCCCAGCGACACCAGCACGCCGCCCGACCCCGTGTCCGAGGTGGGGAGGCACTCGGCCTTGGCCGAGGTGAAGCCGTCCTTGAACTCCGAGGCGGTCGCGGCGCTCCTCGAGACGGTGAAGCCCGGCGCGCCCAGCACCAGGTCCGCCTTCCCATCTCCGTTGAAGTCCGTGAAGGCCACGTCCGTGCCCACGTTGCGCCCGTTGTACTTCGGCGTGGTGATGCCCTCGCCCACGAGCGTGCCCGCGCCTCCCGCCGCGCCGTACGTCCAGGCCCGGCCCGCCGACAGGTCATTGCCATCCCCGCTCGGCCCCGGACCGGACCAGCCCGGCGAGCCCACCAGCGCCACCAGGTTGCCCTTGCCGTCCTTGCCCACCGCCACCGCCTCGCCGAAGCGCTCCACGCTCGGCTTCGCCGGCACCAGGTAGCTCGAGCGCGTCCACTTCGCGAGCGAGTCACCCGACTTCACGAAGCCATCCACCCGGCCGGTGAAGGCACGCTTGTCCGCCGAGGCGCGTCCCGCGAAGACCACCAGCCCCGAGCTCCCCGGCAGCGCCCACGTCGAGAGCCCCGCTCCGAAGACATCCGCCTTCGCCAGTCCCCCCAGGAAGCCCTGAGACCTGTTGACGGCAGTGCCCCGGGTCAGTCCCGTCAGCGAGTACACCAGCACCTTGCCCGCGGAGGACAGCGAGCTCGTCCCCGAAGGGACACTCGCGTAGGGCGCGCCCAGCAGCAGCTCCACGCCCGGCTTGTCGTCCACGTCCGCCAAGGCCCAGCTGCGTCCCGCCACGACGAACTCCGCGTCTCCGTAGAACCGGGCGAAGGCATCCGCGAGCTTCACCTGCGCCGGCTTGTCCGCGGGCTCGCCCGTGGGCTTGTACGCGCTCAGGTCGAAGAGCAGCGCCGCGCCCGCGTCCCGCAGCGCCCCCTGTCCCGTGGGTTTGAGGTCCGGCGACTCCGCCCGATCCGTCAGCACCAGCAGCAGCGGAGGCCGCGTGTCATCCCCCGGGATGGCGCCCAACCGCCAGTTTCCCTCGTTGCTGTCGGCCTGATTCGAGGGCAGCACGAACGCATCCGGCGAGGCACGGAAGCTCGGGGCCTCCGCGCGCCCGAAGTACACGGACACCGCGGGCACGGCCACGTCCAGGGAGCCATCGGACTTCAAGCGCGAGACCCTGCTGACCGCGGCGAGGTCCGGCCGGCCATCCTTGTTGAGGTCCGCCACCGCCAGCATCGAGCCCAGGGCCGTCCTGGCGCGGTTCTCGACGACGCCGCTCTGCCCCAGGTCGACCCCGCCCAGACGGATGGACGCGAAATCCGGCACCGGCTGCCCCGGGGTGAGCTGGAAGATGTCCACGATGCCCCGGTTGAAGAGCGTCGTGGAGGACGCCAGGTCACCCGACGGCGAGCCCACCACCAGGTCCAGGTCCCCATCCCCGTCCACGTCCGCGAGCGCCAGTCCCGTCCCGAATGCACCCCGGCCCAACCCTGAGAGCGGCGGCCGGATGCGCTCGGGCCCGTTCGACCCGAAGCGGTACAGGTACACCGCGCCCGAGCCGTCGATGGTGACGTCCGCACCCGGCGAGGAGATGACCAGCTCCGCCTTCCCATCCTTGTCCAGGTCGCCCGCCGCCAGGCTGTCGCCGAACTTCGCCGTGTCCGTCTCCCCGGTGAGCACCCACGTGGGCTCCGAGGGCAGACCCGCCGCGCTCCCCTTGAAGATGAGCACCATGCCGGCCTGGGGCCGGGCGAGGTCACTCTCCGGCCGCCCCACCGCCACGTCGGGCACGCCGTCTCCGTCGAAGTCCGCCGTCACCACCGAGGCCGTGTCCGTGAGCTGCCCGTGGGCGATGGCATCGCGCGACAGCTCCGACAGCACGCGCACGGACACGGTCGTCGTCTGCTTCGTGAACGGGTCTTCCGCCTTCAGCAGCGCCGTGCCCGTGGCACCCGGGTCCGCCGAGAAGCGCGCTCCCTCCACAGCGCCCGGGCCGGACGTCTTCGTCCAGACCACGCGGTCACTCCCGCCCACCGTCACCAGCGGAATCGCCGAACCCGCCGGCAGCGCCAGCCGCTCCGGGTCGCCGCGCAGCACCGCGTCCGCGCGCACCTCGAACTGCAGGAGGGCCTCGTCTCCCGTGCGGCTGTCGCGCACGCGCACCAGGTCCACGCCCAGCCCTGAACCCGCCGTGTACTGGCCCGAGGACGTCAGCGTGCTGCCCCCAGCGCTGCTCTCCAGCGTGAAGACGGGCGCTCCCATCTGCCCCGTCACCTGCACCTGGAAGGACGTGCCCGGCTTCACCTGGGCGCGCGAGGGCGCCACGTCGAAGGCCGCCGACACATTCACCTGGGCACGCGCGTCTCCAGGGCAGCGCAGGTCCTCCACCACCAACGTGTCCGTGGCCGGCGTGGAACCGGCGACGAAGCGCGAGCCCCGCATCTCTCCCGAGGAGCCTCCAGGCTCGACGCGGTAGCCGTAGTGGCCGCTGCCGCCCGAGACCGTGAGCGTGACAGGGTCATTCACGCGCACCTGCTCGGGGCTCGCGGTGAGGGTGAGGGGCGGCAGGCCCGCGCATGGGTCCACCGCGGGAGGCGACTCGGGAGGCTTCTCCTCCGGGTTGCAGGCCGCGGACAGGAGCGCGAGCGTGAGGGACGCGCGAAGGACTCGGGACATGGGGGAACGCCTCACGGGTTCGCGCCGGTAGCGGCCCAGCGCTGAATGAGGGAGATGAGCTGAGGATCCAACGGGCCGTCCGCCGGCATGCGCTGCTCGCGCACCGCGGTGACGATGAGCGGCACGTTCTCCTTCCACAGCTCATACGAGGAGAGCGGCCGACCGGGCCCCGACACATGGCACTTGGCGCAGCGGGACTCGTGGATGGGGCGGATGTCCTTGTCCCAACCGAGCGCCACGGTGGAGAGGGGCTGGTAGTCGAAGGCCACCGAGCGCCGGGCCTCGGTGCCGTCCGCGTAGCGCGCCACGGCGCTCAGCGTGTGCGGCCCCGGCTCCAGGCCCACGAAGGAGTAGGGCTTCGGCGTCCCGTCCGCCTCCGCGCCACCGAGGCTGTACACGGGCCCGCGCACCGGCACCTCCACGCCCGCCACCTCGAAGGTGACGCTCAGCGGCGCCACACCCGGCATCAGGCGGGCGCGCACCACCAGCGAGTCCTCCACCACCTGCATACCCTGGAGCATGCCGAGCACCCGCGGCACCTTGCCCCGGGTGAGCGCCACCGTGTCGGCGCCGAGCTGCACCCAGGCACAACCGCTCTCGTCGGCTGCCAGGAAGAGGAACTCGCGCGTGTCCACACCCGAGGCTTCGCCCCACGTCTCCGCGTCCGCGTCGTAGACGAGGAGCTTGTCGCCCGCGCGCACCCAGACGAAGCGCCCCGCCGCCAGCACCTGCGTGGGCTTCTGCGCCAGCGACACCTGCCGCCACCCGTCCGCCGCCCGCCGCAGCAGGCGCGCCGACGTCAGCACCCACGCCTCCGCCTTGCCCTTCTCGGAAGCCCCCAGCGCCACCAGCGCCACGGGCTGCTCGTTCTCCAGGAGCGGAGCCTCGGCCTGGCGCACCTGCCAGTTGCCGGGCGCCGTCAACGCGGCGGTCCACAGCTTGCCCTGGCGGAGGAACCACAGGCCCTCGGCACCATTCTCGACCGGCGCCGCCGCCAGCGCGGAGATGCCGTCCAGCGGCTTGCCGTCCGCCTTGAGCGCGGAGATGGCCCCGTCCTGCAGCCGGTAGAGGCCCGCATCATGTCCGAGCCACGCCGCGCCGTCCGGCGTCACCGCCGTGGCCTTCAACCCCGCGCCCAGGGCCTCGCGCCAGGACGGAGCGATGAGCCAGCCCGACTGCGCCATGAAGAGGCCATTGTCGGCCTCCACCAGCGCCGAGCCCGGCCCCATGCGGAACACCGCGTGGATGGGCCCCGGCTCCACGGTGTTCCCCGGGTGGTTCTCCAACGCGGCCCGCGTCCCGTCCAACCGCAAGCGCAGCGCCTCGCCCGCCGCCGTCGCGAAGATGCCGCCTCCCGTCTGATCCGCGAACCCCGGCGCCGAGGCGACATCCGCCTGGGCCTTCGTCTGCACCGGCTCGAAGGGCTCGGGGCTCGGATGGTCCTGGGGAAGGGACGGCGTGGAGTCGCAGGCGGCCAACAGGCCCGCCAGCAGGAAGGGGCCAATACGGAACGAGGCTCGAGTCTTCATTACACCGCCAACAGGGACCGGAGAGGTTCGACACGCGTGATGCTGTAGTCCAGCCCGGCGGATGCCAGCACCGTCGCGATGATGTGCTCGGGGAGGATGTTGGTGCCGTTGTTCGGATCCGCCGCACCCGTCTTCAGGTCCACCACGGCCGGCGCCATGGCGATGTCGCCGCTGTAGCCGAACACCGTGTTGTGCTTGAGCCCCGCGCCCATCATCAGGCAGCTGTTGGTGAGGTGGTGGTCGCGGCCGTTCGTGGAGTTGATGAGCGGCGTGCGGGCGAACTCGGAGTAGACCAGGATGGTGGTGTGGTCCATGAAGTTGCCGCCCGAGGGGTGCGCGGTGGCCCGCAGGTCATCCACCAGCATGCCGAGCGCGTCGAAGCCGGCCCGCAGGTTGCTCGCGTGCGTCGTCTGCGAGCCGAAGTGCGTGTCCAGGCCTCCCGCGAGGTTGATGGACACGCACTGGCTGATGCCCTGCTTGAGCGCGGTGGCCACCAGCGCCGCCCGGCCCGCCGAGTTGTCGAAGGAGCCGTTGCGCGTCGTCCCCGTGTCCGACAGGCCGTAGAAGCTGCGGACGGCCGCGTTCTGCGGCAGCTCGAACTTGAAGGACTGGTCCAGCTTGCCCGACACCACCTGCTGCATCTGTCCGCGGCTCGTGGCGTACGAGTCGCCCACGCCGCCCGCGCCATACGCCGCCTGCTCGCAGGTGATGGGCTGCCCGCGGAAGTCCACGAGCTGCTTCTCCAGCTCGCTGTCGAGCACGGTGGAGCTCGCCGAGAGCGTGAGCAGCAGGTCATTCGCCTTGCTCACCTTGAGCGCGTTGGCGCTCCCCGCGTAGCGGTCGTTGTACGACTCCACCCCGTACGCGATGGACGGAATGGGGACCGCGGGGAACATCTGCCCGACGACCTCCGTCGCCGTGGACGAGCCACGGGCCGCGGCGCCGATGGGACGCTTGCCGGTGATGAAGTAGCGCATGCCCTCTTCATGCGCGAGCGTGGTCATGTTGATGCCGCGCACCACCGTCATCAGGTCGTAGTGGGCCGCCAGCCGGGTGCCCACCCCCGGACCGAAGGTGATGTTGGACGGCGCCGTGCCCGCACGCATCTCCGGCACGATGGGCCGGGAGGGGAAGCGCGAGTCGGTGAAGAGGTTGTAGCCCGGGAGGATGCGCGTCTCCGACACCCGCTCGGGGGTGAAGACGTCGGGGTCCCTCGGGTCGAAGGCGAGCAGCTGATCCCACCCACCCGCGAAGTAGACGAAGACGAAGCAGCGGTCCGCGGGCTTGAGCGCGGCCGTCTGCGCGAAGGCGCGGAAGGGCAGCCCCCCCAGCAGGGTGGAGCCCATGAAGCCAGCGGCGGCCTTGAGGAAGGTCCGGCGCCCGGAAGAAGTCTCGTGGTTCTTTTTCATGGCTGCAGGTTCCCGGGCCTTCAGTAGGTGAGGAAGCGCGAGTCCGTCATCAGACCGATGCACACGGCCGCCAGGGCCTGGTCTCGCTTCTTGATGGTCTCCGCACGCGCCGCCGCCTGGGTGAAGAAGCCCGCCCAGCGCGTCAGCTCCTCGCCCTCCAGGGGCACGCCCCAGAAGCGCGTGGACAGGTACACGAGCAGCTCACGCACCTGGGCATCGGTGAGCTTGCGCAGGTCCCCCACCGCCCCGGTGGGCAGCGTGCGGGAGAGCACGCGCAGCTTTGGATCCGTCGCGGACGCATTCACGTCGGCGGCGGCCTGGGCCACGCACACCTCGCGCGCCCCGTCCTCGAGGAACTTGGCGAAGACGAGGTTGGGCTCGGTGCTCTCGATGTTGACGAGCGCGTAGTCGGCCCGGCCCAGCGTGGTCGCCAGGTTCTCGAGCCCCGCCCACGGCCGGCCCACCGCCACTTCGATGGAGCGGCCGAGCTGGTTCACGGTGAGACGGCGCGGGGCGCGGCCCACCCGGCCATCCTGGAGCTCGGGGTCCGGCAGCTGCGCGGCCGAGTCCCCCTCGTGCGGATTCACCACGGGCTCGAGCTGGCCATCCACCGGGGGCGGAGTGACGGGGGTCTTCTCACACGCGGCGACGCCGAGCACGAGGAACGCGGACAAGAGCAGGCGTCGCATCAGTCGATCCTCCGGTAGGCATCGGACATCACCAGACGCTCGATGAGCGCCTTGAAGCGGTGGCCGTCGCGCGCGAACTCCTGGGCGAACGGCTCGAGGTAGAGGCGCTGCTCCTCCACCGACATGGGCCGGCCGAGGAACTCCTGCCACACGCGCTTCACCGTGCAGCGCTCCAGGTCGCCCGTCTGCAGCATGCGCTGCACCAGCAGCGCGGGGCCGCCGTCGATGTTCTTCTCCTCGTCCGCGGTGCGGTAGAGGTACGTCTTGAGCATGCCCAGCGAGCTGGCTCCGTCGCCGTCATAGGCCTGCATCACGTACTGGCCGCACTCGTTGTTGCACGTGGTGTTGCCGGAGAGCGCGCAGTCGCGGCACTTGGGGTCGTAGCGGGGGAAGTGGTCCGGGTCGAGGAAGAGCGCGGCACGCTCGGCGTAGCGGCCCCAGTGGGCGCCGGTGGGCTCGATGGTGGCGTGGCAGTAGTTGCAGCCGCAGCGCTTGGCCAGGTTGTTCTCCCGGTTGCACGCGTCCTCGGCGGCCGGCTGGCGGGCGTTGTCCGGCGGAGCGAACGTCTTGCACAGGAAGGCCGAGTAGAAGTGGTTGACGCGCGCGCGCTGGGTGGGGAAGCGGTAGAGGTAGGAGGCCGTGGTGAGCACGCCGGATTGGTCAGGCGAGCGCACGTACTCCTTCCAGGTGTCCGCCTGCGCGAAGGGGATGGCGGGCAGCGCGTCCGTCTCCGCCGGAGGCGTGGCGCTGAAGACGCCCACGCCCTGCTGGGTATCCCGGTAGAGCTCGGAGAGCGGCCCGTTCACGAAGGAGCGGCGCGTGGTGAGGATGTTGAAGTAGGGCTCGTCGCGGCGCACCACCGAGTCGGCGATGAGCTCGGGCTCCGTATTGATGGCCGCCACGCGGGAATTGTGGGTGGTGCCGTTGGGGGCCTCGCAGCGGTCCATGCCCTCGCCGCAGCCGCAGCTGCGATCACTGGCGAAGCGCGCGGTGGTGCAGGGCTCCAGCGTCCAGGGGTTGGCCGTGCGCTTCTGCGCCTCGATGGCGCACACGTTCACCGCCGGGCCCGAGGCATTCCAGAAGGGCGCGGGCTGCGACACGTAGCCCTCGCGCTGCAGACAGCCGGTCTGCGGCACGTAGGAGCCCTTGATGCCGCTCCTCAGGGTGAGGTTGAGCGTGCAGCGGTCCAGCCGCTTCGTCACGTTGGACGGAGCGTCGGGGTACTCGAAGGCCACCACCTTGCCCGCCCCATCCAGGATCTCCGAGGTGAAGTTGGCCGACGTGGGCTTGCACAGGTGCGGCGACAGCTTCGTCGTCGAGCCGCTGACGGTGACGCGCCGCATGTCGCAGAAGTAGAGGTACTTCCCGCCCGTGCCCAGGAGATTCGCGGCGGACGCCTTGGCGCACGAATCGAGGGTGGCATCCGCCGTGTCCAGCCGGGTGCAGGTGTAGAAGTTGCCGTTGTAGTCCCAGCTCACCGGCAGGGGCACACCGCGCTCGTCGTAGCGCTCCTTCGCGCAGGCCGCCGCGTCCGCGGGAAGCGCGGGGTCCGCGTGCGGATCCTGCCGGGCGTCACAGACGTCCTGGTTGATGTAGCTGTCACAGCCCTGGCCGTTGGCGCCGCGCAGGGCCGTGCTGCTGTTGTTGCGCAGCCCCATGGCATCGCCGGCTCCGCCAGCGCCCACGATGCGCGAGTTGCTGTTGTTGTTGACGCTGGCGCTCACGTTGCTCCAGAGGAGCGAACGGTGGTAGGCGCGGACGCGGGTGTAGAACTCTTCCTTGTCCATCAGCGCGCGGACGTCCTCGACCGTCACCTCGCCCTTGGCGCGCGCCGCCTGGTACTCCTCATAGGTGGGCGGGCGACCGAGCAGGTCCAGGGAGAGTTGGCGCAGGTGGCGCTCAAGGGGAACCTTCGACACCGGGGCACACACCGGCCCGTCCGCGAGGACAGGGGGGGCCGCCAGGAAGGCGGCGGTGGCCAACGGAGCGAGGAAGCGTCGTGCGAAGCGCACGGGAACCTCCGGGGGGATGCAGCGGGGGGAAACTGCACCGCTCCTTATGCCAGGAATTCCTGTTAATGGCTATACGCCTGCTCTTGTAACAGAGAAGCAGGCCTTCACAGGTTGCACGCGGGGCACAGTCGGGACAGAAAGGTGCGCCATGAACGACGCCGCCCAGGCCCCTCTCCCCCGCGTGAGCGATCGCAACTTCTACATTTTTACGGCGGTGGTATCCGCCGCCGCGCTCGCGTTCCTCGCGTACATTCTCCTCATCCGCCGAGGAGGACCGGTGGGCGGGGTGGATCTGCGCTTCCTGCCGGCGGTGAACGCGAGCCTCAACGCGCTGGCGGCGGTGTTCCTGGCGTCGGGCTGGGTGGCCATCCGCCGCAAAGCGAGGCGCGTGCACCAGTACCTGATGGTGTCCGCCTTCGCGTCCTCGGCGCTCTTCCTGGTGTGCTACCTGGCCTACCACTTCGTGCACGGCGACACGCGCTACGCGGGGGGCGGGGTGCTCAAAGCGGTGTACCTGCTCATCCTCGCCAGCCACGTGCTGCTGTCCATCTTCGTGGTGCCGGGCGCGCTGCTGTCCTTCTACTTCGCATGGCGCAACGCCTTCGAACGTCACAAGAAGGTAACACGGTGGCTGGCCCCCATCTGGCTCTACGTGTCCGTGACGGGCGTGGTCATCTTCTTCATGCTGCGCGGCAGCCTGCCCACGTCGCCTTGAGGGACTGACGCACGGCAGCGGAGCGTCAGGCGGACGGCTCCGGAGAGGACGCCCTCACGCTCAGCCCGCGCTGCAGGCGCACGGTGAAGCTCGAGCCCTTGCCCTCCTCGCTCTCCACGGTGAGGGTGCCACCGTGCAGGAGCACCAGGCGGTGCGCGCTGGCCAGCCCCACGCCACTGCCGGAGATGACCGGAGCCACGTTCCGGCCCCGGCGGAAGCGCTCGAAGATGTGGGGCAGGTCCTCGGCCGGAATCCCCATCCCCTGGTCCTGCACGCACAGCCGCACCCAGCCCTCGGGGCCCGGAGACTCCTCCCTCAGCCACACGTCGATGGTGCCGCCCCTCGGGCTGTACTTCACGGCGTTGCCCAGCAGGTTGTCCAACACCCGCTCCAGGCTCCCCCCGTCCCAGCGGCCCACGAAGTCCGTGCCCTCCACGTGCAGGCGCACCGGGTGCGTGGACGCCAGCGGCGCCAGCTCGCGCACCTTGGTCCGCACCAGCGCGAACAGGTCCACCGGCTCGCGCCGCAAGGGGCGCTCCCCTCCCCGCGTCACCTCCAGGAAGTGGTCGATGAGCTCGCCCATCCGCTGCGTGCCGCGCAATATCTGCTCCAGCCGCGCATTCACGCCAGGCGTGTTCGCCTCCGCCGGCAGCTGACGGCGCAGCAGCTGGGTGCTCAGGAGGATGCTCTGCAGCGGCCCCTTGAGGTCATGGGTGGCGATGGCGAAGAACTCGTCACGCACCGCCAGGGCCTCGCGCGCCGCCCGCTCGGCGCGCTCCGCCTGGCGGCGGTGCTCCTCCAGCTCGCGAATCATCCGCACCGACTCCACCGCGGTGCGCAGACTGTGGCGCAGGCGCTCCGGAGAGAAGCCGTCCTTGAGGAGGTAGTCGTGAGCGCCGGACTTCATCGCCTCCACCGCCACGCGCTCGCTGCCGCTGCCGGTGAACACCACCACCGCCGGCAGCCGCTCCTCGCACTGCTCGCGCAACGTGCGCAGGAGGGCCACCCCATCCATGCCCGGCAGGTGGAAGTCCAGCACGAGCGCGTCCGGCAACGGGGCGTGCCGAAGACGCTCCAGGGCCTCCTCGGCGGTGTTGGCCAGCTCCACCTCCCACCGGGTCTCCGTGTCCTTCTCGAGCGCCCGACGCAGGGCCCGCTGATCCGCGAGGCTGTCCTCGACGAGGAGCACGCTCAGCTTCATCCCTGGGACTCCTCCCCTCCCGGCAGACGCAGCGGCCGTCCCCCCTCCATCACCGGGGCCTCTCGCCCAGGGTGAAGAAGAAGGTGGAGCCCTGTCCGGGAGTGGACTCCACCCATAGCTCGCCCCCGTGCAACCGCACGAGCCGCCGGGCGATGGCCAGCCCCGCCCCCGTGCCTCCTCCATAGGCATGAGCGGGATGCAGCCGACGGAACATCTCGAAGATGTTCTCGTGGAATTGCTCGGGGATGCCGATGCCGTTGTCTCGCACGAAGAAGACGTATTCATCTGGCCGCCGCCGTGCCGGCACGGAGACGGCATCTGCCGGGGAGATGAAACCCACTTCCACCCAACGGGGCTCGCCCGGCTGGTGGTACTTGGCGGCATTGGTGAAGAGGTTGGCCCAGACCTGCTGAATGCGGACCCGGTCACATTCCACCCGGGGCAGGCCCCGGGGAATGCGCACCTCCACCTGGTTCTCTCGCAGGCGGGCGGACACGGTGAGCAGCACCTCGTCCACCAGCTCGTGCATGTCCACCTCGCCCCAGGCGAGCTCCACGCACCCCGCCCGGCTGTACTCGAAGAGGGCATCCATCTGGTTCTGGGTGCGACCGGCGAGCCGCCGCACCTCCTCGAGCTGTTGACGCCCGTCGGGCCCCAGGGCTTCGCCCTGGTCCTCGAGAAGGAAGCCCACGTACTGCTGGATGCCGCGCAGCGGTTCCTTCAAGTCGTGCGCCACGGTGCCACTGAAGGCATCCAGCTCCGCGTTGGAGCGGGCGAGGGCGGCGGCATGCCGCAACAACACGCCCACCAGCGCGCCGCGGAAGCCCACCACGGTGGCCATGTCCTCCGCGGTCCAGGGGAGGCTCGTTCCGCGCACCGTCTCCTGCCAGGCGGCGAAGGAGGCGCGAGGGTGGAGGCGGCTGGCGCCGGGCCCGGGCACCACCGGCTTCTGGGGATTGCCGGCCCAGGTGACGGTCCGGGCCATCTCCGGGCGGAACCAGAGGACGAAGTGGGGGGCGGTCGCGTCCAACCGCACCGCGAGCAGGCCGCTGGCCACGTCCGCGTACCCGGCGGCGGGCGGGTGGAGCTGTCCGAGCCGGGCCGTGTGGAAGGTGCCGTCGAAGTGCTGCCCCGCGAGCCAGCCGGCCAGCGCCACCACCTCGTCGGCGGAGGGCGTGGCGCCCACGAGAATGGGAGCCCCGCCGAACAGCAGGGCACCACCGCCCGCTCCGGCGAGGCCGAGCAGGAGCTCTCCCTGACGGGACAGGGCCACGGGCAACGTCCCCGCCTCCGCGGAAAGCGGCTCCACCAACTCCGACTGGAAGCGGGCGCGGCGGGCGAGCTCGGCGGACACGCTGGCGCGCTCCTCGGACGCGAGCTGCAACACCACCAGCCGGGCCAGCACGTCACAGGCGCGGCGCGTGGCGGCCGGCACCAGCAGGGGCGTGCGGTGGTGGCAGGCGATGAGGCCCCACAGCTCGCCCTCGCGCACCAGCGAGATGGACATGGAGGCGCTCACCCGGAGGTTGGCGAGGTACTCCAGGTGCACCGGGGACACGCTGCGCAGGGCCGCGTCCGACAAGTCCAACGGGCGCCCGAGGTCCGGCAGGATGGCGGGCACCAGGGGCACGGGCGCGGCGCGCGCATCGGCGATGAGGCGCAGGGTGTTGCGCGTGTAGAGGGCACGGGCCTGCGCGGGAATGTCGCTGGCGGGGAAGTGCTGGCCCAAAAGGTCGTCCATGGTCACATCGCGGCTCTCCGCCACCACCTCGCCATGCCAGTCCGCGTCGAAGCGGTACACCATCACCCGGTCGAAGAGGGTGAGCGAGCGCACCGCCTCCACCACCGCCTGGAGCAGCCCCAGCGGGCCCTGGGCACGCGCCAGCGGCGAGAGGAGCAGTTCCACCATGGCCAGCGCATCCTCCTCGCTGCCCACCTCCGAGAAGGGCTCCAACTCCAGCACCCCCAGTCCGTCACTGCGGTGCAGCAGGCCCACGAAGAAGCGGCCCGCGGCCTCGATGCGCACACGCTCGGGGGTGGGAGGGAGCAGGGCCCGGGTGAGGATGGCAAGCGACGAGGGAGGGAGCACCTCTCCCAGCGGCCGGCCCAGGAGCGCCTCCGGCGGACGCCCCAGCATCTCCTGGGTGTTGGCGCTCACCACCTTCACGGTGAGGTCCGGCTCCGAGAAGGCCAGCAACACACCATGCGGCTGGATGCCCCCCAGCAGATGGATGGGCTCGCGCTCGCACTGGGACAGGTCCGCCTCAGAGATGGGAGGGAGCATCGCCATGGACCTCGCGGAGCCATGCCTCGAAGGCATCGAAGGTGTCCTGGGCCCCCCGCACCACACGGGGAGCGAGTGCCGGCTCCGGACAGAGGCGGAGCAGGGCCTCGCCGAAGTCCTTCCACATGGGCCCCACGGCCTCGCCATAGGCCCGGAAGAAGGCGAACTCCCCCGCGGACACGCCATCGAAGTGGCGCACGAGGTGGCGGAGGATGAGCTGCCCTCCCAGTGTCGAGCCCTCCAGCACATACAGGGCCCCGAGCGCCTCGGGCACATCCGGCAGCGGAGGAAGGTGCGAGAGCCAGGGCAGGCGCGCCAGCGAGGCATCGTCGTGGCCGAGCGCCCGGAGGTCCTCCTCCAACAGGGGGAGCTTCCAGCGCTCGTCGAGGCGCAAGTCGGCCGCGAGCTCCTCCAACCTCACGCCGAGGGCCGCCTCCAGTGGGGCATGCAGGCCGAACAGCGCTTCCAGGTGGCGCCGGTATCCGGACAGGGTCAGCTCCGGAGACAGCAGGCGTACCACGCGCTCGGCGCGCTCGTGGTGGGGGCGGGTCTCCGCCTTCAACGTCCGTAAAAGGGTGCGGGGCTCGGAGGAGAACAAGACTCCTCCGAGCATGCGCATGGGCCGCGAATCAGGGAACGCTCACGATGTCCAAATGTCCACCTTCCGCCAGCCCGGTGGAGAGGGGACGCATGGAGCGAGCCCCTCCCCGGGTACGCCCTACCCCCTCACGGAGGAATGCACACGCCGCCGCCCGCGTCGTCGTCGTCGCAGACGTAGCCCGTGCGGCAGGTGCCCTGCATCCCCACGTCCGTGCAGGTGGCGAAGCAGTAGGCCGCGGTGCCGTCCGTGGTGAACTCGCACTTGGAGCCCGCGGGGCAGTCCTTCGCGATGCAGCTCCGGGTGCAATACCCCCCGGGGAAGTTGGTGGCACAGAAGCCATCGCCGCACTGGCTGCTGCTGGTGCAGGGCTTGCCGATGACGGACGTCGAGGGCTGCTCGTCATCCGACTGGTAGGGCACGAGGGCGAAGCTGATGTTGCCCACCGTCTGGTCCACCGCCAGGGGAATGGACTCGATGGTGGTGGCGTCGCGCCAGAAGCCCACGCGCTCTCCATCCTCGAAGAGCTCGTTGTCCCCGTCCTCGTCGATGGTGGCGATGGCGTAGTACGTCTGGGGAGCCAGCTTCAGACTGTAGGCATAGCCGCCGGACGACGACACCAGTGCGATGGCACCATCATCCACCTTCCACTCATCGTTGTCGTCCAGGTAGAGGAAGGCGACGATGGCGTCCTTGTCCTGGGCGGCGCCCACCTGGAACTTCACCAGCACGTCGGTCTTGTTCCCGTTGTCACCGGAGAGGGACACCTGGGCCAGGTAGTTGCCGTTGGACAGCCCCGCCGTGTTGACGGACACCGCGAGCGGCTTCGACTCATAGGCCGCCAGCTCCAGCGTGTTGCCCTTGGGGAAGGACAGCGCGGAGGCCTTCGTGCCCGAGGCCGCCGCGGTCACCCGGAGCGTGCCACCGCCCACGTTGCGCACCGCGAGCTGCTGGGTGCCGCTGCCGGTGAAGGAGAGCTGGGTGGAGCCCACGCCGAGCTTCGGCGGCTCCGCGGGAAGGGTTCCACCGTTGGCGACCCGCTGCGCCTCGCGCACGGCGGCCTGGGCATTGACGAGCCCGGCACCACACCCCTCGGTGCACTGGCTGTTGGTGTCAGCGGTGCTCTTGAGGATCTGCTTCGCCTGGGCCGGGGTGAGGCCCGGGTACACCGACTTCATCAGCGCCACGATACCGGCCACGTGCGGGGAGGCCATGCTGGTGCCCTGGTAGTAGGCCCAGATGGGCTGGTTGGTCTCATCCACGATGGTGGAGAGCACGCCGTCCGGCTTGCCGTCGCCATTGAGGTCCTCGGCCGTCTCGCCACCGGTGGCCATGACGTCCACGGCGCTGCCGTAGTTGGAGTAGCTGGCGCGCTTGCCATTGAAGCGCGTGGCACCCACGCAGATGACGTTCTGCTGGTTGCACGGCGAGAACTTGCTGGCCTCGATGTTCGAGTTGCCCGCGGCGACGACGATGATGACGCCCTTGCCCATGGCGGCGTCGATGACCTCCTGCAGCGCCTGGCTGGGGCTGTTCTGCCCGCCAAGGCTCATGTTGATGACCTGGGCGGGGTTGTTGTTGTGGGGCAGGCCGGCGACGTCGATGCCGGCGGCCCACTGGATGCCCGCGGCGATGTCGGCGAACGAGCCGCCGCTGCTGCCCAGCACGCGCACCGGCAGGAGCTTGCCGCTCCAGGTGACACCGGCCACGCCCTGGTTGTCGTTCGACACCGCGCCGATGGTGCCGGCCACGTGCGAGCCGTGCCAGGAGGAGCCCCCGTTGGGCTGGTCCTTGCCCTTGTCCGTGGGATCCGTGTCGCGCCCGTTGCCGTCCCCCGCCGAGCTCACATCCGAAATCATGTCGGCGCCCGCGACGACGCGGCCGTCCAGGTCCGGGTGCTTGACGATGCCCGTATCCAGCACGCCGATGACGACGTTGCTGGAACCCGTGGTGATGTCCCAGGCGGCGGGCAGGTTCATCATCGGGTAGTGCCACTGGCGCGCGTACCCGGGATCATTGGGCGTTTTGAAGGCGTGGAAGCGCAGGTTCTTCTCCGCGTAGCTCACGCCGCTCATCTTCGCGACCAGCCGGGCCAGGTCCGCCGTCTCCTGCACCTTCATGGCGCGCATCTCGACGGGCTCGTAGCCGATGAGATGCAGGTGCTCGGTGATGTAACCCTTGTGCACCGCGCGGTAGCCGGGGAGGCTCACGCGGGCCAGCGCGTCGGCCTCGGACAGTTGGGCCTCCTCGAAACGGACGATGACATCACCGGGAACGGCGTCGGCGTCCCCCGAGTCGCTGGTGGCGAGCTCCGCGCGCCGCACGCCCTGCTGCTGCTGGGCGGCAACAGCGGCGGAGATGGACTTCGAGAGCCGCTGCCGGACTCCGGCGTCTCGCAGCAGCGCGGACCGGACGGTCTCGGTGGGAGTGGACTGGAGGCGGAACGGGGTCAGGGTTCCCTTCACCGTCCCTGTTGTGGAAGGAGCCGGCGGCTCCTCCGTCAACGTACAGGCAGTGAAGCCCAACATCCCCAGAAGGGCGAAACGGCGGATCATGAAAGATTCCTCGGACGCAGAAAGGGTCCGGGTCCGACGCTAGAGCCCCATGGGGCGGCGCGTCCAGACAGCCCCCTGCCCTCGCGCGGCTCCCCCCGCTTGCCCCTGGACCCGGCGCGAGCCTTCTCTCTACGATGCGCCCCCGCGGTCACTCCAGGAGTGGCAACTTCGAGGGGATACACCGGGTGAAGCACGGCATCGAGCTGGACGGGATTACTCGCCTCGTGAATGGCGAGACACACCTCGCGGACATCAACCTGAAGCTCGAACCCGGCTCCTTCAGCGTCCTGCTGGGCCGCACTCGCGCCGGGAAGACGTCGCTGCTGCGCCTCATGGCCGGGCTCGACAAGCCCACCTCGGGGACGCTCCGCGCCAACGGCGCCGACGTGACACACCTGGACGTGCGCCGCCGCGACGTGGCCATGGTGTACCAGCAGTTCGTCAACTACCCCTCGCTCACCGTCTACGAGAACATCGCCTCCCCGCTGCGGCTGGCCGGGAAGCTCGGCAAACAGGAGCTCGACCGGCGCGTGCGGGACACGGCCGCCGCGCTCCGCCTGGAGCCCTTCCTGAACCGCCTTCCCGCGGAGCTGAGCGGCGGGCAACAGCAGCGCACGGCCATGGCGCGCGCACTGGCGAAGGATGCCTCGCTGCTGCTGCTCGACGAGCCCCTGGCCAACCTCGACTACAAGCTGCGCGAGGAGCTGCGGACGGAGATCCGCCAGCTCTTCCGCAACCGCCCCGCCGTCGTGGTGTACGCCACCACCGAGCCCACCGAGGCGCTGCTGCTCGGCGGGCGGACGGCGGTGCTCCACGAGGGGCGGCTGCTGCAAGAAGGCCCGACGCTCGGGGTGTACCACGCGCCCGCGAACGAGCGCGTGGGCCAGGTCTTCAGTGATCCGCAGATGAACCTGTGGGACGCCGAGCTCACCGCGGACGGCGCGGCACGCCTGTCGCCGGACGTGGCCTTCCCTCTGGCCGGGCACCAGCGAGACCTCGCCCCCGGCCGCTACCGCCTGGGAGTCCGCGCCCACCACCTGAGGCTCGAGCGGACCTCGCCCGAGGACGTCCGCATCCCCGCGCACGTGGAGGTGGAGGAGGTGAGCGGCTCGGAGACGCTGGTTCACGCGGCGCATGGCGGGCTCTCACTCACCGCGCAGGTCGAGGGCGTGCAGCGGCACCCGTACGGCGCGCCCGTGGACCTGTTCGTCCCCCCATCGAGAATGTTCGTGTTCGGACCCGACGGCCGGCTCGTGGCCGCGCCCCCCTTCACCCCCGAGGAGCCCGCGCATGGCCAGGATTGAGCTCCGCGGCATCGCCCACGCCTACGTCCCCGCGCCCGCGTCCGACAAGGACTACGCGCTGCGGCCCCTGGAGCTCGTCTGGGAGGACGGTGGCGCCTACGCGCTGCTGGGGCCCTCGGGCTGCGGGAAGACGACGCTGCTCAACATCATCTCCGGACTGCTGAGGCCCTCGCGGGGACAGGTGCTCTTCAACGGCGTGGACGTCACCGGGGCCCTGCCGCAGCAGCGCAACATCGCCCAGGTGTTCCAGTTCCCGGTCATCTACGACACGATGACCGTCGCCGAGAACCTGGCCTTCCCGCTGCGCAACCGGGGCATTGGACACGCCGAGACGCGGGCGCGGGTGGAGGAGGTGGCGGAGCTGCTGGAGCTCACGCCGGACCTGCGGATGCGGGCGAGCGGGCTGTCGGCGGACATGCGGCAGCGGATTTCCCTGGGACGCGGGCTGGTGCGCCGGGACGTGGCGGCCATCCTGCTGGACGAGCCGCTCACGGTCATCGACCCGCACGTGAAGTGGCTGCTGCGCCGCAAGCTGAAGCAGGTGCACGAGCAGCTGAAGCTGACGATCGTGTACGTGACGCACGACCAGGTGGAGGCGCTGACGCTCGCGGACCGGGTGGTGGTGATGAACCAGGGCCGGGTGGTGCAGGTGGGGACGCCGCAGGAGCTCTTCGAGCGCCCGGCGGACACCTTCGTCGGCTACTTCATCGGCAGCCCGGGAATGAACCTGCTGCCGTGCACCGTGGAGGAGGGCGCGGTGGTGGTGGAGGGCCAGCGGCTCCCGCTGGACACGGGCGTGTGCGCACGGGCGAAGACGGCCGGGGGCGAGCTGCTGCTCGGCATCAGGCCCGAGTTCGTGCGGCGCGTCCCCGAGGGCACACCGTCCTCGGTGCGCGTCGAGGTGACACAGGTGGAGGACCTGGGGCGGCACAAGCTGGCCACCGCGCGGCTGGGGGAGAAGTCCCTCAAGGTGCGGCTGCCCGAGGAGGAGCGGTTGGCGCCCGGAGAGACATGCTGGCTGGAGCTGCCGCCGCGCTGGACGACGCTGTACGCCGGAGGCAGTGCCATCCCATGAGCAAACCCACCAACCAACGCGCCTGGCTGCTGGTGCTGCCCGTGCTGGTGGCCGTCGCGTTCAGCGCCGTCATCCCGTTGATGACGGTGGTGAACTACTCGGTGCAGGACATCCTCGGACCGGAGCAGCGTGTCTTCGTGGGCACGGAGTGGTTCCGCAAGGTGCTGAGGGATCCCGAGCTGCACGGAGCCCTGCGCCGGCAGCTCGGCTTCTCGCTGGCGGTGCTGGCGTTGGAGATTCCGCTGGGCGTGGCGCTGGCGCTCGTGCTTCCGAAGCAGGGGCGTGCCGCGACCGTGAGCCTGGTGCTGCTGGGCCTGCCGCTGCTCATTCCCTTCAACGTGGTGGGCACCATCTGGCAGATCTTCGCCCGCGGTGACATCGGCCTGTTCGGCGTGCTCATCAACGGGCTCGGCTTCCAGTACAACTACACGGCCAACGCGCTGGATGCCTGGCTCACGGTGCTGCTCATGGACGTCTGGCATTGGACGCCCCTGGTGACACTGCTCTGCTACGCGGGCCTGCAGGCCATCCCCGAGGCCTACTACCAGGCGGCGCGCATCGACGGCGCCTCGGTCTGGGCCACGTTCCGCTTCATCCAACTGCCCCGGCTGCGCGGAGTGCTGACCATCGCGGTGCTGCTGCGCTTCATGGACAGCTTCATGATCTACACCGAGCCCTTCGTCCTCACCGGCGGCGGACCCGGCAACGCCACCACGTTCCTCAGCCAGTACCTGACGCGGCTCGCGGTGGGCCAGTTCGACCTGGGCCCGGCGGCGGCGTTCTCCCTCGTCTACTTCCTGGTCATCCTGCTGTTCAGCTACGTCTTCTACACCGCCATGACGAGCACGAAGGAGGCGCGATGAAACGCCTCGCCGTTCCCCTCTACCTGCTGCTGAGCTTCGTGCCCGTCTACTGGCTGGTGGGCATGTCGCTGAAGACGAACGAGGAGATATTGGGCGGCTTCACCCTCTGGCCGCACCGCCCCACGCTGGCCAACTACCTCGTCATCTTCACCGACCCGGACTGGAGCAGCAGCTACGTGCACTCGCTCACGTACGTGGCCATCAACACGGTGCTCTCGGTGATGCTGGCGCTGCCCGCGGCGTATGCCTTCTCGCGCTACCGCTTCCTCGGCGACACGCACCTCTTCTTCTGGCTGCTGAGCAACCGCATGTCGCCCCCGGCCGTGTTCCTCCTGCCCTTCTTCCAGCTCTACTCGAGCATCGGCCTGTTCGACACGCCCTGGGCCGTGGCCCTGGCGCACATGCTCTTCACCGTGCCCCTGTCGGTGTGGATTCTGGAGGGCTTCATGTCCGGCGTACCGCGGGAGATCGACGAGACCGCGTACATCGACGGCTACAGCTTCCCCCGCTTCTTCCTGCGCCTCTTCCTGCCCCTCATCCGCTCGGGCGTGGGCGTGACGGCGTTCTTCTGCTTCATGTTCTCCTGGGTGGAGCTGCTGCTGGCGCGCACGCTGACGTCGGTGGAGGCCAAGCCCATCGTGGCCACCATGACGCGCACGGTGAGCGCGGCTGGCATGGACTGGGGCGTGCTGGCGGCCGCCGGCGTGCTGACGCTCGTACCGGGCGCGGTGGTCATCTACTTCGTCCGCGACTACATCGCCAAGGGCTTCGCCCTGGGAAGGGTGTGAGCCACCATGGATTTGGAATGGATGGCCTGGACGGCGCCGACCGCGGCCTTCTTCGTGGTCATCGCGCTGCTGCTGCTGGCCTACACCGTCTGGGGAACGCGCGCCCCTTCCCTGCCTCGCAAGGGCCTGCTGCCCATGAGCACCACCCGCGGAGACCGCCTCTTCGTCGGACTGCTGGGCAGCGCGTTCATCCACCTCGCATGGGTGGGCCTGACGGATGCGTCGATCTGGTTGGCCGTAGGTGTGTCGTTGCTGTTCATGGTTGTCATTGCACGCTGGGGGTAGACCATTGAAAACCGCATTGAGATGGACGCTGGCACTTGCCATGGCGGTTCCCGCCGCCGGATGTAAGAAGGAGTCCAAACCCGAGGAGGCCGCGAAGCCCGCCGCCGCCGCGCAGCCCCAGCAGGTAGACGTCGCCGCGCTGGAGAAGGCCGCCGAGAAGTGGGTGGACCAGGAGTTTCAGCCGAGCACCCTCACCCGGGAGCAACAACTCGCGGAGATGAAGTGGTTCCGCGAGGCCGCCGCCCCCTACCGCGGGACGACGATCAACGTGGTCTCGGAGAGCATCGACACCCACGTCTATGAGTCCAAGACGCTGGCGAAGGCCTTCGAGGAGATTACCGGCATCAAGGTCAAGCACGACATCATCCAGGAAGGCGATGTCATCGAGAAGCTGCAGACCCAGATGCAGTCGGGCCGCAGCATCTATGACATGTATGTGAATGACAGCGATCTGATTGGCACGCACGTGCGCTATGGGCACGTGGTGCCGCTGTCGGACTTCATGGCGGGCGAGGGCAAGGACGTGACGCTGCCCACGCTCGACATCGACGACTTCATGGGCAAGAGCTTCGTCACCGGCCCGGACGGGAAGATGTATCAGCTCCCGGACCAGCAGTTCGCCAACCTGTACTGGTTCCGCGCGGACTGGTTCAGCCGGGCGGACCTGAAGGAGCGCTTCAAGAAGAAGTACGGCTACGAGCTGGGCGTGCCGGTGAACTGGTCGGCCTACGAGGACATCGCCGAGTTCTTCACCAACGACGTGAAGGAGATCGACGGCGTCCGGGTGTACGGCCACATGGACTACGGGAAGAAGGACCCGTCGCTGGGGTGGCGCTTCACGGACGCGTGGCTGTCCATGGCGGGCGTGGGCGACAAGGGCCTGCCCAACGGTAAGCCGGTGGACGAGTGGGGCATCCGCGTGGAGGGCTGCAACCCGGCGGGCGCCACGGTGGCGCGCGGCGGCGAGGCGAACGGCCCGGCCGCGGTGTACGCGCTGACCAAGTACATTGAATGGCTGAAGAAGTACGCGCCGCCCCAGGCCGCGGGCATGACGTTCTCCGAGGCGGGCCCGGTGCCGGGCCAGGGCAACGTGGCGCAGCAGATCTTCTGGTACACGGCCTTCACGGCGCCGCTGACGAAGGAGGGCCTGTCGGTGGTGAACGCGGACGGGACGCCGAAGTGGCGCATGGCGCCCTCGCCGCACGGCCCGTACTGGGAGGAGGGCACGAAGCTGGGCTACCAGGACACGGGCTCGTGGACGATGCTCAAGAGCACCCCGCTGGAGCGCCGCAAGGCCGCGTGGCTGTACGCGCAGTTCACGGTGGCCAAGAGCACGTCGCTCAAGAAGTTCATGGTGGGACTGACGCCCATTCGTGACTCGGACATCCGCTCCGAGCACGTGACGAAGATTGCCCCGAAGCTGGGCGGCCTGGTGGAGTTCTACCGGAGCCCTGCGCGCGTGGCGTGGACGCCCACGGGCACCAACGTGCCGGACTACCCGAAGCTGGCGCAGCTGTGGTGGCAGAACATCAGCCTGGCCGTCGAGGGCGAGAAGACGCCGCAGCAGGCCATGGACTCGCTGGCCGAGCAGATGGACGACGTGCTGGGGCGGCTGGAGCGCGCGGGCATGCAGAACTGCCCGCCGAAGCTCAACCCGGTGAAGGAGGCGAAGTTCTGGCTCGACGCGCCGGGCGCTCCGCACCCGAAGCTGGCCAACGAGAAGCCCAAGGGCGAGACCGTGCCCTATGAGCAGCTCCTGCAGGCCTGGACGGACGGGCGCGTGAAGTAAGCGCCCGGCGGTAATGGGGAGGCGTGGGGATGGAGACCGCCCCTCGCCTCCTCTGCTGTGCCACCTCCGCTACTACTTCGCCTTCAGCAGCGTAAGCACCTGGGTGAACGTCCTGTCTCCGTTGGGAGTGGTGGCCAGCACTCCGCTCACCCCCAGATAGGTGCCCGTGCCACCGATGACCGGAATGTAGGAAGTGCCATTCTCGGCCTCCCGGCCCGCGACGGTGATGGTGCCGTCAGCCATCGTGAGCGTCCACTGGCACTCACTGAACTGGCCGGGCAGCGTCCGGACGCAGTAACCGCTGTTCGACCCAATGGTCTGCTTCGCTTCGTCCAACAGCGGCTGGTCAAACACGAACATGTCGCCCGGCGAGTCCCCCGGCGCCCCCAGGTCCACCGGCGAGGCGATGCCGCTGCGGGCATCGGCGATGGTGGTCAGCGTCCAGGACTCCTCGGCCTTGGCCTCGGAGCAGCCCGACCCCTGCACGGCAAAAGGCACGACAAAGACAGCCATGAGCATGGTCTTGCGCATCTTGTTTCTCCTTTTTTGGATTCGCTCTAGAGCGCGTCAGGACGAGTAGCACGACCTTCGTGGACCGTCCAGCAGGCGCGCCCCTGAGCCATCCCCTCATTTTAGCAGGCGAGCAAGAGAGGGGATTGTACGCTGAGTGGTGCGAGAAGTAGTGCTGGCATGTTTACCTCTGTGGCCATGCGCAAGCCTCTCCTCAATGACGAGCACATCGACACCTCATGAGTCATGAAGAGCGAGCGGCTTGAACTATTTCCTCTGGCGTCATGCTCGGTTCCAGCACGAAGTTGATGCTCATCGATTCGTCACAGAAGACCACCTTCTCGGTCGGCGGAATGAGCGAGCGGCACCATTGTGCGAACCTGGAGCAGTCCTGGAACCCACCCACAAAGATGACGGCATTTCCCTCTCTGTTGAGCGAGCCATAGATTCTTGACTTCTCCATCGGCAACTTGAACTCCAATACCTCACTGTCGTCAGGGTCTTGAATCTCATCGATCTGGGCGATCGGCCAACGCTCGCGCAGTTGCGCCGAGAACTCCTGAGCAGCAAAGGTCCACCCTGTCTTGACGATGATGAAATAATTCATCCTGAATCTCCTTCTCACTGCTTGAGTACGACCCGGCCGGGTATCCCAAGCTCGCGCATCAGCGCTTGGAAATAAGGAAGAGCGCGGGCATCATTGACAATCACTTCGAGCCCTACGGCTGGGGTGACAGGATCCAAGATGACCGCTGCATACCGGGTGAACTCCTTCACCTCTTTCGTTCGGATGATCTGCCTGATGTCTGCATCACACGCAGATCCCTCGATAAAGGGGCTCGTCCCAGGCTTCTCGATATACTTGGTCTCGAGCAGGTGAGCATCGCTAGCTCGGGCGCCATCCGCCCAGATCTGCTTTCCTCCCCCCTCGACCAGAATCTCCTCCGCTCCCGCATGCCTTTTTTGGAAGCCAGCAGCTGGCTCCGGCATTTCGATGGCCGGCTTTCGCTCGGCTTGCCGGATCCACTTCTCGAAGGCGGCTGGATCCGGCTTCTTCGCCGGACGGCGCTCCTGCTCGGGGGGCTTACGTCCGCTGCCCGCGCCTCCCGCCATCAGAACCGCGGGAACCATGTCAGACGCCGAAGGTGATGCCCACTCCATCGCCGTCGCCGCGGCGACGCCCCCTTGGGGCAATGCGAATTCCCTGGGCGGCGACGGGGGGCCACGGGGGGCCTTCGCCATGGCCTTCTTCGTCAGGATGAAGGCCACGACGTTGATGCCTACCAGCGACAGGGCTCGGGCCAGAGAGGTGGCCGCGGTGTCGAGCTCGACCGTGCTCCGCGCTGTCATGGCCAGGTTCGCGTAGGTCCACAGGAAGTGGACGAGCTCCTCGGCCTGACCGGCCAGCAGCGACACCCCGAGCACCAGGAGCGCGGCGTCCACCACTTCACCCACGACTGGAACTCCTTGTGACCCCAGCCATGCGGTCGTCAGCGTGCCCATCAATGCGAGGTTCTCAGGAGTCAGCAGAACCCGGGCATCGTCCGTCATCGTCGCCGGTAGAGCCGCAAGCGCTCGCGCGAACGAGCGACACAGCTTCTCCTGGCTCTCCATCCGAGCCACGGGCAGGGACGTTGTCCTGCACAGGGCAACGTCGAGGGAGCTCGCCGAGGCCGAGAACGTAAGCAGCAGGCCCAGGCAGAGGGCAAGACCCTTCATGCGGACTTCCTTTTGGCGGAGACGACAGACCTATCTTGGACTCAGAAAGCTCATCTCGAACGGACGAAAAAGTCTCGGACGTTGAATTCTGGAGGCACTTTCACGTCTTCCCGCTCCCTTGGACAACGCCGAGCTGGCGTTTTGCTCCGAGGAAGAGCGCATGAATCAACGAAGGGCAGTTCTCAGATGTGTCACGGGACTCGCGGTGTGGATGACCGCGGCCGCGTGCGGTGAAGGCCCCAGGACGCCCGAGGGAGCGGCCTTCCAGACGGCGGGACAGGCCGTGAGCTCCGGGCCAGACTTCGTGGTGACGTCGGTGAAGGGGCCCCCGAGCGTGAGGCAGGGCGGGGACATCACCGTCTCGGTGGAGGTCTGCAACCAGGGGACGCAGGAGGGCAACACCGATGTGGACCTGTACCTGTCGGCCGATGGAGTCATCACACCGCCAGTGCCGCCCTCCCCCGCCTCGGACCTCGTCGTGGGGCACATGTACATCGGCTACCTCTCCCCCGGTCAGTGCCAGACGCGCAACGTGCGGCTCTGGTTGTCCACGGAGGGGACGTATTACCTGGGTGCTGGCGTGGACCCGTCCAACACCACCATCGAGTCGAACGAGAACAACAACCTCCAGGTGGGCAATCGCATCGGGGTGGGCGACCAGCCGGACTTCGTGGTGACGTCGGTGACGGGGCCCACGAGCATGAGGCCGGGCGATGTGAGCACCGCCTCGGTGGAGGTCTGCAACCAGGGCACGCAGTGGGGCAGCGCCGATGTGGAGCTGTACCTGTCGGCGGATGAAATCATCACGCCGTCGGTGCCTCCCTCCCCTGCCTCGGACGTCGTCGTGGTGAACATGTACATCGGCTACCTCAACCCGGGCCAGTGTCGGACGGTGAGGACGCCGTTCAGAGCGAATACGCAGGGGACGTTCTACCTGGGTGCCGTCGTGGATCCCTCCAACAGCATCCCCGAGCTCATCGACGACAACAACACCCGGGTAGGCAACCGCATCGGGGTGGGCGACCAGCCGGACTTCGTGGTGACGTCGGTGACGGGGCCCACGAGCATGAGGCCGGGCGATGTGAGCACCGCCTCGGTGGAGGTCTGCAACCAGGGCACGCAGTGGGGCAGCGCCGATGTGGAGCTGTACCTGTCGGCGGATGAAATCATCACGCCGTCGGTGCCTCCCTCCCCTGCCTCGGACGTTGTCGTGGTGAACATGTACATCGGCTACCTCAACCCGGGCCAGTGTCGGACGGTGAGGACGTCGTTCAGAGCGAATACGCAGGGGACGTTCTACCTGGGTGCCGTCGTGGATCCCTCCAACGGCATCCCCGAGCTCATCGACGACAACAACACCCGGGTAGGCAACCGTATCGGGGTGGGCGACCAGCCGGACTTCGTGGTGACGTCGGTGACGGGGCCCACGAGCATGAGACCAGGCGAGGTGAGCTTCGCCTCGGTGGAGGTCTGCAACCAGGGCACGCGGTGGGGCAGCGCCGATGATGTGGAGCTGTACCTGTCGGCGGATGAAATCATCACGCCGTCGGTGCCTCCCTCCCCCGCCTCGGACGTCGTCGTGGGGAACATGTACATCGGCTACCTCAACCCGGGCCAGTGTCGGACGGTGAGGATGCCGTTCGGAGCGAATACGCAGGGGACGTTCTACCTGGGAGCCGCCACGGATCCGTCCAACGGCACCCCCGAGCTCTTCGAGGACAACAACACCCGGGTAGGCAACCGTATCGGGATAGGCGACAAGCCGGACTTCGTGGTGACGTCGGTGACGGGGCCCACGAACGTGAATCCCAGTCAGCAGTTCTCCGCCACCGCCACGGTGTGCAACCAAGGGACGGTAACGGGCAGCACCGAGGTGAGGCTGTACCTGTCGCAGGATGCGGTCATCACCCCGTACGACTCGGCCCCGGATTTCAACATTGGCTGGGCCAACACCGCCCCCCTTGCTCCAGACCAATGCCAGACGCTGACGATGACGGGGCTGGACGTGTCATGGCGCCCGGAGGGGTCGTACTACCTGGGCGCCTCCGTGGACCCATACTCCGACGACAACGAGCTCCTCGAGGACAACAACACCCGGGTGGGCAACCGCATCGGGGTGGGCAACAAGTCGGACCTCGTGGTGACGTCGGTGACGGGGCCTGCGAACGTGCTGCCCGGTCAGCAGTTCCCCGCCACCGTCACGGTGTGCAACCAGGGGACGGTAACGGACGGCACCAACGTGGCGCTGTACCTGTCGTATGATTCGGTCATCACCCCGGTTGAGCCGTTCAGCTCGACCCCGGATTTCAGCATTGGCTGGGCCAACACCGACTCCCTTGCTCCAGGCCAATGCCAGACGCTGACGATCACGGGGCAATCATGGCTCCCAGAGGGGTCATACTACCTGGGTGCCGCCGTGGACATAGGTCCCAGAGAGCGCGAGTCCTCCCTGGACAACAAGACCCGGGTGGGCAACCGCATCGGGGTGGGCTACAAGTCGGACCTCGTGGTGACATCGGTGACGGGGCCCGCGAGCGTGCAGCCCAATCAGCAGTTCTCCACCACCGTCACGGTGTGCAACCAGGGGACCGTAACGGGCAGCACCGGCGCGACGCTGTACCTGTCGTATGATTCGGTCATCACCCCGATTGAGCCGTTCAGCTCGACCCCGGATTTCAGCATTGGCTGGGCCAACACCGACACCCTTGCTCCAGGCCAATGCCAGACGCTGACGATCACGGGGCAGGGCCTGTCGTGGCTCCCAGAGGGGACGTACTACCTGGGTGCCGCCGTGGACATGGGCCCCAGCGAGCGCGAGTCCTCCCTGGACAACAAGACCCGGGTGGGCAACCGCATCGGGGTGGGCTACAAGCCGGACCTCGTGGTGACGTCGGTGACGGGTCCCGCGAGCGTGCAGTCCAATCAGCAGTTCTCCGCCACCGTCACGGTGTGCAACCAGGGGACGGTAACGGCCAGCACCTACGTGACGCTGTACCTGTCGTATGATTCGGTCATCACCCCGGCTGAGCCGTTCCGCTCGAACTCGGATTTCAGCATTGGCTGGGCCAACACCGACTCCCTTGCTCCGGGCCAATGCCAGACGATGACGATGCCGGGCCAGTCATGGCTCCCCGCGGGGACGTACTACCTGGGCGCCGCCGCGGACCTAGGCCCCAGCGAGCGCGAGTTCTTCATCGACAACAACACCCAGGTGGGCGCGAGCATCTCGGTCCTTCCTTGACGCACTCGTGCCGGTAGTGAATTCCGCTCGGCCCTCCTCTTCCTCCCCGAAGGGGAGGGCTGGGTCCTCCAACGTTCAGACCTATCTTGGGACTCAGTTGGTCTGCGCTGTCTCACCCGTTCCGTCCTCGCCCTCTGCTTCTTCGTCGTCTCCCTGTGCGTCGAAGCCCTGCGGCACTCCGTCTACGTACGTGACGACGTTGCCCACCGTCGCCGCCACTCGCGGGCCCGGTGTCACCACTCCCGTCAGGTTCAGTGGATCCACCGCCGAGAGCTGCACTCGCACTCCCGAGGGTGCCTGCCTCCGCACCGCTCGCGCCACATCCACCGCCTCCGGGAGTGCGAACTGCTCTCCCACGAAGCCCGCCACGAAACGGCCTCCGCGAATCTCTCCTCGCGCCTCCATTCGACGATAGACGTACAGCAGCTCGCGCCACGACGGGGCCAGCGACTCACGCATCACCAGGTCGCGCCAAACGATGCCGTAGCGCTGGAGGAACAGCCGTGCGAGGGATTCACGCACCTCGTCCTCGCCCTTGGGCTCCGAGGGCACCAACAGGCTCCAGCGGCCCGGGCCTCCTCGCTGCAACAGCTTCTGGCGCTTGCGCTGTGCCGGGCTCTGCAGCACTCGCAGATTCTGCACCGCGTCCGCTGTCACCAATCCCCGCGCCACCAACTCCCACAGTGCGTCCTCCACCTCCGCGGGCAGCCGACGTGAGCGCGAGCACAGGTCATTGAAGAAGCATGCGCCCCGCTGCTCCAGCACCGTCACCACGTCCTTCGCCGGCCCGGACAGGTCCGGTGGCACCCAGACGCCTCCGTCCGCCAGCACCGCGTTCGGTCTCGCCGCCGAGAGCATCCAGTCCAGGTCCTCGCGGCGCACGAAGGTCAGGCTCGCGTTGCGGTTGGGCGTCGCGGCCCGGGAGCGCGGCGCCTCGGGCTCGGGCGGCGTCACGGGGGCTCCCCGGCGCGGGCCGGGCACCGGCTTCGCGTCCTTCTGGGTCAGCCGGCCCCAGGCCACCTCGCCCGAGTAGCAGGCCTTCTCCAGCAGGTCTCCCAGGTAGCCCTTCATCCGCGCGGGCAGCAGGTAGCGCTCCCACGCGGACGCGGGCGCCTCGTACCCCTGCAACAGGCTGATGGCCTTCGACAGCCCCGTGGAGCCTCGCAGCGCGTCCAGTTCCTCCAGGTGGTGCCACCGGAACAGGAAGCGCATGAAGTCCTGGGCACTGAGCGGCTCTATCTCCTTGCGCAGGCGGCCCACCGTCAGCCGGTGGATTCGCTGCAGGAGGCGCCGATCGCACCACTCCACCACTCCCGGGGTCGAATCCGGACGGAAGCGGCCTCTCAGGATTCCTCCCGTCGCCTCCAACTGGTGCAGCGACAGGTTCACCTCGGACTCGTCCAGCGCCGTGCGCTCCGCCAGCTCCGCCGCCGTCGTCGGGCCCAGCAGCTCCATCCACCCTCGCACCACCTGCGATACCGCCGCGTCCCTCTCCACCGGCCGGTCTCCCGGCAGCGGTTGCAGCTCCGGTTGCAGGGGCGTTTCGGGGAACAGCGCGCGAATCGCACTCAGGCGCTCGGCGGGAACGAGGAACCGCTTCGTGCCTGTCTCCAGCCACGCCACCCGCCGCTGGGCCATCAGGCTCGAGACGAAACGCTGGGGTACGTCCTCCTCGGGCATCAGCACCAGTTGCAGCAGCGCGTCGTGCAGCTCGTCCTCGTCCCGCATCGGCGGCGCCGCGTCCCGCACCACCTGCTGGATGGCCTCCGCGTCCAGCGCTCCGAACGATGCAGCGTCCTCCGCCGGCAGCGTCCGGCGCAGCACCACGTTGCGCACCCGCCGCTCCTCCGCCGGAGCGTCATCCAGGAACGTGTACGGCTGGCTGTTCACCATCTGGTGCGCGAACACGCTCGGCTCGGGCACGTCCCTCGCCACCAGCTTGATGCGCCCGTCCTTCATCCTCCTCAGTACCTCGCGCAGGCCATCGATGTCCATCGCCTCGCGCAGGCAGTCCTGCATCGTCTGCTTCACCAGCGGATGGTCCGGCAGCTCGACGTCCGCCCCTCCATGGTTGTCCTGGCACCCCACCTGCGCCGGGAACACCGCCGCCAGCAGATCCTCGCTCCTCGCCCGCTGGAGGTTCGGCGCCACCCGCTTGCCTCCCGCGAACCGTGACAGCGACAGCGCCCGCGTCGCGTTCCACCGGAAGCGCGTGCCAAATAGCGGCACCTGCAGCACCGCCTGCACCAGCACCTCCTCCACGTTCTCCGGGTTGAGGAACTCGAAGATGTCCTCCAGCGGGAACGAGTGCTGCTCGCCCAGCGACAGCAAGAGCCCGTCCTCGGTCGCCGCCGCCTGCAGCTCGAAGTCGAAGGTGCGGCAGAAGCGCTTGCGCAGTGCCAGGCCCCACGCCCGGTTGACCCGGCTGCCGAACGGTGCGTGCAGGATGAGCTGCATGCCCCCGGCCTCGTCGAAGAAGCGCTCGGCCACGAGGGTGGTGTTGCTCGGCACCACGCCCAGCACCTGCTGCCCCGCTCGCAGGTACGCCAGCAGCGCGTCCACTGCCGGCGGCGGCACCTTCAGCTCCTTCTCCAGGAAGAGCGCCGCGTCCTTTCGCTCGGTGAGCTCCTCTCGCAGCCGGCCCACGTGCGCGCTCAGCTCGTCCGTGCGCCCCGGCGCCTCGCCTCGCCAGAAGGGCACCGTCGGCGGCTGCCCGTGCGCGTTCTCCACCATCACCGACGCCCCCATCACCCGCTGAATCCTCCACGCCGTCGTGCCCAGCAGGAAGATGTCTCCCGGCGTCGACTCCACCGCGAAGTCCTCGTCCAGCGTCCCCACCACCTTGCCCTCGGGCTCGGCCACCACGTTGAAGGTGAAGGTGTCTGGAATCGCTCCCCCGTTGGTGAGCGCTGTAATCCTCACGCCCCGCCGCGCCTTCAGCCGCTGGTTCACCCGGTCTCGGTGCAGGTGAACCCCCGCCCTCCCCCGCCGCAGCGACACGCCCTCCGAGAGCGTCTCCAGCACCTTCTCGTACTCCTCGTACGTCAGCTCCCGGTACGGGTACGCCCGGCGCAGCAGGCTGTAGAGCGCTCGCTCGTCCCACTCCTCGCACGCGCACGCCGCCACCACCTGCTGTGCCAACACGTCCAGCGGCTTCTCCGGAATCCGCACCGCGTCGAGGTCCCCCTCGCGCACCGCGTTCAGCAGCGCGACGCACTCCATCAACTCGTCGCGCGTCATCGCGATGAGGATGCCCTTCGAGATTCCACCCTTGTAGTGGCCCGCACGGCCCACCCGCTGCAACAGCACCGCGATGGAGCGCGTGGTCCCCAGCTGCACCACCAGGTCCACGTTCCCCACGTCGATGCCCAGCTCGAGCGACGCCGTCGCCACCATCACCGACAGCTGCCCCGCCTTCAGCCGCTCCTCGGCCGACAGCCGCATGTCCCTCGACATGCTCCCGTGGTGCGCCGCCACCTTGTCCGGCCCCAGTCGCTCGCCCAGGTCGTGCGCCACCCGCTCCGCCATCTTCCGCGTGTTCACGAAGACGAGCGTCGTGCGGTGCTCGCCCGACAGCTGCACCAGCCGGTCATACACCTGGCCCCACATCTCGTTCGTCGACAGCGAGCCCAGCTCCGCGTCGGGTATCTCCACCCGCAAGTCCCACGGCCGCTGGTGCCCCACCTGCACCATCCGGCACTCCCCCGCCCGCTCCCCGGTGAGGAAGGCGGCGATCGCATCCAGCGGCTTCTGCGTCGCCGACAGGCCGATGAGCTGCGGCCGCACCTCGGTGAGCGCCTTCATCCGCTCCAGCGACAGCGCGAAGTGGCTGCCCCGCTTGTCGCGCGCCAGGGCGTGGATTTCGTCCACGATGACGGTGCGCACGCCGCGCAGGGTGGCGCGGGCCCGGTCCGCCGTGAGGTAGAGGTAGAAGGACTCCGGCGTGGTGATGAGGATGTGCGGAGGCCGGCGCACCATCTGCGAGCGCTCGGACGCCGAGGTGTCTCCGGTGCGCACCTGCACCCGCAGCTCCTGGGGCGCGTAGCCGGCCGCACGGGCCCGCTGCAGCAGCTCCTCCAACGGCTGGAGCAGGTTCTTCTGCACGTCGTTGCCCAGCGCCTTCAGCGGCGACACGTACAGCACCTGCGTCTGGTCCGGCAGCCGCCCCTCCAGCGCCAGGCGGAAGAGCCGGTCCAGCGCCGCGAGGAAGGCGGTGAGCGTCTTGCCGCTGCCGGTGGGCGCTGCGATGAGGACGTCGTGCTGCGCCTGGATGAGGGGCCAGCCCTCCACCTGGGGACGCGAGGGCTCGCCGAGCCGCTCGGCGAACCACCGCTGCACCACCGGATGGAACGGCTCGAGGGCCGGGTGCACTGCCTGGGACGTGACGAAATCGAGGGCAATCTGGGGTGCCATGGCGCTCTCCCTCAGACTGAACACCGGTTTAGGCACAGCGTCAACGCACACGCCCGCCCAGGGAGTGGGCGGCCGTAGGATGGCCGTTCCCCGAATCCGGAGCGCAACATGCCCATCGACGAAATCCTCGAATCCAACACGCAGTTCCTCGGCGCCTGGCGCTTCTTCGCGCGGCACAGCCCCACCGGCGAAGTGCTCGACCTGCCCGAGGTGCACATCGCCTCGTCCAACGTCACCTGGCCCATGCTGAACGTGGCCTTCCTCCCCGCCCCACTGGAGACGGAGGAAGGGCTCCAGCGCGCCGCCGCCGCCGCGGCCCGCTACTTCGAGCCCCGGGGGAACGCGTGGATGCTCGCCGTGTGCGAGGACTGGCTGGCGCCGGGGCTCCGGGCCCGTGCTGCCGAGCTGCTCGCCCCCTACGGCCTGAAGACCGGCATGGACACCACCGGCATGGTCACCGACCGGCTCGTGGAGCCCCTCCGGCCCCTGCCAGCGCTCGACCTCCGCCAAGCCACGGAGTCCCGGGGCCGGCATGACGTGGCGGACATCAACGCGCTGGCCTACGACGCTCCGCGCGACGCGGTGCGCACGGCCCTCGACGTCCCGGCCTACTTCGCGGGCAAGGGCCTGGGGGTGGGCTACGTCGGGCACCGCAACGGGCAGGCCGCGAGCTGCGCGACCATCCTCCCCGTGGACGGCGTGGCCTACGTCGCACTGGTGGCGACCCTCAACGAGCACCGCAGGCTCGGTTGCGCCGAGGCCGTCATCCGCCAGGCGCTCGCCGAGGCGCACCGCACCCAGGGGCTGCAACGCACGGTGCTGCATGCCACCCCGGCGGGCTACCCCGTCTACCTGCGCATGGGCTACCGGCCCGTGACGCGCATCCACTTCTACATGGCCGCACCGCCCTCCTCCCGTCCAGCGTCACTGCACGCACCTTGAGCAAAGGCTGGACACACGTACCGCACTGCACAGCCGCCAGCAGGAGACTGTCACCTCCCGCCCATTCGAGAACCGGAACGGGAGGCCCCCCGTCAAAAGCCTGGAGAGTCCGTGCTTTCCTGAGCGGGTGAGGAGCTCTCCATGCACCCCCCGAGCAGCCGCTACGCCCTCGAGGCGCTCAACCCGGATGGATTCCTCGCGCTCCGCCCGGTAGGGGGCACGGAGGCTGCGCTCGAGGACTTCGTCTGCGAGTACGCGAACCCAGCGGCCGAGGTGCTGCTGGAGGAGAACCTGACGGGCCGGCGGCTGTTGGTGCGGCGGCCGGAGCTCGTCGAGGTGGTGGGGGCATGGAGCCAGGTGCTGGCCACGGGCGCGCCCGGCACGCACCTGGTCGCGCTGGGCCGGGGACTGGCGGCACGCCGGATGATGGCACGCTCGGTCCGCGTGGAAGACGGCCTGCTCGCGGTGTGGGTGTCGGACGTGACGGACACCGAGCGCTTCGTGAGCGAGACGGCCGCCTTCGAGGAGCGGATGCTCTCCTTCGTGGAGTGCATGCCGGACCCGTTCCTCGCGCTCGACCGGCAGTGCCGCTTCATCTACGTCAACCGGGCCTCGGAGCGGCTGCTGGGCAAGCGCCGCCAGTTGCTCGTGGGGCGCAGCCTCTGGCAGGAGTACGCCGAGGAGCCGGGCTCGGTGCTGCGAACCCAGGTGCAGCGCGCGCTCGCCACGGGCGCTCCGGTGGACTTCGAGGAGCGCTTCAACACCCTCTACCTGGAGGGGACGGCCGTGCCTTCGGACAGCGGGGTGCTCGTCTACCTGCATGATGCCACCGCGAACCACCGGACCTCGGAGGCCGCACGGCGCGCCAGTGCCCTCTTCAACGCGGTGCTGCAAGGGGCCACGGACGCCATCTTCACCAAGGACATGCAGGGCCGGTACACCCGCATCAACGCGGCCGGGGCGCGCCTGATGGGCAGGCCCGCCGAGGCCATCATCGGCCGCACCGACGCGGAGCTCTGGTCGCCCGAGGCGGCACGGGCCGCCGGCTCCCATGACCGGGAGGTGCTCGCCTTCCGGCAGACCTTCACCTACGAGGAGTCCGAGTCGGGGCCGGTGAAACGGGTGTGGCTGTCCACCAAGGGCGTGCTGCGAGACGAGGCGGGCGTGGTGTTCGGCCTCTTCGGCATCTCCCGGGACATCACCGACCTGAAGCTGCTGGAAGAGGCGCTGCGGCAGAACGAGGCGCGGGTGCTGGAGGCGCTGTCGGCCGCGGCGATGACGCTGTTCGACTTGCGGTTGCCGGAGCGGCGCCTGCGCTGGGAACGCGGAGCCTCGGCACACTTCGCGCTCAAGGCGCTGCCCCACGAGGAGACGCTGGACGCCTTCCTCGCGCGGGTGCACCCGGAGGATCGGCAGGCGGTGACCGAGGGGCTCGCACGCTGCGCCTCGAGCCCCAGCGAGGTGTCACTGTCATACCGGGTGCGCGTCCCGAACGGCACGGAGCGGCGGCACACGCTGCGGGCCCGCTTGAGCACCGAGGACGAGCGCCACCACCGGGTGCTGGGCGTGCTGGAGGATCTGACGGGCCGCGCGCCCTCCCTGGAGGCCTCGGATCCTCGCCATCCGAGGAACACCTCGCTCGTCGTCCACCCGGACGAGGCCCGGGGGGAGGGCTAGCAGCCCCAGGCCCTGAGCGCCTCAGCGCCGCGTCAGCGCCACGGCGGCGGTCTGGGTGGCGGCATGCGTCCAGGTGAGGCGGAAGGTGGCCGCCGTGCCGTCGAAGGCCACCGGGTGCACGGAGATGTCACCCGCCTCGGCCGCGCGCAGCGTCTCGGCGAGGAAGCCACAGGCGAAGAAGGGGTTGTCCGCGGCCACGTCCTTCATCCACAGCATGGCCGCGTGCGTGCCCAGCTCCTCCACCCGCACCTCGTTGAAGTTGTTGCCCGCGCGCACGTTGTGCGGCACGCGCTCCAGCGTGTGCCGGGGGCCCAGCCGCGTCACCAGCGACATGCTCGCGCGCCCCTGCGCCGTCTGCCGGAACCCCTGCAGGTAGCGCTCGCCCAGGCTGCACCACGCCTCCTGGGGCGAGGCCGCCGGAAAGACATCGCTCGCCGCCACGCGCAGGAAGGCCTTCCACTGCTCGAGCGCGTAGGCCGGCCGCAAGGGCTCGTTCAAATCCAGCCCCGCCTC
Source organism: Vitiosangium sp. GDMCC 1.1324 (assembly GCF_003044305.1). Taxonomy (GTDB): domain Bacteria; phylum Myxococcota; class Myxococcia; order Myxococcales; family Myxococcaceae; genus Archangium. Next base: position 457,112 of record NZ_PZOX01000007.1, on the reverse strand, counting down.
CTTCAACCGGCGCCGCCCCTCCCGGGTGAGGTGCGGCCCCAGGGCTCGCACGAAGAGAGCATCCACGGACTGGGCGAAGATGAGCTTCTCGGTGGTCAGCGCAGCGGGCATGACCGAAGGGTGACAACTCCCTCCAACTCCCGGCCATGCCTCGCCCGGGGCTTCTGTGCGCTGGTGGAAAGTCAGTGAGCCCAGAAGGTCCCGGAATGTCCGCTGGCGCGCAGGCGCCCTGTTCACACCTGCATCTTCAGCCGCGTCTCCTGCACCTCCGCCGAGGAGGGCACCTTCTCGCGCTCGGCCTGGCGCAGCAGGCGGAGGATGGGCGGGCCCAGCACGTCCACCTCGGTGGACGCGAACGTCTCCGAGCCGAAGCGGCGGATGGTCTCCGTCTGGCGCGCGAGCACGCGGGCGTCCTGCTTGAAGATGTGCAGCGCCACCGGGGTGAGGAACGGCTTCACCAGCCAGTGCGGCAGAGGCATGCGGAAGGTGACGACCGCGTAGACCCACGTGTCCCAGTCATCCACGGGCGTCATCGCCGAGGTGACGAGCAGGTGGCTGTCATTGCCGATGCGGTACTCCACCTGGGCGAGGGACGGCAGCAGGAAGCGGTCGAAGTGCTGCACCACACCGCCGCCCGGGGCCAGCAGCTTGCCCACGAGCCCCTCCGGCCGGGGCTCGCCGATGTACTCGGCCTCCACGCGATCCGCGCCCCGGCGCACCACGACCTCGATCTCATTGCGCTTCTTCTCCGTGCGGAACAGGCCCCCGTGGAGGAAGGCGGTGTGGGGCACGTCGAGCGTGTTCTCCAGCGTGGAGTGGAGCGAGCCCTTCGCGCGCAAGACGCGGCGCACGGTGCTGTAGCCCTGGGCGTCCAGCAGGGGGAAGCGGTAGGGCTCGTGCGTGGGCTCGACGCCGGGGGTGGAGTACACCCAGACGAAGCCATCCTGCTCGCGCGTGGCATGCCAGGAGGCGCAGCGGGATTTGGCGCCGGGCTCGCCGAGCAGTCCGGGAATGGCGCGGCACTGGCCCGAGGCATCGAAACGCCAGCCGTGGTAGCCGCACTGGAGCTGGCCGCCCACCACGCGCCCCATGGACAGGGGCACGTTGCGGTGGGGGCAGCGGTCCACCAGCGCCGCGGGCTTGCCCCCCTCGGTGCGGAAGAGGACGAGCGGCTGGCCCTGCAGCATGCGCGCGAGCGGCTTGCGGCCCAGCTCTCGCGAGGCGCAGAGGATGAACCAGCTCTGGGGGAGCCGGACCACCGAGACGAGTCCGGACGACGCGCCCGGCCCGCGGGCTTCCTCTCGAGAAGAGAACATGACGTCAGTCTAATGAGACGCCCGGGGAGTGCACGCTTCCTGGTGGCTCAGGGGTGGCTCCCGGCCGAGACCAGGCGGACGTAGACCATGCCTCCCAACGGGGTGCGGCTGCCGTAGAAGGGCTCGAGCCCCTCGGGGATGACATTCAGCGCGCCGCGCACGCCCACCCCGGGCCGCACCGGTCCGAAGGGACCAAAGCTGTAGACGTAGCCCAGCACCAGGCTGCCCACGCCGAAGAGGGAGTGCGCCAGGGACTCGGGAAGCACCAGGTCGTGCCCCGTCTTTCGCACGTACTCGGCGCGCCCGAAGACGGCGTGATGCCCGTCCAGGTCCAGGCTGCTCTCCAGGAGGAAAGAGTCCGAGGGCGGCTCTTCGCCCTCCACGTTGCGACCGAAGACGGCCGTGGTCGCCCAGAAGCCGCTGCTCCCGAAGGGCGCATGGTACGTGGCGGACGCGGTGAGCCGGTGCACCGACACGTCCGGCGCGAGCGCCTCGGGACTCTTCAGGTAGCCGTAGGACACCTGCGCGCTCACGCGGGCCGTGGGGTTGGCCGACAGCCGCACGGAGAACGAGTCCGGAGCCCGCAGGTCCAGATCGTACCGGTTCTCGTCGGGCTCGCGGCCGTTGAACCAGGAAACCTCGAGCTTCGCCATGGGCGTGACGAGGCCCACGGTCAGCACCCCATAGGAGATGTGCGTGGCGTCCTGCCAGTGGTGCCCCAGCACCGCCAACGGGTCGTACCGGGCCGACACCCGGTGCGGAAAGGCCACGGGACCCAGCGCCGGCTCGCCCGCGGGCGCCACATAGAGCATCAGTCCCCAGGTGTCAGAGAAATAGTGCGTGTACGAGGCGGCCAGCTCCATGAAGAGGTCATGCGGATGCTGCCGATCGTGCAACGGCTCGCCCTTGTAGGACTCTCCCGTCTGGAGCAGCAGGGGATAGCCGCCGTCCGCGCCAGCGGTGAAGGGGTCGGGGCTCAGCATGAGACTCGCGACGAGCTGCCCCGAGGGGAGCTCTCGATCCGCCATGAGCATCAACCAGCCGATTCCGGTGAGCGCACTGTCCCCCCGAGGCCCGCCCTGCACGTCGTAGCCACCGAAGAGTACGCCCTGGAACATGAGGCCCCACCCTGCCACCTCCCAGTGCAGCATCGACGAGGGGATGAGGTCCGGCTGCCAGGACGTGCCGGAACCCCGCCGCATCACGGGGATGTCCCGGAGCGAGCGCACCTCCTGGGGCTCCCCGCCCGGATGGCCCATGTGCCCGGCTTTATGCTCACCGTGAGTCGAGGGCTCACTGGCTGGGGGCTCGCTGGCTGGGGGCTCGCTGGAGGCCTCGTGCTCATGCCCAGGCGCATGCGTCTGGGCTCCGGCCGGGAGGGCCAGGAGCAGGCCCAGGGACAGGATGAGGGTGCGCATGTTCCACCTCGTCCCGGGACACTGCGGCCTGCCTCGTCCACATGGGAGGCACCGGCATGGCCGACAGTCCGCTTTTCTCCAATACTTCCAGGCGTTTATGCCGGGGCCCCATCCGGAACCGTCCGAGGCCCCGTCTCTGGGAAGAGGAATTGCTCGGCATCACGAATATTGGGACGCAACATTGCTGCGCGGTCCTCGATAATCCTCGAAAGGACCTGTGTCTGGAGGATGTCTCCATGAGTGTCACCCGTGCCGCGGATGCGGCGCTCAAGGCGGCGGTGCAAACCCACAAGGGACTCACCGCGCAGGAACAGGCCTTGTTCGCCGGCCTCTCGGGCGATGACCTGACCCGGGCCAAGGCCCAGCTCATGCTCCAGAAGCAGCAGGAGACCGTCGCCTTCATCAGCAAGGTGCTGAAGAACGACTCGGAGATGCAGGTCATCAACAACATGCGGTAGCCCGAGCCCGTCCCGGGAGGTGTCAAAGACGCGGAGACGCCAGCCTCATGCGCCCTGCTCACCCTGGCCGAACCGGTGGAGTTGCCCCACCGCGCCCGGCACCACCACGTCTCCGAGCACACGGACGAGGGCCTGGGTTGCCCTCCAGCCCGTGCAATGGCCCGGGATGAGCCGCTTCAGGCCGAGCCCCTGAAGATCCCTCACGGTGTCGTCGATCCACTGCTCGTTGAACGGACCCGAGAGGTGCAGTCCCCCCATGGCCGCGTGGAGTGGCACCGAGGGGAAGCGCCTCGCCGCATCCTTCAGCACGTTCACGATTCCCGCGTGCGAGCAGGCACTGAAGACCACCAGCCCCCGGTCTCGCACGTGCACTGCCAGGTAGCGCTCATCCATCACCAGCGGGTCGGGTACCCAACTCCCGTCGTCCGCGCGGCGGAGCTGCTGCGGCAGACCCTTCTCATAGGGCGTCACCCGGGCGATCTCCCCACTGACGAAGAACAGGTCGTCGAGGAGCGTGCGAGCCTCGGCCGCATTCACCACCGAGCCACCGGCGGCCGACAACTCCTCCACCGAGGGCACATCGCCCAGCGGCAGGACGCGGCCGTTGGCGAGCTTGAAGGCGCGCCTGCCGAACATCCCCGGGTTGACGTGGAGGGGGACGTCCCGACCACCGTTGGCCTCCTTGATCATCTGCAGCGCCCGGGGCAGCCCGCCCGCGTGGTCGAAGTGCCCATGCGACAGGACGGCCGCCTCGATGGAGCCCAGGTCCACGCCGAGCCGCCGGGCATTGCGCTCGAAGACATAGGACTCGGGCCCCGCGTCGAACAGCACGGTGTGCCGGGTGCTCCCGGCATGGGCTGTCACCATCAAGGAAAGGCCCCACGCCGCGCAGCAGAGACACGAGCCGGTGAGCTCCTGCATCCCGGCCCGCAGGAGGTTGGGCATCTCCGGCGTCACGGTCGGTGGAACCGTGGAGAGCAGATCGAGCACGTTGTCGACGACGACGCACACCTCGAGACGGTCCACCTCACGAAGGGAGGGAGCGGGAGTGGACATGCGGGGTCTCCTTGGGGTTTCGAGTGGGTAGGGTCTACAGCTTCAGCGTGCGCAGCCTCAGCGCGTTGCCGATGACCGAGACCGACGAGAGGCTCATCGCCGCCGCGGCGAGCATCGGGCTCAGCAGCAGCCCGAAGAAGGGGTACAACACTCCCGCCGCGATGGGTACGCCCAGCGTGTTGTAGACGAAGGCGAAGAAGAGGTTCTGGCGGATGTTGCGCAGCGTCGCCCGGCTCAGCTTGCGCGCCCGGACAATCCCCCGCAGATCTCCCTTCACCAGCGTCACCGCCGCGCTCTCCATCGCGATGTCCGTCCCCGTCCCCATCGCAATGCCCACGTCCGCCTGAGCCAGCGCCGGCGCGTCATTCACCCCGTCCCCCGCCATCGCCACCGTGTGGCCCTCGGCCTGCAACCGCTTCACCGCGTCCCCCTTGCCGTCGGGCAGTACCTCCGCCACCACCTCGTCGATGCCCAACTGACGCGCCACCGCCTCGGCCGTGGTGCGGCTGTCGCCCGTGAGCATCACCACGCGCACCCCCTCCCGGTGCAGCGCGGCGAGCGCCTCGGGAGTGGTCGCCTTGATGGGATCCGCCACTCCGAGCAACCCCGCTGGCCGCCCGTCCACCGCCACAAACATCACCGTCTGGCCCTCGCGCCGGAGCTCCTCCGCGCGAGCCCGCAGCGGACCCGCGTCCACGCCGAGCAGCTCCAGCAGCGCCGCGTTGCCCAGCGCCACCTCCGCGCCATCCACACGCCCCAGCACGCCCTTGCCCGTCACCGAGCGGAAGCCCTGCACCGCCGTCAACTCCACCCCGCGCTCCTCGGCCCCCGCCACCACCGCCGCCGCCAGAGGGTGCTCGCTGCCCCGCTCCAGGCTCGCCACCAGACGCAGCAACCGCGCCTCCTCCATGCCCTCCGCCGCCACCACCGACACCAGCTTGGGTTTGCCCTCGGTGAGCGTGCCCGTCTTGTCCACCACCAGGGTGTCCACCTTCTCCAGCAGCTCCAGCGCCTCGGCGTCGCGGATGAGGACGCCCACCTCCGCCCCCTTGCCCATGCCCACCACCACGGACATGGGCGTGGCCAGACCCAGCGCACAGGGGCAGGCGATGATGAGCACCGCCACCGCGTTCACCAGCGCATGCGCCAGCCGTGGCTCGGGCCCGAAGAAGGCCCACACGAGGAACGTCACCCCAGACACCGCGATGACCACCGGCACGAACACTGCGGCCACCTTGTCCGCCAGCCGCTGGATGGGAGCACGCGAGCGCTGGGCCTCGCTCACCCGCTGGACGATGCGCGACAGCAGCGTGTCCCGACCCACCCGCTCGGCCTTGATCACCAGGGAGCCCGTGCCGTTGACGGTTCCGCCGATGACGCGGGCTCCGGACGCCTTCTCCACGGGAATGGACTCGCCCGTCACCATGGACTCATCCACCGCGCTCTCGCCCTCCATCACCACGCCGTCCACCGGCACCTTCTCGCCGGGACGCACACGCAGCAGCTCTCCGACCTTCACCTGCTCGAGCGGGATGTCCTCCTCGCGGCCGTCCTCGTGGATGCGCCGGGCCACCGCCGGAGCCAGACTGAGCAACGCACGCAGGGCCCCCGAGGTGGCGCGGCGTGCACGCAGCTCCAGCACCTGTCCGAGCAGCACCAGCGTGATGATGGTCGCCGCCGCCTCATAATAGACGGGCACCGCGCCGCCATGGCCGGTGAAGGCATGCGGCAACAACCCCGGCGCCACCGTGGCGAAGATGCTGAAGAGGTACGCCGCGCCCGTGCCGAGGGCAATGAGCGTGAACATGTTGAGGTGCCGGTTCCTCACCGACGCCCAGCCGCGCTCGAAGAAGGGCCAGCCGCCCCAGAGCACCACCGGGGTCGCCAGCACGAACTGCACCCACGCCAGCACCCACGAGTCGAGGGCGCGCTGCACCGGCTGGCCCGGAATCATCTCGGACATACCGAGGAAGAGCAGCGGCACCGAGAGGACGACGCCCACCCAGAACCGCCGCGTCATGCTCCGCAGCTCGGGGTCCGGCTTCTCCTCGGGCAACACCGTACGCGGCTCCAGCGCCATGCCGCACTTGGGGCACGTGCCCGGATGGTCCTGCACCACCTCCGGGTGCATGGGGCAGACCCATTCGGTGCGAGCCACCATCACCGGCTGCTCGGCCTCCAACGCCATACCGCACTTGGGGCAGGCGCCCGGGTGGTCCTGACGGACCTCGGGGTCCATCGGGCAGATCCACATCGTGCCCGGCGGCGCTTCCACCGGCTCCGGCTCCACCTGAGGGGTGAGGAACTTCTGGGGCTCGGCAGCGAAGCGCTCGCGGCACTTCGGGTTGCAGAAATAGTACGTCCTGCCCGCGTGGACGTGGGTGCCTCCCTTGGGCGAGTTCGGGTTCACCGACATCCCACACACCGGGTCCTTGGGGAGGTACCGCTCGGGCTCGGCGGCGAAACGCTCGCGGCACTTCGGGCTGCAGAAATGGTAGGTCGCGCCCTTGTGCACGTGGCTGCCGCCCTTGGCGGTCGCCGGGTCGACCGTCATGCCGCAGACCGGGTCCAGCACCTTGCCCTCCCCGCTGGAGGGAAGGCCGTGCGAGTGGCCGGCATGGGAATCGTGCAAGTGGGTGTGCTCGTGGGCCATGAGAAGGAACTGCTCCTTTCTCTCTCGCTAACGGGGCGAGCACCAGACCCTTACAGTGGTCACGGCACGCGCTGCGGTTCGGCACCGAAGTGGACCATGCTCGCCTACACGTCAAGCGAGCACTTACTGCCCACTTGGCTCGCGGAACGCCCGCTGCGTCCTCCATCGAAGAGAAGGAGGGCACGGGTCGTGGGGCCAACAGTCCTGTGAACGCGCGCTATCCATCCATCCCATCACACCGTCTAATTCCAGGGCTGGTTCTCGATCGTTGCGATTCACCTGGAAGGGTGTGCAGTCATGACGACTCGTGAAGCACGACCCTTGGGAGAGCCTCAACGGCCCATGTGGCACCACGCTCTCCCGCTGTTGCTCCTCTCGGGCTGCGCTACAGGAGGAACAAGGACGTTTGTCGAGGGACAGTTCGAACCAAGGCACTTCCGATTCGTTACCGTCGTCCCCAAGCGAGGCCAGGGAGCAGGAGGTTGGCGCGCGGCATGCGTCGGCCTCTCCCTCAAAAGGGACCCGGGAGTCGACTCCTTCCTTTGCAGGTTCGGTGTCGAAATGCCGATGGAGACCTCCGAGAATGGACCCATCTCTACCCCACTCGCCCAGCGTATTTCAGCGGACTGCGCCAGCCAGGCCGCCCTCACCGTCTTCAGTGCCGCAACGCCCGAAACTCCCCTCGGCCTTGCATGTGAGAGCTTCAAGAGCACCTATGGCGTGATTCTAGGCGGCGCCATCAAAGAGTCGCGTGTCATGAAGACGTGCCACGAAAAAACCTCCCCCGTCATCATCAATCCCTGAGCCCATGCCTCTTTCAGCAGAGCAGTTGCTCGCAATCGCGCGGAATTACTTTCGCGCAGACAAGGAATACGAAAACAAGCCCGTGAGCGCCCCCGAGCACATCAGGCGCTGTGAGCTCTGGGATCAGAAGCTGAAGAAGCTCGACCAGTGGTGGGCGTTCCTGGATGAACTCGAAAAGGAACTACCTGGCTTCACCATTGGCGATGGTACAGCAACGGCCAACACCAGCTTTCGTTGCTCCGCATATCCACCCAGCGACAACCCTCGAATGCCACCCTGGGTCGTCGTCGGCTGCGTCAGCATCCTGGCGCCCGTCTACACCATCTACGGCGTTCAACACGAATACAGTGGCAAGAAGCACATCGGGTACAAGGTATTCCTGGACGCACTTCCGCCTGAAATGAGACCCCCCGCGGAAGTCATCGCCAGGAAGCTCGAAGCCATCTTCGAAGTGCGCGCGCTCCCCCATGAGATAGCCCAGACCCCGATTCCGTTGATCGTGGACTGGAAGGAGCCGCCGAACACGACCCTCTTCCATGCGCTGTTCACGAGCGAGCCACAGAGCATCGCCTGAACCGGGTACGGTGCGCGCCCATCACGCGGGCGTCTTGCAGCCTCCACCCGGCTTGCCGCAGGTGCAGTCCAGGCACCCATGCGATGCGCACGTGCCGCAGCTGCGCTCCAACTGCTTCTTGAGCGCCTGACGGGCCCGGTGGAGCCGCACTCCCGCGTTGTTCGCGGTAATACCCGCCTCCCGGGCCACCTCGGGGACACCCCGGCCCTCCAGGTCCACCTGGCGCACCATCTCGGCGTACTCGGGCTTGAGCGCGGGCAACAGGTCGTGGATGCACGCGCACACGGCCTGCGTCAGCTCCGGGTCCGGGCCCACCTCGGAGGCCTCTCGCGCCTCACGCTCCAGGGCCCGGCCCTCGGCGCCCTGCCGGCGGTAGTGGTCCACGAGCGCGTTGCGCAGCAGGCGGTAGAACCAGGTGACGGCCCCCTCGCCATCCTGGAGGTCACCACCCTTCTCCAGTGTCCGCACATAGGAGGATTGGAGAATCTCCTCGGCAAGCGCCCGGTTGCCCACCCGCTTCTCGAGGAAACTCAAGAAGCGCCGGTGGTTGCCTACCAGGGACTCCACGACCGCCGGATTCAACTCCCCCACTCCCTCAACTTCCTGCATTCCGTGCCTCGGGCTCACCGGGCGCGCACCTCGCGCACCCATGCACCGTTCTACTACCCGAGGCCCGCGGGGATTCAACCCCGTCAGAACAGGCGGTTGAGCCCGTTGAGCGCCGCCACCCGGTACGCCTCGGCCATGGTGGGGTAGTTGAAGGTGGTGTTGATGAAGTAGTCGATGGAGTTGCCAGCGCCCTCCTGCGCCATGATGGCCTGGCCGATGTGGATGATCTCCGAGGCGTTGTCCCCGAAGCAGTGGATGCCGAGAATCTCCCGCGTCTCACGGTGGAAGAGCATCTTGAGCATGCCCACCGTGCGGCCGGTAATCTGTGCGCGCGCCAGGCTCTTGAAGAAGGCGTGACCCACCTCGTAGGGCACGCCGTCGCGCGTGAGTTCCTGCTCGGTGCGCCCCAGGCTGCTGATCTCCGGGCTGGTGTAGATGCCGGTGGGCATGTCCTTCACCAGCTTGTGCTCCAACCGCCCCTCGACGATATGCGTCGCGGCGAAGCGGCCCTGGTCATACGAGGCACTGGCCAGCGAGGGGCTGCCCACCACGTCCCCCACTGCGTAGATGTGAGGCACCACCGTCTGGTACGCGTCGTTCACCTGCACGTTGCCCCGCGAGTCCATCTGGATGCCCAACGCCTCGAGCCCCATGTCCTGGGTATTGCCCGTGCGCCCGTTGGCCCACAGGAGGATGTCCGTCCGCAGCCGCTTGCCACTCTTGAGGTGCAACACCACCCCGTCCTCGCGCGGCTCCACCTTGTCCATCTGCTCCTGGTGACGGATGAGCACGCCCTGCTCGCGCAGGTGGTAGGAGAGCGCGTCGGAGATTTCATCGTCCAGGAAGGACAGGAGCCGCTCGCGCGTGTTCACCAAGTCCACCTTCACGCCCAGCATGCGGAACATGGACGCGTACTCGCAGCCGATGACGCCCGCGCCGTAGATGATCATCGTCAGCGGCGTCTCGCGCAGCGTGAGGATGGTGTCCGAGTCGAAGATGCGCGGATGATTGAAGTCCAGGTCCGGCGGGCGATAGGGGCGCGAGCCGGTGGCCAGCACGAAGGCCTTGGCGGACAGCAGCTCGCTGGCGCCCCGAGGCTCGCTGACCTCAAGCGTGGATGCGTCCAGGAAGCGCGCCCGCCCCACCACCAGCTCCACCCGGTTGCGTTCATAGAAGGTGGTCCGCAGCTGCACCTGCCGTGACACCACGGACGTGGCCGTCCGCATCATGTCCTTGAACTTCCAGCTCTTGGCCAGATCGACTCGCAGCTCAGGGTGATCCATCTGCACATCCACCAGACGCTGGATGGCATGGCGAAGGGCCTTGGAGGGGATGGTGGCGGTATGGGTGCAGGCGCCACCCACCAGGGGCTGCTGCTCCACCACGCACACCCGCTTGCCGGACTTGGCGGCCTTCATGGCTGCCCCCTCTCCGCCCGGCCCGGAGCCAATCACCACGATGTCGAAATGCCGCACGCTCATGGCCGGATATTCCACCCGGCCCGGACAACTCGCGAGGAAATCCACCAGGAGAATGGGAGCAGCCCCGTCCTCCTGGCCGCTCCCGGTGGAACCGGCCTCAGTCCCGCTGCCGGTAGAGGCGCACGGGCGTCCCCGGGCCCCCGCTCACCGGGACATAGAGGAAGCCATCGTCTCCAGAAGTCACGGAGGTGGCATCCCCGAACCGGGTGTGGAGCGAGGGCTGGCCGAAGCCCTGCCCCCCCAGGCCCGCGCAGCCCGGGGCAGCCGCCGAGCACCCGCCCTGGCCCATGAAGTCTGAGCGGCTCGCGGGCACGTCCACCGCCGAGCGGTACACCTCCACTCCGTCCACCGCGTTGTCGAAGCCCACGTACAGGTGGTCCCCGTTGACGGCCAGCAGCGTCAACCGGGTGTTGTTCGGGTTGTCGAACTGGCTGAGCCGGGCTTCGCCCTTCCCGTTGGCGGCGACGAGCACCCAGTCTCCCGCATCACAGTCCTCGGCGGTGGCGGGCGCCGGGCCGGAGACGAGGCCGGGGTCACACCGCCACAGCTGCGGGCCGGAGATGGTATTGCGGCCCAGGTACACATGGCCCTTGAAGACGACCATCCGCGACCACGCCCGGTCGGACGGCTCGAGGTCCGCCGTCTTGTCGGTGGTGATGGACTCCTTCGCGCGGTACTCGGGCGCGCTCGGGGTGATGGACACCCAGTGCGAGGGCGAGCTCTCGTAGTCGAGCGGCTGCGTGACGGTGGCGCGGACGAGGCCACCGTTGTTGCCCAGGTAGAGCCTGCCGTTGAACTCGCCGACGAAGTCGATGCCCACCGTGTGCGCGGGGTTGGCAGGAGAGCCCGACGCGCCGATGCCCGGCATCCGGTGCGCCGACAGGTTGCACACGTCATGCACCGAGGGCTTGCACGCTCCACCATTGGCGCCATTGCCCCGGGCCTCCAGGCCCTCGGCGTCCGCGGAGGGGGCGCGCAGGAGCGCGAGGAGCTCGGGCCGGCGCATTCCGCCGCTCATGGGGACACCCAGGTACGCACGGCCTCCGAGGAAACCCGCAGCAGAGAAGCTCCGGGCCAACGTCCCGTCCAGCGCCTGGCCCAGGTCCACGTACTTCATGTCCAGAGTCGCGTCGTCATCGCGGGACATGTAGACGTAGTCGAGCCCGCCACCACTCCGGGTGCCACCCATCATCAACCACTCGGTGCCACCGAGAAGGCCAGCGGCGAACAGGGCGCGTCCATCCTCGTTGTCCGGGCCGCACTGGAACGTGTTGCCCTGACAGCCGGCGAACCCGATGGACGGGAAGAGCGAGCCGGCGGTGTTGGAGCTGCGCGAGCCAGCGATCCTCTGGGTGTCCTTGCGAAAGCGGAAGGCCAGGTCATCGGGCCGGAGGCCGTTCAGGTGCACGCCCACCGCGCGTGTGCCGTTGGTGTTGGTGCCCAGGTACAACCGCTCCCGGTACGAGACGACGGAGAGGGACGTGACTCCATCGGCGAATGGGTCTACCTGCACCGGCCCGTCCTGAAAACCGCTCATGGGTGGACCGAACCCGGTGAAGGTGGCGCGGTCCAGCGGCAACGCACCCAGACGCCCGCCCTCCGCCGCCACCAATGCATTCCCATCCACCCCGTTGGAGGCGAGGACGGTGTACTGGCCTCCCCGCTGGACGGAGGCATGGGTGAGGAGCACCTCGTTGTCACGCGGAGCGGAACGCACCTCGGCGGAGAGCACGGCACCCAGAGAGGTGGGACCGGACAGCCGGTAGCGCGAGCCACAGGTGGCGGGCGAAGTGCAACCCGCACTCCCCGCGGCATCCGGCCCCGGCACCACCGGACGGGAGAAGGTGAGCAGGACCTGGTTCCGCCCCTGGGAGATAGCCTCCAGAAGGCGCAAGGGACCTCCCACCTCGAAGTCCGCGTGGCGCGGCGAGTCCAACACGTGGTTCGCGCGGTCCACCACATTCGAGACATGCACGGTGTACCGGCCACCTCCCGGCGCGAAGGGAAGCTGGATGTCGACAGTGCTCGGGTCCACGACGGTGAGGACGCTGCCCATCCAGAACGCATCCGAGGGCGTGCACACCTCGGGTGTCTCGTCTGTCAGCTCCACGCAATAGTTGTCGGGATTGAGGATGCCGGAGGCGGAGTCGTCCCGCAGCATGGGCTCGGAGAAGCGCACGCGGAGCACCGTGCTCCCCGGCAGGAAGGCCATCCGCACCCGGGGCGCGGCGTCGTCCTTCACGCAGCTCCCCTCGCGGCACTCGAGGCCGTCCGTGCACTGGGCGCTCTCCGTGCAGGGCGAGCACACGCCCCCGATGCACACGTCCCCGGACTCACAGTCGGCGTCGCTCCCGCAGGCCTGCTGCCCTCCGGAGCACGCGGGGCATGAGCTTCCGCCGCAGTCCACGCCCGTCTCGTCCCTGTTGCGCACACCGTCCGAGCAGCTCGGCGACGCGGTCTGGCAGACGCCACCGCGGCACACCCCGCCCGGGCAGTCCGCGTCACTCCGGCAAGCATCCCCGCCGGTGCCGCACGGCTCGTCTCCCGAGCTCCGTCCGTCAGCACACGTCCCGGCCGGAGTGCTGGGCAGACTGTACGTGACCGGCAGGTCTCCACACCCGACGCACCCCACCTGGACCAGCGCCACCACCCCCACCCACACCCCGACCAGCAAGCGACCCAGTCGCATGGCTCCTCCACCCGTCCCTTCCCCTACCCTCGCTGGGAATTTCTCTTCATCCCCGAGCGCCGATGCACGGGTGCGGCCCCTCATCTGGTCAACAGCCGAAAGAACGGACTCCCCCGCTGTTCACACCGGACAGTCCTCACGTGCCCTGTGTGAGCAACCGCGTTCCCACATGTTCCTTGCATCCAGGGGTGGCGCCGGAACAAGACAGGACCTGGGCCCCTCTTTGCCCGGGCCCGAGGGAGAGCCCCATGCCGGTGCGCTTCAAGAACCTGGATGGCAGCGGCCCGCATCCGTTCGCCAACGTCTTCAAGTGGGCCGTGGGAGACAAGCTGGCGGGCAGGCGCCGCAAGAGCCCGGACCACGCCCCCGTGCGCCGCGTGGAACCAGACCTCGCCACGCTGGCCACTCCTCCTGCCCCCGGCGAGGGCGCGCGCCTCACGTGGCTGGGCCACGCGAGCTGGCTGGTACAGCTCGACGGCGTGTCGCTGCTCATCGACCCCGCGCTGCGCGACATGATTACCGGCTTCATCCGCCGCAACGTGGACCCGGGCGTACCGATGGAGAAGCTGCCCCCCATCGCCGCCACGCTGGTGTCACACAACCACTACGACCACCTGGACATGCCCACCGTGCGCCAGGTGGGCGCCCCCGTCATCTCCGGGCTGGCCATGGCGCGCTACTTCCACGGCTCGCTGCCCATCACCGAGCTGGACTGGTGGGGCTCCACCCGGGTGGGCCCGGTGACCGTGCACTTCGTCCCCGCCCAGCACTGGAGCCGGCGCAGCCTCAACGACGCCAACGAGACGCTCTGGGGCGGCTTCGTGGTGGAGGGCTCCAGCGCACGCATCTACCACTCGGGTGACACCGCGTACTTCGAGGGCTTCAAGGAGATAGGCCGGCGCTTCCCCGGGCTGGATGCGGCCATGCTGCCCATCGGCGCCTATGACCCGGGCTGGTTCATGGAGAAGCAGCACATGAACCCCGAGCAGGCGGTGCAGGCCTATGAGGACCTCGGGGCCCGGCGCTTCCTGGCCATGCACTGGGGCACCTTCAAGCTCACCGACGAGCCCCTGGATGAGCCTCCCCAGCGGCTCGATGCCGAGTGGAACCGCCGCAAGCTGCCCCGCGAGCCGCTCCATGTGCTCGCCGTGGGCGAGAGCCTCTCCGTCCGTCACTCATGAGGTTGGGCTTCCCGCCTCCCAACCCATTGGGTCCGGGGCCGCGCTCCATCTCTCTGGTAGCCTCCGGCGCCCTCGGAGGCAGGCGGCATGCCCGACGAAAACGGCGGAGAGGCGAGGAGTGAGCAGCCCTGGCAGTTGGCTCGCGGTACGCAGGTGGCCGGCTTCACCATCGAGGGGCTGCTCGCCTCGGGCAGCTCCGGCACCGTGTACCGGGCGAAGCGGGATGGGCGGCTCTTCGCCATCAAGCTGCTGCTCACCGACCCACGGGGCGACCGGGAGGCGGATGTCCTGCGCCTGATGCGGCACCCGAACGTGGTGTGCTTTCACGGGTACGGCTTCTGGCCAGACGAGCAGCGACGCTTCCTGGTGCTGGCCCTGGAGCTCGTCGAGGGCCGCCCACTGGATGTCTGGGCAGCAGAGGAGAACCCCTCCGCGCTCGAGCTGGTGATGCAGGTGCTGCTGCCGCTCGCGCTCACCCTGGCGGACGTCCATGCCGCGGGCGTGGTGCACCGGGACATCAAGGAAGCCAACATCATCATGCGCGAGGCGGATGGGCAGCCGGTGCTGGTGGACTTCGGCGCGGCGGGCCTCGACGGAGCACGGCGCCTGACGATACGGCTCCCGCCGGGAACGCCCGAGTACCGCAGCCCGGAGGCACTGCGCTTCGCTCGCGAGTGGGAGGGAGAACCCTATCCGTCCAAGCCGGGAGACGACCTGTGGGCACTGGGCGTCGTCACCTATTGGCTGCTGACGCGCACGCTGCCCTTCGGGGACCGGAACAGCCCGGGAATGGTGCGCGCCATCCTCGACGAGACACCACCGGCTCCGCATGAGCTCAACCCGCGCGTACCTCCGGCCCTGGGCGAGCTGTGCATGCGGATGCTGGAGAAGGAGCCCGAGGACCGATTCGCGGATGCGAAGGCGCTCGCGGAGGCCCTGTCCACGGAATGGACCCGGGCGGACAGAGCCTGGCGCGAGCCCCTGCTCCCAGGAGGCAGAGGCGACAAAACCCCCGTCCCCGTGCCCCCAACCGTGGCTCCCAAGAGGCAGGGCCTCAGACGGTGGCGGATCGCCGGGCTCGCTCTCACCGCGGTGCTGGGAGCGCTGGGGGTGCACTCCCTGCCCGCCCAACGCAGCGAGTTGCCTACCCCTCCCCCACCGCAGCAGGCCAGCTCCAGCCAGGAAATAGCGCCAGCGCGGTTGACGGGAGACGTTGGCAGCGGCGCGGAACCTCGGGAGTCATCCACCGCCACCCCCGCGCCCGTCGCCAACACGACGAACAGCGAGGAGCCCACGATGAAGAAACCCCAGACGCAATCCAAGACAACCCGGGCCCTGGCTGCCGCGGCCTGCCTCGCCGGCTCGGCCTGCGCGAGTGGTCCGCAGCAGCGTCAGCCGCCGAAACCGGAAGAGTGCCCACCAGGAGCAGCCGAGAGCCACGAGCGACTCAAACTCTGGGGGGATCAGCTCATCGCCATCCTCCCCACCGATCCCAACCATCCAACTCCTGACATCCTGGTTTCGGAAGGTGACGTCACCGCTTCGACCATCGGTCGTTGGGGGCAACTCCCGGACGACAGCCATCTCTACGGCCGATTGTATTTCGGGAAGGGACATGTCTTTGGCCGTTTCACGCGGGCCCGCTTGCCTGGCGGTGAGACCGTGCCGATCTGCATGGAGGTGAGGACGTCGAAGGGGCGAGGCATTGCGATGGAACCCGGAGGCACGTCCCAGAAGGCCCGCGTCGCCAACATCCTCCGCGTCACGCCCGTGACGAGCTTCGAGTAACCCAGCGCCAGAGGAGATCGACCATGCCTTCTCCTTCCTCCCTCCTGCTCCTCGTGCTCCTTCGAGGCGCCCCCGCCATGCAACCGCCCACTCCCACGGCTTGCGAGGACTTGCAGCGCATCGAACTGGCGTTGGTCCCCGCGGCAACGGCACGGGAGATTTGCGTCAGTCCGGGGCTCATGACGGGTTTTCTCTTCGATACACCTGTTGAGTGGGAGTTGCAGGACGAAGCGCGCTTCGTGGAGGTGCTCCGCGGCCGAACTGGCATCAGCTTCATGCCTCCACGGGACATGGCGCCCGGAGAGCGGCTTCGGCTCACGGCTCGCCTCGGAGGCGGGCGCACCCAGGAAATCGTCACCTTCACGCTGGTGGCTCACTTGGGGGTGGCGACGCACCAGGTGGAGGTGTATCGCGACCAGCGCCCCAGGGAGGCCCTCCAGAACGAAGTGCTCCAGGAGCGGGCGAAGAGCCAGCGGCTCCGCGAGGAGCTCCAGCAGGTGAGAGTCCAGCTCGAGCGGTCGGGTGGGCTCCGGGAGCTGATCGCCAACAAGACGGTCAGCACAAAAGGCGTCCAGACCCGGGAGTTCAGGCCGAAGGTGCTTGAGCCCTCTGAAGGTACTCTCGTGTTTCGCGGGGGCGTCAGCTACCGCACGGATAGGAGTGTCGCGGCGGAGGTGTTGCTGAGGAGCACAAGCCTGGAACCCTGGACAGCGGCTGGAGCCTCGTTGATGGACGCCCATGGCAAGGAATTGAGGGGGATGAAGCTTCGACAGGAGGAGCCAATTCCGCCCAACGGTAGCGGTTCGGTCATCGTCGAGGTCGATGCAACAGCCCAGGAGGCACATGGCGAACTGACGCTGAAGTTGTGGAGTGAAGACTCACGCGGCATCACCATTCCTGAAATGACATTCCCATAGAGAGGCCCGACAATTCCCCTGTCTCGTGACCTTACCTGACAGGGCATTGTCTGCCCACGGTTTCCGGCGTCTAATGCTCCCAAACTTCGCGGCTGTCCGGCTCGTAGGAGCGGGAGGTGTCTGTGAGTGCCAGCATCGGGTCTCTGTCCAGGTATTGGACCGCGCACTGTTGGGCGGCTTTGGTTCTTTCGTGGATACTCGTCGGCTGCGCCACGACCTCCGGTACTCAGGCGCCGTCGACGTGGAGCGCAGAGGGAGCGCGATTCAGTCCATCGTTCGCCCCTGCTGCTCCGCCGCGACTCCTGTTGGCCATGAGCGACGGCCCGACAACAGGCGGAACTCTCTCCGAAGCAGCGGTGCGTGGCTACGACGTCCCCGGCCGGAATCCGAATTCGGAGATGCCTTGGAAATTCTTCCTCGGCAAATGCCGCACACCGGCTGATTGCATACATGTACGGCGTGAATCACCCAGATAGCGAAGTGTATTACAATACCGAGACCATCAAAACCATCCTTACAAAGACAGGGCTCGGAGACACGTCCCATCTACGCCCAGACGAGTGCAACCTGCGCCCGGACATCACCGACGTCTTCATCCTGAACCTCTTTGAAATCAAACCCTGGAATGACCAGGGTCTCCAGGAGGGGCGTGAGGAGGCTCGGACCTACCTGGCCGCACTGAACAGGACCATCCTGGTTGGTAGACGATTCACAGGCGGCACAGATTTCCAGGGAGAAATCCTGATCCGCTTCGCGCAGGGGCAGTACATCTGGCGCTTGGAGTGGCGAACCAATGAGCCAGGAGTGGTCCAGTACCGTTGGACCCACAGCCGACAACGCTTCGAGTCTGAGGCTGCGGCATATGAGGCCGGGCAGTGGGTGACGCTCACCGAGCAGGAGATGCGGCAGTACGGTGGATGGGTGGGTCAGGCCGTCGAGGGACTGGTCAGTCGGCGCGAACGGCTCGCCACATTCAGCGGAGCCGTTGGCCTCGTCATTGAGGTCGTCGGGACCACAGCGACGGGGTTCTTCTCGGGCGCGATTCTGGGCCGTATGGGTTCGGGCACGGGGGCCCAACAGCCCCCCAACCAGGGAGGTGGACAGGTCATCCCTTTCCCAGCACGACCGCCACCCACCGCAGCGCCAGCGCAGGTGCCCGCTGCAGCGGGCATGTCCCTTCCTCAATGATGACTCGGTTTGATAGGACGCGCGCCATGACGCTTGGACAGCCTTCTTCTCTGCAACTGCCGTCCTTCCTGTATGGCACGTACTCTGCGGTCCAGCAGAAGACGAGGGAGGAGGGCCTGCGGTGCGGCGAGCAATACCGCAAGGACAGTTCCTTCCCTGCGCCCCGCCACATGCAGGAGGTGCATCCTGGCGAGGTCGTGGTGACACACGGGGTGGCTGACTTCCAGCACGAGCACCCGGCCTGGCGACTGTACATGGTGTCCGATGTCATGAGCGCGTTGTGGGAAGCGCTAGAAGAGCAGAACTCAATCACCTTGAGGGATGCCTATGAAGAGTTCTTCCGCGAAACAGCCTGGGGCGCGCTTTACTTCACGATTGAGCAGATGGGCCCGGTGAGCGCGGAGCGCACAGCGTCGCGCCTCCAAGCGGTGCTGCGCTTCTGGGCGCCACTCCAGTCCGCGCGCTACCTCTTCAAGACCCTGGCGGCAGCACTCACCCTGGAGGAACTGATGGTGGCCTCCTGCGGCTGGGCCATGGATGCGTGGTGCCCGGAGGGAAACGCCTCAGTGCGAGAGCGTCTGGAGATGGCGGCGGAACGTATGGCTCGGGCAACACGGGAGGACAGCATCAAGGCCATCCTCCGACAGATGCCCCGAGCCCTCACCTCCACTTCCACGCGCGGCCTGAAGCGCCGGGCTGTGGTGGCCGATCCCTCCTTCCAGCGTGAGCACCTCGCCACGCTCGACCCACGCGTTTTCGAGCGGGTGTCCGGTGCACGCACAGGGGATCTCATCTGGCTATTGCATAACTGGGATTATGAACTCGAAATGCAATAGGCACGAGCATGGGGCCGCCCATGGCTCTCCGAAGTTGAGGGCGAACGTGCGGTGTGCTCAGTAGGGGAGCCATGCTCCTGCCCGTACTCCTCGCCCTGACGCTCCACCAGGCCCCCCTCACCACCGCCGCCGAGCAGAGCGGTTGGCTCCGCACCGGCCGCTACGCGGAGGTGGAGTCCCTCTGTGCCGCCTTCCCCAAGCGCTACCCCGGCAAGGTGCGCTGTGACACCTTCGGCACCACCCCCGAGGGCCGCCCCATGCTCGCGCTCGTGGCCAGCGCGGATGGCACCCTCACTCCCACCGCCGCCGCGAAGAAGGGCCGGCCCGTCGTCCTCTTCCAGGGCGGCATCCACGCCGGGGAAATCGACGGCAAGGACGCCGGCTTCTGGTTGCTCCGTGACTTGCTCGACGGCAAGGCGCTCCCCGGTGTGCTCAAGGGGGTGACGGCCGTCTTCGTGCCCGTCCTCAACGTGGACGGCCACGAGCGCTTCGGCCCCAACAACCGTCCCAATCAGGTGGGCCCCGAGGAGATGGGCTGGCGCGTCACCGGGCAGAACCTCAACCTCAACCGTGACTACGTGAAGGCAGACGCCCCGGAGATGGTGGCCGTGCTCAAGCTGCTCCACACCTGGGACCCCCTCTTCTACGTGGACCTGCACGTCACGGACGGCGCCAAGTTCGAGCACGACGTGAGCGTGCAGATGGAGCCCCAGCGGGTGGGCCCCGAGGCGATGCAGGCCCTGGGCACGAAGCTGCGCGAAGAGCTCTTCACCGAGCTGGAGGCCCGGGGACACCTGCCCCTCGCCTTCTACCCCTCCTTCCGGGACAACGACGACCCCGCCTCGGGCGTGGCCTACGGCGTGTCGCCCCCGCGCTTCAGCCACCAGTATTGGGCGGCCAACCGGCGCTACGGGGTTCTGGTGGAGACCCACTCGTGGAAGCCTTATGCGCACCGCGTGGCCACCACGCGCCACGTGCTCGAGGGCCTGCTGCGGCTCGTCGCTCGGGATGGAGCTGCACTGCAGGCGGCCCGGAAGGCCGCGGACGCCGAGGCCGAGTCCGGCAAGGTCCGCGAGGTGGTGCTCGTCTGGGACAACACCGAGAAGAACCACCTCATCTCCTTCCGCGGCTACGCCTACGAGCGCACCCCCTCCGAGCTCTCCACCCAGCCGTGGATCCGCTACGACGACACGAAGCCCCAGGTGTGGACCATTCCCTACTATGACGAGCTGCGCCCGGTCCTCACCGCGATCCTGCCCTCGGGTGGCTACCTGATTCCCCCGGCCCACGCAGGATGGATGGCGGAGAAGCTGGCCGAGCATGGCATCCGCTTCCAGCGGCTCGGTCAGCAGGTACCCTCGGCCGAGGTGGAGGTGTTCCGCGGCACCGAGGCGAAGTTCCGTCCCACCTCCGTCGAGGGCCATCAAGGCCTGTCGGTGAAGGGCGCGTGGAAGAAGGAGACGCAGACGCTGCCCGTGGGGACGCTCTACGTACCGGCCGCGCAGAAGTACGTGCCCCTGCTGGCCCACCTGCTCGAGCCGCTCGGGCCGGACTCGCTGCTCGCCTGGGGCTTCTTCAACAACCACTTCGAGCAGAAGGAGTACATCGAGGACTACGTGCTGGAGCCCTTCGCTCGCGAGCTGCTGGCCAGGGACCCCGCCGTGAAGGCCCAGTGGGAGGAGAAGCTGAAGGACAAGGAGTTCGCCGCCAACCCGCGTGCCCGCCTGCGCTTCTTCTACGAACGCCACCCGGCCTACGACTCGCGCCTCAACCTCTACCCCATCTTCCGCACGGACTCGGCCCCCAAGGGCCTCACGTCTCCGTGAGGGCTTGTACTTTCCGGCCCTTGGTGTTTCTTGCGTCCTGGCGCTATTGGCCGCGCTGGAGTCCTCGGAGGGATGACATGATGCTGGGAAAGCTGCTCCGCGGCCTTTTCCGCACCGGGGCGACGAGCCCCTCGCAGGCGACCCGTCTGGCCCGAAGCACGACGCTGGAAGTAGTGACCTGGCTCGGTCCAGGCGACGTCATGGATGTCCGTTTCGGGAGCGATGCCGGGAAGGAGCTCGGCACGCTCCGCGGCGAAGTCGCCCCCGGGCAGGCCCCCCAGAAGCTCGGTTGCCGGCTGAGTCTTCCCGCCGGCGCCGGCACGCTGGTGCTGCGCGGCACCGCGAACGCGCCCGAGTCAGAGCGGCGGCGGATGAAGAACTGGAAGTTCCGGATACCGCTGGTCGATGCGGCGCCCCTCATGGGGCCGCTGCGGCAGGCCGGCACGGACGTTGGAACGCGCCTGGCCCGCTTCGCCGAGGCGGAGCGGGAGTTCGCCGGGGAGTGGGACATCCCTGGGCGGGTGGCGCTCGCGCCGCGGGCGGCTCCGGAGGCCATCGAGGCTGCCGAGTCGCGCCTGGGCATGCGGCTGCCCGGAGAGCTGGCCGCCCTGCTGCGGCACTCAGATGGCCTGGAGCTGGAGGGGCATCGCCTCCTTCCGGCCCGGGAACTGGACCGGCTCTCGCGCTTTCTGGGCCAGTGGAACTACGCCGAGCAGACCCTGGCGGACCTGCCCGCCGAGGTGCAGCGGTTGTACAGGGAGTCGGTGGTGCTGTTCCTGGAGAACGGCGACGGAGTCGGCGCCTTGCTCGTCGACCGGGAGGTGTTCTACTGGTTCCATGAGGAGCGGCTGGCGAACCCATTGCTGCTGGTCGATGGTGATGGCCGCCGCATGGATTTCACCCAGACCTTCGTCTGGCTGATGGAGCGTTTCGTGCTCGAACGCCATGCAGATGCATTGGAGAGCGGTATCCTCGTTGACAGCAGTGCGCCGGTCACCACGTTGCGGCTGCGCAATCTGCCCAAGGACTATGGCAGCCTGTCGCTGAGGCTGGAGCCCGTGCCCGCGGTGTAGCCCTATCGCCGTTCCCCCCTCGTTGGGCCGCGGTTTCGAATTCATCCCACTCCGCACTCCCCGTGGGTTGAAGCTTCCTCAGCGCCCCCCCTAACGTAGCGCGTCGAGAGGACGATGAGGAACGAACGGGACCTGCTCGAGCAGGCCATGGCCATGCTGGAGGCCCAGCGCCCCACCCTGGGCCACGAGGCCACCGAGGCCGCTCTGGCGGCCTTGCGCGCACGGCTCGCGGCCCTCGCCTCTCGCGTCCCCCTGGAGCGCCGGCACGTCACGGTACTCTTCGGAGACCTCTGCGGCTTCACTGCCCTGAGCGAGCGGATGGACCCCGAGGACGTCAGCGAGTTGATGAACCGGCTGTGGGAGCGCGTGGACGCGGCCATCGTCCGGCACGGGGGGCGCATCGACAAGCACATTGGCGATGCCGTGATGGCGCTCTGGGGCGCGGACGGCGCGAGCGAGGACGACGCGGAGCAGGCGCTCCATGCCGCCCTGGACATCCAGGCCCAGCTCGCCTCCTTCCAAGCGGGTCCCCCCGAGGGTCTGCGCATGCGCATCGGCATCCACACCGGCCCGGCCCTGCTGGGCATGGTGGGCACGCTCGGCGAGCTGACGGTGATGGGCGACACCGTCAACACGGCCAGCCGTCTGGAGCAGGCCGCACCCGTGGGCGGCATCCTCATCTCTCATGGGACGTATCGCCAGGTGAGCGGGGCCTTCGAGGCCGAGCCCCTCGCCCCCTTGCGGCTCAAGGGCAAACAGGAGCCACTCCAGGTGTACCGGGTGACAGCGGCCCGGCCCCGCGCCTTCCATCGTCAGGGACGGGGCCTGGAGGGCATCTGGGCCCGGCTCGTGGGGCGCGAGGAGGAGTCGCAGCAACTGCGCTCCGCCCTGTCCACGACGCTCTCCGGCGGCGGTTGCCAGCGCGTCACCCTCACCGGTGAGGCGGGCATCGGCAAGTCGCGGCTGCTCGGGGAGTTCGAGACCTGGCTCGAGTCACTGCCAGCGCCCCCCCTGTGTCTGCGCGGACGCGCCAGCCCGGAGATGCGGCGCCATCCCAACGCCCTGCTCAGGGATTTGTTCTCCTTCCACCTCCAGGTCCAGGAGAGCGACCTGCCCAGCGTGGTGCGCGCCCGGCTGGAGGAGAGCTTCCACGAGGCACTCGGCCCCGGGGACTCGAGCCGCCTTCACGCCCACCTCGCCGGCTCCCTCATCGGCTTCGACTTCAGTGACAGCCCTCACCTGAAGGGCACGCCCACGGACGAGCAGAGCCTCCGCGCCCGCGGCCTGGCCTCCCTCAGCGAGTACTTCCGCGCCCTCCTCTCCCGCGAGCCCATGGTCCTCTTCCTGGAGGACATCCACTGGGCCGACGACAGCGCGCTCGACCTGCTGGAGCGCCTGCTCCAGACGCTCGCGCCCGAGCGGCTCCTCGTGCTGTGCACCGCCCGGCCGGAGTTCTTCGAGCGCCGGCCGGAATGGGCCCTCGCGCCCTCCCATGTCCGGCTCGAGCTCCGGCCGCTCTCCCAGGAGGACAGCCACCGGCTCGTGGCGGAGCTGCTACGCAAGGTGGAGGCGATTCCCCAGGCCCTTCACGAGCTCGTGGTCTCCCGCGCCGAGGGCAATCCCTTCTACCTCGAGGAGCTCATCCAGATGCTCCTCGAGGAGGGCGTCATCCTCGCGGACGGCGAGCGCTGGCGCGTGGAGCCGCGTCGGCTTACCTCGCTCAAGGTGCCCTCGACATTGAGCGGCGTCCTGCAGTCCCGGCTGGACAGCCTCCCCCTCCACGAGCGGGAAATCCTCCAGCGGGCCTCGGTGGTGGGACGCATCTTCTGGGACGAGGCCCTCGCGGGGATGGGCCGGGACGAGGATCCGCTCACCCGGCTCCACGAGTCCCTGGCCGCGCTCCAGGAGCGCGAGCTCATCTTCGAGCAGTCCAACCCCGCCTTCGCCGGGACGCGCGAGTACATCTTCAAGCACGCCATCGTCCGCGAGGTGGCCTACGACACCGTGCTCAAGCGCGAGCGGCGCACCTTTCATGGGCGCGTCGCCGAGTGGCTGCTGGCGCGCGGAGGCGAGCGCTCCCGGGAGCACCTCGGGCTCATCGCCGACCACCTGGAGGCCTCCGGCCAGGGCGTCCGTGCGGCCGCCTACCTGCGGCGCGCGGGAGAGGAGGCCCTGTCCCTGTTCGCCAACGCGGAGGCGCGCTCGTTCCTGGAGCGTGCCCTGGCCCTGACCCCCGGGGAGGATCTCCCCGAGCGCTATGCCATCGTGGCGGCCCGCGAGAAGGTCCACGCCGTCATGGGCGATCGGCAGGCGCAGCGGCAGGATCTCGAGACGATGGAGTCGCTGGCCGAACAGCTCGGCGACGAACGGCGGCAGGTCGAGTCGGCCCTGCGCCGCGCCCTCTACGCCTCGGAGATCGGCGATTTCGCGGTGGGCGAGGAAGCGGCGCGCAAGGCCATCCGGCTGGCGAGCAATCTCGGAGACGTGGCCAGCGAGGCGCTCGGCCACCTGCGGTGGGGACGAATCTTGCGGCACCACCAGGCGGACTTCGCGGGCGCACGGAGCCATTTCGAGCGGAGCCTGGCGCTCGCCGAGTCGGCGCGGCTGGCGCACGTGGAGGTGGAGAGCCTGCTCAACCTGAGCGCCGTCATCCACGAGACCGGAGACCTGGAGGCGAGCCTCGCCCCCATCCAGCGTGTCATCCCCTTCTGCCGGAAGATGGGAGATCGCTGGCTGGAGTTCTCCGCCCTCCGCTATCTGGCGTACGCGCGCAAGAGCCTGGGCGACTTCGCCGGGGCCCGGGCGGACTTCGAACAGACACTCCAGTTCAGCCGGGTGATTGGCTACCGGTTCTGGGAGTGCATCGACCTGAGCAACCTGGCACTCGTCCTCTCCCACC
The DNA here is from genome assembly GCF_003044305.1 of Vitiosangium sp. GDMCC 1.1324. GTDB lineage: Bacteria > Myxococcota > Myxococcia > Myxococcales > Myxococcaceae > Archangium. The sequence goes on along the minus strand of NZ_PZOX01000007.1, from coordinate 432,346 downwards.
TGGGGGATGCCCCCGCCGCGCTCGAGCTCTCCGAGCAGGCCCTGTGGCTCAGCCAGGAGATCGGCAGCTCCCGCTACCAGGGTTATGCGTGGATGAGCAGGGGTCACGCACTGGCTTCCCTGGGGCGCTACTCCGAGGCCCGGGAGTCCTACCTGCAGGCCCGGAGGATCCGCGTGGAGGCGCGGATGCTCCACCTCGAGATGGAGTCCGTCGCGGGCCTGGCCTCCGTCGCACTGGCGGCCGGTGAGGAGCAGCAGGCCCTCGGATACGCGGAGGAGCTCCTCTCGCATCTGGAAAGGATTGCGCTCCACGGAGTGGAGGAGCCCTTCAGAATCTGGCTGGCCTGCTTCCGAGTCCTTCGAGCACAAAAGGACGCCCGTGCACAGCGAGTCCTGGAGACGGCCCAGCGCAAACTCCAGGAGCAGGCGGGGAAGCTCCACGACGAGGCGCTGCGGCGCTCGTTCCTGGCCATCTCCGCGCACCGCGAGCTCCTGGAGGAGTGGCCTGGGAACGCGGGAGTGGAAAGCTCGACGCGTCAGGGAGATGGACTAGCGTAGATGTCCCTCACATCGGAGGAGACACATGTCCAAGCGTTCCTGGCTGAAGTATGTGCTGCCCGCCCTGCTGCTCACCACCACCGCCTTCGCCGCCGGCTCGGCAGAAGTGAAGGTCGGCACCGGCATCGAGAAGTATGAGGTCACCGGCGCCTCCGACAGCTTCACGGTCGCTCCGAACACCCGCATCTACGCCGCCACCAAGGTCAACGGCGTGGAGCCTGGGACCGTGACCGTCATCTGGTCCAAGGATGGCAAGGAAGTCTCCAAGACGGAGCTGAAGGTCCCCCGCTCGTCCTACCGCACCCACGCCTACCGCACCTTCCGCACCGGCGACTCCGGCGCCTGGACGGCGAAGCTCGTGGGCGCGGATGGCTCCGAGCTGGGCTCCGCCAACTTCCAGGTGCAGGTCCAGTAACAATCCCCGCCGCGTGGCTCGGCTCTCCCCTGGCGGCGGACAGCCAGGGGAGGCTGCGTCAGGGTGAGGCCGGAGCCGCGACCTTCGGGGCCGTCCAGGCCATGACGGCGTTGTCCACCGGAGGCACCGTCTTCAGGTAGTCGTAGATGGCCCCCACGTCCTCGTCCGTCATCCCCGCGTAGGACAGCCAGGCCATCACCGTGTTGAACCGCGGGTCCACTTCGCGCCGCGCCTCGGGCTGCGCGTGACGCTTGAAGAGCCCGATGAAGACCTCGCGGCTGAGCCCTCCAATGCCTGTCGCATGCGGGGTGATGTTGGCGCTGTGGACCACCGCATCCTTCTCCAGCTCGAACTCCTGGCCTCCGGCGAGCAGCTTCCCGGGCAGTGGATTGTGCTGCTCATCGGTGGGCGTGTGGCACTCCACGCAGCCCCCCACGGTGACCAGGTACTTGCCGTAGGCCACCGTGTCCGAGCGCGCGGGCGTGGCGATGGCCTGCTCCACGGGCTCGGGCATGAAGCGGATGATGAGGCTGAGCGGGAAGTCGAGACGCGTCTGCGCGATGGGATTGCGGATAGCCGGAATCGTTCGCAGGTACGCCACGATGGCTTCCACGTCCTCGTCGGACATCTGCTTGTAGAGGCCATAGGGCATGATGGGCATCAGCGGCCGACCATCCCGGCTCACGCCCTCGCGGATGGCGCGGATGAGTTCCCCATCGGTCCACTGACCGAGGCCCGTCTCCGAATCAGGCGTGATGTTGGAGGCGCACATGGTGCCGGGGAAGCCCGTCTCCGGACCCATGCACATGCCACCCCCGCCCAGGGAGCCTGGCTTCGGAGGCGTACCGAAGAGACTCATGTCCGCCTGAGAGTGGCAGTGGAAGCAGATGGAGACGTTCTCCGCGAGGTAGCGGCCCCGCGCGAGCTTCTCGGGCGTGGCCACCACCTTCAGGGACGGAGCTGGACGCACCCGGGGCCGCAAACCCAGCACGAAGCCCACCGCCCCCAGCACCCCCACCAGCAACACGGCGAGGGCCGCCCAGAGAACCTTCTTCATCTCGCATCCTCGGAAAAGGGGATGGCCCGTTCTACCTGAATTCAGGGAACCAACCCAATCCCCCCTCCCAGGCCGGCGTGCGGCTCACTTGCCGGGCACGCGCATGCCTCGCACGTCGATGACGAAGTAGAGCTCGTCCTTGTTCTTGAAGAGCCCTCCGAGCATCGAATAGGGCTCGAAGCCAAAGTCCGAGTGGCGCGTGGTCAGCACGCCTCGCGCCGCCACCCGCTGCTCGTCCATCGCCACTTCCAGGGGCAGCCGCACCTCGTGGGTCGCGCCGCGCAGCGTCATATCGCCGGTCACCTCCACCACGGGGTAGCCGCCTTCGCCCCGCTCCCCGGTGAGGGCGCAGGACTTCGAGGTGAACTGGAGGGTCTTGTGCTGCTCGAAGTCGAGCTGCTCCGGTGTCCGCAGGTGCTCGCGGATCTGCTCGCGATCACTCCGGGACACCCGGTCCATGCCGGAGAGGTCGCGCATCTCGTCGCGCTCGGGGTCGAGCCCCTCCACCTCCACTGTCACGGACACCGCGCAGGAAGAGAGGTTGGACGGATCGAAGCGGAAGGAGCCCCACCAACTCGTGGCGCGGACCACGTGGTCATGCCCGAGCGAGGCGCTGAAGAGCTGCACGAAGAGGTGGCTGCGCTCCAGGTCCGGGTCGAACGTATAGGTGCGCGGACCGGGTGCCAGGGACTCCACGCTGCTCGAGTCCACGGGGAAGTCGTTGCGCGCGGGGAAGGTGACGCGCTCACGGTCCTCGGCGGGAGAGGTGCCACAGGCGGAGAGGAGGGCCGCGCCGAGCAGCATCGCGCTCACGCGAAAGGGAGATCGGCTCTGCATGGATGGGACTCCGTGTCGGGGGGGGACGAACGGGCGGCGACTCTAACAGCAATGGTGAGCACATTCCCCGGGTGCCTGGCTCCCGCCTGGGCAGCGACATATCAGGCTTCGGCGATGGTGGCGCCCGCCCCAAGGCCCTGGACCATCCCGAGCTGGTGAAGATGATGGGGCCCGGCTTCCACATGCGCACCCCGGAGCAGCTCGCGGCGGTGCTCGGGCCGTGGCGGCTCACCGAGGATGGCATCCAGCCAGTCTCCGTCTGGCGCAACCCGGGCAAGCCGGCCGATATCCCGCCGTTCATGAATGGCGACGTGGCGATGAGGCCTTGAGACATCCGTGACCCCGGCGGGCCGGAAGCCCACCGGGGTCACCTCGGTGTGAGCGCTCAGTTGAGGACCGGCTCACAGCTACAGGTGCTCATGTTGCATTGCGTGAATCCCGTGCAGGTGCCACCGCAGTTATCCTTGCAGACACAGGCGCAAGCGTTGGCGTTGGCCTGGTAGGTGGGGCCGCAGTTGAGCGCCGCCGTGTCACAGACGCAGCCGCAGGCCGCCGGGTCGAACTTGAAGCCCGGAGCGCAGGTGGCGGATGCCACGCATTGGCAGCTACACGTGGAGGCGTTGCACATCTGGAAGCTGCCGCACGTACCACCACAGTCCGCCGTGCAGGTGAAGTCGCACACGTCCTTGCTGGTGTTGCACACCTCGCCAGGAGAGCCGCCACCACCGCAGTCCGATGGGCACTCGCACCGGTTCGTCTGACGGTTGCACGAGAGGTGTCCCTTGCAGAAGTCCGGGTCGCTCGGGTCGTAGTAGCCCGTGTCCGTCGAACAGGGAGGCGGGTTGCCATCCTTGTTGGGTGTGAGGTCGCTCCAGTAGCGGTAGGAGACAGCGGCCTTCGTCGTCCCCGCCGAGGCCGGACGGCATGCGCCGTAGAAGGACAGCACCTGGCTGATACCGTCCACGTCGAAGCCGTTCGTCCGGCCACGCGGCAGGTCGCTCGCCGTGCACTGCGCGGGGTCCTGAACCGATTCCAGCGCCACCCGCACCGAGGCTCCGATGGGTGGCTTGAGCGTGCGGTAGCCCGTGGAGGCAATCACACTGTCCACGATGGTGTTGATGGTGTTCTGGATGGACGAGGTACTGCGGATGCTGCCCACGACGCCCCCGGTGGCCTGGATGACGTCCAGGTGCCTCGGGTCGTTGACGGGCTCGCCCGGGTAGCACTCGCCACCGCCTGGGTCACAGATGATGCCGTGCATCTGGATGAGCTGGCCTATGGGGTTGGCGCCCTTGAAGTAGTTGATGTACGTGCTGACGGGCGGAGTGTCGGGCTGGTCGCGCACGTCGGTGAGGACGATGACCACCAGCCTGGCGCCCGGGCGGTACTTCTTGGCCGCGGGCGTGCTCGCGTTGGTCATGTAGTCCACCGCCGCCCTCGCGCCCTCCAGGATGCGCTCCTCGCTGGAGCCGTTGATGTTCACCCAGCAGTACTGGCTGGGGTCCGGGCACGGCGCGCTCTGCTGCAGCCACGCCTTGAACTGGTCCATGCTCCGGGTGAAGCCACGGAACACCCCCGCGTTGGGGAGGCCATAGCCCGTCTGTGTATAGGACGTGGTCACCATGGCGATGCGCCAGTCGAGCTGCGATTTACCCAACCGCTCGGCCACGGTCGTGGCGGCATCGCCCAGCGCGCCCTGGGACGTCTGCATGGAGCCGCTGTCGTCCACCACGAAGAGGAAGTCCGCCATGCCGTTGCCGGCGGTGAAGGTCTCGCACTGCACCGCGTCCGCGTCACCGAACTGGGCCAGCGCCGTACCACCCGCCGTGTCCCCCATGACGAAGAGCCCCGGCTCCTTGAAGAGCGCCTTGGGGGTGATGGCCAGCACCACCAGTACGCTCGAGTTGGAGCGGTGGACATACTGCACCTGCAGCTTGTACGGCCCGGTCACTCCCGCGCCGCCCGAGAGAACTCCCGCGCCCGAGCCCACGAGTGAGTTGGCCACCGCGTTGGCGTAGTCCCGCAACGGGGTGGTCGCGCTCTGGTCGTAGAAGGCCTGCAGCGCGGGGTGGCCATCCCAGGTGGTGAAGGTCTGGGTGGTGCCCATGGTCACCGAGGGAGAGAACTGGCCGCGTACGAACGCTTCGTCGCCCACCACCGTGGTCGAGGTGCCTGCCTGCGGACGCTTGTAGGCAATGAAAGCCACCTTGTTCGTGTCGTCATAGCCGATGAAGCCCCGGCTCTTTCCGCTCACGACGATCTGCTTCACCTCCTGGAAGGAGGGGCGAAGCGCCAGGCGGACGTCCCCTCCACTGTCCTCCTTGAAGAGGACCTGCCGCAGGTTCTGCGCCGCACACGCCTGGCCGGCCGGTGTGGTGCTCGCCCCGTCGCTTCCATTGCGCGGATCCAACTCACCCGGATCCTTCCGGCCATTCTGGTTCGAGTCCTCGGCGCCATCGGCGATGCCATCCCCGTCCGAGTCGGCATTGTTCGGGTCCGTGGTGGTGCTTGGGTCCGCGTCTCCGGGATAGCCACAGGTGGTGATGGGCGCCGAACCCGCGGGGACGCCCCGCTCCACTCCATCCAGCAGGCCGTCACCATCCGTGTCCCGGTTGGCCGGGTCCGTCTCTCCCGGGTCGCGCACCCCATTCCCATTCGTGTCCTCGCCCTTGAAGGCGCCCTGGTCCGCGCCATCGAGCAGGCCGTCACAATCGGTGTCCTTCAGACGCGGGTCGGTTTCACCGGAGTCCACCACGCCGTTGCGGTTGCGGTCCTCCACACCGTCCTTCAGCCCGTCACCGTCCGTGTCCGGGTTGCGCCAGTCCGTCTCGCCCGGGTCGCGCACCCCGTTGCGGTTGGCGTCCTCGACCTGGTCCGGCACGCCATCGTTGTCCGTGTCCAGGAAGCGGCCCGCGCCGCAGTCGGAGCCGTCGTGTGGATCCGTCTCGCCCGGGTTCTTCACGCCGTTGCCGTTGAGATCCTCGGCACCGTCCCGGCACGAGTCCCCATCCGTGTCCGCGTTGAGCGGATCCGTATGGGTCACCTTCAGCTCGATGCCGTCCGAGAGGCCGTCCCCATCCGTGTCCCGCTTGCGCGGGTCCGTCTCTCCCGGGTCCACCTGGCTGTTCCTGTTGGTGTCCTCCTCACCATCCAGCAGGCCATCCCCATCCGTGTCCTGGTTGGCCGGGTCCGTCTCTCCCGGGTCCACCCTGCCGTTGTGGTTGCGATCCTCCTCGCCGTCCTTCAGCCCGTCACCGTCCGTGTCCGCGACCCCCGGGTTCGTCCGGCTCGAGGGGTCCGCGTCCGCGAGGAACAGGCGCGTGCACTCCGGGTTCTTGTTGACGGTGGAGGTGCGGCCCGCCTCGAGGCCATCACGTAGACCATCCCCGTCGCTGTCCCACCGGCTCGGGTCCGTCTTCTTGTCGCCCGGATAGACGTTGCCCCACTCCTCCGCGTCCGTCAGGCCGTCGCAGTCCGAATCGAGCGTCGGGTTCTGGGGGTTGCGAGGGCCAGGAGCGTCCGGGAATGGATCCTCCTCGGGGGGCGGAGGTGGAGGTGGCGGGGTCGGATCGTCTGGATCCTGGGGCTGTTCACCCACTCCCGGCTGTTGGGAGTCGGGGCCCGGATTGCCAGGACCACAACCCATCACGAACGCAGCCACGAACAGCGCGGCCGCGAGGAATCGACAATGGACACGCATGGGGATCCGCCTCGGGGAAGGGGGTGCGGCACTCGGCCCGCGAAACTGGGTCGCAGGCCCCCCGTTGCCCAGGTGGGTTTCCCGGAACCTGCCCTCGCGTACCAGGCTCCGCCCCCTGGAATGACCAGCGCCTCACGAAGCCCGTCGGGGAAGCCCCACCTCACGCTCGCCTGCTCGCGGGGCATCCTGTGACGAGAAATACACGATGGTTGACCCACCGGAGCGCGGGCTCGGCTAACCTCCGTCGACGTGCCAGTGTTCGGTCTCGCGGCGTTGTGGAATGGCTCGGCCCGTGCAGAGCGGGTGAGAGATCTGGTGGAGGGGCTGGGGGCGTTGCTGCCCTCGCCGAAGCCGCCTGGCATCGTCGTGGCCTTGCGGGAGACGGAAGCCACCCTGGAGCTGAAGCTGGAGGTGCCCAGCTACCCGCGCTCGGCGGTGGAGGCGCTGATCGAAGAGGTGCAGCAGAGCGGTGGCACCTTCGTGGAGATGTGGCGCCTGCCCAAGGCGGAGCGCGACGCGTTCCGTGCCAGAGCACTCACCGGACCGGACGCCCACGAGTTGGATGACTACGAGGCCGCCGCCATCGTGCTGCACGGCCACCTGCAGCAGCTCGCCGTCCGCGAGCCCATCCCGGATGGGCCCCCGCCGGGACCCACATCCGTCCCCATCGCCTACTTCGACACCCCGGCCAAGGCCCAGGCCCCGGCGGCCCCCGCTCCCGCTCCGAGCACGGAGCCCGCCACCGAGGAGCCCCCGGCCGAGAGCATCCCAGAACCGGGCACCCCGGCGTACGAGACGTTCGACACGCAGCGCCGGGGACGCCGCTTCGCGGTGAAGCTGGAGATGGAGTTCCGCACGGAGCTGGACTTCGTGCGCGAGCACGCGACGAACATCTCCAACGGGGGCCTCTTCGTGCGCACGGCGCACCGCCCTCCCGTGGACAGCGTGGTGACGGTCCAGGTGAGGCTGCCCAACGGCGAGCGCCTCCAGGGAGACGCGCTGGTGGTGCACGTGGTGGACGACCCATACAAGGGAGGCGTGGGGCTCGCCTTCATCAACGACGACACCACGTTCGCCGAGACGCTGGACCGCTACCTGGCGAGCCTGGCGGGCACGGCGAGCTGACGCGCTACCCCACCGACACCGAGGACCGTATGTCGGCAGCCGAGGGCACGAGCAGTCCCGGCTCGCCCACCACGACGAGCCGGCTGCGTCCGGCGCCCTGCTTCACCACGCGGACCTGCACGCCGATGCGCTCGGCGAGCCCGGACACGTGGGAGATGATGCCCACCTGCCGTCCGGTGGCCTGAAGCGCGTCGAGTGTGGCCAGGGCCACCTCCAGGGTCGCCGGGTCGAGCGTGCCGAAGCCCTCGTCGATGAAGAGCGTCTCCACCTGCGTCGTCTCCGAGGAGAGGGAGGCGAGCCCCAGGGCCAGCGCCAGCGAGACGAGGAAGCTCTCCCCTCCCGAGAGACTGGAGACCGCTCGCACCTCGTCGCCCATGTCCCGGTCCACCACCTGGAGGTCGAGGTCGTACTTCGGCACGCGCATCAGGCGGTAGCGTGGGGCCAGCTCCTCGAGGTGCGCGTTGGCGTAATGAAGGAGCGCGTCCAGGGTGAGGCTCTGGGCGAACACCTTGAACTTCCTGCCGTCGTGCGAGCCGATGAGCTCGCTGAGCGTGCGCCACACACCGCTGGCGCGCTGCTTCTCCTCCAGGAGCCGGGCCTGCGCACCCTGACGGCGGCGGGCCTCGTCGTCCTGTTCGAGAATCGCCTTGCACCTGGCAGCGGACTCGAGCCGAACCTTGGTATCCGCGCGGGCCTGGTCACATGCGGCCGCAGCCTCCGCTTCAGCGACGGAGGGAAGCCCGGAGGCCTCGTGCCGGGTGCGCTGAGCCTGACGCTCCTTCAGTACGGAGAGTGCATGCTCGTGCGCCTGACGGAGCTGCGCCAGGGCTCGCTCCTCGGCCTCGCACCAGGCGGCGTCCCGAGCGAGCAGGGCCTGCGCGGACTCCCGGGTGAGGCTCCGCGCGGACAACAGCGCCGAGAGCGCCGCCTCGGCCTCGACCCTGGCAGTGCTCACGGACTCACAGACCAGAACCGCCTCACCGGCACGCGCGATGACGGCGGCTGCCTCCTGATTCGCCCTCTCCGCCTCGGCGCGCACGAGCTCGAAAGCCTTGGAGGACTCCTCCAGTTCCCGGTGCAGTCCGGCACGCACCTCGGAGGTGGAACGCCCGCCGAGCACCCCCGCACGCGCGGCCTGGGTTTCCCGGAGCACGGACTCCAACCGAGCCAGTTCCCGCACATGGTTTTCGACCACGGAGCTCCGCTCCTTGACGAGCGCCTCCGCGGGAGCACGGTTCTTCTCCGCCTGCACCACGCGCGTCTCCGCCTCGCGCAACGCCTGCTCGCGAGTGCTCCACTCCGCCACCCACTTCGCACAGCGGGCGCGGAAGACCGCGGGGTCTGCGGCCAGCGACTCCTCCCAGCGTTGCGAGCCCTGGAAGGGAGCCGCCAGCCCGGCCAGCACCTCCTGGCGGACGCGCTCGGCCTGCTCCACCTCACGCCCAGCAGAGGCCTGGGCCTCCGTGTTCTGGCGCAACGCATCGGCTGCTTCGTGCCACGCCTTCTCCGCCGCCGACTGGCGCTCGCGCGCGAGTGTCAGCGTGCCACGGGCCTCCTTCGCCGCGCGGGCCAGTTTCTCCGCCGTCTCCTCCTCGTCCTTCAGCGCGGCCAGCCGGGCCTTCGCCTCCGTCAGCGCCGACTCCAGCCATACCTCGACGTCCGATGCCTCCACATCCTCCGGAGGCAGCACGCCCTCGAGCTTCGCGCGGGAGTGGCTCCACGCCTCGCGCTGCTGAATCCGCCGCTTCGCCGCGGCCTCGCGCCGGGCCTCTGCCTGTGCCGCACGAGAGCCCTCCGCCACCACCCGTGCGTTGGCCGAGGCCTCGTCCTGAATCGCCGCCTTCAGCTCCCCTTCCAGTTCCTCCACCCGTCCCTGTGCCTTCGTGGCGAGCCCCTCCAACGCGGTGCCGGGTTGGCGATAGGGATGCTCGGTGGCACCGCAGAGCGGGCAAGGCTGGCCCGGCCGCAGCTCCACACGGTACTCCGCGAGGTCCAATGTCGCCCGGGCCTCAGTGAGCGCACGGCGGGCCTCCTTCAGCGCGGCCTCGTGCCCGATGCGGCGCACCTTCGCGGCCTCGGACCCGGTCGCCGCGGCGGTCTGCTCCGCCCGAGCCTTCGTGGTTTCCCCGGAGGCCTCCTGCTCGGCGAGGGCGGCCTCCTTCACGCCCTTGCACGCGTCCGTCAGCGCTCGCAGCGTTTCCTGCCGGGACAGCAGCGACTCCCGCCGGACCCGCCGCTCCGAGCCGGCATCCTCGCCCAGCGAGGCCTCGGCACTGGCCACGGCGGCCGCTGCGGCCTCCACGGACTCATTCGCCTTGCGGCGCTCCTCGTCGCGGCGCTGGACGTCCGCACTCAACGACTCGGCCCGTGCGTGCACCTTCGCGAATGCCCCGCGAGCCCTGGCCTCCTCCCCCGCCGCGCGCTCATAGCGGGTGAGCTCCGCCTCCCACCGGGGCCACTCACGGGCCAGCGCCGCCACACGCCCGTGCTCGGTCAGCCACGCCTGTGCCGCGGTCATCGCCGAGCGCGCGGCCGACTCGTCCCCCGCCACCCGAGCCACCTCGTCACGAGCCTGCCGCTCGGACTCCCGGGCTTCATCCAGCTTGCCCGCCGCCTCCCGGACATCGCTCCGCGTGCGCTCCAGCGCCGCATCCAGCTTCACGGCCTCTTCCAACGCCGGGCGCGCCGCGGCCTCCGCCTCCACCGCCGCCCTGGCCCGCCCCTCCGTCTTCGCCCGGGCCTCCTCGCGCGCCTGCGCCAAGGCTCGCGCTGCCTCCGCCTCCGCGCGCCGCGCCGCCAGCGCCGACTCCGCCGCCACCAGCTTCCGCGACTCCTCGGCCGCCCGGTTCAGCGGCGCCCGCAACACCTCCGCCGCGCGGACCCTATCCAGCTCCGCCTTCCGGGGCTCCGAGGCCTCCAGCGCCTCCGCCGCGCGCTGGCGCGACTGCTCCGCATCCGCCTCCTGCGCCACCAATTGCGCCCGCTCCGTGTACCAGCGCAGCGCCTGCTCCGCCTTCGCCTGAGCGGCCTGGGCCTCGGCCAGCGCCACCTCCTCGCGCGCCCGCCCCTCCTCGGCCGCCTGACGCTCCTCCTCCGACAGCCGGGGAATGGCCGCCACGCCCTGCGCCAGCTTCTCCAGCTCCTCCTGAACCTCCTTGTGGCGCTGGTGCGCGGCCATGGACACCCGGCTGTACACCTCCGTCCCCGTCATCCGCTCCAGCAGCTCCGCGCGCTCGTTGGCATCCGCGCGCAGAAAGGCGGCGAACTCGCCCTGCGCCAGCAGCGCCGAGCGCCGGAACTGATCGAAGGACAGGCCCAGCCGCTCCTCGATGGCCTTGAGCACCTCGGACTTGGTGCGCCCGAACTGCTGCTGGGTGGCCAGGTCGGTGAGGCTCATCTCCTGCGGACGGAAGCGCCCCTCGGCGCGGCTACGCGCCCGCCACACGGACCAACGAGCACGGTAGCGCCGGCCGTCCTTGCCCAGGAAGTCCACCTCGGCGAAGCCCTCGCCCGCGCCACGCCGCAGCACACCGCGCACGTCGTAGGCTGTCAGCCGCGCGTCCTCATCTTCCTCGGGGCGTCCCACCGGCACGCCGCCGCGATCCCCCAGCCGGGGGGTACGATCGAAGAGGGCCAGGCACATGGCGTCCAGCAGCGTGCTCTTGCCCGCTCCCGTGGCGCCAGTGATGGCGAACAACCCCATCTTGTCGAGCGGCGGCTTGTCCAGGTCCAGGGAGAAGTCGCCCGCGAGGCTCGTCAGGTTGCAGCCGCGGATGGAGAGGATCTTCATGACGCATCCTCCTGCACCTGGGTGAGCAGCGCGTGGAAGGCCTCGAGTAACGCCGGGTCGGGCGGCTCGGTGTAGTCACGAGCGTAGCGGGCGCGGAACACGTCCTCGGGGGTGCGCTCCTTGAGGGACACCCCCGGCCGGTCATCCGCGAGCGCGTTGCCGCTGCCGGTATACGCGGGAGTGAGCTTCACCAGCCGGGCGGCCTTGCCCTCGAGCGCGGCCTCCACCCGGCGGCGCAGTGCGGGCTCGGGGCGGGGCAGCGCGACGCACACCTCCAGGTAGGGTCGGCGCCAGTCGGGGGTCTCCGGCTCCAACTCCGGCAGGGCCTCCAGCATCTGCACCACCTCATCCAGCGTGGCCGCGTCGCGCGGAGGCACGCGCTGAATCTCCACCCGGCGAGGCACGTGCAGCGGCCTCACGGAGGAGAGCTGCTCGCCCTCGAGCTCCACCAGCAGCACCTGGTGGGCGTAGCTGGCCTCGGAGAGCGACAGAGGAAGGGGCGAGCCGCTGTAGCGTACGCCCTCGCGTCCGCCCACGCGCTGCGCCTTGTGCAGGTGCCCGAGCGCCGCATACGCCACGTTCTCGGGGAAGAGGTCCACCGGGAGCGCGTGCTGGTTGCCTCCGAGAATCTTGCGCTCGCTGAGCACGGACAGCTCGGTGCCCACCATGTAACAGTGGCCCATGGCGACGAGCGCCTGGCCCGGCTTGCGCTGGGAGCGGGCGCCCTCCAGCACCTCGGCGTACACCGAGCGCACGCCCTCGACGAGCTTGTCCCCCGCCTCCTCCGGGACGAGCGGCAGGTCCGCGGGCCGCAGGTACGGCACGGCCGCCACCCACGCGCCCACCTTGCCCTGGGCGTTCTTCAACGGCACCAGCAGACGCTCCAGGTTCACCGCACCCTGGACCTTGGGGAGCCCGCCCACCACACGCACGCCGAGCGCGGCGAAGAGGGGATCGGGCGCATCCAGCCGGGCCGCCGAGTCGTGGTTGCCGCCAATGACGACGAGGTCCAGCTTCGGGCAGCGGATCCGGGCCTGGGCGACGAAGCGATACCAGGCGGCCTGGGCCTCAGCGCTGGGGTTGGCGGTGTCGAAGATGTCGCCAGCCACCAGGAGCGCATCCACCTTGTGGGCCTCGAGCGAGTCGAGCAACCACTCGAGGAAGGCCTCGTGCTCGGCCTCGCGCGAGGTGTCATACAGGGTGTGTCCCAGGTGCCAGTCCGACGTGTGCAGCAGGCGCATCCGTGCGCTCCCCTCCTGTGTCCGTCACGAGCAGGCAGAGGAGCCCTCCCCCTGCTCGTACGTTCAGGCGGCGCGCAGTGTGCCCGCTGACGGTCGCGGCGCCAACCCCGGGAGTGACACCTACATGGAGACCGTCGGATGTCGGGCGAATACAGGCCAGCTGCAAAACTGCTACGCAGCCGCCCGAGCTGTTCCACTGCTCACCGGTGAGAAGTGAATCGGCCCCTGCCGTTCCAGTCCTCACCGGTGAGAAGTGAATCGGCCCCTGCCGTTCCGGTCCTCACCGGTGAGAAGTGAATCGGCCCCTGCCGTTCCGGTCCTCACCAGTGAGTAGTGGATTGGGCACCCCCCATGTCACTGCGCATCGATGCGCAGTGGATTGGCCCCTGCCCGTTCCGGTCCTCACCGGTGAGCATTACGGGCAGATCCTTCGAGCCACGGAAGCATCAGTTCCCGGTCAGGGCCGCGCGGTGGGACGCGAGGAAGTCGCGCACCGACTGCGGCGCGCGTCCCGTGAGGCGTTGCACCGTATCGGTGACGCCGGAGAAGTCCCCCTTCTGGGTGCCAGCGTCGAACGACGCGAGGAGAGCCGCCACGGGCCGCGGCAGGCCGTGCTCCACCATTCCTTGAATCAGCGCGTCGGGAGGCACCGAGACGTGCACGACCTTGCGGCCCACCAACTCGCTGGTGATCGCAGCGAGCTCATCGCTCGTCACTGCCGCGGGCCCCGTCACGTCGAGCGTGCGCCGGCCCGTCGCCGGCTCGGCCAGCGCCGCCGCTGCTGCCCGGGCACAATCCTCGCGCGTGACGAAGGCGGTCGCCCCCGTGCCGCGCGCATCGACGAGCTGCCCGGAGGCGATGGCCGACTTGAGCGGTTGCAGCTGCAGCTCCAGGTAGAGGTTGTTGCGCAGGATGGTGAAGTCGAGACGAGACGCAGCGAGCGCGGCTTCGGTCTCGCGGTGATCATCCGCGACGGCCACGGGGGAGCCGGGATAGGGGTTGGGGACCGACGTGTAGACGACGTGCTTGACCCCCGCTGCTTCCGCGGCGCGCACCGCCGCCCGGTGCTGCGCGATGCGGCGGCCGGGACGGTCCAGGGCGTCCGTGCTGATGAGCAGCACGCGCCCGGCTCCCCGGAAGGCCTGGACCAGGCCGGCTTCGTCGTCGAAGTCGGCGCGACGGACCTCGACACCCCGCGCGGCGAACTCCTTCAAGGACTCAGGGTTGCGCGTCGTGGCGATGAGCGGGCCCGCCTTCCGGTCGAGCAGGAGTTCGAGAACGCGGCGGCCGAGCTGACCCGAGGCACCCGTCACGAGAAGAGCTGAAGCGGACATGTAAGTCTCCGTTGTTGGACACGAGCAACTTGCATTCGTGCTGCATCAGAAACAATGCTCGGAGGCGAACATCTGTGGTGCACCATGGCAACAATCGATTTGAACCTCGTCCGCGCCTTCGTCGCGGTCCACGACACAGGGAGCTTCTCCAACGCCGCTGAACGGCTCGGCGTGCCGCGCTCGACCGTGAGCCGTGCGGTGGCCACGCTGGAAGAGTCGCTCGGAGTCCTGCTCTTCCACCGGACGACGAGGAAGGTGTCGACCAGCACCGCTGGCGCGGCACTCTACGCTCGGATGGCTCCCTCTCTGGCTGCTCTGGAAGCGTCGCTGGAGGAGCTTCCGGAGCGAGAGGAGGAACCGTCCGGCACCTTGCGGGTAACCACGACCGTCGATCTCGGCGCCATGGTGCTGTCGGAGGCGGTGACGCGCTTCACGACCCGCTACCCGGACACCCAGGTGGAAGTGAACCTCACCAACGCGGTGGTGGACCTCGTCCGGGACGGGTTCGACCTCGCGCTGCGCGTCTCGATGAAGAAACCCCTGCGCGACTCATCACTCATTGCCCGAAGGGTGGGGACCATTGTTGCCCAGCTCCATGCGGCGCCGGTATACCTTGCGCGCCGGGGAGTGCCTCGCACACCCGAGGAGCTCCGGAGCCATGACTGGGTGGCCTACCCCGGCACGATGCAGGTGTTACTTGCCGGACCCGGCTCGACAGCCGATGTGGATGCGCGGCCCCGCATCACGTGCAACGACATGTTCTTCGTACGCGAGGCCCTGAAGGCGGGGGCAGGCATCGGAGCGATTCCCTCATTCATGGCCGACGCCGAGGTGGCGGCGGGGACGCTGGTACGCGTGATGCCGAATTGGGTGGGCCAGACGGGAGCCGTGTACCTGGTGCACCCGGGGCGCAAGCACGTACCGCGCAAGGTGACGGCCTTCAGCGAGCTGCTCGCGGAGCTGCTCCGGCAGCGCCCCCTCTCGGTGGCTCGCCCCGGCGAGGCGGAGGAAAACCCCTCCCCCCCACCCAGGGGAAGAAGGAGCCTCACAAGGTGATGTAGCCCTCGAGGTACAGCACGGCCTGTCCGGAGAGGCCCACGCGCTCGCCGCGGTCCTCGCACTGGAGCACACCGCCGCGCGAGGAAATCTGGTGCGCGAGCAACTGCTTCCTACCCAGCTTCCGCGCCCAGTAGGGCACCAGCGTGCAGTGGGCCGAGCCCGTCACTGGATCCTCCGCGATGCCCACCCGCGGCGCGAAGAAGCGCGAAACGAAGTCCGCCTCCGAGCCCCGCGCCGTCGCCGCCACCGCGAAGAAGTCCAACTGCGCCAGCTTCGCCATGTCCGGCGCGAGCGCCCGCACCTGATCCTCGCTGTCGAAGACGGCCACCAGGTCCCTCGACAGCAGCGTCTCGCGCGGCTGGGCGCCCAGGGCTTCCACCAGTCCCTCCGGCATCGGGCACGGCTCTGGCGGACGCGAGGGGAAGTCCATCTCCATCCACTCGCCCTCCTGCTGCGTCACCACCAGCGGTCCCGAGCGCGAGTTGAACTGCGCCCGCTCCAGCCCCGGCGCCAGCCGCGTGAAGAGGATGTAGGCCGAGGCCAGCGTGGCATGACCGCACAGGTCCACCTCCTGGAGGGGGGTGAACCAGCGAATCTGCCAGCCTCGCACCTCGTCGCGCAGCACGAAGGCCGTCTCGGAGAGGTTGTTCTCCGCCGCGATGGCCTGGAGCACGTCATCCGGCAGCCACGAGTCGAGCGGACACACCGCCGCGGGGTTGCCCCCGAAGACCTGGGAAGAGAAGGCATCGACCTGGTAGAGGCGCAGGCGTGTGGGCATGAGATGACCTTTCTTTACCTCAACCCGAGGAGTCATGTGAACCGAGGGCCTGGAGGAAGAGGCCGCGCACCCGGTCAGCGAGCACTCCGTCGTCCGCTCCGAAGTCCTCCGGCTGCACGGGCGGCAGCACCTGGACGCGCACGTGCGCGCGGGGATTCATCCATGGGCCATCACCTTCCACGAGGTCCGTGGTGCCCTCGAGCACCACCGGCACCACCGGCAGTTTCTCATCCAGCGCCAGCCGGAAGGCCCCGCGCCGGAAGGGCAACAACCGGCCCCCTTCCGCGTAGGTTCCCTCGGGGAAGATGAGCACCGGCATGCCCCCGTGCAGCCACGCGCGGCACACGTCCAACATCTCGCGCATGGACTGGGGCCGCCCTCGCTCCACACGCACGTAGCGCAGCAGGCTCATCATCCACCCCACCATCGGTATCCGGAAGAGCGAGGCCTTGGAGACGAACTTGAAGGGGTGGAAGAGGCCCATGGCCGCGAAGATGTCCGCCATGGACTGGTGGTTGGCCACCAGCACGCACGGCCCCGCGGGGAGCCGCTCGCGTCCCGTCACCCGGACGCTCCAGCCGGGCCAGCACCGCAGGTACTGGAAGCACCAGCGGCACACGTAGGCGTGCAGCACGCGCCGGTCCGGGTCGAACGGCAGAGTCACCAACCACAACGCCACGCCCACCAGGAAGCCTGGTACCACGGTGAGCCCGAAGACGGCCCAGAACCAGAGCGTGGCGAGGTACTTCACTTGGTGGACTGGGTGAGGACGCTGGCGAACTGCATGGCGTAGTTCACCTCCAGGCCTCCATCCACCACCAGCGTCTGGCCGTTCACGTACGAGGAGCCCTCGGAGCACAGCCACTCAATCGTCTTGGCGATCTCATCCGAGCTGGCCACGTAGCCCACCGGCACGCTGTCCTTCACCTTCGCCTCGAGCGCGGCCCAGGCCTCGCCCATGTAGAAGCGGCTGGAGTCGGTGTCGATGTAGCCCGGGTTCACCGCGTTGACGCGGATGCCGCTGGAGGCCAGCTCGGCCGCCAGGTACTTCACCAGAATCTCCATGGCGCCCTTCATCGCGCCGAGGAAACCGTGGAAGGGCAGCGGCATGCGCGAGTCCATGCCGGACACCATCACGATGCGGCCCTTGCGGCCCTCCATCAGCGGCGCGGCACGCTGGGCGCCCAGCAGGAAGCTCTTCACCGTGACGTTGAACGTCTTGTCCATCTGGTGGAGCTTCATCTGCATCAGCGGCGTGAAGGCCGTGGAGGCGGCGTTGGCCACGAAGACATCCAGCCCGCCGAACTCCTGCTGCACCAGGTCGAAGGCGGCATGGAGACTGGCCGGCTCGAGTTGGTCGGCGATGACGGCGCGGCAACGTCGGCCGAGCGCCTCCACCTCCTTGACGAGCACCTCGGCGGCTTCGGCATCGCGCCGGTAGGTGGAGACGATGTCGTAACCCGCTTTCGCGAGTCTCAGGGAGAGGGCGCGGCCCACGCCTCGCGAGCCGCCGGTGATGAGCGCCACGGGTGCATTCGTCATGCTCCCGGGCATACCACCTTCACGCAGGCCTTGGCTCCGGGCGCGAGGATGCGCGGGGGTGCGCTCCCTGGCGGTGGGAAGGGTGTCCTGATTCGAGCCACCTTCCCCTGCGCTCTCGTCCTGAACCAGGACACCCGGGTGCGAGGTCGATTTCCAGAAGGAGTCCAGGGGTTTGAGCTCCCCTGTGTATGGTGGCTTTACACTTCCCCCGCGCCTTCATGTCCCACACGCTCCCGAGCCGAGAGAAGGCACATCAGGAAGTCCGGGCACTTGGAACATTGGCACGGGTGGTGCTTCACCGACCCATGAATTCGAGTCTCCGTCGGTATCCGACGCGAGCAGGAGGGCTCCGGGTTTCCCACCAACCCGGAGCCTTCGTCATTTCTGGAGCCCGGCCGTGTTGGCCGATGCGGAGCGGGCGCGGATGCCGTCGAGCAGGCAGTCCAGGCCGAACTCGAACTGCTCATCCGAGGCGGAGGACATGAGATGGGGCACCGCGGAGAGCGTGAGGGAGAAGCGCTCCGGAGGCAGCGACATCCACCGGGCGAGCCGCTCGGTGCGGCCCTCCTCGCCCAGGGTGGCCAGCTCGTGCACCCGCGGAGCCTCGTAGAGGACGAAGCCCAACGTATGGGTCAGCAGCGTCACCCATAGGCGCACCGCCTCCTGGCCCGAGATGCCCGCCATGCGCAGCACCTCCAGGTGCGTCTCGAGGTGCAGCATGAACGGGCGGCTGCTGACGACATGGAGCACGAAGAGGTGGGCCATGCCCGGGTGGGCGCGCAGCGTGCGCCGCAGGGCCATGAACCAGGTGCGCAGCGGGGCCACCCAGTCGCCCGTGTCCTTCACGGACGGCTGTTCGCGCAGGATGAACTCCGCGAGTCCCTCCAGCAGTTCCTCCTTGTCGCTCACGTAGCCGTAGAGCGTCGTCGCCCCCACGCCCAGCTCTGTGGCCAGCCGCCGCATCGTCAGCGACTCCAGGCCCTCGGTGTCCACCAGCCGCAGCGCGGTCTCGAAGATGTGCACCAGCGTCAGCGTCACCCGGACGCGCTCCACCTGCGCTCGCGGCCTCGTCCCCACCCGCGCTCCCGCCCTGGCCTTCTTCTTCGCCTTCGTCCTGGACATGGGGCTATCCTCCTCAGCACACCGGACAGCGTACGGCAATCCCGCAGGAGCCTCGCGCCGCACGGGCCGGGCTCATGCCGAGCGGGATGAAGCACATCACCCGCGGACTCCTCGAGTCGGTGGCGGATGCTCCCGAGCCGGCCCGCGCATTCGTCCGCGAACAGCAATAGCGCCAGCACTTCCGGTTGGAATGCCGCCCGGACGCGGCGAGGATGCCGGCGGCATTCCCCCGGGAGTCTGTAAGGATGAATCGCATGCACTGGCTGGACTCGCTCGCCGCGAGGTTCCTGGTAACCCGCCAGCCCCGCTTCTTCGAGGACGGCTGGGGCTCCAGCGCGCTGCTGGAGAAGCTCATCCGAGGCCCGGTGGGCTTCGCCTTCCCCGAGCTCTCCGAGGTGACAATGAGCCAGCCGAGGCGCGAAGGGCACCTGCTCATCCAGGAGGGCGGCTTTCCCAGCCCCGCCGCCGTGGGCTCGCTGCCGGAGTCCTGCCGGGAGGCGCGCTTCCAGCTGTTGCTGCCGCACGACGCCGGAGCTCGCCCCCCGGTGTGCGTCTTCCTGGCCGCCTCTGGTGACGAGGGCTTCGGCCTGCGCCGCTTCATCGCGAAGGAGTTGGCCCACTACGGGGTGGGCTCGCTGCTGCTGGAGAATCCCTATTACGGCTCGCGCCGCCCTCCCGAGCAGAAGGGGCCCGCGGTGCGCACCGTGTTGGACCTGCTGCTCATGTTCCGGGCCACGGCGGTGGAGGCGACGGCGCTGCTCGGGTGGCTGTTGGCGCGCGGCTACCCCAAGGTAGGCATCTCCGGCTACAGCATGGGAGGCAGCATCGCCGCCTATGCCGCCACGATGTTCCCGCTCCCCGCGGCCGTCATCCCCCTGGCCGCGGCGCACTCGTCGGCGCCCGTCTTCACCGAGGGCGTGCTGTCCGCCCTCCCCGACTGGGAGGCGCTGGGCCGCACCACCGGAGGCCCCGAGGCGGCACGCAAGCGGCTGACCGAGCTGCTCTCCGCGGCGGCCACCACCGCGCTGCCGCCCCTGTCCAATCCGCACCGCGCCATCCTCGTGGCCGCGCGCCGGGATGGCTTCGTCCCCTCCTCCTCCACCCTGCGCCTGCTACAGCACTGGCGCGGCGCGGAGCTGCGCTACCTGCCGGGTGGGCACCTGAGTGCCTTCTTCACCGGGAGGAGCGCCATCATCCGTGCGATCCTCGACGCCTTCTCGCGTGTCGAGGCCCTCCAACTTCCCCCCGAGGAGCCACCCTCGAGCCAGGCCTGACCGCCGGCCTGGACTGCATCGCGTGGCAGATGCATGGGGTGACGGGACAAGAAGGCCTGACATACGCTCGCGGTGACGGGCCAACTGGCCTGAAGCCGAGGTATGCACATGGGCCGCTCCCGACTTCCACTCGTGGCCATCCTGAGCGTCGTGGGCTGCACGAAGCAGGATGCGTCCTCCGCGGACGGAGCGTCACCTGCCGCTCCCACGCCGCCGGAGTCACAGAAGAACACGCGGGCCAGCCCTGGCGAAGAGGCGGGAAAGGGCGCCAGCATCCGTGCGCTCACCCCCGAGGAGCGGGAGAATCTCATGCCCCGCCCCATTCCCGCCCCCGAGAACGCAGCGGCGCAGACAGCTCCGGCGACGGAGTCCCCGGACGCAAGCACGCCTCCGGATTACGCGGAGCAGCACCGTCGGCAGTATGAGCGGCGGTATTACGGCAAGGGCAGTGGCATCCAGCGGAGTGGGCTCCAGCTCATCCGAGGCACCGACGGCGGCACCCGGGCCACGGTCAAGGAATAGCAAGCGCGCTCCACACCATGCCGCCCACGAACCTCCCGCCAACAGGTTCCGCCCCCCTGCGCGTCGCCTACGACGTGGATGCCGCCACCGTCCTCGCGCGCCACAATCCGCTCCACCCGTACGTGCCCGATCTCGAAAGCCTGCGGCGCAACTCGGATGCCTTCCCACTCGCCCAGGCCCTCACCCGCGCGGGCCATACCGCCACGCCGCTGGCGCTGGGCCCGGATGCGCTCGAATCGCTCCACGCGTTGGCCCGGGAGCGCCCGCCGCTCGTCTTCAACCTGTGTGACACGCTCGGCGGAGAAGGCGCTCCGGCGCTGCTGGTGCCCACCGTGCTCGACGCATTGGGCATCCCCTACACCGGCGCGGATGCACGAGGCCTGGCCCTCACCAAGAGCAAGCACGCGCTCAAGGCCCTGCTGGCCAGCGAGGGCGTCCCCACTCCGCGCTTCCAGTGCATCCATGACGCGGCCAATGCGGAGGACTTCTCCCTGGCATTGGAGCCGCCTGTCGTCCTCAAGCCCTGCGGCGAGCACGCCTCCATCGGACTGGAAGCAGCGAGCGTGGCATGGAACGACACCGAGGTCCGGGCGAGGGCGCGCCACCTGCTCGGCCGCTTCGGTGGCCCGGTGCTGGTGGAGGAGTACGTGGGGGGCCGCGAGTTCTACGTGTCGGTGGCGGGACATCCGCTGCGTGCATTGCCAGTGATGGAGCAGACCTTCGTCGACCTGCCCGAGGGCTACCTGCGGATGCGCACCTTCGACGCGAAGTGGTTCACGGAGCCGGGGTTGTCCGGAGACGCACCGTTGCTCGAGAGGGATGCGCGGTGGCGCCAGCCCGTGCCCACACGGCAACCGGCCTCGCCGTGGCGCCGGCGCGAGACGGTGGAGGCCTTGTGCGTGAGGGCCTTCCAGCTCGCGGGAGGGCGGGACTGGGGCCGGGTGGAGTTCCGGCTGGACGCGAGCGGCGTGCCCCTGCTCATCGACATCACGCCCAACTCGTACCTGGCTCCGAGCGCCCCGTGCGTGCTGGCCGCGAAGGAGGCGGGCATGTCCTACGAGGCCTTCCTCACCTTCATCACCGAGGGCGCCCTGGCCCGTGCGTCCGAAGGCGCCTGAGTCCGACGGAGTCCCCGCTCAGGGCTGGCCACCGCCCTGCGGCCCCGGCCCCTGTCCCCGCCCTCCCCAGGGGCGCTCCGCCTGCCGCTCCTCGCGCCGCATCTCGTCGTACTTCGCCTGCTGCGACTCATCGAGGAGGGCCTTCACCTCCTTGTCCGTCTGCTCGCGAAGCTGACGGGCCTCCTGCCGGACATCCCGGGGCGACTTGTCGCCGGCCCGCACCGCATCGAAGAGCGCCTGCCGCTGGGTCTCCTCGTTCTGCATCCGGCGCGTGAGCTCCTGCTCCTGGCTGTAATTCAACCGCGCCTCGGAGACGAACTGACGCAGGCGCTCGGAGCGCGCCGCCTGCGCCTGGGATTGCGCCTGCTGGAACTGCTGCATCCGGACATCCCGTTGCTCGGTCCGCATCTCATCCTGCACCGAGCGCACCATGTCCTTGAGGTACTGGCGCCCTCCCTCGGAGCTCAGCGCCTCGCCGGCCACCAGGCCGCGAACCTCCGACCGGAGCTGCTCCACCTCGGCGGCCAGCGCCGTCGGAGCCGCGGCCACCACACCCCCATCGGAGGAGACCACCGGCCGCTGCTCGAGCAGCATCATCCGCCTGGACAGGCTCAGCGAGGTGTCCTCCAGGTTCTTCACCCGGCGCTCGAGCTCCTTCCATTCCGCGGAGGAGGAGGCGGAAGGCGGCTCGGAGGGCGGGGGAGCGGGAGCCACCGTCTCGCCGCGAGAGCCCAGGAGGGCAACCGCGAGGGCCAGGACGGACAAGCCGAGGGATGCGGGGCCAAGGAAACGATTCATGGTGTCTTCCCGGACGGATGGAGCGGGCCCCTTATTCGATGGCCAGGGGAGCCCCACCCGCAACACCCGGAGCGGGCATTGGTTAAAAGGGCTGCCCGAGGATACCTCCCCCTATGAGCGACGTCTTCGACCGGGCCATCGACCGGGTGCTGAGCCACAAGAACCGCGAGGTGTACGAGCTGCTGCAACGCAGTGGGCTCTACGACAACGTGGCCACGGCCGTCCGGGGCCGGAAGGTGCGAGTCCGAGGCAGGTGGCTGACGGACTTCGCCTCGTGCAACTACCTGGGGCTGGACTTGAGGCCCGAGGTGATGGAGGCCATCGGCCCGGCGGTGCGCGACTGGGGCACGCATCCCTCGTGGGCGCGCATGTGTTGCAGCCCCGAGCTGTATGAGCGGCTCGAAGCAGAGCTGGCGGCGCTGCTGGGCACCGAGGACGCCCTGGTGCTGCCCACCATCAGCCTCATTGGCATCGGCCTCATTCCAGCACTCACGGGGAAGGGGGCGGCCATCTTCGCGGACAGGGTGGTGCACAAGGTCAACCACGACGGCTGCCGGCTGGCGCGGGACATGGGGGCCACGCTCACCAGCTTCCGCCACGATGAGCTCTCGACGCTGGAGGCGGGACTGACGGCGCACGCGGACGCCACGGTGCGATTGGTGGTGGTGGACGGAGTGCTGTCCACGACGGGGCGGCTGCCGGCCCTCGGGCGTATCCTGGAGATTGCACGGAGGCACGACGCCATCGTCTACGTGGATGACGCGCATGGGTTCGGCGTCCTGGGCGAGGAGCCCACCGCCGAGCACCCCTACGGCCGCAAGGGCAACGGCGTCATCCGCCACCTGGGGCTCACCTACGACAACGTGCTGTATGTGTCGGGGCTGTCCAAGGCGTACTCCTCACTGGCGGCCTTCATCGGCTGTCCGAGGAAGCTCAAGCCCTTCCTCAAGTGCACGGTGACGAGCTACCTGGTATCGGGCCCGGTGCCCACGGCGTCACTGGCCACGGCGCTGGCTGGGTTGGAGCTCAACGCCCGAGAGGGCGACGCGTGGCGCCGCACGCTCTACGCGTACACGCGCACCCTCCTCGATGCGTACTGGGAGCGGGACATTCCCACGGACAACGACACCGCGTTCCCCATCGTCAGCGCCTACGTGGGCAGCGCGGAGAACGTGGAGCGCGGCGGCCAGCTTCTCTTCGAGGAAGGCATCAACGTGACGCTGCAGGGCTACCCGCTGGTGCCGCGAGACAAGGGGGTGCTGCGCGCCACACCCACCGTGGCCAACACGTGGGACGAGGTGGAGCAGCTCATCTCCGCGATGGAGCGCGTCCACCGTACCCTCCCTCCGTAGAAGAAGCGGACAGAACCCCGCGCTCAACGCACCGCGGCACCCGAAGGGGGCTGCCACCCCGGCGTCCTCGGGCGGACAATGCGGAGACCTCGACACAGGAGCCCCCATGCAACGACGTGTCTTCTCTTCGCCCCGCGCGCTCGCGGCCGCGGTGCTCGCGCTCACCCTGGGCGCATGTAGCTCGGAGACTCCGGACCCGGCGGACCCGGACGACAGCGCCCTCTCCACGCAGCAGGCCGCGCTCGCGGACCCGTGCACCACCAACCAGAGCTTCCAGATCGGCGCGGGCATCTATGACATCACCGGCCCGGCGGCGGAGCTGGGGATGATGGGCTACGCCATGGTGGACCAGAAGACGGCGGGCATCCACCAGCGCCTGCGCTCGCGCGCCTTCGTCATCTCCTCGCCCTGCAACGGCAAGCGCGCGGTGTTCGTGAGCACGGACCTCGGCCAGGTCTTCCAGGGCGTGAGGCAGCAGGTGGTGGAGAAGCTGCGCGCGAAGTACGGCACCCTCTACACGGACGACAACGTGCTGCTGAGCGCCACGCACACCCACTCGGGCCCGGGTGGCTTCTCCCACTACGCGCTCTACAACCTCACCATCCTCGGCTACGACAAGCAGAACTTCGACGCCATCGTGGACGGCATCTACCAGTCCATCGTCCGCGCCCATGACAACCTCGCGCCCGGCAGCATCCGCATCGCCTCCGGAGACCTGCTCGACGCGAGCATCAACCGCTCTCCCGAGGCCTACCTGCGTAACCCAGCCTCCGAGCGGGCGCAGTCCGCCTACGACACGGATAAGCGCATGACGCTGCTGCGGCTGCAGGGCGATGACGGGCGCGAGCTGGGCCTCGTCAACTGGTTCGCCGTGCACGGTACGTCCATGGGCAACGACAACCTGCTCATCAGCGGCGACAACAAGGGCTATGCATCCTACCTCTTCGAGAAACTCAAGGGGACGAGCTACACGGCGCAGAAGACCTTCGTGGCCGCCTTCGCGCAGAGCAACGAGGGCGACGTGACGCCCAACATCTACGGCGGCACCAACGGGGGCGGCGCGGACGACTTCGAGAGCACGGAGCTCTCCGGCCGCAAGCAGTTCAACCTGGCGAAGACGCTCTATGACAGCGCCTCTGCGAAGCTGACGGGCGGCGTGGACTACCGGCACGCGTACGTGAAGATGGACGAGGTGCAGGTGGCGCCCCAGTACGCGGATGGCCTGGCCCACACCACCTGCGAGGCGGCCATCGGCGACTCCATGCTCGCGGGCGCCGAGGACGGCCCGGGCTTCGGCTACGAGGGCGCCACCTGCGAGAGCATCCACGACGTCTGGACCGCCTTCAACTGCACCCTCTCCACCACGCCATGCCAGGGAGAGAAGCCCCTCGTCCTGGAGATGGGCACGATGCAGCCCTACCCGTGGACGCCCGAGGTGCTGCCGCTCCAGGTGGTGAAGCTGGGCAATGTGGCGCTGGTGGCGCTGCCCTTCGAGCCCACCACCATGACGGGCCGGCGGCTGCGCACGCAGGTGCTCGCACAGCTCGCGCCGATGGGCGTGGATCAGGTCGTCATCGCCGGCCTGTCCAACGCCTATGCCGGCTACCTGACCACGCGCGAGGAGTACGCGAAGCAGGACTACGAGGGCGCCTCCACCCACTTCGGCCCGTGGCAGCTCGCGGCGGTGCAGCAGGAGGTGGACAAGCTGGCCATCGCGATGCGCACGGGCGCCAGCGTGGCGCCGGGCCCCACCCCGCGTGACCTGCGCAACAACCAGACGACGGTGCAGACGGGCGTGGTGTACGACGACAAGCCGCTGACGGTGAGCTTCGGCAGCCTCGTCACGGACGCACGCGCCTCCTACACCCGGGGCGAGACGGTCAGCGTGAAGTTCTGGGGTGGCCACCCGAAGAACAACCTCCACATCCAGGGCTCCTTCCTGCAGGTGCAGCGCAAGTCGGGCACCTCGTGGGTGACAGTGGCCAACGACTGGGACTGGGAGACGAAGTACCGCTGGCAGCGCAACAACTGCGTCCCTACCTTCGGGTGCTCGCACGTCACCATCGAGTGGAAGATTCCGGCGGACGCCACGCCGGGCACCTACCGCATCCGTCACGATGGTGACTGGAAGTCCGGCTGGGACGGGCTCATCCGCGCCTATACTGGCTACTCGCGCGAGTTCACCGTGAACTGAGGGACTCGGGCCATGGGAGGGCGGCAACAGTGCCCCCCTGCCCCGCTCGAGACAACCCTGCCTGGCCTTCGCACAGGCAGGACAGCGCTGACCGAGGAACATCCGGTGCGGCAGGAGGCCCTCCACCTGGAGCAGGCCCTGGGCAGGGCCTGACCCCCACACGCACATGGGCAGGCGCGCGGGAGTGTGATTCCGTCACTCCCCATGCGCATCCCGGTACGAGTCTCCCTCCCTTCGCAGCTGCTCTTCCTGCTGCTGCTCACCCACTGCGCCCACTCGAGCGGGCCGGCCCCCGCGAACGGACCCGCTCCCGTGGTCGCCACCACCCAGGGCCCGGTCCAGGGTCTGGCGTACGTGGATGGCAGCGCCGCGTTCCTCGGCATCCCATACGCGGCACCGCCCACCGGTCCCCGCCGCTGGCGCGCGCCCGAGCCCCCCGAGGCGTGGAGCGCGCCGCGCGAGGCCACCCGCTTCGGCAGCGCCTGCCCGCAGATGGAGATGTTCACCGGCAAGCGCATGGAGGGCACCAGCGAGGACTGCCTCACCCTCAACGTGTGGACGCCCGCGCTCCAGCCCGCGAGCCCCGCGCCGGTCATGGTCTTCATCCACGGCGGCGGCTTCACCATGGGCTCGTCCAGCCAGGAGATGTACAACGGCGCGGCGCTGACCCGCTCGGGCGTGGTGGTGGTGAGCATGAACTACCGGCTCGGCGCGCTGGGCTTCCTCGCCCACCCGGCGCTCGGCGCGGAGAACCCGAACCACGTCTCCAGCAACTACGGCCTGATGGACCAGCGGCGCGCGCTCGAGTGGGTGCGAGACAACATCGCCACCTTCGGAGGAGACCCCGCCAACGTCACCGTCTTCGGCGAGTCGGCCGGCGCCGTCTCCGCGTGCATGCAGATGCTCTCGCCCCAGGCCAAGGGCCTCTTCCACCGCGTCATCGCCGAGAGTGGCACCTGCTACCTGACGGCCACGCCGCTGCGCGACCCGGGCACGCCCCAGGAGGACAGCGCCGAGGAGCGCGGCATCCGCTTCGCCAGCGAGCTGGGTTGCACGGGCGAGGACGTGGCCGCGTGCTTGCGCTCCAAGACGCCCGAGCAGCTCCTCGCCGCGAGCGGTGCCGCCCTGGACCTGCTCAAGCCGCACGTGGGCTTCGCGCCGGTGGTGGACGGAGACGTGGTGCCCGCGGCGCCGCGCCAGTTGCTCGCGGAGGGCCGGTACGCCCGGGTGCCGCTGCTGCTCGGCACCAACGCGGATGAGGGCTCGCTCTTCACGATTCGGGCGAAGCTGGACTCGCCCGCGCAGTACGAGGAGGCGGTGCGCGCGCGCTCGCCCGAGCACGCGGAGGAGTTGCTGCGCATCTACCCGGTGAAGGACTTCGCCTCGCCGCACGCTGCCTTCGATCACCTGCTACGCGACGCCCTCTTCCTCTGCCCCAGCCGCCGGCTCGCGCGCACGCACGTGGAGCACGGACAGCCTGTCTACACCTACCACTTCACCTACGCGCCCAAGAGCTTCTCCGGCCCCTTCATGAACCTGGGCGCGGCCCACGCCGCCGAGCTGCCGTTCGTCTTCGGCGCCGAGAAGGGCCGGCTCTCCCTCGGCTCCGACCAGGAGCGGGCGCTCTCCTCGAAAATCATCGGCTACTGGACCCGCTTCGCCACCCGGGCCGATCCGAACGGCTCGGGCGCGGCCGAGTGGCCCTCGTATACGCGCGACGGCGAGCCGCACCTCGTGCTCGACCTGGAGCCGGGGCGCGGCGAGCGCCTCGACCAGGCGCACTGCGACGCGCTGGAAGCGCTCGGGCTCTAGAGAAACCCCCGAGCGCCTCCGCGAGCACCGGCTACTTCTTGCAGAGGAAGTTGTAGTTGGTGCTCTGCACGTTGGTGATGATGGAGGGATCGCACGACGCCAGGGCGTAGTCGTAGCGGACGGCCGTGGCGCCCCGGCGCTCCACGCAGAAGCCGGTGCCCACGCCGCACTTCCACGCCTCCAGGTACTGGAAGCGGTAGCTGGCGCCGGAGCTGGTGTTGACGCAGGAGCTCAGGCCCGCCGACTGGATCTTCCAGTTGCAGGTGGAGTTCATCCACACGCGCGTGAGCGGGTCGTTCACGATGAGCGTCGGGCACTGCAGCCACGAGAACACGTACTGGCCGTTCGGACAGAGCTTGAACAGCGACAACCACTTGACCAGCGGGTAGGCCTGGAGGACGAACTTCGTCGCCTCACCCGTCAGCGCGTCCTTGGTCAGATAGGTGGTCTCGTCCACCCGCTGGGCCTGGAGCTCGCGCAGGACGACGTCCTGAGAGTCGTCGCGGACGTGCAGCACACCCTGGTCGCGGTCGAGCGCGCCAATCAGGTCATCCAACTTGCGCGGCTCCTCCGTCGCCGCCTGGGTGACCGCCTCCATGTCGGGCGACTGAGCCTCCTCCAGCTCGGTTCCACCGCAGCCAGCCCCCAGAGCCAGTACACCCATCACGGCGATGCTTCCGAAGACGCGGTTCATCATCTCTCTCCTCACACGGGTTGAAAGGAATTGCCCGAACGGGTTGTGCAACCCACGCGCCAGGACGCGAAAAGACGGTGCTTCCCTCTGAAACAGTGAAGCGGGGACATCTCGTCAAATGAGAATTGTTGTTGGAGCGACCACGCGGCCGAGCCCGCCCTGTTGCTCCAGCGGCCACGTCACCCACGGGTGTAGACTCAACACACCGCTGGAGACAGGCATGAAGAGCGCGCTTCACGAGCGATTCCGCACCCTGGGTGAGCGCTACCGCGCCGAGTGCTCGAAGGTGGGTCGCAGGCTCTCTCGGGAGGCCGTGGCCCCCACGGGATTGGACCGAACGGTCTTCCGCCGGCTCGGCGACGCGGGGATGTTCCGTGTGGCCTTGGAGCCAACTCTGGGGGGTGAGGGGCTCATCGGCGCGGTACATGCGCTCGCGGGCTTCGCGGCGGGCTCGGGAGACCTGGGGCTGGCCACCTCGCTGCTCGCGCACCTCGTCTGCACGCGGTTGCTGGCCCATGCCGGCTCGGAGGCCCAGTGTGCGCATCATCTGCCCCGCCTGCTCTCCGGGGAGTGGGTGGGCGCCGTGGCCAACACCGAGCCGCGCGCCGGCACCGACATCCTCGCCCTGCGCGCCCGGGTGAGCCCCCAGAAGGAGGGGCTGAGGCTCGATGCGCGCAAGTGCAGCATCACCAACGTGGGGTCCGCGGACCTGGCCATCGTCTCGGCGCGGCTGGCCGGTGTACCGCCTGCCCACGCGGTGAACCTCTTCCTCGTGGAGACGGCCCTCCCGGGCGTGCACATGCGCCCCTTGACGGACCTCACGGGACTGACGACCTCCGCCACCGGCAACCTCATCGCCCGCAGGGTGATGCTGCCCCCGGACACGCGGCTCGGCGAGCCAGGAGATGGCGTGCGCCTGTTTCGCACCACCTTCACCGAGGAGCGGCTGCTCGCCGGCGTGCTGTACCTGGCGGCGGTGCGCCGCTGTCTGGAGCGGGGGCTGGCCCACGCGCAGGCGCGCCGCACCTTCGGAGAGCCCCTGGGTCGCCACCAGTACATTCAAGAGCGGCTGGTGCGCATGCGCGTGGCCGAGGAGACACTGGAGGCACTGCTCGACTCGGCGCTCGGCGCACTGTCGCGAGGCGAGGACGTGTTCGGCACCCTGTCCATCATCAAGTTGCACGGCGTGGAGGCGGCGGTGGACGCGGCCCAGGGCCTCATCCGCGTGCTCGGAGGCAAGGGCCTGCGTCGCGGTGAGGGCGCCGAGGGGATGCTGCGCGACCTGCTGTGCCTCTCCGTCTTCGGCGGCACCGTGGAGTTGCACAAGGTGGTGCTCTACAACGAGACGGTAAAGACGCGCGGGCGCGTCCGGCCGCCCTCCTGCGAGGAGCAGGAGCTCGAGGTGCACGACACCCGCGCGCTCCCACCCGGGCTGGAAGCGGGGCTGTGCGCACTCGTGGCCCGCACCTTCCCGGGAGAGCCCTCGCTGCACGGCCGCTACTACTACGACACGCGGCCGGACCTGGTGGTGACGGTGCGGCGCGGCGGAGTACTCGCGGGCTTCCGCGCCATCACCTTCCGCGACGTGCTGCTGGGAGGCCGCACGGTGAAGGTGGCGGGCCTGGGCATCGCGGTGTCGCCCGAGCACCAGCGCCAGGGACTCGGGACGCTCCTCACCCGCCGGGCACTGGCGCTGCTGGCCAAGCACGGCGTAGAGCTCGCCCTCGCCTTCCTCCTCAGCCGCTCCGCAGAGAAGCTGCTGCGCGCCGCTGGCTTCTCCCGCCTCTCCGTCCCGGTGACGTACAACGCCCGCGACGACGGCCGGCTCGTCACGGAGTCCATGCCTACCTGGGGCCTGGCGCTCGGAGGCTCCGCGCTGCTGGAGGAGATAGAAGCCCGGGGCGGGCTGCACCTCGGCGTGGGCACGTGGTGAGCCGGTCGAGCGGCTAATCCACCTCGATGGCGGTGACGGCCAGTCCCGTCTGCCCGAGCTGCTCCCCATCGGAGCTGCCACACACCGGGCAGCGCAGGAGGTAGTGCTCGGGAGCGTAGGTGCGGCCACAGGTCCGGCAGCGCGCCTCCACGTGGATGAGGTTCAGCAACAGCCGCGCCCCTTCCGCCCGCGTGCCCCGCGCGTGGGCGGCGAAATGCTGGGACAGTCCTTCGGGGGACAGCGACTGCGTCTCCGCCACCCATCCGCGCACCACGCGGATGCGCGCGGCCTCGTGGAAGACGGCTCGTTTGAGGACAGTCTCGAGCACCTGCCGGGCAAGGGCGGACTCTTGCATGGCGACACGACCTGAATCGGAGGACATGCGACGTCGAAGAAGAAGGCAGGAGGTGGGCAGGCCAGGATACAACCCGCCGCCTCCACTCGCGAGCGGGGAACTCCGGCACGTCATCCGGCCAACGGTTCTTCCTCCCATATCCAGCACCGGACGGCAACCCAGGCCTCACGGACGGGTGTGCCTCCCAACGTATTGGTGCGCCAGCGCGGGCATGAGCGCATATGTTCCCGCGCATCCGCAGTTCCGGAGGGCGACATGGACGAGCAGGGCCTGCACATCGAGACCCATCCCCGCGAAGGTGAACCGCTGGTGAGAGCGGGCAGACCGGACCCCTGCGTCATGGTCCTCTTCGGCGCCACGGGAGACCTGGCACAACGCAAGCTCTTCCCGGCCCTCTTCGAGCTGGCGCGCCAGGGGCTCCTGCCCCACCACTTCGCCGTGGTGGCCTTCAGCCGCTCGGAGCACAACCTGGAGCAGTTCCGCGCCCAGGTGAAGGAGGGGCTGCAGAAGTTCGCCCGCACCCAACCGCTGGACGAGGCCACCTGGGAGCGGCTCTCCTCCAAGCTGGAGATGATGACGGGCGGCTACGACGACCCCGAGTCCTTCATCCGCCTGCGCGAGCACCTGGACCGCATCGCCGAACGCTTCGGCACCCAGGGCAACCAGCTCTACTACCTGGCCACTCCGGCCTCCACCTTCCCCTCGCTGCTCAACGGCCTGTCCGGTGCCGGGCTGCTGTACCGAGAGGACCCCGCCGTGAAGCGGCCCTGGCGACGGCTCGTCATCGAGAAGCCCTTCGGCCGCGATCTGGCCACCGCGAAGGAGCTCAACCGTGCCCTGGCCTCGGTGCTGGACGAGAAGCAGATCTTCCGCATCGACCACTACCTGGGCAAGGAGACGGTGCAGAACATCCTCGTCTTCCGCTTCGCCAACGCCATCTTCGAGCCGCTGTGGAACCGGCAGAACATCGACCACGTGGAGATAACGGCGGCGGAGAAGATTGGCGTGGAGGGGCGCGGGCGCTTCTACGACGAGACGGGCGTCATCCGGGACATGGTGCAGAACCACCTGTTGCAGGTGCTGGCCCTGTGCGCCATGGAGCCGCCCATCTCGTTCGCGGCGGAGGACATCCGGGACGAGAAGAACAAGGTGTTCCGTGCGCTGCGCACCATGGAAGGCAGCGAAGTGGCGAAGTACGTGGTGCAGGGGCAGTACAAGGGCTACCGGGAGGAGCAGGGGGTGGGCAAGGGGTCGAAGACGCCCACCTACGTAGCTCTGAAGACGTACATCGACACGTGGCGCTGGCAGGGCGTGCCCTTCTACGTGCGCGCCGGCAAGGGCCTGAGCAAGCGCGTGACGGAGGTGTCCATCCACTTCAAGTCCGTGCCGCACTGCCTCTTCAACACCAGCGACACCTGCCAGCGGCTGCAGCCCAACGTGCTCACGCTGCGCATCCAGCCGCGCGAGGGCATCGCGCTGAGCTTCGAGTCGAAGGTGCCCGGCGAGGACATCAACATCGCCGGCGTCACCATGGACTTCGACTACTCCAACAGCTTCCACAAGCCGGTGCCGGAGGCGTACGAGCGGCTGATGTTGGACTGCATGCGGGGCAACACCACGCTCTTCGCGCGGCAGGACAGCGTGGAGCAGGCGTGGGCCTGGGTGACGCCCATCATCGAGTCACTGGACTCGGGCAAGGGAGGCGCGCTGCACACGTATGAGACGGGCAGCGCGGGGCCGGATGCGGCGGCGGCACTGCTGTCGAAGGATGGTCGGCGCTGGACGGAGCTCAAGGGATGAGGCCCGCCCCCATCGTGGTGGAGAAGGATGCGCTGGGAGCCGAGGGCGCGGACTGGGTGGCACGCGCGCTCAAGGAAGCCCTGGCCGAAGGCAAGCGGGCGAGTCTGGCGCTGTCGGGTGGAAGTACTCCGGCGCCGGCCTACCGGGAGCTGGCGAAGCGCGACGTCCCCTGGGCTCGCGTGGACTTCTACTTCGTGGACGAGCGCTTCGTTCCA
Organism: Vitiosangium sp. GDMCC 1.1324; assembly: GCF_003044305.1. Classification (GTDB taxonomy): domain Bacteria; phylum Myxococcota; class Myxococcia; order Myxococcales; family Myxococcaceae; genus Archangium. The sequence goes on along the minus strand of NZ_PZOX01000007.1, from coordinate 399,722 downwards.
CCGGACCACCCGGAGAGCAACTACCTGCTGGCGGAGGAGACACTCTTCAAGCCGCTGGGCGTGCCGCCGGAGCACATCTACCGGATGCAGGGCGAGCGCACGGACAGGGATCAAGCGGCGCGCGACTACGAGAAGCAGCTGCCCCCCGCGCTGGACGTGGTGGTGTTGGGCATGGGCGAGGACGGACACACCGCGTCGCTCTTCCCCGGCAACACAGCGCTGCAGGAGAAGGAGCGGCGGGTGCTGGCGGTGGTGGGCCCCAAGCCTCCGCCGTGGAGGATGACGCTGACGCTGCCCGTGCTCCAATCCGCCCGGAAGGTGCTGGGCCTGGTGAGCGGCGCGGGCAAGCGGGACGTGGTGCGCCGGGTGCTCGCGGGCGAGGACCTCCCCGCCGCGAAGGTGCAGCACACGCAATGGATGATGGACCGGGCCGCCGCGGGACAAGGCCAGTGACACCGACACAGCTTTCGACGCCGTGAGCACGGCGGACGCAGGAGACAACGCAATGAGCACAGCACAGGGCCCGCAGAAGGGGCGTGCGCAGTTCGGCGTAGCGGGAATGGGAGTGATGGGACAGAGCCTCGCGCTCAACGTAGCGGACCATGGCTTCCGGGTAGCGGTGTGGGATCGCCATTCCGAGCGCTTCGACGAGCTGCGCAAGAAGGGCGCACCCGAGAGCCTCCAGGGCTACTCCTCGCTGGAGGAGTTCGTGGCGGCGCTGGAGCGCCCTCGCCGCATCATGCTGATGGTGACGGCGGGCGCGGCGGTGGACTCGATGATGGAGAAGCTGGAGCCGCTGCTGCAGCCCGGGGACGTGGTGCTGGACGGCGGCAACTCCTGGTTCCTGGACACGAAGAGGCGCGAGGAGGCCTGGAAGCAGAAGGGGCTGCACTTCATGGGCGTGGGCGTCTCGGGCGGTGAGGAGGGCGCGCGGTACGGCCCGTCCATCATGCCGGGCGGCCCAGCCGAGGCGTACGCACTGGTGCGCCCGGTGCTGGAGGCGATCGCCGCGAGGAGTGAGGAAGGCGTGTGCGTCACCTACGTGGGCCCGGATGGCGCGGGCCACTTCGTGAAGATGGTGCACAACGGCATCGAGTACGCGGACATGCAGCTGCTGGCGGAGACGTACGATTTGCTGCGCCGCGGGCTCGGGATGTCCGAGGAGGAGATCGCCAACCTCTTCGAGCAGTGGAACAAGGGCATCGCCGAGTCCTTCCTGCTGGAGACCACCATCAAGGTGCTGCGCAAGAAGGACCCGGAGACGGGCAAGCCGCTGGTGGACCTGGTGCTGGACAAGGCGGGCCAGAAGGGGACGGGGAAGTGGACGGTGCAGGTGGCGCTCGACCTGGGCGTGCCGGTGCCCTCCATCGCGGGGGCGCTGGATGCGCGCATCCTGTCCTCGATGAAGGAGGAGCGCGTGGCGGCGAGCCGCATCGTCCATGGGCCCAAGGAGTCCCTGTCCGCGGACGAGAAGGCGAACGTGGCGGCGTGGGTGCATGACGCGCTGTACGCGGCGAGGGTGGTGACGTACGCGCAGGGGATGCGGCTCATCCAGGCGGCGTCCAACGAGCACAAGTGGAACGTGTCGCTGGCGGAGATGGCGCGCATCTGGCGGGCCGGCTGCATCATCCGCGCGAAGCTGCTCACGCCGCTGCGCGAGGCCTTCACGAAGAAGCCGGATCTGATCAACCTGATGCTGGCCGACAACATCGCACCGGTGCTGGAGAAGATGGGGCCTGCCTGGAGACGCACGGTGGGGGTGGCCACACGGCTGGGGATTCCGGTGCCGGTGTTCAGCGCGAGCCTGGCCTACTTCGACAGCTACCGCAGCGCCGAGCTGCCGCAGAACCTCACCCAGGCCCAGCGAGACGCCTTCGGCGCCCACACCTACCAGCGCCGCGACAGGCCCGAGGCCGGCTTCGTCCACTCCGACTGGAGCTGACGCCTACCCTCCGCTCATTCGTAGGCCAGGAACCAGTCCACCTGGACGATGAGCGGACCCTCGCAGGAGAAGAACAGGAAGTCGTGCAGTCCTCGCCAGTAATAGACGAGGACCTCGCTCGCGTCGTACGTGTAGCCGGACAAGCCCAACTGGTACTCGCTCCGTCTGGAGAGCCAGGGCCACACCTCGTCCGGCTCGCCGAGGAGCTGGACGACTTCCGGCTTCAGGTACGCCCCCTCCCTCAGGCGGTGCTCGAGCTCGAGCATCACCTGATGCATCCAGCCATTCCAGCCCTTGAGCTCCGGAGTCCAGGGCTCATCGGGGAGTTGCCGCAGCACACGGAACTCGGCCGCCAGGGACTCCGTGCTCATGAGTGAGACGGGGGGATGGAGTGGAGCAGCCATGGCCTCCAGGCAGGCGAGCAGCGACAGGAGCGGCAGCAGGTGCATGCCTTTCATCGGAACCTGCCGCGCCCCGGCCCGCCTTCCATGCCTTGACGGATGCATTGTGCAGCCTCCTCCACCGAGTCCGTGATGACCAGCCGGTCCACATCCGCCGCGTCGATGGTGCCCGCAGCCAGCAACGTCCCGCGCAGGAAGTCCACCAGCGGCGCCCAGTATTCCCTGCCCATCAACACCAACGGAAAGCTGCGAATCTTTCCCGTCTGGATGAGCACCGCCGTCTCGAAGATCTCATCCATCGTCCCGAAGCCACCCGGGAACGCCACGAACGCGTACGAGTACTTCACCAGCATCAGCTTGCGAACGAAGAAGTAACGGAACTCGACGAAGGTATCGAGGTACGCGTTGGGCTTCTGCTCATGGGGGAGCTGGATGTTGCACCCCACCGAGCGCCCCCCGGCCTCGCGTGCTCCGCGGTTGGCCGCCTCCATGATGCCTGGCCCGCCTCCTGTCATCACCGAGAAGCCCATCTTCGCGAGCTCCACCCCCATCCGCCGCGCCTGTTGGTAGTAGGGGTGCTCCGAGCCGAAGCGCGCCGAGCCGAACACCGTCACGCACGGCCCCACGAAGTGCAGCGTGCGGAAGCCCTTGATGCACTCGCTGAAGATGCGCAGGGCCCGGCGCAGCTCCGTCCCGCGAGACCGCGGGCCCTCCAGGAAGATGCGCTCCTCGTGGGCCCGCGTTCCCTTCCCCCACCGCGCATCGGGTGGCGCTTCGGGCCCCGGCCTCTGTTCGTCGTCGGCTGGCACGGAGCGGGAGTCTAGCCCGAGCGCTCGTTCCCTGAGCACTCGGCCTGTCGCGAGCCCCGCGCGCCGGGCTCACCCGAACAAGTAGGCAGTACCCGGCAGGGGCACCGGTGCGGTAAGGCGAAGCTCCATGCCGCCCCTCCCGCTCCAGAAGAAGGTCGTGCTGGGCCTCCAGCACACCATTGCCATGTTCGGCGCCACCGTGCTGGTACCACTCCTCACCGGCCTCAACCCGAGCGTCGCGCTCTTCGGAGCTGGGATGGCCACCCTGCTCTTCCACGTCCTCACCGGGCTCGGCGTGCCCATCTTCCTGGGCAGCAGCTTCGCCTTCATCGCCCCCATCATCGCCGTGCTCAAGGCCGAGGGTCCCGCCGCCGTCGGAGGAGGGCTCGTCGCCGCCGGCGCCATGTACCTCGTCTTCTCCGCCCTGGTGAAGGCCGTCGGCGTGCAGCGCATCCAGCAGATCTTCCCGCCCATCGTCACCGGCCCCGTCATCATCGTCATCGGGCTCAGCCTCGCCGGAGTCGCCGTCAACCAGGCCCAGAGCCACTGGGGGCTCGCGCTCGTCACGCTGCTGGCCGCCATCCTCACCAGCGTCTTCGCTCGCGGCCTCTTCAAGATGATTCCCATCCTCATCGCCGTCATCGCCGGCTACGTGACGGCGCTGGTGCTCGGCGCCGTGGAGCCCGCGAAGCTCGACGCCATCCGCGACGCGGCCTGGGTGGGCCTGCCTCCATTCCACGCTCCGGCGTTCTCGTGGACGGCCATCTTCGTGCTCGCCCCCGTGGCCCTGGTCACCTTCATCGAGCACATCGGCGACGTCATCGTGAACGGCCGCGTGGTGGGCAAGAACTTCCTGGAGAGGCCGGGCCTGCCTCGCACCCTCTTCGCCGATGGCATCGCCAACATGGCCTCCGCGGTGCTCGGCGGGCCCGCCGCCACCACCTACGCGGAGAACACCGGCGTGCTCGCCGTCACCCGCGTCTACGACCCCGCCGTGCTGCGCATCGCCGCCGGCTTCGCCATGCTGTTCGGCCTCTCGCCCAAGCTGGCCGCCGTGTTCCAGAGTCTCCCGGCTGGCGTGCTCGGAGGCGTCAGCATCCTGCTCTTCGGGATGATCGCCTCCGTGGGCATCCGCACCCTCTCCGAGGCGCGGATCGACTTCGCCCACAGCCGCAACCTCATCGTGGTGAGCCTCATCCTCGTGCTCGGCCTGGGCGGCGCGAAGGTGCCGGTGGCGCTGGGAAGCATCCACCTGGAGCTGCATGGCATGGCCCTGGCCGCGCTCGTGGGCGTCCTCGCCAACGCGTTCCTACCGGCCTCGCTCAATCGCGAGGAGGTGGATGCCCACTCCGCCCCGGAGCCCTCGCCCGCCTCGGACAACCCGCCGGCCGGAAAATAGGCCTCGGGGAACCTTTCACTCCTCCCGGTGTCTCTGCGGCAACATCGGGAGGGGAACATGGCCACCACACGGGTTCGCCGTCAACCAGGAGCGATCTTTCTACTCACACTCGTCATGGGGCTCGCCGCATATGCGGCCCCCACGGCCGAGGGCGCTCCGGAGCTCGTGGAGGCCACTCCCGATGCGCGGCTCGCGACGCTCTGCCGTGTCTGGGGCGCGGTGGAGTACTTCCATCCATCCCTGCCCTCCCGGGAGCTCGACTGGGACGCGGCGCTGGTGGAGGCAACGCCCCGGGTGATGGGGGCCCACTCTCCCGAAGCCATCTCCGATGCCCTTCAGGAGATGCTCGGCAGGCTCGGAGACCCCATCACGCGGGTGGTCCGGCAGACGCCTCCCCCTCCCACTCCGAGCGCGCAACCCCCTCCCCTCTCACGCCAGGTGGGGGATGTGCTCGTGGTGGACCTCGACCGCCGCTTCGGGAACTTCCAGGAGCTGTACATGGCGGTCTCCGCACTGGGCCCCGAGCTCGCGAAGGCCCGCCGCGTCGTCGTGGACCTGCGTGCCAGTGGCGCGGATGAAGCCATCTGGATGGATCAGGCCCTGGGCTTCCTCGCGGGCGCGCTGCCCTCCGAGCCGGTAACGGGCCCCGGTGAGCGCTACCTCCAGCACTCGGGTTATCGCATCCAGTTCGGCGCCACCTCGGGCGGCTACGGCACCACGATGGACCTGAAGCTCGCCGAGGGCTTCGCGTCCGCGCCCGGTGCCCCCAAGCGCTCCGTGGCCTTCCTCGTCAACGGGCGCACCCCGCTCGTCCCGCCGCTGCTGGCCATGGTGGGATCCTCGTCCCGCACCTTCCTCGTGGCCCAGGGAGCGCTCGACGAGAGCTCCGCCGTCAAAACGATGGAGCTGCCCCTCGCCGGTGGCCACCGCGCCATCGTGCGCACCTCCGAGCTCGTCTTCCCCGAGGGCTCGCAAGGACTGCGTGCGGATGTCACCGTGCCCGCGAACGCCGATGAAGGAGAACAGGGCCCCGCCATCCAGGCCGCGCTGAAGCTCGTCCGCTCGGGCAGGGCGAAGACTCCCGCGCGCAATGCCTCACCACGGGCCGGACTGCCCACATGGCACGCGGACGAGACCTACGCGGACCAGGAGTACCCCTCCCCCGAGCTCAGGGCGCTGGCCGTCTGCCGCTTCTGGAATGTCATGCGCTACTTCCACCCGGACCCGAAGGCGCTCGACGACTGGGACGCGGTGCTGCCCGAGTTCCTCCGCAAGGCCCGCGAGGCCTCGGATGCACGAGCCTACGCGCTCGCGCTCTACGAGCTGTCCGCCCGCGTCCATGACGGCCACATCTTCCTGGCCGAGCGCGGCACCGTCTTCCGCACGCTCGGCGAGGCGACCGCCCCCATCCTCCCGCGCTACGTGGAGGGCCGCCCCCTGATGACGGAGATTTTCGATGCCAACGTGGCCCGCGAGGCCGGGCTCTCCGTGGGAGACGAGCTGCTCACCGTGGACGGACAGCCCGTGGAGGAGCGGGCTGCGTTCCTCCGCCGTCACCTCGCGGCCTCGACTCCCGCGGCGCTCTCGCTGAAGGTGGCGGAGATGCTGCTCGCTGGACCGGATGGCTCACAGGTCTCGCTGCGCGTGAGGTCCGCGGATGGCAAGCAGAAGGAGCTGAAGCTGCCCCGCTCCCGCGCCTTCCTCGCGCCCTTCCGGCAACCCCCCACGGGGGGCGAGCCCTATCGGAAGCTCGAGGGCAACCTCGGCTATGTCGACCTGAGGCTGCTCCGGGTGGAGCAGATCGACCCGATGCTGGAGTTCTTGAAGGGGACTCGCGGCATCATCTTCGACATGCGCGGCCAGCCCCAGAGCACCGCGTGGGAGCTCGCGCCCCGGCTCAACGTGAAGGGTGCCGAGCACGCGGCGGTGGTCGCCCGACCGCTCGTGTCCTCCGGCCGGCGCCAGGAGCTGCGGTTCTCCGACTCGGAGATCTCCCGAGCCACCCCACCGCGCTACACCGGCCGCACCGTGATGCTCGTGGACGAGCGCGCCTCCAGCCAGGCCGAGTACACGGCCATGATGCTCCAGGCCACGGCGGGCACCCGGCTCGTGGGAGCACCCACCGCGGGCGCCGTGGGAGACACCACCAACGTGTGCCTGCCTGGAGCCATCTGTGTCCTCTTCACCGGCCAGCTCCTGCTCTACCCGGATGGCCGTCCGGTGCAGGGCGTGGGAGTCACTCCGGACGTGGAGGTGCGGCCCACCGTGCAAGGCATCCGCTCGGGACGGGACGAGGTCCTCGAGCGGGCGATCTCCATGCTTCGCGAGTGAGACGTGAAAGGCGTGCGGCCCTCACATCCCAGCACGCGCGTCGCGGTAGGCCACCATCCGCTGCAGCTTCGGCTCCCAGAGGTTCTGGCGCAGGCAGGCGAGCACATCCCGGGGGTGCAGCGTCGTGACGCGCGGGTGCTGCAACTCGGGGAGCGCGGCCATGGCCTCGGGCAGGCGGTAGAAGGGGATGCGCGGGTTCAGGTGGTGGATGTGGTGATAGCCGATGTTGCCCGTGAACCAGGCCAGCACCGGACCGCACTCCAGGTAGCTCGAGGCATCGAGCGCCGAGCCCGCATGCGTCCACTCGTCCTCCGAGCTGATCTCGATCTCGGGGAAGTTGTGCTGGGCATAGAAGAGGTAGGCGCCCAGCGCATAGCCCACGAAGAGCGGCCCGAGGAAGGCGAAGAAATACACCGCCGGGCCGAAGGCGACCCAGACCAAGACGGACAGTGCGATGTGGACGAGCACCGCGAGTCCCGAGGTCCAGTACCGCCGTGGGTCGCGCACGAACGACACGAGACACAGGCTGAGCAGGAAGGCCGTGATGTAGCCGAAGAGCAGGGTCAGCGGGTGGCGCTCGACGACATAGGCGAGACGCTGCCGGGTGGAAGCAGCGCGCCACATGTCGGTGGTCCACGTGGCGAACGTACCCGCAGAGGAAGCGGAGAGACGCGCGGTGTTGGCGTGGTGGTGGTTGTGGGTGTCATTCCAGATGCGGGCGGGGGTGAGCAGCAGCACGCCCTGGATGTGGAAGAGCATCCGCGTCACGGGAGAGGCAGGCAGCAGGGCGCCGTGCATGAAGTCGTGGTAGAGGATGAACGAGCGGACGAGCACGAGCGCCTCGACGAGCCCGCCCACGACCCTCAGTGGCCACCAGGGTGCGGCGACCGCGACCGCGATGGCGGCGACCAACGCGCCCAAGGTTGACGCGACGTGCCACCAACTGCGCGTGACATCCTGCGTTGCGAAGGGACGCGTCCGGGCAATGAGCTCCTTACCGGCCGTGGGAGTGATTCTATCCATGCCCTCCATTCGTTGCATATCGATGTCATGGATTGGTCATGTGCCCGGAGATCGAACCGGCCCACGGCCCGTTGGACACGAGCGGCCCGCCCCGGTTACTCCTCCCTCCGCTTCTCTCCAGACCTCACGACCAGGAGCCTGGTCGATGCGCCAACGCACCGCAGCAACCTCCATCTCCGTCCTCGTCCTGTTGCTCAGTTGCTCCCTGGCCTGGGGGCAGGCGGCCCCCCTCAAGGGCCTCGACACCTATGCCAACGGCGCCATCCACGACTGGAACGTGCCGGGTCTCGCCATCACGGTCGTCAAGGATGGCAAGGTGGTCCTCTCGAAAGGGTATGGCGTTCGCAAGGTGGGCGAGCCCGCTCCGGTCGACGAGCACACGCTCTTCGCGATCGGCTCCATCTCGAAATCCTTCACCGCCATGGCGCTCGGCATGCTGGTGGATGAAGGCAAGCTTTCCTGGGACGACCCCGTCAGCAGATACCTCCCGTACCTCCAGCTCTATGATCCCTATGTCACTCGCGAACTCACGATCCGGGATCTGCTCACCCACCGCAGCGGTCTTCCGGACGTGAGCGGCGGCATTCTCTGGTATGGCTCGGATTACAACCGCGAGGAAGTGCTGAAACGGATTGTCCATATCAAGCCGGTCTCCAGCTTCCGCAGCACCTTCGCCTATCAAAACGTGATGTATATGGCGGCGGGAGAGGTCGTCCACGCGGTCTCCGGGAAGAGCTGGGATGACTTCATTCGCGAGCGCATCTTCACCCCGCTCGGAATGGATGAGAGCAATTCGCTCTACCGCGACCTGCAGAAGTCGAAGAACCTCGCCATGCCGCATGTGCGCCTCGAAGGCAAATCCGTCGCCATCGAGTACCGGGACTCGGACAACATCGGCCCCGCCGGCTCCATCGTGTCCAGCGTCAATGACATGGCCAGGTACATGCAACTGCTGCTGGCGGAGGGCACCTCCCAGGGCAAGAAGCTCTACAGTGACAAGGTGGCGCGCGAGCTCTTCACGCCACAGATGCTCGTGCCCAATCCCCCCTCTCCCCGGCCCGAGCTCAAATCCCTCGATGCCCGGTTCCGCGCCTATGGGTTCGGTTGGTTCCTGCGCGACTACCGCGGGCGCAAGATTATCTCCCACACGGGCGGCATGGATGGAATGGCCGCGGTCGTCATCCTCGTACCGGAGGAGAACCTCGGCATCACCGTCCTGTCGCACCAGGATGGTGGCATCTTCAACGCGATGGCGTACCGCATCCTCGATGCCTACCTCGGAGCGCCACCGACCGATTGGGCCAGGATCGCGCTGAAGTTCCGGACGGAAGGCGAGCAGAAGGAGAAGGAGGCCGAAGCAGCGCAGGTCGCCGCGCGTACACAGGGGACGAAGCCCTCACTCGAACTGGGGCGGTACGCCGGGAAGTACCGGGACCGCATGTACGGGGACCTGTCCATCGCGAATGAGAATGGAAGGCTGGTGCTCCGGTTCAGCCACAGCCCTGCCTTCACGGCCGATCTGGAGCATTGGCAATACGACACCTTCCGGACTCATTGGAGGGACCCCATGGGATTTCCGCAGGGCTTCATGACCTTCTCCTTCGATTCGGGAGGGAAGATCCGGGGCTTCACGTTCGATCAACCCAAGCTGCTCGACGTGAACTTCGACGAGCTGGCGGTCGAGCGGGTTCCAGAGCCCAATTGACGCTCGCGGCCCCAGCAGCCGAGGCGTAGGCTCCCGCGCACCATGTCCCCGACCCCGCCGCTGCTGGATGACATGCTCGTCTTCGCCGAGGTGGTGAGTGCGGGAGGCATCACCGCGGCAGCCACGCGGCTGGGGTTGCGCAAGTCCACGGTGAGCCGGCGGCTGGCGGCGCTGGAGGAGCGGCTGGGCACGCGCCTGCTCGAGCGCAACACGCGGCGGCTGCGGCTCACCGAGACGGGGCGCGAGTACCACGCCCACTGCGCGCGGCTCGTCGCCGAGGCCCAGGAGGTGAACCGGGCCCTGAGCGAGTCGCGAGGCACGCCTCACGGAACACTGCGGGTGGCCACCTTCTCGCTGCTGGGCGAGCTGCTCACGCCCGTCATCACCGAGTTCCTCCTGCGCCACCCGCAGGTGCGCGTGGAGGTATCGCTCGCCGAGGCGTACGTGGACCTCGTCGCCGAGGAGTACGACATCGCCCTGCGCACCGGGCCGCTCCCGGACTCGTCACAAGTGGCGCGGCGGCTCGGGCACGTGCGCACCGGCTACTACGCGAGCCCCGCCTACCTCAGCCGGCGCGGCACCCCCCGCTCACCGGATGAGCTCCAGCGCCACGAGTGCGTGCTGGTCGCCGAGCCGGGCACGAGTGAGGTGTGGTTCTTCGCGGGCCCGCGTGGCGCTCGCACGGTGCCGGTGAGCGGCCGATTGCAGGTCCCCAGCGTTCGCGCCGGCCACGCGGCGGCACGCGCGGGACTGGGCCTGGTGCGGCTGCCCACCGTGCTCGCCGCGGACGACGTGCGCGCGGGCGTGCTCGTCCCCGTGCTGGAAGCGGTGTCCCCACCAGGGCTCCCCATCTACGCCGTCTACCCCAGTGGCCGGCAGCTTCCGCTCAAGGTGCGCGCCTTCCTCGACACGCTCGCCCAGCGCAGCGCCGCGGTCCCCTGGGAAGAGCCGGGTCGCACACGCTGACGGGGCTCTTCGCGGAACAATCCATTGCGCGGCGGGCTCTCGCGGACCCGCGCCGTGACCCTTAAGTCTTCGCCATGGGAAGTCGGGCAACCACAACCCCGGGGCCCATACGCCCACCCGGGACGCGAGGACACACCATGTCAGCAGACGTCATTCAGGTTCAGGACGCGAACTTCCGCCGCGAAGTGCTGGAGGCCGAGGAGCCCGTGCTGGTGGACTTCACGGCCACCTGGTGCGCACCGTGCCGCGCCATCGCGCCCACGGTGGAGGCGCTCGCCACCCAGTACAAGGGCCGCATCAAGGTCGCCAAGCTCGACGTCGACGACAACCAGGACACGGCCCAGCAGTACGGCATCCGCTCGGTCCCCACCCTGCTCTTCTTCAAGCAGGGCAAGGTGGTGGGGCAGATCGTGGGCGCCCTGCCGAAGGCGAGGCTCGAGAGCGCGTTCCAGCAGCACATCTGAGCCTGGCGAGGACTGACGCGAGCCTTCGCGTCAGTCCTTCTTCGAGGGATGTTGGGCCATGGCCCTCAGCTCCGTGCGGCGGATCTTCCCGCTCACCGTCTTCGGGAGCTCGGTCACGAATTCAATCTCCCGCGGGTACTTGTAGGGCGCCGTCGTCTTCTTCACGTACTCCTGCAGTTCCTGGGCGAGCGCCTCCGAGGCCTGGAAGCCCGGCGCCAGCACCACGTACGCCTTGATGCGCTGGCCGATCCGCTCGTCCGGCACGCCCACCACCGCGGACTCCGCCACGGCCGCGTGCTCCAGCAGCGCCGACTCCACTTCGAACGGCCCCACCCGGTAGCCCGACGTCTTGATGACGTCGTCGCGCCGCCCCACGAACCAGAAGTAGCCGTCCGCGTCCTTCACCGCCCGGTCCCCCGTCACGTACCAGTCGCCCCGGAACGACACCTGGTTCGACGCCTCGTCGTTGAGGTACCCATCGAAGAGGCCCACCGGCTTCTCCGGCTTCACCCGCACCGCGATGTCTCCCTCCTGGCCCGCCGGTACCTCCTTCCCTTCCTGGTCGATGACCGCCACGTCGAAGCCCGGCGAGGGCTTGCCCATCGAGCCCGCCTTCGGCTCCAGCGAGGGGAACATCCCCACCACCATCACCGACTCCGTCTGCCCATAGCCCTCGCGGATGTACAGCCCCGTGGCCTGCTTCCACGCGTCGATGACCTCGGGGTTGAGCGGCTCGCCCGCGCTCAAGGCATGCCGGATGGAAGACAGGTCGTACTGCGACAGGTCCTGCAGCACGAGGGCCCGCCACGCCGTGGGCGGCGCGCAGAACGTCGTCACCTTCTGCTGCTCGAGCATCCGCAATATCCGCGCCGCGTCGAACCGGCCCCGGAAGTCATACACCACGTTGCACGCGCCCTGGCTCCACGGGCCGAACAGCTTGCCCCAGGCGCACTTGGCCCAGCCCGTGTCCGACAGCGTCAGGTGCCGGTCCTCCGGCGTCAGGTCCAACCAGTAGCGGCCCGTAATCTGGTGCCCCAGCCCATAGCTGGCCTGCGTGTGCTGCACCATCTTCGGCATGCCCGTGGTGCCCGAGGTGAAATAGATGAGCATCGGGTCATCCGCCCGCGTGCGCTCGAACCGCGCGCCGTGCTCGCCCGGGCCCGCCGCTTCGGACTCGTAGCGCACCCACGGCGAGGGCGCCTGGCCCACTGCCACCCAGGTCTTCACCCGGCCCGTTCCCTCCAGGCCCTCGAACTTGTCCAGACAGCTCGCGTCCGTGAGGACGCCTTGAGCTTCCGCCGCCACCAGCCGGTAGCGGATGTCCTTGGGGGTGAGCATCGGCGTGCCCGGCATGAAGACGATGCCCGCGCGGATGCAGCCCAGCGTGAGGAACCACCACTCTGGAATGCGCGGCATCATCGTGAAGACGCGGTCGCCCTTGCGCAGGCCCAGGCCCGTAAGAAACCGCGCCGCGTGCTCCGAGCGCTGCCGCACCTCGCGCCAGGTGAAGCGCCGCGAGTTTCCCGCCTCGTCACTCCACTGCAGCGCGGGAGCATCGGGGCGCTCGGTGGCCCAGCGATCGACGAAGTCCATGGCGAAGTTGAAGTACTCGGGGCGCTCCCACCGGAAGCTGCGGTAGGTGGCCTCATAGTCGGTCATGTTGCGGGGTGTGGGTTTGGACATGACTCGCTCCTGTCGAAGGGCGGCGCGAGCTTGTCACGGAAGAGCGCCCGCCCACCCATCCCACCCTCAGCGCACCGGAAAAATCGTCCGGGACTGGAAATCCATAGAGGTTTGGCGCCAGAATGAAAGCGGATGACGGCCCGAAGGAAGCGGTGGGGGTTCTGGTGGGTGCTATCAGCGGCCGTTACCTGACCCAACCCATCTTTTCCTTCCGGGGGGAATCCGATGAACGCGATTGCTCTGACGACCGACGCGCAACGCCGGCCGTTCAACGTCTACGCGCGAGTGCTGGCGACCCAGATTCTCTACATCGCTCCGCTGCTCTGGCTGCTGGAGCTGGGCCAGAACCTGGCCTGGAAGGCGATGAATGGGACGTACGGCTGGCTGTACCCGGATTCTCCCTACGGATGGTTCTCGTTCGGGAGCATGGTGCTCTGGTCGGGCGCGGTGTTCCTGATGTGGACGCTGCACTACTGGTGGTTCCACCCCAAGAGCATGAAGCTCTGGACGCGCATCGCCATCGCCTCGGTGGTGTGCTGGGCCGGTGAGTGGGTGGGAGGCTTCCTCGCGGTGGAGCTCACCGGCAAGCACCTGCAGGTGTGGCCGGGCACGATGCTCGTCTACGTGAGCTTCCCCGCAGTCTTCTTCTGGGTGAGCAACGTCATCATCTACCACCTGCTCACCGTGTATGTGATCGACCTGACGCCCAACTACGACGCGCCCGCGGACGTGTGAGTCCCTCACACAAGGGACGCTTCTTGTCGTCATCTTCGCTTTGAAGCGCCGTCCGCTTCTGGACACACTCGCCAGACCCCCATGGCGAGCACATCCCTTTCCAAGCCCGTAGCACCTGGTGAACCCCCGCCGCCGGCGACGGGCGGCATACGCCGGGGATCTCACACCTGGCTCACGCCCCTGCTGGACGGGTTCCTCTCGGAGCACCTCCGCCAGGCGCCCCCCTCCGAGCTCCTCCGGTACCGGGTGCTGATCGGCGTCACCGTGTTCTCCCTGCTGTTCACGTCGCTGTACCTGGTGTCCGAGCCCTTCAGGCCCGCTCACGTGCCCATGGTCATCGTGAGCCTGTGCTACCTGAGCGTGCTCGCGCTGGCCCGCAAGGCCACGTCGCTCGCCATCCCGGGACTCATCCTGTGCGCGGCCGTGGCGGTGGCGCTCGTGTTCTCCATCTTCATGAACAACTCCCCCATTGGGGGTGTCCACGCCACCAGCATGCTGGTCCCCGCCTTCGCGGTGTACATGGTGGGCCCACGCCCGGGGCTCCTCTTCACGGCCTTTCTCTGCGTGGCCGTGGAGCTCCTCTATCCGCTCTACCGCCTGCGCTCCGGCCACGACCTGGGGCCCCTCTCCGTGCATCAATTCCTCACCGCGCACGTCTCCGCGGCCATCGCCCTGATGGGAGGATGGCTGGTGAGCTCGCTGCACAGCACCGCACGCGATGCGGCCCAAGAGGCACTCGAGCGGACCCTGAAGACCCTGCGCGAGAGCGAAGGCAAGCTGCTCAGCGTCATCGAGAGCACCGAGGACCTGGTCTGCTCCCTCGACACGCACAAGCGCGTCCTCACCGCCAACGCGGCGATGCGGCGGGCCTTCCGCTCCCATCACGGCCAGGAGATCCTCCCCGGACAGGAGTTCCTCGCCGCCATGCCGCCCGAGCTCCAGGCGCGTTGGTCCCCGCGGCTCGACGCGACGCTCACCGGCCAGCGCATGCGGCTCGAGGATGAGTACAGGATTGGAGGCAAACCTCGGGTGATGGATATCTCTCTCAATCCCATCCTGGGCGCGGAGGGAAAGGTGACGGGGCTGACCCTCTCCGCGCGGGACATCACGGAGCGCAAGGAGGCCGAGGCCCGGCTGAGCGAGATGCACCGCACCCTGGTGGACATCTCGCGGCAGGCGGGCATGGCGGAGGTGGCCACGGGCGTGCTGCACAACGTGGGCAACACGCTCAACAGCGTCAACATCTCGGCCAGCCTGTTGCGCGATCAGCTCCGCACCTCGCGGGTCGCCGGCCTGCTCAAAGCCGCCCAGCTGCTGCGCGAGCACTCGCCGGACTTCGGCACCTTCTTCTCCACGGATCCGCGCGGGCAACGGCTCCCGGACTACTTCATCGCCCTCTCGGAGGAGCTGGAGAAGGAGCGCGAGGCGCTGCGCAAGGAGGTGAACGCCCTGAGCGAGAGCGTGGACCACATCAAGTCCATCGTGAGCATGCAGCAGCGGCATGCGCGGGCCGCCGGAGTGGTGGAGCGGCTGCCGGTGCCCGAGCTCATCGAGGAGGCCCTGCGTCTGCACGCCGGTTCCATCGAGAGCGAGGGCATCCTCATCGAGCGGGAGTACGCCGAGGTCCCTCCCATCCTCGTGGATCGCCACAAGCTGCTGCAGATCCTCATCAACCTGCTGAGCAACGCGCGGCATGCCCTGAAGGAGAGCAGCAGGACGGACAAGCGCCTGCGCATCCGCATCCGGCTGGAAACAGGAGAAGAGCGGTTGGTCATCTCGGTGTCCGACAACGGCGTGGGCATCGCGCCCGAGTACCTCTCACGCCTCTTCTCCCAGGGCTTCACGACCAAGAAGAGCGGGCACGGCTTCGGGCTGCACATCAGTGCACTGGCGGCCACCGAGATGAACGGACGCCTCTCCTGCACGAGCGCCGGAAAAGGCCAGGGCGCCACCTTCACGCTCGCCCTGCCGCTGGAGGGAAGTGCTCCCTGAAAATAGGTGTATACCTGCCGCGCCGGACCCCACCCCGAGCGCCGGGAGACTTCCATGGACACCTCCACCACCGGGCAGCTGCCCGCCAGCCTGCCGCGGGAGACGGACACCGCCCAGGTGTGGGGTCGTGCCGCCGTGGTGGGGACCCTCGCGCTCGCACTCGTCCGGTTGCTCTACGCCCCTTTCGTCGAGGTCGCTCCCCAGGAGGCGTACTACTGGCAGTACGGCCGCCACCTGGCGCTCTCGTACTTCGACCACCCACCGATGTGCGCGTGGCTCATCGCCCTGTCCACGCGGCTGCTCGGGGCGACGGAGCTGGGAGTGCGATTGCCGGCCGTGCTCTGCGGGGTGGCGCTCTCGCTGCTGCTCGCCTCCCTGGGCCGACGGCTCTACTCCCCGGCCGCGGGCGCGTTCGCGGCGCTGGCGGGCAACGCGACGGTGCTGCTGGGGCTCGGCTCGGTGGTGATGACGCCGGACGTGCCGCTCGTCGTGTGCTGGGCGGCGGCGCTCCGCGTGCTGTGTGAATTGGTGCTCCCGGACGGCAAGGGGCCCGGGCGCTTCCATTACCGCTGGTACCTGCTGGGCGCGCTGTGCGGGTTGGGCATGCTCTCCAAGTACACCGCGGGGCTCCTGCTTCCCCAGATACTCCTCACCGCGCTCCTCTCCGAGCGGGGCCGCGCCGCGCTCCGCACGCCCCACCCGTACCTCGCGGTGCTGGTCACGCTCCTCGTCTTCTCGCCCGTGCTGGTGTGGAACGCCACCCATGGGTGGGCGAGCTTCGCCTTCCAGACTTCGGGCCGGGTGCAGCAGGTGCACGGGCTGAAGCCGTTCCTCCTCGGGCGCTACCTCGGGCTCCAGGCGGTGGCGGTGGGTCCGGTGCTGTACGTGGCACTGTGGGTCACCGCGTTCCTCCTCGCGCGCGAGGCCTGGCGCGGTGAGCCGAGGGCCCGGCTGTTGATCCTCGCGAGCGCACCCGGGCTGCTCCTCTTCTCCGCGGTGGCGCCGTACCACTGGGTGAAGCTCAACTGGGTGGCGCCGTGCTACCTGGCGCTGATGGTGGGGCTGGCGGGCTTCTGGGACAGGGCATGGAGCCAGCGCCGGGTGCGCGTGCTGGCATGGAGCGCGGTGGCCAGCAGCAGCGCGCTGATGCTGGGCATGTACCTGATTCCCCTCGTGCCGCAGGTGCCCTTCTCGGGACGCGATGCGCTCACCAATGGCTGGCGCGAGCTGGCCTCGGCGGTGGAGACCCACCGCGCACGCATCACCTCGAGCGCGGGCCACGAGCCCCTCGTGGTGGGCTGGGGCTACAAGACGGCGAGCGAGCTGGCCTTCTACCTGCCAGGGCAGCCGGAGACGCAGTCGGATGGCGTGCTGGGCGAAGCGGGGTTGCAGTACGACTACTGGCTTGGGTCCGAGGCGTTGAACGGCCGGGACCTGCTGGTGGTGTCCGACCGGCGCCAACCGCTCCACAACGGCCAGGAGCGGCTCTCGGAGCGCTGCGCGAGCGTCGAGGCACTCGGCGAGGTGACGGTGCACCGCGGCGCCTCCACCGTGACGACCTTCGACCTGTGGCACTGCCGCGAGCCGCGCCAGCCACTGGCCGCTGGGAAGGCGAATTAGAAGCGCCCCACGAGGGCCGCCCCACCTGGAGCCATGGTCACCCGGAGCGAGACACCCTCGGGCGAGGGCTTGCGTCCGTGCAGCACCAGCGGCACGGCCACGCCCAGGGCCGAGCCCGCCAGCGAGCCCACCAGCACGTCGGTGAGGTAGTGCTTGTCGGACACCATTCGCAGCGACCCCACGAGCGCGGCCAGCGGCAGGCCCACCGTCCACACCAGCCAGCGGCCCGGGTAGCCGCGCAGCTCGGCCAGCGTGCCCACGGTCACCACGAGGCTGAAGGCGAAGCTGGTGTGCCCGCTGTAGAAGGAGGAGAGGTCCGCCGCGCTGAGGCGTGACGGGTTCTCGCCGGCCACGTAGCGCGCATAGGCATAGGGGCGCATCCGGGCCGACCCGTACTTCACCGCCGTGTTCACCAACGTGGAGAACGCCAACGACTCGGTGATGATGAGGGCGTCCTCGGCGAGCCAAGGCCAGGGGGCATCACTCGCGGCGACCATGAGGAACTCCGCACCGAGCATCCCTACCGGCAGCACGGCGTTGCCCACCACGTCGCTCCAGTCGGAGGCCACACGGCGATCCTCGCCGTCCTGTGCCCGCAACGCCGTGCGTCCCCACCGGTCGGCGAGTCCAAGCCGGTCCCCGCCCTCCACGGTGTAGTCACACAGGTGGCACCCGGTGGGCGCCAGTTGCTCCTTGAAGACGAGCCCGGTGACCAGCACGCCCGCGAGGGCCGCGGTGCCCGCGCCATCCCATCTCCAGTCGAACTTCAGTGCATGGAGCGTGGGCGACTGCTTCCGCGCAACGGCCTCCTCCGGGGGCACCGGGGACGACGTGAGCAGAGCGGCAACCACCAGGGCACAAGTCACAAGAGGCATGCGGGGGATGTTGGCACACAATCCCCGAATGCGGCTGGACTGCCCGATCGCCCCGAGGCGTGGACGTGCTCAGTCCTTCTGCCGCACGTAGATGTCCACGTAGGACAGGTTCCACACGGGGTCGACCACGGCCGGGTACTGGTCACCCACCTCGACCGCCGCCTCGGTGATCGACGTGTTGAGCGCATACCCGCCACAGCGCTTGCCACCCGCGGCGCTCCCATCCAGGCTGAACGTCAGTCGATACCAACCCGCGGCGCTCACGTGCGAGGGCATCGCGACGCGCCACAGCTCCCAGTCATACCGGAACCGTGCCTTGCCGCTGATATCCACCTCGGCCTTCAGGCCACCACTCCGGCCCTGGTCTCCCTTCTCCCAGACCGCGCTGTTGACGAGCGTGTATGCCGCCCCGTTCCACTCGCCCGTGGCCGCGTTCCAACGGAAATGTTCCTCCAGCGGCCGGTGGGCGCTGTCGGACGCCTCCAGCTTCTGAATCGTGAGCCGCGCGCACGGCGTAATCACCGTCGCGTCCCCGCTCTCTGTCACCGAGGGGATGGCCGGGTCCGTGTCCGATGCCACCACGCCCTGCATCTCCCGGCTCCCCTGGCCATAGAGGTGCACCATCTCGTAGGCCAGCAAGGGCTCGGCGAGCTCGGTGTACAGCGTGGTCTCCACTCGGAGGGCGGACGCGGTGGTCCAGGTGGTGTTCTCGAGCGCGTCGCTCCAGTCCACCTCGGACACGCCCACGGTGGCGCCTGGCGTCCCATTCAAGACGCCCGCCTGCCAGTCTCCCCCCTGGTCCTGGGGGTATACGCGCCACACGTCCACGCCGCGCGGAGGCGTACAGGTGCTCGGGGCGCAGACCACCGGCTCCTGTCCCTCCTCCCTCCATCCGTACCACCAGTGGCCCTCGAGGCGCGGGGCCATCAGGCCCGTGCGCAACGACAGGCCCGACCCTTCGGGGAGCACCACCGGAAACGACAGGTGGGGGTTGCTCGCCCACGCGCCAGCCGGAAGCCACACAGCTGCCGCGAGCACACAGGTCCTGGTGGCCCGAGTCACGACTCCCCGATTCATGTACACGCCTCCTCCGACCCTCCACGCCCGCCGCCCCGTCAGGTGTCCTGGCGGCTTCGAGGTGTGCGAGGAGTTGGGGATGAGGCTTCGCGGCTTCAAGTCTCCCTGTGGGCTCTGGGCCCCACCGCGAACGGGGAGTGTCGGGCAGAGTACCTCCTGCCCACAGGGATGTGCCGCCCGGCAACGGGCGCGCGAGGTCCGCCGGCTCGGTGGAGTCTATCCCCCGGCCTCGTGCGACCCCCTGCATCATCCCTCGACCGCGGCGAGTGTTGACCTCCTGCCGCGGTGCTCCGACGTCTGTCTGACGGATGGCCTTCACCGGCTGCAGGCCGGCGGCCGATTGGCGCGCCCACTTCTCGGGCGCGCTCACCCGTGTCCGCTCCTGGGCGGACCCGACACCGGGTGCGAGCACCTTCTTCACCTGCAAGGGCTCGGCTCTCCGGGCCAGCCTCGGAGGCGGTGCCTCCTGGCCCGGGGGGGACCGTCGGAGCTCGGTCCCCACTGGCATGGGCGGGATATCCGCGCGGCTGACCGCGAGGCCCGCGATGAGCACCCCCCGAACCCGGGCGGCGCTCCGCTGCGATGGCACCGGCTCCCGCACCGAGGCGAGGTGCTGGGGAGCGGTGCGCTGTCCGGACTTCCCGGCGGTGTCGTGCCGGGGCCGGCTCATCTCCTCCAACTGGAGGGTGAGGGAATCAATGGAATCGTCAATCCGTGCACACCCGGAGGCCGACACCGCGAGCAGCAGCGACACCAGCAGGACGCTCGTCCCGCCAGGCCGCACGATCGCTCGCGCTCTGTCGACTCCGCATCTCATGCGCTTCGTCCGGTGTGACTCGAAGACTGATGAATCCGACCATGTGTTACCCCGGCTGTCGGGAAGCGCAATTCTTCGGACGATGAATCCCCCCGGCCGCGAACGCGCCCGCTATCCTCCGCCGCTCCCCGCTACATCTCGCAACCGGAGGACACGAGCATGGACATCAAGGCAGCGGTCGCATTC
The DNA here is from genome assembly GCF_003044305.1 of Vitiosangium sp. GDMCC 1.1324. Classification (GTDB taxonomy): domain Bacteria; phylum Myxococcota; class Myxococcia; order Myxococcales; family Myxococcaceae; genus Archangium. The sequence continues at coordinate 379,697 of NZ_PZOX01000007.1, read as the reverse complement.
GAACCCGGCAAGCCCCTGAGCATCGAAACGGTGCAACTCGAAGGCCCCAAGGCTGGCGAGGTGCTCATCGAGCTGAAGGCCACGGGCATCTGCCATACCGACGCGTATACCCTGTCGGGCAAGGACTCCGAGGGCCTCTTCCCCTGCATCCTCGGCCACGAGGGCGCGGGCGTGGTGGTGGACGTGGGCCCCGGCGTCACCTCGGTGAAGAAGGGCGACCACGTCATCCCGCTCTACACCCCCGAGTGCCGCCAGTGTAAATCCTGCCTGTCGCGCAAGACGAACCTCTGTACGGCCATCCGCGCGACCCAGGGCAAGGGCCTCATGCCCGACAGCACCACCCGCTTCCGCATCGGGAAGCAGCCCATCTACCACTACATGGGGACGTCCACCTTCGCGAGCCACACGGTGCTCCCCGAGATTGCCGTGGCGAAGATTCGCGAGGACGCGCCCTTCGACAAGGTCTGCTACATCGGTTGTGGAGTCACCACGGGCGTGGGCGCCGTCGTCTACACCGCGAAGGTGGAGGCGGGGGCCCGGGTGGTCGTCTTCGGTCTGGGTGGCATCGGCCTCAACGTGGTGCAGGCCTGCCGCATGGTGGGCGCGGACCAGATTGTCGGCGTGGACCTCAATCCCGCCCGGCGCGCCACCGCCGAGAAGTTCGGCCTCACCCACTTCGTCAACCCGAACGAGGTGGGCGCCGACCTGGTGCCCTACCTCGTCAACCTCACCCAGGGCGGCGCCGACTACAGCTTCGAGTGCGTCGGCAACGTGAACACCATGCGGCAGGCGCTCGAGTGCTGCCACCGCGGCTGGGGCGAGAGCATCATCATCGGAGTGGCCGCCTCCGGAGAGGAGATCCGCACCCGTCCCTTCCAGCTCGTCACCGGGCGCGTGTGGAAGGGCAGTGCCTTCGGCGGCGCCCGGGGCCGCACCGACGTGCCCCGCATCGTCGACTGGTACATGGAGGGCAAGATTCAGGTCGACCCGCTCATCACCCACACGTTGCCCCTCGAGCGCATCAACGAGGGCTTCGACCTGATGCACCGGGGTGAGTCCATCCGCTCGGTGGTGAGGTACTGAGGATGGAGCCGAACCTCCGGCTCGCCTCCGAGCACCGCTGCTTCGACGGAACCGTCGCCTTCTACCGCCATGACTCGGAGGTGTGTGGCGGCGAGATGCGCTTCGCCGTCTACCTGCCCCCCCAGGCCCGGGCGGGCAAGGTGCCCGTCCTCTACTACCTCTCGGGGCTCACCTGCACCGAGGAGACCTTCCTCATCAAGGCCGGTGCGCAACGGCTCGCCGCCGAGCTGGGGCTGATGCTCGTGGTCCCCGACACCAGCCCTCGCAGCACCGGCATTCCGAAGGAGGACGCTGACTGGGAGGTGGGCACCGCCGCCGGTTTCTATGTGGATGCCACCCAGCCCCCCTGGGCCTCGCGCTTCCGCATGTTCAGCTACGTCACCCGGGAGCTGCCCGAGCTCGTGGGCAAGAACTTCCCCGCGCGCATGGACCGCGAGGGCATCTTCGGCCACTCCATGGGCGGACACGGTGCCCTCGTCTGCGCCCTGCGCCAGCCCGGCCGCTACCGCTCCGTCTCCGCCTTCGCTCCCATCAGCGCCCCCATGCGCTGCCCCTGGGGACAGAAGGCATTCACCACCTACTTCGGACCTGACAGGGAGGCCTGGCGTGCGTGGGACACCACCGAGCTCATCTCCTCGGGCGCGCGTCTCCCGCCCCTGCTCGTGGACCAGGGCACGCGTGACAAGTTCCTCGTCGAGCAGCTCAAACCCGAGCTCCTCCAGGAGGCCTGCAAGCACTCAGGGCAGCCCCTGACGCTCCGAGTCCAGGACGGGTACGACCACGGCTACTACTTCGTCTCGACGTTCATCGCGGACCACCTCCGCCACCACGCCGCGGCGCTAAACGCCTGAAATGCCAGGGGGGCCCGTGCCTGCTCGCCGAGCGGGCCCCCTGCGCGGCGCCCGTGTGTTCCGAGCGTGCCCGAGCAAGACGAAGAGCACCTGCTTCCAGAGGGGCTGACAGGGGAGCAGCCCGGGAAGTCACAAGCGCGGCCATTTGTCCGTGAGAGCCCAACGGAACGAAAGGACCGAGCTTGAAGCGATTGCTGAAACTTGCCCCCTTCGCGCTGATGTTGCCCACCGTGGCGCTCGCCTCCACCGTGTGGAAGGGAGACTTCGAGACCGGCAATCTCTCGCAGTGGGACCGCGAGCAGAGTGTCTCCGCCAGCCGCCTGCAGGTGGTCAGCTCCCCCGTGCGAGAGGGCCGCTACGCGCTGAAGGCCACCGTCCACCAGGGCGATGATCCCATCAACGCCAGTGGCAACCGCAACGAGGTCCTCCACATGGGCCGCGAGGAGCCCGGTTCCGAGTACTTCTACAAGTGGAGCACTCTCTTCCCGAGCAGCTTCCCGCGCTCTCCCAAGTGGGCGCTGTTCACCCAGTGGCACCACGATGGCAACGGCGGCTCTCCGCCGCTCGAGTTCTACGTGGTGAATGACACGCTGACCCTGCGCGTGGGCGGCAGCAGCGGGAAGATCGTCTGGACCTCGCCGCTCCAGCGCGAGCACTGGAACGACTTCATCCTGCACGTGAAGTGGTCTCCCGACCCGAACGTCGGCTTCGTCGAGCTCTACCACGACGGCAAGGTCGTCCTGCCGAAGATGAAGTTGGCCACGCAGTACTCGGGCCAGCGCAACTACCTCAAGCTCGGCCTCTACCGCGACGAGTCCATCGCGCCGGAAGGCGTGGTCTTCCACGATGGCTTCGTCCAGGCCACCAGCCTCGAGGACGTGATGCCCGCCGTCGCCACTCCCACTCCGGAGCCCACTCCGGAGACGGACCCGGCAACCGGGACTCCCGGTACCCCCACTCCCTCGGATGGCCCCCCCGACGAACAACAGGGCCCCATCGCCCAGGTGCCCTCGGGTTCCAGCGATTCCACTCCGGGTGCGGGCGGCATCGTCCCGGGTGACTCGACGCTCGCGACCGGAGTGCCCCCCGCGAGCTGCGGCGCCTCCTCGACCGGCGGCACGCCCCTGCTCGTCGCCGCCGCGCTGACCCTGGCCGCGCTGCTCGGCCGGCGCAAGCTGGCTCCCGCCTCCGCGAGCGCCCGCCGCACACACTCGCCGCGACGCTGAGGTCATCCGTGGGGTGGCAATCACCCCACCCGATGCATCAGGGGTTTCCCCTCCGCCGTTGAAGCGGGCGAGCGGCCGGATGAAGATCCAGCCGCCTGGGGAACCCCCATTCCCTTCCGGCACCGCCGCGCTCCCCCACGCGGCGTCTCCCCCTTCCGCGGTGCCGAGAGACATGAAGCCCCAGGCAGTAGCGCGGCGCGAGCACGGCTCGACCTTTGTGGACATCCTGCGGAAGAGGGCGCTCGAACAGCCCTCGCGCCGCGTCTTCACCCTCCTGGAAGACGGAGAGACGGAGACGAGGCACCTGGACTTCGCGGGATTGGATCGTCAGGCGCGAGCCATCGCCGCCACGCTCCAGCGGTACGCCGCGGCCGGGGAGCGTGCCCTGCTTCTCTACCCCTTCGGACTGGACTACGCCGCCGCCTTCTTCGGAGCGCTGTACGCCGGAGTCGTGGCCGTGCCGGTGTACCCGCCGGATCCCACCCGTCTCCACCGCACGCTGCCTCGGCTGCGCGCCATCGCCCAGGACGCCCAGGCCACCCTGGTGCTCACGCTCGGCTCCATCCGGGACCTGGTGGATGGACTCGCCAGCCACTCGCCGGAGCTCGCCTCGCTGCGATGGGTGGCCACCGATGACATCGCCCCGGGCAGCGAGGCGGAGTGGCGGCCCGCGGACGTGACGTCCAGCTCGCTCGCCTTCATCCAGTACACGTCGGGCTCCACCGCCGTGCCCAAGGGCGTGCTGCTCACCCACGGCAACCTGCTCCACAACGCGGCCATCATCCAGCGGGCCTTTGGCAGCACCGAGGACTCCGTCGGCGTGAGCTGGCTGCCCATGTACCACGACATGGGGCTCATCGGCTGCGTGCTGCAACCGGTGTACGCCGGCTTCCGCATCGTCCTCATGCCCCCGGAGAGCTTCCTGCAGAAGCCGGTGCGCTGGCTTCAGGCCATCTCCCGCTACCGGGGCACCCTCAGCGGCGGGCCCAACTTCGCCTTCGACCTGTGCGCGCGCAAGGTGACGCTGGAGCAGCGCGAGGCGCTCGACCTGAGCAGCTGGCGCTATGCCTTCAACGCCGCCGAGCCCGTGCGCCCCGACACCCTCGAGCGCTTCACGCGCCACTTCGCGCCCGCGGGTTTCCGCCCGGACGCGCTGCGTCCCCTCTACGGCCTGGCCGAGGCCACGCTCATGGTGACGGGAGGCTTCCCGGGGGCTCGCCGGACGGTGCGCACGGTGGACGGCGCGGCGCTCGAGTCCTGGTGGATTGTCGAGCTTCCCGAGGGGACTCCAGGCTCGCGGCGCATGGTGGGACTGGGCCGCTCGTGGTTGGAGCAACAGGTCATCATCGTGGACCCCGTCACGCGCACGCGCTGCGCCCCCGACCGCGTGGGAGAAATCTGGGTCTCCGGCCCCAGCGTCGCCCAGGGCTACTGGAACCGCCCCGAGGAGACCGAGCACACCTTCCGCGCCTGGCGTGCCGACACGGAGGAAGGCCCCTGGCTGCGCACCGGGGACCTGGGTTTCCTCCAGGACGGCGAGCTCTTCTTCGCTGGCCGCATCAAGGACCTGGTCATCATCCGGGGGCGCAACCACTACCCCCAGGACCTCGAGCGCACCGTCGAGGAGAGTCACCCCGCGCTGCGCCCCGGCTGCGGCGCCGCCTTCTCCATCGACTCGGGCCAGGAGGAGAGGCTCGTCATCGTCCAGGAGGTCCACCGGGACAGGGAGGGCGACAGCCTCGAGGACATCGCTCACGCCGCCCGGCAGTCCGTGGCCGCCGCGCACGGCATCCACCTGGACACGCTGGTGCTCGTGCGCCACGGCTCCGTGCCCAAGACGTCCAGCGGCAAGATTCAACGCAATGCCTGCCGTCAGGAGTTCCTCGCGGGCACGCTGGACGTGCTCCACACGGCCCGGCTCGCGCTCCCCCGCGCCGAACCGTCCGATGCGAGCCCCTCCGGCTTCCTGCGCGAGCAGCTCGCCCGCCTCATCGGCATCGCCCCCGAGGCCCTGGACCCCACGCGCACCCTGGCGGAGCTCGGACTGGACTCGATGCGCCAGCTCGAGCTGCAGCAATTGCTGGAGAGCCGGTACGCGCTCGGGCTGAGCCAGGAGGAGCTGCTGCGCCACCCGCTCGGGCAGCTCCTCGAGGAGCTGGGCACGCGCAAGCCGCGCGCCGAGTCCGGCCCCTTCGCCATCGCCTGGGACGTGGCCCGCGATGCCCCCGCGCTCTGGCGCTACCTGCGCGAGGCCCAGCCGTGGGTCGCCGAGGAGCTGGAGCGGATGAAACGGGACATCCCCGTGCCGCCCACCAACGGCACCTTCGACACCGAGGGCTTCTTCCGCCCGCAGGGACACTTCCGCTCCTTCTACCGGCGCGGCCCCGGAGAGAGCGTGCTCGCCATCAAGGGCGCCGAGGTGCGGTGCGATGACCAGCTCGGCTTCCTCCAGCTCCTCCAGCAGCGGCTCTTCGAGCGCTTCGCGAAGCACTCGGTGACGAACACGCTGGAGTACTTCCTCATCCAGGAGCGCAAGGTGCCCGGCGCGCTCACGCTGCCCGAGGCACTCAACGAGGCGCAGCACGCGGCCGAGGTGCAGAGCCGTTTCCTGGAGGAGTTCCACGAGCCCGGCGGGGTGCCCCTGCCGCTGCTGGTGGTGCGCTGGTCCGAGGACGTGGTGGCACGCTTCCGGGCCCGGCTGCTCCCGCTGCTGTCCGGCTTCACGCTGACCATCGCCCAGGGCGAGCTGCGCGACGGCCTCGCCTGCTACGTCTACTGGTTCCCCAAGGCGCCCTTCCCGCGCGTGAGCCACTTCGCCGGCTCGCTCGCCCAGGAAAGCCAGCGCACCGGCTCGGGCGGCTTCGCCAACACGCGCCTCGTCTACGCCACCCTCAAACACAACCTGGACCCCGAGGCCGTGGTCGACTCGTGGGTGAAGCTCGCCGCCCGGCTGCTGCTGCTCGGCTACTTCCCCAGCGACATCCAGCACTTCAAGAACGGGCAGTGCATCGAGCCGCAGAACGTGCTCCTCAACGGCACCTTCGCGGACCTGGACTCCGTCATCCCCATGCGCCAGCTCGGGAGCGACCGCGAGTTCTACGCCAGCTTCCTCGCCATGCTGAACCTGCTGGCGCACACCGTCCGCGTCTTCCTCACCGCCGAGAGCAACGGCACCACCACCCTCCCCAGCCCCTTCCCCGCCCAGTTCCAGCGCCCCGACTTCATGGAGATGCTCTCCGTGCTCCACATCTGGGAGCGCCTCAAGGTGCACCTGCGCGAGCAGCGCCACGGCCTGCGCGGAACGCTGGACGCCCGGTTGGAGGAGCTCGTCTCGTCGAACCTCTCCTTCCCCGTGCTCTTCGAGAAGGTGATGTTCTCGCTCTACTACGCGGGCCCCACGCTGCCCGAGAGCGCCGTGCACCTGCTGAGCATCGCGGACGTGTACAACGACGTGGGCTCGGAGGACCGGCGGCCCGCGCGCAAGGTGGAGTACAGCCCGAAGCTCTCCGTCGACGCGGCCGCGCTCGCCACCCTGCCCCGCGCCTTCCTCGAGCAACTCCGGCTCTCGCCCCGCGAGTTCATCCGCGACTGCCTTCACGGGGATGCGTCGCTCGTCAGCGTGTACGAGACGTTCCTCGGCCGCATCGGGCTCATCGTGCTGCCGCTGGAGGACGCCACGCTCTACGTGGACAAGCAGCGCACCGTGGACGCCGTCGTCCAGGGACTCGAGGAGGCCGCGCGCCTGGGCGCCGACACTGTGTCCCTGACAGGACTGGTGCCCTCGGCCACGGACTACGGGCGCTCCATCCAGGAGGCCACCTCCGGGCGCTCCGGACTGCCCCGGCTCACCACCGGCCATGCCACCACCGCCGCCTGCTTCGTGATGATGGTGGAGCAGGTGCTGCGCGCCGGAGGCCGCCGCATGGAGGAGGAGTCCGTGGCGCTCCTCGGCGCCGGCTCCATCGGCACCGCCATCCTGCGCCTGATGCTCCGCTCGCTGCCCCACCCGCGGGGGCTGAGGCTGTGCGACGTCCCCGCCAAGCGCGAGCACCTGACACAGCTCACCGAGGAGCTGGTGACGGAGCTGGGCTTCCGGGGGAAGGTGGAGGTGACCTTCATCTCCGGCAGCACCGTGCCCGAGGAGGTGTACAGCGCCTCCGTCATCCTCAGCGCCACCAGCGCCGCCAACCTGGTGGAGGTGGACAGGCTGAGGCCCGGAACGCTCGTGGTGGATGACTCGGCGCCCCACTGCTTCGACCCGCGCCGGGCCATCCGCCGCTTCCAGGAGCGCCGCGATGTCCTCTTCACCGAGGCGGGCGCCATCCGCAGCCACAGGCCCGTGGGGGAAATTCGGGAGATTTCTTTCGCCACCGGCTGGGACCACAAGATCCGCGCCGCGCTCAAGCTGCTGCACCCCATCGAGGACACACTCATGGGGTGCGTCTTCTCCAGCATCCTCAGCTCACGGTTCGAGGACGCACCATGCCTCGTGGGCACGCCCACGCCTCGCGACCTGGACCTGCACTACCGCAAGCTGCGCGAGCTGAAGTTCGAGGCCGCACGGCTCTACGTCGAGGACTACGTCCTCGATGAGGACCTGGTGGGCATGTTCCGCTCGCGGTTCGGCTCGGGGCCACGGTAGAGGTGAACCCGGGGACTTCGTGCATGGCCGATGCGATCCTTCGGCCCGTGCGTCAGAAGTCCTCGCGGGCCTGGGCCAGGGTGTACTCCTCATGGGTGGCGACGACCGGACCTGTCTTCTCCACCAGCCATGCGGGTGCACTCTCTGGCAGGTAAAAGTCCTCCTCGAAGGGCGACAGCCCCAGGTGGCGCAGGTACTCCTTGAGCATGTCGAAGGTGAAGCGATCCCTCACCCGGCGCGTCTGGTACTGCGCCAGCATCTCGAAGGGGAAGGGCTCACCAAACTGGTCGAAGGCCCAGTGGCCCCCGTCATTGGACGCGCTCACGGCACGCACGTAATTGAGCCAGGCCGTTCGGTGCGGGCCGTACACCTCGAGCATCATGGCACCATAACGACCTTCGCCCTTCCGATAGGTGTGGGGCACCGCGACCACGCGCAGGCCTCGGCAGCCAAGCGTCTGAGCCATATAGGACATGGCGCTCATGGCATCGGTCCCAGTCCACCCGTTGTCGACGTACGCCGTCCAGGCGCTGCGAGTCGGCATGAAGAGGTGCCGTCGCTTCTCCCCACCGGTCAGGGGCAGCAGGGCGGAGAGGGCCTGCTCCAGGGGGCCTGACACAGGGTGCGCATCCACAGTGATGCCACGGGGCGCCAACAGACCTCCCTGCCACGCTGCGAAGGCGCGGGCGGCGTGCTCCGCAGAGGTCTCCAGGAATCCCATCTCCGAAGTGACAGGCGCCCAGCGGTCATCCAGGAGCAGTCCCTTCATGTTCTCAGTCATCAGGTCAGACTCGTCCGTCAAGGCACGATGAGGAGGATGGTTTCCGCGTTCGGGTCGTTGGACGTGAAGCAGCCGTGTATCAGAGGTCCTCCCGGGCCCGGGCCTGGGCCAGGGTGTATTCCGTCTGTGCGGGAACGAACGTACCTGTCTTCTCCACCAGCCACGCCGGTGCACCCTCCGGCAGGTAGAAATCCTCCTCGAAGGGCGACAGTCCCAGGTGGCGCAGATACTCCTTGAGCATGTCGAAAGTGAACCGGTCCCTCACCCGGCGCGCCTGGTAGTGCTCCAATTTCTCGAAGGGAAAGGGCTCACCGGATTGGCCGAAGACCCAGGGGCCACCATCGTTGGCTGCATAGATGGTACGTAGGTAGTTGAGCCAATGCGTCTGGTACGGGCCGTACACCTCCAGAATCACGGCACCATAGCGACCTTTGCCCTTCCGGTAGGTGTGGGGTACTGCGACAACGCGCATACCCCGACAGCCCAATGTCTCGGCCATGTAGCCCATGGCGCTCGCGGCATCGGTCCCAGTCCACCCGTTGCTGACGTATGCCGTCCAGGCGCTACGCGTCGGCATGAAGAGGTGCCGCCGCGTCTCCGGACTGGTCAGGGGCAGCAGGGCGGAGAGGGCCTGCTCCAGGGTGCCTGATACCGAGCGCACCTTCACAGCGATGCCACGGGGCGCCAGCAGCCCTCCCTGCCACGCAGCGAAGGCACGGGCGGCGTGCTCCGCATTGGTCTCCAAGAAGCCCATCTCCGAAGTGACAGGCGCCCAGCGGTCATCCAGGAGCAGTCCCTTCATGTTCTCGGTCATCAGGTGAGCCTCGCCCGTCAGGGCACAATGAGGAGGATGGTCTCCGCATCTCGGTCGTTGGACGTAGTGCGCGACTGGTGGCTGGGGCCACGGCCCGACGTGGGCGTGTCATACTCCACATGGTAGCGGCGGCCGTTATAGTCGAACTGAAGGTCCGGCCGATTGGTTCCGACGCGCTGGCCGTTGCGCACCGTAATCTGCTGCTGGTTCACCCGGATATTCTCGGCACCAATGGTCCGCAGGTACCGGATGTCCGCCTGGACCTGCGCGTTCTGGGTGAGGCTGGAGCCAATAGGCCGGTCTGGCGACAGTTGTCTGGGCACCTTCGGGTTGACTGCAACGTCCTGAGGCAGGCGTGGCCCAGCAGCCACCGGCGGCGTCGGGTTGTTACCAGTGAGCGCATGGACCAATCCTGGCGATGGTGCGGGCGCTGCTGGCGCGGGAGCGGGTGCTGTTGGCGCGGGAGCCGACTCTGGCGCAGGAGTGAGTTCTGGCGCGGGTGCAGTGGAACGCGGCACCGGCTGTCGCGGCGCCGGAGTCTCTCCCCCGAGTCCCTCCTGCCGGGAAAGCGGACGAAGTGCTGGCTCCGCGCCCACCCGCACCACGCGCGAGAACACTCCCTGGAGAACCTTGGCCCCTGTCAGGCCCAACAACACAACCTTCAGCTCACGCTGGACCGTCTCCGCCAGGTCCTGCCGCACCTCGCGCATCGTCCGGGCGATGCGAGGGGTGGTGGCCGGAGAGAAGAGGGTGGGCACGATGAGCTTCCCTCCCGCTCCGCGGTACCAGGCGTACCTCGCGTGTCCTGACCCGAGGGCACTGGCTTCCATGTCCGCCAGTGCCGCATCCCGGTCCGGATAGATGGATGCATTCAGCGCATCCGCGCTCGTGAGTCCCAGGTCGACATGGGTCTCTGGAACGAGCACGGGCAGCGGCAATCCCTCGCAGTAGAGAAGATACCCTCCTGCAGTGATGCCAAAGCCCACGGCAGTCACTCGGCGTTCGACGAAATCCCGATGCGCTCGTGGGTCTCCCAACTGAGAGGCCCGGGGCAATTCGACGCCGCGCTGCCGAGGTTCCTCTACCCGCTGGGGCGTGGCGACCTCGAAGTCAACCTCGACGGTCTGATGCCCGGCTCGGGCCGCACCAGGGAAGTCCCGAGCAGTGACAGGACTTGTCTGCCCATACCACTGAGGCTCGCCCCTGGAGGGCGTCGCGGCACATGCCGTGAGCAACAACAGGAGCGCAAGCCCACCCAAGCCATGGATCCCCCGCCTCCTGGAATGGAGACAGATCATGGGGGGCATGAATACCTTCCCGTTCGAGGAGCATGCTCAAGGTCCACGGTCAGTCGCATGAAACAATGATGCGGGACCGGCGTGGAATCCTGAAGAACGTGAGCGGTAAATGACTACAGACCCGCCAGCGGTGGTAGGTGCGCTGAGGCCTGGGCGTGGACGTGCCATGTTTCATGGGCATGCCCACGCCTCGCGATTTCGCCCTGCACTACCTCCCCAAGCTCACCGCATGAACAAGTCTTGACGGCATGACAGGGGGTGGGCGGCCCCACGGCAATGAAGCCACCCTGCCCCGTTTGTCTATGTCTGTCTCAGCTCCGGGGTTCCGGCCTGGGAGCCTTGTCATTGTCGCGGTGGGACTCCGGGCGCCTCGTGCCGTCCCCCGGCCGCAGCGGCGCCTCTGTATTCTCGATGGCCTTCTTCTCCATCGTGGTGAAGGTCCGGAACGCCCACCACGCCAGGTTGAACCAGGGCGGCATCGGCAGCTTCTTCGTGGTCAGCACCTCGACGGCTCCCGCCGTCACGAACCCGAACGTCGCCAGCGTCGGCAGGTCCATGTGGCCTCCCGTTGCCCTCAGCATGTCCAGGTTCACCCCCTTGAAGAAGCGGCTCGCCTCGACAGCCAGATTGCTGCCGCCGTCGATGGCCTTGAGCAACTCCTCCTCCTCGCCGGGCACCGACTCCCCGGGCCGCACCACCAGCTCCACTCCGGTGACGCGCCGCAGTTCCTCCAGCAGCGTCTCTTCCTGGAGCTCTCCCGGGTCATACGTGCAGAGGACGCTGCCCGTGTAGGGCTTCACCTCCACCATCTCCACGCCGGGCAACCGCTCCACTGCGTCCGCCACCGTCGTCGCCAGCTTCGAATCCTGACGCAGCCAGGGCAGCCGCAGGCGCGTGCGCCCAGGCGAGGAGTGGGCCAGATAGATGATTCGCGGCAGCATGCGCGCCTCCTAGGCCTGGGCCTGTTCGCGAGCCGTCGTGGGCTCGGTGTGACGGTGCGCCCGGGCCCGGGCCTCGGCCAGCAGGTCCTCCAGGTCCTCCTGCTTCATCGCCGCCTTCGCCATCACCGAGTCCGAGAAGCGGTAGAGCATCGTGGCCAGCTCCAGCAGCAGTGGGCGCAGGCGCTTGCCGAGGAACACCGTCGTGGCACCCGCGCCATAGCCGAGCAGGAATGAGGAGAGATCAAACTTCACGGAGACACCTCCAGCGGTTGGACAGCGAAAGAGCTCGCCAGCAGCGAGGGCAGCACCAGCCCCACCGCGAAGCCGCCCAGCGAGAGCAGCGAGGGCGTGGGCATGCCCAGTATCCGCCGCAGTGACGGCACGGTGAGCGCCGCGAACTGCAATGCCGCGCCTCCACCCACGAAGGCCGTGAAGCGCAGGTCCGCCCGGGTCTGGCTCGGCGAGCGCGCCCGCCCGGGTGCACGGCACACCGCCGCGTAGCCGAGCTGCGCCGCCGTGAGAGTCCCGAAGGCCAGGGGCGGGCCTCCCAGCATCCACCCCACCGCTCCCACTCCGGCCAGCAGCAGCCCATCGCGGAGGATGCTCCGGGTGATGGTGCCGGACAGCAGCGGCGCGTCCGGTGGCGCGGGCGGCCGGTCCAGGATGTCCGGGTCCCCTGGCTCCAGCGCCAGCGCGATGCCTGGCAGCGTGTCGGTGAGCAGGTTGAGCCACAGCAACTGCATGGGCGTCAGCGGCTCCGCCAGCCCCAACACCGCCGCGCCCACCACGAGCGTCATCTCCGAGAGATTGGTGGCGAAGAGAAAGCGCATGGCCCGGCGCAGGTTGTCCTGCACGATGCGGCCCTCGCCCACCGCGGCGATGATGGTGCGCAGGTCCTCGCTCGACATCACCGCGTCCGCCACCTGCCGCGTCAGGTCCGTGGCGCTCGCTCCCACCGCGATGCCCACGTCCGCCGCCTTGAGCGCCGGCGCGTCGTTGATGCCATCGCCCGCCATGGCCACCCGCTCGCCCCGCTCCCGCAGCGCTCTCACCAGCGCCACCTTGTGCTCCGGCGTCACGCGCGCCAGCACCGCCACCCGGTCCAGCGCCTTCACCAGCTCGCCGTCCGGCAGCGGCAACAGCCTGCGCAGCTCCGCCACGCCCAGCGCCGCGCCCTCGAGCCCCACCTCGCGGGCAATGGCCGCCGCCGTGCGCGGCTGGTCCCCCGTGAGGATGACCGTCCGGATGCCCGCGACGCGCGCCAGCCGGATCGAGTCCGCCGCGCCCTCTCGCAGCGTGTCCTTCAGTCCCACCAGGCCAATCAGCGTGTATCCATCCCGGGGCGGCGAACGTCCCGGCTCGATGCGCCGCCAGGCCAGCGCCAGCACCCGCAGGCCCCGATCCGCCAGCTCCTCGTTGCGGCGCAGCACCCGCTCCCGGCCGGCCGCGTCCAGCAGGCCATACAGGTCCCTCGCGCACAGCCCGAGCACCTGCTCCGGGGCCCCCTTCACGAAGGCCACCTCTCCGCCCTCTGGCGTGCCATGCAGGCTCACCACGTAGTTCACACCCTCGGAGCGCTCCCGCAGCTCGCGCCGGGGAAAGTCCCGCCGCAACTCGGCCCCATCCAGTCCCGCCGCGAGCGCCGAGGAGACGAGCGCCCGCTCGGTGGAGCTGCCGGACACCACCCACTGGGCTCCCTCGCGGTGCATGTCCACATCGCTGTTGAGCAGCACCGTGGCCAGCGCGAGCGTCGGCGCGTCCTCGAGCACCCGGTCTGGCTTCGCCTTCACCGAGCCCGGCTCCAGCGGCCCCCGCCCGAGGTCCATCACCTCCAGCCGCATCTGGTTGTACGTGAGCGTCCCCGTCTTGTCCGTGCAGATGACGGTGATGCCGCCCAGCGCCTCCGCCGAGGCCACCCGGCGCACCACCATGCCGCGCTGGTGCAGCCGCTGCATCGAGCGCACGAGCGCGGCCGTGGCCACCAACGGCAGGCCCTCGGGCAACGCGGCCACGCCCAGGGCCACCGCGCCGCGCAGCACCTGCCTCGGAGGCCGCCCCCGCAGCGCGCCCGCCACGCCCGCCAGCGCCGCCGCGCCCACGGCTCCCACCGCCACGCGCCGGTCCATCTGGGCCAACCGATTCGCAAGCGGATCCACCGGAGCCGCCGCCTCCTCCACCAGCGCGCGCACCCGCGCCAGCTCGGTGTTCCGACCCGTGGCCACCACCACCGCGCGCCCATGCCCGGTGGCCACCGTGGTGCCCGCGTACATCATCGAGGTCCGCTCGGCGAGCGGCGCGTCCTCGTCCACCGCCGCGGCCTGCTTGGGCTGCGGCTCGCTCTCACCGGTGAGTGGAGACTCGTCACTGGTGAGGCGGTGCGCGTCCAGCACGCGCACATCCGCGGGCAGCACGTCCCCCGCCCGGCACAGCAGCACGTCTCCCGGCACGAGTTCGGCCGTGGACACCGGGAGCAGCACACCACCCCGCAGCACCTGCACCTCGCCGGCCTCCAGTTTGCGCCACGAGGAGATCAGCTCCTGGTTGTGACTCTCGATGCGGTAGCCGATGCCCGCGTTGATGCCCACCACCACCAGGATGGCCGCGGTCTCCAGCAGGTCCCCCGTCAGCGCAGACACCGCCGCCGAGCCGAGCAACAGGCCCATGGGCACGTTGGCCACCTGCGAGCCGAGAATCGCCAAGCGCGAGCGCTGGCCCACCTCCTCCACCAGGTTGAGGCCATACCCGCGCAGCCGCTCCGCCGCCTCCTCGCGCGAGAGGCCTCCGGAGTCACTGCGCAGCAGCCCGAGCACCTCCACCGAGTCCAGGGCATGCCAGGGGCGCTGGGGCCGCCGCTCCGCCGCTCCCGGGAGAGCGCGCCGCTTCGGCTCCGGCGCACGCGAGGGCTCGGGCTGCTCCTTCAAGCGGCCCAGCAGCGGCGCTCCCGGCGCATACCGCACGAGCACACGGCCGCTGCGCGGCTCCGCCCTGGCCTCCTCCACCCCCGGCCACGTCTCGAGCGTCCGCTCCAGCCGCCGCCCCAGGTACTTGTTCCCCAGCAGGCCGGGCACCTCCAACCGCAACCGCCGCGCGGCGATGGCATGACGCGCCACCCGCGCCGGCTCCGGCTGCGAATCCATGAGGAACACGACCATTCCGCCGCCCCCGGCCCACCCATTCCGAGACCTCCTCTAGGTGGAGCCGCTCCCTCTACGGCGCAAGGTGTCACGGCCCGGGGTCCGCCCCCCGAGGACTGAGCGACCCTCTCCGGTCCACTTGCACCTGGGAGGACTCATGAATAGCGGCATCAGTGAGTCAGCGAGCGTCCGGACAGACGCTCGGCCACCGGTCTGCTCAAAACCCGAAACGAACCAGCCCCTGCTCGCACTGGGCCCCAGCAAGCGCTCCGGACTAGGTCCTCAGCGACAGGGCTTTCTGGACGGCCGCCTCCGCGTTGACGCGGCCAAAACCATACCACCGGCTATACGCGGCACCCCACACCCTGCGATCCACCGAGCCAAGCTGTCCCTGGCTGAGTGCCGCGCGTGCCACCGTCCATTCCCCCTTGTTGTGCTCACAATCCGGATCGATGACATCGGCGGTCTCACACAGGATCGTCTTGACCTCCATGGCTGAAAGCGCCGGGTTCGCCGCGATGACGAGGGCCGCCACCCCGGCCACCATCGGACAGGCCGCGGAGGTGTTCCCGTGGTAGTCGAAATGCGGACTCCCGAGAGACTCGTCACCTGCTCCCTGATTGCAGGTGCTGATGGGGCGGAGCCCGGAATCGTCGCTACCGGGCGCACAGACGGTGATCCCGGCCCCATAGCTGCAAGGGCCACTCTTCACCTCCGGTGCATCCTCCAGATTGAGCGTCGCCGAGACCAGGATGGCGCTCTCCGCGAACAGGACATCCTTCGGGGCCAACTCCTTTCCCTCATTTCCGGAGGAGAAGACAAACACCACGCCCAAATTCTCGCTCAGTTCCCTGAGCAGTCTTTGTAATTTAAGCGCCTTCTGGGCGGCGCCCTTGTTGGCTCTGAAATAGCCGGGTCCATAGCCCCAACTGCAACTGATGACCCGGGCTCCCATCTCGCAGAGCGTCGTGAACATCTTCTGATCGTCGGCGCTGTCGGGATGATACTGGGCGACAATGAGCGAGGTGTTGATTCCGCTATCCGGCTGCGCCACGCCTCCCAGGAAGCCACCCTCCGCAATCCCCCCGACCAGCCCAGCGGACAGGGTTCCGTGCGAGCTCCCCTTGTTCTTGACGGCCTTGCTCTTGGTTAGAAAGCTGTGGCTCGCTTTGATCACGGACCTCAGGTTCGGGTGATCGTCATCGCATCCATCATCCAGGATCGCGACCGTGACCGGTGGGGGCTCGGTGTACCGGTACCCGTTCTGTTCCGAACCCAGGTAGTAGGCCTTGACCAGCTCGCGCGCCTCCGCAACCTTCATCCGTTGCTGCCAGTCCATGTCTTCTCCTGTGGTTTCTGCTCCGTCTTCTCCTGTTGCAGAGCATGCGGAACGGCTGGAGTTGCGTGCAAGGTACGCACGACCTGGGCCAGCTCGGTGAACTGCCACTCCTTGAGCCGGCATACGCCAGGACCCGCGGCGGGGGTCGTCGCGGTGACCAGAGTCCGCCTCCGGCGCGGCGGCTGCTGTTCGTGTAGCAACCTCTAGCAACCTCCACCTGCTGCTCCACCCGTCCGTAGGGCACGCGGCACGAGACTCGCACTCCCACCCACACCGTGAAGTGCATGGGCACGCGAGGGCGCACTCCCCACGAAACCTGGCCCGGGATTCACGACTTCCTGAGTACGAGCAACGCGACGCAGCAGCCATCCTCCAACGAGGGGGAGCCCGATCTCTGCCAGGCAGGGGGAAAGCCGCTCGGGTTGCGGTAGATTGGGGACGTGCCGCGTTGTGTGACATGCGGGCAGCGTTGGGAGGGGACCCACGCGCACTGTCCCCGAGGAGCCACCCCGACCAACGCCCCCATCCCGGGGAGCGGCCGAATGGAGCCGTCGCTCGCCATCGCGGGCTACCACCTGGAGGACGAGGTGGCGCGCGGCGGCTTCGGCACGCTCTACTCCGCGAGGCGTGAGCATGACGGCCTGCGCGTGGCCATCAAGGTGGCCCATGCCGAGGTGCCCCTGGCGCGCACCCAGCTCACTCGCGAGGCCGAGGTGCTGCGCGTCATCGGCCCACCCACGGTGCCCTCCGTGCACGGCTCGGGGACGCTGCCCGATGGCTCCCCGTACCTCATCATGCAGTACGTCGCGCTGCCCACCCTGGCGCACCGTCTGGCGCAGCTGTCCGGCCCCATGCCCATGCCCGAGCTCACCTCGCGCGCACAGGCCCTGCTGGACGCGCTCACGGTGGTGCACGGCCACGGCTACCTGCACGGCGACCTCAAGCCGGAGAACGTCTTCCTCGACGACTCCGCGCGCTCCGCAGGCTTCTTCGACTTCGGCCTCGCGCGGCCCGTGAGCACGCAGCCCACCTCCTCCGCCGAGGAGCCCACGCCCCCCATCGGCGACTCCTTCGCCGGCACCGTCGAGTACATGTCCCCCGAGCAGTGCTCGGGCCAGCCCTTCCTGGACGTCCGCTCGGACATCTACTCCCTGGGTGTCCTCTTCTACGAGATGCTCACCGGCCGGCCGCCCTTCTTCGGCACCCCGGCCGATGTCATCCACGCGCACCTGGCGCGCCGGCCCCTGCGCCCCTCGGAGCACACCCCCGTGCCGGCGTCGCTCGAGCAGGTGGTACTGCGCTGCCTCGCCAAGGAGCGCGAGCGCCGCTACGACTCCGTGGCCCTCCTGAAGCTCGCGCTCCAGGAGGCGCTGGCCAGCACCGAGAAGCCTCCCACCCCGGTGTCCGCCCTGCTGCCCCCCCTGGAGAAACCCGCCGCCACGCCACCCGCCCCCGTGCGGCGCTCGGTGGCGGTGCTCTTCTTCCGCTCGGGCGCCAACCCCGTCACCGTGCAGAAGGCGCTCGCCAGTTTTGGCGGGCAGATGGCCTTCCACGAGGGCACGCGCTTCGCCGGCGCCTTCGACCCGGACGTGGGGGAGAACCCCGTGCAGCGCGCCCGGCAGGCCGCCGAGGGCCTCGCCGCGCAGAACCTGGCGTCCGCCTCGCTGGTGGACGTGGCCACGGTGACGGTGCAGCGCCGCCCCGGAGGCCCCGCGCGCTACCTCGGCCCCATCTTCTCCCGCAAGGACCGCTACCCCACGGATGAGGACCCCTCCACACTGCTGCTCACCACCGCGGCGGCGGAGGCCCTGCCGGACCTGCTCTGCGAGCCGCTCCCGGACCGGGACGGCATCTTCCGGCGCGCGCCCACCGCCACGGGGCGAGAGGACGTCACCATCCTCCAGCACGGCAGCGGGGTGCTGGTGGGCCGCGGCAGCGAGCTGGCCGAGCTGATGGAGAGCGCGGGCCTGGCTCTGGTGGAGGGCGCGCCCACGCTCGTCACCGTGCTGGGGGACCGGGGACACGGCAAGACGCACCTGAGCGCCGCCCTCCTGCAGCAGCTCCAGGTGGCCCTGCCCCACGCATGCGTCACCGCGTGGCGCGCCCGGGAGCCGGTGCAGGGCGATCCCGAGGGCACCCTGCGCATGCTGCTGCGCGGAGCGCTGTACGACTTCCGTGGTGGCTCCGAGCTGACGGGCTCCGACCACGAGGGCCGCGCCACCTGCTTCGAGCTGCTGGGACCGCAGCTGGCCGCCGAGCTGTGGCCCGGCGTGGCCTCCACGCTGGGGTGGCTCTCCCCGGGCGCCGCCGGGCTGCAGAACTGGGCCGCGGCACCAGGCGCGCTGCGCTCGCTGGCCATGCGCGCCGCCGGTGAGCTGCTGGCCGCGCGGGCCCGCCGCCGTCCCATGTGCCTCATCCTCGACGACGCCCAGTACGCCGAGGAGACGGCCCTGGACGCGCTCGAGTACGCCGCGCTCGCCGAGTCCCGCCTGCCCCTCTGGGTGTGCGTGCTGGCGCGCCCGGGCTTCGAGCGCCTGCGCCCCTCATGGGGTACGCGCGCCGCCCGTCGCCATGTGCTGCCGCTCGGCCCCCTGTCTCCTCTCAGCGCGGTGGAGCTGTGCCGCACCCTGCTGCGCCCCGCGGAGAACGTCCCCGCCGCCGCGCTCGAGCGGCTGACGGAGCGCGCCCAGCGCGTGCCCCTCTTCCTGGTGGAGCTGGTGCGCGGCCTCAAGCGCCAAGGCCTGGTGCGCCAGCGCGCCAGCGGAGGCAGCTGGTACCTGGCCACCGACGAGCTGGAGCGCATGCCGGAGCTGCGGCTGGTGGACTGGCTGGCGGATCGCGAGCTGGGCGCCCTGCCGGTGGAGCTGGCGGCCCACGCGAGGCTGTGCGCGCTGCTCGGCCCGGACTTCACCGCCGCCGAGGCCGAGGGCGTGGTGCACGCGCTGGAGGAGGACGGGGGCGCGGCGGACTTCCCGTTGGACCCGCGCCACGCCACGCGCCGGCTGTTGGACCTGGGCCTGCTGGTGAGCCACCGCCAGGAGGGCCTCAGCTTCCGCAACGAGCTGCTGCGCGCCACGGTGGAGCGCTCGCTGCCCGAAGCGGACCGGGTGCGCATCCACCGCGCCGCCTTCCGCCACTACCTGAGCGAGGCCGGTGCCTCCGAGCGCCAGCGCCTGCCCCGTCTGGCCCTGCACGCCGCCGCCGCGGGCCTGCGCGACGAGGCCGCCGCCCTCTACATCGACCTGGCCGAGTCCGCCCGCGGCCGCCACGCGTACATCGAGGCCGAGTCCACCTATACGCGCGCCCTGGAGCTGTTGGACCCGGAGGACCGGCGGCGCCGGTTCACCGTGCTCCGGGGGCGGGGCCTCATGCGCTACCGCGTGGGACGCTACGAGGACTCGCTGGCGGACTTCGCCGCGGCGCTCGAGCTGGCCCGGCAGCTGGGGGCGGTGAGCGACGAGGTGGATCTGATGCTGGACGAGGCCATGGCCTACGACTGGATCAACGACTACGCGCGCTCCGAGGAGCGGGTGTACGGGGCCCAGGAGCTGGTCTTCGCCGGGAAGCTGCAGTCGCAGCTCCTGCAGGTGCGGCTGCTACTGGGCCTGGGGCGCGCGCAGTTCCGCAACGGCCAGTGGGAGGAGTGCTGCGAGCCGCTGCAGGAGGCCATCGAGCGCGCCCGGAAGCTGGGGGATGCCGGCTACGAGTCGCGGGTGGTAGCGCAGCTGCTACTGGGGGTCATCCTGCCCAACATCGGCCGCATCAACGAGGCGGAGCGCCTCTTCGAGGAGGTCATCGCCGCATGCACCGAGCGCGGGGACCGGCTCCACCTGGGCAGCGCCATCTGCAACCGGCGCAACCTGTGGGTGGCGCGCAACGACTTCCACGGCGCGATGCTGGACCAGGAGCGCTTCATGCACCTGGGACGCGAGCTGGGAATGGTGGGCTGGGAGTACTTCGCCGAGCACAACATGGGAGAGCTGCTCTACCAGGCGGGGGAGGCGGAGGCAGCGGCCCCGCACATCGCCCGGGCCATCGAGCTGGAGCGGCGCCATCCGGAGATGGCCCACCGGCCGTGGGCGCTGCTGCTACAGGCGCGGGCCCTGGCCTATACCGGGCAGTATGAGCAGGCGCGCGAGCGGCTGATGGAGATCCGCCGGACGCTGGGACAGACCGGCGCGGAATTCACCCCCGCGGAGGAAGTCCTCTTCTCCGCCGTGGCCCTGCTCACCCGAGACGCCAGCACCGAGGAGTGGAACGCGCTGCTGGCCCGCTCCAACGAGTACTCGGTGGAGCAGGAGCCGCTGGAGGTGTTGGAGCTGCGGGGCCTGGCCTGGCTGCGGCGGGGCGAGCAGGAGGAGGCCGTGCGCATCCTGGAGGAGGCGCTGCGCCGGGCGGAGACGATCCCCAACGTCATGGGGGGTCGGCTGCAACGCAGCCTGGAGCGCGCACGCCTCAGCCCCGCCGCGTGAGGCCCGTGAGCCGCGCTCACCCCGGCGGATGGATGAGCCCAAACGAGAGCAGCGCCGCGATGAGCACGCCCATGAGGGACTCGGCGACGATGGCGCCCGCCCCCGCCGACTGGAGCGTCTGAGTAGAAGAGGGCCGGAGACGGGCCACGAGCACGGCGAGCAACGAGCCCAGACACAGCGTCACCGCATAGTAGGCCGGGACGACGAAGCCGATGCCCATGGCCGCCGCCGAGGGCAGCAGACGCGCCAGCCGTCCCCGCGAACCCACCGACAGCAGGATGCCCAGGGCGAAAGCCAGGCCGGTGGCCAGCGTGGACGAGGGCGGCATTCCACCCAGCCCATGCGAGGAGATCTCCGCCACGGCCTTGAACTGCAACCCCGTGGGCGCGGGCAGCGCCTGCGAGCCCACCCCGTACACGGACACCAACAGGGAGTAGGTGGGCACGGCCACGGCGGCCCCCAGCAGCAGCCCCGAGAGCTGGACGAGGAGCTGGCGGGAAGCATTCGCTCCCAACAGGCGCCCGGACTGGAGCGACCACAGACTCCCGCTGGTGTGCGACGCGGCGCCCGACACCACCGAGCCCGCCGCGATGTTGAGGCCGGGCTGCTCCGGCACCACCACGCCAAAGCCCACCTGCGCGAGCTGTCCCACGGTGCTGATGGGCGCGATGTCCGTCTGACCCGTCGCGCGGGCACATACCGCGCACAGCGGGAAGGCCAGCGTCAGCGCGAGCAGGAAGTGGAGCGGGCTCAGGTGGAAGGCGAGCCACCCCGTGGCCAGGGTGAGGAGGATGACCGGAGGCACCGCCCGGGCCACCCACCGGCCCGCCGTGGACTCCCAGCCTTCGCCATGGGCCCCGAGCCCCCGCAGGTCCCCCACCACGGCCGGGAGCGCGCGCACCTGCGAGGCGAGCGACGTAGCCGCCGCGCCCACCATCAGCCCCACACCGGGCCAGAGGAGCCAGCCCTGGAGGATCGGGAAGTCCGCGCTCGGGACGAGCCCCGTGCGCACCAGCCAGGGCGCCAACCCCACCCACGCCACCATCGAGCCCAGCAGCATGCTCAGCCCCGCCTGGGGGCCCATCAGCACGCCGATGCCCAGCATCATCGGATTCCATCCGAGGCCCAGCGCCAAGCTGTTCGCGCCGAGCCCGCCCACCCGCACCGTCGCGGGCAGCATCGAGGCCGACGGCACGAGCCCCCACGCATCCCGAAACCACGTGAGCACCGCGGACGCGAGGCCACTCACCCACAGGCCCCGGGCGCGCGCGGCATAGGCCGAGCCGGTGGAGTGCAGCGTGGAGATGAGCTCCGCGGTGGCGGCACCGGTGGGGAACAGCAGGGCCTCCTCCTCGAGCAGGCGCCGCCGCAGCGAGAAGGCGAACAACACCCCGAGCGCCCCCAGCCCCACGCCCCACAGCGCCACTGCCCCGGAGGATGGCGGCGAGCCCATGAGCGCGAGCGCGGGCATCGCGCCCAGCAGTCCCGCGCTGGCGGGCATCGCGCCCATGGAGACCGCGGCCGTCTGGGAGAGATTCGTCTCGAGCGGAGACAGCGGGGTGCCGCGCCGGGCGAGCGCGGACAGGCCTCCGAAGGCCAGCAGCGCGGACAAGAGGCACCCGGACTCCCAGAAGCCCGTCTTCAGCCCCATGTAGACGTTGGTGACGGCCAGCACCGAGCCGATGAGTCCTCCGGCCACCAGCGCGCGCACCGTCAGCTCGGTCTGCAAGGGCGACGCCGGGGGGACGGCATGGAGAGGCGGTGGGGAGCCGTCCGAAACCAGCTCGGAAGCCGCCGCGGTGCGTCCCGACGGCTCGTCGCTCATCACACGCCTCCCTGGAGGATGGCGACGGATGAGGCCGCGGACGGGGAGGCCGCGGGGGCGGGTGTCTGGGCGGAGCGGCCCACCAGCGCCCGGAGCTGCCGCAGGTCCAACGGCTTGCTGATCTTCGGGTTGGGCACCTCCTGCAGGAAGCTCAGCGCGCGGGGGGTGAAGGCCCCACCGGTCATGAACACCACACGCTGGGCCTGATCCGGCACCGAGCGGTTGAGCTCGGCGTACAGGTCCATGCCCGTCATCCCCGGCATCATCACGTCACAGAGGATGAGGTCGAAGCGGCTGCCCTGGTCCATCAACTTGAGCGCGGCCCGGGCACCATTCACGGTGGCCACCTCGTGCTCGGGCGACAACGAGCGCTGGAGCGCCCGCGTCACATAGGGCTCGTCGTCCACCACCAGGATGCGCGCTCGCCCCGGGGCGGGCGCGGGCACGGGCTCCGCCCGCACCTCCACGGGAGTCCCGGCTACCCCGAGGTGCACACGGAAGGTGCTCCCCTTGCCCGGTGCGCTCTCCACGGCGATGCGGCCGCCCATGGAGTCGATGATGCCGTGGCAGATGGACAGCCCCAGCCCGGTGCCCTCCCCCACCGGCTTGGTGGTGAAGAAGGGGTCGAAGATGCGCGCCTGCACCTCCGGCGTCATGCCCACGCCCGTGTCGCGCACCTCCACCACCACTTCGCCCGTGCCGCTCTCGCGGATGATGGCGCGAATCTCATGGTCCTTCGCATCCCCCTCGGGAATGGCGTGCGCCGCGTTGAGCAGCAGGTTGAGGAACACCTGGCACAGGCGCGACTCGTTGCCCTGCACCGAGGGCACGGGCTCGAACTGCGTCACCAGCCGGGCGCGGTGCTTGATGACGTTGTCCGCCATCTTGCACGCCAGCTCCACCGCCTTGCTCACCTCCACCGGTCCCAGCCGGTCCTCCTGCTGGCCGCGGGCGAACGTCTTCAAGTCCCTCACGATGGAGGCGATGCGCTCGGCCCCCTCCACCGTCTCGCGCACCACCTGGTGGAGCGGCTCCACGTCGTGCGCCACCGGCGACGTCCTCAGCCGCTCCAGCCCCTCGGACACGAGGTGCAGGTTGACGAGCATGTAGGCCAGCGGGTTGTTGATTTCATGGGCCACGCCCGCGCCCAGTGTGCCCACCGAGGCCAACCGGTCCGCCATCTGCAACCGCGCCTGCAGCAGGCGGCGCTCGGTGGTGTCCCGGTGCACCAGGATGTGGGCGATGGTCCGGCCCTCGGCGTCGCGCAGCGGCGCCACCACGGACTCGCAGTAGCACTGCGCACCATCGGGCCGCTTGAAGTCCATCTCCCCCGTCCACCGGCCCTGGCTCTCCAGCGCCGCGAGCACCTCGCCGGTGCGCTTGTCTTCCTCGCCCGGGTGCAGCAGCCCGAAGAGCGTCTGCCCGAGCGCCTCGGCCTTGCCCCGGCCGAACATCTTCTCCGCGCTCGCGTTCCAGTCGATGATGCGCCCGCCCCGGTCCGTGACCACGACTCCCTCGCACAGGCTCTCGAAGATGAGGGCCTGCCGGCGCAGCTCCTGCTCGGCCAGCTTGCGCTCGGTGATGTCCATCACCGTGCCGGTGATGCGCACGGGCGTCCCGGTCTCGTCGCACAGCACGTCGCCCTTGCACGACAGCCAGCGGCCCCGCGCCCCCGCCACCTCAATCCGGTACTCCACGTCCAGGTGGGCGCGCTGGGCCAGCGCCGTGGCCAGCGCCTCGCGCACGCGCTGCAGGTCTCCCGGATGCACCACCTCGGACAGGTCCGTGGGGCGCCCCGACAGCGAGCCCACCGGCAGGCTCAAGAGCCGGTCCACCTGCTCGGACCACGTCACCGCGCCGGTGACGGCATTCCAGTCCCAGATGCCCACGCGCGCCGCGCTCAGCGCCTGGCGCAGCTGCTCCTCCCCCTGCTCCACCAGCTCGCGCATGGAGAAGCGCAGCACCGTCACGGTCCCAATCTGGACCCGGTCCCCCTCGTGCAGCTCGGCGGACGCGATGCGCACCCCATTGACGTAGGTGCCATTGGTCGAGCCCAGATCGGCGATGTGGAAGCCGCCCTCGGCCGTGCGGGAGATTCGTGCGTGCCGGCGCGACACCCCGTGGTCATTGATTTGAAAGCCCGCGTCCACGCCTCGTCCGAGCACATGCTCCGGGGACTCGATGCGGAAGACCTTTCCGATCGCCGCCGGCGTCGTCGTGCTGGTGAGGATGAGGCACGCGCTCTCCGCGGAAGGGAGCGGGTTCGCCGGCCCTCCACACATCGTGAGGTCGTCCACCATCTTCATGGGCATACTCTTCCCGAGGGCAGGTGTTCGTCAGCCGTGGAAGTATCCAGCAGAGCCGGGGCCTGGAGCATCCCACCCTCCCGATGCCTTGCATGCCCATCCATCCAGCACTGGACACCTCGACCCGGGAGGGTAGCCCAAGTGCCCTCCGCTCGACAGAGGCCCCCCCCCCCCGCAGGAGCGGCTCCGCTGCCAGTGCTAGTCTTGAAGTGATGGCGGACTCGGACAGCACTTTTCACATCCTCCCTCGCAACGAGCGGACACCGCCCCGAGACATCCCTGCTCGCGCGCAGCCTGCTCCCGGCTCCCTCGCAGGTGAGTACATGCTCAAGGCGGTGCTCGCCTCGGGAGGGCATGGTGCGGTGTACGAAGCTGAACACCGCATCCTCGGCCGGCGGGCCGCGGTGAAGGTGCTGCATCCGCACCTGACCGATCAGGGTGAAATGTTGCAGCGGTTCGTGCGCGAGGCGCGGGTCGTCAACCAGATACGCCACCCGCATATCGTGGACGTCTACGACTTCGGGATGCTGCCGGACGGCAGTCCCTACTACGTGATGGAGCTGCTGCCGGGGCGCACGCTCAGCCAGCTGCTGCAGGAGCGGGGGCGGTTGTCGCCGGAGCGGGCGCTGGCCTACCTGGAGCCGGTGTGCGGGGCGCTGGAGGCGGCCCACCGCGCGGGCGTGGTGCACCGCGACCTCAAGGCAAGCAACGTGGCGGTGGTGTCCGAGGGAGACCCGCCGGTGGTGAAGCTGCTGGACTTCGGCATCGCCAAGTTCATCCACCCGGAGCCGGGGCAGGAGGGGCTGACGGTGGCGGGGCAGCGGCTGGGCACCTCGCAGGCCATGGCGCCCGAGCAGTTCCGCGGCGGCAGCATCGGGCCCACGACGGACGTGTACGCACTGGGCGTGCTGCTGTACCAGATGCTGACGGGCCACTACCCGTACCAGTCGGAGGATCGACTGGAGGTGGAGCGGATGCACCTGGAAGCGCCGCCGCCCCGGCCGAGCACGGAAGCGCCCGTGCCGCCCGCGGTGGACGCGGTGGTGCTGCGCTGCCTGGAGAAGGAAGCGGACCGGCGCTACCCGGACGTGGCCTCCTTCCGCGCCGCGCTGCGCGAGGCGGTGGTGCCCATGTCCGCCGAGCGGGTGACGGCCACGGGCCGCAGCGTGCGCGCCTTCGCCCTGCACGCGGAGGTGGTGCTCGAGGAAGGTGCCGAGGACGACGCCGCCTACGCCACCGTCTCCGAGGTGCTGGACGGGCTGGAGCAGGACTTGCGCGCCGCGGGCTTCGTGCTCGCCGTGCAGACGGGCATGGCGCTGCTGGGCGTGCGCCCGCTCGACGAGCCTCCCCGCGCGGATGCCCACACGTTGTTGGAGACGGCGCGCGAGCTGCACCAGCGAGCCCAGGCCCGTGCGGCCGGGACGCGCGTGAGCGTGCGGGCCTGCGCCCACGTGGGCCAGGTGGATGCACGGCGCGGCCCCGAGGGCATTGAAGTCACCGGCGGTCCCCTCGCGGACATCGCCGGCTGGGTGGTGCGCGACACGAGCGGTTTCGGCGTCACCCCCTCGGCCGCGCGCGCCAGCACCCTGCCACTCGTCGGCTGACGGGCCCCCTTCCCCTTCCACACGGACGGAGGCCGCCCGTGCCTCACGTCGAGCCCGCGCGTCCCCGTACGGACCGTGCCAGTCCCCCCCTACGGACCGAGTACCTCCTCGCTCGTGACGCGGTGGGTCTTCCGCTACCCGACACTCCATTTACAACGACCCTGGATTCAGACCATTCAGATGTCTCAATTCTGACCGAATAGCCTGTTTTGCCTGGGGTATCCTTTTTTTCACCTCTCTCTCCACTCACACTTATCGCGTGGAGTTCAGGCTGTCGGGCCGATTTCCGAGGGGCTCCACGAGGGGGAATTACAGTCAGAGCAAAATATCACAACCGTTCCCAGGGGGTGGGCCCATGCTGATGAAGACCTTCGAGTCTCGGCGCAGTGGTTGGGAGCATCGTCCGGCGGCGGGTTGGATGGGGGGGGTGGTACTCACGCTGGTGTGCGCCATCGGGTGCGGACCGGCGGGAGGACCGGCCGACGAGACAGGCGAGCTGACAACAGGGGAGTTCGGGAGCACGACACAGGATGTCAGCATTCCCAACGGGTTGAGCCTCAACGGCCTGAGTCTCAACGGGTTGAGCCTCAATGGACTGAGCCTCAACGGCCTGAGCCTCAACGGCCTATCGACGAGCAGCTTCAGGACCTGGTTCCAGGCGGACCCGGCGGTGCGCGATGAGGTGATGAGGTACGTGGTGACGTGCGCGGTTCCCGCGGGCCAGACGCGCACGTTCACGGACTCGAACACGAACATCACCTATACGTGGAACGGGGGGCTGGGACTGGCGACGAGCTGGGCCGGCGGCTCGGCGGCCACCACGGCGGAGCTGCAGGTGGTGTCGGCCTGCATGGCGGCGCACGCCAACAAGTTCGGCATCCACGTCAACCTGTCACTGCTGGGGCTCGACGGAGCCGGCAACACCATCCCCTATACGAGCCAGGAGCTGACGGACTACGGCGTCAAGGAAGGGTGCTTCTTCGGCAACCTCTTCGACGGGAGCACGGGCACCTTCGGCGCCAATGATGGCCTGACCCTGACGAGCAGCCAGAGCAGCCCGCGCGTGTGCGCCCTCTCCGGCGTGCCCAACTCCTCGCAGTGCGTGCCCATGACGTACGTGGGGAACTGCTCGACGTACTGCACCCGGGACTCGACCAACACCTACTACACGTCCTGCACCTATAACGGCGTCACCTACCGCCCCATCACCACGCGCATGAAGGCGGCGGACATCTACAGCTGCGGAGACGGGACGTGCCAGGCGACGGAGAAGTGCGGCACGGGCAACACGCCCTCCAGCTGCGCCGCCGATTGTCACGCCTGCCCGTGAGCCTGCTCCGGGAGCGCGGCCGTCACGGCTCCACACGCTTCAGGCGGAACACGTCGACATCGACGCCCTCCGAGAAGAGGGCGTGCGGAGGCTCGGGAGGACGAGGCAGGCCGGCGGCCGCCAGGAGCGACTCGTCCAGGCCCTCCACGTCGGCGCCCCGCACCTGGTAGGGCGCGTGGTGCACCTGCCCGCGGTAGAGCCTCCCGTGGGCGGTGGAGTAGAGGAAGTAGCGCTCCACCAGGAAGTGCTGGAGCGTGCCCGGAATGGAGGCGGCGGCGGGCCCCTTGGGCCTGCAGCGCACGGCGCAGGTGGCCGGCGTGGGCCCGGGCCAGCGGCGCTCGGAGCGGTAGGCGAAGGATTCCCCCTGGGCCCCGGCGACGAGCTCCATGCCCGCGTAGTGGTACGGCAGCTTGAACCACGCTCGGGCGATCCGCACGGCGATGGAGTTGGCCGCCTCCAGGCTGAAGAACCAGACGCCCGGGTCCCTGCCCTTGAAGTGCACGTACGTGCGCACGTTGGTCTCGTGGAAGTCCGACAGGAAGCCCACGGCGGGCAGGCCCCTGGGACGCACCCCTCGCATGGTGAAGGGCACCAGCCCCACCCAGGCCCGTCCATCGAACGTGTCGAGCGTCAGGCCCGGCGGCAGCAACGGCGCCACCACCTCCGGTGGCAGCGTCCAGTGGAGGAAGAGGAGCTGGCGCCAGCTCTGGTACATCACCGGCCGCTCCTCCGGCCGGCGCGTCGGGCCGAGGCGATCGATATCGGGTTCGATGGAACGCACGGGAGAGCGGGATTCGGTGGAACGCTCGGACACGGAAAGCCTCCGAAACAGGCCGTGAGGACTTCATAACCCCGGCCCCGGCTCCGCGGGGCTTCGAGCCTTCGAATCACCACATTCCCGCACCTTGTCACCATGACAAGGACCCTTATGGGGGTGGAAATGCACCCAGCAGATAGGTCAGACTGTTTCCAACACCCCCGCTGAATAATTGAAGGAGTGCTGGATGAAAGCAGGACTCGAGAGCCTTGGGATCGCCGTACCCCCCACGTACGTGGAGCTGGCGGAGCTGGCCAAGGCGCGAGGAGTGGCGCCAGGCAAGTACGTGGACGGGCTGGGTGTGACGCGGATGGCGGTGCCGCTGGTGGAGGAGGACACGGTGACGCTGGCGGCGCGGGCGGCGCGGATGGCGCTGGATGCGGCCGGGGCCACGGGCGAGGACGTGGGCATGCTGGTGGTGGGCACCGAGACGGCGGTGGATCATTCCAAGCCGGTGTCCTCGTATGTGCAGGGCCTGCTGGGAGTGTCCACGCGCTGCCGCGTCTTCGAGACGAAGCACGCGTGCTACGGCGGCACCGCGGCGCTGCAGATGGCGCTGGACTGGGTGCGCTCGGGCAGCGCGAAGGGGAAGAAGGCGCTCATCATCTGTTCGGACATCGCGCGCTACGGGGTGGGCACGCCGGGCGAGCCCACGCAGGGAGGAGGCGCGGTGGCGCTGCTGGTGTCCGACACGCCGAAGCTGCTGGCCTTCGAGGCGGGGAAGTCGGGCGTGTACGCCAAGGACGTGATGGACTTCTGGCGTCCGCTCTACTCGAAGGACGCGGTGGTGGACGGGCACTACTCGGTGCAGTGCTACCTGGACGCGCTGGAGGGCGCGTACAAGGCCTATCAAGAGGCGGCCGGGGACGCGGGCGAGGGAGGCCTGTACAGCGATCGCTTCGCCGCGCTCGTGTACCACGTGCCGTACGGGAAGATGTCGCGCAAGGCGCACCGCCACGTGCGCGCGCTGGACGGGGACAAGGAGCCGGATGCGAGCTTCGACCGGCTGGTGGGCCCGAGCCTCGTGCTGCCCTCGCAGGTGGGCAACATCTACACGGGCTCCATGTACCTGGCGCTGGCGAGCTTGCTGTCGACGTCGCGCGAGGATCTGACGGGCAAGCGGATTGGCCTGTTCTCGTACGGGAGCGGCTCGTGCGCGGAGTTCTTCAGCGGCGTGGTGCAGCCCGAGGCGCAGGCGCGCGTGAAGGCGCTGGGCCTGGAGACGCTGCTGGAGAGGCGGCGCGCGCTGAGCATCCCCGAGTACGAGGCCATCATGGCGGCGCGCGAGAAGCTGGACGAGAAGCCGGCCGAGGACACGGCGGGCGAGGGTTTCCGCTACCAGGGCACGCGCGACCACAAGCGCATCTACACGCGCTGAACACTCGCGGGTGTGAGGGATTGCACGGCCCGCGAGCGCATTGTCATGCTCGCGGACCATGCAGCTCCACTGTGAGGTCTGCCAGGCGCCCCTGCGCGCCGAGGACGTGCGCTTCGACCTGGCGTTGGCGAAGTGTCACGTGTGCGGTGCTGTCTATGATCTGGTGGGCCGCAAGGCGCGCATGCCCACCACCGAGTCCCAGCATGGGCTCGCGCCGCATCGGCCCCGGGTGGCACGCCCTACCGGACTTCGAGAGGAAGAGAACGACCAGTACACCGTCCTCTCCTGGCGCTGGTTCGGCCTGAATCACGTCTTCACGGCGCTCTTCTGCGCGGCGTTCTTCACCATCTCCTGTACCGTGATGGTGCCGAGCGTGGTGGATGCGCCGCTCGCCGTATGGCCCTTCCTGTTGCTCTTCCTCTCACTGCATCTGGGCGTGGGCGCACTCCTCACCTACTGGGCGCTGGCGGGCTTCCTGAATACCACCCGCGTCAGGGTGAACCGGGGCGAGATCACCATCAATCACGGCCCCCTGCCCTGGCCGGGCAACCGCACCGTGCCCGCCCAGGGGCTCACCCAGCTCTACTGCCTGAAGGAGTGGAGCCGGAAGCCAGACATCTTCGGCCTGAGCTACGGCTACCGGGGGCCGTCCTTCAGCCTTCTGGCTCTCGACCAGCAGGGTAACAAGGTGAAGCTGCTCTCGCGCATCAAGAACAAGGAGACGGCGCTCTACCTGGAGCTGGTCCTGGAGCGGCGGCTCGGTATCGAGGACAGCCCCGTGGCCGGGGAGCTCGCCGACCGCACGGGCGGGGCGTGAGCCCCGGGGCCGCTGGCGCCTACGGGATGAGGTAGTAGGCCTCCTGCCGGGGCACGAAGAAGCGCCAGCCCTCGCTCGTGAGGTACGCGGGGTCCTCTTCCATCGCGAACACCTCCTGGCCGTCCCACTCAATCACAGGGGTGCGCGTGTTGAGCTCGATGGCGATGTACGAGCCCTCGCGCAACGGCTTGGGCTCCTCCTTCCGGCTGGCGGAGCGGAAGTCGATGGAGGCCCCCAGCGCGTGCCCCTGGTTGCCCAGCGGATGCGAGTACACCTGCGCCTGAATCCCCTTCTCCTTCATCTCGGCCATCACCGCGTCATACACCTCGGCGGCCGAGCGCCCCGGACGCGACGCCTTCACCAGCGCGTCCTGCAGCGCGTTCGTGTTCGCCAGGGCCCGCTTCAACCCCTCGGGGACATCCGTCTCTCCCTCGCGCAGCACGTAGGCCATCTTCTGCCAGTCGCTGTGAAGGCCCATGTAGCTGATGCCGAAGTCCACGTGCAGCAGGTCTCCCCGCTGGATGACCACGTCCTCGCGAGCCACCGCGAGGAAGCCGTGTGACGCCCCATTGCCCTGCCCCTTGCGCTGCACGCGCAGGTCCGGCTGGAACCAGGTGCCCACGCCTCGCCGCCCCAGCTCGTCGAACAGCCAGCGGCGCACGTCCCCCACCCGCGTCACGCCCGGCTTCACCACCTCGGACGAGAGCGCCCGCCGCACCATCTGCTCCGTGAGCGCCACCAGCGTGCGGTAGTGCTCCAGCTCCTCGGGAATGCGCGTGTCCAGGTACTCCTCGATGAGCGGCGCCGCGCTGATGAAGCGCGCCTCCGCCTCGGCCCCCAACGCCTCGACGAGGTACGTGTAGCCGTCCCGCGTCAGGCTGTGCGTCACCGCGCGCTTGCCGCCGATCCCCAGCGCGACGGTTTTCGGCTGGTATTGTTTGTAGAGCTCGCCCAACACCTGCTTGTACACGCGCGTCTCTTCCGGCACCTCGAAGAAGCGCGTGATGTTCTCCTCGGCGTAGCTCGGCAGGGCGATCTTCTTCAGCCCCTGCTCTCCCGCGTCGATGAAGACGAACACGTCTCGAAACCCGGTGTACGGGCGCGGCGGTGCCACGTACTGGGTGAGTGGATCATCATGGAACTCCTCATTCACGATGATCCACATGCCCACGCCGTGGTGGCGCATCATCGGAAGCAGCAGTTCGTGACGCTTCGCGAGCCAGCCTTCGCGGACGGCGAGCTGCTCGGACCAGGAGAGGAGCCGGGGCGTATCAGGTCCAGAGGAAACCGGCCGCGTCGTGGCACACGCCAGGTTCAAGGCAAGCAGCAGACAGGGAAAGACACGGCGGTCCAGCGTCATCGAGCGACTCCCGAGCGAGTTGGCGTGCCCAGGCTAGCCGACTCTCACACCATGCTCACCCGCCCCTCTGGCAAGCCCACGAGCCATGGGCGGCATGGTCTCCGAGAGGAAATGTCCCGGGTTGCGGCGGGCGAGGCGCCAGGCGGTTACGAACCGCAGGTGACCGATGTGAGGGACCCACGTGTGCAGGACGCGCTGCGGCAGGCATGCGACGAGCTCGGCTTGCCCGTCACCTACCGAGGCTGCGTGTACCCGCTCCTACGAGACCCCGAGGGCGAGTGGCCCCAGTGCTGCGGCGGAGGCTGCTACCCATGTGCGCAGACGCTCGTCGATGTCGCGGTGCGCACGCTGCAATTGCTCGAGACCCCGCGCTCCTCGCCCTTGTGATCCCGGGCGCCGCCGACCATGGGGTTGGCCCCTCCCTCCAGTACTGCATCGGCTGACAAATCCCGGAACCATTTCCAGCTTCTGGGTTGGACCCGGGCGGGTTACTGCCCACAGCACACGGGGGAAGACATGGCACAGGAACAATCACCGCAACCCATCTCCGCGGACTGGGGCCCTGGGGTTTCCGCCAACGGAGTCGCCGAAGTCTATACCCTCGATGGGCCGAACATGACGCTCGCGCACACCCAGGGAGGATTGGTGAGCACCTGGGATCTGCTCATCCCCGGCTCCTATGCGGAGTTCGGCGAGCATACGGATCTGCTCTTCTATGACCGGAGCGCGGGAACGGGAACGTTCCTCACCACGGACATGGATGGCTCGCTCCAGCTGCTGAAGTGGCACAAAGGCTGGCGCAAGAGCTGGACACAGATCGTCTCGGGTAGCTTCCTACCGCAACCCACGGGCAACGAATCCCTGCTCTTCTACGACCGCGCAGCCGGACACGGGGAGTTCTACGTGGTGGATGGAAAGGGCGGCATCTCCCTGGTGGCAAAGCACACCAACTGGCGCAAGAGTTGGGATCAAATCGTCCCGGGGCCCTTCTTGAAAGGCCAGACTTTCAGCTCCCTGATTTTCTATGATCGGGCCGCGGGGCAGGGGGAGCTTTACCGGCAGGATGGACAGGGAAACATTTCCCTGGCGAAGAAGTACTCCGGTTGGAGCAAGAGCTGGAACAACATCCTCACGTACAGGGACTTCGGGAACGACATCAACATCCTGCTCTTCTACGACCGGGCCGCGGGACTCGGCGAGTTCTACGCGGTGGACCCCAACAACGGGGACCTCCTCCCCCGGGCGAAGCACACCAACTGGAGCAAGCGCTGGGATGTGATCATCCCCTGCCGACTCTCCCAGAACATCATGAATGGCCTTCTGTTCTACGAACGGGCCGCGGGACTCGGTGAGTTCTACCAGGTGGACAACAACGGGAACCTCACCCTGGTGGCGAAGCACACCAACTGGCGCCACACCTGGCACGCGATCGCAGCCGGCACCTTCGTGGGCGTCGGCGAACCCAGCCTGCTCTTCTATCAGCGGTAGGCGCTGCACGCCCGGCACGAGAGGCGCCGGGCGTGTGCCCATCAACCCGTGGCCCGCAGCGCGTCCAGCGGACGCGGGCCCGCTCAGCGCACCTGCTTCTGATCCGGCTGCGGCAGATCCGGGTCAATCGCATGGACGATCCACCCCACCGCCTTGGCTTCCCACTCGGGGTCCTTCAGCGCGTCCATGTAGCGCTCATAGGCGTATACGCCCGTGGCCTTCGCCAGCCGGAGGATCTGGATCAGCGCCACCGTGCTGTCGAGCACCACCACCGAGCGCTCCATCCCATGGCTGCGCAGCCACACCATCGACTCCTTGATGAGCTCCTGGGTGTCCGGTGGGTTCGCCTTCTGGGTACGCGAGTCCACCATCATCCCGAACGACTTGCCCTCCAGGGCGATCACCCGGGCCTTCAAATCCTCGAACCAGGCGCGAGCCTCCGCCGGCGTGATGTACCCGGGGGCGTGGACCCGGAAGCCGTAGTCCGTGGCGACGTTCTGTGGGACAGGCATCACTTCTCTCGTATCGGTGTGGGACAGCCTCGCGTGTCATCCAGCCCGCGAGGGTGCCGCGCAGCTTAACGCGAACTGACTTCTGCCCGACAATTCAAGGGGTTGGCTCTTGCCAAGGGCGCGGGCCCTACCACAACCAGCCGTCCAGCCGACCTGAAAAAATTTAATTTCAGTGTTCCATCTGTCAAAAATTTGAGGTAGTTTGCAAACCTGTCGTACGCCCGACACATCGCGTCGCGCGCACGCGTTCCTCTCCGTTCTCACTGCCTGAGATGCGGTCCAGGTCCACCAACCCTCTGATCCGGGGAAGCGCGCCCCCCCGAACGTCCCACGCAAAGAAAGGGGAGCCTGTGTCCCAGCCCGCCCTCGCCCAGGTTGCGTCGAATCCTCTGAGCCGCGGAGAGTCCACTCCCGCACTGTTTCCGCAGGGAGCTTCCGCCCAGAGGGACGGGCGTCACGGGGAGCTGGCCACGGCCGCCCATCCTCGCGAGGATGTGGTGCAGCCGGAGCCACACCCGCGAGGAGAGGAGCCCTCGGCGGCGCTGGTGAAGCTGCGCTCCTTCCAGACGCTGGAGGACGTCACGGTGGCGGAGGCGCTGCTGGCGCACCTGGAGGCGGAGCAGGTGGATGCGGTGTTCGGCATCCCCGGGGGCAACATCGCGCCGCTGGTGCAGGCGCTGCGCCGCCACTCGCGCATCCGCTTCATCATCGGCAGCCACGAGGGAGGCTCGGCCTTCATGGCGGACGGGTACGCACGCGCCACGGGCCGGCTGGGCGTGTGCGCGGTGACAGCGGGCCCCGGGGCCACCAACGCGATGACGGGCGTAGCCTCCGCGCACCTGGATCAGGTGCCGGTGCTGACCCTCAGCGGACAGGTGTCCACCGAGCGCTTCGGGCTGGGCGCCATCCAGGAGAGCACCGACGAGGGCGGCATCAACACGGCGGAGATGTTCCGGCACTGCACGGCCTCCAGCACCTCCGTCGTGGACGCGAAGAGCTTCCCGCGCCTGTTGGAGCGGGCGCTGAAGACGGCGCACGGGGTGCCTCGCGGGGCGGTGCACCTGAGCCTGCCCACCAACATCGCCCGGCAGAAGCTGGCGAAGGTGAGCGTGCCCACGGCGCCGGGCGCGTGGAAGAGCACCCTGCCCGCGGCGCCGGCCTCCGAGGTGTTCACGGCCTTCGAGCTGCTGCGGCATGCGAAGCGGCCCCTCATCTACCTGGGCTCGGGGGCGCGCGAGGCGCTGGAGAGCCGGGGCGCGGAGTTCGCCACCTTCGTGCGCCGCTTCTGCATCCCCGTGGTCACCAGCCTGCGCGGCAAGGGGCTGTTCTCCGAGGAGGACTTCCTGTCGCTGGGCGTGCTGGGCATCGCCGGCAGCAAGCGCGCCGAGCAGTACCTGGGTGAGGGCGTGGACGTGCTCATGGTGCTGGGCAGCCGCCTGGGCGAGTGGGCCAGCAAGAGCTTCTCCTCGCTCTTCCAGGCAGCGAGCACCGTCATCCAGGTGGACGCCACCCCGTCCGTCATCGGCCAGTTCCTCCAGGTGAACCTGCCCATCGTGGCGGACGTGAGCTCGGTGGTGGCGGGCCTGGTGGAGTTCGGCCACGACTCGGCGCCGGCCCACGAGGCGCAGGTGCGCGAGCGCCGGCAGCACCTCAACGCGCTGAACCTTGCCCACCGCTCGGCCGCCGCCGTGCTGCCCGAGGAGGGGCCGCTCAAGCCGCAGCATGTCATGCAGGAGCTCAACCCGCACCTGCGCGGCAACACGGACCTGTACGTGGACATGGGCAACTGCACCGGCTGGGCCACGCACTGTCTGCGCATCACCCCGCCCACCCGCGTCTTCTACCCCTGCGGCCTGTCCTCCATGGGCTGGTCCATGGGCGCGGTCATCGGCGGGAAGATTGGCCGGCCGGAGAACACGGCCATCGCGCTCACCGGGGATGGCTCGTTCCTGATGAACGGCACGGAGCTCGTCACCGCGGTGCGCTACCGGGTGGGCGCCGTCTATGTCGTCCTCAATGACAACTACCTGGGGATGGTGAACCACGGCGAGCACGCCCAGTCGGCGGGCGAGTACCCGCTGGACGATCCGTACTTCAGCCTGGGAAACCCGGACCTGGTGAAGTTCGCCGAATCCCTGGGCGCCCGGGCCTACGAGGTGACGCGGCCCGGCCAGCTCTCGGAGCTGCTGCCGGAGGTGCTGCGGCGCGCGGACGAGGAGCGCCGGCCGCAGGTGCTCGTGTGCCGCATCGACTACCGCGAGGTACCGCCGTACGGGGACCGGTTCGCCGCCGTGGCCTCGGCCCCGAAGGAGGGCTGAGCCCGTAGGCCACTCTGGGGTTAGAGTCCGGGTGAGGAGCCCGGAATGACCAAGACCCCCGCCGCCGAGTTCGCCAGCGACTCACCCGCCCCCGTCCCCCCGACGGGAGGCCCGTCCTCACCCGCTCCAGAGCAGAAGGGCTTCTTCGGCCATCCGCGCGGGCTCGCCACGCTCTTCTTCACGGAGATGTGGGAGCGCTTCAGCTTCTACGGCATGCGGGCGCTGCTCATCCTCTTCATGACGGCGACCGCGGAGAAGGGCGGCCTGGGCTTCAGCGGGGAGAAGGCGGGCGCCATCTATGGGCTCTACGGCGCGGGCGTGTACCTCACCGCCATGCCGGGCGGGTGGCTGGCGGACAGAATCCTCGGCCAGCGGCGCGCGGTGCTCTTCGGCGGCTGCATCATCGCCCTGGGCCACTTCAGCATGGCGCTGCCCGGGACGTTCTTCTTCTTCCTGGGCCTGCTGCTCATCGTGCTGGGCACGGGGCTGCTCAAGCCCAACATCAGCGCCATGGTGGGTGGGCTCTACCCCGAGGGCGGCGCGCGGCGGGACGCGGGCTTCTCCATCTTCTACATGGGCATCAACATCGGGGCCTTCACCGCGCCCATCGTGGTGGGCCTGCTGGGCGAGCGGGTGAACTGGCACGTCGGGTTCGGCGCCGCGGGCGTGGGCATGGTGTTCGGCGTCATCCAGTACCTGCTGGGCGGCAAGCACCTGGGCGAGGTGGGGAAGAAGGCCCGGAGCGCGGACCTCCGCCCCGAGGCGCCCGGGCAACTGGAGAAGAGCGGCGGCTCGCGCATGGCGGGCTTCACGGTGGTGGGGGTGCTGGTGGGACTGCTGGTGGTGTTGCAGCTGCTCGGGGTGGTGGACCTGACGAGCGCGGTGGGCCTGGCCCGGGCGGGCGGCTTCATCATCGTGACGCTGGCGCTCGCCTTCTTCGCCTACCAGTTCACGGCCGGCGGGCTGGACGCCACGGAGAAGCGGCGGCTGGCCGTCATCGGCGTGTTCTTCATCGCCTCGACGCTCTTCTGGGCCGGCTTCGAGCAGGCGGGCTCCTCGCTCAACCTCTTCGCCCGCGACGCCACGGACCGCGTGGTGTTCGGCTGGGAGGTCCCCGCGAGCACCCTCCAGGCCGTCAACGCGCTCTTCATCATCGCCCTGGCGCCCGTGTTCGCCTGGATGTGGGTGAGGCTCAACAAGCAGGGCCGCGAGCCGTCGAGCCCGGCCAAGTTCTCGCTCGGACTGGTACTGATGGGCGCGGGATTCGCGGTGATGGTGGTGGCGTCGCTGGCGGCCGCGGGAGGCCACAAGGTGAGCCCCGCGTGGCTGGTGCTCACCTACCTGCTGCACACCCTGGGCGAGTTGAGCCTCAGCCCCGTGGGACTGAGCACGGTGACGAAGCTCGCCCCGCAGCGGGTGGTGGGGCAGATGATGGGCGTGTGGTTCATGTCCATGTCGCTGGGCAACCTCATCGCCGGGCAGCTCGCGGGTCTGCTCGGGACGAACCCCACGCCCATCTTCGGCGCGGTGGCCGCCGTGGCCATCGGCGCGGGCCTGCTCCTGGCCATCGCCGTGCGCCCGCTGCGGCGGATGATGGGCGGGGTGCACTGACCCCGCCCGGGAGGCTCAGCGCGAAGCCATGAACTCGGCGGCGAAGTCGAGGAACTTCAGGGCAGCCTTCCGGTGGTCGCCCTGGAAGTCGTGAAGGTATTTGACATGCCAGCCCTCACCGGGGAACTCCTTCTTGACGTCCCGGAGCCACACCTGGAAGGGCTCCACCGTCAGGTCTTCACGGTCGTTGAAGAGGGTGTTCCGAAGCCACCCCAGAAAGAAGGAATAGAGGGAGTCAACGGTGTCCTCTCCGGTAATGAAAGACAGCTCCCGCCCTTCGTACATCCGCTGCCGGACCCAGAGCAGCGCATCCAGCGTCTCCACCTGACGCCCGCCCCACTCCCTGGGCAGAGGGCCGTAGGCTGCGGCGATCTTCTCGTCCATGCTCCCAGCCTTGCCCCGTGGAGCCACTCCGAACCGCTCTACATACTCAGCGACGAGATCGAGGAGCACCAACGCGGCTTTCTCATGGTCGCCCTGGCAATCCCGCAGAGGCTCGACGTACCAGCCCTGAGTCAATGGCTCTCCTCGCGTCTCCTGGTACCAATCCAGGAACTCCTGCCACGCCAGTTCGTACCCTCCATTGAAATGGGTATGGGCGTTCCAGCCATGGATGAAGGGAAAGAGTGACTCCACGGTCTCGAGGCCCGTGACGAACCAGAACGCATGCCGCTCTCGTATCTGGTAACGGCCCCACATCAACGCATCGAGCAGCCCGACCCGTCGCCCACGCCATTGCTCCGGGAATGGGTCCTTCTTGCGAACGTATCCTTCGCTCATAACGCCTCTACCACCTGCTGGATGACCTGGCTTTTCCCGTCGGTAGTGAGCCGGGCCATGTACTCATGCAAGGGAAGACCGGCCAGCCCTGTATAGGCATCGATGACCCTGTCACCCAGCTTCACCGCAACATGATAGCCCGTCGTTGAGACTTGGAGATTCTTGACGAGAATCCCGTTCTCGACCACATCAAATCCCAGCAATTGGGTTTCACCTTGCACTGAGAACCGGATGAACGCCGGCTTCTGCGCGAATTCGAGCAGACCCTGATGGATGGCCCTGGCCACCCTCTCGCATTCACCGGCACGGCGGTTCGCAATGGCGAAGGCGTTCTGGAATGCGACCAGCCAGCCCGGCATCCTGCCGAGGTCGTTGAGCGCCATGTACTGGGTGACCACGCACTGCATGTCCCCCATGAGCAGGCACGCCTTGAGTCGGCCGAGAATCGTATCGTCTTGAGGCCCCGGCGAGGAGCTCGAGACCAGCGCGGGCACATGAGAGGCCGGACTCCCGCCATGAGCCCCAGCCACCCGGCAGAAGAGCAGCACCACCAGGACAGCAGGCCAGCTCCTCCTGAGGACCCACCTCACTCTCTGACTCATACAGGCCTCCAACACCCTGGGACGACAAAGTCGCCCGTGCCGGCTCAGCGCTCGGAGAAGGACCGGGCGCTCGTCTCACGCATCTTGTGGAGCGTCTCGCGCTTGAGCCACTGGCCGCGCACCATCACCCCGAGCGCCCGGTCCGCCTGGCCCACGTCCTCCAGCGGGTTGCCGGGCAACAGCAGCAGGTCCGCCTGCTGTCCGACCGCCACCGTGCCGAAGCGCGCCGCCGGGTCCACGTGGTCCTTGATGAAGGCCACCGCATTGCGCGTACCGGTGGCCAGCGCCTCGTAGGGCGTCAGGCCCGCCTCCACCAACTCCGCGAGCTCCAGGTGCGTCGACTTCCCGGGGAACAGCCCCGCGTCCGAGGCATTCGTGCCCAGCACCAGCCGCACGCCCTCCTTCTGCAACGCCAGGGTGAGGTGCTGCACGAAGGGGTACGCCGCCCGCTCGCGCTCGCCGAACTCTGCCACGTCCACCCGGCGCGTGGGGTTGGAGTAGCGCCAGTTGCGCATCACCTCCGGCGACAGGTAGCGGGACTCGGGGTCCGCGAACACGCCCTCCAGGTCCTTCAACATCCGCAGCGAGGTGTGGATGTGCACCAGGTCCGGCACCACCGACGTGCCCGCCTCCTTCGTCGCACGCGCCAGGTCAGCGAGCCTCGACTCGTCTCGCGATGCGGCCAGGAAGTACTCCTCCCCGTGCGAGATGAGCGCCTGATGCGAGCGCAGCACCGTCTCCACGCCCACCGTGCGCGGCACGTGCCCCACCACCGGAATGCGCTGCTGCCGGGCCATCGCCACCAGGATGGCGTACACCTCGGGGGTGATGTTGTCGTAGACCTTCACGGCGTCATAGCCCGCGAGCTTCTGACGGACGACCGCCACGCGCGCCTGCTCGGGCGTGGTCACCGACACCACCCGGCCTCCCGGAGGGCCTCCATCCAGCAGCGGGCTGCTCGTGTAGAGCCTGGGGCCAAAGCGCTGGTTCGCCGCGAGCTCCGCCCGGAGCTCGACATGCCGGGGTGAGCCATCCAGCTCGAAGAGGGTGGTAACGCCGTGGGCCAGGTACGACAGGAGCTGCTCCTCCGAGTGCAGGTGCACGTGGAAGTCCACCAGCCCCGGCATCAGGTAGCGGCCATGGCCGTCGATGCGCTCGGCGTCCTTCGGGACGGTGATCTCCGCCGAGGGGCCGAGCGAGGTGATGAGCCCGTTGCGCACGATGACCGTCTGGTCCGTCAGTACCCGCTCGGTGTCCATGGGAACGACGTTCACACCGACGAACGCGACCGCCCGCTCCGAGACACCCGGAAGAAGCTGCGCCGGGTGCGTACAACCGGGAAGCAGCGCTCCAGCGACTGACAGAAGGCCGGCGCCCAGGAATGCCCAGGCCCGCGAGGTCATCATGGTGATCCCCCTCATGAGTTGCATGTCCGCAACTGATTATAGAGGGACAGCGTCCCTGACGTATCCCCCCCGGGCCCGCGGGCTCACCCGCCCAGCAGCCGCGTCCAGTCGTCTCCGCTCTCGAACACGTGCACGCCCAGCCGTTCGCACGCGCCGTGGTGCAGCCGCGCCGCCTGGCCTCCCACCCAGATGGGTATCCCCTTGGGCACTCCCTCCAGGATGCTCGAGAGCGATGCCTCGAAGTCCCTCGCCCCGGGGTCCATCACCGCCGACAGCCCCACCAGGTCCGCCTTCAGCTCGCGCGCCAGCGTCCCCACCTCCACCGCCGGCACCCGCTGGCCCAACAGCGTCACCGACCACCCCTCGTGCCTCATCCGCAGCGCCGCGCCCAGCAGGCCAATCTCGTGCTGCTCGTCCGGAAAGCACGCCAGCACCACGCGCCGGTGCCCCTTGTCCGGTGATACGTGCAGCAGGCTGATGAGCCTCGCGCGCACCTCCTGCGTCACCAGGTGCTCCTGCACCACCGAGAAGGCTCCCGCGTGCCAGCGCGCCCCCACCTCGCACTGCAGGGGCACCAGCACTTCCTCGTAGGCCTTCAGCGGTGAGAGCGCCGCGAGCACCTCGTCCAGCACCCGCGCCACCCGCCTCTGGTCCAGGGCCTCCGCCGCCTCCAGGAGGTCCTCCCTCCAGTCCGCCAGGCGCGTGGGCGTGGGCTCCTGGGCCAGGGCCGGCCGCGACGCCTCGAGCTCCGCCAGCAATTGCGGCAGCATCTCCGCCGCCTCGCTGATGGAGACCCCTTCCTCGGTGAGCTTCTTGAGCCGCTTCAGCACCTCCACGTCCCGGTCCGTGTACACCCGGTAGCCCGAGGGTGTGCGCCTCGGCGCCAGCACGCCGTACCGCCGCTCCCAGGCGCGGATCAGCTCCACCCTCACCCCGGAGAGCTCCGCGGCCACGTGGATTCTGTAGGTGCGCTCGGCCATGACTGCCCTACCCCTCTCCCCACCCTCCTCAGGTGCGGTTCGACTCGCCGCGCGCCTGCTGCCAGAGCGACAGGAGCTCCTCCGTGGATTCGGCGTACTGCGCCCCCGCGCTGAAGATGGCCTTCAGGTGCTCGCGAGCGCCCGGGCCTCCTACCACTACCAGCGCCGGAGCACACGCCTCCACCGACGCCTGCAACACCTGCCGCAGCTCTTCTGCCTCCCGCCGACGCACGCACGAGAGCGCCACCAGCTCCGGGTTCACCTGCTGACAGGCCGCCCGCAGCGCCTCCGTCGGAGTGTCCGCCCCCAACAACGTCACCCGCCAACCCTTGCGCTTGAGGTGCAGTCCCAGAGCCAGCAATCCCCCCTCGTGCATGTCCCGCTCCGGACAGGCCAGCACCACCCGGGGCCCGTCCGGGCTCGAGTCCTCCGCCAGCAGCAGGGCTCGCAGCCGCTGGCGGATGAGCGCCGAGCCCAGGTGCTCTTGAGCGATGTCCAGCCGCTGCCCCATCTCCCGCAACAGCGGCAGGAGGAAGTCGTCACAGGAGGCCAGTGCATCCATGGAGGCCTGGGCCTCGCCCAGCACCCGGTCCGCCGCGTCTCCGTCCAGCCCCCTCACCGCGGACCAGAAGCGCTCCTCGAGCCGCTCGTGCACCGGCAGCTCGCCCACCGGCAGGGTCCGCACCTGGGCAATGGCCTCGCTCACCGTCAGCCCCTCGGAGATGAGCCTCGCCACCCGGCGGATGTCCTCCACCTCGTCGCGGGTGTAGACGCGGTAGTTGCTCTCGTTGCGGTGCGGGCGCGGAAAGCCATAGCGCCGCTCCCAGGCGCGCAGCGTGGCCTCGCGGATGCCCGTCAGCCGGGCGATGGTGCGGATGCGCAGCGTCATGCCGAAGGCGCCTTCCCTCGCACCGCGTCCCAGCGCTCGGCCACCCCCCGGCCTCCCGACACCACCCGCGTGAAGTCCTCCAGGCTCGTCGTCTCCGCCAGCCTGCGCACCGCCGACTCCAGCTCCGACTGGAAGCGCGGCAGCGGCCCCGCCCGGTGCGGCGTCCCGATTTCCACCAGCACGTCCGGACGCTCGTGCTCGAAGAAGGCATAGCGGATGGCGATCGGCACGCACTCCGCCTTCCCCACCCGCGCCAGCAGCTCCACCCCGCGCTCCAGCCGCATGGGCAGCACCCCGAAGGGGCGCAGCTCGCCCTCCGGGAAGATGCACACCGCCGCCCGGGGCTTCTTCAGCAACTGGCCCGCGTAGCGCAGCGTCTCCAGTGACGAGGACCCCTCGCCCCGCCGGATGCTGAACGCCCCCAGCCTCGCCAGGAAGCGGTAGCGCTCCAGGTTCTGCTCCTCCATCACGCAGTAGATGTCCCAGCCCGCCGCCTGGCAGAGCTGGTGCAACACGAAGCCGTCCCACCAGTTGGTGTGGTTGGCGTACACGAGGCGCGCGTCGGTCCCCGCGGGCAGTGTCCCGCGGACCCACAGCCCACGGAACGACGAGCGGAACTTCCAGCCCACGTACCCGTCGGCCAACCACCCGAGCAGTCCGCCCTTGGCCGCGCGTATCACGGCACCCGCGCCTCCCGCCGCGACAGCATCACCGTGAAGAGCGTCAGTCCCAGCGACACCATGACGCTCGTCAGCAGGAAGAAGAGGATCTCCTCGAGCGGCACCCCGGCCAGGTAGAGGCCCAGGTGCTTGCCCTCGCCGAAGTTCCAGATGCCCGCCCGGATGGCCAGATGGTCCGCCACCGCGAGGTACGTGCCCACCACCAGCGCCGGAGGCAGCACGGCTCGCAGCACCGCCCACGTCCGGCCCCGGAAGTGGTGCGCCAGCACCCCGAGCTGCAACACGATGAAGGGCACCGCCCAGGACAACAGGTGGATGAGGTACGCCCAGCGCGAGTCCATCATGACGCCACCTCCTCGCCATCCAACCGGGGCTCACGGCTCGCGGTGCTCGAAGCGGCCTGGCGCGTCTCCGGCGCGGGAGCCTCCAATACGCGGCGCAACCGCTCACGCGCCCACAGGCCCACCAGCAGCGTCTGCAGCCCGAAGAAGAGGTATTCCTCCAGCGGCAGGTAGCCCAGCTTGAGGCCCCAGATGCGCTCGGGGTCGAACCCCCACAGCCCCCACTTCACCGCCAGGTTGTCCCACGGCGACGTCGCCGCGTAGACCACCCCCAGCAGCAGTCCCATGGGCGCCAGTCCCCGCAACGTCAGCGTGCGCCGGTAGCGCACCACCAGGAAGAGGATGGGCAGCACGACGAACA
Source organism: Vitiosangium sp. GDMCC 1.1324 (assembly GCF_003044305.1). Classification (GTDB taxonomy): domain Bacteria; phylum Myxococcota; class Myxococcia; order Myxococcales; family Myxococcaceae; genus Archangium. The sequence continues at coordinate 335,711 of NZ_PZOX01000007.1, read as the reverse complement.
GTCCCAGGAAGCGTGCGTACGTCATCCCCGGCCTCCACTCAGCTCCGTCCAGATGGGCGACATGCGGCCTCCGGAGTGCAACGCGTAGGTACGCCCCCGCCACGTCACCCGCGGTGGCCGCACGAGGGAAGAAAGAAACGCGGCCAGCAGCAGGGCCTCGCCCAGCAGCCAGTCCAGTGCCACATGGCGCACCGAAGTGCTCCAGCGGCCGTCCATCCGGCCCTCTCCCGAGGAGAGAGGCGTACTGAGCACGGTCAGGCGCCAGGACAGCAGGGTCCGCACGGCCAGGAGACCCGCGACCCCCGCCGCCAGCCACGTCGAGCCCACCCCGAGGCACAGCACCAGCAGCGGCCACGTCGGCGTGAAGAGCAGCGGAACCGTGGGGTACAGCCCGGGCCGGTGGCTCTCCAACACCTGCATCCACCGGGTGAAGCGGGCCAGCGCCACGCACCACGAGCCCGGAGCCAGCGGCACCTCCGCCGGCGCTTCGCACAGCGCCACGTCCAGGCCCCTCGCGTGCAACCGCTTGGACAGCTCGAGGTCCTCGCCGATGTGGTCCGCCAGTTCCCGCAGCTCGTCCACCGCCCGGGGGCTCAGCCCCAGCGCCTTGCCGCACACCGCCTTCGCCCCCGCGCTCATCACATGCAGCGCCCGGAAGCTGTGGTGCGTGCGGCGCAGCAGCCCGGCCATCGCCCGGTCCGCCAGCACCCGCTCGCCCACCGGCGTCGGAACCGCCGTGCTCAGCGCCGCTCCCGTGGCCACCGGCGACGCCAGCCCCTCCACCAACGCCCCCGTCACCGCCACGTCCGCGTCCACCACCAACACCACGCACCCGTCCGTCGAGAGCGTCTCCAGCCCGTGCAGCACGTGCCCCACCTTGCGGTTGGGAGTCACCGGATCGCTGAGCAGCCAGTGCACGCCCTCTGGTAGCCGAGGCCTCGACGGGGCCAACACCACGTGCTCCAGCGGCCCCGCGTAGTCGATGGTCCGGGCCAGGTTCTCCAGCTCCCGCTCCGTGGGCGCGTCCATCGGTCTCAGCAGCAGCACGGGCACACGCGTGGGCGCGACCGGACGGCGACGAGCCAACAGGCGGACCAGGGCCACCGCGCTGAAGCCGCCGGCCAATACCGCCCAGCCGAGTCCCATGGCCACCAGCACGCTCATGGCACACGCTCCACGCGCGTGCGGAAGTGCGCCATCCAGCGGATGAAGGGCGAGTGGAAACGGCGGAAGTCCGCCACCTCGCCCATCACGTCCAGCCCTTCCCGCCGGGCCTCCACCCGCGCATAGAAGGGCGAGGACTCCAGCAACCGTGGCTCGCCCACCACCGTGTTGCCCGAGTACAGCCGCGCCGGTATCCGCAGGCCCCAGCCCGTGAGGCTCGTCCGCCGAGCCTCCGACAGCAGGGGCCGCCGCTCGGACTTCGTTCCCAGCGCGCCCGCCGTCACCCGCAGAGGCGCCACTCCGCCCGGCAGGTGGTAGTCCACCACCGTCTCCTCGAGCCCGTGCACGCGCGCCCAGTGCCACCCCGGCAGCCGTGCGCCCAGCAGCTCCGCGCCATGGTTGCTGTCGTGGTAGCCCATGCCGTCGGACACCACGCCCTCCGTGAACACCTCCAGCCGCGCCTTCGCCCGGGGCGCCAGCGCCCGCCAGAAGTGCGGCAGTCCCGGAACGAGCTGCACCTCCTCCGCGGCCTGCACCTGGGGCTCCAGCAGCAGCCGGGCGCGCACCTCTCCGCCGAAGGGCGCACACCGCTCGTCCACCTCCATGCGCACCGTGCCGTCCGGCGTGTACTCCAGCAGCGAGCGGCCGATGCACAGCGCACGGCCCTGTCTCTGCACCGCCCCCCGAGGGTATTCGCTCAGCACCCAGCGCCGGCGCACGCCCCGGTGGTACAGCGCGAAGTTCACCGCGCAGTGCTCGAGCGGAAGCGCCCCACGCCGCGCCCTCGCCGAGTAGCGCGGAGAGAAGAGCGAGCCCACCATGAAGATGCACACCGCGCTGTACTCGCCCGCCGTCACGTCCGCGTAGAACCAGCGGTAGGCCCCCGGGCTGTCTGGCAACACGGGCAGCGCGTTCAGCCACGAAGACCCTTTGGGGTGGGCTGGCCGGGCGGGTGAGGCGTCCAGGCTCCTCATGCGCTCCTCCGCAGGTGCTTGGACGCCATCTCCGCGGCGAAGCGGCCCGAGAGCATCACCAGCGGCACCCCACCTCCCGGGTGCGTGCCTCCCCCCGCGAAGAAGAGCCCCGGCGTGCCTCCCCGGATGCGCGGCCGGCGGAAGGGACCGAACTTCCCGTGCGGCAGGAAGCCATAGATGGAGCCGCCCGGCGCGCCCAGGGCCGCCAGGTCCACCGGCGTGCGCTGTCCCATCACCCGCATGCGCCCTCGCAGCTCCGGGTCGTACGCGAGCAGCTTGTCGAACATCTGCGACTTCACCCGCTCGGCCTGCGACTCCCACGCCGCCGCTGCCCGCTCGGACGCACCCGGCTCGCGAGGCAGCGCCGGGGCGTTCACCATGACGAAGAGGCCCGTCTTGCCGGGCGGAGCCACCGTCGGGTCCGTCGCCGAGGGGTTGCAGACGTACACCGTCGGGTCCTCGGCGAGCTGCCCGCCGAAGAGCTCCTTGAACTCGCGGGGGTAGTCCCGGCCGAAGAGGACGGAGTGGTGCGGCAGAATCGAACGACCGTTCACTTCCAGCAGCAGCACGAAACCCGACAGCGACAGCGGCTCGCGCCCCCGTCCCAGCGAGTCCAGCGGGTCCGCGTTCACCACCACCGAGTCGAAACGCTCCTCGCCATCCCGAGGACCCACCCGGTAGCCCCGTGCGTCGCGCGTGTAGTGGGCCCGGGCGTTGAGGTGCACCTTCACCCCCTGGCGCTTCACCGCGTCCCCGAGCGCGTCCACCAGCGCGCCGATGCCGCCCCGCACGTGGTGCACGCCGTACGCCCGTTCGATATGCGGGATGAGGGCGTAGGCCGCACTCGCCTCGTAGGGCGAGGCCCCCGCGTACGTGGCGAAGCGGCCCACGAACTGTTGCAGGTGGCTCGTCTGGAAGTGGGCGCGTGCCAGCTCGTCCAGCGTGGCCAGTTTCATGCCCCGGGCCATCGCCACCACGCCGCGCTTCGCCACACGCGCCATGAAGCCGGCCATGCCCTCGAAGGGCGCCTCCAGGTAGGGCTCGCCCGCGGCGCGCCAGATGGCCTCGGCCTCGGCGTAGAAGCCGTGCACCCCGCGCCGCTCACTGGACTGCAGCGCTCCCGCGCTCTCCGCCGTGCGCTCGAGGTCCTTGTACGCCACGAAGCCGCTCCCATCCGCGAAGCGGTAGGTGCACTGGGGCTCCAGTTCGGTGATGGGCGGCAGCAGCTCCGCCGCGCCCAGCCGCTCGAAGAGTCCCTTCACCACGTCCGGCAGCGTGAGCAGTGTGGGCCCGGTGTCCAGCCGGAGCCCGTCCACCCGCACGCTCTGCGCCTTTCCGCCGAGCGTGGGGCCTCCCTCGAAGAGCGTGACGTCGTGGCCCTCCTTCGCCAGGAGCCCGGCGGCCGTCAGCCCTCCGATTCCGCCGCCCACCACCGCGACACGCATGGACTTCATCGCGCGGCCTCCTCGCGCCGGACCTCCCTGGCGACCATCTCCACCCGCCGCGGCCGGCGCGAGGAGCGCTTCACCTTCAACGTCCGGACGTTGCCGTCGCTCATGAGCCGACCCCCGTGGTGAAGCCCGTGGGCAGCAGAGGCACCGACACCTCGGGCGCCGACGGCGCGGGGAGCACCGCCGAGGGGCGCACCAGGATGGCGGTGGCCAGCGCCAGCTTGCGCGAGCCAGGCACCGAGAGCCGCCCCTGGAAGACGTCGAAGTCGTTCCGCTCGATGACGCGCAGGATGTCCCCGTAGATGGAGCCCATCAGCTTCACCATGCGCTGGCAGCCGAAGCCGGAGAGCGCGGGGATGCCGGCCGCCGCCCTCGCGTAATAGGCGCGCGCCCGGGCAATCTGGTAGCGCATGAAGCCGCGCCAGCGGTCATCCACCACGCCCGCGCGCAGGTCGTCCACGGTGAGCCCGAAGGCCGCCAGCTCGTCCAGGGGCAGGTAGACGCGGTCGCGGTCCAGATCCTCCTTCACATCGCGCAGGATGTTGGTGAGCTGCATGGCGCGGCCCAGGTCCGCCGCGGGCCCGAGCGCCCACTCCTCCGAGCACCCCAGCATGGGCGCCATCATCAGCCCCACCACGCCGGCCACCCGGAAGCAGTACAGGTCCAGCTCGGCCCAGCTCGCGTAGCGGCGCCGGGTCAGGTCCATCTCCATGCCGGAGATGAGGTCCTGCATGGGCTGCTCGGGGACGCGGTAGCGGCGGATGCAGTCCCTCAGGGCGGCGAGCTCCGCCGGGTCCCACGGGCCATCTCCCCCACTCGAGCGAGTCACTGGCGGCAGCATGCGCGGGTCCCCCAGCTCCGGCGTCTCCAGGAAGAGCTCGGCCACCGCGCGACGAGCGCGCACCAGCCGCTCGGCCAGACCCTCGGGCACCGCGCCCTGGTCCGCCCCGTCCGCCACGTCCACCATGTCGTCCAGGCGCCGGCAGTACGCATAGAGGGCGAAGGCCGCCTTGCGCCGCATGCCGACGAGCATGAACGAGGCGAAGAAGAAGCTCTTGGCGTGGTACCGCGTCACACGCTCCGCCATCTCGTAACCACGTGTCACCAGGGTGTTGTCGTGCGACTTCATGCCGCCTCCTCGAGTGCACCGCGCCCGGCTGCCCGGGATTCCGTCACCACGTCCGCTGCTGCCGACCACGCCAGGATGCGCTCCACCACCAGCCGCGCCGAGATGAGCACCGTGGGGAGTCCTGTGCCCGGCTGGGTGGAGGCCCCCACGAAGAACAGGTTCCGCACCCGTGCATCCTGGTTGGCGGGGCGGAAGGGGCCGATCTGGAAGAAGTTCTGCGCCAGCCCGAAGGCGCTGCCCCGGGCGAGGTTGAAGGTGGACGCCCAGTCGTCCGGCGTGAACACGCGCTCCACTTCGATGTCCCGCTCCAGCTCCGGGTAGCCCAGCTCGGCCAGACGCCGGAACACCTTGGCGCGCACCTTCGGGCCCTCCACCTTCCAGTCCAGGCCCGGGTGCTGATGGGGCACCGGCACGAGGATGTAGAGCGCGTCCTTGCCCGGCGGCGCGAGGCTCGGGTCCGTATGCGCCGGAGCGTTGACGTAGAAGCTCGGGTCCTCGGGGACGCGGAAGCGCTCGAAGATGTCGTCGAACGAGCCCTTGTAGTCGCGCCCGAAGACGACGGTGTGGTGGTTCAACCCCTCGTAGCGGCGGCGCAGCCCCAGGTAGAGCATGTAGCCGCTGGAGGTGTAGCGGAGCTTCTCCGCGCGCTTGAGCCGGGTGACGCCTGGGTCCAACAGCTTCTCATACGCATAGGGCAGGTCCGCGTTGCACAGCACCACGTCCGCCCGCACCACCTGCCCATCCTCCAGCTCCACGCCCGTGGCGCGAGCCCCCTCGGTGAGGATGCGCTTCACCGGCGTGCGGTAGTGCAGGTGCACGCCCTCCTCGCGGGCCACCTTCTCCAGCGCGAGCGGAATGGCATACAGGCCGCCCTGGGGGAACCACACCCCCACGCCCAGCTCGGTGAAGGGCAGCAGCCCGTACACCGCTGGCGAGGCGAAGGGCGACACGCCCAGGTACATCGTCTGGAAGGTCATCGCCGCGCGCAGACGCTCGTCCTGGAAGAAGCGGCTGACGTCCGCGTACATGCGGCGGTGGGCGCGCACCTGGAAGATCTTCTTGAGCACCGAGGGCGCGAAGTAGTCGGAGATGCCCGCGTAGTTGCGGCCCACCAGGTGGTCCAGGCTGGTGCGGTACTGGGTGCGGCCCTGCGCGAGGAAGGCCAGGTAGCGCGCGTAGCTGCCGGGCTCCACGCGCTCCAGCTCGCGTCCCATGGCGCACAGCTCGGAGGTGAAGGTGATGGCCGAGCCGTCGCGGAAGTGGATGCGATAGTTCGGATCACACCGCAGCAGCGTGAGGTAGTCCTCGAGGCGCCGGCCGAGCGCGGCGAACGTCTCCTGGAACACCTCGGGCATCAGCACGATGGTGGGGCCGATGTCCCAGGTGAAGCCGTCCACCTGGAGACGGTTGCAGCGCCCGCCGGGGCCGTCCGTCTTCTCGAAGAGGTGGAGGTCGAAGCCCTGGTGCGCCAGCCGCGCCGCCGCGGCGAGCCCGCCCACGCCCGCGCCCACCACCACCGCCTGTCGCTTGCCACTCCTCACGGTGCGTCTCCTCTCACGCCAGCCGGTGGGCCAGCTGGCCGATGAGCGCCTGCAACAGGTCGCGCAGGCCATGGGGGTTGGGCAGCGCCGCCAGCGCACGCAGGGCACTGCTCGAGGCCCGAGCCACCACACGCTCGGTGGCGCCCTGGCCTCCGGCCGCCTCCACCAGCCAGCGCGCCCGCGCAAGCGCGGCCTCGTCCTTGCGCTCGGGAGGCAGCGCCCACAGCGCCTCCAGCTCCCGGCGCACCTCGGGAAGGGCGCGCGACCAGGCCGCCACCATCGGGAAGGTGCGCCGGCCCAGCGTGAAGTCGCGGTGCGAGGCCATGCCGTCTCCCCGCCGCTCTCCGAAGAGGCCGAACAACTGCTCCCGGAGCTCGGAGGCCAGGCCCATGTTGCAGCCCACCCGGGCCAGCCGCAGCCGCAGGCGGTCGTCCGCTCCGGCCAGCATCGCCCCGCACACCAGGGCCGGGCAGAACCCCTCGCGCAGCATCCGCAGCTTCGCCAGACTCAAAGCCCGCCGCACCCCACCCGGCTCCAGCGCCGCGCCGCCCTGCTCCGTCACGCACTGCCCCACCGCGGTGTAGCGGCACAGCCGCAGGTAGTGCTGACCGACCCGCGCGGCGCCCGGCAGCTCCGAGCCCACCAGCGTCTCCATGGCGCGGGCGAAGAGATGGTCCCCCACCACCACGGCCAGGTGCTGCCCCGGCAGGCCCGGCGCCAGCAGGTGGTGCAGGGCCAGCCCGCCCCGCCGCAGCACCGTCTGCTCCGTCACGTCGTCATGGATGCCTTGGAAGGTGTGCAACAGCTCCAGCCCCGCGGCGAAGCGCCACAGTCCGGCCGGCACCACCGCCGAGCCCCTCGCCAGGCAGTAGCCGGCCAGCAGCAGCGCCGGGCGCAGCCTCCGCGTGGGGCGCAACACGTACTCCCGGACGTGGCCCAGCGCTTCTGTCCAACGAATGTCCAACCCGGCCTCGTCCGGCAGCTCCAGCAGCTCCGCGAGCGACCCCTCCACCTGTGCTTGCACCAACGTCAGCCACGCCTGCTCCACCGAGGGCGCCGGCATGGGGGGTGCAGCGATGAACGGCGCGGGGCCCATGCAGCTGTCCTCCAGGGCGGTGGGTACCTTCGACACTGGAGGTAACCTTTGCGTCCAGCCTCTGTCAAGACTCTGTTCAATGTTCGTACAAGCTTCGTCCACGGGAGTCCCCAATGACCACATGGATTGCAGGCGTGCTGACGGTCGCCCTGTTGGCCACGAGCCCGGCGCTCACCACCGAACCGCGGGGAGGACCGATGGACGCAACCTTGCGGGGTTCAGATGGAAAGGAAGTGGCACTGTCCCGATGGCGGGGGAAACCCGTCATTCTCTTCTACGAGGATCGTCACTCGACGACACTCAACTCGGCCTTCAAGGAGGCCTTGTTCGCCCGGGGCGAGGAGCTGGGACTGCTCGACGCGGCGTGGGTGGTGGCGGTGGCCAATCTGGAGTCGTTCGACTTCTTTCCCGCCCGGGGCATCGCGCTCTCGCACGTGCGCGACGAGGAGAAGAAGTGGGGCATCCCCATCCTGGTGGACCTGAAGGGCACCCTGGGGAAGGCGCCGTGGAACCTGCCCACGAAGACGTCCTCGGTCTTGCTGTTGGATGGCAATGGGATGATCGTCTACCGCTACTCGGGACGCATGGAGGAACAGGACATGGAGACCTTCTTCCACACGCTCGGCGCCCTGCTCGGCCGGGACCTGCCGCCGGGAGCGCCTCCATGAAGGTGGCGATGACGGGAGCAAGCGGCTTCCTGGGCCCCGCGCTCGTGCAGCGGCTGCTGGAGCGGGGCCATGAGGTGCACGTGCTGGCGCGCAACGTGGAGCGCGCGCTGAAGGGGCTGCCCCCGGGAGTGACGGGCTCCTTCTTCGACGCGGCCACGCCGCTGTCGCCGGACGCATTGGGAGGAGCGGAGGCGGTGGTGCACCTCGCGGGCGAGCCGGTGGCGCAGCGGTGGACGGAGCGTGCGCGCCAGCGCATCCGCGACAGCCGGGTGGTGGGCACGCGGCTGCTGGTGGAGGCCATGCGGGCGGCGGGGACGGTGAAGCACTTCGTGTCCGCGTCGGCCATTGGCATCTACGGCAGTGACCGGGGCGCGGAGCCGCTGACGGAGAACAGCTCGCCCGGGGAGGATTTCCTCGCGCAGGTGTGCCGGGCCTGGGAGGCCGAGGCGCTCGAGGCGGCCGCGGAGGGCATCCGCACGGTGGTGCCGCGCATCGGCGTGGTGCTGCACCCGGAGGGAGGCGCGCTGAAGCAGATGCTGCCCGCCTTCCGGTGGGGCGTGGGCGGGCGCATGGGCTCGGGCAAGCAGTACATGAGCTGGGTGCACCGCGACGACACCGTGGGGCTGCTGCTCTTCGCGCTGGAGCGGCCGGAGCTGCGCGGGCCCATCAACGTGACGGCGCCGGAGCCGGTGACGAACGCGGACTTCTCGCGGGCGCTGGGAGCGGCACTGAAGCGGCCGGCGGTGCTGCCGGTGCCCTCGCTCGCACTGAAGGCGGTGCTGGGGGAGATGTCCGAGGTGGTACTGGGAGGCCAGCGGGTGCTGCCCAGACAGGCGCAGGAGGCCGGCTACCACTTCCAGTATCCCGAGCTGCCGGGGGCCCTGCGGGCGCTCCTGGAGTGAGGGGGCGGCTTCACGCTTCTTCACATACGATGGGGTTGCGGCGCACGGCGCGCCGGTAAGTATTGAAGGCCCCATGACACCTGCGCTGCGACTCGTCATCTTTTTCGGCCTCCTGACGCTGTTGGTGGTGTCCGGCCACATCTACCTGTACCGGCGCCTCTTCCGGGACACGGCGAAGCACCCCACCTGGCGCAAGGCGGGCGTGGGGGTGATGGGGCTGCTGGGCGCGCTGCTGCTCGGCAATCGGCTGCTGACGCGCTTGATGCCCTCGGAGACGACGGCCGCCGTCGCGCAGCTGAGCTGGTTCTGGATGGGCGCGGCCACCTACCTGCTGCTGGCGGTGCTGTCGCTGGGGGGCGTGCGCAAGCTCTCCGGGTGGCTGAAGCGCCGGCGCGCGGTGGAGGCGGTTCCGGCCCCCGTGTCCGAGGAGCGGCGCGAGTTCCTCGCCCGGGCGACGGCGGGGGCGGCGCTGGTGGCCACCGGAGGCATGGCCAGCTACGGCGTGTGGCGCGCGTACCACCCACCGGTGGTGAACGAGGTGACGGTGAAGCTGCCGGGGCTGCCCAAGGCGCTGGACGGCTTCACCCTCGTGCAGCTCAGCGACATCCACGTGGGCCCGCTCATCCAGCGCCGCTTCATGGACGCACTGGTGGCGCAGACGAACGCACTGAAAGGCGACCTGGTGTGCATCACGGGGGACTTGGTGGACGGCAGCGTGGAGGAGCTCGGCTTCGCGGCGGGCGCACTGAGGGACCTGCGCTCGCGCCACGGCACGTACTTCGTCACGGGCAACCACGAGTACTACTCGGGAGACGAGGAGTGGAGCGACGCGCTCACGCGCATGGGGGTGACGGTGCTGCGCAACCGGCATGTGCGCATCGGCGAGCCGGGAGCCTCGTTCGACCTGGTGGGCGTGGACGACTGGGGAGCGCAGCGCTCGGGCTACCCGGCGAGCCGGGGCTATGACCTGGCGAAGGCCACGGCGGGGAGGGACCCGGAGAGAGCCTCGGTGCTGCTGGCACATCAGCCTGCGGGCTGGCGCGAGCAGGCGCTGAAGGCGGGCATGGGACTCCAGCTCTCCGGACACACTCACGGCGGACAATTCTTCCCATTCAACCTGGTGGTATCGGCCATCTGGGAGCACCCGGCGGGGCTGTATCGGGAGGGAGATCGCTCCATCTACGTGAGCCGGGGCACGGGCTTCTGGGGCCCGCCGCTGCGCGTGGCCGCGCCGCCGGAGATCGTCAAGGTGACGCTGCTGGCCTGAGGCGGGGAGGTGACGCTGCTCACCCGGGGTGGCTAGGATGAATTCCCAGATGCGCAAAGCAGCAGCGAAGAGGGAGATCAAGCAGGAGCGCGCGGCTCGGACGCGGGTGGAGATCATGGAGGCGGCCATCACGCTGTTCGCGCGCCGGGGAATCCTGGCGACGACGATGGCGGAGCTGGCCAAGGCCATCCGGATGACCCCCGGAGCGCTCTACTGGCACTTCCCGACGAAGGAGGACCTGCTGCTGGCGGCCATCGACGAGTTGCACGAGCGCTTCCTCAAGGAATTCCAGGAGCTCCTGCTCGAGCAGCGCCAGTTGACGGCGCGGCAGCAGTTCGAGGCGTTCATCGGGAGGACCCAGCAGTTCCTGCGCTACCACCGGGAGTACGGCATCTTCTTCGGGATGGTGGCGATGGAGTCGGCGTACACGAACGACCGGGTGGCCGAGTCCATCCGGGAGAAGCTGGGGATGTACGTGACGGTGCTGGAGAAGATCATCCGCTACGGGCAGAACAAGACGAAGGAGTTCCGCGCGGAGGTGGAAGCGAACGTCACCGCGCACAGCATCCTGGGCGGGCTCATAGGAGCACTGCTGCACCAGAACCTGTTCCGCGAGTCGGTGGCGTACGACCCCACCTTCGCGACGCTGCAGCTGGTGACGGCGGACGGCCTCACCCTGAAGCGCTGAGCAGCGAGCGCTTCCACTTCCCTTCCTCCAGAAACGACAACGCCCCCCGAGTCACCCGAACAGCGTGACACGGAGGGCGGTGAGCACCGCACCATCCCGCCCGCCTCACGGTGGAGGCGGGCAGGTCCGGTAGGGGTTACGGAGACTCAGTCGTGCCCGACGACGCGTTCTGCGGGTCGCGCGTGGTGCGCGTCACGAAGTCGGCCGAGTTGTCGTCGGAGTCGTAGCCGTTGCCCTTCGTCGCATCGGCACCGCCCGTGCTCATCGAGGCGGCGGTGGAGGAGGCGTACGCCTTCCGCTCGAGGCTGCCACCCGCGATGGTGTTGTCGACGAACTGCGCGAAGGTGCCTTCCGCATCGAGCCCCACCGTGGAGTTGGAGCCCCAGGCCAGCTTGTCCACCTCGGCCCCAGTCTTGTCGACAATGCGCAGGCTGGCACCGCCGTGAGCCGTCAGGGAGTTGTACCAGGCATCCGGCTGCACCGTACCGGTGTACCCAACCAAGGTCGTCGCATTCCTGTACCCGAGCAGGAAGAAGCCCTTCGGTGCCACGGTTCCGGACAGGGTGAGCCCTCCCAGGTCGGAGAAGCTCGACGTGGCGGACGCGGTCTTGTACTGGACCTTCCAACCCGTGAGGTCGATGGGGCTGCTGGTCGGGTTGTAGAGCTCGATGAACTCATCCTCATGGACGATGGTGGTCGTCCCGTCCTTGAAGTTCTTCGAGGCGAACTCGCTGATGACCAGGTGCGGAGGCGGCGTCTCCACCGTGATGCCCGCCGAAGCCGAGCTGCCCGAGCCCAGGGTGTTGGAGGCCGTGAGCGTACCGGACATCTCCGTCGGGCCAGCGGTGAGCGTCACGGTGGCCGCCTTGGCACCCGAGGCGATGTTCGTGGTCGCCACGCTGAGCGCGCCCAGCGATGCGGGGTTCAGGGCGAACGCCACGGTGAACCCGTCCGTCTCGGCGTTCTTGTCGAGCGTCACCGTGAAGGTCCTCTTGCCGTTGGGCGCCACCTTGGTCGGGTTCGGGGTGAGGCTGACGATCTTCGGGTACGGCACGCGCACCGTCACGGCGGCGATGGCTTCCTTCGCGCCGAGCGAGGCCTTGATGGTCCCCTTCGTGGCGGCCGCGGCGTCCGCGGTGAAGGTGAAGGTGGCCGAATTCGAGTCCTTGGGCACCGTCACCGTGGCGGGCACCGTACCGAAGGCTGCACCCGCGGTTTCGGGCGCGGCCAGCAGCTTCACCGTCATGTCGCCCAGCGCCGGCTTGTCCAGCGTCACCGTGAACTGCTGGGTGGTGCCCTGAACAACGGTGGCCGAGGCCGGAGAGATGCTGCTGAGCGTCGGCAGATCGGCGGTGATCTCGATGGTCGCGGCCGCCTGGCTCGTGGAGCCCAACCGGGCCGTGAGGGTGCCAGCGTTGGAGGCGGGCGCCTCCGCGGTCTTGAAGGTGAAGGTGGCCGTGGTCGCGTTGGTGTCGAAAGTCACCGTCGAGGGCTCCACCGTGCCGAGATCCGCCGGCTCCACGACGAAGTCGAGCGTGGTGCCCGCGGGCGCGGGGATGTCCAGGGTGGCGGTCACCGTCACGTCGAACCCGGGCGCGGTGACGATGTGCTCGGGCGCGATCTTCGTGAGCGTGGGCAGTTCATTGGTATCCAGCACACGCACCGAGCTCTCCTTGCTCACCGTGCCCAGCTTGGCGGTCACCGTCACGCTGGCGGCAGGAGCCTTCGAGATGAACTTCACGGGGGCGCTGAGCTGTCCCTTGGGGATGATGACCGTGCCGCCATTGGCGACCTCCAACACGTCCGGGTTGGAGGAGGTGACCGTGACCTCGAGGTCCTCGCCGTAGGGGCTGGCCACCGAGACCGCGAGCGAACCGCCAATGGTGGGGCACCCGGCGGGAGCGCAGGCAGGGTCCACGCGGGTGTACAGGCCCGAGGGACCGAAGCCGTCGAGCGACGGCGTAGGTCCGATGAAGTCGCTCGCGTCGCGCGGGTGCACCTTGGAGTTGCTGTTGCGCCAGGCCAACACGCCACGGACCCGGTGGAACGGCGTCCCCACGTCCGGCATAGGCGTGAGCTTGAACAAGTAGTCATCCACCGTCACACCCGAGGTCGCACCATCCGTGCCCGGCGTGGTGTCGACGATGAACTCGCCATAGGTGGTGTCCTGCTTCGTCACGAAGACGTCGGAGACCTGCACCAGCACGCCCTCGAGCGCCTCGGCACGCGAGCCGCCCGCGCGCACCTCGGCCGGGGTAACGGAAACAGGCGCCGGCACCTCATGGATGTGCTCGTCGTCCAGGATCGTGATGGAGGCGTTCACGAGCTCGAGCTGTCCCTGGTATTGCTTCAGCACGGCGTTGTCGACGCGGATGCGTTGACCGACCTTGGGCGTGATGTTCGAGGAGAAGACGTAGAGACCGGACCAGTCCACACCGCCGATGGCCCGCGTCTCATCATCGACCTGGATGAAGTAGGTGGGGCTCGAGCCAGTCGACACCGCCGTCACCAGCGCGCTGGGAATGGTGATCGTGTAGGCCCGGAACGGGTGCTTGCCATCCACCGGCTTCTTGATGTCGTAGATGGTGACCGGGCAGAGCACGTCATCCGGGTCCGCCTTGGCGCAGACGTCGCAGGCGTCACCGCGACCATCTTCGTCCGAGTCCTTTTGATCCGGGTTGGCAACACCGGGGCAGTTGTCAGCGGGGCTGAAGATGCCATCGCCGTCCTCGTCCGCGGGATTGCGGGCCTTGCAGGTCGTGGAGCCGGCGTCGAGCGGGCAGGGATCGCACGCATCACCGAGTCCGTCGTTGTCGGTATCCGCCTGCTTGCCGTTGTCCATCGGGCGGATGGGGTTGAAGACGATGGGGCAATTGTCCTTGGCGTTGTTGACGCCGTCGCCATCGAAGTCGTTGAGCCGGCGCGTGCCGGAATAGACAGTGGAACCATTCACCGAGGCCGCCGGGGCGGTACCGGTGCGCTTCGGCTCGCAGGTGGGCTCGTTCGTCGGCTGCGAATCGGCGCAGAAGAAGAGCGGGTAGGAAGACTTGTTGAGCTCCTTCAATGAGGAGAAGGTCTTGCCCGTCTCCGACTCCACGCACGCCGCCTTGGTGGTGCCGCACACCGGCACCTCTTCACAGGGCTTCGTGGCGTCCGCGTGCAGCGCATCCACCACGGCCTTGTCACCGTAGAGCGGCTTGCCACCGCGCAGGGTGAGGACCACGTCTTCCGGATTGGCGGCGATGACGGCGTGGTGCGGCGATTTGGCGAAGGAGTTGAGCCGGTAGATGGCCAGGTCCGCCACCTTCCCCTTGGCGATGCGGCCCACCTTCTCCCAGGTCTCCGTGGCATCCGCGGCATTCGCGGTGACCATCCGCCACAGCTCTTCATCGGTGAAGGCCTGCGAGAAGTGCACCTGGTTCAGATAGTTCGCGCACTGCAGCTCGCGCAGGAGGTTCATGGAGCCCAGCTGCAGCCGGTGCGTGCCCAGCGCGATGTTCACGCCCAACTGCTTGTAGGCGGTGACCATGGCCGAGTCGCCGTACAGGGAAACCTCGGAACGAGGCGCCCAGACGAGGCTCGTCCCACGCTCGGCCATCTTGGCGATCTCCGACGCCGTGACGGCCATGCCGTGGAGGACGGCCGTGTGCGAGGTCAGCAGGTCCTGGCTGTTGGTGCCCTGGCCGGTCACACAGCGGAACTCGTTGTGCGCCGACTCCTCGATGCCCTCGGCCACGTTCGCCATGTAGGCCGACAGCGCCGGGATGTCATCCGGAGTCTTGTTGGAGGACGGGTACTCGCACCCGCTCGTCAGCTCCTTGCCACCGCTGTCGCCGAGCGGATTGCGATCAAAGGTCAGGGCCGGCTCGTGCAGGCCCTCCTGGCTGAAAGCGGTGGACCAGGAGGAGGCGGCCAGCTCGCGCAGCAGGCCCGTCTTGCCGCCAAAACCGGCGAGCGAGGTCGTGCCAGCCATCACCTGGCGCAGCTCGGCCCAGCGCACGACATCCTCGGTCGCGTCGCGAGCCGCGGTCAGCGCCTTGTGTCCATCGTTGCCCCGATCCCAGTCATAACGATGCTCGTAGCGCTCGGCCGTCCTGGCCTCCGGCGTCAACTGGACGCTGATGCGGTCGTTCGCGTTGATGAGGCCCGGGGAGATGACACCCTGCGGGCAGGAGATGCGCACGGCCCCGGCGGCCGCTGCCTCGCCCGAGCAGTCGCACGCCGAGCACGTGATGATGCCCTTGTCGTCCACCAGCACCTGGCCACCGTTGAGCGTCTTGCCGTCCATCAGCACCACGCCCATGTAGAGGCGCGCGCCGCTGGGGGTGCCCTCGGCGGGAATCACCTTGCAGGTGGCCCCGGCCTCCGGCTGCGGCAGGCTCGCCGCCCCGGGGCACTGATCCACCACCGCGGGCGTGGGCACGCAGGTGCTCTCGCACCCGTCACCGTCCACCTTGTTGCCGTCGTCACACCCCTCCTCGACCTCCCGGATGCCGTTGCCGCACACATGGAGGATCTCCTGACCCTCTGGAGTGACGGTGCAGTCGCTCTGGCAGCCATCTCCGTTGGCGGTGTTGCCGTCGTCGCACAACTCGCCTACTTCGACCTCACCGTTACCGCAGACGGCCGGCTCGACCTTGGTACAGCTGTTGGAACAGCTGTCGGTGTCGACCTTGTTGCCGTCGTCACATTGCTCCTTGTCCTCGACTTTGCCGTTGCCGCACTCAGGTTTCGACGGGCACGCCGTGAGCAGGAGAAATCCTGTACTGAACAGTGCCAGGAGAGGGCGTAGGTGATTGCGCATGCTGTCCCTGGGGGGGTTGAGGGTTGGACCTACGAAGTGGGCTCCGTCACTGTCACGACACCGTGAAGCCCAGTGAAACATTTCAGCGACACCTTACGCTGGAGGTGACCCCGGAGGAAAATCCGGAACCATCGCCAGACGCCTTCCAGTGCCCCCGCAAACGCGCACTCTTGGACAACCCTGTGACTCCTGCTCGTGGGAGCAGTGGCGATCAGACGCCGAAGGTGATTGGCTGCTGAGCCATGGCACGCGCTCTGCTGCTCTCGCTGCTCGTGAGGCAGCACCTCGCACTCAAGGAGAAGTTCCGTGCCCGCTACCCACACAGTTGGTTGGTGTGGGAAGCAGGCGTCTGGAACGTTCCGGAGACCAGTGAACAGAACCACGGCACCACGCGGCTGCCCACCTCGGAGCTCTACGACTGTCTGCCTTCGGGGGACGCCATGTGCTTCGAGCTGGCGGCCGCCCCGGGGAAGGACGAGCTGACCCTGGGACGGGCCTCGCACAACGTGTTCGTCGTCAACGACGCCACGGTGTCGCGCGAGCACCTGGTGCTGCACGCCCAGCCGGACGGACGCTGGATGGTGTCGGCCCTGGCGCAGGGAGGGCCGGCGATGCTCAGCGGGAAGCTGCTGCGGCCCGGCCAGCCCATGCCGCTGGAGTCCGGCATGCAGCTACAACTGGGCGACGTGCGGCTCACCTTCCATGACGCCGAGAGCTTCCACACCCGCATGGGCCACACCGCCGCGCTGATGCTGGCCAACCAGCGCGGCTCGCAGCAGAACCCGGCCTGAGCCTCCGGGCGCAGGCCCCTCACTAACGGATGGTTCCCAGGGACGTGGGGCGCGGTTGGGGCGCGGTGGCCGCGTAGACGATGCCGCCGGCGATCACCGCCACGGCGCCCGCCCCCGCCCACACCCACCACTTCTTCAGCAGGCTGTCGCTCCCCTTCACCTCGGCCTGCGTCGACGTCAGGTTCCGGGGCTCCAGGGTGCGCTTGCGATCGCCCCGCTGCACCCGGCGCGAGGCCGCCTCCTCCGCCTGTGCCCGCAGCGCCGCGGCCTTCGCCTGATTCCTCGCCGTCTCCTCCCGCGTCAGGCGCCGCTCCTGCTCCTTGCGCACCGCCTCGTCCATCTCCGCGATGAGATCCCTCACCAGCTCGGCGTTGGGCGGCTCCTCCTTCGACACCGACAGGTAGCGCCGATAGAAGAAGGCGGCGCGCTCGGCGTGGCCCAGTTGCCGGTGGCACTGCGCGATGTTGAAGAGGAAGCCCGGCAACGGCATCAGCCGGTACGCCTCGCTGTACGCGTCCAGCGCCTTCTGGAACTCGGCCAGGTCATAGGCGATGTTGCCCTCGGCGAACTTCGCACGGGCCTGCGACTCCACCTGGGCCGCCGGGCCCTCTCCGGCGGCGCGCACGGACAGGGGCGACAGGGTGAGCGCCACCGCCACCCACACCGGCAGCACGCAGTGCTCAACGAGCGAACGGATCGATGACATCATCGCGGACCCCTGCATTCTGCTTGCGGTGCATGGTGGTACGAACGGGGCTCCGCCCCTCTCCTCGCTGGAGACCCCGCGCCACCGGCACGAGCGGCACCTCGAGCGTCGCGGGCGCGTCGAGCCGCACCTGGTGCTCACTCGAAGCGTAGCCGGCCAGCTCCACCCGAAGGACCAGGGGCTCGGCCGCCCGCGGCTGACGCGTCACCAGCGGCGTCACCCCGAGCACCTCGCCCGTATCGGTACGGACCACCCGTGCGCCCTCGGGAGCGGAGTGCACGGTGAGGATGGTGGAGGGCGTGGCCCCTTGCGCCAGGGACTCCCGCGCCGGGACCGGGGAGGCGCCACGCTCCACGCCCCGCCAGAGGGCGAACCCCGCCCCCATCACCGCCAGCACACTCACGGCGATCGCCAACCACGGGCGCCGCGTACCCGACAGGCCCGCGGGCACGGGCATGGGCTGGGTGGGCCGCTCATCCACTGCCACCAGCGGCTCCGGCGCCGAGCCCAACAGCAATGCGGTGATGACCTCGGAGAGCTGCTGCGGCCGATCCGCGGGCTCCTTGGCCATGCAGCGCAGCGCGAGCTGGGCCAGGTCCTGCGATATCGGCTCTCCCCCCGGGGTGTGCGAGGGCAAGGGAGGCGGCGCCTCGGTGAGGACCTTCACCATCAGCTGGCCGAAGTTGGACGCGACAAAGGGCGGCTGCCCACAGAGCAGCTCGTAGAGGACGGTGCCCACCGCGTAGATGTCCGCGCGGTGGTCCACCGGCAGGCTCGCGGCCTGCTCCGGCGACATGTACGTGGGGGTGCCGATGATGGTGCCGTCCAGCGTCCCGCTGGTGCCCTCGGCGGTGAGGAGCTTGGCCACCCCGAAGTCGAGCACCTTGACGAAGTCCGCCTGCCCGCTGCGGTGGGTGACGAAGAGGTTGTCCGGCTTGACGTCCCGGTGCACCACCCCGAGCTGATGCGCCGCTCCCAGCGCCGCGCACACCTGCACCAGGATGCGGCGGATGCGCATCACGGAAAGATGCTCCTCCTTCATCAGGGCCGACAGGTTCTGCCCCCGCAGCAGCTCCATCACGCAGTAGACATGCCCGTTGTGCGCGTCCTCCACGAAGTCGAAGATCTCCACGATGTGCTCGTGGTTGATCTGATTGACGGCGCGCGCCTCCTGGAAGAAGCGCTGCACGAAGCCACCGTCATGGCCGTAGGTGGAGCGCAGCACCTTGAGGGCCACCTGGCGCCCCAGCCGCACATGGCGGGCCTGGAACACCTGCCCCATGGAGCCCTCCCCGAGGAGGCGCTCCAGTTGGAAGCTGCCCAGGACATCCCCTTCCTGAAGCTCGCGTTCTACGGCCGAAGACTCTCCGGCGGATGGGAAGCCACCAGAGAGCACAGTGCCCGAGATGAGGTCGTCGCCGCCCATGGGCAGGCAACCTTTCCATCCTCTCATTCCCCGGCAACCCGAAGGGGAAGGGATGTCGTCAGGCTGACGACTCTTCTGTCCCACGGACAGCGCAGCCCGCCGTCCGCGGGTGGTCAGAAGTGAGGAGGGGCCCGCCCCTGAAGGCGGACCCGCGCCCCCACGCTACAGGGAACGGCTAGGCACAGGTGCCATCCGACTGGCACTTACCCGTCCCACCGCCTGTCTTGTTGCAGTTCTTGTTGATGCAGTCGGCGGTGTCGGCGCAGTTCAGCTTGCCATCACCGTCGTTGTCCAAGGTGTCGTTGCAGATCGTCTCGGTCTTGTTCCCGCCCGAGCAGGTGCAGCCGGTGCCGCACGACTTGTTGTTGCAGTCGGCGGTGTCGGCGCAGTCAATCTGGGTGTCGCCGTCATTGTCCGCGTTGTCGCCGCAGAACGTCTCCGTCTTGCTGCCACCGGCCGAGCAGGTGCAGCCGGTGCCGCACGACTTGCCGCTGCAGTCGGCGGTGTCCGCGCAGTCGATCTTCGTGTCGCCATCGTTGTCCACGCCGTCGAAGCAGGCGTTCTCCACCTTCACCCCACCCGAGCACATGGTGCCATCGTCCAGCACCTTGCCACTGCAGTCGGAGTCGGCGCAGTCGACCTTGGTGTCGCCGTCGTTGTCCACGCCGTCACCGCAGGCGCTCTCCACCCTCACCCCACCCGAGCACGAGGTGCCGTCGCCCAGGTTCCTGCCGTTGCAGTCGGTGTCGGCGCAGTCGGTCTTGGAGTCGCCGTCGTTGTCGGTGCCATCGCTGCACGTGATCTCGCTCTTCGCGCCGCCCTGGCAGAGGCAGCCGGTGCCGCACAACTGGCCGCTGCAGTCGCTGTCCGCGCAGTCGATCTTGGAGTCACCATCGTTGTCAGCGGCGTCGCCGCACGCGTTCTCCGTCTTGGAGAAGCTCTGGCAGAGACAGCCGTTGCCGCACGACTTGCCGTTGCAGTCATTGTCGAGGCAGTCCGCGTCGGTATCCCCGTCGTTGTCCAGGCCATCGCTGCACACGGTCTCGGTGGGCTGGCCGCCGGAGCAGACGCAGGCGGTGCCGCACGACTTGTTGTTGCAGTCGTTGTCCGCGCAGTCCTTGGCGCCGTCCCCGTCATTGTCGAGGCCGTCGCTGCAGTTGCCCTCGCCGGGCTTGCCGTCGACGCAGGTACAGGCAGGGCCGCACGACTGGTTCTTGCAGTCGTCGTCGGCGCAGTCGACCTTGGAGTCGGAGTCGTTGTCGATGCCGTCGTCGCAGATCACTTCCCCGCGCGACTTGCAGGCCCCCGCGCTGCACTTCTGGGTCTCGACGTC
Organism: Vitiosangium sp. GDMCC 1.1324; assembly: GCF_003044305.1. Lineage (GTDB taxonomy): Bacteria > Myxococcota > Myxococcia > Myxococcales > Myxococcaceae > Archangium. The sequence continues at coordinate 315,771 of NZ_PZOX01000007.1, read as the reverse complement.
GCAGGCCTTGCCGCACCCACCGCAGTTGGCCATGTCGGTCTGGAAGTCGAAGTCCTCGTCCACCTTGCCGTCGCAGTCGTCATCGAGGCCGTTGCACGTCTCGGCGGGCGGGTTGGACAGGTTGTCCTTCACGCCATCGCAGTTGTCGTCGAGGCCGTTGCACGTCTCGGCGACGGGCTTGCAGCAGAAGCCACTCATGCCCGTCCGAGGAACGCACACCACGCCGTCCGCGGCGCAGTCGTCGGCCGTGTTGCAGCTGAAGACAGTGTCATCCGGAAGCGCCGGCACCCAACAGCCCGTGGCCGACACCGCGAGCAGCAGACAGCAGAAGAGAGAAGAGATGGACTTCATGTTCAGAAGCTCCCGCCAATGACGAGGTGGAGGGCCGTCGTGCCGCTGGTGCCCGCCGCGTTGGACACCGGAGCCACCGAGGAGGAGACCGGTGCGGTGCGCTGTGGAACGAGGAGCAGCCACAGCACGCTGCCACCGGCCAGCGCGCCACCGCCCGCCATGAGTGCCGTGGAGATCGCCGACTGCTGCCGGGCGGCCAGGTACTCCTTGCGGGAGATGTCCAGCACGCCGTCGCCGTTGGCGTCCTGCGCCTTGCCCTGCAGGCCCATGCCGAGCGCCACGCCCGCGCCCAGCGCCGCCAGCCCCACCACCGCCGTGTAGAGGGCCGGACGGCTGAAGATGCTGGGACCGCCGGAGGAGTTGCGGCGGGACTTCTTCACGTTCGCCACCGCGTCCGAGGGAGGCCCATCCGGCGAGGGGCCGTTGAGCTCCAGCCGCACCGCCACTTCCTGCGTCTCACCCGGGACGAGCGTGAGCGTCTTCGTATAGGCGGTGTAATCGTCGGCCTCCACGATGAGCTGCACCTCGCCGGGCGGCAGCTTCGCCTCGATGTTGCCCACGCCCAGCGTGCGCTCGCCCACGCGCACCACCGCCTGCGACACGTTGCAGGTCACCTTCAGCAGGGAGCGCGGCCTGGCCAGATCCGTCACCCGCTTGGACAGTACGGCGCCCGCCTCCTTGATGAAGGTGCTGTCGTTGGGCTTGCGGCCCGTCACCACGTCCGTCTCCACCACGCTCCGGTCCCGGTTGTACGTCCACAGCCGCAGCGTCCAGCCCCCGTCCTCGAGCGCCAGGCGCGCCGTGGTGAGCAGATCCGCGTCCAGCGTGTCCGCGGGCCCGCTCAGGCACGAGGCCTCCTCGCAGCGCAGGGCGGCCGCGTAGTCCCCCGAGAGCTGCTGCCGGACCTCGGCCGGGTCCGCGGCCTTCGCCACCTTGCCGGTGCGCAGCGCCACCGCCTGCAGCCACCCCATCCACCGCTTCGCCACCGCGGCCCCGGCACGCTCGGGCGTGTCGAGCCCCACCAGCGCGAAGCGCGGCTGGAGCTCCGAACCGGTGGAGGTGCCTCCACTCAGGTCCAGGCCCAGGCTGCCGGAGTCCTGCGAGGCTCCCTCGCCGGAGTCCTGGGACTGTTCGTTGTTCTGGGTGTTCGAATCGCCGGAGAGGTCCAAGCCGAGACCACCCTGGGCCCTGGCCGGGCCGGCGGCCAGCGCGAGCGCCAGCAGGCCGGCCACATACACGACGGGGGTACGCATGGGCCCTGTTCTACCTTGAACAGGGCCCGCAGCGGAGCACTCCTGCGGTCATCCCGCCCGGGAGGCGAGGTAGCGCACCAGGGCTTGAGTCTTGGGAATCAAGGTATCCACCTCGATGAACTCCTCCACCGTGTGGAAGCCCTTGCCCCGGGGGCCCAGCCCGTCAATGGACGCAATCCCCATGGAGGACGAGGTGCTGGCATCCGAGCCCCCTCCCACCAGCGCCGCCTCGCCATGGCCCAGTCCAGAGGCATGTGCGCAAGTGCCATACGCCGCCATCAGCGCCGCGGAGGCCTCGGTGCGCTCCAGGGGCTCGCGTGCCACACCTCCACTCACCTCGATGCGGGTGCCGGGGACGCCGGCCGCGGACTCCTCGGCCGCCTGGCGGAAGCGCCGCACCAGCTCCTCCCCGTCCGCGCGGGTGCAGAAGCGCAGGTCCACCTCGGCCACCGCGTGGTCCGGCACGGTGTTCTTCCCCTGGCCGCCCGTCACCTTGCCCACGTTGACGGTGATGCCCCGGGGGTAGTCGGTGAATTGCTGTACCCGGTCCACGAAGCGCGCGAGCGCCCAGAGGGCATTGGCTCCTTCCTGGTGGGCGTTGCCCGCGTGGGCGGCCTTGCCGTGCGCCACCGCCGTGGCCATGCCGGTGCCCTTGCGCCGGGTGATGATGGCGTCCCCGGCCCGGCCGGACTCGAAGACGAGGCAGGCCTCCGCCCCGGCGATGGCCTTGCGGATGACGTCGGCGCCCTCGGGCGAGCCCACCTCCTCGTCCGACACCACCACCAGCCGCAGCGGGGGCAGCTTGTCCAACCCGCCCGAGGCCGCGAGCGCCTTGAGGGCCCAGGCGATGACGACGAGCCCGCCCTTCATGTCCAGCACGCCCGGGCCGCGCCGCAGCGCCCCGTCCCGCCGGTAGCCCTCGAACTTGCCCGGGGGAAACACCGTGTCCAGGTGGCCCACCAGCGCCACCGGCTTCAGCCCCGGCTTCCCCTCCGAACGGAAGACGAGATGGTCCGCGTACCGCGTGCTGGACACCACCTCGGCCGACAGCCCGGGTATGGCGAACTGCTCGCGCAGCAGGGCGCCCACCTTGCGGCCTCCCTCCGCGTTCTCCGTCCAGGAGTTCACCTCCACCAGCGCCGCGAGCGCCTCCTCCATCTCCCCCAGCCTGCCCACCAGCCAGCTGGCCGCCGCTTCACCCATCTCGCGCATCGTCCTTGGCCTCCCACCAAAAAGCTTCACCCCCGGGGTGCATCCCCGGTTGCAACCCGGGCATACGCCAGGCCCCCGGTTCCAGGGAAGGTGCCCCGGCGCCCGCCCGCCCGGCGCTCCAGCGAAAGCCCCCCGGGGGAAGGAAGCTTGCCGGGACGTGTGGGGGTCCGCACCTCAAGGCTAGGAGGATGAACGATGGCGGACGCGCTGTGGATTCTGGTGGCCAATGGGAGCCGGGCCAAGCTCTTCGGGACGGATGAGCGGGCCGAGCGGTGGGAGCTGCGCGACGAGTTCCAGCACGAGGAGAGCCGGACCTTCTCCCGGGTGCTCCTCAATCAGCCCGACAACCCCAACGCGGGCTCCCTGCACAAACCCCAACCGGAGAACGAGCCCGATGCACGCCAGCAGTTGGAACTCGACCGCTTCGCCCGCGAGCTCGCCGCACGGCTGGAGCGGGGCCTCAACGACCGCGCCTACGACAGGCTGGTGGTCACCGCCCCGCCGAGCTTCCTCGGCCTGCTGCGCAAGCACATCAGCTCGCGCGTCCACCAGCGGCTGATGCTGGACATGCGGGCCGACTACGTGAACGTGCCCGAGCGCGAGCTGCCCGAGCGCATCCCGCTCTCCTAGGTAGGGAGGCGGACAGGCGTGGTGCCCGGAGCCCCTGCTCCGCTCCGGGCGCCGGTTCACGTGACGTAGCCCCGGCTCCTACCTGGACGCACCCGGAGAGGTGACCGCTCCCGTCGGACGCGCTCCGTGGTACAGGTGGGCAGGGCGTCGGTTGGAGGACACTCAGGTCCTCCCCGGAGCCTTCGCGCGGGCGTAACGGATTCATGAGCCTTCCCTTGATTGGAACCCTCAAGCTGCGTGGCCGCCTGACGCTGTACGTCACCCTGCTGGCCGTCGCGCCGCTGATCATCTCCACCTGGGTGGGGGCGAACACCACCCGGCAGATGATGCAGGACCAGGTGCACGAGATGCTCCGCATCGAGGCCGAGGGCCTGAAGGATCTGGTGGAGGCCTCGCTGGTGGAGCGCGAGACGAGCGTGCGCAGCTGGGCGGAGGACTCGCTGGTGCGCGAGGCGCTGCTGACGGGCAGCTACGAGCAGAGCGACGCGGTGCTGTCGCGGCTGCAGCTGCGCTACACCACCTTCACCGGGCTGGTGCTCTTCACCGAGTCGGGGCGGGCCGTGTCCGCCAGCACCCCCGCGCTGCGGGACTCCTTCCTGGGCCAGGACGAGGCGGTGCGCAACGCCCCCTGGTTCAAGGCGGCCCAGGAGGGGCACTTCACCAGCGCGACGCTCACCCAGGAGGACCCCGTCTTCGGCATGCAGGTGCTGCACCTGGCGGCGCCGGTGATGGAGTCGCGGGGAGGGCGGAGGCTGGGCGTGCTGCTCGCGGCGTACGACTGGGGCCAGGTGGGCGAGGTGGTGAAGGCCGCCCTGGAGCGCGCCCGCTCGCGCAAGAACGAGAGCTTCGCCCTGGAGGTGCGCACCGCCTCGGGCACCCTGCTCTTCGACTCGCGCGGCCAGGACGCCTGGCACGTCCCCAACGCCGTGGCCGCCGAGGCCATCAACGGCCCGGAGATCGCCGACGTGGGAGACGGCTGGCGCTTCGTCGCGCTGTCGGACCCGGAGGAGGTCTACGCCACCGTCAACAAGCTGCGCGCCGGCACGCTGGTGGGGGTGCTGGCCGTGGTGGTGCTGGCGGCCCTGGCGGCCTTCCTGCTGGCCCGAGGCATCACCCTCCCCATCGCCCGGCTCAACCGGGTGGTGCGGCGCATCGTGCAGGAGGGAGACCTCACCCAGAAGCTCGAGGTGCGCTCGAAGGACGAGGTGGGCGAGCTGGCCGAGTCCTTCATCCAGATGGTGGACAACCTGCGCGAGACGACCGAGAGCCTGCAGCGCGGCACGCGGGTGCTCACCGAGACCGTGGCCGAGCTCACGCGCGCCGCCGAGCAGCAGGAGAGCAACATCACCCGTCAGGCCGCGGCGCTGCAGCAGACGCAGGTGACGGCGCAGGAAATCAAACAGACGTCCATGGTGGCCGCGGAGCGGGCCGGCGCGGTGCTCCAGGTGGCCTCGCGCGCCGAGGAGCTGGGCCGCGGCGGAGCGCTCGCCCTCACCGAGAGCATGAGCGGCATCCAGACGCTGCGCGACCAGGTGGACGAGATGGCCGACCAGATTGGCCGGCTCAACGAGCGCGCCCAGCGCATCGGCGGCATCACCCAGACGGTGAAGGGGCTGGCGGATCGCTCCAACATGCTGGCGCTCAACGCGGCCATCGAGGCGGTGCGCTCCGGCGAGCACGGCAAGGGCTTCGCCATCGTGGCCAAGGAGATCCGCACCCTGGCCAACCAGTCCATCCAGTCCACCGCACAGGTGGGAGACCTGCTCGAGGACATCACCCAGGCCATCCTGAAGACGGTGGAGCTCAGCGAGCAGGGCCAGGTGCGCATGGAGGCGGGCCTGGCACAGGCGCGCACCAGCGGCGACAGCATGCGCGCGCTCAGCACCATCGTTCAGGACAACATGAACGCGGTACGGCAGATCGCCAATGCCGTGAGCCAGCAGAACGCGGGCATCGCGGAGATCTTCAACGCCATGACGGACCTGTCCACCATGATGCATGACACCATGGTGGGCTTGCAGGCCTCCCAACGTGTCACCGAGGCTCTGCGAGAAGTGGCCACGCAGATGCAACAGGTAGCCCGCAGCTACCGGGTATGACGCCAGCCATGACAACTCCTCCGCGCGCCCTCATCCTCGACCTCGGAAACGTCCTGGTCTTCCACGACAACGCCATGCTCTTCCGGAAGCTGGGGGCACGGGCGGGACTGTCGTCCGCGGAGGCCGAGCGCCGGCTGATAGGCACCAGCTGGACGGCCGCCAACCGGGGCCTGCTGGGCGCCGAGGGCATCCGGCGCGACGTGTGCGGCGCGCTGGGGATGGACCTGCCCGCGGACGAGTTCAACGCCTTGTGGAGCTGCCACTTCACCATCCACGAGGCGGTGCTGCCACGGGTGGAGGGGCTGGTGGGGCGGGTGAAGCTGGTGCTGCTGTCCAACACCAACGTGCTGCACGCGGCCTGGCTGCGACCCCGGCTGCCGATCCTCGAGCGCTTCGACAGCCTGGTGCTCAGCTGCGAGGTGGGCCACGTGAAGCCGGAGCCCGCCATCTACAAGGAGGCGCTCGCACGCGCGGGCTGCGAGCCGGGCGAGGCCGCCTTCTTCGACGACATCCGCGAGTTCGTCCAGGCCTCGAGCGCACTGGGCATCCGCGGCCACCTCTTCACCACCGCCGCGACCTTCGACGAGCAGCTCAAGGCGCTGGGGCTGTAGACGTCCCTACTTCTTCTCGTAGCGAGCCACGGGCGGCTCGTTGCGAGCGGCCTCCGACCAAGCCTTCAGGGCCGGCAGCGCCAGCACCGCGTCCCGGTAGGCGGCGCACACCGCGTCCAGCTCCACGCCATAGGTGACGAAGCGCGTGACGACGGGCGCGTAGAAGGCGTCCGCGATGGAGAAGGCGCCGAAGAGGAACGGCCCGCCCTGTCCGAAGCGCGAGCGACACTCCTTCCACAGCGAGGTGATGCGCGCGATGTCATCGGCGACGCCGGAGGCCCGGCCCTCTCCGGGCAGACGGGCGCGGATGTTCATGCTCATGTGGTTGCGCAGGTGGGTGAAACCCGAGTGCATCTCCGCGGTGACCGAGCGAGCCTGTGCGCGGGCGGCCGTATCCTGGGGCCACAGCTTCGCCTGGGGGAACTGCTCGGCCAGGTACTCACAGATGGCCAGCGAGTCCCAGATGAGGAGCTCCCCATGCAGCAGCGCCGGCACCCGGCCACTGGGTGAGTACTTCGCGATGTTCGCGGCGGTGTCCGCCTCGCCCAGCGGCACCACCACCTCGCGGAAGGGCTGCCCGGTGTGGGCGAGCGCGAGATAGGGCCGCAGCGACCAGGAGGAGTAGTTCTTCGAGGCGACGACGAGGGTGAGCTCTTTCATGGGGGCGCACCTTAGCGCCCCCGCTCCGCGCGGGACTCAGGAACGAGCGCCACTGCCAGGCAGCCAACCACGCAGGCGCGACATCCACGAGCGGCGGCGTCGGCGGCGCACGGGCGGATCAATGCGATAGACGGGCACCGGCAGGCGGATGTTCTTCAGGTCTCCGCGGCCCAGCCGCACCACGGGCGCCATCACCTGGCTGCGCACCTCCCGTACCACCGGCTCGCTGACATAGAGGGAGCCGGGCCTCGCGAGCGCCTCCAGCCGCGCGGCCAGGTTGACGCCCTCACCGAAGACGTCCCCGTCCCGGTGCACCACCGAGCCCAGGTGGATGCCGATGCGCAGCTCCACCCGGCGCTCGTCCGGCACGCACTCGTTGCGTGCACACAACGCCGACTGCAGCTCCAACGCACATGCCACCGCCGGCAGCGCCTCGTCGAACTCGACGAGGAAGCCATCCTCCAGCCGTTTGATTTCACGCCCTCCGTGTCCCGACAGCAGTCCGCGCACGAGCCGCCCATGCTCCTCGCGCAGCTCATTGTTGAGCGCCTCGTCCCGCCGGGCTTCGGGGCTGAGCCCCACCATGTCCGTGAACATGATGGTCGCCACCTTCCTGGGTTCCGGTTGCGGTACCTCCGCCATCATCAACGCGTCTCCTTCCCCCCCGACCAGACAGAGGCGAATGTTACCTCACCGACACTCGCTTGTTCTGCCCGCGCCCCCCAGCCGGGCGAGCGAGAAAACCCGGGCCCTTCAGCCCAGTCGGGACGAGGCGCCCGACAGCCGCGCCAGAATCCCACCTTTTGACAGCAATCAAAGTAATTCATCCCTGACGCAATGCACAACCAGGGCTGGAGGTAGGACTCCGGCAGCCGTTGACGAAAAGACAACAGCGTCACGGAACTGTTGGCCTGTTACTGTTGGGCGCCAGGCCGCCCATGCCCGAGCCCGAGGAACAAGACCCACACGCACCGCTCTGGCTCCCACTGCTGCTGACACTGGCGGTGCTGATGCTGGCCACCCGGCTCCTGCACCGGAAGCTGGCGCTCACCGCGCTGGCCACGCTGGTGCTGCTGCCCACGGTGTGGCGGGTGCTGACGCGCAAGTGGGTGCGAGGGGATGTGATTCGCGGACTCGGCGCGGGCTACATCGCCAGCCACGTGCCGCTGCTGCTCGGCGCGTGCTCCACGCTGGACCGGCCCGAGTGCCGCATCCACCTGTGCACGGACGGTGTGCTCGCGAGCGCACCCTATGTGCCATGGGCGGGCGTGCTCGGCACCCTTCTCTACTGGGCCTGGAGCAAAAGCCCGGCTCCCGACCATCGCCCACCGTGACACCTGTTGGCCGTCTCTCGTCACGAGAGGACTCGGGCCGGGGGCTCACCTTGCAGCCCCAAACAACACCGACCTACCGTCGAGCCTCCTCGAACACGTGGAGACACCCATGGAGAAACCCGGCAGCTGCTGCACGCTCGACCTCGACACCTTCGAGAAGACGAAGGCACACGTGTCCGCCCACCCGGAGGCCGGCAAGGGCCGCTTCGAGACGGTGACGGAGTGGCGGGATGGAGCCCAGGCGGTGACGCGGGCGCGCACCTTCACCCTGGAGACCGACGAGCCCAGCGCGCTGGGCGGCAAGGACCAGCACATCGACCCCATGGAGCTACTGCTGGCTTCGCTGGGCACGTGCCTGACGATTGGATGGGTGACGCAGGCGAGGATGCGCGGGCTGGACTACCGCCACCTGCGCATCAAGGTGAGCGCACCCTTCGACCTGCGCGGCTACCTCAACCTGGACCCGAAGGTGCGCCCCGGATTCTCCGAGCTCCAGTACAGCGTGGAGGTGGACACCGACGCGGACGCCGCCACGCTGGAGGAGATCCGCAAGGCGGCGGAGAAGACCAGCCCGATGTTCGACAACATCCTCAACCCCACGGCCATCTCCGGCCGCGTGATGAAGCTGAGCGGCACGGTGGCGGCCTGAGCTCCTTCGGCGCTCCATGAAAGGGCGGGGTAGAGGACGCCCCGCCCTCCCGGAGACAACCCGGACGCCCGAAGGATGCACGCCGGGCTTGAGTTGGAGGCCCGGACCCCGGAAGGTTGGGGGGAATGGCCACGAAGCACCATATCTACCTGGTCCCCGGATTCTTCGGCTTCGCCAACCTGGGAGAGCTGCTCTACTTCGGGCACGTGCGCGACTACTTCGTAGCGGAGATGGCCCGCCGCGGAGTGGAGGTCGAGGTGGTCCAGGTGATTTCCCACCCCACCGGCTCCATCCGCACGCGCGCCGCGGATCTCCTCCGGGCCATCGAGTCCAGCGCGAAGGACGACGACGGCCCCATCCACCTCATCGGCCACTCCACCGGAGGACTGGACGCGCGGCTCTTCGTCAGCCCGGGCGCCTCCCTGGCCGAGGGCGTCGACGTGGAGCCCTTCGCCCGCCGGGTGCGCACGGTGGTGACGGTGTCCACCCCGCATACGGGCACGCCCCTGGCGTCCTTCTTCCTGGGCCTCTTCGGACAGAAACTGCTGCAACTGCTGTCGCTCTTCACCGTGTACGTGCTGCGCTTCGGACGGCTGCCGCTGACCGTGGCCTTCCGGTTCGGGAGCCTGCTGACGCGCTGGGATGAGCAGCTCGGCTTCCGCCCCACGCTGTTGGATCAACTCTTCGAGCAACTGTTGGGGGACTTCTCCGCCGAGCGCCGGGAGGAGCTGGTCCGCTTCCTGGGCGACGTGGGCAACGACGCCTCGCTCGTCCCCCAGCTCACGCCCGAGGGCATTGATCTCTTCAACGCGGGCACGCAGGACCGGCCCGGAGTGCGCTACGGCTCGGTCATCACCCAGGCCCGGCCGCCCTCGCTGCGCACGCGACTGAGCGCGGGGCTGGACCCGTACGCCCAGCTCACACACACCGTGTACTCGTTCCTCTACGGGCGCACCCAGAACATGCCCCTCACGGCCATTCCCCTGCACACCCCCACGCAGACGGACGCGCTGGTGGAGGCCTACGGGGCGATGCCGGGCCCGCAGGCGTGTGATGGAATCGTCCCGACGCGCTCGCAGGTGTACGGGCGGGTACTGGCGGCGGTGCGCGCGGACCACCTGGACGCCATCGGCCACTTCGACCAGCCGGCGCACCGGCCTCCCCACGTGGACTGGCTCATCTCGGGCTCCGGTTTCCGCCGGCCCCAGTTCGAGAAGCTGTGGCGAACCGTGGTGGACTTCGTCCTGCTGGAGACCTGATACACCACGGTCCCAGCCGTCCACCCGGAGTCCCCCATGCCTTCCCTTCTTCGTGAACCCGCCCCACGTGTCCGCCCGGCACCTGGGGCACTCGTGCTGGCGCTGCTCGCCGTCGTGACGGGCTGTGCCACCACCCCCGAGGCGCGAACCCCGCCGCCCGAGCACGTGCCCGTGCTGTTCGTGCATGGCACCGATGACACGGCGGGATCCTTCTTCGCGATGAGGGATGCGTTCGAGGACGCGGGCTGGCCGAAGGAGCGGCTCCACGCGGTGCGCCTGCACCCCAACAACGGCCAGGTGCCCATCGAGGCGGTGGCCTACCAGATCCGCCGCGCGGCCGAGGGCCTGCGCAAGCGCACCGGGGCCGAGCGCATCGACGTGGTGGCCTTCAGCCAGGGCACGCTGTCCTCGCGCTACTGGATGCAGGAATTGGGGGGCCAGCCACACGTGCGCCGCTTCATCTCCATCTCGGGGCCGCACCACGGCACGAGCGCGGCGAACCTGAGGTCGGACCCGGCCCTGGTGCAGATGCGCCCGGACAGCGACTTCCTGCGAGAGCTCAACCGCCGGGAGAACCCCTTCGGTGACACCGAGGTCTTCTCCTTCTGGACGCCGCTGGATAGCACCATCGTCCCCGCCAACAGCTCGCACCTGCCGGGTGCCACCGAGCGAACCTTCCTCGTGCTGGCGCACCCGTTGATGCTGAGCAGCCCGGCCGTCATCTCCGCGACCGTGGAGACGCTGGCGAAGCCGTCGGGCCCGTAGCGCGAACTGGATTCAGGTGCTGGCCGCGGCCAGCACCTTGCCCACCCACTCTTGGGCGTCCTTGTTGCCCTCCATCAGGAAATCGAAACGCCCGGCCCGGAGCAGCTTCACCAGGGGCTCGTCCCGGGCGATGAGGTCCGGCACTTCCCAGGGAAAGGTGATGCGTGGGGTCTGCGCGGAGAGGAGCTCCCGCAGCGAGCCGGGAGCCGGTGGGCCGAACTCCGCTTCGAGGCGGGCATTGAACTCGGCTTCCTCGCGGATGAGCTCCACCTGGCGCTCCAGGGAGCGTGAGTAGGTGTCGAAGAACCGGTCGACACTCGAGGCAATGGGGAGTGCGTAGAGGTCCTCATAGGTATCGACATTTACAACAGGTTGGATCCCCTGCTCATCCGCCAGCTTGGGGACGGTTGCGTAGTAATAGGCGAGCGCCTGCTCCTTCGCGAAGACGAGCAGATCCTTGAACGGCGCAGACCACTCCTGGCGCCATTCCTTGACCTGGTTCGCGAAAACAGACCCATCTTCCGGCTTGCTCGAGAACAGGAAGAATTCGTCCGTCAATCCGAGGTCTCCCACTCGAGCATGGACGGCGGCAAGGAGAGGATCGCAAGGCAATCCCTCCACGCTCTCTCCAGCCACAGGTGAGAAGGAGCCCGGAGGCTCCTGATACAGCTCTATTCCGTACATCTGGCACACTTGCAGCATACGCTCGAAACCAGGAAGCGAAATCGCAGGTCGCATCTCTCACCCTTTCGCGAGCAACTTCTCGATATCCCTGAGAGCCATCTCGGTAGCCGTATCGAGTGCCGACGTGGATTGTGAATCGTAAAGCACGTCGTACCAACGTTGGAAATGCCGGTCGACGATCTCCGCCATTTGACTCACCTCTTCGGCACTCACTTCAGAAACACCACGTCCGTTCCGAAACTTCGTCCAGAGGATGTTGATGCGACGATGAACTGGCTGCGACACTGCTACGAGGTTGTTCCGAGCATTGATATCTTCTCCAAGGAGAAGGTGGGCGTACTCCAGAGGGCGGCGGTGATGGATTTCATATAAGCCCCTCTTCCCAAGCTTCATGGCCTCGGCGAGCTCTGGATGAAGCTGTCGGAAGCTTGTACGTGCCATCTCCCTGAAGTCTCTCTTCTCATCTGAGCTCAGCGGCGCGCCAATCAGTTCCTCGAGCCGCTTCGCGAGCCTGCTCAACTCGCGCTCCTCGGCCTTGGAGAGCGAACCAGCCCTTCGCAGATCCACCTTCTTCCAGAGGGATTCGAAGGCCTTCCGTTCCGCCGAGGGAAGGCGCTGGAGGAGGGTACTCAACCATCCCCGTGCCCTCGCTCCACCCCGGAGCAGGATCTGCACGAGCTTGGGTGCTACCACCTCGAGGACGATCCCCGCGCCGTGCGCGACCACGCCGCCGATGACCCAGAAGGCCAGTTCCTCCGCACCAATACTCAGCGCCAGCCGCGCGGAATCCGCCACCTCCTCGCGCCACTCCCGCAGGATGGATTCGTGCAGCGCTCGATATTCGGCGATGAGCTCCGCATCCTCGCCGCTCGGTGATTCCGGATGGAGTGTCTCCGCTACCGCCACCCGCCAGATCGCAGTGGACTCACCCGGGCGATGATTCCCCCGCAGCGTCAGGCGCACTTCACGCGGCCCCACCCCGTGCGTGAAGGGCAGCAGCGCCTGGATGAGCTCCCCCTGGAGGCGCTCCCGTGCAGCCGAGCCCACCTCGCGACCCGTGCCCTCGTGAGAACCCGCCTCCCAGCCAGATACCCCGTCATCGTCCAGTGTCACCGTGGCGATGAATGAAGCGTCGCGTCCCGATGGCCCGCCCATGAGGCGCACCATCTCCCCTGCGACTCGGGTCACGGCCGCGTAGGTCTCCACAGAGACCCCCTCGCGCCTCACGGGTTGTGTCTTCGCCTCCGGCGGCTGCGGTACGTCCGAGGACGCACGGAAGTCCACGCTCCAGGCCGACCTCTCCCGATGCAGGGTGAAGATGACCTCCCCTGTCCGCTCGCCCACATAGGAGACGAGAAGGCCCTGGAACCTCTTCGAGAAGGCGGTCTCGTCCACCGGCGCCGCCCGCTCCTGTCCTCCCGTGGTGCGATGGGAAAGCAGGGTCAGCGCCCCACCCCGCGCCCAGAAGCGCACTTCCACCCGTGCGCCCACCTCGTCCACACCGCGGACGAGTCCCCACACCTGTGCCAGCGCGCACCCGGCCTCCGCACGCCGGGCCTCGGACAACTCCGGCTCCGCCTTGCGCTGCTCGCGGAGGAACACCACCCCCGGCGTGCCCTCGGGCACCAGCGCCGAGGAGGGAAGCAGCCCACCGGAGGCCATCGGTCCCGCCGCGCACGCCTGCAGCAGCACGGCCAGACCCAACAACACCCCCCTCATGCTGGCATCCTGGCCCATGGGTCCCTCTCCCCCAGACGACGAGGAGGCGGGAGGATACAAAGAGAGAAAGGAGGCTTGTACGGGAGGAGCGAGCCCCCGCTCCCAACGCATGACCCGCTCCCATCCCGCCCGCCAGGATGCGCGCGGCCCATGTCACGGATTATAGAGGGCCCTCTATCTCTGGAGTTTCTGGAGGGCCATCGCTGATGACACCGGGAAACATGCAGGAGAAGGTCTGCCTCATCACTGGAGCCACCTCGGGCATCGGGCTGGAGTCCGCCCGAGCGCTCGCGCGCCAGGGCGCCACGGTGGTGCTTTCGGGACGTGACCCGGGCCGCGGTGAAGCCGCGCTCGCCGAGGTCCGCCGCACCGTCCCCGACGCGAAGCTGGACCTGTTGCTCGCGGATCTCACCTCGATGGCCTCCGTCCGCAAGCTCGCCGGGGACTTCCAGCGCAAGTACTCGCGGCTGGACGTGCTGCTCAACAACGCGGGCCTCATGCTCGACCGGCGCAAGGTGACCCCGGATGGCTTCGAGGCCACCCTCGCCACCAACCACCTCTCGCACTTCCTGCTCACCCACCTGCTGCTGGACGTGCTCAAGGCCAGCGGCGCCTCCCGCGTGGTGAACGTCGCCTCCGACGCCCACCGCATGGGCTCGCTCGATTTCCTCGACGATCTCCAGGCCGAGCGCGGCTACAGCGGCATGAAGGTCTACGGCAACTCGAAGCTCGCCAACATCCTCTTCACGCGCGGCCTGAAGCGGCGGCTGGAGGGCACGAAGGTCACCACCAACAGCCTGCACCCGGGCGTGGTGCGCACCGGCTTCGGCCTCAACTCCGAGGGCATCTTCAAGCACATCGTGAAGCTGGCCGGGCCCTTCATGCTCTCGGCCGAGGGCGGCGCCCGCACGTCGGTGTACCTGGCCTCCTCGCCCGAGGTGGAAGGCGTGAGCGGCAAGTATTTCGCCAAGAGCAAGGTCGCCAAGGAGTCCAGGGCCGCCCAGGATGACGCCGCCGCCGAGAAGCTGTGGCAGAAGAGCGCCGAGCTGACAGGAGTCGGACGATGATCGAGCTCTACACGTTCACCACGCCCAACGGGCGCAAGATCTCCATCGCGCTGGAGGAGCTGGGGCTGCCCTATAAGGCCCACGTCGTGAACATCACCCAGGGCGAGCAGTTCAAACCCGAGTTCCTCGCCATCAACCCCAACAACAAGATTCCAGCCATCGTGGACCCACAGGGTCCGGACGGGAAGCCGATCTCCGTCTTCGAGTCCGGAGCCATCCTGCTCTACCTGGCGGAGAAGACGGTGAAGCTGCTGCCCGGGACGCCTCGCGGACGCTCCGAGGCGGTGCAGTGGCTGATGTTCCAGATGGGCGGCGTGGGCCCGATGATGGGGCAGCTCAACCACTTCGCCCGCTTCGCCCCGGAGAAGATTCCGTACGCCATCGAGCGCTACACCAAGGAGACCGAGCGCCTCCTGGGCGTGCTGGACAAGCACCTGGCGCAGCGCGAGTTCCTGGCACCGGAGTACTCGGTGGCGGACATCGCCACGTACCCGTGGGTGGCGGGCACGGCGCACTCCTTCCCGGACCTGATGAAGCCGGTGTCCCATGTGCGGCGTTGGCTCGACGCCGTGGGCGCACGCCCGGCGGTCCAGCGCGGCATGAAGGTGCCGGAGCTCAAGTAGCACCCGCGAGGGGCGTGGATATCCTCCACGCCCCCGGTTGTTCTCCCCTGTCATGCCTATGCTCGAGCAGCTCCGTTTCGACAACACGTACGCCCGCCTCCCCGCCGGCTTCGGCGTGGCCCTGCGCCCCACCCCCTTCCCGGACGCCCACCTGGTCAGCGCCAGCCCGAGCGCCCTGCGTCTGCTGGACCTGGAGCCCTCGGAGGCCGCCCGTCCCGAGTTCGTCCAGGCCTTCGGCGGCGCTCGGCCCCTGCCCGGCATGGAGCCCTTCGCGATGGTGTACGCGGGCCACCAGTTCGGGGTGTACGTGCCCCGCCTGGGCGACGGGCGCGCGCTGCTGCTGGGCGAGGTGCTCAACTCCGCGGGCGAGCGGTGGGACGTGCAGCTCAAGGGCTCGGGGCCCACGCCCTACTCGCGCATGGGAGACGGACGCGCGGTGCTGCGCTCCGCCATCCGCGAGTACCTGTGCAGCGAGGCCATGCACGGGCTGGGCATTCCCACCACGCGGGCGCTGTGCGTCCTCGGCGGCGGCGAGCCCGTGTACCGAGAAGAGGTGGAGACCGGCGCCATGCTGGTGCGCCTGTCCCCCTCGCACGTGCGCTTCGGCACCTTCGAGTACTTCCACTACAGCGAGCAGCACGCGCACGTGAAGGCGCTCGCCGACTACGTCCTCGGCCGCCACTTCCCGCACCTCGTGGACGCACCGGAGAAGTACGCCCGCTTCTACGCCGAGGTGGTGGAGCGCACCGCGCGTCTCATCGCCCAATGGCAGGCGGTGGGCTTCGCGCACGGGGTGATGAACACGGACAACATGTCCATCCTCGGGCTCACCCTGGACTACGGGCCCTTCGGCTTCCTCGACGACTTCGACCCGGGCTTCGTCTGCAACCACTCGGACGAGCGGGGCCGCTACGCCTTCGACCAGCAGCCTCGCATCGCGATGTGGAACCTCGCGTGCCTGGGCGAGGCGCTCCTCACCCTCCTCTCCGAGGACGAGGCACGCGCGGCGCTCGGCACCTTCCAGCCCACGTTCGCCACGCACTTCCTCGCCCGCCTGCGCGAGAAGCTGGGCCTGCGCGAGACGCGCGAGGAGGACCGGAACCTCATCGAGTCCCTCTTCGCGCGCATGGCCCAGGCACCGGTGGACTACACGCGCTTCTTCCGCGCGCTGGGCCGCTTCGACTCCTCGCCCGAGGCTCGCAACGAGGCGCTGCGCGACCACTTCGTCGACCGCGAGGGCTTCGACACGTGGGCGGCGGACTACCGCCGACGGCTCGCGGCCGAGGGCAGCCAGGACGCGGAGCGGCGGGCGCGGATGGACCGGGTGAATCCCAAGTACGTGCTGCGCAACTACCTGGCGCAGACGGCCATCGAGCGCGCCCAGGCAGGTGACTTCAGAGAGGTGAACCGGCTGCGCGCGCTGCTCGAGGATCCCTTCTCCGAGCATCCCGAGCACAACGCCTCCGCCGAGCCTCCGCCCACGTGGGGCCGCCACCTCGTGGTGAGCTGCAGCTCCTGAGCGAGCGGGACCGGGCGGAAGGTGCTCCCTGGGATGAGGCATCGGCCGAGGCCCTGGCCCCATCTGGGACGCGCTCACACGAGGCCTGATGCCGGACGCGCCTCGCCGGGGGCCGTCTCCAGGGAGGGCAGGCGCCAGAGGAGTGGCTCCCACTCCTCCCCGGGCCTGAGGGCCGGGCTCGTCACGCTCCGCGGTAACGGGGCCACCTGGGCGTACGCTGGGGCCGGGAGGGGGAGGAACGTGGCCTTCCCTTCCAACACGTGGCTCTCCAAGCGCACGTCGATCCGAACCGCGCCTCCAGGTCCCGCCAGCGCCAGAGCCTGCAGGGCCGCATGGAGCAACTGGCGCGAAAGCACGAGGACGTCGGCCTCGACGTGCACCGGCTCCTGCTCGCCGAGCACCAGCTCGACCCGCTGGCGGAGCGCCTCTTCCCGGAGCAGTCCGAGCAATTCCCGCACCAGCTCGGTGAGCGCGACCGGGCGGCGCTGCCCCTCCTCCAACGAGGCCAGGCTCCGCCAGACGAGCGCCCGGTGACGGATGTCCTGGACGGTCTCCTCGGCGAGCCTCAGCAGGCGGAGGGCATACTCGAAACGGCTCACCGTGGTCTGACGGGCGGCCATCCGAAGCCCCTCGCGCGAGGACTCCCTCAGCCGCTCCACATCCTCGCGCAACACCCGCAGCGCCTGCTCATCCCCGGGAGCCGCCAGTACCTCGCGGATGTCTCTCTCGAGCTGGCGCAGCAGCAACTCCGCCTCGATGCCATGAGCCGCGCAGAGCAACATGTCTCGAAGCCGGCTCGAGACCTCCTGCCGCCGGACCACGGCGCCGAGGCTCCCGGCCACCTTGCCCTCCGCGTCCCGGATGGGAATGCCCTGACAGGTGAAGATCTGGAAACCACCGATGAAGTGCTCGGGCCCCACCACCTCGAAGTAGCCCCCCGTCGCCAGCGGGCTCCCCGAGCCATTGGGGCCACACACCTCCTCCGACAAGAGGGACCCTGGACCTGGTGCCCGCTCGCGTCCGTGCACGCTCTCCTCGTCCCCCAGGATGGAGAGCACGACCGCGTGGGCGTCGCTGATCGTGACCGCATGACGCTCGAGCCCCGCGGCTCTGAAGAGGATGTCCATGTAGGGCCGGGCAGCGGTGATGAGCGCCTGGTGCTGCTCGACGAGCCGCTCGGTGTCCCGCTCCGAGAGCTGCTCCGTCTTCGCCGCTTTGGGGTTCACTCCCAGCTCATGTGAGCGCTCCCAGGCCCGGAGCACGGGCTCGCGAAGCAGCGAGCCGTCGATGCTTCCCGTGGAGACATAGCGGGCCCAGGCCCGTCGGGTGGATTCGGGGGTCGACGTCCGTTCTCTCATACGTTTCCCCGTGAAGCCTCGAGACCTGATTCCGGCGCCTCGCCAGGTACCGCCTCCAGGGTGGGCAGGCGCCAGAGGAGTGGCTCCCGCTCTTCCCCGGGCCTGAGGGCCGGGCTCGTCACACTCTGCGGTAACGGGGCCACCTGGGCGTATGCTGGGGCCGGGAGGGGGAGGAACGTGGCCTTCCCTACCAACAGGTGGCTCTCCAAGCGCACGTCGATCCGGACCACGCCTCCAGGTCCCGCCAGCACCAGGGCCCGCAGGGCCGCATGGAGCAACTGGCGTGAGAGTCTGAGGACGTCGGCCTCGACGTGCACCGGCTCCTGCTCGCCCAGCACCAGCTCGACCCGCTGGTGGAGCGCCTCTTCCCGGAGCAACCCGAGCAGTGCTCGCACCAGCTCGGTGAGCGCCACCGGGCGATGCAGCCCCTCCTCCAACGAGGCCAGGCTCCGCCAGACGAGCGCCCGGTGACGGATGTCATGGACGGTCTCCTCGGCGAGCCTCAGCAGGCGGAGGGCATACTCGAAACGGCTCACCGTGGCCTGACGGGCGGCCACCCGAAGCCCCTCGCGCGAGGACTCCCTCAGCCGGTCCACCTCCTCGCGCAGCACCCGCAGCGCCTGCTCGTCCCCGGGAGCCGCCATCACCTCGCGGATGTCGCTCTTGAGCTGAAGCAGCAGTAACTCCGCCTCGATGCCATGGGCCGCGCAGAGCAGCATGTCGCGAAGCCGGCTCGAGGCCTCCGGCCGCCGGACCACGGCGCTGAGGCTCCCGGCCACCTTGCCCTTCGCGTCCCAGATGGGGATGCCCTGACAGGTGAAGGGATGGAAGACCCCGATGAAGTGCTCGGGCCCCACCACCTCGAAGTAGCCACTCGTCGCCAGCGCAGTCCCCAGGCCATTGGGGCCACACACCTCTTCCGACATGAGGGATCCTGGACCTGGTGCCTGCTCGCGTCCGTGCACGATCGCCTCGTCCCCCAGGATGGAGAGCACGACCGCATGGGCGTCACTGAGCATGACTGCATGACGCTCGAGCCCCGCGGCCCTGAAGAGGACGTCCATGTAGGGCCAGGCAGCGGTGATGAGCGCCTGCTGCTGCGCGAGGAGCCGCTCGGTGTCCCGCTCGGAAAGCCGCTCCGGCTTCGCCGCCTTGGGGTTCACCCCCAGCTCATGCGCCCGCGCCCAGGCCCGGAGCACGGGCTCGCGAAGCAGTGAGCCATTGATGATTCCCGTGGAGACGTAGCGGGCCCAGACCTGCCGGGTAGATTCGCTGGTCAACGCTCATCCTCGCTTGCAGAGGGTTGGGAAGGCATCGGCTCCAATCCGCACGCGAGTCACGCGCCCGGCATGGGGTCAACAGGAAGGGTGGGCAGGTGCCAGAGGAGTGGCTCGCGCTCCTCCCCGAGACTGAGGGCCGGGCTCGTCACGCTCTGCGGCAGCGGGGCCACCTGGGCGTGCTCCGAGGCCGGGAGGGGGAGGAAGGTGGCCTTCCCTACCAACAGATGGCTCTCCATGCGCACGTCGATTCGGACCGCGCCTCCAGGTCCCGCCAGCGCCAGGGCCTGCAGGGCCGCATGGAGCAGTCGGCGCGAGAGCACGAGGGCATCGGCCTCGACGTGCACCGGCTCCTGCTCGCCGAGCACCAGCTCGACCCGCTGGCGGAGCGCCTCTTCCTGGAGCAGCCCGAGCAATTCCCGCACCAGCTCGGTGAGCGCCACCGGGCGGCGCTGCCCCTCCTCCAACAAGGCCAGGCTCCGCCAGACGTGCGCCCGGTGACGGATGTGATGGGCGGTCTCCTCGGCGAGCCTCAGCAGGCGGAGGGCATACTCCAAACGGCTCACCGTGGTCTGACGGGCGCCCATCCGGAGCCCCTCGCGCGAGGAGTCCCTCAGCCGGTCCACCTCCTCGCGCAACACCCGCAGCGCCTGCTCGTCCCCAGGAGCTGCCATCACCTCGCGGATGTTGCTCTCGAGCTGGCGCAGAAGCAACCCCGCCTCGATGCCATGGGCCGCGCAGAGCAGCATGTCGCGAAGCCGGCTCGAGGCCTCCGGCCGCCGGACCGCGACGCCGAGGCTCCCGGCCACCTTGCCCTCCGCGTCCCGGATGGGGATGCCCTGACAGGTGTAGATATGGAACCCACCGATGAAGTGCTCGGGCCCCACCACCTCGAAGTAGCCGCTCGTCGCCAGTGGGGTCCCCATGCCATTGGGGCCACACATCTCCTCCGACATGAGGGACCCTGGACCTGGTATCCGCTCGCGTCCGTGCAAGGTCTCCTCGTCCCCCAGGATGGAGAGCATGACCGCCTGGGCGTCGCACAGGTCGATCGCATGGCGCTCGAGCCCCGCGGCCCAGGAGAGGACTTCCATGTAGGGCCGGGCAACGGTGATGAGCGCCTGCTGCTGGTCGAAAAGCCGCTCGGTCTCCAGCGCCGAGAGCTGCTCCGCCTTCGCCGCCTTGGGGTTCACCCCCAGCTCATGCGCCCGCTCCCAGGCCCGGAGTACGGGCTCGCGAAGCAGCGAGTCGTCGATGCTTCCCGTGGAGACGTAGCGGGCCCAGGCCCGTCGGGTGGATTCGGAGGTCGACGTTCGCTCTCGCGTACCGAGGGGGTGGGTAGGCATCCGCTTCAGTCCTCACAGTCCGCGCGCGAATCCCGCGCTGGGCCATGGACTCAACAAGACAGAGTGCCTCCCTCGTGCCCCGCCCCTTCCGCTCCCTGCCCGCCCGAAAGCCCCGCATCCTGCGTTGCCCCCGTCGCGTCCGTCACGCCCGCCAGCAACCCACTGCTCGATGAGCTCGTCCGGCCATCCCAGACCCTGGGCCGATGCACCCATGATCAATGTGTCAACCCTCGCTCGCAGAGGGTGTGGGCAGACGTTGAATCCAGTCCGCACTCGAATCACGCGTCCGGCATGGGGTTATCAGGACATGGAATCTCGATCGTGCGCGGCGCCCTCCGCTCCCTGCCCGCCCGAACTCCCTTCCTCCAACGTTGCCCCCGTGAAACTCTCCAGCTCCCGCTGGGCCGCCGCCGTCCTGGCCGCCGGGCTGGCACTCGGAGCCAGCCTGTTGTTCAAGCCACTCGAGCCGGCCTTCCTCCTGCTGGCGTTCGCAATGGTGGCGGCCAGCGCCTCGTACGGAGGGCTCGGCCCGGCGCTTCTCACCCTCGCGCTCGTGTGCCTGGTGTTCGCCTTCCACCCCGAGCTGGTGCTGTTCGGGCTCTTCGTCCTGTTGGCCATGGGGCTCTCTGTCTTCAGCACGCGCGTGCGAAGCCCCTCGGAGCGCCGGCTCGCCTCACGGCTGGACACGGAGCGGGAGTCCCTCCGGCGGGACTGGAGCAAGGCGCAGCGGGACCAGGCCCTCTTCCACTCCGTCATCGAGCAGCTCGGCCAGAGTCTGTTCGCCCGTCCGGAGGTGCCTTCGCTCCTTCACGAGGCGGCCTTCCTGTTGGCCAACACCCTCGAGGTGGAGCTCGTCGAGCTCCTGGAGCTGAGCAGCGATCGTCAATCCCTCCTTCTCCGGGCGGGAGCAGGCTGGAAGGAGGCGGGGGTGCGCCAACCGCTCCATGAGACAGGGAAGCGCTCACCCGCCGGTTTCGCCCTGCTCACGCGCGAGCTGGTCCTCATCGAGACGCTCCCGGAGGATGAGCGCTTCCAGGTGCCTCCACGGCTCCGCGACCACGAGGCCGTCAGTGGGCTCTGCATCATCATCGAGGGAGTGGACTCCGCCTTCGGCGTCCTCGGGGCGTACACCCGGAGGCAGCGGAGTTTCACCCAGGCGGAGCTTCATTTCGTCCAGGGAGTGGCCGGGGTGCTCACGCGCGCCATCCGGCTCCAGCGGCAGCTCGAGACGCAGCGGCAGCTCGAGGAGTGGCTCCAACTGCTCGCCGGAGAGCTCCGGGACTACGTGCTCTGCCTGCTGAGTCCCACCGGGCACGTGACGGACTGGAATGCCGGAGCCGAGCGGCTCACTGGCTGGAAGGCCGGGGAGATCCTCGGCCAGGACATCTCCCGCTTCTATCCCGCCGAGATCGCGACCCGGGGAAAGTCGGGCCGCGCACTGCGGATGGCGGAGGCCGACGGGCGCTTCGAGGAGACGGGCTACCGTGTCCGCAAGGACGGCTCGCGCTTCTGGGCGGACATGGTGCTCACCGCGTTGCACGCCCCGGGGGGAGCCCTCCGGGGCTTCTCCCTGGTGATGAAGGACCTCACCTCGCTCCGGCAGGCGGAAGAAGAGCGGGGGCGGCTGCTGGAGCAGCTCGCGGAGGAGGAGCGCCTGGCCGCCGTCCTGACACAGCTTCCCGCGGGTGTGCTGATCGCGGAGATCCCCAGCGGGCGGACCGTGCTCTGGAACCGGCAGATGGAGGAGATAACGCGTCGGCCCTTCCAGCCCTTCTCCTCGCTCGAGGAACTCAAACACTACCGGTCCCATCGCCTGGACGACCAGGCCTACGAGCCGCACGAGCTGCCCCTGGCACGGACGGTCCTGGCGGGCGAGGTGGTGAAGGACGAGGAGGCGGTCATCGAGCGGGGAGATGGGACCTGGGGCATCCTGCTCGTGAATGCCGCGCCCGTACGGGACGCGGAGGGACAGCCGCTCTGGGCCGTGCTCACCCTCTTCGACGTCACCGAGCGCAAGAAGGCCGAGGAGTCCCAGCGCTTCCTGGCGGAGGCCAGCCGCATCCTCGGCGAGTCGCTGGAGCTCGAGGAGACGCTGACGCGGCTGGAGCATCTGGACTTCCACCAGAGCACCGACGGGTGCGGGTTCCTGCTCCTGGCTGAGGATGGGAGCCCCGAGCGGCTGTCGGCGGACGTCCCCCCTGCCCGGGCCACGTTGCTCCACGCGGTCCTTCGGCACACGGTGGACGAGGTGCTCGAGACGGGCAGGCCGGTGCTGGTGCCCGAGGTGGGGGAGCAGCAGCTACGAGCCCTCGCGCCGGACGAGGAGCGCCTGCGCCAGTTCCGTGAGGCCCCGCTCGTCTCCTATGTGGTCGTCCCCCTGGTGGCCCGGGGCCGGATCATCGGCATCATCGGCTACGTTTCCACCCGCCGGGACAGCCCCTTCGGCCAGTTGGAGCTGGCGACCGTGGAGGAGCTGGCCCGCCGCGCGGCGCTGGCCATCGACAATGCCCGGCTCTATCAACAGGCCCGGGACGCCATCCGCGCCCGGGACGAGCTCTTCTCCATCGCGGCCCATGAGCTGAGAACACCGCTCAACGCCCTGCACCTCAAGGCCCAGGTCCTCCAACGCTCACTGCGCAAGCAGCCCGCCACCGAACAGGACAACCGTTTCGTGGAGGGCATCCAGGTCATCGCCCAGCAGGCCGACCGGCTCTCCCGGATGATCGGCACCCTGCTGGACATCTCCCGCATCCGGGTCGGTCAGCTCCAGCTCGAGCCGGAGGAGCTGAACCTCGCCTCCCTGGTGCACGAAGTCGTGATGCGCATGAGGGAGGCGCTCTCCGCCGCCGGCTGCGAGCTCCACCTGGAGCTCACGGAAGGAGCCCCCGGCCACTGGGACCGGATGAGGCTCGAGCAGGTGGTGACGAACCTCCTCTCGAATGCGCTGAAGTACGGAGTGGGCAAGCCCGTCGAGGTGCGGGTGTGGGAGGACGAGCAGCTGGCGATGGTGAGCGTGCGCGACCATGGGATTGGCATCCCGCCCGACAAGCTCGAGCGCATCTTCGGCCGCTTCGAGCGGGCCGTCTCCGGACGCCAGTTCGCCGGGCTCGGGCTCGGGCTCTACGTCACCCGGCAGATCATCGAGGAGCACGGTGGTCGTATCCACGTGGAGAGCCACCCCGGCGAGGGCTCCACCTTCACGGTGGAGTTGCCGCGCGAGCTCCCCTGCGGCCCCAAGGCCTCGGCCGAGGCCCTGACCCCAGCTGGGATGCGCTCACACGAGACCTGATGCCGGACGCGCCTCGCCGGGTGCCGTCTCCAGGGTGGGCAGGCGCCAGAGAAGTGGCTCCCGCTCCTCTCCGAGCCTGAGGGCCGGGCTCGTCACGCTCCGCGGCAGCGGGGCCACCTGGGCGTACGCTGGGGCCGGGAGGGAGAGGAACGTGGCCTTCCCTTCCAACACGTGGCTCTCCAAGCGCACGTCGATCCGGACCGCGCCTCCAGGTCCCGCCAGAGCCAGGGCCTGCAGGGCCACATGGAACAACTGGCGCGAGAGCACGAGGACGTCGGCCTCGACGTGCACCGGCTCCTGCTCGCCCAGCACCAGCTCGACCCGCTGACGGAGCGCCTCTTCCCGGAGCAATCCGAGCAGTGCCCGTACCAGCTCGGTGAGCACGACCGGGCGGCGCTGCCCCTCCTCCAACGAGGCCAGGCTACGCCAGACGTGCGCCCGGTGACGGATGTCCTGGGCGGTGTCCTCGGCGAGCCTCAGCAGCCGGAGGGCATACTCCAAACGGTTCACCCCAGCCTGACGGGCACCTATCCGAAGCCCCTCGCGCGAGGACTTCTTCAGCCGCTCCACATCCTCGCGCAACACCCGCAGCGCCTGCTCGTCCCCGGGAGCCGCCATCACCTCGCGGATGTCTCTCTCGAGTTGGAGCAGCAGCAACTCCGCCTCGATGCCATGGGCCGCGCAGAGCAGCATGTCGCGAAGCCGGCTCGAGGGCATCGGCCTCCGGACTGCGGCACAGAGGTTCCCGGCCACCTTGCCCTCCGCGTCCCGGATGGGAATGCCCTGACAGGTGTAGATCTGAAAGCCACCGATGAAGTGCTCGGGCCCCACCACCTCGGTATAGCCACCCGTCACCAGCGTGGTCCCCGTGCCATTGGTGCCACATATCTCCTCTGACAAGAGGGCTCCTGGAGTTGGCTGCCGCTCGGGTCCGTGCAAGCTCTCCTCGTCCCCCAGGATGACGAGCATGACCGCGTGGGCATCGGCGAGTTGGATGGAATGGGACTCGAGCCCCACGGCCCAGGAGAGGACATCCATGTAGGGCCGGGCAACGGTGATGAGCGCCTGCTGCTGCGCGAGGAGCCGCTCGGTGTCCAGTGCCGAGAGCTGCTCCGCCTTCATCGCCTTGGGGTTCACCCCCAACTCATGCGCCCGCTCCCAGGCCCGGAGCACGGGCTCGCGAAGCAGCGAGTCGGTGATCATTCCCGTGGAGACATAGCGGGCCCAGGCCCGCCGGGTGGATTCAGAGGTCGACGCCTGCTCTCGCGCGCCGAAGGGGTGGGTAGGCATCCGCTTCAGTCCTCCAGTCCGCGCGCGATTCACGCGCCGGGCATGGGCTCAACAAGACAGAGTGACTCCGGTGTTTCGCGGAGGCGCTGAGTGGCTACGCGTGAGCGGGGCGTCGAGAGCGCCTCTCGCGAGCAGGAGGAGCCGGGCCGCGCTCTCCCCGGTGTCTCGGCGCCACGTCGATCAGCAACGCGATGACCAGCCCGACGATTGGCCAGAGCGTCCACTGCCCGCCGAACCAGTGCTGTACGACCGAGTACCAGAGCAGTGTCGTGGGCAGGAAGACGAAGCCGAGAATCGGCCAGAGCAACGTGTCGAACATGCCCCGGAACCAGGTGGTGAAGAACCACACGACGAGCAGCACCAGACGCGGGACGAAGAGGGAGAAGATCGCCAATAGGACGGGCATGTTGCAAAGCTGGGCAAGGACCTCCGTCCCAGCCACGGAGACGAACTGGAGCCGGCTGCTCGCGTGACCTGGAAAGGGGGAAGCGAGCCGCTCACTCCAACACCTGGCAGGCGGGCATCCGAACCGTGGCCTGGTACACACTCGGAGGCCTCGGCGCCGCGCACGCCGCCCGGCGTTCACTCCTGGCATCCGCCACCGGATGACGTGGCCCCGAAGGTTGCCGAGGTGAAACTCGCCTCCGGTGGCGCTTGTACTGGCGGAGGGTCCGTCCGAGCTTCGACACCATGCACGCGGACCTCACCGCTCTGCCCCTGCGAGGCACGGGCGGCGCCTTCCATGTCGTCGTCGAATCACCCCGTGGCTCCACGGTGAAGCTGAAGTACGAGCCGAAGCTCGGCGTCTTCACCATCTCCCGGCCCCTGGTGCACGGGCTGCGCTACCCCTTCGACTGGGGCTTCGTCCCCAGCACCGAGGCGCCGGACGGGGATCCGCTCGACGCGCTGGTGTACTGGGACGAGTCCACCTACCCCGGGGTGGTGCTGCCCTGCCGGGCGCTCGGTGTACTGAAGGTGGAGCAGAAGAAGTCGCGAGGCCGTGGCCGGGAGCACAATGACCGGCTACTCGTCGTCCCCACCCCCGCGTCGCGCGCGGAGAACCTGAGCAACATCCGCGAGCTGTCCCGCCGGGAGCGCGAGGAGCTGGAGCACTTCTTCACCGCCGCCGTTGCCTTCACGGACAAGGACATGAAGGTGCTCGGCTGGGAGGGACCCAACGCGGCGGAGCGGATGATCGACGAGGCCGCCGGGCGATACGAGAAGAAGGCGCGGCGTTAGAGAAAGAGAGAGAAGTCATGCCCAGCCCCACGCCCATCCGAGGGCTCGGCCCGGAGAGCCGGCTGGCCGAGGCCGCCCGCCGCCTGCTGAACAGCCGCCTGGCCGACGTGCGCCACGAGGAGGACGCGCTCACCCAGAAGCTCACCGAGGACGGCGTCCACGACATGCGCGTGTCCACCCGCCGCCTGCGCGCGGCACTGAAGGTGTTCCGCGCCCTGGGCAACCTGGCACCGCTGGAGCGTCAGGTGAAGCAGCTCCAGGACGCGCTCGGTGAGGTGCGCGACGTCCACGTGCAGGGAGCCTGGCTCAAAGACGTGGCCCGGGAGGAAAAGCCCTCGAAGCGCGCGGGGCTCGAGGCCCTGCGCTCGAGTGTGGAGTCCCGGCTCGGCGCGAAGGAGAAGCAGCTGCGGCGCGTGCTGGCTCGCTGGGACAAGCGGACGGTGCCCGCGATCCTGCACGAGGCGAAGCAAATGGACGGCCCTGGACGTTACGGAGGTCAACGTGTCCGCCGACAGCTCCGCCGCCGTCTGCGCAAGTTGGAGAGGATCATGCGGGACTACTCAGCCGCTCCGGACGCCCTCATCGCCCACGAGATGCGCAAGACGGTGAAGAAGCTCCGCTACGAGGCGGAGCTCTTCCGCCCCGCCCTGCGCCGGAGGATGGAGGCCCTGCTGGAGGCGCTGGTGTCGCTCCAGGAGTTGCTGGGCGAGCTGCACGACTCGGACGTTCGGCTGGGGCTGCTCGAAGGCTTCGCCTCGGAGGGCAGCGCCCCCGAGCGCACCGCCGCGCGCAAGCTGCTGGAGCGCGTGCGCGATGAACGTGCCGAGCGCGCGGCCCGGACAGCCCGCGAGCTGCAACGCTGGCATGCCGAGAAACTGACCCGTGGCCTGCGCCAGTTGCTGGATTAGACGCGCAGGGGGTGCCGCACTCCGGGTATGAGACCCGACCCACCCTCCCGTTCCCCTCCCGGAGGCGGAGGGGATGTAGTAGAGGTCCGCCCCCCATGCCCGCCTGCGGACTCGACTTCGGAACCAGCAATACGGCCATCGCTCTCCCGGACGGGACGGTGCTCCCCATCTCGCCCGGCTACAGCGACCCGCGCCTCTACCGCTCCGTCATCTTCTTCCCCGAGGACGAGCGCGAGGTGTACACGGGCGCCCCCGCCATCACCCGCTACCTCGAGGACCACTCCGGCCGCTTCATCCAGTCGGTGAAGTCCTTCCTCCACAGCGCCTCCTTCCGCGCCACCCAGATTCGCGGCCGCACCTGGCTCATCGAGGACCTGGTCGCCCTGCTGCTGCGCCGCGTGCGCGAGGCCGCCGCCCCCCATGCCGGCGGTGCCCCCGAGTCCGTCGTGCTCGGCCGCCCCGCCCTCTTCTCCTCGGACCCCGAGGCCGATGTGCTCGCCGAGCAGCGCCTGCGCCGCGCCGCGGAGATCGCCGGCTTCACCCACGTCCAGTTCCTCATCGAGCCCATCGCCGCCGCGCTCTCCTACGAGGCGCAGCTCACCCGCGACGAGCTGGTGCTGGTGGCGGACTTCGGCGCCGGTACCACGGACCTCACGCTGATGCGGCTGGGGCCCTCGCGCCGGGGCAACCCGGATCGACGCGCGGACGTGGTGGGCTCCACGGGCGTGCGCATCGGCGGTGACCGCTTCGACGCCGAAATCATGCGCCACAAGCTGCTGCCCCGCTTCGGCGCCGGCTCCACCTACCAGCTGCGGGGCTTCAGCGACAAGCGGCTGCCCGTGCCCCAGCACGTGATGGCCAAGCTGCTCTCCTGGCACGAGATGTCCTTCATCCGCGAGAAGTCCACCCAGGAGCTGCTGGAGCTGATGCTCGAGTCCAGCGACAAGCCCGCGGAGGCCGAGGCCCTGTACGACCTCGTCATGGACAACCTCGGCTACCGGCTCTTCCGCGCCATCGAGGCCGCCAAGGTGCAGCTCTCCTCCCAGGAGGAGACCACGCTCGACTTCGAGGAGGCGCGCATCCACCTGCACGAGCCCATCACCCGCGCCGAGTTCGAGACCGCCTCCGCGTCCCTCCTCACCGAGCTGCGCGAGGTCACCGAAGGACTGCTCAAGCGCTGCGAGGGCGCCGGAGAGGTGGATGCCGTCTTCCTCACGGGCGGCTCGTCGCAGATTCCCGCCGTGCGCCGGCTCTACGCCGAGCGCTTCGGCGAGGGGCGCGTGCGCACCCGGGACGCCTTCACCTCCGTGGCCGAGGGCCTCGGGCGGGCCGCGGCATCCCTCTGAGCCCGCCGCGCCTCAGTGGTGCCTGAGCCAGTCGAGGATGGGCGTCCACACCAGCGTCTCGGCGTTGCCCGCCTCGAACAGGTCCACATGGCCGAAGTCCACCGGACGGGCGGACGCATCCGGAAGGAGCTGCACCACACGGGAGGAGACGTCCGTGCTCCCCAGCAGGGTGAGGCTGTGGAGGCCGAAGGAGCCCACGCCGCCCGCGGCGCCCATGTACAGCACCGGCACGGTCACCTCACTCAAGTGATCGTCATACGGGACGTCCGGCGCACCGCACCACATCGCCAGGGTGTCCACCTGCTCGCCCAGGCTCTGATAGGGCGCCGCCTGCATCAGCCCCTCGAAGAAGAAACGCTCGCGCGTCCATGACAGCCCGGAGGGGACGAAACCCGAGAACTGGCCTCCCGTGAAGTGGTACTCCGGAATGATGACCGGCTCCTGCAACGCGTAGGTGGCCGAGCCCACGAAGAGCCCGAGCTGCCGGTTGGTCAACCCTGCCCGGATGGGCGAGGGCTCCTCGGGACGAGAGAGCGCGAGCGTTCCAATCCGCTGGAGCCTGGCGCCGATATCGATTCCATAGACCTTCGCCTTCAGCTGACTGTCGAGGATCGCGTAGCCCTTGCACGCATTCTCGCGCAGGAGCGGCTCCTCCAGCGTGTAGGCCATGTCCACGGGGATGAAGCCGCTCACCTGGCGCAACTCCGGCGGCAACTGTGTCTCCGCGTTCAGGTACGCGTAGGACACCGCGGCCCCCCGGCTCCAACCCAGCAGCGCCATCCGCCCCCAGGCGTTACCGTCGAGCACGCGCATGCTCCGGGCCAGCGCCAGTCCCAGGCCCACGTCCCGCGCGTGCAGGCCCAGGTTCCAATCCTTCATGAAGGAGAAGTCCGTCACCGTCGCGGGCACGTGCACCCATCTCAGGTCGATGCCCCACACATCCACGCCCTGCCGCGCCAGGAAGATGGCGAAGGACTGCTGCCGCAGCACCTCGGTGCTCTCCGCGCTGGACAGGAACGCGCCCCGGAAGCCCCACACGTCCCCATGCACCAGGAACACCGACTTCGGCGCTCGCACTGGCACTCCCGCGGAGGCCTCGCGCACGACGCGATGCAGGGTGATGACGTCATGAACCCCCGGCCCCACCTGGAGACGAAGGCTGTACTCGTAGATGTCCTCGAAGAGCCGCCGGCGCTCGAGACCTTCCAGCGCACAGAGCGCTCCGGCCGAGCCCTCCTGGCAACTCTTCTCGAGCTGTGTCCGGAGCGCGCGCGTCCACTGCTCCTCCTCGGCCCGGGCCCGAGTCCCAAGGCAGAGCACCCCGATACACAGCCACACGGCCACACGGCTTGGAATTCTCATACCGCTGTCCTTCCGCATCATGAATCCCCCCATGCGGAAAAACTGGTCATTCCTGTCAATCCTGACAACCCCTGTGCATGTATTTCTTTACGAAAAGGAGTCTCAATGCTTGCCAGTGAGCGACGCGGCCTCGATGACGAGGTCCGCATAGCGATTGCGTGAATCCGCCGGCACGGTGCCATCGCGGAAGTAGAAGGTGAAGTCGTCCCACTCGTCCGGCCGGGCATCGTTGGCGAACATCCACGGGCTGCTGCTGCCCACTCCGGTGCGCCACGCACAACGGAACCAGCCGCGGTACATGGCCCGCCGCTCGTCGAGCGTGAAGCCCTCCCGGTTGCGCACGGCGAACTCACCGATGAACAGCGGCTTGCCGAAGTCCCGCGCGATGGCCGCGTGCTCGGAGAACCAGTGCGCGCCCGCACGAGCCGTGTGCTCCCGCTCCACCCCGTAGGCCTCCGGGTAGAAGTGCACGCTGGCGAAGTCGATGAGGGGCGAGGCCGTGTTGCGGCGGTAGCTGGTGCCCCCCTCGAAGAGGGAGTGGGATACCGCAGCGCGCCAGTAGAGCTCGTCGTAGCCCGCGAAGGAGGTGTCGAACCCTTCCTCGCCGGTGCCCACCAGGTGCCCGGGCGCGTAGTGCTTCACCACCGCGGCCACCTCGTCCACCCAGGCGCGCATCGCCACGCCGTCCGCGTCCAGCCCCTTGCCCCGCGGCTCGTTGAGCAGCTCCCAGGCCAGCACCGCCGGGTGCTCGCCATAGCGCAGCCCGTCGAAGGTGTTGACGCGCGAGAGCAACCGCGAGATGTGCGCCTTGTAATGCTCGATGACGGCGCGCTCGGTGAAGAAGCGCGCGTCTCCCTCCACCGGCTCGGGCAGCCCCGCCCACTCCACGTACCGCCGCGCGCCTCCGTAGGCGTCCCAGTAGTTGCCCAACGGGAGGACGAGCTTCACCCCGTACGCCGCCGCCCGGGTGAGGACCAGGTCCAGCCCGCGCAGGGACACCTCGTCGTACTCCAGCGGAGCCACCTGGAGGGCGGTGTCGCCGCGCTTGTCCGCCGCGTCGTTGTAGCCGTTGGTGCGCACGGCCCATGCGCCGAGCGCCGCGGCCTTGGCGAACGTCTCCTCCACGGAGGGAGACTCGGTACGGCCCCGCCGCACATCACGAGCGGCGTCCTCCTGGAGGTAGTACGCGTTGAGCACCACCGCCGCCGGGGGCGCTATACCGAGCCGCATCGCGGGCGCCTCGGGGCAGTCCGAGGCCTCTTCCTGAAGCACCTCCAGGGCGTCCTCGCCACACGCCGTCATCGAGAGCAACAACACCGACAGGAAGGAGGCACGCATGCGCGACTCGCGGCGGGAGGGTCCCCTGCCAGGCCCTCTGGAACATGCGCTCCACACTATCTGGGAAACAGACACGCCGTCGCCCTCCGGTGGCTCTCGTTGTTCACAGGCGTGCTCAGCCCCGAGGCTCGGACAGACCGAGCGCCTGGCGAACGTCCGCCAGCTGACGCGCGGCCCAGTGCCGGCGATGGTTCTCCAGCGTGGTGAAGCTGCGCGGCTCCATCCGGTCGATGTACAGCGTGCCGTCCAGGTGGTCTATCTCGTGCTGGAGGATGCGGGCATACCAGCCGCGCGCCGAGAGAGTGATGGGCTGGCCATTCTCGTCGAAGGCCTCCACGCGCACGGCGCGCGCCCGCCGCACCAGCGCGGAGAAGCCGCTGACGCTCAGGCATCCCTCGTAGAACTCCACCGGCGTCGGGTCCTCCACGATGAGGCGGGGGTTGATGATGACGTGGAAGGCCACGGGCTCGCGCTCGCGCGCCACGAGGTCCGCCGGTGGAACGCCCGTGTGGTATTCGGCCCGGTCCTCGATGACCGCGAGCCGCACATCCACGCCCACCTGCGGCGCGGCCAGCCCCACGCCCGGCGCATCCCGCATGGTGTCGCGCATGAGGGCGATGAGCTGCCGGATCGCCGGGCTCGTCATCTCCTCGGGGGTGAGGTCTCTCGCGCGCCGGCGCAACACCGGCTCTCCTGCCTGAACGATCTTCAGCATCATGGCCCGCGAAGATACCCCGTCGAGAGACTGCTCGTGGGCGGAAGCGATATGACAGCCGCATGGACTTCCTTCGGAATCCGCGGAGACGCAACCGGGTGCTCGGCCTGCTCGCGGGGCTCGTCGCCCTCGTCGCGGCGGCCTGCTGGCTGAAGAGCCCCTCGCCCGAGCCCGTGGCCACGCGCTGCACCCCCGGCCACGTGGACCCCGAGCGGTTGAAGGCCCACGTGCGCACCCTGAGCGAGACATTCCACCCGCGAGACCACAGACACCCGGAGAACCTCGAGCGTGCCGCGGGCTACATCTCCGACGCGCTCTCCCGGGCGGGCGGGCACGTGCGCTCGGAGCCGTACACGGCGGGGACTGGAAGCTACCGCAACGTCATCGCCACCTTTGGCCCGGACAGCGAAGAGCGGCTCGTCATCGGCGCGCACTACGACGCGGCGGAGGGCGCCCCCGGCGCGGATGACAACGCCAGCGGGGTGGCCGGACTGCTGGAGCTCGCGGCCTGGCTGGGCGAGCACCCTCCGCCAATGCGGGTGGACCTCGTCGGCTTCACGCTGGAGGAGCCGCCCCACTTCCGCCGCGGCACCATGGGCAGCAAGGTGCACGCGAGGGCACTGCGCTCGCAGGACGTGAAGGTGCGCGCGATGCTCTCCGTGGAGAGCATCGGCTACTTCTCCCAGGCCTCCGGCAGCCAGGAGTACCCGGTGGCCGCGCTCAAGCTGCGCTACCCCACCGAGGGCAACTTCATCGCCGTGGTGGGCCGCAGTGACGAGAAGGACCTGATTCACACCGTGCACCAGGCCCTGCGCGCCGCGACCGACCTTCCCTCCGAATCACTCGCTGCTCCGCGCGGCCTCGAGGGCGTGGACTTCTCCGACCATGCCAGCTTCTGGGACGAGCGCTATCCCGCGGTGATGCTCACCGACACCGCCCTCTTCCGGAACACGCACTACCACACCCCGGAAGACACCTGGGACACGCTCGACTACGCGCGCATGGCCAAGGTGGTGCAGGGAGTCCAGTGCGCCATCGACACACTCGGTGGGCAGAGCGTGGGAGGAGGCTTGGCATCCTCCCCGAAATAGGCTCTTAAGCGGAAAACCATGAGCCAGCCTCTCGAGGTCCGCAACGTGCAGCAGTCGGTGGAGCTGTCGGCTCCGCCGGACGCTGTCTACGCCGCGTTGATGGATGCCCAGCAGCACGCCGCCTTCACCGGCTTCGACGCGGAAATCGACGCACGCGAGGGCGGGGCCTTCGTCACCTGCGGAGGGCGCAACAGCGGCTACACGCTGGTGCTCGTGCCCGGACGCCGCATCGTGCAGGCGTGGAGGCATCGCGAGTGGCCCGAGCACCACTACTCCATCGCCACCTTCGACCTGGCGCCCATGGGACGCGGCACGCGCCTCACCTTCACGCAGGTGGGCGTGCCCACGGAGTCCTATGAGTGGCTCGACGAGGGCTGGCGCAGCACCTATTGGGGACCCCTGGCGCGCTACCTCGCCATGCGGCGCCGGATGTGAGGTGCCCCGCTCACTTCTTGTGAGCGATGGCGGAGGCGAGCGCCCCCAGGGTCCGGAGCTCCTCGGGTGAGAGCGAGTGAAGGAGGGTCCTGAGCTGGCGCAGTTCCGCGGGCTCGGCCTGCGGCTCCGGGAGGAGGTCCTCCAGCTCCCACTCGGCGCCGAGCCCCAGGAGCGCATTGGCGGAGAGGTTCAACGTCACGCAGATTTTATGCAGCGTGGGCACGCTGGGCAGCATCTGCCCGCGCTCGATGCGGCCATAGACTGCGGGAACGAGCCCTACCAAGGAGGACACGTCGGCCTGGGTGAGCCCCGATCGCTCCCGGGCCGTGAGGAGCACGGCTCCCAGGTGGCGCTTCAGCTTGTCGAGGTCTTCCATGTCCGCGCGACACTACTTCAAAAAGCGTCCCGTTGGAACTGACTCCTGAGGTTGATATCGGCGTTCCCGGCGTCCGCGTCGAAGACGTGGGGTGCCTTCACGTCCCCCGGCTCCGAGCCCCCGAGTCCGGTGAACCCCGATAGCCACGCATTCACGTCGCGCGACTGGCACATCCTGTGGCTTTACCCGGCTCGCCATCTCGCAGATCATGCGCCGCGGCTACGGCCGGGACTGCGCCCGGACCGTCCCCCCCACCGTCGCACCTGCGGCATCCGTCTTGGAGGTACCCCCGTGGCGATCCCCCCCGCCGAAACCCAGCAGCTCGTCCGGAAGTACAAGGACAGCGCCGCCGCCAACATCCTCCAGGGCAGACCCGCGGAGGCCCTCGCCGACTACCGCAAGGCGGTGGAGCTCAACGCTCATGACACCGCCGCCCGCCTCAAGGTGGCCGAGCTCCTCGCCCAGCTGGGCCACCGGCAGGAGGCCGTCCGCGAGTTCCACTACCTCGCCATCCGCTACGCCGCCGAGGGCCAGACCATCCACGCGATCGCGGCCTGCAAGCTCATCCTCGCCATCGACCCGGACCACCAGGAGACGCAGGAGAACCTGGCCAGTCTGATCGCCATGCAGAGCGCCGAGGACGCCACTCCCGAGCAGCCCCGGCCCGCGCCCACGCCCCTGTTCTCCCGGCTCCCCCGGGACGTCTTCCTGGCCCTGCTCGGGCTGCTGGAGATGCGCCGCATCGCCGGCGGCGAGTCCATCATCACCGAGGGAGAGCGCGGCAGGTCCATGTTCATCCTCGTCCAGGGCACGGTGCGCGTGGTGCACACGCCCGAGAACGCTCCGCCGCGCACACTCGCCGAGTTGGGCGAGGGCTCCTTCTTCGGAGAGATGGGGCTCATCTCGGATGCCCCCCGCACGGCCAGCGTCATCGCCACCCGGGACTGCACCCTGCTGGAGGTGACGCGCGAGATGCTCAGCGACCTCGGCGCCCGCTTCCCCGCGTTCGAGCAGGTGGTGCAACAGTTCTACAAGGATCGGCTGCTGGACAACCTGCTCAAGTCCAGCCCCGTCTTCCAGCCCCTGCCCGAGGAGCAGAAGCGGGCCATTGCCCAGCGCTTCCAGAGCCGCTCCGTGGAGCCGGACACCGTGCTGCTCCAGCAGGGCCAGCGCAGCCACGCGCTCCACCTGCTGCTGCGCGGGCGCTGCTCCGTGTCGCACCAGGACGCCGAGGGCGGCGAGCGGCCCTACCCGGACATGACCGAGGGCGCCGTCTTCGGGGAGATCTCCCTGCTGCTGGATTTGCGCGTCACCGCCACCGTGCGGGCCGCCACCACGTGCCTGCTGCTGGTGCTCGACCAGGAGACCGTCAAGGAGCTGGTGCTGCCCCACCCCGAGGTGCGCCGCACCCTCACCCAGCTCAGCCGCGAGCGTCTGGACAGGACGGCCGCCATGCTCGCCGAGGGCGCCCAGGTCCAGGGCTCCTTCCTCATCTGAGCCCCGCGCCGGGGGCCGTCAACCAGCAACGGCCCTTGCCCCCTCGGCCAATCCGGCGACTTGACGGGCGCACCCGCATTTCCGTGTGATTCCAGAGCGACGGCTTTCAGGCCGCGTCGCTTCCGGGAGGTGCGCCGTGTCCACCCGTCTTCCTGGCGCTCGCCCTACGGGAGCGCGTCTGGGCTCCTGTGTTGGCGCCTGGGCTCTCATCGTCCTCTTCCAGTTCGCATGTGCCACGAGCACCTCACGGGGCAGCTTCGTGGGCTACCGTTCGGAGCCCGGGCTCGAGTCCGCCACGGTGTACGTCGCGGACTTCATGGAGCCCGGTGCCGTTGCCACCCGGCCGGTGCCCATTCCCAGGGCCGAGTTCCAGCAAGCCGTCCTGCGCCTCTCCCGCGACGTGCGGCTGAAGCACAAGACGCCACGGCAGGCCGCCCATGAATTGCTGAGCCTCTTGGGGACACCACCCGACGACCCCAAGGTGGCAGCGACAGGCTACTGGACGCTGGAGCAGCACCGCGGCGAGGGCGTCACCTGGATACTCGAGCGCCAGGAGGGCCTCGTTGTTCTCACCCCCCAGGCCGAACAAGCCCTCAAGGAGAAGTACCTCAAGTGGTGTGAGCCCCGGGGCGGCGGCGACTGCCTGGGCCTGCTGGACGATGACCCGTACCTGCGCACGGACGACCGGCGCACGCTGGCCCTGGCCCTCGCCTTCGGCAACGTGCTCGACGAGACGCGCGAGGCCCTGGGACGCGAGTTGCTGAACGTACAGGCGCTCGTCTCCATGGTTGTCTGGACGGTTGCTCTCTACTGCATGATGTGGGTGGTACCCGAGCCGACAAGCAAGGCCCTGGCCGCCGGCATGACCCTCATCCTGATGGGCTACCTGGGCCTCAAGACGGTGTACGAGCTGATGGACGGCTGGGCCCGCATGGCCGACACGGCGTACCACGCCACCACCTTCGAGGAACTGCGCGCGGCAGGCGAGGAGTTCAGCAAGGTGCTGGGCGAGGACGCGGCGAGGGCCATGATTCTGGCGGTGTCCACACTCGCCGGGCACACGCTGGGGCAGGTGGTGGCGCGAGTGAAGTCACTTCCGCGATTCAATCTCGCGGGAGCACAGTTCGAAGCTCAGGGCGGTGCCGCTGTCATGGCGCGCCTGGAGGCCACGGAGGCGGCGCTCGCGACGGAGGGGGCCCTGGCCAAAGCGGTGGCGGCGGCGGAGACGGTGGCCACCTCACCGCAGGGCCCCATGGCCGTGGTGATGCTCAAGAAGGGGCGAGTAGGTGGTGGCGAAACGGCTCCGGGGGGCCGCTCCGCCGAAACCGTCATCCGTCACCGGGGCGGCAACCGGCAGATAGAACTCAGCGATGGCCAGCGCTGGCACCTGCCACGTGGCAAATCGGCTGCGGATATTCCTGTCGAGGACAAGATTGGGGACATGCTCCAGGAGGCCGTCACCCGGGCCGCCAATGAATGGGGACCCCACAGGCTCTCGACTGAGGAATTCGCCGCCATTCAGAGAGCCGAAAAGCAGGGCGAATACTGGCTGGCGCGGTTGCTGGAGCGCGAGGCCCGGGGGCGCTACGTGCAACGCACAGTGAAAGATCAATTCGAGCATCTCTACGACTTCAGCCTGAGCAAGGGCGTCGACGTGGTTGACCCGGCAACGGGCACCCGGTACGAGATTCTCTCCGGGACGGCGTCGAATCTGGCGCGGCATGGCAGGCGGATGGCCGGCGAGTTCTTCCGGATGCTCACCTTCTGAAAGGGGCGGCGATGGATTCGCTCGGTAACGTCGTCTTCAAGGACCGGGAGATCGAAAACGAGCGGCTGGAGCTGACGGACAAGAAGGCGAATTACATCCTCGGCCCCAATCTGACGCTGAAGAACTGTACCCTTGTGCTGAAGGTGCCCGCTCGGCGTCTGAGCACCAAGCAGGCCCGGTTCATCGACTGTACCTTCGAGGTGAAGCAGGAGTTGAAGAACTACCAAGCATGGGTGGCCGCGTCCCTGAAGGGCTGCCGATTCAAGGGACACCTGAGGGGGTGCGATTTCGGGCACTGGCCTGAATACAGCAGTCTGCCGTGGTATCAGCATGGCTCCATCGAAGACTGCGACTTCACCGAGGCCTGCCTGGATGGCTGCCGCATCATGGGCTCTGACCCTGCCACCATTCGCTTTCCCAAGTGGCCCTGCTTCACCATCTTGGACCCCATCGGGCGAGCCCCCGAACTCCGCGGCCTCACGTGGCCAGGACCTTTGGGTGAGCTCATTCGGGATATGCTTCCTAAGCACCCACCCAGAACCAGGGCCTTGACCTACTACGCCCCCTCAGCCGCCAAGCTGGTCGAGACCACACCCGAAGAAATCCGGGCCGTCATCGAGAAGTTCGACTGCATTGTGTACTGACCCAAACCTGGCGCGGCATGGCCGGCGCATGGCGGGCGAGTTCTTCCGGATGCTCACCTTCTGAAAAGAGGCGGTGATGGATTGGCTCGGTAACGTCGTCTTCGAGGACCGGGAAATCGAAAACGAGCGGTTGGAGCTGACGGACACGAAGGCCAACTACATCCTCGGCCCCAACCTGACGCTGAGAAACTGTACCCTCGTGCTGAAAGTGTCCGCTCGGCGCCTGAGCCTCAAGCAGCCCCGCTTCATCGACTGCACCTTCGAGGTGAAACAGGAGTTGAAGAATTACCAGAGCTGGGTGGCCGCGTCCCTCAAGGGCTGCCGCTTCAAGGGGCGGCTGTCAGGGTGTGACTTCGGCCACTGGCCTGAATACATGAGCCTGCCGTGGTATCAGCACGGGTCCATTGAGGACTGCGACTTCACCGAGGCCCGGCTGGATGGATGCCGCATCATGGGCTCGGACCGTTCCACCATTCGCTTTCCCAAGTGGCCTTGCTTCACCATCTTGGACCCCATTGGGCGAGCTCACGAGCTCAACAGCGTCCAGTGACCGGGGGGTTTTCGCCCGATCATCGTGGAGGGGCGGTACAGGGATCCTCCCCGCACGATGGCTGTAACGTTCTACGCCCCGACTCTCGCCAAGCGCCGCGAGACCACCGAGGAAGCGTTCAGGGCTGTCATCGAGAAGTTCGACTGCATCGTCTACTGACGTGGCCATGCGGAGAGCCACATCTGAGCCCCGCGCCTAGTTGCTCTCGTAGATGGGGTTCTCCGACAGCCAGGCGGCGAAGAGCGCGTCCGCGAAGTCCTTGCCGGGAATCATCGCGCCCTGGCTCGCCTCGCCGGAGATGAGCAGCCCCTTGTCCGGCAGATAGGTGATGAGGAGCGCGTCGCCCTTTTGCACGCCCCGCAGGGACTGGACGAGCTGCTCCGAGTAGCGCCGCATCTCCGGCGATCGCATCGCCGCGCTGTGGGAGAGGAAGCCGCGGAAGGCCTCTATCATCTGGTCGCGATTGAGGCTGCGCCGGAAGTGGAGCTGGAGTTGCTTGGGTCCCTGGAAGTCGATGGCCTCCCGGGTGGAGCCCGGCGTCTGCTCCAGGTAGAGCCCCCAGACGTAGACCGCGAAGAAGAGCTTCCGCTTGAGCTCCATGTGGTCCAGCAGGAGCTCCCTGCCCTGCAGATGGATGGCGTCCGGCATGAGCACGCCCCCCATCGTCCGGGCCTGGGCCGTCCCGGCCATCAGCGCCATCACCAGCACCAGCCACCGCACCCATCGCGCCCCCTTCCCCTCCATCCTCATCCCATCCTCTCGCCTGGGCTCCATGTCGCCTAAGGTGGTCATGGACCTGGAGGGTGACCAGCCCTCCTCGGATTCCGCCGTCTTCAGCGGGCGCTCACCTGTCCGCCAGGACGGGGCTCGTCAACCCTCCAGCCTGGCCGCTCGCCGTGGGCACCCCGAGGGCGCCTGCCCACCTTGAGAGGCATGAATCCATTCGATGATGACAAGGAAGGAGCCCGGAGCTTCCGTCCGGAGCTCATCGATGGTGTTCGCTCCGCCGCCATGGTCTTGCGGGACGAGGACTCGGACTTCGACGCGCTCCTCGAGAACATCGGCGACGCGCGCTTCGTCCTGCTGGGGGAGGCCACCCATGGCACGCACGAGTTCTACAAGGCCCGAGCCACCCTCACCCGGCGGCTCATCGTCGAGCGCGGATTCAGCGCGGTGGCCGTGGAGGCGGACTGGCCGGACGCGCTGAAGCTCAACCAGTACGTGCACGGTGAGGGGCCGCGCCTGACGGCCCGCAAGGCCTTCGACGCCTTCCAGCGCTTCCCCCGTTGGATGTGGCGCAACGAGGAGGTGCTGGAGCTGGTGGAGTGGCTGCGCGGCCACAATGCGGCACGGGGCAAGGGTGCACCCACGGTGGGCTTCTACGGGCTGGACCTCTACAGCCTGCACGCCTCCATGCGCGAGGTGGTGCGCTACCTGGAGAAGAGGGACCCCACCGCGGCCGCTCGGGCGAGAGAGCGCTATGCATGCTTCGACCGCTTCGGTTCGGACCCTCAGGCCTATGGCCACGCCGCCGCGTATGGCTTCGCGGACACGTGCGAGGCGGAGGTCATCGAGCAGTTGATGGAGCTGCACGAGCGCCAGGTGAAGGACGGAGCGCGCGAGGAGGACGCGCTCTTCTACGCGGAGCAGAACGCACGGCTGGCGCGCGACGCGGAGCTCTACTACCGCACCATGTACGCGGGGCGCGACGAGTCCTGGAACCTGCGCGACACGCACATGGCGGACACCGCGGATGCCCTGGCCGAATACCTCGGACGCCGCGAGGGCGGGCCGGGGCGCCTGGTCATCTGGGCGCACAACTCGCACCTGGGGGATGCCCGCGCCACGCAGATGGGAGAGCAAGGCGAGCTGAACCTGGGCCAGCTCCTGCGCGAGCGCCATGGCCGGGAGACGTTCAACCTGGGCTTCACCACGTACTCGGGCACCGTCGTCGCCGCGCGGCAGTGGGACACGCCGGGACTGAGGCGGAGGGTGCGCCCGGCGCTCGGGGGCAGCTACGAGGCGCTCTTCCACGAGGTGGGCCTCCCCGGCTTCCTCCTGCGGATGGAGGACCTGGGCGAGGCGGGCTCGGGCCTGCGCGAGCGGCGGCTGGAGCGGGCCATCGGCGTCATCTACTCCCCGCACAGCGAGCGCTACAGCCACTACTTCTACGCGGACCTGCCGGCGCAGTTCGACGCGGTCCTGCACTACGACGTCACCAGCGCCCTGCACCCCCTGGACCGGGACGCGGGCCACGAGGAGGAGGATGCCGCGGACACCTGGCCATTCGGCATGTGAGCGAAGACGCTGCGAGGCGGAGGCTCTCGGGCTATAGGAGGCGACCGTGATTCTCGAGAGCTTCCAGGTGGGAGAGGGGCAGCGGCCGACGGTGCTGCTGCATGGTTTCCTCGGTACGGGGCGCAACCTGCGCTCGCTGGCGCTGGCGTGGAGCCAGGTGGACAAGGACCGCCGCTTCCTGCTGCCGGACCTGACGGGCCACGGCAGCTCGCCGCCGTTGCCTCCCGGGGCCACGCTGTCCACGGTGGCCGGGGACGTGCTGGAGACGGCGCGTGCGGCGGGGCTCCAGGGGCCGTTGGACCTGGTGGGGCACTCGCTGGGCGGACGCGTGTCGCTCGCCGCGAGCCTGCGCTCCCCGGGTGACGTTGCCCGCGTGACGCTGCTGGACATCACCCCCAGCCCCATCCCCTCCAGCCAGTCCGAGAGCGGCAAGGTGTTGGAGATCCTCCGGGCCGCTCCCGCCAGCGCGCCCGACCGCAAGACGATGCGCGCGGAGCTGACGGGGCGCGGACTGTCCGGACCGCTGTCGGACTGGCTCATCATGAACCTGGAGCCGGCGCCCGAGGGCGGAGTGCGCTGGCGCTTCGACCGCGAGTCGCTCGGCGAGTTCCACGGGCGGGTGAATGGAGAGGACCTGTGGGCCGCGGTGACCCGGCCGGGCGCGAAGGTGCGCTGCATCCGCGGCGGCAGGGCCCACTACGTCACCGATGCGGACCTGGCGCGGATGGAGTCCCTGGGCTGCCCGGTGGTCACACTCCCCGACGCGGGACACTTCGTCCACGTGGACGCGCCAGACGCGCTGCTGCGCTGGCTCACCCAGGGCTGAGCACCCCTCCCATGTCCTCCACCTCCCTCTTCATCTGGCTGGCGGTCCTGGCGGATGGCCTCGCGGGGCTGGCGGGAGGGCTCCTCTCGGAGCGCTGGCTGTCCCGCCACCTGTCGGCCCTGGTGGCCTTCGCCGCCGGGGCGCTGCTGGCAGCCGTCTTCCTGGACATCTTCCCCGAGGCCGTCGCAACCGAGGGCCCAGCGGCCTTCCAGTGGGCGTTCGCGAGCTTCCTGGCCCTCGCCCTCCTCGAGTGGTTCCTCGGACCCCATCACCACGACCACTCCCACCACGCCCCCGGCCATCCCCACCACCACGAGCACCTGGACAGTGCGTCCACCGTGGTGCCGTCGCTGCTGGCGGCGGACGCGCTGCACAACATCGGGGATGGCGCGGCGGTGGCGGCGGCCTTCCTCGTCTCACCCCAGGCCGGAGTGGCCACCGCCATGGCCGTCATCGCGCACGAGCTGCCCCAGGAGGTCGGGGACTACGCACTGCTGCGTGCCGCGGGCATGCCACGCGCCCGGGCCCTGCTGGCGCTCGGAGGCGTTCAACTCACCGCGGCGGTGGGCGCCGGCGCGGTGTTGCTGGGCTCGCGCATGGTCGAGGGCCTGGAGGGCATCGTCCTGGCGATCGCCAGCGGGACGTTCCTCTACATCGGCGCCACGGACCTGCTGCCGGAGCTGCGCCGTGGGTCGACCCCGAGAGAGGCGCGCGGACGCCTGCTCGGCTTCCTGCTGGGCCTGGCGCTCGTGGCCGTGGCGGGCGTGGTGGAGCGTCAGGTGATGGGCACGCACCCTTGACAGGCGGCGCGGCGGGGGCTGGCCCGGATGTCCATCGCCGGACAGGGGCTGCATGGCCACGGTTCCAGCCATGCAACTCGGTGCCAGGCGCATGCTGGGAGAAATCTTGTTGGAACTGGGGCTC
The DNA here is from genome assembly GCF_003044305.1 of Vitiosangium sp. GDMCC 1.1324. Taxonomy (GTDB): domain Bacteria; phylum Myxococcota; class Myxococcia; order Myxococcales; family Myxococcaceae; genus Archangium. The sequence goes on along the minus strand of NZ_PZOX01000007.1, from coordinate 273,459 downwards.
ATCGACCGCGCCCAGCTCCGCCTCGGGCTGGTGCACCACCATGAGACCCGCGTCCCCCTCGGACGGGCCCTGGTGCGTGAAGGGGTGTGCTCCGAGGCGGATGTCCTGCGCGCGCTCTCACTGCAGCTCGGCATCGAGGCCGTCGACCTGGACCGGGAGCCCCTGGACCGGAGGCTCACGCGGCTCATCCCCAAGCGCATCGCCCGGCAGTACCGGGTGGTTCCCCTCCGGCTCGAGAAGGGAGAGCGCGAGGTGCTGCACGTCGCCCTGCCCGCTCCGGCTTCGCTCGAGGCCCTGGACGCGGTGCGCGCCGTCTCCGGCAAGCCCCGCGTCGAGCCCCACCTCGCCTCGGACACGGCCCTGACGCACGCGCTCGGCGGACTCTACGGCCTCATGGATGAAGCCCAGGAGTCCGCCACCGAGCCCGCTCCGGAGCGCGGCCCGGACCTGCCCCTGCTGCTCTACGCGTGGCCTCCCGTCACCGCCACCCTCATCTCCCGGGCGCTCGCGCGGCACGGCATCCGGACCCGGGTCGCCTCTCCGCTGGAGGTCATGCACACGACCGCCGCGGACATCGTGTTCGCCCCGGTGCAGGCCATGGAGGGACTGCTCGCGGGGGAAGCGCGAATCGCTGGCACGTTGCTGCTCTCCGGCACCTCGGAGGACGAGGACCTCGAGCGGGCCCATCAAATCGGAGCGAAGGGCTACGTCGCCAACCCGCTCGACGGCGAGCTGCTGCTGCGAGCCATCCGCCGGCTGCGCTCCCCTTCCGGGGACGCCTCGCAGCCCCAATCGGGCCCGAACGGCTGACCCTCCCACCGGAGGCATGACCATGAAGACGTCCACCCGATTCCACGAGAGGCACCCGGCCATGACGGCCGTGCTCGGGGCGACCGCGCTCACCTGGCTCTTCCGGAGGGTGCGCACCCGGCTCTTCCCGGTGATTCTGCCGGAGCCGACCGGCCCCTATGACGTCGGCCGCATCGCCTTCGACTGGGTGGACGCGCGCCGCGAGGAGCCCTACGCCCGCCGTGGACATCGCCGGCGCGAGCTGTCCGCCTGGCTCTGGTACCCCGCCGAGCTTCGGCCGGGCACGAAGCCCGGTCCCTACCTGCCCGCGGGATGGCGCCTCACCAGCCTCTTCTGGCAATTCCAGGCCTCGCGCGTGCGCGCCCACGCGGTGCCGGGAGCGCCCGTGGCCCGTCCCCGCGCCCGCTATCCCGTGCTCGTCTTCTCGCCGGCCGGTTTTCCGCCGCTCTACTACTCGTCCCTCTTCGAGGAGCTGGCGAGCCACGGCTACATCGTCGCCGCCGTGAGCCACACCTACGAGGCACTTCCCCTCTCCGCCTTCGCGGATGGCCGGCTCCGGCTCTTCCGTCCGGCGAGCGTGGGAGGCGCCCTGAAGGTCTCGCGCGCCTCGCATGAGGAGGACGTGCGCACGCGGGCGGACGTCGCGCGGGTGAAGGCGGAGGACCTGCGCTCGCTGGTGGACGAGCTGGAGCGGCTGGATGCCGGCTCCGGGGTGCTCGCCGGGAGGATGGACCTGACGCGGCTCGGCGCCTTCGGCCACTCGCTGGGCGGCAACGCGGCGGTGGAGCTCTGCGCGAGTGACGAGCGGTGCCGGGCCGTGGCCAACCTGGATGGAGGCGTGTGGAGCGAGGCCGGCCAGCAAGGCGTCCCCAAGCCGGTGCTGGAGCTGTTCGCCGAGCACCCGGAGTACGTGCGTCCCTGCGACGAGTCGGTGAAACAGAAGGCCTTCGCGTCCGTCGAGTACTGCGCGGAGAACCGCGAGCTCACGGTGGACACCTGGCAGCGGCTGTATGCCCGGGCCCGGCCCGGCTACAGCGTCCAGATTCGCGGTGCGGGCCACGCCAGCTTCACGGACAGTGGCCTGCTGCCGCTGCGACGGGGCTCCCTGGCGCGGAGGGCCCTGGGCACCATCGACGGCCGCCGGATGTGGCGCGTGCTGAGCGACTACCTGCGCGCGTTCTTCGACCGGCACCTCCAGGACGCCCCCGCCCCCCTGTTGGAGGGGGCCTCTCCCTCCCACCCGGAGGGCCTGCTGGGCCCACCGGAGTCGCTCTTCTCCCCGGCGCCTGGCTTCCTCACGAGTCACTGAAGGCAGGCAGCGGCCCGATGCTCGGCTGGTCTCCGGGTGGTGGCTATCGAGTCCGTGCCTGCATCCGGTAGTGTGCGCGCACTTCCCGATTCCCATCGTCGAGAGAGGAAATGATGAACCCGAAGTCGGCCGTCGCCAGTGGACTCCTCACGGTTGCAGTGCTCGGCGGTTGCCCGAACGCCAACCGGACGCGGCCCGATGAGCCGTCCACTCCGCCCGCCCCCCAGGCCGCGAGGACCACCTCGGCTCCGCTGTCCGCCCCAGCCGCCAGCGCCTCCAGACACCCCGAGACCGAGGGCCGCCTCATCGACTCCGGACTCATCATCGAGACCTTCGCGAAGCAGTTCGGGGGGAAGGACCTCAAGCAGGTCCCCTCCGAGTTCATCGAGGCTGGAGTCTTCCGTTCCGTCCGCTATCTCTCGTACGAGGCGGCGCAGTTCGAGCTCAACATCTATGGAGACCCCCAGCACCCCGCGGGCGTGGAGATTGGCGTCTACGCCGGCAAGAACAGCACCAAGGAGGAGATCCGTCGCCTGATGGCGGGACTGCTCCAGAAGGCGGCCGACCGGGAGCTGGTCCACGGCCTGGCGCTCGGTCAGGACAAGCTCGAGCGCGCCGGCCTCACGTTCGAGATCACCCCTCCCACCGCGGACGATGGGTTCGGAGGGTGGTGGATCTCCATCTACGACAAGAACGCGCTCGACAAGGTCCGTGGACCCGACGAGGCCGAGGTGAAGGTCAGCGGCGCGGCCGGTGAACCCGCGCCCAAGGCCGAGAGCGTCGCCTCCCCGCTCAAGAAGAAGATGACGAAGCGCGCCGCCAAGAAGAAGAGCGAGGACGCGCCCAGCAAGGACGTCGCCCCCGTCAGTCCCGACCTCTGACCGGCTCTATCGGTAGCGCCGCTCGGACTCCTGGATGGGGTAGTCGTTGGCACTCATGTCCCGGCGGCGCATGAGCCCGGAGTCGTCGAACTCCCAGTGCTCGTTGCCATGGGTGCGCATCCACTGCCCCGTCTGCGCGTCGCGCCACTCGTACTCGAAGCGCACGGAGATGCGGTTGCCCGTGTACGCCCACAGCTCCTTCATCAGCTTGTAATCCAGCTCCCTCGCCCACTTGCGCCGCAGGAAGGCCTGGATGGCCTCGCGCCCCCGGAAGAACTCGGTGCGGTTGCGCCACTCCGAGTCCTCCGTGTACGCCCGTGCCACCCGCTCCGGGTCGCGCGAGTTCCAGGCATCCTCGGCGGCCTTCACCTTCGCCCGGGCCGTCTCCTCGGTGAACGGCGGACGGAGGGACGTGGGAGCCGCAGCGGGATTCGATGATGTCGTCTCGTGTCGTGTCATGGGGATGGGCTTCAGCAGACTCCATGCCAAACACTCCCCGCGCCTCGACCCCAGTAAACCCAAACACTTACGCGGCCGGAGTACGAACTGGGGACCACGAAATCTCGGGGTCCACGAGATATCGTTGCGGCGCCACGAGTCCTCGTGCACGGTGGCCGTATGCTCCCGGAAGCGCTCCAATCCATCGCCCTGGCCGTGGCACAGGTGCGCGCGCTGGACGAGGTGCTGGATGCCGTGGTGCGGGGACTCGCGGCCCAACCCGAGTGGGCCCTCGCCCGCCTGTGGCTCATCCGGCCCGGAGACCTGTGCGCCTCCTGCCCCATGCGCGCCGAGTGCCCCGACACCTCGCGCTGCCTGCACCTGGTGGCGAGCGCGGGCACACCCCGGCACGGGCGCAAGCCGTGGACGCGCCTGGATGGCCGCTTCCGCCGCTTCCCGCTCGGCGTGCGGAAGGTGGGGCGCATCGCCACCACGGGACAGGGCATGCTGCTGCAACGGGTGGGTGGGGACTCGGAGTGGCTCGTCGACCGGGCCTGGGCCGAGCGCGAGGGCATCCGCGCCTTCGCCGGACAGCCGCTCGTCTTCCGGGGCGAGGTGCTGGGTGTGCTCGCCGTGTTCAGCCGGCGCGAGCTCGGCACACGCGAGTTCTCCTGGTTGCGCACCTTCGCGGACCACGCGGCGGTGGCCATCGCCAACGCGCGGGCCTTCGAGGAGCTGGCGCGGCTGCGCGAGCGGCTGGAGCAGGAGCGGGACTACCTGCGCGAGGAGGTCCGCGACGCGCTGTCCTTCGGGGAGATCATCGGGCGCAGCGCACCGTTGCAGCGCGTCTTCCAGCAGCTCGAGCCGGTAGCGGCCACGAACGCCAGCGTGCTCATCCTCGGTGAGTCGGGCGTGGGCAAGGAATTGGTGGCGCGCGCCCTCCACGAGCGAGGCCCAAGGCGCGGCCGGCCGCTCATCCGGGTCAACTGCGCCTCCATTCCGCGCGAGCTCTTCGAGAGCGAGTTCTTCGGCCATGTGAAGGGCGCCTTCACCGGCGCGCTGAAGGACCGGGCCGGGCGCTTCCAGCTCGCCGATGGCGGCACGCTCTTCCTGGACGAGGTGGGGGAGATTCCGCTGGAGCTCCAGGGCAAGCTGCTGCGCGTGCTCCAGGAGGGCACCTTCGAGCGCGTGGGCGAGGACGAGACGCGCCGGGTGGATGTGCGCGTCATCGCCGCCACCAACCGGGACCTCGAGCGCGAGGTCCACGAGGGCCGCTTCCGGAGGGACCTCTATTACCGGCTGAGCGTCTTCCCCATCGAGGTGCCCCCCCTGCGCGAGCGCACGGAGGACATTCCGCTGCTCGCCGCCCACTTCGTGCGCATGGCCAGTGCACGGCTCGGCCGCCCTGCACCGGCGCTCGGAGCGGCGCAGCTCGAGGCGCTCCAGCGCTACGACTGGCCGGGCAACGTGCGCGAGCTGGAGAACGTCATCGAGCGGGCCGTCATCCTCTCGCGCGGCGCGGAGACGCTGCGTCTGGACCTGGCCCTGCCCGAGCAGGCGCGGCGCTCGCATGCTTCCTCCACACGGACCGAGCGGCAGCCCACGCCCACCGTCGTCACGGACACGGAGCTCCGCCGCCGGGAACGGGAGAACCTTCAGGCCGCGTTGGAGGCGGCAGGGGGCCGAGTGTATGGCCCCGGAGGAGCCGCGTCGCTGCTGGGCCTTCCGCCCACGACCCTGGCCTCACGCATGAAGGCACTTGGAATCCCGAAGCCCCGCTCGCCCGCATGACGGGGAGCCGTGCCTTGTCCCCATCCCCGGAGGTGACGACCGTTCAAGGAGCGGCCCGGTCCCAGCCCAGGCCGTGGGAGGCCGAACATGTTGAATCTCCGCGCACTGCAAGCATTCCTGTGGTCGCTCTTCCTCACGCCAGCGCTGGCGCTCGCCCAGTCGGCTAAGCCCATCGAGCCATACGAGCCCTATGAGTCCACCCGCTGGGGCCTGGGCTGGCTGTGGCTGGTAGCGCTCGCCATCATCCTCGTCGCCCTCGTGGCCTGGGGCCTGTCCCGCGACCGGACCCACCAGGGACCGCCTCTGACTCCGTGAGGCATTCCCTTCCAACGGTGCGCTGGGTGGAGGCGCTCACTTGAAGAGGGAGAGCTCGGCGAGCTGGTACAGCGGAAGGAGCCTTCCCCGGGAGTCCTGAGCGGTCAGCCGGACGTGGCGCACTGGAGTTGAAGCCTGGAGGGGGATGTCCAGGAAGAGGGAGTGGCCATCCATCACCAGGGGCCCATCAAAGGGGTTGTCCGCCACCCAGAAGCTGCCCGAGTAGTAGAACGACGTCATGTCCTCCCCCGGAAGGGTCACCGCCTCCACGAGGGGACTCCAGGTCACGCCGTCCTCACTCCCTTCGAGCCGCAGCGAATACGCCTCCGGTGAGAAGTGCGAGACATTGAGCGCGCGGATGACGGCACGGGACAGGGGGGAGGAGACAGGGAGCGTGATGACGACCTGCGTGGCGCCCGACTCCCCATCCCTCACGCGAAGCTGGGTGAGCTTCCCATCCGTCCAGGGACAGGGGCCCTCCGTCACGGGCTGACACGTGGCGCCACGGCTGAGCGGGAGGAGCGCACCGGAGGGCGCGGGAAGCCGTTCACTCCGCCACTCGAGCCGGAACTCCAGGAACCCGTTGTTGGAAGCCAGGGGCTGGAAGGACCAGACCCCCGCGGTCATGGCACGCACCTGGATTTCGGGACGCGCGAAGTCCTCGAGCAACCAGGGATGAAGCGTCCAGGGGGAGTGCGCATCCACCTGCTGCCAGAGCGGAGCTCCCTCGCTGAGGAGCTGCAATACGGGCCTGGGATTGGGAGTGACCTGCGGAACCAGTGAACCATCCTCCGCGATGAGGCTGAGGTAGTGGGCGGCTGGCGGCAGCTCGGCGGGAGGCGGCGGCGGCGAGAAGGTCAGGGTGGGCCCTCCGTCCGCATCCACCCAGGCGAGGTTCGCGGCCCAGGGCCGCAGGGGAGGCAACTCCACGTCGGAGCCCATCATCAGAACGTACGAGAGGATGGTCGCGCGGCCCTCCTCGAGCGGAGTGACCATCCGGAAGCGGTAGGTCCCCTCGCCTTCCTCCTGGATGTCACCCACGAGCGCCTGCGCGATGAAGGTTCCATCCGCCGCCGTCGTGGTGGTCGAGTAGTCCGAGAACTCGGGAGCGAGAGGCCGGCCCTCGGAATCAGTGTTGGAGCCATTCGTGTCCAGCGCGCGGGTGACGGGCAGGGTCACCCCGGCCAGGGGAGCGCCATCCGCGTGCAGCGCCTGCCCGTAGGCATAGATGGGATCGTCCGGGAGAGGCTCGCAGCCCGCGGCGGTGAGCAGGGCGAGCAGGGACAGGACTCGAGACACCGGTCGGTTCATGTCAGTAGGTGGCCTTCAGGCCGATGAGGGGGAGGATGACGGGCAGACGCACGGGCTTGCGGTAATGCCCCGGCACGAAAGTGCCATCGGCGGCCACATGCTCCTCGTCGGAGAGCGAGTACGTGTAGGCCACCACCTCCTGCTGGAGCGAGATGTTGAGGACATCCAGGTAGGCCTCCAGTGTGAAGTCCTCCATCACCCACGTCTTGGAGGCGCGCAGGTCCACGCGGAAATAGGGGGGCAGGCGCCCGACGCGATCCAGGTTCTCCGCCCCCCAGTCGGGAGAGCCATCTGAGCGGTAGATGGCGCGGCGGGTGCGCGAGGTGATCTCCCCGGACTCGGGGCGGCCGGTATTGAAGTGGACCACCGTGCCCACGGTGTAGTTGTTGCCGAACCGGTAGCTGAGGGCCGCGTTGAAGACATGCTGCTGCTCGAAGGCGAATGGGAGGGAAGCCGTCGCGCTGCCGATGATGTGTTGCTGATCATCGAAGAGGTTGAAGCGGACGCGGCGCCGGCTCTGGAGGAAGCTGTACGACGCCCAGCCGAACCAGTTGCGTCCGAGCGGGTGGCGGGCCATCAGCTCGAAGCCGTAGGCGTAGCCGCTCGAGCTGGGATCCGGCAGGGGCTGCCCGTCGAGGCGCCGGTTCTGCAGGGCCTTCTTCAGGTCAAACTCCACCGTGCGCAGCAAGGGGTTGTAGAAGGCGTCGGCGCTCAACTCGAGCCCCTCGCGAGCCTTCCATTCGGCCCCCACGTCGAGCTGCACGCCCTCTTGCAAGCCGTAGCGCAGCGTCGAGGTGTCCACGACGGGCAGGTGCATCAGCACCGTGGGGGCCTGGTGGAAGAGGCCCGCGCCGCCCTTGAAGGTGAGCGTCTCCGAGAAGGCATGGCGCACGGTCAGCCGGGGCTCCAGCGCGGCGTGGGTGATGCCGGGCACCAGGTGGTAGAGGTCCGCGCGCACGCCGGGGATGAGCAACCAGCTCGGGACCGGGTTCCACTGAAGCTCGGCGTGGGCCCCGCTGAAGAGGGCGAGCGAGGAGGGGCTCTTGAGCGGATCCTCGGGCGGCTGGCCTCGCGAGCCGACGGGCGTCGCGATGCCGGTGATGATCACCGCGGCGCGACGGTGCTCGAGATCCGCGCCCACGGAGAGCCGGAGCGACCTGTTCCACTCCCGCGTCCAGAGCGCCCGGGCCGCGAGGCTCACCTGGCGCAGGGCGTACTCGCCCACGACCTGGGGCCCCTGCTCGGCGGTGAGCCCCAGTTCATCCATGCCGGCGGTGATGCCCAGCTCCCCTTCGCCGCCCGCGAGCGGGTATGTCCCGCGCAGGTCCACCCGATGGAAGCGCGTGACGACGCCACCACCCTCGCTGGCGGGCACGTCCTCATCCGGACGCACGCCCACGCCATCGGAGCTGCCCAGGGCGAAGAGGCGCAGACGTCCCTCCCCCACCTTCTGCTCGATACGGGCCTGGTAGTCCCAGAAATTGGCGCGCACGCGGCCCACGCCCTCTTCCTGGAGGATGTTGGACATGAGCGAGATGAGCAGCGCGGAGTAGCTCATCCGGCCGGCCACGCTGACACTGGTGCCGGTGGAGGGGATGGGCGCCTCCACGAAGACACCGCTGTTGATGGGGTCCACGGAGACGGTGGCGTGCAGCCGGTCCTCGCGAGGACGCGAGATGCGGCCCTCCACCGCGCCGCCCAACTGCCGCCCGTACCGCACCGGTGGCGTGCCCGGGTAGAAGTCGATGGTGTCGACGAAGTCCGGCTGCACCACCGCGGGACCGAGCAACAGGTGGTACAGCATGGGAATGCGGATGCCATCGAGGAAGAAGCCGGTGGCGGCGGGCTGGCTGCCTCGCACGACGGGGTAGGAGATGCCGGACGCGAGGCTGCCCACACCGGGCATCAGCATGACGACGCGGAAGGGATCGCCCTGGGTGCCGGGCACCTCGCGGATCTCCTGCTCGTGCAGGCTGACGCGCGTCACCTCGGTGCGGGGGCGGTCGTCGCGCACCACCGTCTCGTAGGGGTTCACCACCAGGGGCTCCAGGCGGTAGACGACCTCCAGGTGCTCGTCCGGGGAGAGGGTCTCCTGGAAGGTGAAGGGCTTGTGACCGGGAGCGCGCACCTCGATGGAGTGGGCGCCGGTGGAGGCCTCGAGGGTGAAGCGGCCCTCGCTGTCCGTGGAGACGGGCGTGGAGACACCGTCGAGGAAGAGCGCGGCATCGGCCAGGGGGCGGCGCGTGCCCTTGGCTCGCACGGTGCCCATCACCTTCGCCCGCGCGGGAGCCTGCACGGGGGCCTGGAAGCGGTAGACGAAGGGCAGACGCACCGCCACGGGCTTTCCGCCGAGCGTGGCTGGCTGGAAGCGGAGACCCGGGGCCGCGGCCCTCGCCGCCTCCTCCAGACGAGGCTCCGAGCCCTGGGTGACGGTGAGCTCGGAGACCTGACCCGTCTCATCCACCAGCAATTCCAGCGTCACCTCGCCACCGGGGCCGGTATAGCCCTCGGGCCAGGCCGCCGGGGAGTCCGCCAGGAGGGATGGCGGTACCAGCGTCGCCTCTCCGTCGGTGGACAGCTTCAAACGTCCATCCTGGGCCTGCACATCGACTTCCACCTTCCGCTGCTCTCCAGAAGGGATGGGGACACCCTGGGCGTGGGCGCGGGGTGCCCAGACCACGAGCGATAGAATCAGGACGAGGGAGAGTCGAGCGGGCCAGCGGAGACGCTGTGCGAGCACGGGCGAAAGGTACATGTCGCCCCCTTAGTCGCCGCGTGCCGGATTTCTGATCAAAAAAGTCAGCCCGCCAGGAGCCTCCGGGGTGCGGTGCTCTCGAGCGCGGACAAGAGGCGGAGTGCGGCGTCATCCACCTCCCGCCGCCATGCGAGGCGCCAGGGCCGGCGGAGCGGTCCGGACGCGAGGCGCTTCGCGACGAGGTCCCCCCTGTCGAGGTGGGGGCTGGCGATCCACTCGGAGAGCACCGCGATGCCCATGCCCGCACGCGTCACGTCGAGGATCGCCTCCGTGAGCGGCAGCCGCTCGAAGTGAAGCTGCGGCCTCGCCCGGCCGAACACGCTCGACATGAACCAGTGCGACTCCGCCGACGCGGCCTGCCCGGTCAGCAGCGTGTGCTCGCGGAGGTCCGCGGGCGTGAGCGTCTTGCGTGCCGCGAGCGGGTGCGACGCCGACATGATGAACACGACCTCATCGGAGAAGATCGGACGCTCCTCGAGCCTGCCACGTGGGACCACCGACGTCGTGATGAGCGCGACGTCGAGCTCTCCGGCCTCGAGCGCCGCGACCGGAGCGCGCGAGTGGTCCACCGCCAGCACGACCTCGAGCTCCGGCAGGCTCTTGCGCAGCCGCATGAGCGTGGACGGGAGCCAGTGGTACGCGGTGTAGCACTCGCAGACGAGGCGGATGCGCCTGGGCGGAGTCACCGGCGTGCGCACCAGATGCTCGAGGTCGCCCAACTCCACGAGCAGGCGCGTCGCGCCGGTGACGAGGCGCTGTCCCGCCGCGGTGGGCACGAGCCCTCGAGGCGTGCGGTCGAAGAGGCGCGTGCCGAGCTTGTCCTCCGCCGCGAGGAGCGCGCGGCTCACCGCGGGCTGCGTGAGGTGCAACACGGACGCGGCCTGCGCCGTGGTACCGGCGGAGGCCAGGGCGAGCACGACGCGAAGGTCGCGCACGTCGAGGCGGGGGCTCGGAGGAGGGGCAATGTCATCCATGCATTGACTCTATGCCAAGGATGCGTTGGACGCATCACCCCGGGATGCGCAAAGTAGCGCTCGTTCCGGCGAACGGAACGAAACCGACCCCTGGAGGAAATCCCATGCAGCTCTATTTCTCGCCCCTGTCCTGTTCGATGGCGACCCGCATCGCGTTCCACGAGGCAGGCGTGGAGGCCTCGTTCATCGAGGTCGACCCGAAGACGAAGCTCACGAGCGACGGAAAGAACTTCCGGGAGATCCATCCGCTCGGCCTCGTGCCGACCCTCCGCACCGACGACGGCGACATCCTCACGGAGAACGCGGCGATCCTGCAGTACGTGGCCGACTTCTTCCCCAAGGCGAAGCTCGCGCCGACGGACCGCATGGAGCGCGCCCGGCTGCACCAGTGGTTGTGCTTCATCGGAACCGAACTGCACAAGGCGCTCTTCGTGCCGCTCCTCGACGCGAAGGCCCCCGAAGCCGTGAAGGCCTACGCGCTGGAGAAGGAGGCGTCCCGCCTCTCCCACCTGGAGAAGCACCTGACCGGCCGCGAGTTCCTCCTCGACCGCTTCAGCGTCGCGGACGCGTACCTGTTCACGGTCCTGAACTGGACCCAGGTGACGCCGGTCGACCTGAAGAAATGGCCGGCGATCAGCGCCTACGTCTCGCGTCTGCGCGACAGGCCGAGCGTGGCGAAGGCGTTCGCGGAGGAGCGGGTGCTCTACATGGAGGAGCAGGCGAGGCACAAGAAGGCCAACGCTTGAAAATGGCGGGGGGCACCCGCCAGGGATCACTCACCTGCCCGCGCCGTAGATGGCATCACGGAGGGTGACGGGGAAGGCGCCGAACACGCCTTCGCTCGCTGTATTGGTGAGCGCCACGACCGTCAGGCGGTGCTTCGGATCGACGAACCAGGTGTGGCCGTAGGAGCCGCCCCATTGCCAGGTCCCGGCCGACTGCGGGCTCCCGGCCTTCGCCGGGTCCACGAGGATCCCCACGCCGAGACCGAAGCCCCAGCCAGGACCCCAGGACTCGGCTTCCGGGCCGACGTGGGCAGTGGTCAGCTGCTCGACGGTGGACGCCCCCAACACCGGAGCACCCCCCATCCGGAGCGTCTCCAGGAACTTCAGGATGTCACCGGCCGAGCCCACCATGCCGCCTCCGCCGGAGGGAAACGAGCGCGGGTCGAAGACCCGGCCGGGCACGAAGGTGACGGTACTGGCACGGGTCGCCAGGGTGTGCGATTCACCCATGCGCACCGGCTCCGGGTGCCCATCCGCGTAGGGCGTCGCGAGCCGGGCGACATCCTTGACGCTGAAGGCCGTGTCCGACATGCCGAGAGGCCGGGTGACGAGGCGTTCCACCACCTCGGGCAACGAAGCCCCGCCGGCACGAGCGATGACCGCACCCAGGACATCGGTGGCGACGGAATACCCCCAGCTCGTCCCAGGCACATACGACAGCGGAACCGAGACGATCCGCCGGAGGTGCTCCTCCATGGAGAGCCCGGGCTGGTCGAGCCCCTCGGAAATCCGGGCGCGATGATACGGCCCATGCGCCGGCTCCCTGAAGCGGTAGGTCAATCCCGCGGTATGGGTCATCAGATGGCGCACGGTGATGACGGGTTCGCGGCCATCCTCCAGCTTCGGGCGGAAGTCCGGGAGCCACCGGGTGACCGGGTCCTCGAGCTGGAGCTGGTGCTGTTCGACGAGTGCCAGGGCGGCGGCGGACACAATCACCTTGGTGATGGATGCCAGGCGGAACAGCTCGTTCTCCCGCATGGGCCGGCCCGCCTCACGGTCGGCGGAGCCGGCGGCGCGCTGGTAGACGACGCGGCCATCCCGCGCGACGAGAACGACGGTCCCGACAATCCGCTTCTCCGTGAGCGCACGGTGGATGACCTCGTCCAGACGTACCGAGAGGGCATGATCCTCGGCGACGCTGGGGTTTGGGGGGCTGTCCACGGAGAGGTTGGCAATGGCAGAGGGCATGATGGGGAGTTCCTGTTGTCCCTTCGTTCGCCCTTCAAGGTAGGTGGCGACACCCGCCGTGACAGCCAATGATTTCGTAGGGCCCTCATACGAAACCGTATACGTCCACCCATCGGCCCGGTGCGGGCGGGCGCGGAGTGGGAAATGAGAGCCGCCTGGAATGGATGCATTTCACTTGCTCGGAATCCATTTTTTCCCTACCTGAGAGGAGCACCCGAGCCAACGGTGCGGCTCCATCTACAGGCGCCATCTCCAGAAGAGGTATCCATGAAGAAGACGCGTATGTCCCTGCTGATGGCAGGATTCGTATCCATTGCCACGGGTTGCCAGCCCGAGCTCTCCCCCGAAGCCGAGCTGGGAACCCACGAGGCGGCCCTGACCGGTGTCGGCACGTGGACCCCCAACGCGCCCATGCAGAACTCGGTAACAATGGGTACCGCCACGCTGCTGCGCGTCACGGGCAACGTGCTGCTGACACAGGATGGCTTCGGGCAGCTCTACAACCCGTACACGAACACCTGGCAGCTGGCCGGGTCCTTTGAGTGGGGGCGCCACGGCTACACCGCGACGGAGCTCCCCTCGGGCAAGGTGCTGGTGGCCGGTGGCCGCCTCGGCGGCGCGATGAGGTGGGTGAGCAGCACCTGGCTGTACGACGAGACCACCAATACGTGGACCGAATCGGGCAGCGCGAACACGCCGCGCTACAATCACACCACGACGCGGCTGGACTCGGGCAAGGTGCTGATGGTGGGCGGCATCTACTACCTGGGTGAGCAGGGGAACTCGGAGCTGTACGATCCGGACACGGGCACGTGGAGCACCGTGAGCAGCAGCCTCGTTCCCCACGCGGCCCACACCGCGACGCTGCTCTACTCGGGCAAGGTGCTGGTGGCGGGCGGCTCCGGACCCAACAACGGCGACATCTCCACGGCCGAGCTCTATGACCCGTCCACGAACACCTGGGCGCCGGCGGGCAACATGTCCCAGGCGCGCAAGGACCACCTCGCCGTCCGGCTCTACTCGGGCAACGTGATGATCCTGGGCAACGGGTCCTCGAGCGACAACTCGGTGGAGCTGTACGACCCCTACAACAATCAATGGGTCGCCGGCCCCGCCCTGCCCATCCCCGGCCCGTACTTCTCCGCGACGATGCTCTACTCGGGAGAGGTGCTGGTGACGAACGGCTCCGGGCAGGCGGCGGTGTACAACCCCTCGGCGAACGCGTGGCTGCTCACGGTGCCCATGAACCAGGCCCGCAGCAACCATGACGCGGTGCTGCTCCACACGGGGCAGGTGCTGGTGACGAGCGGCTACAACAGCACCAACGGGTCTCTCACTTCCATCGAGCGCTTCACCCGCTGAGCGCGGCACGGAAGTCCCACCGCCACCGCCTCCACCGCTGGAGAGAACAGCGTGGAGGCGGGGCGGTACCGTGAGAGAATCCCGAGCAGTGGACTGGGATGACCTGAGAATCGTGCTCGCCGTGGCCAGGCATGGCTCCCTGAGCGCCGCCGCGAGAGCCCTGGGGACGACACAACCAACGGTCAGCCGCCGGCTCGATGGCTTCGAGCACCGCATCGGCGTCAAGTTGTTCGAGCGCGGAGCGAACGGGCTGTCGCCGACCCCGCTCTGCTCGGCCCTCGTCGAAGGCCTCGACCGCATGGACGAGGGCGCCCTGGTGGTGGAGCGCCGCATCGCGGCGCGCGATACGGGCCTCCAGGGTCCCCTCACCGTGACCAGCATTGGCTGGTTCGGGGACTACATCGTGGCGCCCATCCTGGCGAAGTTCGGCGGGCAGCACAGGCTGGTGACGCTCGAGCTCATCAACGAGGTGCGCCGCCTCAATCTGTCTCGCCGCGATGCGGATGTCGCCTTCCGCTTTGGCTCCTTCGAGCAGGAAGACCTCTTCGAGCGCAAGGTGGCCGACGTCGCGTATGGCCTCTACGCCTCGGCCAGGTACTTGAAGCAACACGGGCGTCCGGACTTCGCGGCGGGCTGCGCCGGGCACGCGGTCGTCATGGTGCAGACAGGGCCCAACTGGGCACCGGACCAGTGGTCGCGAGCGCTCGCTCCCGAGGCGCGGGTGATTCTGCGAACGAACAGCGTCCACTCGCAGCTCGCGACGGTCGAAGCAGGCGAAGCACTCGCGGTCCTGCCACGCGCGCTGGCCGACCACCGGCCGGCGCTTCGCCGTCTCGAGACACCACAGCCCGGACCGGTGATGCCGGTCCGGCTGGGAGTTCACGCCGACCTCCGGGAGACGCCGCGCATCCGGGCCTTCATCGACTTCGCGGTGCGCGAGCTGGAGAAGCGTGCCGCCGAGCTGAACCCGGTCTGAGTGCGTGGAGCGTCCGTGCGTCAGGGGACCTGGGTGATGCGGATCCAGTTCAGGTTCCACCCGCCGGCCTGAGCGTAGACGCCGACGTTGTAGGTCCCCGCCGTGACGTTGACGGTGTGCGAGATGGTGGTCCAGTTCTGCCAGCCGCCCGTCACGGGGACATTCAGCATGCCGAGCACGATGGCTCCCGCGTTCAGGTCCAGCGACAGCTGGCCTCCGCTCGAGAGGCTGGCGACGCGGTACTCGACCGTATAGGTGCCGGAGACCGGGAAGGTGATGCTGTTGTAGGCCAGCCAGTCCCCCGTATCGATCGCGCCCACGTTGGAGCCTCCGCCCGAGTCGGAGGTCGCCTCGGTGATGACCCCGCTCATCGCGCTGTAGGCTTCCGCCTGGATGAGGGTGGAGCTCGGCGTCCCCGAGGTGCTCACGACGAGCGACGAGACCCGGTCGTTCCAGGAGTCGTCCACGAGCGAGGCGTCATCCGCCGTCTTGGTGAGGGTGGCCCCCGTGAAGTTGTCGTCGGCGTACAGGGTGACCTTGTAGCCGCTCGCGACCTTCAGGGAGGTGATGTCGTCATTGAGCACGCCCCGGGCCTGCAGGGCCGACAGGGTGTAGCTGCCCACGGGCAGTCCCGCCGCGTAGCCGCCGTAGTTGATGTCCTGATAGACGGTGACGGCGGTGGCGCCCGGAGGCGAGTAGGAGAAGGGGAAGTCCCGCTGCGCCTGGACGAACTGGGCCTCCCACTCGGTGGGCCAGCCGAAGGCGGAGGTGGCCAGGGTCTTCAGATTGACGCCCGCGGCCCCGCTCCAGAAGTGGACGAACTCACCCCAGTTCAGGGCGCGCGCATAGTCATTGCCATTCTTCGGGAAGTACTGGGCCAGCAGGACGAAGTACCGGTTCAACACCGCCGAGCCGCCGTAGTTCTTGTAGATGGGATAGAACCAATCCCTGAACCAATGGGTATTGGCCCGGGGGAAGCTGTCCGTGGTGGTCTGCATGAGATTGAACCACCGGTTGACGTCAGCGCTCCTGCCCAGACCCACGTAGACGTCGTAGACGAAGATCTCCGCCCATTTGCTGTCGCCCCAGAGGCCGAAGGCGGGCGAGTTGTGGGCCCCCTTGGAGGCGCCCTCCACGATGTGGGCCACCTCGTGGGTGACGAGGTCCAGGTCATTGCCGGTGCCACTCGTCCAGGCGGAGGTGGAGCTGGACCCCACGTCGATCACGTTCCGGTTGTCATGGCTGGCATCGAAGTACGTGGAGGGGTGTCCGCCACTGTATTTGCCCGCGTGGAAGATGGCATACAACTGCGGATCTCGGCTGAACTGGCCGTAGGTCCGCTTGGTATACCGCCACACCTCACCCACGTATTGGTTGGGCCAGGTGATGGACCGGTTCACCGCACTGTCGAAATAAACCGCCACGTCATTGTCTTGGTAGACGCGGGAGACCAGCTGGTTGTGCTCGAACCAGTGCTCCTGCCAGGTCGCGGGCGCGGTTTGCGCCAACGCGGGCACGGACAGAAACAAGGGCAGTGCGAGGGCGACCGCGGGGTTGATTCGTCTCATGGGCTTCTCCAGGCAAAACCGGAAAAGCCGATTAGACACGAATCCCGGAGTTGTCAAGACATGCGCACTCACAAGCCCCCGGCGGCGCGAGCACGCGGGCGCGACACGTCCTCTTCCTGATGCGGCCTGTGCGTCAGCTTCATCTGGTAGCGCGAGGGCTGGAGCGTCACCGCGGCCACCTTGGGGGTGACCACCTGTCCCGCGAGCATCTCGAAGTCCAACCGCTGGACGAGGGTGGCCATGATGAGGTGGGCCTCCATCAGCGCGAAGTGATTGCCAATGCAGGTGTGCGGACCGGCGCCGAAGGGCATGTAGGCGTGGCGGGGAATCTGCTTCTCGCGCTCCGGCGAGAACCGCTCCGGATCGAACCGCTCGGGCTCGGGGAAGTACTCGGAATCGCGGTGGATGCAGTAGGGGGGGATCAGGAGCATCTGGCCCTTGCGGATCGCGTAGCCGTCGATCTCCAGGTCGCGCACGGCGCAGCGGGCCTGCATGTAGACGACGGGATAGAGGCGCAGCGTCTCCTTGATGACCTGCAGCAGGTATCCCAGCGCGGGCAGATCCTCGTAGGTGGGCGGGCGCCCACCCAGGACCGAGTCCACCTCGTGGCGAACCCTGGCGTGCACCTCGGGGTGGCGGGCGAGCAGATACAGCACCCAGCTCAGCGTGAAGGCCGTCGTCTCGTTGCCGGCGGCGAAGAAGGTCATGATGTGGTCGCGAATCTGCCCATCGTCCATGGGCTGACCCTCATCGTCCCGCTGTTGCAGCAGCAGGGACAGCAGGTCATTGCTGTCCGCGCGCACGTGGTGACGCCGCTCGTCGATCATCGCCTTCATGCTGCGGGAGATGGTGTCCAGCGCCCGGAGGGCCTTGCGATTGCGGGCGGTCGGCACGAAGAGCGGGAGCGGCGGCATGCTGGAGGTCATGTGCTCCAGATGCTCCACGGTGGTAATCACCGCGTCGTTCAACTCCGGCGACTCGTTGAGGAAGTCCACGTCGAACAGCACCTTCCCGGCGACCCGCATCGTCAGGAGCCCCATCTCGTGCACCACGTCGATGTGCTGACCGTCCTGCCAGCGCTCGAGCGTATCCAGGGTGAACTGCACCATGGTCGTGGAGAACGCGGCCAACCGCCGCGGCTGGAAGATGGGAGCCAGGAGCTTGCGCTGCAGCCGGTGGGGCTCGCCCTGGAGGAAGATCACGCTCCGCTCTCCCACCAGTGGCATGAAGTTGCGGACGAGCGGGCCCCCGTCGAAGTCCTGGGGATGGTTGACCAGGATGGTGTGGGCCAGGTGAGGAGAGCTGACCACCAGCACCGAGAGCGGGCCGAGCCGGAAGGAGCCCACCTCACCGCAGGTCTCTTTGACGCGCAGCAACAACTCCAAGCGGTTGTTCTTGAAGTCCTCCAGGTTGCCAAAGATGAAACTTCCAGGAACGCGGTTGAGGGGCTTGAGACTCACTGCGACGGCCATGGCGGTGTCCTCACATGGGCAACCACTGCAGTTCTCGCCGCCGATATTAGGACCCCAAATGACACTTATCAAACACTACTTACTTCCATACACTGGAGGCTCCGCTGACTCGTTCCAGTCCCGACTGGCCCGATTTTCAGCTTTGTATCATTTTCGCATGCAATAAGAATCAACTCTCACAAGGAACTCCTACATGAAGATGCGTTGCGTCGTCGTCCTGGTTGGGTTGTCTCTCGGCGGGCTCGTGGGTTGCGGTAGCGCGGAGCTCGACGCACAGGCGACAGCACCGGCCCCTGTGCAGGACAAAACTGAGGCCCTGGATTGCCCTTGCGGTTTCGCGCCGGGGAACCAGGGAGTGTCCGCGCTGAATGCCTGTCAGCCGTGCGCCTACATCTGCGGTGACGGTATCTGTGACTCCAGCCACGGGGAGACGAGCGACAACTGTTCGTCCGACTGCGCCCCCCTTCCGTGGTGTGGTGATGGCGTCTGCAACGGCGGGGAGACGTCGGCCACCTGCGCGGTCGACTGCAGCCCCCCCACCGCCTGGTGCGGCGATGGCCTGTGCAACAACGGGGAGACGTCGGCCACCTGCGCGTTGGACTGCAACGGCCCCACCTGCGGTGATGGCCTCTGCACTTCCGAGGAGATGTCCTGGTGCACCGCCGACTGCAACCCTCTCTGCACGCCTACGACGCCGTGCCCCCAGGAGCCCCGGCCCTGACGGCACCCGGACCCTGTCTACGGCACCAGCTCGTAGCTGACCAACTCCTCGGTCTGCCCACCGGTCTCCTTCACCTTGCCGATGCCGCGGACGAACCAATAGGTCTTGGTCTTGCTGGTGCCGGACTTCCGTAGGACGAGCGCACGTAAGGTCCCAGCGGGGACCGTGACGGTTTCGTCGTCGGCGATCACGGTCCACTGTTCACGGACGGTCTCCGTGCTCGGCTGTTCTCCGGTCTCCAGCTCCGTCTCCTCGTAGCTCTCCAGCCAGCTCGCGCCCACGGCGGCATGCTCGGGCGCCTCGTCGACATGAAGCTTGGCGGGCGCCCAGGAATCCTCGGTCTCGACGGTGTCCGTGTTCGCGCGGAAGGACTGCTCCCGGTAACGGACGAGCCGCGAACCCGAGACAGCCTGCCAACTGACGGTCTTGTCCGCCGTTCCCTTGCGAGTCACCACCTTGTTCGCGAGGACATCCCGGTTCGGCCCCGTGCCACCCACGGGCTCCAGCTCGCCCACCGTGGTCTCCTTCTCCGAGACCTCGCCATCATCGGTGACCCGGTAGGTCCAACGGTTTCCCACCTTCCAGGGCAGCAGCGCACCGGAGGTGGGCTCCACGGTGGGGTTGCTGGAGGTGCTCCCACCGCAGCCAGCGGTGATGAACCCGGACAGGAAGATGACCTGGAACAGCCGAGAGGACTTCATCACCTGGACCTCCTGGGCCCCATCACGAGGCCCTTCATTACGAAGCCCTTCATTGCCCCCGCCCGGGGTGGGGACGCGCCTGCTTGACCGACAGCTTCGGCGTCTCGCCGGGCTCGCCGTCGAACTTGAACTCGACATCCATGGCGTACCAGCCGGTGTTGCCCGCTCGCGGCCCGTAGGCCGGCGAGAAGCGCTCGTGGATGGCATCGAGCGCCTTGCCCAGCTCATACACCTGGGCGGACGTCAGCACCGTCTGCCCGGCCTCCACCAGGTTGGAGCGGGACAGGTACGTGATGGGGAGCCCGGGTTGGTGGAACTCGTAGATGAACTGGTCGCTCGTGATTCCCGCGGGTGGATGCACCACCTCGGCGTCTCCGCCCCACTGGACGTTCACGTAGAACCCCGGCTGCAAGCCCGACGGGTCGAAGGGGTTCGCCGTGAGCGCCACGCCATTGGCTTCCTCTTCCGGGAAGTTGTGGTGCACCAGCAGCGCCATCACCACCGACTTGTGGTCGATGCTGTTGAATTCACGCTCCTCGAACGTGCGGAACAGCCAGATGCTGGCCCACGTCTTCCGGATGGCCTTGAGGACATCCGCCCAGTCACTCGGGTCTCCCGTGTGTGACTCGTAGCAGCCCGCGCACGGAAACCCCTCCAGGTCCTCGCTGTTCGTGCTGGTGCGGAACCGCATGGTGAGCCCCGGGTAGTCCGCCGCCAGCTTCGCCTGGAGCATCGCCTGGAACTCTGCGTTCACCGGCGCCTTCTTCATCGCGTCGCGGAATTCCTCGAGGCGCGCGTCGCGAACCTCGGGCTTCTCCCTGAACTCGGGATCCGCCAGCAACGCATCCAACCGGGCGTAGAACCCGTTCTCCTCCATGAATTGCACGTAGTACCAGGCCGGGATGGCGAAGGCCTTGCGGACGGGCAGTCCCTCCGTCTTCGCCAGGATGGAGTAGTGCGCGGCCTTGCCTCCGAACGCGGGGACCGCGGCCTTGATCGCCTCACGCAGCGAGCCCGAGCCCTCGACCACGACGTCCTCGATGTCGCGCAGCTCCTTCACCGACAGGTCCGCCGCGGGCAGCACCACGGGGACCGGCTTGTGCTCTGCCCAATACGTATCGGCCTCGGCGCTCGTCACCTCCTCGATGCTCCAGCTGAACGCGCCGACGGTGAGCCGCACCCACTTGCCCTCGAGCGCTCGCAGTTGCGGGTTCGTCATCGCACCGCGCAGCCCCAGGTTGGGCGTCTTGCGGTTCTGCGACAGCACGTTCACGTGCGACAGCGGCGTCTGGAATTCCTCGGTGATGATGCCGACGATCGTCGAAATGTCATTGGGCAGGCGATCCAACACGACGATGTCGCGGTACGAGAGGTAGGTCGTCTCCAGCTCGTCCGCCGTGACGAACCGCAGCCGCCCGACCGAGGTGGCGAGGTTGAGCGGCTGATAGTCGATGGCCGCGTAGAGCTCGTCCGTCGTCATCACCCGGATGGCCGAGCCCAGGTTCTTCGCCTCCGTCTCGACCGCCTGGGACGTGGGGTGGAACACGAGCGCCGAGCCGAAGTAGCCCGCGTCACGAACGGCCTCGTAGAGCCGGGTCATCATCGCCGCGGAGGACGTGTCATAGGGCGCGATCTCAAGCGCCCAGACTCCGGGTCCTTCGTAATACGTGACGGCCCCGAGCATGAAGCGTCGATCCGGTGCGTAGTATTCCGTCTGGTTGAAGTCCGCCAGCGAGCCGACGATCGGCAATCCCTGACCAGACAGGTGCGAGGAGACGAACTCGTAATGAATGGCGTACTTCTGGCTGTTCTGGAAGTAGAGCGCGTCGCCGTCGAACTGGTCCAACACCACCTTCACCGAGCGGGCGCCCGGGATGCTCGTGTCGAGCGGCTCCGACGCGAGAGCGCTGAAGTCCCCCTGACACCCGATGCGCTTGAGGAACTCGGGCGCCGAGGCGCCCTCCGCCACCTCACAGGTCCCTTCTGTCACCTGCCCATCGGGGGTGGGGGAGGATTTCGACGAGCACGCGAGAAGGAGCGCGGCGGTCACCAGGAAGAACGAATACGAGCGCAAGAGGACCTCCGGGGAGACGCTCAGGGATTGATGGCAAAGCAATAGATTCCACCGTAGCCGC
Source organism: Vitiosangium sp. GDMCC 1.1324 (assembly GCF_003044305.1). GTDB lineage: Bacteria > Myxococcota > Myxococcia > Myxococcales > Myxococcaceae > Archangium. Next base: position 251,967 of record NZ_PZOX01000007.1, on the reverse strand, counting down.
CACCCCCGCCCACCGAGGCCGTCCCATCACCGGGGCCGGTCTGGGAGAGATTGACCCCGGGCGCACAGCCCGGCACCTGGTGGTCGGAGAGCCACTGCCCTCCGTTGGTGGGATTGGTGGCACTGCGAGGCCAGGAGTGGCCGCAATAGGGCTTCCCCGTGGACCCGACCGAACTCGTCCAGTCGTTGCACGTGCTACCCATGCCACTGCCCGAGAACTGCCCCTGCTTGTTCGAGCCCGTCAGGACGTCGTGGTTGTCCACCCCCTGGTGGTTGGGCTCGCCGCGCTCGTTGGGCAGATCATTCTTGATCTGCGCGTCGCCCGAGGGACGTGCGCTCGAGAGTCCCGCCTTGTTCTGGGCCACGAGCCGGCCGTTGCGGTCGTACCAGGGCCCCTCACCAATGCGATCGATGGCGTTGACAGGACCACCGGTGGGACTGGCCTTCGCCGCGCTCAAGAAGGCACGCCAGACCTTCTGTCCGGCGCCCGGCAGGGCCTTCTCGGCGATGGTCCGGCAGATCTTGTCCGCCCCTTCCAGCCCCGTCGCCTCACCGAAGCGGAGATCACCCCCAAAGCCATTCTGGCTGCCCGAGAGCTCTCGCATGGCCTCGAGACTGGTCACGAAGAAGCTGAACCGCGCCAGCTCGTCCGTGCTTCCCGTGCCGTCCCCTGTGTCTCCCCCTGTCGACCCTCCCGTGTCTCCACCTGTCGAGCCGTCCCCTCCGGTTCCGTCCTCACCGGTATTCGTGTCCGAATCCGTGTCACCGTCCTTCGAACCGCACGCCGCGCCACAAACACCCAGGGAGAACAGCGCAACAGCGGAAAGGATGCGTGTGCTTCTCATGGTGGGAGACTCCTTGCCCTGCTCGAGAATCCGAGACACCGGGCGTACAGGACTGCTTTGCCTCACTGACAGGTCAGGTCCGAGTGGCAGGTCTTGCCCTCCGGACAATCCTCGTCACCGCTGCACGACACGAGTCCGGGGATGAGAATCTCCCGGTCCACCTGGGACAGGACCAGCAGGTCCACACACCCGGCGCTGGTGGTCACCGAGTCCGCGGAGCGCCGGCTGATGGAGACCTTGGGAAAGCCAGCCACTCCCACGTCCAGCAACCGCGACACGAGCCCCGTGGGCAGGGTGAAGCTCCCGGTGTCCGCGAGCCCATCACACTCGAGTGAGGCGGCGATCCCCCCGTGATGCGCGAGATCCACGACGAGGTGGATGCGCGCCGCCGCGGAGGACGCGGAGGGTGTCCACGACACGGTGACTGGCTTGTCCCGCTCGAGGGTGATGGCGCCCTCGGAGGCAGCGAGGGCAGCGACTCCCTGGCCTCGCAGCGAGAACGCCTCCACATCCGCGCCACCGGCCACGAGCTTGAGGGTGGCGCCTTCATCGAATCCCGGGTGGGGCAGCGTCGTCCCGGCGCTGGAGTAGAACTTCGCCGAGTTCGGCGTCATGGAGAGCTCGGCCTTCAGCCCCTGGACCCGCACCGTGCCCACGCTCCGCGCGGTGGGATAGGCAATACAGACGCCGCCTTCACCACAGGTCTGCGAGGCGCCACAGGCTGGATCACAAAAGAGCGTGCGTCCACGCAGGAGGCGGCATTCACCCTCCTGGGCCTCCACCTGCCGCACGTTGGCCGGAACCACGCCGCTGAGCACGCGCCCCTGGACCGCCGTGTATCCCTCTCCGAGCTCGACGGTGAATTGCCCCACCCGCTGGCTCGCGTCGCAGGGCTTGTAGGTGAGCTCGGAAGTGTCTGTGTCCTCGCTCTCGTCCGAAGGCTCTGGCGACGAGGAGTTGCAACCCGATCCCCATACCGCGAGGAGCAGCAGGTACCGGGCGCCATGACGTGTCTTCACGATGCGGTCTCCAGAGCCAATCCACGCACGGCGGGGTTCGTGCGTGTCACAAGATTGGCTCGAAAACCTTAAGGAATTATGAACCCCACCCTTCGTCGGGTTTTCCGCGTACAGCCGGCCCGCCTCCCGCAGGCCTCAGGTCACGACGACGAGCGCGAGCGCTTGCCGCCGCGCACCGGCCGCGCGGTGGCCGCCTCGAACAGCGCCACCAGCTCGCGCGAGGACTCCTCGAGGTCGACCTTGTCGCCATACGTGATGCGTTGGACCAGCACCCCGTCGATCGCGGACCGGACCGTCACCGCCATGATGCGCGGGGAGAACCGCCGGAACTCGCCCTCGGTCTGGCCCTGGCGAAAGATGCTCTGCAGGAAGTCGAGGCCCGGTTCATAGGACGTGGCGTCGAAGACCGGACGGCCTTGTGCGGTACGCAAGCCATTCCAGATCTCGAGGAGCGCGATCGAATGGGGGCCGTGGGTCCCGATGAACGCGATGCTGCCCTCGATATAGACGCGGAGCTTGCCACTCGCCTTCGGTTGCTTCTCCACCAGCGGCAGGACCGACTTCGCCGCCAGCGTCATCACCTCGGTGAAGACCTGCGTGATGAGCTCCTCCTTGCCAGCGAAGTGGTAGGAGATGACCCCCTTGCTGATCCCCGCGCGCTCCGCGATCAGCGCGAGCGAGGTCTGCGCATAGCCGTGGGTGGAGATGGTCTCGATCGCGCACTGGACGATCTGCGCGCGGCGCGCCTCCTCGATGAACGAGCTCCGAGGGCCTTTCGAACTGGATTCCGACGTCACGGCCGGATGCTGGCATGGCCGCCCGGGTGCATCAAGCCACGCGCTCCCTGTGAAGTCCGCGCATTGACGCGAATTGGCCGGGCGGCTAAATTTTCGTCCATCCGGCTGAATCGCAGGCCTGTCGGACAAACGGAGACTCCACATGTTGAAATCATTCGTGGCCGCCGTTGCGATGGCATCCGTGGCACTCGTCGGCTGCGGGACCGGCCCAGCGCCGAGTGCGTCGGTTGAACCTGTCGATCGGTGGTTCACCGCCAGCGACGGGGTGAAGCTGCATTATCTGGAGCTCGAGGGGAAAGGGACGCCCGTCGTGCTCTTGCACGGCTACATGGGGACGGCGGGCGGAGCCTGGGTCGCCCCGGGCTTCGCGCAAGCCCTGGCGGCGCGGCATCGGGTCATCCTCCTCGACCAGCGGGGCCATGGTGAGAGCGACAAGCCACACGAGGCCGCCGCGTACGGTGAGCGCATGGTCACCGATGTCATCGAGCTCATGGACCATCTGGAGATTGGCAAGGCCCACATCGGCGGCTACTCCATGGGTGGCTCGATGACGCGCGTGCTGATGGCCCGGGTTCCGGAGAGATTCATCACCGCCACCATCGGAGGCGCGGGGGTGGAAGAGACCGACGAGGCACTCAAGGCCGAGGCCGAGGCACGAGATCCCAAGGGAACGGATCCCGAAGAGCCTCAAATCCTGGAGCGCTTCAACAGCGCCATGGAGGAGCAGCCCGAACCGGACTACGCCGCGTACGAGGCCGTGGCCATCGCCTGGGGCACCTGGTGGCCTCAGCCGATCGACCTGACCCGGATCGACTTCCCAGTGCAGGCCGTGAACGGTGAGTTCGACAACCCCTACTCGAGAACGATGCGCATGACGCGCGAGCTGAGCCAGTTCGAGAACGTCATCGTGCCGGGCCGCTCACACCTCACGACCATCGTCGACCCGCTCTATCTCCAGAGCCTCGTGGCGTTCATCAACACCCACGATCCGCAGTGAGCCTTCTTTCAGGCCCGTCCCTTCACTTTTTTTGGGATGGGCGGGGACGGCGAACCCTCTTCCAGGACGAATCACGGCCTTCGCTGGAGCTTCCAGTCCTGGGCCGCCCTTCGGACTCCTGAGTGGGTTCGTCTTCTCAGAAAGAGAGCCATCCCTTGTTCAGCGCGAGTATTTCCCGATTGAAGCACGGCCTCCTCTTCCTTCTCCTCGGAGGAGGAGTGGCTGTGTCGGCCTGTGCCCCACCCGAGACGGCTCCCAACCTGGAGACGAGCAGCGCCCCCCTGGCCACCAAGGCCCCGTTCGAGCTGGACAACGCGCTCCTTCCCTTCGACATGCCGGCACGGGCCGACCTCGCCACCAGCGAGTACAAGGTTTTCGCCCACTGGCACAACTTCCCGCTGCGCAGCTATGGCTCCAGTGGTGGCCAGTATTACGACAACTACACCAACTGGCTCAAACCCACGGGAACCTACGCGTCCATCGGAGGGTGGTTGCGCGATCGGCCCGTGCCCATCCTGGCCGTTCCGGCGCTGGAGTCGGACTACGGCAAGCGGGACATGAAGACAGACATCCAGACGGCCGCCGCCGTGGGCGTTGATGGCTTCCTCTTCAATCTCTGGTTCCGGCCCAGCGATGCCCGCTGGAAGTGGCTGACGGACCTCTTCAACGCAGCCGACGAGTTCAACGCCGAGAACCCGAGCGCGCCCTTCTACGTCATTCCCAACATCGACAGCAGCATCCTCGCGGGCAACAGCGGAGCGAGTGAGCCCCGGCTGCGGGCCGACGACATCGCGGCCTTCAAGAACCGCGCTTCGTGGAAGAAGCTCAACGGCAAGTTCGTGGTGGGCAGCTACAGGCCCGAGGCCCTGCCCGCCTCCTGGTATCAGGAGTTCTTCGATCAACTGAAGACCGTCCATGGAATCGACGCGGTGCTGTGGGGAACCCTGCTCGACCCGAGCGAGGCCAACCGCAACGCCATGAAGCCGTTCATGGCCGAGGCGACCTTCTCGCGTTGGGACAACCTCCCCTACACGTCCAACCCCCTGACCGGCATCAACACCCTGAAGGCCTGGGGCGACCAGAACGGCGTCCCCTACTCTCCCCCGGTCAGCCACACGGACAACCGCCCCACCAACTCCATCACCACGGAGACGGCGGGCTTCAAGACCCAGTACAACACCTGGAAGGCGGCCATCGACTCGGGCGTGAAGATGGTCCAGATCATCACCTGGAATGACCACTACGAAGGCCACGCCCTGCGGCCCAACTCGGCCGTGCAGTACGCGTTCTATGACCTGACGGCGTACTACACGACCTGGTTCAAGACCCGCCAGCAGCCGGCCATCGTGCGCGATGTCCTCTACTACTCGCATCGCATGCACCTGAGCACCGAGCCTTACGATACGGCCCAGCAGGCCAAACCCGTTGCCTCGAAGAACGGTGTGGCCCTCCTGGACCGGGTCTTCGTCCTGGGCATGCTGAAGTCCAGCGGGCGCGTTCAGATCACCTCGGGTGGGACTGCCTACGCCGCCGATCTTTCCGCCGGCCCGCAGTTCTTCGACGCGCCATTGCAGGCCAATGACCAGCCTGGCTTCCAGCTGAGCAGGAATGGCACGGCGGTCATCAACCTCACGAGCGCCTTCCGCACCCGCTCGCCCATCGTCTGGCAGGATCTCCTCTACCGCGCTGGAAGCTCCTCCCGCCCGGTGGTCTCGGGAGTCCAGAACAACCTGCCGCAGGATCGGCTCCCGTAGCGTGTCTCTCTGACGCCAGGGTCCTCAGAGGCCCTGGCACATTTCGTGGGCGGTGGGGTATCGCGTTCAGGTTCATCAACCTGAACAAAGAGGTGGAGGCACTGACGTACGAGCTCAGGACGCCGACACCTCCGGGGCCGAGTGCTCCCGGCACAGCAGCGCGCTGTCCGCACGGCTGAGCGGCTCCTGCGTCAACCCGCAGCGGAAACGACCCTGCGCCTCCCGCTGGAAGTGGCGGCAGGATGCACACACCCCGAAACTCGGCTGACCGTGCGTCACCAGCAGGGTCCGGAGCAGGCCCGTCAGCGATGCCTCCAGCCCGGTGCCACCGTCCGGCAGCCCCTCGAGGGCACGGGAGAAGAGCGCGGGCGGCAGCAGCGTCCTCAGCAGGGTGCGGCCCTCCTCCGTCAGGTGCAGATGGATGACGCGGCGATCCGTGCTGCTGCTCTCCTTTTCAATCAGCCCCTTGCCCTCCAGCAATGCGATCGTCTGCGACACCGTCCCCTTGGTGAGGCCCAGGTACTCCGTGAGCCCCGCGGGAGTGTTGCTGTAGCGATTGCACACCGAGAGGTAGTGCAGCGTCTGCAGGTGCACTGGCTGCAGCCCGTGCTCCAGCCCCACGGCGCGCTCCTCGTTGCGCAGCAGGTTCGTGATGCGCTCGAGCAGCGCGTACAGAGATTCGGCACCCATGACCCAGAAGGTATCGACCCCAAACCTTCTTGACAAGAAAGCCCGAGGCCCCTAATTGGTATCGAGTCGAAACCAATCGACCGGCCGAGGCCCCCCTGGCTCCGACCGCTCTCCATCCAGGAGCAACCTCATGTCCCAGCCCACCATCGCCCCCGTCACTTCCTCCACCACCCCCGAGGCGTCCAAGCCCACGTTGGAGGCGCTCAAGGCGAAGTTCGGCGGCGTGCCGAAGATGTTCGCGACGTTCGCCCACTCGCCCGCGGCGCTCGAGGCGGTGGCTGGCTACTTCGGCGCGATGGGGAAGGCGTCGCTGCCGGCGCGCACCCAGGAGGCCATCGCCATCGCCGTGGCCGAGGCCAACGGCTGCACCTACTGCCTGTCGGCGCACACGGCGCTCGGCAAGCTCCAGGGCGTCCCGGCCGATGAGCTCGCCGGTTTCCGCTCCGGCCGCGCGGCGAATCCGCGGGAGCAGGTCATCCTCGACCTGGCGCTGGCCATCGTGCGCACGCATGGCGCGGACACGGGCAAGCAGCTCGCCGCCGCCCGCAAGGCGGGCCTCACGGACGCGGAGCTGGTCGAGGTCGTCTCCGCGGTCGCACAGAACGTGCTCACCAACTACCTCAACGTGGTCGCCGGCACCGAGGTGGACTTCCCCAAGGTGGCCTGAGTCCCACCCCTCATGTGGGACCCGACCCTGGAGCGCCGCCCTGTCGTCCGATCAGCGCACCGCCCAGGTGGCCGGTGGCACGTGGAAGACGAGGTCCGGCCGCTCCACCGGCGTGAGGCTCGACGCTCCCGCCTGCAATGAGCCCGACAGCGTGGGCACCACCCGGAAGCGCGCGTTGAAGGGCTCGGCCGCGCCCCGGGGTGGCAGTGTGAGGCTCACCGCCCCATCCTCCACCTCGTACGCCGTCACCTTTCCCTCGCTCACCAGCGCATCCAGGCTCGCGCGGTCCACCTGCACTCCCGCGGGCAATCCCTGGCGCAGCGTGAGCACCATCCCCGCCGGTGACGCCGCCTGCACCGTCACCTCCGCCGGCATCCCCACCTTCACCTCCGCCGGGCCCTTCACCGCGAGTTCCAGCCCGCTGCCCTTCTGGCTCGCACGCCACGGGACGTAGGTGCCCAGCGTGAGGGAGAAGCCCAGCCCCGGCACCGCCGGCTCCGCTCGCACCGTCCACGTGTGCTTCCCCGCCGAGCCGGGCGCGGCTCCCTCCAGCGCGAGCACCTCCCGCAGCGCCTTCGCGTCGAACGTCCCCTCCGTCATCACCTTGCCGTCGCGCTCCAGCACCACGCTCACCTGCGCCGGCAGCGGCTCCTTGAAGAGCGCCAGCGCCGCCTGCAGACCCGCGAGGTTCGCGCGCCCGTCACCCCACCCGCGCTCGGGCCGGTAGTCCGCGAGCAGCGAGGTGCCCAGGTCCGCCAGCGGCGCCTCCTTGTCGTCCACGAGCGCCAGCACCGCGAGCGCGGTGGCCTCGGCCTCCGAGGGCACCAGGCCGTCCGCACGCACCACGCCCGGGCCCACCGGGAGGAAGGCAGAGCCGTCCGGCCGCTTCTGGAGGGACTCGCGCACCTGCTTGCGCAGCGCGTCCCGCACCGTGCCGGACACGCCACCGCTGGCCAGGATTGCCGCCGCCGTGTAGCCGTCCTGCACTCGCGCCACGTAGCGCTCGAAGGCCCCCGCCACGCGCGCGCCAAAGGCCGAGGCCCGCCGGCGGCCCGCGTCCGTCCCCGTGCCGGCTCGCACCGCCCGGGCACAGTCCGCCGTTGCCACCAGCAGCCGCTGCAACGTCCAGCCATCCGCTCCCTGGCACGTCCCATCCGGCCGCTGCGCAGCGGCCACCTGTCCGGACAGGCGCTCGCCCAGGCGCGACAGCACGGGGTTGTCCGGGTGCGCCAGCGCCGCCTCGGCCAGCAGCGCCGCGGTGGCCACATCCGACGCCCGGCCGGCCCGCAGCACCCTCTGCCCCGCGAGCGCCGACATGTGCTTGAGCACCTCCGCGTCCGCCGTGCCGCCCAGCGACTTCAGCAGCTCCGGCGCCCGGCCAGCGAGCAGCAGCGCGTAGGCGTCCTCGGCCACGCCTCCACGCCCGTTCGCCGCGGCCAGCTCCGCTCGCAGCACACCCAGGGCGCCCGGGTACACGAGCAACCGCACCCGCTCGCTGCCCGCCACCGCGTCCTCGGGGCCCGCGAGTTCCAACGTGCGCGGCGCGGCCAGCGTGCCTCCCCGCGTCTCCACCACCGGCCTCCCCGTGGGCCACACGTCGAAGGTGCGCACCACCGAGTCCGTTCCCCCCAGCGAGGCCCGCACCGTCACCGGCCCCGGCTGCGCCGCGCGCACCGTCACGTACTCCACCACGCTGCCCGCCGCCGGCACCGTCACCGTGCGCGAGCCGCCCTCCACTGCCGCGCCCTGGGCCTCCACCTTCAGCGAGCGCGTCACCGGCGTCTGCGTGGTGTTCACCACCTGCACCGGCACGCGCACCACGTCGCCTGCGCGCAGGAAGGGCGGCAGCACCGGGTCCACGTAGGTGGGCAGCGTGCCCGCGAAGGTGCTCACCGCCCCGGCCTGTGCCCCCGAGCGCGAGTGCGCCAGCGCCAGCACGCGCCAGTTCGTCAGCCGGTCCGGCACCTTCACCGGCACCGAGGCCGAGCCGGACTCGTCCGTCACCACCAGCGGCTCGAAGAGGAACGTCTCGGGGAACCAGGCCCGCCCCGGCGTGGCCGGAGCCTCGGGGGGTGGCGCGGGCGGCGGCGGCGGCATCGAGCCCGGCAGCATGTCCTTCTTACCGCCCCTCGCACCACCACCGCCCAGCATGCCCTCCGCCACCACGGCCGGGGCCGGGGCAGCAGCCGGCATGGGCTCGGCCGCCGGCATCTCCTCGTCCGCCTCGCCGAAGGTGCTGAGGCTCTTCTTCGCCAACATCCGGTCTTCCCCGGCCAGCGCGGACGCGGGAGCGGCCCGGGCCTGGAAGCGCGTCAGGTTCTGCCAGCACGTGCTCAGCGCGAAGCCCGCGACGACACACACCCCACCCAGAATGAAGTTGCGCTTCATGGCGCCTCCCGGGCGACCCACGCGCCCCAGTTCTCGACGTCCTCCGGCAACCGCGTCCCGCTCACCACCACCGCCCGAGGATCGGTGAGGGCCAGCAACTCCTGCGGCAGCCGCGACAGCTTCAACCGGCGGCCATAGGCGTCCGTCACCGCCTCGCCGCGCTTCTCACAGGCCTCGAGCGCCTTGTCCCACAGCTTCGCCATCCCCGCGGCGGAGAGCGTCTCGCCCTGGGGCGCCGACTCCTCCCACGTGCGCACCTGCTCCGACAGCTCCGCGAGCACCCGGTAGAAGGGCTCGGTCAGCTCCACGTCCGGAGCGAAGGTGCCCTGCACCGAGAGCGACACCCGTGTCTCGCCTCCCTCCCGCTGAGGCACTCCGGACACCCGCAGCAGCGTGGCGGCGGCCGCGTTGGCTCCCCGAATGCGGCCCATGGCGAGCGCCGTCCCGTCCAGCACATCGAAGGCCGGCGAAGCCACCGTGGGTACCGGGCGCAGCCCATCGAGCGCGCCCGTCCCCGGCAGCGGCACGAGCTGCGACAGGCTCTCGTCCACGCCGAAGAGGCCCACCGCCGCCGGGCCGTCCTTGCCATCCACTCGCGTGCGCACCTGGAGGTGGGCCAGCTCGCCGGGCGTGTAGGCCGTCTTGTCCGGCGCCACCTCCAGCGCGAGCTGTGCGCGCGGTGCCACGTACACCCGGGCCACCGCTCCCGCCCAGGACGCCTCGGCCCAGCCCTCGAAGTCCGCGGGCAGCTGGAAGCGCGCCACCGGCAACCGGCCCGACTTCTCCACCTCCGCCTTCAGCTGCTTGTCCCCCGCCATCAGGAAGAACTCCGCCGGCAGCTCGCCCTGGAAGTCCGGGCCCCGCAGCAGCTCGATGCGGACCTCGTCTCCGGCTCGCGCGAGCACGGGTGTGGCCCTCAGGCGAGCGGGCGGCAGTCGCGCCGGGTGGAGCACCAGCTTCGTCGAGCCCAGGTCCTCCTTGCCCGCCTTCGCGCTCACCCTCAGCTCGTAGCCGAGCAGCGTCGTCTCCTGGGACACGTCGCTCTCGGAGTCGGTGCCCGCGGGCTCGGCGGTGAAGCGCACCAGGCCCATGGCGTCCTCCGGCTTCGAGTTCAACACCAGGCGCGCGAAGCGGGACTGGATGCAGGACAGGTGGCTCGAGGACAGCATGCCCTGCTGCTGGGGAAGGGACGACCAGCCCACCTCCACCTCGTTCCGCCCCGGGCGTGTGCGCCAGGTGAGCGCGGCCGGCAGCGGAGCGGACAGCGACAGCTTTCCGGGCAGACAGGCGCGCGCATCGAGCGCCGCGTGATGCAACGCCTCCTGGAGCTCCTGGCTGGTGCCGGAGATGTCGAGCGCCTGGAGGGAGAGCGAGGGCAGCCCGGGGTTCTGCACGTCGAAGGTGAGCGCCAGCATCCGCTCGCGGCCGGGCGGCAGCGAGCGCGAGCGGGCCACCGAGGCGAGGCAGGCCCCCAGCGGCGAATTGCCTGACACCACGTCCACCACGGAGCCTCCCGAAGACACGCGCACCCCCAGCGTCACCTGGGCCGCGCCCTCCTCGGGCGAGACGAAGCGCGCACAGGGATGCAGGGACTCCAGCCACCGCTCCAGGGCGAGCTGGTCCTCGAGCTCGGGCGAATGGGAGTCCGTGAGCAGGTCCCTCACCCCGCTCAGCGACACCGGCGGAGGCGGAGGCGGGTGGCGCACCGGCATGGGGGGAAGGACGACGTTGACGGGCGGTCCCGGGTCGAGCTGGAAGGCGGCCACACCGTCCTCGTCCGTCACCGCGCTCACGCCCTCGTCGCGCGGGTCCCACGCGCGCTTCACGGTGAGCTCCGCGCCGGGCAGCAGCTGGCCATCGGCGGTGGTGGCACGCAGGTAGACGCGGTTGCTGTAGCCCTCCACCAGGCCGTCCGACAGCTCCGTCACCGCTGACACGGAGAGCGCGTCCTCGGCGAGCAGCACCGAGGCACCGCCCTGCACGTGGTCCCCCGCGGGGTCCGTGGCGGACAGGTACGCGGAGAGGGTGGCCTGGCCGCGCAGGTCATAGGGCACACGCGGCAGGGTGAGGCGGAAGCGTCCCGAGGCATCCGTGCGCGCCTTCCGGGGCAGCCCGTCCCGGGCCTTCTCGTCGAGCCACTCGATGGGCGGGGGCCATGCGCCCGAGGCGTTCCAGGAGACGTCCACGGCCGCGTCCGCCACCGGAGCGCCCGAGCTGTAGACGACCCGTCCCTCGACGACGGGAGAGTCACCCGCGCGCCAGAAGGGCCGGGTGCTCTGGGCCTCGACGCGGAAGCGCGGCAGGGTGAAGGGCTTCACCTGGAAGGAGGCCTCACCGGAGACATCGCCGCTCGCCCAGCGCACCGTCCACCGGCCGTTGGGCGCGCCGCGGTCGAGCGGGAAGTCGCCGGCCACCACGCCCCAGGGGCCCGCGGGCATGCGCTGCTCCAGTACCACCTCGCCGGAAGGGTCGGTGACAAACCACGTCCCCGGGCGTCCGTCGATGGGGGCGAGGTCCTTCGCGCGCAGCACCACGGCGCGGAAGCGCACCTGATGACCGGGCTCATAGAGGGGCCGGTCGGTGAGGACGTGGACGCGGGCGGGGGCATAGAGAGGCAGCGGGGCGTCCACCGTGTCGGTGCCGAGCGGCGAGGTGACGCGGGCGCGCAGCTTGTAGTCCCCATCCGGCAGCGCGGGCAGCTTCACCGGAGCGCGCAGGGAGTAGTCCGAGTCCTGCTGCTCCCAGCGCTTCTCGGGCTGGAGCGGAGACTCCTTGCCCTCGGCGTCCACGAGAAAGAGGGACGCCTCCAGGCGCCGCACCGGGGCGCGCAGCTGCTCCCAGGCACGAGTGGTCACACCGTAGGCCTCGGCCGAGACGAAGACATGGCCGGTGGCCTCTCGGGCGAGCCCGTCGACACGCAACCCCACCACCTGGCGCAGACGTCCGTCCGGGCAGCGAGGCACCTTCACCCCCTGGAAGACCCAGGCGGATACGCACACGTCCGAGGTGGCCCACCCCACGAGGCCCACGACGAGCCCCACGGCGATGCCGAGGGCGACCCGGCGGTTCAAACGGATGTTCATCTGTCCTCCCCGGCCGACACTCTATGCCGGAGCAGGCCTCGCGCGCCGGAAGCGCGTGCGCGCCCCCCGGTCCCGCCGATGAGGAGCCCGTCTGCCCGCCTGCCGCAGCTTGCGCGGCACCCGAGAGACATATATCTTATTCGTGTATCGACATCGGGACTTATAAAAATAAGGTCTCTGAGCCTCACATGGACGAACTCGACTACCGCATCGTGGACCTGCTGCAGCGCGACGGCCGCGCCACGCAGCTGGAGATCTCCCGGACGGTGGGGCTGTCCCAGCCCGCGGTGGCCGAGCGCATCCGCAAGCTCGAGGAGCGAGGCGTCATCACCAGCTACACGGCGCGCGTGGACGCGGCCAAGCTGGGCAAGGACATCACCGCCTTCATCGGCGTGAGCATCGAGCACCCGAAGTACTTCGAAGGGTTCGCCAAGAAGGTGCTCGCGATGCCCGAGGTGCTCGAGGCCCACCGCGTCGCCGGTCAGGACTCGTACATCCTCAAGGTGCGGACCTCGAACACGAAGACGCTCGACACCCTTCTGGTGGAGACGCTGCGGACCATCTCCGGCGTCACGCGCACTCACACCACCATCGTCCTGTCCTCTATCAAGGAAGAGACGTACGTCCACGTCTCCTCCGATGAGCTGAAAGGAGCCTGACCATGACCGCGGCAGTCAGCATTTCCGCCCCCCCGGCATTCCCGCTCGCCCAGCGCATGTCGCGGATGAAGGCGTCCGCCCTGCGGGAGATTCTCAAGGTGGCCGAGCGGCCCGACGTCCTCTCGTTCGCCGGAGGGCTGCCCGCGCCCGAGCTGTTCCCGGTGGAGGCCATCGCCCAGGCACATGCCGAGGTCTTCGTGGACGAGGGCCGCGCCGCGCTGCAGTACAGCACCACCGAGGGCTACGGCCCCCTGCGCGAGTGGATCTGCGCCCACCTGGGCGAGCGCGGGCTGCGCGCGGCGACGGACCAGGTGCTCATCACCAACGGCTCTCAGCAGGGCATCGAGCTGGTAGCCAAGGCGATGCTGGACCCGGGCGACCTGGTGGTGGTGGAGAACCCCAGCTACCTCGCCGCGCTGCAGACCTTCAGTGGCTACGAGGCCTCGTTCGCCGTGGTGGGCAGCGACCATGACGGCATGCGCGTGGACGAGCTGGAGCGGCTCGTCGCGGGCCGCAAGCCCAAGCTCATCTACCTGGTGCCCAACTTCCAGAACCCCAAGGGCACCACCCTGTCGCTGGAGCGCAGGCATGCGCTCGTGCGCTTTGCCCAGAAGCACCGCATCCTCATCCTCGAGGACAACCCGTACGGCGAGCTGCGCTTCCGTGGCGAGCACCTCCCCTCGCTGGCCTCGCTCGACGACGAGGGCGTGGTCGTCACCCTGGGGACGTTCTCCAAGACGCTGGCGCCCGGACTGCGCATCGGCTGGGCCGTGGGGCCGCGAGAGATCATCCGCGCCCTCGTCATCGGCAAGCAGGCCTCGGACCTGCACACCGCCACGCTCGCGCAGCGGGCCACCGCGCGCCTGCTGTCGCGCTTCGACTACAACGCCAACCTGGACAAGCTGCGCGCCGTCTACGGGGAGCGCTGCCTGGCGATGCTCTCCTCGCTGGAGAAGCACATGCCCGAGGGCACCCGGTGGACGCAGCCCGACGGCGGCATGTTCCTGTGGGTGGAGCTGCCGCGCGGCATGAGCGCGGATGCCCTCTTCCCCCATGCGCTCGAAAAGCGCGTCGCCTTCGTCCCCGGCTCGCCCTTCTTCGCCGCCGAGCCTCGCACCGAGTTCATGCGGCTCAACTACTCCAACCGCCCGCCGGAGCTCATTGAAGAGGGCATGCGCCGGCTCGGCGCGGTCATCGCCGCGCACAAGTAGGCAGGGCACACAGCGCACGGCCGGGCACTCAGTGAATCGAGTGCACCGGCTCCGGCGGATGAGGAGCCGGTGCACACGAGGTGCTCCAGGCCTCGTCGACGGCGCTCGGGTCGAACGGCACCTCCTCCAAGGACGCGAGCTTGCCGTTCTCGATGCGGTACACGTGGAGCAGGCGCACGTCGTACGACTTCCCGTTGTCCTGGCGGGTGAAGGTATCGCGCAGGAACACCACGCCGCGCTCGTCATTGGCGAGCACGGCGTCGAGGTTGATCCGCAGCGACGGACCCGCGATCTGCCCGAACTTCATCGCGAACCGAGCCAGTCCCTCGCGGTCGTAGTCGCCCGTGAGCGCGTTGTGACCGCCGAAGTGGAACCGCATGTCCGGCGTGCAGAGCGCCAGGACACCGTCGAGGTTGCCCTTGCTGAACTCGGCGTAGAGCTCGCGGATGAGCTGCTCATTGGGATGGGTCATGACACACTCCTCCTCGGACAAGGGTACGGAGCACCCCCGTCCCCTGGATGAGAACACCCAGGTGTCATGGGCACAGGCCGCTCGCCCGCTCGGAGGGCACACCAGACGTCCGAGCACTTTCCACGTGCGCCCCACCCCCGAACCGCTATCTAGAGCGCCCATGTCCGCGAACGTGAGCACCTTCGATGTCGCCCTCGTCACCGCCTCCACCTTCCCCGAGTGCCTGCCCGACGAGAAGCTCCTCGCCGATGCACTCGCCTCGCGGGGCCTGCGGGCCGGGCCGGTCATCTGGGACGACCCCGCCGTGGACTGGAGCCGCTTCCGGCTCGCGCTGGTCCGCACCGCGTGGGACTCGGACAGACGCCGCGATGAGTTCGTGGCCTGGGCGGACCGGGCGGGCGCTCACTGCCCGCTGTGGAATCCTCCCGAGGTGCTCCGCTGGAACACGCACAAGGGCTACCTGCGTGAGCTCGAGGCGCGGGGCGTGGCCACCGTGCCCACCGTCTGGCTGGAGCGCGGCTCGACGCCGGACATGAAGGCCCTGCTCGCCGAGCGCGGCTGGACCGACGCGGTGGTGAAGCCGACCGTGTCCGCGGGCGCCCGCGACACGCTGCGGGTCCGGAAGCCCGAGGACATCCCCGCCGCCCAGTCCCTGGTGGAGCGCATCCTCCCGCTCAAGGACATGATGGTGCAGCCCTACCTGAGCTCGGTGGAAGGCTACGGCGAGCGCTCCCTCCTCTTCTTTGGTGGTGAGCACACCCACGCCATCAAGCGGCCGGCGGCCCTGTCGGGGAACCCGGACTACGACGCCACCGCCGCCGAGCCAGCGCCCTCGGCCGAGGACGAGCGCACCTTCGCCCGACAGGTCCTCGCCGCCACCGGCCGCGAGCTGCTCTACGCCCGCGTGGACATCGCCAGGGACGAGAAGGGCGGGCTGCGCCTCATGGAGCTGGAGGCCACCGAGCCCAACCTCTTCCTCCGTCAGGGCGGGCCACGCGCGGTGGACCGCCTGGCGGACGTCATCACCCACAAGGCCCGCGGACGGTAGTCGCCCTTCCCGGGGCTCACCCGGTCTCCGGCTGGAGCCCGGTCAGCACTTCGTTCAGCAACGCGGCCGCGTCGTCGGTGTGGAGGTTGTGCCCACCGGCGATGCTGACGCTCCGCGAGCGTGGCAGCCGGGCGTCGGACGGAACGAGCACGGGCGTCCCGGCGAACTGGCTGGTCGTGCCGTAGATTCGCATCGACGGAACGGCGAGCCCATCGAGGAGCGCGAGGTAGTGCGCGCGCGAGAAGCCGAGATCGATGCCCAGCGGGTTGCGCAGACGGGCATCCCACGACCAGCGAAGCCCGCCGTCGCATGGCTCGGTGATCCGCTGCGCGAGCTTGAGCGATCGGCCCGTACTCAGCCCGCCATGGCTCAAGGTGAGCATGCGCGCGGCGGTCGTGAGATCGGGATAGGCCGTGTGCGCTGGCGGCTCCGTCAGGTACCGCAGCTCGTTCTTCAGCAAATCGAGCGCGCCGTGCTGCTCTCGGAGGTGCGGGATGACCGGCTCGACGAGGATCAGACGCTCGACCCGCTCGGGGTACGCCGATGCGAACAGCGTGGCCACCGCCCCGCCCATCGAGTGCCCGATCAGGATGAACGGCCGCTTCGTCGCATCAGTCGCGTGGTTTGCGACCGTGGTCAGGTCCAACAGGAAGTCGAGGACCGTCATCGCGACGTTCGCCGGGTGGTGCCCGGATCGGCCGTGGCCGCGGAGGTCCAGCGCCACCACGCGGTAGCCGCGCTCGACCAGGCCGACCGCCAGCTCGTCCCAGCTCGCGCCCTGGTCGAGGACACCGTGCACGCAGAGCACGAGCGGCGCGTCCTCCGGCCCCCACGAACAGACGCACAGCTTCGTGCGATCGCTCGCCGTGATGAACGACTCACGGTGCGTCGTGAGCGGTACGGCCGCGTCCGTCGCCACCTCCTCGGCGGGTGCGGCCGCAGCAGCGCGCGAACCGGCATCTCCGGCCGGACCGAGCCGGAGGACGTCCACGAGCAGGTGGCGCCCCAGCTGCTCCAGCGTCGGGTGATCGAACAGCAGCGAGGGGCTGAGCGTGCAGCCGAGGCTCGACTCGACGCGGTTCTTCAGCTCGACCGCCATCAGCGAATCGAATCCGAGCTCGAGGAGCGGCTGCGTGACCTCGACCGCATCGGCCGACGCGAGCCCCACGACGCTCGCCACCTGGCCACGCAGGAACTCGATGAGGGTCGCCTCGCGCTGTTCCTCCGGCTCCTGGGTCAGGCGGGTGAGCAGCGCACCGACCTGCGGCGGTTCGGCCCGCGCCGAGCCCTGGCCGAGCAGCGAGTAGAGCCGTGCAAGCCCCGGGCTCGACACCATCTTCAGGTACTTCGTCCAGTCCACGTCGGCGACGGCCACCGTCGTGGGCGCGCCGTGCAGCAGGTGCTCGAACACCTCCACGTTGTCGCCGACCGACATGCGCCCGAGGCCAGCCGACTCGAAGCGCGCACGGTTGGCGGCGCGCGTCGTCTCCGCCATCCCACCGGCCGCCCACGGCCCCCAGTTGATGCTCGTCGCCGGCAATCCCTGGCTCCGGCGCAGCGCGGCGAGCCCGTCCAGGAACGCGTTGGCCGCGGCGTAGTTGCCCTGCCCCGGCGCTCCCATCACCGCCGCGATCGACGAGAACAGGACGAAGAAGTCGAGCTCCAGCGACCGCGTGGCCACGTGCAGGTTCCACGCACCCGCGACCTTCGGCGCGAGCACGCGCGAGAAGCGCTGCCAGGTCTGCTTGACGAGCACGCCGTCGTCGAGCACACCGGCCGCATGCACGATTCCGCCGAGCGGCCGGAGCTCGCGCTCGATGCGCTGCACGACCGCCGCGACCTGGCTGGCATCGGAGACATCCATCCGCTCGATGACGACCTCTGCCCCCGCCGCGCGCAGCGCCGCGACGGCCTCGCGAGCTCCATCGTTCAGCTCGGAGCGGCCCGAGAGCACCAGTTGCCGCGCGCCGCTCGCGACGAGGCTCCGCGCGATGTGCAGCCCGAGCGCGCCGAGACCGCCCGTGATCCAGTAGCTGCGATCGGCCCGGACCGCCGCGCCCGCCGCACGCTCGCTCGCGGGGAACGTCAGCACCACCTTGCCGATGTTCTTGGCCTGCGCGAGGTGGCGGAACCCGGCCTCGGCCTGCCGGATGGGGAACGTCTTGACGGGGAGCGGCGCGAGGCGGCCGTCCTCGAGTCCGCGAACCGCGTTGGCGAGGAGGTCCACCTGGAGCTCGGCGTTGCCGTCGACGTCACCCAGGTCGAACGAGAAGTACTCCACGTCGGGCCGGTAGGCCGCCATCTCGGCCGTGCTCCAGATCCCGATCTTGCCGATCTCGACGAACCGGCCGCCCTTGGCCAGCACGTCGGCGCTCCGGGAGATGTACGCGCCGGTCAGGCTGTTGATAACGACGTCGACCCCTCGGCCTTCGGTGATGCGCAGGATCTCGTCGGCGAAGTCGAGGGTGCGCGAGTTCATCACGTGCTCGACGCCCTGCCGCTTGACGTGGTCCCACTTCGCCGGGCTCGCCGTCCCGAACACCGTCGCGCCGCGCGCCCGCGCGATCTGGACCGCGGCCTGCCCGACCCCGCCGGCGCAAGCGTGGATCAGCACCGTCTCGCCCGGGCGCAGCCGCGCGAGCTTCTCGAGGCTGTAGATCGCCGTCATGAACGCGGCGGGGATCGAGGCAGCCTGCGCGAACGACAGGTTCCTCGGCATCATGTGCACGAGCCGGCGGTCGATCGTGACGTGGCTCGCCAGGGCCGACGGCGCCATCGTGAAGACCTCGTCGCCGACGGCGAGCCCCTCCACGCCGGGGCCGACGCGCACGACGCGGCCCGCGCACTCGAACCCGAGCGGCTGATCGACGGCGCGGAGGATTCCGGCCTTGCGGCTGAAGTCCTCGAGCATCCCGAGGCAGTACAGGACGTCCTTGAAGTTGATCGCCGACGCGCAGACCTCGATCTCGACCTCGCCGGCCGCGGGCTCACGCCGCTCGGCCGCGACCAGCGTCAGGCGGTCCAGCGAGCCGTACGCGGACGTGCGGAGCCGGTAGCTCTCGCCTGGGATCGCGAGCTGTCCCCTGGACTGCGCCGCGGCGTGGGACCATCGCGCCACGTGGCGCTTGCCGGCGCGAACCGCGACCTGAAGCTCGGCGTCCGGATGGAGGAGCTCGGCGGCAACGGCGCCCAGGTCGATGGCGTCGACATCCACGCACGTGCAGCCCAGCGAGGGATGCTCGAGTGAAATCGTGCGCCCGAGTCCCCACAGCGCCGCCTGCGCCGCGCTCACCCGCTCGCCCTCCACGACCGCCTGTGCGCCACGCGTGACCAGGTACAGGCGCGGGAGACGCTGGCCAGGGACATCCATCAGCGCCTGCACGAGCGCCAGCGTGCTGCCGCACGACCTCGCGAGCGACCGTTCGAGCACGGACGTCCCGTCGTCCATCTCGTCGCTGGATGCCTGACCGGATGCACCCTCAAGCGCATCGTCCAGCGCCCAGAGGTGAACGATGCCCGCGAGCGGCCGATCACTCGCGGCCGCGTGGTCCGCGAGCGCGCGAGACCAGGACGCCTTGTCGAGCGGATCGACGTCGCCTTCACCCAGGAGCGCGCAGATCTCTCCCCGCGCCTCGAGCACCGCCTTCAACTGGGTGCCGGCCCCTCCGCGATCGCCAAGCACGAGCCAGCGCCGCCGGGGGCCGCCAGCATCCAAGGCCTCCGTTTCGACCGGCAGCTCGGGGAGGCTCTGAGGCGCCCACGTGAGCCCGTAGAGCTTGTCCTTCCACGTGGCAGTCGCGTACGCGAGCGCGCGGCGGTCGACGCGCATGGCCTGCAGACCGGCCACCACGCACACCACGCGTCCCTCATCGTCCAACATGTGGATGTCGGCGACGACGCGCGGATCTCCGGGCGAGGGCGAGCGACGGAGGACGGCATGCGCCCACAGCGCTTCGGGCACCGCGCGCAACGGGTGCAGCGCCTCGATCCCAACGGGGAGGTAGACCACATCGGCTTGCTCCCCGACCATCGCACCGACCGCCTGGAAGCAGCCGTCGAGGATCGCGGGGTGGAGCACGTAGCTCTCCGCGTCGTCGCGAGACACGCCAGGCGGCTGGATCCGCGCGAGGATCTCTGGTGGCTGCGCGCCATCGCCCGCGAGGCGGCGGAGCTCCACGACGGCTCGAAACTCGCCGCTGTAGCCCAGACCGAGCGCTGCGTAGCGCGCGTAGAACGCCTCCGTATCGAGCCGCTCACCGCTCTCGTCGAACCGCCGGTGCACGCCCTCCCCGTCAATCGCGGACGGAGGCAGACCACCGGACGGCGTCACCTCGATCTCGCCGGTCACGTGGACCTGCCACGTCGCGGCATCCTCGGAGGCCGCGCTGAGGATCTTGAAGCGATAGCGCTGGTCGCCAGCGTCGGCGAAGTGCGTCTGCACCACGGTCTGGACATCCGGCGTCAGCACCAACGCCGCTTGCACCGCCACGTTGCGGAGCACCGGGGCCGCCTGCGGGAACGCCTGCTGGATGCCGGCCAGCGCCATCTCGACATAGCCCGCCGCCGGAACGATGACCTTGTCGTAGACGCGGTGATGGCGGAGGTACGCCGGGCTGCTCGGGGACAGCGCGCCCTCGAACAAAAGATCGCCCGGTGGCAGCGCGGCGCTCCGCAGCTTCCGCCCGAGGAGCGCATGGTGCTCGCCGGACGCCGTCAGCATCGTCGCCGTCGAGCCATCAGCGCGGTGGATCCAGTAACGCTGACGCTGGAACGGGTACGTCGGCAGCGCCAGCCGGGGCGGCGTCGGCTGCTCACACCGTCCCGCCTTGCGAAGGTCCGCCGGCAAGCCGTGCGCGAACAACGTCGCGAGGGCCTCGAGCATCTGCGACCACGGTGCCGCCTTGGCCCGCAGGCTCGCCGCCGTCACGAACCGGCCGCGCTCGACGCAGGCGGTCGCCAGGCCCACGAGCGTCGCGCTCGGTCCCACCTCGAGCAGCGCCACCACGCGATTCGCCTCCAGCGCCCGCACGCCGGCCATGAAGTCGACCGGAGCGAGCACGTGGTCCACCCAGTACGCCGCCGTGGCCATCTCGTCGCCAGCGACCGTGCCGGTCACGTTCGAGATGATGTCGATCGTCGGGCGACGGTACGTCACCGTCTCGGCGACCGCTCGCAGCTCGTCGAGGATCGGCCGCATCAGCGGCGAGTGGAACGCATGCGAGACGTCGAGCAACCCGCGGTTCCGGATCCCCTGCTGCCCCAGCCGCTCGCACGCCGCGAGCACCGCGGCCCGCTCCCCAGAAATCACCGTCTGCTCCGGTGCGTTGAGCCCGGCGATCGAGAGCCGATCGCCATGGTCCGCAACCACCGGCTCCACCGCGCTCCGCCCCGCCAGAATCACCGCCATCGCCCCGCCGTCGGGCAGCGCCTGCATCAACCGGCCCCGCGCGGCGATCAGCTTCAGCCCGTCCTCGAGGTCGAACAGGCCCGCCACGCACGCCGCCGCGAGCTCGCCCACGCTGTGGCCCATGACATACGACGGACGGACCCCCCACGACTGCCAGAGGTTCGCCAGCGCCACCTCGAGCGCGAACAGCGCTGGCTGGGTGTACTTCGTCTGGTTCAGCAGCCCGGAGTGGCGACCCCACAGGATCTCGCGGAGCGGCAGATCGAGGTGCGCCGCGAGGATCTCCTCGCAGCGGACGAGGGTCGCGCGGAAGGCCGGGTGCAGGTCGTGAAGCTCCTTGCCCATCCCCGCGTACTGCGAGCCCTGGCCGGTGAACAGGAATGCGAGCCGCCCCTCTACCGCCGGGGCCACGCCCAGCTGCATGTCCTTCCCCGATGCCACCCGGGTCCGCGCGAACTCCGCGAGCTTGTCGCGCAGCGACGACGGTCCGTTCGCCACCACCGCGAGACGCTGCGAGAACCGTGCGCGCCCGTTGTTCGCCGTCCACGACACCGCGTCGAGCGTCGCGTCGGGGTGCTGTCCCAGCCAATCCGCGTAGCGCCCGGCCAGCGCGGCGAGCGCGTCCGGCGTCCGCGCCGACAGGCACAGGAGGTGCGCTGGCTGCGCCTCCGCGGCAACGGGTGCGGCGCGGGGCGGTTCTTCGACGACGACGTGCGCGTTGGTGCCGCTGAAGCCGAAGGCGCTGATTCCGGCGATGCGTGCTCGCTTGCCTCTCGGCCACGCGACCGGCTGCCGTGGGACGACGATCGGGATGTCTCGCCACGGAATGCGACTGCTCAGCGCTTGCAGGGTCGGGTAGCCGGGGATCGTCTCGTGCTGGAGCGACAGGATCACCTTGAAGAGCCCCGCCATCCCCGCGGCGATCTCCAGGTGCCCCACAATCGTCTTGGCCGATCCGAGGAGCAGCGGCCGGTCCTGGGTGCGGCCAGGACCGAACACCTCCGCGAGCGCGCCAACCTCGATCGGATCGCCGAGCGCGGTGCCAGTGCCGTGGGCCTCGATGTAATCGACCTCACCCGGCTTCACACCGGCGCGAACCAGCGCTCGCCGCACGAGGGACTCCTGCATCGGACCGTTGGGGACCGTCAAACCGGAGCTCGCGCCGTCCTGGTTGAGGGCGGTCCCACGGATGACCGCCAGGATGCGATCGCCGTCGGCCCGAGCCGCGGACAGCGTCTTGAGCACGAGCACCGCGGCGCCCTCCGAGCGCACGTACCCGTCGGCGCGCTCGTCGAACGTCTTGCACCGCCCGTCGGGCGCCATCATCCGCGCCTTGGAGAACGCGGTCGTGATTTCGGGCGCGAGGTTCAAGTTGACGCTGGCCGCGAGCGCGACCCGGCACTCCCCCCGGCGCAGGCTCTCGCCCGCGTAGTGCACCGCGACCAGCGCCGACGAGCACGCCGTCTCGAACGACACGCACGGCCCGTTGAAGCCGAAGGTGTACGCGAGCCGCCCCGCTGCGACGCTCGTGGCGTTGCCCGTCCCCAGGTACGCCGTCACGTTCTCGACGTTCTGGAGCGCCATCCGGCAGTAGTCGGAGGAGCACACGCCGACGAACACACCGCTCGGCGAGCCGTACAGCGCGTCCGGCGACAACCCGGCATTCTCGAGCGCCTCCCACGACAGCTCGAGCAGGATGCGCTGCTGCGGATCCATCACCACCGCCTCGCGCGGCGAGATGCCGAAGAACGACGCATCGAACTGATCGATATGCTCGAGGAAGCCGCCGTAGCGCGTCGACATCTTGCCCGGCGCGTCGGGGTCCGGGTCATACAGTGCGTCGACGTTCCAACGCTCCCGCGGCACCTCGATGATGCTCGGCTCGCCGCGGTGGAGCAGCGACCAGTACGCATCCGGACCATCCGCGCCAGGGAACCGGCAGCTCAGCCCCACGACCGCGATCGGCTCATCCTGGGCTCTGCGCAGGACCGCGACCTCGTTCTCCAGCCGCTCGATGATGCGGAGGACCTTCTCTGACTGCTGGGCGCTCTGCGACATGATGTGTTGGCTCCTGCGTGCGTGAGAAGGCGGGTCAGTTGACGCGCTTCTCCCGCCCGGCCCAGTACGGTTCGCGCAGCACGCGCTTCAAAACCTTGCCACTCGGATTCCTCGGCAGCGCGTCGATGAACTCCACCGTCCGCAGCATCTTGAAGCTCGCGAGATGCTTGCGCGCGAAGCCCATGACCTCGGCCTTGGTCAGCGCCGATCCGGGGCGCCGCACCACGATCGCGATCGGCACCTCGCCCCAGCGGTCGTCGGGGATGCCGATCACAGCCACGTCGGCGATCTCCTCGTGCTGGACCAGGATGCGCTCGAGCTCGGCCGGATAGATGTTTTCGCCCGCCGAGATGATCAGATCCTTGATGCGGTCGGTGACGTAGACGAAGCCATCCTCGTCCACGTAGCCGGCGTCACCGGTGTGGATCCAGCCATTGACGAGCGTCTTGCGGGTCTCCTCGGGGAGCTTCCAGTACTCGAGCATGTGCCCCGCGGTCTTGAAGGCGATCTCCCCGACCTGGCCGGGCGGCAGCTCGCGCCCGTCGGGATCGAGGATCCGCACCGACACACCGCGTAGCGGCTTGCCCGCCGCCTTGAGCCGCGGGTTGGCCGGGTCGAGGTGCTCCGCCGACGGCAGGAACACCGCCATGTTGGTGGTCTCGGACAGCCCGTAGTTCTGCGTGAAGCGGCACTTGAAGACCTCGCGCGCGCGCTCGAGGATCGGCCTGGGCATCGGTGAGCCGCCGTAGACCAGCTGGTCGACCGACGACAGGTTCGAGGTCCGGCAGGTCGGCTCCGACAGCATGAAGCGGATCATCGCCGGGACGAAGGCGACCTTGGTGATCGCATGCTTTTCGATGAGCTCGAGCGCGGCCGCGCCGGTGAACGCCTTCATGATGACGTTCGTCGCGCCGTTGACCAGCCCGTGAATCGCGAACCACAGGCCTCCGACGTGAAACGACGGCAGCGCGAGCAAGGTGACGTCGCCGGTCTTCCAGTGGATCAGCTCATCGCCGGAGCGCACGACCTCGCGGATCACATCGAGGAAGCAGCCGTGCGACAGCACCACGCCCTTGGGCCTCCCGCTGGTGCCGCTGGTGTAGACCTGCACGACCGCCTGGGCTCCATCGATCTGATTCGCCTCGCGCCGCCCGGGATGTGCATCGCGCCACGCGTGATAGACCGGGTAACGCTCGGAGGCCTCGTCGAACACGATGACGGCCTTCACCCGCGGGCAGGAAGGCAGAAACGCCTCGACCGTCGCCGCCATCTCCCGGGTGATGAACAGGAGCTCGGCCTCCGAGTCCTGGACGATGTACGCGATCTCGCTCGCCTCGAGCCGCCAGTTGATGCTGAGCATCACCATCCCCGCCTTGGCGCACCCGAAGAGGAGCTCGTACGCGTACTCGCTGTCCGTCCCCAGCATCGCGACGCGCGACTGGCGCGACAGCCCCGCCGCGATGAGCGCGTTCGCGACCCGATCGCTGCGCTCCGCCAGCGCGGCGTACGAGCTCCGGCGGCCGTCGGCGATGAGCGCGATGTCGTCGGGGGTCGCGCGGGCATGGAGATCTGGGATGTCGGCCAGGGTCGTGATGGCGTCGTAGTGCTCCAACATGATGACTCGCTCTCTTTCTGAGACCAGGCGCTCTTGGGGGGCATTCCGCCCCGCACCCAGGCGCCCGGAAACCGTCAGCTCAGGCCCACGACCGCACTCGGCTCGATGCGGGGTGTGCGGGCCGACTCAGACATCGTACTTCTCCAGTTTCTTCCGAAGCTGCTCCTCGATGGAGTCCAGCGATGCGGGCGACTCACCGTCCCGGGTGTCGACGTGCCCCCCGGACCCTGTCTCCCCGGCAGCACCTGCCCCGGAGGCCTGGTCTCCCGATGCGCCTGGCGCGAGGCCCTCCGCGTCGCCGAACGCGACGCGCACGACGTACGCGGCCAGGCTCTCCGGGCTGGGATAATCGAACAGGAGCGTCGTGCGGAGCGTGCAGCGCAGCTCCTCCTCGAGGAGCTCCTTGAACTCCAGCGCCCGCTTCGAATCGACCCCCAGGGTCTCGAACCGCGACCGCGGATGGAGCTCGCTTTTGTCGATGCCGAGCTCGTCGCAGAGGGTCTGCAAGATGAACTCCACGAGCAGGCCTGTGCGCGCCGCGGGATTCACGGTGGTGAGGCGCGCGCGGAGACCGAGGGCGGTGCTCATGCGGCCCCCCGGGCAGCCGGCGCACTCGGCCTGCGCGCCGCGTCGGCCCGCTTCGCATAGTTCTCCACGATCTTCGAGTACAGGTTGAGCAGACCGTACACGGCGTCCTCGGCGAACAACCCGGTGTCGTAGTCGAGCTCGATGGTGATGTCCGTCGGAAGAACGAAGACGTTGCACATCAGATCGAACTCGATCCGATCGTTCACCGCGGCAATCAGCGCGGGTTGCTGGACACCGAAGCGCGGCAGTTGGCTGACCGGCTCGACGTTGAACGTGACCTCGACCGGCGCCGCATGGGCCTCCGACGTCCCCGAGCGGAAGTGCTCACACATCTCCTGATACGGAAACATCGAGTGCTTGAACATCTCCGCCATGTCGTTCCGGGTGCGCGACAGGATCGCGTCGAACGTCGCGTCCTGGCCATGGCTGGGGAGGAGCGGCAGCAGGTTGACGCACGTCCCAACGGTCTGCTTGAGCTCGCGGGTCGTGCGGTTGGCGAACGGAATCCCGATGATGGGCAGGCGCGTCCGGTAGGCCCGGTTCAGGAACACCTGGAAGCCGGCGAGCAGCGCGGTGAACGGCGTCACGCCGTCGGCCTTGGCCTGCGCCTTGAACAGCGAGGTGAGCTCCTCACCGATGCTCAGCCGCGCTCGCCCGCCCGGCCGTCCACCGACGGTGTTGCGATGCCGGAGCGGACCGAAGGAATGCTCTCGCTGGTAGCTCGTGATCGCGTCGATCGCCCCCTGCCAGAAGCGCTTGTCGCTCGCGTACTGCTCGCTCTGGCGATAACGCACCTCGTGGTCGATCCACCGCGCGTATGCCGCGTTCTCCGCCGTCACGCCGGGTGCCACAGCCGGGCTCTCGTTGTAGAGCGCCGCGATGCGCTCGAACATCGAGGCCAACCCCCAGCCGTCGCAGACCAGGTGGTGCACGCACAGGCACACCAGCGTGACGCCATCGTCGAGCCGGGTGATGGTGACACGAACGTTCGCGCCAGCCTCGGGGGCGAGCGGCTCCTTCTGCTGGCTCGCCATCAAGCGGTCGACGAGCCCGGGCTCGGTCGCACGCCCCGGCGCCTGGACGCGATCAATGCGGACGCGCCGCTCGGAGACCGGGAGCAGCTGCTGCGTCCCCTTCGCGAGATCAAAGCGGTACCACAGCGATTCCTGTCCGGTCAGGACCGAGTCGATCGCCCGCGACAACCGCTCGACATCGACCGCCTCGTCGAAGCGCAACCCGTAGCAGAGGTTGCAGGCGACCGTGCCGTCCTGCCCGCTCTGCACGAGCTGATAGAAGCGCTGCTGCGCATCGGAGATCGGGCGCTCCGCCAGCGCGCTGACCTTGCCCGCGTCACGCACCGGGAGCAGCCGGTGCGCGACGAGCTCACGGGCGCCCTGCCGCACGGCCTCGACGAAGCGGTTCAGATCTTCCTCGGTGTGCGCGGTCGACAGGAAGCAGTTGCGCCCTTCCCAGATGAAGAATCCCGCCTCCAGGAGACGGTAGTAGAAGACGTCGAGGTTCCCCTTCGACGAGAACCGGAACAGCGAGGAGAACCACTCGACCTTGACGTCCGCACCCTCCGCCTCGAGCGCGGCGTTGAGCTGCGCGCAGAACCGCTCGGTGCGCTCGTTCATCGAGCGATAGAGCTGGTCGTCCGCCGCCTTGATGTGCTCGAGCACGGCGACCGAGGCGGCCATGGCCAGCGGATGCTTGGAGAACGTCCCGGCGAAGAAGATCGTCGGAGTACTGGGGAAGCTCGCATCACCGTACTGCCAGAATCCGCCGTCGAGCCCGTCCATGTACGCGGCGCTGCCCGCGACGACGCCGATCGGCATCCCGCCACCCACGATCTTGCCGTAGGTGCAGATGTCGGCGCGGACGTCGAACAGTTGCTGCGCGCCGCCTCGCGCGCAGCGGAAGCCGGAGATCACCTCATCGAAGATCAGCGCGATGTCGCGCTCCTGGGTCACACGCCGGAGCTGGCGCAAGAACGCCGCCGGCTGCATGCTCGGCGCGCGGCTCTGCACCGGCTCCGCCATCACCGCGGCGATCTCCTTCCCGTGGCGTTCGATGTAATCGATGGCGCTCTGCTCGCAATAGTCGAGCACCACGGTGTCCTGGACCAGCGAGCCCGCCGTCCCCAGGCTGGCCGGCCGGCTCGTATCGCCCGACGCGGTGCCGCGCGCGAGGAACGCGTCGAACGTGCCGTGGTACGAGTTGCGGAAGATGACGACCTTGCTCCGTCCGGTCTTCGCCCGGGCGAGCCGCACCGCCGTCATGGTCGCTTCCGTACCGGAGTTGCAGAACGTCACGCGGGCGTGACCGGTCAGCTCGCAGATCAGCTCGGCGACGCGCCCCGCCAACGGCGACTGCGGGCCAATCGGCATCCCGCGCTCGAGCTGCGCCTTGATGGCGCGCGTGACGAACTCGGGAGAGTGACCGAAGAAGTGCGCTCCGAATCCCATCGTGAAGTCGAGATACGTATTGCCATCGACGTCGGTGACATACGCACCTTCGGCCTTCTCCGCGACGATCGGGAAGACCATCTCCTTCAAGAGCGGCCGGAAGCCAGCGGAGACCCGGTTGTCGGCGAGGACCTGCCGATAGGCCTGGGCGAGCCGCTTGGACTCCGGCGCCTTTCCCGTCACGCCCGCGATCAGCCGCTGGATGTGCTCGACCTTGCGCGCGTCATCCTCGCGCTCGTCCTTTCCCAGCTTCACGGAGAACGCGCTGAACCGATCCACCTCGGACTTGCCACTGGGAGCCACCGGCGCGGCGCGCTCTGCCGCGGGACGTTCGGCTGCGGCCGCGCGCTCGCTCGGACCAGGCGCGGCGCGCTCTGGCGCACGCGTGCTCGGCGTGTTGGCCGCCGGCCGCTTGCCGAGGAGACTCAACTGCCGCTCCATCAGCTCGAGCTGCTGCCGGACGATGTCCTCGATTCCCTGGCGGCTGGCGCTGCCGTGCGGCGCCACGATCGGCGTGGCGCGCTCGATGACGTGGTCGCGTGCCGGCTCCGGCTCGCTGACTTCGTGGGTCTGCGCTCGACCCCCCTGCTCGTAGATGTAGCGCGCGATCTTGGCGATCGTGTCGACCTTCTCGTAAATCTCCAGCACCGAGAACGACACGCCGAAGCGCGTGTTGATCTCCTGGAGCACCTCGAGGAGGATCAGCGAATCGGCCCCCATGTCCGCGAACGGCAGGTGGGGGTCGACGTTCTCCGGCGCCTGCTTGAGGCAATACGCAACCTCGCGGAGCACCGACTCCAAGATCTGGGACTCTGCGTTGTTGCTTGACGTCTCGATGCGCATGTCAGTTCCCATCTGAACTCCACAAATGGATGGAGAGCGAAGCTGGCGAAAGGCTAGAGGTCGCCCAGCAGCGTGAGCTGCTGCCTCATCACGTTGATCTGTTGATCGATGACCGCCTGCACGGAGGAATCGGGCTCACCGTGCATGACCTCATCAGGCGCTGCGGCTCGCTCGCGCGGGGTGCGCTCGGCGAGCGTCGCGTGACCGTTGACCGCGCGAGCGCCACGCGCATCAGGCGCGCCTTCGGCACCAGGCCCCGCGCTCGGCACCGGCGCGGCGAGCTCCGCGCCGCTCGTGGTCCAGTAGCGCTTGCGCGCGAGGTGGCGCGCCGGAAGCGAGACCACGCCGGGGTGCGCGGCGCGACTCAGCGGCGCGAAGTCGAGCTCGAACCCCAGCTCGTACATGGCGCCAACCGCGCGGAGCAGCGATTCCTCGCCATCCCGGTCGCGCACGACGCTGCTCAGCGCGCGCACACGGGCGCCATGGTCGGCGGCAACGAGCTGCGACAGCACCCGGTCGGGACCGATCTCGAGGAACACCTGGGCACCAAGCTCGACCAGCGTCTCGACGCCTCTGGCGAACTGCACCGGCATCGCGATGTGCCGTCCCCAGTAGTCGCCGCCGAGCGCGCTCGACGGCACCACCGCGCCGTCGAGGTTGCCAACCACCGGAATCGTCCCGGGTCCAATGACCAAGCCCCGGGAGAGCTCCGCGAGCCGGGCCGCGGCGTCGTCGAAGATGGGCGAATGAAAGGCGTGCCGCGTCCGCAATGAGCGGAACCGTACCTGCTCGCGCTC
This sequence comes from Vitiosangium sp. GDMCC 1.1324, assembly GCF_003044305.1. GTDB lineage: Bacteria > Myxococcota > Myxococcia > Myxococcales > Myxococcaceae > Archangium. The sequence continues at coordinate 222,565 of NZ_PZOX01000007.1, read as the reverse complement.
CAAGCGCTTGATGAGGCGTTCGACCGCCGCGCGAGCGCCGCTGATCACGACACGCTGCCTGCCGTTGACGGCGGCGACGTGGAGCGGCTCCCCGAGCTCGCGGAGCAGCGCCGTCACCGACGCGGGGTCCATCGACACCGCGACCATCGCGCCGTCGTGCGCGACCGACTGCATCAGCCGCCCGCGCGCGTGGACGAGCGCCACTCCATCGGCGAGGGACAGCGAGCCGGAGACGGTGTGCGCCACGAGCTCTCCGACGCTGTGACCGATGGCGAACGCCGGCGTGATGCCCAGCGCCATCCATAGACTCGAGAGCGCGTACTCGAACGCGAACAAGGACAGTTGGGCGAGGTGCGTGTCCCCGGTCAGGCGCTCGTCGCCGCCGCCGGCCGGCTCGTACGCGATCCGCGCCATCGACACGCCTGCGTACTTGGCGATCAACTCGTCGCAGCGATCAAATGCCGTCCGGAACGGCCCGACCTTCTCGTAGAGCTCGCGGCCCATCCCGAAGTACTGCGAGCCCTGCCCGGTGAACATGAAGGCCACCTTCGGCTTCTCGCCCGCCGCGACCGGCAGCGGCTCACCCCCACCGCGAGCCTCCCGGAGCGCCTCGATCGCCTCAGCGCGGGTACGTGCGACGTAGCTCCGGCGATGCGCCAGGTGATCTCGCGCGAGCATCAACGTGTCGGAGACCGGCTCGAGCGCTCCACCCGACGAGGTCAGGTGTGATGCGAGCTCAGCCGCGTCCTCCACCAGGCCGGCTGCGAAGTGACTCGACAGCGGCAACAGCACCGGGCGCCCGGTCTCCTCGGCCGCGCGGTCCGCGGCGACGTGGCGCTCGAGCACGACGTGCGCGTTGGAGCCCCCGAAGCCGAACGAGCTGATGCCGACGTGGCGCAGGCCTTCAGGGAGCGGCTGGGCACGCTCGGCGATCCTCAGCGCGCAGCCGTCCGCCTGGAAGAATGGCGCATGCGGGCGCTCGACCGGGTGCGGCGGAACCACCCCGTGCTCCAGGATCAGCATTCCCTTCAACAGCCCACAGAGACCGGCTGCCGCCTCGGCGTGGCCGATGCTTGCCTTGGCCGATCCGACGAAACACGACGCCCCCGGGACCTCGCCAAAGACCTCCTGGAGCGCGTTGAGCTCGATCGCGTCGCCCAGCGAAGTGCCAGTCCCGTGCGCCTCCACATACGCGATGTCCGCGGGCGACAGACCGGCACGGTCGAGCGCGGCGCGGATCACCCGGACCTGGCTGGTCCCGTTCGGGGCTGCAATCCCGTTGCTGCGGCCGTCCTGGTTGATCGCCGTCGCGGCGATGAAGCACCGGACGGCATGGTGCGAGAGCTCAGCCTCGGTCACGCGGCGCAGGATGACGACCGCCACCCCCTCGGCGCGGCCGTAGCCGTCCGCGTCGGCGCTGAACGTCTTGCACCGCCCACTGGGCGACAGCATCTTCGCCTGCGAGAACGCGAGCGGCAGGTCGGGCGACACGATGACGTTGACCCCGCCGACGATCGCCAGGTCGATCTCGCCACAGCCCAGCGACTGCATCGCGAAGTGCAGCGCGGTGAGCGACGACGAGCACGCCGTGTCGATCGCCAGGCTTGGGCCCTTGAGGTTGAGGAAGTAGGAGATGCGCCCGGCCAACAGGTTGTGCGAGTTGCCGATGCCGAAATACCCGTCCACGTGCTGCTTCTGCCCGGAGTCGAGGCTCATGTAGTCCGAGCTGCCGACCCCAATGAACACGCCGACGTTCGAGCGCTGGAGCTCCGCCCGTGTGATTCCTCCGTCCTCCAGCGCGTCGTGCGTCACCTCCAGCAGGAGACGCTGCTGCGGATCCAGCTTGACCGCCTCGCGTGGCGACACGCTGAAGTACTCGGAGTCGAAGCTCGCCACGTCGGCGAGGTAGCCGGCGCGGAGCGTCGTGATTTTACGGCCCAGGATCGGGTCGTGCGCCGCCTTCCACAAGTCGCCCCGCGAGGCGTCCGGCTCCACGGCCGCCACGCGCCCCTCGAGGAGGAGTTGCCAGTAGTCGCGCAGGCTCGCGGCGCCGGGAAACCGCCCCGCGGCCCCGACGACGGCAACCTTGCTGCGTTCGGCCGATGTCATGCGCTGTCCCATGTTCTGTTCCAGGTCCCAACCCCGATATCCATCGCACGAGCCCGCGCTGCGAACCGACGCAGCGACTCCGGCGCGTCAGGCCGCGCGCTTCACGTCCCGGTCCTTCGCCGCCAGCATGTCGACGAAGCGAGCCCACATTTCCAGCACGTCCTTCAGGAACGTCTCGATCTCCGCGTACCGGTCCGGCGTCAACGCCTGGCGGACGATGTACCAGCTGTCCTCGGAGTGGTCGTGATCGACGACGGTCCCGTCGTCAGCCTCGACGTGGATGCTGTGGTACCCGCCCGAGATGTCCGTCGGACTGACGGCGATCGTGTTCTCCGCCCACGGGCCGTAGTAGGGAATGAACGCGGTCTCGATTCCCGCGAGCACCACCGCGAGACGGAGGTGATCGTCGAAGCTCCCGAGCAGCGACTCCCGCACCGCGACCGACTCCGGCGCCGGAACATACGCCGCCCATTTCGCCTCGGGATGGTTCAACGCCGTCAGGGTATCGACGAGCTGCCAGTAGTGGGAGAAGCCCGGATGCCCGCAGAAGCCGGTCTTGCCGCGGGGTGTCGGCTTGTAGCCAAGCTCCTCAAGGACGTTGAGCTGGATGAGGAAGCGCGCCGCCATCTTGGCCTTGGCCCCGAGCTTGCGCTCGAACGAGCCGGTGGTCTGCATCAGGCGGATGAGGGCGTCGCCAAAGTGCTCGGCGAAGGCATACCGCACTTCCGAGTGCACGATCCCCATCGACTCGAGCGTGAACTCCTTGCGGACCCACGACTGGAGCAACGGATGGTTGTACAGGCGCGAGGTCTTGATGATGTGCTCGAGCTGGTTCGTGAAGGCCTCGTTCTTGCGCCAGAGTTCCGCGTCGATGGACTCGCGCACGATCTGTCGCGAGACGTCCCTGGGATTCTCGATAGGAAAGTTCATGTGGGTCTCCTCGTTCTGAAAGTGGATGTCGGTCTTCTTGGTTGGATTGGGAGTGCCGTACTTCACATCACTGGCGCTGGGCAGCCGGAGTCATCGACCGTCGCTTCAATTCCTCGCCCCAGCCCGGCCCCTGCAACTCGGCGGGAATCTTCGTCGCCAGCTCACGCTCGTGGTACTCGGGGAGGAGTGTCCAGTGGAGCGCCTGCTTGAAGTGATGGGCGGCGTGATAGCCCGCGTTCCAGGTGAACCAGTTGTAGAACCGCCCGGTGTTCGTCCGCGAAGCGGTGTAATCGTCACCGTATGGCAGACCGGCGTGATGGGCATACGCGGACCACTTCAGCGCGTAGAGCATCAGGAGCATCGGCACCACGAACACGATGAGGGCTGGGATCGGGCGGTATACGAGGAGCGCGGCGAGGGCGCCTCCACCGAGCACCAGGTAGGCCAGGAACTGCTGCAGGAGCCGCGCATTCTGTCTGCCCAGCACGAAGCACGACGGGTAATGCCAGAGCAGGCTCCGGATGGCGAACTCGTGGCGGCCCATCGTCGAGCCGTCGCGCCGCCGCCAGTTGAGCGTGTCCAGCTCCGGCTTGTCGTAGCTGGCATGGTGACCGACGATGTGGTTGAGCGTCCCGCTGAACGGTGACGAGCCGGTCTCGAGGAAGATGAGGGTCTCGAGGATCCGGTTGAGCGGCTGGTTCGTGAACGTCCGCACGTGCATGTGATTGTGGTTGTACGCAACCACCGACAGGCAGAACGGCATCAGCGCGACCATGCCGGCCACCAGGAATCGGACGTCATTGACGAAAAGGTACAGGCCCATCTGACCGGCGAAGGTCGCGAAGATGAGGAGGACCGCCCAGGCGTCGGTTGGGTATGGAATCAGTTTCTTCCGCATGGCTTGCCTCGGTGGCAACCGGATCACCCGGCTACCGTCGAACCGTTTCTCTTCGTCAGCTTGCCCAGCACGAAGCCGGCGAGCTCCCGAATGTTTGGATAGTTCCACAGCACGGTGGGATCGAGCGTCAGCGCGTATTTCTCTGACAGCTCGGCGCTCAGATCAATCGAGTCCACTGAGCCCAGACCCAGCATGGCGAACTCGACGTTGGCACTGATCGACGCGACGGGCTGAGAGCACCGACGAGAGATCCACTGGCTGATGAACGCCTCAATCTCACTCCTGGTCACCGAGCTCGGCGGCGCCACGACGTGCATCGTGGGCTGGCGTGGCGGCTCGACGGTGCGGGCCGCGGGGCTCGCAGACGGCGGCGTGGATTCACGCCGTGCCGGCTCGGCGGGTGGAGGCTTCGCCGCGTCGCCAGCGATGTTCGCGAACAGCGCGTCGAGCGACGTGTTCGGCATCGCCACGTGATTCTCGCGGCGCCCGAGCTGGCGGTCCACGGCGGCACCGAAGGCTCGGAGCGCGTCGACGCCAGCGATTGCCGGGAACGCGCGCGTCGCACTGTCAACCCGGGCGCGCGCCGTCTCGAGCCGCTCGAGCAGCCAGCGCCGCGTCGCCGCCTCGACGCCTCGCCCGCAGGCAGCGCCGTACAGCATCAGGTGATTGACATACTCACCGAACACCAGGCTCTGCCAGTCCTCCAGCGACGTATCGCGCTCGCCCGGCTGCGCGGCGAGGAGCTGGTTCAGGACCGCATCGTAGTGAGTCCTGACCGCGTCCTCGTCCAGCAGCTCGCGGAGGTACGCGCGGATCGCCGGACGGCCGCGCAGCGCCGACGTGCCGACGAAGTGGTTGAGGGTCTCCGTCGGCCCCTCGAAGATCCGGAAGATGCGCGCGTCCCGGAACAGCTGCGGGATGAAGTTGGACTCGATGTAGCCCCGGCCACCGGCGAGCTGCATGGTGCGATCGACGGTGGTCCACAGCACCTCGGTGGACACCGACTTGCACACGGCGAGCACCTCCGGGGCCACCTCCTGGCCGGCGTCGACGCGCTCCGCGGCGCCGTCGACCAGGGCCTCGATGGCGGCGATCTGATGCATCGCCTCGCTCAGCACCGAGCGGGTGTATGGATTGTGGAGGAGGTTGCCGGTCGAGACGCGCCGGCCACCGGCGTACTGGAGCATCAGCTGGACGCACAGCTTGGTGGCGCCGAGGCACACGGACGCGATCGCGAGGCGCCCGTAGCACAGGGTGTCCTGCGCCACGCTCATGCCGTGTCCGATCTCGCCGAGCACCTGCCACGGTTCGACCGCGACGTCCTCGAAGAAGATCGTGTTCTGGATCATCCCGCGCAGACCCATCGTGAGCGCCTCGGGCCCCTGCCGCACGCCCGGGCTCGTCTGCGGAATCGCGAAGGCCGAGATACCCGCCGGATGTCCGTGCTCGTCGACGTTCTTCGCGAACACGTTCATCAGCCCGGACCACGCCGCGGAGCCGCTCCAGATCTTCGTCCCGTTCACCCGGTACGCATCCCCGGAAGCACGCGCGGTCGCCTCGATCGCCTGCGGATTCGAACCCGCCACCAGCTCCGTCAGGGCGAACGCGGCCAGCTCGCGCCCGCGCGCCAGCGACGGAAGATAGTGCTGCTTGAGCCGCTCGCTGCCAAAGCGCAGCACCGGCCGGACGCCGAGGATGTTGTTCAGGCCGACGAACAGCGCCAGGGTCATGTCCTTGCTGCCGAGCAGCTCCATGACTTCCAGGAACTCGCGGGTGGAGAAGCCGAGCCCGCCGTACGACTCGGGAACCTGCATCCCGAGGAGCCCCTGATTGCCGAAATCGAGGACGACGTACGGAGGCAGCGTGCGCCGCTCGTCGATGACATACGAGTTGAGCCGCGTCTCGCAGTACGAGCGGATCCAGGCGAGCTTCTGCTCGACCTTCGCCGAGGGGGCGTTGGCGGACGCGGACACCACGCGAATCGGCGCCGGAGCTGGCACGGGCGCCTCGCTGGGCCGCTCGGCTTCCCAGGCGTGGAGGACCTCGAGCTGCTTCTCGAGGAACTGCCGCCGCACCTCGCCGCGCTGAATCTTGCCGCTGCTGGTCTTGGGAATCGTGCCCGGGTTGACCAGGGCGACGTACGCGGGGGCCACGCCGTGCACCTTCAGGACCTCGCGGCGAATCTGGGCAACGAGCTCGTCGAATCGCGACGACACGTCCCTTCCGCGGGTCACCGCCTGGACGACGGCGAGCCGCTCGTCGTCGAAGCTGAACGCGGCACCGTAGTGAACCCGGAAGTCGTCCGACAACGACTGCACCGTCTCCTCGATGTCCTGAGGATAGTGGTTGAAGCCGTTGACGATGATCAGCTCCTTGATGCGGCCGGTGATGAACAAGCTGCCGTTGCGGACGAAGCCGAGATCGCCGGTCCGCAAGAACGGCCCCTCACCGGTGTCGGTGGTGTACGCGTGGAAGGCGTCCGCCGTCGCCTTGGCCCTGCTCCAGTAGCCCCGCGTCACGCTGTCGCTCTTGAGCCAGATTTCACCGACGCGCAGATCCGGGAGCTCCATCCACGACTCCGGGTCGACGATCCTCACGCTCTGCTCGCGCCCGTCGATCGCCATGCCGACGAGGGTGTGCACGCGCGTCGCGTCCTCGACGTTCGCACTGCCCGGCGCCGCCACTCGCCGATGGATCGAGTCGCGCTGGACGTCGAACGTCGTCGGCGTCTTGCCGCGCGGCCCGCCAGCGACGAACAGCGTGGCCTCCGCAAGGCCGTAGCACGGAAAGAAGCTCTCGCGCCGGAAGCCGGCACGCTCGAACCGGCGGTGGAACCGCTCCAGCGTGGCCGCCTTGATTGGCTCCGCGCCGTTGAACGCGGACTGCCACGACGACAGGTCCAGCGTGTCGATGACCTCGTCGGACACCTTCTCGATGCAGAGGTCGTACGCGAAGTTCGGACCGCCGGCGCAGGTCCCCCGATACTTGGACACGGCCTGCAGCCACATCGCCGGGTCGCGCACGAACGACTTGGGGGCCATGAGCACCGAGCGCGCGCCGAGCGACAGCGACTGGAGGATCATCCCGATCAGCCCCATGTCGTGGTACAGCGGCAGCCACGTCACGATCACGCTGTCGCGGGTATTCCCCATCGCCGTGGCAACCATGCGGTTGTTGTGGACGATGCTGCGGTGGGTGACCATCACCCCCTTGGGATCTCCGGTCGAACCAGAGGTGTACTGCAGAAACGCGAGATCGTCGGGGACGACGTGAGCGAGCTCGACGGCCGCCGGATCCGCCTCGCCGTGCGCGGCGAGCAGCTCCTCGATCACCAGGCAACGACACCCTGGGAGCTCCGCGAGCTGCGAACCGTGGCTCGCCTCGACGGCGCGAGTCACCAGCATGGCCTTCGGCTGGCAGTCGCGGACCACGGCGCGCAGCTTCACCCAGTCCTTGTCACTCGCCGGAGGATAGAGCGGAGCGGCGATGGCACCAGCGGCGGCGCAGGCGAGAAAGCCCACGATGTACTCGAGCCCGGATCGCATGACGAGGAGGACCCGCTCTCCCCGCATACCCTCGCGGCGGAAGTGCGCGGCGAGGCCGAACACGGCCCGCGCCAGCTCGCCGTATGAAATGGGTTGCTCGGGGCGCTCATTGCCGCTCAGGAACGTGTACGCGTTCTTCGCGGGTTGCACCAATGCCCAGTGTCTCAGCGTGTGCACGATGGTGGGCGAGAACCGGAGATCGTCCGCGCGATCCGTCATGACCATCTCGCGGCTGACCCCAGCCGGACTCTCAATGACTCGTTGTTCTTGCAGCACGTGCTTCAGGCTCCATGTGGGGCGGCGGCATGACCGCTGCGATCGTGGATGATTTCGTGATGCTGAGACCCGGCCGGGATTCAGAGGCTGGGGAGTTGGTGGCTGTCGCCACCAGCCCTCCTGCGGAGGACACCGTCATCTGCGGATGACTCGAGCGGTCACCACCAGCTCCTGCTGCTTCGCGGCCTGAAGGAACCTAACGTGGATGTCTGACGTAACGACCGCTTGCCCGCTCTTCGCGGTCGCAGTGAACCTTTTCGACATACATGATCTCCTTTGGGTAAGGATCGGCACCAAACGTGCGAGGTTCAGCCGCACGCATCCCAGGACAGCTCAACGAATTCGAACACCTCGGTCCTACATGATGCGGGTGTGCGCACGATACGCCGCAGATTCACGACGAACAGAGGCTCGCTCAAGCATGGCCGGCAGCGGCGAGCTGGCTATCTCTGTCATTGAGTTGACATCAGCGCGGCGACACATTCCGTCGCGCATGCGCATTTGTCAAGCCTCTCTTGCGTATCCCTCTCAAGCTCAAGCACCTCTTGCGTATCCCAATAGACCACGACGAGTCACGGCCTTCCCCAAGAGCAATGAGCCGCGATGAGCCACAGCCCCCCTCGATGATAGGCCGCGGTCTGACATCCGAAACACAGCCTGCGCATTTCATGCCATGGCGCAATGCATCCGTCTCCACAGGCCATCCGCGTGGAGCGGGGTGGCGAGTCCGGGCCTCGACGAAGATGAGCTCCTCGATGCGTTTCGAGACGAGGAGAGTGTCACCGTAGATCTCCATGTTCAAACCTCGTGATGGCGGTCCGAGCGGGCCAGCACCACCTGACGAAGAGGTGGAGGGCGCACGAAGCGGGTGTGATGGCGAAGACCTCCGGCGTCCTCTCCGGCTCGCCCGCAATCCAGGCGGGGAGGCGCATGGCGCCTCACAAATCTCCGGCCGGTCGGCGATGCCGTCAGCACCCCGCCCGCCTCATGCGGATGCTCGAGCAGACGCGCTCGGGCTCCTCGATGGGTCTGCCTGGAATGATTCACGCGGTCTGTTGGCTCTGTGTGTCCGATCTGCATGCGCGGCTTTCCGCTTCATATCGTCGCAACCCTTGAATCCTTTTGACCCACCCATTCGGAAGGTGGCGCAATAGGGTTGGATTTCCGCATTCAATTCAGCGAGTCCGATATCAGCCGCGCTGTAATGTTCCGCGGCCGCATGACCTACTTCGCTGCTGCTCTTCAGGTCCGTCGAGGTGCCAAATTCTTGAGTGCAATTGTTGGTAGCTCGGGGAACGCAGCTCGGCGTTCCATCGCAGGGAGCCCCCATAGCACTTGACACCGACATGCGGTCAGGTGGCGCAAAGAAACAACCGAAATAACCTCTCAGATGAGGCGAGGGGCTCACCCTGGATGAAATCCCTCTCAGAAAACCAACTTCTCCCGTCCCCTCGGTTCGAAGCCCACTCCACCAGACACACATTGTCTTGGGGTCAATAGCGTTGCAGTGTCAGACCGGTGTGCTCAACTCGTTGTGCGCACGTCTGTCGTGGCAATAGGGCGCAGGCGCTCGCCACGCTTGCGAGGCCGGCCATGTTCGAGCTCATCGGCGCGCGCGGAAGGCCCACGTCAACGTGGACGTGGTGTGCGAGTCGAGGCAGGCCATACGCCAGCGCCGACGACCCGCAGGCACGGAATGCCGCTCGCGGCATCCACATGTCGTGCAAGGGAAACGGCTTGGACTACGCCGTGGCGGAGAGCTTCTTCGGCCGCTCGAAGTGGGAGGCAGGCCGGGCTCTCGACGCTGGGCCAGCCCCGCTCACGCCGTCGGCTGGCCGGCGCCGAGGGCTCGGGTCTGCTTGCGCCGCTGCAGCTCGCTCCGGATGAACCGGACCTCGCGCCCACCCTGGCCCGCGATGGCGCTGTTCTCCTGCGCGCGGCGGATGAGGTACGGCAGCACCGCGCGCACCGGTCCGTACGGCAGGTACTTGGCCACGTTGTACCCGGCCTTCGCCAGGTTGAACGAGATGTTGTCGCTCATCCCGTAGAGCTGGCTGAAGAAGACGCGCGGGTCGTTCGGCGCAATCCCCCGGCTGGCGAGCTCCCGCACCAGCAACTGGCAGCTGGACTCGTTGTGCGTGCCCGCGCAGACCGCCATCCGGTCCAGGTGCTCCAGGCAGAAGAGCAGCGCGCGATCATAGTCGGCGTCCGTCGTGGCCTTGTCCGGCTGGATGGGGTCCGCGTAGCCCAGCTCCTTCGCCCGCGCACGCTCCTTCTCCATGTATGCGCCGCGCACCAGCTTGGCCCCCAGGAAGTACCCCTGGCTCTTCGCCCGCTCCAGCGCCGCGCGCAGGTTGCCCAGGCTCAGGATCCGGTACATCTGGTAGGTGTTGTAGACGAGCGGCCGCTCCCGGTTGAAGCGCGCCATCATCTCCTCGCCCAGCCCGTCGATGACGTCCTGGATCCACGTCTCCTCGCCGTCGAGGAAGATGCGCACGCCCCGCTCGTGGGCGCGCTGGCAGATGCGCAGCACGCGCTCGCGCACCCGCTCCCATTCGGCCTGCTCGTCGGCGGTGAGCGGCTCGTGCGCCCCCAGCTTCTCCAGCAGGCCGAAGCGCGCCAGGCCCGTCACCTTGAAGACGCTGAAGGGAATGTGCGGATGCGTCGCCGCCCAGTCGATGGTGGCGAGCGTCTCACGCGCGGTGGCCTCGAAGCCCTCCTCCGACTTCTCCCCCTCCACGCTGTAGTCGAGGATCGATTGGACCCCAAATCGTCCGAGCGCTTCGACGGCGGCCTCGCACTCCTGGATGCTCTCGCCTCCGCAGAACTGCTCGAAGACGGTGTGCTTCACGACCAGCCGGACGCCCGGCAGGCCCAGACGCACCAGCCATGCGGACAGGGGAATGCCGGCTCGCACCAGCCAGGGCTGGCTCAGCGAGGAGAAGAGCAGGTGCGCCTTGCGCATCTGCGCATCGCTCTTGGTGGCGAAGGCGATCGCCGTGTTTTCGAACGAGACCGAGGGCATGGAGCCAACGGGAAGCTCAGGAGAAGGGGCGAGTGCGGACATCGGGTGCCGGGCTACATGGTTTTAACGGCCGCATCAAGCCATGGGGGGTGCGCCATGGGGGTGACGCCATAGCCTGACTGCACGGACTGACCAGCCGCCCACACTTCACCGCGTGTCAGTGGGTGGACGTGTGTGACGCGACTGCGACAAGGCCCCGGGGATGGCCTAGCGTGCGCCCATGCCCACGGTGAAGAAGCCCCGCACACCCCAGGACACACTGCCTCCACGGCTGCGGAGCCTGCTGGAGGATCTCACCCACCGCGAGCTGGCCGCCCGGCTGGAGCGGGTCTACCGCGCTGCGGCATTGGCCATCGACCGGCTGGGGCACCTCAACATCGTGAAGTACGAGCCCACCACCCTTCAGGAGGCGGCGGGGGCGGACCTGTCGCTGTGGGAGACGATGGCACCGGCCATCCGCGACACGGTGGTGGACGTGAACGCCCTGGTGTCGGCCATCCACGAGGCCTTCCCCCCGCCCGCGGAGGCCGCCCGGAGCGACACGTGGGCGCCGCCGCCGGCGAGCGTCGACGAGCGGCTGGAGCGGGAAGTGGAAGTGGTGCTGCACACGAGCGCGGGGCGTTTGTCGCGGCGCGTCGCGGACCTGGGCCAGCGGGTGCGGCGGCCCGAGGTGGTGAGCGACCACTGGGCGCTGATGGCGGAGCTGCAGTCGTTCCGCGCGGACTTTCGCGCGCAGATGGGGGACCTCGTGTACCTCACGGCGGCGGCGTTCACCGACGTACGGCGCGAGGACGTGGTGCCGGGCTACCAGACCCAGGTGGGAGCGGCGGCGGCGCTGCGGGGCGCGGTGGCGGACCTGCGGCGCTCGCTGCAGTCGAAGCTGGAGAAGGCGGTGGGCGTGACGCCCTCGGAGCTGCCGGGGCAGGTGCGGCGGATGGAGGAGTCGCTCGCAGCCTTCGCGGGGATGCCTGCCTCGCTGACGATGAAGACGCGGGACAAGCGCCTGTTGGTGGAACTGCGCGAGCGGCTGCGCGAGCTGGCCTCGAGCCCGGCGCCGACTCCAGGAGAGCTACAGGCCCGCGTGGAGCCGTTCCTGGGCGAGCTGGGACGGGTGGGCGCGGAGCTGACGCAGCGCACGCTGGCGGTGCATGACCGCGCGGTGTGGGCGGCGTGTGGGGCCCGGCTCGAGCAGGCCGCCATGCACCTATTCCTGGGCTCGCCGGGAGCCGAGCGCGTGGTGCGCGAGGCGGTGGAGACGGCCGAGGCGCTCCATGGCCGGGCGCCGGTGTTCGACGCCTTCCTGCGCAAGGTGCGCGTGGCCACCGAGCAGTCCTTCGAGGATGAAGCGCAGCTGCGCGAGACGCTGGAGGTGTTCCGCGAGCGCCTCGCGGCCCTGCCCTTCACCTGAGCCCGGAGCTACTTGGACTCGGCCTTGGCGCCCTCGGGCAGCGCGGCCGGAGCGGCCATGGCGTTGCGCGGCACCACGCGGTTGCGCTGCTCGGTGGCGAGGGTGTCGGGCGTCATCTCCTCCTGCCACTGCTTGGGGTTGGTGTTCCACCCGAAGTCGGCGGGCACCTTGCCTCCACCCTGGTTCTTGTAACCAATCATGTCCGGGAACTTCGCGGACCAGCGGCCGGCGGGATCCGTCTCACGGGTGACGGGCTCACGGTTGGGGCGGGGGGTGTAGTTGCTCTTGCTCATGAGGCGTGACTCCTAGCAGGTGCACAGCCTCTCCGAAACCCCCACGCGGGCCCGGAGGATGCCCGGGCCCCGGCCGCCTACATGGGCCCGCTCGCTGCCCGCCCGGCGGAGGAGGCCCCGGCCCGGGAGCGCCGCTGGCTCCGCCGCGACACCGGAGGCAGCCAGCTCGGTCCCAGCTCGAAAACGGCCGCGAAGTAGCGCGCCTGCGCCTCGCTTCCGTAGCGGTAGCGCCGGACCTCGCCTTCCTTGAGGGTCACCTCCACGCCCCACCTCTTCCCACGCCGGTGAAGCGCGACTCGTGAAATCTCCATGCCCACCTTCCCCTCCCTCTCGAGCTCCCTCTTCCTTGAAATCGGCATGCCAGCCGGAGCACCTCGGCTCGCCGGGTTGCGGCGCACGGCCGTGAACACTCGCGGGAAAGACGGTAGGAGCTACAGGCTCGTCTGCCTGCTCTCCGAGGGTGCACGGAAAACGCGGCCGGGCGACTTGTGGCCGCCGATTGCTGCGTTACGTGAAAGGCATGACTGCATCGACTGAGAAGAACGTGGGTGACGCCGTCTCCGAGTTCACCCTGCCCGAAGGCTGCATGCTGTGCGGCGGTGCGGTGAGCATCCGCACGACGCCGGGGAGCGGTGCGCACAGCTACTGCGCCCACTGCCACTGGTTGTCGCGCACACGCCTGCGCATGCACAAGAATGGTCTCGAGATTGCCTACGCCACGCAGGCGCTCGCGTAACCATCTGGAAGTTCCGGGATGGGCCCCTCCTCACCGGAGCTGCGCGCCCCCCGGAAACCCGACTCGCGGCCCGATGGTCCCGGGCAGCCCTTCGCCCAAGCACCTGGAGCACTGAACGCCCACGGATTCCTCCTCCGTGCGGGATGCCTACCCTTGCCGCCAGCAGTGGAGGCGAGAGGGGGGGGTCACATGAAGAGCGTGAGCGGTGTATCCGGCATCCTGGCCGCACTGGTGCTGTGGAGCGGAGGCTGGCTCGGATGCGGGGGCGAAGCACGCGTCGAGCCGGAGCAACTCCCGGGTGAGCCGACGGAAGAGCGCGACCACGAGGTCTCCCCATCCGAGGAGGACCCGGAGGATGCGCTCGACGTGTCGGCGGCGTGGAACACGCCGAGCCACTCCTGCACGGGGCTGGTGCCCTCCAACCCCGGAGCGGGACGCACGGTGAACCGCAACCGCGAGAGCGAGGGATGCCTGCCCGGAACGACCGATGGCCGCGGAGACCTGGCCCTGGGCATCTTCAGCACCCTGGTCGATGCGGCGTCATGGACGGTGTTCACACCGGACGGCATGCCGCGCGAGACCTTCAGCGGCGGCGTGTCCAACGTGCTGATGCCGCAGAAGAGCGGCTTCCACCTGGTGGGGATCGGCTTCGGCTCGCGCATCGTCCGATTCAGCGCGCTCTCGCGGACGGGCGCGCTGCTCGCAGAGCGGCAGCTCGTCGATCTGAGGCTCCAGGGAGGAGGAGACTGGCACGCTGCGGAGGATCCCCGCGGAGGAAGCGTGGCGACCTGGATACGCGTCGGGGCGGCGCCCGGAACGTGGCAGGTGGTGGTGCAGCGCTTCGGCACGTCGGGCGAACCACGGACGCCGATCCTCACGGCCCACGAGGGCACCGGCGCCTTCCCGCGCTTCATCGACGTGGGAGCGGACACCCAGGGCCGGGTGCTCGTGCTCTGGATGGAGACCACGAACGAGCTGCACGGCCGGTGGTTGCGCCGCAACCAGACGTTCACCTCCGAGTTCCTCGTGCTCGCGAATGCATCCAGTCCCATCTCCTTCGATGTCGGGCTGCGCGAGAGCCTGCTGAGCCCGCTGATCGGCGGCGGATTCGCCCTGAAGCAGGAGGATGCGTGGGTGGCGGAAATCCCCAGCAAGAAGACGACCGTGAAGCCCGCCCCCAGCTGGCTGGCGGCCCGCCCCGGGACGAAGTTCTTCATCATCCGGGGTGGCCATGGATATGCCCTGGTCATGAGCACGCCGGGCGGTGACCAGGGCCGGCTGGAAATCCTCGCCCCCGCGGGAAACTCCTGTGGTGACGTGCCGCTACCGGACGGTGGCCTGCGGCAGATTCGGGTGGGCCGGGATGGCACGGTGATTTCAAAGGCGCCGCCCACCGAGGACGACGTCTGCACCTATCGCTACTGGCCGCGGTTGCTGCACTGAGCGCGCTCAGTGCATGAGCCACAGGGCGCAGGGCACCGTGGCGAACGAGAGCGGAATGCCCAGCCCCACCATGAGGGCGGAGAGGTCGGGGTCCAGCCCGTGGTCCGCGGCGAGGATGGCCGCGGTGACCATGGGGGCCATGGCGGCCTGGAGCACGGTGACCTCGAAGGTGAGACGGCTCATGCCGGGCAGCGCCAGCAGCAGGAGGGCAATCCCGAGCGGGGCCAACGCCAGCTTGTAGCCGAGCCCCAGCACGAGCGCGCCCACCCGGCCCTTCAGCCCCGACAGCCGGAGCTGGAAGCCCACGGAGAAGAGCGCGAGCGGGGTGAGCATGTCGCCCAGGCGGCCGAGCACCGCGTCCACCCAGGCAGGCCAGTCCCATGGGTGGAGCAGGAACGCGGCCACCAGGGCGATGAAGGGAGGGAAGCCCAGCACCCGCCTGAGCAGCGGCCACAGCCGGGTGTCCTTCGCGGCGGCCCGCGCGGCGAACAGGGTGGCCACCGTGGCCAGCGCGAGGAACGAGCCGAGCTGATCAATGACCACCGCCACCTGCAACCCGTCGCGGCCCATCAAGCCCTCGATGAGGGGCAGGCCCACGAACGAGGTGTTGCTCAACCCTCCGGTGAGGACGAGCGCCGCCACGGTCCCAGGCTGAAAGCCGAGCCTCGGGCCCAGCACGCGGAAGAAGAGCCACGCGCCACCGAAGACGAGCCAGGGCGTGGCGGCGGCGGCGAACAACTCGGGGGCGAGCGTCAGCCGGTGCACCGCGCGCAGCACCAGCGCGGGCAGCGCCACGTTGAGGACGAAGGCGTTGATGGCCAGCGCCGTCTGCTCCGGGAAGCGGCCACTGCGCCGGGCCATGGCTCCGAGGAAAAGACAGGTGGCCAGCAGTCCGAAGAGCTGGCTCACGAGGAGCGCCTCCCGGACGCTCGCGAGGCAGGGCGTCCCTCTCCGGACAGGAGCGGGCGCTCGCGTTGGATGAGCTCGGTGAGGAAGTGGAGGGTGGCGCGCACACGCGCGTTGTGCTGCAAATCCGGGTGGACCACCAGCCAGATGTCACGGCGCAGCGAGGCCACGAGGGGCGCCACCCGCCGCAGGCCCGGCTCCTGGTCCCCGCGCAGGCAGGGCAGCACCCCCACCCCCATCCCCGCCGCGGTGGCCGCCACCACCGACAGCAGCGAGTTGCAGCGCACCGCCACGCATGCGCCCGGAGCGGCCTCGGCCACCCAACGGGCCTCGGGCCACTTCGCCGCCGCGCCCGTGTAGCCGATGACGTCATGGCCCGCGTAGCCCCGCGCCGGATCCGGCAGGCCGCGCCGCTCCAGGTACGCCTCCGACGCATAGGGAGCGATGGCGATCTCCCCCACCTTGCGCGCCACCAGCGTGCCGTCCTGCGGACGGGTGAGGCGGATGGCGATGTCCGCCTCGCGCCGGGTCAGGTCCAGCGCCCCGTAGTCGGTGAGGAACCGCACTTCGATGCCGGGGTGGCGCTCGCGGAAGGGCGCGAAGCGCGGCAGGACGATGTCCACCGCGAAGGCCTCGGTGAGGGTGATGCGGACCAGGCCCTCCAGGCGCGCGTCCTCGCCACTGGCCCGGCGCTCCACCGCGAGCGCCCCCGCCTCCATCTCCTCCACCGCCGAGCGGATGCCCCGCCCCGCGTCCGTCAGCGTCAGCCCCGTGGGCATCCGGTCGAAGAGCTTCGAGTCCAGTTCCTCCTCGAGCGCCGCCAGCCTTCGCCCCACCGTGGAGGCATCCACCCCCAGGCTCCGCGCGGCCGCGGCGAGCGTCCCCTCCCTCGCGATGGCGAGGAAATAGCGGAGGTCATTCCAGTCAGGCACGCCCTGCAAATTCGCATGCCCCCCTTGCAGTCTCCAGCGTATTCGCAAGGGGGTGGAACGAGGCATTCCTTGGCTCACCCGGGCCGCACCGACGCGGCCGGAGCTTCCCGCTGGAGCAAGCCATGAACCCGATGAACCGTCTCTTCCTGTCCGTTGCCACCCTGGGCCTCGCGGCCGGCTGTGCCACTTCGAGTGGGGCCTCGGGCACCCGCGTGACGGCGAACGACCTCAAGGGCAGGTGGACGAGCGCCGTGTGCGAGTCCATGCCCAACCCGGACGGCTCGAAGACGTACTTCAAGCGGCACTTCGACCTTCAGGAGAAGCAGTGGTCGCTGAAGTTCGAGACGTTCGGAGACGCGGGCTGCACGGCCCGGCTCTTCACCGCGCGCTTCGAGGGCCCCTACACGCTCGGGAAGGACTCGGAGAAGGTGGCGGGGGCGACGGAGGGCACCTTCAGCTTCGGCCGGCACTACATGACGGCGCACGTGCAGCCGGTGGCGGACTGGTTCCAGGGAGCGCAGTGCGGGACGGGCTCGTGGAAGGTGGGCGAGGAGCAGGAGACGAGCGCCACGGGCTGCGTGTTCCTGCGGCCGGTGGCGGCGTGCGGCCTGGACCACGACGTGGTGAAGGTGGAGGGCAACCAGCTCTTCTTCGGACAGCGGCCGGCGGACAATGACATGTGCACGCCGGACAAGCGGCCCACGGCACTGACGGCGGTGGCGGTGGTGCGCGAATGAGACTCGGGCCCGGCTGCGTCAGGCCGCCACGACAGTGAGCGCCTGCTTCTTCCGCCCGAAGCTCACGGCGAACGTGGCGAGACTCGCCACGGCCACCAGCACCAGGCTCGCCACACCGGCCGCGTCCCACCGGACGATGGGCAGACCGCGCAGGGCCTGGAGCGCGAGCACCACCGTCAGCCCGAAGTAGGCCACGCCCGCGGCCCGGACCAGGGCCAGGCGAAGGGACTCGGAGAGGCTCCGCCGTCGCGCGAGCACCACCGCGACGAAGGGCAGCACCTGCATGCCGTGCAACCCGAAGAAGTGCGCCGGCCGCATGTCACCCGCGGTGGTGCTCCAGCCGACGAGCGACAGACCCGGCCCTCCGTCCTTCCCACCGAAGGTGTGCGAGCCCACCTCCACCGGCACCTCGCCGGCCTTCAGGCTCGCGAGCTGCTCGGGGCGCGGCGAGGTCATGAAGTAGGCCAGTCCCGCGCCCAAGATGCCCACCACCAGGCCCATGCGCAGCGCCGAGGCCAGGGTGCGCTCCCCGAGCTTCGTCCGCAGCATCACGACGGCGAGCACCATCATCGCCAACCACAGCACCGTGATGGTGATGCCCATGCCCGCGAAGATGACGTTGTCGAACGTCGTCGCGACGTTGAAGTGGCTGCGCACCCCACGCGCCGCCTGGAGCGTGATGGCCACCATCTCCAGAGCGCCGCACACGGACAGGATGGCGCCCACGGCGCGCACGAACCGCTGGCGCCCGGGGATGACGGAGAGGAAGTACAGGAGCGTGGCATCGTAGATGGCCAGCGACACGTAGAACTTCGCCGGCTTCAGCCACAGGGGCTCGCCCAACAACCGGCGCGGATCGAACACGAGACCGGCCAGGGTGAACAGGGCACCGAGCAGCATGACCACCGTGCCAAGGGTGAGGGCCGGCGAGATGGCCCAGGCGCGGCTCCAGAGGGCGCGCGGAGAGGACGACGTCGACGTCATGGACATGGGGTTCTCCTGAGAAGGCGAGGTCGGATGGAGCTCAGGTGCCAGCAACGGGGAGCGGCGCCACGGCGGGCAGGAAGCGGCGCGACAGCAACCGGACGGCCGCGTAGGTGAGGTAGCCCACCGGCCCCAACATGAAGGTCAGCAGCAGGCACGGCACGACGAGCAGGTGCGGGATGCCTCGGCGCTGGGCATCGGCGAGCACCACCCGGCCCACCATGAAGTCGAACGCGAGGTAGTGAATCCACCCCGCCAGCAGCATCCCGGGACGCTGGAGCGCGGCGCCGATGTGCTCCAGCGTGTCGAACTCCCGCAGCAGGCCCGGCAGGTGGGGCGCGACCAGCATCAGGTACAGCACCCCGATGCCCAGCGGCAGCGCGTCGCTCTCCACCAGCCAGCGCGTGAAGCGGGACCGGGGCGCCAGCACCATCGACAGCCATCCCACCAGCACCGGGACATTCAGGATCTTCAGGATCAGCTCTTCGTTCACGGGGCTCCCTCGGTGTCGCGCGCGGACGGCTCACCGCCGCGTCAGATGTTGCCAATGTAAACACCAAAGTAACCACCGTCAACATCTTCAGTAGGCACCGTCAACATCCACGCGGACGAAGGCCGGCCGGGCTCGAGTCATTGGGCTCCAGGCGGACGGGCGGTGCACTGGCGCCCCCGAGCCACTTCACGCAAGCTGCGCCCCGTCATGAAGCATCTGTTGGGGCGATTGGCGGCGGAGGTCCGGGCGACGGCGGGAGGCCTGCCTCCCACGTACTGGTTCCTGTGGACGGGCACGCTGGTGAACCGGCTGGGCTCCTTCGTGGTGCCCTTCCTGGCGCTGTACCTGACGCGCGAGCGCGGCTTCCGGGTGGAGGAGGCCGGGCTGGTGGTGTCCCTGCACGGCGCGGGCGGCGTGCTGTCGGGGCTGGTGGGTGGGACGCTGGCGGACCGCGTGGGCCGGAGGAAGACGCTGCTGGCGGGGTTGTGGCTGGGCGCGGCGGCGATGCTGTCGCTGGGATTCTCCCGAGCCACCTGGCTCATCTGCACGTCGGCCTTCCTGCTGGGCCTGCTGGGCGAGCTGTACCGGCCGGCGGTGTCCGCGGCCATCGCGGACGTGGTGCCGCCCGAGGACCGTGCCCGCGCCTACGGCCTGCTGTACTGGGTGGTGAACGTGGGCTTCTCCATCGCCCTGCCGTTGGCGGGACTGGCCTCGCGCTTCGGCTTCGCCACCCTCTTCGTGGCGGACGCCTGCACCTCCTTCCTCTATGGCGTGCTCGTCTGGTGGAAGGTGCCGGAGACGCGCCCCGCCGTCCCCACCGGGCAGGCCGACCCCTCGCACGGGCCGCCCTCGCTGGCGCCCTTCCGGGACACGGTGTTCCTCGCCTTCGCTCTCCCCATCCTCCTCACCTCCATCGTCTTCACCCAGAGCAATGTGACGCTGCCCATGGACCTGACGTCGCACGGCATGTCGCCGGCCACCTTCGGGACGGTGCTGGGGATGAATGGCGTCCTCATCGTGCTGCTACAGCCCTTCGCCGGCCGGGCCCTGGGGACGATGCGGCGCGCCAAGGCGCTCGCCTGGGCCTCGGCGCTGACGGGGCTGGGCTTCGGGCTGCATGGGCTCGGCGCGGACGTGGGGCTGGCGACGCTCGCGGTGGTGGTGTGGACACTGGGGGAGATCGCCCAGTCGCCGGTGGCCTCGGCGGTGGTCGCGGACCTGGCTCCTCCCGAGCAGCGCGGCGCCTACCAGGGCGCCTATTTCATGCTGTGGGCCCTGTCCTCCTGCATCGCCCCCACGCTCGGCTCGTGGGTGCTGGGACACCACGGCCCGGTGGCCCTGTGGAGCGGCTGCCTCGCGCTGGGACTGTTCGCCGCCGGGTGGCACCTGTCCGCCGCCGATGCCCGCCGCCGCCGCATGGACATGCTGCGCCTCACCCGCTCCGGGGTGAGTGCCGCGCTGGACTGAGGCCGGGGTGACGCGTTACCGGGGGCGCCGGAAGCCGTACACCCACGCCGCCGCCGCGCCGAGCGCCGGTAGCACCACGGTGAGCGTGAGCACGCCGAACACGGCATCGTTCACGGGCTCGCCGGTGGCATCCACTCCGGCCACGCGCAGCCACGCCTTCACGGCGGTGACGGCCCAGTTGGCGAAGTTGGCGATGATGAAGGCCCACGCCAGGCGCCGCTGCCCCGTGGGGCCGTAGCTCAGCATCGGCAGCGTCCAGGCCACCCCGAGCAGCAGGAAGGTCCCCAGCAGCGCGTTGAGGTGCGAGGCGAGCGCGGCATGAGGATCCGCGGGCACCTTCCCCGTCATGGCCGCGGCGACATAGCCGCCGGTGAGCAGGCCCAGCAGCAGGAGCCACGCGCCAGCATGTGCCATCAGACGCGCGGCGGGCAGGGGAGCCGGGGTGGAGACGGGAGCGGGAAGGGACTCCTCGCTCGGAGGCACGGGGCGCGGGGCGGTCGTCATGAAGGCCCCCACTCTAGCGATGAAGCAGGCGGGCGGACGAGGTCCCCGGGTCCTCGCCGGGCTCGCGGCCTTGTATCGAGCCGGCGGACCTCGAAGCGGCTGTCTGGCCGCCTGCTCGCAATCCGGGAATAAGCATGAGAGCACTCACTCCTGCCCCCCTGGACAGGAACCGCCCATGCCGTTCCCGCGGCTCCGTTGGAGCCTCCTGCTTGCCCTCGTGTGCCTGCTCGTTCCCGGTCTCGCGCCCGGCTCGGACGCGACACGCAAACGGGTGAAGCCTCCGCCAAGGAAACTCGTCACACTCCCAGGTGGCGAGTCGCTGCGCCACGACGCCGCGGCCGCCTTCCTGCGGATGTCCGTCTCGGCCCGCGCCGAGGGCATCGGACTCTGGGTGAGCAGCGGTTACCGCACCCGCTGGCAGCAGCGCTTGCTGTACGAGCGCTACCGCCTGGGTCTCGGCCCTCGTGCGGCGCGTCCCGGCCAATCCAACCACCAGCGCGGCCTCGCGGTGGACGTGGCCGTGGGGGACGAGGACACCCCCACGTATCGCTGGCTCGCGGCCAACGCGTGCCTCCATGGTTTCCGGCGCACGGTGCCCTCGGAGCCATGGCACTGGGAGTACCGGCCCCGCACCACCCGCCCGCCCCCCGTGGACACCGACTGCCTGGGCCAGCCCCTGCCACCGAAAGAGCCGGCACGGGCGAACTCCTCGTCCTGAGCTGACGGCGGGACATCCGGCGCAAGTGCCCGCTATCGAGCACTCACCCCGCTCCCGCATGTCCGCCCTGCTCCAAGAGACCGGGAGTGCTCGCTATCGAGCACCTCCAATGTCCTGCCGTATCATTTCGGCACCCGGGTAGGAGGCAGAAGGCGGCGGCCATCACCAACGTGGGCGGACTGTCCATGACCGCCCTCCTCCTCACAGCCCTGCTCTGGCACGCCGGCATTCCCGCCAGAGCAACGTTGGCACAGACCCCACCGGGCGCCGCGAAGCAACAACCGCAGCCCCCTTCGGGGATGCCACCGGCCGCGCCTCCCGCCGTGACGCCCCCCTACCAGCCCGAGGTCTCCGACCCGATGCTGGCCCCCATCCCTCCGGCTCCGGTGCAGGTGCGCTCCTGGGACGAAGCGCTCGCCCTGCTGCGCCAGAACTCCACCGACCTGCGCACCGCGCTCGCCCAGGTGGAGTCCGCCACGGGCCAGCGACGCGTGGCGCTCTCCGGACTGCTGCCCAACCTCAGCGGCTCCCTCTCCGTGCAGTACAACGTGCTCAACCCGAGCGTGACGCCCTTCCTCGGAGGAGGAATCGGCGGCGGCACGGGAGGCGGTGTCACGGGGGGAACGGGCAACCTCGCGACCACCTCGCCTCTGGGCACGGGCGTACTGACAGCATCGCTGCCCCTGTTCGACCTGCACGCCATCCAGTCGCTGCGCGCGGCGAACTCCTCGCGCCGGGCCTCCGAGCTGTCGCTGGGGGAGACGCGGCGCCAGCTCACCGCGGCGCTGGCCCGGGCACTGGCACGCGTGGCCTCCGCCGAGCGGCTCGCCGAGGTGAACCGCGTCAACCTGCGCTCGGCCCTGGAGCGGCTGGCGCTCACCCAGCGGCGGCTGGAGCTGGGCGCGGGCACGCAACTGGACGTCATCCGCCTGCAACAGGACTCGGAGACGGCGCGCGCGGCGGTGGTGTCCGGGGATGAGACGCTGCGTCAGGCGCGCGATTCGCTGGGGCTCGTGCTGGGCCTGGAGAAACCGGTGGGACTGGCGCGCGACGTGTCCCTGGAGCCGATGCTGCAACGCGGCCGGGAGGAGTGCCGAAGGTTGGAGAACGTGGGGGCACGACCGGACCTGGCGGCCTCACGAGCGCGGCAGGAGGCGGCCGAGCGCTCCGTATCGGCGGCGCTGGCGCAGTACTGGCCCACGCTGGATGCACAGAGCACCACGCTGGCCCTCACGGTGACCCCGGGCTTCGCGCAAGTCCCCGTGTGGAACATCGGCGCGGTGCTCACCATCCCCTTCTTCACGGGCGGCGCAAACGAGGGCCTCGTGGAGCAGGCGCGGGCCCAGGAGGAGACGGCGCGCCAGGACGTGGTGTCGCGGCAGCGCGCGGCGTCGGTGGAGGTACAGCAGACGCGGCGTGCGGTGGAGGTGGCGCGGGCGGAGCACGAAATCGCCATCCGGGCGCGAGAGCTCGCGGCGGAGAACGACCGGCTCACCCGCCGCTCCTTCGAGGTGGGCACCGGGACGAGCCAGGACCTGGTGGTGTCGGCGGCGGCGCTGCGTCAAACGGAGCTGAACCTGGTGGTGCGCGAGTTCCAGTTGTCCCAGGCGCGAATCGAGGAATACCTCGCGGAGGCGGCATGCGACTGGTGAGGCAGGGCGTATGGGGTGCGTGGCTCGCGGCCCTGGTGCTGGCCGGGTGTCACAGCTCGAAGGAAAAGCAGGGTCCGCCGCAGGGTGGACCCGGTGCCGGACAGGCGATGCCGGTGGAGGTGCTGGAGCTGCGGCCGGGCCCGGTGCGGGAGACGGGGGAGTACCTGGGGACGCTCATCTCCCGCCGCAGTATCACCGTCTTTCCGCAGGTGGCCGGCTACGTCCAACGCATCGTGGTGAAGCCCGGCGATCGGGTGAAACAGGGCCAGTTGTTGCTGGAGGTGGACCCGAGGCGCGAGCGCGCGGGCGTGCAGAGCGCCCAGGCCCAACGCAACTCGGCACTGGCCCAGCGGCAATACGCCCTGAGCACCCGCAAGCGCGCCGAGGAACTGCTGCGCGAGGGACTCATGAGCCGCCAGGACTACGAGCAGGCGGTGGCCCAAGCCGCGGCGGCCGAGGCCAGTGCACGCGCGGCGGAGGCCCAGCTGGAGGCCCAGCGGGTGCAACTCGGCTACTACCTGGTGCAGGCGCCCTTCGACGGCGTGGTGGGCGACATTCCCGTGAAGAGGGGCGACTACGTCACCTCGCAGACGGCACTGACGAACGTGGACCAGAGCCGGGCGCTGGAGGTGTCCGTGCAGGTGCCACCGGAGCGCGCCTCGGAGGTGGAGGTGGGACGCACGCCGGTGGAGGTGCTGGACACCGAGGGCAAGTTGGTGGTGAGCGCGCCCGTCTTCTTCGTGGCCCCCACGCCGGACCCGCGCACGCAGCTGGTGGAGGTGAAGGCCGCCTTCGACAACACGGTGGGGCTGCGCGCCGGCATGGTGGTGCACGCCCGGGTGGTCTACGACACGCGCGAGTCGCTGCGGCTGCCCTCGTTCGCGGCGATGCAGCAGAGCAGCCAGTTCTTCGCCATGGTGGCGGCGCAGGGAGACGCAGGCACCACCATCGCGCAGCGCCGGCCGGTGAAGCTGGGGGAGCTCCAGGACAACTACTATGAGGTGCTGGGAGGCCTGGACGCGGGGACGCCGGTCATCGTCGGGTCGCTGCAGCAGTTGAGGGATGGCCAACCCATCCAGCCCAAGCCGGTGCGGCAACTCCCAGGTGAGGAACAGGGCGTGGGAGGTGCCGGGGACGCGGGCACGGGTGGCACCAGGGACGCGGGCACGGGCCCGAACGGAGGCAGGTGAGAGCCCATGTTCTCCGATCTCTTCATCCGCCGGCCCATCCTCGCCAGCGTCATCTCCATCCTCATCACGCTGGTGGGGGCCATCTCCATCCCCAACCTCCCCGTCGAGCAGTACCCCAACCTCGCCGCGCCCCAGGTGACGGTGACGGCCACGTACATCGGCGCCTCCGCCGAGGTGGTGGAGAGCTCGGTGACGACGGTGTTGGAGCGCCAGCTCAACGGCCTGGAGGGCATGCGTTACATGTCCTCCACCAGCAGCAACAACGGCACCAGCACCATCATCGTCACCTTCGAGCCCGAACGAGACCTGGACGTCGCCGCGGTGGACGTGCAGAACCGGGTGGCCACCGCCGCGGCACGGCTGCCCGCCGATGTGAATGCCCAGGGCATCACCATCAACAAGACGCAGTCACAGTTGCTCATGGCCTTCGGGCTGTTCGAACCGGGGGGACACTACGACACGGGCTTCATCAGCAACTACGCGGACGTCTACATCCGGGACGCGCTCCTGCGGGTGAAGGGCGTGGGCGACGTGCGCATCTTCGGCGAGCGCCGCTTCGCCATGCGGCTGTGGTTGGATCCTCCGGCGCTGGCGAGCCGGCGCCTCACGACCCAGGATGTGGTGAATGCCCTGCGCGAGCAGAACGTGCAGGTGGCCGCGGGCCAGGTGGGTCAGCCGCCCGCGGCCCCGGGACAGACGTATCAGATCAACGTGCAGGTGCTCGGCCGGCTGTCCACGCCGGAGCAGTTCGGGGACATCGTCGTGCAGCGTGGCCAGGACGGCTCGCTGGTGCGCGTCAAGGACGTGGGCCGGGTGGAGCTGGGAGCGGAGAACTACAGCCAGCTCTTGCGCTTCAACGGGCGCGAGGCGGTGGGCCTGGGCATCTTCCAGCTCCCCGGCTCCAACGCGCTGGACGTGCGCAAGGCGGTCATCGCCGAGCTGGAGCGGCTCAAGGGTGACTTCCCGCCGGGCCTCACCTACCAGCTGGCCTTCGACACCACGGCGGCGGTGAAGGAGTCCATCGACGAGGTGCTGCACACGCTGATGGAAGCCATCGTGCTGGTCATCTTCGTGGTGTTCATCTTCCTGCACGGCTGGCGCAGCATCCTCGTGGTGGCCACGACGCTGCCGGTGTCCCTGGTGGGCACCTTCGCCTTCGTCAGTGCGTTCGGCTTCTCGCTCAATACCCTGACGCTGTTCGGCCTGACGCTCGCCACGGGCCTGGTGGTGGACGACGCCATCGTGGTCATCGAGAACGTCGAGCGCGTCATGAACGAGGAGGACGTGCCCTCGCGCGAGGCGACGCACCGGAGCATGAAACAGGTGGGAGGCGCGGTGGTGGCCACGGCGCTGGTGCTCTCCGCGGTGTTCGTCCCAGTGTCCTTCTTTCCGGGCACCACGGGCTCCATCTACCGGCAGTTCGCGCTCACCCTCGCCTTCTCCATCAGCCTGTCGGCCCTGGTGGCCCTCACGCTGTCACCCGCGCTGTGTGCCCGGCTGCTGCGCCCGCACGAGGGCCAGAAGTGGCGCGTCTTCCGACTGGTGGACGAGGGCATGGACCGCTTCAAGCGCGGCTATGCGCGCTTCCTGGGCTGGCTGCTCAGGCCCACCTTCCGGTGGGTGGTGCTGGGAGTCTTCCTGGTGTTCCTGGGCATCACCGCGTTGCTCTACAGCGTGACGCCCACGGGCTTCATCCCCGACGAGGACCAGGGCTACATCATCATCGCCGTCCAGGGTCCGGAGGGCACGTCGCTGGACTACACGCAGCGGGTGCTGCTGCAGGCGGAGCAGGTGCTGCGCAAACAGCCGGAGACGAAGGACATCTTCACCGTGGGCGGCTTCTCGGTGCTGGGCACCGGCGCCAACTACGGCATCCTCTTCATCAACCTCACCCCCTGGGGCGAGCGCAAGAAGCCGGAGCAGAGCGTGGCGGGGCTGGTGAACCGGCTGCGGGGGCCGTTCGCCGCCCTCCCGGGAGCACAGGTGCTGCCCTTCCAGCCCCCCACCATCCGCGGCGTGGGCAGCGTGGGCGGCTTCGAGTTCGTCCTGGAGGATCAGCAGGGCACCCACTCGCTGGACGAGCTGGCGGCGGCGACGCAGCAGCTCCTGCAGCGGGGCAACCACTCCCCTCAGCTGCGCGGCGTCTTCTCCGCCTATAACGCGAGCACTCCGCTGCTGAACGTGTCGGTGGACCGGGAGAAGGCCAAGGGGCTCGGCGTGTCGCTGGACACGCTCTACTCCACGCTGCAGGTCTACATGGGCAGCCAGTACGTCAACGACTTCACCTTCGCCAACCGCGTCTACCGCGTCTACGTGCAGGCGGCCACGCCCTTCCGCAGCGAGCCCCGGGACATCTCCGCCTTCTACGTGCGCTCGGCGCAGGGAGACATGGTTCCACTGGAGAACCTCGTGAAGGTGCAGCCCGTCACCACCGCGCAGAACATCCAGCACTACAACCTGTTCCGCTCGGCCACCATCAACGGCCAGGGCGCGCCCGGCGTCAGCACGGGACAGGCGCTCGAGGCCATGGAGGCCGTCGCCCGTCAGGGCCTGCCGGCCGGCTTCACCTTCGAGTGGACGGGCCTGTCGCTCGAGCAGAAGCAGGCGGCGGGCAAGGTGCTGCTCATCTTCGCCCTGGGCATCATCTTCGTCTTCCTGGTGCTGTCGGCGCAGTACGAGAGCTTCGCCCTGCCCTTCGTCATCATGCTGGCGGTGCCGGTGGCCATGCTGGGAGCGCTGGCCCTGCAGAACCTGCGCGGACTGGCCAACGACGTCTTCTGCCAGGTGGGACTGGTGATGCTCGTGGGCCTGGCCAGCAAGAACGCGGTGCTCATCGTGGAGTTCGCCGAGCAGCTGCGCCGTCAGGGCAGGAGCGTGGTGGACGCGGCCATCCAGGCGGCGGACACGCGGCTGCGTCCCATCCTGATGACGTCCTTCGCCTTCCTGCTGGGGGTGCTGCCCCTGGTGCTGGCCACGGGCGCGGGCGCCGCCTCGCGCAAGTCGCTGGGCACGGCGGTGTTCGGCGGCATGCTGCTGTCCACCTTCGTCAACCTCATCTTCATCCCCGTGCTGTACACGCTGGTGGAGACGGCGCGCACGAAGCTGCTCAAGCGTCACGAGCAGGGGACACCTCCGCCCTCGGCACCCGGCGGTGATGGGCAGACGCCGCACCCGGCCTGAGGCCCGCGGGCACAGGGCGCACGCCTCCCTCGGGTCGAAGAACGCCTCGAGTTCTGGAATGTCCTGTTACAGTCAGGACAAGCTCGAGGCGTCCTTGAAATGGAGTGAAGCATGCTGGTGATTCGGGAAGAGCAGCGCACGGTTCTTCGTCGGCAGTTGCTCGCACCTTTTCACCTGAACCTCTTCCATCATCTGCGGATGGCGTTCCACCAGCAGACCGAACGGATGTCGGACCCGGAACTCAAAGAGCTCATCTGGTCGGGGATGGAGAAGGCATGTGCCTACGGGGTCTCGAAGGAGGCGGACGTGGCACGATTCATCGAGTACATGGCCTGCTACGGCACGCACTTCGAGACGGGCCCGGAGTCCGACCTGGTCGGGACCATTCTGCGCTCTGTCCGCATGGATGGCACGGCGAAGATGGCCGCGATCGACGATTTCAATGAGAGGAACATGCGTCCCTCGAGGAGCGAGCTCCTCTCCTCCAACCTGAAGCGACTCGGTGAGCGGGCATGATCGGGTACATCGTGGAAAACATCGTTGGGGGTCTGCTGCTCCTCGGTGTGGACGGACGGAACTACATCGCTCCAGGGGTGCACGGGCCCATGAACCCCCCCAACACTCCCCTGGAATTCGACGTGACGCCGGACGGTCGAGCCACGAATCTCCGCTGGGTATTCTCCAACCAGCGAGACATCCAGAATCCAGACACCCAGACCTGCACCCAGACGCAGCCGATATTCCCCGGAGGTTTCGAGGGCACATCGGACCTGCGCGTGAGACTTCCCCAACCCGTTTTCATTCCTGTGTTTCAACAGTCGACCTGGGAACCGCCGCCACAGAACCCACCGCCGCTCCAAGAAGAGTTGCAGGAGGAATCCCACTCGTTTCAGGAAGTGGTTTCATCACGGACGACGCAGGGGCAGGCACTGGTGCCCCCTGTGACGCCCCCTCGGCCCGCGAACACGAACTGGCTCGACTGGTGGGACAGCCTTGCCCAGGCGTGGAAGGAGGGGCAATGGAGCCAATGGCGTAACAAGCCTCGCGACTCCAGGGCACAGAGAGTCAAACTGGAGGGCAGGAGTCAATCGCAATCCCTCACAGCATCCATCTACCAGGGGCCGATGATCCTCGTGGCCATGCCCGCGAAGTCCGCGCTCAAGTTCCTCAAGCAGGCAGGGGAGCCGCTATCCAGCCATTACAACAAGCTCTCGGCGTCTCTCGTGTACCCCGCGAAGGGAAGCTCCACCAGGCTCTACAGCGGGCATGACGACAACTACCCTGTGGCGCTGGTGCTCGCCGTCCCCGCGGATGCATTGCTCCTGGCCTGCATACAGGACATCGACAGCCCCACGATCAATGATGGCGTGGGTATCGACGAGTTTCTCGATTGCACGAATCAAATCCGCGGCTACTGCGACAGCATCCGCATGCTCTACAGAAAGGTCCATGAACTGTCGCTTCAACTGGACCCCCCCCAACTCCTGTCGAAAAGGACTCTGTTCGAGTGGTCGAGCATCTACACGAGCGACGATACAAGCGCTCGAGCTCGAGCCGAGCGAGAGCATCTCAAGAAGGAGGCCGGGTCCCTGCTGGGGCTGAACCTCCAGAACAAGCACCATGTGAAGTTCCTGGAAACCGAGCCCCTCATCGTCCTGATGGACTTGTACACGAGGGTCCAGCGCCAACCAGCACTCCGCGATCATCTCCAACAGAATTACGAGCCCCTGTTCGAAGAGTCAGCCAGAACCCCGGTCCTGGAGAAGCTCCGCTCGATGCTCGAGGAATGCCAGAAAAAATATCAGCATTTCCACAGCGAAATGGAGCGCATGGAGGTCGAGAACCACACGCTCAAGAGCCTCCCGAGCTACTTCCAGTCCATGAAGCGCCCCGGGCTCTTCGCCTCGATGACACAGGGCCACAACGAGATGCTCATTGCGCTCGACAAGGGGGATGTCGAGATCAGGGGGATCGCACTCGTGGTGGAGGACGATCTCGACGAGGTGGACCCCGATTCCGAGCTGGTGCTCCCCGTCGAGGAGAAGGCGCCAAAGCAGAGCGGAATGGAGCTGGAGGACGAGGACGATTACGAGAATGCGACCGAGGAAGATTCCACCGAAGAGATGGACGGTGACGTGTTCGACGTGGTCAAGAAAGCACGGCAACACAACCTGGACATCTTCCTGGTCGCGATGGAATAGCCAGAGGACACACCCTGGTCGCGGGGTCTTGACCCCGGCCGCAGCCGAGGTGATGCCCAGACCCGGACGCCGCAGCCCTTCGCGGCCCATCCCGAGTGGCAGCGGGTGCGGGCCGTGGCACGACCTGAAAAAAAAACAGCGGCGGGCGATCCCTCTGGCGGAGGATCGCCCGCCGCGCACCACAGCGGACCGTCAGAGGAGGAGGAGTTGACGGCCCCGTGTAGCGGTGTAGGGCCCTCTAGAGCACTCCCCATGCCAGGAGCCAACCCCTTGATATGACTGGGCGCCCATGAGCCGACCCGGTGCGTCAGGACTCCACTTCATTTGCCGAGAATGTAAAGTTATCTGACAAATACGCCCAAATCCCCTGGAGTTCCAATGACCTGCACCACGCCGACAGGCATGTCTCCAAATCGGACATTTTTGTCCTGGTTCAGGACAATCTGATGCCCTCCTGGGCGGTGGGCCCGGGCTGCCGCAGCGAGAGCGCCGCCCGGGGTGGACCCGCGCAGGGAACGTACAGCCGCCCGCCTGCATATCGGAACGACTGCCCGGAGAAACCCCGAGCAGTCCAGGCCTGTCACCCGAGCAGCGCCCACGCAGGGCAGCGGGCCGGTCAGGCGCGAGGACCTCGGGCCCTGTCACTGTCACTTCCCGGTGATAAGGAAGGATCTGCCCAACCTCGAGGCATCTTGTGGTCCGCTCCGCCAAGCACATCGAGAATGTCCGCTACGCCATCCGCAACGTCGTGGCCGAGGCCAGCCGCCTCGAAGCCCAGGGACGGCAGATCCTCTACCTGAACATCGGAGACCCGCTGAAGTTCGACTTCCGGACTCCGCCGCACCTGATTGAAGCGGTCCACCGGGCCATGCGGGACGGCCACAATGGCTACGCGCCCTCGGCGGGAGTCCCCGCGGCACGCGAGTCCATCGCCCGCGAGGCCTGGCGCCACGGAAGCCCCGGCGTCACTCCCTCGGACGTGGTGGTCACCACCGGCGCCAGCGAGGCGCTCGAGCTGGCCCTCACGGCGCTGCTCGAGCCCGGTGAGCGCGTGCTCCTGCCCTGCCCCGGCTATCCGCTCTACAACGCGCTCATGGCCAAGCTGAGCGCCCAAGGCGTGCCCTACTCGCTCGACGAGGAGCACGGCTGGTCGTTGGACCTGGATGAGATCGACGCGCTGTGCACCCCCGACACCCGCGCCATCCTGCTGTGCAATCCCAACAACCCCACCGGTGCGGTGCTCGACCGGAAGGTGCTGGAGGGGCTGCTGGAGATCGCCCGGCGACGCAAGCTGGTGGTGCTGTCGGATGAGATCTACGACAAGCTCATCTACGACAAGCCACACGTGCCCACGGCGTCGCTCGCGACGGACGTGCCCATCATCACCTTCAGCGGCATGTCCAAGGCGTACCTCGCCTGTGGCTGGCGGGTGGGGTGGCTCGTCTTCAACAACGCGCACCTGATGCCGGAGCTCAAGAACGCGGTGATGCGGCTGGCGGACGCGCGGCTGTGTGGACCGGCGCCGCAGCAGTACGCCATCCAGCCCGCGCTGGACGGGCCGCAGGACCACATCCCGGAGATGATGAAGCAGCTGCGCTCACGGCGAGACCTGATGGTGCGCCGCATCAACGCCATCCCCGGCCTGTCCGTGGTGGAGCCCGCCGCCGCGTTCTACGCCATGCCCCGCCTCCAGCTGCCCGGCGTGACGAACGACGAGCAGTTCGTGCTGTCGCTGCTGCGGGAGACCGGCGTGCTCTTCGTGCACGGCAGCGGCTTCGGACAGAAGGCCGGCACGGCCCACTTCCGGGTGGTGTTCCTCCCACCGGAGGAGATCCTCACCGCCGCCTTCAACCGCCTGGAGGCGTTCGTCCGCGAGCACTACCCGCTGTAGCTGGGACGCTCGTGCCATCCCACGGTGAGTGGCACCTGCGCCGCTCACCTGTCCGGAGGATGACCGGGGGATTGCTCGGGACGGGCACCGGGACAGCGGCCGCGTGTTATGGAGGCAGCATGCCTTCCCGCCGTCCCGAGATCCTCGCACCCGCAGGCGACCTCGATTCACTGCGTGCCGCGCTCGCCAGCGGAGCGGACGCCGTCTACTTCGGGCTCGACGAGGGTTTCAACGCCCGCGCCCGTGCCGACAACTTCTCCCTCGCCCGCCTGCCCGAGACGATGGCCGTCGTCCACCGGGCCGGGGCCCGCGCCTACCTGACGCTCAACACGCTCGTCTTCGAGCCCGAGCTGCCCGTGGTGGAGCGCATCCTGCGCGGGGTGGCCGAGTCGGGCGTGGACGCGCTCATCATCCAGGACCCAGCCATCGCCCTGCTGGCGCGCGCCATCTGCCCCCAGTTGGAGCTGCACGCCTCCACGCAGATGACCGTCTCCAGCGCCGAGGGCATCCGCTTCGCCCGGGGCCTGGGCGTCACGCGCGTCGTGGTGCCCCGCGAGCTGTCCACCACGGAGATCCGCCGGCTCGCCGGGCAGACGGACATGGAGCTCGAGGTCTTCATCCACGGCGCGCTGTGCATGTCCTGGAGCGGCCAGTGCCTCACCAGCGAGGCCTGGGGCGGACGCTCGGCCAACCGGGGCCAGTGTGCCCAGTCCTGCCGCCTGCCCTATGACCTGGTGGTGGACCATCAGACGCGCGACCTGGGCGACGTGAGATACCTGCTCAGCCCCAAGGACCTGGCTGGGGTGCGCGCCATCCCCGAGCTGGTCGACATCGGCGTCCACAGCCTCAAGATTGAAGGCCGCCTGAAGGGTCCGCAATACGTGACGACCACCGTGCAGGGCTACCGGCGGTGGGTGGATGGAGTCGTCGCCGGCAGGCCGGATGAGCACCAGCTCGCGAGCGACCTGGCCGACATGTCCCTCACGTACAGCCGAGGCTTCTCGAACGGCTTCCTCGCGGGCTCGGACCACCAGACGCTCGTCGAGGGCCGCTTCCCCAAGCACCGGGGCCTGTACCTCGGACAGGTGCGCTCCGTCTCCGGCAAGGAGGTGTTCGTCACCCCCGACGAGCGCCCGTGGACCGGGGCTCTCGGCTTGGGCCACCAGGAGCGCCCCGAGGCTCCCAGCGGACAGGTGTCCTCCCCGCTCCAGGGCGACGAGCCCAGACCGGCCACCGTGGATCCTCGCCCGGGCATGGGCGTCGTCTTCGACGCGGGAGCCCCCGAGGACAAGCACGAGCCCGGAGGCCCCATCTTCCGCGTCGAGCGCCGGGGCAACGGCTGGGTGCTCGGCTTCGGCCATCCGGGACCGGACCTGGGACGGGTGGCGCCCGGCCAGCGCGTGTGGCTCAACAGCGACCCGTCGCTGGCCCGCCGCACGGAGAGCCTGCTCGCCCACGGTGAGCCCGAGGGCCGCATCCCGCTCACGCTGAAGGTCTCCGGCGCCGAGGGCACCCCGCTGCGCCTCCACGCGAGCGCCTGGGGACACGAGGGCTCCGTCACGGGCCAGACGCCACTCGCGCCCGCGAAGGGAAAGGGCCTGGACGAGGCCTTGCTGCGGGACAAGCTGGGCGCCTTCGGAGGCACGTCCTTCACGCTGGCGCGGCTGGACTGCACGGAGCTGGCGCCGGGCCTGCACCTGCCCGTGTCCGAGCTCAAGGCCCTGCGCCGCGACCTGGTGACCGGGCTGGCCTCCGAGGTGGAGAAGGGCCCTCGGCGCACGGTGGTGGGGACGCCGGTGTTGGAGCAGGTGCGCGCCTCGCTGCTCGCGCATGTGCCCGAAGCACCGGCCGAGGACACCGCGCGCCTGATGCCGCTGTGCCGCAACGACGCGCAACTGGAGGCCGTCATCGCGGCCGGGCTGCGCGAGGTGGAGCTGGACTGGATGGAGATGGTGGGCCTGCAGCGCGCGGTGGAGCGGGCGCGGGCGGCCGGGCTGCGCGTGACGATCGCCACCGTGCGCGTGCAGAAACCGGGCGAGGAAGGCTACGACGCCCGCCTCGACAAGCTGCGCCCCGACGCGGTGCTGGTGCGCCACTGGGGCGCGATGATGCACTTCCTGGAGCGCCCCGCCGGCCAGCCGCGCCCGGTGCTGCACGGGGACTTCTCACTCAACGTCACCAACTCGGTGACGGCGGCGTACCTGCTCGGGATGGGGCTGGACACGCTCACCTTCTCGCACGACCTGGACGAGACGCAGCTCTTCTCGCTGCTCGACCACGCGCCGGCACACCGCTTCGCCGTGGCGCTCCACCACCACATCGCCACGTTCCACACCGAGCACTGCGTGTACTCGCACACGCTCTCCAACGGGCGCGACTACAAGAGCTGTGGCCGCCCGTGCGAGCGGCACCAGATCTCCCTGAGGGACCGGATCGGACTGGAACACCCGGTCATCGTGGACGTGGGCTGCCGCAACACGGTGTTCAACGCGCAGGCGCAGAGCGCGGCCTCGCTGGTGCCGAAGCTGCTGGCGCGCGGGGTGCGCCGCTTCCGTGTCGAGTTCGTCCGCGAATCCCGGGAGGAGGCCGCCCGCGTGCTGGCCGCCTACCAGGAGCTGCTGGCGGGGAGGATTTCGCCGGCCGAGGCGGTGAGGCGCGCGGCGGTGCACGAGCAGTTCGGCGTCACGCGCGGCACGATGCAAGTGCTGAGCTAGGACCCGGAGGCCCGGGAGGCGCCCCGGGCGCCCGCGGGCCCGAAGGCCTCGACGACACCGGACAGGTCCTCGATGACGAGCACGCGGACGATCTTCCCGTCACGGAACTCGAGGACGAAGGCGAACTCGCTGTAGCAGGTGCGCCCGGTCTTCCTCACGACGAACTGCTCGTCACCGAGGACGATGACCTGCTCCCCATTGCCGACGAAGTCCCAGGTCTTCACCTCGAGGACCTCGAGCACCTCGTCGAGCCGGTCGAAGTACCCGAGGATGGCGTCCCTGCCCCGGAACTCGCCACTCAGGGGCGTGCCTCCGGGGAGGGAGAGCTTGTAGACGGCGTCATCGGCCAGCTGGTCCAGGAGGGGCTGGGCGCTGCCCGAGCGGGCCATCTCCTCGAAAATGGACCGGGTCCGCTCCACGTTCTTCTTCGCTTCGGGCACGTCGATTCCCTCGCGGGTGCTGCACGGGAAGCCACTGTGCGCCGGAGCGCGGACACGAGTCCAAGCCATGTGGAGGTGCCTGTTCGCCCGAGCACACCCGGCCCGCGGCCCGGCGCCCGGGCGGAGATGACTGCCTGACGCGCTCCCGCGAAACACGGCCAGGGCCCTCCGCGTGTACAGTCAGGCCCATGACGGTCGCACTCGTTGGATATGGACGCTTTGGCCGCGCGCTCGGCTCCCTGCTGGAAGAGGCGGGCATCGGTTACCGCGCGTTGGACCCCATGGCGAACATCCCCGAGCCCCATCGCGCCGGCTCGATGCGCGAGCTGCTCACCGGGGCCGAGCTGATCGTCGTGGCCGTACCGGTTCCGCGAATGAAGGAGCTGCTCGAGACGATGCTCCCCCACCTGAAGCCGGAGCAGCTCGTGCTGGACGTGGGCAGCGTCAAGGTGAAGCCGGTGCACGCGATGAACGAGGTGCTCGGCACCCGGGTGCCGTGGGTGGGGACGCATCCCCTCTTCGGGCCCCTCAGCCTGGCCATGGCCGAGCGACCCATGCGCGTCGTCGTGTGCCCCAACCCGCTCCACCCGGATGCGGCCGGCCGGGCTCGCCGCTTCTTCGAGCGGCTGGGCTGCGAGGTCATCGAGCAGACGCCCGAGGGCCATGACCGGGTGATGGCACACACCCACGCGCTCACCTTCTTCGTGGCCAAGGGGATGGTGGACGCGGGCTCGGGAGTGGACGTGCCTTTCGCGCCCGCCAGCTTCAAGGCGCTGTCGCGCACCATCGAGACCGTCCGCGCGGACGCGGGACACCTCTTCACCGCCATCCAGCACGAGAACCCCTTCGCGCGGGAGGCGCGGAGCCACCTGCTCGAGGCTCTCGAGACCATTCACCGGGAGCTGGAGGCCCTCCCCCCCGAGACCACCCCGCCGGAGACGCCGGGCCTGGAGCTCCCGGCGCTCGACACGGGCATGCCGGAGCTCAAGGAGACGCGCGAGCTCATCGACCAGCTCGACCACGAACTGGTGGCGCTGCTGGCACGGCGGGCCGAGCTGGCCCGACGGGCGCTCGGAGCCAAGGCGCAGGCGGGTCAACCGGTGCCGGACCCGGCCCGCGAGGAGGCGATGCTCACCACGCGCCGCGCCTGGGCCACCGAGCTGGGCGTGGACCCGGAGGGCGTGGAGTCCATCTTCCGCGCCATCCTGCGCTTCTCCCGGCGCGCCCAGCAGAAGAAGGGGTAACTCCTCGACCACCAGCCAGGCTCACGCGGCTCGTTGAACCGTACCTCTTCGCGCCTGCCCTAACGTCACGCCAACCGCCTCACCTCGACATCGACTCGAAGCTCCTGCACCGCTCCGAGGTCGGTTTCGGCTTCTCGTGCCGATCACCGCTCGCGTTCGTAGTGGAGGCCCACGACACCACTGGGATAGGGCGTCGCCGCCTTCAGCTTGAAGGTCCTGTGAACTCCTTCGGGAAGCAGTCGCTTTCCGCCGCCCAGGATGAGCGGATAGAGCAGCAGATGAAGCTCATCGACCAGGTCGTGCTTGAGCAGCGTGTGCACGAGCTCGTGGCTCCCATCCGTGATGATGCTCTTGCCGGGCGCTGCCTTGAGCTTCCGAACCGCCTCGACGACGTTGTCGCGAATGATCGTCGTGTTTCGCCAGATGGGCTTTTCGAGGCTCTTCGATACGACGTATTTCGCCGGGGCGTTCATCATGTCCCCGAAGGGGTCGCCGGGCGGCATCGGCTCGAACGCGTTCGCATGAATCACGTACGTCTTTCGTCCGAGGAGGAACGCATCGACCTCCTGCATGAACGCGCCGAAGGCTTTACCGATGTCGTCATGCCAGTACGGCATGGTCCAGCCACCGTGCCGGAAGCCACCTTCGGTGTCTTCGTCGGCGCCACCGGGCGCCTGCATCACACCATCGAGGGACAGGAACTCTGAAACAATGAGCTTGCGCATGTTCTCCTCCGATTCCTCTCCTACTTGCCCGCTCGCTTTTCGAGCTCGGCGCGCAGGCGATCTTCTTGCTCGCGGAGCTCGGGGGTGAACTCCTTGCCGAAGTCGTCCGCTTCGAAGACAGGACGGATCTCGAGCTCGGCGTCCTCGCCCGGCATCGGCTCTGGACAGCGGCGAGCCCATTCAACCGCCTCCTCGATCGACTTGACCTGCCAGAGCCAGTAGCCCGCGATGAGCTCCTTGGTTTCGGCGAACGGTCCGTCGACAACGGTGCGCTTGCCCCCCGAGAACTGGATACGCTTGCCCCTCGAGCTCGGATGGAGACCTTCGCCGGCGAGCATGATGCCGGCCTTGACCAGCTCCTCGTTGTACTTGCCCATCTCCGCGAGGAGCTTCTCGCTCGGCATGACGCTCGCTTCCGAGTTCTTCGTCGCTTTCACAATCACCATGACTCTCATCGGTCTCTCCCTGGTTCGCGCTCGGCCTCATGCCTCGCTTCTGAAATGGCGTCGAACCAGCCCAGGCCGGATCGACACGCGCGCCCATTTTTTTTGCCTTCGCCTGACGTTTTCAGAAAAACACCTGCATTTTCAATAGGTTACGCCCCATCAAGGGGTCACCGTCTGCCGGATGCAGTTCGAAAATCCAACATTCGGCGGCAGGGCACATGAGGGGTCGGGGGCAAAGGAAGGGCCCAACTGGAGTCAACCCGGTTACGAAACCGGATTGACTCCAGGCGGCTGTCAACCCTCGCGACTGCGGCTAGGCTCGCCCCATGACAGCGACCTATGCCTCTCTCCGGGAGCAAGCCCTCGAGGCGCTCCAGGCCCAGGATGCCCGCAAGGCCTACAGCACGTTCCGCTGGGCCCTGCAGTATCCCGGCGCTCCCGAGCTGGAGGATCCTGAGCAGTGGAAGGAGGCCTGGGAGCTCTTCGCACGCATCGCCGCGAGCCTCGCGGGCGAGGAGCTCGCGGACATCATCCGCAAGGCAGCCCACGCCCCCAAGGACGCCCAGGCCCTCTATTACCTGGGCTATCAGCTCATCGAGCAGAAGCTCTACGGCATCGCAGCCACGCCGCTGGCGCGGGCACACCGGCTCGTGCCCCGGCAGGAGCCGCTCCTCCTCGAGTTCATCACCGCGCTGGAGGGCGCTGGCCACCACGAAGCGGCGGTCGAGACGCTGCACACGCTGCCTCGGCTCGTGGAGAGCAGCTTCATGTGCCGCTACCGGCTCGCCTACAACGCCATCATGTCGGGCGATCTGGAGGAGCCTCGCCGACTGGTGCTCGGACTCCAGGCCTTGCTCGCGCGCATCCCGCCGGAGGACCCGAACGCCCCCCACTATCCCGCCATGGCCGAGCGCATCCGCCAGATGCTTGCCCGCGCCGAGGCCCTGCAGGCCGTGACGCCGCTGGACTCGAGCGACCTGCGCGGCTGGCACTTCGTCGTCACGGGCGGAGTGCTGCTACACCTGTCTGCCCACGGTTGGGAGGCGGGTATGAACGGGCGCTATGCCTTCGTGCAGGACTCGGTGAGCACCTGCCTCGAGGGGATCCGCCGCGTGGAGGCCGTTCTGTCCCAGACGGGACGCCTGCTCCCGCGCGTCTTCATCCTCCCGGAGCGGTACAGCGCCATCCTCGGGCATGCCACGGCCCGCGTGCTCGGAGTCCCCGCCGAGCCGTGGCCCGAGCAGGGAAGTGACGCGCCGGGCCTGGTGGTGGCCTATGACTTGATGAACCTGGAGCCCCCCTTGCTGAAGACGCTCCAACCGCACCGGCCCGGGCAGGTGCTCTGGAGCCATGCCACGCAGTGGACCGAGGAGCTCCCCTTCACCGCGGACCTCACGACATTCATGTACCAGATGAACTTCGCTCCCTGGGGGGAGCGGCTGCGCCTCGACCCGGATGCCAGACCGGGCGAGCGGACACCGCCGGCCGAGGGCCCCGTGGAGGAGCTGGCGCAAGGGGTCATCTCCGCGAAGCTCTCCGAGGATGCGCTGGAGGACCTGCCCGTCCTCTCCCGGCTGGTGGCCGCGATGGGCTCGCTGAAGGACGCTGCCGCGGGAGGCCTCTTCGTCCAGCAGGGCCTGCGGCGGCGGCACCTCTCGGATTCACCCGTGAAGAGCGGCCGCTTCGGCTGAGCCCAGCACCCCGTCGACATGGGCTTGCCCACGGCAGGTGTGCGCTGCGGCCCTCCTCGGCCCCTCCCCTCCAGCCCTCCCCCTCAAACACGGCCTCTCTTCCGCCTATGCGCCACCAAGTCATTGGCAAGAGTTGAAATCCAGCATGAGGAGTTCGTTGGGAACGAACTCTGGAGCCATGACGCTGTCGTCAATCGAATAGGTTGAGCGTGTCTTCGCGAGAGCCTCTTCTGTCATGTCGCACGTAATCCCGACAATGGACATGTCATCCTTCAGGATTGCCTCTCCAAGACGCACTGGGCTCCAACCCAGCGCCTGAAGGCGCGGAATCCAGTAGTCTTCACAGACGACACTCAACTGCCGGATATGCTGGGACAGGCAGAACTCCAGAATGCCGCAGTAGACGATGCCGGCTGCTTGGCTGAGCCGTCCGCTCTCACGCTTTGCGGGAATGATGAAGATCCGCGTCCATTCGAAGATGTCATAGGCTCGCGGTAGCCCGCGCACATTGGCAAGCTCTGGAAAAACATCGCTCATGAGATTCGGCCCGAGAGTCGGTACGAGGCGGGAGCCCCCGACAACGCCTCTGCCGGGCTCGATGCCCAGAAGATAGACAGCCTTATCCGTGTCGAACTGATCGATTTCACGACCATCAGGACGCTCCAACTCCATCCACTTCCGCTCGCCGACATAGATGTCATGGCGGATGCGGTGGTGCTGCTCCAGTGCCTCTTCGTAGTGGTGCCGATTGCCGGCATGAATCACATGGATTTTGAACATGGCCATACTCGGTACCACACGCGCACAAATCCGGCCATTTCGATACGGACCGAGTGCTATGCCAAAGGAGAGGAGGCCGCGAGTAGACTGGGCGGGGCTGCTACGCTGCACTTTGGCATTGGACGTGTTCGTCTGCGTGAGGTGTGGCGGCAGGCGCCGGGTGATGGCGTACGTGACAGCACCCAACGGCATGCGCGCCATTGTGAAGCACCTGGGACTGCCCACGCGGCCTGCCAGGCGGGCCCCGGGCTGGGTGACCCGGGACGCGGTGGCTTCGCTCCGGCACCAGCGGCCCGGCCTGCACACCGAGCACTCCGAGGACTCCTGGAGGTGACCGTAGACGGATTCAACCCCTGCGGCGCGTGAAGCCTTCCGCGCGCAACTTCACCATCAACTTCTCCGCCGCGGCCTTCGCCTGCCATTCGTGCGCGTAGCGTTTGGACGACGTACGCTCCACCTCACCGAGCCGCCCCTTGCGGATGGCCAGCACGTTGCGGGCGACGCGCACGCCATGGAAGCGGGTGTCCGCGTGAACGTAGAGCACCTCACCCTTCCCGCCCTGGGCCGTCCTCCGAGCCACCAGCGGCTTCACGGCCGCGAGGCTCACGTCGGCCCAGACCATACGCCGCACCCGCACGCGGGGCTTCGCGCCGAAATGGAACGTGACGTGCCAGCGGGCCTGGGCCTCCGACTCGAACAGAGCCTCGCCCCACGAGCGGTACCCCGTCGTGGGAGTCCCGGGCAGGAAGGGCTCCACGGTGCGCAGGAACGCGAGGTAGTCCCGCTCCTGCCGCGCGTAGCCGAGCAGCCGTGTCTCCTCCGGCAGTTCCAGCGGCAGCTCTCCCGTCTTGCCAGGGCCTTTCTCCAGGACCAGGTCGAGGAACACGTTCTTCCCGCGCAGCGCTTCGCCCTGCTTCCAGAACTCCGCCGAAACGCGCACGTTCCGTGCGCCCACGAGCTTCGTCGCGTCACCCATGGCTTGGAAGCATAACAGCTGCCCGGGCGGGCCCAACCTGGAGCACGGCCTCATGGAGAAGCCTTTCTCCAACCCGTTCGACATCGGCGGAGTCTCTTCCCAGAAGACTCCTGCTTGTCTTTGACGAGTCCGGTCCACGGGCAGCCCCAGCTCGCGTGTGGTCAGGACCAGGTCGAGGATGCGCTCGCTCTCGAGCGCAGTCTCCTCGTCGATGCCGCGGTAGCACATGCCCTTCCACTTGGAGATGTCATGCGGTGGATGCTCGACGGCGCGAGGCACCTGTGGAGAGAGCGGTGTGCAGGTGCGTGTGTCGGTCCGAATTGGAGTTTCATGGAGACATTTGCAGCTGGATTGAAAGTATTCGGGTGAAAATCGACTGAAATGGTATTCCTGGAAATCGGGTCTTTTGGCACGCTGGCGGGGCCGTGAACCCAGTCAGGGAGCACATCATGCGGATGCCAGGGGTCGCGCTATTCCTTGCAGTGTGGACAGTTGCCTGCGGCGGTGCCGAGACGGACGGTGCCGACGTGTGGGGTACCCGGTCGTCGTCGCTCGTCATCACCACGGAAGACCAGGTGGTGGCGCGTCTGGCTTCGAGCACGGGCGCGATCTACGGCTACGGCGAGTACCTGCCCCCGGGCTACCTCACGTCCCCGGACACGTACTACCCGGTCATCATCCACCTGAACGGCCTGACCGAGTTCGGCACGTCCACCACCGAGGCGAACCTGCTGACCGTCGTCACCAGGCACGGAGCGCTGAAGAAGCTCCAGGGCTCGGCGCAGGGCAAGGCGTACTTCGGTCAGAAGCAGGTGATGGTCTTCACCCCACGCGCGCCCACGGACTGGCTGCCCAGCGAGCTCAACACCTTCATCGACTTCCTCGTGGCCAACTACCGCGTGGACACGACGCGCATCTATCTCACGGGCCTGAGCTTCGGTGGCTATGGCGCCTGGAAGTATGCATATCAGTACGGCAGCCGTCTGGCGGCGCTGGCGCCCATGGCGACGAACATCGGCGCGCCAGGGCCCACCATCACCCAGCTCAAGAACGTCCCCGTGTGGGCGGTCCACTCGTTCGCGGATGGCACGTCGCTCTCCGCCGAGCGCTCGTGGCTGCTGGGCGTGACGAAGAACTACGGTCAGAACCAGATGGTGACCGTGCCGGAGCCGACCGCGACGCTGACGTACCTGTTCCCCGGCGCCTCCAGCCCGACGTGGACCTCCCAGCCGGGCGTGGTGACGACGGGCAGCGACATCGCCCGGCTGACGGTGCTGCCGGGTGGC
This sequence comes from Vitiosangium sp. GDMCC 1.1324, assembly GCF_003044305.1. Taxonomy (GTDB): domain Bacteria; phylum Myxococcota; class Myxococcia; order Myxococcales; family Myxococcaceae; genus Archangium. The sequence goes on along the minus strand of NZ_PZOX01000007.1, from coordinate 180,745 downwards.
AATCACGACTGCTGGACCCAGCAGTACGACAACTACGCGTTCTGGGACTGGATGCTCGCGCAGCAGCGCGCCTCGGTGCCCTGAGCACGCACCAGCGCCTCGCGCCACCAGCGCGTCCGTAGGCCAACGGTCGCCGGCCACGTCCATGCTGGGTCGGCCACTGTCCCATCATTCAGGCTGGGTATGGGGTTGCGGCGGAGCGGCCCATGCGCTAATCCACTCTCCGTGCTGCGCCTGCTCCTGGTCATCGCACTGGTGAACGGTCTGGTGCCTACCTTCGGGGAGGCGCTCGAGGCAGCCGTCCACTACGTCACGTCCGGGCACCTCGCGCACTTCGAGGCGGGTGAAACGGACCTGAATACGGGCAAGGAGCACGGCTGCGGCCCCACGGCTCACCACTGCGGGTGCTGTGCGAGCCAGTCCATCGCTCCCGCTGTAGCGCCCCAGGGGGAGCTCGCGGACACGGCCGAATCTCCACGTACCCCCTTTGTCCACGAGAAGGTGGCCGAGGGCATGCGTGCCCGCCTCCTTCGGCCGCCCATATCCGCATAGCGTCCGAGTCCCTCGGTCCTCCCCTCTATTAGGGTAGGCGCAGGCGCCTTGCCGAGCGTATCGGAGGCGCGTGTCCTGTCGTGCGCCCGGGTAGCCATGGCCCCGGGGCCATCGACTCGACACGGCCTTCGTGTGCCGTCGAGGCTGACGCGAGGGGCCCGGCCGGACATCGCCATCGCACGCGGGTAGCGCCGTGGGGCGGGACTGTCCGTACGTCCCCGCGTCCGCGGGTGCCCTCACATCCTCAGGCAGTGCACCGGAGCTCGGAAGGGGCCCGGAGTCCAGGCGGCGTGTCTGCCCTGGGACTCCATGGCCACTGCCTGCTCGGCATTGCCCTGGGCCCAACCTCCCTTTCTCCATGAGTGAGTCCTGTGCTCGCACGCCTTCGCATCACAAGCCTGCTGTTACTGGTGTCAGCCCCCGCCCTCGCGGCCCGCGCGCTGACAATGAATGAATCGGTTGCCCTCGCGCTCGAGCGCAGCCCACGTCTCATCTCCGCTCAAGCCGATGCCGCCGCGGCCCAGGCCCGGCTGCAAGGTGCCTCGCTCCTCTTGCAGACCAACCCGGAGCTCCAAGGTGCGGTGGGCCCGCGTCTCAAGAACGGAGCCAGCAGCCTCGAGCTCGGACTGGGAGTGAGCCAGCGGCTCGAAGTCTTCGGACAGCGAGGCGCGCGCAAGGAGGCCGCCGAGGCGCAACTCGCCGCGGGCCAGGCGCGGCTCGAGGCACTGCGGGTGGAGCTCGCCGCCAAGGTGCGCGAGGCCTTCGCCAGGACGCTGGCGGCGGACCTGGAGCTGCGTCTGGCCGACGAGGGCCGCACTCTCGCGGAGCAGTCCCTCAAGGCCGCCGAGGAGCGCCAGGCGGCCGGCGCTGCCTCCCTCATCGAGGTGAATACCGCGCGCGTGGAGCTGGGCAGGGCCGCCCGCGAGCGTGCGCTCGCCGCGCAGCGGCAAGTGGTGGCACTGGCGGAGTTACGCCTGCTCCTGGGCCTGGAGCCCTCCGACGAGCTGACACTCCAAGGGGGCTTGCGGCCCGTCACCGCCGCGCCTCTGTCCGCCGACGCCCTCCTGGAGAGGGCCCTCGCGCAGCGGCCCGATGCGAAAGCGGCGCGCTCCGAGTTGGAGGCGGCGCGCGCGGAGGCGAAGCTCGCCGCGCGCGAGGCCCTGCCCAGCCCTCGCCTCGGGGCCAGCTACGGCCTCGAGGAGGGCGCGCAAATCATCCAGGGCACGCTCGGCATCGAGCTGCCCCTCTTCAACCGTAACCAGGCGGCCCGGGGGGTGAGCGCCGCGCGCGTGGTGCAGGCGCAAGCGTCTCTGGAGGCCACGGAGCGGCTCGTGCGCTCGGAAGTTGGGCTCGCCCTGGCGCGCTACCGGGCGGCGAGCGCCGCAGTCGAGGTGTTCAGCGAGGAAGTGCTGGCGGCGCTCCAGCAGAACCTCGCGTTGGTCAACGAGGCGTACCGGGCCGGCAAGGTGGACTTCCTCCAGCTTCTCCTCATCCGGCGGGACGCCCTCGACGCGCGGCGCGGCTCCATCGAAGCGCTCGAGGAGCTTTCCGCGGCGGACGCACAACTCAAACGGGCAGTCGGGAGCATCCAATGAATCCTCGCACACTGCTGTTCTTCGCACTGTCTGCCAGTCTCCTCCTCGGTTGTCGCGACAAGGGGGGCTCGGAATCCAGCGTCAGTGGGCGCGAGGGCGCCCCCAACAAGACGCAAGCAGAGGCTTCCCACGGCGACGCGGACACGGGGGCGGAAGGTCCCCACGGTGGCGGGAGTGGGCACGAAGAGGTCATCCAGCTCACCCCCGAAGCGGTGCGCTCGGCGCAACTGAAGACGGACACGGTGCAGCGCAAAGCACTCTCCGTGGGGCTCGCGGTCCCCGCGCGCGTGACCTTCACCCAGAAGGGGGTGGCCCGGGTGGCGGCCCGGGTGCCAGGGCGGCTCGCCAGCATCGAGGTGTCGCTCGGCCAGAAGGTGAAGAAGGGCCAGGCGCTGGGCTACCTGGAGAGCCCCGAGTTGGGCCGCGCCCGCGCCGACTATCTCTCCGCCGCCACCAAGACGCAGGTGGCCGAAGACAACTTCCGCCGGGAGAAGGAACTCTTCGCCAAGGGCATCAGCAGCGAGCGGGAGATGCGCGAGGCGGAGAGCGCCTTCGTCACCGCCCAGGCGGAACGCAACGCGGCCGACGGGCGGTTGCACGCGGTCGGCCTCTCGGATGCGGAGATCACCGCGCTGCGCGGCAACGAGCACTACAGCTCGCGCTTCCCCGCCCCCAGTCCGCTGGACGGCACGGTGGTGGAGATTGCCGGCATCGTAGGCCAGACGGTGGAGGCGGCCACGGCGCTCTTCACCGTGGCGGACCTCACCGAGCTGTGGGTGCTGCTCGACCTCTCCGAGTCGCAGCTCGCTCAGGTGCGCGTGGGCCAGCCGGTGGACTTCACCGTCTCCGCACTGCCCGAGCGGCGCTTCACCGGCCGCGTGGAGTACATCGGCGACCTCGTCGACGAGAAGACGCGCACCATTTCCGTGCGCGTGGTGGTGCCCAATACGGACGGGGCGCTCAAGCCGGGCATGTTCGCCCAGGCCGAAATCGCCACGAAGGCGGATGTGCAAGCCGATGGAGGAGGGGCTCAACCTCAACGCGTCGTGCTTCCGCGGGAGGCCGTCCAGAAGGTGGGCGAGGAGCAGGTGGTCTTCGTCCCAGCAGGGGAAAACCGATTCAAGCCGCTGAAGGTGCGTACAGGCGCCAGCTCCGCGAAGGAGGTGGAAATCCTCTCCAGTATCGAGCCGGGCACTCTGGTCGTGACGCAGGGTGCCTTCATCCTCAAGTCCGAGCTCTCCAAGGAGAGCATGGGCGAGGGCCATTCCGACTAGGCGGGCGCCATGTTCGACAAGCTCATCCATTTCTCCATCAAGAATCGCTTCATCGTCATCATCCTGTCGGTGGTTCTCATTGGCTTCGGCCTGAGCGCGCTGAGCAGACTGCCCATCGACGCCGTCCCGGACGTCACCAACGTCCAGGTGCAGGTCCTCACCTCCTCGCCGGGCCTGGGGCCGGTGGAGGTGGAGAAGTTCATCACCGTGCCCATCGAGACGGCGATGAGCGGCATGCCGGACACGGAGGAAATCCGCTCCGTCTCCAAGTTCGGCCTGTCCGTCGTCACCATCGTCTTCAAGGACGAGGTGAACATCTACTTCGCCCGCCAGCTCGTCGGGGAGCGCCTCGCCGCCGCGAAGGAGGCCATCCCCGAGGGCTACGGCACGCCGGAAATGGGGCCCGTCTCCTCGGGCCTGGGTGAAATCTACCAGTTCGAGGTGAAGGGCGAGGGCAAGAGCCCCATGGAGCTGCGCAGCATCCTGGAGTGGCAGGTGTCGCCCCGGCTGCGCTCCGTGCCGGGCGTCGTCGAGGTCAACGCGTTCGGCGGCGAGCTCAAGACGTACGAGGTGCAGCTCGACCCGGCCCGGCTCACCGCCTACGGGCTATCGCTCGCGCAGGTGTTCCGCGCTCTCGAGGAGAACAACGCCAACGCGGGCGGTGCGTACATCGCCCGTGGGCCCGAGCAGGTGCTCATTCGCGGCGAGGGGCTCGTGGAGTCGCTGGAGGACATCGGCAACATCGTCGTCGCCACCTCACCTCAAGGCGTCCCCGTCTACATCCGCAACGTGGCCGAGGTGAAGTTCGCTCCCATGGTGCGCCAGGGCGCCGTCACCCGGGACGGGCGCGGAGAGGCCGTCACGGGCATCGTCATGATGCGCATCGGGGAGAACTCGCGCGAGGTGGTCAACCGCGTGAAGGAGGCCGTGGAGGCCATCCGGCCCACCCTGCCCGAAGGCGTCACGCTCGACACCTTCTACGACCGCACGGACCTCGTCCGCAAAACCATCCATACGGTGGCCAAGAACCTCATCGAGGGCGGCGTCCTGGTCATCGTGGTGCTCTTCCTCATGCTGCGCAACCTGCGCGCGGGCCTCATCGTCGCGAGCGTCATTCCGCTCTGCATGCTGTGCGCCTTCATCGGCATGGGGGCGCTGGGCATCTCCGGCAACCTCATGTCGCTGGGAGCCATCGACTTCGGCCTCATCGTCGACGGCGCGCTCATCATCATCGAGAACGCCGTGCGGCACATCGCGGAGAAGAACCACGAGCTCGGCCGGGAGCTCACCCGCGAGGAGCGCGACGAGGTGGTGTACCGCTCCGCCGTGGAAATCCGCCAGGCCGCCGCCTTCGGCGAGGCCATCATCGCCGTCGTCTACCTGCCCATCCTCGCCCTCAGCGGCGTCGAGGGGAAGATGTTCAAGCCCATGGCCATCACCGTCATCTGCGCGCTGGCGGGGGCCTTCGTGCTTTCCCTCACCTTCGTGCCGGCGATCGCCTCACTCTTCCTGCCCCGAAAGGCGAAGGAGGAGGAGAGCTTCATCATCCGTGGGGCCCGCCGCGTGTATGAGCCCACGCTCGCCTGGTGCCTGAAGCGGCGCAAGGCCGTGGTGGGCATCGCCGCCGCGGTGCTCGCGGTGAGTCTCGCCATCGTGCCCTTCCTGGGGGCGGAGTTCATCCCCCGGCTGGACGAGGGAGCCATCGCGCTCCAGGCGTGGCGTGTTCCCTCCGTGTCGTTGGAGGAGTCCGTGCGCCAGACGGGCCTCATCGAGAAGGTGCTCAAGCGTTTCCCCGAGGTCATCACTGTCGTCTCCCGCACGGGCCGCGCCGAGATCGCCACCGACCCGATGGGTGTCGAAATCAGCGACATCTTCGTGATGCTCAAGCCCCACGAGGAGTGGACGACGGCCAGCAACCGCGAGGAGCTCATCGCGCGCTTCGACGAGGCGTTGAGAAAGGAAGTGCCCGGCAGTCTCTTCAGCTACTCCCAGCCGATTGAGCTGCGCGTGAGCGAGCTCATCTCCGGAGTGCGCTCGGACGTGGCGCTGAAGCTCTACGGCGAGGACCTGGAGGTGCTGAAGAAGACGGGAGACCGGCTCGTTGCCGCGCTATCGAAGGTGCCGGGGGCCGCCGACGTGAAGGCCGAGCAGGTGGCGGGCCTGCCCGTCGCGCGCATCCAGGTGGACCGCCAGGCCATTGCCCGCTACGGAATCAACGCGCGAGACGTGCTGGACACCATCGAGACCATCGGTGGCAAGGAGGTGGGCACGGTGTTGGAGGGGCAGAAGCGTTTCGCCCTCCAGGCGCGCTTCGCCCCCAACGCCCGGCAGAGTGTGGAGCAACTCGAGGGTCTCAAGGTAGCAAGCCCCTCGGGGCAGCTCATTCCCCTCTCCCAACTGGCCAGGGTGGTAGTGGAGGAGGGCCCCGCCCAGGTGAGCCGGGAGAACATCCAGCGCCGGCTCACCATCGAGGCCAACGTTCGCGGCAGAGACCTTCAGGGCTTCGTCACCGAGGCGCAGGAGGTCATCGCCCGCGACGTGAAGCTGCCGCCCGGCTACTGGCTCGACTGGGGAGGCCAGTTCCAGAACCTCCAGTCCGCCACGCGCCGGCTGGCGTACGTGGTGCCGCTCACGCTCCTGCTCATCTTCGTGCTGCTCTACACCACGTTCAACGCGGTGCGGCCCGCGGTCCTCATCTACCTCAACATCCCCTTCGCGGTGACGGGCGGTGTGCTGGCCCTGCTCGTGCGTGGCATGCCGCTGTCCATCTCCGCGGCGGTGGGCTTCATCGCCCTCTTTGGCGTGGCGGTGCTCAACGGACTCGTCCTGGTGGCGTACATCCTCAAGCTGCGTCAGGACGGACTCTCGCCAGCCCAGGCCGCTCATGATGCCGCCCACGTGCGCCTGCGGCCCGTCCTCACCACGGCGCTGGTGGCCTCGCTCGGCTTCCTGCCCATGGCGTTCGCCAGCGGGGCAGGGGCCGAGGTGCAGAAGCCGCTCGCCACCGTCGTCATCGGCGGGCTCCTCAGCTCGACGCTGCTCACCTTGCTGGTGCTGCCCACCGTCTACACCTGGTTCGACCGGGGCAACCCGCGGCTCGTGCCAGTTCCCCCCGAGGAGTTCCCAGCCCCCACGGAGGGCGCTCGCGCTCTCGAAGGAGGTGCGTCATGAAGGAAAACATGCCGAAGGTGCGTGCCGACGGGCCTCTGCCATCCTGAGGGTGGTGCGGCGAGTGCCGGTCCACACCGGAGATGAGAGAGGCCCCGAGGTGATGGGGGCCTCTCCTACGACCTCAGGAGATGCCCTTGCGCAGCCGGCTCCAATCGAAGTTGGCGGCCGGGTCGTTCTTGCGGCCCTTGGGGACGGCGACGTCCTTGTGCCCGACGATGTTGTTCATCGGCACCTTGTACTCCTGCTTGAGGTAGCCAACGAGCTGGGTGAGCGACTTGTACTGGGCGTCGGTGAAGGCCGTCTTGCCGCTGCCGTCGTTGACGATCTCAATGCCGATGGAGCGCCCGTTGACGTCGGTGGGCACGCCGTGCAACTCGCCCTTGCCCGCGTGCCAGGCGCGCTTCTGGTCATTGACGAGCTGATAAATCTTGCCGTCGCGGTCCACCATTCTCTGAGCAGATCGGCGACCGGCCGGTCCAGTGCGTCGACTTCACCATTCCCGGCTACCAGGGCGTGGACATCATCGTCTCGGTGATCTCACGGAAGGACCATGCCAGGCCGGGACCCGGCATCTATCACATCCACGGCGGTGGGATGGTCATGTCCAACCGTTTCGCGGGTGCCTCCGACCTGGTGGCGTGGGCGATGAAGTTCGACGCGGTGTGCGTCACGGTCGAATATCGGAGGGCACCCGAGCACCCCGATCCCATCCCCGTCGAGGATTGCTACGCGGGACTCGCGTGGATGGCCGCACACACAGGAGAGTTGTTGGTCGATCCGGAGCGACTCATCATCTTCGGCGGAAGCGCCGGGGGCGGCCTGTCCGCTGGCACCACCCTGTTGGCGCGCGATCGCCAGGGGCCGAAGCTGCTCGGACAACTCCTCGAGTGCCCGATGATCGACGATCGGAACGAAACCGTCTCGTCGTACCAGTTCCAGGGAATCGGCATCTGGGCTCGCGTCAGCAATCTGACCGGCTGGACGGCCCTGCTCGGAGACCGGCGCGGAACGGACGAGGTGTCGATCTACGCGGCTCCTGCTCGCGCGACGGACCTGCGCGGCCTGCCACCCACCTTCATCGACGTGGGGGCGGCGGAAGTCTTCCGCGACGAGGCCGTTGCCTACGCGAGTGCGATCTGGGCGGCTGGTGGCGATGCGGAGCTCCACGTCTGGGGCGGCGCGTTCCACGGTTTCAACCAGATGGCGCCGCATGCCGCCATCTCCCGTGCAGCGAACGCGGCTCGCGAGGCCTGGCTCGAACGGATGCTGTCCCGCAGGTGAGTCCTGGCGCTGCCGCCGTCACTCGCCAGAGTCGAGCACTTCCCTCAGGGCCTGCCCGTTGGTCAGGACGAGCAGCGCGGTCTGGAATGTCTCCACGAGAGTAACGAGGAGCTACGTGAAGGAGGCGGGAGGGGTGCGCGCGATTAAGGACGGACCCTGGCGGGTGCTGACGCGTACGCCAGCACCCGCCGTGGCTCACCGCGGAGTTACTGCACCGTCATCGTGCCGAGCTTCGTGTGCCTGCCCGCTCGCGGAGCTCATCTCCAGGCGAGCCCCCCTCGGGGTCGGGCGCGGTGCAGGCTTGGATCGTACCCCAGAGGACAAAAGAAGCCCGATGGCGGCTCTCCACCGGGCAGGGGGCGCAACAGATTCTGGGAGCTGCAAACACCTGACGCGTGGGTGCTTCACGTTGGTTAGTGCTCGAATTTGGATGCACTGCGGCGCCGGCTGGCGTGGGCCTTGGTGGGCGCACGTCCGCCAGGCCACACTCCCAGGGGGCCCGGACCGCCGCACAAACATCGAGCCGCGGCAACACACTAACCCTCGTGGTTTGCTGACTCTCTCGAAGGAAGGAGATGCATCATGAGCAATGGGAAGGTCTACAACGGGAGCTGCTTCTGCGGCGCGGTTCAGTTCACGGTCAGCGGTGAGCCGGCCGCGATGGGTTATTGCCATTGCGAGTCCTGCCGAAGCTGGTCGGCGGGGCCGGTCAACGCCTTCACGTTGTGGAAGCCCGAGGCGGTGCGTATTACTCAGGGGGCGGACAACATCGGCACCTACAACAAGACGCCGCACAGCTATCGCAAATGGTGCAAGACCTGTGGAGGCCACATCTTCACGGAGCACCCCGGCATGGGACTCACCGACGTGTATGCGGCAGTGATTCCAGACCTCCCATTCCGGCCCGGCATCCATGTCCACTATCAGGAGTCGAAGCTCCGAATGAAGGATGGATTGCCGAAAATGAAGGACGTCCCGAAGGAAATGGGTGGCTCGGGCATCAGCGTGGAGGAATGACCCGGCGTGCAGGTGCCATTCCGCTCGCAGGAGAGGTGGCCCCAGCGCGGGGCCACCTCGGGTGAGCGTGTGCTCCTGGGCTACAGCTGGTGGTGGATCAGCCCGTCGGAGCAGGTGGCCTGGGTGGAGTCCGCGAGTCGGGCCACGAGCGTGATTCCGTCAGCGTGGAGCATCACCTGGGCGCCGTCGTCGAGTCCGATCGCTCCCCCGAGCGGGAGCGGAGGAGGCGAGCGAGGCGCCCCAGGCAGCAGCGAGGCGGGAGAAGACGCCGCCGAGCCCAGGCATTGAGAGGCGGAGTACCCGCGGACCTCAGAAGCGACCCGCCTCCACATGTCCAGACGCCGGTGACGACCCCCTTCCCTGCTTGGAGCCGCCACCGGCACCGTGAAAAGGGTGCTTCCTAGAGACCGACCGGGTACCACCGCGTATAGGCGTAGTGATAGAGGTGCCGACCTACCGAGACGCCGTCTGCGGACAGGCTGAAGGTCGCGAGATCGTAATACTCCGCCCCAAACACGAAGTCATACGCCATTGTGCCGAGAGCCGCAGGCAGCTCCACCGGGATGCTGAATGCCCCATTGGAATCCGACAGGCCGGTGGCAAAGGTCTCCTTCCGGTAGGTTTTCGGCGTGTAGACGGCGAGGTTCACCGGGGTGTTCGGCAGCACGCGGCCGTACCGGTCCTTCAAGACACCTTGGAAGGTGGCGCTCGTCTGGATGCGCCAGGAGGGGCCCTGTCCATAGTTGATATAATCTTCAACCCCAGCGTGGTTGAGGATCTTGATGTCCGTCAGCGAGCCGGCCGCCACGGCCACGCGGAGGGTATAAGGTTCGGCGGGCATGACTGAGTCGAGTGAGAGCACGCGCACGTACCAGGTGCCCGGAGGCAGCGTGACGGCGGCCTGGGTGTTCTTATTGATGGTGGCGAGCGGCGCGCCGTGGATGTTGGTACCGAACAGGTGAAGCTGGTAGGTCCCCGTTGCCGCCGTGCTCAGCGAAAATACGAAGGTGTTCTCCTGGGTGAGGGTGAGGCGGGTCCAGTCCTCGTCGAAGCCGTTGTCCAGCTTGCGAACCACCGCGACCCCATCGATGGCGCTCTTGGCCTGCCAGGGATTGTCATTGGGCTCATCCACGTCAGGAAGGGATGAGAACAGGACGGCCAGCGTGTACGGATTGACAGGGTCCGCCCCCTGGTAGGCATGAACCAGGATGAAATAGAAGTCACCAGCAGCCGCGGAGGTGCTGGCCTGCTCGTAGTGCGTGGGCGCATAGAACGACTGGGCCTGCAGCGCGAGCGAGCCGTCCACCGGGTTGTATTTGTAGAGGTACAGATCATAATCCAGACTGGCGTTGTTCACCGTCTGGAGGAAGGCCGTGACCTTGCCGTTGGCCGGCACGTAGACATAGTACCAGGCTTGCTCGCCCGGTGTGGCCAGGGGGGCGCTCACCTGGGTGTTCAGGTCGAGGTACTGCGCGGTCCCCGGCGTGTTGTTACCCGCGAGCGGGGTGGCGCCCCCTGCCGTCGCCCGGTTCGTCAGCCGTTGCTGGTCGACCCGGCCATGGATTTCCGGCTCTTTCTTATGACCTGCGGTGGCTGTGACGGAGGCGGCAGGTTCCAGTTCCTTGGCACGCTGCAGCGATGCATCCACGCGTTCCGGAGTGGCTGCAATCGCGGGGTACGACGACAGAAGCAGCAATGTCAGAGCCGTCCGAGCACTCTTCAAGGCAAGCAATCTCAATACAATCTCCTCTCAAAGATGCGGCGCGCTGGTATAGAGGAGGCCAGCTGGTATAGAGGAGGCCAGGAAAAAAGATCAAGACATGCTTGTTCAGGCATCGCTTCTGAATGTTTTTGTGACGAAAAAGTGAGAATCGCGATCATCGACATCGGCCCTCATCCCCGGCGCGTCGATGTCCCGCGCCGCGGCGGCTTCAGGAACGATTGCAGATGGAACTGGCGGGGAGAGACCTCTCCGAGCCCCACTTCGACCACGGCGACGAGCCGCGATAGGAATGTTGATGCGGTTGAAATCTTCCTTTCCAGTCCGCTCCTCTCAACAGGCCTTCACTCCTTCCTATGCTTCGCGAGCGACCGCCCCATGGCCGCCTTTATCGATTGAATCGGCTTTCCCGCTGGGCCAGGATGCGGTGCGACGTTTCGCATGCTTTCCTGGAGAATCCGATATGCGTTCGAAGCTCGTTCTCGCCGCCGTGACGCTCGCCTGCGCCGCCTTCACTGCGACCGCGGCACAGACCTCGGCGGCCGCGCCCACCACTGGACTCTCGTTCTACGCCGGGTACTTCGCCACGCTGGTCGCGAACGTTCCCCATCCGGATGGGACCTGCACGCCGTTCCCCGCCGAGGCCGATTCGCTCGTGGGATGGAGCAACATCGAGCAGGTCGTCGCGTACCGGAGCGGAGACTGCACCGGCACGGCTGTCGGCCTGGGCACGCTCCGCACCTTCAAGCCGGGCGAGTTCTCCAGCTATATCGCCCACTGACCCGACTCGCCGTGGGCCTCGGGCGCCCCCTTCCCGAGGGTCGCGCAGGTCGAGAGGGCACCTGCGCGGCTGCGCGAGGGTTCGAGGAGCACCCGGGCCGGAGTGTGCCTCGCCTGTCATTGGAGTTGTCCATGCTTGGGTGCCTGAGGAAGAAGCCTTCAGGCCCCCGGGATGGGAGCTTCTTCCTATGGAACGGACCTCTATGCGCATCCTGTCCGGGCACGGACTTCTGGTGCCCTGGCATGCCGCCCCATGAACACTCTTGGGCCCCAGACCACCCGCCCAGTCACCCCGAGCGGCGGGAGCGCTACGTCATTGGGTCGAAGTCAGCTTGCTGCTCCAGTCCCTGAGCACGTTGAGTGCCGCCTGCTTTCCGGACCAGTACGCCCCGTGGGCAGTCCCGTAGGCCGTGACCCAGCACGCCTCTCCGGCGAAGTAGAGCCTCCCGTCGATGGGCGTGGCGAGCACCTTGCGCGCATCGCCACCACCCGGTCTCATGTAGGAATAGGCGCCGCGTGAGAATGGATCCGTCGTCCAATTATAGACGAGCTGATTGGGCGGGTCGGCGAGCTTGTCGCCGAGCTTGTCGCCGAGCGTAAGCTCGAGCGCCTCGAGCGCGAGCCGGGCCACGTCCTCCGGGGGATGCATGGCCAACTCCGCCGCCCGTTGACCACCGGCGTACGCCACCGCGATGGTGGAACCGTCGAGGTTGAGCGTGAACTTGCGAAAGGGCGTATCACCCCCGCTCTGGTAGAGCGTGCAGTTGTTCCTGGGCTGCTCCATCAGCTTGTCTTTGAACTTCAGGGCCACCTTGAGGTAGTGCCCCAGCGGCAGGTTCGTCAGGGCCGTGCGTGTCTGCGTGGGCAGGGGCGGTTCGAATTTCAACCCATCCTCGTCATTGATGCAGGCGGTCGGCACCGTCACCACGACCGCATCCGCCTCGAAAAGCACGTCCTTACCCTCTACCTCTACCTTCACTCGCACCGTGGGCCCGTCCCAGAGGATGCGTTTGACTACGTGGGAGAAGTGGATTTTGAGTTTATCGTAACCCTCGCACACCCGTTTCCCATAGCTCTTGATGAGCTCTCCATACCCCTTGCTCCAGAGGAAGTTGCTCCCTTCATCCGAAACCCGCGCCTTGTCGAGGGTTGAGAAATTGTCGAGCTCCGTACTCTCCTCGAGCGGGCCGAGCATGGTGCGGGCCACGAGCGCGACGGGACGGGCGCCTGGCAGTGGCACGACCTCACTCGCCGCCCGGTCCTGGCCCTGCTCTCCGGCCTCGACGATGGAACGCTCGAGCTCGTCATAGACGTTCCAGAGCATCTCCATCTCCCCCTCCGTCGTGCCATGGAAGAGGTGGTTCTCGATTTCAGGCTCCTCGTAGGCCTCGGTGCCGAGTTGCCTCGCGATCCGCGCCCATGGGTTCGAGCGAGGGTTGGTCAGGTCCTTGGAAATCACTCCGTGGAGCCACCGACAGCCCAGGTCGACGGGCGTCCCCAGGGAGGTGTCCGTCCAGGCTCGGCCCCCCACCCGGTTGCGCGCCTCGAGCACCGTCACCGTCGCTCCCTTGCGTGCCAGATCCCTCGCGGCCTTGAGCCCCGCGGCTCCAGCGCCGATCACGACAATATTCAATGCCATGTCTCGCCTCCTCCCGGCACGGTGGCGGGCCCGTCCGGGCTCCTCGCCACCCTCCAGCACCCTGGACGGCGCGACACGCCTACCTGTGAAAGAGGCCCGGCCGTTTCACAGCCCTGCTCATGAAACGTCCATGGAACTGGCCACGCAGCGCCTCTTCAAGGATTTCAAGATGCCACCGAGTTCGAACGGGAACGACGTTCAATTCACCATGGACGGCAGCCAGTTCTTCTCCCTGCTCGACCAGATGCTCCTGCAGGTGCAGAACGCGGCTCCCAGCGATGACACCTATGTGCGCATGGCATTCTGGGCCGCTAGCCCGAACCTGCGCCTGAACGCCCTCGCGCCAATGCCACACACCACGCTCGAGCAGCGCCTGCTGGCCGTGGGCAACGCGGGGCATGATGTCAAGGTCATCCTGTGGGACCCAGGCCTGATCGAGCAGTGGGCGCATCCGGAGATGGGCGCCGGACACCATGCTGCCTCGGACGCCTTCCGCACGGCGCTCGATGGCAAGGCGAATGGAAACATCTCCGTTTATCTGGAGCGGGTGAACCGGTACGTCCCCGGGGCCTCCAACCACCAGAAGATCGTCATCACCTCGGTGAATGGCCAGCGGCGGGTGCTGGTGGGTGGCCTGAACCTGGACGACTGGTATTGGGATACTCCCGCCCATCCGGGTGGCATGGGTGGATATGGCGGCTCCATCCACGACACCGCCATCCACGTGGAGGGGCCGGCAACGGACGCGGTCGAACAGGAGTGGGTGCGGCGCTGGGAAAGGTCCGGCCTGCCGCTGCGGCGCAACACCGCAGTGCAGGCGCTGCGGCCCCCCATCGGCGGTCACTCCGTGAACGTGACCATTGCCACGACGAATGCCGAGGGGTGGTGGCGCAAGGCGGACATCCAGTCCCTGCTGTGCGAGCGGATCGCCGCCGCCAACCAATACATCTACCTCGAGAACTACGCCATCACCGACCCCACCATCGTCGCCGCGATCGCAACCCGGCTCAGCCAGCCCGCGCCTCCACGGGTCATCCTGCTCGTGCCCTTCCCGCAAGGGGGCGTGTACTCGTACCTCCACTACATCACGTACGCCAAGCTGGCATTCCAGAGTTGCACCAGCGTCGTCGTGCCAGGACCACAGGAAAGCCTGCTGCCCGTGAGCACCAGGACGATCTCCCGAGCCGGCAGCTCGCTGTGGCAGCTCAGCCAGAGCTACAACGCCTGGAGCACGCTGCGCAGCATTTCCTCCACCTTCTACAACCAGTGGATGGAGAACGACCGCATCCAGTGGCGTGACGCGCTCACCCCGGGCGCGGGCACCCAATCCTGCCGGCTGCTGGATATCATCGGTTTCAACGGAGGCATCCGCATGTACTCACCCCTGCGGGTGGCCGCTGGCGGGTCCTCCGCCCTCTATATCCATTCCAAGCTGGCGCTCATCGACGACGAAGTGGCGGTGATTGGCTCGGCCAATTTCAATTACCGCAGCATGGTGTACGACGGGGAGATCGCCGCGTTCATCCGCAACCCGACGCGCGTGCAGCAGATCCGCAACGCGCTCTTCGCCCACTGGAACATGGGGGCACCCGCCGCCTGGGACGGGACCGCACAGGCCAACCGCGTGGCGCTCGGCAATCACACCCTGGCGCCCGGTACCCGCGTCATCCCGCTGGACATCGGGGACTTCGACAAGACGGTCCCCGATTACAAGCAGCTCAACTTCACCATGCACTAGCAGTCTCCCTCCAAGACGAAAGGAAGCTGTATCATGAGCAAATTCTCCGTGGTCCTCTCCAGCGCCTCGTTCAACCCCGGCACGCCCTCCGACTCCTCCAAGGGCCTGAGTGGCGAGTTCTCGTTCATCCTGCTCATCGACGACAAGCCCTCGACCAGCCTCGTCATCTCCAGCAGCGTCTCGAGCAGCTCGCCGAGCCAGCTCATCCAGCAGGCCCAGGGAGATCTCAAATCCGCGTTCCAGGGCTGGGCGGAGAGCCTCTCCTCCTCCCCGTCGAGCGGTATCTGAACAGCGCTCACCGCTCGCAAGAGCCGGATATCTCCTGACGGGAGCCGATGATGAAGACACTGCTGGAATTGATTCTGGATTTCATCCAAGACAACAAGAAGCTGCCGAAGTGGGAGCTCATCGTCACCACGGATCCAGTGACCCTGCGCGGCTCCTATGTCCCCTCCGCGCCTGGCGCCCTGCACCTGCTCGGCCTTCCCCAGGCGCAAGCAGAGCCCCTGCCGAAGGAGCTGATCGACGAAGTAGGGGGATTCATCGTCAAGAACAACGTCCAGGAGATTGCCTTGAGCATCGGGAGCTCCGCGTCAGATGATTACGAGCGGGGAGCGACGACCTACCTGCAGGTCCTCACGCTCGTGGCCCCCGATCTCCTGGAGTTCACACTGACCCGCTCCAACATTCCCCAGACGGGAATCTGCGGAGAGACGGCCAACAAGCTGAGCGCCATCCTCGGGGGCAATGAGCTCGGTCCGCACGATCTCGAGCAGCTCATCGAAGCGCTGGAGTTCAAGGAACTGCCACACGTTCACGCGGTAGTGTCGGTCGGCACGAGCCACCGGTTTTTGATCGAGCGGGTGGTTTCAGGGAATGGCGAGGCGCAAGTCACCCTCCTGCAGAGCTGGGTTGGCCGCTTCAGCCTGGCCCGGTGGATCGAGCGGGGGCGGGTGACGTGGAAGCTTTCGGAGTTCATCCAGGCGCTGCGGCTCGCCTTCCCCAGCAGCCGCAGCTACGTGGACAACGCGGCCTATAGCGCGCTGTTCAACCTCGACGGTCAGCGCACACAGAGCCCCCACATCGCCTCCGAGGTCACCGCTACCCTCTACCTGTCCTCCGACGAGAAAGAGGTCGCGGCGGCCCTCGCCGAGAGCACCACCCAGGGCAAGTCGCGCTGGGGGCTGTAGACCCAGTCCAGCCTCGGAAGAAAGGGGCCCAGCCATGGGGCTCGGCCCCCCCTTCCGGCTCCCGCCGCCCAGGCGCCTGTCCTCCCGCCCGACGAGAGCTTGCATCCAACGCGGACCGCGAGGTCATGGCCCGCCTCCCCGGCGGGACAGCTCACGCTCTGTGCTCACGCAGCGTCCCTGAGTCCTTCGCGGTGAGATGGAGGTTGTGTTTGTCGGTCGAGAACCCCTTCGTCCGGGCCATCCCCTCTTCATCCTGGAAGGATTTCCACGTACCCTTCTGTTCCATGTACGCGAATTCGTTGCCCATCCTTGATCAGATTGGTGGCGTTCTCCACTCCGACAACTGCTGGTAAGCCATATTCGCGTGCGATGACTGCGCCATGGGTCATCTACTCGTTCTTTCGATCGCTGATGATCTAGCCATCCAGCTCATGCGTGCGAACGACTTCGTGAATTTCCTCAAAACTGAGGTAGTAGACATCTTCTTGTTCACGAATCACGTTGGCTTGGACGAGTCGTTCGGCTTCTTTCAGCAAAGCCTGCTTGTAGACGAAGTAGCGATTGACGATCCCGTATTTGGGATATTCGCGATAGCCGCTGAAATTCCGGATGAGGCTGATCTTTTGTTTGGTTTCTTCGGCTTTTTGCTCGCCATCCGGCAATTGCCTCAGTCGAGCCAACAACTCTTGTTCTTTTTTCAAGGCTTCCTGTCGCCCTTGTTCGAATCTCCGACTGCCGGCATGAGGCTCGAAGTTCTTGATGTTACTGAGAATCAAGGGAACGAGTGTCGTTGGCTTTTCGCTCCAGCGAGTTCGAGTAATATCGATTTCTCCGGCACATCGCATTCCGTATTTGTCGAGATAAGCATAGATGGCGTCTCGAACTTCCTGTCCACCTTCGAGCTCGACCAACTCATCCAAAGAGCTGTCATCTTTCGCCTGCGGGAAAATCATCTTCTGAACCACCACAGCCATGTGGACTTTGCGGTGGTCGAAGCCGTTTTGAAGGCGGTAGGTGACTGCCCGCTCGGTAAACAACGATGCCCAGCACTTGCTGACGTGCTCGAGGATGGCCGTCTTTCCAATCACGTTCAAATACGTGTCCTGCTGGCCTGCAAAGGAGGCCGTCGGCAAATCCTCCGCCGTCGCGCTGGAGCGGACTGCATAGGCATTGTCTTCTCCCAGCCTGGAGAGCTGGCGGGTGAGCTCGTCCTGAATGTCTCCAGGGATGGCCATCCCTTCGATGATCCGGCGAATCTCACCGCTGAGTTCACTGATTCGTTCCCGGTCTTCCACCTCGAGAAGCGACAACTGATCCATTAATTCGTCGATCGACGACCTTTCCCCCATGATTCTTTTGAAGGCGTCAGTCGAAATACAAAAGCCATCTGGCACGCACAGGCCTTCAATCTTGGAGATTTCTCCCAGGTTCGCGCCCTTCCCCCCAATCACCGAGATTTTTGTTTTGTCGATGTCCCGAAAACCAAGCACATAGGAACTCATCTGTTTACCTCCTTTGACCGGGCGAAGGCCGCTTGTTTGCTTTGAGGGATCATCACGTCCCCTTGCCGAAGGGCGCCACTATAACGCGAGTCTCGGCATCGAGCTCACCCCATGGGAGGGCAGAAGTTCCTCGAGAGCGTTCCGCTTCCAGCAGCAGGGAATGCCTGCTAGACTTTGGCGATGATTTCCCGCGCTCTCGTCCTTGTCGTGCTGTTCGCCTCGGCCCTCTGGCCGTTGCATGCGCTGGCCTGCAGCAACTCGATGGACTCCAGCGCTATCTTCACCTCGAACACCTTCTGGCTCGACTTGTTTCTCTGGACCATGGGCGCGGTGTTCTTGAACCGCGTGGTCATCGCGAACGTGTGGGGCCCCGCCACCGCGTCGCCGGCCGGATCGTCATGGGCCCGCCGGTTCTTCTTCTTGCTCGTCGGCGCGTGTCTGCTCCTGCTGTTGGCCACGGTCACAGCCGGTGGTCCCGTCCTCAACCTCAGCGCGCACGCCATGTCCGAGTGTTTGACGAACCGCTCGATGCTCTGGGTGTTGATGGCCAGTCCCACGGTGGTCTTCGTCCTGCAGGCCGTGCTCTTCCGGAAGTGGGACCAGAAGTTGTTTGACGGCGATAGGACGGTCGCCCTCGCGGCGCTGGTGTTCACGTCGGTGGTTCTGGCGGGAGGGGTAGATCTGGCCCGTGAGTTGGTGGTTCTCCCCGCACTCTGTGGGCCCTCGGGCATCGAGTTCGGAGGCGACCCGTACGACTGAGCTGCTTCCGAAAGTTCTCTCATGGCCTCTCGCTCCCTCTCGCTCGCTTACCTGGCCGGCTCCGCGC
The DNA here is from genome assembly GCF_003044305.1 of Vitiosangium sp. GDMCC 1.1324. Taxonomy (GTDB): domain Bacteria; phylum Myxococcota; class Myxococcia; order Myxococcales; family Myxococcaceae; genus Archangium. The sequence continues at coordinate 162,460 of NZ_PZOX01000007.1, read as the reverse complement.
TCCTGATGGTGACGGCCGGTGTCGGCTTCGTGCTGGCCCGCGATGCCGATGTGCTGGCCCTGCGCCTGCCCACGAGGCTCCTCGCGCCTACGAAGCGCTCGATCGAGGGGGCGCGGGACGCCGTGGAGCACTTCCAGTGCAATCGGTGCCACGTGGTGCCCGGCATCGAGCCGACATCGGCGCCCCTGAGCGAGAACTGTGTCACCTGCCACCAGGCCATCACCGCCGGGCGGCTCGATTTCTGGTATCAGGAAGCGCACGTCGAGCAGTGGAAGCAGCACCTCACGCACCTGGTGCGGACCCCTGACCTCGGCTCGCTCGGCCAGCGGGTCAAGAGGAGCTGGCTCATGGGTTGGCTCCAGGCGCCGCATGCGGTGAGGCCCCTCTATGGGGCCACCATGCCCAAGCTGAAGATCGGTCCGCGGGAGGCCGCGCTCATCGCTGATTTCTTCGCGGTGACCGAGGAGGAGTCCGGGGAGCCCCCGCGAGGTGATGCGGTGGCCGGGCGAGCGCTCTACGAGAGGAGCCAGTGCGCGAGGTGTCACTACCGCGGAGACTCTCCGCTCGCGGCCCTGCGCTACGGTGCTCCGGAGTTCCGCAGCCCCTCGGCCCGGAGGCGAGCCCCTGATCTGCGGTATGTGCGCAGCCGCATGTCACTCTCGCAACTGCGGAGCTGGCTGGTCGATCCGCAACGGATCCTCCCCGATACCGAGATGCCCTCCTTTCAATTCACTCCGAAGGAGGTTGAGGATCTGGTCGCCTTCCTGAGTGAGCCGCTGCCCGAGCATGTTGCCGTGCCGCGTCCCGCGTACAAGCCACGACTGCTCGAGCGCGAGGTGCATTACCCGGAGGTCGCGCAGAAGCTCTCGCGCCACCTCTGCTTTCACTGCCACTCCGACAGGAACCGGCCGGGTGACAAAGGTCCAGGCAACACAGGCGGATTTGGCTACAACGGCGTCTTGCTCGATCTCGCCACGCGGGAGGGTATCCTCCGTGGAGTCAAGCGTGATGGACAGTTCCGCGGGTTCCCGGATCGGCTGGAGGACGGGACGCCCCGGCTGATCGCCAGCCTCCTCGCCCGTCACGCCGAGCTGGACGGGCACTATGACTCGGCGGTGATGGGCATGCCCCTGGGCTTCCCGCCCATTCCCGACGAGGAGATCGATCTGATCCATACATGGATCGAGCAGGGCGCCCCCGAGTAGGCGGAAACCCCTCTGTGCTCATGTCTGGGACTGGCAATCCCGTTCCCGTGGCTACTGTGTAGCCGGGGCTCCCGCTACATCTGGATGGATGCCGAGCCGTCACGCCATCCCCGCGACTCACGGAGCAGCAGTTCCGTGAGTCGCGAAGCATGGTGCCTCTAGCAACCGCAGAGACGGATGCGCTGGGTCGTGCAGGCACCCGCGGCGTTGCAACACGTCTTGGTGTAGATCTGGAAATGGTCGGCCGGGCCCAGTTCGCACTGCCCCACGCGACACTCGCCGTAGGTCTCCGTGCACGTCAAGGCGGCCTGCGACACCTCGCCCTCGGGTGCCACCGCCGCCGGGCTCTCCGTGGAGGTCTCCTCCTCCATCTCCACCGGAGCGCCTCCGCAGCCGACAACAGACAGCGCCACCATGCACAACAGCCCTCGCAGGTTCTTCATCGTGTCTCCCAGGTCGCCCGCGTCAGTGCGGGTCGACGAGACATAACGAACCCGCCATGCATCAATTGCAATCGTTGTTGCTTCTGTCACATACGACACGAGAACCCCCTTCGCGCGGGAGGCACGGAGCCACCTGCTCCTGTACCGGAGGGTGCCCGCTTGTCGGGCCCGACACGTCGAGGGTGGCGTCGACCCGGGCTCCCGGAAACGGCGCCCGGCGCGCCCGGAGCGAGACGCGGCGGGCACAAACGATGCACGATGGGTGACGCAACCTTCTCTCCTCGAAAGGAAGCACCCATGGCATCCTCGAACGACACAGCACAGCTCGCCATCACCCTGTCGGCCATCTCGTACCTGGGGCAGTTCGACCCGAACTCGAGGCGGCTCACCGTGATGAACCAGGCCATGACGGACACCCTCCAGGGCGGCTGGCAGGTGGCGTGGGGCCCGGCGACGAAGGGGGAAGACCTCGTCTACGTCGCCTCCAACACGGCGGGGCAGTACGCGGTGGTGGTGCGGGGCACGCTGTTCAACCGCATCGAGGACCTCATCCAGGACAAGAGCGTCAGTGCGCAGGAGCCCCTGCCCTTCACCGCGCCGTCCTTCTCAGGCGCCGCCATTTCCAAGGGCGCGCTGGAGGTGTGGAAGAACATCGACGCGATGTCCTCCTCCGTGGGCCCCGGCAGCGGTGCCCTGCTCGACTTCCTCCAGGGACTCCCGAGTGGCACCCAGCTCCTCGTCACGGGCCACAGCCTCGGCGGGCAGATAGCCACCGTGCTCGCCGCGTGGTTCCAGAGCACGCTCACCAACGTGACGGTCCTCCCCATCACCTTCGCCGCGCCCACCGCCGGCAATCCCTCCTTCGCCACCTCGTTCGACTCCGCCTTCCCGAGCGCCACGCGCTACTACAACTCGCTCGACGTGGTGCCCCGCGCGTGGACGGAGGAGGGACTGACCTCCATCCTGTCCCTGTATCCGGGCGGGCCTCAGTGCGGACCGCTGTGCAAGGCCGCCGTCCACTGGGCCCTGAGCACGCTCCAGAGCAACGACCTCACCTACCAGCAGCCCGCCGCCAGCACCGAGCTGGACGGACAGCTCTACTCGACGGGCATGCTGGGCGCCTTCGAGGACGAGGTCAACGACCAGCACCGCGCGCTCTACTACATGTACCTGCTGGGCATCCCCGTCTCCACCATCCAGGCGCTCAACGCGACGTGGGCGCCTCCGGGGACCCAGTCGCCAGCGCGCTCGGCGGGGTGACTCACACTGGACTCCAGGTAGAGGCGGGCGTTTCACCGGCGTGAGGCGCGACGCTCACGCCGCGCCGAAGCGCCACCACCGAGGCTTGCGCCTTGCCATCGCCGCATAGGCGATCACCGCCTGCAGGCGCAGCTGCACCTCGGTGCCCGCGCCCGCCCGGCTCCACAGCTCCAGTTGCCCGCCCAGGCGCTGCGCGCGCTCGCGCATGCCCACGATGCCCCAGTGCCCGGGCCGCGAGCCCTGCTCCAATACCTCCTCGGCGATGCCCGTGCCGTCGTCACGCACGCGCAGCAGGAAGGCACCTGGCTCGTAGATGAGCTCCACCTCGACGGCCTGGGCCCGCGCATGCGCGAAGGCATTGAGGAGCGCCTCGCGTCCGATGCGGTAGGCCTCGTCGCTCACGGCGCCCGGCATGTCGCGCGGCGTGCCTTTGACGAGCACGCAGAAGCGCGTGGAGCGCTCGCGCGCAAGCTCCTCGCCCAGCTGAGCGAAGACCTGCGATAGATCCTGGTCGGCGGTGTATTCGGCGCGCAGGTCGCGCACGCGGTCACGCGCTTCCTCCATGACCTGGTCGGCGCGGTCCAGCGCCGCCTCGATCTTGCCGCGCGTGGGGTGTGCCTCGGGCAGCTCAGCGGCCAGGCCCTGGATGCCGAGGATGAGGCCCTGCGTGCTCTGCAGCAGCGTGTCGTGCAGCTCGCGCGCGATGCGCTCGCGCTCCTGCGCGCGCGCCTCCAGCCGCGCGCGCAACTGCGCGGCCACCTGGCGCAGCCGCAGCTGGTAGACGCCCCACAGCAGCACCGCGGCGGCCAGCGCGCACAGCGCGTAGAACCACACGGTCTGGTGGAAGGCGGGCAGCACCGTGAAGGTGAAGACGGCGCCGGTGTCGTTCCACACGCCGTCGTTGTTGGCGGCCGTCACGCGGAAGCGGTACGAGCCCGGCCCCACGTTGGTGTAGAACGCGCGCCGCCGGTTGCCGGCATCCTGCCAGCCCACGTCCACGCCCTCGAGCTGGTAGCGAAAGCGCACGCGCTCGGGCATGGTGAGGCTGAACGCGGTGTAGTCGATCTCGAAAGCGGTGGTGCGTGCCGGCAGCCGCAGGCCCTCGCTGGCCGCATAGACCGTGCCCGCTGCCGCCACCGCGCCGATGCGCACGCCAGGCGCGAGCGAATTGCGCGTGATGCGCCGCGGGTCGATGCGAAAGACATTGGTGGTGGTGGGCAGCCACAGTTGGCCGTCCTCGCCCTGCAGCAGGCTGGGAATGGGACCGAGCGGCTCGGGTGAGCCCTCCAGCCCGTCGTCCGCCGTGAAGCGCTCCACCTGCACGGCATGCGTGGGATCGCGCGCGAAGGCCTCCACCTCCTCGCGCGGCACGCGCACCGCGCCTCCCGCACCGTGGATCCACAGCTCACCCTCGGCCGTCTGCGCGAGGCCGGACACGCCGCGCAAGGCGGGGCCGCTCGCAGGCACCAGGGTGCGGAAGCTGCCTTGCGCATGGAGTGCCACGCCCGCGTTGCCGCCCACCCACAGCCGATCGCCCCAGGGCCGCAGCGCGGCGACGTTGCCGACCTTCAGGCCCTCGGACGGACCCAGCATCTGCGCGTGACCGTGCTCCACGCGGGCGAGCTGGTTGTCGAAATAGCCGATCCAAACGCGCCCGGCAGGATCCGCCCCGATGCTCACCGCCGTGTCCTTGGGCAGCTCGGCCACGCCGCCCTTGGCGCTCCATTGGCCGTCCTTCCAGCGGTGCACGCCCAGGCCGCGCAAAGACATCCACAGGCCGCCCTCGCTGTCCTCGGCGATGGCCTGCACGCCGCCGCGGCGCTTGCCGGGGTCGACGGGCAACTCGATGCGCTCCAGACGGCCCTTCGGCTGGCCGCCGGCCAGGCGCCACAGCTCTCCGAGCTTGCCGATCCACAGGTCGCCCGCACGGTCGCGGTGCAGCACGGTGATCGACGTGTGCGGCGCCGGGCCGTCCAGCGGGCCCAGCAACTGCCCCGAGGCGTCGCGCAGGAAGAGGCCGTGGTGGGCTGTGCCAATCCACAGCCCGCCGTCGGCGGCGGGGGCGAGCGCGACGTTGGGCCACTGCGGGCCTTCGGGCAGCGCGGGCACCACCTTGTTCCTGCGGAAGCGGTCCATACCGCCGTTGGTGAGCACCCAGACGTTGCCTTCGCGGTCTTCGAGCAGGCTGTTCACGCTGCTCCCGCTCAGGCGCACGGCGGCGCCGGTGCGCTGCACGTCCGCGAACGACCCGACCCCTGGCGCCCCGGCCAGCGCGCGCGTCGACGGCAGCCGCGCCAGGCCTTCCTCCAGCGCGATCCACACGCCACCCTGGCGGTCGAACAGGCACACGCCCTGCGTCTCTGCGCTCGCGCTGCCGAAGCTCTTGCCGTCGAACCATCGCTGGCGGTCGGCCAGCGGCATGAGGCCCCCGGTCACGATGGCGACCCAGGGCTCACCCGCGCCATCCACGCAAACGTTGATGCCGCCCTTCATGCTGCGCTCGCCGCTGGCGGCATCGCGTGGCAGCGGCACCGGCGCGAAATGCGCCGTGCCGCGCGGCCGCGCGAAAATCTGGTGCGAGGTGACCGCCCACACCGTGCCGCGCGGGTCCACCGTCACGGTCTGCACGTTGCTGTCCTGTTTCAGCCCGCCTTCCTCGAAGATCTGCCAGCGCTGGCCGTCGAAGCGGTACAGGCCGCCCGAGGTGGAGGCCCACACGTTGCCATCCAGGTCCTGCGCGAAGTCGGTCACGGTGCTCGGGGAGAGGCCGGCCTTCTGGCCGTAGCGCGTGAGCACCCCCTCGCGCAGCTCGTAGATGCCGCCCAGGAGCAGGCCGATCCACAGCTCACCCGAACGGCCGACGTAGAGGCGGTGCACTTCGTTGGTGAGCAGGCGGCCCGTGTCGGGTTCAGTGTAGAGCTCGAAGCGTACGCCGTCGAAGCGGAACAGGCCGAGCGAAGAGCCGACCCACAGCGTGCCATCCGGCGTCTGCGCGAGGCCCAGGGCATCGCCCGGCGCGCCGTCGCGCTCGGTCCACGCCGTGTGATGCATGTGCTCCAGGGATTGGGCCTCGGGCGGCGGCGCCTCGGCGGCGAGGACCGATGTGCAGGGCAACAGGCACGCCGTCATCAGGGCGAAGTGCAGCAGGAACGTGGCGGCTCGACTCATTGGGGACTGCTTCGGGCTCGGGGGTGAACCGGTGGGGCTCCCGACAGTATGCGCCCCAGAAGCAGCACCGCCAGCGTCAGCCACGAGCCTTGGCGCACCATCCCCTCTCGATTCTGCTCGCGATGCCTGTGGGTACCACGAGCCACCCACCGAGCGAATGCCCGGCCGATAGCCAGGGGCACCCCGGAAGCGGAAGTCCCGAGGCAGGCCCCTCCGCTCACCGCGGGTCGATGAACTGTGCGGACTTGGCTCCGAGCATGTCCTTCACGGGGACGGACGTCCCGGTGTCAACGTCATGGACGATGAGTCCCGGGCCCCCTTTCACCGCGAGGAACCTCCCGTCCGAGCTCACGTCGTACACATTGGTCACCCCCTCGACGGGTAGCTCGCGGACCGCATCGCGGCCGACGTCGTACTCATACAGGCGGGGATTGGGATTCCAATAGGAGTTCCCTTCGATGAAATACACGGTCCGCCGCCGGGGACTGACCCCGACGAGGTCATTCGAGCACCACGCGTCGTGGCGGCGCCACACCCGCTCCTCGCCCGTCTTCAGGTCGAGCCGCCGATAGGTGCCGGGATTGTCCTCGTCACAGCCTCCCTCGTGAGTCTGCCCCTCCCGGTAGAAGACGAGCGTGTCCCCCAGCACGTAGGGCGTGAGCAGCCCACGCCGCTCCTGTCGCATCACGGGTCCCAGCTTCCACGGCTTTGTCCCCGACGGGTCCATCGTCGCCAGACGTACTCCCGCGCGCGGGTGCCTCACCAGGACGCGCTGCACCCCACGGGTGAGCGGCGCCCCCGCCGTGTCGGTAATCCCTCGAGGCAGCACTCGAACCGCCTCGGGCTGACGGGAGAAGCTCCAGCTCCAGAACTCGTGCAGGGAGGAATTGCCAATATCGACGAGGACGCGCGAGCCGTCCTCCGTGAACAGCGTGGGCATCTGGGCGAACAGGAGCTGCTGGGTGTTCCACGTCTCCGCAATCCCCGAGGTCGTGGCCACGACGCCCTCCAGGTCCCCCATGATGAGCAGAGTCCCGCCCATGGCCTTCCCGTCCTTCGTCTTCGGGGTGGCGATGTCGCGGCCCGCCACGGTGAAGCGCACCATCCGGCTCCCAAATTGGCCGTCCCCCGGCACCGAGGCCGCCACCATCCACCTTCCCGTCGGCGGATGCACGGCGAGAGACCAGAGCGAGCACCCCTCCGTCTTGCGGTAGATCTTCCCCCGATCCGGCCCGCCCAGCATCCGGCGGTCCTCGGCGTACTCACAGTCCACGAGGACGCGCGAGCCCTCCTGGTCGACGAGGACGACTTTCGAGCCCCCGCTATCAATGGCAATCAACGGCATGGGTAGAGCAGCAGCAGTCGGCTCCTGCGCCAAGGCAGACGCCGACCCCCAGGCGGCCAGGGCCACCCCCAGAAAACCTCGCAGTGTCTTGAGCATGCGAAGGGGACGCACCCGCCCTCTCCGTATTCACGGATGTCGGAATGTTCCGTTCCACCGGGACCTGGGCGCTCAGGCGAGGGGCTCGAGTCCACTCCGTGCCGAGCGGGTGCGCTGCAACGCTCGTTCCCATGGCCACCGAAAATTCGCGCTACGCGGGTCCGCCTTCAAATGAAGGTCCGGAACGTTTGCAATTGAATGACAGGTCTACGCAAAATCCCGGCCCGCCCGCTCGTTCGTTGCCCGGGCACCTCGAGAGACAGGAGAGCTTGCATGATGCGTTCAGGTGCGTGGTTGCTGCTGAGTGCCGTCGGTCTGGGCTGGGGTTGTGGAGGGCCGCAGGAGGACGTGTCCCAGGACGAGCCCCCGGCGGACTCGGAGGGGCTCATCTCCCAGACCATCATCCGGCAGCAGCCGGACGGGGCCCTCACTCAGGAGACGGTGTACATCACCCGGGAGGAGCAGCAGGCCCAGATGGAGGCCCGGGAGGAGTACCTCCGGCAGCTCCAGAGTGGAACGCCACGCCAGCTCATGGCCAATCTGATCATCGACAGCGGGTGCGCCGGCTCGAGCCTCTGGCTGTTCGACCAGGTGGGCTTCACGGGCCGGCAGCTGTGCCTCTACAAGAACCCCAGCGAAACGTATGCCTTCATCGACCTGGGGACCGTCATCCGGTACATCGCCCCGACCTATCCGATTCAGCGCATCTATTTCTGGACGGGCGCCGTCAAGAGCCTCTGGTCGGGGGTGGATGCCGGTAACCTGGCCACCTGCGACAACACGAGGATGGCGTGCTACTCGAACGGGCCCTACGTGCCGTTCAGCGCGTACCAGAAAGTCGACAATGTCCCCTCGGGAACGGTGATTGGGGGAACCATGCTCGGTCCCAACACCGTCTTCCTGGAGAACTGAGGGAGGGGCGCGCTGTCCGGGCCCGCGAGTCGTGGCCCGGGCCGTGTCAGGGCCCGAGGTCGGTGATGTGGAGGACGTAGGTACCGCCCACGTCGCCGGCACGGGCCTCGATGTAATACGTGTTGTCGTACGGAAGCGTGAGCATCAGCGAGCCCGAGCTGCTCGACCCATACGTCGTGCTCGAGGAGACAGGGGTGGGGTCCGGCCGCATGACCCGGAACTCGTGCCCCGTGGAGCTGCCATCCGCGATGCGGATGCGATAGCTGTGCTTCGCCTGGGCCGTGAAGGAGAAGTAGTCCGTGTCCCAGCGGCCCTGGAAGGCGCCCGGGACATCCGTCTCCAGGGCGACCCGCGTGGCCTCGGAGTACCCGTCCCCGTAGTCATCCAAGCCGTGGTCCTCCACCCGCACCACATAGGTTCCCGAGGGCGTAAGCGAGAACAGCTCGATGTACTGCGTCCCGCTCGTCACCGGTTTGATGTAGAGGGGCCACATGCTGTGCGAGGTCGACGTGCCGCTCAATGGATTGTAGACATAACGGTGTCCCGCCACGGCTTCGAAGCGGAAGTAGTCGTAGTCGTAGTGCCCGTCGAACTGACCGGAAAACGGCTCGTCCACGACCACCTCGGTGGCGGTCTCGCGGGTGTCACCGTGCGTGTCGTCAGTGACGTCCTCGAGCCGAAGGAAGTACGTACCGTCTCCACCCGCGAGATAGATGTAATGGACGCCGCTCTGGGCGGCCTGGAACGTGCACATGGGGGGCGGGCTGTCGCACACCCAGTCGAGCGCCGGGTTCAGCACCCGGATGTTGTAGTAGCGCGCCGAGCCGTCCCCGACGCGGGCACGGTAGCGGTGACCGGCTTGCGCCTCGAAGCGGAAGTAGTCGAAGTCCCCCGTGTAGAGTTCCCCCTGCACGAGCGTGCCGAACTCGAGGGGGAAGGCCGTCTCGAGCGTGTTGCCGTGCGCGTCCGTCGAGCCCGCGTCCGGCTGCGTCGAGCCCGCGTCTGGCTGCGTCGAGCCCGCGTCTGGCTGCGTCGAGCCCGCGTCCGGCGCTGGCTGAGGATCGACTGGGGACGGTTCCGGAATGCAACCGACCTGGAGAAACACCGCGAGTGCGACGAGAAGGTATCGAGCTGGCTTCATGTGAGAGGGTCCCCCCTTCGTTCTCATCAAGGTATCAAACGACTCGTTCATCCCGGGAAGTCAGCGCTGCTTGAGACCTTCGCGCCAGGCGAAGGCGGCGGCCTGGGTGCGGTCTTCCACCTGGAGCTTTCCGAGGATGTTGCTCACGTGGGACTTCACCGTCTTCTCGCTGATGCCCAGCCGCCGGGCGATGTCCGTGTTGGTGAGGCCGTCCGCGACGAGCAGCAGCACCTCCCGCTCCCGCTCGCTCAGCTCGGAATGAAGAGGGAGGATCTCCCGTTCCCGGGTGGGCTGGCGCAGCGAGCGAACGACCTGGCTCGCGACCTGCGGAGAGAGGGTGGCCTCGCCGCTGGCAGCCTTGCGTACCGCCTGGACCAGCTCGTCGGCGCTCGCGTCCTTGAGGAGGTACGAGAGCGCTCCGGCCCGGAGTGCCGGGAGGATGTGTTCGTCCTCGTGGTACGAGGTCAGCATCAGGATCTGGGTGCGCGGGCTCACCTCCTTCAGCCGCCGTGTCGCTTCGATGCCGCCGATGCCGGGCATCAGCAGGTCCATCAATGCCACGTCGGGTGCATGCTCGCGCGCCAGCTCGAGGGCCTGTTCGCCGGAGCTCGCCTCGCCCACGACCTCGATGTCCTCCTGCGCCCCGAGCAGTGCGCGCACGCCCTGCCGGACGACAGTGTGGTCATCGATGATGAGGACGGTGATCGAAGAGGACATGGGTTCAGCTCCCGTCTGCCTGGGCCTTGAAGGTCACCTGGAGCCGGACGCCCTTTCGCTCCCCGGACCCGAGTGAGAAACTTCCCCCCGGAAGCGCCTCGGCCCGCTCACGCATGATGTCCAGGCCCATGCCGCCCGAGCGGGTGGCCGGCAACCCCCGGCCATTGTCCTCGATTTCGAGGGTGTACCGCGACGCACCGGCGCGCTCGAGCGACACCCGCGCGAGCGATGCCCCACTGTGGCGCGCGATGTTGGCCAGGCCCTCCTGGACGATCCGGGTGAGGGCCTCGGCGACAGGCGCGGGCAAGGCGTCTTCGGACAGGCGCGTCTCGGCACTGATGCCGGTGCGCCTGGACCAGGTCTCCACCTCGCGGGACAGCTGCACCGTCCAGGACTCCCGTTGAGCAGAAGGTCGAAGCTGCCGCAGGATGGCCATCAAGTCGCGCTGCGACCCTCCCACCAGCTCGCTGGCCTGCGCCAGGTGGGCCTCGGCCTTCTCCAGGTTGCGCGGGAGCAGCGTCCGGGCGGCGCCGAGCTGCATGGCGGTGGCGAACAGCCGCTGTTTCACCGTGTCATGGAGGTCGCGCGCGAGGCGGTTGCGCTCTTCGCTCGCGGCAAGCTCCTGGCGCAACGCCACCAGGGTCCTCAGCTCGCCAGCCATCTGGTTGAGATGCTCGGCCAACGCCGCGAGCTCGTCCCCTCCCGGCACCCGGGCCACCGCCTCGAAATCCCCTCGAGCCCAGGCGCCGGTCGCGTCGATCATCGGCTGAAGACGGCGGACGAGCCGGCGCGTGATGAACGCGCCGAACAGCAGGCTGGCCAGCCCGCTGAGCAGGGCGAGCATCACCCCGCTGGAGGCGATCACCCTCACCGCGGCCGCGGCGAAGTCGCCCATCCCAAAGGGAGCATCGAGCCGCACCACCACGGCCCCGAGCACCCGGCCGTCCTGGCTCCGGATGGGGGCGGCGAAGCAGCTGTCGCCGTCCTCGCCACGGGAAGCCAGACGCTCGGGCTCGCTCGCTCCGCTCAAGGCCCGCTCGAGCAGGACCGTTTCCTCGGCGGTGCGCGCCAACGCCGCGCTCCGGACGAGGCCCTCCGGCTCGACCGAGAGCGTCAGCACCTCGCCACCGGCGGAGTCGACCACGCGCGCGACGCCCTGGCGAGGACCCGCGACTTCCAGCTTCACCTCGAGTGGACCCTGAGGAAGGTCGGTGGACCGGGCCCGAGCGAACTCCTTCGCGATCTGGCCCTCCAGGGTCGCCACATCGGGAGGGCGCGACTCCAGCGCTGGTGCCAGCCGCGACGCGATCTTCTGCGCTTCCTCCGCCATCCCGATGACCGGGAGATCGGTGTGGAGCAGGAGGTAGCCCAGCCCCATGAGCAGCACGAAGAAGATCAGCACCGTGGCCCCGAGCGTCGCCCCTGCATAGGCGAGCGTCAGCCTCCATTGGAGGCGGTGCCATGGACGGACGGAATGCATCACGGCGGGAGCTTGCCACGCGAGCGCCGGGCCGCCCACGGTCTCCGGGCGGATGCGGCACTCCGCCTCCAGACGGAGTGGCGGCCCGGCCCGGGCCCGATGTGCGGCCTCACCGGCACTGGCAGGGTGCGCAGCAGGCCGGAAGAGGTCAGCTCCCCATGAACCGATTGCTTTTCACCAGTCTCCTGTTCCTCGGCGCGCTCGGCTGCGCCGGGCCCAGATTCCAGCAGCACGTGGCGACCCGCTTCGCACACGAGGACGTTCGCAAGCTCGAGACCCCGGATCTCGACGTGTACTACGTGGCGAGCCAGAAGGAGAATGCCTACCGGCTCGTGGCGAGGCTGGAGCGGTGCCTGAAGCCCTTGCAGGCGCATGCCCGGAGCGGGTCCGGGAGAGCCAAGCCCGTGATCTACCTGACTCCCGCCGTGCTCAACAACGCGTACGTGCAACCGGCCGCGCTCGGGTTGTTCGAACACATGGTGCTGGGCACATCCGTGAATGCGGAGCAGATCACGCTCCTCGGCGTCCCGTTGACGCACATGGAGGCAGTCGCCTGCCACGAGGCGGTTCACTACGTGCACCTGCAGCAGACGAACGGACTGTGGAGCGTGGTCAACTCGGTCGCCGGCAACGTCTGGTCACCCAATGCCGCGCTGGACGCCTGGTTCAGCGAGGGACTGGCCACCTGGTACGAAGCTTCCTTCGCGGAGGGACTGGGGCGTCCGAACAGCCCGATGTGGCGCGGGTGGTACCGATCCTTCCTCCAGCAGCGCGGAGGCCGCATCAGCGCCGGAGACCTGCTCGGGGCCCGCGACGTTCCCAACGGGCCCTACCTCGCCGGGAGCTACTTCATCGACTTCCTCGCCCGGAAGTACGGCGAGGAGAAACTCTGGGAGCTGATCGATCTCCAGGGTCACTCCATCTTCTCCATCCTCGGGGTGACGCTGCGGTTCTCGACGGTGTACGGCAAGACCATCGAAGCGCTCCTCGAGGATTACAACCAGGAGCTCGCCGAGACCTTCCACCCGCGCACACGCCCCGCGGAGCAGCGCGTGCTGGAGGCCTCGCTCGGAAGTGAAGCCCGGATCGCCGTGTCGCCCGCGGATGGCGCGGTGGCGATCATCCGCTCCGACCTGGACGCGCCGGCCACCCTGCGCATCCGTGAGCGGTCGGGGGCCGTCCGCTTCGAGCGGACCCTGACGCCCGTTCTTCCCGGGCGCCGTTGGATTGCCGCCGGGCCCACGGCGACGAGCGGCATGACCTTCACCGCCGATGGCCGCTGGCTGTTCTTCGTCAGCGCCGACTTCTCCGAGCTGGGGGACTTCACCGCCCGGCTCTGGAAGGTGGACACGAGGACCGGAGAGGTGGCCCAGGTCTGGGACGGAATCGAGGGCGTCGGTGGCACGGTCCACCCGGATGGCTCGTCGTACGTCTACGTCGAGGTGAAGGGAGACACCGCCAACCTCGTGAAGCTGGAGCTCGCGACCGGGGCGCACACGTCCCTGACGAACTTCACCGGGACGGAGTCGCTCGCGGCGCCAGCGTATTCGCCCACGGGCGACCGCATCTCCTTCTCCCGCTGGACGGGGCGTGGCTTCGACCTCTTCGTCCGCGGACCGGACGGCGCGCTCGAGCAGCTCACCTTCGACGGCCGCTTCAACCTCGGGGCGCGCTGGGTGGATGAGCACCGGCTGGTGTTCCTCCGCGAGCACGAGGAGCTCTCCCAGGTCCATCTGCTCGATCTCGAGGACCGGCACATCCAGAGACTCAGCGACGCGCCCTGGATCGCGCTGGATCCCTCGCCGCTCGATGGGTCCCGAGTGCTCCTCCTGAACCGGGAGGGCCTGGGCTGGTCTCTGGACGAGATCGCCCTTCCCTCCTCCACGCCCCCGACTCCGCCCCCGGCGGTCTCGGGCCCGGGGAGCATCCGTGCCACGGTGTTGTCCATGGTGCTCGGCGCGAGTGGCGCCATGCCGAGCGACACGCATCCTGAGGTGGAGGTCCTCTCCGACGAGCCGTACTGGCCGCTGGACGGGCTGTTCCGCCCAACGGTACGCCTGCCCCTCATCGGCCTGTGGAACACGCGGGCGCCAGACGGGTCAGTGCGGTGGAACCGCGTCGTTGGCATGGCACGGCTTCAGGGGGCGGACCGGCTCGGAATCCACAACTACCTCGCCCAGTTCACCTTCGACTCGGAGAACACGCGGACGGGCCTGTCGCTGAGCTATGGCAACTACCAGCTCGCGCCGTGGTACCTGGACGTGAGCGGCGGCCGAAACACCGATGGCCCCCTGCTCGACTGGACGGCGAGCATCTCCGCTTCGAGGTCCTGGTGGAACTCCATCAACGTGCAGTTCGGGGGGGAGTTCCTCGACCGGACACTCGACGCGACGGAGAGTGCACCCTCCCGGCACGTGCGTCTGGTCGGGCCCCGGCTCTCGGCGGGCTATACGGCGGTGGATTCGACCACGTATGTGAATCGCCGCGGACTCATCCTCTCCGTGTCCGGTGCGGCGTTCCCTGCCCGGGTGAGCACGGAGGGCCTGTTCGATCTACGCGGGGAGATGACCGTCTTCCTGCCACTTCCCCTCCTGCGGCGCGACGAGTTGCAGCTCTCGGTGGCGGCACGAGCCATGCCGGGCTCGAGTCAGGAGCTGCTTCAGCTCGGGGGGTTCGCCCAGGGAATGAGCCTGGTCAACATCGGGGCCGCCGCGCCTCAGGAGCCACGGGACATCTTTCTTCCACCAGGTGCGACCTTCAAGGAGCCGCTTCGCGGCTACGAAGACTTCTCCCTGTTCGTCAATCACGTGGCAGTCGGTGGAGTGCGCTACAGGGTGCCGCTGATCATCGACCAGGGATGGTCCTCACTGGTGTACCTCTTTCCATCGGTGCACTTCCGTGAGCTGGACCTGGAAGGCTTCGCCCAGGCCGCCCTGACCGCCGACAACACCGAAAGACGCTGGCACCGCGTTGCCGGCGGGGCCGCGTTCTTCCGCCTCAACATCGGCGGATACTTCCCGCTCAGCTTCTATTACCAGTTCGCACACCGGTTCGATGACGGGCTGAAGCCATTGCACACGTTCGGGCTGAGCTTCGACTAGGAGTGATGAGCCCAAGCGCTCCCGAGCCCCTGGCCATGAGTCCTGTTTCAGCTCGAGTCGGACCGCGCGGACATGGCCTCGTGTGCAAGCGCGCGGAAGTGCTGTGCCGCGGGGGAGGGACGCTGCCCGGGAAACGCGACCACCAGCTCGGCATAGCCCGGCGCTCCGCTCAGGGGGCGGAACACGACGCCCTGGGGCTTGAGCGCCTGCGCGGACTTCGGCGCGAGGGTGAGCCCCAGGCCCGCCTCCACCATGCCGATGACGGAGGGCCACGAGCTCGCCTCCTGGACGATGTTCGGGGAGAAGCCCGCGGCCAGACACATGCTCGTCACGGTGTCGTGCAGGCCCGGCGCCGACCGCCGGGGAAACAGGACGAACGGCTCGCCCGCGAGCGAGGACAGCGCGACCAGGCGCTGACGGGTCCGTGGATGTCGGGCCGGGAGAGCGAGCACGAAGCGCTCCCGCAGCAGCCGCTCGACGGTGAGCCCCTCGTACCGGAAGGGGGCGCGGACGATGGCCAGGTCCAGCTCGCCGGAGATCAGCGCGGCGCCGACGTTCAGTGCCTCGCGGTCATCCAGCTCCAGCTTCACCTCGGGAAAGCGGGCGCGGAAGCGCAGCACGATGTCGGGCAGCACGCCGAACGCGGAGGACGCGGCGAAGCCCACGCGCAAGGTGCCCGTCATTCCCTGCGCGGCCCGCTGCACGTTGCTGACGACGTCGGCGCGACGGGCCAGCAGCTCTCGAGCCTCCTCCAGCAGCCGCGCGCCCGCGGGAGTCAGCGCCACGCGCCGGCTCGTGCGCGCGAGCAGCTCGACTCCCAGCTCACCCTCCAGCCGACGAATCTGCTGGCTGAAGGGCGGCTGGGCCATGCCCACGCGCGCCGCGGCGCGACCGAAGTGCAGCTCCTCCGCCACGGCGACGAAGAGCTGGAGCTGACGGAATTCCATATCCAGACGATATCCGTCTCGATGGGCATCAAAAGATATATTGGTCGTGAAGGATGTCGCTTCCTACCATCGGCGCATGAGACACCTCCTCGTTCTGCTGTTGACGCTCGCGAGCGCACCCGCTGTGGCGCTCGGGGAGTGGGGGCCTGACTCCGCGTCGGACCCCACGCCGGACCCGCAACTCCAGGCACGACTGGACCTCGCGGACCAGCTGGGCGGGATGCCGGGGCTCATCCGCGATAGCCTCGTCGCGCCGAAGTGGCTGCGCGAGGGGGACCGGCTGATCTTCTGGGCGCGCGAGGGCAAGGACGGAGGAACGTGGGTGCTCGCGGACGCGAGGACGGGCGCGCTGAAGCCGCTCGTGTCCGGGGAGCAGCTGAGGGAGCAGCTCACAGCGCTCCTGGGCAAGCCCATCACCGCGCCCCGGTTCTTCGAGGTCGCCATCGCGCCGGACCAGCGGGGCATCGTGTTCCGTCTGGAGGGAAGGACCTTCGGCCTGGGCCTGTCGGGAGGCCGCGTCACGCTGTTGCCGGAGGGCGACCGGGCCGCGCTGATGCTCTCGCGAGAGCATTTCCTCGCACCGGAGGGAGGCGCGGTCGCCGTGCAGCGGGGGAACGGCTTCGCGGTGCTCGGAGCCGATGGAAGACCGGTGGTGGAGCGCAGCGAGGAGGAGGACCACGTCAGCTGGCGCATCCCGGAGAACCCCTGGTCCCCGGATGGCCGGTACCTGGTGGTGTGGCGCCACGACGCGAGGAACGTCCACAAGGTGCCCGTGGTGGACTACTCCACCGCGCTGGAGAAGGTGACGTGGGTGCCCTACGCGAAGTCGGGGACGCCGCTGCCGCGAGCGGAGTTGCACGTGGTGGAGGCGGCAACGGGGAAGGTGACGAAGGCGGAGCCCACGGAGGGGGAGACGCACGATGCCTATGCTGGCTGGAACCCCGAGGGGACCGAGGCGCTGTGCCTGCATCTCTCGCGCGACGGCAAGCAACTGGACCTCACGGCGGTAGAGCCCGGGTCCGGCAAGCGTCGGCGGGTGTTGCGCGAGGAGAGACCGGAGACCTTCGTGGCGGGGTTGGACATGGAGGTGGGTGGCTTCGCGAAGCAGGTGACGGTGCTGCCTGGAGGCAGGGGCTACCTCTGGATGTCCGAGCGGGACGGCTGGCGCCACGTGTACCTGCATGACCGGACCGGCAAGCGCGTGCGCCAGCTCACGAAGGGCTCCTTCCCGGTGCATGAGGTGGTGGGCGTGGAACCTGGAGGGGATGCCATCTACGTGCTGGCCTCCGCGGACAGCGGCGCGCCCTACGAGCAGCTCCTCTACCGGGGCAGTCTGAAGGGGGGCCCGCTGAAGCGGCTGTCCTCGGGCTCGGGCATGCATCGCATCACCCTGTCACCCTCGGCCCGGTACTACGTCGACGCCGGGTCCTCTCGCACGCAGCCCCGGTTCCGGGAGCTCGCTTCCACGGCCACGGGTGCCGCGGGCGGGAGCGTGCGGCTCACCACGGCGGACGCGAGCGAGGCCGAGGCCCTCGGCTACACGCCGCCGGAGGCGCTCACCGTGAAGGCCGCCGACGGGGTGACGCCGCTGTACGGGGTGCTCTACAAGCCGCGCGACTTCGACCCGGCGCGACGCTACCCCGTCATTGCCTTTATCTACGCGGGGCCGTTCATCAGCTCCGTGCCATGGAATTACATCGGAAACACGGCATCGTTGAACAGCATCGCGCTGGCGCAGGTGGGCTTCGTCGTGGTGCTGTTGGACCCGAGAGGCGGCCCTGGACGTAGCAAGGCCTTCCAGGATGCGAACTACGGCCGCGTGGGCCAGACGGAGATTCCCGACTACGTGGAGGGCCTGAGGCAGGCGGCAGCCACTCGCCCGTGGATGGACCTGGAGCGCGTGGGCATCCACGGACACTCGTGGGGCGGGTACTTCGCGCTGCGGGGCATGCTCACCGCGCCGGACTTCTTCAAGGCGGGCTACGCGGGAGCGCCGGGAGCGTTCGAGGAGGAGGCACTCATCAACGAGCCCTACCTCGGCCTGCCGGGAGCGAATCCCCAGGGTTACGCGACGGGTTCCAACCTCGCGCTGGCTGGCCATCTGAAAGGGCACCTGAAGCTGATGCACGGGACGAGCGACGTGAATGCCACGCTGTCCACGACGATGCGCATGGCGAACGCGCTCATCCAGGCAGGCAAGCACTTCGAGTTGCTCATCATGCCGGGCGAGCCGCACGGCCCACGGCCACCGGCGAACCGCTACTACCGGGACGACGTGGCCCTGTTCTTCGTCCGGACGCTCGGGGTTCCGCTGCCTCGGTGATGTGAGTGGGTATCGGCTCTCAGCAACTCTCCCGTGAGTCGAGAGCCCGGGGGCTCCGGGTCCTGCCCCAAACCCTGCCGCTCGGAATCCCCGGGCCACGGCCAGCACGTCCTCGCCGGTGAAGACGGGCGTGCCGTCCGGCGTGACGAAGCGTTGGGGAACGGGGGCGCTATCGGCGTAGGCGTGCGACCCCGCCTCCACCGCCGTGTGCCATGCTTGACTACAAATGTAGTCACGCCATACGGTTGACCGCACCTGTTTTGAGGAGCCCTCTCCATGCTGAAGTGGCTGTGCCTCGCCTCGCTCTGGCTTGTTGCCGTTCCCGTGGCATCCGCGCAGCAGTTCGACCTTCCCGCGGCTGCCGTCGACAATGAAGCCGCACTCGCCAAGGCGATGCCCGAGTTGGCGAAGGAAGTGATCGCCGTCTACCGGGAAGGAGACCGCCGTACCTATCTCGACAACCTGTTCCGATTGCAGATGGTCGCGGCCAGGTACGCGGACGCGAACAAGACCCTGACGTCGCTGCGCGCACTGCGGGCGGGCAGCGCTTCGCCTCAGACCCGGTCGATCAATGTTCAGTACGAAATCTTCGCCAGGGCCAGGCAGAGCGAAGGTGAAGCGCCTTTCGAGGAGGCGCTTCACCAATCGTTCCGTGAAGTCTTCGGCTCGCTGGACGATCGGACCGCGGCGCTGGTGATCCGCGCCCTCGGCGTCGATCCGTCCGCACTCCAGCAAACCTTGAACGAAGCGCTGAAGCAGCGGAAAGGCAAAACCACCCTCTCGCTCGCCGAAGCGCTGAGCCTGATCCGGGCCTACCAGATCCATCAAGTCCATCAGCTCCTCGCTCCGCTTACCGCCCCCCTGATCGCCGAGGACGATCTTCGACGCTACATCATCGAGAAGGACGTTCCGGTCAGGACACCGGATGGCGCGACGGTCTGTGCCCTGGTGGTTCGCCCACGGTCGGCTTCGGGCCAGCTGCCAACACTGCTCAACTTCACCATCTACGCGGACCCCAACAACCTTCTGAGCGAGGCTCGTCGGACGGCATCCAACGGCTATGTCGGCGTCGAGGGCCTGACGCGCGGCAAGGGATGCAGCCCCGACGACCCCGTCCCCTATGAGCACGACGGCTCCGACGCCGCCGCCGTGATCGATTGGATCAGCACGCAGCCGTGGAGCGACGGCCGGGTGGGCATGTACGGGGGCAGTTACGAGGGCTTCACCCAATGGGCCGCGGCCAAGCACATGCCGAAGGCGCTGAAGGCGTTGATGCCATCGGTAACGGCCGCTCCCGGTATCGACGTACCGATGGAAGGCAATGTGTTCCAGAGCTTCGTGTACTACTGGCCCTTCTATACGACGACAGGGAAGACCCTGGATGAGGCGGCCATCCGCGACCGGGCGCGTTGGGGCCGACTGAACCACGAGTGGTATGCCAGCGGTCGCTCCTACCGCTCGTTGGACAAAATCGACGGAACGCCCAATCCGTTCTTCAACCGGTGGCTCGACCATCCGAGCTATGACTCCTACTGGCAGGACATGATCCCCTACAGACAGGAGTTCGCCCGGATCAACATTCCGGTCCTGACCACCACGGGCTATTACGACGACGCTCAGATAGGTGCCCTCTATTACTTCATCGAGCACCACCAACAAGCTCCGGGTGCCGAGCATTACCTGGTCATCGGACCCTATGATCATATCCGAGGGCAGCGTGGGACGCTCTCCCGCCTGGGCGACGCTCTGAATTACCTGAGGGGATACGAGACGGACCCGGTGGCACAGCTCGACGTCGGAGAGCTTCGCTACCAATGGTTCGACTCCATCTTCAAAGGCAGCCCAAAGCCTGCCCTGCTCAAGGACAAGGTGAACTACCAGGTGATGGGGGCGAACAAGTGGAAGCATGCCCCTTCGCTCGCCGCGATGGGCAATCAGACGCTGAGATTCCACTTGAGTGCGGTGCGAGCCGGAGACGCCTACCGGCTCAGCGCGCGGAAGCCCGCGGGCGACACCTTCATCACGCAGATGGTCGACCTCGCTGATCGCACTGACGTCGATCGCGTCTCACCCAGCAATGGCATCGTCGACAAGAATCTGGATACCTGGAACGGCATCGCCTTCGTGAGCGAGCCGCTCCGGAAGCCGACCGAGCTGAGTGGCCTGTTTTCCGGGCGACTCGACTTCATCGCCAATCGGAAGGACCTGGACTTCAGCATCGGGCTCTATGAGCTGACCCCCAAGGGTGAGTACTTTGAACTCTCGTACTACATGGCTCGCGCCAGCCATGTCCTGGATCGCAACCATCGCCAATTGTTGAAGCCGGGACAGCGCATGCAATTGGACTTCAAGAGCGGGCGCTTGACCAGCCGGAAGTTTCAGCCGGGCAGTCGGCTGGTCGTGGTGCTCGGCGTCATCAAGCAGCCCGGGGCCCAGATCAACTACGGCTCCGGGCAGGACGTCAGCGACGAGACCCTCGAGGATGGCAAGGTGCCACTACAGCTCCAGTGGTATGGCGACAGCTTCGTCGATATCCCGATCTGGAGATAGAGGGCGCATCAGCTCCCGGACCTGCCAGACACGCGCCCAGGCCCGACGCTTCATTGAGCCGAAGCCGCGATCTGCGAGGGGCTCAGCCCCAACACGCGACGCATGGAGCGGGCCATGTGGCTCGGGTGCGAGAAGCCCGCCTCCAGCGCGATCTCCGTCATGCTCCTGCCTCCTTCGAGCAGCCGCCTCCGCGCGCGCTCGACGCGCCGCTGGAGGACGAAACGATGGACCGGCACACCCATGGCGCTTTTGAACAGCGGCTTGAAGTGCGACAGGCTGAATCCCGCCACGCTCGCGAGCTCGGCGAGTGTGAGGTCCTCATCGAGGTGCGCCTCGATGTACTCGAGCACCTGGCGCAGTCGCCATGCCGGCAGCGCGCGCCCTGGCCTGGAGCTCGAGGCGCCGCCGCGCGATTGGAGAGCGAGGAGCCGCGCGGCCAGCGCGGAGGCGAGGCTGTCCGCGAACAAGCGGCCACCCGGATACCTGTCATGCTCCTCGGCTTGCATCATCCAGCCGATGCGCTCGATCTGGGGATCTCGGATGTGAATCGAGGGCGCGAGCTCGGCGCCTCCCGAGCCCAGGCCCATGGCATCCGCGCTCTCCTGCAAGAGCGTGGGCGTCAGCCGGAGCAGCAGCGACCGCGCGGGCCCCGACAGAATCCAGCGAGTGCTCGAGCCCGCGGGCACGACGCAGAACTGGCCATGAAGCCGAACCCCCTCCCGCTCGTGGTTGCCCACGCGGTAGGAGACCGGAACCGCATCACCGAGGTGGAGGCAGAGAACATGACGGCGATCCACCGGGGACTGGAACACCCCGGATGGAACGGGTGAGGTGAGCACGTCGAGCAGCGGCAAGCGGTTCTGGCCGACGCTCGACATCAGCGCGGCCGGAGGGCCGGGGTAGCACGAGGGTCTGTCGCTCATCTCCTGATCGTTCAACACGCCCCGGCTCCGGGCAAGCGTCGAGGAAAATCATCCATCCGTGTCCGGCGACGGCCGCCTGTGCGCGCGCGCCCGGGGCGATAGAGCCACCATGCGCGCATGAACAAGCACTCGTTGCATGGAGGACTCCGATGAGACGGAGACAGTTCCTGGAATGGACCGGAGTCATGCTCGCGGCCGGCGCCGTCGGCGCGTGTGTCTCGCGAGTGGACACCCACCGCGGCGTCGAGCACGCGGGCCCTCTACAGCCGACAGACGCGGAGGCGTTTCGCGCGGCGCGGCGATTCGCCGATCTCCCGTTCGGCCGGATCGCCTATGTCGAGCGTGGCTCGGGCGATGCAGCGCTGTTCCTGCATGGCGCTCCGCTCAATGGCTTTCAGTGGCGAGGCGCGATCGATCGGTTGTCCGCGCACCGCCGATGCGTCGCCCCCGACTTCATGGGCCTCGGATACTCCGAGGTTCCCGAGCGCCAATCGCTGGCGGCCGACGCCCAGGCCGAGATGCTCGTGGCCTTGCTCGACGCACTCGCCATCTCCCAGGTCGATATCGTCGCCAGCGATAGCGGCGGCGCGGTGGCGCAGCTGTTCATGGTCCGTCATCCCGAGCGTGTCCGGACGCTGCTGCTGACGAATTGCGACGTCGAGCCCGATAGCCCTCCTCCCAAGGTCCAGGTGGCGATCGAGATGGCGCACGCCGGAACCCTCGCGGATGCGACGGCCCGATGGCTCACGGACAAGGTGCTGGCTCGCTCGACCTTTGGTGCGGCCGTCTATCGCGATCCCAGCCGCTTCGCGGACGAGACCATCGAGTACTATGTCACGCCGCTGGTGAGCTCGCCGCTGCGCAGGGCGCAATACCACGCGTACCACCTCGCCCTGGAGCCCAACCCGCTGGCAGGCATCGAAGCGGCGCTCAAGCGCAGCACGGTTCCGGTGCGGATCGTCTGGGGTGCGAGCGACGACATCTTCTCGCAAGCGGACGCCGACTACCTCGACCGAACGTTCCCTCGCTCCCAAGGCATCCGCCGCGTGCCCGGAGCGAAGCTGTTCTTTCAGGAGGAGTTCCCGGACATCATCGCCGAGGAGGCGCAGCGGCTCTGGCGTGCCGGCTGATGGGGCCCTGGCGCCCTTCGGCCGGCGACTGCGCTATCTCCTCGGCGGGCCGTGGGTGCTAGAAACCCCGCGAGGCTAGGTATTGAGCACGGGCCCACACGTCGCCCGAGTAGTCATTGCCGGTCGTGCCGACGTCCATGCGCTCGAGGGTCCGCACGTTGCCAGGGCCCGCGTTGTACGCGGCCACCGCGCCCCGGAGCTGCTCGGCCGCACTCCAGGTTGGGTGCGCCTGGCGGACGGTTTCCAGGTTGCGCTGGAGCAGCCCGGCCGCGGCAGCGACGTGCTCGGTGCTGTAGGGTCCACCCTGGATGAGGCCGGGGTTGTGCAGCCGGTCGATCTGCATCAGGCCGTAGCCGTTCGGGTCGAAGCGGGCGTTGCCGTTCTCGAGGAGGGCCGCGCCGCCGCGCGACTCCCGGCTGGCAATGGCCGCCAGGAGCGCGGGCGGGAGGTTGTACTGGGCGCCCACCTGCCGGAAGACGTCCTGGTAGCGCTCCAGGCGCGCGCGATCCGTTTCGGCCATCTGTTGCGAGCCTGCCACCCCCGCCGGTGCTCGATCCTGCCCGGCGGTCGCGGCCGAGGCGCCCTGGGTCTGGAGGTCGTTGAGGATGGCGTTGCTGCCCGTGGCGGCGGGACCTGCGGCGGCCTGGGCGCGCTGAGCGGGGGCCGTGGTGAAATCGTCCTGGCCGTTGCCCTGGGGGCGCACCGGCCTGCCGCCAGCGAACGTCACGCCCTGGCCGCTGAAGCGGTAGTCGTGGGGCGCGCCATCGGCCCGGGTCGACACCAGCCCATTGCCGTCCCGGCGCAGGGTGATCTCCCGGCCGCCGTTCGGGTCATTGGCCCGGTAGCTGCCATCCGCGTTGCGGCCGGTGATCGTAACCCAGTGGTCGGGAGTGGCGGTGTTGTTGGTGCGCCAGTTCACCCCGACGAGCACCGGGCGGCCGGCGTCGAGCTGCTGGTCGATGCCGTCGGCGGTGAGGTTGCCCCGCATGCGGGTGGCGGTGATGCGGGGCTCGCCCCCGGTGACGCCGCCCACCTGGCCGAAGTTCACGGCGTTGCCGCTGTAGCCCCCGTTCCGGTCGAGGTGGGCATCCATCTCGCGCGGGGTGATGGTGCGGCCGCTCAGCGCGCTGACCGCCATGGCGCTGGCGGTGATGGCGCAGCCCTTGGCCCGGATGCTGTCGCGGCTCGCGCTGCCCACCTCGCCCGTACCGCCCAGCCGGCGGCTGGCCCAGGCCGCGTCTGCCTGGTTGAACCTGGGTACCCCGTCCCGGCTGGAGAAGGACCGGTCCGAGTTGGCCGGATCGGTCCAGGTGCGGGTGCCGCCCTCGGTGCGCGGAGCCTCGACGGGGGCGAAGGAGTCCCGCTGCCGCTCGGCCGTCACGGGCGAGCTGGCCGGCCGCGCCTCGGGGCGGGGCTGGGACGGGCGCGCCTCGGGGCGGGTCTGCCCGCCGGGGACCACCAGGGCCTGCCCCTCGCGGAGCTTGTTCGGATCGCTGATGTTGTTGGCCCTGGCCAGCGCATCCACGGACGTATTGTTCCGGCGGGCGATCTGGCTCAGCGTGTCGCCCCTGCGAACCCGGTAGTCGCTCATCCTCGTGCCCTCACGAACCCATTGGGAGCTACCTCTCGGCGGGTCGCTCCAATTTTCACTATCGGGAGATTATCGCGATGCGCGCGCGGGAGTTGCGTAGATGACGAATTTTTTCGTTCCGCGCTTGGGTCACCTGCGCGCTTCGGTGCCCGTGTGAGACGTCCAGACCTTCCGTGCGGATTCCAGCCGCCTCCGCTCTTGAAGCTCCGGGCAGTACGATGGCTCCCATGAAGACTCCAGCCCTTGCCCTCCTCTGCATCTCCCTCTTTTGTGCTTACGGAAACCGGGCCGCTGCCGAGGCCCCTACCGAGCCCTCTGCGGCCGAGGTGCGCTCCGGAATCGAGAGCTACCTCAAGAAGTACCTCCGGGACGACCTGAGGATCATGTCCGCGGAGGACCGCAAGTACAGCTATGACACCTTCGACCTGAACAACGACGGCCGGAAAGAAATCTTTGTCATCCTCATCAGTTCATACTTCTGTGGCTCCGGCGGATGTACGCTGCTCATCCTCAATCCCGACTTCACCCTGAATAGCCGCATGACGCTGGTAAAAGACCTTCCGCTCCAGGCATCCAGCCACACCACCCATGGATGGAGGGACCTCGTCATCCAGTCCAGAGGTGACCACCTCATGAAGTACAACGGGAAGAAGTACCCCTCCAACCCGTCGACCCAGCCCAAGGTGAAGCTGGCGGATGTGCCAGGCAAGCAGCCCATCCTGGAGGGGGCCTTCGACAAGACACTGAGCTTTTGAGCCAGGCCGTTCCTTTTCCGCAGGAGCCGTCGTCCCGTTCGCTGCACCCCGGAGCCCGTTGGCTGCACCCGTCCGGAAGTGGCGCGGGTTCGGGGGTAGAATCCATCGGCCGTGGAATCCATTTCCCCCTCCGCGTCGGCGCCGTCCGAGCTGCTCCCGCTGGCGCGCCGCCTGCCGGTGCTGATGCTCCTCTTCGCCGTGCCCGGCATCGTCACCGCGCTCCACACCTGGGTCTATGCCCAGGCCAGGGACCCCACCTACTCCCTCGGCCGGGCGCTGCTGGTGCAGGTGCCGCCCTGGCAGTACTGGGCGTTCGCCACGCCGTTCGTCCTCGCGCTCGGACGGCGCTTCCGCCTGGAGCGCGGCGTCTGGCCCCGGAGCCTCGCGGTCCTCCTGTCCGCCCTCGTCGCGCTCATGGTCCCCTACGTGACGATCATCTACTTCGTCGCCCGGGCCGCGGGAGAGACGTGGCTCCTCCAAAGTTCCCTGGGGCGGATGCTGCCCTTGATGATGGCCAAGTACATCGTCCAGTCCCTGCTCATCTACGGCGGCATCCTCTCCATCGGCTACGCCGTCGAGTACCACCGCCGCTTCCGCGAGGGAGAGCTGGCCCAGGCCCAGCTGGAGACGCGCCTGGCCCACGCGCAGCTCGACGCCCTGCGCGCTCAGCTCCACCCGCACTTCCTCTTCAACACGCTCAACGCCCTCTCCGTGCTCGTGCGCAAGCAGGACACCGCCGGCTCCATCCGCATGCTCACCGGTGTCAGCGAGCTGCTGCGCATGGCCCTCCACACCACGGGGCGCCAGCACGTCCCCTTCCACGAGGACGTCGACTTCCTGGAGCGCTATCTCGACATCGAGCAGACCCGCTTCCAGGACCGGCTCCAGGTGGTCCGCGCCATCGACCCGGCCACTCTCGGCGCGCTCGTGCCCAGCCTCATCCTCCAGCCCCTGGTGGAGAACGCCATCAAGCACGGCGTCGCCACCCGCTCCGGCGCGGGACGCGTGGAACTGCGCGCCTCGCGCGAGGGGGCGCGGCTGGTACTGGAGGTGCTCGACGACGGCCCCGGGCTCGCTCCCGGCTGGGACCGCCATGACGGCCGCATCGGCGTGGCCAATGTGCGCGCCCGCCTGCACCAACTCTATGGCGACCACCACGCCTTCACGCTGGAGAACCGCGCCGGGGGCGGCGTGCGCGCCCGCCTGGAGCTGCCCTTCCAGGCCGCCGTGCCGGAGGCGCTCGGGGCATGAACACGGCCGCCACCATCCGCACGCTCGTCGTGGATGACGAGCCCCTGGCTCGCGAGGGCCTGCGCCTGCTGCTGGCCACGGACTCCGAGGTCCGGGTGGTGGGCGAGGCCGGCAACGGACCGGAGGCCGTGCGCCTCATTCGCGAGCAGCGGCCGGACCTCGTCCTGCTGGACGTCCAGATGCCGGAGCTCAATGGCTTCGAGGTGCTCGCCCGGCTGGGCCCTGGCGAGGTGCCCGCCGTCATCTTCGTCACCGCGTACGACCAGTACGCCCTGCGCGCCTTCGACATCCACGCGCTCGACTACCTCCTCAAACCCTTCCGCGACGACCGCTTCCACGACGCCATCGGCCGGGCCAAGGCACAGATCCGCCTGGCTCGGATGTCCGACCTCGGCCAGCGGCTGATGTCCGTGCTCTCCACCTACGGCGAGCGCGACGGCGCTCCCGCCCCGGCGCCCGCGTCCCCCGAGCCGTGGGTACGCCGGCTGGCCATCCGCGACGCGGGCCGCGTGGTGTTCCTCGACGTGGACGAAATCGAATACATCGAGGCCGCCGACTACTACGTGCAGATCCACGCGGGTGGGAAGGCATACCTCCACCGCGAGACGATGCAGAGCCTTGAGTCGCGCCTGGAGCCGGAGCGCTTCATGCGCATCCACCGCTCGGCCATCGTCAACTCGCGCCGCATCCGCGAGCTGCGCAGCGAGGGCCGCAGGGACCTCGTCGTGGTGCTCACCTCCGGCGCGGAGCTGCGCGTCGCCCGCAGCCACCGCGAGAAGTTCCAGCACTTGCGCTGAGCCGCGCGGCTCGCGGCCCGTTCACGGCACGCGCGGACCGGTTCGCCGCAGCTCCGTCCCCACCGGCTGAACACTCTCCCCGTGCGGCGCTCGCTCGGGCACGGTGCCTTCCGTCCACCCGCCACCCACGGAGGCACTCCATGCCCGCATCATCCGCCCTGGCTTCATCCCCGCGCCAGCGCGCCTTCCGTTTGTCCGCCCTCGTCCTGGGCACGCTGCTCGCGGTAACACCCGCGAGCGCCGCGACGAACGATTCGTATCCGCTCCCGCCCGGTTCTTCGCGCCATGAATCACAAATCCAGCAGGCGCGCGCCTTCGCTCAAAAGCTGCTCGCGGACTTCCAACTGCCGGGCCTCTCCGTGGCCGTCGCGCAGCACGGGCGGATCATCTGGTCAGAAGGCTTTGGCTTCGCGGACCTGGAGCAGGGCATCCTGGTCACTCCGCTGACCCGCTTCCGCGTGGGCAGCGTGTCCAAGGTCCTCACCGCCGCCGCCGTGGTCCGTCTGGTGGAGGAGGGGCGCTTGGACCTGGATGCCCCCATCCAGAAATACGTACCGTCATTCCCCGTGAAGCCCTGGCCCATCACCACCCGTCAGCTCACCGGGCACCTGGCGGGCATCCGTCACTACCTGGACAAGGATGAGGCCATCTTCAGGGAGGCGAAGCACTTCAGCAGCGTCACCCAGGCGCTGAGCCTCTTCCAGGAGGACCCGCTGCTGTCCGAGCCCGGAACGAGCTATGCGTATTCCAGCTATGGCTGGAACCTGGTGGGCGCCGTGGTGGAAGGCGCCGCCCACGAGGAGTTCCTCCGCTACATGCAGCGCGCTGTCTTCGAGCCCCTGGGCATGCGCCACACCGGGGCGGACCATCCCCACCAACTGATTCCCCACCGCACGCGCTTCTATGCGAATGGCGCCGGGGGCAGCCACCAACACGCCGCCCACGTGGACAACAGCTACAAGTGGCCCGGTGGTGGCTTCCTCTCCACCGCCGAGGACCTCGTCACCTTCGGCTCCGCCCACCTCCAGCCCGGCTTCCTCCGCAAGGAGACCCTAGCCCTCCTCTTCACCTCGCAGAAACTCAAGTCCGGCAAGGAGACGGGCGTGGGCATTGGCTGGCGCATCGGTGTCTCCTCTCAGGGCCGGCGCATCCTCCACCACCGGGGCGCCATCGAGGGCGGGCGCGCCATGCTGATGCTCTTCCCGGACTCGCAGCTCGTCGTCGCCCTGTTGGGCAACACGTACGCGGACTTCGCCGAGGAGCAGGCCGCTCAGCTGGGAGAGCTCTTCATGACCGCGCCCAGGTGAGCCTCACTTCCGCTTCCGGCCGCGGTGCCGCTGTGGCGCCGGCTCTGCGAGCGTGGCCATGGCATCCACGAAGAGCCGGACCTTGGGCGGAAGGTTCAGCCGGCTGGGATAGACGACGTGGATGGGCCGCAGCATCGCGGGCCTGGGGCCGAAGAGGACCTTCAGCCGGCCATCTCGGATTGCATCGCGGCAGAGGATGTCCGGGACGCGCGCGATGCCGACCCCGGCAATGGCCGCCTCGCACGCGAGCTCAAGGTCATTCACCGTCAGGACCGGATCGATTCGGGACTTCACCCCCTCGGCCTCCCACGTCTCGAACGCACTGAAGCCAATGCAGCGTGCCGAGCGGAGCTCCCTGGCGTTCGGCGTGCCGTGCTTCGACAGGAAGCGGGGGCTCGCGACGAAATGGACCGAGCTCTCTCCGAGCTTTCGGGCCACGAGCGACGAGTCGTCGAGGGGGCCGATGTGGATCGCGACATCCAGTCCCTCTTCGATGAGGTGGGGACGGCGGTTCGCCAGCACCAGCTCCACCTGCGCCTGGGGATAGCGGTCGAGGTACTTCGAAATGACGGGGGTCAGGTATCGCCGGCCGTAGAGTACCGGCGACGAGACCCGCAGCAGGCCGGTGGGATCCGCCTGTCCCTGTTGCACCTCGCTGTTCGCTTCGTCGATGAGCGCGGCGATGGCGGAGCAGCGCTCGTAGTACGTCACTCCGGCCCCCGTCACTCGCAGGCGCCGCGTGGTCCGCTCGAGGAGCCGCACCCCGAGCCGCTCCTCCAGATGGCGGATGCGCTCGCTGATGGTCTGCTTGGTGATGCCGAGCTTGAGTGCCGCCCGGGTGAAGCTCTCCTCTCGGACGACCGTCGCGAAGAGAACCATGTCGGCAGGTGGAATCATGACCGTCAAGCCTAGCCTGACAATGAGTTCGTCCGTGGCCCATTGTTCGGGCGCCCTGGCCGCCGCATCTTGAGGCCTCCTTCGACGTTCAGGAGTGCCACCCATGAAGCTCTACTTCGCCCCCAGGACCCGAGCGATCCGTCCACGCTGGCTGCTGGAGGAGCTCGGAGTGCCCTACGAGCTGGTCAAGCTCGACCTCGCCCGACAGGAGAACACCACCCCCGAATACCTCGCGGTGCATCCGCTGGGCGAAGTCCCCGCCCTGGTGGATGGGGATGTCACGCTGCTCGAGTCCCTGGCCATCTGCCTGCACCTGGCCGACCGCTTCCCGGAGAAGCAATTGGCGCCGCCGGTGGGAACCGCGGAGCGTGGTCCCTATTACAAATGGATGACCTTCGCCGAGATGAGCCTCGATCCCGCGGTGATGGAGTTCTACTGGCGCGCGCAGCAGCCCGGGGAGCACGCGCACGCGGATGAAGGGGGCGCGAAGCACGAGACCCGGCTCAAGGCCGTGCTCGACGTCATCGACGGGGGACTCGGCGGCCGTGAATTCCTCGTGGGAGGGACGTTCACCGCCGCCGATGTGGTGATGGCGTCCATCCTCCATCTCGCGAACACGCTGAGGTTGCTCGACGGGCATCCGCGGTTGGTGGAGTACGTCAGGCGCCACACGCAACGTCCGGCGGTGCGCAGAGCTGTGTCGGGGTGAGCAGTGGCATCCGAGGTAGCCTGCGCCCTATGATGCATGCCTCATGACGGCCCAGGCATTCTGCTGCCATGGGCAAGGGCTGCGAGTCAGGACGCTGCTCGCCGAGGACCATCGATGGGCATCTGCCTCGACTACGTCTCCCTCGCGGAAGTGCCACCCATGACGCTCGTCCGGGACAGGTTGACCGAAAAGCTCGGTTGCCCGGTGTCGTTGGTCGAGCACCCCGCCGGGTTTCATGTCGAGGTCAAGCCAAGGCTGATGATCAGCATCGTGCCGGGCGAGCGCGTGCTCGAGGTCCGCGAGCTCATCGTGGACCCCGAGGACCCCCGCTATGAACATCCGGCCTACCTGCGTCTGTGTCGCGCCCTGACGGAGCTGGGCGGAAAGCAGACCCCCGTTGAGCCGCTGGATCGGATGAGGTTCAGGCAGCGCTTCGAATTCGAGGGAAACACCCCCGCTCCGCTCGAAGTTCACGAGCAGCTCCTCCGGCTGGGCGGACGCGACATCGGACCTCCGAGTCCCTACGAGCCGTGGTTCGAGCTCATGACCACGGCCCCTGACGCGCAGACCGTGGTGCTGGACCCGCAGCCCCCGTGGCTTCACATGATTTCAGGGTACACCAGTGCGAAGCTGTACTCGGCGGTGTACAACCTCCTGCTCTCCTTCGGCGCGAGACTGCGACCGGATGATGGAACATGGTGACGTGTACCCTCCCCCTGTCCCCCTCCCGGCGGGAGGGGGGAGGTTGGCGCCAGCTTCAGCCATCCCGTTCACCAGGCGGCTGGAAGCCACCGAGTTCGATGCGAGCAAGACGCAGAGGGCTAATGGAACTCGGGCTGGGCGCCGTAGGCCTCACCGGCCTGGCCCTCATAGGCGCGCATGAGGGCCGCGATGTCGAGCTTGCCCATCTTCATCATGGCCTGCATGACGCGGGCCGCGGCCTCGCGATTGGGATCGCTCATCATCTGGGGGAGGACCCGCGGGACGATCTGCCACGAGAGGCCGAACCGGTCCTTGAGCCAGCCGCAGGGCCCGGGCGAGCCGCCGCCTTGCACCAGCCCCTCCCACAGCCGGTCCACCTCGGCCTGGTCCTCGCATTCGATGGTGAAGGACACCGCTTCGGTGAAATGGAACTCGGGGCCGCCGTTGAGGCCCATGAACGGCTGCCCAGCGAGCGTGAACTCGACCGTCAGCACCGCCCCCGCAGGCGTGCTCGGGTTGTCGGCGGGCGAGCGCATCACCTTGTCGATCCGGGAATTGGGCAGCAGCGAGACGTAGAACTTCGCGGCCTCCTCGGCCTTGCCGTCGAACCAGAGGCAGGGGGTGATCTTCGACATCTCTCTCACTCCTTCGCAGTGGGCAGGATTTGAACCCGTCACGGCTATGGATGGGGCGCTCGCTGCCGAACGGCATGCCGTCCATCCGCGCCAGCTCCCCATGCATGGGGAGCTGATAAGCGAGCCGAACCAACGGCCCGCCTACTGGACAGGCAGCCTCCCAACCCGGCTGCCCCGTCCCTGGGGGCAGCAGGCCACGGGAGGGAGGCGATGCCCACCGCGCATCATTCACCCAGACGCACGGGCGCGATCTCGTCACGCGGAGGCCTGCCGGGGTGCTCGGAGAGATAGGCGTCCACGGACTCGGGGATCTCGGCGCCGATGAGCATGAGGTAGCGCTGGATGAGGAGCACTCGGGCCCGCTCGAAGGAGTCGCCGTCGTCGGGCACGAGCCAGGGAGCGCGGACGAGATCTCGCGCCACGGCCTGCGCGAACGCCGGATCCCCCGAGTCACGCACCTGCTTCAGCCACTCGTAGTCCTGCATGCCCTGGCGGATGAGCTTCAGCCGCAGAGAAGGCAACGGCACACTGGTGGTTCCACCGATGACGGAGACCGTTCCCGGGTACACGAGCGTCCCGTCGCCATTGCCCCCATACTTGTACTGGTCCGTCCACGCCGAGGAGAGCATCTCCGCCACCTGGTAATAGTGCTCGCCCGTCGCGCCCACCTGGAAGGAGATCCACTCCAGGGCACGTGCCTTCGCGGGTGAGACGTCCACCATGTACGACGGCCAGCCCTGCCCCGGCACGTTCTCCGACCTGACACCGCCACAACCGTGGGTGCCACAGCTCTGGTAGATCCACAGCTCCCGGTTGGGCCGGCGGAGGAAGGCTTCATAGCGGGAGAGGCCCCTCCCCTCCGCCTCGGGCTTCCCCGGCGACTTGTAGAGGTAGTCAACGATCACCACGCCGATGTCGATGAGGTCGGTCAGTCCCCGCCGATCCAGCTCATCGATCGACCAGATGGTGAGCATCGTGCGCAGATTCGGCGCCACCTGCCGCGACAACCTGGCGTGGGCGAGCACCTCGTCGTATGTGCTGTTCCAGGGGGGCTCGTCGCCCACGGGGAAGAAGGAAAGGGATTGCAAGCCGCGAGCTCCCGTCTCGGCTTCGAATTCCTTGAGCTGCTCGGGAGTGGGGGGGCCCGCGTACTCCACGCATGTCATCTTCGCACCGGGCAGGCGCAGGGGCGCGGTCCCCGAGAGAAATGGACCCCACCACTGCTCGAAGGTGGGCCAGTCCGGAATGTCCTGGGGATCGAAACGGCTGACGAACGTGATGCGGTGCTCGAGCCCCAGTTTCTGGAAGTACGACAGCAACCGGAGCTGATCCTCTCGCGAGCACTCCCTCTGTCCGGTGAAGGCCTGGCACACGCTGGGCGTCCACACGAGGAAGCTCGTCCGGAGAGACGACGTGCTCGGCATCACCCAGTCCACCACGGTGAGGGCCACGTCCACCTGGAGGCGGTACCCGTTCGCCCCCACCACCTCGACCGTGCCGTAGTACTCGCCCGGGGGCGCGTCCATCGGCACGTGCACGTCCACCCAGAGGGCGCGCGACTCATTCGCGGGAACGTCCATGGGAAAGGCCTGGCGCTTCTCGCCCACCGTCTCGTCGACGTCCGGAACCAGTCCGTCCGGCCACCACCCCACCTTCGAATACGGCATGGTGGGATGGGTGACGTGCAGCAACGTCTCCCGGTAGAGGACGATGTCGGCCCCCTCGATGCGCATGGGGCCCTCCAGCGCGGGAAGGCTCGCACTCACCCCGCTCCACCCCGAGTCCCCTCCGTGCAGTCCCACCTGGAAGGAGACGAACTCGTTGCGCGCGGCGAACAGGCGCACGCTCGAGCTGCTCCCCGGTGCCGTCTGGGGCTGCACCTTCTCCATGGCGCTCACACCCCACACGGATGGATCGGGGCCAGCCCTGGCGGGCAGTCCGAGCGCCAATACCCACACACCTAGAACACACGCGAAGGCTCTCATGATGTGTTCACCATGGGAATGATTTCGGCCCGCGTCGTCCTGCCCATGGGTGCAATGTGAACAGAGGGAGTGACGGCGAGGCGAGCAACCGCGACCCCGGCCGCCCCTTCTCCGGGCAGCCTGGAGCATCGCCTGGCTCGAACCCCGAAATGCGAAAGGGGGGCCTACTTCTGGACGTCCAGGGTGAGGTCGGAGATGTCGGACGTCACTTGGAGCGACGGCAGGAGGAGCGATTCGCCAGCGGTCAGGCCGTCTTTGCTCCAGACCTCGTATGTGCCCACATACACCCGTCCACTGAAGCTCAACTCGACGTTGGGGTCGCACGAGCTGGGAATGAAGACCTCCTTGCCCGTCGAGGTGTCCCGGAAGAGGACGGTCGGGCGCATGGCCTCGCAGGTGGCGCCGATGATGGGCGCGCCATTGAGCAGGATGCTCCCGGACACCGTGCGGCTCTCGACCTCCAGCGTGACTCTGACATCATGGTCCACGGTGAGCGAGGGGAAGACGCCCCCCTCCCCACAGGGCAGATCGACCCCGCCCCCTCCGAGGAGTCAGAGCACGGGCCTCTCGGGCCTAGGTGGTTTCCCTGAGCGCCGGGCCCGCGCGGAGCAGGTTCGCGCGAGCGGGTGAGCGAACGGGGCGTGTGGATTTCAGTGCACCGGCTTCAAGCCCACGGGAGCCGAGTCCGTGCGGCCCCGTCCTTCCCATGCGCACCAGGCGCGCGAGCTTCTCGCCTGGGCGCTTGCTCCCACAGTATCGCCAGGGCACTACCGGCTGCGCTATCTTGCGCCGCTTCTCGCGCTCCACATCGGCCCGCCCATCGTGTCTTCTCCCTCTCTCGCCGCCCCCGAGTCCCAGCAGGCCCATCCCCCGCTCGCCGTCGAGTTGGAGGGCGTCCTGGCGCGCACGAACACGCTGCACGAGGGACTCCTGCGGCTGCTGAAGCGCCACCCGCTGCTGGCGTTCGCGGTCCTCGGGTGGATGTTCAAGGGCCCCGCCTTCCTGCGCGCCGAGGTGGCGCGGCGGGTGGAGCTCGACGTGACGCGGCTACCCTATGACGAGGCGCTCGTCGCGCACCTGCGCGAGGAGAAGGCCCGCGGGCGCCGGTTGGTGCTGGCCACGGTCGCCGATCAGCGGGTCGCGGAGGCGGTGGCCGCGCACCTGGGCCTCTTCGATGCGGTGCACGGCAGCGACGGGACGCAGGTGCTCTCCGGGGCACGCCGCGAGGCCCGGCTGCGCGAGGCGGGGGGAGAGGGTTTCGAGGAGGCCCGCCCCAGCGGCACCTCCGTGTTGGGGCCGCGCGCGCTCATCAAGGCGCTGCGGGTGCACCAGTGGGCCAAGAACGTGCTCGTCTTCGTGTCCCTGCTGGCCGCCCACAAGGCGCAATCCCTGCCGATGCTCCTGCAAGCCGTGCTGGGCTTCATCTCCTTCAGCCTGTGCGCCTCCAGCGTGTACGTGCTGAACGACCTGCTGGACCTGGACTCGGACCGCAAGCACCCCACCAAGCGCCGGCGGCCCTTCGCCTCGGGAGCCCTCTCGGTGCGGACGGGGCTGTTGCTGGCGCCGGTGCTGCTGGGCTCCGGAGTGGCGGTGGCCCTGCTGCTGCCCCGGGCCTGCCTGGCGCTCCTGGCCACCTACTACGTCATCACCGTGGCGTACTCGTTCCACCTCAAGCAGGTGGTGATGCTGGACGTGCTGCTGCTGGCGGGGCTGTACACCGTGCGCATCTTCGGCGGCTCGCTGGCGGTGGGTGTGCCGACCTCGAGCTGGCTCCTCACCTTCTCCATGTTCCTCTTCCTGTCGCTGGCGCTGGTGAAGCGGCTGAGCGAGGTGCGGCGGCTGCGGCTGGCCAACGAGGCGGGGGCGCCAGGGCGCGGGTACGTGGCCGGGGACTACGAGCAGCTGGCCATGCTGGGCGTGTCCAGCGGCTACCTGTCCGTGCTGGTGCTCGCCCTCTACATCACCAGCAAGGAAGTGACGGTGCTCTACCTCCACCCGGAGCGGCTGTGGCTGCTGTGCCCGGTGATGATGTACTGGGTGGGGCGCGTGTGGCTGCTGGCCCACCGCGGCCAGGTGAACGAGGACCCCGTCATCTTCGCCCTCAAGGACAAGGTGAGCTACGCGGTGGGGCTCCTCGCCGCGGGAGTGCTCCTGGCGGCTGCCTACTAAGCAGGGCCAAGCAAGGGGCGGGGGGCTGGTAATTCCCAGGAACGTCCAGTAGTTAGCAGAGCCCGCCACGTCCCCGAAGGAACCGGCGTCGCCCCGTGCGTCACCCAGCAGGATGCGAGCATGAATCCAGCCAGAGCCGTGCGCCCCACCCCCCCCGAAGCACCGGACGAGCGGACCAACCGCCGCGAGTACGAGGAGCGTACCGGGCTGCTGGCACGCATCGCGGCCTGCTACCCACCCGTGCCCCGCGTCTACAGCCTGCTGCGCTTCACCATCATCCGGGCGCGCATCCTGGGCGTGATGGACGTGCTGCTGCCCGAGCGCGGCAGCATCCTCGAGCTGGGGTGCGGCTTCGGCCTCTTCGCCGGCTACTTCGCCGCGAGCTCGCGGGAGCGGACCCTCTTCGGCGTGGACCGCAACGAGAAGCGCATCCAGATGGCGCGCGACATGGCCAGCCGGATGGACCTGCCCGCCCGCTTCGAGGTCGCGGACGTGCGCGAGCTGCCGGAGACCCAGACGTTCGACGCCGCCTACGCGCTCGATGTGCTGCACCACGTCCCGTATGACGCCCACCGCACCGTGCTCGAGGATCTCCACCGGCGGCTGAAGCCGGGAGCGACCCTGCTCGTCAAGGACATCACCACCTTCCCCGCGCACAAGCTGGGCTTCACCTGGCTGCTGGACCGGGTGATGGCTCCCGAGGATCAGCTCAGCTACCGCCACCACGAGGACTGGGCGACCCTGCTGCGCGAGGTGGGCTTCGACGTCCGCATCCGCCACCTGGACGACTATCTGCCCTACCCCCACGTCCTGCTCATCTGCACGCGTCGGCCCTGAGCCTGGCCTCTCCGCTTCGCCATGCTCTCCTTGCTACTCATCGGTCTCTACCTGGCCGCCCTGTTCCTAGCGGCCCGTCGCATCAGCCTCTGGGTCGCTCCCGAGCCTCGCGGGGCCGAGCGCCTGCTCCTCATCTGGTCGGCCCTGCTCGGGCTGGCGGTGGCCCTGCCGACGGTGCTCGGCGCCGTGGGGCTGCTGCGCAAGCCGGTGCTGCTCGGCTCGGCGCTCGCCCTCGCCGCCGCGGCCCTCGCCCGGCACGGGGCCCTGGCGGAGCTGCGTGAGGACCTGCGCGCCCTCCGGGCCATCGAGTGGCCCCGGAGCCCGCTCTTCCGCATCTCGGCGGTGGTGGCCGCGCTGCTGATGGGATGGACGCTGCTGGCCGCCCAGCTCCCGTCCTTCGGGTGGGACGACTACTTCTACCACCTGCCCTTCATGGTCCACGCCTTCCAGACGGGAGACCTGGGGCCCTTCCCGGTGGCGGACAAAATCGACTACATCAACGCCTACCCCAAATCGCTGGAGATCGTCGGCACCACCTTCGTCATCCTCACCGGGTCGATTCAATGGGTGGAGTTGGTGCAGCCGCTGTTCCTGCCCGGCACGTGCGTCGCGCTCTACCTGTTGGGCCGCCGGTTGGGCGTGGCCCGCGAGCCGGCCGCCACCCTGGCGCTCATCCCGTTCCAGGTGCCCATGGTCATCTGCCAGCTCAAGACCGCGTACATCGACGTGGCGAACGCGTCGCTGGTCTGCATGGTCTTCGCCGGCATCTTCCTGGCCGCGAAGGGCTCCCGCTCCGGCCTCTTCATCACCGTGGTGATCGGCGGCATCCTGGCCGGCTGCAAGCTGACGGGGCCCTACATGGGGGCCACGATGCCAGCCGCGGCCACGGCGCTGTTCGCCTGGCGCCAGAAGCTCCGCAAGGGTCAGGTGGTGGGGCTGGCGGCGGTGGTGGGCGCGGCCCTGCTGCTGCTGGGCGGCCACTGGTTCGTCCGCAACATCTTCCTGTACGGCAACCCGCTCTGGCCCTTCATCCTCAAGGTGGGCCCCCTCCAACTGCCCGGCCGGCTCGATCCCGCCATCGTCACCACGTGGCACGGCCCGCCGAGTGACTTCACGCCCGTGCAGCGCTGGCTTTATGCGTGGCTCGAAGCCAAGACGTGGTTCGGCG
Source organism: Vitiosangium sp. GDMCC 1.1324 (assembly GCF_003044305.1). Taxonomy (GTDB): domain Bacteria; phylum Myxococcota; class Myxococcia; order Myxococcales; family Myxococcaceae; genus Archangium. Next base: position 124,916 of record NZ_PZOX01000007.1, on the reverse strand, counting down.
GGCCGCTCTACAACTTCGACACCAACTTCGCCGGCTTCGGCCCGCTGTGGCTGGCCCTGCTGCTGCCCTCGCTGCTCACCGCCGGGGTGCTCGGCGCCGTCGAGTCCTACCGGGCCCGCCGCCTCACGCCCCTGACATGGTTCGTCCTGCTGGTGGTGGGGCTGCACGTGCTGGACCCCGGCCGCCAATACGAGCGCTACTCGCTGCACGTGCCGATGCTCGCCGCGGTCGCCCTGGGGGCGCTGCTCTGGCGCCTGCCCCGCGCCGCGCGCGCCACCGCGGGAGTCCTCTGGGTGGCGAGCCTGGCCTGGTGCGTGTTCAGCACCGCGAGCTTCGCGTACATGAAGCCAGAGGAGGCGCGCCAGCTCGCGACCCTGCACACCCCGAGCTCCCAGCCCCCGTTCCAGGGCGAGTTCCTCAGCAACCTGTCCTCCCGGTTCCAGGACGATGACGTCGTGCTGTACACCTCGGGGGTGGCCTTCGTGGCCTCGCTGTGGAAGCCAAACCTGAGCAACCGCGTCATGGGGCACAGCGCCAATCAGGAGAGCCTCCTGCAAGCCGTGCAGCGCCTGCGGCCCACCCTGGTGGTCGGCAAGTCAGCGACCCTGAACAAGGAGCTGGCGGGCATCGCCTCGCAAACCCTCGCCAAGGAGGAGACGGAAGATGGACTCGAGCTTCGCAGAATCCTCCGCTGACGACACGGACCAGGCCGCGGAGACCCCGCGCTGGCTCCCCTGGCTCTGGTCCGGCCTCGTGCTGGCTGGCAGCGTCACCTACGCCATCGCCTCCTGGACCGAGGACCGCAACCAGGGTGTGAGGACCATCCTCGACTGGTGGTGCGCGGTGCTGGGGCTGTAGACCCAACATCCCCCCCGCCAGGGGATGGCGCATGTCCGAGGGGGAATCCACGAACGCCGGTTGCTCAAGACGCTGAACGCGTCAGGTACACCCTGAACTGCATCGCGGCGAAGAACTGACGAGGGGGCTCCAGTCCCGCCCGGGCGAGCAGCGAGGCGATCGCCGCCTCGGACTCGGGCACCTTCAGGCTCGCGAGTCCCTGGGCCATGTGCGTCGTGAACTCGGCCGGAGCCCCGGCCCACCGCAGCCGATGCGCCTCCACGGCCGTGAGCACGGGGTCCATTCCCACGCGGCAGCCAAAGACGAAGGGTGCCCCGGGCTTGAGCCTCCGCACCACCTCGCGCAGCAGCGCCAGACGGCCCTCCTCGTCCCCCACATGGTGCAGGACCCCGATCATCTGCGCCCCGTCGAACCGAGGACCCTCGGGCAGGGAGTCCAGGGTGCCGACATGCAGGTGGGTGCGCTCCAGGAGGCCGGCGGTGGCGAGCCGGGTGCGCGCTACGGCCAGCATGTCGGGAGAAGGGTCCACGCCCGTGAAACGCCAGCCCGGAGCGCCCTGCTTCACATACGGCAACAGCTCCAGTCCCGTTCCCACGCCCACGGACAGCACCGAGGCCGTGTCCTGGCCGTCCAACAGGGCAGCCAGCACCGAGGCGATCGCCTCGTGCATCGCCTGGGTGCCGATAAACCAGGTCGTGGCCTGGGTGTCGTACTGGGCGGCTCGCTCGGGTCCGAAATTGCGCTGGGGCGCCGCGTGGGAATGATTCTCGTGGGAATGATTCTCGTGTGAATGCATGGGCATCTCCGGCCCGCCCGGAAGGGGTGGGCGACTGTCTTGCCGGAAGATGCGTCGGAGGCGCCGCGCGCGGGAGAGCGGGGATTCAGGCGGAATCGGCGGGGATTCCGGCCCCGCGTCCACGAAAGGTGTCAGAGGATTCGTTCCGATCCCCTACGACTCGTCTGACACCTGGGGCAGAGTGCTGCCATGCGCTCCCCTATCGGCCTCACTTGGAGAGGGCGTGGACCCGTGCTCGTCCTGCTCGCCGTGGGACTCGTGTCCGCGTCGCTCCTCACGGTTGGAGCCCTTCGAGCGAAGCAGGAGCCGCTGCCGCACGACGCAGAAAAGGATGGGCGGCTGTACGCACGTCCACAGCGCCCCAATCGAGAGCTGCCGCCGGAGCGAGGCTCGCGGCCCCTCGGATTCGGCGGCACGCGTGACGGGCTGCTCTACGTCCCCAGGGGCTACCGGGCGGATCGGCCCGCGCCCCTGGTGGTGATGTTGCATGGCTCGAGAAGCAACGCATCCCATGCGCTCGAGCTCTGGGAGCGATGGGCGGACGAGGCGGGGCTGCTGCTGCTCGCACCGGACTCGCGCGACCGGACGTGGGAGCTCATCACCGAGGGGAAGTACAAAGCGGACGTGGCCTTCATCGACAAGGCACTGGCGTACGTCTTCGAGCACTACGCGGTGGACCCGAAGTCCATCGCGCTCGTGGGTTTCTCCGACGGGGCCTCATATGCGCTGTCGCTGGGGCTCACCAATGGAGACCTGTTCACCCATGTCGTGGCCTTCTCGCCGGGTTTCCTGGATCCCGCCGCGCTGCGCGGGACACCCGCGCTCTTCATCTCCCACGGGGTGAAGGACCCGGTGCTGCCCATCGAGAACTGCGGCCGAAGCATCAGCGCGCAGATGCGGGACGAAGGTTACGCGGTGCGCTACCGCGAGTTCGATGGCGTCCACACGGTTCCGACAGACGTCGCCCGCGAGGCGCTGGAATGGTTCATCCCTCCGGCAGGGAGGTAACGCGAGCTCAGGCGTTGTCAGCCAGCCAGTCGCAACCTCTCGGATGCATTGAAACACTTCTGGCTCTATCGCCAGGTGGCGGGACCTCGCGGCTTCTCCGGGACCGCGTGCCAGGGCAGACTGCTCCTGGATGCCCTGGCGGGCGCGTGCCTCAGCGCTTGACCGCGTATTGCAGGAGCACGATTCCGTTTCGGTACGCCTTGGTGGAGATGAGCTCGAGCTCGACCTGCCGGGGCAGCTGCGGCGCGAGCGTCTTGCCCGAGCCAATCAGCACCGGGTTCAACTTGACGATCACCTCGTCGATGAGGCCCGCGTCGAAGAGGGACTTCGCCAAGGGCCCACCACCCGCCAGGTAGATATCCTTGGGGACAGTCATCTTGGCGGCCCGGATGACGGTGCTCATGTCGGTCTGCTTGCCAGGGCGCGTCTTGAGCTCCCGCACGAAGCCGACGGCGTCCTCCCGAACGAGGTGCACGCGCGGGTCCGGACTCTCCTTCATGGTGCGCGAGAAGACATACGTCTCCAGGGAGGGATAGGGATCCGTCACCCCCACCTTCAGCCCGGGTTCGTAGGTGCCGCGGCCCATCAGCACCGTGTCGTATTCCGACGCCAGGCTGTTGAGGTAATCCATGATGTGCTCTGGCGAGAGATTCATGGGGAAGCAGTCGACGGAGTCGTCCTCGCGGGCGATGAATCCGTCGAGGGTCGCGGCGACGTGGTACTTGAGGTTGCGCATCTGGGATTGCATAGGGAACTCCGCTGGCGATGCCACGAATGGGTGCCACCGAGCGCGAGGACGCCCGGCGGGAGAAGACTCCTGGCCCACGGACCGGTGGCCCGAGGACCTGTGATTGGCTTTGGGACGGTGTTCCGCTCGCTCACGGCGACACGCACGGACAAAGCGCGCCAACCAGGGTGGTGGGCGGCGTCGTGCTCGAGGGTCGCTTCGCGGAGCGGAGGTGTTAGCGGAGAGAGATCATGGATGACGCGGTTGCCCGCGCCGCGAGGCACATTCTCACGGGCTCGGTCCAAAGACAAGCAGCACTTTGGGGAGGTGTACGGCCTACGCAACCAGCACGGCCAGCCCGTGGAGCAGGTTCAGGGCCTGCTCACGCGAGGGCACTCCCGCCTCGCGCACGAGTTGCTCGGGAGGTGTCTGGCTGCCCACCTCGTGCTCCAACATGCGCAGGGTCTCGCGGCGAGCCTGGAGGACGAGGTCGCGCGCCGAGGGGCTGAGGCGCTCGGAGGCCCAGTCATCGATGGCCCAGGCCAGCTCGGCGTGGCGCAGCTCGTCTTGAGAGATGGGACCCAGCGCACGCCGCACCTCGGCATCCCCTGAGGTGCGAGCCTGCCAGGCCGTCACCAGGGCACCGAAGGTCTCGCGCACACAGCCCTCGACGGCGTTCTCGGTGACCATGGCCTCCAGGGAGCGGGGCTGGAAGGGACGGATGTCCACCTCGGGCATGCGAGCCCCGTGGCGGTGGGCGAGCGCCTGCATCACGCGGGTGTGGCGGACCTCGTCCTCGGCCGAGCGGCGTGCCGCCTTCACCAGGGCCTCTGGAGCGCCGTGGAGGGGAGGGTGAGCTCATCGGCGAGCCGGAGGAAGGCCGGGACGGAAGCCGCCTCCAGCCAGGCCACATGGGCATGGAGGGCACCGAGCAGGGAGTCCAGCTCCTCCCCCGGCCTCGGCTCCAGGAGTCCCTCCGGCCGCCGGCCATCGTTGGAGCACGTGACGTAGGTGCAGACGACCTTCGTGCCCCCATCGCTCGTGGCTTCATTGCAGGTCCTCAGGGGTGCTCCCTGGGGATGCTCGGGGCAGTTGTCGCACGAGAGGCTCCCGTCCGGATTGCGATGAATGCCCTCGGCCGTCAGGGTGATGGGCCCGCTCACGCACTCCTCTGAACCGGGGCATGCGAGCAGTGGGAGCGCGGGCGCGGCGAGCAGCAGGCGATAGACGGTGTTCCGCAACACGCGGTTCTTCGGGAGCGACTCGTTCTTTCGGCGGGACATGGACCCCCTCTTTCTCTCGGGGATGGCCCAACCTCCGGCCTGGTTGGAACGGGCGCCGCCACGCTACCAGGATCCGGAGTGGAGAACACCCGAGCCATGTCTACAGGAAAATCGGATGACCCTCCCGCCGGCTTTCGATGAGCACTCCGCGGAACCAGCACAACGGGGGCAGAAAACCGCCCCACCCATTCGCTCAAGCTGGAACCTCACTTACAAGCCACAATCGGCAAACTTCGCACCCACGTAGGGCTTCTTGTGCTGGCCACAGTAGTACCTGCCGTAGTTGCCGCAGTTGCCATACTTAACAGTCGTGAATGGGCCGTGCCATCCGTCGGAGCAGGCGACGAAGCAGCACGCGGCCTCTGCCGTGACGGTGCCATCATTCGCGGGCTCCTGCTGCTCGCCAGGTTCCGCTTCAGCGGGCGTGGGGGACGAGCTCTCCACCAACGCATCTGGCTGCACCTCTTCCTCGACATCCGAGGGCACACCGCCGCATCCAACCGCAAGCGTCGCACCGAGGAGGCACACACACGCGAAGCCGAGTCCGTTCTTCATGTCCGATTCCTTTCCAATAGGGGGAGTGAGCTGGGGAGCGGATGCTCACCTGCTCGAGAAGGAATCTGGTGCGCTCCCGTCATCGCGCATCCAACCCTCCGGGGAAGGGATTTTTTGAACCAACGGACATTCAAGAAATTCGAGAATTTACAACTTCAACTGCTTTGCCCCACAACCATTCCTACACGGCAGCCGGCGTACATCGACAGGCCCGGCATCTCCGGCGCCTCCGACATCAGATGAATGGGTGCTCGACGAGAACTCCCGAACGGTCGGCGACTGACACCTCTCTGGTGTCCGGGGCACCTTGGATCCCTCGCCGGTGGATGCCCCCCTCATCACAGCCAGACCGAGAGTGAATTAACCTGCGGCACCATGTCCCTCCCGCGTGCCCTGTTCACCGGACTCCTCCTCGCGGCCCTGACTGTGACGGGCTGCAAGCGCAGCTCACCGGCCGACGAAAAGGCCCAGGCCCCCGAGGTCCCCAAGGGAGACCCGGCCCCCTTCGCCCGCGCCGGGCTCACCGCCCCCACCACCGCACCGGGCGTGCCAGACCCGGGGACAGTGGACATCCCGGCGTTGCGCGACGCCGTGGCCGACCCTCAAGCCATCTCCGAGAACGAGCTGCTCCGGCTCGTGCAGCAGGCGAACTGGCCCAACGGTCAGCCAATAGGAGGACAGCGGCCCGATGGGCCACGGCCAGCCCATCCCGACCTCAGGACGTTCGGGGAGGAGGAGGTGGACGAGTCCCTGGGCTCCGAGGAAATGGAGGGCCGCGTGGCGCAGGAGACATCGGCCCCCGCTCCCGCGGAGATTCCTCCTCCCCCGCCTCCACCCGCTCCCGCGCCTGCACCCGCCCCCAGGGGCGTGTCGCCTGCGGCGAAGGCGCTCGCCCAGGCCGAGCTCGATGAGCTGCGCGGAAGCAACTTCTTCCGCCAGCAACCACCGGGCAGTTCCGGGGCGGCCACTTCGTTGGACGATGGTGCACCCAAGGAAGCGGCGCCTTCTCCCCGGAAGAAGGTGATGCCCCAGGCCTACGTGCAGGGGGACCCCGACCCGACGGAGCTCGAGGAGCGTCCCCGGGTGCTGGAGATGAAGCGGCGGGAGATCATCCAGATCATCAAGGGCAACTCCTCGGAGCGATCCACCGCGGGCGGTCCACCCCAGGGTGAGAGCATCGCGCGGATGGACGCCGCGTCCCCGGAGAAGCCCGAGGACAAGCCAAAGGCAGACAAGCCGCCGCGGCCGGTGCTGCCCAAGGTGGAGTCCGCGCCGCGCATGGCCAAGGTGCTGGTGCAGGACGAGCAGGGCCGCTACCAGCCACTGGTGGCCCGCGCCGTGCGCGTGGTGACGTACATCCAGGGCGCCCGCGCTCGCACAGTGGTGGACTACCTCTTCGAGAACAACACCTCCCGCGCGTTGGAAGGCACCTTCTACTATCCACTGCCGGGCGGAGCGACGGTGGCGGGCTTCGCGCTGTATTCGGGAGCGGTCGCAGTGGACTCGCCCTCGCTCTTCCAGTCCTCGGAGCTGCTGCCCCCTCTGGGGGACTCGGGGAAACCGGAGGAACTGGTGGCGGCGGCCCCGCCAAGCCCACCGGGTGCGAAGCGCTCGTGGGGCGAGCCTCAGGAGGCCCGCGTCGTCGAACAGAAGCGCGCCCGCGAGGTGTACGAGGACGTGGTGCGCCGCAATGTGGATCCGGCGTTGCTGGAGTGGGCGGGCGCGTCGACCTTCAGTGCACGCGTCTTCCCGCTGCCGCCGAAGTCCCTCAAGCGGGTCGTGGTCGCCTACGAGCAGACGCTCCTCTTCGACGGCCAGCACCTGCGCTACACGTGGCCCCTGCCGCCGGGAGCGGGCAAGACGCTGAAGGTATCGGCGCGCGTGCACGTGGATCCGAGGCAGGCGGACGAGGTAACGGTGGGTCCCGAGGCGGGCCCGTCGCGCACGCTCGGCACATGGCAGACGTGGGACTGGCCGAAGCTGCAAGGGGACGGTGCGCTGGACGTGGCGCTCAAGCCCCGGAGCGCCGAGGCGGACATGCTGGTGGGCACGGACCCGGCGGGCCTCCCAGGACAGGCCTTCTACACGCGGGTGCGGTTGCCAGAGCGGCTCACCGCCGGCACCGAGGGAGCGCCCACGGGGCGCGCGGTGCTGGTGGTGGACACCTCGCTGTCGGTGGAGGAAGGCAACGCGTGGGCCCTTCAGGCGTCCCTGCTGCGCGCGCTGCTGGAGAAGGACGAGAGCCTCACCGAGTACGCGGTGCTCCTCTTCGATGTGAGGCCGCGCTGGCTGCACGGCCCGGGCTTCCGGCGCAACACGCCCGAGTCCCGCCAGGAGACATTCGCCGAGCTGGAGCACGTCTTCCTCGAGGGCGCCTCCAACGTGGACGGCATGCTCACGGAGCTGGAGCGGGCCGGGCGCGACTGGCTGAAGCCGGCGGCGGGCGGCGGGCGCGTGACGGCCTTCCTGCTCTCGGACGGAAACGTCACGTGGGGACAGAGCAACGTAGACGCGCTCATCTCGCGCCACCCGGCCTCGGAGACACTGCGCTGGGTGAGCTACCGCTTCGGCGAAGCGGCGGTGAACCTGGACCTCTTCGACGCGCTGGCTCGGGCGGGCGGAGGCCGGGTGGTGAGCGTACTGTCCGGCTCCGAGGTGGATGCGGCGGCACGGGCGCACCGGGCGGCCTCGGTGGTGCTGTCCCGGGTGGGGGTGAAGGGCGCGCAGGTGAAGGACCTGGTGGTGGCGGGACGGCCGCGCCTCGTCTTCCCCGGCCAGGAGCTACAGGTGGCCGGACGATTGGTGGGCGAGGGCAAGGCCGAGCTGGAGGTGGTGACGCAGGCCGCGGGCGAGGAGCGCACGCTGACGGTGCCGCTGCCGCGCGAGCAGGACAGCGCCTTCGCCCCGCGAGCGTGGGCGGAGCTCTTCGTGTCGCGACTGGTGGCGCTGGATGACGTGAAGCTGGACCGGATGGTGGTGGCGCTCAGCCAGCACTACCGGCTGGCCAACGCACGAGCCTCCATGCTGGTGCTGGAGTCGGAGGGAGACTACGTGCGCTACGCGGTGCGCGACGAGCAGATGGACCTCGCCGACCTGGACTCGCTGCGGCGGCAGCAGCAGGACCAGCGGCGCGACGAGCTGCTGGGGCTGTCACTGGAGGGCGTGCCAGACACGGGCCGCGAGGTGCTGCGGGTACTGGGAGCGAAGCAGGCGGAGCTGGGCTCGCGGATGAAGGCGCAGGCGCTGCGGGACGAGCCCTACGCGGGAGGCGAGGAGCGGCTGCAGGCGGAGCTGGCGTACCGGCAGGCGCGGCGCACCAACAAGGATGACGTGATGGTGTATGAGGCGGTGGCGCGCAAGCGGGCCTTCTCGGGAGACACGTGGGGCGCGGTGCGGGCGCTCTCGTCCCCGGTGGAGCTGCGCCCGAAGGACGCGGAGGCGCTGCGGCTGGTGGGCTATGGGCTGCTGGCGCTCGGCCAGTTCCCGGCCGCCACGGAGCTCTTCGAGCATGTGCGGCTCAACCGTCCCTTCGAGCCCCAGGCCTACCTGGAGGAGGCCCTGGCGCTGGACGCGGCGGGGCGGCCCGCGGAGGCGGCTCGCAACTGGGAGATCGTCCTGGCCCGCGCGTGGAAGCGCCACGACGAGCAGACGAAGACGGTGGCGGTGTACCACTACGGCCGGATGCTGGCGGCGCTGCAGAAGCACCCCCGGCTGGCGCAGGAGACGGCGGTGCTGGAGGCCCGGCTGCGCGAGCTGCGGAATGCCGAGAAGTTGAGTCCCATCGACTACCAGCTCACCACGCACTGGAACTCGGACGGGACGGACATCGACCTGTGGGTGATGGAACCCAACGGCGAGAAGTGCTTCTACCAGCACAAGCAGACGTCCCTGGGCGGACAGCTCCACTGGGACATCACGGATGGACTGGGGCCGGAGCTGTACCATGCACGCCGGGCGGCGCCGGGCACGTACTTCGTGCTGGTGCACTACTACGGCAACAACTCGCAGCGGTACGTGGTCCCCACGGCCCTGCTCCTGGTGACGGACCGGGACGCCTTCGCCAAGGAGGACGACTACAAACGGCGCTTCCAGGTGCGCATCCTGCCCAACAAGGACGCACGGCTGTTGCTGCGGCGCGAGGAGCTGTTGCCAGCTCCCACGCCCGTGGCGAAGACGCAGGAGTGAGCGTGACGCGGGCCCCCGCGGCTCAGTGCGAGGGGCTCAGGATGATGCGCAGCTCCTCGAGCATCTCCGTCTCGGCGGCCCGGAGCTGGCCATCGCACGCGATGAGCGCCCGGGCCGCCTCGAAGACCTCGTCCGCGCGGTCCCGCAGGAGCGCCAGATCCGGGGCCGGCGGCGTGGCGGTTCCCTCCAGGGCCTTCTTGAGGGTGGCGACCTCCAGTTCCGGAACACCCCAGCTCCGCGCCGCGCCCAGGATGGTGCCCACCTCCTGCTGATCGATCTGACCATCGCTCCAGGCCAGCTGGAGCATCAGTTTGAGCACCTCGATGTTGAAGTCGTCTTCGGCGATGGGCCTTGCCATGTAGGTTCTCCGTGGCACCAGCCTCGCCGTTCGGCGCCTGCCAGTAAAGCCCGACAGCTCCCATCTCCAGGACCGCGGCCGGCTCGCGTCTCCGTCCTCCGGCATACATCCGGCGGCGGCCCCATCTCGGCTCCTGCACACGGGCCGACACCTCCACCTCGGGCCGGGTCCGTGTAAAGCCTCCATTCCCAGCAATCCCTTGCACGCGTCGGCCGCAGACCCGCACCGCGAGTCCGTGCCGGCGGCGGAATCGTAGCTCCGCCAGCCCGGCAAAAGCCTGACAACCCTCTCCGCGCACCCTGCAAGTCTTTGATTGCCCGTCTCTACACGGGAGCCGTTTTCCCTGAGATACAGCGGGGTTCCAGGGTCTCGACCCGAGGGAGCGGAGTTTTCCAGTCACGCGGGGACGCGCGGACAGCATGAGCAAAGAATGGCAGGACGAGCCTTGACGAAATGGGGGTCCGGGCGTTCTCTTTTCGTGCAAGGGATTACCTTCGTCATGGAAAAGCATGGCCACGGCGAGGCGGTACGGCGGTCGTTGCCGTCCCGAAAAGGGAGGACGCATCATGAGTGGAGATCTGGAGACATCCGCCGGAGCGGCGCTCGCCGCGGGCACCTATTCGGGGTATTCGCTGCACACCCCCTCCGAGCAGGGCATCAACCTCATCCTGTCGCAGCCCGGCATCAGCTGTAGCCGCGTGACGCGGCTGAGCCCCACCGCGGTGTGGGCCCTCCCGGAGCCGGGTGCCGAGCCGCCTCCCCGCGATCGCGTGCTCCAGCTCCTCCTAGACGACAACGGCCGCACCATCGGCCCGCTGCGAGGGGAGCTCCTCTGGAGCGACCCGCGCCGGTACGACGCACCCATCGGCCTTCAGCTCGTGGACGTCACGGTGGAGCAGGGCCGGCAGATCCTCTCCGTGCTGGACGCGGCGGCTCGCGCGGGACGCGCCATCCCCGCCGTCTCTCCGCAGCCCATCGAGGAGGCGCTCGTGGATCCCGAGCGCATCCGCTCCATCCTCAAGTCCGTGTGCGTCATGAAGCACGAGGGCCTGCTGCGGCAGCTCGGGCGGACGCTGCGCGTGTCGCTGGAGTATTTCGACGTCGCCTCCTCCCGGCTCCACTGGAGGCTGGAAGAGCCGGAGAGCGCGTGGGGCGTGGCGCCCTATGACATCGAGGTGGTGGTCTACAACTCCGCCTACCGCATGCGCGTGCCGGCGATCGAGACGCGCGGCGGCCGGATGGTAACGCCCATTCCGCGGCGGCTGTGGAAGGTGCGCCACCGCTGGCACCGGCGCGTCCCCGCCCCCGAGGGCGTCCGCGCCCGCTTCCACCACCCGCTGTGGGGCGAGCTCGGTTCGCTCGAGCGCGAGGCCGTGGACGTGTCCTTCAACGGCCTGTGTCTGCGCGGCTCGGCCGAGGACCTCGTCTTCCCGGGCCTCCTGCTCCAGCCCATCGAGCTCTGGGGCGATGGCGACGAGCCCATCCTCCTGCGCGGCGAGGTGCGCTTCGTGGGGGACAAGGATGGACAGCGGGTGTTCGGCCTCCAGGTCACCCCGTGCACGCCTCTGGACGAGTCGCGCTGGGTGCGGCTCGTCTCCCTGGCGCTCTGCCCCTCCACGCGCGGCGGCGAGGCGCTGCTCGAGCCACTGTGGGAGCTCTTCGTCGACTCGGGTTACTTCAACCTGGCCGGCAAGACGACGGCCCACTTCGAGGCGCTGCGCTCCAGCTTCCTGGAGACGAGCCACTGCGCCGCGCACCTGCCCCGGCTCTTCTGCCAGACGGTGTGGCCCTCGGAGCGGGGCGTGGAGGCCACGCTGTCCTCCGTGCGTCCCTACCGGCACAGCTGGCTGGTGCACCAGCTCGCCAAGCGCCCCGGCAAGCCCGCCCAGGAGGTTCCGCCCGGGCAGATCCTCCGCGACATCCACGTGCGCACGCTGGAGCACGCCCAGAGCGACCCCGACTTCCGCTGGCTCGTCGCCTATGTCGAGTCGACCGTGCCCCTCATCGAGCGCGTCCACATGGTCTATGCCCAGGCCCATGCCGCCAGCGGCGAGGCGCTCCTCATGCCCGTGCGCCTGATGGACGTGAATTGTGACGAGCCGAGCGGGCTGCCCCCACGCGGCTTCGAGCTCGGCCCGGCCCGCTTCGAGGAGAAGGCGCTCCTGGCGGAGGAGATCGCCCGCACGCGCCCGGCCTGCTACGTGGACGCGCTGGACCTGTCCCGCGAGCGGTTGGAGCTGAGGGACACGGCGGCGGCGTGGCGTGCGGCCGGGCTGGAGCGCGAGCGTCACATCCTCGTGGCACGGCGCAACGGTGTGCCGGTGGCCGCCATCATCCTCGAGCTGGGACAGCCCGGGACGAACCTCTTCCGCCTGCTGGACGCGGCGCGCCTGTTCCCGCTCGCGCTCGAGGGGCCGGATGCCTACGTCGCGCTGCTCGACGAGGCGCGTGCCTGGTACGCGCGGCGGGGCCGCACCTCCTTCGTCCTCCTGCGCGAGGACGGGGACGACGGCTATGCCGCCGCCGCCCGGCTGCACGACGAGCCCGCCGCGAAGCCCTGCCTGTGGCTGCTCTCCGCGCGGCTGCTGCCCGAGTTCCTGGAGTACGTGAGCGAGGCGACGGTGGGTCGCCTCACGCCCACGGTCCGCACCGCCTGAAGAGAAGTACCGGAAGCACAGGAAGTAAGGAGTCAGTCGCCATGAGTCTGGTCAAAGAGCTGTACGAGCCCTACGTCCTGCCCGCACGCGCCCGCATCTCCACGGACCCCGTGATGCGCCTGCTGGTGGACCCCGCCATCGAGCCGGCGCTCCTGGAGCGCTTCTTCATCCAGTACCACTCGTTCGGCGTGTACATGACCGAGCCCGTGGAGGGGTGGATCCGCCGGGCGGGCCAACGCTGCCTCGGCCAGGGATTGGACTCGCTCGGCAAGGGACTGCTCGCGCACTCGAAGCAGGAGGCCGGCCACCACCTGATGATGATCGACGACGTGCGCAGGCTGGTGCACCGGTGGAACACGCGGCGCCAGCCCACGCTGAGTGTGGAGCGGCTGCTGGCCCAGCACCCCACGGACGCGATGCGCGCCTACCGGCAGCTCCACGAGCAGACCATCGCCGGCGAGTTCCCCGCGGCGCAGATCGCCATCGAGTTCGAAATCGAGAACCTCTCCATGGTGCTCGGGCCGCACCTGCTGTCCAACGTGGCGCGGGTGCTCGGCCGGGAGACGCTGGAGGGGCTCGGCTTCCTCAAGGAGCACGTCCAGCTCGACGTGGGGACCACGGCCACCAACACGCGGATGATGGAGGAGCTGATCCGGTTGATGCCGGAGAATGCCCGGACGTTCGCGGAGCTCGGCGCGGAGGCGCTCGACATCTACCTGCGTTTCATCGGGGACTGCGCGCACTCGGCCGAGGCCTCGATGTGGGCCCCGGCCGAGGCGATGGGGGCCTGAGCCGCCCCCGCCCGCGCGTGCCTCAGCGCCCGAAGATGGACTCGGGGTTGGTGAGGCCGCGCGCCTTGGCCAGCGGCAGGAGGATGTCCTGGGGCGGCTCGTCCGCGGTGAGCAGCAGCGCGCGCACCGCCGTCTCCACCACGTCCTCGGCGCTGGGGCGCACCATGCCCCGGCGCGCGTCCTCCACCTTGCGCTGGCGGTAGATGTCGAAGCGCTCCTTCACGCGCTCGGCGATGGAGCCCATGGCCTTGTCGCCCGCCTCCACCCGGAGCTCCGCCTCGCTGCGCAGCTGCACCGGATCCGCCAGCACGCCCACCTTGTCATAGGCCTTGTTGGCCGCGTCCTCGTGCATGGCCGAGTAGTCCTCGGTGTGCGGCGAGGCCGCCGCCGCGTCCTTGGCCAGGTCCACCAGCCGCTCGGTGACGCTCGCGGTGATGGACAGCCGGTGCAGCTCCACGTCGTAGGGGTAGTCCGCGTAGACGGGCTCTTCCACCGTGAGGGGCTCGCGGTAGAAGGCGTCCCGGCCACGTTGCACCTCGCGCCGCTGAAGCTCGGCGTTCTCCTGGGACGCCATCAGCCGGCGCTCCAGCTCCTGCACTCCCGAGGACCGCTGCGTCAGCGCGCCCTCTTCCGCCTCGCACAGCGGGTTGCAGCGGGCCGGGTTGCACTCCTCCGGCACCTGGCCGGGCTTGGCCTGGGAGAAGGCCCGGACGCACTCGTTGAGGCCGGTGGCGCAGGCCTTGCGCTCACGCTCGCGGCAGCGGGCGGCCACCTCGCGCGCCTGGACCAGCTCGTCCTGCTTGCGCAGGTAGTCGCGCAGCACGCCCGACAGCTTGCGCTCCACCTCCTCCAGCGTGCGCTCCTGCTCCAGCAGCGCCGTCTCCAGCTCGGTGCGCTTCGGGTTGGGCACCGCCTTGTTCGTCACCACGTAGCGCTGCGACTTCTGGGTCTGCTCCACCGTGCGCACCGGCATCACCCGCTCCACCGACAGCCCCAAGCGCACGCCCTCGTGGTCCTTCGGCGCATCCGCGGTGATGACGCGGATGGGCACCTCCTGCGGCAGCAGCGCCGACAGCCGCCCCGGCGACAGCCGCTGCACCACGTCCGGAGCCTCCGCCTTGTCGTCCGCCGGCCCCGTCACCACCAGGAAGGCCACTTCGTCCCGGAGCTTGCGGCGCACCGCCTCGGCGCGCTCACGCGAGGGCGTGGCCCCTACACGCTCCTGGTCCGCGCGCACGTACGCCAGCAGCGCGTTGCCCAGCTTGCCCTCCTCCTCCAGCCGCTGCGCGGTGGTGAACCACCGGCGCGCCCACGCCGTCTGCACCGCTTCCACGCCCTTGCGCGCCGCCGTGTGCGAGGCGTCCACCGCCAGCACCGCGTCGAGCTCGGCCCGAGCCTCCTGCAGCCGCTCCTCCTTGAGGGCCTTCAGGGCCACCTCCACCCGCGTGTTCAGCGTCTGGGTGAAGAGCTCGCGCGCCGCGTCGTTCTCGTTGTCCAGCTCGAGCGCGCGCACCAGCAGCGGCGTGGCGCCGGCCAGGTCTCCCTCGGTGTGCTTCGCCTGGGCGGCCTGGAACACCTCGGCGCTCCACTGCTTGTGCATGTTGCGCAGCTTCGCCTTCGCTTCCGGGTCGCCGGGCGACGCGGCGAGGGCACGCTGGTAGGCGGACTCCGCCTGCGCCCACTTGCGCTCGGTGGTGAGCTGGTCACCCTCCTTCATGGCGCGCGAGAAGGCCGTACAGCCTGCGGCCATGAGCAGGGCGGAGACAGCGAGGGCAACGAGCCCCAGCCGGCGGGCCAGGGACGACGGGGGGCGGGCGGGCATGGAACGCACGGGCCCATTGTCGGGGAAAGCCACGTCCGGTTGAAGCGCTGATTCACCGTCCGCCCCCCAGCCGTGCAAGCCCCTGGAAATGGCTCACAACCAGCGGCCCCTCGCCCTCTCCAGGTGGCGCGACATGACGTCGTCGCTCATTCCTGGGGTTCCACAACATGGCCCGGTTGATCTTCCGCTTCCTCAATCGCACAGGGGGTACCCTGACGCTGACAAACGTCCAAGGCGCGGTCCAATGGGAGGCGAACAGGGCTCCGCCTGCGCAGATCCAGAACAACAATGAGCAGGTCGCGCTGTTCATCGCGGACATCCAGGTTCCGAACCAGGGAGCACAGCAACAGTTCTCCTTCGGGTACCGCCTTCCCGCCACGGCCCAGCCGGCCAACGGAGAGTTCCGCTTCACCGTCACCCTCCAACACAACCAGACGCAGATCGTCTCCGCTCCGCCGGGCACCCACCTGGTGGATAGCCAGCTCTCGGGCGACTTCCCGGACAACGGCTACAGCGCCACCCTCACGTGAACCCGAGCCTCGCAGGGAGCGGGCCGCCCCGAGGGTGCTTGAGCTGGCGGGCATGCGGCTCTCCCGCTCGCCTGTTGTGCGGACGGGAAGGCAGTGCGTGCGCGCCGTGCCCGCTCGGGAATGACGCGACGCACCAGCGGGTATGAAGTCTCCCGAGGGGGGCTCACATCTTGACGAGGGAGTTTCAGCGACATGGCCTGCTCGCAACCCAAGCCCAATCCGACCGAGCTCCGCCTGCCCATGTGGGCGGATCACCATCGCGTCGAGGACTATCGCAACGTCCACTGCCGCCAGTACGCGCTGTGCATCGACGCAGCCGTGCGTGAGGACTGGGAGGGCTTCACCTGCCAGAAGTGCCCCCTGTTCCACAACGACGCCGCGCCTCGCGCGGAGCAGTTCGCCTTCGACCAACCGGCCGACAACGGCCGCCCGTAGTCCAGGGGTTTCCGGGTGAACGTCACCCGGGTGTGAGCCAGCGTACGGGCACGCTCCGGCGTCCGTGCACTGGCGCACGCGCGGCACCGCCTCCGGTGCTTCCGGCCCACGCGTCCATACATGGGACCCTGGCCTTTCCGGCGGTGCGACCGCAACTTGCCGCGTCCTCACGTGCGGGACACCCGCGGGAGACGCGATGATCCGACAGCTGCTGCTGTCCGAACCCGACCTTCGTGCCGACGCGACGCCAGCCCTGTCTGGTGCCTTCGTCCTGCTGGCCGAGGAATTTCCCACCATCGCCGTGGAGCCTCTGGCCCAGGCCGCCCACGCGCATGTGTTGCAGCTGGACGCTTCCCAATGGCGCGCGCCTGGCTTCGACCCGTTCGAGTGGGATGAACACGTCTTCGGCGCCGCCGCGGGATGTCCCGAAGGCAACGGCCTCGCCCTGCACCTCACCGGCTCACCTCGCGAGGCGCTCGCCGCCACCGCCCTGGAGATCCTCACCCGCTACCAGGGCCTCGTCGGCCGCCGCAACGCCGACTCCGAGGGTCCGCTCTTCGACGCCATCCTCGCGCGCCACCTGGCCCTCCATGATTTGAGAAAGCCGCTCGTCGTCGCGGACTACCGGCACGCACTGGACACGTGGCAATGGGTGCTGCGGCTCGCCCCGCGGGCGGACCTGGCCCTGCAGATCGCCGCCCTCTTCCACGACGTGGAGCGCCTGCTCTCCGAGCCCGACGCGCGCGTGGAGCACCACGCCCGCGACTACCAGGCCTTCAAGGACGCCCATGCCGCTCGCGGCGCGGACGTAGCCTGCTCGCTGCTCTCGGATGTGGGCGTGGATGACAGCACCCGCGAGCGCGTGCGCTGGCTCATCGGCCGCCACGAGCGGCCCGAAGCGGACGTGTGTCTCACACTCCTCAACGACGCGGACGCCCTCTCCTTCTTCTCGCTCAACGCCTCCGGTTTCGCGCGCTACTTCCCGCTCGAGCACACCCGCCGCAAGGTGGTCTACACGCTCGGCCGGCTGCGCCCCAACCAGCGCTGGCGGCTCGCCCGCGTCCGGCTCGCGCCCCA
The DNA here is from genome assembly GCF_003044305.1 of Vitiosangium sp. GDMCC 1.1324. Taxonomy (GTDB): domain Bacteria; phylum Myxococcota; class Myxococcia; order Myxococcales; family Myxococcaceae; genus Archangium. The sequence continues at coordinate 107,834 of NZ_PZOX01000007.1, read as the reverse complement.
GGTGCGCCGCCTCCTCGAGGAGGCCATCGGGGCGGTCACCCTCCCCACCACGCAACAGGAGTCGGCATGAAACGGGTCAGCTTCGGCCTCACGGTCGGCTCCGTGACGCACTGAGAGAGGTGCGGTGGGAAGTGGGAAGGGAGGCGGCGGCGGTGAGCACAGATGAATCCATCCAACCCGGAGAACCCGCGGACGCGGACGCGCGCACCGTGGCCGACATCCTCGCGCCCCTGCTACCACCACAAGTCCTACAGGGCTCCGTCCTCTTCCTCGCCGCGCACCCGGGTGACGAGGTGCTGGACGCCTCGTGGCTGCTGCGCCGCAGTCCAGGCTGCCATGTCGTCCACGTCACTGATGGCGCCCCGAGGGACGCGGCGCTGCGCCCCCCGAACGCACCGCCCACGCGCGAGGCCTACGCACGCATCCGCGAGGAGGAGTCCTTCACGGCACTGGCCCTCGCCCGAGTACCCCCGGACAACCTGCTCTCCCTGGGGGCGGTGGAGCTGGAGGCCGCGCGGAGTCTCGTGACGCTCACCGAATGTCTGGTGGCGGTGCTGAAGGCGCTCCGTCCAGCGGTCCTCGTCGTTCCCCCCTACGCGGGTGGACATCCGGACCACGACTCCACCGCATTCATCGCGCATGCCGCCGTGGAGTTGCTGGACCGGGCGGGACGCACATCCCCGGTGCTGCTGGAGATGGCCTCCCACTTCATCCCCGCGCCCGATGGACGACGGATCGCCACGGTGGCCTTCACCAAAGCCGAGCGTGCCGCCAAGCAGCGGATGCTCGCGTGCTACTCCTCACAGGCGCGGAAGCTGGAGTCCTTCTCCGTGGCCCAGGAGAGCTACCGGGCCGCGCCCCGTTACGACTTCACCCGGCCACCCCACGCGGAGACGCGCTCCTACGCGCCCCTCGGAGGGCGGATGACGGAGGCCCGTTGGCGGGACCTGGCCCGCCGGGCCTTGGAAGAACTGAAGCTGCCAGAGGCACCCTGGCATTGATGGCTCGCGGTGGAGAGGCACACGCATGATGTTCGACAACCTGGAGGTTTCCTGGCTCTGGCCGACGCATGAGTACACGCCACTCGCGGAGGAGGTGGCGACCTCGCTCCGGGAGATGGAAGCGCTGCGGGGCGAGTGGCGCTGGTTGTGGGCCCGCTGCCCCGATGCCACCGCCGCCCAGCGTCCGGAGGCGCTGCTGCCCTGGTACCGGCGCTCGGATCCGTCCTTCTCTCCGCCCTGGGTGCTCACCCTGCGGAGCGAGGGCCGGCTCGTCGGACTCGCCCCGCTCATCGTCCACCAGGAGAACGGCGCCCGCGTGGTGCGACTGTTCGGAGAGGGCCTCCCCGACTACCTCGACGTGCTGATGGACCCGGAGCTGGCGTCGCACGGGGTGGAGCTGCTGCTCGGCTGGCTCGCCCGGCATGGAGACCGCTGGGACGCGTGCGTCTTCGAGCAGCTGCGCGAGAGCTCCCTGCTCCTGCGAGTGTCCACGCCCGTGGGTTGGTGCGAGCGCATCGAGACGAGGGACTTCCAGACGCCGGAGCTCGTCCCCGGGAGGTACCACCGGCGCAGCCTGTGGATCGCTCCCCGGAAGACCCAGTGAAGACCCAGTGAAGACCCAGTGAAGGTGACCACCGGCGGGGACACGCGTGCAGGAACATCGGGTGGAGAGCTGGGTGGAGTTGCAGGAGGCGCTGTTCGCGGGCTCGTGGAACGAGAGCCTCCGGCGCTTCCGCCCCACCCTCGCCTTCCGGGGCATGCCCGACTGGCGCCATGACCTGGCCACCAGCCTCAACCGGCGCGGCGGCAACTACTCCCGCCAGGAACACGTCATGCTGCGCGCGTTCCGCAAGTACGCACGCGGCACTTCCAACCCCTGCGAGTCCCTCTGGGACTGGCTGTCACTCGCCCAGCACCACGGGCTGCCCACGCGCCTGCTGGACTGGACCTTCAGCCCCTACGTGGCCCTGCACTTCGTCTCCGAGGACCCGGAGCTGTACGACGTGGACGGCGTCGTGTGGTCCGTGGACTACCGGGAGACGAACCGGCTGCTGCCCCGCCCCCTCAACGCCCGCCTGCGCGAGGAGGGCGCCGATGTCTTCAGCGCGGAGATGCTCGCCGAGGTGGCCCAGGACCTCTCCACCTTCGACAGGCTCACCCGCCACACCTTCGTGCTCTTCTTCGAGCCGCCCTCGCTCGACGAGCGCATCATCAACCAGTTCGCCCTCTTCTCGGTGATGAATGATGCCTCGGCGCGACTGGACGCGTTCCTCGAGAGGCAGAAGCGAGGCGTGCGCCGGCTCATCGTCCCCGCCCGCCTCAAACAGGAGGTGCGGGACAAGCTCGACCAGGCCAACATCACCGAGCGCGTGCTCTTCCCCGGCCTGGACGGGCTCACCCGCTGGTTGCGCCGCTACTACAACCCGCGCCCTCCCGGCGAGCCGTCCGGTCAGTAGCCGTGGGCCTCGCGATCCGTCGGCGGACGCTGGGCCTCGGTGGCGCGCCCCTCGGTCTCCACGAGCTTGTCGGATTTCCTGCTGATAACGCCGAGGATGATGGTGAGCAGAATGGCGACGAAGAAGATGGAGAAGAAGACGACAAAGGTGAAGGCTTCCGGCATGGAGCTACCTCCTTCCGGCTCAAGCTAGGGCCGGGGCAGGAGCCCGTGCATGCCTCCCTCTCCCGCCAGCAGGGCGAGCAGAGAAGCTCAGGCTCGGAGCTCGCGCACCAGCCAGTCACGCCCCCGGGTGAAGACACGCTCGGCGGACTCGTCCAGCAGGTGCCCGCTTCCCAGGAGGAACTCCAACTCCTTGCGCCCCCGTCCCTCAGACCTTCGCGGTGGAAGCCGGATGGCGCGGCAGGTTCAGCCAGAAGCAGGTGCCCTCGGCCTCCGAGGAGCGCACTTGCAAGGTGCCCCCATGCGCCTTCACGATTTCGTGCGTGATGTAGAGCCCCAGCCCCAGCCCCGAGCGAGAGCCCGAGCGAGCTCCATCCCGCCCCCTCACGAACGGGTCGAAAATGTGCGGCATCCGCTCCACCGGGATGGGAGTGCCCAGGTTGTGCACCTCCACCCGGACGCCCTCGCCCTCGTCGCGCGCCAGCACCCGCACCGCGCTGTCCCCCGGCGAGTACTGCACCGCGTTGCCCACCAGGTTGGACGCCGCCTGGGCGATGCGGTCCGCGTCCCACTCGCCCCAGCCGGTGCCGGACACGTTCAGCTCGAAGCGCCGCTGCGGGTGCGCCACCTCCAACTCCTCCACCACCTGCCGCAGCACGTCGTGCACGTTCATCCACGTGCGCTGGAGCGTATAGCCCCCACCCAGCCGCGTGCGGGTGAAGTCCAGGATGTCGGAGATCATCCGCGCCATCCGGTCCGCGGAGATGGAGATGCGGTTGATGGCCTTGCGCTGGGGCTCGGACAGGCCTCCGTAGCGCAGCAGCAGCGCCGCATTGCCCGCGATGGCCTGCAGCGGGTTGCGCAGGTCATGCCCGAGGATGCCCAGGAACTGCTCGCGGAACAGGGCCGTCTGCTGCGCGGCCTCCTCGCGCTTGACGCCCTCGTCGGCCCGCTTGCGCTCGATGGCGTAGCGCAGCGCGCGCACCAGCAGCGGACCCGTCACCTGGCCCTTCACCAGATAGTCCTGCGCACCCGCGTGCACCGCCCGCATCGCCAACTGCTCGTCGTCCGTGCCGGTGAGCACCACCAGCGGCAGCGCCGGCTCCGCCTGCAGCAGCCGCTCGATGTTGGACAGCCCGTGCCCGTCCGGCAGTGACAGGTCCAACAGCACCACATCCAGCCCCGGCTCGCCCACCACCGCCAGCGCCTCCGCCATGCGCGTCACATGACGCACCTCGAAGCGCACGGAGGGCACCTCCTTCAGTTCCTCCTGCAGGAGCCGAGCGTCTCCCGGGTTGTCTTCCACCAACAGCAGCCGCAGCGGCCTTGCCTCGTCCATGGTCATGGCCGCCTCACTCCACCGAAGGCAGCCGCACCACCGACAACCAGAAGTCGTCAATGGAGCGCACCACCGAGATGAACTGCTCCAGGTCCACTGGCTTGGTGATGTAGCAATTGGCGTGCAGGTCGTAGGTGCGCAGGATGTCCTCCTCCGCCTTCGACGTGGTCAGCACCACCACGGGAATACGACGCAGGCTCGAGTCCTCCTTGACCTCCGCCAGCACCTCGCGCCCGTCCTTCCTGGGCAGGTTGAGGTCCAGCAGGATGAGGTCCGGCCGCGTGGCGTGGGCGTGGGGGCCCTCGCGCCGCAGGAAGGCCAGCGCCTCCACCCCGTCACGCGCGACGGAGAGGTGGTTGCTCACCCTGCCCTCCTTGAGGGCCTCGATGGTCAGACGGACGTCGCCGGGATTGTCCTCCACCAGGAGGATTTCAATGGGGCGTCCGCGGATGTCGTCACTCATGAAGTAGACCCCTCTGTCCTAGGTAGGGGTGGGCACCGCGGGAAGGGTGAACCAGAACGTCGTCCCCTGTCCCGGCTGCGAGTCCAACCCGATGTGTCCCCCGTGCCGCTCGACGATCTTCTTGCAGATGGCCAGGCCGATGCCCGTGCCCGGGTACTCCTCCTTCGCATGGAGCCTTTGGAAGATGACGAAGATGCGCTCGAAGTACTGCGGCTCGATACCGATGCCGTTGTCTTCCACCGTGAAGCGCCACTCGTTGCCCTGGCGCTCGGCGTCCACCAGCACCCGGGGCGGCGTCTCCCCGTGGAACTTGAGCGCGTTGCCCACCAGGTTCTGGAAGAGCTGGGTGAGCTGCGTCTCGTCCGCCATCACCGGTGGCAGTCGGCTCTGGAGGAGGGTGCCCCCCGTCTCGTCCACCAGCGTCTTGAGGTTGGCCAGGGCCTTCTCCAGCGCCCGGCCAGACTCGACGGGTTTGAACTCGTGGCCGCGGGTGCCCACGCGCGAGTAGGCCAGCAGGTCCTGGATGAGCCGCTGCATGCGGTTCACCCCGTCCACGGCGTACTGGATGAACTCATCCGCGTCCGCGTCCAGCCGGCCCGTGTAGCGCTTGGCCAGCAGTTGCGTGTAGCTGGCCACCATGCGCAAGGGCTCCTGCAGGTCATGCGAGGCGACGTAGGCGAACTGCTGCAGCTCCTCATTGGAGCGCGCCAGCTCCTTCGCATGCGACTGGAGGGACAGCTCGGCGCGACGGCGCTCGAGTCCCTGGGCCACCGCGTCCGCCACCGTCGACAGCGTGGCCAGGGTCTCCTCCTCCAGGGGCCGCTGGCCGAAGACGGAGAGCACGCCCACCAACTGCCCACGCACCATCAGGGGAATGCCCACGAAGGACACCAGCCCCTGGAGCTGCATCCACTCGCGAGCCCGGGTCCGTTCCCGGGCGCTGGCGTGTTGTGGCGCGTCGTTGATCAACAAGGGCTGGCGGGACTCGCCCGCCGTCCCGGCGAAACCCTCTCCCAGCTCCAGCCGGGTGGGCTGGAGGGAGGAAGGAACGGCGAGCCCCTCACTGCACTCCAGCAGCAACGCGCGCGACTCCCGGTTCCATGACCAGAGCTGCACCAGGGACAGCGCTGGCAGACTGCGGACCATCGCCTCGGCACAGGCCTGCATCAGCCGCGAGGGAGGCTCCTCACGCGAGAGGATCTCACTCACCCGGGCGCGCAGGGACTCGAGCTGGCGGGCGCGCTGCTCGCTCTCGAGCCGGCGCGAGGACTCCTCGGCCTGACGCTCGGCGGTGACGTCCGTGCTGGTGCCAATCCACTCGCGCACGCTGCCTCGGGCGTCGAGCAGGGGCACCGCACGCGCCACGGTGATGGCGTAGCTCCCATCGGTCCGGCGCACGCGCAGCTCCACCTCGTAGGGCTGCTTGAGCGCCCGCGCCGCCTCCCAGCCCCGCCGCACGCGCTCCTGGTCCTCCGGGTGGACGACGGAGAGCCAGCCATAGCCCTGGTACTCCTCGAAGGTCTGCCCGGTGAAGGCGCGCCAGGAGGGCGAGTCCTCCTCCACGTGTCCCTCCGGCCGCGTCACCCACACGGCCTGGGCGGTGGCGGTGACGAGCGAGCGGAAGCGCTCCTCGGCGCGCACGGCGTTGCGGTAGAGGCGCGCGTTGTCCACCGCCAGGGCGGCACGAGAGGCCAGTTGCTCGGCGAAGGCCACGTCCGCGGGAGTGAAGTGCCGGCCGGACTCGGCGGTGACGAGCGACAGGGCACCAAAGGTGCGGTCCCGCGCGGTGAGGGGCACCGTCATGGCCGAGCGCAATCCCAGCTCGCGAGCGATGCGCAGGTGCTCCTTGTCCCGCGCGCTGGCCACCAGCAGCACGTCGGGGATGTCCGGCAGCACCGAGGAGCGGCCGGTGCGGAGGACTTCGTGGATGCCGTGAGGGTCCTTGGGGTCGGGCGGGTAGCGGCGGCGCAGCTCGTGGGCCCACTTCACCTTGGCCGGGTCCACGTGCGCGACCGAGAGCAGCCGGACGACCCCGTCCTCACCGAGGATGTCCAGCGAGCACCAGTCCGCCAGCCGGGGCACGGCCAGCCGGGTGAGGGCCGACAGCGTGGTCTCGTAGTCCAGCGAGGAGGCGAGGAGCGAGCCTGCCTCGCTCAGGAACTGGAGCGAGTCCGCGGCGCGCTTCTGCTCGTCGATGTCGGTGCAGGTGCCGAACCACTTGATGATGCGGCCGTTGGCGTCGCGCACCGCGTTGGCCCGGCCGAGGAACCACCGGTACACGCCGTCATGACGCCGGCAGCGGTACTCCACCTCGAAGGGCTCACCGGTGCGCAACGAGTGCTGCCAGCGCTTGTTCGCCTCCGGGAGGTCGTCGCCGTGAAAGGGCCGGCTCCAGCCCTCTGCGAACGTGGACCCGGAAGCCGTGCCGGTGTAGTCGAACCAGCGCTGGTTGAAATAGTCGTGGTGACCATCCGGCCGGGTCGTCCACACGAGCTGCGGGATGGCCTCGGCGAGCTGCCGGAAAGCGGATTCCCCCTCGGGAGTGCTCAGGGTCTGGCTCAACAGCGTGTGTACGTCCGGGGCGCGTCGCTCGGAAGAATTCATGAAGGGGGACGTGGGACGTTAACAGGGCCAGAACAGCCCGCGACTCCTGCCCCATCCACCCCCTGAGCGGCTTTCCACCAGCGGACAGTCGAACGCCGGCGTCCGTTCACCCGGGTGACACGCGATGGAGCGCCCGGCCGGCCGCTCCTCCTCTCAGTGGCGCCCGGCCTCTGACCGGAGCACAGATGCGGGAGAGCCGACACGAGGAGGTCTCCATGGCCAGAGCGATGTGGAATGGCAAGGTGCTCGCCGAGAGCACCACGTACGAGGTGGTGGAGGGGAACGTGTACTTCCCCCGGGAGGCGGTGAAGCGCGAGGCGCTGCAGGACAGTGGCACGCATTCCACCTGCCCGTGGAAGGGAGTGGCGAGCTACTACGACGTGGTGGTGGACGGGAAGGTGAACAAGGACGCGGCCTGGTACTACCCGGAGCCGAAGGACGCGGCCCGCAACATCCGGGGCCACGTGGCCTTCTGGAAGGGCGTGCAGGTGGAGCGCTAGGGTTCGCAATACCCTCCCCGCTCCAGACGTAGAGTGTGGCTGGAGGGAGGACGCCATGAACCCCAGGAATCAAGCGCTCAAGCAGCCAAGCCCGGAACCCCCCGGGGAGGGGGGCTCCATCCCCGAACTCCCCGCCACGCTGCGTCCACACCCCAACCTCCTCCTCTACTCCTCGCTCGAGTCGCTGCTCTTCGGCCCCGTGTTCTGGGTGAAGCTCCTGTATGGCTACTTCCGTTTCCGCACGCTCGTGTACGAGGTGGATTCGGAGGGCATCTCCATGCGCTGGGGCATCCTCTTCCGGCGCGAAGTGAGCCTCACCTATGCCCGCATCCAGGACATCCACCTCACCAGCAACGTGCTGGAGCGGTGGCTGGGGCTCGCCCGCATCCAGATCCAGACCGCGAGCGGGAGCAAGGGAGCGGAGATGACCATCGAGGGACTCCAGTTCTTCGAGCCGCTCCGGGACTTCCTCTACGCCCGGATGCGCGGCAGCCGCTCCCCGGCGGGTGCAACTCCGCCTCGCGCTCCGGCCCTGACGGCCTCGCCGGATGCGGCGGCGCTCGAGGAGCTGACCGCGACGCTTCGCGAAGTGGCGGGCGAAGTGCGCGCGCTGCGAGAGACCCTGCGGTCCCGGGGAGCACCCCATGCCGATTGAGCGCTTGCGGAACTGGGTGCTCCGGGTGGCACGGGTTCCTCCAGAGCCGAGGCCCCCGGAAGGCACATCCGGTCCGGTCCGCGTCTTCCGCGCGGCCTCCGCGTACTACCTCTACCGCCAGGTGCGCTGGGGGCTCGCCCAGCTCGGCGGCGCGGTGGGCCTGGGGGTCGGCACCCTGATGCTGCCCCACCTGGCGCAGTTGCTCTGGTTCCCGTTCCTCATCAAGCTCGCCCCCTTCATCGAAGCACTGGCCTGGGTGGGCTTCGTCCTGCAGCTTCCCGTCGGCTACGCCATCGTCCGGCTGGACTACGAGCTGCGCTGGTACCTCGTCACGGACCACAGCCTGCGCATCCGCGAGGGCGTGCTCTCCACGCGCGAGCAGACGATGACCTTCGCCAACGTCCAGCACGTGGGCATCCGGCAGGGCCCCCTCCAGCGGCTCCTGGGCATCGCCGACCTGGAGGTGTGGACGGCGGGAGGAGGAGATGCGAAGGCGGACGACGACAAGCACTCGCACGGGGGCGGGCTGCACGTGGGCTACCTGCGCGGGGTGGACAACGCGGCGGAGCTTCGCACCGGCATCCTCGCCCACCTCCGGCGGTCCCGGGATTCCGGCCTGGGTGACCCCGACGATGAGCGGGGTCCGCTGCCCTCGGGTGAAGCGGCGCCCCAGACCCCCTCGCGGCTCCTGGAGGCCGCCTCGGAGCTCCTGCGCGAGGTGCGCATGCTCCGCCGGGAGGCCGCGCCGCCCTCGGAGGAGGTCCAACGGGCGGACACTTCGTCCCCTGTGGCATAACACCGGGCCCATGACCGCCCCCGCCTCGAACCCGCTGCTCTCCGACCGTGATGTGGACTTCCAGCTCTACGAGGTGCTGGACACGGAGTCGCTCTGCAAGCTCCCGGCCTTCGCGGACCACTCGCGCGAGACGTTCACGCTCTTCCTGGACAGCACGCGCCGCTTCGCGCGGGATGTGCTCTTCCCCACCTACCGGCTCATGGACACCGAGCCCCCGGTGTTCCGCGATGGCCGCGTCCACGTGCACCCGCTGATGCGCAAGCTGTACCCGCAGCTCATCGAGCTGGGCCTGCTGACGGCCACCCGGCCCGTGGAGGCGGGAGGCCAGCAGTTGCCCATGACGGTGTACTCGCTGGCCTCGGCGTACCTGATGGCGGCCAACCTGAGCGCGTACGGCTTCGTCGGGCTCACCAACGGCGCATCGCACCTCATCGAGTCCTTCGGCACCCCCTGGCTCAAGGACGAGTTCATGTCCCGGATGCACCGGGGCGAGTGGACGGGCACCATGGCGCTCACCGAGCCGCAGGCGGGCAGCAGCCTCGCGGACGTGCGCACCCGGGCCACACCGGCCGAGGACGGGACGTACCGCATCACCGGCTCGAAGATCTTCATCAGCGGTGGGGACCAGGACTTCGCGGAGAACGTGGTGCACCTCACGCTGGCGCGCATCGACGGTGCTCCGGCGGGGACGAAGGGCCTGTCGCTCTTCGCGGTCCCCGCGCGCCGGCCCGAGGGCGGGCGACTGGTGGACAACGACGTGCGGGTGGCGGGGGCCATCCACAAGATTGGTTGGAAGGGCATCCCCAGCCTAGCGCTCAACTACGGCGAGAACGGTGACTGCCGGGGCTGGCTCGTGGGCGAGGCGGGCAAGGGCCTGGCCCACATGTTCCAGATGATGAACGAGGCCCGCATCATGGTGGGCCTCAACGGCGTGGCGACGGCCTCGGTGGCGTACCACGAGGCACTGGCGTACGCACAGAGCCGGCCCCAGGGGCGCCCCGCCTGGGAGAAGGACGCCGCGAGGCCGCAGCGCCCCATCATCGAGCACGCGGACGTGCGGCGGATGCTGCTGAGGCAGAAGGCCATCGTGGAAGGAGGCCTGTCGCTGCTGGCGATGGCCTCGTGGCAGGCGGACGTGGCGGCCCACGGGAAGACGGAGGAGGAGCGAAAGCGCGCGGGACTGCTGGTGGACCTGCTCACGCCCCTGGCGAAGACGTTCCCCGCGGAGAAGGGCTTCGAGGCGAACGCGCTGGCGGTGCAGGTGCACGGCGGCTACGGCTACTCGAGCGAGTACCTCCCCGAGGCGTGGTTGCGAGACCAGAAGCTCAACAGCATCCACGAGGGCACCACGGGCATCCAGGGGATGGACCTGCTGGGGCGCAAGGTGATGGCGGCGGGGGGCGAAGCGCTGCGGCACTTCTCGGAGGAAGTGGAGGCCACGGTGGCGCGGGCGCGCCGGGCGGGAGTGGAGACGGCGTGGTGCGAAGCGCTCGGCGAGGCGATGCAGGAAGTGCTGGAGCTGACGATGGAGCTGGGGTCGGCGGGCATGTCGGGCGAGGTGGAGCGGATGCTGCGCCACAGCGCGGACTACATGGAGCTGTTCTCGGTGCTGGCGGTGGCGTGGCGGTGGCTCGCGCAGGCGGCGGCGGCGCGCGAGGGCCTCCGGCGTGGCGAGGAGAGCCGGGACTTCTACGAGGGCAAGCTGGCGGCGGCGCAGTATTGGATTCACTCGGAACTGCCGCGGGTGAAGACGCTGTCGGCGCTGTGCCGCACGGGGGACGACTCGTATACGCGGATGCGCCCCGAGTGGTTCTGACATGTCCGTCTCCTTCCACCTGTGCCAACCCGGCCGGGGTGCCTCGTGCGGCGCCTGCTGCGGCCTCTACAACTTCCGAGACCACTCGCGCGCCACGCTCACCGAGCGCCTCGCCGCGCAGACCGACACCTTCCGTCCGCTCCCCAAGGAGCCCGGGGAGTACCAGGCCGCGGCCCGCGCACTGCTCGAGGCCCGCCACGCCACGCCGCCCTTCTTCCCCGCGGTGCGGGTCTGCCCGCTGCTGGGCTTCCTCGATGAGGAGCGCACCCGCGTGGGCTGCCTCGGCCACCCGAAGGTGACAGGCGGCGCGGACCTGCGCGACTGCGGCGTCTACCGCGCCGACATCTGCGAGACCTTCACCTGCCCCTCCTTCACCTGGCTCACGGATGCCCAGGCCCGCCTCATCCAGGCGGCATGCGCGGACTGGTACCTGTACGGGCTCGTCATCACGGACGTGGAGTTCGTCCGCGGCTGCCTGCGCCTGCTTGAGTGGGAGCTGGCGGGGCCCGTGAACCCCGAGGCCCTCCTCTCCCGTCCCGAGGCGCTCGAGGCCGTGCGCCGGCTCTTCGCGTTGAAGGAGACCGCGCCCGGCCGGGGCACCCACGCCGCCGTGTTCGGCCGCTTCACCCCGGACACCGAGGGCGAGCCCGTCTCACGCACGCTCGACTACGCCACCCTGGGCGCACGTGCCGCTCCCGAGGACGAGGTGGTGCTGTGCCTCGGGTACGCCCCTACGCGACCGGAGGAGCTCACGCGAGCGAGGGAGCTCGTCCGCGCGCACGTGGGCGCGGTGGCGCGCGCACTGTCCTCCCAGGGAAGCGCCCCTCTCTAAAGAAGAGCGAGGACACTCACGGTCGCCCGGTGGCACGCCTGCCCTGCCCCAGGCGGACGAACGTCACGTTGTTCCATCCGTGTCTGGTGCACATCTGGACACGCATGAGCACTCGAAGACATTGGATTCTAGGCACCGCGCTGCTGGGACTCCTCCTCGGCTCAGGCTGCGGCACCGTGGCGTCGACCACCCGCCCGGCCACCCAGGCCTTCGGTGAGCTGATCCTCAGTCCAGAGGACGAGAAGAAGCTCGGAGACCAGCTCGCCGCCGAGGTGAAGCAGAAGGAGAAGGTTCTCAACGACCCGCAGGTGCAGAGCTATGTGAACACCGTGGGCCAGCGGCTCGTCGCCCAGTCGCCCAAGAAGGAGCGGCCCTTCCCCTTCGACTTCACCGTCATCGACGCGCCCGACACCGTCAACGCCTTCGCACTGCCCGGCGGTCACATCTTCGTCTACTCGGGCCTCATCCGCGCGGCGGGCAACGAGGACGAGCTCGCGGCGGTGCTCGGCCACGAGACGGCCCACGTCACCTCGGGCCATCCCCGGCAACAGCTCGCCAGCCAGGTGGGCCTGAGCACCCTGTCGCAGCTCGTGCTCGGGAAAAACCCGAACCTCATCGCGCAGCTCGCCAGCGCCATCACCGCCCAGGGCTACCTGGCGGCGAACTCCCGCGAGATGGAGAACGAGGCGGACAAGCGGGGCCTGCAATATCTGGATGAGGCGGGTTACGACCCTGCGGCGATGCCGCGCTTCTTCGGAACGCTCGCGAAGCTGGAGCACAGCCAGCCCAACATCGTGAGCTCGTTCCTGGCCACGCACCCGGCGACCCCGGAGCGCGTGAAGACGGTGAATGCGCTCATCCAGTCGCGTGGCTACGGCGGAGGCCAGGAAGCCATCGTCAGCCACGACTTCCAGAGCATCCAGGCGCGGGTCGGCGGCCCGATGATCTCGAAATGAACAGGGCCGCGAACGCGTGACTTGCCGCACCGGGGCCGGAGCCCCACCTTCCCTGGCGGGCGAGTGTCGGGAGTGTGGGATGGCGAGATGGGCGGCGGGGTTGGGGTTGGTGGGGTGGTGTGTCCTCTGTACAGCAGGATGCCGGAGACCAGAGCCGGAGGTCGCGGTGAGCGCACCGGAAGCACCGCCCGCACGGCCTACCGCCTTCGTCGAGCTGCCGGAGCCACCGCTGGAGCCAGCACCACCGCCAGAGCAAGAAGCACCACCGCCGGGGCCCGCCCCAACACGCGCCGAGGCCCTCGAGGACGAGGAGCAACCCCCTTCGCGGCTGCTGGAGACGGACTCCGGGTCCTGGGTACGGCCGACGAGCCAGGCCGGCCGCCCCTCCCGTGGGGACGATGAGCGCATCTGGTTGAGCGAAGCCGCTGAGGCGGCGCGGGCTGGCAACACGAGCATCTCCGCGAGCGAGCCCGTCGAGGCGGTCACCATCGCCACGGGGACCGTGGACGGCCGGGTGAAGCGCGTGCGCCCCGGCACCCTCGAGGTGAGCGACGACGAAGGCAATGTCTACGAACTGCGCATCGACGGCCGCAGCCGGGGCCTACGCCGAGGCCGCACGGTTCCCCTGCAGGACATCTCCGAGGGGACACCGGTGCGGGCCTCGTTCGACCTGGTGGGCGGTGGAGAGAGCCTCGCGCGCGACATCGTGCTGCGGCGCTGAGCCCGATCCGTCAAGGCGACGAAGGTGGCGTCCTCCGCACGACGACTCCGTCCGCACCGACTGCCCAGAGGTCCGATTCGCTCGAGCCCCAGATGGCCTTGAGGTGGGGCGCATCCGGATCGTTGCGAAGCTCCTGGGTCCAGGCACTGCCGTCGAAGTGCCGGACCTCCCCGTTGTCCCCCACCAGCCAGACCTTTCCTCCAGAACCCCAGAGTCCGTTCCATAAGGAGGAGGAGAAGGAGAGGGAGTCATCGGAGGGGATCGCCGGCAACAGCTTCCAGCCGCTCGCGTTCTTGGCGAGCACGACCGGCTCCATGAACCCCATATCACAGAGCGCCCAGAGCTCGCTGGGTCCGGTGCCCCATGCGTCCAGACACTCCGGCACCGAGCCCACCTCTGGCACCACGGCGGTCCAGCCCGTCCCCGTCCAGTGCATCAACTCCTTGGAGGACGAGCCCATGATCATCCAGACATCCGAGGGACCGCTGCCCCATACATGCACCGGCCTGTCATAGGAATCATCGGAGAAGCGGCGCTCGCTCCAGACCTTCCCGTCGAAATGCAGGGGGCCATAAAAGAAGCGCTCGCCGGAGCCCGCCACGATCCAGACATCACCCGGGCCACTGGCCCACACGTCGGCCAGCGTGTTGTCGATCCCCAGCGCCATGCGGGACCACCGGGTTCCATCCCAGTGCAACACGGTACCGCGCTCGCCCACGGCCCACGCGTCCTTCGGACCCACCGCCCACACCGCGTGCAGGTCGATGTTCGTGCCCGAGTCCACCCCGGACCATTGGGTGCCGTCCCAGTGGATGAGGGTCCCCAGCCGCCCCACCGCCCAGACATCGTTCGGGCCGCTGCCGTGGATGGACTCGAGCGTCTGGGTCGTCTTGCTGTCGGCGCGCACCCACTCGCTCCCGCGCTCCCCACCACACCCGCCAAGCACGGCGCAGATGGCCACCAGGGCCATGGACACGGCTCTCATCACAGCGTCTCCTGACCGACGGGAGCGGCGGCCGGCTTTCCGGGGAGGAACTCCACATCCGTTCCGCTGAAGGCGATGAGCGGGATGCCCGCGCCGACCAGCGCCGCGCCGCCCCCCAACGTGGCCCACTTCAGGGTGCTGAGATCCTTCGACGAGCTCCCCAGCGTGGGCGCTCCGCTCCCGGAGTCCAGACCCTCGAGAAGGATGATGACTCCGGCCACCGCGAGCGTGGAGAGCCCCAGCGTGGTGGATGTCCACCCGAGGAACTTCAGCGCCGAGCTGCCCGGCTTCACGCGCAGGGTGATGTCCTCCCCACGGCCCATCAGCGAGAAGCGCTCGGAGGCGGGAATACCACTGCCGGCGATGAAGAAGTCGGCGCGCGGCTCGGAGATGAACGTGTCGCAGGGAGCGACGCACTCGCGCGAGTATTCGAGGATGCCCACCGCCGCGACTCCCCGCCCCGTCGCGACGGTCCCCACGCCCTCGCCGGTGACGCGGAACAGCTCGACTTTCGGTGAGTCCGTCTCGAGGCGCACGCGCACGCGCTCCCCGCGCACACTCAGGCTCCCGTAGCCCCCCTGGGTGCGCAACAGCTCGACCTTCGGCGCATCCGTCTCGAGGCGGTTCTGCGCGAGCGACATCGAAGCGGCGAGACCCAAGGCAATCATCAAACCCATGGCATTTCCTTCCGAGGTGAAGGCCAGACGGCTCCCGTGAGCGTCGGTCATAGGACCGCGCCGCCGCCCCGGAATGTCCGGCCGTTGTGTCTTGCGCCCTCCTGAATGGAGGGACCCCGGCGGGTTTTTGAACCGATTTATCTAGATGTTGATGCGGGAGCTGACCGTCCGGATGTCCAGGCCCAGCGCGGCGAACCCGGCGGAGTGGGCGCGCAGCAGCTCCGCGAGCCGCGGATGCACGTCATCCTCCTCATTGGCCAGGATGAAGCCGTAGTTGGTCTTGGACAGCATCCAGGAGATCCACAGCATCTCGGTGGCCTGGTCCGGAGGTGGGGCGACGTCCAGGTCCTCCTCGGACCCCAGGGCCCCGCCCTTCCCCCAGCGCAGCCCCAGGCACGAGTACAGCACCTCGCCGGCGTCTTCCCACTGGAGGTTGTTGGCCCAGGCGTGCCGGAAGGTCGCGAAGAAGATGACGTAGCGGCACAGCTGCTTGAGCGCGTCCAGCTCACCGGGCTGGGGAACGTCGGTATGGGTCACCGCGCTGATGGCCCGCGGGGGAGGCTCGGCGGCCTTCACCTCCAGGTCCATGCGCTCGGAGCGCACGAACCACGGAGCGTCCTTCCCCGCCACCCGCGCCCGCAGATAGCGGCACACGAAGGCAGGCACCGAGTGGGCCACCAGCTCGTCCGAGAAGCGGCGCACCTCCAGCCACTGCGCCTCCACCGCGGCACCGTGCTCGGCGAAGAAGGCGTCGACGTGCTCCCCGAGCAGCCGCCAGAACAGCTGCGCGGCGTGGGCGTAGCGGTGCCCTTCACACACCGGCGCCGCGGGCGAGAAGCCCCGCCAGTCGTAGCTGCCCAGCAGGTGTTGCAGCCGCGCCTCGACTCCCCGCTGGGTCAACGCACTGGAGCGAGTGATGTACCCATTCGGGCCAATCAGGAACCCACTGGCGGAATGGTTGATCAGCACCACCTCGCGCAGGTGGGGCATGAGCAGCCAGCGGAGGGGGTTGTTCCTCAAGTTCCGGTGCGCGGCGATGGCGTACTGCTCGACGTTGAGGTGGCACTGCCCGAGGTGATTGCCCAGCTCGGTGTCCAGCGTCGCGCTCACCCGGGCCATGCGCTTGGCGGCCTCCCAGTCAGCACCATCCGCGGGCGTGAAGGACCGGCGTGTCACCGGCGAGCCGGGCGCCGTGGCCCCGGGCTCCCGCAGCCCCAGGACGATGCGCACGGGCAACACCCGGCCGTCCACCAGCCGCAGCCGCACGTCCACGTCGGGGAGGCAGTGGACGCCGTCCTGCTCATAGGCGTTCCACGGGAAATAAAGCCGGAAGGCATTCGAGTCGCCGGGGACTTCGGGATCGCGATCCAGGACGGTCGCGAACATGCCGTTGAGCAGACGTTCGCCAAAGAAGGCGTCGCTGCGGGAGGAGCCCGGCGCTTCCCGCTCCATGCGGACCGTCATCGATTCGGGGTAGTCGGCCTGCATCTTGGCCAGACTGGGCGCGAGCCCCATTCGAATCTGCAAGAGGTGCTGGCGCTTGACGAGCTCGATGGGGGCGACGGCCTTCAGCATCGCCAGGGACCGCCCCGGGGCGTAGGCCGTGGGCGGGGTACCCTCCTCGGTGACGAGCAGCCGGGCCAGAGGCGTCGTCGGGTCATACTCCCAGTACGGCAGCCGCAGGGTGCCGAAGTCGTAGTGGAGCCCGCCGTGGTCATCGGGGCCGCGCTGCGAGCCGATGCGCCGCCAGCTCTCCACCACCCGCCCATCCTTGCGGAAGGTGTGCTGGGGCTCGAAGAAGCGAAGCTCGAGATCCGGCAGGTCCCCCACACCCGCGTCGGCGGGATCGTAACGGACCTCGAAGTACCCATCGGCGTTGGTGAAGCCCTCGCCCAGGAAATCATCCGGAGTGCCGGGGTCCCGGTCCCACAGCTCCACCTTGAGGTGGTGCAACGGCCGGGGCCCTTGAGAACCGTCCTGCTCGAAGACCAGGCGACCGGTGGCGACGGCAGGCAGGGTAGCGGGGTCTCGGATGGTCCGTGGGGTGCGCACGCGCGGAGCCAGCTCGCGGCTGACGGAAGCACGCTGCTCGCGGTCCAGACTCGAGTACCACCTGGCCAGCTCGTCGGGCTCGAGGAGCTCCGTCTCGACTTCTTGAGCTTTGAGGCCCAGGGACGACAGCAGGCGGCGCAGAGAGGCGAGCATCATCCCAGCTCCTCTGCCAGGTGGGCGGGGCGCATGGGCGAGGAAGGTAGCATGGCTTGCAGGTCGCGCTTGCGCCGTCCTACCTTCCGGACCCGACACCCAGAGGCAATCCAATGACTGTTGATTACAAGCTCGCGATTCGCACGAGCGCGAAATTCGGCGCGGGGACGAACGCCACCATCTCCGTCGTCCTGGTCGGCACGCACGGAGAGAGCGAGCCGCACACACTGGACAAGCGCTTCCACAACGACTTCGAGGCAGGGGCGGAGGACGTCTACACCGTCAAGGCCCAGGACCTGGGCGAGCTGCTCCTGCTCCGGTTCACCAACGCCGGAGGGCTCGCGAGCGACTGGCTCCTCGATTCCGTCCGGGTCACCGCCGGCGAGCGGAGCTGGTACTTCCCCCACTTCCGCTGGGTCCTGCACAACTCGACGGCCGAGGTCCTCGAGGGCACGGCGCGGCTCCCGCAGCACCTACAGAACGAGCGCGCGGCGAAGGCCCGCCGCGAGCAGCTCGAGGGCCGCCAGCAGATGTATCCCTGGCGCCCCGCCGAGGCGACCGCGAACCTGCCCGGCGCGCTCGACATCAGCAAGGAGCGGCCACTGCCGAAGGACGAGCTGTACCGGGGCCTGAGTGATGGCAGCTACGAGGTCGTCATCGCCAAGACGCTGGCGGCGCTCAAGCTGCACATGCCCGTGCTGACCAAGGCGTGGAACGGGCTGGTGGACGTCCTCGGCCTCCTCAAGCACGTCGAGGTTCCCCAGCTCGCCCAGCGGTGGCAGGACGACCACGAGTTCGCGCGGCAGGCCGTCCAGGGGATCAACCCCGTCCACATCCAGCTCATCACCGCCCTGCCGCAGGGGCTCCCGCTCTCGGACGGAGATGTCCGCGGCCTCCTCTCGCCAGGCAGCACGCTGGAGCAGGCCCTCGCGACGAAGCGGGTCTTCCTGCTCGACTTCGAGATCCTCGAAGACATCCCGATGTTCAAGAAGGTCGACAAGGAGGGGGTCGAGGAGCGGCGCTGGGCGCCCGCGTCCCGGTGCCTCCTGTACCTCGACGACACCCAGCAGCTCCGGCCAATCGCCATCCAGCTCGGCAGGGATCCTCAGAAGGATCCGGTGTTCACGCCGAACGACAGCGAGCACGACTGGCTGGCCGCGAAGATCTACGTCCGCTGCAGCGAGGGCAACACGCACCAGATGGTGGCGCACGCGCTGCGGACCCACTTCGTGGCGGAGCCGTTCGTCATGGCGACGATGCGCAACCTCCCGGACCCGCACCCCGTCTACAAGCTCATGCGCCGCCACTTCCGCTACACGCTGGCCATCAACGAGGGGGCGCGCCAGGGCCTGCTCGCCGAAGGCGGAGTGTTCGACGACTTCATCGCCACCGGCGGTCCCGACAAGGGCCACCTGCGGCTGGGCATGAAGGGCTACGAGCGCTGGAAGCTGACGGACAACAGGCCGCGGCCGGACTTCGAGCGCCGCGGCGTCCTGGAGAAGGCCATCCTCCCGTACTACCCCTACCGGGACGACACGCTGCCGCTGTGGGACGCGATCGAGGAGTACGTGGGCGGCGTGCTCCGGCACTTCTACAAGTCCGACGCCGACCTCGTCAGCGACGCCGAGATGCAGGCCTGGTGGAAGGATCTCACCGAGCGGGGGCTGCCCGCCGATAAGCTTCCCTGCACGAAGCTGGAGCGCGTCGCGGACCTCGTCGACATCCTCGCCACCGTCATCTTCACGGTCAGCGTCCAGCACGCGGCGGTGAACTACCTCCAGTACGAGCACTACGGCTTCGTGCCGAACGCGCCGCTGTGCATGCGCAGGGAGCCCCCACGCGAGAAGGGGGCGCTCGGCCCGGACGACATCGCGGAGATGATCCCCAGCAAGTCCCAGACGCTCTGGCAGATCGCCATCGGCCGGGCGCTCTCCAGCTTCGGGGATGACGAGGAGTACCTCCTCAACGAGGGTGGGTGGCACGAGGACTACTTCAAGGATCCCGAGCTGGCCGCGATCCGCGATCGGTTCCACGACCGGTTGCGCACCCAGCTCGCCGCGGTGAAGGCGCGCAACGCGAAGAGCGAGGTGCCCTACACCGTCCTGCAGCCCGACAAGATCCCCTGCGGCATCACCGTCTGAAGAACCCCTCAGGAGCTTGCACTTGCCAAACCTGCTCTCACGCAGCCTGTTCAATCTGTTCTTCGGAGCCAGACGCAAAGCCATGGGGTCCCTGCCCGGACCGCAGCCCGGCGTGCTCGGCACCCTCGGAGACTTCATCGGTACGCCGCCTTGGGACGTCTGCGCGCGGTATGGGCGCGAGTACGGAGGCGTCACGCTCATCTGGATGGGCGCCAGCCCGGGGCTGGTGCTCAACGATCCCGCGCTCATCCAGGAGGTGCTCGAAACCCGCCGGCTCGAGTTCGAGAAGGGCTCGATCGGAGACCAGCTCCGGCCGTCCGCGCCGCACACGGTCTTCATCGCCAAACAGAGCGAGGACTGGGCCGCCAAGCGCAAGGCCGACCCCCTGGAGCAACCGTGGTCCGACGACTGGGTGGCCACCCAGGTGGGCCCGATGGAGACAGCGATCGCGGAATCCGTGGAGGCCCTCTTCGGACAGACGTCGATCGATCTCACGCCCGTGCTGCGCCGGATGACCTTCGACGCCTTCACGGTCGTCACGGTGGGCGAGAAGCCCCCGGACCAGGTGTTCGAAGACTTCTTGGTGCTCGCGAAGGCCGTGGACGCGCG
The DNA here is from genome assembly GCF_003044305.1 of Vitiosangium sp. GDMCC 1.1324. Taxonomy (GTDB): domain Bacteria; phylum Myxococcota; class Myxococcia; order Myxococcales; family Myxococcaceae; genus Archangium. Next base: position 87,916 of record NZ_PZOX01000007.1, on the reverse strand, counting down.
AATCCAGTCGAACCTCCCCTTGAGGTTCGTCCGGCTGCCCAAGGGCTTCGAGGGCGCCAAGGAGCGCTTCTACGGGTACTTCGCCGAACGGGTCAGCACGGCGCGCCGGTCCCCGAACCCGAACGCGGTCGACCTGATGTCACGGACGCTGCGCGAGGTGCCCGGCATCAACGACCAGGTGCTGGCGAACACCCTCGGGGAGTTCTTCTTCGGCGGCGTCTTCTCGTCGAGCACCACCCTGGTCGGCGCGTTCCATCAGCTCAACAAGCACACCGGAGCCGAGGAGCGTCTCGCGGCCGAGGCCGCCGCACTGGGCGACGGGAAGCTGACCTTCGAGAAGCTGCGCGGCGCGCCCTGGGCCGAGGCCGTCGCGTGTGAGGCCTTGAGGCTTCTTCCGGCGGTCCGCGTCTTCACGCGCACGCCGGCCGCCGACACGCAGCTCGCCGGAGTCAAGCTGGCGGCGGGTTCGATGATCATGATCTCCAACCAGCACCTGCAGCGGGATCCCTCCCACTGGCCCAACCCGGACACCTTCGACCCCACCCGGTGGCTGGATGGCGGCCTGGCTCGCGACCCGCTCGGGAGCGGTTACTTCTTCCCGCTCGGCCGTGGCCCGCGGGCGTGCGTGGGAGGTGCCTTCGCGATGGTGTACCTGCGCACGGCGCTCGCGACGATCGCCGCCCGCGCGAAGGTCCACGTCGACTCGACAGAACCTTTCGAAGAGGGCTTCTTCTTCGGAGTGGTCCTCCCGAAGGGCGTCACCGGGAGGTTCGTTGCACGCCAACCCCGAGCAGGTCATGCTCCGGTCGGCTCTCGTTCCACCCCCTCTGTGAAATCAGCATGACATTGTTCCGGCACCCCCAAGATCGAATCCCCGTCCTGCTGTTCCTGTGTGTGTTCGCGCTCGACCTGACCGTGTATTTCACGGCGAGTAGCTGGTGGTTGCCCATCCTGTGGCTCGGCCTGGGAATCATTCCCAAGGGATGGATCAGCGCGTGGAACCACCACCATCAGCACCTGACGATGTTCCGCCACGCCCTTCCCAACCGCCTGCTGGAGGTGGTGTTCGGGTTCCAGACCGGAGTGACGTCGCACGCGTGGTTCCTGCATCACGTGCTCGGCCACCACCGCAACTACCTGGACCAGGAGAAGGACGAGTCGCGCTGGAAGCGCCCGGATGGCACGACCATGGGCGAGCTGGAGTACTCGCTCATCACGATGCTCGTGGCCTATCCCCGGGCATTCAACGTGGGGCTGAAGCACCCGAAAGTCCTGCGCATCTTCCTGGCGATGGGCGCGCTGCAACTGGCGCTGCTCGGCCTGTTGTTCTGGCACAACTGGTACAACGCGCTCTGGGTCTTCCTGCTCCCCATGTGCGTGTCCCTCTACGTGACCGTCTGGGCCACGTACTTCCACCACGTGGGACTCGACACGACGGAGCCCACCCAGGCCTCGCACAACATCCTGCACCGGGGCTACAACCTGATGACGGGCAACCTGGGCTACCACACCGCGCACCACGTGCGGCATGGGCTGCACTGGTCGCAGTTGCCGGAGCTGCACGCGCAGCTGGCGAAGGACATTCCCCCCACGAACTACCGCCAGCCGGGCATCCCGTTCGTGTGGTTCGGCTCGGAGGCGAAGCTGGAGTTGAGCCCCGACGAGATCGAGGCGCTCGCCCAATACAGCCCTGGCGCGCGCACCTGAGCGGGCAGCCGTCAAAAAAGACGGCGGGCGGCCCCCATGAGCCGCCCGCCGTTCAACCCATCCTACGACTGTCGACTACGGCTTGGTGTAGTTGATGTTCAGCGTGTACGTGGCCGCGGTGTAGCCGCGCACCATGACGTAGGCGCTGCTCTGGCCCGCCGGCACCGTCAAATCGCACGTCTCGGAGGCGCCCGAGGTGTACGGACGGCAGTTGTACGTGGTGGTGGTGGGCGCCGCGCCGAAGCGGACGTAGAGGTCGGGGTCACCCGAGCCCGTCATCACCACCTTGAACTGGGTGCCCGCCACCACGCTGTACGCGCCGTAGTTGGCGTTCGCGCCCGAGGCCACGCTGCCGCTGACCGTGGTGGACACCGGCGTTCCGGTGCTGGTACCGCCGTAGGTGCCCTTGAGCGAGGCGCCCGAGTACGTGGAGTACCCGTTGACCATCACGTACCAGGTGCCCGCGGCCGGGTTGGTGAAGGGGCAGTTCTCCGCGTTGCCGCTCGCGTACGGACGGCAGTCATAGCTGGTGGAGGTCGGCACCGCGCCGAACTTCACGTACAGGTCCGCGTCACCCGAGCCACCGCTCATGTCGAACGCCAGGCTGGACTGACCGGCGGGCACCTCCAGCGTGTAGTACTTCTTGCTGCCGGAGCTGCCGGAGAGGCTCACCGCGACGCCGTTGGTCAGCGGCGTGGTCACCGGCGGCGGAGCCGGCACGCCCACGCACTTCCAGGCCTCGGTGACGGCCGTGGCCTCAGCCGAGCCCACGCCGTAGAGCGCCTCGGCGGCCTGCACCATGTACGTCTTGGCCTGCTCGAAGGTGGTGGACGCCGTGAAGAGGTTCGTATTGGCGTAGTAGAAGATGCGGCCGGCCTTCTCCGGGCCGATCGCCGGCACGGTGTTGGTCGTCTTGCCGCGCGGGTGCGTGCCGCCCTTGGAGAGCATCGCGAACACCAGGTTGCTGATGCCCGAGCTGTAGTGCACGTCCTGCCCGCCGTAGTCCGGGTAGTAGTCCAGCGAGACACCGTCCTTGGCCGGGTCATCCATGTAGCGCAGGGCGTCGTTCGCGGTGGCCGGCGTCCAGATGTCCTCGCCGATCATGAAGATGTCCGGCGTCGTCGCCCAGGTGCCGGTGAAGTAGCTCTCGCACACGCCGGCGAAGATGTCGGACATGGACTCGTTGAGGCCACCGGACTCACCCGAGTAGGTGAGGTTGGACTCGTGCTCGGTCACCGCGTGGGTGAGCTCGTGCACGGTCACGTCCAGGTCCAGGCCCAGCATGGTCGAGTTCACGCCATCGCCATCGCCGTACACCATCTGGGTGCTGTCCCAGTAGGCGTTCACGTAGTTGGAGCCGTAGTGCACCGTGCTGATGAGCGTGGCGCCCGCGTTGTCGATGGAGTCGCGGCCGAACAGGTCCTGGTAGCAGGAGTACGTCTGGCCGAGCCGGGTGTAGTTGGTGTCGACGTGGTTGTCGCCCACGGCAGCCTGGCCCTCGCTGCGCTTGAGGGTGCCCGGCGTGGTGGTGCTGTTGTTGGCCGAGTACACCTTGCGGTTGAGCGCCGAGTGGATGAGCGGGTTCACCAACAGGATGCCGCCCCGCTGCGCGTCCACGTAGACGAGGTCGTCGGCGGGCATGCCGTCGCGCTCGCCCTTCACGCGTACCTCGTAGGACAGGCTCAGCTCCTGACTGTGCTCGGCGCGCAGGTAGACCAGCTTCGCATCTCCCTGGGCGGAGGCTCCACGCGCGGTGGAGTGGGCCACGGCCGCCTTCAGCGCGGCCTCGGGGGCCACCTTCGCGGAGGAGGACACCTGCTCCCCCGTCCGGGCCGAGCCGTTGACCGCGTAGATGTTGCCCGCGCCGTCCGCATGCACGATGAGCTCGCCGCCCACCACGCGCAGCCCGTTGAGGGTCTGCTGGAAGCGCGCATGCCGGTTGCCCTGGGCGTCCACGGAGGAGCGCTTGAGCACCAGGTCCTCACCACTCACGCGGAACACCGGCGCGATGTCCGCCACCACCTCGCGCAGCTCGTCCTTCGCGCGCAACTCCCCCACCGTCCCCGCCGCCGACAACCGGCCCAGCCTGCCCGTGACCGCGTAGGGCACGCCCGCCTCACTGCCCACGACCTGCACGTCCTTGAAGCGCGCCAGCGCCGCCTGGACGTCCACGTCCTTCCCACCCGCCCGCACAGCCTCCTCGTTGACTTCCGCCGTCGAACCGCAAGCGGCAAGGCTTGCGCCCAGCCACGCCACGCAGAACGTCCTCAGAACACGATTAGCCAATGCGACACCCCTCTGTTGAAGAGACTCATTTCTTGACATACCGAGAACTCAGATTTCAAGGGCACTTAATGATTTTCAGGAATTTTTCTGATTCCCGGCTTGTAAATGCAGACACCGCTCCCCTTGTCTCCCTCCGAGGAGAGTGGAACGGTGCGCGATTTTTCCCGCGTCACGCCAATCTGCTGCTCGCGTGCGCACTGCTGATGCTGGCCGCCTGTGCCCGCAACGTGCGCCCCGCCCCTCCCCTGCCGCCGCGCGTCACCGCGGAGGAGGCGCAGAAGCTGGTGCCCCCGGACGTGAAGGACCGGGAGGGCTGGGCGCAGGACGTGCTGGCCGCGCTGGAGGCGCACCGGCTGTACCCCTCGGCGGAGGCGGTGTGCTCGGTGATGGCCGTCATCGAGCAGGAGTCGGGCTTCCAGGCGAACCCGCCGGTGCCAGGCCTGGCGCGCATCGTCCAGCAGCGGCTGGAGGCCTACTCGGACAAGCTGGGCCCGCTCGGGCCACCGGCGCTGAAGGCGCTGCTGAATGGCAAGGCGCCGGGACAGACACGGACCTTCGAGCAACGCCTGCAACAGGTGAAGACGGAGCGGGACCTGGACCGCATCTTCCGCGAGCTGCTCGAGTACTACGAGACGGAGTACCCGAAGACCTATACCGCGGCGCAGCTGGCGAGCGCCCTGTTCAAGTCCACGCGGCTGGAGGACCTCAATCCCATCACCACCGCTGGCTCCATGCAGGTGAGCGTGCGCTTCGCGGAGGAGCTGGCCGGAGGAGACGAGCGCGCGCTCCAGCGGGTGCGCGAGGAGCTCTACACGCGAGGCGGCGGGGTGTACTACGGCGCGGCGCGGCTGCTCGGCTACGAGGCGCACTACAGCGACCCCCTCTACCGCTTCGCGGACTACAACGCGGGCTTCTACACCTCGCGCAACGCGGCGTTACAGCAGCAGGTGAGCCGCCTCACCGGCCTGGAGCTGGTACAGGACGGGGACCTGCTCGCCTACGACAAGCAGGGCGAGCCCCTGGACCAGGACAGCAACTCGCTGAAGGCCCTCCTCGCCTTCCGGCAGCGGTACGCGCAGGACCTGAGCGAGCGGAGGGTGCGCAAGGACGTGCTGAAGGAGAAGGAGCTCGGCTTCGAGGAGACGGACACCTGGACCGCCATCAAACGCACGTACCAGGAGGTGACGGGCGAGCCTCCCGAGTACGCGCGGCTCCCCACGGTGGTCATCCGCAGCCCGAAGATGAGCACGGAGCGCTCCACGGCGTGGTTCGCGCAATCGGTGAACAAGCGCTACCTGCGGTGCATGGGGCGCTACGCGGCGCTGCCGAAGCCCGCCCCCTGATGTTGCCGCGCGGGCTACAGAGTGGTGGCGGTATTCGTAGCTTCCAAGGCTCCAAGACTAAGCGTGTTCCCTCTGACGGCCCCGTTGGCCCACCAACTGCTAGCGACCCGCCCTGCCGTTGGCGTCTCAACCCCAGTCAAGGAGCACCACATGCCGTCTGGTCAGTACCGAAAGAGACTGTTCCACGCGCTGGTCCTCATGAGCACATTCGCGGGCCCCGCGGCCCTGGGAGCCGCGCCCGAGCCCGGTAACGCTCGCAACTACGATGCCCGCGTCACCTACAACGCGGGCCTGCGCCAGGGATTCGCTCCGGTGCAGAAGACGAAGGAAGCGGAGCTGCGCCGCAGCATTCCGGAGCTGCGCGTCGAGGTTGACGAGACACAAGGCATGGTGCGCTCGCTCACCAATGCCGTGGGGGCGCTCTCCGGCCCGAGCAGCGGGGATGCGCTCACCATCGGTCTGGACTTCGTCCAGCGGCAGCGCGAGCTGCTGGGGCTGGTGCCGGAGGACCTGGCCAACCTGGAGGTCACGGATCGCGTCTACTCGAAGCTGAACGGCGTCACGCACCTGTACCTGCGCCAGGTGCACAAGGGGGTGCCCGTCTACAACGGCCAGCTTCAAATCAACGTAGACAAGGAAGGGCGCGTGCTCAGCGTGCACAGCGACCTGCAGCCGGGCCTGGCGGCGGCGCTCGCCAGCGTGGAACCGCGCGTGGACGCGGGCCAGGCGGTGGCGAGCGTGGCGAAGCACCTGGGCGTGATGCTCAAGACCGGGCTCCAGGTCCAGAAGGCGGAGCCGGGCGCTCGCCAGCGCACCCGCGTGGAGGCACCGGGCCTGTCGAGCGAGTCCATCGACGCGCAGCTCTCGGTGCTGCCCGTGCGCAGGGGCGAAGCGCGCCTGGTGTGGAACTTCCAGGTCCACACGCCGGATCAACAGCACGACTACGACCTCACCGTGGACGCACAGACGGGCGAGGTCTGGACGCGCGTGGACTGGGTGGCCTCCGACGACTACCGCGTCTACCCGCGCCCGGTGGAGAGCCCCAACCACACCACGCCCCTGCCCCCCTCGGACGGACGGCAACTGCTGCTCAACCCCGCCAACACGGTGGCCTCGCCCTACGGCTGGCATGACACCAACGGCGCCGCGGGCGCGGAGTTCACCATCCTGCGCGGCAACAACGTCCACGCCTACGAGGACAGCAACAACGACGGCCTGCCGCCCGCCACGCAGCCGGACTGCGGTGCCACCATCCACTGCGACTTCCCCATCAACCTCACCGGCGCGCCGTCCACGTACATCCCCGCGGCCGTCACCAACCTCTTCTACTGGAACAACATCCTCCACGACGTCTCGTACCAGTACGGGTTCGACGAGGTGGGTGGCAACTTCCAGGTGAACAATTACGGCCATGGCGCGCTAGGCAACGACGACGTTCGCGCCGAGGCGCAGGACGGCTCGGGCACCAACAACGCGAACTTCTCCACGCCTCCGGACGGCTCGCGTCCGCGCATGCAGATGTACGTGTGGACCACCGTGTCGCCGAACAAGGACGGAGACCTGGACACGGGCATCATCGCGCACGAGTACACGCACGGCATCTCCAACCGCTTGGTCGGTGGCCCCAGCAACACCTCCTGCCTCGGCAACGCGCAACAGCCAGGCGAGGGCCTCAGCGATTTCATGTCGCTGGTGCTCACCGCACGCGCCACGGACACCGGCCCCATGGGCCGCGGCGTGGGCACGTACGCGCTGAACCAGCCCACCACCGGTCCGGGCATCCGCACGCAGCGCTACAGCACGGACCCGGCCATCAACACGTGGACCTACGCCAGCATCAACGGCATGGCCGTGCCGCACGGAGTGGGCTCGGTGTTCGCGCAGGCGCTGTGGGAGGCGTACTGGTCGCTCGTGGACAAGTACGGCTACAGCTCCAACCTGTACGCGGCCACCGGCGGCGCGGGCAACCAGCGCATGCTGGCGTACTTCATCGAGGGCCTGAAGAACACGCCGTGCAGCCCCACCTTCACCCAGGTGCGTGACGGCATCATCACCGCGGCGAGCACGCTGTACGGCGGCCAGGACGTGTGCCGGCTGTGGACGTCGTTCGCCGCCTTCGGCCTCGGCTCCAACGCCGTGTCCGGTGGATCCGGCAGCACCGCGCCCACCAACGGCTTCTCCGTCCCCGCCTCGTGCAAGACGGACGTGTGGGGCAAGGACAAGCCGTGGGACACCGGCCTGGAGCCGGACGCCGCCACCGCGGGCAACAACATGTGGGAGAGCGAGGACATCTGGGTTCGCAACGACCTGACCAACGGGCCGCACCAGAACCCCGAGTACGGGCAGACGAACTATGTCCACGTGAAGCTCCGCAACCGCAGCACGGTGGAGGCCAGCAACGTGGCGGTGAAGGTGTACGGCACCAATGCCGCCACCAGCACCTCGTGGCCGTCGCTGTGGACGTACATCGGTGAGCAGAACGTGGTGAGCCTCTTGGGCGGCGCGGACACCGAGGTGTCGGTGCCGTGGAACCCGCCCATCGTGGGCCACTACTGCCTGATGGCGCGCATGGTCACCGGTCAGGACCCGATGACGTACGCGGAGATTGGCGACCCCAACTACAACACGCGAAAGAACAACAACATCATCTGGCGCAACACCAACGTGGTGAACCTGGTGCCCTTCGGCTTCGTGGACGTGCACTTCACGCTGCGCAACGTACTGAAGGAGCCGCGCCTGTTCCTGGTGCGCTTCCGCGAGCCGGAAGAGCAGCTCAAGAGCCCGTTCCTCCAGCGCGGTGCCGTGGTGGTGGACCTGGGCCGGGAGCTGATGGCGCAGTGGGAGAAGTCCGGAGGCAAGGCCGAGGGAGTGGAGCGCGTGGGCGAGACGCAGTTCAGGATCGCCGACCCGACCCGCGCCTACTTCGGCATCTCGCTCGAGCCGCAGCAGGAGTTCGAGGTGAAGATGAACTTCCAGGACCAGAAGTGGACCAGGGAGACGGACAAGTTCCTCGAGTACCAGTTCGCCGTCGTCCAGGAGGACCCCCAGGCGCAGGAGGAGAACCCCGCGGTGGGTGGAGTGACCTACTACCTCCAGGCGTCGCCGCTGTTCTGAGCGAGCACCTGAGGGTGGGTTGAGTCGTACCGGGCCGGGAGGAACCACCGCAGGGTGGCCTTCCGGCCCGGCGCTTTCCGTCCCTCAACGCACCGTGAGCACTCCGTGCATCCCGGGGTGCAGCGAGCAGAGGTAGGGGAACCGCCCCTTCTCCTTCGCCACGTAGCGCCAGGACGCCTTGGGCTGAATGTTGCCCGAATCGAACGCAGGGGCGCCGCCGCCCACGGCCATCACCGTGTGCGTCACCGCGTCCTCGTTCACCCAGATGACGGTGTCTCCCTGACGGACCACGAGCTCCTCGGGCACGAACTTCTGGTCCTTCATGCGGACATGGTGCACCCGCGCGGACGGAGACTCCCGTGCGTACGTGGAGTGAGTGAGCACCCCTCCGAGCAGACACACGGCGAGTGGGAGACCACGCCAGGACCTCGAGGAACGGGCGGACATGCGTACCTCCTCACCTCGAATGGATGCTCCGCCCGGCGCGAGATGACAGGGCCCCCACGGGGCTGTACCCGCGAGTGGACAGGCGCCAAGCCGGCTGGATGCCCGCTCCCAACAAACCTGACAGAAGGCTGTCACTCCCCCGCAGCAGATTGCCACTCAACCCAGGAGGCAATTCCCATGCGGCTGTACCACAACCCCTACTCCTTCAACGCTCGGCGCGCTGTGATGACCGCCCTCCACCTCAAGGTGCCGGTCGACCTCGTCGTGGTGGACCTGATGAGTCAGGAGCACCGCGAGCGGCTGCGCGGCGTGAACCCGAACGACAAGATTCCCGTGCTCGAGGATGGCGACTTCGTGCTCTGGGAGTCGCACGCCATCATGAAGTACCTGGCGGAGAAGACGCCCGGCCAGACGCTCTACCCGGCGGATCTCCGCGCGAGGGCCGACGTCGACCGCTGGCTGTTCTGGTGCGCGAGCCACTTCGGCCCCGCCATCAGCATCCTCAACTGGGAGCACTTCGTGAAGAAGATGGTTGGCGCGGGGGACCCCAACCCGGCCGAGGTGGCGCGCGGAGAGCGGGAGGTCGAGAGGTTCGCACTCGTCCTCGACTCGCACCTGGCCGGCCGGGAGTGGATCTCCGGGCCGCGGCTCACGCTGGCGGACCTGTCCATCGCCGCACCGCTCATGGCCACCACGACGGCGAAGATCTCCCTGGCGCGGTACCCGAACATCCAGGCGTGGTTCGGGCGCGTTCAAGCGCTCGAGGCGTGGAAGAAGACGAGCCTCTGACGCACCCCGTCGCCCTCTCCGAGAGAGGGCGACCCCGTCCGGGGAGGCAGGGCAGGTGCTGGCCGGGGCGCTCAGGCCGCGAGGTGTGTGGTGGGGGCCTTGCTGACCTGTGGCGCCTTGACTGAACCCGTGCGCCGCACCTTGTCGACCAGCACGAACAGCACGGGGGTGAAGAACAGGTTCAGCACGGTGGACACGAGCATGCCGCCAAACACCGCCGTCCCCAGGGAGCTACGGGCCGCCGAGCCAGCACCTTTGGCGAACATGAGCGGCATCACGCCCAGCAGGAACGCAATCGACGTCATCAGGATCGGCCGCAACCGCAGCGAACAGGCCTGGAGCGCGGCGTCGACCGCGGTGGCTCCCTCGGAACGCAGGCGGCGCGCGAGTTCGACGATGAGAATCGCGTTCTTGCTCGAAAGGCCCACCAGCATCACCATGCCCACCTGGCAGAAGACGTCGTTGGGCAGCCCGCGCAACGCCTGCCCGCCGAGCGCCCCCAGAATCGCCAGCGGCACCGAGAGCACCACCACGAACGGCAGCGCGAAGCTCTCGTACTGCGCGGCGAGCACCAGGAAGACGAACAGCAGGCCGAGCAGGAAGATGATGCCGGTCTGCCCCCCCGACTCGAGCTCTTCCAGCGACAGACCCGACCACTCGTAGCCGAAGCCCTGGGGCAGCGCCTCCTTCGCCACCTTCTCCATCGCCGCGAGCGCCTGACCCGAGCTGTAGCCCGGAGCCGCCGAGCCGGAGATCTCCACCGCGCGGAAGAGGTTGAAATGGTTGATGACCTGCGCCGAGGTCGTCGGCGTCACCTTCACCACGCTGTCGAGCGGCACCATCGCTCCCTGGTTGGTGCGAACGTAGAGCGAGCCGATGTCGGAGGGGTTGTCGCGGTCTGCCGCCTCGTTCTGCACCAACACGCGGTAGGCCCGGTTCGCGAAGTCGAAGTCGTTCACGTACTGCGCGCTCAACGACACCTGCAGCGTGCCGAACAGCTGCGAGATATCGATGTCCATCGCGCGAGCGCGCTCGCGGTCGACCTCCACCAGAATCTGCGGATCATCGGCGGTGAAGGTGCTGAAGACACCGCCAATCTCCGGGGTGCCCGCCGCCTTCTCGAGCACCTCACGCGTCGCCTCGGCGATCTGTTGCAGGTTGGACTGCAGCGCGCGGTCTTCGATTTCGAGCTGGAAGCCGCCGATCGCACCCACACCCTCCACCGAAGGCGGAGGAAACGGCATCACCATCGCATCGGTGATCTGCGAGAGCGGCGCGCGCAGCCGCTCGACGACGGCGGCGACGGAGTGCTCCTTGCCCGGGCGCTCCCCCCACGGCTTCATGTTGACGAACATGACGCCGCGGTTGGGACCGCTGCCGCCAAAGGAGAAGCCACCCACGGCAAACACACCCCGGATTTCGGGCTGGTCGCCCAGAATCTCCTGTGCGCGCTTCAGCACCGAGCCCGTCTGCTCGAGCGAGCTGCCATCCGGCGCGTTGACCGCGACGATGAACCAGCCCTGGTCCTCGTCGGGAATGAAGCCCGAAGGCACACGGGTGTAGAGAAACCCGGTAGCGCCAATGAGCGCCAGGAAGAGGGCGAGTCCGACGAGCGGACGCCGGATGAGCGGCTGGAGCGCCTTCGCATAACCCCGCTGTAGCGCGTCGAGAGCCCGGTCGACCCCCTGGAAGAAGGCCCATGTGTTCTCGCCGGTGTGCTTGAGCATCAACCCCGACAGCGCGGGCGTCAGCGTCACCGAGATGAAGGTCGAGATGGCCACCGAGAACGCGATGGTGAGCGCGAACTGCTGGTAGATGATGCCGGTGCTGCCCGGGAAGAAGCTGACCGGAACGAACACCGCCACCAGCACCAGCGAGATGGCGATGACCGGTCCCACCACCTCGCTCATTCCCTCGACGGCCGCCTGTATCGGCGTCTTGTCCTTCGACATCTCGAGATGACGGCTGATGTTCTCGATGACCACGATAGCGTCGTCGACCACCAGGCCCGTGGCGAGCGTGAGCCCGAACAGCGTCAGGGTGTTGATGGAAAAGCCCATCAACTTCACGAACGCGAAGGTCCCGATGAGTGAGATGGGAATGACGATGGTGGGAATGAGGGTGGCGCGCAGGCCCTTCAGGAAGACGAGGATCACCAGCACCACCAGCACGATGGCCTCGGCCAGCGTGACGAGCACTTCGTGAATCGACTGCTCGACCGCGAGCGTGCTGTCGAAGGCGACCTCGTACTTGAGCCCCTTGGGAAACTGTTTCGAGAGCCGGGCGAGCTCGGCCTTCACCCGCTCCGCGACGTCGAGCGCGTTGGCGTTGGGCAGCTGGGTGATGCCCAGGCCCGCGGTGTTGCGGCCGTTGAACTGGAGCAACTGCGCGTAGTCCTCCGCGCCGAGCTCGATACGCGCCACGTCCTTGAGCCGCACCAGCGCGCCCTTCGTGCCCCCGCCCTTGAGCACCACGTCCTCGAACTCTTTCGGGTCGGAGAGCCGGCCCTTCGCCACCACGTTGAGCTGGAACTGCTGCCCTTTGGGCGCGGGCGGACGGCCAATCTGACCCGCGGCGACCTGGAGGTTCTGCTCGCGCAACGCGGCGACGACATCGAGCGGCGTCAGGTTGCGGCTGGCGAGCTTCGCGGGGTCGAGCCACACCCGCATCGAGAACCGCCTCGCACCGAACACGTCGACGCTACCCACGCCCTTGAGCCGCTTGAGCGCGTCGCGCATGTAGATTTCGGCGTAGTTCGAGACGAACTGCTCGTTGTATTGCCCGCTCTCGTCGTACAGCGCGATGCCAGCAACGAAACTGCCCGCTGTCTTCGTGATGGAGATGCCATTCTGGCGCACGTCCGAGGGCAGTTGCCCCGAGGCGGTCTGCACCCGGTTCTGCACGTCGACCGCGGCGACATCGACGTTACGGCCGGGGTTGAAGATGATGGAGATGTTCGAGACGCCATCGCTGCTGCTGCTCGAGGTGATGTACTTCATGCCCTCGACGCCGTTGATCTGCTGCTCGAGCGGCGTGGTGACCGCCGACTCGACCACCTCGGCGCTGGCGCCGGTGTACACGCTGACGACGTTGACCTGCGGGAGCGCGAGGCTCGGGTATTGAGCGACCGGCAGGTTGGGAATCGCCAGCGCTCCCACGAGCACGATGAGGAGCGCGCAGACGCTCGAGAAAACGGGGCGATGAACGAAGAAGGAGACAAACATGATTCAGGGCTCAGGCTCCGGCCGGCGACGTGCCGGACCGCCGCGACTGGAGGGTGGAAGGTGGATGACGACGGGGTGTACCGGTGCCCTCAGTCCTGCTTCTGCTCGACCCACTGCACGGTGGCTCCGTCGGTGAGCATCTGGAGCCCCGACACCACCACCGTCTGCCCGCCGTCGAGACCCGCCTTGACGACATAGGTGTTGCCCTGGAGCGAGCCCAGGTTGACCGCGAGCCGTCGTGCCACGTTGTTCTTCGGGTCGACCACGAACGCGAACGTCTGGCCCGCCTGGCGGGTGACGGCCCGGGTGGGAATGGCCAGGCCCGGCGCGGTGCTGAAAACCACGCGGGCGCGCACCATCTGGTCCGCGCGCAGGCCCTGCAGTGAATTGAACGCCGCTTTGATCAGCACCAACTGGGTGCTCGGGTCGGTGCGCGGAGAGATGAAGACGACCGGACTCTCGGCGAGGGTCTTCCCGTCCAGACCGATGAGCCGCACCTTGCTGCCGGGCCCCAGCGCCGCGGCACGCTCGACCGGCACCTGCACATCGGCCTCGAGCCCACTGTCCTGCGTGACGGACGTGAGTGGCGTCGCCTGCGTCACGAAGTCGCCCACCTTCACCGGCACGTTGCCCACCACTCCGTCGATGGGCGCCACGATGTTGAAGAACGACAGCCGCGCCTTCTGTGAAGCGATGAGCGCGTCGGCGGCGCGCAGGCTCGCTTCCGCCTGGTCGGCCTGCGAGCGCGCCTGATCGAAGTCCTGCTGGCTGACGATGCCGTCCCTCCGCAGTGCCTGTGAGCGCTCGAGCTGGTCCTTCGCGAAGGCAGCCGAAGCGACCAGCGACTCGCGCGTGGCAACCAGGTTCTGCAGCGACGCCGCTTCGGCCGAGCTGTCGACCTGGAGCAGCAGCGTGCCCGCCTTCACCGGCGTGCCGGGCTTCGCCACGATGGAGCGCACGTAGCCGGAAACCTGCGGGTAGAGCACCACCGCGCGGCGCGAGGTGAGCGTGGCGAGGTAGTCGGAGAAGTCTTCGATGGGCTGCTGCTCGACCCTCACCACCGATACGGAGACGGGCGGCGGTGCGTTGGCTGGCGCCTCGGCCGCGGGGGCCTGGGTGCAGGAAACCGCGGCCAGAACGAGCGCGAAGGCGAGCGTCACCTCCGTCCGCGCACCTGGAGCGGAGGGAGGGCGCAGCCTGGCTGAGGGAGAGGTGCTTTCACGTGTCATGGGGAGCAGTCCGCGAGAGGCGACAGCGCCGGTGAGCGATGACCTCGACGAACGAACCTCGAAGGAGCGGGAGGGGTGTGCGGCGCGCACTGACGGGGCAGCGCGCGGAAACTGACGGCGAATGTATGTCGCCCGGTACTGAACTCTTTCAACCTGAAAGGCGACACCGCCTTCGGCCGGAAACGGAGTCGTGTCCCCCTTTAACGGAGCACTTCTCCGCATGTCAACCCAACTTCACGGCGGCGAAATGCGTGTCCTCGTCCGGCCCGAGGCAGGCTCGCGTCGAGCGAGCGCCGAGGTTGGTATGATGTGGAGATGACCCCCGCCGCTCTGCGAACAACCCATGCCTGAGCACACGCGCGCCACCCGCGCCGATGCGCGCCGCAACCATGAGCAGCTGCTCGCGACCGCCAACGAGGTATTCACCGAGCTCGGAGCCGACGCCTCACTCAATCAGGTCGCGAAGCGCGCGGGCGTGGGCATCGGCACCCTGTACCGGCACTTTCCCACCCGCGACGCGCTGCTGGTCGCGACGCTGCAGGACAGCCTTCTGGTCCTGGAGAATCAGGCGCGCAAGTTGCTCGACGCGAAGTCTCCCGGTGAGGCGCTCAAGACGTGGCTCAAGGCATACGTGAAACACGCGACCACGTACCGAGGCCTCGCGGTATGCCTACCGCCGCTCCAGAACAACACCAGCGCCTGCGAGCTGACGAGGAATGCCGGTGCCGCCCTGCTCGAGCGGGCGCAGGCTGCCGGTGAAGTGCGCGACGACATCGACTTCGACGACGTGTCGGCGATGACCGTTGGCGTTGCGTTCGCCACGCAGGAAGCGAAAGACGCGACGCGCCGGAAGCGGGTGCTGACGCTGTTCCTGGACAGCCTCGAGCCTCGGTGAGCGCGGCTGGGCTGGAGCGGGGACCCCCCGCCCTCTCAGAAAGTGGGCGGGGGGGCGGGGTCTACGGCTTCTTCGCCGCCGGGGGAGCGAAGTGCGGATCGGTGATGCTCATCTCCGTGACGGCGCCGTACTTGCGCGCCACGTCGCGGATGTCCGAGGCCTTGCCGATGAGCACCAGGGTGAGGTCCTCCTGCGCGGGCATCACCCGCTGGATGGCGGCCTGGATGCGCGCCTTGTCCGCGCCGGACACCTTCGAGGCGAAGTCGTCCACGTCGCTCGCGGGCAGTCCGTAGAAGGCGAGCTCGGACAGCTTGGCCGCGAGCTGCTGGCCCGTCTCCAGGGTGGGCGGGAACTGGCCCAGCACGTACTCCTTGGCGGAGGCGAGCGTGGTGTCATCCATGCCCTGCTGGCGGTAGCGCGCGAGCACCTCCAGCGCCATGTCCAACGCCTGGCCCGTGGACTCCGTCTTCGTGTACGAGGAGATGGCGAAGGGCCCCGGCTGGGTGTTGGCCAGCACCAGCGAGCCCGCGCCATAGGTGAGGCCGGACTTCACGCGCAGCGCCGTGTTGAGCAGCGAGGTGAAGCGCCCGCCGAGCACCGTATTGGCCAGGCTCACGTCCACGCGAGCGGGGTCCGTGCGCGAGATGCCGGTGTTGCCGGCCCAGAAGTACGTCTGCGTGGCGTCCGGCTTGTCCACCAGCAGCACGCGTCGGCCCTTCGTCGGCTGGGTGGGAGGGGCCACCGGAGCCGGAGTGGACGCACGCGACCAACCGCCGAGCGCCGCCTCGAGCTGCTTCGCGAGCTTCTTCGCGTCGAAGTCGCCCACCACCGAGAGGATGAGCCGGTCCCCCCCCAGGTTCGCCTTGGCGTATGCCAGCACGTCCTCGCGCTGGAGCGTGGGCAGGGATGCCTCGCTGCCCCCCATCGGCCGCCCGTACGGGTGCGCGCCGAAGTGGAAGGCCTGGAAGTAGGTGCCGATGACGCCACGCAGGTCGCCGTCCTTCTCCGCGGCGATCTCCGCCACCATCCGCTCGCGCGTCTTGTCCAGCTCGGCCGCGTCGAAACGGGGCCGCATCAGCATGTCCGAGAGCAGCTCCACCATGAGCGAGGTGTCGCGCGCCATGAACTGCCCATAGACGTCGAGCGCCTCGCGGCCAGGGCTCACCGACAGCGCACCGCCCACGCTGTCCACCGCCTCGGCGAACTGCTGGGCATCCCGCTTGCCAGCGCCCTTCTGGAGCAGCTCGGCGGTGAGCGCGGCCACGCCCTCCTTGCCCTCGGGGTCTCCCAGGGCCCCGCCGCGCACCTTCGCGCTGAAGGCCACCAGGGGCACCTCGTGCTTCTCCACCAGGAGCAGCTTCGCGCCGTTCTTCAACTCCAACACGGTGGCCTTGGGCAGCTTCACCGCGTCTTCCACCGCGGCCTTGCGTGCCTGCTGCGCCGGCTGCTGCGTCTTCGACTCCTGCGCCCCCGCCGCCGAGGCCACCAGCAGCGCCGCGAGCGCCACCTTCCCGTTGAGCACCTTCATCGCGTCGCCTCCTTCTTCGCCTCGTCCGCGGTCGCATCGGGCACCAGCACCCCCACCGTGCGGTTGTTCCTCGCGAACACCTTCGCGGCCACCTTCTGCACCTGCTCGCGCGTCACCGCCTCGTAGCGGTCCGGCGCGCCGAAGAGCTTCTGCCAGTCCCCGTGGAAGACCTCATAGGTCCCCAGCGCCTGCGCCCGGCCGCTGTTGGTCTCCAGGTGGCGCCAGAAGTCCGCCACGACGATGTTCTTCGCCTTGCGCAGCTCCGCATCGGTGACGCCCGCGGACACCACCCGGGCCAGCTCCTCGTCGAGCACCTTCTCCGCCTTGCCCAGGTCTCCCCCGGGCGGCAGGTTCACCAGCACCCACGTGAGCGACGGATCGAACCCCGCCCCCAGGTAGCCACTCACGTTGATGGCTACCCGCTCCTCCTCCACCATCCGCCGGTGCAGCCGCGAGGACTCCCCGTCCGAGAGGATGCGCACCAGCAGGTCGAGCGCCGGAGCGTCCTCGTCGCGGCCCCGCAGGCCGTGGAAGGCCATCTGCAGCAGCGGCGCCTGGGCCAGCTTGCGCACCACCACCCGGCGCTCGCCCAGCTGCGGCGGCTCCACGGTGCGCACCGGCTCGGGCGCGGGCTGGGCGGGAATGGGCTCGAGGTACTTCTCCGCGAGCGAGAAGATCTCCTCGGGCGTCACCGCGCCCACCACGATGAGGGTGGCGTTGTTGGGCGCGTAGTAGGTGCGGAAGTAGCGCTCCAGGTCCTCCTGCTTCCAGCTCTCGATGTCCGAGGGCCAGCCGATGACCGGAATCTGGTACGGGTGGGCCACGAAGGCCGTGGCCTGCACCTGCTCCATGAGCAGGCCCGCGTTGTCATTGTCCACGCTGGAGCGCCGCTCCGAGTAGACGACGCCTCGCTCGCTCTCCACCACCTTGGGATCGATGGCGAGACTCGACAGCCGGTCCGCCTCCAGGTCGAAGATGGTCTCCAGCGCCGAGCGCGGGAACCAGTCCTGGTACACGGTGACGTCCTCGGAGGTGTAGGCGTTGTTGCGGCCGCCGTGCGCCTCCATGACGCGGTCGAACTCCCCGGGGCCGTACTTCTTCGCGCCGTTGAACATCATGTGCTCGAAGAAGTGGGACAGGCCGGTGATGCCGGGGCGCTCGTTGCGGCTGCCCACGCGGAAGAAGTTGTAGAGCGAGACGCTCGGGTTGTCCGGGTCCGCCCAGACGATGACCTTCAGCCCGTTCTTCAGCGTCTTCGTCCGCACCTGGCCGCCGGACTTCGACGCGGTGGTGGCGGTGGCCGCCGTCTCGGTCCTCGCGGACCGGCCCTGGGCGCACGCGACCGTTCCGGCCAGCAGCATCATCCCCGTGATGAGCAACTTCTGTCTGAGCATCCGCTCTCCCTTGAGGCTCGAATCTGGTACGAAGGTGCCACCCAACCGCTGGAGTGGGTGGAAATTCCTCAGGCCGGCACGGACTCGAGGGCCGCTGGCTCCACCCCGCGCAGGGGACCATGAATCCACCCGCGCAGTGCCGCGGACAACCACGCCAGATGTGAACCGCGCACCGCGCCGAAGAGGTAGCGGTCCGGACGGAGCACGGCGATGTCCACCCGGTGCTCGTCGAACCAGGCGTCGAGCTTGCCCTCCACGTCCACCACCTCGCCGGGCTGCGCCTGGCCGGAGCGCGGCGGGATGATGCGCACGCAGCGGGCGCCGATGCTGTCGGCGAGCACCTGCGCGGCACGGAGCGAGGCCTCGCGGGTATCGGGGTGCACCAGCACCGCGAAGCCGGGGCCGAGGAGCTCGTCGAGCCGCACCACCCTGCCACCCGGAGCCCCCACGCGGGGCTGGGGGAAATACATGCCCTCGGGCGCCTGGGCGTGGCCGCGAGAGCCGCCCAGCATGAAGCCCCGGGTGATGAAGGGCCGGGGCTTGAACTCGAGGTTGCGGATGAAGCGCTGCACGCGGGGAATCCGGTCGAGCGCCCGGAAGACGCTGTCGCGCACGAAGGCGAGCGGGCGGCTGCCGGTGAGGACGAGCCGGCCCATGTTCACACTGGCCTCGAGCATGGTCTCGACATGGGGGCGGCGCTCCTGCTCGTAGGTATCGAGGAGCGGCTCATCGGCGTGGCCATGGATCACGGACGCGAGCTTCCAGGAGAGGTTGTGGGCGTCGCGCAGGCCGGAGCACAACCCCTGGCCGAGCACGGGCGGCATGAGGTGGGCGGCGTCACCGAGCAGGAACAGCCGCCCGTCGCGCCAGCGCGAGGCCATGCGGCGGTTGAAGACGTAGGCGGCGGCGCGCAGGACGGTGGCCCGGTCTGGGTCCACGAAGGGGGCGATGAACTCGCGGATGCGCTCGGGCCGGAGCAGGTCCTCGGCCTTCTCGTCGTGGCGCACCGTACAGTCCACGCGCATCTCGTTGCCGGAACAGCGGGCGACGAAGACGTGACGGTGGGGGTCGCACACCATGCGGCACAGAGGCGGCGGTGACTCGGGCAGCAGCAGGGAGATGGCGAGCATCTGCTCGTCGTAGGTGGAGCCCACCATGTCGATGCCAGCGAGGCGGCGCAGGGTGCTGCGGCCCCCGTCACAGGCCAGGAGATAGCGGGCGCGCACGGTGCGCTCGGAGCCATCGCAGACGTCGCGCACGGTGGCGGAGATGCCTTGGGGGCTCTGCGAGTAGGCCTCGACGGACTGGCCGAACCGCAGCTCGACGTGGGGGAAGCGCTGGAGTCCCTGGCGCAGGACGTCCTCGACGTAAGGCTGGCTGAAGAAGCGGAGGGCGGGGAAGCCGTAGCCGAAGTCGAGCCCCTGGATGACGAAGCGGGCGAAGAGCTCACCGTTGGCCCCGGTCAGCTGGACCTCGGGGACGGTGTACATGTGGGCATCCATGGGCTCGGAGAGACCGGCGGCCTGATAGATGCGCAGGGCCTCGTCGTCACAGGTGATGGCGCGCGGCTGGCCGTGGGGAGCGAGCAGGCGCTCGACGATGAGCGTGCGGACCCCGTACAGCCCGAGGAAATTGGCCGTCAGCGCCCCCACCGGGCCGCAGCCGGAGATGAGCACGTCCGTCTCTTCCACCCGTGGCGTCATGGAACTCCCTGCCTCGATGCCCCGCCGTGGGGTCCTGGCAGGGGGGGAATGTAGCGGAAGGAGGGCGTCCCACCACGTTCGTTGTCACGGGACTACCCGCCAGGCGCCCGGGCAAGGGGTTTGCCGCCTACACCGGGGGTGTGCTCCGAGGGGCTCGCGACGCAGCGACAGTGGAACCCCGGGACATGGGTTCAGGGGACCTGGCGCGGTGGTGACCGGGAACGAGCCACGTAGGGTACGGTGCGCGCGTGAGTTCCCCCTTCCTGAAGGTCCCCGAAACCGAGTGGGTGGCGTTCAACGCACTGGGCTTCGCCATCCGGGATCGCTACCCGGTGAGCCAGGGACACACGCTGGTGATTCCACGCCGGCCCGTGGCCACCTGGTTCGAGGCCACGGTGGAGGAACAACGGGCCCTCTTCGAGCTGGTGGACGAGGTGAAACGCGGACTGGACGCGAGCCATCGGCCGGACGGCTACAACGTCGGTATCAACGTGGGCGAGGCGGCGGGACAGACGGTGTTCCACCTGCATGTACACGTGATTCCCCGCTACCTGGGAGACATGGCGGATCCTCGTGGCGGAGTGCGTCACGTCATTCCGGGGAAGGGCAATTACCTCGCGACCTCCGCGAAGCCGCTGGCCACGGGGGGCCTGGAAGATCCCTTCCTCCGGCACCTGGAGCCTCTGTTCGCGCGAGCCATGGAGGTGGCGGTCCTGGCGGCCTTCGTGCAGGACAGCGGACTGGAAGTGCTGCGCGAGTCCGTGGAAGCAGCGCTGGCCCGTGGCGCTCGGGTGCGCATCCTCACGGGGGATTACCTGGCCATCACCCAGGCAACGGCCTTGCGCCGGTTGCTGGACTGGATGGACGAGAGCCAGGCACGCCGCGATGAGGGAGAAACCCGCTCCGAAACACGCCGGGGCATCTTCGAGGCGAGGGTCGTGGAGACGGAGATGTTGGGGTGCTCCTTCCACCCGAAGTCCTGGCGTTTCGAGGGACCGGGCATGGCGGCGGCCTTCGTGGGCTCAAGCAATGTGTCCCACGCCGCGTTGCGAACGGGCGTGGAGTGGAACCTGCGTGTCGAGCGCGATCGGGATCCACAAGCCTGGCAACAAGTAGTGGAGGCATTCGAGAGCTGGTGGGCACGGGCGCTGCGCTTCGACGCGATCTGGGTGGAGCGGTACGCGGCCCGAGCGCGAAGGGAGGCCCGCCCGCCCCTCTCGGATGACGCGGAGGAGGAGAAGCCACAACCGCCGCGCCAGCCACACGAGGTCCAGCAAGAGGCGCTCGCAGCACTGGCACGCAGCCGGCACGAGGGGCGCCAAAGGGCCCTGGTGGTGCTGGCGACGGGACTGGGGAAGACGCTGCTGGCGGCGCTGGACGTCGATGCGTTCGAGCAGGCGCACAAACAACGGGCGCGGGTGCTGTTTCTCGCGCACCGGGCGGAGCTGCTGGCGCAAGTGGCGGAGACCTTCCGGCGGCAGCTTCCCGAGTCGCGCTTCGGCTGGTTCGTCGCGGAGCAGTCGGTTCTGGAGGGGGACGTGGTCTTCGCGTCGGTGCAGAAGCTGTCACGCCCCGAGAACCTCGAGAAGCTCCGAGAAACAATGCCCTTCGACTACGTGGTCGTGGACGAGGTGCACCACGCGGCAGCGGCAAGCTACAGGGCCATCCTCACGAACCTGGAGCCGCGATTCCTGCTCGGGCTGACGGCGACGCCGGAGCGCGCGGACGAAGGGGATGTGCTGGGCCTGTTCGATGACCATCTCGCCTACCGCGCGGACGTGGGTGAGGGCATCGCTCGCGGACTGCTGGTGCCGTTCGCGTACTACGGCCTCAAGGATGATGTGGCGTACGAGAACATTCCCTGGCGCAACCGGCGTTTCGATCCGGAGAAGCTCGCGGCGGCGGTGCAGACGGAAGCGCGCATGCGGCGGATGTGGTCCGCGTGGGAGGAGCATCGTGCGACCCGCACGCTGGTCTTCTGTTGCTCGGTGGCGCATGCGAACTACGTCAAGGATTGGCTGAAGGACAGGGGTGTACGGGTCATGGCCGTGCACTCGGCGCGGGGAACGGATGACCGGGCGGAGGCATTGCGGAAGCTGGCAAGCGGCGAGCTGGACGCGGTCTGCGCGGTGGACCTCTTCAACGAGGGAGTGGACGTACCGAGTGTGGATCGGGTGGTGATGTTGAGGCCCACGGAGTCACCCGTGGTGTTCCTGCAACAGCTCGGACGAGGGCTGCGCAAAGCCAAAGATAAACCCACGGTCACGGTCATCGACTTCGTCGGCAACCACCGGGTGTTCCTGGACCGGGTGCGCGCACTGCTGGCCCTGGCGGATGCAACCGAACGGTTGTCCCTGCGCGACTTCCTCGTGGACGGCAAGGAGCCCGAGCTGCCACCGGGCTGCTCGGTTCAGGTGGAGCTGGAGGCAAAGGAGCTGCTGGCGAAGCTCCTGCCGAACGGGCACGGTGAGGTGGAGCGGGTCTATCGCGAGCTGCGAGCGGCCTGGGAGCGGCGGCCCACCGCGGGTGAGCTCTACCGGATGGGCTACCGGCCCGCTTCTCTGCGTGGGGCATATGGGGGATGGCTCCCGTTCGTGCGGAGCGAGGAAGACCTGACACCCGAGGAGACCCTCGCGCAGGAAGCGGGAACGAAGTGGTTCGAAGAGCTCGAAACCACTCCGATGAGCAAAAGCTTCAAGATGGTCTCGCTGGAGGCAATGCTCGACGCCGGGGCACTTGGAGAGGGATTGCCGCTCTCCCAGCTGGCCGAGCGCAGTCTGGCCATCCTGCGCCGCTCGCCAGAGCTCTTGAAAGACATTGAAGGTGTCAAGGCGTTGGGAGACGACTGGCGCAATCCGAAACCCGAAGCCTTCCTCAAGTATTGGGAGGAAAATCCGGTCCAGGCGTGGGTTGGAGGCCCCTGGTTCCGCAAGGAGGGGAACCGGTTCGTTCCACGTCTCCCCATCCCCGAGAGTGCACGGGAGGCATTCCTGGACCTCACCCGGGAGCTGGTGGACTACCGGCTCGCGCAGTACCGCGCCCGGCAGCGCATGGAGACGCTCGGGTCCGCATTCGAGGCCAAGATCATCCGGAACTCGCGAGACCCCATCATCAAGCTGCCCTCACGTACGAAACGGACGGACCTGCCCGAGGGCGAAACAGATGTGAGACTCCCGGATGGCAGTCCCTGGCGCTTCCGGATGGCGAAGGAGTACTGCAACGTGGCGAGGCTGGCGGGAACGGACCGCAATGCCTTGCCAGACTTGCTGCGGCGCTGGTTCGGACCCACGGTTGGAATGCCAGGCACGGCATTCCACGTCCGCTTCACTCCAGGGCCCGACGGCTGGAGCGTGGCCCCCGTCGAAGCGGAGGTGATTCCCCTCCCTCCAAGGGGAACCCTCGTGGCCTTCCCGAGCCTCCTTGCCGCGGCGGGAGCGGCGACCCACGCACTTGCCCTGGAGATCGCGCCAGAAGCTGAGCAGGTGAGCCTGCCGGTTCAGACAGGCGGCGAAGGGCTGTTCGCGGTACGCGCATCCGGTGACTCCATGGACGGAGGCGAGCGCCCGATTCGAGACGGAGATTGGCTGGTGATGCGCTATGCCCGAGCTGCGGGTATCGGCGCGGTCGAGGGCAAGGTAGCGCTCGTGCAGGTGCCGGATCCGGCGGGCTACGGGTTCCAGATCAAACGCGTCATCCGTGAAGGAGGCCGGTGGATGCTGCGCTCCGACAATCCGGCGCGGACATCCTTCGAAGCGACGGAGGATACGATCCCCATCGCGCTGCTCGTGGAAGTGGTTCCACCCGAGAAACTCGGACCCGCCAGGGGCGAGCGGATGACGGATGAAGAGGCCGCTCGCGCGTTCGGGCTGTCCTCGGCTCCGAAGACCGGGCGCATCCAAGGCCACCTCTTCCTCTGCGTGACCGAAAAGGAAACCCTCACCGAGCCCGACCGCCTGAACCTACGAATCGACGATCGCCGTCCGGCGGAAACGGCCTTCGTGCTGACCCGAATCGCACCAGAAGCACCCTGGAGATACGCTGGCGTCGCACGGTGGTTGGATGACGAGGACCGCTGGGCACTCGCGGAACCCGTGGATTACGCCACCTGGCGGGCGCTCGGACATGGACGCCAAAGCTCACGCCGACTTCCTCCAGGATTGACCGAACGGGCCGCGGCCTGGGTCCAACACCTGCTGAGTGCCCATCCCGCTGGGAGCACCCTCGAGCAGGATGGCAAACGCTGCCGTATCGTGGGTCGAGCCACTGAAGGAGGTGTGCGCGTCGACGGCGGCGAAGGTGGCTTCGAGGAGAGGACGGTCTCCTTGAAGGACATTGCCTGGGCCCTCCTCGCCCTCGATGACGCCCGCGCAACGGGGGGCACTCCGGACGAAGCCCGCGTCAACCGGCTCCGATACCTGGAAGGAACGCCGAAGGGCTCGACCCGTTGGATCGACACCGGTTGGGCCCTGTACCTCCTCCGCGCATTGAAGGAGGGATGAAAACACGAAAGGCCGATACGGGGTGCGTATCGGCCTCGGTCTACTGCTCAACTCTTGGGAAGTGCCCAGGGGCGGAATCGAACCACCGACACGGGGATTTTCAGTCCCCTGCTCTACCAACTGAGCTACCTGGGCGTGCTGCTCAACCGCTCGAAGTAACGGCGATCTACGGGGACTCGGCCCTCCCGTCAAGCTGGTTCTTCAACTCCACCCTACTTCCCCTCCTTCCTCCCTTCCCCCTCGCACGCCCGGCCCCCCTCCCTCCTTCCTCTCCCGCACCCGCTGTGCGTTTCCTTCAAACTCCCGCCCGTTCCTCCCTCCGAGGCCCCTCGCGTGAGCTGGCTCAACTACCACCACCTCCTCTACTTCTGGACCGTTGCCCGCGCCGGATCCATCGCCAAGGCCAGCGAGGAGCTCCACCTCGCCCAGCCCACCATCAGCGCCCAGCTCAAGCTCCTCGAGGAGTCGCTCGGCCACAAGCTCTTCGAGCGTCAGGGCCGCCGCCTCGTCCTCACCGACGTCGGCCGCACCGTCCTGCGCTACGCCGATGACATCTTCCGGCTCGGCAACGAGCTCAAGAACGTCGTCGGCGGCCTCCCCTCCGGTCAGCAGCTCCGCTTCGCCGTCGGTGTCACCGACGTCATCCCCAAGCTCGTCGCCGAGCGACTCCTCCAGCCCGCCTTCGACGTCTCCCCCGACATCCACATCACCTGCCGCGAAGGTCCCCTCCCCCAGCTCCTCGCCTCCCTCGCCCTTCACGAGCTCGATGTCGTCCTCGCCGACGCCCCCTCCTCCGAGCCCGTCAGCGTCCGCTCCTTCAACCACCTGCTCGGCAAGTGCGGCGTCTCCTTCTTCGCCGCTCCCAGGCTCGCCCACCTCTCCAAGGGCTTCCCCCGCTCCCTCGACGGCGCCCCCGCCCTCCTCCCCTCCGAGGCCTCCTCCGTCCGCCGCTCGCTCGAGATGTGGTTCGACTCCCAGCGCGTCCATCCCCGCATCGCCGGCGAGTTCGACGACTACGCCCTGCTCACGGCCTTCGGCCAGCGCGGGCACGGCGTCTTCGCCGCCCCCTCCGTCATCGAGTCCGAGGTCTGCCGCCAGTTCAACGTCTCCGTCATCGGCCACACCGAGGACATCGAGACGGCCTTCTATGCCATCTCCGTCGAGCGGCGGCTCCGGCATCCCGCCGTCGTCGCCATCGCGGAGACCGCCCGCTCACGGCTGTTCGGGTAGGCGGTAGACCTCGCGGCCGTCGACGACCGTCGCCACCACCTTCGCGTCCACCAACCGCTTCGCCTCGTCCGACACCGGGTCCACCGACAGCACCGTGAAGTCCGCGTCCATCCCCTCCACCAGCCGGCCCCGGCGCCCCTCCGCGAACGACGCCCACGCCGGCCCCACCGTGAAGCCCTCCAGCGCTTCCTGACCCGTCAGGCGCTCCTGCGGTTGCCAGCCGCCCTCGGGCTTCCCCGCTGCGTCCTGACGCGTCCTCGCCGCGTACAGCCCCGCCAGGACGTCCGGGTTTTCAATCGGGAAGTCGCTCCCCAGCGCCAGCACCGCCCCCGCCTCCTTCAGGCTCTTCCACGCGTAGGCGCCCTTCAGCCGCTCCGCTCCCAGCCGCGCCTCCGCCCAGCCCATGTCGCTCGTCGCGTGCGTCGGCTGCACGCTCGCCACCAGCCCCGCCTCCCCCAGCTTCCGGATGTCCTCGGGCCTCAATATCTGCGCGTGCTCCACCCGGTGCCTCAG
Organism: Vitiosangium sp. GDMCC 1.1324; assembly: GCF_003044305.1. Classification (GTDB taxonomy): domain Bacteria; phylum Myxococcota; class Myxococcia; order Myxococcales; family Myxococcaceae; genus Archangium. Next base: position 62,015 of record NZ_PZOX01000007.1, on the reverse strand, counting down.
CGGCTTCGTCCCCGTCGCCGCCGCCGCCCGGATGAGTGTGTCCACCACCAGCGTGTTCGCCCGGTCTCCAATCGCGTGCACGCACACCTGGAAGCCCCGCTCCATGAAGGCCCATGTCCTCGCCGCCAGTTCCTCCGGCTCCATCAGCAGCAGCCCCGTCTCTCCCGGCGCGTCGCTGTAGGGCTCGTGCAGCGCCGCCCCTCGCGAGCCCAGCGCTCCGTCCAGCAGGAACTTCACCGCCTTCATCTCCAGCATCCGCCCGCTGTACGTCCCCAGGTCCAGGTACGTCCGCCGCTCCTCCCCCTGTCCGTCCGCCATCGCGTACACCCGCACCGGCAGCCGCCCCGCCATGTCCCACGTCTGCAGCTTCCGGAACGTCCGCAGGTCCATCCCCGCGTCGTGCACTCCCGTCAGCCCCACCTGCGCGCACCGCTCCAGCGCCGCCGCGAGTCTCGCCTCCAGTTGCTCGTCCGTTGGCGGTGGCACCACCCGCGCCACCAGGTCCATCGCGTTGTCCACCAGCACGCCCGTGGGCTCGCCCTTCGCGTCCCGGAGGATCCGCCCTCCCGCCGGGTCCGGCGTCTCCCGGCCAATCCCCGCGCGCTTCAGTGCCTCGCCGTTCACCCACGCCGCGTGGTGGTCCACCCGCGTCAGGTACACCGGGGTCCTCGGGAAGCGCGCGTCCAGCTCCGCCCTCCCGGGGAACTCCTTCCCCGGCCATCCGTTCTGGTCCCAGCCTTTTCCGATGAGCCAGTCCCCCTGGAAGCTCGTGGACGGCGCGTCCGAGAGCCGCCGCACCGCTTCGTCCACCGAGCGCGAGCCCTCCAGCCGCGCCACCGTCAGGCTCCGCCCCAGCCCCGCGATGTGCGCGTGCGCGTCCACCAGCCCCGGCACCATCACCGCGTTTCCGAAGTCGACGACCCGAGCCCCTTCTCCCGCGGCCTTCAGCACCTCCGCCTTCGTCCCCACCGCCAGCAGCCGGCCGTGGCGCACCGCGAGGGCCTCCGCCTCGGGCCGCTTCTCGTCCAGCGTCCGGATCCGGCGTGCCACGTAGACTGTCGTCTCCACTCGCGCTCCCTCGGGCGCCCTCCGGGCGCACCCCACCCCCAGCGCCAGCGCCACGGCCCCTAGAAGAAGGTGGATGTATTGGAATGAACGTCCCGGCATCGACGCGCGCCACTGTGCGCCAGCCGCGCGCTGCTGTCACCGGGGAGCTACGGATTCGAAGACGGTGTTCCCGCGTCCGGCTCCGTGAGGGGCGTAGAGGGTCCTGGCGGCTCCGCCGGCACCAGCTGGTGTGGCTCCGTGTCCGTCGCGGGCTGGATGGGCTGCGCACTCTCCGCCCCTGGAGGCTGGGTCGTCCGGCAGGCCAGCAGGGAGACGATCACTCCTACCGCGATGAGCAGTGCACGGCGCATGCGTCCTCCTCCTCGAAGCATCCCGTCCCACCACCGTAGGGAGCCCCTCCCTGCTCCGCAATGCACTGCCGCATACTCCGTCCGCCACCGGATGCACGCACGCCAGGGAGCGCTCCCTCCATCGCCTCCCGCCCCACCCGCCGAGCCCTGCCCTCCCGCCAACCGTGCGCGCCGTCGTCACCTTCTCCTCGAAGCCCGCATCCCTTCCGGGCAGGAGCCCCATGCTCGACGTCGTCGACATCGGTGACCGGTCACTCGATTCCTACCGGGGCGTCGCTCCCGACGAGCAGCTCGATGAGCTCGTCCGCGTCGCGGAGCGTCTGCGTGGCGCCCGCATCCTCCACCTCAACGCCACCTCCTATGGAGGCGGTGTCTCGGAGATCCTCCGCTCGTGTGTCCCCCTCCTCAAGGACCTCGGGATGCAGGCCGAGTGGAAGATCATCCGCGGCGACGACGCCTTCTTTCAGACCACCAAGCGCCTCCACAACGGGCTGCAAGGTGCTCCCGGCGAGCTGTCCGAGACCGAGAAGGCCCTCTACCTCGGCAATGCCCAGCTCAACGCCCCCCACCTCGCCGAGGACTACGACTTCGTCATCGTCCACGACCCCCAGCCCGCCGCCATTCCCGGACTCGTCCACCGCAGCGGCTCGCGGTGGATCTGGCGCTGCCACATCGACACGTCCCACCCCAACCCGGCCATCTGGGACTTCCTCATGCCCTACCTGCGCGTCTACGACGCCGCCATCTTCACCCTGCAGAGCTTCATCCCCCCACGCTTCCCCATCCGCCGCGTCGCCATCCACCCACCCGCCATCGACCCGCTCAGCCCCAAGAACCTCGCCCTCCCCAAGCAGCTCGCCCGCCACATCCTCGAGTGGATCGGCGTGCGCCTCAACCAGCCTCTCGTCACCCAGGTCAGCCGCTTCGACAAGTGGAAGGACCCGCTCGGCGTCGTCGCCGCCTACCGGCTCGTGCGCCAACACATCCCCCGCCTCCAACTCGCGCTTGTGAGCTCCATGGCGCTCGACGACCCGGAGGCCTGGGACATCTACGAGAAGGTCCGCGCCGAGACGGCCGACGACCGCCTCATCCACGTCTTCACCAACTTCGTCGGCGTGGGCAATGTCGAGGTCAATGCCTTCCAATCCCTCTCAAACGTCGTCATCCAGAAGTCGCTGCGAGAGGGCTTCGGGCTCGTCGTCTCCGAGGCCCTCTGGAAAGGCACCCCCGTCGTCGCGGGGCGGGTCGGAGGCATTCCCATGCAGATGCCTCCGGACACTGGCGGCACCCTCGTGGACAGCATCGAAGAGTGCGCGGACGCGCTGCTCCACCTCTTGCGCCACCCCCAGGTGGCCCATGCGCTCGGCGAGAGCGGCCGGGAGCGCGTCCGACAGCACTTCCTCATGCCCCGGCTCCTGCTCGACGAGCTGCGCCTGCTGGAGACCCTCGCCGCGGAGCAGCCCGTGGCGCCCTCTCAGGAGGAGAGGGCGGAGCCCTCGCTCGCGGGGGACGTCGGGCACTGATGGAAACGAGCCCGGCACTGTTGGGAGATGGGCGCTGTGTAGCACAGGAGACCTTGTGCCTTCCGGAGCCGTGCGGAGCCGGACGGATGCCTTCCGGGACCGGGCGACACGCTGGCGCGGAGTGGATAGGTGGTCCGGGCAGTTCCAGACAGAGGGGTTGGAGGCGTCATGGGCTGGTTCTGGCGTTCGGTCTGGAGACTGTTCGTGCTCGGCGTGCTCCTGGCCGGCCAGGCAACCGGGCTCGCGCAGCCTCCCGCGCCACCCGTCGTCTCCCGCTGTGTCCTCGACGGCATGGTCGATGCCGGCTCCAGCGCCTATCTCGTCGACTGCGTCCGCCGCGCGCAGCAGGCCGGTCATCAAGCCCTGCTCATCCGGCTCGACACGCCCGGCGGAGAGCTCGAGGCCACCCGCAACATCGTCCGCGCCTTCCTCGGCTCGCGCGTCCCCATCCTCGTGTGGGTGGGGCCCTCGGGTGCCCGGGCCGGCAGCGCCGGGGTCTTCATCACCCTCGCCTCGCATCTGGCCGCCATGGCCCCCGGCACCAACATCGGCGCCGCCCACCCCATCGTCGGCCTCACCGGGCAGGACCCCGAGCAGGCAGGCGGCAAGGAGCTGGCCCGGAAAATAGAGAACGACACCGTCGCCTTCGTCGAGGCCATTGCCAAACAACGCGGCCGCAACGCCGAGTGGGCCGCCCGCGCCGTTCGCGAGAGCGAGAGCGTCCCCGCCGAGCGGGCCCTCGCGCTGCACGTCATCGAGCACGTGGCTCCCACCGAGGCGTCCTTCCTCGAATGGGCGAACGGCCGCATCGTCACCGTCGCGGACACGCCCGTCACGCTGCGCACTGCCCAGGCCCAGGTGGTGGAGCTCACGCCCTCCCTCTCCCAGCACGTCCTCCACCTGCTCGCCCAGCCCGCCGTCGTCTACATCCTCTTCCTCCTCGCCGGACTCGGCATCGCCGTGGAGCTCTCCCACCCTGGCACCTTCGCCCCCGGCATCGTCGGCGTGGTGTGCCTGGTGCTCGCCCTGCTCGCCTCCTCGGCGCTCCCCGTGCACCTCGGCGCCGTCCTGCTGCTGCTGCTCGGTGTGGCCATGCTCGTCGCCGAGCTCTTCGTCACCAGTGGCCTGCTCGGCGCCGCCGGGACGGTGCTGCTGGTGCTCGGCGGAGTGTTCCTCGTGGACCGCTTCAATCCGGACTGGTTCATCGACAACCCGATGCGGCTCTCCCTGGGAATGGTGCTCCCCACCGCCATCTTCGTCGCCGGGGCCGCCGTCTTCCTCGCCTTCCGCGCCGCCCAGGCCCGCCGCATGCCCCAGCTCGCCGGAGACGCGGGCCTCGTGGGCGAGGTGGGCCAGACGCTCGAGGCCGTCTCGCCCTCCGGCGGCGAGGTGTTCGTCCATGGCGAGCGCTGGGCCGCCGTCTCCCCCACCCCCATTTCCCGCGGCGCCCGCGTGGTGGTGCGCCGCGTGGAGGGGCTCACCCTCTTCGTCGACGAGGTGAAGACATGAGCAACATCACCGGCATCCTCGGATGGCTCGTTCCCCTGGGCATCCTGGTCCTCGCCTTCCTCTCCGGGGTACGCATCGTCAACGAGTACGAGAACGGAGTCGTCTTCCGGCTCGGCCGCTTCGTGGGCCTCAAGCGCGCGGGCTTCCGGTGGATCATCCCCTTCATCGAGCGCATCGTCATCATCGACCTGCGCACCGTCGCGCGAGACGTGCCCCCGCAGGACGTCATCACCCGGGACAACGTCAGCGTGAAGGTGAGCGCCGTCGTCTACTTCCGCGTCATCCACGCCGACAAGGCCGTGCTCCAGGTGGAGGACTACCTCTACGCCACCAGCCAGCTCGCGCAGACCACGCTGCGCGCCATCCTCGGCCAGGTGGAGCTGGACCAGCTCCTCGCCGAGAGGGATCGCGTCAACCGCGAGCTTCAAAAAGTGCTCGATGCCCACACGGACCCTTGGGGCATCAAGGTCTCCAACGTGGAGGTGAAGCACATCGACCTGCCGGTGGAGATGCAGCGTGCCATCGCCCGTCAGGCCGAGGCCGAGCGCGAGCGCCGCGCGAAAATCATCGCCGCCGAGGGCGAGCACCAGGCCGCCGAGAAGCTCTCCATGGCCGCCGAGGTCCTCAACCGCAATCCCATCACCCTCCAGCTACGCTACCTGCAGACGCTGGTGGAGATAACGGGGGGAGGCAACCAGACCATCGTCCCCATCCCCCTGGACCTGCTGCGCGCCTTCAGCGGGCAGCCGAAATGAATAAACGGGTAGCCATTTCCGTCGGGGGGCTCGTCACTTCTCCACCCACAGGCCCCCATGATCCTCACGATCCTCGGCGTCGCCCTCCTCGCCTCCGCTCCGACGATTCCGCCCACCTCGTGCCTGTTCGCCAATGGGAAGACGGCCTGCGGCTACGCCTGCCGCTCCAGTGCCACCGAGGTCCGTTGCGCCAGTACCCCCTACGGGACGTGCGCCATGTTCCATGGGGAGGTGTACTGCTTCGATCCAACGCCCGCGGCCATCCACCATCCTCCCGACGAGGGCCTGCGCCCCGAGTGCAAGGCCATCGGTGACGAGGCGGCCTGTGGCTTCAACTGTCTGGTGGCGCAGGGGAAGGTCGCCTGTGCGCAGACCCCCTATGGCGTATGCCGGGAGCACTTCGGCGAGCTGAAGTGCTGGGACCCGCCGGAGTCCAGCATCCATGAGCTCGGCTCGGAGATTCCGCGGCCCAGCTGTCTCACGGCGTCGACGGCCATCGGCTGCGGCTATGACTGCAAGAACAACCGCACGGACGTGAAGTGCGCGGCGACTCCGCGCGGCCGGTGCGAGAAGAACGACTTCCGGATCGACTGCTTCGATCCTCCGGTGCTCACCCAGTGCGCGCACACCCAGCCGCCCGACCCCGCCGAGGTGCGCAAGCCGAAGAGCCAGCGACAGGAGGAACAGCAGGAGGAGACCGAGCCGGCGAAGCCGCTGACGGGCTCGCGCGGGTCTGGCGCGGTGCGTTGACGAGGAGCGCGTCCCCGCCCGGGAAGTCTGCTTCCATGAAACCCTGGACGTGAGCCGGAATTCTCGTAGCCTCGGAATGCAATAAACACATCCATTCCAGAGGTGAAGATGATGGCCATGCCTTGGAGGAGCGTCGCAGCCACGCTCCTGTTCCTGATGATGAACGCCCCCCTCGCCAACGCCCAGGGCGACGATGAGGACGCCAAGGCGGGACTCAAGCCAGGGCTCTCGAAGTACTACCGGGGACGCTGTACCCACCAGGGACAGGTCTCCGCGCCCTGTTTCGACTTCTACGTCAACGTGGTCGAGAAGAAGAACTTCCTCTCCGACGAGGAGAACAAGGTCTCCAACTGCTTCGATCGTCTGGGCAGCAAGAGCCTCGGTCTGGCGCAGGAGGCCGCGACAGAGCTGTTCGCGAGTGACGCCACGAGTGCGTATGCGCAGGAGTGCTACCGCCTCGTGACGCTCCTCGCGGGCGAGGAGTGGAAGGCCAAGGCGGAAAAGGCCCGGCGCGCCGCGAAGGGATGGGACCCGCGCTTCGAGCGCTCGTCCGCGGAGCTGGAGGCCAGCATCACCACCGAAACGAAGGGCTTCCATCCGGAGGGTGCGCCGGTCCGTGGACGCCTCGAGGCGTTCGAGCCGCTCGAGTTCCCGGTCAAGGCGGGCCACTGCTACATGGCCGTCCTGCGGCTCGACCCGGACGCCGGGTTCTCCGACCATGCCCGAAAGGGGGTCACCTTCACCTTCGACATGGGAGGCACGCCGACCGTCGGAGGTCCGGGCATCGTCGGCCCGGGCGGCAGCGGCAGCGCGGGGTGCCCGACCAAGGCGGGGCGGGGGTCGCTCGACCTGCAGGCCAACTTTGGTTCCGCGTTCAGCTCCAAGCGGATCCACGACCTGGGGCAGGGCGGCTTCGCCGTGCAGTTCTACGCCAAGGAGCTCAACGCGAAGGAGCGAGCGGAACGAGCGAAGATCGAGCGGGACGCCGAAGAAGAGGCCCGCAGGATGTACGAGTCGTCGCAACGGGAGGCGAAGAAGACGTGCGAGCAGTGCAAGGGGAAGCGCTACGCCTGCGAGGAACGCCGGGGCAGAATCAACGAATTCGCCTGCCGCCAGGAATACCTCGTCTGCATCGAGCGCAAAGGCGTGAGCGAGGCGGATTGCGAGTAGCGTTTCACGGGGACCGCGCTGCCGCCATCATCGCGTCCCAGAACATCTTCTCGTAGGCCTGGAAGAACCGCGCCGCGCGGTGGAGCAGGCGTGGCTCCACCCCCTGGTCCAGCCCTTCCTGGATGATGGGAAGCGCGGTGTCTTCGATTGGGGGCATGTTCGCGAAGGCATCCAGGAACACCGTCTCCTGTTCCGTGAAGCCGTAGCGCGCCCGCAGTGCCCGGCTCATCCGTCCGCAGGTGTGCCCCCACGCCGGGAAGTTGACCAGGATGCCCACCATGAGCTCCGCCACGGACACGTTGGCCGCCATCCACGCCATGTTGGTGGCGTAGGCGAAGCCCTCGGGGGTGACTTCGTATCGCTCCAGGTCTTCCTGCGTCATCCCCAGCCTGCGGGCCATCACCCGCAGGCCCTCCAGGGCGGCGATCTCCCCCTGCAGGATGCCGTTGAGAAAGCCTCGCGCCGGCGTGTGGCCGAACCGCTGCACCATCATCCCCATCGAGCGGAGATCACTCGTGGCGACGTGGTACTGGGTCCCGGGAAAGGCCCGCAGCGCATTCACCGGGACCTCACCCCGCTCCAGCGCCTCCGGGTAGGGGTGGTGGCGGAGCTGTTCATCCACAGCCCGGAGTGCCTGGCTGATCTCCTTCACCACCTCGGTCGCTCTCTTCATGAGGGTCCTCGTCTGGCTCGGCGACATGTCGCCCGGTGCTCACGTGAGACAGTGCCAGTGAGGCGCGCGCCGATGAAGGAGGACTCCCAGACATGTTCACTGCCATTCGCGAATCGGGAGCCTCAGGTGGAGAGCGTGTCACGAAAGCCGCTCACACCAGCCGCGCGCCTCCGTCCACCTCCAGGACCGTTCCCGTCATGAAGCTGTTGCTCACCAGCAGCTCCACCGCCGCGGCCACGTCGTCGGGCTGGCCGATGCGCCGCGCCGGCACCCGGGCTTTCGATTGCTCGAAGTACTGGCTCTTGAGCTCCCCCGGCACGCCGTTCCACCACGGCGTGTCGATGACGCCCGGCGAGACCGCGTTCACGCGCACCGGCGCGAGCTCCACGGAGAGCGTGGGCACCATCACCTCCAGCGCGCCGTTGATGGCTCCCAGTCCCGCCCCTCCCGGCACCACCGCCCGGGCGGAGATCGCCGTGATGAAGGTGATCGACCCGGACGCCGCCAGCCGCTTCAAGCCCACCTGAGCCACCCTCAGTTGCGCCACCACCTTCTCCTGGAACCCCTCCGCCAGGGTCTCCAGCGGCAGGCTCGCGAAGGCGCCCGAGCCCTTCCGGCCGCTCAGGCAGATGACCAGGTGGTCGATGGGACCCGTCCGCTCGAAGAAGCGCTCGACGCTCGCCACGTCGGCTCCATCCACCACCTCCGCCCGCACCTGGTTCCCGAGCCGCGCTCGCGCCTCTCGCAGCGCATCCTCCCGCCGGCCGCCAATCACCACCTCCGCCCCCCGCCTGCTCAGCCGCGCCGCGACCGCCTCACCGATTCCCGAGCTGCCACCCACCACTGCGATTCGTTCAGCCATGACCTCTCCCTTGTCGAGACGATTCGTCTCGTAATTAATCGAGACGGTTCGTCTCGTCAATCCGAAGGCGGCCCGGTAGGGTGCGGACATGGATTCGACACCCCGGCCCCACACGGGAAGAAAGCGGAGCGAGGCCTCGCGTCTGGCCGTGCAACACGCGGTGCTCGAGCTCCTCCGGAGCGAGGGTTACGCCGCGCTCACGTTCGACAAGGTCGCCGCGCTCGCGAAGGTGGGGAAGCAGACCATCTATCGCTGGTGGTCCTCGAAGGGGGCGCTGGTGCTGGACGCGCTCGCGGATGAAACCTCGGAGCGCATCACCGAGCCCGACACGGGGACGCTGGAGGGCGATCTCTCGACGTTCCTGCGGCGCAGCTTCGAGGTGCTACACGGAGACAGGCCCACCGAGCCCATCCTCAAGGCCCTGGTGGTGGAGACCCAGGTGCGTCCGGAGTTCCTGGAGCAGTTCCGCCACCAGTTCATCGAACGGCGGCGCCAGGCACTGCGCGCGGTACTGGAGCGCGCCCACTCACGAGGAGAGCTGCCCGCGTGGGTCGACCGGGAGCTCCTCATCGACCAGGTCTTCGGGGCGCTCTGGTACCGGCTGCTCTTCGGTCATGCGCCGCTCGACCGGCACTTCGCGGACGCGCTGGCGCACCATCTGGCCAACTTCAAGGCGACTCCTTCCGAGCCTTCTCCTCGGCGCAAGAAGGACGGGGGTCGCAAGGACTGAGCCCCAGCCCTGGAGGGGGGACGGGCCCGCCCTCCAGGACGCGGTGGCTCAGCCGCCCTTGAGGTTCGCGAGCGCGAAGTCCCAGTTCACGAGGCTCTGGAAGAACGTCTCGATGTACTTGGGCCGCGCGTTCCGGTAGTCGATGTAGTAGGCGTGCTCCCAGACGTCGAGCGTCAGCAGGGCCTTCTGGCCGTGCTTGAGCGGAAGGTCGGCGTTGGGCGTCTTGGTGACCGCGAGCTTGCCGTCCTTGTTGAGCACGAGCCAGGCCCACCCGGAGCCAAACTGCGTGGCGGCCGCGTTCGAGAACTCCTCCTTGAAGCGCTCGAACGAGCCGAAGTCGCGCTTGATCGCGTCCGCGAGGTCGCCCGTCGGCTGACCACCACCGTTCGGCTTCAGGCTGTTCCAGTAGAAGGTGTGGTTCCAGACCTGGGCGGCGTTGTTGAACACGCCCCCGTCGCTGCTCAGGATGACCTGCTCGAGCGACTGGTTCGCCTCGGGCTTGCCGTCCAGCAGCTTGTTCAGGTTGTTCACGTACGCGGCGTGATGCTTGCCGTGGTGGTACTCGAGCGTCTCAGCGCTGATGTGGGGCGCGAGGGCATCCTTCTTGTACGGCAGCTCCGGCAGAGAGAACGGCATCGGTCGCTTCCTTTCACGGATACAGAAGAGGTGGCGGACGATTACACACGTTCTGCTCACGAATCAGCAATGATTCTAATCTATTGGCGGATTTCCAATCTGATGGCCCATCCCCGGCCCTGACTAACGTCGGCAGTCGAACGACACGACTTCGATGCGGTCCTTCCACATCCGGCCATCGCTGAACCGCTGCACTGCCTCCCATCGCGCCCGGCCACCGAGCACGCCGGGGCACTCCAGGGAGTCGATCGGAACGTCATCGCGGTTCCAGGTCCGCACCTGCATACAGGGGTACACCCAGCCGTCGATGACCGCCTCCACGTGGGGCTCGAGCACACGCCGCACGTCGATGAAGCCCTCCGCGTCGGGAGCCCGGGTCGAGGACGCGAGTTGAGGGATGCATTTGGGAGGTACGAGTGAGTGGCCCTGGTCATAGCGGATCCACAGTGGACCCTCCGCCCGAGGTGCACCTACCCGCTTCCAGACCTCCTCCACCAGGCCGCCCGCCTCGTACTGACGGCCCAAGAAGGGATAGACCTCGTCGCCACAGAGCTCCATGAGGCTCGTGGTGCGCTCGAACACCTCCACGGGGATCGATTCACCCTGGAGCTCGAGACGGTCCTGGCGCAACAGCTTCTCGGTGGGCTTCGAGCGCCGGGCGTAGCGGTGCATGCCGTGAAAGGCCCCATGGCCTAGCGCGATTCGTACAACCGCATCGTCAGGCTCGGAGATCAGCCTTTGACGAAAGACAGCGAGCTCACGGCCATCCCCAGGAATGCGCCGCATCACGAGGGTGCTGCCCTTGCCACAATCAAACCAGCTCAGCGGTTCATCCCCCGCCCAGGCTGGAGCGGGGCGCACTTCCCTCGGACTTCGAGCGCACGCGCCCGCCACCAGCAGCAACCCGAGCAGGCGGGTCCTCCGCATCACGTCCTCCGCTCACCGGTGGGCACGGGAAGCTCCGCGTCCAGGAACATCTCGCGCTTCTCCAGCGCGAGCGCGTCCCGGCCGAGCCGCAACGACGCCAGCGCGTACACCGCGACGACGCCCAGCGACACCACGCCCACCGAGAACGTCACCACCGGCAACACGTCCGGCACGCCGAAGCGCCTCTGGGACAGGTACAGCAGCGACGTCAGCACGAACGAGATGAGCGCCCCGTAGGCCAGGCTCAGCGCCCTCGCCAGCAGCACGTGCCTCCGGTCCAGGATGGCCACCTCCAACCGCAGCACCTCGCGCCTCGGGCTGCCCTCCGGCAGCGCGCGCCACTCGCGCACCATGTCCCGCGTGCGCGCCGTCATCCGCCCAATCTGGTTGTCCAGCCCCGTGGCCAGGATGCCGCACGCGGACACCATCACCGCCGGCGTCACCGCCGCTCCAATGAGCCGGATGGAGGAGATGTCCGTGACTCCCGTCGCGTCCATGCGCCCCTCTGTCCCATCCACCCCCTTCCCGCGCAAGCCCGGTCGCCTGCCCTCCTACATCCCGACACTGGCTTCATGACAGTGGCATTTTATCAGTGACGACTTGACACCACCACTGTCGAGTCTTACTGTCAGGGCCGTGAGCACGACGAACACACGCAAGGAGTGGAAGCTGACGGAGCTGGCCGAGGCGGCGGGCGTGTCCCCCCGCACCGTGCGCTACTACGTCCAGCGCGGGCTCCTGCCCGCTCCCCCCTTCAAGGGGCCCGACACCGTCTACGGGGAAGAGCACCTGCAGCGCCTCAAGGCCATCCGCGCCCTGCAGGCGAAGTTCCTCCCGCTCGACGCCATCCAGGTGGAGCTGGCGAGGCTGAGCCCCGAGGAGCTGAAGGCCCTCGCCGATGCAGGGCCGGCCAGCCTCACGCTCGCCTCCCCGGCCCCCGCTGAGGAGTCCTCCGAGCCGGCCCCCGAGGCCCCGCCGGTGAAGAGCGAGGCCACACCTGTGTCCCCCGACACCGGGGTGACAAGCTGGCGCCGCTGGGAGTTGGCGCCGGGGCTGGAGCTGCAACTCGCCGACACGGCGGACACGAAGACCCGGGCGCTCGCGGAACGCATTCGCGCCCTCATCCAGGAGTCCCAGGAAAGGTAGAACCATGGAGAACGAGAAGGCAGGTCTGTACACGCAAAGCGGTGCCCAGGTTCCCCTCCAGGGCGTGGATGTCTCCGGTGAGCTGCTCGGCGGCCATGCCCGGGTGCGCGTGCGCCAGCGCTACCGCAACACCGAGCCCAAGCCCGTCGAAGCCGTCTACGTCTTCCCCCTCCCCTCCGACGCCACCCTCACCGCCTTCTCCATGGAGTGCGCCGGCCGCCGCGTGCAGGGCATCCTCAAGGAGCGCGACGAGGCCTTCCGCGCCTATGACGACGCGGTGACGGCCGGCCACGGCGCCGCGCTGCTCGACCAGGAGCGCCCCAACGTCTTCACCGCCCAGGTGGGCAACCTGCTGCCCGGCGAGGAGACGCTCGTGGAGGTGGAGTTCCTCCAGGCCATCCAGATTGAAGAGGGCTGCGTGCGCTGGGCCCTGCCCACCCTCGTCGCGCCCCGCTACATCCCCGGCACGCCCTCGGGAGACCGCAGCGCCCACGGTTGGGCCGATCCGACAAACCGCGTCCCCGACGCGGACCGCATCACCCCTCCCGTGGGTGACGCGCGCTACGGCCTCACGTTGGACCTGCTCATCTCGCTCGGCCGCGAGGTGGTGGTGGAGAGCCCCTCGCACAAGCTGGACATCTCCCGCGCCGAGAACGGCACCCGCGTGAAGCTCTCCCAGCCCAACGTGGCGCTGGACCGCGACCTCGTGCTGAGCATCCGCGGCCAGGACATGAGCACCCCGCTCACCACGCTCGTCACCCACCGCAAGGGCGAGCAGCCCGGCACCTTCGCCCTCACGGTGGTGCCGGACCTGCTCGGCATGGCCGCGGGCCCCAAGCGACAGGAGGTGGTGTTCGTCGTGGACACCTCCGGCTCCATGGGCGGCGAGAGCCTCCCCCAGGCCCAGGGCGCGCTCCGCCTGTGCCTGCGCCACCTGCGCGAGGGCGACCGCTTCAACATCATCGCCTTCAACGACTCCTTCCAGCTCTTCTCCAAAGAGCCGGTGACCTTCACCCAGAAGACGCTGGAACAGGCCGACCGGTGGGTGGCCGCCCTGCACGCCAGCGGTGGCACCGAGCTGCTCCAGCCCATGGTGGCCGCGGTGCAGGCCGTGCCCGAGGGCGTGGTGGTGCTCCTCACCGATGGCCAGGTGGGCAACGAGTCGGAAATCCTCAACGCGGTGATGGGGGCGCGCAAGACGGCGCGCATCTACTCCTTCGGCATCGGCACCAACGTGAGTGACGTGCTGCTCAAGGACATGGCCCGGCAGACGGGCGGCGCGGTGGAGTTCATCCACCCCGGCGAGCGCATCGACGACAAGGTGGTGGCCCAGTTCTCCCGCGCGCTCGCGCCCCGCGTCACCGGAGTGGAGGTGCGCTTCGAGGGCGTGGAGGCCTCGGAGCTGGCCCCCGCCGAGCCCCCACAGCTCGTGGACGGCACGCCGTGGAGCCTCTTCGGCCGCTATACCTCGCCCGGCAGTGGCAAGGTGGTGCTCAAGGGGAAGTCGGGCGCGGAGACGTTCTCGCTCTCCATCCCCGTGAGCTTCCCCGCCGAGAGCGACCGGCCCGCGGTGGAGAAGCTGTGGGCCGCCGAGCGCATCCGCGCCTGGCAGGACGCCGCGCTCGTGGGCCGGCGCGCCCAGTCCCTCAAGGAGCGCATCGTCCAGCTCGCGCTCGCGCATGGCATCGTCACGCCCTACACCTCCTTCGTGGTGGTGGAGGAGCGCACCGGCGAGCGCCGCGCCTCGGGCCAGCCGGAGACGCGCGTCGTCCCCGTCCACGCCCCCGCTGGCTGGGACATGTTCGGCACGGCGAAGCAGGAAGAGGGCGCCGCGGCCCCGGCCTCCGCGGGTGGAGCGGCGCGGTCGCGCATGCCCTCGAAGAAGCTCTCGGTCCACGTCGGGAGCGCGCCTCCGATGGCCCCCGGCGCCATCCCTCCCATGGCCCAGGCGCCGGCCCCCGCGTACGCGCCGCCTCCTCTGGCTCCCACGGCAGCATCCGTGGCCGTCGCGGCGGGTCCGGGCGGCTCCGCCGACAAGAGCAAGGGCAGCCTCCGCCTCGGAAAGGCGCGCAAGGAGATGGCCCCGGCGCCCGAGCCCATCGTCGAGAGCGAGCAAATGGCCTCCATGGATTTCATGGAGCTGGAGCGAGCGGAGGAGAAGTCCGCCTCGGACGGTGGAGTGGGTCTGCTCGAGCAGCAGCTCGCCAGCGGCCTGTGGGCGGGCACCGGGACGGGCCCCGAGCCCGTGCGCCAGGCCCGCGCCACCGCGCTCGCCCTGCTGGAGCTGCTGCGTCAGGGCATCACCAGCAGCCACGCCCTGCACGGCGCGCAGGTGAAGAAGGCCGTGGAGGCACTGCTCGCGCTCGTTCCGCAGTTGAGCGGTGCTCCCGACGTGGCCGAGCTCGTCCTGGGCGTGGCGTGGCTCGTGGCCGCGGGCCCGCGCACCCGGGGGCGCATCGCCCAGGCCGCCCAGCCCATCGCGGGCCTCAGCTCGCGGCTGGAGAATGAAGTGGCCCTGCGCCAGCACGTGGACGCGCTCGCCGCGCGCTGAGCCGGGCCACCCGGGTTCCGTCGCCGAGGCACCTGCCGTGTGCCTCGGCGGCGGCCGTCACTCCGCGGCGACCTGGAGCACGAGCTTGCCCGTGTTCTCCCCTTTGAAGAGCTTCAGCAGGGTGTCGGGGAACGTCTCCAGGCCCTGGACGATGTCCTCGCGCGACTTGAGCTTGCCCGCGGCCATCCAGCCGGCCATCTCCCGCGCCGCCTCGCCGTAGCGCGCCGCGTAGTCGAACACCACCATGCCCGTCATGCTCGCGCGATTGACGAGCAGGGACATGTAGTTGGATGGGCCCTTCATCGGACCCGTGGCGTTGTACTGCGAGATGGCGCCACAGATGATGATGCGCGCATGCATCGCGAGCTGGGTGAGCACGGCATCGAGGATGTCGCCGCCCACGTTGTCGAAGTAGACGTTCACGCCCTTGGGGCAGTGCGCCTTGAGCGCCTTCTTCACGTCCTCGGACTTGTAGTCGATGGCGGCGTCGAACCCGAGCTCCTCCACGAGGTACCGGCACTTGTCGGCGCCCCCCGCGATGCCCACGACGCGACAGCCCTTGAGCTTGGCGATCTGCCCGACCACCGTGCCCACCGCACCGGCCGCGCCCGAGACCACCACGGTGTCCCCCGGGTTCGGCTTGCCGATGTCGAGCAGGCCGAAATACGCCGTCATCCCCGGCATGCCGAGCGTGCCGAGGTAGACCGGCAGCGGAGCCACCTTCGGATCGACCTTGGCGACGCCCTTGCCATCGGAGAGGGCATACTCCTGCACGCCGAAGTGGCCGATGACGTAGTCGCCCACCGCGAACCCGGGGTGCTTGCTGGAGACGACCCGGCCCGCGGCTCCGGCGCGCATGACCTCGCCGAGGTTCACGGGCGCGATATAGGACTTGCCCTCGTTCATCCACCCGCGCATCGCCGGGTCGAGCGAGAGGTAGAGCACCTTGACCAGCAGCTCGCCGTCTCGCGGCTCCGGAACGGGCTCCGAGGTGTACTTCCAGTCTTCGCGCTTGGGCATGCCGACCGGACGAGCGGCCAGGCGGAACTGATGATTGGTGGCGTTCATGTTGCTCCTGTTCGGTGAGAGCCGGCGGCAGCCTACCCGCCGGGTGCCGCCATGAGATTCCGGGCGCGCGGATTCGGTGCGCCCTCGGATGAGGCTCATCACTTTGTGATATTTATGAAACGATAAGTCCGCGGAAACAGGACCGTGGGTTCGTACCCCACCCGCTACAGCGACTCGAGGAAGGTGAGGAGTGCATCGCGCTCGTCCTTCGAGAGCTGACGCACCGCCTCGCGAGAGGCCTCGGCCTCGCCGCCGTGCCAGAGGATGGCCCCCATCAGCGAGCGCGCCCGGCCATCGTGCAGGAAACGCGTGTGCCCGTTGACGGTGGCCGTCAGCCCGATGCCCCACAGCGGCGCCGTGCGCCACTCGCTCCCCGAGGCCTCGAAGTCCGGCCTCCCGTCCGCGAGCGCCTCGCCCAGGTCGTGCAACAGCAGGTCCGAGTAGGGACGGATGTTCTGCCCGGACAGCTCCGGGTGGCCCTCCAGCGTGCCCGTGGTGAGCGTGGGCCGGTGGCAGCCCGCGCACCCCACGCGGTGGAAGAGGGCCTTGCCCTGGAGCACCCGGGGCGAGTCCACGTCCCGGCGCGCCGGCACGGCGAGCACGTGCGCGTAGAAGGTGAGCGCTGCCAGTCGATGGTCCTCCACCTCCGGGGCTCCTCCCGGGGGTGCGTCCCGGCAGGCCTGCTCGGCGGAGGTGCAGGGCTGCTCGGGGAACAGGGACGTGGTGAGCCCCATGTCTCCGAGGAAGGCCCCCGCGCTCTGCTGCTCGAGGTCCGGCTGGTTGGCCTTCCACCCGAAGCGCCCCAACACCGTCCGGCCCTGGCGCACGCTCCACACACGGTTGGGCCGGCCGGAGATGCCATCCCCGTTCGCATCGTCCGGGTCCGCCCATTCGAGCACCGTCTCCTCGGACACCGCCGCCAACAGGCCGAGCCCGTACAACGGTTGCGCGAGCCGTGGCGACAGCATCGTGTCCGGGTGCAAGGGTCCGTGGGCCGGCTCCTCCAGCACGTACTCCGGGGCCTGGAGGGTGAAGGCCTCTCCGTCCGCGAAGGTGCCCGGACGCGGCGAGTGGTTCACCACCACCCACGCCTCGGCTGGCACACCAGGAATGCTCTTCGGCTGGAGCTGGTCTCCGTACGTGGGCTCGGGGAGCGGACCGCCGTGGGACGTCGTGCCCGGGATGCTCAGACGCACCAGCAGCGCCTCCCCCGTGGAGCCGGGCTCGTCCGGCGGCGCGGCCCGTCCGTTGGCCGGGTGGCACGAGATGCAGGCCACCGCGTGGAAGACGGGGCCCAGCCCGTCACGGTCCGCACGGCTGCTCGAGGCCGGTGCCGGAACCCAATCAATCTCGAAGACGCCTCGCCCCGAGACGAAGCTCGAGCGCCGCTCCAGCGTCAGCGCGGGCAGCGCCTGCGAGAAGGCCTGCGCGCTCGTATTGGAGACGGTGCCCCCCTCGCCGCCCGACAGCGCCTCGTCGGGCTCGACCACGTCCCAGCGGACGGGGGGCTCTTCGTTCGGAGGAGGCGGTGGGTCCTCGCGGCACGCCGCCAGCGACAGGGCGAGCGCCGCCGCCAGCACCCCTCCGTGGAACACCCTCATGGCAGCTTCACCTTCACGGGCTCGGGGAAGCTCCAGTTGTTCTGCAGCTCGTCATTGCCGAGCGAGCCGTTGCTGTTCCAGCCCCACCCGAAGAGCAGTCCGTCCTCGCGCAGACCCAACCCGAACGTGGAGCCCGCGGCGACGTCCCGCAGCGCGGAGAGACCCACGACCGCCTTGTCCGCGAGAGGCTGGACCTGGTGGTCCTTGCCGCTCTGCCCGTTGCCGAGCTGCCCGTTGAAGTTCTGGCCGAAGCCCCACAGCGTGCCGTCCGCCTTCAACGCAAGGCCGAAGTTGGAGTTGGCATAGACGGCCACCACGTCCGTCAGGCCCACGACCTTCACCGGTGCGAGCACCTCGAGGCCCGAGCCGCCCTCGCCGTTGCCCACCTGACCACTGGCGTTGAGGCCCCAAGCGGACACCGTGCCGTCCGAGTGCAGAGCCAGCACATGGTCACGCCCGCTCGCGATGTCCACCACGCCAGAGAGGCCCGGCACCTGCGCGGGCTCGGGGTGCGCATCCGAGTCCGCGATACCCTGGCCCAGGTTGCCGAAGTTGTTATTGCCCCAGACCCACACGGAGCCGTCCCGCGTGAGGGCCACCGACTGCTGCGAGCCGCCCACCAGCTTCACCACGTCCTTCAACCCGTGCACGGGCACCGGGTAGTCGCGGTCCGTGGTGGTGCCATCCCCGAGTTGCCCGTTGTTGTTCTTCCCGAAGGCCACGACGGTGCCGTCGGCCTTCAACACGAGGGCATGGCTAAATCCGAGCGCGCCGGACACCGCGTCCGTCAGCCCGGAAACCTGCGTGGGCCGGTTGCGGGCCTGGGTGTCCGGAGTGCGCGTCTGCCCCTCCACCGGAGGAGTCCCGAGGCCGAGCTGCCCGCTGGCATTGGCGCCCCACGTCCACACCGTGCCGTCCTCACGCACCACGAGCGAGGTGTTGCTGTTGATGGCGATGGAGGCCACGCGGGACAGGTCCGCCACCACCGTGGGAGTGGCACGCGCCGTGGTGTCACCCTGACCGAGCTGGCCCTGGGTGTTCTGTCCCCAGGTGTAGAGATGCCCACCGCGCACCGCGCCGCCATGCAGGCCGCCGGCGGATACGAGGTTGCCGAAGTAGAAGGACACGGAGGACTCGGCGATGTTGCCCACGGCGTCCTCGGCGCGCACCACCACGGTGTTGGTGCCGGGACGAGGCATCAGGTCCAGCACGAAGGCCCGCCCGCTCTCCGCCTCCGAGGACTCGAGTGCCCGCGTCTCCTCACCGTTGAGCCGCCAGGTGAGCCGCCGCACACCGGAGTCATCTCCCGCCGTGCCCTCCAGCCGAATGACCTGGTAGGTGCCCAGGCGCTGCGCCTCGCGCGGCGAGGTGATGAGTACGGTGGGCGGCGTCAGGTCCGCCACGGACGGCGGGGTGTTCGTATCGGGCGGCGGCTTGCCACCACAGCCCCACAGCAGCACGGCTCCAAGAAGGGTGTAAGACGTTCGTCGGTGCATGACTCTCCCTTCACCGGAGCACGTCTCCGGTGGAAAGCCCTGCCGGTAACGTATCCCCGGGACGAGCACAACCCGCCCACTGACTCAGCGGACGGGAGATCTGATGGAGTGCAGGCGAAACTCTTGGACCTGGTCCCGAGACTCCGTGCATATCCCCACTTCCCCTGGGAGCTGACTGGGATGGGAGGCTCTCAACCCAGTTCGTGCGCTCGGCGGGCTGAAGCCACAGGCGCAGCATTGTTTTCTTCACTTTGGGGGTAGTGGCTTGTCGGGACGTACGGTCCCGGTACGCTCCGGTCATGCCCACGAGCGAGAGCAGTACGCGCAAACCCCACGTGGTGATCCTGACCGCGATCACACTGGAGTACCGGGCGGCGCTTCAGGTGGAGGCTGGCGCCTGGGAAGGGAACCACTGGGAAGAGGAACCTGGCCCCAACGGTCTTCCGGTGGCGTTCCGCACGTTTCGCGGCAAGGGAGGGAGGCCTCTGCGCGTGGCGGTGGCGCAGGCGGGGGACATGGGGGCAGTGTCGGCGACAAATGCGCTGCTGCCCCTGGTGCAGCGGTATGGCCCGCAGTGCGTGGCGATGTGCGGCGTGTGCGCGGGCCGCCCCCAGAAAACGAATCTTGGCGATGTGATCGCAGCGGAGAGGCTGTTCTTCCACGACACCGGCAAGAAGCTTCCAGATGAGGTGCAGCAGGATCTCAAGACGTACAACCTCCGCGACGACTGGAAGGTCGCGCTCGAGCACTTCAACTTCGCCGGGCGATTCCGAGACGAAGCGTGGTGGAAGTCGCGTCCCGTGCCCTACGAGTGGCAGGAAAACTGGGTCCTCGCGAAGCTCAATGAGGGCATCGCTGACCCATCTGCGCTCCCCGAGTGCAATGAGTGCTGCCCGCAGTGGGAGACGGTCATCGAGTCGCTCTGGAAATCCAGCCACGTGCTGGAGGGCACGCTCAGCCTGACCGACAAGGGGCGGAAACGAATCGGTCCCATCCTCATCAAGCACCGCAACCGCCTCCCCGACACCACTCCCTCGGGCGCTCTGCTTCCCTTCAAGGTCCACGTCGCACCGATGGGCAGCGGTAACCAGGTCGTCGAGGATGAGAAGGTTTGGAGCTTCATCTCCGAGCACATGCGCAAGACGCTGGGCGTGGAAATGGAGGCTGCGGCCCTCGGTGCACTGGCTCATGCCCAGCGGGACTGGAAGCTCGACGCGCTGGTGATGAAGGGGGTAATGGACTTCGCCAACCATGGCCGCGACGACCACTTCAAGGAGTTCGCCGCCCGGGCCTCGGCCGAGTGCTTGCTTGCGTTTCTTCGCGAGCGGCTCGACATAGAGGTGGCACCCGATGTCGATGACCTCCTGGTTCCAGGTGCCGAGACGTTGCCGGACAATCCGCCCCCATCAGCGCTCCTCAATGCACGCTACGAGGTCGTGCCCTTCCACGAGCAGGGGCGAGAGGAGCTACTCTCGGAGCTCGACCGCTGGTGCGACGAGGGGCCATCGGTCGCCGTGCGTTTGCTTCATGCGGAGGGCGGTGCGGGCAAGACACGGCTCGCCATCGAGTGGACGCGCCGCCGTAAGGCCATCGGTTGGGCCGCTGGCTTCCTGGCGAAGGGAGCACCCGAAGACTGGTTCGAGCGCTTGTGGGGGCTCGGGCAGCCGGTGCTGGTGGTGCTCGACTACGCAGAGAGCCGTTCGGGCCTGCGCGAGGTGCTCATGCGGGCCTTGCGTTACGCCAAGCAAGAGGGCACGGGTGTTCTCCGCCGGATGCGCATCCTGCTTCTCGCTCGCAACGATGGCGACTGGTGGCAGTCGCTACGGCAGTCCGACACGGCGCTGGGTTCATGGCTCGATGCGACGCCTCCAAAGCTCTTGCCACCGCTGGTCAGGGAAAAGGCCAAACGCGAGCAGGTGTTTCACGAGGCCGCGGAGAGGTTCGCGAAAAAGCGAGGAAAGGTGTACGTGAAGCGCGCATCCCCCCCGCTCACGGATGCGCATTTCGAGCGAGTGCTCTATCTGCACATGGCCGCGCTTGCCTCGGTGGAGGGCCTCGCCTTCGAGGCGAACACACTGATGGATGTGATCCTCGACCATGAGGAACGCTTCTGGGAAGTACGCGCCCAGCAGGAAGACGTGGCGCGCTCGCTGCAACGTTCACTGGCGCGGCAGCTGGTTGCAGCCGCCACGCTCCGAGGGGGGCTCGCGGATCTTTCCTCTGCGTCCACTGTTGTCGGACGGCTCCTCGGCCGCACTCCTTCCTCCGATGAGCAGGCACTGCTTTTACTGCTCCAGCGGCTCTACCAGCGCACCAGCGTGGAATCCGCCGTATTCCTTCCCGCCCTGGAACCGGACCTCCTCGGTGAGGGCATGGTGTGCCGTGTTGCCTCACCGAAGCTCAAGGGAGATCATCCTCCGGACGACTGGATCGACCGGGTGCTCCCTGCCGAAGAGGAGCAGCGTGTCGTGGGGACGAGTCTGGAGGTGCTCGGCCGTATATCCGCCACACAACCTGCCATGGTGAGACCGTGGCTCGAACGACTCCTCGCGCACGCGTTCCAGCAGCGCGCGCGCCTCGCACTAGAGGCCGCAAGGGCAGTCGGACTTCGCACCGCGTACTCGGTGCTCGGCGACATACTTGCCGAACACCTCGAAGCGAAGGGTGACGCAGTGTTGGCCCGTGAATTGGAGGCGGTGGGTATCCCTGAGTCCACGGTTTCGCTTCGTAGGGTCGCCGAGTGGACGACCCGCACGCTTTTGAAAGCCCTACCCGCCTTGGAGGATGGGCGAGAGCTCGCCGAAAGGGCGCGGCTTCTCAACAACTTGGGCGCCAGTTTGAGCGCGCTGGGCCGCCGCGAGGAGGCTCTGGAGGCCACGCGCGAGGCCGTTGACGTCTACCGTGAGCTGGCCCAGCGCAACCCCGACGCCTTCCGTCCCTACCTCGCTGGCAGCCTCAACAACCTGGGCGCCATGTTGAGCGAGCTGGGCCGCCGCGAGGAGGCCCTGGAGGCCACGCGCGAGGCCGTTGACGTCTACCGTGAGCTGGCCCAGCGCAACCCCGACGCATTCCGTCCCGACCTCGCCATGAGCCTCAACAACCTGGGCAACAGGTTGAGCAAGCTGGGCCGCCGCGAGGAGGCCCTGGAGGCCACACGCGAGGCCGTTGAACTCCGCCGTGAGCTGGCCCAGCGCAACCCCGACGCATTCCGTCCCGGCCTCGCCATGAGCCTCAACAACCTGGGCAACATGTTGAGCGAGCTGGGCCGTCGCGAGGAGGCTCTGGAGGCCACGCGCGAGGCCGTTGACGTCTACCGTGAGCTGGCCCAGCGCAACCCCGACGCCTTCCGTCCCGACCTCGCCATGAGCCTCAACAACCTGGGCGCCAGGTTGAGCGAGCTGGGCCGTCGCGAGGAGGCTCTGGAGGCCACGCGCGAGGCCGTTGACGTCTACCGTGAGCTGGCCCAGCGCAACCCCGACGCCTTCCGTCCCTACCTCGCTGGCAGCCTCAACAACCTGGGCGCCATGTTGAGCGAGCTGGGCCGCCGCGAGGAGGCCCTGGAGGCCACGCGCGAGGCCGTTGAACTTCGCCGCAAGCTGGCCAGGCGCAACCCCGACGCCTTCCGTCCCAACCTCGCTGCCAGCCTCAACAACCTGGGCGCCAGGTTGAGCAAGCTGGGCCGCCGCGAGGAGGCCCTGGAGGCCACACGCGAGGCCGTTGACATCTACCGTGAGCTAGCCAAGCGCAACCCCGACGCCTTCCGTCCCGACCTCGCCATGAGCCTCAACAACCTGGGTGCCATGTTGAGCCAGCTGAGCCGCCGCAAGGAGGCCCTCGAAGCCACGCGCGAGGCCGTTGCCGTCTACCACAAGCTAGCCAGGCGCAACCCCGACGCCTTCCGTCCCGACCTCGCCATGAGCCTCAACAACCTGGGCCTCAGGTTGAGCGAGCTGGGCCGCCGCGAGGAGGCCCTGGAGGCCACAGGCGAAGCTGTTGAAAATCTCTGGCCCTTCTTCGAGCGACTCCCATCCTCCTTCACGCGGAACACCGCCATCATGCTCCGACAGCTTCTGGAGCTTCACGAAGCCCTCCAACGCCCACTTCTGCCCGAGCTTCAGGAACGCATCGCCACCTTCGCGCGCCTTACCAAGTCTTGACCCGCCATTATCCGGTGGCTGCCGAACAGTCCCGCGCGTCGCTACACTGCATTCCGGCGGCCTTCGACAATCTTCAGGAACGAGCGGGTGAGCAGTTCCCCCAGCGTCAGACCGGAGGCCCGCGCCTCCTCCTCGGTGATGGCGCCGCAGGAGATGCCGCGCAGGAAGTAGTTCAACAGGCCCTGACCCGTGGCCGCGTCGTCGAACACGTCCCCGAGCAGCGTCGCCTGGGCAGCCTTCTCGATGAACGACTTCAGCCGGCGCGAGGTCGCCTCCAATCCCTCCAGGAAGAAGGCATACACCGCCGCGTAGCGCACCGGGAGTTGGGCCGGGTGCAGATCCCACCCTTGATAGAAGCCTCGCTCCAACGAGTTGCGCGTGTGGTCGTACGCGAGCCGCCACGCGCGATGAACCACCTCACGGTTCTCCTGCTGCTGCGCCTCCGTCAGCGGGCTCGTGCCCTTCTTGTGCGGGCCCACCGGCATGACGTTGGTGGCTCCGTCCGAGAGCGCCACGTCCATGCCCGCCAGGGATAGTTGCATCAGCCCGCGCACGAGGTTGCTCGCCGGGTGCGTCATGCTCTGGTACGCGGCGGTGATGCCAAGCGCGGCCGTGTAGTCATACACGCCAAGGTGCGCCCCGACGCAGCGTCCCTCCGCCGCGGCCACCAGGCCCGGCAACGCGAGCCGCCCCTCCCGGTCGAAGATGGACTGGGGCGTCTCCACCATCAACTCCAGCCGCAGCGCACCGGCCGACAGGCCGCGCTCCTGCTCCAGCACCTCGAGCATGCGCACCAGTGCCGTCACCTGCTCGGGGGAGGTGACCTTCGGCAGGGTGACGACGAAGTTCTCCGGCAGCTTGTTGCCCGTACGCTCCAGCAGCGTGGTGACGAACAGGTCCAGCGTGCGCGCGGCCCGGTCGACCAGTTCCTCGGAGAAGGACTTGATGCGGATGCCGATGAAGGGCGGCAGCGTGCCCTGCGCCATGCCCTTCGCCACCTCCTCGGCGGTGGACACCGCGTGGCCGTCCTCCTCCGCCGCTGGCCGGTGGCCGTAGCCGTCCTCGAAGTCGATGCGGAAGTCCTCTACCGCCTCTCGCTGGAGCTTCGCCTCCACGCGCTCGTAGACGCTCCCAGCAACCCCCGCCGACAGGTCCAGGCACCTGGCGAGCGTCCCGGCGTCCGAGGCGTACTCCTTCAGCGAGGCCAGGGCCACCTGTCCCATCTTCCTCGCCGTGTCCGCCTTGAAGAGGTGGGCGCCCCCGTACACGACGTGCACGGGCTGACGGCGCGAGGACTCGCCCGGGTACGTCCGGGAGTACGCCTGGTTGGCCTTCCTCAGCGCCTCACGCGCGGCGGAGATGCGCTCCGGCTTCAGGGTCGTCTTCATACGAGGAGGATGTCAGCTCCCGCGGTAGGTGGAGTAGCCGAAGGGGCTCAGCAGCAGTGGGACGTGGTAGTGCTCGTCCGCAGCGGAGAGCTCGAAGACCACCGAGACGTACGGATAGAAGCCTCGGACGGAGTGGGCCTTGAAGTACTCCGCCGTGTGGAACGTCATCCGGTAGGTGCCCGACTCCAATCGCGTACCAGCGGGCAGGAAGTCGCGCACGCGGCCATCCGAGTTGGTCGTACCGCGAGCCAGCTCACGCCAGCCATCGCCGGCCTGCACTTCCAGGGTGATGGGGACGCCCGCCGCCGGGCGGCCCCACTGTGTATCGAGAACGTGGGTGGACAGGGTGCTCATGGGGAGGTGAAGAGCTTCTCCAGACGGATGCGGGTGATCTTCGCCTGCTCGCCGGCCGCGACTCGCAGCTCCACGTCCGGCGCGTTGTTCATGCGCTCGCGCAGGAGGGCCAGCATCTCCCCAGCGCTCTTGCCCGTGGCGCACACCAGGAAGATGAAGCCGAAGCGCGTCTCGTATTCGCGGTTGCCGTCGGCGAGCCCCTGCAACACCTCTTCGCTCGCGCCCTGCACTCCGCGTTGCTCCTGGGAGGACCAGGTCGCGGTGGTCTTGTACTTCTCCCGCAGCTTGGAGACGTCTCCAATCCGCGGGTGGTGCGTCATCGCCTCGCGCCAGTCCTCGGGTCCCGTCTGGGCCCAGAGCCGGTCGGCCTCCGCGTACACGGCGGCCTCGCTGGCGAAGGGGCGCGCCCTGGCCATGCCCTCGGCCCAGCGCAACGAGCCGCAGCAGCGCATCAGCTCCGCCCGGGCCTCCTCGAACGGGAGGCCATTGAGCCACGCGAGCCTGCTCACACCGCCCGCCCGTGCACGCGCAGCCGGCTGATGCCGCCGTCCGGGAAGATGTTGAGGCGCACGTGGGTGAAGGGTCCCTTGGCGCGCAGCTCGGACTCGAAGAAGTGCTGGTGGTGCGCCTGGAGCTTGGTGCGCGGGAGGATCTCCTGCCAGGTGATGTCCTTCGCGTTGGCGAAGTCGAGGATGTCCTCCTTCAGGGAGCACCCCTCCAGCGAGCACGTGTCCGGGTAGTTGCCCTTGAAGTGGTTGGTGTCCACCTCCACGCGCTGCAGGGTGCCAGGGGCAGCGAGCTTCACGACAATCCAGTCGAAGCCCGGCACGCGCTTGCGCCGGGTCTCCCAGCCCTCGCCCATGGTGGCCGCTCGGCCGGGGAGGATGAGGTTGTCCTTGGGCCCGAAGAACGCGTCATTGCACGTCACGACAATGCCGCCGTTCTCCGCCGCGGCCAGGTCCACCAGCTCCGCGCCGCGCAGCTTCTCCAGGTCCGGCTTCACCACGCCGTGGACTCGGAAGCGCGCCACGCCGCCGTCCGGGTAGATGTTCAGGCGCAGGTGCGTCCAGCGCCGCTCGCTGGCCACGGGCAGGTAGTTCTGCGTGCCGCCCGCCAGCTTCGTCCTCGGGACGATCTCCGTCCACGTGGCCTTGATGAGCTCCTCGGTCGACGGCTGGCCCTGGACCTCGAGCGCGTCCACCGAGGCGTACTCGGGGAAGTTGCCGAGGAAGTGGTTGGTGTCCACGTTCACGCCGCGGACGACTCCGGGCAGGCCGAGCTGGAGGAGGCACCAGTCGTAGCCCGGCACGCGCTTGCGCCGCGTCTCCCAGCCGTCCATCCACTTGCCGAACTCGGTGAACTTGTCCGGGATGAAGACGCCTCGGCCCGGCTTGAGCAGGTTCTCCTTGGGGGCGAAGAACTCGTCGTTGGCGTAGAGGGCGCGGCCACCCACCTTCTCGGCGGCCAGATCAATGAGCTCGGCGAAGGCGACTCGCACCTTGCCTTCCTCGGGTGTGTGCATGCGGGGTGTTCTCCTGGGGAAGACTCTATGCCACGGGCCGTGCGGTGCCGGGACGGCGAACCCACTGGCCCACTGGACGCGAGGCGGGCTCGCCGCGCGTTTGAACCTGCTGGCCTCGGACGTACGTGCGCTCCACCACGCCCACCAGCGGGCGGCCCGTGTACGGCGTGAGCGAGTGGCGATGCAGCACGCGCGAGGGCTCCGGTGTGAAGGATGCCTCGGGGTCGAAGACGATCAGGTCCGCGTCCGCGCCGGGCGTGAGCGAGCCCTTCACGCCCTCGAGGCCGATGAGCCGGGCCGGGTTCTGGCACATCCACCGCACCAGGGACTCCAGGCCGTGGCCACGGGCGCGCATCCCCGTCCACACGGCGGGCAGGCTGAACTGGAGCGAGGCGATGCCGCCCCACGCCGCCGCGAAGTCCCCCTTGTCCAGGTGCTTGAGGCCCGGGGTGCAGGGAGAGTGGTCCGACACCACCATGTCGATTTCCCCACGCGCCAGGCCCGCCCACAGCTTCTCGCGGTTCTCCGCCTCGCGGATGGGTGGGGCGCACTTGAGGTACGTGGCGCCGTCGGGGATGTGCTCGGCGTCGAAGGTGAGGTAGTGGGGGCACGTCTCCGCGCCGAAGGGCAGGCCCTCGCGCCGGGCGGCGGCGATGTCCGGCAGCGCGTCCGAGGACGACAGGTGCACGATGTGCACGCGGCCCCGGTGCTTGCGGCACAGTTCAATCATCATCCGGATGGCGTCGTCCTCCCAGCGGCGGGGGCGCGACTCCAGGTAGCTGCGGTAGGTGCGCGTGTCGCCCTGGGGCGGACGCTCGTCCGGCGTCATCTCCGCGTGGACGATGAGGGGCACGCCGCGCCGGGCGAGGATGGGCATGGCCCGGTCCAGGTCCTCGCGCGTGACGTGGGGGAACTCGTCCACGCCCGAGTGGATGAGGAAGCACTTGAAGCCGGTGACGCCCGCGTCGACCATGGCGTCCAGCTCGCCCGCGTTGCCGGGGATGACACCGCCCCAGAAGCCATAATCGATGGTGCAGTGGCCCTCGGCGGAGGCGGCCTTCTGACGCAGCGCTTCCCGGCTCGTCGTGGCGGGAATGGAGTTGAGCGGCATGTCCACCACCGTGGTGATGCCGCCCGCGGCAGCGGCGCGCGTGGCCGTCTCGAAGCCCTCCCACTCGGTGCGGCCGGGCTCGTTGATGTGCGCGTGGCAGTCCACCACTCCGGGCATGAGGACCTTGTCGCCCAGGTCCTCCACGCGCAGGCCCGCAGGCACGTCCGCCGGTGCCACCACCGCCGCCACCTTGCCGTCCCGAATCACCACCGCGGCCTCGCGCACGCCACTCCCGGTGACGACGCGCCGGCTGCGCAGCACCTGCTCTCCACTCATGGCTCGAACTCCTTGACGTCGTAGCTCATCAGGGACTCGAAGTACGCGTCCTTGTCATCACAGTAGAGCTGCCGCGTGATGCCCGACACCAGCTTCGGAAGGCTGTACTTCATACCGGAGATGCTCGCCCCGCCGAAGCCCAGGGAGAGCAGGCACCCGAAGGTGTAGTTGAAGACGGAGCCGAGGTACGGCGCTCGGCCGGGCACCTTCTCCTGGAACTCGAAGCCGGGGCCCAGGTACGGGTGGCGCGCCAGGTCGCTGTGGGCCTCGGCGGGCGGCGGCGTGTAGCGGTCCTTCCACAGCGCGATGTCCTCGACGAGGTTCGCCAGCTCTGGGCGCAGCGACAGGTCCGTCACCGTGCCACTGCCGATGATGAGCTTGTCGAAGGTGAACGTGCCGTGCGGCGTGGTGACACGGGCAGTGCCAGCCTCGGCCCGCACGTCCTGCCACGGGCTCTCCCCGTGGAGGTGGAAGCTCGGGAAGGCGCGCGCCCGGTGGTACGTGTCGTGCGGCGGAAGCTGCCCCATCTCCAGGATGCGGCGGATGAAGCGCCAGCGGTCCGCGTCCGGCAGGTCCGCGTGGTGCTTGAGGAAGCCGACGAACTCTGCCCAGCGGTACGCGTTCACCGTGGGCAGCGTCTTGCGGCGGTAGAAGAGGTGCACCTCGGCGGCGCCACGCTCCAGCGCCACGGAGGCGTTGTCGAAGGCGGAGGCGCCCGCGCCCAGCACGCCGATGCGCTTGCCGCGCAGGGCCTCGAAGTCGATGTCGTCGCGCGTATGGGCCCACAGCTCGCGCGGCAGGCGGGTCACCAGCGAGGGCGCATCCCAGCGGCCCGAGCCGTCGATGCCGGTGGCGAGCACCACCTTGCGTGCGAGGAGCGTGTCCGGCTGGCCGCCGCCATCCGTGGGCTGCACGGGGACGGCGAAGCAGCGGTCCTCGGCGCGCCAGGAGATGGCGCCCGCGCGGGTATGGCAGCGCACGGGGATGGCGAGGAAGCGGCGGTACCAGTCGAGATAGTCCGCCCACAGCTCCTTGGGGATGAGGCCGAGCTGCTGCCAGGCGGGCTCGCCATACTGGGCCTCGTACCAGCTCTGGAAGCCGAGGTTGGGGAGGTTGTGGTCAGGGCCGGTGAGGTGCTTGGGCGTGCGCAGCGTGTGCATGCGCGCGAACGTCTTCCACGGCCCCGCGAGCCCGGGCGGGCTGTCGTCCACGACGAGGAGGTTCGTCACCTTCTCGCGCATCAACCCGAAGGCCGCGGCCAGCCCGCTCTGCCCTCCGCCGATGATGAGCACGTCCAGGATGGGCGACCCCTCGCGCGTACGCCGGGGCAGCACCCAGGAGCGCTTGGGGTATTCGAGACGCTCCAGGTCCTTGCGGAGCGAGGCTTCGAGCGCGGCAAGTCCAGGTCCTGACTTCGCGACGGGACTCGGAGGCGACAGGGAGTGCATGGGGTAGTCAAATCACGCCCGGCCCCCTCTTCGCCAACGGGGAGCGACAGGAGCTGACGTTCCCCCCTCGGAACGGGCCAGGGCCAGCCCGGCCCCCGGCTGCCCGGCCGGACGGAGGAAGTGACAGCGGTCAGCGGTCGCGCAGCGGCGGAGTGCCCGCCCGGTGCTCCTCGCCGGACTCCACCGGCCTGGGCCACGACGACGGAGCCTCCTCCGGCTGGTAGCGCTGCACCTCGCGCACCACGAAGAAGGCCGCCGCGGACAGCACGCCGATGTCGTCCAACCACCCCAGGACGGGGAGGAAGTCCGGAATCGCGTCCACCGGGCAGACGAAGTAGATGACGGCGAACAACCCCGCGAGCCTCCGCCACAGCGGCACGCGCGGGTCTCGCACGTAGCGGAAGAACCGGGTCCCCATTGCTCGAAGGCCAGCGACGTTCATGTCCTCTCCTACGGATGGAGGCCGGGTTCCATTGCGACTCCCCACCGTAGGCGCCCGGCCGCTCGTGGGGCAAGCCGCTCCTCCGCCGAGTGTCCTCAGTGGGCCCCCGGGGTGCGCGGGGGTGTGTCCTTCCCGTCCCCCGCCGCCTGTGCGCCCCCGAGCAGGTGGAAGGGAGGGCTCTGATCGAGGAAGGCCTCCATCAACTGCCGCCGGTACGGGAGGAAGGTGCCCGTGAGCGCCTCCGACAGCCCATAGCGGCGGCCGTCCGGTCCCTCCTCCATCGTGCGCTCGCTCACGTGGACGAACTCGTACGCCTTGGACTTGTTGGGCCAGGTGAGCCCGCCCCCGAGGTTCGCATTGGTGCTGAGCTGATGGCACCCCGCGCAGGAGAGCGTCTGCGCCCGCGCGACGATCTGTGCGGGTGTGAGCAGGCTGCCCATCCGGATGAGTTCCTGCTGGAGCTGGGTCTTCAGCGGGCTCGTGCCGTTGCCGAACTGGTAGACGTAGAGGTTCTCCGTGCCGCTCGAGTTGCTCTGTCCGCTGTCGAAGCGATCCTCGAGTGTCATGGTGTAGTGGAGCAGGTCTGCTTTCGCCAGCGCCGCCACCTGGGACGCGAAGACGTTCGTGAAGTCCCCCTTCAGCAAATGGCCCAGCTTCGCGCTGAAGAGCACTCCCGCCGGGTTGGTCTTCACCGTGTCCGGCTCGAAGCGCATGACACACGAGTCACCGGCGCAGCGCTTGCGTACGCGGAACTCGCGCAGCATCCAGGTGGATTGCATGAACTGATTGGTGCGCACCTGGCCGGTGGCATGGTCCGAGGCATTGCCGAGGTGGTCGATGTGGATGACGGGCGGATACCCGTCCAGGCCCTCGAAGTAGAAGCGGTGCAGGGCCTCGGCGCGCACGGCCGGGTCCGGCTCCTGGGAGAGGTTTGCCCAGAAGACCACCACTCCGCGGCACCCCCGCAGTCCCTGCTCCGGATACGGGTTGGGCAGCACCCCCTCGAAGGCAATCAGGTTGCGGCTGCGTGGGTTCGCGATACCCGAGCGGCGCGCGAAGACGATGCGGTACTCCCCACAGTCGCTCCCGTCCTCGGCCGCCAGGTCGAAGCGGTTGAAGAGTCCGATGGGCACATACGCGGCGTGATTGATGTCGACCGAGTCGAAGGGGTTCTCCATCGCCTGACGTCCCTCCTCTCGGGGGCAGGCGTAGGCGAAACCGTTGAAGCCCGGTTGGCCATCCGGAAGCGGTTGGTCATTGCAGTGCGAGCCGCCCAGGCCCAGTCCTGGCGCCGCACGCTGCGAGTCCCACCACTCCTGGTAGAGCTGAAGCCCCGTGAGGCCCGGAATGCCGCTCTGCTCCGCGAGCCGGTTCATCACCTCCTCGAAGCTGAAGCGCGACAGGATGACCTCGTCCGTGACCGCCAGCGAGCGCCGGGAATCCAGGAGTGACATCTGCGCCGGACTCGCCAGGGCCTGCGGGCCGCCCATGGGCAGCAGCCCGATGCCGCGGCGTTCCGGGTGGAGCGACACCCGTGGAGTGGCGGAAGCGGGTGACGACTCCTCTGTCACACCGCAGGCCGAAAGAGCCATGACACCTGTCACGGCCAGGAGAAAGAACGAACGCATGGGACCCCCCTCATGCGGGCCGCCCAGGACAACGGCAGTGCGTGCCCGCCTCCAGAACATAAGACCGCAGGCAAGGCGGGGTTGACCGTCCGGAGCCCGACGATCACCCTCGTGCTCCGGGACAGGTTGTGTGGAGGTCCCTACCCCGCGCTGCCCTGAAGGGCAGCTACGAGTGGGGTGCGCTGGAAGCCGGAGCGTTCTTCCACCGCTGGCATCCGGCCCAGATGCAGCCAAGCAACCCCACTACCGCCATCGCACTGCCACCCAGGAGGCCTTGCATCGGGTGCCGGCATCCAGGCAGCGGCGCATCCAGGGAGAAGGTGGAGCAGACAGGCTCATAGAGCGTGGCCATGCCCATCGACCACCAAGCCCAGAACAGCCCAAGAACCAGGAGCAGCACTGAAAGCCAGAGACCGAGCTGCTTCCGTCGGGCACGCGGAGCATCCATGGTGATTCCTCCGTAGCTCCGGCTCTAGATCTTACCCGGGTCGAGCCTGCGCGGATCCGGCAGAGGCTGGACCTTCGTCGAGCAGCGCTCTTGCACCTCCGCGGCGAAGGTCTGGCATTGATTGATGGGTGTCCAGGCCCCAAGTGGCTTTCCCATTTCCAGCTCGCGATTGACGCACGCCTCATCCACATCCGCGACGCGCTCGCAGATGGAACCGGGACGCTGTCCCTGCCCCGAGTGATCGTTGACCCGTGTCTGCGTCACATAAGGGGAGTCCATCCGGTTGCCAGGAACCCCGCCGTCAGCGGGGCCCATACCCGCCTCCTTGGTGGAAGTCCGCAGCCAGTGGTGCTTCAGGCCAAGCTCGCGGGCACCGGGCAGGTCCGCGGTGCGCTTGCAGAGTTCCACACCACGGCCGAGTGCCGCTGCCGCCTGCTCCTTCTGGCGGGCACGGAGCATCTCCAGGAGCTTCAGCTCCTCGCCTTGAGGCATGTCGGCTCGACTGAACGGCTGAGGCGGCACGTGGCAGCTCAGCTCCCCGGCCGTACGCGTCTGGGCCAGATAGGGCTCAAGGGTATTTGCCGTCGTTCGGGACGAGCACTGAGTCATCAGCCCGGCACCGCTCTCCTTGGTCACCCCTGGTGACGAAGACGCATGGGAGGAATCAACAGCAGTGGGGAGAGTCTGCGTGCTACGTGAAGAGACAGGATCCATCTGGGCTCCGTGAGTGGGAGCCCCTTACGTCGTGCAGTCCGCGGGCCCTTCGCCTTGCTCCTGATTCCGCGGCCTTACGGCACGGAGGAATCCCGCACCGTCTCTAGCTCGGGATGCAGGATCCAAGGATTGGGAGTGCAGATCGGCTGTCCCGACCTATGTCCTCTTGCATGCGCCAATGCGATTGCCGTTGTCATCGGTGCACCGCCACTTCGCCGGTGAGTCTGGACATTCGCAGGACTCGCCGGTATCGCATCGGTCCTGCTCGACCCCGCAGGCCTTCGCGCAGTAGCGAACCTCCTCCGGTTTCCCATCTAGCCAGTGCACGCAGGTGAGCCCCGCCTCGCAATCTCTCGAGCTCAAGCACTCCCAGCCCGAGGGCATGCAACCGCTGAAGAGCAGCGCGAGCACCGCCAGCGCACGCACGCCAGACAACGAACCAAGACACTGCTGTCGCACCGCACTCGGGGTTCCGTGGGAATGGCTCATGACCTTCTCCTGGGTGTGGAGGTTGTCACGGCCCCGCCACGGTCTGAAAACGCGAAGAGGGCCAGGGGAGGATGACCCTCGCCCCAGCCCTCTCATCGTCCCGCCCTCAGAATGAGAGTGGGAAGCTCAGCGGCTCAGCTCGCCTCGGGCTCCGGCTCGGACGGCCCGGACTCCGGCGCGGCCTCCTCGGCCGGCACTTCCGGCGCGGACTCGGCGGACGCGGACGCCTCGGACTCGGACCCGGACGCCGAGGCCTGCTCCGCCTCGCCGCCGTTCTCCTCGCTCTCGTCCGACTCCGGCAGCTTCGAGATGCCCGTCACCTTCTCTTCCGCGCTCTCCAGCGCGATCAGCCGCACGCCCTGCGTGTTGCGGCCAATGACGGAGATCTCCTTCGCCTTCATGCGGATGAGCATCCCGCCGTTGGTCACCAGCATCACCTCGTCCTTGTCCGTCACCTGGACCAGGCCCACCACCTTGCCGTTCCGCTCGGTGGTCTTGATGTCGATGATGCCCTTGCCGCCTCGGCCCTGCTGACGGTACTCGGCCTCTTCCGTCCGCTTGCCGTAGCCGTTCTCCGTCACCGTCAGGATGGTGGTGTCCTTCTCCACCACGTCCGCGCCCACCACCTCGTCACCGTCCTCCAGCGTAATGCCCTTCACGCCGTAGGCCTGGCGTCCCATCGAGCGCACCTCGCTCTCCGGGAAGCGGATGCTCATGCCCGTGCCCGTGGACAGCAGGATGTCCTTCGAGCCGTCCGTAATCTTCACCGCCACGAGCTCGTCCCCGTCGTCGATGCCCAGCGCGATGATGCCGCTGGAGCGCACGTTGGCGAACGCCGACAGATCGGTGCGCTTCACCACGCCGCGCTTGGTCACGAAGAAGACGAACTGGTTCTCGCCGAACTCGCGCGTCACCAGCACCTGCGCCAGCCGCTCGCCCTCGCTGAACTGCACCAGGTTCACGATGGCCTTGCCGCGCGACGTGCGGCCCGCCAGCGGAATCTCGTGCACCTTCAGCGAGTACAGCCGGCCCTTGTTCGTGATCGGCATCAGGTAGGCGTGCGTGCTCGCCACGAAGAGGTCGGTGACGAAATCGTCCTCCTTCGTCGTCGCCCCCGTCTTGCCGCGCCCGCCCCGCTTCTGCGCCCGGTACTCGGACAGCGGCGAGCGCTTCACGTAGCCCGTGTGCGACAGCGTGACCACCATCGTCTCCTCGGCGATGAGGTCCTCGCTCGTAATCTCATCCACCGCGCCGGTGATCTCCGTGCGCCGCTTGTCGCCGTAGCGCTCGCGGATCTCCGCGAGCTCCGTCTTGATGACGTTGAGCAGGCTCGACTCGTTGGCGAGGATGTCCTCCAGCCGGATGATCTCCTTCACCAGGTCCACCAGCTCGCGGAACAGCTCCTCGCGCTGCAGGCCGGTGAGGCGCTGCAGGCGCATCTCGAGGATGTTCTTCGCCTGCTCCTCGCTGAAGCCCGCGCCCTCGTACCGGTGCTCCAGGCCCGAGTAGCTCGGCACCTCGCTGCGGGCGCGCGAGACGAGCAGCTCCATCTGCGCCTTGGCCTTCTCGTAGTCGATGCGCTGCAGGTTCTTGAAGCGCTCGTGCGCGTAGAGGGCGGGCGACAGGATGTTCATCAAGCCCCAGCGCGCCTCGTCCGGGTCCTTCGAGGCCCGAATCAAGCTCACCACCAGGTCGATGAGGTCCTGCGCGACGAGCAAGCCCTCGACGATGTGGCGGCGGGCGCGCGCCTTGCGCAGCTCGTAGCGGCTGCGGCGCGTCACCACGTCGCGGCGGTGCGAGATGAAGCGCTCGAGCAGCTCCTTGAGGGTGAGCGTGCGCGGCTGGCCCGCGTCGATGGCCAGCATCACCGCCCCGAAGGTGGTCTCCATCGGGGTGTTGGCGAACAGGTTGTTGAGCACCACGCCGGCGATGGCATCGCGCTTGAGCTCGATGACGATGCGCATGCCCTGCCGGTCGCTCTCGTCGCGCAGGTCGCTGATGCCCTCCAGCTTCTTCTCGCGCACCAGGTCGGCCATCTTCTCGATGAGCCGCGCCTTGTTCACCTGGTAGGGAATCTCCGTGACGATGATGCTCTCACGGTCGCCCTTCTTGGAGGTCTCAATCTCCGTGCGGGCGCGCAGGGTGATCTGCCCGCGGCCCGTCTCGTAGGCGCGGAGGATGCCCTCGCGGCCGGAGATGAAACCCGCGGTGGGGAAGTCCGGGCCGGGGATGAACTGCATCAAATCCCTGACGGTGGACTCGGGGTGGTCGATGAGGTGCAGCGTCCCGTCGATGACCTCGGTCATGTTGTGCGGCGGGATGTTGGTGGTCATGCCCACCGCGATGCCCGTGCTGCCGTTGACCAGGAGGTTGGGGAACTTGGTGGGCAGGACGAGCGGCTCGGTGAGCGAGTCGTCGTAGTTGGGACCGAAGTCGACGGTCTCCTTGTCGATGTCCGCCAGCATCTCCTCGGCCAGGCGGTCCATGCGCACTTCGGTGTAACGCATGGCGGCCGGGGAATCGCCGTCCACGGAGCCGAAGTTGCCCTGGCCGTCCACCAGCAGGTAGCGGAGGCTCCACTCCTGGGCCAGACGCACCATGGCGTCATAGACGGCGGTGTCGCCGTGGGGGTGGTACTTACCGATCACGTCACCCACCACGCGCGCGCTCTTCTTGTAGGCGCGGTTGTGGGTGTTGCCCAGGTCATTCATCGCGAAGAGGACGCGGCGGTGCACGGGCTTGAGGCCGTCACGCACGTCGGGCAGGGCGCGCCCGATGATGACGGACATCGAGTAGTCGAGATACGAACGGCGCATCTCGTCTTCGATGTTGACGGGGATGAGCTCTCCCACGCTGCCCGGGGGCGGAGACGCGGGAGGTGTTGCCGGCTTGTCGGTGGTGTCGTCGGCCATGAAATCTGAGGTCTGGGAACGGGTCCGCCCGAGGGGAACCCATCTGGGTAGCGTGCCTACGTAACCCCCGGATTTTCTTGCGTCAACAAGGGAAACACGGGGGTGACGGGGGGTAACCAGAAAGGGGGCCCGGAGCCCGCCCGGCCGGGGGGCATCGGACACCCTTTCAAGCTTCGTTTTCTCTCTTCAACGGATGAGCTCGCGGGCTTGTTGCACCAGCTTCACCAGGCGTGACGAATCCCTCCAGCCTCGCAGGGCGGTGGAGCCGATTCCATGCCGCTGGATGAGCTCCCGGAGGACCCCGCGAACCCGCTCGCCGTCCGCTCCGCCCCGGGCCTCGTCCGCCCGCCAGGCCTGCTCCTCCAGCCGGGCCCACCGCGCGGCCGGCCAGCGCTCGTCCTCGGGAATGTCCTGGCGTTGGGCGTCCCACAGCTCGTAGGCCACTTCGATCAGCCCCGCCCGGGTGTCCTCCAACCCCTCCGAGGCAGGCAACCGGACGCGCGGCGCGTACTCGCGCTCGAAGAGCCACCAGAGCACGGTCAGGTACTCGTGGGGCGCGGGCTCGAGCGGGGCCAGCCGTACCTGGACGAGCTGCCTCACCCGGGCCCAGGCCTCCTGGTGCCAGTACTCGGCGTGCACCAGGCGCTCGGGGCCATTGCGCGGTGGCTGGTGCGGCGCCCGGGTGGCCACCTTCTGAAGCTCCGTCACGATGCCCCGGTTCGCGTCCACCCCGGACAGCCGGTTCCACAGCGAGGCCAGCGCCGCCTCCCCCTTGGACCAGTGCTGGCGCAGCTGCTCCCGCTGGGCGCTCGTGAAGGGGATGCGGCCCGAGAGGAGCATGGGCGCGGCGAAGAGCGACTCCAGCAGCTCCCCGAAGGCG
Source organism: Vitiosangium sp. GDMCC 1.1324 (assembly GCF_003044305.1). Taxonomy (GTDB): domain Bacteria; phylum Myxococcota; class Myxococcia; order Myxococcales; family Myxococcaceae; genus Archangium. The sequence goes on along the minus strand of NZ_PZOX01000007.1, from coordinate 25,431 downwards.
GCGGCCTCGCGCAGAGCGGGCAACCGGTCCGGGAGCACCTCCAGCGCGGTGCTCCAGCGCAGGTGGGGAGGCACCACGCGCGGGATGGTGAGCAACCAGTCCTCCAGGGCGCTCATCAGGCTCCCCAGGGGCTCATGGGCGCTGCGCCCGAGCTTGCGGGCCACGTCCCGGGCGAGCTGCTCGCGCAGCGAGTGCACCTCGTGCAGGCAGCGGACGGTCGGGTTGCTGGCGGGCCAGGCCTCGGCCTGGGCGCGGCGGAGCGCGGGGCCGAGCATCGCGTCCAGCGCTTCCTGGTGGGCGGCCACCTCTCGCAGCAGGGGCACCTCCCTCCGCAGCCGCTCCTGCCACCGGGACTCGGCCAGCGCCAGCACCAGGTGGTAGTAGCGCTCCCGGGCGGGCTCGAGCAGCTCGGCCCGGCCCTCCAGGCGCAGGCGGTATTCGTCCTCGTGGGGCGGCACACCCATGGTGCCTGGGAGTATAGCCCCCACGAGGCCCCTGCCTGGAGGTATCCGGGCTCAGCTCGCCTGCGCGATGGTGTCCTTGGGACGCAAAGGGGCGGCGAGCCGCTCGGCCTCGGTGCCCAGGGGGCCTTCGGGGTCCAGCGCCTTCGCGCGCTCGAAGGAGGCGAGGGCGGCCTCGCGGTCCCCCTTCAGCTTGAGGGCAACGCCCACGTTGAGGTGCGCACCGATGTTGTCCCGGTCCATGGCGAGCGCCTCCCGGAAGAGGGCGAGGGCCTCGTCCAGGTCGCCCGCGAGCAGGGCCTCCTTGCCGGCCTGCACGCGCTTGTCCGCGTCATTGACGAGCTCCACCTGGAGCAGGCTGCCGCCGGCCACGGTGAAGACGAGCGCGCGCAGGATGCCGCCCCAATAGAAGGTGAGGCCCTCGGCGGCGGCCACGGCGGCGATGGGCAGGTCCGGCAGCAGCTGCTTGCCGCGGAACTTGAAGCGCACCTTGGTGTAGCGGCCCTTGTTGGCCCAGTGGACGACCTCCCCGCGCAGCTTCGTCAGGCCTTCTTCAATCCGCTTGGGGTCGATCTCGAAGGGGAACGTGGCGCCCGCGGGCTCCCCGGCCGGCAGGGCCTTCATGTCGGGAAGGGGCTCGGCGGTGGGAGCGGACTCCTCGGAGGCGGGGGGCTCCACCGGAGCGGCACGCTTCTTCGCGGCGGCGGGCTTCTTCACCGGGGCCACACGCTTCTTCACGGACGAGGCGCTCTTCTTCGCGGGAGCGGCGCTCTTCTTCTTCGGAGCCGGGCGGACGGCCTTCTTCGGGCTCGCCGGGGCCTTACGGGGTGCGGTCTTCGCCATGGTGACAGGACTCTAACCAGTCGCGAGGCGGGTTGCTCGCGGGTGCCCCCCTCCGGAGGGTGGGTCCATGGCATTGACACGTCAATTGACGCGTCAATGGGTGGCCAGGAGGGCTCCGGAACGCGGCGGGAACGGCCCCTCTCCCTCTGACAGGCCCTCCGCCGGCCCCCTGGCCCGGCGAGTGCAAATGGGTGACGCGTACCCCATCGGGCCCCGTTGCACTGAAGCAGAGGGGGGACCCCAGGAGCACCCATGAAACCAGCATCCACATCCGCCCCAGTGCGTGGCGGCTCCCCGCGCGGAGTGACGCGCCTCTCTCTTTGTACGGCGCTCGCGCTGCTGCTCGCCGTCACCTCGGGCTGCACCCGTAGCGAAGCCTCCGGGGAGTCCGCCCGGCCCGAGACGGCCCAGAGCGCCCAGCCGCTCTTCACCAACGGCAACTTCGAGGAGGGCACGCTGAACGGCTGGACCACCACCACGAACCTCAACCAAGGCATCACCATCCCGCCTGGCAGCATCGCGGACCTCAAGCTCCAGCCGGGCGGCACCAACTTCACCTTCGCCCGGGAGGCGAAGGGCGGTCCGGAGACCGAGATTCCCGCGGGCCTGAGCGCCGCCGAGTCGCTGCGCTGGCCCAAGTACGGCCACTGGGCCGCGGTGGTGAACGAGCTCGGGAAGAACAAGAACGTCAACCGGCTGGTCCAGTCGGCGGCGATCACCTCGAGCGATGTGGACCCGGCCGATGGCAAGGTGCACGTCCGTTTCGCGCTCGCCCCGGTGCTCCAGAACCCGTCCCACACCGCGAGCGAGCAGCCCTACATCTACATCACCCTGCGCAACGTGACGCGCGATGTGGTGCTCTGGAACACGTTCAACTTCGCCAACCAGCCCGGCGTGCCGTGGAAGACCACCGCCGGCAACATCCAGTACACCGACTGGCAGGCCATCGACGTCGCCCCCGGTGACGCGAAGCTCGCCGTCGGCGACACCGTGGAGCTCGAGGTCATCGCCGCGGGCTGCTCGCCGGGTGGCCACTGGGGCCATGTGTACGTGGACGGCTTCGGCTCGTTCCTCCCGGGCCTCTCCATCGCCGCCAGCGCTCCGAAGTCGGCCAACGCGGACTCGGACCTGACGTACACGTACCTCGTCAAGAACTCGGGCGAGAGCGCGGTGGGCAACACCAAGGTCACCATCGTCCTTCCGGACCACACGCAGTTCGTCTCCCTCAACACGCCGCCGGGCGTCACCTGCACCCACGACAGCGCCACCCGCACGGTGACGTGTGACCTGGGCACGATGAACCCCACCGCCAGCACCCAGTTCGAGATGAAGGTGCACATCGACCCCGACGCCACCGGCAAGGTGTCCCACGGCAACTACTCCGTCGGCGGCCAGGGCGTGTCTCCGCTCATCGGGCCCCTGGTGGAGACGGCCCTCACCACGGGCGCCACCTACGCCGACCTCGCCGTGACCCTCTCCGACGGCGTCGTGGCCGTGGGCTGGGACAAGCCCGTCCGCTACACGCTCGTCGTCACCAACCACGGCCCCACCGCCGTCACCGGCGCCTCCATCGATGACGACTTCCCGGCCCAGCTCACCGGCATCTCCTGGACGTGCGCGGGCTCGGGCGGCGCCACCTGCGCGGCCGCCTCGGGCACCGGCAACATCCACACCACCGCGGACCTCCCCGTGGGCGCCCAGGTGACGTTCATCGTGGACGCCAAGGTCATCACCGGCACCGGCTCCGCCACGCTCAGCGACCGCGCCTCGGTCACGGTGCCCTCGGGCATCCAGGATCCGGATGACACCAACAACGTCGCGGTCGACGTCGACGGCATCGGCACCCTCCACACGCTGACGGTCCAGAAGGACCCCGCCAGCACGGGCACCGGCACCATCGTCAGCAGCCCCGCCACCATCAACTGTGGCCCGAGCTGCCCCTCGGCGAGCGCCGACTTCACCGAGGGCTCCCAGGTGAGCCTCACCGCCACGGCCCAGCCCGGCAGCACCTTCAAGGGCTGGAGCGGCGGCTGCACCGGCACCACCAACCCCTGCACCCTCACGCTCGACCAGGCGGCCTCCGTCACGGCCCTCTTCGAGATCAGCAAGTACCCCATCACCACCCACGAGGTGCCGGGTGGCACCGTCACCTGCAGCCCCTCGCCCGTCGAGCACGGCCAGAACGCTACCTGCACCGTCACCCCGACGCCGGGCTACGAGCTGACCTCGCTCACGGACAACAGCACGAACGTCACCTCCTCCGTCTCGGGCGGCACGTACATCCTCACGGGCGTCACCGGGCCCCATGACCTGGAGGCCGTCTTCACGAAGCGTCCGGGCAAGGACTGGGGCAGCGAGTGCTCCACCGACAGCGAGTGCTCCACCGGCTTCTGCGCCGACGGCGTGTGCTGCAACACCGCGTGCGATGGCCAGTGCGAGGCCTGCAACGCGGCGGGCAGCGTGGGCACCTGCGGCGCGGTGACGGGAGCGCCCAAGGGTGACCGTCCGGCCTGCGGCACGGATGGCTCCGAGTGCGGCGGCGTCTGCGATGGCACCAACCGCGCCACCTGCTCCTACCCCAGTGAGTCCGTCCAGTGCGGCTCGCAGAGCTGCTCCGCGGGCGTCGCCGTCACGGGCGGCACCTGCAACGGCGCCGGCAGCTGCGCCCTCCAGACGCAGAGCTGCGGCGACTACATCTGCGGTGAGAACGCCTGCCTCGCGGCCTGCACCACCGACGACCAGTGCGCGGAGAACTCCTTCTGCCTGTCCGGCCAGTGCAAGCCGAAGGGCGACCACTCGAAGTGGCTCGTCCAGGGCAGCGGCTGCTCCAGCACGGGTGGAGCCGAGGCCATGTGGCCGATGGTGCTGGGCTCGCTCGCCGCGTTCCTGCGCCGCCGCCGCCGGGAGACGAGCGCGGTGCTCGCCGCCACCGCGGTGGTCTCCGTGCCCGTGGCCGCCCAGGCCCAGAACGACCTGAGCCGCTCCTTCGTCGTGGAGCGCTTCCAGCCGCAGCCCGGCAGGGATGACGTCCTCGGCGTCCAGTCCGCGCGCATCCCCGAGCACCTCTCCTACAGCGCCCGCCTCTTCGCCGACTACGCCAACCAGCCACTGCGGCTCGTCTCCAGCGAGAACTCGCGCTACCAGCGGCTGCTCGTGGGCGGACAGACGTACCTCACGCTCGCCGGCTCCGTGGCGCTGTTCGACCGGTTCGAGATCGGCGCGGCCCTCCCGGTGATGGTGTACCAGTCCACGAGCCCCGCCGGCATCGTGGACCCCCAGCTCCAGGCGGGCATCCCCACCGCGGCGCCCTCGGACCTGCGCCTGTCGGTGAAGACGGGGCTGGTGCGCTCCGAGGACTTCGGGCTCGCGCTGTCGCTGCCCTTCTCCTTCCCCACCGCCCCGAAGGACTCGTACCTGGGCGGCGGGAGCGTCACCTTCAACCCCACCCTCGTGGGTGAGTGGCGCGGCCCCCGCGGCTCGGCCCTCATGGCCAACGCGGGCGTGTTCTTCGGGCGTCCCCAGCAGTTCCTCAACCTCCACCTCGGCACGGCGCTGACCTACGGCGTCGGTGGCAAGGTGGACCTCGTGCCCCGCTGGAAGCTCTCCCTGCTGTCCACCCTGGCCGGCGAGGTGGGCCTGTCCAAGGTCTCCGTCCCGACCAGCCCCCTGGAGCTGTTGCTCGCCCTGCGCTGGGGTTTCGTCAAGGACCTGGAGATGACCCTGGGCGGTGGCCCCGGCCTCACCAACGGCTTCGGCACGCCCCGCTACCGGCTGCTCGCGGCCCTGAGCTACGCGCCCTCCAGCACCCCACGCCCAGCGCAGCCGGCTCCGACGCCCATCGTCACCGCCCCGCCTCCCCCGCCGCCTCCTCCGCCCCTCGTGGCGCATGACGACGAGGGCCAGGTGCTCGCGGGCAAGTCCATCACCCTCGACCTCCTGAAGAACGACGAGGGTCTGCCCGGCGAGTCCCTGCGCGTGGCCGAGGTGGCCACCGCCTCGGGAGGCCTCGCGGAGATCACCCCCGAGGGCACGCTCCGCTACACCGCGAAGGGTGACTTCTCCGGCCGCGACACGTTCACCTACCGCGTCGCGGGCAACCCCGAGCGCTCGGCCACGGCCACGGTCGTGATGAACGTCCAGGCGCCTCCGCCGCCGCCTCCTCCTCCCGCGCCGCCGAAGGTGGTCGTCGTCGAGAAGGGCAAGCTGCGCACGCTCGAGAAGGTGTACTTCGCCACCGCGAAGGACAACGTCATCCCCGAGTCCGAGCGCATCCTCGACCAGGTGGCCTCGGTGCTGGAGACCAACCCCGACATCAAGAAGCTGCGCATCGAGGCCCACACGGACTCGGCCGGCAAGGCGTCCTACAACAAGGACCTGTCGGAGCGCCGCGCGAAGTGGGTGCGGGTGTACCTCATCCAGAAGGGCATCTCCGCGGAGCGGCTGGACTCGGCGGGCTTCGGCATGACGAAGCCCATCGATACCAACGACACCGCCGAGGGCCGCGCCAACAACCGGCGCGTGGAGTTCGTGGTCGTCGAGTAGCGAGCAGTACCCGGGCCCGGCCGGTACCTCACCGGCCGGAGCCCCCCGGGGCCTCGTCCAGGCCCAACTCCCGCACGCGACGCTGGAGCGCGCGCTTGGAGACCTCGAGCCGGAGCACCATCTGGTCCAGGTCCCCGCCGCACTCGTGGAAGCAGCGGGTAATCTCCTCCGCACCCAGGTCCATGGCGGTACGGATGAGGGGATTCTTCTCGATGAGCACGTAGACGGAGGAGCGGGGAATGCCCAGCCGATCCCCGGTGGCCTGGAGCTCCCACTGGCTGGCGCGCAGGGCATCCAACAGCTCCTGCTCTCCGATGTCGGAGGGCTTGCGCCGGGCGGTGCCCTTCTCGCCGGAAGTCTCGGGAGCCCGGCGGACGGAGGAGGCCGGGACCTGCTGGGGAACCGGAGCGGCGGAGGCGTCCAGTTCCTGCTCGAGCCGCGCATCGGCCTGGAGGAAGGGCAGACCCCGGCTGCCGATGATGAGCTGGCGGGCGACGTTGCGAAGCTGACGCACATTGCCGGGCCACGCGTAGCGAACCAGGCGCTCGGCCAGGAGCGCGGGCAGCCACGGCTCGGCACGAGGGTCCGAGGACGACAGCCGCCCGGCCTCGCCGGTGGCCGCCAGCTCCTCGCGGGCGAAGTGGAGGAAGAGCGGACCGATGTCCTCGCGCCGCTCGCGCAGCGGCGGCAGGCGGATGGTGTAGCCCGCGAGCCGGTGCAACAGGGGAGCGCGGAAGAGCCCCTCGCGGATGCGCTCCTCCAGGTCGGCGTCCGTGGCGGTGAGCAGCCGCACGTTCACGGGCACCGCCGAGTGGCCGCCCACCGGGAACACCTCGCCCGTCTCCAGGACGCGCAACAGGGCCACCTGCACCTCGGGCGGGGCCTCGCCCACCTCGTCGAGGAAGAGCGTGCCCCCATGGGCGGCTCGGAAGAAGCCCTCGCGGTCCTTCACGGCCCCCGTATAGGCCCCCTTGCTCGCGCCGAAGAGCTCGGCGGCGGCGAGCTCCTTGGGGAGGGCGCCCAGGTTCACACTGATGAAAGGGCCGTTGCGGCGCGGGCTGCGCTCGTGGAGGGCCCGGGCCACCAGCTCCTTGCCCGTGCCCGTCTCGCCGCGAATGAGCACCGGCACGTCCAGGTCCGCCACGCGGGAGACATCCTCGCGCACTCGTTGGATGCCCCGGCCCCACCCCACCATGCCCAGGTCCTCCGACGAAGGAGGAAGAGGGACGGACACCAGGTGGAGCAACAGCGCCACGCGCTCGGCGAGCACGAGGGGTACACCCACGGCCATCTGCTCGGGAGACAGCTCCAGGTGGCCTCGGACGGGCGCTCCGGCCACCCGCACCTGCGTCCCGTCCTCCGGCACGAGCAGCCGCACACCGCCCCGGGCCCCGGGCTCGAACTCCACGGGTTTGCGGCTGATGAACGGGTCGGCCAGTGGCAGGGACAGGACGCTACCGGGAAGGCAGAAATCTGGAGCACTGCGCGACAGGAAGACCGGCCTGCCGCTATCCACGAGGGACTCGAGTAGCAACCGTTCTCCGGCGCGCTGGAGTTGGTAGTGGGAGACGAGGGTGAGGGCCGGCACCGTGCGCGGAGCCTGCTCCCTCCTGTCTCGTCGGAGCGAGGCGGTCGTCGAGGCGTCGTCGGACATCTGCATGAAGTTCTTCCGGCCCGGAGGAGCAGCCGGAGAGTCTATACCGCGAGGAGGGCCACGGGACGATGGACGCATCAACCCGGGTGGGCGCGGCGGTGAAAATAGGCCGGAAAATGGGGAGGAAACTCCTGGAGCCCCCCGCCGATAATCCAGGTGTAAGCAGCTTCGCTCCACCCTTCCAAACCTCTTTCCCTCCTGGGAGCTACCACCATGGGCGTCACCAACGATTCCCTCAACGCCATCCGCAGCGCCTCCACCGCCACCTTCAACCAGGGCATCAACCAGGACCTGCTCGCCGGTCTCGAGGGCGCCGACCGCACCCGCATGGAGGCCCAGCTCAAGCTCCAGCAGCAGCAGGAGACCGTCGCGTTCGTCTCGAACACGCTGAAGAAGCTGAACGAGATCGCGATGAGCGTCATCAACAACATGCGCTAGTGGCTGGCGGCCCCTGGCCGCTGTGCTCCGAGCCGGATTCGCGTGGCCACCCCCCAGCCACCGCGTTTCCGGCTTCGTCGTTTTTGGCGCTCGGCCCCCCAGATGGGGAGGGGGTGGGGGAGGTGGGTGGCTACTGCACCCGCGCACCATCCATGTTCGAGTACCCGGAGAACACCGTCCCTTGGTAGGCCCGGGCCCGGTAGAAATAGCTGCCCTGGGGCACCTGCCTGTTCACGAAGGTCGTCACGTTGGGGCCCACCCGTCCCACTTCCTGGAAGTCGAACGGCCAGGTCTCGGGCGAGCGCTCGATGATGAAGCCCTCCTCCCCCTGGGAGTTGTCCGTCCAACGCAGCGTCACGTCCGTGCCGGAGGCCTGAGCATAGAAGTTGACTGGCGCCGCCAGTGAGTCGGACGGGGGAGCGGAGAGCACCGAGACGGTGACGGTGGCCGAGGAGGTGGCACCGCCGTCATCCGTCACCGTGAGCGTGGCGGTATAGGTGCCCGGCTGGGAATAGGTATGGCTCACCGTCGGGCCCGTGCCCTGCTGACCATCCCCGAAATTCCAGGCGTATGCCACCAGGTGGCCCTCGGGGTCCGTCGAGCCCGTGCCACTGAAGCCCACCACGAGCGGCGCCGTGCCCGAGCTGGGAGTCGCCGTGGCCTGGGCCACGGGAGGCTGGTTGGAGGTGGTGCCGCCGGCTGGGATGACGAAGAGCGTGATGCTCTGCGCGGGCACGGTGCTGCTCACGCCGCTGCCCGAAACGGTGACATCCGCCAGCCGGTTGATGGTGTTGGCCGCGGTGAGCTGCCAGCGCCGCGCCACGCCCGCATGAGCGAAGCCCGTCAGATTCAGCGTGATGGGAGTCTCGCCCGACAGCACCTTGCTGACGACCATGACGGTGAGGGCTCCATCGCCGGTGCGCTGCGCGGCGAACGCCGACAGATCATCCGGGTTGGGCACGACGCAGGAGACGCTCACGTCCCCGAAGGTCGACTTGAGGCCGTCATAGTTGCGGTACATCTTCATCGCCTTGTAGGTGGGCGTGCTGGAATTGGGCGACTCCCACCGGACGCCGTAGTCGAGCCCCTCGCGCCCGAAGATGCCGAGGATGTCGGCCTGCGCGGTCGCCCCGTTGATGTGGGCCTCCGCGCCCCAGTTGTACTCCGTGACGCCCACCTTCAGCCCCGGGTAGTAGGTCCCCACCCAGTTCTTCAAGCGGGGAACCAGCATGACCTTGTCCTGGATCCACGACTCGTCGATGTAGTTGGGGTCCCACAGCGAGCGCGTCGAGCGGTTGCGCCTCTGCTGCATGCTCGTGGAGGTGTCGCTGCTAAACTCGCCGCCCTGGGGGTAATAGTGGACGGAGAGCACGTCCAGCAGCCGCCGCCCGGTGGCCTGCTCGTTCTGGCGGAACTGGTCGAGCAGCCACGGCACGTAATACCAACCCCCGTGGTTCTCCCGATCCGGAAACCGGGTGTACCCGGTCTGGGGAGCGTACTGATGGTCGTACCCGCTATAGAGGTAGCCGCTCCAGCCCCACTCCTCCGGGCCGAACACGAGCGCCCCCGGGTCCGTGTCCTTCACCATGGCCGCGTAGGCCAGGTGCTTGTCGCGCACCTCGTCCATGGTGGCCCCCGTGGGATGGACGTCGCGGTGGGTGGAGTGCCAGAGGCTGGGCTCGTTATCCATCAGGTAGTAGCGAACCCCGCCGCTCGACGCCGTCCCCCAGCGCTGGAGCAGGTGGAGCACCCAGCCCTTCTGGAAGAGCGGGTCCGCCGACATGTTGGCATCGTTCGGGTCATTGGTGACGAACCGCCCGTCGGGCAGGGTGCCGTTACCCGCATCGGGGTACCACGCCCAGTCCCTATCCGTCTGCGGGCCGTACTTGCTGATGGAGTAGCTACAGGTCCTGGAGCGGTTGGAGTCGAGCCGAGCCACCCAGCCCACCATCGGCACGGTGATCATCGGCTCGGCGCCCACGGTCCGGGTGCTGGCGATGAAGGCATCCACCTCCCCGCCCGGCTCCGGACTGGAGTACGGCTGACTCTCGAAGTACCAGTCGTTGGCACGGTTGGAGGCATTGAGCTGCCAGTTGTACCGGGAGCTGGCATTGCCCCCGTTGCGGTGGAGCGGAGCGTTGAGCTCGTCCAGCTCGGACTGCTGCGCGAACGCCACCCCGTAGATGAGGGGACTGATGGCATGCCTGCCAGCGCCCACGTTGATGTCGACCCTCACGGCCGGGTTCTGCGCCAGGGCGGGAAGCGCCACGAAGAAGAGCAGCCCCCCGAACCACCTCGCGAGCCCGGCTCTTCCCCGGCCCGGCCCGACCTGGAGCACGGACAGCCGCTTCGCACACGAATCCCGTCGTTGTCGCCACACCATCTCCCCACCCTCCCCCATGAGCAAAGCCCATGACCCGTCAGTGATTGGGCGAAGGGTGGGGAGATACGACGAGGGCTACAACCAGCCCTCCAGGCCTGCCCGATGACGTGGGAAGTTGTGGGTTTACGGAGGATGCCCCTCTTCCCGGACGGCCTTCCTGCCCGAGGAGGGCAGGCATTTGTCTTTCATCCACTTTCGACGAGGAGCTAGTTCGTCACCTGGGTCAGCAGGAGCTTCTGGTTGTCGTAGCCGTTGCAGGTCCACTGGAGGATGGAGCCGCCGTCCTGCTGGTTGAAGGCATAGACGTCCAGGCACTTGCCGCTGTGTTTGGCCCGGAGGCTGTGGGAGCCGTCGCCGAGGTTCACCAGCGAGAACTTCTGGGCATCGCTGCCGTTCCAATCCCACTGCTGGACCTTGGCGCCCTCCGCCGTGGACGCGTTGAGAATGTCGACGCACTTGCCGCTGTGCTTCGCCACGACGAAGTAGTAGCCGTCGGGGGTGGCGCGGAAGGCGAACTTCTGGTTGTCGCCGCCCCCCGCACTCCACTGCTGGATCTCGACTCCGCTGTCGGTGCTGGCGTTCATGACGTCCATGACCTTGCCGCTGTGCTTGAAGGCGAGCCTGTACATCTTGTCCGACTGATCCTTCAGCACGGAGATGTAGCCGGTGTTGTCGGCCACGTGGTCGATGTGGAAGCTGACGAGGTCCTTGCTGCCGTTGTTGTCGAAGTCGTAGACGGCGACGTCCGCGCCTTGCGTGGTCTCACCGACACGCGCGTTGAGCGTGCGGGCGGTGGTCTCCTTCGCGGAACCCGAGCCGCTCCAGCCCGACGTCACGGCCCCTGTCGACGACGAGAGATCGTAGCCGACCTCGTAGACGTGGGTGTCGTCGCCCGACGGATCGTCGACCCACGAGACGACGAGGTCGGGCCTGCCGTTGCCGTCCATGTCGGCGACGTCGAGGCCCAGATCGGCGGTGGTGTTGCCGACCCAGCCGGGCTTGGTGGACGCAGCGCTGTACGAGCTGATGGCGCCGCTCGTGCTGAGATCCCAGCCGACGCTGTAGTAGATGGTGTTGGCGCCATCCGGGTTGTCGACGGTGGCCACGACCATGTCGAGCTTGCCGTTGCCGTTGAGGTCGGCCAGGGCCACGTCGGCGCCAGACGTGGAGCTGCCGTGGAATCCACCGGTGAAGGCATAGGGAGCGCTCCAGGACGTGACGGTGCCGCTCGTCGTGAGGTCCCAGCCGATGCGGTACCAGGTGGTGTCCTGCCCACTCGGAGCATCCACGTGGACGACGATGAGCTCCGGCCGGCCGTTGCCATTGAGGTCACCCACGGCGATACCGGCGCCGCTCGTCGAATTGCCCCACCAGCCACCAATGGAGTAGGGGCCGCTCCAGCTCGTGGGTTGGTACTTCGTCCCCGCGCCATTGGAGAGCGCGACGTTGCTGACGTTCCAGCCGATCCGGTAGTAGCCGTTGTTGCCCCCGCTCGGATCATCCACGTGGAAGGCGATCAGCTCGGGCCGGGGGTCGCTGTCGAGCTGGGTGACCGCGATGCCACCGCCCGCGTTGGCGCTGCCCCACCAGCCGGAGACCATGCTGAATTCCGTCACGCCGTCGTAGATGGACCTGACCGACTCGAGGTCCCTCGTGCTGAGCCCATCCCGTTGGCCGATCGTCACCCCGGAGGTGAGCGGGGTGATGGTCTCCGCGCCGTTGATGCCGAACGCATCGCGCGAGTAGTGCATGATCGAGCCGTAGTCGTACGCCCCGACGTCCAGGCCGTCATAGCCACTGGCCGTATAGGTCTGGAAGTTGTGCGAATAGCCGGACTGGATGTTCCCCCAGTTGATGGTGACGTAGCTGTCGCGATCGGCACGCATCTGCTCGTGCCACAGACCCACTGCATGGCCGATCTCATGGATGGCGTTGCCGGTGGAGCAGCCGCTGGCCAGCTCGATGGTCTGCACGCCCCCCACCTTGCCCACGGACGAGCTGCAACCGGAGCCCGACGCGAACCTCACGTAGTCCGACTCGGTCGTGCGGGCGACGAACCGGAGGTTCGTCTTCGAGGTCCAGTGCGCGATGGCATCGGTGACGCGCGACTGGCTGGGCAGCGCCGAGTCGATCACATAAGGAACCACGCCATTGGGCCAGCGCGCCGAGGCGTATGCGCGGGCCGCGCCGCTGGCGCTGCGCTCGTCCGGCGAGGTGACGAGGGCCAGCGGAACCACGATGTCCCCCTCGATGACCGCCTTGCCGTTGATCTCCTCATAGGCCACCGGCCGCGGGCCCTGCTCCGTGCGCAGCGAGCCGGTCCGGCGCACTCCGGACCGGCCCGGGTACGCGAGCTCGGCACCCCCAAACGTGGAGGGCGCGGTTTCTGTCCCATTTTCAACGGTGGCGGTGCCATCGCAGGCGGCCTGGGTGGTGACAGCCAGCACGCCAAGGCTCGCGGCCAGGAGCGTGGAGTGGAGCGTCTTCAGAGCCTTCATCTCTCGTGTCCTCAGTGGGGTGGGATTCACCGCCTTGGGACACGCGAGCTCGAAAAACGGGCAAGGCCACGGGAAGGAGGAAGAAAGGGCACCGAAAATGGGCGAAAAAATGGGGAGGAAACTCCTGGAGCCCCCCGCCGATAATCCAGGTGTAAGCAGCTTCGCTCCACCCTTCCCAACCGCCTTCCCTGCTTGGAGAGACCGCCATGGGCATCACCAACGACTCCCTGAACGCCATCCGCAGCGCCTCCACCGCCACCTTCAACCAGGGCATCAACCAGGACCTGCTCGCCGGCCTCGAGGGCGCGGACCGCACCCGCATGGAGGCTCAGCTCAAGCTCCAGCAGCAGCAGGAGACCGTCGCGTTCGTCTCGAACACGCTCAAGAAGCTCAACGAGATCGCGATGAGCGTCATCAACAACATGCGCTAGTAGCTGGCGGCTTCTGGCCGCTGTGCTCCGAGCCGGATTCGCGTGGCATCCCCCCAGCCACCGCGTTTCCGGCTTCGTCGTTTTTGGCGCTCGGGCGCTCCGGACGGAGCACGAAAGCGCGCGAGTCATCGCACGTAGCGTCGGGTCTCGCTCAGCCCTTCATCTTGAGCACCGCCATTCCGCGCTCGGCCTTGGCGGGCGTCGCGTCGGCCGGCTTGAGGTACACGCGACTGCGGGCGTCGTAGAAGTCTGCAGTCTGGACGCTCCAGTGCACGCGCTCGGGCGTGACGCGCGTGAGTCCCGCAGAATGGCAAAGTCGAGTCAGAGCCCGAGCCGCTGCGAGATGAGCCGCACGATCACGGAAGCGCTCCCACCAAGCCCACCATGCCACCCATGGGACTTAGCGCGGCGGTGGGCCGCACCGTGGGCACTGTCCGTGAGTTGTTCGATAGTAGGTAGATAGCTTCCGTCGTCACGAGTCCCGCAGCGCCCAATCCAAAGCATATCAAGCTGGCGGCCTGCGCGCGCCTGCCGGAAGAGAGTAGTTCCTTGGGCTCCTGGGCATCGGAGAATTGTTTCGTCGTGAGAAGCTTGTACTCTCTACCGGCCTGTATGTAAAAGAAGGTTCCCAATCCCAGCAATGCCACTCCCCCAGCCCCAGGAGCCCACGCCCATCCCGGCATGCCCGAGGAGAGAAGGGGCCGCTTTGCCTCAGGACTTCCAGGCGGTGGCGACGCTTCGGAAATTGTCGAGGGTGGCTCTTGAGCTGTTCGATCCTCATCAGGAGTCAACGACTGTTCGACCTGCGCCTGACGATTGGCATCAGACATCTCTTGCTTCACCATCCGACGCACAGCCTCGAAGGCGTTCTTTATCTTGGGTGCGACCTCCCCAGGAAGCCGCGCATCCGGTCGCAGTTCAAGCGCGGATTTGAAGGCGGCCTTGCCTTGTTCCTCTTTCCGAAGGTTATACAGAGCAACACCTTCGTAGAGGAACAATTGAACATTCTCGTTATTTTCAAGAGGCATCTGGCGCGCAATCCGGATTTCATCGAGTACGCGCTCGTAATTGGAATTTTCATATGCCTTTTTAATATCAATCGGCGGGCGCTCACCACTTTGACTGTCGAAGCGGCGAATCTCGCTCACCACATCCTGCCGCACGGACTCAAACATCGCCTCGATCTTGGGAGAAACCTGCACGGGCAGTTTCGCCGTGGAGTCCATATAGAGGGCGAACTTGAAGGCTTCTATGGCTTCGGCTTGTTTACCCATCTCGCACAAAACGATTCCCTCATAGAGCGAGAGGGCAATATCATCCAGCGTCTGATGCGATCGCTTCTGGGTCATATGAATCTGCTCGAGCGCATGCTCATAATCGAGATCCTCATACAGACGGCTGATCTCTGCAATCGCTTGCTGAATCGTCCCTTCATTCGCGGCGCGCGCGACAACAGGAGTGAGCAAAAGCAGAATCCATAGCGTGAGAACGACCAATCTTCCGAGATTACCTCCCATACGGCGGCGCTCCCTTCGAATGAAATGCTCCTGAAATCATGGATACGATAGAAAGCAACTACATGGAACCGACATCAACGCTCGTGCCACTCCACTCCGCAGGGATTCGGCCCTTGAGCGGGGGTAGAGCCGAAGCCGGGTGCGCAGGTCCGATTTGCGCCCTTTCAGCATCGGAGTCCGTGGCTTGGAGATTCGTGCTTTTAGCGTTGAGGGAGCGTTGAACATAACGAAGAGATGCAGAGCCTCCATCGGAGTCGCCTGACCGGACAGAAGGTTGCCGCGAGCAGTAGAGTTCAGGAACCGAGCCCAAGCCCGTTTCCAGCACCCAGCCTCCCTCCCAGCCAGCCGCACTTTGCTTTTCGGAAATTCCGGTAAGTGTCAACATCCATGCTCGGGGAGGCTGTGAACCCCTCGCCCTGGGGAGGCAGGTCTCCTCGTAACGGAGTGGGAAGAGGCCGACGGCGGCGTCTGGCCGCTGTGCTCCGAGCCGGATTCGCGTGGCGCCCCCCAGCCACAGCGAGTCCGGCTTCGTCGTTTTTGGCGCTCGGGCGAGGCAGGGAGTTACCAGGGCTCGCTCAGGTGGCTTGCCTCTGAGTCAGGGCGTCGTACTCCGCGCAACGATCCAGGAACCTCAGGATCGCCGCCCGATGGTCTCCCCCTGCCTCTTCGAGATACAGCCCAGCCCACCCCTTGCCTGCCGGGAACTCGTTCCGAACGTCTCGAAGCCAGGTGCCGAACTCCTGGTACCGAACGTCCTCGACTCCACCACAGTACAGGTGGAATCGCACCCCGTGAACGAACGCAGCAACCGCCCAGACGTCCAGCCTGCCGAAGAACATCTCTGGCATCACTCCGCCGAGAATCTGCTCGCGGATGAAGAGCAGGACCTCCAGGGTCGAAACGAACCGCCCCCGCCACTCCTCCGGCGGACGAATCGCGCTCACGAAACCGGTCCCCTCACCCGCGCATCGGCAGGACGAAGCCCAGCTCCAGCGGCATGCCCGCGTACTCCGGCCTCACCAGCGCCGTCACGCGCACGCCCCGAGTTCCCTCCCCCGTTGAAACCACCTCGCCGCGCACCCGGCCCGCTGGCGTCGCGCCACCGAACAGGAAGACGTCCGCCGCCTGCGTGAACAGCGTCGCCACCTCCGCGTCCCCGGCGCTCGGCGGGAGCTGGTCTCGCACCCACTGCGCGAAGCGCACGATGCGGCCCGTGAGGATCTGCGCCGGCAACGGCACCTTGTGCTCGCCCCCGTACACCATCGGCGCCGCCGTGAGCTGCAGCACGTCCGAGTTCTTCCCGCTCCCCAAACCCAGCACCCCCAGCTCGGCCAGCCGGGACTGCGTCCGCATGGGGAAGAATGTCTCCGTCGGCACCGCCGTGCCTCCCTCCCGCCCCGGCGGCAGTTGCCACACCGCGGGCGCTTGCACCCCGCCCGTCCCCCCGAGGATCCGCGCGAAGTTCCCCGTCTCGCGGAAGCTCGACGCCAGCATCGACGCCACGCCCAGCGCCGCGCTGGTGAAGCACGTCCGCCGCCTCGCCCCCTGCCCATCCACCATCACCACCACCCGGTGCAGGGCCGCGCACAGCCAGCGCGAGGACTCCTCGGCCCGCAGCGTGTCCCAGGCCTCGGTCAGCCCTCCGCGCTCCTCCTCCACCCGCGTCACCACCTCCGCCGCCGACTGCACCCCGAAGAGCGCCGGAGGCGCGTCCACCACCACCGGGAGTTGCGCTCGCTCGCCCAGTTCGGCCAGCCGCTTCAGCGCGGCGAGGTCCCCCACCGTGTCCACCACGAAGAGGGCATCGGGGCGCTCGAAGCGGTCGAGTGGAAGCTGCTGCTCCACGCCCTCCACCCCCGCCAGCCCCTCCACGTCGAGCACCTCCACGGCCATCCCGGACGACGTGGGGCAGTGGTCCACCAGCATCTTCAGGCCGCGCCAGGCCGACTCGAGCCGCGCGACGACCGGATGGGCGAGCACTTCGCGGGCCGTGGCCAGCACCGCCTCCTCCACCAGGGCCTTCGCCGGCGCCGTCGCCGAGGAGGGATTCGCCGGAGCGGTCGAGCGGGTCCCCACGGCCTTCAGGAAGGCATCCACGCTCGCCTTCGCCGCCTGCTCGGTCTGGCCCGTCTCCGTCCTGGCGAAGAGGGCATCCACGACATCCGGCGGCTTCGCGGTGGCGGGCGCGGAGGGCGCCGAAGGGGCCACCCCATTGCTCCCCTTGGCCGCGGGAGGTGACTGTTTCTCGCGCAGCACCGAGCCCACCGCCTCGGAGAGACGCCCAGCCCCCACCACCGCCTCGAGGCTCTTCACCGCCGCCTCCGCGGGCAGCTTGTCCAGCCCGTCCATGAGGGCCTTGAGCGCGCGCAACTCGGGCAGGGACGACACCACCTCCGCCACCGTGAAGGAGCGCAGCTTGGGGAAGGTCAGCGCGAAGGAGCGCGTCTCCCCCGCCCCCAGCCGGTCGGCCACGCTCACGCGCAGCCCGGTGGCGGAGCGTGCCAGCTCTTCGGCGTAACTGTCCGAGGTGATCCGGAAATGTCTGCCCGAGGGGCTCGGCGTGAAAGCCCCCGCGACCCACCACCGCACCTGAGAACCCTCAGCACCCTCACGGCTCATGTCGACATCCCCCTCTTCGAGAGGGCGTCAGGTTACTCACGACGGCAGTGCCCAGTCGATGGGCTCGCGCCCCCGCTCCTTCAAGGCCTTGTTGGCGCCGCTGAACGGCTTGCTCCCGAAGAAGCCCTTCTTCGCCGACAGCGGCGAGGGGTGCGGCGCCTTCAGGATGACGTGCTTCGACGTGTCGATGAGCGCTTCCTTCTTCTGCGCGTAGCTGCCCCACAGCAGGAACACCACCGGCTCCGGCTTCTCGCTCACCTTCCGGATGACCTCATCGGTGAAGTGCTCCCAGCCGTGCCCCTCGTGCGCGTTGGCCTCTCCCTCGCGCACCGTCAGCACCGCGTTGAGCAGCAGCACCCCCTGCTCCGCCCACGGCACCAGCGAGCCGTCCTTCGGCCTGGACATGCCCACGTCGCTCTCCAGCTCCTTGAAGATGTTCACCAGGGAGGGGGGCGGCTTCACTCCCGGCTGAACCGAGAACGCCAGTCCGTGCGCCTGCCCCGGCCCGTGGTACGGATCCTGCCCGAGCAACAGCACCTTCACCTCGTCGTACGGCGTCAGCCGGAAGGCCGAGAACAGGTCCTCCTCCGACGGGTACACCGTGTGCTCTCGCCGCTCCTGGGCGACGAAGGCCTCCAGTTCCTCGAACTCCGGGCTCGCCAGCACGTCCTTCAGCACCTTCTTCCAATCCGCCGGCAGCCGGTCCTTCATCGAGCCCATCACGCCTCCGCGTCTCGTACCTCGGTCGAGGTATCGCCCTACACTACTTCTGCGGTCGGATGGCGCCAGTGTTTTCTGCGATGGGGTTCGAGCGGAAGCACCCTTGAGCTCGCTCCCACCTCTGCCCGGGTGCTGCTCGAAGGGCCGCCGCTTCAGCGGGCAGCCCACCTCCTCCCTCTATCGCATGAGAACGCGGCGCCCCCGAGCGGCCCGCCCTAGCTTTTCCCTCAGGATGGGTCCGCTCCCGCCCCATGGATTCGAGCACAGAGACCGAAGGCCACCCAGAGCAAGGTCGTGAACCCCACTCCCATTCCGAGCCCACCCGCTGACTTCCAGCTCTTGTTCGCCGCCTGTCCCGGGCTCTACCTCGCCTTGCTCCCCACTCCTGAGTTCACCATCGTCGCCGCGAGCGACGCCTACCTGCGCGCGACGATGAACCGCCGGGAGGACATCGTGGGGCGGGGAATCTTCGACGTCTTCCCAGACAACCCGGCCGACCCGAATGCCATGGGCGTCAGCCAGCTGCGGGCTTCCCTGGAGCGCGTGAGACAGACACGGGTTCCCGACGCGCTGGAGGTGCAGAAGTACGACCTCCGGCGTCCAGCCGAGCAGGGGGGCGGATTCGAGGAGCGATATTGGAGGCCGCTGAACACGCCCGTGCTGGGGGCCGACGGCCAGCTGCGCTACATCCTCCATCAGGCGATGGACGTGACGGAGTTGGTGCGGATGGGCATCCAGGCGGAGTCCTACCGTCTGCGCGCCCAGCTCACGGACCAGATCAGCGAGTACGCGATCTTCATGTTGGACCCCGCGGGCAACGTGGTGAATTGGAACGAGGGGGCGGAGCGCCTGAAGGGCTACAAGGCCGAGGAGATCATCGGCAAGCACTTCTCCCTCTTCTACACGAAGAAGGACGTCGAAGACGGAAAGCCCACTCGCGCGTTGGAGCAGGCCGCGTCCGAGGGACACGCCGAGGACGAGGGCTGGCGCGTCAGGAAGGACGGTTCGAGCTTCTGGGCGAACGTCGTCATCACCCGCGTTCAGGACCGCGACGGCCATCTCATCGGGTTCGCGAAGGTCACGCGGGACCTGACCCGGCGCAAGCGCACCGACGACATGCTCCGCCAATGGCAGCACCTCTTCGAGCACGCCGATTGGGGCATCGTGATTGGCGACGTGGACGCCCAGCGGCTCGAACTGATGAACCCCGCCTTCGCCCGGATGCATGGGTACACGGTGGAGGAGCTGACGGGACAGCCGCTGACCCAGGTCTTCGCGCCCTCGGCCTGGGAGGACCTGAGGCGTCACCTCCAGCTCATCCATGAGCAGGGACACCACGTCTTCGAGTCCCAGCACATCCGAAAGGATGGAAGCGTGTTTCCGGTGCTGGTGGACGCGACCGCGGTGAAAGACGATGCGGGTTGCGTACTCTACCGGGCCGCTCACGTCCGGGACCTCACGGAACAGAAGCGCACGGAGGCTCGCGTGCGCTCCGCCGAGGCGAAGTTCCGCGGGCTCATGAAAGCCTCCCACGATGCCATCATCGTCACGCGGGAAGATGGACACATCGAGTTCGCGAACGCCCAGGCCCTGCGTTGGTTGGGCTACGGCGAAGAGGAGCTCATCGGCCATCCCGTCAAGCGCATCGTCCCGGAGCGGTTCCATGGCACGCACTTCCAGGAGGGCAACTGGTGCCCGGCTGCTCCCGCGTCCCTGCATGGAGGAGGGCTCCTGGAGCTCTGGATCCTGCGGAAGGACGGGTCCGAGCTCCCCGTGGAGGTCTCCTTGACCTCGTCCCCGGCGGGAGAGGGAGAGGGGGTCGTCACCACGGCCATCCTCCGTGACATCTCCGAGAAGCAGCGGATTGCCCGGAGGCAGCAGTTCCTGGCGGACCTGGGCGAGGCGCTTTCCGAGTCGCTCGAGCCGGAGACCGTGTTCAAGAAGCTGGCGGCGCTGGCCGTTCCGAGCGTGGCGGACTGGTGCGTGGTGGACCTGCGCGTGAAGCGGGGTGGGCTGAAGCGCGTCGCGGTGGCTCATGCGGACCCGGAGAAGCAGGGGCTGGCCCTCGTGTTTCACTCCCGTCACAGGTGGGTGACCGATTCAACAGTGGTGATGAACAGCATCGAGACGGGCCGTCCCGTGCGGGTCTCCTCGCTGACAGAGGCCCAGGTGCGTGAAATCCTGGAGCCCGAGTGCGCCGACCTCGCCCTGCAGCTCGGAATGCGCTCGTACATGATCATTCCACTGCAGGCACGCGGCCGGATTTTTGGTGCCATGTCCTTCGTGGCGGCCGACCGGGACTTCGACGAATCAGACCTGGCCTTCTCGCTGGAAGTCACCAGGCGCATGGCCCTGGCGGTCGACAATGCCCGCCTCTACCAGGAGGCCCAGAAGTCCGTACGGGCCCGGGAGGACACCATCGCCATCGTGTCCCACGATCTGAAGAACCCCCTCAATGCCATCCGGCTCAACGCGCAGGTGCTGCACCGGCTCGTGCCGGGTCTCACGGGGGAAGGGCCCCAGACGCGCGAGAAGCTCGAGCAGCTCGCGGCGGGCATGGAGAAGGCGGCGCTCCAGGGCGCGCGTCTCATCACGGACCTCCTGGACTTCGGAAAGATGGAGTCCGGCACCTTCACCGTCTCCAAGCGCCCCGTCGACATCCCCCGCCTCATCCAGGAGGCCGCCGAGACACTCCGGCCCCTCGCCACGGCCAGGCACCTCACGCTCGAGGCGGCATCGGCCGCTGGCAGGTGGGATATCCCCTGTGACCATGACCGCGTGGTCCAGGCGCTCTCGAACCTGGTGGGTAACGCCATCAAGTTCACTCCGGAGGGAGGCCGCATCTTCATCCGGGCGGAAAGAGGCCCGGGAGAAGCACTCATCTCCGTGCGTGACACCGGGCGGGGCATCCCGGAGGAGGTGCTCCCCCACATCTTCGAGCGCTATTGGCAACCCGAGGAGACGCGGCAACAGGGCGTGGGGCTCGGGCTGTCGATCGTGAAGGGAATCGTGGAGGCCCACGGCGGGAGGATCTGGGTCGAGAACCGGCCAGGTGCCGGGACCACCTTCTTCTTCACCCTCCCCGGGGGCGGGAGCCAGGAAGCGCAGGCGCGGTGGGCCTGAGCCCCCCGCCCGTCCGACCGGCGAGCAGGCCCTCCTCTTGGGCCCGGGCCGGTCTCGGGCTACCCTCGGGGGGCCATGTCGATGTATTCCGAGTCGCTCCGCGCCTTCCTCAAGCCCGTCCTCCCCTATCTCGACGACCCCAGCGTCTCAGAGATCATGATCAACGGGCCCACCGATGTCTGGATCGAACGCAAGGGCAAGGTCTCCAAGACCGATGCCACCTTCACCGAGGAGGGCCTCATCGGCGCCGCGCGCAACATGGCGCAGTTCGTCGGCCGCCTCCTCAATGACGAGCGCCCCCGCCTCGACGCGCGCCTGCCCGACGGCAGCCGCATCCACGTCGTCATCCCGCCCATCGCCCGCAAGGGCACCACCATCTCCATCCGCAAGTTCTTCAAGGACAAGCTCACCATCGAGTCCTTGATCAAATTCAAGTCGATGACGCAGCAGATGGCCCGGCTCATCGACGCGGGCATCCACACCAAGCTCAACATGCTGGTGTCCGGTGGCACGGGCTCGGGCAAGACGACGCTGCTCAACATCGTCTCCTCCCTCATCCCCGACGACGAGCGCATCCTCACCATCGAGGACTCGGCGGAGCTCCAGCTCAACCAGTCCCACCTCGTCCCCTTCGAGAGCCGGCCCCCGGACAAGTTCGGCAAGGGCGGCGTGGACATGGGAGACCTGCTGCACTCGGCCCTGCGTCTGCGCCCGGACCGCATCGTGGTGGGCGAGGTGCGCGGCGGCGAGGCCTTCCACCTGGTGCAGGCGATGAACACCGGCCACGGTGGGTCGCTCGCCACCACCCACGCCAACACGCCCACGGACACGCTGCGCCGCATCGAGTCGCTCTGCCTCATGTCCGGCATCGAGCTGCCCATGGTGGCCATCCGCGCCCAGGTGGCCAGCGCCATCAACTTCGTCATCTGCTGCGAGCGCCTCCACGACGGCAGCCGCAAAACCATCGCCCTCTCCGAGGTGCTCCCGCTCAGCGAGAAGGGCGAGTACCGCACCCAGGACATCTTCGTCTTCACCCCGGTGACGAAGGACGAGGAGGGCCACATCCTCGGCTACCACGCGCCCACCGGCATCATCCCCACCTTCGTGGACAAGGCGCGCGCCTACGGCTTCGCCGACCTGGACGAGTCCTTCTTCGACCCAACCACCTACGGCCTGCCCCCGCCGCCCTCCTTCCGCCTGGGCGAGACGTACGCCGTGCGCTGGGCCCCCTCGCTCAAGCACCGCGAGCGCGGCGAGCCAGATCCCGCCAGCTACAAGAAGGAGTGGCTCGCCTTCGAGGAGCGGCTGAAGGAGGAGGCCCGCGACGCCAAGGAGGGCAAGCCCGCCGCGCCCGCCACCCCGCCGGTGCAGGTGCAGGTACCCGCGAGCCTCCCCAAGGCCGCCGAGCCGCAAGCCCCCGCCCGCGCCAAGCCGGTCGAGACTCCCCCCGCGCGGCCCGCCCTCCGGCCCAACCCCCCCGCCAACAAGCCGCCTCCGCCTCCGAACGCGGATGACGACCGGACGCCTCCTCCCACCCGCAACCCCTTCGCCCATGAGGCCGAGGACGGGCTGGGCGCCCCCGCCGATGAGCCCAAGGTGCAGGTGTCCGCGGACCTGCTGGCCGACGACCTCGAGACCCAGGGCCGGGGCATCCCGCCTCCGCGTCCCGCGGCTCGTCCCAGCACGCCTCCCCCGCGCCCCAGCCCCGCCGCCGGCACCCGCCCGGTCACGGCCTCTCCTCCCGCTCGCCGGCCCGCTCCCGCGGCGCCCTCCCGTCCGCCTCCTCCCGCCCCCTCCGAGGACCTGGAGGAGGATGACGCACCGCGAGAGCTCGACAACTCGGAGAAGACACACATCCGGCCCATGCCCGAGAAGCCTCGCCGCTGAGCCCGCCTGGTCGGACATACGGTGTCACGCACCAGTCGTCACTGCGAGTGCGTGACCTTGCGGTAGGCGCAACATGAGGGGAAAGTGGCCAAATCGTGTTCCTCACACTCCTCGCCACGCTCGTCGTGCTCGGCCAGGCACCCGCGTCCTCCGAGGCACCTCTCACCGTGCTGATCGCCCCGCCCGAAGCCGCGGGGGTGCCTTCCCACATCGTCTCCTTCGCCCAGGAGCACGTGTCCGAGCAGCTCAAGACGCAGGGGTTCCAGGTGGTGCGCGCCTCGGATCTCTCGCAGCAGCTGCCTCCCGCGCAGCGCAAGACGGTGCTCGGGTGCAACCGCCTGGAGGCCGCCTGCCGCATCACCATGGGTGAGGCCGCCCAAGCCGACGTGGTGCTGATCACCGAGCTGGTGCAGTTCCTCAGTGGCTACCGGGTGGGACTCAAGGCCTACGCCACGCGTGACGGCGAGCTGCTCTCCGAGCACTACGTGCCAGGAGTCCATGAGGACCAGCTGCTCGACGCGCTCACCGAGTCCAGCGAGAAGGTGGTGACTCAGGTGCGCCAGGCGCTGCGCCCGGTGGCGGCCCCCGTCGTCCAGGCACCGCCGCCCACGAAACAGCCGGTCCAGCCCCTGCAGCCCACCCGGCCCGAGGTGACGGCCACCCGCTCGGGCGCGCCGGGCCTGGCCTGGGTTCCCGCCGCCGGTGGCGCGGTGCTGCTGGGCGTGGGCACGTACTTCTACCTCCAGGCGGGCGCGGACTACCGCAAGCTGAAGGAGATGAATGTCACGGGGCCCGAGGACGGCGCCGCGTTGGTGCAGTCGGGCAAGCGCTCGCAGCTCCTGAGCCAGGGCGCCTTCGCGCTGGGCGCGGCGGGCGTGGTGACGACGGGGCTCATCTACCTGCTGTCTGGCAAGGGCGAGGGCGAGCAGAAGGTGCGGCCCACCGCCTCCGTGCTCAACGGCGGTGGCGTGGTGGGCGTGGCCGGAACACTGCCGTGAGGACTCACATGCTCCAGAGCAAGAAGCCATGGGCCGCCGCGCTCGCGGTGGCACTGCTGGCCGCCATCGGGTGCTACGACTTCGATGGGGCCTTCGACGACTGCGTGCAGGCCGGGCTCTGCAAGCCCACCACGTGCGATCCTTCCGCGGCGGACCAGCCGGATGATCTCTTCTTCGACGCCAACTGCGATGGCGTGGACGGGATGGCCGACGGCGGCATCTTCGTCGACCCCCAGGCGGGCCAGGACACCATCACGGCAGGCACCCGCGAGGCCCCCTTCAAGACCCTGACGTATGCGCTGGAGCGCATCCCCGACGGCCATGCCGCCCTCTACCTCGCCCAGGGCACCTACGACGAGCCGGGGCTCCAGCTGGACAAGCCCGTCTCGCTCCACGGCGGCTACGCCGGAGCGGCGGCGAACTGGGCGCGCAGCGCCAGCAACATCACCCAGCTGGGCGGGGGTAGCATCGGCCTGACGGTGAAGGGGCTGGGAGCGGATTCCGGCGTCATCCTGGAGTGGTTGCACATCAACTCCAGCACGAGCCCGGATCCGGATGCGGGCGCGCCCTCCATCGGACTGCGGGTGATGGACTCGAGCGGCGTGCGCCTGCGCCATGTGGAGATCACGGCCGGCGCCGGCTCCAATGGCCTGCCCGGCAACGAGCCCTCCATGGCCATGGGGGGCGCGGACGGAGGGGTGGGCATGAGCGCCGTCGACAGATCGCCCGCTTCTTCCGCGCCGACCGCGGGTGGCCCGCCCGGCGTGAGCAGCTGCGGCTCCGTCAACACCTCGGGCGGACGGGGGGGTGATGGCGGTTTCGAATTTGGTCCCGAAGGCCTGCCAGGAATGGCAGGAACGCCCTCCGCGCGGGGGGGCGACGGCGGACGGTCCAACGATCCCGGGAATTGCCCCGCGGGCCCCACCTGCAACGTCATGGCGTATCCGGGAGACCCTGGGCAGGATGGCCTCGAAGGAGACGCCGGAACGCCCGGAGCGGCGGACGACGGCATCGGTACGCTGCTGGTCGACGCCGGCACCTGGGTCGCGAAGAGTGGAGCCGACGGCCGGAGAGGTTCCCCCGGTGGCGGGGGCGGCGGAGGTGGCGGGGGTGGCTACGGCCGCGCCAACTTCTCGGCGGGGGCGGAGGGTGGAGGCGGAGGAGGTGGGGGCGCTGGCGGCTGCCCGGGTGAGGGCGCGGGCGGGGGCAAGGGCGGAGGTGCCTCCATCGCCGTGCTCCTCCTCAACTCCGGGGTGGAGATGGACTCCTGCACCCTGCGGACGACCAACGGAGGCAATGGAGGCGCCGGTGGAAGAG
>NZ_PZOX01000069.1 GCF_003044305.1 Vitiosangium sp. GDMCC 1.1324 | reverse complement strand
GTGATGGCCTTGACCGTGAACGTCCACTGGTCGTTCGACTCCACCACCGCCTGATCTCCGAAGTGGTCGCCGTCGCCCAGCACGTCGAGGATGACCTGATCTCCATACCGGCCCACGCCCAGCTTGTTGGCCTTGCCGTGGGCGATCAGGATGACATGCTCCGCGGGCTGGCCCGCCTCGACGATGACGTCGCCGGGCTTGTACTCCTTCTGGACGAAGCGGCTGGCCAGGGAGTCGAGCACCGCGCTGTCGCCTTCAAAACCGCGCAGCAGGGGCAGCTTGCCGAGCTCCTGGGGAATGACCTCCACCCGGGCGCCGACGTTGCCGAAGCTGAGGCGATCGTCCCCCACGGTATAGGTCAGGCGGCGGTTGACGCGGTACACGCCACTCGACATCTGCACCCAGGGCAGCATCCGCAGCAGCCACCGGGGAGAGATGCCTTCCATCTGCGGCAACGACTTGGTCGTCGTCGCCAACTGCCGGGCAGCGGCCGTGCTCAGACTCGTCTGATGCATCTCCACTTCACCACCGCCACCCGTGTTCACTGAATTCGCCATGGACTACTCCTCAACCAGGTCCGAGCTGCGTACAGACAGCGCCTGCTCTAGGTGCGGCCAATCTCCACGCTCTCGAGGATGCCGAGCGCGTCGGGGATGAGCACCGCCGTGGAGAAGTAGGTGCTGACGAGGTAGGAGATGATGGCCTTCTCGTTGATGCCCATGAAGCGCACGGAGAGGCTGGGCTCGATCTCATCGGGGATACCGGCGTTGTGCAGGCCGATGACGCCCTGGTTCTTCTCACCCGCGCGCATCAGGAGGATGGAGCTGGTGCGGCCCTCGGTGATGGGAATCTTGTTGCAGGGGAAGATGGGGATGCCGCGCCAGGCGGGCACGTGGTGGCCGTTCACCTCGACCGGGGTCGGGTAGATGCCGCGGCGGTTGCACTCCTGGCCGAACGCGGCGATGGCGCGGGGGTGGGCCAGGAAGAAGGACGGGTCCTTCCACACCGTGGCCACCAGCTCATCCATGTCATCAGGGGTCGGAGGCCCGCTGCGGGTGTGGATGCGCTGCTTGAGGTCGGCGTTGTGCAGGAGGCCGAACTCGCGGTTGTTGATGAGCTCGTGCTCCTTGCGCTCCTTCAGGGCCTCGACGGTCAGACGCAGCTGCTGCTCGGTCTGGTTCATCGGGTCGTTGAAGAGGTCGGCGACGCGCGTGTGAATCTGGAGCACGGTCTGCGCCACGCTCAGCTCATACTCACGCGGAGAGGTCTCGTAGTCGACGAAGGTGCCCGGCAGCACGGGCTCACCCGAGTGGCCCGCGGCCAGCTCGATGGCGGCCTGGCCCGTCTGGTCCTGCTTCTTCTTCGAGAGGGCCTTGAACTCCTCGATGTGCTTCTGCAGCGACGGGGACTGGGCGACCACCGCCTCGAACGCGGACTGCTTGAGGATCAGCGCCGTGACCGGGGTGACGGCCTTGACCGTGAACTGCCAGTAGTCC
Organism: Vitiosangium sp. GDMCC 1.1324; assembly: GCF_003044305.1. Taxonomy (GTDB): domain Bacteria; phylum Myxococcota; class Myxococcia; order Myxococcales; family Myxococcaceae; genus Archangium. The sequence goes on along the minus strand of NZ_PZOX01000069.1, from coordinate 494 downwards.
TGCGACTCCAGCAGCACCTGGTAGCTGTAGTGGTCGCCATCCGCCAGCACCTCGAGCACGGTCTGATCGCCGTACTTGCCAGCGCCAATCTTGTTCACCTTGCCGTGGGCGATGAGGCAGATGGAGTCGGCCTCCTTGCCGGCCTCGGTGATGACCTCACCGGCCTTGAACTCCTTCTGCTCGAAGCGGTTGGCCAGGGCGGTCAACACCTCGACGTCTTCAAAGCCACGCAGCAGCGGCAGCTCGACGAGCTCCTGCGGGATGACCTGCACCTTGGCGCCGGTGCTGGTGAAGGACACCCGGCCGTCGCCAACGGCATAGCTCAAGCGGCGGTTGACGCGGTACACGCCGCCGGAGACCTGCACCCACGGCAGCAGCTTCAGCAGCCACCGGGTGGAGATTCCCTGCATCTGCGGGACGGACTTGACCGTCGTCGCCAGCTGGCGCGCCGCTTCCGTCGCGAGACTCATCTGCAGCTTCTCAGCATCACCACC
>NZ_PZOX01000068.1 GCF_003044305.1 Vitiosangium sp. GDMCC 1.1324 | reverse complement strand
AGCCGTCGGCCCTCGGTGAACTGCCAGGGATCGATCTTTTGACCTTGTTCATCGATGGGGTGGCGCAGGTGCCAGCGTTCTGGTTCGCGCCTGTCATCCGTCAGGTCGTAGAAACGGCTCATCGCTCGTCACCCATGGCGCTGTCTTATCTCTTCGTCAGCAACCGGTGGAGCTCTGACCCTGGCGTACAGACCTCGTCCGCGATCTCCTTGAGGGCTTTCACCAGAAGGTCTCGACATTGCGGCTGAGTGCGGCACCGTGCGAGCGCACTGGAGAGCCGACGCTGAATCTCCAGGTGGTATTCCTCCGGGTGTGGCCCTTTGTGGCCCTTGAGGTAGACAAGGTTCTCCTTCGCATCCAGCGACATCCCCGCCTTCTCGAAGAGGTCCTCGAATACCGGCGTCCATGGACCGCCCCGCGCCGTCGAGGAGTCGTTCTTGTTGGTGGCGAGGTGGTGCCAGTGGTGGCCGTCCTGCTTCTGGGAGCCATCCGTGCAGGCGCTGCCGGCAGTGGCCGCCACCGTGCCCGCGGCGACGCCCGTGACGAGGACGGTGCCGTCGGCCACCATGCGTACCGTCGTCGCGCCCTCTAGCGACAGGCCTCCGGGCAGTGCGTACCGGGGCGAGCCCAGCAGCCCGGTGAGCCCACCCTGCGGCACCTGGGGCAGTCCCCTGGCCATGCCCATGCTGGCCACCATCACCAGCACGCGCAGTCCCGTGCCTCCCAGGGCCTTGCCGAAGCGCTCGGCCACCGCCTCCAGTTGCTCCAGCGTCGTGGCCGCTTCCACCTCTCGGGGCAGGCTCACCCAGCGCTACCAACCCCATCAGGTCCACCACCGTGGAGAACAGCAACTCGCGCGTGTACTGTTTGTCACGGTTGCGCTCGAACACCCCCTCCATCCACTCCCGGCTGAGCGCCTGCTGCATCACCCACCGCACCATCACCGTCAGGGGACTGCTCTCCTTGAATCGCTCCATGATGGCTTCCAGGGCCATGGCTCCCTCCCTTCGGAGTCGTCCCTGAAAGAAGAGCTCGCCGGTAGACCCGTGCTGCTCCCTCGCTTCCTTGCCCACTCCCTCGCTCGCCTCGCTGAGGGCCGGGCGTACACGTGGGCGGCGCTACTGCTGGGGGCTGCGCTGCTCACCACCGGGTGCGTCACGCTGGCGCCGCAACCCGGCCAGGGCGGCCCCCAGGGCCCGCTTGCCCTCTCCACGTTGCGGGAAACGGCAGCCGGTACGCCCCCACTCGAAGCACCCGCCTCTCTTACTTCCACCGAGCCGGATAGGCAGGAGCGGCTGCATCGCCGCCGGAGCACCCGTGGACTGGGCTCGGACGTCGCCCTGGCGAGCGCGGGGACGACGACCCAAGGCCCTCCTACCTGCGGAGGCAAGGCGGTGCCCCCGGACTGGCCCGACTTCTCCTCCGGCGACGGGGAGGCGCTGCTTGCCCCCTTCCTCACGTGCACCTCGCCCGCCGAATTCGTCGCGTTGCAGCAGCGCGTGGACATGCCCCGGCTGGTGGAGGCGTTGGACGACTGGCACGCGGTGCGGCTGGGCGCCCTGGGGCCCATGCGCGAAGACGCCGCCCACATCCTCCAGCGCAAGCGGGCCTCCTTCCTCACTACCGCCACCGAGCGCTACGGCCTCATCCACGCCGAGGTGTTCGCCCTCTTCGTCCTGCACTCGGCCCATGACGACGAAGTGGACGAGGTGCTGCGGCTGCTGGCCCGGGACAAACTGTTGGGACAGACGCTGGCCCTCATGCCGTCGGTGCTCGAGGAGTTGGAGCGGCGGGGAATGCCGCTGTCGCGCTATCCGGATCGGGCCGAACAGGCCGGAGACGTGCTGCGGGGCATGGGCCGCGCCGCCAGGGACGTTCTCTCCACCAGCCCGGGAAGCGACGGCACCCGCTACACGGAGATGACCGCGCGGCGGGCGCAATTGCCACCGGCCTACCAGCAGGCCAGTGAGAAAGTGGAGCAGGCCCTGGCGCTGCGGCACTTCGCCCCGGGCAGCGTGGCGCTGGGCACCTTCGACTCCATGACGTTTGGAGTGCCGCTGGGCTCCTACTACCTGCTGGCGGGCTCGGGCCATGGATTGTACTCGCTGACGCAGCGCCAGTACGAGCAGGCCGCGCGCGAGCTGACACCCGCGTTGCTGCTGGGAGCCCTGTATGCCGGAGGCAAGGGCCTGCGCTCCTCGTCCGGGGCTCGAGGTGCTTCGGGCGCCGGACTCGAAGGTGCGCGAGGGTTGGGGCTGGCGGAGACGGTGCGGCAGTTGGAAGCACGGCTGG
>NZ_PZOX01000067.1 GCF_003044305.1 Vitiosangium sp. GDMCC 1.1324 | reverse complement strand
GCTGCTGCGCAGGACGTTCGCGTTGGATGTCTTCACCTGTGCCAGGTGTGGAGGCAGGCGCCGGGTGTTGGCGTACCTGATGGCCTCCTCATAATGCCCCACCTTCCTCCACACTTATTTGAGCAGCTCCGCGTCCGCTGGAGCCATTTCCCTGGGCCTTGGCGGCCCTCAGCCGCTTGAGTGTCGAGCGATCGAGCTTATACCACCGAGGGGTGCCCGGACCGCCGCCCTCGACACATCGCAGCCAGCCCTTCTCGACCCAGGAGCGCACCATTGTATCAGTAACATCCAGCAGTGCGGTGACACCGTGCATTGAATACAGGCCGTCGGCCCGGCGCTCCGGCTGTCGAGGCCGTCCTCGCCGTCGTCCCGCCGGCTGGCGGTGGATGCCGTAGCGCCTGCGCACCCAGCGCACCGCTTGCTTGTCCCAGGCGCGCTTGACTCCGGAGAGCAGCCCCCTTCGGTTCAGCTCAGCCGCTATCTCCCTATCGGTCCTCTTCTGCTCCACCAGTGTGCCAATGAGCTTGATGGTCTCGGGCGAGGTAGCCCTCGTGTAGGAAGGGCGGCGTGCAATGGTCAGGTCGCTGCACGCACCGGTCTGCCATAGCACCTGGATGTGAATCCCGCGCTCCGGGACTTCCACAGGGCTGAGCGCCACCTCTCGCACCAGAATCCGCAGCAGGTTCTTGCGCTCAGCATTCGTCGTGCTCCGTGCGTGCCAGACGTACGACAAGTCCTTGGCCAGTTCGAGCAGGCGTGCTCTGTCCTGGCTCGTGAGTTCCACCATCTCGCGCCGCAGTACCTGCTGGTGCTCGCGCTCGAGCGACTCCAACTCGCCCAGCTTCTCGTTCCACTCACGCTCCAGCGTGCGGGCCACCACGCGGTTGTCCGGGTCCACCGCCTTGTAACGGCGCTCGGCCAGTTGCGCCTCGTAGTGCGCCCGCTCCAGCCGCAGCTTCCACTGACGCTCTACCTCCTGGGCCTGCCGTTCCACCTCCCGGGTGATGGCCAGGCCCAGCTCAATCTCCGGAGGCTGGACTGTCTCCAGAAAGAGTCGGGCGACTGCCTCGTCAATGCCCGCGGCCGACACCGTCCAGCACATGCCCTTGTCGGTGATGCGGCGGCACTCGTAATACGGACGCCCGGACTCCCGGTAGGCCGTCTGCATCCGGTGACCGCACCGGCCACAGAGCACCAGCCCCTGCAACAGAGCGCTCCCCTCGCGAGCAGCACCGCGCTGGTCCGGCTGCTGGTAGCTGGGATGATTGGTAGCGAGCCTCTTCTGGTTGGCTTCGTATTCCTCCCAGCTGATGTAGGCCGGGTGGTGGTTCTTCAGGCATACCTTCCAGGCTTCCCGCGGCAAACGCGTACGGCGCTGGCGCCGCAACTGCCCGTCCACCAGCGCCATGTGCCTCTCATTGCGCCCGAAGACATAGGCACCGGCGTAGGTGGGGTTGTGGAGCATGGAGAGCAACAGGGTGTAGCGCGGTGGCACCGGGTGCAATTGGTGCGTGCCCGGCTCTCGCACGGGCAGCTTCAACCCGTTCTTCATGAAGTAGCGCAGCACGGCGTAGGCGCTGCCCTCCAGGCGAAAGCGCTCAAAAACAAGGCGCACGGCTCGCTGTACCCCTTCGTCGGGGTCGAAGCGAAACCGGCCCGTTTCCTCCTCCCACTCATAGCCCACGGGCGGCGTGATGTGGAGGGCACCACGCCGTGCCTTGGACAGCTTGCCGCCCTGCAAGCGCAAACGCATCCAGTACAACTCGGCTTCGCTCATGGTGCCCTTGAGGCCCAGCAGCAGCCGGTCATTGTAGTCGCGCGGAGTGTAGACGGCCTGCTCATCGACCAGCACCACGTCGGCCAGGCCGCACAAGTCCAGCAGCCGGTGCCAGTCCGCCGAGGAGCGCGCCAGGCGAGAGACTTCCAGCGAGAAGATGGCGCCGACGCGTCCGTGCGCGACATCCTCGGCCATGCGCTGGAAGCCCGCCCGCCAGTCCGCGCTCGTACCGCTCTGGCCCATGTCTTCATCGATTATCTCAATGCGCTCGGGCGGCCAGCCCAACTCCAGAGCACGCTGGCGCAGGGCGTACTGACGGGCCGTGGATTCACGATGCTCATGGACCTGACTGAGCGTGGACTGGCGCAGATACACCACCGCTCGACGCTCCAGATGCGTGGCTCGAACCTTGTCGTTCATCGCCTTCCTCCGCGTCTACGGTTTCGGCGCGCAGCGCCTTGTGCAGCAGGGCGGCCCACGTGCCGAGCAGTTGCTGCCTTGCCGCCACGGGCAGTGCCGACCACGGTGGGCCGGATTTCTGGGGTGGACACGTTGGCATGTGTCAACGTAGGTCCATCGCTGGCCAGGGGCGTGGCTGACGGGCCTTGGGTGCGACCAAGCGCCACCTGCACTGCACTGGCAAGCTCCAGCAGAACGGGGACGGAGAGGCGGACTGCGCGACCATTGATGCTCGGCGGAACGAGGGGTGGGGAGCGGTCCGTCCACTCGAGCGGCAGTCGCATGTACCGGCCAGGAGGGCACTCCACGTCGACGTAGCGCCGACCGTCCTGGCTGCGAATGAACCGGGCGACCGGCAGCATCACTCCTTTGAGGGGATGGACCGGCAGCGTGACGGTCACGCGCTCAAATAATGGTGGCGGACCCGTGGCAGTGTGTCGATGCCGTCCTGACGGC
>NZ_PZOX01000066.1 GCF_003044305.1 Vitiosangium sp. GDMCC 1.1324 | reverse complement strand
AGCGCCTCCACCTCCGCCCTCAGCGCGCTCAGCTCGCGTTGCTGCTCGTACAGCACCTCGCTCAGCTCCTGCAGCAACTCCTGCTGCTGCATGTAGCGCAACTCCAACTCCACGATCCGCAACTCGTTCCGGTCTTCCGCAATGAGATGGACACTCCGGCTCCATCGCGCTGGGAGCCTCCTCGCTGGGACCGGCTCGAGCAAATGCGCGTCCGCCCAGTCCGCGTGGTCGCAGTTGCCGCCATCGCTCGCGTTCCCCACGCGCGCCGGTGCTCCTTCTTGCCGACGACGCTCACGTCCACAGTTTGCATCACACTCGTTCCCTTCTGCGTCCCGAGCTGGAACCGCAACGAGCTGTCGTCGAAGTGGTGGCTGCGGACGGTGACATGGTGCGAGCCGCTGATGATGAAGACGTGGCTGCGCCATGACGTATCCGGGCCAGCTTCCGTGAAGGTGTTGCCCCCCCACGCGCACGTCGCTGTTCCGGTCCTCGATGTGGACCGGCTCGTAGCGGTAGCCATCGAGGGGGTTGTTGCGTTGCGTTCAGCAGATGACGCAGGAACTCGAGAAGAGGGTCATCGCGAGCGTCTTTGGTTTATCAGCCAGTCTCTATGGGAGGGGGCGTGTCGGTGGCCGCCTGCTCATGGTCCCCAGGTCTTCGGGAGGCGGTGCCATCCTGAGCGTCTTTCAGCGCAGGGCGGACCGACTCGAGTCGCTGCCGGCACGCTCTTCTCAGCAGGGTCACGTGGTCATACAGCATGGCCTCAAGAACGCTGGGGTTCCGCTCCTTCTTGTGCCTCTGCGAGCAGCGAATGGGAGGGGGGTCGTCAGCTCTGAGGGTTGGCCTTACCATTCGTTCGGCCGCAGGGACGAGGCCAGTGGCCGCTTTGGCGGGTGTCGTGCGCTTCTTCTTGCGCCCGCCGCCAAACCACCCCACACCTCTCTTCGAGCCGATCCGCGAAGAGCGCCTCCAACGCATGGTGCCGTTCGCTCGGAACCCTGCCGGAAGGCTCTTCGTGGAAGGGTTTCCGGACCCCCATTCCTTCTCGTTCCCTACGGTGCGTTCGGACCGACGTCGGCCGACGACAACGGTCTGTTGGCGATGCTGGCGGTGGAGTACTCATCCCCGCCGACGTCGTTGATGGAGCGGATCTGCCCATCCATGTCTTCCGCGACGTAGGCGTACGTGCCTACTGCTGCATTGATGGCAGGGCTCGTGGACGTCAGCTTCTGCAGGCCGTCGACCGTAGTCAGCGACGGATTCACGTTGCGGATCTCGCTGGACGTTCGCGACTTGTTGGTCAGGGTCCCGCCATACCCGATGTTTCCCTGGAACAGCGTGTTGCTCGTCTTGTACTCGTTGTAGAGCGTTCCCGTCGTATTCCGGATGAGGTTGTTGGCGACCTTCACGTCCACCGGTGCATACGTATACTTCCTCCCGATGAGGATCCCCGTCGTGCTGTCGATGATCGTGTTGTTCACGACCTCGGACCGGTAGACCCTCCAGTGTTTTGCCAGATCATCCTCGGTGTAGTTGCTGGAGGTCGGCCCTCCGTCGAAGTCACCCCCGTCGATGAGAAGGGCGTCATCGGTCAGCTTCTCCAGGTAGTTGTTGTAGACCTTGTGGTCGGTTCCGTAGAGCCGGATGCCTCCCACGCCAGACTTGTTGCCATCACCCAGGATGAAGTTGCCGTAGATGCTGTTGTTGTTGCCGTGACGCGCGGTGAGCTGTCCCTGCGAGGTGATGACCGTATTGTACCGGACCGTGTTGTGGCCGCTCTTGATGGAGATGAATTCCGGATCCCCGTCGCAGTTCTCGAACAGGTTGTACTGCACGGTGGCGTGGCCATCGAGCTGAGACACGTCGGACAGGCCGAGGCGGATGGTCTCCAATCCGTTGCTGAGACGCGGTCCAATGTCGTGGAAATAGTTGTATTCAATCACATCATACTGGGTCATCTGCGTGGAGTAGTTGCCATCCATGGCGATGACCGGATCCGGGTCGCTCTTTCCTCCGAAGTCGTTGTGGTCGATCCGGTTGTGATTGCTTCCGTTCCCCTTGAGGAGCAGCCACTTGAGCTTGGTACCGTTCTCGATCAACGCGAAGGTGTTCCGGGTGAGCCGGATGTTGTTGGAGCCCTCGAGCACGACGGCACTGTTGCCGGTGTTCGTGAACTTCAGGCCCTCGATGATGACGTGGGATGAGCCGACCACCTGGATGGATGCGCCGCCGGAGATGATGGCCTTCCCCCGATTCGCTGCCTTGATGGTGATGGGGCTCGCGGCGGTCCCGTTCTTGCCCTTGAGGATGAAGGCGCCGTTGTTCGTATAGGTGCCGTCCGCCAGGATGAGGGTCGTGCCCGCGGTTGCGTTGGCGAGGGCCGTGGTGAGCTGGGCGGAGGTGAAGACGTTCGGGACCGCTTCCGCTGCGCTTCCGTAGATTTCCACCTCCTGGTAGCTGTTCCAGGCGTTGGACGTGTTGCCGTACCCCACGAGCCTTACGTAACGCGCGGACCCCACGTCCGCGAAGTCGAACGTCTGGAGGCCACTCGTCAGGCTGCTCGTTGCCTTCGAGCGCTCCGTGGAGAACGTGATGCCGTCCGTGGAGGTCTGGATGTCGAAGGTGAACGTCCGGGTGGCTCCGTTCAGGAATGCGATCTTCACATAGGCCACCTTCTTGTGGGCACCCAGGTCGAACTGGATCCACTGCCCATCACCTTGCGCCGACCAGCGGGTGTTCAGGTCCCCGTCCACCGTGTTGGCCGGGAGGTTGCCGTCATCCGCACTCGCCGTCACGGAGGCTCCCGGGATGGACAACCTGTCATCCGCCGCCCATCCCAGGGACGGAGCCAGAGCCAGGAGCAGACTCGAACTCATCACAAGCTTCCGGTGTGCCATGCGCATTCCTCTCATTCCTTTTCGCGATTCCAGGCCGCTATACCGCATTTCCTGTTCTCGTTTGGAATTCAAATATTCCAGAGATGTGAGAGCTGGCCGGGTCAGGCGCAACGGGCACGAGGTGTCCTTCGGCAATGGGGGGCGGGAAGCTCAGCCCTGCGTCTCGAGCTCGGCGTGGCGCCGGCGCTGGATGCGCCACTCCTCCGAAAGTGGGTCGGCATCCACTACGTCGAAGCCGCTCGCGTTGATCGAGCCGGCCACGGTCTTCTTTGCCTCGGCGCCGACACGGGCGATGGCCAGCGCCCGGCGATTCTTCGAGCCCGCGGGCTCCCCCCGCACCTTGAGGTGCTCGAACCAGATGTGGTTGACCTTGCGCTCCTTCGACCATGGCAGGTGCGCAGGCAACTCGCTGATGGTCGTCTTCGCGGGGGCGAGCTCGGTGTTCTGCCCATCGCGCGACAGGTTGTCATTGTTGGTGCCGATGACGCTCGTGCGCTCGAGCGGCTCGACCGGAACCGACTTGTCGTTCTTCAGCGGAATCGTGACCACGACGAGGTCGCCCGCTTCGGAGTCCTGCCGGACCGTGCCCGCCCTGTCCTTCGGGCCAAGGCTTGCGACGAGGTCGGAGAGATGGTCTCCGGGTCTCGTGAGTTGCTTAGCACCAGGTCGTCGCCCGTGTCCGCCGCGAGCTTCTCCATCGTGCCCCTGGTGTGTGCGAAAACGACAGGTAGGGACCGGAGCGGCTGTGTCGCTACGGAGCGCGGCACTCTGTCTCTGGTGCGCTTGAATCGAGCGGAGGAGCGCCCCATCGCCTGGAGGATGAATTGCCCGCTGTCGGCGGCTCCACGCACATCTTCTTCACTCAGGTGGATCCTGACATTCCAGGTGCCCGTCTCCTCTCCCATCCATTCGAGGTTCTCACGGGCGCGAAGCCAGGGCGGCCAATGGTGAGGGGGGCAGGACGACTCTGGACACCGTTGCGGGGTCGGAAGACGGATGCGGCTCGCGACGCTTCCCGGTTGATGGCTGAAGGAGCGTCGGGCCTCTGGTTACTCGTCTGGGAGCACGTCATCCGTGGGCCAACGGAGAAGTAGATCCAACGGCGACTGCCTGCGCGCTTGCTCCTCTGGTTGGAGATTGAAGCGAGCCAGGAGGCGGTCGTGCGGATGCGTGGGGGCATGGCACCAATCCAGCGTCAGGAGCACTCTCTGGGGGCGGGGGATCGGTGGGGGTCGACGTGGGGTATTGGCCAACGAGGCAGAGGAAGTAGCCGAGTAGCAGTGTCTCCCCCCACGGGGTCTTCGAGCTCCACATGCGCCAGACCTTCTCGACGGGATGGTCGGCCGAATAAGGCGGTTGACTCCCGACGTGGCGGTGATAGATGCCGCGCCCCCTCGGACGGGAAGGCGAAGCCGCAATGGCGGCGGAGAGTCCGGACGAGTTGAAAAACGGAATACGGGGTCGGCAGCACGGAGTTGACTCTCAACGCGGCGGTGGTAGAAGCCGCGCCCCTCACCGAGGCAGCAGTCGCAGCGGCGACGAAGCCAGGTAGGTGGGTGGGAAGAAAAGAGTCGGCGAAGGCGGTTGACTCCCAACGCGGTGGTGGTAGAAGCCGCGCCCCTCACCGAGGCAGCAGTCGCGAAGGCGACGAAGCCAGGTAGGCGGAAAAGAGAGTCGGCGAAGGCGGTTGACTCCAGGCGCAGCGGTGGTAGAAGCCGCGCCCCTCGG
>NZ_PZOX01000065.1 GCF_003044305.1 Vitiosangium sp. GDMCC 1.1324 | reverse complement strand
CGAGCCACCGTGTCCGAGTCGAACAGGTCGGTCTTGTAGGTGAGAGCGCCGAGGATGCCTTGGGGGCTCTCGGCCAGGGCGAGCGAGAGGTCGAACTTGGAGGTGGTGCTCTCGAGCTCCACCGGCCGTAGGGTGAGTCCCGGCAGGCGGAGCTCCCCGCTCGGCGTGTTCTGCAAGGTCAACATCACCTGGAACAGAGGCGAGTGGCCCAGGGATCGCTCCGGCGAGAGGTGCTCGACGAGCTTCTCGAAAGGCAGATCCTGGTGCTCGTAGGCGCCCAGGGTGGTGTCACGCACCTGCATCAGCAGGTCGCGGAAGGAGGCCTCGGGGGAGACGCGCGAGCGCAGGACGAGGGTGTTGACGAAGAAGCCGATGAGGCCCTCGAGCTCGGTGGTGCGGCGGCCGGCGATGGGAGAGCCAACCACGATGTCGTCCTGGCCGGAGTAGCGAGACAGCAGCGCTTGGAAGCCGGCCAGCAGCGTCATGAAGAGGCTGACGCCGTGCTGCTTGCTGGTGGCGGTGAGCGCCGCGGAGAGCTCGGGCGGGAGGCGGAAGCTGTACTGGGCGCCGCGGACGGACTGGACGGGAGGACGAGGCCTGTCGGTGGGCAGCTCCAGATGGGCCGGAGCGCCGGAGAGCTGCTGCTTCCAGTAACGCACCTGGGCATCGAGGGCCTCGCCGCGCAGCCACGAGCGCTGCCAGTGGGCGAAGTCGGCGTACTGGATGGGCAGGGGCGGCAGGGAAGGCCGCTGGCCAGAAGCGAAGGCGGCGTAGAGCGTGGCGACCTCGCGCACGAGCACACCCATGGACCAGCCGTCGGAGACGATGTGGTGCAGGGTGACGAGCAGGATGTGGTCACTCGGGGCCAGGCGCAGCAGGCTCGTGCGCACGAGCGGGCCGCGCGCCAGGTCGAAGGGCCGCAGGGTCTCCTGACGCATCAGCTCGTGGGCGCGGGCCTCGAGCTCGGAGGCGTGCACGTCCAGAAGGTCCCGCACCTCGAGCGGGACGGAGAGGGCCGGAGCGACGACCTGGACGGGCTTGCCGTCGCGAGAGGAGAAGGTGGTGCGCAGGGACTCGTGACGGCGCACGAGCTCCTCGAAGGCGCGGCGCAGGGCCTCGGTGTCCACCTGCCCAGAGAGCCGGAGGGCCGCGGGGATGTTGTAGAAGGGACTGCCGGGCTCGAACTGGTCGAGGAACCACAGCCGCTGCTGCGCGAACGACAGGGGACGCTCGGCTGAGCGCTCCGTGGGCATCGGGCGCGCGGTCCTCGGAGCGCTCTGGGCCTGTTTGCCCTGGGCCTCGTCGAGCTTGCGCGCGAAGGCGGAGAGGATGGGCGCTTCGAAGAAGGCGCGCACGGGCAGCTCCACCTGGAAGGCGGAGCGCAGGCGGGAGATGACTCGGGTGGCGAGCAGCGAGTGCCCACCGAGCACGAAGAAGCTGTCCTCCGCGCCGACGCGAGGCACGGAGAGGATCTCGGCCCAGATGGCGGCGAGCTTCTCCTCGGTGGGCGTGCGCGGGGCGATGTACTCGACGGCGGAGCCGGTCGTCTCCGGAGCGGGGAGCGCTCGGCGGTCGAGCTTGCCGTTGGGACTGAGCGGCAGCGTGTCGAGCACCATGAAGGCCGAGGGCACCATGTGCTCGGGCAGGCGCGACTGGAGGAAGGAGCGCAGCTCGCCCGTGGGATCCGTCTCCGACGTGCTCACCACGTAGGCCACCAGCCGCTTGTCGCCGGGCCGGTCCTCGCGTGCCACCACCGCCACCTGGCGCACCGCCGGATGCTGGGCCAGCTGGGTCTCGATCTCCCCCAGCTCGATGCGCAGGCCGCGGATCTTCACCTGGAAGTCGGCACGGCCCAGGTACTCGATGTTGCCGTCCGGCAGCCAGCGGGCCACGTCACCGGTGCGGTACATGCGAGCGCCGGGCGTGTCACTGAAGGCATCCGGGATGAAGCGCTCGGCGGTGAGGTCCGGACGGGCGCGGTAGCCACGGCCCACCTGCACGCCACCGATGTACAGCTCACCGGACACGCCCACCGGCACCGGCTGCAGGCGCGAGTCCAGGATGCGGATGGCCGTGTTGGCCACGGGGCGGCCAATGGGCACCGAGCGCAGCGCCTCGCGCGCCTTGCAGGCGTAATAGGTGACGTCGACGGCGGCCTCGGTGGGGCCGTAGAGGTTGTGCAGCTCGGCGTGAGGCAGCCGCTGGAGGCACTCGTTCTGGAGCTCGACGGGAAGGGCCTCGCCACTGCACACCACGCGCTCGAGGGACGTGCAGCGCTCCAGCTCGGGCTCCTCCAGGAACACCTTGAGCATGGAGGGCACGAAGTGAAGCGTGGTCACGCGCTCCTGGGCGATGAGGTGCGCCAGGTAGTTGGGCTCCTGGTGGCCGCCGGGCTTCGCGAGCACCAGCCGGGCACCCTGCATGAGGGGCCAGAAGAACTCCCAGACGGAGACGTCGAAGCTGAAGGGCGTCTTCTGCAGCACGACGTCGTGAGCGCCGAGCCTGTACTCATCCTGCATCCACAGCAGCCGGTTGACGACGGCGTGGTGCTCGTTCATGGCGCCCTTGGGGCGGCCGGTGCTGCCAGAGGTGAAGATGATGTAGGCGAGGCTGTTGGCGGTGGCCTGCGCGGGAGGCGCGTGGCGGGGCTGCGTGGAGATGCCGGCCTGGCCCGAGTCCACGCACACCACATGCGCGCCCTGGGAGGGCAGACGCGGTAGCAGATGCTCCTGCACCAGGAGCACGGTGGGGTGGGCGTCCTCGAGCATCCAGGAGAGACGCTCCTGGGGATAGGCGGGGTCGAGGGGCACGTAGGCGCCGCCGGCCTTGAGGGTAGCCAGCAGGGAGACGACCATCTCCGGCGAGCGCTCCAGGCACAGGCCGACGCGGGACTCGGGGCCGACGCCGAGCGAGCGCAGGTGCCAGGCGAGCTGGTTGGCGCGCGAGTCGAGCTCACGGTAGGTGAGGGACTGGCCCTCGAAGGTGAGGGCGATGGCGTCGGGGGTGCGCTCGACCTGGGCCTCGATGAGCTGGTGCAGGCAGACGTCGCGCGGGTAGCCGGCGAGAGGGCCGTTGAACTCGACGAGGAGCTTGTGCTTCTCGGCGGCGGAGAGCAGGGGCAGGTCGGAGAGACGGGACTCCGGATGGGAGACCGCGGCCTCGAGCAGGACGCGCAGGTGCTCCATGGCGCTGGCCGCGGTGTCGCGCTCGAAGAGGTCGGTGTTGTACTCGAGGACGCCCGCGAAGCCGTTGGGCGCATCGGTGAGCGCGAGCGTCCAGTCGAACTTGGAGGTGGAGCTGGACAGTTCCAGTTGCTTCAGGGTGAGGCCCGGCAGGGTGAGCGCTTCGGAGGGAGCGTTCTGCAGGACGAACATCACCTGGAACAAGGGAGGACGGCTGAGGTCGCGCTGAGGCTGGAGCTCCTCGATGAGCTTCTCGAGGGGGAGATCCTGATGCTCATAGGCGGCCAGGGTGGTGTCACGCACCTGGAGCAACAGGTCGCGGAAGGACGACTCAGGGGAGAAGCGCGAGCGCAGGACGAGCGTATTGACGAAGAAGCCGATAAGGCCCTCGAGCTCGGTGTTGCGGCGGCCGGCGATGGGAGAGCCGACGGAGATGTCGTCCCGACGGGAGTAGCGGTGCAGGAGCACCTGGAAGCCAGCCAACAGCGTCATGAAGGGAGTGACGCCGAGGCGGGTGGACAGGGATTTGATGGAGTCGGAGAGCGCCTTGGGGAGCGCCACGGGCAGGCTGGCACCCCGGAAGGTCTGAACGGCAGGACGCGGCTTGTCGGTAGGCAGCTCGAGGGCGAGCGGAGCGCCAGAGAGCTGCTGCTTCCAGAAGCGCAGTTGGGAGTCGAGCACCTCGCCCTGCATCCACGAGCGCTGCCGGAGGGCGAAGTCCGCGTACTGAAGGGGCAGGGGCGGCAGGGCAGGCGGCTTGCCGGAGGCGAGTGCCGCGTAGAGCGAGGCGACCTCGCGCACGAGCACACCCATGGACCAGCCGTCGGAGACGATGTGGTGCATGGTGACGAGCAGCACGTGGTCGTCGGAGGCCAGACGCAGCAGGGCGGCGCGCAGGAGTGGGCCGTGAGCCAGATCGAAGGGGCGCAGCGCCTCCTGGTGGATCATCTCTCGGGCGCGGTCCTCACGCTTGGAGGCGGGCACGTCCTGGAGGTCCAGCACGTCGAGAGGGATGGAGAGCGCCGGGGCGATGAGCTGGACGGGCTGACCATCGTGAGAGGCAAAGGTGGTGCGCAGGGACTCGTGACGGCGCACGAGTTCCTCGAAAGCGCGGCGCAGGGCCTCGGTGTTCAGCGAGCCCGTGAGGTGGAGAGCGGAGGGGATGTTGTAGACGGGGCTGCCGGGCTCGAGCTGGTCGAGGAACCACAGCCGCTGCTGGGCGAAGGCCAGCGGGATGTCTCCGATGCGCGCGATGGAGAGCTGGGGAAGAGCCGTCGTGGGGCCCTGTGAGAGCCGGGCCTGCTCGAGCTTGAGAGCGAAGGCAGAGAGGGTGGGCGCCTCGAAGAGGGCGCGCACGGGCAGCTCCACCTGGAGGGTACTGCGCAGGCGAGAAAGGACGCGGGTGGCGAGCAGGGAGTGACCGCCCAGCTCGAAGAAGTTGTCCTCTGCACCGATGCGAGGAACAGAGAGCACCTCAGCCCAGATGGCGGCGAGCTTCTCCTCGGTGGGCGTGCGAGGGGCGACGTACTCGGACTCGGCAGCAGAGGCCTCCGGAGCGGGCAGGGCCTTGCGGTTGATCTTGCCGTTGGGAGTGAGAGGCAGTT
>NZ_PZOX01000064.1 GCF_003044305.1 Vitiosangium sp. GDMCC 1.1324 | reverse complement strand
CAGCCGAACACGTCCAAGTCCAACGTCCTCCTGAGCAACTCGGCCCACTCTACTCTCGGTGTCCTCTCCTTCATCCGCTCCTTCCTGGCCGCTGCCTCACGCCCCGCTCGCACCTCCTCCTCTCCTGCTTGAGGGAGCGCGGCGGGGTGCGAGCTGAAGAGTGGAGGCGGCGGGAATCCAACCCGCCGCTGGAGGCGTCCGGCCAGAGAGTTCCAGCACGGTCGAGAGCGGTTTTCGTAGGAGCTCCGGCTGGTTACGCCGCCCCCTGCCCTGCGCCGAGCTGTGTTGAGCGCGCTCTAGCGCGGGTCTGCTGTAGCAATGGCCCTGGAGGCCCTGGAAGGGGGCAATCCGGCGCGGGCTGCGACCCTCCTCCGCATCCTGCTCTCGTAGGCCCCGAACCCCACAAGCAGGCAGGGGCTCCACGGAGACCCGTGGGAGACTGACGTTAGCGTGTGCCCTGGCGAGGTGTGGCTGGGGAGGGGATAGGTGGAGGAGCGCGGGTGGGCGTACCGGCGGAGGCTGCCCACAGGCCCAACCCCCCCAGTCGTCTCCCCCCTGGGAGGGCGGCCTGGGCAGGCGCGTACCCCAAGGGGGCTGCGCGGCTTCTCCACCCGCCGGGCGCACAACTTGGGCGGCCCCCGTCAGCGGCCATCCTCTGCCCCTCCGCTCCAGCCCCTCCCCCTCTCAACTGCTCCCCAATCTTTCTGATGCGCCACTCTCTTCAGCTTCATATGTCATCCTCGTATGCCTGATTTGGCGAAAAGTCGCACGGCCGGTCGCTGCCGGGAGTGCAATTCTTGCATTCCTCCTTCGATCGCTCGCCCGAGCCCGCGTATCTCACCGCTCGTCGAGCAACCAGTGAACGATTCCTATCATCAGTGGGGTGCGGAATTCACGATTTGCGACTCAAGGGATCAGCCGGGTCCCTCCCCTGCCTCGGTATGACGCATGCTATCCACCGTGGAAACGGTGAGGAGTCGATGTCCGACTTGAGGCGATCTGATGAAAGACGAGCTCCGCGTGAGGCACACAACCCGATTTCGGCGCATCTGTCGCTGGACGGGGCCGTGCATCCTCTCCTTTCTCTTCCTGACGTGCGCCCATCCACCCGGACGAGCAACCCAACACACGGATGCACACGCCGCGTACGTGCCGGAGCCCGCGGCGCCGGAATCGTTTCGCTCGCTCATGGATGATGCGATGGTTCGAATGCACAAGGGGATGAACATCCCCTACACGGGTGACCCTGATCGCGATTTCGCGGCGATGATGATCCCTCATCATCAGGGTGCTATCGATATGGCGGTCATCCAGCTCCGTTACGGCAAAGACGAGCGTCTGCGCCGGCTCGCACAAGAGATCATCATCGAGCAGCGGGAAGAGATCGCCGTGATGCAGCGGATCCTCCAAGAACTGCCGTCTCCCCCCGGCGTTCCGCCGAGCGTCTCAACGCACTCCCACGAAGAGCACTGACATGTCACATCGTCATGCGATACTGGCACTGTTTTTCATCACCCTGCCCTGCCTGGCGGGACAGGCTCCACGCGCCGCGAGCGCCCCGGACCTCCCGATCAGCGCCCGCGACCGGTTCTATACTTCCGACCAGTTCTCCAACACGGTTTCCGTCATCGAGCCCACGAGCAAGCGGCTGCTCGGGGTGATCCGACTCGGAGACCCCACGCCCGGCAACCTAAGCCCGCTCTATCGCGGCCAACTCCTGGTGCACGGCATGGGGTTCTCGCCCGACAATCATACGCTGGCCGTCGTCTCGATCGGCTCGAACTCCGTGAGCTTCATCGACACCGAAACCAATGCGGTGAAGCACGTCACCTACGTGGGTCGCTCACCGCACGAGGCGTTCTTCACTCCAAACGGCAAGGAAGTGTGGGTCTCCGTGCGCGGCGAAAACTACGTCGCGGTGCTCGATGGCAAGACCTATCTCGAGAAGTCGCGAATCACCGTCCCGAATGGACCGGGCATGACGATCTTCTCGCCCGATGGGAAATATGGGTACGTCTGCTCGAGCTTCAGCCCCGAGACGGTGGTGATCAACGCGGCCAGCAAGCGCATCGTCGGCCGTGTGAAGCAGGAAAGTCCGTTTTGTCCAAACATCGCCGCGACTCCAGATGGCAAACAAGTCTGGCTGACGCTGAAGGACTCAGGGAAGGTGATGGTTTTCAACGCGAACCCGCCGTTCGAGGTGTTGAAGGTGTTGGAGACGGGGCCCATCACCAACCATGTGAACATGGTGCGCAACAGCAATGGCCAGTTCGCGTACGTGACGGTCGGTGGCCTGGATCAGGTGAAGGCCTTTCGCACCGACACCTTCGAGCAGGTGGCAACGATTGAAGTGGGAGCATTGCCGCACGGCTTGTGGCCCTCGGGCGATGGGACCGAGTTGTACGTCGGGCTCGAGAATGGCGATGCCGTGACCGCCATCGACACGCTGACGAACAAGGTGCTCGCAACGATTCCCATCGGACAGGGAGCACAAGGGGTTGCTTACCTGGCGAACGCGGTCCCGAAGGGCGACGGGACCCAGAACCTGCAACCCCTCGGCGATGCAGTCGGCAGCGTTCAGCTCTCCTTGCTGGGAGCCGACGGCAAGCCGGCGACGCATGTCACGCTGTTCAACCAGGGATTGGTGCAGTTCCTCCAGGCCGCCGTGACGGGGCTCACGCCGAACCGGCCGTACGTGCTTGCCATGTCCAGCGATCCCAAGGGCGGCGCTCCACTCGAACCGCTCGCTGCCTTCACGACCAACCTCGCGGGGGCCGCCATCGTCAATGCTGTCGGACCGATCCGTCAGATCCTCCAGGGAAGCGGCAAGGAACCGGGCCGGATTCTGGTGATCATCTCAGGCACTCCGGAACAGCCTGGCGAGCGGGTCCAGATCCAATCCCAGACGCCGTGACAGCCTCCAACGCAAGAGCCTGCCCCAGCTCGCCCAAGACCTGCACCCGCCTGGTGAAGGTGCAAGTTCCGAGCGTCAGTGCGACGGGTGATGCTCGTACTGCACCCGCTCCGCCATGCGTCCTTGAACGGCGTTCGCAGCCGTACGGATCACGTCGACCACGAGCCTGGGGTTGGAGAGCATCGGGACGTGGCTGCTGTCGGCCTCATAGGTGGTGGCGCCCATTCGCTTCGCAACGAAGCGCTCCAGCGCGGGGTGGACGGTGCGGTCGTTCTTGGCCACGATGTACCAGCTCGGCTTCGACCTCCAAGCGGTGCCTGCCATCTTCTGGTTGAACAGGTCCGCGGCCGGCACGCCCTGGGTCGCCCAGACGAGCTTCTGCTCCTGCTCGGGCAAGTCTCCCGCGAAGCACTCGATGCCCTCCGGGAGCAGCCAGACGCGCCCGTCCACGACCTCGATGTGGGAGAAGACGTCCGTGGTGGGGAACTGGTTCTGCAGGCTCTGCGACGTCTCGTCGTCGTCCGGGGCGAGTGCGGCGATGTAGACCAGCCCGGCGACGCGGTCGTCGGTTCCCGCGGCTGTGATGACGGTGCCGCCGTACGAGTGGCCGACGAGGATGGCCGGGCTGCTGACTCGCCCCAGCGCGCGGATGACTGCGGCGACGTCGCCTTCGAGTGTGTCGAGGCTGTTCTGGGTGGACACCACCTCGTACCCCTCCGCCTGAAGCGCGGAGATGACCTTGCTAAAGCACGAGCCGTCGGCCCATAGGCCGTGGGCGAACACGATACTCGGTCTGGTCTGCGGGGACATGGTCCGCTCCTTTCTCCGGTGAACGCTGTGGCCGAGGGGTTGGGTAGTCAACCCTGTTGCGACTGGGCATGCGGTGGTGCGCCACGGCGTCTGGCCAAGAAGCGCCCAGGCAATCCGCGGTAACCGAGCCCGACGGGTTCGAATCCCATCGGGGACACTCCCATATGACGTCCGCCCATCCCCCCAGGGTGAGGCGAGGGGCCCTGCGCCGTTGATCTGGAGCCCTCAGGATGAACGCAGACACGCTCCCCGCACGGAAGAGCGCAGGAGGCCAAGCGCCCGCCTCGATGCGGCCACGCCACGCCTTGACCCTCACTGACCACACCACCACGTTCCCGGTATGAACCCCGTGGCGGTCTCGATTCCGAAACATGATGACGCGTGGGAAGTTGGAAAATACGGCCCCATCTGGCCGAGGACACCGGCGTGCTACGGATTCACCATCATCGCGAAGGTCAAACCGGGGACGGCGGAGACCATCCGTGCCTATGGGCAGAAGCTCGCGAAGGCGCTGGAGGGTGACCCCGAGCTGCTCGCGCCCCTCAAGCTCCACTATCTGCGCTGGGTGCTCTTCGACAACGACACGCGGTTCATGTACCAGGGCATCTTCGACACCGACTTCGACAAGTACACCGAGGACGCGGTCGAGCTCTTCAAAAAGGCCGGCGTCGACACGGTCTTCGAGAACCTCGAGGGCTTCCCCATGGACTGGAAGACGAACCCCGAGGCGTTCATCAAGTTCGTCCGGGCGCACCAGTGTCCGAGCTTCGCGGAGAGCATCAGTGGCTTCACCGACGAGGTACGCGGCATCCAGCCCACCGTCTACGCCCCTCGCCAGACGTATAGGCGGGAGAGAGGCCCTGTTGAGGGTGAGGGCTGGAGCGGAGGGGCCGAGGAGGGCCGCTGACGGGGCCTCCCGAGCGATGCTCCCGTCCGGTGGACAGACCGCTTGAACCCCCTTGGGGTACACGCCTGCTCAGGCCTCGCTCCCATCAGGTGCCTGGCAGGGGCCGCCGGCCTGGTGGCTGTCTTGCTCCTCAACACCACGCGGCCTTATGTGGCCCTCGTGCCGGGGCCAACCTCGCTCAGGCCGTGGGCAAGCCCTGGTGCTCCACAATCGCCCTCACCCCGGGGG
>NZ_PZOX01000063.1:2500-5706 GCF_003044305.1 Vitiosangium sp. GDMCC 1.1324 | reverse complement strand
GTGTGAGGACTCGGGGCCTTCAAAAAAAATCCGGCAGCGACCTACTCTCCCGCGCGGTTTCCCGCGGAGTACCATCGGCTCTGGAGGGCTTAACTTCCGTGTTCGGGATGGGAACGGGTGGGACCCCTCCGACATTGCCACCGGAAACTGAGTGACTCGTGCATACAAAGGGTAGTTTTCAATCCTGCTTCAGAAGCTCGTGCCTTCTTCCGGGCCCGGCGCCGCTTCTTTAGAGCGCGCTCGGGGCCTCGACCTTGGCCTCGAATCCCTTACTCCCCCCGTTGGGTGGAGCCTGTGAGAGATTGAGGTATAGTAAGCCTCACGACCAATTAGTACCGGTTAGCTCAACGCGTTACCGCGCTTACACACCCGGCCTATCAACGTCGTAGTCTTCGACGGGTCTTCAGGGGCTTGCGCCCGGGATACCTGTTCTTGAGGTCGGTTTCCCGCTTAGATGCTTTCAGCGGTTATCCAATCGACACATGGCTACCCAGCGATGCCTCTGGCGAGACAACTGGTACACCAGCGGTGTCTCCAACCCGGTCCTCTCGTACTAAGGTCAGAGCCTCTCAAGTATCCTACGCCCACAGCAGATAGGGACCAAACTGTCTCACGACGTTTTGAACCCAGCTCGCGTACCGCTTTAATTGGCGAACAGCCAAACCCTTGGGACCTGCTCCAGCCCCAGGATGCGATGAGCCGACATCGAGGTGCCAAACCTCCCCGTCGATGTGAACTCTTGGGGGAGATAAGCCTGTTATCCCCGGAGTACCTTTTATCCGTTGAGCGATGGCCCTTCCATTCAGGACCACCGGATCACTATGACCTGCTTTCGCACCTGCTCGACCTGTCGGTCTCGCAGTCAAGCTCCCTTATGCCATTGCACTCGACGCCCGGTTTCCAATCGGGCTGAGGGAACCATCGCGCGCCTCCGTTACATTTTGGGAGGCGACCGCCCCAGTCAAACTACCCACCAGACAGTGTCCCAGCTCCCGTTGAGGGGGCGTGGTTAGACACCAGAATCCGACAGGGTGGTATTTCACCGTTGCCTCCACCGAACCTAGCGGCCCGGCTTCAAAGGCTCCCACCTATCCTACACAGTCGAACCCTAGTGTCACTGTCAAGTTGTAGTAAAGGTTCACGGGGTCTTTCCGTCTTGCTGCGGGTAAACTGCATCGGCACAGCTATTTCAATTTCGCTGAGTCCCTCTCCGAGACAGTGCGGAAGTCGTTACTCCATTCGTGCAGGTCGGAACTTACCCGACAAGGAATTTCGCTACCTTAGGACCGTTATAGTTACGGCCGCCGTTTACTGGGGCTTCGGATCATCGCTTCGCCTTGCGGCTGACGAATCCCCTTAACCTTCCAGCACCGGGCAGGAGTCAGACCCTATACGTCGGCTTCTTGCCTTCGCAGAGTCCTGTGTTTTTGGTAAACAGTCGCTACCGCCATTTCTCTGCAACCTCTCTCGGCTTCGGCTGTACGCCTACACCTACCAGAGGCCCACCTTCTTCCGAAGTTACGGTGGAAATTTGCCTAGTTCCTTGGAGGAGAGTTCTCTCAAGCGCCTTAGGATTTTCTCCTCACCCACCTGTGTCGGTTTGCGGTACGGACACCCTGTAGACTCCCCGCGGAGCTTTTCTTGGAAGCAGAGCATCAACGACTTACCCCTTGCGGGGCGCCATCGGGTCTCGGGGATAGCTGCCGCGCCTTTTTATCGTACGCGACACCCCTACGCCTTTGGACTGGCACAACCACCGGCCAGCTCGTCTAGCTTTCTCCGTCCCTCCTCGGTTCAACGTCTACAAGATGGCGCAGGAATATTAACCTGCTTGCCATCACCTACGCCTTTCGGCCTCGGCTTAGGTCCCGGCTAACCCTGGGAAGATTAACTTGACCCAGGAAACCTTGGGTTTACGGCGAGGGGGTTTCTCACCCCCTTTATCGCTACTCATTTCGGCATCAGCACTCGCAACCGCTCCAGCAGCCCTTGCGGTCTACCTTCGCTGCAGTTGCAACGCTCCCCTACCACTGCATACGCCTGACGTATGCAATCCGAAGCTTCGGCGCTAGTCTTGAGCCCCGTTACATTTTCGGCGCGGCCTGTCTCGACCAGTGAGCTATTACGCTTTCTTTAAAGGATGGCTGCTTCTAAGCCAACCTCCTGGTTGTCAATGACCTGCCACATCCTTTCTAGTGTTCACTTAGACTAGACTTGGGGGCCTTAGCTGTCGGTCTGGGTTATTCCCCTCTTGCCAATGGACGTTATCACCCACTGACTGCTTCCCGGGATAACAATTACCGGCATTCGGAGTTTGGTACGGTTTGGTAATCTGGTGAGACCCCTAGCCGTTCCAGTGCTCTACCTCCGGTATTGAATTACCCGAGACGATACCTAAATATCTTTCGGGGAGAACCAGCTATCACGGAGTTTGATTGGCCTTTCACCCCTACACACAGCTCATCCCAGAAATTTTCAACTTTCATGAGTTCGGTCCTCCATGAGGTGTTACCCTCACTTCAACCTGGCCATGTGTAGATCACCCCGCTTCGGGTTATAATGCACGCAACTGTTTCGCCCGTTTCGGACTCGCTTTCGCTCCGGCTCCACCTATCGGCTTAGCCTCGCTACGTACATTAAGTCGCCGAATCATGATGCAAAAGGTACGCCCTCGCACTGTCTTGCGACGTAGTGCTCGGACTGCTTGTAGACATGCGGTTTCAGGTTCTTTTGACTCCCCTCACTGGGGTTCTTTTCACCTTTCCCTCGCGGTACTTGTCCACTATCGGTCGCCAAGGAGTATTTAGCCTTACCGGATGGTCCCGGCAGATTCAGGCAGGATTGCACGTGTCCCGCCCTACTTGGGTACCCCGCTCGGCCTTCGCCAGTTTTCGCGTACGCGACTATCACGCTCTTTGGTGCACCTTTCCAGGTGCTTCCGCTAACCAGCAAAGGTCCTACCGCGGACCCGCAACCCCGATGCCACTTGCGTGACACCGGTTTAGGCTGTTCCCGTTTCGCTCGCCACTACTCCGGGAATCACTCATTGTTTTCTTTTCCTCAGGGTACTGAGATGTTTCACTTCCCCTGGTTCGCTCCTTCAGCCCTATGTATTCAGGCCGAGGTAACGCAGCTTTCGCCACGCTGGGTTTCCCCATTCGGACATCTCCGGCTCAACGTTCGGTTGGCAACTCCCCGGAGCTTTT
>NZ_PZOX01000062.1 GCF_003044305.1 Vitiosangium sp. GDMCC 1.1324 | reverse complement strand
TCCGGTTCAGCTCCCCGTACGTCAGCTTCTCCTCTCCGAAGCTCACCGCCACCGCTTCCGGCGTCCTGTCTGCCCATGCCTCGAAGAGCTCGTGCACCCCATTCGCCGGCGCGTACAACTCCGCCGTGTCGTTGAACTCCACCACCACCCTCCGCCTCTCCTCCTCCCCCATCATTGGCAACAACGACAGACGCTGCTCCGGCTCCGCTACTGCTCCCTCCAGCAGCCGCACGTAGTGCCCCGCCATCCGGGCCACTGTCTCCTCGTCGTACAGCGCGGTGTTGTATTCCCAGAGACTCAACAATCCTTCCGCCGTCTCCCTCACGAACAGCGTCAGGTCGAACTTCGCCATTCCTGGCTGGAAGGTGAGCTCGTCCACGGACAACCCGGGGAGAGCCAGCGACTCGAGCGCGGTCTGGTAGACGAACATGACCTGGAAGAGCGGTGACCTGCTGAGGTCTCGCGCGGGCTGAAGCGCGTCCACCAGTTGCTCGAAGGGCAGCTCCTGATGGGCATAGGCGCCCAGACACGACTCGCGAACCCGGCCCAGCAGTTCCCGGAAGCCATCCACCCCCGCCCCTTCCACCCGCAGCGGCAGCGTGTTGAGGAAGAAGCCGACCAGCCCTTCCACCTCGCGCCGGTGGCGCCCCGAGATGGGCGAGCCCACCACGATGTCCGTCTGTCCGCTGTAGCGCGCCAGCAGCGCATGGAACCCGGCCAGGAACGCCATGAACAGCGTGACGCCCTCTTCGTGGCTCAGCTTCCGGATCGCCCCGGACAGTGCCGGGGGTAGAGGGAGTGACAGATAGGCGCCGCGGAAGGTCTGGACGGGAGGCCGGGGCCTGTCCGTGGGCAGTTCCAGGACGGGCGGCGCTCCAGCGAGCTGCTGCTTCCACCAGGAGAGCTGCTCCTCTAGCAACTCGCCCTTCAGCCACTCGCGCTGCCACTTCGCATAGTCCACATACTGCACCGGCAGTTCCGGCAGCGAGTGCACCGCTCCCGAGGAGAACGCCCGGTACAGCGTCTCCACCTCGCGCAGCAACAGGTCCAACGACCAGATGTCGCAGATGATGTGGTGCATCACGAGCAGCAACACGTGTTCATCCGCGGCCACGCGCAGCAGCGTCACCCGCACCAACGGACCCGTCTCCAGGTCGAACGGGCGCCGAGCCTCCCGCTCCACGTGCAGCCTGACCGCGTCGGCCGACTGCCCTTCCAGGCTCTCCACCGGTAGCGGAAGCACCAACTCCGGAGCAATCCGCTGCACAGGCCGGCCGGCCACCTGCGTGAACGTCGTCCGCAGCGACTCGTGCCGGCGAATGCACTCCTGGAGACTCCGCTCCAGCACGGCCACGTCGAGCCGCCCCTTCAGCCGCAGGGCATAGGGAACGTTGTACGTGAACCCGCCGGGCTCGAGCTGCTCGATGAACCACAACCGCTGCTGCGCGAAGGACAGTGGCAGCGCCCCCTCGCGCGGAACGGGCACCAGCGGAGGGATACGCTGGCCCTGCTTGCCACCCGGCATGGACTCGAGCCGCGCCGCGAGCTCCGCCACCGTCGGGGCCTCGAAGAGCACCCGCACGGGTAGCTCCATCTGGAGCGCCTCGCGCAGACGCGTGGCCACGCGTGCGGCGAGCAACGAGTGCCCCCCGAGCTCGAAGAAGTTGTCATGAGCCCCCACACGGGCCTGCTTCAGCAGCGGCGCCCAGATGTCCGCCACCACCCGCTCCATCTGCGTCCGAGGTGCGACGTGGTCCTCCCGCTCGGCCCGCTCCACGTCCGGCTCGGGCAGCGCCTTGCGATCCACCTTTCCATTGGGCGTGAGCGGCAGCTTCTCCAAGCGCACGAAGGCCGAGGGCACCATGTGCTCGGGCAGCGTCTCCTTGAGGAAGACCCTCAGCGCTCCCGGCTCCACCGCATGGCCCCCTCGCCGCACCACGTACGCCACCAGCCGCTTGTCCCCGAGGATGTCCTCCCTGGCCAGGACCACCACCTCGCCCACTCCCGGGTGCTTCGCCAGCGCGGCCTCGACCTCACCCAGCTCGATGCGGAAGCCACGCACCTTCACCTGCGCATCCCGCCGCCCCAGGTACTCGAGGGTCCCGTCCGGGAGGTACTTCGCCACATCACCCGTCCGGTACAGCTTCGAGCCAGGCTCCGAGCTGAACGGGTGGGCAACGAACTTCTCCGCCGTGAGCTCCGGCCGGTTCAGGTACCCGAGCGCCAGCCCGTCTCCGCCCACGTACAGCTCTCCGGCAACCCCCACCGGCACCGGCTGCATCCGCGCATCCAGCACGTACGCTTCCGAGTTCGAAATGGGCTTGCCGATAGGCACGGACGCAGCCCCTTGCATCGCCTCGAACGTCGTCGAGAACGTCGTGTTCTCGGTCGGCCCGTAGCCATTCACCAGGTGCCTCGGGGCGCCCTTGTCCAGCACCTCCCGGACCCACCTGGGGTCCGCCGCCTCGCCGCCGAACACCACGTACGTCAGCGTCCGGAAGGCATCCGGGCACTCCGCCGCCACCTGGTTGAACAACGCCGTCGTCACGAACGTCAGGCTCGCCTGCTTCTCGCGCAGGAACGCGGCCAAGGCCCTCGGAGCCAGCGCCACCTCTCTCGGCACTCCCACCAGGGCCGCCCCATTCAGCAGTGCGCCCCAGAGTTCCAGCGTCGCCGCGTCGAACGCGGTGTTCGACATCAGGGTGAAGCGGTCCCCTGGCTTCACCTCGATGAAGTGGGTGTCTCGCACCAGGCGGACGATTCCCCGATGAGGGATGCACACGCCCTTGGGCCGGCCCGTCGATCCCGACGTGTACATGACATACGCCAGCGACTCGGGAGCAACCCGCTCCCCGAGGTCCTCCCCGCTCTCGTGCGCGAAGCCCTCCCAGGAGCGCTCCAACATCACGACCGCCGCGGCCACTGGAGGCAGCTTCGAGGCCAGCTCCGGCTGCACCAGCACCACTGGCACTGCCGTGTCCTCCACCATGAACGCCAGGCGCTCTCGGGGATAGGTGGGGTCGAGCGGCACGTACGCGCACCCGGCCTTCAGGATGCCCAGTGTCGCCGCCACCATCTCCACCGAGTGACCCGCGCACAGTCCCACCCGGCTCCCCACCGTGACGCCCAGGCGCCGCAGGTGCCGGGCCACCTGGTTGGCCCTCCGGTTCAGTTCCGAATAGGTGAGCCGCTCACCCTCGTACTCCACCGCCACGGCCTCGGGTCGGCGCGCCACCTGCTCCTCGAACAACGAGTGGACGCACGCCTGCCTCGGGTACTCCGTCCGCGTCTGGTTCCACTCCACCAGCACCCGCCGCCGCTCCTCCTCGGACAGCAGCGGCAGTGCCGACAGCGCCTGCTCCGGCTGCGCCACGGCACCTTCCAGCAGCCTCGCGTAATGCGCCGCCATCCGGGCCACCGTCGCCTCGTCAAACAGGTCGGTGTTGTATTCCCAGAGGCTTTCCCATCCCTCCGCGGTCTCTCTCACGAACAGGGTGAGATCGAACTTCGCCAGCCCGGTCTCGAACGCCACTTCGCCCGAGGACACGCCCGGCAGAGCCAATGCCGGCGAGGCCTCCTGCAAGGCGAACATCACCTGGAACAGCGCCGAGCGGCTCAGGTCCCGCACGGGATGCAGCGCATTCACGAGCTGCTCGAACGGAACATCCTGGTGAGCATAGGCACCCAGGCAGGCCTCACGCACCCGGCCCAGCAGTTGCCGGAAGCTCACCGACCCCGATACATCCACCCGCAGCGCGATCGTGTTGACGAAGAAGCCAATCAGCCCTTCCAGCTCTCGCCGGGTGCGTCCCGCGATGGGCGAGCCCACCACGATATCCGTCTGCCCGCTGTAGCGCGCCAGCAGTGCCTGATACGCCGCCAGGAACGTCATGAATGGAGTGACACCTTCCCTGCCGTTCAACGCCCGGATGCCCTCCGTGAGCGCCGCGGGAAGTGGAACCGCCAATGTGGCACCCCGGAACGTCTGCACTGGAGGCCTCGGCCGATCCGTCGACAGCTCCAGGATGGGCGGCGCTCCCTCCAGCCGTTGCTTCCACCAGGACAGCTGCGCCTCCAGCACCTCTCCCTTCAGCCACTCCCTCTGCCACCGCGTGTAATCCGCGTACTGCACCGGCATTGCCGCCAGCGCAGGCTCCTTCCCCGACGCGAACGCCTCATACAGAGCCGCCAGCTCCCGCACGAGCACACCCATGGACCAGCCATCGCAGACGATGTGGTGCATCACGAGCACCAGCACATGCTCGCCAGCGGACACGCGCAGCAGCAGCACTCGGAGCAGCGGGCCCTTTTCCAGGTCGAACGGGCGCCGCATCTCCTCTTCCACACACCGCCGGATCGCGCTGGAGCGCTCCGCTTCCGGCAACGACTCGAGGCTCTCCACGGGCAGCGCGAGCACCCATTCGGGGGCAATTCGCTGCACCGGCTGGCCCTCCACCTCGGCGAACGTCGTCCGTAGAGCCTCGTGCCGGCGAACGATCTCGGACAGACTCCGCTCCAGCACGGCCACGTCCAACGAGCCCTTCAGCCTCGTGACGTAGGGCAGGTTGTACGCGAAGCCTCCCGGCGCGAATTGCTCGATGAACCACAGGCGCTGCTGTGCGAAGGACAACGGCAGCGTTCCCTCCCTCGGCATGGGCACCAACGGAAGGGACTCGGGAGCCAGCGTCCCTGTCTGCGTCAACGAGAGCCGAGCGGCGAGCTCCGCCACCGTGGGCACCTCGAAGAGCATGCGCACCGGCACATCCACCCGGAGCAGCTCTCTCAGGCGCGAAGCCACCTGCGTCGCCAGCAGCGAGTGCCCTCCCAGATCAAAGAAATTGTCACGTGCCCCCACGCGCTTGAGTCCCAGCAACGGCGCCCAGATTCCCGCCACCACCTCCTCCAGAGGCGTCCGGGGAGCCACGAACTCATCTCGCGTCGCTTCCACCTCCAGCACGGGCAGGGCTTTCCTGTCCACCTTCCCGCTGGGCGTCAGTGGGAACGCCTCCAGGCTCACAAAGGCAGACGGCACCATGTACTCGGGCAGGCGCTCCTTGAGGAATGTCCTCAGGGACGCCACCTCCACCTCCTGGCCCGGCTGCGGCACCACATACGCCACCAGCCTCTTTCCTCCCGAGCCCGCCTCCCTCGCCACCACCGCCACGTCCTTCACCGCCGGGTGCCTGGCCAGCGCCGCCTCCACCTCCGCCAGCTCGATTCGGAACCCTCTCACCTTCACCTGCGCGTCCCGCCTCCCCAGGAACTCGATGTTCCCGTCCGGCAGGTACCTCGCCCAGTCTCCCGTCCGGTACAGCCTCCCTCCCGGTTTGCCTCCCACCCCGTCCGTAAGGAACTTCTCCCTCGTCAGCTCCTCCCGGTGCAGGTAGCCCCTCGCCACCGCTACTCCCCCTATGTACAGCTCCCCCGCCACTCCCACCGGCACCGGCTCCCCATTTGCATCCAGCAGGTACACCCTCGTGTTCGCTATGGGCTTTCCAATGCTTGGCAGCTCCGGCCACTTCTCCGCCTCTCCCTCCAGCCGCAACGCCGTCGCCACGTGCGTCTCCGTCGGCCCGTACTGATTCTCCAGCACCCCTCCCAGCCTCTTCATCCACCCCCTCAACGCTGGCGTCACCCTCAGCTGCTCTCCCGCCGTTATCACTTCCTTCAGCCTGCTCGGCGCTAGCCCCTCCCTCTCCGCCACCTCCGCCAGGTTCTGCAACGCCACGAATGGCAGGAACAGCCTCTCCACCCCGCTGCTCTCCATCTTCTCCAGCAGCCCCCTCGCCTCCAGCCTCAACTCCTCCTCAATCACCACCAGCTCTCCACCCGCCCCCCACGTGGCGAACATCTCCTGGAAGCTCACGTCGAAGCTCAGCGCTGAGAACTGCAGCGTCTTCCCCTTCCCCGCCTCCGAGCGCTCCACCTGCCACCGGATGAGGTTGAGCAGTGGTCGGTGGTGCATCGCCACCCCCTTCGGCACTCCCGTCGACCCTGACGTGTAGATGACGTACGCCAGCGCCTCCGGGCCCGACAC
>NZ_PZOX01000061.1 GCF_003044305.1 Vitiosangium sp. GDMCC 1.1324 | reverse complement strand
TCTTCTATGACGCCGATGGTGGTGCTCCCCCCTCGGGCTGTTCCGCTCCCACCTTCACCCAGGGCCGTCTGCGTATGGCCAGGGACAGCGGTGGTGACACCTGGTACTCCTATGACAACCAGGGCCGCCTCGTGAGTGAGCTGAGGGTCCGCCCGGGTGCCACCAGTTGCTCCGAAACCCATTCGGACTCCAACCCGCACCTGCGCTACTCCTACACCGACAACGGCAACCTCGCCTCCATCATCTACCCCCACGGTCGCCGCGTGGAGTACGTCTACTCCAGCGACCTCAAGCGGGTGGATCGCATCGACTCCATCTCCGTCGCCCTCTACACCGGCACTCCCGCCTCCTGGACCCAGACGACGCTCGTCTCCAACATCTCCTGGGAGCCCTTTGGCGGCGTTCGCGGCTACCACCTGCGATTCCCCACCTCCGGTACCACCGCCTCTCTCGAGTACCTCCTGGGTGACAACGCGGGCACCGCACCGTCCTCCAGTTGTCCCTCCACCATGCCCTCCCAGTCCTCTTCCGACTGGACGGGCCGCCTGCGCGCCCTCTGGCTCTCCTCCGGCGCTCAGCCTCTCGGCTCCGGCTCCGGCGACCTCTTCAAGCGCACCTACACCTGGCAGGCGGATCAGGTTTCCCAGATCAATACCTGTGTCCGCAGCGCCTCCAGTCAGGTGGAGCAATTCGGCTACGACAGACTGTTGCGTCTGACGAGCGCCACCATGCCCTCCGTCACCAGCACCGGTGGCTCCTACCGCATCAAGAGTCCCGCCTACGACTCTCGCGGCAACCGCACCCGCCTCTCGGTGGATGAGTTCGGCAACGGCTTCACCTATGCCTACTCCGGTGACCGGTTGCAGTCCTACGTCGCCAGCCGAGCCGGCACCATGCTCGCCCGCAACTACTCCTACAACCGCGACGGCCGTATCGAGCAGATTCAGTGGCCCAATGACTCCAGTGGCCTTCCCGGCCGCTCGTTGCGCTTCAACTACAACACGGACACCCAGAGCGCCGGCAACATGACCGTCTTCCGCGCCGTCGAGGTGGTGGGTGGTGCCTTCTACAACTACTGGTACGACGCCCAGGGCCGCCGCCGTCTCAAGGTCCACCCCACCGACCAGACCGAGGAATACTTCTACGACCAGGACCGCCACCTCCTCGAGGACCGTGGCTTCGCCTCCCTCTCCCAGAACGCTCCCTACCCTCTCGACGAGTACATCTGGCTGGGCGAGCGCCCCATTGCCATGCTCCGCTCCAGCTTCGACGCCTCCTGGAACCGCCAGCCCGATTCCGAGGGTAGCTGCCAGCGTCTCGGTGGCAATGAGCGCTGCGGCGTCTACTTCATCGTCTCCGACCACCTCGGCAAGCCCGTCCTCATGCTCGACGGCTCCGGCCGCATCACCGGCACCGGTGAGTACTCTCCCTTCGGCGAGCTCAACCGCGTGGATTACTGGGGCGAAACCCAGCACCCCTACGCCAGCAACACCCCCTCCACCGAAATCGGCCGCGTCTCCCAGCCCTCCCTGGGCCTGTCCATGGACGTGCGCCTGCGCTTCGACTCGCTCGATACCGAGGCCTGCGGCGGCTACTACTACGACCCCACCTACGTCGTGGACGGCAACACCAACGCCCAGCTCGCCGGCCCCTTCGGTGGCCACCACCTCGGCCCCTACGTCAGTTCCTGGCTCAACTACCCCTCCGCCAGCTCTCTCGTCGTGAAGTTCCAGTCCGACTCCGGCAACTGGGCTCCCAATGCCTTTGGCTGCGTCGAGGACACCGGCGTCAACTTCCCCTACTCCGGCGTGGCCCTCCGCGCCTACGAGTACCGCCGCTACGACGGGGCCCTGGGCGCCGCTCCCATGTGGACGCCCCTGCGCTTCCCCGGCCAGTACCATGACCCGGAGACCGACCTCTTCGAGAACTGGAACCGCTACTACGACTCCTCCACCGGCCGTTACCTCCAGCCCGAGCCAGTGATTGCCACGCGGCCGGGCCTGGTGAAGACCGAGGCGACTCGAGGCATGGTGACGCCGCTGTACGCGTACGCGAACAACAACCCCCAGGCGTACACCGATCCGACCGGTCTCTTCTCGACGGACGAGGGTTGTAAGAACTACCCGACGGCGGCCGACATCCTCAACAAGACGTCCATGATCGATGATCGCTGCTTGAAGGAGTGCATCATCGATCAGGTCGTAAATGCCCACCTGAAATGCGATTACTGGCGCATCAAGGATTATTGCCGCAGGAAGCCCAATGTGGCCGGCGCCAGCCCGCTGGGCAGCTGCAAGGAGCCCGAGGAGGACATCACCTGGTGCTCGAGGGACATCGACAGCGAGTGTCAGATCCTGGCGTTGATGCATGAGTTCGCCCACTCCTGTGGTTGGGATCACAACCAGGGCAAGGGCGTCCCCGGGAACAGTGGAGAGCTGGAATGCGGCTCGCTCACGGACTGACCTCCCCGGCCCTCGCGCGCTCATGGCTCATCTGGAGCATGGTCGTGGGCAGTCTCGCCGGATGCGAGGAGGACTGCCCCGAGGTCGATATCTGCCAGGAGATCTGCGCGGGGCGTCCGGGGCCACAGCTCCCCCGGCATTGCCCAAGACCCGTCTGCATCTGTAAGCCGCCGACGGGCACCGCGAAGGATGCCGGTCAGTAGAAGTCCCGAGAAGCAGACTCCCCACCTCCAGTTCCAGAAGGGCTGGAGGTGGGGAGAAGTTCATTCAAGAAGCCCGGTGCGACCCACGCGCCGAGGGAGAACCATGAAGAAATTATGGATGTTGTGCGCTGTCCTGCTGGCAACAGCTTGCGGCCCCACTCTCGACCCGGAACAAGACTCCGAGTCATCGACCGTCACAACGGTGGAATCTTCGCTGTTTCAATGTGGGCTGAAGTGTCCGAGCGGCACGCACGCCACGCTCTATCGGTGCAACACGAGTTGCGGCGCCTGCACCGCCACCACACCGAACGAAGCGAATTGCGAACCTGATCCGACTGGAAATTCCTTCTCCAAGTGTGGCTTTACCTGCCCAAGCGGCTGGCGCATCGCGAAATTTCAGTGTGACCAGAACTGTGGCACCTGCGACGCCACCCGACCGAACGCGGCCTACTGCGAGCCCGACCTGGGGGAGAGCACGTTCACCCAATGTGGCACGGAGTGCCCCAATGGCTGGCATGCCACGAGCAAAGACTGTAATTACACTTGCGGCTCCTGCTCCACCTCTGGAGCACTCAACCGAGCCGTCTGTGTGCGCAATCCTGGGGGGACCCCGTTCAACAAGTGCGGCACCACTTGCCCGGTTGGATGGCTCGTCACGAGCAGGCAGTGCAACAGCGCCGCCTGCGGCACCTGCGACTCCTCCTGGCCAAACGACGTCCACTGTGAGTTCGACCTGAGCGGCACCACACTCACCCAGTGTGGCACGGAGTGCCCCAGCGGCTGGCACGCCACGAGCAAGGACTGCAACTACACCTGCGGCTCCTGCTCCACCTCTGGAACCCTCAATCGGGCTGTCTGTGAGCCCAACCCCAGCTCCACCACGACGTTCACCCAGTGTGGCACGGAGTGCCCCAGTGGCTGGCACGCCACGAACAAGGACTGCAACTACACCTGCGGCTCCTGCTCCTCCCCCGGGACCCTCAACCAGGCTCTCTGCGCTCCCAACCCCAGCTCCACCACGACGTTCACCCAGTGTGGCACGGAGTGCCCCAATGGCTGGCACGCCACGAACAAGGACTGCAACTACACCTGCGGCTCCTGCTCCTCCCCCGGGACCCTCAACCAGGCTCTCTGCGCTCCCACTTCAAACGCGACATTCACCCAGTGCGGCCTGGAGTGCCCCAGTGGCTGGCATGCCACGAACAAGGACTGCAACTACACCTGCGGCTCCTGCTCCTCCCCCGGGACCCTCAACCAGGCTGTCTGTGCACTCAATCCGGGCACCTCGCTCACCCTGTGCGGCCTGCAGTGCCCCAATGGCTGGCATGCCACGAGCAAGGACTGCAACTCCGAATGCGGCTCCTGCTCCTCCTCCGGGACCCTCAACCGGACCGCCTGTGATCTCAACCTGAGCGGCAGCTCGTTCACCCAGTGCGGCACGCAGTGCCCCAGTGGCTGGTATGCCACGAGTCAGGACTGCAACTCCACCTGCGGCTCCTGCTCCTCCTCCGGGACTCTCAACCGGGCGGTCTGCACGCCGCTGTAATCTCCGTTGAGCTGAAACCCCACTTCCCCTCCGGGCCGGGTCCGCACCGGAGGGGAGGTCGGCTCTTCAGGGCTCCGTCCCTCCCTTCACGCATACCAACAGGCGTGAGGGATGCGTCATGCACCGCAGCGTCGTGCCCGCGGGCACGTTCCCCGGCTGCCCCTCGCGCTGCTCGCACACCCACCGATCGCCCCAGTACGTCTCGCACTCCAGCGAGCTCGCGTCCTGTGGAGGTCCCCAGTTCCTGGCGGGTGAGTACGCTTCGTCGCAGATACGGCGCCCCTCCCCCTCCCACTCACAGGTCAGGAGAGAAGGCTCCTCGGGAGCGGAGCGCAGGGCCGCGCAGGGCCGCCGCGACACAATGGCCGCGCACTCCGCTCCTCCCCCCGAGGAATCGCTGTCGTACCAGAGCCTCGACAACGACCCATCGGGCGCACGAACGAACGCGGCGCGGATGGTCGAGTCGATTCCATTCAGCTCCAACCCCATCCGGAAGGGCCTTCCTGTCGCCTCCGCCTCGAGGGCACACGCGACGACGTTCGCACGCTGTGACTCGTCATGGGCCCACCCACAGTCCTGGGCGGAGGCCCCCGCGATGTCTCGCGCGAGTACCTCGATGTCGCAACGGCTGCAGCGTGTCTCCCGTAGGAGGCTGAATGTCGGGCGGCCGGCGGCGAGCCGATGAGCACAGGCACTTCCTGACAGACTCGAGACCACGAGGAGGACGCAAAGGAAAGAGAAGCGCATGCGCGTGAGCATAGGACACGCTACCGGATTCATAAATGAATCCAGCCAGGGTGTTGGCGCCGTCCCAGAAGAACCCGAGGTCGCTGTTCTCGAAAATGGGACGGTTTATCTGGGGGGCGGCTCTCCCTTGACACACCAGATGCCACACTGCACTGTGCGCCGCCCGACACGCCGGCCCTCCAGAGACATTCATTCTCGTGCCGCAGGCATTTTGTGATGCCATCGCGTGTCCGCTGAAAGGAATCCCTATCGTGCGCTCTCTACGAGCCCTGGTGCCCTGTCTGCCCTTGTTCCTGGCCGGCCTGGCTTGCACACAGACGACCCTCTCGGACGATTCCGGCAGACCCGGGAACGTTCTCTCGGAGCGTCGACCCTTGCAGGCCTCCGCGCGTACCCGACAACTCGGCGAGGACTGCACTCTCGCCGGCCGCTCCGAATGCCAGACGAATCTCTGCCTCCACCACCGCCCCGGCGCACATGAGGGCTACGTCTGCTCCGACTTCTGCGCCGACAATTCCGACTGCCCTGCGCGTTGGGAGTGCGTCACGCTCATTCCCGGCTCGCGCGAGCGCGTGTGCACGCCGCCTCCGGACTGGTCTCCCACCGCTGTTTCCAAGCGCGTCAAGGGCCCCGCTGTTCCCCGCCCTCCCGAGCTTCCCCAGTCCATTGCCTCCCCCGCAGGCTCCAAGCCGTCACCCTGAGCCACTCGGATTTCCCTCATGCCTGAACATTCCATGGCAGGTGTCAATCTGCCCCGTCATTTCCCAGGAGGGCCAGCCATGAAACGGCTCGCCACTGCATCCGTGCTCCTCCTGCTCGCCGGCATCCTCTTCCCGGCAAGCATGGACGCCGCTCCCTATTGCCCCGACACCAACACGTCCCTGGACTGCAAGAAGGACAAGTCCTGCAAGTGTTCCGACATCATGGTCGGAGACCCCATCAACCTCGCCGACGGCAGCTCCTTCCACCGCGTCGAGGACTTCCCCCTCGGCGGAGCCATCTCCCATGATCTGGGTTTCCTGCGGGCCTATGACTCCGAGGACTACGCCTCCAGTCATGCCAACGAGATGACTGGCCTGCCCAAGCCCTTCGGCTCCAGCCCCACCAACGTCAATGCGCTGAAGTGGTACCACAACTTCTTCGCCTTCGTTTTCAAGCCTGCTTCCGGCTCCTGGTGGGTACGTAACCTCGACGCCCAACGCATGCAGTACACGCCCTGCGCCTCCTTCTGGTGCTACGCCCCCAACACCTCCGGCAACTCCGCTCGCAAGGACCGTCTGCAGTGGACTCCCGAGGGCTTCACCCTCCACGAGTTCGACGGCCGCAAACTCCTCTTCAACGCCGCCTTTGGCTCCACCCACTACTTCCTCACCGA
>NZ_PZOX01000060.1 GCF_003044305.1 Vitiosangium sp. GDMCC 1.1324 | reverse complement strand
TCCCCAAGGGGCTGCGCGGCTTCTCCACCCGCCTGGCGCACTGCTCGGGCGGCCCCCGTCCGCGGCCCTCCTCGGCCCCTCCGCTCCAGCCCTCTCCCTCAACATGCCCTCTATCCCGCCTATACGCAGCCACCCGAGCAGGAAGTCGATGGTGAGGCTGCGCTCGTGGGCCTCGTCGAGCACGACCGTGTCGTAGCGGCTCAGGAGCGGGTCGCTGTGAATCTGCGCGAGCAGGACCCCGTCGGTCATGAACTTCACGGCCGTCCGCCGGGACGAGCGGTCCTCGAAGCGAATCTGGTAGCCGATGTCCGTGCCCAGCTCCGTGCCGAGTTCGCGTGCTACGCGCGCCGCCACGCTCGTCGCGGCGATGCGCCGGGGCTGGGTGACGGCAATCTGGCGCGGGCGGCCGCGCCCCATGGCGAGCAGGACTTTCGGCAGCTGCGTCGTCTTCCCCGAGCCGGTGGCCCCCGCGACGATGACCACCTGATGGGCGGTGATGGCCGCGGTGATGTCCTCGACCCGGCTCGAGATGGGGAGCTCGGGGGGGAAGTGCAGGGTGGGCAAGCCGCCGGGGGGAGGAATGGGGAGTTCGCCGGACATGGCAGCATGGCTTAGCACTGAAGCGCACGCTCCGCCCGGGGCCAGAAGCTTCCGACCCCGATGGGAGTGTCCCCGACGGGATTCGAACCCGCAGACATGGCGAGAGAAAATTCCAAGCAGGACGCGCAGCTACCCGCTATCGCCTTGATTCTCTTGGGGTTCGTCATCCCGTCCCGTCCCATCCCGTGCCCTCGTGTTCCTCCCCGTTCCCGGTGGAGGGGCACACTGGGAGCACATGCGGCCCCACAGGGTCAACCGCCGAGCGACCGAGGGCCCACCTGACCCAGGGCTTCCGCCTGTCACAACGGATTTCACCGTCCTCTGGCTGTCTGGGCAACGGAAGCATCGTTTTTGGGATGGACGGAGGGTCCGCACCATATAGGGCATACAGGCCGCACTGCGCTTCAAGCGCACCTGCGACTTCTTCGTGTCCAATGCTAGCGGCCATCTGAAGCCGGAGACCGTGGCCTACGACTGCATGACCGAACTGGCCTCTTTCCGAGGCGCGCCGAGACAGGAGAAGCACACATGAATGCACGCAACCGTTTCGCCGCTGCGCTGGTCCCTGCCGCGCTCGGCCTCACCGTCGCGGTGGGGGTCGCAACACCCGCGCACGCCGAGAGGCCGGGCAGAACGTTCGAGACCTACAAGGATCGCGTGGCCATGCACTGCGCCTTCGCCAGGCAGTGGCTCGACGTGGGGAAGAGCTGGTTCTTCGGCAACTCCGAGCTGAAGATGCAGTCCGACGGCAACCTCGTCATGTACCACCGCTGGACCCGCCAGGTCCTCTGGTCCACCAACACCCCCGGCAGTGGTGCCACGAAGCTGCGGTTCCAGAAGGACGGCAACCTCGTCCTGTACAAAGCCGACAGCACCCCCGTGTGGGCGTCGAGGACCGACGGCAAGTGCAACCAGTTCAAGCACTCGCCCGTCCTCGCGCTGCAGGCGGACGGCAACTTAGTCATCTACTGCGCAGAGCTGTTCATCGTCCCCGACCCGATAGACGATAATCTGAAGGTATTGTGGGCGACCGGCACCCGGTCCTGACCGCACGGCGCCCCGGCCCCTTTCCATCGCCGGTGGGGAGGACGGGAGCCACCTGCCACGCGGCCAGCTCCACCGGTTCACTCCTTTTCGCCTGCAGGTCGGCGTCGATCCCGGCGCGCGCGAGCGGCCTCTCGGTGATGTGAGCGCGGACGAAGCCGCCACGGCTGAAGGTGAGAATCTTCACCCTGTCCCCCTTGCGGCTGTCGAAGACGAAGAGGTGCCCCGAATGCTCGTCCTCGCCCCAATCGGTGCACACCGGTGCCATGAGGCCGCCTATGGACTTGCGCATGTCCACCGGTTGCGTCGCCAGCAGAATGCCGCCTCCGGGGCCACCTGCACCTCCACCGGCACCAGCCTCACCGCTTCCGCCCCGGTAGCCTTCTCCTCACGCCGCCGTCGGTACATCCACGACTGCAACGTGCTGAGCCTCATTCCCCGACGCTCCGCGAGCTCCCTCCGCGTCAGCCCGCTTCGCGAAACTCGGCGACCCGGTTGAGGAAGCGCATGATGGCCGCGAAGTGGTCACCATGCTCCTCGGCAACGAAGCGCGCGTGCCATCCCTCGGGAGGAAATTTGCTCTGCCGCCGGGTCCGTGTGGGCCATGACACGGGCGCGCAGCGCGTCCCCCTCGCAGACGTAGACGATGCAGAAGTCCGCGAGCCTGGGCACCAGGATGTGGGCCACAGACTCGAGCGTCGCCTCGTACTCCAGCGAGCCGGCGAGGGTGCGGCTGACCTCGGCCAGGAACCGCTGGAGCTCCTCGGCGCGCTTGGCGTCTGTGATGTCGCGCATCACGGTCGAGAAGAACGCGACCTCGCCCGAGGCGTCCCGGTGGGCGAGGAGCACCTGGGAGACGGGACACGTGCCTTCATCGCGCGAGCGGATGGTGGTCTCGGCCCGCCACACCCCGTCGCGCAGGGCGGCGGGGATTCCTTCGCCGAGCACACGCTGGGCCACCTCGGTCGGGTAGAGGTCCAAGCGGTTGTGCGACGTCACGTCCTCGCGCTCGGGAATGCGCAGCATGCGCCGCGCCGCCTGGTTGAGCACCATCGCCCGCCCCCGGCCGTCGAAGCTGCCGACGAAGTCCGGGGTGCTCTCGATGATGGCCGCCAGGCGCGCCCGCGTCCCCTCGGTCCGCTTCCGCTCGGTCACGTCGCGGACGTAGACGGACAGTCCCTCGGGCGAAGGGTACGCGTGGACCTCGAACCAGGCGTGGAGCGGCTCGAAGTACGCCTCGAACTCGGAGGTGACCTGCTCGACCATCGCGCGGCGGTACTCGAAGGCGAAGGGCGAGTCCCCCTCCTCCGGGAACGCCTCACCCAGGGCAGCGTCATCCGGCGCATTCTTCGCCACCTGCACCTGCCCGAACTGCCCCCACCCCAGGCACCTGCCAGGGGGCCAGCGCAGCAGGCGCTGTGGGAGTGACGCACGGCGGAGGGATGCACTCTCTCGCGCAGCCCAAGGCGAGCGGTCGCCTGCGCAGGGGAGGGAGTTGATGCACCTCGGGCTGCAGGTGACGGTGACGCGGCTGGGGGGGGCCGAGAAGTACGACCGCGCGAAGAGCCGTACTACCAGCACGCCTACTCTTCGGCGGCGCCCTTGTCGGCGTCAGCCTGAGCCGCGCCAGCGGCCGCTATTGCCTGCTTGCCCTCGGCGACGGTCTTCAGCTGGGCGAGCCCCTTCTCGATGTCGGTGCCGAGCATGTTGTCCATGTTCATGAACATGCCGAAGGCTTTGCCTATGAAATTGTGGTTCCCATCCATCGACCACGTCACGAACGAGCCGGTCGGCGTACCCGCGAGGGTGAGCGCACAGGTTGCCGTGGACTCCATCGGCGCCACAAACTCGAGCTTCATGCCCACCTTCTGGCCAGGGACGCTCTCTTCGATCGTCATCTTACCCTTGCCGACTTCCTTGCCGCTCCACGAATACGACTGACCGACGCCCGCCGCGGGTCCTTCGAAGGTCTTCTGCATGTTGGGATCGAGCTTCTCCCACGGCGAACCGAAAAGGACCAAGACACCGGCAAACTGATGGAGGTCGTTGAGAACACCGAACACGAGCTCGGGTGGAGCAGCGACCGCGAGCTTGCGCTCGACGTGATAGGCGGACTGCCGTGTGGCCACAACCGTTACGAAAAGGACCAAGACACCCGCAACACCGATGAGAATATGCCCGAGCATTGAAGCCCTCCGAGAGGCGCAACCATCACATCGCAGGACCGCGGTCAAGCGCGGGTGGGTCAGAAGTCCTCTTGATCTCCCCTCCGCTGGCCTCTCCGTCGGGGCTCGCGAGGACGACGACGTAGCATCGGGATCCTCGATCCAGATCTCCCGGTGCTGCGGTGCCGGGTTGACGTGCGGCTCTTCGATCACGCGAGCGCCGAGGCGTCTCACGCGTTCCACCGCGGCATCGAAGTCATCGACTTCGAACCAGAGCAAGACGCAAGGTCTGGTACCAAGCGCTGCTGGCCTTCACGTCCCGCACCGCAATCAACGTCTGTGGCCTGACCGTCAGGCGAGTAGGTTGTTCCATGGGCACCCTCGAGCGAGAGGAGCGCGCGAGGGTGCCGCGCTTTGCCTGCCGTGTCTTGGATAAAAAGATCGATGACGCCAGACCACCCACACGACGATCACGCGCAGCCGCACGGTGATCGTCCGCGCCATGGTCATCGCCACGGTCACCACCACGACCGCAGGGCGCGTGCCGTGCTTCGCTACCTGCGGCTGCTGCCGCTGATGTGGCGGTCGAAGCTGAACGACACGGTGGTGCGCGAGCTGGCGATCAAGCCGGGCGAGAGCCTCCGGCGTGGAGACATTCTGGAGACGAGCCGGGGCCTGAAAGCACCGGGGCCGGAAACCGCTGAGCTTCCAGCAGCTTCCGGCCCCGATTGAAGTGTCCCCGACGGGATTCGAACCCGTGTTACCGGCTTGAAAGGCCAGCGTCCTGGGCCTCTAGACGACGGGGACGTCGCCCTTGAGTCGCGGGGGAATCGAACCCCCGACCCTCGGCTTAAAAGGCCGGTGCTCTACCAGCTGAGCTAGCCCGGATTATTCACCGGCGCAGGGAAGAAGGAGGGCGGTTGCGGGCGGAACACCCTGATTTAGCTTGGGTTTGTCCAGAACTCAGGCCGACTCAGAAGCGCCCGCCCGCATGACGCACTGTACTCCAGCCGTCCTCCACTTCCACCCCACTCTTCCGGTTCACCTCACGTGCGACGCGCCGCACACCTCCAGCGATGGCGGGGCCGTGTTGCTGAGGCTGATGGACGAGCGTTTGGGGCTCACGCAGAAGCTGGCCTCCTGCATTCCTGACGCACGCGACCCCTCGCGTGTGGTGCACTCGCGTCTGGAGCAGGTGCGCCAGCGCGTCTACCAGATGGCCCTGGGCTACGAGGACTGCAACGACGCGCACGCCCTGCGTCATGACCCGGCCCTCCAGGTAGCGTGCGACGTGGTGCCCCAAAGCGGCTCGCCCCTGTCCTCGCAGCCCACGCTCTGCCGGCTGGAGAACGCCGTGGACGGGCGCAGCGTGCGCAAGCTGCTGGGCGTACTGGAGCAGCATTACCTCGACTCCTTCACCTCGCCCCCCGAGGTGGTGGTGCTCGACATCGACAGCACGGACGACCCCACGCACGGCCAGCAGCAACTCTCGTTCTTCCACGGCTTCTACGACCAGCACATGTACCACCCGCTGCTGGTGTTCGACGGCACCACGGGCCAGCTCGTCACCGCCATTCTGCGGCCGGGCACCGCCCACGCCGCACGAGGAGCGGCCGGAGTGCTGCGCCGGCTGATTGTCGCGCTCAAACAGCGCTTCCCCAACGTACGGGTGGTGGTGCGCGGCGACTCGGGCTTCGCCATGCCGCGCCTCATGCGAATGCTCGAGGAGCTCAACGCGCAGTGGGGCGACATCGACTACCTGCTGGGACTGGCGCGCAATCCCGTCCTGCAGCGCCAGGGCGAGGCTGTCATGGCCGCCGCCAACGAGCAGTACGCGGCGGGCCGCCCCTACGTGCGCCACTTCGGCGCTTTCTCTTACGCCGCCGAGTCCTGGCCCCACCAGCGCCACGTGGTGATGAAGGCCGAGGTGAGCGCCAAGGGAGAAAACCCGCGCTTCGTCGTCACCTCACTGCAAGGCTTCCCGCCCGAGCTGCTCTACGACGCCTACTGCGAGCGCGGGCAGTGCGAGAACTACATAAAGGACTTGAAGAGAGCACTGCTGGCCGACCGGCTGAGTTGCTCCAGCTTCTGGGCCAACTTCCTGCGCTTGCTGCTGCACGCGGCGGCCTACGTGCTGATGCATGCGCTGCGCACCGAGGCGGGCCGACAGGCTCCCGCCCTGGCCACGATGCAGATGGACACGCTGCGGCTGAGCCTGTTGAAGGTGGCAGCCCACGTGGCACGCTCGGCGCGTCGGCTGTGGGTGCGCTTGCCTGCCTCCTTCCCGCTGGCTGCCGTCTTCATGGCCCTGGCCGGCTCGCTGAGCTGGGCGCCCTCGTGAGCTGACGCGCGGTGCACACCCCGCTGCTCCTGCTTCGACCACCTGGCAGACACGGTCGAGGTGCGTCTGGTGCTGCGCGCGAGCCTCTGGCATCCAACCCCGCGGATTCCGCGCCCCTTTGCCAACCTGACTGCCGCTCACCTGACAGATAGGGGCAACGAGCCAGATCGTGCCCCCTGGGTCCTGCCCACGGCCGCTTCGCGGCTTCTCGCCAAGCCCTGGTGAATAATCCGGGCTAGCGACTCGCACTATTCTTTTTTCGCGCCCGGCCGGAAAACCGCCGCCGCCCGGCCCGCCGGGGCTCTCTACCAGCACTCGCCCCCGAGTTCTACTGTCGAGCGCGCCCCCCACTTCCTGACACCCCACCGGGCGCCCCCTCCTCCCGGGCCCTCGGAGGCGCTATACCCCTGCCCGCCCATGCGCCCAGACGCGGAGTGGAGGAGGCGAGCGTGGCGCCTGAAGCGGTGGCGAGACAAGAAGCGAGGAAGGAGCGGCCAGCGCGAGTGAACTGGGCAGGGCTGCTACGAAGGACCTTCGTGTTGGATGTGTTCGCCTGCGTGAGGTGTGGAGGCAGGCGGCGAGTGCTGGCGTACGTGATGGCCTATGCATAATGCCCCACCTCCTCCGCACTTATTTGAGCAGGTCTGCGCCCGCTGGGTTCATCTCCCCGGCTGCTGGTGGCCCTCAGCCGCTTGAGCGTCGAGCGGTCGAGTTTGAACCACCGAGGGTTGCCGGAGCCACCCCCCTCGACACCTCGCAGCCAGCCCTTCTCCACCCAGGAGCGCACCACGGGTTCAGTAACGCCCAGCAGCGCGGCGACACCATGCATGGAGTAGAGGCCGTCGGCCCGGCGCTCTGGCTGTCGTGGCCGTCCTCGTCGGCCCGCGGGCTGGCGCCGTATGCCGTAGCGCTTGCGCACCCAGCGCACCGCCTCCTTGTCCCAGGCGCGCTTGACTCCAGAGAGCAGCCCCCTTCGGTTCAGCTCGGCCGCTACCTCCCTATCGCTCCTCTCCTTGGCCAGCATGCCAATGAGTTTGATGACCTCGGGCGAGGTGGCCCGCTCGGATGATGGGCGACGCGCAATGCTCAGCTCGCTGCACGTCCCGGTCTGCCATAGCAGCTGGATGTGAATTGCGCGCTCCGGGACGTCCACGGGGCTGAGCACTACCTCTCTCACCAGAATCCGCAGCAG
>NZ_PZOX01000006.1 GCF_003044305.1 Vitiosangium sp. GDMCC 1.1324 | reverse complement strand
TATTACCAGGCTCTTCCCAACATGCCCGAAACCCGGTTGCGCCCTCTCATTGAACGCTTCGCCCAACTCGTCTACGAGCAGCTCGTTTTCCGTGAAGCCTTTGGCCTTTTATGAGGGGATGCCTCAGGTTCTGCATGGGTGAGAAGTAGCGTTCCGACATGGCTCCACGGCATGCCCGCTTGGTCCAGAGAGAACAGACCGACTTACAGTCTCACCATGTCCGTGTTGTCCTCCACGAGGGCCTGGAAGTGCTTGAGCTCGTTGGGATTGCGCATGCCCAATTGGAAAGAGAAGCGTGGAGCCTCGGGAGGCCGGTAGAGCCTGATGGCCGCGCCGTCCCGCTCGAAAAGCAGGCAGTGCCTGGGGTACGGGAGGCGGACGAAGCCCATCCGCTCGAAAAAGCGAGCAAGGTCCTCTGCTTCGGGCGTCTGATTCCCCTTGCCGTGGTGATACTTGGCTTGGTGGGGAAAGGTCGGCAGGATGACGTTCTCCATCGCCCAGACGAAGAGCATCTCCCGGAGGCTTGTGAAGTCCCGGGACAAGCGCCTCTTCCACGTCTCCGCGCCGAAGGGCATCCGGACCACTTGGCAGTCTCCCTCCTCCGATGGGGCCTCCATGTCAAGCCAGTAGTGATGGGGCGCCAAGGGGTCGGGGTCTCCGAAGACGAAGAGGAACCGGCTTGGTGGCAACTCGCTCTTCGGGGTGAGCCGGTAGATTTCGGCGACATTGAGGAGTGGGTCGTACGAGCGCACATCGGAGAGGAGGGGCCCGCCCTCCGCCCCCATGGCTTGAGCGAACTTTCGATAGAAGGCAGGAAG
This sequence comes from Vitiosangium sp. GDMCC 1.1324, assembly GCF_003044305.1. GTDB lineage: Bacteria > Myxococcota > Myxococcia > Myxococcales > Myxococcaceae > Archangium. Next base: position 557,699 of record NZ_PZOX01000006.1, on the reverse strand, counting down.
CGGGCGGCCGAAGACCTCCTCCAGTTCGTCGAGGAGAAAGTCGGGGTATCCCTTGATTCGGTCGCGATAGCCGGGAGAGTACCGCTCAAGCAGTGCAAGTAGTTCGTCCATGGCCTAGGCGCACTCCTTGTGGTTGTCGCAGAGCATTTCGGGGACGAGTTTCTGGCAGGCGTCGCAAGAGGGGACCGACTCGCCATGGCCAAACCTCCCATTCTCCGGCCGCGTCCCCTTATCGTCCGTGTATCTGTACTCTACCCCTACCGTGACATTCAGCATGGGCGAGAAGTAGCGCTCCGACATGGTGCTGATCTTGTGACCTCCCGCACCGCCAGCCTGGAGGAGCTTGGGTGCGGCGCAGTCCCACCTCTTACGCTTCATGTCTTCGAGTCGCTCCAGTTGACGCTCGCTCACCTGGAATCCCTCGACATGTTTGAACGGCGTGGCGGCCACAGCCTCCTGGAAGCCGGGAGGGGTGTCTCCTGAGCAGACTGCCAACATCTTCGGGCTATCGGGGCATTTGCAGATACAGACACCGACCATGTACCCCTCAACAAATGTATTGAACCTTTCGTCACGACGCAGCACGGGCTTCATGCGCTTGAGCTGTTCATTGAGCGCATCCATTTCCTGCTGTAGCGCCTGGACTGCCTTGATGCCCTCGGCCCTTTTATCTTTGATCTTCTGCTCGGCAGCCTTGAGCTCTGTTTGGAGCGGGGCGAGTTCATCCTTGATGGCCGCTTTGTTCTCCGCATGCTTGGACTTGAGCTGCAAGAGCAGCTCTTCCCTTCTCTGTATCTTCGTGGCCAAGGCCCTGCTCGCGTCGCCGGCCTCCTCAATCGACTTGTTTTGCACCGCGTTTCGTTCTTCTCTCAACTGAAGGTACTTTTCGATGAGAGGCCGTTGCTCGTGAAACCGCTTCATGAGCTCCACGAAAACCATCTCCACGTGAGCCACGGCTTCAGGTGTCTCGAGGACCCGGTGGTTCTCCACCGACTTGCCGCAGGCGGTGCATTCCGTGTCGTCGCCGTAGGCCAGCCCCGTGCCTCCGGCGGAGATGAAGGACGTGTTGAAGGTGTTGCCGTTGTGCAGCGTGGGGTCGAGGAAGCGCACTACGCCCTTGCCCTCTATCTTCACATCCACACTGCCGCCACCCCAGGTGAGCTTCCCCTTGAATTTGGAGGAGATGAGGCCCCCGGCCGTGCCCGGCTCGTCCCCGGAGCTGGTGCTGATTTCCGAGCTCGTCAGCGCCACCGGGTGGCCGTCAATGGTGACGCTCTTGCTGCCCTTGGTGAGCATGGAGTCCTGGGCCGTGTTGACGAAGGGCGTGGGCACTGGCCCCGCGGGCGTCGGCACCTTGCAGACGTCGGGCGGTGCCGCCACGTGTGTGTTGCCGTCCCCCTTGTGCAGAATCGAGCGGCCATTGGCGAAGACACGACTCATGGTTCCTCCTCACTTCCCTTCCCTGGAATCTCATCTCAACCACGCAGGCCCCGACACGCCCTCCGTCGGCGCACCCGTAGACGAGTGTCCTGCGAGCCCGGTGCTCCCGCCACCTCGCCCGGTGCAATGCTACCCCCAGCATCACCGGGCCCGCTCCCGCTCCCGCGTCGCCCAGGCCCTCTCCCGCGATGTGCACCCGGAGCGGCTCCGGCATCAGCGCGGCATTGCGCAGGTAGGCCCGGGTGAATTCCGTGCCCCAGAACGACTCTCCCGGCTGGCAGGCCAGGACGCCCTCCACGCGCCGTCCTCCCGCCACCGCGTCCAGCCTCAGCGTCCGGAGTACCGCCGTCAGGCCTTCCGCCAGGCTCGGCGCCCGCTGCGCGAAGGGCCGGGGCTCCACCCCGAGCGCCGTGCCCAGCACTACACCCGTGATCTCCAGCCCCAGCGCCTTCGGTGCCCCCGGACGGGCGAGTGCGACGAACCCCGCCGCCTCGCCCGGAATCCGGCCGTCCGGATTCTGGCGCCCGAGGTGCAGCCGTGCCGCAGCCAGCGTCTTCAGCGAGGCGCCGTCACCCAGCGAGTCCACCGCCCCCACCAGCGCCAGGGCCCCCGCTCGTCCCGAGTGCAGATCCGCCCGGGCCGCGGCGAGGGCCTCGAAGAACGCGGCCCGCCCCGCCTCGTGCACCTTCACCACTTCGAGCCGTCCCTCCGCCCCCGCCAGCAATCCCGCCACCAGCGACTCCCGCTCCACCTCCGCCCCCACGCCGGCCTCCGGCAGCCCGAGGTACAGCGGCACCCGCCCCTTCGGAAGGCCCGCCAGCAGCGGCCGCACTCCCGCGAGCGCCTGCCGCCCGAGTGCCACCATCCGCTCCGTCCGCGACAGGGATGCTTCGAGGAGACTCAGCCTCGACGCCCTCACCGGCCTGCCCACCTCGTCCAGCACCTCCGTCTCCGCGAAGCGCACGAGCCCGGCGCGCAGGGACGCGAGCGTCATCCGCGCCGAGGTGCCAATGGGCGTGCACAGGCCGAGACCGACGACGAGCTCTCCGCTCACGGTGCATCCTCCCAAGGCTCGAGCAGCCGCACCGAGCTCACCTCATGTGTGGCGAGCTCGCGGTGCGCGGGAAACGCCGCGCGCCAGACGAGCACCAGACGGCGCTCCTCCGGCTCCAGGTAGACGGTGTCGAGCGTCATGCGCCGCCGCTCCCGGCGCCGCGCGAAGGTGCAGCGGGCGAGCAGCCGGGGCGCGGGGAGCGAGAAGGCGATGGGCCCCTCTGGCGAGACGCCCTCGAGCACCACGGGCTCTCCGCCGCGCAGGTGGGGAGAGGCCTGCATCCCCTGGGGCGCGGCCTGCAGGAAGCGCTCGTCGAAGTCCATGGGCCAGAGCGGAGCCCTCCGCTCCATCCACTCCGCGTCATACGTGCCCCCGAGCCCGAGGCGGGGTTGCCAGTGGCGCGCCACCGGGCCGAAGCCGCAGGGGGCCGGCCTGTCCGACCAGCTTCGCACGGGCGCCTGTGGCTCCTCGATGTACGGCAGGGGCTTGTCGAGCGCCTCTTTCGCGCTCTCGTAGAAGCCCACGCCCACCGGGTTGCGTGCCTCGTACTGGGAGGCGGAGGTGCCGCCGAAGCTGTGCTCGTAGCGGAGCGGCAGGGACTCGAAGGGCAGCGGGTCCGAGGCGCTCAGCCCGACGAGGCTCCGGTACCAGACACGCGTGCCCGAGACGACGGCCCGCTTCTCCAGCGAGCCCACCCGCACCGCCACCTGCATTCGTGTGACCTTGCGGCCCCGCGGCGCCCAGGCCCGGCCGTGAAGCAGCACGTCCGTGGCGGGCCTCGTGTACGTGGCCTGGGTTTCATAGCGGAGGCTCGATTTCTCCGGCTCGCCCCAGTACACGTCCTCGGCCCGTGGCGCGAGCTGCTCGTCACAGAGGGACAGCGGTGCCGTCGAGGTCCGTCCCGGAGCGGGCATGACGAAGCTGCCCGCCACGACGAGGACGAGGCACTCCACGCCCTCTTTCGTCAGGGAGAGGAAGTCGGTGGCCGCGAAAGGGGTGAGGTTTTCGAGTGTGGGCATGGGGAGTCAGGCCTTCCCGCCTCATCGCAAGGTGCGGGCCAGAGGGGTCCCCCTCACGTTCGCGCAGGAGGCCCTGGCCCTGGCGAGGGCCTCCCGTTGGCGGTGCGTGAAGGCGCGTGTGGGGATGACGTGCTTCCCCTGGGTGCGAATGGCCAGCTCTCGCGCCAGGACGTGCCGCCGCCGCATGGGGCCGGTTTCCAGTGCGTCCACCAGCACGGGCCCGCTGAAGGGCTGCCCCAGCAGGTAGCGCGTCCCCTTGTCGAAGCGCTTGCGTGCTTCGTCCCACCAGGCCCTGACGGCAGCCACGTGCGGCCAGGGCAGGTCGTCCTCGGGCCTGGGCACCAGGTCCGCGTCCAGGTCCTCCTGCGACTCCGGTGGCGGAGGGGCCCCTTCCGGCCGCTCGCCGGGAGGCAGGGCATACGGGCCCTCCAGGCGTAAGCCTGTCATGGCGGAGAATGCTTCCCCGGCAAGCCGCGCTACGGAGGGCTCGCCGAGGTACTTCAGGCAGGCCTCCATGGCCACCTCCCTTCCGCTGAAGCCCAGGGCCCAGAGGGCATGCGGACGCAGCTCGGCTACCTCCAGCAGTTCCACCAGGAGGGCCGCGTCCGCGTCGTCTCCGCCGAAGGCCAGCAGCACCATGGCTTCCAGGCCGTGCGCGTTGCGCGCCTTCACCGCCTGGCGGCATGCCTCCCATGCCAGACGCATTCCCGAAGCCAGGCCCGCCTCCATGGCGGCGGTACGAATGCCGGGGTGCGAGGAGTCCAGCAGGGCGGGCAACAGCCTTCGCGCGGAATCCTCGGGTAGCGGCATGGCCCCGCGCAGGGCCACCACCCGCGCACGGTGTTCTTCATGGACGAAGAAGCGGGCCAGTATCTCGGGAGTCGCCTCCTGGCGGAAGGCCAGCGCCTCCAGGGCGTGAGCCTGCAAGGCGGCGTCATCCAGCTTCAGCAACTCCAGCAGGCGCGCGTCCAGCCCGGGGGCCTCACTCACCTCCAGAGCCCGGCGAATGGCGGCGCGTGCTTCGCGTCCGGCCCCCCGCAGCCGCGCCAGCACCTCGTCTACTTCCCCCTGGGCCAGCAGCGCATGTGCCGCGGCGGATATCCGTGTCTCATCCTCCGAATCGAATGACGGACGAAGCACGGCGTCGGTCGCGGCCTCATCCTCGAGTCCCTCCAGGTGGGCCAGGAGGCGCTCTTCCCGCTCCGCGGTCTCTACCAGGTTGAAGTCCGGCGCCTCCAGGGCGCGCTCCCACTGCACCCACTGGAAGGCGGCCTCGTCCAGGTGCTCTTCCAGGATGTCCAGCAACACCATGTGGTCCCCCCCCGCCGCGATCATCCACGGACGAATGGCTCGAGCGCCCGTGTCATGGCACCCAGGTCAGCAGGTTCGCCTCCGGCCGGTCAATTCCCCTGAGCGTGAACTCCCTGACTGCCCGCCCCCCTTCCTTGCCAAGATTGCTGCCAACCGCGAACGGCTGCCCTAACGTCAGCAGGTGATGACTGCGCCTACTACCGACAATCCGCTGCTTCAGACCGAAGGACTCCCGAAGTTCGACCGCATCCGCCCGGAGCATGTCGAGCCGGCCATCCGCGAGCTGCTCGCGCGCCTGAATGCCGACCTCGACGCGCTCGAGCGCGACGTGAAGCCCTCGTGGGAGGGGACGGTGGCCCGCCTGTCCGCCATCACGGAGCCCCTCGGCCTGGCCTGGGGCGCGGTGAACCACCTCATGGGCGTGCAGAACAGCCCGGAGCTGCGCCAGGCCCATTCCGCCGTCGAGGGAGACGTCGTCGAGTCCTTCATGCGCATCGGCCAGAGCGTGCCCCTCTACCGGGCGCTCAAGTCCCTGCGCGAGGGCCCCGAGTGGAAGAAGCTCGACGGGGCCCAGCACCGCGTCGTCGACGCCTCCATCCGCGATGCCGAGCTGTCTGGCGTGGGGCTCGAGGGTGAGGCCCGCGAGCGCTTCCAGGACATCGAGCGCGAACTGGCCGAGCTCTCCACCCGCTTCACCAACAACGTCATCGACGCCAACAAGGCCTGGTCCATGACGCTCACGAAGCCCGAGGAGGTGGAGGGCCTGCCGCCCAGCGCGCTCGCCATGGCCGCCCACATGGCGAAGCAGGGGCTGGCCGAGGGTGCCCCCGAGCCCACCCCCGAGAAGGGTCCCTGGCGCATCACCCTGGATGCGCCCAGCTACGTGCCCTTCCTCGAGCACTCGCGCCGGCCGGACCTGCGCGAGAAGCTCTACCGCGCCTTCGTCACTCGTGCCTCCTCGGGGGACTCGGACAATGCTCCCCTCATCGAGCGCATCCTCACCCTGCGCCAAGAGAAGGCCCGCCTGCTCGGCTACCCGTCCTTCGCCGAGGTGAGCCTCGCCGCGAAGATGGCGCCCGGCGTGCCGGCCGTCGAGAAGCTGCTCGGTGAGCTGCGGGATGCCGCCCGCTCGCGCGCCCGCTCCGAGCACACCGAGCTGACCCAGTACGCGCGCCGCAAGTCGGGTAACGCCTCGCTCGAGCTGAAGCTGTGGGACGTGCCCTTCTGGGCCGAGCGTCTGCGCGAGGAGCGCTACGCGTACACCGACGAGGAGCTCCGGCCCTACTTCGCGCTGCCCCGGGTGCTGGAGGGCCTGTTCGACACCGCGAAGCGTCTCTTCGGCGTCTCGGTGCGCGCCGCCGATGGCGAGGTGCCCGTGTGGGACTCCAGCGTGCGCTTCTTCCGCGTGGCGGATGAGTCGGGCAAGGACATCGCCGCCTTCTACCTGGACCCCTACAGCCGCCCGGCCACCAAGCGCGGCGGGGCGTGGATGAACGGCGCGCTCGACCGCAAGCGCAAGCCCGATGGGAGCCTGCGGTTGCCGGTGGCCTACCTCGTCTGCAACGCCACGCCTCCGGTGGGCGACAAGCCCGCGCTCCTCACCTTCCGCGAGGTGGAGACGCTCTTCCACGAGTTCGGCCACGGTCTGCAGCACATGCTCACGCGCGTGGACTACCCGGAGGCCGCCGGCATCAACAACGTGGAGTGGGACGCGGTGGAGCTGCCCAGCCAGTTCATGGAGAACTGGTGCTTCCACGAGGAGACGCTCTCCCGGCTGGCCCGCCACGTGGACTCCGGTGCGCCGCTGCCCAAGCCCCTGCAGGACAAGATTCGCGCCGGGCGCATCTACCGCGCCGCCTCCATGTCGCTGCGGCAGGTGTACTTCGCCACGCTGGACCTGGACCTGCACCACCGCTACCAGCCCGGCGGCAACGGGCAGGCCGGCTTCCTCGACGTGCAGAAGCGCGTGGCCGCGGAGAACACCGTGCTCCCTCCGCTCCAGGAGGATCGCTTCCTCTGCTCCTTCACCCACATCTTCGCGGGCGGTTATGCCGCGGGCTACTACAGCTACAAGTGGGCCGAGGTCCTCTCCGCGGATGCCTTCTCCGCCTTCGAGGAGGCGGGGCTGGCCGACTCGCAAGCGCTCGCCAGCACCGGACGGCGCTTCCGCGACACGGTGCTCGCGCTCGGTGGCAGCCGCCACCCGCTCGAGGTCTTCCAGCAGTTCCGTGGCCGCGCTCCCAGCACCCAGCCGCTGCTGAAGCAGACGGGGCTGCTGGAGACGCAGGAGCTCGAGTCCACGGCGCCGATGATGTAGCGGGCGCCGCCGTCAGCGTCCCTTCCCGGCCTGGGTGAGCCCCGCCTCCTGGAGGCGTTCGGCCGCCCAGGCCTCCGCTGCGGCCAGGCTCGGGAAGGTCATGTGCGGGACGGGGAACGGCTTGAAGAACAGGATGGCGGTGACCGACAGCCGGACGACGGGCGAGACGATGATGGAGGCCACGCCGACCAGCTGCTCGCGCAGGAGGGTCTCGTACTCCTCGAACCACTCCACCTGGCGCCAGCGCTGCTCGATGGGCACCAGGCCCACCCGGCTCAGATCGATGAGGAGCAGGAACCGCTCGCCGCGCCGCAGGTAGTCGCTCAGCCCCGCGAGGCACTCCTCATGCCCCTGTGGCGGGAGGGTTCCCGGGAGCCTCACCCGCAGCAGGGGCCAGCGCGAGTCGTCGAAGGTGGCTCGATCGAAGCTCGGCATCTCAGTCGAGTCCCTGCCGTTGTGCCATGTGCGTGCCCCTCATCCCGATGCGCGTCTGGCTCATGGGGGCCATTCTGACAGCCTCTGGAAAACGTGCTATGTCGCGCGCCCCGGGGTGACCCAGGCCCCCCTCCGTCTTGTGTCGTGGAGCACGTTGCAATGGATCAGCGTCGAACCGAGGGTTTCATCTATCTGGCGGCCTTCGGGGCCTCGATTCCGCTCTCCAACTGGATGATTGGTCACGTGGGCGTGGTGTGCCCGGACCAGGGCCCCTGCCTGCTCCCCGTGGGACCAGGCCTCCTGGCGCCGAGCGGGGTCCTCATCGTCGGCATCGCCTTCGTGCTGCGGGACATGGTGCAGCGCCGGCTGGGCAAGGGCTGGACGCTGCTGGCCATCGCCCTGGGCGCGCTGCTCTCGGCGGTGCTCGCTCCGCCGCAGCTCGTCGTCGCCTCGAGCGGCGCCTTCGCCATCTCCGAGCTGGCCGACTTCGCCGTCTACACGCCGTTGCAGCGCCGCGGCCTGGTGCTGGCCGTGCTCGCCAGCAGCTTCGTGGGACTCGTCGTCGACAGCGTCCTCTTCCTCCAGCTCGCCTTCGGGGGCCTCGACTTCCTGATGGGGCAGGTGGTGGGCAAGGCGTGGATGGTGCTGCTGTCGCTGCCGTTGGTCGCCTGGTTGCGGCGCAGGGACGAGCGGCTCGGCATCCTGCCGGCCTGAGCCCGTCAACGCCTGTCTCGTCTCAGGAGACGTCTTCTTCCGGATAGGGCCGGGGGAAGCCCTCCTTCACCACCGCCAGGGCGATGGTTCGCGCGGCCTGTTGCGTCTCCTCGCGAGAGGGGAGCGCCCAGTTCGCGAAGTCCGCCAGGGCCTCTTGCAGCGCCTGCTCCATGCGCTCGGTCCGGCGGATTCCGAGGGACTCCAACAGCCAGCCCAGTGCCAGGTGAGCGTAGTGGTACCAGGCTCCCTCTCCGCTCGTCGCCTCGGCGGTGAGGTCGATGACCCGCCGGATCGCGTCCGACAGCACCTCGGTTCGGTCGGCCTCGTCCAGGGGCAGAGCCAGTGAGCGGAAGTACGTGTCGAGCGTGCACAGCCACGCGTGGGCCACGCCGAGCGCGGAGAGGATGCGCTGGATGTTGCTCTCCACGCCCTGGTCGGCCGGGCCTCCCTGGCTGGGGAAGAGGCTGAGGGGGCTGTACCCGCCCAGGCTCTCGTTGCCGAGCCGCACGTCGGCCTTCGTGTACCAGGCCCCGGCATGCTCGGCGAGCAGCGCATCCACCCCCTCGAAGAGCTCCCGGCGCGTCCGCTCGTTCAGGCGCCGGGTGCCCGGGGGAATATGCGGGGCCAGGTAGTGCCGCAGGCGTGCCGCGAGATGCGCGGGTTGGAAGGAGTCGAGGCTCTCCAGGATGGGGGCCCAGGTGTCCTCATCCCTCTGTTTCTTCCTGCTCATGGCCGCTCCCCGCTCTCCTGGAGCACACGGGAAATCCAACACACGTGTCAGCACATCTTTCCGCCGGAATCGCGTCTCGAGTGCCACGAACGGTGGCATTTGCCGACTCGCTCCGAGGTATGTCGCTGCTGAGAGTACAATCGACCCGTCATGCCCGCTTCATCCAAGCCCGAACCTCCAGCGTCCGAACGAGTACCCATGACACGAGGGGCTCTGGGAGCCATCAAGTCGCCGTCGCTGGCGGCCTGCCTGGTGTTGATCAAACACCCCGAGCACGGGGATGACGTCAACGGCAAGCTGCTGTGTGATCAGATCCGCCAGCTGGTGAAGAACCATCCGGGCACGCTCTGTTTCTTCCACGATGGTACGGGAATGGTGAACGCGAGGATCGGCTACGCGAACGCGTTCAAGGAGCTGGACCGGGACCTGATGGGCCGGACGACGGAGGTGGTGTGCGCCATCCCCGCGCCCATCCCCCGGATGATGGCCTACACGGTGGCGACGATCGCCCAGAAGCCCTGGACCATCTTCCGCACCCGCGTGGAGGCCGACATGCACATGCGCATGCGGGGCTACCTCGTCACGGACTACGGTCACACCTTCGAGGGCTCGCTGAATCTCCGGGTGCTGGGCCGTTCCTGAGCCCTATGACGCGGTCCGCGCGCTGCGGACCCTGCCGACTTCCGTGGCGTTGAAGCACCTCCAGTCCGTGGTGTCCCACGACTTCCTGGCGTAGAGCGCCCACCATGAGTCTCGAAGTCCTTCTGGACGACCTGCACGCCCGGGTGGCCGCGAGTCCCTGGCTGCGCCGCTTCACGGCCTTCACGCGAGGACTGCTGGCCATCGGTTTCATCCGGCCGGGGTTGATCAAGGCGCTCGGCGGGCGCTTCACCGAGCAGTCGGTGGAGACACCCATCGGCTACTTCTTCGATGCGATGTACCGGACCGGGGGCTACTGGCGCTTCATTGGCATCTCCCAGGTCCTCGCGGGGCTGCTGCTGCTGATGCCCCGCTCGGGGCCCACCGTGGGCGCCCTTCTCTTCCTGCCCATCATCCTCAACATCTTCGTCATCACCGTGTCGGTGGGCTTCGATGGCACCTGGCTCGTGACGGGGTTGATGCTGCTGGCGGTGCTCTATCTGGTGTGCTGGGACTACCCGCGTTGGAAGGGCGTGCTGTTCGAGCCCTCCCCGGTGCGCTCCGTCCCGCCCGCCAGCGAGCCCGTGCCCTGGGTGCTCACCCTGGTGACGGCTCTGGGAATCCAGGGGCTGATGGGGATGATGATGGGGCTGAAGGGGGGCCGCCTGCCGCTCCAGTACCTGGCGATGCTCGTCCTCGCGGCGGGGTTGCCCCTCGTCCAGCTCGCCCGGCGGAGTGCCAGGGTCCGAACTGGTTGATGGGATTCATTCATCTCCAACGTCTCGGGCTCATGGCGAGAAGCACGGGTTGACAGGAAGAGGGGGCGTCAGAAGCATCGGCGTCCCTTATGGCCTCCTACCCCGCGTCGCCCCGGGATGCGTTCCTGCAACTCCGTTCCCTGTCCGAGCAGCTCTCGGTGCCCGAGCGCCGTCCCCATGCGCTCGCCGAGCTGCGTGAGCTGGCCGCGCTCGCCCGTGACAAGCCCGAGGGCGCACCCCTGCGGCTCACCTCGGTGGTGGTGGTGGTGGGCGCCTCCCAGGTGCGGCTGGAGCTGCTGCTGCTGCCCACCATCTTCGCTCCCGAGTCCTGGGCCTATACCTTCCTGGAAGGGCTGCTGAAGGTTCCCCTGGACGAGTACGCCGGCAAGCGCCTGGTGGAGGTGGGGGCGGGCTCGGGGTGGATCTGCATCGCGCTGGCCCGGCTCACCCGGCTGGCGCACGTCCTCGGCGTGGACCTCAATCCTCAGTCGGCGCCGGTGGCGTGGTGCAATGCGTGGCTCAACGGGGACGAGGAGCTGGTGTCCCGGCTGTCCTTCGGTGAGAGCGACCTGCTGCGCCAGGTGCCCGAGTCCGAGCCATGGGACTTCATCGTGGGCTGCATTCCGCAGGTGCTGCGCGGCGAGGGCCTGCCGGCCGAGGTGTCCCAGGCCGACGAGCAGAGCCTCTACGACCTGTCCAACTACTGCGCCATCCAGAACGTCTACGAGGACCACTTCGGGCTGGGGCTCATCGCGCGGCTGCTGGACGAGGCCCCGGAGCGGCTGGCGCCGGATGGGCGGCTGCTGCTCAACCTCGCGGGGAGGCCGGGACGCGCCATCATCGAGCGCATGTTCACCCGGCGGGGTTTCACCACCCGGGTCCGCGTGGCGCGGCGGGTGATGCAGGCGGCGGACACGGACATCCGCCCGCTGGTGGCGCTGGAGCAGCGCACGGGCCGCGAGTTCGAGTTCTTCATGGATGCCCACAGCCCCGAGCCCCTGCGTGCGGCCACGGCGCTCGGGTGGCTCGCCGCGGGCCATCCCATCTGGCACGAGGTGGCGGTATGGGAGTCGAGGCTCGCCCTGCCTCGTGAGACGCTCGCGCTGCGCGCCGCCCTGAGGGCGTTGGGCCGTCCCGGGTTGCAGGAGGAGATGGACCTGGCGAGCGCTTCCCCGGAGCAGCTCGGCTTCGTGGCCGGCCTGGCCGAGCGTCTGGCCCGCTCGCCCTTCCTCCCGTACGCGCATGAGTCCGGAGACCTCGGCTTGCGCCAGCTCGTGGCGCGCTACCTCGGGCGCTTCTTCGACCTGCGGCTCTCGGAGGAGGAGATCTTCATCGCGCCCGAGCGCGAGCAGGCCGTGTACTCGCTGCTGCTGGCCACCTGTGACGAGGGCGACGGGGTGATGGTGTCGCGCAACCTGCACGCCGTCTACGCGCGGGTGCTGGACAAGGCGGGGGTGCGCGTCACCGTCACCCACAACACGCTGGGGGAGATCAAACGGCTGCTGAGCGCCTTCGACGTGAAGGTGCTGCTGCTGTCGGTGGAGCCCGAGGAGCGCGCCAGCATGGCGGAGCTGCGGGACATCCTCCAGGAGGCGGAGCGGCGCGGCATCCTGGTGGTGCTCGACGAGAGCCTCTTCTTCAACATCACCGCCGAAGTGGAGCCGCGCACGCTCTTCGAGTTCCTCGCCCGCGAGGCGCGCACCTCGAACCTGGTGGTGCTGTACGGGCTCATCAAGAACGCCGTCTTCCCGGACTGGGAGCTGACGCTGCTGTTGCCGGTGCCCGCGACGCTCCGGGGAGACCTGGAGGTGGCGGCGGAGGTGACGTACTCGCGCATCAGCACGCTGCTGGAGTGGTTCTACGAGCGCACCTTCGCGGAGCTGCTCACCTTCAGCATCGCCTTCGCGGCACCGGAGCCCCCGCCCGCGCGGCCGACGCCGAAGGTGCCGCTGCCGCGCTCCAGGCGCATCGCCCGGCTGGCGGGCCTCCCGGCCTTCGCGCCCAAGGTGTTCCACGAGGACGATCCGGAGCTCGTCCGGCTGGACTACGGGGAGAACGAGTACCCGTTGCCCCTTCCGTTGATGGAGGGGTTGGTGGCGGCGTGCGCGGCGCCGAGGGACTCGGGGACGCAGCACGGCCTGGCCGATTCGGTGGCCGCCTTCCTGCTGGAGACGCGGGGCGTGCGCTACGCGCCGGAGGAGCTCACGCTCGCGCCGGGCGTGTGGCCGCTGGTGCACCACCTGGGAGTGGCGCTGCGCCGGTTGCTGGGACGTGCGCCGCGCGTCTTCGTGGCCACGCCCTGTTACGGGGTGCTGCCTCCCGCGTGGGTGGCCGCCGGGGCCGAGGTGGAGCTGGCACCGCTCTCCTCCCTCCAGGCTCAGCGGGGGCGGAACGCGCCGGATGTGGTGGTCGTCTCGCAGCCCTCGAATCCCTCCGGGCACTACCTTTCCCACGAGGAGCTGGTGGAGCTGGCCGCCTACGTGGTGGAGCAGCGCTGCCTGCTCGTCTCGGATGAGATCTTCGGCCTGGTGAACCTCACCAACCCGACGGCGGAGACAGTGCACGCCCCGGTGGGCCTGGAAGCGACGGTGCCGGGCATCGACGAGCGCACGGTGCTGCTCGGGGGACTGTCCAAGGAGTTCGCGGCGGGAGGCCTGCGGGTGGGGTGGATGGCGGTGCGCGACAGGGCGCTGGCGGCGGCGGTCCACGAGAGCGCTCCGGGTGTGTTGCACCTGGCCACGGCCCGGGCGGCCTCGCGCCTTTACGCGGCGTATGCGCGCAGTCCGGAGGGGAAGCTGCTCTACCCGGAGCGGCACCGCGCGCTGCGCGAGTTCCTCGTGCGCATGCGCAGGGACCTGGCGGAGAAGCGGGCGCTCATCGCCGAGGCGCTACCCGAGGACGGGCGGGCCGAGACGGTGGAGGCCGGGGGCCTCTTCCTGGCGCCTCGGGTGACGTCCTGGCTGGGACGGGAGGTGGGCGGCGAGCGGCTCACCGTGGAGAACCTGCCCGCCGTGGTGTACGCGCACACGCACGTGGTGCTCAACGGCGGGAACTGGTGTGGAGACCCCGCGCGGGTGCGCGTGGTCTTCTCCATTCCTCGCGAGAAACTGCTGAAGGCCCGGGAGCGGTTGATGGCCTTCTCGAAGGCGCTCCGCCAGGGGTGACTCCACCCGGGCGGCTCGCCTCTCCGTCAGTAGCCGACGTAGCCACTGCCCTTGTTGAGACCCTGGATGCCGGGCACGTTGGACACCGAGCCGTAACGCGCGATGGAGTAGCGAACGCCCGCGATGATGTTGTCCACCGGGTTGCGGATGTTGTCGTGGCCCGGGAGCTTGTACGCGTCGAACGTCGGCTGGATGGTCTGCATCAGGCCGATGGACGGGTGGCCCGCGGCGGCGTTGTAGTCCCAGTTGTTCTGCGCGTTCGGATCGCCGCTGGACTCGTGCTGGATGATGCGGGCGATGTCCTGGGGGTTCATCTTGTCGGCCGGCACGCCCGCGGCGCTCAGCTTCTGCATGGCCTCCTTGATCCAATCCCCCACCTGGCCCTTGGGGACGTCGCCCACGGGAGCGCTCTTCTGGGTGCCCTGGGTGGGGGCGCCACCGTCGAGGTTGACGCCCTTGCCCTTGCCGCCAGACGCGGCGACGAAATCATCCTTGCCGCCCGGGATCTTGAGCTTGTCGCCCGCGAAGATGAGGTTGGGGTCCTTGATCTGCTTGTTGGCCTTCGTCAGCGCGTCGACAGTGGTGTGGTTGCGCTGCGCGATGCTGCTCAGCGTGTCCCCGGACTTGATGCGGTAGTCGCTCATGTGCAGATCCCTCGGAGTGGCGGATGCTCGATGTGGGGAGTGCAGAGCAGGATGTGTGCCATGCACCGATCGCTCCCGGTGGGCCCGCAAGTCCTCGATTCCACGAGGCTCCGCGCCGGCCTCCCGCTGTCCCGGGTGACGGCTGTCACCCCTTCGGGCCGGGCGTCCCTGGTGACTGCTGTCACCCCCTGATGACTGCTGTCACCACCCCCTGTTTCGTGTCCGGAGTGCCTGGGCCCCACTGCCCGGGCCATGACGGTTGGCCTGGAGAGTGTTCATCCGCGGAAGTTCTCTCCGTCCACGGGGTGACGTCTGGAGTCCTGGCTCTTTCCGATTCCATGGATTCCGGGTATCCGGGACTGTCAGTTGTCAGGGCCGGAAGCCCGGCGCCACGCGCCGTGGGGGGACATATGGCGAACCTGAGGAACCTGCCGCGTCATGCATGGGGTGACCTGCAGTCGAGACTGCGCCACCTGCCGCTGATGGGGACGTTGCGCAACCTGCTCGTGGACAAACCCCCGGAGCTGTCGAGCCCGGTGCCTCGGGACTCGGGGTTGGTGGACGCCGAGCGGGTGGAGGCCTACCAGCGCGCCATCGAGCGCTACGTGAAGCCCGGCCAGGTGGTGGTGGACGTGGGGACGGGCAGCGGCCTTCGGGCCTTCCTCGCGGCCAGGCGCGGCCCGAGCAGGCTGTACGCGGTGGATGCCTCGCGCAACCTGGACACGGCCCGCTGGGTGGCACGCCGCAACGGGCTGTCGGACATCGAGTTCGTCCGCGCGGACAGCTCGCGCTTCCAGCCGCCGGAGAAGGTGGACGTGCTGCTGCACGAGCAGGTGGGAGACGCGCTCTTCGACGCGGGGCTGGTGCCGAAGCTGTTGAACCTGAGGGACCGCATCCTGGCTCCCGGGGGCCGCATCCTGCCCAACCGCTTCGAGGTCTTCTTCGAGCCGGTGCAATTGCGCGAGGAGGCTCGCCTGCCCTTCATCTGGAACCAGCGCCTGCCCGACGTGGACTTCAGCTGCCTGCAGATGCTGCGGGACACGCTGAGCCCCGCGTACTTCACGCGCTTCATCCGGCCTCAAGACGTGGAGCGGCTGCTGTGCGACCCGGAGCCTGCCTTCGCGCTCGACCTGGAGACGCTGCGCACGGGCTCGCTGCCGCAGCGCCTGAGGCTGGAGCGGCCGGCGGTGCGCGAGGGACGCGTGGACGGCCTGTGCCTCTTCTTCCGGGCCCGCTTCGACTCCGAGCTGTCCTTCGACACCTTCCCCGAGCGCCGCCAGTCCCGGACGCCGGTGCTCCTGCTGAGGATGGATCCCCGGGATTTTGCCCGCTACGAGACGATCGGCGTGGAGCTGTCGTTGCCGGAACTGTCGGACGTCACCACATGGCGGTGGAGCTTCGTGTGAGGGTATCCGTCTGCGTGTCTCCAGCTCCGTCGTGCTCCTCCTGCTGCTGACTGCGTCCGCTGGAGCACAATCCCCCGAGGCCCCGCAGGTCTCGGGCAAGCCCCGCACCCTGGCCGGCCGGTGTGGCTCGACCAACTGGGTGTGCGTGTCCCAGTGCATCGATGTGACGTGCGTGGACCAGTGCCTGGCCGAGGGGTGCGAGCAAGCGCTGAAGGCGCTCGAGCAGTGCGCCGCGAGCTCCGGCTGCGGTCCGGACGACTCGGTGTGCGTGGCGCGCGTCTGTGGCAAGCAATGCGACCGCACCTTCGAGCCCGCGCCGCCCAGCCCCGAGAAGGAGTCCAAGGATCCATGCGCGGAGGCCTCGGTGGGGGCGGGGACGGTGCCCAAGGAGGTGGTGGGCCGCTGGACGCTGGAGGCTGCGAGCATCCGGCCGGAGGAGAGGCCCCGGGTCGCCACTGACGAGGGCACGGACGTGAAGCCGCGCCCGGACTTCAAGCAGGCGTTGGTGGTGACGCCCGGGGGCTGCTTCCTGCTGCGCACGAAGCTGGAGGAAGCCACGCTGGGGCGAGGCAATGCCCTGGAGATCCGCTCCTGGGGCGCCTTCCAGGTGGACGAGAAGAAGGGCACGGTGGAGTTGCGGACGAAGTCCGGGCAGGCGGTGGGGCCGGTGTGTGGCAAGCCCCGCGTCATCGGCCTGTCGAAGGGGAAGTTCCAGCAGCCCGTGTACAAGTACGACGTGGAGGGAGACACTCTCACGCTGACGTCCCAGGCGCCCTCCAAGCAGACGTTCCAATTCAGCCGTCAGACGAAGGAACAGCCCGAGTAGACCTATGTCCGAGCGGATGCACCATGCCGACGCCGCGTGGCTCCAGATGGAGGAACCCACGAGCCTCATGGTCATCACGGCGGTGCTCTGGTTCGACGAGCCCGTGGACTGGGAGCGGCTGAAGGAAGTGGTGCGCGAGCGGCTGGTGGAGCGCTACCCGCGCTTCCGGCAGCGGGTGGTGCCGGGAGGGTTGTTGGGGACAGCGCGCTGGGAGGATGCTCCGGACTTCCGCCTGGAGGACCACCTGCGGCGCACGAAGCTGCGGGCACCCGGAGGCCATGCCGAGCTGGAGCGGTGGGTGGGCGAGTCCATGAGCACGCCCCTGGAGTTCTCACGGCCCCTGTGGGAGCTGCACGTCATCCAGGGCTACGAGGCCGGGTGCGCGCTGCTGATGCGCGTGCACCACTGCATCGCGGATGGAATCTCGCTGGCGCGGGTGCTGCTGTCGCTGACGGACGAGCGCGCGGCCGGTGGCGGGATGGCCACGGACTTCGAGGAAGCGGGAGAGGCCTCGGGGACGTTGGACCGGCTGCTGCGGGGAGCGCGGACGGTGGTGGGCTCGACGCGGGCGGCATGGAAGCGGGGCGCGCAACTGCTGGCCGAGCCCATCCAGCTCATGGACCTGGCGGTGGAGGGGGCGCGGGGCGCCTCGGCGCTGAGCCGGGTGCTGACGCTGATGAATGACCCGCCGTCGCCCTTCAAGGGACAGCTCGGACGGGAGAAGCGGGTGGCCTGGTCGAGGCCGGTGCCGGTGGGGAAGGTGAGGGAGATAGGCCACGGCACCGGGAGCACGGTGAACGACGTGGTGATGGCGGTGGTGGCGGGGATGCTGCGCCGCTACGTGGCGGCGAGGGGCCAGCCGCCGGAGGACCTGAGGGCGGTGGTGCCGGTGAACCTGCGCTCGCTGAGGGAGCCCATTCCGAGAGAGCTGGGCAACCGGTTCGGGGTGGTGTTCCTGCCCCTGCCACTGGGGGTGGAGGACCCGGTGGCGCGGCTGTGGGAGCTGAAGCGGCGGATGGACAGCCTGAAGCGCTCGCCGGAGGCGGCGGTGGTGTTCGGGATGTTGTCGGCGGCGGGGATGGCGCCAGCGCCGGTGGAGCGGATGGCGGTGGAGGTGATGCGGAAGAAGGCGTCGCTGGTGCTGACGAACGTACCGGGGCCGAAGCGGCAGGTGTACCTGGCGGGGGCGAGGCTGTCGGGAGTGATGTTCTGGGTGCCGATGGCGGCGCGGTTGGGACTGGGCCTGAGCATCTTCAGCTACGCGGGCCACGTGACGCTGGGCGTGGCGGCGGATGAGGGCCTGGTGCCGGAGCCGCGCGAGCTCATCGAGGACTTCGAGGCGGAGCTCGACTCCCTGGCCGAAGCCGTCAGGGAGTCGGGACATTCCCTTCCGTTGCACTGATCCCTCGCCCTCCGGGTTGAACCCTTCGGGGCCCGGTCTGGTGCGCACCTCGGAGAGCAGGCGCGACGCGGGCCTCACTCACAAACGCGGGTCCGTGTGTCTTCTTTGAGAGAACCCTCGCAACGGGGGACGACGTCATGGAACTCGAGCCGCGTGGAGACAATGCGAGCCTTTGCCTTGTTCGACTGCAGGGCGACTTGTCCCATGCTGTGGGTGTCCGGGTGATGTAACCCCTGATGCCTGTCTGCTCGGTGGCTGTCCGAACCATTCCACCTCGCCACATCAGCCCTCAACCCATTCGCGCGGCGCCTGGCTGGCACCAGCCCCTGGTGCGCCATGTGCCAACCCTCTCCACACAAGGAGGGCGCCATGACCGACGTCTATACACAGCTCGTGAGAGCTCTCGCATCCCGGAGGACGAGGAGCACCACGGTGGCCCTCCTCGTCGCTGGCGCGCTCGTCATCCACGCGGCACCACCCGAATACCTTCCCACGGCGGTCGTGGGTGGCTCGCTCGGATTCGCCCTCGTGTTCACCTGGCTGTTCTTCCACAGCGGCATCTCGCGGCTTCCTCCGAGGCATCGAGGCCCCCTGCTCCTCGGGGTGCTCGTGATGCTGAGCCTGCTGCTGCTCGCGCAGGTCTACGCCGTGCTGGCCCTGGCCGGCGAGGTGCTCCAGACACAGGCCTTGCAATCCCGGTCTGCCCGGTGGAGCACGGGAGGGGCGCAACCCGAGGAGGCGGTGTTCACCGGCCGCGCTTCTTCTGGGAGTCATTGAAGGCGCGCGGGGCCTTCTTCGTGTCCTGCCTCGCGCGGGCCTGGGCCTGGGGCTCGTACTGGCGCTCCAGGCGGGCCACTTCCCGGGCGAGCTTGTGGAAGTTCTCCAGCCGCTCCGGGGCGAGCCGCCCGTCCTGGGCGGCCTGCCGGACGGCGCAGCCAGGCTCCTTCTCGTGGCGGCAGTCGTTGAAGCGGCATCGGGCTGCCAGCTCCTCGATGTCCGTGAAGGCGGTGCGCACGCCTTCCTCGTTCTCCATCAACCCGAGCTCGCGCATGCCCGGCGTGTCGATGACGAGGCCTCCCTGCGGCAGCACGAACAGCTCGCGGTGGGTGGTGGTGTGCCGGCCCTTGTCGTCCTCGCGCACCTCGCCCACCACCATGCGCGCGGCGCCCACCAGGCGGTTGATGAGTGTGGACTTGCCCACGCCCGACGAGCCGATGAGCGCCACGGTGCGGTTGCCCCCGATGTACTGCCAGAGCGCGTCCAGGCCCTCGCCGGTGACGCTGCTGACCACGTGGAGGGGAACTTCCGGGGCCAGCTGGACGATGTTGTCGCGGGCCGCCACTACGTCCTCGCAGAGGTCAGCCTTGGTGAGGACCAGCACGGGCTGGGCGCCGCTGTCCCAGGCGAGCGCCAGGTAGCGCTCGAGCCGCCGCGGGTTCAGGTCACGCGTCAGCGCGGAGACGAGGAAGACGGAGTCCACGTTGGCGGCCACCACCTGCTCCTCGTCAGCGCGGCCGGCCGCCTTGCGGGCGAGCTGGGTGCGCCGGGGGAGCACGGCCTGGATGACGGAGGTGCCTTCCTGGAGGCGAGGCTCGAAGGAGACCCAGTCCCCGACCACCGGGCGCACGGACTCTCCCTTGCGGATGGCCATGCGCAGCCGGCCCGGCACGGTGGCCCGCAGGTCTCCGCGCGCCGAATACAGCACGTACTCCACGCCATAGTCGGCGGCGATGCGCGCCGGTTCCTCTCCCTCGCTCGCGCGGGAACCCCAGGCCTCCTGGAAGGGGGGCCCCCAGCCGAGCTTCTCCAAGGCGTGCTCTTCAATGGTCATGCGGCGCACAGACTATGCCCATCCTCCAGGGCTCGGGGGAGGTGAATCGCGAGCCTCCAGGGAAGGGGTGCGCTCGTTCCGCTCCTCGTCCTCCGCCGCGTCCGATGGCGTGGCGGGGTGCTCAGGGCAGCAGGGGTTGGTGCCTGCCCGATATCTCGGAGGCTCCCGGTTCTCCGGGGAAACGTTTCCGGGCGTCGGGCCAGAGAACCTGCAGGAGGGGGAAATTGAGCCCCTTGTAGAAGGCGATCGCGTACCCGACATGCTCCTTGTAGCTCTGGGGGGCCTTCACTTCCCGGAGGAGCAGCTCGTAGCCCTCGGCCAGGATGTCTCCGAGCTTCTGTCCGGGCCGGAGCCTCCGGCCCTTCTTCACGAGCCTGGCGCAGTCGTTGAGCACCACGTGCATGTCTTCCAGCGACATCCCGAAGAGGATCAACTCCGGGTGCTCGTATTGGTGGAAGAGCCCGATGGTATAGGCAAACGCGGGCTCGGCCTCGCTCTTCCCTTCGGGGATGAGTTGGACGGACCACCCGGTCTCCTCGATGTGCCGCGCGATGCGCTCATCGGCCTCGTCGATGAGCTTCCAGGGGTGGGAGGTGCTCTGCCGCTCCGCCCGATGATGGTGGTGCAGGCCCGCCAGCGAGTTCAGGGACGGGTCGCGCGCCACGACGTCCGCGAGGCACAGCAGGACGCCTTCGCTCGGATCGTGGATGCGGCCGCAGAGGAACTGCCAGTCCCCTTCGCGATCGTGCGTCACGTAGAGGATGGGCGCTCCCTCCTTGACGTGAGAACAGGAGTAGACGCCCGTACGGGGCTCCTCCTTGAAGGCGAAACCGCTGGAACGGGAGTGGTTTCTCACACCAGCCCGTGCTCCTCGAGCTTGTTGTAGAGGGTGCGCCGGCTGATGCCGAGCAGGCGCGCGGCGAGGGTGCGGTTGTCCCCGGCCCGCTTCAGGGCGTCCACCAGGGCCTGCCGCTCCATCTCCTTGCGCTGTGACTCCAGGGTGCGCCCCTCGCTATTGGTGCCGCCCGCCGCTGGCATGGCCGGGGTGCTCGGGGAGGGGCTCGCGGGCGCGGGGGCTGGAGCCATGGGGACGATGCCCGGCTGCCGGGCGACCTCGCGGCTCACCTCGTCACCGGTGAGGATGGTCCCGTCGGAGAGCACCACCAGGCGCTCGATGAAGTTCTGCAACTGGCGCACGTTGCCGGGCCACGGCTGGGCCCGCAGGGCGGCGAGCCCGTCCGGCGTCAGGGTGAACGGCGGCCTGCCGTTGGCCTTCGCGTGCACGTCCAGGAAGTGCAGCACGAGCGGCTCGATGTCCTCGGGCCGGGCGCGCAGCGGGGGCAGCCACACCGGCACCACGTTGAGCCGGTAGAAGAGGTCCTCGCGGAACTCGCTCTTGTGCACCATGTCCTCGAGGTTGCGGTGCGTGGCCGCCACGAAGCGCACGTCCACCTTCAGCGTCTGCGTGCCACCGAGCCGCTCGAACTCACGCTCCTGCAACAGCCGCAGCAGCTTCACCTGCACCTGCGGGGTGATGTCGCCGATCTCGTCCAGGAAGAGGGTGCCGCCGTTGGCCAGCTCCACGCGGCCGGGCTTGCGCGTGGCCGCGCCGGTGAAGGCGCCCTTCTCATAGCCGAACAGCTCGCTCTCCAGGAGCGTGTCCGGCAGGGCCGCGCAGTGCAGCTTCACGAAGGGGCCGGTGCGCCGGGGGCTGGCGTCGTGCACCGCCTTGGCGGCCAGCTCCTTGCCCGTCCCGGACTCGCCGCGCAGCAGCACCGTGGCCGTGCCCGTGGCCGCCCGTTCCAGCAGGGCCTGCACCTCGGCCATGGCGGTGCTGCGGCCCACGAAGGAACTGGCCTCCTTCACCAGGGGGCGAGCTCCCTCCTGCTGCTGCTGCGCGCGCAGGAGCGCTTTGCGGATGCTGAAGAGGATCTCCTCCCGGTCGAACGGCTTGAGGGCGAAGTCCGCGGCGCCCGCCTTCATGGCCTCCACGGCCAGCGGCACGGTGCCGTGCGCGGTGAGGAGGATGACGGGCACGTCCGGCCAGGAGCGCCCCACCTCGGTGAGCAGCTCCATGCCGCTCATGCCGGGCATGCGCACGTCGCTCACCACCAC
Source organism: Vitiosangium sp. GDMCC 1.1324 (assembly GCF_003044305.1). Taxonomy (GTDB): domain Bacteria; phylum Myxococcota; class Myxococcia; order Myxococcales; family Myxococcaceae; genus Archangium. Next base: position 535,894 of record NZ_PZOX01000006.1, on the reverse strand, counting down.
GTCGATGGGTTTGCGGCCGAGCAGGGCGAGCGCCTCCTGTCCCTGGGCCGCCGTGTGCACGGTGAGCCCCGCCTGGCCCAGCAGCGCGCCGAGTACCTTGGCCACGGCAGGGTCGTCATCCACCAGCAACACGCTTCCCTTCAGCAACTCGGCCACGGTGCTTCGTCTCCTGGTACAGGGCGTATCCTTCCGATGCTACCGCGCCGGTCGGGGCTTCGTCAGCGCCACCTCCACCAGGACGCTCCGGGCGTGGCGTTACTCCTCCTCGTTGCTCCCGGATTCCTGCTCCAGGTGGTCCTGGCCCGTCACCATCCGGGCCTCGTCCGCGAAGCCGCAGGCGCCCTGGTCGAGGAGCACGGGCTTGTCCTCCGAGAGCTTGAGACGGCCCTTCTCGATGGAGGCCCGGACCTTCTTCCTCCAGCCCTTGAAGAAGTCCCCGCCGGGGTCGCACCGGGGGTCTGCGTATTTCAACTGGGAGACGAGGTGCCCCTCTTCACTCGTGAAGGACTCGAGGGTGGTGGCGTCGCTCGGGCCGTCCTGGACCTCGGAATCCACCAGCCGCCGCTTCTTCCCCACCAGCAGGTAGAGCGTCTTGACGTCGTGGTAGGCCCGAGCGAAATCGCCCGCCTCCTCCCAGCTGTAGGTGAAGGCCAGTCCGATGAGGGTGCTCCCACCCTGCTCCAGACGCTCGGTCCGGTGCAGGCTCCAGCGGACCGGTTCGTCGGCGCTGTCGTTGGCGACGCTCTCCAGCTCGGGACACCCGAGCGCGGGTGTCTTCTCCTCCGCGGGGTACTTCACGGTTCGTGTATAGACATCGGGGTAGATGGCCTGGAGGACACCCAGGGGCTCGGAGACCTCGTCCTTCGGACAGACCCCCAGGGCCACGACGAAGAACCCGGGCTTCAGCCCCTGGATCCTGGCGCTCTCCAGGACCTGGGGACTCAGCGGGAGGACGGTGTCGAGCACCTTCTGGTAGGCCGCCAGGTCCTGCTGCTGGCGCTCGGCTTCGTCCCGGGTCTTCCCGCCGGACCAGATGAGCATCTCGCCCTCGAGCTGTTTCGCTTCCTTCTTCACGGGCTCGGGGGGCTTCGCTGGCCCGGCTCCCGCCAGGCCGCCCGAGAGGACGAGGCTCATTCCCACCACGGCTCCGACAACGTGCGTGTTTCGTGGCACCGGACACCTCCCGATGGGGAACGCTACACCGGGCCCTCGACGACCGGACACCCCGCACCCGGCATATGGGGCAGCGCCCAGGGGTTCTCTCAGGAGGAGCGTGCGTCATGAACAGGCTCTCTCGGATTCTCGCGGTACTCGTGGCTGCCGGTGCGCTCGGGTGGATGGGGCTGGCGGGGAGGATGGGACAGGCGGCGCCCGAGGACTCAGGACGCCCACTCGCGAAGGCGACGTTCGCGGGAGGCTGCTTCTGGAGCATGGAGTCCGCCTTCGACAAGGTGGAGGGCGTGGTGTCCACCACGTCGGGCTACACGGGAGGCCAGAAGGAGAACCCCACCTACGAGGAGGTCTCGGCCGGCGGCACGGGCCACGTCGAGGCCGTCGAGGTGGCGTACGACCCGGCGAAGGTCAGCTACGCGCGGTTGCTGGACGCCTTCTGGCACAACGTGGACCCGCTCGACGCGGACGGACAGTTCTGCGACCACGGCAGCCAGTACCGCTCGGCCATCTTCGCGCGCGACGAGGAGCAGCGGAGGCTCGCGGAGGAGTCGAAGCGGAAGCTGGAGGAGTCGGGTCGATTCAAGCAGCCCATCGTCACCGCGATCCTCCCCGCCCAGGCGTTCTACCCGGCCGAGGCGTACCACCAGGACTATGCCCGCAAGAACCCACTCAAGTACCAGGCATACCGGTACGCCTGTGGCAGGGATGCGCGCCTGCATGAGTTGTGGGGCGAGGAGGCGGAGAAGTAGGGCGCTCGCGAGTCAGAGGTGCTCCATCCACCGGGAGGGGAGCAGCGTCTGGCCATAGACGAGCACCGATAGCACCCAGAGGAGCACCACCCGGACGTCGCGCACCACGGGCACCCGCTCAGGGCGAGCGCTCAACACCGGCAGCGCCAGCCACATCAGCAGGGAGAGCACATGCCAGGGTTGGGTCTGGTAGATGCGGGTGCTCATCCACGCCACCCAGCCGGTCAGCGCCAGGTCCATCCAGGCCCGCGCGTAGAAGAGCGCCGCGGCGGCCATGCCGCTCGTGAGCAGCACGTGCCATATGGCCGGCCTCTCCGGACGCTGCAAGACATTGGTGAGCGGGAACCGGGTGAGCCACGGCCAGGTGAGCCAGAAGGTATAGAGACTCGCTCCCCCGAGTACGGTGATGGCCCCCAGCGCGAGCCATTGCCGCGCACCCCAGGGCCGTTGCTTCCAATCCCTTGCGGCGAGGTACAGCGCGTAGAGCGCCAGCGGCGCGAAGAAGTAGGCGCGGTAGTGGATGAAGGCCGCGGCGCAGTAGCACACCAGCGCCGCCAGTCCCCGCCGCTGGAAGAGGAAGTGGCCACAGAGCGCGAGCGGAGCGAGCAGTGCCACGTCGTAGAAACCCTCGAGCGCCCAGTGGATGGACTCGCTGTAGAGCAGCAGCCCACCGAGCAGCCCGAGCGCCGATGGCTGGCCGCGCCCCGCCAGCAGCCAGCACAGCAGGAAGAAGAAGCCGACGTGGGCATACAGCAGATAGCTCAGGTCCAGCAGCCGGGTGGCGCTGGAGAACGAGAGGGACGTGAAGTGGTAGGCGAGCGCCGTGGGTGCCGCGAGCACGAGCGCCCCCGGAGGGTAGGGGCGTGGCAGGCGCGGCCAGTTGAGCACGAGCGGCTTGTCGAGCGGCCCACCCGGTCTCACGAAGAGGTCGATGCCGGGCTTCACGTGGGGCCGGAGGTCATCGGGCAGTTGCCGCAGTTCCTCGGTGCTGTAGCGCCTCATGAGCTGACCGGCGGGCTGGCTCCACAGGCGGGTGCCGCACTCGCCGAGCAGCAGCGCGGCGCTCATGTGCGAGACCTGATCCGAGAAATACCCGGTCAGTCCTCCGTAGAGGGGCCTGTAGTCGCTCGCGAGCGTCCAGCTTCCCCACCCGATGAAGGAGAGCACGACGAGCAGCAGCGCCCGCGCAGCCGGCCTCTGGCACACTCCCTTCATGCTGCCACTCCTCCTCAGCCTGCTGCTCGCGCAGAACACCCGGGCCGCCGACACCGCGGCCTTGTGCACCCATCGCTGGCCGGACCAGACCTCGCCCTTCGCTCGTGACACCACCACCTGCCGGGAGTGGTGGTTGACCGTTGCCTATGAGGGACTGGTGACCGAGGACAGCCTCACGATGGATCCACCCGCGACCCAGCCTCAGGGCGAGCAGGTCTCCACGGCTCGACTGAAACGCGCCGCGGAGCACGTGCGCAAGGCCTGTGGCCAGAAGTGTACCGACCGGGACAATCGCGCCATCGAATACTTCGAGAATGAGATCCGCTTCCGTCTGAACCTGATCGACCCACGTCTCCTGGAGGACATCAGTCCCCTCATGGAAAAGGTGCTGGCGGGTCAGCCCCTTCGGGGCAAGGCCGCAGGTCCTTCCTTCCTGGACAACCTCGGCCCGTTGTCCTACCGCAAGCTGCGCAATGGCGTGTTCGCCCGCCACGGACGCGTCTTCAAGGACCCGGACCTGAACGAGCTGTTCTATGGCTCGCCCCGGCCCGAGGACTGGACCCGGGCCCACCTCCCCACCCTGAAGCAGAACCCCCAGTACACCGACGCCCTCCTCACCAGCGAGGACAAGGCCAACCTCGCCACGCTTCAGGCGCTGGAGAAGCGCAAGCGGGACTGATCAGTCGGGCTCGTTCCCCGCGGGAATGGCGATCGCGTGGCGCTCGAGCAGCCTCCGCAGTTGCGTGCGGTGCATGCCGAGCGCTCGCGCCGTGGCGGCCACGTTGCCGCCCTGCTGCCGCAAGGCCTCCTCGATGCGGGCACGCTCGTCCGAGTCGATGGGCCTGGCCCGCGAGGGGGTCTCCCTCGGTGGCGTCCGCTCCTCGGGCGCGGGCGGAGCATGCGCGGCGGTGCTGAACGCGGTGCCGGCGTTCGGGCTCAGATGACGGGCCTCCACACGCTGGGCTCCCTGCATGAGCGCCGCCTGGACGGCACTGCGCGTCTCCACCAGGAGCTCGCGGACGTTGCCCGGCCAGGGCCGCAGCAGACACGCCTCCACCAGGGAGATGTGCAACCCCAGCTCGGGAGCCACCTGCTGCACCTCGCGCTGGATGAGCAGCGCGAGCTCCTCGGGGCGCTGGCGCAGGGGCGGCAGCGTCACCTCCGGCCGGCCGATGCGGAAGTACAGGTCCTCGCGCAGCTTTCCGCCCGCCACCAGCCCGCGCAGGTCCTTGTTGCTCGCCGAGCAGATGAGGATGTCCACCACCTTCGGCTTCGCCGCTCCCAGGGAGAGCACCTCCTTGGTTTCGAGCGCCCGCAGCAGCTTGGCCTGGACCGACAAGTCCAGCTCCACCACCTCGTCGAGGAACAGCGTGCCGCCGTCCGCCGCCTGGAGGTAGCCCTGGGCATCGGCCTCGGCGCCCGAGTAGGCACCGCGCTTGGCTCCGAACAGCAGGCGCTCGGCGATGGTCTGCGGAATGGCCGCGCAGTTGACCGCCACGAAGGGCCCCGTGCTCCGGGGACCGTTCTCGTGGAACGCACGTGCCACGCCCTCCTTGCCCGTACCGCTCTCCCCATGGATGTGCAGGGGGAAGCCGAGCCGGGCCGCACGCGAGACCTCTTCGAGCAACGCCTGGACGGCAGGGCCGCGCACGAAGCCACTGCGCGTCACGACTCCGAGCTGCTCGAGCGGATTCACGTCCGCGCACGGGACGAAGAGCGAGTCCCCCATGCGGATGACCCGCTGCACCTCGCGGGGCGTCTCGGCGGGGATGGGCTCTCCATCCACGAAGGTGCCATTCTGGCTGCCCAGGTCGGTGACCTGGAAGCGCCGCCCGTCGAAGTGGATGCGGGCATGACGGCGTGACATCCGGGGGTCCTGTGCTTCGCCCAACGCGGGGGAGCCTCGTCCGAGCTCCAGCTCGCCGCCGCGCAGCGGCAGGGCCACCGCCATCGCCTTCCCCGGGGCGAACAGGCGCATCAGTCCCGGCACGCGCTCCACGCCGGAGGCGTCCTTGCCGCGGATACCACTGGGTTTCAGGGTCGACCCGTCCTGTTCCATGGGCGGGCATTATAGGCGGGCACTCCTGGCACAGCCTGCTGTGTCAGCAGCTGTGTCAGCAGCTGTGTCAGCAGCTGTGTCAGCAGCTGTGTCATTGTGTCACGCCGTGGGCCCGGGGTTTGTCGCCTCATGACCTCGCCGCGAGCCAGGTGCCCGGATTCCTTGGTGCTCCTCCTCCTTTGACCCGCTGGCATGACGTTGGCTATGCCAGCCGACAAACAGTGAGCGCGGCGATAGGGGCAACAGGGCTGGGAAGGGCCGGACAGCACTCGCCGCCAAGGGGGATGCGCGAAGTGGAAACGATCAGGAATCACGGAGTGCACGGCCGCGAGAGCACGCTGCGGATGTTCGCGTGGCTTTTCGCTGTGGCGATGGTGGTGGCGGCTAACGGGTGTGCCGGGTGCGGGCAGGGGATTCGGGAGCCCCTCCCGGAGGACTCCACCCCCGGCTCGGGGACGAGCGAGCTCTTGTCCAACGGGGGTTGTCCCAAGGGGTCCAAGTGCGGCATCGATAAAGCCCTGCTGGCCAGCATCTGCCCCTCGGGGAACTGCGACACGGGGGGCACTGGAAATGCCAAGGGCATCTACGCCGCCACGGGCGGCAACTATTGCTTCAAGGCCGGTAACACGGCCTTCTTCTGCCCGGAAGCCTTCGTCACCATCGAGAAGGGGCTCTTCCTCGAGGGCCACTACCTCGACGACCCCAGCAACAGGACCCAGAGGCCGGTCCATGCCAGGTTCGAGGGCAGTTCCACGTCCGTCTATGTGTATGCCATTCACGGCGACGGTACGCGGCTCACCATCAAGTACCGGGTGAATGGGCAGGACTACTCCCTGACGGGGGCCGAGGTGAGCAAGCTGATTCTCCAGGTCCCTGGCCTGTCGCCGGGAGGGTCGTCGGGCGTCAGCTACGAGCTCCAGTTCTTCCCAGTGCAGACGGAGAAGACCGCGAAGGATGGCGTGTCCCGGTACGAGCTCCGCTACCGGAACACCACCTTGCCCGACGTACCGGCGAACTGGTCCAGGCACTGTGAGGCGAATGACGAGAAGGCGGATGCCTTCGTCGTCTCCTTCCTCGAGGGGCAGCGGGTCAATAGCGTGAGCGCCAGCGTCACGGATGACGCGACCGTGACCACCATGGCCTGTGAGTCGGGCTCCATCGTCACGTGTCTGGCCTGGGGCTACACGCCCTGGGATGTCTCGACAGGCCAGCGGGACGTGACTCGCGACTATGTCTACCGTTCCTGCCTGCAGGCGAAGCGCGCCGCCTATTTCGTCGGCGCAAGTGACTTCAAGAGCTACACGAAGAAGGGAACGCTGATCCTCAAGAGGGACCAGTATGGCTACGGCTTCGAGCAGGACACGATCCCTCGTGTCGAGGCGATCTGGGGCCCGCAGGGCGCGGTGTGCTTCAACCCGGAGAACCGGCGCCGCCCGGATGCGGAGGCCTGGGCGGGGCAGGATCCCAACAACCTGAACACCCATGGGGTCCCCCCATGCTCGCCCGCGGATTGGAGCCTGCAGGGGAAGTTCGCCACCGGTCCGGCGGAGAAGCAGCAGGAGCCCTCAAAGCCCTGAGCCGTCCGGTCCAGGCCGGGAGTACAGGGCCTCCGCCTCGCGGATCGGCGCTTCGTACTCCCGCCGCAGCAGCGGGTTGAGCTCGAGGCCTCGCGCGAGCTCGGCCCGGGCCTGGCGGAGGATGTCGAGGCGCTCCGCCGCTTCGCGCATCGTCCGCGCCCGGTTCAGGAGCAGCGCCCCGCGCAGGGCATGGGCGTGCGCCAGGTTCGGGTCGAGCCGGAGCGCTAGGTCCACCTGCGCCAGGCCCTCGGTGATGGAGGATGGCGCCTTGCCCGGCTGCGCTTCCGCCAGCCGCCAGTGGACCCGCGCCAGCTGCTGGTGGGTCTCGTAATAGGGATACATCTCCAAGGCGCGCCGGGCCTCCGCGAGCGCTTTTTGGAGGAACGGCAGCTCCGGGCGTCCCCGCCGCTTCGCCCATGCCGCCTCCGCCAGGGCCAGCCGCGAGCTGGTGAGCCGGCACTCGACCCAACCGGGGTCATGACGGCTCGCCTCAGCCAGGGCCCGCCAGCCCGCTTCGAGCGCGGCCGTGGGCTCCCGGCCCTCCCGCATCGCGTGGTCCACCTCCAGGAGGTGGCCCATGGCACGGTAGAGAGGGGTCCGCCCGAAGGTGGGGTTGACGGCCGAGGAGCGCTCGAGGTGCTGGACCGCCTGCTCCAGCCGCGGGCGCGGGTCACCGCCGCTGTCGATGAGGTAGCTCGCGAGCGTCTGCTCCACGAGGGCTACCTGGTTCAGCGCCAGGACGAAGTTGCCGTCGATGGCGAGGGCCTGCTGGCCCGCTTGGAGCGCCTTGTCCACGTCCTCCTGGGGGTTGCGCCCGCGCGACAGGTCGTACGCGGCCCGCTGGCTGTACACGTCCGTCAGGTTGACGTGCGCGAAGAGGTAGGCCGGGTCGCTCCGCGCCGCCTGGCGCAGGTGGTGCTCGGCTTGCGCGTAGGCCGCGCGCGGATCCTCGCCGTGTTCCCACTGATAGTTGCCCTTCCAGAGGTAGACCTGCGCGAGGTCGTTGTGTCCCCACGGGTATTCGGGCTGGAGCTCCAGTGCCCGCGTCAACCAGGAGATGGCCTCGTCGTAGGCGGCGTTGGGCGGCGAGCCTTCTCCCGCCTGCAGCAGACCGCGGGTGAAGTGGCTGTAGCCCAGCATGTCATAGGCATACACATCACGCGGATCCAGCTTCACGGCCTGCATGGCGGTGGCGGTCCACTCGGCGAGGATCGGCTTCGGGTCCAGTCCGCCGTTCTCGAATCTCATCACCCGGTACCATTGCATCAGGACCTGGGCCTTCTTGGTGTACCCCGAGGCGCGCTGCGGGGCCGCGTGGAGGCCCTTGCCGACCGCCGTCAGCGCGCGTTCCAGCGAAGCCTTGCGTGATTTCCCCTGCCGCGAGTCGAGCACCGACTGTTGCAGCCACGCCTCCGCGAGGGACTCGTGGATGCGTGCATCGCTGCGTCCGGATTCGGCCGCCTGCTCATCCAGAGAGACAGCCGCTTCGAGGCCCGCACGCGCCTTGTCATACTCGCCCCGCTCCAGTTGCTCCATCGCGCGGGCGTAGGCCACGTCCCCGGCGAGCTTCTGGGCCTCGTACATCCAGGGCGCCTCGTCCACCGCCTGCGCCGCCCGTTGGGCCGCCACGTCGTACTGCCGGCGGTAGAAGGCGATGAGCCCTTCGAGGTAGCGCGGGGACTCCAGCTCGAGGCCCTGGCTGCGCTCGAGCGACTGGAGCGCGGGCTCGAGGTACTGCTTCTCCAGCACCCGCTGGCGCTCGGCGACCCAGGCCTTGTCACCGCTGTGCCGCGCGTCCTCCATGGCCCGGTGGTACAGCTCGCCGAGTACCCGGCCGCGAGCGTAGTGCAGCTCGGGAGAGTCGATGCCCTTCTCCCGGGCGTGCGTCAGCTCTTGGTGGGCGAGCTCGAACTCGTGCATCGCCAGGTAGCCGCGGCCCAGGGCGTAGTGCACGAGCCCCTCGCCATGGTCTCCCAGCTCATGGTGTTGCGTGGCGATCCGCGCCATGCGCTCGCGGACGAGCTGCTGCTCGCGGCTGGTGTCGTGCAGGGGCAGGGTGTAGGCCGCGCGCAGGAACCATTCGATCTCCTTGACCTGCTGTCCGAGCTCCCCGGCCAGCCGTGCGCGCTCCTCCGACTGTTGCCGCGTGTGCCGCGCTTCCAGCCAGGAGAGAGCACCGAAGGCCCCGACGACCCCGATGCTCGCCAGCGACACCGCCGAGACGGCCACCAGGGCCCGGTGCTTTCGAGCGCGCCGCTGGAGCCGGTACAGCAGGCTCGGGCGCTGTCCGAGGATGGGCTCGCCATCGATGTAGCGCCCGAGGTCCTCGGCCAGGGCCCGCGCGGACGGATAGCGCTGGTCCGGCTCCTTGTTCAGACACTTGAGTGCGATGGTGTCCAGGTCGCTCGGGAGGTGGGGCGCGTGCGAGCGCGGGGACGGCGGGTCCTCGTGGAGCACCTTCTGCAACGTGCCGGCGAGCGAGGTGTCGGAGAACGGTGTCACGCCGGTGAGCAGCTCGTAGAGCGTCGCGCCCAGGCTGTAGACATCCGAGCGGCGGTCGATGCTCCGCACATCCCCTCGGGCCTGTTCCGGCGCCATGTACGAGGGCGTGCCCATCAGCGCGCCCGTCTCGGTGAGGCCGTGCCCCTGGCCGATGTCGTACGCCAGGCCGAAGTCCATCACCACCGGGAAGCAGCGCCCGTCCTCGCCGCGCTCGACCATGATGTTGGAGGGCTTGAGGTCGCGGTGGATGACGCCGAGCCGGTGCGCCTCGTGGATGGCCTCGGCGACTTCCTTCATCACCTGCACCTTCTCGTGCAGGGACATGCCGGGAGCGGCCCGGTCGAGCGGCTGCCCTCCGATGAGCTGCATGGCGATGTAGGCTTTGCCGCTGACGTCGCCGACCTCGAAGACCTTGCACACGTGAGGGTGGTCGATGCGCGCCTGCGCTCGGGCTTCCTGGAGGAATCGCATGACGCGATCGGGGTCCGCCCCGCGGATGAACTTGAGCGCGACGACGCGGCCCAGCCGTCTGTCCCTCGCCTTGTAGACCTCGCCCATGCCGCCGCGGCCCAGCATCTCGAGGAACTCGTAGCGGTCCCAGTGGGGAACCGGGAAGGACTCTCGCGCACCCTCGGCGGGAGCGGGCGCTGGAGGGTTCGCGGCCTGGGGCTCCCGCTCGCCCGGGAGGGTGCGGTCCGCCATGGGCGCGGCGGTGGGCTCTGGCTCGAGGGTCGGCTCGAGGGTCCGCTCTTCCTTACCGGGGGTCGACATAGGGGCGGGTGGTGCGGAGGGAGGCTGGCACAGTGGCACGTGCCACCTTGTGCCTCAAGTGCCTCAAGTGCCGGGCGACCTGTGCCACGGCACCGGCACGCGCTGCCTGCCGGGTGACTCACCCTCCGGGCTGGTTTCCGAGGGGGAAACGCGTGACGGCGAAGTGCTCCGGAGGTGTGCCGGGCGCGAGTCCTCCGCGTCTCCGGCGGCTGGCATCGCGGCTGCAATCCCGTCTCCGCGAAGGCCAACACCTCTTCGACTCACACGCAGAAAGGAGCACCCCTCGGGGTGACGCTCTCCATGAAACCGCTTCTCCTCGTCGGAGGTCTCGCGCTGGTGACACTCGCGAGTCCCGCTTCCGCCCAGACGGTCACCAAGATTCTCGACAACGGTCCCGATGCCGAGAAGAAGGTCCTCGTCGTCATCGGCGATGGCTACTCCGCGGCCGACATGGCCGACTACCAGCAGTACGTGCAGGACACGGTCATCGACGGAGTCTTCACCCACGACGACTTCTTCCGGGCCAACCACACGGCGTTCAACGTCTACCGCGTCGACGTGAACTCCGCGCAGTCGGGCGTCTCGCTGCGGCGCTACAGCTCGGGATGTGGAACGAGCCCCGATAACGACGACGTGTTGAACACGACGTGCAACGCCACGTCGAGCCCGGCCTGCTACACGCACGACACCGCCTTCGACTACGTCTACACGGGCTGCTGGGGCCGCTGCTGGATGGAGGGCTCCGCCAACACCGCGAGCGCCATCAAGACGCTGCTCGACCAGCTCGTGCCCAAGCGGGACCTGGAGGTCCGGGTCCTCAATGTGCTCACGGGCGAGGGAGGAGGCTGCGGCGGTGGAGGCACGCTCGCGGTCACGAGCGGCACGTCCTGGCAGGTGCTTGGCCACGAGATGGGTCACATGGTGGCCAATCTCTTCGACGAGTACACCGCGAGCGCGTACTCGAGCACGACCTATCCCGGCTCCGTCGACACCAAGAACTGCTCCACGGATCTGGCCAGCCCGGTCTGGGCCGATCTCATCACCATCCCGACGCCATCGACGTTCGACAGCGCGACCATGGACGTGGACGACACGGTCGGCATGTTCCAGGGCTGCGGGACCTACGGCGTGGGGGTCTACCGGCCCACATCCAATGACCGGATGCGAGGCAACAGCAACCAGTTCTGCCCGGTGTGCAGCCGCGTGCTGAGCCAGACGCTGGCGGGCTTCACCGACTCGCTCGCCGATTACGCCTTCTACGCCAACTACCCGGGGGCGACCTGCCAGCCGGTGGGGGGAGCGGCGCTCACGTACACCACGGGGGCGAACATCTCGAACAACACCGCGGCCACGGCCTCGGTCCTGTGCCCCACCCGGCGCATCCAGGATGCGAACGGCGCCTTCACCAACCATTTGATGGGCCAGGCGTTCGTCGTCGACCAGAGCCCCACCGAGGATGTCTGCTGCCAGCTCTTCGCCCGCACGCCGGCCGGAGACCTAGCCACCGGTGCGAACGTCTGCTCCACGGGCAGCAGCAGCGGGTACCAGCAGCTGCTCCTGGACTTCCCGAAGGTGCGGATGCCCTACACGTTCGCGCACTTCGCCCTCAAGTGCACGCTCCCCGCCGTCTCCAGCGGCAAGGCCTCGAGCGTCCTCACCTACCGCATCGGCGAGCAGACCTACTGAGCGCCGCCTTCCAGAACCCTTCCCATCTTGAAAACAAAGGAACACGTCATGAACCGTCGTCTCGCCGCTCTCGTCTCGCTTCCGCTCCTGTCCCTCTCCGCTTCCACCGCCGCGCTGGCCGATGACATGGACAACGCCCCTGGCTCGATGTGCGTGGGGGCTGGCTACTCGCTCACCGTCAACACCGCGGGCCAGGCGGAGAACCCGCAGGCCTTCACCGTCACGGCCATCTGCCCCTCGGAGCGCAAGGTCATCAACGGCGCCTTCGCGACCAACTTCAGCGCGACCGTCTGGGTGAGCGACCAGAGCACCACGTCCGATGTCTGCTGCAAGGCGGTGTCGCGGCTGCCCAGCGGCGTCACGAAGGAGAGCGCCCTGGTGTGCACCACCGGGACGACGAGCAACACGGGGCTCACCATCCCCGTGGTCACCGATGGCTACACGTTCGCGCACTTCTACCTGCAGTGTCAGCTGCCGGGCGTCGAGAGCGGCAAGACGTCGCGCATCCTCACCTTCCGCTCCATCCAGTCTTGATCAGGTGATTCCATGAACCGCGCACAGTTGAAGTGGATGGCCCTGGCCCTGGTGCTCGGAGGGTGCGAGGCCCAGGTGGGCAGTGAACCGCAGGACACCGGGTCTCTCGAGCGACAGACCCTGGCCGTGAAGCAGCCTGGACGTGAGCAGGTGTCCACGCGGCTGACCCTGCGCTGGGAGCGCAATGGGTACCTGCAGGTGGTGGATGCCGTGGAGCTCCCCGGCTTCCTCAAGCTGGAGAAGAACCTCGGCGACCGGCAGTACGTGTATGAGGTGCGCTCGGGCAACGACGTGCTCGCCGTGCAGGGCCTGGACGTCGACTTCGAGCAGCGGTCCGCGGGGGGGCACCCCGGTGAGCCGGATGAGCACGGGGTCACGGACGTTGAAACCTTCTTCGTCGATATTCCAGGCCTGGGGCTCGACGAGCTGAGGAACGCCAGCGTGCGCATCCTCGAGGTCCAGCCGAAGCACGGTGAGTCCGCGGCCACGCGGGAGGCCGTGGGCCGGCTGCAGCAGCAGGGGCGCCTGGTGAGCGTGGCCGAGGTGAATGCCTCGCAGGTGGGCTCGGTCATCCAGTCCCAGGGGCGCCGGGTCGCCAGGAAGGCGCTGTCGCAACCGGGCGACAGCCAGCAGTCGCAGTGAGCTTGTGGGGGGGGACAGGGCGCGCCTCCGGTTCCGCCGGGGGCGCGCTCGTTTTTGTTTCGTGCGGCCGGACTCTAGTCGTGGGTGGTCGTGCTCCACGACGTCAGCCCCTCCGTGCCCCCGCCGCCATGGGCGCTCGGTGCGCGTGAGGCGCCATCTCCCTGGGCGGGTGCATGGGTGAGGACCTGGGCGGCCATCAAGGTCTGCACCACGCGCAGCACGTCGTCCGAGCCGGTGGCCACGGCGCTCTGGCCACCGTTCGAGTTCGCGGCGCCGAAGTTGACGAACTGGCTGTTGGCGAGCGCTCCGGCCACCGCCCGGGTCAGCTCGGGAGCCAGCTCCAGGCGGCGCAGGTCGAGATACATCTGCCCCGCGTCCAGCAGTGCCTGGGCCTTCTTGCGGATGGCATCTGCCTCGGCCTCGGCCACCAGCCGGATGCGCGTCGCCTGGGCTCGTCCCTCCGCCTCGACGGCGATGACGTTCTGATCCGCGTCCGCCTGCGCCTGGGTGATCTGCGTGGCTCCCAGCTCGGCCTGCCGGAGGTCTCGGAGCACCGCCTGGCGCTCGGCCTCGGCGCGTGCGATGGCCGCACCGTTGGTGGCCATCTGCGACTTCAGGGCCCGCTCCTGGTCGTTGACCTTCTGCGCGGCCTCGAGCTGGGCGATCTTCGCGCGCTGCTCCTCCCGTGCCTGCACCACGTCCGCGCTTGCCTTGGCGCGCGCCGCGGACTCGCGCCGCCGGGCCTCGGCCACCTCGCTCAGCACGGCCTTGATGTTGAGGCTGTTGAAGGACAACCCCAGGTCCAGCAGCTCGCGGGAGCAGGCCTCCTTGATGATGACCGCCAACTCATCGTCCTCACCGCGCGCCACCAACACCTCCTTGTCCTTGAGCGGAGCGGAGGCGGCGGGGGCGGCCGTGCGGGAGTTGAAGAGCTGGTCGTGCTTGAGCAGGTTGATGGCCCGCCGTCCCGCCGAGGACAGCACGTCGGTCAGCGTCGAGAGCTGCTCGTCCGCGGGCTTGGAGAAGAACTTGTTCGCGGCGGTGTTCACCATCGCGTCTTCCTCGCCGACACTTACGATGGCCGAGGCCTTGACGGTGACCTTGACGGGCGCGGGCGCTCCGGTCGTGTCCATGTCCGCGGTCTGGTCGGTGATCTCGATGTCCACGTTGATGGCGGACGCGGGGATGACCCGGCTGACGGTGAAGATGGGAATCACCGTCGCCTTGCAGGGTCCCCGGTAGATGCGGAGCCTGCCATTGAGCCAGCTCACCAGGCGGATCTCTCCGGCCTCCACGTCCCGGAGGAAGGCGCTGACGACCAGGGGGGTCAGAAGGACGACGAGCAGGGTGACGGCGGCCGCGATCAGCAATGCATTCACGGAAGTCTCCTTCCTTTAAAACAACGAGACGGTGACGCGCTCGTTCTCGGCGTCGACCTCCTCGATGCGGAGCTTGTCCCCCACCCGGACGGGCAGCAGGGCCTGGCCGTCGACGAGCCGGGCGCTGAGCTGGACGCTCCGTCCATCGTGGATGACCTGCACCATCCCCTTGCCGTTGTGGAAGGGAGTAACCGCGTGGGCTTCCTCCATGAGGAGCCCGGGAAGCGGCGAGCAGGGCTGGCCCTGGAACTGGGACGCCAGCTTCCAGAGAGGCGCGAGCACGAACCGCTCCACCAGGAGCGCCGGGACGAGCGCCAGCAGGGCCGCGAGCCAGTGGGGGGTGAGGAAGATCACCAGCAGGTTCCCGAAGGCTCCGTAGAGCGCCAGCAGGCTGAAGACGAGCCGGGGCTCGGGCAGGAAGTGCAGGAGGCTGTGGCCTGAGTCGCTCGTGGGCACCACATGGCCGTGGTGCGGCGTGGGCGAGGCGGGTCCGTGCCCGTGCGTCATATGTCCGGGATGCGCCACGTGTCCGGCCGAGTGCCCGGCCGAGTGCCCACCTCCGTGCCCCAGCTGCCCATGGTGGAAGATCCCGGGAACCGCCATGGCGCTCAGGCCCACGAGCCCCACGCACATCACGATGAGGAAGAAGAACATGTGTCACCCGGCCCCGAGCGGAACAGGCCGGCACCCCCGTGAGACATGAATGGACCCACCCGCTGGCCTAGAAATGTAGGCCTCGATCGTGCCCGAGTGACATGCACGCGAAGTGGAAGCGGATGTGTCAGGAGTCCGGGCGATGAGACATGCGCTTCGTCAGCCCGGCCAGGGTTCCGCGGATCCGCGCACGGGGACACCAGCGGACGCATGGGCGGCCGGCAGGCGCAGCGTCACGGTGGTGCCGCTCCCCTCGTGGCTGGTGAGTGTCACCTGCCCGCCGTGCGCCTCCACCACCCGTCGCACGAAGGCCAGCCCCAGTCCGCTCCCCGTGGCCTTGGTGGTGTAGAAGTCGTCGAAGGCCCGCTCGCGGGTGCGCGCGTTCATCCCCTCGCCGGTGTCCTCCACGCTGAGCACCACGCCCGTCCCCTCGAGCCGCGTCCGCAGGGTGAGCGTGCCTCCGCGCGGCATGGCCTCGAAGGCGTTGCGCACCAGGTTCTCCAGCGCGTTGGCCAGCAGATCCCAGTCCCCCGAGCAGCGCGGCAGTCCCTCCGCCAGCTCGCGCCGGATCTCCACCCCGGTCAGCCCGGTGAAGGCCTGCAGGGACAGCACGCTCGCCGCCAGTTGGTTCACGTCCAAGGGCTGCGTCAGCGGCTCCACCCGGCCCAGGCGCTGGTAGGTGCTCACCACCCGGTCCAGCCGCTCCACCTGCTCCAGCAACAGGTCCAGGAACTCGCCCTTGTCATCCCAGGGCCGGCCCTGCGAGTGCTCCTCCTTGAGGTACTGCGCGGCCCCCTTGAGCGCGGCGATGGGGTTCTTCAGGTCGTGCGCCATCTGCGCCGAGAAGCGGCCCAGGGTGGCCATCTGCTCCAGGCGCTCGCGCTGGGCGGCGAAGGCGATGACGCCCCGGCGGGTGATGGCCAGCAGCGCCAGGGTGATGGCCGACGTGCCCACCACCAGCACGCCGTACTGCGCCGCGAAGATCTGGAACACGGCCAGGTAGGACAGCACGCCCACCATGGCCAGCAGCAGCGCGGAGATCGCGTGGAAGTTGGACAGTTCCTGGCCGAACAGTCGCAGGCGCAGGGCCACCACCGCGATCGCCGGCAGGCCCAGCAGCGTGCCCAGGTTGCCCAGGCGCGGCACGTCCTGGCCCAGCACCGCCACCAGGTCCGTCCCCAGCATGGTCACCAGCAGCGCCAGTCCGGTGAGCAGCAGCCCCGCCCGGGTGCGCTCAGTGGATCGGACCTCGCGGCGCAGGTGCCAGGTGAGCAGGCCGAAGCCTCCGAGCAGCAGCGGCGCGGTGAGTGACAGCACCGCCACGGCGAAGCCCCGGGAAACGACCGCCGTGGCCACGCGCTCCGAGCCCAATCCCACCAGCGCCGTGATGGTCAGCGCCCCGAAGACGCCGTACGCGGTGAACATCAGCGCGGCCAGCCGGCGCCGCTCTCCCACGAAGGCGAGGATGAAGTGCATCGCGGACGGAGCGCTCATCAGCGCCGCGCCCGTGGCGATGAGCCGCCAGCCCGGCCCGCCCGAGTGTGCCAGGGCGAAGTCCGCGAAGTTCCACGTGGACAGCGCGATGGAGATTACCGACAGCGGCAGCGCCAGCGGGCTGCGCCCCACGCGCACCACGGCCAGGCCCGCCAGGGCCAGCAGCCCCGCGCAGGCCCCGAGGCTGATCCACGCCTGGGTCGTCATGGGCCCTCCGTTACCCGCGCCTCACAGCAGGGCCAGCCGGCGAGCCCGCGAGGGGTCCGCCACCGCGGCCTCCCACCGGCGCACGGCGGCCTCGCGATCGGCCTCGGGCGCGTCGGCGTAGTAGCCCAGGGTGTCGTTGAGGCCGCGGCTGAGCTCCTCGATGGCGGCCAGGCGGATGTCCAGCTCCGGGTGGCGCAGCGCGGTCACGAGCCAGTCCGCGCGGCGGCGCTGCCGGTTCTCCGCCCACCACGCCGTCCACGCGTGCTTGTCCAGTCCGAGCGTGGCGCGCGTCACCTCGCGCAGGGCCTCGGCGGCGGCCTGGGCGCACATCTCGTCGTCGCTGCCGGTGAGGTTGATGAGGCCTTCGATCGCCTCGCGGTCGTGCAGCGTGCCCAGGGCGCGGGCGGCCAGCGAGCGCCGCAGCGAGTCCCGGCTGGTGAGCTCCTGGCGCAGATCCTTCTTGGCCGCGTCCAGGCGGGGCAGGTGCTTGAGGGCGGCGGCGGCCACCCGCGCGGCGCTGGAGATGTCCGGCTCGTAGTCGAAGAGGCCGCGCAGCACGCCGTCCACCAGCTCCGCGTAGGGCAGGGTGCCGGCGGTGAGGAGCGCGAAGTAGCGCGTGTCCGCGTCGCTCGAGTCCAGCAGGGGCGCCAGGGCCTGGGCCGCGGGCCGGCCGAGCCGCGAGAGGGCTCCGGGGATGGGGCCCAGCTCATCGGCCTCGGGCAGCTCCACCACGGGCAGACGGCTCCACGCGGTGGGGCCGGGGAAGTGGGTGGCGAGCACCTTGGCGCTGGCCTCGGGCGAGCGTGCCAGCTCGGCCATGGCGCTCGAGCGCTGGTTGGCGTCCGGGCCGGTGAGGCGCTTGAGGAGGGGCCCGAAGTCCGGGGGCGGGCGCTCCTCCTGGGACATGACGAGCGGGGCCATGGCGGCGGCGCGGCCCAGCGCGTTGGCGGAGCGGGTGACGAAGGGGCTCCACCCCAGGCCCGCGGCCATCGTGGGAGGAGGAGCGCTCGGGGCCGTGCCGGTGCTGGCGACGGCCGGCTCGTCCACGTCCACGTCGAACTCGAGCACGTTGCGCAGCTCGCCCAGGCGCTGCTTGCGGAAGAGGATGAGCTCCTGGAAGGCGGCGGGCAGGTCCTGGCAGAACAGGATGAAGTCGGAGAGGCGGCGCTGGCTGATGGGCTTCTGGCCGCAGTCGCCGTAGAGGACGGCCACGAGCCGGCCGCGCACCTCCACCGGGTAGAGGAAGAGGGTGCGGGGAGGTTGCCGGCCGAAGAGCTCCAGGTAGTGCCGCGTCAGGCTGTCCGGCGGCATGGGGCCCGCGTAGCTGCCGCGGGTGATGGCCACGGTGCGGAAGACGCTGGAGGCGTCGAGCGGGATGGACACCTGCGAGAGCTTGTCGCTCCCCAGGCCGTCACCGCGCGCATCCCAGCCCACGGCCGAGCCGCGCAGCACGGCGAAGGCGGCCACGTAGTCGAAGGTGCGGCGCCCGAAGCGCAGGGCGGTGTCGATGAGCCGATCGCGGTCTCGCGTGGACTCCTTGAGGGCGGCGCGCGCCTGCGCGAGCGTCCAGTCGGGCACCTCGTCGCGAGCGGACTGGGGCGCGGCGGCCTCCGGAGCACGCGGCTCGAGCTGAGGGCGCGGCTGGGGCCCACCCATGGCCGCGACGGGCTGGGGCGCGGACGCGGGCGCCTGGGGCGGCGGCGCCTGGACCTGGACCGGAGGACGCGTGACGGCGGGAGCGGCGGGCTGTGCCGGTGCTTGCTGAGCCGGAGCCGGAGCCGGAGCAGGCGCAGCGGGACGCGCGACGGGAGCCGGCTGCGGGGCCTGGGGCGGCGGAGCGGCGGGACGCGCGACGGGAGCGGGCTGCGCCGGTGCGGGCTGAGGCACGGCCGCGGGGCGCGCGGGCTCGGGCATGTTCAGGCGCAGTGGCTCACGGACGGCGGCGGCAGGTGTCGTCGCGGGAGCCATGGGCGCGGCGGGAGCCGCCGGACGCGGAGGCTGGGTGGGCGCGGCGCTGGGGGCCGGAGCGGCACCGTTGACCCGCTGGGGCTGAGGTTGGGGTTGAGGCTGCGGCTGCGCGGGCGGCGCGGCGGGTGTCCTCTCGATGGGGACGGGCTCGGCGGCGACAGCGCGTGCCAGCCGCTCCACCATCTCCAGGGTGAGGGCGGCGGATTCGTCGACCGTGGGCTTCGGAGCGGGCGCCGGAGCTGCGGCGGCGGGCTTCGGAGCCGGAGCGGGCGCAGGCGCGGGCTGGGCGGGAGGAACGGGCTGGGGGCGCTCGGGGTCGAGCGAGGCGAGGAGCGAGGTGTAGCGCGGGGCGAGCGGCTGCCGGTAGATGACGGAGATCCACTCGCGGACGCGGACCTCGGTGGCCACCCACAGCTCGAGCGGCTTGCCGAGCAGGAAGCCCACCTCTTCCAGCTCCTTCTTGGGAACCGGGTAGCCGCAGGCCACGTGCAGGGTGTTGCCGTCGAGCGACAGGGGCACCACGCACAGGCGGTCGGCGATCTTCGGGGGGATGAAGGAGGCGACGTCCGCGTTGGGCTCGAAGTCGGCGAGGTTGACCGGACGCAGTGCCGATGCCTCTCCGAGCGCGTGCAGCACCTGGGACTCGGGCAGGAGCCGGCGCTCGAGCAGCGCGGTATCGATGGACCCCCCCTGTGCCGTCTGATGACGCAAGGCTTCCTCGGCCTTGTCCTGGGGGAGGAGGCCTTGCGCGATCAGGGTGTGGGCGAGATGGGAAGGCATGGGGGACGCGGCATCTTAAAGCCGCGGCCGGCAGGCACAACGAATCCCTGCATCGGCGGAGGGGGGCACTAGCTCGGTTGGACGACGTATGTGGAGGTGAGCTTGTCGTGGAGCGTCTGGCCGCGGCGGTCGAAGAGGGCCATCCAGAAGCCGGCGAGGAAGAGCCCGAAGGACAGGCTGGCGAGCACGGCGCGGAGGACGGCCCGGCCGGGAGCGGGGGCGAGCCCGTGGGTGTCCACGAGCCTCAGTCCGAGCAGACGCCTGCCCAGCGTGCGGCCATTCCAGAGGAAGGAGGACACGGCGCAGTAGACGAGCGACAGCACCGCCAGGAGGACGGCGCCGGGCACCAGGACGGACTGGAGGGCGCGGACCTGGACGACGAAGGCATCGAGTCCGGAGAGGCCCGTCTGGGGCGCATGCACGCCGGCCACGGAGGAGGCGAGCATGAGATACAGCGCGGCGACTCCGGCGATGGCGCCGGTGTCGATGGCGAGCGCCAACAACCGTCGCCAGAGCGAGGCCGGGCGGGCGTGGATCTCCGTCACCCCAGGCTCCGAGGAGACCTTCGCGGCAACGGGCGCGGGAGTCACGGGGCGCCGGGCGGGAGCGGTGGCCACGGGAGGAGCGGGCGGCTCGGACTCCTCCACGTCGACGGAGAAGGACTCCTCCTCGTCAACGGGCAGCTCCAGCGCGGCAGCGGGAGGGACGGGCCGCTCCTGAGGGAGGCTGGCCGCGGCCTGCGGACGCATCACAGGCAGTCCCAGAGCAGGCGCCTGCTGCTGCGGAGCCGGAGCCGAGGCGCTTGGAATGCCAAAGGCCGGAGTGTTCGAGCGAGGGGCCGGGGCCGCGACGCCGGGCAGGTTGAAGGCGGGAGCCTGGGGAGGCGGCGCTGGAGGACGGGGCGCGGCGGCCTGCTGGGCGTGGGCCGGGGCCATGGGAACGCTCGGAGCAGCGGCGGGCGGAGGCCGGGGCGCGGCGGTCTGGGCGTGGGCCGGGGCCACCGGAGCGGCGGCGGGCGGAGGACGAGGAGCGGCGGCCTGGGCGTGGGCCGGGGCCATGGGCGCGCTCGGAGCGGCGGCGGGCGGAGGCCGGGGCGCGGGAGCCGCGGACATGACGGGCGCTCTCGGAGCTGCCTGGGCGGTCGGAGCCATCGGAGCGGCCGTGGCCTGTGGGCGCGGAGGCATGACGGGCAGACCGGGAGCGCGAGGCGCGGCCGGTGCCGGAGCCTGCGGGCGAGGCGCTTGAGGACCGGCGGGCGTCATGCCGGGAGGCACGGGGGCGCGGGCGGTCATTCCGGGCGGCATGGCTGGCGCCGGCGCGTCACGATCCGGGCGGCGGCGGTCGATCTGGATGTCCTTGTCCAACAGACTTGGGACGGCCCGGGCCGCGGGCTGTGACGCGGCGGCGCAGGTGGGGCAGTCCCCTACAGGCGGCAGCGAAGCTCCGCACTTCAAGCACTTGGACAACGGTTCCTCCGGGCTGGAGAAGGCTGTAGCACCATGAAACGCCCTCCCCGAGCCGGGAGCAAGAAAACCGCCGGGGGCCGGGGTCCCCCGCTTGCTGGGAGGGCGTCTCAGGCGAAGCGCTTGTTGCGCGTGAAGACAATCACCCCGACGGACACCAGGGCCGACCCGATGATGGCGAGCACGACGCCCAGGGGCTGGATGCCGGTGGTGACTCCGCCCGGGATGAAGATGGAGGCGATGAGGGCGCCGATGACACCACCCGCCGCGCCGAGCAGCGCACTGCCCCAGAATCCCACCAGCCGTGTGGAGGGCAAGGCGACCCGCGCGATGATGCCCAGGATGAACCCGATGAGCGCGTAGGCGTAGATGGCCATGGAGAGCCGCTCCCTGTCTGGCACCTCGGAATGAAGGTGCCGTTGCGGAGGAAACATAGGGATGGCGGCGGGGGGTGGGCAGCCGGCAGGCGGCGGGGGCTCGTCCTCTCAGTCCCTACCCGAGCTCTCCGTCCAGATGGGCCATGACTGCGAGCGCGGCGAGCGCGGCCGTTTCGGTGCGGAGGATGCGGCGGCCGAGCGTGACGGGGCGCCCACCGAGTGCCCGGAGCGCGGAGACCTCCTCGCGGTCCAGTCCGCCCTCGGGGCCCACCACGAGGGCCACGGGAGCGCCGGGAGCGCAGGAGCGGAAGGCCTCGCCCAGGGGCACGGCGGACTCCTCCTCGTCGAGCACCAGCAGGGTGGTGCCGGGGGTGAGCGAGCGAGCCGCCTCCATGAGCGAGCGCGGAGGATGGACGAGGGGCACGTCATTGCGGCGGCACTGGCGGGCGGCCTCCTCGACGATCTTCGTCCACCGGAGGGTGCGCTCCTCGGCGCGTTTGGCCTCGAGCTTCACCACGCTGCGCGCGGCGGCCACGGGGTGGAAGGCGGTGGCGCCCAGCTCGGTGCCCTTCTGGAGCACCCACTCCAGCTTGTCGCCCTTGGGGAGCCCCTGGAGGATGTGCACCTCGCGAGCCGGAGGGGTGTGTCGGACCTGCCCGAGCACCAGGCGCACGGTGTCCGCGTCCACGGAGGCCACGCGCGCCTCGAAGGCGCGGCCGGAGCCGTCGAAGACCTCGAGGGAGGAGCCCTCGGCGAGCCGCAGGACGTGGAGGAGGTAGTGCCGTCTGTCACCCGAGAGCATCACTTCGGGGGGAGCGGGCTCGGGGAGCGGGACGAAGAGTCGGACCACGGGTGGGGAGGCCTCCAGGGTGGTGGGGAGGGGCGACTTCAGCAGGAAGCCGCCGTCCCCACCAGGGCCGGCTCAATGATGACGGTCGCTCAGCTGGAAGTCGGCGAGGGAGGGCAGGTGGTCGGACGCCTCGGTGGAGTGGTCCACTTCCAGGAGGAGGGGCTCGAGCAGGCGGGAGGCGAAGAAGGTGTCGAAGCGCTTGCCGGTGGCGGGCACCACGCCGCGCCCGTCGGGCAGCGAGTTGAGGGTGGACATGTCGGCCACGTCCTGGAGGCGCAGCCACTGCTCGGAGTTCTTGGGGTACGTGCCGGCGACGAGCAGCTCGCGGGCCTCGTCGGGCTTCATGTGGGAACCATCCGGCATGCGCACGCGCAGCTCGCGAGCGCGGCGGAGCGGGTCGGGCAGTTCGTGCTCCAGAGCGTGGAGGGCGCGGCGCACGCGCACGTCGGCGATGTTGCCCACGCCCCAGTCACCCACGCTGGGGTGCACGTCGCCGTAGCGCGACTCGTAGTCCTTCACGGTCTCGGTGGGCTCGTGCTTGCGGATGGGGCTGGGCAGCAGCGAGTAGTAGTGCTTGACGTTGATGTTGGCGTTGAAGTCGCCCAGGGCGATGGAGGGCACGCCATCGCGTGCATGGAGGATGGCCTGGAGCTGCCAGACCTGGCCGGCGTTGATGCCGCTGTCGCCCAGGGAGTGGTGCACGTCGTAGAGGGCCACGGTGTGTCCATGCACGTCGAGCAGCGCGAAGAGTGCGCCCCGGTCCTCGTCCAGCTCGCCCACGTAGCCCTGGCGGGCGATGGCCGCCGCGCGAGCGTCGTCGGGGAAGTCATAGGTGAAGTGAGCGGCCTCGCGGATGGGGTGGCGGCTGAGGATGGCCTTGCCGTTCACCACGGGGCCGCCGACATCCCGGCCCTGGTAGGTGAGGTGGAAGCCGTAGTCGCGAGCGAGCTCCACGGCGGTGGGCTGGCTGGCCTCCTGGAGGGCGATGACATCCGGCATCCGGCCGGTCTCCTCCATCGTGGCGAAGTAGCGCTCGAGCAATTCCCGGCGCTCGCCGCCCAGGAGGATGTTGTACGTCATCACGCGCAGCACGTGGTCGCGGGTCGGGCGGGGCCGCGGATGGTGCACGAGGAGCGTGATGCCCGTCCCGAGCTTGCGCGGCCCATGGGCCTGCGGCAGGGAGTCGAAGCCCTGGAAGACGTGGGTGGGCTCCCGGTGCGGCAGGTGTTGGGGCGGAGCGGCGGGGACACCATCAATGATGTTCCTCCCGAAGGGGAGGCGATCCAGTAATCGAGAGAGGGCCTGTCCTGGCATGAGTCCTCTACTGTGTGTGCACTACCCGCCCTGCACGCGACCACTGGGCGCTTCGTCGCTCTCCGTGTCGGCGTCCTCGGACGCGCTTGCTGCCCCGGCCTCCAGGCCGGGAGGCGTGCTGGTGGGGTCCGCGCTGCCGACGAAGTTGTCCTCGCGCTCCTCGGAAAAGGCGCGCCGCTCGTCGCGGGTGACCGCGTCCGTGTAGCCCTGGCCTGGGGTCGTGGTCTTGCTGAACTTGCCTGCCATGATGGGGCTCCTGACCCTGGAAGGTGTGCCTCCCTCCAATCTCTGGTGGCTGGAGTCACTCGCCAACCCGTCCAGATGCCCGGAGGGGAGGGGAGGCGAGGGGGCGAGCGATTGGGGGCGAGGCAAAGAGGCGGCACACCTGCTATGCGCAGCGCGCCATGTCTCATGAGTGGGAAGGAAGCCATGATGGCGCGTCGAGGCAATGAGAGCACCGTGGCCCGGTTCGAGCTTGCGCGGGCGAACCAGGAGCAGGTGCTGGCCGAGAGCGCGCTGCGGGGTGAGCAGGTGGTGTCCCTGGTGCGGGTTGCGCTGGTGGTGCTGGCGGGGCTGAGCCAGTCGGTCATCGCGAGGATGTCGGGCGAGCTGTTGCCGCGAGATCCCCAGCGGGTGCTGGCGGTGGCGCTCTACGCGGTGAACGCCATTGGCCTGGCGGTGGTGCTGCACTTCCAGAAGCCGGACCTGCGCCGGGCGATGTGGAGGCCGGTGCTCATCTCGCTGCTGGACTGTGGCTTCTTCGGCTTCGTGGTGTGGAGGGCCTTCCGTGTCACGGGGGACTTCGATCTGGAGATGCTGGCGGCGAGCTGCGCGGTGGTGCTCGCCTTCTCGGTGGCGCGTTACAGCTGGCTGCACGTGGTGATGTCCACGGCGATGGCCTCGGCGACCTACGCGCTGGTGTGCTGGGGGGCGGACGCGTTCTCGGATGCGAGGGTGAGCTTCGTGCTGGGGTGCTACATCGCGCTCGGGCTGCTCATCGGGTGGGCGAACACGGCGGTGAGCAGCATGTTCCTGAGGCTGCGGCGGCGCGACAACCTCTCGCGCTTCCTGCCGAGGCAGGTGGTGGAGCAGGTGCTGAATCACGGGGACGGAGCGCTGGAGCCGGTGCAGCGTGAGGTGACGATCCTCTTCAGCGACATCCGGGACTTCACGGCGCTGAGCGAGTCACTGTCGCCGCGCGTGGTGCTGGAGCTGCTGGACGATTACTTCGAGCACATGGGGCACATCGTCATGGAGCACGGGGGCATCGTGAACAAGTTCCTGGGTGACGGGATGCTGGCGTGCTGGGGCGTGCCGGACGGGGATGCGAGTCACGCGGAGCACGCGATGAAGGCGGCGCTCGACATGCGCAAGAAGCTGGAGGAGATCAACGCCTGGAGGGAGCAGCGAGGCGAGCCGCCGCTGCGAATCGGGATCGGGCTGCACACGGGGGTGGTGGCGGCGGGGATGCTGGGAGGGGCGGAGCAGCACGAGTACACGGTGATTGGTGACGCGGTGAACCTGGCCTCGCGAGTGGAGGGCCTGACGAAGGCGCTGGGGGTGGACATCCTGGTGAGCGAGAGCACCTGGAGGGCGGGACAGGGCCACTTCCAGGGCGAGCGCATCTCCGAGGAGCGGGTGAAGGGGCGCCGGGAGTCGGTGGTGGTGTACTCGCTGAAGGGCCGGGCGGTGCTCAGGGAGAAGGACGCGCCCCCACTGCTGGCGGCGAGGAGCGTCGGCTCCCTCTGACCTACCTGGCCGTCTGGGGAGCGGCCTGGACCTGGGGCGAGAGCTTGTAGTCGCCGGTGAGCAGGGCGACGAAGAACAGAGGCCCGACGAGGGCGTGGATGAGGTTGGTGAAGAAGGAGGGGGACTTCTTCTCCCAGACGGCGTGGCCGGCGAGCTGGACGAGCCACCCGAAGACGGCGATGGCGACGACGGCCCAGACGGGCAGCAGTCGGCCGAGCGGGATGCAGAGCGCAGTGGCGGCGGAGACGATGAGACCCAGCTTCGCATCCGCGCGCAGGTACCAGATGGAGGCGAGCGCCCAGGCCACGAAGGCGAGGGTGAGCGAGCCGCCGGGCAGGGCGGGCACGGAGGCCAGCCGCACCCAGTCCAGCATGGCGACGATGTGCAGGACGATGAGGGGGATGGCCACCTTGTGGGTGAGGCGGTTGGTGGGGTGCTGGTGCGAGGCGATGTACTCGTCGAACAGCGCCTGGGTGCGTGGCTTCAGCATGCGGTGTCCTCCAGCCCTCTGTGGAACGGGGATGACCTAGCGGTAACACGCAAGCCTACAGGACGCATCCAGGCGGTCCGCTACTTTGCTCGGTGGAAGTCCAGTCGTACCCACTCGCCCTGTTGGGCGCCCGGCTCCGGTACCAGTCCGAGCTTCACGTAGGCGGCCTCCACCTCCGCCTTCTGGTGCGCGAGCACTCCCGCCATCAGCAGCTTGTCCTTCACCTTGGGGACGATGAGCGGCGCCAGCTCGATGAGGGTGTTGGCGAGGATGTTGGCCACCACCAGGTCGAAGGTGCCCTCCACCGCCGTCAGTTCCTTGCCGGACAGCTCCACCTCGGGTGTGCCGTTGTCCTGTGCGTTCTCCTTCGCCAGCTCCACCGACACCGCATCGTTGTCCGTGCCCACTACCCGGCCGGCTCCGAGCTTCTTGGCGGCGATGGCCAACACGCCCGTACCCGTACCCACATCCAGCACGCTCGCTCCCGGATGAGTGCTCATGTAGTCATCCACCGCACCGAGACACAGCGAGGTGGTGGGATGGTCACCGGTGCCGAAGGCCATCTTCGGTTCGATGACGAGCCGCACCTTGTCCGCGGGCGCGTTCTGCGCTTCCCAGGGGGGGCCCACCCACAGTCGTCCTACCTGCACCGACTTGATGTGGACCTTCCAGGCGTTGCTCCAGTCCTGCTGCTGCTCCTCGGCCAGCTGTATCCGCGCCGACGGGTGGGCCTCTGCGAGCGACGCTCTCGCCTCCTCGGCCGTCTCCGCGTCCTCGAAGTAGGCCACGAGGATGGCTTCGCCCGCCGAGGGAGCTCGCACTCCCGGCATGGTGGGCGTCTCCCGATCTCGCACCTCCAGTCCCATTGCCCCTACCTCATGCAGCAGATCCTGCGCTGCTTCCGACTCTGCCTCGGGTAGATCCACCGTGAGTGTCTGATACGTCCCCGTCATGTCGCCCTTCTCGCGTCTCGCGTTGCTCTCCGGAAGATGCCGGGATGGCTGCAACGGGGAAAGAAATTTTCGAGCGAACGCCCAAGCCTCGTTGCTCGGTGTTCGGGTGTCCAAGGATGCGGTGATCCCTTCTTGGGATTTGGGGTAAGCTGACCGCAAGAGGAGCAATCGAAGGCTGTCGAAGTTCAGCCCTTGTTTTGGATGCGCCCGTGTCAGGTTGGAGAGTGTGGCTCTGGTCGGGGGCGCCAATGATGGACTTCCTATGAAGCGAACCCGACGCAATACAGGCTTCTCGCTGATCGAGGTGATGACGGTGGTGGGCATCATCGCCGTTCTCGCCGCGCTCTCATTCGCCGCGCTGGACGTGCTGCCTCAGCGCACGCGGCTGACGGGTGGCGCGCTCGAGTTCTCCGCGGTGATCTCCAGTGCCCGCTCCCACGCGTACGGCCGCAACCAGCGGGTGGTGCTGGTGCTCAACGCCGATACGTACGGCCTGGGCAGCCCCATCCAGTACTGGGTGGTGGTGGATCCCTGGTCGAACATGAGCGCGACGATGGCTGCCAAGTACCCCGGCTGGCGCACGCTGAAGGACCTGGCGCCGGGCGCTCCCGCTCCCGCTGGCTCCGAGTACTCGCTGTTCGACTCGGGGCACTTCAATGCCTCGGTGCGGCTGTTCGAGGGCGGCTTCTTCGAGGCGATGGGTCACGTGGCGCACAAGGGCTGCACCGCTTCGCTCGACGCCAAGATTGGTCTGGCCCGGGGCCCCACGACAGGCTCCGACGTCTTCCCGCCGCCCTTCTGCTTCGTCCCCGACAAGACCGCATGCACTTTCTGCACGACGGACAGCCCGGGCAAGCCGCTGCGCGGCGCCATCTTCTTCGAGCCGGATGGCACCGTGAACTTCGCCGACGCGGAGGGCAAGCTGTCCCCGGATGGGGCCGCCTCCATCACCTTCTGGCCGACGTCCGGTGGGGGCAAGGAGAGTGCCCAGGCCGTCGTCATCACCAACACCGGCATCGTCCGGACTTTCTCGGCGAACAGGTGATTTCATGCTGAGACGCGTTTCCTCCCATCAACGCCCCGGCTTCACGACGATCGAGTCGCTCATCGCCGCGGTCGTCTTTCTCGTGGGCCTGGCCGGGCTGCTCGGCGCGCTCGTCCAGGCGCGCAGCGCCACCGGTCAGGCGCGTCGGCTCATGCAGGCCACCGACCTCGCCAACGACCTGGCCGAGCAGATTCAACTCTGGAAGTTCGACGGCACTCCCCCCGGCACGCTCGGCGGCACCGACGCGCGGCTCCTCTTCTCCGATCCCTTGTGCGCGGATGATCCGCTGGACAAGACCGGCAAGCTGCTCCACCCAGGCACGGGTGGCTACAACGCCTACAAGGCGTGCATGCACGGCGAGGTCATGCTCACGCTGGGGGGCCTCAAGTTCGGCGGGATGCAGAAGCCCGTTTTCAGGAACGAAGAGGGCGATCCGTCCAAGAACCTCACCACGTACGAGCGCTTCTACATCGTTCGCAAGAGTGACGATTACAGGCTGCAGATCTGGGTGAAGGTGCTCTACCTGGACGCGGGCGAGCCCCGCGTCGTGACCACCCAGGCCATGCGGGCCATGCCGCGAGGAGGCTTTCACTGATGCGGCGCCAGCGAGGATTCACTCTCATCGAGCTGATGGTGAGCTCCGCGGTGACCTTCATCACGGTGCTCGCGGTCTCCGCAGCCTTCCTCGGTTACACCCAGTCCTTCTACACGCAGGCGGGTATCCGGGGCGGACAGGCTTCGTTGAGGCAGACGCACCAGATGGTGGTGCGCAATCTGCGCATGGCCGGGTATGGCATGGAGCCGTGGCGGGCCTTCGACTTCCCGACGGGCTGGTCTCGCGACTCCCTCTCGTTCGTGAACCGGTCGGATCGGCTCGTCTTCCGGATGCGCAACCCGGCGTTCAGCACCACCGTCGCCAGCGTCTCGGAGACATCCATCACCCTGGCCCAGCCGCTGACCGAACCGTTGCTCAAGGGGCAGATCGTCCAGGTTATGTGCTCGGGTGCGGTCGGCTGGACCTATTCGCGGCTGAGTACGACTGCTGCCAAGGGAGACGTGGCGCTGTCGCTGCAGCCGACGACCGGCACATTCCCCAACCTCAACGAGGCCCGCAACTGCTTCACCACCTCGGGGAGCCTGCCGGTCTACCTCTACAAGATCGACGTCTACGACTACTCCATCCGGCTCATCGACGAGGACGGCAATCCCGCCACGCCCGGCAGGCCCTATCTGTTCCGTCGGCACGGGCTCGACGAGAAGGATCCGCTGGACTCGTATGGCGAGCCCGTGGCCGAGGACATCGAGGCGCTGCGCGTGAGCTTCGTGCGGAGTGACGGCACCTTCTTCACCCCCAACCCGACGGACCTTGCGCCCACCTACGATACGTTGGGGGACCCAGGGCTGGTCACGAACAACAATCCCGCCAACATCCGCGCCGTCGTGGTGGGGCTGGTGGCGCGGAGCACCACCCGCGATTCGGGGGCCAGCGCCGACATGATGAACCAGATTCCCGCGTTTGGGATGTTGCCGGACGGCTCTCCGGAGCTCGCACTCACCGCGGATCCGATGACGGGCCAGAAGGTGCCCTACGGCTTCCGGCGCGTTGTCTCCGAGATGTCCGTCCAGGTGCGTAACATGCGGTCCACGGAGATGCCCGTGCCGATCTACCATGACCCCGACGCGGCGCAGCCCAATGCCTGCAAGGGCGAGATTCCCACCGACGACAAGGCCTACAATTGCGCGGGTGGCTAGGAGGATTCCCCATGAAGAGACACCTCGGCAGACGTGGTTCCGTGCTGTTGTTGGTGGTGGTGCTGCTGGCGGTCATCAGTCTGCTGGCGGCCGCTGCCGTGGCCTTCTCCCACAGTGAGCTGGGTGCGGCCAGGAACGAGCGTAGCGGTGACGAGTTGCTCGCCTGCGCGGATGCGGGCCGTCAATACATGCTCTCGCGCTTCAGCCAGTTCAGCGACCCCGCGAAACTGTCCATCGAGCTGGCCACGGAGGGCATCAACCTGGCGTCCGGCTTGGATCTGAACTCGGCGGGCCTCGCCAACTGCCCTCCGGGCAACGTCCCCAAGGACGCCCGCTGTCTGCGCAGCGGCCACATCAATCAGGTGACCGTCAACAACGTCATCCAGGTCTCGGCCAAAGCGGGCGGTAACCGGAAGGACCTCCGGGATCTGACCAACATCGTCGGAGATGGCTCGTTCGGCGGCAAGCCGTATAAAGTGATGGTCCACTGTATGGACGAAAATGGTCGTGGGACCGAAGTGGAATTCGTGGTTCGCTTGGGTCTCTAGGAGCCTTTCATGATGCACATCGACTTCGACACCATGCGACGCGCCCTGCGGAAGCCGTTCAACCGCCGGGTGGGCTTGGCTGCGGGAGTGGTGGTGGCGGGGGCCGTGGGATTGTTGGCCCTGGAGAGTCGCTCGGGCTCGGTTCCCATGCCCGACAAGGCCGCGTGCTGCTCGAGCGCTGTGGCCATTGGCGACGCGATGATGAGCCCGGCCGTCGGGGGCGACAAGGACTTCTTCGAAGTCCCCTCCAGCCCGCCGAGCGCCATGTTCCTGCTGGGCAACAACGAGTCCATGATGGACTACCCCCAGTACCTGCCCGAGGCCTTCACGCCCGGCTACGATCCTCCTCCCGCGACTCCCGTGGTTGGAGACCGTGGCTATGACGGAGACTACGGTAACTTCGTCAACACGGGCTGCTCGGACCCCGCGCTGACTGGCGCGATGAGCTGGTTCGACAAGGACAGCGCGGATACCAAGAAGAACGGCTCCGTCATCTACGACAACGACGCCGACTTCAATCCGACACCCTTCTTCGAGCCGAACAAGTTCTACCACTCGCGTGGCCGGCGCATCGCCTGGCAGGTGGGCGAGTTCCCGTACTCCCTCAGCGCCTTCTTCACGACGCTGGATGGCACCACGGATACGTTGACGGCCTGCTTCCAGGTCGTCGGCTGGACCGGTGCGTATTGGAACTCGCCGGTGATGAACGAGTGCCAGTCGTGTCTGGCGAACAAGGGCTGGTGGCGCGGTCCGATGATCTCCGCCAAGACGCAGGTGGGCTACAACGGCCCCACGCGGTCCTTTGACGAGCCGCCGCTTCCTCCCGAGGCGTACCGCAAGTGGATCGTCAGCGGCCGCGTCCTCAACCTGCGTCCGCCCAAGTTCGTGGTGGCGCGCAAGGTGCTCAAGGACGTCATCAACATGGCGCCCAACGTCCGCATGGGCGTGGCCACCTTCGGCAAGGACCACGGCTGGTTCGACCCGCCGCAGATCCTCGCGAACCTGAGCCCGACCTGTGACAAGTCCTACCCCACCATCAACGAGGCCGCGCTCAACCGGCCCAAGCTGATGAGCGCCGTCAACAAGGCGCTGTTCCGTCACAACGAGCGCGCCATCGGCGAGGCCCTGTTCGGCCTGGGCGGCTACTTCTCCTCGCAGATCTCCGACAACAAGTGGGAGAACTGGTTCAAGCAGCCCCTCAATCCTGGCTACTTCGGTTGGCCGGGCTGCTGCAACGGCGGCACCTACGACAACCCGTACACGGGTCAGACCGGTGCGACCTACGCCGCGGGCTCCGATGAGTGGGTCAAGAAGGGCTTTGTGGACCCCTCCACGGGAGAGTGGAGGCCTGGCCAGCCGTGGGAGATTGATCCGCTGAACGAGCTGCCGGATGTCAACAAGCGCTCGGTGTGCTTCGGTTGCCAGGTCAGCTCGGTCATCGTGCTGACGGACGGCGCGCCCAAGTACGACAACTCGGTGCCCATCACCAAGATGATGGAACTGCTCGTCGCCAAGGGCGCCCGGCATCCGCCTCCGGATGGGTCGCTGGTCAAGTGGAATCCGGCGAACCCCGAGACCAACCCGGACGTGGGCGGCATCAACTACTGCGACCAGTTCGCGGATGACTCGGGCGTCAAGTACACCAAGGCGGACTGCGACTACACCGACTGGAACTGGCCGACCGGTCTGGGCGTGGGCAACAAGAACTTCATGGATGACGTGGCCTTCTTCCTGGCCAACATGGACCTGCGCGACGACATGCCGGGCACCCAGTCCGTGCGCACGTAC
Organism: Vitiosangium sp. GDMCC 1.1324; assembly: GCF_003044305.1. Lineage (GTDB taxonomy): Bacteria > Myxococcota > Myxococcia > Myxococcales > Myxococcaceae > Archangium. The sequence goes on along the minus strand of NZ_PZOX01000006.1, from coordinate 504,175 downwards.
ACCATCGGTTATGGCGACAACAGCGTTATGCTCCAGAGCATCGCGAAGGCGGGCAAGGGCACTTTCACCCGCGTCAACGAGCCCGAAGAGCTGCGTAATGCCATCATCAACGCCCTCGGTGACCTGAAGCAGCTGTCCACCTCGTTCGCCGCCGCCAACATCTCCGGCGTGCAGGCCAGCGGCGTCCAGTCCTCGGTGTACGTGCCCCGCTTCATCCCCCGCCGCAACCGTCCGTACGAGGGTCACCTCTACCGCTTCTTCTATTACAGCGAGTTCGCCCAGGGGTGCGTGCCGCACGGGCCGACGGACCTCAACGATGACGGCGACTGTGACGACTCCTTCTACGTGGATGGGACGGGTATCTCGCTCCCTGTCGGCGTACCCTTGACACCCGATAAGTTCAGCAAGGACAACATCGTCCAGGAGAACACCGAGGGGGTCTGGGTACGGGTGAACACGGCTACCCCCGTGGATGGGGGCAAGGTGGAGGGCGGTACGCCCGCGCAGCCCTTCTGGGACGTGGGCGAGAAGATCGGCAAGCGCCAGGCGGCCCAGAAGTGCAATCCAAACCTCCGCCCCGGCGATGCGGGCTATGACACGTCAGGCCGTTGCATCTTCACCCTCATCGACAGGAACGACGACGGCAAGTTCACCTCGGAGGACAACCCGCCCGTCGAGTTCCATGAGGACAACCTCGCCCAACTCAAGAAGTACGTCCTGGCGGGCGGTGACGCGTTCTGCAGCACGCTCTTCGCCAAGCAGAAGAAGGGCACGTGGTCGGGCACCCCCGCGCAGCAGGACTACTGCGCCACCCAGCTCATCCGCTTCGTGCGCGGCATGGACGTCTTCGACTACGACGGTGACAGCATCCTGGACGAGGAGCGGCCGTGCGCGGACAACGCCAAGGCCGATGTCGCCACGTCCTGCAAGCTCGCGGACATCTTCCACTCCACGCCGGTGGTGGTGGATCCGCCTGTCGAGCCCTTCCTGTGTGACAACGCCCTGTCCGGTCAGTGCGTGTCCACGCTCTACAACCTCGTGGGTGGCATCCCGACCCCCAAGGCCACGCCGATGGACCCGGCCCCGAATTATTCTGCGGGCAACTACGGTGCCTACTCCGTCCACAAGGCGGCTTTGGAGAAGCGCGATCGCATCTTGCTGGTGGGCTCCAACGGCGGAATGATCCACGCCATCCACGCGGGCTCGGCCACGAGCGCCGCCAAGAAGGGCAAGTTCGACGACATCCACGACATTGGCACGGGCCAGGAGCTGTGGGCCTTCATCCCGCCGGACCTGCTGCCCAAGCTGGGCCTGATGGTGGGCGGTCACGAGTACTTCGTGGACGGCACGCCCATGGTGCGTGACATCTGGGCGGACGGGACCGGGGGCACGCAGCCCGGAGTGAAGGAGCCGGGCGAGTTCCGCACGATCGCCGTCACCACCGAGCGCGGCGGCGGTCAGCGCTTCGTGGCGCTGGACGTGACGGACCCGTACATGATGCTCAATGCGCTCAAGGATCCGAGCGACAAGAACCAACAGCCGTTCCGCTGGATGTTCCCCAATGCGTGCGACAAGGAGTCGGTCACCATGGGGCAGTCCTGGTCCAACTTCGCGCCCAGGCCTCCTCCCATCGGGCCGGTGCGTCTCAAGGCTGGCTCGAGTTCCGCGCCCAATGACATTGCTCGCGGCTGGGAGGAGCGTTGGATTGTCGCGCTCAACGGTGGCTACAGCCCGGACCTGACGCGCGGCCGCGGCGTGTACCTGGTGGATGCCTGGACGGGCCAGAAGCTGTGGTCCGCCGAGGCCCAGCCCATGGCCAAGACGGGCGCCTATGACGAGGTGCTCAACCAGATGATGCCCGTGGTGGCTTCGCCGGCCATGGTGGACATCGGCAAGGGTGACAGCGTGCAGCTCGACGCGGACGGCTTCTTCGACACGATGATCGTCGGCGACATGGGCGGCCAGGTGTGGACGTTCCGGTTCCACGAGCCGGGCGAGCGGGATGCCACCACCAAGCAGGTGAACAACTGGTTCGGTGCGCGCTCGCTGGAGATGGCGCGTGAGGACGGTTACCTGGGCGGGCCGCACAGCGCCTACCAGAAGGCCGCGTTCTTCCAGATCGCCTCCACCATCCGGCAGCCGGAGACGGGCTGGTTGCGCGCCTTCATGGGCACCGGCGACCGGCAACACCTGCGCACCACGCCGGGCACGGACTGCAGCGCGGACGACCTGCTGGCGTGCCTCCGCCTCAAGTGCAACGTGGAGGCGAAGCTCGTCGGAGAGATCAACGGCCAGAAGCGCACCAGCACCCTCAAGTACGTGGGTGGCGTGCTGACGGCGAGCAAGGAGGACTGGACGAGCACTGGGACCACGGCGTGCTCCGGGTCGCGGATGGAGCTGACCCAGCTCACCATCAGCTGCCCCGACCCGGCATACGGTTCCGGCGTGTACCCGCCGACCCTGCCGTCGGACGGCAAGCCGCGCGAGTTCACGACCGAGTCCTCCTGCTCGGGCTCGGGCAGCTTGTGGACGTGCAACCACCTCAACCTCAACACCGCCGAGCATGCCGATATGAAGTTGAGCTCCACCGAGCAGGGGTCGGTGGCGCTGCAGCGCTTCTTCGGCTTCCAGGTCTACGGCAGCGGTGGCCGCGCCTTCAATACCGCGGCCGGCGCGGTCTCGTTCGACCAGATGCGCCTGACGGACACCGCGGGCTTCAAGTGCGCGGATGGCAGCCCGTGCTCGCTGGTGGACGTGACCATTCCGGACTCGCTCTACAAGTACCTGCCTCCGGATGCCGCTGGGGTGAAGCAGCGCTACATCACCGCCGGTGACCTCTCCAAGGTGCCGCGCGCCAACGAGTTCTCTCCGGGCTGGTTCGTCCGCTACAACAACAGCTTGTTGGAGCGGACGGCGGAAGGCTCGACCGTGCTCGCGGGCGTCGTCTTCTGGCCCAGCTTCGCGCCGTCCTCCGGAGTGGGGTCCGCGGCCTGCTCGCTGGCAGGTCTGGGTGACATGTCCTACTCGTGGCAGGCGGACGTCATCACGGGTCTGCCGAACCTGGCCGAGAGCTTCCAGAAGTTCGACGTCGACCCGATGACCGGCAAGCGCACGCTCGTCGGCTACATCGACGCGAAGGCCCGCCCGACGAGCGGACCTCCGGGCTCGGGAATGCCGATCGTCTCGTTGTCGGCGACGGGTGCCAAGCGCTTCGAGGTGGCGATGTCGAGCCCGGGCGAGGCTCCCTCCACCGAGAACCTGAAGACCCAGGAGAATAAGGCTCCGGAAATCTACTGGCTCGAGGTGCCGCGCAACCTGCACTCGTGCCGCCACGAGAACGCCGCGAACTGCACCCAGTAGCGAGCCGGGCTTCCCGGTGAACCGGGCCTCTTCAGAGGCCCGGTGACTTCATCCCCTCTCCCTCCTCGGGAGAGGGGATTTTGTTTTGCGGGGGCTCAGGGGCCGACGATGGCGAGCGCGCTCCGGTCGAAGTCGATGAGCTGGCGGGCCACCGCGCGCACGTCCTCGGCCGTCACCGCTGCCACGCGCTCCGCGTAGTGGAGGAAGTTCTCCAGGCCCAGGCCGTAGCACGCGTCCAGCGCGAGCAGCGCGGCGCGCGAGCCGTTGCGCTGCAGGCCAATCTCATGCGTGCCGATGAGGTGCTGCTTCGCACGGGAGAGCTCGGCCTCGGGGATGGGCTCGTCGCGCACCCGGGCGAGCTCCGCGCGGATGCCGGCGAGCGCCGCCTCCAGCTTCTCGGGGCTGGTGCCCATGTAGACGGCGAAGTAGCCCGGATCCACGCCCTCGATGGAGAAACTGCTGACGCTGTAGGCCATGGAGCGCTTGTCGCGCAGCTCCACGAAGAGCCGCCCGCCCTGGCCGCTCAACAGCGTGGAGAGCACTTCCAGCGCGTGCCGCCGGTCGTCATTCACCCGCACGCCCTGGAAGCCCAGCACGAGGTGGGCCTGCGCCCGCGTCAGCACCCGCTTGTCCGAGCGCGGGGACTCGGGCGGTGGCTCGGGCCGTACCTGGGGTGGGGGCGCCGCGCGGCCTCGCGAGGCTCCGAAGGCCTCGTGCGCGAGGGCGAGCACCTCGTCCACCTTCACGTCTCCCACCACGCTCAGCACGAGCTGGGAGGGGTCCATGTGCGCGGCGTGGTAGGCGCGCAGCGCGTCCGGCCCCAGCTTCTCCACCGAGGCCTGCTCGCCCAGCGTGGACAGCCGGTAGGGGTGCGCGCGGAAGAGGGTGCGGCCGAAGAGATCGAACGCCACGCCGCTGGGCTTGTCCTCGCGCGTGAGGATGTCCTGCAGCAGCAGGGTGCGCTCCCGGTCCACCTCGGCCTCGGGGAAGCTGGGGTTGAGGAGGCAGTCCGCGAAGAGGCGGAAGGCGGGCTGGAAGTGGCGTGAGAGGAACTCGCCGCGCAGGCCCATCGAGTTGCGTCCACCCTGGCCCGAGAGCGAGCCGGCGAAGCTGTCGATGAGATGGGAGATCTCCTCCGCGTCGTGCGAGGGGGTGCCGCGCGTGAGGCTGCGGCTGAGCAGCGTGGTGAGGCCGTTGTTCTCCGCCGTCTCGTAGCGCAGGCCACCGGGGAAGGCGGCGCGCACGGCGAAGAGGGGCACGGCCGGCTCCTCGCGCACGAGGACGCGCGCCCCTGAGGGCAGCCGCTCCTCCACCACCCTGCCCGGACTGGCCGGCGGGGTGCGGCCCACCTTCAGCGCGGGCTCGGCGGGGGGGGCCCTGGGTGCACGGCGCTCGGACGGGACGCCGGGGGCCTCGCGGGAGACCCGGTCGAGGATCTCCTCCGTCTGCTCCGCGCCGAACGGGGTGCCCGGAGGCAGCAGCCCCGTGACGATGGCGTGGTCGAAGCGCAGGTAGCGCTCGGCCACCTCGCGGATTCGCTCGGGCGTGAGCCGCGCGATGGCTTCGTAATAGCGCGCCTCCGCCTCCAGGTCCCCCATGCTGGACTGGTAGTGGCCCATCTTGCGCGCCAGCCCCTGCACCGTCTCGCGCTGGTAGATGGCCTCCGCCTCGATGAGGGCCTTCACCGTGGCCAGCTCCTCCGCGGGCACCGCGCCCATGCGCAGCGCCGTCAGCACCCGCACGGTCTCCTCGACCGCCTGGGGCAGCTTCGCGGCCGGCAGGGTGAGGCTGGCGGTGAAGAGGCCGGGATCCTTGGGCGTGTAGGCGTACGCGTGGATGTCGTTGACGAGGCTGCGCTTGCGCTTCACCTCCAGCACCAGCCGCGACGTCTCGCCCTGGCCGGCGAGCATGGCCAGCGCGTCCAGCGCGGGCACGTCCGGATGGTCCGCCTGGGGAATGGGGAAGGCGAGATTGAAGTAGGCCTCCTTGACCTCGTCCGGGCGCAGCAGCACGCGGCGGCGCGTGGCCTCGGGCTCTCTCGCCCGGCCCACGGCGCCCTCATGGGGCCGGCCCCAGTCCCCGCCGAAGAGCTCCTCCACCCACTGGCGCAGCTGCGCCTCCGTGAAGTCGCCCGTGGCGGACAGCACCAGGTTCCTCGGCGTGTAGTGCCGCCGGTAGAACTCGAGCACCTTGTCCCGGTTGAAGCTGCGCACGCTCTCCGCGGTGCCGATGACGGGGTGGCGGTAGGGGTGCACCTGGTAGGCGGTGGAGAACAGGTCTCTCGAGGCGCGCCGGGCCGGGGTGTCCTGGCTGCGCTTGATCTCCTCGCACACCACCTCGATTTCCCGCGCCAGCTCGTCCGCGTCGAAGGCGGAGGAGCGGATGGCATCGCCGAGGATGTCCAGGCCCATGCGGGCGAACTGGCTGGCGATGACGATGTGGTAGACCGTCTGGTCGAAGGACGTCCAGGCGTTGATTTCGCCGCCGTGGGCCTCCACGTCGCGGGCGATCTCCCCGGGGCCTCGGCGGGCCGTGCCCTTGAAGAGCATGTGCTCGTGCAGGTGCGCGAGTCCGGCCTGGTCGGGGCGCTCGTCGGCGCTGCCGGCCTTGACCCACACCTGGAAGGCGGCCACCCGGGCGGCGTGCTGCTCCTCGAAGACGACGGTGAGTCCGTTGGGGAGTGTGTAGCGCTGAGCCATGGAACGTCCGAACCTGACACCGGCTGTGTGGGGTGGCAAGGCAAGCCGGAGGCCTTTCCGACCAGTCCCTAACGCCAGGAGGGGTCCGCCGCGAGCCTGTTGTGAGCCTGGAGACCAGACGGGAGGCCGTGATGCACGTGGAGCGCGGACGTGTGTGGAGAAGAGGCGCTGCGGGCGTTAACCTGGGCACGCATGGGGTCGTCGCCAGAGGAGCAGGATCCACTCGCGGAGCTGAGGGAGAGCCTGGAGGCGGAAGCCCGTCCCGCGGCCTCGTCCGTTCCCCCGCCACTGCCTCCTCGCCGGGGTGCGACCGCTCCGGCCTCGGGCAAGGCGACATCCACCCCTCCGGCCGCCTTCCGGCCCGCGATGTCCCTGCCCTCCGTGCAGCAGTCGTCGCCCCGGGCCCCGGAGCCCGCGGCCGCCCCGGCCCGCCCCGTGGGCGCGGCGGACCCCTTCTCCGAGCCGCCCGAGCCGCGCATGGCGCTGGGCGCCGCCCCGGAGGAGAAGCTCGAACACTTCCGCCTGGTGCTGAAGCAGAAGACGGAGACGCTGGCCCGCGCACGGTCGCTCTACGCCGAGCACGACGCCGAGCTGCAGGCGTTGCGTGTCTCCGAGGCCACGCTGCGCGCGCAGTGGACGGAGGCGAGGGAGCAGCTCGCCACGTTGAAGGATCTGCCCGCGAAGCTGGAGAACACCTCGGCGGCGCTGTCGCGCGAGGGCGCGCGCACGGCGGCGGCCGAGGCGAAGGTGGCGGAGCTGCAGGGAGAGCTGCACTCGGCGGAGGAGGAGCGCAAGGACCTCTCGCGCGCGCTGGCCGAGGTGGAGTCGGAGCTGTCGAGCCTCACCGGAGAGCTGAAGCACGAGCGGGACTCGCGCGGCTCCATCGCCGAGGAGCTCGTCGGAGCGAAGGAGGCCCTGTCGCTGGCGCAGGACCGGGTGGCGGAGCTGGCGGCGGAGCGCGCCGAGATGCAGGGGGCGCTGGAGGCCGTCCGGGAGCAGTACCAGGCCAACCTGGCCGAGCTGGAGCAGAGCAGCGGAGACCTGGCGGAAGCCCAGCGGGAGCGGGAGCTCGCCGAGGCGGAGCGGGCGGGGCTGGCGGCGCGGGTGGCGCAGTTGGAGTCATCGCTCGCGGAGTCCGAGTGGTCCAGCCAGTCGCTGGAGGAGGCCCAGGCGCGCACCCGCGACCTGGAGGCCGAGCGCGACACGGCGCGTACCGAGGTGGCGGAGCTCGCCGCGCGGCTGGATGCGGCGGAGGCCGAGCTGGTGCAGCTGCGCGACCGGATGGAGACGGACGCGGTGGCGCTGACGCAGGCGGCGGAGCAGGCCGAGTCGCAGGTGGCGGCGCTGCAGGAGGAGCTGCAGACGGTGGAGTCGGACCGGCAGGACCTCTCGCGCGCACTGGCGGACGTGGAGGTGGAGCTGGGGCGCGGGCGAGCGCAGGCGCAGCAGGACTCGGAGCGCACGGCGGCGGCGGATGCGCGGGTGGCGGAGCTGGAGTCCGAGCTGCGGACGGTGGAGTCGGACCGGCAGGACCTCTCGCGAGCACTGGCGGATGTGGAGGCGGAGCTGGCGCGCGTGCGGGAGCAGGTGGCCCAGCAGGAGGCCGCCCAGGCGGAGGAGGAGCTGGAGGTGGAGGAGTTGGATGCCGAGAGCCGCGCGCGCGAGGCCGAGGCGTTGACGGAGCGGCTGCGGCAGCGGGTGACGATGCTGGAGGGGGCGCTGGAGGCCTCGCGGAGCAAGGGGCAGGCGTCAGCGGCGGAGGGCTCGGTGCGCGTGACGCTGGAGGCCCGGGTGGCGGAGCTGGAATCGGAGCTGGAGGAGGAGCGGGCGCGGCGTACCACGCTCGAGCTGTCGGCGCCGGCCGCGGAGGCGTCCGGAGCCACCGCCGAGCTGCTCGCCGAGCGCGACCAGCTCAAGGCGGACGTGGCGGCGATGAAGCGCAAGCTGGTGGCGGCGGAGACGGCCCTGGAGTCGGCGGCCAGCTACAAGATGAAGGTGTCCCGGTTGGAGGCGCAGCTCGCGCAGCTCCGGGGAGCGAAGTAGCACGGCATGGACTTCGCGGGCCCCATCGATCCCCTCACGGGAACACCGGCGGCACGGTTCGGGCTGTACGTGCACTTCCCGTACTGTCTGGCGAAGTGCCCCTACTGCGACTTCGCGGTGGCGGTGGTGCGCGAGGTGCCGGAGGAGCGCTACGCGCGTGCGGTGCTGGCGGAGCTGGACGCACGGTTGGCGGCGGAGCCGTCGCTGCGCGGGCGGCCCCTGGAGTCCATCTTCCTCGGAGGGGGGACGCCCTCCATCTGGCACCCGCGCTGGGTGGCGCACGTGCTGGAGGGCGTGGCGGCGCGGCTGTCGGTTGCACCGGGTGCGGAGATCTCCCTGGAGGCCAACCCGAGCGTCGCGGACGCCGAGCGCTTCGCGGGCTATCGGGCCGCGGGCGTCAACCGGCTCTCGCTGGGCGTGCAGTCCTTCCACGAGGAGACGCTGAAGGCACTGGGGCGCGAGCACTCCAGCCAGGAAGCGGTGGCGGCATACGAGACGGCGCGGCGGGCGGGCTTCGACGTGGTGTCCATGGACTTCATCTACGGGGTGCATGGGCAGACGCGGGCGCAGGCGGAGGCGGATGCGCGCCAGGCCGCGGCGCTCGGGCCCGAGCACCTGTCCACCTACGCCCTGACGGTGGAGCGCGAAGTGCTGGCGGTGGCCACGCCGCTGTCCCGGCAACTCGACAAGGGGGAGCTGGTGCTGCCCCCGGACGAGGCCGTGGTGGAGATGGCGCAGGCCATCCGCGACGCCTACGAGGAGCACGGGCTGCGCCGCTATGAAATCTCCAACCACGCGAAGCCGGGGCTCGGCTCGCGGCACAACGCGCTCTACTGGACGGGCGGCGAGTACCTCGCGCTGGGCGTGGGGGCCACGGGCATGTTGCTCACGTCCGGGCCGGGCGAGCAGCCCGCGGGCTACCGCTACGTGAACCTGCGCGGCTCGGACGCATACATGCGGGCGGCGGAGCAGGGCACGCTGCCCGAGTCCAGCCGCGAGGAGCTGGGCCCCCAGGAGCTCTTCGAGGAGCGTCTGGCCATGGGACTGCGGCTGCGCTCCGGGGTGGACTGGGAGGCGGTGTGCGCGCGCTACGGCCAGGATCCGGAGCCGCGCCGCGCGGAGATTGCCCGGCTGGTGCAACATGGCCTCGCGAGGCTCGAGGGCCCCAGGCTCGTGCTCACCGACGCGGGCGCGGACGTGCATAGCGCCATCAGCGCGCGGCTCCTGTAACGTCCGCTCGCATGGACAACCTGTTCGTGCTCCCGGAGCCTCTGCCCGAGGAGGAGACCTTCGAGCCACTCCTGCCCGATGCGGGCGTCCTCATCGAGCGCATCATCTCCACGGGGCAGGCTACGCCTCCCGGCCACTGGTATGACCAGGCGCGGGACGAGTGGGTGGTGCTTCTCCAGGGTCGCGCGAAGCTCGCCTGGGAGGATGGGCGGACGCGCGAACTCGGCCCGGGCGATCATGTCTTCCTCCCCGCGCACGAGCGCCACCGCGTGGAGTGGACCTCGCGCGAGCCCCCCTGCATCTGGCTCGCGGTGCACGGCGACCTGCGCGGCGTCAGGGGTTGAGCTTGCCGCTCGGGGTGGGGGAGGGCGCCACCAGCTCCATGCGCCCGTCGGGATAGAGGGCGGTGAGCTTGCCGCCTCGAATCTCCACCGCGGCGATGTGGCGGCCGTAGCCGGTGCTCAGGCCGGTGTCGATGAACACCGCCTTCCCGCCGAACCGCGTCCGGATCTTCCCATCCCGGTCGGTGGTGTGGCCCATCACCATCCGCTTCGCGCCAAAGCGCTGCAACACCGAGTCGAGGGCGGGCCCCGTGCCCTCTTCCTCTCCCAGCGCGTAGCCGCGGAACCACAATGGCCCCTGCGAGTTCGTCCCGCCTCCCGGAGGGTTGCCGGGGAACAGATCCTGCCTCACCCAGCGGTTGAGTTCGGCCAGGGTCTTCGCTGGCACCTCCGGCGCGACGCCTCCGTGCACGAAGAGCGTGTCGTTGATGCGCACCACCGCGAGGTGGGTGCGCAGCCAGCGGCCATAGCGTCCCTGGAGCCCATACGCCGTGCGGTGCCCGTTCTGCCCTCGTGGCGTCCCGGACGCATCCGGTTCGGTGCCCTGGTCCGCGAACGAGGCCAGCTCGCCCGGGGTGACGTAGCGCAGGTCCCCGAGCATGTTCATCACCTCGTGGTTGCCCAGCAGCGCATGCACCCGGCCTCCCGCCGCGAGCGCCTCCTTCTCCAGCTGCATCAGCAGCTCGAAGGCCTCGCGGGTGCGCTCTCCACGATCCGGGATGTCTCCCGTCTGCACCAGGTGCGCCTTGCCTCCCTTCCACCGGTCCTTCTCGTCGATGAGGCCGGCCAGCCGCAGCACGTCCTTCAGTGCTTGCACATCCCCGTGCACATCGCCCACCGCCACCACGCGCTCCACTCCCGAGAAGGTGTGGGGGAGCTCGTCCTCGAGGCGGGGAGAGGCCGGAGCGGTTGAAGGAGGCGCCGCCGCCAGGAGCAGGGGGACGATCACGGTGAAGAGGAGCGGGCGGGCGGTGATGGGAGACATGAGACTCTCCTCGGGTGGAGGCCCGCACCCTAGCCGTCTCCAGGTGGAAGCGGGGGCTCCAAACGGAAACGGCGCGAGCAGGTTGCTTGCCTGCTCGCGCCGTCCATGTCCGGCAGGGCCGGGGTGCTGACTACGGGGCCTTCGGGGCCTCCTCGCCAGCGACCTTCAGGATGTTGAACTCCACGCGGCGGTTGTTCTCACGGCCGGCCGCCGTCTTGTTGGTGTCCACGGGCTTCTCCTGCCCGTAGCCCACCGCCTCGAGACGCTCTTCGGCGATGCCCTCCTTGATGAGGAAGGCGCGCACGTTGGCCGCGCGGCGCTGCGACAGCTTCTGGTTGTTGGCGGCCTTGCCCTGGTTGTCCGTGTGGCCTTCCACGCGCAGCAGCTCGATTTGCGGGTTGGCGCGCAGGATCGACGCCACCTGCTTCAGCAGGTCGAAGGACTTGTCCAGGATGATGTCCTTGCCCGTGGCGAAGTACACCTTGTCCAGGATGACGATGCGCTTGGACTCCAGGCGCACCTTGGACTTGCCCTCGTCGGGGCAGCCGTCCTCGTCCTTCACGCCGTTGATCGTCTCGGGCTGCATCGGGCACTGGTCCTCCCAGTCCGGGATGCCGTCCTTGTCGTTGTCCGGATCCGGGCAGCCGTCCTGGTCCTCGAAGCCGTCCTTGTCCTCGGGCTGGGTCGGGCACTTGTCCTTGTCGTCCGTCAGGCCGTCCTTGTCCGTGTCCACCGGCGCCTTGTCCGGGCAGCCGTCGGCGTCCTCGAAGCCGTTCACCGTCTCGGCGTCGTTGGGGCACTTGTCCTGGACGTCCAGGATGCCGTCGCCGTCGTTGTCCGGGTCCGGGCAGCCGTCGTCGTCCTGGAAGCCGTCCTTGTCCTCGGCCTCGTTGGGGCACTTGTCCTGGACATCCGTGGTGCCCGTGCCCGTCGCGATACCGTCCCCGTCCGTGTCGACGGGCGGCGGAGGCGCCACGGGCTCCGGAGCGCGCTCACCGGGCTGGGTCCAGTCGAGACCCGCGAAGACGCGGAAGCCCGGAGTGCCGTAGCCGCGGGTGAGGCCCGGGCCACCGCCCACGTGGGCCGCCAGCCCCGGGGTGATGCGGTACTGCACCGCCGCGAGGAGCTCCAGCGGACGCCCCTCCATGTCCTGGTCGTTCAGCCCGAGTGCGCCCGCGAGGTTGGCGCGCAGCGCGAGCTTCTCGGTGAAGGGCACCTGGGCACCCACCGCGTACATCAGCTCGGTGCCCGTGCGCAGGTTGCGCACCTGCTGCTCGCCCTGGAGGTTGGCGCCCAGGTTGGCCACCAGCCGCAGGCCCTTGCTGTTGCCCCACTCGGCGATGAGCTGGGGCCGCGCGCTCACACCCGAGCCGCCGCGGAAGCCCTGGCCTCCGGCGGAGGGCAGCAGCACCGGGACGACGAGACCCAGGTCGAACCCGCCCGCCGTCAGCAGGTGCGCCTTGGGCACCAGTCGCAGGTCACCCAGGCCGGCGCCGTTCACGCCGTTCTTGAAGGCCGGCATGACGGAGGCGCCGCTCTCGGAGGACTGGTACGTGAGGGGCAGTGCCACACCCAGCTCGAACCGGTTCCACAGGGAGATGGACCCCATCAGGTCCAACGTCACCTGGTGGGCGACGATGGAGTAGATGAAGTCGTTCTGGCGGGGGTCGAGGAAGCCCAGGGGGTTGCTCGCGTAGTTGATCGAAGCCCCCAGGTGCCAGCCGAGGTGCCCGTCCACCTTGGCGCCGTGCACGCCGAGGATGTCCGTGGCGCCCGGGCCGGGCTTGTAGCGCTGCACGTCGATGGACTGGGACAGCGGGGACGGGGTGGGCGCCTGGGCGTCCGCCGCCGGAGCGGACAGCACACCCAGGAGACCCAGCAGCCCACCGGCCGCCGCGGTGCCACGGCGCGGGGAGCGCCGCGAGCGCATCATCGGCACGGCGAACAGCAGCGCCGCCAGCCACACCAGCGGAGAGCCGCTCGAGGTGCTGCAGCCACGGCCGGCGATGATGAAGTCATCCGTGTCGTCCAGCGGGTTGCCGTTGGTCTTCACCTCGTCACCATCGGACACGCCACCGTGGTCGGTGTCCGGGTCGTTCGGATCGGTCTCGCCCGAGTCGAAGCGGCCGTCGTGGTTCTTGTCCTCCTCACCATCCTTGAGGCCGTCACCGTCGGTGTCGGCGACCTTGGGATTGGTGGTGGTGGACGGATCCGCGTCGGGCACGAAGTTGGGCGAGCTGGTGTCGGTGCCCGCCGGAGCGGTGGCCGCCGTCACGCCGAGTTCGGTGCCGTCGTTGATGCCGTCGTTGTCGCTGTCCGGGTCGAGCGCATCGATGCGGCCGTCCTTATCCGTGTCGGTGATGCCGTCCTTGCCATCGACGACGCCGTCGTCATCGGTGTCCGCGTCGTTCGGGTCGAGGCCGAGCTCGACCTCGACACCATCCGAGAGGCCATCACCGTCCGTGTCCGGGTTCCTCGGGTCGGTCTCGCCCGGGTCCACGACACCGTTGTGGTTCTTGTCCTCGACGCCATCGGGGAGGCCGTCACCATCCGAGTCGGTCTTGCGCGGGTCGGTCTCGCCCGGGTCCACGGTGCCGTTGTGGTTCCTGTCCTCGACGCCATCCGGGATGCCGTCACCATCCGTGTCGGCCTTCGTCGGATCGGTGCCGGTGGCCACCTCGACGCTGTCGGGGATGCCGTCACCGTCCGTGTCCTTGGTGGGATCGTCGTCCGCGGGGTTGAGCGGATTGGTCTCACCGGGGTCGACCTTGCCGTTGTGGTTCACGTCCTCGATACCGTCGGACACGCCACCGTTGTCGGTGTCCACGTCGAGCGGGTCCGTCTTGGTCGACGGATCCGCATCGGCCTGGAAGACGGCCAGGTTGGTGTTCAGGCCCTGGGGAGCGCTGAGGCCCAGCTCGGTGCCGTCCTGAATGCCGTCACCATCCGTGTCCTTCTTGAGCGGATCGGTCTTGGAGGTGGCGACCTCGTAGCCATCCGTGAGGCCGTCATCATCCGTGTCGTCGTCGAACGGATCCGTCCCACGAGCCGTCTCCTCACTGTCGGACAGGCCATCGCCATCGCTGTCGGCCGTGGTTTTGTCGTCCGCCTTGATGTTCGGGTCGGTCTCACCGGAGTCGACGCGGCCGTTGTGGTTCTTGTCCTCGGCGCCGTCGGACACGCCACCATCATCGGTGTCGGCGTCCTTGGGGTTGGTGGTGGTGGACGGATCCGCGTCGGGCACGAAGTTGGGAGAGCTGGTGTTGGTGCCCGCCGGAGCGGTGGCCGCCGTCACTCCGAGCTCGGTGCCGTCCTTGAGGCCGTCGTTGTCGCTGTCCGGGTCGAGCGCGTCGATGAGGCCGTCGCCATCCGTGTCGGTGATGCCGTCCACGCCGTCGATGACGCCGTCGTCATCGGTGTCCGGGTCGTTCGGGTCCAGACCGAGCGCCACTTCGGTGGCGTTGGGCACGCCGTCGCCGTCCGTGTCGTCGTCCGCCTTGACGTTCGGATTGGTCTCACCGGGGTCGACGCGGCCGTTGTGGTTCTTGTCCTCGGTGCCGTCGGACACGCCACCGTCGTCGGTGTCGGCGTCCTTGGGGTTGGTGGTGGTGGACGGATCCGCGTCGGGCACGAAGTTGGGAGAGCTGGTGTTGGTGCCCGGCGGAGCGGTGGCCGCCGTCACACCCAGCTCGGTGCCGTCCTTGAGGCCGTCGTTGTCGCTGTCCGGGTCGAGCGCGTCGATGAGGCCATCTCCGTCCGTGTCGGTGATGCCGTCCGCGCCGTCGATGACGCCGTCGTCATCGGTGTCCGGGTCGCTCGGGTCCAGGCCGAGCGCCACTTCGGTGGTGTCGGGGATGCCGTCGCCGTCGGTGTCGGTCACGGTCTTGTCGTCCGCCTTGACGTTGGGATCCGTCTCGCCCGGGTCGACGCGGCCGTTCTGGTTGACGTCCTCCACACCATCGGACACGCCACCGTCATCGGTGTCCGTGTCGAGCGGGTCGGTGGTGGTGGACGGGTCCGCATCGGGCTTGAAGATGGACGTGTTGGTGTTCGAGCCCTGGGGCGCGGTCAGGCCCCGCTCGGTGCCGTCCTGGATGCCGTCGCCATCCGTGTCCGTCCTGCGCGGGTTGGTCTCGCCGAGCTCGGGCTCGAAGATGCCGTTGCCGTTGGCGTCCTCGTTGCCATCCAGGATGCCATCGTCGTCCGAGTCGTCGTCGTTCGGGTTCGTCCCGGTGGCCGTCTCGATGCTGTCGGGGATGCCGTCATTGTCGGTGTCGAGACCGATGAGCCAGGTGTAGGTGGCCGGAGTGGGGTCCACCACGCCGCTATAGGTCCTGGCACGTACGGCGAAGGTGTGACGCCCGTCGGGCAGGCCCGTGTAGGCCTTCGGGCTGGCGCACGTCACGAAGGCGCGGCCGTCGAGGCTGCAGTCATAGCTGCCGACGTCGCCCCTCCCGAAGGCATCGAACACGAAGGTGGCATCGGGGCTCGTGGTTTTGAGCGGCGGCTGGGTGGTGATTTTCGTGTCCGGCGGGTTCGCCGTGATGGTGAACGGGACGCTGGTGGCGGGGCTGGTGTTGCCCGCCGCGTCCTGCGCCGTGGCACCGACGGTGTGCGGGCCGTCCGCGAGCGGCTCCGGCGAGGGGATGGACCAGTTGCCCGAGCCATCCGCCACCACCCGGCCGATCACCTTGCCATCGACGCTCACGATGACGATGGCGTTGGGCTCGGCGGTGCCGGTGAACAGCGGGCGCTGAATGGTGAGCGTGGCGCCGGAGGTCGGCGAGGTGATGACGGGCGCGGCAGGCGCCACCGTGTCCACCGTGAAGTTCGTGGTGGCCGGCTGGCTCTCGTTGCCCGCGCCGTCCTTGGCCACCGCCGTGACGGTGTGGGGCCCCTCGCTCAGCGGGGTGCTATCGCAGGACCAGGTGCCAGCGGCGGTGACGGTGGCGGTGCAGAGCACCGTGCTGCCCTCCGTCACGGTGACCGTGGTCCCCGGCAGGGCCGTACCGGAGTAGGTGGGCGTGTTGTCCCGAGTGATGGTGCCGGGCGCCGGCGTCTGGATGGTGGGCTGCGGGACGATGGCGACCTCGATCTTCGTGGGTCCGCTGCCGTCCGGGCTGTGCGAGGGCGTCTTCACCGGGTCGATGCCCAGCAGGCCGCCGGCCTCGATGAAGGCCTGGTTCTCCACCTTGCCCGAGGTGGTGGCCTTGACCTTCATCTGGAAGGAGACGCTGGTGCTCTCGCCCACATCCCCCGCCTTGATGATGCCCTTCAGGGTGCCGCCCTTGCTGGGCGTGGCGCCCGTGCCCAGGTAGACGGTGATGGTGCGGGTGGCGCTGTCGTACTCGCCGACGTCGTCGCCCTTGGCGTCGGTCAGGCTGCCAGGAGGGGTGGGGTCGCTCGCCGCCACCGTGAGGAGCTTGATGGAGCCCGGGACGTAATCCAGCTGCGCGGGCAGCGTGTCCGTGAGGACCGTGTCGCGCGAGTGGTCATCGCCCACGTTGATGGTGGAGATGGTGTACTCGATGATGTCGCCCGGACGGACCGTGCCGTCGGCGCGGCTGATGTTCCTGGCCGTCTTGACGGTGTTGGTGAAGTCCGGGGCCTGGGTGGTGATGGAGGTGATGAAGCCGCCCAGCCAGAACTTGTCGCCGCTGGTGTTGACCTTCACCGAGGCCGAGTGGTCGCCGGCGTTCACCGTGACGTCCACCACGTCCAGGTCCATGCCGGACAGGCTTCCCTGCGTACCGGTGAGCTGCGGACGGTCTCCCTTGTTGCTGATGGGGAGGGTATCGAAGATGCCGTCGGTGCCCGCGTCGATGCCCGCCAGCGGCGTGTCGGTCTTCACGCCCGTGTTCCGGGTGCTCCAGGAGCGCGTGCTGTTGAAGAAGTTGTTGGCCGGGTTGAGGTCGTTGCTGATGAGCTGGCCGTTGAACTCGAAGGTGTCGTTGATGTCCGGCGCGGGGTCATCACCCTCGAAGGCGATGACGCCCAGCTTGGCGTCGACGGCGTAGGACGGCACGTAGAAGCCATCCAGGGAGATGGTGGTGCCAGGAGTGCCCGCGACGACCCGCATGCTGTCGAAGAGCTTCAGGTGCCGCTTGGTCGCGCCCGGCTCCTCGTAGAAGACCACCATCCACCAAGCGTCGAAGAGGTACTCACCCGACGTGGTGTCGAAGGGGATGGCCTGCACATCCGTGACCTGGTAGGGGCCCGAACCGTAGGCCTTCACCAGGTCCGTGATGTCCACCGTGGACTGGTACTGGTACTCCGCGCCCGCCTCGGTCTGGAAGGCGTAGTCGTCGGCGGTGAGGGACTTCTCGAAGCCCACCACACCCGGCCGGGACAGCGTGGCCGTCAGGTCCGGCGCCGCGATCTTGTCGCCCGCGGAGGAGTTGAAGCGGGTGGCCGCCCAATACAGGCGCGCATAGATGACCCTGGCCCCGGGAGGCAGGCTGAGCACGGCCTGGCTGCGGGCCAGCAGGGGATTGGCGACGGGGATGGGGCCGCTGGGCGGCAGGTAGGGGCTGGTGCTGGCGCCGGTGTTCTCCAGCGTCCAGTCATCCAGGGTCCAGAAGAAGTCCGGAGAGGTATCGCGTTGGGAGCAGCTGCGCTCGCCGTACACGAAGTCGTTGGGCGGCGCCTTGCCGATCAGCGGCCGGGGTGTGGTGCTTCGGCAGTCCTGTCCGAGCGTGTTGCCGACGAGCGCGAAGTTGCCGTGCAGGTCGCCCCAGTAGCGCAGCTTGGGGGCCGCGTCGTTGGTGGGCGTATCGGCTCGGGCCGCACCGGCCGTCAGCAATACCAGGAGGGCCAGCAGTAGCGCCGGCGCGGACGTCAGCGTCGCGAGGCCTCGGCGCATGGCCGGGATTGGCGGAAGAGGAGTTCGCATGAGTGCCACGGGGTTGAAGGAGGGGTGGTGGATGACCAGGGCGCCCCCTGTGCAAAGCCGGAGCCATCGCGCGCCCATGTGTGCAGCTTACGCCAGTCCACCTCCCGGCCGCGAATTCCAGGCCAGCGGCTCGTCTGGGGACAGTTTAAGCTCATGGGGTGATTCGGCGGCGGCGCCCGCCCGCTGTCCGGCCTGGGAGACTGTGGCGGAACGCCACTGTGGCGGATCGCCACGCCACACCCTTCGCGCGGCGTGCGGTGGGCTCACCCCACCTGATATGAGGCCGGCCCCATGAGCACCAGTTGGCTTCTATGGATTTTGCTGTCCTCATTGACCGGCAGCCCGGTGCTGTCGGCCCTACTGGTGTTGGGCTTCATCTGGGTGGCGGATCGCTACACCGTGGGCATCCTCCCGAGCCCCTTCCGGGCGCTGGGCCGATGGCAGCGCGCCTCGAAGCTGGAGCGGATGCTGCAGTCCAACCCCCATGACCGCAGGGCGCGCTACGAGCTGGCGGATCTGTGGGTGCAGCGGGGGAAGTACGCGGCGGCGGTGACGGTGCTCAAGCCGAACCTGGAGGCGGGCGTCGACGACGTGGCGACGCTGTTCCTGCTCGGGGTGGCGTACCTGGGAGCAGGAGACGCGGCCCGGGGCGAGCTGCTGCTGGACGAGGCGGCGAAGCAGGATCCGGACTATCAGATGGGCGCCATCGATCTGGAGCGCGGGCGCTTCCGGCTGGCGCGCGGGGATCTGAAGGGCTCCATCGAGGCACTGGAGCGCCTGCGCGCGGCCCGGCCCGGGACGGTGGAGGGGCGGGTGATGCTGGCGCGGGCGCTCGACCGGAGTGGCCGGGACGGAGAGGGGGCGCTGATGCGCGAGGAGGCCTGGAAGGAGTACGTGGCCGCTCCCGGCTTCCAGCGCCGGCGCGAGCGGCTGTGGGCGTGGCGCGCACGTCCCAGCCGTCCCATCGCCTACGGGGTGGCGCTGGTGGTTGTCGTCGCGCTCGGGTACTCCGTCCTGAGCCGGGTCACGGCCCACGCGCCCTCACCGGATGGATACGGGTATTACGGCGACTCGGACACGGCGTCCGACAACGAGTGAGGCCGCTCGGCAGTCCCCCGAGGCACCATTGGGCACAAGGGGTTTGGAGGGGCGGGGGGCGGACCTCTAAGCTTCGGCCCTCATGTTTTCCACCCCCGCCCAGGTCCTGAGGCAGCGCGAGGGGGCGCTCGCCGAGACTCCGTTCCCGCTGCTGCTGCATGCGCTGGCCATCGAGGAGCGCACGTGCACGCTGGAATTGAAGGTCCGCCAGCGCGAGAAGCGCATCACCTTCGAGGACGGCGCCCCCGTGGCGTGCTCCAGCAACCTGCTGCACGAGACGCTCGGCAAGTTCCTGGTGGAGAAGGGCAAGCTGTCCGAGGCGGACTACCAGAAGTCGCTCGCGGAGAGCGTGCAGACGGAGGTCCCCATCGGCGGCCTGTTGGTGCAGAAGGGGCTCATCAGCCCGTTCGACCTGTACAAGCAGATGCAGGCGAACATGGCGATGAAGCTGCTGGACTGCTTCCGCTGGACGGACGCGCGCTTCCGGCTCATCGCCGACATCGAGCCGCCGGACACCAGCGTGCGCATGAACACAGCGCAGCTCATCCTCACGGGCATTGCCAGTGTGATGCCCTTCGACGAGGTGGCCACGCACTTCACCTTCACGGATGACCGGCGCTTCGCGCAGGTGCCGGGAGTGGAGGGGCCGAAGCTGTCCTCGAAGGACGCGCGGCTGTTCCAGGCGCTGCGCTTCCGGCCCACCTTCCCGGAGCTGATGCAGCGCTCGGGTCTGGACACCGACTCCACGCTGCGCCGGCTCTATGCCTTCTGTCTGCTGGGACTGGCGGACTTCGCGGAGGAGGTGGACAAGCGTCCGCAGCCTGCCTCGTCGGCACCGGCCCGGACTCCGCCGCCGATTCCTGGCCCCGCCCTGACTCCGCTGCCGGGGACGATCGAGACGGTGGACCCCGCGACGCTCGTGCCGGCCGGGCCCTCGGGCGTGCCGTTCTCGGACGACGACGAGGCGGTGAAGAACGCGCTGCTGAGCGCCTTCCTGTCGCACCGGAGCCAGGATCCGTTCGACCTGCTGGGCGTGCCGGAGAACGTGCAGCCGGTGGCGCTGCGCAAGGCGTTCCTGGCGCTGTCGGACAAGTTCTCTCCCTTGCGGTTCCAGACGGCGGACCTGAAGGAGAAGGCCGAGGCGCTGCTGGTGGGGTATGCGAGGGCGTTCGGCGCGCTGTCGGAAGTGGAGCAGGCGGCGCTCTGGCGCAAGCGGCGGGCGGCGGCGCGCGAGAAGAAGGTGGGGACGGGGAGGCCGTCGACAGAGGAGCAGTTCCGCATCCGGACGGACCTGCTGGATGCGCGCACGCAGTACGACGAGGCGATGAAGCGGCTGAAGGCGGAGAACTACGCGGGCGCCTTCGAGTACTTCGAGTACGCGTGCGACATCGATCCCAAGCCGCTGTACCAGGCGTACCGGGCGTGGGCGCGCTACCTGATGAAGCCCGAGTCGCACGGGAAGCTGGCGCTGCAGGAACTGCAGGCCGTGGCGAAGCAGGAGCCCGGGTGCGAGGAGGCCTGGTACTTCACGGGCGAGGTGTCGCGCGGCGAGGGGCAGTGGGCCCAGGCCGAGGACGCCTACCGCAAGGCCTTCAAGCTCAACCCGAAGAACCGGCAGTACGTGGACCTCATCCAGGAGACGATGAAGCGCGTGAAGCGCTGAGTCCCACCCCCGGCCCTTCCGGCTATTTCACGCAGGCGAGTGGAACCGCCGGGGGGCTCTCCAGGATGTCCCTCCAGTAGTCGAGGCCGAACGCCGCGCTCCCTTCGGGCGACACCTCCACCGCCCGCCAGCGGACCTGCGAGAAGCCCACTTCCTTCAACACCGACGTGAGCGTCTCGTGGCTCCAGCAGTAGGGCGTGACGTCGATCCGCTTGTCGAGGATGTAGGAGACGAGGCGGACGGGCGCTCCGTCCGGCAGGTGCTCGAGGCCCGCGTGCTCGGGCCGGAGGGGGACGAGGGTGAACCCGTACTTCCGATAGAAGTCCTTCCGCGCGAAGTGGGCCTCGGGGTTCACCACCACGGTGATGAAGCGTCCACCGGGCCGGAGGGCGTCATGGGCTCCCCGGCACATGGCCCGGAGCTTCTCCAGGGTCTGCGCGTAGGGCAGCACGTAGACGCCCGTTACGACGTCGAAGGGCCCGAGCCTGCCCGCGTTGCTGGCGTCGTCGAGCACGTACTGGATTCCCCGCGGCTCCTCGGCCTCGCGCGCCCGGGCGTAGTCGATCATGTTCGGGGAGATGTCCAGGCCGACGACCCGGGCCGCCCCCCGTTGAGCGAGCCGCCGCGTGTAGAGCCCGGCACCACAACCCAGGTCCAGGACGGACTGGCCCGTGATGTCGCCCAGGGCCTCGAAGAACGAGGGGGCCTCGACGTAGCGGCGGTAATGGAAGTTCTCGTCGTCCTCATAGGCGCGGACGAAGGCATCGAACTCGGTCGGTATGCGAGCGCTCATAGCACCTCCACCGCGAGGTCCAGGCGAGGCTCGACCTGACCCGAGGGCCAGCCTTCGAGCACCCCCTCCCAGCGTACCTGGGCCCGGGGTGAGAACCGGACGCTCCGGCGCCCCCACTGGCCGATGATCAGGTCCAACCGCAGCGAGGCCTCCGCCTCGTGCCTCAGCCCCCGGCTCATGACGTACGTCGGGGACCAGGCGGCCTCCAGCCGCACCGCGTTGGCCAGCGGGCCGGGCAGGCTCACGCGCTGGGAGAAGGAGAACCGGGGACCCACGGCGGGAGCGAGCTCGTCGAGCCCCCAGCGCAGCGCGGCCCGGGCGCCCACGCCCAGCGCGGCGTAGTGCTGGAAGCGAGGGCCCTCGTCCATCACCAGGAGCGCCTCGGCCTGGGCGGTGGCCCGGTGCGGCAGGTCCACCCCTTCCTCCTCGGTTTCGAGCAAGGCCTCCATGCCCCAGCCCAGCTCATCGAGCAGGGTGCGCCGGTGCCAGGGCGGCTCGCGCAGCAGGGTGCGGTAGCCCAGCAGGGTGAGTCGCGAGTCCAGCACGCGAGGCAGCCCGCGCCTCGGCTCCAGGCGGATCTCCCCGTCGAGCACACGCAGCTCGCTGCTGGGCCGGAAGCCGTGCAGGTAGGACTCGCCCAGAGCCTCGCTCAGCCCCGCCGTGCGCAGTCCCACCACCGGCCGCACCTGCCCCGAGCGCTGGAAATCCATACCCAGAAGCACCGCCGTCCTCGCCGCGCCCGAGGTGGGCAGGGACCGTGAGGCCAGGTCCTGTTCCGACTGGACCTTCATCGCGTGGTCGCGCTCCAGGAAGGACAGCGGATCCACCTCGGAGAGGGGCCCCTCGTGGAGGCCGCCCTGTACCTCGGTGGCGGTGACGAAGGTGGCCTCGGTGGCCTCGGCCCGTGCGAGCGTCCGGGCTTCCTCCGGGGTGGGCTCGCGCCGATCCGCGGTCGCCAGCATCTGCTGGAACAGGGCGACGCGATCGAGCGCCGCGAGCCGCCGCTGCAACACGTCCTCCCGTTCGAAGAGGAGCTGGCGCTCGTGCACTTCGTCCCGGGTCGTGGGCACCGCCTGGTGGAGCTTCACGAGCTGGTTGCGCTCCACCTTCAGCCGCTCGTCCTCGGCCCGGTCCACCTCCGCACGCTCCACCCGCACCGACCAGGCGATGTACGCATGCAGCATCGTGCGGACGGACTCCCGCTCCGGCTCCGGCGCGGAGGCGAGCGCGGCCTCCACCAGCGCGGGCATTCGCGTCCAGGCCTCGTGACGCTTCTCCGGGTCGGACGACTGGAGCCGCCGGTTCAGCAGGCGCAGCCTCGCGCGCACCTCGGGCCCCACCCGCGTGGCCAGTTGCTCGAGCGTCTCCTCGCGTGACTCGTGAGCCCGCAGGGCGCGCTCGCCGGTGGACTCGATGTTGTCCGGGATGTGCTCCAGCAGCGGTTCGCTCTTCCCGTCCGGTCCGGTCACCTCCACCTGGGCGAACGCATCCAACGTGGCACCCGGCACGACCCAGAACGACCCCGGCCTGTGCACCTTGCGCTCTCCCTCCAGCGCTCCATTGACGAGGAAGAGGAGCGCGCTCGCGCAGTTGTCGGTCAAGAAGTAGTACGGCATGTAGCCGCGCCGCTCCATCTCCCAGACGCGCTCCAGCAGCCGCACCTGCTCGCTCGGAGTGAGCCGCATGCGGAAGCGCCGGATGGTGCGCTGCTCCAGCTCCACCGTCTCGTGTGCCAGGTCTCCCAGCGTCAAGGTGAGGAAGCCCAGCGAGAAGGCTCCAGACAACCCCCTCACGATGTAGCGCGGGCCTCCGGATTCCGACCCCGTCAGGGCCACGGGCTGCACCACCGCCTCGAAGCCTGGCCCTTGCGGATGCTCTCCCTCGTGCCACACCGGCCGCATCAGCAGGTGTCCGAAGAGTGACTCGGGCTGACGGCCCGTGGAGGCCACGAGCAGCAGCTCGAAGTGCGACAGCTCCCCGGCCCTGGCCCATGCGTCGAAGGCGGGGCAGGTTCCTCGCGGCGGCAGCGTCCCGAATCCGTCCGCGGCCAGCAGCTCACCGAGCGCCCGCGCCTTGGAGAACTCCTGGCAGCGCACCTGGTCATCCACGGAGAGCGCCTCTTCGCGGAGGGACTCCACCGGGACGAACAGCTCCTCGGCGAAGGTGACCAGGTCCAGGGACGCGCTCTTCTGCCCGCGCGCCCGGCTGAAGGCCCCCTCATAGGTGAGGAGGGACTCCTCGGAGAAGGTGAGCGGCCGCTCGAACGGGAGGATCCACCCGGACAGCCGGCGCCAGCGTGGGGTGCGGCTCCAGCGTCGTGCGTCGTCCCAGCGCTGCATCACCGCGTGCACCACCGCGCGGCGGCGCCACAGCCGCTCCAACTCCGCGTCGGTGAGACGTGCCGTGCGCAGCGTGGCCCGCCGCTCCCGTGAGGGAACGAAGGCGTAGAGATGGAAACGCCGCCGGCCCTCGCTCCAGTCCGGCCGCCGCTCGGAGTCGTTGCCCATGCCGAGCGGTGCCGGCTCCGGGTGCAGCACCAGCTCCAGGGGCTCTCCGGGAGGACGGCGCAGCGCGGGAGGAAGCGCGGCCAGTCCGGCCTCCACCTCCGTCACGAGCGCCGCGTCCTCCGAGGCGGGAGCGCGTAGCACCAGGCCATGCTCCACCTCCAGCGCTCGGACGCGCTCGGCGAGCGTCCGAGCGGCGGCGGGCCCTGCCACCACGAGCCCGGCCGCCAGGACCACCAGGGCTCTC
Organism: Vitiosangium sp. GDMCC 1.1324; assembly: GCF_003044305.1. Classification (GTDB taxonomy): domain Bacteria; phylum Myxococcota; class Myxococcia; order Myxococcales; family Myxococcaceae; genus Archangium. The sequence goes on along the minus strand of NZ_PZOX01000006.1, from coordinate 480,320 downwards.
ATTCCTCGATTCCATGGGCCGCGAGGAACGCGCGCCGATCCTCCATCAGTCGAGGGTCAGTGCTCGCGAGCTGGCCCACCCGCTCGAGCCAGGTCAGAGCGCGCTCGGGGGTGAGCGCGGCGGAGTCCGCGAGCGAGAGCAATTCGCCGCGGTGCTCGCGCAGCAGACGGCCGAAGACCCGGAGGTTCTCGCGGCGGATGCGCGCCATGGCGGCGAGGTCCTCGATGCTGGGACCGGCTCCGAGCGCCAGGTCCTCACGCAGTTGATGGGTGCGCGCACGCAGGTACGCCTGGGCGGCCTGACCCACGTCCGCGGGAGCGGGGGCGCCAATGGGCGCGGCCCTGAGGATGGCCCAGAAGGCGAACCCCAGACCGCCCACGGTGGCACCCACCGTGGAGAAGGAGAGCACCAGCCCACCATTGCCGCCGCTGCTCTGGCTGCTCTTCGAGTTCTCCGAGCTGCCCTTCGAGCTGTCTCCGGAGTTGGACTGGCTCTGGCTGGAGTCGCTCTTGCTCGACTGGCTGGAGTCGCTCTTGCTCGACTGGCTGGAGTTGGACTGACTCGAGTTGGATTGGCTCGAATCGCTCTTGCTCGATTCACCCGACTGGCTCTGGCTCGAGTGGGACTGGCTCGACTCGTTGTTGGTCGATTCGCCCGAAGTGGATTTGCTCCCCGCGCTGGAGTCGCCGGAGTTCGAGCCCGCCGAGGAGTCGGAGGCGCTCATGGAGCCTGCGCCCACCGCTCCTGGCGTCTGACACCCGGCGACCATCAGTCCTGCGATTGCCCCGACGACGCGAGTCCATTGAGCCTTCATCGTTCCCCCTGGGATGCTGTTCGTGGTCCAACATCTTAGCGATTGCCGTGCCGCGGGTTCTGGCTCGGACTTCCGAGGGGTTGCGAGCGCTCGGTCCCTGCTCGTGCGAAGCGGACTTGGCGGCCGTGTGCAGACCGGTGCACGAAGCTCGCGGATGACGCGGTGCGGTGTCTCACCTGGGACACGCTCAGGGTGAGGGACGGATGAGGCGCACACCGTACTCCTGTTCCAAACGTGTCTGCGTTTCGGCGGACACGCGTGTGCCGCGCAGGTCGAGCTCGCGCAGCATCGGGAGCTGGAGGAGCGCGGCCATCCCCGCATCCGTGACCGCACTGCGCGTCAAATAGAGTGTTCTCAGCGAGTGGGGCAGGTGCGTGAGGCTCGCGTCCGTCACGCGCGTGCTCGCCAGGCTCAGCCAGGTGAGCTGGCTCAACCGCGCGAGCGCTCGCATGCCCGTGTCATCCACCCACGTGCCGCCCAGGTCCAGGGCCGTGAGGCGCGGCAACCGTTCGAGCACGGAGAGCCCCGGGCCGCTGATGGGAGAGGACCTCACGTAGAGCGTCTCCAGCTCCGGCAACGCGGCGAGGTGCTCCAGTCCCGCGTCCGTCACCTGGGTCTTCACGAGGTGCAGGGACTGGAGGTGCGGGAAGGCCTGGAGCGAGGCCAGCCAGTCGTCGGTGAGCCGGGTGCGGCTCAGGTCGAGGTGGCGCAGGGCCTCGCGCGTGCCGAGTTGGCGCAGGCCCTCGGCGCCGAGGGGCGTGTCACTGAGATCGATCCGGGCGAGTGCTCGGAGCGGCGCGAGTGCCTCCAGCGAGGCGTCGGTGAGCGAGAGCCCCGAGAGACCGAGGGACTCGAGCAACTCGAAGCCTCCGACGACGCGCAACCCGGCCCCGGTGACGGCCGTGCGCGACAGGTCCAGCTCGCGCAGTGCCCGGAGGGAGGCGAGGCGCTGGAGCCCGGCGTCGGTGAGGGCCGAGTCATCCAACTGGAGCACCTGGAGCGCTTGGAGTCCGGAGAGCCATCGGAGCCCCGCGCCTCCGACGCGCGTCTTGCTGAGCACCAGGGCTCGCAGTGAGGAGAGGCCGGCGAGGTGCTCGAGTCCCGCGTCCGACACCCGGGTGTTGCCGAGGTGGAGCGCCACCAGTGCGCGAAGCCCGGCCACATGGACGAGTCCCGCGTCGGTGATGGCGAGCCTCGCCAGGCCGAGTTCCTCCAGCTCTGGCATCTGGCGGAGCGCGGTGAGGCCCGCGTCGGTGACACCGGTGCCACTGAGGATGAGCGTGCGCAGGTGGGCGCCGGGCAGGAGCGCGAGCACGGAGTCATCGGACATCGTGTCGGAGAGGTCGAGCCACTCCAACTGGGAGAGTCCGGCGAGGAAGTCGAGCCCCGGCGCTCCGACCGCCGTGCTCCCGAGCCCGAGCCGGCGCAGTCCAGTGAGCGTGGCGAGGGGCTGCAGACCTCGGAGCGACACGGCGGTCTCGTTCAGCAGCAACTCGGTGAGGCGGGTCCGCCCCTCCAAGTGGACGAGCCCCTTGTTCGTCACGCGCGTGCGCTCGAGGTGGAGGGACTCGAGTGTCTCCAGGCCCCGGAGGGCCGCGAGGTGCGCATCGGTGAAGGCCGTATCCGCGAGGTAGAGGGTCGTGAGCCCGGTTCCCTCGACAATCCGGGCGAGGAGGGCGGGCTCGGGGAGCTCCAGCTCGCCGAAGGACAGCCCGGGCACCCGGTACTCCCGCAGCACGGCGGCGAGCGCGAGTGCCTTCGCTTCGGTGCGGATGGGGGCCAGGGGCTCGGCGTACCAGGGGGCCTCCGGGAGTGGCCCCGAATGCGCGGGGTCTGGCGGCAGCACGCCCCACGGGGAGGACACACCGCCCGGAAGCAGCCGATGGACCCTGAGGAGGGGACGAGGTGGCTCCGGGACGGAGACCACCGGGGGCGCGGAGGGGGCGGGGCGCGGAGGCGTCGCACAGGCCGCCGCCAGGAGCAGGAGAACGAGGAGCCGTGCCATGCCACGCAGCCTACCGTGAGACCGCGTGCCTTCTTCCCTGCCTTCACGAGCGGGCGAAGGGGCGCTGGCTCAGTGCACCACGGTGACGGGGCGGCCGGCGTGCTGGACCACGCGATCGCTGACCGAGCCGAGCAGCCATTTGCCGCCGGGGTTGAGCCCCCGGGCACCCATGACGATGAGGTCCGCGCTGAGCTTCGCCGCCATGGAGACGATGGTGTCGGCCGGGCGGCCGATCTCCACCACCTTGTCGACCTGGGCCTTGGGGAGATCAGCGGCCACTTCATCCAGCATGCGCCGCACGGCTTCCAGCTCCTCGGGGGAACGCTGAGGGCCGGCGATGATCTCCGAGTCCAGGAAGCCCAGGGGCAGGACCCGGGGCGGTTCGAGCACGAAGAGGAGGGTGATGCGCGACTGGGTCTGCTGCGCCAGGTCGTGGGCGAAGAGCGCTGCCTTGCGTGAGCTCGCCGAGCCGTCGATACCGACGAGGATGTGGTGAATCACGTCCGCTCCTCCTTGAGGAAAGAACCGGGGCCGCTGCACCCCCCTACCGTCAGGGTGGGTGGGGGGCATCAGGGGCACAAGCCGGGACGTCGCCCAGGGTGCTGACGACACGGCACGGGCTCGACCGTCCGCTCTCCCTCCGGCCGAGGCTACCCGGTTCTTCCTTCGCACGAGGGCGATGCGCGCGAAGGGCATCGAGAAACACGGCGAGCGCCGGTTCCGGCTCTTCGGCGCGGATGGCCACGGACCCATTCCGGCTGGGCCTGCTCGTGAACAACGCGGGCGCGCCGACGCCTTCAGGAGAGGAGGTCGCCACCGACGAGCAGTTCGATGCGGCCTTCGCGCTGAACGTTCACTCCATCTACCGGCTGGCGGCCTTCATCACGGGCGCCACGCTCCACGTCGATGGCGGCATGGCGCTCGGCGGTTAGGAGGACCGCCTCACCCGGAGTGATACCGGGCGAGCCGGACTTCATGGGGACGGATTCACCCGGTGTGAATTTTGGAGGGGCGCGCTCATCCAGAAGAACCTAGAATCGTGTCTCCCTCTCAACAGGAAGGATGGCACATGAGCATGTCTTGGATTCGTGGCATGGGGCTGATCGTCGCGACGCTGGGTCTGGCCGCGTGTGGTGGCCCCATCGAGGAGGAGCCCGTGACGGATGTGGCGTCGACCGAGCAGGCCCTCCGGATGTGCAGCTTGGAAGGCAAGTGCGGCGTCAACGAGGTCTGCGTCGGTGGCCCCGGTGGCACCTGTTATCCGTGCAGCCGGTACCCGCAGTACTGTGAGCTCGCGAGGTAGTTGAGCCTGTCCGAGCGGGGCCTTCCCAGGTGGGGGCCCCGCTCAATACGGAGCCTACGGCTTCACGGTGGTGACGAACTTCGTCTTGCCCCCCTCGACCTTGAGAACCACGGCCTGCTTCACCGCGTCGCGGTTCTCGTCGAGGTTGATGGTGCCGGCCACGCCCGGGAAGTCCCGGGTGGCCACCAGCGCGTCGCGGATGGCCGCGCCCGACAGGTCCGGCGCGCGCTTCATCGCGTCGATGGCGAGCCGCGCGGCGTCATAGGCCAGGGCCGCCACGCTATCGGGCACCGCGCCGTAGGCCGCCTTGTACTTGGTGATGAACTCCTGCACGCGCGGATCCGGGTTATCCACCGAGTAGTGGTTGGAGTAGTAGCTGCCCTCGATGGCCGTGCCGCCCAGCTCGAACAGCTTGTCGGACTCCCACCCGTCACCCCCGAGCAGGGGCACCGTCAGTCCCAGTTCGCGGGCCTGCCGCGCGATGATGCCCACGTCCGTGTAGTACCCGGGCACGAAGAGGGCCTGTGGCTTCGTCTTCTTGATGGTGGTGAGCTGCCCGCGGAAATCCGAGTCGCCCTTCGAGTAGCTCTCGTTGGCCACGATGGCGCCACCCATCTCGGAGAACTTCCGGCTGAACACGTCCGTGAGCCCCACCGAGTACGCGCTCTTGTTGTCCTGCAGCACCGCCACCTGGGTCAGCTTCAGGTCGTCGCGGGCGAACTTCGCCATCACATAGCCCTGGAAGGGGTCGATGAAACAGACGCGGAAGATGTAGTCGCCCTTGCGGGTGACGGCGGGGTTGGTGGACGAGGGAGTAATCATCGGCACCCCGGCTGCCTGGGCCTTGTCCGCCATGGCCATCGAGTTGGACGAGGCGGCCTCGCCCAGGATGACCGCCACCTTGTCCTGGGTGATGAGGCGCGTGGCCGCCTGGGCCGCCTCCTCGGGCTTGCCCTGGCTGTCATAGACACGCACCGCCAGCTTCTTTCCCTTCACCCCGCCCGTGGCGTTGGCCTCCTCGACGGCCATGGCGATGCCGTTGCGCGCGGAGACTCCGAAGGTGGCTTCGCTGCCGGTGAGGCTTCCCACCTGCCCGAGGAGGATGGTGTCCGAGTTCGCCGGGGCTTCCCCGGTGGAGGCCGCCGCCTGGTGAGGAGTGGACTCGGAGGAGGGTGAGGGCTGCGCCTTCTTCTCACAGGCGGCCGCCAGCACGGTGAGCGCGGCGAGGAGCATCGGGGCGATGGGACGGCGCATGAGGACTTCCTCCACGAAACCAAGGCGACCGTCTTCTATCGCACTCTGGTGGTCCTGGCATGCCTGGGGCCGACGCCCGGTCCTCCCGCGCCGCCCGCCGCTACACCACCGTGGGATGGGCCTCGCGCTGCGCGACCTCGCGCAGCACCTCCGCCGCCCTGGGCCCTTCCTCCATCTTCGCGATGTCCGAGAGGCTGATGACCCCGATGAGCACTCCGGACTCGTCCACGCAGATGATGCGCGACTTCTGATTTCGGGCCATCAGGTTCTCGGCGATGTGGATGTCATCCCAGCGCCGGCACGTCACCGCGCCAGGGCTCATCGCCTCGCGCACGCTGACGTTGCTGGGCCGGTGGTCCTGGGACGAGACGCGCACCGTGATGTCCCGGTCGGTGAGGGTCCCCACGGGCTTGCCCTGGTCGTCCACCACCGGCAGGAAGCCGACGCCCTTGTCCCGCATCTTGCGCGCCGCGGTGTGGAGGTTGTCGTAGGGACGGACCAGCTCGACGTCCCGCTTCATGATCTCTTCGCACAGCATCGCGTTGTCCTCCGTCCCTCACACCTTGGGAACGATGGGGTGCCGCGGCCAGGCACTCCAGCCCCACTGGGGGGCGGGCTTCGGCTCGCCCCCATGGGAGCGCGGCGACGCCGGTGAGGTGCGCGCCGCGTTCGACGGGGTCCGCGCTCAGTGCACGGTAGGAACGAGCTGCTCGGCGATGGACACGCCGTTTCCCGGCTCGAGCACGAGCACTTCGCTGGCCGTGTGAACGCCCCCGGCGAAGTAGTAGCCCACCCGGACCTGCCCATCGTCGGTCAGCCTGCCTTGGTGCTGTGGCTGCATCCAGACGTAGCGTGTCCGGTCATCGACTCGCACGGTGATGTCCACTCCGGCGGCGATGTCGCGGATGGTGATGTGGTCCGTCCCGGCCTCCACGATGTTCCCGCTCACCACCTTGTCCACGGCACTCAGGCGTTCGCTCTGGTTCTCGGTCTGCATGGTGCTCCCCATTTCGCCGGCCCGGTCTCCCCCCGTTCGGCTGAGCGGCCGGCCGTACCCCAGGCCAGCCACTCCGGCACCCGCGGGGAGGGGCGACGCTCATTCAGCTCTCAAGCTGGAGCCGCCCGCGTTCCGGGCCAACCGTGGTCGCGCCCCCCGCCCCGGATGCAGGCAGTGGAGCGGGCCGGGAGAGGGCGGCGAACCAGCTGAACACGGGCTGCTCCAGCAGCCAGGGTCATGGCGTGGCCCGTCGGAGTTCGTCATTTCGAGCACTTAGCAGGGCCCTGGGGAAAATCATCCGGCGTGTCGATCTCGCGGAGCGTCATTCGTCGTGACGGTAGAGCCACCCGAAGGAGACACGACATGAAGGCCACCCTGGGAACAGACACGACGCTTGCTGCAGGCGCCACCGAAGGCCACACCCCGAAGTCGCTCGCTCGCCATCTTCCGACCGCCGGACGGCTCTTGATGGGGCTCATCTTCTTCGTCTTCGGGCTGAACGGCCTCCTGAACTTCCTGCCGCCGCCCTCGACGCCCGTGCCCGAAGGCGCCGTCGCGTTCGGCGGTGCGCTCATGAAGACGGGCTACATGTTCCAACTGGTCAAGGGCACCGAAGTGCTCGTGGGAGCGCTGCTGCTGGCCAACCGATTCGTGCCGCTGGCGCTGGCCCTCATCGCACCCGTCGTCGTGAACATCTTCGCGTTCCACATCTTCCTCGCCCCGGACGGGACCGGTTTCTCCATCGTCATCCTGGCTCTGGAGATCTACCTGGCGTGGTCGTACCGGAATGCGTACCGCTCCATGCTCGTCTCGCGCGCGACACCGGGCTCGAAGTGAGCCTGGTTCATCCCCACGAGCTCCGCACGAACCTCTGAAGGAACTGACATGACAAACGCTCGCGCGCAGACCGGATACGCAGACGTGAATGGCGTCCACCTCTATTACGAGATTCACGGCACCGGAAAACCGTTGATCCTCCTGCATGGCGGCCTGGGCTTCACCAGCATGTTTGGCCCGCTCCTGCCGCAGCTGGCTGAGAAACGGAAGGTCATCGCCGTCGATTTGCAGGCTCATGGCCGCACGGCCGACATCGACCGCCCGATTCGCTGTGAGTTGATGGGCGACGACATCGTGGCGCTGATCAAGCACCTGGGCTTCCAGAAGGCCGACGTCATGGGCTATTCGCTGGGCGGCGGCGTTGCCCTGCGGACGGCGATCCAGCACCCGGAAGTCGTCGACAGGCTCGTTCTCGTTTCGGTCCCCTACAGCCGGAATGGCTGGTATCCGGAGATCCGTCAAAGCATGTCGCAGATGGGGGCATCCGCCTTCGAGTTCATGAAGGCGACTCCGATGTATCAGGGTTATGCCGCCGTCGCTCCGAAGCCCGGGAACTTCCCGGCGCTGCTCGACAAGATGGGCGAGTTGCTTCGCCAGGAGTACGACTGGTCACGTGAGGTCGCGGCGCTGAAGATACCGGTGCTGCTCGTCTACGCCGATGCAGACAGCGTCATCCCGTTGCATGCCGTGGAATTCTTCCAGCTGCTCGGCGGCGGCCAGAGGGACGCCGGCTGGGACGGTTCGGGGATGTCCAGTGCGAGGCTCGCCATCCTGCCGGGCCTGACCCACTACAACGTCTTCATGTCCCCCTTGCTGGCGCAGATGGTGACCCCCTTCCTCGACGCTCCCGCCGAGGTCGCCAGGAAGTTCGCGGGCACGTAGGCAAACAGCGCGAGCACCCCTCGTGAGCCATGGAGGCCTCCCGATCCAGGCGGTTGCGGATGTGTCCGGAGGCCGTGAGTGTCCTGAAGCCGTCATCACCCATACCCCGGCGAGGCGCAGACTCAGAGCAGCGAGAAGAGTGGCACCACCATCAAGTAGGCTTTCGTCTCCAGCGTCCCGTCCGGCCACACCACGAATTTGAAGTCCACCATCCGATGGATACGGACGGGCCAGGCTCCGGGTGCCAGAGCGGCCCTCGCAGTGCCCGGCCACGCCTGGAGCGCCTCCCGTTTCTCCGGTGTGCACTGTCCCAGGTTCACCAATCCAGAGAGCAGCCGCCAGGCCTCGCGGTAGTCACCCTCCGGGCAGAACTCCGTACACACCCCGAATCTGGGGGAGAGCTCCTCCCCCTGCAGTTCCACCTCCAGCTTCACCAGTCCCTTCCGTGGCCTGCACAGTCGGTCCAGCACGAAACAGACGCGCTCTCCTGGTCCCTTCCAGCCGATCCGCTCGAGGTACGCCGGCACCGTCTCCACCTTCAGTCGGGACCAGAGCCGGAGTACATTTGGGCTCCGGCTGTTGGTGATGCCCAGGAAGATGGCCCGCCCCTCGGGTGGTTGCTCCGCCTCGGCGATACAGGTGCGTACCCGCTCACGCATGGCGCGTGTGAGCGGCTTGCCCCGGAGCAGCTCGATCGCCGCTTCGGTGGGCCCGCGGAAGGCTTCGGAAGTGACCGGTGGCCGGTGCGCGTCTGGCTCGTACATGCACGGATCTATGCAGATGCCGAGCTGCGGGACGGGCACCCGTATACCTCCTCCATCCAGGTCGAACTCGAGCCAGATGTTGGGCGATAGGCGCTCCAACGCTCCATCCACCCAGGACGTGAAGAGCCGGCGGATGCGCCGCCACCGTTCGTCTCTGAAGAGTTCTGGCCGTGGTGTCCGCCGTGGCGCCCGCCCCGCGTAGACGCGAGCACCTTCGCCACGGCGGACGACGGCGAGCAGATCCACCCGCTGTTGCCCTTCGGCGAGCCGGCACTCCAGGTTGTAGCAGACGGTGCCTTCGGGCAGCCGGGTCGCGACGGCGAGGATGTCCGACCACGCGCGCGCCCCCACGAGACAGTCCGCCACGAAGGGCCGTATGGCCTCGAGCGTGGGGGCCACGGGCCAGAGTGTCACGCTCATGAGCCCGCGCCTCCGGCGAAGCCGGGCTGGAGCCTCAGCGCTGGGTAGGCCTTGAGTTCGCTCAGTCGCCCTCCCTCCCAGAGCACCTTGACGTGGTGCAGGGTGCGGAGCAATTGCAGCGCGGGGCCGAAGGGAGCGCGCCCGGGCCAGCGGAGCAGCGCATCGCACTGCTCCGGGCTGCACAGGCCGTCCTCGCCCCACTCCGCGAGCAGTCTGGGCCACCTCGGCTCATTCCCCAGCGCCCGGTGAAAGGCAAACTCCAGGCCGAGCCGGGGCCCGAGCGCGCCTCCGGGCTCCACGTCGAGTGACAGGCCGAGTCGGTCGACATCCGGTGCTCGCGCGTTGAAGCTCCGGGTCAGCTCCTCGAGCGGGTAGGGCCAACCCAGCGCATGGAGGTACTGCGGGAGCTGAAGAGGCTTCAGCTCCAGGGCGAGCCGCACGTCGCGATTCCGACCGAGCATGGCCGCGACATGGTTGAGCGAGCCACCGGGGGGAAGCGTGTCCACGCAGCGTTGGATACGAGTGTGCACCGCCTTGGACAACCTCTCTCCATGGAAAAGCAGGAAGGCTTCATCGACCTGGCGCTCCAGGCTGCTCCCCTGATTGATGGAGAAGAAGACAGAGGGCGTCGCGGAACCGGGCAGGTCGAACTCCAGCCAGAGCAGGCCAATGTCGTGAACGGGAGAACCAGGGGTGAACCAGCCCGTCAGGAATCGCATGAGGGGGCGCCACGCGGGCCGTTCTTCCAGCCCCTCCAGTCTTCCCTTGAGTGCCTCTCGACTCGAGGCCGTCAGACAGCAGAGCAGATCGACCCGCGTCTCCTCACCGCCAAGGTGACATTCCAGACAGTGGATGTCCGCTGGAAGCGGCAGCGTGTCGGCGAGGTCCCACAGTCGCGTCCAGGCTGCTGGCCCCACCAGAGGGAAGGTGAGTCGGGTGCGTGAGACATCCAGCAGCGACCGGGTTGATGAGAGCATTCTCACCTCAGACGAACAGGGAGAAGCGTGGCTGGAAGAACAGGTATGCCTTTGCCTGGATCTCCGCTCCGTCGAGGACGAGCTTGAGCACGAGATCTCGCTCCAGCCGGAGCGGCCAACCTCCTCCGTCGCGCCGCAGTCGTGCTGGACCCCTCCAGGCCAGCAGCGCGTCGCGCTCCTCCGCCGTACACAACCCCTCCGCGCTCAGGCCCTGGAGCAGCCGTTCCCATTCCGGCGTGCCGGGGGCGCCATACCGGAACGAGAGCTCCAGGCCCAGCCGCTGTCCCAGGCTCGGCCCGAGTGCGAGATCCAGCTTCGCGAGGTGCTGGCCGGGGGCGTGGCGCTCCAGGAGCTCCAGGACCTGCTCCGGGGAAACAGGTGAGCCAATCCGTGACAGCCAGGTGGCCAGCCCGTCGCGAGGCACCAGCGCGTTCAGCTTCAGCGGAGCGCCAGCCCGCGAGAACATCCGCGACAGATGGAGCAGGCGTCCCCCGGCGGGAAGCTGCTCATGGCAGACCCTGAGTTGTTCCAGCGTTGGACTCTCGAGGCCACCACGCGGCAGCAGGGTGGTGGCGGTCTGGACCAGCTCCAACAGCGCTTCCGTGTCGAAGCCACCACCCGGGACGCCGGTTCGCGCATCCAGGTCCGGAGGATGCCGCTGGAAGTCCGGATCGATGCAGAAGTGGAAGCCGGGGACGGGCACCGGCCCTGGAGCGCCCTCCACGTCGAACTCCAGGAGCGTCAAGGGGATGCGCTGGCCGAGCCACGAGCTCGGCCGGGCCCAGTCGGCATAGAACGCCAGCAACTGACGCCAGAGCGGCTCTTGTCTCCACGCGAGGGGCCAGCGTTCCTCGATGGCCAGGCCCTTCCGGCGATCCGTCCCCAGCGTCCCGAGCAGGAGGTCGACCCGGCCTCGTTCTCTCCCGAGCCTGCACTCGAAGTAGCCTCCGGAGAGGGTGTCAGGAACCCCGGATGCGGTCGCCAGCACGTTCCGGAATGCCCATGGTGGCACGAGCGCGGGCTCCAGCAGGGGTTGGAGGGCCAGCAGCAGGGGGCGCACCGTCCCGCTCACGCCGTTCCCCGGAACATGTCGAGCAGGTGCTGGCCGTGGGGCGTTCCCAGCCCTGTGCATGGATCCCATCCGAGAGCCGCCTGGTAGATGGTTACCTGGCCGCCGATCTGGCTGTTGCCCGAGGTGATGTCGTTGAAGCATTGCGAGGCGTGCGAGTAGAGCTGCGGATTGATGAATCCCAGCCGCCTGCCCAGCGCCTGGTTCAACACCAGGATCAAGGCAGCCCAGAGCGGGACCGCGGCACTGGTCCCGCACCCCGCGATGTTGAGTCCCTGGCCCGAGCCATTGCCGAGAAATAGCCAGTATCCCGATTGGCCCGACGCATTCGCCGAAACGTCGGGAACGCCGCGCATGTTGTTCACGGAGGAAAAGCCGATGCCCTGCTGCCAGCCAGGGCGTGCGTAGAACGTGCTGAAACCTCCCGAGCTCGCGGAGACCTGCTGATTCCAGACCACCTCGGTGTTGATGGCCGGGAAGGTTGCATTCTCGATGTAGGTACCGCCCACCGACAGCACGAACGGGCTCGAGGCAGGGTATTGGATGTATTGGGCTCCTTGGTTCCCCGAAGCGACGACGGTGGTGCACCCGTTCTGCCCGGCGTAGGCGAGCAGGTTGTCCGCCGTGAGTCGCTCGCCGGATGTGAAACCCGCTCCCTCCTGTTCACCCCAGCTGCACGAGATGACGGAGGCGCCATCCAGGAACGCTTGCATCAAGGCGAGCACCGCGCCCAGGCTCGAGCCGTCACAGACGTAGACCTTGAGTTCCGCATCCGGAGCGGCGCCTGCGAGGATCTCCACGTCCATGAGTGCCTCGATGGTCCATCTGATATCCTCCACGGAGACGGGGACTTGCTGGCCAGGGGAAGGTGGAGGGGGTTGTGGGGCTCCGCCGCCTCCGGTTGGGCCCCCGGGAGGGGCGGGAGGCCCGAGCAAGGGCTCCGGTACTCCGAATTGCGTATACAATTCCTTGAGGAGGTTCTGGCACGAGCTGAATATCGCGGGTCTGTTGAGCACGTTGACCGGGACGACCTGGGGCTGGGATGCGCCGACACCGAGGCTGGTGAAGTAGCCCTCCAGAAGTGACTGCGAAAACCCCCCACCGCAGATGATGATGGCGGCCTTCTGGCCCTGCCCGGTGGCGCTCGATGGGAAGTTGTAGAGGGTTCGCAACTGCTTGGCTGTGTAGGCGGTATTGAACGGGGGCGCGACGGTCCTGAGCGCTTCCAGCCGGGGCCGGGCCAGGGGCGCCACCATCTGGGATAATGGAACAGGCTTGATCACCGGTATGGTGTGCAACCCGAGCACCTGTACCAGAACGCCAGACAGCTCCTGGGGAACATGGGGAGTTCCATCCGACGCGTAGAACGTGCGGTTTTTCAAACTGTACTGCGTCAACCCCACACCAAAGAGCTTCTCGACATTCTTCGCGGTGGTCTTCACCGAGACCAGTCCCGCTTTCGCCAACATCTGTTCGGTGATCAAATCGTACTGTCGCGCGATTGCTGCGAAGGCCGCATGCCAGTTCGCGGACGGGTCGAAGAAGAAGATGAGGTGGACGACGATGTCAGGGGACAAAGGTCCGACCTCCTTCGCGCCTCGTGGGATGGTCTGTGGGGGGAACACGGGTTGTTGTGGGTTCATGAGCGTTTGCTCCTGAATGAATGGGCCGGTCACCAGTTGGGATCTATGCACTGGATGGTTTTCAGTTCCTCGATGATCTCACGGGCGATCTGATCGAAATCTTGAGATTTGAGTGCCTTCTTCTGGGGATCGCTCAGGCCATACGACTGCATGACTTTGTCTGGATCTTTGACGAACGCGTCGAGCGTCTTCTTCAGTACACCCGGACGGCGCCTATCGAAGAGATCCGAGAGGAGGTTGAGAAAAGGAAGCTTTGGAAGGGGAGTTGAAGTCATACAATCTCCAGTCCTCTGATGGGATTCCAGGATAGGCAGCAATTTCTATCCTGTCCATGAGACCGGAGTCGTGCTTGCTCAGGAACTGAAGACGAGCGGCAGCGAATGAAAGCCGTAGAATATCCCTCCGTTGAACTTGGGTTGCCGCGAGCGCTCCGGATCCAGCCTCAGCCCGGGCTGAGAGTGGAAGAGGACCTCCAGCCCACGTGCCAGCACCTGGCGAGCCAGCGCCGCTCCCAGGCAGGTATGCGGTCCGGACGCGAACGACAGGTGCCGGTTGGGCTTCCGGGTGATGTCGAAGCAGTCGGGTTCGTGAAAGGCCGTGGGGTCCCGGTTTGCGGCGGCGACCGCGAGGCAGACCCACTGTCCGCTCCGGAGCACCTTCCCGCCCATGGGGATGTCATCGAGGGCGATGCGGTAGATGAGCGGCGCCGAAGGGGTGTATCTCAGCACCTCTTCCACCGCGCCAGTGAGCAACTCGGGGCGCTCTCGCAGGAGCAGGCGCTGGTTTGGGTGGATGAGCAGATTGTAGACTCCCGTGCTCAGCTGGTCGCTGGTGGCGACGTACCCTGCGGTCAGAGTCAGGATGACGTTGGAGATCAGCTCTGTCACGTCCATCCGCTCCTCGGGCTCGTTTCGAAGGAGGTGGCGGAGTAGGTACTTCTCCATTCGCCGCATGCTGTCGTTGGCACGGCGGACGGGTCCGGCTTCCAGCACGTTGCCGAACTTTCCCGCCGCGTCGATCCACGTCCGGAAGCGTTTCCGGTCTTTCGTGGGAATATCGAAGAGCTCCATCAGGATGAGTGGAACCAAGGGGGCCGAGAAGTCCGAAACCAGCTCCATCCGGCCTTGGTCCCGCACCGCCGCGAGAAGTTCGTCCATCACCCGAGCCACCACGGGCCGCCAGCTCTTGACGAACGCATGGGTGAAGCCGGTGCCGTACTCCTTCCGGAGCCGTGCGTGGTCCGCGCCGTCTGTCATCAGCATGGACCGCTTGGAGAGGCGTAGGTAATCCCTGGTCAGGGAGGCCTTGTCCGCCAGATAGCGCGCGATGAAGAGCTCGCTGCGCGCGGAGCTCAGCCGAGGATCGCGAAAGGCGTGAGCGACATCCTCGTAACGGGTGAGGAACCAACACTGGAGCTGCTCCGACCAGTGCACCGGGTCCGTCTGCCGGAGCCGCGCATGGGCTCGTGACGCGTCGAACAGGCTCGCCAGGCTCGAGAGTGGATCCATGGATGCTCCGCGTCACTTCTCCACGAGCTGGCCGTGATTCGTGCCTGGTTCCCTCCTCTCGGCGGGAGTGAGCCGGGTCTCCAGTTCCGCCAGCTCCCGGTCGCGGCGGTGATAGCCTGTCCGAGCGATCATCTTCCGCGCGGCATCTAGTTCCGCTCTCGCCAGCTCGTTATGCCCCATCGCCAGATGCAAGCGGCTGCTTTCGAGGTGGAGATCCGCTTGGGCCAACTGCATGCCCGAGCCGATCGCGATGAACATCGCCTCCTGGACATCCTTCCACGCCTGCTCGAATTCACCCCGCAGCCGGTGGACTGCCGCCCGGGCTTCCAGGCCGAAGCTCATCAGAACCGGAGTTCCCAACTGCCACATCAAATGGAGGCCTTCGTTCAAGGCGTCGAGCGAAAGGGTGAGCGCTTCCGGAGAGTCTGGGCCCTGCCGCAGATAGGCGATTCCCTGATACATCCGGATCAGCCCGATGAGCAGCTGGCTGCCCGTCGACCGTGCCCAGTCCACGTAGGGTTCAATCCGTTGCAGGGTTTCCCGAGAGCGCCCCTGGTCCAGAAGCATCATCCAATACAAGAGCTCGCCGGTGAGGAAGTTCACCCGCTCCGCTCCCATGGGGATGGAGTCGGCGTGGCGGAAGCGCTCCTCGGCCTCCTCCAAGCGGCCACTCAGGAACAGTGCCCAGGCGAGAGACGCCAGTTGAACAGCCTCTTGCCAGGGGGGGATGTGCTCCTCCCGTGCCCGAGCCACGGCGCGCTCGCCATAGTGGATGGCCGCGGGCAGTTCTCCGAGGAGGAAGTGGACCCGGCACAGGTACTCGAGGATGACGCTGACCTGGCCCCGGTCTCCCTGCGAGAGACAAAGCTTCAACGCTCCGAGCAGCGGCTCGACCGCCTCCGAGATGTGGCCCAGGAGGATGAGGTATCCGGCCGTTTCGGTCTGCACACGAATCTTGAGCTCATCCGGCAGGGTGGGGGGGAGATTCCTCCAGGGCGGGTCGAAGAAATGGGCGAGCGCCGCGAGATCTTCTCCGGCCCGGTCGACCACCTCGGGAGCTACGGTTCTGAGATTCACACCCCGAAGGAGCCGCAGGAGAAACACCTGCTCGAAGACCTCCTGGTGGTGGCCCGCCTGGCATCCGTGCATCACCGCGAGTTGGAGCAGGGTTCGCTCCTCGGACGTGCTCGGCAGCGGCACGGCGCTCCGGGAGAAATACTCGTAGAGCCGGTGGTGCCCCTGCCTCCAGGCTTCTGGGAACCGCGTCTTGAGCTGTCGCCGGAAGTACCCGCGAATCAGCGGGTGGGTATCGAGAGTGCCCGGATTCAGTGGGTCCACCTCTGCCAACAATCGCGCTTGACGCAGTTGGGACAACGTGCGCTGCCAGGCGCGCTCTCTCAGCCCCTCCAGGGGCGTAGTCAGGCCTGGAATGGCAATCGGCTCGCGCAAGACGTCCACCCACTGCCTCTCAACGGGGCGATCGAACAGCCCGAGCAACCTCAGCACCGCGAGCTCCGGTCCCTCCTCTGCGAACCAATGCTCGTACGATTGGAGCATTCTCTCCGCGTGCGTTTCCACTCCCTGGCCCTCGTCGAAGAAGTGGAGCTCGCGGCGAGCCCGGACATCTCCCTCGCAGGCATCCCGCAGGTAGGTGCCCAGGAGGCTCAGGGTCAGGCCGTGGCCGCCCAGCTCGAGCGAGGCCTGCTCCAACTCCAGCTGCGAACCCCTCACCTGGAGGTTCCGGAGGAGCTCCGCCCCCGCTTCCTCCGAGAGGCCCTCCAACTCGACGACAGGCGCGGTCGTGCGGCGGAAGTGCTCGATATCGGCGACGGGGACGCGCGAGGTGATGATGCACAGTCCGGGATTGAAGAAGGCCAGCTCGCGGACCAGAACGGACAGGGCGGAATCCCTGAGCCGGCCCCACTGAGGGCCGGGCGATGATTGCAAGGGCTCCATTCCATCCAGGATGAGCAGCATGCGTTCCTGCTGGATGAGTCGGGCCAGACGCTCGCCCCGCTCCCAGGCCGAGCCCTGACCGGGCGGTGAGGGGTCGCCCAGGCGCTTCAGGGTCGCGGAGATGAAGTCATCCGCCAGCGCCGTCGTGCCATGTATGCCCTGGCTATAAAACGACCAGGCGTAGACCCGACGCGCCCCCCGGTACCTGTCCCTCGCGAACCTTCCCAGCCATTGGTTCACCAGGCTCGATTTGCCGATCCCGCCCCAGGCCACAATGCTGAGCATGTGCGTGTCTGGATCAGCCCATGCGCCGTCGAGCAGGGCCAGCTCCCGCTCGCGGCCGAAGAGATGCTCGCCCGTGATGGGTAGCCGGGAAATGGAGACGTCGGGCGGTGGAACCCACTGTTTGGAGCTCGCTTCCTGCACACTCCCGCTTGTGAGCAGGCGGAGTTCCCTGGCCAGGGACGCCAGCTCGGTATCTACGGCGTGCGCGCTCTGTTTGGAGAGGGCGTGGGCGCCTCGGGGGTGGAACTGCAACCGGCGGAGCCAGCCAATGGCCTCCCAGTCGCAGGGCGAAATCAGCACGGGGATGAGGTGCAGGCTCCCGTTGGCCCAGCGCCGCAGAAGCCGCGGCACTTCCTCCTGGCGTATGAACTCCGAGCTCAGGAAGTTGGCTGAAATCAGCAATACCGCCACACCTGCCTCGTCGAGCGCCCGCTCGATCTCCTCCTTCCAGTCCGCGCCCGGGCCGATATTGAGGTCATGCCAGGGCGCCAGGAGCTCTTGGAGAACCATCAGATGGGATACGACCCGGGCCTCCCACTCCGCGTCCTTGTGGCTGTAACTGATGAACACCGTGGGCCTGTTTTCATGGACCACCCGCGTTCCCTCGAGAGCCTCCATGAATCAGTTTCCTCGTTCAGTGGGGATCTACATCAATCTAATATCCACGAGTGGAAGGGGTGACGTCTCATGCCAACCCGCTTGCCGTCTTGCCCGTCTCCCTGGGACCAGGTCGCTGTCGACTACGCGGCGGAAGTCACGCCGCTGTTCAGGCACTTCAGCCAGGAAGCGCTCCAGCTCGCCGCGCTGACTCCGGGGGCCCGTGTCCTCGATGTGGCCACGGGGCCTGGCACCCTGGCGCTCGAAGCCGCCAGGCTGGGGGCCCGGGTGAGCGCGGTGGATTCTTCTCCCCGGATGATTGATGCGCTCCGCGCTCGCGCCGCGGCCGAGGGCGTGGACGGGATCGCGGCATCCGTTGGAGATGGACAGGCCCTTGTCTTCTCCGATGGCGTGTTCGATGCGACCTTTTCGATGTTCGGCCTCATCTTCTTTCCCGACCGGGCAAAGGGCTTTCGTGAGCTCCGCCGCGTGCTCCGGCCAGGAGGGCGCGCCGTGGTTTCAAGCTGGGCGGCGGTGGAGCGCTCGTCTTTCATGTCTGTCTTATGGACGTCCCTGCGCGCGGCCATGCCCATGTTCTTCTGGCCGGGTGATGCATCGACGCTCGCCAGCCCGGAGGGTCTGCGGCAGGAGATGCGCGCCTCGAGCTTCCGCGAGGTTGACGTGCGCACGACGTGCCTCGACGTGACGTTTCCTTCGCCGAACAAGGCGTGGGCGTGGTTCGCGTCCCTGTCTCCGCCGCTGGTTGGACTGCGGAGCTCAGTAGGAGAGGGGCCTTGGCGGGCTTTCTCGGGGCGCGTCTCCTCGAACCTCGAGGCATCCCTGGGCCAGGGCGAGGTGCGCCTGGAGCTTTCGGCCCACCTTGGTCTTGGCTGGGCGTGAGGGGTCGCGCGGCCCCCGTCAGAGTGTCGCCAGGAACCGCTCCAACAAGGCGTTGACCGCCGCCGGTGCCGCAAGCGTCGAATAGTGCCCCGCGGATTCGAGTCTTTCGACTTGGGCTTGCGGGCACGCTGCATGGAGGATGGCTTTGGAGAAGGGCGCGAGCCCCTGTACGTAGAGCAAGGGCCCACGGTATGCCTGGAGTGCCCCCATCGCGTCCCACTGAATGCTTTGTTCTGTCCTGGTCTGGAGGAGCCGAGCCGGAGACCGTTTGAAGTCTGAGAGGATGCGGGCCCTCAGGTCCGGGGAAGCCGCCGGACCGATGTGCTGCTCGCACAGGCTCGCCCATTGCTGGAGGTCCTGGGTCGCAATGAGGGCCCGCAGGAGCTGTTCGCTCATGGCCCGGATTTCGGACGTCATCGCGACTGCTGAATCGAGGAGGACGATTGCGCGGGCCTGGCCGGGATGGCGGCGCGAGAGCTCCAAGGCCACGACTCCCCCCAGGCTGTGGCCGACAAGCACCGGCGCTTGGAGGCTCAGTTCCTGGCACAACCAGGCGACGTCGTCGGCGAGAGCCGCGAGCGTGCCGTCATCCGGGCTCGTGCTATCGCCGTGCGAGCGGAGGTCCACGGCAATGGCCCGGTGCGTGCGGCCGAAGTGTGTGAGCTGAGGGGCGAAGTAGCTCCGATCGCAGCCGAGGCCATGGATGAAGACGAGTGGTGGCGGACTGCGACCCACCTCGTCGTAGGCCAGCCTTGTCCCGTTTCGTTCCAAGGTCTTCATCGGAGCTCCTCTCTCATGGAGGTGGGGATGTATCTTTGTGATGTCTCCCCTCCCGCTTCGTGCCTCCCGGCTCACCCTCCTGTCTTCCAGAAGGTCTCTTGCCAGGCTGGAGATGCACCCCAGGAGTCCGTGATTGCACTCCACCATGCAGGGGTCCCAGGGTCCCGCCGCTGGCGGAACACGAGGTCGAAACACGGGCGCTGCGGGCTGGTTGCGCTAGAACTCGTACGTTTCGGATCGGCTCGTGCCGTAGGTCGCACGCTCACGGAAGAAAGACATGACACTCCAGAGTCCGCCGCAGCAGACCTCCTGGTGGGCCGAGCGCACCACCATCATCCGCCGGTACGACGAGATGGAGTCACGCCTCACGGCGCCCGTCAGTGAGCGGATGCTCGACCTGGCCTGCCTTCGGCCGGGCATGAGGGTGCTCGATGTGGCCTCGGGGATGGGCGAGCCTTCCCTCCGCGCCGCGCAACGGGTGGGCCCCTCCGGCTTCGTGCTGGGAACGGACCTGGCCGGCGGCATGCTGGAGGTCGCACGGGAGAAGGCACGAGCCCTGGCTCTCTCGAACATCGAGTTTCGTGTCGCGGATGCGGAGACGCTCGAAGTGCCGGCGCAGTCCTTCGATGCGGCGACCGTGCGCTGGGCGTTGATGTACATGCCCCGGCCCGAGCGGGCGCTGGAGCGGCTCTGGCGCGCGCTGCGTCCCTCCGGACGTCTGGTGTGCGCATGCTGGGCGGGGCCCGAACAGGTCGAGTACTGGTCGCTGCCGCGTAGGACCCTGGCCCGATTCTGTCCGCCTCCCCCTCCCGCCGGGCCCGATGCCCCGGGCGTGTCCCGCTTCTCCGACCCCGAGCGCCTGCGCCCGCTGTTGGCGCGCAGCGGGTTTGCGATGGAGCACGCCGAGTCGATGCATGTGCCCGTGATGGAGGCAGCGGATGGGGCGGGAGTGGTGCGCTGGATTCGCGAGCTCGGGGGCCCCGTGGCGAAGCTCGTGGAGGGACTGCCGCCGGAGGCACAGCGGGCGTGGGAGGCGGAGGTTGCCCGCGAATGCGAACACCATCGGACTGGCGGGAAGGTCTTTCTCGGCGGAGTGACGTGGCTCGTCGTCGCGAGGAGGTGAGCGCGGCTGTCGTCACCTCCCGCGTTCGAGGTGCTCAATCACTTTCCGGTCGACCGGAGGACGCGTGCGAGGGCGGCGAAGTCGAAGTGCTCCATCAATTGCGTGCGGTGGTTGAAGTTGTGTTCCTCCTCGGTGGAGTGGCGCATGTCGAGCACATCCACCACCAGGTAGCGCACCGTGCCCTTGTCCGCGCCGGGCTTGGAAAGCTCCGGGTTGAAGGCGAACAGGCCCAGGCTCGGAGCTTTGCACGGTCCCGCGACCACGTTCGTGGCCATGCCGCCCTTCAGGCTCTCCATGCAGGCGGGTTGTGCGCGCTGCTCCGGGGAGAGCGAGGCCAGCCGTCCGCGCACTTGCTGGAGGTCCGCGGACACCTTGGCCCGCGACTCCTGGTTGTTCTTCTCCGCCTCTTGAATGCTCTTGGCGTAGGTGTCACGCAGGTCCGCGGGGGCCTTCTTCAGGTCGGGCCCGAAGTTCTCGTGCATCCGGGCGAGCCACTCCCGGTGCCGTTGCTCGGACTTGTCGACCTCCTCGACCCGTTGTTGCACCTTGCGCTCCTCGAACTTCAGGTAGCGCTCCAGGGTGACGGGAACCAGTGCCGCCTCCCGGTCCCGGGTGATGACGTAGTAGCGGTGCTTCCTGAGCTGGACGAGGAAGACGCCGTCATCCACCTTCGTGTACGTCTGTGGCACGAGCAGCCAGCCCGCGTCGTCCTGGCCGATGGCGTTGTTCTGGTCGACGAAGGGGGCGAGGTTGAGGTTCATCTCGACACTGCTGTTGACGATCTTCGCCGTGCGGCAGGTCTGGCGGGACATCGGCGCCAGGTAGGAGATGTTGACCTTTCCCTGTGCCTGGTTGGGGGTCATCGGCACGCGGAAGACCTCGCGCTGGAGCGCCACGCACACGGGGGGGGTCGGTGTGTTGACGGAGGGGAACGAGGCCAGATGGTTCGTGAATGCATCCACGCCCGCGTAGAAGGTCGCGGTGTCCTTGGCCGACAAGCCCTCGATCTTCACCTTGGCCAGAGGGTCGATACGGAACTGGGCCGAGGTCTCAGCCACCGCCGGTCGCGCCACAAGGAACAGCATCACGAGGGAGAGCAGGTGGGGTCGGAGCATGCGAGGTTTCTTATCCCAACTCGTGAGTGGGGGGGCGTCGCAGGGTTGAAGGGAGTTCCGCCCATCCGCCCAGGGACTGCATGAGCGCGACCCCGCTGTCGCTGAGTGTGCCGCTGTCCGCCTCCAGGCTGCGGAACTTCACCTGCCCTATTATAGTGCCACTGTAGATATTGGTGCACACAGTATTTCCGGGCAGGAGCGGCGGGGGGATGAGCCCGGCTAGTTGACCGATAGTGCGCTTTTTGGTGCACCTGTATCTGTGGGAGTAGGAGTGTTCCCCATGTTCTCTGGTCAGCGGAGCGGCTCTTCGGGACGAGCGGAGTCAGGGCAGGTCGCTGTCGAGACCGCCTTGGTCCTGCCTCTCTTCATGTTCCTGATTCTTGGAATCTTGCAGCTTGGGATGACTGCCCAGGCTCGAGTCATGGCCAAGTACGCCGTCTACCGGGCGGCGCGGGTGGGGGCCATGCAGAACGCCAGCCTGGAGGCGATGGAGGCCGCTGCGGTCTTCCACTTGCTGCCCGTGCTCGTCAACAACAGCGAGACGATCCTCCCCACCAGCAGTAGCTCGGACGTGGTGAGGAAGTACATGCGCACCATGGCGGAGAACGAGCAGTACAAGAACGCGGGCACCCAGATGGTGAAGATCGTCATCTGTGGCCCCACGCTCTCGGAGCTGCGAGGTACCGGCGCCTCCCCCCTTCCGGCGGGCGATCAGAGCTCCCGCAATGGCATCGGCAGCCGGAACGAGGTGGACTTCGATGATCCGGAGCTGATGCTGGCCGCGGGCTCGGACGCGCAGTCGGGCGAGGGCATGCGTCGCTACAACCGCTTGCGCCTCCGGGTGCAGCTCCAGCTTCTGTACCGGATGCCCATTCCGTTCGCCAACTGGATCATCACCCGCACCTACCTGGGGGCCACCTTGCCGAACGTGTTGAGGATGACGCGCCAGGGGGCGCCTCCCACCACGCCCAGGACGGATGGGCAGCGCGGTGCGGTGCTCACCCTGGCCGGCAAGCGCATCTACACGCTGCCCATCAACGTCAGCTACGCCATGCGCATGCAGAGCAACTACTTCCTCGGCCGCTATCCCCTGCCGAACACCAACGACTGCATCCACTACAGCCTCTAGGCTCCGGCGCGCCTCTTCCCGACGAGACTCCCATGAAGAAAACCCTTCGAGTTGCCAAACGCGGACAGGCGATGATCCTGGGCGTGGTGACGCTGCTGGTGCTCGCGCTGGTGGTGTTCATCACCTTCAACGTCACGGTGTCGGTGCAGCAGAAGATCCGCGTGCAGAACTACGCGGATGCCAAGGCCTTCTCCGTGGCGGTGGTGGAGGCGCGCGCCCTCAACCATTTCGCCTACACCAACCGGGCCATCGCCTCTTCCTACGTGGGCATGGCCAACGTGCACGCCTACATGTCCGAGGCGGCCATGCTGGTGGACCTGAAGATGTCGGCGGCGTCCGTCATGAGCTCCATCGCCTCGCAGGAGCGCAGCCTCTGCTACTGCTGCTGCACGCCCTTCGGGTGCGCGCCGTGCTGCTTCACCCACTGCATCCATTCCTTCGAGGCGACCATCAACGCGGCGGGGCTCACCATCGACTGGATCAGCGGCAAGATGGGCCAGAAGGTGAGGCAGTTGGACCAGCCCGCCCAGCAGCTCATGCGCGCGCTGGACGCGCACGTCACCCTGCTCAACGCCTCGCAGACCGCGGTGCGCGCGGGCGTGACGTCCACCCTGATGTCGGGCAACCTGGGCTCGCTCAAGGATGACAACATGCTGCGGGCCGCATCCGTCACCTCTGACGAGTCCGCAGTGTCCGCCTTCAACACCAGCCAGTGGAACAACATCTTCTACAGCAACACCCAGCTCAAGCGGCGCATCATGGCGGAGACGGTGAACGCCTCGCGGCAGGACTTCGCCTGGAACCGCAAGGGCACGCCCGCCATCCAGCGGGTGCTGTTCACCCAGATGCCTCAGCTCGTCAAGGCGTCGCTGTGGATGGGCCCGCAGGGCACGTGGAATGTCAACCAGACGCCGGACATGGGGATATCCTCGGGAGGCCGCACGGGCTTCACCGACGGCAACTTCCCCGGTCAGTCGGGGGGCGTGGCCCTCATGGCGCGGGATGCGGCCGCGGGCTCCACCCAGGGGCAGAGCCTCAACTCGTATGACTGGGGCATGCTCCAGGGCCAGTGGCGGGATGGCTCCTCCTCGGGCCCGTTGCCGGCCATGAGCGCGTTGGGCCCCGGCGAGCTGCTCAGTGGCCAGGGCGCGCGCCACCGAGCCGACCTGGGCATCCTGGACTTCTTCAACCGGCCTCACTCGGGCAGCGCGCACAGCTCGCCCCAGCTGCGGCTCGAGCGCTTCACCGAGTTCAACATCGGCACGACTGCCCCGTACAACCAGCCCACCGTCTTCGCCGCGGTGAGCACGGACGGCCGCGTCAACGAGTACGGCATCCGCGGGCCCTACGAGGTGGCCAAGGATGGCACCGGCACCATCCGCTTCTCGGGGACGGGCTCGCAGGATGGCCAGCTGACGCTCTCCAACAACGAGCGCACCAAGGCCTTCGCCAAGGCGCTCGTCTACTACCACCGCATCGGTGACTGGTCCGACTACCCCAACCTCTTCAACCCGTACTGGCGCGCCAAGCTCCACCCGCTGACGAACTCGGACATGCAGGCCCTCACCGCCATCGACACCAACGCGGCCTCCGTGGTGCAAGGTGCCAATGGTGTCTCCAACGGTGGCCCGAAGGGAGTCAACTTCCAATGAGCACTTCTCGCAGCCCTTCCTTCCGTCTGGCCGCTGGCCGGAACCCCCGGGGCGCCGCGCTGGTGGAGACGGTGCTGTTGATGCTCGTCCTCATCCCGCTGCTGCTCTACGCCCTCTTCCTCATCGACGCGGCGTACATGAAGCTGGACCTGCAGGAGACGGTGGTGGCCGGCATCTGGGACATGTCCACGCGCAACGCCGAGTCGGGTAGCGCCAACGCCGAGATGGACGTGATTCAGCACGCCGTGCGCGCCACCTATTCGGACCACACCTCCGCCGTCGATGATGGCGCCGAGGTAGGTGGTCCGGGCTACGGTGACGTGGAGCGCATCCGCGGCAATCACAATCACCAGAAGCACCACAAGATCTACTTCGCCGCCCAGTACACGTTCCGCTTCGATGCCAACGTGGGGCCAGACACGCAGTTCCAGTGCGAAGCCTGGTCCGACTCGGGCCTGGTCGGGGACCCCGTGGTGAGCTCCTTCGAGGGCTCCAGCTATAACGCGGGCGGCAGGGCGCGGTGCTGGGCCAAGGGCTACATCTACAACTACATCATCCCGGAGAAGCTCTTCACGGAGTTCACCGACGTGAAGATGTCGAACCTGACCAAGCGCGGGGCGGGCTCGGACTCGCACCAATACCAGGGCACGGGCGGCAACATCGTCGCGTACGAGCGGGGCGCGGTGTACTTCAACACGTGGGCGCTGCGTACCGGCTCGTCGTCGGGCAGGCTCAACGACGCGGACATCGGCGCGCGCTCGAGCGCGCTCGCCAGCCCGGGTAACGTCGCTGGCCCCTTCTATGACCGGGTGGTCCAGGACTACAGCCAGGTGCCGACGTACGGCGCGGTGGCGGGAGCCTCGGGCAACTTCACCGCCAGGGCCCAGTCGGCGCTGTACATGAACGCGGTCACCGCCAACGCGACGACGCGCGAGGCGGCGGGCCTGCCCAACATGGCCGGCACGTTCCTGGTCGCCCGCTACAAGGCGCAGAGCCCTGGCCAGAAGCAGGCGGCCGGTGGGGTGACGCTCGGCGGCGGCCAGAAGTACCTGTCCACTCCCTACTCCGGCATCAACAACAACTACCAGTCGGCCGCCAGCCGGCGCGGTGTGCACTACATGGGTTGCAGGCAGGCGGAGCAGGACAAGTGCCCATGAGAGCGTTCTTCCTCCTGATGACCCTGGGTTGGGCGGTGCCCGCGCTGGCGGCCAATGGCCCGAGCACCCCGCAGCCGAAGGCGCCCGCCGGGGCGAAGCCCACCGAGGCCGTGGCGCAGGCCCTGGCCTCCACCCAGCCGGCCATGTCCTCCGCGGGCGGCTCGTGCTGCGGAGGCGGAGCCGGGAAGGGCTCCTGCGATGGGGACAAGGCCAAGGCGCTCAATCCCTATGCCTCGGACGAGAACTGGCGGGAGTTCGTGCGCCAGGTGTACGCCGAGGCGCCCGAGGAGCCGGAGCCCCCGGACGTGGACCCCTTCCTGTTCAGCGTCTACCGGGGTGTGCGCCTGGAGCCCATGGGCGCGCAGACGCTCATCAACGGTGCGCGGGTGGACGTCGCCACGCTCATCGTCGAGGAGCCGCCCTACGCGGTGATGAAGTTCTACCAGCAGGCCCTGGCGCAGGTGTCCGACGCCCTCATCTTCGGGCAGGTGGAGGAAGTGCCCGGCATGACGTACGTGAGCTTCCGGCCCCCGGGCAGCAAGAACCTGAAGACGATCACCCTGGTGCCCCATGGAGAGGGGACGGTCATCCTCGCGTCCGTTGGCAATCCGGAGGCGCTGATCGAGGGCCGACCGGTCCTGCCCGGTGACGTGCCGCTTCCCCCCAACTCGGAGCTGCCCACCGCCATCCAGCAGATGGAGCCTGGACTGGCGTCCCGGAGCGCCGTCTTCGTGGTGCGCGACAGCACGGTGGAGAAGGTGCAGGACTTCTACCGCCAGGAGCTGACCCGGCGGGGGTTCTCCCCCGTGACGTTGGAGAACGGGCTGCCCGGAATGGAGAGCTACCAGAAGGGCTCCCGGATGTTGTCCCTGACCGCCAAACCCCACGCGGATCCATCCTCCGTGGCCGTGGGCATCCTGTGGCTTGACGAATGAGAGGCTCTACCGTGACTTCGCACCTGTTCCGTACCGCCGCGCTGGGCCTGCTGCTCGCCGCGGGTCTTTCCTCCGCCCAGGCCAAGAAGAAGGCCACGCCGCCAAAGGCGCCCAAGCCCGTTCTCACCAAGGCCCCCAAGACGTGCGCGGACCAGTGCGAGGCCATCGAGACGATCTGCTCGGACCCCTGCAACGACATCAAGGGCAACGACGCCAAGTCCGCGTGCAAGGCCAGCTGCAAGGACGTGGCGGATGCGTGCTCCGGGAGCTGCAAGGCCAAGGGGAAGGTCGACGCCCAATACATGATGGAGCGAATCACTCCGCCCAAGGCCCCCGCGGGGGTGAAGGTGAAGAACGATGAGGAATGAAGCTCCCAGACAGGTGAAGCGGGCGGCGCGCTCGTTGTCCCGCCGTTGGAAGCGTGGCCAGGCGATGGTCGAGTACTCGGTCATCGTCTACTTCCTGGCGCTGGCCGGGGGGGTGAGCATCATCACCGTCATCCCCATGCTGATGGGAGCCCTGAACAAGTACCTGCAGGGCATCTACTTCATGCTCAACCTGGCCGTGCCCTAGCGCGTTCAGAGCACCCTGCTCGCGACGGCGTCGAAGAGGAAGTTGGGCGCCAGCTTCGCCACCCCGACGGCGCTGGCCATCTGCCAGGGGAAGCCGTACTCGGCCTCCGCTCGGAGGATGGCCCGCCCCATCAACTCCACGCCCTCGTGTGTCTCCAAGAGGAAGGGCATGGCGTGCTGGATGCCGGCCGTCATCTCGGTCTTCACGAAGCCGGGCTTGATGCAGGTGACGCGTACCTGGGTGCCGTGGAGATCCACCCGCAGGCTCTCCAGGAAGGTGTTGAGGAAGGCCTTGGACGCTGAATAGGCCGCGTTCTGGGGCAGCCCCCGGCAGCTCGCCAGACTGGAGATGCCCACCAGGTGGCCGCGGTTGCGCTCCACCATCCGTGGCAGCACCGCGGACAGCGTGGCCACGGCCCCGGTGACGTTCACGTCGATGACCCGCTTCGCGTGCTCCCAGGAGAAGTGCCGGGCATCGGTCTGCCCGCCCACGCCCGCGTTGGCCACCACCAGGTCCAGCCCTCCGCAGGCCTCATCCCACTCGCGGATTCGCTCGAGCGTGGCCTCCGCCTGGGAAACATCCAGCTCCACGGGCTCGATGGTGGCACCGGCCTCCTTCGCCTCCTGAGCGAGCGCCTCCAACTGGGGACGGCGTCGCGCGGCGGCGTACACCTTCACACCGCGCTTGCCCAACCACAGCGCCAGACCTCGCCCCAGGCCGCTGGAGGCCCCGGTCACCAGGGCTGTCCGATAGCTCATCTCCGTCATGCGCTCCCTCCTTGGGGGAGGGACTTAGCGCGGAGGCTCGGCCTCCGCCTATGGAAGCAGTCGAGGCCCTGTCTCCACGGAGAGTGCTGGGTACCGGACAGGCACCTACCACCCGGGTGGTATGGACAATGTCCATCTCGGAGCGTACCAGCAGCGACAATCCCTTTCTGGCGGAGGAATCCCCAATGAATCTCGACTCGCGCGAACGGGAGCTCATCTCCGAGCTGAGAGAGGCCCTGACCAGCGCCTTGGAGCTTCCGGTGGTGCTGTCCCGAGCCCAGGGGTGGATGTTCCAACTCCTGCCGGCGGACCATGCGGCCTGGTGCATGTCCAGGCCCGGTCCGTCTTCCGGCTACGTGTGGGTGGCGACGGACAGGTTGGCCGCATTCCTGGATCGTTACCCGGAGATGGCCGGAGATGACTTCGTGGCAGGTGCCGTGGTGCACCTGCCCAACGTGGTGCTCAGGGACTCGGAGATGGCACCGCGCGAGGTGCTGATCCGCAGCCGCTCGTATCAGCTCTGCCGTGAGCTGTGCACGCCTCTGGAGCAAGTCATGTCGGTGAAGCTGGACATGAAACAGGGTTGGCACGGGGGATTGACGATCTACCGCGAGCGGCTCCATCCCTTCTCCACGCGAGAGCAGGCGCTCCTGCAAGCGCTCACGCCCGTTCTGAACCGGACAATCCGCAACTGCCGGATGTTCAGCGGAGTGGCGACGTGCGGGGGGCTTCCGGATGTGCTCCTCCAACAGCGGGGCATGGACTGCCTGGTGCTGACCCCGAGCGCCAAGGAGGTGATGCGCACGGACCGGGTCACCGCGTTGCTGCAGGACTGGTTCTCACCGTTCGAGTTGGGCCCCTCGGGTCTTCCCCGAGAATGGGTGGAGCGGCTGGTCTGGCTCGTGCGCTTGGAGGAGGGCGGGGCGTTCGGATTGGACGTCTGGGAGCGGCATCGTGAGGACCGGAAGCTGAGGGTGACGTTTGTCCGGATGCCAGAGCAGGACGGACGGCGGCTATGGACGCTGGTGCTCGACGAGGTCTCGTATGTCATTCCGGTGCCCGGGATCTGCCGCGTGACGCTCACCGAGCGGGAGACCGAGGTCGTCAGCTACGTGCTTCAGAACCATAGCAATGAGTCCATTGCCAGCCAGCTCGACATCTCGCCGGAAACGGCGAAGACGCACGTCAGGAACGCCTTCGAGAAACTCCGGGTGGAGAGCCGGGCGGAGCTCATCTACCGGGCGACCCTCATGCACCTGTCGGCGCGGGATTGAGTGCCAGGGTGAAGGGGCGCGGGGAGGCAACGAGTCCGATGCTTCCCCGCGCGGATGTTGATGCGGCCTGGCTCAAGGCTGCTTCTGCAATTGCACCGTCAGCGACGTCATCCCTCCCGAGGCGCCGAGGGTGACCGTGCCCGAGGTGAGGGCCTGCTCGGTGAACCGGAACCCGAGCGTGGTGGTGATGGTGTCGTTGACACTGATATCGCTGTCCCAGAGCTGGAAGACCCAGGGCTCCGCGAGCAGTTGGCTCGCCTTCGCGGTGCATCCTCCGGTGGTCCACTTGGGGGTGTAGCTCTCCACCTCGTAAGTGGAGGTGGCGGAGGTCGCGCCCGGGCACTTCATCACGACGAAGACGTCCGGCGGAGAGTAATCAGCGTCCCAGTAAGAGCCATTGTTGTTGGAGGTGATTTGGGCCGAGACGGGCTGGATGAGCCAGACGCTGTTCGGGTCCACGCCGCAGGTTTGATCCGTCTTGCACACCTGGGCGGAACCGCAAGCAACGCACGCCGCGCCCAACTTGCCACAAGCGGAGGCGGTCGTACCTGTCTGGCAGACGTTGTTGTAGCAGCAGCCCGCGCAGTTCGAGGTGCTGCACTTCTGCGGAGTGCTGGGTCCAGGTCCTGTATTGTCGTCGCCACCGCAGCCGGCCAGTGCCGATAGCGCGATGACGCCCACTGCGAAAACCCTGTTCATGTCTTCTCGAGGAAGGAGCGAGGTTGGAGGCCCGGACCTCTCGAGCGCGGGAGGACCGGGGCGCGCAAGATGCGCTGAAAGGGCTCGCGGTGTCTGTACCTCTCAAGAGGTACGCGCCGGCTGCTCGCTGCTCGTTCCGGAAAGGAAGCCGGCATAGAGGGTGCGCGTGATGCGGGCCGACAGCAGCAGGGCCGATTGCTCCCCCGGGTCCATCAGCGAGCGCAGCACCGAGGTCAGCTCCGCCACATGGTCTCCATCCATGTTTCCATGGCCGCGCAGGAAGGTAACGGCCTTGCGGATGTTCGGGATGGTATTGGCCGCGATCAGGCGCTCCACGGCCCCGCTGGCACGCTGCACGGAGAGGTACTCGAGCACATAGGCCGTGCCGAGGAACGCGGTGGGCACGCCCGCCAGCGTGGTGTAGCGGTTCCAGGCGATATAGGCGGTGACCGCGGGACCGGGCTCCGTGCCTTCGACCCGCGTGGCCGGCCACCCCAGGTTTCCCAGATCCGCCAGCAGCCAGCGCTCGTGTCCGCGCTCCTCCGAGGCCTTCTGGAGGAGCAACTCCGCCAGCAGGGGGAGCTGGCCCTGGCGCTTCATCCGGAGCCCCGCCGCCGCCAGCAGGGGCGTGCTCCACCGCACGTAGTGGTACGTCTGCACCAGATAGTGGGCGTAGCCCTCGGCATCGAGGGTTCCCTCGAAGAGGCTCCGGGCGGCGGGGTACGCGTCCAGTTCCTCCACGAGTGTGCGCGCCTCGTGCTCCAGGGCACTGGTCCAATCCGCTTGGGTCTGTGTTCCGGTTCGCGTGTGCATGTACGTCTCCTATCCGGGCCGTTGCCGGTCCCGGCGGTTGAGGTGAAGGTGAGAGGGAAAGGCCGGGAGTGAGTCCGGCTCAGGCGGCGTGGGAGGTATGCGCGTCCAAGGCGTCGAACCGGCTCAGGGTGTCAGGCGGAAGCTCATCCAGCGCGGCCACGAGTGGCAGGGAGAAGCGGCGAAAACCCATGTCGTAGATTGGCTCGGCGATGAAGCGCGCGCCCATCTTGTGCGCGAAGAGCGATAGCACCCGGGGCAGTCTCAATCCCTGGAGCCGCCCCTGGTGGGCGCATGCCCGCTCTGGAGGTGAATAGAAGGGCGCGTTTGGACTGACAGGAGGAGTCGACGGCACGCGGGCCTGGACGCGCCAACGCTGGCTCACCAGTCCCTTGTGCGCCGCTACCTGGAACACCAGCTGTGCGTCCTCGGCCGAGTCCGTCTCCGTGTTCGCGGAGGCAATCCAATGTGTCACCCCCCGCCGCCGGCTCTCCTCATAAAGCCCGGCCTGCAACCGCAGGAGCGCCTCGGAGTGGCGCCAGCGTTTGAGGATGCAGAAGCGCGTGCTCTCCGCGAACAGGAGGCCCGGTTCCGCCAGTCCCGACAGGTTCAGTTTCTGGTCGAGCTCGATGCCCAGGCCTCCATCCGTGGTGCGAGCCACCTCGGGGTTGGGCAGCAGCAGACGGGAGGTGGCCACCGGCACGTCATCCGCATAGACGACGAGATGCACGGTGGTCTCCAGCGTATCGAAGCAGTTCACCTCCCGCGGTGCCGGTGGAACGGGTCCTCCGAGCAGCTTCAGCTCCGCTCCGAAGACAGCCCAGCGGACCCGGAGCGCGTCATCGAGCTGACGCTGGGTGGTGGCAACACGGCAACACATGGATGTCATGGATCCCCTCACGTGAAACGAGGCAGACCCGGCGCTTCACCGGGCCTCTGTATTTCGTTCGTTGCCGAAGGCCGGAGTTCGCGGACTGTTTATTTCCATGACGCCGCGGCGGCCTACCACCCGGGAGGTAGAGACTCGCGGCTCGTCCGCTTCCATCCTCTCGCGGGGGCAGGAGGCGCCTGGTCGTCGAACTCCACGAATGGGTGACGAAGAATCATGCGAGACGCAATGAGTCCCACGGCGGACGAGAGAATCCTGGCGAGGAGAGGGATGAGCCCATCAAGGGTGGATGAGGTGACGTTGCATGAGCGGGTCCTCCAGCGAGATCCGGTGGCGCCGGTCGAGGTCTTCCAGACCTACATGCCGTGGCTCCTGAGAGCCCTCAGGAAGACCTGTGAGCGGGAAGATGCCTACGATTCAGCCATCGACGCGGTGTTCGTCTACCTGCAACACCCCGAGCGCTATGACCCGCAGCGCAGCCGTCTGTTCACCTACCTGCGCCAGATCGCTCAGAAGCGAGGGGTGGATCGCCACCGGTCCCATGCGGCGCGCGCCCGGCGCGAGCAGGGTTTCGCGGGCATTGTCGAACTTCAGGCCACGGCTCCGAATGAGGAATTGGAGCGGGGCATGGAGGCCGCACTCGTCCTTGAACGGCTCGAAAAGTAC
Organism: Vitiosangium sp. GDMCC 1.1324; assembly: GCF_003044305.1. Lineage (GTDB taxonomy): Bacteria > Myxococcota > Myxococcia > Myxococcales > Myxococcaceae > Archangium. The sequence goes on along the minus strand of NZ_PZOX01000006.1, from coordinate 448,540 downwards.
GACATCACGCAAAGAGACCGGGCAGCCCTCCGGCTCATCCTGCAAGGTGAGCGCTCGACCCGGGAGTTGGCGAAGGCACTCGGTCTGGAGTCGTCGTCCGAGGTCGAGATGCGGCGAGAGGTGAAGCGGCACCGGGATCGCCTCATGAAGTTGTTGGAGCGCCTCGGAAAGGAGGATTCCGATGACGAATCCTGAATGGCTGAAGACGGCGGTCCGGCGCAGTGCACACGAGGCCTGGATGCTGGGCCATGTGTTCGAGAAGTACCGTGAGCGCGAAGGCCGGTCCGCTGAAGAGCTCGCGGCGGAGCTGGGCTGCTCGCTGGAGGTACTCCAGTGGTTGTCGCTCTGCCGGCGTCCCGAGGGCGAGAAGTTCACCGAGCATGTGTTCACCATCGCGAAACGTTTCGCATTGGAACCTCTGCGTCTGGTGGCGGTGCTTCGGCGTGTGGAAGTGATGGATGCTTTCGCCGAACGGTCGGAAGGCGGAGAGGGGCCGGCGGATGAGGATTCCCTGCTGCTCGCGGCACGGGATCGCTCCTGCGATGACGAGACGAACTCATGACCGAATGGTGGTTGAAGGAGGCCGTGGCGGCCTGCGGGTTGCCGCTCACGCTCTCTTTTCCCAGGGACCCCAAACAGGCGCTTCTATCGCTTCCCGTCACACTGGAGCGCATGGCGCACCTCAGCTCCGAGGGGGTTCGCGACTGGCTCGTGCGGAAGGGCGTGCACCACAAGGTGACCGATAACCACCGCTCGCTTCATGGGTGCATGGTGGCGTGGCGGGGCGTCGGCGTCATCTTCTATGACACCGAGGACGACTCGGACGAGCAACGCTTCACCCTGGCGCATGAAGTGGCCCACTTCGTGCTCGAGCACCTCCTGCCTCGCTCCCACGCCCTGCATGCCCTGGGGGAGGGGATACGGCCGGTGCTCGATGGCTGGCGAGCCCCCAGGTCCGAGGAGCTCCTATCCTCCGTGCTCGAGGGCGTTCCGCTCGGACTCCAGGTCCGGTTGATGGAGCGCGATCCCTCCGGAATCCGTACTGGGAAGGTGGCGCGCTCCGAGCGGCGCGCGGATCGTCTGGCCCTCGAACTGCTGGCACCGGCAGAGCGTGTCCTCGAGGTGGTGAAGGGCGCGCCGGAGGAGGTCGCGGTGGACCGGGTGGTCGCCCGCTTCGGGCTGCCACGGAAGGAGGCCCGGGAATACGTCCGGATGCTCTCTTTCCGTCATGGCCACTCGCGATTCTCCATCCAGGAGCTTCTTGGGTGCGCCGGAGGTGACCATGTCTGATGACCATCCCCCAGATGACGACGAGCTCGCCGGAGACGACAGGTTCCAGGATGTTTTTGGCGAGGAATTGTCCGCTGCTCTCGATCTCGGCAAATGGGACACCGGGTTCGACTTCGAGCATGTCATGGCTCGCTTCGAGCGGGAGATCGCCAGCGCCATCGACAAGGAAGGGCGCGTCCGGGCCCTGATCCGTGGGGAGATCCTTCCCCTGCTCGGGACGCGCATCGGGACACCTGCCGAGGCGGGTGTCTACCGGACCAATCGCGACGAGATGAGGGCCGTCCAAGAAGGAAAGCTCTTTGCCGGGCGGGTCGAAGCCGTGAGCGGAACCACTGTCTCCCATGACAGTCTGCCCATTGGCATCACCCAGTTCGGGGTCGCGGTCGTGAGCTATGGGGGCACCTCTGGCACGTTCGCTCAGCGGTTCTTCCGCAAGGAGATGTCATCCCGGAATACGGATGCCGTGGCGGAGGCGATGGCGCTCATCGAGATGCGTCAGAACCGGCATGGCGTGGGCCGGGGGGACGGGCCCAGCAGGCTCGCATATCGTTGCATCAGGAGCTACGCGGAGCGGGCCGTCCTCGTGGACAAGGCGGAATCAGAGTGGCGCATCGGTATGGGCCACCCCTGTCCTCACGAGATGCTCTCCGGTTCTGGGTACATGGGCCTGCTGCGCGCTTCGCTCGACGTGCTCCAGCGGCTCATCCAGAGACACAAGAAGTTCGTGTTCGTTCCCGACACGCTCGAGGGGCGGGGTTATCTGACCCTCGGATACGCACTCGCCCCGGGTGAGTATGCCATTCTCAAGACGCTCGAGAGTGACAGTGTCCGCCTCATCCAGGGATGGCAGTACGGAGACGAGGGGCGTGAGGCGGCGCTCGACTTCGTGCGGCGGTGCTGCCCGGATGTCCTCATCGGTCTGTATCGGATCTCCGAGCGGACACCCCCCCGGCTCTTCTATGCGCACCGGGAGCATGTCCATCTCGCGGCACGTGTGGCGATGGCCGACAGCGTTCTCAGGCCCGAGCGGAGCTTCCCGATGCTGCTCGACGTCGCGGATGTGTCGTGCCGCAACGCGTTCGGTGCGGACGGATTCCTGGGTCTGGTTCATGACGCTTATGCCCATGCGGGCGCGAACCTCCAGTTCTTCCAGCAGGGCAAGAAGCGCGGTTAGGAAGGAGGCGTGAGGTATGTCGGACGATGGCAAGATTCCGCCCCCGGGCTCGGGGGAATTCCATGGTGAGAACGGCCGCTCGACCCCGGTCGTGAATGGGAGGGCCGCACAACCTCCAGGCGCGGGTGTTCCTCGCGGCGGGGCCGCGCGTCCGGCTCCTCCGGTGGGGAGTGGAAGGAGCGCACAGCCCCCAGGTCCGGGGGCGTCTCGTGGTGGGGCCGCACGTTCGACTCAGGGGATGAGAGGAGAGGAGCCTCAGTCTCCGGGCGCGGGGGCCCCGCGCGGTGCGCTCACCCGGCCCCTGCCGAAAGAGGATCAGGGGGAGATCAACGAGCTCAAGAACCAGGTGAAGACGGCGGCGCCCGCCGATCCCGAGCTCGACAAGGCGGTGGGGTTCACCCACTTCGACACCCAGGCCAGCAGCGACAACCTCATCACCGTCCTGATGAGCCGGGGCGACCTCCACCGGTTGGCTTCCCAGACGCTCGTGAGGGTGAAGTCGCGGGAAGACGAGCGCTCCTATCTGGGCGTGGTCGTTCGCGGACCCTTCCTCGAGCCCGACGGCGTTCCCGCCAACTCCACCATGGCCGTCGGCGTGGTGACCAAGGGCAAGACGGTGGCGTTCATGTTCGACTACCACGGGCGTGCGGAGGTGGAGATCCTCGGTGAGGAGATCGGCGGGGTCCTGGAGCCACCGCGCTTCCGCCCCCGGCCCCAGAGTCCCGTCTTCCTCCTCAATGAGGAGGAGAGTGCGCGCGTGCTCGGCGTGGGGGGAGAGATGAGCCTCGGGATGGTGGTGGGCTACGAAAAGATGGAAGCCCGCCTCAACCCCCGGGACAAGGCCGTCCTGCCTCGCCACACCGGCATCATCGGAACGACGGGCGGTGGCAAGTCCACCACCGTTGCCACGCTCATCCACCGCGCCCAGGCGGCGGGCATCGCCACCGTCGTCTTCGACGTGGAAGGTGAGTACACGCACGTGGACCAGCCCACGGACCACGCGGCAATGCTCGAGGCGCTCAGGCGCCGCGGCCAGAAGCCGGAGGGGGTGAAGGACCTGCACATCCACCACCTGACGGGCCGCGCGAGCCGCAACCCACGCCACCGGAACCTGCACCGCTTCTCGCTGAACTTCTCGAGCCTCTCGCCCCATGCGATCGCCGAGATCCTCGACATGTCGGATGCGCAGCACGAGCGGTTCCTCAAGGCCTATGACGTCACGAAGCTCTTGCTGGAGGACTTCGGACTCTTCCCGAGGAATGACGAGGAGCGCCGGCAGGTGCTGGACGTCGATGAGCTCTCGACGGGCTATCCGGGGATGACCATCCAGCACGTCCTGGACGTCGTGAGCGCCTACATCTACAGCCTCAGTGACGAGGGGCGGTCCGAGACCCGGAGCAAGCCGAGAGCCTCGTCCCGGAAGCAGGGCAAGCTGCTGGACGGCATCGGTGAGGACGAGGACTCCGGCGAAGATGCTTCCGAGCAGGCTTCTCCGCACGGTCCCGTGCTGTACAGCGAATTCAAGAGCAGCCCCGGCAAGGTGATGGCCCGGGTGAGAGCCCAGAGCAGCAAGCACGAGATCAGCTGGAAGGCGCTGGCCAGCAAGCTCCACAGGCTGCGGCGCCTCAACATCTATGACGTCGGCTCGGTCCCCGGGGTGCATTACGGCTCGATGCTCACCCCCGGGCGGGTGTCCGTCATCGACCTCTCGGACACGGATTCACCCCAGCTCAACAACCTCGTCATCGCCGACATCCTCCGCGGGCTCCAGGAGACCCAGGAGGCGCACTACCAGCGGGCGAACGACCAGGATCAATCCGTCACCCCGGTTCTCATCATCATCGAGGAGGCCCACGAGTTCCTGTCGGCCAGCCGCATAACCCAGATGAAGGTGTTGTTCGAGCAGGTGGCACGGATCGCCAAGCGCGGCCGCAAGCGCTGGTTGGGGCTCGTCTTCGTCACGCAACTGCCGCAGCACCTCCCCAACGAAGTGCTGGGCCTGCTCAACAACTTCATCATCCACAAGATCACGGACAGCTCGGTGATCTCCCGGATGCAACGCACGGTGGGCAGCATCGATGAGAGCCTGTGGAACCGGGTCTCCCGGCTCGCCCCGGGCCAGGCGCTCGTCTCGTTCAGCAACTTCACCCGCCCGTTGATGGTCGCGGTGGACCCCGCGCCCGTGAAGCGACTGCTGGTGGAGTAGCACTCCGGCTCTCTCTCGCCTTCACTCCAGGTCGCAGGGCAATCGGCTCGCCGAGCCCGTGGTGGCACGATTTTTAATGCGGACCAAGTTAGTCCTGTTTAAAGAGCCACCACGCAGAGGTACCCCCTGGTAGAGGGGGCCCCCAAGGCTGGAGAGATTCCGAATGCTCCGGATGAGCAAGATGACCGACTACGGCATCGTGCTGCTGACCGAGCTGGCGCGCGCCGGGAACGAGACGCGCACGGCGAGGGAGTTGGCGGCCGATACCCGTGTGCCCCTGCCCTCGGTGAGCAAGGTGCTCAAGGGGCTCCAGGGCGCTGGCCTGCTGGTGTCCCACCGGGGCGCGAGCGGCGGCTATGGGCTGGCCCGGCCCGCCGAGCACATTCCCCTCACGGAGATCATCACCGCGCTCGAGGGCCCCGTGTCCCTCACCGAGTGCGGTGCGCATGGTGCCCATCCGCCGGCTGGCGCTTGCGAGCTGGAGACGGTGTGTAAGGTGCGAGGCCACTGGCGCGTCATCAACCGCACCATCCAGGACGCGCTCGGGAAGCTGACGCTGGCGGACCTCTGTGCGCCGGTGCCTCGCCTGGTGGGCCTCGGCGTGCCCGCACGTCCGGCCGCTCCAGCCCAGAACTCGAACCCAACCCCGGCCACGGCGGGAGGAATCCACTCATGAGCACGCAGACCATCCAGGAGCTCACGAAGCGCCAGTACGAGGCCGGCTTCGTCACCGCGGTGGAGTCCGAGTCCATCCCCCGTGGGCTCAACGAGGACATCATCCGCATCATCTCCGCCAAGAAGAACGAGCCGGACTTCATGCTCGAGTGGCGGCTGCGCGCCTACCGGCACTGGCTCACCCTGAAGGAGCCGGACTGGCAGAAGGTGTCCTACTCGCGCATCGACTACCAGGACATCATCTATTACTCGGCGCCCAAGCAGAAGCCGAAGCTCGACAGCCTCGACCAGGTGGATCCGGAGATCCTCAAGACGTACGAGAAGCTCGGCATCCCGCTCGAGGAGCAGAAGCGCCTGCAGAACGTGGCGGTGGATGCCGTGTTCGACTCGGTGTCCGTGGCCACCACCTTCAAGGACAAGCTGGCCAAGGCCGGCGTCATCTTCTGCTCCTTCTCCGAGGCCGTGCGCGAGCACCCCGAGCTGGTGAAGAAGTACCTGGGCACGGTGGTGCCGCACTCGGACAACTTCTTCGCGGCGCTCAACTCGGCGGTGTTCAGCGACGGCTCGTTCGTCTACGTGCCCAAGGGCGTGCGCTGCCCCATGGAGCTGTCCACCTACTTCCGCATCAACGCGGAGAACACCGGCCAGTTCGAGCGCACCCTCATCGTCGCGGACGAGGGCGCAACCGTGAGCTACCTCGAGGGCTGCACCGCGCCCATGCGCGACACCAACCAGCTCCACGCCGCCGTGGTGGAGCTCGTGGCGCTGGATGGGGCCAACATCAAGTACTCCACCGTGCAGAACTGGTACCCCGGTGACGAGCAGGGCCGTGGCGGCATCTACAACTTCGTCACCAAGCGCGGCATCGCCCACCACCGCTCCAAGATTTCGTGGACGCAGGTGGAGACGGGCTCGGCCATCACCTGGAAGTACCCGAGCGTCATCCTCAAGGGGGATGACTCGGTGGGCGAGTTCTACTCGGTGGCGCTCGCCAACCACCGGCAGCAGGCGGACACGGGGACGAAGATGATCCACCTGGGCCGCAACTCGAGGAGCACCATCGTCTCCAAGGGGATTTCCGCCGGCCACGGGCAGAACACCTACCGGGGCTTGGTGAAGGTGCTCAAGAGCGCCGAGGGCGCGCGCAACTACACCCAGTGCGACTCACTGCTGCTGGGGAGCAAGTGCGGCGCCCATACGCTGCCGTACATCGAAGTGAAGAACTCCTCCGCGCAGGTGGAGCACGAGGCGTCCACGTCCAAGATTGGCGAGGACCAGCTCTTCTATTGCCAGCAGCGGGGCATCTCGAAGGAAGACGCGGTGTCGATGATTGTGAATGGGTTCTGCCGGCAGGTCTTCAAGGAACTGCCCATGGAGTTCGCCGTGGAGGCGCAGAAGCTGCTCAGCGTGAGTCTGGAAGGGAGCGTGGGATGAAGCCGCTGCTCAGCATCAAGGACCTGCACGTGCGCGTGGCGGGTCGCGAGGTCCTCAAGGGAATCAACCTGGAGCTCATGCCCGGCGAGGTGCACGCCATCATGGGCCCCAACGGCTCGGGGAAGAGCACGCTGTCGCAGGTGCTCTCCGGCCGCGAGACGTACGAGGTGACGAAGGGCGAGGTGCTCTTCGACGGCAAGGACCTGCTGTCCCTGCCGCCGGAGGAGCGCGCCCACGCGGGCGTCTTCATGGCCTTCCAGTACCCGGTGGAGATTCCGGGCGTGGGCAACCTGCACTTCCTGCGCACGGCGCTCAACGCCCGGCGGCGCGCCGCGGGCCAGGAGGAACTGGACGCCATGGACTTCCTCCAGCTCGCGCGGGAGAAGTCCAAGCTGGTGCAGCTCGACCAGGCCTTCATGCAGCGCTCGGTGAACGAGGGCTTCTCCGGCGGCGAGAAGAAGCGCAACGAGATCTTCCAGATGGCGGTGCTGGAGCCGCGGCTGGCCATCCTCGACGAGACGGACTCGGGGTTGGACATCGACGCGCTGCGGATTGTGTCCGGAGGCATCAACGCGCTGCGCTCGCCGGAGCGGAGCATGCTCGTCATCACCCACTACCAGCGGCTGCTGGAGTACGTGGTGCCGGACAAGGTGTCGGTGCTGGCCGGCGGGCTCATCGTCCGCACGGGCGGGCGCGAGCTGGCGCTGGAGCTGGAGAAGAAGGGCTATGCGTGGCTGGGCCAGGGCCAAGCCGCGGGTGGCAAGGAGGCGAGGCCGTGAAGGAGGCGGGGCTGCAGCACTACCTCGACCTGGCCGAGCGCTTCCAGGCGGAGCGGGCGGCGGGTGCTCCCGCGTGGCTGCGCGCGTTGCGGCAGGACGGCATCGCGCAGCTCGCGCGCCAAGGCTTCCCCTCCACGAAGCTCGAGGACTGGAAGTACACGAACGTGGCCCCCATCTCCGATCATGCCTTCTGCCCCGTGCGCACCGTGCACGAGGCGGGGGTGGAGGCGGCGGTGGGACGGCTCGCCCTGCCGGGCACGGGGCCGCGGCTGGTGTTCGTGGACGGCTGGTTCGTCCGGGAGCTGTCCCGGCTGGAGGGCGCTCCCGAGGGCCTCACGGTGCGCAGTCTGCGCGAGGCGTTGCAGGACGGCGAGCCGCTGGAGTCCCTGGTGGGCCGCCGGGCTCGCGCGGAGGCGAGTGCCTTCACCGCGCTCAACGCGGCGCTGCTGGAGGAGGGCGCGCTGGTCCGGGTGGCGCCGGGGACGGTGTGCCACGAGCCCGTGCAGCTCCTCTTCGTGACGCGAGGGGATGGAGAGCTGGCGCTGGCGAGCCCCCGGGTGGTGGTGCAGGCAGGGGAGAACAGCGAGCTCACGTTGGTGGAGAGCTACGTGGGCGCGGCGCCGGGCGTCTCCTTCACCAACGCGGTGACGGAGGTGGTGCTGGGGGATGGGGCTCGGCTCACGCACCTCAAGCTGCAGGCCGAGTCCGAGTCGGCCTTTCACATCGGCGGCCTGCACGTGGAGCAGGGGCGGGACAGCCGCTTCGCCTCGCATCTCATCTCCCTGGGCGGGGCGCTCGCGCGCAACGAGGTGCATGCGCTCTTCTCGGCCGAGGGTGGCGAGGCCACCTTGAACGGGCTGTACGTGGGCCACGGCACGCAGCACCTGGACCAGTGGACGAACCTGGACCACGCGCAGCCTCGCTGCACCAGCCGTGAGCTGTACAAGGGCGTGCTGGACGACAAGGCGCGCGGCACCTTCCACGGCAAGGTGATGGTGCGTCCGGACGCGCAGCAGACGGATGCGCGCCAGGCCAACCGCAACCTCCTCCTGTCGGAGGCGGCGATGGCGGATGCTCGGCCGCAGCTGGAAATCCTCGCGGACGACGTGAAGTGCGCGCACGGCGCGACGGTGGGCCGCCTGGATGAGCAGGCGCTCTTCTATCTCCGGGCGCGCGGCATTCCCCGGGCGGAGGCGGAGTCGCTGCTGACGCACGCCTTCGCCACCGAGGTGGTGGGGGCTGTTCCCCTGGCGACGCTGAGAGAGCAGGTGGAGGAGCTGCTCGCACGCAAGCTCCCCGGAGCGAAGGAGGGACGGGCATGAGCGGAGCACCTTTGGACGTGGCGCGCATCCGCGCGGACTTCCCCATCCTCCACCAGGAGGTGCGGGGCCGGCCGCTGGTGTACCTGGACAGCGCGGCGACGACGCAGAAGCCCCAGGCGGTCATCGACGCGCTGGTGCGCTACTACACGCACGACAACGCCAACGTGCACCGCGGCGTGCACGCGCTCTCCGAGCGGGCCACCCTGGCCTACGAAGGGGCTCGCGAGCGGGTGCGCCGGTTCATCAACGCTCGCGAGACGAAGGAGATCATCTTCGTGCGCGGCTGCACCGAGGCCATCAACCTGGTGGCGTACACCTTCGGGCGCAGCAAGGTGGGCCCGGGTGACGAGGTGCTCATCACCGCCATGGAGCACCACTCGGACATCGTCCCCTGGCAGATGCTCTGCCAGCAGGTGGGCGCCACGTTGAAGGTGGTGCCGGTGGACGAGCGAGGCGACCTGCGGCTGGACCAGCTCGATGTGTTGCTGACCGAGCGCACGCGCCTGCTCGCGGTGACGCACGTGTCCAACGCGCTGGGCACGGTGAACCCGGTGCGCGACATCATCCGGCGGGCCCACGCGCGGGGCGTGCCGGTGCTGGTGGATGGGGCTCAGGCGCCGGCGCACTTCCGGGTGGACGTGCAGGCGCTGGACTGCGACTTCTACGCGCTCTCCGGGCACAAGATGTTCGGCCCCACGGGCATCGGCGTGCTGTATGGCAAGGCCGCCGTTCTGGAGTCGATGCCTCCCTGGCAGGGTGGTGGGGACATGATCCTCTCCGTGACGATGGAGAAGACGGTCTACAACCGCCTGCCGTACCGCCTGGAGGCGGGCACGCCGGACATCTCGGGCGCGATCGGGCTGGCGGCGGCGATGGACTACATCGACTCGGTGGGGCTGGACGCCATCTCCGCGCATGATCAGGCGCTGCTGGAGTACGGGGCGCGGGCGCTGGAGAGCGTGCCGGGCCTGAGACTGATGAGCCAGGCGCGCGAGCGCTCCGGGGTGCTGTCCTTCATCATGGAGGACGTGCACGCACACGACGTGGGCACCATCCTGGACCGCGAGGGCGTGGCCATCCGGGCGGGACACCACTGCGCGCAGCCGCTGCTGTCGTGCTTCGGCGTGGCGGCCACGGTGCGCGCGTCGCTGGCCATGTACAACACGCGCGAGGACATCGACGCGCTGGTGCGCGGGCTCCACAAGGTCCGGGAGGTGTTCGCATGAGCTCCGAGTTGCAGGACCTCTACCAGGAGGTGGTGCTCGAGCACGGCAAGCGTCCGCGCAACTTCCGCGAGGTGGAGGGCGCCAACCGCCGGGCCGAGGGGTACAACCCGCTCTGTGGAGATCAGCTCACGGTGACGCTGCGGATGGACGGCGACGTCATCAAGGACGTGGGCTTCGTGGGGCAGGGGTGTGCCATCTCCCGAGCCTCGGCGTCGCTGATGACGGGGGCGGTGAAGGAGCTGTCCCGGGCCGATGCCGAGCGGCTCTACGAGCTGGTGCACAAGCTGGTGACCGAGGGTCCCCAGGGCATGGACCTGGAGGCGCTGGGGAAGCTGGCGGTGCTGTCCGGAGTGAATGAGTTCCCGTCTCGGGTGAAGTGCGCGAGCCTGGCGTGGCATGCGCTGCGCGCGGCGCTCGACGGCAAGGAGACCTCGGTCTCGACGGAGTAGGGAGGATGTTCGGATGAGAGGCTTGCTGACACCGCTCGCGCGTGATTGCGAAGTGACGATGATTCCCAGCGGCGAGCGGGTGACGGTGCCCGCGGGCACCGAGGTGCGGGTGCTCCAGACGCTCGGCGGCAACGTGACCGTGCAGGGTGATTACGGGCAGCTCATGCGCATCGCCGAGAAGGACACCGATGCGTTGGGCGCCGACTACCTCGCGCAGAACCCGAAGTCCGAGGAGCCCCAGGCGCAGGCCGCCGAGGGCTCGTTCGACGAGGAGCGCATCTGGGAGCAGCTGCGCACGGTGTATGACCCGGAGATTCCGGTGAACATCGTGGAGCTGGGGTTGGTGTACGAGTGCAAGGCCACGCCGCTGCCGGAGGGCGGTCACCGGGTGGAGATTCACATGACGGTGACGGCTCCGGGGTGCGGCATGGGGCCGGTGCTGGTGGATGACGTGCGGCAGAAGGTGCAGGGCGTGCCCGGAGTGACGGAGGCGGACGTGCAGCTCGTATGGGATCCGCCCTGGGACCAGAGCCGCATGTCGGACGTGGCGCGGTTGCAGCTCGGCTGGATGTAGTCTCGGGGTTTTCGGGAGGGGTATGCGCACGCCCATCTGGAGTGGTCTGGTTCTCTGTGCCCTGCTCGGCTGCGCGGGGCCGATGTCCTCGGCCTCCGCCACTTCCAAGGTCCTGCGGATGACGCCGACTCCCGCGCCCGGGGACGAGCTCATCATCAGGAGCCTGGAGCTTCAGGGCGACACGCTGGTGGCGCAGGTGAGGCACTCGGGCGGCTGCCGGGAGCACGTGTACGAGCTGCTCTGGGATGGTGTCTTCCAGACGTTGGCGGCGGGTGACACACAGGCGGAGCTCGTCCTGGCCCACGATGCGAACGGGGATTCATGCGAGGCGCTGCTGTCCCGCACCGCGACGTTCGACCTGGGCCCCCTGAAGCGGCGCTGGCGCGAGCAGAACAAGGGTGAGCACGGCACCATCGAGCTGCGCTTCGCCGGCTCGCAGAGCGCCGTGCGTTACGCGTTCTAGGAGTCTCCCATGAGCGTCCGCGTCGAGAAGAACGGTCCCATCTCCACCGTCATCCTCAGCCGCCCCGAGGTGCGCAATGCCGTGGATGGCGTCACGGCCGAGGCCCTCGCGAGTGCCTTCCGGGAGTTCGACGCCGATGCCGAGGCGAAGGTCGGCGTCTTCTACGGCGAGGGAGGCACCTTCTGCGCGGGAGCGGACCTGAAGGCGGTGGCCGAAGGCCGGCTGCCCCATCTCGCTCCCGAGGGGGATGGGCCCATGGGGCCATCGCGGATGATGCTGAGCAAGCCGGTGATTGCCGCCATCTCGGGCCATGCCGTCGCGGGAGGCCTGGAGCTGGCCCTCTGGTGTGACCTCCGCGTGGCCGAGGAGGATGCCGTGCTGGGCGTGTTCTGCCGCCGCTGGGGCGTGCCGCTCATCGACGGGGGAACGGTGCGGCTGCCCCGGTTGATTGGACTCTCCCGCGCGTTGGACCTCATCCTCACCGGCCGCCCGGTGTCCGCTCAGGAGGCGCTCGGCATGGGGCTCGTCAACCGCGTGGTGCCCCATGGCGGTGCGCGCGAGGCCGCCGAGCAGCTGGCCCGGGAGATCGCCGCCTTCCCGCAGGCCTGCATGAACGCGGATCGGCGCTCGGCGTACGAGCAGGCCGGGCTCCCGCTGGAGGAGGCGCTCCTCCAGGAGTTCAAGGGCGGCATCCAGGTGCTCGAGTCGGAGTCGCTGACCGGAGCGAAGCGCTTCGCGGGCGGCGCGGGCCGGCACGGCAAGTTCGAATAGGGTCAGGCGGACGTGGGCTCGTGCACGTGCGACCTGAAGCGGGCGGCCTGGATGCGGAGCTCCTGCTTCGCCGCATCGCGAAGCCCGAAGATGATGATCCGTTGTCCCGTCTGGGAGGCCTGGACCAGCAGCTCGAACACCGGGGTGTCGGCGGAGGAGAGGGTCTCTCCTCGGAGCACTCCGATGGCGTCTGGATCCCACCGGAGGGCCGCTCGAAGCGTGTCGAGTAGCCCGGCCGCCGGCTCCTTCAGCTGGACGTAGTTCACCTGCTTCAGTGCCTGCTGAACCCGCTCGATAGCGCCTTCCGGCAGGAGGAACAGTCCGTGCCAGTCCTTCACCTGGGGGAAACTGGCGAGCAGCGGATCCGGCGGGAACAGCCCGTCGTGGATGCGCTGGAAGCGCGCGGCGTCGCCTCCATCGCCATCGAAGGAGATCCAGCGCGCGCAGACCTCACCCAGGCGTTTGCGCTCGTCATCGGCCTCGCTCAAGAAGCGGCGCATCTCCTCGTCCGAGACGCCCGCGCGCCACAGTCCCCGGACGACGGCGCCGGTCACGTTCAGGTAGTCGAACGCGTCGAAGTCCTCCATGCGGACGTCGAGGTGAGCGCCGTTCGGGGTGAGTCCTACCGCTACGCTCGGGTAGCGCACCGGCCCCTTCGCCGGCGCCAGCGTCGCGCGTGGTGGCTCCCACCGGGGTGGGGGGAGCGCGAACGGATCCGCATTGGCGTCCCAGTGCGCCGCCACCGCGAAGCCGAACTTCAGCCGCCGCATGGGGCGCTCCCAGAGCAACGTGTCGAGATGGCCCGGTAGGGTGGACTCGGGGTTCCCGGCCCCGTGCTCTTCCACCTGCTGGAAGGCGTGGAACAGGACCGCTGCCATATCGGGGTCGAGCCCGGCGTGCATGCGGGTGAGGGCGGCGAGCACCCGGTGCTCTCCCTTCCGGGCGTAGCCGTTCCCCACCCAGCCGATGATGCCGTTCTGGAAGACCTGGTTGGAGAACCAGGCGTAGAGCAGGCCGACCACACCCGGGCTGACCGCTCCCACCTCCTTCCAGCGGGTGATGTCGTAGCCGACCTTCTGGAGTGCGTCGGCGGTGGCCTGAGACAGGTCGTCGACGTCGTCTTCGGTCATGAGCGGGTCGGACACGTGGGCTCTCTCCTGTTTCCCTACGGCTTCTTCTCCAGCGCCAGGTCCCTCGACTGGATGAGGTCCACCTCACCCGCGAAGTGCGCGAAGTCCTCGTACTTCTGCGGCGGGATGCGGCCACGGTTCACCCGGACCGTCTCGTCGATGGTGAGGGCTCGCCCCTCCTGCTTCTCCGTGCGCACCATGCTTCCGAATGGGCTCTCCACCTTCAGCTGTGCCTGCGGATCCGACAGCCGGTAGCCCTGCGGCATCGTCAGCGTCGTCACGACATGGCTCGCCTCGGTGTCGCCGATGTACAGCGGCGTGCTGCGCGTGCTGAGCTGCACGTACTGCCGTCCCAGCATCGCCGGCATGGTGATGGGCGGGAGCACCAGCCTGTCCTTGTCCGCCCGCGCGAAGTTCGCCGCCTTGAACTCGTAGCGCACCGTGAAGGGCGCTCCGACCGCCTCCGTGCGCTCCAGCTTCAGGTCCGTCAGCTCCGCCCCGCCGAAGTAGCGTCCCACCGCGCCCTGCAACGCCTGCCTCCGGCGCTCCCCGGAGATGGCCTCGAAGGCCTCCGCCAGTTGTGCCGCCTCGAAGCCGGTGTACACCTCCTCGCCCTTGCCGGTGAGCTGGCCGCTTCCATCCACCTCCAGCGCCAGCTTCACCTGCTTGCCGGGCACCTGCTTCGCCGGCGGCGTCTTCACCTTCTCCAACGGACGCCCGGGCTCGGGCAGCACGTAGGCGTCACGCCCGCCCAGCGCCGTCTCGGGCAGCTCGCCGAAGGGGGCGTACCGCGTGTTGGTGTCCAGCCACACCGGCTCCTCCCCGGGCACGTCCACCCTCAGCGCCAGGTACGGCAGCAGCGACTCCTCGGGGAAGAGGTACTCCGCCGGGTCCGCCGAGTAGGTCCGCACCGCCACGATGCGCGTGGGAATCCCCAGCGACTCCAGCCCCGCCTTCAGTACCCACATCCGGCTGCCCCGGTCCTGCGCCACCGACGACGCCGCCGACTGCGTCAGCCCCGCGTCCCGGCCGATGAAGCGCTTCATCACCGCCGCGTACAGCGCCTTCACCGCCTCCAGGCCCTTCTTGTCTCCGACCGCCTCGCGAGCGAACGCCTCCACCTCCCAGTTGAACGTGCCCCGGTCCAGGAAGGCGTCCGAGTACACCGCCACCAGCTTGTCGTTGCCCGTGGTGCCCGCGCCCACCACCACGAAGGGCAGGTACTCCTTGCTGGAGGGCGGAGCGTCCGGCTCGGGAATGAAGGGGGGGGCGTTCTTCACCTCGTAGGTGAAGACTTCCTCGTCCCCCTTCACCACGGGTGGAGGTGCCTTCATGTTGTGTGGGTCCACCTTCATGCCCGTGCCCTTGGGCGCCACCACCGTGTACGTGGCCCGGTGGTCCTGCATGTTGGCGATGCGGAAGTAGAAGTCGGACGCCGTGAAGCCCGGCTGCGCTGGCCCTCGCGAGCCCTCCGCCAGCAGGTACTCCACCTCCACGTAGTCCCCCACCTGCACGCCCGGCAGGCTGATGGTGTCCTTGCCCTCGATGCTCTCCGCTTCCAGCACCGTGCCGTCCGCCTTGATGGTGCGCAGCGCCAGCACCTGCGCGCCCGAGGGCAGGGTCACCTCGGCGATATCCTGCACGCCGCTCTGCTCCAGCGCCTTCTGGATGCCGTGGATGCGGGTGATCTGCGCGCCGTCCGGGTACGCCTGCGTGGCCGCCGAGTCCAGCACGTAGGCGGCGGCGCTCTCCTCGGGGCCCGGGTTGGCCTCGTAGTCCTTGATGGCCTGCCGCCCGTCGATGGCGTACGCCTGGAGCAGCTCCTGCCCCGTCTTCGCGCGCACCACGGCGCGGCGCAGCGCCAGGTTGCTTCCATCCAACAGCAGGGACTGCTCGCGCAGCGCCAGCGCCCCAGCCGCGTCCCCGGCGAGCTCACGCGCGTCCGCCAGCTTCTCCAGCACCTTCGCGTTGCGCGGCCAGAGCGCGCTCAGCGCCCGCAGCGTGGCGGTGGCCTCGTCGAAGCGGCGCTGCGCCACGTACGCACTGGCCAGCGACATGGCCGCCGTCATGTCCCCCGGGTTGCGCGTGAGCTGCTCCTGGGCGAGCTCGGTGGCGCGGGCCAGGTCACCCCGCATCCGTGCGTGTTCGGTGGCGCGGGACAGCCAACCGGGGCAGCCCTCCATCGAGGAGATCAGCTCGTCCGCTCGAGCCACCGCGTCCCGGCGCCGCGCCAGCCCGTAGAGCAGTCCCAGCGCATCGCACAGTTTCGGCTGTGCCTGGATCGCCGCGTCCAGGCTTTCCTCGGCCGCGCTCTCCACTTCCAGGGCCAGCGCCGCGCGCGCCTCCAGCAGGTACACCGGCCAGCCCGCCGGCTTCGCCGCGGCCTTCGCCGTCTTGAGCGTCTCCTGCGCCGCGGCCGCCTGTCCGTCATTGAGGGTCAGCTCGGCGCGCAGCAGCAGTGCGTTCACGTCTCCCGGATCCTTCGCCAGGGCCGCCTCGAGGTCCCGCGTCGCGCGTCCGCGCGACACCTTGGTGGGGATGCTCCGGTCCAGCGAGGCCAGCTCGGCGCGCAGCGACAGGACCGCGGGCGCCTGCGTGGCCTTCTGCAGGCGCGTCATCAGCCGCCAGGCGCCGTCCGGATCCCTCCCCATCCCATCGCGCACCGCGACGAAGTCCGAGAGCAGCGGGCCCGCCTCGTCGGCGAGCGCGGCGGCCAGGTCCTGCGCGCCGGGGTAGACGAGCTCCGACCCGGCGTCCTTCGGGGCCGAGCCCCACTCGGAGGGGGCGGGCCCGGTGGCCGGGGTGTAGCGGATGGCCGAGGGGCGCCCGTCCGCGCGGACCAGGGCGAGCGTCACGTTGGCCCCACGCTGGTCCTTGAGCAGCTTGAGGAGGATGCGGTGGCGGCCCGCGGCGAGGTGCACGGTGTGCGCGGTCACCGTGGAGGCGGCGCGGGTGAAGGCGCGGCGCTCCAGCAGGGGCGTGCCATCCACCATCACCTTGTGGGAGGAGGCGGAGACGGAGCGCACGACGTAGTCACCGGCTTCGGACACCTCCGCGTCCACGACCAGCAGGTAGATGTCGCCAGCGGCTGGCTCGCCCGCCACGTCCAGCCGGCCGTCTGGCCCGCGCACGGTGCGCGGCACGAGCGTACCGAAGGGGCCGGTGAAGGGGCCCGCCAGGGAGCCGTCCTTCTCCGGAGGGGTGGTGTCGTCGAAGGCGAGCAGGTGCCAGGGCGAGAAGGGCCCCAGCAGGGTGGCCGTGTCCGCCGCGCCCATGTCCTTCAGCGCGCGGGCCTGGGCGGCTCTATCCGCTCGCAGGCCGAGGATGGCCACCTGGCTGGCGCGCAGCAACTGGGCGGCCTCGCCCGAGGAGCCGGCATCGAGCGCGGCCTGGAGTCCCGTGAGGATGGTGTCATCCAGCGCGGGGGAGGTGCCCACCATGTCCAGCACGTAGCGCGCGGAGGGCACCGCGAGTGGATGGCGGGGGGCGCGGGTGGCCACGGCCAGGGCGGCATCGAGCGCGCGGCGGGGCTGGGCGACACGGCGCGCGAGCAGGTGCTGGCCGTAGAGGGCGTAGGGGTCGGCCGGGTCCTTGGCGATGGCCTCGTCGAAGCGGGCCTGGGCGGCGGCGGCGTCCCCCGTCATCAACCACGCATGGAAGCCGGCGAGCGCGAGCGTGCGCGCCTCGCTGGTGCCTTTCTGCGCCGCCGTGGCGGCTCGTTCGAGCACCTCGGTGGACGCGGGGGCGTGGGCACAGCCGGCCAGGAGGCCGACGACGAGCAGGAGCGCGGTCAGGGCGCGGGTGGGCGTGCGCATAGAGCGCACAGGGATAGTTCAATCCCTCGGGTGAGGCTACATCCGCATGCGGCGAATAGCCCGCTCGCTACTTTGAGCGTTTACCTTTCGGCGGAGGGGCGGGTTTTGGGGTTGGCCGCTTGGCAGGCGCCGGGGGCGTCGGCTTGGGGGCCGGCTTCTGGACCTGCGGGCGCGGGGGCTCGGACGCCTGGGCCACGGCACCCACGGGCTTGGGTGGCAGGGGCTTGACCGAGTAGCTGAAACCTTCCGCCCGGCAGATGCCCTCGATGCAACCCAGGGCGGGATGGGGCGCCTTGCCGAACCGCTTCTCCTGCCAGTCCAACCCCAGATGGAGGGGCTCGGCGATGGGGCGCTTCTCATCCCGGGTGCCATACGAGGCGACCAGGACCCCCTCCTCGTCCACGGACAGCTCGAGCTCCAGGGGTCCCACGGGGGAGTCGGGCCCCAGCATGGCGCCTCGCTTCTCTCCCAGGTTCCACTCCAGCCGGAGCGGGGCGCCGGCACCGTTGTACACCAGAGCCACGTACCGCCCCGGGCTGCCCATCAGCAACAGGGCGACCTCTGCGTCTGGCCGAGGGCCGTACATCAGGGGACGAAGGTGGTCGGCGAAGGAGGTGGGCTCGAGCGTCCCGGTGTTCACCCGGGCCGAGAAGCGGGCGGTATCCCCCCTCATGCCCGGCACGTCCACGACCATGAGGCCCACACGCGATTGGCCCTCCACGGCGGGGAAGACGAGCGTCCTGTCCTCAAGGGTGAGTGGCCGGCCGGACACCAGCACGGAGGGCTTGTCGACGCCTTCACCCAGGCTCACCTTGCGCGGCTCGCCATCCGTCGAGCTCAACCTGCCCGCGACGAGCTGCGCCGAGGGGAGCCCGAGGTCCGCGGAGAGCGAGGTGCCCGGGGTCATCGGCACGCGTCTCTCCGAGTTGCGCAGCCACGTGATGCCCAGGATGCCCATCGCGGCCAGCACCATCAGCGTGGCCACCACCTGCAGGACGACGCGCACCGTGCGCTTCACCGCGAGCTTGACGCGCTGCATCCGGCTGAGCTTCGCCGGCCGCACGGTGGTGTAGTTGGGCGCGAGTGGCTCCAGGTCTCGGATGAGGCTGGTGACGCTGTCGTAGCGGTCCGCGGGCAGCTGCTTGAGGCAGTTGGCGATGATGCCGTCCAGCCTCGGGTCCAGCCCCGGCTTGCGGCGCGAGGGCGGATCGTAGTGGCCCGCGGGCAGCTCGCCCACGAGCATCTCGTAGAAGATGAGGCCGAGCGCGAAGATGTCCGCGCGTCCATCCGCCGTCTTGGCGTCCACCTTCTGCTCGGGCGCCATATAGGACAGCGTCCCCATGGCCACGTGCGTGCTGGTGAGCTGGAAGCGCGAGCTGGTGTCCTCGAGGAACGAGGCCAGGCCGAAGTCCGTCACCTTGGGGATGTCGCCGGCCTGCACGTCGAAGAGGATGTTCTCCGGCTTGAGGTCCCGGTGGATGACGCCGCGGCCGTGCGCGTACTCGATGGCCCGGCAGATCTGCAGCATGACGCGGATCTTCTCGAGCGGATCCTCGGGAGGCGTGCGCATGCGCTCGCGCAGGGAGGGCCCGTCCACGAACTCCATCACCAGGTAGTACGTCGACACGGTGCTGCCCTTGTCGACGATGGAGACGATGTTGGGGTGATGGAGGGTGGCGAGCGCCGCGGCCTCCTTCTGGAAGCGGGCGACGAAGCTCTCTTCCTGGGCGAGCTGCTGGCTGAGCAGCTTGACGGCGACGGTGCGGCCCAGGGACAGCTGGATGGCCTTGTGGACCTCTCCCATGCCGCCGGTACCGACGAGCTTCTCCAGTCGATAGCCGGGGATGAGATCCGGCGCATGCGTCCGGCTGATGGCGGTGGCGGTGGCGTCGAGCGAGGGCATGAGGGGGGCTGCGGAGCGCGGTGAGGCTAGCAGAACCTTTTGCTTCCAGGCGTACAGGATGATCCAGGACGCTACGGGAAGGACAGGCGTGAATGGTTCCGGTGGGTTCTGGATGTGGGAGCCCACCTACACCCCCAGTCTCAGGGGGTGAGAGGGCCCACCACGGGAGCAGAGGGGTTCGACTGTCCGTCCCGGAAGGCTCGCAGTGCCTCCACGTAGAGCGCGCGGTAGGCCTCCAGGGTCAGTCCATCCACCCGGACGCCGAACGAGTCCTCGTGCCCCGCGAGCCGGCGTGTCACCCGGGCGTTGACCTCGTTGCCGTAGTGGCGCCCGTCGTAGGTGTTCCCGGTGCGCATGGTGACGTCCGAGGGCACGGCGAAGTCGTAGAGCGCGTCGAACACGGACGTCAGCGCGTGCAGGCTGCGCAGGTAGTCCGGCAGGGCGCCCGTGCGCTCCAGCTCGGCCATGTGCCACGCGGACAGCGGCGGCATCCAGCCCACGAAGCGCGCCTCGGGGAAGACGTCACGGAGCTCGCGGAAGCGCGCCGCCCGGGCCGGATCCAACGTGCGCGGGGAGAGCCGCAGGCCCTCGGGGTCGAAGGTGCCCGCATCGGGGCGGATCACGACCTCGAAGCGCTCGTCATAGAACTTGGGGTAGGGGGATTGGTCCATCACCGCCAGGGCCGACCAGAGGAGCGCGTCCAGGGAGAGGTAGCTCTTCCAGCGCGGCGGCGGGGCCTCGCCCCGGGTCACGAAGTCCGGCACGTCCACCTGCTTGTCCACGCGGGCGTCGAAGTTCACGAAGTCCGTCCCGACGATGACGAGCGAGGGCCTCGCGCCGTGCGCGCGCAACCACCGGGCATAGGCCACGAGCTCGCCCACCACGCCCGCGCTGAACGCGAGGTTGAAGCAGCGGTGCGGCTCCAGCAGCGAGGGGTGCACGATGGTGGAGGTGGAGCTGCCCAGGATGAGGCAGTCGTAGCGGGCGGGGTCCTGGAGGAAGAGGTTGGCCTTGGAGACGCGCTCGTTGAACTCGTAGTTGCGCCCGGTGAGGCGGTTGCCCTGGCCGTACCAGAGCGGATCCACGAGCAGGTTGAGCGCGAACGCCCCCAGCACCAGCGCCGCCGTGGCCACCACCCAGTGCTTGAGGTACCTGTCCATGCTCACGGGAGTATCCGCGCCGGCCCGGGGAGCCGGTCAGAAGTTGTAATAGATGAACTCGCTCACTTCGCTCAGGCGGAGGATGGCCACCGCGGCCATGGCGGCGCAGGCGAGCACCTGGCCCGGCGTGGGCTGCCAGCCCCAGCGCGACGCCGGGAATGCCTGGGGCGAGTCCTCCACCAGCGCGGGGTTGTGGGGCCCCATCCAGCGGTGCAGGCCACCGGACAGGAACACCACCGGGAGCGCCACGAGCAGCACGCCCGTCTTGGCCGCCGCCCGGAAGAAGCCGGAGAGGTCGTCGTTCCACACCGCGCGGAAGGCGAGCCCCGCCTGCGCGCCGTCCGTCAGGCCCGCCATGCCCCGGAGCACGCCGAGTGCACCCTCCAGTGTCTCGGCGCGGAAGAAGACCCAGGCCACCACCACCGCCCCATAGGTCGCGGCGATGGCCAGGGGCCGGGTCCACCGTCCTTCCTGTCCGAGCGGCGCCAGGCCCAGCCGCTCCCGCACGGCGGTCCACACGTGGGTGACGACGAGCAGGGCCCCATGCAGCGCGCCCCAGAGGACGAAGTTCCACCCGGCGCCGTGCCACAGCCCGCCGAGCAGCATGGTGAGCATCAGGTTGACGTAGCGGCGGACGCGGCCCTTCCGGTTGCCGCCCAGCGCCACGTAGAGGTAGTCGCGCAGGAAGCGCGAGAGGGAGATGTGCCAGCGGCGCCAGAACTCGACGATGCTCGCCGAGCGGTAGGGCGTGTCGAAGTTGAGCGGCAGGCGGATGTTGAAGAGCCACGCCAGCCCGATGGCCATGTCCGAGTAGCCGGAGAAGTCGAAGTAGAGCTGCAGCGAGTAGGCGATGGCCCCCACCCAGCCATCCACGAGGCCCACGGGTACGCCCTGCGCCGCGGCGGCGAACACGGGGTTGGCGAACTGCGCGACGACATCCGCCACGACGACCTTCTTGAACAGCCCCCGGAAGAAGCAGGTGAGCCCCACGGTGAGGCGCTCGGAGCGCAGGCGCGCCACGTCCGGCGAGGCGAACTGCGGGAGCATCTCGCGGTGGTTCACCAGGGGGCCGGCGATCTCATGCGGGAAGAAGGTCACGAAGAGGCCGTAGCGCAGGAAGCTCGGCTCGCGGTGGGCGGTGCGGTAGCAGTCGACGAGGTAGGCCACCTGCTGGAAGGTGTAGAAGGAGATGGCCAGCGGCAGCCGGGGCGGTGAGTAGTCCCAGTGCGTCCCGAGCAGCGCCTGGAGGTTCCCCACGAGGAACCCCGAGTACTTGAAGTACGCGAGCAGTCCCAGGTCGAGGATGAGCCCGGCGGTGAGGAGCCACCGGGCGCGGCGCTTGTCCACGGCGGCGAGCGAGGCGATGCGAGCCCCCAGCACGTAGTCGAAGGACAGCGAGGCGACGAGCAGCAGGACGTAGCCGGCGGACCACCAGCCATAGAAGACGAGCGAGGCGGCGAGGAGGGACAGCAGGGCCTCGCGGGTGCGGCCGCGGTGTCCCAGGCCGAAGAACACGAGCAGCGTCGCGGGCAGGAAGGCGAAGAGGAAGACGTGCGAGTTGAAGAGCATCCGCGAGCCCGGGGACCGGTGAGCGCCAGGGTACTCCAGCCCGAGGCTCGCTGACTTGCGAATGAAGTGAACGTTCGTTAGGTTTGCGCCCCGGCATGGCGAGGCCGACGAAAGAGGAAGCGCGGGACACGCGCCGCCTGATTCTGGATGCAGCGTTGGAGCTGTTCTCGGAAGGAGGCTTCGCGGGCACGTCCATGAGGCAGATCGCCCGGGCGGTGGGGGTGCGCGAGAGCGCGCTCTACCATCACTTCCCCTCGAAGGCGGCCATCTTCGAGGCGCTGCTGCAGGACATGGGGCCGGGCAGGTCCGAGCGGCTCGAGTCCTTGGACCTGGACGCGCTGCTGCGCGAGGGTCCCGAGCCGTTGCTGCGCTTCATCGCCCAGCGCCTGGTCGACGAGTGGGCCTCTCCGCGCGAGCAGAAGTTCGTTCGCATGCTGCTGGCCGAGGGCCCGAGGCTGAAGGAAGCGGGGCTCATCCACCACTCCATCATGGCGGGCCGCGCGCGGCTGGGACGGCTCTTCGAGGAACTGGTCCGCCGGGGCGTCATCCGGCCCGGGGACTCCGAGCTGTACTCCATCGAGTTCATGGGGCCGATGTTGATGATGCGTCTGATGTTCCTGGTGATGGCCGAGGGCGCCCCGGACCTGGAGCGCTTCCACGCGAGGGTGGACGCGCACGTGCGCCATTTCTGTGAGTCCGTGAAGGCGGGAGAGACCATGACCCTGAAGTCCGTTTCGCGGAGGCGCTCATGAGGCTCCTCTCGCTCGCGGCGCGCAACCTGCTGCGCAACCGGCGCCGCACCGCCATCTCGCTCGTCGCGCTGGTGGTGGGCGTGGGCGCCATGGTGGGGCTGCGAGGCTTCATCAACGGCCAGCAGCGCGTGGTCCTGGAGAACCTCATCTTCGGACAGGCGGGGCCCATCCAGGTGCACAAGAAGGGCTACCTGGCCAACGTGCAGGGCTCGCCGCTGACGCTGGACATGGCGGACTCGGAGGAGGTGCGCCGGCGCATGGCCTCGGTGGAGGGCGTCGTCGCGGTGTCGCCGCGCATCGCCTTCGGCGGCATGGTGTCGCTGCCGGACGCGGAGGGGGCCACGGGGGACGAGGGCGCCGGCAAGACGGGCTTCCTACAGATCACCGCCTATGACCCGGCGTTGGAGCCGAAGGTGACGCCCCATCGCATGACGTGGCTGGGCAGGGGCTCGCACCTGTCCACCGTGGACGCGCCGGAGCTGCTGCTCAACGCGGACATGGCGAGGAGCCTGCGTGCGGAGGTGACGGGCGCGCAGGTGCCATCGGAGCGCTGGCCCGCGCTGCTGTCGGGAGACCGGGACGGGGCGCTCAACGGCGAGGCCGTGCGCATCGCGGGCACGCTGGTGAGCGCCACGCCGGGAGACCGGAGGCAGGGCTACGTGCCCCTGGGTACCGCGCAGCGCCTGCTGCGGATGGAGGGCCGCGTCACCGAGTACGCCCTGGCGGTGAAGGAGCTGGAGGATGCGCCCCGGGTGCGCGACGCGGTGCAGGCGGCGCTCGGGCCCGAGTACGAGGTGCACACGTGGGACCAGGTGTTGCCCTTCGTCGCGCAGCTCGTGGGCCACCAGGACTTCATCTTCGGCATCATGACGTCGGTGTTCCTGCTGACGGTGCTGCTGGGCATCGTCAACGTGATGCTGATGAACGTGCTGGAGCGGGTGCGGGAGATTGGCACCATGCTCGCGGTGGGGACGCGGCGCAGGCAGGTGGTGTCGCTCTTCCTCATGGAGGGCGCGGTGCTGGGGCTGGTGGGAGGCATCCTCGGGGCGCTGGTGGGGTGGGCGGTGACGCTGTGGCTCGGCCACCGGGGCATCTACCTGCCGGCCCCCGGCGCCTCGGCGGACAGCATCATCCGTCCCCACGTGTCGCTCCTGTACCTCGTGCGCGCGGTGGGCATGGCCACGGTGGGCGCGGCGCTCGCCGCCCTGTGGCCCGCGTACCGCGCCGCCCAGCTCCGTCCGGTGGAGGCCCTGGCCCACTCATGAGCACGCTCTCTTCCATCGCCGCGCGCAACGTGGCGCGCAACCGCCGCCGCAGCCTCGTCACCCTGGCCGCCGTGCTCCTGGGCGTCACCGCCGTCCTCGTGCTGCGAGGCTTCATCGACGGCTTCGTGGCCCTGATGGTGGACGACATCGTCCAGGGCAAGACGGGCGCCCTGCAGATTCACACCGCCGGCTACATGGACAGCAGCGACGCGCTGCTGCTGGAGCCGAGCATCCCCTATGACGAGGCCCTGCTGGCCCGTGTCCGCAAGGTGCCCGGCGTCACGGGCGTCACCGGCCGCATCCAGTTCTCCGGACTGGTGAGCAACGGGGTGTCCCAGACGATGTTCGTGGGC
This sequence comes from Vitiosangium sp. GDMCC 1.1324, assembly GCF_003044305.1. Taxonomy (GTDB): domain Bacteria; phylum Myxococcota; class Myxococcia; order Myxococcales; family Myxococcaceae; genus Archangium. Next base: position 424,230 of record NZ_PZOX01000006.1, on the reverse strand, counting down.
AGGGGATTGGACCTGGCCTCGGAGAAGCAGGCCGTGCCCCGGGCCGGCTTCGACGTGTTGCCTGGAGGCCGGGCGCTCGCGTCGGGTGACCACGCCCATGCCATCCTCGGCAACGAACTGGCGCGCTCCTTCCATGCCGTGGTGCCGGCGGAGAAGGCGAAGGCGGTGGCCTCGAAGGAGGCGGACGCCGAGTCCATGGTGGATCGGGTGACGCTCGCCTCGTCGAGCCCCAAGGGCCGGGCCAACTCGCTGGACGTGTCCGTGGAGGGGCTGAGCGTGTCCGGCCTCCCCTTCGAGAACAAGCGCACGGTGACGGTGCCGCTGAAGCTGGCGCAGGAACTGCTGGGCATGGAGGGCCGTGTCACCGAGCTCGCCGTGGCGGTGGATGACCTGCGCAACCTGGAGCGCATCGCGGAGGACCTGCGCCAGGAGCTCGGCCCCCAGTACGAGGTGCACACCTGGCAGGAGCTGCAGCCCTTCGTGCGCGACATCATCAGCCGGCAGCGCTTCGTGATGGGGCTCATCTCCCTCATCCTCTTCGTCATCATCATCACCGGCATCATCAACACCATGCTGATGAGCGTGTTCGAGCGGGTGCGCGAGATTGGCACCATGCTCGCGGTGGGGATGCGTCGGCGGCAGGTGCTGACGATGTTCCTGGTGGAGGCCACGCTGCTCGGCGTGTTGGGCGGAGTGGGCGGCGTGCTGCTGGGGAGCTCCGTGGTCCGTGCCATCGCGGCGCGGGGCATTCCCATGTCGATGGTGGTCAGCAGTGGCTCGCAGTCCGTGCTGCGCCCCCAGCTGAGCCCGTCCTTCGTGGTCATGACCCTGGCGGTGGCGGTGGTGGGCGCGCTGGCCGCCGCGGCCTGGCCGGCCTGGAGGGCCAGCCGCCTGGACCCCGTGGAAGCGCTGCGCTCGGTCTGAGTCCCGTTCCCCTTCTTCCTTTCAAGGACTTCCCTTCAAGGAGTTTGCAGATGAGAACCTTCACTCTCGCCCTGATGACGCTGCTGGTGGCGGCACCGGCGCTGGCCGCGGAGCCCACCGCGGAGGAGCTGCTGGCGAAGTACGACGCGGTGATGGGACCGCGCACCTTCGAGACCGAGTCGGAGATGACGGCGTACCGCGAGGACGGCAGCAGCCGCACCTACGTGATGAAGATGCTGCGCGGCGAGGACGACAAGTTCCGCGTCTGGTTCAAGGGGCCGGCGAGCGTGAAGGGGCAGGAGATGCTGCGCTCGGGCGACAACATGTGGGTGTACCTGCCCAACCTCAAGAGGGCCACGCGCATCGCCAACCGCGACAGCTTCCAGGGCGGCGACTTCAACAACGCGGACGTGATGCGGGTGAACTACACGAAGGACTACACGGGCAAGCTGGTGCCCTCGGACGTGCCGGACACGTACGCGCTGGAGCTGAAGGCGAAGAGCGCGGAGACGGCGTACGACTCCATCAAGCTGTGGCTGCGCAAGAAGGACGCGATGCCGGTGAAGGGCGAGTACTACGGCACGAGCGGGCAGATGCTGCGCAGCGCCGAGTTCACCGAGTACACCGAGTTCGACAAGGGCTACACGCGGCCGGCGAAGGTGGTGATGCGCAACGAGCTGGTGAAGGCGAGGCGCTCGGAGCTGGTGATGAAGACAGTGAAGCTGAACGTGGACGCGCCGGCCCAGCGCTTCACGCAGGCGGACCTGGGCCGCTGAGCGGGTTCCTCCATGCGCACGCTGCTCGCTTCCCTGTCGCTCCTGGCCTCGGCACCGGCGCTGGCCGCCGAGGTGACGGGCTACGTCGAGAGCCGCACGCAGTACCAGCGCTCGCGAGTCTCGGGCCTGCTCGCCACGGACAGCCAGCCGGAGCTGCAACAGCTCCTGGAGCTGAACGTGCAGCCGCGTCAGGAGTACCGTCCGGGTGGTTTCATCTCGGCGGACCTGTCGCTCTTCCTCCTGGCCTCGGGGCGCTACCGGGGGTTGGACGCGGACGGCAACGAGGTGGCCGTGAGCGAGAAGGAGGCGAGCGCGGCGAAGCCCCTGATGTCGCTCAACGAGCTGTACATCAGCCACGAGGTGGTGCCGCAGCTGCACCTGCTGGTGGGGAAGAAGCGGGTCATCTGGGGCTCGGGGATGGCGTACAACCCGACGGACCTCATCAACCCGCCGAAGGACCCCACCGACCCGAACTTCCAGCGGGCGGGGGCGTACATGGTCCGGGTGGAGGTCCCGCTGGAGAAGTACGCCTTCACGCTGCTGGCGAGCCCCGCGGTGCTCAAGCAGCAGAACGGGCTGCCACAGGCGCTGCTCGCGTACCCCAGGTGGGACCGGCAGGATGACCAGCTGCACTACCTGGTGGCCGCGCGTGCCTATGCGCTGGTGGCGGACGCGGACATCAACCTGATGCTCTTCCACTCCAACCTGTACGGGGACGCCTTCGAGGACAAGACGCGGTTGGGCTTCTCCTTCTCGCGCTACTTCTTCACCGACTACGAGCTGCACGTGGAGGGGCTGGTGGGCTTCGGCTCGGCGCGGCGCTACCCGGTGGGCGAGTGCCTGGAGGATCGGCCCTCGGCGCTGGGCTGCGTGTTGCGGAGCGAGGCCTTCTTCTCCACGAAGCGCCTGGACGAGCGGACGTTGCGCCCGCGGGTGCTGGCCGGCACGCGCTACATGTTCGGCGACGAGTCGATGCTCTCGGTGGAGTACCTGTACCAGTCGGACGGGCTCACGCGCGGCGAGTTCCAGCACTACGTCAACGCGCTCAGCCTGTTGCGGGTGGCGCAGGACTTCGGCCTGGACCCCTCGACGGTGGACCCGCGCGGGAGCGTGGACGCGGGGCTGCCGCAGAAGTTCAGCTTCGAGCCGCTCGGGCGCCACTACGTCTTCGTCAGCTACCAGAAGCCGAAGATTCGCGACGACTTCACCTTCAACGTGGTGGTGATGGCCAACCTGCAAGACCTGTCGGGCCTCATCACGCCGAGCCTCTCCTGGGCGGCCACCGAGTGGATGACGCTCACGCTCTCCGGCTTCGTGCCCTGGCAGGGTCCGAAGTCCCTCGCGGCGACAGTGCCCGAGTCCACCACCCAGGTGAGTGAGCTCAGCCTGCTGCCCCTCGAATATCGCGGCCTCTTCCAGGTCCGCCTCTTCTACTGAAGGACGTGCTCCATGCCCTCGCAGAATCTCCTCGAGCTGAAGGCCATCACCAAGGACTACCTCCTGGGCAAGACGAAGGTGAGCGCGCTGCGCGGCGTGGACCTGGATGTCTCCGCGGGTGAGTTCACCGTGGTGATGGGCCCCTCGGGCAGCGGTAAGACGACGCTGCTCAACATCATCGGGTGCCTGGACCGGGCCACGAGCGGCTCCTACAGGCTGGATGGCGAGGAGGTGGGGGACCGGGACTTCGACGCGCTCGCGGACGTGCGCAACCGGAAGATCGGCTTCATCTTCCAGAACTTCAACCTCATCCCCGTGCTCAACGTGGCGGAGAACATCGAATTCCCGTGCATGGTGCGCAAGGACACCGAGGGCAAGGCGGCCCTGCGCAAGCGCGTGGAGGCGCTGGCGGACGCGGTGGGTCTGAAGCCCTACCTGCACCACAAGCCGGATGAGCTCTCGGGCGGGCAGCGGCAGCGCGTGGCCATCGCCCGGGCGCTCATCACCGAGCCCCGCCTGGTGCTGGCGGACGAGCCCACGGCGAACCTGGACTCGGCCACGAGCGAGCAGATCCTGGAGCTGATGCTGACGCTGAACCGGGAGAAGGGGGTGACGTTCCTCTTCTCCACGCACGACCCGCGCGTGGTGGCGCATGCGCGGCGGGCGCTGCACATCCAGGACGGGAAGATGGTACAGGGCGAGCTCCAGGCGCCGGGCCTGAAGGCCGCTGGGGCGCACTGAGACTCTTGGCCCGATGACTCCCCCTCCGCGCTACATCGAAGCGCGCCCGTGCGCGGCCCTCGCGCCCTACGTCCAATGTTTCTGGGGGATGACCGCGCATGCCTCCATCCCGCTGCCCAGCCGCGTGCTCCCGGATGGCTGCATCGACATCCTCATGGACCTCGGCTCCAGCAGCGGCCGGGATGCCATGCCGCCGCGCCTGCGGATCGTGGGGGCGATGCAACAGGCCGAGGTGGTGCCGCTCTCCGGTGAGGCGTGCTTCGTCGGCATCCGCTTCCGGCCTGGCGGTGCCCACCCGTTCCTGCGGCTCCCCGTGCACGAGCTCACCGATGGCCATCTCGCGCTCGGGTCGCTCTGGCCGCACGTGGCACGCGAGTGGGAGGAGCGGCTGTGGGGGACGGAGGGGCTCCGGGCGCGCCTGGCCCTCCTGGAGCAACTGCTCCTGCGCCGGCTTTCGTCCGCGAGCCTCGACGCGGCGCTTGCCCACGCGGTGGGTCTCATCCAGGCGGCGCGCGGGCGGTTGCAGGTGGAGTCGTTGGAGGACGTGCTGGGGGTGGGCTCCCGCCAGCTCGAGCGCCGCTTCCGCGCCACGGTGGGGTTGGCGCCCAAGGTGCTGTGCCGCATCGCTCGCATGCAGCACGCCGTTGCGCTCCTCGAGCACCGGCCGGAGACCGCGGGCGCCGAACTGGCCCTGTCCGCCGGGTACTACGACCAGGCCCATCTGATTCGTGAGTTCCGCGCCCTGACAGGTCTCTCCCCGGGTGCCTACGTCCGCGAACAGACTCAGGTCGGATTTGTACAATCCGCCGGCGAGGGGCGCCTCTAGTGTGCCGGGCCCTACATTCCATCCCACGGAGGACTCATGTCCACCCAGAGCCAGGCTGAGCAGCACCACCGCGTCGACTACATCGAGTTTCCCGCCACCGACATCGCCGCGACGAAGCGCTTCTATGGCGCCGTCTTCGGCTGGCGCTTCGAGGACTACGGTCCCGACTACGTGGCCTTCAACGACGGGCGGATGAATGGCGGCTTTTTCAAGGCGGCCTCGGTGTCCGCGGGCGGCCCGCTCATCGTCCTCTACTCGCGAGCCCTCGAGGCCTCGTACGCTCAGGTGCGCGAGGCGGGCGGGCGCATCGTGAAGGAGATCTTCAGCTTCCCCGGTGGCAGGCGCTTCCACTTCGTGGACCCGAGCGGCAACGAGCTCGCGGTGTGGTCCGAGCCCTGAGCCTCCCTAGGACGCCTGCCTGGCCAGCGGGCGGCGTGCCGGGCCCTTGAAATGGCGAGGGCGCCTCCCTTCGCAGGGGGCGCCCTCACCAGCGCTTCAGATGAAGCGGAAGAACTACTTGGTCTCAGCGGCGGTGGCCGGCTTCTCGGCCTTCTTGCCGCCCTTCTTGCCACCCTTGGCGGCCTCCGGCTTGGCCTCCGGCTTGGCGGCGGCCTCCGGCTTGGCCTCCGGCTTCGCCTCGGCGGCGGGAGCGGCGGCGGCAGGAGCAGCGGCCTCCGGCTTGGCCTCGGCCTTCGCGGGCTCAGAGGCAAACGCGGTCATGGAGGCAGTCAGGGCGATGGCGGCGATGATGTTCTTCATGTGGATTCTCCGAGCAGCAACGAAACGTCGCGGCAGTGCGGCGTTGCGTTGCCGACACTGAGCACCCGCCGTGCCACGGCCTTTTCCGAGGGAAGGCCCCTCCGGATTGCGGAGAATCTCCCCATTCCGCCTGCCCGGCCTGGGGGCACCCTCCCCAGAAAGTGCCGGAGGTCTTTGACGACACCCCCTGTCTTGGGGATGCTGGCCGTGTCAGCCGGAGACGGTAGAGCCCGGTCTAGACCGGATGCGCATGCCGCGCGTGCGGAGGGACGGGAGCGAAGGTATGCGGTACCTCTTCATCGCGTTGGTAGCGGGCGGGTTGGAAGTGGGATGCGCGACCCCGCAGGTGTCCTCGCGGCCACAGGTGTCGGAGGAGGTGGAGCGGTGGCAGCGGCGGTATCAGGAGGAGTGCGAACGTGCGGAGGCACTCGCGGTGCGGCTCGCCGCGGCGGAGAGTGCGCTCGAGCAGGCAGCCCAGGAGCGCGCCGAGTCCGGGCAGCTCACCCACCTGTTGGAGGACGAGCTGGACCGGTCCGTGGCGGAGCGGCACTCGCTGGTGGAGCACAACGCGCAGCTGGTGACGCGGCAGCGGGAGCTGACGGCGCTCCAGGAGGAGTTGGAGGACGTGTGGTACCAGTCGGCGCTGTCCCGGGCCCGGCGGCGCAGTCAGCCGCAGCCCGCGCAGCAGACCCCCGCCCCGCAGGAGCCAGCCGGTTCCCCCGAGGGAGGGTCTCGCTGAAGTTTCGGAGCGGTTCGTGAGCCCCCCTGCGTCCATCCGCGGCTACCGCGCGGGTTTCCTCTTCGCGGTGATGCTGCTGTCGGCGGTGGCCGGCTTCACGCTCTGGTCGGAGGTGCGCACCAGCCATCAGGTGGACGCGCGCGTGCAGGAGGCGCTGGACCGGGCGGGCCTCATCGGCCGCATCCGGGTGGACGCGCTCTCTCTGGAGTCCGCCATCGAGGCCCACATCCGCGCCACCGATGACGAGGAGCGTCAAGCCGCCAACGAAGTGATGGAAGACATCCTCGCGGACGTGCGCGAGGCCACCAACGACTACACGCGCAACCTGCCCCGCGACGACAAGCTCGTGGTGTGGCAGCGCTTCAACATGGCCTGTACCCGGCTGGCCCAGCAGGTGCGCGCCGCGGCGGTCTTCTCGAATCGCAAGGAGGCCGAGCAGGCCCGGCACCACCTGGTGGAGCAGGTGCGCCCCCTGGCCGAGGAGATCGACGGGCTGGCGGGGCAGCTCGCCCAGGAGAACGCCGACGAGGCGCGCATGCTGTTGGAGCACCTGGCCGCCCTGCGCGTGCGCAACCTTGCCTATGGCGGCGTGGTGACGCTGCTGGCGGTGCTCGTGTCGCTGGTGGTGGGCTGGAGCATCACCTCGGTGCTCAAGCGCCAGGAGGCCACCATCCAGGCGCAGATGGAGGAGCTGGATCGGCGCAACCAGGAGCTGGATGCCTTCACCCGGCGCGTGGCGCATGACCTGATGGGGCCGTTGTCGCCGCTCAAGGGGTACCTCACGCTGCTGCGCCGCTCGGGGGCGGTGAAGGACGCGCAGGCGCTGGAGCTGGTGGCGCTCTCCGAGTCCAGTGCGAAGCGCATGGGCGAGCTCATCGAGGCGTTGTTGCGCTTCTGCCGTGCCGGCACCCGGGGCGAGCCCTCGGTGGGCGAGCTGGACACCGCCGTGAGCACGCTGCTGCTGGAGGTGAGCCAGACGGCCGCCGCGCAGGGCGTGGCGTTGGAGCGCACGCTGGAGTCCGGGGTGAAGGTGCCGTGCCCCTCGCAGTTGTTGCAGATCATCGCGCAGAACCTGCTGTCCAACGCGGTGAAGTACACGGCGGGCCGGCCCGAGGCCCGCGTCCGCGTGAAGGTGGCGCGCGAGGGTGGCGAGGCGGTGCTGGAGGTGGACGACAATGGCGTCGGGATGAGCCAGGAGACGCAGACGAAGCTCTTCCAGCCCTTCTTCCGAGCCCCGGAGACGCGGGAGATTCCCGGGCACGGGCTCGGCCTGGCGACCACCAAAAGACTGGTGGATGCGCATGGGGGCGCGCTACTGGTGCGCTCGGCGCCGGGCGAGGGCACCCGGGTGACGGTCCGCTTTCCCCTCGCGGCCGATGCCGAGCCTCCTGCCCGCGGAGTTGGCTGATGAATCCCGCTCGTATCCTCGTCGTCGACGATGACCCCCATGCGAGAGACCTGCTCAAGCGCCTGCTCGGCATGCTCGGGGAGGTGCTCCAGGCCGCGCACCCGAAGGAGGCCGCCGCACGCCTCGCGGACGATGGGCCCTTCGACCTGGTGCTCACCGACATGGCCATGCCCAACGCGGGCGATGGGCTCACCGTGCTCAACGAGGTGCGCGCGCAGTCTCCGGACACGCCCGTCATCGTGGTGACGGCCTTCGGCAACATCGAGGGGGCGCTGGACAGCATCCAGCAGGGCGCCTTCGACTACCTCTCCAAGCCCTTCGACGTGGACGCCATCGTGCGCGTCGCGAGGCGGGCGCTGGAGCAGAAGCGGCTGGTGGAGGAGAACCGCTCGCTGCGCAAGCAGGTGGAGCGCGGCTCGATGGTGGGGCGCAGCCCGGCGCTGCTCGAGGTGTACAAGCAGGTGGCCCGGGCGGCGGCGACGTCGGTGCCGGTGCTCATCACCGGCGAGACGGGCACGGGCAAGGAGATGGTGGCTCGCGCGCTGCACCGGCGCTCGCCGCGCTCCAGCGGGTCGTTCATCCCCGTGGACTGCGGCGCCATCGCCGAATCCCTGATGGAGAGCGAGCTGTTCGGCCATGCGCGGGGCTCCTTCACGGGGGCCACGGGGGCGCGGCGCGGCCTCTTCGAGGAGGCCCACGGCGGCACGTTGTTCCTCGACGAGATTGGAGATGTGGGGCCGAAGGTGCAGGCGCAGCTCCTGCGAGCGCTGCAGGAGGGGGAGATCCGCCGCGTGGGCGAGAGCGCGCCCGTGAAGGTGGACGTGCGCGTGGTGGCCGCGACGAACAAGGACTTGAAGGAGCGGGTGGCCGAGGGCCTGTTCCGCGAGGATCTGCTCTACCGGCTGGATGTGGTGCACCTGCACCTGCCGCCCCTGCGCGAGCGGCGTGAGGACATCCCGGCCTTGGTGGAGCACTTCGCGGCGCTGCATGCACGGGGTGGGGTGGCGCCGGTGGTGACGGCCGAGGCCATGACGCGGCTCACCGCGTACGACTGGCCGGGCAACGTGCGGCAGTTGGAGAACGTGGTGGCCCGGGCGCTCGCGCTCAACGTGACGGGAGTGCTGGGGCCGCAGGACTTCCCCGAGCCGATTGGCGATGCGCCGAAGAAGCTGAGTGGCCTGGCCGGGGACATGCCGAGTCTGGCCGAGCTGTCACGGCGCTACGCGGCCCATGTGCTCCAGTACGTCGGCGGCAACAAGAGCGAGGCCGCGCGCCTGCTGGATGTGGATAGAAAGACGCTCTACAAGCTGCTCGAGGCGCAGGAGCCCACGGAGTAGGGCGCTCAGCTCACGACGGAGACCGTCACCCGGCGGTGGTGGGGTGAGGTCCGGTGCTCCCAGACGTAGATGCCCTGCCACGTGCCGAGATGGGCTCCCCCGTTCTTCACCGGCACGTTGAGCGAGTTCTGCGTCAGCACCGTCCTCACGTGTGCCGGCATGTCATCGGGGCCCTCGGCGTCGTGGCGGAAGAGCGGGTCCCCGTCCTTCACCAGCTTCGAGAAGAAGGCCTCCAGGTCCCGGCGGACGTCCGGGTCCGCGTTCTCACACAGCAGCAGCGAGGCGCTCGTGTGGTGCATGAAGATGGTGCACAGGCCCTCCTTCGCACCACTCTCGGCCACCGCCCGCTGCACCTCGTCGGTGATGTCGTAGAAGCCCCGGCCCCGCGTCGCCACCGTCAGTTCCTTCGCGCGATACATGGCTCATCTCCTCGGGTCCGGGGCCTTGGTTCACCGCTTCTCGAGACGGTGGTGGAGGAACTCCGCCATCCGTTCCAGCGCTTCCGGGGCGATCGTGTGCGGTCCGTTGAAGGGGATGAACTCCACCGACAGCCCCGCGTTCGACAGGAGGTCCCGGAGCCGCTCCGCCTGCTGGAACGCGAGGATGTTGTCGACGCGCCCGTGGCTCTGCAGCACCGGCAGGCCCTTGCGCTTCTCCGCCCGAGGCTTCCACTCGTCCTGGGAGATCAACGCCCCCGACAGGATGCACAACCCCGCCGGGGCCTCCTCCAACCGCAGCGCCACGTCCGTCGTCACCATCGCGCCCTGGCTGAACCCGCCCAGGACGATCCGGCCATAGGGCAGGTTCGTCGCCGCGGACAGCGCCGACACGAGGCTCATCACCCCGCGCCTCGCCTGCGCCAGTCCCTCCGGAGTGGAGGCCGCGAACTCATCCCAGTCCCGCTCCTGCCCCATCAGCACCTCGGGTGGCAGGTGGAACCACGCGGGAATGCGCTGCCCCATCATCTCCTGCTTCAACGGGGCCGTGGGGAACACGAACCGCACCTTCGGTCCCAGTTCGGGTTTCAGCGCCACCAACTCGGGCGCCAGGGGCACGAGGTCCGTCGGCGGCGCCCCGAAGCCATGGCACAGCACCACCACCAGCTCCGGGTTTGCTCCCTCGGGAAGCGCGTCGACCACATAAGCGTCCAGCTCGCCCAGGCGCGTTCTCACACTTCGCATCGCTTGCTCCACTACTTGGGCTGCGTGTCGCTGACCGTCACCTTCTTGATGACCACGTCCTTCTGCGGCTTGTCTCGCTCACCCGTCGGCACCTTCGAGATGCGCTCCACCACGTCGTAGCCCTTCAGCACCTCGCCGAAGATGGTGTGCCCGCCGTTGAGGTGCTGCGGCGTCGACACGGTGATGAAGAACTGGCTGCCGTTGGTGCTCGTTCCCCGCCCCCGGTTCGCCATCGCCAGCAGGCCCGGTTTATCGAACGTCCGTCCGTTTTGGGTCTCGTCCTCGAAGCTGTAGCCCGGCGTGCCCGTCCCCATCCCCAGCGGATCTCCTCCCTGGATCATGAAGCCCGGGATGACCCGGTGGAAGATGACGTTCTGGTACAGGGGCGTGTTCTCCTTCACCTCGCCTGTCCGCGGGTCGCGCCACGTCTGCTCACCGGTGGCCAGGCCCACGAAGTTCGCCACCGTGAGCGGCGCGTCCTTCGCGAAGAGCTTCACCACGATGTTGCCCTGGTTGGTCTCCAGCGTGGCGTACAGGTCCTTGCCGTCCAGCGCCTTCTGCTGCCAGGGCCCCGGCTTCTCCGCGGGCGGCTGCGAGCGGGGCACCGGGCTGGAGCCGTGCACCTTCGGCTCCGTCTCCGTCTGGACCGGCTGGCCCGGAGGCGGCGTGTTTTGAGCCTGCGTGTTGGCCGGGGCGCTCGGCGTCGCCGGGGGCTTGGTGGCTGTGGGGGTGGTGCCCTCGGCCTGCTTTTCCTTCGAGCAGGCGGTCAGGGCCAGGAGGAGGAGTCCGGTTGTCAGGAGTCTCGTTCGCATGGGGCGGGCATCCTACAGAGCGAACGAGTGCTCGCAACCCGAGCCTGCGAGGAATGCGTCGTTCTGAACCGGTGTTCAGAAGCTCGCACGTCCTCCTGGCAGCGTTCAGTCCCTGACCGTGGGCCTTTTCCGGCGGGTCGGAATGGAACCGTAGAATCCCGGCTATCGTCAGTTCTCCGGGTGCCCGCTCGTGGAAGCGCCTGGGACTGTGCTCCCTCTGGAGGATGCAATGGCCGCCACCGTCATCAAGGATGTCGTCGTTCTCCTGCCGGGTCTGCTCGGCAGCGTGCTGGTGGATCGGAACGGGAAGGAAATCTGGGGACTCTCCGGCGGCGCACTCCTCCGCGCATTGACGAGCCTCGGTGGCAGCGTGGAGTCGCTCGCCCTCAAGTCGGACAGCGGGGGCGAGCTCGCCGATGACGGCGTGCGTGCCTCGAAGGTCCTTCCGGACACCCAGCTGCTGCCCGGCTTCTGGAAGGTGGATGGCTACACCCAGGTGGCGCGCACGCTGGAAAGCCGGCTCGGTCTCATCCCCGGTGCCAACTTCTTCACGTTCCCCTACGACTGGCGGCGCGACATCCGCATCACCGCGAAGCGGCTCGCCAGCGAGGCCGAGGGCTGGCTCTATCAGTGGCGTACCAAGAATGGCGGCACGCCCGAGTCGCGCCTCATCCTCGTGGGGCACTCCATGGGCGGCATCGTCGCGCGCTACTTCCTCGAGTGCCTCGGCGGCTGGAAGAACACCCGCGCGCTCATCACCTTCGGCACGCCCCACCGCGGCTCGTTCATGGCACTGCAGGCGCTCGCGCTGGGCTTCCGCAAGAGCCTCGGTCCGGTGAAGCTCTTCGATCTGTCCGAGATGGTGCGCTCCCTGCCCTCGGCGTACCAGCTCCTGCCCACCTATCCCTCCATCGAGATGCCGGACAAGCGTCTCGTCCGGCCAGGCGAGGCCCAGGGCATTCCCAACCTCGACCCGAAGCGGGCCGCAGAGGGACTCGCCTTCCAGCGGGAAATCCAGAGCGCCGTGGAGTCCAACCTCAGGAACTCGGAGTACATCGAGCGTGGCTACCACCTCCACCCAGTGGTGGGCACCTTCCAGCCCACGCTGCAGGGCGCGCGCGTCGGGGCATCCGGACTGGAGATGCTCTCCACGTTGCCAGACGGCCGGGACATGGGGGGCGATGGCACCGTGCCGCGTGTGTCCGCCATGCCGGTGGAGGAGCGGGACCACGTGCGGGCCATGTACAGTCCCACGTCGCATGCCTCGCTGCAGAATGCCTTCGAGGTGCTCGCCCACGTAGAGGGAGTGCTCACCGGCACGCAGATCAACCTCAACGAGTTCCGTGCGGCGCCTCGGAGCCTCTCGCTGCACATCGATGATGCCTACGCGCACGACGAGCCCGTCACCGTGCGCGTGCGTCCCTCGGAGGAGCCCGTTTCGCTCCAGGCCTACGTGGTGAACGCGGACACGGGGCAGTCCTTCCAGCAGACGCTCGAGCGCACGTCGGATGGTACGCACGAGGGCACGCTGCGCCCGCTGCCTCCCGGTGTGTACCGCGTGGTCGTCAAGGGCGGCCCCGAGGTCGTTCCCGTGGCCAACGTCTTCGCTGTCTTCCCTGGCGAGAGCGCGCTCTCCAAGGACCCTGATGGTGAGGGCAAGCAACCCGTCCGGCCCAGGTCCCCGGTGCCCGTGCCGGGCCCTCGGCGCGGGATCGGCGATGACTCGCTGGAGGAGTTCCTGCCGAACCTGGGGGGGTTGATCGTTCTGCCACAAGAAGGTGATGACGGGGACCGCTCGACCGACCCAGCGCATCCGAAAGTGCCCGTCTCGGAGTCCAAGGACGAAGGACAGAGCATCGTCCGTCATCCCGCGTTGAAGCCGCTGGATATCGCGCGTCCGGGGCAGGTGCTTCGTCTGTCCGTGGATCTGCTGGAGACCCAGCATCCGGACACGGAGTCCGCGGGCCTCTCTATCTCCAAACTGGAGCCCAACTGGAGCCGTCTGCCCATCGAGGTGCGCCTGCTCTGCTCGGATCTGATGTTCGAGCCCGACGGGGACAAGGGCATTGTGATGGTGCAGCGCAACAAGAAGTCGATCGCCGCCACCTTTTCGGCCATCGTCAACCCGAACGCCTCTGGCGAACTCACCGTCGTGGCGACCTTCGAGTACGGCGGGCGCTTCTGCGGCGCGGCGCGCCGGGTCATTCCGATCGAGCCGGGTGCTGCCGGTCTGCCGGGCCCGTCCTCTTCCGGGGTGGCCACGGGTTCCTCCTCGCGCGACAGGGATCCGTCCGTGCAGGGCCAGAGCGTCTTCGCCATCGAGGCCGATGCCCAGGAGCCCCACCTCACGGTGCAGATCCATCGCCTGGAGAAGGGCAACCCGCGTCGGCTGTATTGGATGCTCCAGGTGCCCGTGGATTGCGAGGGGCTGCCGTCCCGGCTCTCGGGCGAGGTGGATCTGGGCTCGGACCCGGCCGCCTTCTTCCAGAGCGTGGCCAACGCCGCGCGCGAGCAACGGCCCGGCGAGCATTACGAGTGGTTCCTGGGGCTCGGGCAGCTGCTCTACCAGCGGACGCCAGCGGCCTTCCGGGAGACGTTTCGTGCCCTGCGCCACCAGTACGGGAAGGGCTTCCCCATCCAGTTCATCACCGATGACCCGTACATCCCCTGGGAACTGATGACGCCCACGGATGTGCAGGATGCGGGGCTGCTGTGCGTGCAGCACCCGGTGGCGCGCTGGTTCCTCGACTACCAGACGTCGCTGACGGCACGCCTGCCGCAGGGGGAAATCCTCACCATCGCTCCGGATTATCAGTACCACCCGCACCTGGCGCCGCTGCCCGAGGCCCAGGAGGAGTCACGGCAACTCTCCAGTCGCTTCGGCGCGATTCGGGTGCCGGGGAGCCGCAAGCGCGTGTTGAGCGTGCTGACGGAAGGCCATTTCAACTCCGTGGGCTTGTTGCACTTCGCTGGGCACGGCAAGTACAGCGGGGATCCGGTGTCGCCTTCCCATATCTACCTGGAGGATGGGTTCCTGCGCACACTCGATGTGCGGAACCCCAAGGTATCGCTCGGTCGCAAGTTCCGGCCGCTCGTCATCTTCAACGCCTGCGAAGTGGGGGCGGCTACCGACATGCTCGGCAGCGTGGGCGGGTGGGCTGAGGCTTTCGTGAGCGAGCGTTTCTCCGGCTTCATCGCTCCGCTCTGGCCCGTGCAGGATGCACACGCCCGCCACGTGGTGGAGCATCTGGTGGAAGGCCTGAGGGAGAACGGCCTCACCGTGGGCGAGGCGCTCCGGCTCCTGCGTGAGCGCGAGGCGCACAAGTCGCCCACGTACCTGTCCTACGTGTTCGTGGGGGATGTGATGGCGCGACTGCCATCGGCGGTCTCCGCGGCCCATTCCGCCGCGGCGTGAATCGCGGTGGTCTCACCCTGAAAAGAGCCTCACCCGTCTGAGATGACGGGTGAATGTCTCGGGGCCTGCTCTCAGGCTTTCTCGGGCCAGATGGGTATCCATTCGGACGGACTACCCAGCGGCGCGTAGTCACGACTCGGAGGATTCCTCATGAGGCGGAGCTGCGTGGTGGTGCTTCTGGTGCTGCTCTTCGGCTGTGGCGGCACCACGCGTGTCGTGCGCCTGGATACGGGGCAGGGTAAGCCCCTGGTTCATCAGGCACGGGGTGGCCATGAACCGGTGAGGCTGCGTGAGGATGAATTCAAGCAGGCGCTGGCGGATGTGGCCCGGGATGTGCGGCCCGCCTCTCGGCCCCTGCGATTTGCCAGATCGGTGATGTTCGAGTCCTGGCAGGAAGAGGTGTACCTGGAGTGGACGGGTCGGCAGTTGGTGCTTGCGCTACCAGAAGCTTCGCGGCTGCTGCCAGGGCCAGACGAACTGACGTGCGGTTACGGGCGCTGGTGTGAACACAGGCGCCAGTCGCGAGACTGCCTGTCACTGCTGAAGGACACCCCGAGCCTCGACGCGGATGGGCGCTACACACTGGCAATGGCCCTGGCCGTGGACGTGGTGTGGGACGAGATGAAAGCGGCGCTGGCGGAGATGGCGGACCCGGAGGAGGTGCGGGCCGGCATCGTGTCCGCAATGGCCATGTACATGATGCTCTGGTTGCTACCCGAGCCAGTATCCAAGGGCCTGGCCGCTACCCTGACGGCTTGGCTCATTGCGTACCTGGGCGTCGATACGGTGTGGGGACTGATTGGGGGCTGGATACAGCTGGTAGGAGAGGTGAACCAAGCCACGACCTTTGAGCAGGTGCGGGAGGCCGGAGAGCGGTACGGCAAGGTGATGGCGAGGCACGCAGCGCGGGCCTTTGTTCTGTTGGCGACGGCGGCCATCGGCAGCACGACTGGGCTCGGACCCAAGGGGCCAGGACTACCCGGTTACTCGCGGGCGGCGATGTTGGCGGAGATGCAAGGAGGCTTCCGGCTGGCGGGGATAGGTGAGGTGCGGTCAGTCGCCGTATCCGCCGAAGGAGCCTTCACCATCGCTCTGGCTCCGGGCGCGGTTGCCATGAGTGCCCAGAACACGGGAGGTGGTGGAAGTTCGGAGCGAAGCAACATCAGTGATGGCACAGACCAGAGCGCGCGGACGGGAAGTGGTGACTCCTCACGCACGCGAAACATCGAAGATTTGCTGAGGCCAGGAGGCCGCCTCATCGGTACCGAGGGATCAAGCGCTCAGATCAGGATCTTGAAGGGCGGTTTGAGCGAGGCCCAAGGATTCTTCGACCAGCTCTCGGCTGGCGGAACCCGCATCACGGAAACAACCTATCCTGGAACCCTTGTTCGGCTTCCGGGTGGGGGCACAATAGGTCTTCGTCCTACTTCTACTTCTGGTCCGCCTACGATTGATGTCCGCATCCCTGGAATTGGAATCCGCGAGATCAAATTCGTCCCATGAACATCGACAAAGCGCTGGAGGATGCTCGAACGTCCTGGGTCAAAGCTGGTGCCGACAGTGACATCGGCTTGTGGTGGATTGCGGATGATGTGCGTCAGCTCAAACCCGATGCCTCGGAGGAGGAGATCCGCCGCGAAACCCTCCGTGCCCTTCAGCCACTGCTGAGCCAGGGTTTGCTCCGGGCCGTCAACCTTCTTCCAGGTGGTGCCTACCACCCCTGGGAGGGCTCGGTGGACGAGCAACTCGCACGCATTGACTCGGAGTGGGCGCGGCTTGGTCGTGCTCCTGACCTTGGGGACATCGTTTGGTTCATCGGGCCGGAGTCTCAAGAGCGAGGGCGACCATCGTCTCGGTGATGTTTGTCGGACCAGAACTCCGAGCCAGTGCCCAAGGTCGTGAACATGGGGCGTTGGAATGCTTCCGAAAGAAGATTTGCACTTGGCTCACCGCAGAGAACTCGTCCTCTATGTAAGCCAGAAGGCAAGGCAGGGGGCGGCCTGGGTTCGGATTCTGCGGACACCAAACCTTGCTGAGGCTTTCTCTCGGGCGCGGGATGGCTCCGCTTACGAGATGGGGATCTTCGTTGAGACCGCGGCTGGGGGCTTGTTGTATTGGTCGAGCCAGAACCCCACCGTGTTCAATTCGGTCGTCTTGGAAGAGGGATATTCCTGGTTCATCCCACCGTCACCGCTGCGGGGGCCCTTCGGAAGTCTCGAGCGCGAGGGCGACCATCGTCTCGGTGATGTCGCTCGGGTAGTAGTTGGAGAAGCCGGGCAGTCCCATGAGGGCTGCCTCGGCGTGGTCCATGTCGTCCAGCCGCACCACGCGCGAGCCCGGTACCTCCGCGTCCACCGCGTTCACCAGTCCGTCGCACGCCCAGCCGTAGCGCTCGTGCACGTAGGCGCACAGCGGCCTCATCAGCGAGCGCCGTGACAGTCTCGACGTCGCCAGCGCCACCGTGGGGATGTCCGTGGGGTAGGGGTGTTTGCGCACGAACTCCATCCGCCGCGCGTACGACAGGTCCTCCACCGAGGCCGCGTCCCCCTGGAACAGCGAGGGGAACACCATGTCCAGCATCCGCTGCAGCGACGGCGTCGTCACCAGATCATTGGCGATGACCGAGCCGCCGAATGGCGCCTGCAACGCCACCACCGCGCGTACGTGGCGGCGCAACTCGGGGTAGAGCGCCAGCGTGCTCATGGCCTCCACACCCCCCTTGCTGTGGCCCACCAGCACCACCGTGCGGCGGAAGTGGATGGCGTCCAGCAGCGCCTCGCGCACCACCTTCACGTTGTCCACGAGCCGCCCCTCGGTGTCCACCGCCACCTCGCGCGTCTCCAGTCCCCGCTTCTCCAGGCGCTTCTGGTTGTCCTCCAGGTAGCCGGGCACCTCGTCCCCCAACATCCCCTTCACCAGCAGGTACAGGTGGCGCTTCGCCTCGTCCGGCAATACCGGCTCATCCTCGCGCACGCGCTGGTGCACCTCCCGGAAGCGGGCCGTGATGTCCGTGGGCGGCGCCGTCTCGGCCTTGAACCAGCCGGCCATGCCCGCGCAGCCGGGGCCGGACTCGCTCCAGGCCTCGGGCAGTGCGCGCAACGAGCGCAGCATCCGCGCCACCGCGCCCGTGGCGGGCGTCCGGAGCGTGTTGGGGGCGAGGTGCTCCCCCTCGGGCGGGGGAGTGGTGGAGGGGGGACCGGGTTCCTTCCGCGACATACGTCCCCGCAGCGTACCAGGGCCCGGTCCTCCCTGTTCTCCCGGCCATGGAATGGCGGAGTCCGTGGTAGAAGGTGGGGCTTCAAAGGGGAGGAAGGACGCTGACGACCGGACAGGAATGGCTGGTGGATGTGAGCGGGTGCCCGCCGGAGCGCCTGCGGGACGCGGGTGTGCTCGCGGCCCTCTTCGAGGAGCTCATCGTGTTGCTGGAGCTGAAGGTGGTGGGCCAGCCGCAGTGGCACGTCTTCCCGGAGCCGGGCGGCATCACCGGCCTCACGCTGCTGGCGGAGAGCCACCTGGCCGTCCACACCTTCCCGGAGCACGGCTTCGCCGCGCTCAACGTCTACTGCTGCCGCCCTCGCCAGCGCCCGGACTTCGAGGCTCTGCTGGCGCGGCACCTGGGTGCGGCCTCCTGCCGTGTCCGTGAGCTGTCTCGGGGGGTGGTGGCGTGACCCAGGGGAATTGCCCGTCGTGCGGGGCTCCAGTCGAGTTCACCGCGGGGACGGCGCAGGTGGTGGTGTGCGGCCACTGCCAGACGGTGGTGGCGAAGCAGGGCCTCAACCTCGAGGCGCACGGGAAGATTGGCGCCATCGTCGATACCGACTCACCCCTGCAGCTCAACGTGGAGGGCCGCATTGGCCGCGATGGCTACCGGCTGGTGGGCCACCTGCAGAAGGACCACGGCGCGGGGCCCTGGGACGAGTGGTACGTGGAGTTCGACGACGGGCGCACCGGCTGGCTCTCCGAGTCCGAGGGCGCCTTCCACCTGATGCTCGCCTCTGGAACCGAGCCGGGCCTGTCGCTCGAGGACTTCGAGCCCGGTCACCGCTTCAGCCTCCAGGGCCACCGGCTCGTGGTGGAGGAGCGGGGGCATGGCCACGTGGTGGCCGCCGCGGGCCAGCTCCCCAGTGACGTGGACCCGAGCGCGGACAGTCACTACGTGGACGCCACGGGCCCACGCGGTGTCTTCGTCACGCTGGACTTCGGCACGGGGACGAGCGAGCCCGAGGTCTACGTCGGCAAGAAGCTGAAGCTGGAGGAGCTGGGCATTCCTCCGGATCAGCTCCGGCCGCGAGTGAAGAAGGTGTCGCTGCAGCAGGCGCGCTGCACGAACTGCAATGGCTCGTTGGAGCTGCGTGCCCCGGATCGGACGAAGCGCGTGGCGTGCCCCTACTGTGGCGCGCTGCTGGACGCGAGCCGGGGCAAGCTGGCCTTCCTCCAGTTGTTGGAGAAGCCGGACCACGCTCCCCTCATCCCCCTGGGCGCGAAGGGCAAGCTGGGTGGCGCCGAGTGGGTGTGCATCGGCTTCCTGGTGCGCTCGTGCACGGTGGAGGGCGTGCGCTACCCGTGGGAGGAGTACCTCCTCTTCAACCGGGCGCACGGCTTCACCTGGCTGATGAACTCCAACGGGCACTGGGTGTTCCTCAAGCCGCTGGACGCGGGCGACGTGGCGGTGTCCCCGGGATCGGCCGCGCACCTGGAGGGCCGGCGCTACCGGGCCTTCCAGAGCGTGACGGCCGTCACCGAGACGGTTCTGGGCGAGTTCTACTGGGAGGTGCAGGCGGGCGAGTACGCGCAGGCGGAGGAGTACGTGGCGCCGCCGTACTCGGTGAACGTGGATCGCACCGACAACGAGGTGACGTACACGCTCGGCGAGTACCTCGCGCCCGGCGTGGTGAAGGAGGCCTTCCAGCTCCAGGAGCCCCTGCCCACGCCCGAGGGCATCGCGCCCAGCCAGCCCAACCCGCACTCGAGCGCGGGCACGTGGAAGTGGACGGGCATCTGGGGCGTGGCGCTGCTCGCCGTCTTCCTCGTGGTGAACATGAGGGCCGCCAAGGAGACGGTGCTGGTGCAGGAGGTGGCCCTGGAGCAGGACATGCAATCCGGCACGCCCTCGGCCATGACCTTCAGCCAGCCCTTCGACATCCACAAGAAGGGCAACGTGCGCGCGGAGCTGGTCGCGCCGGTGAACAACAACTGGCTGGGCGTGCAGGGCGACCTGGTGAACGAGGAGAACGGCGAGGTCGTCAGCTTCTACGAGGAGGTGGGCTACTACGCGGGGAGCGACTCGGACGGCTCGTGGAGCGAGGGCAGCCAGTCGGAGGAGGAGTACCTGTCCTCGGTGGAGCCGGGGCGCTACGTGCTGCGCACCACGGCGTTCTTCGATGGCCGGCCCCAGGGGCTCGGCTACAAGGTGACGCTCGTGAGCGACACCCCGCGCGGCACCTGGTTCTGCATGTCGGTGGTGCTGCTGCTCATCGGGCCGCTGCTGTCGTTCTTCCGCTCGTCCAGCTTCGAGTCGACGCGCTGGGCGGAGAGCAACCTGGGTTCGTCCTCGGGGGATTGAGGGAGGAAGGTCATGAAGTTCATCGGAGGAGTCGTCGTCCTGCTCTATGCCTTGATGTCGTTCTCTGGTTGGGAGCCGTTCACGCGCTCGGAGCGGGGACAGGCGGGGACGCGAGGCAGCGGCGTGCGCTACTGGACCGGCGGTTTCATGGGAGGGAAGTGATGCTGATGGGTGTGCTGGCAGTGGTGGTGAACGTGGGCAACCTGCTGGCGAGTCTCGTGTACTCGCTGGTGGGGCTGGCGGTGTTCGTGGCGGGCCTGTTCGTGTTCCGGCTCATCATGCCGTTCGACGTGCAAAAGGAGATCGAGGTCGACCAGAACACGTCGCTCGGCATCGTTATGGGTTCCTTCATCATCGGCCTGGCCATCATCGTGGCCGCGGCCATCTCGGGCTGATGCCCCGTCGCAGGCAGTACCCGCTTTGAACAAGACGCTCCTCTTCGTCACCGTCCTCGTCATCGCCACGTGTGGGCTCATCTACGAGCTCATCGTCGGCGCGCTCGCCAGCTATCTGCTCGGCGACTCCATCACCCAGTTCTCCACGGTGATTGGCTGCTACCTCTTCGCCATGGGAATTGGCAGCTGGCTGTCGCGCTTCATCGAGCGCGGCGTGCCCCAGCGCTTCGTGGAGGTGGAGCTGGGCGTGGCCCTGGTGGGCGGGGCATGCGCGCCGCTGCTCTTCCTCACCTTCGCCCTCACGGACATGTTCCGGGTGGCGCTGTACGGGTGCGTGCTCGTCATTGGCACGCTGGTGGGGCTGGAGATTCCCCTGCTGCTGCGCATCCTCAAGGACCAGCTCAAGTTCAAGGACCTGGTCAGCCAGGTGCTCACGTTCGATTACCTGGGCGCGCTGGCGGCGAGCATCACCTTCCCGCTGCTCTTCGTGCCGAAGCTGGGGCTGGTGCGCACCTCGCTGCTCTTCGGACTGCTCAATGCGCTGGTGGGCCTGTGGAGCACGTGGCTGCTGGCGCCGGTGCTGGCCCACCCGCTGCGGCTGCGGGTGAAGGCGGTGGTGCTCAGCCTCCTGCTCGTGGTGGGCCTGGTGCTCGGTGACAGGCTGACCAACTTCTCCGAGGAGCACCTCTACGCGGACGAGGTGGTGCACGCGACGAGCTCGCCCTACCAGCGCATCGTCCTGACGCGGGGCAAGCGGGGCTTCTCGCTGTACCTCAACGGCAACCTGCAGTTCTCCAGCGTGGACGAGTACCGCTACCACGAGGCGCTGGTGCATCCGGCCATGGTGCGTGCGGGGAAGGCGGAGCGGGTGCTGGTTCTCGGCGGCGGGGATGGGCTCGCGGCGCGGGAGATCCTCCGCTACCCCGAGGTGAAGACGCTCACCCTGGTGGACCTGGACCCGGCGATGACGGGGCTCGCCACGCGCTATGGCGAGCTGGCCGAGCTCAACGCGCACTCGATGGCGGACCCGCGCATGCACGTCATCAACACGGACGCGATGGAGTTCCTGCGCGAGGGGAGAGACACCTGGGACGTTATCGTGGTGGACTTCCCGGACCCGAACAACTTCGCGCTGGGCAAGCTGTACACCACGGGCTTCTACAAGCTGCTGAAGAGGCGGCTGGCACCGGACGGAGTGGCCGTCATCCAGAGCACCTCGCCGCTCTACGCCCGGCGCTCCTTCTGGTGCGTGGACACCACGCTCAAGGCGGCGGGCTTCTGGACGCAGCCGTACCACACGCTGGTGCCCTCGT
Source organism: Vitiosangium sp. GDMCC 1.1324 (assembly GCF_003044305.1). GTDB lineage: Bacteria > Myxococcota > Myxococcia > Myxococcales > Myxococcaceae > Archangium. The sequence continues at coordinate 402,604 of NZ_PZOX01000006.1, read as the reverse complement.
TCGGCGAGTGGGGCTACGTGCTGGTGGCCCACGAGGGCACGCTGCCGCGCCGCCCGCTGCCCCAGGGGCTGCGCTTCCTCTCGGACGACACGCACGCCACGCTCTTCCAGTTCCCCATGGACATGGGGCCGCTGCCGGCCGAGGTGAACCGGCTGAACAACCAGGTGCTCGTCCACTATTACGAGGAGGAGTGGCGCCGGTGGAACTGACGCGGCGGGAGCTCGTCGCCGCGTTCCTCGGCTCGGCGGTGGCGGCCAGTGCGTGCCGGAGGACGAGCCCGCGCGAGCCGGTACCCGGCGCCATCGTGGACCGGGCGGTGGACGTGGGGCACAAGCTGCGAGGCGGCCCGCTGCCTCGCGCGGCGGAATCGCAGACAGTGGACGTGCTGGTGGTGGGGGCGGGCGTGGCGGGCCTGAGCGCGGCGTGGCGGCTGGCGGCCGCGGGCGTGAAGGACGTGCGGGTGCTGGAGCTGGACGCGGAGGCGGGAGGCACGGCGCGCTCGGGGCGCAACGAGGTGTCCGCGTACCCGTGGGGCGCGCACTACCTGCCGGCCCCGCTGGTGGATGCTGGGCCGGTGATGCGGCTGCTGCGTGAGATGGACGCGGTGACGGGGGTGGATGCGCAGGGCTACCCCACCTTCTCCGAGGAGCTGCTCATCCGCGAGCCCGAGGAGCGCCTCTTCTACAAGGGCGAGTGGTACGAGGGCCTGTACCTGCGCGCGGGGGCGAGCCCGGCGGACCTGGCGGAGCTGGAGCGCTTCGATGCGAGGATGAACGCCTTCGGGGCGGCGCGGGACGCCAAGGGACGCAAGGCCTTCGCGGTGCCCACGGCGCTCTCCAGCGATGACGCCGAGTGGACGGCGCTCGACAGGGTGAGCATGGCGCAGTGGATGGAGGCGGAGGGCTTCCGCTCGCCCCGGCTGCGCTGGCTGGTGGACTACGCGTGCCGGGACGACTACGGCACCACGGCCGAGGGCGTCTCGGCGTGGGCGGGCATCTGGTACTTCGCCGCGAGGCAGGACGGGAAGGGGGAGCGCAGCGAGGGCTTCCTGAGCTGGCCCGAGGGCAATGGACGGCTGGTGAGGCAACTGCTCTCCTCGCTGCCGGCGGGGCAGGTGGAGCGGGACGTGCTGGTGCACACGGTGGAGCCCGTGGAGGGCGGCTGCCGGGTGGACGCAGTGGAGGCGGGGACGGGGAAGCCTCGGGCGTACCGGGCGCGGCAGGTGGTGCTGGCGTGCCCGCGCTTCGTGGCGGGGCATGTGGTGGCACCGTGGCGGGAGAAGCGCCCCGAGTGGCTCGGCGCCTTCCAGTACGGGCCATGGGTGGTGGCGAACCTGACGCTCTCGGAGGCGCCTGTGTCGAGGGGCTTCCCGCTGGCCTGGGACAACGTCTTCTACGAGAGCCGCAGCCTGGGCTACGTGGTGGCCACGCACCAGACGCTGCGCATGGACGAGCGCGGGCCCACGGTGCTCACCTGGTACCTGCCCATGGCGGGGCTGGACGCGAAGGCCGAGCGTCAGAAGGTGCTCTCCGCTGGCTATGCCGAGTGGGAGGGGCTGGTGATGGCGGACGTGATGGCCGCGCACCCGGGCATCGCCGGACAGGCGAGGCGCCTGGAGGTGATGCGCTGGGGACACGCGATGGTGCGCCCCTCACCGGGCTTCATGTGGGGCCCGGTGCGCTTCGCGGCGCAGGAGAGCCTGGGCGAGGCGCTGCACTTCGCGCACTCGGACCTGGGCGGAATGGCCCTCTTCGAGGAGGCCAACTGGTTCGGCGTGGGAGCGGCGGAGCGGGCCCTGAAGGGCCTGGGACGCGCGGACCCGAGCTGGCTCTGAGCGGCGGGTCGGGTCACCGCGTCCGTTGGCCCGGTGTGCACAGGGGCAACTCCACGGTGAACGTCGCCTCCTGGCTTGACTGGCTCTCCACCCGGATGTGGCCTCCCATGGCCTCGATAATCTGTCTGGATGTGCCAGCAGCTGGGCGTGTCGCGCTCGGGCTACTACGCCTGGAAGGAGCGCCCGGAGTCCGAGCGGCACAAGGCGGACCGGGCCCTGGCCGAGGTGGTGCCGCAAGTGTATCAGGAGAGCCGCGGCACGTATGGTAGCGCACGCGTGCACGCCGAGCTGCGCGCCCGTGGGCAGCGAGTGATCCGCAAGCGCGTGGCTCGCATCATGGGCCAGCAAGGCCTGGCGGTTCGCAAGAAGCGTCGCTTAGTGCGGACAACGGACTCACACCACAACCAGCCCGTGGCTCCCAACGTCCTCGAGCGCAACTTCTCCCCCGGCCAGCCCAATAGCACTTGGGCCACGGACATTACCTACGTGGGAACGAGGTAGGGCTGGCTCTACCTGGCCGTCGTCGTGGACCTCTTCTCGCGCAAGGTGGTGGGCTGGTCCATGGGTGAGCACATCGACCGGCACCTGGTGCTCAACGCGCTCGACATGGCGCTCAGGGGACGCCAGCCATCGCGGGGGCTACTGCACCATTCGGACCGGGGCAGTCAGTACGCCAGCGCCGACTACCAGCATGCGCTGGCGGCTCGCGGCATCCAGTGCAGCATGTCGCGCAAGAGCAACTGTTGGGACAACGCCGTGGTGGAGAGCTTCTTCAGCAGCTTGAAGTTGGAGCTCGTCTACACCACTGACTTCACTACGCACGAGCAGGCCGGGTTGGCCCTCTTCGAGTACATTGAGGTCTTCTACAACCGCCAGCGGCGGCACTCGTCGCTGGGCTACATGAGCCCAGCGGATTTTGAGCTTGCGGCCTTACCGGAGAAGTTGGCAGCATAAACCTACTGCCCATGTAACCGGGGCAAAAGTCCACTCGCGCGTCTTCTTCAGCCGGTTGTACGGGATGAGCGACAACATCTCGTTCAACTTAGCGAATGCGGGCTACAACGCGGCGAAGTACCTGCCGTATGGCCCGGCGAAGGCGGTGCTGCCGTACCGCATCCGCCGCGCGCAGGAGAACAGCGCCATCGCGGGGCTGGGCGGGCGCGAGGTGCGCTTCATCCAGTGCGGGCTGCGGCGGCGCAAGCAGGCCCGGGCGCTCAGCGCCGGTCAGCCCACGGCGTGAGTGTCACGGGCGGAGGTGTGTGGCACCTTCTTTTGTTGTCATTGGGCTCAGGCGAAATCGCCGCGGCAGTGGCTGCGTGAAGGCTTTTTCCTTCACGCCTCATCGAGCATAGCACGTTTCGCGGCCGATGGCCGCGGTGGACCGAAGCGCTCCATGCCGACGATGTAGCGCCCGCTGCACCACCTGGACCACATCGGCGTCCATGCGTGCCGCGACTGGCATTCGTCTACCCATTTGTCACTGTGCCCATCCTTCTCTTCGCGAACCGTTTCGAACTAAAAGATTCATTGCAGCATCAGCCATGGGGCTTTGCATATGACCAAAGCAATGAGGTGTTTTGTCCTCGCGCTCGCCTCGGCGCTTCTCGCGAGTTGCTCTCCTTCCTTTGACGGCACTGGCTCGGCCCAGTTCGCGGTGTCCGTGCGACAGGAAATCGGTGCCAGCATTTCCCGCGTCACCGTCACCTCCAGTGCTGCGGACATTCCCCCTGTCACCGTAGAGCTCGCTCCCACCGGTGGCGTCTGGGGCGGCACCATCGGCGACATCCCCGCAGGCTCGAATCGCTCCTTCCTCGCTCGAGCATTCGACGCCTCGGGCGCCAGGCTTTTCGAGGGCTCCGCCTCGGGCGTCACCATCTCCGCCAATCGGGTCACCATCGTAGCCATCACCCTCCAGGAGGTGAGCCCACCTCCTCCGTTTGAGAATGAAGCCCCGATGATTGACTCGCTGGTGGCATCCTCTACCACCGTGGCACCAGGCGGCTTCATCACCCTGCAGGCCACGGCACATGATCCCAACGCGGGAGATGTCCTCACCTACTCCTGGTCCTCCACGGCGGGCTCCTTCTCCTCGGCCTCCGCTTCCTCCACATCGTGGACGGCTCCTCGTACCGCCGGAATCCAGAGGCTGACCATCACCGTCACGGATTCCGGTGGTCTCTCGTCGAGCATCGCTCTGGCTGTCAATGTCTCCATGGGAGGAGAGACAGGAGATGCTCAGCTGTCCATCTCCTTCAATAGTTCGCCGCGACTGGCTTCTGTCCAAGCAACGCTCACGCAACTCGCCGTGGGACAGACGACTACTGTCTCGGTCTCGACCTCGGATCCGGATGGAGACAGCCTCTCCTACTCCTGGAACGCCACCTGCGCCGGTTCCTGGACCAATGCGACCTCCAGTTCCGCTCGGTTCACGCCCTCGGCACTGCCTGCCAGCGCATGCAACAACTGCCGTCTCACCGTCACCGTCTCGGACGGACGCGGCGGGCAGAACACTGGCACCGTGGCCCTCTGCGTCAGCGATACGCCAGTCATCAACCACTTCAATCCCATCATCGTCCGCTCCTACCACTCCTCGGACACCGCGGCTTCGGGCCAGGTGCTTACCTACGAGGTGGTGGCCAGTGATCCCGAGGGCTCGGCCCTGACCTTCACCTGGGCGGCCACCCTGGGCACACTGGGGACACCTACCAACACTTCCTCGAGCAGTAGCACCACCTGGACGGCGCCCCTCTGTGTCAGTTCGAGCACGCCGCCCACCATCACTGCCACTGTCACCAATGCCTTCACCCTGGCGGCCACCCGGAGCTTTTCGGTGACGGGGCTGCCGCCCTGTTCCTCGAGCTGGTTCCCGACGGGCTCCATGACCACGGCGAGGCAATGGTCCAAAGCGGCGCCCCTGCCCGGCGGAAAGGTACTGGTCGCGGGAGGAGCAAGAGCAAGCGCTACACTCGCGACTGCTGAGGTGTATGACCCGAGCTCCGGCACCTGGAGTGCTACCGGGGCGATGGCCCAGGATCGGTGGGCGCACACGCTGACGCCACTGGCGGATGGCAAGGTTCTCGTTGCTGGCGGAAACTATGGTGGCAGCCCGAGCGTGTCAGCGGAGGTGTATGACCCGTCCTCGGGCACGTGGCGTTCTACTGGTTCCATGACGTCGCGCCGCAGGGAGCACACCGCGACGCTGCTTTCCAATGGCAAGGTGCTCGCCGCAGGTGGAGATGGGACTACAACGGCGGAGTTGTACGACCCGGCTTCGGGAAGCTGGACGGCGGTTGGGTCGATGTCATCCATTCGCGGCTACGCCACTGCAACGCTGCTGGCCAATGGAAAGGTGCTCGTGGTGGGTGGATCGCGTTACGAAAGCTCTGAAGTCACCGCGCTCGCAACTGCAGAGATATACGACCCGTCTTCGGGGACATGGAGCGCTACCGGCTCCATGTCCACGCCTCGCTACCACCATACGGCGACGCTGTTGCCTGATGGCAAGGTGCTCGTCGCTGGAGGACGGAGTTACAACGGTGGTTTTAGCCTGACGACAGCGGAGTTGTATGACCCGGCTTCGGGGACATGGAGTGCTACTACCTCCATGCCTGGACAACGTGCTGGCCACACCGCGACGCTGTTGCCTGGTGGCAAGGTGCTCATTGCGGGTGGTGGGTCGGGTTATGCGTCGGAGCCATATAGTTTTGCGATGCTGTATGACATGACGTCGCGTACTTGGAGTCCGACGGGACGTACGTCCTTCCCTCGTTGGTTTCCTGTGTCGGCATTGCTGTCCGACGGCAGGGTCCTCGTTGCAGGGGGCGCTGGCTCCGGTGCCCTGGCAACGGCGGAGTTGTACGTGCCATGAGCCTCAGCCCAGGGTGTCGGGTAACTCGTGAGGCGTGCGGTTGGCTGAACGAGTCCGCCGACACCCTGGGCGCAGAAGCACTCGGACCTGGGCGGAATGGCCCTCTTCGAGGAGGCCAACTGGTTCGGCGTGAGGGCGGCGGAGCGGGCCCTGAAGGGCCTGGGACGCGCGAGCCCGAGCTGGCTCTGACGCGACTTCACTTCGGGCTCTTGTCCGGTATGGCCTTCCGAGGTTTCTCGTCGGCCATGGGGTAGCGAGAGCACAGGTCCGAGGTGGACGCGTAGAGCCCACACAACTCGGAGGCCGTGCCACCCGTCTCCGTGAGCCGACGGGCCATGTTCGTGAAGACGGTACGGGCGCGCTGCTCGTATTGCTCGATGTCCCGGGTGGACGGCTCATCGACCGGCCCCGCGGCACGGAGGGCATCCGCCGCACGCGTGAGCGCGGCCGCCAGCAGGGTCTCCGTGACGAGGAGCGTGTCCTCTGCTTCCGTCACCTGCTCCGGCTCGCTCTCCTCGTCGAGCGCCTCACGCTCATCCCGCGCCTCGTCGAGCATGACCTCCACTTCGGAAATCAGCCGCACGTAGAAGCGGGCCACACCCTTCTCGGGCGTCGAGCCAGGGCTGAGCCATTCGCAGCGGTTGTCATAGCGGCCCAACTGCGCACAGGCGTCCTCCTCGGCCTTGCCCATCCTCGCACCCGCGGCGATTGCCTTCGCGAAGTGTTCCCGGCCCTGCTTCACGTGCCCCGACGTGGGATCCACCTTCGGTACTGGCCCCTGTTCGGACGGGAATCCCCCTTCGGCGACGATGGCGTGCAGGAGCGCGAGGTTGCCATGCGCCTTGAAGGCTCCCAGGTGATCGCCGATCTCCTCGGCGATGCCGGCACTCTCGAGGTAGAGGGCCTCCGCCTCGTCGAACCGCGACTGATAGAAGAGGGTGATCGCGAGGTTGTTGTCCGTCACCCGCAGCCCGGCCTTGTCCCCCGCCTCCAGTCTTGCCTCTCTCGCCCTGCGGTACCAGCGCTCCGCTTCGCGCCCGCCGCCCTCGAGCACGCCCAGGTCATGTGCGGCGCGCCCTATCATCATGAGATCTCCACGGACTTCGTACTCTACGAGCGCGGCGACATAGGCCTGGCCCGCCGGGACATCGCGTCCGAGATCATGGAGCAGATCGCCTTTCCGGTGCAGGGCGAGCGCCGCCAGGGCAGGCTCGTTCGCCTCGTATGCGTCGAACCGGATTCGAGAGAGCTGCTGGATACCCTCTTCTTGCCTCCCTTGCGTGCGCAGTGCGACGGCCTCGTCGATGCGCCGCGTGAGTGTCTCCCGGGCGGTAGGGGGCGGAGGCTGCGGTGGGGTGGTGGCGCATGCCGCGTTCACGAGAACCGATATCAACGACGCGGCGACCCGGCGCGGCAGGCGATGAGGGAAGGCAGGCATGTGACTCACGGTAGCTCGAATCAACCGGAGCGGCAGCCCGCCACGACCGGGGCACACGCCTCAGGGCACGTCTCAAGCACCTTCCGCCTGGGATGGCGAAGCCTGGAACCTCTGGGCCGTGAGCTCCAGAGGCAGCTCCAGCCTGAAGGTGGCGCCCTGTTCAGGGCCAGGGCTGGAGCAGGTGAGCCGGCCATTCATCTCATCGGCGGCCAGGGCACTGATGTGCAGGCCGAAGCCATGCCCCGTCTTCTTGGTGGTGAAGCCCTGCGTGAACATGCGCGCCATGTTCTCCTGAAGAATGCCGATGCCGTTGTCGTCCACCTCGATGCTCAGACTGCCTCCCTCGGGCGTGGGCCGGACACGGATTCCCAGGTGCTTGCTCTGCTTGGGGCTCGCCATCAGTGCGTGCCGTGCGTTGCTCAGCAGGTTGATGAGGATCTGCAACAGCTTGTGCCGGTCGACGAAGATGGGGGGCACCTGGGTGTAGTCGCGCTCGACGCGGATGCCCAGGCGCTCGAAGGAGACGGCGTGCAGGCGCAACGCCTCGTCGATGAGCTGAGGCACGGCCACCTGCTCCACCGCTCCCGCGGCTCGCGCGTGCTTCTGCTGCATGCTGACGATGGACTTGATGTGCTCGACGCTCTCTCCCAGGGAGTTCATCTCCTGGATCAGGGCGTCACGCTCCTCCTGAAGCTGATCCGACAGGGCGATGAGATAGGCCGGGAGCTTTTGGCCCTGCAGGTCCTGGGCGAAGAACGCGGGGATGTCCGAGAGGTGCTCGCGCAGGAGCTGGGTGGCCTTGGCGAGGCCCGAGACGCGGGATTTGCGGAGCCGGTCGGTGACGATGCTCGTGGAGATGTTGACGCTGTTGAGGGTGTTGCCCACGTTGTGGAGCACGCCGGTGGCGACCTCGGCCATGCCCGCCTGCCGCGAGACATCCACCAGGGTGCGGTGCATCTCCCCCAGCCGGGTCTCGGCCTCCTTGCGGGCGGAGACGTCGCGTCCGAACATCGTCACCCCCACCGTCCGTCCGTCCTCGCCGTGGATGGGATGCATGATGACGTCCATCACGATGCGGGCGCCCTCCAGCTGGTACGTCTCCTCGAAGCGCAGGCGCTGGCCCTGGCACACCTGGGCCATGCGTATGTCCCACTCCTTGAGCTTCTCGGGGCTCGCGTGCCGGAAGAGCGGCTGTCCCGTCTCGAGCGACGTGCCCATGAGCTGCTGGTAGAAGCGCCTCGTGGCCGAGTTCGCGGTGAGCAGGTTCCCGCTGGTGTCCAGCGAGACCACGATGTCGTTGGTGCTCTCGATGACACTGTTGAGCTTGCTCTCGCTGTCCCGGAGCTCCTTCAGCGTTCGCTCGAGCGACGTCTGGGCCGCATCCCGCGCGGTGCTGTGCAGCGAGCCCAGTCCCCATGCGCCCAGGAAGGAGACGCCCGCGAAGATGTGGCCGAACAACAACTGGTCGCTGGAGAGGGCGCTGGGGTCGATGCCGATATGCCCGCGGTAGAGCGGGTGGCCTATCCCCAGGGCCGCGACCACGAACAGGGTGATGGGCAACGCCAGGCGTGGCCCCACCAGGTACACGGCGAGGGCGGGCAGCAGCATGTTCGAGGCATGCTCTCCGCCGGTGGGGTTCTTGTCCGAGAAGATGGAACCCACGAGCCCCAGCGTCAGGTTCAGCAGCAGCACCATCGACGGGGTGTGGGGCGTGCGGGACTTGCGTGCCACCACCAGCGTCGACAGGTAGCCGATATTGGCGAGGATGCCCACGTACGGGATGAAGCCCTGGTGGAAGCACCACAGCAGGTAGATGGAGTTGGAGAGGACCAGGAAGCAGGTGGCGCCAACCAGGATCCGGTGACGGATGAGTTCCTTGGGCGGTGCGTTCCGCAGCGGCTCCGAGAGCAGGGCGTCCAGTCCCTCCAGGAGCCGTGAGCGGCCGCCAGTGGACAGGGAGGCCTGGGGTCGAGGCTCCGGTGGCGTGGGTGTGGAGGAGGGCGTTTCCGTGGAGGAGAAGTTCGCCATGGAGGCACTTAGGCTCTCGCGGGGGTGGGGCTCGCGGCGAGGCTCGAGGGCGGATTGTGTTCGGGAGGAGGCTATCTTCCCAAAAGAGGCCGGGCAGGCGAGGGGCATATCGCCTCGCCGGGGTCCGGCGCGAGGCGAACGAGCGTGTCACCGCGCCTGCTGGCCCGGTGTGCACAGGGGCAATTCCACGGTGAAGGTCGCCCCCTGCTCTGGCTGGCTCTCCACCCGGATGCGGCCGCCCATGGCCTCGATGATCTGCCGGGAGATGTAGAGCCCCAGCCCCAGCCCTCCATAGTGCCGCTCCGACACGGCCCGTCCGAACCGGCTGAACAGGCGGGGCAGGTCCTTGGCGGCGATGCCGATGCCCTCATCCCGGATCGTCAGGAGGGCCTGCTTCTCCCGCGCCTCCACGCGGATGTGGATGGGCTTGCCCGCGCCATACTTGGCCGCGTTGGCGAGCAGGTTGACGAGCACCTGGTCCAGCCGAAGCGGGTCCCAATCCCCACGCACCGGTGCCACGGAAGGGAAGTCCACGGCGCAGCCCGCCTGGTCGACCACGTCCCTGATGCGGTCGAGCGCCTCGCGGGTGAGCTGGGTGAGGTCCACGTCGATGGGTTCGAGCTTCAGGGTGCCCGCGCTGATCCGGCTCACGTCCAGCAGGCTGTCCACGAGTGAGGAGAGCCGGTTCACCTGCCGGAGCGCCGCGGAGAGCCTCGGGCCGATGTCCACCCGGCGCTCCTGGCTCAGCATCCGGCCGAGCAACTCGTGCTGGAGCTTGAGCGAGGTGAGCGGCGTCTTGAGCTCGTGGCTGGCCACGGAGAGGAACTCGTCGCGAAGGCCCACGGCCTGCTGCGCCTCCTGGTAGAGGCGGATGTTCTCCAGTGACACCGCGACCCGGTGGGCCAGTTCCTGCGCGAACGCCAGGTCCTCCTCGTCGAACCGCCGCTGCGGGGCGACCACGGCCAGGCTCATCAGGCCGAGCATCTTCCCCCGTGCTTGCAACGGAACCACCATGATGGAGGACGCATTCATCGCGTTGATGACGTCCAGGTGCTCGGGGCTGTTGGCGAGCCTCTCGCGCAGCTCGGGAGTGAAGTCCTTGATGAGACAGGGCTTGCCGTTGAGTACGGCCTCCAGCTTCGATTTCGACGCGGTGCGGTTGGCCAGGAACCGCCCGGACTCCCGGAGCAGATCCTCCTTCGCGGGATCCCGATGCGCACTGGCGACGCGGCGCACGGAGCCGTCCTCCTGCACGAGGCACATGGTGCCGTAGCTGCAAAGGGTGGAGGCGGCCAGCCGGGCCAGACGCTGAAGCATCTCCTCGGTGCTCTTCAGGTGCTCGGCGAGGATCCGGCTGGCCTCCAGCAGGAAGCGGGCGTTGGCCTCGTCGCGTTTGCGCTGGGTGATGTCCAGGACGGTGCCGACGAAGCGGTAGGCCTGGCCCTTGTCGTCGAAGTAGGCGCGTCCCCGCGAGGAGATCCACCGCTCGACGTGGTCATCAAGCCGCAAGATGCGGTAGTCGAGATGGAAGTTCCCGCCGTTCTCCGGCTGGAGGGTCCGCTGGACGACCTGGTGCGTGCGCTCCCGGTCCTCGGCGGGGAGCGCCGAGAGGAACACGTCGTAGTCCGCAGGGGCCTGTGGTGGCAGCCCGAAGAGCTCCTTGCAGCGCTCGTCCCACTGGAGCGAGCCGGTGACCGGGTTGTAGTCCCAGGTGCCGAGGGACGCCGAGGCGATGGCCATCCTCAGGCGATCCTCGCTCATCCGCAGCGCCTCCTCGGCGGCCTTGCGCCGGGTCACGTCGAAGAAGGAGGCCACCGCGCCTATGGGGGTGCCTCCATCAGGGCTGGTCAGCGGGAAGGCGTTGATGGACAGCCACGTCACGGTGCCATCCGCGTGGTGGATGCCCATTACCTTGTCGAGCTGGGGGACTCCCGTGCGCACGGCGAGCATGGCCGGATGTTCCTCTCCCGGGTACCGGGTGCCGTCCTCGCGCACCATGTGCCACCGCGGATCATGGGGGCTGCGGCCCAGGAGCTGCTCGTTTGTCAGGTCGAGCAGCCGCGAGGCCGCCGCGTTGGCGAAGCCGATCGTCCCGGACGTGTCCTGGAAGATGATGCCTTCGGAGAGAGCGGCCATCACACCGCGCAGCCGCGACTCGCTCTGCCGGACGCTCTCCTGGGCGCGCCGCAGTTCGCCGCTGTCGAGGAAGAAGGAGACCCCCTCCGTCTTGGAGCCCTCGAAGAAGGCACCAATCTGGAGGACCGGCACGCGCGTACCGTCCTTGTGGACGAGCTCTTTCTCGGAGGGCGCGTGCAGCGCGAGCAGCTCCTCGGCGGAGGGCGCGGGGGACTCCGCTTCAGGGTGTGGCATCACCGCGGGCCAGTGGAGGTTGCCCGCCTTCAGGTCTTCCTGGGTGTAGCCCACCATGTCGAGGAACCTGCTGTTGGCATCCAGGACGGAGCCATTGCGATTCCAGACGAGAATGCCGATGAGACCCGAGTCGAACAGCCGGCTGAGCCATGCTTCGCTCGCCCGACGTGCCTCGTCCGCGAGCTTCTGGGCGGTGGTGTCTTCGACATAGCCGCACAGCCCCACCACCTCCACACCATCGAAGACAGGGTAGTAGCCCACCCGGGAGAACCGGCGCTGGGGAGGGGTCCCGGAGGCAATCCACTCGAGCTCGAAGTTCAGCGGCTTGCCCGTCGTCAGGACGGTCAGGAGGTTCTGGATGATGCTCTCGGTGGCTTCGCCGGGTGGGAGGACCTCGGCGACGGTCTTGCCCAGGTGCGCCTCGGCGGACGCGCCGTTCATCTCCGCCAGGGCGGCATTCACACGCACATAGCGAAGGTCCCGATCCAGATAGACAATGCCGATGGGGGCATCCCACAGCACATCGAGTTGCGCCGTGGCCAGATCCTTCCTGACCGCACCGCCTTGTTCGTCTGGATGCTTGAACGTCACGTCGGCACCTGCCCGGCAAACGACGGGCGGCGGCATACCGTGGGCCATCCACCTGTCTTCCTGGAGCAGAAACAACCACGGTCAGGGACCCATCACCAAGAGGGCTCTCTCCGGAGTGCTGGACAGGAGTGCCGGCAGGCCCTCCGCAGTCATCCTGTGGAGCATGGTCCCGGTCTACTTGGGACGCGGCTGGAAAACCATGAGGGGAGCGCCCGCGAACCCCGTGGCCGAGCCGAGGTAGACCTGGATGCGGCCCTCGCGATAGTCCGGGCGCCAGAAGAGCTTGTCGGCGTGGCCGTTGCCATTGACGTCGGTGAAGTAGAGGCGCGTCTCGGACACGCCGCTGGTGCCTGCCGTGTGCGCGCTCAACAGGGTGAACGTGCCGTTGCGGTTCGAGGCGTAGACTCCTCGGTGTGCTGTGACTTCAACCCGGAGTGGGGGGTCATTACCGAGGAGGGGCCGACCCGGCTGTCATCTCAAAAATTCAGTCCAGTGGGGTGGTGCGGCTGACCCGGCCATCGCTCGCGCGGGTTCTGAGGAGCACCTGGCCTGGCACCGGGGTGGGCCCCGTGTACACGGTCCACGTCCTTCCCGCGTCGGTCGAATACTCGAGGACGAGTCCGGGAAAGAGCACGTTCGCCTCCAGGCGTCCCTCGACCCGCCGCGCACCGGGCAGGGGGATGCGGTAGTTGACCCCCAGGCGCTCCGGGAGCTCGCCTCGCACATCCACGGCCCGGTAGACGCCCAGCCGTGGCAGCACGTACTGGCCCAGGCTGTTGGTGTAGCGCGTCCAGAGCGTGGGCATCTCGCTCACGGGCGGAAGCTCGGGGTTCCAGGCGCGCTCCGCCACGCCGAGCATCCTCGGGAAGGCGAGGTATTCGAGCACCTGGGGTGTCTTGACGTTCTCCCCCCACAGCAGGCCCTGCATGCCCAGGAGATTCTTCTTCCCGGCGGCCGACAGGCGCTCCTTGTCCTTCCAGGTGGACGGTGCGAGCGGCCTGCCCAGGCCGTCCTCGGTGGCGTTGGCGAAGATGTCGAAGGGCCGGTACTCGAACGTCCGTTTGTCGTCGATGAAGTTGGCCCAAGCGGCGCCAGGCTCGTCGGGGTCCTTGTCATAGGCCATGTCCAGGTAGAGGTTCGTGGCGTGGGCGAGGACGACCTGGTAGCCCCGGTTGGCATAGGTATAGGCATCGCCTTCGCGGCCCCATCCCCACACGTTGCTCCAAGGCATGGGGATGAATCCCTCGAGTGCCAGGCCCTGGTGGAGGACGTCGTCCCAGCCTGTCATCCGTGCACCGGCCGAGGTGATGATGCGATGCCAGCGGGTGAGGAAGTGGTTGTAGAGCTGGACATCCGACAGGTCCCGGGTGGCGGGGTTTTGTTTGCACTGGGGTGAGCCCTGCCACCATACGTTGGAGCGCAGTGGGGGCAGCTCGTCTCCTCCTCCGTGGAGGGCCACGAACCTGGCGCCCGGCACCGCGTCGTAGCGTGCCTTGAGTTCCCGGACGACCTTGTCCAGGAAGGCATACGTGCTCTCCAGACAGGGATTGAGGAAGTTGTCCGTGTAGCTCTGGACGCTCAGATGTTGGGACGTGTCCCGCGGGTCGAACAGGCGGTACTCGGAGGCCTTCGTGGGGTCCGAGTCCTCGAGCGTGTGGTAGCGGTATTCCATGGCCCGCACGGCGGCACGCGCGTGGCCCGGCACGTCAATCTCCGGAATCACGGTGATGTGCCGCTCCGTGGCGTAGGCGAGGATCTCCTCGAAGTCCCTGACCGTGTAGAAGCCGCTGCCCTTGCCCACGAAGTTGAGCATTTCCGGCTCGAATCCCTGGTAGGCCCGTGGAAGCTCTCGGCCGTCCTCCTTCGGCCGGGAGGGCTTGAGGCCGATGCGGTCCCCATCCTCGAGGTCGCTTCCGGAGCCCATCGCCATATGGAGCATCTCGGCTTCGGCCGGGTCGAAGCCACGGCGTGCGCCGTAGCGCGTGAGCTCTGGGATGCCAGGGATTTCCACCCGCCAGCCCTCGTCATCCGTCAGGTGGAAGTGAAAGGTGTTGATCTTGAAGTGCGCCAGCACGTCGAGCAGCTTCTTGATCGTCTCCTTGGACTGGAAGTGACGTGCCACGTCCAGGTGCATGCCGCGGTAGGCAAACCCAGGCGCATCGGCGATGGATACTTCCGGCAAGGAGAGCTCCGTATGGCGGCCGCCGGGCCGTATCGCCGCGACGTGAGTCTCCGTGGGCACCAGTTGGCGAAGTGTCTGGATGCCGTAGAACACGCCTGCCGCGTCCGCACCGATGATGCTCACCCGACCGTCCTTCACCTCGAGGACGTATCCTTCCGCGTCGCGCGCTCCATCTCCGTCGATGTCGAGGGTTGCATCGAGGCGCAGGGAGATCCGTGCGTTTCCCTCATCCGCGCGGGTCGTGATGGATGCGGCCAACACGTCTCGCAGCGCGGAGGCCAGATAGGCGGCCTCTCCCGCCAGGGCCGGCGCATGGACGATGGCGACATCGCCCCGAAGCGTCACCCGTCCTGCTCCCTCCTTTACCCGCCGGGGAGTTGGCAGGAGCCGGGCCGAGAGGTCCAGGGGCTGGAAGGCCGGGTTCTCGGCGTAGCGCAGCGCGGGGGTCGGAACCGGCAGCACGTCGTCTCCGAAGCGCGTGGTCTGCTTCGGGTCGGAGACGTCGAACTCGACGGTCAACGGCACGGCGAAGGCGACGTCCTCCTGAGACGGAGCACCGGAGAATACCACGTGGAATCCGGCGGGTGCGTCCGTCTTCAGGATGGCCTGGTAGTTGGCCAGCATGTGGAACGTACGCCGTTCTCCCGGGAGCAGGGGTCGAAAGTCCGCGAGGGGCTCGAGCACGTGGTAGTCGCCACTCCCGGCCCGGTCCGCCTTCGAGATCCGGACCCCCTGCTTCTCGAGCTCCTGGACCACGGCGGCGTTGCCCTCGGCGTCCTTCAGGAAGCGCCGGGAGAAACTGAAGTAGAGCTTCCATCCGCTGGCCCCCAATGCCGCGGGCCCCTGGTTCTCGAGCGTCAGCTCGGAGCGGAAGAACTTCCCACTCCCCACGAGGTTGTCCACGGGCCGCCATTGAATGGACAGCGTGGTCCGCGCCTGGGGGGCTCCGGCCGGAGGCTTCGGCTGGGGACCTCGGCATGTCGAGGCCAGGACGGCCACGAGTGGCCACAACAGGAGTTGTTTCATCGTCATGGAGTGCATGTGCGCACGTGCCAGTTGTATGGCCGCGACGAACCCGGAGTGTGGCTGGACAGAGAGGGATGACCCGGGTCGAGCGAAATATTTCGACATCTCATCACCCCGAATAGGCCCCCGGCACCAGCGTCAGAAGGGGCATAACACGGAGCGAGAGGCCCCCTGCGAAGAGCCTCTCCTCCACCCCAGGACACCTGTCCGGAGGAGCCCGTCATGAAGACCCTGTTCACCTGGATGTCCGCTGCTTTCTTCCTGTATTCGAGCGCGCCGGCGCTTGCGGACTCATGGGGCAACACGCCCGCCAACCACAATCCGGGCACGGTGGACCGGGCGAACCAGGAGCGCGCGGAGCGGGAGCGGCGTGAGCGCGAGGATTGGGAGCGGCGTGAGCGGGATCGGCGTGAGCGCGAGGCTCGGGAGCGCGAGGCTCGGGAGCGTGCGGAGAGGGAGCGGCGTGAGCGGGAGGCTCGGGAGCGCGCGGAGCGGGAGCGGCGCGAGCGGGAGGCCCGGGAGCGTGCGGAGAGGGAGCGGCGTGAGCGGGAGGCTCGGGAGCGCGCGGAGCGGGAGCGGCGTGAGCGGGAGGCTCGGGAGCGTGCGGAGCGGGAGCGGCGTGAGCAGGAGGCCCGGGAGCGCGCGGAGCGGGAGCGGCGTGAGCACGATGGTCGCGTGCACGGCGCCTCCGCGGTGGATGGCCGCTAAGACTCCTCACCCCTGGTGGTGCGCGTGGGGGCTTTGCTAGGGTCTCAAACCGGGGCGGCTCTGGGTGTGCTTCCTTCTCACCCACTAAAGGTAGTGCACCCGCTCTCCGCCCCACCTTCTTCCCACTGGAACCACCATGGGCGCCCCCGCGCTCGACCTTCCCGATGCCATCGACGCGCTGCTGCTTCGGAAGACGGGGCTCGTCTTCCTCCCTCCTGGAGACGCCGCGCGCCCAGGCTCGCTGCGGGGCGTCGACGCACTGGAGACGGATCTGCTCGGGCTGGGTTACGCCCTATCGGGTGACCTGAGAGCCGCGTTGCTCGCGCTCCCTTCCGATGCGTTGGCCCAGGTAGGCCGCTTCCTCTTCGACACGCTGGCGGATGCGCTCGGGCACAACCGCCCCTTCGTCCCGCTCTTCCGCGGCTTCCCCGCGAGCGTCCCGGAGGACACGCATGCGCTCTTCGTCCGGCGCGTGCTCGTGTGGCTGTTCCAGCAGCCGGAGCAGCCTTGCATCCACTGCGGTGAGGTCGGCACGGTGCGCGCATTGGCTCCGTGTGCCCATCTCGTCTGCGAGCGGTGCTTCGACGGGAGCAACTACAGCGCGTGCCCCATCTGCAACCGTCGCCTCTCTCCCTCGGAGCCGTTCCTCAAGCCAGTACCGTATTCCCCGGGCACGTATGCACGGACCTGGGGGCGGATGACGCGGCTGTCGCTCGGCACGGATCGGGAGGCCGCCGCGAGCTCGCTCTTGCAGCGCCTGCTGTCGCGCGCCACCGTGCTCCGCCCGGACGAGATGGACACCCTGCGGGCGCTCGTCTCCGCCTTTGGCCCGAGAGTGCTCGACTGGCTGCCGGCTCGCATCCCCGTGAAGGAGACCCTCGCCCACGTCTTCGGCATCCTTCTCCGTGACTCGCGCACGGTGGGGGACGTGATGGCCAGGGGCGTCCCTCACCTGAAGACGGCGACGGACATCCTCCGTGTGCTTGTCGCATGGGCAGGTGGCAACCCCGACCTCACCGCCAAGGTGCCGCTGAAGAGTCCTCCCCGGCCGATGCGGCGTGCCCTCCTGCATGCCCTGGAGCGCTTCTCCCTGCTCAACCTCACCGAGGACGTGCAGCGTCACCCGGGCCTGTGGAAGGCTCAGGCCGGGAAGCTCCACGTCTTCGAGGACTGGCGGGCGCACCCGAAAGTCTCTCTCGCCTTCGCCGTCCTTCGCGGCACGGTGCTCGCACCCGAGACGCCCTTCGCTCAGGCCCTGCTCGAGCAGGCCCGTGTGCACCCGGACGCATTCCAGGTGCACCCGGCCCACGGCGGGCTCACCCTGCGCTTCCGCTCCTGGAGTGCCCAGGTCGAGGCGGCAATGGAGGCGCGGGACATCCGCGGTGCGCTGCGGCTCCTGCGGCAGCGGCCCGGAGAGCTGATGCGGCGGCTGGACCATGTGAGCCGTTTGGCGCTCGCGCAGCCCGACGCCGCGTTGCTCGAGTCGGAACTGGTGACCACCCTGGAGGAGACGATTCCTCGCGCCGCGCCCGCGCTGCTGCTCACCGCGGCGGCCCACCTGCGCCGTCGCCACGCGCCCTTCAGCCGGCGGGTGTTCTTCCCCAAGGGCGAGGCGACCCACGCCTGGGGAATGGAGGATCAGCGTCCGCTGCTGCCCGGCGACACCATTGGACGGCTCGTCGCGCCGCTTGAGCGCGAGCTGCTGCGGCGGGCGGAGCGGCTGCCGCCCTTCCCCCACGCGGTGCTCGACGAGGCCCTGTCCGACCTGCTCGTTCCCCTGGCGGAGAAGACAGCGTCGCGGGCGCTGGTGGCCGTGCCCCGCGGGAGCGTGTTGCGGTTGCCGGAGGGGCAGCACCTGCGCTTCTTCGTGCACTGGACGGAGCCCAAGGACACGGATGTGGATCTGGACCTCTCCGTGGCGCTCTACGACAAGCGGTGGTGGTTGGTAGGGCTTTGCGATTACACGAACCTGCGCCTGCCCGGTGACGCCGCCGTGCACTCGGGGGACATCACCTCGGGCCCGCCGCCGCTGGGAGGCGCCGAGTTCCTGGACGTGAACGCGCCCCGGCTGCTGGAGCAGGGCGTGCGGTACGTGGTGCCCGTGGTCTTCTCCTTCAACAGCATCTCCTTCGACCGGATGGAGGATGCCTTCGCCGGCTTCATGGTTCGCGAGAGTGGGGGAGGGCCTCACTTCGATGCGCGAACGGTGGAGCAGCGCTTCGACCTGCAGGGGAACGCGAAGATCTCGGTGCCGCTCATCATCGACCTCGCCGCGCGCCAGCTGCGCTGGGTGGACGTGAAGATTCCTCCCGAGGGTGCATTCCACAGCGTGGGCCGCTCCCGGGGGGCGCTCGCGTACCTGGGCAAGGACACCACGGCCTATTTCGGCACCGGCGCCCGCCCCACGCTCTGGGAGCTGGCATGCCTGCACGCCGCCGCGCGCAGCCGCACCGTGCACGTGCGACGCCAGGACGGGCGCGTGTCCGTCCTGGTGCGGGCCGAGGGCGAGGACACCGCCCACTTCCTGCGCCGGCTGCGCCGCCTGGAGGGCACTCGCGACACCCACAGACTGGTGCTCGGCGCGGCGCCGACGTTCTTCGCGGGCCTCGACGACGAGCCCTCGCTCCCAGCTGGCAGCGAGGGCTACGCGCTCCGCTTCCGCCATACCTCCGCGGAGTCCGTCCAGCGGCTCGCCGCGGGCGACCTCGTGTCGGCACTGAAGTCGTAACCCGACCTTTTCAGCCTTCTCGAGGCGCTACGGCTGCTGGGAGAGGGAGAACGATTGGGAAGCGCTGCCGTTGCAGTAGGACTGCACCAACTGGGTGCTGTCGGCGGAACCCGTGGCCGTGAGGCACTTGGCGCTGTAGCGGCTGACGAAGTGGTAGGTGCCATCCGCCTCCGCTACCGGCTGCCACTGCTGGTTGTTGCCGCCGCCGTAGGCCCACAGTTGAATGGGCGCGCCGTCCGCCGAGGACACGTCCTTCACGTCGAGGACCTGGGCGCTGTTGAGGCGGCTGTTGATTCGCACGTAGCCGCCGTCGGTCGTCTGGAATTGGAAGTGCTGCGCGTAGGTGCCGTTGCAGGTGTACTGCTGGACCACGGTGCCGTTGGCCGAGGCCGCGGCTCTGGCGTCCACGCACTTGCCGGAGCCCTTGCTCACCGCAGTGTACCAGCTGGTCGGCGAGATCGGACCCGGCGGCGGAGTCGTCCCGGCCCCGCCCAGCCACTTCAACCCATCGATGATGAACCTGTTCTGGATCTCGCTGGCGAACGTCGAGGAGAGCCGGGTGTTGGTGGAGTAGTTCATGGCGTTGTGGCCGAAGTTCGCATACAGCATCTTGAACTTCTTGTTGGTCCACATGATTGGATAGTCACCGCTGTACCAGGACTGGTTCGGGTCGGTGCCCAGCGGGAAGCTCACGGGGTCGACCGAGGCGAGAACCTGGATGTCAGGGTTGTTCCGCAGGTTGTTGCTCCAGCTGTACCACTCGCTCACCGCGGAGGTGTAGGTCGCCGGCAGGCGCGTGGTCGACGGGTGCGTCTGGGTTTCGACCTTCAGCACGGCGCTGGTGGGACCCCAGGTATTCGACCTGAACGCACCCGAGCCGAGGAACGTGTTGTGGTACCAGCTCCAACTGTCCGGGGCTGTGGTGAATGCGCAGACGTGGAATCCCATCCATCCGCCGCCGTTCTGCACGTACTGCTGGAACGCGGACCGCTGGGCGGCGGTCTGCGGCAGGTCGTCCAGGAACATCACGACCTGGTACTGGGCGAGGTTGCTGGCATTGAGCTGGTTCCAGTCGTTGGTGGACGTATAGGAGAAGCCGTTCTGCGCGGCGATCTGGGGAAACCAGACATTGGCTTCCTTGACGAAGTCGATGTGGGCCGCGTCCCAGGTGCCATTGTAGAAGGCCAGTACCTTGAAGGTCGGGGTCTGGGCCACCGCCGGATTCGACGCCAGGAAGAGGCACGCGACGAGCACTGCGAGCGGGTTCACCCACCGGTTGTTCCTGATTCTTGCGATCATGGGGAGCCTTTCTGGTGTCTGCTGAATCGACGTGGCCCCGGACAACGCGGCGCTGAGCGTCCTTCAGCAGGGTGTGCCCGGCCCCTGGATGGGACCGGGTTAAAGCCAGACTAACGCAAGCTCCTGATTGTCTCCAGGAAATTCTGGATTTTTAATTAATCCAGAAATAACCCGTTTTATTCTCTGGTGTCTCATCTGGGCGAGCCGGTCTGAAAATACTCCGCCTGAAGAGTTCGAGGAAGCCCGCGCCCAGGCTTTCGCGGACATGTGGCGTTCGAGAAGACGGGCGGGCCAACGACTTTCAGCCCGCGGCGAGCAGCTCCTCCAGCTTATTGCCCAGGCCGCTCCAGCCCTTGCCCATCGCGTCGAACGAGAACTTCTGGCGGGGGTCGTTCACGTCGAACCCGCTGTGCTCGAAGAACAGGTGCGTTCCAGTCCCTTCGGGCTCCAGCCGGAATGACACCCGGGTGTCGAGCGCGCCGCCCCGGAACGTGAACGCGAGGTGCCTGGGCTGCTCGAGGGCGATCACCTCGCAGTGGGCGATGCCATCGAAGTTGAGCTGGGGGATGGGCTCGCGGCGGAAGGTGAAACGGTGGCCCAGGCGCGGCTCGAAGTCGTTGGGCATGAGCCACTTCTCCATCGCCTCGCGTGTGGTGAGCGCCTTCCAGACGCGCTCGGGCGCATGGCGCAGGTGGAACTCGTATCGGATGGCTTGGGTCGTCATGGGTCCTCTTCGTCCAGGTACTGCTCGAGCCCGCGCAGCTTCTCGAGCCAGAACTGCTCGAAGTGTGCGACCCAGTCGAACACCTCGCGCAGTGGTGCGGGGTTCAGCCGGTAGTGGCGATGGCGGCCCACCCGCCGCTCGCTGACGAGCCCCGCCTCGCGCAAGACCTTGAGGTGCTGGCTGATCGCCGGCTGGCTGATGCGAAAGGGCGCCATCAGTTCCGTCACGGACCGGTCACCTTCCGCCAGCAGGGCGAGGAGCTGTCGCCGGTTCGGGTCCGAGATCGCCTTGAAGACGTCTGTTTGCATCGCGAACAAATAAGTATCAGCTTATGTGTCGAGCCGCAAGGAGCTGGGGCACGGTGCGTCCGGAGTGGCGCCTCATCCGCAATCACTCTCCGGCCCTGGTTCCTCCCCCCATCGGAAGGAATGCCTTGTCTCGACGGCCTCAATGCGTTGCCCACTGTGTCGCGAGGGGGCTGGCGGGCGCTCGGAAGGCCGCCGTCTGTCAGACCAACCATGCCGGTGCCCCGTGCAGCGGCCGCCGGCAGCACCCGCCTGCGTCAGGGCGAAGTGGAGCGGGTGCTTGTTGGGACTCCTTGGGGCTTCACACGATTGGTGGGGCTCGCAGCTATCTCGCTGATTCCTGTTTTTTGTATCGTGATCGAGATTTTTCACCGCGACTGTCGCGGCATGAGCCGGGCCACGTCCCGCGGCGGGTGTGCTCGCGGATAACGCTTTGCGTCGAAGAATCGAATCTGCTCACGGCGAGGTGAATAGATTATATGGGACGCTCCTTACGGAGGGAGCGATTCATGTCACGCCGTCTGCTGTTGATCTGCATGTCCCTGCTGTCGCTCGGGGGCCTCGTTCACTGCTCGAAGAGCCCGAAGGAAGGCGCCCAGCCCTCTCCTGAGGCCGCCCCCAAGGCCGCGGCCGCTGTGAAGGCCACGGCACTTACGATCGTGCAGGAGCAGCAGGCCTCCTGGGTTCGGAACTTCAATCCCTTGATTGCGCCGGGCACCGCGCGCTGGCCGACCCGCGCCGGCGTCTATGAGCCGTTGATGATCTTCAACGCGGTCAAGGGTGAGCTCGTGCCCTGGCTGGCCTTGAAGCACGAGTGGAGCGCGGACAACAAGAAGCTCACGCTGTCCCTGCGCCCTGGCGTGAAGTGGTCGGATGGCCAGCCGTTCACGGCCAAGGACGTGGCCTTCACCTTCGAGCTCCTCAAGAAGCACAAGGCCCTGGACTTCGCGGCGGTGTGGGGGTTCGTGGACGGGGTTCAGGCGAAGGACGACTCGACGGTTGAGTTCTCCCTGTCGCGTCCCTACGTGCCCGGCCTCATCTACATCGTTCATCAGCCGATCGTCCCGGAGCACAAGTGGAAGGACGTCGCCGACCCGGTCCTCTACAAGAACGAGACGCCCGTGGCCACGGGTCCGTTCACCGAGGTGAAGGTCTTCCAGAATCAGATCTTCGAGCTCGGGCGTAACCCGCACTACTGGCAGCCCGGCAAGCCCGCCGTGGAGAGCCTGCGCTTCCCGGCGTACCCGGGCAACGACCAGGCGAACCTCGCGCTGCTCACCGGTGAGCTGGACTGGGCGGGCAGCTTCGTGCCCGACATCGAGCGGGTCTTCGTCGACAAGGACAAGGAGCACAACCACTACTGGTTCCCGCTCGTGGGCAACACGACGACGCTCTATGTGAACAACGCCAAGAAGCCCTTCGATGACGTCCGCGTGCGCAAGGCGATCAGCATGGCGATCGACCGCGAGCAGATCGTCAAGGTGGCGATGTATGGCTACACGCGGCCCGCTGACGCGACGGCGCTCAGCGACGCGCACAAGTCCTGGTTCAACCCCCAGGCCCTGGAGTCTGGCGACTGGACGAAGCTGGACCTGGCCAAGGCCAACGCGCTGCTGGACGAGGCCGGCTACAAGAAGGGCCCGGACGGCATTCGCGTGGGGCCGGACAAGAAGCCCCTGCACTTCGAGGTCAACGTCGTCACGGGTTGGTCTGACTGGGTGCGTGCGGCGCAAATCATCGCGCAAAATCTGAAAGCGGTTTCTATCGACGCCACGCTGAAGACCTATGACTTCAGCCCCTGGTTCGAGCGGCTCCAGAAGGGCGAGTACGACCTGAGCATGGGGTGGACGTCGGAAGAGCCGACGCCGTACCACTTCTACCGTGACCTCATGGGCACCGAGACGCTCCGGCCCGTGGGCGAGATTTCCGCCCGGAACTGGGGCCGCTTCGGGAGCAAGGAAGCCGACGCGCTCCTGCGGGCGTTCGAGGCCACGAATGACTCGGCGGAGCAGAAGAAGCTCGCCGGGCAGATGCAGGTGCTCTTCGTGCAGAACGCGCCCGCCATCCCCCTGTTCCCGGGCCCGTCCTGGGGTGAGTACAGCTCGCGCCGCTTCACGGGCTTCCCGAACAAGGACAACCCCTACGCGAAGCTGACGCCCAACAGCCCCACCGAGTACCTGATCGTCCTGACCGAAGTGAAGCCCAAGTGACGTCAACGCGTTAGAGAAAGGCCTGCCGGCTCGTGCGACACCTATTGCGAAACCTGGGCTTGTACGCGTTCGCCGCGTGGGCCTCTCTCTCCTTGAACTTCTTCATCCCGCGCCTCATGCCGGGCGATCCCGCCTCGGCCATGTTCGCGCGGTTTGCGGGGCAGCTCCAACCCGAGGCCATCGACGCCCTGCGCGTGGCGTTTGGCTTCACCAACGAGCCGCTCCACCAGCAGTACCTCACCTATATCCACCACCTGTTCCAGGGCGATCTCGGCCTCTCCGTTGCGTACTTCCCCGCGAAGGTGACGGACGTGATCGCCACGGGGCTTGGCTGGACGCTCCTGCTGTCGGGGGTGGCGGTGCTCATCAGCTTCGTGCTCGGCTCGCTCCTCGGCGTGGTTGCCACGTGGAAGCGCGGCGGCTGGTTGGATTCGGTGCTGCCGCCGGTGCTCATCTTCCTGGGCGCGTTCCCCTACTTCTGGCTCGCGATGGTGCTCCTCTACGTGTTCGGGTTCATGATCGGAGGCTTCCCCGTCCGGCATGCCTACAGCGACGCGCTCGCGCCCGACTTCAGCGGCGAGTTCATCCTCAGCGTGCTCCATCACATGGTGCTCCCGGCGTCGGCCATCGTGGTCGCGTCGCTCGGAGGCTGGATGCTCGGCATGCGCAGCACGATGGTGAGCGTGCTCGCCGAGGACTACATCACCATGGCGAAGGCCAAGGGCCTGTCGCAGAAGCGGATCATGTTCCACTACGCCGCCCGCAACGCGCTCCTGCCGAACGTCACGGGCTTCGGGATGGCGCTGGGCTTCGTCCTCTCCGGCTCGCTGTTGACGGAGATCGTGTTCTCGTACCCGGGGCAGGGCTACCTGCTCATCCAGGCGGTGCGCAACCAGGACTATCCGCTCATGCAGGGCATCTTCCTGACCATCACGTTGGCCGTGCTGGGCGCGAACCTGCTGGTGGACATCCTTTACGTGTGGCTCGATCCCCGGACGCGGACGCGCTGACGGGTGGGAAGGAGGGTGGCTGGAGTGTCATCCGCGAATCAAACAAAGAAGCAGCGCTCGGGGTTCATCTGGCAGCTCCTCGAGAATCGCAAGGCCTCGGTCGGGGCGGTGCTCATCCTCTTCTTCGTG
The DNA here is from genome assembly GCF_003044305.1 of Vitiosangium sp. GDMCC 1.1324. GTDB lineage: Bacteria > Myxococcota > Myxococcia > Myxococcales > Myxococcaceae > Archangium. Next base: position 378,154 of record NZ_PZOX01000006.1, on the reverse strand, counting down.
CTGCTCGGTCTCGTCGGGCCGGTGCTCGTGAAGGGCGACGCGTCCGCCTTCGTGGGCCCGCCGCACCAGCCGCCCTCGTCCGAGTTCCTCTTCGGGACGACGGGGCAGGGGCAGGACGTGCTCGCGCAGACGATCGTCGGGGCGCGCACATCGCTGGTGGTGGGCTTCGTGACGGGCTTCGCCGTCATGGCGATTGGCGCGCTCGTCGGGATGACCGCCGGGTTCTTCGGCGGCTGGCTCGACAGCGTCCTGTCGTTCATCACGAACGTGTTCCTGATCATCCCCGGGCTGCCCATGGCCGTGGTGATTGCCGCGTACCTTCAGCCCGGCCCCGTCACCATCGGGCTCGTGCTGGTCATCACCGGGTGGGCGTGGAATGCACGGGTGCTGCGCTCGCAGATCCTCTCCCTGCGGGAGAAGGACTTCGTCCTGGCCGCCGTCGTCAGTGGGGAAGGGCGCCTGCGAATCATCTTCCGGGAGATCCTCCCCAACATGACGTCGCTCCTGATGAGCGGCTTCATCTCCGCGACGGTCTACGCGATTGGCGCGCAGGTGGGGCTCGAGTTCCTGGGCATCGGGGATGTCAGCGTGGTCACGTGGGGCACGAACCTGTACTGGGCCTCGAACAACGCGGCCCTGCTGACGGGCGCGTGGTGGACCGTCGTTCCCACGGGCGTGTGTGTCGCGCTCGTCGGGTTCGCGCTCGTGCTCGTCAACTTCGCCATCGACGAGATCACCAACCCACGGCTGCGGGCCGAGCGGTCCTGGACGCAGCTCCTCAAGAGCCATGACCTGGAAGGGGGGAGCTCCACCCCCGTGGTGAGGAACATTGGAAACTAAGTCCTCGACGTTGCTTTCGGTGCGTGATCTCCGGGTGGACTACCTGACGCCCACGGGTCCCGTGTGCGCCGTGGACGGTGTCTCGTTCGACATCGGACGCGGCGAGGTGCTCGGGCTCGCTGGGGAGTCGGGGAGTGGCAAGTCGACCGTGGCCCAGGCCCTCCTGCGCATCCTCCGCCCCCCCGCGGTCATCACGGGCGGGCAGGTGCTCTTCGAGGGCGAGGACATCCTGGGGATGAGCGAGGCGCGGCTGCGGGAGCTGCGCTGGCGCAAGGTGTCGCTCGTCTTCCAGAGCGCGATGAACTCGCTCAACCCCATCCTCACCATCGGGGATCAGATCATCGACGCGATCCAGGCGCACCAGCGGGTGAAGCGCTCGGATGCCCTCGACAGGGCCGTCGCGCTGCTGAAGCTCGTGGGGATCGACAGCTCGCGGCTCACGAGCTACCCGCATCAGCTCTCAGGCGGAATGAGACAGCGCGTGGTGATTGCCATCGCGCTCGCGCTCGAGCCGCCGCTGATGCTCATGGACGAGCCGACGACGGCGCTCGACGTGGTGGTGCAGAAGGAAATCCTGCACCAGGTCGCGGAGCTCAAGGACAAGCTCGGGTTCTCCATCTTGTTCATCACGCATGACCTCTCGTTGATCCTCGAGTTCTCCACGCGCATCGCGGTCCTCTACGCGGGCAGGCTCGTGGAGATGGGGCCTTCCCGGGAGCTCTTCCACGCGCCCAGGCACCCGTACACGAAGGGGCTGCTGAACTCGGTCCCCTCGGTTCGAGGCCCGCGCAGGAAGCTCGTGGGCATTCCTGGCTCGCCCCCGGACATGCGAAAGCTGCCCGAGGGGTGCCGCTTCCATCCGCGCTGCCCCTCGGCGACGGACCGTTGCAAGGCCGACGTGCCCGAGCTGCGCGTGCTGGGGCCTGATCACATCGACGCCTGCCATCTGGATGCACCATGACGACCATCAATCTGGAGAGCCAGGCGATCCTCGAGGCGAAGGGCCTCGGCAAGTACTTCCAGGTGGGGGGCGGCTTCCGGCCGAAGCGGCTGCGTGCCCTCCATGAGGTGTCCTTCGCCCTCGGGCAGCGGCAGGTCGTCGCGCTCGTTGGCGAGTCGGGCAGCGGCAAGAGCACCATCGCGCGGCTGCTCGTGCGGCTGATGGAGCCGTCGAGCGGGAAGATCTTCTTCCGTGGCAGGGACATCCTCCAGGAGGAGCCGCGGACGGCCTCGCTCGCCTACCGGGCGCAGGTGCAGATGATCTTCCAGGATCCGTTCGGGTCACTGAACCCGGTCCATACGATTGGCAATCACCTCGAGCGGCCCCTGCTCCTCCATGGAAAGGCGAAGGGCGACGCCGAGCTCAGGGACCGCGTGCATGAGCTGCTCGAGACTGTCGAGCTGAAGCCGGCGGCGGAGATCGCGTCCCGCTATCCGCATCAGCTGTCGGGCGGGCAGCGGCAGCGCGTGGCGATCGCGCGAGCGCTGGCGCCGGGGCCCTCCGTCATCCTGGCGGACGAGCCGATCTCCATGCTCGACGTGTCGATCCGCGTCGGCGTCCTGAACCTGATGGAGCGCCTCAAGGAGGAGCGGGGGATTTCGTATCTGTACATCACGCATGACATCGCGAGTGCGCGCTACTTCGCGGACCGGACGATGGTGATGTACGCGGGGCACATCGTGGAGGGGGCGCCGAGCGAGGAGTTGATGCACCGGCCGGCGCACCCGTATACGCAGCTCCTGCTCTCCGCGGTGCCGGACCCGAACGGCTCCATGAAGAGCGAACTGAGGGCGAAGTCGGGTGCGCCCAAGTTGATTGATCCGCCGCCCGGATGTCCGTTCGCGGATCGGTGCCCGAGTGTCATGAAAGTATGTCGGCAGGAGATGCCGGGCACGACGCAGCTCGAGCAGAACCGCTGGGTGAGGTGTCACCTGTTCGGACAGGGCGCCGAGTCCGGTACGGTGGGGTTGCAGGGGATGAGCGCCGCTGGCCCGGGGAGTGTGCTCCCCGTGGGCGTGGCGTCTTGATGAGACTCGCTGAGTCGAGGTTCCAAACGTATGACGAACATCAGCTTTCCGAGTGGGTTTGCCTGGGGTGTTGCCACCTCCTCCTACCAGATCGAAGGTGCCGCGATGGAGGATGGGCGCGGTGAGTCGATCTGGGATCGCTTCTCGAAGACGCCCGGCAAGGTGAAGGACGGGACGGACGGAGATGTCGCCTGCGATCACTACCATCGCTTCCGCGACGACATCGCGTTGATGAAGAGCCTCGGGGTCAAGCACTACCGCTTCTCCGTGGCGTGGCCGCGCATCCTCCCCGCGGGCCGTGGGAAGGTGAATCAGCCCGGCCTGGACTTCTATGGCCGCCTGGTGGACGCGTTGCTCGAGGCGGGGATCGAACCCTTCGTGACGCTGTACCATTGGGATCTGCCCCAGGTGCTCCAGGATGAGGGTGGCTGGGTGCGGCGGTCGACCGCGGAGGCGTTCGTCGAGTACTCGAGCGTCGTCGCGCGGGCTCTGGGCGATCGGGTGAAGAAGTGGATCACCCACAACGAGCCCTGGTGCACGAGCATGCTCGGCTACCAGCTGGGGATCCACGCGCCGGGCCTGAAGGACTATCGCTCGGCGCTCGAGGCGAGCCATCACGTGCTCCTGTCCCACGGGCTCGCCGTCCCCGTCATTCGCGCCGCGAGCCCCGGGGCCGAGGTCGGAATCACCCTGAACCTGGCGCCCGCGGAGCCCGCCTCGCCGAGCGCGGCGGACCACGATGCGGCCCGGCACCATGACGGCTACTCCAACCGCTGGTTCCTCGACCCCCTGTTCGGGCACCACTACCCGGCGGACATGATCGCCGACCACATCGCGGCCGGGCACCTGCCGCCCGAGGGGCTCACCGTGGTGCGGCCCGGGGACCTCGAGGCCATCGCGGTGAAGTGCGACTTCCTGGGGATCAACTACTACAGCCGCGCGGTCGTGCGGAGCGACAAGGTGCCGGAGGCGGAGAACGAGCCCCGCAAGGTGTTCGTCGCGCCCGAGAAGGATTGGACCGAGATGGGCTGGGAGGTCTACCCCGACGGCCTCCGGGAGCTCCTGCTGCGTGTCCACTTCGAGTACAGGCCGCGCAAGATCTACATCACGGAGAACGGGGTGAGCTACTCGACGCCTCCCGGTCCGGATGGGCGTGTGAGGGATGAGAAGCGGCTCACCTTCCTGCGAGACCATTTCGTCGCGGCCCGGCGCGCGATGGAGGGGGGCGCGCCGGTGGCCGGTTATTTCGTGTGGTCGCTCTTGGACAACTTCGAGTGGGACCGCGGCTACTCGCAGCGCTTCGGTATCGTCTGGGTGGACTACAAGACCCAGCAGCGCATCCCCAAGGACAGCGCCCTCTGGTACCGGGGCGTCATGGCCGAGAACGCGGTCACCGTGCCCTGAAGCCTGGCAGAGGACTTCCTGACATGTCTGAACAATCCAAAGACTACAAGGCAAGAGCGCAGGAACTGGTGTCCCGGATGACGCTGGAGGAGAAGGCCCTGCTCTTGTCTGGCAATGGCCCGTGGACGACCCACAAGATTGAGCGGCTGGGTATCCCTTCCATCTTCATGACGGATGGTCCGCATGGGCTCCGGAAGGCGCTGGGGCAGAGCGTGGCGGAGAGCGTTCCCGCGACCTGTTTCCCCACCGCTTCCGCCCTGGCCTCCACCTGGAACACGGACCTCATCCGGCAGGTGGGCGCCGCCCTGGCCAGGGAGTGCCAGGCCCATGACGTCCAGATCCTGCTGGGTCCGGGCATCAACATGAAGCGCTCTCCCCTGGGCGGGCGTAACTTCGAGTACTTCTCGGAGGACCCTGTCCTGGCCGGCCAGCTGGCCGCTGCCTATATCCAGGGTGCGCAGGGCGAGGGGGTGGGGACCTCCTTGAAGCATTTCGCGGTGAACAACCAGGAGTTCGAGCGGATGGTGAGCAGCTCGAACCTCGATGAGCGGACCCTGCGCGAAATCTACCTGCCCGCTTTCGAGATCGCCGTCACCCAGGCCCAGCCGTGGTCGGTGATGTGCGCCTATAACAAGGTGAATGGTGTCTATGCCTCCGAGAACCACCTCCTGCTCGAGGACATTCTGCGGGATGAGTGGGGGTTCCAGGGGTTCGTGGTGTCGGATTGGGGCGCTGTCCATGATCGCGCCAAGGGCGTCATGGCCGGGCTGAACCTGGAGATGCCCGGCAGCGGCGACGTGAATCGCAAGAAGATCATCGCGGCCGTCAACGCGGGCCAGCTGCCGGTTTCACGCCTGGACGACGTGGTGACCTCGCTGCTCTCCGTAATCCTCAAGGCCGCGGAAAGTCGCCGGACCGGTGCTCGCTTCGACGTGGAACAGCATCACGCCCTGGCGAGGCAGGTGGCGGGTGAAGGCATCATCCTGCTGAAGAACGATGACAACATCCTGCCGTTGGACGCGGGGCGGAAGAAGAAGCTCGCCCTGATTGGTGCCTTCGCCAAGGATCCCCGCTACCAGGGCGCTGGAAGCTCGCAGGTGAATCCGACCCGCATCTCCAATGCATATGACGAGCTGCTGGCGATCATGGGCGGGAGCGAGCGCTTCGGTTACGCGAGCGGCTACGACGCGGAGGGCGTCACCACGGCCCAGTTGATCGAGGAAGCGCGGGAGCAGGCGAGGAACGCGGACGTCGCCATCATCTTCGCCGGACTGCCCGACAGCCACGAGTCCGAAGGCTTCGACCGCTCCTCGCTGGATATCCCCGAAGGGCATCACCGGTTGATCGACGCGGTCAGCCAGGTTCAGCCCAACACGGTGGTGGTGTTGATGAACGGCTCCGCCATCACCATGCCCTGGGTGGGCCGGGTGAAGGCCATCCTGGAGGGCTGGTTGACGGGGCAGGCGGGCGGAGGTGCCATCGCCGATATCCTGACGGGCCGGGTCAACCCCTCGGCGAAACTGGCGGAGACCTTCCCGCTGAGGGTGGAAGATACGCCGACCTCCACCGAGTTCCCCGGGCTGAATCAGCAGGCCCACTACGGCGAAGGCGTCTTCATTGGCTACCGGTACTACGACAAGAAGAACATCACGCCGCTGTTCCCCTTTGGTTTTGGTCTCAGCTACACCACCTTCGCCTACTCGGAGCTGACCCTCAGCGCGGCGTCCATCAAGGACACCGAGCGTCTGACTGTCCAGCTCAAGGTCAGGAACGAAGGGAAGGTGGCTGGAAAGGAAATCGTTCAGCTCTACGTCCGTGAGGACAAACCCGCGGTCAGCCGTCCGGACAAGGAGCTCAAGGCTTTCACCAAGGTGGCGCTCGAGCCCGGCGAGGAGAAGACGGTGAGCTTCACGTTGAACTCGCGTGACTTCGCCTACTACAACGCCGCCCTCCACCGCTGGTCCGTCAATCCTGGCCGGTTCGACATCCTCGTCGGTGGCTCATCCAGGAGCCTGCCCCTGAGAAAGCACGTCCTGGTGGAGACAGCCCAGGTGCCTGTCCCCGTGCTGACGCGCCACTCCACGGTGAAGGAGTTCAAGAACCACCCCAAGGGGAAGGCGTTCTACTCGCGGCTGGCGAGCGTCATCATGGGAGAGGCGCCCGGGGAGCAAAGCACCGTGAAGCGCTCGCCCCAGGAGGAGAAGGCCAGGAAGAAGGCCGAAATGTCGACGCTGGTGTTCGTCAACGACATGCCCGCCTACAAGCTGATCGCCTTCTCCCAGGGCAAGTTCACCGAGCAGATGCTGAACGACATCCTGGCGCAGGTTCAGTAGCTCGTCACAACCCCGCGGCCTGGGAGTCTCTTTCCGAGGGTCGGCGGAATCGAACGAACGTTTGATTCCTGCTGGCCCTCGGCTCCGAGCCTCCCTGCCGCTAGGGACGGAAGCCCTTGGGCCACCGGGTCTTCGCGTCGTGCTTCACGTCCTTCAGCGTGGAGGGCATCCGAGCCCCACGCAGGTCCGCGCCACAGAGATCGGTGTGGAACAGCTGGGCGTCCGAGAGGTCCGCGTCGCGGAGGTCCGCGCCGTCGAAGCGGGCTCCGCTCAGGTCCGCGCCGAGCCGGGCCCCGCTCAGGTCCGCCCCGGTGAAGACGGTTCGGTAGCACTTCGCCCGGGTGAGGTCCGCCTCGCGCAGATCCGCGCCACGGAAGACGGTGTCGAACAGGTCCACCTTCGAGAGGTCAGCGCCGGCGAGCCGGGCCTCGGTGAAGTCCAGCACCGACAGGTGGTGCTCCCGCAAGTCGATGCCTCCCAGGTCGATGCGCTGGAGCGGCGCGGGGAAGTCCTCCCCGCGGACCTCCACGTAGCGCTTGCGCCAGGTGTTCCACCGCTCGGCGCCGCGCTCCACCTCGTTCCGGAGCAGTGCGCTCGCCTCCGCCGCGGTGGGCAGCAGGAGCTTCATCAGTGCCTGCTCCGAGAGTTGCGTGAACGTCGCCCCCTTGGCCTTCAGCGCGGCCGCCAGCGTGTCCGCGGCGTTCTCGCCCAGCACCAGGTGCGTGACCTGGGCGTCCGGCCTGGCCGCGACCCTCCCGCCCAGCTCCTTCACCGTCTGCTCGCGGAACGTGGGGCTCGTGTGCTTGAAGCGGCCCGCGAAGAGGAAGCGCGCTTCGGCGAGGCGCTTCTCGAACAGGCCCTCGGGTCTGGCCGTCGCGGCGGCCTTCGCCTTCTTGCCGCCCCTGGGCGCCGAGACGGGCTCTGCTTCCGCCTCGAGCAGGAAGGGCGCGCCGTCCTTGGCCTTGCCCGCCTTCAGGGTCTCCACCACCACGCTGCCGTCCGGGCCCACGTAGGCCACCGCATCGCCGAGCGTCGCGATCGGCCGCGCCTCCTTCATCCCCGTCTGGGGCCAGACGTCTTCCTCCTCGGGCTCGAGCCAGCGCGCCTTCGTCGGGGTGGCCACCTCCGCGAGGAGTAGCCGCCCCAGCGAGTCGGCCACCGCGACGCGCGTGTCCCCCACGAAGGCCACCTGCCCCAACCGCACCTCGGGACGCTCGAGCCGGCTCACCGTCTCGCCGCTGCGCGGATCCACCATGAGCAGCGCGCTCTCCGCGTCTGCGTTGTTGATGCTGCCGTCCAGGCTGGCCGCGATCCAGCTGCGGGGGGAGACCGCCAGCCCTCGCACGATCGTGTCCGACCCATTGCTCACCAGGGGGATGTCGCGAATCGCCTCCGGCGTCTTCCCCAGCCGCCACAGGTGCAGCGCGCTGTCCGCGGTGACCAGCCACGTGTCCTCCGGGCCAAAGGCGCACGCCCTCACCTGCTCCGCGTGTGGCAGCTCCGCCCGGAGCAGGCCGCGCTTCAGCTCCCACACCTGGACATGCTCCTGGGCCGGCGCGGCGAGCAGCGTCTCATCTCGAGAGACCGCGAGCGGACCCGAGGCATAAGTGGAGAGCTGAAACGCCTCGCGCGCCTTCGCGTCGAGCGACTTCCCGACGAAGATCGAATCGTAGTCGAGCCGCACCAGCAGGCTGGACGAGAGGCCCTTCGCGTCCGTGGGAGGGAAGCCGGCGTCGATCTCCGTCCGCTTCCCGCTGGCGCGATCCCAGGAGACGCAGGTGGCGTTCGATGTTGCCACGACCGCGCGCGGGGTGAGGGCCAGCCCGAGAATCGGCGCCGGCGCGGCGTCCTCTACCCGCGACGTTCCGTCCTCCGTCGACCACACGCTCAGCGCGCCCGTGGTGGAGCCGGTGGCGATCCACTGGCCGTCGGGGGAGAGCGCGGTGACCGAGCCCTGCGCGTGCCTCCGGGGCACGTTGATCGCCGACCCCTCGCCGCCGTCCGGGATGATCCACGAACGCAGCAGGTGCTCGTTGCCGAGCGAGAACGCGCGCTTGCCGTCCGAGGAGAAGGCGACCCAGCGGCAACCGGCGCCGCCACCCTCCTCGAACGTGTGATGGGCCACGAAGTGTGACACTGGCTTCAGATCATCCACGGCCCACAGCGCCACCTTTCCGGTGCCGTGGCCGACGAGCAGGTGCTCCCCCGTGGGTGAGAAAGCGAGGGCGAGGACCTTGTTGCCGCCCCGCTTCGCCCGCTCCTTACCGGTGCGTGTGTCGAACAGCCGAACCGTCCCCTTCGACGACCCGGTCGCGAGCAGCGCCCCATCCGCGCTGAAGGCGACGGCGTAGATGTCCCCGTCCTTCTCCTGGAGGGTATGGAGGACGGTGTTGCGCCTGGCGTCCCGGACCTGCGCCTTGGACTTTTCGACGCTGACGAACACGGACCGGTTCGGGCTCATCGCGGCCAGGTGGAGCGCCTGCTCTCCTTTGAGCGTCCACGCCGTCTTCCCGTGGGCGGAGATGCGGCGGATGCGCCCCCACCATCCGACCAGGACGTCGCCACCCGGCAGCGCATGGACCACCCGCCAGCGCCCGTCTACCTCCCGCTGCTCGGCCACCGTGCCGCGCGCCACGTCGAAGGACACCAGCAGGGTGGTGTCCTCGCCGGGGAGGATTGCCCACAGGAGGCGCGAGTCTACAGAGAAGTCGAGCCCGGCGAACTCTCCGGGGATGTTGAAGGGCGTGGCGCCGTAGACGCGTCGGGCGGTCATATTGCCGCCGTCTCTATCAGGCGCGCTCGGGGCAAGCCCACCGCGGATGCCTGGCCCTGGCCGCCAGGCCCGTGCGTCACATGCCTTCCACGGGCCTCAGCAGACCCGGCATGGCCGGCTTCTGTTCATGCGCGGCACGCAAGCCCTCACCCGTCAGCGCGTAGTAACGCCTCGGCCGGCCGCCGCGCTCCGGCAGGGGTTCTCCCTCGAAGCTGCGCACCAGGCCCTCGCGCTCGAGCGCCTTGAGGGCGGGGTACACCGAGCCTTCATTCAGGAGGATCTTCCCCTCGGTACGCTCCCGCACCTTCTCGATGATTTCCAGGCCGTAGCTCCTGCCATGGATCAGCACCGTCAGGATGGCGGTCCGGGTCGACAGCGGAGTGTCCATGCCGCACAGGCTACCCCGCACTTCGAGGTTTACAACCTCGCGGCACGAAGCTGCCCGCCAGTCATCACTTGTTGGAAGAGGGCGGGGCTGCGCGGCCCCACCCGGATGCTACTCACGGCTCTTGGTCCTGCCGCTCCCGGTGGCCGCCGTCTCCGTCCCGACGAGCTCGTGGACGCAGTCCTGCACCGAGTGGGCACTCACCCAGAAGAGGGTGGAGAGGATCCTCACCTGGATCCTCCACCTCGGCTGTCCCTCCTGGACCATCTTATGGATGGCCTCCAGGGCATCGCCGAGCTCCTCGTCGCTGATGCGCCGGGGGATGTGTGCGCCGACGGCATCGAAGAGCCGCAGAGTCTCCAGGAGCAACTCCGGCAGGTCCGGGCTCTTCGCCAGCGCCGTGGGCTCCGCAGTCTCCGTCCTGGCGACGGCGGAGGCGGGCACGGAGGCGGGGAGGACGGCGTAGGTGCTGGTCAGCACGGGCCTGCGCGAGCACGTGATTCCATCCTCGAGCTCGAGCCACGCACTCCCGCTGGTGGATTCCGGTTCGTGCACGTCACTCATCGCAACACCTCCGTGGGATGCAACAGGTTGAACCTCGCAACGTCGTTCTGGATGGATCTGCCCGTGGATACCCTCCCGACTGCCGATGGCAGCCCGCAGTTCGGCCTGTGTGGGAAGTCAGTGCCTTTGTGGGATCAAGGTATACCTCTAGATTTGAGGATTTCAAGTGAAATTTCTCGTATCCATCAGAATAAGTGGGGGTGCTTGTTGTGCGGTGAGGCGCGGCGGGCGGCCGGAGGAGGGGAGGAGACGCCCCCTTCGATTGTCTGTTTGGGATTGCTGGCCGCCTGCGGCTACGTCCCTTCCACTCCCGCTGCCGCGGACGTTCCCAGGCTCATCACATGGTAGAAGGATGGGGAGGCTCCTGACTTCCCCCCCGCATGGGTCCGCCGACTTCTATTCACGTTGACGATTCGCTCTGGCCCCTGCTGCGGGTGACGTTCCCGCGCGTGATCACGAATGAGCAACAGGCGGAGCTGTTCGAGCGCACCCTGTCCCATCTGCGGCGGGGGGAACGGTTCGTCTCCATCGTGGACATCCGCCAGCTCCAAGCGCTCACCTCCGAGCAGCGCGAGCAGCAGTGGACCTTCCTGCGAGACCAGACGGTGCTGATGCGCCGGTGGTCGATGGGAATCGTGGCGCTCATCAACTCTCCCTCCCTGGCACTGATCGCCCGGGTCATCATCCACCGCGTCAAGCCCTCGGTCGTGCCGTACTCCATCCTGGCCTCGTGGCCGGCGGCGGTGTCATGGGCGGCGGCCCGGCTGGATGACAACGGTCTGCACGAGCATTCCCGGCGGGTACGGCAACGCCTCGGCACGATTCCCGGGGAGCGCGTGGGCTGAGCCCCCTCGCGCGAGCCACCGCTCAACGTGAAGCGTCGCGCTTTGTGACCTCCTTCACCACGTCGACGAACGCACGCAAACCCGCCGGCACGTGACGATGGCTGGGGTAGAAGACGCACAGCCCCGGCCACGCCGGCAGCCAGTCCTCCAGCACGCTCACGAGCTTTCCGGACGCGACGTACGGGCGAACGTCCCACTCGTTCAGATACGCGAGCCCCGCGCCGTTCAGCGCGGCCTCGAGGACCAGCGCGAGCGTGTCGAGCGTGAGCGGCCCATCGACCTCGATCGCGAACTCCTCTCCGTGACGCTCGAACTCCCATGCGTAGAATCCGCCATTCTTCTTCCGCGTGCGGATGCACCGGTGCGCACTCAGCTCGGCAGGCACCTTCGGAGGCCGGTTCGCCTTGAAATACCGGGGTGAACCGACCACCGCGGCGCGCTGTTTCGGACCGCAGGGCACGGCCACCATGTCGTGCGGCACCGCTTCGAGCAGCCGGATGCCGGCGTCGAAGCCCTCCTTCACGATGTCGACGAACCGCGAGTCGACCACGAGCTCGACCTTCATGTCGGGATGGCGCTTCATGAACTCGAGCACCACCGGCGTGAGCACCTGCCGCGCCGCGCCCTCCGAGGTGGTGATGCGCAGCGTGCCCGTCGGAGTGTCGCGGAACTCGTTGACCGACTCCATCGCCGCCGAGAGCTCGGCGAGCGCGGGCCGGACGCGTGAGAGAAACCGCTCACCGGCCTCCGTGAGCGAGACGCTGCGCGTTGTGCGATGGAAGAGCCGGACGCCGAGCCGCTTCTCGAGCGCCGCGACCACATGGCTCAAGGCCGAGGGCGAGAGGCCGAGCTCGGCCGCGGCGGCGCGGAAGCTGCGGTGCGACGCGACGGCCGAGACGGCCTGGAGCTCGAAGAGACCGGGTCGTTTCATTGTGCTGTCCTCTGCATCAGTCCATGCCAATTTACAGCGATTGTTGCACCAGTTGCACCGCGTTACTTGAGTGCCCTCACAGGAGGAAGCACCATGAAGAAGACCGTTCTCGTCACCGGCGCGTCGTCCGGATTCGGCCGCGCCACCGCGGAGCTGTTCGCCGCCCGCGGCTGGAACGTCATCGCCACCATGCGCACGCCGCAGGAAATTCCCGGCACGTTCGTCACCCGGCTCGACGTCGAGAAGCCCGAGACGATTCGCGCCGCCGTCGACGCGGGCCTCGCGCAGTTCGGGCGCATCGACGCCGTGGTGAACAACGCGGGCTTCGGTCTCTTCGGCGTGTTCGAGCTGACTCCGGACGAGAAGGTGCGCGAGCAGTTCGAGGTGAACGTGTTCGGCGTCATGAACGTCGTGCGTGCGGTGCTGCCGCACTTCCGCGAGAACAAGGGGGGCTGCATCGTCAACGTGAGTTCCGGCGCCGGCGTGTTCGGACTGCCCATGATTTCCCTCTACAACGCGAGCAAGTTCGCGCTCGAGGGCTTCTCCGAGTCGCTCTCGTACGAACTCGGCGCGCTCGGCATCCGCGTGAAGATCGTGGAGCCGGGTGGCGTCACCAGCACGAAATTTGGCGAGCGGTCGGCGAATGAGGCGAGCACGCTGTCGAGCGATGTCCGCGACTACGACGTGTTCGTCTCGGCGGCGAGCGAGGTCTTCGCGGCGATGCGCGCGTCACGAAGCGCGGGCAAGGATGCGACGTCGGAGCACGTCGCCGAGGTCATCTTCGAGGCCACGAACGATTCGTCGGATCGCCTGCGATACGTCGCGACGAGCGACATTCTTCCGCTCGTGGAGGCGCGCCGGCAGACGTCCGAGAGCGAGTACATGGCGTTCATGCGAGCGCGCGTCGGGCCGAAGTTGCGCGCGAGTCCGCATCGGGCGCAATCTGCGCGGCCATGATTCGGGACTTCGAGCGCACGACGACCGAGCGACTCCTGCTCCGCCGCCTCCAGGAGAGTGACCTGGACGCGGTGTTCACCCTCCATGCGGACCCGGAGACGAACCGGTTCGACTCCTCCGGGAGCCTGAGCTCCCTGGATGACGCGCGCGAGCTGCTGGCACGGTGGCTGGGAAACTGGGCGAGTCACGGCGTGGGGTACTGGGCCGTGGAGCGGCGCGACGCGCCCGGGACTGTCGTGGGCTTTGGGGGTGTGCGCCACAAGGAGCTCGAAGGACAGCGGGTGCTCAACCTCGCCTACCGGTTCAGTCCCCAGTGTTGGGGCTCGGGGTATGCGACGGAAATGGCTCGCGTGGCCCTGGCGCTGGCTCAGAAGCACATCCCCGACGTTCCGGTGGTGGCCATCATCCACCTGGAGAACGCGCCATCCCTCCGCGTGGTGGAGCGGCTCGGGATGCGGCGCGACCGGGTCATCGACTACGAGGGCATCGCGAGTGCCGTGTACCTGGCGGCGTAGACAGGAGGCTGGCGAAGCGGTGCAGCATGCTCGTGGCGCTCCTTCTGGTACGCTCCACCCCATGGGAGTGGACATGGACCGAGCCAGAGGCTTCGCGCGACAGGGCTTCCTCGTGCTTCCCGGATTCGTCCCGGCGGCGGCCTGCGACGCCTTGAAGCGCCGGGCTGAAGAGCTGGTCGCCGGCTTTCAACCGGAGACGGTCTCCGTCTTCACCACGCGCGACCAGACGCGGACCACGGACGAGTACTTCCTCTCCTCGGGGGATGCAGTCCGCTTCTTCTTCGAGGAGAACGCCTTCCGTCCAGATGGCTCGCTGCGCCAGGACAAGGCGCTGTCCATCAACAAGATTGGCCATGCACTCCACGACCTGGATCCCCTCTTCGACAGCTTCTCTCGTACGCGAGCGCTGGCGGGGCTGGCCTCGGAGCTGGGCCTGAAGCAGCCGTTGCTGCTCCAGTCGATGTATATCTTCAAGCAGCCCCACATTGGCGGTGAGGTCAGCTGCCACCAGGACGCGACGTTCCTGTACACGGAGCCGTCCACCTGCCTGGGTTTCTGGTTCGCGCTGGAGGACGCCACGCTGGAGAACGGCTGTCTGTGGGCATTGCCCGGTGGGCACACGCTGGGATTGAAGAAGCGCTTCGTGCGCGCCGAGGGAGGCGGCACGGCGTTCCGGGTGCTGGACCCCACGCCACTGCCCGAGGAGGGAATGGTGCCTCTGGAGGTGGAGAAGGGCACCCTGGTCGTGCTCCACGGGCTGCTGCCCCACAAGAGCGGCGCCAATACCTCGTCCAAGAGCCGTCACGCCTACTCGGTCCACCTCATCGATGGCACGGCCCGCTACCCCGAGGACAACTGGCTGCACCGTGCTTCCACGCTGCCGCTCAGAGGCTTCGGCCCCCTCGCGAACGGATAGTTGCCTCGCGAAGTTCCCAAGATCGGAGGAAGACGTATGCCAGCTGCGCTCGAAGAGCTCGCCAGACCTGTCATCATCGGCCGCTCGAGTTCACACTTTACGCGTATCACACGGGTGTTCGCCGCGGAGATGCGCGTCGACTACTCCTTTCGGGTGGTGCGAGACCTCATGTCCACCGATCCGGGGGACTATGGCGGCAACCCCGCGCTCAAAATACCCAGCTTGCAGACGCCCCGGGGGGTCTGGTTCGGGGCTCTCAATGTCTGTCGCGAGCTATGGCGGCAGTCGAGTCTCAGACCCCGTGTGGTATGGCCTGAGGACCTCGACGAGCCGGTGCTTGCCAATGCGCAGGAGCTCGTTCTTCAGGCCATGGCGACGGAAGTGTCGCTGATCATGGGAAAGCTGGCCGGCCCCAGCGACAGTCATGCGCACCACACGAAGATGCGGAATGGGCTGGTCAACATGATGTCGTGGCTGGAGGAGAACGCGAGGTCCGCGCTCGCCGCGCTCCCGCCGCAGCGGGACCTGAGTTTTCTGGAGGTCTCGCTCTTCTGCCTCGTGACTCATCTGGAGTTCCGGGACGTCCTGCCGATTGCCCCTTACGCTGAGCTGAACAGATTCAGTCAGCAGTTCGCAACGCGAGCTTCCATCAGCGAGACCCCCTATCGCTTCGACACCTGAAGCTCGACAAGGCATCGTCCTTGGCCTGTCAGGTTGCGAGGACCGGAGGTAGTCAACATGTTCGCACCCATCGTCGCTTTGGCGCTTGGCGCCGCACCGGTGTCGCCGTCCGCCCCGCCGCCCGGCACCGTCGTGGAGTTTCCGGTCGCTTATCCGAATCTGCCCTCGGTACAGACCGGCGCCTGCCATCCGGCGCCGACGGGCTCCACGCACGAGATCACCTTCGACGCAAAGGGTGGCAAGGCGCTCTGGATCACCGGCCAGAACTATGACGAGGTCGTGCGGGTGACCGAGTCGGGCGCGATGACGTTCTTTCCGATGCCCACTCGCAGCGGGCCGCACGGCATCGAGTTCGACGCGAATGGCCGGCTCTGGGTGACCCTCGAGTTCACGGGCGAGATCGTCCGGCTCGGTGAGAACGGGAAGCCCGACCTGCGGTTCGATGCTCGTCTCGACTGCCCGACCTGCCCGGGCGGACAGAAGATCAACACGCATCCGCACGGTATGGGCTTTGGGCTGGACGGCAGGACCATCTGGTTCACCGGAAAGTCGACCGGGACGGTCGGCCGGGTGACGCCCGACGGGAAGCTCACGACGTTCGTGCTGCCGACGGTGGGCAGCGTCCCCATCTACGTCCGCGCTGGCAACGACGGGACGATGTGGGTGACCGAGTTGGTCGGCAACGCCATCGCGCGCATCACCCCGGACGGCGAGGTGAAGGAGTTCCCCATCCCGACGCACAACAGCCGCCCCATTGCCATCGTCCCCGAGCCGGGCAGCAACGCCATGTGGTTCTCCGAGGAGGCCGGCAACCGCGTCGCCCGCATCACTCCCGACGGAACCATCACCGAGTACCCGGTGCCGATGACGCAGTCGAACGTGATCCTCGCCGGCCTCGCGTTCGATGGTGAGAAGAACCTCTGGGTGCAGCAGTACATCGACCAGAATAATCCCACTCCCGCCAATCCCAGCCCCGCTGGCGGCGACTACATCGTCCGCATCGACAAATCGATCCTGACGACCCCTCCCGCCGACGTCTCGAAGGTGCCGATCACCTTCTACAAGGTGCCGACGACCCAGACCGTCATGCATCGCATCGTGCAGGGCCCGGATGGGAACATCTGGTTCACGGAATTGGGGTCGAACAAGGTGGGGAAGCTGTTCCTGGCGCGGTGAGCACCCCGATGGGGGGCCGAGCGCATGTTCTTTGACACCTCTTCGGGAACCCCGAGAAGATTCGTCCATGAGCCTCGCGAAGAAATTGAACCTCAAGGAAGGCATGAAGGTTCGCGTCATGGGCAAGCCTGCGGACGTGGACCTCGACGACGTCGCGACCACGACCTCGGCCAAGGCGGAAGCCGTCCTCGTCTTCGTCAAGACGCTCGCTGAGGTGGACACGAAGTGCGCGCCCCTCATCGAGGCCGCGAAGCAGGACCGCATCGCGTGGGCGGCGTACCCCAAGGCGGGACAGCTGGGCACGAACCTCAACCGGGACGTGCTGTGGAATCACCTGCAGCAGCATGACATCGAGGGAGTGCGTCTGGTCGCGCTCGACTCCGTGTGGAGTGCCATGCGCTTCCGGCCGGGAAGTGATGAGAAGCCCCGC
This sequence comes from Vitiosangium sp. GDMCC 1.1324, assembly GCF_003044305.1. Taxonomy (GTDB): domain Bacteria; phylum Myxococcota; class Myxococcia; order Myxococcales; family Myxococcaceae; genus Archangium. Next base: position 361,376 of record NZ_PZOX01000006.1, on the reverse strand, counting down.
GCGAAGGCCGCCTCAGCTCCTCCTCCTGCCAAGGGCAGTGGCTCGGCGGACGAGCCCTCGACGATCGATGACTACATCGCCTCGTCTCCCAAGGACGTCCAGGCCATCCTCAGGAAGGTCCGGCAATCGATCCGCAAGGTCCTGCCCAAGGCTGAGGAGAAGATCAAGTATGGGATGCCCGCGCTCATGCTCGACGCGCGGAACGCGGTGTATTTCGCGGCCTGGAAACACCATATCGGCCTCTACCCGGTCTACCGCTCCGAGGATCCCATCGAGGAAGAGCTCGCGCCCTATCGCGATGCGAAGGACACGCTCAAGTTTCCGCTGAACAAGCCGATCCCCTACGACCTCATCGAGCGGGTCGTCGCCTTCCTCGTGAAGCGGCCGGGTCGAGCAAAGAAGTGAGCCGAGGCGTCTCAGGGGGGGTTGGTGCGCGCGGAGGCCGGGGTCTTTCGGGTGGAGCGGGTGACGAAATCCAGCAGGGCCCGGCGTGCCGCCCGCAGCGCCTTGCGGTCTTCGTCGTTGGGCGGGCGGGTGAAGGCCGGACGCGCCGTGGCGAGGAAGGACTCGAGGGCGCGTGTTCCCTTCAGCTCATCTTCCAGCTCGCGCATCACCGTCTCCAACGTGAGTCTCCAGACGAGCGGGTCCTGCGCGTAGGGCCCCTCCAACACCAGGTCGACGAAGGCCAGTGAGAGGGCCACCCGGCGATCGCGCCGATCGGGCTCGTAGGGGTTCACCTCGTCGCCAATGGCTTGCAGGTAGGCGGTGAGGTCGCTCCGCTCGTCCTCGGAGAGCCCGAGGCCGAGCATCTTGTCCACCTCGACGAGCACTTCGGGCAAGGTGCGCGCCCGGGCATCGTGGAGGTACGGCGGAGTGTAGACGAGCCCCAGGAGCGTCGGGGTGTCGTAGCGCTCGCGCTGGCTGCCGAGCACGTGCACCTTGCCGTCGGTGAAGCCGAGCTCCGGTGGGTGGCATGTGGCGCAGGAGTCCCCATCCAGCTCGGCGCGCGGGCGGAAGAAGGCGGTCTGTCCGCGCTGGGCGGCCTCGCTCGCGCCGGGGGCGAGTCGGCCCCGGGGGCCGAGCTTCGGGTTGGGCAGCGGATCCAACTGGTTGAGGAAGGCGACGAGCGCGTCCATCAGGTGGCCGGGCACCTCGGGAACGGCGAACTCGCCGACGATGACGTTGCGCACCTGCTCCCTCAGGCCGTGCGTGCGGCCGTCGAGCGGGTAGGGCGCGGTGTGCCGGATGCCTCGCAGCGTGGGCACCATGTGCGCATTGAGGATGCCGTCGTCCCCGGTGGGCGAGAAGTAGGAGACGGTGAGGTCGATGCGCCCGGGCACCATGTACGAGTGCTCGGTGTAGACGGTGGGGTTGGTGGCGCCGTGAGGGTGGCACGAGTGGCAGGACACGCCCATCCGCACGCACAGCGGTCCGAGCATCCGGGGCGCGTGGAAGAGCATCTCCCCGAGCAGCACCGCCCAGGGCGTGCGCCGGCCGCCATCCGTGTCCCCGGGCAGGTTCACCCAGGGCAGTTCGCTGGCAGGGCCACGGTTTTCCGGTGCGGACTCGAAGCGCAGCGCTCGGCGGGGCAGCTGGGGCGGCAGGGGAATCATGTGCCGGCCCTCGAAGGTGACCGGCAGGTTCACCATCTCCTCGAACGTCACCGGCCTCGGCCCTGGTTGAGGAGCCGAAGAGCCGAGGGCCACTGAGAACCCGAGTGCCAGCACCGGAAGCATGGCCGGGAGTATACAGGCCCAGGATGGCGCGCCCCGCTCCAATCCAGGGCAGGCGGGCGAGCTCCAAGGTGCTCCTCGTCGGTGCTCGAACTCGCCCGGTGCACGTACCTGCTTCGCGAGTAATGTGGGGGCGGTTCAACCCCCAAGGAGTGGAGTCCGTGCCCACCATCGACATTCCCACCATCGACACCGAACGCCTCACGCTGCGAGTCCCACGACGCGAGGACTTCGAGGAAGCCTTCGAGATGTGGGGAGACCCGAAGGTGACGAGGTACATCGGCGGCAAGCCGTCCACGCGCGAGGAGATGTGGGCCCGGCTGCTGCGCTACGTGGGCCACTGGGACTTGATGGGGTACGGGTTCTGGGTGGTGCGCGAGAAGAGCACGGGCCGGTTCGTCGGCGAGGTGGGGCTCGCGGACTTCCGGCGGGAGATCGAACCCTCGTTCGAGGGAGCGAAGGAGGCGGGATGGGTGCTGTCTCCGTGGGCCCAAGGGAAGGGCTTCGCCACGGAGGCGGTGAGCGCGGCGCTGAGGTGGGCGGACAGCCGGTTCGGTCCGGAGCGCGTGGTATGCATCATCGACCTGGGGAACGAGGCCTCCGTCAAGGTTGCGCACCGGTGCGGGTTCCGCGAGTTCGCACGCGGCTCGTACAAGGGCGAGCCGGTGAACATGCTCGAGCGCATCCCTGGGGCCAGGTGAGCGGGGGAGAGACAGGCTTCGAACCTGTCTCCCCATCCCCACAAGGGTCCGTGGACCACCGAATCGGGCATACAGCCAGTGCGTCGGCGTGGCGCACCGCATGGGTGCTAGTCGAGCAAGCGGAGGAATGCCTTGAGGTCTTCGCGATCCTGGTGGGTGAAGTGCGCGACGGGCAACGGCGTCGGAGCGGTGTCGAAGAAGGCCTGGTAATGGTCGAGCAGTTCGTCGAAGTCGCGTGCCGAATGGTCGTGGAAGTACGGCGCCGTTCGATTGATGCCCCAGAGCGAGGGCGTCTTGAACAGGTTGGCGTCGGCGGCATTTCCGGTGATCAGTGCTCGGCCAGGGTCAGGTGAGCTCACCTCGGTGGTCGTGCCGTCGGCAAGGGTGAACACGAAGCAACAGGAGTGTCAACGCCGCGATGCCCTTGCGGTCCATTCGCATCAAACACCTTCATTCGTTTGTGTATGACCATTCGCGGGGTTGCTAGAGGCTGTCAATGTCAGCACCCGAGGCGAAGTCGGCCAACGAGCAGAGATGTTCTGGCTTTGCCTCGGACCACACAGCGGCGATGTGTCCATCCGGGCGCAAGATGGAGAGTGTTCCCAAGGGACCAAATGCCGCTCGAATGCGGCCGGTGGTGTCGATGACGGCGCACCCTTCGAGCTCCATGGCATCGGCGTCCGAGGCCACGACGACAGCAAGACGGATCGCCTTGCCCTCAACCTCCTGGCGCGCTGTTCTCACCCAGAAACGAGCATCCTCTGCGTCTCGGGCCAGATACAGCCCCACGAATCCATCGCCGACGAGGGCGCGAAGGCGGGTGACGCTGTCATTCCCGTGCACGCGGCAGGGAGCGTCTGGACCCATGGCCCCAGCCCGTGGCGTGACAGCCGCGTTCGTTCCGGCACTCAGGATGATGGGGGAGTCCTCGTACGTGAATGGCGTGTAGAGCTTGCCCGAGTCCACGAGGGCCCGTGCCTCGGGACTTTCGATGCTCCGGCGCAAGATCTGGTCGCGCGCCGCCCGCTCTTCGGAAGTCGGAGGAACCATGAACCGCATCGTGTGGGTGGTGATTCGGATGTTCTCGAGCGCAGCTGCCCGCCGCTCCTGCTCATAGGTGCCAAGGAGCGCCGCATTGGCCTGACCGGAGAGTACCCGCCACAACTTCCATGCGAGGTTCTCGGCGTCGGCGATGCCTGAATTCATGCCCCTCGCGCCGAATGGACTCATCAGGTGGGCGGCGTCGCCCGCGATGAATACTCGACCTCGTTGGAACTTCTGGGCCACGAGCTGATGGAATTGATAGAGCGAGACCCATCGAATTTCATAGCGCTGGTCACCCAGCACCTTTTGAATGCGCTCGTCGAGCTTCCCCGAGGTCCTCTCCGAGGCGAGCTCTGTCTCGAACGGTACCTGGAAGTCGATGCGCCACACCCCGCCCGGTTGGGGAATGAGGAGTACCTGGCGTCCGGGGTTGAAACTCGGATCGAAATGAAAGTGCCGCTCGAGCGACATCAGTTCCCCGTGGAGCTCGAGATCGACAATCAGGAATTTGTCGCCATGGCTCTGTCCCTCGTAGCCCACTCCCATCGATTTGCGGATGACGGAGCCAGCTCCATCACAGCCCACGACATAGGAGGCACACAGGGCCTTGACACCGGAGGGGCCGGCCACCGTGAGGGTGACGCACTGCTCGTCTTCGATGAGCCCCGGTTGCACCTCGTGGCCCCAGCGGATGTCTACCCGGCCTTGCCGCTGGAGTTGATCGAGCAGCACTTCCTCGGTACGTGTCTGAGGGACGCTGACGAAGGGAGGGAAGACGTCGTTCTCATCACGGGGGAACTCGGTCGTGTAGAGCAAGCGCTCCTGGAAGTAGGTATGCCCTCGTTCGATCGACAAAGCGCCGTCCGCGAGCGCACGGCCGCAGCCGATCCGCTCGAGGATCTCGAGCACGTCGCGTTGAACGAAGATGGCTCTGGAGCCGATGCGCCGATGGCGTGCCCCGGCTTCGAGCAGCACGGTAGGAACCTCGAATCTGGCCAGGAATGACGCGAGGGTGAGCCCGACTGGCCCGGCGCCAACGATGACGACGGGATGCTCTGTGTGCGGCCTCGTCATGGGCGTTTTGATGGGCACTAGAGATTGCCGCGCTGGGCTTGTTCTCGTTCGAACGCGGCGAACAACGCCCTCACGTTCCCTGCTCCAAACCCGTTGCTTCCACGGCGCTCGATGAGTTCGAAGAAGAGGGTTGGCCGGTCCTGGGGCATGCAGGTGAAGATCTGGAGAAGATGGCCATGTACGTCGCGATCGACCAGGATGCCGAGTTCCTGGAGCCCCTCGAGATCGAGGCTGTTGTCGGCGAGCGGCGGACGCGGAGCCTCACGGTAGGCGGCTGGGACGTGGAGGAAATCGATTCCGCGTGCGCGGAGGGCCCGCACGGACGTTTGGATGTCACGGGTTGCGAACGCAACGTGCTGCACGCCAGGACCTCCGTTGAAGAGCAGGTACTCCTCGATTTGCGAGCGCTTCGTCCCTCGGCCGGGCTCATTGAGCAGCAACTTCACCTGTTCGTCCGTCGTGGACAGCACCGTGTTCGTGAGGGCGGTGAGGGGGGTGGAAATGGTCTCGTCATCGAAATGCTGGCGCCTGGCGAATCCGAGGCTCTCCTCGTAGTAACGGGCCCAGGGTTCCAGCTGGCCCGACTCGACATTGCCCACGACATGATCGATGGCGAACAGCCCTACCGGCGGCAAAGGGTCATCGGCTGGAACTGCCGCCACGAAGTGTGGGGCAAAGCAGCCCTTGTAGTCGTGGTGCTCGACGAAGGTGTGAATCAGGCCTCCATACGAGGCAATGCTGGCCTTTCTCAGGGTTCCGTGAACGTCCGTTTCCTCCCACGGCTCGGCGATGGGGACAGCGCCGCGTTCAACCGATTGCCGGAAGGCTTTCGCGGCGTCCGTGACCGAGAAGGCGACGTCTCGAATGCCATCACCATGGAGGTGGACGTGCTCCGCGATGCAAGAGTTCGGGAGAAGTGCGGCGGTGAGGACGAGGCAACACCCACCTTGCCGCACCACATAGGAAGCTCTGTCACGTACTCCAGTCTCGGGTCCGGCGTATGCTACCAGGGAGAAGCCAAATCCCCGGCAGTAGTAGTGCGCTGCCTGCCGAGCGTTCCCTATCCATAGTTCGAGGTGAGCGACGTTCTGGATGGTGGATTCTACTGGGCCTGCATTCGTGAAACGGTTCTCGGCTATCCGCACTGGAGTCAATCCCCCCATGTCTCTGTAACATGGGAGCAGGAGCGGGTGTATGGCAGGGCTGCCTCGACGGGCCCGGCCTGTTAAGGGATGCACTGTTTCAACAACAGACATTCATGCCCAAATACTTTCCCGCTTGTGCACGTCGATGCCGATGTATTCCATCGCCCACTCCCCCCACTCCGGCGGCTCACGCGCCTCCAGAGCCGCGGCCGGAATAGCCGGAGCCGGAACTGGAGGCGCGTGAGCTGCCGGAGCTGGACGAGTCGAGCGGAGGGGTCAGCGGCTTCGCGCCATGCGCGCAGGCCGCGCACGCACAGCCGGTGCGGATCGAAGCCTTCGGCCGACGCCATCGCCGGAGGCCTGCGGACCACCGGGCGAGTGCGCGTCCGCGCTTCAAGGCTTACTGGCGCCCGTGATGGGCGTGGCGATGCAGCACACGCGGGCAGCGGTGTCGCGCGGAAACCACTGGGAGCCCCTCCTCGTCTATCATCCCGCCCCCTACCCCATGGAGGAGAACATGATGAACCAGAAGCTTTTGCTGTCGCCCCGCGAGCTCGCCGAGGCTCGAGCACGCGGAGAGAACATCGTCATCATCGACACCCGAGCCCCCGAGGAGTACGCCGCCGGGCACATCCCCGGAGCGGTCAACGTCCGGGACGTATTCACCTACCTGTCGAGCTCCACCCCGGAGGGGCTCGCGACGATGCAGCACAAGTTCGCGGACCTCTTCGGCCAGGCGGGGCTCTCGGGGAAGGAGACCGCGGTCATCTACGAAGATGCGATGAACAACGGCTACGGGCAGTCCTGTCGTGGCTACTTCCTGCTGAAGTATCTCGGCCATCCGAGGGTGGCCATCCTCCACGGCGGGCTCAGGGCCTGGATGAAGGAAGGGCTGCCGCTCTCGACGGAGCCCGTGGAGCCCGAGCCGAAGCGGTTCCCGCTCGACCCGAAACCCGAGCTGATGATCGACCGGGACGAAATGCTGCGGGCCCTGAAGGACCCGTCCGTGGTGCTGCTCGACGTGCGAGACCAGGACGAATGGGTGGGGGCCAGCTCCTCGCCCTACGGGGTCGACTTCTGCCCTCGCAAGGGGCGCATCCCTGGCGCGGTATGGATCGAGTGGTACCAGATGATGCGCAAGCAGGACGACATCCCCCTGTTCATCTCGAAGGACGAGGTGCGTTCGCTCTGCGCCTCCGTCGGCATCCAGCCAGAGGCCAAGGTCTACCTCTACTGCTTCAAGGGGGCGCGGGCCGCGAACACGCTGGTGGCGATGAAGGAGGCCGGCTTCGATGATGTGCACCTCTACTTCGGCTCGTGGAACGAGTGGTCTCGCGACCCGGCGCTGCCCATCGAGCAGGGCGAGCCGGATTCACGGCGCATGGCCCCTCGCGCGTAGTCCGCCTCTTCAATAATTCGAAGATAACGAGGCGGACTGTCGTCAGCCATACTGCGGCCCGGCGCGGAGGACGGCATGTCGAACCTGGTTTCCGAACGCAGGACCTGTGCGGTGTGCTGCACCTCCAGCGAGTACCGGTATCCGAGGTGCGGCACCGACGGCTCCGGGCGCTCGCCCGCCCTCGACGAGGGGCCCTGCGCGGGCGAGCGCTCGACGATGGACTCGTGGGTCGAGACCTGTCCCTCGTGTGGTTACTGCGCCGATGACATCGCACCGAGGCAGAAGGTCAGGGCTGAGGTGGTGTCGATGGTGCGCAGTCCCCGGTACCAGGAGTTGCTCCACCGCGGCGGCTCGGTGTCGCTCGCCAACCGGTTCCTCTGTGAGGCGCTGCTCCAGGAAGTCAGCAGACGGCTCGCCGATCAGGCGGTGGCGCTCATCCGGGCCGCATGGGCCGCCGAGAGCGCAGGAGAGGCCGACCTCGCCCGGCAGTGCCGCTCCGATGCCGCGGACCTCCTCCTGAGCAGGCGTCCGGCCCTGCAGCGATTCACGAAGTACCTGGGCTCCGGCTCCGTGGTGTTGATCGATCTGCTCCGGCGCGCCGACCGCATCGACGAGGCGCTGCGCGAGGTGGACGCCGCGCTCCAGCGGCCGTTCAACTTCATCACCGAGATGCTGCTGGCGTTCGAGCGCCAGCTCTGTGAGCGCGGCGATACGGCGGAACACACGGAGGCCGAGGCCTTCCTGGCGCTCACCGGCGAGCGGTCAAGCTGGGCACCGGAGCCCGAGTACGACACCACCACCGCCGCGTACCTCCTGAGCTACTGCGGCGAGATGCTGACTCCCCACGAAAGTACGGCCCTGCAGGCTCACAAGGTGAGGACACTTCGCGGAGTGATGTGGAACACGGGAGATGCCGTGGCGCTGAAGCTCCTCGAAGGAGGCAAGGACGCCCTCCTCCGGGCCATCGAGCAGCGGCTGCTCGCGGAGCATCCGGCACATCCGGCCGTGAACCGGTGTCCCCGCTGTGGAGGGCTCGCGCGGACTCCGCAGGCGAAGCAGTGCCGGCACTGTGGCCACTCGTGGCGGAGTTGAGGGGCATGTCGGAGTAGCCGTAGGCTCCAAACGTGTGCTGGCTACGTCATCGCCACCAGAATCTCCTCTCCATTGTCTGGCGGGCGGAGCCCATCGGTCCGCTCCGCGAAGTACCGCTGACCGAGGGCCGACGCCGACATGTGACGGGCCTCCCGAAATCCCGCCTCGTGTGCGAGCGTCACGAGCTCCCTGGGTTCGAAGAAACTCATGAACGGTGTGCCGCTCGCTCGCGCGCCCTTGGCCGAGTGCTCGAGTCCCTGCCGCGCATCCGCGCCCGCGAGCTCCAGCGGCACGAGAAAGCTCATGGCGAGCGTCGAGCCCGCAGCGAGCCCGGCAACCTGGCGGAGCGTGTCCAGGTTCGCTTCGCGGGTGAGGTACATGCTCACGCCGGTAGAAGCCACGACCGCGGGTTTGCCCAAATCGAAGCCTTCTGCCACCAGTCGCTCTCGCCAAGATGCGCCCGCCTCGAAGTCGACGGGCACAAAGTGTAGCCAATCCGGGATGCCGAACCCGAGTTCGATGAGGCGTCGCCGCTTCCAGTCCTGGGGACCGGGTCTGTCAATCTCGAACACTCGCAGGCGCGAGGCGAGCTCAGGCCTGCGCTGAGCGAACGTGTCCAGACCCGCTCCAAGGAGGACGTACTGGTCAACGCCGCGGCTAGCCTCCTCCGCGACGAGCTCTTCAATGAAGCGCGCGCGCGCCACGATGGACGCTCGGAATGGGCGCGTGCCTTGCGCGTCCATGTCGGAACGGTGATGCCAGTCATCGTCGGGGGCCGCCAGTCGCAGCCCGATCTCGTCCTCGAGCACGTGCGGCGGCGGATCGATCTGAACGTGTAGAGCGCGCCACAGCGCGGTCCGCACGGCCGTCTGGTCTGCCACCGTCGGTTGTTCATGCATGGGGCTTCGCTCCTTGATCGAGCTCACGGTTTCTTGTTCAGCGGGGCTTCGATGGACACGTCTCGGCCATCGGGATCCACGAGCAGCATTTGGAGGGCCCCCCAATGTTCTTCGGTGAAGGGTTGTTTGACCTTGCCGCTCGTGGGGGGCTCAAAGGTCGCAGCGGTCTCGACGCTCAAGCCCGGAACCACCTGGAGGACGTGATCAGGCGGACGCTCGGCGATGAACAGCCAGGGCCCGCCGGCAGGGTGACGGAGCCGGCCCGAGTGGTGGTCCGTCTCGAATTCGACCTCGTATCCGAGGCTCTTCCAGAACGCGACCGACTTCCCCCAATTATGGGTCTCGATCAAGAGGCCCTCGATCCCTTTCGTCGTCATCACTTCTTTCGTCCCTTCTGCTGCTTGTCGAGATACTCGCGCAGCGCGGCTGCCACGATCGCCGAGAGCGATTGCTCCGTCTCCACGGCGTGGTGCTTCACCTCACGGATGAGATCCGCCGCGAGATAGACGTTGAACTGTCGCACGTCGGCCATTCGCTTCTCCCCAAGATGCTAGCATACTAGCATTCTAGCGTCGAAGCGCAACCTGCACGAATGCTGTGGGGCTTCAGCGGATACGACGGCATGCCCGAGGGGCGCACGCCGCTCGCGATTCGACGCGTGACGATGTTCCTCGTCCTGCGCAACCCGCCCCCTCGCCGTCTCCGGCGGGGACGGGGGGGCCGCGGTGTTCTACACGGAGTTCGTGACGGAAGAGGACGTGATGAACACCCGTGTCCAGGGGCGGAGGCTCATCGGCTCGCTAGTGGAAAATCCACCCATCGAGCAGCGCACCGAGCACGAATTGCGGCCGTGCTGGAGATACTTCTCCGCGTGGAGCCCCCGTCCGGAGGGCTTCGGAGCGCCCCCATGTTCGTCCGGGGGCTGACTCTGCCCGGTGGATCAGTCGAGAGGCTCCGCGGGCTCAACGATGGCCCTCACCGCCAGCAACAGCTCGAAGCCGCCCATCCCCAGTAGGACCACGCAGAGGACTCCCATTATGTAATCCCCGGGGACGGGACCCGAGTAGGCGTTGGGGTTCCTGCCGCTCCTGTCGAACACCTGCTCGGCGAGCCGGAGCCCCCAGCCCAGCTTCGCCATGCCCACGAGCAGCCCCAGGATGATGGGCACGGGCCGCCGGTACTCCCGGTGGTTCATCACCAGGGTCATCACGCCCACGATGCACAGCACCAAGAACATGAGGGTGCCAACGGTCAGGTCGATCAGGAACTCGACGGCGTTCTCCGTGCCCTGCGCCCAGGCCCGGGTCGCCAGCAGGAGCACGGCCCCTCCCAGTGCCAGCGGGAGATGGGAGCTCGCGCCCCTCCTGGAAAGGCCGGAGCGTGGGGGGGCGAGTGCGCGCGCGTGGCGCTGACGGGGTGAGAACAGGCGCATGAGCAGGATGCTAGACGCCGCGAGCCGAGAAAACGATCTCCGCAGCAGGCTCAGACGGCTCGTGGGGGGCGTCCAGCGCTCCCCCAAGTGGGAGCGGAGCCGAAGACGCAAGAGGCTTGCTCACCCAGGTGAAGTCGAAATCCACCTGTAATTCCCGCCGCCCACCCGCGTTTCCCGGTGCGCTCGGGGCAAGGACTGCCCCGGCACACACAGGGAGCGCGACATGAGCGGCAGCGGTGGACCGGCGATGGCAGTGGGAGCGGGCGAGCACGGCAGCAGCCACGGTGGACCTTCGGCGCGGTTCGGGGCGGCCGTCCTGCTCGCGTCCTCGCTCCTCTTCGGGTGCTCGGACCATGCGGCGGCGCCGGAGGAGTGCCTGTCGCCTCCCACGGTCGAGGCCTCGGCACCCATCACCCGCTTCGGCGTTCACTTCATGGCCGGCTCGGCTCCGCTGCACATGGGCACGGAGCTGACCTCGGCCAACGGGGCCACGTTCAAGACCACCAAGGCGCGCATGTACCTCTCGCGGGTGGCACTGCTGGGCGAGAGTGGGGAGCACGTCTCCGCGGAGCTGGTCGATGAACAGGGAGACCGGCTGCCCTACGGCGTCACCCTGGTGGACCTCGAGAATCCGGACTCCCTCAACGTCTACGTCCAGGCGCCCGCGGGCAACTACCGGGGGATGACCGTTTCGGTCGGCGTCCCGGAGACCTGCTCGTCGGGTGAGGGACTCAACCACTCGGATGCATCGGCGATGGAGGCGCCACTCGACGTCGACTCGGACATGTACTGGAGCTGGAACCCCGGCTACGTGTTCCTCAAGTTCGAGGGGCAGGTGAAGGACGCCAGCGGCTGGGAGGGCTTCTTCTACCACGTGGGCGGAGACGAGCGCTTCGCCTCGCTCGAGCTCGACGCGCCGTTCTCCATCCCGCCCGAGGGAGGCTCCGGCCCCGAGCTCATCGCGGACTTCAATCAACTCCTCGTGTCGCCCACCGGCGCGTCCAAGCCCGATATCACCGACTCGGACGAGCGGGGCGTCCACGGCGGCACGCTGGCGGACTCGCTCGCCGAGAACCTCCGCGGCTCCCACTTCCTCCGTCTCGCCCAGGGACACGAGTAGACCATGCGCACCCTCACTCTTCTCGTTCTCGCGTCCACGCTGCTCTCCGCCTGCGGCTCGGACGAGCTCGTCACCGTTCCCAAGAGCTTCCCCAAGATGAAAGTGCCGGCGGACAACGCACTGACCCGCGAGCGCGTCGACCTGGGAAGGCGGCTCTTCTTCGACCCGAGGCTCTCTCGCACCCAGGAGATCGCCTGCGCGAGCTGTCACGATCAAAAAGGCGCATTCGCCGACCCCCGGCGCGTGAGCGAAGGCGTCGAGGGCAGACAGGGCACCCGGAATGCGCCGCCCCTGTTCAACCTCGCCTGGAACAAGTCGTTCTTCTGGGACGGCGGCGCGCCCACGCTCGAGCACCAGGTCACCGGCCCCATCGTCAATCCGCTCGAGATGGACATGCGGATGGAGGACGTGGTCAGTCGGCTGGCCGCGGGCGCCTCCTACGTGCACCAGTTCGAGGCCGCCTACGACCAGAAGCCGAGCCCCGAGGGCGTCACCAAGGCGATTGCCTCCTTCATGCGCACGATGGTCAGCGGAGAGAGCCGCTACGACCGGTTCAAGGAGGGCGAGAAGTCGGCGCTATCGGAATCGGAGAAGCGCGGCATGGACCTCTTCTTCTCCGAGCGGGCCGAGTGCTTCCACTGCCACGTGGGCTTCAACCTCACCAACAATGGCTTTCACAACAACGGCGCGCGGCCAGACGACCCGGATCTCGGGCGCGAGCGCATCACCGAGAAGGAGTCCGATCGCGGCAAATTCAAGGTCCCGAGCCTGCGCAACGTCGCCGTCACGGCCCCGTACATGCACGACGGCTCGCTCGAAACGCTGGAGGACGTGGTCGAGCACTACTCGAAGGGGGGCGAGGGCCATCCCAACACCGACCCGACGATCCACCCGCTCGAGCTGACCGCACAGGAGAAGGCGGACCTGGTCGCGTTCCTCCGCTCGCTCACCGATGAGGCGTTCCTCGAGGATCCGCGCTTCCAGCCCGGCCGCTGAGCCTCTGGCGGGACGTCTTCGCCTGTGTCGGGTGTGGAAGCAGGCGCCGGGTGTTGGAGTAGGTGACAGCACCCAGGGGGGGAAGTGCCAGAGTGGAGCACCTGGGACTGCCCATGCGGCCAGCAAAGCGGGCCCCATTCCACCTATACTTCTCTGCCCTCGCGCTCACTCGTCGCGCGGATCCTTCTTCCCGTACCTCGGCGCGAGCGCGCGCACCCGCTTCACCAGCTCGTACCACTCACTCGGGGCATCCTCGAGCAGCGGCCCGTAGTACCCCTGCCACCACCTTTCAATCTCGGGCGTCTTCAGGCTGCAGGACCCGCGCGTGGAGGCCGAGGTCGCGAGCGCCGCGCCGCAACTGCCGCGGCTGAAGACGCTGCGCCGCTTCTCCCAGCTCGTCAGCTCCGAGAAGGTCATCGCGAGCTTCAGCCCAGGGTACGGCTCCAGCGTGGAGAAGCCCCATTGCTCGTACTGGTCCCGCTTCACCTTGCTGACCAGCGCGCCGCGATCGCCCCTGGCCGAGAACACGACCGTCCCCCGCTCGGGGTTGAAGATCCACACCGTGGTGGGGTTCATCTCGCGGAGGGTGCAGAAGCTATCGAGCACCACCACCTTGTCGTTCCGATAGGCGCAGGACGGGATCTTGTAGCGACCCGGCCACACGCCGGTGCCGAGGTGCTCGAGCGGTGAAGCGAGCGCGTCGGCCAGCGCCTCCTCCGGCGGGTAGAGCCGTCGCGCGCTGACCTCGTCGGGCGTGAGCTTCTGCACCGTCGGGTCCATCCCGTCGCCCTCCCACGTGTCGACGTGCACCACCACGCAGGGATACTCGACCTTCCACGAGTACGGCCGCGTCACCCGCGTCGGCTTACCTCCGCACGCGCGCCCCCAGGTGTCGGCGATCTGCACGGCCTGCTCGGCGGTGCGGACCTTCATGTTCGCGTCGAGCCACTTCCGGTTGACGACGCTCTGCTCCAGCTTGATCTCGTCCTCACCGTTCGGCTCTCGCCGGGTGTCGATGCTCTTGAACAGATCCCGGATCGGTGCGAGCTCCGCGAACGAAAGAATCGACGGGTGATCGATCGAGGCGAGCTCATACTGAAGGTGCGGAGCCTCGAACCTCACCTTGCCGCGAGCGTTGGTGAGTCCGAGCAGCTCGGGGTTCTTCCCGGTGGGATCGCGCAGCGTCACCTTCGCGCCTACGACCGGCTTGACCGTGTAGTACTCCTCCACCTCGACGATGATGCCAAACCGTCCGGCGCCATCGCTGCGGGTGAGCGGAGCCGTCGCGGGCATCACGGGGTTCTGGGACTCGCCGCGCGGATCGGCTTTCCCGTTGTTCTCCGCGAGCCGTCTCAGCGCGCGCACCAGCGCGAACCACGTCTCCGGTGGCTGCTTCAGCATCGAGCGGTAGATGCCCGGCCAACCCTGCTTGATGTCCTCCGTCTTGTTGGTGCACGAGCCGCCCTGTTGTGACGTGAGAGAGGCCCAACAGACGGCGTCCTGGAACCGGCGTCGCCGGGTCTCGTGCTTGTCGATCTCGGCCCAGCTCATCGAGATCGAGGCTCCCGGATAGGGGTCGTAGGTCTCGAAGTGCCAGTGGTCCCAGTCCTCGCGGCGGGTGGTGCTGATCGGCGACTTCGCTTCGGCGTAGAAGTGCGCCGTTCCCCGCTGCGGATGGATCACCGTGATGCCGGTGGAGTGGATCTCCTTCTTCGTGCAGTAGTCGTCCAGGACGAACACCGTCTGGTTCCGGTACGCACACTGCGGCACGTCGTGCGGGTCCGATTGGAGCCGCGCGAGGAACTCCAGCGGACTGGAGAGCGCGTCCTGCAGCGCGTCCGCCGGCGGATACAGCGGCGTGCCCGTCGTCGGCTTCTGCACCTGCAACATCGTCGAGCCGTTCTTCGCGTCGACGAACACGTTCAGGCACGGGTACTTCACCGTCCAGGTCGCGCCCGGCTCGTAGTACTCGACCTTCGTCGGCCCGCTGGGGCCGCATTCACGGCCCCACTCCTGCGCCAGCGCCACCGCCTGCGCCTCGGTCGCGGCCTTCATCTGAAACTTCCATTGCGAGCGCGGGTACACCCAGACCTGCCAGAACAGCTCCGCCCCTCCGCGCTGCTGCATCGATTCGAGCTTTCCGGCCTCCTTTCGGAAGGGCTTCATCTCCGCGCGTGTGACGTACCTCTCCTTCTCGATCTCCACCGGCTCGAAGCCGAGGTGCGGCACCTCGAACCAAGCCCGTCCGGTCGCGTCGGTGATCGCCTGGAGCTCGCGCGGAACCTGCTGGCTCGATTCCGCCGTCTCGCGCAGCGTCACCTTCGCGGCCGGTACACCTTTCGTCGTGCTGCCGACCTCGAGGACTTCGACCCGAATCTTCAGCGGAGTGGCGGCAAGGAGGCTGGTGAGGAGGAGCGACCCGAACATGTGACCTCAGACGAGAGTCAGCCCTCGTTTGTTCGATTATGACGTTGCCTCCATGAACCGCCTACCCCCGGGCCGGGAAACACCCTGGTCTCCACGCTGAAATACCTCCAAGAGCCGTATGCCTGCCTGAGCGAGGAGGCGCGCCGCTCCGGAGCGCCTCACACGACTCCGAGCTTTCTTTGCAAGACGGTGGTCACCGGCGCTCCCGCGGGGATCAAGGCGCTGGTCTCTGAGGAGCCGGACAGCTACGACGCGCTCCCCCAAGCAGGAGCGGAGGAGGCGAGCGGAGCAACCGGTCGACTATGGCTGTGCGGGCGGCAGCAGTGCCTCCCGAACCTCTGTTGGCGGGTTGGTGCTGAGAGCCAGATAGATCTCGAACCATGCCAGATATGAGCGCCAGGAAGGATCACGCTGGTCGATGAGGGCGCGATGCGCCTGGCCCAGACGCTTGTGCACGTCGAAAGGCACCTGCGTGTTCCCATCCGCGTGCAACTGCGCCGCGAACCAGAGCACGTCCATCTGACCGGCATCGACCGGTGCGTGGGTGCGTTCGAGCAGGGTGTCGGTGTGCTCGAGCGCCTTGCCCAACCAGCGGGCCGCCTGCGCCGTGTCTTGGCGATCCACGGCATTCTCGGCCAGCCGCATCTCCGCCAGCGTCACCGCGCGGAGGTCCTCATCGCGATCCGACCTGGCGAACTGTTCCAGGAACAGCGTGCGCCGCTGTTCGAGTGCATGGGCGGCGGCGTCCAGGTTCCCGAGTCGGGTCTCCGCATTGGCGCGCAGTCCCGCGGCGATGAGCCGATAGGCGCGCTGAACTTGCTGGGGTGTGGTGTGTGCCTGGTTCAGCGTGGCTTGCACGGCGGGGGTTGTCAGGTCGCGCTCAACTCTGTCCAGGTCCTCCAACGCCCGCTGGGGCTGACCCGCCCCCAACTCCGCGGCGCAGCGGGCCAGTCGCACCACCAACCGGTTGCGCAGACCCTCCGCGTCGCTCGGGCCCGTTTCCACGGTGGGCAGCTCGCGATCGTAGAGCGCCAACGCACGCTCGAATCGGCCCGCGGCGAGGTTGTAGAGCGCCGCGCGATCCAGTGCCAGGGTGGTGAACTTAGCGAGCTTCGGTGTGGCGTCCACCATGGCCAGTGCCTGATCCGCCGCCTGCGCTGACTCGTCCTCGCGGCCGACGTGCAAGAGCGCTCGGGCACGCGCAAGGGACACCGCCAGCCCCGCCGCGTTGTCCACGTAGGGCCACTTGTCCCGTTGCTCGAGGTAGCCCAGCGCGATGTGGAAGTTGCCCACCTGGGTGTTCAACAGCCCCAACGCGCCGAGGAGCATCGCCCGGTAGCGGATGTTGTTGCGCACCAGGTCCAGGGCAATCAGATAGTGCCGGTTGGCGCGCTCGGCGGCGGAAGGATCGTGGCCGCGAAGGAAGTCCTCGTGCTGAATGGCACCATAGAGGGCATGCACCGCGCGCTGGTTTTTGAGTTCCGGCCACGATGCGCGCAGCTCCTTCACGGCTGCCGCCACCGACTGGGCGTGGGCACGGTCATCCTCCAGCTTGGGCAACTGGCGTGCCGTGAGGTAGGCCTTCACGAAGTGCGCGAGCGGCCTGGCCATTTTCGCGGAGGTGGTGGTGACTTCCTTCTCCACCACCTCGGGGCTGACGCCGGCACGCAAACGCAGACTCATGGACTCGACAGCGCTTTCCAGAGAGCCAGTCCGTTGGGTCACGAGGTCGAAGTCGGCACGGGCCTCGTCCAGGCGCTGCTTCCCCAACCGGCGGTAGGCGCGGCCCATCATCGCGCGGCGAAACAACCGTTCGGCCCGGCGGCGTTCCTCGGTGCCGGGTGGGGCGTCATCGACGTAGACCGTCGCCAACGCCTCCAGCACGCCGTCGGCGCCGAGGCCCGCCGCGCGCTCGACGGCGTCTTGCACCAGTGCGCGCTGGCGAAGGGGATCCTCTTGCTGATGGTAGAACGCAATCAATGCATCCCGGACGGGCCGGGGGGGACGCTCGTCGTGCAACGCATTGACGTGCCGGCCCAGCTCCAGAGCGAACGCATAGGCCGAGCCCGCGGGTGCCGAGGCGAGTGCCTGGGCCATGGCCGCATCCGCCTCGTCATAGGGGCGTCCCCGGTACAGGGCGCGGACGGCGGCTCGAGCGAAGTCGAGCTGGTCGTCAGCTGGAAACGCCTTGTTCATGGAGAGCCGGCGGCCAACTTCGACCAGGGCCTCCCGATCGTCGAGCTTGCGGTACAGCGCGTCCGCTCGTTCGTAATAGGCATCCAGCACCGCACGCGGCGTGGTGTCGGTCACCTGGGCTGCCTCCAACTCCTGACGCGCCAGCGTGAAGTCGCCGGCGTCCTCGGCCAGCGCACTGCGCACCACGTGTTGAAAGACGGCGGAGGGCGGGCTGGGCGCGGCGGCGGGATCCAACGCGGCCATGCGTTGCCCTTCGGCGTCGTCCAACTCGTCCATCATGCGGCCGCGTTCGCGCTCCTTCATGGCGCGCCGGTGGTCGATGAGGAGCCGCAGCGGTTCCGCCAGTCCCGCGGTGGCGGGATCGCTCACCGAGCGCATGTGGTGGGCGTAGAACTCCGCCGCATCGAAGTCCTCGAAAGACAGGTGGAGCCGGCTCAGGCGCATCATCAGCAGACGGCGGGGTTTGGGCCGGGTTTCGCGCAGCAGGCGTTGGCGATAGAGCAGGAGCAGGTCCGCGCGCTTGCCGGCCATCTTCAATTCCTCGTTGAGACGAGGAACGTCCCAGTTGCTGGGAACCTGTCCATCCAGAGGTAGCTGATACACATCCAGCGAGCGATCGCGCGAACAGGTCGCGATGAGTGACGAGGCTGCGGGCGCCGGGTACTCGCAGCTCCAGGACTCACTGGTGAGTTGGTCCGGACTGGCGGCGGCGGCCAACTCGGGCGCGTCCTCGCGCTCGGTGGCGAAAGGCACCCGGAACAGGACGCCTTTGTCGCTGGCGTCGATCACCCCGTCCGCGTTGGAGTCGGTGAAGAACTGCACCACGTAGAGGGAGCGCCCATCGCGCGCGAACGCCGGTTGTCCGGTCTGTCCCGGAAGCTCGAGTGTCAGCGGGATGGGGGCAGCACCGGAGAGATCCAACCGAAGGGCCTCCAGATGGGGCGAGGCGCGCGCGGCGAAGCCGGGGCCCACCTGCTGCACGGAGCGTTCGATCGGGACGTACACCAGCCAGCGCCCATCGGGTGAGATGGTGGGACTGGTCAGGTTGCGCTCGAGCAGGGGGCTCACGCTCAACTCGCGCCCCACCGTGACCCGCGACAATCGCAGATCGCCCTGGATGGTCGCCCGGCTCACCAGTGCGATATGCGAGGCATCGATCCATTCCGCCTGCAGCGTGCTGGTTTCTTCTTCGAGGCAGCGGCGGCCTTCCGCACCGGGCAGGTCCCGCACACACAGCTGGCCGCTGGCCTGGTTTCGGAACGAAATGTAGAGCAGGTGTTTGCCGTCGGGGCTGACCCGCGGCCAGGTCACGTCGGCGCCTTCGTCGAAGAGGCGGCGCTCGCGGCCCTGTTCCACGTCCTGAGCGTAGATTTCGGTCGCGATGTTGCGGTTGGACACGAAGAGCAGCGTGTTCCCATCGGGCGCCAACTGCCCCAGGAATTGATCTCCCACGCCCACGGTGAGCCGTGAGGGCGTGCGCAGGCCTCCGTCATTCTCATCGTCCTGCGCCCAGACGCTGCCCGCGAGGAGAAGGGACAGGGCCAGGAAGCACCGGCCATGGGGCATCAGCACTTCTTCTCTCCCCAGGTGCCATCATCGGATTCAACCCAGCCGCCGCAGACCACCCCCTGCGCGTGCACCTGTTGCCAGCTCCGGCGCACCGACTCCTCGGGCACGCCGGGGCGGACCGTCCTCATCCACTGCCACAGCTGCACCCGGGCCCGGTTCACCCGTTCCACCAGGGCGGCGTCATCGGCCGACAGGCGCCGGGACCGGCATTGGCTCCGGGTGTCCACCAGCAGCCCGTCCCGCCCTTCGCCCACGCAGTGGCGCCGCAGCAACTCGTCGACGCGGTCCGCCTGCGTCTTGCCGATGTCCTCGACCAACGGCGTGGGTTGGATGCCCAGGTCCTCCAGTTGATTGGGCGTGAACGGCACCGGTGTCGGGCTCATGCCCGCGCGAGCCAGACGCCGTTCCACGTCCTTGAACGAGCCCGAGGCCTGTTCCTCGAGCGCCGTCGCGCGATCGACCATGACGATCTCTGGAGCGCGGATGCACCCGGGAAGGGCGAGGGCGGCAAGAATCAGCAACCCGCGGCGTTTCATGGCGTGGTCTCCGGAGGGGACATGGATTTGAGGGCTCGGTCGACGATGGGGCCCATGGGGATGCCTCGGATCTCATCGATGCTGAACAGGCTGGCCAGACCCCCCATGGTGATGCGCAGGCTGCCGAAGCCGTGGTTGAAGTTCAGCCGCACGTGTTCCGGGTAGCCCCATCCCAAACTGTAGCGGACACGGTTGGTGGCGGGATCGGTGTGGTGTGGATCCTCGAGATCCAGCAGGTCGAGCAGGTGGCGGTTGCCAATGCGAAGGATCTCCGCGCGTCCGTTGACGCTGCGGTCCTTGCCGGAGATGACCACGGCGGCATTTCCGTCAAAGGGCTCGCCCCGGGATGATTTCACGCCGGTCGCCCGCACGCGTGCCTCCAGGGTGGAGTCCTTTCCCTGCCAGTCCAACACGCACTGTCCGGTGATCTGCCCACCGCGGACGCCCATCTCCAGCTGACGCATGGAAACCACGTTCTGGTCAATGGACAGGTTTCCGGCCAGGGGCGCGATGGAAATGAACGGCGTGGTGATGCGCGCCACCGACATGAATCCATTGCGCGAGAGCAAGGGGTGTTGATCGGCGAAACGAAGCATCGAGTAGGGGTTCACCTCGAGGTTGTCCAGCAGCCGCACCCGGCCTTCGGTGAGCTCCATGTTTTCGGTCAGCGGCACGTTGCCATCGAGCGCTTCGATCTCGACCCCCGATTCGAGCAGCCGCAGGTTCACGTTCTGGAAGAGCACGTTGGAGAGGGTTCGGAAGACCACCAGGTTGGGCGAAGCCAACTGAAAATCTACCGAGACCCGACCGCTGCTCTCGATGAGGCCGGGCCGCGCAAGTCTGGACAGGTCCTGCTCCAGCTCACCCCGAACCGCCAGGCGGCGCCGATCGTCGCTGAGCTCGAGCCGGCCTCTGGCTTTCAGCTGGGTACTCGTCCCCGCATTGGACAGTTGCAGGTCGGGGATGTGAATGACGCCATTGGGCTCACGACGCGCGGAGAACGACCCCTCCAGATCCTGGATCGGATAGGGCAGCGCTGGCCTCTGTTCGAGGGAGCGGACCTTGAAGAGTTGTTTCAGTTCGATGTCGCCCGCTTCCCACTTCTCGGTGAACGTGGCGGTGGTGTCGCTGGACATGTCGGCGAATGACAGCCGGCGCTCGCCCATGCCCACGGAGAGTTTTTCCACCGTGAGCTGGTTGTGGACGAATCGCCGTGGCCCATCGGCGTGCGACTCGATCTGCCAATGCAACGCGGGGAGGTTGAGCGACTGTCCCTCTTGTTTCCAGCGGATGCCGCGCGCGTCCATCACCGCATTGCCCTCGAAGCTGGCGGTACGCCGGGGAGCGGGGGCCAGGCTCGGGGTTCCATCGGCGGCGATGTCCGTGATCACGCCGAGCAGCGTTCCATGCAGCTCGAGGTTCAACGCGAGCCGCGAGGAATCTACCTCCGCGGGCACCCCGGCCCGGGCCAGGAGCGGAGACAGCGCACCGACGGGCGGAAGGTCGCCCTTGACATCACAGCGAAGCGCGCGGGCCTTCCGGTCGAACGCCAGTGCGGCGTCGAGCGCGAGCTTCAGCCCCGCATGACTGGTGAGCCCCAGCCGGAGTGACGGCTTTCGGCGATCGAGGTCCAGCGTCAGTGTCTGATGCTGAGAACCCGCGTCGTTCTCACCGACGCGCAGCCCTTCGATTTGAAGATCCAGTTCGCCCTTGTGCCGCCAGGAATCTCCCTGCGAGCGCATCACGACGGCGACGTTGCTGGCCGACACGTCGTCCCATCCCGGCCGCTGCAGGCGCAGCTCCGTCCGGTGCTCCAACCGTGGCGAGGAGGAGAAGAGCGTCGCCAGCTTGCCCTTGGAGGCCAGGTTCACGCCCAGGTGCTTCCAGGGAAAGCGTGCGGCGACCGACTCGGGGATGAAGGGCCGAGCGGCGACGAGGTCTGGAGTCTGGACGGCCAGGGTGTACGCCACATCGTCGGTCCCCTTCGTGGCATCCATCGACGCGTGCATCGCGCCAACGTCGAGCTCCAGGCGGGCGCGGGCCCGGCCCAGCCGCGGCTCGTCCCTCCGAGGGAACACCTCCGACATGTCGAGCTTCATGTGCACGGGGCCCTTGAGCACCTCGCGTCCATCCGCCATGACCACCTGGAGCGCCCCCACGGGCACATCCGCTTTCAGTGCGAAGGGTGGCTCACCCACCAGCGGGGCATGGAGCTGAAATCCCAGACGTTCAGCGGTCGCTCGGCTCCCGGATGCACGGACGTCCAACGCATCCACCATTCCGGACAGGGCAACATCCCCCGCGACCTGGAGGGGAGAGGAGGGGTCTGGCCGCAGCTGGGTGCCCTTCAGTTCGCCGGAGGCCTTCGGAACACGAAGCGTGGTGGCTCCCCCAACATCGAGCCCCTGGAGCGCGAACGTGAGTCGAGAGGTCAGCCCTTTTTGGGGATCAGGGGTCGCCACCAAGGAAACGCGTCCATCGCCGAGAGCGACCTGAAGCGCGTCTCGAGCTAGCCGGAGCGCCGCGACGTCGACGTCCAGCCCGAGTCTGCCCTGGGCTCCCAATCGTGGCATGGTGCTGAGCGTGACCTCCTGGGCGTCCAGGTGCACCTTGCCGCGCTCGATGGAGAATGGGCGCCAATCGGGAGGGACCTGTTGCAGCAGTCGTCCGAGATCCAGATCCACCAGGGCTTGCGTCACGACGGGCGGAACATCCGCTGAATCCGGAAGCACCCACCGGGCTTGCACTTCGGCGTTGTCGGCCAGCCGGGTGCGATCCAGCTCGATGGCGATGTGCCGCTTCTCGCCATCAAACTTCGCGGAGGCCGCGCCGTGCAGCAGTGAGCGGACCGTGAACCGCGGATCGAACGTCTGCCGCGCGACATCCAGGTCCACCCGCACACGAGCGGCCGACGCCCCTACCTCCGCCGAGAGGTTCAGTTCCAGCTGGGCCAGGGCCGGCGGAGTGGCCGAGCCTTCGCGGTTCAACTCCAGAGGAAGTGGCGTCCCGGTCGGGCTTGTCGTCGCGAAGACCTTCCATCCATCGTCCTGATGCTTCGCTTCGACCGCGGCCGCGAGCCCACGCAAGGACCAGCGATCGATGACCTCACCGTTCCGAACGCGGATGTAACTCAACGACACGCCCGACACTTCGACCTTTCCGAAGGGAGGCGCGGAGGCCAGGAGGGCAGCGGCCTGCTGAGAGGCTCCGAGTGGCGCTTCAACGGGCGGCGGCTCAGGAGCTTCCGGCCCCATCAATCCCGTGAGAGACGTAGGTCCCGCATCATCGACCACCAGGACAACGGCCACGTCCCGCACCGCCACCCGCTCAACCCGGGGGGTCCTGCTCAGTAGCTCTCCGGGCGACCATTGTGCCTCCAGCGTGCTGACGCGCAGCAGCTCGGGCGCGACGTTTCGAAACGGCGGCGGGGTACGCACCACCAGCCCTTCCAGTCGCAGACCCGAGAGCACGGCGACCCGGGCTGTCTGGTAGTCCAGCTGCAGGCCCGTGGCCGCTTCCACCCTGGAGACGATGCGCTGTTTCAGCCAGGGGTGGTCGAGGTTGTGCAGAGCGGCCACCGCCGCGACCAGCACCAGCGCGAGTGCCGCACCGAGAACCAGGAGCACGCCCATGCTGATTCGAGCCAACCGTTGGCGAGGTCGTCCAACTCCTGGGGATTCCATGATGTTCGGTCGGGAGCGAGCGGTCACCCGCGTCCTACCATGTGGCGGAATCGGGCTTCAATCGCCGGACCCGGCGGGCCCAGCACCCGAAAACTCCTCTCGAGGTGCAGCGTCACGAGCGCGGCCAGCACGCTCGCTCGGCTGGCTCTGGCTTCGGGCCGGAAAGGCGTCTTTTCGGGACGCGTGCATTTTCCGGGGCGGTCAGTCGCCTGCGTCGGAGCTGGCGAGGTCGAGCCGCCGCGCGATGTACCGCGCGGGCGAGGTGCCCAGTGCCTTCTGGAACATGGTCACGAAGCTGCTCGCGCTTTCGTAGCCCAGATCGATCGCCACGCTCTGCACGGAAGCCCCCCGCGTGAGCCACTGTAACGCCAGGATGATGTGAAG
Source organism: Vitiosangium sp. GDMCC 1.1324 (assembly GCF_003044305.1). Lineage (GTDB taxonomy): Bacteria > Myxococcota > Myxococcia > Myxococcales > Myxococcaceae > Archangium. The sequence continues at coordinate 337,946 of NZ_PZOX01000006.1, read as the reverse complement.
CCGCTGGCGCCATCGCCCGAAGCTCATGCCGGTCTCTTGAACGAGCAGCCGATTCAGCGTCCGCTCGCCCACGCCAATCCGCTTCGCCCACTTCTTCATGGTCGCGCCATCCGCCGGATGCGCGGTGAGCAACTCGACGAGCCGCCGCAGCCGTGTGTCGGTGGGCATGGGCAACCGCAGATCCTCGACCTGCGCCGCCGCCAGTTCGTCGAGCAGCACGGTGACCAGCCGGGCCTCCTTCCCGTCGAGGGGATACAGCGCGGGCAGCGCCGCGGCGCGGAACAACAACTCCCGGAGCAGTGGGCTGACCGAGACCGCGCAGCACTCCCTCGGCAATGTGACGACCGCATCGGGCTCCACGAACATCGAGAACCCTTCGAGCGGTGCCCGGCCCTTGATGCGGTGGCGGGTGCTCCCAGGAATCCACAGCGCCGACTGAGGAGGGACGAGCCACAGGGCATTCGACGCCTCGCACGTCATCTCGCCCCGGTGCATGAAGAACAACTGGGCCTTGCGATGGGTGTGGAAGTTCAGCTCGTGCTCGCCGCTCATCCGCTTCATCCCGACCACCAGCACCGGTCGGGCGACCTCATCCGGATCGACATCGACGAGGTGGAGGGGGAGCTCGGGGAGGTACATGCGGAGTCGCTCCGACGCCGTGGCCGAATCTCGAAACAAATTGACCGGGTTTCGGTATGCGGTCAAGCGCGAATCAGGTCAGGTTGAAGGGGACAGGAGGACTTCTCCATGGACGGCTCCATCACCACCATCGACGCACTGGAAGCCTGCATCGGCAAGGCGCCGGCGCCGGTGAACCTCAAGGTCATCGACCATCTGGACGAAGGCGCGTTGCGCTGGCTCGCCGCGTCGCCCGTGATGTTCGCCGGCTTCGGGGATGCACCCCACATCCGCATCACCCTCGGCGGCGGCCCTCCCGGCTTCGCGGGGGGAGACGCGCACGAACTGCGGCTGCCTGGCGCGATCCTCGACGACCCGACACTGGCCCGGCCCGGCATGGGGTTCGGCTCGCTGTTCCTGCTCCCTGGGATTGGAGAGACCCTGCGCGTCAACGGCCGGGTGACGAAGGCGAGCGAGGGCGAGCTGCGCGTCTCGGTCGAGGAGTGCTACGGCCATTGCGCCAAGTCCCTGATCCGCTCGGACTTCTGGAAGGCCTCGCCCGTCGTGGACACGCCCCGGGACGCCGCGGCCTTCCTGTCCGCCAGCCGCTTCATGGCGCTGGCGACGATGGACGAGCACGGACGCGCCGACCTCAGTCCCAAGGGAGATCCGGCGGGCTCGATGGCGCGGCTCGAGGAGGGCCGGGCCTGGTTCGCGGAGCGTCCGGGAAACCGCCGCGTGGACAGCTTCCGCAACATCATCGTCCAGCCGCGCATGACCGCCGCGCTCCTGATTCCCGGCTCGACCTCCGTCGCCTATCTCTCGGGACGCGCATGGCTCACGACCGACGAGGTGGTGCGCGCGCGCTTCGCCGTTCAGGACAAGACACCGGTACTGGTCGCCGGCATCGACGACCCCACCCTCGAACTGCGCGAGAGCCCCGCCCTCGTCCGCGCCAGACTCTGGCCCGTCCAGGCGCGGCCCGAGGGGCTCGACCCCTCCAAGGTGTTCGTCGCGCACCTCAAGCTGAACAGCGACAAGGGACTCGGGGCCAAGATGGCGAGCGCGCTCCTGTCCGTGCCCGGCGTCACCGGCCTTCTGCAGAAGGGCTTGGAAAAGGATTACAAGACCAATCTCTACTGACAACTGCGCGAGTTGCTCCTCGGCGAAGTGGAGGCGTCCGCCCCTGCTCCGGGAACGCCCGTTCGAAGTGGCGGAACGACTCGCCGAGCCTTGGATGGCCGCCGTCAGGAACTCCGCCACCGTGCGGACACGCGCGGTCCCGCGCAGGCGACCGTCTCCTTCGCGCTATCGCAGGCGATCAGTGGCTATGCCTATTCGGCGGTCTACGGCCTGACCGGCGGCCATCACCTGGTGCTCTTCGGGCTGGGCGCTGGTGCGTTGCTGATCGCCTTCGCGCTTGATGCGCGCGGGCAGGACGTGCGCCATCGGTCGGCCGTGGCCCACGCGGCTCACTGAGCACCGAGGGCTCGCACCACTCCACCCACCAGGCGGAGCTGTCACCCCAGGGCCATGGTCGCGATGGCGAGGAGGTACTCCCTCCTGCCTGGGGCCCGGGTCTCATGAAGCATCATCATGGGCACCGGGACGTGCCGCTCGAGCCCGAGCCCCGCTGCCCATTCCTGGTGCAGACTGAGGGCGACCCCACCGCCAAGAGGAGCCCCACTTGAGCCCCACGCCCTCCGTCACCTTCCGCCTCGCCACCCCGGCCGACCTCCCCACCATTCTCAAGCTGCTCGTGGACGACGACATCGCGCGTACGCGCTCGGGCTACGTGGCTGAGGTCACCCCGGCGGTCCGTGCCGCCTTCGACGAGATTGCAGCGGACCCGAACAACGAGATCATCGTGGGCGAGCGCGAGGGCGAGGTCATCGCCACGTTACAACTCACGTACATCCCAGGCCTGAGCCGCGGTGGGATGCGGCGCGCACAGGTGGAGGCAGTGCGCGTGCGGGCGGACCTGCGCGGCCAGCGCCTCGGCGAGCGGTTGATGGAGGACGCGATGGCCCGTGCCCGTGCGCGGGGCTGCGGCCTCATGCAACTCACCACGGACAAGCGCCGAGAGGCCGCGCACCGCTTCTATGCGCGGCTGGGCTTCCAGGCGAGCCACGAGGGGATGAAGCGCACGCTTTGAGCAACGGGCTAGTCGCAGGAAGGGCGCATCAGCCCGGCCCAAGGTTGACAGTCATCCCCCAGTGGTGCCCCTCGGAGTGGATCGCCGAGCACCAGGGCTGGCTGCTCGGCGACCCGCAACTTCAACCCGAGTGGGAATCAGTTGCAGCCGCTGCCCGTGGTCGGACCGAGGTCCGCCCATTCAATCCTGCCGTCGGGGACGCCCCAGCGCGCGTTGGTATAGCTCTCGAGGTCGATCAGCGCGTCGGCGTTCCCCCTGTTCTGGGTGCAGCAACCACTGCAATCCGAGTCGGCGCACGTGTCGAGCACGGTGACCACGATGGTCTTCGAGCCGGACCTCAAGCAAAGGTCATGGAGCTTGTACGCGTTCATGTTGGGGAATATCGCGGCGATGTTGTGCGCCGCCACCCACGCCTCCGACTTCTTCTCGGAGCACGCCGCAAACTGCCCTGCCCACGTGCAGCCGTTGTACTTGGTGCACTCCTCGCTGTTCGGATCCGGGTACGACGTGTAGTTGGTCTTGTTGGCACTCTTCCAGACGAGGCCGGGAGAGTTACAGCCCGTAGGAGGAGGCGGCGTCGTGCCTCCGGACAAGCCAGAGATCGTCAACTGCTCCCACGAGCCGAGCGCGGCGCCATACGCGAACACCGTGCTGCCGCCGCCGTTCTCCGCTGACACCCAATTGCCAGTCGTTACCGTCTGCAGGCCGACGATGTCGCCGTTCGCGATCACGCCACTCCCGTTCTGCTTGACGATGCGGAACGTCTCCCAGCCGAGGCGATTCGAGCTGGCGGCATTCAGCGTGGAGCCGCCGCCGTTCGCGGCCTGAAAGTACTGTCCGGTGCCCGCGATGATGAAGATCGAGTCTCCACTTTCGAGGGCCCCGCCGTTGATGTCATCGATCGTGAACTTCTCCCACGCTTGCGCGCTCGTCGCCGTCGCGATGACCGCGCCGCCGCCGTTGTTCTGAGCACCCACGTATCGATTGCCGAGCACCGTCTTGAAGCTCACGCCGGAGATGAGCAACGGACTCGTGGCGGACTCTGTGACGTCGTCCTGCCCGTCAGGCGAACTGCTCGTCGGAGTGCACGCGCCCGTGAGCAACAGAGCCGAGCACGCGGCACGAAGGAACAGCTTTGAACCTTTGAAATGGAGCATGAATCCTGCCTTGTCGAACGGGCGGAGGTTGAACTTTGCCCTGACGCCTACAGAGACTCTTTCAGCTGGATTCGGGTCATCGGAATCGACGGGTTGCTCCCAGTAGTCCATCAATACTGGATTTTAAGATTTCAACTTGACTGTCCAGGAGATACGGAGTGGAGGCGGTGAGTATCGAACCCGCGTCCAAAGGGCTGTCGAGTGAGCGCTACGGAGTCTGGACGGTGCAGCGTCCCTCGGCTCCGCTCGTGAGGTCCTCGGCCACCGTGCGCAACAGGCTCCGCGTCAGTGCCGAGCGCTCCGCTTCCGTCTTCTCCCCCTGTGTGAGCCATTGCGCCACTTTCCCCAGGCTCGCCGTCGTCACCACCTGAAGCCGCACCCGGACCTCCACCACGAAGGCCGTCTCAGCCTCCGGTTCCTCGTCCAGCATCCACGCCACCCGCTCCAACTCCAGCGTCCCCGGCCCTCCCTCCAGCGGTCTCCCGTCCAGCGCCCAGCTCCCTGCTTTCGCCGAGTACGCCAGTACCTGTGTCAGCTTCGTCTCGTCCATCCGCTCGGAGAACCACAGCGGCCGGCGGCGCAGCAGCGTCAACTCCACCTCCAGCCGCCCCGCCAGCCCCAGCTTCATCAACCGTTCCAGCTCGGGCGCCACCAACGCGAGCGCCTCGGGCCTCACCACCACGCGCCTCCCCACCCGCGTCGCCGAGCAGTTCACCCGCGGGGGTTGCTCCTCCGCTCGGGCCACGGGCGCGCAGAAGCCCACTGCGGCCACCAGGGCCGCGGCGAGTCTCCTCCTCGTGCTCGTGCCGGGTCTCCTCCTCATGGCGTCTCAGAAGGGCCGGATGAAGAGCAGCCGCGCCTCGGGCGCGAAGGTCGCCCGCTCATCCGTGCGCCACGCCACCGTCAGGTGCACCGAGTCGCCGAAGTAGAACTGCGCGCCCACTCCCAGCTTCGGGTCCATCCAGCCTGTCTCGCCCCGGTGCACCGTGCCCACGTCCGTGAAGACCCCGAAGAAGCCGCACCGGTACTCCGCGCTCGCCAGCAGTGAGGCATTGCCCCGGAACTCCTTGAAGCCGTAGCCGCGCAGCGCGCTCCATCCGCCCAGGGCTTCCTGCTTCTGCAGCGGCAGGTCCTCGCCCCCCGCCAGGCGCACGCGCAGCCGCAGGCCGTCGTGGTGCCCCGTATTCACATACAGCACGCTGTCGCTCACCACCTTCCAGAAGCGGAAGTCCTCGTCACCGCCTCCCAGCGCGGGGTTGCCCACCTCCACCGTCAGCAGGCTGCGCACCGCCGAGTGTTCCGGCCACTCCCAGTCGTGCCGCAGCAGCGACAGCTCGGGGCTGCGGAAGAGCGAGCCCACGTTCTCCGCCCGGCCCGCGTCGCTCGCGTACTCGAGGCGGCCCACCACCGACGTCATCCGCCCGTCATCCACCGGCGAGTTGGGGAAGGGCGCCGAATCGCGCCGGAAGAGGGAGAAGGGCGGCGCGAAGCTTTTCAGCGAGTCGTACGTGTCCCGGCGGTACTCCGCTCCCAGCACCCACTGCCTCCCGAGGCGCCAGGTGGCGAAGCCCGTGTACCCCTTGCGCCGGAAGTACTCCGAGTCCGGACGGTTGAGCAGGGCGGAGTAGATGTACGAGTCGATGGCCCCGATGCGCCAGCGGTCGAAGGTGTCCGTGAAGTCATAGAACTGCACGCCCACCTCCGAGAGCCGCAGCAGTGGCACCTGCAGCTTCGCTCCCGCCAGCCAGTTGAGCCGCCGCTGGAACGACGTCTGCTCCGGGTCGCCCGGAATCCGCTGGCCTCCCCAGCGCAGCGGAATGGTCAGCGCCGCGTCCAGTCCCAGGTGCATCCGGTTGCGCACGTCCCACAGCTTCACCGAGCCCGACAGGCCGGGCGCGAAGCCCGTCACCTGCGTGTGCATGGGAATGAGGTCCGCGTCGAAGGAGGCGCCCCTCGGGCGAACGTGCACCACCACGCGACGGCCCCGGGTGGTGATGGCGTCCTCCTTCCGGTGGTGCCATTTCCTCGCCCAATCGTGCCAGGACAGCTCCACCTCCTCGTCCCAGTGCTTCTGTCGCTTGTGCCGCTTCTCCTCGGTGACCGGCCGGTAGTGCCGTACGCCGCCTTCCTCGCGCTCCTCGACGAAGCGCGTCGCCGGCTCGGGGCTCGTCTCCACGTCGCGCAAGGACAGGAAGGGCATCTCCGTCCCCAGCCGGTCCGCCGCTCGGCGCAGGTCGCTGCGCAACAGCACATCCCCGGGCTTGATGCCCAGCACCTCGCGCACCCGCGCCGCCACGTCCTCGTCCACGCCCTGGACCTCCACCTCCTCCACCGTGCCTTGGTCCACCCGCACCACCAGCCGCCCTTCCGGCGTCAGCGCGGCGTCGAGGCTCGCGAGCTGGTAGCCCTCGTCCCGCACCTCGTCCTGCGCGCGCTCCAGCACTCCGGACATGCCCCGCCAGACGAAGCCCGGGTGGAACTGGCCATGCTCGTACGAGGCCAGCAGCTCCCTCGACGGGTACGGCGACGGGCACTTGCGCGCGACGAGGTGCACCCGGCCCCGGTCCGTCTCCACGCGCACTCTCACCGTGTCGTCGTGACTCCCGTTGTCATCATCGTTGTCGTCGTCGTCATCGTTGTCGGAGAGTGGCGGCAGCCGGAACAGCTCCTCCTGGACGTCCCGCAGCTCGTCTGGGCGCAGGCCCTCGAGGTCCACGCCCGTGACGTAGGGCTGCTCCTCCAGTGTCACCACCAGCACCGGCGTCGCACCCTCCGTGAGCTTCACCGTGGGTGACACCTTCGCGAACAGCCCCGTGCGCGCCAGCCGCTGGAGGAGGATGGCCGCCTGCTCGGGAGAGAGTGGACCTCGCACGGGAATGCGGGCCAGCTTACGCACCAGTGGCTCGGGGAGGCGCTCGAGTCCCTCCAGCCTCACGTCCGACAGCTCACGGTTCTCCCCGTTGATGCTCAGCCGCAGCGCTCCGAGCACCTCGGAATCCGCCTCGTCCTCGTCATCGGCGAGGCAGGGAGCGTCCTCGCGCGCCGGCGGCGTCTGCTGGGCCGCAGCGGACGAGGGCGCGGCGTTGTCGTCGTCGTTGTCGTCCTTGTCCTCGTCTTCGTCGTCCTCGGCGGAGGCCTTGGGGTCGGCGGCCTTGGGCGTCTGGGTGGCAGCGGGAGTGGGCGCGGGAGCGGGCGCGGCCGGGGCGCTGGCGCCAGCGGGACCCTGGGCGCTGGCCACGAGTGAGAGGAAGCAGAGAAGGAGTGCGGTGCGGTTCATGCGAGATGGAATGAGCACGTGGCGTTCCAGGCCCCTCGGTGCGGCAAGTGCGCGAAAACACGGCGCCCCGAGCCCCGGCGAGGATGTCATCCCCACATCGTGATGTCGCGGGGTGATGTGATTCTGACACGTCCCACCCACCCTGGTCGCATCGTCACTCGGGGGTGGTGCCGGTAGGGTGTCCGCCCTCCAACCCGCATGGGGAGTGCGGCCTCCGCGCTGTGTGCCCCCGACGAGGGAAATCCGTATGCCGAGTAGGATGAACGCCGCCGAGGCCATGGGGATTCGTGTGATCTGGCGCGCCGCGTTGTTCGTGTTGTTGGGCCTGTCCATGAGCTGCTCACATCGCGCGGTGCCGATCGCCGCCGACACGTCCTTCAAGGAGGCGCCGCGGCCCGTCATCGGGGCGCTCCGGAAACCGCTCGACGATCTGCCGCAGATCGAGAACTTCAAGGTCATCGGCCATAACGTGCTGCCCAATCCCGGTGACACCCGGCCCCGGGGACGCAACGGGCCCATCGGCATCTCCGGTGACTGTCTCTATGTTGGCAGCCGCGTGGGGCACCGTCCGGGAACAGGCCCGGCGTTCGGCAAGCCCGCGCTGCCTCCGGACATCCTCATCGTCGACATCAGCGACCCGGACGATCCCGAAGTGGTGGGGTCTCTGCCCACTGCTCTCAACGCCACGTCCCGCGAGCTGCGTACCATCCCCGACCTGCACACCCTCATCGTCCTGAGCTCTCGGGAGACGGGGCCCGACAATGGCTCGGTGAACAATTATCAAATCTATGACATCCGTGACTGTCGCCACCCGGTGCTCACGCAGACCATTCCCCTGGGGGTCGACCGGCCGCATGGCTTCTTCCTCTGGAGGGATCCCCGCAATCCCTTGCGCTTCCTGCTCTTCACCTCTGGAAGCACTCAGGAGCCGTCGCTCCGGGTGTTCGAGTTGGCGAACCCTCCGAGGGATCGCGTCAGTCCCGAGCCGGTGGCCACCTTCACGCTGACTCCGGCTGAGTCCCGCCCTCCACCCATCGATCTGGCGGCCTACCGGGCCGACCCCCTCGCCTTCGACTCGGCGCGCCCCGCCAGTCCGCGCGACGACATCCACTCCCTGTCGGTCTCCCAGGACGGGACGCGGACGTACCTGGTCAGCACCCAGGGGAGTTACTTCATCCTCGACAGCTCGCGTCTGGCGCGTGGACTGCCGTGCACGCCTCATTCCTTCACCGCGGAAGCGAAGAGCACCGCCGCCCCTGGCCTCTGCCTGCGCGATCTCGACTCCGACCCGAATGCCCGGGTCGATTTCACGCCGTCCTCCGGGTGGACCGAGCACTCGATGTACCCCGTCCCGGGCCGCCCCTATCTCATCGTCTCCGGCGAGCGGAACGGCACGGACGCCTGTCCCTGGAGCTGGGGCACCATCCTGGACATCTCCGTCGAGCGCTCCCCCCGGGCCATCTCGCGCTACCTGGTTCCGGAGAACCTGGTGGCCAACTGCTTCGTCGGCGGCCCCGGAGACCCCGCGCTCCAGCGCGAGTTCTCCCCGCACCAGCAGCTCGTCTTCCCCAACCTGTTCTTCATCTCCTGGTACTCGGCGGGCTTGCGCGCCTGGGACATCTCCAACCCGGTGCTGCCACTCGAGGTGGGCGTCTTCGTTCCCAGGCCTGAGACCGACGTCGTCGAGCCGTTCCGCAACAGCCCGGACGTCTGGGTGGGGCTCCATCCCATCCTCTACAACGGGCTCATCTACATCGCGGATGAGAACAGCGGCTTGTATGTCCTGCGCTACAAGGGCGACCGGGCCGAGGAGCTGCCGAAGAAGGGGCTCTTCATCAGCAATACCAACTTCCTGAGCCCCTGAGCGTCCTGGCGGAGGCGCTATCGAGCTGCCTCCGCCCGTGACTCAGGCGCTTGGGCCTGGAGTGGGAAGCGCCCCGAGCTGCCGCAGCATCGTCAGCATGTCCGGGTTGTCCCAGATCTCGACCACCTTGCCATCGCGCAGCTGATAGTGGGGTTGGTCGACGATCTCGAACCGCCGCCCGCTGGCTGGAATGCCCAGGAAGGTGCCGATCTGGGTGCCGCTCATGGTGATGCGCGGCGCGATCATGTCCTTCTCGTAGATAAAGCCGTCGACGGTGAAGCGGAGGTCCGCGAAGGCATCCACCCAGCCCTGGACGATGGCCTGCACTCCCTGCAGGCCGGGCGCTACTCCGGGCACTATCGGGTGGGCGATGATCTCGCGTGCGAAGAAACGATCGAGCTGATCGACCTTGCGCTCGACGTAGATGGTGTTCAGGTAATCCAGGTAGAACTCTCGGGCCTGCTTGGTGTCCATGGCGTGAATCCCTCGGTGATGGGGGGGGCGCCATTGTGGGTGGCCCGCGGTGGATGACAATTTCCCGGGTCACGCGGCGGGGATGCCGAGCGCCTTCAGGCGGCGGTGCAGGTTGCCCCGGTCCACCTGCAACAGGCGCGCGGCCCCGGCGATGCTGCCTCCCTCCTTCAGCGCGGCCTTGATGAGCGTGCGCTCGAAGTCGTCCACGTGCTCGCGGTAGCTCTTCTGTCCGAGCACCAGGCGCGAGGGGGACTCCGCTGTCAGGGGCGCCGGGCCCGCGAGGGACTCGGGCGCGAGGGTGAGCGGGCCATCGCCTCGCAGCAGGTTCTGGCGCTCGATGAAGTTGCGCAGCTCGCGCACGTTGCCCGGCCAGGGCCAGGCTCGCAGGGCCTCCTCGGCACCCGGAGCCAGCACCAGCGGCACGTTCGCTCCGGCCAGCTCCGCCGCGAAGGCCCGGGCCAGCGGGAGGATGTCCTCGGGCCGCTCGCGCAGGGGCGGCAGGGCGAGGGGGAGCACGTTCAGCCGGAAGTACAGATCCTGCCGGAAGCGCCCCTCGCGCACCGCCAGCGCCAGGTCCCTGTGCGTGGCGGCGAGGACTCGCACGTTCACGGTCACGGGCAGGCCTCCTCCCAGCCGCTCCACCTCCTTCGTCTCCAGCACGCGCAGCAGTTTGGCCTGGAGCTCCAGCGGCATGTCTCCCAGCTCGTCCAGGAACAGCGTGCCGCCGTGGGCCTGCTCGATGCGGCCGAGCCTCCGCGCGGTGGCTCCCGAGAAGGCACCGCGCTCGTGGCCGAAGAGCTCGCTCTCCAGCAGCGTGGCGGGGATGGCGGCGCAGTTGACCGCGACCAGCCGCCCCTTGCGCCCCGAGGCGAGGTGGAGCGCCCTCGCCACGCGCTCCTTGCCCGTGCCCGTCTCGCCAGTGATGAGGATGGCCGTGTCGCTCGGGGCCACGCGGGCGATGAGCCGGCGCAGCGACTCCATGGCCGCGCTGTCCCCCACGAGATGGCCGGGGCGGGCCAGCTCCTCTTGCAGCCGTTGCTGCTCCTCCCGCAGCTCGCTGAGAGCCAGCGCGTTGCGCAGCGCGGTGAGGAGCCGCTCGGGCGAGGGGGGCTTCTCCACGAAGTCGGTGGCCCCCAGCTTCAGGGCCTGTACGGCCTCGGCGGGCGAGGCCTCGCCGGAGAGCACCACCACCGGCACGGGGAGGGGACGGGGCAGCCGTGCGAGCAGCTCCAGGCCCGTCTCCCCGGGCATGCGCAGGTCCAGCAGCATCAGCGCCAGGGGTGGGCCGGGTGCGTCGAGCAGGCGCACGGCCTCGGCGGTGGAGCGGGCCTCCATGGGAGAGAAGCCCTCGTCGGAGAGCAGGCCCCTCAGCCCCTTGAGGACTCCCGGGTCGTCGTCCACCAGGAGGATGCGCGGGCCGGGTGTCTGTGGGCGGGGGAGGGCGAGCGGAGAGTCCACGGGCCCAGCGTAGCGCAAGGGGAACGGGAGTGACCCGCGGGCCACGGAGCTGTCACACCCGGGTTTTATGATTAAAACATGAGAATCGCGATAATCGGTGTCGGCCCTCATGCTCGGCGCGTCTATGTCCCCGCGCTGCAGCGGCTCCGGGAGCGGTTCGGGGTGGAGCTGTCGCTGGTGGTCGAGCTGAAGGCGAAGGAGGACGAGGTGCGCTCCTTCTTCGCCTCGCGTGAGCTGCGCCCGGACTTCCTCTTCGTCGAGCCCTTCCAGCACCACATGCCCGAGGACGTGGGGGCCCGGCTGGGCGGCGCCATCCGGAGCAGGCCGCTCGATGGCGTCATCATCGCCACCGAGCCCCTGGCGCACCGTCCCTACGCGGAGTGGGCGCTGGAGCAGCGGTTGCACATCCTCATGGACAAGCCCGTCACCACCCGGGAGAACGCCGCCCTGGAGCTGCACCAGGCCGTGGGCATCTTCGGTGACTACGAGGCCCTGCTCTCCGCCCATGGCCGGCTCCAGAAGGAGAAGCAGACCCTCTTCAGCATCAACGTGCAGCGGCGCTACCACCCCGGCTTCCAGCAGGTGCTGGAGCTGCTGAACGAGGTCGCGGCGCGCACGAATTGCCCCATCACCTCCATGCAGTCCTCGCACGCCGACGGACAGTGGCGGTTGCCCTCGGAGATGGTCCACCTCGGCTATCACGGCTACAACGAGGGGTACGGCAAGGTCTCCCACAGCGGGTACCACTTCCTCGACCTGGCCTGGTGGCTCTACCAGGCGGTGGCCCGCGCCACCGGGAAGCGGCCGGACCACGCGGAGGTGTTCTCCTCGTTCATGAGCCCGGCGGGTTACCTGCATCAGCTGGACGCGCGGGACCACGAGCGGCTCTTCGGTCCGGAGTATCCGCGCACGCAGCCGTACGACGAGACGGAGCTACGGGCGCGCCTGCGGGACTTCGGGGAGCTCGATGCGTTCACCACCATCCGGTTGCTCGAGGCGGGCGAGCGCGTGTGCCACCTGTCCATCAACCTGCTGCACAACAGCTTCAGCCGGCGGGACACCCTGCTGCCCGGCGAGAACCTGTACAAGGGCAACGGCCGCGTCAAACACGAGCACCACAGCATCCAGCAGGGGCCCTTCCAGAACATCCAGGTGCACTCCTACCAGAGCCGGGCCGAGCACGATGTGAGCTCGGCGGACGATCATGCCGTGGGCGGCAACAACCACTTCGACATCTACGTCTTCCGCAACCGCGGCCTCACCGGAGATGCGCGGCCCCTGGACATCATCCGCATGGGTGACTTGGAGGCCCGCTCCGGGTTCGGGTCGGAGCGGCTGGCCACCGAGCAGGCCAAGGAGGCGGTCGTGGTGGAGTTCCTCCAGTTCATCCGCGGCGAGCTTCCCCGGGAGCGGGTGCGCTCCAGCCTGGAGGAGCACCGCGTCCCGGTGCGGCTCATGAGCTCCGTCTACGCCTCGCACGTGCTGCAGCGCGAGGGGCGCAATCCCATCGTCGGTTTCGAGCTGCACTGAGCGCCTCCTCGCGATGCTCCCGCGGGGGGCAAGGGGACTAGGAGCGCGCCCGCACCCTGTTCCTTCAAAGTGCGAGATAGGGGTGCGTCATGGGGGTGTTGCGGAGCTTTCCTGCGCGGTTCGTGCACAGCCTTCCGGTCCATTCTTCCGGGAACGGGCAGGCGGGCGTGTGCAGCGCTCCCTGGATGCTCCCGCTTCCCATGGATCTCCGGAGCGCGTGGGGCGAGGAGCCTGGAGTGGGAGCGGCGCCCGGGGGAGGCGCGGAGCGGAAGCTCCTGTCCGGTCCTCCTCTTCTCATCGCGCGGTTCGACCGGAGGCTTCGCCACCTCTATGTGTCGCCGGAAGTGGAGCGCGTGACGGGCCTGCCCGCGGCCCTCTTCCTCGGCAGGACGAACGAGGAGCTCGGCATGCCCCCTCGGCTCATCCGGGATTGGAACGAACAGCTTCACCGGACCTTCCAGCGTGAGGAGGGACAGATGCTCGAGTTCAGGTGTCCATCCCTGGATGAGGCCGGAGGACAGGTGCCGAGCCTCTTCGTGTCCCGCCTGGTACCGGAGTTCGACGAGGCCGGGAATGTGTGCTCGGTGTGGGGCTTCACGCAGCGTTTCGAGCGCTCGCGGTGTCGCCTCTCCCCCGGGCGGATCACCGGCCAGGCTCGCTCCGCCGAGCCGCCTCCGAGAGAGGAGCCACCTCCTTCCCCGGGCAGGGGTGGCTCGGGAGGCCCTGGCGCTGGATGCTCCTCCCGGAACGAGCTCCTCGGGCGGTTGAGCCGGGCCCTGGCCGCGTGCAACGGGCAGTGTGACGTCTTCCACTGCCTCGGCCGGCTGGTGATGCCGTCACTGGGGGACTGGTGTGATCTCGATGTGCTCCGGGACGGGGTGCTCCAGCGTGCCGCCGCCTTCCGCGCTCCTCACGGCGGGCTGCAGGGTCCTCCGGGTGGCCCGCCCTCGCTCCTGGCCCGGCGGGTGGCGCGGACGGGCAGGGCTGAGCTGCTGCGCGGACCGGGCGCACAGGTGACGAGGGCCCTGTCCTCGGGAGATGGGGACCAGCCGTGCCTCCAGGAGGCCGGGCTGTTGGACTGCATGGCGGTGCCCCTGTTGCTCGGAGGGCAGCTCGTCGGGGTGCTCTCCTTCGCCACGCGCGAGCCGGAGCTGCGCCTGGGCGAGGACCGGCTGGAGCTCGCCGAGGATCTGGCGGGGTGTGTCGCTCTCGTGCTCGAGACGCTCCGGCTGCGCCAGGAACTGGAGCGCACCCGCCAGGCGGAGCTGTGCGTGGATACGCTCGAACGGGAGCTCCAGCGTCAGGCGGCGGACTTCCGGACGCTGCTGGACGTCATCCCCGTGGGCATCGGCATCGCCCATGAGCGCGAGTGCCGGCGCATCCGGCAGAACCCCTGGTTCGCGCGGCTGCAAGGGCTCCCGCTCGAATCCAACATCTCTCTCAGCGCACCGGATGGGGAGCGCCAGCCCATCCGCTACCTCGATGGCCATGGCCGCGTGGTCCCTCCCGAGGAGATGCCGATGCAGCGAGCGGCCGCGACGGGCCAGGAGGTGCTCGACGTCGAGCTGGAACTCGAGGTCGACGGGCTGCGGCGTGGCACGGTCGTCATCTCCGCCGTGCCGCTCCTCGATGAGGCGCAGTGCCCTCGTGGTGCCATCGGCACCTTCCAGGATGTCACCGCGCGCAAGCGGGCCATGGAGGCGCAGCGCTTCCTGGCCGAGTCCAGCGCGGTGCTCTCCTCGTCGCTCGACCAGGAGCAGACCTCGCGCACCCTGGTCCGCTTGTGCGTCCCCGCGCTCGCCACCGTGGCGTCGTTCTGTGGCTGGCGCTCCGATGGGACGTTCGGGGCGCTGTCGGTGACCCATGCGGACCCCTCCCGGCAGCTGCTCGCCACCGAGGCAGTCCGCCGCTTCGTCCTCTCCGAGCGGCACCCCATCCGCGAGGCCATGGCCACGGGACTGCCCCGGCTCATCCCGGTGCTCCAGGATGTCGCCTCCTGGTGCGAGTCCCAGGACGAGGTCTTGCGCGGCCTGCGCCAGCGACTCGCCACCCGCTCCGTGATGCTCATCCCGCTCGCCACCGCCCATGGCGTGGCCGGCGTGCTCGTGCTCGGCTCGTCGGAGCGGAGCTACACCGAGGACGACTTCACCTTCGCCAAGGAGTATGCCGCCCATGCGGCCTACGCCATCGACAACGCGCGGCTCTACCGCGAGGCCCAGGAAGCCATCGCCGTGCGGGACGAGTTCCTCGGCATCGCCGGCCACGAGCTGCGCACCCCGCTCACGGCCCTGCAGCTCGGGCTGCAGAGCCTGGCCCGGCAGAGCGTCGCGCCGGGAGAGGATGCGGGGCTGTCGAAGTGGGTGGCCAGGTGCCAGGACCAGGGCGTGCGGCTGGGCAGGCTGGTGGGGGACCTGCTGGATGTGAGCCGTATCACCTCCGGGCGTCTGCCGATGGACCCCGAGGAGATGGACCTGTCGGCGCTCGTGGAGGAGGTGGCGGCGCGCATGGGGCCGGAGCTGGAGAAGGCGGGCTGTGCCCTGGTGCTGAAGCTGGAGCCCGCGCTCACCGGGTGCTGGGACCGGTTGCGGCTGGACCAGGTGCTCACGAATCTCCTCTCCAACGCGATGAAGTACGGGCAGGGTCTGCCCATCGAGGTCTCCGCCGAGGCCTCCGCCGAGGGGGTGCGTCTGCGCGTACGGGACGAGGGCATCGGCATCTCCTCCGAGGACCAGGCGCGCATCTTCGAGCGCTTCGAGCGGGCCGTGCCGGATCGCCACTATGGCGGACTGGGGCTCGGGTTGTGGATCTCCCGGCAGATCGTCCTCTGGCTCGGGGGCCACATCCGCGTCGAGAGCGAGCAGGGCCGGGGCTCGAACTTCACGGTCGAGCTTCCCCGGTGGGTGGAGGGCTGAAGGGCAGCTCCGGACTGGATGCGTTCCGTGGGGGGGGCGAGCTCTAGAAGGGGCCACTGCCATCGATATGGCGGCGAAGTATCCGCCCATCCACGCTGATGGCATAGGTGGCTCCCGCGTCCATGGAGTGGGTCGTCTCTCCACAATTCTGTGGCTTATAATCGATTCTCACGAAAATGACGTCTCCCTTGCGGAATGTGCGGTAGCGATTCGCGGTCTGCCTTGCCCAGCAGGGAGTTTCGGGAGCAGGCTCTGGTGGGAGCAGATCATCCGCGGCAACGCGTATGGCACGGAGCGCGAAGCCGTCAACCTCGTCATCGACGGGTAGGGCTGCATCGAAAATCGGAAATTCGATGTTCGGGTCCTGGCCAACGGGCTGTTTGGTGACGCAAGAGCATCCAAACAAGCTACCCAGTGTTCGGCATGGGCCATGAGCGCACCCCCCGAGGACCGCAACCAGGAGTATCAATGAATTCAGCCTGCCCAGCATGTTCGCCTCTCGATGTGGTGGGGGGCGGGTGTAGTCAGGACGACTCGACACATTGTCTATCGGCGTTTGATTCGGTAGTCGCCGTTGTCCCACAATACCTCGCCAATGACGTCGCTGCGCCAGTGGCCCTCGGCCTCCGGAGTCCACTTCAGTAACTCGTTGGTGGCTGGGATGTACTGATAGAATCCATCGCAGGTTGCCGCGAGGGAGTTCGAGAAGAATGCCACGATTCCAAGTGGAATCTTGCGGCCCTCGGTCTCGATGTAGAACCCGTGTTTGAGCCCCTGGTCGACGATGAAGCGGATGTCGCCGTCCGATAGCTCATCTGGGTAGGGGTGATTGTGGACGGCGAAGACGTACCCGATCTGGTCGGCGGAGTATCGCGAGTGCTCGACGTCCGGGGGAAGTCGGCATTGGCGCAGCAACGGATTGTCCTGGGTGTAATTGGTTGCAAGCATGCTCATCTCGTACTTGCCATCCGGCGTGAGGTAGATCCAGGCGCAATACTCTCGGGAGTTCTGCCAATGAAGTCTGAAATTCGGATCGCTGGGTCTGCCTGCGACGGCATTGGGCTGTTTCAGAATGAGGGGGCAGGCAGCGAGCAGGGCATCCGAGTAGTTGTCGAAAGAGCCAAAATCAGGCATCGGGCCGAGAATGCTCTGCGGGGTTTCTCCAGCCTTGGATTGGACTACGCCATGTAACGGCTTGGGTGCGGAGCATCCCAGGACCAAGCATGCGAGTGTCAAACAAAGGCGGTGCATGAACTCCGAGCATATGTGTTGGATTCACCCCGTTCAAGGCGCGGACGGAGGAAGGGGCAGCTCCACGAGCGCGAGCGTGCCGCCTCCGGGCGCGGGCTCCAGGCGCAGGGTGCCGCCGTGCTCGTGGGTGATCTTCTGGGCCATGGGAAGTCCCAGGCCGCTGCCGCCGGGCTTGGTGCTGAAGAGGCCCCGGGTCAGGGCGGGGCCCTCGAGCACCTGGGCAATCCCGCCGCCTCCATCGCGGATGGCGACGCGCACGGAGGAGGGGTGGGCCTCGACGGAGAGGCGCACGGGGGCGGCGCCGGGAGAGGATGCCTCGGTGGCGTTCTTCACCAGGTTGCCGAAGAGGCGGCGCAGGCCGTCCGGGTCCGCGGAGAGCGTGGGCTCGGGGCCGGGTTGCAGCTCCACGGCGACGGGCGAGGTGCCCTGGTAGAGGGCGCACACCTCGGCGAGCAGCGGGCGCAGGGCCACGGGTTGGAAGCGCGGCGAGGGGAGGCGGGCGAAGTCGGAGAAGCTCCGGGTCATCCGCATGAGCAGCTCCACCTCCTCCTGCAGCAGGCCGACGGCCTCGCCGAGCCGCGTGGCATCCGGGGGCGCGTCGGGACGTGACAGCCGCGCCAGCGCCAGCTTCATCGCGGTGAGGGGATTGCGCAGCTCGTGGGCGAGCGCGCGGGCCACGTCCTGCCAGGCGGCGATCTGCTCGGCGGCCTTGAGGCGCTCGCGCTGGGCGGCGAGCTCACGCCCCATGCGGTTGAATTGGACGAGGAGGAACTGGAGCTCGTCGCGGGGTGAGTCGGGCGCGGGGAGCTGGACGGAGAGGTCTCCGCGCGCATAGGCCCACATGCCCCGGGTGAGGGTGGAGACGGGGCGGGTGAGGGCGCGGCCGAGCAGCACGGCGGCCGCGGTGAGCACGGCGGCCGAGAGGAGCAGCAGGGCCGCGATGAGCAGGGGCGTGCGGCGCGCGAGCGCGCGGCGGGCCAGCTCCGCCTGGGCGAGGTTGAGGCGGGCCTCGTCGAGTGTGGCCTGCGAGCGGCCCTCGCGGGCGAGCTGGGCGGAGACGTCGTCGAGCACCTGCTCCACGGGTGCGAGGGAGACGGAGAGCAGATCCTCGAGCGCCCTCCGGGCGAGGACTCCAAGCAGCACGAGCGGCACCAGTCCCGTGACGAGCATCACGGCGAGGAGCCGGCGGCGGAAGCGGGCGGGGGGAGGAGGCAGGTCGGGAGGCATCGGCGGGGCGATGTTGGGGCCGCGCGAGGACTCCTTCCAGCTTTCCTCAGGCCGAGCTCACCCTGTCCAGGACGTACCCCCGGGTGGGCAGCCCGTAGTGGCTCCGGACGCGCTCGGCCGCGAGGCGGAGCCCCTGCTCCTCCAGGCACGCTCCGGCCCAGGCGGAGGCCTCCAACTCCTGGGCGGCGATGAGGTACGGGATGGGCAGGGGCTTGAGATGCGTGACGGCGCTCACGGCCAGCCTCATGAAGGGCGAGTTGATGACGAACGCCGTCCCCAGGAGCACTTCGCGCATCAGGGGCTCATACTGGTGCATCCAGCGGACCAGCCGTTGCCGATGCTCGGCTGTGGACGGGCCTCCCTGGGTGAGATCGGTGATGCTGATGTACTGCTCCCGCCGCCGCAGACAGGCGGTGGTCTCCTCCAGGTAGTGCTCGAACTGCCGGGGCGAGGCCGTGCCCACGAACCGCACCACCCGGAGCGGCCAGAGAGAATCGTCGATGCTGACAGAGGAAGCAGGGAGCATGGCACTCCGGAAGGGGCGGTGGGGACCAGGGCCGAGCCGATGCGTCCTCATGTCTGCCTGGGGGGCGGGAGGATGGCCAGGAGCGATCCGCATCGCTGTTCACCAGCGGTCCAACGAGAGGCCGGGGATGGGTCCTCCCCGGGGTTCAAGCGCCATCCATTGGACGTTCGGTGCTGCTACCCTCCGGGGTGATGTCTCGTCTTCTCGCTCCTTCCCAGGCCTGGCTCTTCGGCCGAGGCGTGGACCTCGCCGTCTTCGCGGGCAGTGCACTCGTGTCGGTGGGGCTCGTGCTCGCCGCGCCCGCGCTGGGCGTCGTGGGGGATACGCCGCTGTGGGCGTGGGTGCTGCTCGTCGTCTGTGTCGACGTGGCCCATGTGTGGTCCACCCTCTTCCGCACCTACTTCGACGGCGATGAGCTGCGGCACCGGCCCGGCCTCTACCTCGCCGCCCCGCTTGCCGCGTACCTGCTGGGGGTGCTCGCGTATCTCCTCTCCCCGGGTGCCTTCTGGCGGCTCTTCGCGTACACGGCGCTCTTCCACTTTGTCCGCCAGCAGTACGGCTGGGTGGCCCTCTACGGCCGCAAGGCCCGTGCCTCAAACACCGAGCGGCTCCTCGATGCCGCCGCCATCTACGCCGCCACCCTGGGCCCCGTCGTGTGGTGGCACGCCCACCTCCCACGGGCCTTCTGGTGGTTCGTGGAGAATGACTTCCTCTCCGGGCTTCCCGCGTGGGTGGGCACCGTGGCGCTCGCCCTCCATGGGCTCGTGCTCGTCGCGTGGGCGGGCTTCCAGGTGTCGCGGGCCGTGCGTGGCGAGGGGCTCCAGGTGGGCAAGGTGCTGCTCGTGCTCGCCACCTGGGTGACGTGGTTCGGAGGCATCGTGCTCGCCCGGGACGACTTCGCCTTCACGGTGATGAATGTCGTCGTGCACGGGGTGCCCTACTTCGCGCTCCTCTTGCGCTATGCGCGCGGGCGGCTCGCCGAGGGCGGTTATGGCTGGCTCGGGCCCGTGGTGCGCGCGGGCGTGCCGGGCTTCCTGCTGGTGTTGGTGGCACTCGCCTTCGGGGAAGAGATGCTCTGGGACAGGCTCGTGTGGCACGAGCGGCCCCTCCTCTTCGGCGAGGGCGGCCCGGTGCTGCCTCCGGACGTGCTGGCGCTCGTGGTGCCGCTGCTCGCGCTGCCGCAGGCCACGCACTATTTGCTGGACGCCTTCATCTGGAAACCGAGCCGCGAGCCCGCGCTCCTCGCGCGCCTCGGGTGGGCCCGCGGCGGGAATCAAGGTTCGCCAATTGGCACGGCCCCCATTTCCAGGGTGGTCATCCCCGGCGCAACTGATTAAGGGTCTGGGACGTATGTCCAGACTCCTGCTCGTTTCCAATCGGCTCCCCGTCACCGTCAAGGCGGACAAGGATGGGGTCTCCGTGGTCCGCAGCGCCGGAGGGCTCGCCACGGGTCTGCGAGGCCCGCATGAGCGCTCGGGAGGGCTGTGGATTGGGTGGCCCGGGGATGTCTCGCGGCTCACCGAGGCGCAGAAGGCTTCCGTGGAGGAGCAGCTCGCCGGGCTGCGCTGCGTGCCCCTCTACCTCAGCGCCAGCGAGGTCAGCCGCTTCTACGAGGGCTACTCCAACCGGACCCTCTGGCCGCTGTGCCACTACCTCATCGACCGCCTCCCCCGGCAGGATCGGGACTGGGACGTCTACCGCAAGGTGAACGAGCGCTTCGCGGACCTGGTGGCGCGCCACTACCAGCCCGGGGACACCATATGGGTGCACGACTACCAGCTCATGCTGGTGCCGGCCTTCCTGCGCGCACGGCTGCCCCAGGCGCGCATCGGCTACTTCCACCACATCCCCTTCCCGTCGAGTGAGATCTTCCGCACCCTGCCGCACCGCTCCGAGCTGATGCGGGGGCTGATGGGCGCGGACCTCATCGGCTTCCACACGCTCACGTATGTGCGCCACTTCGCCAGCACCCTGATGCGGCTGCTGGGGCTGGAGACGGTGGTGGACCGAGTCTCCTATGACGGGCGCGAGGTGCGGCTGGGTGCCTTCCCCATGGGCATCGACGCGCAGTCCTTCGAGGACCTGGCGAAGGAGCCGGCGGTGCTCGAGGAGGTGCGGGTGCACCGGGAGAAGGGCCCGGAGATGCGGCTGCTGCTGGGGGTAGATCGGTTGGACTACACCAAGGGGATTCCCCGGCGGCTGCTGGCGGTGCAGCGGCTGTTGGAGCGCGAGCCCGCGTGGCGTGGCCGGTTGCGCTTCGTCCAGGTGGCCGTCCCGAGCCGCACCGCCGTGGCGGACTACGCCGCCTACCGCGAGAAGGTGGACGAGCTGGTGGGGCGCATCAACGGCCTCTACGGCAGCGTCCACAACGTCCCCGTCCACTACCTCTACCGCTCCTTCAACGAGAAGCAGCTCGCGGCCCTCTACCGTTCCGCGGACGTGATGCTCGTCACGCCCATCCGCGACGGGATGAACCTGGTGGCCAAGGAGTTCTGCGCGGCCCGCCCGGACGAGGATGGCGTCCTGGTGCTCAGCGAGTTCGCCGGCGCCGCGGATGAGCTGGGGGACGCGGTGCTGGTGAACCCCTACGACGTGGAGGGCCTGGCGGACGCGCTGGAGGTC
Organism: Vitiosangium sp. GDMCC 1.1324; assembly: GCF_003044305.1. Classification (GTDB taxonomy): domain Bacteria; phylum Myxococcota; class Myxococcia; order Myxococcales; family Myxococcaceae; genus Archangium. The sequence goes on along the minus strand of NZ_PZOX01000006.1, from coordinate 316,875 downwards.
GCGCTGGAGATGCCCGCGGAGGAGCGGCGCACGCGCATGCGCAGCCTGCGGGCCCGGGTGAAGGAGTACGACGTGCACCGGTGGGTGCGCTCCTTCCTGGACACGCTGGAGTCCGTGCCCACGCCTCCCCCACGCCTGGAGCCGGCCGGGGCGGAGGCGGCGCTCGCCCGCATGCGTGAGGCCGGGCACCTGCTGCTCCTCATCGACTATGACGGCACGCTCGTGCCCTTCGCCGCGAGGCCGGAGCTGGCCACTCCGGACGCGGAGTTGCTGGACCTGCTGCAACGGCTCGCCACCCGGCGGGACACCCGCGTGCACATCGTCAGCGGGCGGACGAAGGAGACGCTGGAGACGTGGTTCGGCGGACTGCCAGTGGGACTGCATGCCGAGCACGGCCTCTGGTCCCATCTCGGGCCCGGCGAGCCCTGGACGTCCCTGAACGGAGTGACCACCGACTGGAAGAACCTGGTGCGCCCGGTGCTGGAGGCCTTCGCCGCGCGCGTACCCGGGGCCTTCGTGGAGGAGAAGTCGGCCTCGCTCGCGTGGCACTACCGGCAGGTGGACCGGGTCTTCGGCGCCCGGCAGGCGCGCGAGCTGCGCCTGCACCTGGGGGAGGTGTTCGCGCAGGGCCCGCTCGAGGTGCTGCCCGGCGACAAGGTGGTGGAGGTGCGGGCGCGCGGTGTGGACAAGGGGCGCGTGGTGAGGCTCGTCACCGAGGGCCTCGCACCCGGCACGCTGGTGGTGGCCATTGGCGACGACCGGACGGACGAGGACCTCTTCGCCGCGCTGCCCGAGGGGAGCCTGGCCATCCACGCGGGAGGCAAGGCGTCGCGAGCCCGGTACCGGGTGATGGGCCCGGACGAGGTGCGCAAGCTGCTCTCCGCGCTGCTCGTGGGCTGAGGCGCGGGAGGACCCTGGCGTGGAGTCCCATGGCTCCCCACCCCTCCCCGGACAGGGTCTGCCCCATATGGTTGATAAAAATCAACAAACAGTCTATGAGGTGACATGGTGGATGGAAGTCCACTATTCCCAGTGGCCGGAACTCCGCGAAGAGGAGTACGCATGTCGGACGCTCCCGTGATCATCATTACTGGTGCCACCCATGGCATTGGCCGTGCCACCGCCATCGAGCTGGCCCGCCGCGGCGCGCACCTGGGACTCGTCGCGCGCAGTGAGGCCAAGGCGGCCCAGACCCGGGCCGACATCCAACGCGAGGCTCCTGGTGCCGTGGTGGATGTCTTTCTCGCGGATCTCTCCGTGCTCGACGACGTCCGCCGTGTGGCCAGACAGCTCGATGAGCGCTACAGCCGCATCGACGTGCTGGTGAACAATGCCGGCCTGCATGCCTTCTCCCAGCGGGTGACCATGGACGGGCTGCCGGAGATGGTCGCCGTGAACTATGTCGCTCCGTGGCTGCTGACCGACCTGCTGCGAGACAAGCTGATCGCCTCGGCACCGTGCCGCATCGTCAACGTTGCATCCGATGCCCACAGTCAGGTTCGTACGCTCGAGCCGGAGCGGGACCTGCGTTCCACTGGCGCCTTCAGCATGGCGGAGTCGTTCGAGCTCTATGCCCGCTCGAAGCTGATGGACATCCTGTTCACCCAGGAACTGGCGCATCGGCTCGCCGGTACCGGGGTCACGGCCAACAGCTGTTGCCCCGGGCTCAACGCCAGCGGGCTCGGGCGGGAATCGAAGATGTTCAACGGGCTGGCGGGTCTCCTCACCCGGTTGGGGCTCCTGAGCCCCGCGCGGGGCGCCCGCATCATCGTCCAGCTGGCGACCGGCCCGGAGTTCAAGGAGGTGTCGGGAGAGTTCTTCTCCTCCACGCGCCGCTACCGCTCCCTGCCTCCGGCGCCCCTGTGCCGTGACGCCGAGTTGCAACGACGTCTGTGGCGGGCCACCGCCGAACTGGTCGCCAGGAACTGAGCTCCGGCCGCCCTGGTTGCTTCCCCTGGCTCCCGGACCCGCGCGACGTGTCTTTCCGCACGGGTTATGGTCGGGGAGTGACTGGCCTGAAGCAGGACCGTGGCGGTGATGACGTTCGCGAACAACTCCTCGCCTCCGTGGGAGAGCAGCTCGGTGCGTTGCTCTCCGCCGCCAGGGCCTTGACGGCCGCCTCGGCGGCTCAGGTCCACCCCGATCTGCAACCCGCGGCGTTCCATGTCGTGCGGTGGCTCCATGCGTTCGGCCCGGCCCATGCTGGAGCGATCGCCGAGGGGGTGGCCATGGACAAGAGCGCCGTGAGCCGGCTGCTCCGCGACCTCAAGGCGGTGGGCATTCTTCGCGCGGCACCGGACCCGGAGGATCGCCGTGCGACGATCCTGTCCCTGACGCCCCTGGGGGAGAAGCGGATGAAGAAGGTCTTCGAGCAGAAGGGGCAGGTGTTCCTCCAGCGGATCGCGCACTGGAGCACCGACGAGCTCGCGACCTTCGCCGAGCTGCTGCGGCGTTTCAACACGCCGCCCCCTTGAGAGTCCGCGCGGAGCGCTGGCTCTTGCCAGGGGCTTATTCCAAGAAGCGGCGCTCCAGCGAAGTCACTGCTTCGCAGCCACCCGGGTGGCTCGCGCGCCCGGTACCGGGTGAAGGACTGGACGAGGCGCAAACTGCTCACCGCGCTGCTGGTAGGCTGAGGCGAGGGAGGACTCTGGCGTGCCCAAGCCCCTGGTGGACGTGGACGCGGTGGCGGCTCCGGCGTTCTGCCTCGCCGATGAGCTGTCGCCCATGACGTCGGCGTGGCACGCCCACCGCAAGCACCAGATCCTCTACTCCTCGCGGGGCGCGCTGCACCTGGAGGTGGAGGATGCGCAGTGGCTGCTGCCGCCCCAGCGCGCGGCGTGGCTGCGAGCCGGGACGAGGCACCGGGTGCGCCTGTCCCAGCCGGTGAGCCTGCGCACGGTGTATCTGACGCCGAGGTGGGTGCGCACACCTCCCGAGGGTGCGTGCCGGGTGTTCGTCATCGAGCCGCTCGCGCGGGAGATGCTCCTGTACGCCACGCGCTGGGGCCCGGAGCGCCCGAGAAAGGACGCCTTGGCGGACAGCTTCTTCGGGACGCTGGCTCACCTGCTCTCCGAGTGGGCCTCGGCGGGGCGGGACTGGCGGCTGCCACGGGCCCGGACGCCGGAGCTGGAGCGGGCCATGGCCTTCACGCTGAAGCACCTGGGAGAGCCCATCTCCTTCGAGGACGCGGCTCGTGCAGCACGGTTGTCCGGGAGGACGCTCTCGCGGCGTTTCGAGGAGGAGGCCCAGACGACGTGGCGGCGCTTCCTCCACGACGCGCGGATGCTGCGCGCCATGGAGTTGCTCGCGGAGGAGGGGTCAAGGGTGACGCAGACAGCCTATGCGGTGGGCTTCGAAAGCCTCGCCGCCTTCACCCACGCCTTCCACGCCTTCACCGGCGAGCGCCCCCGGGACTTCCGGCGCAGGGTGGCTCACACGGCCTGAGGGACTCCGCCAGGCGGAGCAATCCGTCGCTTCCCAGGCCTCGGCTTTCCGTGCCGTCAGAACGTGAGCCGGAACTGCAAACCGACGTGGTTCGGCGCCATCGCCACGCCGACGTGCCAGTCGAGTGCGGCCAGGCCTGCTCCAGAGAGAGCCTTTCCCTCGCGGTAGAGGCGGAGTGCGTCCTGGGCCCCGGTGGGCTGCGTGAGAATCATCACCTCGCCGAGCAGCCACCCGGTGGCGGCGGTGACCGCGGCGGAGGCCCAGCGGTCGAAGAACAGACCCAGCACCAGTCCAGTGACGACGTTGTAGACGACGTTGGCCGTCTGCATCACCCAGCTCCGCCCCTCCTCTTCGCTCCGGGCGCTCCGGACGAGGAGCCGCTCGGCCTCGGCGAGCAGCGTGCAGTCCACCGGCCCCGGCTGTCGCGCGACCATCGCGTCGAGCGTGGGCGAGTCCTCCATCACGCTCAGCGGCACCGCGAGCAGAGCCGCCACGCCACCCGCCGAGGAGATCGCGCCCACGTAGAAGTCCACCTGCTCTTCCGGGGCGAAGGCCGGAGCCAGTGCGAGCTGGCCCACGGTCAGCAGCGAGTAACCAGCGCCCCATGCGCCCGTCCAGATTCGCGCCGCCCGCGCGTCCTCGTGCAGGTGCGACTGGATGAAGGCGAGCCGTTGAGAGGGCTCGAGCTCGCCCACCGAGGCGCTCGCACCATCCGGTACGGGGCAGCGGAGCTGCGCGAGGGCGAGACCTGGCAGCAGGACGCACAGCAGGAGCAGGGGGCGGAGCGCGGAGACGTTCACGAGGTCGCCTTTCTGGCGGGACAGGAGTGCTGTCCAGAGAGGGTGTCAAAGAACTCGACCGGCGCCCAGAGCCTCTAGGGGCCCACCACGATGGTCGCGATTGCCTTCCGGGCTCGTGCCGCAGCGCATCCACCCGTGCTTCCGGGACGGCGCTGCGGCTGAGCGGTCCTCCGTTCGGGGCGCATGCGCAGGGAAGGCGTCAAAGGACTCGTTCCGGCACCACGAAGTGCTGGGCCAGGAGGACGCGACGGAAGTCCCTTCACCGGCGTCGCCGTGACGTGAGCGCCGGCCCGCGGCGGCGGCTCCGTGATGGAGTCTCGCCGCGCCAGCGTTGCCACGCGCGCGTGAAGGAGGCCTGCTCGGCGAACCCCACGCGGGCGGCGATCTCCCCGAGCGTCAGCACGCCTTCGTCCAGCAGTTGCTCCGCGCGATGGCGGCGCACCTCGTCCAGCACCTCCACGAACGAGGTCCGGCTCAGCGCGAGCCTGCGTTGCAGCGAGCGCACGCTGAGCCCCAATGCCGGAGCCACCTCTCCGATGGTGGGAGTGGCGGGCAGGCGCTGTATCGCCAGGGCGCGCACGGCCACGAGCAGCGCGTCTGTCGTGCGTTGCTCGGTGCCCACCATGGCCTCGAGGGTCGCCAGCAGCCGCGGGTCGGCGCTGCGCAGCGGTGTCGCCCAGTCGCCCGCGGAGAAGTGTATCGCGGTGCGCCGCATGCCGAACCGCAGGCGGGACGTGCCGAGCAGCTCGACCCACTGCGTGCGCGACTCGGGGTGGGGCTCGGTCAGCTCGAGCCATGGCAGCTCGAGCGGTCTGCTCGCCAGCGTCCGCATCCGCGCCAGCAGGATGCCGAGCACCAGCAGGTCGCTCTCGAGCTCTCCGGGAAAGGGTGGCTGGTTGACGATGACCACGCGCCGCACGCCGCTCCGCAGCCGCTCGAGGAGCAACTGGACGCCGGGCGCGGCGAGCGGAAACACGCGCTGGGCCACCGTGAGCGCCGCCCCCACCGTCGCGGAAGACGCCGCGAGGTAGTCCACCACGCTCATCATGCCCAGCGGCATCTTCAACCCCACCTCGAGCGGGAGCGTCCGTCGGCCGGTGCGCGCGATGGCCCGCGTCCACAACGTCGCGAGCGCCGGGTCATCATCGATGGGGCCGACCTTCAGCCGCGGAACGTCGACCCCGAAGCGGCCCAGCATCTCGATGATGGCCTGCGCGGTGGCGGGCACGAGGGGCATGCCACGGTTCTAGCGCGTGGCGCACGAAGACAAAAGACTGGCGCGCCCCGACAAACGGCTGAACGCACTGTAGGCGCATGACTGCTGCGCAATTGCTGGCCAGGGCGTTTCACGAAGATCCCTTCATCCGCTGGGCGGAGCCCGACCCCGCCCGGAGAGCGCGAACGCTGACCACGGTGTACGAGGCGATGCTGGCGCACTCGGACCGGCACGGCGGGCGGTTGTTCGAGCCCGGGATCGGCTCGGTGGACTGGAGGCCTCCGGCGCAGGCGGGCATGGGCCTCGGGGCCATCATCCGCAGCGGCCTGTGGCGGCTGGCGCTCGTCACTCCGCCGGCGGTGTGGTGGCGGCTGTCGGCGCATGAAGACGCCGCGATGGCCCGTGTTCGCCGCTTCCTCGGAGAAGGCAGCGTCTACCTCGGCACGCTGGGCATCGAGCCGTCGCTGGCCGGGCGCGGACATGGAGGCCGGCTGCTCCAGCGTGCCTTCTCCGGATTGGCGCAGCGGTGGACGACGTGCGTCCTACGCACCGAGCAGCCGCGCAACCTCGCCTTCTACCGCAAGCACGGCTTCACGCTGGTGGACGAGAGCGTGGTGCCGGTGAGCGGGCTTCCCGTGTGGGTCTTCTCACGCCCACTCGAGAAGGCCCGCTGACGCGGGTTTCCTTACTCGAACACCGTGAAGCCCACCCGAGCCGTGAAGGAACTGTTGAACGTGCCGAGGACATTGAATTGCCGGTACACCCCGAGCCAGTTGTCCAGCTTCGGGTACATCTTCTGGAGCAGATCGTTGTTGCCCGTGATGCAGTCGAAGTCGAGCCCCCAGTGCGGGCGTCCGCCAAGCGAGTACATGCTGGTCTCGTAACGGTACATCACCTCTGGGCCGGCGTAGGTCCCCGTCAACATGTCCATCTCGATCATGGCGGTGTTCCTCCCGTTCATCATCGACAGGTTGGCGCCCGACGCCTTGACGAAGCGCAGCGAGAACGGTGACGTCTGGTATTGCTCTCCCTGCTGGCGGGCCCGCTGGCCAATCTGGTGGATGCGATCAATGGCCAACTTGAAGTACTGGGGCGTGTAGTTCCCGGCATCATCCTGCAGTGAGAAACCGACCTCCGCCGCGAACCCGGCATCCTGGTTCAACCCGAGGTTGTAGATGTCGAACGACTTGTTGATGTAGCTCGCGTCGACCAGGCTCCCCATGGACTCGGTGACCGCGAACGGCACGAGCCCCGGAAACTTGTTGAGGAGCGCAACCACGAGCTCGAAGGACAATTTGAAGAGGCTCAGGAGCTGCGCGATGAAGTTGCGGTGCCCTGAGCTGCCGGTGATGGTGTCCGGCTTGGGGACGATGTTCCGCTGCGTGACCAGGCACAAGAAGTAGGGATAGTAGGTCTCTGGAGGAGCGCCCGGATCCATGTCGATCACCTTTCCATCCTTCATGGGATAGGGATGGATGATGACCTCGTAGTTGCGCGTATTCTGGAGCACCTTCGGGAAATGGCCGGGAGTGCCCGTATCCGGCTGGAGATCGCTCATCAGTTTGTCGAGCGTGGTCTCCGTGCGAGTCTCCTCCAGCCAGTACATCTGCATCACCTCGAACACCACGGAGTAGATGACCCCGAAGCAGCCCATGCTGCAGATGGCCGAGTAGAAGCAGTCATCATCCTGGATGAGCTGGACGAGGGGATCCTGATACTTCGCCGGGTCGGTGATGCCGTCCTTCGGCTCGATACGATAGAAGTACACGCCGTCGGTGGGCTCCTTGCCTCCAATGGTCGTGCCATTCCAGCGCCCGGTGGTCGCGAGCACCAGGGAGCGGACCATGTCAGGGAAAGGGGGCAGGGTGGTGCCCGAGCCGTGCGTCGACGTGGACGTCGCACCGATGATGGTCTGCCCGTCATAGCCTCCCATGTTCATGAGGCCCAGGTTGCGCTGCTCCAGCGCCTGGTTCAGATCGTGGATGGTGATGCCGGCTTCCATCTCGATGAGGGCGTGGTGTTTCTCCGGCTCGTAGGTGGACCAGGACAGGGGCCCCAGCGAGAGCGGCAGCGGGCTGCGCAGCGCCGAGGGCGAGAGCTGGCCCGTGATGGGCGAGTGCTCGCTGGCGACGCGGCAGAAGCCATGGGTGTTGATGAGGAAGTCCGGCGTCGTGGCCACATCGGAGTAGGAGTGCCCCGAGCCCGCGGCCTTCACCGCGCAGCCCGTGGTCAGCGCCCGCGAGAGGATGGTCGCGATGGACTGCTTGTCCGCCGAGTCATTGAGTGAGCGCGGGTAGAAGAGCTGGAGGGGCTCCACCACCTGATTGGCGATCTGGTTCGTCCATTTCTGCCTCGGCCCGCTCGACGGCCCCCAGAAGAAGTTGGTGGCCCCTCCGGCCGCGCCCTTCTCCACCGGACTCGTCTGGACGAGCTGCTCGATGATGCGCGGGACGAGCTCGCCCTTGTCCGCGCCCTGATCAATGGAGCGCAGAATCTGCTCCAGGTTGCGATTGACGGACGTGGGCACCTGAAAGTCCCGGCCGAGCGTGGATGCAATTCCCAGCTCCGGGTGGACGGATTTGAAGTTGCTGACCAGTTCCCTGGCCGTTTTGATGAGCTTGTCTGTGAACAAGGGAGAGGCCTTTCTAGACGTCGTAGAGGAGCTGCCACCTTGCGGTGTTGACAGTGGCACGGTTAGCAAGGGGTGCGCCAGACCGGGAGGGGCTCGGAGCCTGTCAAGGGGGCTCAGAATTCCAGGGGGTTGGAGAAGCGGGCGGCCCGCCGACGTGTCGGTTGACGTGTCAGTTGACGTGTCAGTTAACGTGTCTGACGTGTCCGCCAGGGGCAGTCACCTCGCACGTCTCGGGTTTGCTCGCCCCGTGTGCGCATGCGACAAGGCCTTATGTCCACTTGGAAACGATTGCAGGCGCTCAACGGCGGTGAGGCCATCTGGTACATGGACCCGCAGCTCGACACGAGGGACGAGGTCTGGTTCTACCATCAGGGCGGGGCCCTGCGTGTCTGGAGCGAGGGCAGGCTCCACAAGGCGGACCCGAAGGTCTTCAAGGGGCTCGCGCCAGTCGAGCGAAGGCACACCCTGTACCGGCTCAGCACCCTCCTTCTCGTCGATGTAGAGGTTCGTGGCACGCACCGACGGGGACCTGCCCATGTTCCTGTGCGGTAACGTCACCGGCTGGAGCTGCCTGGAGATTGGCGACGACATCTACGCGGTGGACGAGCTCGTCGAGGCCTCCGGCAACTCGGACCTGGAGGACCTCATCGTGTTCCACGGGGGGGCACACCTATAAGTCCTTCGCGTTCGACCCGCGCGTGGTGTCCGCCACGGGCGAGCTGGCCATCATCCCCTTCGACGAGAGCATGGACAAGCTGCCCCGGCCCATGAAGCGCGAGCGCGTGCAGCCCTTCGGCACGTGGCTCCACAAGCGCGTCTCCCAGTTGGTCCGCACGGCGGAGGCAAACCTGCGCGAGGCGCAGTGAGGTCTGGACGCGGCGGGCCCGCGCAAGCCGTCCTCGCCAGACCCCATGGCTCAATGAGAAGGTTACGGCGAGCGCACCATGACGACGAACACAGGAGAACCCGCGGGCACACGTGCGGTGAAGATCAACCGCGGTGACGTGTTCTGGATCGGGCCAGATGACTCGCGGGGGCCCGTCCCGAGCTACTCCCATCCCCACGTGGTGGTTCAGGACGACGTCTTCAACCACTCGCGCATCACGACCGTGGTCGTGTGCGCGTTGACGTCGAACCTGCACCGGGCGAGCGAGCCGGGCAACGTCCTGCTCGAGGTGGGGGAGGGGAACCTTCCCAAGCAGAGCGTTGTGGTCGTGTCGCAGATCTCCTCGGTCGACAAGGCCCGCCTGGGTGAACGCATCGGGTCACTGTCCGACGCGCGGGTGGAGCAGATCCTGGCCGGCCTGCGATTCCAGCAGGTGTCGTTCTTCGAGCGGTAGCGAACGGCTCCCTGGTGACCCGAGTCACCACCTGGTGACTGACGTCACCGATGGAGAACCCGCCGCGAGCTCCTCGGAGCGATGTCCGCCCTGGGAGATCAACGACTTCCGCCCCCTCCACTGCGTGGCATGCGCGCTGCAAATGGACCTGGCAAGAGCCGATCAGGCCCGCAGCAGCAATTCCCCTCCGCAGTCGTGAACTGGGTGGAAACACATGATCAAACTCAACACTCTGAGCCTGTCCTCTTCGGCCGCCAGGGCCCGGCTGGCCCCCACGCTTCCTTCCATCGCCAGGAATCCACCGGCCTTGCCGGATGCCTCTGGACTCGCGCGCATGGCAGACGCCGGCGGCGCCCTGGGCTCGGTCGGGCTTCACAGGGCGGATGCGTTCGAGGCCGGTGGCCTCCAGGGCATGCGCATCGGCCACCCCGCGGCCGCGGTGACGGATAGCTTCCAGCCCACCGCGAAGCCGCAGGGGGATGCGGCGGAGGGGAGCTCCATTCCCAAGCCCACGGATAAGAGGCCGGAGGGCGATACCCGCTCGGCGGCGGACATCGTCAAGGACAGTCCCGTGCTGGCGAAGCTGGGCCGCCAGAAGGACATCAAGTTCGATCAGCTCTGCAAGCAGACGGGCGTCGACCCCAAGCTCTCCCTGACGGATTCCCGCCAGAACCCCGATGCCGTCTATCGGATGTCCAAGGTGCTGGAGTACATCGACGGCTCCAAGGATGCCAGCGGTGGAGACAGGTCGAAGAAGGTCCAGAACGGACAGGGAGACGGCAACATCGAGGGCATCACCAAGAGTGGAGATGCCCGGCATGGAACAGAGGCCGGACTGCTCAAGGATTTTGCTGAGAAGGGTTACGGCGCCCTGAAATCCGATCACCAGCTGGATGTCACGTCTGACACCCATGTCAAGGCGGACGGGAGCAACAAAGACAACTTCCAGTGGTTCGCCGGGGAGGTCGGCAAGAAGATTTGGTTCATCCCGGGCCTCAGCAATGTGCTGACAGGGATTGGTAACTCGGAGGGGGGGTTCTTGGGGGCCGTCAAGGGGGGACTGGGCGGGGTGGTCAAGACCTGGAAGGGGGTCGCCGAGGGAGTCTTCGATGCCCTGAAGTTTGGAAGGATCAACCCTGCCTCGATGGCGTTGGGCGCTTACAAGGGCGCACTGGGAGAGACCGAGGCCGCCCCCGAGGTGGTGAAGGACGTCGTCAACATGCTGCCTTGACTCACATTCGGGATGCTGGGGCACTTGCGTTCGCGGATGCTGCGCGCCATGGAGCTGCTCGCGGAGGAGGGGGAGCGCTTGGGGCGGACGGAAGGGGCCCGCGCGCGTGTCGGCTGTAGGGGGACTGGTCGGGCTGGGCCTCCCTCGCATGGCGCGCGAACCCCGGCTGTTTGTCCTGGGCCCACACCGCGAGACCGCCGCAGCGCACTTCGTGGTTAGGGTATCCCTATAGTTACTCTGGTCCTTCAGTCGTAGTGCTCTCAGAGGAGGGGCCGCGCTCTCTGGCCAGTCGGCGGGCATTTCATGAAGAGGAAGAGTGGCCCCGCGTTCACGATCACCGAGACCCTTTACGAGGGCGGGGGGATCTCCTTGCTCCGCGGGCACCGGACGGCTGATCGCCTTCCGGTGCTCCTGAAGGTGCTCGACCCGAGGCACAGCCGCTCGAGGGATGTCATGCGCCTGCGGCACGAGCATGAGATCGGCAAGACGCTGGACCTCCAGGCGGTCGTGACGCCGCTCGCCCTCGAGACGTACGAGGGAATGCCGGCGCTCGTGATGGAGGATTTCGGCGGTGAGTCGCTCGACCACTTCCTCGGCGCACCCATGCCGACCGAGCGCTTCCTCGACCTCGCGGTCCGTATCGCGGCGGCCGTGTCGGAGCTCCACGAGCGGGACATCATCCACAAGGATCTGAAGCCCCAGAACATCCTCGTCAAAGCGACCACCGGCCAGGTGAAGCTCACCGGCTTTGGGCTCGCGTCGCGCCTCCCCCGCGAGCACAATGCCCCCGAGAGCCCGAACCTCATCGAGGGCTCCCTGCCGTACCTGGCGCCGGAGCAGACGGGGCGGATGAACCGGGCGATCGACAGCCGCGCCGACCTCTATGCCCTCGGTGTCACCTTCTACGAAATGCTCACGGGGCGCCTGCCCTTCGAGGCGAGGGATCCGCTCGAGTGGGTGCATTGCCACGTCGCCCGCGCCCCGCCGCCGCCCTCCGCGCTCGTCCCGGAGCTGCCCGAGCTCCTCTCGGCAATCGTCCTGAAGCTCCTGGCCAAGATGGCGGAGGAGCGCTACCAGACCGCCCGCGGCCTGCAGCACGACCTCGAGCGGTGCCTGGCCGAGTCGCGAGCCAAAGGCAGGCTCGAGCCGTTCCCCCTGGCCGAGCACGACGTCTCGGGCCGCTTCGAGATCCCCCAGAAGCTCTACGGCCGCGAGGATGAAATCGCCGCGCTGCTGCGCGCGTTCGAGCGCGTGGTCGGCACGGGCTCCCCCGAGCTCGTCCTCGTCTCGGGCTATTCCGGCATCGGCAAGTCGGCGCTCGTGTATGAGCTGCACAAGCCCATCGTTCGCGAGCAGGGCTTCTTCATTTCGGGAAAGTTCGACCAATACAAGCGCGACATCCCGTACTCCACGATCGTCCAGGCCTTCCGGGAGCTCGTGCTGGAAATCCTCGCCGAGAGCGAGGAGCGGATCTCGGCCTTCCGGCAGCGGCTGCTCGGCGCCCTTGGGAGCAACGGACAGCTCATCGTGGACGTGATCCCGCCGGTCGAGCTCGTCGTCGGACGGCAACCGCCGGTCCCCGAGCTGCCGCCGACCGAGGCGCAGAACCGGTTCCGCATGGTGCTCCAGCACTTCATCGGGGTGTTCGCCCGGGAGGAGCACCCGCTCGCGCTCTTCCTCGACGATCTCCAGTGGGCCGATTCGGCGAGCCTCGCCCTTCTCCAGGATTTGGTGACCCACCCCGACATGCGCCATCTCCTCGTCATCGGCGCGTACCGCGACAACGAGGTGACCCCCTCGCACCCGCTCGTGCTGACGCTGGACAAGGTGCGCAAGGAGGGCGCGCGCATCTCGGACATCGTGCTCGGCCCGCTCTCCCGAGAGCACCTCGTCACGCTCGTCAGCGATACGCTTCATTGCCGCCGCGAAGACGCCGCGCCGCTTTCGAACCTCGTCCACGAGAAGACGGCCGGCAACCCCTTCTTCGCGATCCAGTTCCTCACCGCGCTCCATGAAGAGCGTCTGATCGAATTCGACGGGCGTGCCAGGGCCTTTCGGTGGGACGTGGCGAAGATCCGCGCCAAGGACTTCACCGACAACGTGGTCGATCTGATGGGCAGCAAGCTCGTGCGGCTTCCCGCTAGCACCCGGGAAGCGCTGAAAACGCTCGCCTGTCTGGGAAATACCGCGGAGGTCGCCCTCCTGACGATGATTCACGGCCGCTCGGAGGAGGGGTTGCACGCGGAGCTTTGGGAGGTTGTCCGCGCGGGGCTCGTCCTCCGCATGGATGGTGCGTACAAGTTTCTCCACGACCGCGTCCAGGAGGCGGCCTATTCGCTCATCCCCGAAGGCGAGCGGGCGGCGGTGCACCTGGGGATCGGCAGGCTGCTCTTGTCGCGCACGGTGCCGGAGGAGCTCGAGGAGAAGATCTTCGAGATCGTGAACCAGCTCGACCGCGGCGCCGCGCTGATCACCTCGAGGGAGGAGCGCGAGCGGGTGGCCGAGCTCAACCTCGTCGCGGGCAGGCGGGCCAGGCGGTCGACGGCCTACGCCTCGGCGCTGACGTATCTCGCCGTCGGCGTGGCACTGTTGGAGGAGGACAGTTGGGACCGGCGGTACGAGCTCACCTTCGCGCTCGAGTTCCACCGGGCCGAGTGCGAGTTCCTGACCGGCGAGCTGGCGGTGGCGGAGGAGCGGCTCTCGATGCTTTCGCGCCGCGCCGGGAGCCTCGTCGACGTGGCGGCCGTGACCTGCGCGCGCGTGGCTCTCTACACGACCCTGGATCGGATCGACCGCAGCGTCGAGGCGTGCCTCGAATACCTCCGGCGCGTCGGCGTCCACTGGTCGCCGCATCCGACGGACGAGGAGGTACGGCGGGAATACGAGCGGATATGGCGGCAGCTCGGGAGCCGCCCGATCGAGGAGCTCGTCGACCTGCCCCCGATGACCGAGCCGGACTGCCGCGCCACCATGGACGTCCTCACGTGGGCCGAGGCGCCCGCCCTGTTCTCCGACAGGAATCTGAATTGCCTCGTCATCTGTCGCATGGCGAACCTCAGCCTCGAGCATGGCAACAGCGACACATCGAGCCTCGCCTACGTCTGGCTCGGTACGCTCCTGGGGCCGCGCTTTGGCGATTACCGGATGGGGTTCCGCTTCGGCAAGGTGGGCTTCGAGCTGTCGGAGAACCGTGGGCTGTTCCGCTTCAAGGCCCGTGTCTACGTGGGCTTCGGGGCCCGCATCAATCCCTGGACGAGGCACCTGCGCACCGGCGTCGAGCTCTTGCGACGCGGCATCGACGCGGCGCAGGAAACCGGCGACCTCACGTATGCGTCCTATACCCGCAGTAGCTTGATCACCCTCTTTCTCGCCAATGGAGATCCGCTCGGCGAAGTGCAGCGAGAAGCCGAGAATGCGCTCGAATTCGTGCGGAGGACGAGGTTCGGCCTCGTCGTCGACGTCATCACCGGCCAGATGAGGCTCATCCTGACGCTCCGGGGTCTGCTGCCAGACTTCCCCTCCTTCAACGATGCGCAGTTCGATGAGGGCCGGTTCGAGCAGCACCTGGAGGGCGATCCGCGGCTGGCGATCGCCACCTTCCGGTATTGGATCCGCAAGCAGCAGGCGCGCGTCTACGCGGGCGACTCCGCTTCCGCCCTCGAGGCCGCGGCGAAGGCGGAGCGGCTTCTGTGGACGTCCACGTCGCTCTTCGAGGTGGCCGAATACCATTTCCATGCCGCGCTCGCGCGGGCGGCACACCACGCGGCGGCCTCCGCCGACGAACGACCTCAGCACCTCACGGCACTCGTCGCCCACCACGAACAGCTCGAGAAATGGGCGGACAACTGCCCCGAGAACTTCGGCAACCGCGCGGCGCTGGTCGCCGCCGAGATCGCGCGCATCGAAGGCCGGGACCTCGACGCCGAGCGCTTCTACGAGCAGGCCATCCGCTCGGCCCGGGAGAATGGCTTCGTTCAGAACGAGGCCATCGCCTACGAGACGGCGGCGCGCTTCTACCGCGCGCGTGGCTTCGAGCTCTTCTCCGACACCTACCTGCGCGAGGCCCGCGACCGCTACCTGCGCTGGGGCGCCGATGGCAAGGTGCGCCAGCTCGAGCGGCTGCACCCACAGCTCGTCGAGCGCAAGCCGTTCGGGCCCGCCGCGACGCTGGCGATGCGCGCCGATCAGCTGGATCTGCTCTCGGTGACCAAGGCGTCGCAGACCCTCTCGGGAGAGATCATCCTCGATGAGCTGATCCGCACACTGCTCGAGGTGGTGCTCGAGCAGGGCGGCGCGCAGAGAGCCAGCCTCATCCTGAGTCACGCTGGCCGCCTGACGATCGATGCCGAGGCCGCCCTCGAAGAGCAGAGGGCGAGGACGAGCATCCTCGGGTCGGTGCCAGTGGATTCCTCGCGGCGCATCCCGGCGCCGCTCGTCCATTACGTGCAGCGGACGAAGGAGCGCGTCATCCTGAGCGATGCCGCCGCCGACGCAGGCAGGTTCTCCGGCGACGACTACTTCGCTCGGGTTCGGCCCAAATCGGTCCTCTGCCTGCCCATCCTGAGGCGGGCAGAGGTGGTCGGCCTGCTCTACCTCGAGAACAAGCTCCTCGCCGGCGCGTTCACCCCCGAGCGGCTCGTCGCCCTGGAGCTCCTCGCCACGCAGGCGGCCATCTCCCTGGAGAACGCGATGCTCCTCGCCAAGGAGCGGACGGCGCGGGCGGCGGCCGAGGCCGCGGAGCAGCGCTCGGCCTTCCTGGCCGAGGCCGGGGAGATCCTCTCCGAGTCGCTCGATTACGCCGAGACCCTGGCGCGCCTCGGGCGGCTGTTCGTGCGATCGCTCTGCGACTGGTGCGTCATCGACGTCGTGGAAGGAGGAGAGATCCAGCGCATCTCCGGTGCGCACAAGGACCCCGCGAAGGAGCCGCTGCTCGAGGAGCTTCGACGGCGGTATCCTCCCCGCTGGGATTCGGCCCACCCATCGGTCAGGGTCCTGCGGACGGGTGAGCCGCTCCTGTTTCCCGAGCTCTTCGGCGAAGACATTCGAAAACTGACTGTGGACGACGAGCATGCGAGGCTCAGCCGGGAGCTCGAGGCACGGAGCTCCATGATCGTACCGCTCGTGGCGCGCGGGCAGACGCTCGGGGTGCTGAACGCCGTCTCGTCCACGCCGGGGCGCCATTACGGTGGCGCCGACCTCAAGCTCGTGCAGGAAGTGGCGCGCCGGGCTGCGATAGCGATCGACAACGCGCGGCTCTACCGCAAGACGCAGGAGGCCATCCGCGTGCGGGACGAGTTCCTCTCCGTGGCTTCGCACGAGCTGAATACGCCGGTGACCTCGCTCACGCTCACGCTGCAGACCATGGACCGGGCCTTCCAATCGGGTCGCTCCATCGACCCGCAGACGATGGGCAGGCTGGTCGAGCGCGCCCTGTCGCAGGGAACGCGCCTGCGCCGGCTGAACAAGGAGCTCCTGGATGTCTCGCGAATCCACGAGGAGCGGCTCCCGCTCGAGCTCGAGGACGTCGACCTCGGGGCCCTCGTCCGGGAGGTGGTCGAGCAATTCAAGCTGGAGCTCTCGCGGGCGGGGTGCTCGCTCTCGATAAGGGACGGCGGCCGGGTCGTGGGCCTGTGGGATCGCTCCCGCGTCGACCAGATCCTGACCAACCTCCTCTCCAATGCGATCAAGTTCGGGGCGGGCAAGCCCATCGAGATATTCCTCGGCGAGGAGGCCGGGATGGCGCGGGTTGCTGTCAGGGACCACGGGATTGGCGTCGACCCGGCGCGGCAGGGGCAGATCTTCGAGTGCTTCGAGCGCGCCGTGTCCGGCAAGCATTACGGTGGGCTGGGGCTCGGCCTCTACATCAGCCGGTGGATTGCGGAGGCGCACGGGGGCGCGATCCATGTCCAGAGCGAGCCAGGCGCCGGATCCACGTTCACCCTCGAGCTTCCCTGCACCGGGCCACGGCCCTCCGCCGAAAGGGACGTGTAGACCGGGGGACGGGGCGCGCCGCTGATGTCTTCAGCCGCCTTCCCTGGCGTGTCAGGCCGCCCGGCCTGGGGCCTCGAGGTCCTCGGCCACGGGCAGGGTGATGCGGAAGGTGGTCCCCTTGCCCGGCTCACTCTCGACGGTGAGCTCCCCCGAGAGCGCCGCGATGATGTTGCGGCAGACCGACAGCCCCAGCCCCGTGCCCACGCCGACCGGCTTGGTGGTGAAGAACGGCTCGAAGATGCGCGAGAGGTTCTCCGGAGGAATTCCGCAGCCGGTGTCGCGCACCTCTATCGTGACGAGGCCGGGTGCGCTCTCGCGCGCCACCACGCGAATCTCATTCTGCTCCACGTGGCCCGGCTCGATGGCGTGTGCCGCGTTGATGATCAGGTTGAGGAGCACCTGGCCCAGCCGCGCCCCGTTGCCGAGCACCGGAGGCACGCCCTCGCAGTCCTCGACGAAGCGGGCGCGCGGGCGGATCTCATGGGCCGCCATCTTGGCGGCGCTGCGCACCACCGACACCAGCTCCACCGAGCCTTGGGCCGCATCATCCTGGCGGGAGAGCACCTTGAGATCCTGCACGATGAGCCGGACGCGCTCGGCGCCCTCGTATGCCTCGGTGACGGCCGAGAGGAGCTCCTGCCGCTCCTCATCGGAGGGGGTGCTCCCGTTGCGCTCCAGCTCCTCCTGGATGTAGCGGAGGTTGCTGAGGATGAAGGCGAGCGGGTTGTTGATCTCATGTCCCACGCCCGCCGTGAGCCGGCCCATGGTGGCGAGCCGGTCCGCGAAGAGCAGCTGTTGCTGGGTCTCCTGGAGCCGCTGGAGGCTCTCCTCCAACCGGGCATTGGTGGAAGCCAGCTCGGCGGTGCGCGTGTGCACCGTGTCTTCCAGCAGGGTGTTGTAGCGCTGCTTCTCGCGGAGGAGCTCGCGCAGCTCGGCGGCCATCCGGTTGAAGGCACGCGCCAGCGTGGCCAGCTCGTCCCCGCCCTTCTCGGGAAGGTCATGCTCGAAGTCCCCATGCCCGATGCGCTCCGCGCCCGCGATCAGCTCGCGCAGGGAGCGCTGCATCGGGTCGAGGATGGCGAGCGCGATTCCCAGCACGAGCACCAGCGCCAGGGGAGGGATGAGCTGCGCCAGCCTGTTGGCGAACAGCGAGCGCTCATCCCAGCTCCGCCGGAGCTCCTCCATCTCGGCGCGCTCCGCCACGATGGCGGCCTCGAGCTGCTCGCCCACCTGCCCCTCGAAGCCCTGGAACAGGTTCCACCATGCATCGGGCGGTACCGTCTCTCCTCTTTCCGCCCGGAGTGCGAGCT
Source organism: Vitiosangium sp. GDMCC 1.1324 (assembly GCF_003044305.1). Lineage (GTDB taxonomy): Bacteria > Myxococcota > Myxococcia > Myxococcales > Myxococcaceae > Archangium. The sequence continues at coordinate 298,911 of NZ_PZOX01000006.1, read as the reverse complement.
CCTGCGCCTGCTTCACCCAGCGGTGCTGGGCATCATGGATCAGGGCGAGCCGCTCGTGGCTCTGCTCCCACAGGGCCACACTGTCCTCCAGCATCGACAGCTGTGTCTCCTGGAGCTCGAGGGACTCGATTCGCGCGAAGTCCTGATCCATGCGCGCGTCCTGCTCGCGGAGGATGCGCGGGATGTCCGCTCCGTCCCGCTGCGCGTGCCTCAGGGCATCCACGAAGGGCCAGGTACTGTTGTGCATCTGACTGTAGAGGTCGATCTGGTCCTGGATGAGGCTCAGGTGCTGGCGGGAGAGCACCCCGCGCCGGGTGCCCCGGTAGAGCTCCACACCCATCAGGAGGACGAGGCCGATGGCCACCACCACGAACAGCCAGACCTTCGAGCGCATCGTCATTACGGCTTCTCCCCTGTTGGCCTCCAGGGGCTTACGGCCCTGGCGTCCATGACTTCTGGCGGACGGCTTCCCCCCCTCGGCCGGACGCGGTGTTACGCGGTACTAACGAGGATATTCCGTGGTTTCCCCGTAAAGGACCGGACCCCCCCGGTCCATCGTTCAGAGTTCAGCGTTCGGCGGTGGGCGAAGTGGACCCGCGCAGGGAGACCTTGCGCGCGAAGCCCTGGTCCACCCGTCCGAGGAAGGCGCGGAATGCCGCGTAATCCTCCGCCTTCACCCGGGCGGAGGTGATGGCCACCTCGCCGTCGCAGATGAGCTGATTGCCCTCTTGACGGTAGGACAGGCGCACCCGGCCGAAGGGCGTCTCCTCCTGGAGGTTGGGGGGGAGCTCGGCGACGCTGTAGCCGCGGGGCAGGGTGTAACGGAAGGTGAAGTTGTTCACCCATGGACTGTTCATCACCAGATCAAAGCGGCGCTCGGCGAGCGAGGCATAGGACTGGGTGTAGGCGCGGCCGGTGCCGAAGGGGAGGAAGCGCAGCAGGCCGGGAGAGGCCTCGGCGAAGCGGGGAATGCTCATCCGGAAGTCCACCTGGACGTCTTCGTCCAGGTGGGTGGTGTCGTTGAGCTTCACGTCGTGGACGGTGAGGCCGGGGAAGCTCTGGGCCCAGGCGCGCTCGAAGGTGGACTTGCGCGAGGCCACGGCGCGGTAGGCGCGGCGGTACTCGGGGGCCATCTGCCCGCCCACGGTGGAGGCGCCCGTCACGTCGGCGCCGCCGTCCGGCCGCAGCACCATGTCCATGGAGAGGCGGGTGGCGTTGTCCTCGGCGCGGGCCTCGGGCGTGGTGAGGAAGGAGGCCTTGCCGCCCGGCTCCACCACCAGCACGTTGGCCACGCGGTCCGCGCTGGGCAGCTCGCGGGCGCTGTGGAACTCGGCGGTGCCGTCCAGGTACAGGTCGAACTGGGGCACGTAGACGATGGCGTGGTTGAAGGCCGCCAGGCTCGCGGGCTCCTCGCCAATGGCGCCCAGGTCGCGCATGCGCAGCAGCACCAGGCGGCTGTCCACGCCGGCCACCTTCAGCATGGCGTGGATGAGGCTCGCCTTGTCCTTGCAGTCGCCGAAGCGGCGCGCCAGCACCCGGTCCACCCGGTAGGGCTTGAAGCCGTGGATGCCGAACTCGAGCGCCACGTAGCGCGTATTCGTCACCACGAAGTTGTAGATGGCGCGCACCACCGCCTTCTGGTCCTTGCGGTCCACGCCCTTGAGGACGGTGTCCACCGTGCTGCGCAGCTCGTCGTTGGGCGTGAGCTGATCTCGGACGAGGCCCCACCAGTAGTGGCCCACCTCGTCCCAGGTGCGGTAGGTGGAGACGTGGAGGTTGGCGGCCACCTCGGCCCAGCCGGGCATGCCGGGCTCCGGCACCACCTTGGCCACGTGCTTGGCGCTCCAGCGGTAGAGGACGCGGCCCTCCTCCACGTCCTCGCGGGCGTACGTCACGCCGGGCAGCTTCTTCTCGTTCCAGTAGAGGGGCCGCTCCTTGGGCATGTCCACGAGGAACTGGTAGTGCACCTTGGGATAGACGCCCTGCACGCTCTCCACGTCGCCCCAGTAGTCGGACAGGAGGTTGTCCTGGGCGGTGTCATCCACGCGGTACTGCAGCTCCAGCACGTCGCCGGCGGCGAGCGCGGGGAAGGAGAGCACCTTGGCGCGGGCGTCGTAGTACATGCCCGTCCAGGGCTCGTTGATGTTGCGGTCGCTCTCTCCGTAGCTGTCCACCACGGAGCCATCCGCCTTGGTGATGCGGGCGCGGAGAATCCGCACCTCCTGGCGATCCGGCGAATAGGTGATGGGGTAGGAGCGGAAGGCATCCACGCCGCGGGCGTTGAGCACCTTCACGGCGAACTGGTGCAGCCGGCCGGACAGGCCGCTCTTCTGCACGCGCACGTACTGGGAGTCCACGAGGTACACGGCGTCCTCGGTGGCGTAGCCGTCCGCCTCCTTCTCGAGGCCCTTGGTGTCCTTGAGGTACTGGGTGCCCGCGCTGGCGGACTCGCCCTTGAGGGTGCGCACGACCTCCTTGAGAGAGGGGTTCTGCGGGCGCAGCGCCAGCGAGCGCTCGAAGGAGGCGAGGGCTTCCTCCCGGCGGCCGGCGGAGAGCAGCGCGCGGCCCTCGCGCTCATACACCTCGGGCTCGTCCGGGGAGAGGGCGCGGGCCTCGGCGAAGTGCGCGGTGGCCGCGTCCAACTGGCCATTGGCGGCGCGCAGCTCCGCGAGCTTGAGGCGGATGGCGTTGTCGAAGGGGTTCAGGATGAGCATCTGCGCGTACTCGCGGGCAGCGGCCTCCACCTGGCCGAGGTCCGCCAGCAGCGAGGCCAGCAGGGCGCGGCTGGAGCGGTCGTCATGACGCAGCGCGAGGGCCACGCGCAGCCGGGCCACGGCATCCTGCGGGCGGTCCAGCACGCGGGCGGAGCTGGCGGCGGCGCGCACCACGCGGGGGATGCGGGGCAGCCGCTGGAGCGCCTCCTCCACCATCATGTGCGCGCGGGCGGTCTCCCCGAGCGCCTCATGGGCCCGGGCGAGCGTGAGGCGGGCGGCGGCCGAGTCCGGGTTGAGCTCCACCATGGGCTTGAGGCGCTCCACGACGCGCTCGGGGTGGCCGCGCTCCAGCTCGAAGTCGGCGAGCGCCACGCGAGCCTGGAGGGAGGTGGGGTCCGCGCGCAGGGCGGTCTCGAGGAAGCGGCGGCGCAGGTTGAGGTCGTCCCGGTGGGACTCGGCGGCGAGCAGTTGCAAGCGCACGTCCTGCGGGGCGGCGCTGGCGGCGCGGTCGGCCTCCACGGTGGCGGTGTGCTCGCGCTCGTCGAAGGCGCGGAAGAAGTCGAGCACCGTGGCGTAATCCCCGCGCAGCTGCGCGTCCGTGGGAGCCTTGGCCACCGCGTTCTTGAGGGCGGAGGTGACGGTGGGCAGCACCTGGGGCGCGGCGGAGGGGCCCTTGGTGAGGGCGGGGAGGGTGGCGGGGAGGGCGACCTTGATGCGGCCGGGCGGGTCACGGCGCAGGTAGAAGCCGAGCGGGCCCGACTCCTGGCACACCTTGAGGAGGACGCGGTTGAGGCCCTTGCGCAGGCGCACGGAGACGCGCGACTGGTCCGGCCGGGGCGCGTTGTAGTTGTCGCTGGTGGCGACCTTCTCTCCATTGACCCAGAGGCGGAAGGCGCCGGAGGTGCCCACGCCGAGCGCCACGCGCGACTCGGCCGGGGCCTCCAGCCAGGTGAGGGCGTAGGCCACGGCCTCGCGGTTGGGGCGCACCGCGGCGCCCAGGTCGACATAGCCCTCGGTGGGACTGACGGCGAGCCGGCGCCACGTCACCTCGTGGCCCTTGGCGCCCGGGTACCTGGCGGACAGGTCCAGCGCGGCCGTCTCGGGACCGAAGTCCTTGTCGCAGCCGGACTTGCCCTCGTTGTCGAAGCCGCCGACGACGTAGTAGTCGCCGATGAGGCCCAGGGCGTCCTGCAACTCACCGGCGCGCTGCAGCCGGCCGCGGGAGCGCTCCAGGTCCATCAACAGGAAGTGCGCGGTGGCGCGAGAGCCCGGGTCGCTGTCCCGCCGGGAGATGATCTCCCCATAGGTCTTCACCAGGGGGGTGAGGTCCTCGAGGTCCTGCGAGAGGGCGTGCAGCCGGATGAGCTGGGCGGGGCCGCGAGGGGTGGAGGCGAGCTTGAGCGCTTCCTCGGCCTGCTCCCGAGCGGCAGAGGCGCTGGTCTCGGAGGCGGCGCGGGTCAGCAGCGGGCAGGCGAACGCCAGCAGGGCGACGAGCCAGGTGGTGCGCGATAGCGCGGCGAGCCGTGGGGTACGGGACATCCGTGTTCCTCGTCCGTCGGAAAGGGAGCCGGGGGTGAGAGCCGGCGCGGGTGAACAGCCGAGCTTCGGAGAGCCTTCCCCTGCATGCGACGTCATGGGCGGACAAGCAACTGAAATGTCGGCACCTGAGCGAGGGAGGAGACACAGGCCGGCCCGCCTCCCGGACGGCCTCGATCCGATTTCCTCCATACGGCCTCGAGTCGGCTTTCGCGATGGGCGTCTATCACGAAGGTGGTTGGTTTGCCTACATTCATGAGAGACGTCGACCACGGAAACGCGCCGGAGCCCGCGGTTTGAAATGCGCGGCACGGCCTCCCGCTAGAGGGCGCCATCTACCCGGACGTCTACACGCGAACCGCGTTGACATGAACGCACGGCCAACCGGTAGTCTCGAATCGAACTCTTTGCGGATGGAGTCAACGCCGGGAGGCGCTGCATGTCACGCGCGTGGGCTGTGCTCCTCTGCATGTTTCTCGTGGGGTGTAGCGGCGCTGCCCGAAGCGTCCGTCACGCCACTGGCCAGCAAGAGCGCTGTGTTTATGTCCCTCGCCATTACGTTGCGTCGGGGGCACTGAATGACGCATTTCATGCAGCGCGCGCTGACGTGAAAGTAGTGCCTGTGGCGGCAACGCTGGAGGCGGCTTCGCCAGCGGCACCGCTGACCCCACCCTCGTCACCTCCACTGGAGGGGCTTTCCGGCGAGGGTTTGGGTGATGGCATCCCACGCGGCGTGCTCCGGCTCGTGCCAGAAGGCGGCACGGCCGCGGGAGAAGGAGGGGCTGGTGGTGCGGCGGGAGAGCTCGTCGTCACTGGAGGCGCGGTTACCGCGGCAGCCGGTAGTGTGGTCTTGCTGTGTTTGACCGTCGAGGCGGCCGTGGATGGGTCGGAGACCCCGATCGACATCGCGGACGAATTTTACGGCACGCACTTCGGCGATGTGTCCGGGTGGGTCCAAGGTCAATACCCACCCAATGCACCCAGCGGTGCGGTAACAAGGGCTTCCCAGGCCCAAACGGGACCGACGTCCGCCCCGCTCGCTCCTCCTGGTGCATCGCCAAAGTTAGAACCAGGCAAAAAGGAAAAAACAAGGCGGGGTCGCATATATGTGACCTACACGAGGCTCAATAAGAATACCAATCGCTACTACTCGGGGCGAACCAGCATGGTCGTCGATCTCACCAAGCCCCTCGGCATTCAAGCGTTTCTGGCCGCTGCTTATCGAACTATGAACCATCACATCGATGAGAACGGCGAGCCTGGGAATGCTGTGTTCGGCCCTCCGAGGGTTGATAAATTCGATGTCGGGGCCGCCGTTGACTATGGCCGAAGATACGACGACGCCGCATACTGGCGGATTCGCGGAAGAGAGCAGCAGTTGATTGATTCCCACGGGGGCGCCCAGTCCGACACCGGGAAGCCCTATCGGACCGAGAATGTCGTGCGCGGTGTGGCGAAAGACAATCCGCAGGGCATGCGGTTTCACGAAGCAGCCACGGAACGCTGGGGTCAACTTCATCCGTACACGGGATATTAGGCAATGAAGAAAGTACGCATGTATAAACCGGGGTCCTTCTTGAGGATTCCTCTCGCTGACGGCACTTTCGGATACGGGAGGGCACTCGAGCCACCGTTTAATGCCTTCTACGAGTACAGGACCGAAAGCCCTGACTCGGACCTTGATCGGATCGCATCCAAGCCCATCCTTTTCAAGATTGCTGTCCGCCATTTGGAGCCGGGTTCGTGGGAGGTTATTGGACGGAGAAAGCTCGAGGAGTCTCTGACTCAGCCGATTGTCTATTTCAGACAGGACGTGGGAGACTTCCGTCGCTGCGAGATCTGCGACACCGCCGACAATTCGAGAAGTGCCGAGCCCCAGGAGTGTGTCGGGCTTGAGCCAATGGCTGTTTGGGACGAGCACCATGTCGAGGAACGCCTGCTCGATACTTTCATGGGGCGGCCCAGTGGCATCGTGGAGCGTATGAAGGTACGCCTGCAATAGGAAGTCGAGGTCGAAATCCGAGAACCCCCCACGGAATCAGATCCACTCCCACGCTGATATCTGGTCTTGGGACGATGCGGGGCGAGGTCTCATAGAGAAAAGGCCCGGGCGAGGGTGAGGACCTCGACGCGGGTGGCACCGGCCTCGCGGAGGGCGGTGGCGGCGGCGCGGACGGTGGCGCCGGTGGTGAGCACATCGTCCACGAGAAGGACTTCGAGGCCAGCTATCGACGGGGACGCGGTGAAGGCGCCGGCCACGTTGTGGGCGCGCTCGGCTTCGGAGAGGCCCACCTGGCGCCGGGTCTCTCGGGCGCGAGAGAGGAGTCCCACGGGAGCGTCGCGGCCGGTGGCGCGGGCCAGCGCCCCTGCCAGGAGCTGGGCCTGGTCATACCTGCGCTCGAGGAAGCGCTTGTCGTGGAGCGGGAGCGCGACGAGCAGGGCGGGGGCCTGGGCGAGGAACTGACGGCACTCGGAGGCGAGCAGCTCCGCGAGGGCGGGGGCGAGCTCCGGGTGGTCCTCGTACTTGAAGCGGTGGATGGCGCGAGCGACGGGACCCTCATGGGCGAAGGGAGCCCAGGCTCGGGAGAAGGGCGGGGGCGAGCCGTGGCAGCGGGGACAGGTGTCACGGGGGAAGGTGCCGGGCTCGGCGCAGGTGCGGCAGCGCGAGGGCGGGAGCCGCTCCACGGCGAGGTCACAGGTCTCGCAGAAGGGAGCGCGTACGGGCATCACCTTCGCGCAGGCGATGCACGCGGGTGGGTAGAGCAGCTCGAGCAATTCCTGAAGCACGGACGGGTCCCCCCTCGGATAAACGGTTGTGGCGATGAGGCCACAGGCGGCTAGATTCCGCGGAGGCCAGAGTGCAAGTCCCCTGCCGAGCGCAGGTCACCTCTCCCTTGGGATGGATACATGAAGAAGCTCGCCATCGTCGTCGCCGGCGGCCCGGCCCCGGGCATCAACAGCGTGATTGGAGCAGCCACCATCCGGGCCCGTCTCTCGGGCGTGGAGGTGCTCGGCATCCAGGACGGTTTCAAGTGGCTCGCCGAGGGAGACACCTCCCACGTCGTTCCCCTCACCATCGAGGACACCAGCCGCATCCACTTCCGCGGCGGCTCGTACATCGGCATCTCCCGCGCCAACCCCACCCGCACCCCCGAGCACCTCCAGCGCACGATCGACGGGCTCGAGAAGCTCGGCGTGGGCATGCTCATCACCGTCGGAGGTGATGGCACCGCCACCCTGGCTCAAATCATCTCGGAGAAGACCCGGGGGAAGATCCGGGTGGTCCACGTCCCCAAGACGATCGACAACGACATCGACCTGCCCGACGACACGAGCACCTTCGGTTTCCAGACCGCGCGTCACGTGGGCGTGGAGATCGTGAAGAACCTCATGGTCGACGCGAAGACCACCTCGCGCTGGTACTTCGTCATCGCCCAGGGGCGCAAGGCGGGGCATCTCGCCCTGGCGATTGGCAAGGCGGTGGGGGCGACCATCACGGTCATCCCCGAGGAGTTCCGCGGGAAGCGAGTCTCCTTCGCCACCGTGATCGACATTCTCGCGGGCTCGGTCATCAAGCGGCTGTCCTACGGCCGTTCGGATGGCATCGCCCTGCTCGCAGAGGGCCTCGCCGACTGCATCGACCCCGAGGACCTGGCCAGGCACACGGAGCTCCCGCGAGACCACATGGGCAACCTCCACGTGGCGGAAGTCAACCTGGGAGAGGTGCTCGAGAAGGGAGTGCAGGAGCGGCTCGCGGGCCTGGGCATCAAGGCCACGCTCATTCCCAAGTACATCGGTTACGAGGTGCGCTGCGCGGACCCCATTCCGCTCGACATGGAGTACACGCGCGATCTCGGCCACTGCGCGGCCCGCTACATCATCGAGGGTGGCACCGAGGCCGTGGTGTCGATGTGCAACGGCCGGTTCCTCCCCATCCCCTTCCAGGAAATGAAGGACCCGGCCACCGGACACCCCCGGGTGCGGATGGTGGATGTCGACTCGGACCGCTACAAGATTGCCCGGAGCTTCATGCTCCGGCTCAAGCGGCACGACTTCGACAAGCCGGAAGAGATGGCCCGGTTCGCCGCGGTCACCCATCTCACGCCGGAGGCCTTCCGCGAGCAGTTCTTCCATCTGGTGAAGGACGAGCCCCAGCTCGCGCCCGACGTGGGGCTTGGAATCATCACCCATCCAGGAGAGCCCACGGGGGGCCCGGTGCGCTAGCTCCGGCGCGCTCCCTCGCCGTTGGGGCGCCCAAGAGTGCTCATGGGAACAAGCCTTGCGCGCGGCCGCTGCCCGGCTGGCCCAACGCTCAGGGGGAGAGGGCTCCCCCTGGGTGCTCGGCGCCCTGGCGGGCCCGGGCCTTCGTCAGCTCGGGCGCATGATGGAGGAGGCCACGCCCGGCATGACGTAGTTGATGGCGAAGAGGGCCTTCACCATCGCGATGCGGATCTCCTTCTTGTTCGCCTCGAGTCCCCGGAGGACCGCTTGAGCCACCCGGGCCGGCGGTACCTTTCGGACGTCTCGGCCCTGGGTCATGGCGGTGTCCACCAGGGGGGGAACGACCTCGAAGACCTTCACGCTCGTGCCCTCGAGCTGGTAGCGAATGGCCTTGGTGAAGACACGCATGGCCGCCTTCGTCGCGCAGTACACCGGTGCGCTCTCCTTCGGAACCACTGACAGGGCCGAGGTGATGTTCACCAGGGCCGAGCGCTCCTGCCTACGCAAGAGTGGAAGGAGGTTCACCGTCAGTTTGACCTGGGCGGTGAAGTTGGTGGAGATCTCCTCGTCGATCATCTCGAGCGCATTCGGTTCTTCCGTCAGTCTGTAGTTGTACTGGAGGCCCGCGTTGTTGATGAGCATGTTGAGCGACGGGAAGCGGGTCTCCAGCTCCGAGCGGAGGTGTTGGACGTCCTGGTCGGAGGTGATGTCGCAGCGGATCGCGTGACAGCCTGGCACGTCCCGTGCCGCCCTCGTGAGCTTCGCCTCGTCCCTGCCACAGATGATCACCGTGTTGTCCGCCTCGGCGAAGGCCTGGGCCAGGGCAAACCCGATTCCAGAGCCACCACCTGTAATCAACACAGTATTGCCTGAAGTCTGCATGGCTGTTCCTCGTTTCCTACGGTGAGAGTCTGTTCGCGATGAGGCCCGCGGAGATACGCGCCGACAGGATGGCCGCTCCCGCGTGGTCTCCCGGTGGGAAGACCGAGTTGCCCGCGTAATAGAGGCCGGTCCCCGCGTCGTGGTTGTCGGCCTTCGGGATGCCGGGACCGGTGATCAACGGGGTGACCCGGCTCGAGAGCCCGTGCCGCTGAGAGAACATGCGCGGAGAGACGAACCGCTTGTAGAGGATCGCCTTCCCCAGTCCCGGAAGCATGCGCTCGGCATGGGAGAAGATGTAATCCTCGGCCTGTTGGACATACGCGCCCTCCGGCTCCTCCACCCCACGAGGCAGGTAGAAGTAGATGTTGAGGGTGTAGTGGTCCGGCTTCTCGGGCAGCTCGCTCCGGAAGAGGTGGAAGCCGAACTCGGAGGAGGGCACACCCGAGTCCAACTTCCCGAACCAGTCGGAGATGCCAGGCGGGTAGTGGACGAGGGTGTGGATCTCCTCGGGATAGGGCAACTCCTTGGAGACCGCGACGCAGAACATGCTCACCGGCAGGCCCGGCTTGGAGCCGGGGAGAGCGGGGTCGGTCCGCTCCGCGGTGGACAGGACCGCCCGGGCGCGTAGCTCTCCAGCGCTGGTGTCGAGCGTGTACCCATCCCCGTCCGTGTGGACGTTGCGGCATTCGGTGGACAAGAGGATGGTGCCCCCTCCCGCGAGGAACCTGTTCGCCAGCGTGTCGGCGAGGACCTGGGGGCCCCCGACCGGCGTGGCCGGCTTCGAGTATCCGTAGTCGTACTGGAATTCGTCCCAGAGGGAGTGGAGCTGGAAGTCTTCCGGGCGGACTCCCATGAGGTACGCGGGAAGCTTCAGCAGATCCCCCGCCTCGCACCTGCCAACCGTCGAGTCCACGAACTCTCCCAGGGAGCGCGTACCCTCCCCGGCGCGCCGGGCGCGGCGCAGTCCCAGGAAGAAGCGGGCGAGGGCCCTCATGTGGGGAGCGAGCCTCAGAGCTGTTCCCGCGGACAGGGGCAGCTCGTAGACCCTGTCTCCGTAGAAGATGCGTGTCTTCTTGCTCTTGAAGCGCAGCGGCACCCCGAGCTCCTCGAGCGTGCGGACAAGGCCCTGGCCGAAGTCGTTGCAGGCGATGACGAACTCGCGCCCATCCATTTCAAACGTGCCACACAGTCCCCCGTAGGAACTCCGGCGCTCCAGGATGGTCACGCCATACCCGCGCCGCAGCAGGAACAGGCCCGCGGTCAGGCCCGACAGTCCACAGCCAACGATGACAACGTCATTCGTCCGCCAATCCCGTGCCATGAGGTGTTGTCTCCCTTGCGAATGAGGCTCAGTCCCACCGGGATGGGTGCTGGGTGAGGTGTCTGGCGGTTCGCAGTGCCAGTGCATGAAGGGTCAGCGTCGGGTTCAGGGAACTGCCCGTGACGAAGAGCGCGGCTCCTCCGACGAACAGGTTGCCGATGCCGTGCACCTGCCCGTAGGAGTCCGTCACGGAGGTCTGGGGGTCGTTGCCCATCCGCATCGTCCCCATGGGGTGCGCTTCGAACGAGGGGGTGGTGACGTGGACCTCCCGGGCACCCGAGGCGCGCAGCACCTCGTCCATCTTCCGGGTCGCGGCATCGACGATGCGCAGGTCGTTGTCCTGCAGTGTGTAGCTCACCTTGGCCACGGGCTGGCCGAACGAGTCGAGCTTCGAGGGATCGACCGTGATGCGGTTCTCCGGGGAGGGGAGCCCCTCGCAGAACGACACCAGCAGGAGGGACTTGTTGTACTGCTTCATCCGCTCCTTCAATTCGGTCCCCATGAGGCCGCGCAGGGGGTCCACGGCCATGACGCCGGCACCTGCACCATTGAGGGACAGGAGCGAGAAGCCGCCCTGGTAGGGCAGCTCGGGAGTGCTCTCACAGAAGTCCAGCGACATGAGGTTGCCCATGTTGTGGCCGGTGGAGGTGTCCACCACCTCGTCCGTGATGCCCAGGCCGATGGTCCCCTGGTGGCAGAAGAAATGGCGTCCCACCTGGTCATGCTGGTTCCCCAGTCCCTTGGGATGGAAGGCATTGGCCGAGTTGAGGAAGAGGCGGGGAAGCTCGATGGGGTTGTTGCAGACGATGACGACCTTGGCGCGCGCCTGGTGCTTGCCATGGGTACGAAGGTCCATCCAGGACACCCCGTCCACGCGCTTCCCGTTGCGGGTCATCTCAATCCGGGTCACCAGCGCTTCGGTGACCAGCTCGAGCCGTCCTGTCTCCAGCGCCGGGGCGACGAGCACCTGGTCCGCCTGGTATTTGGCGTCCACGCGGCAGCCGGAGCGACAGAAGCCGCAGTTCAGACACTGGCTGCGCTCGTGGTGGGGCCGCGAGTTGATCGCCACGGGGCCGGGAGCGGAGCGGATGCCCAGCCGCTCCATCCCCTTGCGTAGCCTCACGGAGGTCACGTAGCGGGCCTGGGGCGGGTTGGGGTACTCGCGCCGGTTCTTGGGGTCCCAGGGGGTACGCTGTCCGGACACGCCCATCTGCGCTTCGGCCTCATCGTAGTCACATTCCAGCTCGGCCAGGTTGAGGGGCCAGTCCTCCACCGAGCTACCGGCGGGACGTCCGTAGCGGCTCCGGAAGCGGAAGTCCCGGTCGAAGAAGCGGAGGCTGACGGCCGTCCAGGCGAGCGTGCCGCCCCCGACCCCAATTCCCAGGTTGGGCGTGCCCTGGAACCCATTGCCTTCCACCTGGTACTGGGAGTTGTCCCAGATGAGCGGGAACATGCTCATCTCGTTCTCGGTGAAGTTCTTCCGGTGCTGGGTGTGGTGCTTGCCCCGTTCCAGGGCCAGCACGTGCCAGCCTGCCTTCGTCAACTCGTAGGCGAAGACGGAGCCGGCGGCGCCGGTGCCAATGATGATGGCGTCATACACCTTTTCCTCATGCTGGGGGTTCATGTTCTTTCCTTGTGTGTGAATGGACAGGCCGGGGGAGGGTCACGCCGGCGGCACCCGAAGGCCGCCAGCGCGAATCACGGCTACACATTGCGGACGGGGAGCCCGCCCTGATCGATGTTCGGCCCGGGGAGCCCGATGGACCGGAAGACCTTGGGGATGCTGTAGAAGTTCAGCATGATCAGCGTCCGGAGCGTTTGCCAGAACAGTGCGAGCTCCGGCACGGTTGGGATGGCTTTGACGACCTCCTCGCGCTGCGGTGGCGGCAGCCTGGCCAGGTCGTCGCCATGCATGTTCCGCGCGAGCACGTTCACGAAGGCCAGCGCGGACCGGAAGAGCTCGAACTGTTCTGGCGGCGTGCCCTTCACGATACCCAGGACCATGGCGACCACCGGGGTGTCCGCCGCTCCGGGCGTGTCGTCGGAGGGCAGCAGGGTGATGGCGATGGCCTCCACCGTCTCGTACTCCATTTGAGTGAGATTCATCATGGTGTGACTCCGTTCATGCGGACCGGGCGTCTGCCTCGGACATCACCCGCTCCTCATCGAATTTGCCTGCCTGATAGAGCGCGAGGATCTTCTTGCGTTGGATCTTCCCGCTCGTCGTGACCGTGATGGCCTTGGGCTGCACGGCGAGGATCTCGTCGGGCTGGAGGCCCGTCTTGTTCAGGAGCTCTTCTCGGATGCGCTGTGCGTTGCGCCGTCTCTCCTCCTCGGTCAGGTCCCTTGCTTCGTAGAGGACGACGATCCGGTAACGGCCCGAGGGTTGGGGTACCCCGAAGCACGCGACCCGGCGCTGACCCACCCCGGGCAGGGCGCGCACGACCATCTCCAGGTCGTACGGGAAGCAGTTCACGCCATTGATGATGAACATCTCGTCGGAGCGCCCGAGGATTGCCAGCTCACCCTCATGGAGGAACCCGATGTCGTGGGTGTCATGGAACCCGTCACTGTCGAGCCGGTCGATCCGCTCGGCGCCGACGTAGGCGTAGCGCGAGACCGACTCCCCGCGGATCTTGATGACGCCCGTGTGTCCGCTGCCCTCGAAGGGCTCGATCTTCACCTCGAAGCCGCGCACCAGGGGGCCCACGCACGGCACCACCTGCTCGAGGTATTGGCCTAGCTTGTAGGGCGTACCCGGTTGGGAGACGGCGACCGCCAGGGTGGCCTCGGCCATGCCATAGCAGGGGGAGAGGGCCGCGGGATGCAGACCGTGGGGGTCCATCGCCTCTTGGAAGAGGCGCAGGGTTTTCGGGCTGATGGGCTCGGAGCCCACCCCGAGCCACTTCAGGGTGTTCAGATGGAAGCGCTCCGGACGAGAGGAGACCGAGAGCGCCCGGAGGACCCACTCAAGCCCGAAGTTGGGCATCACGCAATGGGTTGCCTTGAACATGCCGACCAGCTTGAGGATGGTGAGCGGACGGCGGGCGAAGAAGGTGGGGGGCACCATCACGAGCGCGGTCGTGTTGAAGGTGCAATTGAGCAGCATCCCCACCAGCCCCATGTCGTGGTAGAGCGGGAGCCAGCTCAGGAAGGTGTCGTGCTCGGGGACGACATGCACCGCCTCGGCCATGGCTCGCACGTTGGCGAGGATGTTGCGAAGCGAGATGACCGTGCCCTTGGGCTGGCCCGTGCTGCCGGAGGTGTATTGGATGAAGGCGTCATCATCCAGTCCCAGCTGCCTGTAACGGGAGTGGAAGCCGCGCTCCAGGAGGCCGCGGAGCAGTGTGCGCCCCGTCTCGAGCTCGAGCCCGTCGGTGACATCCTCCATCCGGATGACGGACAAGGAACGGCCATCCTCCTTCTGTGCCTCCAGGATGTCGGGCTGATCCGCCTCGCCGCACAGGACGAAGCGGTGATGCTCCAGGAGGGGCTGGATGCGTTGTTTGAAGGCGCCTTCACCCGCCAGTGTCTTCTTCGGGGGCAGGGGCACGGGAGTCGCGCCGAGCAGCATCAACCCCAACCAGGTGATGATGAAGGAATGCGAGGTGTGAGCGGTGATGATCACCTTCTCCTGCCAGCCGATGCCCATGGATTCCAGGACGACCGCGGCCTGGGCCGCGTACGCCATCAGGTCGCTGTAGGTGTAGAGCTCGAATTGGGACGTCTCGTCCGAGTAGACCGAGATGCCTCGGGTGGTGGTGTTGGCGATCCGCTGCCACACGTCCTCGATGGATTGCACTTGCTTCACGGCCGGGTCCGTCATGTCCATTGGGTGTTCTCGAGAGGGGTTGGGGTTTGTGGGCTCACCTGGTGGTGGCCGGCTGCGTGGCGAGGTGCTCTTCCACCATCTTGTAGATGTCTCCCACCGTCCGGACTCCCGCGATGCGCTTGAGGGAGATGGTGACGCCGAGCTCGTCCTCCAGCCTCGCGATGAACTCCATGACCTTGAGGGAGTCGAAGCCGAGGTCCTCGACGAGCCGCTTGTCAGCGGTGATGGACCTCCGGGGGGTCTGTAGGCTCATGAGGAGTTGGTTGATGATGTCGCGCATGTCGTGGCTCTCCTTGAAGATGTGTCTGGGGTTGGGGGCTCAGTGCGCCAGCCGGTCTCGGAAGGATTTGAAGACACCGAGAGCCCGCTCGAGATCCGCCCACTCGTGGTTGGCCATGTAGCTGGTGCGGAATCCGGACCTCTCGTCGGGGACGGCGGGAGGGCCCACCGGGTTGACGTACACGCCGGCGTGCATGAAGCGTTTGTAGGCGGCCAGCGCGAGCGTGTAGTTGCCGAGCACCACCGGCACGATGGGAGCCCCGTGGTATTCGGCCTGGTAGCCCATGTCGCGCAGGCCCTCGGCCATGTACGCAGCCTTGCGCAGCAGGTCCGCTCGTCGCTCCGGCTCGTCCTGGATGACGCGCAGCGCGGCCCGGACCGTCTCCACTACGGGAGGTGGGAGGCTGGCCGAGAAGATGTGTCCCGAGCCGTTGTGCTTGATGAAGTCGATGACCTTGCGGCTTCCCGCGATGAAGCCGCCGAGCGCCGCGAGGGACTTGCTGAAGGTCCCCATGACGAGGTCCACCCGGTCGAGGACGCCGAGGGTTTCGCAGACGCCCCGGCCACCGGGGCCGAGGACGCCGAGCGCGTGCGACTCATCCACGTACAACCGCGCGCCGAACTCGGCCGCCAGGTCGCAGATGGCGTCGACCGGGGCAATGGTGCCCTCCATGCTGAAGACGGAGTCGGTGACGATCAGCTTGCGCCGGGAGGCATTGCGCTCGAGCACGCGCCTCAAGTGCGCCATGTCGGCGTGCCTGTAGAGGGTGACATCGGCGCCCGAGAGCTTCGCTCCATCGAACAGGCTGCGATGGTTGCGCGCATCCATGATGATGAGGTCGTCGTGGGCGCAGAGGGCGGAGATGGCGGTCAGGTTGGCCTGGTAACCCGTGCTGCAGAGGACCGCCGCCTCCTTGCCAACGAAGTGGGCCAGCTCGGACTCCAGCCTCTTGTGGATGTCCAGGGTTCCATTGAGCAGCGGCGAGCCGGAGCAGCCGGTGCCGTACAGGTCGATGGCCCGCCGGGCCGCTTCCACCACCGAGGGGTGCGTGGCCAGTCCGAGGTAGGAGTTGGTCCCGATCAGCACGACCTGGTGTTGATCGTCGAACTGGATGGACGAGCGCTGGGCCGTCTTGAACTCTGGATAGAGGCCGTAGATGCCAGCGAGCTTCAAGGCGGTGAACTTGTGCTGCCGCTCCACCTTCTGGAAGATGTCATGGTCACCCAGCTCGTCCTGGTCTCTCCGGATGCGCTGCTCAAACCGGACGAGCTCCGCGCCGTCTTCGCCCGGCACTTCCGGTTGCTCGATGTTGGCAGCCATCAGTCTCGCGAGCGTGTTGGTGGCCTCGGGGTCGTGCGCGTGCCGGATGAAATAGGCGAGCGGCTGCACCCTGGCTCCGAGGAGCAGCTTGGGGGTGTAGTTGGTGATGCCCAGCTCCATCCTCTTCTTGCCGTGCTGGATGGCGGAATCCAGGGAGAGGACGGAGGCCGCGCGATAGAGATTGGCCGTCCGGTAGTGTTCGAATTCGTAGTCCACGCCCCAGTCGAGCATGATGTAGTCATCGTCGCCGATGATGTTGATCATGAAGGCAATGGGGTTGCCCTGGTGTTTGAAGAGGATGATCTCGCTCCTCCCCTTCAAGGATTGGGCGCATTCGTTGAAGAAGCGCTCATCGAGTTGCTCGCGGTTGTACTCGCCGGCGGCCTGGTTGACGTTCCTCCAGAGCTTCGTCAGCACAGGGGAGAGCTCCGCGTAGTCGCCGAGCACCTCGCATTCAATCTGATAGCGCTCCTTGAACTGGAGGCTCGTCTTCAACTTGTACCGGTCCTTGCTGTTGAGCGAGGCGAGGTATTCGTCCAAGGAGCTCCAGTGGATGTCGATGGCCGCATTGGCGAAGCCGGGCACGGGGCGGAAGCCGAGCGGAATCAGCGCCTGGCTGAAGTGTTGATATTTCCCGGTGGGCACGTCGCGGATGAGGAAGAAATCGATGCCTCGCTCCTGGCAGATGCTCTCCATTTCGGAGACCAGGCGCTTCAAGACCTGCTGAAGACGCCTGGGCTCCCGGAGCTCCAGTCCCTCACCCACCATGGTGAAGAGACCGCACTCGAGGAGTTGGAAGCTCATGAACTGGGGGTACCACTCCTTGATTGCAGCCCGCGCCTCCAGGGGGATCTTCTTGTCCATGGTGGAGAAGTCCATTTCCACCTTGTAGAGATTGGCGCGTGCGATCGTCTCTCCAGTGGAGGCATCCTGGAAGGTGAGATAGAAGTTCTCGAGAGCATTGATGCCCGAGTCCTCGACCATCTTCAGGACGTCGTGGCGCATGCCGCTGTTGCCTTTGAATCCAGAATCCCATTCCTCTCGGGGGACGGAGGAGAGACTGTGTGAACGATTGAGAATGAGTTCCATGTCAGGCGTTTCCATGCGCCATGCTCCTGGCGGATTGTCTGTCTTCGGGTTGATGGGAGGGATTGAGGCTGGCGCCGGCGGTCCTGCTAGCGCGTGGCGAGCTTGTAGGTGGCGTAGAGCAGCATCCCGACGTTCGTATAGAAGGTGGCGTTGAAGCCGGGGATGCGAAGGAGGGGATCCTTGAGGTAGCCGATCCAGAAGGCCACTCGTCCCAGGACGAAGACGAGCGTCGCCACCACGAGTACTTTCAGCTCTTCAGCCTTGAGCAGCGTGGCGAGTGCCACCGAGGCGATGCAGAAGAGCACGAGCTGCTCGAGCGTGTTCTGCAGGTAGCGTGCGTGGATCCGCAGCGCCGGGGACTCCACGCCGGAGAGGGGATCGATGGCCTCGCTGGTGAATCGCTTGGTCGCGACCGCCAGGATTCCAGCGACCAACGTCCATGAGGCCACGAGCGTGCATCGGAGTGCGAAGGCAACGCGTTGCTCGACGGTGGGCAACACTGGAGCCGGAGGGAGCAGTGCGAAAGCGAGGCCGGCAATGGCACCCGCGGAGAGCAGACCCACCCCAATTCCAAGCCGGACGATGCGTTGCTTCCTGGCTAGGGAGTGAACTGCTTCAGACGTGTCGGCTTTGGAATCCATCTGCATGACAACCACCCCCCACTCGTCGCGGCCCGCGCCGCCCTTGGGCAATTTTCAATAAGGAAAGAGTTGAGAGTGGGTTCTTGTGACCGTGGATGGATCAATGCCCGCCGATGGATGAATTGGCGCCAGCAGGCACGGGGAATGGCACGTCCAGGCGTTGCCCGGCCGCCTAGAGGGCTGGACGTTGCCGCTGCGCTCGTCTAGCGGGTCCTGGGACTTACGGAAGGGCGCAGAGCCCGCCGGAGCACACCAGTCCCTGGGCGCACGTGCGGCCACAGGTGCCGCAGTTTTGCGTATCCGAAGCCAGGTCCACGCACCGGTCCCCGCAGTTCACGAGCGGCGAGGCACACTGGCAACGGCTGTTCGTACACGTCTCGTCCTGGGCACAGGTTCGGCCACAGGCGCCGCAGTGCTGGACATTCGTGCGCAGGTCCACGCACTGGCCATCGCATTCCGCCTGGCCGGACGGGCAGGCACATCTGCCATTCGTGCACACCTGGCCCGCGCCACAGGTATTTCCACAGGCGCCACAGTTCCGAGCGTCGGTCGAAAGGTTGCTGCACACACCGTCGCAGTCGGTGGCGCCCACGGAGCAGACGCGGACGCAGCGGCTTCCCACACAGACCTGGTTGGAATCGCACGCCGTGCCGCAGGTGCCGCAGTGGAACCGGTCGGAGCGGACGTCCACGCAGCCCTGTCCGCAGCGGCGGTGGTCCTGGGCACAGGCCGTCACGCACTCGCCGTCCTGGCAGAGGCCGTCGGGTCCGCAGGCCCTGCTACAGGCTCCGCAGTGGTTCCCGTCCGATTCCGTATTCGTGCACCGGCCCTCGCACTCGGTCAGCGGGGGCTCACAGGCGCAAGTGCCCGTCCTGCACGTCTCGAGGGAGCCACACGCCGTTTCGCACGTATGGCAGTTCGCCGTGTTGCTCTCCAGCTCCACGCAGTCGCGCTCGCATGCTGTCAGCCCGGCGGCGCAGGCGTCCGTGCACCGGCCCCGGCTGCACACCTGTCCATCCGCGCACGCCTGTCCGCACGCACCGCAGTGGGCCACGTTGCTGCGCGAGTCCACGCAGGACGCTCCGCAGCGCGTCTGGCCGAGCGCGCACTCCGGGAGCTCATCCACGGAGACGCAGCGCTCTTCCACGCACGCCGTGCCCTCGGGACACCTGGGGTCCTCCGGCTGGCCACAGAAGAAGGGCTGGGTCCGCGTGCACCCGAAGCCGGTGGCACACGTCACCACCACGAGCAGGAGCAGGCGCGGAGAGGGGAACATTCGCGCCCATGACTCTAGGGGCGCTCTCTTCCCCGAGCGAATCCCTGGCCGCGCATCTGTTCGCTGGTAGGGGCTCCAATCACTCGCGGCGGCTGCGCGTCTTGTAGGTGAGCACGGGGGCGAGCGTCGCCACCACCCGGACGAGCCCCGCATCCACCAGGTCCTGCACCACGCGGTCGATGGCCTTGTACGCCGGTGGTGCCTCCTCGAAGAGCAGGTCGCGGTCCTCGCAGATGACGTGGCTCTTGAAGGAGGTGCGGGTGAGGGCCTCGGGGGTGAATCGCTCGCGCATCCGCTCGCGGGCACTGGAGCGCGTCCACTTGCGGCCCGCTCCGTGCGCCAGGCTGTGCGCGTGGCCCGTGCCGTCTCCCAGGGGAAGCACCAGGTAGCTCAGCGAGCCCCGGCTGCCGGGAATCACCACCGGCCCCTGGTCCGAGGGCGCCGCTCCTTTGCGGTGCAGCCAGCACGTGTGGCCCTCGTACTGCTTCGGGGTGACGCTGTTGTGGCAGACATCGAGCACCCGCCGTCCCGCCGCTCCGATGCCCTGCATCATCCGTCCAGCGATGGTGGCGCGATTGGCTCGGGCCCACTCCACCGCGTGGTCATGCCTCGCGAGATAGCGCTGCGCCTCGTCCGTGTCCTCCGCGAGCCCGCCGGTGCCATGCCGGTCCACGTGCGCTCGGAGGATGGCCTCGCCCAGTCCCCGGGAGCCGGAGTGGATGAGCAGCAGGAGGCGATCCGCCGCCAGTCCCAGTGCGGTGAAGGCTTGTGCGTCGTGCACCGCGTCCACGCGTTGCACCTCGGCGAAGTGGTTGCCTCCGCCCACGGTGCCGAGCGCCGCCTCGAAGCCACAGGGCTTCACACCCAACTCGGCGAGCACCGCGTCCGTGTCGCCCTCCCACGGTCCATCCAGGTCCAGCCTCGCCGCCCAGCGCTCCGCCTTCGCCTTGCGCGCGGGCAGATCCAACTCCCAGAGCCCCATCCCACAGCCGATGTCGTTGCCCACCAGGAAGGGATAGAAGAGGCCCTCGGAGGCGAACGCGGCGCCCACCGGTGCGCCCTTGCCTGGATGCAGGTCCGGCAGGCCCACCGCGGAGCGCATGCCGGGAAGTCGTGAGGCGGCTTCGAGCTGGCGGATGGCTTCACCCTCCACCCACGACTGGGGCGAGGCGATCACACGGACGTGGGGCGTGGGCGAGTTCATGCCCCCTTCGACGCGCGCTGTGTCCGCTGCCTGACGGGGCCGCCCGGCCGCCTATTTGTGGTACGGCTCGCCCTTGAGGATGGTGAAGGCACGGTAGAGCTGCTCCACCAACACCACCCGCGCCAGCCGGTGCGGCAACGTCATCTTCGACAGCGAGAGCACCAGGTCCGCGGAGTGTCTCACCCGCTCGTCCAGGCCCTCGTCACCGCCGATGATGAGCAGCAGATCCTTCGCGCCGTCCTGGGCCCGGCCCACGTAGCGGCTGAACTCCACCGAGTCCAGCAGCTTGCCCCGCTCGTCGAGCGCCACCAGAAGGTCCTGCGGCTTGCGGCGGGCGAGGATGGCCTCGGCCTCGGCGGCCTTGGCGTCCCCGGCCTTGCCCTTCTTCCCACCCGCCTCGGGCAGTTCAATCAGCTCGAAGCGGGTGTAGTGGGCCAGGCGCGAGGCGTACTCCTGGACCGCGGGCTCGTACAGGCCCGAGCGATCCTTGCCGATGGAGAGGAGCCGGACCTTCAGGCCACCTTCTCCCGCCGCGCGTCGGCCCAGAGGCCCTCGAGGTCATAGTGGGCGCGGGCCTCGGAGAAGAAGAGGTGCGCCACCACCTCGCCGAAGTCCAGCAGCACCCACTGGCCCGTCTCCATGCCCTCGTGGCCAATGGGGCGCAGGTTCTCCGTCTCCTTGAGTTTCGTCAGCACGTGCTCGGCCATCGCGGACACCTGCCGGTCGCTCTCGCCCGAGGCCACCACGAAGTAGTCCGCGTAGGACGTCATCCCGCGCACGTCGAGGAGGACGATGTCCAGCGCCTTCTTGTCCGAGAGCAGGTTGCCAATCTTGCGCGCCAGCGCATGGGCTCGCGGGTTCTCCGCGGGAGCCGCAGGGGCCGCCGAGGGCGCGAGGGCCTTCTTCTTCGCGGCCGACTTCTTGCGCGGGCTGGGGAGCTTCCGGGCCGCCCCCTTCTTCGCTGCCGTCTTCTTACGGGCGGCCGGCGTCTTCGCCGCGCTCTTCTTCGCCGCCGTCTTCTTCGTCGTGGTCTTCTTCTTGGTTGCCATACGTGTCCTGGGGCGCACCCTACCGCACCTGGCCCTGCCCGTGGATGACGTACTTCTGACTCGTCAACTCTCGCAGCCCCATGGGACCAAAAGCGTGCAGTCGGCTGGTCGAAATCCCAATCTCCGCGCCCAGGCCCAGCTCACCCCCGTCGTTGAAGCGGGTGGAGGCGTTCCACATCACCCCGCTCGCCTGGACCTCCCGCGTGAAGCGCCCCGCCACCGCCGCGTCCGCCGTGACGATGGCCTCGGTGTGTTCGCTTCCGTACCGTGAGATGTGCCCCAGCGCCGCGTCCAGCCCGTCCACTACCCGCACCGCCAGGATGAGGTCCAGGAACTCCTGTCCCCAGTCCTCCTCGGTGGCTGGCTTCACCGGCACTCCGGCGCGTGAGAGCACCTCCACCGTGGTCCCGTCCCCTCGCAGCTCCACCCCCTTGGCCACCAGCTCCCGCCCCACCCGGGGCAGGAACGTCTCCGCCACCGCGCGGTCCACCAGCAGGCACTCGGCGGCGTTGCATACCCCCGGGCGGCTCACCTTGGCGTTCACGGTGATGCGCGTGGCCATGTCCAGGTCCGCCGCCGCGTGCACGTACACGTGGCACACGCCCTTGTAGTGCTTCACCACCGGAATCCGCGCGTTCTCCGCCACGAAGCGGATGAGTCCCTCGCCTCCCCGGGGAATGCACAGGTCGATCAGCCCCTCCAGCTTCAGCAGCTCCAGCAGCGTCTCTCGCTCGCCCGGAGGCACCGGCTGGATGCACGTCGCCGGCAGCCCCGCCTCGGTGAGGCCCTTCGCCAGCGCCGCCGCGATGGCCGCGTTGGAGCGCGCCGCCTCGCTGCCTCCCCGCAGCAGCGCCGCGTTGCCGCTCTTGAGGCAGAGCGCCGCCGCGTCGCTCGTCACGTTGGGGCGGGCCTCGTAGATCATCAGCACCACCCCCAGCGGCAGCCTCACCTTGCTCACGTGCAGGCCGTTGGGCCGGTCCCACTCCTCCGTCAGCTCGCCCACCGGATCCTTCAGGCCGGCCACCTCCTCCACCGCCCGGGCCATGCTCTCCACCCGCGAGGCGTCCAGCCGCAGTCGATCCAGGAAGGCCCCTGGCTTCCCAGCGGCTCGCGCGGCGGCCATGTCCTGCTCGTTGGCGGCGACGATGGAGGGAATGGACTCGCGCAGGTGGCGGGCCATGAGCCTCAGGGCCTCATCCTTCTGGCCGGTGGGGGCAGTGGCGAGCACACGGGAGGCCGCCCGGGCGGCTTCGGCGAGGGAGCGCACGTCTTCCTTGGCAACGGACATGTCTCTCCTCTATCACCGCTTCATGAGCGACGCCCGGTTGGAACAGTTCAAACAGATGGCGGCCGAGTTCCCCGATGCGCCCATGGCGCACTTCTCCCTGGGGAAGGCCTACCTGGAGCGCCGGCTGTACTCCGAGGCCGTCCAGGCCCTGGAGACAGCGGTGCGGCTGGATGCCCAGTACGCCGCGGCCCTGGTCTCTCTGGGCGATGCCTACGCCGGGGCGGGACAGCCGCAGAAGGCCCGCGAGGTGCTCACCCGCGCCCGTGACACGGCGCTCGCCCAGAACCACGCCAGCCTCGCCGAGGAGATCGACGAGCGGCTGTCCGGGCTGGACTGAGCTCCGCTACGGCCGCCAGGTGACGCCCATGCCCCCCACCTGGCGGAAGTAGAACAGATCGTTGCGAGGCAGTCGGGTTCCGTACATCGCGTACGACAGCTCCAGGTCCACGTGCTCGCTCAGTGGCCGGGCAAGCTTCAGCGAGAGCGTGTTCTGCGCCTCGTCGTCGTCGAGCAGGATGATCTCCGGCGAGAGGTAGACACC
The DNA here is from genome assembly GCF_003044305.1 of Vitiosangium sp. GDMCC 1.1324. Classification (GTDB taxonomy): domain Bacteria; phylum Myxococcota; class Myxococcia; order Myxococcales; family Myxococcaceae; genus Archangium. The sequence goes on along the minus strand of NZ_PZOX01000006.1, from coordinate 275,717 downwards.
GTCCGGGTAGCGGTTGATGCCCAGCGCGCCCTGCGCCATCAGCGTGAGCTTCCAGGGCAGGCGCACCCCCGCGGTGCCGCTCAGCCGATGGCGCTGCACCGACTCGCCGAAGCTGTTGGAGCTGGTCTCCTGGTACGTGTACGACAGCCCCAGGGCCACCGGGCCCTTGTAGGTGTAGCCCACGCTCGCCATCAGGGCGCCGTCCTGCCGCCGGCCGGTCCACTCCGGCGTGGTTCCCGGCGGGTACCTCACGGAGTCCTGGTAGCGGCGCGAGCCGTACTCGCCGGAGAAGGTGAGGGCATGGCGGCGGTTGAGCCGGTAGCGCGCGAGGAAGCCCACCTCGGGGCTGCCGAAGCTGGCGGAAAAGTCCCGATGGTAGAGGAATCGGTGCGCTCCGGCCCGCAGGCGCAGGGAGAGCTGGACGTCCGGGGCGTACTCGACGAAGGCCGACGCCGCCAGGTCCGTGTACGCGCGCGGTCCACCCCGCCGGTCCTTGGCGCGCCCCTCCACCCCCACCCCCAGCGACGAGCCCAGGGCGAGCGAGCCCTCCAGCGCAGCCGCCTGCACGAGCACGTCCTCACTGGGGAAGCCCAGGTACTTGCGGCCGCCTCCGTCGTAGCGGCCCACGAGCTGCCAGCGGTCCGCCGTGTAGCGGCCCTCGCCCGCGGCGAGCAGGCTGAACACCAGGTCCGACGTGTCGGCGCTCGTGCTCCCCTTGGTGAAGTCGCGCGGCGCGTTGCCGTCCAGCATCATCCGGCCCGTCACGCGCACCTGCCCCTCCACGTCGGCGGCATGCGCGCCACCGGCGAGCGCCAGGGGAAGCACCACGAGCGCGGAGAGGAGCCGTTTCAACGGGCGCACCATACTCCGGGCCCCGGCCGCATGCCCTGTCCACGAGAGGGCAGCCGGCAGGGCGGGGCGGTGGCTGCGCGCCCGGACGGCCGGTAGATTCCGCCCATGCGTCTCGCTTCCGTACTCCCCGTGTGTGCCCTGCTGTCTCTCGTGGCCTGCGCCCCCCCCACCTTCACCGCCGAAGTGAAGGGGGAGACCACCGTCCCCGCGGCCCCCGGGGGCATTGGCACCCTGCTCGAGGCCTTCCCGGCCATTGGCAGCTTCTCCAGCCTCGACTTCGACCAGAACCAGGACTTCCAGAACCAGGGCGTCACCAAGGAGCAGGTCTCCTCCGCGAAGCTCCAGTCCCTCCAACTCAAGGTGCTCGCGCCGGCGGACCAGGACTTCTCCTTCCTGGACACGGTGGAGTTCTACGCCAAGACGGGGGACCGCGAGGTGCTGGTGGCCTCCAAGCACAACATCGCCTCGCTGGGCCTCAAGGCGCCCAACCCGGTGCTGGCCCTGGACCTGGAGGACGTGGATCTCCAGCCCTTCATCACCGCGCCGTCCATGAGCATCTCCGTGCGCGGCAAGGGCCGCATGCCCTCGAAGGAGGTTCGCCTGCTGGCCGATGTGAAGCTGGACGTGCAGGTGCGGACGTTCAACTAGCGCAGCTCATGGGCGCGCCGCTCCAGCGACTCCGCTCGGGAGTCCAGCTCGCGAGCGAGTGACTCGAGCTGCTTCGCCTCCTGCTCCAGGCTCCGCAGGTCGTCCGGGTTGCCGCTGGCGAGCACCTGGGCCCGCACCGCTCCCACCTGGGGGCGGTTGTCGGAAGCGCGGTAGGTGATGGGCTGGAAGTTGTCCGTCTTTCCTCCCCCAGGAGTCTGCGTCGGGGGCGCATCCGGCGACGACCCCGCGTTGCTTTCAGGCGGGGGCGGCGCGGAATCCGCCGAGGGTGTTTCCCCGAGGAATCCCCGTGGACTGAACAGGCCTGGCTGACGCTGGGCGGCGTCCACCGCGATGGACTTCGTGGAGGAGTCGAAGCGCAGGCGCATGTGCCGGTCCTGCTCGTCGAACATGGACTCCTCGCCGAGGAAGTCGCTCATGCGCCGGTCCAACTCCCGCTCCTCGCGCACCTCGGTGATGCGGGCGCGCAGGGCCTGGAGGCGCTGGCGCACCTTGTCCTCGGAGTCGCGCAGCGCGTCCGCCTGCTCCAGCAGGTCCTCCGGGTCGTCGCTCGCCTCGGCCGGGTTCAGCGCCGGCACCTGGGAGGGGGGCAGCGCGGCCCGCACCGCGTCGCGCTCGGCGCGCAGGTCCCTCATGCGGGCAATCAGCCGGGAGCGGGCCTCGCGGTCGCTCGTGGAGTCCCAGGCCGCGCGCACCCGGGCCAGCTCGTCGGAGAGCGCCGCGTGCAGCGCCAGGTTGCGCCGCTCCGCCTCGGACTCGGCTCCGGCGAGCGACTGGGCCAGCCCGGTGAGCTGACCGGACAGCTCCTGCGAGCGCCGCAGCGCCGCCTCCAGCGCCGGGCCCGCCACCAGCCGGCCCTTCTGCTCGGCCTTGAGCTGCTCGATGCGCCCGGCCAGGGTGTTCAGCTCCGAGCGGAGCGCCTGCTGGCGCTCGCGCAGCTCGCGCACCTGGGCCCGCCCCGCCTGCGCCTCGGTGCGCAGCGAGTCCACTCCCGAGGCCGCCCGTGCGGGCATTCCCAGGGTGAGACTCAGCAAGAGGGAGAGCAGGACGCGCTTCATCAACCCCCTCCTAACAGCAAGCCGGATGCCAGGGCCACCGCGCGGCAGGAGGTTCCGTTGCCGGCAAAACCCGAGCGGTTCCGGGGGCTTCGGCCACGGGCGGGCCGTGAGGCGTGGGGTGGGGAATGATGGAAAACCACGAGGGGGGCGGGGGCGATGGTGGATTTTCGAGGGCTGCTGCTTCTCTTCTACCGTCAGGCGCGAGCGCCCGCCACCTGGCCAGCAGAACCCATCCCGGCCGGCAAGCCTCGTCGCGTTTGGAGCGAGGCCGTGGCACCGGAGGCGCAGACTCAGGGAGCCTTCACGCGGAAGATGTGGGAAGTGGATCGTCAACGGACTTTCGTCATCGGCAACGTGACCTTCCCGGCTCTGGCGATGGTGCTGGTGCCTTGATGCCCGTTGGGCGGCGCGTGTGAGCCAAGGCGTTACTCGTCGGACGGCTCGGGCTTGAGGCGTTTGATGAGGCCCGCCCGGTCCAGCAGTTCGCGAATGCGAGCGGTGAAGGCGACATGCTCAGGGTTGTGCGCTGTCATGGGTTCGGGGGAGAGGGTGAGGAGCCAGCCCAGCACACCCACCGGCTCGATGCGCACGGGCGCGGGCAGCGGTGGCAACGTCCCCAACCGGCGTGAGAGGTATGTCATCCAGCCCACCCGCACCTCGAACTTGCGCTTCTCCATGAGGTCCACCATCTCTGAGGAACTGGCCATGGCGAAGTCGGGGTCCCAGGCCGTGGCCATGCTGGTGAGCACCTCATTCAGCACCGGGGCTCGCAGGAGTCGCTCCCGCACCGGGCCCTCATGGGGTGGGTCGAGCAAGCACGAATTTGGTCCTCCCCAGGGGGAATAGCCACCGCAAGAGCATTTGAGGAAGGTGCATTCCTTCTTCCCATTCCACACGAGCACCCTAAAGCCCAGATCCTCGATGACCTTCTTGCTGAGGTCTGTACGATTTCTCCCGAGAAGGAACAACTGCTCCCATTCCTCTGCCACAGGGCGGACAGGGTGGCCAGGCAAGTCACGGGGGGCGCCACGTCCCCCCCGGTACCACTGGGCGAGCGTCGGATCACACCGCGCCAGCATGTGGAAGAAGAGTTCCGCGCGCCGGGCGCATTCCAACGCAGTTTCCCGGCGGGGCCCCCAGTATGCCCCTACGTAGTAGTCCTCTCTCATGCGTCCTCCTCACCGTTCTGGCGCTTGATGGCGGACCTCAATGTTGTCCAATCCTTCTCGCTTGAAGTGTTTGCGAAGGAAGTTCGCGAACTCCTCCTCGGCCACGTACCAGACCAGCGGTAGCTTCAGTCGTTCGGCGATTTGCGACTGCCGCTCAGCTTGGGTAATCAATCCCTTGAACCCCTCTCCCTTTAGGAACCAGGGCTGGGCTGTACCATCCTTCCTGAGGAAGTGGTTGTAACTGCCGCCCTTGGCCTCCTGCAGTTCCTTGAGGTTGAAGCCGTCGAACTCCACCTCGCCCACCATGTACACCCGCCAGGGGGGCTGCCCCGTTATCTGCTCCTGGTAGTCCAGGGCCTGCTCGGACTCGGTGGTGGGCGTCTTGTATGTCCATCTCCCGGGCCCTTGCGGCGGGGGCGTCTTGCTCGTCTTCCCCGCCCTGGCGCTTCCGCCGCCAGTGTTTCCCTGGCTTCGATTCGCCATGTGGAGGATGGAGAGGGCGCCCACCTCCACGCTGAGCGTCGTCGTCACGGTGCTTCCGGACACCACCATCCTGCTCAGGGCGAGCTCGCCCTCGGCTGTGAGCGACAGCACGGGCAGCTCCGCGCCCAGTCCGCTGATGCGGCCCACCGTGGCCTCCGCGCCCCCGAGCATCATGAGCACATGCGTGGAGAGGCGTGCCGCCTCGCGTATCTGGTCCTCCCGGGACATGGTGCCGAAGCGCGCGAAGTATTCGGGCGAGGAGGCGATGAGGAGCGCCACCGTGGTGGGCAGTTGCCCGAGGTCCTCCAGGGTACGGATGGGGTTGAGGATGGACCTGGCCAGCGCTACCGCCATCTCCCCCATGGCGTCCTGTGCTCCGTCCAGCGCGGCGTTGAGCCAGTCCCTCCTCAAGCCCAGCTCGGCCCAGGGCGGACTGTCCGCGCGCCGCAAGACGTCGTTCACCGGGTAGAGGACGCCGCCGCGCGAGAAGTAGAAGTCGCCCACGACGAGGCGCCCCACCTTCCACTCGCCCTCTTCCAGCGTCACCTGCCCCATGCGCTGGATGGGCTCTCCGGTGACTGCGGACACCGAGTAGCCGTCGGGACGCACCAGCACCAGGTGCCAGAACCGTTTGGCTCGCCGCCGCAGCTCGGCGTACTCCACCCGCTCGCCACCCTCGAGCACCTCACCCAGCAGCCGATAGAGCACCCGGCGCGGGGCGAAGCTCTTCTGCGTCACCCGCGTCTTCGCCAACGCGCCGAGGAGCTGGCGCGCCTGCGACAGATAGAGCGCCGCGCCCGCTGGGTGCCGCGCATCCTCCTCAAGGCCACTCGCCTCCTGCGCCGCTTGAAAGGCGTCCGCCATCTGCTCGGGGAAGCCGCCCGCGCTTCCCGCCGACTCCACTGACGTGGGAATGGCAGGTGGCTGCTGCGGGCCGAAGCTGTCGCGGAACGAGGAGGGCCGCGAGTGGAGGTCAATGTCACTCGCCAGACTTCCACGCGAATGGCCCGTGGCGCACCCGCCCAGAGCCATCAGTGTCAGCACGGCCAGGAGAAACAGGCCGAGGCCCTTGGAAGCACAGTCCTCCAAAGGGCGCTCAGGACTCCTCGGGGCGCTCGCCCTTGGAGATGAAGCCGTACTTCTCCAGCTTGTAGTACAGCGCGGACGTCTTGATGCCGAGCAGCCGGGCCGTCTCCGTCTTCACCCCGCCGGCCTTCTCGTAGGCGCGGGCGATGAGCTGGCGCTCGAGGTCCTCGAGGATGTCGGGCAGGGGCCGGTCCCCCATGGGCACGGGCAGGCCGGTGTCGGTGCGGGGCACCGTGCCGGTGACGTGCGTGGGCAGGTCCGTCCCGGTGAGCGTCTCGCCCTCGGCGAAGACGAGCGACTGTTCGATGACGTTCTCCAGCTCGCGCACGTTGCCCGGCCAGGCGTAGCGGGCCAGCGCATGCAGGGCGCTGTCGTCCAGTCCCTTCACGCGCTTGTTCACCCGCGGGGCATGCTTGATCACGAAGTGGCGGGCGAGCGCGGTGATGTCCTCGGGGCGCTCGCGCAGGGGCGGAATCTGGAGCGGAACGATGTGCAGCCGGTAGTAGAGGTCCTCACGGAAGCGGCCGGCCTTCACCTCGGCCTGGAGGTCGCGGTGGGTGGCGCTCACCACGCGCACGTCCACCTTGAGCGTCTCCTCGCCGCCCACGCGCTGAATCTCCTTCTCCTGGAGGACGCGCAGGAGCTTCGTCTGGACCGAGTGAGGAATTTCGCCAATCTCGTCCAGGAAGAGGGTGCCGCCGTCGGCGAGCTCGAAGCGGCCGAGCTTGCGTTTGACGGCTCCGGTGAATGCACCGCGCTCGTGGCCGAAGAGCTCGCTCTCCAGAAGCGTCTCGGCCAGGGCCGCGCAGTGGACGACGACGAAGGGCCCATCCTTGCGCGGGGAGAGCTGGTGGAGCATGCGCGCCACCAGCTCCTTGCCGGTGCCGGACTCGCCGCGCACGAACACGGTGGCGTCGGTGGCGGCGGCCTTGCGCACCATGGCGACGAGCCGCTGCATGGGCTCGCTGTCGCCCACCAACAGGTTGCCGTGGGCGAGGGCCGCGTCGGACTCGAGGGCCTCGGTGCGGGCGGAGAGGCGCTCCACCTGACGGCGGGTGGAGGACAGCTCCAGGCCCTTCTCCACCTTGGCGCGCAGCACGTCCGGGGTGAAGGGCTTGGTGATGAAGTCGTAGGCGCCCTGCTGCATGGCCTGCACGGCCGTCTCGATGGTGCCGAAGGCGGTGACGACCATCACCACGGCGGCCGGGTCCAGGGACTTCAGCGTCCGGGTGACGGCGAGGCCGTCCATGTTGTCCATCTTGAGGTCGGTGACGATCAGGTCGAAGGGCGTCTTCTTGTAGGCGGCGACGCCATCGGTGCCGGAGCGGGCGGCCGTCACGGTGTGGCCGGAGCGCGTGAGGGTGACGGCCATGCCCTCGCGGAGGGTGTCGTGGTCGTCGATGACGAGGATGCGAGCCATGGACGCAACCTTATAACAGGGCACAATGCGCGCCCATGACTGCCCCCCAGATGTCCTTGCAGGAGCTGCTGTCCCATCACGTCCCCTCCGATGACAAGGAGCGCGACGACCTGGCGCGGATGCGTGTCTTCGCCTTGGAGCTGGAGCAGCCCTTCTCCCGGAAGCAGGCGAGGGCTCACTTCACGGGTAGTGCGGTGGTGATAGACCCGGCAGGAGAGCGGGTGGCGATGGTGCACCACGGCAAGCTGAAGCGGTGGTTGCAGCCAGGCGGGCACGCGGAGGCGGCGGACGCGGGCAGCATCGAGGCCACGGCGCTGCGGGAGGCGCGGGAGGAGACAGGGTGCCGGGTGCGGCTGCACACGCGAGCGCCGAGGCCGCTGGATGTGGACCTCCACACCATTCCGGAGCGCAAGGACGAGCCGGAGCACCTGCATCTGGACGTGCGCTACCTGGTGGTGGCGGAGAACCCGGAGGCGCTGGCGCACGATCCGGGTGAGTCCTCGGGGGCGCAGTGGCTGACGTGGGACGAGGCGCTGGCGCGGGCGGATGAGGCGCCGCTGCGGCGGATGCTGGCGAAGGCCCGAGCCGTGGTGCGCGCGGGCTGAGCGGTCACCCGGGCCGGGTGCGAATCCCTCAACTCCCGAGTCCGAGCAGGTGCCAGTGGTGCAGCCAGGCCGCGAAGGCGAGCGACGCCAGCGTGGCTCCGGTGAGCGACAGACGCAGGGCCCGTGTTCCAGAGCGCTTCCACCACGCTCGCGCGCTCCAGACGAGTGCCCCCGGCGTGAGCACCGTGGCTCCGAGCGCGCAGGCCCTCGAGGCCTCCAGCAGCCGGGGTGTGTCGCCGTAGTCGAGTTCGGAGTGGTGGCGTACCAGGAGTGTGAACCCCGTCAGGAACAGCAGGTGCAGCAGGCCGATGGCCGCCAGCCATCCCGTGGCCGGGCTCCGGTAGAGGACTCCTCCCAGCACGGCGAGCGCGAAGAGCGCGGCGCACACGGCGAGCAGCCCGTGGGTGAAGGCGGACGTTTCGTACCAGGGCACCCGCTCGTACGCCTCCGTGGGTCTGTTCTGGAAGAACAGGTGCGTGATGTGGCCCTGTGCGTCCTCGCGGAAGGCCACGCGCTCCGGTGACGACACGTCCTCGGCGGGACGGAACAGGTGGGGCTCCACTTCCGTCCAGCGCCGGGGCGCGTTTCCGGGCTCGCGGATGTGCAGGGTGCCATCTCCACCATCCCGCACGTGGATCTCCTGGCGCCACCCCAGCGAGGCCTCCGCCGTGCCGTAGGCCCTCCACGTCGTCTGGTATCCGCCCTCGAATCGGGCCGCCCGTCCGGCGAAGTCCTTCGTCACCGTGAGCACGTTGGCGGGTGGGTCCGGGTTGTCGTGGTCGGGCAGGGCTCGTAGCAGCTCCATCCGTGCCCGTTGCGCGGCGTCCTTCTCCCCCGGGCCGTTGTACGAGACGAACAGCCCCATTCTCCGCTCGGGCATCAGCACCAGCAGCGAGTGGAAGAGGTACGCGTCCCCCGTGTGCCCGATGAGCCGGTGGCCGTTGAGCTGAAACTCCATGAAGCCGTGCGCCCACCCGCTCAGCCGGGGGTCATGCGTGAAGTGCTGGCGATGCATCCGCCGCACCGTGTCCTCGCGCAGGATACGGTGGCCCTCGTCCTGCCCTCCCTGGAGGTGCGCGAGCATGAACCTCGTCAGGTCCGTGGCCGTCGTGAGCATCGAGCCGCTGGAGGCCACCACCACCTGCTCCAGGGGCTGGGCGCGTGGGCTTCCGTGCTCGAGTGCGTGCCCCAGGGCCACATCGGTGGCGAGCTCTGGCGGCACCGTCCTGCGGAAGAGGGTGCGTTTCATCCCCAGCGGCTCCAGCACGTTCGCCTGGAGGTACTGCTCGAAGGGCTGGCCCGACACCTGCTCGACGATGTGCTCGGCGAGGCTCGTCCCATAGTCGGAGTACGCCGAGAGCTCTCCCGGAGGCCGCACCCGGGCTGGCATGCGCTGCTTGAGGTACGTGGCCAGCGAGTCGGGCGGTGTGCCCTCCGCCCAGAGGCGCTCGTGTGCCTCGAAGCCTCCCGTATGCGCCATCAGGTGCGCGAGCGTGATGGGTTGGGGATACGTCGCGGGGATTCGCACATCCCCGAGGTACGTGTTGATGTCCGCGTCCAGGTCGAGCCGCCCCTGCTCGGCGAGCTGCATCACCGCCGTCCAGACGAACAGCTTGCCGATGGAGGCCACGCGGAAGAGCGTTCGTGCGGCCTCCACGGGCGTGTGGTGCTCGGCGTCCGCGTCGCCGTAGCCCCGGGCCAGCACCACCCGTCCGTCCCGCACCACCGCCACCGTTGCTCCGGGAATCCGGTACGCCGTGAGCTGCCTGGTGACCAGGCTGTCGACCCGGGACTCCCACGAAGCCGTGTCGTCTCGAGGTGGAACCTCCGCCCTCGCTGGCGCCGCCAGGGCGAGCACGAGCACCAGGACGGGCAGGCACGTGCTGACTCCCGACGGCTTGGACGGCATGTGGCTGGTGTAGCGGACTTCCCTCCAGGAGGGAAACAGGGCCTCCCGCGTCGGAATGTGGACGGCCCGTGCCGCCTCGTGGGCCAGGTGTGCGTCCCCGGACGTTCTTCCCCTGGCCCCGGCCTGTCCGGATCGCTAACAAGAGGACGCCACGCGGGCGTCCGTCCCACCGGCGTCCGTACTCACGGGAGCGATGTCATGGAGCAGAGGACACTCGGAAAGCTGGGGCTGAAGGTCTCCGCCCAGGGCCTGGGCTGTATGGGGATGAGCGAGTTCTACGGCGAGGGCGACGAGAAGGAGTCCATCTCCGTCATCCACCGCGCGCTGGAACTGGGGGTGAACTTCCTCGACACCGCGGACATGTACGGGCCGTTCACCAATGAGAAGCTGGTGGGCAAGGCCATCGCGGATCGGCGCGACAAGGTCGTCCTCGCCACCAAGTTCGCCAACGTACGCGGCGAGGACGGTTCCTTCCTGGGCATCAGCGGCAAGCCCGACTATGTCCGCAAGGCGTGCGAGGCCTCGCTGAAGCGGCTGGGGGTCGACCACATCGACCTCTACTATCAGCACCGCGTGGACCCCACCGTCCCCATCGAGGACACGATTGGTGCCATGGCCGAGCTGGTGAAGCAGGGCAAGGTCCGCTACCTCGGCATGTCCGAGGCCGCTCCCGCCACCATCCGCCGCGCCCACAAGGTGCATCCCATCTCCGCGCTCCAGACCGAGTATTCCCTCTGGAGCAGGGATCCGGAGGATGAGCTCCTCCCCACCGTGCGTGAGCTGGGCATTGGCTTCGTCGCCTACAGCCCGCTCGGCCGCGGCTTCCTCACCGGCCGCTATCGCCGCTTCGAGGACCTCGAGGCCAACGACTATCGCCGCAACAACCCGCGTTTCCAGGGCGAGAACTTCGCGAAGAACCTCCAGCTCGTGGAGAAGATCAACGAGCTGGCCGCGCGCAAGAAGGCGAAGGCCTCCCAGCTCGCCCTCGCGTGGGCGATGGCCCAGGGGCAGGACATCGTCCCGATCCCCGGCACCAAGCAGGTGAAGTACCTCGAGGAGAACATCGCCGCGGCGAACATCCGTCTCTCCTCCGAGGAGCTGCGAGCGCTCGACGCCATCGCTCCCAAGGGCGTGGCGGCCGGCACCCGCTATCCCGAGGCGGGCATGAAGCACCTCAACCGCTGAGGCGCGGCTCGGGCGAGGGGCGGGTCAGGGCATCCGGAGGGGCAGAGGGGTCGGCGCCCGGCGCGGCAGCCGTATCGTGAAGCGCGTGCCCTCTCCCACGCGCGACGTCACCGTGATGCCGCCACCATGGGCCAGCACCAACTGGCGTGTGATGTAGAGCCCCAGCCCCACGCTGCCCGCTCCGCTCCCCGCGTGCCGGCCTCTTCGGAAGGGCTCGAAGAGGTCGGGCAGGAGCGCCGACTCGATGGCCGCACCGTCGTTCTGGACCTCGAACAACACTTCCCCGGCCTCGCCCCGGCAGTGCACTCGCACCAGGGAGTCCGGTGGGCTGTGCTGGAGCGCGTTGCCCACGAGGTTGCCGAGCACCTGCGCGAGCCGATCTCCGTCCCACTCGCCCGCGCCTTCGCCCTCCTGGCTCAGCTCCACCTCCCGCTCCGGGTGGCTGGCGGCCAGCTCCTCCACGACTCCTCGCGCCAACTCGAAGAGGTCCATCTTCTTGCGGTCCACGGGAATTCCGCCGCCCAACCGCGCCTGGCTGAAGTCCAACAGGTCGCGGATGAGGCGGGTCGCCCGGTCCGAGGCGGAGATGATGCGGGTGAGGCTCTTGCTCTGCCGCTCATCCAGTCCCTCGCGCGCCAGCAGCATGGAGGCCGAAATTCGGATGACGCTCAGCGGGTTGCGCAGATCGTGGCTGACGATGCCCAGAATCTGCCGCTCGAACTCGGCGAGCTGGCGCGCCTCCGCCTCCTGCTGCTTCTGGGCGGTGATGTCCACGCACGCACCCGTCATGTAGAGCGGGCGCCCGCTGGCGTCCACGAACGTCTTGCCCTTGCTGCTGAGCCAGTGCACCCGCCCGTCCGGCCATATCACCCGGAAGTCCATCTCGAAGTCCGCGCCCTCGCGAGCACAGGCCTCGTTGCGGCGCTCCACCTCGGCCCGGTCCTCCGGGTGCACCAGGGGGAGTACGTCCTCCATCGTCTGCACCGTCCGCCCGGGAGGCAGCCCGTAGAGCTGATCCAGGTTCTCGTCCCACTCCAGCGCGCCGGCGCGGATGTCCCAGCGGAAGGTGCCGGTGCCGCTCGCCCACAGGGCCGCGCGCAGCCGCTCGTCGCGCTCCTGCAGCGTGGCCTCCATCCGCTCGCGGTCGGCCAGCAGGTCGCGCAGCTGGGTCTCGCTCTCCTCGGCGGCGGCGCGGGCCTGCTGCGCGGTCTCGTAAAGGCGGGCTCGCTCCAGTGCCTGTGCCCCCTGCCGGGCCAGGGCGAGGAAGAACTCCTGCTCGTCGGGAAACAGGACGCGCGGCTGCGTGAAGCTCACCACGAGGACGCCCATCACGCCCCGGCTGCCGCGCAGGGGCATCGCCACCGAGGCTTCGAAGGAAGCGCTCGCCGCGGCGTAGGTGACGAGCCGGTCGTGGCGGGCCGCCTCCACCACCTCCAGGGACGCGTCGAGCGGGATGTTCTCGAAGCCCCGCGTCAGCTCCCGCGCCTGGAGGGTGGAGGCCGCCAGCTCGAGGGATTGGCCATCCTCGGAGACCAGCCACAGCGCGCCCGCCTGTGCGTCCAGCGCGGTCACCCCCTGGGTGACGACGACATCCATCACCTGCCGGGGCGTGGGGGCCTCGGAGAGCGCGGCGGTGACGGCCTGCAGGCGGGAGATGCGCTCCTGCGCGCGCCGCTGATCATCGATGTCGGCGTTGGTGCCGAACCAACGGATGACGCGGCTGCGCCTGTCGCGCATGGGCAGGGCCCGGATGAGGTGCCAGCGCCAGGTGCCTCCGACGCGCCAGATGCGGACCTCCACCTCGTACGGCTCCCCGGTGCGCAGACAGTGCTGCCAGCGCTCCATCAACCGGGGCAGGTCTTCCGGGTGCACGGTCTTGGGCCAATACGAGGTATCTCCCGGGGGAATGCCGGAGTCCTCGAAGCCGCGGCGGCTGATGTAGTCCAGCACCCCGTCCGGACGGCTCGTCCAGATGGTGTGCGGCAGCACCTCGGCGAGGGTACGGTACTGCTGCTCCACCTCGTGCAGGCGCAGGGTCTGGCGGAGCAGGTGTGCCAGCCGCTCCGGGGTGAGCGCCGCCTTGCCGAGGTAATCGGTGGCGCCGGCCTTCATCAACTCCACGGCGATGTGTTCGTCACCCTGGCCGGTGAGCATGATGATGGGCGTCTCCACCAGGGCGGCGCGGGCGGCGCGCAGCACCTGCAGTCCGTCCTGGCCTGGCATCTGGAAGTCGAGCAGGGCGCAGTCGAAGGGCTGCTCCAGCAGGGCGGCGAGCGCGGACGCACCATCCGTCACCTCGACGAGCTGGGCATCCACCCCCGCCTTGAGCAGGGCGCGTCGCACGGCTAGTCGATCCACCTCGTCGTCGTCCGCTACCAACAGGCGCAGCGGTTGGTCCTCCATGTGGTCCTCGGCCCTCACGGCATCTCCACCCGCGTCCAGTATGCGTTGAGTGCGGCCATCAACTCCACGAAGTCGGGGGAGGTGACGGGCTTGACGAGGTAGCCGGCCACGTGGTGGGCGTAGCTGCGCACCCGGTCGCGGTCATCATTGGAGGTGGTGAGCACCACCACCGGGGTGGTGCTCAGCTCGGGGTCGGAGCGCAGGGCTCCCAGGAACTCGAGGCCATTCATCCTCGGCATGTTGAGGTCCAGCAGGATGAGCCGGTTGCTCGCGGGCACCGTGCCGTCGCGCAGCATCTCCAGCGCCCGCTGCCCGTCGCTCGCGATGTAGAGCGCGTTGTTCACGTTGCTCTTCTTGAAGGCACGTTGGACGTTCATCACGTCCACGGAGTCGTCATCCACCAGGAGGATGTTCAGCATCTTCACGGACACACTCAACGCCCCTCATCCGGGGTGTGCTTCGGCCAGGTGAAACGGAAGGTGGCGCCCTGGCCAGGCGCGGACTCCAGCCAGGCACGCCCCCCGCGTGCCTCCACGCTCTTCTTCACCACCGACAGGCCGATGCCGGTGCTCTCCAGCTCATCACGCGCCCGGAGCGTCTGGAAGATGCCCCAGATGCGCTCGTGGTACTCGGGGGCGATGCCCGGGCCGTTGTCGGCCACGGAGAACTCCCAGAAGGCGTCCTCCTGGTGCACGCCCACCTTCACCCGCATCTCGTCGCTCCGGGCATGCTTGAAGGCATTGCCCAGCAGGTTGAGGAACACCTGCTGCAGGGGCACCCGCTCGGTGCGCAGGGTGGGCATGCCCGGCTCCACCTCCACGACGGCCTCCGAGGGCGGGGCGAGCAGCTCCACGCACTCGGTGAGCAGCCGGCCCACGTCCACCCGCTCCGGCCGGCTGCGCATCCGGCCCGCGCGGCTGTAGGCGAGGATGCCGTTGATGAGCGCCTCCATGCGCTGCACCCGCCCACGCAGCAGCTTCATCTGCTCGCGCGTCTCGTCGGTCATCACGTCCTTCAGGTCGTCTTCAATCCACTGCGACAGGTTGGCGATGCCTCGCAGCGGGGCCTTCAGGTCATGGCTGGCCACGTAGGCGAATTGATCCAACTCCTGGTTGCTGCGCTCCAGCGCGGCGATGAGGCGCTCGCGCTCGGCCTCGGCGCGCTTGCGCTCGGTGATGTCCAGCACCACCGTGGCCACGCCCAGGGTGGCGCCCTCGGCGGAGCGCACGGGCGCATAGCGCGCCAGCCAGGCCCGCTCCTCGCCGTTGGGCAGCTTGGTGCTGGACTCCACCGTCTGCGTCTCCCCTGTCTCCAGCGCCCGGCGCAGGGACTTCACCACGATGTCCACCCCGGGGGTCTGCGTGGCGAGCACCTCGGGCATGGTGTGGCCCAGGTGGTCCTCGGCGGGCCGGCGGTTGATGGCCTCCAGGGTGCGGTTGACGCGCACGAAGCACAGCGTCCGATCGAAGAGGGCGATGCCGGCGGGCGCCGCGTCCAGCAGCGTGTCCAGCATGGCGCGCGCCTGTTCGGCCAGGTAGCGCTCGTGCTGGGCCCGGCGGACGGCGTCCTGGCTCTCGCGGTACATGCGCGCGTTGTCCAGCGCGAGCGCGGCGCGGCGTGCGAGCTCCTCGGCCAGAGGCAGGTCCGCGGCGGAGAAGCTCCGGGCGCTCCCGGCCTGAGCCAGGGTGATGGCGCCCAGCGTCCGCCCGTGCACCACCATGGGGACGATGATGGAGGAGCGCAGGCCCAGCTCCTTCATCATCCGCAGGCTCTCCGCGTTCCGGGCGAGCTCGGCGAGCGTCGCATCCGAGATGACTTCCAGCAGCTCCGACTCCCCGGTGCGGATGACGTAGCCGGCCCCCGCCGTGTCCTTCTGGAGGTCCACGGGCTCGTGCCGCGCCAGCTCCCAGGCGAGTGACTCCCGGGCGGGGTCGCAGTGGCTGACCGAGACGCGCTCGACGGCCTCTTCCGGCCGGACCAGGTCCACCGCGCACCAGTCCGCCAGCCGCGGCACGACCAGGCGGGTGAGGTTGCGGACGGTCTCCTCGGGATCCAGCGTGAGGGCGAGCAGGGAGCTGGCCTCGGCGAGGAAGCCGTGCACGTCCGAGGTGCGCTTCTGGTCGTCGATGTCCGTGCAGGTGCCGAACCAGCGGACAATGCGGCCCTGGGCATCGTGCACCGGGATGGCGCGGCCGAGGAACCAGCGCCACACGCCATCGAGGCGGCGGCAGCGGTACTCCGCCTCGTAGGGCTCGCCCGTGGAGAGGCTGTGGCGCCAGCGCTGATCGGCCTCGGGGAGATCCTCCGGGTGGAAGGCCTGCTTCCAGCCCTCGCCCCGCGAGTCCTCGAAGGACATGCCGGTGTACTCGTACCAGCGCCGGTTGAGGTAGTCCTGGATGCCGTCCGTCCGCGTGGTCCAGACGATCTGCGGCAGGGCCTCGGCGAGCATGCGGAACTGCTCACGCTCGGTATCAAGGCGCTGCTCGGACCCCGAGCCCCCGAAGAGGGAGTGCAGGGGGTCGTACGCAGTGAGATCGCCGTCGGACTGGCGGGACACGTCGAGTGACCCTCCGCGAGGAAAGGAGGTGAAACCTGCCGAGCAACCATCTACCTGCCGCCTGTCCGGCACCCCCACATCTCTCTACTACAGCCTTCCACAACCTTCAGGTCCGGGACGGCAGACGGGCTGTCGTCCGCGCAACAGGTCATCTCAGGGTGTGCATTTCCTGGGGTCGCCGCAAGCCATGCCGGGGCATGCTTGGCGGGCCGGCTCAGTGGGGAGCGGGTATTGTACCCAGGGGCAGGGTGAGCTCGAAGGTGGTGTCGCCCGGAGTAGGGACAAGCCGTAGGTCCCCTCCGTGGGCCCGGGCAATCTTGCGAGACAGCGGCAGCCCCAGGCCCGTGCCTTTTTCACGAGTGGTGAAGAAGGGCTCGAAGATGTGCTCACGCTCGGTCTCGGGCACGCCGGGCCCGTTGTCCTGGACGCGGATGGAGTAGCCCTGGCCCGCTCCCTGGCCCGTCACCCGCACCCGGCCGCCCCGGGGCGAGGCCTGCACCGCGTTCTTCACCAGGTTCACCAGCGCGGCCGTGAGCAGGCTGCCGTCCGCTTCCAGCATCGCTGGCTCGGCCTCCACCTGCACCGTCACCTCCCGGGCCGCCGCGTCGGCCGCGAGCAGCCCGCTCGCCTCCCGCAGGAGGTCCGGCGCCGCTACGGGCTCGCGCGAGAGCGGCTGCTCCCGGGCGAAGGCCAGGAAGTCCTCGACGATGCGCTGCAGGTACTCCACTTCGTGTTGGATGCGCGCCACGTGCCCGGCGGCTTCCTCGTGGGCTCCCGCCTTCAGGTCCTCCGCGAGGAGGCCCGAGAAGAGGGAGATGCCGCCGATGGGATTGCGCACCTCATGGGCCACGCCTGCCAGCATCAGCTTGAGCTGCCGGTCCCGGCTCTCCAGGGCGCCGCGCATCACCTCGAGCTCGCGCGCCAGCACGCCGATCTCCCGCGTGGGCTCCGGGGGGACGGGCGTCGTCAGGTCGCCCCGGCCGATGCGCAGCGCCGAGTCCATCAGCCGGCTCAGCGGCCGGGCGAGCCCTCGGGCGGTGAGGATGGCCACCAGCCCAAGGACGCCGAGTGCCACGGAGCTCGCCGCCGTGAAGCTCCGGGACAGGCGGGCGAGGGGACCGAAGAAGGCGGCGCTGCCTTCGACGGCCACGGCGCCCACCACCTCGTTGTCCCGGCGCACCGGCGCGTAGCCCGTCTTGTAGAGGAGCCCGTCCGTGCCGGTGAAGAGCACCTGGCTGGCCGCGCGCTGCCCGGAGAAGACGCGGGAGAGCTCCAGCCTGTCGCGTGCCAGCTCTGGCACCTCGGTGCCCACTGGGAGACCGCCACCCACGTCCACGCGCACCCGGCCCTGCGTGTCCACCACGTACACGCGCCGCACCCCGCTCGCGTCGCGCACCTCGGTGAGCAGGCGCACCAGGTTGCGCCACGTGCGAGTCCCCGTGGTGTCGTCCCCTGGCTCGAGGGTGAGCATCCGCTCGCCGTTCACCTGGCTCGCGGTGGCCGCGGCGATGGCCGAGAGGCTGTTGCCCAGCTCGTCCTCGAGAATGGAGCGCGCGAGGGCGTAGACCGTGGTGCCCGTGAGCGCGAGGAAAAGTAGGGTGGGCAGCAGGAAGGCCACGAGCAGGCGCGCTGACAGCGAGCCCAGCGCGTCCTTCAGGCGGGAGGTGAGGGAAGCCCGGTTGCGCATGGTGGAGGTCCGCACCCTAACCCTCTTTGTATAGGGATGCGCGGGAGCGGGATGTTTCGGGCTACCATACCCCGAGAGGCCTCGTCTTCCCGTAGCTCCCGGTCTCTACTGCTCCCTGACTCCGCGCCTGTTCGCGTGAGCGGAGCGGGAGGTACACGTGAGTGTCGCCGTCCGCCGTCCATCCTTGTCCCGGGTCGCGCGGTGTGTGGCCCTGTTCCTCGTGCCGGTGCTCGCTGCGTGCGCGACGGCTTCTGGTGGGCAGACTGCCTCTGCCTGGAACCAGGAGGCGCCGCGGTCCGGGGGAGCGCTGGGTTCCACCCATCCGCCGCAATTCCAGTTGGCCATGAGCGACGGCCCGGCGTCGGGTGGAGAACTCAAGGGCCCGGCAGTGCAGGGCTACAACGTTCCTGGCCGAAAGCCGGATTCGCAGATGCCCTGGGAGTTCTTCCTGGGCAATGCCTCGCACCGGCTCATTGCTTTCATGTACGGCGTCAATCACCCGGTCAGCAGAGCCTATTACAACAGCAAGTCGATCAAGCTCATCCTTGATGAAACAGAAGTCGGAGACTCGTCCCTCCTGTGTTCGGACGAGCGCGATATACGCCCGGACATCACTGATGTCACTCTCTGGAGGCTCTTCGAAATCAAACCCTGGAATGGGCAGGCCCTCCGGGAAGGTCGGGAGGAAGCTCGCAAATACCTGGCCGCATTGAACCGGACCATCCTGGTTGGCAAGCGCTTCACGGGTGGCACGGATTTCCAGGGCGAAATCCTCGTCCGCTTCGCGGGAGGGCAATACATCTGGCGCCTGGAGTGGAAGACACCAGAGCCCGGAGTAGTCCAGTACAAGTGGACGCGCAGCCAGCAACGCTTCGAGTCTGAAGTGGACGCGTATGAGGCCGGGCAGTGGGTAGACCTCACCGTAGAAGAGTTGCGGCAGTATGGTGGTTGGGTGAGTCAGGCCGTGGAAGGAATGGTGAGCTGGCGTGAGAAACTGGTCACCATCAGCGGCGCCGTGGGAATGGTCATCGACGTCGTCGGAGGGGTCGCGACGACGGTTTTGTGGGGATCGATTCTGGGTCAGATGGGGGCGGGTCCGGGGAGCCAGCAGACGCCAGCGCAGGGCGGTGGACAGGTCATTCCCTTCCCGGCGCGGCCCCCACCCACCGCGCCCCCGGCGCAGGTGCCGGCCGCCGCGGGCATGTCCCTTCCCCCCTGAGGGGCTACTTTGCTAGGACGCGCGCCATGGCGCCTGGACAGCCTTCTTCGTTGCAATTGCCGTCCTTCCTGCATGGCACCTTCCGCTCGGTGCAGCAGAAGACGAAGAGGGAAGGCTTACGGTGCGGAGAGCAGTACCGCGTGGATGGTACCTTCCCCGTCCCCCATCAGATGTTGGAGGTGCCCCTGGGCGAAGTGGTGGTGGCGCACGAGGTGGTGGACTTCCAGCGCGAGCGCCCGGCCTGGCGGCTGTACATGGTGTCGCATGTCATGGGGGCCTTGGCCCCGGAAGGGCAGAAACCGTTCCCCGTGAGGCATGACTATGAGGCGTTCTTCCGAGAGACGGCTTGGGGCGCGCTGTTCTTCGCAACGACACACATGGGGGCAGTGAGTGCGGAGCGCACGGCGAAGCGCCTGCGGGCGGTGCTGCGCTTCTGGGAGCCGCTCCAGTCCACTCGCTATCTCTTCAAGAAACTTGCAGCGCAGACGCTGGAGGAAGTGATGGTGGCCTCCTGCGACTGGGCCATGGATGCGTGGTGCCCGATGGGAGAGGCCTCAGTGCGGGCTCGCCTGGAGATAGCGGCGGAGCGTATGGCGCGGGCGACGCGGGAAGACTGCATCGAGGCCATTCTCCAGGAGATGCCGCGAGCCCTCGCGCACGCGGGCAAGTTGAATCACCGGAGCGTGGTGGCCGACCCAGCCTTCCAGCGCGAGCGTCTCGCCACACTCGATTCGCGCTCTTTCGAGCGGGTGTCCGGCGCACTCACGGGGGAGCTTATCGGGCTGTTACATGACTGGGACCATGAGCTCGGGCTGCAATAGGCAGCCCTCCCTCAGTCGAACATCGCACCCAGGGCCTCGGAGAGCGTCTCGACGCCCACCACCTCCAGCTTCGTGTCCTCCAGCCGCCTCGCGCTCCCCTTGGGGATGATGGCCCGCTGGAAGCCCATCTTCGCCGCCTCGGCCAGCCTCGGCTCCACCTGGCCCACCGCTCGCACCTCTCCCGCGAGGCCCACCTCTCCCAGCACCAGCGTGTGCGCCTCCAGCGGTCGGTTCTGCAGGCTGCTCACCAGCGCCGCGCACACCGCCAGGTCGCACGCCGGCTCGGACAGCTGCATGCCTCCCGCCACGTTCACGAAGAGGTCGCACCCCACCAGCGGGATGTCCTCCTTCTTCTCCAGCACCGCCGCCAGCAGCGCCACGCGGTTGCCGTCCACGCCGATCGCCGTGCGCCTCGCCGTGCCGTAGCCCGTGGGCGCCACCAGCGCCTGCACCTCCACCAGCAGCGGCCGCGTTCCGTTCAACGTGCACGTCACCACGCTGCCCGCCTTGCCCGCGGGCCGCTCCGCCAGGAAGAGCGCCGAGGGGTCCGGCACCTCCATCAGTCCCGCCCCCTTCATCTCGAAGACGCCAATCTCGTTCGTCGAGCCGAAGCGGTTCTTGTGCGCCCGTAGAATCCGGAAGGGGTGGCCGCGCTCGCCCTCGAAGTAGAGGACCGTGTCCACCATGTGCTCCAGCACGCGCGGGCCCGCGATGGAGCCCTCCTTCGTCACGTGCCCCACGAGGAACGTGGGCACCCCGCTGCGCTTGGCGAAGGCCATGAAGCGCCCCGCCACCTCGCGCACCTGCGAGATGCTCCCCGGCGCGCTGCCCAGCTCCGGCAGGTACATGGTCTGGATGGAGTCCACCACCAGCGCTCGTGGCTTGAGGCCCTCGGCCACCGCCAGCACCCGGTCCGCGTCCGTCTCCGCGAAGAGGTGGATGGCCTCGCCCTCCACCCGTAGCCGCTCGGCCCGCATCTTCGTCTGCCGCAGCGACTCCTCGCCCGACACGTACAGCACCGGGCCCCAGCGCCCCAGCCTGTCCAGCGCCGCCAGCAGCAGCGTGGACTTGCCGATGCCCGGGTCTCCTCCCAGCAACACCAGCGAGCCATCGACCACTCCGCCGCCCAGCACCCGATCGAACTCGGCGATGCCCGTGCGCCTGCGCTCCTCCTGCTCGCCGCTCACCTCGCGCAGCCGCACTGGCTTGGAGGCTCCACCCGAGGCCCCCCATGCCGGGCGCTTCTCGTCCACCTTCGCCTCGGTCTCCTCCACCAGCGAGCTCCACGCGCCGCAGTCGGGGCACTTCCCCAACCACTTCGCTGACTGGTACCCGCACGCCTGACACGTGTAATGCGTCTTCGCCTTCGCCATGGAGCCCCTTGTCTAGCCCAGGCCGGGTCCGTTTCCCCGCTTTCCCGTAGGCATGAAGACGCTCGCGCGGGGCCCGTCCGGGAAGCGAGCGGCCGGGCGGGGGCGCACATCCCGTCCCCCTTCGTCAAGTTGTGCCCGGGGGGAGGGCTCCCCACGTTGCTCCCAACCGGGTCCGCACGTCGCGGTGCCCATGAAGGGAGACGGAGATGAGCATCATCTGGTTCATCGTGGTGGGTCTGCTAGCGGGTCTGATCGCGCGGGCGCTTCTCCCAGGCCGTCAGTCCATGGGTCTGGTGGCGACCATGCTGCTGGGCATCGTGGGCTCGTTCGTGGGTGGTTTCATCGGCGCGCTCTTCTCGCCGAGCCGGCGCATTCTGGACCTGCAGCCCTCGGGTCTCATCATGTCCGTGGTCGGAGCCATCGTCGTCCTCCTCCTGGTGGGATGGGCGGGTAGAGGCCGCCGCATCCACGCCTGAGGTCCGGGGCCCGGGAGGGCAGGGGCGTTTGACGCGCGCTCTGGCCCCCGGGTCCCCTCTGCTCGGGGGAGGGACGGAGTCGTCAACCCGGGCGCGCTGCGTGGTTGACAAGGGCGGGCCATCCACGCACCTTGCGCGCTCCAACTCCCACGAGGAGCCCATGTCCGACTCCGCCGCCCACGACTTCCACGGTCACGCCCACTTCGCCGCGCCGCCTCCGGGTGTCGTCGTCCGTCACGACTGGACGCTCGCCGAGGTGCGTGCCCTCTACGAGATGCCCCTGCTGGAGCTCATCCACAAGGCGCAGACCGTCCACCGGGCCGTCTTCCAGGACAACAAGGTGCAGCTGTGCTCGCTGCTGTCCATCAAGACGGGCGGCTGCCCCGAGGACTGTGGCTACTGCCCCCAGGCGGCGCGCTACCACAAGGACACCGGCCTGCAGGCCGAGAAGCTCATGTCCGTGTCGTCCGTGCTGGATGCCGCCTCCAAGGCGCGCTCCGCCGGCGCCACCCGCTTCTGCATGGGCGCCGCCTGGCGCGAGGTGAAGGACGGGCCCCAGTTCGACAGCGTGCTGGAGATGGTCCGTGGGGTGAAGTCGCTCGGCATGGAGGCTTGCGCCACGCTCGGCATGCTCACCGAGAGCCAGGCGAAGCGCCTGCGCGAGGCCGGCCTCTCCGCCTACAACCACAACCTCGACACCTCCGAGGACAAGTACGGGGACATCATCTCCACCCGGACGTACCAGGACCGGCTCGACACCCTCGAGCGCGTGCGCAAGGCCGGCATCTCCGTGTGCTCCGGCGGCATCATCGGCATGGGTGAGTCCGTGGACGACCGGTGCAAGCTGCTGCTCACGCTCGCCAACCAGGAGGTCCACCCCGAGTCCGTGCCCATCAACGCGCTCGTGCCGGTGAAGGGCACTCCGCTGCAGGACCAGAAGCCCGTGCAGAGCATCGAGATGGTGCGCACCATCGCCACGGCGCGCATCCTCATGCCCCTGGCCATGGTCCGCCTGTCCGCCGGGCGCATGCAGATGAACGAGGAGGCGCAGCTCCTGTGCATGATGGCGGGCGCCAACTCGCTCTTCTTCGGTGAGAAGCTGCTCACCACCGGCAACCCCGAGTACACCCAGGACATGGCGCTCCTGGAGAAGGCGGGGATTCGCCCGCTGGAGCCGGATACGTCGCGGTGATGGGAACGCGGGCGGAGGGGATGTCCATGGTGGCCACGGAGTGGGCCCGGGCGGAGCTGGAGTCACTGGCCGCCCGGGGGCTGAAGCGGTTCCTCGAGCCGCTCGATTCTCCCCAGGGCCCCCTGGTGCGCGTGGGGGGCGAGACGCTCATCAACTTCGCCTCCAACGACTACCTGGGCCTCGCCGCCTCGCCCAGCGTGCGCGCCGCCGCCGTGGCCGCCATCGAGGGCCAGGGCGTGGGCTCTGGGGCCAGCCGGCTCGTGGTGGGTGACACCTCCTTCCACCAGCGGCTGGAGGCCCGGCTCGCCGCCTTCGAGCGCTCCGAGGCCGCGCTGCTCTTCAACTCGGGCTACGCCGCCAACGTCGGCACCATCCAGTCCCTCGTGGGCGCGGAGGACGCCGTCTTCTCCGACGCCCTCAACCACGCCTCCCTCATCGACGGCTGCCGTCTCTCGCGCGCCCGCGTGGTCGTCTATCCGCACGCGGATGTCGAGGCGCTGGAGCGGGCGCTCGCGTCCACTCCCGCCCGGCGCCGTCTCGTCGTCACCGACACCGTGTTCTCCATGGATGGGGACCACGCGCCCCTGCGGGAGCTGGTGGAGGTTTGCCGGGCCCACGGTGCCGCGCTCCTCGTCGATGAGGCCCACGCCACGGGTGTCCTGGGGGCTCGGGGTTCGGGGCTGTGCGAGGAGCTGGGGCTCTGTGATGCCGTCGACGTGCGCATGGGCACCTTGAGCAAGGCCCTCGGCGGGCTGGGCGCGTACATCTGTGCCTCCCGTCCCGTGGTGGAGCTCGTGCTCAACCGTGCTCGGCCCCTCGTGTTCTCGACGGCGCTCCCCGCCGCCCTGTGCGCCGCCGCCGAGGCCGCCGTGGACATCGTCGAACACGACGAGGCCCTGCGCGCCCGCTTGTGGCGCAACATCCGGCGGTTCTCCGAGGGGCTGCGCTCGCTCGGGTTCATCGCGGAGCCTCGCAGTGCCATCTTCCCCGTCATCGTGGGGGAGCCCGAGCGTGCGGTGGCGGCGTCTCACGCGCTGCGCGCCCGGGGGCTGCTCGTGAAGGCCATCCGGCCCCCGACCGTTCCCGAGGGCACCAGCCGGCTCCGCTTCTGTCTCTCCGCCGCGCATACCGAGGGCCATGTGGACATGGCCCTCCAGGGACTGCGTTCGCTGGGTCTCTGACTGGCAGGTTCCTGACTGGGAGGTAGAGTGGCAACCCGAGGTCCTCGATACCCGCGGTTCTTCGTCACGGGCACGGATACCGGCGTGGGGAAGACCCAGGCCTCGTGCGCCCTGTTGTCCCTGCTCGCCGATGCCGGGCTCTCTCCGCAGGGCTTCAAGCCCTACGAGAGCGGGTGCCCGTCCCTCTCCGCGCCCTCGGATGCGCTCTCCCTTCGCGAGGCCGCCCGGAGCGAGCTGCCCCTCGACGTCGTCTGCCCGCACCGCTTCCGCGCTCCCCTCGCGCCGGGCATCGCCGCGCGCCGCCTCGGCCGCGAGCCGGACTGGCGCGTCACTCTCGCCGCCTGGGAGCGGGTGCGGCACGGGCCCGTCGTCGTCGAGGGCGCGGGCGGTCTGTTCGTCCCGCTCGACTCCTCCCACGACGTCATCGACCTCATCTCCACCCTCGGCCTCCCCGTCCTGCTCGTCGCTCGCTCGGGCCTGGGCACGCTCAACCACACCGCCCTGTCGCTCGAGGCGCTCGCCGCGCGCAACATCCCTGTCGCGGCCGTGGTCCTCTCGCGGAGCAGCCCCTCGCGCGACCCCTCCGAGCGCGACAACGCCACCCTCATCGCCGAGCGCCACCGCGTCAACGTCCTCGGTCCCGTGCCCTACCTGGTGGATCCTCGCCGACGCCACGCGGCGTTCCGAAAGGCGCTCGCTCCGCTGGTGGAGAACGGGCTCGCTCTAGGGGGCTCTCGTCGCGTGCGAGGCCGATAAATCGGCCTCCGGCGCGATCCCGTACACGCGCGTGAGTGCAAGTTTTCGTGTTGCACGGCCGTGAAATGGACGCATGTTTCGATCTGCGCGAGAACGCCGAGCGAATGGCGGACATCATCGACCTCTCGCTCCTCGCCGATGCAAGGCGCTACTTCACGAAGCTCCTCGATGCGCGCGGTCTCTCCTACTTCCTCCAGAAGGATGGCCACCGGCTCTTCCACATCGAGCCGTCCAAGGTCGATCTCGTGGTCCGTACCGCCATCCGCATGCGGACCGACGAGCAGCCCAAGCCCCACCCCAAGGCCGTGGATCACTGCCGCCAGGAGATCCGCCGCGAGCTGATCCGCCTCGTCGCCTCGGCCATGCTGCAGACGGGACTGTGAGCGCCTTCTCCGCGCGCACCGACTTCCCTCGCACCTGGAACGCCCTGGCCCGGGCCCTCGCCGAGCGCCGGGCCCGCGGGCTTCCCCTGCTGGACCTCACCGAGACGAACCCCACCCGAGTGGGTCTGCCCGCGCCCGAGCTGGCCTCGCTGGCGCACCCGGGGGCCCTCGGGTACGCGCCCGAGCCCCAGGGGCTGCTATCGGCCCGGGAGGCAGTGGCCGCGCACCTGGCCACCCGGGGCGCCCACGTCTCACCCGCGCACCTTCTCCTCTCGGCGAGCACCAGCGAGTCCTACGGCTGGCTCTTCAAGCTGTTGTGCGAGCCGGGGGACAACGTCCTCATCCCCGCGCCCAGCTACCCGCTCTTCGAGTACCTCACGCGGCTGGAGGGCGTGGAGACGCGCACCTACCGTCTGCCTCGCGCGCACGGATTCGGCCTGGACGTGGAGGAGGTGGCCGCCGCGAGGGACGCGCGCACCCGTGCCGTACTCGTGGTGAACCCTGGCAACCCCACCGGCCACTTCCTGCGCGAGGGGGAGCTGGAGGCCCTGGGAAGGCTGTGCGCGGAGGCCGGGCTGGCGCTCGTCTCGGACGAGGTGTTCTCCGACTTCGCCTGGGACGAGGATCCGGGCCGGGTGCCCACGGTGGCCGGGCGCGAGCTGCCCATGCTCACCTTCTCCTTGTCGGGCCTGTCGAAGGTGGCGGGACTGCCCGGCCTCAAGCTGGGGTGGATGCATGTGGGCGGGCCGGACGCACTGCGTGACGAGGCCCTGGCCCGGCTGGAGCTGGTGGCGGACACGTACCTGTCGGTGAACACGCCCGTGCAGCTGGCCCTACCCGGGCTCCTGGCCCATGCGCCCCGCTTCCAGGTGGCGCTGCTCGAGCGGGTGAAGGAGAACCGGCGGTTGCTGCTCCAGGCCCGTCCGCGAGACGCACGCTGGGACGTGGTGCCCGCGCACGGTGGGTGGAGCGCCGTGCTGCGCATCCCCCTGGAGCCTGGCGAGGAGGCCATGTGCCTGGCCCTGCTGGACGAGGGCGTGGGGGTGCAGCCGGGCTACTTCTACGACTTCAGTGGAGGCGCCTTCCTGGTGCTGTCGCTGCTGCCCCCGCCGGACGTCTTCGCCCGGGCGATGGAGCCCCTCGTCCGCGTGCTGGCCACGAGCGGGTAGGGGCGCGGGCCCGGCCTACCGTGAGGCCGCGGCACCCACCACCTCGCGGGGCACGCTGCCGGTGGTGCCGAGGTTCCCGGCGAGGCCGTAGCACTCGATGCCCAGGTGGGGGTCCCACGTGGTGTGGCCCTCGATGCGGCTGGCCCTCCGCCGCGCCAATAGCGCGGGCAGCTCCGTGACGAAGAGGCCGTAGAACCCGGCTGCGTCCTCGAACATCTCGGCAGGCGCCACCCCGAGCTCCGCTTCCAGCTGTTGCAGCCCGGCGAGGAAGAGGCGTTCGGCGTCCTCGTTCGACGCGGAAATCCGGAGGACGTCCAGGGAGAGCTCGACGAGCGAGCGGCCCGATGTGCTCCGGGCGAGCCCCTGTCGCACCTTGTGGCGATGCTCCCGTGCTTCGAGAGCTCGCGACTCGTCGGCGCGCACCGACGTTCGTTTCGCCAGGGCTGTGCTCATCAGCTCCTCCCCAGGGGCCCGGAAGTGGGCCGTTCTCCATAATTATGAAGAGATGCCTGACGCCGGTTCGTGATGCGCCTGACGAAACATGGTGCACGCCCGCTCCATCTTCATGCGGGCGAGGCGCCGATCGTTTTCCAGGTTGCACAGGATTGGCGGGGCGGGCCTGAGACTGGCGGGAAGCGTACGCTTCACCTGGAGTCAAGAGACGCGTCCGTGGGGCGGTGGGGGCTGGTGGCCACACACCTCCTCACGCGATTCGGGCCCGGGAGGACTTCCAGGTGGCGGGCGGCATCGCCTCCATCAAGGTGCGCAGCCGCTGGACGTCGATGGGCTTGTCGATGCAGGGCAGGCCCGTGCTGGCCAGGAAGGCGCGTGACTGCTCCGTGAAGGCGCCTCCCGTCATGAAGATGACCCGCTGGGCCTGCTCCGGTGCCAGCCGGAGCAGCTCCTCATGGAACCGGGACCCGCTCATCTCCGGCATCATCAGGTCGCAGAGGATGGCGTCGAAGCGTCGGCCCGAGGCCACCTGCGCGAGTGCCTCCGGACCCTGGACCAACATGACCACCTCGTACCGCTGGCCGAGCACGCGTTGGATGGCCCGGCCGACGACCGCCTCGTCATCCAGCACCAGCACACACGGTTTGGGGGCCGGCTGACTGGTGCCGAGCGGAAGCAGGTCGGTCACCTCATAGGCCGTTGGCAGGCGGAGATGGAACACAGTCCCCCGTCCCGGCTCGCTCTCCACGCTGAGCTCTCCGCCCATCTCGGTGATGAGCCGGCGGCAGATGGTCAGCCCCAGGCCCGTGCCCACTCCCACTGGCTTGGTGGTGAAGAAGGGCTCGAAGATGCGCTCGCGCAACTCCGGGGGGATGCCGCGGCCGGTGTCGTGGATCTCCACCCGCACATGGCGGGTCCCCTCCTGGCGCGTCACCACGCGGATCTCCTGCGCACTGCTGTTGCCCTCGGGAATGGCATCGGCCGCGTTGACGAGCAGGTTGAGGAAGACCTGTCCGAGCGGAGCCTCGCTGCCGAGCACCGGGGAGATCGCCGCATAGTCTTTGACGAGGCGGGCGCGGTGGAAGATGTGGTTCCACGCCATCCGCAGCGACGAGTCGAGCACCCGGTGCACATCCAGCGGGCCGCGCTGTTTCTCATCCGGCCGGGAGAAGATCTTGATGTCGCGGATGATGTCGCGGATGCGCTCGGCGCACAGGACGCAGTCGCGCAGCGCCTGCTCATGCAGGGGAGGGGGCGCCGCCGCGCGCACGGGCCCCTGCGCCTCATGGGGTTGCAGGATGAAGTCCAGGTTGGCCATGAGCGAGGCGAGCGGGTTGTTGATCTCATGGGCCACGCTGGCGGCCAGCAGCCCCAACGAGGCGAGCCGATCCGACAGCAGGAGATGCTCCTGCATCTTCCGGCGCTCGGCCCGGTGTGCCGCTTCACGCAGCTCGCGGGCCACGGCGGGCCCCAGCCGGCTCAACCGGTCCTTGAGGAGGAAGTCGTGAACGCCGGCCCTCATCGCCGCCACCGCGGTGTCCTCGCCAATCTGGCCGGAGACGATGAGGAAGGGGACGTCCAGCCCCCGCTTCTGCACCAGGGCGAAGGCCGCCAGCGCGTCGAAGCGGGGCAGTGAGTAGTCGGCGATGATGGCGTCCCAGGTGGCGGTCTCGAGCGCGCGCGTCATGGCGTCGGCCGTCTCGACCCGGGTGTGCGTGACGTCATAGCCGCTGCGCTTCAGTTCACGGAGGACGACCAGGGCATCGTCCTCGAAGTCCTCGATGAGCAGCAGGCGCAGCGGGGTGCTCATGGGGCGCTCCTTCTGGCGGAGGGAAGCTCGTTGAGCACGAGCCAGTACATGCCCAGTTGCCGCACCGCCTCGAAGAAGGCGGTGACGTCCACGGGCTTGTGCACGAAGCTGTTGACCCCGAGCTGGTAGCTTTCCACGAGGTCGCGCTCCTCCTTGGAGGAGGTGAGGACGACCACCGGCAGGGTGCGGGTCTGTTCGTGGGCGCGGATGCGCCGCAGCACCTCCAGTCCATCCAGGCGGGGCAGGTGCAGATCCAGGAGAACCACCTGGGGCCGGATGGAAGGATCCCGGTCCGCGTGTCGGCCCTGCACGAAGAGGTAGTCGAGGGCCTCGGCCCCGTCACGGACGACGACCACGGGGTTGTGCATGTTGCTCTTGCGGAAGGCCCGGAGGGTCATCAGCTCGTCATCGGCGTTGTCCTCGACGAGCAGGACGACACGCTGGCTCAGCTCATACATTCAAGTCTCTCCTCAGGTGTTCGGGCCCGGCTCGACGGCCGGCGGGGTGGTGGTTTCGTGGAGGGTGAAGGAGAAGGAGGCGCCATGGCCGACGAGGCCCTCGCCCCAGATGCGGCCTCCGTGGCGCCGGAGGATGCGCTGCACGGTGGCAAGTCCCACGCCATTGCCCTCGAACTCCTGCTGGGTGTGCAGGCGCTGGAAGACGCCGAAGAGTTTTTCGCGGAAGGCCATGTCGAAGCCGGCCCCGTTGTCCCGGACGAAGTAGACGCGCTGCTTGCCATCCTCGAGCAGGGTGGTCCCGAACTCGATCTCGGCGATGGCCCGCTCGCGGGTGAACTTCCAGGCGTTGCCCAACAGGTTCTCCAGCACCGAGCGCAGCAGTTGGGAATCTCCACGGTCCACCAGGCCGTCCTGGATGCGGAAGCGCACGGTGCGCTGGGGCTGCCAGCGCTGAAGCTGCTCGGCGATGGAGCGCGCCAGGGCGGAGAGGTTGACCTCCGCCTGCACGAACTCGGTGCGGTTGACACGCGAGAGCGCGAGGATGCCGTCGATGAGCTCGGACATGCGCTGGGCGGAGGCGCGGATGCGCTTGAGGTAGTCCTGGCCGGTGTCGTCGAGCTGGGCCGAGCAGTCCTCGGTGAGGGCGAGGGTGAAGTTGGAGATGGAGCGCAGGGGGGCGCGCAGGTCGTGGGCCACGGAGTAGGCGAAGGCCTCCAGCTCCCGGTTGGAGAACTCGAGCTGGGCGGTGCGCTCGGCGATGCGCTGCTCCAGCTGGGCGTTGAGCTGGCGCACCTGCTCCTCGGCGGCGCGGCGC
Source organism: Vitiosangium sp. GDMCC 1.1324 (assembly GCF_003044305.1). Taxonomy (GTDB): domain Bacteria; phylum Myxococcota; class Myxococcia; order Myxococcales; family Myxococcaceae; genus Archangium. Next base: position 246,532 of record NZ_PZOX01000006.1, on the reverse strand, counting down.
TGGGTGATGTCGGTGACCATGGCCAGCGCTCCGACGTAGCGGCCCTCCTCGTCGTACATGGGGTTGGACGACAACATCGTCCAGACGGGCTGTCCGTCCTTGCGCAGCAACTGGAAGTCGACGACGCCGCCCTGGCCCTGGCGCCGCTTCTCGAGGTTCTGGGTGACGCGCTGGCGGCGCTCCTCGTCCATGAACTCGTGGACGTGCCGGCCCATCATCTCGTCGACCGTGTAGCCGAGCATCTCGGCCAGGTAGTGGTTGACGTAGGTGGTGCGGTTGTCGGTGTCGAGCGTCCAGATGCCCTCCTGCGCGGCCTCGACGATGAGGCGGAAGCGCTGCTCGGTGAGGTGACGCTCGGCTTCAGCCTGGCGCTGGCGGTGGATGTCCCGCATGCTGACGATGGCCCCCAGGAGGGTCCCCTGGATGTCGCGCACGGGCCGGGCGCTCGAATGGATGTGCCGGCCCTCTGGAGCCTGGGGATTGCGGATGAAGAGCTCCTCCTCGGGCTCCTGCTCTCCACGGAGGGCGCGGTACAGCGGGAGCTTCTCGGTGGGGCACCGCGTCCGCATGTCCGGATGGAACACGCCGTACTTTTCACTCCAGGCCTCAGGAGAAGCGTCGGTGAGTCCGAGGCCGCTGAGTGTCTGGGCCTTGGGGCTGAAGTAGAGCAGGTGGCCCCTGGCGTCGGCGACAATCACTCCCTCGGAGAGGTTGTCGAGGATGGCGCGCAGCAGGGCGTGGTGCTGGACCTGGAAGAGACCTTCGGCCAGCTCGTCGGGGGGGGAGGGGGATGGGGACTGGGCGGTCATGAGGGCAGGACGCGGGCCGCCGCCGAGCGGGGCACGGGCAGGGCCAGTAGGAGGGGGGATGGGAGCTGCGGGAGGGGGAGCCGGAGCAGCGGAACCGTGTCCGGAGGGGGCGGGCTGGAACGGAGTGGCCCGGTGGATGGGGCTCCTCCGCCGTGATGTCTGGCCTCTTGCACGAGATCAGCCCCCCTGGAATCGGCTCACGCGTCAGCATGATGACAGCCATGCCGGGAGAGAGTGATTGGCGCCTGAAACACCACACCCTCCCGGTGTTTCCCAAGCGATTAATTGCGTCCAGGATGCATGATTTGGGCCCGAGGCCCGGAGCGGGCTCGACGCGCCTGGGATTGACTTCGCCGGCCGCGATGTAACGGGCTCAGTGAGAACGAAGGCGGGCGGAGAGCCGTTGGGCGAGACGGAAGAGCTGGGTGCAGGAGGAGTCGAGGGGCGCGTCACGGCCCTGGATGGCATGGCGGGCGCGGAGGAAGGGAAGCCAGGCCCTGTCGCCGAGCACCACGGCGGACTCCTCCAGCGTGCGGCGAGGCACCCAACGGCCGCCCAGCGAGTGCACCAGGTGCATGCCCAGCCAGGCGCCGAGGGCGGGGATGAGCAGCTCCTTCTCTTCATCCGGCAGTCGCTTTCCCCAGCCGGAGTGCCACAGGTGGAAGTCCACCCGGGGGATCGCCTCCACGGAGCCGCTCATGAGGGCGGGGATCTCCTTGTGCAGCAGGGCGACGAGCTGCTCGGCATGAAGGCCTTCGTAGTTGTCGATGACGCGCTGTACGTCGCCGACATCGGGGGTCGGGGCCTGAGAGGCGGGGAGCCACTCGGAGACGGGAGGAGGGTGGTAGGCGTTGAAGCGCTCCACCAGTTTGCGCTTGTCCTCCAATCCCCGGGCCTCCACCTCCCACTGGAGGATGTCGGCCACGTCCTCATCGAACTGGAAGGGAAGGGGAGTGAAGATGAGCGAGCGCTGGCGGAGGGTGGCGAGGGTGTCCTCCAGCTTCAGCTCGGGGCGCAGGTGCACGAGGGCGCGAGCCTGGGCGAGGCGGGCCTCCTCGGAGTCGAAATCGGCGGGGGTGGGGCGGGTGAGCCACAAGATGGCACCGCCGGGGAGCTCCTCCAGGTGAGCGGAGGGAGTGGACAGCACGCGTTGGCGGCCGAGCTGCTCCACCAGGCGAGGGCCGTACACGTTGAGCCAGTACGCTTCGTAGACGCCCTTGGGCGCGCGGGAGTTGCTCGAGTGCGGGTCGCTGCCCAGGTGGAAGTCGAGGGAGCTGTGGGCCAGCCCGTAGGATAGGGGAAAGCGCTGGGCGAAGGAGCGCACCAGGGAGAGGAGCTGGTAGGTGCGCTCCTCGGCTCGGCCCTCCTCTCGGACGACGGCGAAAGGCCTGAGCGTCAAATCGATGGTGAAAAAGGTATCTTCGACGCTCTGGTCGTAGAATTTGAACCCCAGTTCCTCATTGATCGGCCGGGTGCGAGCAAAATAGATGCTCGTGCTGGTGCCGAACCTGAATTCGTGAAGCCGCTCGTGCACCAGTTTGCGCGAATACTTCCGGTCGCGCGAGAGATACACGAGGTTGGGGCGCAGCTGCGCATCCAGGGACTCGACGAAGTCCAGCACCTCATCCAATCCCTCGAGACCCCGGTCCAGCAGCGGGTTGCGGGGAGAGAAGAGGCACAAAGTGAAAGTGTCCTCTTTGTTCCAATCATTGCTGTGCATGGAAGTGCAGTTCTATGTCCAGGGTTTGCGCCCTATTCATGAGCATTCTCTTGTCCGACGGAGTCAAGCCCTGCTCGTCGTAGACGAGATGGACGCGGGAGACTTCGACCCTGCGGCCGAAGAGGGGGTGGCCGGGTCTGCGTACCTCCACTGTACCTCCATACTTCGTCAACGCTTCCAGCGCGTCGGCCTTGAGCTGGCTTTCAATTTCGCGCTTGTCCATGGATTTGAAGCTGCGCTGTTTGTTGCTGAAGCAGTGGACGGTGGGCGTGCGGCCTGGACGCAGGGAGGACTCGTCCACGACGAACTGGTCCACGTAGGTGAGCGAGGTCCGGCCCTCGTGCACCAGCCCCACGTTCTCCGTCACAATGGGGTGCTCCAGGCCGCGCAGCCAATGTCTTTGGGTCTCCGCCAATTTTGCCTGCTGCCGGAGCATCTGCGCGACATCCCGTTGGAACTCCATTGCTCGCTGGAAGCGGCCGAGGAAGGTCTTGTAACTGTTCCACTCGAGCGGGGGCTTCACGGCGGGCCCGCCAGCGGGCCGCTGCCGGGTGCCTGCGAGCTCCTCGTAGCGCCGTTCCCAGTACGCCACGTAGTCCACCCACCTGCCGCTGTTGGCGGCCACCCCGGATGGAGGCTGGTTCACCGAGGGCCGGTAACGGGCAAGTGCCTCCAGTTGTGCTGGGTGACGCGCACCCGACTCGAGCGCTTCGGCTTCCGCGAGGCGGGCCTCCAGCGCCGCTGCCTCTTCCAGCGACAGCCCCTCGGTGAGGCTCGCCCCCGTGGCCAAGGTGCGAGCCTCTGTCGCCATTGCCTTGGCCTCTGCCGCCTCCACCGTGATGCCCACCATCAGCACGCTCAGCACGGCGGTGATGACGGCGTTCTCCACGCCTTTGAGCCGGGCCGCCTGTTCGAAGCTCGTCGCGAGCACGTGCCGCAGCCGCATACCCCCCGCGCCTCGCGAGGGAATCAGCTCGTCGAGGAACTGCCAGCGCACCGTGCACGTGGGCAGGGCCGTACACACCAGCCCCAGAGCCCGGTCCGCCAGCGGCTCTCCGCTGGCCGCAACCTGTGCCTCCAATTGGCCGAAGAGGGCTCGGGCCCGTGCGTTTCCGCGCTGTGCGTCCGCGTACACCCGCTCCAGGTGCTCGGAGCGGTGCACCAGCAGCACGTCGGAGTTCCTGCCCGTCAGCCTCCCCCGGGCGTCGCTGTACAGGGCGTAGTCGAAGGGCGGCGCCACGTCCCGGCGCAGTTCCTCGAGCGGCACTCCCTCGTCTTCACCACACCGGCTGCCACCCAGCACGAGGCTCAGGGCCACCAGCGCGGCCACTCGGAACCAGCGGCGCATGGCCGGTCAGTCTCTCCGCCACGGGCGTGCCGGGCAATCGCTTCCGGCTCGCGCCTCGAGACCTTCCGGGACAAAAAAGAAGCGCCCGGCGGGGGAACCCACGCCGAGCGCTCCGGTTGCTCCTGCTCGCGAGCCGCTAGGCCTGCGAAGGCTTGCGCGAGATGCGGTACAGCACGAAGCACATGATGGCGAAGGCGATGACGCCGATGAGCTGGTAGCCGCCGTCACCCACCGCCTGGGTCAGCGCATGCTCCACCGACAGCTTGCCGATGGCCGCGTTGACGCCCTCGTTCACCGACAGGATGGCGACCACGACGCCGGCCAGCGCGCCGCCGGCCACCAGGCCCGTGGAGAAGAGGTTGCCGGGACCGAGCTCGGACTCCTCCACGTGCTCGCCCTTGCGCTGCGCCATGTAGTCCGACAGGCCCTTGATGGCGCCGCCCACGAAGATGGGCGCGGTGGTGGACAGCGGCAGGTACGCGCCCACCGCGAAGGACAGCGACTTGACGCCGCACAGCTCCATCGTCACCGACAGGAAGACGCCCACCAGCACGAACTGCCAGTCCAGGTTGCCCGACAGCAGGCCCTTGATGAGCGTGGCCATCAGCGTGCCCTGCGGCGCGGGGAACTTGTCCGAGCCAATCATGTGCTGCACGCCTTGCGCCTGCAGCTCCGAGGTCGGCGTGTCCAGCACCTTCATGGTGAGGCCGATGACGATCGCCGCCGCTACCGCGCCAATCATCAGACCAATCTGCTGCGCGCGCGGGGTGGCGCCCACCAGGTAGCCCGTCTTCAGGTCCTGCGACGTCGCGCCCGCGTTCGCCGCGGCGATGCACACCATGCCGCCCACGCACAGCGCCATGGGCTGGTAGATGTCACCCGTCCAGCCGATGCCGATGAAGATGAGGCAGGTGGCCATCAGCGTGGCGATCGTCATGCCGGAGATGGGGTTGGACGACGAGCCGATGATGCCCACGATGCGCGAGGCCACCGTCACGAAGAAGAACCCGAACACCACGATGAGCACGCCCAGCAGCAGCCGGCCGAACACGCTGCCCGGCAGGAAGGGCAGCACGGCCATCACCAGGATGAGGCCCACGCAGCCGAAGAGCACGAAGGTGATGGGCAGGTCGCGCTCGGTGCGCTTCTGTGCCGCGGCCCCGCCGCCCTGCTTGAACGACGCCAGGCTCTCCTTGAAGGCCGACACGATGGTGGGCAGCGTCTTGATGAGCGTGATGAAGCCGCCCGCCGCCACCGCGCCCGCGCCCACCTGCCGCACGTACGCGCGGTAGATGGCCGTGGCCGTGTTGGCGAAGGTGTGCGCCACCGGATCCCACCCGCCGGGACCGCCCGCCTTCGTCAGGCTCTCCAGGTAGCCCAGCTTCACCAGCTGTGCCGCGATGGTGTCCGCAGGCACCACCGAGGCCAGCAGCGGGATGATGCCCAGCCACGCCAGCACGCCACCGGCCACCAGCACGCCGGCAATCTTCGGGCCGATGATGTAGCCCACGCCCAGGTACTCGGGGGTGATGTCGCCGTTGAGCGTGGCGGACGGGAAGTACTTGTTCGCCTGCTTCGTCACCAGCGCCGGCGTCTCGGCGATGAGCTTCACGATCTTCTGCAGCAGCGCGTACACGAACGCGAAGCCCACGCCCTGGAAGGCGATCTTCGCCAGGTCTCCACCCTTCTCACCAGCGATGAGCACCGAGGCGCACGCCGTGCCCTCGGGGTAGGGCAGGTTGCCGTGCTCCTTCACGATGAGCGAGCGCCGCAGCGGCACCATCATCAGCGTGCCCAGCACGCCGCCCAGCAGCGCCAGCGTGAAGATGGTCCAGTACTCGAAGAAGCTCGAGCCCTTGCTGTCGGTGCTCAGGAACAGGAAGCCCGGCAGGGTGAAGACCACGCCCGCGGCGATGGACTCGCCCGCCGAGCCGATGGTCTGCACCACGTTGTTCTCGAGGATCGTCGAGCCACCCAGCTTCTTGAGCAGCGAGATGGCGAGCACCGCGATGGGGATGGACGCCGAGACGGTCAGGCCCGCCTTCAGGGCCAGGTACACCGTCGCGGCACCGAAGATGATGCCGAAGAGCACTCCGATACCGATGGCCTTCGGCGTGAACTCGGCCACGTCCGTGCGCTCGGCGGGGATGTACGGCTGGAAGTCGGCTGCTGTCTTGCTGAGGTCGCTCGGGGCGGCGCCAGTCGGAACGACGTCGTTCCGCGCTGCCTCGGTCTTGGCTGCTTCGGGCATTGTGTGGGGGCTCCCGGTCTGGGGGACGGCCGTGTCGGGGGGAGTTCTACAACTCCCTCCCCCGTCCTCCAAATGCGGTGTCCGGGAGCCGCAGCCCAGCAGGCGGGCGTGACGCTATGCGGCAGCGTCCACCGGCTCGGCGTCCGCCGGGGTCCGTTTGCCCGGCGGGGGAGGCAGGGTGGTCAGGTTCGCCCGTTTCTCCCTCGGGACGAATAGGCTCTTGAGGCTGTAGCCCAGCAGCGTCGCCGCGAACCCCGGCTGGAGCAGCCCCTCCATCCCCTTGCGCATGTGCAGCACCTCGTAGAACGCATGGCAGGACTTCGCGTCCACCGAGGTCAGGTCGACCATGTTCTGGATGGTCCATAGGGCGGCCTTCAGCCCGGGGGGCCGCTTGCCCCGGGTCTCCGGGTGGGCCAGGTCCAGGGTGGTGGTCAGGGACCAGCACGTCCCCACGAGCTTGCCGAGCTCCTTCTGGAAGCCGTGCGACATCCCCTGGTGCAGCCCGCCCGGCGAGGTGCGCGCCCGGGCCACGGCCTCCCCGAGAATCTTCGCCCCCAGGCTGATGACCGTCATGCCCTGGCCGAACACGGGATTGAGGGCGCAGACCGCGTCACCCAGGAGCACGAAGCCCTCCGGGAAGCGCTCCATCCGCTCGTAGTGCAGCCAGCGGCTCGAGGGAATCTTGTGCGTGACGGGCGCGGTCAGCGGCTTCGCGTTTCGGATGTACTCATAGAGATAGGGCGTGGGCAGCTTGCGCGCGAACTCCAGGAAGCCCGCCTCGTCGGTGGGCGCGTGGTCGCCGAAGTACCCGTTGAGGCTGACGATCCACCGTCCGCCCTCCACGTTCGCGATGAAGCCGGAGTGCTTCGCCTCGGGCGCGCGCCCATTGACGACCATGATCTTCCAGTCATCGAAACCCGCGGGGCGCTCGTAGAACCGGCTCGTGTACCCCAGGTCGATGCCTACCTGCTCCTCTTCCGGACGGCTGTAGCCCAGCGTCTCCAGCCAATGCTGTGCCCGCGAGCCCCGTCCACTGGTGTCTACCACCAGCTCCGCCTCCAGGAACTGCTCGCCCTGCGGCCCCTTCACCTTCACTCCGGTGACGCGCTGGCGCGAGGCGTCCGCCACGAGCTCCTCGACGCCGTACCCCTGCCGCACCTCCACGTTGGGCAGCGCGGTGACCCGGCCGCGCACCTTCCACTCCAGGAAGGGGCGGGAGGCGAGGATCGACTGGATGCCGCTCTCGTAGCGCACCTTCCAGCTTCCGGACTGGAGCCAGACGGCGTCCCGCGCCATGTCGACCAGGTCGACCCCCTCGCGCACCATCTCCTGCACCATCCCGGGGAACAGGGCGTCCAGCGTCTTCAGCCCGGCCTCCAGCAGCGCGTGGATGTGACGCCCCTGCGGAGTACTCTTGCGCGCCTCTGGACCCTCAGGCAGTGGCTCCCTCTCGAGGATGATCACCTTCTCGAAGTGATCCGACAGCACCCGGGCGCTCAAGAGCCCGGCGATGCTTCCTCCGATGACCACAGCCTGTCCGAATCCACGCGAGTTGGAATGCACCAGGTTCCTCCAAGTTGAGCAGGCTCGTGAAGCTTCCGGGTTTTGAGAATACGTGAGCTGGAGTTGGGGGGGCCAACCACTCTGGGTCGAAGTGGGAGCGATCCTATCCCAGTGAAGGTGTGTTCGCTGGCGGTGGTAGCCTCTTGCCTCGCGCGGTTGACTGGCCTGGAATTTTCCCTCGTCAGTCGTCGCGAGAGGATTCAACGCACATGCGCAGGCTCGAGCAGAAGGTGGCCATCGTCACGGGAGGCTCTCGCGGAATCGGCGCCGCCGTCGCGCGGAGGCTGGCCTCCGAGGGCGCGAAGGTCGTGTTGAACTACGTGCAGAACGAGCAGGCCGCGGCGGAGGTGGCCTCCTCCATCCGGGCCGCCGGGGGCGAGGTCCTCACCGTGCGCGCCAACGTGGGCGACGAGCCGCAACTGGAGGCGCTCTTCGCGGCGACGATCCAGCAGTATGGCCGGCTGGACATCCTGGTCAACAACGCGGCCGCCTTCGGCTCCGGCCCCCTGGAGGGCATCACCCGGGCGCAGTTCCAGCAACTCGTGGACGTCAACATCTGGGGGCTCATCGTGGGCAGCCGCCTGGCGGGGCGCCACATGATCAATGGAGGGCGCATCATCAACTTCTCCTCCATTGGCGCGCACAAGGGCTTCGCGGGCGGGGGGCTGTACGCGGCCACCAAGGCCGCCGTCGAGTCGCTCACCCGCACCGCGGCCACCGAACTGGCGCCCCGGGACATCACGGTCAACGCGCTCATCATCGGCCAGGTGGCCACGGACATGGCCTCCGAGGTGCCCATGAAGATGCGGCAGCAGATCGCCGCCCAGACGCTGATCGGCAAGATGGGCCGCCCCGAGGACGTCAGTGGCGTCGTCGCGTTCCTCGCGTCGGAGGATGCCCGCTGGGTGACGGGCCAGACGCTCGGCGTCAATGGTGGCTACCTGATGCGGTGAGCGCTCCGGCTCCTTCCCAGAGGGTCCAACTCCTCGGGTGGGCGATGTCATACACCCTGGTACGTCGGGTGCCCGGAGTGGACTCCACGGGGTATGACGCACGGTGTGCTGCCGAGGGAGCGGGTTCGCTTGGAGTGCGGCCGGACGCACCGGCTGGAAAACGGCATTGTGGGCGAACGGTGATAGGATGGGCGCTCGATGAACAAGGGTGAGTTGAAGGGTCTTGTCCTGAAGAGCTTCCTGGAGCAGCAGCTGTCGATGCTGACGGCGCTGGCTCCCGTGGCCTACATGCTCTCGCTGGTCATGGGGTTGCCCCCGGAGCAGGCGCTGCGTGTGTCGATCATCAATGCCACGTGCAACAGCCCGATCTTCGGGATCATCGCCCCGGTGGTGATGATCTACGTGGTCATCAAGAATGCCCTCGCGGAGAACCCGCAGGATCTTCCGGGAGATCGCCTCAAGCGCATCCTCAAGGCGCCGCGGAAGATCGAGTACGGGCTGCTGGTGAGCTACGGCGTCTCCTGCACCATCTGGGCGGGATGGCCCACGGTGCTCTACGGGCTGGACCCCATCATCATCCCGCAGGCGGTGGCCTCCTTCGTGCTGCTGGCGATGGTCGTCGGCATCCGCCTGGCCATCCGGCTGGAGCGTCTGCTGCGCCCCTACGCGCTGGAGGAGTTCCACAAGTACCCGGAGCTGCGGCTGGAGGAGACGGGCTTCCTGTGGCCCAAGCAGCGCTGGTACCTGCCCTACTGCTTCGCCCTGTTCGTGTTCGCCACGCTGACGGTGACGAGCATCATCGTCGCCAAGAAGACGGGCGTCGGCTTCGCCGAGCTCTTCGTGGAGGTGCAGAAGGTGGCCCCGGCGCTGGTGGCGCTGCTGCGCGAGCGGGTGGGAGGCATCCTGAATTCCATCGTCCTCCCGGTGGTGTCGGTCGGTGGCTTCATGATCCTCGCGGCGGCGTGGTGCGCCTGGGAGATCGCCCGTCACCAGAGCCAGGGTACGAGCGCCGTGCAGAAGTCCATCGAGTCGATCGCCTCGGGCAAGCCCGCCCTGCCGGCCTGGGTGGCCACGGACGAGGTGGGTGACCTGTCCATCTCCACCGCGGCGGCCTTCGAGCGGTTGCGCACGTTCTCCTCCTCGCTGACGGACTCGGCGCAGATGCTGGGCCAGTCCGCCGAGCGGCTCGGCAGCTCCCACAAGGAACAGACGGAGGCGCTCTCCGTCCAGGCCGCGGCGCTCCAGGAGACGCAGGTCACCGCCCAGGAAATCAAGCAGACGTCGATGGTGGCCGCCCAGAAGGCGGAGGACGTGCTGCAGCAGGCCGAGCGCGCCGATCAGATCGGCCGCTCCGGTGAGTCCGCGCTCGAGCAGAGCGTCACGGGCATGCACGACATCCAGAAGCAGGTGGTGCAGATGGCGCAGAGCATCCGCTCCCTGGATGAGCGCGCCCGGCAGATCGCCAACATCACCACCACGGTGAAGAGCCTGGCGGACCGCTCCACCATGCTAGCGCTCAACGCCGCCATCGAGGCGGTGCGCTCCGGAGAGCACGGCAAGGGCTTCGCGGTGGTGGCGCGGGAGATCCGCAGCCTGGCGGATCAGTCCATCAAGGCCACCTACAGCGTGCAGAACATCCTGCAGGACCTGAGCGAGGCGATCCGCACCACCGCCGAGATGTCCGAGAGCGGCTCCGAGAAGGTGCAGGGCAGCGTGCAGCAGCTGCAGTCCTTCGGAGACCACATCCGGCAGCTCTCCGGCATCGTGCGCGACAACGTGAGCTCCGTGCGGCAGATCTCCGCCGCCGTCACCCAGCAGAACCAGGGCATCAGCCAGATCTTCCAGGCGGTGAATGACCTGACGAAGATCATGGACCAGACGATGTCCAGCCTGCGCACCAGCGACGAGGCCGCCGACCAGATGCGCATGGTGGCAGAGCGCGTGAGCGTCTTCGTGGGTGAGTACGACTGGCAGATCCGCGAGCAGCAGAAGCAGCAGCGGTAGCGGCGCGGTCGCCTATCCGGCGATCGCCAGCACCCGCCCGGCTGGCCACGCCATCAGGAGCGCGGTCAGCGTCGAGGGGGGCTCTCCCAATCCAGGAGGGAGCCCCTCCGTCTCGAGGGTCAATCGCAGGGACACCCGGCCCTCGTCCGCGTGGAGCAGCACCGGCCGTACCGCCACCTTCTGCAGGGGAGCGCGCAGCCCCACGCCCCACACCTTGAGCACCGCTTCCTTCATGGCCCAGGCCGCGGTGGCCGGGTCCATCCGCCCCTCGCGGACCGCCAGGTAGCCCTCCCATTCGCCTGGTGCGAAGGCCTCCTCCAGGAAGGCCCCGCTGGCCTCCACCCGCTGCTCCAGGTCCACGCCCAGTGCTCTCCCACGAGCGACTCCCGCCACCGCCAGCCCCTCGCAATGGGAGATGGAGAGCGCGAGCCCCCGCTCGGGAGTAAAGCAGGGACGTCCCGAGTCCGGCCCGTCCTCGCGCGCCGTCACCTCCGCGCGCAGCCCCGGCTCGAGCAGCGTCAGGGCGCGATGCGCGGCGAGCCGGCCCGCCACGAACTCCTGGCGCCGCTTGTCCGTCCTGCACCGGGCGAGGCCCTCGCGCTCCCGGGGGGAGAGGGCGGAGTCCTCCTCGCGCCCCACCTCTCCCCAGCCGAGCACCACCTCCCGCCCGTCGGGCAGGTGCATTCGCTCAGGTCTCCGCACTCCGGCGCTCACCCCGGCGCAACCTCCGGAACCACAGCCCGGTGCCTCCCAGCAGCAGGGCACCGTCCTCGCCGCGGACCTCGAAGTCGTAGATGACGTCCTCGCCCTCCACCTTCACCATCCGCGCCTTCACGTGCCCCGACTCCCCGAGGCGCCGCTGCCGCCCGCGGATGAGGTGATCCACTCCCATGGGCACGGAGACCAGGTTGTTGTGGTGGCCGTCCCAGTTGGCCGCCACCTGGAACGAGGCGTCGAGCAGGAGCGGATCCAACTGGAAGCGCGGCCGCGCCACGTGGGTGAAGATCTCCCGCTGGCGCGGGGCGCGGATGATGCCCTCCACCTCGGTCTCGCCCACGTAGACCCACTCGGCGCGGCAGAAGAGCGGACCGAGGTACAGCGGCTCCTTGGCCAGGTGGAAGATGGAGCGCGCGCGCGAGCCCGGCAGGGCCTCCGGTAGCTGGCCATTGCCCGGCTCCCAGTTCGGCTGCGGTCCGAGCGTGTAGATGCCCTGCTGGTGGATTCGGCGCTGCGTCTGGTCGGAGCGGCCTCCCAGCGCCAGGTCGCTGCTGGACTCGACGTAGAGCGTCACCTCGTCGCCCTGCTGCTTGATGACCTTGGCCGTGAGGGTGACGTGGACGGGCTTGCTCTTGGTCCGCTCCGAGGCCTTGAAGAACTTGAGCGGGGTTTCGATGCGCAGGTTCTCCGCGCGCAGCACGGCCAGGTCCGGGCGGAAGAGGGCCGCGGCCTCGCCCAGCATCTCGAAGCCGAAGGTGCCCGGCATGATGGGCACCGAGTCGAGCTGGTGCTGGAGCACGAAGGGATCCGTGGTCAGGTCGAACGTCCTCGTGGCGACCAGGCCCTCCTCGTCGTGCCGCTCCACGCAGTCGAGCATCGGATAGTCGGAGGGGACGAGCAGGAAGCCCCGATCGTCATAGACGGTGCGGGCGCCCGGACCATCGGCGGAAGCCCCGAGGAAGGGCCACTCGCGGAAGAGCCGCTCCTCGAAGATGGCCACCTCGCGCTCGGTGCGGCCGAGCAGCAGCTCGTTGATGAACCAGTACGCGCCCTCGGCCGGGGTGATGTAGGAGACGCCGGTGTTCTGCACCACGTCCTTGTTGCGCGCCGCGGCCCCCACGCTCTCCCACGCCGTCCAGTCGATGGTGACGCAGCGCATGTGGGGCCGGGCCCGGTGCGCGTACGCCATGGCGCACTTGCTCATCAAATCGTTGGCGGCGCTGTAGTCCGTCTGGCCCTTGTTGCCGAAGCGGCCCGCGCCCGAGCCGAAGCACATCATCAGCTTCAGGTCGTCACGCCGCGTGGCCTCCAGCAGGTTCATGAGCCCGAGCACCTTCACTTCCATCGTGGCGGCCACGATGCCCGGCGTCTTGTCCGGCAGGCTCTTGGAGGCCTCGACCATGGCCCCGTGGACGATGCCGTCGATGTGGCCGTGGTACTCGCGCACCCGGTCCACCATGGCCCGCACATCCGCGCTGTTGCGGAAGTCGCACGTCTCGTACTCGATGGACAGGCCCTGGGCGTAGACCTCCTGGAGGTTGCGCCACAGCTCGCGCGCCCGCTCGTAGGGCTCGAAGGCCTCCCGGAACTTCACCGGCGTGAGGGTTGGATCCGCCTTCTTGCGGCGGACCATCTCTTCCTTCTCGAAGGTCCTGAAGTCGTTGTCGTCCAGCGCCAGGTAGGGCTCGTCGCCCGTGGGGGCCGGGGTACGCCCGGTGACGATCACCTTCGGCCCCAGCCGTGCTACCGCCTTGGCCACCTCGAAGACGGCGCCACGCCCACCGCCGGAGAAGAGCAGCACCCAGCTCGGGTCCACCCGGCGCAGCACCTGGCTGCCCTCCTTGGGGAAGTCCGCCCGGCGCAGGCCCACCACGAAGCGCCGGCTGGCCATGTAGCCGATCTCCGTCCGGTCGCTGCCTTCTTCAATCTCCCGCGCGACCGTCTCCGCCACCACCCAGTGCGAGGCACGGGGCTCGAAGTCGATCGTCTTGATGACCGCGCTGGGGAGTTCCTGCTTCAGCCCCTTGAGGAAGCCCGCGAGCGAGCCGCCCATGACGTTGCCGCCGTCGCCCACGAAGCCGAAGTCACCGCCCATGGAGGTGACGGCCACGTAGCAGGCGCTGCGGCCCTTCGCGTCCCGCAGGCGCTCGTACATGGCGCGCCCGGTGCCGTGCCAGCGCGCGGTGGTCTCCGCCATCCGGCGCGCGAAGCGGGCACTGCCCAGGGTGAGGAAGTACTCGACCGGTCCGAAGGCTCCCAGGTCGATGACGCCGTCCGCGCCTCCCAGCTCCTCGCTGGCACGGCGCACCCGTTTCTCCACCTCCATGGCGTCCGTGAGGCCCGCCACCGACACCGTGGCGATGCGCACGCCCTTGCCCACCAGCAGGCGGCTGAAGGCGGCGATCAGGCCCGGCTCGTCACCGACGAGCAGCAGCTTCCTGCCCGGCAGCGGGTAGCGCTTCTCCGAGGAGAGCGACAGCGGCACCAGGTCCACGCGCCAGCGCTGCGCGGACAGTCCGCGGCTGGGGATGGGGTAGCTGGCGGTGGCACTCAGCGGATCCCCCGTCTGGGGCTTCCGGTGCGCGTTGTCGTGCTCCTCCAGGATGACGTGGTAGTTCGTGCCGCCAATGCCGAACGAGCTCACCCCGGCGCGCCGCCGTCCTTCGCGGGGCGCCGGCCACGGGCGGCCCTCCAGCGACAGGGCGATGGGCAGCTTGTCGAAGGGGATTTCCGCCTTGGGGAACTCGCCGCCGTTCATGGGCGGCAGGAAGGCCTCGCTCACCGCGAAGGCCGTCTTGATGATGCCCAGCGCTCCGGAGGCCGACGAGGTGTGGCCGATCTGCGACTTGAGCGTGCCCATGGGCACCGGGTTGTCGCGGCCGCGGGTGTGGAAGGCCTCGCCGTACGCGTCCGCCTCCACCTTGTCGCCCAGCCGCGTGCCCGTGCCGTGCGCCTCGAGCAGGCCCATCTGGTCCGGATGGATTTTGGCGTCCTCCAGCGCGCGCTCCACCGCCCGGGCCTGGCCCTTGGGGTTGGGCGCGAACAGGCTGGTGCCTCGTCCGTCGCTGGAGAAGCCGATGCCGGAGATGACGGCGATGATGCGGTCCTTCTGCGCCTCCGCGTCCTCCAGCCGCTTGACGATGATGGCACCCGCGCCCTCGGCGGGCACGAAGCCATCCGCGCGATCGTCGAAGGGGAACGTGCCTCGCGGGGAGAGGATGCCGAGCACTGCCAGCGCGGCGGCGTACTCGGGCACCAGGTTGAAGGCCACGCCACCGGCCACCACTACGTCGGCGTCGCGGTTGGCCAGCGCCAGCATGCCGGTGTGCAGCGCCGCCAGGGAGCTGGCACAGGCCGCGTCCACCGTCATCACCCCGCCGGTGAAGTCGTGCAGGGCCGCCAGCCGCGACGCGGTCGCCAGCCCGGAGTAGTACTGCGCGGTGTTCTCATCCAGCGGGGGCACCGTGCCCAGTACGCGCTGGCGGACCGCATCGAGCAGGGGCGCCACCTGTCCGGCGGTCAGCCCCTGGGTGTGGAGCGCCTCCGCGGCCACCTTCAGGTAGCGCTCACAGACGAAGCGCAGCTCGGTCTCGAACTCCTTGGCGCGCACGGGCAGCTGGCCCACCACCACCTTCACGCGCCGCCCGTTCCACACGCCGGGCTCGTAGCCCGCGTGTCCAAGTGCCTCCTCCGCCGCCTTGACGAAGAGGATGACAGCCGGGTCGAGCGCCGCGGCCTGGGAGGGAGGCAGCTTGAGCCAGCGCGCATCGGCCGGGGGGAGATCCACCGTACCGGCCAGGCGGGGCACCACCTCCTGCTTGCTCATGAGCGCGCCGAGGGTGCGGTTGACGTCGAAGCGCGAGGGCGGCAGGTCGCCGATGGCGTCCGCCTTGGAGACGATGTTCGTCCAGAGCGCCTGGGCATCCGGCGCCCCCGGTGCGATGGCGCCCAGGCCGACGATGGCGAACTTCTGGGTGGGCGGGCGCACGGGCCGGATGTCCGCCCAGGCCTCGCGGGCCGGCGCGGGGCCGAGCAGCGCGTGATAGGCGATGTTGTTCCAGCCCAGCGAGCTGACGCCCACGTAGCTGCGCGGAGGCAGCTTCTCCGGACGGGTGAGGCACTGCAGCGCTCCCTCCGCCCCATGCCGCGGCGAGGTGAGGCCGGCCACGGGCGCGCGCACGCCTCCATGCAGCGACAGCGCCGCGCGCATCACCGACACCAGCCCGCTCGCCGCCTGCTGGAAGCCCACCTGGGGAGTGGCGGAGGAGAACGTCAGGGGCTCGGTGCGCGTCGCGGAGAGCGCGGCCTTGAGGCCGATGATCTCCTGGTCCTCCAGGCCCGGCACGCCGCACGCCTGCAGCTCCACGTGCCGCACCTGCTCGGCCTCCACCCCGGTCAGGTCCAGGCAGGCCCGAGCGGCCCGGTCCACCATGCGCGACAGCCGCGAGATGCCCTGCTTGAGGTTCACTTCCTCGGTGACGCCGTGGAGGACGGCGTAGATGCGTTGCTTGTCCGCCAGCGCGTCGTCCAGCCGGCACAGCACGAGCGCCACGGCGCCCTCACCGGGCATCGTGCCCGAGGAGCGCTCATCGAGCGCGAGCAGTTCCTGCTGCGCCAGCCAGCCGCGCGCCGACAACAGGCCGAACGAGGAGGGGCTCACCAGCGGCGACACCGCGCCCACCACCGCCACGTCACAGTGCCCCAGTTGCAGCGAGAGCGAGGCCAGCCTCAGCGCCGCGAGCGAGGAGGCCGTGCCCGCGTCCACCGCCAGGTGCCCGCCGCGCGTGTCCAGCAGGCTGGAGAGGCGGTTGGCCACCATGGTGGCCGTCATGGGCACCGACTCGGTGATGATGGGCGGGGCCACCGCGTCCACGCGCTGGTCCACGGCCTCGAGCAGCCGGGCGCCGTCGGCCCGTCCCTGGAGAAGGGCCGCCAGGTGCTCGCGGAGCTCCGGCGTGCGCAGGCGCAGGGCCTGGTCCGTCTTCAGGTCCACGCCCAGGCCGGTGGAGCCCAGGTAGATGGCGCACCGGCCGCCGGGGCTCTTCTCGGGGCTGTAGCCCGCGTCCTGCGTCGCCTGGAGCAGCGTCAGGTGGAGCAGCCGCTCCATGCGGTGCATCTTCTCCACGTGGGCCGGCGGCAGGCGGAACTGCTTCCAGTCCTTGCCCTCCTCGGGGACGAAGCCGCCCATCAGCGGATGGTTCAGATTCAGCCCGGCGCTCCAGTCCTCCGGGGCTCGCGTCAGGGCGCGCATCCCCTCCAGGGACTGGTTCATGAAGCGCGACGGCGTGTCGGCTCCGGGCAGGCGGCACCCGAGCCCGACGATGGCGAGGGGAATGTGCGTGGGCGTGGTCATCGCGGGGTGAGGCTCTTGACGAACGACTGCCAGGCAAGACGGGGCAGGGTGGGGGCCAGGTCCTCGGTGGGCAGGGAGGCCATGGCGATACCGCGCAGCTCGAGGACGGGGATGCCGTCCTGGCCGAGGAGGTGGGCGTCGAAGGAGGCCAGCCCGCTGCTGGCACCACTCAGGCGGGCGTCACACATGAGCCGCTCGTCGCGCCGGGGCATGCGGAACCACGTGGCCTCGGAGATGGCCATCTCACGCGAGCCCTCGCCCGAGAAGGAGTACCAGAGCCACTTCACCAGGTGCAGCGCGCCTTCCAGCGCGGCGGGGGCCACCTGGATGCGGCTGGCGGGCAGCACCTTCGAGAGCGCGCGGGTGTGGACGAGCCCGCCCTGAATCCGGCCCAGCTCGCACAGCCGGGCCCAGGAGACGACCTGGAGCGACTCGGGGACGCGGTCTCCCTGTCCGCCCACGGAGGCGTAGAGCTGCCGGCCGTTCTGGAGGTTCTCCGACTTGGGGGCCAGCATCTGCTGCTGCTGCGGCCACGGCGCGGGCCCGTACGTCTGGCCGAACTGGAGGATGGCACGGCAGACGGGGATGGGCTCCTCTGTCCCTTCCTCGTGTCCCGCGTTGGCGCCCGTCACCACCGGCTCCACCGACAGGAAGACGGACACCTCGCCATCCACCTCGCGGCGGGCACGCCCCACCAGCCGCGCGGCGGACGAGGGCTCGGAAGCGCGCAGGAACCAGCGCACGTCTCGCATCCCCACCAGCACGCGGTCCGGGTACACCAGCGCGCCGACCTCGGCGAGGAACTCCAGCTCCAGGGACGCGGACAACAGCCGCGTCTCCTGATCGAGCTCCGTGGGCAGGTGCACGTCGCGCTTGGCGACCGCGCTCTCGCCGCGGAAGACCTCGGAGACATCCTCCAGCAGTGGGTATTGCGAGGTATCGGGCTGCACGGACTTAGCGATCCTTGATCAGTTGCTGGACGAGCTCGCCCAGTGTGCGGACCTTCCCCGTATCAGGCGCGGAGACTCCCAGGCGAGTGGACATCGCCTCACCCAGCTTGCGCAGCTCTCCGTCCTTGGCGCCCACCTGGCGGAGGTCCATCGCCAGCAGCGCGTCGCGCACCGAGCGCGGGCCACCACCTCCGGAGCGCTTCGAGGGCTCCTCTGCTGCGGCGGCGGGAGGTGCGGCCGCGGCGGCGGAGGCCAGCGCGGAGGTGGCCGGGGGCACGGCACCCGTGCTCTGCGCGCGCTCGACGATGTGGTCGATGACCTTGCGCAGGGTGTTGAACTCACGCAGGGCGCGGTTGGGGTCGCGCGACACGCCGAAGGCCTCGCGGGTACGCGCGAAGATGTCCACCTGCTTGACGGTGTCGATGCCGAGGTCGGCCTCGAGGTCGAGGTCCATCTCCAGCATGTCCTCCGGGTAGCCCGTCTTCTCCACCACGTTGCGCAGGAGGACCTCGCGCACGCTCGCGGCGAGGTTCAGTGAGGCGGCGATGGCGGTGGGCACCGCGGGATTCGACGCGGCGGAGACCACCGGGGTGGCGGGGACAACGGGAGCCTGCACGGCGGCGGGCGGGGGAGCCGCCGGAGCGGGCCGGGCCGCGGGGGCCGGAGCAGAAGCCGGGGCGGAGGCTCCACCGGCGGCGATGATGCGCTCGACGATGTGGTCGATGACCTTGCGCAGGGTGTTGAAGTCGCGCAAGGCGCGGTTGGGGTCGCGCGATACGCCGAAGTGCTCGCGGGTGCGCGCGAAGATGTCCACCTGCTTGACGGTGTCGATGCCGAGGTCGGCCTCGAGGTCGAGGTCCATCTCCAGCATGTCCTCGGGGTAGCCCGTCTTGGCCACCACGGTGTCCAGCAGCACGCGGCGGACCTCCTGCTCCAGCGCGATGGACTTCAGCACCGTGGTCTCGGGCTGCGAGGCGGAGGGAGCGGGAGCGGGGGGCGGCGGAGGTGCCTTCGCTGCGGCGGCGGCGGTGCCGGTCGCGGCCTGTCCCGTGCGCAGCTGCTCCACCAGGGCGATGATCGCCTCGAAGGTGCGCAGGTTCTCCGGCTGGGCCACGGAGGCGTCCACGCCGAACTCGCGTCCCAGGGCGATGGCCACCTTCAGGGCGGTGGCGGGCTCGAGCACCCCATCCAGTGGGAGCTGGAGCAGGACCTGCTCCACCTCGGCTCCAGCGCCATCCGCCGAGAGCTGGCCGACGCCGTTCACGAATGAGTATCCCACCACGCGCTTGAACTGTTCCATGTCACCTACCTTGGGATGAATCGATGCGATGGCGCCATGCTGCTGTCCCTTGAGGATCTCCCGCGTGAACTGCGTGAGGGACCACTTGGGACCGGCCTCGATGAAGATGCGGGCGCCCTGACGGTGCGCCTCTCCGAGGGCTTGCCGGAGCCGCACGGGCTCCACGAACTGACTGGTCAGGAACGACGGGTACTCGCGCAGCGGCCGGTTGCCGTAGTCCGCCGCGTCGATGGTGGAGATGAGGCGCACCGCGGGCTTGTGGAACGTCAGCCCGTCCAGCACTCGCTGGTAGGCCGGGCGCGCCTTGCCGATGAGCTCCGAGTGGTAGCCGTGGGAGACCGCGAGCACGTTGCACTCGATGCCCCGGGCGGTGCAGCGTTCCACCAGTCCGGGCAGGGCGTGGCGGTCCGCGGACACGATGCAGGCGCGAGGCCCGTTGTCCGCCGCCAGCGTGGCGTAGCCAGGCAGTCCCGCGAGCAGCTCCGGCACTTGCTCGGAGGCGCAGGCGAGCGCCGCCATCTGGCCGGGGTCCTCGGTGGGCATCTCCAGCACGGCCACCGTGCGCGAGTGGATGGCGTGCAGGCCATCTTCCAGGGAGAGGCTGCCCGCGGCGACCAGCGCCGCCAGCTCGCCCGCGCTCTGGCCGATGAGCAGGTCCGCGTGGATGCCGTGGGCCGCCAGCAGGCGGTAGAGCGCCACGTTGACGAGGAAGACAGCCGCGTGGATGTCCTCGTCGTTCTGCCGGTAGTTCTTCGGGTCCTCCGTGTAGAAGCTGCCGGTGAGCGTGCGCCCGGTGAGGCGCAGGTAGACGCGGTCGGCTTCCTCCAGCGTCCGGGCCACCACGGGGTAGGCGCGGGCGAGCGGCCGGAGCATGTTGGCGTACTGGCCGCCCTGGCCGGGGAAGGTGACGGCCACCTTCGCACCGCGCAGGGGCGCATCCGGGCCCGCCGCGAAGATGCCGGACTGGCCCAGGGGCTCCAGGTCTCCGCCCGACTCCACCGCCTTGCGCAGGAAGTCGCGCTTCTTGCGCAGCTCCTCGCGGGTGCGCGCCGTGATGGCCACTCGCCAGGGGCCCTCGGGCGTGCGGCGCGTGTCCTCCAGCGGCCCCTGCTGCTCGCAGAGCGCGTCTAGCTGAGTCAGGCATGCACGGGCGTCCGCGCCGGCCACGGCGACGAGCTTCGGCTCTCCGTCGGCGGGCTCGGACTCCTTCTTCTCCGGACGCGAGGGCGGCGCCTTGTACTCCTCCAGGATGGTGTGGAAGTTGGAGCCGCCGACGCCGAAGGAGCTCACTCCGGCGCGGCGCGGGGCTCCTCCAGCGGGGGCGGGCCACTCGCGGTTGTCCGTCACCACCTCGACGCCCTGGGGAATCTTCGGGTTGCGCGGCTCGCTCTTGAGCGAGCGCGGGATGAGCCCCTCCTGCATCGCGCGGGTGACCTTGATCATCCCGGCCACGCCGGCCCCGGCATTGAGGTGGCCGATGTTCGACTTCACCGAGCCGATGAGGATGGGCCGGGTGCGGCCCTCGCTGTAGGCGTTGTGGGTGGACTTGGTCTCCACCACGTCACCCAGCGCGGTGCCGGTGCCGTGACACTCCACGTAGTCCACGCTCGTGGGGGGCACGTTGGCGGCGGTGAGGGCGCGGCGCATGGCCAGCGTTTCACCCATCTCGCTGGGGGGGAGCACGGAGCGGCCCTTACCATCACTCGAGCCGGCAATGGAGCGAATGACGGCGTGGATGCGATCCTTGTCCTTTTCGGCCTCCGAGAGCCGTTTGAGCACCAGGATGCCCGCGCCCTCGCCGGGGACGAAGCCCTCCGCCTTGGCGGAGAAGGGCGTGCTGCCCTTGGCGGACAGCGCGTTGAACCGGCAGCCCGCGATGAAGAACTCAGGCGACATGTCGGCCCACACACCACCCGTGAGCACGATGTCGGCCTCGCGA
The DNA here is from genome assembly GCF_003044305.1 of Vitiosangium sp. GDMCC 1.1324. Taxonomy (GTDB): domain Bacteria; phylum Myxococcota; class Myxococcia; order Myxococcales; family Myxococcaceae; genus Archangium. The sequence continues at coordinate 225,625 of NZ_PZOX01000006.1, read as the reverse complement.
TGCTGCAACATCTTCCAGGCGGCGTGGAGCGCGGCGAGCGAGCTGGCGCATGCCGAGTCCATCACCATGTGCGGCCCGTGGAAGTCGTAGAGCGAGGAGATGCGGCCGGCGTTGAGGCTGCCCAGGTAGCCGGTGAGGCTGTCCTCGCTGATGGGGGGCAGGCCCGCCTTGTAGCGCTCCTCGGCGTTGCGCAGGATGGCGCCGCGCAGCTCCTCCGGCAGCCCGGACTTCTCCAGCGTGTCGCGCAGCTCCTTGGAGAACTCGGCCCAGCGCACGCGCGAGTCCGCGAGGAACTTGATGCCCTGGTACGGCAGGAAGCCGAGCGCCAGGGCCACCCGGTCCCGGTTCCACTTGTCCGGTGAGTACCCGGCGTCCTTGAGGGCCTGCTCGGCGCTGAGCAGCGTCACCACGTGCGAGGGGTCCAACGAGGCCCAGGCCGCGGGAGGAATCCGCATCTCCATGGTCGGAGAGGGGAGCGCGTCCAGCCAGCAGCCGATCTTCGTGTACGTCCGGTCCTTGCGATCCGGGTGGAAGTAGCGCTCGACCTTCCAGCGATCCTTGGGCACCTCGCGGGTGGCGTCGTGGCCCTCGAGCAGCTTCTTCCAGAGCGTCTCGACGTTGGCGGCCCCGGGGAACATGCCGCCCATGCCGATGATGGCCAGGGGCTCGTCCTGGCGGCGGCGGGGGGCGGACCTGCGCTCGCCTCCCGGACGGTAGGCCTCCAGCACCGCGTGGAAGTTGTTGCCGCCGAAGCTGAAGGAGCTGACGGCCGCGCGCGGCGTGGTGCCGGGGCGGAACGGCTGCGCCATGCGCGGGACGTGGAAGGGCGTGCGGTCCAGCTCCAGCTTCGGGTTGACGCGCTCCACGCCCGGCTGCGGCGGAATCTGTCCGTGGTGCAGCGAGAGCACCGCCTTGAGGAGGCCGGCCGCTCCGGCGCCCGCGCGCAGGTGGCCGATGTTGGCCTTCACCGAGCCGAGCGCGATGGAGCCGTGCGCGCCGCTGTACACGCTGGCCAGCGCCTGCACCTCGCTGACATCGCCCACCGGAGTGCCCGTGGCATGGCACTCCACATACTGGATGGAGTCCGGCTCCACGCCCGCGTCCTCGATGGCGCGGCGCATGGCGAGCGCCTGGCCCTCGCGCCTCGGCGCCACCAGGGACTTGCCCCGGCCGTCCGACGAGCCGCCTATCCCGCGCAGCACCGCGTAGATGGTCTCTCCGTCCCGCTCCGCGTCCTCCAGCCGCTTGAGGGCGAACAGCGACACACCTTCGCCCAGCAGGGTGCCGTCACACTCGTCCGAGAAGGGGCGGACGTGGCCCTTCACGGAGAGCCCGCCCAGCTTGGAGAAGGCGATGAACTCCAGCGGCGTCAGCATCTCGCTCACGCCACCGGCCACCGCCAGGTCGAACTCTCCGTCGCGCAGTCCGCGCACGGCGAGGTCCAGGGCCGCCAGCGAGGACGAGTACCCCGCGTCCACCGAGTAGTGCAGGCCCTTGAGGTCGAACTGCATGTTGATGCGCCCGACGGCCACGCTGGCCGAGGAGCCCACCACGTTGTCGTCACTGCACTCCTTGAGACGGGCGCGCAGCCGCTGGGCGGTGACCTCGAGCACCTCCTGCTGCCGGGTGGTGGGCAGCGCGCGGAACTCGTCCGTGGCGCGCACCGCGTCCAGCATGTCCTCCAGCCGGATGTGCATGCCGCTGTCGCGCTGCCAGCCGAGGCTGGTGGCTCCGAGCAGGATGCCCGTGGTGTCCTTGGGCAGCACCTTCACCGCGGAGAGCGCCTGGGTGCCCGCCTCGAGGACCATCCACTGGAAGGGGTTGACCTGCTGGGCGTCGGCCGGCGTCACCTTGTACTTGCGCCAGTCGAAGACGAAGTCGTGGATGAAGCCGCCGAGCTCCGCATGGGCCCGGTCCGGCATGGTGCGGTCCGGGTGGTAGTAGAGCGAGTGGTCCCACGCTCTGGCGGGCACCTTCGACAGCGACACCTTGCCAGTGGAGATGCTGGCCCAGAAGTCGGAAACGCGGAGGGCATTCGGCAGGACGCAACCCAATCCTACCACTGCGATGGCATCCATTCTGGTTCTCTCTGAAGGGCCGGGTCGGGACCCAAGGGGGATGGAGGCAAGGACCTCGGGAGGGGAGCCCGATCCTACCACGGGGCTCGTAGGGTGGATCCGTCTGCTGGGGTGGGCGCATCCCGCCTGGGTGCGAGCGTGGCCAGGGAGCGAGCCGGCTGGCCGCCTGGGGAGCGATCATCCAGGCTGTATCAACGTGGAGCGGGTGGTCGCACTCCGTGACGGTGTGTCACACCCGCTCGCCGCCGGCGGGACACGCTGGCGAGGTGGCGTCGCCGGGCTCCGAGGAAGAGCGAGTTTCTCCTGGGAGCCACTCGCATCCCGGCCCTGGGCGCGGGGGTTGCACAGGCGGCCTGGTGGCCTGACGGAAGGCCACGGGAGACGTCACGACATGAGCCAGAAGAAGACGCGGAAGCAGCAGCGCCGCCGCCAGCACGGCATGACCCTCATCGAGATCATGGTGGTCATCACCATCCTCGGCCTGATCATGGCCGCGGTGGGAGTGGCCGTCATTCCGAAACTCGACGAGGCGAGGCAGGACAGGGCGCGCCTGGACATCGGCGCCATCCACAACGCGCTCAAGCTCTACTACGCGAAGAAGGGGCGCTTCCCAGACACGGCCACCGGCCTGCGCGCACTGGTGGAGACGCAGGCCCTGGAGCAGCTGCCCAAGGACCCATGGGACCACGAGTACGTGTACATGAACGAGGGAGGCAGACCCATCATCACCTCCTATGGGGGTGACGGCGTGTCCGGAGGCGAGGGCGTCGACGCGGACATCTCCTCGCGCGACCAGGAGAAGGACTCCATGGCGCGCCGATAGTCCGCTGGGAGACGGCCGTCTCGCCCTCCGGTGCGATTCAAACAGAGGTGGGAACCGGCTGGTGCCCCGGCTGGGTTCCGGCCGGAGGGGAGGGCCGCTCGCCCTCGGCGGCGGGCGGGGGCGTTTCACCTACGCCAGCGGACCTAACTTCCAGGGCGGAGGTGGGTCATGGGACGCACGATCGAAATTCCGAAGCAGGACTGGTTCCTCTACTTCGAGCGCTTCAGCAAGAGGGCGATGGGGCAGCCCATCCATGTCGAGGTGGAGAACCGGGAGATAGGCGATCAGGAGATGACTCGCACGCTTCCCCTGGTGGGAATCGAGCTGGAGACGAAGGGCTCCGAGGCCGGGGACATCGAGGTGACGGTGGAAGACGATCAGGAGGAGCTCACGCACCACATCGACCAGCCGACGCGGGTGTTCCTGCTCGTGGACGACAACGACAACATCAACAGCATGGACATCGAGGACCAGGACGGAGGGAAGACCCTCGTCTTCTTCGATGGGAGCGTCCGGGTGCCGGCCCAGGTCTCGCTGGGCATCGAGGAGCCCGCGCCCGGGCCGTGAGGAGCTCGTCCACCTGCTGGAGCCCGGCCTCGAGCGCCAGCAGGTGGGCCGGTCAGCGGCTCACGGCGTCGCGTTGTAGGTGCCGACGGTCGTGAACTTCGTGTCCTGCACCTGCCACAGCTCCACGGGAGCGGGCGCCTCGCCGGCGGCATTGAAGTCCAGGGGGCCGCTGGCGCCGTCCACGTTGACGTTGTTCCCCGCGGCCAGCGCCGCCGACAGGGAGGTGAAGTTGGAGTTGGTGAGCTGCGTGGGGGTGGTGCCGCTGGCCGACACCTTCGTCAGTCCCTCGGCCATCTTCACGCCCGTCACGCTGTTGGACGTTCCCTGGGAATAGGCCGCGCCCAGTGCCAGCAGGTACATGGCGTCATAGGCGTTGGAGGTATAGGCGTACTCGCCCGGGTTCTTCTTGTACTTGTCGTTGAAGCGCGAGCTGAAGGTGGCGAAGGCCTGTCCCGTGCCCTGTGCCGGGGCCGAGCCATAGAAGCCCTGTGCCTCGGCGGCTGCCGTCGAATCCGCCAGCACGGCCGCGTCCTTCACGCTGTCGGAGAAGAACCAGCGGTGGCCACTGCCCCGCTTGAGGTTGATGCGGGTGGACGCGTCCTTGAGGATGGCCGTCACGTCGCCGGCGAAGCCCACCAGCACGGTGATGTCCGGGTCGTACATGTCGAGCTGCTCCATGGCCGTCTTCACATCGCCGCTCTTCGGATAGGAGAAGCCCCGGTTGGCCACCCGCGTCGAGCCGCTGGTGAGCCGCTCGGAGATGATGTTGAAGAGGCCCTGCCCGTACGGGTCGTCCACGTAGAGGATGCCCACGCGCGACGGGGTGCCGAAGCGCGCGGTGTCGCTGCGCAGCAGGTCCGCGATGACACTGCCCTGGATGGCGTCCGAGGGCGAGGTGCGCCACACCAGTCCCACCGTGCCGCCGTTGGTGTCCGGCAGTGACGTGAGCTCCGGCGAGGAGGCGCTGTAGCTCATGGTGAGCACACCCTTGGACACGGTCACCGACGCCGCCGCGAGCGACTGGCTGCTGCCGGCCGTCAGCACCGCCGCCACCTTCTTGTCGTTCACCAGCCACTCGGCCTGCTTCTTCGCGCGCTCCACGTCGCTGGAGGTGTCGCAGACGTGCAGGGAGATCTGCTTGCCACCGACGCCTCGTTGGTTGACCTCGTCCAGCGCGAGCAGCGCGGCGTTGAGCGCCTGCTCGTCGGACTCGTCGATGCCCGCGTCCGGGTCCGTGCTGGTGTGGAGGGGGAACAGGGCCCCCATCTGGATGGCATTGGGGTCGGTACCGCCATCGGCGAGCCCATAGGTCTTCCCGCAGCCGGTGGGCAGCGGCAGGCAGAGGTTCTGCGTGCACACCTGGTCGCTGCCACAGTCCGCGCTCGTCTCGCACTGGTCCAGCCCACCCGCGGTGGTGAAGCTGCACCCGGTGGCCAGCACCGCCAACACTCCTGTCAGGATCTGCGCGCGCATCAGAAGCTCACCTCCAGACCAGCACCGGCGCCCCGGGGCGCCGTCGTCAGCCGGGCCTTGCCGGGTTGGGGAACGGGCTCCTTGGGATACAGCAGGACGGCCGCCACCGCGCTGACCAGTCCCACTCCGAAGCCGATGTCCGCCAGCAGCGCGTTGCTCCGGGTGGAGTCCCTCGCCGCCAGCTTGGTGTCCAGGTCCGTGGCGGCGTTGAAGTCCGAGCGTGCGCCGTTGGCCTTCAGCCCGAACACGGTGCCCACGCCCACGCCCACCAGCGCCACCCCGCCCAGGGTGATGGACGTCACCTGCATGCGCTTGCGCGAGGCCAGTGCGTCATCGTTGGCCGCCTTCAGCTGCAGCTGGCTGGCCTCGTCGGCGCGCCGGGCCGACTCACGCTCCGCTTCCACGCGCCGCTGGGCCGCCTCGGTCTCCTGCTGCAGCCGCTTGCGCTCTGCCTCCGTCGCCGCCTCCGTCGCCGCCTCCTTCTCCTGTTGCAGCCGGAGCCGGTCGATGGCCGAGCGCGAGCGCTTGCGCAGCTGCGCGTCCTCTCCGTCCGTCAGGTACTTCTCGTAATGGGAGATGGCCTCCCGGGCCTTGCCGGCCTGGTCGTACGCGCGGGCGATGTTGTAGACGAGCCGCGAGTCGGGCTTGAGCTCGTTCGCCTGCTCCAGCGCCTCGGCTGCCTCCAGGTACTTCTTCTGGTCGTACAGCCGCTCGGCCTGCTTGATGAGCTCCTTCGCGTTGCGGGGACCTCCGCGCTGGGCATGCGCCAGGGCGGGGACGAACAGGAGGGCCGCCAACAAAACCAAAACCAATCGCATGGTTGGGAAGCCTACTCCTGAACTTCTCATCCGCGAAGAGTCCGGAAAAACGGCGGGGCCGTCCTACCTCGTGGCAGGACGGCCCCGGAAGACGGCGGGCCCCCCTAGTAAGAGAGAGGGCCCGGGGGCTCAGGTTCCCAGACGGGAGATGAGCAGCTTGCGCTGGAGGGTGAGGGCCTCGGGGGCCTTGAGGCCCAGGGACTCGAAGAAGGGCTCCTGGCTCTTGAGCTCGGCCTTCCACTCGTCCTCCTTGATGGAGGTGACGTCGGCGACGGCCTCCGAGGAGATGTCAAGGCCCTTGAGGTTGAGGCCCTGGTCCTGACGCGGCACCCAGCCCAGCAGGGTCTCCTCGGTGGGGACGCGGCCGTGGACGCGGTTCACGATCCACTCGAGCACGCGCATGTTCTCGCCGAAGCCCGGCCAGATGAACTTGCCGTTCTTGTCCTGCCGGAACCAGTTGACCTGGAAGATCTTCGGCGGGTGGGCGATCTTCTTCTGCATGTTGAGCCAGTGCTGCAGGTAGTCGCCCATGTGGTAGCCGCAGAAGGGCAGCATGGCCATGGGGTCGCGGCGCACCACGCCGACCTTGCCGGTGGCGGCGGCGGTGGTCTCGCTGCCCATGGTGGCGCCGAGGAACACGCCGTGGGTCCAGTTGAAGGCCTGGATGACCAGCGGGACGGTGTTGGAGCGACGGCCGCCAAAGATGATGGCGGAGATGGGCACGCCCATGGGGTCATTGGCCTTGGGGCTGAGCACGGGGTTGTTGGAGGCGGGCGCGGTGAAGCGGCTGTTGGGGTGCGCGGCCTTCTCCGTGCTGCCCTTCTTCCAGGGGCGGCCCTGCCAGTCGGTGAGCTCGTCGGGGACCTCGCCGTCCATGCCCTCCCACCACACGTCGCCATCGGCCGTCATGGCCACGTTGGTGAAGATGGTGTCCCGGGCGACGGAGGCCATCGCGTTGGGGTTGCTCTTGTAGTTGGTGCCGGGGGCCACGCCGAAGTAGCCGGCCTCGGGGTTGATGGCCCACAGGCGGCCGTCCGGACCCACGCGCATCCAGGCGATGTCATCGCCCACGGTCTCGATCTTCCAGCCCGCGTACTCCTTGGGCGGGACCATCATCGCGAAGTTCGTCTTGCCGCACGCGGACGGGAATGCAGCCGCCACGTAGGTCGTCTCACCCTGGGGGCTGGTGACGCCGAGGATGAGCATGTGCTCGGCGAGCCACCCCTCGTGCTCGCCGAGGAAGCTGCCAATGCGCAGGGCGAGGCATTTCTTGCCGAGCAGCACGTTGCCGCCATATCCGCTGCCGAAGCTCCAGATGGTGTTGTCCTGGGGGAAGTGGCAGATGTAGCGGCGGTCCGGGTTGAGGTCGCCGGTGCTGTGCACGCCGCGGTTGAAGTCGTTGGAGTCGCCCAGCATGTCCAGCGCCGCCTTCCCCATGCGAGTCATGATCCGCATGTTGAGGGCGACATAGACGCTGTCGGTCAGCTCCACGCCAATCTTGGCGAAGGGGCTGCCCAGGGGGCCCATGACGTAGGGCACCACGTACATGGTGCGGCCCTTCATGCTGCCGGTGAACAGGTGGGTCAGCTTGGTGTAGGCGGCCTCGGGCTCCATCCAGTTGTTGGTGGGGCCGGCGTCCTCCTTGTTCGTGGTGCAGATGAACGTGAGGTGCTCCACGCGCGCCACGTCATTGGGGTTGGAACGGTGCAGATAGCAGCCGGGGCGCTTCTGCTGGTTGAGGGGGATGAGGATGCCCTCCTTCACCGCCAGGTCGGTGAAGCGCTTCTTCTCCTCCTCCGAGCCGTCACACCAGACGATGCTGTCCGGCTGGGTCATCTGCGCCATCTTCGACACCCAGGCCAGCAACTCCGCGTTCTTCGTGGGAGCGTTGCCCGGGAGCGCTGCGTTTTGGGTCGGGGCCATTCGCGACTCTCCTCAAAAAAAGGTGGGCGGCAACCTTCCTGACTGCCCCCTGTAAAAGCAACAGCGCCCCCACGTGAACCCCGTCCCGGGTCTCCCATCTCCCTTCAATTTCACTAATCGTGCTTCCTCTATCCAGAAGGAAACGTTCGCGGAGCGTGAAGCCTCACGTTCTGCCGCACCGGGTCACAGGTTCGGTGCTTCCATGGCCATCGCAATCGTGCTGGGCATCGTGCTGGTCGCCCTGGTGCTCTTCTCCATCGATCTGGTACCCATCGAGGTGAGCTCCCTGGTGGTGGTGTGCCTGCTGGCGCTCTCCGGAGTGTTGACGCCCGGGCAGGCCTTCGAGGGATTCAGCAACGACACGGTCATCTTCATCTTCACCCTGCTGGCGATGACAGAGGGGCTCGCCAGCACGGGAGTGGTGCAGCTCATCGGGCAGCGGCTCGCCTTCTTCGCGCGCTTCGGGCACCAGACGTTCGTGCTGGCGATGATGGTGGTGGTGGCGGTGTTCTCCACGGTCGTCTCCAATACGGTGACGACGGCGGCCTTCCTGCCGGTGGCGATTGGCGCGGCGCAGCGCGCCAAGGTGCCCAAGAGCAAGGTGCTGTTGCCCCTGGCCTATGCGTCCATGCTGGGGGGTATGGTGCTGCTGTACGGCACCTCCACCAACCTGGTGGCGTCCGCGGCCTTCGGGCGCTTCGGGCTGGCGCCCATCGGGGTGACGGAGCTGTCGCCGGTGGGGTTGCCGGTGGCGGTGCTGGGCATCCTGGTGGTGGTGTTCCTGGGGCCGCTGCTGCTGCCGACGCGGGAGGGCAAGGGCGCGGTGGGCGACTGGGTCCTGCGCGATTACCTCACCGAGGCGGTGCTTCCACCCGACTCGCGCTACGTGGGCAAGGAGCTGGCGGAGATCACCCAGGGCCTGGGGCTGCGCGTCATCGGGCTCATCCGGGATGGGCAGTCGCTGCCGGCGGTGCCGGCGTACCGGCTGGTGGGCGACGAGCGGCTCATCATCGAGGGCAATCGCGAGGACATCCTCCGGGTGAAGGACCTGAAGGGGCTCGAGCTCCGGCCGGACGTGCGGCTGTCGGACACGGACCTGAGGCCCCAGGACATGCTGCTGGTGGAGGCGACGGTGCCCATCGGCAGCTCGCTCATTGGCCGCAGCCTGAAGGAGACGCTCTTCCTGGAGCGCTACGGCCTGGTGGCGCTGGCCCTGCACCGCAAGCCCGCCATCCAGCGGCTGACGAAGCTGCAACTGCTGGGGCGGCTCTTCGGCGGGCAGTCGCTGTCCTCCCTGCCCCTGTCCGTGGGTGACGTGCTGCTGCTGCGCGGCCCACGGGAGCGGGTGCAGCAACTGGCGGACGGCATCAACCTGCTGGTGCTCGGGGACGTGGAGTACCAGCCGCCACGCTACGGCAAGTCGCTGCTGGCGGTGGTGCTCTTCCTGGGCGCGCTCGCGCTGGGCAGCTTTCAGGTGCTGCCGCTGTCCGTGGCGGGGCTGGCGGGGATGCTGGCGATGATCGCCACCGGCTGCGTGGACGCGCGGCGCGCCTTTCGCGTGGACTGGCGAGTGGTGCTGCTCATCGGCTCCATGCTGGCGCTCGGCGTGGCCATGGAAGAGAGCGGGGCGGGCAGGTTCCTGGGCGGCCTCGCGGCGGGGCTCGGCGAGTATGGAGGCCCGCGCATGGTGCTGATGGCGATGATGACGCTCACCATCCTGTTGTCGGCGCCCATGAGCAACCAGGCCGCGGCCCTGGTGATGCTCCCGGTGGCCATCGGCGCCGCCACGAAGCTGGGGGTGGAGCCGCGGCCCTTCGCCATGGGGGTGACGCTGGCGGCGAGCTGCTCCTTCATCACCCCCCTCGAGCCGAGCTGCGTGCTGGTGTATGGCCCGGGGCACTACCGCTTCACGGACTTCTTCCGGCTCGGCACGCCCCTGACGGCCCTGTTGCTCGCCTTCCTCGTGGCGGTGGTGCCCCTGGTGTGGCCCTTCCAGAGGCCCGGCGCCGATCCGGCCCGCTCTCGCGAGCCGGTGAGCGAGCGCGTGGTGCCGCCGTAGGCCGTGTCTGACGGATCGATTTGTGTGTCGTCCAAGCCCAGTTTGAGGCCCTCGCCCTCACCCCCGCGCCATAGGGGTAGCGCCCGCTCAGTCAGCGTTGACAGGGCGGCACTCCGCCATAAAAGGGGCCAACCTCCTTCTCTGGGGAGTCGGCGCCAGGGTCTATTTTCTCGGGCGGTTGTCGTTTCAAGGGGCACCCCGCATGGCGAAGGACTACGCACTCGTCGTCCTGATGCGCCCTGACGGGGACCGTCCTGGCACATTCCTGGTGGCGCTGGCGCCCTGGGGCGGATGCTACGCCGCGCGGGCGAGGGCCTCGTCGCGGCGCACCTCTCTGACTCGTCCAGGTGAGGAGGTGCAGCATGTCCACTCGTCGTGGTGATGCGTCCACCTCGTGCGCACGGCTGGCCCCAACAGTGGCAGCGCACTTCCCTCCTGCGCGCGCGTGCGAGCTCCTCGTCGAATCGAGCCCCGGAGTCGGGGCACCGGCGCCGAGGCCGTCGAGCACCAGCATGGGGTCAATGGTTTCGGTGCTCAGCCGGTGGGCCAGAGGTTTCCAGGCCCTCCTGCTCGCGAGCTGCCTCGTGGCCAGCATGAGCGCGGCCGGCGAGGAGTTGAGACGCGTGAGGGTGACGCTCTCGGCCGAAGCGCATTCGCGAGCCGAAGCCCTCAGCCCCCGCCTGGAAGACTGGAAGGAGGGCGTGCTGTCCCTTCGGGTGGTGGATCCCGGCCGCCTGGTGGTGAAGGCAGGTGCTGAAGTCATCGCCGCAGCGGCGCTCGGCTGGGGCGAGGACCAGCGGCTGCGAGTAGACGCGCTCGAGGCCTACCCGCCCGAGGCCCTGCCCCGGATCATCAACCGCGAGCGCGGGCGGGAGGAGGTGGAGGTAGACGTCCCGGAGGGAGTGGGCGCTGGAGAGCAGCTCACCCTCACGTATGAGTGGGACTGGAAGCACGCGGGGAAACCCGCCCTGGAGCGCACCTGGCGCCTCCCCCCGATGGAGGACATCCCGCCAGAGTGGCTGGAGGACGAGCCGTCCGAGCCCGAGTGGGAGGTCACGCCGGAGGACGAGGCCAGCGCGCAGGCTTTCCTCTCGCCCGAGCTGGCTCCGCTCCCCGTTCAGGTGGACCCGGCTCGGCCCGAGCTACTCTGGGTTGCCGGGTACGCCTCACGCGAGGAGATAGCCTCGCGGCTCTTCGGAGATTCTGCGGCGGCGGGCACTTTCGATATCGAGCCCCGAGCGCCTCCCTCCAGCGCTGTGGAGGGCCTCCAGGTCTGCGTGCGCGTACGCCACCCGCCAGCGCTCGTGCCGGAGTTGCTCGCCACCATGTGCCGTGCCCTGGATGCGCAGCTGGAGGCGGATGTTGTTTGGAGCCGCTCCCAGCTTTCCTCGGCCTCCTTGGACAGGGCCGGGGCCGCCGCGCTGGTGGAACGCGGCCTGCGTTGGGCTCAACGCTCGGAGATTCTGGACGGGGCTGGGCAGAGCTACTTCGACCGATACCTCCAGGCGCTCGAACCCCTGAGGAACGAGTCGCAGCGCGGGCACATCCTGGGAGAAGCCTCCGAGCCTCTGCGGAAGGCCATCGCTCTGCGCTCCAAACGCTTCAGGGCGAGCGACAGCGTCGCGGATGGCCCGTCCGTCCTCGCCCCGGGCAGCGTGGTGGGCCGCTTCTATTTCGCCGACGGCTCCAGCGTCCAGGTGCGCACCCTGCTGCTGCTCACGGAGGAGACGTCCCTGGAGCGTGCGGAGCTGCGGGTGCGCAACCTTCCTCGCAGCACTCCGCGCGTCATCATCCCCGGGGAGGACGGGCGGTGGCGGGGCTACAGCGCCGAATTCAACACCGTCGCCGGGGCCCCTGAGCCACTCGAGCACCCCGAGGGTAATGCCTACTGGTACTACCCGGGCACGCTCCTCATTCGACCGGGAGACTGGCGGCCAGGGCTGGGGGCCGGTACGGGCGAGTTGGCGGCCCTGCGACGGGAGCTTCTCCAGACAGCCCTCGCCACGGCGACACCGGAGGCGCCCCAGCCCCTTGTCGCCCTCGACCATGACGTGCTCTCCCTGCTCACCCCGGACGAGCGCCTGGGCGTCTTCAATACCTTCCTCACGGGCCCTGCGCTCACCTCCGACATCAGGGAGGATGCGGTGCACCTGCTGGCGCGTGTGCTGCTGTCCACGCCCGACCGGGAGTTTCCCCCCTTGGAGCGCAGGCTCACTTCGAGTGGGGCGCTGGAGAAGCTGCTCGGCAGCAACGCGCCGGAGTACAAGATGTTGCTGGGACAGGCCTTCACCCGGAAGGCGCTCGCCTCGTTTCCCCTCAGGCTGGAGCTCCTGGAGTCCCTGCCCACCTTCCACCTGGGGCGCGAGGGTGAGACGACATACCTGCTCAACGTCCCCTCTGGGCTGGTGCCCACGGTATTGGTGGCGCCGGAGGCATGGGCGGCGCAGCAGGGCGTGCACCTGGGAGCCGAACCCGCGCTGCCCGGAGAGGCGATAGGGCCTTCCCAGCGCATGGCCCTGTACTTCCAGCCGGTGCAGCAGAAATTCGAGGCATGCTACCTCTCCTCGACGGAACCGGCCCCACGTAGCCGAGCCCTCCACCCGCTGGAGTGGGTGCAGGTGGAAGTCCATGGGCCACAACCGCGCACGCACCTGATGACGGCCATGGAGCTGGCCCTGCTTGCTTCCACTCCGGACACGTTGCTTCTCTGGTCGGCTGTGGGCCGCATCAGTGAGATGCACATGGTGTACGGCGCCGTGTCGGCCCTGGGGCGGGTGCCGCTGCTGACAGGGGTGCCCGCCACCGCCGCGCAAGGCAGCACGCTGGCGGGGGCGCGCGGAGCGGCGGTACGCCTGTTCGTGGGCCGCATGTCGTTGGTGACGACCCTGGCTGTGGTGGACACGTACCGCGACGAGCTGTCGCGGACGCCAGAGGGGCGGGCCTTCCTCGCGGTGCATGACCTGGCCATGGTGGCGCTGGCCGGTAGGGACATCTCCAAGCTGGCCACCTCGGGTATAGGACGCGAGCTGGTACACCGGGGAGGGCTGGCGTTGAGCGCGGCTGGCGCCCGGGCCTCGTCCGGACTGCGCGAGTCGGTGGAGTCCATCCAGGCCCTGGTGAAGACGCTGGAGCGGATGCTCGCCGAGGGCAAGGCCGTTGCGACGCCAGACGGACTGCGGTTTTCCCTTCCTGGCGGCGCCGAGGCCTTCAAGCAGGCCTTCTTTGCCGTCCGGGGGGAGATGGCCGCCGCACGGGCGCTCGGTGGCATTCGCGGCGCGGGGCTCGCGGCCGAGGAGGCCGAGAAGACGCTGGAGGCGTTGAAGCTACTCGCGGCGGAGAGCCAGGAGATGGGGCGCGCCTACAACGCCGTGGCGCGGCGCGCGGCGGCCCTGCCTGCCGACAAGGCGCAGGCCTACCTCGCCGCGGTGCAAAACATGCATGCCGCCACCCGCAGTGCGGCGAAACCGGCGCTCGCGGAGTTGCTGAGGCGCTCGGGAGCACCGAGCCTGAAGGACCCGCTTGCATTCCTGAAGGAGGCCGAGTGGCTCGTCAGTCACTCGGAGCTGGAAGCAGAGGCAGTGGCTGAGTTGGCGAGGAAAGCGCGCAGGGGTCGCGTGGACCTGAGCTGGATACGCTCCACAGGGCTGACCATGGAGGAGCTCAACTTCATGGCCAGGAACGAGAAGACGGCTTGGAGACTGTTCCGACGAGCAGCGGCGGAACCGGGGAGTTTAGAGATGCAACTGCAGGCACGTGAGCGACTCCGAGGCATCGCGGCGGAAATGCTGACAGAGCGCAATGCGCGGAAGCTCTTCCCGGGCTTCCGGTTGACCGGACGGCAGGTGAAGATGAAGGAGGGGCACATCATCGACAACGTGCTTACGGCGACGATGGGGCCAAAGCTTCAACACGGGGTGGAAGTAAAAGGCTGGAACGATAACCGTTGGCGCAAGGCGCTTGACACCTGGCTGGCCAGGCAGGGCGGCGCCACGCTCAACGAACAGCAGGATGCGCTCGTAAAGCAACTCCAGCACCTGCTCGACCAACTCGCGGACGCGGCCAACGCACCTCGCGGGAAACCGTTCCTCGTCGTTACCGACAAGCTGAGTGGGCCGACCAGGGAAAAACTAACAGACTTCCTACGAACAAACGCGCGAGGAACCCAGGTCATCGAGGTGGAGGAAGTTCGGATATTGGAGAAGACGAAGCAGTTGCGTGCGGCACTGAATCTGCCGGAGAACTTGTCCGGAGGTGCGCCATGAGCCGGTGGCCTCTCTGGGCGGTCCTGGCTCCTGGCGAGCCTGCACGGTTGGAAAGCCGCGCCCAGGCCATCGTGATGCCGGATTGGGACGAAGAGGACGGAGAAGAGCTTCCCTTCGAGGTCATTCCGGGCAGTGGTCGCTACCACGCCATCGTGGGTACGGACCCCAGCGACGTGGGCGCCGAGATGCAACTCGCCGAGGAACTGTCACTCGAATGTGATGAGCCCGTGTACTCGATTGAGCGCGCCAACGATCCCTGGAGCGTCATGTCGTGGCGGAATGGTGCGCTAGAGGTCTTGGAGGTGGACCCAGAATCACTGGCCGAGTCTCTCGGCTGTCCGCTGCCAGGCCGTGAGAAGTCTTCGGACTCGCCTGCAAAGAAACCTCTGCGCAAAGCCGCCTTGGTGGAAGGAGTCAGAGCCGAGGAGGCGCACCGCGTGCTGGAGGAGGTCGGCGACCCATTTCCTCCAGGACACTACCTACTTGAGGACACGCCGAGAGGCCTCCTGATCGCCGGTGGCACAGGCGACATAGGGTACGCCGACATCACTGTGTCGGAACGGATTCCCCATGCGACCGTATACGCAGTTATTGCCTCGCCGGACCTGGACGAGTTTTTTGTTACCGTGAGGCGAGGGGGTGAGGGCGTCGAAGAGTTCGCACAGCCGCCTGATGAGTTTCCGCGTCTGCCAGTTGTCAGCGAAATCAAGGGCGAGCGCTCACCTGAGCGGATTCTCGCGGCGCTGGGCATCCCAGCGGAGTGGTTCCGGAATGAATGACGGGTGCCCGGGCTGCGTCGCTCAGGGCCCCTGCTTTCCGGCAAAACGGTGCCCTTCGCCGAGTCGGGCAGAAGGGGCGGCACAGCAGGCCCGCTCCTTCTCCCCAGTTGCCGCTACTTCTTGGGTCTCCCGTCAGCACCTGCAACGTTGCTGACGGGTCTTGGCGCGGCGCTGGCTCAGCCGCAGGTCAGGGTCCAGCGGCACGTGCCCGAGAGGCACTCACGGCCGCTCGCGCAGAGGGCGCCGCGGGCCTTCTTGTTCTGGCACTGGCCGGTGTTGAGGCCCCAGCCGCAGTACTGGGTGGAGCCGCAGTCCGCGTCATCATCGCAGATGCAGCTGCCGGTGACGTTGCCGCAGTCCGAGGAGGTGCACTTGTTGCTGACGCACTCCTCGTTGAAGCGGCACGTCTCGTTGAGCACCTTGGAGGCGGGCGCGTAGGCCTTGCCGCACACCTGGGGGTACTGCGCCTCGCGGGTGGACTTGTCCACGTAGGGGGCCACGCCGCTGGTGTCGATGTCCGCCGCCGCGTCCGCCATGCCCGTGCGGGTCGACTGCGCGCGCTCCCACATGCGCAGGAAGGTCTCCGACGAGCCCTCGAGTCCCGTGGTGTTGGCGCCCAGCTGCTTGAGGTCGCGCAGCAGGTCCGGCAGCAGGCCCACATGCGCCAGGCCGTACACGTCGAAGTCCGTGCCCAGGCGCGCCGGCCCGGAGAGCCGCTGCTGGTTGGCCTGATCGTCCGCCTCGGCCTTGAAGCCCGCCGAGCACGCCCCGTACGAGCCGAAGCGCGGCCGCGTCTGCTGGATGAAGCCGTTGAGGTCCGCGCCGAAGGCCATGGGCACCTTGAGCCCCTGGCGGCCGAACTCGTAGGCCTGGGCGAAGGAGCGCGACGAGCCCTGGCAGCTGTTGGCGATGCTCGTGCGCGTGTAGGCCCTCGTCTCGTCGTGCGCCGTGCGCAGGCCGAACATGCCGCCCGTCTGCCGCAGCTCTCGCACCACCCAGGAGGGTGTCGTCTTCTCGTTGGCGGCCAGCCCCGGGTTCATCACCTCGCGGAAGTGACCGTGGGAGATGTAGATGGGGTAGTAGGTGTTGGCCTGGGCCAGCGTGAAGGTGTCCTGCACGCTTCGCTCGGACATGTGGGCCACGTCGATGAGCATCCCCTTGGCCATCAGCTCCTGCACCAGCGCCTTGCCCTCGGCCGTGAGTCCCTTGGTGTTGCGGCAGTTGGCGTCCACATCGAAGCCCAGCGTGAAGCCGTTGCCCGTGACGCCGCAGTCGGTGTCGATGTGGCAGTTCTCCAGGAACTGCGCGGCCTGGAAGATGACGTTGTGCAGCGCCGCTCCGCCGAAGCGGTTGTCCAGTTGGTGCACCGGCTGGATGGAGCGCACGCCCAGCGCGTAGACGCGGTTGAGCTCCGTGCGCCAGTCCTTGGTGCCGAACAGCTTGCTCGTCTCGATGGAGAGCACGATGGCCAGCTTGCCCGCCCCGATGATCTGCCGGGCATGCGCGGGCGACAGGGCGATCTCCGCCCAGTCCGTGCGCGCGTCGAAGTCACGCGCCATCTGGATCTGCACGTCGATGTCCGCCATCTCGTCGCAGGGGCGCTTGAGGTTCTGGTAGGGCAGCGCGCTGCACAGGAAGCCGTTGCTCACCAGCGACACCGTCACCAGCGACAGGCCTCCGTCGTGCGCCTGCTTCAGCCAGCCTTCCCAGGCCTGCTGGTGGGCGATGGTGTCCCAGCGCGGCCACTGGGTGTTCACCTCCTTGCGCCCGAGGTGCAGGCCCGTGTCTCCCTCCGTGCCCTCGATCTTCCCGATGAACTCCGAGGCCACCGCCCCGCCGATCCCGAAAAACTGCGACAGCACCGGCACCGAGGACAGGTCCACCGCGCCCGAGTTGGGGCACAGGTTGAGCAGGTTGCTCAGGTCCATGCGCACGCGGGCATGGTCGCTCTCCGGCATTCCACCGTCACAGCTCGCCAGCGTGCCGGTGTGACTGCCGTGGAACCAGCCTCCGCCGAATGCCTCCTCGGCGAACATGTGGTGGTGCAGCTCGGCGAAACCCGGAACCGCCACCTTCTGCTCGACGGCGGCAACCGGCTCGGCAAGCGCGGCGGGCGGCTCGTCGGGGACCGGATTGCACGCCTGGGACAACATGAGTGCGGACAGCAGGGCCAATGGACGTCTGGACATATGCGGATCTCCTATTCCTGGAGGAAAATTACACATACAACCCGTGCGGGTCACGAAAATCAAGTAAAACCGGTTGACTTGGCGCGGCGAGGATGACAAGCGCACCCGCCTCGCGCTCGTGCGGAACGGGCGCGGGTGGGGTCGCGGCTGCGCTGTCCATGGAGGCCTGACGCGGAGCGGCTTCTTCATCGAAAAGCGGCTCTTCCGCTGACCGGGTCCTGAGCTTTACAGCGCATGCCGCGCGGGCGCACGATCCCAGAGGTCCCCATTGCATCGCTGCGGCCGTGAGGACGCGGTTCGACCCTCGCGAGGTATCCCCATCCCCATGAGAGCCAGGCGCATCGCATCTCCCCTTGGCGTTTCGAGAGCGGTCCTGGCCGCGCTGCTGCTCGTGGGACTGGCCGCGAGCCCCAGGGCTTCCGCCGCGCCGTACACCCTCTTCGAGAGCGGACAGGTCCGGCCGCTCGCGCTCTCGCCGAGTGGCAGGCTCCTCTTCGCCGTCAATACGCCGGACAGCCGCCTCGAGGTCTTCCGGATCAGACCCGGGGGCCTCACCCATCTGTCCTCGGTGTCCGTGGGGCTCGAGCCCGTCGCGGTCGCGGCGCGTAGCGACGAGGAGGTCTGGGTCGTCAACCACCTGTCCGACAGCGTGAGCGTGGTGCAGCTTGCGCTGAACGGACTCGGCGGCACCGTGGTGCGGACCCTGCTCGTGGGTGACGAGCCGCGCGACATCGTCTTCGCCGGGCCCGGGAAGAACCGGGCCTTCATCACCGCCGCGCACCGCGGTCAGAACGTGCCCTTTGATCCCCAGTTCACCACGCCGGGCATCGGCCGGGCCGACGTCTGGGTCTTCGACGCCAACAACCCGGGCACCTCGCTCGGTGGCAACCCGCTGAACATCGTCACCCTCTTCAGCGATACCCCTCGCGCGCTCGCGGCCACGCCCGATGGCTCGCGCGTCTACGCCGCCGCGTTCCACTCCGGCAACCGCACCACCATCATCCACGAACTCCTCGTGCCCAACGGTGGCGAGGCGGACGGAGGCGTACCGGGCCCGAACATCAACTTCGAGGGGAAGGACGCTCCCGAGACCGGCGTCCTCGTCAAGTTCAACGGCCAGGACTGGGTCGACTCACTGGGCCGTCCGTGGACGGAGCATGTGAAGTTCTCCCTGCCGGACAAGGACGTCTTCGTCATCGACGCCACCGCCAACCCGCCGGAGCAGCTCTCGGGTCCGGCCGGGTTCTACTCCGGCGTGGGCACCATCCTGTTCAACATGGCCGTCAACCCGGTGAACGGGAAGGTGTACGTCAGCAACACCGAGGCCCGGAATGATCTGCGCTTCGAGGGGCCGGGCATCTTCGCCGGAACCAGCCTCCGCGGGCACCTGCACGAGAGCCGCATCACCGTGCTGAGTTCCTCGGGCGTCGCGCCGCGGCACCTCAACAAGCACATCAACTACGACGTCTGCTGCGCTCCCATCCCCAATCCCGAGAATGAGAAGAGCCTCGCGCAGCCGCTCGGCATGACGGTGACCTCCGACGGCGCCACCCTGTACGTGGCCGCGTTCGGCTCCTCGAAGATTGGCGTCTACGCCACCGCGGCGCTCGAGGCCGACACGTTCGTGCCGAGCACGGCGAACCAGATCCTCCTGAGCGGCGGTGGCCCCACGGGGATGGTGCTGGATGAGGCCCGCGGGCGCATGTACGTGCTGACGCGCTTCGACAACGCCATCTCCATCGTCAACACCGCCACGCGCCAGGAGATCGCCCATCTGCCCATGTACAACCCCGAGCCGGCGAGCGTGGTGGCGGGGCGTCCGTTCCTCTACGACGCACGGAAGAGCTCGAGCCACGGCGACTCGTCGTGCGCGAGCTGCCACATCTTCGGCGACTTCGACAGCCTGGACTGGAACCTCGGCAATCCGGACGAGTCCTACAAGGAGAACAAGAACCCCATCGTCCAGGTGCCGATCGAGTTCGGTGACGATCCCACCTTCGGGCAGGACGCCAACTTCCACCCCGTGAAGGGACCGCTGTCCACCCAGAGCCTGCGCGGGATGGCGAACCACGGTCCGATGCACTGGCGCGGAGATCGCACCGGCGGGAACGCCGCGCCGAACGTCCAGCCCGACAGCGGGGCATTCGACGAGGTCGCCGCGTTCAAGCAGTTCAACCCGGCGTTCATGAACCTGCTCGGGCGGCACGCGCAGCTCACGCCCTCGGAGATGCAGCAGTTCAGCGACTTCATCCTCCAGGTGATGTACCCGCCCAACCCGGTGCGCAGCCTCGACAACTCGCTCACACCGGCGCAGCAGGCGGGCAGGGACTTCTTCATGAACACCGTGAGCTTCTTCCACGGTCCCTGCAACTCCTGCCACCGGTTGGATCCCAACGCCAACCCCAGCGCGGGCCCCTTCAAGGGCTTCTTCGGAACGGAGGGTGGCTCGGCCTTCGTCGGCACGGCCATCTTCCCCAAGACCCCGCACCTGCGGAACGTGTACCAGAAGGTCGGAATGTTCGGCGTGGACTACGACTTCGGCTTCACCAGCCCCGACCCCTTCCTCGGTGATCAGGTCCGCGGCTTCGGCTTCAACAGCGACGGCTCCATCGACACGCTGTTCCGCTTCAACAGCGGCTTCGACTTCCATCCCATCTTCAACTCGGTGGGCATCCCGAATACGCCCGAGGGCGTGCAGATCAAGCGCGACATGGAGCAGTTCCTGCTCGCCTTCGACAGCAACCTGGCGCCGATCGTCGGTCAGCAGGTGACGCTCACGGCCAGTAATTCCTCCGTGGTGGGTCCCCGCATCAACCTGTTGATGGCGCGTGCGAACGCCGGCGAGTGTGACCTGGTGGTGAAGGGCCGGATCGCCCTGGACGAGGTGGGCTTCCTCTACCAGGGCGGCGGACGCTTCAAGAGCGATCGGCGGGCCCTGCCTTTCATTCCCGACGCGGCCCTCCGCCTGCTTGTCTCCGCGGGCGGCGCGTTGACCTATACCTGTACGCCTCCCGGATCCGGCCAGCGCATCGGAATTGATCGCGATCTGGACGGGTTCCTCGACGGCGACGAGCGGGCCGCTCGGAGCGATCCGGCGGACCCTGGCAGCACCCCCTGAGCACGCGCACCCATGGTCATGCAGCACGCTTCTCCCCCGAATGCCCGGTCATCGCTGGCCCGCTCGACGCTCATCAAGATGGGCGTACGCATCGCGGTACTCATCGCCCTGACGACCCTCTTCAGCTACCTCCACATCCTCAACTCCTTCCGCACCGAGGTCCTCTCGCAGATGGAGCGGAGTGTCTCGGAGCGCAGTCAGCGGGAGCAGGCCATCTTCGTGCTGGCGCAGGACAACCACGCGCTCCTCAAGAAGGAACTGGAATCGCGGATCCTGGCCATGCGCCAGCAGGACCCCCGGCCCCGCTTCGACAGCCTGTTCGTGTCCTTGCCGGATGGGACGATCCGCAACAACCGCCAGACCTTCGACGGCACGAGGTTGCCGGGGGTCTACATTCCCAGGGGCGTGAAGGTCGACGACGACTTCCGCCGCCGGGTCCTGGCCTCGTATGACGTGGTCTCTCAGTACGGGCCCGCCTTCCATACCCGGTTCACGGACACCGGCGTCATGCTGCCGGAGGGCGTGGTGGTGGGGTACTGGCCGGAGGGGGCCACCTACTTTTTGGACCTCGATCCCGCCTTCTCGATCGTGGACCTCGAGTATTTCACCCAGGCCCAGCCCCGGAACAATCCGAGCCGGGCGTCGGCCTGGACCGGCATCTTCGAGGACGCGCCCAGCAAGACCTGGATGGTCACGGTCTCGACCCCGCTGGACATGGAGGGCCGCCATGTCGCGACGATCTCCCATGACGTGCTCCTCAATGAGCTGATGACCCGGACCATCAATGACCACCTGCCCGGGGGCTACAACATGCTCTTCCGGGACGATGGTCTGCTCATCGCCCACCCCGAGTTGAGGGTGAAGAGCGGGGTGGAGCCCTACAACATCCAGCATGACGCCCGGCAGCCCGAGCAGGTCTTCGAGCGCTCGAGCACCGCCGAGCAGCGAGCCCACCTTCAGGCCATCTTCGAGCGGGTGAAGAAGCGTTCGCCCGGCGAGACGGTGCTGGAGCTGCCGGAGTTCAATGAGTTCATCGCCGTGGCCCGTCTGGAGGGTCCTGGCTGGGACCTCGTCACGGTGGTTCCCGAGAGCGTGGTGTCCTCGGCCGCCTTCCGGTCCGCGCGCTATGTGCTGCTGTTCGGCGTGGTGTCGCTGCTGATGGAGCTGGGCATCATGTACTGGGTGTTGAAGCAGCAGATCACCGAGCCGCTGCTGACCTTCACCCAGGCGACCGCGAGGTTGGCCTCGGGTGACTTCCAGGTCGGGCTGGACACCTCACGCGGGGATGAGCTGGGGCAGCTCGCGCATGCCTTCCAACGGATGGCCCGCGAGGTCCAGCGGCGCGAGGAGGCCCTGCGGCAGGCCAACGAAGGGTTGGAGCAGCGGGTGGAGGAGCGCACCCGGGAGCTCAAGGATGTGCACCGGCAGCTCGTGGAGACGGCGCGGCAGGTGGGCAGGGCGGAGATCGCCACCAACGTGCTGCACAACGTGGGCAACGTGCTCAACAGTGTCCTCACCTCGGCGCTGCTGGCCAGGGAGCGGCTGGCGGGGCTGAAGATCGAGAACGTGGAGCGGGTGGCGAGCCTGCTTCAGGAGCACCGCGAGGAACTCGCGACCTTCCTCACCCAGGACGAGCGCGGGCGCAATGTGCTGCCCTTCCTCAGTCAGCTCGGGCAGCACATGCTGGTGGAGCGTCAGGAGATCCAGACGCTGCTCGGCGACGTGGGCCGGCACACCGAGCACATCGGCGCCATCGTCAAGTTGCAGCAGCGCTACGCCCGGCTGCCTCAGCACCTGTTCGAGCCGGTCAGTCTGGGAGATCTGGTGGAGGACGCCCTGCGCATCAACCAGGCCGCGCTCGGCCGCCACGGTGTCCGGGTGGAGCGGAACCTGGAGGACCTGCCCCCCGTCGTCACCGAGAAGCACAAGGTGCTGATGATCCTCGTCAACCTCATCAGCAACGCCAAGTACGCGCTGGATGCGGTGCCCGAAGAGGAGCGGTGCTTGAGCGTGAAGCTGGGGCGCACCGCCACCGGCCGCATCCGCCTCGAGGTGCGGGACAATGGCGTGGGCATCGCGCCGGAGATGCTCACCCGCATCTTCCAATACGGTTTCACCACCCGCGAGGAGGGGCACGGCTTTGGCCTGCACTCCAGCGCGCTGGCGGCCCAGGAGCTGGGCGGCTCACTCAGTGCTCACAGCCAGGGGCCGGGGCAGGGGGCCGCCTTCATCCTGGAGCTGCCTCCCCACCCCGAAGAGCAGCGTGAGCGGTTGAGCGCGTAGGCTCAGTGGATGGCGGCTCGCAGGCCGATGTGGCTCAGCACGTCGGCCTCGTGGATGAGCAGCTCGTCCAGCCGGGTGCGCACCGAGGCCTCGTCTCCGTTCGCCGCGGTGACGGCCAGCCGGTAGAAGAGCGACTGGTGGCCATCCTCGGATTGGGCCAGCTCTCCATAGAAGCGGCGCAGCATGGGGTCCTCGAGTCCCTCGGACAGCAGCGAGAGGCGTTCGCACGAACGGGCCTCGATGACCGCGGCCACCAGCAACCGGTCCACCCTGCGTCCCTCCGCGGAGGTCCGGACCTTCTTCTGCAAGCCCTGTGCGTACGGGTCTCCCGCGTCGCGGCCGAGCGTCAGGCCCCGGGCCTCCATCAGGTCCAGCACGCGGGCCAGGTGCGCGCTCTCCTCGCGCGCCAGCCGCGCCATTTGTGCGGGCAGGCCGGGCAGATCCGGGTACACCTGAAGCAGCGAGAGGGCGTTGGCCGCCGCCTTCTTCTCACAATGGGCATGGTCCACGAGCACCTCGTTGAAGCGCTCGAGCGCGAGGGGCAGCCAGCGGGGGTCGCTGGGGACGCGGAGGATGACGGGGCCTTCTCCCGAGAGGGGACGGCGTTCAGGCGTGGGACGGGACATGGTGCACTCCGGGGGCGCGGAGTGTAACCGCCCCGCTCGCCGAAGCTACTCCGCCAGCACCAGGCGCTGGGTCCGGCCGGCCAGGTAGCCGACCTTGCGGGCGATTCTTGCCAGGGACTCGTTCTTCTCCTCGATGCGCAGGGTGAGTCTCGGCAGCGACGACAGCAGGAAGCGGGAGATCTGTCCCAGGCACAGTGTGGCGTGGCCCTTCCCCCGCTGCGACGGCACCGTGTAGAGCGACTCCAGCTCCGCTCCGAACTGCGAGCGGCTCCCGATGTCCACCTTGAACACCAGCTCGCCGTTCTCCTCCAGCACGTAGGTGCGCCTCGCCCTCACTCGCTGCGCCACCCGCGCCTCGAAGTGTGGATCCTCCGCCAGCGCGTCCCGTTCGTAGATCTCCTTCACCGCCCCGATCGCCAGCGGCATCAGCCGCGGGACCTCATCCTCGCGTGCCAGCCTCAGCAGTGGGTTCGTAAAGGGTCCCAGGTCATCCGCCGACACGGAGAAGAGGCGGTACGTCTTCGACAGCCGCGGCTTGCCCGCGCACAGGCTTCGCACCAGCGCGTCCACCGCCGGCTTCTCGCCCACGGTCGCCTTGAGCCTCACGCGCTCGGCCAGCGCGTCCGCGATGACTCCGGTGTGCGCGCCGTCACTCGCCGAGGGCACCACCAGTCCGCCCCCGCCTCCCACGAAGACCGCCGCGGTGAGCGTCTTCCCATCGAAGCGCCCCCAATAGGTGATGCTGCTGCGGTGGTCGCCCGAGGCGATGCCGAACTCCTGCAGCAGCCCCAGAAGGTAGAGGTTGTGGACCGGATCCTTCGCGAGCAGTGCCCGCAGCGCATCGCTGTCCCGGGCGGCGAGTTGTTGGACTGTGACGGGCATGTCGCGCGATCGGGAGTACACCATAAGCCCCGCCGGGGCTTTCAAGGGCCTCCGTCCTTACCGGGGCCGGAAGTGGAACGGTTGGGTCAGGGTGAGGGGTGCTTTCCCAGGGGGAGCGGAAAATTGTGCGTCGGCGAGAGCATCGAGGAGGCAGGCGAGCACGAAGGGATCCCTCAGGGTGCTCTCCACCACCTCGCCCCGCTGGAAGCTGCCCCGGTCTCCCTTCGCTTCGAGAGTGAAGCGCAGCTTCACTGTCTGTGGACCCGGGTTGCGCACCGACGCGTCGGCGAGGCACCCGCGCACCCAGGGTTGGACGGAGGCCAGGGCCACGCGGACCTCCTCCCTGCTCCAGGTGCCCGGGGGTGGATCCGCCAGCAGCTCGTCCTCCGGCGGTGGAGGAGGGGTAGGGGCTGGGGTGGCTGTCCGGGAGGGGGTTCCCGCGGGCTTCGGCGGGGGCTCGAGGGGTGGGGGCCGGGAGGGCTCGGGCGGGGCGGGGACGTCCACGGCGACGGCGTGTGCCGGCGTGTCCCTCGTGAGCCAGAGCGCCAGCGCGCTCAGCGCCACGAAGGGGAGGACCACCCAGAGGAAGACGGCTCTGCCCGACATGTCCACCTTCAACCCCGGCCCCGGTGGCTCGCGTTCCCACGGGGCCTCTTCTCGCTTCAGTCGAGGCCCAGTGCCTCCTTCAACAGTTCCTCCCGGGCGACGACGGGCGAGCGGGGGAGCAGCTCGGGACGGAACCGCCGCACCAACTCGTCCAGGGCCACGGGCGCACCATCCCCTAGCCCGCTCCACGCCGCCAGCAATCCGAGCACCCGCTCCACCGGGATGCCCCGCTCGCGCAGCTCGGCCACCGCGAAGGCGCCCTCCCGCTTGGCCAGCCGCTTGCCATCCTCTCCGTGGACCAGGGGCACGTGCCAGAAGCGCGGCGGCGGGTGGCCGAGCGCCTCGTAGATTTGAAGCTGTCTCGGGGTGGAGGACAGGAGGTCGTCTCCCCGGAGCACATCGGTGATGCCGCTGGCCGCGTCGTCCACCACCACGGCGAGCTGGTAGCTGGCCACCCCGTCGTTGCGGCGCACCACGAAGTCCCCCACCACCGTGGCCACGTCCTGGCAGTAGCGCCCGTATAGCCCGTCCTCGAAGCACCACTCGCCGGGTGCCGCCCGGAAGCGCAGGGCCGGGACTCGTGAGCGAGCCCGCTCGGCGAGCACCTCCGTCTGGAGGGCCGTGCACGTCCCGGGGTAGCGCGGGCCCTCCTCACTCAGCCCATGGGGGGCGCTCGCCGCCCGGGCGATCTCCGCCCGCGTGCAGAAGCAGGAGTAGACGCGGCCCGACCGTTCCAGCCGCTCCAGGGCCTCCCGGTAGACGCCGTCGCGCTGGCTCTGCACGAGGGGCGGCTCGTCCCAGTCCAACCCCAGCCACTCGAGGTCCCTGTACAGGTCGTCGAGGAATTGCGGCTTGCAGCGTGCGCGGTCGAGGTCCTCGATGCGCAGCAGGAACTGGCCTCCGGCCGCGCGGGCCTGGAGCCAGCCGAGCAGCGCGCTGCGGGCGTTGCCGAGGTGGATGCGTCCGGTGGGGCTGGGAGCGAAGCGTCCGCGGAAGCTCATGGGGTGTGCGGCAGACTAACCATGCGCAGCTTTCCATGGCCACGGGCCTCGCGGTGGGTTAGTCCCGGTCCTGGACCGGGCAAGGGGGCGTACAAGCGCTGCCCGGTGTTCTCTGGATGAACTCGATGCGCTTCCTCCACTGCTCGGATGTCCACATCACCGCGGACTACTTCTCGCTGCCCCTCCTGAAGCTCGGCTGGCGGCGGTGGCTCGCCATGGCCGAGCTGTCCGTGGGCGGGCGCAGCAAGGCCTATGCGCGGGCTCCCGAGACGCTCGCCACCATCGCGCGCGAGGCGGAGCAGCACGGGGTGGACCACTTCATCCTCTCCGGGGACGTCACCGCGTACGCGCTGGAGTCGGAGTTCCGGCTCGCCCGCGAGTCGCTCGGCGCGCTGGCCGAGGACCCGGCCCGTTGCACCGTCATCCCCGGCAACCATGACGTCTTCACCCCGGGCAGCCACCGCGCGGGCCGCTTCGCGCAGCACTTCGGCCACCTGCTGGAGAGCGACCTGCCCGAGCACCGCCGCGAGGGGGCTTTCCCCTTCGTGCGGCGGGTGGGCACGGGAGCCGCGGTGGTGGGCCTGCTCTCCGCGCGGGTGCCCCTGGTGCCCGGCATCGCGCATGGCCACATCGGCCCGGCGCAGCTGGACGGACTGGCGGCGGTGGTGAAGGACCCGAGGCTCTTCGGCCGGGCCCTGCTGGTGGTGGTGCACCACGCACCGCTCACCCACGAGGGCCGGGCGGATCACTACCTCCACGGGTTGAGGGACGCGCAGGCGCTCTTCCGGCTGCTGCCAGGGCCGCGCTACGCGGTGCTGCATGGCCACATCCACAAGCGCTACCACCACCCGGCCACCGCCGAGCGCCCGCACATCTTCAGCGCGGGCTCCTCCACCCAGGCGGGGCGTGAGGGCTACTGGCTCATCGAGGTGAAGGACGGTCAGGTGGTGGGCGGGCAGAAGCACGTCCCCGGTGGGGTGCTCGAGCCCGCCCGGGCTCACGCCTGAAGGCGCGCGGCTGCGTAGCGCCGCACGAAGTGAATCCACCGGCGCTCGTCCACTTCCACCTGCCACTCGCTGTTGGGCGTCAGCGGCAGGCGCTGCTTGAGGAAGGCCTCCAGATGGTCCGCGGCCTTCACCGGCGTGAGGCCCGGCGCCCGGAAGGCGACGCGCAGGAAGACGTCGAGCGAGCCCGCCACCTCGATGACGGCGTAGATGCGCAGCGGACCCACGCGCCTCTGGTACTGCACGTCCTGCCCGGGCACCGAGGACGGCGCCTGATTGGTCGGCAGTGCTGTCGTCCAGTTGGTCGGCTCGAGGGCGAACTCGAGCAGATCGACGCTCGCCTCTTCCAGAGTTGCGTGCTCGTGGATGGAAAGCATGCCCACCTCCCAGGGTGACCGTCCCGCCGAGGAAGAATGTGCCCACGCGCCAAGGGCACGCAAGGGGGCGGGGAGGCCTTCAGGGGGCTCCATCCCGAGACGTCATCCACGCGTCAGAGCCGTGTGGTAACGCGGTGCGCGGGCCTGGCGCCTGCTCTGCTGGTGAACACTCACCGGTGCGTTCAGGGCGGTGCATGGTTGTCCACTGCGCACATCCCCGTGCACCGAATCAACGCGGCGGAGCTTCGTCACCTGCTCGCCGTGCAGGACCGGCTCAGCGTCCGAGCGCTACCGCCGCGAGGAAGCGCCAGGTGATGCGCGAGGCCTCGCCACTGATGATGTCGGCGAGCTCGTCGCGGACACGCGCGTTGCGGTCCGCCGCGCGGAAGGTGCGGTCCAGCAACCGGGGCCGCTCGAAGGCGAACATCAGCTTGCGGTTGAGCAGGAACGCGGTGCGGAAGCGCGTCTGCCAGCGCCGCGCGTAGCCCTGGAGCCCTCGCGCCGACAGGTCTCCCGCGGCCACCGCCTCGGCCACCGCCTCGGCGGCGAAGGCACCCGACTCCAGGGCGAACTCGATGCCCTCGCCCGTGAGCGGGTTGACGAAGCCGGCCGCGTCTCCCAGCAGCAGCGCGCGATCAAAGGTGGTGTGCTGGGCGAAGGAACCAAACGGCAGGTGGTGCCCCTTCACCTTGCCCACGCGCCGGGCTCCGGCCAGCTCCGCCGCCACGTGGGAGCTCGCGCAGAAGCGCTCCATCAACTCGGGCAACTTCGCTCCGGATGCGGCGAGCTGATCCGCGCGCAGGCCCAGTCCCACGTTGGCCCGGCCACCCGGCAACGGGAAGATCCACCCATAGGCGGGCAGCAGCTCCTTCTCCCAGTAGAAGGCCATGCTCCGGGGGCGCGAGAGGCGCACGCCCTCGTAATAGGCGCGCACCGCGAAGGCCCCCTCGTGCTCCGGGAAGTCCGGGGCTCCGAGCGCGCGCCGGACCACCGAGGGCGAGCCATCGCACCCCAGCACGAGGTCGGCGCGCAGGGACTCACCGTCACGGCAGTGAAGGACGACCCCGTTCGCGTCCCGCTCGAGCCCCTCCACCCGCACGCCCTCGCGCAGCTCGGCGCCGGCCTGGACCGCGCGCTGGACGAGCCGCTCGTCGAGCACCTGGCGGGGGATGACGCAGGCCTTGCCGCCGAAGAGTCGCGGCGGGATGGTCACGTCCAACACCACGCCGCCCGGCGAGATGGCGTGGATGGAGTCCACCGGTGCGGCCTCGGTGCCGCCGGGCAGCGTCCCGAGCCCCAACCGCTCCAGCATCCACAGCGCCCGGGGCGTGCAGCCGTCCCCGCAGATCTTGTCCCGGGGGAAGCGGCCGCGCTCGAGCAACGTCACCCGGGCTCCCTGCTGTGCGAGGAACGTGGCCGCGGACGAGCCGGCGGGCCCCGCACCGACGATGGCGACGTGGAGGGAGGAGGAGAGAGGGGAACTGGGGCGGAGTGGGGTGCTCACCATGTGCCTGTTCTACGCTGATTCGAGCTCGTTCCCTCCAGTGGGATTGATGCCGGAATCCGCCATCACGTCTGGACGTCCAGAAGCGAGTCTCATGAATATCTGGGGATGTCCTCCGGAAAGACGCCCCGCTCCGTCAGCGAGACCTCCTCCCGTAGAGGCGAGCCCTCCGCCTCTGTCCTGGCCTGGAGGAGCTCCAGCGAGGCGGCCCGCGAGCCATAGGGCTGCTCCCTCATGGCTCGAAGGCATGCCTGGAGGTCGGAGCGGAAGTCCGCCGCCGTCGCGTACCGCTCGCCAGGGTCGCGGCGCAGGACCTCGTGAACGATGTTCTTCACGGGCTCGGACACTCCGTGGAGGGCCTCCTCCACATGCTCGGGACGCAAGGCAGCGGCGAGCGCCGCCATCTCCCCGAGCGTCGCCCAGCTCGGCCTCTCCGCCCGGACCATTCGCCGTGGGACGGGCCTCCACCGCACCAGGCCGGCCGCTGCTTCCAAGGAAGCCAGACCGTAGAGGCAGTTTCCGGTCAGCGCCTCCAGCAGCACGACGCCCAGGGAGAAGAGGTCCATCCGGGTATCCGGTACCGCCGTCCGGGGCTCCACCAGACGCTCCGGCGCGGCGTACTCGATTTCCCCTCGGAACAGCCCCTTCGGTGTCCGCAGGCGCTGGGGCAGCAGTGAGTACGCCGACGCGAAGTCCCCCAGCTTCACGGAGCCATCCCACCCGATACGGACGCCACAGGGGTTGACCGCGCGGTGGATGATGCCCAGCGGCTGGCCCCCTTCATCCGCCGCCGTGTGAGCGGCGTGCAGCGCCTCGGCCACCGCGCTGGCCATGTAGAGACAGAACGCCTCGGACAGCCACCTGTCCCCCCGCAACACACCGAAGCTGATGGCCGACGCCAGCGAGCAGCCATCCACATGCTCCTTGAGGAGG
Organism: Vitiosangium sp. GDMCC 1.1324; assembly: GCF_003044305.1. Classification (GTDB taxonomy): domain Bacteria; phylum Myxococcota; class Myxococcia; order Myxococcales; family Myxococcaceae; genus Archangium. The sequence continues at coordinate 196,320 of NZ_PZOX01000006.1, read as the reverse complement.
AAGTGCTTCTCCCCCCGTTGATGCAGGCCGAGAACGCGCTCGATGGCCGGGTGCATGAGCCTTGAAGCGAGCTCCGCCTCCTCCTTCAGCCGGAGGCGTGCCCACTCGGGGGCACGGGAGGGCACCACCTCCACTTCCATCGGTGGGCCCACGTGCCCGCGAGTGCGCGGACGGACCAGATACCGCTCGAGCCCGCTCGGGGTGGTGTCCATCCGCCAGACCACCAGATAATCCGTCCCCTCGTGGGAGAAGAGGACACGCTTCGTGGGCTCCTTCCCATGAGCGGTCTGCTTCCGGGAATCCGAATCCATGCGCGGCAACGCTCCTGCCTCTCGTGGAGGGCGGCTCCTTCCCGACAGCCGGGATGGCCCCTCAAGCTGGAGGCGAGAGGGACTGTACTCCTGAAGTCCGGCGCAGGATAAGGACGTAAAGGGTCACCCACGGGGACTTTCGAGCTGTAAAACGAGCGTGCTCTGCAAAAGCATTTACATCATTTCCTTGGGGTCTTGCCGCCCGGAAGGCATGCCCAGGGCATGCTGGGATGGTTGCGGCCACAGTGGAAATCCGGCCCGCACACCGAGGGGTCCTGGGGGTCGCACGACTTGCGGCATTGGAAGAGGTAGCAGACCGTTCCCTCGGGACACGGAGGTTCGCTTTCGACGCAAAGCCGCAGGCATTCCATCCAGATTTCACCCGGAGCGTCCGGATAGGCGTTGGGAGTGCAGTCCAGTCCCTGTGGGCAGGGGGTTTGTTCACAGTCCTGTCCATGGATGGTCATGCAGGTAGACGGGCTGCTCATCAGTTGGACACAGCGCTGGCCCTCCGGGCAGGAACGGCCTTCACACGTGGGCAGGCATGAAGAGGCCTCGCTTCCCTCCTGACAGAAGTACCCTTCAGGGCAACTGGCAGGCTCGTCCACCTGGCACGGCCGGCCACAGAATCCCTGACAGACAAGCCCGCTTGCGCAGGCGTCCTTCCGGCGAAAAGGTAGGTCTTTGCAAAGTTCCCCCTCCTTGCGCACACCGAGCAGTGAGCAGACGCGAATCAGGTCCTTGTCGTTTTCAGCCGCCCAGGGGATGCAGGCAAAACCCTCCGGGCACTGTTCGTCCTCGGTGCATTTGCTGTCCGTGCAGCGATGGCGGGTTGTCGGCACGTCATAGACGCAGCGGAGCTGCGGGTCGCAGTCCGCGTCTGTGCGGCAGTCATGCTCATAGGTGAGCAGGCTCAAGCGCTCCTCGTGCGAAAGCATGGGGAAGAGGATCTTGCCCCGGGGCAGCGGCACTTGCGTATCGGGCCTGGGCATGGCGATAAAAATCAGCCAGACCAGGGGTAGCGGTAGGAGGGGGCCGACAAGGGCGGCCAATCGAGTACGCCATTTCATGGAGTGTGGCGACCTCGCGTCGAAGGGGACGAGCCTCATTCATGGCGGAAACGCTCCTGCCCCGGAGTGCACGGCACATTGCGGCCCAGCATGAACGGTGAGCCTAGCAGAAGAAAGGCAGGGGCACTACCTTTCGAATCCACCCGTCAGGAGTGACACCAGGGGTCATGCGAGAGAGCTCGCACCCACGTCAGATGTCCGCGTCCCGCGAGGCGCGGACGGGCCACTTTACTCAGCCCCGTGCGGCATCAATCCTCACCGTCGGTCCGGTGGTCGGGCGCACACAGCCAGACATCATCAGAACGGTGTTTACAGATGTATCCTGGTTCACATCCCGTGGAGACGCCGGGAGTACAGGTCTCGCGGCATCGGAACGACTCGCAGACTGTTCCCTCTGGGCAGGGCGGAGTATCCATGAGACCGCAGATTTGCGAGCATCTCATCCATACTTCGTCCACCGGTTGGGGATAATCAGTGACGCTACAGTGTTGTTCCTGGACGCAAGGTGTCCGCTGGCAGTTCTGTCCGTGCACTGTGGCGCAGACGGAGACATGCCCGCCCACGGAGACGCATTGCTGGCCCTCGGGGCAGGTGTGCCCCTCGCACGTGGGCTGGCAGGCTGCGCCCGTGGGATCATCCTCGCAGAAATAGCCTTCCGGGCAACTCATGGGGTCATCCACCCGGCACGGACGGCCGCACCGGAAATGACAGAGCAGGCCTCGCTCGCAGGCATATGGGAGCTTGTGGGTGAACCTTGTGCACACCTCTCCCTCCTTTCGCTTGCCCACCAACGAGCAGGCATTGAGCAGGTCCTTGCCATTCTTGGCTTCATAGGTCTGGCAGGTGAATCCATCCGGGCACTGCAAGTCCGTCATGCACCTGCTGTCCACGCAGTAGCTGTCCTGGGTGACCATGCTGAAGAAGCAGCGCAGCTGCGGATCGCAGTCGGCATCCGTGTGGCACTCCCGGCCGTAGGTGAGCACGTTCTGCCGCTCGACGTCGGTGAGCATCGGAACGACGTTCAGATGCTGAGAGCGCGGTTGTCCCAGGTCGGGGCCAGAGATGGCGGAGAGCAGCCACACCAGTGGCAAGGGAAGGAGAATGCCGAGCAGGCCGGCCAGGAGCGTGCGCCAGTTCATGGTTCAAGGAAGGCGAGAGGCGCGTGAGGTACCGCTCAATCCTTCTTTCTGCTCTTGCTGCTCGGAAGGCATGCCCAGGGCATGCTGGGATGGTTGCGGCCACAGCGGAAATCCGGTCCACACACCGAGGAGCCCAGGGGATCGCACGATTTGCGGCATTGGAAGAGATAGCACACCGACCCGTCGGGACATGGGGGATGGCTTTCGCCACATCTGCGCAGGCATTCCATCCAGATTTCACCCGGAGCGTTCGGATAGGCGTTGGGAGTGCAGTCCAGTCCCTGTGGGCAAGGGGTTTGTTCACAGTCCTGTCCATGGATGGTCATGCACACCGATGCCTTTTCCATCAGTTGGACACAGCGCTGGCCTTCCGGACAGGAATGGCCTTCACATGTGGGCATGCATGAAGAGGCCGCGCTTCCCTCCTGACAGAAGTACCCTTCAGGGCAACTGGCAGGCTCGTCCACCCGGCACGGACGGCCACAAAACCCCTGACAAACAAGCCCTCTTGCGCAGGCATCCTTCCGGCGAAAAGGTAGGCCGTCGCAAAGTTCCCCCTCCTTGCGCACACCGAGCAGTGAGCAGACGCGAACCAGGTCCTTGTTGTTGGCTGCTGCCCAGGGAGTGCAGGCAAAACCCTCCGGGCAATGTTCATCCTCGGTGCATTGGCTGTCCGTGCAGCGATAGCGGGTTGTCGGCGCGTCGTAGACGCAGCGGAGTTGGGGTTCGCAGTCCGCGTCCGTGTGGCAGTCATGCTCGTAGGTAGGCAGGCGCAGACGCTCCTCCTGCGAAAGCATAGAGACGAGGGTCTTGCCCCGGGGCAGTGGTACATGCGTACCGGGTCTGGGCATGGCGAGGAAAGCCAGCCAGACCAGTGGCACGGGCACGAGGAGGGCCAGCACTGCGGACAGTACCCTGCGCCATTTCATCTTCATGTGCTACTCCTCCTCCTCCTCGTCTTGTCGGCACTCGAGCGGGCAGAGTGCCTTTTGATCGAGCGATCTTCTGGAGTAATTCCCACCGCATTTCTCGTTCCATTCTTCATCGCTCAGCTTGCATTGTCGGTGAAGATTCACCATGTCCCGGTGGAGGGCCATCGGGATGGAGCCATTCGGGCCAAAGGTGGGGCATCCCGTCGTCACGGCGAGCAGCGACAACAGCAGCAAAGGTCTTGTCGGCATGGGGCCTCCCTGTGCGCAGCCAGGGTAGCACTGGACGCCGTACGCTCTTGTACGAATGGGGCATGAACCACCTCCATGGGGTTCAAGGGAAGGACACGCCGCCAAAGGTGACGGGGCGCGTCCTGCCTTCCTCCCACAGTTCGAGGACGAAGGCGCCCCGTGCCTCCGCCTCCGACATCTCCGCTTCCACCACCACGCGCTGCCTATTCGTGCCAGGGATGACGGGGGCCTCCTGCCATGCCGTCGCGCTCCATCGCACGCCACTTCCGGACACCAACTCCGCGCCCGCCGCCAGCCAGGACTGTGCGCTCTCATTCCTCAACCACAGCTCCACCGCCACTCGCACCCGTTTGGGCTGCTCCCCATCACCCCCCGTGCCCGGGCTGCTGGCGCGGTAGCTGAAGGGTTGCCACGCTGTGAGTTGCTCTCCGGCAAGCCAGCGCAGAGCCCCAGACAGCCTGCGGGTGACCACGCCCTCCTCGTCCATCTGCCTGGAGACGAGCAGGCCCGTGAGGCCCCCCAGCCTCTTTCTCTCCGCCCGCTCCCGCGCCAGCTCGGCCTGGCACTGCCGCGCCAACTCCCGCTCCTCTCGCGCCTGCTCCTGGCCGCTCTCGGGGGAACGCGGGCGGTACACTTCCACGTGACGTTCAGCCTGGGCCGGGGGCACCACCACCAGGATGAAATCCACGCGCTCCGGCGCCGCCCCATCCAGGAAGCGCACCGGCATCCGCAGCCGCTGCCCTAGCTTCAGCGCACGCGAGGCCATGAGGAGGATGGAGTCCTCCGTCACCGTCACCCGGCGGAAGTGCTCGCGCCCCTCCAGCCAGACGAGCTGCACCTGCCCATCGAAGAACAGGTTGATGGGCGTGTTGGAGCCGATGCGCACCTCATGCTCCTGCACCTGCGGGTCCGCCGACAGCAGGAGTTGGCGCTCCCCTCCGGTGTCCGGGGATGCAGGGCTGGACTGGGCGGCAGTGGGAGCGCTCGCGAGGAGCGCGAGCACGGCGAACAGGGCGGGCACGGGGACGGAACCTCCGGAGTGGTGCAGTGTACCAGGAACCTCTGGCGTTGGTCCCTCCTGATTCCTCAGGCCCGCCCTGTCCGGGTGTGCCGCCCGGTTTTGCGCTACTCGAAGCGGGTGACCGGAGCCACCCACTGGCCGGAAGAGATGCGCGCGAGGTCCGGCCCGGGTCCGGCTTCCACAATCAGAGCGCCTGGCTTGCGGAGGTCCATGAACTGAAAGCAGACGGGGAACTTGTCCCCTCGGGGAGTCACGGCCTCGGTGAAGCGGCCGTACACGCGCTCCTTCCCAACGATGAGCTGTCCCGAGAGGGTGGAGTTGACCGGCAGCTTCCCCGTGGTGTCCAGGGCCGTCGCGGAGACCGGGCCCCCGCGTATGGTGATGATGCTTTCTCCCAGGCTGGGGGCGGTGAGGGCGACGCCGATCTCGGTCTTGTAGCTCCCCGTCCTGCTGTAGACGCCCAGTTCCTCCATGGTCTTCACCGCCTCTGCCGGGCAATCAACGGGCTCAGGCGGGGGGCGCACCTGGGCACCGGGGCAACCGGAGAGCAGGGTACAGACAGCGGCCACCCCCGCCTTTGCGGCCGTGGAGCCCTTCGCTGGCGCCTGCTGTTTCTCGTCTCGCGGGGGAGGGGCGTTGCGTGCGGTCTTCACGCGCTTGCTGTCCTTTGGAAGCGTCGCGCTGGCGACGGGCGCAGGGTTTGCCGCCCCGGAGGGCGCTGCGTCCCCGCCACCTTCGGGCCGCTTCCACGGGGGCGCCACTTCCTGGCCACCTACCTCCAAGGTGATGGGGTAGAACTCCGGCAGTAGGGCCACCCGTGGTAGCCCCACGGGTGATGTGTCAGGTGCCATCAGCCACGTCAGCATTCCCACGAGGAGCACGAGGCCCGCCACGAACACCGCTCGCGGGGGAATCGTTTTCGGCCACCACGGCGTGGGGCGCGCGTGCTCCAGGGCCGGTGCCGGATGCGTGGACGGCTCGTGCGAGGCAGCCACCTCCGGGTGTGTCTCGCTAGCGGGTGGCGCGGCTTCGTCGGATGGCGGACGTGGTACATGCTTCTCCGCTTTCGGCCAGGGCTCACCCCGCCGGGGGTGGCGCCGCTCGTACTCCATGAGCCTGTTCAGCCGCGCCACTTGCTCCTCCGTCGACAGCGCCTCCTTTCGCCACGTGGTGGCCGCATCCGGGCCCCACGCCTCGCACAGCGCTACCTTCCATGTCTCGTCCGCCCCCCGCTTCACCTCCCGGAGTGCCGCGTGCAGCGTCGGCGCATCCGGGTAGCGCGCCCCCGGTTCCTTCTCCAGCAGTCGCAGGCACAGCTCCGACAGCGCCCTTGGCACGCGCGGGTTGCGCTCGTGCGGTGGCTCGGGCGCCTCGTGAAGAATCGCCCGCTCCGTCTCCACCGCGTTGCGCCCCTGGAAGGGGTACGTCGCCGTCAGCAGCTTGTAGGCCACCACTCCCACCGACCACAGGTCATCCAGTCCGCTGGCCTCGTGGTGCTCGCGCTCTCCGCGGTTGAAGCGCACGACCTCGGGGCACAGGTATTCCCGGCACCCGGGCACCTGGGGCCCCGTGATGCGCGGCGCTCCCGGATAGGTGGCCACGCCGAAGTCCACCAGCAGCGCGCGCCCGTCGGTCTCGCGCACCAGCACGTTGTCGCCCTTCACGTCTCGGTGGATGACTTTCATGGAGTGGGCCGCCGCCAGCTCTTGCGCCAGGTCCAGCAGCACGTCCACCACCTCCAGGGCGTTGGGGTTGTGGTGCCGGGCCCAGGTGTACAGCTCCCAGCCGGGCACGAAGTCCATGACGATGAACTGGAAGCGGGGCTGCTCCGGTGGCCACAGGCCATGGCCCCTCAGGCCCACCCCGCCCGATTCCTCCATGCGCACCATGGCGCCCAGCTCCCGCAGCGCCCACTCGGCCGCCTGGGGGAGATAGATGAACTTGACGGCGTAGGGCCGCCCGTCCCGCCAGGCCAGGTACACGGTGCCATAGCCGCCCTGTCCCAGGACGGACTCCAGGACGAGCCCGTCCACGAGGGTGCCCGGCGTGGGAAGCGCGGCGAGGAGCGCCTCATCGCTTCCCGCTTCCAGTGCCTCCAGCCGCGCCACCTTCCGCCGCCGCCTGTCCGTCGACCGCTCCGCTCCCATGCCCCCGTGCATGCGTGATGACCTCCGAGGTGGGGTAGCGTAGCACCACCCACTCCAGCCGCATGGGGATATCCCCCGGCCGTCCTGCGCGAACGCCAGGTGGAGCTCAGGGTCCAGGCACGGAAGGGCTCTCTCCGTGGGGCTCCGGTGAAGGGGCGCCGGGTGCTCGCGAGTCCCGCGCGGGTTCGAGCGGCAGTTCGACGGTGAAGACGGAGCCGGCTCCCGGCTGGCTCGCGACGTGGATGTCTCCGCCGAGCGCGCGGACGATGGCCCGCGAGATGTAGAGACCCAGCCCCAAGCCGCCGTACTGCCGGGTGGAGACCGCCCGCTCGAAGCGCTCGAAGATGCGCTCGAGGTCCTTGGATGCGATTCCGATGCCGTGGTCCCGGATGCTCCAGCGCGCCCTCCCGCCGGACGAGGCGACGTGGATTTCCACCGGCCGGCCCGCGCCGTACTTCAGCGCGTTGGTGACGAGGTTGGTGAGGACCTGCTCCAGGCGCATCCGGTCCCAGTGGCCCACGGTGGGCCCCTCGGTGGTGACGAGGAGCTGGCAGCCGGCGGTGCTGGCCTGCTCGGAGAAACGCTCGACCTGCTCCCGGGTCAGCTCCACCAGGTCCACCTCCTCCAGTTGCAGGCGGAGCCGGCTGGAGGTGAGGCGGGAGACGTCGAGCAGGTCATCGACGAGCTGGGACAGGCGCTTCACCTGTTTGAGCGCCTTGTCCACCTTCTGCAGCAGGCGGCTGGAGCCCGCTCCGCCGGTGCTGGCGGCCAGCGCGCGCTGGAGCGTCTGCAGGTGCAGGCGCAAGGGCGTGAGAGGGGTGTGCAGCTCGTGGGAGGCCACGCTGAGGAAGTCCTCGCGCAGGCGCACCGCCTCCTGGGACTGCTGGTAGAGCCGGGCGTTGTCCATGGCGACCGAGGCGCGCCGGGCGAGCTCCTCGGCGAGTGACAGCTCATGGGGGCCGTACTCGAAGCCCGGTGTGTCCGACACCAGCAGCATGGCCGCCAGCGTCTGCCCCCGTGCGGAGATCGGGAGGGCAATGGCGGTCCTCGCCCCGAGCCGCCGCAACATCTCCGGGTACTCCTCGTCGGCGTTGTCGGTGAGGAACAGGGCCTGGGTGGCCTCGGTCGCCAGGAGCGGCCTGCCGGTGCGCAGCACGTGCGCGGTGGGCTGGAGTGTGTTCCAGCTCGGCGGGTAGCGCTCCGTCAGCTCGCGCAACAGTTCCTTCCGGGCCAGGTCCTGGTGCACCTCGGCCGCGCGGTGGATCCGCCCCGTGTCGTCCACCCTGTCGATGACGCACCACTGGCCGAGCTGGGGCACGGCCAGCCGTGCCACGCGCTCCAGGGTGCTCGTCTCGTCGAGCAGCTCCGCCAGCTGCGTGCTCGCCTCGATGAGGACGCGCTGGGTCTCCTCGGCGCGCTTGCGCTCGGTGATGTCGATGAACGTCGAGACGCTGCCGACCGGCTTGCCGTCCTTGAGCATGGGGTACGTCCAGCGCTCCACCGGGAAGTACGTGCCGTCCTTGCGCCAGAGGATGTCGTCCGCGCTGTGGTAGTGGGTGCTGGTGATCAGCGCGTGGTGGATGGGGCACTCGCTCCGGGGGAAGGGCGTGCCGTCCTCGTGGGAGTGGTGCCACGTCGCGTGCGTCTCGCGGCCGAGCAGCTCGCTCGCGTTCGCATGGCCGAGCATCCGGACGGCGGCGCGGTTGACGAAGGTGCTGAGCCCGTTGAGTCCCACGCCGATGATGCCCTCCGCGGTCGAGTCGAGCAGCAGCCGGACGTGGGTTTCGCTCTCCTCGAGCTGGGACTGGGTCGTGCGCAGGCGATCGGCCATGTCGTTGAAGGCCTGGCACACCTGGGCGAGCTCGTCGCTCCCGGTGAGCCCGCAGCGCGCCTCCCAATCGCGTGCGGCGAAGCGCTGGGTGGCGGCGACCAGCTGGTCCACCCGGCGGGTGAGCACGAAGTGGAAGAAGAGCCAGAGCAGCCCCGCGAGTGCCGCGAGCAGGCCACTGCGCCGCATCACGTTCGCCCGCACCTGCGCCCGTGCCTGTGCCTTGAGGGGGGTGAGGTCCCGCTCGACGGTGAGCAGCCACGCCTTCGGAGGGGCGATCTGCCCGGAACTCGTGGGGCCCATCACCGAGTACCAGGCCACGATGGCCTGGCGGTCCGGGGTGACCTGGACGCTCGAGACGAGCTCTTCGCGGGCCCGGCGCAACGCGGGCTCCGCCTCAGGGGGGAACAGCTCGGGGTGGAGCTCCCGGGCCTGTTTCCCGATCTCCACGCGCCGGAGCGAGGCGAACACCTGGCCGGTGTCGTCGATGAGCAGCGCCCTCTTCACGTGCGTATCCGTACCGAGGCCGGCGATCTCCTCCTGGACCCGCTCGGACTCGTGCAGCCGCAGGAGGAGCTCCAGGTGGCCCTGTTTCTCGCTCACGAGCCGGGTGAGCGCCTGGATGGAGTCCTCCTCCACACGGAGGGAGGCGAGGTGAGAGTTCTGCCGCAGGTCGAGCAGGCCCAACGTGGCCGCGAAAAACAGCAACACCAGTGGGATGGTGATGCGCAGCGGGGGGATCGGGGGCAACCTGGGCGGGTGCCCTGGCCGGTTCCCGGCGCCGCTGCTCCGGGGACGCTTCATCACCGGCTCTCCTGGAGTGCCTCGAGGGGTCGCGCATCCAGCATCTGCTCGGGTTGCACCGGCTTTCGCAGCAGCCCTTCCTTCAGCATGAAACGCTGGAGTTGCCGCGCCGACGCGATGAGGGGCGAGGAGGGCCCCCGTAGCATGTCGAGATTGTCCTCCAGGGTGGGCAGCCGCAGCTTCTCCAGCATGGAGGCGAGCTCGGAGGGGCTCGTTCCGAGGCGGGGGCTCATCCGGGCCATCGCGTCGGCCGGGTGCTCCTCCAGATAGCGCCGGGCCTGGAGCCATCCCTGGAGCAGGTGCTGCACCTGCTCGGGGTTCTTCTCGAGGACGTCCTTGCGCACCACCAGCATGTCCACGATCTCTCCGGGGAGCTGTCTGCTGTCGAAGAGCTGGTGGGCTCCCGCGGCGCACAGCTTGTCCACGAAGGGCTCGTAGGTGACCACGGCGTCCACCTGTCCCGACTCATAGGCGCGCAGTTGCTGGTCGACGGGGGTCCGGACGATCTGGATGTCCGAGGGTTGCAGCCCCGCCTGCTCCAGGGCTCGGCCGAGCACGTAGATGCTCACCACCAGGTCTTCCACCGCCACCCGCTTGCCCCGGAGATCCTCCAGCCGCCGCAGCCCCGGACGCGCGACGATGGCATCCGCGCCTTGCGAATAGTCGATGATGAGCACCACCCGTGGCTCGAGGCCCTGTTGCTGGAGCTGGAGGGCGATATCGAATGTGACGAACACCGCATCGAGCATCCCATTGCGGAAGTCGCGGGTGGCCCTGCCCAGGGTGGTGTACTCCACCAGGCGGATCGAGCCGTCGTCGATATAGCCGAGGTCCCGCGCGAGGAAGGTGGGCTCGCTTCCTGGCCAGAGGATCGTGCCAACGCGCAGGGGCTCCTTCTCCTCGTGGGTGCAGGCCGAGACGACGAGGAGCAGGAGCAGACCGAACACCCGGGTGAGCTTTCGCACGGACCGTCTTCCTGTGGCGCCTCATCAAACGCTTGGGACGCGGCAGGACGACAGCAAGCCGTCCGGAGCGGACGCTTCGGGAAGCGGTGTCCTGGACGGAGGCTCCCGTCCAGGGTCTCAGGAGGCCGTGGGCTGACGCGAAGGACGCTGCCGCTCCACGGCGGCCTTGAGCTGGCCGCAGCCGGCGTCGATGTCGATGCCGCGGCGCTGGCGCACGGTGCTGGGCAGGCCGTAGCCGGCGAGGATGTCCTGGAAGGCGCGCACGGCGTCCGGGCCGCTGGGGCGCTCGCCGTAGCCCACGGTGGGGTTGAGGGGGATGAGGTTGACGTGCGCCTCCATCCCCTGGAGCAGCTGGCCCAGCGCGTGCGCCTGCTCGGGCGTGTCGTTCTGCCCGGCGATGAGCGCCCACTCATAGAAGATGCGGCGCTTGCGCTTGTCCGCGTAGTAGCGGCAGGCCTCCATCAGCTCGGCGAGGGACCACTTGCGCGCCGCGGGCACCAGCGCGCCGCGCTCCGCGTCCGTGGCCCCGTGCAGGCTGACGGCGAGCTGCACCGGCCGATCCTCGTCCGCGAGCCGCCGGATGCCGGGCACCACGCCCACGGTGCTCAGGGTGATGAAGCGCGGCGCCAGCGCCAGGCCCAGCTGGTCCACCAGGATGTCCACCGCCGCCATCGTGCCGTCGTAGTTGTGCAGGGGCTCGCCCATGCCCATCAGCACCACGTTGCGCAGCGACTCGTTCGTCTCGCGGAGGATGCGCGTGACGTGCAGCACCTGGCCGATGATCTCCCCGGGCGTCAGGTGGCGCACGAAGCCCATCTGCCCGGTGGCGCAGAAGACGCACCCCATGGCGCAGCCCGCCTGGGTGCTGAGACACACGGTGGCTCGGCCCTTGAAACGCATGAGGACCGTCTCCACCGTCTGCCCGTCTCGCAGCCGCAGCAGCAGCTTCCGGGTGAAGCCGTCGGAGCTGTGGACCTCGTGGTGGGTGACGGGCCGCTCCAGGTGGGTGCGCTCGCGCAGCGCCTGGAGCAGGTCCGGCCGCAGCCCGGTGAGGGCGTCGAAGGACTCCACCTGCTGGCGGTAGAGGGCCTCCCAGAGCAGGTCGCGGTAGTGGGCGCTGTAGCCCCAGCCGGCGAGCAGCTCGCCGAGGGCGGCTCGCGGCAAGTCGTACAGGTTGACCAGGGGGGTGGCGGGCGTGGGCTGCATCGTCATCGAGCGATAACACACCCCAGCCCGCGACTCATGGCCCTCGGGCGGCCAGGGGAGCGCGGGGGTGTCTCCTTCCTCCTCTTCTCTGGCGCGGAGGCCGGTCCGGCGGGCCTGGGGTGCCGTCCGGGCGAGCGCTCCTGGCTGCCTGGCCCGGGTTTGCTCCAGATTCGTGCACGGCTGCCTGGAGACTGGACAGTCAAGGGGGGGATGTGGGACCCGCCCGGGAGGTTTAAAGTCTCTGGGTGCGAATCGAGCAGCGGCGGGACGTACTGATTGTAGGTGGAGGAGCCAGCGGGACGCTGTTGGCAGCCCAACTCCTGCGGAATGCCCCGGGGCCCCTGCGGGTGGCCCTGCTGGAGCGGACGGGGCGTGTAGGTCCCGGCCTGGCCTACTCCACCGAGAGTGAGAGCCACCTGCTCAATGTCCCCGCCGGGCGGATGAGCGCCTTCCCGGACGAGCCCGAGCACTTCCTGCGATGGATTCGCCGCATCGAGCCGGACACCCAGCCGGGGGACTTCGTCCAGCGCAGGCGCTACGGCCAGTACCTGGAGGCGGTGCTGCGCGAAGCCCGGGAGGCGGCGGCGCCGGGGGTCGATCTGGAGCTGTTGACGGGCGAGGCCTCGTCCCTGTCCCAGGTGGGGGACGCTGTCCGGGTGGTGCTCGCCACCGGCCCGATGCTCGAGGCGCGCACGGTGGTGCTGGCGGTGGGCAATGCGCTCCCGGCCGATTTGCCGGTGGAGGACGGGGGGCTGTACCGGAGCTCCCGCTACATTCGCTCGCCCTGGGCCGAGGGAGCCCTCCAGCGCGTCCAGCCGCACCACTCGGTGCTGCTCGTCGGCACGGGGCTGACGATGGTGGACACGGTGCTCTCGCTGGCCGAGCGCAACCACGAGGGCCGTATCCACGCCATCTCCCGGCACGGGCTGCTGCCGCACGTGCATCGTCCCGGAGTCGTCGCCGGCCCGGCCGTGAGCCTCTCCGAGCCCCTCCGCGTCCGCTCCGTCCTGAGGGCGTTGCGCCGCGAGGCCCGGAGCATGCGTGAGGGCGCGGACTGGCGCGGCGTGGTGGACGCCCTGCGGCCCATGACGGCCTCGGTGTGGCGCGGCCTGCCGGAGCCCGAGCGGCGCCGCTTCCTCCGCCACCTGCGCTCCTTCTGGGATGTGCACCGCCACCGGATGGCTCCCGGGGTGTACGACGTCCTCCAGCAGCTCCGGATCGCCGGTGTGCTGCGCATCCACGCGGCCCGCGTGCGGAGCTTCCAGGTGACGGAGGAGGGATGGGTGATAGCGCGCGTCCGCGCCCGCGGCTTCGAGCGCGAGGCCACGTTCCGCGTCCAGCACGTCATCAACTGCACCGGCCCGGACGCCTCCATCGGCCGGGGGCACCCGCTGCTGCGCGGGCTGCTGGAGTCCGGGCTCGTCCGGTCGGATGCGCTGGGGCTCGGCCTGGCCACGGACGCCGAGGGCGCGCTGCTCGACGCCGAGGGCCAGCCGTCCGGCGTGCTCTTCACCCTGGGCCCTCTGCGCCGGGGTGACCTGTGGGAGAGCACGGCCATTCCGGAGATACGCGCGCAGGCGCTCGGTCTGGCACGGCGGCTGTTGGAGCAGCTCGCCTCGCGCTCCGATGCACCCGGGTCCGCGGTCTCCCACCCGCCGACCTTCCCCTAGGGGAGTGCCGCCATGGGACTCCAGATTCTCAAGGAGACGTTCGAGGCCGGAGAGTACGAGCGCTTCAGTCAGCGGCTCACCGAAAGCCTGGACGTGCTCCGGAGCCTGCTGGAGCGGCCAGGCTTCGGCGTGGGCCCGCGGACCATCGGCGCCGAGCTGGAGATGTTCCTGGTGGACGCCGCGGGCTACCCGCTGCCGGTGAACCGGCAGGTGCTGGGCCAGACGATGGACCCGCGGGTGACGGTGGAGATCGACCGGTTCAACCTCGAGGTGAACCTGCGGTATGGGCCCCTCGCGGGGCGGCCCTTCTCGGCGATGCGCTCCGAGTTCGAGAGCGCGCTGGCGGAGGTGCGGCGCGCGGCGGCCACGCAGGGAGCCCGGGTGGCGGTGATGGGCATCCTCCCCACGCTGCGCGAGGCGGACCTGGGCAGCGCGGCGCTGACGGGGCTGGCGCGCTACCGGGCGCTGTCGGCCGCCATCCGCCGCCGGCGCCACGAGTCCCTCAAGGTGCTCATCGGAGGAGAGGACTCGCTCACCCTGGAGTGGGATGACGTGACGCTGGAGGGCGCCAACACGTCCCTGCAGTACCACCTGCGCGTGGACCCGGCGGACTTCGCGCGGACGTACAACGCGTGTCAGCTCGCGACGGCGCCGGTGTTGGCGGTGAGCGCCAACTCGCCCTTCCTGCTGGGGCGGCGGCTGTGGGACGAGACGCGCGTGGCGCTCTTCCGGCAGGCGGTGGACGACCGGGGCGAGGCCCAGACGGAGGCTCCGCGCTCCGGGCGCGTCACCTTCGGGCATGGCTGGGCGCGCGAGGGTGCGCTGGAGTTGTTCGCCGAGTCGGTGGCGCTCTACCCACCGTTCCTGCCGGTGCTGGGGATGGAGGCGCCGCTGGAGTGTCTGGCCCGGGGAGGCCTGCCGCGGCTGGACGAGCTGCGGCTGCACCAGGGCACCGTGTGGAGCTGGAACCGCGCCATCTACGACCCGAGCGAAGGCGGCCACGTGCGCATCGAGATGCGCGCGCTGCCCGCGGGCCCCACGGTGCTGGACATGCTGGCCAACGGCGCGCTGCTGCTGGGCCTCACGCTGGGGCTGAGTGGCGAGGTGGAGTCGCTGCTGCCGGGGCTGCCCTTCGCCTGTGCCCGGGGCAACTTCCTGCGCGCGGCCAGGGAGGGCCTCGACGCGATGTTGCTGTGGCCCGAGCGCAACGCGCCCTCGCCCCGTCCCGTGCCCGCGGCCGCCCTGGTGGAGCGCCTGCTGCCCCTGGCCCGGGCGGGCCTGGTGGACGCTGGCGTGGACGCCGGGGAAGCGGACGGGCTCCTCTCCATTATCCAGGCCCGGTTACGCGCGGAGTGTACCGGGGCACGTTGGCAGCGGAAGATGTTGGCTCGGTTGGAAGCACACATGCCCCGGCCGGACGCACTGGGGGCCCTGCTGGAGCGTTATATGGCCCACGCCGCGTCTGGCAGGCCGGTCCACGAGTGGCCAGTGGACTGAAGTGGTCGTCAACCCGCTTCGAGGACTTGCCCCCAGGCCCTCACCTTTGCGACGCTTCATCCATCTTCATGCCCCTCGTTGCGTTGGTCTGCCCTGGTGAGTGAGCCTGTTGCTGCGAAGGTCCTCGTCGTCGAGGACAACCGGACGATGCTGGCCTTGATGCAGTACTACCTGAGCAAGGACTTCACGGTCTTCCTTGCCCGGTCCGCTGAAGAAGCGCTCGAAGTGCTTCAGCGGGAACAACTGCATGCGGTCGTGTCGGATCAAAACCTCGGGGACGGCCTGATGGGGGTAGACCTCCTCAAGCGTGTGTCCGAGCTTCAACCCCATGCCGCGCGCATTCTGGTGACGGCGTCCCAGAAGTTGGAGGACGCCCAGAAAGCCATCAATGAAGCGCGGGTGAACCACTTCCTCACGAAGCCGTTCACCGAACAGGAGTTGAAGAACACCGTGGGCCAGGCGGTCCACAATGCCGCCCTGGTCGCCATCCGCGACAAGATGGTGCAGGAGCTCAAGGAGCAGCTCGGGTTGCGGCCGGCCAAACCGGCGGCCGGTAAACCGGGCTCGCCCGCGAGCACCCGCGTCAAGACGGTGGAGCCCCAGAAGCCCGATGCCAAGGGCGCGGCGTCCCAGTCGCTCATCCCCGAGAGCGAGCGGCTGGCGTTCCGCGATGGCCTCACGGGCCTCTACAACCACCGCTACTTCCAGGAGGCCCTGAGCGCGGGCCTGCTGAGCGCGCGGCGCCGGGAGCAGAAGCTGGCGCTGGTGCTCGTGGACATCGACGGCTTCCGCCGCTTCAACCTCTCGCGCGGCTACGCCGAGGGGGACAAGATGCTGCGCCGGGTGTCCCAGGTGGTGACGGAGATGATGGAGGACCCCGTCACCCATGCCCGGAGCGACAACTCCTCGGAGATTGCCGCCCGGTACGACTGGGACGTATTCGGGGTCATCCTCTGCAACGCCGACGTGGAGCGGGCCCGCACATACGCGGAGAAGCTGCGCAAGGCGGTGGAGGAGATGGCGTTCCCGGAGGAAGAGGGCGTGGCGGGCGAGGTGACGGTGACGGCGTCGGTGGCCGTCTTCCCGGACCAGGCCCGCAACGAGCAGGAGCTGATCTCCGCCGCGGAGAAGGCGCTGCGCACGTCCAAGGCGAGCGGCCCCAACCGGGTGATGCTGGCCATCAAGTGACGTCTTCCCGCCCGGAGGCCTCCGGGCGGACAGAGGGGGGACCGGGAGTGATGCGGTCCCCTCCCTGAGAGGGCGGGCTCGAGGCCTCGAGCCGCCCGGGCACACGCCTCAGCGATCCGTGTTCACCTTGACGACCTTGGTGTCCGCGATGTGGTCGTGCAGGCAGCGGCGCTCCGAGGTGAAGATGAGGAGCGGATCCACGATGCCGAAGAGGCCGCAGGTGGCCATGTTGATGAACTCCGGCACCAGGTTGCGCAGCAGGACGAGCCGGCCGAGGTCGATCGGCTTGCCGTCGGTGCGCACCACCAGGATGCCCATCATGCGCTTGCCGATGCTCTGGCCCGTCGTGGAGATCAGGTGGAGCTGGTAGCCGAGCACCCCGAGGCTCCCCAGCATCCCCAGGATGGACAAGACGCCGACGATGGCGGCCTCATCTCCTCGCGACAGCACGCCGCCGAGAATGGATGTGACCAGGAAGGGGAGGAACACGGCGAGACGGTCCACGAGGACGGCCACGAAGCGCGCCCCTGGCTCGGCCAGTTGCTGCAGCATCGGGACGCAGCGGGCGCAGTAGTCCTGGCGGTCCTGCCCCACTCGGAGGCACAGGTCGCAGGCATAGCTGCCGCAGCGGGCGCAGATGGTGACGGCCGGGCGATCGGCGTGTTCGGCGCAGGATGCGCCCGGGCGTTGGGTGACGGAGGGGTCTGGCTGATACATGCCGCCCATGTTCGCAGCCCGGCCCCCGCGGCCTCAAGGGCTCATGCCCCGGGGTCCTCCTCGGTGCCCCGGCGCAGGCCGAGCATCCGGCGCAGCTCTCGGGCGGACTGCCGGCTCACCTCCACCGTGTGCCCCCGGGCGGTGCGCGCCAGGTAGCCGCCCGTCTCCAGCGGCTCCAGCCGGGTGACGTGGGCGAGGTTGAGCAGGGCGCGCCGGTGCACCCGGTAGAAGCCCTCGGTGGGCAGTCGGTCCACCAGCTCCTGCAGGGTGAAGTCGGTGAGGAAGTCGCCCTGCGTGGTGAAGACGGTGACGAGCTCGTCCTCGAGCGTGGCGTGGGAGATGGTGCCCGGGTCCACCAGGACGATGCCCTGGCGGGTGGGGATGGGCAGCCGGGCCAGGGGACGCGCGGCCTGCTCGGTGGCCGGGCCCTTCGCCGGCTCCGGCGTCCGGGACGCGAGCCGGGCGCGCACCCGCTCCAGTGCCTTCTGCAGGCGCGAGGCCTCCACGGGCTTGAGGACATAGTCCACCGCACCGTGCTCGAAGGCCTCCACCGCATGGTCGGCGTGGGCGGTGACGAAGATGACCTGGGGGCCTCCCGCGGGAAGCAGCGCGAGCGCGTCCATGCCACTGAGCCCGGGCATGTGGATGTCGAGCAGCACCACGTCCACGCCACCGGCCCGCACCTGCTCGAGCACGGCCTCGCCATCGGCGGCCTCTCCGCACACGGTGACGTCGGGGAAGGCCGCCAGCAGCCGCGTGAGGCGCTTGCGGGCCACGAGCTCATCGTCGGCGATGAGGATGCGCAGGGTGGGGTTCACGGCCCCAAGTGTAGGCGAGGGACAGTCAACGCTCCATGGGAAGCCCGCGTGCGAGCCGTTGCGCCCGGTTCCTATGCTCGCGCTCGAGCGCATGTGAACGGGGGACACACCATGAGGACGTTTTCCATCCAGCTGAAGCTGTGGCTCTTGCTGTCGCTGGCGACAGGCCTGCTCGTCGCTCTCTGGGGGTCGATGTACTGGATGAGCCGCCTCATCCAGCGCAGCAACGCGGCTGTCTCCGAACAGTTGGTGCTGGCCGAGCTGCTCGATGAGGGCGGCCACCTGCTCCAGCAACTCGACACGCCTGGCAACAACGTGCTCCAGAACTGGGACGCGGAAGGCGAGCAGGCGAAGTTCGACCAGTACGAGCGGGAGTTCACGCTCCACTTCCAGAAGCTCACGCTGGCGCTCGCGTCCTCCGACCCGGAGCTGGGGCAGGTCCTGGTACCGGTGACGAAGGAGGTCGCGGACATGACCGCGCATGCCCGCGCGGTCCTGGCCGCCGCTCGGGAGCGGGACGTGGCGAAGCGAGCCAGGAAACGCGCCGCCATCGAGTCCGCCACCACCCGGGCCGGACAGCAGATGGCGATGATGGACCAGTCGTTCATCCGTGCCGCCCAGCTCTTCCAGAAGGCGGAGGACGAGCAGCGCGACCACGTCCAGGCGCTCGTGTCCACCACGGCCCATTCCAGCGAACAACTGGTGTCCTGGACGCTCGGGGTGCTGCTCGTCTCGCTCGCCGTGCTCGGCGTGCTGGGCCGGACCACCGTGCGCTCCGTGGTTGGCTCGCTGCGGACGGCCTCGGGGGTGCTGACCGAAATCTCCCAGGGCAACCTGGTCCAACACGTCGAGGTCACATCGAAGGACGAGGTGGGCGTGTTGATGGGCGCCACGCGCGAGATGCTGAGCTACCTCTCGCGCATCATCGGGGAGATCCGCACCGGCTCCCAGGGCCTCGCGTCGGCCGCCAGCCAGCTCTCGGGGTCCTCCCAGGGCTTGTCGATGGGCACGCGCGAACAGGCCTCCTCGTTCGAGGAGTCCACCGTGAGCCTGTCCCAGATGCGCGCCTCCATCGAGCGAACCGCGAGCAACAGCCAGCGGATGGCGCTGATGGCGCTGCGCGGCGTGAAGGACGCCGAGGAGAGTGGCAGGGCCGTGGGAGAGGCGGTGGGCGCGATGAAGACGATCGTCGAGAAGATCTCCATCATCGACGAGATCGCCTACCAGACGCACATGCTGGCGCTCAATGCCGCCATCGAGGCGGCGCGGGCGGGAGAGAACGGCCGGGGCTTCGCCGTGGTGGCCGCCGAGGTGCGCAAGCTGGCCGAGCGCAGCCGGATGTCCGCTCGGGAGATTCTGGGCCTGGCGGACTCCAGCATGAAGGTCGCCGAACGGTCCGTGGCGCTCCTCGATGAGCTGGAGCCGTCCATCCGACAGACCGCCACACTCGCCCATGAGGTGGCGATCGAGTGCTCCGGTGAGTCCCAGGCGGTGATGCAGATCGACCAGGCGATGCGGCAGGTGGACCAGGTGGCCCAGAAGAGCGCGACGGTGGCCGAGGAACTCTCGGCAACAGCGGAGGAGGTGGCCGCGCAGGCCGAGACGCTGCGGCAACTCGTGGCGTTCTTCCGGGTGAGCGCGGACGATGAGTCATCCACCGTGCCGTTGCGTGGCCAGCGGTCCCTCTCGCTGGCGGCTCCCGGGCTCGTCGCGGGCATGGGAGCCGGTTCCCACGATAGGCTGGCGCGTTCACGAGGCACGGGCACCTGAGCGCTCCGGGCCTCATCCGATTGGGGGACAGCCATGAGCCGTAGCGGTTCCACAGCTGTGAATCCGCCGACACGCGCATTGCCACCGAAGGTGTCGGGCCTTCCTCTCGCCGGTGCGTTGCCCGGACTGTTGAAGGACCCTTTCGATTTCCTGGTGACGGCCCAGCGGCGGCACGGCGACGTCTTCACCGTGGACCTGGGGTTCTCCGACGCCGTCATCCTGTGCCATCCCCGGCATGCCCAGCATGTCCTGGTGGACCACATGCGCAACTACGCCAAGAAAGGGGCCATCTGGGAGTCATTCCGGACCTTCATGGGCAACGGGCTGCCGGCGAGCGAGGGGGCGCTCTGGAAGCAGCAGCGCCGCCTGATTCAACCCGCGTTCCACCACCAGCGGCTGGTCGCGCTGACGCGGACGATGGTGGAGGCCGTCGACGAGAGCCTGGAGCGGTGGTGGGCGCCAGCGGCGAGGACGGGTGAGCCGTTCGACATCGCCCAGGCCTTCTCCCACATGGCCCTGAACGTGTTGGTCCGCACGATATTCGGCGGCGAGTTGGGAGCGGGCGAGGCCGAGCGCGTGGGGCAGGCCGCAGTCGACATCATGAACTACGTGTTGCTGGGGATGGTGACGAAGTCCCTGCCGGAATGGGTGCCGTTCCCGGGCAGGGCCCGCTACCGGGAGAGTCTCCGGTACCTCGATGAGAGCACCGACCGGGTCATCAAACGGGGACAGCAGGGCGCCGGGGAGGACAACCTGCTCTCCCTGCTGCTGCATGCGGTCGATGAGGAGACGGGTGAGCGGATGTCCCCCGCGCAGCTTCGGGACGAGGTCGCGGCACTCTTCGTCGCCGGGCACGAGACCACCGCGGTGGGTCTGGCCTGGGCCTTCCATCTCCTGACCCGGCATCCGGAGCACGCTCAGAGGCTGTGGACGGAGGTGGAGGGGGTGCTCGGCCAGCGGGTGCCCGGCTTCGCCGACCTGCGCCAGCTCACCCACACCCGGAACGTGCTTCAGGAGGCGCTCCGGTTGTACTCGCCCGCGTTTTGGGTTCCCCGCGAGTCGGTGGAGGAGGATGAGATTGATGGCTACCGGATTCCGGGGGGGAAGACGGTGGCGGTCTTCATGCATCTGTTCCACCACCACCCGGGCCTCTGGGAAGAGCCAGAGCGCTTCGATCCGGACCGCTTCACGCCGGAGCGCTCCGAGGGGCGGCACAAGCTGGCGTGGCTGCCCTTCGGTGTCGGCCAGAGGCAGTGCATCGGCAAGGAGTTCTCCATGATGGAGGGCCAGCTCATCCTCGCCCGCATCGCTCAGCGCTACCAGGTGGAGGCCGTTCCGGGACGGAAGGTCCAGGTGCGCCTCGGCACGACCCTCCGCGCGCAGGGCGGTGTGTGGGTGCACCTGAAGGCGCGGTAGGAGATGCGCCGAGGGCCCGGGACGTTCAACCCCGGGCCCGGCGGGACGAGCTCGGGGGGGACACCTCCACCACGGAGTCCCCGGCGATGGCGAAGAGGCGCTCGCCCGAGCGTGGGCGCATGTCCATGCCGCCGGTGAAGGCGCTGAAGGCGGGCAGCACGCCCACTCCGGCGCCCAGGTGGAAGCAGGGCAGTCGCAGCCGATCCGCTCCGCTGGTGAGCCGCACGGTGGGGTGAAGGTGGCCGGCCCAGACGTAGCGCCCCTCGGCGGGCTCCGGGTGGTGGGCGAAGCGGAAGGGGCCCTCGTCGAGGTGGGGCTCCACCAGGGTCATCCGCCACGCGGAGGGCAGCGCGTCCAGGTGCCGGTCGTGGTTGCCTCGCACCAACACCATCTCCACGTCGTGGCTCTCACGCCACGCGGCCACGCGCTCCACCACCTCGGGCGTAAGGCCCCGGCGTGAGTGGATGAGGTCTCCCACCAGCAGCAGCCTGCGGGCCCCGGTGGCGCGCAGCGCGGCGGAGAGGCGGGCGAGGTCCTCCTCCAGCACCTCGGGGGGCAGGGGGATGCCGTGCTGGTGGAAGCTCTCCGGCTTGCCCCAGTGCAGGTCCGCCACCGCGAGCACGCCGCCTCCAGGCCAATGGAGGGCGCGCTCGGGACGCAGCTCCACGTCGGTGCCGCCTAGGCGGACAGGGAGTCCTCGCGCAGCCATTTCTCCTTCATGCGCTCCACCCGGTCCAACAGGGACTCGTTGGAGAGGGTGGCGCCGATGCGCTCGATGACGAGCGGGAAGCCCAGCGGCGTGGGCCGTGGGACGTGGACACATTCCAGCGGCGAGCGCTCCAGGCGCTCCAGCGTGCTCACGAGCCGCGCCTGCTCGAAGTGCTGCTCCAGCACCTCGCGCCGCGCCTGGGCCAGCAGCAGATGGTCCGGCTCGTAGCGGGCGAAGACATCATAGAGGAGGCCCGCGCTGGCCTGCACCTGGCGGGTGGACTTGCGAGCGCCGGGCAGCCCCGGCATCACCAACCCCGCCACGCGAGCCACGTCGCGGAACTGGCGCCGGGCCAGCTCGCTGAGGTTGACGCTCTCGAGGATGTCCTCCACCAGCCGTTCGCGGGTGAAGAGCGCGGGACGCAGCGCCTCCTCGAAGGGGAAGGGCGAGGGGGTGAGCAGCTCCAGGCCGTAGTCGTTCACCGCGAGGCTGAAGGTGGCCTTCTGGAGACGCGTGAGGCGCAGGGCGAGCAGCGCGGCGAGTCCCTCGTGCACCAGGCGGCCCTCGAAGGGGTAGAGGAAGAGGTGGTGGCCCTCGCGGGTGTGGCACAGCTCGGCGAGGCAGGCGTCGCGCGAGGGCAGCCGGGACAGCCGCGCCTGGGCTTCCAGCACGGGACGGGCCGCTTCGAGCTCCCGGGTGTCGAGGTGGCCCTCGCGCACCGAGTGGAAGGCGCGGCGCATCGCGGCGGCGAGAGAGCCGGAGAGGGGCAGCCGTCCGCCGCTCCAGCGAGGCGTGGCCGAGGCGCGCTCCCGGGCCACCTTCACGTAGGCGGTGAGGTCCTTGAGCATGCGGAACTCGAGCCGCTTGCCCGCGAAGAGGAAGGTGTCGCCGGGGCGCAGGCGGCTCACGAAGGACTCCTCCACCGTGCCGAGCCGGCCACCCTTCAAGTAGCGTAGCTCCACGGTGGCGTCCGAGGCGATGGTGCCCACGTTGAGGCGGTGGAGCCGGGCCACGCGCGCATCCGTCACCACGTACCTGTCCTCGAGCCGCTGGACGCGGCGGAACTGCGGGTAGGCGCGCAGCGTGGGGCCGCCCTCCGTCACGAGCAGGAGGGTGCGGTCGAAGTCCTCCTCGGAGAGGTCGCGGTAGGCGAGCGTGTCACGCACCTCGGAGAGCAGGGCGTCGCGGGTGAAGCCGCCGCCGAGTGCGCAGGTGACGAGGTGCTGGGCGAGCACGTCGAGCGGCTGGCGCAAGGGTGCGCGGGGCTCCACCTCTCCGTGAGCGAGCGCCTCGCGGGCGGCGGCCATCTCCACCAGCTCGAGGGCATGGGTGGGGACGAAGAGGAGGTGCGCGGTCTCGCCGGGGCGGTGGGCACTGCGGCCGGCGCGCTGGAGGGTCCGGGCGATGCCCTTGGGGCTGCCCACCTGCACCACGCGCTCCACGGGGCCGAAGTCCACTCCGAGGTCCAGCGAGGACGTACAGACGACGAGTCGCACGCCACCGTCCTTGAGGCCCCGCTCCACGCGCTCACGGGCCTCGCGGTCGATGGAGCCGTGGTGGAGGGCGAGGACATCCTCCCACTCGGGGTGGAGGAAACGCAGGCCCTCGTACCAGCGCTCGGCCTGGGAGCGCGTGTTGGTGAAGAAGAGGGTGGAGCGCTCGGGGTCGAGCCAGTCGGACACCTTGCGCAGCATGGAGAAGCCGAGGTGTCCGGCCCACGGGAAGGCGTCGACGGAGTCTGGGAGGAGGGTCTCGACGTGGACGGGGCGCGCGAGTCCGGCGCGGATGAAGGTGGGGGTGACGTGGGGACCCACGGCGGCGCGAGCGGCCTCGTCGAGGTTGGCGAGGGTGGCGGAGAGGGCCCACGTGCGAGCGCTGGGAGCGAAGCGGCGCAGCCGGGCGAGGGCGAGCTCCACCTGGGTGCCTCGCTTGGAGCCGAGGAGCTCATGCCACTCGTCGACGATGATGCAGCGCAGGGAGGAGAAGAGCTCCTGCGCGCGCTCGTTGCACAGCAGGAGAGAGAGGGACTCGGGGGTGGTGATGAGGACTTCGGGGAGCCGCTCGCGCTGGCGGCGGCGGATGGATGCGGAGGTATCTCCCGTGCGGCTCTCCACGGTGATGCCGGCGTCGAGCGCGGACAGCGGCGCATTCAAGGCGAGCTCGATGTCGCGGGAGACGGCGCGCAGGGGCGTGATGTAGAGGATCTGCAATCCCTTGCGCCGATGCTGCGCGACCTCCGCGAGGGGCCCGAGATAGGCGGCGTAGGTCTTCCCGGCGCCTGTGGGGACATGAATCAGCCCACTCCGCCCGTTCGCGTACGCCTCCCAGGCCTGGAGCTGGAAGGGAAACGGCTCCCACCCCTGCGCTTTGAACCAGGAATGGAGCCTACGCGGAGGCATGGAGCAACTCCTTCAACCGCTCGAGCGAGTCCGCGTCACGCGGCGTCTTGTCTGAGCGCCACCGGGCAATCCGGGGGAACCGCAAGGCGATGCCCGACTTGTGCCGGGGAGACGAGGCGATGCCCTCGAAGTGGAGCTCGAACACCTGCACGGGGTCCACGGAGCGGACCGGCCCGAACTTCTCCCGGGTGTGCGCGCGGATCCACCGGTCGAGCCTGCCAATCTCCTCGTCCGTCAGCCCCGAGTACGCCTTGGCGATGGGCAGCAGCTCCTCGCCATTCCACACGGCGAAGGTGTAGTCCGTGTAGAGCGAGGCCCGCCGTCCGTGCCCCGGGTTCGCGTAGAGCAGGATGGCATCCACGGTGAACGGGTCGATCTTCCACTTCCACCAGTCCCCGCGCTTGCGCCCGTGCTGATAGGAGGACTCGAGCCGCTTGAGCATGAATCCCTCGACGTTGCGCGAGCGGGACTCGCACCGGACCTCGGCGAGGGCCTCCCAGGTGGGCGCCTCGATGGCGGGTGACACGGGGAACAGCGGCCGGTCGCGAAGCAACACCTCCATCCGGGCGCGGCGCTCGCGCAGCGGGAGCGCACGAAGGTCCTGCCCGTCCTGCTCGAGCAGGTCGTACGCCATGAAGGCGGCGGGGGCCTCGGCGAGCACCTTGGGCGTGAGCTTCTGCCGGCCGATGCGGCGCTGGAGCCGGCTGAAGGGCAGCGGCTGCCCCTCGGCGTAGGCGAGCACCTCGCCATCGAGCACGGTGCCATCGGGGAGGCTGGCGGCGGCCTCGGCGATCTCCGGGAAGCGCTCGGTGAGGAGCTCCTCGCCCCGGCTCCACAAGTAGACGCCGCCCTGGCGGCGGATGAGCTGGCCGCGGATGCCGTCCCACTTCCACTCGGCGAGCCAGTCCTCCCGCTCGCCGAGCTGCTCCACGGGCTGCTCCAGCGGGCTGGCCAGATAGAACGGATAGGGACGCGAACGGTCGCCATCGGAGACGTCCGGCGTGACGAGCTGCTCGAAGAAGGCGCGCGAGGGAGCCCAGATGCCCATGAGCCGGTGGGACACGGCGGCCGGAGGCAGCCCGGTGTACTGCGCCAGCGCGCGGACGACGAGCGTGTCGGAGACGCCGACGCGCAGCTCCCCGGTGAGCATCTTGTTGAAGAGGAACAGTTCGCGGCGGGGGAGCACGTGCCACCAGCCGGTGACGCGCTCGCGCTGCTCGGGGAGGGAGAGTCCGGCGAGCGGCAACAGGCGCTCCTCCAACCAGCGCGAGAGGGACAGCTCCTCGGGCTCCCGGGGGCGCTCGTTCTGGTCGAGCAGCAGGGCGATGACCTCGGCGAGGTCGCCCACCACGGCGTAGGACTCGTCGAAGAGCCACTCGGGGGTGCCGGTCAGTTCGCGAATCCATTGGCGGAGGGCCTTGGGAGCCACGAGCCGCTTGAGACGGCGGCCGGTGAGGAAGAACAGGCCCCACGCGGCGTCCTCGGGTGGCGTGTCGCGGAAGTAGGCCACCATCGCTTCCACCTTGGCGTTGGTGGAGGTGGTGGAGTCGAGCGCGTCATAGAGGTCCGCGAGCCGTCGCATGGGTCAGTCCTCCGTCTCGCCCTCGAAGGGAGTGGAGAGAGGCGCCGCATCGAGGCCGAGGTGCTCGCGCAGGTAGCGCGCGAGCGTCTCGCTGGAGCCATGGGTGACGAGGATGCGCGAGGCACCCGTCTCCTTCGCGGTGCGCAGGAGGCCCGGCCAGTCCGCGTGGTCGGAGAGGACGAAGCCCCGGTCATGGCCGCGGCGGCGCCGGTTGCCGCGCACGCGCATCCACCCCGAGGCGAAGCCCGTCTCATACTCACCGAAGCGGCGCATCCACGTGGAGCCGGCGGCGCTGGGCGGAGCGAGCACGAGCGCCCCGGCGTAGGAAGTGCCCTTCTCCAGCTCGGCCACGGGGCGGGTGGGGAGCATGGACACGCCGGCCTCGCGGTAGCTCTCCACGAGTGCATGGGTGGCACCGTGCACGAGCACCACGCGGTCGGTGAGCCGGGCGAGCTCGGCGAGGATCCGCTGGGCCTTGCCCAGCGCGTAGCAGAAGAGCACCGAGGCCCGGCCCGCCTCTCGGTTGGAGTCCCACCAGCGCAGCACCTCGGCGGCGACGAGCCGCGTGTCATCCCAGCGGTAGATGGGCAGCCCGAAGGTGGCCTCGGTGATGAAGGTGTCGCAGCGGACGGGCTCGAAGGGAGCGCACGTCGGGTCCGGGTCGCGCTTGTAGTCACCGGACACCACCCACACCTCGCCATGGTGCTCGATGCGGATTTGAGCGCTGCCCAGCACGTGGCCCGCGGGGTGGAAGCTGACCGTCACCTCGCCGAGCGACAGGCGCTCGCCGTAGCCGAGCGTGGAGATGTTCGCGTCCGGGCCCAGGCGCTTGCGCAACAGATCCGCGGAGGGACTGGCGCCGAGGTAGCGCTCGCTTCCCCACCGGGCGTGGTCGCCGTGGGCATGGGTGATGAGAGCACGGGCCACGGGTCGCCACGGGTCGATGTGGAAGCCCCCGGCCGGGCAGTAGAGCCCATCGGGAGTCACCGTCACGAGCGGCGGCCTGTCGAGAGAGAGGGAGAGGTTCATCCGGGCCCTCTCCGATAACGGTCATGGGATGGTGAGGCTACGGACCGGGCCCGCTCGCGGGCGCATGCCCTCCTGCCTGCTTCTCAGGCGAACCCTGGGCTGGGGTCAGGGTTGTCCACTCCGGTGGATGAGCTGATCCAGGAGCTCGAACGTCGGGTAATCCTGATCAGCCGACCCGAAATGGCCCTCATCGCGAATGATCAACGTGCCCCCAAGATGGTTGAACATCATGCGGCCTTGCTTGTCGTCGCAGCCGTAGGGGTCATTGATGGAATTGACAAAATACAGGTCCTGCACGTGCGCTTTGATCTTTTCCCAATCATAGCCTGGCTGCAGGACAGGTTCCGGGTGGGTGTTCGGCTCCGTTGCATACCCGGCCACCAGGATGGCTTGTGATACCCGGGTCTCAATACGCTCGAGAATACTGAGTAACAGCGCTGCGCCCCCTGAATGCCCTACGAGCACCGTGTCTTCATCAAAGACATGGTTGGACAAGATTTTGGGCAAGAAGGTCTCTATCGGCTCGTGGTTGAGGCTCGGATAGTGGGGTATCTCGACGTGATACCCCCGGGACTTCAACCGTTCGCCGAGCCAGGGGTACCAACAAACGTCGGGCCGGCCGTCTGTGCCATGGAAGATGATGGCCTTCTTGTGCATGCGGTGGGTTGTAGCGTAGCCGTGAGGCTGTCGCATCCCTTCAACACGGGGCCGGCCCGCGACGCTCCAACTCAGCCGCCGTGCGCGCGCCGGCGCCGCAGCACCAACACCAGCCCAAGCCACGCGAGCGCTCCTCCCGGGCTCGCGCCACACCCGCAGCCTTCCGAACCCTCCACAGGCGGCTCGGGAGTGACACACGCTCCATCCCCTACGCACACCTTGACCTCGGCCGCCGCGCTCTGACCCGCGGTGTCGTAGATCACCATGCGGACCTGATGGGCCCCGGGCCTCAGGGACGTCGTGTCCCAGCGGTTGGGCTCCCCGCCATAGGAGTAGTGCCCGGAGGTCTGCGAGTCCGTGCTCTCCAGCACGCCGTCCACGTAGAACTCCGCCTTCGTGCAGCCCACGTCGTCCTGGCAGTCCCCGAAGAACTCCGCCGTCGCTCCCGAGACCCGCTCCCCTTCCGTGGGACGCGTGAGCACCGCACGAGGAGGCTCGTCCGCCTTCACGGCCACCTGGAAGGATTGCACGGCGTCCGGACTCACCCCGTTGCTCGCGCTCACCGACAGGTCCACCGTGCCCACCGCCTGCGGCGTCCAGACGAGCACTCCGCTGCTCGCATCGATGGTCGGGCCCGGCACGCTGTTCGTCAGCGAGAACGAGGGGGCTGGCACCCCATTGGCCACCACCTCATAGCGATACGGGACGCCCACCACCGCGGTGGTGACAGGAGAAGAGAAGATCGTCGGAGCCCGAGCTTCATTGTCCCGCACGGTGACTGCCACTGTTCGGGCATCCGCTCCCGGCGCGGCCACGGTGATCGTGGCCGTGTCCGTGACGTAGTCCGCATCCTCCGCGGCCGACACGGTGACGGACTGCGGGGTGCTCCAGTTGGACGCAGTGAAGGTCAGGGTTTCGCCACTCGACACCGTGACGTCCGTGTCCCCTGCCGTTCGAGCCACCGTGACGTTCACGCGCTGACCGGGGTTCTTGGAGAGCGCCACCGAGAACGAGGCGCTCCCGCCCTCATCCTCCGTCAACGTGGCCGTCCTTGTTGAGGATGAAGAGCCGTCCCGAGCCATCCGGCGCCCAGGCCAGCCCCGTGGCAGGGGTCAGCGCAGAGGAGGGGTAGCGAGTCTCCTGGAAGCCCGTGGGCACTTCCGCCAGCACGGGAGACGCCAGGAGGCCCAGGAGGACCAGGCAAGCACGAGGTGTGAGCATGCTCTCATCCTAGTGGATGGAGACAGTCCAGGCGTTGCCACGCGATGGCACTGCTTGGAAGGAAAGTTCAAGTGAGCGGAAAACGCGAGTCCTGGACGGGGCTCATCGGAAATCGATATAGGCATCATGGCGAGACAGCCGCCCGCGACAAGGATGAAGGCTGTCTCGCATCCGTGAAATCTTGCTTCACGCATGTTCCTGAAAGGAAAGCCTACGATGAGCCTCAGCGCTTGTGGTCGCTTGAACCGGTGGATGAGTGCGGTCGTCAGTGTGGGGTTGTTGGGGGCCTGTGGCGGATGGGGTGAGCAGGGCGGAGAGGCACCCGCGTTGGTCGAGGGGGCGCGGGACGCGGTCGCGGGCGACGTGGTGGTGACCCTGTCGGTGCCCCGCGTGTCGCTGGCGGCGAGCGAGGCGGTGCGGGTGACGGTGACTCTGGCCAACGTGTCTTCGGACGCGGTGCGCTTGCTGAAGAGGCGCACGCCGGTGGACGGCCTCAGGGGAGACCTGTTCGTGGTGACGGTGGACGGCGCGAGGGCGCAGTACAAGGGGCGTCTCTACAAGTGGGCTCCGACCCAGGAGACCGCCTACCTTCGGTTGGGGTCGGGCGAGAGCGTCTCGTACACCGTGGACCTGGACTCCTTCTATGACCTGTCCCGCACGGGCCGATACAGCATCCGCTATGACTCCGCCTGGCATCCCGCCGACGAGGGGACCGGCGGTGCCTCCCAGCTCCGCTCGGACAATCTGAGTATCGACATCGAGGGCAGGCCGTTCGTCGGTCCGGGGGCGCGAGATTCCGGCACCGTCACCGCGCAAGAGCTGTCCACGGAGGGCTGCACCGAGCGCCCCGCTTCCACGCTCAGCACCGCGTACTCCACCGCGCGGAGCATGGCCAATGACGCCTACGTCTACATGTTGGACCCCAACCTGATTCCGGTCCCGCGCTTCACGACCTGGTTCGGCACGGTCAACACGGCCAGTGTGAACGCCGTCAGGTCGCACTTCACCGCCATCAAGTCAGCCTTTGACTCCAAGCAGGTCGTCATCGACTGCACCTGTACAGACGATGATGCGTACTCCTACGTGTATCCGGACAGGCCGTACCGCATCTTCGTGTGCAATGGCTTCTGGGCCCGGCCGATGACGGGCACGGACTCCATGGGCGGCATCCTCATCCACGAGATGAGCCACTTCACCGTCCTGGGCGGCACGAATGATTGGGCCTTTGGACAGAGCGACTGCAAGAAGCTGGCGACCGCGAATCCCGCCCTCGCGCGAGACAACGCGGACAGCCACGAGTACCTCGCGGAGTGGAGATGAGGTCGGGTGCCAGCCCCAGCGTCTGTCAAGCCCGAGGCTGGATGGGGGCTCGGTACCGTCGCCCCCAGAAGACGAAGAGCGCGAGCGCGACGAGCAGGAAGTTGAAGGGGGTATTCGCGGCCTCTCCGCGCGAGACGTGGAAGACGATCGCGCAGACCTGGAGCGCCGCGCAGCCCAGCGCGGCGAGGACGGTCAAGCCCGGCTTGATGCGCGTGAGCGAGGGGAGGACGATGCCGATCCCGCCGCACAGATCGCTCACAGCCGTCGCGTACAGGAATGCTGCCGGAACCTGTCCTGCCCACGGGATCATCGCGGCGAGCTCCGGGATCGGAGTCGAGAGCTTCCAGAGGCCCGTGCCGGTGAAGACGACGCCCAGGAGCGCCTGGACGACCCACAGGCTGGCGGGAAGAGCTTTGGACGGTCTCGCACCAACGCCGATCGAAAGAGTCATGGCATCCCTCGTGGTCTTGTTTGTTACCTTGATGTGCCTGGTTACGGATGGTGACCTTGGCTCTTTTGCATACCGTGCGGACGCCAGACAAGGAGGCACATTGAAGTCACTAGGGAACGGAAAGATGACCAGGAGCTTCGACGACGACTGCGTCGCGACGCGAGAGATCCTGAGCCTCGTCGGGGACAAGTGGAGTGTGATGGTCATCGTCAACCTCGGTGAAGGCACGATGCGCTTCAGCGACCTCAAACGAGCCATCGAGGGGATTTCGCAGCGCATGCTGACCCTCACGCTGCGCGGCCTCGAGCGTGACGGGCTGGTGACGCGGACCGTCTACCCGACGATTCCGCCGCGCGTGGACTACGAGCTCACGCGGCTCGGACGAACGCTGCTGGAGCCGGTGACCGAGCTCGCGACCTGGGCGCAACGCCACAGGCCGGAGATCCAGCGCGCCCGCGAGGCCTTCCAACGCGCCGCCAGGTCGAAGTGAACGCGCCCACGTGGCAGGAGAGCGCGGCTCGCGCGCCCATCAACTGAAGGTCGTGGTCAGATTCAGTGGGCCGGCGGGGACGCCCACATCGCGGCCGGCGGGGTTGTCCGAGGGCGTCTGCCAGGCGTTGGCCTCCGTCACGGTGTGGCCCGTGGCCTCGTTCTTGATGGACATGTTGCCCTGGTGGCCCGCTGGGCTGATCTGGCTGGTGTCATAACCGCTCCAGCCCGTGCCGGCGTTCGCGAACGTTGCTTCTCCCCAGGTTTGACCGAAGTTCGCGCCCGGCTTCGCCGAGCCGTCCTTCGACGCGCACCACGCCACACTGCTATTGCTGTCGAACGCCACGAGCTGCGACTGGCCGGGCTGCAGCGTGAAAGTCTTCGGCGTGCTCTTGTCGAAGTGCTGCCCGTCGTTCGGACCGCCGTTCTCTCCCGTCTTGTTCCAGAGCGTGATGGTCTGCGGCTGGTTCGTATTGTTGACGAACGTGTTGGTGTACTTGAACTGGCTCTTCTGGCTCGGCTCGATGAGCTGCATGTTGCTGTTGTAGGGCGAGCCGACGTTGTTCTTGGCCAACCACGGCTCGCTCGGATTCACCTGTTCGGTGGACCCGGCGGATGGCGCGCCAAACCCTGGGCCCGCGTCACTGGAGCGTGTGGATGGTGTCGGGTTGTCCGGGCTGATGGACTTGCTCGGGGCGGGAGCCGGGCTCTGGGCCGTGGGCGCGGCGTTGGACGCCAGCACCCCCTGGGACGCGAGGTCCTGCGGCCCCTCGGCCGGGACGCCGCCCTGGCCCCCCTGCAGCATCGTCTCCAGGGCATTCATCAGCTGCGTGAGCTCGCCGAGCACCTGCGGCAGCTGCTCCATCTTGCCGGAGCCCAAGGCGCCGCCCAGCTTGCTCGGGCCCTGCTCGAAGGAGTCGGACAGGAGCTTCTGCCACAGGCCGTTCTGAGGCTGCGGCCCGGCGGTTCTCTCCACGCTCTCGGCCGGAGCGGAGACTGGCTTGCAGTTGGAGGTGCTCGAGAGGGGCGCGAAGAAGGGCGTGCGGTTGGCGGATGAGATGGACATTTCCGACTCCGTGAGGCCGAGTAGTGGAGTGTGAGTGTGAGCAGCGCGGAGCAGGACGCATGCCAACGCCCCGCTCCCTCTTCCCTCGAAGGACTGCGCCGCCTTTTCTCGGGAAATCAGTCACTTGGGACGAGCACTCCCGTCACCCGGCTTCACCCAGCGTCACGCGGCGTGATGACGGCATTCACCACCTGGTGTCCGGAGTCATCACCCGCGCGGATGCGCGCCTCTCCTGTTGCGTGGGCGGCGCGGGGGAGGACGTGTATCCAGGCGAAAAAGAAAAAGGCCCGTTGCCCGGATTTACCCCTCACGGGTCCAAGTCGATGTGCTCCCGCTCAGTTCACTCAGCTGAGCGGTGGGCACGGCGGCTCTCGTTCCTCATTTCCCCGCGTGGAGCCGTCCCACCCCTATCGCAAGGAATGCCTGTCATGCGCAATGTCCGCACGTCCACGGTCGTGTCTCGCCCCATGATGATGGGTCTCGCGGCGCTCCTCTGGAGTGGCTGTGGCGGTCTTCCGGAGGCCTCGGACTCCGCCTCCGAGCTCCAGACGCAACAGGCGGCCCTCGCTCCCGACCAGTGCGCTCCGGTGCCCGCGGCCCAGACCACCGCAGGTGGCATCGTGTACCACCGCTACTCCACCGGTATGACCTGGGCGAACGCCAAGGCGGACTGCACGGCCATGGGCGGCCGGCTCGCCGTGCCCTTCAACTCCGCCAGCAACTCCGCCATCTACTCCATCATCGGGACGGACCTGACGTACATCGGCCTCAAGCAGGCCAGCGGGCAGTCGTCCACCTCTGCGGGTTGGCAGACCCCCGAGGGCAACTCCGCCACCTACTTCAACTGGAGCTCGGGCGAGCCCAACGACATGGACGGTGTGGAGAACGACTTCCAGGACTGCGCCCGCATGTACACCACCGGCTACTGGGATGACGTGGCCTGCTCGCAGGTCAGCCCCTACGTGTGCGAGTTCGCCTTCCCGCCCCTGCGGTGCGCCGGTGGCTCCTCGTGCTCCCTGGGCACCGACTCGGTCTACCACTGCACCTGCCCCGCCGGTCAGCACTACGACGTGCAGCACAATGCCTGCGCCAACGGTCCCTGAGCGGGGAGCTCGGGTCCCCGCGTCTGCGAGGTCGGTGTTGCGCCCCGCTCACCTGGAGCGGGCGCATGCGGCCCTGCGGGCCTCTCGCTATCCGAAGCTCCTGTTCAGCGCGGACCCCGGCGCCCTCATTTCACTTCCGCTGAGCCTGCTGCCACGCCTCGCGCCCCTGGGCATCGAGCGCGCGGAAGTCCTCGTCCGAGAGCGTGAGGCCGGCGGCCGCGGTGTTCTCCTCGAGGTGTCTCACCTTGCCCGTGCCCGGGATGGGGAGCATGACCGGGCTGCGCTGGAGCACCCACGCGAGCGCCACCTGCGACGGCGTGGCCGAGAGCTTCTTCGCGACGGTGTCGAGCAGTCCCCCCGGCGCCGAGAGGCCTCCCGCGGCCAGCGGGAACCACGGGATGAACCCGATGCCATTCGCGGCGCAGTAGTCGAGCACCGCCTCGCTCTGCCGGTTCGCCAGGTTGTAGAGGTTCTGCACCGTCGTCACCTTGAAGAAGCGGCCGGCGGCTTTGATCTCCTCGACGTTCACCTCGCTCAGACCCAGGTGGCGGATGAGGCCCTCGCGCTGCATGTCCGCCATGACGCCGAACTGTTCATCGCGCGGCACCTTCGCGTCGATGCGGTGCAGCTGCCACAGGTCGATGCGCTCCTGCTTCAGCCGGCGCAGGCTCATCAACACGCACTGACGCAGGTACTCGGGCCGACAGAGTGGGGGCCACTTGTCGGGCCCATGGCGGGTGAGGCCTCCCTTCGTGGCGATGACCATTCCCTTGGGGTAGGGCGCCAGCACCTCCGCGAGGATTTCCTCGCTCACGTAGGGCCCGTAGCTGTCCGCCGTGTCGATGAGGTTGATGCCCAGCTCGGGGACTCGCTTGACGGTCCTCCGGGCCTCCGCGGGGTCCTCCGGCGGTCCCCAGATGCCCTTGCCGGTGATGCGCATCGCGCCGAACCCCAGCCGGTTCACCTCCAGGTCACCGCCAATCTTGAATGTGCCGCTTGCCTTCGCGTTCGTCTCTGCCATGTGTCGTTCCCTGCTGGTGTGGAAGCTCAAGCCGTAACGTACTGCTGGCCCTCGCTGGCGTGAGGAGCGGAATCTCCCATGACCCGTACCCACGCCTGCTCAGAGGACCGCTTCTGGGGGAAGGGACGAGTGTCCCGAGAGGAGAGCAGGCAGTGGCTATTGCGCGCCGCCGGCCAGGAACCGGGCCTGGAAGCCCTTGGGGTCGGCGGTAAAGGCGGTGTGGGCGCGGCGAGACAGCTCTCCGGGGAAGTGCTCGTCGACGCCGTTCTCCAGGGAGTCGAGGCTCTCGGCCACCACCTCCTCGGGGGTCAGACGAGGCTCGGGCAGGTTGCGGCCCATGTCGGTCTCCACCTGCACCGGCATGGTGGCGACCACGCGCGTGCCCTGGCCGGCCAGGAAGGCGCGCAGGCCGCGGGTCATGAACAAGCTGGCGGCCTTGGAGGCTGAATAGGTCACCGACCCTCGCGGCGCGGCCAGGGACAGGAAGGACAGGACGTTGATCACCCCGCCGCCACCGGCCGCGGCCAGGGCTGGCGCGAAGGCCTGGGCCAGGGCGAGGGGCGCCAGGTAGTTGACCTCCATCTCCTGGCGGGCGGCCTGGACCACGTCGGCGCGCAGCAGGTCGCCGCCGTTGGCGACACCAGCGTTGTTGACCAGCAGGGTGACGTCGGAGGCGGTCCTGGCGGCGGCGGCGATCTGGGCGGCGTTGGTGACATCAAGGGCCAGGGGGACGACGCGCGGGTCGGCGGCCAGGTCGGCGAGCGAGGCCGTGTCGCGAGCGGCGGCGTAGACCTTGGCGGCGCCTCGGTCGAGCAGGGCCTTCACATAGGTGCGGCCGATACCACGGTTGGCGCCGGTGACCAGGGCAATGGAGCCTTTGATGTTCATGGGAGATGTCCTCGGTTTGGTGTGCATATGCACTTTTCGGGTTGAAGAACGGGCCGCACGAGGGCGGCCGGGGGTCAGACGGAGTCGGTGAGGGCGAGGAGCTGGCGGCGCATGGCCAGGGCGGCGTCGGCGCCGATCCGAGCCTCGAAGGCCGCCTGGGCGGCGGCCCAATGGGGCAGGGCCTGCTGGAAGCGCGCCTTTCCGGCGTCGGAGAGGCCGAGCAGCAGTTGGCGCGTCCCCTTTTCGCGAGGGCGGTGGACCACGAGGCCGTCGCGCTTCATAGGTCCCAGGGCCCGTACCAGGGTGGTGCGGTCCATGACCAGCAGCTCGGCAAGCTGGGCCATGGTCAGGTCGCCGTTGGTGACGAGGTGGCCGAGGATCGAGAACTGGTTGCCGGTCAGGCCCGCCTTGGCCAGGTGCTGCTCATAGAGCTGCGACACATGACGCGTCGCCTGGCGAAGGGCGAAGGCGTTGCAGGTGTCGAGGCGGGCGGGTGTTCTGCTCATGGGATGTATCTAAGTGTGCATATGCACTTTGTCAAGGCGCTCGGGCCGGGCAGGCGGGTTCTGCGCTCGTACGGCCCGAGCCCAAGGCGGGAGACTCGAGCTCAGGGTATGTAGACGCGGGTGCGGAAGCTGGCCGGCCCGGTGGACAACTCCCAGGCGAAGTCACGGACATGGCCCCGTTCGAACCGCAGAGGAAGGGAACATCATGTCGGTGAGCCGTCCCGTTGTCTCCGCCATCACACACCTGGTGGTCATCCGTCATGGAGAGACGGCCTGGAACCTCGACCGCCGTCTGCAGGGTCATCTCGACGTGCCGCTCAATGCGCATGGCAGGGCGCAGGCCGAGGCGCTCGGACGTGCGCTCTCATCCGAACCATTGGATGCGATCTACTCGAGCGATCTCTCGAGGGCCATGCAGACCGCGCAGGCTCTCGCCACGGGACGGGTCCTGCAGGTGCAGGCCGAGCCACGTCTGCGCGAGCGGCATTTCGGCATCTTCCAGGGCCTGACGCCCGCCGAGGTGGAGGCGCGTCATCCGGAAGCCTTCGCCGCCTGGAAGGCGCGCATGGTGGATTGGGCTCCCGCGGGGGGTGAATCACTCGCGGAACTCCACATGCGCATCTTGGATATCACCCTGACGCTCGCGCGGCGTCATCCCAGCGGGCGTATCGCACTGGTGGCGCACGGCGGCGTGCTGGATTGTCTGTATCGGGCCGCAAGCGGCATGGCGCTCGATGCGCCGCGCCAGCATGAGTTGCGCAATGCCAGCATCAACCGGTTGAGCAGTGACGGCGAGCAGCTCACCCTCGTGCAATGGGGCGATGTGACCCACCTCGACGTGCAGGTGCTCGACGAGGTGGACCGAAAGCAGGAGGCCCCAGATGGAGACGGACGGGAGACCCGGATTCGAAGAGGGTCCGCTGGCCAGCGATGAGCGCGGACCCTCCCGAGGTCCTTCAATCTCTCTCAGCGGCTCCGATGGATGCCAGTGGCGCTCCGGTCACGAGGGCGACTCCGCTGAATTCACAGCGTTCGGACACCACGTCGGGCCGTACCCGGAGCGTCACCTGTCGCAGCGGCTGCGCTCCGGTGGACAGGTGCAGCAACCACACATTGGGGAGTGCCTCCAGCCGCGCCTCGGCCGCTCCAGGTGCCTCCACGTCGATGCCTCCCGCGGGCGCCCGGGTGCTCACCAACAGCAGGCCTCGCTCGAAGGGTTGCTCGAAGTTCACGGTGAGCGATGCGCCCGGCTTGCAGGGCTTGAAGCCTCGCTCTGGAGTGAGCCGCACCGGCAGGGTGTGTTCCCGCTCGTTGCGGTAGCGCGCGAAGAGGAAGGGCGGATGAACGGCCCAGCGGGCGTCCGCGAGTTGGAAGGGGACCCCGTACTGGAGGAGCCACGGATTGGGCTGCTCGAGGGTTCCGGCCCATGGCTCCTGGGCGTTTTGGATGAAGGAAACCAGTATCTCTCGCGCCTCGCGCAGCTGCGGTACCCAGAAGGGGGTCCGCTGCTGATCCATTTCTATCGCAACGGTCGGGAGCCTGTGCTCGGGATCGAGTGCCCCCAGGATGTAGCTGTCCCAGTAGCCGCCGAGCAGCACCGTGCCGGCGGCGCGGGCGACGACCGCATCCGTGGTCTCCTGGGCGAGTGCCAGGAGGGGCTCCGGAACACGGGGTTTCATGAGGAGATGACTGCCCGCGATGACGCCCACGGCGAGGAACGCGGACAGCGCGCCCAGCCGGGTTCGCAACTGCGGCACCTGTCCGAGGAGGAAGAAGAAGCCAGCGGCGGCTGCCAGTACCCCCAGCGCGAAGGTGGGCACGAGATAGCGGATGTCGTGCTCGTTGAGGCGCGCATGACGCACGAGCAGGGTGATCACCGCGTTGGCGAGCGCAGCCCCAGCGAACGCCAGCGTCAGGGCGGCGAGCTCGGCCTGCTCGGTCTGACCCGCCAGCGTGCGCCGGCGCAGATGAAAGAGGAGGAAGGCCAGCGCGATGAACCCCGCCGCCCACCCGAAGAGCACGAGCGGAGCGAGCTCATGCTCGAGGACCCGGCCGAACACCGCGCGCGTGTTCGCGAGCAGGTAGCCGTTGTCCAGTTGCATGCTCGTGCGGTAGTCGTACCCGAACTCGTGCTTGGCGAAGCGATGGTAGACGTGGCGCACCCACGCCTCGAAGCCGATGCCAGCGGCCAGCGGCACCAGGGACCCCAGCAAACGCCAGCGCCCTCGCCCTGGAGGACTCAGCACTCCGGCGCGGCACCCCTGCACCATCAGGCACACCAGCAA
This sequence comes from Vitiosangium sp. GDMCC 1.1324, assembly GCF_003044305.1. GTDB lineage: Bacteria > Myxococcota > Myxococcia > Myxococcales > Myxococcaceae > Archangium. The sequence continues at coordinate 158,846 of NZ_PZOX01000006.1, read as the reverse complement.
CAACGGGCCCGAGGTGGGCGAGATCCAGCAGGCCATCGTGGTGAAGACGGTGGCCGCGGCCCCCCAACCCCATGTGGCCCGGGTAGGGGAGGGCGCGGCAAGTGCCTCGATGAAGCGGGTGAGCGTCCACCACGCGAGGAGCAGTGCCGTGAGCTGCCAGCCATAGGGCTGATTGATGGCGAACAGCTGCAACTGGAAGAGCGGCGACAGGAGCGCGAGCGCCGCGAAGCCCGCCGCCAGGAACAGCCCTACCCGCCGGTGCAGTCCCAGCAGCGCGAGGCACGCGGTGCACGCCCAGGTGGCGTGCCAGAGAAAGAGCCGGTAGGGCGTCCAGTCGAACCCGGTGAGTGCTCGCCATCCCTGTGCCGCGAGCCACGGCCACGCGCCGAAGCGATCCTGCCCGTAGTAGTAGAGGCGGAAGGCATCGAAGACCGGATCATTGGACTGAAGGACCGTGATGGCGGAATCCGAGTTCCACCCGGTCACCGCCAGACTGCCTGGATCGAAGTGGGTGAACGCCTGTGCGAGGACGCTGGCCCACGCCAGGAAGATGAGTACTCGCGAGCCGAGCGCCTTCACTGAAGCGGAAGTCATGGGGGCGGTGGACTCTAGTCGAGTGCGCGCACGTCCGGTCGGTCTCGGTGCTGATCGGCCCAGCGAGAGAGCTCTGGAGGCAGGCGCCAGCCGAGCGACACCACCTGTGCGGCCACGGGGAACCTGGCCGCACGCTGGGGCACCGTGGCGAGCCACTGCTCCGCGGCGAAGAGCCACATGTCCGCCGCCGACCAGCCACTCCGGGCGATGGTGGGGCGCGAGAGTGCCGAGACGCGCTGGCCCAGTGCGTCCAGCGCGCGTTGGGCACGCTCCATCGTCTCGGCCTTCACGGCACTCCAGGCGTCGGAGGTGTGAAGCGCGTGGTACCGAAGTCCGAGATCGAGGATTCTTTCCAGGGCGACGTCGACGAGCGAGGTGACCTCGAAGACCGCGTGCGCGTCATCGGACTCCGACGGCCAGAGCCGTGGGGCCGAAGGGTAGGCCCGATCCAGGTAGTGGGAGATGGCGGTCGAGTCCCCGAGGACGCGGCCATCCTCCTCGACCAGGACGGGGATCGTCTTGAGCGGGGAGAGGCGCCGCGACTCCTCGAAGTACTCCGGGTGGGTCCGCACGTCACGCAGCTCGACGGTGAGCCCCTTGTGCGCGAGCGCGAGGCGGGTACGGCGGGCGAAGGGCGAGGCCTGGATGTGGAAGAGGATGCGCATCGTCTCTCGAGCATATCCCGCGAACAGGCCTTCCAACATGAGGTGCTACGAGGTGGGGGCTGCGACCTCGGCTTCGACCTCGTGGCTTTTCGGCTCGGAGGAGGGGGGCCCGGCGCATGGCAGCTCCACCGTGAGGGTGGTTCCTTCGTTGGGCTTGCTCTCGGCATGGACCGAGCCGCCGAGCGCTATGACGATCTCCCGCACGATGTGGAGGCCGAGGCCGAGGCCGCCGTAATGTTCCACGGAGACGGCGCGATCGAGAGGTTGGTCTAGGCTGGCCGGATGCGGGAGATCATCGAAGCCACGGACCTGTGCCTCGCCAACGGCACGCTGAACCCGGCCGCTGTCGGCTACACCCGCTCACAGCTGCACCGGACCAACCTCCGGGGCTGGGGTCGGACCAAGCGCTGGGAGTACTGGGGCATCATCACTCCCACGCATGTCCTGGGGCTCACCATTTCCAGCCTGGACTATGCCGGCGTGCTGCAGGTGTACCTCCATGATCGGGAACGTGGCGAGGAGCTCAGCCAGGACGCCATCCTTCCACTTGCTCGCGGGGTGGTCCTTCCGGACGGGCTGCCGCCCATCTCGGCGAGCGCGTCAGGGGGCGGTCTGGAGCTTCATTTCACGGAGGGCGCCGGCGGCACGGTCCTCGCGGTCAGCTCGCGCCGGGTGGCCGCCCGGCTGACCGTTCCCCCTGGCGGTGAGGCGCTCGGGGTCGTCGTTCCTTGGAGCGAGAGGCTGTTCCAGTACACGCTCAAGGATGTGGCCCGGCGGGTGGGCGGCACCCTCACGGTGGACGGCCGCACGTTCGAGGTGGACCCGGCGGAGAGCTGGGCGGTGCTGGACCGAGGGCGGGGCCGCTGGCCCTATTCCATGACGTGGAACTGGGGGGCTGGAATGGGCACCGTGGAGGGAGCGCAGCTGGGTCTACAGCTGGGCGGGAAGTGGACGGACGGCACGGGTGCGACGGAGAACGCGTTGATGGTCAACGGCCGTCTCCACCACCTTCCGGAGGAGCTGCGCTGGAGCTATGAGCGGGCGGCTCCCGCGTCCCCGTGGCGCGTGGAGGGTGAGCGGGTCCATGCCACGCTGACGCCGTTCCACGTCCGGCACGCCAGGACGGAGGCGCTCGTCATTGCCTCGGACACGTACCAGGCGTTTGGACACTGGAGCGGCTGGGCCGTGGATGACGATGGCGTGACACATCGCTTCGAGGGACTCGTGGGCTGGGCGGAAGAGGCAAGGAACCGCTGGTAACGGGCGCGGGGCCCAGGAGTGCACAACGGGACATGGACAATGTCAGCCATACGGTCGCGGGTGTCGTCGCAGCGGAAGTGCTCCTGGCCCTGCGCGCACGGAAGGGGGGAGCGCTCTCGCCCGAATTGCCCCGCGTCGCGTGGGTGTCGTCGGCCGTGGCGAACAACCTGCCCGACCTCGACTTCCTCTACACCTTCGCCCTCGGGGGAAAGCTCGGGTATCTGCTGCACCATCGCGGCCATACACATACCCTGGTGGCCGCTGTCCCGTTCGCACTGCTGATGCTGCTCACGCTGCGCATGCTCCCGGGCTGGCGGCGCTGGGCGCTGTCCCGCCCGGATGTGTGGACCCTCGGTGCCCTCGTGGTGGCGGGGCCGTTCCTTCATCTGGCGCTCGATTGGACGAACAACTACGGCATCCATCCGTTCTGGCCCTTCGACAACGCCTGGTACTACGGGGACAGGATCTTCATCATCGAGCCGCTGTTCTGGGCCTGCTGCATCCCGCTGTTTCTCTTCGCGCTCCGCTCGCGCGTGGCCAGGGCCCTCTGGGCACTGGTGCTGGTATTCGTGCTGGGGCTGTGCTGGAGCCTCGGCGCGGTGCCCTGGGGCCACGCCGCGTTCCTGACGCTCCTCACTACGGGGCTTCTGTGGGCCGGCCGCCGGTTGTCGCCAGCCGCGCGTGCGGCGACCAGCGTGGTGACGAGTGCCCTCGTGCTCGCGGCGTTCTGGGTTGGAGGCAAGCACGCCCGGGCGCAACTGGAGCGTCACGTGCCGGCCGCCTTCGGTGAGTGGACCCTGAGAGACGCGGTGGTGACTCCCCTCCCGACGAACCCCCTCTGCTGGGAGGTCATCGCCGTGATGACCCGCGGGGAGGAGGGCTATGCACTCCGGAGGGCGCAGGTCGCTGCCTTCCCCGGGCTGAGGCCCGTGACCCATTGCCCGCTGTTCGCGTTCGCCACGCCCACGACCGCGCGGCTCTCGCGCATCGAGATTCCGGCGACAGACGCGGTCGCGTGGCACGACGGGCTCGAGCTCTCGCTTCCGCACTTTCGTTCGGTCGTCTCGCGGAACTGCCACGCCGCCGCGTTCCTGCGCTTCTCCCGAGCTCCGTTCCTCCGCGAAGACGCGGATGCGGACACCCGCCTCATCGGCGATCTCCGGTACGACCGGGAGGGGGCGCTCGGCTTCGCGGAGCTCGCACTCGATGACGGCACTGCCTGCCCCCGATTCGTACCACCCTGGGTTCCGCCGAGGGGAGAGCTGCTGTCCGGGGACTGAGAATCCAGCCGGGAACGGACGCGGTGACAGAAAAACGCGCCACCGGTTTTGAAGGCACACGGGCCCATGGCCCGGGTGACGCCCCATCCTTCTGGAGAGCCGGTTCATGACGCAGTCCGAAGCGTCCAAGATCCTCGTCCGCCATCCGTCTGTCGCCGCGCGCTACCAGCACGGCAAGACCCCCATCACGCATCTGATCGAGGACTACATCCACGAACGGGTGGACATCCCGGGTGACTTCCGGGACTTCATCCGGGATCGCGTCCAGGTCGCCGAGTACAGCTTCGTGGGCGACCACTTCAAGTTCCTGTTCTCCCACTTCCTGCCGGAGGTGCTCATCCACTCCCGCGCGCAGGACGAGCGCATTGGCAAGGCGCACTACGACCGGGGGAACGACTTCTTCAACTGGTTCCTCGGGCCGAGGATGATCTACACCTCCGGCTTCTTCCAGTCCCCGGAGGACACGCTGGAGGAGGCGCAGGACCAGAAGATGAAACTGGTCTGCGAGAAGTTGCAGCTCAAGCGTGGCGAGCGCTACCTGGACATCGGTTGTGGCTGGGGAACCCTGGTGGCCCATGCGGCCAGGGACTACGGCGTGGCTGCCACCGGCATCACCATCGCGGAGAAGGGCACGCAATACGGCAACGAGCAGATTGCCCGGCTGGGTCAGAGCGCCACCGCGCGCATCCTGAACAAGGACTACCGGGACATTCCGAACCAGACGTTCGACAAGATCTCCTGTCTGGAAATGGCCGAGCACGTGGGCGTGCGCAAGTTCCAGGCGTTCATGCAGCAGGTGTACGGCCTGCTCGCGGATGACGGGCTCTTCTATCTGCAGATCGCCGGCCTGCGCGCGAAGAAGGGCCACCTGGGCTTTCACATGGAGGACCTGGTGTGGGGCCTGTTCATGAACAAATACATCTTCCCTGGCGCGGACGCCTCCATGCCTCTGAGCTTCGTGGTGGAGAACATGGAGAAGGCCGGGTTCGAGATCCACAGCGTGGAGAACGTGGGCATCCACTACTCGCTCACCATCTCGCGCTGGTACGACAACTGGATGGCCCACCGCGCGCAGGTGGTGAAGACCTACGGCGAGTGGTGGTTCCGGCTGTGGCAGGTGTTCCTGGGCTGGTCCGTGCACATCGCGGCGCAGGGCAGCTCCACCTGTTTCCAGGTGGTGGCCAACAAGAACCTGGACGCCTTCAACCGCATGCGGTGGCTGAGCGGCGTGAATCTGGGCGAGCGGGACCTGCCGCTCAAGCGTTCCGCGTAGCGTCCGGCGGGGACCTCACCGGCTCACTTGCGGTTGCGGCCGTACTTGTCGTGGCTGGTGACCCAGTCGCCGGCCAGGATGGCGCAGGTGAGGGAGATGTCGCCCGCGAGCACCACGGCGGCGCAGATCTCCGCCAGCTTATGGGCCTTGCCCGGGCCCACGCAGCCGAGCATCTCGAGGCACTCGCGCTGGGTCGCGAGCGCGGTGCCTCCGCCGTACGTCGCCACGATCAGCGCCGGCAGTGTGACCGACCAGTAGTAGTCCCCGTTGGGCAGCAGCTGCGCGTAGGTGATGCCGGCATGGGATTCGGAGACATTGGCGACGTCCTGGCCGGTGGCGATGAACAAGGCGGCCAGGGCGTTGGCCGCGTGCGCTCCGTTGTAGGCGCTGCCCGCCATGGAGTTGCCGGCCTGTGAGAGCTGCCGGTACTCGAAGAGCTGCTCGGGCGTGACGCGGGCGATGCTCTGGAGCACGTCGCGCTGGAGCACTGCCTCGGCCACCACGCGCCGGCCGCGCGTCCGCAGCACGTTGAGGAGCGAGTGCTTCTTGTCGGTGTCGATCGACCCCGAGAGGATGTAGCGCGTCTTCCTCGGGTAGTGGGCGAGGATCCACTCGCAGGCCGCGTACGTGGCCTTCCCCGACATGTTCTGGCCCGCGGCATCGCCCGTCGAGTAGTTGAAGCGCAGGTAGCGATTGCAGCCGACCGCGTACTGCTCGATGTGGAGCAGCTTGCCGACGCGGGTCGTGCTCTCGGCGGCCTCCTTGATCTTCTCGTGGTTCTCGGTGACCCACTCGCCGAAGTCACGTGCCGCGCGCGCGTCCTCGAACATGAACACGGGCGCGCGTTGCATCGCCTGCTCGAGCACGGTGACCTTGACGCCTCCGCACTGGGACAGCAGGCGCATGCCCCGGTTGTAGCTGGCGACGAGTGTGCCCTCGGTGGTGGCGAGTGGAACGTAGAAGTCGCCTTGTGCGTGTTCACCGAGGATCCGCACCGGGCCCGCGATGCCGATGGGCACCTGCGCCACGCCCGTGAAGTTCTCGATATTGCCGGGCAGGGTGCCGGGATCGAACGAGTAGCTGCTGACATGATGGAGCACCGCACCCGTGCGCTCCTGGATGAACGCCCGGCGCTTCTCCGCGGCTTCCCGCGTGTAGTCATTGTCGCGATCACGTGGGACCGGTACGCGAGTGTTCTTCTCGTTGGAATCGCTCATCGGCGTAAGGCTCCTGTCAGGCCGTGTCCTGTCCAGGGAGCAAGCTTCCGCCATCCAGGAGGGGACAGCCAGTCCGTCACGACAGGAGTGGCAATAGCCGGGGGATGAACAGCGGGGCGTGCCCTTTCCGCGCTCCGGCCGCTGGCCCGCCCGTCTGCCCTCTTCGCCCCTTGTCATCGCCCAGGTGAAGGCATAAAAGAGAACGAGCCATTCATTTATGGCGGAGGTGGGCGATGGCGCAGTACCTCAAGGACGAGGTCCACGAGGCCATCCAGGCGGCCGCGCTCGAGGTGTTCGCGCGCAAGGGCTTCCGGAGCGCCAGCATGGCGGAGATTGCCTCCGCCGCCCGGATCTCCACCGGCAACATCTACCGCTACTTCGACAACAAGAGCGCCCTCTACGAGGCCGTCATCCCCGACACGTTCGTGACCACCCTGCAGCGGCTCCTGCGGCAGCGTGTGGAGGCGGCCCGGGGCGTGGAGGACGTCCGGAGGCTAGCGCCCACCGCGCCCTACCGCCTCGTCTCCGAGGAGGTGCTGGCCTTCTGTCTGGCCAACCGACTGCGCGTCGTCGTGCTGCTCTCGAGCCCCGAGGGCACCCCCCATGAGCACTTCGCGGAGGAACTGGTCCAGTTCCTGCTCAAGGCCGCGATCGCTCACTTCCACGCCCGGCCTGCCCGCCCCACGCGCTTCGCGCTCGAGGAGCTCTACCGCAACTACGTCACAACGCTGGGGCGCATCCTCCGTCACCTCGATGCGGAACGGGACATCCGGGAAGCGGTGGAGGCGCTCTCCCGCTACCACCTGGTCGGGCTCACGGCACTCTTCGGGCCCTGAGCCGGCGCGGAGCCCCGCCCGCCCGGGAATCACCGCAGCCCTAAAAATGAATCAAACGTTCACCTATCAAGGGAGGCATCCATGACGACGAGTCAGCTGCTCAAGGGACCGGGCACCCGGTCGCTGCTCTACCGCATCCTCGAGAGCCCAGAGCAGGTCTCGGCCCTCCAGCACCTGCCACCGCCCACCCTGGCGCGCCTCATCCACCACGTCGGGCTGGAGGACGCGGGGGAGTTGGTGGCACTTGCCACGACCCAGCAATTGGCGCGCATCTTCGACGAGGACCTGTGGCGCAGCACCCGCCCGGGCCGGGAGGAACGCTTCGACGCGGAGCGCTTCGGCCTCTGGCTGGAGGTGCTGCTGGAAATGGGGGCGGATCGTGCGGCGGCCAGGCTCGCGGAGATGGACGAGGACTTCGTCACGTTCGCGCTGTCCGGGCAGCTCCTCGTGCTGGACCTGGACATGCTGACGATGGACCGCCTGCGTTCCGCCGAGGGGCAGGAGGACGAGGCCCTCGTGGACAAGGCGCTGGAGAGCAGCCTGAGCCATGAGCTGGATCGGTTCCTGCTCATCTCCCGCAAGCCGGAGTCGTGGGACGCGGTGCTCTCGGTGCTCGTCGCGCTCGACGAGTCGCATCATGAGCTCCTCACGCGCCTGCTCGAGCGCTGCTGCCACCACGCCTCGGAGTACATCGAGGACAACGGGGGGCTGTATGCCGTCCTCACCACGGCGGAGCAGCTCGAAACGGACGTGGCCCAGGCTCGGGAAGAGCGGCGGGAGCGCGAAGGCTTCGTCGCCCCGGCGGATGCGGCGGCCTTCCTGGGCCTGGCGAGGTCCGGGCGCGTGGGAGAGGACCCCATCACCCGCGGCTACGCCCGGGCCCAGCAGGAGGCCTCACGAGTGTCGCCCTCCGGCATGGAAGGAGCGCCGCACGGGCGGCCCGTTTCCACCCAGCCCCTCCTCCACCTCCTCCAGGAGGCGGAGGTACTGACGACACAGTCCCCCACGGCCCTGCTCGGCGCGGGCGGCGACGCCGGGACGCACGCCTCGGCCACGACGCTCCGGGAGGCGCTGGACTGGCTCCAGGGTGAGGCCCCCGAGGCCCTCTCGCGGTGCACGCAGGAGCTGGGCTACCTGTCCAACGTCCTGGTCTCCGGCTGTGGCCATTCGGGCCGCGCCCTGCGCGCACTGGAGGCGGCACAGGTGGCCATCGCCACGTGCAACCTCGGGATGGAAGTGCATCCGGAGATCGGCTCGGACCGCTCGCGTGCCGGTGGACTGATTGCCCGGGAGGGGCTCGTTCCCTGCTTCGGCCGAGGGTGGCGGGTGCTCCATGAGGACGTGGTGATGTGGAGCGCACGCGCGTTCGACGCCGCCCTCACTCGCCGGGTGCCCGCGGGACGGGGAGACGCCTCGCGGGCACGCACCGAGCTCGCGCGGGACATCGCGGCCGGCAGGCCCTGGGCCTCCCGCAGGCGGTGGGTGCACCTCGCCCCCTTCCTCTCGAAGGCGGCGTTCGCCGCGATGCGGGAGCTCGTGGACGAGTGCCCCGCGTTCAACGGCACCTTCCTCGCGACGAGGCAGCAGGTGGAGGAGGCCCGGCGGCGGGTGGAGGAACTGCTCGCTTCCTGAGCTTCAGCGTTCCTGGCGACGAGAACCGGCGAGGGTTCTCCCTCGCCGGCTCTCTGCCGGGCCTCAGCGCGTGAAACGCTCCACGGAGCGCAGCGCCCCGCTGGGACCGTTGCCGCCCACCATCAGCACCTGCCCCGTGTGGAGCAGCGTGGCCGTTTGGTAGTAGCGACGCTGGTTCATGCTCGCCGCGGGGAGCCACGTGTTCGTCGAGGGGTCGTACAGGGCCGCGTTGCCGACGGCATCCGTCACCAGGATCTCACCCGAGTAGAGCATCGTCGCGGAGAAGAGCGGCGACAGGTCGAAGGGGAAGGAGGGACCCGCGAACCACTGGTTGTTGTACGGGTCGTACATCTCCACCGAGTTGCCGCCGCCAATGCCGCCGACGACCATCACGTTGCCCGAGTAGAGCCGGATCGCGAAGTGGCCATGACGGGGCGTGGACAGGTTTCCCGCCGGCGACCAGCTGTTCGTGGCCGGGTCATAGATGTTCGCCTCGGAAGAGGTGGTCGAGTTCCACCACACGTAGCCGCCGGTCACCAGCACCTTGCCCGAATAGAGCACCGTCGCGGAGACGCGGCTCCGAGGCGTGAAGCTGCCGGAGACAGCGCTCCACGTGCCGGTGTCCGGGTCATACACCTCTGCTTGAGGTCCCTCCCACTGCGCGGGCGTGTTGCCGCCCACCGCCAGCACCTTGCCCGAGTCGAGCAGCACGGAGCTGTGCGAGGCGCGGGGCGTGGCCATGGAGCCCGTGAGGCTCCATGTCTCCGTGGCCGGGTCGAACAGCTCCGCGCTCGAGCTCGGGTTCGACAAAGTCCCGCTGTAGCCGCCCGCCACCAGAATCTTGCCCGAGGACAGCTCTGTCGCGGTGCGGGCGTAGAGCGTGGTGTTCAGGGACGCCGTGCGCCGCCACGCATTCGTGTAGGGGTTGTATACGTCCGCCGTGCTGCCATCCGTGACCAGCACGTCGCCCGTGGCGCGCATCAAGGTGGCGGTGTGATTCACGTATGTTGTTGGCGAGGAGGCATTGAGCGTCCAGGTGCCCACCGCGGTCAGCGCTGCCTCGTGGGTCCCCGGCGCGGCGATGGATGCCTGCGCGGGCTCCTCGGGTTGGCATCCACCGGCCATGGATGCGAATCCCGCCAACAACAACAAATAAGTCGTCTTCATTGTACCACTCCCTATAGGTGACATACGGCCAGGGGGGATGGCCGCGGGGGCACTCTACTGGGAGGGGTATGCATTCCAAGCCCCTGCCGCGCGGAGCAACGTCAACGCTGGGGAGGACGGAGGGAGCATGGACGCTCCCCCCAGGGTGCTGCGTCGGCCTCAGCCACGACAAGAATCAGACACGGGCTGCGGCTTCCAGGAGTGACCGGGTCCTACTCGCAATCCACGGAGGTCTGCCGGTAGGTGCTCGTCTTGCCCCACGAGGCGTAGGAGCCACAATGACAACCCCTGCCGCCAATCAGCGTGGTGTACGAGGCGTCGCTGTAATACATGGTGTAGAAGTCGCCACCCGAGCAGTCCGGAATGGCATCCTGACGGGTCTCCAGATCGGATGACTCCTGAGTGGTCTCGTCGGCGACGCTACCGCCACAGCCCACCATCAGACCCATCGCCAACGACAGACCCGCAGCCCACATCGTGTTCTTCATGTGTCTCCTCCAGTACGGCGTTGAGGGGATACACGTTAAAACCAGAATTTTTCGCGAATCAATATTTTCGCGCCGAAGGACCATCACCCCGTCACTGCAGCGTGAACGTGTTCGACGTGCCCGTGTGGCCGGCAAGGTCGGTGACGCGGATGGCCACGTTCGACTGGACGGAGTCGACCACCACCTGCTGCGTGAGCACCCCGTCCACGAAGGGCTCGCTCACGCGCGGGCCGATGGTGCCGCCAGCCCCAGTCTCCAGGCGCACGTTGCCGCGGAACGCCGCCGCGTTGGCGCCCGTCGCGCGCACTGTCACCGTGAAGGGCTCCAGGCGCCGCTGCGGGCCGATGGGGTCGATGCTGTAGCCCTCCGGCCACTCCCCCTCGACGACGGTGAGGCCGCCCGGTCGCACGGCGGTGCGGCCATCCCCGAGCGTCACCTTCACGTCGTACCTGCCGGGCGTGAGTATCGACGGGACGCGGGTGGAGATGACGCCCTCGGGCGAGACGGCGAGCGTCGGCACCTCGAGCGTCCCGATGCTCACCGACACCCGGGTGTCCACCTCGAGGGTTCCCTTGCTGTAGTCGACCACCGTGGGCAGGGGCAGCTCGGCGTCGAGGTCGAGCACCGTGGCCTCGCTCGCGCGCATCTCCGACGGCGAGACCGAACGGATGACCGGCTCCGGCCAGTCCTGGCAGGCCGCGAGCAGAACCAGCGCGGCGATGGAGACGAGCTTCTTCATGGCAGCTGATACCTCACACCGAGGAGCCCCTGCACACCCGTCGAGCGCCCGGTGACGAAGGGGATGTACGCCTCGCCGAGCCCTACCCGCCCGTCGAGGAACGGCTCGATCGCCCCCAGAGGGAAGCGCAGCTGGGCTCCCGCGAGCAGCTCCCAGCCGAGCGCCGAGCGCACGGAGCTCGAGGAGAAGTCGCTCGAGAGGTGGTGCACCGCCAGGAGTGGCCCCACGCCAACGCGCACGTCCACTCCGAGGTGTGCCATCCGCACGAGGTTCATCCGCCCGACCGCGGTGAGTGGGATGGAGTGCAGGGTGGAGGTCATCACTCCAGAGCCGGGGACATCCTCGTGGAAGCGTGCCATCCGCCAGCCGAGCTCCACGTCGATGGCGAAGCGGCCCCAGCCGGGCGGCGACAGGGTCAGCTGTGCCGAGCCCTGGGGGCCTCGGTTGAAGCCACCGCCGTAGAACGCGCCGCCAGCGAGCGCGAGGGTGTACCGCATCTCCTCCGCGGGCTTCGTTGCGGCCTGCCGGCTCCCGGTGCGTGAAGGCGCTGCCGGCGGGGGCTCGGGGCTTGCCTCCGGCGGAGGCGCCTTCGGCTTCTTGCGGGAGGTTCCCTGGGAGGAACCCGCGGGAGCTGCCACGACTGCGGGAGAGCAGAGTAGGAAGAGGAGGGCGAGCCAACGCATGGGGCAGTCGGTCCGCGGGGCCAACGCCGCGGACGCGGGAGAAGGCAACCCCAGCCAGCGGCAGTTGTCGAGCCCCTTCGCGCGGGGGAGCGGGGCGCACCTCGCTACCGGCCGGGCGCCACCAGCCGCTTCCGCGCGTGGGCCTTCACCTCGGGCGGCAACTTCTGCCTGGACGCGAGGGGCTCGGGAAGGCCTCCTTCGCCCACCTCCTCCTCTCTCGCTCGAGGGAACAGCCGCGTGCCTGGCAGGCACGGGTTCCCGAGAAGTGGCATCAGAGCGTTCCCATGCGCAACCTTTGGGTTGCACTCCATCAAGGCGTGCCCTATATCAAGTGCAACCTGGAGGTTGCATATGAGCACTGTCACCGATCGCATCGAGAAGAAGATCACCCTTCGAGCGCCCGTGAGCCGTGTGTGGCGCGCCGTCAGCGACGCGCGTGAGTTCGGCGCATGGTTCGGGGTGAAGTTCGACGGACCGTTCGTGGCGGGCGCGCGGGTGACGGGCAGGATCACCCCGACCACGGTGGACCCGGAGGTCGCGAAGCTCCAGGAGCCGCATACGGGCAAGGCGTTCGACTTCACCGTCGACCGGATCGAGCCCGAGCGCCTCTTCTCGTTCCGCTGGCACCCCTTCGCCGTCGAGCCGGGCGTCGACTACTCGAAGGAGCCGGCCACGCTCGTCGTCTTCGAGCTCACCGAGGTGGAGGGCGGCACCCTGCTCACCATTTCCGAATCGGGATTCGACCGCATTCCGCTCGAGCGCCGCGCCAAGGCCTTCGCGGCGAACGAAGGCGGCTGGGAGCACCAGACGAAGCTCATCGCGAAGTACGTCCTTCGTCAGGCGGGGTAGCGGCCATGCGGCGTCACCCCTCGGCACCGTCGTGGAAGGACTCGGCGCCCCTCTTCGCCGCCCTCGGAGACGAGACGCGCCTGCGCGTCGTCGCTCGCCTCTGCGAGGAGGGTCCGCTCTCCATCACACGGCTGACGGAGGGGGCGGACGTCTCGCGCCAGGCGGTGACGAAGCACCTCCAGGTCCTCGCCAGTGCCGGGCTCGTGAAGAACGCGCGTGACGGACGCGAGAACGTCTGGCAGCTCGAGCCCCGCCGTCTCGAGGAGGCGCGGCGCCTGCTCGACCTCATCTCCCGGGAGTGGGACGACACGCTCGGCCGCCTGAAGGACTTCGTCGAGAAATGAACCCCGGTGGTGGGCCCTCGATCTCCACCCGGATGCGGCCGTAAGGTCTCTCCCTCGCGGCATGACGGGGCATGCAGCCCACGTGCATGCGCGCGAAGGGGGAAGCTCGCGTGCCATCCGTTGAGTCCATCCTGAGGTCCGCCCAACCCGGGCTGATGTTCACGCCGACGCACGGCATCTTCGTCACTGCATGGCTGGCGGATTCCAGTTCCAGCAAGCCCGTCCTCAACGCACTCAAGCGGCTCGTCTTGGATGCCGAGACCGGGACGGGGCGCCGTGGTCTGGTCGTGGCCGTCAACGGTGCACTGTGGGGCCGGTGGTCAGGCCACCTCCCGGCCGGTGCTCCGCCTGCGAAACCGCTGCTGGCCTCCAGCTCGCACTTCCGGGATACGGGTGGAGACCTGTGGCTGTATCTGAAGTCAGACTCGAAGGAGGGTGTTGACGCGCTGCTGGCCGAGGTCGAACAGCGGCTGGGGCCCCTCCTTTCTCGAAAGGAAGAGACTCGCGCCACGATGCCTCCAGACCACAAGATTCTGGATCAGCACTTCGTGGATGGCATCACCAGCCCGAGCGATCCTGCCTCCGTGGTGGAGCACATCCTGGGGACGGGCACGCAGACTTCCGCTGGAAGCTGCTGGGCCCTGGCGCAGAAGTTCGAGGTGGCCTGGGCGGCCTTCTCGGACCTGAGCGTGAATGCGCAACAGAACGTCATCGGCCGGGATGACCATGCCGTCCTCATTCCCGATCAGGACATCCGCAGTCACATCAAGCGCGTGCGCATCCTGGAAGAGGACCACTCCAACCGCGAGTTGGTGCGTCAGGCCCTGCCCTTCGGCCATGCGCCGAGCGGTGGTGGCCGGGAGAAGGGCATCTACTTCGCTGCCTTCACCCGGGATACGGCCACCTTCGAGCACATGCTGGAGCGGATGATCGGTGGGCCCTCGGGAGACTCGGACAGGCTGCTGGGCGTCATCAACGCCGTCTCGGGCGGCTACTTCTACGTCCCCTCCGCGGCGGAGCTCGGACTCGGAGTCCGGCAGGGCCTCACCCCCTCCGACTTCCAGCCCGCGCCCCTCTGGAAGGTGCGGAGCGCCAACGGGCTGATGTTCTACAACTCGGAGGACTACCTGAACGTCATGGGCACGGGCCAGTATGGCCCCGGGGATCCGCCGTCCCAGCGCATCCTCGGCCTGCTGGGGAAGGTCTTCTCGCGCTGGCAGAACAAGTGGTACCGGCGGCTGGACACGCCTCGAGTGCCGCCGCTCTCCCAGTTCCTCGATGCGGGCGAGAAGCACTACCTGAAGGACTCGGTGGTGGTGCGCCGCGGCCTCTCCATCCAGCGCATGCTGACGCGGGTGTGGACCACCACCGAGTACCCGCTCCCGCGTGAGTCGTGGGCGTGGCGGGCGGACCTGTTCCGCATTGATCCGCAAGACGTCCTCGTCGGGGTGATGCCGGAGCTGTCGCTCGGGCGTGGCAAGGAGGTCATGCCCTACCTGAATGACGAGGAGCGGCTGGCGGGCTTCCTCGTGATGTTGGATGAGACGTCGTCCATGGGGCACGTCGTGCCCAACCACCGCAAGCTGCTGGAGCTGGGCCTGGAGGCGCTGCTCAAGGACCTCCGCAAGCGCCGCGCGAAGGCCTCCACGGACGACCAGCGAGACTTCTACCAGGCCGCCATCCTGTCGCTGGAGGGAGTGCAGGGATACTGCCGCAACTACGCGCTGCTGGCCGAGCGCATGGCGGAGGACGCCTCCTTTTCACCCGAGGAGCAGCGGAACCTGAGGGAGCTCGCGAGCCGCATGCGCAAGCTGGCCACGGACAAGCCTGACACGCTGGTCGAGGCGGCCCAGTGCATCTTCAACCTCCATTGCTGCCTGCACCTGGTGGGCGAGCCCGTCTCCATTGGCCGGTTGGATCAGCTCCTGGCGCCCTTCTTCGACAAGAAGAAGGAGGCCGAGGCCCAGGAGGTGCTCGATGCGCTCTGGGTCAAGCTGGGCGAGAAGGCATTGCACAACCGGCAGAACGCCACGGACCACGCCACCTACGGGACGACGGCGGTGTCGTACGTCGGCGGCAACTTCCCGCAGGGCGACGGCATCAACCAGTGGGTGCAACAGGTCACCGTGGGCGGCTACCTGCCGACCGATGACGCGAAGCCCACGCCTGGAGCCAACCGGCTGACGCTGCTGTGCCTGCGCTCGGCGCGCCGGCTGCCGCTCAACGCGCCGGTGCTCTCGCTCCGGGTGTACCCGGGAATGGACGAGGAGATTCTCCAGGAGGCGGCGAGTGCGCTGCGCAGCGGCGGCTCCCATCCCATCCTCTTCCAGGAGGACCGCATGGTGAAGGCGCTGTCCCAGAATTCGGGACTGCCGCTGTCGGCCGCGCGCGACTACGTGTGTGACGGCTGCTACGAGCCGATGATCGCCGGGCAGTGCGAGTTCGCCTTCAGCAACGTCATCACCCTGGATGCGCTCGAGCTCGCGCTCAACGAGGGCGCGCGATTCAATCAGGCCGGCCCCGTGTTCCTGCGCGGCTGGAAGGTCAGCTTCCGCTCGCGTCCCGCCTCGGAGATTGGCAGCTTCGAGCAGCTCCAGGAGCTCTATCTCCAGCACCTGCGCTACCTGACGGTGCAGTTCTACACGAGCGTGCTGGGCAGCTACGGAGCGCTGTGGAACTACTGTCCGAGTCCGCTGCTCTCCACGGTCATCGACGGCTGCGTGGAGACGGGGAGGGATCTCTCCAACGGTGGAGCGCGCTATCACCTGATCGCGCCGATGTACCTGGCGATGGCGACGACCATCGACTCGCTCTACGCCATCAAGAAGCTGGTGTTCGACCCGGAGACCGCCGTCACCACGCTGCCGGAGCTGGTGGCGGCCTTGCATGAGGACTGGGGCTTCGGAATGGAAGAGCCCTTCCAGAGCCAGCTCGCGGGCAAGCTGCGCTCGGAAGAGCGGGCGAAGCGCTTCATGCAGATTCGTGACAGCGCGCTGAAGCTGCCGAAGTTCGGCATGGGGAACCCGGAGGTGGATGCGCTTGGAGGCTGGCTCGTGGAGAGCATCGTCACCATGGCGCGGGAGACGCTGGCGTCACCGCCTCCGGTACTGGCCGGTACGCTCCAGGGCCTGGTGAAGAAGTACTCGGTGCGGGGCGCGCCGTGGAAGCTCCACCTCCAGGTGGGCGTGGGCACCTTCGAGGCGTACGTCGGGAACGCGCTCAGCAGTGGCGCCTCGCCGTGCGGCCGCCGCAATGCACAGCCCTTCCCCTCGGACTTCAGCCCGACTCCGGTGCCGCAGGATCTGCCGCCCATCGCCCAGGAGCCGCTGGCGAAGAACCTCGTCCCTGGCACCAACCGTCCCATCTACACGGCCATGAAGAGCTGGAACCAGGAGGCCATCAACGTCGGACTCTCGAACGCGGCGCCGGTGGACCTGAACATCCGCGAGGACTTCCCACAGGAGGAACTGGTGGAGTTCATCCGGCAATACGCCGCGGGCCATGTCGGCTCGAACCTCATCACCTTGACGTGCGCGGACCCCAACACCTACGAGTCCGCGGCGGCTCAGCCCGAGCGCTACGAGCTGGTGCGCGTGCGCACGGGCGGGTGGACCGAGTTCTTCTCCGCCATGTTCCCCGCCCATCACGCCCAGCACCTGCGCAGGCCCTGGTTCATTCCAGAGCCGCCGCCAGGAGGGCGCATCCAGCCGCGCCGGGGGAAGCGCTGAAGCGAGGGTTCAGCCAGACCCCACCTTCCGGGGTCTCGGAGGAGCGGGTGGCTCCGCTCTAGGCCTGTCTGGCGTTCCGGAGGGAGGACGGGCGAAGCAGCGCCGCGGCGAGGAGGACTCCGTAGACCGCGGCGCTTCCGTGGACAGAGAGGGCCAGGGCGAGCGATGCGCCGCCCTTCAGGACGGTCAGCGCGTCCACCACGGGCATCACGATACAGGCGAGCACGAAGACTCCCGCCGCGAGCCGCTGCCGGATGGCGACCAGGGCGACCAACGCCAGCCCCACGCCGAGGTCGCGCCCGGACTTGACGCTCAGCCAGGGGAGGGCCTCGGACCCGGAGAGGGGCAGCCCGAAGCCCCGTGCCGCGCCAACCGGGTCCACCGTGGTGCGGATGCTCAGGAAGAGCATGAAGGCCCCCAGCAGCAGGGTCAGCACGGCCGTGGGGGAGGTGAGCTTCCAGGACAAGTCGTTGCGATGCGTTTCCATGGTGTCTCCGAGCGCGCGGTGGCGCGATTCACGAGAAGGAATGTGGCCGAGAGGGCCTCGGAAGACCATTCGCCTGCCGCTCAATGTTTTGTCCGAAGCGCTCACACTCCGGGCGGACCGGGCAGGCTGTTGCTATCTTGTGGGGGTGGACGTCTCTCGCGCTTCCGACCTTCTCGGGCAGATACTCGAACGCACCCGGCTGCGGGGGCAGCTCTACTGCCGCACCGTGGCGCGCGCCCCCTGGGGCCTGCGCTTCCCGCCGACGGCCGTGGCGACCCTGCATCTCGTCACCTCGGGCACGTGCCACCTGGTCCAGGGACGTGAGAGCATTGCCCTGGGGACGGGGGACGTCGTGCTGTTGCCTCGGGGGGACGGGCACGGCGTGTCGGACTCGCCGCGCAGCCCGAAGGTTCCGCTGGAGCAGTGGCTGGCGGAGCAGGGGGACGGACCCACGCGCATGCTGGGGGGGACCGGTGTGGAGTCGCGGTTGCTCTGTGGCTTCTTCGCGTTCGACGAGCCCGGCGCACACCCGGTGCTGCGCCTGCTGCCCGCGTGCGTGCACCTGCGCGGCGACTCCGAGCCCGTCCGCGCCATGTTGCCCACGGTGTCCCTGCTGGAGCGGGAGTATGAGCGCGGTGAGCGAGGCGGCTCGGTGGTCATCTCGCGGCTGCTCGACGTCCTGCTGGTGCAGGTGCTTCGCGCCTGGGCCGACGCACAGCCGCCGGGAGGAGCGGGGTGGCTGGGGGCGCTCGGGGACAAGACGCTCGCCAGTGCGCTGGGGTGGATGCACTCCGAGCCCGGGCGGGACTGGGACGTGAGCGAGCTTGCGCGCCGCGCGGGTACGTCGAGGGCGACGCTCGCACGCCGCTTCGCGGCCGAGGTCGGAATGGCGCCCCACGCATACCTCACCCGGCTGCGGATGCAGGAGGCCGCTGTCCGGTTACGCGAGAGCAATGACGGGCTCGCGGAGATCGCGGCTCGCGTGGGTTATGACTCCGAGTTCGCGTTCAATCGGGCGTTTCGCCGCGTCATGGGCGTGCCTCCCGGGCAGTACCGTCGGCAGGCTCACTCCTGAAACCGGGCCTGCCAAGGTCTGGGGAGTGTCGGGTTTCGGCAGGGACTCAGCCCTTGGGGAGCTCGCCGATCTTCGCGAAGGAGGCGCTGGCCATGGCCACCAGCCCCTTCGCGGACGTCACGGTCATCTCCGCGATGACAGCCTTCGAACCGTCACGGATGACCTTCGCGGTGGCCACCAGGTCCTGCTGCTTCGCGGGCTGGAGGAGCCGCACGTTGATGTCCGACGTGACGACGATGGCACCGCTGTGCGCGGCCGCCGTGAACCAGCCGGCCATGTCCAGCAGCGTCGCGATGATGCCGCCGTGCGTGTCCTGCATACCGTGGTCGAACTCTGGCTTGCGCTTCCAGCGGCAGATGGCTTCGTTCTGGTCGTTGTATTCGAGCGTGACACCCAGCATCTTGTTGACCGGTGCTTCGTTGAACTGGGCGATCAGGAGGGCGTGGAGCGGGTTCGACATGTGGGGTCTCCTTCGAGGAAGAGGCCACCTCCGCCTAGCACAGGCCGGGCAGGTGCGTACCTGTAAAGCTGGGCCATTTCGAACACTCTGTTGCCTTGGCCATGGGCTGTTCCCGTCCACCGACTCCGTCCGTCCTCAGCCCGCCAATGGGGAGCCCAACCATGGGAACGCCGCATTACCTGGCCAAGGGGGCAGCAACTCTGCGCATCGTGCGGCTGCCACTCTTGCACGCGCTTTATAACCGTGGATGAGAGGTGAAACCGACATGCGACCATTGAAGAGTTGGGTCGCCTGGGGGGCTGCGGGACTACTCATGGCCGCAGCGCATTCCATTCCCGCCCAGGCGCAGGGACATCCGCACGGAGGGAGGGCAGCCCAGGGGGGCTACTCCAGAGGGGAAGGTGGGCACTACGGTGGGCACAATGAGGGCCGGGAAGAGCACGAAGGGCACCCGGGCGAGCACGTCGAACCGCACCACGGGTTCGGAGACGTTCGAGAGTTCCGGGGGCCCGACCGGGACGAATGGCGGCACGGTCACTGGATTGAGGAAGAGCACGAAGGACGTCCAGGTTGGTGGTGGGTCGTGGGTGGCGTCTGGTTCCCCTTCGCGGCCCCCATCTACCCATACGCGCCCTATCCGCTCGACGCCTATCCTCCCAACGCACCGGCTTCCTACTGGTATTATTGTGCCAGCGCTGGCGACTACTATCCCAATGTGATCCAGTGTCCCGAGGGATGGACGGTGGAAGTGGCGCCGCCCGCGCCCTACTGAGCTCGCCGTCCGCGACTACCTGCGCGCGCACCCCGACACGAGGCGAAGGCCTACGCCGACGAGAAGCGCGAGGCCTATGCGCTCGGAGCGCGCCTCTTCTCGACGTACTCGCAGCGGAAGAACGCGTTCGTCACCGCGCTCGTCGAGAGAGCGCTGGCGTGGGCGAGCGCGTCGCGGTGAGCGTGCCTCCTCCCGGATGGGTGCTTCCGAACAACAGCCACAGGAACTCGCCCTGGACGAGGCCCTATGGCGTCCAGCACTGAACCGCGGCCCTGCCCGGACGGGCCATCCCGACACACCTGGATGTCAGCGCGAGGACGCATGAGTATTTTTACGCGCATTCATGGATTGTCGGTTCTGGCCAGGAAAACCACATTGCTGCTGTGATGATGGGAGTCTTGGGGTGGAAGCCATGAAGAGCTCGAGAGCATGTCTGTTGTTCGTTTTTCTGTTCGTGTCCCTGGCCGCATGTGGCCCCGCGAGTGAGGTGATGCCTGACTCCGGAGAGTTGGCCAGCCAGACCCGGGAGGTGGTCGCCGCTAACGGCCTGTCTTTCAACGGTCTGTCCTTCAATGGGCTGTCCTTCAACGGTCTGTCCTTCAATGGCCTGTCCTCCAACGGTCTGTCCTCGCCAGCGTTCGACTCCTGGTTCCAGTCCAATCCCTCGTTGGCTGACCAGGTGATGAAATACGTGGTCACCTGCGCCGTGCCCCAGGGCCAGTCACGCACCTATACCGCGCCGGCCACGGGTGTCTCCTATACGTGGCAGGGCTCGCTGGGTCTGGCACCAGGCTGGGCCAATGGCGCCCCCGCTACGCTGGCCGAGCAACAGGTCATCTCCGGGTGCCTCGTGGCCCACGCCAACAAGTACGGCATCCACCTGCCCATCTCGGTGATGGGGCGGACGGCCGTCGGCACGGCCCTTCCGATTGCCCAGGACGAGACCAGTCAATTCCCGATGCGCGAGGGGTGCTTCTTCGGCAACCTCTTCAACGGAGAGGGCGTCTTCGTCGGTAGCTTTGGCACCAGCATGGACACCCGGCAGAGCTCGACACGCCCCTGTGCTTTCACGGAGTCCTATGACAGCACGAGGCCGCGTGAACAGTGCCAGCCCCTGGTGTTCGCCGGGAGCTGCGAGCAGATGTGTACCTATGATGCGACGGGCAAGTTCTTCACCTCATGTACCGTCAACGGACGGAGCTACCTGCCCATGACCACGCGGATGCGCACCCAGGACGTCTACTCCTGCGGGGACGGCACCTGCCAGCCTTCCGAGAAGTGCGGCACCAGCAACACGTACTCCAGTTGTGGGACGGATTGCGGAGCCTGCCCGTGAGCGCGAGCCCCCAGTCCACCCGTGGCATTCAGGTTGCGCCGCGTCCTGTCTCATTCCGTACGCGTGGGCGGGTTGGGCGAAGATTCCGTACCTCCGCGAAGAGCTCCGGAGCCTCCGCGGCCGCTGGGAGAGCAGCCCACTCGACACCTCCGGGAGAGTCCTCCGGGGTGAGGAACTGGAGCCGCATCCGGCCAGGGCGAACCTCTACCAGGAAGACGTGGGCACCTTCTGGTTTCAGGCCGAGGTGGAGGAAGGCGGCGTCACCTCGAGCTCTCTGGGTCTCGAGCGGAGCGAGCACCGAGGTCTCTCACCCAAGGTGTTCCGGCTCTCCATCCGCGACGGCGAGGGATACCTGGGCTACGTGACCTCCTTCTTCAACGTCCTGGGCCTGTTCGGCTCCGTTCCGCACCAGAGCTACCACTACATCGGTGTGGACTGCGCGGACGTGCTCATGGCCGCGCGCGCCCGCTGGATGGGCAAGCCACTCGAGCGCGACTTCAACGTGGCCGCGCTGGTGGAAGAGCTTCCCAGCGCGGCCACGGTCCAACTCCGCCAGGGCTCGCCGGAGCGGGCGGTGTCCATTGGCGAGGGCGTCCGGCCGGGCGAGCTGCTTGCCGTGCGGTACCCCGGTGGGAAGCAGTTCCAGCACGTGGGGGTCTTCTACTCGGATGCGAACGCGAACGGGCTCCTGGACGCGGACGATCTCGTCTTGCACGCGAGGCCCGGGGCGATCCATCTCTCGCGCCTGGGAGAAGGAAGGTTCGACGGAGAGGTGGCGCTCCTCCGCCTGGAGCGCAGCCGTCCTCCTCGCTGAGTTCCGCCAGGCGAGCCCTCACATTCCAGCCCCCGTCACTCCATCTCCAGGCGCGGTGTGGCCGCCGGATGCGTGAGGGAGGTGGCGATGAGTAGCCGGGCATTCCAGGACGACGTGCCTGTGGGGGCTCCCACGAACGTGCGCGGAGCCTCCGAGGCTTCCCAGGTGGAGTCGGATTATGGGGACTCGTTCCTGAAGGAAGTGCTCCACGCCGAGCCGTCTTCCCGGCTGCCGGTTCCCGGGGAATGGCTCGGGGGCGCGGACGGCCGGCGCTTCGAGGTGCTGGCACCCATGGGCCGCGGCGGCATGGGGCAGGTGTTCCGCGCGCGCGACGCAACGCTGCGCCGCGAGGTGGCCCTCAAGTTCCTGCTGCCCCGCTCGGGCTTCGAGGCACTGGCGCTCGCCGAGGCGCGGGCCGTGGCCCGGCTCGACCACGAGAACATCGTCCGCATCTTCGACGTGGCCCAGTGGAGCCGTGTGCCCGGACAGCCCCCGGTGCCCTTCCTGGTGATGGAATGCCTGGAAGGTGAGTCGCTCGCCGGGCTGCTGCGGCGCGAGCGGCCCGGGCTCCCGCGCGCGCTGGAGATGCTCGAGGCCATCGCCTCGGGGCTCGCGCACGCGCACGAGCGGGGCATCGTCCACAGCGACCTCAAGCCCGGCAATGTCTTCCTCACCCGGCGGGGCGAGGTGAAGCTGCTGGACTTCGGCCTGTCGCACCTCGCCGTGGAGCCGATCCGCTCGCGGCTGCAACCCGAGGGCGGCACGCCGGCGTACATGGCGCCGGAGCAGTGGCTCGGCGAGCCGCAGGACGCGCGCACCGACCTGTGGGCGGCCGGCGTGGTACTGTACGAGTTGCTCACCGGGGAGACGCCCTTCCAGGCCACCTCGCTGACGCAGCTGCGCGAGCGGGTGACCTCCTCGCGGCCCGTGCCCTCCATCCGCGTGCGCTACCCGGAGGTACCCCGGCAGGTGGAACTGCTGCTGGCCACCGCGTTGGCGCGCGAGCCGGCCCGGCGTTTCTCCTCGGCCCTGGAGCTGCGCGAGGAGGTGCGGGAGCTGCGTGGGCGTCTCGCCGGGCCAGGGCCCGAGGGACACACGAGCTCCGCCGAGCCCCAGCGCCGTCAGGTGTCGCTCGTGTCCTGTCAACTCCTGGGGCTCGCCGAGGGGGGCGCGCCGCTCGACGCCGAGGACGTGGGCGAGTTGGAGCTGGCCTTCCATGAGTCATGCGTGGAGCGCCTCGAGCGGCACGGGGGCTCGGTGGCGCTGTCCCTGGGCGGCGAGGTGCTCGCGTGCTTCGGGTGGAGCCAGGGCCGGGAGGACGACGCGGAGCGAGCGGTGCGCGCGGCGCTCGAGCTCACCCGGGAGCTGCGGGACTCACTCCAGCGCCGGCTGCCTCACCTGCCCCTCTCCAGCCTGGCCGTGCGCGCGGGCGTGCACACGGAGTTGATGGCGGTGGGGGCGCGGCTCCAGGGCGAGGCGCCCAAGGTGGCCGCGTGGCTCGCGCACAGGGCCGGGCCCGGGGGCGTGGCCGTCAGCGACGGCACGTGGCGGCTCGTGCGGGGCTCCTTCCTGGGTGAGCCTCTCGGAGAGGACCTCTTCGAGGGGCTCTCGGGCGGCGTGCACCTGGAGGCCCACCGCGTGCTGTGCGCTCGCGAGGTGTCCTTGCGGTTCGAGCGCTCGCGCGCGGCCGGGCGGCTCTCGCCCCTGATAGGCCGCGAGCACGAGCTGGCGTGGCTGTTGGAGCGCTGGGAGCAGGCGCGGCGGGGGCGGGGCTCCTGCGTGCTGGTGAATGGCGAGGCGGGCCTTGGCAAGTCGCGGCTCATCGAGGCGCTGGGCGAGCGGGTGGCGGACTCGGCCTTCCTGCTGCGGGTGCAGTGCTGGTCCCGCTTCTGCGCGCAAGCCCTGCACCCCTGCGTCGAGCTGTTGCAGACGGCGGCGGGCTTCGCCCCGGAGGACTCCCCGGCCCGGCGCCTGGAGAAGCTGGAGGAGCTGCTCCGGGCGTTGGCCCTGTCCCGGGAGGACCTGCACCTGCTGGGCGCGATGCTGACCCTGCCCATCCCCGAGGACTCCCCCGTCTTCCAGCTCACCCCCGAGCGCATCAAGGAGAAGACCTACGAGTCCCTGGTGCACGTCCTGCTGCGGGTGGCGCACGTCCTGGAGCCGGTACTCCTGATCATCGAGGACGTGCACTGGGGCGGCTCTCACATGTTCGAGTTCCTGGCGCTGCTCCAGGCGCGGGCCGGGAGCGCGAGGCTGCTTGTCGTGCTCAGCGCGCGTCCGGAGGAGTTGCCGCTGGAGGGCTCGCTGCGCGCCGGGTTTCATCGGTTGGCGCTGGAGCGTTTGCCGGCCGCGCTCGCCGCGGAGCTGGTGCGGGAGGTGGCCGGGGAGAGCGAGTTGCCGGAGGAGACGGTCCAGGAACTGGTGGGCACGACGGATGGCATCCCCCTCTTCATCGAGGAGATGACGCACCTGAGGCTGGAGGGCGGAGCGGCGGCGTCCATCCCGCTCACCCTGCACGAGCTGCTACTGGCCCGGTTGGACCTGCTGCCCTCGCGCCAGAAGGCCCTGGCGCAGCTGTGTGCGGTGGTGGGGCGGGGCTTCTGTTTCACTCTCATGGCGGCGCTGGTGGAGCGCGAGGAGGCCTCCCTGCGGCGCGACTTCGCCGGGCTGGTGGAGGCGGGACTGCTCCAGGAGATGGAGTGGCATGGCCAGCCCGGGTACTTCTTCCGGCACGCGCTCTTCCAGGAGTCCGCGTACCAGTCCCTGTCCCGCGGCGCGCGGCGGCGGCACCACGGGCACATCGCCCGGGTCATGTCCGAGCATATTTCCTACGTGCGCACGGAGCGGCCCGAGGTGCTCGCGCACCACTTCACCGAGGCGGGAGAGCCCGCGAGGGCCCTCGAGTTCTGGACGCGGGCCGGGCAGTTGGATCACGAGCGCCTGGCTGGCCGGGAGGCGCTGGGTCATCTCTCCCGGGCCCTGGAGTTGTTGCCCGCCCTGCCGGAGGGGGACTCCCGCCTCCGCGAGGAACTGCGGATTCGCATGCTCCTGGGCATGGCGATGGTGCGGGCGCGGGGCTTTTTCGCACCCGAGGTGGAGCGGATGTATGCCCGCATCCGGACGCTCAGCCACCAGGTGGGTGAGTGGGTGTCGGGGCTCGAGCTGAGCTGGTGGTCCCTCTTGAGCTATCACTTCGTGCGGGGCGAGTTCCGACAGAGCTACGAGCTGGCGGAATGGCTCGAGGGCGTGGGGCGGCGCCACGGTCATCGGGGGCTGCGGGTGCTGGGCTGCCGGGGGATGGCGAGCATCCTCTTCTCCTGGGGCCGGCCGAGGCAGGCCTTGCACCAGGTGGAGCGTGCCCTGGCCTGCGCGGACCTCTCCCTCGAGGAGCAGCGGGCGCTGGCCGCGCAGTACCTCATCGAGCCCAGGACGTCGGCGCTGGGCTATGCCGCCATGGTGCACGCGCTGCTCGGCCGGGTGGAGGAGTCGCGGCGGTATGGCCTGGCGGCCCTGCGGGAGGCCGCACGCGTGGAGCATCCCCACACCACCGCCTTCGTCCAGGTCTACCTGGCCGTGGCCAGTTCCCTGCGTCGGGATGCGTCCGAGGCGTTGCGGCTGACGGACCAGACCCTCGCGCTTGCCCGTGAGCGCGGCTTCGAGATGTGGCGCATGTGGGCGACGCTTCTGCGCGGCTGGGCCCTGTCCGAGCTGGGACGGCCGCGCGAGGGGCTCGTGCTGATGCGGGAGGAGCTCGCGCACTGCCGCCTGGCGGGTTTTCGCGCGACCCTTCCCCACAACCTGGCCCTGTTCGCGACGGTCCACCTGAAACTGGGTCAGGTCCGGGAAGCCCTGGCGGCAATCCATCAAGGGCTGGCGTTGAGCGCGGAGACTGGGGAGCGCAACGCCGATGCGGCGTTGCACCGTCTGCGCGGCGAGTGCCTGCGGCGTCTGGGACGGGAGAGGGAGGCGACGTCCTGTTTCCTGCGTGCCATCGCCATCGCTCGCACGCAGGGAGCCCTCCTGTTCGAGCTGCGCGCGAGGGTGAGCCTGGGCCGTCAGCTGCGCGACACGGGACAGCCCGGGGTGGCGGCGCGCGTGCTGTCGCGCATCCTCGCGCGGTTCGGTGGGGAGGAAGACTGTGTGGACCTCCAGGAGGCCCGGGCCCTGCTCGAGGAGCTCGAGGCCACGCTGGCCGCTCCTCCCTCGGGGGCGGGGCGGGCGTGACGAGGGGGGCAGGTGGGCGGGCTCGCTTCCTTCCGTGGTTCCGCCTTCGCCGCTACCTCAGGCGGTGGGCTCGCCTCTTGTTGCTTCGGCTCTACCCCCGCCCCCTGATTCAAAAGGGCATGTCGGTGGTCTCGACGACGAGCTCGCCACGATTGATGCTGGCGGAGAGCTTCTGCATCAGCATCTGCTGCTGGGCAGCGGTCATTTCGGGCAACAACCTGCGCAACTCCTCGACCTGCGCATCCCCCCACCGCCTCGAGTGGAGCGCATCCTCGAGCAGACGTTGCCCGCGCTCCAGTGCGGCGAGATTTGTCGGAGAGAGCTCTTTCTGGGCAGGGGCGGGCGTGGCGGCATTCGTGGGTTCGGGCCTTCCAACGAGTGTGGTGAGCTCCTCACGGAGAACCTGCCTGAGCTCCGCGTGCGGGGGCGCAGTATCGGGGGCCGCCGCAGTGGTGCTCCCCGTGCATCGCATCTGGGATTGGATTGCGGTCAGTTGAGCGGAAAGAGAGTCGATTCGGGCCCTCAATTCCTTGAGCGCCTGTGGTGATGGCTCTGAAGCTCGCAAAGGGGGATTCATGGCGACTGAGGTGCCATGGCCCAACACCCATCCCGTGACGAGCGCGAGGGGAATCCACAGTTTGAGGGACGAAGCCATCGGGAAGCGCTCCTGGACGCGAAACGATGACACCGGGCGGCAGGCCCGGCGCATGTGGGGATTGAAGCTTCCGGTGGGGGGGACCTGGCTCAGGGCTCTTTCGGCCTGTATCTCGAATCGGCGCGAACGCTCAGGGTCGTGCAGGCACCCGAAGCATCCCAACTGAATGAGATATGCGCATCCGAAGTCATGGCATACGCCGCCTGGATGATGTTAGGCTCCCACGAAGTGCAGGAGACGGTGACGTTGCTGGCATTGCGTGCGGAGCAACTCACCCATTTAGAGGTTGCGTTGCCGGCTACAGTGCACCCAATGTACTGAAGGGTGTCGGAGCTATTCCTGACAGTACCCATCGTTCCCGAGGCGGCGCCATTGTCGCCATTCCAGCTGATGGTGACGCTCGCGCCGCCCTTGGCTCCTGCCCACGCGGCCGTGCTCAATGCCATCATTACGGTCAGGGCAACAGCGGTCGCAATTCTCGTGTATCGACTCATGAGTATCATCTCCATACGAGTGGCCTGCCGTCGGTTCAGCGTCGAACCGTGAGCGGAAGGTCATGAATAACTGGATATGCTATACAAGGCCCGCAAAGACAGCGCTGGATGTCTTTGCGTGAGAGTGTGGCAAATGAGGCAGAGCCCATCCGGAGCAGTCCCTGGCTGACACACCACTCGGACTCGGGGGCAGAGCGCACGCCTTCCAGCGAGCTTTCCCGCCCCACGCTGCCGGGCTCCTCCGGGAGGAATCCACACTGCCCTCAAGCGCCTGCGTTCCTCCAGCCCCGCTTCTCCAGCCTCCGCACGTCGGGCACGTCCGCGAGTGTGGCCAGATAGCGAGCCAGCGCCGGCAGTGAGTAGCTGGTGGGTGCGAGCGTGCTGAAACCCGCCTCCGTCACCGGGGTCGAGCCGGCGAGTGCCTCCGGGGTCGGCCGGAAATACGAGACATCGACCGTGGGCGTCCGGACTCCGTCCGAGCGCTCGACGAACGTGACGTTCCCTTGACGCAGGGACTGGCGCACGAGGACCGGAGTGGACGACGTTTCCCCGGGTTCGGGCGGTTCACAGCCCAGCATCCCCATGAGGATGGATGTGAGGACGACTCACGACGACTTCCGGTGCCAGCCAGTGCTTTGCATGTGCCCCCCCTGCTTTGAAAGGGGTTGCACTCTATAAGAACGTCACCTGGGCGCCCACCCCGAGAAAGGCCCGAGGGGCTGATTCCTCCGTCTCACCGGGTTGACGGCCCTGGGTGCCCATCGATGTCCCGCATCGCCTGCACCAACACGGGGGCGAGGATGGAGGCCACCCCTTCGCGCAGCCCTTGCGCATGAAACCGTTCCTGGCCAGGGGCCTCCAAGCCCATGCGGGAGGGTGGCCCGTCCACGGCTACCATCAGCGTGAGGCCGGGCAGCAGCCGCTCGTGAGGCCAGGGCTTCTTGTGCCGACTCACCTGGGCCATCGCTGCTCCCAGGGCATCCAGGGCACCTTGCACATGACTCCCACCCTTGCGCGTGCGCACGGTATTCACGAAGGACCACACCTGACAGTCCGGCCCCTGCGTCCACTGCAAGGCGCAGCGCACGCGAAAATCTTCCCACCGCGTTTCAACCACGAGCGGAGTCGCCATTCGAGGCAACGTATAGAGCGTCAGCTCGTCCACGAGGTCCGCGAGCCCGCGCGGGTACTGGATCTGCTCCTCGAGACGAGCGCTGTGAAAGTGGACGCACAGCCCAGGCATCAGTCCCGCGAGCTCGCGGCAGCGCAGGTGCAGGCTTCGGGCGTCGAACGTGATGCCGGGCTGGAAGAGGGTGCGGTCAGGGGTGAGCTTGACTCGAGTGCCTCGTGGCCCGGGGAGTCGAGCTCCCTGGAGCGGCTCGGGCGTGGGGTGCTCATGGATGACGCCCGCCTGGCCTCTGAGATGCCATCGCCGGGCATCCTCCCAGGCCTCCAGCTCGTACTGCTCGGAGAGGGCAAAGACCCAGAGGAGCTCCGACCGTAGGGACGCGTAGGGCGGCCGCTCCATGTCGAACATGCTGCCCATCCGCCTCCGAGTCAGGATGTCCGGTAGGAGCTCGGGGGGGAGAGGTCGTCCATCCTCGAGAAGCTCCAGGCTCCCATCCTGGCCCAGGGAGAGGTGCAGCCGCTGGAGATGGCCACCGCGCTCCTCTGCCATTGCGGCATGCAACAGGAAGTCGACGAGACGGGAGAGCCCGTACGCCCCCGTGTCGCCAAGATACATCCCAGGGCGCCTGCGCGCGGCCACCACATCCAGAGGCAACTCGTCCATGGGCCAGAAGCTACCACCGAGGGAGGTTCACTCCGCGGGAGCATCTCGCGGGAACCCATCCGGATCGGCAGGGCCTGATGCCGGGTGCTGCCGCGAAGACCGCCCGACCACGCCCGAGTGGCGTCGGTGGAATCCCGGTGCGCTCGATTCATACACCTCGGCGGGAATCTCCTTCGAGAGAAGAGCTCCCGAGGTCATCTCCCTGGCGGCTTTATGTAACCACATGGCGCTGCTGGGAATGGATTCGCCGTGATGCCGTCGGGCATGTTGGCGGACGAGCAGCACGGGCAATCCGCTGCTCCGCCGCACAACTCCATCCAGGTGTCTTCCAGTCCAGATCGGACCGCTTCCCCATGAAACGAATCGCTACATCCGCGAGTTCCGTCCGTTTCGCGCTCCTTGCATTCTCGGTGCTCGGCGCTCTGCCTTCGAACGCACAAACGAGCTTGAAGGGCGCGAACATGCTTCGTCTCAATCATGCCTACCAGGACGCATTGGAGCCCGACTATCAGCGCGTCGCGTGGAACCTTGAATTCGCCAGGGACCTCGGGGGCATGTCGGAATGGGAGAAAAATCTCTCGTCGCTCAAGGCAGAGTTCAATATCAGCACTCTGGTTCGCATGGGGTATGTGGAGGAGGGCATGGATCCGGAGCAGGATCCGGCTGTCCCAGCTCCAAACGCGGCTGAGCGTGCGGCTCTCGCTTCGCAGGACTCCGAATTCCAGTGCTCGCAAATCAGCAGGCTGATGGATGCCCTGGATGCGGAGGTTGGCAATGCGTTCTACGCGAAGGATGTCATCAGCGCGTTCATCCTGGCGAATGAGCCGAATCTCGGAGACGAGTGGAACATCGATGGACGTGCGTATGGCCGCGTGTACAACTGCTATCGGAATGAACGCTGGGTGTCAGGTCCCTTCTCCGACAAGCCCTTGTTCGTCGCGGGACCGGGCGGCTGCCTCGATCCGGTTCCCTGCGCGGAGTTCTACACCCGCATGTTCGAGACCGCTGGCACTTCCATCGATGGTTTCGGGATTCATGCCTACGGTCATCCCCAGAATTTCGCGACGGAGTTCGGGTGGCAGGTCGACCTGATCAACACCTATCCGACATACACGGGCGCTCCGGTATACATCACTGAGTACAATCCCGGTGCGCGTCCAGATGAGCCGTTACCGTTCGAGCCCGATGCGAGCTATTTCGAGGGCTGCTACACCGCGGTCGTCGACTACAACCGGAGCCATAGCAATCAAATCAAGGCCCTGCTCTACTTCGCCGACTCGCCGGATTCATGGGTTCGCGGGGGGGAGCAGTGCTCACCCGCCGTAAGCCCTCTCCCTGTCAACAAGTGGTGGCAGACGTCGCTCTGCTACAACGGAGACCGCCACCTGGCCTGGTTCGAATCGCGCCCAACGCTCGTCAACAGCGCGACCCTCCAGGTGGCCACCGTTCCGAGCTTCGTGATGCCGGGCCAGATCTTCCGGATGAACGTGCAGGCTCGCAACACCGGCACGACGTCGTGGTCTGGTCAGGGACAGAACAGCTCCTACCGGCTGGGGGCGACTACCCACAACAGCTTCAATCTCAGTATCTACCCTCAGTGCGGCGGGTACTTCGTGGATAATACCAATGCGCGTGTCTACACGTGCAGTGACGTCAACCCTGGTGAGGCGTACACCTATTCCTTTGACGTACGTGCTCCCACGAGCCCCGTGACCCAGCCGAAGTTCGAGGTCCGGATGGTGCAAGAGCAGGTCGAAGGGTTCGGTGACACCGTGAGCCTGGATGTGGCGGTGGGACAAGCCTGGTGCGGCTCCGCCCTCACCCAGTGCATCCTGAACGCCAATCCGGGAATCCTGGCCAACTATCAAAACACCAGCTGTGGGAACCGGGACAACATCGTCAATGACTGGTGTAGCAACATCGATCCCATCGGGTGCGACAATCTGAAGTTAGGGACGGGCATCTGCACCCGCTACAACAGTCCCTGCCGCTGCGCGCACGGAGATCACCTGGGCAGGATTGCCATCGATCCCAATGGCACCTACTGTGGCTACCGCGTGTGCGGCAATGACAACCGCGTCTACGAGTGCAAGACCTCGAACACCTGGGCCTATATCGGCACCTGGTGTTACTGAGCCCTGGATGGGCCGCGTGGAAGGGTCGAGGGTGCGCCATCAGGGCAGTCGACGGCGAAAGCGTACCTCGTCGACGGTGGCGCCCCATACCTGGTCGGTACGTCGCGCGCCATCCGGCAGCCACCCATCCTCGAGGTAGAACTGCTCCGCGCGGGAGTTGCCGGCCAGCACCCAGAGGATCGCGGCGGTGTAGCCCCTGTCCACGAGCTGGGCGCGGGCGGCTGCAATCAGCGCTCGGCCGGCCCCACGGCTCCACGCACCCGGATCGACATGGAGCGCGGCGAGCTCACCTTGACCGAGGCAGTCGGGGTCGCGCGCGGGTGCGGTGGTCGCGAACCCGATGATCTCGGTTCCCTCGACCGCCACCAGGGTCGTCGGCTGGAGGGGATCGCTCGAGCCGAACGTGTAGCGCCTGGCCCGGTCTTCCGGTCGAAGGCTGGCCAGGTAGTCATCGGGCAGCAGCCCTCGATAAGCGGCCTGCCAGGTGCGCACGTGAACCCTGGCGACGGCGTCGGCATCTTCGGGGCGCGCGGGTCGAATGAGCATACGGTCTACTCTGGCATCTCACAGACATTCTGACAGGCCATCCGTGCTCGCATCCTCGGCAGGTTCGACTCGCGCGCCAGAAGGTGAAACCTCGAGTCACGCTTCGATTGGTGCCCCCTGAAGATCTGCGGTACGAACACGCATGCGCATCGCAGTGACTGGCACGCACCGGGTGGGAAAGTCGACGCTCATTGAAGCGCTCGAGGAGCGACTCGCGGAGTACCGGGTCGTCGACGAGCCGTACCACCTGCTCGAAGAGGAAGGTTACGAGTTCGCTTCTCCACCGAGCTTGGAAGATTTCCTCGAACAGCTCCGTTGCTCGATGGAGCTGCTCGAGGACGAGGAGGGCGCGCGAAACGTTCTATTTGATCGCTGCCCCCTCGATTTTCTTGGATACCTCCTGACGCACGAGGAATCCGATTCGTTCGATCCGGAGGAGTGGCTCGCCCGGGTTCGTTCCACCCTTCAGACCCTGGATTTCGTCGTTCTCGTGCCCATCGAGGAGCGAGATCGCATCCAGCTCCCCGCACACGAAGATCCCGAGCTGAGGGCGGAGGTCGACGAGAAGCTCGCCTGGTTGCTTCTCGACGACCCTTTTGAGTTGGGAGTGGAAGTTCTACCCGTTCACGGGTCTACGACCGCGCGGGTCTCCCAGGTCCTCGAGCGCCTTGGGCGAGGATAGCGCCGTCTTGGTTTTGTAGGCGTTCAGGTTTTCACCACCCCGTCGAAGACGCCGTAGCCGCCAGGGATGAAGAAGTCCTTGCCCGGCTCGAGCCCGAAGGCGCGCATGACCGTCGCCGCCATGTCCTGCGAGCGCGGCGCGCGCGTCACTGTCTGCCCGGACTCCTCCACCAGCGTCACCGGCGCCCCCATGGGTGAGCCGCCCATCGTCTCGTCGTACCCGCCCAGCATCTGGTTGCCCTGGATGCCGCCGCCCACGAGGATGGCGCAGGTCGCCGGGTGATGGTCGCTCCCCTGCTTGGGGAACGTCCGCCCGAAGTCGCTGTAGATGTAGACCAGCGTCTCATCCAGCAGCGAGCGGCTGGGGTCGGACTTGCTGGGCGTCAGGCTCATCTCGATGCACATCCGCCCCACCATCTCCAGCGCGATGCGCAGGTGGTTGGTGTGCATCTGCACGCCGTTCGCGCTGTGGGTGTCGAAGGAGAAGTTGGCGAAGCTCGTGGCCCTCAGGTTCACCGACGTCACCAGGTCGGACTTCAGCAACTGCAACGCCAGCTCATAGGAGCCCATCGCCGCGCCTGTTCCACACGAGTCGGCGTAGCCGATGCACGCCGTCCAGTTCACCGGGTAGGCCGGGTCGTTCTTGAGCTTCTCCCAGGTCGGCGTGCTGGCGAGGGTCGACAGGATATCGCGGCGGATGGTCCGGCTCTCGCCCTTGTACATGTCATACAGTTGCTCGAGCATGGCGTCGGTGCCGCTGCTGGAGATGTTGCGCTCCGCGCGCAGCACCTCGAGCAGCGCCGCGTCCACCGCGCTCGCGGGCACCGTACCCGGGAGCGCCGAGCCGTCGAAGGCCAGGTCCGGGACGTCCTGCCGCGCACGGAGTCCCTTCCAGGCGCTGTCGCGCTTGTCGGACAGCGTCGGCTCCACCGACGACGCGGATCTCACCGACATCGGGTTCGCCAACGAGGGCAGCCCCAGCGCCGCCGGCAGCATGCCGCCGAGGCTGACGTTGGGGATGGGCCGGTCGGGGAAACGGTTGGCCATCGCGTTGGCAATGACGGCCTGCACCGCCGGGGCCCGGAAGGTCGCGCCCGCAACGCCACACATGCTCGCGACGATTCCGCTCGCGTGCGCGGCCGTGTTCTGGTCCGCCCCCACGAGCACCGCGGCCTTCTCGTAGAGCTTGTATTTGGGGTCCGCCCACGCGTAGCCCCACGGACGGTAGTTCTGTTTGTTCTGCGAGACGGGATTCGTCCCGGTCGTGTCCGCCGGGTTCGCCCAGTTCCAGAAGACCGGCCCGCGAATCTTCCGCACCGGCCCGGGAGCATCCAGGTCCGCCGGAGAGCGGTCGAAGTTCTCCACCTGTTCGGGCAGGTAGCCGAAGGGAATGATGCCTCCCTGTGGCGAGGGAATGTATTTGTTGATGCCTGCACGCGACAGCGGGGTGAAGAAGGTCTCCCAGTGGAGGCCTCCATCCATCCAGATGCCCAGGATCTTGGTGGGCCGTCCCGACGGCACCGCGGCCCTGGACGTCGACAGCCCGAAGCGCGCCATCAGCCCGACCTGGGCGGCCCCAAGGGCCAGCTCGAACAACCTGCGACGAGAGAGCTTCATGATTGCCTCTTCAGTAGAAAATCCAGTGGGGGTGGCGGATGAAGTACGAGCACACGCCCACGTAGGCAGGCTCTGTGTCAGTGGGGGTCGCGAGCGGCACGAAGACGCGGGTGTAGAGCGTCTCCACCTGCGCGTCGGAGAGGCGCTCCCCCAGGAAGTGCATGGACCAGCGGCGCAGCG
Source organism: Vitiosangium sp. GDMCC 1.1324 (assembly GCF_003044305.1). Lineage (GTDB taxonomy): Bacteria > Myxococcota > Myxococcia > Myxococcales > Myxococcaceae > Archangium. The sequence continues at coordinate 124,823 of NZ_PZOX01000006.1, read as the reverse complement.
TGGCCTTCACGTCCTCGGGGTTGGCGGTGCGCTTGGTGCCCGGCGGGAAGAGCGCCACGTTTCCGCTCTTGGCCAGCCCCAGGCGGCACCACCGCTGGGAGACCTGCGTCAGCGTGAGCGCGAACGTGGGGCTCACGGACCGGTCGTGCGACGTCTGGGTCATGACCGAGCCGCCGCCCAGGCCATAGAAGCGCTCGGCGGTGGGGGTCTGCCTGGGGGCGGGCAGGGCATCCGGTGACTGCATGGGATAGAAGTCGTCATTACGGGACTCCGCCATGGGGATGCCGTACTCCGCCGCCGAGATGAAGAAGTCCTCGTGGGCGAGGCCCAGTTGCTGGTACAGCGCCCGCTGTATCTGGGTGGCGCTCATGCGGGTGATACGCGGCGCGTTCGCGGCGGGACGGGCGTCCCGTTGCTGTGCCCCGAGGTTCTGGATCCACGCGCGGACATCGGCCACGGGCAGCGTCGCCGCACCTTCCGAGACGAGCTGGGAGTAGGACTTCTCTCCGATGGGCATCTGCTTGAAGGCGCCGGAGCCGCGGCCCTCCAGCAGCCGCACCAGCTCGCTGTCATCGGGACTGCCCGCCTTCACCAGCCGGGGGTCGGCCACCAGGAGGCTCTGGAACGCATCCGCCGAGGCGAAGTAGCCGCGCGCACCCTGCGCGTGGCAGCCCTCACAGTGAGGCTTGAGGCCCTGCATGATGCGCAGGGTTTCGGTGGAGGCCGGTGTGCCACAGGTGGACTGGGTCTGGGGCTCGGGCGAGGTGCCCTCCTGGCCGCAGGAGAGCACCACGGGGAGGACGAGGAGGAATGCAAAGCGGTTCATGTCAGCGCCCCCTCTGGAACAGGCTCGACTGGGTGAGTGATTTGACGAAGGGCCGGATCTTCCGTCCCCCCTCGACGAAGCGCGCCACCTGGGCATCCAGGTAGCCCGCCTCCGTCGTTGGGTCGATGTCCCGTCCGAGCACCTGGGCATGGAGGTGCCGCACGACACACCGGTCGAAGGCGCCCGCCGCGACGATGAGCTTGGCGAAGCCGAGCGGGCCCACCGTCCCATCACTCACCTGTCCCAGCAGCGTCTGATCTGGCGGGAGGAAGTCCAGGAAGACCGCCTCGGGGTTCGCCTGTTCCTGCGCCGGGGTGATGGGCGTGAGCTTCGTGTCGGCCTGGTACCAGCGGTTCCAGTGACTGAACGGATCGCTCCCGTAGGGGTACTCGCCCCTGCGCCACGCCGCGGGCCAGTGCCACGCGGTGCCCACGCCAGGCATCAGGTAGTCCGCGCCGTAGCCCTCGGTGCCCGTGCCGCGCTTCGCGTAACGCTTGAAGTGGATCGCCGCGGGGTCGAGCCGCCGGTGGCAGTGCTGGCACGGCCCCTCGGACCCCGGATCCCTCCTGTACTCGTTGAACTTCTGTCCCAGGGGCGGGGCGAGCACCTCGCAGGCCAGCGTCTCCAGTGCACGGGCGCCTCGCACGCGCTCGCGCGGATAGCCGTTGAGGAAGCCCAGGCTGGTGAGCATGCCCGCGGCCGGAATCCCTCGGGACGGGCCGGTCTGGGTGCGGGGGTCGTAGTGGTAGTCGCGCTCGGCGAGGAAGAAGGGGTTGCGCGCGGGCATCTGGTACTCGCGCCAGGCGAGCGGATCTCCCTGCGTGTGGTCCGGGTCCACCGGCTCGCCGGAGAACCGCGATGGGCGCCACCAGCTGTCATCGGTGCGCAGGCTCGTCACGCCCCCCTTGAAGCCTTGCATCACATACGCGGCCTGGAGGTTGGTCGGTGCGACGGAGTAGCTGCCGAGGATGAGGTCCGTCGCGGGCCGGTCGTGCCACGCGATGTGGGCGAAGAGGCGGGCGGGTTCCTCGGACACGAGCCGTCGCTGTCCCTGCGCGCTGTAGGGCAGGTAGTTCTCAAAGCCCGTGTACGTCTGGAAGTCGGCGAAGCAGAGCGTGGCGTTGGGGCCGCAGCCGCAGGTGCCCGCCGGCCCCGAGGTCGTGCAGGAGACGGTCACGGGGTTGCCGTTGACATAGGCGGTGCCCGTTTCCGCGGTGCTGGCGGCGTAGCCCACCAGCGTCGCCGTCGTACCGGGCGCCCACCACGGCTCGAGGGTGAGCACATCGACGGGCGAGCCATCGGCCTTCGTGCCGTCGCACGCCGTCGTGTCACCCCGGTAGTACCTCCATGCGCCGGCCTTGGCCGTGCCCGCCGCGCACCTCGTGAGGGCCCGCTGCTGCTGCACCCCGTACTCCGGAGCATCGGCGGTGCTCGGCACGAGCGGGATGTTGAACCAGTCCCGGGCCTGCTCGAACATCGTCCGGTAGAAGACGGGCTGCCGCAGCGTCTCGTCCACGAAGGTGTCGACGAAGGCTCGCTGCGCGGCTTCGTTGCCCGCGGCCTCGAGCGCGGCGTACTCCTCATCCGTCGGTGGGGTGCCTCGCAGCGCGAGCGCCGCCCGCCGCAGCACACGGCTGGGGGAGAGGGTGTCTGGCCTTTCGCCTCCGTCCTCGCCCCCCGAGGCAACGGGGTCGGGACAGCCGGAGTCCGGCGTTTCCGTCGGATCCACGGGTGGGTCGCCAGGCCCGGCCCCTCCACCGGGGCAGCCCATCCAGACGATGACGGGCAGCACCCAGCAGAGAGTGCGCAACAGGCGCGTGGGCCCCAGCCAGGGCGCGGGGGGCTCCAGGCGGGCGCGAGGAAGAGTCGAGAGGCGCGAATTCATCCGCCGCGGGAAGGCAATGCCTGTGCCACGTGCACGGGACGTGTTCGCGCACCGCCGCTCCCTCGGGATGCCGTGGGGAGGCGCCGTACGGGAAACCCTGTCTGCTGGGGAGTCCACCCAACACAGTGGGGTCCGTGCCCCCCAGAGACACCCCCCAACGGCCAGCGCTGCCTGGTGGATCGTCCGTGTTCAGCGAGGAGGTGGCTCGTCCTTCCAGAGCGCGAACCCTCCCAGCAGCCCGGCGACGTTCTCGGTGATCTTCGCGTTCTTGGGCAGGGGAAGGTCGATGAGCTTGGAGTTGCCGCCGCCCAGGTAGATCTTCCGCGGGTTCCAGATGGGTTGGATCTGCTCCAGCACGTGCTGCACGCGCTTGTTCCACTTCTTCTTGCCAACCCTCGTCAGCGCGGCGCTGCCCACGTACTCCTCATAGGTCTTCCCGCCCCGGAACGGGTGGTGGGCGAGCTCCAGGTTGGGCACGTACTTGCCATCGACATACAGCGCGGTGCCCATGCCGGTGCCCAGGGTGAGGACCATCTCCACCCCGCGCCCGTCGATGACTCCGAAACCCTGCACGCCGGCATCATTGAGCACGCGGACCGGACGGTCCGTCTGCTTGGTCAGCGCCTGGGCGAGATGGAATCCCTCCCAGCTCTTGTGGAGGTTGTGGGCCGTCTTCGTCACCCCGTCCTCCACCACGCCCGGGAAGCCCACGGACACGCGCTCGAACGCTCCGAGCGGCTTGATGAGCTTCGCCAGCGCGCGCATCACCGCCCGGGGAGTGGCGGGCTTTGGGGTGTCGACGCGTTGGCGTTCGGTGAGGGGTTTCCCATCCGGACCGAGGACGAGCGCCTTGATGCCCGTCCCGCCAATGTCGATGGCCAACGTCCGGGGCCCGGGAGCGGCGGCCTCCCGAGGTGTCTTCTTGCGCGGGGACGGGCGTGGGGCAGCGGCTGCGCGGGGCATCCAGACCTCCAGCGGTGGAGCGTCAGTGTATGAGGCGCCGCTCGGACGGCAACGGGTCTGTTCGCTCGGGAGGCCGCGCCCGTATGCGAGCGGACATGTGCGATGGGACGGACGCTCCGGCGAGCGTGTCTACCAGGTGAAGCGCAGGGTGAACTCCATGCCCGACGCGCTCATGTGCTCGATGGAGGCGGACAGGGGTTGCTGGGAGTGCATCTGGATGCCACCCAGGAAGATGCCGCGCATCCACGAGGGCCCCAGCAACTCTCCCCGGAAGAAGATCCGGGCGGTGAGGGGGCCCAGCTTCTCGTATCTCCGCTGTCCATGCATGAACGCGGAGCGGACGGAGACCACCGACCACCGCAGCGACTCGTGCATCTCGCGGGGCACCCTCATCCACAGGGCCTTGCCGAGCGGGGAGTTGAAGAACCTGCGGATGATGAAGGTGCCGAGTTGTTCGAGACTCTCGCCGTAGGGGCTGCCGGTGCGCAGCTCGGCGGTGCTCGCCGCCGCGTCGCACAGGTGGAGCAGGTCCGCCACGGGATAGTTGAAGGAGCCCGGGCTCACGGCTTCCGGGACGAGGCTTCGGACCTCCTCGCTCACGCTGGCGCCAAACAGCTCGGAGACGCCGAGCAGGACGTCCTCGTAGTGCTGCCCGTGGGTGCGCGCTTCCGGGGCTGACAGCGCGACACGGCGTAACAGCGCGTCTCTCGTGTCCATGGCGCCCTCATTTTACTCAGGGCGTGGGTTCGGGCATCTGCCCCTGTTGAGTTGGCGACGAAGTGCCGATTCCTCCTAACCTGGAGGCGTGACCGAGCGAGATGGCAATCCGATGAACAAGCCGAGGCCCCCTCGGACGGAGTCTCCCGTCTCCGCGGCCAGGTCCCAGGCCGGAGCTCCGGTCCGCAACGCAGTCCGTACGGCCCGGAGTCCCGCTCCGGCTCCAGAGGGGAGTGAGTGGTTGGCGCGAGCCTGGGCCCGGCACCCGCTCGTGGCGATGGTGCGGCACCGGCCGCGCCTCACCTTCTTCCAGGGGCTCCACAGCATGATCCGGGCGGGGTTGGCTTTGCCCATCGCCTTCTCGGAGCTGTCTCGGGGAGCGGCGAGGGACCCCTTCCGCCGCGCCGTGGCCCAGGTGGGCGAGGCCGTGGCCGCGGGCTCCGGACTGGCCGAGGCGATGCGGCGGCAGCCGCGCTGGTTCGAGCCGCAGACGGTGGAGTTGCTGGGGGCGGCGGAGGCCACGGGGACGCTCGAGTCGGCCCTGGCGCGCATCGTCGAGCAGATGGAAGAGGCTCAGCGCATGCGCTGGCGCGCCGTCATGCTCTGCGCCTATCCGGGCTACCTGCTGGTTGCGTTCATCTTCGGCGGCTCCCTCCTGGACACCGCGGCGAGCCTCATGGCCTCTGGGAAGGCGGACGACATCCTCGGCGTGTTCGTCTCGCACTTCATCCACCACGTGTTGCAGGTGTCCTCCGCGGGACTGGCGCTCTTCCTGGCGCCCCTGGTGCTGGCGGTTCCGGCCATCGAGCCCCTTTGGGAGGGCTTTCGCATGCGCGTCCCTTTGCTGGGACGCGTGCACCGGGAGCTCCAGGCCAGCCGCTTCAGCCTCGTGCTGGGCGTGGCGCTCGGGGCGGGGCTGGAGGCGGGCAGGAGCCTGCAGATGGCACTCGAGGCCACGGGCAGCACGCTGCTCCGAGCCCGCGCCCACCTCGCGGTCCACCGCCTGCGCTCCGGCGCCAGCCTGACGGATGTGGTGGAGTGGCTCGACGTGTTCGATGGGGAGTCGCTCCAGCGCCTCTCCACGGGAGAGCGCACCGGAGAGCTGGAGCCGACCCTCGCCCAGCTGTCGCGGGAGCACTCGGACAGCGCGATGCGCTGGCTGCGGACGTTGATGTTCGTGGTCATCGCCCTGCTGTCGGTGTTCCTCTTCGCCACCAACATCGGCAAGGTGGTTCAGCTCCAGGGCGGCTACCAGCGCCAGCTGGGCGACCTGAGCGAGCAGCTGGAACGCGGGTAGGTCGGTACGGTGCCTGGCTGTCCGCCCCTCCTCCTGGGGCTGGCCAGCCGTGCTCCGGGAGAAAGAAATCCTTCGAGACCCCGGCCCCGCGAGTGGGGCGCTGCCTACCTTCCGTGGCGGGGCTACGCCCGTCTGGAGGGAAAAGCGATGTCCATCTGGAAGGAGTTCAAGGAGTTCATCTCCCAGGGCAACGTCATCGGTCTGGCCGTGGCCGTGGTGCTGGGCGGGGCATTCGGAATCGTCGTCGCCTCCTTCACCAACGACATCCTCATGCAGCTCATCGCCGCCATCGGGGGCAAGCCGGACTTCAGCAATCTGAGCTTCACCCTCAACGGCGCGGAGATTCGCTACGGCAACTTCCTCACCGCCGTGGTGAGCTTCCTGATCGTCGCTCTGGCCCTCTTCGTCGTGGTCAAGGGCATCAATCAGTTGCAGGGGCTGCGCCGCAAGAAGGAGGAGGCCGCCCAGAAGGCCCAGGCGCCCCAGGAGACCGAGGTGGAGCTGCTGCGTCAGATTCGCGATGCCCTGGCCCAGCGCCGCACCGTTTGAAGTCTCTCTTCAAGGAGTGGAATCAAGGGGTGCGGTTCACTTAGAGTGAAGGGCTTCTCCAACCAGAGTGAGGAGTCCTGATGAAGACGATGTCCTTGATTGCCGTGGTGTCCGCGCTGTCGATGGGTCTCGCGGGTTGTGGTGGCGGTGTGGAGGGTGAGCCGGCCGAGCGCGAGGTGACCGCGTCCGAGGGGCCCTGCTACGTGTGGTGTGACGACGGGCGCTCCATCGAAAACAACAACATCGGCAGCGTGTCGGCGTGCCAGTCGTACGCCTACAACTTCTGTTACCCCTACGGTGGCTCGGCGCGCTTCGGGTCGGAGCCCCAGGACACCTGGTAGGGCCACGCGCGGTGAGATGCTCCCTCCCGGTGTCGGTTCAGGTGACGACGCCGGGGATGGGGCCGCCGCGGGGCAGGGTGACGGTGAGGCGGGTGCGCGCGTCCTGGCTGCTGAGCGCGAGGTTCGCGCCACCGGCGTAGGCCAGGGCGAGCCGGCGCTCCACGGTAGGCAGGCCGCTGCTGCCCTCGCGAGGTCCCTTGGAGGCGCCGGGGTTCTCCAGGGTGAAGACGAGCGCGTCCTGCCGCGCCTGGACGGACAGGGAGATGAGCCCGCGGTGGCCGGCTGCGGGCCCATGCTTCACCGCGTTCTCCGCCAGCGGCAGCAGGACGAGCGGCGGCACGGGGAAGGACTCCAGGCCGGGAGCCACCTCGACGGAGAGCTGGAAGAGGTCCGGGTCGCGCAGCAGGTGCAGCTCGAAGAGGGTGCGCACCAGCTCCAGCTCTCGCTCCAGGGGCCAGGTGGCGGCGCGCACCCCGGCGAGCACGCTGCGCAGCATGGCGGACAGCCGCAGCACCGCGGCCTCGGCCACGGCCCCATCCGTCTGACACCACTCGGCGATGGCGTTGAGCGTGTTGAAGAGGAAGTGCGGGTCCAGGTGGCTGCGCAGGGCGAGCAGTTGGGCCTGCTCGGCCTCCAGCTCGAGCCGGGCGGCGCGGGCGCGCTCGTGCGCGAGGCTCTCCTCGAAGCCGATGTCCCGGCCCAGGCCCCAGCCGCCCACGAGGAAGAGGGCCGCGCAGACGGCGAGGCTGTACCGGTCGGTGAGGAAGGTGGGCCCCATGTCGAGCAGCTTGGGCACCACGACGCCCACGGACAGGACGACGCCCACGCCCACGGTGGCGTACAGCAGCAGGCGGACGCCGCCGTGGCTGAAGTCGAGGCCCTCGGGGAAGATGACGCGGTAGGACACCGGCGCCACGGCTACGCAGAGGGCACACAGGAGAATCCCCAGCGGTGCGGCCATCGGGTCGTAGCTGAAGCGGACCTGGGCGGCCACCAGCGGCAGGCTGATGAGGACGATGGGGAGCAGCCGCCTGGGCACGAAGAGCGCCTTGAGGGTGGCGCGGACGATGGAGCCTTCGTTCATGGCGGACGGGGAGGAAGCATACCACCCGGGCCGGGCCCAGGCGGTGGGGCTCACGAGCGGGCGGCTCGGGTCTCCGTGACGCCGAGCGCCAGTGCACCCAACAGGACGAGCGGGAAGAGGAGGACGGCCAGGGGGACGAGCAGGGCACGGCGGGGCGAGGCCATGGTGTGCTCCGGGGTGGTGGGGGTCATCCCCAGAGTGTCTCGTCCGCCTCTGACATGGGAGACCGGGTGGCCGAGCGGTCGCAAACCGTGGGTGAGCGGTCTCCGAGGCCCCTCGCTCAGCGCGCCAGCGTGTCCACCAGCGCGTTGGCGTTGCGGATGCAGTCGGTGACGCCCACGCCCTTGTAGGCGTTGCCGGTGAGGTACAGCCCGGGCCAGCGGGCCACGCCCGCGTCGATGGCCGACACCCGCTCCAGGTGGCCCACATTGTACTGGGGGATGCCCCGCTTCCAGTGGAAGACCTCGGTGAAGGAGGGCTCGGCCGAGACTCCGGCCAGCTCCCGTAGCTCCTCGCGGGCGAGTGTCACCAGCGCCGCGTCGTCCAGCTCCACCAGGTCCGGCCTCCTCGCCCCGCCTATCATGCACGTGAAGAGGATGCGTCCGCCCTCGGCACGCCAGGGGAAGGTCGACGAGGCGTAGATGACGCCCAGGACCCGCCGTCGCTCCACCGCGGGCACCAGGAAGCCGAAGCCGTCCGGAGGTGGCAGGGCGCCCGGTGCGAAGCCCAGGTGCACGACCGCGACGGGGGCGTAGGGGATGCCCTCCACCTGCGTGGCGAGCTTCTCGTCCAGGGGCCGCAGCAGCTCCGCCGCCGCGTACGCCGGCACCGCCAGCACCACCTGGTCCGCGGCGAGCTCCGCCTGCTGCCCGCGCTCCTCCACCGCGAGCTTCCAGCCGTTCCCCTCGCGCCGCAGCCCCACCACCCGGGCCCCCGTGCGCGCCGCCGGTCCGAGCGCCTGGGCCAGGGCGTCCACCAGCACCTGGAGGCCTCCATCGAACGAGGAGACCGCTCCCGAGGTCCTGGGCGTGCCCTCGCCAGGCGGAGGAGCCTTGCGAGCCGCCGCCTGCGTGCGCGCCATGCCGAGCACGAGGCTGCAGTGCTGCTTCTCCAGCTCCAGCACCTTGGGGAAGGCGGCGCCCACGCTCAGCGCCTCCACGTCGCCCGCGTAGATGCCCGTCTGCATCGCATCCACCAGCACCGACGTCGCCGTGCGCCCCACGTGCCGCCGCCCGAAGTCCGCCAGCGACTCGTCCCGCTCGGGTGCGCGCCGGGTGAGGGGCTCGCCCATCATCCGCAGCTTCGCCCCCAGCGGCACCACGTCCGACTTCAGGAAGGCCGGGGGCGACATGGGCAACTGCCGCAGCCTGCCCCGCGTGTAGACGTAGCGCCGCTTCGCCGCGGGGTCCGCCGCTCGGATGCGGCCCTCGATGCCCAGGCTCGCCGCGAGCTGGCGCAGCGTGGGCTCGCGGTCCACGAAGCTGTTGGGCCCCGCCTCGGTGAGGAAACCGTCCCGGCTGTGCGTCTGGATGTAGCCCCCGAACCTCGGGCCCGCCTCCAGCAGCGTCACCCCGGTTCCCCGCGAGCGCAGTCCATGCGCCAGCGCCAGACCGCTGATTCCGCCTCCAATGATTACGACGCTCATGCTTGGTTCCACTCCCGGTGCAATCCGGGTTTCCTCCGCCTGTTACTCCCGGTCAAGTGCCGCGGAGCGTCATGTCTTTCCGTGTGGAGGCCGCGTTTAATGGAGGCCATGCGCTATGCCATCACTGGTGCCAGCCGGGGTCTGGGTCTCGAGTTCGTTCGTCAGCTGCTCAACCGGGGTGACTCCATCGATGCCGGAGTCCGCTCACCTGCCGAGGCCCAGCAGCTCCAGGGTCTCGTCCGGGAGGCGGGAGGCCGGCTCCGGGTGCACGGGCTGAACGTCTCCGACCCGAAGAGTGTGGACGCCTTCGCCGCCGCCGTGGAGCAGGGCGAGCCCCTGGACGTGCTCATCAACAACGCGGGTGTCTACGGGAAGGACGGGACGCTGACCGGGCTCGACTACGCGTCGATGGCCGACACCTTCGCCGTCAACACGCTGGGACCCCTGCGCCTCACCGCCGCGCTGCTGCCAGCCCTGCGGCGCGGCTCGGCGCGGCGCATCATCCACATCTCCTCGCAGATGGGCTCCATCGGCGAAAACGGCATGGGAGGCTCCTACGGCTACCGCATCTCCAAGGCGGCCATGAACATGGCCATGCGCAACATGCACCTGGAGCTGCGCGCCGAGGGCTTCGTCACCATCTCCCTGCACCCGGGCTGGGTGCAGACGGACATGGGCGGCCCGCAGGCGCCGCTGCGCCCCGAGGAGTCCGTGCGCGGGATGATCAACGTCATCGACCGGCTCAAGGCGGAGGATGGCGGGCGCTTCTTCAGCCACGAGGGCCAGGAGCTGCCCTGGTAGTCTGAGGTCATCCCACCTCGTCCCACTGTAGAGGTAGGGGGCCGCTAGCGAGTGCCAGGCCTCGGGGGCGGTACGGCGGCCCGCCCGCTGCCCGGCCAGCCGGGGCGACAACCGGCACGAGGCGCGCTACATGAGAGCCATGCGCCCCCTGTTCGCGGACCCGAAAACCGACTTCGTCTTCAAGAAGCTCTTCGGTACCGAGGAGCACAAGCCCCTGTTGATGGCCCTGCTCAATGGCCTGCTGGAGCTGGACGAGGCGCATCGCGTGGTGGAGGTGGAGCTGCTCTCGCCCGAGCAGCGGCCCGTCGTGCAGGAGCTCAGGAGCTCCATCGTCGACGTGAAGTGCGTGGACGCACGCGGCACCCGCTACGTCGTGGAGATGCAGGTGCTCAACGTCGAGGGCTTCGAGAAGCGCGTGGTGTACAACGTGGCCAAGGCCTACACCACCCAGCTTCAGCGGGGGCAGCACTACCCGGACCTGGATGACGTGATTGGCGTGACCATCTGCGACTTCGAGCTGTGGCCCCGGCCCGAGTCGCCCCACGTGCCCATGCTCAGCCGCTGGTGCATGCAGGAGCAGCACAGCGGGGCGCGTGGCCTGGGGCAGCTGCAGTTCATCTTCCTCGAGCTGCCCAAGTATGACACCACCCGGCCTCCGCGCACGCCCGTGGAAAAGTGGGCCTACTTCTTCCGGGAGGCGGACAACCTGGAGATGGTGCCGGAGGTGCTGGCCGAGCGGCCGTTCGTGGACGCGCTGGAGGCGGCGCGTGCCGCGGGCTTCACCGAGGAAGAGTGGGACGCCTACATCCGCGCGGGCATGGCCATCCAGGATGAGCGTGGCGCCCTGTCCCTCGCGACCAGGGAGGGCGAGCAGCGAGGACTGCAGCAAGGACTGCGGCGGGGACGGCAGGAGGGGAGACAGGAGGGACGGCAGGAGGGGAGACAGGAGGGGAGACAGGAGGGGAGACAGGAGGGCCTGAGGGCCATGCGCGCCGCGCTGGACGAGTTGCTGCGGCAGCGTGGGTTGACGCCGGGCCCCCAGGAGCGGGCCCGTCTGGAGGGGTGTGAGGACCTGGGGACGCTTCAGCGCTGGCTCGTCCAGGCCCTCACCGCCGCGAGCCTCACCGAGGCCCTGCGCTAGGCGCCCCCCCGGAGCGGGTCGGCTCACGGGTAGAGGGCTTGCGTCTTCCAGCCGTTGCCCTCGCGCAGGTAGACGAGCCGGTCGTGGAGCCGGCTCGGACGCGCGTGCCAGAACTCGATGCGGTCGGGCACCACCCGCAGGCCCGACCAGTGCGGGGGCCGGGGAATCGTCTTTCCCTCGTACTCGCGCGTGAGCTCCGCCACGCGCTTCTCGAGCATCTCGCGCGACGGCAACGGCTGGCTCTGCTGGCTCGCCCACGCACCCACCTGGCTGCCGCGAGCCCGGCTCTGGAAATACGCGTCCGCCTCCGCGTCCGACACCCGCTCCACTCGTCCCTCCACCCGGACCTGGCGCTCCAACGGCTGCCAGAAGAAGCAGAGCGACGCCCACGGGTGGCCCAGCAACTCCCGCCCCTTGCGGCTCTCCAGGTTGGTGTAGAAGACGAAGCCCCGCGCGTCGAAGTCCTTCAACAGCACCACGCGCGTGGACGGCCTGCCATCGGGCCCCACCGACGCCACCACCATGGCGTTGGGGTCGACGGGAATGACGCGCTTCGCCTCCTCGTAGAGGGCCGCGAAGCGTTCGAAGGGATCCTTGGGTATCTCCACGCCCCCACCATACCAACCCGTTCCCGGAGTGCGAGCCGCGCGTTGGGGTTGACTCGTCCGCCCCACACGGCATCGTCTCATTCCATGAAGATTCTCTTTGTGTCCTCCGAAGTCGCGCCCTACTCCAAGACGGGCGGACTCGGGGACGTGGCCGGCTCCCTGCCCGCGGAGCTCGCGGCGCTCGGTCACGAGGTGAAGGTCATCACCCCCCGCTACGCGTCCATCAAGACCGAGCGCCTCACCCCCACCGGCCACCACTTGGAGCTGCGCTTCCCCTTCGGCACCGTGCGCGGACCCATCCTCTCCCTGCACCAGGCGCCCCGCCTGGACATCCTCTTCCTGGAGAACGAGCACTTCTACGGCCGCGGCGGCATCTACGGGGACGCGTGGGGCGAGTTCGGCGACAACCACCGGCGCTTCGCCTATCTCTCCATGGGCGCGCTCCAGGCCGCCCAGCGCCTGGGGTTCACCCCGGACATCATCCACGTCAACGACTGGCAGACGGGGCTGGTGCCGGTGGCGCTCCAGCGCGGCTACCAGGGGACGTCCCTGGCCCGGGCCCGGAGCGTGCTCACCATCCACAACCTGGCCTACCAGGGGCAGTTCGGCAAACACGTGATGGAGGACCTGGGGTTGCCCTGGGAGCTCTTCACCGCCGAGCAGGGGCTCGAGTTCTACGACACCGTCAACTTCCTCAAGGGGGGCATCCAGTTCGCCGACGCCCTCACCACCGTGTCGCCCACCTACGCCAAGGAGATTCAACAGCCGGAGGGAGGCGCCAGCCTGGACGGGCTGCTGCGACGGCGTCAGGGCATGCTCACCGGCATCCTCAACGGCATCGACGTGGGGGAGTGGAACCCGGAGACGGACTCGTACCTCCCGGCGCGCTACGGGGCGAACGACCTGGTGGGGAAGGCCGCCTGCCGACGCGAGCTGCTCCGCCGCTTCGGGCTGCGGCCGGACACCGAGGCCCCGGTGTTCGGCATCGTCTCGAGGCTGGCCTGGCAGAAGGGGGTGGATCTGCTCCTGGAGGTGCTGCCCCAGGCCCTCCACTCGGACATCCGCTTCGTCGCGGTGGGCAGCGGCGAGGGCCGCTACGAGGAAGGGTTGAGCGCCCTCCAGCGGCAGTTCCCCGAGCAGGTGGGGACCTTCGTCGGCTTCGACCAGGGGCTGTCCCACCTGGTGGAAGCGGGGGCGGACTTCTTCATCATGCCCAGCCGGTACGAGCCGTGTGGCCTCAACCAGATGTACTCGCTGCGCTACGGCACCGTGCCCATCGTCCGGGCCACGGGGGGCCTGGTCGACACGGTGGAGGGCGGGCTGGACGGGGATGGCCTCCTCTTCGAGGCCTTCCACCCCTCGGCGCTGCTGGCGGCCCTGCGGCGGGCGCAAGCCCTCTATGCCGAGCCGGAGCGGTTGCGGGCCTTCCGGCGCCGGGGCATGTCCCGGGACTTCTCCTGGGCCGCCTCGGCACGCAAGTACGAGCGCCTCTTCGCTTCCCTGCTGACGGAATAGTGGGGCTTCAATAAAAACCAGGGTAGGCTGAGGGAGTGTCGCAGCAAGCAGCGGACCTGGGTGGGTACGAGGTCGTCGGCCGACTCGCAGTAGGCGGGATGGCCGAGGTGTACCAGGTACGGGCAAAGTCCTCGACGCAGCGCTCGCCGGGAGAACCGGACGAGGTGGTGCTCAAGCGGCTTCTGCCCACGTATCGCAACGATGGCGCCTACGTGAAGGCCTTCGTCGACGAGGCGAAGCTCACGGTGCGCCTGCGCCATCCGAACATCGTGCGCACCTTCCGCCTCTTCAAGGCGGGGCCAGACTACCTGATGGTGCAGGAACTGGTGCCGGGCCGGACGCTGGGCTTCATGCAGGAACTGCTGGTGAAGGCGGGCGCCGCGATGCCGCCGGAGGCCGCCTGCTACATCGCCTGGTGCCTGCTCAAGGGGCTGGATTACATCCACCGCGCGAAGGTGGGCGAGGGCGGTGGCACCATCGTCCACCGCGACGTCAACCCCGCCAACATCCTGCTGAGCGTGGCCGGGGAGGTGAAGCTCACCGACTTCGGCGTGGCGGATGTGGAGGGGGTGATGCGGGGCGACGCGGGAGCGCTGCGCGGCACGCTGCCCTACATGAGCCCGGAGCAGGTGCTGGGCCAGATGGTGGACGCGCGCAGCGACCTGTACTCGGTGGGCGTCATCCTCTGGGAGCTGCTGGCCAACCGGCGCCTGTATACGGCGGACAACGAGGCGGAGCTGATGCACCGGGTGAGGGATGCGCGGGCGCCGCTGCTGTCCATGCTCCAGGCGGAGCTGCCGGACTACGCGGTGCAGGTGGTGCGCAAGGCCCTCTTCGCGGACAAGGCGCGGCGCTTCCAGACGGCCGCGGAGTTCATCCGCGCCCTGGAGGTGCTGGCACGCCGGGCCGGGTGGCCGCTCTCGGTGGAGGCGCTCAAGCCACTCCTGGGGGGCTGATGCACCGGCTCGCGTGGTTGCTGCTGCTGCCGTGGGTGTCGGGGTGCGCCGGGGTGACGTTGCGCCCGCATGCCATGGACAAGGCCGTGCGGGTGGAGGAGGTGGGCCTGGCCTTCACGCCGGAGGGCTCCGGCCAGCTCACGCTGCGCCTGGACGTGGAGAACCCCACCTTCTGGGACGCGGAGGTGACGGGGGTGGACTTCGAGCTGCGCATGGACGGGCGGCGTTATGCGGTGGGCACGCGCGGGGTGCGTGAGCCCCTGGCCGCGGACGAGCGGCGTCCCCTGACCGTGTCCTTCCCGTTGCAGTCCGAACCCGCGGGGTCCGGCGTGGAGCCGCGCACCTGGCGGGTGGAGGTGAGCGGCGGAGTGGCGCTGACTTTTGGGGAGACGGTGCGCCTGCTGCCCTTCCGCGCCGAGCGCACCCTGAGGCTCGCGTACTTCCGGCCCGTGGTGCCCGCGCCGGAGTGAGGCTCAGACCTTGAGCTCCTGGGTCGCGGGCTCCTTGGTGGGCGTGGGCTCCTTGGTGGGCGCCTTGAGCTTCGTCATCCGCACGCGGTCGATGCGCGCGCCCTCCTTGGCGTGCACGGTGAAGACCCAGCCGTTGTAGGTGAAGCGCTCGCCCACGTCCGGCAGGTGGCCGGCCAGCGAGGACAGGAAGCCGCCCAGCGTGTCGTAGTCGCCGTCCGGCAGCGCGAAGCCGAACGTCTGCTTGAAGCGCTCCACGTCCATGGCCGCGTCCACCAGCACGCTGCCGTCGGGCTGCTTCTCCACCAGCTTCTCCTCCACCTCGAACTCGTCGCCGATGTCGCCGACGATCTCCCGGAGGATGTCCTCCAACGTCACAATCCCCATGAAGCCGCCGTACTCGTCCACGACGATGGCCATGTGGATCTTCTGCCGCTGCATCTCGCGCAGCAGATCTCCAATCGGCTTCAGCCACGGCACGAAGTGGGCCGGACGGATGGTGTCCTGCAGGACGATGAGCTCGGGGTGCTGGAGCAGCGGAATCAAGTCCCGCGCGTGGAGCACGCCGAGGATGTGGTCCACGTCGTCCCGGTACACGGGGATGCGCGAGTGGTTCTCCTCGGCCAGCAGGCGCAGCACCTCGTCGGGCGGGGTGGAGATGTCCACGCACACCACCTCGGTTCGCGGCACCATCACGTCGCGGCAGCGCTTGTCCGACAGCTCGAAGATGGAGCGGATGAGCTGGGGCGCGCTCTGGTCCACCTCCGACTTGGCCGCCTGGGCGGCGAGCAGCTTCTCCAACTCCTCGAGCGGAGGGGGCGGGGGCTCGAAGCGCAGGGTGCGGCCGAAGCCGCGGGCCACGAGGTTGATGGGACCCATGAGCAGGCGCATGGGCGGATAGAAGAGGACGGTGAGCAGCGAGACGAGCCAGGCCAGGCGCAGGGCCCACCGCTCGGGGCCGGCATTGGCCAGGCCGCGCATCGTCACCTCGACGAGCGTGGCGAGCAGGCCCACCAGCAGGGAGCCCGCGAGCACGGTGGCCAGGTTCAGCCAGGGGGCCTCGCCCAGGCGGGTGAAGTCGAGCAGCTGCGGCGGCACGAAGGCCCCGATGGCGGCGGCGAGGAAGCCGCTGAGCACCATGCCCACGCGCAGAGCGGTGGCGGTGGCCTCGCGCTCGGTCTTGTGCCGCAGCACGCGGCCGCCGGCGCCAGGGTGGGACTTCGCCAGTTCCTGCGCTCGCAGGTCGGAGGTCCCATAGAGAGCGGACTCGGCGGCGGCGATGAAGCCCCGGAGGACGACGAGCGCCAGGCAGGCGGTCCAGAGGACCCAGGTAGGCATAGGGTTTCTCTACATACCCCGTGGTAAGAGGACTCGCACACTTTCCGAGAGGATATGGATGCGGATGCGTCCACCAGTGAGCCGCTTCTTCTCCCCGATGGGGGTCTTCCCATGGCTCGCCCCGTTGGCCGCCCTCCTGCTGGCGCTGCTGCCCCCCCGGGCCAGTGCCTGGCCGGTGGACCTGTGGGTGCCCCTGGAGGTGGGCAAGGAGCGCTTCCACAAGCTGAGCGTGGTGGACTGGGTGGAGGTGGAGGACCCGTCCATCGCCACGGCGGAGGTGCTCGAGGGGAGCAATGAGTTGCTGCTCACGGGGGTGAAGCCGGGGCGCACGCTGCTGCTGCTGTACGCGGAGGGGAAGTTCGCGGTGTGGCGGCTGGTGGTGGGTGCGCCGGGACGGCTTCCCGAGCCCGAGCCCTCCAAGGAACAGCTGGCCGCGGCGCGCAAGGCCTGCCCGGGGCTGAAGGCCTCCGAGGGCTCCGAGCGCTCCCTGACGGCGGAGGTGAAGGACGCGCGCTGCCGCGAGGCCCTGCGCACGTTGCTGAAGACGGACGCGTACCTCGCGCGAGAGCTGGAGCTGACCTTCGAACTGCCCCTGTTGCAGGAGCAGCTCGCGGTCCTGGCGCCCACGCTGAAGGGCCTGGGCCTCAGCGCGAGCTTCCACGGGGCGGGGGTGGTGCTCGAGGGCACCACCACGCCGGAGGGCCATCGCCGGGCGCTGTGGGAGCTGTTCCGCCAGTCCGTGGGGCGCGTACCGCTGGAGGACCGCGTCACCGTGCAGCGGCCGGAACCGCCCGACGCGGGCACCTCCGCCGACGCCGGCCGCTGAGCAGGGCCGGGCCGCCTACAGCTTCACGTGCGTGTCCAGGTTCTTGTGCACGCCCCGGAGCTCGATGCGGTGGCACGGTAGGTCCCCGCGCACGGCGCCTCCCGTCCGCTCCACCCGCAGGAACTGCTGGGCCGGCTTCTCGGACTTGAGCACGTTGCTGAACTTCGGGCGGCCGCCGTTCTCCGCCTGGTAGTAGAGGCCGTGATCGAACTCCGCCTCCCCGTGGATCTTCCCGTCATGCACATGCACCGTGGGGAAGAAGAGCTGCTCCGGGTCCCGGGTGGGGAACGAGAAGGCCATCGGGTGGACCTGGAGGGCCTTTCCGGCGCGCAGCTTGAACACCACGAAGCCGAAGTCCTGATAGCGCCCCAGGCGGGTCCACGTCTCGGTGGGCAGCCGGAAGCGTGGATCCAACCGCTCGAAGTCCGCGAGCCCCGGGACGAAGGACGCCTCGAAGGCTCCCACGGTCTGGACCTCGAGCGCCGGCCCGCGCGAGCGCGTGGGGACGGCGTTCCGGGTGAGGCGGGTGGCCACCGGGAAGCCCGCGCGCATGTCCTGGAAGAAGTCCTTGTACTCATCGAGCGCGATGAACCGCACCGCGTCCTCGCGGGCGCCGGGCGCCACGGGGATGGGCAGCGTCATCGCGGTGTCCTCGGAGGACGTCATCCGCATGTCGTAGATGAGGTACTGCCGCGCGCCGTCCATGCGCGCGAAGATGCTCGTGTCCGATACGTGCTCGACGGCACGGGTGAAGATGCACATGGGGTGGTCCTTGGGGTGGCGAGGGCGGCCCGTCACACCGCGTGACCGGGGCATGACGGGCCGGGAGCGGCTCGGGTGCTGCTCTTCCCTACGGCGTCAGCGCTTGTACTTGTCGTCGTAGTTCTTCTGCAGCTTGTCCGCCGAAGCCTTGGAGGCCTGCGCGTCCTTGCGGGCCTGCTCGAGCTCGCGCTCATTCTCCATGTACTGCTTGGAGTCCTTGACGTGACCACCGCGCTCGATCTGCTCCTTCTTGGCCTCGAGCTCCCGGACGCGCCGCTGGTCCTCCGCGTGCTGCGCCCGTGCCTGTCCGGCCATGTTGCGATCGTGCTCCTGGCTCATCTGTGTCCCCCTGTCGTGATGCTGCATTCGTACAGCGGGTGTATCCTAGCATCACTCCCAGACACATTCCGATGCGCGGCCCCTAACGCCCGTCGAGCACGGTCCGGGCCGCGTCGATGGCCTCGTGCGTGCCCGCCAGCGCGAGCACATCTCCCGCTCGCAGCGGCTCGTGCGCGGTGGGGACGACCACCTCCTGCTCGCCGCGTTTGATGGCGAGCACCGTGGCGCCCGTCATCCCGCGCAGGTTCAGCTCTGCGAGCGTCCGTCCCACCGCGGGGCTGGCCGTCTCGAGCCGGACGGGGGTCGGCTCGCCGAGCCCCGGGAGGATGGCGTGCACGTCCTTCAGGGTCCCCTCGTGATGCTTCTCGTTGCTGACCCGGGACTGGGCCGCGAGCGCCGCGACGATGACCTGTGAGCCCGCGCGCACGTGTCCCTGGAGGTTGGTGGCACTGCGCCAGAACCCCACGCCGAGCACCACGAGCAGCAGGAGCAGCACGGCCCCGCCGAGCACTCCGGGGAGGAAGGGCTGCGTGACGGCGACGAGGGGCGCGCCCACGATGAGGACGCTCGCGAGCTGGAGCGTCACGACGAGCGCGCGGCGTGGCGCGGCGGCCCGGTCCAGTCTGCCCTCCATCCCCGTGGGGAAGGCCGTCTCCGCGAGCAGCATTCCCAGGGCACGGGCGAGCCGGACGATTCCCACGCAGAACGGCGCCGCGAGCAGGGTCGCGAACCCGATGACGAGCAGGCGTGTCACCGGGGCGTCCAGCCCGATACGGCTCTCGAGGGCCGAGGTGATTCTGTTGAGCCACACGGACGTCCCGATGATGATCGCCGCGAGCAGGGCCGCGTCGAGCACCAGCAGGCGGATCATCCGGCGGATCTTCGCGCCGGCGGTCTGGCGCGGAGGCGCGGTGCGCAGCTCCTCCACCCAGCTTCCATAGAGCGCCGCGAAGGTCTGGATGGGCTTGGGCAGCTTGCGGTCCACGAAGTTGGCGACCGGACCGGAGGCCCGGATGAGGAAGGGCGTGGTGAGGGTGGTGATCGCGGACACCGCCACGGCCACCGGGTAGAGGAACTGTCCCGTGGCGTTCAGCGACAGGCCCAGGCCGGCGATGATGAAGGAGAACTCGCCGATCTGCGCCAGGCTCATGCCCGACTGGACCGCCGTACGCGTGCCATTGCCCGTGAGGAACACGCCCAGGGCGACGCCCACGAACTTCCCCACGATGACCACGCCGGTCAGCACGGCCACGGCCACCCAGTGGCGCGCGACGAGCGCTGGATCGATGAGCATGCCCACCGACACGAAGAAGATGGCCGCGAACATGTCGCGCACGGGCTGCACGAGGTGCTCGACATCCTTCTCCTTGCCGGACTCCGCCACGAGCGAGCCCGCAAGGAACGCGCCCAGCGCCACCGAATAGCCGAACGCCTGCGCGAGCTGCGCGACGGCGAAGCAGATGCCGACGCTCGCCACCAGCATCGTCTCGGGACGGTCGAGCTTATGCACGGCGCGCACCGTGCGCGGGATGATCAGCAACCCCACTCCGACGAGCGCCACCAGGAACAGGGCCAGCCGGCCGACGGTGAGCGTCAACTGCCCCGCCGAGAGCCCCGCGCCAGTGGAGATGGCCGTGAGGGTCGCCATCAGCAGGATGGCGATCAGGTCCTCGACGATGAGGACGCCGACGACGATCTCCCGCAGCTTGCCCTGGACACCCTGCTCCGCGAAGGCCTTGGCGATGATGGTCGTGCTGGAGATGGCGATGATGGCGCCCGTGAAGATGCTCTCCTTCGCCGTCCAGCCGAAGGCCCGGCCCACGACGAAGCCCAGCCAGATCATCAGGCTGCACTGGATGACGGCGGTGAGGCCCGCCGTGGGTCCCACCTGGAAGAGCTTGCGCAGGCTGAACTCCAGCCCGAGCGAGAACATGAGGAGGATGACGCCCAGCTCCGACAGCGTCTGGACGATGGAGGGGTCCGCCACGAGGGGAATGGGGACGTGGGGACCAATGATGAGCCCTGCGATGATGTACCCGAGGACGACGGGTTGACGCAGTCGCTGGAAGACGACGGACGTCACTGCCGCGACGCAGAGCACCATCGCGAGGGCCTTGAGGAAGTCGTGAGCACCATGCATGGCGAGCACCCCCTGAGAGGAAACTGGACTGGAGGAATGGAATCGTCGGGCCACCCGAGCGGCTGCTCGGGGGGACAGTGGGTGGACGGGGTAGGGAGCGCCGGTTCCGCCGGTCAAGTGGTACCGGCGCTCCCGTTCCCGCTCAGCCGAACTTGTCGTACGCGATGGCCGCGCCAACGATGAGCGCGCAGACGAGCATGGCCACGATGAGCCGCGCCACCTGCCAGTGCGCGTGCTCCGTGGGCGGGTTGGGGGTGTCGATGGATGCGGAGGAAGGGGAGACGTCTTGTTCTTTGCGCAAAGCGAGCCTCACGCGCACCAGGGAAACTGGCGCACCGGAGTGAAGGGATGAAGTCACGAGCGCGGCCGGACGTGTCCCGTTCGAAGCGGGGCTTCGCGGCCGTGCGTGTCTACCTCGGGGACCGGAACGTCACGCGGTCCGCGGAGGCCCTTGCGCGGGGCAGTTGGCGACCACCGGCCGATCCGCGATCCGGCCGTGGCTCGCTGTCACCACGTACGAGAGGCGTGTCCTCGCGTGCACCGCGAGCCGTACCGCTGGCTCCTGCGCGAGGTCGTGGCGGGGCTCCACCCGCTTGTGAGGCGGGATGGGCTTGGGGGTGAGACGTGGAAGCTCCAGCCGGCCCTGGGCCGACGACTCGTGGACGCCGACCAGCCGCTCCTGGCGCCCGGGGAGATCGGCGGAGACGGAGCCCTTGCGCTGCGCCTCCTGTGTGATGGGGACCCAGCGGCCGTCCACATGCTCGATGGGCCGGACACCCGGAACCGATGCGCACACGCCCACCAGGACGGTCAGACCGAGGGCGCAGACCGCGCCCACCAGTGCCATCCATCGCGCCCCTCGTGCTTCGGGCCGGTGTGAGCGGTGGTTGATTCCCATGTGAGCTGATGCTTCCTGAACATCACTACCACCTGGACGGCACCGGCGAAAGGTGCCCTTCGCTTCGGATGCTTCAAGGACCAGGCGGGCGTGCTGTCAACGTACCGGAGTGCTCGGTCATTCCGGCAGAACCGGTGCCTAGCTTCGAGCATCGGCGGCGCACGGGGGCCCGATGTTCGAGGGCGGGGGAGGGGCGCGCGGATGGTTCAACACTCCTGGGCATTGAATCTGGATTGGGTGACACCCGAGCTGGCCGTGGGGGGGCGTTTCCCCATCGAGGCCGCGGAGCACCTGGCCCGGAGGCTCTCCATCCGTCACATCGTCGACGTGCGCCGGGAGGCCTGTGACAACGAGCGCGTCCTGCGCGAGCACGGCATCACCCTGCTGCACCTGCCCACCGAGGACCTGTGCTCCATCCGCCGGCAGATGCTCGACCAGGGCGTACAGTGGGTGCACGGCCACCTGTCCCAGGGCCACAAGGTCTACATCCACTGCGAGCATGGAATCGGCCGCAGCGCGCTGCTGGCCCTCTGTGTGTTGGTGGAGCTCGGTCACGCACCGCTGGAGGCGCTCTCCCTGGCCAAACGCGCGCGCCCCCGCGTCTCCCCGAGTCCCGAGCAGCTCGAGACCTTCATGCTCTGGGCCGAGGAGCGCCGCGTGACGCGGTCGCTCCCCTGGAGCACGCCCTCCTTCGATGAGCTGGCCGACCTCGCCTACAGCCACCTGCGGCCATCTCCGTCCGTGGGCTGACGCTCCGGCGCGAGCGCCCCTCCTCCCTCGCACCGAGGCCCGTGAAGGGAGCCGCGCTACTTCTTGGGCTGCGGCGTGCCCTGGGTGCCGGTGCTCGGAGTGCTGCCGGTGCTCGGAGTGCTGCCGGTGCCCGTGCTCCCCGTTCCCATGGAGCCGCTGCCCGGTTGCGTGCCCATGTGGCCGCCCGTGCCATGCTCGGTGCCCTTGTGCATGCCGGAGCCGGTGGTGCCGCTCTCCCCCGCGCCGCCGACTCCCATGCTCGGGCCCAGCTTGCCGAGCACCGAGTACGCCAGCTGCCGGTGCTGGACGACGTGCTGGGACAGCTCGTCGATCAGCGAGGTGAGTTGGGCATTGCCGGTGATCGCCTGCCTGCCCGCCATCAGCTTGCCGAGTGCGGCGTCATGGGCTCCCACCTGGCTGGAGATGTAATAGGAGTCGAACGGCTCGCCCTTGAGCGTCTGGAGCGCCTCATGGATGGCCTTGTTGGCCGCCATGACCTTCTTCTCCATGTCGTTCAACGGCGTGGGCATGTCCGACAGCTTCAGGCCTTGGTTCTGGGCCAGGGACACCACCTTCTGGTCGGCTTCGGTGTGTTCACGCACCATCCGCTCGCCAAAGGACTTCACGTCCGGATTCGTGGAGTTCTGTTGGGCGAGCTGGCCGAGCTTGATCTCCATCTGGTTGATGTGGTGCACCCGCTCGAGGAAGGCCTTCTCGTCGGTGGGCACCACGAACCCCCGGACATCGGCCGTGCCCTTCTTCACCTCCTGCGACTTGCCCGCCTGCTGCGCGAGCGCGGAGCCTCCGATGAGCAGCGTGCCAGCGACAAGCAGACCCTGAATCGTGAGCTTCATGTGCGTACTCCCTGGTGAGGAAAACGGGCGCGCACGTTGAGCGAGCTGGGGCCGGACTTCATTGGCCCGGAGTGCCATGCGTGCGGAACCACACGATGGGGCTTCTCTCTTGATGGCTGGTGGACGCTGTACCTGTCCCCGGTCGGACGGAAGCGTGCGGTTCCGGGCGCTCGCCCCCAGATTCGGCGGGCACTCCGTTTGAAAGGACTCCAACGCGTATGACCAGGGAAGTATGGCCAGGAAAGCCGTACCCACGGGGCGCGACCTTCGATGGGACGGGGGTGAACTTCGCGGTCTTCTCGCAGGCCGCCACCCGTGTCGAGGTCTGCCTGTTCGATCCGCAGAACCCATCGAAGGAGGTGGAGCGGTTCGAGCTACCCGCGGCGACCGACTGCACGTGGCACGGCCACGTGCCGGGGCTGGAATCGGGCACCCTGTATGGTCTGCGCGTGCACGGTCCCTACGAGCCGCAGAAGGGCCACCGCTGCAACCCGTACAAGCTGCTGGTGGACCCCTATGCCAAGGCACTCCACGGGGAGGTGGACTGGTCCCAGCCCGTCTTCGGCTATGTGCTCGGGCACGAGAAGCAGGACCTCATGCGCGACGAGCGCGACAGCGCCCCGGGCATGCCCAAGTGCGTGGTGGTGAGCGACAACTTCGACTGGGGCAATGATCGCCGCCCGGACGTCCCCTGGCGCAAGACGGTCATCTACGAGGCCCACGTGAGGGGCCTCACCATGCGCCACCCGAAGGTGCCCGAGCACCAGCGCGGCACCTACGCGGGCCTGGCGCACCCGGCCGTCATCGAGCACCTGCTCGAGCTGGGCGTCACCTCGGTGGAATTGCTGCCGGTGCACGAGTTCGCCGACGACTCCTTCCTGGGGGAGAAGGGCCTGTCCAACTACTGGGGCTACAACACCCTCTGCTACTTCGCCCCCGAGCACCAGTACGCCAGCCGCCGCACGCCGGGCGGCGTCGTCAACGAGTTCAAGGCGATGGTGAAGGAGCTGCACGCGGCGGGCATCGAGGTTCTCCTCGACGTCGTCTACAACCACACGTGCGAGGGCAACCACCTGGGGCCCACGCTGTCGCTCAAGGGAATCGACAACGCCTCCTACTACTGGCTGATGCCGGAGGCGCGCTACTTCCTGGACTTCACCGGGTGCGGCAACAGCCTCAACGCCTCCAATCCCCACACCGCGCGGCTCATCGTGGACAGCCTGCGCTACTGGGTGGAGGAGATGCATGTGGATGGGTTCCGCTTCGACCTGGCCACCGTGCTCGGCCGCGTGGGCAAGGGCGAGTTCTCTCCCACCGCGCCCATCTTCCAGATCATCAACCAGGACCCCGTGCTCGGGCGGGTGAAGCTCATCGCCGAGCCATGGGACGTGGGGCTCGGCGGCTACCAGGTGGGCGGCTTCCCCGCGCCCTGGCGCGAGTGGAACGGCAAGTACCGAGACGCCCTGCGCCGCTACTGGAAGGGTGATGAGAACCTCGCGGGCGAGGTGGGCTACCGGCTCGCGGGCTCGGCGGACCTCTACCAGGAGGCGCGGCGCCGGCCCCAGGCCGGCATCAACTTCGTCACCGCGCATGACGGCTTCACCCTGCACGACCTCGTCACCTACAGCCACAAGCACAACGAGGCCAACGGCGAGCACAACCGCGACGGCGCCGACGACAACCAGGCGTGGAATTGCGGCGTGGAGGGCGAGACGGAAGACCGCGACATCATCGCCCTGCGCGAGCGCCAGAAGCGCAACCTGCTGGCCTCGCTCTTCCTGTCGCAGGGCGTGCCGATGATCGTCGCTGGCGACGAGATGGGACGCACCCAGGGCGGCAACAACAACGCCTACTGCCAGGACAACGAGCGGTCCTGGGTGGACTGGAACCTCGACGAGCGCCGGCGGGCCCTGCTGGAGTTCACCTCGCGCCTCATCCAGTTCCGCCACCGCCAGCCGGTGCTGCAACGCCGACGCTTCTTCCAGGGCAAACACATCTGGGACTCGGAGTACAAGGACCTGACGTGGTTCCGCCCGGATGGCACGGAGATGAGCCCGGAGGACTGGAGGAAGCCCTTCATTCGCTCGCTCGCGTTCCTTCTCGGGGGCGACGCCATCCCCTCGCCGGACGAGCGCGGCCAGCGCATCATCGGGGACGCGCTGCTGGTGCTGCTCAACGCCCACCACGAGCCCGTCCGCTTCACCGTGCCGCCCCCGGCCGAGGGCTCCCGGTGGGTCATCGAGTTCTACACCGCGGATGACCAGCGAGGCCCCGAGGAGCCCGTGCCCGCCGGCGCCTTCGAGCTGACCGGACGGTCCCTCGCCGTCTTCCGCGAGGTTTCGGGGGAGTGACGGGGCGCGAGGCGGGGCTCACCAGCGGTGATCGGTGAAGAGACAGTCGATGAGCTTCGCTTCGCCGAGTCCGAGGTTGGCCGTCTGTGGCACGAGGTCCGGCACGGGGGTGAAGAGGACGTCGTTGGATAGGCGGGTGAAGCCGAAGATGGACTCGATGAGTCCGGCGAGCCTCGCCTCGTGTGCGTGGAAATCGGGGGGGAACGGTGGGAAGCAGAGCCAGCTCTTGCGCTCGGGAGGATTCGTCCTGTGCACGTGGGAAGCGTAGAGGGCGTACACCGGGGCGAGCTGGCTCAGCAGGCAGACGACACTGTCGTAGATGGGGGCTCCTTTCACCCGTCCCGGGAGAGACACTCGGCAGATGTAGCAGGGGTCGAGAAAGGGCACCGTCATGTCCCAGAGGGAGCAACCAGGGAACTCCTCGCGCAGCCGCTGGATGAATTCCTTCCAGGTCGGCGAACCCGTTGCGTTGGCCAGGTGCAGGGCCCTGAGGCGCTGGGCTTCCTCCGAGTTCTTGTACTGAGGCTCATCGACGAGGAGTCCCGCCGGGTAGTAGCGGTGGACGAGTTGGACGAGCGCGTCAGCCGTCAGTTCCGGATTCATGAGGAACTCTGCAGTTCGTTCCCGTGGGCAGACCGAGGAGGCTCACCAGCGGTGGCAGGTAAAGAGGCAGTCGATGAGTTGGGCCTCGCCGGGCCCGTAATTGGCTGATCGGGGCACGAGGTCCGGTACGGGGATGAAGAGGACGTCATTGGGCAGGCGGGTGAATCCGAAGGTGGACTCGGTGAGCCCGGCGAGCCTGGCCTCGTGTGACTGGAACTCGGGGGGAAACGGTGGAAAGCGCAGCCAGCTTTTCAGCTCGGGGGGCGTCGACCGCTCCATGCGGGAGGCGTAGAGGGCGTACACCGGGGCGAGCTTGCTCAGCAGGCACACGACGCAGTCGTACCGGGGGTCTCCTGTCTTGAATCCCGGGAGGGATACACGAACGCTGTAGCAGGGGTCATGGTGTGGAATGGTCGTGTCCCAGAGAAAGCAGTCGGGAAATTCATGACGGAGCTGCTGCATGAAGCCCTTCCAGGTTGGCGAGGGGTTCACGTGGCTTTCGAGCAGCGCTTCCAGGCGCTGACCTTCTTCTGACTCTTTGTACCGAGGCTCGTCATTACGAAGACCGGCTGGGTAGTAGCGGTGGACGAGTTGAACGAGTGCGTCGGCTGTCAGTTCCGGATTCATTGAGGAACTCTGCGGTTCGTTCCGGTGGGGTTACCAAGGAGGCTCACCAACGGTGATCGGTGAAGAGACAGTCGATGAGCTGTGCCTTGCCGAGCTGGTAGTTGGCTACTCGGGGCACGAGGTCCGGTACGGGGGTGAAGAGGACATCGTTGGGCAGGCGGGTGAAGCCGAAGGTGGACTCGATGATCGCGGCGAGTCGGGCCTCGTGGGACTGGAACTCGGGGGGAAACGGTGGAAAGCGCAGCCAGTACCCCCCGGGCTTACTCCTATCCTCATGGGAGGCGTAGAGGGCATACACCGGGGCAATTTGGCTCACCAGGCACACCACGCAGTCGTACCGGGGGTCTCCGACGACGAACCCCGGCAGGGAGACACGGACGCTGTAGCAGGGGTCATGGCGTGGAATGGTGGTGTCCCAGAGACTGCAATCGGGGAACTCGCGGCGGATCCGCTCGAGGAAACCCTTCCAGGCGGGCGAGGGCTTCAAGTGGTGTTGGATGACCGCTTCGAGGCGCTGGCCTTCCTCGGACACGTCGTAACGAGGATCCTCGTTATGAAGGCCGGCCGGGTAGTAGCGGTGGACGAGATGGACGAGTGCGTCGGCCGTCAGTTCCGGATGCATTGAGGAACTCCTCGGTTCGCTCCCGTGGGTTGACCGAGGCGGCTCACCAGCGGTGCCTGGTGAAGAGGCAGTCGATGAGCTGAGCCTTGCCGAGCCCGTAGTTGGCTGTTCGGGGCACGAGGTCCGGTACGGGGATGAAGAGGACGTCGTTAGGCAGGCGGGTGAATCCGAAGGTGGACTCGATGATCGCGGCGAGCCGGGCTTCGTGGGACTGGAATTCGGGGGGGAACGGTGGGAAGCGCAGCCAGTACCCCCCGGGTCTGCTCTCATCTGAATGGGAGGCGTAGAGGGCGTACACCGGGGCGATTTGGCTCAGCAGGCACACGACGCAGTCGTACCGGGGGTCTCCGACGACGAACCCCGGCAGGGAGACACGGACGCTGTAACAAGGGTCATGGTACGGAATGGTCGTGTCCCAAAGACTGCAATCAGGGAACTCGCGACGGAGCCGCTCGAGGAAGCCCTTCCAGGCTGGTGAGGGTTTCACGTGACTCTGGATCAGCGCCTGGAGGCGCTGGCCCTCTTCTGACTCATCGTAGAGAGGATCGTCGCTGTCGATGCCAGCCGGGTAGTAGCGGTGGACGAGATGGACGAGTGCGTCGGCCGTCAGTTCCGGATTCATGCGCGGAGTTCCCCGATGCGTTGCGTTGGAGTGGGCGCTCGGCTCTTCTACCTTGTTCGATACGCGTGGGGCTTCCGCTTTCACGGGAACGTCTTTGGGTGGACGCCTACCGCTCTGAACTTGGTGACCTTGGCTCCAGGGATGGGGCCGACATCCAGCTCCGTCAGGATTCGCTCCATGTGTTCCCTGAACTGCTTACAGGCCAGGGCGGTTGGCAGTTGCTCCCGCAGGACGATGCGTGCGGCCTCGTCCGCCGCCTTGGCGGCCGCCGTTTGTGCGAATTCGTCCAGAACCCACCCCTTTTTATTCCTTTCCGGAACGCCCACCTCGATGTCGCAGGTGGCGGATTCAGGAAACGAGGGGGAAATTCGGGACAGCAGGATGAGCACCTGAGCGACCTTCCATCCACCTGTTTCGTTGCCATCGCCGCTGTAGGGAACGACGTTCTGGAACTGGAACATGGACGGCGGGATGTGACCGCCGACGCATGCGAGCTGGGCTGCTCCGAGAATCGCCAGCGACAGCAGAATCCCACGCGCAACGACTGTGAGCCGGATAGGCATGAGGCCTCCTTTGCTACGGACAGCTTGCCAGTGGGATCTGACCTGCTTGTCTGGGACGCGTGAGGCCGTCATCACTTCAGGATGGAGTGTCTGGGTTTGAACCCTCACGGGAATGTCACATTGCGCACGGTGATGGTACGCGGCCCTCCCGCCTCTCCCAGCTTCAGGAGGAAGGTGCCCCGGGATTGAGCTTTCGTGGCCTCTGCTTCCACCACGAGTCGGCCCTCGCTTCCCGGAAGAAGGGGAGTGGGCAGATGCACCCGCAGAACTCGCAGCCGCTCGCCCTCCGCGCTCACCAGCTCCGCCCCTTCTACCCCCTCCACCGTCCAGGATTGTTTGCTTTTGTTCTCCAGCCGTAACTCCACCGCCACCGTGTTGGCTTTCTCGGCGCGGTAGCTCCAGGCACTTTGCACCCGGAGGGTTTCCCCAGGTCGCTGAGTGATGTCCTGGGTGAGGGGCTTCACCGCGATGCCCTTGCCCTCGCCGAGCAGGCCGGCATCGAACAGGCCCATGAATCCCCCGGCGTATTGCCCCTGAGCCTCCACCTGGACCAGCCGTGCCTCGCACCGCTCGGCTCGCTCGCGCTCCTGCTGCTCAGCCTGACGGTAGGACTCGGCGGAGCGTGGCCGGCGGTACACCTCCACCTGCCGCTCGGCGCGGGTGGCGCTCACCACCAGCCGCAACCGGGCCCACTCGGGCAGCGCGCCGTCCGCGAAGCGCGCCGTCAGCATCAACTCCCGCCCCGGCGGCAGCGCCCCCGAGGGCAGCACGTTGACCACTCCCGCTCCCTCATCCACCGTCACGGACGAGAAGAATTCTCGCCCCTCCACCACCACGCTTCCGGGCAGCAGCGGGGCGTGGAATACGAACGTGGTGGCGCGATTGGGTCCGATGGGGACTGGGGGCACCTGCTCGGCGCTGTCCGCCGTGAGCTCCACGTGCCGCTCGCCGCCCGGGTCCCACTCCTCGGTGGAGGGCTGGGCGATGGCGGGCGGGGTGGCGAGGAGCGCGAACAGCAGGGGCAGGGCGGGAAGGGGCGCGGACATGGGCGGGAGAACCTCCGGAGTGGCTCAGACTAACAGAGACCTCCTACGTTGACCTCGCTGCTTCTCCCGTCCGCCCGTGTCCGGCCCGTCCGCGGCCGGTGCGCTACTCGCGCTCCCCCACCGGCTGGAACTCCTCGACCGACTCAAGCTTCGTGCCGCCAGCGATGTTGGCGGTGTCGGCGGTGCCGCCCGGCTCCCGGCGCACGCCCCACTGGTCGTCCCGGGTGGAGTCATAGAGCTCCAGGCATACCGGGTACGTGTGTCCTTCCGGCGTGTGGGCCTGGGTGAAGCGGCCGTACACGCGCTCCCGCTCGACGAAGAGTTCCCCGGAGAGCACGGTGCCCTGCGGCAGCATCCCCCAGGTCGTTGTACGAAGAACCAGTTTGGCGCCGGGGCCCGAGCGCACCGTGACGTTCTGCCGGGTGTCCTCAATCCCGGGGAAGTAGACAAACCCAGTGCGGTCCCTGCGCTTGAGCAGGCCCAACTCCTTCATGGCCTGCAAGGCGCCTTCCGGACACGGGGCGGCCGGCTGAGGCGTGGGCCGCACCTGAGTCGCGGTGGGGCTGGGGCAGCCGGTGGCCAGCGTGCAGGTGATCGCGATCGCGCCCGCCGTGCCGGCCGAGCTGCGCGACTCCTTCGGTTGCGGCTTGGACTGCTGAGGGGTGGATGCCTTCGGTGGAGTCTTCACGCGCGTGTCCTCGGGGGGCGTCGCACGGGCGACGGGCGCAGGGGTGGGTGCCGCTTCCGGCGCTGCGCCGCCATCACCTTCCGGCCGCTTCCACGGGGGCGCCACTTCCTGGCCACCCGGCTCCAGGGTGACCGGGTAGAACTCCGGCGGTAATGTGGTTTGTGGTGTCCCCTCTGGTGAGATGGGCCGCTCGGAGCCGCGCGGAACCAGGGACACGGCGAGCCCCACGCACAGGCCCAGCACCAGCAGCACACCGGTGGCCCAGGGCACCCATCGCGAGCGCGCGGCGGGTACCTCCGGGAGGCTCACGGGTGGTGGTGGCTTCGCGGTGGCCACCGGCGCGGCGACACTCGCGGAAGGTGCCTCGTCCACCCCAGGTGCCGGAGGCCGGGAGGACTCCACGGCGGGCGCGAGCGGCAATGCATCCACCCGTGCCTCGTCCGCTCCCGGCACCACCTCCGGCGCGACGGGCGGCATGGCCTCCTTTGGGGCCTCGGCGCACGCGGGCGGCGCCTCCTGCGGAGCCTCGGGCCCTGGCGGCTCCTCTCCTGGCGAGGTCAGGGTGGGCAGTTCATCCGGGGGCAGGGGCTTGCCCCGCACGGGCCGCCGCTCGTAGGAGGCCAGCCGCTCGTAGAGCGCCTCCAGCGCCTCGCCCGCCAGGTACAGGTCGGCCTGTCGCAAGGTGGTGGCGTGCTGGGGACTCCAGGCCTCGAACAGCGGCTCGTCCCACGCCGCGTCCGCCTGTCTCAACGCCTCCTCCAGCGCCACCTCCAACGCCCGCGCATCCGCGTACCCCTCCCCGGGCTGTTTGCACAGCATGCGCTGGCACACCTCGCCGAGCCCCCGCGGCACCTGGGGATTGCACGTGTGCGGCGCCTCCGGCTCCTGGTGCAGGATGGCCTGTACCAGCGCGCCCTCCCTGCCCTGGAAGGGCAGCCGGCCCGTGAGCATCCGGTAGAGCTCCACGCCCAGTGCCCACACGTCATCGCCCGGGCAATCGCTCGACTCCTCCTCGCCGCGCCAGGCGCGCCACACCCTCGGGCTGAGGTAGGGCCAGGTGCCCGGGGGAAAGGGCCCCGTCACCGTGGGCGCGCCCTCGTAGGTGGCCACGCCGAAGTCCACCAGCACCAGCCGATCCTCGCCGTAGACCAGCAGATTCGCCCCTTTCACGTCCCGGTGGATGACGCCGGCCGCGTGGACCGCCTGGAGCAGCCGCGCGGCCTGGAGCATCAACTCCGCGATCTTGCGCGCGGTGGGGTTCATCACCCGCGTCCACATGTCCAGCGGCAGCCCGCGCACGAAAGGGGTGACGAGGAAGAGGAAGCGGGGCCGCCGGGCGGGCCACAGGCCGTGTCCCTCCAGTGGCAGGCCTCCGGCGCGCCACAGCTTCACCATGACGTCCAGCTCGCGCCAGGCCCAGTGCGCCCCGTCCCGCAGGTAGATGAGCTTCACCGCGAACAGCCGGCCCTCGCGCCGGGCGCGGAACACCGTGCCCTGGCCCCCCTTGCCCAGCCTCCTCTCCAGCCGGTAGCCCGCCACCTCCATGCCCACCTGGGGCAGGTGCTCCTCCGGCGATTCGCGAAACGGTGGCCGTGCCACCCGCTGCCACTCCCGCTCCTCCATGGGCCCACCCGCACCGGACTCGTTCATGCGCACCACCTCCGAGGTGGGCCACCCTAACATGACCGCTGAGACCTCATGGACACCCGCGGGCGTCTCAGGGCGGAAATGTCAGTTTGAGCAGGTAGAACGGAGAGTGCGGCTTTTCCTGGGAGGCTCGTCATGCCCGCGCATTCCCCTGGCCCCAGCTCACGTGAGTGGGGACGTCGTGCTGCCGTACTGGCTCTGATGGTGCTGGCCGGGTGTGCCACTGGTGCGGCCCCGGGAGGACTGCTGCCGGGCCTGCGTCACAACTCCCTGACGCCAGGCTTCCCGCGCGTCCAGGTGCAGCGGCCCGCGATGGCCACCGTTCAGGCCGTTGTTCCAGACGACTCGCCCACCGCCGATGTGGACGACGATCCGGAGGACGACTTCGACGAGGAGGCACGTTCCGCCGAAGTCGTGGAGGGCGAACTCCCGGTCCCATCTCGTTCGCAGGCTCGCCGCCCGGTAACGGCCGGAGGGGATGACCCGCTGGACGACGGGGACGAAGGCCAGGTGGGCTGGCCGGACGGGGTGGGGGATGGGCGTCCCTACACCGTGCCCATGAGCCTGGATTACTTCCAGGGCTTCCTCGTGCACGTGGGAGTGCCCGCCGACGCGCTGCCGATGGATGGACGCACCCTGTCTCCCGAGCAGGCGCTGCGGTTGTTGCCGCACCTGCTGAACGCGGAGGTGACGCTGGGCGACTTCGCTCAGCGGCGCATGGCGGTGCACCTGCTGCTGGAGGTGGCCACGGGAGCGGGGCCCGTGTCGCGCGAGGAATTGCACGCGCGCATGGACCGCTTCCACCGGCTGCGGATGCTCAGGCCTGACGGCTACCTGGTGCGGCCCGTGACGGGCGAGGCGGTGCAGAAGGTGGGCGAGGTGCGGCTGGCCGGGGGCGGCACGCTGCGCGCGGGCCGCTACGAGGTGGGCCCCTTCTATGCCGTTGAGGGCGGACAGCTTTGGCCGGTGGACTCGGAGCTGGAGGTGCCGCGAGGAGCACAGCCGCTCGGCCCCTACGTGCCGGATGACGGGGTGTTGCTGCCCGCGCTGGAGGGAGCGGGGCTGGCGCTGGTGGACTCGGTGCAGGGACTCGTCAATACCTTCGTTCACCCGGTGGACACGTTGGAGGGCCTCACCCGGTTGCCGGGCGCGGTGCGCGAACTCGCCCAGAACGCCCCCGAGTACTGGGAGTCCTTCCGCCACAAGCCTCGCGGCGAGCGGGTCCGCATCATTTCACGGCTCACCACGCACGTGCTGTTGACGATAGGCACCGCGGGCGAGGGAGCGGCCACGGCGGCCGCGTGGGGAGAGAAGCTGAGCCATCTCTCCGTGCCCCTGTTGTCTCTGACGGGGAAGGGCGAGTTGGCACTGCGGCTGGTGGCGATACCCGGGCGCGCTATCGCCGTGGCGGGAGAAGCGCTCAGCGCCACGTACGTGCTGCACATGGCGGCGGTGGGCGTGGCGGTGGCGGGCGGTGGCCCCTGGACGCCGCCGGTGGGCGGGCCGGGCCAGTGGGTGCCCAAGAACGAGAACATGTCCGAGCGCTCGCGAGCGTTCCAGCACAAGGTGACGAAGGCGCCCAGGGGCTGGGTGTACCGCGTCATCCGCGATGGCGAGATGGCGGACTTTGATGGCCGCGACGTGGTAAACGGTATCCTGCAAGAGACCAAGGGCCTGGGCTACGACAAGCATTTCGATTCGAACCTCAACCCCAAGCGATACTTCAAGGGAGCGAAGCGGCTCGTCAGGCAGGCAGAGCGACAGGAGCGGGTGGCCAACGGTGTTCCCATCCGCTGGCACGTGGCGGAGCCCCGCATGGTCGCCATCCTCAAAAAGCTCTTCGACGAGGCGAAGATCAAGGGCATTGACGTGATCTATACCCCGCCATAGTGAAGCTTGTCTCTTATGGAAGACTCCTATAACGCCGGAGTTTATTGGACCTGCCGCAAGGACCCCGCCGAGGAGTGTTCCCGGCGTGCGGCGACATTCTTCCAATCCCTCTCCCGCTGTGACCCCTGCTATGCCCATTGGTTCGAGCAGGCGGACTCGCTCAAGAAGGCACTGCAACTCCAGTTCGAGCCCACCACCGAGGCGTTCGAGCGTTTCTTTCGGAGAAGAGCATATACGGACGGACAAGACGGGTTCAGCTTCTCGGCCTGGACAGGGCACAAGGAGGATGGCCGTGGTGGTATGGTCATGCTCCGCTGTGGTTCTGCGGCCAGCTTCGCTCCGAATCGGTGCTTCCTCTATCTTCCCTGGGCAGGGCCAGAGATGGAGCGCGTGCTCACCACCCCCGTGCTGACCGAGGTGATGCGCGCCATGGTGTTGGCCTGGGAGCCAGACGATGGCAGTGTCTTCTCCGACGCCTACCAGAAACTGCGCAATGAGCCCGTAGGCCCTCCGCGCACGGGGTGGCTCATGTATTTCTCTCGCCGCCGGGGGGAAGTGCCGCCCCTGCCGGCGCCCGTGCGCGTTGAGCCGGTGGAGGACAAGGGCTCGCTCGTCATCCTCACCCCGGAGCGCTTCAACGGACATGACCCGGCGCATGTGGCCCTGGCCGACGAAGTACGCGGGTTGCTCGATCGGGCGGGGCTGCTGAAGGACCTCAGCGCCTCCGGCCCCACGAGGGCGTGAAGCGAAGGCGGTCTCGTGAGGCAGCGGCCGGCCGTCTCTCCGCGCCCCTCTCCGAAAAGCAGGCTCCCGTTCCCGCTCGCGGCATAACTTCCCAGGTCATGGGCGACTACTTCCAGAAGATCGTGGTTCCAGACGTATCCGAGGACGAGGCTCCGCGTCTCGCCGAGCGGCTCCGGGACTGGCTCGTCGCGCGGGAGATCATCGAGCCCACCCCGTCGCTGGAGCTCGACGACGAGCCCCTGTATCGGCCGGGACCCGCTTACCGGACCACGCTCGCGCAGCACGGTCTGGACGAAGAAGAGATGGACGAGGACCTGGACGTGGACATCGGTCTTCACATCGCCGTCGGACGGACGGTCTTCTGGTCCACCGATACCGAGCTGACGTGCCGCGCCTGTGGGGAGCGGTTCTCTCCAGGGGAGGATTGGTCCGATGCCGCGGACGCCTGGTACGAAGGCGATGACTCGGTGAGCTACGCATGCCCGAAGTGCGGCAGGCCGGAGCGGCTGACGGAGTGGCGCGGGGAATGGCCCTGGGGGTTCGGCAACCTGGGGCTCGAGTTCTGGAACTGGACGGCTCTGTCGGAGCAGTTCGAGCGCGAGGTGGCGGAGCAACTGGGGCACCGCACCGTCATCGTGCGCGGGAAGTTGTGAACTCCCTCGACACCTGGCGCGAACGCGAGCTGCCGCGCATGGCCGAGAGCACCCGGCGTCTCCTCCACCCGGGGTGTGAGCAGGCAGGCGCGCTCGTCACTCTGGGACCGGGGCGGGCAGGCACTCGGACACCATGAGCACGGGCGGGCTCGTGGCTTCCTCGCATGGCAGTCCCCGTCTTCCCTGTGAGATGATCCCAAGGCTTTGACTCACGGATGGAGTGCCCCTCCTCCGGGCGGGTCCACAGTTCCTGGGCACCCGGTGTTCAGGGAGGTTGTTTCTTCATGGCTCAGAGTCCCCGGACCTGGTGGCTCGGGCGGCTGGATGCGTTCTTGTCGGAGGCGCAGCGCCAGTCGCCGCCGGGCGAGCTCGGCCGTTACCGGTTGTTGGTGGGCGCCACGCTCCTCCTGCTCGTGGTGAGCCTGATGGTGGCGGGCTCGGCTCCGTTCTTCGAGCCTGATGTCCAGGCCCGCCTTGGGGTCGGGCTCGGCCTGGCGTCCGGTTTCGCGCTGGCGCTGGTGTTCCTGCGCCGCTGGGGCTCGCTCCGGGCCGCGTCACTGCTGGTGTGTGGCCTCCTCGTGGGCGGCTACATGCTGGCGACCTTCGCCATGCCCAGTCCCGCCATCGGCGCGCACGCGACCATCATGCTCATCCCAGCACTCTCGGTGTATCTGCTGGGGGTGCGCACGGGGCTCCTCGTCACCGGATTCTTCTGCCTCAACGCGGCGGTCCTCCTCCCGCTCTATCTGTCGGAGTTCGGCGCCCGGGCGCCGCTCTTCGCCAGGCCCGAGATGTGGATCTCCGGGGTGCTCGACTCCGTCATCCTGCTGCTCGGCTACGGGTTGAGCGCGCTGTTCCGCATGGCGCGCGACGAGGCGGCCGCCACGGTGCTCGAGAGCGAGCGCAAGCTGCTCAGCCTCATCGAGAGCACGGATGATCCCGTGAGCGCGCTCGATCCGCAGGGCGGCCTCATCATCGCCAATACCGCGGCGCGCCGGCTGTTCCTCGAGGCCTTCGGGCGCGATGCGCGGATGGGGGATCGGCTGGTGGCCCAGAGCTCCGAAGAGAAGCGGGCGGAGTGGCAGGCGCAGCTGAACCGGGCCCTCCAGGGCCACTCCGTCCGCTATGAGGTGTCCTTCCGGGCGGGGGAGCGTACCGTCGCGCTGGACTTGTCGCTCTACCCCATCCTGGGAGAGGGGGGCCGGCCGGTGGGGGTGACGGCCTTCGGGCGGGACATCACGGAGCGCAAGGAGACCGAGGCCAAGCTGGGCGAGCTGCACCGGAGCCTGATGGAGGTGTCTCGCCAGGCGGGCATGGCGGAGATCGCCACCGGCGTGTTGCACAACGTGGGCAACACGCTCAACAGCGTGAACGTGTCGGCCCTGCTCGTGGCCGAGCGGTTGCATGGCTCGCGGGCCCCGCTGCTGGTGCGGGCCACGGACCTGTTGCGTGAGCACGAGGCGGACCTGTCCGCCTTCCTGGCGGAGGACCCCCGGGGCCGTCAGCTTCCCGAGTACCTCTCCTCGGCCGCCCGGCACGTGGTGGAGGAGCAGGCGGCTCTTCTGGAGGAGATGCGGGGGCTCATCCGCAACGTGGAGCACATCCGGGCCGTGGTGAGCATGCAGCAGGCGCACGCCCGCTTCGGCGGCCAGGTGGAGCAGGTGCCCGTATCCGCGCTCATCGATGACGCGCTACGCTTGCACGCCAGCTCCTATGAGCGGTCGGGTATCCGCATCCTGCGCGAATACGCGGAGGTCCCCCCAGTGCCCCTGGACCGGCATAAACTGCTGCAGATCTTGGTGAACCTGCTGAACAACGCGCGTCAGGCGCTGGTGGAGTGTGGACGCGAGGACAAGCAGCTCTCCATCCGCGTGCGGAGGGAGGGCGAGGAGCGGTTGCGCATCGAGGTGGGTGACAACGGGGTGGGAATCGCCCCGGAGAACCTGGCGCGGCTGTTCGCGCACGGGTTCACCACGAAGAAGGACGGGCACGGCTTTGGCTTGCACGCCAGTGCGTTGGCGGCCGAGGAGATGAACGGCCGGCTGAGCTGTGTGAGTGGGGGACGGGGCCAGGGGGCAACCTTCATCATCGAGCTGCCCATGCGTGGGCAGGAGGCCAGTGCATGAGTCCCCCCGCAGGGGAGAGCCGCCGGATCCTGGTGGTCGACGACAACCCTTCCATCCACCAGGACTTCCGGAAGATCCTCGCCAGGCCCGAAGATGACGTCGAGGCGCTGGACGCGATGGAGTCCATGCTCTTCGGGGCGCTGCCGCCGCGCAGCAGCTCCACCCGCTTCGAGCTGGACTTCGCGCTGGGGGGCGAGGAGGGGTTGCGGCGCGTGCGCGAAGCGGTGGTCGAGGGGCGCCCCTATGCCCTGGCCTTCGTGGACATCCGCATGCCTCCGGGCATCGACGGCGTGGAGACGACGCTGCGCATGTGGCGCGAGGAGGCGGACCTCCAGGTGGTGCTCTGCTCGGCCCACTCCGATTATTCGTGGGACGAGCTGGCGCGCAAGCTGGGCACGAGCGAGCGGCTGCTCATCCTCCGCAAGCCGTTCGACAACATCGAGGTGCGCCAGATGGCGCACGCGCTCTGCGAGAAGTGGGAGTTGTTGCGCGCGAGCCACCAGCGGCTGGAGGACCTGGAGCGCATGGTGGAGGAGCGGACGCGGGCGCTGGCGGAGGCCAATGCCCGGCTCATGCACGCGCAGAAGCTGGAGGCGCTGGGGCGCATGTCGGCGGGACTCGCCCACGAGGTCAACAACCCCCTGAGCTTCATCCTGTCCAACCTGCGCCACGTCGTGAAGGGGCTCGAGGTGCTGCCGTGCCCGGAGGGGTCGGTGGGGGCGCGGGACGACCTGAGGGAGGCCTGCAAGGACGCCATCCTCGGCGCCGAGCGTATCGCGCGCATCGTCCAGGACGTGCGCATCTTCGCCCGGGTGGACGAGCCACCGAGAGACCCGGTGGACGTGCGCGAGGTGGCGGAGCTCTCCATCTCCATGGCCTCGGAGGCCCTGCGCTCGGGCGTTCGTCTGGTCCGGGACTTCCACGCGGTGCCGCCCGTGCTGGGCAGCGAGCACGGCCTGGGGCAGGTGTTCACCAACCTCATCGTCAACGCCGCCCATGCGCTGCGGGGCCGGGAGGATCCCTTCATCCGGCTCGGCATCTTGCAGAGAGACGACGGCCGGATCGTCGTGGAGGTGCAGGACAACGGCAGCGGCATCCCGGCGGAACACCTGAGCCGCCTTTTCGAGCCCTTCTTCACGACGAAGCCCGTGGGCACCGGCACGGGGCTCGGCCTGTCCATCTGCCACGGCATCGTGACGCGGCTCGGTGGAGACATCACCGTGGACAGCGCTCCGGGCCAGGGCACCACCTTCCGGGTGGTGCTGCCCGCTGCTCCGGCGGAAGTGGTGGCGTCGGCCTCGCTGGAGCACAAGCGCTTGGCGTGAGCATGCCCCGGGGTGGCACGGCCTCTCAGCCC
Organism: Vitiosangium sp. GDMCC 1.1324; assembly: GCF_003044305.1. Classification (GTDB taxonomy): domain Bacteria; phylum Myxococcota; class Myxococcia; order Myxococcales; family Myxococcaceae; genus Archangium. The sequence goes on along the minus strand of NZ_PZOX01000006.1, from coordinate 86,582 downwards.
GCCGTCCACCTGCCGCGCCGGGTGGGCTCGCGCAGGGCCCGCTCGAGCGCCTGGAGGAAGCGGCTCCTCGGCCAGGGCTCGGCCCCGAAGCGCGCCAGGTGCTCCGTCTCCACCTGACAGTCGATGAAGTGGAAGCCCCACTCGCGGAAGCGCTCCACCGCCGTGGCGAAGGCCACCTTCGAGGCGTCCGGCGCATGCGCGAACATGCTCTCGCCGAAGAAGGCCGCCCCCAGCGACACGCCGTAGAAGCCGCCTTTCAGCTCGCCCTCCGCCCACGCCTCCACCGAGTGCGCGAAGCCCAGCTCGTGCAGGGTGACGTACGCCTCGAGCATCTCGTCGGTAATCCACGTGCCGTCCTGCCCGGGGCGCGGCGTGTCGGCGCACGCGGAGATGACGTCCTCGAAGGCCGTGTCCCAGCGGATGTCATAGGTGCCGGCCTTGAGCATCTTGCGCAGCGAGCGGCCCACGTGCAGCTTGTCCGGCTCCAGCACGAAGCGCGGGTCCGGCGAGTGCCACAGCAGCGGCTGGCCCTCGTTGAACCAGGGGAAGATGCCCCGGGAGTACGCGGTGAGCAGCCGCTCGGGGCTCAAGTCCCCCCCCACCGCCAGCAGCCCGCTGCGGTCCGCCCACTCCGGGGGAGGGAAGAGCTTCGGGTCGTCTCCGAGAAGATAGATGGGCACTACCGCGACACGTTGAGCTTCACGTCTCCGGACAGCGAGTAGGAGACACGCACCAGCGGGCCGGTGAGCTCGCCCGCGACCTCGTACGGCAGCGTCCCCTTGGCGATGAGCGCCCTCACGTCCTGCCCCCACGTCTCCTTCGTCACCGCCACCTCCACGGGATACACCCCGGTCGCCGCCGCGTCCACGGTGTCGTACCTGCCCTGCGTTCCCTCGCCCAGCTTCCGGCCACCCACGGTGATGGCCCAGGAGAGTTCCTCCACCCTCAGGGGAAAGGGGTTGGGGTTCTCCACGCCCAGGCGCAGCAGCAGGTCCACCTTCTCCTCCGAGTAGCGCGCCCCCTCCAGGCTCTCCACCCGCACCACCGGCAGCCGGGGCACGCGCACCGCCCGGGAGGCGGCGAAGGGGAGCGTCCGCACCGACTCCCCCGCGCGCACCGTCAGCGTGCCGCGCAGCGCCACCAGCAGGGTGCCGCCCCGCTGGCTCAGCGCTCGCAGGTCCTCCGGGGTGCGCACGTAGGCGGCCTGGGCCTGGAAGGAGAAGGGCGTGGGCGTGTTGCCGGCGAGCGCGACGCCCAGCGGCGCCGAGCCCTTCTCCACCACCTGCCCGTCGGAGACGAGCTCGTACTCCGCCTTCTCCAGCACGGCGGGGCTGGGGCTGATGAGCTGGCCGGCGTAGCGGAGCCCCACCTCGGTGAGGCCCTGGGAGGAGACGGAGGCTTCTTCCGAGTCGAGCGAGAGGGGGCCCAGGGGGGTGGGGGGCGGCGTGGAGGCACACCCGGCCACCCAGGCCGCGAGCGTCAGGAGGTGGACGATGGCACGCGGGGCGGAGCGCATGGCGCGAGGGTGGGGATGGTTCCGGCTGGCCTCAAGGGGTTTTCGAGTACACTGTTGACTACACCGTGGCCCACCGCCGCCCGAACCTCAACAATGCTCTCCGCACACTCATCCGCGACATCGCCGCGAAGATGCCGGAGTTCTCCCATGTGAGGGCCAGCCGCATCCTGGTGATTGCCGGCGAGGCGCGCCGGGCCTCGCGCGGCACGGTGAAGCCGCTGTGCTTCCGGGGTGGGCGCAGCACGGACCGCTCCGGACGCCGCAAGCCCATCGTCCGCATCAAGGGCAAGCGGATGCTCTATTGCATCACCCTGCGCCCGCTCTTCTTCCGCTCGTCCACGGCCAAGGGGCGCATCGAGACGGTGATTCACGAGCTCTTCCACATGTCGCGGCGCTTCGACGGCACGCTGCACGCGGGGCGGAGGCACTCGGTGCTGGGCAAGGAGTTCCCCCGCCGGCTGCGGCCGCTGGTGCGCCGCTACCTCCGGCAGTGCCCGCCCGAGCTGCTCAAGACGTTCGCGTCCTCGGGGGAGATTCGGGTGTTGCAGTGGCTGGAGCGGCCCGGGCCCGCCTACGTCCCCGGCACGCCCGGGGTGCGCAAGGTGTACACCGAGGAGCAGCTCTACTACGGCATCGTCCGCATGATGACGCGCAAGCGGCCCCATCCCCCGAAAGAGCCCAAGCCCCCGCGCAAGGAGCGCGTGGAGAAGGTCCGGGTGCACTGAGCTCAGTTGAGGTACTTCGGGCGCGGCGGCGGGGGCGGCTCGGGAGGCTGGGCCTGCATCATCTCCAGCCCCTGGCGGGTGAGCAGGAAGCGCACCACGCCGGAGCCGCGCTCCGTTTCGATCTCCGCCTCGAAGGCGGGGCCCGAGATGGAGCCCATCTGCACGTCCTTGCGCAGGTTGTGCACCTTGCCGGTGAGCAGATCTCCCGCCACCGGCTGCACCGACTCGCCGCGCCGGTAGAGGTCGAACGCCGCCTGGTGCAGCGTCATGGCGAGCGTGGGCGACAACGGCTGCGAGCTGAACAGGACCGAGATGAGGACCCAGTAGGGGGGGGACTGTTCGGCCATTGCTCCCATCCTAACGCCCCGCGAGATGCGCTCCCGCTGGATTGAATCCAAACGATTCTAATGCATTCGTGAAGGGAGTGCGGATTATCCGACATTGACAATCGTGTGGCGTTTTCACGGGTTTCGCCTGCTCGCTTGACTAGCAAAAAGCCTGTAAATCGCTTGCCCGCTTCTTCTCAGTTTCCGTGGAGACAGGAATGTTCAAGCAGCGGGTACTTGGCGCAGTGGTGTCGTTGTCGTGGGCCCTGGGTCTGGCGGTGGCATCGGCCGCCCACGCGGGCCCGCTGGACGGCAACAGCAGCGACGTGATGCTGCAGGGCTTCCACTGGCGCTCCACGGAAACCTCGCCCTGGTGGGGCGTCATCCAGAGCAAGGCCTCGGACATCAAGGCCAGCGGCTTCACCATGGTGTGGCTGCCGCCTTCGGGCGACTCGGCCGCCAAGGAGGGCTACCTGCCGCGGCAGCTCTACGTCCAGAGCAGCAGTTACGGCACCGACGTGCAGCTCAAGTCCGCCATCGGCGCGCTGCACACCTACGGAGTGAAGGCCATTGGCGACATCGTCATCAACCACCGCGTGGGCACCACCAACTGGGCCGACTTCACCAACCCCACCTGGGGCGCATCCGCGGTGGTGAAGGGGGACGAGTGGACGGGCGCCACCGGCAACGCCGACACCGGTGACGGCTTCAGCGCCGCGCGAGACCTGGACCACACCAACGGCACCGTCCAGAGCGACATCAAGAGCTGGCTGGGCTGGATGAAGTCCAGCATCGGCTACGACGGTTGGCGCTACGACTACGTGAAGGGCTACGCCGGCTCGTACGTGGGCAGCTACAACTCCGCCACCGCTCCCTACTTCTCCGTGGGCGAGCTGTGGACGGACCTCAACCTCAACGACGTCAATCCCCACCGGCAGAAGCTCATGGATTGGATCAACGCCACAGGAGGCAACTCGGGGGCGTTCGACTTCACCACCAAGGGCATCCTCCAGCAGGCCGCGCAGTACGGCGAGTATGGGCGGCTGAAGGCCACCGACGGCAAGCCCCAGGGCGCCATCGGCTGGTGGCCCGCCAAGTCGGTGACGTTCGTGGACAACCACGACACCGGCCCGAGCTTCCCGAGCGGTGGTCAGAACCACTGGCCCTTCCCCAATGGAAACCAGGAGGTGATGCAGGGCTACGCCTATATCCTGACCCACCCGGGCATCCCCTGCGTCTACTGGGTGCACTACTACGACTGGGACCGGGCCACCTACGGCGACAAGATCAAGACGCTCATCGCGGCGCGCAAGGAGAAGGGCGTCACGTCCACCTCGGCCGTGACCATCGTGGCCGCGCAGACCAACCTGTATGCCGCCACCATCGCCGGCAACAGCGGCAGCCTGGCGATGAAGCTCGGCTCCACGTCCTGGTCGCCGGGCACCGGCTGGACGCTGGTGACCTCCGGCAACAACTGGGCGGTGTGGAAGAAGTAGACCCCGCAAGGGGCGGGCGGGCCCGTGCTAGCGTGACGGGTGCTTCGATTGCCACAGGGGGCTCGCGCCGATGGCGATGATCCAGTTCACCCGCAACTACACCGACCGCTCCAACAACTACGGCTTCCAGTTCGAGTTCCATTGCGACAAGTGCCGCAATGGGCACATGTCGCCCTTCATCGCGAACAAGATGGGGATGGCGACGGGCTTCCTGCGCGCGGCGGGCTCGTTCTTCGGGGGCACGCTGTCGCGAGCGGCCTACGCGGGCGAGCACGTGAAGGACGCGCTGCGCGGGAGCGCCTGGGACGACGCCTACGCCGAGGCGGTGGAGGAGGGGAAGAAGCACTTCAAGCACTGCACCCGCTGTGGCCAGTGGGTGTGCCCGCAGGCGTGCTGGAACGAGGCACGCGGCCTGTGCGAGGAGTGCGCCCCGAACCTCCAGGAGGAGGCCGCGCACATCCAGGCCAAGGTGTCCGTGGAGCAGGCCTGGGACAAGGCGCGCAAGGTGGACCAGGTGGAGTCGCTGGACATGAAGGCGCACCGCTCGGTGGCGGCCTCGGCCTGTCCTCACTGCAACGCCCGCGTCGAGGGCGGGAAGTTCTGCTCCGAGTGTGGCAAGCCCCTGGCGGCGGCGAAGGCGCACTGCACCCAGTGCGGCACGGAGCTCCGGCCCAACGCCCGCTTCTGCTCCGACTGCGGCACGCCCCGGGGCGGCTGAGCGTTCCTCTTGGGCTCCGCTCCCCGCGCTCCGGGAGCGGGTCGGGGAGGGGCACTACTCGGGTGTGCTCCCAGCCGGGTCTCAGTCCTGGCTCTTCTCGTGTGGCACGCGCTCCGGGAGTGACTCTGGCTGCTGGGCCTCGTCACTTGCTGGGGGCGCGGTGCCTTCGGGGCGCTGCAACTCCACGACCAGAGCAACGGGCTGGCCCTCGGCGTACTTGTAGGTGGCGCGCACTTCGCCGCCCTCACGGATATCGGCCGCGGTGGCTGGCCGGCCGTTCACGCGAACCTCTGTTCCCTGAGTGACGAGCATCCGCACGTCATTGCTCCCCGACAGCACGTGCAGCTCGTTCTCCGCGAAGGAGAGCACCTCACCAGACACCTGCTGTGACTGTGTCGCGCTCGCCCCGGCTTCGTCCGGCTTGGGTTGGGCCTGAGGCTCCGGGGGCTTCGGTTGCTGGCGAGCGCTCTGTTGCCGGGCTCCTGGTGGAGCGGCGGCCCGGCCCTGGCTCGTGGTGCCGGGCTCCGACTGCTCCGGAGCCGCGACCGTCTCCCGCTGTTGCTCTCGCGCTTCTCGCTTCTCGCACCCGGCCATGACGAGCAGGGCCGCTGCGGCCGCCAACGTACTCTTCGTTCCGAATCTCATGCCTCCCCCCGCGTCTCCTCGTGGACTCCGTCTGTTCAAGATGGGAGGCCTCCGCCGTGCTTCCATCTGGGGAGCCATGGACGCTGGCCGTATGGCCGCTCCGCGAGAGGGCGTTGACCGTCGGGGTTCTCCGGGCGAGCCTCGCGGCCCCATGTCCGAGCCCATCCACATCCGGCCCGCGCGGCCCGACGACCGGGAGTTCCTCGTGGGAGTGGCGCCGCGCTTCGTCGAGTTCGGCCCACCGCCGTGGCGCGACGGCGAGCAGATGACGGGGATCCTCGTGCGGAACCTGGAGCGGGTGTTGGCGGCGCGGCCTCCCGGAACGGAGATGCTCATCGCCGAGGACGCGGCGGGCACGCGGCTGGGCTTCATCTTCCTGGAGCCGCAGACGGACTACTTCACGGAGCTCCGGCACGGCCATATCTCGGACATCGCCGTGTCGAAGGAGGGCGAGGGCCGTGGGGTGGGGCGCGCGTTGATGGAGGCGGCCGAGGCCTGGGCACTCGCACAGGGGTTCGGCCACCTCACCCTCAACGTCTTCTCGCGCAACGGCAACGCGCGAGGCTTCTACGAACGGATGGGCTACGGCGAGGACACCGTCCGGCTCTACAAGCCCCTGGGGGAGTCCTCGCGCAACCGGACGGCGCCTGCCCGGGAGTGAGGCCCGGGGGGCGTGCCTCGCTACCGCACCTGGATGGCGTCGGCGATGACCACGGAGTCCTCCGTGGTCCAGCGGCTCAGCTGCACCTTGTTCCAGCCCGCCGTGAAGCTCCACGTGCCGAGCGTGTTCCACTGGCCGCCGTTGAGCTGCTGGTTCACGTTCACCGTGGCCAGCTTGGTGCCGCTGGCGTTCCAGACGATGAAGGGCGCCGTGGCCGAGCGGTTGGTGCCCGCCGTCCACCAGGCGTCGATCGTCTTGGTGGCCGCCGCCGGCAGGTAGAACCAGAACGTCGCCGGGTCGGAGATGGCCTGCGTGCTGGCGTAGTAGTAGCCCGAGCCGTAGTAGCCCGCCGTCGAGGACGCGGAGATCCAGTTGGCCGACACCTCGATGTAGCCCTTGGTGGTGTCGTTGCTGCTGTTGTTGCTGTCGATGATCAGGCCCGTGCTCGTCCCACCGCCCGACGTCCACAGGTACGTCACGTTGACCCAGTCGTTGTCGCTCATCCCGAGGTCGGTCCAGAACGTCCCATCGGCGATGTCGATGCCCGCGGGATTGGCCGGCCGGCGCCCGAACTGGTCATACCCGCCGTTGTAGCCATCCTGGTACGCGGCCTGGGCCTCGGGCTTGCCCTGCGGCAGATCCTTCCACATCTCGCGGGTGCTCGAGACATTCCAGTAGTCATCCTTCGTGTTCCACGGCCCGATGTCCCAGACGGACGTGGTCGCGCACTTGCCCGTCACCGGGTAGCAGATGCGCACCTGGTACTCGCTGCCTCCGTTGCTCGCCAGGGCCCGGCGCGACGGCAGCGCCACGAAACGATCGTACGATTTGATGACATGGCCGTTGGCCGTCGTGCCGCCCACCAGTCCCTCGCGCGTGGCGTAGATGCGGTAGGTCAACGGCGTCGCCAGGGTCTGGACGTCGCTCAGCGAGGCGGTGCCCCCCTCGAGCGTTCCCTCTAGCTTCACCTCGCGCACCACGGGGCCGCGGCCGTGCTCGTCCGCCTGGAGCGCGAGCCTCACCTGCACCTCCGTGCCGCCCCGGGGCAGGCGCACGGCCTCTCCCGAGCGGGTGGTGCTCCACTCGGTCCAGGCGCCGTTGGCCGTACGCACCCGGACATCCACCTCGACCCCCATCCCCAGGGCGCTCTGCGCCTGGAGCACGGGCCGGATCGTGTCCACGGGCTGCTCCAGCCTGCGGGCCGGGAAGGTGTAGAGGCCCGTGAGCTGGAACTGCCCTTCGGGTCTGCGCATGACGGCGTAGGGCTCGAACAGCAGGCCCTCGCGGGTGCGCACGAGCTCGCCAGAGCCCTCTCCGGTGGTGAGCTCCTCCGTCCAGCGCACGGCGCTGGTGCCAGTTGGCAGGGCAATACGCGCGGACGCCGCGGCGGGCTCCTGGGGAGGCTCCGCGAACGCAGCGCCTTCCGCGAGTGCTACTCCCAACATCATCGTCATGAAGGTGGACCACCACTTCGAGCGCATGGATGAACTCCTGGAACGACGGGGGGTTATCCGGCTTCACTGTTCTTTTTGAAAAGCAATGAAAACCGAATAGTCGCTTCTTCCAGGAGGATGGTCCGAGCGCCTCGTTGTCTCAAAGAAAAATAAAATCCGCGCTCATGGCAGTGTGGGCTCGTCTCCTGGAGGTTCGTTGAGTCCCACCGCGCTGGTGCTCGTGCTGTCGTCCGCGTTCTTCCACGCACTTTGGAACGCGCTCCTCAAGCGTCATGAGGACCCCGAGTCCGCCGTGGTGGGTGTCATCGCCGTCACCGTGGTGTGCGGAGGGCTGTGGGCGCTCGGCCTCCAGGGCGCGGCCTTTCCTTCGTCCGGGGCCTTGTTCTGGAGCCTCGCGGCCGGTGTGTTGGAGAGCGGTTATCTGCTCACGCTCGCCAGGGCGCTGCGCCGGGCTCCGCTGGGGCTCGCGTACACGGTGTCCCGAGGCGGGGCGCTGTTGCTCGTCTGGCCCGTGTCCGTGCTGTGGCTGGGCGAGCAGCTCACGCCGGGGTCCGTGGCCGGCGCGGCCCTGGTGGCCGTGGGCATGGCGGGGATGAACCTCGTGCTGCCTCGGGGCGCGGTGGGGCAGGGGGTGCTCTGGGCCCTCGTGAGCGCCGCATGCATCGCCGGGTACAACCTCAGCTACAAGCGGGCCCTGGGCGAGGGCGCGCAGCCTCCGGCCCTGTTCACCCTGTCGCTCGGCGTGGCCCTTCCCCTGCTCGTCCTCGTGCGCCTCCGGGAAGAGGCGGGCTGGGGCGCGCTGCGACGGAAGGTGATGACCCGTCCCCTGTTGCTCGTGACGGCGGGCGTCCTGTGCACGCTGTCGTTCTCGCTGCTGCTCATCGCGCTCGTGAACAGCGGGACGGGGGCCGTGCTCACCCTGCGCAATACGTCCATCGCGTTCGCGCTTGGGCTCGGTGCTCTCCAGGGCGAGCGCATGGGACGGCGGCAGCTCGCCGGCGCTGGACTGGTGATGCTCGGGGCCGTGCTGTTGGGGTGGCCTCGGTCATGAGGCTGGGCCTTCCCTCATTTCGCTTCGAGCGCGCGGCGGATTGCCTCTGAGAGATCGGCCGCGCCGAGCGCGTCCAATGCGAGGTCCCACCGGCCTTCGGCGCAAAGGCCGCTCATGCCCCCATCCTCGTATGCCTGCTGGGCCGCCGATATCAGTGCTTTGCGCACCGCCTCGGCGACCGCGCGGCCGGCTTCGTCGCAGCGTTTGCATTCGAGCTCGACACCCAGGCGGCTGCGCCGGCCCTCTTCCGTGAGAATCCACGGGCGCTCCATCCAGGGCGGGTCGTGACGCATGTGCTGCCGGTGGCCGCACTCGAGGTCCGCGACCCAGTGGTTCTCACTGTCGAGGTGGAACCCGGTGATTTTCTGCTTCATCGGGCCCTCGGCTCGCTACTTCGTGCTGCTCAGGCGTTTGGCCGCCGCCGCCGCGTCCGGGTGGTCCTTCTGAAGCTCCGCGGCCTTCGCGTACTCCGCCTTCGCCTCCGGCAGCTTGCCCGCCGCCTCCAGCAACTGGCCCAGGGCGTAGTGCGGCTCGCCGAACGCCGGGTCCATTTGCGCCGCGCCCCGGAACGACTGCTCCGCCTCTTTCGGCTTCCCCAACTGGTACAGCGCGTGCCCCAGGTAGAGCAGCCCCAGCACGTGTCTCGGCTCCGCCGCCACCACCTCGCCCAGCACCTTCACCGCCTTGTCCTTGTCCCCGCCTCGCAGGTACAGGAAGCCCAGCTCCGCGCGAGCCTCGAGCTGCGCCGGATCCTTCTTCGCCACTTCTTCCAGCTCCGGCACCGCCAGGTCCGGCCGTCCCCGCCGCGAGTGCAGGATGCCCAGCCGCGCCAGTGCCGCCGTGTCAGGCTCCTCGCCGTCCGCCCACTTCAGCAGCTTCTCCACCCCGTCGTAGTTCCCCATCGACAGGTACAGGTCCGCCAGGCCCAGCTTCGCCGCCCGCTGCTCCGGCTCCTCCGCCAGCACGGCCTCGTACAGCGGCACCGCCTTCGCTCCCACCCGCTTGCGCGCGTACGCCTTCGCCAGCGCCAGCCGCGCGTCCGTCGTCGGCTCCAGGTCCAGCCGCTCCTCGTACTGCGCGATGGCTCCGTCCATGTCGCCCTTGGCCAGCAGCGCGTCGCCATACGCCGCCCGGGCGCTTGGCTCCTTCGGGAAGCTGTCCACCGCCTTCTTCAGCGTGTCCACCGCCTCGTCCACCCGGCCCAGTCCCAGGTACGCCCGCGCCAGTCCCTGGTAGGCCTCGGTGTTCGGCTTGCCGTCCTCCGCGCTCGCCTCCAGCGCCTTCTTGTACGCCTCCACCGCCCGGTCCCGCTTGCCCTGCGCCAGGTAGCTCGCCCCGAGCTGCGTGTACGGGCCGCTCGCCCGCCGCGGCTCCAGCGCCAGTGCCTTCTCGAAGTGCTTCGTCGAGCGGATGTGGTCGTTCTTCCGGAAGTACGCCATCCCCAGGTTGAAGTGCGCCTCCGCGTACTTCGGGTCCGCCGCCACCGCCTTGCGGAAGGAGTCCAGCGCCTTCTCGTACCTGCCCTGCGAGTCCTGGGCGACGCCCAGGTTGTTGAGCGCCAGGGCGTGCTTCGGCGCGGCCGCCAGGGCCTTCTCGTACTCGGAGATGGCTGCGTCCAGCGTGCCCTCGCGCATCAGCAGCACGCCCAGGTTGTAGTGTGCCTCCGCGTCCTTCGGCGCCAGGCGCGTGGCCTCCTGCAGCGTCTCCCGGGCCTCGCCCGCCAGTCCCTTGTCTGCCAGCGCCTTGCCCAGGTTCACCCGCGCCGCCGTCAGCTTCTCGTCCAGCTTCAGCGCCTCGCGGTAGGCGGCGATCGCCTCATCCGCCTTCCCCGCGCGCTGCAGGGCCTCGCCCAGGTTGAAGCGCAGCTCCGCGTCCTTGGGCGACATCTCCACCGCCAGCGAGAACTGGGCGATGGCCGTGTCCCGCTCGTCCAGCATCCGCGCCAGCAGTCCGCGCTCGGCCCGCAGCCCCTCCTCCTTGGGCCAGGTCTCGATGGCCGCGTCGAGCAGGGCCCGCGCCTTGTCCGTCTCACCCGTCAACCGCAGGGCCCTCGCGAGGGCCAGCTTCGGCGCGAGCAGGTCCGGCTCGCGCTCCACCAGCTTCGTCAGCGGAGGCACCGCCTTCTGGGGCTGGCCCTGTGCGAGGAAGGCCGTCCCCAGCCGGTAGAGGCGCTCCGTGTCGGCCGGCAACCCGGCCTGACGAGGGGTCTCCGTGGCTGCGTCCGCCGGGGGCGTCGCCTCCGGCTCTGGGGTCTGGGCGGTGAGTAGCTGGAAGACGAGGAGGCCGACTCGCGTCATCACAGGATCTCCACGTAGGGGCTCGCGCGTGCGTCGAAAGTCTTCTTCGCCAGGGCAGTCTTCTTCACCTCCCAGGCCTCCCGTGCTGTCTTCTCCTGGGCACTGTCTTCCGCCAACTCCGCGCGCTCCTCCTTCACCTTGGTCTCACACCGGGACACCTGGTCCTCGAATTTCTTCGGGTCCAGCTTCTCGCTGCCTTGGACCTTCGCCTTGCGCGCCGCCTGCAGCCGCGCCAGCTCGAAGCGCGCGAAGGCACAGCGCAGCGACAGCTGCTCCACGTCCCGGAGACCCACGTTGACGCGCTGCTTGGCCCGCAGGTACTCCACGCGCGCCTTCGACTCCTCGATGGCCAGCTTCGCCACCTCACGCGAGGCCTCGTCCGGGGCCCGGCTCTCCTCGTCCCTGGCCGCCGACTGGCGCGCCTTGGCCCGGCGGATGGAGTCCCTCGCGCGGAGGAGCTCATTGCTGGCCTCGTCCACCTTGTCGATGGCCAGTGCCAGGTCGTTCTCCGACTCGAGCAGCTCGATGCGGCTCTCGTAGGGCAGCTTCTCCACCAGCTTGTCCGGGACGCGCATCCCGTAGCGGGGGCCGCACGCGGCGGCGAGCAGCAGCAGGAAAGGCAGGACTGTGCGCTTCATGGAACGGTCGCCTCGAAGCGGCCAAAGATGGTACGGCCGGAATAGACGTCTGTGCCGTTGACGAAGGTGATGTGCAGCTCGCCGGTGACGGTCTTTCCCGAGTCCAGGTAGCCGTCGAAGACGAGCTCGCCCCGGGCAATCTCCGGGAACGCGCGGACTGGCTCCTCCAGCACGCTGCGGCTCACCGCCCCGCGCTGTGGGCCCTCGGCGCCTCCCACGCGCTGCGCCAGGTCGATGGCTGTCCGGGGCTCCAGTGAGACACCCTCCAGCCTGGCCGCCACCTTGAGGATGGTGTCCTGCCCCGCGCCCTGGGGCCGGAGGAAGCTCACGGAGACCTCGGTCTTGGAGGCGAGGGCCTCCACGCGCTCAAAGGAGAGGTCCAGGCGCTCGGTGACGCTGCCCTCGAGCGTCTTGTGGGGAGCGCAGGAGGAAAGGGCAGTGACCAGGGCGAGAGGGAGCACCTTCACCCTGGCCCGCTCCCAGCGGGAGCGGGTGCTCGCGACCCGGGAGCTCATTTGCACGCCTTCCACCCGGAGTCCATGTCGGGCCCGTTCAGGCTGCCCACGTCCTTGAGCACGGACAGCTCGCGCCGGGCGCCCTCGGTATCTCCGAAGCGGCAGCGCAGCGCCGCCAGGTTCAGCCGCGCCTTGTCATACGTGGGGTCCGCCTCGAGCGCCTTCGCGTAGGCCTCGCGCGCCCCCATCGCGTCTCCCTGGTTCAGCAGCGCCCAGCCCAGGGCGTTGTGGGCCGAGGCCCGCGTGTCCTGCAGCTCCGTCACGCGCCCCAGGGTGAGCTGCGCCAGTCCGAACTGGTTCGCGCCCAGGTAGCCCAGGCCCAGCGCCTCCAGCGCTTCCGCCGACAGGGTCGTCTCCGCCTTCTTGCGCAGCTCCTCGAGAGAGGAGGGTTGCGACGCCGCGCCCGCCACCGGCACTGGCAGCGATGCCGTGTCGCTCTTCGTCCGGCAGCCCACCACCGCAGCGCTGAACACCTCCAGCGACTCGGCGCGGGACACGCACGCCTCGAAGGCCCCCTGCGCCCGCTGCCGCAGCGGCGTCACCTGCTCCGCCACCGCCTTGCGGAACGCCTGCGTGTCCGCCGCGGACGCTCCCGCCGGCGTCGGGGTGGCCTCCACCACGTCCGCCAGGTGCGCGTACGACAGGCCCACCTTCCACAGCGACGCCACGGCCCACTCCGGGTACCCCAGCGACGCCGCCTGCGTGTACACGCCCTCGAGCCCCTGCAGGGCCGACACCTTCTCCTCCACCTTGTCCGCCGGCAGGTCCTTGAACGAGCGGTAGAGGATCTCGCCCAGGTACCACAGGCCGCGGGCCGCCTCTTCCGTCTGGCCGTTGGGGCCCTGCACCGCCGCCGTCAGCGTCTTGATGAGCGCGTCCGGCGGATCCTTCACCGCCGTGGTGGCCTGGACTTCCGCCAGCACCGCCACCGCCGCCGCGCTCGTCTTGTCCAGCTTCAGCGCCACGTCCGCGGCCGTCTTCGCCTTCACGTAGTCCTTGGACTTCAGGTGCGCCTCGGCCAGCAACACCATCACCTCCGCCTTGCGCGCCCCCGCCACCTCCGACGCCGCCTCGAGGTCCTTCGCCGCCTCGCGGAACTGGCCCAGTGCCTGGCGCAACCGCGCGCCCGTAATCCATCCGTCCACGGCCGCCACGTCCGAGCCGAGCTTCGCGCCCACCGACTCGAAGATGCCCGCCGCCTCGGTGAAGGCCGCCGCCTCCGCCGCGTGACGGCCCAGCGTCAGCAGCACGTCCGGCATGTACTGGCTCTTCGGGTACTCGTCCATGAGCCGCTTGCCGATCTCCCGCTCGCGGCCCAGGTCCCTCTTGTCACGCGCCGCGGTGAAGGCGCCATAGAGGGCCTTCTCGCCAATCTCCGCGCCCTTGTTCTCGTTGGCCACCTTCATCAGGCCCTCGATGACGTCGCCCGTCTCCTGCGAGCTCTTCAGCGCCAGCTCGTCCAGGGCCTCGGCGCGCGTCTGGGTGAGGATGCGCTTCACGTCGTTCTGGAAGGCCACCGGCAGCGGCGAGCCGATGAACTTCTTGCCCGTCTCCTCCAGGCCCTTGAAGTCGTTGACCTGGCGCAAGCTGTCCAGCGCGAGGTTGCCCGCGACCGAGGCGTCCTTGTGCGAGGAGTGCGTGAGCGCGAACGCGGTGAAGAGCTCGGCGGCCTTCGGGAACTCACCGTCCTCGTAGTAGGCGCGGGCGATGTTGAACTTCACCTCCAGCACGTTGGGGCTCTGGGGGTAGCGCGACACGAAGTCCGCCCCCATCAGCTTGAGGGCCTGGCGCGCGTCCGCCACCTCGAAGGCGTTACGGCGCTGCGCCTCCTCGGGCTTCACCGTGGAGAAGTGGGCCAGCAGCGCGCCGTACATGGCCGCCTCCACGCCCTTGGCGTCCTTGGCCTTCTCCTCGTAGCGGGCCAGCTCCTCGAACTGGCGCGCGGCCTGGGGGAAGTCCTTCGCGGCGAAGAGCGCCTCCGCGCGGTTCTTCATCATCGTCCGCACGTACTGCTCCGGCCGGAAGAGCCCGAGGTACTCGTGGTAGGCCGCCGCCGCCTTCAGGTACAGCGCCTTGTCCTCCTTCTTCTGCGCCGCCACGTGCAGCTGCGTGGCCAGGTCGCGCGCCATCTCCTCCAGCTCCGCGAGGTCCTTCTTGCGCTCGGCCTCGTCCTTCTGAGGGTCAATCTTGCTCGTCACCGCCGCGCGCACCAGGAAGCGCAGGTCCTCCGGCTCGGGCATCACCTTGCCCTTGGACGCCTTGAGCGCGTCGTACAGCTTCTGGCTGCGCTCCAGGTCCATCTCCGGGTCGTGCTGGATTTCCATCAGCTTGCGCAGCGCGGGGATGGCGTACTCGTACTGAGCCTTGATGAAGTAGCGGTTGCCCAGCTTGTCCAGCGCGAGCGCATAGGTGGCCCGGCTGTCGCTGAGCTTCTCGAAGTAGTTGAGCGCGCCCTTGGCGGGGCGGGCCTCGGTGTAGCTGTAGACGAGATCCAACAGCGCCTCGCGCTTCACGTTGAGCGCCTTCTGCACGTCCACCCCGGGGAGCGGGGCGCTGGCCGCGGCGGCCTCGAAGAAGGGCACTGCCTCCGCGTGCTTGCCCTGGTTCACGCGAATCCAGCCCATCTTGTAGCGGGCCAGGTCGTGCACCGGCGAGGGCGGCGCCTCCAGGATGGCCGTGTACTGCTTCTCCGCGGTGGCCAGGTCCGCCTTGTCGAAGTGGTAGTCGCCCAGAATCTGGAGCGCCTCGAGCCGCAACGGGCTGCTCGGGTACTTGCGCACCAGGTCATCCAGCGTCTTGAGCATCTCGTCGAAGGAGCCCAGCTCGCGCTGCTCGTGCGCGAGGTAGAAGAGCACCTTGTCGCCGTCGTGGAAGTCCGGCCACTCGCGCTGCAGCCGGTAGTACATCTGCACGGCCTTCTGCTTGAGCAGGCGCGTCTCGGGAGACACCATGGCGCCGCTGGCCCCGGGCGGACGCTGCTCCGCCTGCAGGTAGTACACGTAGCGGCTCTTCTCCACGTACAGCTCGGCCAGACGGAACTGCAGGTCCGGCAGGTAGGGCGCGTTGCGGCTCTTGGCGATGAGGCGCTCCGTCTCGCCCAGGGCGCGGTCCACCTTGAAGATGTCGCGCTTGAGCTTCTCGATGAGCTCCTCGCGCTCCTTTGCCTTGGACACCAGCGGGTTGACGCCCACGGGGCCAGAAGGGCGCGAGCCCGGGTTGGCGGCGAGCATCGCCGCGACGAGCAGGCCGGTCATGGGGCCGGTCATGGATTCTCCTGGATGCAGCGGCTCTCGAGGCGGACGCGGTACGAGCGCAGCTCGTCGTTCCAGTACTCGCCGTCGAAGGTGAAGCCCACTTGCGAGGGTGACAGCAGCTCCTCGTCGGGAGGCGCCACCACCTTGGCGCCCTTCTTCACGCGCTCGTACAGCTTGAGGCCCACCTCGTATTCCATCAGGCGCACCTGCTCGGCCGCGCGCAGCAGCGTGTCCGCCTCCTGCCGCACCGCCTCCTCCAGCCGCGCCTGGTAGATGCGCTGGGCCTCGGCGTGCGCCAGGTCATACGTCTTCGTCAGGTCCGTGAAGAGCCGCTCGCCGAAGCTGCCCGCGTAGCGGCCCAGGCGCTCTCCCTCCAGGTCCAGCACCTCCAGGAAGCGCGCGGCGCGCTTCGTGGCGCCATGGGCGCTCGCGGCCCGGCGCAGGCGCACGTCCTGCGTCAGGTCGTCGCGGGCGCGGATGGCCTCCAGCGAGTCCGCGAAGCGCCGCGTCAGCTCCTTCGCCGCGCGCTTGGCCGGCAGGTAGTGGCACAGGTCCCGGTAGATGAGGGCGCGCAGCAGGTACTTGTCCGGGAGGAACTCGTCGCGGAAGGAGGGGGCGTCCAGCGTGGTGAGGATGCCCAGCGAGGCGCGCAGCTCGCCCAGCTTGTAGCGCGTCCACGCCTCTTCCAGGTACAGCGTGGCCCGGCCCGGCTCGAGCTCCTGCAGCTTCACCAGCCCATAGGCCTCCAGCGCGCTCTTGTAGTCCTTGCGCTCGTAGCGCAGACGGGCCACCGCCAGCGCCGCCTCGTTGCGCGACTCGCGCGTGAGCTTCTCGTCCTTGGACAACCCGAGGAAGTCCTCGATGAGCTCGTCGTTGGGCTCCTTCACCTCGCGCAGCCGGGTGACGAGCAGCGCGAAGCGGGCCCGGCTGGCCTCGGCGGTGCCCTCGGGCAGCTTGGAGAAGTGCGTGTTGGCCCAGCGCTCGTTGCCCACGCGCAGGTCCACCAGTCCCTGCTGGTAGTGCGCGTAGGCACCTGCCTCCTCGGGGAGGAAGCCCAGGTCCAGCGCGCCGAAGACCTGCTCGTCGATCATCACCTCGTCGTGCGGCCGGTCCGTCAGCTCGCGCAGGGTCTCCAGGGCGCGGGGCAGCACGTTGGGGTTGGAGCGCTCGCGGGCGATGCGGGACAGGTACACGCCGCCCGCGTGGGTGAAGCCCAGGTCGATGAGGCTGCGCGCCAGGAAGTACTGGCCCCAGGCGTAGTTCTCATGGGTGCGCGCCGCCGAGGAGAGCCAGGCGTAGAGCGGCCCGGCGGCGGCGCGCGGGTTGCCCGCGAAGTAGTTGGCCAGCGCCTTGTCGAACACCTCGTCGGACACCTTCTCGACGGGGGGTGGCGGAGGGGCCTCCTTGGCGGGCGCGGCCTCCTTCGAGGCGGCCTCCTTTGGGGCGGGCGCGGCCGGCTGCGGCGCTGGCGCACCGGCGGCAGGAGCAGGGGGAGGGGACGCCGCGGGCGCACCACCGGCTTGAGCCCTGGCGGGCGTGGGCGCGGCGAGCAACGCGGCGGAGACGAACGCGGCGAGGAGCGGGCGGGGAGTCATTCCGTGGCGCCGAAGTTGAACGCGGTGGAGAGCTGGACGGTAGGCACCTGGATGAGACGGGTGGCGCCCGCGAAGACCGTGTTGTTCGTGACGTCGAGCCGGAAGGAGACGTTCTGGCTGGTGAAGACGCGCAGTCCGAGGCCCAGGTTGATGGCGGGACGGAAGCCGTCGGCGCGCTCGAGCTTCATCACCGTGGCGCCGCCCAGCAGGAAGGCGGTGAAGTGCACCACCGAGCGGTTGCTGATGGCCATCTTCCCGTAGATGGGGCTCCACACCAGGTCGGAGCCCACCATCCACTGCACCTGATCCTCGAAGGCGGAGCTGGTGGGGGAGGCGTTGAAGTCACGCTCGAGCTGCTCGCGCAGGCTCGTCTTCAGGTTGTAGCTGTAGCTGCCGCGGCCCACCTGCCAGGCGAAGCTGTCGCTGAAGTGGTACGTGTAGCCGAGGCTGCCGATGAGGCCTTTGTAGAAGGCATCGGCGGGCAGCACGCCCACGCCGAGCGTCAGCTCGTGGTTCATCCGGTAGAGCCGCTCCTGGACGGCGGAGACGGTACCGGGGTTCTCGAGGGCCTCGGCCTGGGCCCGGGCCAAGCCGGGGAGCAGAAGGCTCGAGAGGAGGAGCAGGGCGTATCGCACGGTTCGGTCCTGGCGGAGGCCGGCCGGACGCGAGAGGGAGCGCATCAGTAGCCGACCGAGTTGAAGATGAACGGATAGGTGATGATGACCGCGCCGCCCTTGGCGGGCGGGAATGTCCAGCCCTTGAGGCCTCCGATGATGCAGGCCTCGACGGAGGGGCTGCGCAGGGTGGAGGACTTCGTCTTGGTGGCCACCACGCGGCCGTTGGTGCCGATGGTCCACTCCAGCACCACCTTGCCCGCCAGGCCCGGCTCCTTGAGCAGCGCGCGCTCGTAGCAGGCGTACACCTCCTGCAGGTGGCTGTTGACCACCTTGGCCACGCCCTCGCGGTCGATGGAGCCCTGCGCGGCGATGGTGCGCGCGGTGGCCTTCGTCACCGTGCCGCCCACCTTGCCCTTGCCCACGCCGCCCGCGCCCAGCGCGCCGATGCCGCCGCCGCCCTTGCCGCGCAGAATCTCCGCGCCCAGGGTGGCGCCACCGCCCTTGCCTCCACCGCCCAGGCCGAACGTCCCCAGGCCCGCGTTGGCGATGGGCGCCTTGCCGATGAGGCCCGAGAGCTTGAAGTTGGAGTTCTTCGCGTTCTTGCTGCCCGGGCCGCTGCCCAGCTTGTCCACCGCCGCCAACAGGTCATTGGTGGCCGGGCCCGCGGCCGACAGCTTCGCCAGGGCCTTGAGCGCGCGAGTCTCGGGCGCGGCGGCCACCGCCTTGGGCACCTGCACCGGCTTCTCCTCCTTGGGAGGCGGAGGCTGCGGAGGTGTCGGCGCCTTGGTCTCCTTGTTGGCCACCTGCTTCTTGGTCTTCTCCTTGATGGCCTCGAGCTTCTTCTTGGCCTCTTCCTTCTTCTTCGGCTCGGGCGCCAGCAGGCGCAGGGCGACGGGCGGGAGGCTCTTCTGGGTGAAGTCCGCGCCCTCGGGGGCCTTGGGCATGAAGGCGATGAAGCCGCCCAGGGCCGCGGTGAGGAAGAGGAAGCTGCCGATGGCCAGCCAGGGCAGTCCCTTGAGCGGGTTGATGCGGACCTTCTCGGGCAGCGGTGCCGCATAGGCCACCAGCGACATCTGCCCCTGGGACAGGCGTGCCGCGGTGCCCTGGCGCAGGGTGACGAAGCGGCGCTCGCCCTCGGCCTCGAGGGTGTTGGCCGCCACCGCCGTGAAGCGGCCACCCGGGCCGCTGCGCTCCACCTTCGACCCCTTGGGGACGTAGAGGCGGAAGGCGTCGCTGGCGGACTCGGCCAGCGTGAAACCTTCCTCCGGGAGCTGGAAGCCCCACAGCGGCATGGGGGCGCGCTCGTCCGCGGAGGCTTGGATGGGCTTCTTCCCCGGAGCGAAGCGGCGCGCATCGCGACGCACGGCGCCCCAGTAGAGCTCCAGGTAGAGATGCGCGGGGCCACCCCGGCCCGCGTCCAGGCCCGGTGCGTGCGTGGGCCGGTCGAGCGCTGCGCTCTCCTGCTTCTGGGGCGCGTCGGTGGCGGGCGCCTGCGTGGGCACCGGGTCCAACGGCACGTCCTCGAGCAGCTCATCCGCGAGCACGAGCGAGGGACCCGTGGCCTGGACGGGCTGGGGCGGGCGGCGCCGTGCCGAGGGCATGGTGCCCACGGGAACGGGGTCCGACTCGGGCGGCGCAACGGCGGGCGGCGCAACGGCGCGCGCTGGCACGGCCGAGGCTCCGGGCCCACCATAGACGGCGGTGGCGCCCGGAGGCGTCTGCGCCGGAGCGGGGCGCAGGGGCATGACGTCCGCGGGAGCGGCTCCCTGGACGGCGGCGGGTCCCCGCGAGATGGGCACGGTGGCCGCGGGCGGAGGCGGCGCGGGTGCCACGGGCCTCACCGGACCCGAGGGTCTCGCGATGGGCTGGGTGGCGGCGAGCTGTTGCGGAACGGGGGCCGGGGGCACCGGGGCGGCCATGGGCGCCGGGGCCGGGGGAGGCGCGTTCCCGAGCAGGGCGGCCACCTCAGGAGGCGGCTGTGCCCGGTTGTCTCGTGGCCGCTGCGAGAGCACCCGAGTCTTCAGGACGAAGGGGCCGCAGAGCACCTCATCCGTCGAGCGGATCTCACACGCTGAGACACGGTGGCCGTTGACGTAGACACCCTGGGGCGAGCCCGCATCCTGGATGGCCGCGCGTCCGTTCTGGAAATAGAGGACGGCGTGGCGGGGAGCGACGGTGGCGTCGTCCAGCCGCAGGTCCGAGGAGGGGTCCGAGCCGAGCGCGTACGAGCCCGGCGTGAACACCTCGGTGCCCACGAGGAGTCCGTCGCGAAGGATGACGACCTGGAGAACCGTCTGCTGACCGCTCAACGCTAATCCTCCCTGGCGTGGTGGACTTCCCTGGCCGGGTTTCTACGGCTGGTCGTAGACGGTGGACACGATTTCCGAGCGGAAGTTCTCCCGCTCGCGGATCATCGACCGCGTCTTCAACTCCTTGCGATCGTAGAGGTAGACGGCCCCGGACTTGTTGGTCTGGCCCTGGATGAGCCGGTCATCGAAGTCGATGCGGGCGGGGCCTCGCGTGGGCGGGGCTCCCGAGGCGGCCTGGGCGGGGTCGCCAGAGACGGGGTCGTTCACCCGGGCCGAGGCCGGCTCCACCTGCTTCGGCGACTCGGTCCGGGACGGGGTCTTGCGGTTCTTGCCCTTGGCGGCAGCATTGGCCTTCGCCGAGCGTGTACGGCCCTGGGCCCATGCGTCGGAGTCCACGGGAGTGGGGAGGAGGCCGAGAAGGGCCGAAATCGCCAAGGAGAGCATGAAGCGCCGCATCAGAGTGGCAGGTTAAGCGATGCGTGTACCAATCTGTCAACGCGTAGACCGTAACTTGTGGTTAGGCTGAAAAAGTTGGAGTCCTGCTTCCCGGGCGGGGTTCTCGTGACACGTTCGATTCAAATCATCGCGGCAATTGCCGCTTGCTTCGTGCTCCTGGCCGCCACGGGTGTGGTGTTGTGGCGCCACGGCGCAGGGCCTGGGCCCGTGCCTCACCCGCGGCTCGAGTCGGTGGGGCCTCGTTTGACGAGCAACCAAACCGCGCAGCCACTCGCCATTCAGGGGGAGGGGCTGGCGCCAGGGTTGCGGCTGGTGCTGGGGCCGCCGCTGTCGCTCGAACTGCCGCTCACGGTGGTGGACGCGCGGCACGCTTACGCCAAGCTGCCCGCGGGCGTTGGGAGCGCGGCGGATCAGGTGCAGGCCGTGGTGACGGTGCGGCTGGCCGGGCCTCCGGACATGGCACCCGAGGGCGAGGCGCGCCTCACCGTGGTGAATGACTCGGCCTTCCCGGACCTGACGGCGATGGTGCTCTCTCCGGATGGGCGCACGCTGTTCATCGCCTCGCCGCCCACGGACACGGTGTTCTCGCTGGATGTCTCCAGTGGGCACGTGGAGCCGCGGGTGATGGGGGATGGGCCGAGCGCGCTCGCCACCTACGTGGACGCGGGCGGCCGCCCGTGGTTGGCGGTGGCCCACCGTTGGGCCGGGGCGCTGCACCTGTATGCGCTGGATGCGCCCGGGAGCGCGCCGAAGGTGTTGCCCGCGCCAGCCGGGGCCCTGGGGCTCGTGGTGGATGGAGCGCGCGGCGTGGCCTTCGTGGCCGAGCATGTGCGGGACACGGTGCACGCTCTCTCGCTGGAAGACGGGCACGCGGTATGGACGGCGAAGGTGGATCCGAATCCACGGCAGCTGGCGCGCTGGAAGGGGCAGCTCGCCGTGGGAAGCCTGCAGACGGGACAGGTGGAGCTGCTGCGGCAGGAGGATGGCGCACCCGGGACGACGCTGGTGCCCCGGCCCGGCGTGCCCATCATTGGAGGCGGCACGGAGCGCTACTCCGCGCAGGTGATGGGAGGCACGGCCGCTCGGGGACTGGTGGCCTCGGAGAAGCTGGGGCGCCTCTTCCTGGCGAGCGTGGGACCCAACGTGGGGCCCAACGCCGAGCGCATGGAGGTGAGTCCCAACGGCGGGGTGGCCGAGCTGGACCCGGAGCGTGGCGAGGTGGTGCGGCACCGGGGCTTCGGCGCGGGCATCACCGAGGGGCTGGCGCTCGATGACGAGGCGGGGCTGCTGTACGCGGCGGACGTGGGGCTGGGCCTGGTGCGGGTGCTGGACGCGCGTCAGCTGAAGGTGTTGCAGGTGCTGCCCATGCCCCTGCCGGAGGGCACACCGCTGGTTCGGCCTGGGGCGGACTTCGGGACGGCGGGCCGGGCCGGAGTGGAGCTCCACGCGGGTCCGAGGTCGCTCGCGCTGGCGCCGGATGGGCGCACCCTCTACGTGTTGAACCGGCACACCGGGACGGTGGCGGTGGTGGACGTATCCGAGGCCCGCGCTGGCCGCGCGAGGGTGATGCGGCAGTGGCCGGTGACGGAGATGCGCACGCAGGAGAAGCGGCGGCAGGGGCAGGTGCTCTATTTCGCGGACCTGGGCCGTACGGCGATGAGCTGTGATACGTGCCACCTCGAGGGCCACACGGGGGGCGTCTTCTTCGCGAAGACGCGGCCCATGCGCATCTACCGCTCGACCACGGCGCTCGGCAGCCGCGACACCCCGCCGTACTTCACCCCGGCCAGCACGTTCAGCCTGGCGGAGACGATGCGTACGGTGGGCAGCCGCAACCGCTTCCACAACCCGGACCTCACGGACGCGGAGGTGGAGGCGCTCACCCTCTACGTCTCCTTGCTGCCCACGCCGCCCAACCCCTTCCGGGACGAGCACGGTGCGCCGCTGGAGACGGTGGAACTGCCGGACGGGCGGCGCGGGAGCCCCTCGAGGGGACGGGATGTCTTCGAAGGGAAGGGCGGTTGTGTCGCATGCCACCCCGCGCCCCTCTTCACCTTGGATCAGGACTCGAAGACGCGCGGGCGCTTCCTGGAGGTGGGGACGCCGAACGCGCTGCCCCTGCGGTTGGAGCAGCAGTCCCTGGTGCCGGGATTCGGGCCGCCCTCGCTGGTGGGGGCGTGGGACGTCTGGCCCATGTTGGGCAGTGGCACCGCGGGTTTCGAGGTGCGCGAGGGCAACCGGCTGGTGGTGGGCACGCGCTTCCCCCTGCGCGCGGTGGTGGAGATGTCTGGCCCCGCACACGGAGACATGAAGGCGCTCACGCCCGGGGAGCAGGATGATCTGCTGGCGTGGCTCCTCTCGTTGTAGCCAGCCGTTACTCGGCGACGGCGCTCACTTGCGCTTCGTCCGGGCCGGGGCCTTGCCGGTGCGCGGCTTCTTCTCCGGCGCGGGCTGCTTGCCGCGGGGGGGAGCCGTGCCGGGCTTGCCCTTCCTGTCGAAGAACGCATCGAAGATCTCACTGCCCGTCAGCCACGAGGGCGAGGCGGGTGCCTCGGCGACGTAGACGTTGCCCTCTTCGTCCAGGCGCAGCACGAGCACCTCGTCCTTGTCCAGCCCGGGCAGGAGCATCGCGGAGTGGGTGGTGGCGATGAACTGGAGCCGCGGGAAGACGCTCTTCAGCGCGGGCACGAGCGACGTCTGCCAGCGCGGGTGCAGGTGCAGGTCGAGCTCGTCCACGAGGACGAGTCCCTCCATTTTCTCGGGCGGTACCGGTCTGCCCGCCTCGAGCAGGATGTGGCCAATCAGGTCCGCGAGCCAGGCGATGGCTCCCTGGTACCCGTGGGACAACCATGTGGCCGGGACCTTGAGGCTCTTGCCCCCTACGTTCAGCTCGAAGCGGTGGGCCTCCAGCAAGTCCTGCCGGGTCCGCACGGTGCCGTGGCTCTGGAGCTCCAGGTCGATGACGCCCGGCAGCAGGTTGCCCTGCACGAGCACCTGCCGGAGCACCCGGGTGTAGGCCTTCGCCTGGGCCGGCTCGAAGACGTCCGCGAAGCCCGTGGCAATCAGCCCGCCCTGGTCGAAGAGGTTCGCCAGGCGTTGCTTGATGGGGTCCGAGAGGCCCTCGCCCTGGATGGCATTGGGGCGGGGCAGCGACCGCGCCGTGCCGTAGCCCGCGACGAACCACCCCGGCAACTGCGTCCGGCGCGCCTCTCGGATGGGGTCGAAGACCTGCGTGTGCTCGACTCCGACGTAGCGCGAGCTACCCACGAGCTCGCGCCAGGTGTTCTTGGCGGCGATCGAGCTGCGCACGAAGGGCGCCAGCGAGTGCTTGCGCTCCAGGCCGGGGTAGCTCCGGGCCTTGTGGCCCTCCTGGCCGAAGGTGAACTCGGCACCAATCAGCATCAGCTCGGTGGAGGGCTGCCGCCGATCCGGCAGGGCGGCGACGTCCGCGAGCTCGCTGCCCAGCGAGGAGCCGCTCGCGGCGAGCGCGATGGCCTGGAGGATGGCCGTCTTGCACAGCCCGTTCTCCCCCACGAAGACGGTCCACGGGCGGACCTCCCCATCCGAGCGGGTGAAGGAGATGGCGACATCCCGCAGGAGCTTGAGGTTCTGGAGTGTGAGGCTGCGCAGGTACATGCGGAAGACCGGCGTAAACGGGGTAGGGCACCCACCATATCCTCACCCGACCGACTTGTGGGCATCCGCCAGGCGGCGGACGCTCGGGCTCCCTCCCCATCGGACAGGGAGTTGGTTCGCTCCTGTGCGTTCCCATCGACTGCGTGTGCGACCCCCCAGCGACCCCGAGCGCCGTCGTTCAGCCTCGTGGCACATTTCCGCATCCTGGAATTGACGGGATATTGAGACTTGCGCTCGCCGCGCGGGCTGGGGTCTACAATCCCGGTGAATGAGTGCCCTCCCGCGGATTGCGTGTCTCCTGCTGCCGGTGCTGTTGCTGTCGTGCTCCGACGCGGGTCTCTACTCGCTCGATGGCCGTGGTCCGAGTGGCAGGGACCGGGCGGACTTCAGTGGCAATGCCTGCGTGCCGCTCGCGGGCGGCGAGGCCTTCCCCGTGAAGGTCCTCTTCGCCGTGCAGGGTGGGGCGGGCCTGCCCTCGGACATGACGGGCTCCGTCACCGAGGCGCTCGGCTCGCTCTCCAGCCGCTTCTCGGTGCCCTACATCAAGTTCAGCCTGGTGGCCTTCCACACCGTGGCCACGGGCCTGCTGGGCCGTTTCGACGGCGCCACCGCCCTGCAGTCCTCCATCCCGCGCTACGCCACCTACCAGGAGACGGGGCCCACCAGCATGCGCTCGGCGCTGAAGCTGGCCAAGAGCATCCTCTCCGGCGACATGCAGACGGGCTGCCCGGGCGAGGTGGCCCGTACCCGCTACCTCGTCGTGTTGCTGGTGACGAGCGCGGACCTGAGCTGCGAGAACCCGGCTTTCAACGCGGGCATCGACTCGCGCTGCAGCAAGCTGACGGACACCACCGCCTGCAGCCGCTGCGAGCTGGCGGCCGTCACCGGGGAGCTCAAGGCGCTCGTCGAGAAGTTCGGCGCCGGCGAGGTGTCCGTGCAGCCCGTCTACGTGCGCAACACGGCCGATGCCACCACCGCGGCCCAGGTGGCCGCCATCGCCAACGCCGGTGGCACCGAGCCCGTGACGACGGACTTCGTCAACCTGAGCACCGCGCTCGGCGGCATCAACTACGCGTCGTTGCAGAGCAACCTGAAGATGAAGCGCTTCCTCGCCTTCAACCGCAACGTGGTGGTGCGCGCCGGCCAGTTCTTCCCGGACAGCGATGGGGACGGCGTGGCGGACTCCGACGAGCTGGCGCGCGGTCTGGACCCCACCAACCCGGACAGCGACCAGGACGGGCTCATGGACGGCATCGAGCTGCGCATGGGGTTGGATCCAACGCCGGGGCACGTGGACATCATCCCCGGGTGCAACTCGGCGCTGGACGAGGACGGGGACCGGCTCAACACCTGCGAGGAGCGCGTGCTGGGCACCGACCCGTGCGTGGGTGACACGGATGGTGATGGCCTGCCGGACCTCGTCGAGGCGCTGACCCACACCAACCCGCTCGTCCCCGAGGACCTGCTGGACAGCGACCGCGACGGCATCCCCAACATCAACGAGGCCGAGGCCCACACCGACCCGCTCAGCGCCGACACCGCCTTCCAGACCGAGCGCGGCTATGGCTACTCCATCACCGAGGCGGCTCCCTCCGAGGACGGCCGGGCCTGCTACGCGGTGCGCGCGGAGAACATCACCCTCGTGCCGACGCTCGAGCGCCCCAACCCCATCATCCCCGGCCGCCGCATCCCCGCGGGCACCAACGACATCTACCTCTATATGCAGGTGGGCCGGGACAATGACCCGCGCGGCTCGGGCATCGGCGCGCTGCGCATCGAGTCCCTGCGCTACACCGAGCAGGAGGGCCGCGTCCCCGCCGGCACCCGCTCCTTCACTCCCGAGGAGTTCATCCTGGGGACCTGAGCCCCCAGGTGTGGGGCCCGCCCCCCAGGGCCAATGGGGGGTGTTCCCCCCATTCGTTGTCCATCGTCTCCAGCCCCTCATCCAAACCCGCGAATTTCCAGCCCTTCCCGAAACCTGGCCAGCGGATCGGCTCTTGCTAGCTGTCCGGCGCTGAAAGGAGTCACCATGAAACACTCGCGCATTGTTCCTGCCCTGGTTCTCGGGGTGCTGTTCCTGATGCCGACGCAAGCGCCGGCCCAGACCAACGGTGCTGACAACCCGGAGTGCTTGGGGAGTCAGTGCGGTCGTCCGAAGGAGGAGGGCGGCGGCTGCGGTTGTGGTTGTGGCTGCTCGGTGTGGGTGGCCTACACGGACGACGGCAAGACGCTGGCCTACACGGATGATGGGGACGGCGACGGCAAGTCGGACGACCGCGACAACTGCCCCTTCGTCTCCAACCGCTCCCAGGAGGACGACGACGGCGACGGCGTGGGCAACGCCTGCGACAACTGCGCCTCGCTCGCCAACCTCCAGCAGAGCAACGCGGATGGCGACCTGCTCGGCGACGACTGCGACCCGGACAAGGACAACGACGGGATTGCCAACGACGCCGACAACTGCCCGCTGGTGCCCAACAAGGGCCAGGAGGACCTGGACGGGGACAAGAAGGGCGACGTCTGCGACACGGATGATGATGGCGACGGCGTGCTGGACGGCGACGACAACTGCCCGCGCGTGGCCAACGCGGACCAGGTCGAGCCGGCTGACCGCAGCCAGTGCAACGTGGACCGGGACGGGGACAACGTCCTGGACTCCTTCGACAACTGCCCCAGCCTGGCCAGCAGCGACCAGCACGACACGGACGGGGATGGCGTGGGTGATCCGTGCGACCCGGACAAGGACGGCGACAGCGTCCTCAACGAGGCCGACAACTGCCCCCTGAACGCCAACGCGGACCAGGCGGATGACGATGGCGACCACGTGGGCGATGCGTGCGATGCCCGTTACTGCGTCATCATCGACCCGGCGGACCCCGAGAACTGCCTGGATCCGAAGCTCCCCTTCACCGTTCATGGCGGTGGCTCGCTGGCGCTGAAGAAGGGCGAGAAGGCGCGCCTGCCCCTGTTCGCCAACCGCAACGGCGCGGCCATCGAGTACACTTGGACCGTCACGAAGCGTCCCTCTGGCTCCAAGGCCGTGGTGGAGAACCCCCAGGGCGCGGTGACGATGAGCCGCCACTGGGAGTACGCCTATGTCGACGGCAGCAAGCCCACCTTCACCGCGGACGAGGATGGCGAGTACGTCCTCCAACTCCAGGCGAAGCTGGCCTTCGATGACCGGGCCTTCCCCGGCCGCCGTGAGTCCACTTCGGAGCTGGCCCTCAAGGTGGCCAACGAGAGCGTCAGCGGCTGGAACTGCTCCGCGTTCCCCGCGACCGGTGGGGGGCTCGCGCTCGCCGCCCTCGCCACGCTGCTGCGCCGCCGCCGGCGCTCCTGATACCCGCTGTCCCAGGGAGGTCCGCACCGAATGCGCCGCTTGAAACTCCAGACGCTCTTCGTGGCGGGCCTCCTGGCCTTCCTGACGGGCTGCACCGATTCGCTCGTCGAGCCACTCGCCCAGGAGAAGACGAACCTGGATGACCGGCTCACACTCAAGGGCCGCGTGTGCACCAACACGCCGGACGCGGCGGGCTTCCCGGTGAAGGTGGTGATGATCATCGACCAGTCCGGCAGCATGTGCGTGTCGGACCCGCCGGGCTCACAGGAGGGCTCGGGCTTCTGCGAGCGCGCCGAGATTCAGGCGATCGTCCCGCCGGGCGTCACCGAGCCCGCGCGCGTGCGCGCTCTGCGCCGGCTGGTGAAGCAGTTCCGTGCCCAGCCCAACGTGCAGGTCTCCATCGTCCCCTTCGAGACGAACATCCGCAACCCGTGGCCCGGTAGCTCGGGCAACCGCTTCGCCCGGCCCACCGCGGCCTCCGGCATCGACACGTACATTGGCGGGTTGCAGAGCCAGCTGGGCAAGGGCACCGACTACCAGGGCGCGCTCGCCGAGGCGTACAAGATCATCTCCGCCGACATCACCGACGTGGCCAAGTCGCGCCCGGCCGAGCTGCCGCGCACCCGCTACGTCGTCGTCTTCCTCACGGACGGCACGCCGTATCCGCGCTGCTCGGCCAATGACAGCCTCACCCAGTACGCCTCGCCGGACCAGCCGGACCTGACGTGGGCGGACTCCTCCAGCGCGGTCGAGTTCTGCAACCTGATGGACCCGGAGGATCCGGACGCCATCACCGGCTACATCGCGGGCACGGACCGCAACCAGAACTATCAGCTCTTCAGCTACGTGCGGCAGCTGATGGACCTCAAGCAGCAGCACAACGTGGGCGACATCCGGATGCACTCGGTGCTCCTCTTCAACGAGGAGGCGGTGCGCGCCTGCGGCCCCATCTGCCAGGACCTCTACGGCACCTACCCGGGCGTGTCGCCGGCGCAGTACCCGAAGGAGGCGAAGAAGATCTCCTCGTGGTTGCTCAAGCGCTTCGCGGAGCTGGGCGGCGGCGTGTACCAGGAGTTCAACAACTTCACGGAGATCTCCGAGATCGGCCTGGGCGCGCTGGACTACTCGTCGTTCGCCTCGCGCAACGTGATGAAGACGTTGATGGTGCAGTCGCTCACCTCGGTGCCGGGAGACCAGGCGCGCGTGGTGGACAGCGACGGGGATGGCGTGCCGGACACGCTGGACAACAGCTTCTCGCTGGGCACCAACGCCTACACGGAGGACAGTGATGGGGACTGCTTCAGTGATGGCTTCGAGTCCCTGCACTCCGACCAGGGCTTCGTGGCGGCCAACTCCAAGGACACGCGCGGGTGTGATCCGCTGTCCCCCCTGACGCTTGGCTGTCGCTGCGCGGACACGGACGGAGATGGGCTGTCGCAGTACGCCGAGGACTACCTGCACACGCACTCGGGCATCGTGGACAGCGACGGGGATGGCATGCCGGACAAGCTGGAGGCCCGCTACGGGTTGGATCCACTCACCCCCAACGTGTCGGGCATCGACACGGACGGGGACGGGATTCCCGATGAGCAGGAACTGAAGGCGGAGAGCAACCCCACCCGGAGGGACACGGCCTTCTACGAGCGCTTCGGCTACCAGTACGAGGTGAAGGCCGAGGTGCAGGGGAATGGCAGCGTCTGCTACGACTTCACCGTGTCCAACCTGCAGCTCGTCTCACCGCCGTCGCGCGCGGGCATGCCGCAGGGCTACAACCTCTTCAAGGTGTGGTTCGCCGAGGCTCCCGAGAGCGGCGTGGCCACCGACTATGGCGTGTGGCAGACGGCGTGCGCCTGGGCCCAGTATGCTCCGCCGAGCGTGCGCGTGCCGCTCGGTCCCGAGCTGACGCTGGAGGATGGCAACTTCGTGAGACCCGACCAGCTCAACGAGGACAGTGAGTACCGCAGCCGCTGCGTGGGAGTGCACCCGTGAATCGCGCGGCAGTGGCGGTAGCGTTGGGACTGGGCACCCTGGTGGCGGTGATGGCGTGCACGGACTCCTACCTCTACGACGGACGGAGGGATCAGGAGGTGCCGGTGGACCGTGCTGTCTCGCTCGAGGGACAGGTGTGCACCCTGGGCAGCAACCAGGTGGTGCGGCCCATCAAGATCGTCGTCGCCTTGGACGCCAGCCAGTCCATGAACGTGAGCGATCCGGACGGCACGCGGGCCACCGCGCTGGTGCAGCTCATCGACAGCCTGCCCAATGACGACGAGGTGGAGCTGGCGGTAATGGTGTTCGCCGGCAGCACCACGGCCTACCTCACCCAGTCGGGCACGCCGCCGGACGCGGTGGATGGGTTCGTCCGGGTGTCCCAGCTGGACAGCAACAAGCGCCTCAACCTCATCGAGCGCCTGCTCACCTACCGCAACCCGGACACCTCGCCCAACCGCGACGCCACCGACTTCGTGAAGCCGCTCGCGGACATCTACGCGCTCATCAATCGGGACATCTCCCAGAGCCGGCTCAAGCCCGGTGGCGCGGAGGCCCAGGCCCAGGCGCGCTACTCCGTCATCTTCCTCTCCGACGGCAAGCCCACCACCGACCAGGACGACGAGCTGCTGCAGGGAGATGCCGTGGTGCGCATCCGCCAGCTGCGGGACCTGGTGGAGGAGGTGCGCGTCAACACGGTGCACGTCTTCCTGCCCATACAGCCGGTGAGCACGTCATGCGACCTGGAGGGCGATGGAGGCTGCCCCATGCTCCTCATCAACCAGAACGCGGAGCGTCTGTCGAAGATGGCGGAGCTGGGGGGCGGCAACTTCCGCGACTTCCGCAACGACGAGCCCATCAACTTCCTGGACTTCCGCTTCGGCCAGGTGCGGCGCGCCTTTGTGCTCAAGGAACTGGTGGCCTCCAACTTCTCCGCGCCCCCGGGCAGCCCCCTGGGTGAGGCGGACACGGACGGCGACGGTCTCACCGACGCACGCGAGGCCGAGGTAGGCACCGACCCGGCGAAGGCGGACACCGACGGGGACGGCTTCAGCGATGGAGTCGAGGTCCACTACAAGGACCTGGGCGTGGACTTCAACCCCATCGGCTACGCGCGGCCGGACGGCGGTGGGTTGGATCCCGGCTGCCCGCTGGCGCTGCGCGGCGTGGACTCGGACTGCGACGGGGTGCTGGATTGCGACGAGCAGTTCATTGGCACCAACTCCGAGCGCGTGGACAGCGACCGCGATGGCATTCCGGATGGGGTGGAGTGGCTCGGGGGCACGCAGGGCGCGAGCATCGACCTGGATCAAGACCCGGACAACGACGGGGTGGTCAGCCGCTCCGAGCTGCGCATGCACACGCGCCCGGTGGAGGTGGACACCGCGAACCTGTCCACGGACGGCTACCGCTACGCGCTGAAGGCGGCGGGGCCGCCGGACGAGCTGGGCCGCCAGTGCTACGACTTTCGCGTGGACAACGTGCTGCTGGCCCCCACCCAGGGCGACACGGACGATGCCGGCACGGTGGTGGCTGGCGCGGGCTACAACGACATCTATCTCTCGGCTGCCATGGTGCCCGCGGATGACCCCACCGCGCGCACGCTGATACGCCACTTCCGTGTCCGGAGCGCGCGCTACCCGCTGGGCGGCATCAAGTCTCCCGTGGACGGCGTCATCCACGTCAGCTCCGAGGACTTCATCGACGGCTGCCCCACCCGTCCCGTTCCCATCACGCCCTGAGCAGGGCGTCATCACTGATCGCCATGTCCACCTCCGTCCGACTGCTGTCGCTCGTTCTGCTCGTCCTCACCGCCTGTCCCTCGCAGCCGGATGGCCCGCCGGATTCGGGCGAGCAGGAGGTCCCCGATCTCTGCAACACCCGCGAGGAGGCGCTGAGCTCGCCCGAGTGCCAGCTCACGCTGGGCCAGCCCCTGGAGGACCGCTATCTCTCCTTCGGCGGAGACACCGACTGGTACAGCGTGCAGTTGCCCTCGACGGTGGGGCCCCGTTCGCTGCTGCGTGTCACCGCTGTCTACGCCACGCCCATCACCGCGGTGAACCTGTCCGTCAGCCTCCTGCGCCAGGATGGCTCCGCGCTGGCGCCGCGCCGGGTGGACGTACACGGCCAGGGGCAGCCCAAGCCGGTCGAGTTCCTCATCCCCATCTCCGAAGCCGAGAAGAACGCGAAGGTGCTCCTCCTGCTCGGTGACGAGCCGGCCAACCCCAGCCGTCCCGGCTTCGACGCGCGCAACCCGTACTCGCTCACGGTGGAGGTGCTGGACAACCCGGACACGAACGAGCCCAACGACACGGCGGCCGCGGCCACGCCGGTGGCGCTGACGGATCAGGGCGGCATCCTGGTGGGGAGTGCCTCCGGTTACCTGGCCACCGCGGGAGATGTGGACCGCTTCTCCTTCGACGTGCCCGCCGGGAGGATCGTCTACGTGCACGTGACGGCGCCGAGCCTCTCGCCGCAGCCGCCGCCCGCGTACATCCTCGCGTACAAGCTGCTGCGCCCGGACGGCACCGCCGAGGTGGATAGCCGTGTCCGGACCAACGTGCTGGCCGTCGACCTGGCCACCGCGCGCCGGGTGAAGGCGGCGGGGAAGTGGCAGGTGTTGGTGCAGGCCTGGAACAGCGGCACCTCCAGCGAGCCTGTGCCCGGGGACACGCGCCTGAAGTACACGGTGGACGTGAAGGTGTTGAGCGAGGGCGACCCCAACGACACCGGCACCGACAACGACGACATGTCGCACGCCAAGGTGGCCACCCTCAGCAGCGGCACGCGGACGACGTCCTTCACCGGACGCCTGGGCTCGGTGCCGGACAAGGACTGGTACGCGGTGGATGTGCCCACGGACAGCACGCACACCGTGCTGCACTACCGGCTGGTGTCCCTGTCCTCGGGGGGCCGCTTCCCGCCGCTGCCCGAGACGCCGGATCGTCTGGTTCGCGTCCTCACCGAGGTGCCGGGCTTCTCGGCCGCCGACTGTGTCGGCAAGGTGGATGTGTGCCCCAAGGGCAACGGCTATGGGTCGGACGCGTTCGTGACGCCCCTGGTGAACGGCTGGTGCAACAACAGCGCGCCGCTGTGCCTGCGCTCCTCGCGCGATGAGTCCGAGTACTTCTCCAACCTGCGCAACTTCGAGGGAGTGATTCCCGTGCCGCCGCACGGTGCCACCGTGCGCTACTACTTCCTCGTCCAGGACGAGGGCACGAGCTGGGCGGACGACAAGGACTACCGCCTGGACGTGGAGTGGCGGGACGACACGGACGAAACCAGCCGCAAGGGCAGTGGCACGACGGAGACGCCGTCGACCAAGTTGCTGGCCAGCGACGACTCCGCCGCGACCTTCCCCGCGCCGCCCGCCGGTGGGGCCTACGAGGTGAGCGGTTCCATCTCGTATGGCCTGGGCCGGCTCGTCGGCAATGATCCGACGAAGGGGCAGGGTGTGCGCGGCCCCGAGGACTATGACGCCGTGCCCACCGACCTGGACACCTTCGTCTTCCAGCTGCCCGAAGCCCTCCCCTCGCCGATGGACCGCACCTGGGAGCTGCAGTGGGAGGTGGACAACCTGCCCGATGGTGGCACGCCCTATGGGCTGTCGCTGGACCTGACCTTCTGCGACGGGGACCGGGCGGGGGATGGGGGCACGAGCTGCACGCCGGTGTCCACCGGCACCGCGGGGGCGCCGCTGACGCTCGCGTACCGGGGTGATCCGCTGCGAGCGTGGCACTCGCCGAGCGGCAGCCTGAGCAACCTGCAGCCCCTGTACAAGCTGGAGCGTGGGTCCACGTCCACCAAGGTGACGGTGCAGCCCTACGCCTGCTCCTGCTTCGAGCCGCGCTTCCTCCGCGGAGGCTCCCTCATGGTGGCCGTGGGCGGCGTGGACCGGACGGACTACGGACAGGCGGACTACACGCTGCGCACCGCGTACACCAGCTATCCCAAGTCGTACACCCGGCTCGACGGAGGCACTGCTTCCTGCCCTGCTCCGGATGGCGGTGTGACTGCGGATGGCGGTGCGGCGCCGGGCTGCTACTTCACCCGGCAGCCGTGAGCCCGGGGTGGGGGCGCTTCGCGCAGCGCCCCCACTCCTGCTTCAGGGCTTGAAGCCGACGCCGGAGATGACGATCTCCTTCTGCGGCGTGTTGGCGGCGTTGGACTTGATGAGGAGCTTGCCCTCGTACTTCTTCGCCTCGGTGGGCTTGAAGCTCAGCTGGATGAAGGTGCGCTTGCCATACTCCAGCCGCACCGGTCTTCCCTTGGCGAGTTCCTCGGGCAGGGTCATGGTGAACTGGCTCGGGCCGCTCTTCGTCACCTCGGTGATCTCCAGCGCCTGCAGGCCCTTGTTCTCGATGTAGAGCGACTCGGAGATCTCCTGGTTCACGTACGCTCCCGTGCCGTACTCCTGTCCGAAACCGATGGAGTCCCGGTCCACGTACAGCTCAGGTTGCTCGGACGGACCGTCGTCGTTTCCACAGGCCGAGAGAGCGAGGAAGATGATGGAAAGCCACAGGGGACGCAGACGCATGAAGGGTTCCTCTTCAGTGGAGGTTCGAATGCTGGCCCATTTTCTAACAACCTTTCGCAAGGGGTCCCAGCCGTTGGCTGGTTTGTTTTTAGCCGCGGCGCTGGGGCTGGGATGTGGAGGCTCGCGGGCCGACTTCATCGGCAGCCGTGTCGAGGACACGTGCGATGCCGCCTGGCCCGTGTGCGGCACCATGGCCGGATGCATCCTCGGGCCGGAGAGCTATGCCGAGGGCCGCTTCCCCGGCCAGGGCCGCTTCATCATCCAGGTGCCCGAGGCCTCCACCGTTCGGGTGCGCTTCTTCCTCGAGGAGGTGCTCGCCGCGGGTGAGGAGACGGTCGTCACCTTCCACGAGGAGGGTTGCCGCGCGCGCATCCGGCAGTCCATCAGCGGGCGCAATGCGCTGGACCTGATGGAGAAGCAGGGCGAGTTCTCCCGCGAGGCGGACCTCACCGGTGTGGGAGATCACCTCATCGAGTTCTCCTCCGACATGCAGGCGCGCTACGTGCTGAAGGTGGAGGTGGTGCCGCAGCGCAACCGCTGAGCCGCCGTCCTCGCCGCATGCCTCCCTGTCCCTCATGAGACGGACACACTCCCTGCTGCTGCAACAAGCTCACGGTGGGTGTGTGCGCTTGCTCTCCAGCGCCGTCAGATGTGGGGAGCCTTTGCGGCCACAGCGCTCTTGTTCGACCGTGTGGTCCGGATCCGGCGATGCCGACGCGAGGTGTCAGGGGGCCATATGAGGATGGGGCGAAGCGAGTTAAAAAGAGAACTCATTCTCACGGAGGTTGTATGAGGTTCCAGTCGTACGGCGTTGCGGGTGTGCTCACGGCGTGCCTGATGTCTGTCCCGGCCCTGGCCAACTCCACCGGTATCACCGGCTACTCGGGCAA
This sequence comes from Vitiosangium sp. GDMCC 1.1324, assembly GCF_003044305.1. Classification (GTDB taxonomy): domain Bacteria; phylum Myxococcota; class Myxococcia; order Myxococcales; family Myxococcaceae; genus Archangium. The sequence goes on along the minus strand of NZ_PZOX01000006.1, from coordinate 51,917 downwards.
GACGGCGCAGACGTGCACCACGTGCCACAGTGGCGGTGCCGCGCCCACGGTCGAGATTTCGGGTCCCGATTCGCTCCAGGCAGGCGCGACGGGCAACTACACGCTCATCATCCGCGGCGGTGCGGGGGTGAAGGGTGGCTTTGACGTGGCCGTGGACAACACGGCGGCGACGCTCGCGGCCGGTACGGGCTCGAAGCTCCAGAGCGGAGAGCTCACCCACACCGCGCCCAAGCCCGCCAGCGGCGGCGAAATCCGCTTCGACTTCTCGCTGGTGGCTCCCCAGTCGGCGGGCTCCGTGAAAATCTTCGGTGCCGGCAACTCGGTCAACGGTGACGGCGCCGTGACCCTGGATAACTCTGCGACCACGTCGAAGACCGTGACCATCACCGCCGCGCCGGAGGAGGATACCGGAGGTTGCTCCGCCACGGGTGGCGCGCCCGTGATGCTCTTCTCGCTGCTCGCGGGTACCATGACGTTGCTCCGCCGCCGTCGCGCCTGAGCCTCCCGCTGTACCCCTCTCCTCCCGTGTCCGAGTGAGACCGGGAGGAGGGGACCCTGAAGTTGACCCCCGTGGTCTGTCTCTTCTGAATCCGAGTCCCCCGTGCTGCTCCCCCTCCGCTCGCGCAACATGTTCCAGCCGCTCCCTCGCGTCTGCTGCGGCCTCCTCTCGGCGCTGCTGGTGCTTGCCGCTCCCGCTGTCGAGGCTGCTCCGTCCAAGAAGGCCTCCAAGTCCTCCCGGACGGGCACGTCCAAGGCGGGCGCGTCCAAGACCTCTCCGGCCTCGCAGCCGGCGGCCTCGACGCCAGAGCCTTCTCCGCCGGCCGAGGAGACGAAGGCCGCTCCCGCGCCCGCGGAGGCGGCGAAGGCCGCCGAGGAGCCAGCCCGGCTCGCCGTGGAGTCCAAGCCCGCTGCGGAGTCCAAGGCCGCTGCTGCGCCCCGGCCTGCGCCTGTGGTCCGCTCCGCTCCGGTGGTCCGCGCCGCCGCGGCACCGGAACCTACGGCTTCGATCTTTCCGGGCCGCGTGCGCATTGGCGTGGGGCCTGATCTCTTCTTCGAGAGCTCGCGGATGAGCGGCGAGCTCGGCATCGACACCTCGCGCCGGGACGAGTCCTTCGACTACTCGAGCGCGGGCTTCCTGTCCGTCACGGCGTGGCTGAACAGCTCGGTGCCCTCGGTGAGCGAGCGGCTGCGGGTGGGCGCGGGCCTGCGCGTCTTCGGCAACTACGCCGCGGGAGGAGACCGGGAGTTCGGCTTCGGTCTGCTCAACGAGGTGTTCGCCACCGGGGAGTACGGCCTGCCGGTGGCCGACAAGATGGAGGTCGTCTTCGCCGCGCGCGCCGGACTGTCCTTCCTGATTCCGGGCCGTGAGTTCTCGGCGGAGATCCGCCGGCTCCAGGAGCAGGGCGTGAGCGTGTGGAGCGTGCCGCGCGTGGGCTGGTTGGTGGGCCCGTCCGTGGGCGCGCGGCGGCGGATGTCCGAGCGCATCTGGCTGCGCGCGGACGTGCTCGGCCAGGTCGAGCAGCAGTACCTCTTCGCCACGAGCCAGGAGATCTCCGGGTTCAACTACACCAAGAACTGGAGCACCCTGGCGTTGCGCCTGGGTCTCTCGCTCGGAGCCGAGTTCTCGCTCTGAAGCGCACCACCTTCCGTTGGGAGTCGCGCATGGCCGTGTCTCGTACGCTCTTCCTCCCCGTGCTCGCGGTGCTGGCCGCGTGCCAGCCCACCTACACCTTCGAGCCGGACCAGATGGCCTCCGGTCCCGGTGGCATGGTGGGCAACGGGCCGCCCCTCACCTCGGGCACCTTCGCGGGCGGTGATGACGTGTTGCCCGCGGCGCGCACGGTGTCGGCGCTGCCCAACGACACGCGCCCGCCCGACTGTGACGCGGACTGCGTGGCGTATTGCAACGGGGCGGGCTTGCAGAACCCCGTCAACCGAGGGCTGTGCCGCAGCTTGTGGGGCGTGGGCCTATCCAACCGTCCCATCGTCCAGGCCGAGGCCTGCCGCCGGCTCTTCGTGGACATGCTGGGGCGCGTGCCTTCGGCGGACGAGGCCGAGTCCACGTGCTCGGGCGGGTGGGGTGCTACGGTGAAGCGGCTGATGGACAGTGACGAGTTTATCGTCATCCAGCAGCGCCGCGCCGCGGATCGCTTCCTCTACAGCAACGAGGTGACGAGTCTTCAGGCCATCTACGACATGGATCGGCTGGTGGCGAAGCTGCACCGCGGGCTGGTGCCGTATGATCTGTTCGCGGCGGTGGTGAGCGCCCACCCGGTGCTCACCCGCCGCTACGCGGACCCGGGAGACAAGGCGGAGGCGCTCTTCCGCCAGTTCCTGGGCCGCCCGCCCTTCGAGCACGAGCGCGCGGACATGGCGCGCCTCTACAAGCTGTGGCACTCGGGCTACTACGATCATCCGCAGCTGGGCATGCGCATGCCGGACGCCTTCATCCGCTTTCGCTGCCTGGACAAGAACGGAGCCGTGGACGAGGTGTCCCGGGGCGAGTGCGCCAGCGTGCTGTGGGGCTACAACGAGCTCATCTTCACCCCGGACCTGCGCGCCGCACGCGACCCCAACCTGGGAGAGCTGACGCTGTGGAGCGGCCTGCTCAACGCGGAGGAGTGGGCGAAACTGCAGATTCCCGGCCGCGTCCTCGCACGCGACATGGCCTTCTGGGAGCGCGCGGTGGATGACGTGCTCATGCAGTACCTGGGTTACGAGCTGTCCGCGAAGGTACCCGAGGTGCGCCAGGAGCTGGTGCGCTGGCTGCTGGAGAACGACGGCGACATCCGCTCGGTGCACTACGCGGTGGCCACCTCCGCGGCCTACCTCCAGTCCGCCGAGGGCGCCTCGGTCAACGCCTACCGGTGGACGTACGGCCCGCTGAAGCAGGTGGACGCGGAGGTGTGGCTCGACTCCATGGCGCGCAACACGGGCATGGAGTTGCCCGGGTGCGACCACCGCATCAGCCAGCCGGAGGATCTGCTGCGCTCGGGCAGCGTCGCCGGCTACCGCCTGCTGCAGGAGTCGCGCTGGAAGCTGGACGACAAGGGCGAGCTGGACGATCGCTACTCGGAGCTGGCGCGCACCCTGGGCGGCTGCCCGGAGAACGTGACGGGTGGACGCTTCCGGGTGGTGAGCATCCTCACCACCGCCACGCAGCTCTCCTTCGTGCAGACGCTGTGCAACCCCACGCTGGACCCGAAGGTGAAGGGGGCCGCGGTGGAGAAGCTGCTGCCCGCGGGCATGAGCTCGAACCGCGCGGTGACCGCGGCCGAGGCCGAGGAGATCGCCACCCACCAGTACCGGCTGTTGCTCGGCCGCTCGCCGGATGACACGGAGAAGGCCGAGGCCCGCGAGGCGGGTACCGAGTGCGCCCTCACCCGTTGCTCGGCGGAAGAGTTCGCCCGTCCCTTCTGCTTCGCGCTGCTGACCAGCGCGGAGCGCGTCTTCTACTAGCCCCGGAGCTCTTTCACATGTCCGACTCCGATGACACGAAGTCCGTCACTTTCGGCCGCCGCCGGCTGCTGCAGGGCCTGGGTGCTGGCGCCGCCGCGCTGGCCTTTCCCCACCTGTGGCTGCCGGGCGAGGCCCGTGCCCAGACCTCCGGGCGCGGCTCCGTGCGCCACCTCATCTACATCCGCCTGTCCGGCGGCTTCCGCTTCACCACCGCCTTCAACGGAGACGTGGACGGGGAGTTCAACCCCTTTGGCAGCTCGAGCAAGCGCGCGTCCGGCACCGAGTGGGGCGTGGGCAAGCTGCTGGAGCGCGCGAGCTGGCTGGACGGAGAGGAGAACAAGCCGCGCCGGGAGCTGGGCATGAAGCCGGTGGCCGAGTTCTCCAACGAGATGTGCGTGCTGCCGTGCGTGGACCACGAGCCCTTCTCGGCGCGTGCGGACGGTGGCCATGGCACGGGCCTGGAGCGCTTCCTCACGGGCTACGTGGGCGGGGCCACGGGCTTCCTGACGCTCGTCAACTACGGGGTGCGCGAGCGCGTGAAGGAGGCGGCCTCGCGAGGTGTCACCCTGCTGCCGGCCTTCAGCCTGGGCGAGGCGGGCATGGCCACGGGGGCGGGCGACTACGCCACCTACCGGCCACCGGTGCTGGAGGGCAGCAGCTTCGAGCGCTTCAGCGAGGACCCGGACTCGACCCTGCCGAAGTGGGCCTCCAAGGTGGCCAACCAGATGGACGCCCGGTTCCGAGATCGACTCCACACGGCGCTGCGCGGAGGCGTGGAGACCTACCAGCAGACGCGCCAGGCCACGCGGGACTACGGGAAGATCTTCCGCGACCCGATGCTCCGGGTGAGCACGGATAGCAATGACGTGGTGGACGGCATCTCCAACAAGGATCTGCGGACGCTGCTGGGCACGGACACCACGGGCCAGCGGGCGGCGCTCGCGCTGCGTCTCTTCCACTTCGGCTGCCCGGCGGTGTTCCTCAACCAGGGCGGCTACGACTTCCACTCGCGCGAGGATGTCGAGCTCCCGGACGAGATGGACTCGGCCAACCGGCTGGTGAGCGGCCTGCGCACGGCCCTCCAGAAGATGGAGCACCCCGAGGGCGGTACGTACTGGGACAAGACGCTGGTGGTGCTCGGCAGCGAGTTCGGCCGCACCACGGGCGGCAGCCGCTTCAACTCCGCCAACGGCAGCGACCACGGCCCCGACCTGGCCACCCGGTGGATGTCCATGCCCTTCATGGGGGGCGTCATCACCGGCGCTGGCAAGGGAGGCAAGAACCTCGGCTCGGTGAATGCCTCGAATCTCAAGGCCACGGGCAAGGTGTACTCGTACCGCTCCGTGCTCAAGACGATGTTGGACATGCTCGGGGCGGACCACCAGGGCGTCTTCCCCGCGGACGCCCCCATCGAGGACTTCTTCGCATGACGCGCTCCCTTCTCGTTGCCACCCTCGGAGCCCTGGCGCTGGCCTGTGGCTCGTCGGATCCCAACAAGCAGGACCCGGGCTCCATCCCGTTCGAGCCGCATCGCCCCTCGACGGGTGGGTCCACGGAGGTGACGCCGTACACGGGCTCGGACGCGGACGTGCTGGCAGCACAGCTGACGTACCCCACCGGGCTCGACGTGCACCGCAAGCTGGTGATGCGCACCTGCAGTGGCACCAATGGCGTGTGCCACAACCAGAAGGAGTACCCGGACCTGCACACGGCGGGCACCTTCGTGGCCGCCATCGGCGCTCCGTGCAACGTGCAGTCCGGCAACTGGAACGGTGTGTTCGACCGGTGCGAGCGTCTGGGTGACCGCTTCCGCTTCGCCGAGCAGTCCTTCCGGGAGATTGAAATCGGCTGGTTTGAGCTCGTCCCGGGAGAGACGCCGGCGCTGGATCCGAAGGGCAACCGGCCGGATTCAGGCACCGTGGGCCTGCACCTGTATGTCCACGATCCGGTGCCCGTGGAGCAGGATCGCCTCTACGTCACGGGCACCTTCATCCGCAACTTCATCGACGACCAGGGCAACGTGCAGACGCTGGCCTTCGCCAGCTACAAGACGAACTGGTGGGTGCTCGATGACCGCCGCCATCTCTTCGCCGAGGTGAACGAGAACCAGCGCGATGCAGTGGAGAGCCTGGTGGCCAGCGGCATCGTGCAAGGTGACCAGAACCGCAACGGCGTCTACGGCGCGCGTACGGGCACCAGCGTTCCGCTCATCAACCCGGGCAAGCCCGAGCAGAGCTACCTGGTGGCGCGTTTGCGCGGAACCATGGACGCCACGACGATTCCCGGCACGCGCATGCCGCTGGCCAACCAGCCGCCGAACGTGCCGGACATGCTGGCGCTGATGTGCTTCATCGAGGGGCTCGATCCGGCGTCCACGCAGTGGAACCTGTCCTCGGCCATCGACTACAACAAGTGCTCGTACTCGGCGAACCCGGCGGCTCTCAGCCTTGCGGGCTCGGGGGTGACGTGGAGTGGGCGCGTGCTGCCCCTGCTCCAGTCGAACTGTGGTGGCTGCCACGGTGGCAGCAGCCCTCAGGCGGGGTTGGATCTGCTGAGCGGCACTTCCCACGACATCTACCTGCGGGTGCTGAAGGCCTCGACCCAGAAGCCCGGGCTCAACCTCATCCAGCCCGGCAGCCTGGACAAGAGCTACCTGTACCTCAAGCTCACGGCCGATGGCAGCATCACCGGCAGCCGCATGCCCATCAATCCGCTCAACGGGAATGCCTCGCTGCCTGAGGCCGACATCAAGTCCATCGAGGACTGGATCTTCCTCTCTGGAGCGCAGGAGAACTGAGGTTGCTCCAAGTGGGAGGCGGAGGGAGTCCGCCTCGTTTCAGTCCTCACCGGTGAGCAGTGGAACGCACCCGTTCCATTCCAGTCCTCACCGGTGAGAAGTGGAATGCGTGAGCTCCGTTTCAGTCCTCACCGGTGAGCAGCAGTGGAACGCGTGAGCTCCGTTTCAGTCCTCACCGGTGAGCAGTGGAACGCACCCGCCTCATTTCAGTCCTCACCGGTGAGAAGTGGAACCCGAGCAGTCTCACTTCACGGATGGGTCCTCCGTGCGAGGGGATTCCCTTTCGCGTGCCCCTCGCACAAGTGCTCGTTTTCACGAAGTGCCCCGTTGGCGCAGGCGTTGCTCATGGCCGGGCCAGACCGCGATTCCCGCGGTCGCTCCACATTGTGGGGGGTATTTCATGATCCAGACGAGTGGCAACAACACCCTTTCCGAGCTGACGCTCGAGCAGGTGCGGGACTCCATGCTCGCCTACCTGAGGGAAGGCAACGCCGGGCACTACAACATTGGCCGACTCTACAACCACACGGTGAACAACAAGCTGGCGGAGAAGAACGGGCACGAGAGTGCTCAAGCCTACTTCAGCCAGCACATCCAGGATCTCTCGCAGGCGACCCTGTCGCGGTATGGCGCCGTGGCCCGGGAGTTCACCGAGGAGGCGTGCAGGAACTACGGCGTGATGAAGCTGACCACGCTGCGCACCTACGCGCAGGTGGCGGACATCCAGTTCCAGGCCGGCGATCCGGGCTCCACGCCCATCGACGTGCCGGGGGAGGGCGGGGCCGTGGCGCAGAAGCCCTTCTCCGAGTGCAGCCTGGAGGAACTGAAGCAGGCGGTGAAGCACAAGCGCCAGCCGTCTCGGGCGTCCATGCCCGCGGCGGACACCGCCCGCATCGAGTTCATGCGGGAATGCTTCTCGCGGCACTTCGCCCAGGGCGCCCGCGTTCAGCTCAAGACGAGCGTCCAGGGCGGCAAGACGCTCCTCACCATCCAGGGCGTGCCGCTGAATGATGTGGAGCGGCTCATGGAGGCGCTCTTGGACAGCTTCCAGCCCCAACTCGTGCGCTCGGCGGGGTGAGTCGCCACGTGCCTCACGGCTGGTAGCGCTGGATGCGGGACTCGGGCACGCGTTGGGACAGGCGCTCCATGGTGTTCGCCACCTCGGCGAACACCCGCTCCTTGTCGATCGTGAGCAGGCGGCGCTCGCTCATGATGACTCGGCCGTCGACCATGACGGTGTGCACGTCGCTGGCCCGAGCGTTGTAGACCAGTCCGCCCATGAGGTTGTGGGGCGGCTGCCAGTGGGCGCTTCGGGTGTCCACGAGGATGATGTCGGCCTGGTAGCCGGGCGCGAGCGTGCCGAGCCGGTCGCCCATTCCCAGCGCGGCCGCGCTGCCTCTCGTGGCGATGTCGAGCGCCTCGGGAATCGGCATCACCTCGGGGTCGAGCGCCTCATGCTTCTGTGTCAGGGCCGTGAGGCGCAGGCTCTCGAAGAGGTCGAGCGTGTTGTTGCTGACGGCGCCATCGGTAGCCAGTCCCACTGCTACCCCCGCCTTGCGCAGGGCGCGGATGGGGGCGAGGCCCATGGCCAGCTTGAGGTACGTCTTGGGGGAGTGGGCGATGCCCACGTGGTCGCGACGGCGGGCGAGCAACTCCAGGTCCTGGGGCAGCAGGCCGCAGCCGTGGGCGATGAGGGTGGGCACGCCGAGCACTCCGGTGTCCTCGAGCACCTGGATGGGCGTCAGTCCCCGCTTCTGCACGCTGGCGAGCGTCTGGTTCATCTCCTCGGCGGCATGGATGTGGATGCCGATGCCGAGCCGGTTGGCGTGCCCGGAGCAGGCGCGCAGGAAACCGTCATCGCAGGTATAGGGCGCGTGCGGGGCCATGCAGGTGGTGATGCGGCCACCCGCGCCCCCCTTCCAGCGCTCGGCGAAGGCGGCGGTCTCGGCGAGCTCCTTGTAGCCCCGGCTGCCGAAGATGGCCCACCCGAGATGGGCCCGCGTGCCAGCCTCTTCGACTGCCTGGGCGACCCGGTCCATGAAGAAGTAGTGGTCGGCCACCGTGGTGACGCCACCCTCAATCATCTCGATGAGGCCCAGCTGCGCGCCCCAGTAGACATCCTCCGCGGTGAGGTTGCTCTCCAGTGGCCAGATGAACTCGTTGAACCAGCGCTCGATGGACACGTCCTCGGCCAGCCCGCGGAAGAGCACCATGGGCACGTGGGCGTGGGTGTTGATGAGCCCGGGCATGGCGAGCATCCGCTTCCCCTCGAGCACGGTGACGCCGGGCTCGACGGGGCTCCCCGTGGGGCGGAGCTCCGCGATGCGGTTGCCGCGGACCAGGATGTCCTGGTGGCGGGCGAGGGTGAGTGTGCCGCTCGCATCGGGGACGAGCGCGTGGCAGTCGCGGATGCAGGTGTCCGTCATCGAAGGGGTCCTCCGGGGATAGGGGCGCTGTTCACGTTCCAGTCTTCAGCCGGGTGGCGACATGCTGCAGGACCTGCGTGGTGCGATCCATGAAGTCACGGATCGTCTCCAACTGGGGCGCGCTGTAGTTTGACGTGACCTCGGTCATCGAGTGAACCAGATCCTCCATCGCCTGTCCGATGTCGCGCTCCATCTTCGGGCTGGGGACGGGTTGGAGGATGACCTTCCTGCGGTCATTTGGATCTCTCTCCCGCCGGACGAGACCCGCTCGCTCGAGCCGGTCCAGCACCAGCGTCGTCGCCGCGGTCGACATCCCGGTCAGCTCCGCGAGCCGGCCCGCGGTCATCGGACCCGATTCATTCAAGATGGCCACACATTTGAAGTCGGTGACGTTCATTCCGATTCGCTCGGCGAGTGCGGAATGGAACAGCACCACCGCGCCGCTGAACGTGTTGGCGAGTCTGCCGCAGAGCTCCTGCTCCAACCTGGCGCGCCTGGACTTTCCGGATGTATCGGCTGGCATCGCCTTGATCTTAGCTCAGTGGGTTGGTATCTAAAAAACTTAGCTAATTCGATGAGCAAAGGGGGAGGATGTGAGTGTGAGCCCTGAGAATTCCAAGGTGATGTCCGAGAGTTTCGCCGATGAGGCCGCTGTCTTGGACCTCTGGCGGCAGCTCCATGACGCCTGGGGAAGGGGTGATGCCGATGGCTACGCGGCGTTGTTCACGGAAGATGCCGATTACGTGGTCTTCGACGGCTCGCGCTTGAAGGGCCGCGCCGAGATCGCGGAAAACCACAGGCCTCTCTTCGAGCGGTTCATGAAGGGCTCGCGCCTGGAGAGCGAGCCCGCTTCGGTGCGCCTGCTGGCTCCGGGCGTGGCCCTCGTCCACGGCAAGGGGGCCATCCTCATGGCGGGTCAGAAGCGCCCCTCGCGCGGGCGGCTCTCCGTCCAGACGCTCGTCGCCGTCAATCGGGAGGGCCGGTGGCGCTTCACCGCGTTCCAGAACACGCGCTACCGCCCGTTCGCCCAGACCCTGCTGGGGCGGGTGCTGATGCTCCTGGCTCCCAAGGGGCCCGTGTCCGTGACCTCGTCCGCCCTACCGGCCCGGGCGGGTGACAGCGTGAGCCCGTCGCGGTAGGGCTCCTTCTTCCTCTCCTATTTATTTTTGTACCAGGGGTGAATGGCGAGGTGGGGGGCTGCGGGTTAGATTGGGTCCGCCGTGCCTGAGAATTTTCGACCCCCTGACTCCGCCCTCGATGGGGCCGACAACACCGTCATCCGTGGTACCACCACGGGCGTGGCCCTCTCCAGCGAGGTCGCGTCCGGGCCTCTCTTCGCCGGGCGGTATGCGCTCGTGCGGATGCTTGGCCGCGGGGGCATGGGCACGGTGTACCAGGCGCGTGACAGCCTCGTGGGCGACGTGGTGGCGCTCAAGACGCTGGAGCTTGGCAAGGACGCCAGCCCGGATGCGCTCGAGCGCTTCAGCCGCGAGGTCCGTCTGGCCCGTCGCATCACCCACCCCCATGTGGCGAGGATGCACGACCTGGGGACCCATGAGGGCCAGGCCTTCCTCACCATGGAGTACGTGGAGGGGGAGGATCTCCGCACGCTGCTCGGCCGCGAGCGACCGTTGATGGCGCCTCGTGCCGCCCGCATCGCCCTGGCTGTCTGCGAGGGGCTGGCCGCGGCCCATGCCGCCGGGGTGGTGCACAGAGACCTCAAGCCGGCCAACATCCTCGTCGAGTCCGGTGGGCGCGTCGTCCTCACGGATTTTGGCATCGCCCGCGCGGTGGCGGGGGAGGTGGCCTCGCGCACCATGGGCACCGTTGGCACTCCCATGTACATGGCGCCGGAACAGGTGTCGGGAGATCCGGTGGACGCCCGCGCGGACCTCTACGCGGTGGGACTGCTGCTCTTCGAGATGCTCACCGGCGAGGTGCCCTTCACGGGAGAGACGCCGTGGGCCGCCGCCATGGCCCGCCTGCGCCAGCCCCCGCCGGACCCGAGGCAGCGCGCCAACATCCCCGCGCCCCTGGCGGAGCTGGTGCACCGCTGCCTGGGCCGCACACCGGAGGAGCGGCCGGCGAATGCGCTCGAGGCGGCCGGGGTGCTGAGGGACTGGCTCGTCAGCGTGGGAGAGCCCACCCTGTCAGGCCAGCACACCCTAGGGGCGATGACGGGGCCGCATACCCCAGCGCCCGGCACACACGGCTCCCCCACGCGCAACACGCCCCGCACCACCACGCCGACGGTGAAGCAGGGCGTGGCCCTTCTGCCCCTGCGCTTCCAGGGTCCGCGCGACTCCGAGTACCTGGGGGACTCGCTGACCGAGGCGCTCATCGACCAGCTCTCCCGGGCTCGGGGGCTGCGCGTGCCCGGCAGCGGGGTGACGGCGCGCTTCCGCGACGCGAGAGATCCGCGCACCGTGGGGCACGAGCTCGGGGTGGAACTGGTAGTGGATGGGACGGTGCAGAGCGCGGGCCCGGCGGTGAGGGTCTCCATCCGGCTGCTCGAGGCACACTCCGGCACCCAGCTGTGGAGTGGCCGGTTCGAGCACGCCTCCAACGATGTCTTCGAGCTGCAGGATCGGCTGGTGCCGCGCATCGCCGAGGAACTGCGCGAAGAGGTGATTCTCGCGGCCTGGCGCGCGCGCACTCCGCCCGAGGCGCTGGCGCTCTACCGGCAGGCGAACACCCTGCTGTTCGGCGCGTTCCGGGGCGGGCCCGACGAGGGGCCGCTGCCCCTGCTCGAGTCATGCCTGGAACTGGCGCCGGACTTTTCGCCTGCCCTCGCGCTTCATGCCATCGCGAGCCTGCGCGTGTCGTTCATGGGCATGAAGGACTCCGCGAAGGACTATGCCGCGCTGGCTCGTGCCAGCGTCGAGCGGGCCCTGCACCTGGCGCCGGAGATGGCCGCGACGCACCTGGCGCGGGCGATGCTCGCCGCCCAGGAGGATGACTGGCGCGCGGCGGTGACGGCTCTGCGCACGTCCCTGGACATCGCGCCCTGCCATGCTCCGACGCTGCAGTACCTGGGGAGCCTCCAGTGCGAGGCGGGCCGCGCGGAGGAGGGGCTCGTCCGGTTGCGGCTGGCCTATGACTTGTCACCCAGCCTGGTGACGGCGCTGTTCGAGCTCGCCCGGTGCAGCGCGCTGCGCGGGAAGATGGACGACTACCGGTGGGCGATGGAGCGGCTGGCCGCGTCGCCAGCGCACCGCACCACGGGCGCGTCGCTGCGGGTCCGTGTCGCCGCGTGGACCCGGGACGTGGACGAGCTGCGGCGGGGCAAGGCCTCGGCGGCCGACGAGACGGACTTCATCTCTCGCATCACCGGCTCCTATGCCTCGGCGGTGCTCGGCGAGGTGAGTGCGCTCGAGTTGATTCCCATGTTCGACGAGGCCATCTCCCGGACGAACAGCCCTCGGTTCATCTCGTTGATGTGCCAGATCTCCACCGAGATTCTGGGACTCTGTGGCCATGCGGAGCAGGCGCTGAGGTACTTCCAGCGGGCCGCGGACACGGCGCTCATCGACCTGGAGTGGATCGAGCACTGCCCGGCGCTTCAGCCGCTGCGCGCATTGCCGGGCTTCGCGGAGGGGCGGCGCAAGGTGCGCGCCCGTGTCGAGGCCATCTGGAACGCGTGAGCGGGCTCAGCCCTTGGCGGGCCGGTTGAGCTCGTTGCGCTTCATCCGCTCCACCAGTCCGTGCGCCACGCGGAAGCTATTGGCGACGATGGTGAGGGTTGAAGGCACGCTGCCCGCCGTGGGCATGAAGCTGCCGTCCACCACGTAGAGGTTGGACACTTCGTGTGCCCGGCACTCGCGGTCCAGCACCGAGGTGGTCGGGTCGTTCCCGAAGCGGCACGTGCCGTGCTGTAGGATGGTCGTCTCACCGGCGACACCCACCCGATGCAGGTCGTCTGGGTCCAGGCGCAGCAGAATCTCCTCGCCCCGCTCCACGAGGAAGCGCGTGGCGGCGAAGTCCATGGGGTGCCGTTCCATCGTGATGGCCGCCACCGGAAGGCCGTACTTGTCCTTCACCGACTGCTCCACCGTCACGTACGTGTCCGGGGTGGGGAGGAACTCGCCATACACTTCGAACTGGAGGATGCGCGAGTCCCGGTAGGCCCGCATCCGGTCCTTCAGCTCCTTGCCGAAGACGCCGTCCTTGCCACTGCCCGCCAGTCCCACCGACGCGAAGATGGGGTTGGGGTGCGTCCACATGAAGCCGAGGGTCCCGCCCTTGCGGAAGCCGAAGCGCTCATCCGGCAGGAGGTAGAAGTCCTGCACGCTCCGGTTCACGAAGGGCGCCGGGTCCGTCAGCCAGGGCCGTGCCGCCTTCTGCTTCGACACCCGGAAGGTGGCGCGCGACTCGCCGAACGAGCTGAAGATCAGATTCCTGCCCACCAGGCCGCTGCCGTTGGCGAGCCCTCGCGGAAAGCGGTTGGACACGGAGTTGAGCAGCAGCCGCGCGCTCTCCACCGCCGTGCAGGACACCACCACCACCTTCGCCGGCTGCTCCTGCACCTCTCCGTCCGCGTCCAGGTACACCACGCTCCGGGCGCGGCCCTGGGCATCCACCTCCACCGAGCGCGCCATGCATCGCGGGCGCAGCTCCACCTTGCCCGTGGCGAGCGCCGCCGGAATGAGGCTGGCGTTGGTGCCGCTCTTGGCGCCCATCTCGCAGCCGTAGCTGCCGCACAGCGAGCAGTAGGCGCATCCCGCGCGGCCCCGGTAGGGTCGGCTGATGATGCCTCGCGCCGTGGGCAGGCTGTGCCAGCCCATTTCCCCCACCACCCGGTCCAGCTCCCGGGCGATGGGGTGCACGTCCAGCGGAGGCAGGGGGTAGGGGCCCTTGCGCGGCTCGGCGAAGGGGTGGGCCACGACCTCACCGGACACGCCCAGCTCCGCCTCGGCCATGTCATAGAAGGGCGCCAGCTCCTCGTAGGAGATGGGCCAGTCCGCGAGCGTGCTCCCCTTCACCGCGCCGAGTGTCGAGCGCAACCGGAAGTCCACCGGTTTGAGCCGGTAGAAGTAGCCGCTCATGTGCACCGTGCCGCCACCCACGCAGTTGGCCGTCCACGCCGAGTTGGTGCGCTCGTAGCGGGCCGTCGCGCCCTGGCGCACCAGGTGCGGCTCCTCCCACGGCAGCGGCATGAAGAAGTTGCGGCGGCTGTTGAGGATTTCATCGTGGATGAAGTCCTTGGGCTGGTAGTGCGGCCCCTTCTCCAGCACCACCACCTTGAAGCCCGCGCGCCCCAATTCCAGCGCCATGGGGGCTCCGCCCGCGCCACTCCCGATGATGCAGACGTCCACTGGCTCCTTTGTCACGGGTGCCTCCCGCAGGTGTGCAGGCACTTCGCGCCGTCATGGCCCTCGGGCGGAGCGGACGCCATCGTGCCCACCGTATCGAAGCCCACCAGCTTCCAACCCACCTGTGCCTTGTTTCCGCCGTAGGACGGGTCCCCGAGGAAACCCTCCAGCGTCAGCACCGTGAGCAGCTCGAAGAAATGAGCCTCGCCGCTGCCCGCCGGGCTGTCCTTGAAGACGGTGAGCAGCTCGTCCTGCTGAGCCGGCGTGGCCTGGGCGAAGCCCACCTGGAACATCCGCTGCGAGCGTCGCTCCAATGCGGCCAGGCCCTGCGCGAAGTCCGTGCGCATCTGTGTGAGCTCGGGGGTCTGCAGGATGCGGTCGATGTAGACGGACACGTCCGCGTCCTTCGCGCCGGGGTCCTCATCGCGCGGGAGGATGCGCTCGCAGGCGGCGGCCACCACGGCGTATTCGGCCCGGGTGAAGGAGAGGTGGGGCGGTTCGGTTGGGGCAGCGGCCTGGGTGCGCGAGGGCTCGGAGGACTCACCGCACTTACAGGCACTGCTGCCGAGTAGCACCACACCGCCGCCGAAGAAGGTCAGCCGCTGAAGGAAGGAGCGCCGGTCCATGATGCCCCAAGCCTAGCCCAGGTGGCGTAGAATAGGGCCCTTGCTCGATTCGCAACCAAGGAGACGCTCCATGAGACGGCAGGGATGGGCGCTGTGCCTGGCGCTTGCGTTGGGATGCACCCCGGAACCTTCGCCCCGCCCCGATGGGGGGACGGACGCTGGCGACAACACGGATGTCCTCAACGGCTCGTCCCCCTTCGCCCGCACCGTGCTCGACGAGGCGGCCCGGGAGCTGCAGCCGCTCGCGCTCGCGGTGGGCCCGGGGGATGTGGTGGGTGTGGCCTACTTCAGCCGCGTGGGGGACACGAAGAACTACGAGCTGCGCTTCCTCGAGTGGAAGAACGGCAAGGCGTCCCAGCCCGAGGTCGTCGCCACGGTGGAGGTGATCAACGGCGTGTCGGTGGCCTATGACTCGTCGGGGAAGGC
Source organism: Vitiosangium sp. GDMCC 1.1324 (assembly GCF_003044305.1). Classification (GTDB taxonomy): domain Bacteria; phylum Myxococcota; class Myxococcia; order Myxococcales; family Myxococcaceae; genus Archangium. The sequence continues at coordinate 36,871 of NZ_PZOX01000006.1, read as the reverse complement.
GGCGGTGAGCTACCTCGGCGGCGGGAACGATCAATCCGTGGATTGGGTGCAGAGTGACCTGGCGGTGGCCTACCGCAACGGGCCCGGGAGCTGGACGCCGCGCATCGTGGCGACCAAGAGCAACGACGTCGCGACGGGCAACAACCTGGCGGACTCGGGCTTCCTGGTGGGCCTCAACTCGGCCATCGTCTTCGACGGCACCAAGGCCTATGTCGCCTACCGCGATGGCCACAACGGCCAGTTCGGCAAGCAGGACTGGGAGGGGAGCGATCTCGAGCTGGCCGAGGGCGGCCCGACGAGCTGGGGGCGCAAGATGGTGGCCATGTCGGCCGACACCAAGTCGGGCTATGGCGGCCACATCTCCATGGTGCTCGGCGACGGCAAGCAGCCGGCGCTGGTGCATGATCAGGTGACGGACGGCGCGGACGCCCGGGGCCACAACATCCTCTTCCAGAAGCGCAAGGCGGATGGCTCCTGGACGGCGCCGCTGCACGTGCAGACGGTCTACGACACGCAACTGGGCCCGAGCCTCGCGTGGGACAGCCAGGTGGGCTATGGCGTGGCGGCGGTGGACCGCACGAGCAACAAGCTCACCTACACCTTCTCGAAGGACGGCGTGACGTGGACGGAGCCGGATCCGGTGTTCCAGTCGGGCGCGGGCGGCTGGTACCCGTCGCTGGCCTTCGACCCGACGATGCATGAGCCGCACATCGCCTATTACATCTGCTCCAACAGCTCGAGCGCCAACGAGCAGAGCTGTGACCCACGCGTGGACGAGCTGCGCATCTTCGCGCTCATCGAGGGGAACTGGCGCGACGTGCTGGTGGACGCGGCGGGCGGCTGGGGCTCGAAGCTGGCCTTCCTGTCCACGGGCAAGCGGGTGGTGGCCTACCGTGCGCCGGACACGGGCGTGGTGAAGCTGGCGGTGGAGCCGTGAGGGAAGTGACGCGGGTGCTCGCGGCGGTGGGGTTGTCCGGCGCGCTCGTGTGGGCGGGGCTGGTGGGGTGCGGAGGGGAGAACTCGCTGTCCGGCAGCGTGGGAGATCTGTTCCCGCTGGAGGTGTCGCGTGTGGAGGTGCAGCGCAACACCCAGGCGCTGCAGGTGAGCTACTACCGCAGCACGGCCACGGATGTGGACCTGGTGGTGCGGCTGAGCGTGGACACTGAGGGGTTGGAGTTGAAGCCGGGCCAGAAGGTGGACCTGGCGGGGGAGACTCCAGCCGGGCACGCGCGGGCGACGGTGGTGCACGTGGCCGCGGGCGAGCCGGCTCGGACGCTCGCGCCAGTGGACAAGGGCGACCTGGTGCTGGATGAGGGCGGAAACCCGGGCGAGCCGACGCGCGGGGACTTCTCCATGTCCTTCAAGAAGGACGGGGGCTATGGCGCGGGCCGCACCCTGAGCGGGCGTTTCTCCTCCCTGGCGCTGGACGGCGGTTTCGGTCCCGAGCCTCTGCCCCAGCCCTGAATCCCTCGGAAGACGCCCTCTTCCTCACACCCGGGCGGGCTCGAACGGGCCTCTCAGTCCCGAGTGGAAGAGCCAGAGGAAGAGGGCGGTGGGGGCGGTGCACAGGAGCACCAGGATGACCTTGACGCCCGTGGTCAGCGGCTCGCCGTCCGTGGGCAGCCACAGGAGGGCGGAAATGATCAACCACCCCAGCCCACAGACGGTCAGTCCCGCGGCGCCCAGGCCCAGCTTGAGCCAGGACCAGAAGGTGCGTTGGGGCGTGGGGGGCGGAGGGGAGGTCAGCCGCACGTGCGTGGCCCTCCACTCGGTGGGGACCTCGATGGGACCCAGGCCGTCCGCGACGACCTGGGCGCGCTCGCTCTCCCAGGTCTGTTCCACCACCCCCAACTGCCCGGTCACCACCACTCCCGCGCCCGCCGCCTGGAGTTGCTCGGCCTGGAGCTTCTTGTAGAGGCCTCGGCCCCAGCCCACCTCGAGGAGGAGGACCGGGAGCGCCAGCAGCGCGAAGGCCGTATGCGTCATGAGGAAGGTGTCATAGGTGCCGTGCAGGAGGATGGCCCAGCCGAGGCCGGCGACCCGCAACCCGACGCTCCGGGCCGTGTCGGTGGCGAACCGGGCGCGGCCCAGGAACGCGCCCATGATGACTCCGGTGAAGGCATGTTCCGGTACGGCGGTGAGGGCGCGCAGCACCGCCACGCCCACGCCTCCGTCACCCACGTAGAGGATGTTCTCCAACGTGGCGAAGCCGAGCGAGGCGGTGGCGCCGTACACCACGCCGTCCAGCGGCTCGTCGAAGGCGGGCTTGCTCCACACGTACCGGCGCAGCACCAGGTACTTGAAGAGCTCCTCGGGGATGGCGGCGCCCAGGAAGGCCTGGACCAGCGCCGTGCTCCACCCGCCCCCTTCCCAGCCCCCGCCCAGGGACTCCAGCCAGGTTGCCACCGGGACCACCGGTGCGCAGATGGCCGCCCCCAGCAGGAACGTCTTCAGCAGCAGCCCGCGAGGCTCGGGGTTCCTGTCCCCCGCGTAGATGTACCAGAGCAAGAGCAGGGACGGGATGATCGCCGAGCCCCCCAGCACGAGCGCAGACATGGCTGGACCGTAGCAGAGCCTCCTCGCCACCACACCGGCCGGGCTCCCGCGCTCCCTCAGTGAGAGAACCTTTTCCCCCAGTGCCTGATCCGACTCAAGTCGCTTCGTCCCCCTGCCCGCCCTTTATCAGGGCCCGCCGCACCGGGTAGCCTTGTGTCGAGGAACCACCGTAGCGAGAGGGATGTACATGGACAAGCCTTCCACCGCGGAACCGCCCCAGCTCGAGCTCGGTACGGAAGAGGAGTTGCGGTGGCGCCTCTCCCTTCTCGCGCCCACCGACCTCATGCGCGGGCTGTTCCTCAACAGCGTGATCGACGAGGTGCGGCTGCACCTGGGCGAGGACGCCGTGCGGCGCTGCCTGGAGGAGATCGGCGAGGAGCGGGTCCTGGATTTCTTCAACTACCCCCACCACACGCTGATGCGGCTCGTTTACAAGGCGTCGTGGCTGCTCGCCGAGAAGCTCGGCAGCTTCGAGAAGGGCATCTGGGAGCTGGGCTACGCGTCGTGCAAGACCTTCTATGCGTCCGCGGCGGGAAGGGTGCTGCTGCTGATGGCCCAGGGAGACCCCCGGCGGTTGATCAGCAACGTGCCGGCGGCCATGGAGGCGGCGTCGAAGAACTCGGAATGCAAGGTGTCGCTGACGGGCCCGAGGAGTGGCGTCATCATCAAGCACGACCTGATGCCCCGTCAGTGGATTGAAGCGGGCTTCCTGTCGCTGTTCCACATCGCGAAGGTGAAGGGCGCCAAGGTCGTCTCCCGCTCGCTCGGGCCCACCGAGAACGAGTACGTGATTACCTGGGAGTGAAGAACCCCAGCCGCGTGGCGGCGGATGGTGCCACGGGTGCGACACGGTCCCTCAGCGCAGGAGTGGATTCCGCACGCACATCTGCCTCCATCTGGGAAGGCGTTTGCGCCTGGCAGTGAACGGCAATCCCCTCTCCAAGGCCGCACTTGCGTCATCGAGGCGATATTCCGGCATTGCCCGGATGGCCGTCTTGAAAGATTGATTTTATTTTTCGGGTGCTACTGGTGTAAAAATACATTTGCCCGTCTTGTACCGGACGTATCCGGCCAGGAGCGGGAGTGCCGAGAACGAATGGTGAGTCAAGGGCTCACCGCCATGGCCGCAGGGCATCTCCAAGGAGAAGCAATGCGTCTGAACCAAAGGGGAGGGGGTACGGATGCAGTCTGATACCCACGAGAAAAGCTGTAGCGGCGTTCGCAACCGGATGCTGGTGGCCCTGAGCGTACTGTTGCTCGCGGCCTGCGGTGGCGAGCAGTCGTCGGATGCGAACAGTGCGGGCCAGGAGTCGGAGGCGGCAGTCGCCCCCGTGGCCATCAGCACGCGCCCGCAGGGATTGGGCAGCACCAACAAGGTGCTCATCCTGGCGGGGACCATCACCAACGGAACCGACAGCATCGAGGCGCAGGCCGCCAGGAGCCTGGGCTACACGGTGGACATCGTCACCGACGCGGTCTGGGCCACGAAGACGTCGGCGGACTTCGCCGGCTATCGCGCCATCATCCTGGGCGATCCCACGTGCAGCACCTCCGCGAGCCTGATCGCCGCGGCGGTGAAGAACCGTAACACCTGGGGTCCGGTGGTCGACGGCAACGTCATCGTCGTGGGAACGGATCCCGTGTACCACGAGGTGAGCCAGGTCACCCAGAACGCCGTCCAGTTCGCCGCCGCTCAGGAGGGCAAGACGGGCGCCTATATCAACCTGAGCTGCTACTACCATGACTTCCCGGCCAAGACGGCGGTGCCGGTGCTCGAGCCGTTCGGCACCTTCACCGTGACGGGCGTGGGCTGCTACGACGACGCCCACATCGTGGCCACGCACGCGGCCCTGTCGGGCCTGTCGGACGGCATCCTCTCCAACTGGAGCTGCTCCGTGCACGAGGCCTTCGACTCCTACCCGGCCGCCAACTTCACCCCGCTCGTCATCGCGAGGGATCCGACGTACGGCTCGCGCCTGCCGGGTTCGAAGGACTTCGCGGACGGCTCGCACGGTGTGCCCTACGTGCTGGCGCGCGGCGCCATCCCCGTGCGCTGCGGCGACGGCGTGGTGCAGTACCCCGAGGAGTGCGACACGGGCGCCAACAACGGCAAGCCCGGCACGGTCTGCTCGTCCGTGTGCCGCCTGCACTGGTGCGGTGACGGCACGGTGGATTCCGGCGAGGAGTGCGACACGGGCGCCAGCAACGGCTCCGGCTCCTGCAGCGCTTCGTGCAAGTCCGTCGCCCTCAACCGTCCTCCGGTGGCGAAGTGCAAGGACCTGAACCTGTCCGCCATCACCATCTGCGGCGCCACGGGCGCCGTGGACAACGGCTCGTACGATCCGGACGGTGACCTGGTGGGCTGCGTGGCGACCCCGGGCAACCCGTACGGCGTTGGCACCACCAATGTGACGCTGACCTGCACGGACAGGACCGGCCTGTCGTCGAGCTGCACGGCCAAGGTGACCGTCACCGACACCACGCCTCCGGCCCTGACCTGCCCGGAGGACGTGACGGCCGAGTGCTCCAACGGCGGCGCCACCGTGACGCTGGGCGAGCCGAGCGCGACCGACGCGTGCGGCGTGAGCTATGGCCGCAGCCCCACTGGTGACTCGTTCCCGGTGGGCGTCACCAACGTGACGTACACGGCCAAGGACTACTTCAACAACACCTCCACCTGCACCACGAAGGTGACGGTGGCCGACACCAAGGCTCCGACGGTGGTGCTGACGGGCTACTCGTCGGTGACGCTCGAGTGCCTCAAGCCGTACGTCGAGGCGGGCGCGCAGGCCTTCGACATCTGCGACGGTGACCTGACGTCCGCGGTGACCGTCTCCGGCTCCGTCAACACCAAGGTGCCGGGTACCTACACCCTCACCTACTCGGTGAAGGACGCGAGCGGCAAGGTCGGCAGCGCCACCCGTACGGTGACCGTGGTTCCGGGTGCCTCCGGCACGTGCGAGGACCGCGGCGGCGGGTGGATCCTCACCGGCAGCATGGCCCTGCCGCGCATGCTGCACACCGCCACCCTGCTGGACGACGGCCGGGTGCTGGTGGTCGGTGGCTTCAACTCCACCTCCGAGCTCTACAACTCGGACACCAAGACCTGGTCCGCCACGGGTAACGCCCTGGCCTCCCACCGTGGCCACACCGCCACCAAGCTGCAGGATGGTCGCGTGCTCGTGACGGGCGGCGGTCAGTGCCCCATCACCACCGCCACCGCGGAGCTGTATGTCCCCTCGGTGGGCAAGTGGCGGCCGGCCGGTCTGCTCAACCAGCAGCGCTTCCACCACACCGCCGTCCTGCTGCCCAACGGCAAGGTCCTCGTGGCTGGCGGCCGCACCGGTGAGTACGACGGTACCCTGCTGACCTCGGCCGAGCTGTATGACCCCGCCACGGGCGCCTGGACGTACACGGGCAGCCTGAACACGGCCCGCGCATTCCACACCATGACCCTGCTGCCCAACGGCAAGGTGCTGGTGGCGGGCGGCAGTGATGCCTCCGAGGCCCTCATCTCCTCCGCTGAAATCTACGACCCGGCCACCGGGACGTGGACGACCGTGGCGGGCATGGGCACCGGCCGCGCTTCCCACACCGCCACCCTGCTGCCCAACGGCAAGGTGCTGGTGGCGGGCGGCTCGGGCATCGACGTGGCGCTGAGCGCCTCGGCGGAGCTGTATGACCCGGCCTCCAACACCTGGTCGGCCACGGGCAGCATGAAGGACCCGCGCCGTTGGCACACCGCCAACCTGCTCCCGGATGGCCGGGTGCTGGTGGCCGGTGGTTACCACCAGCTCACGGGCATCATGACCGCCTCCGAGCTGTATGACCCGGCCACGGGCAAGTGGTCGGTCACGGCGGCGATGAACGTGGACCGCTACAAGCACACGGCGACCCTGCTCAACAACGGCACGGTGCTCGCGGTGGGCGGCGTCAGCAACCACGACCAGGCGTCGGCGGAGTACTACGACCTGACGAAGCTGTAATCGCAGCGGCCCTCGCCGAGGGACCGGGAGGGCGGCCGCCGCCCTCCCGGTGATGCAAACCGAGGCGTGGCAGGCTTTCATGCAAGGGGCGCGAGGCTTCCGGGACACTTCCCGGGCCCCGCGCCCCTCGTGTTTTTTGGTTCGGGAAGGAGAAAGCGGATGTCTCGTGGGTCCATGGAGTGGTGGTGGCCTCTGGCGCTCGCGCTGGTGGGTGGGAGCGGCTCGTTGGCCCATGCGGAGGCCATGCCGGCGCCCGGGTGCCGTCCTCCGGCGGCCATGAAGGACGTGGCTCCGGGGACGGGCAGCGCGTCACCCTCCTCCTTCCTGCGCATCGGCGGGACGGTCTACTTCGTCGCCAACGACGGCGAGCACGGCGGCGAGCTGTGGAAGAGCGATGGGACGGAAGCCGGCACGGTGATGGTCAAGGACATCAACCGAGGTTCGGCCGGCTCGAAGCCGAGCCTGTTCACCAACCTGGGGGGGGTGCTCCTCTTCAGTGCGAACGATGGCGTGCACGGGTCCGAGCTCTGGCGGAGCGACGGGACGGAAGCGGGCACGACGATGGTGCGGGAGATCGGCGAGGGGGTGGAGGCCAGTGGCATCACCGACATGATCGTGATGGGCGGCAAGGTCTTCCTCGCGGCGGCAGACCATGTGGCGGGCCGGGAGCTGTGGGAGACCGACGGGACGTTTGGTGGCACGAGGCTCGTCAAGGACATCCTGCCCGGCGTCCGCTCTTCCATCTCCGCCAGGTCGATGCGGTTGTCGGGCAGCACCCTCTATTTCTCCGCCGATGACGGCACCAATGGCTTCGAGCTGTGGAAGAGCGATGGGACGGCGGCGGGCACGGTGCTCGTCAAGGACATCGCCGCGGGGGCCACCAACGCCAACCCGGGTCAACTGACGGTGGTGGGCAGCACTCTCTTCTTCACGGCCAACGATGGCTCTCCCTTCGACGAGCTGTGGAAGAGCGATGGGACGGAAGCCGGCACGGTCCGTGTGAAGGACGGCGCGGACAAGACGATTCTCGCGCCCGACGGACTGAAGGCCGTGGGCGGCAAGCTCTTCTTCCTCATGGACGACGGCGAGCACGGCGTCGAGCCCTGGGTGAGCGATGGGACAGGGTCGGGCACGAGGCTCGTCAAGGACATCGCCGGGGGAAGTACGGGCTCGAGCCCGAGGGCCTTCGCCGACCTGGGCGGGACGCTTTACTTCACCGCGGATGATGGCAGCCATGGCGCCGAGCTGTGGAAGAGCGACGGGACGGAGGCGGGCACGGTGCTCGTCAAGGACCTGCTCTCGGGGAGCGTGGGCTCGTCGCCGCAATGGCTGTCGGCCGGGGGCTCGTGGCTCTTCTTCGCGGCGGACGATGGCACCGGCTTCAAGTTGTGGATGACGGATGGGACGGAGGCGGGGACCCGGCTGGCGGCTCCCTCATTGGCCACGAATGATCCGCAGCAGCTGACCTTCACGGGCGGGACCCTCTACTTCTCCGCCGATGACGGGACGCGGGGGCGGGAGCCGTACGCGCTGTCCCCGGCTTTCTTCGGCGACTGCACGCCACCGGAGATCACCTGCCCGGCGAGCGTGACGGTGGAGGCCTCGGGTCTCTCGGGTACCACGGTGGTCTACGAGCCCGCGCGGGCGACGGATGATGGCTCGGAGGCTCCCATGGTGAGCTACAGCCAGGAGTCCGGGACGGCCTTCCCCGTGAAGGACCATGTGGTGATCGCCACGGCCACCGACACCGCGGGCAACACCAACACCTGCTCCTTCACGGTGGCGGTGAGGGACACCCGGGCACCCGTCGTCACCTGTCCGGCGGACGTGGATGCCACCGCCACCAGAGCGGCGGGCGCGGTGATCAACTACTCGCCGGCGCAGGCGACGGACACCGCTTCCGACGTCACCCTCAGCTACTCGATACCGGCCGGTGCGACCTTCCCCCCGGGCAACAACCCGGTGCAGGTCACCGCGACGGATGCCTCGGGCAACGTGACGACCTGCTCCTTCACCGTGAAGGTGAGCGCCGCTCCGGGCAGCTCCGGGTGCGGTTGCTCCTCGGGCTTCGCGGCGAATGCGCCCTGGCTGTTGATGGGTGTGCTCGCTCCGCTGATGGCGCGCCGCCGCCGCTCCTCCCGGTAGGCCCGGCCGGACGTGAACGCGTGCCCGGCTCCCTCACCTCGGCCTCGCCGCGAGGCGGAGGGAGCCCGCACCGGCGCTCACTCTCCCTCGCTCTGCACCAGTCCGTACTTGTGCAGCAGGGAGTAGAGGTGCTTGCGGTCCAGCTCGGCCTCGCGCGCCGCGCGGGCGATGTTGCCCTTGGTGCGGCTCAGCAGCCGGGTGAGGTACTCGCGCTCGAAGGCGCGCACCAGCTCGTCCTTGCACGCCTTGAAGGGGCCCGAGTACTCCGCCTGCAGGTGCTCGCCCGAGGGAGGGGGCGCCTCGGGAGTGGACTCGCGCAGCAGTCCCTCCACCGCCAGCTCGGGGATGTCCGCCATGTGCCGGGCCCGCTCGACGGCGTTGCGCAGCTCGCGCACGTTGCCCGGCCACGTGTGCCCGAGGAACTGCTCGCGCACCTTCTCTGGCAGTCGCTCCCACAGTTCCCGGCCTCCGAAGGCATCCACCAGCAGGGGGATGTCCTCCTTGCGGTCGCGCAGCGAGGGCAGCGTCACCGTGAAGACGGACAGCCGGAAGTACAGGTCCTCGCGGAAGCGGCCCGCCTGCGTCTCCGCCCACAGGTCCTTCTTGCTCGCCACGACGATGTGCGCGTCGAAGGACACCGGCGTTGACGCCCCGAGCCGGTAGAACTCCCGGTCCTCGAGCGCGCGCAGCAGCTTGGGCTGCAGATCCAACGCGAGGTCGTCGATCTCATCCAGGAAGAGGGTGCCGCCGTGGGCCCGCTCCAGGCAGCCGATGCGCTGGCCCACCGCTCCGGTGAAGGCCCCCTTCTCGTGGCCGAACAGCTCGCTCTCGATGAGCGAGTCCGACACCGAGGCGCAGTCGAACACCACCAGCGGCCCGGAGGCGCGCGGTGACAGCTTGTGCAGCGCCTTGGCCGCGGCGCCCTTGCCCGTGCCCGTCTCGCCCACCAGCAGCACCGTGGAGTCCGTGGGGGCGATGCGCTGGAGCAGCGCGAAGATCTGCCGCATCGGCACGCTGCGGCCCACCAGCTCGCCGAGCCGGTCCTCGGCCGAGGGGGCGATCTCCACCGGGGCCACCTGGGGGCTGAAGCGCAGCCGTACGTCGCCTGCCTCGATGAGGGCACCGGGGCGCAGGTAGGCCTCGCGCACCTGGGCGCCGTCGAGGAATGTGCCGTTGGTGGAGCCGAGATCCTGCACCAGGAACCGGTCTCCCTGGCGGCGCACCAGCAGGTGATTGCGGCTGACGGTGGGATGGTCGAGCACGACGTCGTTTTCCGGCGCCTTGCCAATGCGCAGCACCTCACCGCTGAGTGGGTAGACGGTCCCGGCGCGCTCGGTGTCCAGCAGCACCAGGTGGAACTGCTGTGCTGCGAGCCGGTCTCCGCGAGCCCGCTCGCCGAGGAGCGTGTGCGTGGGGATGGGGACGGGGGGAACGGAGGTCATGAGCGACTCCGAGTCTATCGTGATACGAGGGGCGCCATGCGCTCTCGCTATCTCCCCCTGGTGTTGCTGACCTCTTGCGCAACCGTTCCTTCGGCCTCCAACTCTCCGGCCGAGCCTGCCTCCGTGACTGCCCGTACGGCCGGTTCCGCTCCTACGGAGGTTGCGTACCGTCAGGAGCGCCCGGTGGTGGTGCGGCACGCCACGGTGATGCCGGCCTCGGGCCCGGCCATCGAGGATGGTGCAATCGCTTTCACGGATGGGAAGATTGTCGCCGTGGGCCGCAACGCGGAGGTGGCCACCCCGCCCGGCGCCGAGGAGGTGGATGGCACGGGGCTCTACGTGACTCCCGGCATCATCGATGCCCACAGCCACCTGGGCGTGTACGCCTCGCCGGAGACCAGCTCGACCAGTGACGGCAACGAGGCCACGGCTCCGGTGACGGCCGAGGTGTCCGCCGAGCACTCCTTCTGGCCGCAGGACCCCGGGCTGCGCCGGGCGGCGGCGGGTGGCATCACGTCCCTGCTGGTGCTGCCGGGCAGTGCCAACCTGATTGGTGGTCGCGGCTTCCCGGTGAAGCTGCATTTCGGGCGCTCGGCGGCGGAGATGCGCTTTCCCGGTGCGAAGGATGGGCTGAAGATGGCGTGCGGTGAGAATCCGCGCCGCGTCTACGGCACCAGCCAGCACCGTGCTCCGTCTACGCGGATGGGCAACGTGGCCGGCTACCGCCAGGCCTTCGCCCGGGCTCGCGAGTACATGGAGCGCTGGGACGCCTGGGAGAAGAAGCACGCGAAGAAGCCCGAGGAGGCGGGGCCCGCGCCCCTGCGTGACCTGCAGTTGGAGACCCTGGCGGAGGTGATTCGCGGCAACATCCTCGTGCAGAACCACTGCTACCGCGCGGACGAGATGGCGGTGATGCTCCAGGTGGCCGACGAGTTCGGCTACTCCATCCGCGCCTTCCACCACGCGCTGGAAGCCTACAAGGTGCGCGACCAGCTCGCGGCGAAGCAGGTGGCCGTGGCCACGTGGGCGGACTGGTGGGGCTTCAAGATGGAGGCGTGGGACGGCATTCCCGAGAACGCGGGATTGATATCGCAGGCGGGTGCTCGCTCCGTCATCCACTCGGACTCGGCGTTGGGCATCCAGCGGCTCAACCAGGAGGCTGGCAAGGCCATGTGGCGGGCGCGCGAGTCCGGCGTCCCCATCTCCGAGGAGGAGGCGCTGCGCTGGGTGACGCTCAACGCCGCGTGGGTGATGGGAGTGGAGGACAAGACGGGCTCGCTGGAGCCGGGGAAGATGGCGGACGTGGTGCTGTGGAAGAACCACCCGCTGTCCGTCTATGCCCGCGCGCAGCGGGTCTGGGCGGATGGTGTCGTCACCTATGATGGGGCCCAGGGCGCCGCGGCCGCGAGCGACTTCGAGCTGGGCGAGCGCGCGGAGGCCTCGGCGAAGCTGGTGTCACAGCCTTCGGTGCCGCCGGCCCTGAAGGACGTGGGGCTCGATGCTCACTGCGAGCCGTCGAAGGACGCGGAGTGCTCCCGGCTGCTCGAGCTGAAGACCGAGGCCGCGTGCACCGCGTTCCAGGACGTGGCCGTGCTCTCCAACGGCACGTGGTTGGCGCATGCCTTCGTGCTGGTGGAGAACGGGAAGGTGACGCGGGTGCAGCCGGGGGCGGCGGGCGCGGTGCCCTCGGGGTGCCGGGCGGTGGACGGCAAGGGCCGGGTGCTGGCGCCGGGCTTCGTGGATTCGCTCACCAGCCTGGGCGTGGTGGAGATTGGCATGGAGGACTCCACGGTGGACGACTCGCTGCGAGGTGAGGCGGCCAAGGAGCCCATCCGCGCCGCGCTGCGCGCCGTGGACAGTCTCAATCCCGCGGCGGAGACCTTCCCCGTGGCGCGGCTGGGCGGCGTCACGGCGGCGGGAGTGATTCCGGGGGGCGGACTGGTGTCCGGACAGAGCGCGTGGGTGACCACGGACGGCACGGTGCGCCGCGCGCCGCTGGCCCTGCACATCAACCTGGGCGTCAGCGGCCGTGACGCGGTGTCTGGACCACGAGCCCTGGTGCTGGAGCGCCTGCGCGAGCTGCTGTTCGATGCGCGCGAGTACAACAAGCGCAAGGGAGACTTCGATCAGAATCGCATGCGCTCGTTGTCCGCGAGCCGGTTGGATCTGGAGTCGCTGCAGCCGGCGCTGGCGGGCACGCTGCCGGTGGTGGTGTCGGCGAACAAGGTGTCGGACATCCGCGCGGCGCTGGCACTCGGGCGGGAGTTCGGCCTGAAGCTGCTCATCGCCGGAGGGCGTGAGGCGTGGATGGTGGCGCCGGAGTTGGTGGCGGCGAAGGTGCCCGTCATCGTGCAGCCCACGCAGAACCTGCCCTCGAGCTTCGACGGCCTGAACAGCCGGCTGGACGCGGCGGCATTGCTGAGCGCGGCGGGGGTGAAGGTGCTCATCTCCACCATGGGCGAGCCGCACATGGTCCGCACGCTGGCGCAGGAGGCGGGCAACGCGGTGGCGTGGGGTCTGCCGTACGCGGATGCACTGCGTGCCATCACCTCGAACGTGACGGAGGCCTTCGGGGTGGAGGGAGGGCAGGTGGCTCCGGGACAGGTAGCGGACCTGGTGCTGTGGAATGGGGACCCGCTGGAGTCGAGCAGCCGTCCGCTGGGCATGTGGCTGGGCGGCAAGCAGGTGCCGCTCACCAGCCGCCAGCGCGACCTGTTCGAGAAATACCGCGCGCTGTCGAAGTAGGGTGGGGCGGTTCCGCGGTGTGGTTACCTGCTGGGGCGCTTTATCACCGTCGGTACTTTGCCCAGAGCCTGGGGAACCTCTGCTCGAGGTTCCCCTCGTCTTCGCTCCACTTCCTTCCAGCAGGGGTAGCGGGGGAATGCCCTGCGTAAGGAGGGAACTCGCGCTCCGTCAGCTCTTCGTAGGCCTGCGCCGGCTCATATTGAAACTCCTCGAAGAATACGTCTTCGATTCCAGGCGCATCGACTACCGTGAGGAGTGATTCTGGGTTCGACACCGCGTCCTCGAAGACGCGGCGCCCCATCGAGATCAGCCAGCTTCGGAAGTCCACGAAGCCATCATCCGAGCAACCGCCCGCGATGATGTACGCGGCCCCCCACAGGTCCCAATGATATGCCGCATCCATCTGTGCGAAGAGATGGTCGCGGAAGTCGATAATCTCCTGGGGTGGCAGCTTCGACAGCAGCGTCCTGAGCTCCTCGAGCTGCTGCTGCATGTTCCCATCGACCCGGCCTGAATCGAACCTTCTCCGGGATGACTCGATGATCTTCCAGAACTGCTCGAGGTTCATGGCGCAAGAACTCCTTCGTGAAGATTCACGATGGCTAGTCCATCCGTGACGCGCCCTGTTCGTTGATGACTGGGAGCTTCCTGTTGAGGAGACCCGGAACGAAGTCACCGTTCCAGTCCGTTGTGCCCCAGAGTGCTTCTGCTTCCTCTCTCAGGCTTCGGAAGTCAGAAGACGAAATCTCGATTCGCTGCCCTTTCGCGCTGCCACTCAGGTAGGCCTTGTGGTAGCTCGGCGAAGGTAGCGAGAGATTTTGTTCCAGAGTGAAGAATCCTTGTTCGTCCCCCAGGACATAGGGGGCAATGACGTACTGAGCCATCTTGGCGTCACGATACATCAAATAAGCATCCAGAAGTGTCAGGGCCACGAGCGCCTTGGTTGTGGTACCGGCGAGACGTCTTTCAATCAGTTGCCAGCTGTTGCTGGTGGTCACTTTGTGCCTGGCTTCCCACGAGGCTGCGTCTGCCGAGGCATTCATTTCGTTGAGAATCTTCGTTTCCTTCCCACCCGGCGCCAAGTCCTGGTTGAACCTCTCGACTCGTCCCCTCGCCTGATCCATGGCGCGTTGCTCCGCGGCTCGCAGCGCTTCGTTTCTCGCGCTCATCAGAGTCTGCCTGTTGGATGCTTGGACATTGAGTTCCGCGAAGACCTCCATTGCATAGACCTTCGTGCCATCCTGCTGGAGCAGTCCAGCCCATTTGTGATTGCTGGTCAGGCGCTGTTTGAGGTCCACTGCGGAACCTACGTAGAGGACAGGTTGTCCTTCCAGACGGCCTTCAATCCTGTAGATCCACCCGACCCGAGGCAATTGGCTGCTGCCTGCGGCAGCACTATCGGCGAAGCCGAGGAGGAGCAGGAGGTAGACGAGCATCGCCCATCGAAGTTTGGGCATGGGAATCGCCTCGCGTGCGATGGGCCAGGGCCTTTACAACCCATCCCTTATGCAGGGATGGGTGGGGGGCCGGGGCTGTTCACCCCGGAGGAGTGCGAGCACATCAGTTCTTGTTGGCAGGTGGCAGACAGGGATGCAGGTACTGTTCACCAGTTGCCAGCACGTGCTGTTCGAGAAATGCCGAGCATCGGGCAGTGGCGCGCGTGGGTGGACACCTCCCTCAGGGAGGTGCCTGAATCGCCGTGGAGCCGGGCGTGGCGGCCTTCGGATCGTACCGCGTCAACAGCGCCTCCAGCTCCGCCAGCGCCTTGGCGTGGAGGATGGGGGCGCGGGAGAAGGTGGCGCGCGCCGTCTGGGCGAGCTTCAGGGCGCGTTCCGGTTGCTGTCCGGCATCCCATAGCGCGCGCGCCATGGCGAACTGCGTGGAGGCCCGGTACGCCGGACGCACCGGGTGGCTCTCGACGACCCGGAGCACGCGCTCGAGGACGGCGATGGCCTCGGTGGCCCGTCCCAGCCGCTGCAACGCCTCGCCCTTGCCCTCCAGGGGCAGCACGCCGACCGGGGTGTCCGCGCCCATCGTCTTCTCGAAGAGGGGCTGCTCCTTCTCGAAGATGGCGAGCGCTCGCGAGGCCTGGCCCAGCTCGAGGTAGCTGTTGCCGATGCTCACGCGGATGAGGGCCGTGGTCTTGTGTCCGGGGCCCAGCGCCCGCTCGCGCAGCTCCAGCGCCTGCTGGCGCAGCCGGAGCGCCTTCTCGTACTGGCCTCGCGCATCGTACAGGTCCGCCAGCCCGCCCAGGGCCTTGGTGTAGACCTGCTCGTGCTGCTGCAGGTCCTTCTTCGCCAGCTCCACCACCTGTTCAAAGGTCCGCTGCGCCTCGGACAGCCGCTGCAGCGACATCTGGGCTTCGGCCTCGCACACCAGGGCCAGCATCAGGTACTGGCTCTCCGGCGTGAGCTCCCGGAACCGGCGCACGGCCTCTTCGTAATGTCCGAGGGCCGCGGCGTCATGGCCCTCCGCGGCCTCCAGGTCGCCATAGGCGATGTGGAAGTGCGCCCACTCCTCCGAGTCGTTCCGGTACGCCTGCTGGCCGATCTCCCGCACCCGGTCGAGCATGCGGCGTGCATCGGCGTTGCGTCCCTGCATGGCGTACATGTTCGCCAGGTTCATCAGGGGCTGGTTGAGGAACGGGTGGAGGGGCCCGAGGTTCTGCTCGCCCAGGCGCACGAGCGTCTCGAGCGCGCGCCGTGAGTCGTCGACGCGGTCCAGGTTGTCCAGCGCGGCCAGCGCGTTGCTGCCATAGCGCAGCGTCGTCGCGTTCGCCGGGCCGAGCTCCTGTTCCGCGAGGGCGAAGGCCCGGTCGAAGGCCTCGTAGGCCTCGGCGAACTTGCCCTGGTGGTAGAGCGCCAGGCCCCGGTTGTTGTGGAAGATGGCGCGCAGCTCTCCCTGCTCGCCCAGCCGGTCGAGCGAGGCCTCCGCGAGGTGCTCCCAGCGCTCGGCTTCCTCCTGGGGGCCGCGGTTGCTGAAGTAGCCCATCAGCCGCACGGCGGCCGCCGTCGCGATGGTGTCGTGCCGCGAGGCGTGTGCGAGCCACAGCGCCTGCATGAGCAGCGGAGGGACTCCCTGGAGCTCCCCGGAGAGGATCTGCGTCCAGGCCTGCATGAAGAGGGCCTCGGCGTAGATGGGCTGGTAGCCGAGCGTCTTCGTCTTCCCGGCCACCGCCGTGGCCAGCTCCAGGCCTTCCTTGAGCTTGCCGGCCTCGGTGAGCGCCTTGACGCGCGCGAGCTGGGCGCGGGCAGCCGCCACGGCCTCTCGGGTGGGGGTGTCCTCGGGAGGCTTCACCTCGGCCATCAGCGCTTCCACGTCCGCGCAGCCCCGGAGCGGACGCAGGGCGCTGGCGGCGGAGATGGCCTTCTCCACCACGGTGGCATCGGCGTCGGTGAAGACCTCGGTGAGGGCGGCCAGCTCCTGACGGCGGCTCTCCAGGCAGGCCATGCGCAGGGTCATCACGGCTTCGGACTGCTCGCCCCGGAGGCGTGTGGCCGCACAGGTGTCCTGGTGCATGTCCCGCCACGCGGTGGTGTACGTGTCGAGGGCTCCTCGCACGCGCTTCCAGGTGTCACCGGCGTAGTTCAGGCGGGTGGCGAGGAAGGCCTTCTCGATGGCCGTCTGGCGCCGCGCGTCCCAGATGCCCTCCAGCTTCTCCGGGCCGCCGGTGCACAGGTTGACGTTGCGCTGGCGCCAGGAGATCCACACCAGCACGCCCGAGCCCAGGAAGAGCAGGACCACGGCCAGTACGGACAGCCGGCGGCGGAGCACCTGGGCCGGGTCCCTCTCCAGGATGGACAGCAGTGCGTCCAGCGAGGGGTAGCGGGACTCCGGCGCGGTGTGGAGGGCGCGCAGCAGGGCCCGGTTCACCCAGGGCGGCACCTTGGAGTAGGGCGGCGGGGGCTTGATGCGTCCGGCCAGCACGTTCTCCCGGCGCTCGCTGGGGGAGCCTCCCTCGAAGGGGCGCTCGCCGTAGAGGGCCTCCCACAGCGACACCGCGAAGGAGAACTGGTCGCTGCGCGCATCCGCGGTGGCGCCGCGGAACTGCTCGGGCGCCATGTAGGCCGGAGTCCCCAGCACCGCGCCCCGCTGGGTGAGGTTCAGCTCCAGCAGGCTGTGGGGTTTGACCGGGCTGGTGTCCGGGGACGGCGCGCTCGCGTCGGACACGGGCTCCGGGGGCGCGTTGTGCTCGCGCGCCAGACCGAAGTCCGTCACCCGCACGCGGCCATCCTTGCCCACCAGCACGTTGGTGGGCTTGAAGTCGCGGTGGACGAGCCCGGCGGCGTGCGCGGCGGCCAGACCCCGGCCCGCGGCCAGGAAGGCGGTGAGGATCTCCCTCCAGGTCCTCGGCTTCTCCTGCTGCCACTGCAGCAGCGTCTGGCCCTCCACCAGCTCCATGGCCATGAAGACCTGGGCGCCGTGCTGGTAGACGTCGTAGACGGCCACCACGTTGGGGTGGGAGAGCCGGGCCATGGCCTGCGCCTCGCGCAGCAGCCGGGCCCTCCCGGACGTCACCTCGGGGCCTCCGTCGGAGTCACCGGGCGGCAGCAGCTTGAGCGCCACCTTCCGGTCCAGCACCGAGTCGTAGGCGGCATACACCATCCCCATGCCGCCCTGGCCCAGGGGATCCAACACCACGTACCGGTCCAGGGGTGTGCCCCGGCCGAGCGCGGGTGCCTCATGGGGTTGGGTGGAGGCTTGAGGCCCTGGTGCGTTCTGCGCACCGAGGTCCACCGTGCGGCGCTCGTCGGTCACGAGCGTGCGCCGGTCCTCGGGCACGGCCGTGCGGCGCTCGTCGCCGGTCACGAGCGTGCGGCGCTCTTTGTCATCGAAGGACCCCATGCAGCCTCGCTATCACGCAGGATGGCACGCCCTCGTGGAAGCGAGAATTCATCGTTGCGCTGATTCCAGAATCAAGGTGGGCATGTGTCGTGAGGCAGGCTGCCTGGAGGGTGTTCAGGCTCACCTCACGTGGGCCGCGCGAGCCGCTGGAGCGCATCGCCGGCGACGCGGAAGACGGTCCAGTCGTGCATCGGCACAGCGCCCAGGGACTTGTAGAACTCGATGGCGGGCGTGTTCCAGTCGAGCACGGCCCACTCGAAGCGCCCGCAGTCGCGCTCGACGGCGAGCTTCGCCAGGTGCTTCAGCAGCTGCTTGCCATGTCCGTGGCCGCGGAACTCGGGCAGCACGAAGAGGTCCTCCAGGTAGAGGCCCGGCTTGCCCAGGAAGGTGGAGTAGTTGTGGAAGAAGAGGGCCATGCCCACCACCTGGGCGCCCTCCTCGGCGAGGACGACCTCGGCGTAGGGCCGGGGGCCGAAGAGGTGCTGGTGCAGGTCCTCCTCGCGGAGGACGACCTCGTGGGAGAGCTTCTCGTACTCGGCCAGGGCCCGGACGAGCCGGGTAATGGTGGGGATATCCGCGGGGGTCGCTGAGCGAATCATGCGCGCGAGACTAGCGCCTCGGCCGCGAAGTGGGGCCCCCTCCGTATTATCTGGAGTGGGAGAGCCAACACCGCCCGTAGTAGCCTCCGCCGGGAATCCGCACACCCGCAAGGAGAGGGGCCGCGTCATGCGCAGGTTCGAGTTCGTCGAGGGCACCAGCGCGAAGTTCTGGATGGCCGAGGTCCAAGGCAACACCTTCATCGTGGTGTACGGGCGCCTGGGGACCGACGGACAACGCAAGGAGAAGGAGTTCTCCGACGAGGAGGGCGCGCGGCGCGAGTACGAGCGCAAGGTGGCCGAGAAGCTGCGCGAGGGCTACCACGAGGTGTCTTCCGAGGCGCCAGCGGCGGCTCCCAAGGGCGCGAAGGGCGCGGCGGCGGCCGCTCCGAAGCTCTCGCTGCCTCCGCGGGTGCGCGGGGGCAAGCCCACGGCGGAGCAGGTGACCGCGGCCGTGGCGGCACTCACCTCGCTCGACGCGCTCGTGGGGGGGCGGAGCTGGAAGGTGGCGCTCCAGGCCCGGGTGGCCCGGCGTGCGCTCCGGACGCTGGGGGGCGTGGACCCGGCCCGGCACTCCGCGTTGGAGCCGGTGTTCACGTCGTTGATGGCGAAGGTGGTGGCGCCCCGGGGCGAGCCCCGGTTGCCGCTGTGGGCCGCCATGGAGCTGCTGTCCGAGCTGGACTCCTCGGCCTTCCTCCGGACGTTGGAGCAGTGGAAGCGCGCTCCCGCCGGTGCGCCGGCCCAGGCCGCCACGGGCCTGCTGGCCCGCCAGGCCGAGGCGCTCGGAGAGCCGGAACTGGCGCTGCGGATGGGGGCGCTGTTGGAGGAGCGGCCCCGGGCCCACGGCGAGGGCTGGGAGCAGCGTTGGAGCGCGTTGCGCCCGCACCTCGAGGGACACCTGGTGGCGGGAGGCAGCTCGCTCCCGGCGTGGCTGCGCTCCTTGGATGCCGGGGGAGACCCGCGCCTCGCCGAGCGCCTGTCCCGGCTGGGGGGATGAGCGGTGGTAGCGTGCGGGACATGAGAATGTCCCGCTGGTGTTGGGTGCCCGTGCTCGCGCTGTGCGCGGCCGGGTGTGCTTCCGGGCGCGGTGCCTCACGCTCCTCGGGTTCCTCCACGGAGCAGCGCGTGGAGGCGCTGGAGGCTCGCAATCAGGAGCTTCAGGCGGAGCTGAGCCGCAAGACGGCCGAGCTCCAGCAGTCCTTCCAGGTGATGGCGCAGGCGGAAGGGGCCGCCGGACTGAACAACCTCGCCTGTGTCGGCGTGGCTCCCGCGAATGCGCAGGTGCAGGGGCTGCCCCGCTCGGGCGCCGTGCATGCCCAGTTCTCGGTGCGTGGCCAGCCCAACCGCATGACGGTGACCTACTCCGCACCGCGCACGGCGGGCGGGTGGCGCCTGTCCCAGGGCTCCTGCAAGGTGGTGCGTCCATGAGGGCGCTTCGCCTGGGACTGGTGGCGCTGTGGGCCCTCGCCGGAGCCGGTTGCGGCACGAGCGCCGCCACGCGCATGCGGACGGCGGAGACGGAGAACCAGCGCCTCACCCGCGAACTGGAGGACATGAACCGGGCCCTCCAGTCCGCGCAGGCCTATACCGAGGAGCTGCGCTCGCCCGGCAAGGCGGAGCGCTCCTTCACCTTGTATTACTCGCCCGCCGCCCTGGAGCAGATCGCCTCGCAGATGCTCCCGGTGAGGATGGCCGCGCGCAGCTTCCACAACCAGCTCGAGGGCGACGTCATCGTCGAGCGCATCTCCGACATCCGCTTCGGCCCGCTCAACACGCTCACCTGCCGGGCCGAGCTGCGCGGAGAGAACATCCGCTACACGGGCAGCGTCCCCAAGGCCTACCAGAACGATGTCCGCAAGTTCCAGGCGGGCGTGGCCGCTGGCGTGGTGGCGGACTTCGTGGTGCAGCTGACGCTGGGCAGCGACAACGTCCTGTTGGCCCAGGCCCATGCGTCGCGCACGAAGCTCAAGGCCAACTCGAGCAGCCAGACCGAGGGCATGCTGCGGCAGCAGATGAACGAGCGCGTGCTGCGGACGCCCTTCGCCTTCGACCTCACCATCCAGGGCGGCAATGCGCTGCCGCGCCGGATGGTGCTCACCCCCAACCACCTGGCGGTGACGTACGTGCCGTAGCGCGTCCGCTCAGTTACCGCCCGCGGCCGAGCTGTGGGCGGGGGCCGACGTGCCCGCCAGGCCCGTGGGCTGCTTGTCCATCTCCTCCGCCGGGTAGCTCTGCGCCGCCTCGAGGTAGCGCGGCGGCTTCACCTTGCGGCGGTCCTTGGCGCTCAGGCCCTCGGGGGACACCAGGGTGGGCTCTCCGCCCTTCGCGCCGGACTGGACGATGTGGCCGTCGCAGAAGAGCCACTCGGTGCGGCCATCCGCGTACTTGCGCGCGTAGTACAGGTCGGTGCTGCCCACTTCGGGGTTCTTCGCGCACCACGTCTGGCGCGCCGTCTGCTTGCGCTGGGGTGCCTCGGCCAGCCACTTCTGCTGCGCCTCCTGCACCGCGAGCAACTGGGTGGCGTCTCCCAGCCGCGCCCGCGACTGCTCCAGCAGCCCCGAGCCCTGCTTCGTCAGCTCCGGGAAGGCTCCGGACTTCGCGAAGCCGCACTTGCCCACCGCGGTGAGGTTGGCCTGGTACACATCCAGCACCTTGCCCAGCGAGCCCGAGGCCTCCTGCAGCAGCTCCACGGCCCGGCCGTGGTCCACCGAATGCGGGTTCTTCACCTGCTCCGTGGAGGACAGGAAGTCCGTCAGCAGCTTGTTCACCGAGGCCAGCTCGGCTGATACCTCTTGGGGCTCCGTGTCACATACGTCGACCCGGGCCCGGGCGTAGTCGCGGTACTCCGCACGTGCCAGCCCCAGGGTGTAGCGCTCAGGAGCTACCTGCTTCGCCGCACATGCTCCCAGCGCCAGGCTCATTCCTCCGAGGATCCACAGCTTCCGGCTCATGAAATTCATGGCTCCCGACTCTATCGGACGTGGCCTGTCCGGTCGATTCTAGCTGGACCTCCAACCAGTTCGCCGGCGGGACGGGTAAAACCCGACAGTCGGCGAGCTTACGTGACGGGCCTGTCACGGGCTTGCAAGAAGTGGGTGAGGAGCACGGTGGGCGGTTGAGGCACTTCGGCGCGGCGTCACACAGTCGTGGCGCAGGAGCCCGAGGGGAGGACCGTCCGGATGCGGAAGCTGCAGTGGGGAGTGCTCGCGGTGGTGATGTCGCTGGCCGCCTGCAAGGAGTCCGGCCAGGCGTCTTCCGAATCCTCCGCGCGCAAACAGTCGGCGGTGAGTGGTGGGCCGGCGCTGGTGCTGACGGTGGCCTACGGCAGCGAGAAGAAGAGCTGGTTCGAGGAGCAGGCGCGAGCCTTCGAGCAGAGCGGGGCGAAGACGAAGTCGGGCCGGCCCATCAAGGTGGAGGGCAAGGCGATGGGCTCGGGCGAGGCGGTGCAGGACATCGTCTCCGGCAAGCTCAAGGCGCACGTCTACAGCCCGGCCTCCAGTGCGTACCTGCCGCTGCTCAACAGCGCGTGGATGGCGTCCACGGGCAAGACGAAGCCGGTGGTGGGGGAGGGCGAGCCGCTGCTGCTCTCGCCCATCGTCATCGCCATGTGGAAGCCCATGGCCGAGGCACTGGGCTGGCCGGGCAAGCCCATTGGCTGGGCGGACCTGATGAAGGTGGCGGCGGACAAGCGCGGGTGGGGCGCGTACGGGCACCCCGAGTGGGGCCGCTTCAAGCTGGGCCATACGCATCCCGAGTCCTCCAACTCGGGCCTGTTGTCGGTGCTGGCCGAGGCCTACGCGGGCTCGGGCAAGACGCGCGGGCTGACGGTGGCGGACGTGGAGGGCCCGAAGACGAAGGCGCTGCTCTCGGAGATTGAAGGCACGGTGGTGCACTACGGCAAGTCCACCGGCTTCTTCTCGGACAAGATGCAGCAGCGCGGCCCGGGCTACCTGTCGGCGGCGGTGCTGTACGAGAACCTGGTCATCGAGTCCTACGGTAAGCAGACGGACGCGCCGTTCCCGCTGGTGTCCGTGTACCCGGTGGAGGGCACCTTCTGGTCGGATCATCCCTACGCGGTGCTGGACGCGGACTGGGTGGGGGCCGACGAGCGCGAGGCGGCGCAGGCCTTCATGACCTTTCTCAAGGCGAGGCCGGCGCAGGAGCGCGCGCTGGCGCTGGGCTTCCGTCCGGCGGACCCCGCGGTGGCCATCGCGGCGCCGGTGGACGCGGCGCACGGGGCGGACCCCAAGCAGCCGCAGACGCTGCTGGAGGTGCCCGGCGCGGACGTGCTGGAGAAGCTGCTGGCCGTGTGGCGCGAGACGAAGAAGGCCACGGACGTCACCTTCGTCTTCGACAAGTCCGGCAGCATGGTGGGCCGCCCGCTCGCCGAGGCGAAGGTGGGGGCCCGACGCTTCCTGGAGTCCCTGTCGGACAGGGACGAGGTGACGCTGCTCTTCTTCGACAACAACGTGTACCCGCCGCTGGGCCCCAGGGTGCTCGGTGAAGGGCGCGCGGAGCTGCTCGGCCGCGTCGACGGCATCATCGCGGAGGGTGGCACGGCCCTCTATTCGGCCACGCTGGCCGCATGGCAGGGGGCTCGGGAGCGGGCGCGCAAGGAGCCGGGGAAGATTCACGCCGTGGTGGTGATGACGGACGGCAAGGACGAGAGCAGCACCCTCACCCTCGCGGACTTGCAGAAGAGCCTGACCGCCTCCACCGAGGAGAGCCCGGTGCGCATCTTCACCATCGCCTACGGCAAGGGCGCCGAGGGCCAAGTGCTCGAGCGCATCGCCGAGGCGGCCAAGGGCTCCAGTGCGAAGGGCAGCGTGGAGGACATCGTCCAGGTGTACCGGGACATGGCCTCCTTCTTCTGAGTGACGGGATGACGGGACTGGGACGGAGCGGACATGGCAGAGCGGGGTGAGTCGACGTTGGTGCGCTACCTTCCGAAGGTGCTGGCGCGCTCCGCGGGGAGCACGCTCCACCTGGTGGTGGCGGGCTCGTCGGCGCTGATCGCCGCCGCCATGCACTCGTGGGCCGTGGCCGCGCTGGGCGGAGCCGCCTACGCCGCGCTGGTGGCATGGGACGTGATGTCGCCCGGCTTCTGGAAGGAGACGCTCTCCGGCCGCTCCGAGGAGGAGCAGAAGCTGCCCGCCCCGGGCCGGCTGGAGGACCCCCGCATCCGCGACTGGGTGCGGGCCATCCACCAGGCGCGCGAGGAGCTGACGCGCATGTTGGAGGGCGCGCCGGACGGGGTGATGTCACACCTGGGGCTGGCGCTGTCCTCGCTGGGCGAGCTGGAGCTCCGGGCGGTGCGCCTGGTGCGGCGTGGCGAGGAGCTCTCGCGCTATCTGCGCACGGTGGACCCGGGAGCGGTGCGCGAGCAGGTGCGCCAGTTGGGAGAGCAGATCCGGCAGGCGCGGGACGCCGAGGCCCGGGAGCAGTACGAGAGCGCGCGCAGGGCTCGTGAGGAGCACCTGACGGCGCTGATGGACATTCACGCGGCGCACGAGCGGGTGTTGGCCAACCTGTCGCGCATCGCGGCCACCTTCCAGGGGCTTCCCGCCAAGGTGATGCGCCTGCGCGCCCTGGACGCGCAGGCCACGGACAGCATGTACGGGGACCTCAGCGAGGAGCTCGGCCGGATGAACGGAGAGATCCAGGCCTTCGAGGACACCCTGCAATCGCTCAAGGAGGTTCGAGTCGCATCATGAAGCCCAAGGTCTTCATCATCCTGGGGTTCCTCGCCGCGGTCGGCGCGGTGCTCTTCATCACGTCCTCCAACAAGGACAAGGCGCAGCAGCAGGGCGGGGCCGAGGCCTCGCGAACCCAGACGCCGTCCTCCGGGCCGGTGACGGAGATTTCGTTCCTCTACAGCACGGAGAAGAAGGAGTGGGTGGAGGCCGCGGTGGCGGGCTTCCAGCAGGAGAACCCGTCCATCCGCGTGAAGCTGGTGGGCAAGGGCTCGCTCGACGCGGCCCAGGCCATCCTGGACGGCAAGGAGAAGCCCACGGTGTGGAGCCCGGCCGACAGCGCCGTGCTGCGCATGCTGGAGTCGGACTGGTCGACGGACCCGCAGCGCGGGCAGCTCTTCGCCACCAGTGGTGACGACGTGCCGCAGCCGCTGGTCATCACCCCGCTGGTGTTCGTGGTCTGGGAGGATCGGGCCGAGGTGCTGCAGAAGGTCTCCGGGGGCTCGGTGTCGTGGAAGGCCATCCACAAGGCGGTGGCCAGCGACCAGGGCTGGCCGGCCATCGGCGGCAAGGCGGAGTGGGGCTTCGTGAAGCTGGGCCACACCGACCCGACGCGCTCCAACTCGGGCCTGCAGGCGATGCTGCTGGCCACGCTGGAGTTCTACGGCAAGCGTTCGGGGCTGGCGGTGGGCGACCTGCTCAAGCCCGAGTACCAGGCGTGGGTGAAGGAGCTGGAGAAGGGCGTCACCCGCTTCGAGACCTCCACGGGCACCTTCATGACGGACATGGTGCGCTTCGGCCCGTCGAAGTACGACGTGGCGGTCGTCTACGAGAACCTGGCCATCTCCCAGCTCGCCAACGCGCAGGGCCGGTGGGGCAACCTGAAGGTGTACTACCCGTCGCTCACTCTCTGGAGCGACCACCCGGCGGCCGTGCTGCAGGCCGACTGGGTGACCCCCGAGCAGAAGGACGCGGCTCGCAAGTTCCTCACGTACCTGCGCAGCCGTCCGGTGCAGGAGCGCGCGCTGGCCTTCGGCTTCCGGCCGGCGGACCCCGCGGTGCCGCTCAAGACGCAGGACGCGGCCAACCCCTTCACGCGGCTCGCGGCGCAGGGCATCCAGGTGGACGTGCCGCCGGTGGCCGAGGTGCCTGAAGGGCCCGTGGTCCGCAACCTGCTGACCATGTGGTCGCGCGTGGTGGGCACCGCAGCGCGCTGAGGGCCTCTCGCGCTGAAGGTCGGCTGTAGGTTTTCATCGGTCTCGTGCCGCGCCGCGTGATGGTCACCGGCGCCAGGCCGTGGCCCGCGCGCTCGTCAGTCTCTCCGCTACCATCGCGCCCCCGGGCCGGCATCCCGTCGGCTCGGGCCCACCCCAGGAGATGACTGAATGACCCGTCTCATCGTGCGGCTCGCCGCCCTGAGCCTGCTGTCGGCCTGCGCCCACACCCCGTCCTCCGAGACTTCCGCCGCTGCCCCTGCCGCTCCGGCCGCAGCTCCGGCGCCCACGGCCGAGGCCCGCAAGCTGGCGAGCCAGGCGGATGCGCTGGCCATGAGTGGGAAGACGGCCGAGGCGCTCCCGCTCTATCGCCAGGCTTGGGAGCAGGGCATCCGCAATGCGAACAGCCTCTATGGTGCCGCGTGTTCCGCCGCCCTCGAGGGCCAGAAGGCCGAGGCCCTCATCTGGCTCGAGCGCTCCGCGGACGCCGGCTTCGCCGAGGCCGAGCACATGAAGAAGGATCCAGACCTCGCCTCGTTGCGCGAGGACCCCGCGTTCGCCCGCGTGGTGGAGCGCGTGGCCGCCAACGATGAGAAGCGCAACGCGGCGCAGAAGCCGGAACTGCGCGATGAGTTGCTGCGCATGGTGGACGAGGACCAGGCCGCCCGGCGCGCGGCGGGTGCGGCGCAGTTCAAGGACGCGGCGACCAACGAGCGCATGAAGGCCATCGACGTGAAGAACACCGCGCGGATGAAGGAGATCATCGCGCAGGTGGGCTGGCCCACGAAGACGCTGGTGGGCGAGCGGGCCTCCCAGGGCGCGTGGCTCCTGGTGCAGCATGCGGATCTCGACCTGGCCTTCCAGAAGCAGTGCCTGCCGCTGCTGGAGAAGTCGGTGGAGGCTGGCGAGGGCTCGAAGAAGGATCTCGCCTACCTGACGGACCGCATCCTGGTGGCCGAGGGCAAGCCCCAGCGCTACGGCACCCAGTTCCACACAGTGGACGGCAAGCTGGTGCCGCGCCCCATCGAGGACGAGGCCACAGTGGACGCGCGCCGCGCCGCCGTGGGCCTGGGCACCATGGCGGAGTACAACGAGATGATGCAGCGCATGGCCTCTGGCGGCGCGAAGTAGAGGAGACCCGGCATGTCGCGTTCTTCTCTGTTCATGCGCTCATGGCGCTGGCTGCTGCCCGTCTCCCTCCTGGCCTTGTCGGCCTGTGGCGAGGACGAGGTGAAGCCGCCACCATCCGGGCCCGCGCCGCTCGACATCCCCGAGGGTTGCAACCCCATCGCCGCCGATGCGGACTGCCTGCTGCCCTATCCCTCGGACCAGTGGCTCATGGCGGACCCGTCCCTGCCCTCGGGCCGGCGCGTGCGCATCTCCGACGCCGCGCTCCCCAAGGACGCGCGGGGGAAGCCCATTGATGTCACCTCTCTCCACCCGGCGGACGGCTGGTCCCACCTCACACCCATCCTCGCGCTCTTCCCGGCCGGTGTGTCCGACGCCAACCTGCCGGCCCTGGGTTCACCCACCTCGGCGGTGGAGGGGCCCACGGTCCTCATCGAGGCCGAGACGGGCCGGGGCGTGCTCCACTTCGCGGAGCTGGACCCCAACGCTCCGGATGACGCGCACCGGGCGCTCTTCATCCGCCCCCTTGAGCGGCTGAAGAACGGCACCCGTTACATCATCGCGCTGCGCCAGCTCGTCGCTCGGGACGGCCAGCCCGTGCCGGTGCCCGAGGGCTTCCGCCGCATCCGGGACAACCAGACGACGGGTGACTCCGTCCTCGACCCCCTCACCCGACGCTATGAGGGGCAGATCTTCCCCCGGCTCGAGGTGGCGGGGGTGGAGCGCGCCAGCCTTCAGCTCGCCTGGGACTTCACCACCGAGTCCGAGGAGCACGTCACCCGTGACATGCTCGACGTGCGCCGGATGACGATGGACCGCCTCGCCGCGGCTCCGCCCGCGGTGAACATCACCTCCATCACCGAGGACGTCGATGCAAACGTCTTCCGCCGCATCCAGGGCACCATCGAGGTTCCGCTCTTCCTGGAGAGCGACCAGCCCGGTGCGCCGCTGGCCCGCAACGCGCTGGGCCGTGTGCGGCAGAACGGCACCACACAGGTGCCCTTCACCGCGCAGATTCCGCGCTCCCTCGATGTCTCCAGCGTGCCCGGCCGCTTCCTGCAGTACGGCCATGGCTTCTTCGGGGGACAGGGCGAGGCGGACGGCAGCTTCGTGCGTCCGTTCCTCCAGGCCACGAAGATGATGTCGTTCACCATCGACTGGTGGGGCATGTCGGCTCCGGATCGGCTCGTCGTCGCCGGCGCCATGGCCAACAAGCCGAGCGAGACGATGCTCTTCACGGATCGCGTCCATCAGGCCATGGCCAACCAGATCGCCGTGACGTACGCGGCGAAGACGACCCTGCGCTCGCTGGCGGCCTTCCAGATTGGCGGCAAGCTCGCGTACGACCCAGAGCAGACGTACTACTACGGCATCAGCCAGGGTCACATCCTCGGAGGCACGTACCTGGCACTGTCGCCCCATGTGCAGCGCGGGGTGCTCAGCGTGGGCGGCGCGGGCTTCTCGCTGATGATGTTCCGGGCCAGGCCCTTCCAGCCCTTCCTGGACGTCATCTCCCAGTCGGTGCCGGATCCGCTCGATCGGCAGAAGTTCACGGCGATGCTCCAGACCTCCTTCGACCGGATCGACCCCATCACCTACGCGCCCCACGTGCTCCGGGACTTCTACCCGGGCGCGCCCTCGGAGCGTCGTGTGCTGGCTCAGATGGGCCTGGGAGATGCGCAGGTGCCGAACGTGGCCTCTCACGTCCACGCTCGTGCCCTGGGCCTGACGCTGCTGAAGCCGGCTCCCCAGGAGATTCCCGCGCTGCCTTCCAGCGAAGGCCCTCTCAACGGCTCGGGCCTCGTGGAGTTCAACTTCAACGTCCCCGAGCCGCTGCCCGGCACCGTGGCCACTCCCCCCAAGGAAGACAACGCGGTGCACGAGGGCGTGCGTCGCCTGGCCAAGGGCCGCGAGCAGGTGGACCGCTTCCTGCGGCCGGACGGGGTCATCGTCCACACCTGCGATGGGGTGTGTGACCCCGAGTAGCTCCCGGACGCGGGCGCTCCCTCACCCCGAGGGAGCGTCCGCACCGTACGGCTCATGACTCAGCCCACGCGGGCCAGCAACTCTACCGGACCGATGCGCTGCGGCTCGAGTCCCAGCCGCGCCATCTGCTGCGCGTCCCAGGACTCGAGGGGGTCCATCCCCGCGATGTAGCGCCGCGCCGGGTTCTTCACGGGGTTGCGGATGCTGAGGATCTCCGGCCCCGAGAAGAGGATGGTGCTCCGGTAGCGCGGCAGGTCGCTCATCATCAGCTTGGACCAGTAATGCCGCGCGATGTTGGGAAGGCTGCCCAGCGTGTGGCACAGCCGCTGGAAGTGCTCCACCACCTCCGAGGGGTGCAGGTTCTTCGGGCGGTGGCAGAGGGTGTAGCCGTCGTAGTCACGGCTGAGGGTGCCGGGTAGCAGCCGGCCCTCGGAAGCCACCTCGCGGAAGAAGGGCGTCTCCGGGTACGGGCAGACGATGCCCAGGAAGGTGATGGAGAAGTAGCTCAGGTCCGCCAGGTACTGGGGCACCTTCTCCAGGTACTCGTTGGTGTCGCCGTCCGAGCCGACGATGAGCCCGAACGACAGGAGGATCCCGCTGGAGAACGCGCGCCGGATGACCGCGTCCACCTCGGCCAGCTTGTTCTGGCCCTTGTTCATCGCCTCGATGGACTCGGGATTGAGCGACTCCAGGCCGGTGTAGATGTAGCGGCAGCCCGCGCGCGCCATCAGCTTCACCAGCGACTCGTCCTTGAGCACGTTGAAGGTGAGCGCGCAGCCCCAGGTCTTTTTCAGGGGGATGAGCGCCTCGCACAGCTCGCGCAGGTACTTGGGCGAGCCCCCCAGGTTGTTGTCCAGGAAGACGAACGCGTCATCCATCAGCCCGAAGAAGTTCTTGTTCCAGCGCATGCGCGTCTGGAGCTCCTCGATGACCTGGGGCACGGGACGGTAGCGGTAGCGCTCGTGCCCGGTGAGCACGCAGAAGTTGCAGTGGAAGGGACAGCCTCGCGAGGCCTCGATGCCCGGCAGGCGCACCTTGTTGTGCGTGAAGTCGATGAGGTCGTAGCGGTACGGCTTGATGGCCGTGACGCCCTTCGAGGCCAGGCCATAGCGCTTGCGGAGCTGGTCCTTCTGGAAGTCCTCGATGAGCGCGGGGACGTTGGGCTCGGGCTCTCCGGTGATGACGGCGTCGAAGTACTTCTCGCAGTCCTCCGGGAAGTGACTCGCGTGGCGCCCGCCCGCCACCGTCACGATGCCGCGCTGGCGCAGGAGCGTGGAGAGCACCTTGGTGTGCTCGTAGTACGAGTGCAGGTACGAGAAGAAGACCAGGTCCCAGTCCCGGTCGAGCGGGATGTCCACCTCCTTCTCGTTGTAGAGCTCGATGTCCGCATCCTCGGGGCAGAGCCCGGCGATGAGCTCGGGCACCGAGGACTGCATGATGGACGGCTCCTTGATGCGTAGCCGGGTCGGGTGCGTGTACGTGGAGATGACGGCGATCCGCATGACGGGTGCCTCGGGAGGAGTGGAGGGCGGGAATGGGGGCGCTTCAGGCCGCCGGGAGGTGCTGCGGGGGCTCGGGAGCTCGCTGGCCGGGGAGGCGCACGTCCCACGCGAGGCCGAGCCAGCTCAGCAACCGGATGAAGGCCCAGCCCGGGTCCACCTGCCACATGCCCTGGCCGTGGCGCGCCGAGCCGGGGAAGGCATGGTGGTTGTTGTGCCAGCCCTCGCCGAGCGCGAGCACGGCGACCCACCACACGTTGCGGCTGTGGTCTTGCGTGTCGTGGCGCCGGAAACCGAACGCCTTCACGTGGCACACCGAGTTCACGCAGTAGGTGCTCTGCATCCAGCACACCACCGGCAGGAAGAAGCAGGCGGGCACCGCGCTCCAGCCGAGTGTCACGCCAAACAGCACCACCGCGACGACCTGGGGAACCATCCGGTAGCGCAGCAGCCAGTGGTAGTAGCGGTCGTGGGCGAGGTCGCGGCAGTAGGTGCGCCAGGCCTCGGGGTCTGTCGAGTCGTCATCGAGGATCCAGCCCATGTGCGAGTACCAGAAGCCGCGCAGCGGGGAGTGGATGTCCTGGGGGCTGTCGGTATGGACGTGGTGGAGGCGATGGGTGGCGGCCCACAGCAGGGGGCTGCCCTGTCCGGTGAGCATGGCCACCGAGACGAGCCCGTACTCGACCCAGCGCGGGCAGCGGAAGGCGCGGTGGCTGAGGAGCCGGTGCAGCCCCACCGTGGTGCCGAGTCCGATCGTCACGTACAGCGTGAGCGCTACTGGTAGCGCATAGGGAGGCCAGGGCAACCAGAACGCGGACGCGGCGAGCCCGTGCACCATCACCATGTAGGCGACGATGGCTCTGTTGATGTGAGGACGGCGGGACGGCTCGGAAGGTGCGGCGTGCGGCATATGGGCGGACCACCAGTTCTCGTAGGCGAAACTGCCTACGACCCAGGCCTGCGGCATGTGTCTCAAAGAGGGCGTGACTGCTCCGTGACAGCGCATCCGCCCGAGGGTGAACGGTCTTTCGTTCGGGGGCTCGCTTCTACTGTGCGAAGTCGTCCAGCACGCCGGGGAGGATGCGCTGGCGGGCCGTCTCGTCGACCTCAACGCCCCGTGCGGTGAGCATCCGCAGGACGTATTCGGCACGCCCTCGGGTCAGTCCCTGCTGTCGACCCTCTTCGATGAGTTGCTCACCGCAGCTGCGCATCAACTCCTCCGCTCGTTGCTCACCCTGCACTGAATGTAACACCCCCCCTCCCCAGAGAAGCTCCGTCCCATGTCGTCGTCGGTCCCGCTTCGACCGGCTTGCTACCTCCGCTTGGCTCCTTTCTTGGGGCTCATGCAGTTCCAGGCCGGGCAGGCCGAAGGGGGTCGGTCCGTGGAAGGTGAGTCAGCCGGGTGGTTGCCGCTCGCCGTCTTCGGAGAAGCGCGTCGAGCGACCAGGGGCCCGGGCCGGCCGCCAGCAAGAAGATGCAGGACATGATTTGTGCGTAGTCTGAACGAATCTCGTGCAGCACCGCCCAGGGCCCCATGAAGGGTGGCGCAGGCGGTCTGGGGAGCGGTGAGATGCCCAGGTAGAGCGAGATCTTCGTGGAGAGGATGGCCACAATCATCTCGACGATGAAGGGCACGCTGATGAGCCTCGTGCCGAGACCGCTCATCAGGAGCAGGCCCCCCCCGATCTCGAGCACTGCGATGGCCGGCGCGAGCACGCCGGGCATGGGCATTCCCAGCTTGGTGAAGCGGCCGACTCCCTGGTTGGTGTAGACGAATTTGAGCAAACCCTCCCAGAAAAAGACCCCACCGGCCATCAGCCGGATGAACAGGGTCGATTTCGGCCCCGACGTTGGAGGGTGGGTGAAGAATGAAACGATTGCATCGAACTTCATGGTGGCCTCCCTGCGACTGAAGGGCGATGCGCCCTTCAGCTGTCCAACGGTGGAGTCCCGAAATGGTTCCATGCTCCGGGAACCCTCTGCTGTTTCGGGCGTTGAAGGGGGTGGAGGCGATGGTTAATGCGTGGGCGTGAGCGCTATCGAGGGAGGCGATTCCAATGAGGTCGTTCGCCACGCGCTTGAGCACGCGGACGCGCTCTACAACTTCGCTTGCTGGCTGGTGCGTACCCCCTCCGATGCGGAGGACCTGGTTCAGGAAACCTACGCCCGCGCCCTCAGCGCCGCGCACCAGTTCGAGCCCGGAAGCAACCTCAAGGCCTGGCTCTTCCGCATCCTCCGCAACACCTACCTGGATGGGCGACGACGCTCGTCTTCCGAGTCAGTCTCGCTCGAGGCGGACGCCTCGCTCGAGCCGGCCCCCTCGGTGGGAGACACCACGGATGAGGCCCGGTTCGAGCAGATCCGGGCGCTGGTCGCTGAAGAGGTTGCCGAAGCAGTCCATGCGCTTCCCGAAGCCTGGCGGACCGTCATCCTCCTGGACCTGGAAGGCCTGACGGAAACGGAGGTTGCTCGCGTGTTGGGCTGCGCGGAAGGGACCGTCAAGTCGAGGTTGTTCCGCGCTCGAGCGGAGCTTCGCAAGCGGTTGGCTGCGTATCGTCCTTGAGGACGATAGAGGAATGAAATGGATTGCCACGAGGCGCGAGAGCTCAGCGGAGACAATCTGGCGAGGCCGGCGTCAGCCGAGCAGGCCGCCGACCTTCAGCGGCACCTGTCCGGGTGCCCCACCTGCCGTGCTCATTTCGCCGCTGAACGCGCGCTGACCGAGGTGCTCGAGGCGAAGTTGCCCCGGTACGCAGCTCCCCTTGCGCTCAAGCGGCGGCTCGCTGCGAGCTGGCCTGCTCCCGCCCCGGTCACCAGGAGGGCTGTCAGGAAGGTTCGAGCCTTCGCCATGGCAGGGGCCCTCGCGGCCGCGCTGGCCGTGGTGATCGGGGGGACGTCGATGCTCGTCGAGCATCGCTCCGAGCTGCGGCAGCTGGAAACCGAGACCGTCAATGATCACCTGCGCGTGCTGCAGGGCGCCCCGCTCGCCCAAGTGACGGGCGGCCTCCACGAGGTCAAGCCCTGGTTTGGTGGCAAGCTGGACTTCGCTCCGAACGTGCGATTCGCGGGAAGCCCGGAGTTCCCGTTGCAGGGCGGGGCGGTCGAGCCATTCCTCGATCGTCGAGCCGCCGTATTCGTCTACAAGCGGCGGTTACACACGGCCTCGCTCTTCGTCGTCAACGCCGAGGGGCTCGCGTTCCCTGCCCGCCCGCGCGCGCAAGCCGTCCGAGGCTTCAGCCTCATTCTTTGGAAGGAGGGTGACCAGGGCTACGCCCTCGTCTCGGATCTTGGCCTCTCCGAGCTGCTCGAGCTTCAAAGGCAGATAGCCTCCTCCTGACCCGGTGGCTCGATGGCGCCGGGTGTCTACGAGCCCATCTTCTTTGGGTGCGCCATGCGAATCCCGTCCCGTCCAGCCATGTTCACCAGCCTGGTGTCCGGGCAGGCAGCGGGTCTGTCGATGCTCGCCATGGCGATGTGTCTGGCGGTGCTCCGGGGGAAGAACGTGCTCTATCCTCTCCAGGTGTTTACCGCGTTGGTCGTGGGAGAGCCGGCGCTTCACCAGGTGTCGATGAGCTCGGTGCTGCCGGGGCTCCTCGCCCACCAGCTGGGCCCAAGCGTCCTCTGGTCCAAGGTATTCGGCCTCGTGGTCGGGCTCTCGCCGCGCCGCTTCCGCCGGAGCCAGGCTGTTCTCCTCGGGGCCCTGGTGGGCGTGCTCGCGCTCCTCATCGACGGGTCCGTCCTGATGCCGGGCATTCAACGGCAGCTCAACGGACACAATCTCTGGGCGGAGAATGTACCGCGTTGGGTCTCCTGGATGACCCACCTCACCTATGGTGTCGCGCTGGGGTGGTTCTATTGGCGCTGGCAGCCACCACCGTCTCAGGACCGGCCAGACGCACCCAGGACTCGAAGAGGCCCCGGCGCGCGAGCGTGAAGACCGCCCCAGGAGTTGCCCACCAGCACCGTGAGCTCCCGCACCACCTCCGTGAGGAAGCGGTGGAGCATCTCGCGCTGGCTCTGAACTCCCAGGGCGCGCCCGGACATCGCATCAATGCGTCATCGATGGCTGGGCCTCGCGATGGATCGCGGCCCACTCCACGCCGCCAATGCTCTCCTCTGCGCGCCGCTCCTCGCCGAACACGCGCCGCAGCGTTTCGGTCGCCAGCCTGAGCGCCGCACGCGGTGCCGGCGTGTGCGTGATCGGATTGAGCATGACGAAGTCATGAGTCGTTCCGAGGAACCGGGTCGCAGCGACCGGGACTCCAGCGGTGAGCAGCTTGTGCGCGTACGCTTCGGTTTCGTCACGGAGCACGTCGTGCTCGCCGACCATGATCAGCGCGGGTGGCAGTCCCTTCAGCTCATCGATCGACGCGCGCAGCGGTGAGGCGTGCCGGTCGCTCCGCTTCTCCTGGTTCGGCAGGTAGTTGTCCCAGAACCACTTCATCCCTTCGCGCTCGAGGAAGTAGCCGCTCTCGAATTCGCGATAGCTGCCCGTGTCGAAGTTCGCATCGGTCACCGGGTAGAACAGCACCTGGAACGCGATCTCCGGCCCGCCGCGTTCCTTCGCCATCATCGCCACCACCGTCGCCATGTTCCCGCCGACGCTGTCCCCGAGCACCACCAGCCGCGTCGGATCGAGGCCGAGCGACTCGCCGTTCTCCGCGATCCACTTCGTCGCGCCGTACGCTTGTTCGAGCTGCTCCGGGAACTTCGCCTCCGGAGCAGGCGTGTAGTCGACGAAGACCACCGCGGCGTGCGCTCCATTGGCCAGCTCCCGCACCAGCCGATCATGGGTGTCTTTGCCGCCCAGCACCCAGCCGCCGCCATGGAAGTGCATGATGACCGGCAGCGGTACCGAAGCGCCGACCGGCCTCACGATCCGCACGGGCACCTCCTCGCCGAGCTTGCGGTCCTCGATGTCGGCCGGAAGCTTCTCTACGTCGGTGCCGGATTGAATGTCGGAGAGAACCTGGCGAGCGTCCTTCGGCGACAGCTCGTAGATCGGTTTTCCACCCACAGCCTGCAGCTTCTCGAGCCACGCGCGGGTGTCCGGTTCGAGGGTGGATGCCAGTGGCTTGCTCATCGCGATGCTCCCGTTTTGGAGGTTCACTGAACGGTGCATCCGGAGCGCCGCTGACGCAGCGACACGCGAGCGACGAGCCGGTCCTCACCTCGTCCGCTGACTGCGCGCGCGTTCGGATGCAACGTGGGTGCATGGCACTGACACAGAGAGAGCAGCAGGAGATTGGGGCTGCGAACGCCTCGGGACGTACGCCGGTGGTGTTCGTGCATGGGCTATGGTTGCTCGCCGGAAGCTGGAAGCCCTGGCGCGACCTCTTCGAGAAGCGCGGGTATGCAACGCTGGCACCGGATTGGCCCGACGATCCGGCGAGCGTCGAGGAGGCTCGCGCCCACCCCGAAGCCGTCGCGGGACAGTCGATCAGCAAGGTCACCGAGCACTTCGCCGAGGTGATTGGCCAGCTTCACCAGAAGCCCGTCGTGATCGGTCATTCAACCGGCGGCTTGATCACCCAGATCCTCGCAGGCCGCGGCCTGGCCGTCGGCGCGGTGGCGATCGATCCCGGGCCGTTTCGCGGCGTGCTGCCGTTGCCGTTCTCCTCTTTGAAGGTGGCATCGGTTGGATTGCGCGATCCCCGGAATCGGCGTCGCGGGGTGCCGCTGACGTACGAACAGTTCCGGTACGGCTTCGCCAACGCCGTGCCCGAAGAGGAAGCGAAGGTCCTCTACGAGCGCGAATCGGTCCCCGCCTCCGGGATGGCGCTCTTCCAGATGGCGTTCGCGAACCTGAACCCACGCACCGAGGCGCGCGTCGACACCCAACGGAGCGACCGCGGCCCGCTGTTGGTGGTCTCGGGGGAGCGGGACCACACGGTCCCGTGGAAGATCGCCCACGCTACGTACGGACGCTACAAGCACAACCCGAACCCCACCCGCTTCGTGGGGATGCCCGGTCGAGGCCATTCGCTCACCATCGACCACGGCTGGCAGGAGGTCGCCGACACCGTGCTGCGGTTCCTCGACGAGAACGCCGTGCGCCACTGATGAAAACCCACGCGTAGAGGATGGGACGCAAGGGGGCCCTGTGAAGGGAGGCGGGCTGGTGAAGAGGGGCCAAGAAGGGCCGCTGGAGGGTGACGCGCGGGCTGTGCGCCGGGCCGGCGCACAGGCCAAGGCATCACGGGGAGCTCTCGCTGTGACTTCAAGACGTGCGTCAACCGCACGCAGAAGTCCGGCTTGGTGGCTGTGGAGATCGCCGTCCCGTGAGGGGCGGCTTACCCGGTGGGCGGTTGGAGCTCCCGAAGGGGGAGTGGTGAGCCTGGATGCCGCGCCCCTCTCCGAGGCGTCAGAGGAAAAAAGAGAGTCGACGAAGGCTGTTGACTCCAGGCTCGGTGGTGATAGAAGCCGCGCCCCCTCGGACGGGAAGGCGAAGTCGCAACGGCGACGGAGACCTCCGGACGAAGCAGTGAAAGACAAAATAGAAAGTCAGCGAGCGAAGTTGACTCCAGATGCGGCGGTGGTAGAAGCCGCGTCCCCTCGGACGGGAAGGCGAAGTCGCAACGGCGACGGAGACCTCCGGACGAAGCAGTGAAAGACAAAATAGAAAGTCAGCGAGCGAAGTTGACTCCAGATGCGGTGGTGGTAGAAGCCGCGTCCCCTCGAAACGGCGGAAGTCGGAAGGCGACAAAGCCAGAGCGGGGCGGAAGAAAGAGTCGACGAAGCAAGTTGACAGAGGATGCGGAAAGGCAGAAGGTTCCGCGCCCTTCCTCGAAAGGAAGAAACAAAGCGCAACGGCGCGGCGTTTAATCCAGGCCGGGGCAAATCGGTGAAACAGAGCGGCAACGGTCGCTTGACAGGGAAACCGGTTCAAAATAAAGAAGGCGGCCCCGAAAGTTGAACGGGGTGCAGCCGAGAAGTGAAGAAAACGGTAGCACGAAGTCGCGGCAGCAACAAGCGACTCGGTCTTTGAAAACCAAATAGCAAGCCCAAGAAGAAGACGATTGCGGAAACCGCAGTC
>NZ_PZOX01000059.1 GCF_003044305.1 Vitiosangium sp. GDMCC 1.1324 | reverse complement strand
GTTGGTAGAGCTGCTGGACGAGAGAAGTGGCCAGAGGCTCGCCGGCCAGGTTGACGACGCGGACGGAGGAGGGAAGGCCGCCGGAGCGCAACAGCTCCGACATGGCGGAGGGGACGGTGTTGACGAGAGAGACGCGCTGAGCGGCCGGGAGAGAGGGCAGCTCCAGGGCGTTGTTGGCCAACACGACAGTGCCACCGAGGCTCAGGGGTAGGAAGAGCTCGAAGACGGAGAGGTCGAAGGCGATGGAGGTGGAGGCGAGCAGGCCGGAGAGAAGCTCCGGAGAGAAGACAGAGCGGGCCCAGAAGAGGAAGGAGACGGCATTGCGGTGCTCGATGGAGACGCCCTTGGGGCGGCCCGTGGAGCCCGAGGTGTAGATGAGGTAGGCGAGGTTGGAGCTTGCGGCCGCACGAGGGGGATTGCTGGTGCTGGCGCGAGACAAAACCTCAGAGTCCTTGTCGAGCAGGAGGACGTGGGCGGAGTGAGGCGGGAGGCTGTCCGTCACCGTGGACTGAGCGACGAGGAAGCGAAGCTGGGCATCCTCAATGATGAAGCCCAGACGCTCGCGAGGGTAGGCAGGGTCCAGCGGGACGTAGAGGCCACCGGCCTTGAGGATGCCGAGCAGACCGACGACGAGGTCGGCTGAGCGCCTGGAGCAGATGCCGACGGGAGTCTCGGGACCGACGCCCAGAGCACGCAAGGAGTGGGCGAGCTGGTTGGCGCGAGCATTGAGCTCGGCGTAGGTGAGGGCTCGAGCGCCATCGACGAGGGCCTCGGCGTGAGGAGTGCGCTCGGCCTGGGCCTCGAAGAGCTCGTGGAGGGTGGCCTCGCGCGGGTAGTCGAGAGGGAGGTCGTTCCACTCGACGAGGAGCTTGTGCTTCTCGGCGGAGGAGAGCAGGGGCAGGTCGGAGAGACGGGAGTCCGGACGAGCGACAGCGGCCTCGAGGAGGATGCGCAGGTGCTCCATGGCGCGGGCCACGGTGTCGCGCTCGAAGAGGTCGGTGTTGTACTCGAGGCCACCGGCGAAGCCGTTGGGCGTATCGCTGAGCGCGAGCGTCCAGTCGAACTTGGCCGTGCCGCTGGACTGCGGCAGCGAGCGCAGGGTGAGACCCGGCAGAGAGAGCGTCTCGGAGGGAGTGTTCTGCAGGATGAACATCACCTGGAACAAGGGAGGGCGGCTGAGATCGCGCTGGGGATGGAGCTCCTCGACGAGCTTTTCGAACGGCATGTCCTGGTGCTCGTAGGCGCCCAGGGTGGTGTCGCGCACCTGCTTCAGCAGGTCGTGGAAGGAAGTCTCCGGGGAGAAGCGCGAGCGCAGGACGAGGGTGTTGACGAAGAAGCCGATGAGGCCCTCGAGCGCGGTGTCGCGGCGGCCGGCGATGGGCGAGCCGACGGAGATGTCGTCCTGGCGAGAGTAGCGATGCAGGAGCACCTGGAAGCCGGCCAGCAGCGTCATGAACGGAGTGACGCCGAGGCGGGTGGACAGGGACTTGATGGACTCGGATAGCTCCTTGGAGAAGGAGACGCGCAGGCTGGCACCGCGGAAGGTCTGGACGGGGGGCCGGGGCTTGTCGGTGCTCAGCTCCAGATGGGGCGGAGCGTCACCCAATTGCTGCTTCCAGTAACTCAGCTGCGAGTCGAGCACCTCGCCCTGGAGCCACGAGCGCTGCCAGAGAGCGAAGTCCGCGTACTGGATGGGTAGGGCAGGCAGAGAAGGCTGCTTGCCGGAGGCGAAGGCGGCGTAGAGCGAGGCGACCTCACGCACGAGCACGCCCATGGACCAACCGTCGGAGACGATGTGGTGCATGGCGACGATCAACACGTGGTCGTCGGAGGCCAGACGCAACAGCGAGGTACGCAGGAGCGGGCCATTGGCCAGATCGAAGGGCCGCAGGGCCTCCTGGTGGATCAGCTCTCGGGCCCGGTCCTCACGCTTGGAGGCCGGCACGTCCTGGAGGTCCAGCACATCGAGCGGAATGGAGAGCGACGGCGCGATGAGCTGGATGGGCTGGCCATCGCGAGAGGAGAAGGTGGTGCGCAGGGACTCGTGACGGCGCACGAGCTCCTCGAAGGCCTGGCGCAGGGCCTCGGTGTTCAACTGACCGGAGAGCCGGAGAGCGGAGGGGATGTTGTAGACGGCGCTGCCGGGCTCGAGCTGATCGAGGAACCACAGCCGTTGCTGGGTGAAGGCGAGCGGAATGTCTCCCGTGCGCTTGATGGAGATCGGGATCGAAGCCCGCGGAGCGCTCCGTGAGAGCCGGGCCTCGTCGATCTTGAGAGCGAGAGCGGACAGGGTGGGAGCCTCGAAGAGGGCGCGAACGGGCAGCTCGACTTCGAAGGCGGTGCGCAGGCGAGAGAGGACGCGAGTGGCCAGCAGGGAGTGGCCACCCAGCTCGAAGAAGTTGTCCTCGGCTCCGATGCGAGGAACAGAGAGGACCTCGGCCCAGATGGCGGCGAGCTTCTCCTCGGTGGGAGTGCGCGGGGCGATGTACTCGGCGCCGGAGTCCTGAGGGGCCTCCGGGGCGGGCAGGGCCTTGCGGTTGATCTTGCCGTTGGGGGTGAGAGGCAACTGCTCGAGCACGACGAAGGTGGAAGGCACCATGTGCTCGGGCAGGTGCTGCTTGAGGTGGGCGCGAAGCTCGGCGGTGGTGGGAGCCTGCTGACCGGAGGCAGTGAGGTAGGCGACCAGACGCTTGTCGCCGGGTCTGTCCTCGCGAGCGACGACGACGACCTGGCGAACGCCGGGGTGCTTGTCGAGGACGGTCTCAATCTCACCGAGCTCGATGCGGAAGCCACGCACCTTGACCTGGAAGTCGGTGCGGCCGAGGTACTCGAGGTTGCCGTCGGAGCGGTAACGGGCGAGGTCGCCGGTGCGGTACATGCGAGCACCGGGGAGAGAGCCGAAGGGGTCGGGGAGGAACTTCTCGGAGGTGAGCTCGGGGCGGCCGAGGTAGCCGCGGGAGACACCGGCACCAGCGATGAAGACCTCACCGGGCACGCCAATGGGGACGGGCCGCAGGTGAGAGTCGAGCAGGTAGACCTGAGTGCCGGAGATGGGCCTGCCGATGGTGGCGGGCTTGTCGGAGTGGCGGAGGGTGAAGGTGGAGTAGGTGGTGGTTTCGGAGGGCCCGTAGAGGTCGTAGACGAGAGAGAGACCGGGCTGTTGGTAGAGCTGCTGGACGAGGGAAGTGGCCAGAGGCTCACCGGCCAGGTTGACGACCCGAACGGAGGAAGGAAGGCCGCCGGAGCGCAGCAGCTCCGACATGGCGGAGGGGACGGTGTTGACGAGGGAGACGCGCTGAGAGGCGGGGAGGGTGGGCAGCTCCAGGGCGTTGCCCGCGAGGATGACGGTGCCGCCGAGGCTCAGGGGTAGGAAGAGCTCGAAGACGGAGAGGTCGAAGGCGATGGAGGTGGAGGCGAGCAGGCCGGAGAGGAGCTCCGGGGAGAAGACGGAGCGAGCCCAGAAGAGGAAGGAGACGGCGTTGCGGTGCTCGATGGAGACGCCCTTGGGACGGCCCGTGGAGCCCGAGGTGTAGATGAGGTAGGCGAGGTTGCTGTTGGTGGCCGCACGAGCAGGGTTGCTGGAGCTGGCGCGCGACAGTGCCTCGGAGTCCTTGTCGAGCAGGAGGACGTGAGCGGAGTGGGCTGGGAGGCTGTCCGTCACCGAGGACTGGGCGACGAGGAAGCGGAGCTGGGCATCCTCGATGATGAAGCCCAGACGGTCACGGGGATAGGCGGGGTCCAGCGGGACGTAGAGGCCACCGGCCTTGAGGATGCCGAGCAGACCGACGACGAGGTCAGCCGAGCGCCTGGAGCAGATGCCGACGGGAGTCTCGGGACCGACGCCCAGGGAACGCAGGGAGTGGGCGAGCTGGTTGGCGCGGGCATTGAGCTGCGCGTAGGTGAGGGAGCTCGAGCCATCGACGAGGGCCTCAGCGTGAGGAGTGCGCTCGGCCTGGGCCTCGAAGAGCTCATGGAGGGTAGCGTCGCGCGGGTAGTCGAGAGGGAGGTCATTCCACTCGACGAGGAGCTTGTGCTTCTCGGCGGAGGAGAGCAGGGGCAGGTCGGAGAGACGGGAGTCCGGACGAGCGACAGCGGCCTCGAGGAGGATGCGCAGGTGCTCCATGGCGCGAGCCACGGTGTCGCGCTCGAAGAGGTCGGTGTTGTACTCGAGGCCACCCGCGAAGCCATTGGGCGTGTCGCTGAGCGCGAGCGTCCAGTCGAACTTGGCCGTGCCACTCTTCATCTCCAACTGCTTCATGGAGAGACCCGGCAGCGACAGCGTCCCCACCGGTGCGTTCTGCAGGATGAACATCACCTGGAACAAGGGGGAGCGGCTGAGGTCACGCTGGGGCTGGAGCTCCTCGACGAGCTTCTCGAAGGGCATCTCCTGGTGCTCGTAGGCAGCCAGGGTGGTGTCGCGCACCTGCATCAGCAGGTCGCGGAAGGAAGCCTCGGGGGCGATGCGCGAGCGCAGGACGAGCGTGTTGACGAAGAAGCCGATGAGCCCCTCGAGCTTGGTGTCTCGGCGGCCGGCGATGGGGGAACCGACGGAGATGTCGTCCTGGCGGGAGTAGCGGTGCAGGAGCACCTGGAAGGCCGCCAGCAGCGTCATGAACGGAGTGACGCCAGCGCGCGTGGACAGGGACTTGATGGAGTCGGAGAGCGCCTTGGGAATCGCCACGGGCAGGCTGGCACCGCGGAAGGTCTGGACGGGGGGCCGGGGCTTGTCGGAGCTCAGCTCCAGATGGGGCGGAGCGTCACCCAATTGCTGCTTCCAGTAACGCAGCTGCGAGTCGAGCACCTCGCCCTGGAGCCACGAGCGCTGCCAGAGAGCGAAGTCGGCGTACTGGATGGGCAGGGCGGGCAGGGTCGGCTGCTGGCCGGAGGCGAAGGCGGCGTAGAGCGTGGCCACCTCGCGCACGAGCACGCCCATGGACCAACCGTCGGAGACGATGTGGTGCATGGCCACGAGCAGCACGTGGTCCTCCGGCGCCATGCGCAACAGCGAGGTGCGCAGGAGCGGACCGTTGGCCAGGTCGAAGGGGCGCAGGGCCTCTTGGCGGATCAGCTCTCGGGCCCGGTCCTCACGCTCGGCGGCGGGCAGGCTCTGGAGATCCAGCACCTCGAGCGGAATGGAGAGCTCCGGCGCGATGATCTGGATGGGCTGGCCATCGCGAGCGGCGAAGGTGGTGCGCAGGGCCTCGTGGCGGCGCACGAGCTCCCCGAAGGCGTTGCGCAGGGCCCCGGCGTCCAATCTGCCGGAGAGCCTCAGCGCGGTGGGGACGTTGTAGACGGCGCTGCCGGGCTCGAGCTGATCGAGGAACCACAGCCGCTGCTGGGTGAAGGCGAGCGGAATGTCTCCCGTGCGCGGCTCCGGACGCAGCTCGGGCGCTTGCTGCTGCACGCTCCGGGCCTGGTGCCCTCGCGCCTCATCGATCCTGCGGGCGAGCTCGGCGAGCGTGGAGGCCTCGAAGAGGGCTCGCACGGGCAGATCCACCTCGAAGGTGCTGCGCACTCTCGAGATGACCTGGGTGGCGAGCAACGAGTGGCCTCCCAGCTCGAAGAAGTTGTCCTCGGCACCGGCGCGAGGCACGGAGAGCACCTCGGTCCAGATGCGGGCGAGCTGCTCCTCGGTGGGGGTGCGCGGGGCGATGTACTCCGCGGTGGAGACCGTGGCCTCCGGCACGGGTAGCGCCTTCCTGTCCACCTTGCCGTTGGGCGAGATGGGCAGCTGCTCGAGCATCACGAAGGCCGAGGGCACCATGTACTCGGGCAGGTGCTGCTTGAGGAAGGTGCGCAGCTCGGCGGCGGTGGCCTGGGCCGACGGCACGACGTAGGCCACCAGGCGCTTGTCGCCGGGCCTGTCCTCGCGGGCGATGACGATGGACTGGCGCACGGCCGGGTGCCGATCGAGGACGGACTCGATCTCGCCTGGCTCGATGCGGAAGCCGCGCAGCTTCACTTGGGAGTCGAGGCGGCCGAGGAACTCGAGCGTACCGTCGGAGAGCCAGCGCACCTTGTCACCGGTGCGGTAGAGCCGCTCGCCCGGGGTGTGGGCGATGGGATTGGGGACGAAGCGCTCGGCGGTGAGTTCCGGACGGTGGAGGTAGCCCCAGGCGAGGCCATCGCCGCCGATGTACAGCTCACCGGGCACTCCCGTGGGGACGGGCTGCAGCCGCTCGTCCAGCACGTACACCCGCGTGTTGGAGATGGGCCGGCCGATGGACACCGTGTGGCCCACCTGCTCCGGGCGGGTGAGCACATGGGTGGTGGCGAAGGTGGTGCTCTCGGTGGGTCCGTAGCCGTTGACGAGCTGGCCTCGCGTCAGCCGCGCCTTCACGCGCTCGGGAACGAGCACGTCACCTCCAGCGAGCACCTGGCGCACGTGCGCGAGGGCCTCGGACT
This sequence comes from Vitiosangium sp. GDMCC 1.1324, assembly GCF_003044305.1. Taxonomy (GTDB): domain Bacteria; phylum Myxococcota; class Myxococcia; order Myxococcales; family Myxococcaceae; genus Archangium. Next base: position 2,541 of record NZ_PZOX01000059.1, on the reverse strand, counting down.
GCGTGGCCACCATCTGATCGAAGAGGGCGGCGGTGAGCCACAGGGTGGTGATGTGGTGCTTGCGGAGCGCCTGCCCCAGCTCCTCGAACGAGGGCGCGTGCGGGGAGAAGACGACGAGCTTGCCGCCGTGCAGCAGGCTGCCCCACAGCTCGAAGGTGGCGGCGTCGAAGGAGATGGGGGCCAGCTGCAGCATCACCTCGCGCGGGCCGAAGTCGGCGAAGCGCGAGCCCATGACGAGCCGCACCACGCTGCGGTGGGGAATGCACACGCCCTTGGGCCGGCCCGTCGAGCCCGACGTGTACATGACGTACGCCAGCGTGTCGGCTGTCACCCCGGCATGCACGGGCTCCTGGCTCTCCCGGGCGATCTCCTCCCATTCGGCGTCGACCAGCACCCGGCGCGCCTCGCCAGGCGGCAGGCGCTCGGCGAGGTGGCGCTGGGCGAGCAGCAGCGGAGCGCGCACGTCCTGGAGCATGAGCTCCAGGCGCTCGCGCGGGTAGCCGGGATCGAGCGGGACGTACGCGCCGCCGGCCTTGAGGATGCCGAGCGTGGCGATCACCATCTCCAGCGAGCGCTCGATGCACATGGCCACGGGCGTACCGGGCTTCAGGCCCAGGCGCCGCAGGTGCCGGGCGAGCTGGTTGGCGCGCGAGTCGAGCTGGCGGTAGGTGAGGGTTGTCCCCTCGAACTCCACGGCGATGGCATCCGGAGTGCGCGCGGCCTGGGCCTCGAACAGCTCGTGGATGCTGGCGTCGCGCGGGTAGTCGACGCGGGTGTCGTTCCACTCGACGAGGAGCCTGTGCTTCTCGGCCTCCGTGAGCAGCGGCAGCCGGGACACCGACGTCTCGGGCGAGGCCACCGCGGCCGAGAGCAGCATCCGCAGGTGCTCGGCCATCCGGGCGATCGTCGCCGGCTCGAAGAGGTCGGTGTTGTACTCGATGTTCCCGCGCAGCCCTCGCGGCGTCTCCTGCATGAAGAGGGATAGATCGAACTTGGAGATACTGCCCTCGAGCTCCAGGGGCGCGAGGGTCAGCCCGCCGAGTGCCAGCTGGGACACCGGGAGGTTCTGCAGGGCGAACATCACCTGGAAAAGCGGTGTACGGCTGGGATCGCGCTGGGGCTGGAGCTCCTCGACGAGCTTCTCGAAGGGCATGTCCTGGTGCTCGAAGGCGCCCAGGGTGGTGTCACGCACCTGGAGCAGCAGGTCGCGGAAGGAGGCCTCGGGAGCGATGCGCGAGCGCAGGACGAGCGTGTTGACGAAGAAGCCGATGAGGCCCTCGAGCTCGGTGGTGCGGCGGCCGGCGATGGGAGAGCCAACCACGATGTCGTCCTGGCCGGAGTAGCGAGACAGCAGCGCCTGGAAGCCGGCCAGCAGCGTCATGAAGAGGCTGACGCCGTGCTGCTTGCTGGTGGCGGTGAGCGCTTCGGAGAGCTCGGGCGGGAGGGCGAAGGTGTAGCGCGCGCCGCGGAACGTCTGGGTGGGAGGACGCGGCTTGTCCGTGGGTAGCTCGAGGTGTGCCGGAGCGCCGGAGAGCTGCTGTTTCCAGTAACGCACCTGGGCATCGAGGGCCTCGCCGCGCAGCCACGAGCGCTGCCAGCGAGCGAAATCGGGGTACTGGATGGGCAGGGGCGGCAGGGCAGGCCGCTGGCCGGAAGCGAAGGCGGCGTAGAGCGTGGCCACCTCGCGCACGAGCACGCCCGTGGACCAGCCGTCGGAGACGATGTGGTGCAGGGTGACGAGCAGGACATGGTCAGTCGGGGTCAGGCGCAGCAGGCTCGTGCGCACGAGCGGGCCGCGAGCCAGGTCGAAGGGGCGCAGGGCCTCCCGGCGGACCAGCTCGCGGGCCTGGGCCTCGCGCTCGGAGGCGGGCATGTCCTGAAGGTCCTGCACCTCGAGTGGGAGGGAGAGGGCCGGAGCGATGACCTGGACGGGCTTGCCGTCGCGAGAGGAGAAGGTAGTGCGCAGGGACTCGTGACGGCGCACGAGCTCCTCGAAGGCGTGGCGCAGGGCCTGGATGTCCAGGGCGCCGGAGAGCCGGAGGGCCGCGGGGATGTTGTAGAAGGGGCTGCCGGGCTCGAACTGATCGAGGAACCACAGCCGCTGCTGCGAGAAGGAGAGCGGAATGTCGCTCGTGCGCTGCATCGGACGCAGCGCGGGTGCTCGCGGTGCGTTCTGGTGCTGGCGGCTGAGGGCGTCGTCGATCCTGAGGGCGAGGGAGGAGAGGGTGGGGGCCTCGAAGAGGGCGCGGACGGGCAGCTCCACATGGAAGGTGGAGCGGACGCGGGAGACGACCTGGGTGGCGAGCAGGGAGTGGCCACCGAGCTCGAAGAAGTTGTCCTCGGCGCCGACGCGAGGAGCGGAGAGGACCTCGGACCAGATGGCGGCGAGCTTCTCCTCGGTGGGAGTGCGAGGGGCGACGTAGGCGGTGGAGGAGCCGGAGTCGGAGGACTCGGGAGCAGGCAGGGCCCTGCGGTTGACCTTGCCGTTGGACGTGAGCGGGAGCTGCTCGAGCGTCACGAAGGCGGAGGGCACCATGTACT
>NZ_PZOX01000058.1 GCF_003044305.1 Vitiosangium sp. GDMCC 1.1324 | reverse complement strand
GGCCGCCGGCCTGGTGGCTGTCTTGCTCCTCAACACCACGCGGCCTTATGTGGCCCTCGTGCCGGGGCCAACCTCGCTCAGGCCGTGGGCAAGCCCTGGTGCTCCACAATCGCCCTCACCCCGGGGGGGCCCCTTCACCTACGCCAACACACTCCGCCTGCCTCCACTCCTCACTCAGCCGAACACGTCCAAGTCCAACGTCCTCCTGAGCAACTCGGCCCACTCTACTCTCGGTGTCCTCTCCTTCATCCGCTCCTTCCTGGCCGCTGCCTCACGCCCCGCTCGCACCTCCTCCTCTCCTGCTTGAGGGTCCAGAAATGGCCGCAGTTTGGCGCCTGGAGCGAAGACGCCGTGGAACCTCGTGCGGTTTGCCCGAGGCGCAGGCACCAGGGACGCCACGCGACGCAGCAACTCCAACCCGGTGAAGAGCAGGTGCGTGGTGCCGTCCGGCAGCGGGCGCTTCTTCCGATAGGCGATGCGGCCGTCCTCCGCTCGTGACAGCCGCTCCAGCGCCAGCGCACCGCGCGCCCCGTAGCGGCATAGCCGTTCCAGTCCCTGTCTGTCACGGCTCCTATGACCACGTCGCTTGGAGCGCGACAAAGGCATTCGTAGAGGCCCTCTACAGCCGCAATATGGATAAGGATCCTAAGCCCCAGCTACTGAATAGGCACTGGGTTCTGCATGGAAGGGACCCAGCTGACGGGAACCTTGCCGACTGCTTGCGGCTTCTTCAGGCCATCCATACCGTTGTGTCGCTCGTAGAAGACGGGCTCGCCTGACGTGCGTTAGCCGAGATCCAGCACCCGTGGGCTTGCCCCACTTCCGGGGACTAAAGGGATCTCCAGCGGCAGCGTCGCTGATAGCAGTCCAAGAACGGCTCGCTGGCGCTCCCAGCGGGCCGTTCTTCTTTCCCGCTCGCGAACCGGAAATCAGCCCTCTGCTGTTCGCCCAGGCTCCCTGAGCTGCATGAGCTGCCCGCCTCGAGACTCCGCTGCACTTGCCGGGCGAGCGCTAGGTGCTCGCGGTCGTTGCTGCGCAGCGGCTCCGGTGTCAGGACGACGATGCTGCCCTTGTCCTCCACCCGCGCGGGGTCAGGAAGGTGGCGCACAGCACCGTCAGCCCGGGGCACCCACGTCATCCAGCCCACGAAGGTGTCGGTCTTCGCCTCGAGCGAGAGTTGCCGCCACAGCTCGTCACTCGTCGCCATGGTCCAGTCCGTCTCCCACGCCGTCACCAGCGCGCGCATTACGCGGACGACGACTGCGCGGGTGAGCATCCGCTCGCCTCCCAAGGGCTCGAGGGGACGATGACGCTCGCGCTGCTACTCACGTGCACCGACGTCCCGGCCGACGAGATTCCCACCGTCCCACCGTCCCGCCCTGCGCCAAGTCCAGGTGACCCGTCCAGGCCCGGAAGAGGAAGCCGCCCTCGGCGAAGCGGCTCTTGCTCCGCCCGAAGAAGCGCGCGAAGGCCTCCCGCGTGGGCTCAAAGCCGAGCTGCAGCGACTCCTCGGCCGAGCGCCCCTCCTCGTACCAGCGAGTTAAGCTCGGATGGCACTCCGCCAGTAACCTGAAGAACGTCTCCGCTCGCCCCGCCCACTCCTCCCTCGACTCCGAGCGCGGGCGCCAGAATGCACTAGCCGAGTAGCTCTCTCTCATGGGTGACGGTGTGCCCTAATTCACCCAGCCGCCTCAAGCACCCACCCGCCCGCCGATCCCTGGAGCAGCTCGCAGGCTCGCGCGAGGGAGGGATATGCTTTCGACATGGGCGTGACCTTCTTCTGGCTATCTGTCTGCATCCCCCCCGAGCACTCCTCCGCAGTTGCCTCAAGCTTCGCCGCAGCTGTGGACGCCTCGCCCGTGAGCCCGACCGCTCGCCAGGTACTAGACCGCTGGCGCGAGGCCCCTAGCTCGCTTTCTCCCGAGGCTATTCCCGATCCTGCCCGTCCTGGCTTTTGGACGTACCCCGAAGGGACCGAAGAGTTCGAGGAACTCTTCCGCCCGGAGGCGCTGAGTGCATTCGGGCAGGGATTCATTAGAACGGGCGCGGAGGCGAACGGCTGGGGCATCCAGCTGGGCGCGGACAACGGCAGCCTAATCATCACCAATCGCATCCCAGCCGCCGCCGCCTTGTACTTCGGGTTGGGGGCAGAGCAGGCGGCTCGCCTACCCGGCCACTTCGGCGCGCTCTTCGTAGCCCCGAGCGATGTTGGCGGACTTCTACCAGCCCTGGATGCCGTGCTCGAACGCCCCTCCCCGGAGATGCTCGCACGGGCCCGGAGGTGGCTGGGTGGCAACAACACCCGGGTCCGCCCCGAGGCCCTGTTCTCCTTCATCCCCCACGCCCTCCGGACAGCCCAGGCGCGGAAAGAAGGAGTGTTGCTGCTCACAGCAAAGGGCTGAATAGAAGGCTGCCTTCGTTCCCGTAGACCATGCGCGTCGCCGCGCAGATAGCGCGGCGTCAGCGTTTACACCCCGTCACCACGACCTTGATCCGCAGACCCGCCTCTTCCAGTGCTGCCATCAGCGCGGCCTTGTGCTCCTCGGTGCTAACGCCGACCGTGAAGTCATACCCACAGGCCCGCGCAATTCTGCTCTCTTCCTCGAATTCCTCTAGCTCGTCCGCCACCTGCTGCTTCTTGACGAACTCGTTGTACCTGCCGAACTCGTCGGTCTTGATCTCCCACAGCACGCGCACCCCGACTTGCAGCGCGTCGAAGGCCTTGCCGCCTACAACCGCATCCTTTCCGGGCCAGCGGTTGGGCGGATACCAGTCGGCGCAGTCGTCGTGAGCCTTGTCACCGCCTCGGTGCTTCTCCGGATAGGCCTCGCACTTTCGGTCACGCTCCCTGTCAGTGGACTCGGGGGGCAGCGGTGGCGGCCAGTCCTCTCCCGCTGGCTCCGGCTTGGGCCGCCGCTTCTTCTTGGGCTCCTGTGGGGCTGGCTTCGTCTCTGCCACCGGCCGCGCTTCCGGCACCGGCCGTGTCTCCGGCACTGGCCGCGTGGACGGCACTGGCCGCGTGGACGGCGGCCGCACCTGGGGACGGCCCCTCTTCTCGTACGCCTCCAGCGCCTCTGAGATCGCGAAGCCCACCACCACCACGCCCGTGATGATGACGGCTCCCACGACGATTTCCGGCGCCGCCAAGACGCACACGCCGAGCCCCACGGCCGCGGCCCCAGCGGAGGCCACGGAGCACCGCCCCGTGGTGTCCCTGAACTGGACTCGCTCCTGGTCGAGCTCGTGAAAGCACCGCTCCACCAGCACGGGCCACGGCTGGGAGGCCTCCTCGACGACGCACTGCCCTCCGTCCGTCCACGGCAGCGTCGCCGCTCGCCGGAGGTTGGCGACCTCCAGGTCCTCGCCGCCAGCGTCGGACCAGGCCGGGGCCGCACCCTGCGTCACGCCGCTCCGCCGCCAGCTGCGCGCCGCGCCCGCGAGTGTCCCGCCCATGGGGTAGCTCGTCGCGCACGCCGTCTGCAGCGCAAGCACCGCCAGCACCACCGCACGCGAGGCCCACCACGGTCTGCCCCGCGCGTTCCGCCGAGTCTCGAACTGCGTACCGCCGCCCTCCCCCGCCTCAGGACTTCGGTACTCATTCGCCATGTCGCTGGCCTTTCCCCCAGGTGAAACAACCCTGAAGGATAGGATGCGGGAAGGCCAACCAGACAGGGGGGGAGGGCCCGCACGCGCCCTGGGTTTCGCCCTCTCCTACTTGACAGCCTCCATTGGCCCGCACGCGCTTGCCGACTCCGCAGCCGGCCCGTGGCGACTTCCGCCCTCGTCTGTGCGCGGGGGTCCTCGCGCACGCTCAGCGGGCGAAACGCATGCAAACACATGCGCTTGTGCCTAATCTCCTCGGGATGACGACACCGAAACCCGTGACGTATGGGCGGGATAGAGGCCCTGTTGAGGGTGAGGGCTGGAGCGGAGGGGCCGAGGAGGGCCGCTGACGGGGCCTCCCGAGCGATGCTCCCGTCCGGTGGACAGACCGCTTGAACCCCCTTGGGGTACACGCCTGCCCAGGCCTCGCTCCCATCAGGTGCCTGGCAGGGGCCGCCGGCCTGGTGGCTGTCTTGCTCCTCAACACCACGCGGCCTTATGTGGCCCTCGTGCCGGGGCCAACCTCGCTCAGGCCGTGGGCAAGCCCTGGTGCTCCACAATCGCCCTCACCCCGGGGGCCCCCTTCACCTACGCCAATACACTCCGCCTGCCTCCACTCCTCACGCAGCCGAACACGTCCAAGTCCAACGTCCTCCTGAGCAACTCGGCCCACTCTACTCTCGGTGTCCTCTCCTTCATCCGCTCCTTCCTGGCCGCTGCCTCACGCCCCGCTCGCACCTCCTCCTCTCCTGCTTGAGGGAGCGCCGCAGTCAGCCAGCAACGCGCCACAACCCACCACGAGCACTGCCGCTCTCTTGAACATGGTCGTACTCCCCTTGTCCGGAAGCATTAGAAATCAATTCGTGATGATGAACTCCACGCGGCGGTTCGCGCTTCGGCCTTCCTGCGTGTCGTTCGTGGCGACGGGACGCGACGGACCGTAGCCCCGGGCCTCGAGGCGAGAGCCCGCGATGCCTCGCTGGATGAGGTAGGCCCGCACCGCCTTCGCGCGCTCCTCGCTCAGTGTGCGATTGAGCTGTTCCTGTCCCGAGTCGTCCGTATGGCCCTCGATGCGAATCGAGACACCGGGCCGCGACTTCAGCAGCTCGGCGATCTCATCCAGAAGGCGCGCGCCGTCCCCCTGAATCTCGGAGAGGCCCACCGCGAAGGCGACCTTGCGGCCCGCCAGGGAGAGCCGCTCCTCCTTCCCCGGAGAAGAGACAGGCTCGGGACAGCCCTGCCGGTCCGGAACTCCCACCTCGTTCGGGCACCGGTCCAGCCGGTCGACGACGCCATCACCCTCCGAGTCCCGATCCGGGCAGCCCTCGTTGTCCGGCGGCCCCGCCTCCAGCGGACAACGGTCCGCCTTGTTGAGCACGGAGTCACCGTCATCATCGGAGCCGGGGCACTGCTCGGGCGTGTGCTTCCGCCCGCTCTGGCAGACGTCCTCGGGCGGAGAGTCGTGAGCCCAGGCGATTCCCACCCCCGCCCGCCACGAGGGCGACCCCGGAATGTCGGTGAAGCCACGCCCGGCGAGCGCACTCACCTCGAAGCCATGTCCAATGGGCAGCCGCACCGCCCCGAGCAACTCCACCGCCACGTCCGGGTGCACCAGCGACTCCGCTACCTGCAGGGCCAGCTCGCCGCGAAGACCGCTCCCCCGGGTGGCCACCACCAGCCCCTGCTCCAGCTCGGTGCCCACGTCGCGACCCGGCTCGGCCTCCCTCGACCTCACCCGCGCGCCCACGCTGGCCCCCAACACGAACATTCCCACCTCGCGCCCCAGCGAGACGCGGGGCCAGAACTGGAACCCGGCCCAATGCTCCTGGCGGCCGAACGCACTCGCACTTCCCCCCGGAAGCCCCACGTCGAGCCCCACCGCGAGGGACACCGGCGCCCCATCCTCGCGCCGCAGCAGCGAGTAGCGCCCTCCCACCTCCGGCGTCCCCAGCCCCGAGGACGATGGTGCGGAGACACCGACCAGCGCCTCCGCGCCATGGCCCCCCTGGGAGATGATGACCGGCAGCCGGGCGGACAATTCCAGGCGCTCCACCGGAGACCACGCCCCCATGAGCCAGGCCGACGTCCGGTAGTGCAGGAGGGACCGGCTGTACCCATCACTGCCCTTCAGCACCAGGATGCCGCGCTCGTAGTGGGTCAGGAGAGCGAGGCGATAGCCACCCACGGGAAGCAGCCGCCCGGAGTCCACCAGCAGCGAGTCCGTCGCGGCGGCGCTGAGGCGCAGGCGCTCCACGTCGAACGCAACCAGGGGGCTGGAGGGCGTCTGCCCCGAGGCGCTGGTGGTGGCCAGGGCCGCGACGAGCACGCAGGTTCGCGCCAGTTCACGGCGCCGACGCCCCGCCCACACGGCGAGGACCGACAGCACGACCAGCACCGCGTCCGCGCCTCCACCGGCGGCCTGACATCCGCCGCCAGCGATCGACACCACCCGGGCCTGGACGGTCACGGCGAACGTGCACGTCGCCTGATTGCCCGCCGCATCCTCCGCTGTCGCGGTGACCGTCGTACGCCCCGTCGGCAGGGTGCTCCCCGACGGCGGCGAGTACGTCACCATGGGATTGGCGGTGATGGCGTCGGTCGCGGTGGCGGCGGGATACGTCACCGGCGCCCCCGCTGGCTCCGTCGCATCCACCATCAGGTCCGCGGGGCAGGTGATGTCCGGAGGCGTCTGGTCGGCCACGTCGAGCGTCACGGTGGCGACGTTGCTGTCCAGGTCGCAGTCACGTGCCTGGAATGTGAAGCTGTCCGGCCCCATGTAGCCCGGGTCGGGTGTGTATGTGACGGAGGGCGGCGTACCGCTCAGCGTCCCGTGGGCTGGAGGGGTGACGATGACGAAGCTCAACGAAGGCTCCGCCTCGGCATCCGTCGCCACCAGCGACAGATTCACGGGCTCGCCATACAGCGTGGAGACCGTCTGGTCCTCCGCCACCGGCGCGGTGTTCTCCACCACCGTCACCATCCGCCCGCCGCCTCTCGCGCTGACGAAGACGGAGAGCGCATAGGAGCCAGGCGTCGCGCTGGCGGGAATGGACACCGTCACGCCGGTGGCGGACATCTCGGTGCCCAGCAACGTCCAGAGCCGGCGCCCCTCGGCCGCCTGCAACCGCACCAACGGGAAGTTCGTCGCGGAGTCCCTGTAGTCTCCCGCGCTGGCTCCGGAGATGCCCCGGAACAGCGTGCCGGTGATGCGCGCGGAGCAGCCGCGAGACACCACGTCGGGCCCCGTCACCACCGGACGCCAGGCTGGCTGCGCCCCAGTGTCCTCGTACAGCTCGGCGCTCGCCAGCCACGCGCCCCCGGCGCCCTGCCCTCCCAGCGCGAGCACCTCGTTCGAGGGCAGGACGACGGTGTCGAAGCGCTGCCGCTGGGCCGCGAGGCCCGACGCGGGCTCCCAGGTGTTGGTCGCGCTGTCGTACAGCTCCGCGGTGGCGAGCACCGTGCTTCCCGGTCCCTGGCCTCCCACGGCCAGCACCCGGCCGGAGGGCAACAGCGCGGCCGAATGCAATGAGCGCGGGCTGGCCAGTGTCCCCGCCGGAGCCCAGGTGTTGGAGACCGGGTCATATACCTCCGCCGACGCCAGCTCCGCCGCGAGCGAGGTCCCCGCCACCGCCAGCACCCGGCCCGACGGCAGCAGCGTCAGGGTGAAGGAGGCCCGTGCCTGCGCGAGGCTCGCGGCGGAGGCCCACGTGTTGGAGGCCGGGTCATACAGCTCTGCCGAGGCCAGCGGTGTGCCCCCGTTCTCGCCCCCCACCACCAGGACCCGGCCGTCATGCAGCAGCACGGCCGCGTGACGCGAGCGGGGCGTGGCGGCCGGCCCGGCGGAGCGCCACGTGTTGGCGGCCGGGTCATACAGCTCCGCCGCCCCCGTGCTCGCGCCGCCCACCACGAGCACCCGGCCCGAGCCCAGCACCGTCGCGGTGTGCCCATCCCTGGCGGCCTTCATCGAGCCCGCGGGCGACCAGGCATTGGCCATGGGATCGTACTGCTCCGCCGAGGCCAGCGGTCCCCCGCCATTCCCACCTCCGACGGCGAGCACCCGTCCGGACGGCAACAGGCTCAGCGTGGCACGCTCGCGCGCGGTGGCCAGAGAGGCGGCGGGAGCCCAGGTGTTGCTCGCGCGCGTGTAGCGATCCGCCGTCCCGAGCACGCCACTGGCGCCCCGGCCCCCCGCGGCCAGCACCTGTCCCGACGGCAGCAGCACGGCGGCGGAGCCCCGGCCCTGCGCAAGATTGCCGGCCGGAGCCCAGCGGCCGCTGGAGGTCTCATAGAGCTCCACGTCCGCATAGAAGGCCGTGCCCGGGTTCAAGCGGAATCCCCCCATGATCAGCACCTGCCCCGTCATCAGCAGGGTGGCGGTGGCATTCTCGCGAGCCACCGCCATCGTACCGGCGGCAGCCCAGGTCCCCGTCGCCGGGTCATACAGCTCCGCCACCGCCTGCGCGTTGCGCGCCCCATCCGAGCCACCCTGGACCAGGACCTTGCCATCGGGCAGCAGGGTGGCCGTGTGACCGTTTCGTGGATGGATGAGCGCACCGGTGGCGGTCCACGTGTTGGCCACCGGGTCATAGAGCTCCGCATGGTTGGTGACGCCCGCGCTCGTGAAGCCTCCCGCGAAGAGGACACGGCCATCGGGGAGCAGCGTCGCGGTCGCATAGTGCCGGGGAACCAGGGGAGGCGCCGCCAGCGACCAGGTCCCGGCGGAGGGCTCATAGAGTTCCGCGGCGGGCACCTCTCCCGTGCTGCTGAAGCCGCTGGCCACCAGCACCCGGCCGTCCCGCAGCAAGGTGGCGGTGTGAGCCCGATGGACGACGGACATGGAGCCGGTGGCGGTGAAGGTGTTCGTCGCGGGGTCGTAGAGCTCCGCCGTGTTCAGGTTGGAGCCTCCCGCGACGAGCACCCGCCCCGAGGACAGGAGGGTGACGGTGGACAGGCTGCGAGTCGCGGACATCGTCCCCGTGGCGGACCAGGTGTTCGTCGCGGCGTCATGGATGCGTGCCGACAGGCTGCCGTCCGTCACGACGAACGCCCTCCCGGTGGGAAGCAGGACGCCCGACGTGATGTTGCCCGAGATGCCTGGACTTCCGGCGGAGGCCCAGGTGCCGGTCTCCGGATCGAAACGCTCGGCGGAAGTCACGAACCCGGTCTGGTTGACGCCGCCCACCACCAGGACATCACCGTCGGGCAGGAGCAGAGAGGCGTGCTGCCCCCTCGCGCTCGCCATGCTGGCCGTCGACGACCAGCCGCTCCCGGCGAGCCGGGTGGTGAGCTCACGGGCCCACGCGACGGAATCAGGCGCGAGGTGGGCTCCAGGGGACGCCGTCACGTCGGTGGTGCCCCTCTCCTCGCATGCGAGGACGAAGACACCGCAGAGAACCACGAAGAGGAGGCGTACCGAGACCCAACCTGGCTGCATTCACCCTCCAGGCCCATGCCTGCGCTATGGGCTGACGCGTGTGACACGGCGTGTATCACGCTTCACGGACTCCGGGTCACACAAGCACGCTTATGCTGGCGCAGGTGCTCCACCTCCTCTTCGGCAAGACGTCCAAGGTGCGCCCCACGTCCTCCGAACTGGGAGTGTTCGTGGACGTGGACCTCGCCGGTGACGGCGCGCACCCCGCGCGCATCTGGCTGGGCGTCTCGGACAGAACGGTGCCCTACTACGCCATCTTCCAAGGTACCTCGAAGAAGGCCTCCTCCTGCGGCGCGCTCGGAGGGTTCGAATTGCTCGCCGAGTTTGGAACGAACCTCGACTGGCTTCCCGCCCGCTCGTCCCTGCCCTATGTGAGGATCTCATCACACACCCGACTCGGCGGCTGCGTCGGACTGAATTCCGTCGCGACGGTGGCCTGGCTGGCCCTCACGAAGCGGTGGGCCGTGTTGAACGCCTACGAGTACGGTACGTATAGGCGGGATAACGTATAGGCGGGATAGAGGCCCTGTTGAGGGTGAGAGCTGGAGCGGAGGGGCCGAGGAGGGCCGCTGACGGGGCCTCCCGAGCGATGCTCCCGTCCGGTGGACAGACCGCTTGAACCCCCTTGGGGTACACTCCCTCAAGCAGGGGCGGAGCCGGGGCAGGAGGAGGAGAGCCCCGCCTTTGCCGCGACGGTGGAGGAGCCGAGGAAGGAGAGCACACCCCGTTTGGACTGTGCCGGGCTGCTGAGCAGGAGGTTCGCCCTGGATGTGTACGCGTGCGTGAGGAGTGGAGGCAGGCGGAGGGTGTTGGCGT
>NZ_PZOX01000057.1 GCF_003044305.1 Vitiosangium sp. GDMCC 1.1324 | reverse complement strand
TTCCCCTCGTCAACGCCTACGGCCCCACCGAGTGCTCCGACGACGTCACCCACGGGCCTCTCACCTCTCCTCCCGCTTCCTCCGTCGTTCCCCTCGGCAAGCCCATCTGCAACACCCGCCTCTACGTGCTGGACTCCCACGCTCGCCCCTGCCCCATTGGCGTCCCGGGTGAGCTCTACGTCGGTGGCTCCGGCGTCGGCCGTGGCTACCTCCTCGACCCTCGCCGCACCGCTGAGTCCTTCCTCCCCGACCCCTTCTCCTCTCAGCCCGGCGCCCGCCTCTACCGCACCGGTGACCGCGTCCGCTGGCTGCCCGACGGCACCCTCGACTTCCTGGGCCGCATCGACTTCCAGGTGAAGGTGCGCGGCTTCCGCATTGAGTTGGGTGAGATTGAAGCCACCCTCTCCCGCCTCCCCTCCGTGCGTGAGGTGGTGGTTGTTGTCCGCGAGGACTCCCCGGGCAACCAGCGTCTCGTCGCCTACCTCTCCGCTCGCCCGGGTCACTCGCTGGAAGTGGACGCTCTCCGCTCCCACCTCTCCCAGCACCTGCCCGAGTACATGGTGCCCTCGGCCTTCCTCGTCCTGGAGGCCCTGCCCCTCACTCCCAATGGCAAGGTGGACAGGAAGGCTCTGCCTGCTCCCTCCGGCTCTGACGACTCCCGCTCCTACGCTCCTCCTCGCACCCGTACTGAGGAGCTCCTGTGCGGCCTCTTCGCCCGCCTGCTCCGCCTCGAGCGCATCGGCATCCACGACGACTTCTTCGCCCTCGGTGGCCACTCCCTGCTCGCCACCCGTCTGGTGGCCCAGGTGCGTGAGGTGCTCGGCCTCGAGTTGCCCCTTCGCTCTCTCTTCGAGGCCACCACCGCTGCCCGCCTCGCAGAGCGTCTGGACGCTCTGAAGACTCAGTCCCAGGGCTCCTCCTCCGCTCCGCCCCTGCGGCCTGCTCCTCGCGACAGCGCCCTGCCTCTCTCCTTCGCTCAGCAGCGCCTCTGGTTCCTCGACCAGTGGCAGCCTCACAGCTCCTTCTACAACATCCCCTCCGCCCTCCGTCTCCAGGGGGCCCTCGACGTCGACGCCCTTCGCCGCTCCTTCGACGAGCTCCTCCGCCGCCACGAGTCCTTCCGGACGACGTTCCGGGACAGCCCCCAGGGGCCCGTGCAGCACATCCACCCGGACGTCACGCTGCCCTTCTCCCCGGTGGACCTGCGAGCCCTGCCTGCCGAGGAGCGCGAACGTGAAGCGCACCGGCTCGCGCAGGCAGAGGCCCAGCGGCCCTTCGAGCTCGCCCACGGGCCCCTGCTGCGCGTCACCCTGTTGCAGCTCGCCGACAACGACCACGTGCTCGTCGTCGTGATGCATCACATCATCTCGGATGGCGGCTCCATCGAGGTGTTGCTGCGCGAGCTGACCGCTCTCTACGACGCCTTCCTCCGCAACGCACCCTCGCCGCTGCCGCCCCTGCCCGTGCAGTACGCGGACTTCGCCGTCTGGCAGCGCTCCTGGCTCCAGGGCGAGGCACTCGAGGCACAGCTCGGCTGGTGGCGCCAGCAGCTCGAGGGCGCTCCCCACGCGCTGGACCTGCCCACGGACAGGCCCCGCCCCGCGCTGCAGACCTTCAACGGCGCGCTCCTCACCCGAGTGCTGCCCCGCGCCCTCTCCGAGTCTCTCCGCTCCTTCCACCGCCGCGAGGGTGTCACCCCCTTCGTAACGGTGCTCGCGGCCACCCAGGCCCTGCTGCACCGCTACTCGGGCCAGGACGACTTCACCGTGGGCTCGCCCGTCTCCGGCCGCACCCACGCCGGGATGGAGGGCCTCATCGGCTTCTTCGTCAACACGCTGGTGCTCCGCGCCCGCTTCGGCCCTCGCACCACCTTCCGCGAGCTGCTCGCCCAGGCGCGCGAGTCCACCCTCGGCGCGCTCGCCCACCAGGACGTGCCCTTCGAGAAGCTCGTCGAGGTGCTCCAGCCCCAGCGCGACCTGAGCCGCCCGCCCCTCTTCCAGGTGATGGTGGCCTACCAGCAGGACCTGCCCGTCGACCGCGCCCTGTCCGGACTCTCCCTGCGTCCGCTGCCCGTGGATGGGCAGGGCTCCAAGTTCGACCTCACCCTCTCCCTCACCGACACCGCCGAGGGCCTCAAGGCCTCCTTCGAGTACAACACCGACCTCTATGACGAGGCCACCATGGCTCGCATGGCCGAGCACCTGGCCACGCTGCTCGAGGGCGCCATCTCCCGGCCGGATCAGCCGATCGCCTCGCTGCCGCTGGTCACCCAGGAGGAGCGGCACCGGGTGCTGGTGGAGTGGAACGACAGTCACGTGGACTTCCCGCGTGGCGTCCTCGCCCACCAGCTCTTCGAGTCCCAGGTGGCCGACTCGCCGGACGCGCCCGCCGTGTCCACCGGCGACGCCACCCTCTCCTTCCGGGAGCTGGACGCTCGCGCCAATCAGCTCGCCTGGCACCTGCGCTCCCTCGGTGTCGGTCCCGAAATTCGCGTCGGCCTGTGCGTCGAACGCTCGTTCGATTTCGTCGTGGGCATGCTCGGCGTCCTCAAGGCCGGCGGCGCCTGGGTCCCCCTGGATCCGACCTACCCCGCGGATCGCCTCGCCTTCATGTTGAAGGACTCCGCCGCCTCCGTGCTCCTCACCCACGAGGCGCTCCGGGCCACGCTGCCCTCGAGTTCCGCGCGGGTGGTGTGCCTCGATTCGGAGTGGAGTGAGATCGCCCGCGAGTCCCGCCCGCTCCCCGCGTCCAGCGCGACCCCGGACAACCTCGCGTACATCATCTACACGTCCGGCTCCACGGGCCGGCCCAAGGGCACCCTGCTCACCCACCGCGGCCTGTGCAACACCGCCCTCGCCGCCGTCCGTGAGCACGCCTTCCGCCCCGACACCCGCGTCCTCCAGTTCGCCTCCATCGGCTTCGACGCCTCCGTCTGCGAGGTCTTCGCCTCCCTGCTCGCCGGCTCCTGCCTCCACCTGGCATCCCGTGAGCAGCTCATGCCCGGCGCTCCCCTGCACGCCCTGCTCCGCGAGCGCTTCATCTCCGCGGTCACCCTCACGCCCTCCGTGCTCGCGCAGCTCGACCCCGAGGGGCTCGAGGGTCTGGAGACGATCATCTCCGCCGGCGAGGCCTGCCCCCCCGAAACCGCCGCCCGCTGGTCCTCCGGCCGCCGCTTCCTCAACGCCTACGGCCCCACCGAGGTCACCGTCTGCGCCTCCATCGAGTCCAGCGTCGACCCCCTCCAGCCCACCATCGGCAAGCCCTTCCCCAACGCTCGCGTCTACGTCCTCGATGCGCGCACGCAGCCCCTACCCGTGGGGCTCCCTGGTGAGCTGTACGTCGGTGGCCCGGGCGTCGCTCGTGGATACCTCGGTCGTCCCGACCTCACCGCCGAGCGCTTCGTCCCCGACCCCTTCTCCTCTGAGCCCGGCGCCCGCCTCTACCGCACCGGCGATCGCGTCCGCTGGCTGTCCTCCGGCTCGCTGGAGTTCCTCGGCCGCCTCGACGAGCAGGTGAAGCTGCGCGGCTTCCGCATCGAGCCCGGGGAGATCGCCTCCGTGCTTCGCGAACATCCCTCGGTGCAAGATGCCCTCGCCCTCGTCCGCGAGGACACTCCGGGAGCACAGCGGCTCGTCGGCTACGTGGTAATGCGCGAGGGCGAGCCCGACTCGGGAGCCCTGCGCACCTTCCTGCGCGAGCGGCTGCCCGAACACATGGTGCCCACCGCCTTCGTCCCCCTCGCGGCGCTGCCCCTGTCCGCGCACGGCAAGGTGGACCGGCGCGCGTTGCCCGCTCCCGGAGAGGAGCATGTGGGCAGCGGCCAGCCCTACGTGGAGCCGCGCGGCGAGCTGGAGCATACCCTGGCCACCATCTGGTGCGAGGTGCTGGGCCTGCAACGCGTGGGGCGCACCGAGCGCTTCTTCGACGTGGGCGGCAACTCGATGAGCATCATCCGCGTGCAGGCGCGGGTGGAGGCCGCGTTGGGCCAGCGGGTGTCCCTGCCCGAGCTCTTCCAGAACCCGACAATCGGCGGGCTGGCCGAGCACCTGTCGCGGCGCGACGCGGGCCCGAAGCTGGAGGCCAGCCAGGAGCGTGGCGGTGACCGGAGGGAACGCCTGGAACAGCAGCGGCAGGCGCGACTGGCGGGCCGCCGGAAGAAGGGGGGCGAATCATGAGCCAGGAGAGCGAGCTGCAGACAGAGGGAGTCGCCATCATCGGCATGGCGCTGCGCTTCCCCGGAGCCAGGGACGCCGAGTCCTTCTGGAAGAACCTGCGCGACGGCGTGGAGGCGCGCACCGCGATCTCCGACCAGGAGCTGGAAGCGGCCGGAGTGCCGAGCTCGATGCGCGAGAAGCCGGGCTACGTCCGTGCGGGATTCACCCTCGGCGACGTGGCCTCCTTCGACGCGGCCTTCTTCGGATACAGCCCGAGGGAGGCGGAGATGCTGGACCCGCAGCACCGGCTCTTCCTCGAGTGCGCATGGGAGGCGCTGGAGCGCGCCGGTCATGACAGCTCGCGCTGGCCGGGCTCCATCTCCGTCTTCGCGGGCGAGGGGCGCAGCACCTATCTCATCTCCCACCTGTTGCCGAAGCAGGAGCTGGTGGGCTCGCAGGGACTCTTCTCGTTGATGGTGGCCAACGAGAAGGACTTCCTCGCCACACGCGTGTCCCACCGGTTGGATCTGCGCGGGCCGAGCCTCACCGTGCAGACGGCGTGCTCCACGTCGCTGGTGGCCGTGCACCTGGCCTGCCAGAGCCTGCTGTCCGCCGAGTCGGACATCGCGCTGGCGGGCGGCGTGTCGCTGATGCTGCCCCAGGGGGCCGGCTACCTGTACCAGGAGGGGGGCATCCTCTCTCCCGACGGGCACTGCCGGCCCTTCGACGAGCAGGGCGCGGGCACGGTGGCGGGCTCGGGCGTGGCGGTGGTGGTGCTCAAGCGTCTGGCGGATGCGCTGGAGCAGGGAGACACCATCCACGCCGTCATCCGCGGCTCGGCCGTCAACAACGACGGCTCCCTCAAGGTGGGCTTCACCGCGCCCGGCGTGGACGGACAGGCCAACGTCATCTCCGAGGCGCTCGCGGTGGCGGGCCTGGAGCCCGACTCCATCCAGTACGTGGAGGCCCATGGAACGGCCACGCCGCTGGGAGACCCCATCGAGGTGGCCGCGCTCAACCAGGTGTTCCGCGAGCAGCCACGAGGCTCCATCGCCCTGGGCTCGGTGAAGAGCAACCTGGGGCACCTGGACGCGGCGGCCGGCGTGGCGGGCCTCATCAAGGCGGCACTGGCGCTGGAGCACCGGCAGCTCCCGCCCAGCCTGAACTTCCAGCGCCCCAATCCGCGCATCCCCTTCGAGGAGGGCCCCTTCGCCGTCAACACCACCCTGCGGGAGTGGCCGGCGCGTGGGCCTCGGCGCGCGGGAGTGAGCTCGTTCGGCCTGGGAGGCACCAACGCGCACGTCGTGCTGGAGGAGGCGCCCGCTCGTGCGTCGCGCACCTCCACGTCGCGCCCGTGGCAGCTCCTGGTGCTGTCCGCCCGGAACGGCGCCGCGCTGGAGGAGGCGACGCAACGGTTGGCCACCCACCTCGAGCAGCACCCGGAGGAGGAGCTGGCGGACGTGGCCCACACGCTCCAGGTGGGCCGGCGCCGCTTCGAGCACCGGCGGATGCTGGTGTGTCAGGACACGCGGGACGCTCGCGAGGCCCTGGGGGCACGGGACGCCCGGCGGCTGCTCACCGAGGTGGGCAGTGACGAGCGCCGCACCGTGGCCTTCCTCTTCCCCGGCCAAGGCACGCAGCACGTGGACATGGGCCGCGGTTTGTACGAGTCCGAGCCCCTCTTCCGAAAGCACGTGGATGCCTGCTGCGAGCGGTTCACCCCCCTGCTGGGCGTGGACCTGCGCCGGCTGCTCTACCCCGACGCATCCGGGCGCGAGGAGGCCACCCGGCGGTTGGAGCAGGTACCGCTCGGCCACTCGGCGCTCTTCACCGTCGAGTACGCCCTGGCTCGCTGGTGGATGGACATGGGCGTGAAGCCCCAGGCGCTGCTCGGGCACAGCGTCGGCATGTTCACGGCGGCCGCCCTGGCGGGCATCTTCTCGCTGGAGGACGCCGTGGAGCTGGTGGCGCTGCGCGCGAAGCTCATCCAGCAGCTTCCCGCGGGCTCCATGCTGTCCGTCCAGCTCTCCGAGGCCGAGCTCCAACCGCTGCTGGCCGGAAGGCCCCTGGACATCGCCGCCATCAACGCGCCCAGGCTGTGCACGGTCTCCGGCCCCACCGAGGCCTTGCGCGCCTTCCAGGAGGAGCTGGGCCGGCGCGGCGTGGAGTGCCGCCCGCTGCACAGCACCTATGCCGGCCACTCGGCGATGATGGAGCCGATGATGCGGCCCCTGGAGGAGCGCCTGCGCCGCGTGCGCATGTCGCCCCCGCGCATCCCCTGTGTCTCCAACCTCACCGGGACCTGGCTCACCGACGCGGAGGCCACGAATCCCCGCATGTGGGCGGAGCACGCGCGGCGGCCAGTGCGTTTCGCCGAGGGAGTGGCCACGCTGCTCGCGGAGCCGGAGCGGGTGCTGCTCGAGGTGGGCCCCGGACAGGCGCTGACGATGCTCGCCCGGCAGTCCGCCTCCGCCGCCGGTTGCACCGTGGTGCCCTCGATGCGCCGCCCCCAGGAGACGCGGCCGGACATGCCCGTGCTGCTGGAGGCGGCCGGGCGGCTGTGGCTCGCCGGCGTGGAGCTGGATGGCGAGCGGCTCCAGGGAC
Source organism: Vitiosangium sp. GDMCC 1.1324 (assembly GCF_003044305.1). GTDB lineage: Bacteria > Myxococcota > Myxococcia > Myxococcales > Myxococcaceae > Archangium. Next base: position 3,720 of record NZ_PZOX01000057.1, on the reverse strand, counting down.
CCGGCAAGCACCTCCGGCGGGTACTACCCACCTACCCCTTCCAGCGCGAGCGCTACTGGGTGGAGGCCTCGGGCAGGCTGGCCCCTCCGGCGGACTCTCGCTCGCCCGCGGCCGTGGCGCGCAAGAAGGAGGACGTCTCGGAGTGGTTCTATCAACCGGCCTGGAAGCCCACGCCTCCGCCGGTGGCGCCCGCGTTCGAGCGGGGTGAGCTCGTGCTCGCCTTTACCGATGCCGCCGGGCCCGGGGCGAGACTCGTGGAGCACCTGCGCTCCCGGGGCGCCGAGGTGGTGCGGGTGGTGCCCTCGGAGAAGTTCTCACGGCCGGACGAGCAGACCTATGGCCTCGTCCCCAACGAGCCCGCCCACTACCGCAGGCTGCTGGAGGAGTTGGAGGCCTCGGGCCGGAAGCCCCGCCGCGTGGTGCACACGTGGAGCCTGGGACCGGCGAGCGCAGGAGAGGATGAGGCGGCGCTCGCCACCGAGATGAACCGGGGGCTGTACAGCGTGCTCGCTCTATCGCGGGCCCTCCAGCCACGAGCCGCGGAGACGCCGGTGGAGGTGGCGCTCGTGGTGGGCGGCGCTCTGGAGGTGACGGGCGATGAGCCCCTGGTGCCAGCACGAGCCCTCCTGCTGGGCCCCTGCAAGGTTGTGCCTCAGGAGCACGCCGGTTTGCGCTTGCGCTGCATCGACGTGCGGCTGCCCGAGGCGGCGGAGAAGCAGGAGCGGCTGCTGGCACACCTGACGGCGGAGGTACTCCTGTCCTCGGGAGAGCCCGTGGTGGCCTGGCGCGGCGCTCGCCGCTATGCCGAGCACTATGAACTGGCGCGGCTGCCCGCTCCGGGTTCCGACGTGGCACCGCTGCGCGAGCGCGGCGTGTACCTCATCACCGGAGGCCTGGGACGGATCGGCCTGGGACTGGCCGAGCACCTCGCGGCGACGGTGCGGGCTCGGCTGGTGCTGGTGGGCCGCTCGCACTTCCCCGCCCGGGAAGAGTGGGAGGCGTGGCTGAAGGCGCACGGCGAGCAGGACTCCGTATCGCGGAAGATCCGCAGGCTGCGCGAGATGGAAGCGCGAGGGGCGGAGGTGCTGGTGCTGCGGGCGGATGTGTCGCGGCGGGCGGAGCTCGAGCTGGTGCTGACCCGGACGCAGGAGCGCTTCGGTGCCCTGCACGGAGTGGTGCACTCGGCGGGCAGCATCGGCGCGCAGACGCATGTGCCACTGGTGGCGCTGGAGCGCGAGCAGTGCGAGGAGCAGCTCGCCGCCAAGGTGCACGGCACGAGGTGGCTCGAGGCCGCGCTGGCGGGCAGGAAGCTGGACTTCGTGGTGTTGCAGTCCTCGCTGTCCGCGGTGCTGGGAGGCCCGGGCTTCACCGCCTACGCGGCGGCCAACGCCTTCATGGATGCGCTGGCGGCTTCTCGGACCCGGACGGGTGACACGCCGTGGCTCAGCATCGACTGGGACGGCTGGCACGAGGGCGATGACGCGCCCACGGGCTCGGACATGACGATCACCGAGGGCTCGGACGCCCTGCGCCGGCTGCTGGCCGCTCGCGCCGAGGGCCGCTGGGTGGTGTCCACCTCGGAGCTCTCCGCGCGCCAAACGGTGTGGCCGCGGCGCGATCAGTTCGGCACGCCCGCGGCCCGTCCAGCGCTCCAGGGCACCGCACGCCCCGCGCTTCGCAACGAGTACGTGGAGCCCCGCGACTCCATCGAGCGCGAGCTGGCCGCCCTCTGGCAGGAGCTGCTCGGCATCGAGCGGCCCGGCATCCACGACGACTTCTTCGAGCTGGGTGGGCACTCGCTGGTAGGCGCGCAGGTGGTGGCGCGAGTGCGGCAGATGTTCCAGGTGGAGCTGCGCCTGGGCACCCTGTTCGAGACCCCCACGATCGCCGGCATGGCCAAGGCCATTGTCCAGAGCCGCGCGGAGAACATGGGCGATGAGGAGCTGGAATCCCTCCTCGCCGAGCTGGAGTGAGCCGCCGCCTCCCGGGCGCGGCCTCCGTCTTCCTCCTTCATTCGACCGAGCACCATGAGCGACATTCGGAACCGAATCGCCAACCTTCCTCCCGAGAAGCGGGAGCAGTTCCTGCGCAAGCTGGCCGAGCGGCAGCAGGCCTCGCAGACGGCCCCAGCCCAACGGCCCACGCGCCCGCCCTCCGAGCCGTCGCCGTTGTCCTTCGCCCAGCAACGGCTGTGGTTCCTCGACCGGATGGAGCCCGGGACGGCGCTGTTCAACCTCCCCGCGATGTTCCGCCTGCGCGGGCCGCTCGAGGTACGGGCCCTGGAGCAGGGCTTCAACGCGCTCGTGGAGCGCCACGAGTCACTGCGGACGCGCTTCCTGGAGCAGGACGGCCAGTCCCTCCAGGTGGCAGTGGAGTCGCTGGAGCTGAAGCTGGGCGTGGAGGACCTGACGGGGCTTCCAGCGGAGCGGCGGGAGGAGGAGGCACGCCGGATCGCCGCCGAGGAGGCGCGCCGTCCGTTCGACCTGACGCGCGGACCCCTGCTGCGCACCACCCTGCTGCGGCTGGCGCCGGAGGACCACATCCTGCTACTGACGATGCACCACATCGTCTCGGATGGCTGGTCCATGGAGGTGCTGGTGCGGGAGGTGGGAGCCTTCTACCTGGCCTTCAGCACCGGCACTCGCGCGGCGCTGCCTGAGTTGCCGATGCAGTACGCCGACTTCGCTCGCCAGCAACAGCAGTGGCGCGAGAGCCCGGCCTTCCAGCAACAACTCGACTACTGGAAGACGCGGCTGGCGGGCACGCCGGATGTACTGGAGCTGCCCACGGACAGGCCTCGGCCCGCCGTGCAGACGTTCAAGGGGACGAAGCTGCCGGTGCAGCTCCCCGCGGCGTTGATCGAGGAGCTCAAGGCGCTCGGCCGGCGCGAGGGCGCCACCCTCTACATGGTGCTGCTGGCCGCCTTCCAGACGCTGTTGCACCGCTACTCGGGCCAGGACGACATCTGCGTGGGCTCGCCGAGCGCCGGCCGAAGCCAGGCTGGGTTGGAGGGCCTCATCGGCTTCTTCCTCAACACGCTGGTGCTGCGCACGGACCTGTCCGGCAACCCCACCTTCCCCAAGCTGCTCGGCCGGGTGCGCGAGGCCGCGGTGGGCGCGTTCGACCGTCAGGACGTGCCCTTCGAGAAGCTCGTCGAGGAGCTCCAGCCCCGGCGCAGCCTCAGCTACACGCCGCTGTTCCAGGTGATGCTCATCCTCCAGAAGCCCCAGGTGCGACCGCAGCTCGGCGCCCTGTCGCTGGAGTCGATCGAGAGCCACGCGGGACAGGCGATGTTCGACCTCACCCTGTCGCTGGTGGAGGTGGAGCGGGGCGGGCTCGTCGGTCACCTGGAGTACAGCACCGACCTCTTCGACGAGGCCACGGTGACGCGGCTGATGCAGCACCTGCGCACGGTGCTGGAGTCCGTCGTCGCCCAGCCGGAGCAGCGCATCGGTGACATCCCCCTGCTCCCCGCGTCCGAGCAGAATCAGCTCCTCGTCGAGTGGAACCGCACCCAGGCCGATGTCCCCCTCGACGTCTGCTTCCACCAGCTCTTCGAGGCTCAGGCGGCCCGGACTCCCGATGCCATCGCGGTCTCCGACTCCGCCTCTTCTCTCTCCTACTCGGCCCTCAACTCCCGCTCCAACCGCCTCGCCCACCTCCTGGTGGACTCCGGCCTCCAGCGCGACTCCCTCGTCGCCCTCCTGGCTCCCCGTAGCT
>NZ_PZOX01000056.1 GCF_003044305.1 Vitiosangium sp. GDMCC 1.1324 | reverse complement strand
TGTCCACACCTCAACCCATCCAACCCCGTCCCTGGTCAACATCGACCATGTCGCGCATTCGACTGGTGCTCCACCGTTGCAACTGCCCATGCTCGTCCGGACGCATCAACCCGGTGAACGGTTACGAGAATTGATGTACACCTACTAGAATCGGCTCGGACGCTCATTTCGACCTCCTGACGACTGGAAGCTGACGACTCCTGCGGGCAGTCACCAGTATTGCCACTATAGGCCCGCGTGGGTGCGGGGGGTGGATGGAACTACGCCCAGGTCTTCTCGCTTGCGGAGTCGACGTGGCGCCTTTGGCGCCCGCCCGCGGGCCGCCGCAGCCAGACTTCTGGCAGTAGGCCCCCCAAGCACACGCACCAGCCCCCGCGCGCACCCGCCCGCAGGCTTCACCTGGGAGGCGGGACTTGGGGAGGGGTGCGCTCACACCGCCAGCAGAGAGCACCTCGAGGGCCGCCCGCCCCTGCCAGAGCGCGGGTGCAGCCATCGAGTTCATCCACCTCGCCGCCCAGCACCCCCCCCCGCAAGAGCGCGCCTGTTCCTCCTATGCTCGACGGCGATTACGCCTTCGTTCCAGGCCTCATCCGCATCGCGCGCGAAAAGGGCCTCTCGGCGTACGTGGGCGACGGGCGCAACCGGTGGCCCGCGGTGCACCGGCTCGATGCAGCCCATCTCTACAGGCTGGCGCTCGAGAAGGGTCTCGCGGGAGCCACGTTTCACTGCGTTGCCGACGAGGGCGTGCCGACCCGAGACATCGCGGACGTCATCGGCCGACGCTTGAAGGTGCCAGTCGTCTCGAAACCACGCGAGGAAGCAGTCAACCATTTTGGCTGGCTCGCGCGCTTCTTCGCGAACGACAACCCGGTCTCGAGCACGCGAACCCGAGAGCGACTGGGATGGAGTCCGCGACAGCCTGGGCTCATTTCAGACCTCGAGCAGGGTCGCTATTTCGCAACATGAAAAGAGAGAGGGAGACGTCAGCGCGGTGGGATGCCGACGCCGTGCGCGTGGTCCACCGGCAGCCCCAGGCGCGTGTATGAGAATACCAGCGATGTCTCGATGCGGCTCACCTCCGGCCGGCTCGTGAAGGACAGGATGGTCAGCCGCCGCAGGTGCTCGGTGTCCCGGCACACCACGTGGACGAGGAAGTCCGTGGTGCCGCCGAGGCAGTAGACGGCCACCGTCTCCGGCAGAGAGCGCAGGTGGTCTCCGATGTTGCCGAAGGCCTCGCCGACGTGGAGGCGGAGCTGGACGGCGATGAGCGCCTGCAGGCCGAGCCCCAGCGCGTTGGCGTCCAGCTCCGCCTGATACGCCTTGATGACGCCGTCCGACTCCAGCTTCCGCACCCGCATGAGGCACGACGAGGGGGCGAGCCCCACCTGCGCGGCCAGTTCCTTGTTGGACAGCCGAGCGTTGTTCTGGAGGGCGGTCAGAATCGCGCGATCGATTCGGTCGAGCTGGGGCATCGAGGTCTCCCGGACGAATACCATTCGATGGATGGACGACAGTCGGCACTCCTATTCTATTTTCATGACGAAAAACAGAATCGGTGCGTTCGTCTTCCTCGTGGCGGGCCTCGCGTCCGCCGCCCCGGCCACCCCCGCCAACCCGCTGCTGGAGCCCTGGACGGGCCCCTATGGCGGAGTGCCGCCCTTCGACCGGGTGAAGGTCGAGCAGTTCGAGCCGGCGTTCGAGGTCGCGATGGAGGAGAACCGGCGCGAGATCGCCGCCATCCTCCGCACGAAGGAGGCCCCCACGTTCGAGAACACCATCGCCGTGCTGGAGGACGCGGGCCGGACGTTCAACCGCGTCTACGAGGTCTACAACGCCTGGTCCACGGTGATGAACACGCCCGACTTCCAGCAGGTCGAGCACGCCATGGCGCCCCGGCTGGCGGCCTTCTGGGACGAGCAGTCCCAGGATCTCGCCCTCTTCCAGCGCATCCAGGCTGTCCATGACTCGCCCGAGATGGCGCGGCTGACGCCCGAGCAGCGGCGCCTCGTCCAGTATTACTACCGGGACTTCGCCCGCTCCGGCGTGAAGCTCGACGCCCCGGGCCGCAAGCGCATCGCCGAGCTCAACCAGCGACTCGCCGCCCTCTACACGTCCTTCAAGCAGAACGTGCTCGCCGACGAGGCGAACGCGGTAATCATCGACAACGAGGCGGACCTCGCGGGACTGCCGGAGGCCCTGCGCAAGGCAGGGGCGACCGACGCCGAGGCGCGCGGCCTGAAGGGCCGGTGGGTGGTGTCCAATACCCGCTCGGCCGTGGCGGACTTCCTCACGTACCTGGACAACAGGGCGCTGCGGGAGAAGGTGTGGCGCAACTACGACAGCCGGGGCGACCACGGCGACGCGCACGACAACAACGCCATCGTCAGCGAAATCCTCGCCCTGCGCGCCGAGCAGGCCCGGCTGCTGGGCTACCCCACGTACGCGCACCGGCAGCTCGAGGGAACCATGGTGGCCACGCCCGAGCGCGCCCTGAAGCTGCTGATGGACACCTGGGCCCCTTCCGTTGCCCAGGTGCGCGCGGACGTCGCCGGGATGCGGGCGCTGGCCCAGCGCTCCGGGCTGACGGAGGACATCGCCCCGTGGGACTACCGCTACTTCGCGGAGAAGGTGCGCAAGGCGAAGTACGACTTCGACGATAACGAGGTGAAGCCCTACCTCCAGCTCGAGAAGTTGAGGGAGGGCATGTTCTGGGTGGCCGGCGAGCTGTTCGGCTACACCTTCGCCCCCGCGGTCGGCGTGCCCGTCTACCACCCGGACGTGCGCGTCTTCGAGGTGAAGGAGCGCGCCAGCGGGCGTCACGTGGGGCTGCTGTACTTCGACCCCTATGCGCGCCAGGGCAAGTACAACGGCGGCCAGACCGACCCGTACCGCATCCAGGAGCGGTTCCGGGGAGAAGTCACCCCCATCGTGTCGAACAGCATGCCCTTCGTGAAGCCAGGGCCCGGCGAGGTCGCCCTGGTCGGCTGGCGCGACGCGCAGACGCTCTTCCACGAGTTCGGCCATGCGCTGCACGAGCTGAGCTCCAACGTGGCCTATCCCTCCCTGAGCGGCGGCCGCGTGGTGCGCGACTACGCGGAGTTTCCGGGCAAGCTGCTGGAGCGCTGGGTGGCGACGCCCGAGGTGCTGGAGCGCTTCGCGGTGCACCACAAGACGGGCAAGCCGATGCCGCCGGCCCTGCTGGCGAAAATCCAGAAGGCCGCGACATTCAACCAGGGCTTCTACCTGGTGGACTTCCTCACCTCCGCGCTGGTGGAGATGAAGCTGCACCTGGCGAAGGAACAGCCCCTGGACCCGGACGCGTTCGAGCGAGACACGCTCCAGCAGCTCGGGGCCCCGGCGGAGGTCGGCATGCGCTTCCGGATGCCGCACTTCGGCCATGTCTTCGCGAGCAACGCATACGCCGCCGGCTACTACACGTACCTCTGGGCGGACGTGCTGGCCGCCGACGCGTTCGAGGCCTTCAGGCAGGCCCGGCGGCTGCACGACCCCAAGCTGGCGGCGCGGCTGCGGCAGCACGTGTTCTCCGTGGGCAACACCGTGGACCCGTTCGAGGGCTACCGCGCGTTCCGCGGCCGGGACGCCACCAGCGAGGCCCTGATGCGCGAGCGCGGCATCCGCTAGCATCTCGACGGCGACACGACCGGCTCGTTCGACAATGACGTCTACTCGATCGGCCAGGACGCCCACAAAGCGCAGCTCGACGCTTGGAAGGCTTCTCCCTGCACGCCAACACCCACCTGCATGCCAATGACAGGGAGGGCCTGGAGCGCCTCTGCATAGACGTTACGTCCAGCCGGCTTCTTCGCGGGCACACACTGGCCGAGCAGGCCACGCAGCACGCTCATGCGTGGGGGGTCGGCAGAAACTCCTGTTCATAGAGGGCGCGCACCTTCTCCAGGACTCTCCGCCCCTCTCCGGGGAACGGGAGGTTTGTCACCCGGCCATTCGACAGAAAGGCCCCTGACAACCCTTCGCGCATGTCCACCGCCGCGTCGTACAGACGTGAGGCGCCCCGGCGGGGATGCGGGAAGAAGAACTTCATGAGGGGCTCCACGTAGAAGGGCAGTCCCGAAGCCTTTCCGCTTCTCAGGGTGTTGTTGCCCCCGGGGTCCACGCTCAGGAGCCGGATTCCCTCGGAGGCGGCCAGCGAGGCCTCCTCGCGGGTCCAGAGCGACAGCGCCAGCTTGGAGGTGGCATACGGGCCGAACAGCTTGCGGAAGGACGCCGGGTGCTCCAGCGTGTCGGGGTCGAAACGCCTGAAGAGCCTGAAGGCGCTGGTGGAGGTGTTGATGACTGTCTTCGATTGCCCCCGCAGCAGGAGTTCCTTCAGCTCCCGGTAGAGGATGTAGGGCACCACCGTCTGCAATTCGAAGTGAAGTTCGCGTCCCTGCTTGGAGAAGCCGAGTTCCGGGAAGCTGCCGCCCGCGTTGTTGAACAGCAGATCGATCTTCTCCTCGCGGGTCTTGATTCGCTCCAGCGCGTGCCGCAGGCCGCCGAAGTCGGTGAGCTCGGCCTTGTAGACACGCAGCCGCTTCGTGCCGAGGCTCTCCCGGAGCAGCGCGTCGTCCTCGGGAAATCCCGAGCGGATGAGGGCGATGATCTCCCATCCCTCGGCGAGCATCGCGCGGGTCAACTCGAGTCCGATTCCTGAACTGGCGCCCGTGATGAGCGCGGTTCGCGTCTGTCCCCTGGTGTCCATCCTGGTCTCCTCGCATCAACGAAGCGGATGACTCATCCGCTTCGGCGAGGGTATAAAGGCGAGGAAACGGATACGCAATCCGTTCGGATGGGGCATCCGTACGGGTGGAGGGCCGGTTAGACTGGCCGCATGACGAAGCGCGAGGAGTCGACCCAGGAAGGCGCCTTGCGCGCGGATGCGGCGCGCAACCGTGAGCGCGTGCTGGCCGTGGCCCGAGAGCTTCTCGCCGGCGGTGACGCCTCGTTGCAGATGAACCAGATTGCCCGAGCGGCCGGGGTGGGCGTGGGCACGGTGTACCGCCACTTCCCCACCCGCCAGGATCTGCTGGAGGAGCTCGTGAACGAGCACGTCCAGGCCCTGCTCGAGCACGCGCGCGTGGCCGAGACCTCCGGCGAGCCGGGACCGGGCCTGCGTCGCTTCCTGGGCGCGGCCCTGGAGCTGCTACTGGCCGACGTCGGACTCGCGGAGGTGCTCAATGCGCCCCGGGACGCGAACACCCGGACGGCGCGGCTCAAGGCCGAGCTCTACGCGGCGACGACCCGCCTACTGGAGCAGGCCCGGGGGGCGGGAAGCGTGCGGGCCGGGATTGGCGTCGACGACCTTCAGCGACTGATGTGCGGCATCGAGCACGCGGTGCGCATCGCGGGAGGAGACCGGCGGGAACTCGCCGAGCGCTACCTGAACATCCTGTTGGACGGCCTGCGACCGCCGCCGCCGAGCCGCGCTCGTGGAGGCCGCGGCAGGTGAGGCCCACGGTGCATGAGGCCACTCTCGTCTCGTGTGTGCGACTGCTCGACGAGGTCGAGAGCGACGCCCACCGCCGTGCCCGTCAGGTGGTTGACCCAAAGGACCATCCCATACGAGCCCGCGAGCGCCAGGTCATGGAGCACACGCACGCCCCGGACGGGGAGCGCGATGGGGGTCACCTTCTCCAACAGCGCGAAGGGCGTCGCGGCGGTGCGCTGGTGCACCCGCTCCACCGCTGCCGTGCTCTCCGCGGCGGCGGCCCCGGGCGAGGAGGAGGCACCAGCTTCAGAGGCGGCAGCTCGGGCCATGTGCCGGAAGCGTCAGCGCGCCCGGAGGCTGGATTGGGCGGGGTTGCTGCGCAAGAGGTTCGCACTGGACGTCTTCTCCTGCCCGAGGTGCGCAGGAAGGCGGCGGGTGCTGGCGTTCCTCACCCAGGGCAGCGTCATCCGGCGCATTCTTCGCCACCTGCACCTGCCCGAGCTGCCCCCACCCCAGGCTCCTGCCAGGGGGCCAGCTCAGCAGGCTCTCTGGGAGTGACGCACGGCTGAGGGATGCTCTCTCTCGCGGAGCCCAAGGCGACCGGTCGCCTGCGCAGGGGCGGGGGGCAGCGCGGATCTGGTGCTGCCCGCCGGGCTCGCGGTGGGGCCCGACGGGAGGCTGTACGTGGCGGACTCGGGCAACGCGTTGCTGCGCGCCATCACGCCGTGACCCGAGTGAGACCTCCAGGCCACAAAAAGGAGGTGCACATGGAGGAGGAACTGGAGCAGTTCCGACAGAGGACACGTTCAGAAGAGAGCTGAATCATCCAGAGGGTCCGGGATGTGGTGCGTGGAACCCGTTACTGGGTTCTCCTCGTGCGTGGTGAGCCAGCTCAACGCCGGGGCGGATCTGATCGACGACCCCGCGGAACGTATAGGCGGGAGAGAGGCCCTGTTGAGGGTGAGGGCTGGAGCAGAGGGGCCGAGGAGGGCCGCTGACGGGGCCTCCCGAGCGATGCTCCCGGCCGGTGGACAGACCGCTTGAACCCCCTTGGGGTACACGCCTGCCCAGGCCTCGCTCCCATCAGGTGCGTGGCTGGGGCCGCCGGCCTGGTGGCTGTCTTGCGCCTCAACACCTCGCGGCCTGGGCTGGCCCTCGCGCCGGGGCCAACCTCGCTCAGGCCGTGGGCAAGCCCAGGTGCTCCACAATCGCCCTCACCCCGGGGGCCCCCTTCACCTACGCCAACACACTCCGCCTGCCTCCACTCCTCACTCAGCCGAACACGTCCAAGTCCAACGTCCTCCTGAGCAACTCGGCCCACTCTACTCGCGGCGTCCTCTCCTTCATCCGCTCCTTCCTGGCCGCTGCCTCACGCCCCGCTCGCACCTCCTCCTCTCCTGCTTGCTCGTTCGCAGCCCGATGTCGCCCGCGGCGAAGCACGGCCCGCCTATAAGCGAGCCTTCGACGCTCAATTGGCCGTCTACACCGGCAAGCCATCGACCGGCCGATTATGGTTCCAGCCGAATGGAAAGGCAGGGCGTCGATGACAGTCAAGCGGATGGACAACGTCGGCATCGTGGTGGAATCGCTCGAGACCGCCATCTCTTTTTTCGCCGAGCTGGGCCTGGAGCTCGAAGGGCGAGCCACCATCGAAGGAGAGTGGGCAGGGCGCGTCACCGGAGTGCGCGACCAGCGCGTCGAGATCGCCATGATGCGCACGCCGGACGGCCACAGCCGGCTCGAGCTCTCTCGATTTCTGGCGCCGCCTGTGGTCGCCGATCACCGGAACGCCCCGGTGAACGCGCTCGGCTACCTACGTGTCATGTTCACCGTGGAGGACATCGACGATACGGTCGCCCGGCTCCGCAAGCGCGGCGCGCAGCTCGTCGGCGAAGTGGTCAAGTACGAAGACGCGTATCGGCTCTGTTACATCCGGGGCCCCGAAGGACTTCTCATCGGGCTTGCCCAAGAACTCGGATGAGCGCTGATGATTTTGGACCAGTCGCGATGGCTGTACGGGTACCGGCGATGATTGCGTCACCGCTTCAGCGCGCGCCACGCCGGACGTGCCGACATCTTCAGTACTCGCCTTTGATCACGAAGAACGAGCCGCGGATCGTGCCTGCAAGCTTCGACTTCTGCTTCGCGAACTTGAAGCGCGACGCGAGTTCCGGCGGAACTTCCATCCCGTCGGAGAGCTTGAAGCCGACGGCGCGCTTCTTCTTGTCGTCGAGCGTGTACAGCACGTTGATCGCGAGGCCGCTCTCGTAGAACACGAAGGTCCAGCGGATGTTCTCGACGTGAAGCTCCGTCGCCTCGAGCGGGCGCGACTCGATAACGATGTCGCGCTCCTGCTTCAGGATCCGGTGCACGTAGTCGATGAGCTTCTTCGCCTTGCTCGCCGGCTCGACGACGAAGGCCTGGCCGTACTTGTTCTTGAAGTAGCGCGCCTCGTTGGCGCGCAGCCCCGCAAGCGCGGCCGCCACCGGCGACGACTCGAGACCGACGGTCGAGACGTTCTTGAAATCCACCTCGTAGACCATGCCCGTCATCCTACACCGGGCGCACAGGCGAAGCGTATAGGCGGGATAGAGGCCATGTTGCGGGTGAGGGCTGGAGCGGAGGTGCTGAGGAGGAGCGCTGACAGGCGCCGCCCGAGCAGTGAGTCGAGGGCGCGGGGGTGGAGGGCGAGCACGTGGAGGCGCTCACGCATGCCCTCGGAGGCAAGGCGAGGGTAGGCCCCACCGCGTCGTGGTGGGCGGCCGCGGCACGGGCGCGCGCACCGCAGGCGAGCGATGCCGCCGTCGAGGCGCGTCACCCGGGGCTCGGGCCGGATGCGGCCACCGCGGCGACCCACACCTGGACAGTCCAGCAGCACACCACGTCGGGCGGCTACACCTTCCATTACCTGCGCGTCGAGTGTGCGGTGAGGCCGCCGTAGGCCCCCCCCCCGGCGTGGAAGGTGTGGGGGGGCGCCGGACGCCTCGTCACGTTCTCTCCATCAACTCACAAAATGTCTTGCACCACTCCACCCGGATGAAGACCCAGACCGAGGAGGTGCATCGAGACCATCCATTCATTCATCCAACCAGGGACCGTTAGTGACAAACACTTTCAAGGAATGAAGCGTGTCATGGAGAAGGCAAAGATCGAGAAGCAGCCGCAAATGAAGAAGTTCACGATTCGTGACCTGGAGACCGTGAAGACGACCGCGCCGCTCTACCTCGGTTTTTGCGGCGTGCCGGTCTAGCGCTCACGTCGGGCGTTTGGGACCGGGGCCAGAGCCCTGTCTCGGCTCTGGCCCCGATTCAACCCTACCAGCCCCCTTACCACCATGATGAGCCGATACACGTCCCAGAGCCGGATCCACGTTGAACACTTCCAACGAAAGGTGGAGGGTGACGAGGTCATCATCGGACGTCCGGAGCTGGGAACCTTCGTCGCGCTCCCGTCTAGGCTTGCCCCGGTTACGTGGACAGTAGGATTAAGATGCCGACTTCTGCGGTAAGGCCGCAAGCTCAAAATCCGCTGGACTGACGTAGCCCAGCGAAGAGTGCCGACGCTGGCGGTTGTAGAAGACCTCAATGTACTCGAAGAGCGCCGTGCGGGCCTGCTCGTGGGTGGCGAAGTCGGTGTCGTGGACGAGCTCCATCTTCAGGCTGCTGAAGAAGCTCTCGGCCACAGCGTTGTCCCAGCAGTTGCCCTTGCGCGACATGCTGCACTGAATCCCGCGAGCGGCCAGCGCCTTCTGGTAGTCCTCGCTGGCATACTGACTGCCCCGGTCCGAGTGGTGCAACAGTCCTCGCGCTGGCTGTCGGCCCTTGAGGGCCATGTCCAGAGCGTTGAGCACCAGGTGCCGGTCGATGTTCTCGCTCATCGACCAGCCGACAATCATGCGCGAGAAGAGGTCCATGACGACTGCCAGGTACAACCAGCCCTGCCTCGTCCAGACGTAGGCAATGTCCGTGGCCCAGGAACTGTTGGGCTGACCGGGGGAGAAGTCGCGCTCGAGGATGTTGGGAGCTACGGGCTGAGCGTGGCGTGAATCCGTCGTCTGCACGAAGCGACGCTTCTTGCGAGCAGCCAGGCTCTGTTGGCCCATGAGTCGGGCCACGCGCTTGCGACTCACCCGGCGGCCCCGGGCGCGCAACTCGGCATGCACACGCGGGCTGCCGTACCTGCCGCGGCTCTCCTGGTGCACTGTCGCCACCTCTTGGGCCAGGGCCCGGTCCGCCTTGTCCCTCTCGGACTCCGGGCGCTGCTTCCAGGCGTAGTAGCCTGAGCGAGACACGCCCAACTGCTGGCACATGAAGTCGATGGGGAAACAGGCCCTCTCCGCGTCGATGAACTTGAACCTCACTTCGAGGTCTCCTTCGCGAAGAAGGCCGCCGCTTTTTTTAGGAAGTCGCGCTCCATCTCCAGGTGGCGCACCTCCTTGCGCAGCCGCACCAACTCATCCCGTTCCTCCGTTGTGAGTTCCCCCAAGCAGGTGAGGAGGGGGCGAGCGTGGCATCTGAGGCAGCGCTCAGGAAGGAGCCGAAGAAGGAGCGGATGCCGCGAGTGGACCAGGCGAAGCTGCTGCGCAGGACGTTCGCGTTGGATGTCTTCACCTGTGCCTGGTGTGGAGGCAGGCGCCGGGTGTTGGCGTACCTGATGGCCTACTCATAATGCCCCTCCGTCCTCCACACTTATTTGAGCTTGCCCGTCGTCACCTGACTTGTAGCTCTGGGCTCTCTCGAACTTCATTGCTCGTCGCTTCGCTGCTCGTCCCTTGCCTCTGCGCGAAGTGCTCCGTGCAGGTCTCAACGTAGGACTGGCCGCGGGAGCGGGCACGACCGGCGAGCTGCGTCTCTGCTCGAGAGCCGCCTGCACGGCCTGGGCAAGCCTCAACAGCGCGGGGACCGAGAGGCGGACCTCCCGGCCACCGACGCTCGGCGGAACGAGGGGTGGGGAGCGGTCCGTCCACTCGAGCTTACGCCTCAACACCACGCGGCCTGGGCTGGCCCTCGTGCCGGGGCCAACCTCGCTCAGGCCGTGGGCAAGCCCAGGTGCTCCACAATCGCCCTCACCCCGGGGGCCCCCTTCACCTACGCCAACACACTCCGCCTGCCTCCACTCCTCACTCAGCCGAACACGTCCAAGTCCAACGTCCTCCTGAGCAACTCGGCCCACTCTACTCTCGGTGTCCTCTCCTTCATCCGCTCCTTCCTGGCCGCTGCCTCACGCCCCGCTCGCACCTCCTCCTCTCCTG
>NZ_PZOX01000055.1 GCF_003044305.1 Vitiosangium sp. GDMCC 1.1324 | reverse complement strand
TGTCCACACCTCAACCCATCCAACCCCGTCCCTGGTCAACATCGACCATGTCGCGCATTCGACTGGTGCTCCACCGTTGCAACTGCCCATGCTCGTCCGGACGCATCAACCCGGTGAACGGTTACGAAATGCGGTCACTCAAGAAAGCGCATTCTGAACTCATGGCTCATCTGCGCTCTAAATACATAGAGCTTGATTTGGAGACTTTGCGAAAAAATTCATGGGCCCGTTACCATAAATTTCACCAGGAGGTCAAAAGCCTCTTCCCATCAGCTTCGAACGAGGACTGAGTAATTAGTACGAGCTGATTACAGAATTGTGAGCGGTAAAGCATCATCTCTGCCCTCGCGTCCAGCTCATAACAACGTGGGCGCGGCGTGTGTGAGGGCACATACTCAACGCCCCATCTTCGGCCCGTCGGGAAGGTGATGTTCCCGAAGGTTAAAGACGCGCGTTATCGGTGTCCCCCACAGATTGAAGTCAGTGAGCTGCCATCGGCCCCTCGGGGAAGGTGATATTTCCGAGGGTCACGACCCGTGTCTCAGTTGCATCCCACAACTTGAACGTACAGGGGCACGAGAGCGGTCCCGGTCGCCCTCTCAGTGCCCACCACGACGTTACCCTCAGTCCCGGCGAGTATCGGGAAGGGCTGGAAGGCGGCTAGAGCCGATCTCGAAATCGGAGGAGGTACAGCCCCAAATGCGGCTGACCGTTCCCTCCACCCAACCCCGAGCCCTAGCAGCCGCGCCGCTGGAGCCTCCTAGCGCGGTCCAGGTGCGCGCCTCACCGTTTCACCGGCCGGGGCCACGGGGCCGTGCAACCTAGCGCCCTAGAGCCTGCACCGCCCCCGAGCATGGGCTGCCCGCTGCATTCGCGCTCGCCCTGGCCCGAGTTGCGGCTGCGGCCCCCTGGCCCGTTCCGTGCCCCCGGCGCACTCGTCCGTAGCTGTCGGGGCGCCCTGTCATACTCCGAGCGGCCCCGCCAGGACCCGCCAGGTCCTATCTAGAATGGAGGACCCTCTCATGCGTTTCCGAGCCTGCCTTGTACTTCTGCTCTTGGCCTCAGCCTGCGCTAGCGCGCCCGCCCCTCAGTCGATGCCACGGCCCCATGCCTTCGCGTCGACTCCCACCTCGGGCCCGCGCATCCGGCTCGTTTCCGCGCCGATGGAGCCGACACCAGAACGGTCGTGGATTGGAAAGCCGGACCTGGACAAGGCCAGGGCACTGCTATCTCGGGCACGCCAAGACATCGAGCCGCGTCAATGGGAACAGTTGAACCGCAAGCTCACCGCAGCGGAACGGGCCTTCGAGCGCTTCTCGCGCGCCGCGAAAGCGAGCGGGCAAGCCGCCGAGGTGGTGAGGGGGGCGGAGGGCGTCGCGCAGGCGGGACGCGCCAGGACGCTGGCCGAATTCCTCCCCCGGGTGGGCCCGTTGCTCGTGGGCCTCGTCCTGCTCTACCCCTCCAGCACCGCCGGGCCGGAGATCGACCGCCGCCCGGAGTGGGTCGACGCTCAAGGGGAGTACGAGGCCCGTCTGCGGGAGGTGGCGGAGGAGTCGCGGCGGCTCATGGAGGAATTTGAGCGTCAGGAAGCAGAGGAGGTCGTGCCGGACTTTGATTCGGATCCGGTTGCGGCGGTCAAGGTTCCCACCTCTTGGCGGACTGAGACCAATCCGGCGACGGGCAAGCCCTACACCAGTGTGGAGGAGTATGACCGGATTCCGCGTTACCCGAACCAGACCTGCAAGAACAGCCTGCTCGACAAGCTTGAAGCGGAGAAGGATCAGCTCACCAACGAAATCCCTCGCTACAATCCGAAGGTGCCCAACACGAAGAACAAAAAGAAGCTGGACAAGGTGCCGTGCTCCAGGATCCGGCTGCGTCTTGACGCCGTGAAGAAAGTTTTGGAGAAGCGGTGGGAGATTCAGAAAAAATGCTTTGGAGGCAAGCCCGATCCGGGCCACAACACAGCGATGACCCAACTCGAAGATGGCCTTGCGGATATCAAGGCTCTTGAAGCGAAGAATTGCGCCCCGGGTCATCCAATGTCGGAATTGTGAGTCATGTCGAAAGAACTCTTCACAGCGATCGAGCAGCACGATACGTCCCGGGTCAAGGCGCTGCTGGCTGCGGGGGCCGATCCGAACGAGCCGCAGCCGGAGCCGCCGGGGTTGCGTCCGCTGCAAGTGGCCATTTACGAACTCTCCGATGGGGGCGAACTCGACGTGCTCCTGGCGCTCCTTGAGCACGGCGCGGACGTCAACGCGTGGGATGTCGAGCGGGACAGGACCCCCTTGTTGGTAGCGGCCTGCGAAGACGAATTGGCGGCAGTCGAAGCGCTCGTGAAGGCGGGGGCCGATCCCAACGTGTGCAGCCGCGACGGCATCACGCCGCTGCGGACGTCTGCGGAGGTTGGCAATCTGGACATGGCCTCGCTCCTTCTGGGCTCGGGGGCGACTCGGACGATCAACGACTGGGGAGGGCTGACCGGATACACCGCGCTCGGGCACGCGGCACGCCGGCTGGACCTTCCGATGATCAAGTTGCTTCTCGACGCGGGCGCCGATCCGAAGGCCCCGGACGAGGACGGTCGACCCGCCCACTACCGTCTGCCGCCGCGCGCTGAATCCGATTCCCAGACGTGGGACGCCGCGTTCGAGTTGCTCGGAGGAGCGAAGGACCGCATGCCGTTGTAGAACGGAGGTCGTGCGCCTCGGGCTCACGGGCACGCGGCTCGACCTGGACAACCCCGCGCACTTGGACCCGCTCAAACGGGCCTACGAGCGCTTCCCGGAGATTTGCGGGCGTGCAGCCCCTTGAGGCTCGGCACGGCTCGCGCTGGCCCGGGGATGGTGTCAAAGGACTCGTACAGGCATATTGCCTCCTACGAATCGTCTGACACCTCGGCCAGGCTTCCCGCGGGTCTGGAGCGCACCGTGTTCGAGCCGTATGTCCGTGCGGCGGGCACCCACCAGCCGGGCATCGGGCTGGGGCTGGCGACCGTCAAGCGCATCGCGGAGGCCCACCACGGCCGGGTGGGTGTTCAGTCCACGCCGGGGCAGGGAGCCACGTTCTGGGTGGAGCTCCCACTGGCGGCCTGAAGCACACAGGGGGTCCGTGCGTGACCCGGCCCGATAGTGCTTCGCCCTCGCGCGGTGCTGGCTAGACTGCGCGAACATCCCCTCATTCGAGGAACCCCACATGAGACATTCATTCTCCGGCCAGGTCGCCCTGGTCACGGGCGCCGCCGCGGGCATTGGCCGCGCCACGGCACTGGCCTTCGCCCGCGAGGGCATCAAGGTCGTGGTCTCCGACGTCGACGCGGCCGGCGGCGAGGGCACCGTCGAGCAGATCCGCGCGGCCGACGGCGATGCCCGCTTCATCCGGTGCGACGTCACCCGCGAGGCCGAGGTCCGTGCGCTGCTGGAGGGCACCCAGGCGGCCTACGGGCGCCTCGACTACGCCTTCAACAACGCCGGCATCGAAATCGAGAAGGGCAAGCTGGCCGATGGCACCGAGGCCGAGTTCGACGCCATCATGGGCGTGAACACCAAGGGCGTCTGGCTGTGCATGAAGTACGAGATTCCGCTGATCCTCGCCCAGGGTGGCGGAGCGATCGTCAACACCGCCTCCATCGCCGGCCTGGGCGCGGCGCCGAAGATGAGCATCTACGCCGCCTCCAAGCACGCGGTGATTGGCCTGACCAAATCGGCGGCGGTCGAGTACGCGAAGAAGAAGCTGCGGATCAACGCGGTCTGCCCGGCGGTGATCGACACCGACATGCTCCGCCGCGCTCAACAGGCCGATCCGCGCAAGGCCGAGAACGCCGTCGCCATGCACCCGGTCGGGCGGATCGGCAAGGTCGAGGAGATCGCCGCGGCGGTGCTCTACCTGTGCAGCGATGCCGCCGGCTTCACCACGGGCATCGCCCTGCCAGTGGACGGCGGCGCCACGGCGATCTGAGTCCCGTCCGCGCAACGAGAGGGTGGCCCACCTGCTCAGAAGTGGTGGGGGCATGAAGGCCGAGGTCAGTCGGTCGGCAGCAACGCCAGCAGCTCGATGATGCTGTTGAGGATCTGCCGGGCATTGAGATCGAAGTCGACCGTCTCCTCACGCCCCCCGTGCTCGCCGAGGCCGAAGATGTCCGTGCTCATTCCCGTGTCGCGCTCGATACCGATATAGCCCTCGACGACCAGTTTTCCTTCGAGGAAGACCTGCACCGGATAGGACCGGCTCCAGGGCGAAGGCTTCGTGAGCTCGTACTGCCTGAGGCGCCTGAGGAGGTCACCGTGAATACGGCCCGGATGATAAGCGAGCCGATTGCCAGGGCCAGACACGGCGAAGGGAGTGATCACCGCATCGGAACGAGCATCGCCTTCGGCCTGCTCGAGGTCGCCGTTCTCGTGCACCCGCAGCCACAGTCCCGCCCGGCTCTGCAATCGCAGCAGGAGCGGGCTCCCGTCACGAGAGCGCGCGGCGATGTGCGGCACTGCCACGAGCGATTCATGGATTGAATCGCCGAGGTCATGGACAATCAGGTCGCCATTCGAAATCCCCATCGCGAGCAAGCGGTCGTCCGGAGACAGGCTCAGACAGGAAATGTCTTCCTCTGGCACCTCGATGGGCAGGATGCCGAGCACTCGCCCACTGAGCACCGAACGAAACGTCACGCCCTCCTTGCCAACAGTCGCGAGCCAGCGCTCGTTCCGGGCCACCGTCAGCAGCGGCTCGTAACGCCAGCTATTGAGGATTTCCGTGCGCCAGAGTGTCTCGCCGGACTCAAGGTTCCGCTTGTAGAGGCGAGGCCGGACCGGCTCATCGTCGCGGTTGAGAACCGAGACGACGGCCACGACGCACCGCTCGGATGACAGCACAACGCCGTCCCCAAGGTCCTGGCTTCGGCTTCCGTGGGAGTGCAAGAGCTCCGCGCCCGTTCGCGTGTCGAACCCCACGAGGTCCCACTCGAAGAAGCACCACAGCTCCGTCCCACCTCGAGAAAGCGACAGGTGGCCTCGAGGCTCGAAGGTGTGAATGTCCTTCAGGAGCGGCCTCGGATTCTCGCCGGGGCTCCACGACCAGACAACGGTATCGCTGCCGAAGCCCGCCCAGTACACCCGAACCGGGTCCGGAGACACGACCAGCGCCCGGGTACGGGCGGCCTGACTCGCGCTCGCGATCGCCGCACCGGAGGCCAGCTCGTACACAAGCACGGTCCTGTCATCGAACGTCGCGACGAGCCGGTCCCCGGTCGGGAACAACCTCGCGAAGTCGACGCCCTTCGCGATCTTGATCCCCGACACGGTCGGCGTGGTCTCGATGTCCCACACGCGAACCGTGCGATCTCCCTCTGCAACCGAGACGAGTCGGGACGAATCCGCGAACCAGTCCGCGGTGATGACGCTCGTGGAATGTCCCGTGAGTTTCCTACTCGGCCTGTGAAGGCGCTTCCCCTGTGAAACCGATTCCCAGGATGTACTCATACATCCTGAGAATACACTCCGAGGGCGCGGAAAGCGCTTGGATCAGTTCTCGAAGCGGACGTTGTCCAGGTAGTAGGGACCCGAACCGACGGTCACGTTGAGGTTGAGCTGCAACGACACGTCGTTCGGCGCCGTGTTGAGGGCCGCCACGGTGCTCGCCTGGAGCGGGAACTGGAGCGTCGAGAAAGCGCCCCGGGGGAGGCTGTTGAGCACGACGTTCCCGACCCACTGGTTGTGGATGCCGGCGGACGGGATCGAGATCAACACCTCGGCGGTCCCCACCCAGGAGGGGTTGGGCTGAACGGGCGACACGAAGAGATCGACCTTGACCTTGTTGCCCACCGGGGTGAGCCCCGCGGTGCTGAAGTTCGAGCTGATGATCGCGTTGAACGCGGTCGGCGTCACGATCTGGAGCGACGAGATGCCCTCGGTCACCCGGCCGGTGTGGACCGACAACGTGGCCTGGGTCGAGGTCCACGCGCCCGGCTTCTCGAGTCCGAGGACCGGGTTGTGGAGGAGGAAGTCGGTCAGCACCTGCTGGCGGAATGGGATGAACACATTGATGAGCGCATTGGAGATCAGGAAGCGACTCCGGCTCCCCCAAGAGGGAGAGGAGGAGGAGAGCGTGGAGCCCCAGGCAGCGGCCAGCAAGGAGCCGATAAAGGAGAAGACGCCGAGAGGAGACAGGGCCGAGTTGCGCAGGAGGAGGTTCGACTTCGACGTGTTGGCCTGAGTGAGGAGTGGAGGCAGGCGGCGAGTGCTGGAGTACGTGAACGAGGCGGGAGGGGTGAGAGCGATACTGGAGCACCTGGGCCTGCCCAAGGCAGGTGCGAGGCTGGCCCCGGCGCACGGGCCCCGCCACGCCTCGTGGTGTTGAAGCTCAAGCCGCCAGCGCCAAGAGAGCCAGGCCCCTGCCGCGCACCTCATGGGAGGGCGGCCTGGGCCGGCGTGTACCCCAAGGGGCAACGTGGCTTCTCCACCCGCCTGGCTCACTGCTCGGGCGGGCCCCCGTCAGCGTCCCTCACCTCCCGCTCTGCTCCCGCCCGCTACGCCCAAGAGGGCTCCTGTTCTTCCTATGCTCCAAGCCCAGCATCCACAGCAGCGGCCGACCCTGGCGAGGCTCACGGCTCCCCTTGGGCCGGTGCATGACCAGCGCCATGAGCGCCAGGATGCCGCCCTCGCCGCGGTTGTCCGCCCGCATCACGAAGATCAGGTACTTCACCGAGATGATGATGAAGAGCGCCCAGAAGATGAGCGACAGCACACCCAGCACGTTCTCGTGGGAGGGGTCGATGCCGTGCTCCCCGGTGAAGCACTCGCGCAGCGCGTACAGCGGGCTGATGCCGATGTCTCCGTAGACGATGTCCAGCGCGCCCAGCGCCAGCATCGCCATACGTCGCGGGCCATCTGGCTCATGGCTCGCGGACTCAGGAGGCCCCGAGGTCGCGTTCATGGGGGGCCGCTTTAGCCCAGCCCCCGGCAGGCGCAATCGCACCGAACCCTCAGGTGGCTCCAGAGTTCACTCACAGTGAAAATCGCAGACCTGTGGCGCAGGCATGGCGCCAGCCTTTCGATTTGGGACACTTCGCCCACGGCCCGCCGATTCTCCGCGCCGCTTTACTGCAAGTATAGTTAGCTACACGTGTCTACCTGCAACCCAGAGAGGACCGGCATGATCCGTCGTCATTTCCTCGCGTTTGCTCTTGCGCTTACAGCCATCACCACCGGTTGTGGAGGTGTCGAGGCCGACCCAACCGCTCCGCCCAGCGCACCTGGGCAGGAGGCCCGCGCCCGAGACGAAAGTACTGATCCTCAGCGCGAGGCGCTGTACACCACTTGTGAGTCCTTCCAGGGACACAGGTGCAGCGAAGGGAGTTCGGGTTCCTGCTTCTTCAGCGATGGCGCCGTGGGTTATTGCGAGTGCATCGGGCCCCTCGGCAGTTGGTACTGCTATCGCGAGCCCCTCTGAGCGAGCCGTCAGAGTACACCGACGTGACGGTCGTCCTCGTCGGGGCCGTATGACCAGGGCTTCGAAGACCTCGACGGCCACCTCTGGAACCTGGTCTGGATGGCGCCGCAGGCTTGACCGGGCCGGCTTGGCGGGCTTACCCGCGCTCGTCCCAGTAACGCTTGAGCAGGCCCGGGCGTCTGGGCTTCGGCTGACGTGCCCTGGCGCCCTCCACCCCGGCCCCAAGGTGCTGGTGCGCCGTTGCGCGCATTGGCTTCCTACACGCGTGGAAACAGGTGGCCACCACCGGTCCGAGCCCACTCCCTGGCGTCCACGTCCCCGGGAATTTGGAGAAGGCGCTGGAGCGCCTGCAGGGCTTCCTGCATCATTTCCACCTCGTCGGCTCACTCCAGCAGTACGGTGAAACACGCACCACGATCGCTCTCCGCGAGTGAGTTACGAATGAGTATGGGCCCCCTATCGATGGGGAACAAAGGAATCAGACATGCAGAGCAAAGCAACTATCGGAGCGCTGGTGCTGGCGTCGGGACTGCTGACGGCTGGGTGCGGTGGGGTCGACACCAGCCAGGATGAGCAGTCCAGTCTCTCGACGCGGGAGGACGCACTGCCCTCCTGCGATGGCCAGTCCTACCACCGTGTCTACTACAGTGACTCGACATACACGACCGAGATTGGCGGATGGTATTGCTTCTGCGGTGACAATTCCGCGCACATCTATGGAAGGTTGGTAGGCCCGTACATCCAGGACCTCAACATCCAGGACTGTTGAGTCAGGCCCCCCCAGGTAGGTTGTCAGACTCGACTTTCGCCATTTTGAGGAGAGCGGGCGAGTAGGCGAGGAGGAGCTGAAACGCAGGAGGAGGGCGGCCAACGGGAATGGTTGAGAAGTCGACCAAGACTTTTCCCGTCCAGCAACCCAATGACCGCCCCCTCTTTGAACACGCTGCTGTCGATACTTCTGCTCGTCAGCCCCGCCTTCACACGACCCTCGTTTCGCCGCTTCCTCACCCTGTTTGCAGGCCGAGACGGTGTCAAAGAATTCGAGCGTGAGGGTGCCGAAGAGGGTGTCCCCGAGCCGGGCCCAGCAACTGCGGCAGGCACGTGAGGCCCGGCCACTCGGCGCTCCTCTCCACCAAACCCTCTTTCACCCCATGGGTCAGCACATAGCGCAGCCGACCTACCAGCGCCTCGTCGTCCAGTACCGGCGGGACGCTGCGAATCCCGGCTAATGTTGAAGATGAAAGGCTTCTGCGCCGGCCCGGCGTGCGGCTCATGGGCTACCCGTCAGCGGCCCTCACCTCCCGCTCTGCTCCCGCCCGCTACGCCCAAGAGGGCTCCTGTTCCCCGGGGCTGCGACGTTTCCCGATTGTCGGCGACATGTCGCCGACAGCCGCTCCACCCCCTCCCAGACCCGTTCCCTCGGGGGCTCTCCTCTGGGGAGCCCCCCTGCGCATGTTGGCATGCCGTGTGCTCAAGGATTCCACGAGTTCGCTGAAGACTCCTCGAACCTTGGAAATCCCACCATGATGAGCACACCTCGTTGGAAGAAACTGATGTTGGCCGCCAGCCTCGCCGTCCTCCCCGCCTGCGGGATGGAGGGGGCGACGAGCCCCGAGTCCCAGGGATTCGACCCGAAGAGCCCCACGGAGCTGGGTCAGACGCGGGCCGGGCTCAACCTGGGCACCGAGACCACCTGGCTCCCGGCCCGGGGTGACTATGGCGGCGTTGCTGGCGGTATCGCGTGCCCGGCCAACTCCGTCGCCGTGGGCATCCAGGGCACGCTCTCTGCCTATCTCAACAGCATCGGGCTGGTGTGCCGGACGCTGAACGCCGATGGCACCCTGGGTGCCACGTCCTCCACCGCAGTGGCGGGCAGCCAATGGGGCTCCTTCTTCTCGCTCCAGTGCCCGGACGGCATGGCCATCGTGGGCTTCCCGGGCCACACCGGCTGGTACGTCGATTCGCTGGGCCTCTACTGCGCCGCCCCCAACGCCTGGATGAGCAGTGCCACCGTGCAGTCCACGGTCGCCGAGACGGGGAGCCCCTACAGCAACCCCTTCTCGGATGTCTGCCCCCAGCAGCAGGTCGTCACGCAGCTCGCCGTGCGCAACGGTAACGTGCTCGACCAGGAGCAGGCCCTCTGCACCCGGATGGTGGCCGGGCTCCCGGCGAGCTTCCTCACCAACGTGTCCGGGCCGTGGAGCGCCACGGCGGGCAGCACGTGGACCGAGCCGGCCGGCGGCGGCAAGCAGGGCACGGCGGGGGGCGATGGCTTCCTGCTCAGCACCCAGACCGGCAGCAACTTCACCTACGAGGGCGACGTGCGCGTGGTGAGCGGGGTGGCGGCAGCGCTGACGTTCCGCGCCAGCGCGGATGCCTCCCAGCACTACACGGTCAACGTGCACGCCGGGCTGGGCGTGAAGCTGTGGCGTCCGGGGCGGGATGTCGCCGTGTACCCCACGTCCATCGTGGCGGGCCAGACGTACCACCTCAAGGTGGTCGCCAACGGTTCTCGCTTCCTGGTGTACCTGGACAACGGGACGGCGCCCGTCATCGACACCACCGACACCGCCTACGCCAGCGGGCTGTTCGGGCTCAATGTCTACGCGGGCACCGGCCTCTTCCAGAACGTCAACGTGAGCCTCACCAACGTGGCCGGGCCGTGGAGCGCCACGGCGGGCAGCACGTGGACCGAGCCGGTCGGCGGCGGCAAGCAGGGCACGGCGGGGGGCGATGGCTTCCTGCTCAGCGCTCAGACCGGCAGCAACTTCACCTACGAGGGCGACGTGCGCGTGGTGAGCGGGGTGGCGGCGGCGTTGACGTTCCGCGCCAGCGCGGATGCCTCCCAGCACTACACGGTCAACGTGCACGCCGGGCTGGGTGTGAAGCTGTGGCGTCCGGGGCGGGATGTCGCCGTGTACCCCACGTCCATCGTGACGGGCCAGACGTACCACCTCAAGGTGGTCGCCAACGGTTCTCGCTTCCTGGTGTACCTGGACAACGGGACGGCGCCCGTCATCGACGCCACCGACACCGCCTACGCCAGCGGGCTGTTCGGGCTCAATGTCTACGCGAGCACCGGCCTCTTCCAGAACGTCAACGTGAGCCCCCTCCCGTAACCCGACCTTCCCCCGTGCGGTCACTCGCACCCGCGGCTCGCCTCGTGCGACCCGCGGGTGCTTTCGCTTTGCGGGTTCACCTCGGGCCAGCTGAGGAGTGGAGGCAGGAGGCGAGTGCTGGCGTACGTGATGGCCTATGCATAATGCCCCGCCTCCTCCGCACTTATTTGAGCAGGTCTGCGCCCGCTGGGTTCATTTCCCCGGCTCCTGGTGGCCCTCAGCCGCTTGAGCGTCGAGCGGTCGAGCT
>NZ_PZOX01000054.1 GCF_003044305.1 Vitiosangium sp. GDMCC 1.1324 | reverse complement strand
AGGCGCTGTGGAAGCGCCAGCACGCGGTCCTGTTCGCCGGTTTCTCGCGCGGCACCCACCAGTACTACGCCACGGGCCACAACATCCATCGCGAGAATCCGAAGGCGGTAGCCGACGCGATCCGGTTTGTCGCAGCGTCGCAACCCGCAAAGTAAGCAGCGAATCCATAGGGTGGGCTCAAGCCCGCAAACACTCATCCAGATCCGTTCAAAGCAAAAGGCCCGCGCAAGCGGGCCTTTCTCGTTTGAATCCCCAAGTAGCGTCCCACACCGGGCCTTCCCAGAAGCGGCCGACTTCGGTGGGGCGGTAGTCGCGCGAGTAGAATTCGTAGCTGAGTTCGCCGCCCCAGGCCCAGGCGGTGTCGGGGATGTCGTGGCGCAGGCCGAGCACCGCCAGGTCCTTCAAGGTGTTGCTGATTGAAGGGCAGCGGGTGGGCGCCCGAGTGTAGTCGGGGAAGTTGCCGAAGAGCCGCTCGCCAGGGGCGCCCTGGGTCACGGCCTGTACCAGGTAGGTGCCTCCAGAGAGTGCATCCCTCAGCCGTGCGTCACTCCCACAGCGACTGCTGCGCTGGCCCCCTGACCCGTGCCGAGCACGAGGGCCGCCAGAGCCCCGGCTCCCACCAGGAGGCCCAGGACGACGAGCGATTCGGCTGCCCAGCGGCCCCCCACCGAGGGCCAGCGGCACTCGCCCACCAGCACGGTGTCTTCATGGCGCAGCATGAGCTCGCCCACGCCTCGCAGCAGCGGCGTGTCGTCGAGAACCTCCGAGAAACGACGGAACGGAGAGGGCGACACGAGAGGGGAGAGCAGAAACGACGAAGCGCCCGACTCAGCAAGAGAGCCGGACGCTTCGTGAGTAACCCTGCCGGGCTTCGAACCCGGCGACCGCAGATCCCATGATGTGCCACGTGATCCCGCCGGGTGCCTCTGGATTCGTGCTCTCCCCTGGCTGGAGTAGGGCATCTGCCATCGCTCAGTCCGTCGTGTACCCTGGCGGGCGGGTGGGAGCCGCGCCCTCACGGAACAAGGGCGGAACACGCACGCGCAATGTTCGTTGCGCACAGGAATCTCGTCCACCTGCTCCACGTGGTGCCTACCTGCCACGCTTGTTCAACGCGTTCCACGCGGCGAGCGAGTCCATGTAGTCGCGCCAGTGGGCGATCTTGCGGTTCTCGACACGAATGATGGAGCAGAACCGGTTATCGTAGTCGACGTTCGTCGCGAGGATCTTGCCGTGGACTTCGTACTCGATGACCACGACGCGGCCGTCGTCCGTCTTGTGTGTGATGAGATGGTCTGCGGCGTGGAGCGCCATGCTCTCGGCGTAGTCGCGGAACGCGGCCATGAGCGCGGTTCGTCCGTGGATGATCCGCGGCCACCCGAGGTCGTAGAGGACCTCGTAGACGGTGTGCTCATCGACGACATCGAAGAAGTGTTCCCCCTCGACGAGGTCGCCCAGCGCGCCTCGTGCGAGTTCAAAGTAGGGCGCGACCGATTCAAAGGCGGCGTACGTGCGGCTTGGCATGGTGCTGCTCCTCTTTGTCATAGGGCGAGGCGCGGCCGGAAGACCGCCTCCAGCGACGTGGTCGACGTGACGCGCCGGTGCCCGCCCTCAAAGGCGAGCGCGCCGCTGCGGATGCCAGTGATGAGCTCGACGTATGCGTTCGTCAGGTCGGCGTTGAATCCGAGGTTCGCGATCGTGGTGGCGATGGCGTCGAGCGGGATCTCCTCGACACGCACGGTCTTCCCCGCGATTCGACCGAGGGCGCGTGCGATCTCGGAGTACGTGAGCCCGGCGCCGAGCTCGACGACGCCCTGGCTGGCACCATCGATGAGGAGCTCGGCACCCAGAAGACCGATGTCGCGCGTAGCGACCATCGGGACGGGCAGCTCGGCGGGGAAGAAGGACGGCAGGACCCCGGTTCCCTTCACCACGTCGAGCACCGGGAGAACGTTCTCGTAGAAGTAGCCCGCACGGATCGACACCAGCCGAAGCCCGGGAACCGCGCCGAGGATCCGCTCCGCGTCGTGAAGGCCGGCGAGCGGGCCGCTCCCGCTCTCACGATGCGCGGCAAAGCCGGAGAGGAACACGACGTGCGGGATTTGGCTCTCCGCCGCCGCCGTCGCGAGCGAACGCGCGACGTGCGTCTGAAAGGCGCGCTGGCTCGGCGCCGTGAAGTTCGGCGGGATGAGTAGAAATGCTCCCTGCGCGCCGCGGAGAGCCCCTGCGAGGGCGCGCGCGTCCTCCAAGTCGACGACAGCGGCCTCCGCGCCTCGCGCTGTCCATGAAGCAGCCTCGGAGGCCTTGCGGACCAGCACCCGAACGCGCTCCCGGTGCGCGAGGAGGGTCTCTGCGACGACAGAGCCAGTGTTTCCTGACGCACCTGCGATGACAAAGGTCAAACGGCTTCACCTGTCCTTTCGCCATCAAACATGTACGTCGCCATGATATCTGTCCAATGCAATGACGACAGATGCTATATGCATGCGATGCATATAGGAGCGATTGACCTGAACCTCGTCGTGGTCCTGCGCGCGCTACTCGATGAGCGAAGTGTTTCGCGCGCGGCACGGCGGCTTGGGCTCAGTCAGTCGGCGACGAGCCATGCCTTGGGGCGCCTCCGCGAGGTCATTCAGGACCCGCTCTTCGTGCGGACGCGAACCGGGCTCGTGCCGACGGCGCGCGCGGAGGCGATGGCCTCGTCGGTGCGCGCGTCCTTGGACACGCTCAATGAGACGCTCTTCGCACACGCCCCCTTCGATCCGAGTACGGTCAGACGCACGTTCCATGTTCGACCGAGCGACTACGTCGAGTACCTGATGATCCCCAAGCTCATCGAGCGCCTCGTGGAGGTGGCGCCGGGCGTCGACATCTTCGCGCGCTCTACCGCGACGGAGCCTGCGCTCGCGCTCGAACAGGGCGAACTCGACTTACTCATCCAGCCGCCACGCACGGGCGAACAGACCGAGGGCTTCCACATGGAAAGGCTCTGGGACGAGCAGTTCGTGGGGATCGCGCGGCAGGGGCACCCGCTGACGCGGGGCCGCGTGACGCTTGAGCGATTCGCGAGAGCGAAGCACGCCCTGGTCGCCCCGCGTGGGCAACCGGGTGGCGGGCGGATCGATGAGGCTCTCCGAGAGCGCGGGCTCCATCGGCACATCGCCTACACAACGCCGAGCTTCTTGGCCGCGCCACAGGTGATCGCCGCCACGGATCTCGTGATGGTCCTCCCCGCGCGTCTCGCGATTGCGCTGGCGGGGCAGCTCCGCCTCGCGACGTTCGAGCCGCCAGTGGAAATCCCGGGCTTCGAGATGGCGATGTTTTGGCATGACCGGCACGACTCCGATCCCGCGCACGCATTCATTCGCGGGGAGTTCGCGCACGTCGCCGCCTCGCTTTCGGCCCCGACAGACTCGTCGCGCTCCGGCAAGCGAAGGACTACGGACAGGTGACCGTTCCACCAGGGCCCAAGCTGAGCACCTGACCTCCATCTCCAACCTCCCGCCGGGAGTTACGGCTCCCTCGATCAGGTGCTCCGGATCCTCGCTTGAGGCCGCAGAGCATAGGCGGCATGGGAGCCCTGTTGTGGGCGAGGGCCGGGGTAGGTGGTCGTCCAGGAGGTGGAGGAGCGCGGGTGGGCGTACCGGCGGAGGCAGCCGGAGGGGACGGTGCTGTACGAGGCGGTGAGGGACAACCTGGCCACACTGCTGGTGGACGTGTTCGCCTGTCCGCGGTGTGGAGGCAGGCGAAAGGAGCTGGCGTAGGTGACGGCCCCCGCTGGGGTGCGCTCGATATTGGAGCACCTGGGACTTCCCACCCAGGCGCTGAAGCGGGCCCCGGCCCGGGGACCACCCCAGCAGGCGTGGTACGGCTTGAGCGGGGGCCCGAGCTACCAGACCCTTATCTCATCCAACTCGATCGTGACGGAGACGATGCTCTCGATCTTGCGGTTGTCTTCGCCGCGAGCGTAGACGATTCGCTTCGTGGGGAAGACGAGGCCGGAGACCTCGCGGTGGCCTGACATGTAGTGGGCGCTCGGGCTGCCCCCGGCAATGTCGAAGGTGTAGTCGCGGCGGCGCAGCAGCCCCTTGCCGTCCACGTAGAGCACCTGCTCGGTGCTGTGGGTGGCGATGTTGTCTGGGTATGTCACCTTGAGACGCCGGAACTTCTCGCCGTCCTCGGACCAGGGCTCGAGCTCCTCGGTCCGTACCCCGGGCAGGGTGAAGGAGAACGGCTCGCTCAGGTAGGTCCACATGGCGTAGCCAGCCATGTAGGCGAGCTGCAGCCGGGTCCAGGGCGTGGTGAGCTCATGTCCTGCGAACGAGTCCCGAGGGTGCACCAACTCCTCCACGGTCTCGCCACCGAGGGTCTCGACGGCGATGCGCTCCGGAGTGAACGAGGTGCGGAGGTTTGGCTCGAAGAAGGGCGCGTGTGAGGTCCACTCGCGGTGAAGGGTGGTGGTCACGGTGCTGCCGTCCAGGGCGCCCGGGTGCCCTTTCAGGGACCAGAGCACTCCACCAAGCTTTATGCGTGTGGAGACTTTCTCGGCCTTCCGCCACCGGTCGAGACCGCCATGTGCGGCGAGAGTCAGGTCCAGGAGTCCAGTCATGTCGTGCCTCTTTTCCGGGTGGTCCGCGGACGATGTCCGGCCACCATGGGTTGGTACGGCACTTCAATATGACCGGTCATCTTAAAGTCGCAACCAAATCTGCATGGGACTCCGGGGGCGAGAGACCAGGCGACCTGGGCCGCTCACGACCTTGACGCCGGCAAGACGACCGGCCACATTGGTTTCAGGAGGCCAGCATCATGGCCAGACGGAGCATGCGCGAGGAGCTCGTCGAGGCAGCCCTCGACCAGTTTCATGCGCGCGGATTCAACGCCGCTGGGGTGAAGGACATCACCGACAGCGCAGGCGTGCCGAAGGGGTCTTTCTACAACCACTTCGAGAGCAAGGAGGCCCTTGCGGTCGTGGCGCTCCAGCGCTTTGGCGAAAGCCGGCGCCTCGAGGACCTGGCCAACGAGAGCGTGCCGCCCCTGGCGCGACTCCGCGCCCACTTCGAGTTTCTCCGTGATGAGACCGTGCAGCGCGGGTTCGCGAGGGGTTGCCTCGTTGGCAACTTCGGCACCGAGGTCAGCGACCACAGCGAAACCATCCGAGCGGCCGTGCAGCAAAGCCTGCAGCGATGGGCCGAGCTGATCGCCGCAGTGCTCGCCGAGGCCCAGCGTACCGGGACAGTCCGCGCGGGACTCGACCCACAGGCCACGGCCCGCTTCGTCCTCAACGCCTGGGAGGGCACGCTCATCGAAGCACGCGCGAGCCGCTCCATGACCGCCTTCGACACCTTCTTCGGCCTCGTCTTCGGCACGCTCCTCACCTCAGACGCCACCGGGCCGACGCCTCGCGGAACGCCGCGACGAGGGCAAGGGACTGCTCGCGAAGCTCTTTCAACGCCTATCGTCCCCAGCCCATCGCAGTGAAGAGTACCCGCGTCAGCGTGTCTTCTCGAGCGGGCGTGAGCATTGTTCATCGTGACGTCGTGCATTGCCTCATCCGGATGCGCAAGCCGCTGCCCTTTTCGCTCGAATCAAAGGCAGTCCATCCGCACCCATTTGAAATCGACGCTCCGGCTCCATCCTATCCCGGCCCCTCTTGGAGGAGCCACCGCTGGAGCTCATAGGGACGCGACGTCGAGGGTGACCATCTACCAGGCGAGCCCGGTGCTCACCCTTGAAGATGTGCCCGGAGCGTCGTTCGGCCGCCGGGTCACCCCTGTCGATTCTCGTGACCCGAAAATCGAGAAAAGAGCCTCTATATAGGATAACCGGGATGGTGAATTTCCACCGTTCGATCAAGGCAGGCTCCATGCTCCCTCGCAACCATTCAAGGCTGTTCCTTCGTGCCGCGTGCGCGTTCCTGTTCCTCACGAGCGCGTGCGACCCGGCGAGCGGTTCGCCTGACGGGCAAGACGACGCAACAGAGACCTCCTCGAGTGCGTTGCTCTTCTCCGGCGTGAGCTTCAAGACGGTGCTCGGCAACCGATACGTGGGCGCTCAGAACAACGGCGGCGGCGCGGTCATCGCGACGGCGACGAGCGCGCAAGCGTGGGAGAAGTTCACGATCGATGACATCAACGGCGGGGCCCTCGAGAGTGGAGACTCGATCTTCATCATCGCGGGCACCGGACAGTACTTTCAGGCCGCGAACGGCGGCGGCTCCACGCTGAACGCCGCCAGCTCGAATCGCCTCGGCTGGGAGACGTTCCGCATCGTCAAGCAGAACGGGAGTGGCGTGATTGCCAACGGCGATGTCGTCGGCCTGCAGACGGTGACGACTGGCAATTGGGTGTCAGCGGAGAACGGCGGCGGCGGCCCGGTGTTCGCGTATGGTGGCGCGCTCGGCTCGTGGGAGCAGTTCACGATCTCTGGCTTGTCGCAGAGTGGTGGGGGGGGCCCCATCTCCACTTGCAATGCGACCTGGTACGGGGCCGAGGGCGAGATCCCCCAGGGATGGCCGACCGCCAGTGGTGAGGGCTTCGACCGCTGGGCGCTCAAGGCCGCCCACAACTCCCTGCCGTTTGGTACTAAGGTCAAGGTGACCTACCAGGGCAAGTCGGTCACGGTGACCATCAATGACCGCGGGAGCTTTGGCCTTCCTGTCTGTCTGGACCTCACCTACGGCGCCTTCGTGCAGATCGCCAATCCCGATCTCGGCAACATCGTCGTGCAGTACCAGGTCCTCTAATACTACAGTGGGACCTTCCCTCGGAGAGGAAGCCTCGTTGCTCCGAGGGAACTACCCCTGTAGTACCAAGTTCGAGTTTCGCTGTTTCGGGTGACCTGGAAGAGCGAGCGGAGGATGAGCAGGTGGGCTGAGTAGCCCCCTGCGCTCCCGGTGGCGCCTTCCAGCTCGCCTGAAGACGGCGCAGGGAAGCGAAGCCAGGCGCGAGACTCCGGCCATTTCTGGCGATGCTTCAAAGGTGGTCCACGTCGATGATGGCTTTGGCAAACGCTTCCGGAGCTTCCTGGGGCAGATTGTGCCCGACGCCACCCCTGATCACGCGGTGCGAATATTTGCCCGAGAATTTGTTCGAATAGGAACTCGCGTCCGGGTGCGGTGCACCATTTGCATCTCCTACGAGCGTGATGGTCGGCACCGCGATGACCGGAGCCTCGGCAAGCCGCTTTTCCAGATCGTCATATTTCGGCTCGCCGCTAGCGAGACCGAGCCGCCGCACCGGGGCATCGATGGCCGCACACCCGAGGAGTGCTCGAAGGGGTTTCTTGGGAGCTGGCTGAAGGCCAACCTGGCGCGTCCGGGCTCGCAAAAACGGGCGCGATGTCAGCTCTTAACTACGAGACTCTCGGCGCGACTCGGCAAGCTCGCGGAGCAGCTGTTCGACCCCACGCGCGGAAGCGTCGTCCGCCGGTGAGAGGACAAACATGCTGAGGCCGTGGCTGTCGTCGACGGAAAACACCGACGTCTCGAACACGAGCTCGCCGACTTTCGGTCGGACGAGCCGCCTGTACCTCACGCCGTGCGTGCGCAGCTCATACTCGGCCCACAGCCGGCGAAAGTCCGCGCTCGTCTCCATCAACTCATCGACGAGCGCGGCAGCTTCTTCTGATGCTCCCGCACGTGCGATGTCGACGCGAAACGCGGCGAGGCACGTGCGATGCATGTCATCGGCATGCGGCAGGAACGTGGCGGCTTCGGGATGAAAGACCCGGCGCAGCATGTTGCGGTCGCGCTCGGGAATCGCGGCGTAATCGCCGATCACCGCCACGGCGGCGCGATTCCACGCGACGATCTGAAACGTCGGCGTCTTCACGAACGCGGGCACGTGCAGGTTGTCGAGCACGCGCTGCAGCGCCGGCGTGACCTCGGCGGGCGGTGTGTGGCGGCGCGGTGGCGGACGATCGTGAGCGAGTAGGAACAGCATCTCGCGATTCGCGTCGTCGAACTCGAGCGCGACAGCGAGGCGTTCGAGCACATCGTCGGACGGCACGCCGCCACGACCTTGTTCGAGCCACGTGTACCAGGTGACGCTCACGCCGGCGCGCGCCGCGACTTCCTCGCGACGAAGTCCGGGAGTGCGACGCCGCTCGGTCGATGCGGGGGGGCGCCGCTCGCGGCAAGCTCGGAGAAATTCGGGGAGGGTGGTAGTCGCCATACCGGTATGCGGGCACGCCTTTTCTAGCGGATTCACGCAGCTTACGGTTCGCGCATGACCAGGACAATGCTTCGGGCGAGGGAGTCCAGAACGGAGTTTGTATGCTGACGCTGCATCATCTCGGACGTTCGCAGTCGGAGCGGATCGTCTGGCTCTGCGAGGAGCTCGGGCTCGACTATGAGCTGAAGCGCTATCAGCGCCGGGCCGACAACCGAATGGCCCCGCCGGAATACAAGGCGCTTCATCCCATGGGCACGGCGCCGATCATCACCGACGGCGACCTCGTCCTCGGGGAATCCGGGGCGATCTGCGAGTATCTGATCCAGACCTATGGTAATGGCCGGCTCGCTGTGAAGCGTGGTGAACCCGGTTTCACCGACTATCTCTACTGGTTCCACTTCGCCAACGGGACGCTGCAACCGCTCGTCTTGCAGGTGAGGTATCTGGAGCGCGTCGATCCTTCGGACAAGAACGCGCCGCTGCAGGCGGCCAAGGACCGGTTCAAGCTGGTCTTCTCGACCTTGGAGAAGCGGTTGGGGGCGGCGCCCTATCTGGCCGGCAATGAGTTGACGGCGGCGGATATCATGACCGTGTTCTCGTTGACGACGATGCGGCTGTTCAAGCCGTATGAGCTCTCGCCCTGGCCGAACATCCTGGCCTATCTGCAGCGCATCGGTGCGCGGCCGGCTTATCGTCGGGCGATGCAGAAGGCCGATCCGGACTTGACGCCGGTACTGGGAGCCATCCCGGAATAAGAGTTTCTTTCAAAAACAGTCCCGTAGGTACGCCAGGATGCATCCGCTTTCTGGAGAGCCGGCGTGGGGCCTGGGCTCAGGTGCCCGAGCCGGCCTCTGTCGACCTGAGGATGGCGAGCGCGGAGTACCAGCCGAACACCGGTCCCGCGCCCGAGCCACGGCTGGTCGAACGTAGCCGCGAGCGTGAGCAGGACGGCAGGCAGCAACATGATCGGCCCGTTGATCGCGACCTCGGTCGTGCGTTCGCGTCGTGTCGCCGTCTGCGCTAAGCGCCTGCCTGCACCTCCAGCGTGGGGCTGAGCGGTCCCCTCCGTCAGCCGCTGACCGCTCCTCCGCCGTGCCGAGAGATGGCGCAGAGGAGGCGATCCAAGTTGAGGGGCTTGAGAAGCACTTCGTTCGCGTCAATCGGGTTGTCTGACAGGTTGCGGCTGGCGGTCATGACGACGACCGGGATGGAGCTCAACCCAGGTTGGCTCCGCTGCGCTTCGCGAAAGTCCCACCCGCTCATCCCGGGCATCATGAGGTCAAGGAGGATCAGGTCAGGCGGATTGTCGCGGTCGAGCGAAGCGAGCGCTTCCTCGGCCCCGGAGAAGGGGACCGTTTGGTGCCCGACGTCACCTAGGACATCGCACACCGCTTGGAGCAGATCCTCGTCGTCGTCGATCACTACAATCTTCCTCGTGACGGTCATGCACTCCTCGGGAGGACGACGGTGAAGGTCGACCCCGCTCCAGGCCGACTGTCACAAACAATGGTGCCATGAACGGCATCGACGATCTGCTGGACGATCCAGAGGCCCAATCCCAGCCCCCCGAAGTGGCGCTCCGAAACAGCGCGCTCAAAGCGCTCGAAGATCCGAGCCCTGTCCGCCGGTGCGATTCCGAAGCCCTGGTCCCGCACCGCCAGGATGACCTCGGTGGCAGAGGCCTGCACCGAGACGTCAATGGGTTTTCCCTGCCCGTACTTCAGCGCGTTCGACAGAAGATTGGTGAGGACCTGGTCAAGGCGCAGGGGATCCCAATATCCAACCACCGGGCCGTTCACCTGAAGGGAGATGGGAGAACCGCGCTCGGGCGTCAGCCGTTCGACCACGTCTTTGGCAACCCGGGCAAGGTCCACATTCTCTGGCTGGAGTTGAAGCTGACCTGGATCCACGCGCGACACGTCCAGCAGCCCACTGACCAGGCTCTCCAGGCGGTCTGCTTGACGGCGGATCGTTCGCGCACGCGACAACAGCCGCTCGCTCATCCCCGATGTCGACGAGAGAAGGTGGATCAGTCCGTCAACCTGCAGGGTCAGCGTCGTCAATGGCGTGCGGAACTCGTGGGAAGCGATGGAAAGGAACTCGTCTCGGACCTTCACCGCCTGGCGCAGCTCGTCGACAAGGTGGCTGCGCTCCTCCTCCATGCGCTTGCGCTCGGAGATGTCGGCCGAGATGCCAGCCATGCGCAACGGCTTGCCCTGTTCGTCGCGGAAGACCTGGCCCCGGCACTCAATCCAATGGAGCGACCCGTCGGGCCAGAGAACCCGGTGTTCCAACGAATAGGACGGGCGGGTTCCGTCCAGCGCTTCGGTGAGGGCCCGCTCGGTCTCGGCCCGGTCCTCGGGGGACAGCATGCGCAAGTAGTCCTCGCAGCTGTCGGAAAGCTCACCCCGCTGGACCCCGAAGAGTGTCTCCATCTCGTCCGACCACGTGATCTTGTCACTGCGGATGTCCCAGTTCCAGGTCCCCATGTGCGCGGCCTCCAGCGCAAGGCGGAGCCGCTGATCGCGTTCCAGGATCTCCTGCTCGGCCTGTTTGCGCGCGGTGACGTCCCGCGTGACCGCCAGGTGGACCACCTCGCCTTCTGCCTCATCGCCAAAGGGAACTGCGCAGGTCTCCAACCAGCGGCGTGTGCCGCGCAGACCCACGGTCTCGAACTCAAGGGACTCATGGTGCCCCTGGATCACGCGCGCGTGCATGTTCTGGAATGCCTCACGGTGTTCCGGTGCAATCAGGGGGAAGACCTTCTTCCCAACAACCGCCTGGGCGCTGTCCGCCTCCACTATGGCCAGGCCGGCCGCGTTCATTTCCAACAGCGTCCCGTCCGGCGAGACCAGCTTCACGCACTCAGGCTCATTGTGGATCAGGGTTCGCAGTCGGGTTTCACTGCGGGTCGCCGCCTCCTCGGCCTTTCTCTGCACGAGCTCATTTCTGCGGCGTAGTTTGGCTCCCGCGATCGCCTGCGCAAGCTCCGCGGTCAGTGCCTCTTCCTCGGTGATGCTGCGGCAACGAACTTCGCCGCTGCCAACGGGGGAGAGCCGCCATTGGCGCAAGAGACCCAGGTGACGCGCGGGTTCGCTCAGGATGAGCACCGCCGGGATGGGATCCAGGGCGTGAAGCTCCTCACTCAGGCGCAGCGGCTCCTCAACGCCAGTCCCAAGGACCACGACGTTGACGGTTTCCTTACGCTCCCGCAGGCGGGCCAGGAGCCGTGCGGGACTGGACTCATCCGTGAAGGCAACCTCCGGATGGCCCTCTCTCAAGAGCGCCGCCGTCGGCACATCAACGGCTATGCAGATCACGGACTCCATGGCGCTACTAGCTCCCCGACGGGCAAGAAGAATTGCCTGCCGCTTCATGAAGTGGCTAACACCAGGTCCTCGGCCCAGCATTGCCGCCAGGGTTGAGTGGGCAGGGTGTCCCGGCGCGCCTGCTCGCCTGCTCTGCCGCACGCCCGGCTTCGCCAGGGACGCGTGCTGCCTGCCCTTCCACCCTCGTCCGGAGCATAAGAAGTAGAGAGGCCCAGTTGAGAGCGCGCGGGGAGGTAGACAGTGGGCGCAGTGGGTCCTCGAGCGTGAGCGGAAGGTGCCGAGTCCCCCGCGGCGAATGGCTGCGGACACCCGCTGGACGCACGCCTGGAGGCCCGCGCCAGGCAGGGGAGCGGTAAAGGCTGGCCTGAGGGAAGACCGGATCCCTCGCAGCCTGCTTCCAGGCCTCGGTGAACCCGGACAGGCCGCTGGTGGACTCGCTGCCCTCCCGGGCGAGCTGCTCGAGCTGCGGGATGTACTGGGCGAGCGGGTTGTTTTTCTTCTGGGCCGTAAAGCTCTGGACCAGTTGGAGCAGGTCTCCGGTGGCAGTGCAGAACCCGATGTAGCCCGCGGTAAAGCCACAGCCGTCATGGAGGTTCTGGATCTCACCAAAGCCGAGCTCGAGCTTGCCGTTCTCGAAGACGTTGGTGATCTCGTCGATGGAATGAAGCTGCTCCTGGGTCAACGCAACGGCTCGGCGGCACCCGTCAGCGGCCCTCCTCGGCCCCTCTGCTCCAGACCCAATACTCTCCCTCGGCCTCTCGTCGCCGCGGCAAGTGAGGGCTCGGTGTGCCTCCACGCACGTGGCCGGCCTGCCGCTTCATCACCGCTATACGCCGCTTCGGTCATGTCTGGGTGGTGCTGGCCGTGCTGGTGCCCGTGCCTTTCTCCAGGCGAGTCTGGGCGCTGCCCATCCTCTTCCGCCTCTTCCGGCCCCAGGCCGACTGCGTCCCCCAAGCGGGAGCGGAGGAGGCGAGCGTGGTGCCTGAAGCAGTGGCGAGGCAGGAAGCGAGGAAGGAGCGGCCAGCGCGAGTGGACCAGGCAGGGCTGCGACGAAGGACCTTCGCGGTGGATGTGTTCGCCTGCGTGATGTGTGGAGGCAGGCGACGAGTGCTGGCGTACGTGAATTGAGCCGCCAGCCTGCTTCGAGGCGGCGCCGGCACTCATCTACCTTCAGCTTCGACAGGCGTGCCAGCACGGCCAGCCCCCTCTCCAGAGCCCGGTTGGGAGGACAGCCCGGTCGGGCGCGCCCTTTGTGCCGCAGCCGCGCCGCCCGGTACGCTCCCGTATACTGCCGCCTTGGGATTCGATGAAGGGAGCCGCGTGCGTACGTCTCGAGCGACACTGGATGCAGCAAGGGGCCGGTCGTATCTGTGGGGCCTCTCCGTCGTCCTTCTCCTCGTCTGGACGCGCGCGCATGCACAACATGCGTTGAATGAGCCGAGCATGCACAAGCAGGCCCTGCTGGACGCCATCGACCTCCACCGTGACCGCATTGCGGCCGAGCTGGCCGAGCTGAGGGCCCACCCCCCACCACTGCAAGTCCCTGTGGACGTGCTGGAGCGTTCCGGAGCTGAGCACCTGGAAGCTCTCAGGGCCTTCAGGTCCTCGGTCCAAGCGCTTGCGCCTGCCGACATCCCCGAGGCATTGCGCTCGCTCTACCTGTCGTGCCGCCGTGGCACGTGTCGCGGGGGAATCGAGGTCGCGGAGGCATTGGACTTCATCGCCGCGGTGGGGATGCCCGCGGTGAATGTGCTGCTGCCCGAGTTCGGGGCCCTCGAGCCGCACCAACAGGAGGACGTCC
>NZ_PZOX01000053.1 GCF_003044305.1 Vitiosangium sp. GDMCC 1.1324 | reverse complement strand
TCTCCGCGCTCAACGGCGACAACGTGGTGCAGCGCTCGGAGAAGATGCCCTGGTACCAGGGCCCCGTGCTGCTGCATCACCTGGAGAACGTGCACATCGCCTCGGATCGCAACCTCATCCAGGTGCGTTTCCCGGTGCAGTACGTCTCCCGGCCCATCTCCAAGAAGCTCCATGACTACCGGGCCTACTCGGGGCAGTTGGTGGGCGGCGTGGTGCGGCCCGGTGATGAAGTGATGGTGCTGCCCTCCGGCTTCACCTCGCGCATCCGTGCGATTGAGCTGGCGGGCAAGCCCGTGGAGGAGGCCTTCCCTCCTATGTCCGTCAATATCTCCCTGACGGACGAGCTCGACATCAGCCGCGGCGACATGCTGTGCCGCCCGGGCAATCCGCCCACCGTCGCTCAAGACATCGACGCCATGGTGTGTTGGCTGGTCGAGCAACCCCTGACTCCTGGTGCGAAGCTGGCCATCAAGCACACCACGCGTTCGGCCCGGGCCCTGGTCAAGGACATCCAGTACAGGATTGATGTGAACACACTTCACCGGGACGAGGCGTGCAGGACCCTGAAGTTGAACGAGGTCGGCCGTCTGTCATTGCGGACGACCGTGCCGCTCTTCTTCGACGAGTACCGGCGCAACCGTCACACCGGCAGCTTCATCCTCATCGACGAGGGGACGAATGCCACGGTGGGCGCCGGAATGATCAACGGCCCCGTGACTTGAACATCAGGTGGACATCTGTGAGTCAGCGAGATTCCGAGGCAGCGTCTTCGCGTGGTTTCATCCTCTGGTTCACCGGCATGTCGGGGGCGGGCAAGAGCACGCTCTCCATGGCGGTTCGCCGCCGGCTGGAGTCGGCACACCCGGTGGAGGTGCTCGACGGAGATGAGATCCGCACGTTCCTCTCCAAGGGCCTGGGTTTCACCAAGCCTGATCGCGAGGAGAACATCCGGCGCATCGGCTATGTGGCGCGGCTGCTCGCCAGGCACCGGGTGGCGGTCATCTCCGCGGCCATCTCTCCGTACCGCGAGTCGCGCAACGAGGTGCGGCGGCTCGCCACGGACGCAGGCATCCCGTTCATCGAGGTGTATGCACAGGCCAGCCTGGAGGCGCTCGTCCAGCGTGATGTGAAGGGGCTCTACAAGAAGGCGCTGGCGGGGGAGATCCCCCACTTCACGGGCATCTCGGATCCCTACGAGCCGCCCGAGTCGCCCGAGATTACTGTCCGCACGGACTCGGAGACGGTGGATGCGGGGGTCGATCGCATCCTCTCCGCGCTGCGGGCGCGAAGGCTCACCACGCAGCGCTGAGCGCCTCCTCCGCCGCTACCTGCCCTCCAGCAGCGCGCGCCAGTCCTGGCGGGGGTCTCCGAAGGCGAGGAAGGACGGGTTGGTGAGCTGCTCCTTGTTGTAAGCGAGCGGCCGGCCCTCCGTGTCCGTCACCGCGCCTCCGGCGGCCTCCAGGACGCACTGCGCCGCTCCGGTGTCCCACTCGCAGGTGGGCTGGAGCCGCGGGTAGAAGTCCGCCTTGCCCTCGGCGACGAGGCAGAACTTGAGCGAGCTGCCCATGTTGGCGGTGCTCGCCGTGGTGAGCCGCTTCAACAGCGCCTCCACCTGGGGGCCCGCGTGATCCTTGCTCGCCACGATGACAAGCTTCTCGAGGTTGGCCGGCCGCGTGTGGATGGCCACCGGCGCCTTGCCGGCCTCGGCCTTGAACGCGCCAACGCCCTTGCGGCCCCAGTACGTGACTCCGGACACGGGGATGTGCACCACGCCCAGCACGGGCCCGGTGCCGGAGACGAGGGCGATGTTCACGGTGAACTCACCGGTGCCCTTGATGAACTCCTTGGTGCCATCGAGCGGATCCACCAGCCAGAAGGTGTCCCACTTGCGCCGCTCGGCCACCTCCGTCTCGCTGGACTCCTCGGAGAGCACCGGGATGCCGGGCGTCAGCTTCCGCAGGGTCTCGAGAATGAGGGTGTGCGAGGCCTTGTCCGCCGCCGTCAGGGGCGAGTCATCTGCTTTGCGCTCGACGGAGACGTTTCCTCCGTAGAACTTCAGCGTGGCGC
This sequence comes from Vitiosangium sp. GDMCC 1.1324, assembly GCF_003044305.1. Taxonomy (GTDB): domain Bacteria; phylum Myxococcota; class Myxococcia; order Myxococcales; family Myxococcaceae; genus Archangium. Next base: position 11,407 of record NZ_PZOX01000053.1, on the reverse strand, counting down.
GCCCCGCCTCGCGGGACAGCTCGCACACGGCCGACACCAGCGCTTCGTCAATCCTCGTCATTCGTGTGTCTCCCGGGCTTCAGCCCCGCTTCGCGATCTCGGTAGCGGGCTGGAGCGTCAGCGTGCCCTCGGTGTGGGCCTCCACCTGCTGCCGCGTGAAGAGCAGGGGGTGGAACTCCACCTTGTGGCTCATCTCCATCAGGTCGGTCCGGTGCGGGTGGTACAGGTGCTCGCTCTGCCCCGGGGTGTGGATGCCCACCGACTTCGAGAAGTCGCTCAGGTCGACGATCATCCGCAGCGCCGTGCCGTGCACCACGTCGTATGGCCGGCTCCACAGGAAGGACGCGCCGTCCACCGAGTAGTTGTCACCCCGCGCCGGCATCGTCCGGCTGTTGAACGCGCGCCGGACGAACGCCGGGCCGATCCTCCCCAGCGGTGCATTGATGAAGGTCATCGTGTGCACCCGGCCCCACTGCCAGCCGGCCGCGTCCGGCCCGTAGCGCTGGCTCAGCCACTGCACGGCCTCGGCGAAGCTGCGGCGCAGCAGGTCGTCCCGCGTCTCCTTCCCGGGCGTCTTCGCGTCGTTGAACCACTCGCTGTCGGGCTTCTCCATCAGCCCGATGACCCACGGCATGTGCATGCTGCCGTGGCGCTCGTAGTCGCTCGCCAGGTAGCGCTCCACCAGCGTCTTGCCCAGCTTGTTGCTCAGCAGGTTGCGCAGCACGGTGATGTACCAGGTCTGGAACACCGTGGCGCCGATGCGATCCGTCTCGAAGCGCAGATCCCAGGCCTTCACCTCGTCGAGCGCCTTCGTCTGCAGCGAGTCCGCTGGCTTCGCCGCCGCCAGCAGGTAGGGCCGCAGGGCCTCGGCCGGCAGCGAGTACGTCTCCGCCTGGATGCGGCGCATGTCCTCGACGGTGTGCTTCGTGCTCGCCGCCAGCAGGTCCGTGATGCGTTTGGCGCGGTACCCCGGGAACCAGTTGTGGGCGATCAGGTAGGGATAGTCGTCCGAGGTGATCTTGTTGTTGGCCGTGGCCGCGAAGCCCGCGGGCGGGTTGTGCGAGGCCGGGAGAGCCGCGAAGGGAATCCACCCCTGCCACTCGTACTCTCCGGTCCAGCCTGGCACCGGCACGAGCCCCTGGTGCCCCGCGGCGCGGGTGGGAATCTTTCCCGTGGACTGGTAGCCGATGTTTCCCTCCGCGTCCGCGTACACGAAGTTCTGGCCCGGGCACTCCCACAGCTCGAGCGCCGCGCGGAACGCCTTCCAGGTGCCCGCCAGGTTCATCTGGACGAGCGCCTGGAGCAGCGGCGCGCTGTCCTCCAGCGCCCAGCGCAACGCCAGGGGCTCGGAGTCGGGCTTCACCGACGGGCCGAGCACCGGGTTCATGATGGGGCCGTGCCGGGTGCGGCGGATCTCCAGCGGCACCAGGGCGCCACCCTTGACCGGAATCTCCTCGCGGATGACCTCCAGGTCGTGCCACTCGCCCTTGAACTCGTAGCGTTTGGGTGCCTTCGGATCGTCCAGCTTCTCGATGTAGAAGTCCTGCGTGTCGGGGCCCAGGTTGGACATGCCCCAGGCGACGTGTCCGTTGTGGCCGAGCACCACCATGGGCACGCCCGGCAGCGTGAAGCCCACCACGTTGAACCGGCCGCCGTGCAGGCCACTCTCGTACCAGGTGGAGGGCAGTCCCAGGCCGATGTGCACGTCATTGGCCAGCAGCGGCTTGCCGCTCGCCGTGCGGTCTCCGTGCACCACCCAGTTGTTGCTGCCCGAGACGATGTTCGGGTCGCCCATCTGCGCGTCCACCTTGTCCAGGCCCTCCATCTTCGCCACGCCGGCCAGGCCCCGGAGGTTCATGGCCTCGGGCGGCACGATGAGCGGCGTCTCCGGCGCATGGGACGGGAGGATCATCGCGGTGAGCTCCTCGCCCACCTCAGCGAGCAACTGGGCGCGGAACAGCTCCAACCGGTAGTTGCCGCCCAGCGCGAGCGACAGGATGTTGCCCCGCGCCAGCGTGTCCACGGGCGTCCAGGGCGCCGGCGTGACGCCGAAGATGGAGCACTCGAGCGGCAGCGGCTCGGCCTTCATGCGTGCGTTCACGCCTTCGGCGAAGGCCTCCGCGATGGTGCGTGCCTCTCCTTTGACTCCGGCCCAGGAGCGCTCGGCGGCCCGCCGCAGGCCCAGGGTTCGCATGATGCGATCCACGGGCAGCGCCGCCGCGCCCATCATCCCGGCCAGCGTGCCATCGGCGATCCGGCGGCCCATCTCCATCTGCCAGAGCCGGTCCTGCCCCTGCACGTAGCCCTGGGCGAAGAACAGATCGTGCTCGTCCTTCGCGAAGATGTGCGGCACGCCCCACGTGTCCCGGATGATCTCCACCGGCCCGTTGAGGCCCGGAGCCTTCAGCGTCCCCTGCGTGCGCGGCCAGCGGCCTCGGGCCAGCCGGGGCCCCACACCGGGCGTCGCGGCGGCCACCACCGGCGGGAGCATCCTGAGCATCTGCAACACCTGGCGCAGCTTCTTCATGACTGCGAACCTCCAGAGGCGGCGGGGAGCGAGGGCTCGGCCTCGGTGGCGGGAGTTTCGGGCAGGCGGGTGACGTTCCCCTGCGGCTTGTCCGGGAGGGCGTCCGGCAGCTCGGTCTCGATGTGGCGCACGCGGGGAGACAGCCAGGTGATGAGCACGTTGACCGCCATCACGCACCCCAGCACGACGAACAGGAAGCCGATGCCGCGTCCCTTGCCGGTGCCCACGATCAGCCCCACGCTACTGGCGAGCGCTCCGCCCGGGGCCAGCCACGGCTCGAAGAGCTTGTCCGCCAGGGGACCGGACAGCAGCGAGGACACGGGCGACATGGCCAGGACGATCATCCGCTTCGTGGAGAAGACGCGGCCCTGCACCTCCTGGGGGACCTTGCGCTGCCAGATGCTCTGCAGGGTGCCGGTGATGAGGGGAATGGTGAAGAGGAACATCCCCGCGCACAGCGCGACGACCGGCGTGCTGGCGGGCAGCGCGCCTCCGAACAGCACCAGGCTCGCCACGAGCTGCAGGGCGAGCGCGCCTCGGACGAGCCGCTTGGGGCCACCCCAGATGCTCATCGCGATGCTGCCCAACAGCATGCCCACGCCCGCCAGGGACAGGATGAGGCCCAGCGTGGCCGCGTCCCCGAAGCTCAGCACCAGGGGGGTGATCAGCACCACCACCATGCCCAGGACCACGTTGGTGACGGTGGAGGACACCAGCAGCCCGACCAGCCCGGGCCGCGTCCGGATGAAGCTCCAGCCGTAGGCCACCTCCTGCCTCAGCGACTTCCTGGCCGCGGACTCCGCGGAGCGGGGCAGGGACGGGATGCGGACGAACAGCAGGCTCCCGAAGGCGAAGACGAACGTCGTCAGGTCGATCAGGATGATGCCCTGCAACCCGATGTGCACCACCAGGGCTCCGGCGAGCACGGGGGAGATGAGCTGGCTGGACGCGCCGGCCATCTCGATCATGCCGTTGGCCCGGCCCAGGTGCTGCTTGGGCACCAGCTGCGACGTGGCCGCCGACAGCGCCGGCGCGCGGAACGCCGCGAAGAGCCCGCTCAGACCGAAGGGCAGATAGAAGTGCCAGGTCTCGAGCGGCCAGAAGCCCTTCTCGCCCGCGGCGACCAGACACCAGATGAGGAACGAGCAGATTCCCGCGCCCAAGTCGCTGATCAACATCACCGTGCGCCGGTTCCACCGGTCCACCAGCGCGCCCGCGAACGGTGCCACCAGCACGAACGGGATGATGGAGAAGAAGGTGACCAGCGACAGCTTGGTGATGGAGCCGGTGCGCTTGTACACCTCGATGCCGAGCGCGAAGCTGGTCAGCCCCGAGCCGATCAGCGACAGCAGCTGGCCCACCCAGGTGACGAGGAACGCGCGCAACGGGTTGGAGCTGGCGCGTGGTTCGGGGGTACTCATGCCGCCTCCTGCTGATCCAGCGTCTTGAGGTAGTGGGTGAGCCGCTGCGCCAGGTCGGCGGCGTTGGGATCATTCAGCATGTCGTGATGCGCGCCAGGGACCTCCTGGAGCTCGAGCGTGCCGGTGATCCACGCGCTCCAACCCAGTCTGCCGTCCGCCGCGACTCCCTCCGGTTGCTTGCTGGCCTTGAATAGCACGGCGCGCCCCTCGTAGGGACGGGCGGTGTAGCCGTAGAGCGCCTGCATGTGGCGCGAGTAGACCTCGAAGAGCCGCCAGGCCTCGTCGAGTCCGACGATGGGCGCGCCCACGCTGGCCGCCTTCTCCAGCACGTAGGCCAGCCGCTCCCTGCCGCCGAGCTGCAACATGCGCTCGGGCTCCAGCGGCAGCTCGCCCCACGACAGCCCCAGGTTCTGGGTGAAGGCGCCCATGAGCGCCAGCTCGTCGAGCTTCCCCTGTGTCCCCGGTGCGTGGGTGTCGAACAGGGCCAGCAGGGCCACCGTCTCGGCCGCCGCTCGGAGCTGCTGGGCCATCTCCGTGGCGAGGATGCCGCCGAAGGACCAGCCGCCCAGGTAGTAGGGGCCGTGGGGCTGGACCTCGCGGATCTGCTCGACGTAGTGGCTCGCCATGGCCTCCACCGTTGGCGGGAGCGGCTCGGCTCCGTCCAGCGCCGGATCGTGCAGCGCGTAGATGGGCCGGGCCGTTTCGAGCTGGCCGACCAGGTCCGTGTAGCTCATCACGCCGCCGCCCGCCGCGTGGACGAGGAAGAGAGGCCGTAGGGAGGACTCGCCGGCCTGCAGCTTCACCAGCGCGCGTGGGGCCTCTTCCGAGCTCTGTTGCCGGCGCAGGGCCTCGGCCAGGAGCTCGATCGTCGGGTTCTGGAAGAGCTCGAGCACGCTCAGGCGCCGCTCCAGCGCCTGGTGGATGCGCGACGTCAGGCGCGTGGCGAGCAGCGAGTGCCCACCCAGGGCGAAGAAGTTGTCCCGGATGCCGACGCGGGGCACCGAGAGGACCTCGGCCCAGAGGTTGGCGAGCAGCTCCTCGGTGGGAGTGCGCGGGGCGATGTACTCGGCACCGGAGTCCTGGGGCGCCTCCGGAGCGGGCAGGGCCTTGCGGTTGATCTTGCCGTTGGGAGTGAGGGGCAACTGCTCGAGCACGACGAAGGCGGAGGGCACCATGTGCTCGGGCAGGTGCTGCTTGAGGTGGGTGCGAAGCTCGGCGGCAGAGGGAACCTGCTGGCCGGAGGGCGTGAGGTAGGCGACGAGACGCTTGTCGCCGGGCCTGTCCTCGCGAGCGACGACGACGACCTGGCGAACACCAGGGTGTTTGTCGAGGACAGTCTCAATCTCACCCAGCTCGATGCGGAAGCCGCGCACCTTCACCTGGAAGTCGGTGCGGCCGAGGTACTCGAGGTTGCCGTCGGAGCGGTAACGGGCCAGGTCACCGGTGCGGTACATGCGAGCACCGGGGAGAGCGCCGAAGGGGTCGGGGAGGAACTTCTCTGAGGTGAGTTCCGGGCGGCCGAGGTAGCCACGGGAGACACCGGCACCAGCGATGAAGACCTCACCGGGCACACCGGTAGGCACAGGCTGCAGGTTCGCATCCAGCAGGTAGACCTGGGTTCCGGAGATGGGCCTGCCGATGGTGGCGGGCTTGTCGGGGTGGCGGAGGGTGAAGGTGGAGTAGGTGGTGGTCTCGGAGGGGCCGTAGAGGTCGTAGACGAGAGAGAGACCGGGCTGCTGGTAGAGCTGCTGGACGAGAGAAGTGGCCAGAGGCTCACCGGCCAGATTCACGACGCGGACAGAGGACGGGAGACCGCCGGAGCGCAGCAGCTCCGACATGGCGGAGGGGACGGTGTTGACGAGGGAGACGCGCTGAGAGGCCGGGAGGGAGGGCAGCTCCAGGGCATTGCCCGCGAGGATGACGGTGCCGCCGAGGCTCAGAGGGAGGAAGAGCTCGAAGACGGAGAGGTCGAAGGCGATGGAGGTGGAGGCGAGCAGGCCGGAGAGAAGCTCCGGAGAGAAGACGGAGCGGGCCCAGAAGAGGAAGGAGACGGCGTTGCGGTGCTCGATGGAGACGCCCTTGGGGCGGCCGGTGGAGCCCGAGGTGTAGATGAGGTAGGCGAGGTTGCTGCTGGTGGCCGCACGAGCAGGGTTGCTGATGCTGGCGCGCGACAGTGCCTCGGAGTCCTTGTCGAGCAGGAGGACGTGAGCGGAGTGAGGCGGGAGGCTGTCCGTCACCGTGGACTGAGCGACGAGGAAACGGAGCTGGGAGTCATCAATGATGAAGCCCAGGCGCTCACGGGGATAGGCAGGGTCCAGCGGCACATAGAGGCCGCCAGCCTTGAGGATGCCGAGCAGGCCGACGACGAGGTCAGCCGAGCGCCTGGAGCAGATGCCGACGGGAGTCTCGGGACCGACGCCCAGGGAACGCAGGGAGTGGGCGAGCTGGTTGGCGCGGGCATTGAGCTGCGCGTAGGTGAGAGAGCTCGAGCTGTCGACGAGAGCTTCGGCGTCAGGGGTGCGCTCGGCCTGGGCCTCGAAGAGCTCGTGGAGGGTGGCCTCGCGCGGGTAGTCGAGAGGGAGGTCGTTCCACTCGACGAGGAGCTTGTGCTTCTCGGCGGCGGAGAGCAGAGGCAGGTCGGAGAGATGGGAGTCCGGACGCGCGACAGCGGCCTCGAGGAGGATGCGCAGGTGCTCCATGGCGCGAGCCACGGTGTCGCGCTCGAAGAGGTCGGTGTTGTACTCGAGCGCGCCCGCGAAGCCCTCCGGTGTGTCAGTGAGCGCGAGCGTCCACTCGACCTTGGACGTGCGACTCGACACCGGTAGCGGACGCAGGGTGAGGTTCTGCTTCTCCAGGGTCTCGGCCGGGGTGTTCTGCAGGATGAACATCGCCTGGAAGAGAGGCGTGCGGCTGAGGTCGCGCTGGGGCTGGAGCTCCTCGACGAGCTTCTCGAAGGGCATGTCCTGGTACTCGTAGGCGGCCAGCGTGGTGTCTCGCACCTGCATCAGCAGGTCGCGGAAGGAGCCCTTGGGCGAGAGGCGCGAGCGCAGGACGAGCGTGTTGACGAAGAAACCGATGAGCCCCTCGAGCTCGGTGCTGCGGCGGCCCGCGATGGGGGCTCCGACCGAGATGTCGTCCTGACCCGAGTAGCGGTGCAGCAGCACCTGGAAGCCGGCCAGCAGCGTCATGAAGGGCGTGACACCCAGGCGCTTGGAGAGCGCCTTGATGGAATCGGAGAGCTCTCGCGTCAGGGCGACACGCAGGGTGTCACCGTGCGAGGTCTGCACCGGCGGACGAGGCTTGTCGATCGGCAGCTCCAGGTGGGCCGGCGCATCGGCGAGCTGCTGCTTCCAGTAGCGCAGCTGCGCGTCGAGCACCTCGCCCTGGAGCCACGAGCGCTGCCAGAGAGCGAAGTCCGCGTACTGGACCGGCAGGGGCGGCAGGGAAGGCCGCTGGCCGGAGGCGAAGGCGGCATAGAGCGAAGTCACCTCGCGGATGAGGATGCCCATGGACCAACCGTCGGAGACGATGTGGTGCATGGTGACGAGCAGCACATGGTCATCCGGCGCCAGTCGAGCCAGGAAGGCACGCAGGAGCGGGCCGTTGGCCAGGTCGAAGGGACGTAGGGCCTCGCGGCGGACGAGGGCATGCGCGGTGGTTTCGCGCTCGGAGGCGGGCACGTCCTGGAGCTCCACCACGTCGAGCGGGACAGTGAGCGCCGGAGCGATGATCTGGATGGGCTGGCCGTCGCGAGAGGAGAAGGTGGTGCGCAGGGACTCGTGACGGCGCACGAGCTCTTCGAAGGCCTGGCGCAGGGCCTCGGTCTCGAGCTGGCCGGAGATCCTGAGCGCGATGGGGATGTTGTAGACGGGGCTGCCGGGCTCGAGCTGGTCGAGGAACCACAGCCGCTGCTGGGCGAAGGCCAGCGGGATGTCGCCCTCGTAGGAGGCGGGCCTCCGGGTCACGGTCTGCAGCGACTTCCTTGCGCGCCGGGCCTCGTCGATCTTGAGCGCGAGCGCAGAGAGGGTGGGCGCTTCGAAGAGGGCGCGAACGGGCAGCTCGACTTCGAAGGCGGTGCGCAGGCGAGAGAGGACGCGAGTGGCGAGCAGGGAGTGGCCACCCAGCTCGAAGAAGTTGTCCTCGGCGCCGACGCGAGGAACAGCGAGCACCTCGGCCCAGATGAGGGCGAGCTTCTCCTCGGTGGGAGTGCGCGGGGCGATGTACTCGGCGCCGGAGTCCTGAGGGGCCTCCGGAGCGGGCAGGGCCTTGCGGTTGATCTTGCCGTTGGGAGTGAGAGGCAACTGCTCGAGCACGACGAAGGTGGAAGGCACCATGTGCTCGGGCAGGTGCTGCTTGAGATGGGTGCGAAGCTCGGCGGCAGAGGGAACCTGCTGGCCGGAGGGCGTGAGGTAGGCGACGAGACGCTTGTCGCCGGGCCTGTCCTCGCGAGCGACGACGACGACCTGGCGAACACCAGGGTGTTTGTCGAGGACAGTCTCAATCTCACCCAGCTCGATGCGGAAGCCGCGCACCTTCACCTGGAAGTCGGTGCGGCCGAGGTACTCGAGGTTGCCGTCGGAGCGGTAACGGGCCAGGTCACCGGTGCGGTACATGCGCGAGCCCGGAGAGGAGCTGAAGGGGTCAGGGAGGAACTTCTCTGAGGTGAGCTCTGGGCGGCCGAGGTAGCCACGGGAGACACCGGCACCAGCGATGAAGACCTCACCGGGCACGCCGATGGGGACAGGCCGCAGGTGGGAGTCGAGCAGGTAGACCTGAGTGCCGGAGATGGGCCTGCCGATGGTGGCGGGCTTGTCGGAGTGGCGGAGGGTGAAGGTGGAGTAGGTGGTGGTTTCTGAGGGCCCGTAGAGGTCGTAGACGAGGGAGAGACCGGGCTGCTGGTAGAGCTGCTGGACGAGAGAAGTGGCCAGAGGCTCACCGGCCAGATTCACGACGCGGACAGAGGACGGGAGACCGCCGGAGCGCAGCAGCTCCGACATGGCGGAGGGGACGGTGTTGACGAGGGAGACGCGCTGAGAGGCCGGGAGGGAGGGCAGCTCCAGGGCATTGCCCGCGAGGATGACGGTGCCGCCGAGGCTCAGAGGGAGGAAGAGCTCGAAGACGGAGAGGTCGAAGGCGATGGAGGTGGAGGCGAGCAGGCCGGAGAGAAGGTCCGGAGAGAAGACGGAGCGAGCCCAGAAGAGGAAGGAGACGGCGTTGCGGTGCTCGATGGAGACGCCCTTGGGACGGCCCGTGGAGCCCGAGGTGTAGATGAGGTAGGCGAGGTTGCTGCTGGTGGCCGCACGAGCAGGGTTGCTGGTGCTGGCGCGCGACAGTGCCTCGGCGTCCTTGTCGAGCAGGAGGACGTGGGCGGAGTGAGCCGGGAGGCTGTCCGTCACCGTGGACTGAGCGACGAGGAAGCGAAGCTGGGAGTCATCGATGATGAAGCCCAGACGCTCGCGGGGATAGGCAGGGTCCAGCGGGACGTAGAGGCCACCGGCCTTGAGGATGCCGAGCAGACCAACGACGAGGTCAGCTGAACGCCTGGAGCAGATGCCGACGGGAGTCTCGGGACCGACGCCCAGGGAACGCAGGGAGTGGGCGAGCTGGTTGGCGCGGGCATTGAGCTGCGCGTAGGTGAGAGAGCTCGAGCTGTCGACGAGAGCTTCGGCGTCAGGGGTGCGCTCGGCCTGGACCTCGAAGAGCTCGTGGAGGGTGGCCTCGCGCGGGTAGTCGAGAGGGAGGTCGTTCCACTCGACGAGGAGCTTGTGCTTCTCGGCGGCGGAGAGCAGAGGCAGGTCGGAGAGATGGGAGTCCGGACGCGCGACAGCGGCCTCAAGGAGGATGCGCAGGTGCTCCATGGCGCGAGCCACGGTGTCGCGCTCGAAGAGGTCGGTGTTGTACTCGAGGCCACCCGCGAAGCCGTTGGGCGTGTCGCTGAGCGCAAGCGTCCAGTCGAACTTGGCCGTGCCGCTGGACTGCGGCAGCGAGCGCAGGGTGAGACCCGGCAGAGAGAGCGTCTCGGAGGGGGTGTTCTGCAGGATGAACATCACCTGGAACAAGGGAGGGCGGCTGAGATCGCGCTGGGGCTGGAGCTCCTCGACGAGCTTCTCGAAAGGCATGTCCTGGTGCTCGTAGGCGCCCAGGGTGGTGTCACGAACCTGGAGCAGCAGGTCGCGGAAGGACAACTCAGGGGAGAAGCGCGAGCGCAGGACGAGGGTGTTGACGAAGAATCCGATGAGGCCCTCGAGCTCGGTGTCGCGACGGCCAGCGATGGGAGAGCCGACGGAGATGTCGTCCTGGCGAGAGTAGCGGTGCAGGAGCACCTGGAAGCCGGCCAGCAGCGTCATGAAGGGAGTGACGCCAGCGCGCGTGGACAGAGACTTGATGGAGTCGGAGAGCGTCTTGGAGAAGGAGACGCGCAGGTTGGCACCGCGGAAGGTCTGAACGGGGGGCCGTGGCTTGTCGGTGCTCAGCTCCAGGTGGGCAGGAGCGCCCGAGAGCTGTTGCTTCCAGAAGCGCAGTTGGGAGTCGAGCACCTCGCCCTGGAGCCACGAGCGCTGCCAGCGCGCGAAGTCGGCGTACTGGATGGGCAGGGCAGGCAGGGAAGGCCGTCTACCGGAGGCGAAGGCGGCGTAGAGCGTAGCCACCTCGCGCACGAGTACACCCATGGACCAACCGTCGGAGACGATGTGGTGCATGGCGACGATCAACACGTGGTCGTCGGAGGCCAGACGCAACAGCGAGGTACGCAGGAGCGGGCCATTGGCCAGGTCGAAGGGACGCAGGGCCTCCTGACGGGCGAGGTCGTTGGCGCGGGTCTCGCGCTCGGAGGCCGGCACATCCTGGAGGTCCAGCACGTCGAGCGGAATGGAGAGCGACGGCGCGATGAGCTGGATGGGCTGACCATCGCGAGAGGCGAAAGTGGTGCGCAGGGACTCGTGACGGCGCACGAGCTCCTCGAAGGCCTGGCGCAGGGCCTCGGTGTTCAGCTGACCGGAGAGTCGGAGCGCGGAGGGGATGTTGTAGACGGGGCTACCGGGCTCGAGTTGGTCGAGGAACCACAGCCGCTGCTGCGAAAAGGCCAGCGGAATATCGCCGGTACGAGCGGTGGGATTCGCGAGCGAGGACTGTGGCGCGCTCCGTGCTCTCTGGGTCTCGTCGATCTTGAGCGCGAGAGCGGACAGGGTGGGCGCTTCGAAGAGTGCGCGAACGGGCAGCTCCACCTGGAAGGCACTGCGCAGGCGCGACAGGACTCGAGTAGCGAGCAGGGAGTGGCCACCCAGCTCGAAGAAGTTGTCCTCTGCACCGACGCGAGGAACGGAGAGGACCTCGGCCCAGATGGCGGCGAGCTTCTCCTCGGTGGGCGTGCGAGGGGCGACGTACTCGGACTCGGCAGCAGAGGCCTCCGGAGCGGGCAGGGCCTTGCGGTTGATCTTGCCGTTGGGAGTGAGAGGCAGTT
>NZ_PZOX01000052.1 GCF_003044305.1 Vitiosangium sp. GDMCC 1.1324 | reverse complement strand
GTCCTCCGCTCGTGACAGCCGCTCCAGCGCCAGCGCACCGCGCGCCCCGTAGCGGCATAGCCGTTCCAGTCCCTGCCTGTCGTTCTCGTGAAGGTGCGTGTTGGCGTGCAGGGAGAAGCCCTCCATGCTCAGTTGCTCTGAAGCGCTGGGTCCAAATTCCGGCCACTTGCTGGCATGGCGGTTTTGCGGCCTTTTCAGACACTCGTCGAAATCGTGCCTCTTCGAAAACGCGGTTCCTGTGGATCGCGATTCGAAGCGCTGGAGGGGTGATCCTCGTCTGCTATTGCCAGGCTCCATCAGCTGGCTCGCATCGCCCGCACGACGATCTGGAGCACGGCGGGATGGAGCGGGAACGCGAACCGACCGCGAGCATAGGAAGGACAGGAGCCCGCTTGGGCGTAGCGGGCGGGAGCAGAGCGGGAGGTGAGGGACGCTGACGGGGAGCCCATGAGCCGCACGCCGAGCCGGCGCATAAGCCTTTCATCTCCAGCAGACACACGCCTGCCCAGCCCTGCCGCTTTCCCTGGAGGGGCTCGGCAGGTGCCTGGCTCTCTTAGCCCTGGCGGCTTGAGCTCTCTCACTCCGCACCCGGCGGCGCGACCCGGCATCGGCTCGCTGCCGGGCTCCTGGGCGCCCCCGACGTCTATTCGGTGATGAGCCTCCAGAGGTTGCCCACCGTCACCCCGGCCGGCACGCCCGCGAACGACTGGGTGTCCACGTGGTGCGAGATCGCGTTGATGAGGGAGACGCTGCTCGAGCCCGGGTTGGCGACGCGCACCTGCAGGCCATCGGGGTCGACAGCGATGGAGAACGGGTATTGTCCGACGTCGACCGTATCGACGACCCGGAGGGAGTTGTCGATGATGGACACGGTGTTGCTGCTGATATTGGTGACGTAGGCCCTGGCCCCGCCCGGGCCGATGGCGATCGCCAGAGGGAGGCCGCCGATCGGGACGGTATCGACCCTCCCCGATTTGACGTCGATCACCGACACGCTGCCGCTCCCGGTGTTGCTGACCCAGACCCGTCCGGAGCTCCGATCCGTGGCCACCCCGAACGGCAGGTTTTCCACCGGGATGGAGCCGGTCACCCTCTTCTTCGTGGAGTCGTACACGGAGACGGTGCCGGAAAAGAAGTTGGTGACGTAGACGAACTCGCCGTCGGCGGCCACGGCCACGCCGACCGGGGTATCGCCCACCGCGAAATCTTGGGTCGAGAAGGTCCGGGTGTCGATCACCGTCAGGGAGTCCTGGCCGCTGTTGGCGACGTAGACGGTGGTGCTGTCGGGGGAGACCGCGATGCCCACCGGTCGAGGTCCGGCCCCGGTCCCGACGGGAATGGTGCGGAGCACGGTTCTGGTGAGGAGATCGATGACCGACACGTCACCCGAGTCATGGTTGGCCACATAAGCCCGGCGGCAATCGGGGGCCAGCGCCACGCAGATCGGAGCGGTGCCGACCGGGAGGGTGCCGGCACCGAAAGGGCCGGACATCCACAGCCGGTCGGCCCCGGAGAGTGCGACGAGCGCCTCGACCTGATGGTCCGAGGCGAGGGGGGCGCCGAAGGCGATGGCCTCGATACCATCGACCCGGCTGGCGGCCTTCAGGTCCACCTCGGCGGTCACCGTGTTGGTCACCGTGTCGATCTCGTGGACGTGGCCGAGGAAGGGGAGGGCGGCGTAGACGAACCGGTTGTCGGGAGTGGCGGCCAGACAGTTCGGCCTGCTGCGAAGCTTGATACTGCCGGTCGCCGTATTGGTGGCGACGTCGATCACGTCCACCGTGGACGAGTCGAAGCAAGCGACGTAGACACGCTTGCCGTCGGGCGTCACGGTCAGGCGGACCGGAGCTCGGCTCACCGGGATGGTGGTCAGGATGGTGTTGGAGCTGGTGTCGATGACCGATACCGTGTCATTGCGACCGTTAGCGGTGTAGATGCGATCGCCGGCGGGGGTGATCGCCAACATCGAGGGAATGGTGCCGAGATCGATGCTCGCCGCTGTGAGCGCCTTCTTGGCGATGTCGAGCACCCGCACCATGGTGGTGGCGCGGTCGTAGAGATAAAGGTACTTGCCGTCGACCGTCAGCACGAACCCGATGGATCCGTCGAAGAAGAGAGTGGACAGGACCCCGGTGGCCCGGTCGAAAGCCATGATCCCGCTGAGGGTGGCGAGATAGATGGTGCCCCCGTCGGGAGAGAGGGCGATGTCCTCCGGGAAATTGCCGGAGCCGAGGGGGAAACTGGCCACGACGCGGGGCACGGCCCGCGTGTCGACCTCGTACAACACGTTAGCGTTAAGGGTTTCTCCTCCGACGATGAAAAACGCAGCGCTGCGGAAGCTGGCGACGACGCACCCTTCCCCGTTGCCCGTTCCCAGGTTGGTCACCAGGGCGCGCTTCTTGGGATCGAAGACGGCGACAGCGTCGCCGCTGTCCTGGACGCCGAGCGCCACATACCCGTAGACGGGCGGCGGCGAGAGGATAGCAGGCTCGAGAGGCGTGGAGTTCTCCTGTGCGCGGTCACTCCGGTGCGGTGTAAACAATAAAAGAGACCTGAGGAGGGCGGCACGCTCCTCGGCGGAGAGGCTGGCGCGGAACGCGGGGTCCTTCCAGGCTCGGACAATCAACTCTTTCTTCATGGCATCCTCCTGGTAAATGCCTGTCCTGGGGAATCGGCGCAGGCTCCCGGTGAGAGTCCGCGGATGGCAGGGGTGACGCGCCGAGCGCGCTACTGGCCGGCCCTCCATCCGAGCTCACCGGCCGTCCCAGTGAAGGCATGGGCCACGGACATAAGGCACCAGCCAGTGTCAGCTGGGCATCATGAACAATGGCTACCGCCATTGCCTCGCGGACAGTTCGAGCGCGGAGGCCGCTTCACGAGAGAGGCGCGGCTCAGGGCCCTGGAACATAGGCGGAATGGGAGCCCTGTTGCGGGCGAGGGCCGGGGTAGGTGGTCAGCGTATAGGCGGGATAGAGGGCATGTTGAGGGTGAGGGCTGGAGCGGAAGGGCCGAGGAGGGCCGCGGACGGGGGCCGCCCGAGCAGTGCGCCAGGCGGGTGGAGAAGCCGCGCAGCCCCTTGGGGAACACGCCGGCCCTGGCCTCCCTCCCATGAGGAGGAGCATAGGAAGGACAGGAGCCCTCTTGGGCGTGGCGGGCGGGAGCAGAGCGGGAGGTGAGGGAGGCTGACGGGGAGCCCATGAGCCGCACCCCGAGCCGGCGCACAAGCCTTTCATCTCCAGCAGACACACCCCTGCCCAGCCCAGCCGCTTTCCCTGGAGGGGCGCGGCAGGTGCCTGGCTCTCTTGGATGGCTGTGGCGGCTTGCGCTTCAACACCACGCTCTCTGGGGCGGCCCTCGCTCAGGGGCCTGGTGCGCACTCGCCGGGGGCAACCCCACCTGCTCGGCGACGCCGCCCACCTCATGCTTCCGTCGGGCGAAGGCGCCAATCTCGCCATGTACGACGGCGCCGAACTCGGCAGGGCCATCGCCGCGCACCCCGATGATGTCGAGGCCGCGCTCGCGGAGTACGAGAAAGCCCTGTTCCCCCGCAGCGCCGCGGTCGCCATCGAAGGTGAGCTCCTCCACGAGGCCCTCAACGGCGACGACGCACCCCGAGGCTTCCTCAACCTGCTCACTGGACATGAGCAGACCTGAGGGGGCTGCTCGGGCGACGAATTCGAGAGTGCACTTCTGGCGCTGGCGCCGCGACGATACGCTGGCGTAGGCCCGGTCCAAACAACACCCGAGCCAAGAGGACACCTTGGTCTACGACGTGATCATCGCAGGGGCCGGCCCGGTCGGCCTGTTCCTGGCCTGCGAGCTGCGGCTCGCGAAGCTCTCCGTGCTGGTGCTTGAACAATTGGAGGAGCCGCACTCACCCCTGAAGCGGTTCCCGTTTGGAAGGCGAGGACTCTGGGGCCCAAGCATCGAAGCCTTCTACCGGCGCGGACTGCTGGAACGAATTGAGCCGCAACGTCGTGCCGACGATGGTGCCGCTGACCAGCCGAGACCTGGCTCAATGGCGTCCGGCTCACAGCGCCGCGGGCCGGCCGGCCACTTCGCGGGCATCCCGTTCGACTACAGCAACGTCGATTCGTCGCGGTGGACGTACCGACTCCCGAGCCCGGCCAACACCCAATTGGGGATCGAAACGGAGCATCTCGAGCGCGTCCTCGCCGCTCACGCACTCTCCGTCGGAGTCGAGATCCAGCGCGGCCAGGGTGTCGAAGGCTTCGAGGCTTCGAACGATGAAGTCACCGTCCGTGCCGGCGAGCAACGCATTCGCGCGCGTTGGCTCGTGGGTTGCGACGGCGGCCGCAGCACAGTACGCAAACAAGGTGGCTTCGAGTTCGAAGGTACCGAGCCTGAGTTCACGGGGTATTCGGTCCACGTCGAAATCGCCGACCCGGAGAAACTCCGCCCGGGCCGTCATTACACGCCGACCGGTATGTACACTCAAGGGCAGCCAGGGGTGATCGCGATGGTCGACTTTGACGGCGGCGCATTCCATCGCACCCAACCGGTCACGTGCGAGCACGTGCAAGCGGTCCTCCGGCGCGTGTCCTGCACTGACGTGACCCTCAAGGCGTTGAACGTCGCCACGACATGGACCGACCGCTCGCAGCAAGCAACGACCTACCGCAAGGGACGGGTGCTGCTGGCGGGCGACGCCGCGCACATTCATTCACCGTTAGGCGGACAAGGCTTGAACCTCGGACTTGGAGACGCAATGAACCTCGGGTGGAAGCTTGCTGCAACCATCCGAGGCGATGCCCCCGAGGGCTTACTCGACAGCTACACCACGGAGCGGCATCCGATCGGGGCGCGCATCCTCGATTGGTCGCGGGCCCAGGTCGCGCTGATGCGACCCAACCGACATTCCCGCGCGCTCGAAGCCATCCTCCGCGACCTGCTCGATACGCGCGAGGGTGCGACCTACTTCGCTGAACGTCTCTGGGGTGTGTCCCTCCGTTACGACCTCGGCGGTGAACACCCGTTGGTGGGCCGCAGCTGCCCGGACTTCGAGCTCGAGGACGGAACGAGGCTCGGCACATTGCTCCGAGATGGGAACGGTTTGCTGTTGGACTTCGGCCGGCTGGCGTCGCTCCAAGCGCTTGATGGCCTTTGGGGCGACCAGGTCAGGTACGTGGCTGGCGATGCCAAGGAGCGCCTTGGACTGAGCGCGCTGCTCGTGCGTCCTGATGGGTTCGTTGCATGGGCGAGCGATGCGACTCCCAGCCCCGAGGAAGTCACACGAGCCGCGGCGAAGTGGTTCGTGAGCCGCGAACATCACGCCATCAGTCGCTGACAAGAAGCCGTTCCTCGACTGGCCCATGCCCCAACTCCACGCCGGAGCATAGGAAGGACAGGAGCCCTCTTGGGCGTAGCGGGCGGGAGCAGAGCGAGAGGAGAGGGAGGCTGACGGGGAGCCCATGAGCCGCACGCCGAGCCGGCGCAGAAGCCTTTCATCTCCAGCAGACACACGCCTGGACGTCCTCTCGCGCAAGAGGTTGGCCCTCGCGGTGCGGCATTCGCCATCCACGGGCCCGAGCGCTGCGACCTGCAGGGGTTGGCGCATGAGCGCGTCGAGTCGCCTGGCTTCCATCCAGTCCACCCAAAACAATTCAGTATCAGAAATGGCTGTTTACATTGAAATAACAGGGAGGCCCTTCCTCTCAGAAGTGCAACTGGGATACAGACAGGTCCGCCGTACCTCCAGGAGGGAGTCCATGAGCGCAAGGAATCACGCCGTGTCCTCTGTCGTCAGGTCCATCTGGTTGGTGTGCGTGGTGGTGGCGGGGTTGAGCTGTGGGGGTGGGGAGCCGCTCCCGGACGCGCTGGAGCCGGGCGCGCCGAGCGAGGTTGCGGCGGAGGGGGTGGGGACGCAGCAGTGGCGACTGGCGGTCCAGGACACGCTCGCCGTGTATCACCACAACCTGGTGCTGAAGTCGGACGGAACGGTGTGGGCCTGGGGCACCAATTACGGGGGAGAGCTGGGGGATGGGACAACCACCCACCGGACGACACCCGCGCCGGTGCCGGGCCTCACCGGCGTGACGGCGGTGGAGGTGGGCAGCAACCACTCGATGGCGCGGAGGGCGGACGGCACCGTGTGGGTTTGGGGCTACAACACCTATGGACAGCTGGGAGATGGGACGACCAGCAGCCGCCTGTCGCCCATTCAGGTGCCGGGCCTCACGGGGGTGATGGCCGTCTCGGGGAGCTACCTGCACTCGCTGGCGCTCAAGGCGGACGGCACCGTCTGGGCTTGGGGGAGAAACGAGGGCGGCCAGCTCGGGGATGGGACGACCACCCAGCGGCTGACGCCCACGCGGGTGTCGGGACTCTCGCAGGTGACGGCCGTATCGGGAGGCTACCTCTTCTCCGTGGCGCTCAGGGCGGACGGCACCGTCTGGGCCTGGGGTGACAACACGTACGGGCAGCTGGGGAATGGGACGACCACGAGCCGGCTCACGCCCGCGCAGGTGCCGGGCCTCACCAACGTGGTGTTCCTGAGGGCGGGGCACTCCCACGTCTTCGCGGTGCGGTCGGATGGCACTGCCTGGGCCTGGGGTGACAACTGGTTCGGCGTGCTCGGGATGGGGGATGAGACGATGGCGCGCCGGCTGACACCCACGCAGATTCCCGGCCTCACCGGTGTCGCGTTCATGGACTCGGGTGAGAACTACTCCATGGCCTTGAAGACGGACGGCACGGTCTGGGCCTGGGGCAACGGCAGCTATGGGCTGATGGGGGACGAGATGGGCGGCACCCGGTTCTCACCCACGCAGGTGCCGGGGCTCACCGGCGTGGCGGCCCTGGGCGTGGGGCGCTACCACGCGCTGGCGTTCAAGTCGGACGGCACCGCATGGGCCTGGGGGCGTCACGACTCGTACGAGTACGGCACCTTCCCCCAGGCCGACACGGTGTACCCCACCATCACCCAGTTCACCGGCAGCCAGCAGCCCGCGGGCGGGACGTATCACTCGCTGGTGTTGAAGACGGACGGCACCGTCTGGGGGTCGGGGAACAACAACAGCGGGCAGCTTGGAGACGGGACGCTGGGGCGTCAGGTGTCTCCCTCGCAGGTGTCCGGGCTCACGGCGGTCACCGCCGTCTCGACGGGGGCGTCGCACTCGTTGGCGGTGAGGACGGACGGCACTGTCTGGGCCTGGGGTGACAACGCGCAGGGCCAGTTGGGGAATGGGACGACTCTCGCGAGCCTGGTTCCCCTCCAGGTTCCCGGCCTCACCGGCGTGACGGCCGTGGGGGCGGGCAATGGCTTCTCGCTGGCATTGAAGGCGGACGGCACGCTCTGGGGCTGGGGGCGCAACACCGAGGGGCAGGTGGGAGATGGAACGGGCCTCTCCCGATTGACGCCCGTCCAGGTGGTGGGCCTCACCGAGGTGAAGGCCGTGGCGACGTTCGCGGGAGCCAGCCATGTGCTGGCGCTGAAGACGGATGGCACCGTGTGGTCCTGGGGCGCCAACTCACAGGGCCAGTTGGGGAGTGGGACGACCACCCAGCGGCTGGCGCCGGGCCGCTTGAACCTCACGGGGATGGTGGCGGTGGCGGTGGGCTTCAACCACTCGCTGGCGGTGAAGACGGGGGGCACGGTGTGGTCCTGGGGCCTCAACACCAATGGCCAGTTGGGAGACGGGACGGTGACCCGGCGGCTGCTGCCGGTTCAGGCGCTGGGCGTCACGGGAGCGACGTCCCTGGCGGCGGGCTACTACCACTCGCTGGCCCTGATTTCGGATGGCACCCTCTCGGCCTGGGGCAACAACGTCTGGGGCCAGCTGGGAGATCCCACGGGGGCCGGCCACGTGACGGCGTTCAAGGTCCCAGGCTTCACCGGCGTGGCGGCAGTGTCCGCGGGCTACTACCACTCGCTGGCGCTGCGGACGAACGGCACCGTCTACGCGTGGGGCTACAACCTCTACGGACAGTTCGGAAACGGCAGGTCGGGGTTCTCTCCGACGCCCGTTCAGCTGTGGTGAGGTGAGGCATCGGGAGTCCTGACGTTCGGCGCCCGGGCAGGGCAGGCACTGCTGCCCGGGCGGCGACGCCGGCTTACGGGTGGTGGAGCCCTGCGTGCCCAGCCCAGCCGCCTTCCCAGGAGGGGCGCGGCAGGTGCCTGGCTCTCTTGGCAGGCTGTGGCGGCTTGAGCTTCAACACCACGAGCTCTGGGGCGGCTCTCGCTCAGGGGGCAGGTGCGCACTCGCCGTGGGCAACCCCAGGTGCTCCACAATCGCTCTCACCCCTCCTGCTCCCTTCACGTACGCCAAGAGCCGCCGCCTGCCTCCACACCTCAAGCACGCGAACACATCCAGGGCGAACGTCCTGCGCAGCAGCCCGGCCTGGTCCAATCGGGGTGTGTGCTCCTTCCTCGGCTCCTCCACCGTCGCGGCAATGGCGGGGCTCTCCTCCTCCTGCCCCGGCTCCGCCCCATCTTGAGGGAGCCGACCCGCTTCCTCGGCGCGCCCTGATCTCATGCAGGGCAAAAATCGCGTGAGCTTGATCGTGGTTCCGGCCGAGCCGGCCGAAGAACTCTCAGCGGCCCTCACAAGGGCCGCCTGATTGATCGGCATTGCGTCTAGCTCTGCGTGGTGAGCGCGCGGTCGTACCAGTCGCGGCCGGCGAGCAGCTTTACGTGCGTGCTCTCGCCGTCCTTCACGATGCCCATCCGCTTCGAGCCGAGCGAGACCTCCGCCACGGTGCGCAGGCTCTTCTTCGCCATCGTCGCGTTGCCGCGCACGTCCGCCCGGCCCACCCGCGCCTGCAGATTGCGCATCTCCACCAGCGACCGGCCGAGGCTCACGTCCGCCGAGGCAGTCACGTTGTTCGGGGTGATGAGCCCCTTCACGATTCGAGGCACCGGGAGCTCGTCCACCATCGCGCGGAACAGGGGCTTCGCGTTGTCGAACCGCGCCTGAACCTTGCCGCGGAAGATCTCCTTGCGATGTGCATCGACGGTCCCGCCGGGGAGGACGATCGCCCCGCTCCACGGCGCGTTGGCGACCTGCGCCTTCTCGATCACCATCTGCGAGAACGCGAGCTGGGTCTTTCCGACGGTCATCCGCTGAAGCTTGCCGTCGACCTTCTCGATGCGCACGTCGGCGGTGACCACGCCGTGCATGGTACGGTCCTCGTGCTTCACCGACAGCTTTGACGTCTCGAGGTGGATCGAGCCGGACGCGATGCGGTCCTGCGCGTTGACCTGGAGGTGCGCGCTGAGCACGCCGCTGCCAGAGAGTACTTCGATGCCCAGCGGTTCAGGGCTCAGCGCGTTCAACGCCCGGAGATCGCGGACGCGCGCGCTCGGCAGGTCCAGCTTCGCCTTCGTCGGCAGGCCGAGCGTGCGCACGCGGGTGCCCTTCGACTTCGCGGTGACCGTCGCCGCCATCGCCACCACCGAAAGCGAACCAAAGCGGCGCGCGGTGGCCCGAACGTTGCGGGCGCGCAGGGACCAGTCCATCTGCTCATCGCCCTTCACCTGGAACGACACCTCCGCCTGACCGCGCACGGCGATCGGACCAAACTCGGACTCGATGTCGGGAACGCGGGCGGTGAGCGCGGTGCCTTCGGCGAGCACGCCGCGGACCATCGCCAGGTCGGCCTTGAAGCTCGGGCAACCGGTGGACACGCTGCCGGCGTCGACCTCGGGAGACGCGCCACGCAGTCGGCCCTTCACGCTCAGCTGATCCAGCACCGCCGCGTCGCGCACTTCGCGCGGGTTGAACCGGTCCAGCGAGGCCTCCAGTCGGCCGGTGAGCGCCTGCGCGATCTTCGAGCCGCGGTGCTCCAGGGTGCCGTCGGTGAATTCCAGCGCGGCGGAGCCCACCTCGACGTGACGGTCGAAGCGCATCCCGAAGCGGCCGGTGGCGCTCGACGCGCCTTCGAAACGCTCGCCGTCCACCCAGATCTCCGTCGCGGAGGCGTGGACGTCATTCATCGCCACGGTCCACGGGTGCTCGAGCGGCGGGTCGAACGGAAAGCGGTCGTCCTCGCGAAGGGGCTGGGGCCCGAGACCCGGGATGGGCGGGAAGGAATTCGCCGGGAGCTGGGCCAGCTCCTCGGGGGTGTGGCGGGTGCGCAGGCGGAACTTCACGCCGTCGGCGTCTACCCGGCGGGCGTGGAAGCTGCGGGTGAAGAGCGGCGCGATCTCCACGTGCACCGTGGCCGTGGCGGCCTCCAGCGACCACTGCGTCCAGCGATCCTCCACGCGCATGCGGAAGTCGCGCACGTGAATGGTGCCGGGGATCAGTGTCCACGCCTTGAACGAAATTGCGATCGGCTCGCGCTTGTCGATCGCCTGGGGAGCAAGCCGAAGAGCGACGTTGGCGCCGATGATCCAGCCGCCCCAGACGACCCCCACGAGGGAAAGCAACGCGAGGAGGAGGTGTCGGAGTCGTCTAGGCATGCGACGAGCGAAACGAATCCGGGCGGGCCACGATTCCGCGCCTGTTTGCCTGGGCGTATAGGCGGGATAGAGGGCATGTTGAGGGAGAGGGCTGGAGCGGAGGGGCCGAGGAGGGCCGCGGACGGGGGCCGCCCGAGCAGTGCGCCAGGCGGGTGGAGAAGCCGCGCAGCCCCTTGGGGAACACGCCGGCCCTGGCCGCCCTCCCATGAGGAGCGCGGCAGGGGCCTGGCACTCTTGGCCCTGGCGGCTTGAGCTTCAACACCACGCGGACTGGGGGGGCCCGCGCGCCGGGGCCAGGCTCGCACCTGCCGTGGGCAGGCCCAGGTGCTCCAGAATCGCTCGCCCCCCGCCCGCCTCGTTCACGACGGCATCGACACACTGCCACGGGTCCTCCACCCTTAATTGAGCGCGTGACCGTCACGTTGCCGGCTCACCCTCTCAAGGGAGTGAAGCTGCCGGTCGCCCGGTTCATTCGCAGCCAGGACGGCCGACGTTACGTCGACGTGGAGCATCCTCCCGGACAGTACATGCGTAACTGCTCGCCGGACCCCGTCGTGACGAGAGGGGCAGTGGCGTGAGACGTCCAGGCAATAAACCTGGAGGTGCACGTGGAGAAGGAGTTGGAGCAGTTCCGGCAGGAGGCGCAGAGGCTGAGGGCAGGAAGAGCGAAGGGCTCGGGCCCCTTCCCCGAGCCACTGAGAGCGTTCGCGGTGCGCTACCTGGCACAGGAGATGGAGAAGGGAGAGACGCTGAAGGCGGTGGTGGAGAGGCTGGGAGTGTCGGAGCCGACGTTGCAGGCGTGGAGACGGGGGCAGACGCCCGGCAGCAAGAAGGTGCAGAGCAGTGAGCCGAAGGCCGCGCCGTTGATGCCCGTGGTGGTGCGCCCGCCGAAGGCGCATGCGGCCTCGCCAGTGGCGACTACCTTCGCGGTAGTGTCGCCGCAGGGCTGGAGAGTGGAGGGACTGGGCCTGGAGGAAGCGGCGCAGTTGCTGCGGAGGCTGGCGTGCTGACGCTCACGCGGGCGGTGCGCGTGTTCGCCAGTGCGGTGCCCGTGGACATGCGCAAGGGCTTCGACGGGCTGAGCGCCCTGGTGGAGCAGCAGTTGGGAGGACAGCTCCTCAAGGGCGACGTCTTCCTCTTCGTCGGGCGGTGCCGGCGGCGCGCCAAGGTGCTGTACTTCGACGGCACGGGGCTGGTGCTACTCACCAAACGCCTCTTCAAGGGACGTTTCGCCAGGCCCTGGGTACAGCAGGGAGAGCCGAGTGTGGAGCTGACGGTGGCCGAGCTGTCGCTATTCCTGGAGGGCTGCGAGCTTGCCGGGCGCTGGAAGCTGTCGCCCCCCGCCTTCGAGGAGAAAGAGCTTGCGGTGGCGCCCGTCGTGTAGCACTACCGCGGAAGTATGGTTCGCCTTGAGCACGTAACAGACTTGGAGACGGCGAAGCAGATGGCCGCGCTGCTGGAGGCGGAGAATGCGCGGCTGCACCAGCGCCTGGAAGTCCTCGTCGCGGAGAATGCCCGGCTCAAAGGCGAGGATGCCCCGCAGCGGCTGCAGCTGGAGCTCAACCAGCTCAAGGAGCAGCTGGCGCTCATGCAGCAACGCCTCTTCGGCGCCTCCAGCGAGAAGCGCAAGCCTGCCACGCAGACGCCGGTGCCGGAGAGCGCACGCAAGCAGCGCGGACACGGGCCGAGAGCCCAGCCGCAGCTGCCCGTGCAGGAGGTGGTGCTGCCCCTAGACGAGGCCGACAAGGTGTGCGGCCTGTGCGGCGGGGCGTTGAAGGAGTGGACGGGACAGACGGAGGACAGCCAGGAGGTGAGCGTGGTGGAGCGCCACTTCGTCCTCAAGCTCTACCGGCGGCAGAAGTACCGCTGTCCCTGCGGGTGCGCGCCCGTCACCGCGCCGGCCCCGCCGCGCCTCATTGAGGGTGGCCGCTATTCGGTGGACTTCGCCGTGCACGTCGCCCTGCAAAAGTATGGCTTCCACCTGCCGCTGGCGCGCCAGGAGCGCATGTTTGAGCGCGAGGGCCTGGTGGTGGACAGCCAGACTCTGTGGGACCAGCTCAACGCACTGGCCCACCACCTGCAGCCCAGTTACGAGGCGCTGCCCGCCGTCGTCTTCTCCTCCCCGCTCATCCACGCGGACGAGACGCACTGGTACATGCT
Organism: Vitiosangium sp. GDMCC 1.1324; assembly: GCF_003044305.1. Lineage (GTDB taxonomy): Bacteria > Myxococcota > Myxococcia > Myxococcales > Myxococcaceae > Archangium. Next base: position 1,059 of record NZ_PZOX01000052.1, on the reverse strand, counting down.
GAACAAGGGCCCGGGGAAGAAGTGGTACGCGTGGACGGTGGCCTGTACGGACGCGGTGTACCACCGGATTCTGCCCAGCCGCTCCGGTGCCACCGCCAAGCTGGTGCTGGGTGACTACGCGGGCGTCGTCATGGTGGATGGCTACGCCGCCTACCAGACGGCGACGAAGCCCGGAGCGGACGGGCCAGCCTCCTGCTCCCTGGTGTTTTGCTGGGCCCACGTGCGACGCAAATTCGTGGAGGCTGAGAGCGTGGCCCCCGCGTGCGCCGAGGTGCTGTCTCTCATGGGCCAGCTGTATGCCATTGAGGCAGACCTACCGGACCCGCACGTACTGCAGGGGGAGCAACAGGCCGCGGCGCTCGCGCAACGGCTCACGGTGCGACAGGAGAAGTCCGCTCCGCTGGTGGCCGCCATCCGCGAGTGGGCGCTCGCTCAGCGCTCGCTGCCGGGCAGCGCTCTGCGCAAGGCGCTCGAGTACATGCTGGGGCTGTGGAACGGATTGACTGTCTTCCTCTCCAATGCCTGGGTGCCGCTGGACAACAACCTGGTGGAGCGGCAGCTGCGCGACATGGTGGTGGGTCGCAAGAATCACTACGGCTCCAAGTCGCTGCGCGGTACCGAGGTGGCGGCCCTCTTCTACTCGCTCATTGAGACGGCCCGCCTGCGCGGTGAGGACCCGGGGCGCTACCTGCTGCGCGCCGCGCTTGCCGCCATCGAGAATCCCGGCACCGTCACGCTCCCGTCCAGCTCTGACTGACACCGCGCGCCTTGCGTCGATGCCTGGCGGGCTCATCCCCGCCCCGTCCAGACGGGGCGCGGCGAGCTGTTACGTACATGCGATTGCCGCTCGAGTGGACGGACCGCTCCCCACCCCTCGTTCCGCCGAGCGTCGGTGGTCGTGCGGTCCGCCTCTCCGTCCCCGCTCTGCTCGAGCTTGCCAGCGCAGTGCAGGTGGCGCTCGGTCGCACCCATGGCCCGTCTGCCACGCCCCTGGCCCAGGGTGGACCTACGTTGACACATGCCAACGTGTCCTTCCCAGAAATCCGGCCCGCCGTGGGC
>NZ_PZOX01000051.1 GCF_003044305.1 Vitiosangium sp. GDMCC 1.1324 | reverse complement strand
GTGTCGGGCCCGGAGGCGCTGGCGTACGTCATCTACACGTCAGGGTCGACGGGAGTGCCGAAGGGGGTGGCGATGCACCACCGACCACTGCTCAACCTCATCCGGTGGCAGGTGGAGCGCTCGGAGGTGGGGAAGGGGAAGACGCTGCAGTTCTCGGCGCTGAGCTTCGACGTGAGCTTCCAGGAGATGTTCGCGACGTGGGGAGCGGGTGGAGAGCTGGTGGTGATTGAGGAGGAGTTGAGACTGGAGGCGAGGGGGCTGCTGGAGAGGATGGAGAGAAGCGGAGTGGAGAGGCTGTTCCTGCCATTCGTGGCATTGCAGAACCTGGCGGAGGTGGCGGAGAGGGAGGGGCTGGCGCCGAGCAGGCTGAAGGAAGTGATAACGGCGGGAGAGCAGTTGAGGGTGACGCCAGCGTTGAGGGGGTGGATGAAGAGGCTGGGAGGGGTGCTGGAGAATCAGTACGGGCCGACGGAGACGCACGTGGCGACGGCGTTGCGGCTGGAGGGAGAGGCGGAGAAGTGGCCGGAGCTGCCAAGCATTGGAAAGCCCATAGCGAACACGAGGGTGTACCTGCTGGATGCAAATGGGGAGCCGGTGCCGGTGGGAGTGGCGGGGGAGCTGTACATAGGGGGAGTAGCGGTGGCGAGGGGCTACCTGCACCGGGAGGAGCTGACGCGGGAGAAGTTCCTTGCGGACGGGGTGGGAGGCAAACCGGGAGGGAGGCTGTACCGGACGGGAGACTGGGCGAGGTACCTGCCAGACGGGAACATTGAGTTCCTGGGGCGCAGAGACGCGCAGGTGAAGGTGAGAGGGTTCCGAATCGAGCTGGCGGAGGTGGAGGCGGCGCTGGCCAGGCACCCGGCGGTGAAGGACGTGGCGGTGGTGGCGAGAGAGGGAGCGTCAGGACAGAAGCAGTTGGTGGGGTACGTCGTAGGCAAGGAGGGGCAGGAGCCGGCAGCCGCGGAGCTGAAGAGCTTCCTGAAGGAGAGGTTGCCCGAGTACATGGTGCCGGCTGTCTTTGTGAGTCTGGAGGTGTTCCCACTGACGCCCAGCGGCAAGGTGGACAGGAAGGCCCTGCCCACGCCGGATGTAGAGGGGACAGCGCAGGACGGATACGTGGCGCCCCAGACGGAGCTGGAGCAGGTCGTCGCGGACCTGTGGGCACCATTGCTGGGCCTGCGGCGCGTGGGGACACACGACAACTTCTTCGACCTGGGCGGGCACTCCCTGCTGGCCATGCAGGTGACGTCGCGCCTGCGTGAGGCGCACGGGGTGGAGTTGCCTGTGCGAGCGCTCTTCGAGGCCCCAACGGTGGCGGAGCTCGCGCGGCGGCTCGAGTCGCTGCCGGGTGGCAAGCAGGGGCTTCGGCTTCCACCCCTGGTGCCGGTGCCGAGGGACGGACAGTTGCCGCTGTCCTTCGCACAGCAGCGCCTCTGGTTCCTGGATCGATTCGATCCGCAGAGCCCTATCTACAACCTCGCCCTGGTGCTGCGCCTGACGGGCGTGCTCGACGTGGCTGCATTGGAGCGGAGCTTCCGCGAGCTGGTGCACCGGCACGAGGCCCTGCGGACGACGTTCGAGCAGCGTGAGCAGGGCGTGGTCCAGGTCATCTCCGCCTCGATGGAAGCGCCCCTGAGGAGGGTGGACCTGCGCGAGCTGCCCGATGAGGCTCGGGAGGACGAGGCGCAGCGGCTGTTCAACGAGGAGGTCCTGAGACCGTTCGATCTCACCACGGGGCCGCTGCTGCGGGTGACGTTGCTGAAACTAGGCGAGGCGGAGCACGTGCTGGTGCTGGTGATGCACCACATCGTTTCGGACGGCTGGTCGATGGGGGTGCTCGTCCGGGAGTTGAAGGCGCTCTATGAAGCCTTCATGGCGGGGAAGGAGTCCCCACTCGAAGCGCTGCCCATCCAGTACGCGGATTATGCGAAGTGGCAGCGGGACTGGCTACGAGGTGAGGTGCTGGAGTCGAGCCTCGACTGGTGGCGCGAGCAGTTGAAGGACGCACCTCCCGCGCTGGAGCTGCCGACGGACAGGCCGAGGCCGGCGATCCAGAGCTACCGGGGATCGCTCCATTATCTGCACCTGCCCCAGGCGCTGGTGGAGGGGCTGAGGAAGTTGAGCCAGCGCGAGGGCGTGACGCTCTTCATGACGCTGCTGGCGGGCTTCCACGCGCTGCTGCATCGCTATTCAGGGCAGGACGACATCAGCGTGGGCTCGCCCATCGCGGGCCGGGACCGGACCGAGGTGGAGGGGCTGATCGGCTTCTTCATCAACATGCTGGTGATGAGGGCGAAGGTGAGGGGAGAGGAGCCCTTCCGGGAGCTGCTCAGGCAGGTGAAGGAGGTGGCGCTGGGGGCCTTCGCCCACCAGGAAGTGCCCTTCGAGAAGCTGGTGGAGGAGTTGAAGCCCAAGCGCGACACCAGCCGCACGCCGCTGTTCCAGGTGTCGTTCGCGCTGCAGAACACTCCGTCGCCGGACCTGTTGTTGCCGGGCATCGAAGCGCGGCCGCTGAACCCTCGGGGTCAGACCTCGAGGACCGATCTGACGCTGTCGCTGAGGGAGACCGCGGAGGGGCTGGAAGGAATCGTCGAGTACAACACCGACCTGTTCGACGCCTCCACGGTTGCCCGGATGTTCGGGAACCTGCGGACGTTGCTGGAAGGTGTGGTGGCGGACCCCGGATGTCGCATCGGTGAGCTACCGCTGCTGACGGACGAGGAGCGTCACCGGCTGCTGGCGGAGTGGAATCAGACACGGACGGAGTACCCGAGGCAGGCGTGCGTCCACGCCCTCTTCGAGGAGCAGGTGGCGCGTCGGCCCGAGGCCGTGGCGGTGGAGTACGACGGGCAGCGGCTGACATACGCGGAGCTGAACCGGAGGGCCAACCAGGTGGCCCGGCACCTGCGGCGCCTGGGCGTCACGGCGGGGAGCCGGGTGGGGCTGTGCGCGGGGCGCTCGGTGGAGATGGTGGTGGCGACACTGGGCATCCTGAAGGCCGGAGGTGCGTATGTGCCTCTGGACGCGGCGTACCCGGCGGGGCGCCTGGCGTTCATGGTGGAGGACACGGCGGTGCCGGTGGTGTTGGTGCAGCCAGACCTGGCCTCCCGATTGCCGCCGGTGGCCGCGAAGCGGGTGGAGCTGTTGGAAGAGACGTTCGCGCTCGAGAGTGGAGAGGACCTCGGGGAGCGGGTTGCTCCCGAGGCGCTGGCGTATGTCATGTACACGTCGGGCTCGACGGGCCAGCCCAAGGGCGTGTGCATCCCTCACCGGGGAATCGTCCGGCTGGTGCGTGACACCTCTTATGTCCGCCTGACGGAGCGGGATCGCATCGCCCAGCTCTCCAACACGTCCTTCGACGCGGCGACCTTCGAGCTGTGGGGCGCGCTGCTCAATGGCGGGTGCGTGGTGGGCGTGCCCCGGGAAGTCCTGCTGTCACCGAAGGCGCTGGCCGCGTTCCTGTCCGAGAGGCAGGTGAGCGCGATGTTCATGACGACGGCGCTCTTCAATCAGGTGGCGGCGGAATGCCCGGACGCGTTCCGGCCGGTGAAGCACGTGCTGTTCGGCGGCGAGGCGGCCGAGCCGAGGTGGGTGCGAGAGGTGTCGCGCCAGGGGCCACCCGAGCGGCTGCTGAACGTGTACGGGCCCACGGAGAACACGACGTTCTCGACATGGCACGAGGTGAAGGAGGTTGCCGAGGGCGTGGTGTCAGTGCCCATCGGCCGGCCGCTGGCGAACTCGGAAGCGTACGTTCTGGACGAGCGCATGCAGCCGGTGCCCGTGGGAGTGTCGGGTGAGCTGTACGTGGGAGGTGACGGGCTGGCGCTGGGCTACCTGAACCGGCCGGAGCTGACGGCGGCGAGGTTCGTTCCGAATCCCTTCCGCGAGGGGACGGACGCGAAGCTGTACCGGACGGGGGACCTGGTGAGGTACCTGCCAGACGGAAGCATCGAGTTCCTGGCGCGGCGCGACGCGCAGGTGAAGGTGCGCGGCTTCCGCATCGAGCTGGGGGAGATCGAGACGGCGCTGGCGAAGCACCCGGGCGTGGGGGAGGTGGTCGTCCTGGCGAGGGACGAGGGGCTCGGAGGCAAGCGGCTGGTGGCGTACTACGTGGCGAAGGAGCAGGCGCTCGCGGAGTCCGAGCTGCGTCAGTTCCTGAAGGCCTCCCTTCCCGACTTCATGGTGCCGTCGGCCATCGTCCGGTTGGCGCAGGTGCCGCTGACGCCCAATGGGAAGGTGGACCGTGCGGCCCTCCCCGCACCGGAAACGGAGGGGATAGCGCATGAGGCGTATGTAGCGCCCCGGACGGGAATCGAGAGGGCGTTGGCGGAGCTCTGGGCGTCGCTGCTGAAGCGGCAGCGCGTGGGAGCGCACGACAACTTCTTCGAGCTGGGAGGACACTCGCTGCTGGCGATGCAGCTCGTGCTGCGCTTGCGAGAGGCCCTGAGCGTCGAGCTGCCGGTGCGCGCTCTCTTCGAGGCCCCGACGGTGGCGGAGCTGGCGCTTCGGCTCGCGGCCCTGCTGCGGCGGGAGTTGGTGCTTCAGGCTCCGCCGCTGGTTCCGGTGCCGAGAGACGGTGCCCTGCCGCTGTCCTCCGCGCAGCAGCGCCTGTGGTTCATGGATCGGCTGGCACCCAACAGCCCGCTCTACAACATCACCCTGGCGCTCAGGTTGAAGGGCGCGCTCGAGGTGTCCGTGCTGGAGCGCAGCTTCAACGCGCTGGTGATCCGGCACGAGTCGCTGCGGACGACCTTCCAGCAAGGCGGCACTGAAGCGGTGCAGGTGCTTGCTCCCGAGGCAGTGATGCCGCTCGCGGTCGTGGACCTGAGCGGGATACCCGAAGGCCCGCGGGAGGAAGCGCTCCAGCGGTGGATGGGGGAAGAGTCCCTCCGTCCCTTCGATCTCACCCGGGGGCCGCTGCTGCGGGTGTCGCTGCTGAAGTCGGGCGAGGCGGAGCACGTGCTGGTGCTGGTGATGCACCACATCGTGTCGGATGGCTGGTCCATGGGCGTGCTCATCCGGGAGCTGAAGGCGCTCTATGGCGCCTTCGTGGTGGGCAAGGAGTCTCCGCTGCGCGCGTTGCCCATCCAGTACGCGGACTATGCGAAGTGGCAGCGGGAGTGGCTCGACAGCGGCGTGCTGCGCCCCCAGATCGCATGGTGGCGCGAGCAGTTGAGGGACTCGCCTCCCGCGCTGGAGCTGCCGACGGACAGGCCGAGGCCTTCCGCGAAGACGTACCAGGGCGCGGTACGGCGGGTGCACATCCCCCAGGAGCTCACGGAGGGGTTGAGGAAGCTGAGCCAGAGCGAGGGCGTGACGCTCTTCATGACGCTGCTGGCGGGCTTCCACGCGCTGCTGCATCGCTATTCGGGGCAGGACGACATCAGCGTGGGCTCGCCCACCGCGGGCCGGGACAAGACCGAGGTGGAGGGGTTGATCGGCTTCTTCGTCAACATGCTGGTGATGAGGGCGAAGGTGCGGGGAGAGGAGCCCTTCCGGGAGCTGCTCAGGCAGGTGAAGGAGATGGCGCTGGGAGCCTTCGCCCACCAGGAGGTGCCTTTCGAGAAGCTGGTGGAAGAGCTGAAGCCCGCGCGAGACACCCGCCGCACGCCGCTGTTCCAGGTGGTGTTCGTCCTGCAGAACGCTCCGCTCGGCGAGCTCTCGCTGCCGGGCTTGACGCTCCAGCCGCTGGGAGTGGAGGGCCGCACGGCGAAGTACGAGCTGACGCTGTCGCTGACGGAGACTCCGGGCGGCCTCGAGGGCGGCGTCGAGTACAACACCGACCTGTTCGACGCCGAAACCGTGGACCGCATGATGGCGCACTACGTGCGGCTGTTGGAGGGCGCCATCGCCAATCCCGAGCAGCCCGTGGCGGTGCTGCCCCTGCTGACCGGGGAAGAGCGGCGGCGAGTGCTGGTGGAGTGGAACCAGACGCGGACGGAGTACCCGCGCGACTCCAGCATCCATGCCCTCTTCGAGGAGCAGGTGGCGCTCGCTCCCGAGGCCGTGGCGGTGGAGTACGAGGGGCAGTGTGTCACGTACGCGGAGCTGAACCGGCGGGCCAACCAGGTGGCCCGGCTCCTGCGGCGGCTGGGCGTGGGCTCGGGGACGCTGGTGGGCCTGTGTGCCGGACGCTCGCTGGAGGTGGTGGCGTCGATGCTCGGCATCCTGAAGGCCGGTGGCGCGTACGTGCCGTTGGATCCGGCGTACCCCCAGGAGCGTCTGGCCTTCATGTTGGAGGACACCGCGGCGCCGGTGGTGCTGGCGCAGCCGGAGCTGGTCTCGAAGCTTCCCTCCTCGCGTGCCAGGGTGGTGGAGCTGTCGTGGGATGCGCTCGCGCACGAGAGCGGCGAGAACCTCGAGGAGAGGGCAGGGCCGGAGTCCCTGGCCTACGTGATGTACACGTCGGGCTCGACGGGCAGGCCCAAGGGGGTGTGCATCCCTCACCGGGGCATCGTCCGGCTGGTCCGCGGCATCCGCTCGCCGGAGCTGACGGCCGAGGACCGCTTCACCCAGATGGGCAACACCTCGTTCGATGCGTCGAATCTCGAGCTGTGGGGTGCATTGCTCAATGGCGGGTGTCTGGTGGGCGTGCCCAGGGAGGTGTCGCTGTCTCCGAAGGCCCTGGCCACCTTCCTGCGTGAGAAGCAGGTGAGCGTGGTGGTCTTCACGACGGCGCTCTTCAACCAGGTCGCCGCCGAGTGCCCGGATGCATTCCTGACGCAGCGGTACGTGCTGTTCGGAGGTGAGGCGGCGGACCCGCAGCGGTTGAGAGAGGTCTTACGGCAGGGTGGGAACGCGAAGCTGCTGAACCTGTATGGGCCCACGGAGAACACGACGAACTCGACGTGGCACGAGGTGAAGGAAGTGCCCGAGGGCGCGACGTCGGTGCCCATTGGCAGGCCCGTGAGCAACTCGGACGCGTACGTGCTGAACGAGCGGCTGCAACCGGTGCCCGTGGGGGTGGCGGGCGAGCTGTACGTGGGCGGAGACGGGCTGGCGCTCGGATACCTGAATCGGCCCGAGCTGACGGCGGAGAAGTTCGTCACCCACCCGTTCAGCACGGAGCCGGGCGCGAAGCTGTACCGGACGGGAGACCTGGTGAAGTACCTCCCGGACGGGAACCTCGAGTTCCTGGGGCGAGGGGACTCGCAGGTGAAGGTGCGCGGCTTCCGCATCGAGCTGGGAGAGATCGAGGCCGCGCTGGCGAAGCACCCGGGCGTGCGGGAAGTGGTGGTCACGGCGAGGGACGACGGCCCCAACGGCAAGTGGTTGGTGGCCTACGTGGTGCCGCGCCAGGGCGTCGGCCTGGAGGTGGGGGAGGTGCGGTCCTTCCTCAAGGGCTCGTTGCCCGAGCACATGGTGCCTGCTGCCTTCGTGTGGCTGGAGACGCTGCCGCTCACGCCCAACGGGAAGGTGGACCGCAAGGCCCTGCCCGCGCCGGACCTGCAGCGCGCAGGGTTCGGAGGGTCCTTCGTCGCTCCAGAGGACGGAGTCGAGCAGTCGCTCGCGGCGATCTGGGCCGAGGTCCTCCGGTTGGATCGCGTGGGAGCGGGGGACAACTTCTTCGACCTGGGAGGCAACTCGCTGCTGCTGCAGGCGGTGCACGTCCGGGTGGAGGCCCTGGTGGGGCGCAAGGTGCCCATGGTCGAGCTGTTCCAGTTCCCCACGGTCCGCGCCCTGGCCACGCATCTCGCGGGAGTCACCGCGCCCCCGGCTCTCGAGGAGTCCTCGGCCACGGGTGGCAACCGGCGCGAGGGCATGCGCCGGCTCGCCCAGCATCGGCGCGGACGTCCAGGCTCGAACTGAGGAACGACCCACATGACTGAACATCACGACACCTCCACGCCAGATCCGTCCCTGGAGATGGCCATCGCCATCGTGGGGCTCTCCGTGCGCGTCCCCGGCGCGCGGGACTCCCGCCAGTTCTGGAGCAACCTCGTCTCCGGGGTGGAGTCGATCTCCATCCAGCCCTCGGCCGATGGCCTGGTGGCCGCCGCGGGCGTGCTCGACGGCGCCGAGTGCTTCGATGCTCCCTTCTTCGGCTACTCGCCCAGCGAGGCTGAGCAGATGGATCCTCAGCACCGGCTCTTCCTCGAGTGCGCGTGGTCGGCGCTCGAGTCCGCCGGGTATGCGCCTCGGGGCAGGCCGATGCGCGCGGGCGTCTACGCGGGAGCCTCCTTCAGCACCTACCTGCTCTCCAGCGTGCTCCCGGACGCGCAGCGCAGTGGCAGGAGCCTCGGGGAAAGCCTCTTCGGGTGCAGCGGCAACTTCCTCGCGACGCGCATTGCCTATGAGCTCGATCTCACCGGCCCCAGCCTGACCGTCCAGACCGCGTGTTCCACCTCGCTGGTCGCGGTCCATCTCGCATGCCAGGCGCTCCTCTCCCGGGAGTGCGAGCTTGCCCTCGCGGGCGGAGTGTCCATCCGCGTTCCCCAGTTGAGCCCCTACCGCTTCCAGGAAGGCGGCATCCTCTCGCCCGACGGGCACTGCCGCCCCTTCGATGTCCGAGCGGCCGGCACAGTGGGCGGCAACGGTGCCGGCGTCGTCGTGCTCAAGCGGCTCGCCGACGCGCTCGCGGATCGGGATCCGATTCGCGCCGTCATTCTCGGCACGGCCATCAACAACGACGGGAGCTCCAAGACCGGGTTCTCCGCGCCCTCCGTGCCGGGACAGGCCGCGGTCATCTCCGAGGCGCAAGCGGTGGCCGGTGTCGATCCGCACTCCATCTCGTACATCGAGGCGCATGGCACCGGCACGCCGCTCGGGGACCCGATCGAGGTCGCCGCGCTCAAGCAGGTGTTCCGCGAGGTGTCTCCGGGCTCGTGCGGCCTCGGCTCGGTGAAGAGCAACATCGGGCACCTGGACGTGGCGGCCGGAGTCACCGGACTCATCAAGGCGGTGCTGGCGGTCGAGAACCGCACGCTGCCGCCGACCCTGCACTTCACCGCGCCCAATCCCCAGCTCGGGCTCGAGGGCAGCCCGTTCTACGTGGTGTCCAGGCCTGCTCTGTGGGCGGGTCCGGCGCCTCTGCGCGCGGGGGTGAGCTCGTTCGGCATCGGTGGCACCAATGCCCATGCCGTGCTGGAAGAGGCCCCCTCCGTTCCGAGCGACCCACCCCGGCGCGACGAGGAACTGCTGCTCCTGTCGGCGAAGTCCGAGGCCGCGCTGGACCGGATGACCACCGAGCTCGCCGAGCACCTTGGCGCGGCCGGAAGTGAGCGGCTCGCGGACGTGGCGCACACCCTCCAGACCGGGCGCGCCCGCTTCTCGTGGAGGCGCTTCGTCATTGGCAGTCGCCCCGAGGAGACGGCGGCCCTACTCTCCAGACGCGACTCGGAGCGGGTGCGCACCGGGCTCGACGAGGCCGAGCGGCGCGGGGCGGTCTTCCTCTTTCCCGGAGGAGGCTCGCAGCGGGTGAACATGGGGACCGCCTTCCTCCGAGAGCCGGCCTTCCGGGAGGCCCTCGACCGGTGCGCCGGGCTGATGCGGGGTCCGCTCGGCGGAGATCTCCGGGAGGTGATGTTCGCGGGACCCGAGCGCGTCGATGCCGCTACCCGTGAGCTCGACCGGCCCCTGTGGGTGCAGAGCGCGCTGTTCGCGTGTGACTGGGCGATGGCGCAGCTCTGGCTCTCCTGGGGCGTGCAGCCCGAAGCACTGCTCGGCCACTCGCTGGGCGAGTACGTCGCGGCGTGTCTGGCGGGTGTCTTCACGCTCGAGGAGGCCTGCTCCCTCATGGCCGTGCGCGCCCGGATGGCGGAGCAGATGCCGCCGGGTGCCATGGTCTCGGTGCTCGCGCCGGTGGAGGAGGTCTCCGAGTTGCTCGGCCCGGCGCTGTCCGTCGCCGCGATCAACGGTCCTTCCACGTGTGTCCTCTCGGGGCCGCCCGATGCCATCGAGTCCCTCGAGAAGGTGCTCGCGGCGCGTGAGATCTCGTTCAAGCGGGTGCGCTACGCGAGGGCGGCCCACTCGGCGATGCTCGACCCCTACCTGTCCGACTTCGCGCGGGCGGTGGATCGGGTGAAGCTGCGGCCTCCGAAGCTCCCGCTCCTGTCGAGCGCCACCGGGCGCTGGCTGAGCGAGCGCGAGGCGACAGACCCCACGTACTGGGTCCGCCACCTGCGCGACACGGTCCGGTTCTCCGATGCGCTGTCGCTCCTGCTCGCTACCGGAGAGCGGGCGTTGATCGAAGTCGGGCCGGGCTCCACGCTGGGCTCGTTCGCGCGGCAGCACCCGGCCCGCACCTCGCAGCCGGTGATCGCCACCCTTCCAGGTGGGGCCTCACAGCCGGCCAGTGCTTTGGCTCCGCTCGGGGAGGCATGGCTCGCGGGAGTTCCGATCGACTGGGAGCGTTTCCGCGCTGGGGAGCACCGCCGCCGGGTGGCGTTGCCCACCTACAGCTTCGACCGGGAACGGTACTGGATTGAACCCGCGGCACCCGGTGCCCCCGCCAGCACCGCACCTGGGGAGCGGCGCCCCTCGCCCCGGCCTTCCGTGAGCGCGAGGTCCCCACGCAAGGGTGGACCTCCCGCGCCAGCGCGCAACGAGACCGAGCGCGCGCTGGTCGAGTGCTTCCGGGAACTGTTCCGCATCGAGGAGATCGGCATCCAGGATGACTTCTTCGCGCTCGGCGGCGACTCGCTCATGGGACTGCGCCTGACGGCGCTGATCTCCCAGCACCTGGGCGTCCGGCTGCCGCTGAAGGTCCTGGTGGAGTCGCCGACGATCGCCGCGCTGGCGGAGAAGCTCGGCGGCACGCGCGAAACGGTTGCGCCTGCCCGTGCGAGCTGCCTCGTGCGGCTCCAGGAGGGGGAGCGCGGGCCACCGCTCTTCTTCCCGCACGCGGCCGGGGGGCAGACGTTCTTCTACCGGGAGCTGGCGAGGCTCATCGATCCCTCGCGGCCGGCCTACGGCTTCGAGTCGCCCGTGCTGGAGGACGGGGGGCCGACGCTCGCCACGGTGGAGGAGATGGCGGCGCACTATCTCGAACTTCTGCGTACGGTGCAGCCCTCGGGCCCGTACCTGCTGGTGGGCGCGTCCTTCGGAGGAATGCTCGCGTACGAGATGGGACGCCGCCTGTCCGCCGAGGGGCACGCGGTGCCGTTGTGCGCGCTGCTCGACTCTCCTGGCCCGGGGCGCCTGCCCGCGCCGCCCGCGAATGATGCCGAGCTGCTCGCGGTGGCGCGGGTGGGGGGCGACACCGGGTTCTCCGACCCCGAGCAGGGCCGCCGGCTGCTCCGGGCGTGGAGGGTCAACCTGGGGGCCATGTTCCAGTACCCGGCACCTCGCTGGGAGGCAGGGGAGCTGCAGTTCTTCCGGGCCGCCGAGCTCATCCCCAGCCTCCCGGACCATCTGGAGCTGGGGTGGATCGACCGGTGCTCGGCGGTGCGCGTCGAGGTCGTCCCCGGAAATCACGAGAGCATGCTCCTCCCGCCGCATGCGGAAGGTCTGGCGGCGCGGATCCGGGCCTGTCTGGAGAGAGCCCATGTCTGAAGCCGCCGCGACCGTTCCCGCCGCAAGGACGGCGATGGACAAGTGGCTCATCACCTTGTCGGTGTCCTTCGGCACTCTGATGGCCACCGTCGACTCGGCCATCGTCAACGTGGCCATGTCGCAGATCCGCAGCTCGATTGGCGCCACCGTGCAGGAGATCACCTGGACGAGCACCAGCTTCATCATCGCCACGGTGCTGGTGTTGCCGCTCACCGGCTTCTTCAGCCGGCTCTTCGGTCAGAAGCGCACGTACCTGTCGTGCCTGGCGCTCTTCATCCTCAGCTCGTTCCTGTGCGGCCTGGCCTCGAACCTGCCCCTGCTGGTCTTCTTCCGCGCGTTGCAGGGCCTGGGCGCGGGCGCACTCATCCCCACCGAGCAGGCCATCCTCCGCCAGACCTGGCCTCCCGAGGAGCAGGGCATGGCCATGGGCGTCTTCTCGGTGGTGATCACCGTGGGCCCCGCCGTCGGCCCCACGCTCGGTGGCTACATCGTCGACAACTTCCACTGGTCGTGGATCTTCTTCATCAACCTCCCCATCGGGCTGATCGGCTTCCTGCTGGTGTGGCGCTTCGTCGAGGAACCAGAGGATGTGCTGGCCGCCAACCGGGCCGCCGCCGCGCTCCAGCGCCGCAACATGGACTGGGCCGGCATCGGGCTGATGTGGGTGGGACTGGCCACGCTCCAGTTCGTGCTCGAGGAGGGCCAGCGCCAGGACTGGTTCGAGTCCACGGAGATCACCGTCTGCACCCTGGTGGCGTGCTTCACCCTGGCGGCCTTCGTGCTGCGGGAGCTCTCCGCCGTGGCTCCCGCGGTGGAGCTGCGCCTCTTCAAGGAGCCGGTGTTCGCCTCGGGCGCGGTGCTCGGTGCGGTGATGTTCTTCATCCTCATCGCCAACAGCTTCCTGATGCCCCTCTTCATGCAGGAGATGCTCGGCTTCACGGCCATGCAGTCGGGCATGGCGCTCATGCCGCGCACGCTGGTGATGATCGCGGTGATGCCCATCGTCGGGCGCCTGTACAACCGGATCTCTCCGCGGGTGCTCATCGCCGTGGGCCTGTTCATCATCGGCCTGGGCGTCTACCGCATGGTGGACGTCTCCCTGGACACCGGCAGGGAAGACATCATGGCGGCGGTCATGCTCCAGGGGCTGGGCACCAGCCTGCTCTTCGTGCCGCTCAACATCGTGGTGTTCGACAAGGTGGAGCGCGCCCGGATGGCGGACGCCGCCGGCCTCAACGCGCTGATGCGGCAGATCGGCAGCTCGGTGGGCCTGGCCCTCTTCGCCACCCTGATGACGCGCTACACCGCGCAGGCCCAGGTGGGGCTCTCCGCCCACATGGTGGCCGAGCGCCCGGAGCTGCCCGAGCGGCTCTCCGCGGCCGTGAGCGGGCTCGTGGCGGGCGGCATCGAGGGGTTCGAGGCCACCGAGGGCGGTCTTCGCCTGCTGGCGGGCACCCTGCAACGTCAGGCCGCGTTGCTAGCCTTCAACCAGCTCTTCACGCTGTCCGCCCTGCTGTTCGCCGTGGCGCTGCCGTTGCTGGGCTTCCTCTGGCTCTCGCCGGGCCACAAGCCCCGGCAGGCATCCCCGGAAGAAGCGCAGAAGGAAGTTCACATGGATGTGGAGGTCTGACGCGAGATGAGTGCAACACCCCGATTGGTGGAGAAGGACGCGCCCGCCCCAGCCCCCGAGGAGCTCCAGCGCAAGAGCCGGGGCCGCCGGGGCGCGATCGTCCTGGGGACGGTCATGGTGGCGGTGCTGGCGGGCATTGGCGGCTATGTGCTGCTCACGCGCGGGCAGGAAGTCACCGACAACGCGCAGGTGCAGGCGGACATGGTGCCGATCAACGCCCGTGTGGGCGGTCCGGTGCTGCGCGTCCACGTGGAGGACAACGCCCGGGTGAAGAAGGGCGATGTGCTGGTGGAGGTCGACCCGCGCGAGTACTCCGTCCGTGTCAAGCAGGCCGAGGCCGAGTGGGTCTCCGCCCGGGCGCAGGCGCAGGCGGCGGATGCACAGGTGGCCGTGGCGGAGGCCAGTGCCCGGGGCGGCCGATCCACCGCGCGAGCCGTGGTGTCCACCAGCACGGCGGCGGTGAGCAGTGCCGAGGCCCAGGTGGAGGTGGCTCGCGCGGCCGTGGCTCGCGCGGAGACCGAGGCGCAGCGCAGCACGCTGGAACTCGAGCGCGTGGAGCAGTTGCGGAAGTCGGAGGTTGCCTCCCAGCAGGAGCTCGACGACGCCCGGGCCGCCCACGAGGCCGCGCAGGCATCGCTGGCGGGGGCTCGCGCGCAGCTCTCCGCGGTCGAGCAGTCCCGGCAGGTCGCGCTCAGCAAGGTGGCCGAGGCCCAGGGCCAGTTCGATCAGAACGCTCCGGTAGACGCGAAGATCGCCGTGGCTCGCGCCAGCGCCGAGCTGGCCCACGCCCGGGTGACCGCCGCCGAGGCCGCGCTGGAGCAGGCCCGGCTGCAGCTCGAGTACACCCGCGTCATCGCACCCGCGGACGGGCAGGTGTCCAAGTTGACCATCCGCGAGGGGCAGCTCCTGTCGGCGGGGCAGCCGGTGGCGAGGCTCGTGCCTCCGCGAACGTACGTCATCGCCAACTTCAAGGAGACCCAGGTGGGACACATCCGTCCGGGCCAGCGGGTCGAGGTGAAGGTGGATGCCTTTCCGGGCCGGACGTTGACGGGCCTGGTGGAGAGCCTCTCTGGTGGCACGGGGGCCAGCTTCTCGCTGCTGCCGCCGGACAATGCCTCGGGCAACTTCGTGAAGGTGGTGCAGCGAGTCCCCGTGCGCATCTCCTGGAAGGACACACCCGAGGAACTGCCCTTGCAAGCCGGCCTGTCCGCGGAAGTCACTGTCTTCACCGCCAGCCATTGACACTGTCAATCGTTGTTGTGCGGGGAAATATGTCTTTTGTTGGCTTGTTTGGTTGTCTGTGAATGTGTTAGGTGATGGGCCGTTCAGGAATGGCAGTCAACGTTCAACATTTTCAGAGGAAAACTCCGTGAGCATCGATCATCCCCCCAGCACGCAGATGGAGCAGAAGCTCGCCGGTTATTGGAGTGAGTTGCTCGGCCTTCCGGAGATCGGACGGGCGGATCATTTCATCTCGCTCGGCGGGAATTCCCTGCTCGCGACCATGCTCGCCAATCGGATCGAGGAGGACCTGGGGGTCCGCCCGACCATGGGCGAGCTGTTCAACACCCTCGGGGATGTGGCCTCCCTCTGCGAGCAATTGGTCGAGGAACAGGCGGAGGACGGGAGATGAGTTATGAGTTGTCTCACCTCCAGGCCCTGGAGGCCGAGTCCATCTTCATCATCCGTGAGGTGGTGGCCGAGTTTGCCCGGCCCGGTCTCCTGTTCTCGGGAGGGAAGGACTCAGCGGTGATGCTGTGGCTGGCTGAGAAGGCTTTCGCTCCGGCCCCTCTCCCTTTCCCGCTGCTGCACGTGGACACCGGCCACAACTTCCCCGAGGTCCTCGAGTACCGAGATCAGCGCGCGGCCGCCCTGGGCGCCCGGCTGGAAGTGGCCTCGGTGCAGGAGTTCATCGACTCGGGCCGGCTGGTGGAGGAGAAGGGCCCTCGGGCCTCCCGCAACCGCCTGCAGACGGCCCCGCTGCTGGACGCCATCGAGAAGCACCAGTTCGACGCCGTCTTCGGAGGCGCCCGCCGCGACGAGGAGAAGGCCCGCGCCAAGGAGCGCGTCTTCTCCTTCCGCGACGAGTTCGGTCAGTGGGACCCCAAGAACCAGCGCCCCGAGCTGTGGAGCCTCTACAACGGCCGCCACCGCCGCGGTGAGCACATCCGCGTCTTCCCTCTGTCCAACTGGACCGAGATGGACATCTGGCAGTACATCGCCCAGGAGCGCATTCCGCTCCCCTCCATCTACTTCAGCCACCGGCGCGAGGTGTTCCGCCGCGATGGCATGCTCATGGCGTGTTCTCCCTACCTGCCTCTGCTCCCGGGTGAGCAGGCCACCACCGCCGAGGTGCGTTTCCGCACCGTGGGCGACATGACGTGCACCGCCTGCGTCGAGTCCACCGCTTCCACGGTGGAGCAGGTGATTCAAGAGGTGTCGGCCTCGCGCGTCACCGAGCGTGGCGCGAGCCGCGCCGATGACAAGTTCAGCGAGACGGCCATGGAAGACCGTAAGCGCGAGGGATACTTCTAATGGAGCTGCTCAGGTTCGCCACGGCTGGCTCGGTTGATGATGGGAAGAGCACGCTCATCGGCCGGCTGCTCTACGACACCAAGTCCATCTTCGAAGATCAACTCACGGCCGTGGAGCGCACCAGCAAGGCTCGAGGGGATGAGTACGTCAACCTGGCGCTGCTCATGGACGGGCTGCGTGCCGAGCGCGAGCAGGGCATCACCATCGACGTGGCCTACCGCTACTTCGCCACGCCCCGGCGCAAGTTCATCATCGCGGACA
>NZ_PZOX01000050.1 GCF_003044305.1 Vitiosangium sp. GDMCC 1.1324 | reverse complement strand
CTGGCTGCGAATGAACCGGGCGACCGGCAGCATCACTCCTTTGAGGGGATGGACCGGCAGCGTGACGGTCACGCGCTCAAATAATGGTGGCGGACCCGTGGCAGTGTGTCGATGCCGTCCTGACGGCACCCAACGCAGTGCGCGCCATTCTGGAGCACCTGTCACTGCCCACGCGGCCTGCTTGCGCTGGCTGCAGCGCAGGGGCCACCCCAGCACGCGTGGTGTTGAGCCTCGAGCAGTCACGGTGCCAAAGACGCCCACGCCCCTGCTGGCCTCCCCCTGGGGAAGCCACTGGGCCGATGTGTGCCCCATGGGGCTGCACCGCCTCTCCACCGGCCCGGCGCACAGCCTCGTGGCACCCTTCAGCAGCCCTCCTCCACCCCTCGGCTCCAGCCCTCTCCCTCAACACCTCCCCCATCCCTCCTATACGCCGGAACCACCCGTTGGCCTGTCCTCGTGCAATCCAGGAGATCTCCCTATGCGAATCATCTCTCCGCTGCTCGCTGTCGTCGTGGGTCTTACCCTCTCCGTGGTGGGTTGCGGTGGCAATGCGTCCGAACCCGAGCAGGTTCCCCCGGCCGAGTCCTCCGCCGTCGATGAGCAACGCTCCGAGGGCGACGTCACGCAGATGGCCATCTGCCCGCGGGTATGGAGGTGTGATTCCGTTGACCGGAACTTCGTCACGCTGGCTGATTGCACCGCCGCATGTGCCGGTGCCACCTGCTATCGCGACTACGCGTGCAGGCCCGCCTGCGAGTGTCCCTGAGGCTGCCTGAAGGGAGCGGCCGCGGGTGAGGCAGTCCGGTCCCCATGGGCTGTCCTTGTCACGCGAGGGGCTGGTTTGACACTCCTCCATCGCCAGCGTGGGTTGGGATGGCCTGCCGCACGCGGTGTATGATGCGGCATGCACTCTCCACGATGGCTCCTCCTGGTCGCCCTGGCATTCGCTTGCGTCGCCTCCGCGGCCAGCCCCGCTCCCACCTACCAGACCCGGACCCTCGAGGGCTGGACGATTCGCATCGATGACCGCCTGCTGTCAGCGGCGAACAAGCCCCTGACGGACAAGGCCCTGGTGCTCCTGGGGGCGCAGCTCAAGGAGGTCGTCCGGCTCGTCCCCGCGGGCCCCGTGGCTCAGCTCCGCAAGGTGACGCTGTGGCTGTCGCCGCCCTATCCCGACGCGGAGGATGCGGGTCGGTACCATGCTGGCAAGGTCTGGCTGGGCCAGCCGGGTCGCAACATGGCGATGCTGAAGGGCATCGAGTTCTCGAACGTCCTCATCTTCGAGAAGGAAACCAAGCGGATGCCCCTCTTCGTGCTCCACGAGCTCGCCCACGCCTATTACGACCAGGTGCTCCACCAGCACGCCGACATCAGGGCTGCCTATGCGCTCGCGGTTGCAAGCAGGAGCTACGAATGCGTGGAGCGCCGGCGTGGGCCCGACAAGCCCATCACGTTCGAGCGTGCGTATGCCATCCTCGACGATTGGGAGTACTTCTCGGAGACCTCGGAGGCGTTCTTCGGCCGCAACGACTACTATCCCTTCACACGTGAAGAGCTGGCCAATCACGACCCGGGCATGCTCGCGCTGCTCGAGCGGATGTGGCAGATGCCCACGACCACGACCACGACCACGACCACGCCACCGGCGTCCGCCGCCTTCGATGCCCGCTGCTACTACCGGTTGACGACCCTGTGGCAGGGCGAGGGCATGTCGCTGGACATCCTCGGGGACGGCAAGGCCGACAACGTGCCCATCCTCGCCAGGTCGGGAGAGTTCACGGGACAGAAGTGGAAGCTGACTCCGGAGGCCAACGGCTACTACCGGTTGACGACCCAGTGGCGTGGGACCAGCCTGTCCCTGGCCAGCACCGCAGGCAATCGCCCCCTGCTCGTCAAATCCGCGGATGTTCCGGAGCAGCGGTGGAAGCTGATTCCGGAGCCCAACGGCATCTACCGGCTGACCACCCAGGCGCAGGGCGATGCGCAGTCTCTGGGCATCCTCAATGACAGCAAGGACAACAACATCCCCGTACTCGCCAAGACAGCCTGCAGTGACTCGGGACAGCTGTGGAAGGTGACCTCCGAGTGACCTGTGAAGGATGCGCTGTGAGCCGGGAAGGTGTCAAAGGACTCATTCCAGCCCTGGAGGTGGAGGACTCCGAGGGGGCCCCCGACAGGAACTCGGTGGAGGCGCTGGTGCTCATGTTCGAGGCAGTGCGCAAGGGCGTGCGGCGCATGGCCCGAGCTTTCGACGACAACCACGAGTCACGCCGCCGCTGGCGCCTGGGATTGGCGTTGGCGAATGCCGCCGTGGTGGGCGTCCTGCTCCTCGTGCTGGTGCGTCTGGCCTCCGTGTCCCCACCGCCGAGCGGCTCGGAACCTCTCGCGAGCACCTCGTCCGCGCCCATGGGCCAGGAGGTGCCCACGGAGGACTGGAATCCGGACCAGCCCACTCATGGGGGGCTCGTGGACACTGCGGATGCTGGGGCGTCCGTGCTCGCCCGTCCGCTGCCGCGTGAACCCTTCAAGGGGCAGAAGCGCCCTACCTGCACTCCCTACGCCGAGGTCGAGTTGATTGGCGCCTGCTGGTTGCCGCATGAACTCAAGGCCCCGTGCCCGGACGTTCTCTACGAGCACCAGGGTAAGTACTACTCGCCCGCCTACAGTGCCAAGCCACCGCCTCAGTCGCTTGAGCCGTGAGTGGCGCGGGCCCCTTTCGCTCTTGGCGCCCGGGTTCGTGCGTCCTCCAACTCGCACTCGCTGCCGTGCCCCACAAATCGTCTGACTCCTTCCAGGTACACCAGCAGACCGCGCCTCAACGGTGCCTCCATCCGTCCTGTATCTGCCTCAATTGTGTGGTGATATGAAGGGTAGGTAAGATATCATCCCCCAAACACCCTCAACGAGAAATCCAGAGGCAATCGTGCCCGACTTCAAGCTTACGGCTCTGTGGAAGAGCACACTCGCTCCGCAAGCCGCAGATTCCGAATCGGCCGCCAGAGAACGTCTACGCGTGGAGTTCCTGTCCTTCCGTGAGCGAGTAGGGCAATTAGTCGCCGAAATACCGCAAGATCTCCGCGACTACACGGTCCATGACTTGACCCACCTGGATGCGCTTTGGGAAATGGCGTCAATTCTGGCAGGAGATAGCTTTGCACTGACTCCGCTCGAGGGGTTCGTGCTCGGTGGAGCAATTTTATTGCACGATGCGGGCATGTGCTTGGCGGCGTACCCGGAAGGACGAGCTGGGCTTCGCCGTGAGAAAAAATGGCTAGATCTTTTCGTCTTGCAGTTCCAACGGGAGAATGGCCGACGGCCGACTCCTTCTGAACTCGTCGCTCCCTCTCCTGTTGTAGAGAACCCGGTCATCGCTGAGCTTCTTCGGGAGCTTCACGCACAGCAGGCTGAGCGTCTCCCGTTGTTGTCATGGCGTGATCGCGACGACGATGAGCCACATCACCTGATCGCGGATGTTGATCTTCGATTGAACCTTGGACCGCTCATTGGTCGCATTGCACACAGTCATTGGTGGCCAGCCAGCGACCTTCGAGCTCATTTTCCAAAGATAGTTGGCGCGCCTGCTGGCTTCCATAATGATTGGACGATCGATCCGCTCAAGGTGGCCTGTTTGCTGCGCGCTGCTGATGCTGCACACATTGATGCTCGACGCGCGCCTCGGATCCTCAGAGCTTTTCGAAAGCCAGCAGGGATATCCAAGAGTCACTGGATCTTCCAAGAGAAGCTGCATACCCCGAAGGAGGTCGATGGCAGCCTTGAGTACACATCTGGAAGTGCATTCGCACTCAAGGACGCCGAGGCATGGTGGCTCTGTTTCGAGACCTTGCAGATGATCGATCACGAGCTTAGAGAAGTCGACGCATTGCTCACTGATCTGAAGCGGCAACGCCTGAAGGCACGCCGGGTTGCTGGGGCTGAAGATCCTGCGCGCCTTGTTGAATGGATTGGCACTTCCGGTTGGGAGCCGGTTGATGCGCGCCTGCGCGCCTCCGATGTGTTCGGTCTGGTGGAGCGGATTGGGGGAAAGGAACTTTATGGCGACGATCCCACCATCCCTCTTCGCGAACTCATTCAGAATGCCGCTGACGCAGTACGAGCGAGGCGAACTCTTGACCGCCTGCCGCCTAATTGGGGCCGGATTGTGGTAAGGACGGGACGCGATGCGACGGGAGAATGGCTCGAAGTATTCGACAGCGGCATCGGTATGTCGCGGGCAGTTGTCGCCGGCCCCTTGTTGGATTTTGGGACGTCGTACTGGCGGTCGCACCTAGCACGACAGGAATGGCCCGGACTCATTGGCGAAGGCTTTGAGCCGATCGGTCGTTACGGCATTGGCTTCTTTTCGGTCTTCATGCTTGGTCGGAGGGTCCGGATCATAACGCGTCGGATGGATGAGGGGCGTAGGGACACCCGCGTGCTTGAGTTCGCAGCGGGTCCTAGGACACGTCCGGTGCTGCGACCAGCCGATGAGTCGGAACTCTTGGTTGATGGTGGTACATGCGTGCGTGTATGGCTGGATCGTCCTATTGCCGACGCAACCGTTCCACTGCCACGGCTTTGTGCTTGGTTGTGTCCCGCCCTTGATGTGAGCCTTTTTGTACAAGACGGTTCGAGCGCTGAACATTGCGTCGTCTCCGCCAACGATTGGATATCGATGGACGGGAAGGCGCTACTTGAACGAGTACTGGATCACGATGCCGGCAACTGGCTTGAGGAGCGCCAGGGCTATTTCCGCCCGATTGCGGACATGTCTCCTTCTTTGCGATATCTTTGGTCTAAGGAGAAGGAGATCGTTGGTCGCGCCGCGATTCATTACGAGGAGGCGTCCAACCTTTCACGAGGCGTTCTCTGCGTGGGCGGACTCCGTGCGTGCTATCTACATGGGATCTCAGGAGTGTTCCTCGGATACCCAACGAGAGCGGCGCGGGACTCTGCACTGCCGCTATTCAACGACGAGGAGCGGATTCGCTGGGCCGAGGAACAGGTTCCGCTAATCCAAGCAGTGTTTGGTCACGACATCGAAGCCCTCCAACATTGCGCGTCGCTAGTGTTCATGCTTGGCGGCAGAACCGGAATGCTTCCAATCGCCGAATCATCTAGCGGAGCGCTAGATGTAGAAAAGGTGGGCGAGTGGGCCGCAGCTAAAGATCGCGTTTATTTGTGCGAACGAGATGGCCATTGGGTGCTGGGCGATGACACGGTGGAACTCGTCGCCGATGCGCTAACCGTCGATCAGGTTAGTGCTCCGGTTATTAATATGCCAAGACGGGATGAGAGGTGGCCCTGGGGCGAAGGCGACCCGCGTTTCGGTTCACCTCTCGTTGTCGCGGTTATCCTCGCAGTTGCACGGGCTTGGGGGATTTCCCTTTCGGATGCCGGAGACGCGAAGACGTCACTGAAGATGAATCGAGAGCAAGTTACGGTCGGTAGGTTGCGGACGCGCCAGAAGGCGTTCCGGTCTGTGGCATGGGTGCTGTGCCGACCAACATGACCATCCGGGACACGTCAGTGAAAAGACCCCAAGTTCTGGGGAACCTGGGGCACTGACGAGTGGAGGCGGCGGGAATCGAACCCGCCGCCTCGTCTTCTCACACCGTCAGGCTGCGGGGGCGGCCTTCTCGGGGGGCTTGCGGCCCACGCGGTGCTTCCTCGACTTCGTCAGCACGTGCTTGAGGTAGCGCCCGGTGTGGCTCTCCTTCACCTCGGCGACCTGCTCCGGAGTCCCCGTGGCCAGCAATTGGCCTCCGCCCGTGCCGCCCTCGGGCCCGAGGTCGATCACCCAGTCCGCGCTCTTGATGACGTCCAGGTTGTGCTCGATGACCAGCACCGTGTTGCCCGCCTCCACCAGCCGGTTGAGCACGTGCAACAGCTTGCGGATGTCCTCGACGTGCAGGCCCGTGGTGGGCTCGTCGAGGATGTACAGCGTCCGGCCCGTGGCCACTCGCGCCAGCTCGCGTGCCAGCTTGATGCGCTGGGCCTCGCCT
Source organism: Vitiosangium sp. GDMCC 1.1324 (assembly GCF_003044305.1). Lineage (GTDB taxonomy): Bacteria > Myxococcota > Myxococcia > Myxococcales > Myxococcaceae > Archangium. The sequence continues at coordinate 10,032 of NZ_PZOX01000050.1, read as the reverse complement.
CCCGACAGCGTCGGTGCGCTCTGCCCCAACCGGATGTACCCCAGGCCCACGTCCTCGAGCGTCTGCTCCCTCAAGCAGGGGCGGAGCCGGGGCAGGAGGAGGAGAGCCCCGCCTTTGCAGCGACGGTGGAGGAGCCGAGGAAGGAGAGCACACCCCGTTTGGACTGTGCCGGGCTGCTGAGCAGGAGGTTCGCCCTGGATGTGTACGCGTGCGTGAGGAGTGGAGGCAGGCGGAGGGTGTTGGCGTACGAGAAGGGAGCAGGAGGGGTGAGAGCGATGGTGGAGCACCTGGGGTTGCCCACGGCGAGTGCGCACCTGGCCCCTGCGCGAGGGCCGCCCCAGAGCGCGTGGTGTTGAAGCGCAAGCCGCCCCAGCCAGCCAAGAGAGCCAGGCCCCTGCCGCGTCCCTGCTGGGAAAGCGGCTGGGCTGGGCAGGCGTGTGTCTGCTGGAGATGAAAGGCTTGTGCGCCGGCTCGGCGTGCGGCTCATGGGCTCCCCGTCAGCGTCCCTCACCTCCCCCTCTGCTCCCGCCCGCTACGCCCAAGAGGGCTCCTGTCCTTCCTATGCTCTGAGCACGTTGCCCACGTTGTGCAGCACGTTGGTGGCGATCTCCGCCCGGCCCACCTGCCGCGCCGTCTCCACGAGCTGCCGGTGCACGTCCGTGAGCTCCCGGGTGCGCTCCTCCACGCGATGCTCCAGCCCCTCGTTGGCCTGCTTCAGGGCCTCCTCGCGCCGCTGGACCTCGCGGGCCATCCGCTGGAAGGCGTGCGCCAGCTGGTCCAGCTCGTCCTCGCGCGAGGTCTCCAGCCCGACCTCGAAGTCAGAGCATAAGAAGGATTGAAGGCCTGTTGAGGGAGAGGGCTGGAGCGGAGGGGCCGAGGAGGGCCGCTGACGGGAGCCGCCCGAGCAGTGCGCCAGGCCGGAGCAAAAGCGGCGCAGCCCCTGGGGGTACACGCCGGCCGAGGCCGCCCACCCAGGAGGTGCGCGGTAGGGGCTCTTCTGGCTGGGGCGGCGTGAGCCTCAACACCAGCGAGTCGGTACTTCATTGAGCATGCGCTTGTCGCTCTCGGAAAGGCTGAATAGGGTCGCCGCTTTCTCCGCAAGCGGCTTTGGTAGCTTCATCTGTCCGAGAAGGGCGCTGACTACGAGAACGGGCGACAGGCCGGCGATCTCGCTGGTGATGTACTGCCAGGACCAACCTCTCTCGCGTTTGATGTCGAGAAGTTTTTCCGTGAGCTGTTCACGTCTCATAAAAGGCTTCCTTGCTGTTTCCGCGCCGGGATTATCTCATACCCGCCGCTGCAGAGTCGAAACTGAGCATCCGGCCGGTGCCCGGCTTTCCAGGCCCATCTCTTTGACATCCAGGCGCTTTGCCTGTGCGAAAGCATCGCGCTGACGAGCGTCTGTTTGCACGCCATCGGGCGAAATCTGTGGTTTATTCATGTTGGCTGAGTGTCTCACCTGAAGGAGAAGAGCGTGCAGATGCGGCGTCAGGTGGGGCAGGGCGGCGCCAGGCAGCAACTGGCGGCTGGCGTTTCGACTGCGTCGGCCAATTCTTGTTTCGGCGGCTCTTGGACGACCGCTAGGCGCCGCTTTTCGGCTTCGCGGTCTCAGGTCGCGGCGATGATTCCGTGTACCTCGTGAGTCCCCGAGAATCGCAGGAACTCCCAGTGTCTTCTCCAATTATTCAACTCACGATGGTGGGTCACGAGTTCGGCTGGGAGATCGTCCCCGTATATGTCCCCAATACGGTACCTGCGCACAGATCAATCTGCGTGTCGATTGTCCCGCTCCCCGTGGCGTTCGCGAACGCTCCGGTCCCACCGGTGACGGTGTAAGTTCCCGTGGAAGTGATCACACACTGGTTGCCCCCGCCTTTATCGTCAACGTGTCCGCTGACAGAAAGGAACACGCTGTCCTTCCCGTTGGCCCCGACGAAGGGGTGAATGTCCCTGAAGCGTTAACAAGACCGTGTGTCCGTCCGGCGGTGTCAGTGAAGAAGCCGACGATCTCACGAGCATCGTCAATGGATCCAAGTTGGGTGGAGGTAGAGCCAGGGAAATCAAGTTGGCTGAATATACCGTTCTCGAGAACCAGACCGTGTTGGACGCCCGCTGCATCAGCAAAGGTTCCGACAATATCACCGCGCTTGTTCAGTCCTGCGGTCTTGGTACCGGTAGCGCCCGGGAAATCGAGTTGGGTAAATCGGCCGCCGCGGAAAGAAAATCCGTGGTCTGTTGTAACAGAAATGAAAGCTGGCTCATTGCGTTGCGATGGTCGACTCAGGGCTGCTGAGAGAGCAGCGCAGAAATTCAGCTCAACTGGAGCCGACGTACGAGTTCATCGGAGGTGAGTGACCGCTGCCCATTTTGTCGCGCGACCGAGGGTAGGCTATGTGGGCCAGCACGCTGAAGTTGCTGCTTGTCTCGGCAATACTCAAGTGAAACTCGTCAATGCGCCGTCTGCGGGTGAGCACAGCGGGCGTGTTAGCCGAGTCACCTGACCAGGACACATACCTGGAGGTGTGAACGTTCCCGATAGGAGTCCCGCCTCTCTTGCGGTGGCGCAATCGACGAGCTGCTGCTAGGACTGCCGCTCATACTGGTGGGCCGGCAGTCCGGCGCACGCACGCGCTGATTGGAACTCTGCGGCGCGAGTATCTCGAGCAGACCGTTCTTTGTGGAACGGTCTCGATCTGCGTCGGGAGCAGGATCGATGCGCCGCTTATTACAACCAGCGGCGGGTCGGCGCTGGACTGCGTGGTCGGACGGCCTAGAGCAGGGTTACGTGACTCCGTGCCAACCGGCGAGTCGTCATCACTTCGCATGGCGAGCTGACTGTTCCACACGCCGATTACTGCTCAGATCAGGAGTTCGCCATGGTCAGGATGCATTCAAACACGAAGTTGAGCCGTGATCCTCGAAGCATTTGTCCCCGTAAGGAGTGGGCCTACTCCAGGCTCTTTGGACCAGCCAAGCTCGGCAATGGTTATTGGGAGAGACATTGGAGACTGGTTGTGGCAACTTCTCAGTGAATCGCCTATACGACGCTTCTCTGACGCAGCATTGCGCCTGTTAGCAACACCTGGTCTCGCAGATGCCCCGGTCGCTCTAACCTGCTAGGGCGCAATCGAGTAGGCGGTGAAGGTAAATGTCCCTACGACGGTTCCGCCGCCGTCAAGTGGGTTTGCGTGAAGGGGGAAGGCGGTGAGCGTGATTGTGCCCGTGGCACTACCATTCGCTCCAAAGTGAATGGTGTAATCCAAGCGTGCAATGTCCGCGTTTGGGAAGTCGAAGTCGATCGTTCTGCCGGTTACCACTCCGTTGCCGCCCACATGCCACGCGCCGAGTTGGCTGCTGAAGAAGAATTGCGGGCCTCCTTGTGCGGAATCTATCACCGACATCGTGTGATCGCTGTGTAACGTGATGACACCGCGAGAGGCGAAATTTCCATTCGAATCCGTAATGGTTGCGATGTAGGACGTCCCGTTTGCTCCCTGCCCGTTTGCTCCCTGATCGTTACCGTCGCCTGCGAGAGCTGATTGTGCAAAACCGGCTGCAAAAAGTGCTATGCACGATATGGTCAATCTGAGGTTCATCTGACGTTCTCCTTCCAATGTGTTTACGCCGAGAAAAAGAAATCGCCTCTTAAGCCTGCGAAGCGTGCCGCGAATGCCTTGTCTGTAGAAGCAGGTCGATGCAACAGTACCAGAAGTAAATGACGAAATAGTGTAATTACACTGCAAACACAAAACAACATAACCATAACGTATGATGCGGTGCGATGGCGTTGAAGAGGTTGCTTAATTTGAGAGGGTGATGGGCTGACACGTCGCGGACTCCGCCGCTACCGCCGTGTGAGAGGCGACAAAGCCTGTCAGCGCACAGACGGAGAGCAACGAAGACATACCGGTCCAATACCGAAGCATGTCCACCTTCCTATGGGGAGAGCAGGGGGCCGTAGTGTGGGTACGGGTCCTGGCGGTACAAGCCGCGCCCCAGGGAGGGTTGAACTTCCGCTGAAGGACAGCTCACCCCAGCGCCGCTTTCTTATGCGGTGTTACTCGGCCTCGGCGGTGCGCGGCGCGGTGGAAGACGGCGCCTGCTCGCTTGCTCTCGCCTCGGGGGCGGGCTCCCCGGCCACGGGGGTTTCGGCGGCGGGGGCGGCGATCACCGCGGGCGTCTCCTGGGCGACAGGGGCGGGGGCCTCGGCCACGGGCGCGGGCGTCCCGGCGGCGGGAGCGGGCTGCTGCTCGGGCGCGGGGATGGGCAGCGGGGCCATGGAGCGGTACACCATTCATGAAGGCAATCTGCTCGTTGAGGTGCTGCATGAGACTGAGCAGCGGCGCCACCTGGGCCATGAGCTTGCCCGGCAGCACCAGGTCCGCCACCCGCTTGACGAAGGACTCCGCCTCCCCATCCGCTATCCGCAACCCCTCATGCCTCACCAGGGCACTCACCAGGCAGATGTAGCGGGTGCGCGTGCGCACCAGCGCCTCACGCACCGCCAGCTGCGCCTTCATGTGCCTCTTGGCGTCCGAAGTGCGGTGCGCCGGCCGGTACGCCCTCAACTTGCACGCCTCCGCCAGGCTGCGCGCATCCCTCTTGTCTGTCTTCACCCGACGGCTTCGCGTGGCGTACATGGGGGCGAAGTTGGCGGCGGTCACGTCCGCGCTGCCGCAATGTAGGGCTCGATGGGCCTCCACGCCCCCGTGGCCGCCTGGCCGCTTCATCTCCTCTATAGTCAATCCAGAATGAACCACGACAGTCCTTGCGCAAACGACGCCCTCGAACTCTGAGGCAATCGAAATCCTCACATTGCACAGCACCGGACGGAAACGCGGAATCCTGGTCACCGAGGTCGTACGGCCATACCCACGCCAGGGGCTCGAGCCCGAGGCCCCCTGCCGATACCGCGAGCAGCACTCCGGGCAAGGAGGGTATGGGAGGAGGCCTCCGGTGCCCCTCACCGACCGCCGACGACAAGCCACACGACCCTCCTCATAGCCGTCAATTGATAGCAGGCCGAGCTAACTCAATTTTCACTCAGCGGGCCTCGTGCAAGCACCGCGCGAGTCGCTGGAGTGGAACCCGATGAGAGAGCTGCAACAGCCCGACAGCATGCGTTCGGAACAGCCCAAGGCCGTTCATGAATACCGCGCCGCCCTGTTCAGCATCTTCCTACATAGGGAGCAGGGAGGAGCCCTCTCGAAGGCCCTCCCACCCGAGCTGCGGCCGGTCCCGCTCCAGAAGGCCATGGAGTTGGTCCAGGACCTTCCCGACGAAGGACTCCGTGTGCGCGCGCAGGATGCCGCGGAGTTCAAGCTGGCAGATGCCGCTTTGTTGGAGCGCAAGAGCGTGCTCATCGAGGAGGCCGCGACGCAGTTGAGCCTACGATCGTCAGGCGAGGACCGGAGATGAGCGACATGGGCAGGCAGCCAGACGGTGACACCTCGTCCCTGGTTGCGGCCAGCGAATCCGAGCTGGATGACTCGTTCCTAAAGGAGCTCGTCCACGAGTCTCCCCTACCGATTCCCATGCCCGTTCCGGGGGAGCGCCTGGGCGGCCAGGATGGGACCCGCTACGAAATCCTCGAGCTGGCCGGCCGCGGAGGCATGGGGCGGGTCTTCCGAGCGCTGGACCATGAGCTGCGGCGAACGGTCGCCCTGAAGTTCCTGCTGTCCGTCCGGGATCTCTCCGAGCCCCGCGTGGCAACGCTCGTCCGGGAGGAGGCCCAGGCGATTGCCCGGCTCGACCACGAGAACGTCGTCCGGATCCACGATGTGGCGCTGTGGCACACCGGCTTCCGGCAGGGGAATGGTGCGCTCCCCTTCAAGCTCCCCTTCCTGGTGATGGAGTACCTGGAGGGAGAGTCCCTGCAGGCGCTGCTGCGGCGAGGTCGGCTCGAGCTGCGGCGCGCCCTGGCTCTGATGATCGACGTGGCAGCGGGTCTGGCGCATGCACACGAGCGCCACATCATCCACCTGGACATCAAGCCGGGCAATGTCTTCATCACCGCCAGCGGCCGGGCGAAGCTGCTCGACTTCGGTCTGTCGCAGCTGCTCAGCGGCACCTCCGCCAGCCTCGAGTCTGGCGGCGCGGGAACGCCGCCCTACATGTCCCCGCAGCAGTGGAGGCGCGAGCCCCCGTCGGCGCGTGACGACACCTGGGCATGCGGGCTCATCCTCTTCGAGATGCTCACTGGCGAGCACCCGCTGCCGCTGGTGTCCCCCCACGAGCTCCGCGTCCGCGTCACCTCTCCCGAGCCGATGCCCTCGTTGCGCGCGCATCATCCCGAGCTGCCCGCAGAGGTGGAGCGGTTCGTGGCCTCGACGCTCGACAAGGAGCCGGCGAATCGCCCCGCTGACGGCTCCGAGTTGCTGAAGCGGCTCTGCGAGTTGCAGGAGCGGCTCGCCCTTCAGCCGCTGCGTCCACAAGCCTCCGCCGAGCGGCGGCAGGTGACGCTCGTGGCCTGCAGGCTCGCGCTCGTGCCCGGGGCCCGGATGCTGAATCCCGAGGACTTCAGCGAGCTGGAGCTGCTCTTCCACCGCGCCTGCACACGCATCATCCAACAACACGGTGGAACCATCACCACGGCCGTTGGAGCCGAGGTGCTCGCGAGCTTCGGCTATCCTCTCGTTCAAGAGGAAGACTCGGAGCATGCGGTCCGCGCGGCGTTGCAGCAGACGCGGCAGCTCGCGCGAGAGCTGGCGTGCGCGTGGTGCCCGGGCCTGTCCATGAGGGTCGGCATCCATACGGACGTGGTGACACTGGCCGCCGTCATGTCCGAGTTCCAGGGGATGACGCCTGCAATGCAGGGCGAGGCCCCACGGCTCGCCTCATGGTTGGCCACGCAGGCCGAGCCGGACACGGTGCTCCTCAGCGACCAGACCCACGCACTCGTACGAGGGCGATTCCAGACACGCGCCCTGGGCCCGAGAACTTTCGAAGGCCTCTCGGGCGCCCAGCCCATCGGTGTCCACCAGGTGCTCCACGAGCGCGGGAACGTGACCCGCTTCGACCGCGCGTTCGTCATGGGCCCCCTGACGCCGCTGGTGGGGCGGGAGCGCGAGCTGCGGCGCCTCGCCCAACTGCGAGAAGAAGCCACGCGCGAGCATGGGACGTTCATCCTGCTCCGGGGAGAAGCGGGCATTGGCAAATCCCGCCTCGTCCAGGAGCTGCACGACCGCGAGCCCCCCAGCACGAGCACCTGGGTGCGGAGTCAGTGCTGGCCGCAATTCAAGAGCAGTGCCTTCTACCCACTCATTGATTGGCTGCGACGCTTCCTGGACTTCTCTCCCCAGGATGGCCCCCCGGAGAAGCTGCGAAAGCTGGAGGACCAGCTGGGCGCGTCCGGCCTGTCCGCGGAGCACCTGCTTCCCCTCGCCTCACTGCTCTCCCTGCCGCTCCCCCGGGAGGCTCCCTTCCTCCTGCTCCCCCCGGAGCGCCAGAGAGAGCGGGGCGTCCAGGCGCTCTCGGCCCTTCTCCAGCAGCTGGCCGGACAAAGGCCCCTCGTCTTCGTCATGGAGGATGTGCACTGGGCGGATCCCTCCACCCTCCACTTCCTCGGCTTCCTCTTGGAGCACCTCGACGGCCTCCGGCTCTGTGTCCTGCTCACCAGCCGTCCCGAGCTCACCCAGGCCTGGGCGGAGCGGCCCGGCTTCCACGAGCTGCGGCTCGCGCGCCTCCCACCCGAGGCCACCGTGGCCCTCGTCCAGCAAGCCGCTCGCGGCAGGGCCTTGCAAACCCGAACGGTCGAGCAGCTCGTGGCCAGGACCGATGGCATTCCCCTCTTCGTCGAGGAGCTGACGCGGATGGTGGTGGAGCAGCAAGGCAGGGGCGAAACCTCACCGGAGGATGACCTTCCCCCGATCCCGGCCACCCTGCACGAGTCCCTCCAGGTCCGGCTCGCTCAACTCCCGCCCCGGACGAAGGCGCTGGCGCAGCTGGCGGCCCTGCTGGGCCGGGAGTTCGATCACGACGTGCTCCGCGCCATCTCGTTCCTCGGGGAAAACGAGCTGCAGCGGGAGCTGCGGAGACTGGAACAGGCCGGGCTGCTCTTCGAGCAGGGTTGGCCGCCACACCTCGTGTATGCCTTCAAGCACACGCTCGTCCAGGACGCGGCCTACCAATCCCTGCCCCGAAGCACGCGCCAGCACTACCACACCCGCATCTTCCACGTGCTCCGCGAGCAGTTCCCCGCGATGCCGGAGGAGCATCCCGAGCTGCTGGCGCACCACGCCACCCGGGCGGGCCTGACGGTACAGGCTGTGGACCTGTGGCAGCGCGCGGGCCAACGGACCGCGGCGAAGTCGGCCCTCTTCGAAGCGGGCATCCACTTCAGCCGGGCGCTCGACCAACTCGCGCTACTGCCCGCCTCGCGCGAACGGGATGAGCGGGAGATCGCCCTGCGGGTCGAGCTGGGTCAGGCGCTCGTCTCGACGAAGGGCTTCGCGGCTCGGGAGGTCGAGGAGGTCTATACCCGCGCGTACTCGCTGTGCGAGCGGTACGGGGATCTCCCGCTCTCCGTGCTCTGGGGCCTCTGGGTCGTCGCGGTGGTACGGGGGGACGGCGAGGCGGCCGACCGGCTGTCCGTGCATTTCTATCGCCTCCTCGAGACCCACGAGGACCCGGCGACCCGGATGGTGGCCCATGTCGGACTCGGCTCCTGGATATTCTGGAAGGGTGCCTATGACACGGCCCTGCGGCACTGCATCCTGGCGCAGCAGCAGCTCGCTCGAGATCGCTCGCTGATGACCTCGGCGCGTATCCGCGGTGGGGGCAGCCAGAGCGACATCGTCGAGCAGGTGCTCAATTCGTATCTGTACAAGGCCCTCAGCGAGTCGATACTGGGAGACATCGACCGGGCGCGCAGGAGCTACCATGAGGCGCTCGCGGTGGCCGAGGAGATGCAACACCCGTATGCCCTCGCGCACACGCTCACGTTCTGCGCGTCGATCGAGCGCATCGCCTGTGAGCCCGAGCTCGCGCGGGACCTGGCGAACCGCGTGATCTCCGTCTCGGCCGGCAACGGGTTCGTGTTCACGCTGGCCATCGGCTACTGCGTCCTGGGTTGGGCCACGGCCCAGCTCGGGGATATTCCGGCGGGAATCGCCACCCTCCAACAGGGCCTCGCGCTGATCCAGGCGATCGGAGCCCAGCTCATCTACCCGACCTGTCTGGTGCTCCTCCTCAGGACATATCTCCTCAGTGGGCAGTACGCGGAGGGACTGGCCGCCACGAGAGAGGGCCTGAAGATGCTTGACGGACTCCTGGCCCGCCAGGCGCTTCCGGACCTGCTGTGGCTCCAGGGAGAGTTCTTGCTCCGTCAGGGTGAGACGGAAGCGGCGCGCGACAGTCTGGAGCGGTCCCTCGTGAAGGCCCGCGATTTCGGCGCGGCGATCAGCGAGGTGTGTGCGGCCATGAGCCTGGCCCGACTCCTGCGGCAATCCGCCAGGACGGAGGAGGCCTCCGCGCTGCTGTCCGAGGCCTGCGGCAGGTTCCCCGAGGGAGTCGACCTCCGGGACTACAAGGCCGCCCGGGCGCTGCTCGCCGAGCTCTCCGCACAGGAGCCCGCGCCGGGCACGTCGCCGGGCTGAGAGGGGCACGCCCCCACGCGCCGGACGACTACCGGCGCGCCGTGCGCTCGGCCTCGACCAGGCGCTTCTTGGACAGCTCGAGGTACTGCGCGTCCATGTCAATGCCCACATAGCGCCGGCCCAGCTTCAGCGCTCTCCGCAGCGGCGGCGCCGGGCGAGGAGGAGGCACCAGCGTCAGATGAGGCAGCTCGGGCCATGTGGCGCAAGCGTCAGCGCGCCCGGAGGCTGGATTGGGAGGGGTTGCTGCGCAAGACGTTCGCAGTGGATGTGTTCGCGTGCTTGAGGTGTGGAGGCAGGCGGCGGGTGTTGGCGTACGTGATGGCCTATGCATAATGCCCCGCCTCCTCCGCACTTATTTGAGCAGGTCTGCGCCCGCTGGGTTCATTTCCCCGGCTCCTGGTGGCCCTCAGCCGCTTGAGCGTCGAGCGGTCGAGCT
>NZ_PZOX01000005.1 GCF_003044305.1 Vitiosangium sp. GDMCC 1.1324 | reverse complement strand
ATGGCTCGGGTGATTGCCACCTGGCTGCCTCGGTGCCCCACCTGCCACCGCTCCAACACCCGGCAGCACCCCTCGCGCACCCCAGCTGGCCTCCCTGTTCACCCTTCGGGCCCCTGACGCAGTAGTGCTAGGAGCCCTCCACAGGCCCGAGCTGCGGCTGCCGTGTGCCGCTCCCCCCGCGTGCTCGTCCCTCGCTGTCGGGGCGGGCCGGCATACTCCGAATGACCCCACCAGGGCCCGTTAGGTCCCGACTCGATTGGAGGACGTAGCCATGCGTTTCCGAGCGTGCATCGCCCTGCTGCTCTACGTCTCAGCCTGCGCTACGTCAGCGCCGAGCCCAAGAGAGCCAGCGGCCCGAGACCCGAGGCTCGCCAACCTCCAGCGAGCGGCGACGCTGCCCTGGACGGACGGGGGCCGGTGTGCCGTCGAAGAGGCTTCCGAGCCCTGGCCCGTGCTGGCGGAGCGGTGCTATCAGGCCCTCGACCATGACCGAATCGAGTTTCACGACATCACAGGACGATGCGCGATTGCCTCTGCGGGTGCCGCTGCAATGGGCCTCGGGGTCTGTGTCCTGGCGGCACCGGAGATCGTCGTGGGAGCGGTGATCGTCGCGGGCGTGGTGGTGGTGGGCTTCGCGATCTCAGAGGCGCTGGAGGCTTACGAGAAGAAGGGCCGTCCCCAGGTTCGGCCGCCGCCTACGCTGCCGGTGCCGGAGACGCGGCCGGTGCCAGAAGTGAAGCCCGTGCCCGAAACAAAGCCCGCTCCGCAGAAACCCTCGCCGAAAAAAAGGCCCAAGCCGGAGCCAGCAGGGCAGGACTGGCCGCCCCCGTTGCCACCCGAAGTCACGGAGCGAGACCTCCGCCCGGAGTGCGAACCCATCCCGAAACCGCACGCGGGCAAGGATGACGCGCATAACAAGTGCGCCGATCAGTTTCCGCCCAACCGTTATCCCGGAATGGATGTGCTCGTGGGCGGTGTGAGCTTCGATGCGCTGCAAGTCGGCGCGCGCGCGCTGTGGGAAATCAAGACCCATCAATTTGACACGTATCCTGACTTTATTCAAGACAAGGAAATCAAGAGGGAGATTATACAAATAGAAAAGCAGCGAAAAGCTGCGGCGGCATGTGGATATGGTTATGTCGTTGGGGTGAGCACCGAAGCTCACAAAGACGCGCTGCTCGAAGAAATTCCCACGCTCGATGTTGTCGTCACGGGGTGCACACGATGACCAAGCGTAAAGCCATCACCCTCATCGTTTACGCGCCTGCTCTCGTGGGCAAAGACGGACGCACGCTCGATGTCGTCCATGGGATGGAGAAGGCGCTTCCCGGCTTGCGCCTGGCGTGGCGGCTCTCAGAAGGCGGGCGCCCCATCGCATTGCCGCAGCGCGACGCGTGGCTCGTAGAAAGCATTGAGGACGGGGGATTCCCTCTCGTGTGCAACGGGGACGAGAGTTACCCCGTGACGGTTTGGGGAATGGGAAAATCGGGACTCTTTAGCGCAGGCGGTCAGGACCAGTTTGAAGTGCATGCAAAACTGCCACTAGGCGAGCCCGTGATCGCGGCAGCAGCGAATGTGCTGGAAGGAATGGCGGAAGGGGCACGCGCATTTTGGGGGCACGCGTCGCCGTATGGTTACGGCTCGGAAGTCGCGCAGCAGTTTCGCCGCTCGCCTCATGGACCGGAGCGCTCACCCCGTGGGCTTCCCATGCTCAACCTTCCAGAGAAGCTCCCCGCGCCTGAGATTCCCTGTTTCCTTGGGTGGCTGAACTATTGGTCTGCTGCTGCCGCGAAGGCCATCGGGTTCCCGGATCCTGCTCGCGACGCCGAGCTGCTCTCACGGGCGCGCCGCACGCCGTCGGGTGGGTGGGTCGTGCAGCTCACGGATGCACCGCTCGATTACGACAACCCCGCCCACCTGGACGCGCTACTGCGGGCTTACGAGCGCTTCCCGGAGATTGGCGGGCGCGCAGCCCCTTGAGGCTCGGCACGGCTCGCAATGGCCGTGCTCATGGTTCCTTCTTCTGGCTCGCCGGGAATGTGACGTTCCCCAGGGTGATGGTGCGCGGCCCCTGTGCTTCCCATAGCTTGAGGGTGCAGGGGCAGCCGAGCTGCGCGCTCCCCCTCGATGCCCACCACGACGGCACCGGCCCCATTCGCGGGGATGGGCGCCAGTGGCCAACCCGATTTTGAGGTTCCGAGAGGCCGGAGGAGCCAGGCCAGCGCGCCGAACGCGAGCGTGGAGAGGAGCGCTCCCAGCAGGAAGCTGAGCGGGCGGTAGTCGAAGCGGACCGAGTGCGCCCCCGGAGGAACCCGCACCGCGCGCATGACGGCGTTGGCCCGCCGCACCGGCACGGGCGCCCCGTCCAGCGTGGCCTCCCAGCCGGGGTAGTGCGAGTCGCTCAGCACCAGGTAGCCGGGGCCGCACGCGTCCAGTGCCACCTCCACCGAGGACAGGCCCGCCTTCGTCACCCGCGCCGTCGAGCCCTCGCAGCCGGGGCCCTCCAGGGGTTCGCCCTCGGCGAGCAGGGCGGTGCGGCGCAGCGGCTGGGCGGCGTCCACGAAGGCTGCCTCCGCCTCCGCGTCACCCGCCAGGCGTGCGGCGTGCACCACGAAGGCCCTCGGGAGGGCGGTGCCGGAGCGGTAGAGGGTGGGCAGCCCCGGCAACGAGAGCACGGGCTCCAGGTCCGCGAAGGGCGGCGGGCCCCTCCGCACGTAGTAGCCCACCCCGGCCAGGTCGAAGGCCGCGCGTGCTCCCGACTCGTAGAGGGACTCGATGCGCAGGGGCTCCGGTGCGCCATAGCCCTCGAAGACGCGCAGCCGCTCCTCGACGAAGCGGTTGGGGACGAGGGCGTCCCGGCTGAGTGCGATGTACGAGCCTCCCTCTCCGGGAAGAGGCGCGGCGGTGGTGCTCAGGGTGGTGGGGACTTCGGAGAGCTCGTCCGAGGAGAGGTCCACGCTGACGCGGCCCGCGTACTCGGGAGGAATGGCAGCGGCGAGCCGGGAGGCCCGGCGGAGCGACTCGAGCGGCGCGCTGCCCGTCCCTCCCTGCATCAGATGGAAGGCGCCCAGTTCCATCAGGGCGACCACGGCCAGGGCACGGCGGACCCGGAGGGCCCGGCCCGGGCCCGCGGCGGGGAGGACGAGGGTCAGGGCGCCCGCGCCGAGTGCCAGTACCACCCAGGGCAGTCCCGCCTCCACGCCGGAGCGGAAGAGGGGCAGCCGGGCGAGGGGTGGGCCCAGCAGCAGCACGGCGAAGAGGGCGGCCACCACTCCAGCGACGTGCTTCAGCGAGCGCTTGCCTCCCCGGGCCCGGCGGGCGAGCACATCCAGCCCGAAGGCGGCGAGCACCGCCACGCAGAAGGCCGCCCCGACGAAGTACTTCACCGGGTAGCGGAAGAGGTGGAAGGGCGGGAGTTGGAGGAGGAGGGCCGCGGGAGGGAAGTGCGCGCCGAGGGCGAGCGCCGTGAGTCCGAGAGCGCCCAGTCCAAAGGGCAGTGTCCGCCGCGCGTGCCCGAGTCCTCCGGCGAGCGCCAGGGCGCAGACGAGGGTGCCCAGGAAGAGGACGAGGATGAAGAACTGGTCGTCACCGGCCCAGTAGCGCGAGCGCGGGTGCTCGGCGAAAGGCCACGCCACCGAAAGGAGCTGCGGCCAGGACATGGACCACTCGAGCTGATCCATCCGCCCCGCGCCGCGAGTGGAGTGACGGGCGAACTCGAGCGCGGGCAGGGCCACCAGCGCCCCGAGCGCGAAGCCCCAGGCGAGTCCCACCCCCGTGGCCACCAGCGCGCGCACCTCGCGCCGCGCGGCGAGGGCCACGGCGAGGGCGAGGGGGGCCTGCCACAGGAACGTCTCTGGAGAGCCCGCGAGGAAGGCGAGGCCCGCGATGAGGGCTACCTGTGCGGTCCGGCGGGGCGAGGGCTGGAGCGCGGCGCGGCGCGAAGCCAGCAGGAGGAAGCCCGTCCACGCGGCGGCGCTGGCCACGTTCTGCTGGGCGGACAGGACGGCGAAGGGGGCCGAGAGCGCGAAGGCGGCGGAGCCCAGCACGGCCGCGGGGCGGGAGGCGCGCAGGTGCCGCAGCAGGAGGAAGGTGCCCGCTGCCGCGATCGCCACGTGGAGCAGGTGCTGGAGGGTGAGTCCGAGCTCCGGCCCCGCGAGCAGCACGGTGAGGAGCCGGGGCGGGTAGAAGACCTGCGAGTACAGGGTGGCGGCGAACGGCTGCCCGAGCCGGAGGTAGGGATTCCACAGGGGCAGCTCCCCGGCGCGCAGCGACTCGAGGAGGAAGGCGGAGTCGGGGATGAAGACGCGGAAGGCATCCCGTCCGGCCATCACCCGGCCCTGGAGGACGGTCCGGTACACGAGCGCCATGCCCGCGAGGAGCCCCAGCCAGGGGACGAGCCGCCCGCGCACCGCCTGGCGCATCAGCTCGAGAAGCCCAGCCGGCGCATCATCACCCGGCGGATGCTCGGGAGGCGGAAGCGGTAGATGAGGGCGTCCGCGAAGTAGTGGGCGAGCACCACCCCGAGGCTCAGCGTGGTGAGCCCGCGCAGCACCACGTGCGACTTCAGGTCCGTGGCCGCGGCGCTCACCGTGCCGTGGGCGGGCCCGGCGATGACCAGGTGCACCACGCCCAGCGCCAGCAGCGGCAGCATGGACAGGACCATCAGCGGCCACACCCAGGCGCGGCTCACGCGGGAGGGCGGATCTCCCTCGCGCGGCTCCATCATCCGGGCGGAGAGCAGGTAGTACTCGAGGCCATGCAGGCCGGGCAGCATCACGTTGCCCCAGGCGGGAGCCACCAGGGTGAGCCCCGTGGCCACGGCCACGGTGAGGAGGTAGAGCACCTTGGGGCCACTGGCCGCGCCGGAGCGCAGCAGGGTGCGGAACAGCAGCCCGAAGTAGCCGAGCCACACCAGGAGCAGCACCGCCAGCGCGCCGTGGGGCAGGGGAGTGCCCTGGTGGATGTCCAGGTACGGCGTGTCACCCGGGAGGGAGGACTCGGCGACGAAGAAGAGGCGCACCAGGACCAGCGTCAGCATCACCGGGACGAACAGGAGCTGGAGCCGGCGCTCGAGCGGGACGGGGGCGGCGAGTCCCGCCTGGGAGCCGCGCAGGGTGTGCAGCGCCCAGAAGCCCTTGCACTGCGAGAGGATGTGGTGCAGCCCGAACACGTTGAAGAGGACGCCCACCACGTAGGCGTAGCCGGTGGAATCCACATAGTAGAGGGCGAACAGCAGCGCCCCCACCCCGAGCATCCCGAGGCTCCCGAGCAGTATCTGGAGCGGCTGCCGGGGCTCGGCGCGGAGCACGTCCCGGTGCACCGCGAAGAGCAGGAAGGTGAGCACCACGTGGGTGCCGTTGCCGAGCAGGTACTGGGCCGTCCAGATGGCCATCCGGTTGGCCGAGCCGGATACAGGCGGTGCCAGCAGGGTGGCCGCTATCCAGGTGAGCAGCGTGAAGGTCAGCGGCACCAGCAGCAGGAGGGCATCCTGTCGAGGAGAGAACAGCCACAGTCCTCGGAAGGAGAGGCTCCCGGCCGGGGAGGCGGACGGGGAGGGCAGCGCGGCGGTGGGGCTCGACGTCATCATCGCACCGGCAGTGTAGCAGATGACGTCACGGAGTCCGTTTCCGACGCTTCGTCGATGAGGGATTGACCGGGTGGCCCCGGCGGGGCTTCTCCCCCGTGGCTGGTTACCCGGACTGCACATGAAGAGCGTATTGGTGAAGGTCACCGTCCTGACGGTGATGTTGCTGGGGCTTCCCCTGGTGGGGACCACGCTCGCGGGACATCCTCGCGAGCGGTATTTCGAGTTCCCTCCCACGACCCACTACGTGCGGCATGCGGGCTTCTCCTGGGTCGCCTTTTTCCTGATCGCGGCCTTCACGCTGGCCTGGGTCGTCCCCCTTCTGGTGCAGGCGCTCCGGAGCTGGAGGCGGGTGCATGTCCGCGAGCGCGTGCCTTCCGTGTTCCCGTGGTGGGGCTGGGCGGGCGTGGCGTTCGGTGCCGTGGCCTGGGTGCTGGCCTGGACGCGCCAGCCCTGGTTCGCGGCCCTGCAGGCGCACACGTTCCCGCCCTTGTGGGTCGCCTATATCGTCGTCATCAACGCGCTCACGTACCGGCGCACCGGCCGCTGCATGATGCTGGAGCGGCCCCGCCTCTTCCTGCTGCTGTTCCCGGTGAGCGCGGCCTTCTGGTGGTTCTTCGAGTACCTCAACCGGTTCGTGCAGAACTGGTACTACGTGGGTCCGCGGCTCACCGCCCGGGACTACTTCTGGGCCGCGACGCTGTCGTTCTCCACCGTGCTGCCCGCCGTGCTCGGCACCCAGGAGTGGTTGAGGAGCTTCTGGCGCCTGGATGGCATCTTCGCGAAGTTCCGCCCCATCCGCTTCGGCCGCCCGCGTCTCGCCGCGACCCTCGTCCTGTCCACGTCGGGCCTGGGCCTGGCGCTCATCGGCATCTGGCCGGACCAGCTCTTCCCGCTGCTCTGGGTCTCTCCCGTCCTCATCCTGGTCTCGGTGCAGGGCCTGCTCGGCGAGCGCCATGCCCTGTCGGACATCGCAGCGGGGGACTGGCGGCCCGTCGTCACCGCCGCGCTGGCATCGCTCCTCTGTGGCTTCTTCTGGGAGATGTGGAACTTCCACAGCATGAACAAGTGGATCTACTCGGTGCCCTACGTGCACCGGTTCCTCGTCTTCGAGATGCCCCTGCTGGGCTTCGCTGGCTACCTCCCCTTCGGGCTCGAGTGCGCTGCTCTCGCGAGCACGGTTTCGGCTTCCAACGAGCTGGTGGAGGGGGAGTCCCGGCCCGAGTCCGTGGGCGCGACCGCCGGGTGAGTGCGCCGACTGGTGGGGGATGCCAGAGGCGTGGAGGGCTGCCCTCGTGGTGGTTGGTGGTTCAGGCCCTGCGGCAGAGGAAGACCTGGTCGAACTGCCCCTCGCCCAGGGGCCGCTCGAAGGTTTCCACGCGATACCCGACGCTCTCGAGGATGCGGTACCAGGTGGCTCTCGGGAACAGGCCCTCGAGGTGGCGGTCGTGCAAGGCTTTCACCTGTCCACCTTCCCGGAGCAGGAAGGCGTACTCGACGGCATACGTCTGGTCCGCCGGGTCGGGATCCCAACGCCACTCGATGCAGCGCAACGCGCGCGTGCCGTCCTCTCCGGAGATGAGGTCTGTGCCCTCGCTGAAGGTCTCCTTCACGCAGTCCGGTGCGAAGACAGCCGCTCCACCGGGACGGGTGTGCTCGAAGGCGGTGCGGGCCGCGGCGAGCAGGTCGTCCTCCGTGGTCATGTACATCACGGCGTCATGGACCAGGACCGTGTCGAAGGTGCGGCCCAGACGGATCGTCCGCATGTCCCCTACGAAATGCTCGCACTCGGGGTTCAGCTCGCGGCTGAGCGTGAGCATCTCCTCCGAGATATCGGTGAGCGTGCAACGGAAGCGCCGCTTCAGGTGGAACGCGTTGTGACCGGCACCCGCGCCGAGCTCGAGCAGCGTCTCGGGCCGAAAGGAACTCCCCCGCTCGAGTGCCTCCTGATAGCTGGCCACCTCCTCCGCATGATCGGCCGGCGGATCCACGAGCCGGTACCACGGCACCAGGTCACTGTAGAGGAGCGGCTGCATCACGAGGACCTCCCTGGAGGCATGCGTCTACGGCGCATCGAGGAGCGTGTATTGGCTGACACATCGCGGCGACCGCCTGGGGTACACGGCTGGTGTGTGTGTGGCCATTGACCTTCTTCTGGGCGTTGACTCCAGAATGCGAGGCATGACTTCAAACACCGTACATCCCGCGCAGCGGATTGTCGATTTGGGCTTTGGCTTCATCTTCTCCGCCGCGCTGTCCGCCGTGGCGGAGCTGGGCGTGGCCGACCGGTTGGAGCAGGGCCCCCGGAGCGCCGCGTCGCTCGCGGAGGAATTGGGCGTCGATGCCCGGTCGCTGTACCGCGTCCTCCGATTGCTGGCGAGCGTGGAGGTGTTCTCCGAGGATGACTCCGGGCGCTTCTCGCTCACGCCCGCCGCCGAGTACCTGCGCACGAGCGCACAGGGCTCGCTGCGCAGCGCCGTGCTGATGCTCACGCAGCGCATCTTCTGGGCGCCCGCCGGCGAGCTCGTGGAGACGGTGCGTATGGGCAACAACCCCTTCGACCGCATCTTCGGCGCGCCCTTCTTCGACTACCTCACGCGTGATGCCACGCAAGGAGCCATCTTCCACCGTGGCATGTCCAGCCTCTCCGACATGGAGAATGGCCTCATCGCCGGGAGCTACGACTTCACTCCGCTCCAGCGCGTGGTGGACGTGGGGGGAGGGCATGGCGGCTTCCTCATCGAGGTGCTCAAGGCCGCTCCCCAGGTGCGCGGCGTGCTCTTCGACCACCGCCACGTTCTCTCCGAGGCGCGCATCGCCCAGGCGGGCTTCGCGGACCGCTGCGAGCTCGTGGAGGGAGACTTCTTCCAGTCGGTGCCCTCGGGCGCGGACGCATATGTCCTCAAGCGCATCCTCCACGACTGGAGCGACGAGGTTTGCGTCCGCATCCTCCGCCACTGCCGCGAGGCCATGGCGGAGCACGGGCGCGTCCTGGTGGTGGACACCGTCATTCCCCCGGGGAACGCGCCACATGGAGGCAAGGTGCTGGATGTCATGATGATGGCGTCCCTGCCGGGGCGCGAGCGCACGGAGGCGGAGTTCGGGAAGCTCTTCGCCGAGGCCGGGCTGCGGCTCTCGCGCGTCATTCACACACCGGCCGCGCTCAGCATCACCGAGGCCGTGGCGGCCTGAGCTCAGCGCTTCTCGAACCGCTTTCCAGCCTCGAGCGCGGCCAGCCGGGCGGCGTCGTGCTCGGGCGCCAGGAGCGTCCGGACCTGGGCCGTGATGGCCTCCCCGGCGCTCTCGGGGTTTCCGGACTGGAACGGCGGCTGCGGGTCGTACTCGATGATCAGCTGTTGCATCCGAGCGAACGACTCTCCCCGCAGCCGCGCCGAGAGGTGGAGACCGAAGTCGAGGCCCGCGGTGACGCCGCCTCCCGTGATGCGGTTGCGGTCCTCGACGATTCGCTTGGCGACGGGCTTGGCCCCGAGCAGCGGAAGCAGGTCCCTCATCCCCCAGTACGAGGCGGCCTCGTACCCACGCAGCAGGCCGGCGGCTCCCAGCACGAGGGAACCGGTGCACACGCTGGTCACGTACCTCGCGCGCTGTCCCCTGTCCTCTAGGAAGGCGATCACCTCCGGGTCGTTCATGAGTGCCCAGGTGCCCGAGGTGCCACCTCCCACGAACAGGACGTCCAGGTCCTTGGGACACTCCTCGAACGTGGCGGTGGGCAGGATGGGGACGCCCGTGTCACTGACCACGGCCTCCCGGTTCTTCCACACGAGGTGGACGTCGACATTCCCGAGCGTGGCGAAGATGAGCTGCGGGCCGATCATGTCCTGAGCGGTCATCTTCGGGTAGACGAGCATGGCGATCCGCAGCCTCGCGCCCGAGGGCGCCGGGGTGGAGCTCTGGCCGCTGCTCGATGCCTTGGGTGCGGCCATGCCCTCGAGCCCATCAGTCAGGGCCGAGGCCGCCAGGAGGGTGCCGAGGGTCTTTCCGAAGTCACGCCTGTTCATTCGAGTCCTCTTCGAGAATCCATGCGCGTGTGCATGGGTTGCCGTCGTGTGGCTCGCGCAAGGTAATGTCGGCGCGGTTTGGCCGTCAGGACGATGACCCCACGATTTCTGCCACGCGCCGCGAGCACTTCGTGGGAGGTCGTCCGAAGACAGGGAGGACGAGGTGAGTACACGTGTGGCGCCGCAGGCGCGGAAGGGAAGGAAGGACGGTGCGAGCCGTCAGGTTCGGCGCGTGGTCATGCTCGCCGTGCCTCCCGTCCAGGAGCTCGATGTCGTGGGGCCCGCGGACGTGTTCGCGGGCATCAACCGTCTCCTCGGGCAGCGGGGTCCTGGCTACGAGATCGAGCTCGTCACGGGCACGGCGGATCGGCTCGTCCAGGGGGAGGCGGGGCTCTCGCTCCTGGCCGGGCGGAGCTTCAGAGAGGTGCGTGGACCCATCGACACACTGTTGGTGGCCGGGGGCACCGGTGTGATGAACGCGTGCGATCCCTCGCTCCTTCGCTGGTTGCGGGAGAGGGCTTCCCAGGTGCGGCGCCTGGGCTCCATCTGCACCGGCTCCTTCCTGCTGGCCGAAGCCGGGCTCCTCGATGGCCGGCGCGCCACCACACATTGGGGGTGGGCTCGCGAGATGGCCAGGCGCTACCCCCGTGTGTCCGTCGACCCCGATCCCATCTGGACTCAGGACGGCAAGATCTACACCTCGGCGGGAGTCACCACCGGGATGGACCTCGCCCTGGCAATGGTGGAGGAGGACTTCGGAAGCGCCGCCGCGCTCCAGGTCGCGCGGGGCCTGGTGCTGTTCCTCCGCAGGCCCGGAGGGCAGGCCCAGTTCAGCGTCGCACTGTCCGCCCAGTCCTCCGAGCGGAAGGCTCTGCGCGAACTCCAGGTCTGGATGGCCGAGAACCCCGGTGAGCAGCTATCGGTCGAATCCCTGGCCGCGCGCGTGGCCATGAGCCCCCGCAACTTCGCCCGCGTGTTCCTCCGGGAACTGGGGACGACCCCGGCCCGCTATGTCCAGGAAGTGCGTGTCGAAGCGGCCCGGCGTCAGCTCGAACGGACCGACAAGGGAGTCGAGGAGATCGCCAGCACCTGCGGCTTCGGCAGTGCCGAGGTGATGCGGCGTGCCTTCCTGCGCGGACTCGGAGTCACTCCCGCTCGCTACCGGGAGCATTTTCAGGGGCGGCGCACCTGATGAAGTGATCGCTCAGGCCCACGCGCACCGGGCTGTTCGCCTCACTCCCTGGTGGGAGCCGAGCCGTCCAGCCGCTGGAAGGAATGCCCGAAGGCGGCTCACGACTTCAGCCCCGTACTGTGCGACCTCGGGGGTGATGTGCCTGTCGGGCTCCTGCATGTACCTCATTCCTCCTGGGCATCCTCCACGGCCACGGGCGGAGCGGGGGGCGAGAGCTCCTCGGCGAGCCGGCGCGACAGCTTGGGTCGGCCGCTCGACTCGTTGAGATGCGTCGTGTCGACGAAGTCCTCGGCGGTGAACTCCGGCGCCTCCGTCAGGTCCAGCACCGGCACACCCGTGTCGCGCGTGAGCCGGGCCACCACCTCGGCGAGCCGCGCACGGCCCTCGGGCGTGAGGTGGACCCAGGCGCGGTTGCGTGGGGCGAGCAGCAGCACGGTGCGCTCGGACACGCTGGCCAATGTGCGCACCACGTCCACGAAGGCGGCCACCCTGCGCTCATCGAAGCGCAGCTCCAGGATGTCGCTCGTCTCCACCCGCCATTGCAGGTCTCCCTCGAGCATCTCTGGCGCTGCGCGCAGCCGGAGCCAGGCGAGGTAGTCTTCACGCGTCTGCTCGAAGACGAGGCGCACCTCGCCCCGGCGCAGAGGATCCCACTCCGGGACGGGCCGCCCTTCCACCCGCGCCCTTCCCGCCCGTACACGCTCGATCAATGCCTTGCGCCCGGTGTCTGGCTCCTCGGCGCGAGGCCCTGGCCACCACGCGGGAGGAGGGCCATCGAGGAGCTGGTGCTCCAGCAGCGACGTGACCGCCAGGGGCGAGCGTCCCCCCAGGGCCTGAAGCGACGCCAGGTGCGAGGCCTCCTCGGGCGAGTGCAGGGCCGTCTCCGCCAGATCACCTGGAGTGGACAGCAAGGCCTTCTTGACCTGGGCCAGCTCGCGGTAGCGCGAGGCCTGCCCACGCGCCAGGGTGGCCTGGAAGGGCGTGAACTCCACCACCATCAACCGGGCGCGATGGTTGCCTCGCTGGAAGGCTTCCGCCACCCGGTGCGCGAGCAGTTGCTGCACTTCCGGATCCACACCGGGGAAGCCCAGGTTGTAGGCGGTGACGCGCGGCCCGCGCAGGTGTGCCTCGAACACCTCCGGAGAGAAGCCGTGCTGGATGATGGAGGAGCCGAAGACGAGCGCCGAGTCCTCTCGTGCGGCGATGTCTGGCAGCGCCTGGAGGAAGCCGCGGACACGGCCGGCTCCCTCGGTGATGTTGGCACGGGTCTCCGGATCCGTGGTGCGCTCGACCTGGGAGATGAAGCCGCGCGCTAGCAGCAAGGCCGCCAGCATGAGCCCAAGGCCCACGGCGAGAGCACGAGCGGCAATCCGGTTACCAGCGGAAGAGGGAGGGCTCATGGGAGAGCTTCTGGGCACTCGGAGCTTTCAGGAGGACTTCGCCCCGGGGGTGGCCTGTGAGCCCTTCTCGGCCACGGGCATGAGGACGCGGAAGGTGGTGCCCTTGCCGACCTCGCTCGACACCTCGATGCGCCCACCCATCGCCGTGACGATGCCGTGGCAGATGGAGAGCCCCAACCCCGTGCCCACGCCCACGGGCTTGGTGGTGAAGAAGGGCTTGAACAGCCGCTGGAGGTTCTCCGGCGGAATCCCTACGCCCGTGTCCTGCACGGAGATCACCACCCACCCCGCTTCCGCGCGTGCGGTGGTGAGGCGGACGGTGTTCGCCTTGGCGTCCCCCTCGGGGATCGCCTGGGCGGCGTTGACGAGCAGGTTCAAGAAGAGCTGTCCGAGCCGCGACTCGTTGCCGAGCACCTGCGGTATCTCCCCGTACTCCTTCACCAACTGAGCGCGGTGGCGGATCTCACTCCGGGCCAGGCTCGAGCACGAGTCGAGCACCGCATGAATGTCCACCGGGCCGAACCCCTCGTCCTCCCTGCGCGAGAAGCTCCGCAGGTCGCGCACGATGTTGCGCATGCGCTCACCGCCCTCGAGCGCCTCGCGGAGCGCCTGTTGCACCTCCTGCACCTGCTCCGTCGGGAGCGGTGTGCCCGACGCGGTCTGCTCGCCCAGCTCGTCCACCGCGAAGCGCAGGTTGCTCAGCACGTAGGAGATGGGGTTGTTGAGCTCATGGGCCACACCCGCGGCGAGTGTGCCGAGCGACACCATCCGATCCGTGGAGCGCAGCTTCTCCTGCACCTGCTTGCGCTCGGTGATGTCGCGGGCGATGGACACCACCGCCGGGTGGCCGTCGAAGGGAACGGAGAACGTCACCACCTCGCCCAGCACCTGCTGGCCTCCGCGGTGCCGGAAGCGGACCTCCCGGGCGGCACCGGACTGGCTGGACTCGGCGAGCGCGTCCTGTTCGCCGGGCATGAGCAGCTCCTCCGTCTTCCGGCCCCGCAGCTCCTCCTCGCGCTCATGGCCCAGCAGCGCAACGGCCGCCAGGTTGGCGAAGAGCACGGTGTGCTCGCGGTGGACGAAGATGGCATCCGGGGTGCGCTCGATGAGGGTGCGGAAGCTGGCTTCTGAGCGCCGCAGGGCCTCCTGGTCCTGGCTGATCCGCTCGGCCATCTCGTCGAAGGCGCGGCCCAGCGTTCCCAGTTCGTCCACCCCGCGCAGCCCGGCGCGCACGTTCAGCCGTCCTCCGGCGAGGTGGCGGGCGGCGGTCTCCAGCCGCTGCACGCGCCGCCCCAGCGCGAAGTGGAAGAACAGGCCCATCAGCCCGGCGATCAGCACCAGCAGGAGGCTCGAGCGGAGCGCGGCGCGCTCGGCCCGGTAGCGCTGCGCAGCCTTGAGCTGGGACAGATCGTGCTGGAGGTAGAGGAAGCCCCAGCGCGCCTCATGGAGTCCCGCGCCCAGGTTGATGGGGCAGTACCCCACCACCCGGGACCCATCCTCGCTCACCCGCACGTCCCCGCTCATCCGCTCCTGGGCGGCCTTCATGCGGGCGGTGGCCTCCGGGCTCGCGAGCTCCGGCCAGGCCAGGCGCGCCGGCTGTCCGATCAGGGGCAGCCGCGTGGAGGCCAGCACGATCCCCTGGTCATCGAGGAGCAGTCCCACGCGCAGGTCGGGACTGGAGCCCAGGTAGGAGATCATCTCGCGCAACGCCTCGAGCTGCCCGGTGCGCAGCAGGTATTCGAGCGTGCCCTGCAGGTGCGTCATCCGCAGGGTGACGTCCTGGCGGGCGTGCTCCTCCACCTGCTGCTCGCGGACCGCCACATCCCGTTGCAGGGTGTAGAGGCCGAAGACGCAGGCATATGCGAGCAGCGCGAGCGGGACGAGCACCCGCAGGGACAGGAGCCGGTGCCCTCCGGCGCTCCAGATGGGAGTCGGGGTATTCATGGCGACCCCCTTTGCGGCGGAGGGGTCTCGGCAGGTCGCGACGCTCCTGGCTGCAACGGCGTGCAGGTACACCACTGCGGCAGTAGGGCCGCCACCAGCCAGCTCTGGGGTTTCGGCGGGTTCATGAGGAGCCGGGTCCCAGGATACCAAGCCCGCGAGTCCCCGCTGGTGAAGATAAACCGGCCGTAACATTCGCCGGTGGCAAGGACGGCCCTGGCCGTCCTCGGCTTGACTCTCGCTCAGGTCTCCTGCTTGACGAGCGGGCCATCATCATGGAGGGGCGGAAGGGCCTCCGGCTTCAATCGAAGAAGCGGCGCTCCCAGCGGCGCGTACGCTCCGGGACTTCGCGGTACGGCTGGCCAGGCACTTCGCGGTAGAGCCAGGGCTCCAGGACGCGCGCCAGCTCCCGATACGCGGGCAGTATCTGACCCTGCTCGGTGTCACCCGCCTCGGGCCACGGGCCCAGGGTCACCACGGCGCGTTCCCCGTCCAACTCCTGCACGGTGGTGCCTTGCGAGGACAGGCGGGCCCGCAGACTCGCCGTGCCTCCCAGCTCGCCCAGCACAGGTTGGCCCAGGAAGTTCATCCAGGCGGGGCCACGCAACCGGGTGCCGAGCCTGAATGAGAGGTGTCCCAGTTCTGGAATATCCAGGCCGGGATGGCGCAAGCTGTACTCGTGGAGCTTTCGCTCCACTCCCAAGAGGTTGAGCTGACAGTGGAAGGAGAGACCGGCATGGCCAGAGCAGAACGGGAGGGATGCTGCCAATGCCAGGGCCAGCTCGCGGACCCGCCCTGGCCCATGCTCCTCCATGTACTCGGTAGGCAACCAGGCGGACAATGCGCAAACCTCCCCCGGGTTTCCAGGCAAGAACGGTTCATCAGGGTTTTTGCCCCGATACATGAGCCGATACCATCTATCGTCATCCCTACCCAATAAGTCGACGATCATGCCTGGTCTCTCGAGCAGTTTGCGACGCGTGAGAGCCCAGCCCGTCTCATCGAGATCCTGCCACTCCCCTTCTTCATCCAGGTACCACCGGAGCGTCTGTTTTCCCACTGCGAGCACGTACGTCTCGATGCAGTGCATGACGGACTGCGCCATCTCCACATGGGGGCGCTTCATGTAGAAGCACAGGCTCAGCCCTTCTCGGATGAGATGGTCGTTCCATACGCGGGCGCGAATTCGCGGGTAATGCTCGCTCATGGGATGAGTCCCCAGCGCGGGAAGATGATTTCAGGTTCTACGCCCAGAGCCTCTTGGTACAGCTGCCCCTGATTGCAACCGTAATGGGGCGATGTTTCGGGGTAGTCCCGCCATTCAGGCTTCGTGTTGCTATTCACACAGGGAAACTTGAAGTCGTAGACGGCCTGGACATCAAGCGGATTGCCCGAGTGGAGGACGAGGTCGGGCCGGAGGGTGCCTCGTAGCTCATCGCCACATCCTCTATCGAGGAGGTCCTTCACCTCTTCGCAGCTCACGAAGGTCGTCTTTTGTGTTTGCTTGTCGTAGCGGTAGCACGGATCCAGGCTGTAGCCTCCCTTGCGCAGTCTGCTCAAGGTCTTGTTGATGCAACCGAGTGCCACGTCGTGCATCTCCGTTCCCAGGCGCATGGCCCAGGTCACCCATCTGCCCTTCGCGTCCACCGTCCATTGTTTGCATTCGGCGTCCGAGGGAGTCTGTCCTTTGAACTCCGTCGGATAGCGAAGGATGACTTCCGAGCGCGCCTCGTCGGCGCATCTCTTCAGCTCCGTTTCGATGTCTTCACGCGTCGTCTGGCTCAGCACCTTCAGGACCGCGGCCCCCGAGGCCACGGCCGAGCCCACCGTCTGCACGGGTCCGCTGGCGACTTCCTTTCCCGCCAGGGTGGCGCAGTACTTGGGATCCTGCCGGCAGGCGTTCGTCAGCGAGTCAAGCGCGTAGTGACTCGGAGTCCCACGGCCCGGTGTGCTCACCCCCACACAGGCCGTGAGAGTCATGCTGCCGGCCAACACCCACCACGTTCGCGGCATGGCCGCTCTCAGTTGTTGGAATAGAAGAGGCCCAGCTTGCCGGGCAGCCGCCGGAACTCCAGGGTCGGCATGTCGTCGCTGTTCTGGAACTCCGGGGCACGCGAGGCCAGCTCCTCGAGCCTCTGGTCACCCAGCGTCACCAGCTTCTCGAAGCCGGCGAGCCCGTCCTTCAATCCAATGGGATCGAACAGCGCCCGGCCCTCGTCGTACTGCCGCAGGAACATCTCCCGCTGGTGCGGTTGCAGTGGCTCCACCGAGGCGATGAGTGTGAGCCCGTTCCCATACGCCGGAATGGCCTTCACGTGGGGGAACACCTCGTGGATGCCGTGGTACAGCGACGCGATGTCCGGTCCGAAGATGTGCTGCGCCAGCACTCCGCCCGGCTTCAGGCGGTCGCGTGCCATCTCGTAGAACTCGCGGCTGAACAGGCTCGACGAGCCCGGCAGGTAAGGGTCCGAGACGTTGATGGAGATGATGTCGTAGCGCTCGGGCGTGGTGGCCAGGAAGTGCCGTCCGTCGGTGACGTGCACCTGGATGCGCGGGTTGTCGAAATAGCGGTGGTTGCCCGGGGTGAACAGGTTGGCGTGCTCGACGAGCGCCGGGACGATCTCCACCGCTTCGATGGAGCGCACCTCGGCGACGCGCGAGAACGCTCCCGCGGTGATGCCGTAGCCGGAGCCGATGTTGAGCACCTTCTCCAGCTGGGGCGCGTAGAGGATGGGGAAGTACGCCTGCGACTCCTGCACGTACTGGGTGATGGGATCTCCGTACAGGTAGACGAGGTCCGTGCGGTTGTTGAGCACCCGCAGCCGGCCCTCGTCCATCTGCACCACGCTGAAGATGCCGTGTGCGTCCTCGCTGCGCACCAGCGCGCGCTCCGCGTCCACCACCGGGGGCACCTCGGCGCTGCGCGGGAGGATGATGGCCAGGAAGCCCAGGCCCGCCACCGCGGCCAGCACATGGTCCGAAGTCCGGAAGTGCTGGCGGAACGCGTACACCAGCCCCAGCACCGACACCACCAGCAGCGCCGAGTTGAAGGCGATGAGGCCGTTGGAGCCGATGAGGTTGATGAGCACATAGCCGCTGGCGAGCGAGCCCACGAGGCTGGCCAGGGTGTTGAATCCATAGACGAGCCCCACCCAGCTCGCCGGGTTTCCAATGCCCACGGGCCGGGCGGCGAGCGTCAGCGGGAAGAGCAGTCCGAGCGCCGTGGCCGGGAACACCACCATGACGAGGATGAAGAGGACGACGAGTCCCGGGTGGGTCGCCTGGAGGGCATGGCGCTCCAGCAGGAACGCGGCCGAGAAGGAGATGAGGGTGAGGGCGCACGAGTAGAGGAGGATGCGCCACAGGGGATTCGGGCCCCGGAGCAGGGCGCTGCTCATTCGCGCCGCCTGGCCCATGAAGAGCAGGATGAGCGCCAGGGTGATGCTCGTCACGTAGACGCGGTTGCCGAAGCACAGCGACAGGAAGCGCGTCCAGGTGATCTCACACGACAGGGCGATGAAGCCCGAGAAGACCGCGAGTGCCAGCAGCAACGGGCGGCTGAGGAGTCGGCCCTCGGCCGAAACCGAGGCGTTCGGTGCACCCTCACTGGCCTCATCACCGGCCCCCGCCGGGACGGGCGGGAAGAAGCGGCTGGTCAGCAGGGAGGCGCAGAAGATGAGCCCATTCACCGCCGCGGCCGCCGCTCCGGCCCGGATGCAGCCCAGGTAGTAGATGAGGACGAAGCTGGCGACGATGCTCCCCGTCGCGCCGCCGATGGTGTTGATGCCGTAGAGGGCCGACACCTGTCTGCGGTCCGTGACGAGCTGGCTCACCAGCGGCAGGGTCATGCCCATGAGCGTGGTGGGCACGGCGATGAGCGCGGCACAGACCGTGAACTGCGTGACGAGCAGTTGCAGCAGCGGCGCCGACGGCGAGCCGGAGAGCGACAGGTAGAAGCCCTGGTGTGTGAAGATCGTCCAGGTGACGAGCAGGGAGCTGAGCCCCACCAGCAGCTCCACTCCACCGTAGGCCGCGAGCGGATGCGCCGCCAGCCACCGGCCGCGCTTCAGCAACTGGGACATCAGGAAGCTGCCGAGCGCCAGTCCGAGCATGAACACGGTGACGACGCACGACATGGAATAGATGGTGCTGCCGAGGATGATGCCGAACCCGCGCAGCCAGATGATCTGGAACACGAGCGACGTCATTCCCGTGCAGAACAGGAGCGCGCAGAGGAAACGGAACCGGGAGCGGCTGAGCGTCGTCGGGGCAGTCATGGAGTCTCGGTGGTGAGCCGCGAGTAGGGGGCGAGCGCGCGAAGCCGCGCGAGGTACTTCCGGGCCTCGTCCTGGTCTCCCCGTTGGAGGGCCAGGCGCGCGAGCGCCTCGGTGGCGGTGAGGTCCGTGGGATTGTGGCGGACGGCTTCTTCGAGCAGCGCCCGGGTTCGTTCTGGCGCCAGCGGGGGTTCCACCCGGGTGGCCAGTCCCAGCACCTGCGCCGTCCACACCGCGGCGGCGGGATGTGCCGGATACACCTCGAGCGCCCGGCGGAAGTCGGCCGTCAGGGACTCCGCGTTCTCCAGCACCTCCGCTGGAGGCCGGGCCCCGAAGTGGTCGAGGGCCGCCACGCCACGCAGGAAGAGCAGGTCCGCCTCGTGCACGCGCCGCACCCCGGCGCGCAGCGGCTCCAGCACTTCCTGTGCGCCCGGCCCCATGCGCAGGTGCTCGAAGATGAAGTCCGGGTCGTACCCGACGAGCCGCTCCACGGTGGAGGCGATCTCCGCGGGGCGCTCCTGCGGCAGGAAGTCCAGCACCGGATTCATGTCCCGGTTGACGAGCGGCACGCGCGAGGCGATGTCCGCCAGACGCTCGGGTCCGGCCCGGAAGCTGGCGAAGAAGAGGGCCGGATCCTCCCAGCCGAAGTTCTTCAGGTCTTCCTTCGCCACCCGCTCGAACTTCTCCCGCCACGCCTCCCAGTCGATGCGCGCCTCGTCTCGGAAACCGATGAGGAACGCCTCCTGCGTGTTGAGGCCCAGCGGCAGCCAGAGGAGGCTCTGCGGGAAGACCTCCTGGAACGTCTTCAGGATGACCAGCGACTTGGTGGTGCCCGCGTTGAGCGGCAGCCATGCCAGTACCACGCCTCCGGGCCGCAGGTGCCGGCGCGCCTCGCGGAAGTGCTCCTGTGTGTAGAGCCGGAGACTCCCCTCGCTCGCGAGGATCATCGAGTCCGACATGATGACGTCGTACTGGTCGGGGCTCATCTTCAGGAAGTGCCGGCCATCCATCACGTCCACGCGCACGTTGGGGCGGCGGCTGGCCTTCTCGTTGAGCGCCTCGAAGTACTCCTCGGCCACGGGAATCATGTGCTCGTCGAGCTCGGCGATGTGCAACAGCTCGGGCTCATAGAGCTGGAGCGTGCGCGCGAGCTCGCCCACGCCATAGCCGATCTCCAACACGCGGCGTGGCGAGGGGTGCACGAGCATGGGCAGGTGGGCCTGCAGCCGCTGTGTCTGCCGCCGCGCGGGCACCGTCTCTCCGGATTGGAAGGGGCCCCCCATGAGGACCCGCTCTCCATGCGCGTCCTCCGCCACCAGCACCGGCTGAAGGCTGCTCTCTCTCTGGGCGATGATGTGGAAGCCCGGCCGGAGGCCCGCATGCTCGTAGAAGCGCGTGAGCCAATCCGCGCTGAACCAGCCCGCGAGCGTCACCGCCGCCAGTCCCACGCCCACCGCCACCGGGCGCATGCGCACCGGCCGCAGCGCCACGCTGGCCACACCCGCGGCGATGAGGAGGTTGAGCCCCGCGGTGAGCAGGAGCGTGTTCGCCGTGCCCATCCAGGGGATGAGGACGAACCCCGTGAGGAACGAGCCCAGCACCGAGCCGAGGGTGTTGGCCGAGTAGAGGTTTCCGATCGTCCTGCCGAGCAGCCGCAGTTGCCCCGCATACAGCTTGCCGGCCAGCGGAAAGAGGCCGCCCAGGAGGAAGGTCATCCCGAAGAGCAGGACGAAGCCCGTGGCGATGGAGAGGGGCCGGTGGCCCGGACCACTGACCAGCGAGAGCACGGGGAGGCTGGTGAGCCCGAGCACTCCCAGGAGGAGCTCGAAGCGGACGAACAGGCCGAGCTCGCTCAGTCCCCGGGGACTCCAGTGGCTGAGCGCGAGGCTGCCGAGGCTGATGCCCAGCAGGTACACGGCGAGGACGCAGGCGAAGGTGGTGAGCTTCCCCAGCAGGAGGAAGTCGAGGGTGCGGAACCAGATGACTTCGTAGGCGAGCGCGCAGAAGCCGGAGAGCGCGAAGGCCGGCAGCAGCACTCGTGCGGAGGTCCGCCCTGGGTCATCGGGAGCCCCAGCGGAACTCTCGTCTCCTGGTGGGAGTGGGCTGGAGTGAGGGGCCAGGTCCCCGGTGTGTTTCGCTCGAGCCTCCCGCCGCGCCAGCGCCAGGGCGGAGAGCCCCGTGACGGAGTTGAGCAGGAGCGCGACGTAATAGCTGGTCTCGTACCCGAGCCCCCAGACGAGGCCCAGCATGAGGATGGCGCCGGCGGAGGAGCCCAGGGAGTTGAGGGCATACAACCGCCCGAGCGCGGCCTTCACGCCCTCGGCGTGCTCCACCGAGTGCCGGACGAGCGCGGGCAGGGTTCCGCCAATGAGTGTGGCGGGGATGGAGATGAAGAGGAAGGCGATGAGGAAGACGAGCCACTTGATGGTGGCCTGGGGCGCCCAGGTGTACAGGGCCGCGTAGAGCGACTCGATGTGCTGGAACGCGAAGAAGGCAACGAGCCCGCTGAGCGCGACGCCCAATTCCAGCAGGCCGTAGAGGACGAGGGGCCGGCGGGTGCGGCCGTCCACGATCCCGCCGAAGACATACGAGCCCACCCCCATCCCGAGCATGAAGGCCGTGATGACGGCGCTCACACTCTGCGTGGTCCCTCCCAGCAGGAACGTGAAGATGCGCGTCCAGAG
This sequence comes from Vitiosangium sp. GDMCC 1.1324, assembly GCF_003044305.1. Classification (GTDB taxonomy): domain Bacteria; phylum Myxococcota; class Myxococcia; order Myxococcales; family Myxococcaceae; genus Archangium. The sequence goes on along the minus strand of NZ_PZOX01000005.1, from coordinate 697,978 downwards.
GACCTCGAAGAGGATGCCCGACAGGCCCGAGAGGAAGAACAGGCGCAACACCCAGGGTCTGAGGCCGGGGGTGGGAGAGGGCGCGTCGCCGCTCGTCGGAAGGGTGGGGGGATCGGGCGGACGGAGTACCGCAGCCGTGGGTTGTCTCATCGGGGCGTGGCCGCGAGGATGCCACACTGCCAGCGAAACGTCGCCCGGTTGACAGGTGCCCAGGGGGCCCTTTTGGGAGCCCGTCCGGCCTCCCGAGGCCGCTCTTCCTGGGGCATGTCCGGGGCGGCGTCACCGGCTGTCACGTGCCCTTTACCGCTCCTCCGGCGATCTCCCGGCCGAGCCGCAGCACCTCCTGGACGAAGAGCTCGAGGTCCTCCCGGCGGGTGCGGTGGTTGGTGAGGCAGACGCGCAGGCAGTAGCGCCCGCCGAGCGTCGTATAGGAGGGCACGGCCACTCCGGACTCGTGCAGGCGGCAGAGCAGCTCGCGGTTCCACGCGTCGAGCCGCTCCTCGGGCGCGCCTCGGCCGGCATAGCGGAAGCACACGACGTTGAGGGACACCGGCGCGAGCCGCTGCAACTCCGGCTCCGCGTCCACCCGCTGCCCGAGCGCGCGGGCCTGCTCCACATTCTGCTCGATGAGTCGGGCGAACTTCGCGGCTCCGTGCTCCTTGAGGCTCATCCACACCTTGAGGGCCCGGAAGCCGCGGGTGAGCTGGACACCGTACTCACTGAACATGGAGGGCCGGGCGGCGAGCCCCCTCGGCATCTGTGCGAGGTACTCCGTCTGGTAGGCGAAGGCCCGGCGGTGGGCGGCCTCGGAGCGGACGAGGACGCACCCCGCTTCGAAGGGGATGTGCATCCACTTGTGCAGGTCGAAGGCGAGCGAGTCCGCGCGCTCCATGCCTCGCAGCAACGGCCGTAGCCGGGGAGAGAGCGCCGCGAGCGCGCCGAACGCTCCATCGACGTGGAACCACAGCCCCTCTTGCGAGGCCACGTCCGCGAGTGCCTCCAGGTCATCCACCGCGCCGGTGTTGACGGTGCCCGCGTTGCCCACCACGCAGAAGGGGCGGAGGCCCTCGGCCCGGTCGCGGGCGATAGCCGCGCGCAGGGCGCTCACGTCCACGCGGAAGTCCGCATCCACCGGCAGCAGCCGCAGCGAGTCGCTCCCGAGCCCGAGCACCTCCGCCGCCCGGCGCACGCATGCATGGGTCTCTCGCGAGGCGTACAGCGTCATCCGGGGCAGGTCCCAGAGCCCGGTGCGCCGCACGTCACCTTCGGCCTTCTCGCTCCGGGCCACGGCGAGTCCCACCAAGGTCGCCATCGAGGCCCCGCTCACGAGCAGTCCACTGGCCTGCTCGGGAAGGCCGAGCAGCTCGCGGCACCACGCGAGCACCTGGTCCTCCACCCGCGCCGCCGCGTCCTCGTACCCGGCGACATGGCAGTTCATCCCCGCGGCCAGCATCTCCGAGAGCACGCCGAGGGGGCTCCCCGTCCCCATCACCCAGCCCCAGAAGCGCGGGTGGATGTTGCCCGTGGGGTAGGGGAGGACGTTCTCCACGAAATCCCGGTATGCCGCCTCCGCGCCCTCGCCCTCCACGGGCACCGGACGCTTCAGCGTGGTGCGCAGCTCCGCGGGAAGGGGCTTCCACACGGGTCGCTCGCGCACCGTCCGCAGGTATTCCATCACGTCGTCCACCATCCTCCGGCCGAGCGTGCGCAGGGCCTCCCAGGCCTCGGGCGACTCGGGGTCCAGGGTCTCTTCCTCGTGCTCTGATGTGTTCATGTCGTCTGGCTAACACCCGCATCCGCGCATGGACGCGTGCCATTTTCGCGTACCTGCTATGCATTTCTGCATCCATGTTCGGCTGGGATGACGCCCGCTTCTTCCTGGAGATCCACCGCGCGGGCTCGCTGTCCGCCGCGGGGCGCAAACTCCGGGTCAATCAGTCCACCGTGAGCCGGCGCCTGGCCGCGCTGGAGTCCGCGCTGGGTGCGCGTCTCTTCGACCGGACGCCGGATGGCTACCTGCTGACTCCCGCGGGTGAGGCGCTGCTGCCTCGCGCCGAGCGGATGGAGGATGAGGCGATCGCGGCGGCACGCGACGTGGCGGGCGGGGAATCGCGGCTCGTCGGCACGGTGCGGCTCACCGCACCCGAGACATTCGGCAGCCGGTTCCTCACCGCGCGGCTCGCGGACTTCCACCAGCGCTACCCGGACATCACGCTGGAGTTGGTGGCCGACAACCGGGCCTTCAGCCTGTCTCGCCGCGAGGCGGATGTGGCCCTGCGGTTGGACCGGCCTACCCAGCCCCTCCTCGTCACCCGGCAGGTGGCAGAGGTAGGTACAACTCTCTATGCCGCGAAGGCCTACCTCTCCACACGAGGGAAGCCTCGTTCCTCCGACTTCACCGGGCACGACCTCATTGGTTTCGACGAAACGTTCCAACCCGAGGCGGAGGTGCGCTGGCTGGCGCAGCGGACCAGGGGTGCGCGTGTGGTCTTCAAGAGCAACAGTCCTCAGTCGCAGCTCGCGGCGGCCGAGGCGGGGATGGGGCTGGCCCTCCTGCCATGCTACCTCGCGGAGCCCGTGCCGGGGCTCGTCCAGGTGCTCCCCGTCTCCGAGGGCGTGGTGCGTGGCTTGTGGCTCGTCCTCCACCGAGATCTGCGACAGACAGCGCGTGTGCGTGCACTCACCGAGTTCCTCACACAATTGCTCCGCCGCGAGCATGCAAGATTGAGGGGAGGGAGCGGGGTGTGAAGGGAATTCCTGGGGTCTTGGATATCAGCCTTCTTCCTGGGATGCTGATCTTCATCGGCCCCTCGGGCTGAGGACGTGAGGCACCGGGGGCGCACCCAACACGACGAGGAGAAGAACGCATGAGCGCGGATGCAGTGAAGGCCGCCGCGTCGGCGGAGGAGTCCTATCCCCCGACGCCATGGGCCCTGGTGGGCCAGATGTACAGCTCCATCTGGTTGGTCCCCGCGGAACGGTGCTCGCTGGCGGTGGTGAATCCGGAGCTGACTCCCGTCAAGGTGGCGGGGCGGGTGGTCGTCATGCTGGGGTTCGTGGACTACCAGGAGGGCAGCGTGATGACCTACCGTGAGCTCTTCGCGAACGTGATGGTCCGTCACCCCTCGGGGCTCTCCGGCGTCATGTCGGATCAGATCTGGGTGGACGAGCCCCGCTCGCTCAAGGGCGGGCGCGAGCTGTGGGGGATTCCCAAGCAGCTGGCGCGCTTCGATCTCGACCACCGGCTGGTGGGAGGTGGATTCTCCGGCAGGGCGTGGGATGAGGCGGGGAAGTTGCTCTTCGAGGCGCGGTATGGCTCGGGGCTGGGCCTTCCCAAGCGGACGAAGGTGTCCGTCGCGACCGTGCAGCCCCTGGGGGGACAGGTGACCACGACCCTCCCGAGTGTCGAGTGCGAGCTGCGTCTGGTGCGGGCGGACTGCGACGTTCCAGCGGACAGTCCCCTGGCCGCGCTCGGCGTCGCCGGCAGGCGTCCGCTCATGAGCGTCTGGATGAAGGACTTGCGTACGCAGTTGGGGCCCGCGAAGCCCGTGCGCTGAGACACACTCTCGAGGACGAGATTGCCATGGCGAATGAATTCTTGAAGGAACACGTGTGTGTGGTGACAGGTGGCGCTCAGGGCATCGGCTGGGCCACGGCGAGGAAGCTCGCCGCGGCGGGGGGCACCGTGCACGTGTGCGATATCTCCGAGGAGCACCTCGCGGCGGCGCGAGCGCAGGCCGCGCAGCTCCCCTGGCCCGAGCGGCTTCACTTCTCGCGGTGTGATGTCTCCAACCGGGGGCAGCTCGAGGCATGGTGCGCTGGCATCCTGAAGGAGGCGGGCCGCGTCGACGTCCTCATCAACAACGCCGCCTTCGTGCGGTGGACGGATGTGCTCGAGATGCCCGTGGAGGAGGTGGAGAAGACGATGCAGGTGGGCTTCAACGCCATCGTCTACGCCACCAAGGCCGTGCTGCCCTCCATGTTGGCGAACAAGCGGGGCTACATCGTCAACATGGGCTCCTCCGCCGGGCGCGTCTTCGTGGGAGGCTCTTCCGCGGCCTACTCGGCGATGAAGGCGGCGGTCGACGGGTATACGCAGACGTTGCAGGTCGAGCTGCGCGGCTCGCCCGTGCACCTCATGCTGGTGCGTCCCGGCACGGTGGCGGGCACGGACTTCTTCCGCAAGCACGTGCCTTCCTCGCGCATGCCACGCATGGCGGACTTCGTCCCGCCGCTCGCTCCCGAGGAGGTGGCCGAGGCCATCGTGCAGGGCCTCGCGCGCCGCACGCCCATCGTGGACGTGCCCCGCTCGCTCGGGATGATCTACGTCGTGTTCCAGCACGCGCCGAACGTCATGCGCTGGCTCACGCGCAAGGGCGGGGGGGCCCAGAGCGACTTCGGGCAGGCCCCCGTGAAGCGGGCTTCCTGAGCTTCAGTTGCGGGCGAGCAGGCGCGCATGGAGCGCGTCCAGGACCGACTTCGCCACCTGCTGCGCGTCGGGCAGCAGGTCGTCGGGCAGCCAGTAGTGGAGCACCCGCCTCTTCGTCTCTACCCGGTTGCGGGTGAACGCCATGCCTCCCGCCTCGGCGTGCTCGCTGCTCGCGGGCAGGCAGCGGCGGCACAGGCAGGGCAGGGGCCCCTGGGGGTCGTGGGCCGTGAGGTTGATGAGGCGCTCCTCCGCCGCGCCCCCCGCCGCTCCCAGCAGCAGCGTCACGTCCCCGGCCGCCAGCGCCCGCGGCGTCTGCAGAGACATGCCCAGGGCGCCCTTCGCCGCGTGGATGCCCTTGCCCGACTCGAAGCGGAGCTGGGGGATGAGGGCGGTGATGTCGGTGATGGGCACCTGGTTGGGCTGGGCGCGCCACTCGGCGCCATCGAACCTGAGCCCCTCGAGCACCGCCACCAGCCAGAGCGCCTCCGCTGGAGGCCGCACGGTGACGAGGAACAGCCGCCCCCCGTTGTGCAGTGGCTCCAGGTGCTTGCTGGCGCTGCGGTAGCGGTCGATGGGGAGCACGTCGCCAGGGGCACGGCCGGCCGCTTCCTTCTCGAATACGGCCTTGCTGATGATGGCCAGCATGTCGGGCATGTCCACCACTCTACCAGGGAGCGTAGAGTCGGCGTGAATGGCCCTTCTGGATCCGGCCGCCGTGCGGCTGCTCGACGAGAACGCCGAGGTGCGGCGCGAGGCGGTGGATGCTGTTGATACTTCGGTGCCCCCGGGCCGGTACGCCCTGCGTCAGGCCCTGCTGACGGACGAGGACGCCGAGGTCCGCGCCTCCGCCGCGCGCCGGCTCGGTGAGGCCCGGCAGGCCCGATTCGTCCCGGCCCTGCTCGAGGCCTTGGGTGACCCGATGCCCAGTGTCCGCGACCGCGCCTGGCGCGCGCTGGCCCGGCTGGGCGCGGACGAGTTGTTGCCGCATGCGTCGCGCGCCCTTCGCGAGGAGCCCGTCTGGTGGGTGCGCCGCGCCGCCATCCGCGCGGCGGCCTCGGTGGCGGGGACCGGGGCGTTGGAGCTCCTGCTCGAGGCGTTGGAGGACCCCTTCTGGCGCGTGCGCAACGCGGCGGTGCAGGCGCTGGGGTGGCTCGGAGAGGGAAATTCCCTGGTGCGGAGCCGGGTGCACGCCACGGCGGAGGGCTCGCGGAACGGAGCGGTGAAGGCCGCCGCCGTGTACCTCGAGGGCGTGTGGGGCGCGGGGGCCTCGTCTCCGGGTTCTCCGGGGAGCCCGTCCATGCCGGTGCCCGAGCCGATCCAGTCAGTGGCGGGGGCCCTCGACAACGAGGACCCGGCGGTGGTGACGGCGCGGCTCGAACGGATGCCCGCCTCCGACGTGCCCGTGTCCGACCTGGTGGGGTGGCTCGGCGATCCACACGAGCCCCTGCGGGCCCTGGCGCGGCGTCTCCTGCGCGAGCGGCGGGACTCGGAGGCGCTCCGGCTCGCGATGCGATGGTTGGACGAACCGCGTGTCCCTCATGCCGCGGACGAGGTCCGTGCACTGCTCGAACGTCTCGACGTGGACGATGTGGCCCTCGCCTCGCGGATTCTCGAGGAGCCTCCTCGGCCCGGAGCGGTGGGTCAGGCCGCGTGGGTGGCCTCGCGGCGGGCGCATCCGGGACTGCTGGAGCGGGTTCGTCCCCTGTGCCGTCATCCCGAGCCCGCGGTGCGGCGCGCGGTGCTCTCGGGGCTCGTGCATGACCCGGAGAGCCGGGTGGTGGTCCTGTCCGCGCTTGATGACCCGGAAGAGGCGGTGCGCGAAGTGGTCCTCTCCGCGTGGGAGCGGCAGCCGGTGGATCCTCGAGCAGTGGAGGCGTACGCCCATGCGCTGGCGGCCTTCGCGCCTCGGGCCCGCTCGTCCCGTGAGCGCCGGGCCGTGGCGGAAGCGGCGGCCTTCCTGGAGGACGAGGCACTGCTCGCCCGGGCCTCCGAGGACGTGGAGCCCTCGGTCCGCGCGGTGGCGCTGGCCGCGCTCGCGGCACGAGGGGTGCTCTCCGATGCGCAGGTGCGCGCGGCGTTCGGGCACGAGGACCCGTGGATTCGCGCCGCCGTGTTGGACACGGACTCGGCGCGGGCCGCGTGCGAGAGCGATCCGGACCTGTCCGTGCGCCGCGCGGCGATGGCGCTCCTCGTGTCCCACCGTCACGAGTTGCCTCTCCAGGAGTTGCGCTCCGCCGCGCTCACGGGCTCGCGGTCGCCGGACCCTTGGATTCGCGCCCGCGCGGCCGGGCTGCTCCAGGCAGAGGGAGAGCAGGAGGAGTTGAGCGCGCTGTTGCTCCTGTCGCTCGACACGTCGCCCATGGTCCGGGCCGCGGCGGCCTCCGTGCTGGAGGCGTGCGCCACGCTCGACGAGCGCCTGGCCGGGCTGCTGCACGGGCCCGGGCGTGAGCTGGCCGAGGAGATCCGCGTCTCCGCCTACACGTGGCTGCTGCGCCAGGCGGATGGTTCCGCCTTCGAGCGCCTGTGCGCCGCGCTGCGAGACTCCTCCGAGCCGGCGCGGGTGGCTTCGCACCTGGAGGCCCTGACGCTCGTCTTCCCCGAGGAGTCCTTCGCGGCGGCGCCGGACATCGGCCAGCGGCGGCCCTCGCGTCCCCAACGCGCCAGGACGGGTCCGGTGCGCACGGCGCCGGAGTCCCCGCCGCATACGTCCCTGCGGCCCCTGGGTCGTACGGGGTTGAGCGTCTCGCCGCTGGTGCTCTCGGGGGCGCACGGACTGCCGGCCCGCTCGCTGGCCGAGGCCCATGAGGCAGGCGTGAACGCATTCTTCTGGGAGCCGCGCTACCTGGAGCTCACGCGCTTCCTTCGCTCCGGCCGCACCCGGCGGGATGGGCTCGTGGTGGTGGCGGGCACGTACCACTCGGGTGCCGAGGCGATCCGGCGGGACGTGCGGGCCGCGCTGCGCCTGCTGCGCACGGACTATCTGGACGTCTTCCTGCTGTTCTGGGTGCGCTCGCGCGAGCGGCTGGACGCGGAGAACTTCGCGGCGCTCGAGGCCCTGCGCGCCGAGGGCAGGATCCGCGCCTTCGGCTTCTCCACCCACCACCGGGAACTCGCGCTGGAGGCTGTGCGCCAGCACCCATGGCCGGTGGTGATGACACGCCACAGCGCCGCGCACCCGGGGGCGGAGACCGCCTTCTTCCCCGAGGCCCTCGCGCGTGGAACGGGCGTGCTGACCTTCACCTCCACCTGCTACGGACGCCTGCTGCGGCCCGCGCCGGGCGAGCCTCCGGAGACTCCGCTCCCCAGCGCCGTGGACTGCTACCGCTATTCACTGTCTCAGCCTGGGGTGGGGGCGTGCCTCACCGCGCCGCGCAACCACCGCGAGCTGAAGCAGAACCTGGAGGTGCTCGAGCGCCCCTGGATGATGCCGGACGTGCTCTCGGCGATGCGGACCCACGGCGAGCGGGTCCGCGCGAGCAACCAGCGGTTCAACGCGCTCGTGCGGCAGGCCCCGGGCGGCACGCGCGACACCCTGTTGGCACTGCTCGACGAGGACGAGCCTGGACCGGAGGCGGGAGGCTGAGCTGCTTCAGGCCTCGGCGGGCCGACCCGCCTTCCCAGCGGCGAGCGCATCGCGAACCCCGGCCACGATCTCGAACGAGCGCAGGCGCGACGCATGGTCGAAGATATGGGCGGCCACCATGAGCTCATCCGCTTGCGTCTGCTGGATGAATGCCTCCAGACCGCGGCGCACGGTCTCGGGCGAGCCGACCACCGAGGTGGACAGCGCATGCTCGACGCCCGCCCGCTCCATCGGGGACCAAAGGCCCTCGAGGGTGTCCAGCGGCGGCTGGAGGGGCCCCGAGCGACCTCGCCTGAGGTTGATGAACTGCTGCTGGATGGTGGTGAACTGGCGCCGGGCTTCGGCGTCCGTGTCCGCGGCGTAGACGTTGAGGGCCAGCATGGCGTAGGGCCGCTTCAGCGTCTCGGACGGCCGGAACCGGCTGCGGTAGATCTGCAGGGCCGACATCATGTGGTCGGGCGCGAAGTGCGAGGCAAAGGAGAAGGGCAGGCCGAGCGCCGCCGCGAGCTGCGCGCTGAAGGTGCTCGAGCCCAGCAGCCAGATCGGCACGTTCAGGCCCGCGCCGGGGATCGCCCGCACCGCCTGGTCGGGCTCGGCGGGGCGGAAGTATGCCTGGAGCTCCATCACATCCTGCGGGAACGACTCGGCGCTCCCCGGATCCCTGCGCAGCGCGCGGAGGGTGAGCATGTCCGTTCCCGGCGCGCGCCCGAGCCCCAGGTCGATCCGCCCCGGATAGAGCGACTCCAGCGTGCCGAACTGCTCGGCGATGACGAGCGGCGCGTGGTTCGGCAGCATGATGCCGCCGGCCCCGACCCGAAGGGTCTTGGTGCCGCCAGCGACGTAGCCGATGACGACCGAGGTCGCCGCGCTGGCAACGCTGGCCATGTTGTGGTGCTCGGCCAGCCAGTAGCGTTGATAACCCCAGCTCTCCGCGTGGCGCGCCAGATCCAACGTGTTGCGCAGAGCGGTTGGGGCGTCACCGCCCTTGCAGATCATCGACAGGTCGAGAACGGAGAAGGGGATCAAGACGCTGACTCCAGCAATGGGTCACACTGTGATTGAGATGCCTGCACCAGGCCGCCAGGGCTCGGCAGCAGGGCCAGCGCACGGCCAGACAACCGTCAGCCAGGAGCAGTGCTTCCGCCACGGGATTCAGGCCCACCACTTCGCGAGGGAGTGCCTGTCTGTCGTGCGAAACCGATATTTATACCGGGTGGTATAGATACCTTGTGCGGTGAAGTCAAGGATTGTATACCGCCTGGTATGAAAAGGAGCGGAGATGGCCAAGCGGGGTCGGCCCGCCAGCTTTGATCGAGAGGAGGCACTGCGGCGGGCCATGGAGGTCTTCTGGGAGGTGGGCTACGAGAGCGCGACGATGTCGCAGCTCAAGGCCGCCATGGGAGGCCTGTGCTCGCCGAGCGTCTACGCGGCCTTTCACTCCAAGGAAGCGCTGTTTCGCGAGGCGGTGGAGCTCTACCGGACCGAGGCGCGCCATCTGGGGCGAGATGCCCTGAACGCGCCCACGGCACGCGGCGCGATCGAGAACATGCTGCGCAGCGCGGTGATCAGCTACTCCTCGCAGGGCAAGCCCCGGGGCTGTCTGGTGAACCTGGGGGTGATGAACTGCTCGCCGGAGAGCCGGGGCGTCCAGGACTTCCTACGGGCCTGCCGACAGGAGGCGGTGGAGGTGATTCGCGCGCGCCTGCGCCGCGCCGTGGAGGAGGGGGAGCTCGCCCCGGAGGTCGAAGTGGAGGCCCTGGCGGTCTTCTACACGACCGTGCTGCAAGGGCTCTCCACCCAGGCGCATGACGGCGCTTCTCGCGAGGTGCTGATGGCCATCGTCGATTGCGCCATGTCCGCGTGGGACCAGCGGACGAGCCCTCCGCTCCCGCCCAGGCCATAGAGCAGGAGCCGCCGAGCTCGTCCGCTTCCGCCATGCGCTACGGGTTGGGCAACCCGAACGACGAGGTACCCGCGGGGCTCCAGTCGCTGTACTGGTTCGTATCCATTCCGCCGTAGCGCTGCACCGAGGTTGCGGAGGTGCTCGTGAGATTGCTCCAGTTCACGGAGACCTGCATGGCGCTCGGGACGGAGGTGTAGGTGCAGAGCATTCCGCCACAGTCGGCTGGCAGCCAGAGCCCCTCCGCCTGGATGGCCTGGAGCTGTGCCGGGAAGGTGCTCGTCGTCTGGCCATCGACCACGAAGGGGACCGCGTCCTGGGTATTCCCCATCGGATCCTTCACCCGGAGCACTCGGTGCGCGGAGTAGCTGATGCCCGTGGCGCCACCGAGGAAGTCCCAGGCCGTGTCGAAGTTGGCGCCGTAGCTGGCCTTCGGGTACTGGCTCTTTCCGAGAGTCTCCGAGGCCGGAGCATCGGTGGGGGCCGCGGCCGGAGCGATGTGCACCACGATGATGTCACCCGTCGCGACCTGGACATTGGGGAAGGTGGCCAGGGTTGTCGCGGGAGTGCCGTCTACCACGAGCGTCAGCCCGTTCGTGTTGCCTCCCTTCACCACGAGCAGCTCGATGAGATCCTTGCCGTTTGTGATGTTGGGATTGAGCTCGTTGATGCGCAGCGTGGCGGGCGCCTGGTTGCCAGTGAAGGTGGCGCTGTTGACCGCGAGGCTGGCGCCCACGGTGTCCTTCACGGTGGATGCCACCGTGACCCGGTAGAGGGTTCCGTCCGTCTGCGAGGACGTCGTGAGCTGGACCTGGCGAGCCGTGACGGTGGCGGATGTGGCCACCAGTCCATTGTCGAAGGTGAACTGGCTGCCGTTGGCGAGCACGCTGGCCGGGTCGATGCGCCGGTCGAACGACAGCAGGACGCTGGTCCTGCTGAGGGGCATGGCGAGCAGCAAGTTGGGGGACGGGCACGACAGAGAGGCGAAGTCCGGGGTCGCCCATGCGGAGGGCTGTGCTTGCGCATTGGAGCGCCACAGCGGCGCGTTCACTCTGACCGCGCACGTCTGCACCAAGTCGAAGGCGTCCTGCAGCGCGGTGGGGATGCGCAGCTTGAGGTTGGAGCTGATGGAGGGGGTGCCCAGCGTCACGAAGTTCGCCGAGACATGCCCCGTTCCGGCGGCGGCGAAGGTACTGGCCACCGTGCCACTGGCGGTAATGAGCTCGCTCTCGTATTCGCTCACGGAGGTCGACAGGTCGACGTTGCTCACGTCGTTGCGCAGGAACTCCACCGGCTCCCCGCGGCTGCGGATGGCGAAGGTGGTGGAGTCCAGGGAGATGACCTGCACCACGCCGCCGACCGTCTTCTTCCCGGTGGCCCGCAGGGACACGCGGTCACCCACCTTGGGCGAGGGGGTGAGCGAGGCCGGATCCACCGCGACGAAGAGTGCCGGACCGGCCTTCTCGGCCTGGACGAAGAAGCCCGCGGGGTCGGAAGGGCCGGTGGTCTGCTTCGTGTAGGTGACGAGCGCGTAGTCCAGGGGCTCGCTGAGGGTGCCATCCGCCAGGGAGCGGATGCGGGCGATCTGCGCCGAGATGTCGGGCGCTGGCAGTCCAAAGGAGTATGTCTCGGAGCGCGGGATCTCCGCGTTGCCGAGCGCGTCCACCGAGAAGAAAATCAGCGTGGAGGGGTAGCTGATGGAGATGGGGCTGGTGTAGCGCGTGGAGCTCGGGGTGGGCGTAGTGCCGTCGAGCGTGTAGTACGTGGCCGCGCAGCCGATGCCCCCGGTGTCGCTACACGCCAGGGTGACGCTCTGCGCCGAGGCATACACGCCGCCCGCCGGGTTGGCCGTGGTGGTCGGAGGGGTCGTGTCGGGGGCGATGACATACGTCTGGGTTTGCGCGGACTCCGAGTTGCCGAGCTTGTCCACGGAGAAGAACTTCAGCGTGGTGTTGGCGGAGATGGAGATGGGGCCGGTGTAGCGCGTGGAGCCCGTGGTGGGGGGAGTGTCATCGAGCGTGTAGTACGTGTTCGAGCAGCCGATGCCCGTGGAGCCATCGGCGCAGGTCAGGGTGACGCTCTGCGCGGTGTGGTACGTCCCGCCGGCGGGGGTGGCCGTGGTGGTGGGGGCCAGCGTGTCGATGAAGTAGACCTCCTGCCGGACGCTGCTCGCGTTGCCCGCCTTGTCCACCGCCAGGAACTGGAGATTGGTGGTGGAGTCCACGTTGAGGGGCGCGGTGTACGTGGCCGAGCCCGTGGTAGGTGTGTCTCCGTTGAGCGTGTAGTGGATGGCGTCACACCCGGTGCCCGAGGCGTTGTCGGTGCAGGTCAGGGTGACACTCTGAGCGGTGCGGTAATTGCCGCCCACGGGCGAGGCGGACACCGTCGGCGCGATCGTGTCGATGACATACGTCTGGGTTTGCGCGGACTCCGAGTTGCCGAGTTTGTCCACGGAGAAGAACTTCAGCGTGGTGTTGGCGGAGATGGAGATGGGACCGGTGTAGCGGGTGGAGCCCGTGGTGGGGGGAGTGCCATCGAGCGTGTAGTACGTGTTCGAGCAGCCGATGCCCGTGGAGCCATCGGCGCAGGTCAGGGTGACGCTCTGCGCGGTGTGGTACGTCCCACCGGCGGGGGTAGCCGTGGTGGTGGGGGCCAGCGTGTCGATGAAGTAGACCTCCTGCCGGACGCTGCTCGTGTTGCCCGCCTTGTCCACCGCCAGGAACAGGAGGTTGGTGGTGGAGTCCACGTTGAGGGGCGCGGTGTACGTGGCCGAGCCCGTGGTGGGTGTGTCTCCGTTGCGCGTGTAGTGGATGGCGGCACACCCGCTGCCTGGGGTGCTGTCGGTGCAGGTCAGGGTGACACTCTGCGCGGTGCGGTAATTGCCGCCCGCGGGCGAGGCGGACACCGTCGGAGCGATCAGGTCGATGAAGTACGTGTCGGTCCGCACCTCCTCCGTGTTGCCGGCGGCGTCCACGGAGAAGTACTTCAGCACGGTGTTGGCGGAGATGGAGAGGGGCACCGAGTAGGTGCTCGAGGAGCGCGTGGGCGTGCTGCCGTCGACGGTGTAATACGTGGTGAAGCAGCCACTGCCCGAGCCATCCGTGCAGCGCAGCGTGACGGTCTTCGCCTCCGCGTAGGTGCCACCCGCGGGAGTGGCCTCTGTCGAGGGGGCCACGGTGTCGAGGTTATAGGTCTCGGAGCGGACGTCGCTCACGTTGCCCACCGTGTCCACGGCGAGGAACTGAAGGGTGGTGGTGGTGGCCACCAGGATGGGGGCGAAGTACGTGAGCGAGGCAGGGGTCGGCCTGCTGCCATCGGTGGTGTAGTGGATGGAGCCACAGCCGCCGCCCAGGGCGTCGTCGGTGCAGGTCAGGGTGACGCTCTGAGCGGTGTGGAAGATGCCTCCCCGGGGCGAGGCGGACACGGAGGGCGCCACCTTGTCGATGAAGTAGGCCGCCTGGCGCACGGGCTCGCGGTTGCCCACCTGATCCGTGGAGGAGTAGCGCACCGTGGTGGTGGCGGTGATGGTGATAGGGCCGGTGTAGAGCGGCGAGGTGTCGCCCGGCATGGAGCCGTCGAGGGTGTAGCGCGTGGCCTTGCAGCCGCTGCCCGTGCCGTCGTCACAGGCCAGCTTCACGCTCTGGGTGTCGCCGTAGGTCCCCGCCGGTGGAGTGATCGTGGTGGTGGGCGCCGCCGTGTCGACGAGGTAGGTCTCACTCCGCACCGCCTCGGCGTTGTCGGCCTTGTCCACGGAGAAGAACTTCAGCGTGGTGTTGGCGGTGAGCGAGAGGGGGGCCGTGTAGCGGGGCGAGCTCAGGGTCGGCGTGGTGCCATCCAGGGTGTAGTGGGTCGCCGCGCAGCCGCTCGCACTGTCGTCGCAGCTCAGCACGACGCTCGGAATGGTGTTGTACCAGCCGCTCGCCGGGGTCGCCGTGGTGGTGGGCGCCACGAAGTCGAAGGAATAGACCTCGGTCCGTACCTGCTCGGCGTTGCCGGCCTTGTCCGTGGAGAAAAACTTCAGCGTGGTGCTGGTGGTGATGGAGAGGGGCGCGCTGTAGCGGGGAGAGCTCGCGGTCGGCGTGGTGCCATCCAGGGTGTAATAGGTCGCCGCGCAGCCGCTGCCCTGACTGGAGTCCGTGCAGCTCAGGGTCACGCTGAGAGCGGAGGTGGTGCCCCTGCCGGCCGGCGTCGCGGTGGTGGTGGGCGGCTGCGTGTCCACCTCGTAGGTCTGGGTCTGGATGGTCTCCGCGTTGCCCGCCTTGTCCACCGAGAAGAACTTCAGCGTGGTGTTCTTGGTGAGGAGCAGCGAGCTGGCGTAGCGGGCCGATCGCTCGGTGGGCTCGGAGCCGTCCGTGGTGTAGTACGTGGCCGCGCAGCCGCTGCCCGCTCCGTCATCACAGAGCAGCTCCAGGGTGACGTTCACGGTGAAGGTGCCTTCCCGTGGGGTGGCCCGGGTCGACGGTGGCGTCGTGTCCGAGGAGCCCGGTTCAGGGGGCGGTTTCGGGTCACACGCGCTCAGGCCGAGCGCTGAAATCCAAACCATCACCGCGAGCCGGCTCCCGAGCTTCTTCTTCCATTCGTACATCTAAACCCCTCTCTTTGAAGGGCGGGCACTTTGCCCCAGTACTGTGGGTGAAGCCAGCTTTACTGAACGGCGGTCCCCATCCGTCGACCGGGACCGGGGCAGGGCGCTCCTCGCGAAGCGTGAGCCGGGGCGCTAATGCCTGCCCAGCTTGTCAGCGAAGAACTGAATCACGTGGGCGTGCTCGAAGATGATCTCCTCGGGTTGCTCCGTGAGATGGCCGTGCTCGGGCACGATCATCAGCGACACATCCTGATGGCGCTCCCTGGCCCTCCTGACGAACACGTCCGCGTCGGAGAGCGAGACCTTGGGGTCGCGTCCTCCCAGCATGATGGCAAGCGGGCCCTCGAGCTTGTCGACGTAGGTGACGGGTGAGATCGAACGGAACAACTCCGGGTCCGTATCGGGATTGCCATACTCAGGCTCTCGCGCCTTCTTCAAGCTCTCCGATGTGTGTTTGAAGAACGAATAGAGATCCGTCTTCGCGGACAGGGCAAAACCCGCGTCGTACGTTCCCGCGAACCGGGTCATCCCGATTAGCGTCTGATTGCCTCCGTAGCTCCATCCGAGGATGCCAATCTTCGGAACCCTGTCTCCCTGCTTGAACCGTGCCTTGACGTATCTTCCGCAGGCTTCGATGTCCGTCAGCGCCTCGGGTCTCCTGGCGCCGTTGTCCGCGGCGGCCCACTCCGCATTGCAGGGGGTTCCTCGAATGTTGGGCTCCACGAAGATGAAGCCGGCTCTCAGGAAGAACTCCGGCCTCCAGTGGTACCGGGGCTGAGCACATCCGCCGCTGTAGTGGACGACGACGGGACATACGTCATTCTGGCATTGGGGAGGAATGCGAATGACGATGGGAATCTCGAGCGCTCCATTCTGAAAGGATTCCACGCTCGCGGAGGCGCTCCATCGAAGCGTCTTGCCTTCATCGGCGAGGATCTCGGCGAGCTGTGCGGCCACCTTCGGGTCGGGTTCGTGCTTGGGGTAATCCTGGTAGAGCTCCTGTGCGGAGCTGCTACCCGAGACGAGGGCTGCCCCCACGTAGGCCGGACTGTTCGCATCGGGATGCGCTCCCAGGACACGGGTCGGGACGGCCGGAGGTCTGTCCCCGGGATGAGAACAGCCTGGAGTCCACAGCGACAGGAGGAGGGGGAGCCATGCCGGGGGCGCGCGGGTTTTCGCCATCGCTCTTCAGGATACAGGAGGGGCCGGGCTCGAGACGGCCGCTGATTCGCCAGGCCCGTGCGCGGGTGGCCTTCCCACCCAGGCCGGGTTGTGGTCAGCTTGCTTCCGGTGCTCCTGGGGCCGCGTGCAGCCAGCCTTCCGTCCGCGATGTCACGTCGCGGCTGCTGACGTTACCCATTGAAGAACGATGCAGTACGAGGTCCGCCTCGCGGGCTACCCTGACCTCGTCTGCCTCTGCCGTGCAGGTGGCGGCGGCTCCAGGAGCACCGGTTTCGCCGTCAGCCGCTCCGAGTGCACCTTCATGAACCTCGCCAGCCTCCTCCTCGAACTGAAGCCCCTGTTGGCGGACCCCGAGGCGAACTTCGATCGCATCACCGAGCTGCTGGATCGCCACCAGGGACTGGCCGAGTACGAAGTGGCGCGCTTCTACGTGCGCCGCGTCTGGCAGGCCCCCGTCGAGAGCCGATTGCGCAGCATGGACGCTCGCGAGCGGTTGAAGGGGATACGCCAGCTCCCGCTGCTCTTCTCCAGCGCGACGGCGGCCCGGTTGCTCCGCCAGCGGGTGAAGGATCCGGACACGCGGGTTGCCCAGGCCGCTCGTGCCTCGGTGCGCAGGTTGGGACTCGCGGACGTGTCCCTGCCGGATCGCCGGGTCAAACCTGGCCGGAGTGCCGGGAGCATCGGCAGGTGGAACCCGACCGGTTGGAACTTCGGCCTCTTCGGCAACGAGCTCTACGGCTTCTCCCGGAAAGCGAAGCGCCCGCCTCCTCGCGTGGGCGAGCTGCCCGAGCTGCGCACCCGGGCCGATGTGGCGGAGCTGGTGGGCGTGGAGGAGAACGCGCTGGACGCGCTGATGCGCCCGGGCACGGAGTCCGGCTCGGGATACGTGGAGTTCGAGGTGCCCAAGCGCACGGGTGGGGTGCGCCGCATCTCCGCGCCTCGCCAGAAGCTCAAGGAAGTGCAGCGGGCCCTGCTGGACAAGGTGCTCGCGCGCATGACGCCGCACCCGGCCGCGCATGGCTTCATCGAGGGCCGCTCCACTGTGAGCAATGCCGAGCCCCACGTGGGGGCCACCGCGGTGGTGCGGGTGGACATCGAGGACTTCTTTCCCACGGTGCACTACCGCCGGGTGAAGGGTCTGTTCCTGGCGTATGGCTATGGCGACGAGGTGGCTGGAGTGCTCGCCGGGCTCACCACGCACCGCACGAAGCTGCCGGATGGGACGGTGGCATGGCCGGGCGTGTTGCCGCAGGGCGCTCCGACGTCGCCGGCCATCGCCAACCTCGTCTGTCGGCGCATGGATGCGCGCCTCACCGCGCTGGCGAAGAAGTTCAGTGCCATCTACACCCGCTACGCGGATGACCTGTCCTTCTCCTTCCGCGAGCCTCCCGAGCGCCTGGGCCGCTTCTTCTGGTGGCTCAACGCCATCCTCCAGCAGGAGGGCTTTGCCGAGAACGGCAAGAAGCGGCGGGTGATGCGCCAGGGCTCGCGCCAGCGGGTGACGGGCCTCACGGTGAACCAGAAAGTCTCCATTCCTCGCGAGGAGCGGCGCCGTTTCAAGGCCATCCTCGCCAACTGCCGCCACCACGGAGTGGCCGCGCAGGCGAGGGGCCGGCCGGACTTCGAGCGCTGGTTGGAGGGGTATGCGGCCTATGTCCGCATGGTGCACCCGGAGCTGGGCGCACGCTGGCAGCGCGAGGTGAAGGAGCTGCTCGCCCGATGAAATCCCTTCGCGAACTGCTGTCGGGAGTGGCTGCCCACCCGAACGATGTGGAGGCCCGTCTGGCCTGTGCGGAAGTCCTCCTCGGGGACGATGCACCCCGCGCCGAGCTCATCCGGGCGCAGGTGGCGCTCTCGGGCCGGGGATTGGATCCAGCGCGGAGGATCGCCCTGCGCAAACGGGTGGACGCGCTGCTGTCGGAGCACGGGAAGAAGTGGATGGGCCGGTTGAAGGCACTGGGCGCGTCCGACTTCCACTACAGCCGGGGCTTCGTCGAGGAGTTGTCCCTCTCGGAGAAAGATCTCGCCGAGCACGGGGAGACCCTCTTCGCGCTCGAGCCGGTGCATCGGCTGCACGTCGAGGTCCTCAGTGGCAAGGGGCTGGCGAGCGCCGCGGCACAGCCGTGGTTCGAGCAGCTCCGCTGGCTGAAGCTGTCGGGGAACGGCGATGGAGTGGCTCGGGCCCTGGCCTCCGCCACGCACGCCGGGAGTCTGGCGTCCCTGGTGCTTCCCTTGATGGACGTGGAGGACCTGACCGCGCTGGCGGGGAGCGAGGCGCTGGCCGGTCTGCGCTCGCTCAGCCTGACGGGGAACGAGGGGCTCGGAGACGAGGCCGCCGGGGCGCTCGCGGAGTCCCAGCTCACGTTGACGCGCCTGTACCTGTCGGGCACGGACCTGTCGGAAGAGGGGGTCGCCGCGCTGGCGGGCGGGAAGCGTTTCCAATCACTGGAACTGCTCGCCCTCAACCGCAACGCGCTCACCGACGAGGCCGCCGAGGTGCTCGCGGCCAGCAAGGTGCTGGTGAACCTGCAGCGGCTCGAGCTGGTGCGCAATGAGTTGAGTGAAGAGGGCGTGCTGGTCTTCCGTTCCGCCAAGGCGCTGCCGAAGCTGAGCCACCTGGACCTGCGCCAGATGGGGCTCTCCGAGGACGAGCTGAAGCCGCTCCTGAAGCGGTTCGGCAAGGGCGTGAAGCTCTGACCCACCGGCCACGACGGTGGCTGCCTACTCTACGTGTCGGGTCGGGCATAGGACGGCGGACGTAATACCGACTTCCCTGGACAGGTCCTCTGAGGTAGTACGCGGGATCTGACTGGAGAAGACATGTCCACAATCGTTACCATCACCGCACAAGAGCGAAGGTTCTTCGAACGCATCTACCAGGTCGTCGAGCAGGTGCCGCGAGGGCAGGTATCCACCTACGGTGACATCGCGATCATCGTGGGGGGCGGATGCGATGCGCGAGTCGTGGGGCTCGCGATGGGCGACCTGGGGCCGCGCGCCGCCAAGGTGCCCTGGCAGCGGATCATCAACCGCTCGGGGGGCATCAGCACGCAGGGGTACGGCCAGCGCGAGCTGCTGGTGGCCGAGGGTGTCGAGTTCGACGCGAAGGGCAAGGTGCCCCTGGAGCGTTTCCGCTGGGCCGGGCCGAACCAGGAGTGGGCGACGAAGCACGGCTTCACCCCGCTGCCCGCGCGCACGAGCAAGGACGAGGAGGACAAGTCCCAGATGCGTCTGTTCTGAGCGACCCGGGCGCGGGCCTGATGATCGGGCCCGCGCCGGGGCCCCTGCACGCAGCCGCCCCTCCCGGGGCGACCGGCCTCGTCCCAATCGTGCTCGAGGCGGTCGGCCCCCTTGGGTCCTATCGCGGACAGCATGGAGCGACCCGAGTTGTTCAGCTCCGACCAATCGCTGGATCGCTCACGCCAGGCAGTCCGTTTTCCGCATGCCCCGCAATCCGGCGCAGGAAACCCGTGTCGCTGGAACTGGTCAGGCTGAAGTCATACCAGTTCTGGCTGTCCGTGAGCGGCCAATCCAGCTCCATGCTGGCTCCAGCACCCAGATCGAAGCTGCGCGCCGGCTCACTGCTGTAGAGATTGGCGCTCAGCGTCAGCCGGCAAGCCACCCTGCCACTGTTGCGCAGGTAGCGCTTCAGGCTGTTGAGGCCGCTCTCGTAGGTGACTCGCAGCTCGGGATTCGCGCCCGTGGCGGAGATGGCCTTTGACAGATCGCCTTTGAACTGCCGCAGGAAGCCATTGGGACCCTGCACCGACAAATCGTAGATGCCCCCGGTGACGGATACGGCGCTCCAGTGGTCGGACAAGGTCTTTCCAGACTCCACGGTGTAGTACCAGGGGCCGTCCGTGCGGTTGCTGGCATAGACAGTGAAACCGACGCCGGCCTGGCCCAGGTTGAAGAAGTCCAGCCAGTACTTCCCGGTGGCGGCGTCGATTCACCCATCCACCTGCAACTGGTAGGGCAAGGCGCGAGCCGGGCGTTGGCCGGGCTCCTGGCGCGGCAGGGCCTGTTTCTTCGGCGGCATGGGCGTCGCCAGCTGGCAGGACAAGTCCACGCGGTGCATCGAGTCGCTGGTGTCTGGAAGCTGCGGCCACTGCGCATCCGGTGTCTTGAAATCCAGAGTGGTCAGCAGATCTCCGGTGACCGCACGGCGCCAGGCGCCGATGTTGGGTTCGGCCATGCCGAAGCGCGCCTTCAGGAAACGCAGCACCGAATTTGGGCGCTGACCAGCAAGCCTGCTGAAAATCGCGTAGCGTCGCGGGCATGAAAAAAACATTGCCCGCCCTTTTCCTCGCTGCCGCATGCATATGCGGTCCTTCCGTCCACGCTGAGAACCCAGTGCCTGCTTGGCATGCGCCGGTTGCTTCTGCCGCGCAGCAGGAGCTGCGCTTCCAGAACGGAGATGTGACGCTGTCCGGCACGCTCTACCTGCCCGAGGGCAAAGCCAAGGTGCCCGCCGTCGTGCTGACCCATGCCGCCGCTGCGCCCACGCGCGAATATGCACTGTATGACCACCTGGTCCGCGCCCTGCCGGCCGCTGGCATGGCGGTGCTGGTGTACGACCGCCGCGGCAGCGGCAAGTCCGGCGGCAAGGCGGGCGAGGGCTTCGATGTGTTGGCCGACGATGCCGTCGCCGGTGCGCGCGCCCTCGCCGCAAATCCGCGCATCGACGCGCGCCGCATCGGCTACTGGGGCCTGAGCCAAGGCGGCTGGCTGGCCGTGCTGGCTGCCAACCGCAGCCCGGGAACGGCGTTTGCGATTTCGGTATCGGCGCCCGTGGTCACGCCCGATGTGCAGATGAATTTCGCCGTCGCCAACCTGCTGTCCGTGCGCGGCCACGACGCAGCGGCTGTGCGCGCTGCGCTCGACGCGCGCCACGCCGTCGACGACTTCACCATGGGCCGCGCCGCGCGCGATGCGGCTGCGGCCAAACTGCAGGCCGTCGAGAATCAGCCCTGGTTCGACCTGGCCTTCATCCCGCGCGCCGACGAGCTGCCTGCCGAGCCGCGCAGCTCCACCTGGTATAAGCAGATGACCCACGACCCGCTGGTCGAAGTGGCGAAGCTGAAGGTGCCGGTGCTGTTCCTGTTCGGCGCCGACGACCCCTGGATTCCGGTCGCCGACACGGTGCAGCGCCTGCAGCAGCTGGCGCCGCGCCAGCCGCGCATGTCCTGGCGCGTGATCCCAAACGCCAACCACAGGATGGCGCATCCGCTGCGCGAGAACATGGATTTCGACGTCGAGCACCTGCAGCGCGAGGCGCCCGACTCGCTCGACTACATGGCTGCGCTGGTGGCCTGGCTAGGCCGAACCGCCGGCCTCAAGTAGGCGCGCGCCCGTGCCGGTGGCGGCCAGCGCATCGTCCGGATTGCGCAGCGGGCAGTCCTTCAGCGACAGGCAGCCGCAGCCGATGCAGCCATCGAGCTGATTGCACAGTCCCTGCAGCCGCGCGATGTGCGCATCGAGGTCGGCGCGCCAGCTGGCCATTTGATTAAGCCTTTCGCTTCGTAGAAGTGCAGGGCCGACACCGCCACCCCGCTGCGTTTGGCCAGTTCACCCACGCTCAAAAAATCCATGTATTGGGTAGGGATGTCTGTTGTTGAGAGTGGAACAGGGCAAGGTGCCTGACTCGGGGGGCCGCTTCACAGAAGGCGGGATGGGGGCTCTGTTGAGGGAGTGGGCTGGTGCAAAAGAGGCGGAGAAGGGCCGCTGACGGGTGCTGCCGAGCTGTGTCGCAGCCCCTCCATGTTGGACAAACAGCAACTGCAGCGGCATTGAGGGTCCCTGCCGCCGCGGTCCCTGGGGCTCTACGGTTCGAGCGCCCAGATGTCGTCGTTGGCGTGGGCGGCTTCCCAGGCGCGGACCTTCTCCCGAGCGGCGTCATACAGCGCTTCGTAGTTGCCGCGCTGGATCTTGCGGGTCACCGCGGGATCGAGTTGGTCCCAAAGGGCCTGGTACTTGTTTCCGACCGCCGAGTATTCCTCCAAGTTCTGGCGGCGGCCGAGGACGGGTTTGCCGGTACCGCTGTCGATGGTGGTGCGCCGGTAGAACACGTTGTCTGTTCCATAAAGGATGCGGTCCTGGTACTTGTTCATGAACGCCACCCACTCGCTGGTTGGGGGCTCGCCGGCGTTGGGCTCAAGAATGTAGGCCTGAACCAGGTCCCACGAGATGTCCACCGACCAATTGGGGCAGGCATCGAGCACGGAAGAGACCCGCTTCACGTGGTCAGCGCTGGGGTTGACGAAGCGGCCCAAGCCGGTGTGCGCCCAAATGACTTTGGCGTTGGGGCTCAGCATGCACAGGGACTTCAAGCCTTGGACGTAGGTCGTATCGGTCTGGGCCTTGGAGACCACCGTTCCGTCGTAGGTCACCTCGGCGTTGTAGATGTCGTTGTGGAGCACGGTGACCAGCCCGGCCTCCGCGGTGAAGTCCAGGATCTTGGTGAGCGAGGGGGAGTAGAGGGTGACGGTGTCGTCTCCGTCCGGCGGGGTGGCGGAGCCGGCCATCTTCGCCACCGGATCGCCCAAGGTCTTGTCCGAGACGACCTCCTTGTGCACGGTGAACTCCCCGATGCCGGTGAAGACTCCGGGGTTGGTCAAGAGCACCCGCTTGATGTGTTGGACCGCGTAGAGATCCATGGGATCAAACGCGGTGATCATCGGATCGAACCGCTTCTTCGCGACGCTGGAGAGCTTGTTGTACTCGTGGGCGATCATCGAATCGATGAACGAGTAGTAGTAAAGGCTGGCCTTGGGCCCTATGTAGTAGGTGGGCGGCGTCTGATCGTTGAGGTAGTGCTCGAAGTAGTCCCACTTCTGGGCCAGCGGGATGGCCATCACCGTGGAGCGGCCCACCGTGGTGCCCATGTAATTGTCGAGCACGTCTCGGAGTGACCCGCCTTGCCCCACGTAGTTGGAGAGGTGGAAATGGGTATCGGCATAGGTCCAAACGTTTGGATCCAGCTCCTTCTCAATCTCTTCCTTGGTGTCACCGCATCCGGTGGACAGGGACAGAATGCAGAGCAGCGAGGTGAACGTCTTCCAATACATCGATGACGCTCCTTTCCGGTGGGGCAACGGCAAACGGCCAATGAATGCAGCCAAACTCTTTGTCTCAGGGAGCCCCTCGTGTTCCCTGCGGACGGCGAAGTAGAGCCAGGCCCTGTGTCGGAGTTCAAAGCCCGCGCGGATCACGTTGTGCGTCCGGCTGCGCGCGGCGCCGAGACTTTAGAGCCGTTGGTGCCAGGATGCGAGAGAGCCTGCTCGCAGCTTCAGCAGATGCACCGGTTTCGAGCACTTGGTGCGTTGTGGAAAAAACGCATCCGTCGCTCGCTCCTCCTGGTCTCTCGAAAGTGCGAAACTCGAACTGAGTGACTTGCCGGGTATGCTGTGTCCCGGCAATGTTGAATGCCTCAACGCATCTTTATTCTGCGGACTTTCTCAGGAGGAGACATGAACAAGGCGTGGTGGGTGGGACTGCTGTGCTGTCTGGCTACGGGGATGGGGTGTAGCAAGGACAAGACGGAGCCCACCCCGGCGGGGCAGCCCTCGAGCGGTGCGGCGGCCGTGAAGCCCGCCCCGGCCAAGGTGAAGCTGGCGCTGGACTGGGTCCCCGAACCCGAGTTCGGCGGCTTCTACGCCGCGCGCGAGAGCGGGGCCTTCGCGCGCCATGGGCTGGAGGTGGAGATCCTGGGCGGTGGCGCTGGGGCTCCGGTGGCCCAGATGGTGGCCACGGGACAGGCGGATTTCGGCACCACCAGCGCGGACGGGTTGCTGACGGCCCGCGCCCGAGGCATAGACCTGATTCCCCTGTTCGCCACGTACCAGACGACACCGCACGCCCTCATGGCCCACGCCTCCAAGGGGTTCACGAACATGGCCCAGCTGCTCTCCAGCGGCAGCACGGTGGCCCTGGAGCCGGGCCTGGCCTACGCGCAGTTCCTGAGGAAGAAGTACGGCTTCGCCAAGGTGAAGATCGTCCCGTACGACGGCGGCGTGGCCCGCTTCCTGGCGGACAAGGACTTCGTCCAGCAGTGCTTCCTCACCTCGGAGCCCCTGGCGGCCAGGAAGCAGGGGGGGGACCCGGTGGTCTTCAAGGTGGCGGACGAGGGCTTCAACCCCTATGCCACGGTGGTGGTGACCCGGGGCGAGCTGCTGAAGCAGCAGCCCGAGCGCGTGCGCGCCTTCGTGGACGCCGTGCGCGAGGGGTGGCGCGCCTACCTGGACAACCCCAAGCCGGCCAATGACGGCATGGCCAGGCTGAACACCACCATGGACGCGGAGACCTTCGCCCTGGTCGCCGACACGCAGAGGCCGCTCATCGAGACCGGGGAGACGCGCGCCAGGGGACTGGGCACCATGAGCCGGGAGCGCTGGGAGACGCTGGGTCAGCAGCTCGTGGACCTGGGCATCATCGAAAAGGCGCCCCCGGTGGACGAGTACCTGCGGCCCGACTTCCTGGGCGCCGCGGCCGCCGCCTCGAAGTAGACCCTCGGAGCACCGGAGTTGCCCACGCCATGAAGGAAGCCCTCGTCATCACCGGAGCCAGCAAGGGGATCGGTCTCGCCACTGCGGAGCTGTTCCTCCAGAGGGGCGCCACCGTGGTGAACCTCTCGCGCTCCCGCTGCGAACTCGAGGGCGTCGTCAACCTGATGGTGGACCTGACCGTGGCCGGGTTCGAGCGCGGCGTGGAGGCGCCGCTCCTGCAGGCCATCGCGGGCTGCGAGCGGCTGGTGCTCATCCACAACGCCGCCGTGCTGGAGCAGGACACCGCCGACGCGGGCTCGCTGGACGTGCTGCGGCGCGCGCTGGAGGTGGAGGTCGTCGCCCCCACGGTGCTCAACCGGCTGCTGATCCCGAGGATGCCCCGGGGCTCGTCCGTGATCTATGTGGGCTCGACGCTGTCGGAGAAGGGGGTCCCCGGCATCTACTCCTATGTGGTGGCCAAGCACGCCAACGTGGGGATGATGCGCGCCACCTGCCAGGACCTGCTCGGGCGTGGCGTGCACACCGTGTGCGTCTGCCCCGGCGTCACGGACACCGAGACGTTGCAGAAGCGGGTGGCGGGAGATGCCCAGACGCTCGAGGTGCTGCGCTCCATCACGGGTGAGGGCCGCCTCATCGAGCCCGAGGAGATCGCCCAGGTGATAGCCTTCGCGGCGGACCACCCGGTGCTCAACGGCACCTTGCTCCACGCGAACCTCGGGCAGAAAGAGCACTAGCGAGGCCATGACCTCGCTCCCTCGTCTTCGTCAGTAAGGACGTCCTCTCGCCCCTGGGTCGGGCGGCCAGGGATGTAGCTCGTGCCTCTGGCCCCGCTGTGGTGATAATGAATCCGGGTCCATGGCGCGCACGACCACCATCGAGTTACACAAGGAAGAGATGAAGTTCTCGGCGGGGCACTTCACCATCTTCTCCGCCACGCACCGCGAGAACCTGCACGGCCACAACTTCACCGTCTACGTGGCGCTGACGGGTGAGGTGGCCGACAACGGGATGCTCGCTGACTATGGCCCCTTGAAGAAGGCGGTCATCGAGCGCTGCCGCTCCTGGAACGAGCACTTCCTGCTGCCGGGCCTCTCCCCGCACCTGAAGATCGAGCGCGACGCGCGGGGAGATGTGCTCGCGCGCTTCCACGACGAGGAGCTGCGCTTCCTCGCGCGCGACGTGCTGGTGCTGCCGGTGGAGAACGTAACGCTCGAGGAGCTGGCGCGCGTCTTCGGCGAGGAGCTGGTGGGGGAGGGCCTGGCGCTGCGCGCCGATCGCATCAAGCACGTGGTGGTCAAGTGCGCCTCGGGGCCGGGACAATGGTCCTCGTGGGAGTGGCGGGCCGATGGCTGATGGGTGAGCCGCGAGGCGGCGGGCCTCGAGCGGCTGGCGGGGGCGGACCCCGTTCGGCCGGCTCATCGCCCCGAGGAGCGCCGAGCTGCTCCTGCAATGCGCCCCGAGGCCGGTGGTCAACGGGGCGGTGGGCCACGCGAACCTGGGGCAGCTCGAGCACTGACGCTCAGGTGCCGGCGGCGAAGACGGTGCACGAAGAGGTGCACGTCTCGGCCACGCGCACGCGCGTCACCTGAGCGCCGGGGACGTTCAGCCGCTCGAAGAGCCACGCGGCCAGCAGCTCGCTCGTGGGGTTCTCCAGGCCGGGGACCTCGTTGAGCAGCTGGTGGTCGAGCTGGGCCTGCAGGGGCTGCCAGGCGGCGGTGAGCTCGGCGAAGTCGACAATCCAGCCGAGCTTTGGATCCACGGGTCCGCGCAGGGTGATGTCGATGCGGTAGCTGTGGCCATGGACGCGGGCGCACTTGTGGCCGGGCGGCACGTGGGGCAGCCGGTGGGCTGCCTCGAAGGTGAACTCCTTCGAGATCTCGGTGATGAGGACGGGCTTCTTCGTGGAAACAGGCTCCATGGGGGCCGCCTTCTACCTTCATTCCCTCCTTCCGTCTCCCACAGCTATAGGAAGGACAGGACCCCTGTTGGGGGTAGCGGGGCTAGCCCCTGCGCTGGAGCCAATCAGAACTGGAAGTAGATGAAGCTCTGTCCCGGTGTGCCGATGGCCATCGCCACGGCCATGCACGTGGCCACCGCAGGCCACAGCAGCAGGGGACGCCGCTGCAATCCGGTGCGCTCGGCGAGCGCCGACGCCCCGTGACACACCCCGAGCCCCGCGATCACCAGCACCAGCGTCAGCACCGAGGCGTAGGTGATGTCCGATGCCACGGCCGGCGCATGCATGCCCCGCAGCACCCGCAGCGCCGAGGACAGGTTCTCCGCCCGGAACAGCACCCACCCGAGCACCACCAGGTAGAACGTCCCCGCCCTCTTCATCTGGCGGAGGAGCGCGGGCGTGGCCGCTCCGGACAGTCCCGGGAAGCGCGCCGCGAGCAGGTGCGAGGCCACCAGCAGCAGTCCGTGGTACGCGCCCCAGACGACGAACGTCCAGTTGGCCCCGTGCCACAGTCCTCCCAGCAGCATGGTGAGCAGCAGGTTGCGGTAGCGCCCGGTCCGGTTTCCGCCCAGCGGGATGTACAGGTAATCCCGCAGCCACGTGGACAGCGACAGGTGCCAGCGTCTCCAGAAGTCCACGGGCGAGGTGGCCAGGTACGGCAGATCGAAATTCGGTGGCAGCACGAAGCCCAGCAGCAGCGCCACTCCGATGGCGATATCCGTGTATCCCGAGAAGTCCGCGTAGATCTGCCCCGTGAAGGCCAGTGCCCCCGTCCAGCTCTCCAGCGCCCCCGCCGGCCCCGAGTCCCTGAAGAGCCCATCCGCCACCGGTGCCATCAAGTCCGCCAGCGTCTTCTTGAAGAGCCCCACCGCGATGAGCAGGTAGCCGCGTTGCACCTGCTCCCACCGGGGGGGCTCCATCCGCTCGAACTGGGGCAGCAGCACCGACGCCCGGATGATGGGGCCCGCCACCAGGTGCGGGAAGAAGGACACCGCCGCGATGAACTCCTCCGGCCGTTCCCGCGCCTTCAGCTCACCCCGATAGACGTCCACGGTGTAGCTCATGCTCTGGAATGTGTAGAAGGAGATGCCCGCCGGCAGCACCAGCGAGAACGTGGGCTCCGGTACCGCCACCCCGAGCATCGTCAGCAGCCCGTGTGCCGAGTCCGCGAAGAACCGCGCGTACTTGAAGAGCGCCAGGACGCCCAGGTTCGCCGTCAAGCTCACTATCAGTAGTAGCCGCCTTCTCCGCTCGTCCCGGGAGCGGTCGAGCTCCCTCGCCAGCCAGAAGTCCAGCAGCGCCGTGCCCAGCAGCAGCGGCACGAAGCGCACGTCCCACGCCCCGTAGAAGACGAGGCTCCCCACCGTGACGAGCCACAGCTTCGCCCCGCGCGAGCGGGCTCCGAAGTGGAAGGCCACGAAGAACACCAGGAAGAAGACGCCGAACAGCGCGGTGTTGAAGAGCATGTCAGCAGGGGGGGGCCGCGACGCAGCGGGTCAGCGTCGGCCAGTCTACCCAGGTGGCTGGTTCCAACACACTCCCGATCCAGACTCCCGCTCCGCGCATATACTCGCGTCCCCATGGAAGGCCGCCTGGTCCTCAAGAACTGCTCCATCTTCCGCGCCGACGGCCGAGGTCGTGCCGGCATGGCCGTCGTCGTCGAGGGGGGGCTCATCCGCCGCGTTGCTCCCGATGCCGAGGTGCCCGTCCTCCCCGGCGACTGGGAGGTCTCCTGCCGTGGGCGGCTGGTGCTCCCAGGTCTCGTGGACTGTCATGCCCACCTCGTGGGTGACCTGCTCGTCCCCTCCGCCGGAGAGCTCCTCCTGCACCCTCCCCAGGTCCGTCTGGAGCACGAGCTGCGGTTGGCTGCTCAGCTCACCGCCTCGGACGTGGAGACCCTCTCCCGCCATGCCATGGCCCAGGCGCTGCGCTCGGGCGTCACCCTGGTGGTGGATCACCTGTCCTGCCCGGGGGATGTGGCCGGAGCCCTCGATGCCGAGGCCCGTGCGGCCGAGCAGCTCGGCCTGCGGCTGGTGGTGAGCCACTCCACCCACAGCCTCAAGGGCACCGTCCAGGCCGAGGACCAGGCGGAGGCCAATGCCGACTTCATCAAGCGCCGGGGCGCCCATCCCCTGGTGCGGGGGGCGCTCGGCTTCCACTCCTCCTGGACGAGCGCCAACCCCTTGTTGCGCAGGCTGGCCCGCCTGCGGGAGTCCTCCGGTTCACCCGTCGTCTTCCACCTGTCCGAGGGAGACCACGACCTGGCCGCCACCTGGTCGCAGCACTTCCAGCGGGTGGTGCCTCGGCTGGAGTCCTTCGGGTTGCTCGGGCCGCTCTCGGTGGCCGCGTATGCGCGCGCCGTGGACGACGCCGAGTCCGTGCGGTTGGCCCAGTCCGGCACCTGTGTGGCGCTCGGCCCCGGGGCGGCGCTGCTCGTCGAGCCCAGCGGCCGGGCCCTGGAGACGCTGTATGGGCGTCAGAACCTGATGGGGTTGGGCAGCGCCGGGCACGGCAACCTCTGGGACGCGCTGGGCGCCGCGCTCGTCACGGCGTTGGGCGCCGCGCGGGGCTCCCGCCTGGTGGATCCCGACGGCGTGCTGGTGCAGCTCTTCTCGGACGGCCCGGCCGAGCTGTGCTCGCGTCTCTTCGGCCTGCCCTCCGGCGCGGTGGAGGAGGGGCGGCTGGCGGACCTGGTGGTGTTCGACTGCGTGCCCGCGTTGGACGCGGAGAGCGGGCAGGCCCCGCACCTGCTCGGGCAGCTCGGGCGTGCGCGCGCGGCGTGGACCATCGTGGACGGCCGCGTCACCATGCGCGAGGGACAGATCCTCGGCACGGATGAGGTTGCCCTGGCGCGCGAGGCCGCCCGGGTCCTCTCCGAAGTCTGGGCGCGAGCCCGTCTCTCGGACGTCGAGGCCCCCGCGGTCCCGGCGCGCGGACGATGAGCCCTCGCTCCACCTCCCTGGCTAATGTCCTCCTCCAGGCCCGCGAGCGGCGTGCTCCGCTGCGGGAGGATCCCCGCACCACGGCCTTCCGGCTCGTCAATGGCGGGCCCGATGGTGTCCCCGATGTGACGGTGGACGTCTTCGAGTACCTCCACGTGGTGAGCCTCTATCGCGACTTCTCTCCGGCCGAGGAGCAGGAGCTGCTCGGCGCCATCGAAGCCGCCTGGGCGCCTCGGAGCGTCTATCTCAAGCGCCGGCCGAAGGAGGCACGCCACCTGGCCAACGTGGCCAAGGAGCAGCTCGCCCCCGAGCAGGCCGCGCTCGGCGAATCGGTGGAGTCGCTGGTGGCGCTGGAGAACGGGTTGCGCTTCCTCATCCGTCCGGGGCAGGGCCTCTCGGTGGGTCTCTACCTGGACATGCGCGACACGCGGGCGTGGCTGGCCGGGGAGGTGCGAGGCCTCACCGTGCTCAACCTCTTCTCGTACACCTGTGGCTTCGGCGTGGCGGCCACCGCGGGTGGGGCCAGGCGCGTGCTCAACATCGACGCGAGCCGCCGCGTGCTGGATTGGGGCGAGGAGAACGCCCGCCTCAACGGTCAGCCCGTGGACCGGTACGACTATGTGGCGGGGGATGTCTTCGAGTGGCTCGGCCGGCTGGCGCGCAAGGGCGAGACGTTCGACGTGGTGGTGACGGATCCCCCCTCGTTCGCCACCACGCGCACCAGCCGTTTCTCCGCGGCCCGGGACTATGCCTCGCTGGCCGAGGCCGCCGCCCGGGTGGTGGCTCCCGGGGGCCGGCTGGTGGCGTGTTGCAACCTCGCCACGCTGGCGCCCCGTCGCTTCGAGGCCATGGTCACGGAGGGCGTGTCCCGGGCTGGACGGAGGGGCGGGGGAGGGCTCGACCTGGGCCCCTCGTCCGTGGACTTTCCGGCCTCGCCCGAGCACCCGGCCGCCCTCAAGGTGCGAGTGCTTGAGCTCGCTTGATGCTCAGCTGTCCTGGGGAGGCGCCATGCGGGGCAGCTCGACGATCTGGAACCAGTGCTTGTCCAGGACCTTCACGACGTCGACGAGCCCCTCGAAGGTCACCGGCTTGGTGATGAAGCAGTTGGCCCCCAGGTCGTAGCTGCGCAGGATGTCCTCCTCCGTCTTGGAGGTGGTCAGGACGACCACGGGAATCTGCCGGAGTGACGGGTCGCCCTTGATCTCCTTCAGCGCCTCGCGGCCGTCCTTGCGGGGCATGTTCAGGTCCAGGAGGATCAACCCGGGCCGTGGCGAGTCCTTCGGGTCCGCATAGCGGCCGCGGCGGTACAGGTAGTCGAGCAGCTCCTCGCCGTCCTCGACGAACCGCAGCTCGTTGGCGAGCCGACTCTCCTCCATCGCGGTGCGGGCGAAATCCCGGTCATCCGCGTCGTCATCGGCCATCAGGATCGTTACGGGCTTCTTCTGCTCCATGAATGCTCACCTGCTCGAGTGTTGATTGAGGGGCAGCGAGGCGACGAAGGTCGAGCCCTTTCCGGGCGTGCTTCGCGCGCTGATGCTGCCGTTGTGCCGGTCCACGATCTTCCGGCAGATCGCCAAGCCTATCCCCGTGCCGTCGTACTTGCTGGCACGCCCATGCAGGCGCTGGAACACGTTGAAGATGCGGTCGAGGTACTTCTCGTCGAAACCAATGCCGTCGTCCTCCACCGCCAGCTCACACCGGGTGCCGTCCGCGTTCAGCGTGCCGCGGATGGAGATCGTCGGGGGCGCGTCCTCCCGGTGGAACTTGAGGGCGTTGCCCAGGAGGTGGTGGAGCAATTGCCGCAGTTGCGTCGGGTCGGCCTCGAGTGTGGGCAGCGTCCCGACCGTGACGGCCGCTCCCGTCTTCTCGATGATGGGCTTGAAGCCCTCCACCACGTCGCGAGCCAATGCGGTGAGGTCCACGCGGGTGAAGGGCTGAGCCCTCGATGCCACCCGGGAGAAGGAGAGCAGGTCATCGATGAGCCTGCGCATGCGGGTCGATGCGCTGTGCATCCGCTCGAGGTAGTCGACCCCCTCGGGACCCAGCTTTCCGGCGGAGGTCGACTTCAGCCGCTCGCCGAAGGTCTGGATCTTCCGCAGCGGCTCCTGCAGATCGTGCGAGGCGACGTACGCGAAGTTCTCCAGCTCCTGGTTGGAGCGCTCCAGGCGGCTCTGCGTCTGCTTCAGGTCCGAGATGTCCGTGAGGATCATCGTGAAGCCGGCGATCTGACCCTCCGCCTTGATCGCTCCCAGCTTCGCGGAGAACCACTCGGGGCCCGGTTTGACCACCGAGCGGATGTCAAATCCTCCGGGCTCGCCGGTCTCGAGCACCCGCTGGATGGTGCCTCGGACCCGGTCGAGATCTTCCGGTGCGATGAACCGATACATGCTCGTGCCAAGCAGATCGCCGATCACGAGGCCCGGGAGGGTGAAGTTCACGAACCGGATCCGCCCATCCGGGTCGCACGCAATCATCATGTTCGGCGCCTGCTCGACCAGCGCCTGGACGTCGAACGCCTCGCCCGCCTTCGTGCGTCCTCCCGCGAGCTGCACCGACAGCTTGTTGAGCGCCTCGGCCAGGGGGGCGAGCGTCCCCGTGCCGACCTGGCACTTCGCGTGGGGATCGTTCGCCGCCAGCCTGGCGACCAACTCCAACAACTCCTCGACCGTCGTTTCCCTGGCGGGTGCGGTGCCCGGGACTTCGCTACTCGGAGGGACGCCCATCAGGGAGCACGAGTACCACAGGCCTCAAACATGCAAAATACCTGCCGGGTTATTCATGTCTCGCCATTTGGGGGCGAATTCACAAAGCGGCCAGGCGCTCGATCAGTGCATTCAACACATCGAAATCGAGCGGCTTCACGAGGTGGGCATCGAAGCCCGCCTCTTTCGAGCGTTGACGATCCGATGCCTGGCCATAGCCCGTCACGGCGACGAGGCGGAGGGCGGGGGACGACAGTTGCTGGCGGAGCAGGCGGGCCAGCTCGTAGCCGTCCATGACGGGCAGTCCGATGTCCAACAAGGCCACGTCGGGCTGGAACGTCGGCGCGATCTTCAAGGCGCTCGGGCCGTCGTAGGCGATGCGGGTCTCGCACCCCAGGAGCTCGAGCGACTCGGCGAGGATGTCGGCGGCGTCCTGGTTGTCGTCGACGACCAGGACGCGGGTGGGCGCGGAGCCGCTCACCGGCGGCTTCGGCTCGAGCGGGGGCGGGCCGGCCGTAGCCTGGAGGGGTTCCGCCTCCACCATGGGCAGCCGGACGGTGAACTCGCTGCCGCGCCCCTTTCCCTCGCTGTGCGCGCTCACCTGGCCGCCATGAAGCGTGACCATGCTTCGGACGATGGCGAGCCCGAGCCCGAGTCCTCCCTGCGACCGGTCCAGTGACTGGCCTTCCTGGACGAAGAGGTCGAACACCCGGGGCAGTATTTCGGGCGAGATGCCCGTGCCGTTGTCGCGGACCTTGATGACTGCCTCGGAGCCCTCGCGCGAGGCGACCACGGAGATTCTTCCTCCGGGCTCGGTGTACTTCGCGGCGTTCGTCAGCAGGTTCGAGAAGGCCTGGGCGAGCCGGGTCGGGTCCGCATCCAGTCGCAAGCCGTTCCGCGGGACATCCACCGTCAGCTCGTGCCTGCGCTGTTCGAGCAACGGGCTGGTCTGCTCGATGGCCTTCGCCACCACCTCGGCCAGCTCGAGCTTCTCCCGCTTGAGCTCGATCTTCCCCCGCGTCACGCGCGACACGTCGAGCAGATCATCCACCAGTCTGACGAGGTGTTTGACCTGGCGCTCGATGATGGTGCGCTCCCGCTCCGTCGCATCGCTGCCGCGCAGCCGCATCAGTTGCAGCGCGGTCAGGATGGGTGCCAGCGGGTTGCGCAGCTCATGGCCGAGCATCGCGAGGAACTCGTCCTTGGCGCGGTTGGCGGACTCGGCCTCGCGCCGGGCGTTCGCCAGCTCCGTCACGTCGAAGGCGACGACCACGATGCTGTCCACCCGGCCTTCGTCGTCGAGCATCGGCTGGTAGACGAAGTCGAAGAAGCCCTCCCGGAGCGCACCTCCGGGGCCGTTGTTGAGCATCGCGCGCAAGGAGCGGCCGATGTAGGGCTCGCCCGACTTGAACACCTGATCCAACAGCGCGAGGAATCCCTGGGCGGCCAGCTCCGAGAGGGCCTCGCGAACGCTCCGCCCGATCACCGGGCGGTTCGAGATGAGCTGGAGATAGTTCGCGTTCGCGAACTCGAACACATGCTCCGGGCCACGCATGATCGCGATGCCCACGGGCGCATGCTGGAAGACCCTGGCGAGCCGCTTGCCGTGCTCCTCCTCGAGGGCCCTCAGCCGGGCCCGCGCGAGCTGCGCCTCGACCCGCGCCACCAGCTCCCGGGTTGAAAAGGGTTTCACCAGGTAGTCGTCCGCTCCCGCTCGGAGTCCCTCGACATGTGCTTCCTCGCCAGCGCGCGCCGACAGGACGATGACCGGAAGGTGACGGGTGCGCTCGTCGGCTCGCAGCTCTCGCAGGAGTCCGAAGCCGTCCAGGTTCGGCATCATCACGTCCGTGAGCACGAGGTCCGGAATCCGCTCGCGGATGGCCCGGAGCGCCTCCGCGCCGTCCGAAGCCGTCTCCACCTTCCAGCGCGTGGCGAGCAGCCGGCCCACATATTCCCGCATGTCGGCGTTGTCATCGGCGAGCAGGATGCGGGCGCCGGCCGCGATGTCCATGACCGGGGGCGTCTCGGCCCCCAACGCCGAGGCCTCCTCGGCCGAGACCTCGACGGAACCTGGCAGCCAGCGCAGCGCCTCGGTCACATAGGGCGCGGCGCCGAGCGCCGTGGACACCTGCGAACGCGCGGGGGTCACCCGGTCCCTGGGCAGGTGCGCGGTCCCGGCTGGAATGCGGACGGTGAACGTCGTGCCCTGGTCCAGCCTGCTCTCGGCGGAGATGCTGCCGCCGTGCATGCGGACCAGCTCGTGCACGAGGGCCAGGCCGATGCCGGAGCCCTCATGCGTCCGCGAACGGGCCCCCTGGACGCGGTGGAACCGCTCGAAGATGCGCGGCAGCTCGTGCTCGGGGATGCCGGTTCCCGTGTCGGAGATCCGAAGTTCGGCGTGGTCCTCCCGCCAGCACAGCGAGACGCGGATGGCGCCCTCGAACGTGAACTTCAGCGCGTTGGAGAGCAGGTTGAGGACAATCTTCTCCCACATGTCCCGGTCGACATGGACGTGCTCCGGAAGGGGAGGGCAGGTGACTTCGAATGCGAGCCCCGCGCGCTCGATGGCGGAGCGGAAGGCGCTCGCCACGCCCGCCGTCAGCTCCGCGAGGTCCACCGGCTCGTACGAGGCCTGGATGCGGCCGGCTTCGATGCGCGCGAAGTCGAGCAGGGAGTTGACGAGCTTCAGCAGCCGGAGCTCGTTGCGGTGGACGGTCTCCAGGTTGTCTCCGGAGAGCGCCCTCGACGGGGACGCGAGCGCCTCCTCCGTGGGCCCGAGCATCAGCGTCAGGGGCGTGCGGAACTCGTGGCTGACGTTGCTGAAGAACGCCGTCTTCGTGCGGTCGATCTCCGCCAGGGCCTCCGCGCGTTGGCGCTCTTCTTCGTAGGCGAGCGCGTTGGCGAGCGCGGTCACCACCTGATCCGCCGTGAGCCGGAAGAGTCCCAGGTAGCGGTCGTCGAGCTGGCGGCGCGGGCTGACCCCGGCGACCAGGAAACCGTACGGGTGGGGCTGGCCGGGCCGAGAGAGGGGGAGGACCACCGCCCGGTCCGGTGGAGTGCCCCAGCGGCCGCCAGGCAGGGGGCCGAAGCGCTCCTGGAGGGTCTCGACGATGACCTCCCGCCCGGCGCGAGCCGCCTCGGCGAAGGGCCAGCCGCCGGGGGGGTGGGCCCAGGGGTCGAACGGCACGCGGGCTGGTGCCGCCGGACCCTCGTAGGCCTCGAGCCCGCTCGTGCTGACCCGCTGGAACTCGTTGGCCTCCACGTTCAGGAGGTAGAGGAGCGCGAACGGCAGGTCCTCGTCATAGGCCGAGAGGATGCCCGTGGCCGTGCGGCAGGCCTGCTCCGCGGACTTCGCGTCGGCGGAGCGCGCCGCGAGATCCCTCAACATCCGGAGCTGGCGGTTGTCCTGGACCTGCTGGGTCGTCTCCTGCACCGTCACGAGCACGCCGCCGACCCGCCCGTCCTCCGCGGGGACAGGGCTATACGAGAAGGTGTGGAACGTCTCCTCGACGAATCCCCGGCTGTTGATGAAGAGCTGGAGGTGCTCACTCCAGGTCGCGGGGCCACCGCGGATCACGCCCTCGGCCATGGGCCCGATGACGTCCCAGATCTCCGGCCAGACCTGCGCCGCCGGGACACCCAGGGAGGCGGGGTGCTTCACGCCGAGCACGGGCCGGTAGCCGTCGTTGTAGATCTGCAGCAGGTCCGGCCCCCACCACAGCAGCATTGGGAACCGGTTGCGGAGCACGACACCGACCATCGTCTTGAGGCTCGTGGGCCACTTGGAGGCGGGCCCCAGGGGCGTCTTCGACCAGTCCATGGAGCGCACCAGCGCGCCCATCTCTCCGCCTTCCGCGAGGTGGCTCTCCTGGAGTTCGGGCTCGTGGGACGCTGGAGGGGGGGGTTGAGGCATGGGGCTCGCGGAATCTGGGGGTGCCGGGCTTGTAGTGGGGCCCGGGGAGGGGTCGCAATCGTCGACGGTGTGGTGCGGTCGTTCTCTCTCCCAGCGAACAATCGGACGCGCAGCTGGATTCGTGGACCGGGGCGGTGCTTCGTGGAAGTGCCGTCCCGATGGGGAACATTGGCCGCCAAGGCCCCGGGAGCGCTATCCTGCTGCTTCCAATGTCGCACGTCGACGACGTGAGGGGCTTGCTATCTTCCTCTCCTGGAATATTCAACGGAGGGCCTGACTCGTGAAGCGCAGCGGCTCCCAGGCGGTCGTGGCAGCGGTTCTCTGTGTTCTGCTCGTGTCCTGTAGCGCCACTCGCTACACCGCCTCCACCAGTGCAGAGGAACTCACCCGTCTCGTGCTCGTCATAGAAGAGGCGCCTGATGGTCGGGTCAGCCACTCCTGGCTGCGTGCCGAGGACTTTGAGCTCGAGCGTTACAGGTATCGGTCAAGCGCTGATGGTTCAGCTGGGCGTATTGTGCTTGTCGCAAGCCAGCAGCCCGACTGCTACGCGCAATACCTCGAGTGCTACCACCAGTGCCGCCAGACTCCTGTTCCCCCGGACTTCGACCAATACCTATATGACTTCGGACCTCGTGCTGGACACGACCGATATTGCTCCGAGAAGTGCATGCGGAAATACACGGAGTGCCTGAAGGCACAGGGGCGGCGTGCTCAGGAGTTCACAGCGGTAGACAGTGCGGTCGATTGGTTGAAGCGCAACCGCGAGGCAATACTGGTAGGCAGCCTGGTTGTCATCGCGGGAGTCGTATTCGTCACGGTCTCCGCTGGGGCGGGGATTGTTGTCCTGGCTCCGGTCGTGCTCGTTGCATCATCTGGTGCCCCGGTTTCCCCTTACATCGTAGCGGTGTCACCATGAACATTCATGAGCGCATCCTTGAAGTCCAGGGTCTCCTCGGGCGGACCTTGCGGAGTGCTCAGTCCGACGAGGAGCGGGAGCTCTTCCGGGTCGCCACTGCTGCGCTCATGTTCATCTCGGAGACCGGTACGGTCCATTCCTTCGAGGATTACCTCCAGTTCCGCAGGGAGGCTCCGCCTTACGCGGTGGCATCCTTTGAGACCCGCGAGGAGGCGGACGCATGGCTGCGGCAGCACCCCGAGCCTCCGCATGGCGCCTTCGTGTTGATTGCAGACGAATACCATATCGTCATGCATGTCCGTGAAATGGATCACCGTCAGCTTTTCCCGCACCCCATACTCGAAGGCTACCTCGAGCAGATCCAGCAAGCTGCCCCGCCTTCCACCATGCCTGCCTTTGAGACCCGCGAGGAGGTTGAGGCCTGGTTGAAGGGGCAGCCTGCGCCGCTCCAGAGAGTCTTCATGATGATTGCAGGCAGACGCCACGTCGCACTGCATCACCGCAACCTCAACCATTACTCCATACACCTGCTCCCCGAGCCGGGGCCCGGCCGCCCGGAGTGAGGTGAGGCGCGAGGTCGCCTCCCACCCTGAGCCCAGCGAGCGGTCTGCCGCACCGGGCTCCCACCTCGGGCCTTGGCCCGGAATCGCTCGTCGGGCCCGGGATGCCGCGGATGCAGCGGGCGATGCTGCCGGACGGCATGTGGGATGGTTGGGGAGGTCTGGGCTCCTTATGCCTTGGCTCCCGAGGCCCCGGGAGCGCTATCCTGCTGCTTCCGATGTCGCCCGTCGCCCCGCGAGCCCCCGTGTCGTTCGGCCAGTACACGCTCATTGATCGCCTCGCCGTGGGCGGCATGGCGGAGTTGTTCCTCGCCCACCAGGCGGGTCCGGACGGCTTCGAGAAGCCCGTCGTCATCAAGCGGATCCGCCCCCACCTGTCCCGCCAGCCGGCCTTCGTGCGCATGTTCCTCAACGAGGCGCGGCTCGCCGCTCAGCTCAACCACCCCAACATCGTGCAGATCCACGACCTGGGGAAGGTGGGGGACAGCTACTACATCGGCATGGAGTACCTCTTCGGCCGGGACATGCGGCGGGTGGTGCCCAAGGCCGAGACGCTGGGGATTCCCTTCCCCATGGTGTACGCGCTGAAGATCGCCTCGTCCGTGTGCGAGGGCCTCTACTACGCGCACCAGAAGGTGGACCTGTACGGCGCGCCGCTGAACATCGTCCACCGGGACGTGACGCCGGAGAACATCTTCGTGTGCTTCGACGGCACGGTGAAGGTGCTGGACTTCGGCATCGCCAAGGCGGCCAACCGGGTGGAGCAGACGCGCGCCGGAGAGCTGCGCGGCAAGCTCAGCTACCTCAGCCCCGAGCAGTGTCTGGGCAAGCCCCTGGATCACCGCAGCGATATCTTCTCGCTGGGCTCCGTGCTCTACGAGTGGCTCACCGGCTTCAAGCTCTTCACCGGCGAGTCGGACGTGGCCGTCATGCGCAGCATCGTCGAGGGCAAGGTGTACGCGCCCTCGTACTTCCGCGCGGACATCCCCGAGCCCGTGGAAGCCATGCTCATGAAGGCGCTGGAGCGCGACAGGGACAAGCGCTACCCCACGGCCTGGCACTTCCAGCAGGACCTCGACCGCTTCCTCAACGCGTACGAGTTCACCCCCACCCACCTCCACCTCTCCAACTTCCTCAAGCAGCTCTTCTTGGACGAGCTGGAGGAGGAGCAGCAGCGGCTGCGTCCCAAGCCCGCCCCCGCCGCACCCGCCGCGCCCGGGCCCACCACGGAAACGGAGATGGAGTCCGTGCCGCCCGTGGAGGAGCCCGCCTCCGGCTCCGCGGGCGAGCGCATCGTCCCGGTGCCCGTCAGCGCCTCGCAGTGGGAGGCCCTGGAGGCGCTCGCCCGCAAGCACAACCTCCCCGTGGGGAAGATGGTGGGGGACATCCTCTCGGCCTGGCTCAAGTACCGCTGACATGCCCCGCCTGAAGCTGACGCTCGAGTACGACGGCACCCGTTACGTGGGGTGGCAGGTCCAACCCAATGGTGTCTCCATCCAGGCCCGGCTCGCGCAGGCGTTGGAGCAACTGCTCGGCGAGCGGGTGGCCGTGGAGGCGGCCGGACGGACGGACGCGGGCGTGCATGCCACCGGGCAGGTGGTGTGCTTCGACACGCCGCGCACGCTGCCGCTCAAGGCGTACTGGATGGGGCTCAACCGCTTCCTGCCAGAGGACATCGCCGTCGTCCGCGCCGAGGAGGTGCCCGCCGACTTCGACCCGCGCCGCTGGTCCCACGGCAAGCGCTACCGGTACCGGGTGAGCAACAGGCCCTCGCGCTCGCCCCTGCGCCGCTCCACCCACTGGGAGGTGTTCGCCCCCCTGGATGTGGAGGCCATGCGCCGCGCCGCCGCGTACCTGGTGGGCCGGCACGACTTCTCCTCCTTCCGCGCCTCGGACTGCCAGGCCGCCCACGCCGTGCGCGAGGTGCGCCGGGTAGAGGTCCAGGGCACCTCCGGGGATGAGCTCTCCATCACCGTCGAGGGCACCGCCTTCCTCAAGCACATGGTGCGCAATATCGCGGGCACCCTCGTGGAGGTGGGCAAGGGACGCCGTCCCGAGTCCTGGGTGGCCGAGGTCCTCGCCTCGCGCGACCGCAAGCGCGCCGGTCCCACCGCTCCGGCCCACGGGCTCGTCCTGGAGGAGGTCTTCTATGGAGAGGGCCCGCCTCCTCGTACCCCGGGCGGCACGACGGAGGGGGACGACGAGGAGTGAGGGCTTCCCATACGCCCCGGGCCCGCGCTTGCGCTAGGCTCCCGTCCCCGTGAGCACTCCGAAGAAGTCCGTCCTCGAACCGCTGCGCGTCCAAGTCCGCCGTGCCCAGTTCATCGTGGGGCTCGGCTTCCTCGCGTTGGTGCTTGGCTCCGTGGTGTCCAGTGCCCTCGGGGTGCGGCTCCTGGTCCGGCTCGAGGCACTGCCCTTCGAGTTCCTCCGGTTCGCCATCGCCCTGGTGCTGGAGAATCTGTGGGCGCTCGCCGTGCTGCCCCTGCTGTGCTACGGCGCCGCCCGCATCATCGAGCTGCGCCCGTGGCCCACCGCGCTCGGTGCCGCCTTCACCGGCCAGGCCTTCCTCCTCGCGCTCGACTTCGTGCGCGACGGCGTCGACGGGTACTTGGAGCGCGGGTGGCTGCTCGTGCTGCTGGACTGGGCCGCGTTCGCCGTGAGCGTGGTGCTCAGCCAGCGGGCCGTTGTCCAGGGCCGGGCCGCCGCGGGGCAGCAGGTGGCGCAGGCGCAGCAGCAGGCGGCCACGCGTCAGGACGAGTACGCCGAGTTCCTCCGGGAAGCCGAGCGCGCGGGAGAGAAGAGCGCCCAGCGCGAGGCCGCGAAGAGCGGTGGAGAGGCCGCCCCGGCGGCGGAGTCCGGTGCGGAGACGTCCGAGCCGAAGCCCGAGGGCGAGCCCAAGGCCCCCGCCGCCTGAGCACTCAGCCGTGGACCACGCGCTTGACGCCCCGGCGTAGCAGGAGGTCGGGCACCTTGAAGCGATGGTCGCCCTGCAACACCAACCGCTCGCCCTCCACCGTGCCGGTACAGGCGAGTCCTCTCCGCAGGGCCTGGAGCCACGCCTGCAATTCGGCGGAGGGAAGGCCCAACCCCTCCACCACCGTCACCTCCTGGCCTCCGCGGCCGGGCTCGAGCCTCACCACCGCGCGCTCGGGTCCTTGGGGCGGAGGCGTGCCGGGGAAGTCCTCCGGGCGCACCTGGGGCTGCGTGGAGGGCAGCGTCTCGCGCAGGGCCTCGAGCCGGGCGAACGGGCTGTTGAAGCCCTTCACCTTCGGCGCCTGCCGGGGCTCCGGGCCCTCGCCCTGAGCAGTCTCCTCGGGCCGCGCGCCGTCCCTTCCTCCGCGTGTCTGCTTCGCCATGGTGCTCCGCATCCGGTGAACGTCACATCCATGGACAGCGTGCTCCCTCCCGGTATCCGGTTCAACCCACAGGAGTGCGTGTCATGCCTGGACTGCAAGCGAGCAGGGCCCTCGGCATCGCCGCGGGCGCACTCGTCTCTCCCTTGCTGTATCCCTTCTTCTTCGCACGAGGAGCTCGTTTCTTTCACCCCTCGGGGGTAGTGCATTCGGCGCGGGTCGTCCCTCCCACCGGGGTCGCCGCCGGCGCGCCCGCGGACCTGGCGGCGCGGCTGGTGGGGCCCGCGCTGGTGCGCTTCGCGGGGGGCTGGTTCTCGGGGGAGGCGGGGAAGGACTCGCTCGGCATCAGCCTGCGGTTCCATGACCAGCCCCTGCCGAGCGCCCTCCATGGCAAGGGGGATCAGGATCTCTATTTCGTCTCCTTTCCCTCCTTCGTGCTGCGGAAGTTCATCTCCGGCATCCATCAGACCTACCTGCACGACTACCTCGCCAATACCTACTGGGCCGTGGCTCCCTACGAGGTAGACGGGTTCGGCCGTGTGTCCCTGCGCCTCACCGCGTCCGGGGCGGGCCGGCCCGGCGTGGATCGCGCGGAGCGGCTGCAGCGGGCGGTCGAGGAGGGAGTGGCCCGGCTGCTGCTCGAAGCCGCTCCCCTGGGGTCGGAGGTCCATCTCCCCGTGGCGGAGATCCGCCTCGGCTCCCGGCTCTCACAGAATCTGGAGACCGAGCTGCGCACGGTGCCCGGGAGCTCCGGGCGCGGGTTGCGCCCGAGTGGTTTCCTGCAGGGACTGCGTGTCGTTCCCTACGCGGCCTGCCAGCACGCACGGCGGTTGCGGGGCCGCTGAGCCGGACCTCGTCCGGTGGTGAGGCGCTTCACGGCCGCTTCCGTCCCTCGTGTACCTGTCATTGCCCGGTACTGTCTGGCCTCCTAGCTTTCTGGGAGGGAGGCCGGTCGCTACGGGGTTGCGCCGAGGGGGGTTAGGGGAAGAGACCATGCAGGAAGGCGACGAGTCCGATGGTTGGCCGCAAGGGGGGAAGTCGCGGCCTCCAGAGGAGTCCCAACTCGAGACAGCATTGCGCGGGCAGGAGGACTCGGACTTCGGTGATTCCTTCCTGAAGGAGGTCGTCCGTGGGCCGGTGGTGGTCCGCAGGCCGTTTCCCGGGGAACGGCTGGGGGGCTGGGACGGCCGGCGGTTCGAGTTCCTCCAGGAGCTGGGCGCCGGCGGCATGGGGTGGGTCGCGCGAGCCTGGGATGCCCAGTTGCAGCGCGTGGTGGCCCTCAAGTTCCTGCTGCCCCGCCAGGAGCTGGCCGAGCTGGCGCTGCGGGAAGCCCGGGTCATCGCACGGCTCGATCACGAGAACATCATCCGCATCTTCGACGTCTCCGAATGGCGCCGCCCACCGGGAGAGCCACGCATTCCCTTCCTGGTGATGGAGTTCCTGGACGGTGAGTCACTCGCGCAGGCGATGCGGCGCGAGCGGCCGGGCCTGCGGCACACACTGGAGATCATGAGCGCGGTCGCCGCAGGGCTGGCGCATGCCCACGAGCACCACATCGTCCATGGGGACCTCAAGCCCAGCAATGTCTTCGTCACCCACAAGGGAGTGGTGAAGCTGCTCGACTTCGGGCTGGCACGCTTCATCGATCCCAGCACTTCGTCCATCCCGAACCTGCCCATGGCGGGCACGCCGCCCTACATGGCTCCGGAGCAGTGGCGGGGGGAGGCGCTGGACGAGCACACCGACATCTGGGCCGCGGGCGTCATGCTGTACGAGATGCTCACCGGGGCGCTGCCCTATCCGAGCACCTCGCTGGAGGAGTTGCGGGCCAAGGTCCTGTCCCCCGAGCCAGTGCCCCTGCTGCGCGAGCACCACCCGGAGTTGCCCTGGGCGCTGGAGTCCCTGCTGGCCGTGGCGCTGGCGAAGGAGCCCTCGAAGCGGCTGCTCTCCGCGTCCGAGCTGCAGGAGGAATTGCGCGAGCTGGAGGAGTACCTGCGTCCGGGACACAGGCCGGCACGCGCCCTGGCGCCGCAGCGGCGGCAGGTGACGCTGGTGTCCTGCAGATTGGAAGGGCTCGTCCACCTCGCGCGGCAGCTGGACCCCGAGGACTTCGGAGAGTGCGAGGCGGCCTTCCATCGTTCCTTCTCGAAGGTCATCCATCAGCACGGAGGCTTCGTCACGCTATGCATGGGCAACGAGGCCCTGGCCTGCTTTGGCTACCCGGTGACGCGCGAGGGGGACTCGGAGCGCGCCGTCCACGCGGGCCTGCTGCTGGCCTCCTCCGTCCTCCAGGCACTCCAGGAGCGGCTGCCGCAGGAGTCCCTGTCCTCGTTGGCGGTGAAGGTGGGCATCCACACGGACATGGTCGTGCTGGATGGGTTCTCCCAGGAAGTGCGTGGGAGCACGCCCAGCATCCAGGGTGAGGCGCCGAAGGTCGCCA
Organism: Vitiosangium sp. GDMCC 1.1324; assembly: GCF_003044305.1. Classification (GTDB taxonomy): domain Bacteria; phylum Myxococcota; class Myxococcia; order Myxococcales; family Myxococcaceae; genus Archangium. Next base: position 655,012 of record NZ_PZOX01000005.1, on the reverse strand, counting down.
CGTGGCTGGCGTCGCAGGCCGGGCTCGGCGAGGTGGTGCTCAGCCAGGAGACGCACACGCTGGTGCATCGGGCCTTCGAGACGCGGCTGCTCGGCGCGCGCGCCCTGGAGGGGGCACGCAGCGTGCGGGTGTTCCGGGTGGTGGGTGCTCGCCAGACGGTGTCCCGGTTCGACCGGACGCTCGCCGCGAGCGGGAGCCTGTCGCCGCTGGTGGGACGGGAGCGGGAGCTGGGGGAGCTGCTCGCGTACTGGGAGGTGTCGCGGCGGGGGAACGGCGGCTTCGTGCTGCTCAGCGGCGAGGCTGGCATTGGCAAGTCCCGCCTCATCCAGGAACTGCTCGAACGGGTGCCGCAGGCGCATGCGCTCCAGCTACGGCTTCAGTGCTGGTCCCAGTTCTCCACCAGTGCCTTCCATCCCATCATCGAGCTGGTGCAGCGGCTGTTCGTCTCCCCGAAGCGCTCGCCCCAGGAGAACCTGCGCATGCTCGAGGCGCGGCTGGTGCGTTGGGAGCTGAAGCAGGTCCAGGTGCATCTGTTGGCCTCCCTGCTGTCACTGCCCGTGGCCGAGACGTCTCCACACCGGCGGCTCACGCCGGAGCGGGAGATGGAGGAGGTGCTGGAGGCGTTGGAGCTGCTCCTGCTGCGGACCTCCCAGGTGCGCCCGGTGCTCCTGGTGGTGGAGGATCTGCACTGGGCGGATCCCTCCACACTGAAGCTCCTGGGCTCGTTGAGCGAGCGTGTGGAGCGGGCCCCCATTCTCGGGGTGCTCAGTGCCCGTCCCGAGTTCCGCCCGCCCTGGCCTCCGCGCCCCGACTTCCACCCGCTCGTGCTGGAGCGGCTGACGGCGCCATGCACCCTGCGGCTGGTGAAGGAGGTGGCGCGGGGCCGGACGCTGCCGGAGCCGGTGCTGGAGCAGCTCGTGGCGCGCACGGACGGTGTTCCCCTCTTCGTGGAGGAGATGACCCACGCGCTGTTGGAGGGGGGCTCGGTGGTGCCCATTCCCACCACCCTGCAGGAGCTGTTGCTGGCCCGGCTGGACTCGCTTCCGCGCCGCCAGAAGGAGCTGGCCCAGCTCTGCGCGGTGGTGGGGCGCAGCTTCACGCGGCAGCTGCTCTCGCGACTGACGCGGATGAGCGAGGCCTCGCTCCGGAGGGACCTGCTGGGACTGGTGACCGCCGGGCTGTTGCAGCGGAACGAAGAGTCCACCGGGATCGGGTACCAGTTCCGGCATGCCCTCATCCAGGAGGCGGCGTACCAGTCCCTCCCGCGCACGGCGCGGCGCCAGCATCACCAGCGCATCGCGCAGACGCTGGTGGAGCACTTCCCCGACGTGGTGGAGAGCCGGCCCGAGCTGCTCGCCCACCACTACACGGAGGCGGGAGAGCCCCAGCCTGCCATCAGCGCCTGGATGAAGGCCGGCCTGCGCGCCAGCCAGAGCTACGCCAACCAGGAGGCGGTGAGCCACCTCACCCAGGCGCTGAAGCTGCTGCGCGGCCTGCTGCCCACCCCAGAGCGCTCCCAGGAGGAGCTGGAGCTGCTCCTGGCCCTGGGCCTTCCCCTGGTGCAGCTCCAGGGCTACCGCTCGCCCGAGGTGGAGCGCACCTATATCCGGGTGCTCGAGCTGCTGCGCGAAGGGGGCGACGTCCTGTCCCAGCTCAAGCTGCCCTATTGGGGCGCCTTCGCCTACTTCTTCACCCAGAAGAAGTACCAGGAGGCGCACGGTGTGGCGGAGTTCCTGGTGCTCCTGGGCGAGCGCCAGCACTGCGCGGATCTGCTGTCCCTGGGTCACCGGATGATGGCCACCGACTTCTTCACCTGGGGTCATATGCCCGTGGCCCGGCAGCACATCGAGCTGGCGCTGGCGCACTCGGGGGATGGCCGCGAGCTGGCGCGGCACCGGATGCTCGCCGTGAAGTACTGGATCAACCCCCGGGCGATGGCCCTGGCCTTCAGCTCCGTCATCCGTTCGGTGCTCCATGAGCCGGGCCTGGCCCGGCAGCAGGCTCGGGAGGCCGTGGAGCTCGCTGGGAAGCTCGGACATCCCCACACGTGCGCGGGTGTGCTGACCTATGCCGCCATCGGGGCGCAGATCCGTCGTGAGGCCCGGAGCACCCTGGAATGGACGGAGCCGTGCCTCGCGCTCGCCCGTGAGCACCGGTTCCGGCTCTGGTTGTGGTGGTCCACGATCCTCAAGAGCTGGGCCCTGGCCTGGTTGGGCAGGGCCGAGGAGGGGCTGGACCTCATGCTCGTGGCCCTCTCGGAGTGGGAGCGCTCCGGAGTCCTGATTGGCACGCCCCACAACTTCGGCATGCTCGCCGACATCTACCTGAAGCTCGGGCGTGCAGAGGAGGGACTGGTGGCCGTGCAGCGGGCCCTGGCCCCCACGCAACTCCCGGCGGGAGAGCGGGCGTGGGAGGCGGATCTCCATCTGATCCGCGGCCAGCTCCTCTTGTTGCGCGACAGGGACGCGGAGGCCCGGGAGGAGTTCCTGGTGGCCCTCCAGGTCGCTCGCCGGCAGGGGGCGCGCCTCTATGAGTCGTGGGCGCAGGCCAGGTTGGCCGGCCAGTCCGAGGGGCTCGGCCTGCCTCCCGACGGGCTCTCTCCCCATTCCGGGACGATGCATCCACTCGGCCAGGGAGACGAGCCGCTGCCGTGAGCCCCATGGCCCGGCGTGGCGTCTGAGCACCCTCCATCACATGTGATGGCTCCGCCCTCGTTCCCTCTGGGGGATACTCATACATGCGTGCATCCAAGAGCAGCCATCTGCGGCGTGCGTGGCAATGGCTTCGCCGTAAATTCTTCGCCAGGACACCCGATACCCTGACCTCCATCGTGCCCGTCCAGTCCGGACGGCAGGAATTGGAGGATCTGCTAGGAGGAATGGGCACGGACATCCGTGGGAACCCACACATCGCGTTCGACAAGCTGGAAATGACACACTTCCTGAGCTGGTCCCTCATTCCGGGCACACGGGACGAGCTGGGAAGGGAGGGCGCCGCGCGGCTGGCCTTCGAGGGCAACTTCGAGGGCTCCACCAACGCGTTCCTCAACGAGCTCTATGAGCAGGCGGGGGGGACGCTGAAGGAGAAGATCTACCGCCACTGCGGCCTGCCGCCCCGGTCGGATGTGGAGGGGTTCAAGGAATTCCTCCTGGCGCATGCCGTGAAGGCGGCGCTTCCCTACGAGGGCTACAGCGGCCTGAGCGCCTGCAAGATCCAGAATGACGCCCGGGTGCGCCGGCGCTTCCTTCAGCTCTTCAGGGAGGCGCCAGCCACACGGCCCGTGTTGTCCACCATCGCCCGGGCCCAGGGCTCCGAGGCGGTCCGCCTGAACCAGGAGATCGAGGACTGCTATGCCATCATCTCGCGAGAGCTCCAGGAGGCGGCCAGGAATCAGGGAGTGGCCAGGAATCCGCCCGGAGTGAGCGGTGTGGAGAGCGCCGCGAAGGACGAGCCCCCGCTCGAGTTCGATGCCGAGCCGGAGCCGTGGCGGCTCAGGCTCAGGAAGTGGGGCCCTGTCCGGCTGCTCTTGTCCTCGCTCGCCTTTCCGGCGCTCGGGGTGGGGGCCTTGCTGTTGGGCCATGAGGTCCTGTCGGCGTCATGGGAGGAGTGGAGAGCGCGCCGGAGGAAGGGGCCGTCTCAGCCCGAGACACCGGGACCCATGGCGCTCACCCAGGAGCAAAGGCACAAGCTGGATCAGATCCAGGACTGGGAGGACTATCAGACCCAGAACCATCTCACGCACTTCGTCGAGCTCAAGCCGGGCTTGCTGCGGCTGCCCGTGCTCCGGCTGATGTTGTGGGGGTGGAAGCACCTGGCGAAGTACTACTTTACAGATGGCAACCTCGGGAGCATCGAGGGAATACACCGCGCGCGCTGGGTCATCATCGATGGGGGCAGGCAGGAGTGGCCCCCTCCGAAGGAGGATGGCCGCCCGAGGTGGCTGCGCATCTCCCGGAAGAGGCACTGCCTGCTCTTCTTCAGCAACTACGATGGGAGCTGGGAGAGCTATCTCGACGACTTCATCGACCGGGCCAGCCTCGGGTTGACCACCATCTGGTGCAACACCGTGGGCTTCCCGAAGCCGCGGATCCGGTGGTTTCCCTCCAAGGGGCGGCTCCCTCTCGCCATCGAGCTGGGCGCGGACAGGGAGGACGAGTTCAAGCGGTGGGTCCGCGAGCACCAGATTCGCACGCTGACCTGGTACAGCAAGCACCCCGACAAGAGCGTCTCCAACATCCGCACGAACAGGGAGCTCCGCGCTCGGGCCGGCGTGCCCCTGCCCGTGGTGAAACGAATGCAGTGGTTGCAGTTGTTGTCATGAGCATCCAGGATTGAGAGGAATTGTATCATGAGAGAGCAACTCGATTTTGAAGACATCCAGGCGCTCATCTTCACGGGGTACGGAAACCTGCGGCTCGCCCGCTACGTCTTCCTTCGCGTGGGCGACCCGGAAGCGGCGAGGCACTGGTTGAAAGGAATCGCGGACAGAATCACCACCGAGGCGTGGATCCGCCAGACCCGGCTCACGGCCCGGAATCTCGATGCCTTGCACATCGCGTTCACCGCCGATGGGTTGAGAGCACTCGGGTTCCCGGAGGAGGAACTGAAAGACTCCTTCCCCCGGGAATTCCTGGAGGGAATGGCCCGGGTCCACCGCTCGCGTATCCTCGGGGACACCGGCCGGAGCGCACCCGAGCTCTGGGAGTTCGGCGGCATGGGCGAAGATGAGGAGCAGATCAAACAGAAGGACATCCACCTCGTCCTCATGCTCTTCGCTGCGGGAAGGAGGAGTGACAAGCGATGGCTGGAGCAGTTCCACGAACGCCATCGTGCGCGGTACGAGAAGCACGGGCTGACGGCGGTGTTCCACCAGGACGTCTTCTTGATGCCGACGGAGGATCGCCAGGGCTTCGAGGAACCGTTTGGCTTCAGGGATGGCATCACCGAGCCGTGCATCGAAGGCAACGGCCCCCCCGCCACCCATGGCCCGGTCATCAAGCCGGGAGAGTTCATCCTGGGCTACGAGAATACCTATGGTCAGAAGCCCCTCTCGCCGACCGTGCCCGCCGCATGGGACGCCGGCAATGCGCTGCCCGACGCCGCTCCAGGCTCCTCACGCAAGGATCTGGGCCGCAATGGGAGCTACATGGTCATCCGCAAGCTGTGGCAGAACGTGGAGGCGTTCAATGCGTTCCTGAAACAGCACGGAGGGGACGACGCGCGGGAGCAGGAGCTCCTGGCCGCCAGGCTCATGGGACGCTGGCGCAGCGGCGCGCCGCTCGTTTTGACTCCAGAGCAGGATGACAAGGAGCTCGGTGGGGATGACAGCCGCAACAACTGCTTCGCCTATGCTCAGGACCTCCAGGGGATACAGTGCCCCGTGGGTTCGCACATCCGCCGCAGCAACCCGCGGGACGCGCTCATCCCCGGTGACCGCGAGGCCTCGTTGGAGGTGGTCGCCCGCCATCAGCTCATCCGTCGCGGCAGGGTCTACACCGACGGCAAGGACGCGGAGGGCAGGGACCAGCGGGGGCTGTTCTTTGTCGCCCTCAACACCAACATCCGGCGCCAGTTCGAGTTCATCCAGCACAGCTGGCTGAACAGCACCAAGTTCGGAGGGTATTATGACAGCAAGGATCCCATCGCCGGGGACAACCCCGATGCGCGCCCGCTCCTGAAGCAGGGAGAGGGCCCGCCGGAGCCCTGCTCGGTGTCCCTTCCCGGGTTCCCGGTGTGCCAGCGCATCGAGGGGCTGACCCGCTTCATCGAGGTTCGGGGTGGGGCCTACTTCTTCCTGCCAGGAATCCGGGCGCTCCGGTTCCTGAGCACGTGGAGGGTCCCCGCCCGGTCAGTCCGGCAGCACGAGCGTGCGGGAGGCGCCCACGTGGAGGAAGCCGAGCCGCTCGTATACCCACCGCGCCAGGTTGCCATCGCTCACGACGAGGCTCAGGGCCGGTAGTTTCGCCTGGGTTGCGAGCCACAGGGCTCGGCGCAGCAGTGCGGCTCCGGCCCCGGCATACCGGGGCGCGGGGTTCCGGTATACCTGCGTCACCCATGGGCCCCCGTGGGGCGGGGTTCCTTCACGGTGGGTGATGAGGCAGGCCCCGATGACCGTGTCTCCCTCGACGGCGAGCGCGCTGCACGGCAGGAACGGGCCGAGCGCCTCCCCGGCGAGGATCCGCGTCACCTCCTGGCGGGCCTCCTCTGGCGTCCAGCCGGAGTGGTCCGGGTGGGCGGGTGGATAGGCCATGAGCAGCGGGGGCACGAGCTCTCCGGCGCTCCGGTCCACCGGCGTGAGGCGGCAGCCCGCTGGCATCTCGGGAGTCTCCCAGGTGGAGGGAGCGGGGGCGGTGCGCAGGTCTCGCGAGTAGCTGTGCGCGTACCTCACCACCCGGGCGCCCCGGCCGATGAGTGCCACGGCGAGTGCCTCGTCATTCGTGGAGAGTGCCCACCCGCGCAGGGCCGGGAGCAGCGCGTCCGCGCAGCGGGGTGCCTCCACGCCGGGGATGCGCCACACGAGGTCCGCCCAGGGCCGCCCCTCGCGCGTGGTGAGCATGTGGGTGAGCACCGGGGCTCCTTCCGCATCCCGCACCGTGTACCGGGGGCACCCCGCGTCGGCCCAGGGGTCTCCGGGATGTGTCTCATTGCGCATGTTCATGGGACCCGCCGTCCGACCATGCGCGTGAGGACGTCCTGGAACTCGTCGGGACCGATGTCGAGCTGCTCGACGACGTACCCGTAGAGCATCATGGAGGGTACGGAGCGGCCTCCGCGCTCGCGCTCGAGCCGGTGCAGCGTATGGAGGATGACGCGCTCGACGCGGGTGAGTCCGTCGCGCACGTCGGGGATGTAATCGCGTGGGTCGGTGGGCACTCGCGAGCTCTCCGGGCCGCGCAGCCTACGCCAGCTCCGAGGGCCCTCCTGTCTCGTTCTTCCTGGAGCGGGGATTGCCGTTTTTCCAATTGTTACGGGGTGGCAAACGCTCCGCACTCCGGGTCAGAATGGTCGAGGCACCAAGAAGGACGAGGCGAATGGTGGATAGCCCGAACGACAGCATCTGCCCCGAGGAGGATTTCGTGCGGGAAGCCGCCTCGGGACGTTTTCCGGAGGCGGAGGTCGCGCGGCTGCTCGCGCATGCGGAGAAGTGCCCTTCGTGCAGCCGGTTGCTGGTGCGCAGTGGTGTTTCCTCCTCTTCGTCGGAGGACGTGCCCACCAACGTGGTGCCGGAGCCCGCGCCCCTGCCCCAGAGTCCTCCCGAGGAGACGCTCCCGCGCGGCGCGACGGTGGGGCGCTACATGGTGCTGGAGAAGCTGGGCTCGGGTGGCATGGGCGTGGTGTACGCCGCGTATGACCCGGAGCTGGACCGCAAGCTCGCCCTCAAGCTGCTCCATCCGGGGTCCGACCAGGTGGAGAAGAGCGGTGGACAGGCCCGCCTGCTGCGCGAGGCGCAGGCGATGGCGCGCCTGTCCCATCCCCACGTCATCTCCATCTACGACGTGGGAACGTGGCGGGAGCGCGTCTTCATCGCCATGGAGCTGGTGGAGGGGCCCTCGCTGCGCGACTGGCTCAAGCAGGGGGCGCGTCCCTGGCGCGAAGTGGTGGAGGTGTTCGTCGCCGCCGGGAGGGGGCTCGCGGCCGCGCACGCGGCGGGCCTGGTGCACCGCGACTTCAAGCCGGACAACGTGCTGCTGGGCAAGGACGGGCGGGTGCGCGTGCTCGACTTCGGTCTGGCCCGGCAGGCATCGGTCTCCGCCCCTGCCTCCGCGAAGCCTCCGCCTCCCGTTCCCGAGGACCCCGCTCCCGAGGCCCTGCTCCCGCTGCCCGAGCGGGGCAGCTCCCCCTTGGATACACCCCTCACGCGGGTGGGCCTGGTCATCGGCACGCCGGCCTACATGGCGCCGGAGTCGTACGGTGGCGTCTTCGACGCGCGGGCAGACCAGTTCAGCTACTGCGTGGCCCTCTACGAGGCGCTCTACGGGGATCGGCCCTATGGCCGGACTCCGGGTCCGCCCTCCACGTGGCGCACCCCGGAGCCTCCCCGGGACGCCCGGGTGCCCGCCAGCGTGCGGCGCATCGTGCTGCGCGGGCTCGATCAGAAGCCCGAGCAGCGCTTCCCCTCCATGGAGGCGCTGCTCGAGGCGCTCGGACAGACCCTGCCGATGCGCCAGCGCCAATGGTTGATGGCCGCCGCGTGCATCCTGTTGCTCTCCCTGGGCGTGGGGTTGCCCCTCCAGCTCCGCGCTCCGCCCGAGCAGCCCTGCCGGGGCGGTGCCCGTCGCCTGGAGGGACTGTGGGACACCGCTCGGGGAGGGGTGCTGGGCCAGGCTTTCCTCGCCACCGGCAAGCCGAACGCGGGCGAGTCCTGGACGCGCACGGCGCAGGTGCTGGACACCTACGCCCAGGAGTGGGTGGCCATGCACGCCGAGGCCTGTGAGGCCACGCGCGTCCGGGGCGAGCAGTCCGACGAGGTGCTCTCGCTGCGCATGGCGTGTCTGGAGCGGCGGCTGCAGTCGTTCAAGGCGCTCACCGACGTCTACGCCCACGCCAACGCGGCGCTGGTGGACCAGGCGGCGAAGGCCGCCCACTCGCTGCCGCCCTTGAGTGGCTGCGCCAACGTGGAGGCGCTGCGGGCCACCGTCCGCCCGCCAGAGGACGCGGCGACCCGCGAGAAGGTGGAGCAGCTGCGGGTCCGGTTCGCCGAGGCCCGGGCCCTCTTCGACAGCGGCCAGTTCAAGCCCGCCCTGGAGCGCGTCAAGGTGCTCGCCGGAGAGGCCGAGGCCTTGCACTACCGTCCGTTGCAGGCGGAGGTGCTCGAGCTGCGCGGGGCCCTGGAGGAGAAGGCCGGGGACTTCGCGGCATCCGAGGCCACGCTCCGGCAGGCGGTGTGGGCTGCGGAGGCGGGCCGGGACGATGAGGTGATCGCCTCGGCGTCGGCCCGGCTGGTGCGCTCGGGGATGCTCCAGGCGCGCTTCGCGCAGAGCCGCGAGTGGGCCGAGCACGCCCGCGCGGTGCTGGAGCGGATGGGAGGGGATGATCGCATCGAGGCCTTCGTCACCAACGCGCTGGGCGCCATCCTCATGCGCGAGGACAAGACGGAGGAGGCGATGGAGTACTTCCGCCGGGTGGTGGCGCTGCGGCGCAAGGTCTATCCGCCCGACCATCCAGAGGTGGCGGCGATCCTCAACAACCTGGGGGCCTCGCTCGTCAAGGCGGGGCGGTTGGACGAGGCGCGCAAGGAGTTGGAGCAGGCGCAGGTCATCTACGAGAAGGCGCTGGGCCCCAACCACCCGGAGACGGCCAACGCGTTGCACAACCTGGCGATGCTGGCGCAGAAGACCGGGGATGACGAGGCGGCCGTGGGCTACTTCCAGCGGGCCCTGGCGGCGCGGGAGGCGGGATTGGGTCCGGAGCATCCGGAGGTGGCCTCGACGCTGGACTCCCTGAGCTCCAGCTACTGCGACCTGCGCCAGTACGAGAAGTGTCTCCCCGTGGCCGAGCGGGGGCTGGCCATCCGCGAGAAGGCCTTCGGGCCCGAGCACACGGATGTGGTGAACAGTCTGGTGAGCGTGGGGCTGGCGCTGAAGGGCCTGGGCAGGAAGGACGAGGCCCTTCAGCGCTTCCGGCGGGCGTTGCGGATCGCCGAGTCCGCGCCGGAGCACAATCCGGATGACCCCTTCTACCCCCTGCTCAACAGCGCCGAGGTGCTGCGGGAGATGGGCCGGCGTGCCGAGTCGCTGGCCGACTACCAGCGTGCGCTCGCCCTGGTGGGGAAGGAGGCGCAGGGGAACTCCCACGAGATGGCGCTCGTGGAGGAGGGCCTGGGCGACTGGTACCTGGAGGGCGGCCAACACCGGCAGGCGCTGCAGCACTACCAGCGGGCCCTGGCCGCGCGGGAGAAGCAGGCCCCGTCACCGCAGCATCCCAACCTGTTCGGGCCGTTGGCGGGGATTGGCAGCTGCCAGGTGGCACTCAACGCTCCGGCCCAGGCGATCGCGCCGCTGGAGCGGGCGCTGGCGCTGAGCGGCTCTCCCCTCGTCGCCCCGGAGAAGGCGGCGGACGTCCGGTTCCTCCTGGCGCGGGCCCTCTGGGAAGGGGGAGCGGAGGACAAGCGGGCACACGCCCGGGAGCTTGCCTCCCAGGCGCAGGGCGAGCTCCTCACGGCGCGCAAGGAACAGGAGTCCTCGCGTGTCGCGGCCTGGCTGGCGTCCCATGGCGGCCGCTAGGGGGGTTGCCCCCTGGCCGGCCCTCGTACTGGCGGGAAGGATTGACAGGGCATCCGTTAAAACGGATATTGCGTCCGTCCGCTACGGCGGACATGGTTCCGCTATCGGAGAAACCATCCCGTCATGAGCCAGGCTGCCGAAGTGATCAACCTCGATGAGTTCCGGAAGCGGCGTGAGTCCAGGCCTTCGTCGACTCGGTCGCCCGCCCCCATGAGCCTCTGGACGCCAGTGTGGGTGTGGGTCATGGTCTGGCCCACGTGAAATCGGTTCGGGAAAATACGCCTCCCTCGCCGGAGGAGACTGAGACGCCCCCCCCTCCCGCCAAGGGCCGGGGAAAGAAGCGCGAGCAGGACACCGGGAAGGAGGCCGTCTCTCCGCCCGAGGCTCCTTCCGCCGAGGAGGAGTGGGCCTACGAGGTGGCGCATGCGGACGCGTCGACGGACCTGGCGCCCATCGTCGGCCGCAACCTGCGCCGCCTGCGCACCCAGCGGGGCCTGTCCCTGGAGCGGCTCTCCAAGGCGTCCGGGGTGAGCCGGGCCATGTTGGGGCAGATCGAGCTGGGGCAGAGCGCGCCCACCATCAACGTCATCTGGAAGATCGCCCGGGCGCTGGGCATCCCGTTCTCGGCGCTGATCAGCACCACGGCGCAGAGCGGCACCCGGTTGATGCGCTCCAACCAGTCGAAGCGGCTCGCGTCGCATGACGGGAGCTTCGTCTCGCGCGCGCTCTTCCCCTTCGACGAGCCTCGGCGCGTGGAGTTCTACGAACTGCACCTGGCCGCGCACGCGGTGGAGCGGGCGGATGCGCACCCGCCGGGGACGATCGAGAACCTGGTGGTGACGGCGGGGACGGTGGAGATCGATCGCGGGGACGAGCACCACGTGCTGCACGCGGGAGACGCCATCCTGTTCGAGGCGGACGTGGCGCACGTGTACCGCAACACGGGCAACGTGGACGCGGTGATGTACCTGGTGATGACGTACGCGGAGACGGTCGGCTAGGCGCTCGGCGCGCGTTGATGGAAACACGAAGAGCCGGCGGGCCCTCGGGGCGCCACGCCGGCTCTTGCGTTTCTGGCCCTCGGGGGCTCGGGACTACTTGGCGGTACACATCATCATGGGCATGCCGTTGCACATCATCATCACCGGCATTCCCATGGCCATCATGGAGTTCATCGCGTCACAGCAGTCCTTCATCATCTCCATCTGGCCCTGATCCATGGGCATCATCCGGCACATCATGCCGTCCTTGCCCATCTCACAGGTCATCCGGGTCATCATCGGCATGCGCATCATCATGGGCATCATCATGGGCATGCCGCCCATCATCGGGTTCATGCCCATCATCGGCATGGGCATGCCGCCCATCATCGGGTTCATGCCCATCATCGGCATGGGCATGCCGCCCATCATGGGCATGGGCATGGGCATGCCGCCCATCATCGGGTTCATGCCCATCATCGGCATCTGATTCATGCCCATCATCGGGTTCATACCCATCATGGGCATGCCGCCCATCATCGGGTTCATTCCGGGCTGCATCGGCATGCTCATCTGAGAGGCAGGGGTCATGGTTCGTCCTCGCGTGACTGCGACTGGGGGTGTGGCTTCGGGTGCGGGAAGCTAGAGAGCGGAAGGTGTCCGGGCAATGCGCTGGTGCCTTTTCCTCCAGTGAAACGGATGCGCCGCTTCGGCGGGCGGAGGAGCCGTGTCCGGCAGCGAGCAGAGCCCGGAGTAGATGTGCACTGGAGGTCAGGTGCCCGCCCCCCGGGAAGGACTCCCCCTGTTTGCGCTAGAACCTCTTCCATGAGCGCAGATCCGCGAGAGGAAGGACCGGGCTCCTTTCCACCCACGCGCTGGACCCTCATCCGCTCGGCGCGGGTATCGCCGGAGGCCCGCCGCGCGGCACTCGAGTCGTTGCTGAGCACCTACTGGCGCCCTCTCTACGTCTTCATGCGCCGCCAGGGGCTGGACGCGGAGCCCGCGCGCGACGCCGTGCAGGATTTGCTGGTGCGGCTGTTGGAGCACGACTTCCTCGAGCGGCTGAGCCCCGAGAAGGGCCGGTTGCGGGGCTACCTGCTGACGGCCGCGCGCAACCACCTCGCCCACCGTTACGAGCGGGAGAGTGCCGCGCGGCGCGGAGGGGGCGTGGTGGCCCTGCCGTTGGACTTCGAGCTGGCGGAGCGGATTGCCTCCGAGGATGCCCAGGGCCCGGACGAGGCCTTCGAGCGGGAATGGGCCTCGAGCGTCATGGAGCGCGCCCTGGAGCGGCTGAAGGCCGAGTACGACAGTGGAGCGCGCAAGGGCCCCTTCGACCTGGTGCTCCAGTTCTTCCGCCCGGGTGAGCCGCCGAGCTACCGGGAGGCGGCGGAGGCACACGGCATGTCCCTGCCGCAGCTCAAGACGTTCCTGCACCGGGCGCGGGTGCGCTACCGCGAGCTGGTGCGCGAGGAAGTGGCGGACACGGTGGGAGGGCCGGAGGAGGCGGAGGCCGAGCTCGCCGAGCTGCTCCGGGTGCTGAAGCGATGAGTGCCCGCTGCTCGCGCTGCGGAACGCCCGTGGATGGCCAGCGCCTGGCGGTATGTCCCGGCTGCCTCCTGGGAGAGGACATGGAGGATCCGGGGCGCATCGGCTCGCTGGAGCTGGAGGAGGAGATCGGCCGGGGAGGCATGGGCCGTGTCTTCCGGGCGCGCCATGTGCGGTTGGATCGGCCGGTGGCGGTGAAGTTCCTCGCGGGGGAGGCCGCCTCGAGCGCCGAGGCGCAGGCCCGCTTCGCGCGGGAGGCGAGGGCCCTGGCACTGTTGGATCATCCGAACATCGTCCGGGTGCACGACTTTGGTGACGAGGAGGGCGAGCGCTTCCTGGTGATGGAGCTGGTGGAGGGCCGCTCCCTGGCACAGGTACTGCCGTTGCCTCCGGCGGAGGCCGTGCGCGTGGCGCTCCAGGTGTGCGACGCGCTGGCCTACGCGCATGCGCGAGGCGTGGTGCATCGGGACATCAAGCCGGCCAACATCCTGATGGACGGAGAGGGCCGGGTGAAGGTGACGGACTTCGGGATTGCCCGCATCGTCCGGCAGGAGGGGCCGAGAGACACGCTCACCGCCGCGCACGCGGTGGTGGGGACGCCTGAGTACATGGCTCCCGAGGCCCTCGCCGGAGCGCCGCCGGACCCGCGCATGGACGTGTACGCGGTGGGGGTGCTGCTGCACGAGATGGTGACGGGCCGGCCACCGGTGGCGGGGGCGCCCGCGTTGACGGGGGCGCTCGGGACGATGGTGCGCAGGGCGGTGGCGCTCGAACCGTCACGGCGCTACGCGAGCGCGCAGGCACTGGGCCTGGACCTGCGGCGGCTCGCGGACGGAGCGGCGGAGGCGGCCCTGCCTCCGGACGAGGCCATCTGGCTGAGGGCGGTGGCGGTGTTGCAGGCGGTGGCGTGCGCACTGGTGCTGTGGGCGCTCGTCGTGTCGGTGACGCCGCGGGTGCTGGCCCCGCACGAGTTGGATCCCCTCACCATGCAGCCCGCGGCGAGACTGGCGGATGGCCGGTGGGTGACACGGGCGCGCTTCGAGACGGGCCCCATCCTCGGCGCGGTGGCGGGGCTCGCGGTGGCGTTGGCGGCGTATGGCTTGTTGCGCAGACACTGGCGCCACGAGGGACTGGATGCGCCCGCGCCGGAGGTGCCGCTGCACGAGGGCCGGTCCTTCCTGGGGGTGACGATTGCCTGCTCGGGCCTGTTCGCCCTGCGAGGCGTGCTGGAGTGGGGCGCGGGCATCTCGATGCCTCCCTTCATGCCGCTGGTGGGAGGGCTGCTGGAGCTGTCGGCGCTCTACCTTCTGTGCGTCTCGACCCTGGAGGCGTGGCGGCGCCAGCGTCCACTCTCCCGCGAGCCGGTGGTGTGGGCCGGACTCGTTCTGATGCTGACGCCGCCGGTGCTTGAGTTCGGCCTCTACCTGTGGCGCTGGCAACCCTGAAGGGAATCCTCGATGACGCGCAGGGCGTGCTGGCGGGCCGTGGCGGTGGGGCTCGCGATGCTGATGGTGCAGGGGTGCGCCACGACACAGCACGAGAACGGGAGAGGATTCGCCCTGCCGGCCAGTGCGTCGTTTCCAAGCGAGGCCACCCTCGTCTCCGCGAACCCGAGCGCCTCGCCATCCGCTGACGAATGGGTTGAGGAAGCCGGGGCTCGGAGGGCCGAGGTCGAGTGGGCGCTGGGGCAGATGTGGGCAGTGGCCAGCGGAGAGGGGCAGGTGGGCTCGGTACTGGAGTTCACCTTCTGGGCCGAGCGTGGGGCCCTCACGCTGCTGTCCGTCCGTCGGAGGGCGGTTGGAGGAGAGGTGGGCCAGCCGACGAAGGCGGAGGCGTTCACGGGCGGGCTGCGAGAGTTGCTCTTCACGCTCGCCGAGACTCGTACAGGTGCCCTCGGCTTCACATTGCACCGGGAGCAGAGCCGCTGGCGGGTGGATTATGAGGCGCTCCCCATGGATGCGCCCCCGGAGACGAGAAAGCTGCCGGCGCGGCGCACGGGCTATTCGTCCAGGGCGCTCTCCGCCGTGCAGGCCATGGCGAAGCAGGTGGTGCGCCTGCTCCAGGTGCCCGCGGGTGCTTCGGCGCGCATGAGGGTGGAGCTCTCGCTGGAGGACGACCGGCTCACGGGCTGGGAGATGGGGCCCTACCACGCCGCTGGAGGTGGCACGGTGCGCCCAGCGGACGCTCGGGTGGCCGAGGCACTCACCCTGACCCTGTTGCCCTTCATGCGCGGACTGGGCCCACGCACTGTGCGGCTGGAACTGTCCGGGATGCACGGAGGGACGAGCACCACCTCCCACTGGAGGGTGGAGCGGGCGGAGACGCTCCGGCCGGAGCCGGTGGACGAAGCAGTGGAGGACGTGCTGCGCGAGTACCGCCTGCTGCACGCACAAATCTTCCACCACTACCGTGAGGAGATGGTGGACTCGGTGAAGCTGGCGGGCGCCTTCACCTTGGAGCAGGTGGCCCTATGCGTTATCGGGGGACTGGTGGGCAAGGGCCTGCACGTCGCCTTCGAAGCGGTGGCGCCCTCGGTGATGCGGGTGGCAACCCGGGGAGGCGCCGCGGGGATGCGCTGGTTGCGCACACAACTCGTCCGGGCGGGGCGCGCGGATCAGGAACTGTTGCGGCGGCTCTTCGTGAAGGTGGAGACGGAGGGCTTCGAATGCCTCTCCGCCGCCGAGCGCAACGAACTCACCCAACTCCTGCGGCGCATGGAGCAGTCGCTCACCGTCAAATTGGACCGTGATGCCAAGAACGCGCTTCGTGCCAAGGCTAAAGCTGATTTCTACGGGGCCTTCCATCCCGAGCTGGAGAGGGTATTGAGGGACGTTGAGGGAAAACAATACGACGTCCATCACCTTGTCCCCCTGGAGTATGCCCACCTGTTTCCGCAGTTGGACATCAACGCTGCCGCCAACCTCAAGGCCTTAGGCAAGCCCGTTCATGGGAGTATCAACAAGATATGGAATGCCTTCCGCAAGGAAGCGGGTGACACGGCCAGTCCCGAACAGGTTCGACAGATGGTGGACATCACCCAGCGACATTTCGGGCGTTGGTTCAACAAACTCTACGAGCCGAGCCAGTCAGACGCTCTGCTCGAAAGGGTCACGGCGGCGGCGCTGGAGGATGTCAGTGCCCTGGTTGTAAGGTGAGAGGGAAGAGACACATGATGAAAGAAATCTCATTGCCTGGACTCGAGCGGCTGCTGGCGGCCTGCGGGAAGTACCCCGTCCGAGCCGAGATTCGAAAACCCTGGGAAGGTGCACCAACCGCGGGCGCGCTACTCCTGGGCCGACCCTTTGACCCGATGCTGGCCGCCTTCTATTCACGACTGGGTGGGCTCCTGCTCGACCTCAACCTCTATGTCAATGCTTGTGATGAACAGGTGAATGGCATCCTCATGGCGAACGAGGAGGTTCAGCCCTACTGGCCCGAGCCCTTCCGGTCGCTTCTCGTCTTCGGGGGCGAAGAGGCGTCAGCCTATTGCTACGCCACGGTTCCGAGCCTGGCGGATGCACAGGGCTTCCAACCGGTCGTCGAGGTCGACCCCTACGAAGACATCTACGCACTCCCCGTTGCCTCCAATGTGGACCGCTTCTTCGACACCTACGCCCGCTATCTGGAGTTCATCTACGAGATGCCCGATTTCTCTGAGGATCGCGGTACATGGCCCACCTTTCCCTGGGGGGTGCCGGAGATCATCGCCGCTGACCGGGCGCTGATGGGCATGATCGTGGAAGGTCGTTTCGACTTCCTGATGTTCCAGGAGGGCGTCGCGGCTCGGAGGGTCAACGAGGAAATCCGGGAGTGGATCGCGAAGCTCCGGGCCGCGAGCACGTAACGGATACTCTGCCCAACTCTCCCGCGAGCCGGTGATATAGGTCAGGCTCGCCCTGATGCTGACACCCCGGTGCTCGAGTTCGGCCTCTACCTGTGGCGCTGGCAGCCCTGAAGGGAATCCTCGATGACGCGCAGGGCGTGCTGGCGGGCCGTGGCGGTGGGGCTCGCGATGCTGATGGTGCAGGGGTGCGCCACGACACAGCACGAGAACGGGAGAGGATTCGCCCTGCCGGCCAGTGCGTCGTTTCCAAGCGAGGCCACCCTCGTCTCCGCGAACCCGAGCGCCTCGCCATCCGCTGACGAATGGGTTGAGGAAGCCGGGGCTCGGAGGGCCGAGGTCGAGTGGGCGCTGGGGCAGATGTGGGCAGTGGCCAGCGGAGAGGGGCAGGTGGGCTCGGTACTGGAGTTCACCTTCTGGGCCGAGCGTGGGGCCCTCACGCTGCTGTCCGTCCGTCGGAGGGCGGTTGGAGGAGAGGCGGGCCAGCCGACGAAGGCGGAGGCGTTCACGGGCGGGCTGCGAGAGTTGCTCTTCACGCTCGCCGAGACTCGTACAGGTGCCCTCGGCTTCACATTGCACCGGGAGCAGAGCCGCTGGCGGGTGGATTATGAGGCACTCCCCATGGATGCGCCCCCGGAGGCGAGAAAGCTGCCAGCGCGGCGCACGGGCTATTCGTCCAGGGCGCTCTCCGCCGTGCAGGCCATGGCGAAGCAGGTGGTGCGCCTGCTCCAGGTGCCCGCGGGTGCTTCGGCGCGCATGAGGGTGGAGCTCTCGCTGGAGGACGACCGGCTCACGGGCTGGGAGATGGGGCCCTACCACGCCGCTGGAGGTGGCACGGTGCGCCCAGCGGACGCTCGGGTGGCCGAGGCACTCACCCTGACCCTGTTGCCCTTCATGCGCGGACTGGGCCCACGCACTGTGCGGCTGGAACTGTCCGGGATGCACGGAGGGACGAGCGCCACCTCCCACTGGAGGGTGGAGCGGGCGGAGACGCTCCGGCCGGAGCCGGTGGATGAAGCGGGAGAGGACGTGCTGCGCGAGTACCGCCTGCTGCACGCACAAATCTTCCACCACTACCGTGAGGAGATGGTGGACTCGGTGAAGCTGGCGGGCGCCTTCACCTTGGAGCAGGTGGCCCTATGCGTTATCGGGGGACTGGTGGGCAAGGGCCTGCACGTCGCCTTCGAAGCGGTGGCGCCCTCGGTGATGCGGGTGGCGACCCGGGGAGGCGCCGCGGGGATGCGCTGGTTGCGCACGCAACTCGTTCGGGCGGGGCGCGCGGACCAGGAACTGTTGCGGCGGCTCTTCGTGAAGGTGGAGACGGAGGGCTTCGAATGCCTCTCCGCCGCCGAGCGCAACGAACTCACCCAACTCCTGCGGCGCATGGAGCAGTCGCTCACCGTCAAATTGGACAAGAAGGCCAAGGATGCGCTCAGGGCCAAGGCTCAAGACGATTTCTATGGGGTCTTCTATCCTGAACTGAATGGAGTGCTTCGAGGCGCCTGGGGACGATACGACGTCCACCACCTCATTCCCCTGGAGTATGCCCACCTCTTCCCCGAGTTGGACATCAACGCTGCTGCCAACCTCAAGGCACTGGGAAAGCCCGTTCATGAGGGTATCAACAGAGTGTGGAATGCCTTTCGTATGGAGGCTGGCGACAAGGCCAGTCCCGAGCAGGTTCAGCAGATAGCGGCCGTCACCCGGCGGCACTTCGAGCGTTGGTTCAACAAGGTCTACGAGCCGAGCCAGTCAGACGCTCTGCTCGAAAGGGCTACAGCGGCGGCGCTGGCTGATGTCCGTGCCCTGGTCGCGAGGTGAGACGAAAGAGGCGCATGATGAACGAAATGTCATTGCCTGGACTCGAGAGGCTGCTGGCAGCCTGCGGGAAGTACCCCATCCGAGCCGAGATTCGAAAACCCTGGGAAGGTGCACCAACCGCGGGCACGCGACTCCTGGGCCGACCCTTCGACCCGATGCTGGCGACCTTCTATTCGCGACTGGGCGGGCTTTATCTCGACTTCGATCTTCTTGTGGAACCCTGTGATGAGCAGGTGAATGGAATCCTCATGGCGAACGAGGAGATTCAGCCCTACTGGCCCGAGCCCTTCCGATCCCTTCTCATCTTTGGATGCCGGGATGCCTCGTCCTATTGCTACGCCACGGTGCCGAGCCTGGCCGATGCACAGGGCCTCCAACCGGTCGTCAAGGTCGACCCCTACGAAGACATCTACGCACTCCCCATTGCCTCCAATGTGGACCGATTCTTCGACACCTACGCCCGCTATCTGGAGTTCATCTACGAGATGCCCGATTTCAGTGAGGATCGCGGTACATGGCCCGTCTTTCCCTGGGAGGTGCCGGAGATCATCGCCGCCGACCGGGCGCTGATGGGCATGATCGTGGAAGGTCGTTTCGACTTCCTGATGTTCCAGGAGGGAGTCGCGGCTCGGAGGACCAATGAGGAAATCCGGGAGTGGATCGCGAAGCTCCGAGCCGCGAGCATGTGACCGATACCCTGCCTACATCCGGGCCGTGTGAATGAGCGGGCACCCCGCAACCGCGAAAATTCCTTCCGGTACTCCCTGATGAAAGGGGAGGGCGGCGCCAACCCAGGAGGGGCACTGGAGCCCCGGGCGGCCGCGCTCTCCGAGGGAGACGAGTCATGGAACCCAACGCGCTGGTGACCCCCGTGTCGAGCCAGTTCATGGTGGCTGCCTACCTGCTCTACCTGCTCGTGAGCATCACGCTGACGATCTGGGTGGCGAAGACGCTGCAACGCAACGGCTCGCACTTCCTGCACGATGCCTTCCTGGGCAAGGAGCGGCTGGCGGATTCGGTGAACCACCTGCTGGTGGTGGGCTTCTACCTGATGAACATCGGGTACGTTGCCCTGTCGCTCAAGGAGTACCAGACCATCTGGACGGTGCAGGAGGTCATCGAGCTGGTCTGCGGCAAGGTGGGCAAGGTGATGGTCGTGCTGGGGGCGATGCACTTCTTCAACCTGTACGTCTTCAATCGCATCCGCCGCTCGGGCCAGATGCGCCAGCAGCCGCCGCCCGTGCTGCCGCGCGAGTTCACCCGGGTTTCTCCGCAGCCGGCTCCTGTGGCCGAGGGGGTGTGAGGCGAGCCATGCGTGCCCTCTGCGTGCTGTATGACGAGACGTGTGGCTTCTGTGTGGGCTGTGCCCGGTGGCTGGGGGTGCAGCGCACGCTGGTGGGGCTCGAGTGCCTCCCGGCTGGGAGCGAGGAGGCGGCGAGACGTTTTCCCGGGCTGCGCCGCTCGGCGGGCCCGGAGGAGCTCGTGGTGGTGGACGACGAGGGTGGCGTCTACCGGGACACCCACGCGTGGCTGATGGTGCTGTGGGCGCTGGAGGACTACCGGGCGTGGGCACAGCGGTTGTCCCGGCCCTCGTTGATGCCGCTCGCGCGCAACGCCTTCGAGCTGCTCTCCAACAACCGCCGCCGGTTGTCCGACTGGCTGCACCTGGAGGACGAAGTCGTACGGAGGGACCTGGAGCAGGCCGGAGCCCCCGATGTTCCGAAGTGTGCCCCGGAAGACGGGGCCTGCCGCCTGCCTAGCATGGTGCGGTGCGCGGGGTGCGGCAGGTCCATGGTTCAGGGACGTGCCGCCTGCCCGCACTGTCTGGCGGAGGTGGTCGGCGCGCTGGAGCCGGGCTGAGGGCTCCCGCGGCTCGCGCCACTCAGCGGCACATGGGTTGTTCGGACGCGCCAGCGTTGCTGGCCAGGAGCTGGAGGAACCCATTCGGCTGGGGCTCCTGGCCGCCCTCCCAGAGCGTGGCCTCGGCCCAGCACTGCACCCAGGGGGTGCTCCAGTTCGCCGGCAGCTCGGCGCACTGGGTGCGGCGCTGGGCGCCCCGGACCCTGCCGTCCTGCTGCACCGCCGCGAACACGTGGGGCGCCAGCTCCCGGAGGAAGGCATCCGAATAGGCCCAGGGGTTCGGGACCTCCAGCGGATCCGCCTGGATTTTAGCCGGGCTGAAGCCCACATGCTCCTGGTCCTGGAAGCGCAGCTCTCCCTGTTGCGGCGCGGGAGCGGGAGCGCCCGGGGTGTTCGTCTGGAGCGTGAAGCGGAAGCCCGACGACCAGCGATGGGTCAGCACGGAGTAGGTGAACGTGTCGTGCACTTCCTCAACCATGAACTCGGGCGTGTTGGACAGGTTCGTGCGCGCCGCGCCGAGCTCTTGCGCCGCGCTGTCGTAGGCCGCGTGGAGCTCCCGGGCCTCGTCGCAGGCGGTCTTCTTATTCTTGTTGTTCTTGTCGTTGGGGTCGGTGCACCCGACGCAGCCCGCATCGTGCGTCTTCTTCTCCTTGTCGCACGCCTCGTCCCTGTAGTTCCTCATCTTGTCGGCCCTCCGGTACGAGCGCTCGGCGTGCTCGAGGCGCTCCTCGGCCGTGTGGTAGGCAGGGTTGCGCACGCGCCGCGTGCCACTGATGTAGTTCACGCTGCGCAGGTCCTCGCTGACGTTCTCCACGACACGCTGGATGATGGCGTCCACCTGGAGCTCAAGCGGCATCGGCTGGCCCGGCACCGTTCCGGCCTCCGCGCACCGCGCCCAGGGAGGCAGTCCCGAGGACAGGCGCTGGCACAGGCCGGTGAGCCCCGAGGCGACCTGGGGCGCGATCGAGCCGTCAAGGCGGGTGGCCACGGGAATGGCGCTCTGGGTGAGGAACTCCTGGTAGGTCTGCTGGCTCCACGCGAGGGTGCCCGGGTCCGGCGCGAGGCACTGCGCGGTGGACCACAGCACGGCGGCGGCCCCCGGAGTCCCCTTGTTTCGCGCGGTGGTGGCGAGCTCGGCGAAGCGCGAGGCCAGCCGGGTGGCGCGCTCGGAGAGGAGCGCCTGGTAGCTCGGCAGTCGGAACTGGTGGCCACGGGACTGCAGGCAGGCCAGTCCGGCCACCTCCGTGTTCAGCGAGCCCTCGGCCTTCCACTTGCTGGTGCAGCGCTCCGTGTGGAGCTGGCTGGCCTTCTCCAGCATCGCGGTGGCCTCGGGGTGCTGGGGGATGAGGTCCAGGGAGTCGAGCAGGGGCGGGATGCACCGGTCGAGGTCACCCGATTCGCACGGCGGGCGAGCGGCCGCGATGGCCTGGGTCGTCGCCTTCTCCGCGAAGATGGGGACGCGCGTACAGGCCACCTCGTCATCGGGAGAGGCGGCGCAGGCCGAGCGGTAGGCGCGGGCGGCGGTCATGAAGTCGCCGCGAGCGGCCGCCTCCTTGGCCTGGGAGAGGGCCTCCCGGTAGGCGGTGTTACAGCCACTCAGTATCAGGAGGGCGAGGAGCGGGGAGAGCTGCGAGGCCAGGGGATGGGAGCGCATGCGAGTAGAGGACACGGATGGAAAAGTGGGATCAGTGCCCTGGACGGAGGGGGGAGCCGTTTATTTAGCAACGGCTTCCCGGGACACCCCCGCATCCTACTGCAAGCGCCCGTGGCTACTCGAAGAGGGACAGCTCGCTGAGCCAGTAGAGCCGGAAGTCGCTGTTCGGCGAGGTGGCGCGCAGTCGCACGTGGCTCAGCGGAGCCGGGTTGCTCAGCGGCACCTCGATGAACGTGCGCACTGCGTTCGTGCCCTCGAGCAGGTTGGCCAGCCCCACCCACTGGGTGCCATCACTGCTGCCCTCGAGGACCAGCTCGCTCGGAGTCAGGGACATCCCGAGGTTGCGCAGCACGGCCTTGCGCAGCACCTTGGGCTTCGGCAACTGGATGACCACCTCGCGAACGTCCTGTTGGAAGCTCGCGCCGGAGGAGAGATTTCCATCCGTCAACGGGCAGGTGGCCGGTGCACCAGCGTAGGTGCAGCTCGCGCCACGACTGGCCGGCACGCGCGAGCGCCGGGGCAAGGCCACGGTCTCGCCCTGGTTGTAGATCGTGAAGGACGCCTTGCTGCCCTCGACCTTGCGGTAGACGGAGACATAGGCCTCGAGGTCCGCTGCGTCCTCGAGCAGATCGTCGTTCAGCAGCACCGGCGAGTGCGCCGAGGTCACCGTCCAGACCGAGCCAGACGACTTCGTCTCCACGTGGAGGACATGCTCCCCGGTGACCCCGTCCTGGGTGGCGGAGATGTCCTTGAAGGACACGCTCGCCCCATCCGCGGCGGCCACCGCCGAGGGCGTGCCGCTCCACTGCTGGAGCGTGGGCAGCTGCACGTTCTCGCTCTGGATGAGGAACTGGGCGTACAGGTAGCTGTTGGCCCCGCCTCCCGGAACCTGCAGCTCGAAGCAGCGCGCCAGGCTTCCGCTCCGGGTGTCGTCTCCCAGCAACTCCTGGGTGAAGGAGCCATCGGCGCTCGTCTTCACGGACTTCCAGTCGATGCCGCCGAAGAAGCTGAAGATGCACTCCGAGTTGGTGCTGCGGTTGATGTGCAGGAGTGTGTTGGCCAGGGGCTGCTTGTCCTCCTTGAGCACCTTGCCGGTGAGCGTGATGGTCGCCTCCGGGTCCACCTCGCTCTTGGTACAGCCGGCACTGGCCATCGCCGCGGCGCACGCCGCCGTCATCCACCGATTCATCGCCATGATCGTCCTCCGGCTCCGGCGAGGGGCCGGAGCAAGCCTCCAGACATATTGGGGGAGACCGGGCTTTTGGGATCGGCGCGGCGCGGCCGATTCCGGTGCTCCGAGTCACGGAAAGGGTCTCCTGGCCGTCAGTTCATTTGTCTGGTCTGTCGTGAATTGCCGAGAGTTTGACGCACCCGCTGTCCGCTACCGCCCAGCGGTCCGAAGTGGGGTCCGGGGTGGCTTGCCGCGCTGCGGCATCCATCTCACCTTGCCGGGACACCCCGGAGGTCCGTCATGCAGCCCTACCGTCGTTTCCACCCTCGATACCGTGAGCGGCTGGCGCTCGCGGATGGGACGTGGGCCGAGCTGCGGATGGTGCGGCCCGAGGACGCCCCGCTGCTGCGGGACGGCTTCGAGCGGCTCTCCCCGCGCTCGCGTTTCCAGCGTTTCCTGTCCGCCAAGCCCCGCCTGTCCGCGGACGAGCTGCTCTACCTCACGAGCGCGGATGGGGAACGGCACGTGGCGCTCGGGGCGGTGGCGAGGAGCCCGGCCGGGAAGGAAGTGGGGCTGGGGGTTGCCCGGTTCTTCCGGCTGGAGCAGACCCCCGAGGTCGCCGAGGTCGCCATCACCGTGGTGGACGACGCCCAGGGAAAGGGGCTCGGCCGCATCTTGATGGACCGGCTGGTGGAGGCGGCGAGCGAGCGCGGCGTGGAGTGCTTCGAGTTCCGGGTGCTGGCCGGCAACCTGGCCATGTACAAGCTCGTCCAGACGCTCGCCCCCTGTGAGCCCGAGCAGGACGAGGACGCGCTGTGTTTCCGTGTGCCGCTGTCCGCGCCCACTCGGGGCGGGTACGAGCTGATGCGCGCGTTGCTGGCGCTCGCGGCGCAGGGGGCGCTCACGCTCATCGGGCCCACGTGCCGGAGGCGCGTGCTGCCGCGCACGTCTCCACCGGAGTCCTACCCGGAGGAGGCCCGCTCCCCTTGAGACGGGATGGCCTCCGCGGCCGGCGAGACTGCTGCGTGCGCACTCCATGCGGTAGGCTCTGGCGCGCCTCCCTTCATGTCCTGGCTCGCCTTCATTCTCCTCCTCATGGTCGTCGTACTGCTGCGGCAGCCGGCCATCTCCGCGCTCTTCGCGCTGGCGGAGGAGTGTAGCTTCCACTGGGGGACCTATCGCGGCACCCTCCGCATCACCCGCGCCATCGAGCTGTTGCGCCCCGACAGGCTCATGAGGCGGTCGCTGCTCCAGCTCCGGGTTCATGCCCACGAGGCGCTCGGAGACACCGCGCGAGCCGTCGAGATGGCATGGCTCCTCGCGGACGAGGCCCGGGCCGCGGGGGATTGGGGGCTCGCCAATACCGCCATCAACACCTTCATCAACGCGGGCCTCTACCGCGAGGCGCTCGACGTGGAGCGGCGTTGGGAGCACCCGGAGGAGGACCTCGCGGTGGAGCTGGGGCCCGATGAGCAGCGGGACTTGGTGCAGCTCAATCTCTGCGAGGCGCTCTACAACCTCGGCGACTGGACGGCCGCCAGCGAGCGGCTCCGGGCCGTCGAGGAAACGGAAGCGGACGAGCCACTCCTGCGGCATGCGATCCTCCTGCAACGGGGGTGGATCCTGGCGCACACCGGGCGCGGCGCCGAGGCACTCGCGGCCATGGACCAGTTGGATCGCCGGGACCTGCCCCGCGTGTATTGGAGCGAGGTGGCCTTCACCCGTGCCGCGGTGCTGCGGGTACTCCAGCGGTACGACGAGGCCGAGAAGTCGGCCCGCGAGGGGTTGTCACTCGCGCGCCGGGCCGCGAGCACCCGGAACGGGTTGTTCATGCTCGGGCAGATCGCCCTGGCGGCGGGGCGGCTGGAGGAGGCCGCGCGTCACTTCGAGGCCGGGGCTTCGCATCCGTACAAGGGGCAGGGGGGTGGTGCGTTGCTCGCATGGGGCGATTGTCTCGAGCGGCTCGGGCAGGGGGCTCGAGCCCAGGAGGCCTGGAGGCTCGCGCTCGAGCGCGACCCGCAGAGCGCCGCGGCGAAGAAGGCGGCCTCACGGCTCGGGCGCACCGACGGCCAGGGAGAAGGCTCCACGGGCGGCTGAGTCCCGGAGATGCGAAGGGCTGGCCCGGTGGTTCCCCGGAAGGGGCGCGAGCGCTCAGCGGCGGCCGGAGATGCCGAACCGGCGCATCATCGCGCGCACGGTGGCGCCCGGATCGGCGGAGCGGCCCCGGCCCACCTCGCCCAGCAGCGCCGCAGAGCGCGAGGCATTGCCCCCGGTTCGTTCCAGGGCGAGCGTCAGGGCCAGCCGCTCCAGGGCTTCCACCTCCGCGCGCAGGTTGAAGCTCCCCGCGTCCATGGCTCGCCCCATGGCTGCCGCGTCACGGCCGCCGCTCGCCGCGTGCTCCACGCCCCGGCGCAGCACTCGCTTCGGCAGGTCCGAGGGGAGGATCTCCTCACCCACCCGCTTGTAGACGAGCACCTCGAAGATGACGTTGCGCAACTCGCGGATGTTGCCCGGCCACGGATAGGCCTCGAGCGCGGCGAGCGCCTCGGGGGTCACGTGCACCGGCCCTCGTGGCGCGGAGGGCTCCTCGCGCTGGAAGCGGGTGATGAAGTGCTCGAGCAGCACGGGCAGGTCCTCCAACCGCTCGCGTAGCGGAGGGAGCTGGATGCTGACGATGGCCAGGCGCTCGTAGAGGTCCGCGCCGAAGACGCCCCGGGCGATGAGCTCGCGCAGATCCCTGTTGGTGGCGGCGACGATGCGGAAGTCCACCTGCTTCGGCTCGGACTCGCCCAGGCGCGTCACCACCCGGTCCTCCAGCACGCGCAGCAGCTTCATCTGCAGGGACAGGGGCGTGTCGTCGATCTCATCGAGGAACACGGTGCCGCCCTCGGCCGCCATGAGCTGCCCGTCGAAGCCTCGCGTGGCGCCGGAGAAGGCACCCTTGGCGTAGCCGAACAGCTCTCCCTCCATCAGCTCGTTGGGGATGGCGGCGCAGTTGATGGGGACGAAGCGTCCGGCGCGGCGCTCGCCGAGGGTGTGTAGCAGCCGCGCCGTCACCTCTTTGCCGGAGCCTGTCTCTCCAGTGATGAGCACGGGCTGGGAGGTGCGGGCGGCGCGGGCGATTTGATGAAGCGTGGCGCGGGCCGCGGCGCTGCGGGCCACGAAGGTGGGCGCGGACTCGGGAGCCGGCTCGGGGGTGGCCAGCTCCGCGAGCCGGGCCAGCAGCCGGCGGGGTCCGTCCTCGGCGCCGAGCCACACCGAGTCATAGGCTCCGGCCAGGGCCGCCTCGGTGGTGAGCAGGGAGGGGATGCGCGTGCGGCAGGCCCAGACCCATGGCAGGCCCGTGGCGGAAGGCGAGGGCACCCGGGCCGAGGCGGTGCACACCACGGAGAGCCCGGCGGCACCTTTCGTGACGAGCTGGTGGCCCTCGGCGGCGAGCTGTGCGGACAGCGAGGGCGGAGGGGCAGCGCCCTCCCAGAGGATGGTGGCCATGGCGTCATTGGAACACCGGCCGAACCGAAATCCAATTCGGTCCAGACGCTGGAGCGCGAGCGCGGCCCGAGGAAATCCAAGGGGTTGGCTTTGGCAGGGCGGATGCACTTCCGGTGGGCAACACCCGAAAGGAAACGTCCCCCCATGTTCGACTTCATCCCGACCCATCCCCTGTTCGTCGGCGCGGCGTTGCTGCTGCTGTCCGGCGTGACGTTCTGGGTCATCTTCATGCTTGGCACCTGGGTCATCCGCGAGGGCGAGTCCGGGCTCGTCATCCGGCGCTTCGGGCGGCCGCTGCCTCCGGGGCGGCTCATCGCCCGCTCGGGCGAGGCCGGCTACCAGGCGCGGATGCTGCCTCCGGGTTGGCACTACGGCCTGTGGCGCTGGCAGTACAAGGTGGAGCGAGTGCCGCTCATCATCGTCCCGCAGGGAGAGGTGGCGCTCGTGGTGGCCAAGGACGGCGCGCCGCTGCCCAGCGAGCGCATCCTCGGGCGCGAGGTGGAGTGCGACAACTACCAGGACGCGGAGGCGTTCCTCTCCAACGAGGGCGAGCGCGGCCGGCAGAGCGGCTTCCTCACCGCGGGCCACTACCGCATCAACCCCGCGCTCTTCGAGGTGGTGAGGAGCGCCAACGCGGAGAAGCACGGCATGCACCCGGCCCAGCTCCGTGTCTTCCAGGTGCCGCCGGATCGCGTGGGCATCGTCACGGTGCTGGACGGCAAGCCGGTGCCTCCGGGTGACCTGGCCGGCCCCGTGGCCGCGCGCCATGACAGCTTCCAGAGCCCGCAGGCCTTCATCGACGCGGGCGGCTGCCGTGGCCTCCAGGAGGAGGTGTTGATGTCGGGCTCGTGGAACCTCAACCCGTGGTTCGTGCAGGTGGAGCTCATCTCCCTGACGGAGATTCCCATCGGCTACGTGGGCGTGGTGGTGTCCTACGTGGGCAGCGAGCACGTGGACGTGTCCGGTGACGCGTTCACGCACGGAGACCTGGTGGAGCGCGGGCACAAGGGCGTGTGGGTGGAGCCGCTGCTGCCCGGCAAGCACCCGCTCAACATGCGGGTGATGAAGGTGGAGCTGGTGCCCACCACCAACATCGTTCTCAACTGGGCCAACCGCACGGAGGCGCACCACTACGACGACAAGCTCTCCAGCATCCTGGTGCGCAGCAAGGATGGGTTCAGCTTCAGCCTGGACGTGTCGCAGATCATCCACATCGGCGTGAAGAACGCGCCGCGCGTCATCTCGCGGGTGGGCAGCATGCAGAACCTGGTGGACCACGTGCTCCAGCCCACGGTGGGCAACTACTTCCGCAACTCGGCGCAGGAGGTGACGGTGCTGGAGTTCCTCTCCGCGCGCAGCGAGCGGCAGAAGCAGGCCTTCGAGGCCATCAAGAAGGCCATCCAGGCGTATGACGTGGAGTGCATCGACACGCTCATTGGCGACATCGTGCCGCCCGCGGAGCTGATGAAGACGCAGACGGACCGGAAGATCGCCGAGGAGCTGCAGCGCACCTACGAGGTGCAGCGGTTGGCGGAGATGAAGCGGCAGGATCTGCAGCGCGAGCTGGCCATCGCCAACATCCAGGCGGAGGTGGTGCGCAGCGAGCAGCAGGTGCGCATCAGCGAGCAGAACGCTCGGGCGCAGGTGGAGTCGGCTCGTGGTGATGCGGCGTCGGTGAGGGCGAAGGCGGAGGCGGAGGCCGAGTCGGTGCGCATGGTGGGCCTGGCGAAGGCGGAGGCGGAGGCCGAGTCGGTGCGCAGGGTGGGCTCCGCCCGGGCCGAGGCCGAGTCGGAGCTGGTGCTCAAGGTGGGCTCCGCGAAGGCCGAGGCCCACCGTCAGGGCCAGGAGGCCCTGGGCCCCACGGCCTACACCGCGGTGCAGGTGGCCAGCATCCTGGGCGAGCACCACGTGAAGCTGGTGCCGGACATCGCCGTGGGCGGGGCGGGCAGCGGCGGGCTGACGGAGGCGCTGCTCGGGCGCATGCTGGTGGCCAGTTCCCAGGGGATGAACCCGTCCCTGCCCGCGCCCGAACCCAAGGCCTGAGGTCGGGCCGGCTTCGCTCCAGGGCGGGCCTTGTCCTCTACCGGACTGGAGCAGACAGGCGGGCTCGGCGAGGGTGCGCGGAGTTTGCACCTCGCCGGGCCAGGGAGAAGGATGTGACCTCGATCATGCCGCGCAAGGGGCCGAGCTCGTGAGCGAGCCTTCCACCGTCCAGGCGAAATCCACCGCGCCGGAACTGGCTCGCGAGTCCACGGGCCCCGAGCTGCTCATCAGCAACCTGCTGCGCTTCGGCGTGGTGCTCAGCCTCTCGCTGGTGTCCGTCGGCATGGTGGTGACCTTCTTCCACCACCCCGACTACTTCTCCTCCGCGCAGGCCCTCCGGCGTCTCACCGCCCCGGAGCATGCGCCTCATTCGCTCTCGGACGTGCTCGCGGGCGTGGAGGCCATCCGGGGGCAGGCCTTGGTGATGGTGGGACTGATGGTGTTGATCGCCACACCGGTTGTCCGTGTAGCCCTCTCACTCCTCGTCTTTGGTCGTCAGCGCGACCGCCTCTTCATGGCGGTGACGTTCGGGGTGCTCTGCCTCCTGCTCCTGTCCTTCGTGCTCGGCAAGGGTGAGTGAGCGGGCGGCTCGAGTGAATAAAGTAGCGGCACGTCCGTTGGGGAAAGGGTCGTTCCCCCCTCTTGCTCCCCCGAGGGATCTCATGCGCCATCCGTTGATCCGCTACCTCCTGGTCGCGAGCCTTCTGGTCTGTAGTCAGGCCCGCGCCGGTGTGGTGGCCCTGACCCTCCGTCCCGAGGCGAAGGCACTGGATACCCTGGACTGGCGGCACGCCACGGCGCGCGAGCTGAAGCAGGTCACCTTCCCCGCCGGGATGCCGCTCTACGCCTCGGTCGAACTCGGCTTCCAGGAGCCCGCCGCGCGCGGACTGCCCTGGCGGCTGATCTTCAACTCCGTGCAGAAGATCACCGTGGTGGTGAGCGCCGGGGGGCAGTCCCGCAAGGCGTACCTGCTCGTGGACGAGCAGGGGCGTGGAGTGGCTATCGAGCCCACGGGGGAGGACGGAAAGAAGGCCGAGGTGCGCCTGGCCGGGGCCGATTCGGCGCAAGGGCCCGTGGCGGCGCGCTTCGGCATTCCCATCTCGGCTCCGATGCCGGTGGATGACCACGTGGAGATCTCCATCGGTGTGGCGCTGCTTCCCTCGTTCGGCAGACAGCTCTTCGAGGATCTGCTGGGAGCCGCGACGGCGAGGGCCAGGGGCGCCATCACGGGCGTGATGGGCGACGAAGCGGGGGATGGCTTCAAGAAGTCGTCGGACCGCGCGCTGGCGTGGATCGAACAGACGGACGAGCAGCTCGGTCAGCCCCTCGTCCTGAAGCGGCTCCAGGCGTGCCGGGACAGTCCGTTGACTTGCGGTGGGGTGCTGGGCTCGCAGGTGGTGGTGGTGACGGAGGCGGATGGTTCCGCCGAGGACTTCGCCTCCACGCACGAGGTGCGGGACGGCCAGCTCCGTGTGAGCGCGAGCGGCAGCCGCTATCCGGAGTTCGCCGTGTTCGCGCGCCTCCAGGTGGAGCCGCTGCCGGCGACGGTGTTCTCCCGGGAGTGCGCGGCGGCGCTGGAGCAAGGCGCCTGGAGCGGGAAGCCGGGGCTCGCGGAGCGCTGTCCGGTGGAGGGGCTCGCCGCGGCCCATCAGCCGCGCTTCCTGCGCTTGCGCAATGCGCTCGAGCGTCTCCAGTCGGAACTCGGACGGGAGGAGATGGCGGTGCGGGTGTACGAGTTGGCGAGCATCCACGGGGAGGTCTGCGGGCGCGGCGACACCCAGCTCCCTGTCGAGAGCCTCCCCTGTCGGACGGCGCGGGCCGTGCTCGAGAGCAAGCCCCGGTCCGACCTCTTCGCGCTTGGCGAGGCGCTCGTGAAGTACCGGCGGGAGCTGGAGACCCTGGCGTCATTGCCCGTCGGGGGCCCGTCGTCCTGCAAGCAGGAGCGCGAGCTGCGCGAGCGGTTCCAGCGGGCCTCCCAGGCCTTCCTCGGCGCCGCTCCGGCATGTGCCTTCGACGCGGACGACCTGCCGCACCCTCTGCGCTGTGGGGGTCTGCCCTCCATCGAGTCGTTGGTGGCGAGCCTCGGGCGCAAGCGGGGCGAGCTGTTGGATGCGTGCCGCGAGCAGGGCCTGTGTCGTGGCGAGCCCGTCGCGGAGCCCGCGCTGCGTATGACGCTCGAGGCCGTCTGCTCACGCGGTGTCGGCCAGGCGCCCGCGTCCCTCACCATCGACACCTCCCCCGTCGTCGCGGCATTCGAGGGCTCCAGCCCGGGCGGGGTGAAGGAGCAGCTCGACGCGACCACCACCGAGCGCGTGCTCGCGGCCGTCCGCACGCGCGCGGATCCGACCGGGGCTCTGCCGGAGACCGAGGTCTGGCGGACCCTCATGGCCACGCTCCGCCAGAACCTGGATGCCCTCTATGACGAGTACACCGCGGCCCGTCAGCTATCGGATGAGCTGGCCGAAGGAGAGACCGCCGCCAGCCGGCAGGTGGCGCGCGAGTTGATGTCGCTCGTCGGCTCCATCCGGGCCGATTCGCCGGACGCCCTGGAGCGGACCCTCCACTCGGACCTGGAAGAGCTCCGGCGGCTGCCGCACCCCTTCGCCCGGCTCTTCAAGGGAGGCAAGGGGCACTTCGTCCCCGTCCAGGGGGCCGCTCGTGACATCCGGCTCGGCCGGAGCGCGCTGTACCGGCGCCTGGTGCAGGACCTCGATGCCGTGAGGCAGCGCCCGCCACAGGTCGTCGCTCCGGTGCAACAGCGCCCTCCGGTGAGTGCACCGGCCGGTTGAGTGGCGCAGAGCGCCAGCCGTGGCCCTCCCGCTACCGCCCGTTGTCGCTCGCGGTGGCGTGCCGCACCTCCCTGCCCGCGGCATCCGGGACCGGAGCCGAGGCGCGCTCCCACGCCGTGAAGAGGAGCATCCCGCCCAGCATGGAGAGGGTGAACAGCACTGCCTCCCTGCCGCCGGTCGCCAGCGCGGTGAAGGCGGGGCCCGGGCAGTAACCGGCGAGCCCCCAGCCCACGCCGAACAGCGCGGCCCCGGTGACGAGGCGCCCGTCCACTCGCGTTCGGGAGATGGCAGGGAAGTGGGCGGCCAGCACGGGCGCCTTCCGGCGGCGGATGAGGCGTTGGAGGACGGCGTGCACGCCGAGCGCGCCCGCCATGACGAAGGCCAGTGAGGGATCCCACGCCCCCGTCACGTCCAGGAAGCCCAGCACCCGGGAGGGTTGCGTCATGCCGCCCAGCCCGAGACCCAGGGCGAAGAGGAGCCCGGCGATTCCCGCGGTCCACACGGCCTTCACTGGCCACCTCCCAGCACGTGGCGCACGACGAAGACGGTGAGGGCCCCCGTTGCCATGAAGGTGAGGGTGGCCACGAGGGAACGTGTGGCGCCACGGGCCAGTCCGCACACTCCGTGGCCGCTGGTGCAGCCGCTGCCCAGCCGCGTGCCGAAGCCGACGAGCAGGCCCGCCACCACCAACCCGATGGCTCCGGGGCGGGCGGAGGACTCCAGCGACGCGGGCCAGAGGACGCGCAGCAACAGGCCTCCGGCCACGAGGCCCGCGAGGAACGCCAGCCGCCAGCCGAGTTCTCCACGCGTGGGGGGAAGCAGCCCGCCAGCGATGCCGCTGATGCCAGCGACACGGCCGTTGAAGAGCAGCAAGAGGGAGGCGCTCAGCCCGAGGAGGGCGCCTCCCAGGAGGGGAAATACCATCGGGGTCATTCGATGCCACCTGAGGGGGTTGAGGGATGAGGGGGTCGAGGGATGCGCATCACAATGGCGCCTGGTCAGGTGGAGGATTCGGGGTCGAAAAGCTGGCGGAAAATCATCGTTCAGGTCTCTGCCCTGTGAGAGCCAGGAGCCTGCGAAAAGGATTCATCACCCCGAACCGGGCCAGGATGAGAGACGTCCGAGACGAGGGAAGGGCACGATGGCAGGCAGGACGGATGTGGAGCTGATGGAGGCTGCGAGGGCCGGAGACGAGAAGGCGCTGGACGAGCTGCTCGCCCGGCACGAGCATCAGGTGTACCGGTTCGGGCTGCGCATGTGCGGCTCGGAGGAGGACGCCAGGGAGGTCCTCCAGGAGACGTTGCTGGCCGCCTTCCGAGGGCTCCACTCCTTCCGAGGGGAGGCGGAGCTGTCCACCTGGCTCTACCTGGTGGCGCGCACCTGGTGCTCGCGCTTGCGGCGCCGGCGGGTGGGGGCTCCCGAGGACTTCCAGCCGCTCGACTCGCCCGCCGCGAACCTCGTTCCCTCCGAGCGGAGCACGCCCGACGAGGTCTCGCACGCCAGGCAGATGGGAGAGGTGTTGCAGGCGGCCATGGCCGCGTTGCCCGAGAGCCTCCGCGAGGTGCTCATCCTCCGGGACGTGGAGGGCCTCTCCGCCGAGGAGGCCGCGCGTGTGGTGGGAATCGAAGTGGGGGCCCTCAAGAGCCGGTTGCACCGGGCGCGCCTCCAGCTTCGAGAGCACCTGGCCACCCTCCTGGGTGACGAGCGGCAGGTGGCCGGTCCCGGGTGTCCGGAGCTTTCCCAGGAACTCTCGGAGTACGCGGCCCAGGAGATCGATCAAGCCACCTGCGTGCGCATCGAGGAACACCTGTCGCGCTGTCCGCGATGTGCCCAGGCCTGTGAGGCCCTCAAGCGCACGGTGTCCTTGTGCCGGCGCATCCCGGGTGACGAGGTGCCCGGGCCCGTGCGCGCGGCGGTGCGGCAGGCGCTCCTTGGAGCCACGTCCCGGCAGCCGTGAGACGGGCCCGGGGTGCTCCCTCGGGGGGCGGGCGGAAGAGCGTGAGGGCAGGCATGTCCCGAGCGCGCTTCCTACCTTCCTGTGGCGTGGGCATCCTTCACCACTCCGAGCACCCCTCCGAGCGGACGACTTCGTTTCCCGAGGCGGAGCTCCCCCGGCGCACATCTCCCCCGCTTGGCGGCATCCTGCGCGGCCTGGCAAGGGCGGAGAATCGCTTCTGGGGGCTCGTCGTCGCGGTGGGCCTCATCTCTGGCCTGGGAGCGGTGGTGCTCCTCAAGGTGCTCCGCTTCACCCAGCACCTCTTCTGGCGCAGCGAGGTGGAGGGGTTCCTCGCGGGCGTCATCGCCTCACCCCCCTGGCGCCGCTTCCTCGTGCCGGTGCTGGGCGGAGCGCTCGTGTCCCTGATGACCCTGCTCGTCGGGCAACCCCTGCGCGGGCATGGGACCGCGGGCATCATCGAGTCCATCTGGGTGAAGGCGGGCCGCCTGTCTCTCTTGCGAGCGCTCTTCCGGGGCTTCGTGTCGATCATCGCGGTGGCACTGGGGGCGCCGCTGGGCCGCGAGGGTGCGCTCCTCTCGACGGGGGCCGCCAGCGGCTCCGCTCTCGCCCATCGGTTGAGGCTCCCCTCGGGGCAGGCTCGCCTCCTGGTGGCGTGTGGGGCCGCGGCGGGCATCGCCTCCGCCTACAACGCCCCCATCGGGGCCGCGCTCTTCGGACTCGAGGTGTTGCTGGGCAGCTTCGCGCTCGAGCTGTTCGGCCCCATCGTCGTCTCCTGCGTGGTCGCGACGCTCGTGTCGCGCGCCTTCGTCGCCGACCGTCCCATCTACGTCATCCCGCACTACGTGCTGACACACCCGCGCGAATTGATGCTCGCGCTCCTGCTGGGCGTGCTGATGGGAGCCGCCTCCGCCCTCTACGTGCGTGGCATCAATCTGCTGTCCGACAGCCTGGCCCGGGCACCCGACTGGCTCCAGCCCTTCCTGCCCCTGGTGGCCATGAGCCTGGTGGGCCTGGCCGCCATCTGGCTGCCGTATCTCCTCGGTAACGGCTACGACTCGGTGAACGCGGCGCTGCTCGGGAAGATGCCGTTGCTCCTGCTCGCGATGCTCCCGCTGGCGAAGCTCCTGGCCACATCGTTGTGCGCGGGCGCGGGCGTTCCTGGTGGTCTCTTCACCCCGTCACTCTTCTACGGTGCCCTGCTGGGAGGCGCCTTCGGAGCGGGGGTCGGGGTGCTGTGGCCCGGTGGGGCTCCGAGTGGGGCCTATGCGCTGCTGGGCATGGTGGCCGTGCTCGCGGGCACGACGCATGCGTCCGTGTCCTCCGTGCTCCTCATCTTCGAGATGACGGCGGACTACGATCTCATCCTCCCGTTGATGCTCTGCGCGGTGATCTCCGCGGTGGTGAGCCGCTGGCTGGAGCCAGAGTCGCTCTACACCTCGGTGCTCAACCGCCGCAACGTGCGGATGCCCGCGACCGTCCCCCAGTGGCTGCGCGAGGAGGGGGCCCGTGCCTTGTTGAAGCCCGTGGAACAGCGGATCAACCCCTCGGCGCCCTTCCAGGAGGTGGTGGTGCTGCTGCTCGAGCAGCCTCCTGGTGCGGACCTCTACGTCACGGATTCGCAGGGCCGTCTGCTGGGGGTCATCGTGCTCGATGCGCTCAAGGGGCACCTGCCGGACCACACCCTTCTGGAGGCCACGGTAGCCGCGGACGTGATGGACGTGAACGTGCCCGTCATCACCCCGAGCTTCTCCCTGGCCGAGGTGGCCAGGAGCTTCGGGAAGACGACGCTCGAGCGCTTGCCCGTGGTGGATCGCGACCGGCGCCTGCTGGGGACGGTTTCCAAGAGTGACGTGTTGCAGAGAGGGCAGTTCTGACGGAGTGCGCCGGAGACGTTGGGATGGACGAGAGAGTGCGCGCGTGGAGCATCGTGGCGCTGAGCCTGCTGAGCGTGATCCTCATCTACGTCCTGGTGCGGACACCTCCCGAGGTGCAGAAGGCTTCAGCCCACGCGCCAGTTCCCCAGGCTCAGGCCGTGCCAGGGAGCCCACAGGCTTCCCAGCCAACGGGAGTCTCTCCAGACGTCTACCGGGGGTGGCCACTCTTCTTCGGTTGGCCCCTGCCCGAGGTGCCTTCGGGTTCGGGCGGCGAGGGCTCGGGCAGCGGGGGCTCGGGGGCGGGGACTCCCGTGCCTCCAGTGCCGCTGAAGCAGGAGCCCCCGCCTGCGCAGGGCCATTAGAACCGCGCTTCAGAACCGCACTTCGGTCTGGAGCTTGATGCGGCTCTCCGTGGGCTTGTGGGTACCGGGGCCGCCGACGTCGGCGCCGTAGCCCTGGCTTTCGTAGTCGACCAGTCCCTTGACGAAGCCGTTGAACCGGTAGCCCACGCCAGCGATGAGCACCCGGGTGTCGTTGTGGTCGAGCGTCGTGTCGGGATCCAGCAGATCATAGCGGGCCAGCAGGTCGAGCCCGCTGACGGCCGGAGCGAATGCCCCCACGTTGAGCACGCCGAAGACGCTGAGGCCCTGGCCGTGCACGATGCTCTCGGGCCCCACCGTGAAGCGGCCACTCACCTTGGGCTGGGAGTCGCGGACGACGAAGTAGTCGGCCGCCAGGGTGAGCGGCTGGCTCTGGAGCCCGATCTCGCCGATGACCCGGCTCTTCACGCGCGCTCCGAGTCCCGCGTCGTCGTACTCGCCATAGGAGCCGTACCCGGTGACGAAGAGGCCGGCGGCCAGTCCACCCATCGAGGCGAGCGGATTGAGCGTGAGGCGCGCCTGGACCTCCTTGCGCTTGGCGATCTCCGCGACCCGGAATCCCTCGCCGTTGTTCACGTTGACCTGCCAGCTGCCGTGCTTGGAAGGCAGTGCACCGCCCAGGGCCAGGCCCAGGTCCGACGAGGCGATGTAGCCGAACCGGTCCAGCGCCACGGGGCCCTGCAAGCGGTAGCCCCACAAGTCCTCCGCGTAGGGCACCCACGCCAGCGGGATCATCCCCGCGCGCAACCACGAGCCCGCGCCGAGCAGGTTCTTCAACTCGAGGAAGACATACTTGGCCTCGGCGAAGAAGACGCTGTTGGTGCCGCTGTTGCGGGTGTCACCGGCGTCCAGCGTCACCTGGAAGCGCGAGTTGTCGGTGAGCTGGTATTCGCCCTGGAGGTAGAGCCGATCGAGCGCGAACTGGTTGGCGTTCTTGGACGGCCCGTCCAGCTCGTAGGAGTAGCGGAGGTAGGCCTTGCCCGACAGCTTCACGCGCTCGGTCCAGCTCGTGGCCTTGGCCTCGGGCTTGGTGGTCGTGGTGTCCTTGCCCGACTCCGTCTTTTCCGGAGGCGGCAACTGCGCGCCGGTGGGGGAGGTGGGCGCCGTCTCCTGCGGCTGGGTGGCCGGAGCGGACGCGGTGGAGGTGTCGGTGGCCTGCGCCAGCGCGGCGCTCGATGCGAGTGTAGCGAGGACGACGAGGGTGCTTCGTTTCAAGGTGGGGGGCTCCGAGATGAAGATGCGCGGCGATGTAGTGCCGGCCGGGCCCCTCGCGCTGAAACAATTTCGTGACGCTCAGTCTGTCATTGTTGGTATGCCATTGGTGGTGGTTGCAATGGTTGGGCGCTGCAATTGTTGGTAGCGAAATGACAGACGCGCCGGGGTGCCAGCGCTGTCGTAGTACGAGAGCATTTGCAGCTTGAAGAACTGCCCGCGGCTGCTGCGCACCACGTACAGCAGCCCGTCGCGGGTGACGAGCTTGTGCTGGACGATGTCGTAGGCGTACCAGCCGCCCTCGACGCCGCTGAACACCGGCTCCGAGGCGTCCTGCTGATAGCCCTGGGTTGGGGCCGTCGTAAGCGCGTCCCAGCTCTCGCCCTCGAGCACCGCGACCTGCACCTCACCCGTCGGGTTGCCGCCTCCACCGTTCATCGTGATGACGTAGCGCTGGAAGGACAGATCCCACCCGTTGGTGTCGAAGGCCTCGTCGACCTTCATTTCGCGGCCCTCGTCGATGTCGAAGAAGACCGTGGCGGACTTGTTCGTCGCGTCGATGATGGCGACGCGGCTCCCGTCTTCCTGCGCCGTCACCTCGACGAGCTGCCCGGTGGTGGCCTGGCCGTCGAACGGGTAGTCCTCGCGCAGGTCCGGAGCGCAGCCCGCCACCGCGAGCCCGAGCAGCAGCACCGTCTCGTGTATTCGCATCCGCATGTGGACCTCAGTACTCCCACTGGACGCCGCCCAGCACGCCTCGCGGCGGCCGCGGGTTGAACTGCTGGTCTCCCGCGTTGAGCAGGTTGTAGCCGTTGACGAAGACCTCGAACCCGCTGCGCAGCCGGTAGGCGACCTTGGCCTCGAGATCGAAATACGCGGGCGACCACACCCGCTGCTCCTCGCCGAAGCCGAGCACGTTGGCCATGCCGCCATCCGAGCCGAGGTAGTACGGCCGGCCGCTCACCCACGAGCCGCGCACGGTGGCCTCGAGGTCGAGCGGTCGGTAGCGCGTGGAGAGCTGCGCGTTGACGCGATGCCGCGAGCGGCCCTCCAGCGGGCGGTCGCGCGTGAGGTCCTTCGCGTCGAGGAACATGTACCCCAGGTCCAGGTACGTCGAGCGCACGGGCAGGCGGAAGCGCCCGTTGAGCTCGAAGCCCTGCGTGTACGCCCGGGCCACGTTCTCGTAGTTGTAGGTCACCGGATCATCCGGGTTGGGCTCGCCGGTGGCGGTGACGTTGATGAGGTTGTTGAGCCGGGTGTGGAAGCCGCTCGCGGAGAGGAGCCACCCGTCGATGGGCGGGCGCCAGTCCACGCCGACGTTCACCGCCGCCGAGTGCTCGGGTTGGAGGTCGCGGTTGCCCGCGACGATGTAGCCGATGCCCGGGTTGGAGAAGCGCAGGTACAGCTCCTGGAAGGACGGCGGGCGGAACCCGAGTCCCACCGAGGCGCGCACCGTGAGGGCGGGGCTGGTGTCCAGCTTGATGGCGAGCCGAGGTGAAGGTGCTCCGCCGAACTGAGAGTCCAGGTCGAAGCGGAAGCCCGGCGCCACCTTGAGCTTCGGCCCCGAGCCGTCCGAGGACAGCGCCACATCCCACTCGTCCTGGAGGAAGGCACCGCCCCGGATGCGGCTCACGGGGCTCTGCTCGAGCCGCATGGACGTGAGCCGCTCGCCGAGCACTTCGATGCCACCGGTGAGCGTGTGGTCGCCCAGGTGGTGATCTGCCTGGGCGACGCCCTCGTAGAGCCGGGTGAAGTTCTGCGAGTAGTCGTCGAGCGCCCGCGAGCCGCGCTGGTCCTGCAGGAGCTGCTCGCGGAACAGGCCGAAGTGTCCCCGGACGAGCAGCGAGGTGCCGCCGGCGAGCTGCTTTCCTCCGCCGAGCGAGACGTCGAACTGCTCCTGCCGCTGCCGCCGGTCGAGCACGGCGCCCGAGGGGTTGAGATCGACGGCGTTCTCGTTGCGCAGGTTGTACTGGCTGCGCAGCCACAGACGGGAGCGCTCGTCCGGCGCATAGGCGAGGGCCACATCCCCATCGACCCGTTGGAGGCCCGCGCCGCTCGTCGCCGCGTCCGCGGGCACCCAGTCGTAGGGGTTGCGGGTGCGGTAGCCGCCGCCCACGCGCACCTCGAAGGGACCCTGCTTCGTGCCGGCGTTCGCGCGGAAGTCACCTTCCAACAACGTGCCGAACGAGCCCCGGGCGTCGAGCTCCAGCGGGCGCTGCACGCGGCGGGTGATGAGGTTCACCACGCCGCCGATGGCGTCCGCACCGT
Source organism: Vitiosangium sp. GDMCC 1.1324 (assembly GCF_003044305.1). Lineage (GTDB taxonomy): Bacteria > Myxococcota > Myxococcia > Myxococcales > Myxococcaceae > Archangium. The sequence continues at coordinate 615,902 of NZ_PZOX01000005.1, read as the reverse complement.
AGAGCGCCGCCGCCGGTCCCTTGACGATCTCCACCCGCTCCACGTCGCGCAGGTTGAAGCGTCCCAGGTCGAGCGTGGTGCCCACGCGGCCGCTCACGCGCTCGCCGTCGACGAGCACGAGCACGTACTCCGGATCCAAACCTTGCAGACGCAGGCCGGTGCCCCGGAAGTTGTGGACGAGCTCCACACCCGGGTGTTGCTGGAGGAGCTGACCCAGATCCCTGGCGCCGACGGCGTCGATCTGCTTGCGGGTGATGACCTCGGTGGCCACCACCGCGTCCTCCAGCTTGCGCTCGGCGCGCGAGGAGGTGACGACCGTCTGCTTGCGCCGGTCGGTCTCCTCGGGCTCGGGCGGGGCCGGGGGAGGGGTGGGTTCGGAGATGGATGGCCCGACGACGTCCGGACTGGGGACGCCCGCGCCGGGCTGCTGGGGGTCGATCGGCTGGCTCACCACGAGGGCGGCCACCAGGGGGAGAATCACGGGCCGACTCTCGGCCGGATGCCCCTTGCCGTCAATGGGGGCGGCGGGCCACACCGGGGGAGGCTGCCTGCCCCTCCGGTGTGGCCCTGGCGCTCCGCCGCTATGGCATCAGCACAGGCGCCGGGACGGTGTGGGCGAAGCCCACTCCATCTCCAATCGTGAGGAACCAGTTGCTCCCCCAGCTGAACAGCTCGCCATTCTTGCGGATGGCCAGGGAGTTGTCGCCAGCCGCTGCGATGGCCCTCATGTGCTTCAGCCCCGGGACGGGTGCTGGCATGTGCCGGGGCGCCAGGGTTCCATCACCGAGCTGGCCATACCCGTTGTAGCCCCAGGCCCAGACGGTCCCATCCTCGCGCAGTGCCAGGCTGTGCAGGCTCCCCACGGCGATGCTCGACACGTTCGTCAGGCCCGGTACTCGTGCCGGGATGCTTCGGCTGGTCTCCAACGTGTCCCCGAGCTGACCATAGTTGTTGTAGCCCCAGGCCGACGCGGTGCCATCGGCGTGCAGCGCCAGCGAGTGGCCGTAGTCGGTCGCGATGGCCACGACGTCCGACAGACCCTGGACCTGGACGGGCGTGAGATGGCGGCTCGTCGTTGTGTCTCCGTTCTGGCCGAAGTTGTTGGCGCCCCAGGCCCACACGGTGCCGTCGCGGCGCAGCGCCATCGAGCGGAAGGAGCCGGACGCGACGGCCACGATGTCCGACAGGCCCTGGATCTGGGCGGGCGTGAGACTGGGGCTCGTCGTTCCGTTTCCGAGCTGGCCAGCGGTGTTGCCGCCCCAGCTCCACACCGTGCCATCCTGGCGCAACGCCAGGACATGATCCCCATTGCTCGTCAGGGCGGTGACGTTCGTCAATCCCTGCACGGGCAGGGGGGTGATCCGGGAGGTGCGCGTTCCATCCCCGAGCTGGCCGGAGGAGTTGCTGCCCCAGGCCCACACGGTGCCGTCCGAGCCCAGCACGAACGAGTTGGACCTCGCGGTCTCCACGGCGACCGCGTCCGCGATACCGAGCACCTGTCCCGGTTCGGCGCGCGTGGACTTCGTCCCATCCCCGAGCTGGCCATCGAGGTTGAAGCCCCAGGACGACACGGTGCCATCCTCGCGCAGCACGAGGGCATGGAGGGTGAGCGAGGCGGTCACTCCATGCTTCACGGCCTTGAGCCGCACGGGGGTGTCTCGGAAGTTGGAGCCCGTCCCGAGCTGGCCCATGGAGTTGTCTCCCCAGCCCAACAGGGTGCCATTGGCGCGCATGGCCAGCGATTGGTTGCTGCCCGCGCCGATGGCCACCGCGTCCTCGAGCTTCGAGACCTGTACGGGCGTGTTGCGATGAGTGGTCGTCCCATCACCGAGCTGGCCGAGGACATTGAAGCCCCAGGACCACGCGGTGCTGTCCTGGCGCAGTGCCAGCGAGTGATAGTCCCCCGCCTCGAGGGTGACCACGTTCGTCAGGCCCGGCACCGGGGCGGGCGTGTTGCGCTGCGTGGTCGTCCCATCACCGAGCTGGCCGTAGCCATTGTGGCCCCAGGCCCAGACGGTGCCGTCCTGGCGCAGTGCCAGCGAGTGGAAGTTTCCCGCCTCGAGGGTGACCACGTCCGTCAGGCCCGGCACCGGGGCGGGCGTGTTGCGCTGCGCGGTCGTCCCGTCACCGAGCTGGCCGGAGCCATTGTGGCCCCAGGACCAGACGGTGCCATCCTGGTCCACTGCCAGACTGTGGCGGTAGCCGGCGGCGATGTCCGCCACGTTCTCCAGTCCCTGCACCCGCACGGGCGAGGACCGCATGTCTTTCGTCCCATCACCGAGCTGGCCGTAGCCATTGTCGCCCCAGGACCAGACGGTGCCGTCCCGGCGCAGTGCCAGCGAGAAGTAGGCACTTGCCTCGATGGCGACCACATCCGTCAGGTCCGGAACCTGGACCGGAGTGAGGTTTCTTCCCGGCAGACCGGTGCCGAGCTGGCCGAAGGAGTTGTTGCCCCAGGCCCAGACGGTGCCGTCCCGGCGCAGTGCCAGGCTGTGGAATTCGCCGTTCGCCACGGCCACCACGTCCGAGAGATTCTTCACCCGCTGCGGCGCGTACCGGGTCTCGGTGGTTCCATCCCCGAGTTGGCCCTCCTGGTTGTTGCCCCAGGCCCAGACGGTGCCATCCGGGTGCACCGCGAGCGCATTCAGCATGCTGGCCGAGATCGTGTCTCGTGAGGCCGGCACCAGCGGCTTCGGTGGGCATTCCGCGTGCCTGGCGTCCGCGCCCGCCGCGGAACCCGTCCACAACATGATGCCGAGCAACGGCGCCAGTAGTGAGCTCCAATGGTTTCCTCTTCGTTGCATGTCATCCTCTCTCGATCCCCACTTGGCGCTTCAGGCAACACGAGGCCCTGACGGTCACCGACCGCTGCTAACGACCTGGAAGGATCTCGTGCGCCGAGCGCCGCTCAGCAGGGGTCGTGCCAGAGCAGGCAGTCAGGCAAGCCCTTGCAATCACGGAGCACGGCTTGTGCGTGCCAGGAGTGCAGTGACGTTTTTCGTCGAGGGGTGACCGTTTACGGCACTGGAAGGCGAGGTCGGGAAACGCGAAAGGGCCCCGGGTCCAGAGACCCGAGGCCCTCTCGTATGGAGAAGCCAGGGATGGGTTACGCGGCCTTCGCCGAGCCCTTGCCGAAGCTCAGCGCGTCCTTGCTCACGTCCACCACGATGTGGTCTCCGGGCACGTACTCGCCGCCCAGCACCTTCAGCGCCAGCGGATCCATCAGGTACTTCTGGATGGCCCGCTTCAGAGGCCGGGCCCCGTACGTCGGGTCGTAGCCGCGCTCGGCGAGGAACGCCTCGGCCTTCTCCGTCAGCTCCAGCGTCAGCCGCTTGTCCGACAGCAGCTTCTGCAACCTCGCCACCTGGATGTCGACGATGCTTTGGATGTCCTTCTTCCGCAGTGGCTCGAAGATGATGATCTCATCCACGCGGTTGAGGAACTCCGGCCGGAAGTGCTGGCGCAGAATGCCCAGCACGTCGTTGCGCGTCGCCTCGTCCAGCTCCTCCTTGCCCGCCATCCCCTCCTGCAGGGCCTGCGAGCCGACGTTGCTCGTCATGATGAGCACCGTGTTCTTGAAGTCCACGGTCCTCCCCTGGCTGTCCGTCAGCCGGCCCTCGTCGAGGATCTGCAGCAGCATGTTGAAGACGTCCGGGTGGGCCTTCTCGATCTCATCGAACAGGACCACCGTGTACGGCCGGCGCCGCACCGCCTCGGTGAGCTGACCGCCCTCCTCGTAGCCGACATACCCCGGAGGTGCGCCCACCAGCCGGGCTACGGAGTGCTTCTCCATGTACTCGGACATGTCGATGCGCACCATCGCGCTGTCATCGTCGAAGAGGAACTCCGCCAGCGCCTTGGCCGTCTCCGTCTTTCCCACGCCCGTGGGGCCCAGGAAGATGAACGAGCCGATGGGGCGGTTGGGGTCCTGCAACCCGGAGCGCGCCCGGCGTACCGCGTTGCTCACCGCCTCGATGGCGCTGCGCTGGCCGATGACCCGCTTCGCGAGCCGATCCTCCATGTGCACCAGCTTCTGGACCTCGCCCTCCATGAGCCGCGAGACGGGGATGCCCGTCCACTTGCCCACCACGGCGGCGATGTCCTCCGCGTCCACCTCCTCCTTGAGGAACTTGTGGCTCTTCTGCAGCTCGGCCAGCTTCGCGTTCTGCTGGGTGACCTCCTTCTCCAGGCCGGGGATGACGCCGTACTTGATCTCCGCGGCCTTGTTGAAGTCGCCCTGCCGCTCGGCCGCCGCCTGGTCGTTCTTCGCCTTCTCCAGCTTCTCCTTCAGCACGCCAATCCCGCTGATGGCCTTCTTCTCCTGATCCCAGTGGGTCTTCAGCGCGTTGAAGCGCTCGTTGAGGTCCGCCAGCTCCTTTTCAATCTGCGCCAGCCGCTCCTTGGAGTGCGGATCCTTCTCCTTGCGCAGGCCCTCGCGCTCGATCTCCAGTTGGGTGACCTTGCGCCGCACGTCGTCGATCTCCGTGGGCATCGAGTCGATCTCGATGCGCAGGCGGCTGCATGCCTCGTCGACGAGGTCGATGGCCTTGTCCGGCAGGAAGCGGTCGGAGATGTAGCGGTTGGACAGGTTGGCCGCCGCCACCAGCGCGGAGTCCTGGATGCGCACGTGGTGGTGCACCTCGTAGCGCTCCTTGAGGCCTCGCAGGATGCTGATGGTGTCGTGCACCGTGGGCTCGCCCACCATCACCGGCTGGAAGCGCCGCTCCAGGGCCGCGTCCTTCTCGATGTGCTTGCGGTACTCGTCCAGCGTGGTCGCGCCGATGCAGTGCAGCTCACCGCGCGCCAGGGCCGGCTTGAGCATGTTGCCCGCGTCCATCGCGCCCTCGGCCTTGCCCGCGCCCACCAGGGTGTGCAACTCGTCGATGAAGAGGATGATCTCCCCCGCCGCGTCCGCCACCTCCTTGAGCACGGCCTTGAGGCGCTCCTCGAACTCGCCGCGGTACTTGGCCCCGGCCACCATCGCGCCCAGGTCCAGCGTCACCAGCCGCTTGTTCTTCAGGCCCTCGGGCACGTCTCCGTCGATGATGCGCCGCGCCAGGCCCTCGACGATGGCCGTCTTGCCCACGCCCGGCTCACCGATGAGCACCGGATTGTTCTTCGTGCGCCGGCTCAGCACCTGGATGCAGCGGCGGATCTCCTCGTCCCGGCCGATGACGGGATCCAATTTCCCGGCCCGCGCCGCGTCCGTGAGATCCCGCCCGTACTTCTCCAGGGCCTGATAGGTGGACTCGGCGTCCTGGCTCGTCACCCGGCCGGTTCCGCGCACCTCCTTCAGGCTGGAGAGCACGCGATCGCGCGTCACGCCCGAGGACTTCATCACCTCACCCACGGCCCCCTTGTCCTGCGTGAGGGCCAGCACCAGGTGCTCGCTGGAGATGAAGTCGTCCTTGAGGGACTTGGCCTCGTCCTCGGCCTTGTCGAAGACCTTCAGCAACCGCTGGCTGAGCATGGCGCTCTCGCCGCCCTGCATGCGTGGCAGTTTCTGGAGCGCCTCGCCCAACCGGGAGGCGAACAGCTTGACATCCACGCCAATCTTGCGAAGCAGAGGCTCGACGATGCCGTCCTTCTGTCCGAGCAGCGCTGTCGCCAGGTGCTCCGGTTCGTAGTTCGGATTCTCGGCGCGCCGGGCCAGCGACTGCCCTTCTTGAATGGCCTCTTGGGCCTTGACCGTGTATTTGTCGAGTCGCATGAACCCAACGTAAGGGCCGAAGATCCCTTGGCAAGGACTCGGGGGGCCCTTGCGTTTCACTGATCGCGCGTGCCTGGATGTTTGGAGCCGCGACGGACTTCCAGGCTCTCCGGGAGTTGCCTTTGTGCGGTCAGTCCGGGTATATGGCCCGAGTACCGGGGGGGCGTCCACTGGAAGCGCACGGCGGTTATCTCATCCGAGTTGAATCCCTGGGTGGCCTGCGGTTGATGGCGCTGGCCCGGCAGGCGCTCGTCGAGGACGGCGCCGCGGAGGACACCCTGTTGTCGGTGTCCGTCTACCGCCGGCGCAAGATCATCCGGCTGGCCCTGGACGGCCCCCACTCCGCGGGGCGCCGGGGCTCGCACTGGTACAGCGAGCACCATGCGCTCGCCCGCCTGCTGTCCCGCGCGGCGGGCGTCACCGTGCACTCCTACGTGTATGACCCTCAGGAGTACGAGGAGGTCATGACCTTCGGAGGGGGCCACCACGTGGGCGGGGAGCGGCTCCAGTACGAAGAGGTGGAGCTGCCCGAGTGCCTGGACGGGGAGTTCGACGACGAGGCCTTCGCGCGGATGCAGTCGCGCTGGCCGATGGGCCACCTGGCATGGGTGTACGGGGTGGAGCGCGAGCTGCTGTTGCAGCTGCACCGCATGCAGGGGACGCGGCTGGCGATCGACGGCTCGGGGCCGGAGTCGGAGCCGCCCCTGGAGCAGTTGCTGAGGGGCGTCGCGGCCTGACTCAGTCCTCTTCCTCGGCGAGGTCGCCGTCCTGGGCGCTGATGGCCTGGCGGACGCGCTCGCTGCGGAAGTACTGGCCGAGCAGGGCGAAGGTGCCGGCGACGAGCGCCGTGAGCATCACCGTGCTGGCCGATACGATCCAGGGGATGACCTGGAGGTGATCAGAGGCCGGGCCCTGGAACTCGGGGAGGGTCTTCATGGCCTCGGTGAGGACGGGGCCCATGCGCCGGGCCACCACGGCCCCTTGGGCGCCATCGATGGTGCGCAGCAGGGCCGCGGCGATGGCGGCGCCTCCGAACATCCGGCGCATCCGCTCCAGGGGGAGCCCCTCGGGCCGGAGCATGCGGCCGGCGGACACGAAGACGAGGGCGCAGGCCACCGACAGGGCTCCGAGCACCAGTGAGCGCGGCTCGCGCATGGACTCGAGCGCGGCGAGCTGGGCCTTGGAGATGCGCGCGTCGATGGCCGGATCGCCCACGATGGAGAAGTGCGACGAGCCGCTGGCCTCCTTGAACTCCGAGAGCCGACCGAGGCCCATGGACTCACTGAGGGCGAAGAAGCCCGTGAAGGCCGAGAGCACGAGGCCCACGAACGCCGCGAAGCGGATGCCCCGCGGCAGGCCCGGGGCAGGGGAGGCGGGAGAAGTCACCGCTTGCTCGCCTCCACGAAGCGCAGGCGCAGGTCGGCCAGGAGGTTCTCGAAGAGCTGCTTCTCCTCGGGCGTGAGGTTGCCGCGCGTCTTCTCGTGCAGCATCCCCAGCAGATCCAGGCTCTGACGGGCGAGCACCAGATCCCGCTCGGAGCGGCCCGTCTCCGGGTTGGGCGCCTCACCCAGGTGGATGAGGGCGCTGGAGGCCAGGCCGATGAGGAAGGTGCTGAAGGTGATGGGGGCCTCGGGTGCGTTCTGCCGCGCCTCGCCCCGCATCACGAAGGTCTCTCCGCGCTTCTCCTCGCTCATGGCGTCACTCTTCGGTCTCGGAGTCCTCGTCCTCGCCCTCGCCCTCGTCCTCGTCGTCCTCGAAGTCGTCCTCGTCGTCCTCGAGCTCGTCGTGCATCACCGTCTCCACGGGGACGGACTTCTCGGCCACGTCCGGCAGGGACTCGATGTGGCGCTGGTACGCCTTCTCGTCCAGCTCGCCGCTGCGCTGGTAGCGCTCAGCCGTGCGCTTGTCGAGGTACTTGGGGTTTGTCGTGTTGGCCATGTTCAACTCCTCGGAATCTCTTGGAAAAGGGCGCGCCACCTTATAGCAGGGCTACCCTCTGTCAACGCCACTGAACCCACACCCGTCCGGAGCCGATGAACGCCCCCGTCCGCCCGTCCCTTCCCCGGGGACTGTATGTCCTCTGTGATGACACCGTGCGCCCCGAGCTGCCACTGGGGGAGAAGGCCGCCCGATTGCTCGCTGGAGGGGCACGGGTGGTGCAATTGCGGATGAAACGCACCCCGCTGAGGGCGGGGCTGGCCGCGGCGCGCGAGGTGGTGGCCGCCTGCCGGCGCGCGGGGGCGGTGTGCCTGGTGAACGACCGGGTGGACCTGGCGCTGCTGGCGGGGGCGCATGGGGTGCACGTGGGGGATGAGGATCTGCCCCCGGAGGCGGCGAGGCAACTGCTGGGCCCGGAGGGGCTGGTGGGGGTGACGGTGCGCAACCTGGCGGATGCGCAGGCGGCCCGGGCGGCCGGGGCGGACTACGTGGGCCTGGGGCCCGTCTTCGGCACCACCACCAAGCAGGTGCCCGCGCCGGTGCTGGGGCTGGTGGGATTCGCCGCGGTGGCCCGGGTGAGTCCCCTGCCGGTGGTGGGGATTGGCGGGGTGAAGCTGGAGAACATCGCGGAGCTGGCCGCCACCGGGGCGTACGGTGGAGCGGTGGCCTCGGATGCCCTGCTCGCCGAGGACATTGCCGAGCGGGTCCGGCGCCTGAGCGCCGCCTTTGACAGGGGCGCCCAGGGGGCTAGCCTCGCGGCCGGAGACGCATGACGCACAAACCACATGGCCATGGCCAGCCGCCACGCAGGCCCAACATCGGCATCACCCCGGACTTCAGCGCGAGCCGGCCGGACTCGCAGTTCTCGTACTACGAGCTGAAGGTGCCCTACGCGGACGCGGTGCTGCGTGCGGGAGGCCTGCCTTTCGTGCTGCCGTACTCGGACGAGCTGGCGTGCGTGGATGCGTACCTGGATCGCATCTCCGGGCTGCTCGTCACGGGCGGGGCCTTCGACATTCCGCCCGAGGCCTATGGCGAGACGGCGCGCGAGGGAATGGGGCCGCAGAAGGTGTCGCGCACGGCCTTCGAGACGGCGCTGATGCGCGGGGCGCTCAAGCGCAACATGCCGGTGCTGGGCATCTGCGGGGGCATGCAGCTGCTCAACGTGGTGCTGGGCGGCACCCTGTATCAGGACATCGGCCGCGAGGTGCAGGGCGCGCACGAGCACGAGCAGAAGCATGACCGGACCCATCCGCAGCACCCGGTGGAGGTGAAGGATGGGACGCTGCTGGCGGAGGCGCTCGGCAAGGGACAGCTGATGGTGAACTCCACGCATCACCAGGCGGCGAGCCGCACGGGCGCGCAGGTGGTGGTGAGCGCGGTGGCGCCGGACGGAGTGGTGGAGGCCATCGAGTCGGCGCAGTACGCCTTCGCGCTGGGGGTGCAGTGGCATCCGGAGCTGATGCTCCACACCATTCCCGCGCACGTGGGCGTGTACCGGATGTTCATCCAGCGAGCGCGCGAGCACCGGCGGTGAGCGGGGTGCCGCGCGTGTTGTTGTGCGCGGGCCACGAGCCCACGGGCCGGGCAGGGCTGCTGGCGGACGTGGCCGCGGTGAGGGCGCTCGGTGGGGCGCCGGTGGCGGTGCCCTCCGCGCAGACGGCGCAGGGGCGGGGAACCTTCCTGTACCAGCCCACGCCGCCGCGCGTGCTGCGGGCCCAGGTGAAGGCGGCGCTCGAGCTGGGGCCGCTGCATGCGGTGAAGCTGGGGCAGGTGCCCGGGCCGGCGCTGCTGGCCGCGCTGCGCGAGGCGCTCGAGGGCGTGGACGCGTGGTGGGTGGTGGATCCGGTCGTCCGGACATCGAAGGGCGAGCCGCTCTCGAAGCTGACTCGGCGGCACTATCTGGCGCTGGCGGGGCCGAAGGTGGCGCTCACGCCCAATCTGGACGAGGCGGCGTGGCTGCTTGGCGGGGGCGCGGTGCGCACGGTGGAGGAGGCGCGCGAGGCGGGGAGGGCGCTCGTGTCACACGGCTTCGGGGCGGTGCTGGTGAAGGGCGGGCACCGGGCCACGGGAGCGGTGGATGTGTTGGTCCTGCCGGGCCGGGACGTGGTGCTGGAAGGGGAGCGGCTGGAGCGCCCACCCGAGCGCCGGGGGACGGGGTGCCGGCTGGGCTCGGCCTTCGCGGTGGAGCTGGGGCGGGGCAAGACGCCCACGGCCGCCGCGCGCCGGGCGAAGCGCTACGTGACGCGCTACCTGCGCACCGGCCGCGACTGAGGTTCCGCACTCCATCTCCGACGAGGCCACGCGGAGGTTGGGGCGGCCAGTAGGATGCGCCGCCATGAGAGCCAGATTCTCGCGAGAGGTCGCCGCAGCGGGTCTGCCGTCCGGCCCCGGGCCCGCCGAGCCCGTCACCGAGGCTGACATTTCATCGCTGCCCGAGCCGGTGCGGCGCTACTTGCGGTTCATGGGCGTGGTGGGGCGTCCGAGGGACTGGTCCTTCCGCGCGGGCGTGACCGGGCGCTTCCGGCTCGGACCCGACCAGGCCTGGAAGGCAATGGAGGCCTGGCAGTACAACACGCGCCTCGAGATCGCGCGCATCTTCCATATTCGGATCTGCTTCTTGGGCCTCGTGCCGGTGCTCGCCCGGGACACCTATCTTCGGGGCGAGGGCCGGATGCTCGTCAGGCCGCTCGACCTCTTCACCGCCGAGGACGCCAGGGGGGCCGAGCTCGATATCGGTGAGCTGGTGACCTATCTCAACGACGCCATCCTCCTGGCACCGTCCCTGGTGCTCGGTTCGGAGAGCTCCTGGAGCGCTGTCGACGACAGGTCCTTCGATGTGGCCCTCACCGACCGGGGGCGCACCGTGACCGCCCGGGTCTTCCTGGATGAGCGTGGCGCACCACGCGACTTCAGCACCACCGATCGCTTCTGCCAGGACCCCCACGATCCCAAACGGCCGTTCGTCCGAACGCGTTGGACGACTCCGATCGACGGTTGGCAGGAGCTCAACGGACGTCCGGTGCCGACGTCGGGCAGGGCCGTGTGGCACCTGCCGCAAGGGGACTTCGCCTACGTGGAGATGCGTTTCTCGGAAGGCAGCCTGGCGTTCAACGTGCCGCCCGGAGGATGAGGCCTCCCGCGTCCCAGATGGCTGTCCTCGCCTCCCTTCTCTGTCAGACCCGCATGGGAAACAGGGGCTCCGAGCAGGGGAGAGCAAACATGGCCATCCAGAATGAGCGACGCCTGCGCGAGCTGCTCCAGATTTCGTCCGGAGCCTCGGTGCCCGACGACAACAGGCCCGAGTATTGGGACGAGACCTTCATGCGCCTGGGACGTGGGTACGGGTTCGACCCGGAGGCGGGCGAGTACCCCGTGGATCATGAGGACCTGTTCAGGGATCTGCTTCCGCTCGTGTCGCCGCTGTTGAATGGGGCGAGGTTCACGCAGGTGCTGCCGGGCGAAGGCGACGTGGAGCAGGAGGCGAGGGCCCTCGGCCCGGCGGACGCAGCCGACGAGGACGGCGGACTGAACAGCCGGTACACGCTGCGCCTGCGCCACGGGGGGCGGCGCTACAGCGTCACGTTCCACGACATCTCGGACTACTACAACATCAACGCGGTGCTGGCCCTGCTGAACGCGGCGCTGGAGGCGTGTGGCACGTCCCTGCGGTTCTTCGGCTTCGGTGACGTGGTCATCTTGGGGCCGCTGCAGGGCGTGCAGCAGGCCATGCGCGAGGGCTTCATCCCCGGCTTCGAGGGGGAAAGCATCTTCGAGGACTGGGAGATGGAGGAGCTCGACGCCTGGAGCGAGTCCGGGGACACGCCCGAGTCCCTGGTGAGACAGCTCGCGAAGGGACGCGACCGCGTGCGGATCTCGCTCGTGGTTTGAGCGGTGGAGCCCGGGGCCTACTCGGTACGGGCCCGGCTCTCGAAGCGCGTGTACTCGGCGAGGAAGACCAGATCGATGTCGCAGATGGGACCGTTGCGCTGCTTGGCGATGACGAGCTGCACGGGGATCGCCGTGGTGGCGCGCTGCTCTCCGCCCTCGCCCTCCGGCTGGTCCTCGCGGTGGATGAACATCACCACGTCGGCGTCCTGCTCGATGGCGCCCGACTCGCGCAGGTCCGAGAGCATCGGCTTGCCGCCCTTTCGCTCCTCCACCTTACGGCTGAGCTGCGAGAGCGCGATGATGGGCACCTCCAGCTCCTTGGCCAGCTGCTTGAGCGCGCGGGAGATCTCCGCGATCTCCAGCTGGCGGCTCTCCACCTTGCCCTTCTGGTGCATCAGCTGGAGGTAGTCGATGACGATCAGCGACAGCCGTGGGTCCCTCTGCTTGAGCCGGCGCGCCTTGGCGCGCAGGTCGAACGGGGACAGGCCGCCCGAGTCGTCGATGTAGATGGGGGCGTTGTAGAGCTTGCCCGCCATCTCCTGGAACTTCTCCTCGTCATGAGGGGTGAGCCGGCCGCCGCGCAGCTTCTTCATGTCCACGCGCGCGCTCGAGGCGAGCAGACGCATGAGCAGCTGGTCCGCGGGCATTTCCAGGCTGAAGATGGCCGCCGCCTTGGGCTCGTCCGCCAGGCCCACGTGCGTCGCGATGTTCATCGCGAAGGACGTCTTTCCGCAGCCGGGGCGCGCCGCGAGGATGAGGAGCTCGCCACCGTGCAGGCCCGTGAGCGCCTGGTCCAGGTCGGCGTAGCCGGTGGACAGGCCGGTGATGCCCGTCGTCGCGCCCTTCATCTTGTCGAGCAGATCGAGCGTGTGCTCCATCAGCTCGCTGACGGGCCGCAGGTCTCCCACGCGCTTCTTCTCCGCGAGGAGGAAGACCTTGCGCTCGGCCTCGTCTAGCAGGGCGTCCAGCTCGCCCGTTTCCTGGCTGGCCAGCTCCTGGATCTCCCGCCCCGCGCCCGCCAGCCGCCGCCGGATGGCCTGGTCCTTGACGATCTTCGCGTACTGCACGGCGTTGCCCGGCACGGGCACCACCTGATCCAGGCTCATCAGGTAGGCCGGGCCGCCCACCGCCGCCAGATGCCCGAGCACCTTCAGCTCCTCGGCCAGCGTCAGGTGGTCCACCTGCCGCGAGGAGCCGGTCAGCTTGAGCATCGCCTCGAAGATCTGCGCGTGCGCTGGACTGGCGAAGTCGTCCGGATGCACCACTTCCGCCAGGCTGTCGAGGAGCGAGTTGTCCGCGAGCACGGCGCCCAGCACCGCGCGCTCGGCGGCGAGGTCCTCGTGAGACCTGCGTCCGCCCGTCCGAATGTCGAGGATGTTGTCCATGGCTACCCGCCGGCCAGTCTACAGGGTCTGCTACAGGTCTGTAGGGGAGAGACCCTGGCAGTCGCCTCTGACACACCCGAGGCTTCTGGACCGGCACCCTCCCGCAAATGGAAGGGCCGCCCGGGGTTGAGTCCCGGACGGCCCTTGACTTCACAGCGGGATGGAGGATCAGGCCTCCGCCGCAACCTCGACCTTGATCTTGGCGATCACGTCCCGGTGCAGCCGCAGCTCCACCTCGTACTGACCCGTGGCCTTGATGGGCTCGGCCAGGTGCAGCTGGCGGCGATCCACCGTCTGGCCCTGGGCGGCGAGCGCCTCGGCGATGTCCAGCACGGTGACGGAGCCGTACAGCTTGTCCTGCTCACCCACCTTGCGGCGGATGGTGACCTTCACCGAACCGAGCTTCTTGGCCTGCTCCTCGGCGGCGCCCTTCAGCTTGGCGTTGCGCGCCGAGATGACGGCCCGCTCGTGCTCGAGCTGGCGCACGTTCTGCTCGGTGGCCAGCACCGCCATCTTGCGCGGCAGCAGGTAGTTACGGCCGAAGCCGTCCTTCACCGTCACGAGCTCACCGGACTTGCCCAGGTTCGCGACGTCCTCACGAAGAATGACCTTCATGTGATGTCTCCGTTGGTACGTAGGCCGGGCGATCAGCCGACCATCGCGTTGTAGGGAAGCATCGCCAGGCCGCGCGAGCGCTTGATGGCGGTGGCCACCTCACGCTGGTGCTTGGCGCAGTTGCCGGAAATGCGGCGGGGGATGATCTTGCCGCGCTCGGTGACGAAGTACTTCAGGGTCGCCTGATCCTTGAAGTCGACCTTGGCGTTCTTCTCGGCGCAGAAGCGGCACACCTTCTTGCGGCCAAAGCCGCGGCCACCACCACGCTTCTCTTCATCGCCCCCGGCGCCGCCGCGACCACCACCGTCCCGGTCGCCCCTGTCCCTGTCCCTGTCCCCACCGCGGGGAGCGTTCCTGTCATTGCCGATCATGAGTGTTCTCTCGTCTCTGGATTGGGTCCGTGGAAGACGACCTCGGGGGCACTAGGCCTCCTCGGTGCCCTCCTCCTCCGACTCAGCGCCCTCGTCAGCGGCCTCGGCGCGCTCGGCGGAAGCCGCGGCACCCGGGCGCGTCTCCTCGACGTCGCCGGCCAGCTTGAGGTCCTCGAGCACCGGACGGGTCTCGGGGTCCACCTCGTCCGCCAGCTTCACCGTCAGGTAGCGCGTCACCTCGTCGTAGATGCGGAGGTTGCGCTCCACCTCGGCGACCAGGGCAGTGTTGCCCAGGAAGTCGGCGTGCACGTAGATGGCGCGGGGCTGCTTGGCGATGGGGTAGGCAGTCTTCTTCTTGCCCCACACCGTGAAGCGGATGACCTTGCCACCCTCACGGTTGACGATGCCGCGGACGCGCTCCTTGAGCTTGTCCACGTTGTCGTCAGTGAGGTCCGGCTTGACCAGGAAGATGGTCTCGTACTCACGAAGCCGCTTGGCGGCCTGCGTCTCAGCCATGTTTCTCTCCCCTTGGGGTTGAGTGCCCCCCGGTTGTCCGAGGAGCGGGGAAACGGTCGGCCGGTCCAAGGGGGACCGTCCGCCGGGAACGGGAAAACCGCGCGCCCGTCTCCCTCGCGCTTCGTCCCGGATGCACGCACCCGGGATGATGGAAAAGAACAGTCCTGCCCCGCCGAGCCTTCCAGCGAGCAGGGAGGGGCCTTCTACGAGGGGCCAGACCCCGAGTCAAGGCGCCCGCTTGTTGTAGCGGTTCATGGCCGTGGCCAGCCCGTCGCGCACCCAGGTCTCGGACGCGTCCGCCGCCTGGGCGATCAGGTCGTCGAGCTGCCGGCGCTCGCCATCGTCGAAATTGGACAGCACGTAGTCGGCCACCCGGTCCTTGGCGTTGGGGCCCTGGGGCTTGCCGATGCCGAAGCGCAGGCGGATGAAGCCGTCCGCCCCCAGGGAGGAGACGCTGCTCTTGAGCCCGTTGTGGCCGCCGCTGCCCCCGCCCGCCTTGAGCTGCAGCCGCCCGAAGGGCAGGTCCAACTCGTCGTGGATGACGAGGATGTCCTCCACCGCCACCTTGTAGAAGCGCGCCGCCTCGGCCAGCGAGCGGCCGGACAGGTTCATGTACGTCTGCGGCTCCAGGAAGAGGACCTTCTCGCCGCCCAGGGTGCCCTGGCCCACCCGGGCCTGGAACTTCTCGTGGTTGAGGTCGGCGCGAGCGCGCGACAGCAGCGCCTCCACCACCATGAAACCGATGTTGTGACGGTGGCGCTCGTACTCGCGCCCGGGGTTGCCCAGTCCACAGATGAGCTTCATGGCAGACACTCCGAAAAACAGACGGGGCCAGCCCCCCTTCGGGCTGACCCCGCGTGTACGGCAGGAGGAAGAAGACTACTTCTTCGCGCCGGCCGCGGGCTTGGCCGCAGCGCCGGCCGCGGGCTTGGCCGCAGCGCCGGCCGCGGGCTTGGCCGCAGCGCCGGCCGCAGGAGCCGCCGCCGCAGCAGCCGCAGCCGCCGCGGGAGCCGCCTCGACCGCGCCCTCGGGCGCGCTGACGACGGCGATGGTGTAGTTGACGTTGGTCTTCACGACCACGCCCTCGGGCAGCTTCACGTCGTTGATGTGGAGCGCCATGGCGATCTTCAGCGGCGTCACGTCCACCTCGATCTTCTCGGGGATGGCGCGCGGCTTGGCGTAGACCTCGAGCTCGCGGCGGGCCTGGGTGAGCAGACCACCCTCGGCGACGCCCTCGGCCCGGCCGGTGAGCACCAGGGGCACGTTCACCTTCACCTGATCGTCCTCGCGCACGGCGATGAAGTCCACGTGGAGGATCTCACGGGTGACCGGCTCCTGCTGGTAGTCCTTGAAGAGGACCTGCTGCTCGGCACCCACGCCCTTGAGGGTGATGAGGGTGTTGAGCTTGTGCGGGGTGTTGATGGCCTGGCGCACGGCCTTGGGGTCGACCGCGATGGACAGCGGCTTCTCCAGGTGCTTGCCGTAGACGACGGCGGGCACCAGGCCCTGGCTGCGCAGACGGCGGGCGGCGCCCTTGCCGGAGCCCTCGCGCGTCTTGACCTCAAGCGTGCTCTTGTCGATGGACATGGATTTCCTCGGTGGGGGACTGCGATGTGACCCCGCCGGAACCCCGGCGCCTCTGGCATCCCGCCCCCGTGGCGGGCCCCGAGACGGCGCCTTGCGAAAAGGAAGGGCCGGCGTGGTGTGGGTGCGACATGCCAGCGCGGACGGCCAGAGTCAAGCCGCCCGGCGGGCAGGGGCGCCCTTCTCCGTCAGACGAAGAGGGAGCTGAGCGAGTCGGCGCGGTGGATGCGCGCGATGGCCTCGCCGAAGAGGCGCTCGGTGGTGAGCACGCGCACCTTGCCGGTGGCCTGGGCGGCGGGCGACAGGGGGACCGTGTCCGTGAAGACGACCTCATCCAGCACCGACTCCTGGAGGCGCTGGTTGGCGGGTCCGGAGAGGATGGGGTGGACAGCGTAGGCCACCACCCGGCGCGCGCCCCGCTCCCTCAGCGCGGCGGCCGCCTGGGTGAGCGTGCCCGCGGTGTCCACCATGTCGTCCACCAGCACCGCGTCCTTGCCCTTCACGTCTCCAATGAGGTTCATCACCTCGGAGGAGTTGGGCCGCGGCCGGCGCTTGTCGATGATGGCGAAGCCGCAGTTGAGCCGCTTGGAATAGGCACGCGCCCGCTCCACGCCGCCCGCGTCCGGCGACACGATGACCAGGTCCTGGGTGTCGGGGAACTTCTTGCGCAGGTCCTCCAGGAACACCGGCGAGGCGTAGAGGTGATCCGAGGGGATGTTGAAGAAGCCCTGGATCTGCCCCGCGTGCATGTCCATGGACACCACTCGCGTGGCGCCCGCCACCTCGAGCATGTCCGCCACCAGCTTGGCGGTGATGGGCGTGCGCGGTGCCACCTTCCGGTCCTGCCGGGCGTACCCGTAATACGGGATGACCGCGTTGATGGAGCCGGCGCTCGCGCGCTTGAGCGCGTCGCAGATGATGAGCAGCTCCATCAGGTGATCATTGGCCGGAGGGCAGGTGGACTGGACGATGAAGACGTCCAGTCCGCGCACGTTCTCGCCAATCTCCACGTGGATTTCTCCATCGGAGAAGCGGCCTACGTGCGCCTTGCCCAGCGGACGCTTGAGGTAGTCGCAGATCCGGTGGGCCAGACCCGGGTTGGAGCTTCCGGTGAACACCTTGAAGTCGCGCGGCTGCATGGGCGCGCTACTAGCGCGCCCCGTGGCGGAAGGGAAGCCCCTTCCACCGGACCGTCCGACCCGGTGCTCAGTCGTGCTCGGCAGCGACCAGGAAGGAGCTCGCCCCCCCGTTTGCCGTCTGCTGGTGCTGGTGCCGCTCGTACTCCAGCAGGATGGTGCGCTCCATCTGGTTGCGCGTGTCGGCGTTGAGCGGATGGGCGATGTCCTTGTACGTCCCGTCCTTCCGGCGCTTGGCCGGCATGGCGATGAACAGGCCAGACGCGCCGTGAATTACCTTGAGATCCCGGATGACGAAGCAGTGGTCCAAGGTGATGGTCACGTAGGCCTTCAGCTTATCCTCGTCGACCGGGTACACCTTGACGTCGGTGATGTTCATGGTCCCCCCCCGGACCCCTGAGGTCCGAGCTAGCAGGCAGACTGAGACAGACCGACCCGGAAAATCAAGTCTGTCGGGGCTTGTTGTGCGTCAACCAACGCTTCGGTGACACATGTGGGCCAGGAACGCCAGGTGGTAGATGTCAATGACGGTGTAGAGCGCGGCCCCTGCCTGGATCGCCCGCTGGCTCAGGCGCATGGAGCGGTGCAGGCACAGCAGCGTCAGCCCCAGGCTCACGATGACGAGCTTCACGCCCATGAAGGCCAGGGGCGAGTGCTCGTAGGCCAGCCGCATCAGCGGATTGAGCTCCTCGGCCGCATCCAGCTGTAAAAAGGTGAGGGTGAAAAGCCCATCCAGCAGGTTGAGCACCAACAGCAGGACCGCCGCGGGAGAGATGTGAAAGGAAGCTCCCTCGATACCTGCCCAACGCGTTTCTTGAGTCGTCGCCGCCACCCGAACCTCCCCGTTGGAATCCGGGCGGGGTTCTTCAAGATGCTTGCCAACGTGGCAGGGCGAGGGCGGGCGGGCGCCGCGCGAAGTGGGGGGATTTTGAAAGTTGACGTGCCAGGAGGGGCGTGACAGAGGAGACCCGCGCTCCCGCACAGACCCCGATCGAGTCCTGCTCGTGCATCAATTTCCCACAGATATCGGGTGGATAGAGGTCATCTGCGGCTCGATGTACTCCGGCAAGACGGAGGAGCTGATCCGCCGCATCAAACGTGCGGTGTACGGCAAGCAGGTGGTCCAGGTCTTCAAACCGAAGCTGGACACCCGCTACGACGAGACCCAGGTCGTCAGCCACTCCCAGTTGAAATTGACCTCCATCCCCATCGAACGGGCTGAAGAAATTTTCCTTCACCTGTCTCCCCGTACCCAGGTGGTGGGCATCGACGAGGTGCAGTTCTTCGGCGCCGAGGTGGTGACGGTGTGTGAAGCACTGGCCAACCGGGGGATGCGCGTCGTCGTCGCGGGACTGGACCAGGACTACCAGGGACGTCCCTTCGAGCCGATGCCGCAACTGCTGGCGATCGCCGAGTACGTGACGAAGCAGCTGGCCATCTGCGTGGTGTGCGGAAATCCGGCCAACCGCTCGCAGCGTCTGGTGGACAGCGGGGAGCGGGTGGTGGTGGGCGCCGCCGGGGCCTACGAGGCGCGCTGCCGCAAGTGCCACCGCGCCGAGCCCACCGAGGCCACGCCTCCGCAGACGCTCGAGTTGTTCAAGTTGTGAAGCCCTCCGAGGCCCCGCCATGCGCGACACCCTCTACGCCAACGTCCCCTTCCAGTTGAGCGAGATGCCCCACCGGTATGGCGCCAACGTGCACCTGGTGGGCAACCCGTTCCTGCTGTCGCAACTGGCGAAGCTGTGCGCCAAGGGCACCGTGCAGCCGGAGATCAACCGGCTGGTGGCGCTGCTCTACACGGACCTGGTGAAGACCGTCATCAACGCCGAGTTCCCGCGCAAGATGGTGGCCCTGCCCACGCGGATGATCGATCACACGCCTCAGGGCATGTACCAGGGCGAGGTCATCGACCCGGACGTGCGCGCGGTGACGGTGAACATCGCCCGCGCCGGCACGCTGCCCTCGCAGGTGACGTACGATCTGCTCAACACCACGGTGGACCCGGCGCTGGTGCGCCAGGACCACATCATCATGAGCCGGATGATCGACGCCAAGGAGACGGTGGTCGGGTCGAACATCGGCGGGGCGAAGATCGGCGGGGACATCGACGATGCCATCGTCCTCTTCCCGGACCCCATGGGCGCCACCGGCGGCAGCCTGTGCACAGCGGTGTCCATGTACAAGGAGAAGGTGCCCGGCACTCCCCGGCGCATCCTCAGCCTCAACCTGATCGTCACCCCCGAGTTCCTGCGGAGGATTTCCCGCGAGCATCCGGATGTGGTGGTGTACGCGCTGCGTCTGGACCGCGGGCTGTCACCGCCGGAGGTGTTCGGCACGGTGCCCGGCGAGCTGTGGGAGAAGGAGCGGGGGCTGGATGACCGGCAGTACATCGTCCCCGGTGGCGGCGGCTTCGGGGAGATCATGAACAACGCGTACGTGTAGAGGTAGGACCGTGGCTTTCTACGAGCAGGACGTCGGCATCCACATCGATGAGCAGAAGCTCCAGGCGCGCGTGCGCGAGCTGGGCGCTCAAATCACCCGTGACTACCAGGGCAAGGAGCTGACGCTCGTCATCGTGCTGAAGGGCTCGGCATTCTTCGCCATGGACCTGGCGCGCTACGTGGATCTGCCGCTGACGATCGAGTTCCTCGGAGTGTCCTCGTACCAGGGCGGCACCGAGACGACGGGCGAGGTGCGCATCACCACCGACGTGAGCAAGCCCATGGCGGGCAAGCACCTGCTCGTCATCGAGGACATCATCGACACCGGGCTCACCATGAGCTTCCTGCTGGAGAACCTGCGGGCCCGCCACCCAGCGTCCCTCAAGGTCTGCTCCCTCTTGGAGAAGCCGGCGCGCGCTCGCACTCAGATTCCCATCGACTACAAGGGCTTCGTCATCGACGACGTCTTTGTCGTGGGCTATGGGCTCGACTACGCCGAGCGCTACCGCAACCTGTCCTTCATCGGCGTGATGAAGGGGAAGTAGTCCCTCGCGCTCTCTCCAGAAGCACGCTTCACTCGGAGGCGACTCCGAGTGAGCGCCACTTCGAGCCTCAGGCGCGCCGGGCCCTCGCACCGGCCGTCTTCTTTGCCACCGTTTTCTTCGGGGTGGCCTTCTTCGCGGCGGGCTTCTTCGCCGCGGCCGGTGCGGACTTCCGCGCCGGTGCGCTCCGGGTCCTGGCGGGCGCAGCCTCCGGCTTATCCGTCTTCGGCGCCGTGGTGCCGCCGAGTTGCGCCACGAGCTTCTTGGGGGCCACCGCGCGGTAGCTCTCGTCGAGCCACTTGCGCAGCATGTCGAGCGGGGGCGTGTCTCGCGCGCCGAAGTTGGCGGAGACCCAGCCACTCTTGCCCAGGCCGTACCCCGTCGGCTGCACGAACGGCAGCATCAGGGCCGCGCCGTTCGACTCCGGCAGCTTCACGGATAGCGAGAAGCCCTCGGTGCTCAGCCCCATGAAGATGAAGGCCTTGCCCTTCACCTTGAGCGTCCGGTGCCCCCACGGGAAGTCCTCGGTCACCTCGGGGTAGCTCATGCCGGCCTCGCGCAGGGCCATCTCGAACGGCACGAGTCTCTTCATCTCGGGGGGAACCGGGGTCATCGACATGGGGTCGTCTCCTCGTGAGGCCCCACGTATACCGCACGCGGGCGCGGAGTCAGCGCGCCGTGCCCGTCCCGGGTTGCTCCGTCCCGGCGGGGTGCTGCTGCGTTTCACTGTCCGTGGTTCGCACCCCCGGTTTCTGCTCCGGTGCCGCCGGCGCCGTGGCCCCGGGCGTCGTGGCTCCGGGCGTCTGCTGTGGTGCGGCCGGCGGGGGAATGGGCGTCTCGGCCGGCGTCGAGGCACCGCCGGGCTCGAGCAGGCTGGCATCCACGGCTCGCAGCGCCTTCTCCAGCGCCTGCGCCGCCGGGCCCACCGTGCTGAGCATCTGGTTGGCCCGCTGCGTGTTCCGGTTCCGGCTCTCCGCCGCCAGCTTCAGCTGCGTCAGCGCCTCCGTCACGTTCCGCCGCGCCTCCTCCAACTGCTGCCTCGCCTGGAAGAAGGACACATCCGCCTTCATCGTCTCCAGCGTGCGTCGCTGCTCCTCCGTCAGTCCGGAGAGGAGCTCCGCGCGCCGCAGGTAGTAGAGGCCCTTCGCCAGCAGCTCCGGGTCGTCCGACTGCACCTTCGGCTGGGCGAGCCCCTCCAGCACCGGAAAGAGCGCCCGGTCCAGCTCCTCCCGCTCCCGGAAGGGCCGCTCCATCAGGAATGAGACGTCCCGGCCCTCGACGGAGAGGGGGGCATAGGCGTCCGCCAGCCGCCCGTCCCCGGGCTGGTAGGGCACCGCCCCCATGGGCAGCATCCGCCCCTTCATCACCACCAGTTGCCCGTTCTCCAGGGCCAGGGTGAAGGTCCGGGCGTTCCGTTCCGATAGGAGGAAGGCCACCAGCCCGCCCAGGCTGAGGATGAGAAGGGTGACGAAGAGCCTCGTGAAGGCGCTCGTGGCCCGGCGTCCGAAGCTGGGCCGGTTCTGTTGCGGGTTCATCATGGGATTCATGTCGCTTGCTCCCCAGACGTCCGGGCGGCGAGGCGATTTCCCGGCCTCGGCGCTTTCCTTGGGACAACCGTTCCCGGGGCTATACTCGGCCGTCCGACTTCATGCATCCCACATTCCGCCGCCTGGGGACCAGCGAGCTGTTGCCCCGGTACATCTTCGCGGAGAGCCTCTTCGCACGCCGTCGTGTGCTGGAGGTGGACGCGGTCGCCACCACCGGCGGCGAGAGCGCGCGCTTCCTCCTGGAGCGCGGCGCCCGCACCGTCGTGGCCTGTGACGCGGACCTGAAGGCGGTCGAGTCGGCCCAGAAGGCCCACGGCAGCGCCACGCTGCGCTACCGCGCCAACGTCTACGACGACCTCGAGCCCGGCAGCTTCGATCTGGTCCTGGTGGCCGACCTGGCCCCCTATGTGCGCGCCCCCGCGCTGTTCGCCGAGCTGGCCCGGCTCGTGAGCCGTCAGGGCTACCTCATCGGCGGCCTGCGCAACGCGGCGGGCCTGGCCCTCTGGCAGCTCATGGATGTGGAGGAGGGCGTGCCGCCCACGTATGGGCAGTTGCTCGACGCGCTCTCGCCGCACTTCCCCCACGTGGAGGTGGCCACCCAGTCCCCGGTGCTGGGCTACCAGCTCGCCTTCGAGAAGGGCGATGGGCTCCAGGTGGACGGCACCCTCATCCGCGGCAGCGAGGCGGCCTACTTCGTGGTGGTGGCCAGCCTGGAGCCGGCTCGCATCGTGGACCCCACCTGGGTCCAGCTTCCTCCCGAGCCGCTCGCCTTCACCCGCGGCAAGCTGGACGAGGTGGTCCAGCGCGCCAAGGGCTGGGAGGAGCGCACCGGCCGTCTCAAGGAGTCCCTCACCCGGCTGCGCGCGGAGCTGACCGACCGCGAGACCGAGCTGGCCCAGCTCAAGCCCTCGCTGGAGATCGCCCGCGACGACGTGGCCCGGCTCACCGCGCAACTGGAGCAGGCGCGCGGCACCCCCGAGTCCACCCGCGAGCGCGATGAGCTGTCCTCTCGGCTGCGCCGCACCGAGCTGGAATTGCAGGTGGCCCTGGAGCGCGTGACGGACGCGGACCGGCGCCTCACCCAGCAGCGGCTGGAGCTGGAGGCTGCCGAGCGCGCCCGGAAGGAGGCCGATGTCCAGGCCCTGGGCGCCCAGGAGGCGGTTCGGCTGGAGCGCGCCCGCCGCGAGGAGCTGAACACCACCCTCGAGGAGTCGCGCGAGCGTCTCACCCAGACATACACCCAGCTGCGCGAGCTGCAGGACGAGCTGGCCGGCCTGCGCGTCGAGCGCGAGAAGGACAGGCTCTCGGCGGAGCGCGCCCGCGAGCAGTCCGACGATCTGCGGCGGCAGGTGGAGGCGGCCCGCGAGCGGGAGCTGCGCATCGCCGAGCAGTACTCGACGGCGCTCGCCGCGGTGGAGCTGCTCAAGTCGGACGTGGCCCGGGCCGACGCGGCGCGCGAGGCGGCGGAGAAGTCCCTGCGCCTGCAGGACGCGGACCTGGCGCGCATGTCTCGCGAGCTGGAGGACAGCGCCCGCCGTGTGTCGGCCGCGGAGGCGGGCCGGCGGGACGCGGAGCTGCGGCTCACCGCTCGCGAGGCCGAGTGGCGTGGACTGGACACGGAGCTCACCGCGGCGCGCGCCAGCGTGGAGCAGCTCTCGGCCGAGGTGGAAGCCCGCTCGCGCGCCGAGGCGAATGTCCGGGCGGCCGCGGCCCAGCTCGAGCAGACCGTGCACGAGCTCCAGGGGCGTCTGGCCTCGCTGGACGAGGAGCGGGTCCGCGCCGCCGTGGAGCTGGAGGAGTCCATCGACGAGGAACGTCGGCGCGCCGAGGAACGGCTCGCGCAGGCGGTCGCGGTGGAGCGGGCGAGGGCGGAGAAGGCCGAGGCCGAGGCCGCTCGGGAGCTGGCCGCGCGGGAAGCCCAGGAGCGCCGCGCCGAGGGGCTCGAGAACCAGGTGGCCGTGGAGGCCGGTGCGCGTGAGGAGGCCGCGCGGGCCCTCGCCGAGCTGGAGGCGCGGCAACAGCAGTGGGCCGACGAGCGCGGTGCCCTGCGCAGGCGCGTGGTGGAGGCCGAGGCGATGCTCGCGGAGTTGGAGCGGGTTCGTGCCTCGGACGTGGACTCCATCTCCCGGCTCGATGCGGCACTCAAGGCGACCCAGGGCTCCATCGCGGCCGAGCAGCAGGCCCGGGCGAAGGCCGACGAGGAGCGCGAGCAGGCCCTGGCCGAGCTCGAACTCGAACGGCAGGGCAGGGCGCGGCTGGAGGAGGCCGTGTCGCGGGCTCAGGCGGAGCTCGAGGCGGAGCGGCAGCTCCTGGAGGAGGCCCGGGACTCGCTCTCGCGGACCCGTGCCGGGCTCGAGGCCGAGCGGCAGCTGCGCATCGAGTCGAACGAGGAGGGGGCTCGCACCCGCTCCGAGCTCGAGGAGGAGCGTCAGCAGCGGACCCTGGCGGACGAGCTCCTCACGCGGGCCCGGGCGGCGCTCGAGGCCGAGCGGCAGCGGATCACCCAGCTCGAGTCCGCGCTGGAGTCCGCACGGCAGGCGCATGGGGCCTCGGAGGAGTCCTTCGTCCAGGTGCGCACCGAGCTCGATACCGAGCGGCGGCAGCGCACCGAGGCAGAGGAGTCGCTCGCGGCTGTTCGAGACGAGCTGGAGGCGGAGCGCGAGGGCAGGACGCGTTCCGAGGAGTCGCTCGCGGCTGTTCGAGACGAGCTGGAAGCGGAGCGCGAGGGTAGGACGCGTTCCGAGGAGTCGCTCGCGGCTGTTCGAGATGAGCTGGAGGCGGAGCGCGAGAGCAGGACGCGTTCCGAGGAGTCGCTCGCGGCTGTTCGAGATGAGCTGGAGGCGGAGCGCGAGAGCAGGACGCGTTCCGAGGAGTCTTTGGCGCTCGTCCGGGCAGAGCTCGATACGGAGCGGCGGCAGCGGGCCGAGACCGAGGCCTCGTTCGCGGCGGAGAGCCAGAGCGCGGATGCCTTGCTGTCCCAGGTGCGTGCCGGGCTCGACGCCGAGCAGCAGGCGCGCGCCGAGGCGGAACGCGGGCTCGAGGAGCTGCGCTCGGCGCTGGAGGAGACGCGGCAGGAGCGCTCGGCGCTGGCGGCGTCGCTGGCCGAGGCGGAGTCCACCCTCACCGAGACGCAGCGGGAGCTGGAGTCCGAGCACTCCGGACGTGTGGCCCTGGAGCAGTCCCTGGCCGAGGCGCGCGCCGATCTGGAGTCCGCCCAGGCGGGCGCGGACGAGCGCGAGCGGACCCGGCTCTCGGCGCTGGAGGCGGCCCGTGAGGAGTCCTCGGCCCTGCGCACGGAGCTGGAGTCGGCCCGCCGAGAGGGGACAGCGCTGGGCGAGTCCCTGGCGGAGCAGAAGCGACTCGTCGAGGAGCTCCGGGCGAACCTGGAGTGGGAGCGCGGCACGTCCTCCGAGGTGACCGCCAATGCCCAGGCCCGCGAGACGGCCCTGCGGGAGCAGGTGGAGCAGACCGAGGCCCGGCTCGCGGAGGCCCGGGCACGCGAGGAGTCCAGTGCCGCCGAGCGCGAGGCTCGCAAGCGCGACGCGGTGGAGGCCCGGGTCGAGTTGGAGGGGCTCCGGGAGGACCTCGGGAAGAAGGACCAGGAGCTGGAGGCGCTGCGGGCCCAGGTGGCGCAGTTGGATGCCGCTCGCTTTCAGGCGCAGCAGGCCTCCATGGCGCTCCAGCAGGCCCACGGAGCGCTGCGGGACAGGGACCAGCACCTCGCTCACCTCCAGAAGGAGCTGTCCGAGACCCAGGCCCGGCTCGCCTCCGAGCACGAGCAGATGGAGCTGCTCACCGTGCAGCTCGAATCGGCGCGGCGCATCGCGGGCAAGGCGCCCTCGCTCGAGTCCGCCCTCCAGGAGGAGCGTGAGGCACTCGCGTCCGCCCGGGCCGAGCTCGAGAAGGCGCGCACAGGCCTGGAGACTGCTCACGAGGACCTGGAGACCCTTCGCGCCGAGCTGATCCAGGCGCGGGAGGAGCACCAGGCGGAGCGGGAGCGCGTCTCCACGGCGGAGCGTTCGGCGGGCGAGCTCGAGTCCCGGCTCGCGGAAGTCCGAGCCGAGCTGGAGGCCTCGAAGACGAGCCAGGCCGGGCTGGAGGCCCAGGCGGAAGAGGCCGAGCGGCACGCCCGGGAGCGCGAGGCCTCCCTTCAGACGAAACTGTCGGAGCTGGAGGCCCAGGCGGAAGAGGCCGAGCAGCAAGCCCAGGAGCGCGAGGCCTCCCTTCAGGCGAAGCTGTCGGAGCGGGAGACCCAGGCGCAGGAGGCCGAGCAACAGGCCCGGGAGCGCGAGGCCTCTCTTCAGGCGAAGCTGGTGGAGCTGGAGGCCCAGGCGGAAGAGGCCGAGCGGCACGCCCGGGAGCTCGAGGCTTCCACGCAGGCGAAGCAGGCCGAGCTGGAGGCTCGGGCGGAAGAGGCGGAGCGGCGGGTCCGGGAGCGGGACAGCTCCACGCAGGCGGTGCAGGAGCAGTTCGCGAGGCTCGAGGCGGAGAAGGGGACGCTCGTCTCCGAGCGCGAGCGGCTCAACTCGGATCTCACGGTGGCCCGGGCGGCCCGCATCCGGCTGGAGGGCCGGGTGACGGCGTTGGAGGCGGCCTCCGCCGAGGCGGTGAAGTTCCTCGAGGCCGAGCGCGCGGAGAAGACGAAGCAGGCCCAGGCGGCCGAGGCGCTGACCGCCCGCATCAAGGCCCTGGAGACCGAGCGGGCCGCACTGCGAGAGAAGGTCGAGCATCTCCAATCGCGCAAGCCGGTCTCGGACTCCGAGGCCATCCTGGAGATGTCCGAGGAGGTGGAGCGGTTGCAAACGGAGGTCGACACCCTCCAGGCCACACTGTCCGAGCGCGACGCGGCACTGGCGGAGCAGAAGCGCCGCCTGGAAGGGCAGGACGCTGAGCTGGCCGCCTCGAAGCGCCTGTCCGCCCGCAAGGGCGCGGATACGGTCCAGGACATCTATGCTCGAGCCAACGCTGAGCTGAACGCGGTGAAGAATGAGTTGCTTCGCCGCCCCAAGGGGGGCACATCCGCTCCAGCGCCCGCGTCCACCCCGAAACCCGATGAGCAGGACTGAAGCCAGGCGACGAGCATGAGCACTAGCGCAGAGTTCTTCTTCAAGTACCACGGCCTTGGCAACGACTTCATCGTGCTGGATCGCCGCCAGAGCGGAGCGGACATCGACGCGGAGTTCTCGCGGTGGCTCTGCGATCGGCGCCAGGGGGTTGGCGCGGACGGGGTCCTCTCTCTGCTGCCCTCGGACGCCGGCATGGCGCGGATGGTGGTGCACAACGCCGATGGCAGCATCGCCGAGATGTGCGGCAACGGCCTGCGCTGCGCCGTGAAGTATCTCGTGGACAACTCTGGCGAGAAGCCCGAGCGCGTCGACGTGGAGACGGGGGCCGGGATCCTCTCGTGCGCACCGGGGTATGGCGTGGATGGGGTGGCCTCGGTGGAACTCTCCATGGGGCCCGCGCGGCTCGTCGCCGCCAACCTGCCCTCCGGTGCCACTGGTCAGCCCTTCGTCGATGCGCCCGTGCCCGGCCACTCCGGGCTGCGCGGCTACGCCGTCAACATGGGCAATCCGCACCTGGTCCTGCTCGACCGGCCCCTGGAGGACGCCGGCCGTCTGGGCCCGGATCTGGAGCGGCACCCCGGCTTCCCGGAGCGCACCAACGTCGAGTTCGTCCGGGTGGACAAGGACGGCCTGACCGTCGTGGTGTGGGAGCGGGGCTGTGGCCTCACCCAGGCCTGTGGCACCGGGGCCTGTGCGTCCGCCGTGGCGGCGGTGCTCGCCAAGAGGCTGCCGGCGGATGCCTGGCTGCGCGTCACCCTGCCGGGCGGGGACCTGCACATCCGTGTCCCCTCGGACCTGTCGGACGTCCGCCTCCGGGGCCCCGTGGCCTTCGTCTTCACGGGCGTTGTCCCGGATCTCCCGGGCCGGTAACCTCGGACGTCCACTCTCCCCTCGTTGAGTCCTCCGCCGTGGCTGGCCCCATCCTCGTCGTCGACGACGACAACTTCTTCCGGCAGCTCGCCTCCGACATCCTCACCCGGAGGGGCTATCGCGTCGTCATGGCGGAGAGCGCCGCCCGGGCCCTCGAGGAGGTGGGGCGCGAATCCTTCGACCTGGTCATCACCGACCTGGTGATGCCCGAGATGGACGGCTTCGGCCTCACCGCGAAGCTGCGCGAGCGCGACCCGGATCAGGAAATCATCCTCATCACCCAGCGCACGGACGTGAAGGGCTCGGCCATGGCCCTGAGCGCGGGGGTGGCCGTCGTCCTCACCAAGCCCGTCGACGAGACGGACCTGCTGCTGGCCACCGAGCGCGCCATGGAGCGCGCCCAGCTGCGCCGCGAGCGCACCCAGCTCCAGACCGAGAACTTCGAGTTCGCCCGCTACCAGAACCTCCACCAGCGCTGCCTGGAGTTCCTCTCCCAGCCGGACCTCGAGTGGCTCCAGGAGCGTGTGGCCGCCGAGCTCGCCTCCGTCTGCGATGCCCAGAGCGCCGCCCTGTGGATCACCGATGACCGCGGACACCTCATCCTCCGTGCCTACCGCGGCCTGCTGGACAAGCAGTTCCTCACCGATCGCATGAGCCCCGAGGGGCCTCTCGGCAACCGTCTGCGCGAGGCCACGCCGTGGATTGCCCGCGACGAGCGCTCGCCGGTGCTCTACGTCCCCTTCGTCACCAGCGGGGAGATCATGGGCCTGGCGCAGCTGTCGGATCCGCTCGGCGGGGACTTCCGCGTCGAGCACGTGCGCTACGCGAAGATCCTGGGTGACTCGGCCGCGGTGGGCGTCAAGAACGGCCGCCGGATCCAGGCATTGCAGCGGCTGGGGCTCCGGGACCGCGACACCGCCGCCTACAACCTCAGCTACTTCACCGACTACGCCTCCAAGGAGATCTACAAGGCGCGGCGCTACGGGCGGTCGTTCTCGCTGCTGACGTTCAGCGTGGACAACCTGCCCATGGTGCGCATGCGCCTGGGCGTGGCGGACGCGAAGCTCGCGGTGCGCGGCATCATCAAGGCGTTCTCGCGCATCGTCCGGGACTCGGACGTCATCGCCAAGGCGAGCGACCAGGAGTTCTACCTGCTGCTGCCGGAGACGGACTTCTTCGGCGCGATGATGTTCGTGCGCCGCGCCCTGGACGCGGTGCGCGCGGAGCCGGAGGCGCGGGAGGTGGAGTCGCGCCTGCCGTTGGCGCTGGTGGGCGGGGCGAGCACCTTCCCCAAGGACGGCGAGGACTTCGACGAGCTGGTGCACCGCTGCCGCCGGCGCATGGACGAGCGGCGCGCCTCCCTGCAGCGCAAGCTGATGCTGGACACGCTGCCCTTCTGGGACGAGGTGGACCTGCTGCTCGGCAATGCCTCCAGTCCCAAGCTGCCAATAGAGGAGAACGCCGAGCCCTCGCGCCGGGGCAAGGTGTCCGACGTCCTCTTCGACGAGCTGCAGACGGAGATCGCCCGCGAGTTGATGCGAGATCCGGGCTCGCGCGGGCTGCTGTACGTGGGGGGGCCGGAGATCCGCGCGGATCTGCCCATCGCGATGGGGTTGGAGTCGGCCCCTCCGGACATGGCCTCGCGCATCTACCTGCTGGGGCGGCGCTCGGACCTGGAGTCCCACCCGGCGCTCACGCCCGTCTTCCTGGAGGGAGACGACCGGATGAACCGGCACGAGTTCATCCTCTGGCTCTCGGAGAGCGCCGCCTACGCGCTCATCCAGCGCCGGGGGCTCGGGGCCACCTGGGGCTTCCATTCATCGGACACCGCCGTGGTGGATGGGCTCATCACCCGTTTGCAGGCTGAGTACGATCTGCAGCCGTACTGAGAAGGTTGGGGAGCGACCATGGCCCAGGTTCGAAAGATCCTCATCGCCGATCCCGACCTCGAGTCGGTTCGCCCGCTCTCGCGCGCCCTGCGCACCAAGGGCTACCAGGTGCACTACGCGCCGGATGGCTCGCGCGCCCTGGAAGTCGCCGTGCTGCGCCACCCGGACCTCATCCTCTTCGATGAGGCGTGCCGGATGCTGGACGCGCGCACCTTCATCAACATCCTGCGCACCAACCCGCGCACGGATGACATTCCGGTGGTGGTCTCCACCGGCCAGTTCGAGGCGGACAAGCTGCGCGGCCTGCGCGACGGCTTCCTGCGCAAGCCCTTCAACATCGACGAGGTGCTCTCCCGCATCGAGCACGTCTTCCGCCGCGGCGAGGCGGCCAAGGATCTCAAGGCCGATGTCCAGGAGATCGAAGGCTCGTTGAGCCAGCTGAGCATCCCGGACCTGATGCAGATCCTCGGGATGAACAAGCGCAGCGGCAAGCTGACGCTGGAGCGGGGCAGCGAGCGCGGGGAGATCTCCGTGGTGGAAGGCCGCCCGGTGAACGCGAAGATGGGCCGCGCGGAAGGCGAGAAGGCCCTCTTCCGGCTGCTGGTGTGGACCGAGGGCTCGTTCACCTTCTCTCCGGGCACCACCAGCGGCAAGCCCCGCATCCAGCGCGCCGTGGACGATGCCCTGCTGGAGGCGATGCGCCAGGCGGACGAGCTGAACCGGCTGCTGCCGGGGCTGCCGGCGCGCAACACCCGGCTGGTGCTCTCGCCGGACGCGGACCTGACGCAGGATCAGCATCCGGTGACGGCACAGGTAGTGGAGCTGCTGCGCCAACCGAGGGCGCTCGGAGAGGTGTTGGACCTGGCGCCCGCCACGGACCTGGATGTGGTGGGCGTGTTGCACACGCTCCTCCAGAAGGGCGTGGCCCGGATGGCCGAGGTCCTCCGGGAGGAGGGGAGCGGTCCGCTGCTGGGGCCCGCCGAGCTGCACGCACTGCGAGGGCGCATCCTCCGGGGCCGGGGGCCGTCGCGCGAGGCCACCGCGAAGCTCTTCGTCTGTGGCAGCGGCCCGGCGGTGGCGCGGAAGCTGCTGTCCCAACTGCCCGGCATCGAGGCCGTGGCCGCCGAGCCCCCCGCGGTGAAGAGTGGCTTTGGGACGCTGGGGCGGATGGATCTCAGCGAGCTGCTGCACCTGGACTTCTGCGTGCTGCCTCCGGCGGAGGCCGCGAGGCCGTTGTGGCGGCCGTTCAGCTCGGGAGCGCTGGGCGCGCTGCTCTTCGATGCCTCGGAAGCGGCGGTGAAGCTGGCGCACTTCCTGGCCTGGGACATCCGCATGCCGGTGGTGATGGTGGGCCACCCGGTCCCGCCGGAATTGCAGGGGGCGCCCGCGGGAGCCACCAGCGTGGGGGAGGATCTCCAGGAAGCGCTGCGCAGTTTGCTCATCCTGGCGCTCAACCCGGCGCCGCTGTTGCCTGGCGTCCCGCAGGCCCCACGGTCCATGCCCGTAGCTGGATAGCCAAAGGCAGACACGTTGACCCCCGGGCCCCACCATCGGTGGGTACCGGAAAGCTGGTCATTTCCATGCAATGATTCCCGACTGGTGGGTCATGGACAGTCTCGTGCGTGATGCCAGACATTGGGCACACCCATGCACACCTTCCCCAGGCCCTGGAGGAGAGCCCAGACACCGCGAGTCGGGCGCCTGTCATCCCAGCGGGGGCCACGGTCGTCACCTTCACCTTCGCGGATACGCTCACCGTACTGGCCTCGGGAGAGCTGGCGAGCGTGCTGCTGCGAGGCCTGTCATAGGTAGCGCCCGGAAGTTGCTGACCACGGTGTGTCTGTCCCCTGTCGAGGGCTATCGCATCACCCTCTATGCGCTGCTGGGACCCACGGAGCGGGTCACCGTGGAGGAGTTGCGGACGTCCTGCCAGGTGTCGCAGTAGGCCCGGTGAGCCCGGCGTCGCCCGTGGGGAAGAGCAACTCCAGGTGGTAGCTGTCGCTCTCCAGGCGCGCATTCACGGTGAGGCCGCTCTCGTGGAAGACGTCGAGCATGGACTTGTTCGTCACCAGCACGTCGGCCTGGAAGCCCGGCAGTCCCCGGGCCTGCGCGGCTTCACGGATGCGCTTCATCAGCGCCGTGCCCACCCCCTTGCCCTGCCAGTCGTCGCGGACCACGAAGGCAACATCCGCCAGCCCCGTCGAGAGCACCACGTCGTAGCGCACCACGCCCACCACGTTGTCCGTGCCCGGCACGCACGCCACCAGCGCCATGTTCTGCTCGAAGTCCGGGTTGACGAGCTCCTGTACCTCCTCGTGCGGGTGGCGCTTCTTGAAGCACATGAAGCGCCGGTAGGTACTGTCGTCGCTCAGCCCGTACAGCAGATCCTGGAGCGCCCGCTCGTCGGTGATGCGCGTGGGGCGGATGAGCAGCTCCTGCCCGGAGAGGATGCGCTCCACCCGCTCCTCCGTCCACGGGTAGCGCGCGCGGGGCACTACCTGGTCCGGCAGCACCCAGCGCCGCTCCTTGGCCGCCGCCATCAGCTCCGCGCGGAAGTCCGGGTGCGCGATGTGGATGAGCGCCTTGGCGCGCTCGCGGATGTTCTTCCCCCACAGGTCCGCCACGCCATACTCCGTCACCACGTAGTGCACGTCGCCGCGGCTCGTCACCACGCCGGTGCCCCCCTCCAGCGCCACCTGAATCCTGCTCACCTTGCCGCCCTTCGCCGTCGAGGGCAGGGCGATGATGGGCCGGCCGCCCCGGCTCCTCGCCGCGCCCCGGATGAAGTCCACCTGTCCGCCAATCCCCGAGAAGAAGCACCCGCCCAGTGTGTCCGCCGCCACCTGCCCGGTGAGGTCCACCGCCAGCGCCCCGTTGATGGCCACCATCCGCTCGTTGCGCGCCACCACTCCCGGGTCGTTGGTGAAGTCGCTCGGCCGCATCTCGATGGCCGGGTTCTCGTGCACCCACTCGTACAGCTTCCGGGTGCCCATGATGAAGGACGTCACCAGCTTGCCCGGCAGCAGCGTCTTCCTGCGCCCCGTCATCACCCCCGCCTCCACCAGCTCCATCACCCCGTCGGACATCATCTCCGTGTGCAGCCCCAAGTCCTTGTGGTGCGTGAGCTGCGCCAGCACCGCGTCCGGAATCCTGCCAATGCCCAGTTGCAGCGTGGCCCCATCCGGAATCAGCCGGGCGATGTGGGTGCCAATCTCTTGGGACACCGCGTCCTGCTCCTCGTGGGGACGCTCCAGGAGCGGCTGGTCCACCGGCACCAGTCGGTGCAGGCGGCTCACGTGGACGAACGAGTCCCCATGCGTGCGCGGCATGCGCGGGTTGACCTCGGCGATGAGCAGCGAGGCCGCCTCCACCGCCGAGCGCACCACGTCCACCGACACGCCCAGGCTCACGTAGCCGTGCGCGTCCGGCGGGCTCACCTGGAGGAGGACCACGTCCACCCGGACGCGCTGGCTGCGGATGAGCTCGGGAATCTCCGAGAGGAACACCGGCATGAAGTCCGCCCGGCCCTCCTGCACCGCCTTGCGCGTGTTGGCGCCGATGAAGAAGGCGATGTGCCGGAAGCGGTGCTGGTACTCGGGCTCCACGTAGGGGGCCGGGCCCAGCGTCATCAGGTGCACCACCTCGTTGTCGGCCAGGTGCTCGCCCTTCTCCACCATGGCCTTGACGAGGCTCACGGGCTCGGCTGCCCCCGAGCCGATGAGGATGCGCCGCCCCCGGGGAATCTGGCGGATGGCCTCCTCCGCCGTCGTCACCTTGTCCGCGTACCGCGCCTGCCAGTCCTGTTCGTTCATGAACCCTCCCGTCCCGCCGCTAGCAGCCTTCGTTCCAACGGTGGTGCCGGGGGGCGGAGGTGTCAGCCGACGCAACCCGTGCGCCCTGGGAGGGCACCCCGCGCAACCCGTGCGCGCCGGGCTTCTGGAGGGCAGGGGGCTAGAGGTCCCCCTCGAGCGCGTCGCGCACGCCCGGGAGCTGGGCGAGCAGCTCCAGCTCGGCGGCCTTGAGGTGGGAGACACGGCGTCCGGCGATCCGCTCGAAGTGCAGCTCGATGCGGTGCTCGCCCTCCTCGTTGACGTGGCGGAAGAGCCGGGCGCGCCGGCCCTCCTTCACGCAGGCGAGGATGTCCTTGTGGATGCTGTTCAGCCGGCGATACACCTTCAGCGCCATCCGACCCTCGGGGGTGTCGAACGTGTGGAAGTGCCGGTTGCGCGACAGGGGTCGCGCCGGGTCATGGAGCCTCTCCACGAGGCGCCGCACGAATGGGTCCATCGACGCCGCAGGATAACATCCGCTACCCTCCATCTCAGCGATGCATTTCAAACTTCCTCGCCCGCTCTGGGCCCTACCACTGTTGCTCCCGCTCGCCTGCAAGGACCCGGAGACGCTCTCCGTCCAGACTCGCGAGCAGAAGATCCAGGCGAAGATGGACGAGGGCCGTGACCTCCTGGCCGGCGGGCATCCCCAGCAGGCCGCGAAGGCCTTCGGTGAGGCCGCCGGTCTGATGCCCGATCGCACCGAGCCCCTCATCCAGCTCGCCGAGGCCCATCGCCGGGCGGGCAACACGGGCGCGTCCATCCTGGCCCTCAAGCAGGCCATGGCCCTCAACCCCGCCGAGGCCCCCGACATCAAGCGCAAGCTGGCCGAGCGCTACGAGCAGGACGGGCTGCTGCGCCAGGCCATCGGCCTCCTGCTGGAGCTGCGCGAGGCGGATCAACTCGGTGACCTGGACATCCTCAAGCTGGCCCACCTGCAGACGATGAACGGCCAGCACGACGCCGCCTTCAAGACGCTGGAGCGCATCCAGCGCGAGCGCCCGGACGACGTGGACGCCAAGGTGGTGGAGGCGGAGATCCTCCTGGCCAAGGGCGACGAGGTGCTCGCCGCGAAGCTGATGGATCGGCTCCTGGAGGAGCAGCCGGGGCTCACGACGGCGCGGATTCTGCGCGCCCGCTACTTCCTCCAGAGCGGCTATGCGGAGTACGCCGAGCAGGACCTGGCGCAGGTCCAGGGCGAGGACGCCTCGAAGCCGGAGATCGTCTCGTTGCGGGCGCGGGTGCTCACGATGCTCGGGCGCCACGCGGACGCGGATGCCCTGCTCACCGAGGCGGTGTCCAAGTTCCCGCAGAACGGAGACCTCATCGCCCGGCTCGCCGAGACGAAGCTGGCGCAGGGGAACAAGGCCGATGCGCTGGCTCGGGTGGAGCAGGCGCTGAAGGCGCAGCCGGACTGTGCTCGCGCCCTCTACGTCCGGGGCCGCGTGCAGGAAGTCCAGGGGGACGTGAAGCGCGCGAAGGATGAGTACGGCTACGCCCTCAACGAGAATCCCCGCTTCGCGCCAGCGCTCGCGCGCCTGTGGCGCCTGCAACAGCAGGCCGGTGAGAACCCGGAGGCCATGGTCACCCTGGAGCGGCTCGTCGACACGGGGGAGGCCTCGCTGGAGGAGAAGGTGGCGCTCGCCGACCTGTACGCACAGCTCCGGACGAAGCCCGAACGGGGGCTGAAGCTCATCGCCGAGGCGCTCAAGCAGGACGCGACCAACTTCCAGTACCTGGACATCCAGAAGGCGCTGAAGAAGGCACTGCCCCGGAAGAAGGCCTCCGGGCCCCTCATCATCCGCGGCGGTCGGCGCTGAGCCACGTGGCGGCTCAGGTTCCGGTCAGCACCACCACGTGGCCGATGACCGGCTGACCCGCCTGTCTGCGCAGGGTGTCCTCGTGCTCCACCACCGCGCGCAGGCCCGCCGCATGGGCGCAGCTGCGCACGTAGTCGAGGTGGTGCGCATAGCGCGCGCTCGGCTGGAGCCGGTAACCGGGCTCGGTTCCCTTCTCCACGGTGAAGGCGAACAGGCCTCCGGGCGCGAGCCGCCGGGCCGCTCGCTCGAAGAGCACCTCCAGCGCTCCGAAGTAGACCAGTACATCCACGGCGACGATGAGGTCATGGAGCGTCGTGGCGGCTCCGAGCTCCGAGGTGATCTCCCCGGCGCGCAGCGCATCGTAGACGCCGCGCTCGCTTGCCTTGGCCAGCATGCCCGTCGAGAGGTCGATGCCCTCCAGCCGCCGCGCCAGGGGTCTCAGGAGTGGACCGGCCAGCCCGGTTCCACAGCCCAGGTCGAGCACGTCGAGCTCCCTCCGTCCACCGAGCGCGGCGCGCACCGCGTCCATGAGCCGCTCGGGCGCGCGGTAGGCCAGGAAGCCGCGCAGGCTGTCATCGAAGCTCGGCGCGTAGACATCGAACAGCGCGGTGACATAGGCGTCCGACGAGCGCTCCGGTGGCGCGCTCCCGGTCTCGGCCGCCTCGAGGTAGGCGACTACCTCGTTCCGTTGCGCTTCGGGGACTCCCAGGTCGCGGCAGCGCCGCTCGTGGAGCTGGCGCCGGAGTGGCGCCTCCTCGCTGGCACGCCCGGTCTCCCGGAGGATGGAGATCAGCGTCTTCAGGGCATCCTTGTCCTCCGGCTGCTGCTCGAGCTGCTCGCGCAGCGCCGCCTCGGCGGCCAGGGGCTCCCTCCAGGACCACAGCACCTGCGCCCCGAACGTGGGAGGCACGTACTGCGCCCCTTCGAATCCACACGCTTCCAGGCGCGCACGCCAATCGATGGGGGAGGGTTTCATGGTGTGACCCTCAGGGTACACCCCTGGAGTTCTCCATGGCCATTGACGCCGGGCTCGCTCTCTTGGAAGCGTGGCGTGATGGAGAGCATCGTTCAGGCGCAGGCGCGCAGGTATGCAATGGTGACGGGCGCTTCCAGCGGCATCGGCCGGGAGCTGGCGGCGATCCTGGCGCGCGAGGGCTACGCGCTGGTGCTGGTGGCCCGGCGCACCGAACCCATGAGGGTGCTGGCGGAGCAGCTCCAGCAGGCCCATGGGACACCCTCGGTGGTGGTGGGGGCGGACCTCGGTGCGCCCGAGGGCGTGGCCACGGTGATGCGCGAGGTGAAGGAGCGCCAGCTCGACGTCGAGGTGCTGGTGAACAACGCCGGCTTCGGGTTGGCGGGGCCCTTCGACGAGCTACCGGCCGGACAGCAGTTGGAGATGCTCGATCTCAACATCCGGGCGCTCACCTCGCTGACCCGCGAGGTCATCCCGGGGATGGTGGCGAGGCGGCGCGGGTACGTGCTCAACGTGGCGTCGACGGCGGCCTTCCAGCCTGGCCCGTTCATGTCCGTGTACTACGCCACCAAGGCATACGTGTTGTCCTTCTCCGCCGCACTCCACGAGGAGCTGAGGGGCCGGGGGGTGACGGTGACGGCCCTGTGTCCGGGGTACACCGAGACGGAGTTCGCCGCGCGGGCGGCCGAGCACCAGCGGCCCCGTCTCTTCAGTGGACCGCTCGGGAGTGGGGACGCGCGGCACGTGGCCGAGGCGGGCTACCGGGCCCTGGTACGAGGCAAGGCGGTGGTGGTGCCCGGCGTCATCAACCGGCTGGGCGCCTGGTTCATGCCGCTCACGCCGTTGGCGCTGAAGCTGCGCATCACCCGTTACCTGAACGCGAGCGAGCGCTGAGCGTTGGGGCTCCAATGGACGCAAGAGGGTGGGCGGGGCCGGTGGGAACAGGGTAGATGAACGGTATGAACAAGCGTTACCGCTGCACCGTCTGCGAGCACATCTACGACCCGGCCGAGGGCGATCCCGACTCTGGCATCCCGCCGGGAACTCCCTTCGAGAAGATTCCGGACAACTGGTACTGCCCCCAGTGCGGCGCGACCAAGGCCGACTTCGAGCCCCTGGACGCGTGAGCCCGTAGGCTCAGCCCTTGCGGCGCAGGACGTAGACGACGTGCTGGGCGCCGGGCTCGAGGGGCTGCAGCTCGCCTCCCGCGAACGGCGCGCCGACCAGTGCCATCATCCCGTCCATCGTGCCGTTCATGAAGTACGGATCGATCCCAGGCTGCGGACCGAGGGCGGTGTGGAACTCGGGGATGACCTCGAAGATCATCTCGAGGGTGTTTTCATCCAGGAAGCGGGTCCGGGCCGCCAGGTAGTTGGTCCCGGACTGGAGCCCTCGGGAGATGCGCGTCAGCGACCGCTCCCAGCCGAGCATCCGGAGCATCGCGAACACGGCCCGGCCCATGGTGGTCTGCCCGTAGCCATCCACCAGCTGGCGGCCGAGCCGGTAGCGGGCCTGTTCGCTGGGGAGGTCCGGGTGGAGGACCTCGGCACAGACGTTGATGGCGGCGAACCAGGTGGGAATGGAGTAGGCGACCAGGAAGGGCTGGTCCAGGTCGATGCCGATCGTCTTGAGGCGCTTCCGGGTGCTCTCGTCGAACCGTTCCCTCTTGATGGCGTGCTTGAAGAGCGCTTCCACCACCTGGCTGAAGATGACGGGTTCCTTCCGGGGTGCGACAGCGGTCATCATCGAGCATCCCTGGAGCGAAGGAGGCTCCGCTCGGAGCCCCATCGTCCGCGACGAGCGTCGGGGCTGGGTCGCCCCTCGGCGATGGGCATCTATCACCTTCTCCGGGCATTTGATGCCTCGGAAGTTGACTCCCGAGGTGGGTTCTTCTCGTGCCTCCCGGACGACGTCTCGGGGAGAGCCTCGATGAGCGGGGATCTCCCTGTCAACGATGTGTTCTTTGAGTTTGAGAAAGTGGAAGTCAGCGGGTCGGGAGCCCCTCGGCGGTGTCGACCACCTTCTCCAGGGCCTTGATGCCCTTGCGCTGGCCCACGGCCACCACGGTGAGGTTCTCCCGGGCGAAGTAGCGCCGGGCCACCTCGCGCACCCGGGCCGCGCTCGTTGCGTCCACCAGGTCCGCGCGCAGGCCGAAGGACTCGGGCCGGCGGAACAGCTCCGTGCCGCCGAACCATCCGGCCAGCTCGCCCGGCGAGTCCTGGGAGAACTCCAGCAACATCCGGTGCCGCCGCTTGGCGCGGTTCAGCTCCTCCTCGCTCACCTCCGTGCCGCACAGCTCGCCCAGCACGCGGAACGTCTCCGCCACCACCAGCGAGGCCCGCTCCGGGGCGCTCGCGGCTTCGATCTCGAAGATGCCCGCGTCGTGGAAGGCCTCCAGCGAGGCATGCACCGAATAGGCGAGCCCGCGCTTCTCCACGATTTCAAACGGCAGCCGCGAGGACAGCCCGTCATCCAGGAAGCGCCGCAGCAGTTGCAGGGCGGGCCAGTCCTCGTGGTGCTCGGGGACGGTGCGGAAGCTCAGGCGGAACTCCGTCTGGGACTCGTCATGGGTGACGATGTGGAGGCGGGGCCCGGCGGGGGTGGAGGGCGGTGGGATGTCGAGGCTCTCGGGTCCCTGGGGCAGCCGCGCGAAGTGGCGCTCCACCATCGCGAGCACCTCGTCGCGCTTCACCCGGCCCGCGGCCGTCACCACCAGGTTGCCGGTGACGTAGTGGCGAGCGAAGTGCTCGCGAATCTGCTCGTGGGTGAGGCGCGAGACGGACTCGCTCGTGCCGGCGATCTTGAAGGCCAGGGGGTGCTCGGGGAAGAGCACGCGCTTGGACAGGTTGTCGATGTCGATGTCCCGGCCCTTCTCGTCCACCTCGTCGAGCATCTCCTCGAGGATGATGTTGCGCTCCACCTCCATGTCGGTGAGGCGGGGTCGGGTGAGCATGTCGCCGATGATGGCCAGGCCCACGTCCAGGTGCGCCGGGTGCAGGGGGGTGTAGTAGTAGCCGTGGTCCCGGGTGGTGACGCCGTTGAGGTTGCCGCCCACCTCCTCCACGGCGGTGTTCATCTTGACGGTATCCGGCCAGCCCTCGGTGCCGCGGAAGAAGAGGTGCTCCAGGAAGTGGCTGACGCCGTTGTTGGCGGCCGTCTCGTGGCGGCTGCCGGTGCGCACGTACACCGCGAGCAGGGCGGTGTGCAGGTGCGGGGTCTCGACGGTGACGACGCGCAGGCCGTTGGGCAGGACGTCGCGGTGGTAGGTGAAGCTCATGCGCGGGGAAGCCTGACGAAGAAGGTGGTGCCCTGGCCGGACTCGCTCTGACACGAGAGCTCGCCGCCATGGGCCTTGAGGATCTGCTGGCAGACGGCGAGGCCCAGCCCCGTGCCGTCTTCCTTGGTGGAGAAGAAGGGTTCGAAGATGCGCGAGCGCACGGCCTCGCTCATGCCGCGGCCGGTGTCCTGGAGGGCGACCTCCAGCTCGCGCTCGAGGACGCGCGTGGCGATGGTGAGCCGGCCGCCGTCGGGCATGGCCTCGCGGGCGTTGCGCAGCAGGTTGAGGAACACCTGGCGCAGCTGGCCCTCGTCGGCCAGGGCGCGAGGCGTGTCCGGGGTGAGCTCGCGCACCACCTCCACGTGGGCGCGCTCCAGCTCCTCGCGAGAGAAGTCCAGCACGCTGGCGAGCACCTCGGTGACGTCGGTGGGCTCGAGGCTGGGCCTGGGCGGGCGGGCCATGCGCAGGTACTGCTCCGTCACCTCGGTGAGCCGGTCCACCTCGCGGGTGACGGCGGCGAGCAGCTCGCGCGCCTCGCGGGCATCGGCCGGGGACTCGAAGGTGGCGCGCTCGAAGGCGTCCTGCATCAGCTCCACGTTGAGGCCGATGGAGGATAGGGGGTTGCGTACCTCGTGGGCGACCTGGGCGGAGATGCGGCCCACGGCGGCGAGCTGCTCGGCGCGCATGAGGGCCTCGGCCTGGGCCTTCAGCTGGGCCTCGCGCGCCTGGAGCGAGCGGGCCATGGCATCGAAGCTGCGGGCGAGCACCGCCACCTCGTCGTCGCCGCGCACGCCGAGCTGCGCGCTGTAGTCGCCGCGGCCGATGCGCGACACGCCCTCGATGAGGGTGCGCACCGGGCGCAGCGTGCGGGCGGACCAGGCGGTGGCGCCCAGACCCACGCCGATGGCCAGCACGGACAGGGTGATGATGGCCAGGCCCGTGCGCCGCTCGCGGTCCTCGGCCCCGTCCACGCGCTCGCGGATGCGGTTGCTGAGGGCGGCGCGCAGGCGGTGGATGTCGCTGCCGATGGAGGCCTGATGCTGACGCAGCTCGGCGGTGGCGCGGGACACCTCCTCCGTGGCGGGGCTCTCGCTGGAGAGCACCGTGAAGACGGCCTCGGCCGCCCGGCCGTAGGACTGGTAGCGGTTGGCGAGCTCGCCGAAGCGCGACTCCAGCTCCTGGATGACGATCTGCACCTCGCCCGCGGGGACCAGGGCGCGCATCTCGCGGGTCCGTTCCTGGGCGGCCCGCAACCGCTCCATGGGGGTAGGCAGGTACACCCGGGCGAGCCGGATGAGGGCCCGCCGCGTCTCCACGCTGCCCTCCTCGAGCAACCGCTCGGTGTCCCGCTCCTGATTGGCGTGGATGGACTCGAGCGTGG
This sequence comes from Vitiosangium sp. GDMCC 1.1324, assembly GCF_003044305.1. Lineage (GTDB taxonomy): Bacteria > Myxococcota > Myxococcia > Myxococcales > Myxococcaceae > Archangium. The sequence goes on along the minus strand of NZ_PZOX01000005.1, from coordinate 575,120 downwards.
CGGCGTCCTGGGAGAGCTGCAGGTAGCCCTGGCTCACCAAGCGGATCTCCAGGCGGTTGCGATGGAGCTCGGCCACGCTGAACAGGGACACGGCGCCGAAGGTGACGAGCACCACCGCGTAACCGAGGAAGATGCGGGTGGCGAGCGAGAGCTTCATTCGGGGACAGGGGCCGCGTTGACCACGGCCAGAGGGCATCGCTACGCTCGCGGCGGTCCGAGCGCAAGCCATCTTTGGCTGAGCCGTGGCCGGAAACCGCAAAAGGGGAACGCCATGGGGCGGAGTATCAACGGGTGGACCTTGCCCGCCGGGTGGGGCATCGGACAGGGCAGGGCCCGGTCGCCAGGCTGGAAGGCCTGGGTGGTGGCGATGGGGCTCCTCGCTGGCTGTGGGCCGAGGGAGGGGCTCTACGGGGTGGAACTCCGCACGGAGGCGTGCTCGGGGACGCCGGCCCTGGAGGGGGTGCGTTACCTGCGCTTCCGAGTCACCGGCGTGGGGATGGAGCCCGTGGAGCGCTACGTCCTGGTGGAGCCGGGCCGGGTGGAGCCGCCGGAGGTCCCCTCGGGGAAGGGTCGGGTGCTGGAGGTGCGCGGCTACACGGACCTGCCTGGAGCGGGAGGCCGCGTGGTGTCCGTGGGGCGCTCGCATCCCTTCGACGTGCCGGAGTCGGCGGACGAGGGCCGCCCGACGGTGCGCGTCGCGGTGCGCCGTGTGGACGAGTATGTGAGGCCGGGCGGGGCGAATGATGCGTGCGTGACGCTCGCGGAGCCCCGGGCGGGGCACACCGCGACGCTGCTGGAGGACGGGCGGGTGCTGCTGGCCGGAGGCATCCAGCTCGACCTGAACGGGGACAGCACGACGCTGTCCTCGACGGAGCTCTTCGATCCGGTGACGGGCGCGCTGGAGCAGGGGCTGGGGTTGGGCTCGCCGAGGGCATTCCACACCGCGACGCGGCTGCCGGGAGGCAAGGTGCTGGTGGCGGGAGGCGAGGCGGTGTCGGCGGAGGGGACGTTGCCCATGCGGAATGCCCGGGTGCTGGACGTGGCCCAGGGGACGTCCACGGCGGTGGAGTTGAAGGTGGCGCGCAGCCACCACGCGGCGGCGGTGGACTCGGGCGGGCGGGTGCTGCTCGTCGGGGGAGTGGGGGAGGGGGGGGCGGTGGTGTCGGAGGCCGAGGGCTACGACAGCACGACGGGCCAGGGGTTCTCCGTGAGCACGCGGGTGCCCCGGGTGGGCATGGGGGTGATGGCGGTGCAGGAGGGGCGGCGCATCGCCGTGGTGGGGGGCTGGGATGGGACGGAGTTGCGCCCGGAGGTGCTGTTCTTCGGGTACGAGGGAGGCAGCTTCGTTCCGGTGGGCGAGGGCGCACGGCTGCGGGAGCCCCGGCGCGACGGGGCGCTCGTGCCATTCGGTGGGCCGGAGCGGCTGGCGTACCTGGGGGGCTACGACTCGCCCGGCCGCGTGGAGGACGTGAGGCTCCTGGCCTCCTCGGAGATCATTTCCGCGAGCGACTCACAGGTGACGGCGGGGCCCCAGGTGTTCGCCCGGAGCAACCTGTGCGCGGTGGCGCTGCCGGATGGGCGGGTGATGACCCTGGGAGGGCTGGGGTCCAGCACGAGTGGGCTCGTGAGTGACCCGCATGTGGAGATGCTCGTCCCCGGGAAGGAAGGTGGCCCGACGGCGCTGCTCGGGTTGAAGCCGCTGGAGCGGGAGCGTCACCAGCACACGTGCACGGTGCTGGAGGACGGCTCGGTGCTCGTGGTGGGCGGCCTGGACGACAACGGGGTCCGGCAGACGACACTGGGGGACCTGTTCATCTACACGCCAGTACCGCTGGACTGACAGGTCCTCTTCACCTCTTGGGGAGGGTCGATGCCCGGAGCTGCGTTCGGTCCCAGAGTCAGCGCTTGGAATTCTTGGGCGTTTCCTTCCGCCGCTGGTTTTCTCCACCGCGCCAGCGGTTTGCAATGTTCCAGAGAACGTAAGTCACCAACCGTTGGCATTGGCCAAATGCCCGAAATCAAGTGGATTTTCGAGCGTTGCTGCCGGGTGATTTATAAACCCTGGAACATGGGCACAGCTGACGTTTCATCGGAGCGCTGGCGTCCACTCGTCGACTTCGACCTCTAGCGAGGACTCGGTTGTGATCCTGCCCAGAATCTTTCTGAGAACTCCCGAGTCGCGTCCACCGAGCGTGAAGGCCTGATTGCCGATAAGTTCTTCCCTCGGCGTACGCGAGCATATCAGGACCGAATCGTGCCGCTCGTAAAGGCCACAGCGAGGCCCGGTGGGAATCGGCTTGGTGAACCCAAGACTACTCATCAGCGGATCGAGGTGTGAGAGGAGATCTGGATCATCGCTGGAGAGAACGCCCTCACACTGTTGCGGCATCTTGTTGACCCTGAACTTCAAGAGCGCACCCCATGCTAACATTTCGCGCAAAGTCTCGAAGCTGTCGTAAAGTTCACCTCCCTTGGCGTAACGTTCCGTCACCAGGGCGTCCTCTCGAGCCGGCGCATCGAAATCGTAAAAGACATGCAGAGGCATCATCTCATTGGATTCATATCCGATGAGCAAGAATCGGGGGTCGGGCATGACCAACTTCTCGGCGTAGCAGGCGAGCACGCGTTGCGCTGAGAAGTCTACAGTCGGATAGGCCAGAGCCCCCATGCTCTTACCCATGCGACTTAGGAACCAGCGATAGAATGGAGGCAAAGGGTGACCAGCAAGCCGCTCGATCTTCTCGATCATGTCGGGAGTCGCCCCCTGCCACTGGTCCGCGAGTTCTGGCTCGATTCTCAGGAGCAGTTCTTCCATCTCGAGTTCCATTAAGGGTGCTGACATTCGATTTCCTTGTCTTCGGGGCAGAGCATTGAAGGAATGATGACATTGCAGGTCAAACACGGCGGGACGGTCTTTCCATGGTCGAAGTAAGCTTCGACCTCTTCACCGCTCTCCGCATCGCGGAACCTGATCTTCGCCTCAACCGGCTGCTTTCCGCTGTGGAACCATCGTTCGGTGAGGCCAGCCGGATAGGCTTTATCTTCTAGAGCGAGCACGAGTGCCCTTGGGCCAGCACAAGAGCCCGGAGGGTAGGCCGCAGACGAGGTCTCACCGCGCTTGCTCTTTTGGGCGCGGTGAGTGAGTTTCTGCCACGTCTTGTCTAAGTCTGCCCCTCGTTGGCTGAAACGACCTTCAAGGAAACTCTTGACCTTTTTCTTTTTGATGTCAGGACTGGTTGCAGTCGTGGGGCCCACCCATTTTAGCTCCGCGATACTGTCGCAAACACATTGGAGTGTATCCCCCGAGTGGTCTGCATAGGTTTTCTTTTTTCCACACTTGCACTGGACTACCCCCAGCATTGTCGCGAGAGGGGGAGATTCGCCAGAGCGCACCTTCCTGGCGACTCTCTGCGCTAGTCGCCCGGCATTGACCTTCGTCGACGGAGCCTCTTTCAGAGTAGCGTCTTCACCGTGTCGCTGCCTGCACAAAGGGCATTTGTCCTCCCCATTGACGACCGTGACGAACCCGGTCGTTTGGAGCACGCCCATCATTGTCGCCGCGTTCGCCGGGCTGCCGCTCGGCCCGCAGTTGTTGAGCATCGGGTCGCCGAGCAGTTGGACGTTCTTCCCCTCGATCTTCACGTCCATGGACCCGGGTCCCACGAAGCTCGTGGGTCCTTCCACGTTGGAGGAGACGATTCCGCCTCCGGTCCCCTTGCTGGCCACGTCACCCATGGAACCGAAGGTGGCGCCCCTGATCGCCACCTTCTTCCCTTCGATTGTGACGCTCTTGGAGTAGTTCTTCGGGTCTGTTCCGCTCTTGCCGATGTTGGGCAGAGGGGTCGGGACAAACGGAGCTGGCGGCCCCGGCATCTTGCACACGTTGGGCAACGTCGCCGCGGCGACCCCGTTGGTCCCTTCGGTCACCGGGGTCTTCGGAGTATTCACAGAGACTTTCGACATTCGGATTGCCTCCTCATGACACCTGGGGAGCTTGCAGGAGCATAGCCCCTCTCAGCCCGCCATCTGAGCCTGCCATCACCAGAGCCCTCGGGCCTCGCGCGTAGCTCCGCGCGAACGCCTGGACCGCCAGGATGCTCCCGAGCGTCCCAAATGCAGCGCCCACGTCACCCCAGCAGTCGCTCGGGGCCTTGTACCCGGGCGTCTTCCAGACCGACGGTGCACGCAACGCGACGAAGCCCCACTCCTCACTGCGGTAACGTTCACCATTGATATCCGTGTACACGGCGTCGACGCCCTCGCGGGGACGGTCGAGGCCAGCGATGGCGCCTTGGAGCGCCTGGGTCATTCCGACGCCGAACGAGCCCGTGTCACTGTCGCGCAGCAGTCGCTCCTGTGCGGTGCTCGCCCCTCGCATGATGGCCAGTTGGGGGAGGCGCAAGCGACGGCGCAGTCCCGCGCTCATCAGTGCGAGGCATCCAGCTCCCTCGCCCGGGGTGAACCCGTTGCGAATCCCCGGTTGTGCGAACCGGCGGCTGCGCTCCAACCATGCGAACGTATCTGCGTGGTGGTAGCTGTCGACTCCAACGACCAGGAACAGATTGTCCCTGCTTTCGGAGCACTCCCTCACCACCTGCTCGACGGCCCGAATCGCTCCGGCGTGCCCTCGCCCGGCGATCTCGACGTGCGCGTTGGACGTTTTTGCTCGGAACCGAGCAGCCAGGGCGTTCGCCACCCAGGCCGCGTCGTCCTCGGAGAACCCCGGGCGGGTTTCTGGAAGCGCGAGCAACACGCTGAGCCTGCCCCCGTAGAGGATCTTCTGATCGATCTTGGCTTCAATCTCCTCGAGAACACTCTCGGCCATGGGCGCCAGACGGTCTCGTCCCTCGAACTTGGGTTCGAGCAGCCGGTCGGCGGCGACCACGACCGGTTCGCCGCGAGGGTCGATGAAGGGATACTCGGCGTACCGCGTGATGCCAGCGCGCACGGCCGCCGCACTGCTCTCGGCGGTGAGGCCGACAGGGGTTCGCGCGCCGACGGCCACCACCTCGACCTGGGCGTTCACATCGTACTCCTTTGTTCGACGATTTCCGTTTCGTCGAGATAGTCCGCGTCAGGGACGGGAACGCGCAGCACGCTCTGCCACACCAGGGAGAGGTGCCTCTCCTCGGGCTCCACGAGCACCGTTACCAGTCGCGAGCCGTGCTGCTCGCGCCGCGTGCCGATGCGCGTGGTGAAGCCGAGCGAAATGCGCGGGAGCTCGAAGCGCAGGACACCGTCGGGGGTCATGTTCAAGAGCTCGACACGCTCTTCGCCGACGATGGGCTTCTCGGTCCGCTGGTCCGTGGGGGCACTCAGCGCGAAGGCGGGATCGAAGTCATCAGGCAGCAGCGGCTTCTTCGATTGTTCCCACCGTGCGTCATATGTCCCCGCGAGCTTGCGCCGCGGCATCCAGGAGGAATCGATCGGGCCGAACCCCGCCGGTCCCATCTCCGCTGGAGCGCCACGTGGATACTCTATCGCGTGGGCCAGTTCCCCAACGACGTCAGTTGTTCGCCGCGCGAAGCCGCGTCCGATCGGGTTCCGCTCATCGATACGCTGCTTCTGGGGATCGGGGTTGGACAGGTCGCTGCCACCGAATGCGAATTCGTATCGAATCGGGCGCGTGGTGAACGGCTGCGGCCGGGTCACCGTCACGCCGAGCAACCCCCGGTCGTAGAGGCGTTCCCCGTGTATGAGTATCTCCTTGTGGAGCCGTTCGATACGGAGCGAGACCGGCACCGTGGGAGCAGGTTTTCCATGCGGCGCGTGCGCGTGCGCGGCGACCAGCACGTCCGTGCCCGGCTTCGCCGCGAGGAGATCGGAGTCGTAGCGCAAGCTCGACCGGCCTGGTTCGCCGAAATACTCTGGTGCCAGCACCGGGGGCGGTTGCTCGTCCGCCAGCATGAGCCGTCCCCCGGGAGCGATGTCGAACGTTGCCTTGACTGCGACGAGCCACCAATGGACTCCGTCCTTGTCGCGCGTCCAGTTCCGTTCTGCGGCGTAGGCCGTGCGATTCTTCAGCCCCCACATTGTTTAATCCCCCCTACTTCGGAGGAGTGACGTTAGATAAATTCAGATGCATATGTCAAACGTTGTAGGTGTTTGCCATCCAGCACTCTCGTTGCTCTGATAGCGACTGGTAGGGACTCCTGGAGAAGGTGTTCCACCTGATAGACTATTCCTACCCATGGGGGGGCAGGGCTGGGACCCAGCACAATCAGAGGAGACACCGGATGAAGGTACCCATGCATTCGTTGGGAACAGGGTCGGACGATGAAACGCGCGAGCCCATCTGGGGAAGCAAGTTGGGGTGGGTCGTTGGGACGGATGAGGCGGGAATGCTGCTGGTGGACTTCGAGGGAAATCGCACCGGCCGTCCGTTGGCTGCCCGGCGCACGGTTCCGTTGGAGCCCGAGGCGCTGCGGGATGCCATTGCTACCCGTCAGCGGGCGGTATTGCTCTTCGAAAATGGAGATCCCTTGATGCCATTGGTGGTGGGGCTGGAGCAGACACCCAGTTCCACGCCGTTGCTGGACGCAGTCCTTGCGCAGTCCGCGCCCATCGAGGAGCAGCCCGTGGAGGCTCATGTCGATGGCAAACGAGTCGTCATCGAGGGCCAGGATGAGATTGTTTTGCGATGCGGCCAGGCCAGCATCACCCTGCGGCGCAATGGCCGGGTTGTCATCAAGGGGACCCAGATCGAAAGCCACGCCTCGGGCACCCACCGCATCAAGGGTGGCTCGGTGCAGGTGAACTGATCCATGGCATCCCCGCTGATGGACATCTACGAGGAGCACCTGGACGAGGCGAGCTTCCTCTGGGTGCAGTGGAATCGCGCCCTGGTGGCGCCAGACTATTCCCTGGAGGACGTGGCCTCGCTGGAGGAGCGGCTGCTGGCTCACCTGGACGGGCTGGTGGTGGGCGGCGAGGCCGTGGCCAGGGAGTTGCTGTTGCCCGCGTTGGACTCGGAGGACCCGCCGCGCATCTCCGCTGCGCTCTGGGCGCTGTTGGCCGAGCCCGGACGCCTGGAACTGGCCGAACTGGTGAAGCGGGTACAGGCCGCCGCTCCCGAAGGGCCGCTCGCCCCCCTCGGGCGGGCGCTGGAGCTGAACGGACGGCCGGAGGTGGGCGAGGCCCTGCTGTCATTGCTGAAGACCCCGGAGCCCGTGCTCCAGGCCTGGGCCCTCGAGGTCCTCGCTTCCAGGGGTCAGCTCCCTCGCGGTGTCGAGGTGGAGTTGCTCGGGCACCCGGACGCCCGGGTGGTGGTGGCCGTGCTCCGCGGTATGCCGTCCTTGCCCCGGGACGTGGCCTCGCGCGAGCTGCCCCGATTGCTGGCGGACTCGCGTCCTGGCGTGCGGGAAGCCGCCATCGCGGCGGGGATGATGTCTGGAGTGCATGCCGCCTGGGAGGCGTGCCGCAAGGCGGTGGATTCGCGCACGAAGGTGGATCGGATGTCGCTGGTAATGCTGGCGCTCGGTGGCGACGAGCGTGACCTGGTGCGGCTGTCGGCGTGCACCGGGGCGGAGGCGATGCGCGAGAACGCCCTCTGGGCGCTGGGTTTCAGTGGCCGAGTGGAGGCCGCCGAGGCGTGCCTGGAGCTCATGGGGCCGGGACCCGTGGCGGCCCTGGCGGGCGAAGCCTTCAGTGCCATCACCGGGCTGAAGCTGGAAGGCGCCTACGCGAGGGAGGGGAAAGAAGAAGAGCCGTTGCCCCCGCTCGTGGAGGACCTTTCGCGGGATCTGGAGCCTCGGCCGGAGGATGCGCTACCGGTACCGGCAAGAGAGGCGGTGGCCGCGTGGTGGTCGGAATCTCGGAAGGACTTCGCCCGTGGCACCCGCTACCTGCGCGGGCGCGCGTTCAGTCTGGACGGCCTGCTGGAGGAACTGGAGCAGGGCCCCATGCGGCGACGGCACGTGCTCGCGTTGGAGCTCTCCCTCCGCAGTCAGGGGGCGTGTCAGCTCCAGACGCGGGCCTTCACGCAGCTCCAGCATACCGGGCTGGTGCAGGCCCGGGAGATGCGCGGACGTCTGTCGGCATCTCCCTTCCTGCGCATGTTGGGCAGCTGAGACTCAAACCCGCCTCGACGCTGAGCGCGGCGTGGGAGGAGTGGAACCCCACTCCTCCCAGCGCGCCACTACGCGGTCGGCGCCGAGGGCTTCTCGTCCTGCTGGGACTCGCCCGTCGCGGGTTGCTCGGCAGGGGTGCTGGACTGCTCGGCGGCGGCGACGGCCTGCTGCTGCGCGGCCTCGGCGGCGGTGCGGGCCTGTGCGGCCTCCTCCACCTTCCGATCGCTGGCGGCCATCTCGTCCGGCGTCAGCTCCGTGCGCTCGGCCAGCATGCCCGTCTTCTTCTCCAGGTCCTTGATGGCCCGGCGCAGCAGATCACGCTCCAGCAGCGTGCGGTTCAGGCGCTTCTCCAGCGCTTTGTACTTGTCCTTCACCAGCTCCAGATCGTTCTTGCTGGCGGTGAAGATGCGCTGCTGCGAGTCGGCACGGCCCTTGACGCGCTTGAGCTCGCGCTCCAGCTCGGCGGACCGGCTGCGCTCCTTGTTCGCCGTCGCCTCCAGCCGCTCCATCTTCTCGCGGTCGGCGTCGTTCAGATCACGGTAGCGGCGCTGCCCCTTCTCGGCCGCGGGCTCGGCGGCGGCGGGCACCACGGTCGTGGTCGCGGTCACCACCCGCTCCTCCGGCTGCGCGGGGGCGGACAGCTGCTGCTGCGGCGCCGGCGTGGCGGCCACGGCGGGAGCGGGAGCAGGAGCAGGAGCAGGTGCGGCGGCGGGAGCGCCACCCCGGCGGCCACCCCGGCCCATCTCGGTCTCGGCCTTCAGCCGAGCAATCTCCGCCTCGGCCTGGGCCAACTCGCCCCGGACGACCTCGAGCTGCGTGGAGGCGGTGCGCTCCACCTCGAGGCGGGCCTTGACCAGGTCCTTCTCGCCCTTCTCCGATTCCTTCTGCTCGTAGATCTTCCGCTTGGCCTGCTTGAGCTGCTCCTTCACATCCTGGAGCTGCGTACGCTGTTCATCCAGCTCCTTGCGCTTGCGCTCCAGGTCGGCCTCCAGACGCGCGCGCGCCTTGGTGTCGGACTCCAGCTCGGCCTTGACGGGGTGCGTCGAGGAGGGGAGCGCCGCGGCCTGCTTCGAGCCAAAGAGCAGCATGCTGAGCGTGATGAGGAAGCCCAGCGAGACGACGATGAGGAGTGCTACCAGCACGAGGGAAACCTCCGGGGATGATGCAAAAAGCGGCGCAGCCTAACGTTCGGAGGCGGGACGTCAATAGGTCTCGTCGCTCGCCCATCGTCCAGCGGACCTGGCCCCACCTCGCCCGTCCACCCCTGCAGAGCTGCGATCCGCTGCTCAAGTTAGGAGTCTGGGTGGCGGAGTGCTCGAAGGGCCCGGATGGCGGTGAGTGGGGCAGGGGGGCTTTCTCCAAGCACTGGAAAAAAGGTAATGCTGGAGGGCTCGCGCGCACCTTCTGGAGGGACCCCCGCGTCATGGCGCATCTGGAGCTCATTCCCAAGGACAACATCTCCAGCTTCCGCAAGCTCGCCATCGGAAGCTGGAAGACCGCGTACGACCCGACCGTCTACGGGACGATGACGCTGCGGATGGACAAGGCGTTGGCCTACATCGAGGCCTTCCGCCAGAAGACGGGCATCCGCCTCACGGTGACGCACCTGCTGGTCAAGGCCATGGCCGAGGCGCTGCGCCGTTGCCCGGACGCCAACGCCATCCTGCGCTTCAACAAGATCTACCTGCGCAAGCGGGTGACCGTCTCCACGCTGGTGGTGCAGACGGATGGCGGGAAGGTGGACCTGACCTCGGCGAAGCTCGACGACGCGGAGCAGAAGTCGCTGCGGGAGATCGCCGCCGAGATGGAGGCGGCGGTGCAGCGGGTCCGCCAGCGCAAGGACGAGATGATGGAGAAGGGCAAGGGGAGCATCCAGAAGATCCCCTACATGTTCCTCAACGTCTTCACCTGGTTGATGTCCTTCTTCATGTACACGCTGAACTGGGACATGACGTGGGCGGGCATGCCCCGGGACGCGTTTGGCTCGGCCATCATCACCAACGTGGGCTCGCTGGGGCTGGACACGGCGTACGTGCCGCTGGTGCCCTACACGCGCGTGCCCATCTTCATCGCCCCGGGCGCCATCAAGGACGCGGCGGTGGTGGAGGACGGGAAGGTGGTGCCGGGGAAGGTCATGAACGTGAACGCCTCGTTCGATCACCGCTTCATCGACGGCTTCCACGCCGGCATCCTGGCCAACACGCTGCGCGAGATGCTGGAGAACCCCTTCGCGCACTTCGACAAGCTCGACGAGGTGGCCCCCGCGCTGCCGGCCGAGACCCCGCCACCACCGGCCTCGGCCGCGGGGTAGGAGCCCCACCCGGCCGGATGGGCGGGGCCCCGTCACGTCCGGAGCCTCAAGCCCAGGCGTTGCTCCAGCCGCGCGAGGAGCTCAGGCGGCCCCTCATCTCGCGCAGGCGGCGCACCCGCTCGGCGATGGGCGGGTGCGTGGAGAAGAGGTGCATGATGGCACCGCCCGACAGCGGGTTGACGATGAAGAGGTGCGAGGTGGCCGGCGCCCGGTCATAGGGCATCAGGTGCACGCCCTGCTCCAGCTTCATCAGCGCACTGGCCAGGGCATCCGGGTCTCCCACCAGCTCCGCGCCGGTGGCATCCGCGCCGTACTCGCGCGAGCGGCTCACCGCGAGCTGCAGCAGGGTGGCGGCGATGGGCGCCACCAGCAGCACGCCCAGGTTGCCGAGCGCGTGGCCGAGCCCGTCCTCGTCGTCATCGCGGCTGAGCATCGAGCCGCCGAACCAGAAGAGCATCTGCGCCGCGTAGCTGATGACGCCCGCCAGCGTGGCCGCCACGGTGCCGATGAGGGTGTCGCGGTTCTTCACGTGCGACAGTTCGTGCGCGAGCACGCCCTCCAGCTCCCGCTGATCCAGCAGGTCCACGATACCGGCCGTCACCGCCACGGCGGCGTGCTCCGGGTTGCGGCCCGTGGCGAACGCATTGGGCGTCCGGGTGGGCAGCAGGTACAGCTTCGGCTTGGGGAGGCCCGCACGCGCGGCCAGCCGCTCCACCATCTGGTGCAGCCACGGTGCCTCGGCGTACTCCAGGGGTTGCGCCCCGTGCATGGCCAGGGCGATCCGATCGCTGAACCAGTACGACACGAAGTTCATCACCACGACGAAGAAGCCCGCGACAACGAGCCCCTGCGGGCCGCCCAGGCGCTCGCCTACCCACAACAGGAGCGCCGTGAGTCCCGCCAGCAGCACCGTCGTCTTCAGCGCGTTGCTCAGCCGGTGTCCCCAGCCGCTCCCGCGCAGGCCCTCTTGGGGCATTGACGATCCATACCTCGCGCCAGCACTCATGACGTTGCCTTGCCTTTCCTTTCCCTCTCTCGGGGTCGGGAACAACGTAAGCAGGCGGCGGGACGCGTCAAACGTGCCGGGTGGGGCTAGAGGTAGAAGCGGTCCACCACGCCCGCGGTCCTCTGGAGGATGGCGCTCCAGCCGACCCAGCCGTCGAGCGGACCCTTGTCGGCCAGGGACTCGGCCCCCAGCGCGCCCAGCGAGCCCGTGCACCCCTGCACCGTGCACAGCCCGGACTCACGCAGGTGCTCCAGCAACTGGCGCAGGGTGGGGATGCGGCGCGACTCGAAGCGGTCCACCACGTCTTCTCGCGGAGGGTGGAAGTCCGGCTCGTCCAGGCGACCCTGGAGGAAGCGCTCGAGCGCCCACCAGAAGAGGTACACCTCCGCGCGCCGGCCCGACGCCACCGCGGCCGCGGCGATGGCCAACCCCTGGTGCACTCGGTCATAGTCTCCACTGTGCAGGAAGACCGCCACCTTGGACGCGGGCGTGCTCACGCCCGCCCTCATACCGTCCGCTCTCTCCAACCGTCCACCCGCACCCGGTGTAGGGCTCCGTTGAACAGGCGTGGCTTGCGCCTGCCTGCCCTACTTGCTAGGGATTCGAGGATATCGGACACTCTCGTCGTTCTTGTAATTTTCCAGGCACATGGTTCCTAAACAGGGCAGGCGGGATGTGACGGGTGAGGAGGCGACCGCGAAGCGCAAGGACGCCCACCTCGACCTGTGCGCGACCGGAGACGTCGAGCCGGCGGAGAACAGCACGCTGCTGGAGTACGTGCGGCTGGTGCACTGCGCGATGCCGGAGCTGGCCGTGGAAGAGGTGGACCTCTCCACGGAGTTCCTAGGCAAGAAGATTCGCTACCCGCTGCTCATCACCGGCATGACGGGCGGCACGGAGCGGGCCGGGGTGGTGAACCGGGACCTGGCGCTGCTGGCCGAGCGGCACGGGCTGGCCTTCGGGGTAGGCAGCCAGCGAGCCATGGCGGAGAACCCGAAGGCAGCGGAGTCCTATGCCGTGCGTCACGTGGCGCCCACGGTGCCGCTGCTGGGCAACATCGGCCTGTACCAGGCGATAGAGCTGGGCGTGGACGGGGTGCGGCGGCTGGCGGATGCCATTGGCGCGGACGGCATGGCGCTGCACCTCAACGCGGGCCAGGAGCTGACCCAGCCCGAGGGCGATCGGGACTTCCGCGGTGGGTACAACGTGGTGGAGGGGCTGGTGCGCGCCTTCGGCTCGCGCCTGCTGGTGAAGGAGACGGGGTGCGGCATCGGCCCCGAGGTGGCGCGCCGGCTGGTGGACCTGGGCGTGCGCAACGTGGACGTGTCGGGGTTGGGCGGCACTTCGTGGGTGCGGGTGGAGCAGCTGCGCGCCACGGGCGTGCAGGCCCAGGTGGGCGCCGAGTTCTCGAGCTGGGGCATCCCCACCGCGGCGGCCATCGCCTCCGTGCGCAGGGCCGTGGGTCCGGAGCCGCGTCTGGTGGCCTCGGGTGGGCTGCGCACTGGACTGGATGCGGCGAAGGTGCTCGCACTGGGAGCGGATCTGGCCGGGATGGCGCTGCCTCTCTTCCGGGCCCAGCAGGCAGGCGGGCTGGAAGGGGCCGAGCAGGCGCTCGCCATCATCCTCTCCGGCCTTCGCCAGGCTCTCGTGCTGACAGGCAGCCGGAACTGTGGGGAACTGAGGCAGAAACCCCGCGTCATCATGGGCCAGTTGAAGGACTGGCTCTCGGCGCTGTAGGGATTATTCCCGCGACCCCGAATTCGCCCTTCCGTAGCGGAGATACGAATGTCTGAAACGCTGACGTCCCGGTTGTCTGGCTTCCACAAGCTGTCGATGGTCGAGCGCCACGAGAAGCTCGCTCAGATGCTGGGGCTGGATGAGATGGACCTGGCGCAGCTCCAGGGCATCAGTGCGCTCCAGCCGGGCCTGGCGAACCAGATGATCGAGAACGCCGTGGGCACGTTCTCGCTGCCGCTGGGGCTCGGGCTCAACCTGCGGATCAACGAGCGGGACTACCTGGTGCCCATGGCGGTGGAGGAGCCGTCGGTGGTGGCCGCGGTGTCCTTCGCCTCGAAGATCGTCCGCGAGGCGGGTGGTTTCACCGCCGAGGCGGATGGCCCCATCATGATTGGCCAGGTGCAGCTCACCCGCTACGGGGATCCCACCGAGGCGACGAAGAAGATCCTCGCGGCCAAGGAGGCCCTGCTCGCGCTGGCCAACAGCTTCCACCCGTCGATGGTGAAGCGCGGCGGTGGGTGCAGGGACATCGAGGTGCGCGTGCTCCCGGCCCCGGAAGGCCCTCGGGGCGAGCCGCTGCTCGTCGTCCACTTGATCATCGACACGCAGGACGCCATGGGGGCCAACCTCATCAACACCATGGCCGAGGGCGTGGCCCCGCTGCTGGAGCAGCTCACCGGCGGCAAGGTGTTCCTGCGCATTCTCTCCAACCTGGCGGATCGGCGGCTGGCGCGCGCCACGTGCCGCATCCCGGTGGGGGCGCTGGCGGACTTCGACCTGCCGGGCGATCTCATCGCCGAGGGCATCTACCAGGCGAGCCGTTTCGCGCTGGCCGATCCATACCGGGCGGCCACGCACAATAAAGGCATCATGAACGGCATCGACTCGGCGGCCATCGCCGCGGGCCAGGACTGGCGGGCCATCGAGGCGGGTGCGCACGCCTTCGCCTGCCGGGATGGGCAGTACCGGCCGCTGTCGACGTGGCACGTGGATGATGGGCACCTGGTGGGCCGCATCGAGCTGCCCATGGCGCTGGGCATGGTGGGAGGCCCCATCAAGGTGCACCCGGGCGTGCAGGTGGCCATGAAGATTCTTCGCGTGGAGTCCGCGCGCGAGCTGTCGATGGTGTTCGCCGCGGTGGGGCTGGCGCAGAACTTCGCGGCGGTGCGGGCACTGGGCTCCATCGGCATCCAGAAGGGCCACATGGCGCTGCATGCGCGGTGCGTGGCGGTGACGGCGGGAGCGCGGGGCGACTGGGTGGAGAAGATCGCCGAGCTGCTGGTGACGGCGGGTCACGTGAAGGTGGAGAAGGCGCGGGAAATCATTGCCTCGCTGTCGGCCGAGGACTTCCGCGCGGCCACCGGCACCGAGAGCTGAAACCCCCCTCTCCTTCGGGAGAGGGCCAGGGTGAGGGCCAAGGACATTCATGGAAACGAACAACACTGCTCCCCTGACCGGCTTCGGCGCTGGCAAGGTCATCCTGCTGGGCGAGCACAGCGTGGTGTATGGCTACCCGGCGCTGGCCGGTCCGCTGTCGCGCGGAGTGACGGCGCGCGGTGAGCCGGCGGCCCGGTGCCAGCTCGTCATTCCGGAAGCGCTGACGGGCGAGCAGCGCAAGGTACTGAAGGCGGCCTTCGGGCGGGCGATGGCGGCGTGCGGCGAGCCCGGAGTGAAGGTGTCGTTCGACACGGAGCTCCCGCTGTCCATGGGCCTGGGCAGCTCCGGAGCGCTGTCGGTGGCGTGCGCGCGGGTGCTGCTGCAGGCGGCGGGACGCAAGGCGACGGCCACCGAGGTGGCGGCCGTAGCGTGGGAGATGGAGCAGGAGTTCCACGGGACGCCGTCGGGGGTGGATCACACCACGAGCGCCATGGAGCAGCTCATCCTCTACCGCCGCAAGCCGGGCACGGATCAGGGGAAGGCGAAGGTGGTGGAGAGCCCCAAGCCGGTGAAGCTGGTGGTGGTGATGGCGGGCGCGCGCAGCCCGACGAAGCAGACGGTGGGTGCGCTGCGCGAGCGGCAGAAGCGCTGGTCGGAGCGCTACCAGCGCATCTTCCGGGAGATCGGCCTGCTGGCCTCCGAGGGCGCCGAGGCCGTGGAGGAGGGGGACGTGGAGGCGCTCGGGGACGTGATGAACGTCAACCACGGCCTGCTCGCGGCGCTGGGCCTGTCCTCGCCGGGCCTGGACGACATGGTGCACCGGCTGCGCAACATGGGCGCGCTGGGCGCCAAGCTGACCGGGGCCGGAGGGGATGGTGGCGCCGTCATCGGCCTCTTCCAGGACACGGGGCCGGTGGTGCACGAGCTCACGCGGCTCGGCATCCGGTGCTTCGACAGCCAGCTCGCGGGACCGCGCACAGATGGCGCCCGGGGGGCGGCATGAAGGCGACCGCCCGGGCTCATCCGAACCTCGCGCTGGTGAAGTACTGGGGCAAGCGCGACGACGCGCTCATCCTCCCGCACCAGTCCAGCCTGTCGATGACGCTGTCGCCGCTGTCGGTGCGGACGACGGTGGCCTTCGGCGTGGGCTCGGCCGACGAGGTGGAGCTCAACGGCTACGTGGCCAAGGGCAGCGAGCGCGACCGTGTGCTGCGCGTGCTGGACGCGGTGCGCGCCGAGGCGAAGGACGCGAAGCTCGGCCCGGCGAGGATGGTGTCGCGCGGGGACTTCCCAGCCTCCGCGGGCCTGGCGAGCAGTGCGGCGGGCTTCGCGGCCCTGGCGGTGGCGGCTCGCGCCGCGGCGGGGCTGCCGGCGGATCCGAAGGCGGCGAGCATCCTGTCCCGGTTGGGCAGCGGCTCGGCGTGCCGCAGCGTCCAGGGTGGCTTCTGCGAGTGGATGCGGGGCGAGCGCCCGGATGGCACGGACAGCTACGCGGTGCAGCGCTTCGACGAGAAGCACTGGCCGGAGCTGCGCATGGTGGTGGCCATCGTCAGCCGTGACGAGAAGGAAGTGAAGTCGCGCGACGGCATGAAGAACGCGGTGGAGACCAGCCCGTACTACCCGGCGTGGGTGAAGGATGCCGAGGCCGAGGTCGTCCGCGCCCGTGAGCTGATCGCCCGGAAGGACCTGCAGGCGCTCGGGGACCTGTGCGAGCGCAACGCGTGGCGGATGCATGCCACGTCGCTCGCGGCGGATCCTCCGCTCTGCTACCTGATGCCGAAGACGCTGGAGCTGATCCACTCGCTGCGCGAGCAGCGGAAGAAGGGCGTGCCGGTGTGGTTCACGCTGGACGCGGGGCCCAACCCCTGCATCCTGACGGACGCGGCGAACGAGGTGGCGGCGGAGGCGGTGGCGAGGGCGTGCGGGGCCACCGAGGTGGTGCGGTGCGTGCCGGGCGGTGACGCGGCGCTGCTGGCGGAGCACCTCTTCTGATGGAACGCGCGCTCTCGGCCCCGGGGAAGCTGTTCGTCTCAGGCGAGTACGCGGTGCTGTGGGGCGGCGTGTCGCGCGTGGCGGCGGTGGGCCCGCGGACGTCGGCGCTGGTGCGGCGGCGCTCGGACAGCCAGGTGCACGTGTGCGTGGAGGAGGGGACGCTGTCGGGGCGCACGACGCCTCGGGGCGTGAAGTGGGAGCGCGAGGTGCCTCCGGGTTTCTCCTTCGTGGCGCGCACGTTGGACGAGGCGCTGCGCCTGCACGGGCGCGAGTCCGTGGGCTTCGACCTGGCGGTGTCTCCGTCGGCGGTGGGGCCCAACGGGCGCAAGCTGGGCATGGGCGGCAGCGCGTGCGCCACGGTGCTCGCGGCGGACGCGGTGCGCTTCGTGCTGGAGGAGAAGTTCGACGCGCTGAAGGTGGCGCTCGTCTCCCACGCGGCGGCTCAGGGTGGGAAGGGCAGTGGCGGCGACGTGGCCGCGAGCTTCGCGGGCGGTGTGGTGCGCTACCGGCGCTATGAGGTGGCGGGGCTCATCGAGGCCTCGAGCGCTGGCGGCTACCGCGCGGCGCTGGATGTGGCCCCCACGGTGGACGTGTGGCGGCTGCCCGTGCCCCGGGTGTCCCTGGGGTATGCCTTCACCGGGGAGAGCGCCTCGACGCGGGTGCTCATCTCGCAGGTGGAGGCGAAGATGGGCGAGGCGGGGCGCCGGGCCTTCGTGGAGCGCTCGGACGCGCTGGGACATGAGATCGAAGTGGGCCTCGGCGGAGGGGACTTCCGCGCCTTCTCCGAGGCCGTGCGCGAGCAGCACGCGCTGCTCCAGGAGCTGGGCCCGCTGGAGACCGAGCCGATGCGGCGGGTGCTCGGCATGGCGTCGGCGTACGGGTGCGTGGGCAAGCAGTCCGGCGCCGGAGGCGGAGACGGGTGCATCCTGTTCGCCCCGGACGCGGAGAAGCGGGCCGCGCTGCTGGAGGGCATCCGTGCGCGGGGCTTCCACACGCTGGAGCTCGAAGTGGAGCCAGGCGTGCGTGGGGAGGCCCAGCCTGACGCGCGGCTGCGCTCCTGGCTCGACGCCCTGCGGTGAGCCGCGGCGCGAGGGTCTGACCCCCACTCTGTGTGGCCGGTCGCCAGGAGGACGGCGGAGCGGCCCGTCCCCTGGGAGGTTGTCAGGTTCGAATCGCTATACGTGGGTTGCGCGCCAGGAGCGCAGGGAGAGCTGCCCGGCTCTCCTGGCGGGCAGGAGCGACAGGGCCGCCACGACGAGTCCCACGATGATGCTGTTCACGGTGGATCCCCCCTCACGGCTGTAGCCGAGCAGGAATGGCGAGACCACGAGCCACAAGCCGAGTGCGGTGTCGACGAAGCGGAAGGCCGGAATGGAGTCGGCCACCAGCACGAAGAGGAAGAGGCAGAGGCCCACGGTGACGGTGTTGGCCCGTGCCGCTGGCGAGTCGAAGCCGAGGATCAACGGTGCGACGACGAGCCAGGCGGACAACAGAAGGTTCAACCAGCGGGCCCTCATGACGGCCTCCTTGTGGCGATGACGTGCCTGAAAGGTGCGGCACGGGACACCTCGCGAGCGAGCCCATGCGCCTGGTGGGCTCTCTCCTGGTGAGGAAGGACTCGAGGGAGCGTTCGCGCGCCATCTCTGCTTGGATGCGGGAATGCGTCAGAGGACTCCTTCCCTGTTTCTGCTCGTGTCGCTCGCCGCCCTCATGGGACTTCCAGGAGGAGTGGCGAAGGCCTCCGCTGAACCCCGCGCGCCCACGAAAGAGGAGCGGGCCCGTTACCCGTGGCTCTCCGCGGAGCGCTCCATCCGCCCGCTCGCCGAGGCGATTCCTCCTCCGTCCGGCTACACGCGGGTGGCGGTCGAGGACGGTTCCTTCGGGGCGTGGCTGCGGGGCCTGCCCCTGCGTCCGGCTGGCACCCCGGTGCGGGACTTCCAGGGAGGGCAGGTGCTGGCGGGGGATGCTGACGCGCTCGCGGCGGTGGCCGAGCTCGATGTGGGCTCGGCGAACATCCAGCAGTGCGCGGATTCCATCATCCGTCTGCATGCCGAGTGGCTGTGGTCGCGAAGCCAGAAGGATCGCATTGCGTACCACTTCACCAGTGGGCACCTGGCCTCGTGGACCCGCTACGCGGCCGGAGAGCGTGCCCGGGTATCCGGCTCCAAGGTGACGTGGGTGAAGAGCGGGCCGGTGGATGGCTCGCGCGTCGCGTTCCGTGGATACCTGGACCTGGTCTTCACCTACGCGGGCACGCTGTCCCTGGCCGCTGAGGCGCAGCGCCCCAAGCGCGAGGACGTGCGCCCCGGGGACTTCTTCGTGTTGGGAGGAAGCCCGGGGCATGCGGTGCTGGTGCTCGACGTGGCGCGCAACGCGGAGGGCAAGCGGGTGGCGCTGCTCGGCCAGGGGTTCATCCCGGCGCAGGACTTCCACGTGCTCTCCCCGGGCGAGGACGGCCCGTGGTTCTCCCTGGAGGGCAACGAGGTGGCGACGCCCTTCTGGAAGCCCTTCCCCTGGTCCGCGCTCCGCCGGTTCTAGGGGGCGCCACGACCGGTTCAGGCGGGGTCAGGCCAGCTCCAGTGACCGCGCCTCGTGCCGGCCCTCGGCGGTGCCGTCCACCAGCACTCCATCGGCGATCCGCACCACCCGGCGGGCGCGGCGCATCACCCGAGGGTCGTGCGTGGAGAAGAGGAAGGTGACGCGCCGGGTGCGGTTGAGCTCCTCCATCAGGTCCAGGATCTGCTCGCTGGTGGCGGAGTCCAGGTTCGCGGTGGGCTCGTCGGCGAGCACCAGCTGCGGCTGGGTGACGAGCGCCCGCGCGATGGCCACGCGCTGCCGCTGGCCGCCGGACAGCTCGTCCGGGCGGTGGTGCAGGAACTGCGACAGCCCCACGTCCGCGGCCACGCGCTCGGTGCGCTCGCGCAGCGTCCGCCTCGGCTCGCCGGCGATGAGGCAGGGGAACTCGATGTTCTCCAGCACGTTCAGCACGGGGATGAGGTTGAAGGACTGGAAGATGAAGCCGATCTTCCGGTTGCGCAGCTCGGCCAGGTCGTTGAAGTCGCGGTCCCCCACCTCCTCGCCCTCCAGC
This sequence comes from Vitiosangium sp. GDMCC 1.1324, assembly GCF_003044305.1. Lineage (GTDB taxonomy): Bacteria > Myxococcota > Myxococcia > Myxococcales > Myxococcaceae > Archangium. The sequence goes on along the minus strand of NZ_PZOX01000005.1, from coordinate 555,540 downwards.
CGGTACGAGCCGGAGGAGGCTCGGTCGAGCAGTCCGATGATGTTGAGCAGCGTCGTCTTGCCGGACCCGGAGGGGCCCATCACGACGGTGAACTCGCCGCTCTGCACCTCGAGGTCCACACCGCGCAGCGCGGTGACGGTGGTCTTGCCCAGCTCGTACGCCTTGTGGATGTTTTTCAGCTGAATGAGGGCCATGGTTGGCTCCTTGGGGGAATGCGGGTCAGAAGAAGAGGCGGGCGCTCAGCAGGGCACGCCAGTCGGAGGCGGAGAGACTGGCCTCGGTGATGCGCTGGCCGGCCACCTCGGCGGCGAGGGACTTCACGCCGGGCAGGGGGATGAAGGCGGAGGCGGAGAGGGTGAGCCACTCGCGCGCGCTCCAGGACACCTGCGGGATGAGCTGGCCGGAGAGGTCTCCGAGGTTCACCACCGCCGAGGCGCCGAGGACAAAGTCATCCGCCACCTGGGGCTTGCTGTATTGCAGCAGGAGGTAGTGGCGGCGCAGCGGCTCGAAGGTGAACTTTTGCGGCGAGCCGGGGTCCGCGGCGGCGCCCGTGGGACTGAGGCGGGCGGTGAGCGCCTCGGCCTGCTCGGGCGTGAGCTGCGCCAGCAACTGCCGTCCCTGGCCCAGCAGCCCCACGTAGTCGGCGAACTCGCGAGCGCTGTAGCCCTCGCCGTTGAAGTAATACTCGGCGGACAGCATGGCGTTGTCCTCGAAGAGATAGCGCGCCCCCACCAGCACCTTGGCGCGCACGCCGCGGTCATCCACGTGCGTGCGTGCCAGAGGCGGCGTGCCGGACACCGTGCATCCGAGGAGCGCCTCGGTGCTCGTCGTGCACGCGGGGGCCGCATACAGCCGGGAGGAGCCCGTCTGAGCCAGCGCCTCCAGGTGCACCTCGGTGGCGCCGAAGACGCGCGAGAGGGACAGGCCCACCCGGCTCTTCTCCCGGAAGGGATCGTTGTAGAGGTGGGTGAAGTGGTAGGTGAGCGTGACGTCCGTGTCCGCCACCAGGGCGTAGAGACGCGCGGCCGCGGCCCAGTGCGCCTCGTTGTCGCGGTCGTCCAGCGCCGGGTTCTGCACCGCCTCGGAGGTGGGGTAGTCCGGGTAGACGAGCAGCGAGGTGGGCAGGCCCGCGTACTGGCGCAGCACCTTTGCCGCGCCCACCAGCGACACGGTGAAGCGCTCGAAGGGCATCTCCACTCGCGCCAGCCACGCGCCCGCGCGCTGCCCGGCCGGGTCGGTGGGATCCTTGGGTGGGTTGAGCAGGTCCGTGGGGTTGAAGGCCATACCGCTGCCCCACACCACGCGCTTCTTGCCCAGGGTGAGGTGCAGGTGGGGCGCGGCCTCCCAGGCGGCGAACAACTCGCTCACCACGGCCGAGGGCCGGTAGAGCGGAACGTCCTGCTCGGACAGCACCACTTCCTCGCCCCGCGTATCCACGCCGCGGAAGAGGCCCGCCCACTGCCAGTAGAGGGACAGGTCCGCGCCGGCCGACAGCCCCGGGCCGTAGCGCAGCTTCACCTGCATGTTGCCCTCGCTGAGGTTGGCCAGCGCGGGCACTCCGGTGGTGGGCACCAGTCCCGCGGAGGATACGTGTGAGCCGGTGAAGCGCGTGTCCAGGTAGCCCGTGGTGGTGGCCTCCAGCTTCGTCTCCGGCTCCGCCTCCGGAGCGGCCTCCTCCTGCGCATCGGGCGCCTCGGCCTCGGGGGCCGCCGTCTCCTGGGGGACGGTGGCCAGCAGCAGCAGGGTGAGCAGGGCGTTCATGGTGGGACTCCGGGAGAGTGGGGGCGGGGAGAGGGATCAGCGGCCCAGGTCGTCGAGGACGAAGCGGCCGGCGGCGGGCTGCACGCGCACGTCGAAGGCGTCGACGGCCAGCTCGCTGAAGCGCTTGATGGCGATCATGTTCTTCATCACCACGCGCGAGGGGCGCCTGACGCCGTTGAAGCTCTTCACTTCGAGGAACTCGGCGGCGCGCAGCAGCTTGGCGCTCGCGGTGTAGAACTCGCCCTTGAGGGGCATGACGTCCTTCTTCGCCACCCACAGCTTGATGCGGTCATAGGCGGCGTCCTCCGTCTTCGCCTTGAGCTCGAGCAGGTACGCCTCCGGCATGGACGGGTCCTCCACCACCTGGGCGGAGTAGTCGCGGGCGTAGTTGGTGCGCAGGACATCGGCGTTGTTGAAGTCGCCGCCCTGGAAGGAGTCGCGGTTGGCCATGCGCACCGCGCGCTTGAGGTTGGGCATGTACAGCCATGCGTTGTCGCCCTGGCGCAGGATCTCCTGCCCTCGCGCGGCGGCCGGCTCCTGGAACCAGATGCGAGCCTTGTCGTCGCCGGCCTTCAGCATCCGCATCTTGTAGGCGCGGGTGGAGCCGTCATCGCGGTGGGCCACCATCGTCATGGTGGCCTCGAAGTCGGTGGGCCCCATGATGGCGTCGTACTTCTGGAGGAGCTCCTCCGCGCTCGGGGTGGCCGCGCCGGCGGCCAGGGGCAGCAGGATGAGCAGGGACAGCAGCTTCAGGTGTGTCTTCATGGTCTTGTTCCTCGGGAAACCTGGGAGGGGAAACGTCACGCTCCGCGCAGGGCCTCCACGGGGCGCAGGCGCGCGGCGCGCAGGGCGGGCGAGACGGCGGCGAGGATGGCGCCCACGGTGGTGGCCACCACCGCGATGGCCACCTGGTAGCCGGCCACCTCGGGGATCAGCGTGAAGGTCTGCGTCTTGTCGATGGGCAGGGTGAGCCCGCCCTTCGCCACCGCGAGGGCCACCAGTCCGTAGGCTCCCCCCACGCCGAGCACGGCGCCGAGCAGCGCCTGCATCACGGCCTCCAGGACGAAGAGGAGGGCAATCCTCCCGCGCCGCACGCCCACCGCCATCATGGTTCCAATCTCGCGGGTGCGCTCCAGCACGCTCATCAGCAGCGTGTTGGCCACGCCGAAGATGGCGATGATGAGGAAGAGCGCGCCGATGGCCAGCAGGATGGTGCGCTGGATGCGGATGGTCTCGCCCACGGCGGGCTGCAGCTCGCGCCAGGTGCGCACCTCGTAGTCCGCACCGAGCGCCGCGCGCAGGCCGACGGCCACCTGATCCACGTCCGCGCCCTCCTCCACGGCCACCACGTACTCGGTGGCCCGGCCCCGCATGCGCAGCAGCTCCTGCGCGAAGGGGAGGGGCACGTAGAGGACGCGCTTGCTCTGGGCGAGCAGGTTGCCCGACAGCGTGCCGGCCACGTCCACGTCCAGGACGTTCTCCTTGCCTCCCTTCGTGGTGGCCTGCAGGGTGAGGGAGGCGCCCGGATCGGCGCCGAGGGCCGTGGCCAGCTCGCTGCCCATCAGGGCGCTGCGGGGGGTGTCGGCGGAAAGGCGGGTGCCGCGCACCTGCTGGGTGGCCCACGGCAGCACCTGCTTCTCGCGCTCCGGGTCGATGCCCTGGGCCATGAAGATGGTGGCGGAGCTGCCGTTGCTCACCAGGCCGGAGAAGACGAGCCGCGGAGTGACGGCGGCCATGCCGGGGACGCGGCGCATGGCGTCTTCCAAGGCGCCCCCCTCCTCGAGGTCCAGCTTGAGCGGTTGGCGGTCGCGCTGCTCGAAGTAGCCCTTGTGGTGCACCTGCAAGGCGCCCACGGAGGACTTCACCGTTTCGTCGATGAGGTAGCGCTGCGTGCCGTGGATGAAGGCGCCGATCAGCAGCGTCATCAGGATGCCGAAGGTGACGGCGCCGGTGGTGAGGGCGCTTCGGGCCTTGCTGCGGGCCACGTTGCGCACGGCGAGCATCAGGAGCGGAGTCATGGGGTCTCCAGGTTTCCAGGTTTCCAGGGGGAGGGGCGGGTCAGCGGCCGGCGAGCGCCTCAATGGGGCGCAGGCGGCTGGCGCGCCAGGCGGGATAGAGGGAGAAGACGGCCGCGCCGGCAGTGGCGAGCAGGACGATGCGCACCAGGTAACCCACGTCCACGTAGGGGCGGATGTCGAACGGGACGCTGATCGTGGGGGCGTTGAAGATGATGCCGCGGTGGTTCAGCCACGCGCTGAGGCCGGCGCCGAGCAGCGCGCCCACCGTGCTCCCCAGCGCCCCCAGGACCACCGCCTCCGCGACGAAGAGGCCCATCACCTTCCCGCGCCGGAGGCCCACCGCCATCATGGTGCCGATTTCGCGCGTGCGCTCGAGCGCACTCATCAACATGGTGTTGGCCACACCGAGCAGCATCAGCACCAGGAAGACGGCGGCGATGAGGCCCATGGAGGCGTCGTTGCGCGCCTGGCTCTCCTTTACCTGAACGAAGATGTCGTCCCAGGTGTGGACCTCGTACTCGGGGCCGAGCGCCTCACGCAGGCGGGCGGCCACCTGGGGGGCCTCCTCCAGCTGGTGCACCGCCACGGCGAGCTCGGTGGCGCGCCCCTCCATGCGCAGCAGACGCTGGGCGAGCGCCAGCGGAACCACGGCCGCCTTCGGCTCGCCGGGCATCACCGAGCGGGTGGCGCCGGTGACGTGCACCAGCTCGCCGTTGAGGGTGCCGTCGCGATCCGGAGCGAGGAACACCGCCTCGCTGCCCTGTTGTGTGCCGAGTGCGTTGGCCACCGCCTCGCCGAGCAGGACGCCGTCGGTGGAGTCGAAGCGCGAGCCCGGCACGAATGTGCTCGCGCGGCTGGGGCACACCGTGCTCTCGGCGGTGGGGTCCATGGCGGTGGCGGCGAGGAAGAGGCTCTCGTCGTTGGCGTTGAGGGAGCCGGCGAACTGGATGCGCGGGGACACCGCCTTGACGCCCTCGACGGCGCGCACCCGTGCGAGGAAGGCCTCGTCGATGGCGAAGTCCATGGTCAGCGGGGTGGAGAGGACGTTGTCGAGGTAGCCCGCCCGGTGCACCTGCAAGGCTCCGGTGGCGCTGGCGGTGATGTTCGTCACCATGGCCCGCTGCAGCCCGTTCATCATGGCGCGGGTGAGCACGGCCGCCCCCACGCCCACCAGGAGGGCCGCGAGGGTGATGAGGGTCCGGCGGCGATTACGGGCGACGTTGCGAAGGGCAATGCGGAAGAGGGGCCACATCGAGTGCTCCAGGAGGGCTGGCCAGCGCACCGTCGCTGGCGACCTGGGCCACCCCATGAGCACCTCACATGCCAACGCCTCTCTCCCTCTGGGAATGGAACGGGGTGGGGGAACTGGCTGTCCGGACCTCCGTCACCCCCTGGGGGGCGGGGTGCCGGGTTTCCGGACAGCGCCCTCGTACGAGCGAGCGGGCCCATCCGGGCGAGGGGGCACGAAGGGCGTGCATCCGACTTGCAGCTCGGACGTAGGATGAAGAAGTCCGTCCCCCGAGGAGACGCCGTGAAACCCTCCCCCGCCTCCCCGCCACTGAGCGGCCTCGATCAGGTGTCGCGCGAGGCCTTCGCCCGCCTCTTCATGCGCATGGGGCGCGTCCGCATCTACATGACGCCGCCGTCCCTCTTCCTCCTCCTCTATTTCCTCGTGCAAGAGCCGGCGGTCTGGCGCAAGTGGCTGCTCGGGGGGCTGCTGGGACTCTTCGTGGTGGTCGAGGGCATCGAGCTTTACCACTACCTGCGCCGCACGCCGCGCCAGGAATTCCAGTTCACCTACGCCATCGGCGTCGGCCTCCCGATTCATGGGTGCCTGCTCCTGGTGACGGGCGGGCTCGAGGGGCCGCTCACGCCGGTGCTGCTCCTCGTGAGCTTCTTCATCACCCTCTTCACCACCACTCGAGGTGCATGGGTTCTCGCGCTCTTGTATGTGGCGACGCTGTGGGGGCTGGCCGTGGTCTCCTTCACCGGAGTGGTGCCGGACCTGCTGCCGCAGCTCTACGGGGGCGGTGCACGGGCCGGGCACAATAACGCCCTGCTGCTGTCCTACGTGACGGTGCTGAGCGTGCTGGTGGCGTTCTCTGCCGGCGTTGGCTCCCTCCTGCGGGGCGTCTTCCAGGGCATGGCGAAGGACGCGCTGGACGCGCGCGACGAGACGCTGCGCACCCACACCGAGGCCCTCAACGCGCTCACCCTGCTCAGCGGGGAGATTGCCCACGAGCTGAAGAACCCGTTGGCCAGTGTGAAGGGCCTGGCCGCCATGGTGGCGCGAGACGTGGAGGGCAAGCCGGCCGAGCGCCTGGCGGTGCTGCGGCGCGAGGTGGACCGGATGCAGGAGATTCTGGAGGGTTTCCTCAACTTCTCCCGGCCCCTGCTCCCGCTCAACGAGCAGCGCACCTCGCTGGAGGGGTTGTGCCGGCAGGTGGTGGAGCTGCATGAGGGCATGGCGAGCGAGCGGGGCATGGGCCTGCGCCTCTTCGCCGAGCGGCCGGTGGCTGTCCGGTGCGATCCACGCAAAGTGAAGCAACTGCTCATCAACCTGGTGCAGAACGCGCTGGAGGCCGCGCCACGCGGGAGCGAGGTGGAACTGGTGGTCCTGCCCACGCCCGAGGGAGGCGGACGGGTGGAGGTGCGTGACCGGGGGCCGGGGATCGCGCCCGAGGTGCGCGAGCGCGTCTTTGAGCCGGGTGTCACCACGAAGCCCCAGGGCAACGGGCTGGGGCTGGCCCTGGCGCGGGCGCTGGCGCGGCAGCACGGCGGCGAGCTGGAGCTCCACCCGCGAGAGGGCGGCGGCTGTGTGGCCGAGCTGGTGCTGCCCGCGGAGCTGGTGCCTCAGCAGGCGAGGACGGAGGCCGTGGCATGAAGGCGCGAGTGCTGGTGGCGGACGACGACGCGGGCGTGCGCTACACGCTGCGTGGGCTGCTCGAGGACGACGGGCTCGAGGTGGAGGAGGTGGGGGACGGAGAGGCCGCGCTGCGGCGGCTGGCCGCGGAGCCCCCGGTGGACCTGGTCATCAGCGACCTGCGGATGCCGAAGGTGGACGGAATAGAACTGCTGCGCCGGGGGCGTGCGCTCTCGCCCGTTCCGCGCGTCATCCTCATCACCGCGCACGGCAGCGAGAGGCACGCGGTGGAGGCGATGAAGCTCGGCGCGCTGGACTACTTCCGCAAGCCCTTCGAGGTGGACGACGTGCTGGTGGTGGTGCGCCGGGTGCTGGGCACCCTCGCGCTGGAGGCGAAGAACGAGCAGTTGGCGGGGGAGGTGAACCTGCTGCGCTCGCTCGTCTTCGTCTCGGAGGCGATGAGCCGGCTGGCGCTGCTGGTGAAGCGGGTGGGGCCGCGCGACGTGACGGTGCTCATCACCGGCGAGAGCGGCACGGGCAAGGAGCGCATCGCCGAGGCGCTGGTGCGCGCCTCTCCCCGGGCGGACCGGCCCTTCGTGCGCTTCAACTGCGCCGCCCTCACCCCCGAGCTCGCGGATGCGGAGTTGTTCGGCCACGCCCGGGGAGCCTTCACCGGGGCGGTGCGTGCGCGGCAGGGCCTGTTCCGCGAGGCGGACGGCGGCACGCTGCTGCTGGACGAGGTGGGCGAGCTGGAGCCGGCCACCCAGGCGAAGCTGCTGCGCGTGCTGCAGGAGGGCGAGGTGCGGCCGGTGGGGGAGGATCGGGCCTGGCCGGTGGACGTGCGCATCCTGGCGGCCACGCACCGGGACCTCGCGCAGCGGGTGAAGGAAGGGCGCTTCCGAGAGGATCTCTTCTACCGGCTGAAGGTGGTGAACCTGCACGTGCCGCCCCTGAGGGAGCGGCCGGAGGATCTCGCCGCGCTGGCGAAGCACTTCCTCACGCGCTTCGCCGAGCGCTTCCACGTGCCGGCGGTGCAGGTGACGCCGGAGTTGATGGCGCGGCTGACGGCGTGGAGGTGGCCGGGCAACGTGCGTGAGCTGGAGAACGCCCTGGAGAGCGCGGTGGCCATGAGCCCGGACGGGACATTGGACCTGTCGCTGCTGCCAGGAGGGCCGGAGCAGGAGCGCCGCGAGGGAGCGCCGCGAGCGGGCCTCAAGGAGAAGGTGGAGGCCTACGAGCGGGCGCTCGTCGTCGCCGCGCTGGAGGAGGCGCACGGCAACCGCAGCGAGGCGGCGCGGCTGCTGGACATCGGCCGAGCCACCCTGCACGACAAGCTGAAGAAGTACGGCCTGGTGCACGAGGGAGAGGCGGAGTAGGGCGGCGCCGGGCCCGGTGCCCTGTGCTCCAGTGCACTGTCCACCCCCTACCTTCCCGCCCGCTCGTATCCCCTACGGGCGGTCCTGGCTCACAGTCTGCTCCCGCACCGGCCTCTCGTTTAGGTTGGAGATTGTCATGTCCCATGCGGCGAAAGCAGGGCGGCTCCGTACCCCCTGGCGGCCCGTTGTCGTCTATGCCGTGGTCGCCGTGCTGTGGATCACGTTCTCGGACATGCTCACCGCGTTGGTGGTGGGGGGCGTGGGCCACTTCACCCTGGTGGAGATCCTCAAGGGCTGGGTGTTCGTCGCCGCCACCTCGGGCCTGCTGTACGCCCTCATCCGGCGGGACACCCTGGCCCTGCGTCGATCCGAGGCTCGTCACCGGGCGAGTCTGGAGTGCATGGCCGACGCGCTCTATCTGATCGACTCCCAGGGGCGGATCGTGGAGGCGAACAGGGCCATGCGGACGTTGTTCAAGCTGGAGGGGGGCAGGGTGCCGGAGGATGTCCAGCACCTGGTCGAACTGTTCGACATCCGCCGTCCGGATGGGAGCCGGGTGCCGAGGGACGAGACGCCCAGCCGGAGGGCTTTGAGGGGTGAGACGGTGCTCGAGGAGGAGTTCCAATTCCGGCGCCAGGACGGAGAGCTGCACTACATCCATGTGACTGCCTCCCCGGTCGTCTCCGAGGCGGATCCATCGCCCATGCTGGCGGTGGTGATGGTCCGCGACGTGACCGAGCTCAAGCGCCTGGAGCGGATGCGGGACGAGTTCCTCTCCATCGCCGCCCACGAACTGAGGACGCCCATCACCACCATCAAGGGGTATGCGCAGCTCCTGGACCGCTGGACGCCGGGCGGGCACGAGCCTCGAGAGGGCAAGGCCTTTCAGATCCTCAGCCGCCAGAGTGATCGGCTCAGCGAGCTGGTGCAGGAACTGCTCGAGGTCTCCCGGCTCCAGCTGGGCCGGTTGGAGCTGCGGCGCCAGCGTTTCGAGCTGGGCGAGCTGGTGAGCGAGGTGCTCGATCGGATGGAGGGCGTTTCATCCCGGCACCGGCTCGTGCTCCACCGGGAGGGTCCCGTGTTCGTCGACGCGGACCGGGACCGGATCGAGCAGGTGCTGACCAACCTGGTCGACAACGCCATCAAATACTCGCCCGGGGGCGGAGACATCGAGGTCTGGGTGAGGAGCCGGGGCTCCTTGGCGGAAGTGTCGATCCGGGATCAGGGAATGGGGATTCCCCGGGAGCGGCAGGGCCAGGTCTTCGAGCGCTTCTACCGCGCCCATGCCGGGCTCGGGAGTGACCGCGGCGGAATGGGGATCGGTCTCCACCTGAGCGAGCAGATCCTCCAGCGCCACGGCGGCCGTATCTGGTTCGAGAGCGAGGAGGGGAAGGGCTCGACCTTCTCGTTCAGCCTGGCCCTGGCGGAGCAGACGGCCGACGCCCATCCGTGAGGCCCGGGCCCTCAGAACATGTGGCCGAAGTTCAGGTAGATGCGGCTGCGGCCCGACTCCGGGGACATGGCCCAATCGAACCGCACCACCGCGGCGCGCCGGGTGAGCCGCAGACCGGCGCCCAGGCCCGGGTGCCACATCCACCACGGACCGTCCGCCACGTTCGGGTGCCACACGCGTCCCAGGTCCACGAAGGCCACGCCGCCGACGATCACCGGTGAGCCGAACAGCTTGAAGTCGAAGGCCCGGACGCGCAGCTCCGTGTTCGAGAACGCCTTGATGTTGCCCGCGAACCGGTTGCGCTCGATGCCGCGCACGGTGCTCATGCCGCCAATGCCCTCGGAGCTGCTCACGCCGCCCGTGTTCACCCACTCGAAGAAGGGCACCTCGCCGAACAGCGCGTCCAGCGTCAGCCGCTGCGCCAGGACGAAGCGCGGGCCCAGCTGCCAGAAGCGCCGCTCGCTCAGCGTCACGCCCGCGTACTGGTAGCGGCTGCCCGTGGCGCTCCCCGACACCCGCAGGGCCAGCTCCTCCACACCGCCGCGCACGGGATCCGACTCGTTGTCCCGAGTGTCCCAGAGCACGCCCGCCATGATCTGCCCCGTGGGCCCTCCCTCGATGCCCACCGGCTTGAGCTGCGCCAGCGCCGAGACCTCGAAGGGATCCACCTGCGTGTACCGCCACGAGTAGCCCACGTAGGTCTGGAGCGGGTGGTCCTCTCCCCAGGGATGGCCGCGCAGGCGCACGAACGCGCTCGGCGAGCCCTTCTTGTAGTTGTAGAACTCCTGGCTCTCGTCGCCGTTGAAGCCTTGAGCGGACACGTTGCCCGGCCCATAGAAGGGGCTGTGCAGCTCGCGCCGGTACTCCAGGCGCGCCTCCAACCGTAAGGGGCCGATGAGCTGGGGCCCGTCGTAGCGCAGGTAGTGGTTCTGCTGGCCGCGGCTGGTGAACATGGCCTGGACGGCGATGCCATGCCGGTACGGCTTATGTCCCGGCGCGTACACGTAGGCGCCGGCCACACCGCCATAGGTGAAGCCCAGGTCCGAGTTGTAGCTCACCAGGGGCAGGACGATGGCGTCCACGCCCCGCTCCTTCTTCGAGGATTGTTCCGCCGGGGCCGGACTCGAGGCCGAGTCCGTGGTGGTGGAGAGGGCGCTCGGGGGCGCGGTGGGGGCAGTGGCCAGCGTTGTCAACAGCAGCGCGGTCGTGAGCATCAATCTTCAAGGTGCCATGCCGCGGAGGGGCTGGACCACGTTGACGTTTGGGGCCCGCGTCCGTCCGGCTGCCCTCCGGCGGACCTGACTCGCACCGCACGGCTGGCGGCCTCCTCCGTGCGCATCTTCGGCGCGGGGGGAGGGGAGGCGAGACCGTGAACGAAGTCATCAACCCACAGTTGCAGGCCTGGGCTCGAGAGTACGTGCGGCGCGTGGGGGCGAAGGTCGCCCCGCTGTCGACTTCTCGTCGACGCAAGCTGCTCGTCGTCCACCTGGACGGGGTCCCCAAGTCACATCTCGAGGATGCCGTTCGCACCGGGCGGATGCCCTTCTTCTCGAAGCTCATGCGCTCCGGCGCCTACTCCATGGATGATGCGTTCTGGGGCTCGCCTGCCTCCACGCCCTTCTTCCAGGCGGGTTTTCTCTATGGCCTGCGCCATCCCAACCTGCCGGCCTACAGCTGGTTCGACCGGGAGCTCGGCCGCAAGGTCCAGATGAACATGCCGAGCGACACGCTCGCGGTCGAGGCCCGGCTGCGGAGCTGCCCCGGCGGGAGCCTTCTGTCGAGTGGCGGGCACACGTACTTCTCGCTCTTCAAGGCGGACGCCAGCAATCGCATGTGCATGAGCACGCTGGGCAGCTACAGATTGATGGCGAAGAACTTCAAGTACGAGATGGCGGGCATTCTCGCGGCGCGCACGCAGACGCCGCTCTCCTATCTGCGCTCGCTCGGCCGCGACGCGTGGAAGGCCTTCACCGAGGTGTACGGCTGGGCCCGCGCGCTCCGGGACTGGCGCCATGAGAGCGGCTTCCTCATGAGCCGGGTGGTGTTGCAGCGGCTCGGGTGGAGCTTCGTCCACTCCAAGAGCCTGCTGGACATGGTTCGCGGCGTGCCCATCGTCTACCTCGTCTACGGCAACTATGACGAGGTGGCCCACCGCCGCGGCCCGCACTCGGCGCAGGCGCTCGCGGAGTTGCAGCGTGTGGACGCCTACCTCGCGGAGCTCTACGCGGTGGCCCAGGTGGTGGAGCCCGGGTACGATCTCATCTTCCTCACGGACCACGGTCACGTGGACAGCCACCCCATCGAGCAGCGCGGGGGCCAGCGGCTCGAGGACATCCTCCTGCGAGGCGAGCCCCTGCCGCTCTCCGAGGACGTGGCACGGGGGCTGCTCGATGGCCGCCCGCATCCGGTGGTCGGACTGGCAGGGGCTCCGGAGGAGCCGGTGGTCGTCGAGTCCGGCAACTTCTCCCACGTCTACCTGACGCGGGAGCAGAAGCCGCTCGAGGCGGCGCAGCTGGTGGCGCGCCACCCGGAGGTGATCGCGAGGGCCGCGCGCCATCCGGACATCGCCATCGTGGCGGTGCGCCGGGGTGACTCGGCGGTGGCCGTCATCAACGGAGGAGTGTACGGGCCGGGCGAAATCGACAGCGCGCCACTGGATGCGGAGTTCTCGCGCCGGGCGGTGGCGGACTTCCTGCGCGAGCTGCCCTACATGTCCACGGCGGGAGACCTGGTGCTCTTTGGCCAGGCGGTGCCTCGGGGTGGCACGGTGGGCTTCGCGTGGGAGTTCGGCTCGCACGGTGGGCTCACGCGCACGGAGACCTCCAGCCTCATCTGCTGGCCGAGAGAGCTTCCGGTGGACCTGTCGGCGCTGAGCCACTGCACGCAACTGCACGAGCGGCTGTCCGAGGTGTACCGCGACGGGGCGAAGCCGTTGATCATCCCGGAGACGAGGTGGGCGGAGGCGACATGAGGCGGCCGGCGGGCTGGGCGTATCTCAAGGCACTGCTGGTGCTGTTGGGGGTGGTGCTGACCGTCCTCCTCATCTCCAGTGCCTTCTTCAAGTGGAACCTGTTCAGGGAAGGGCCCCTGGTCAGTCCGCGCTTCTCGCTGCGGAAGTTCGTCCGGGCGCTACCGGGCCACCTGCACTGGTTCATTCCCTTCCTGTTGCTGTCCGCGTCCATCCTCCCGGCGAGGGCGGTGCAGTGGCAGACGACGCTGAGCAAGCCGGTGCCCTTCCGCGAGCGCTACCACCTGGTGGCGATCGGCGCCTTCACGCACAACGCGCTGCCCGGGAAGCTGGGGGACTTCATCCGGTCCTTTCTGTTGTCGCGCACCCAGCGCATTCCGTTCCTCCAGGCCTTGGGCTCGGTGGCGGTATGCAAGCTGTTGGAGTTCGCCGTGCTGATGGGGCTGGTGGCCCTGTCCTTCGCGGGGCCGTTCGGCGCGACGATGTCCCACTTCGCCGGTCCTCTGCGGATCGCCGTGGGGGTGTGCGTGGGGCTGGTGGTGCTGGTGGTGCTGCTGGCCCACTACTCGCTGCCGCTGGCGCGCCTGCTGGAGCGCAAGAAGAAGCTGCCGCGGTTGCAGCACCTGCTGGGGCACATCTCCGAGGGGCTGGGCACCGCGCGCAGCTTCCGAGGCATGGCGAAGGCGCTGGTGTTCTCCATCCCGTCGGTGCTGGCCCCCGCGCTGGCCTATGGGCTGGCCCTGCGGGGCATCGGGGTGCGGGGAGGCCTCTTCGCCGGTACCGTGGTGCTGGGGGCCATCGCGCTGGGCCAGTCGCTTCCCGGGATTCCGGCGGGCATGGGCATCTACTACTTCGTCACGAGCTGGGCGGCGCGGAACCTGGGAGCCTCGGCCGAGGACGCGGCGGCCTTCTCCACGCTCACCCATCTGGGCACGGTGTTGAGTCAGGTACTGCTGGGGGCACTCTCCGTGCGGCTGCGCGGCATCCGCATCAAGGATCTCCGCAAGGGCGGCAGCCTGGCTCGGGAGGCGGCGAGCCACGTGGCCCACGAGGCGGTGGAGCCCGTTCACGCCCCGAGCTGAGGCCGAGGGGACAGCGGAGTGCTGAAAAAGAAAAAGGCCCCGACTTTTCAGTCGGAGCCTTTTTCAGTGCCCAGGAGAGGACTCGAACCTCCATGCCCTTGCAGGCGCTAGACCCTGAATCTAGTGTGTCTACCAATTCCACCACCTGGGCAGGCGGTGCGTCTCGGCGGTGCGTTGCGTCGACGGGTGCGGTGTATAGATGCCTGAACCGTCCCCGTCAAGCAGTTGTTTCAACCTCACTTCTTCAACGGCCATTTCCCTTCGGACTCGAGCCGGCGCCGGACGGCGGGGTTCTCGTCCATGAAGGCCGAGAGGGACTCCTCGGTAATCTCCACGAGGATGTCCTCATTCCCGATCTCGCTCTGGCAGGACAGGCGGGAGTACGGGCGCACGTCGAAGCCCATGTCCAGCCGGTCCATCTCCTGGTCCGTCTGCTCGGAGAGCGACTCGAGGCCCTTGCGCACCCAGATATGGCAGGTGGAGCAGGCGCAGACTCCGCCGCAGGAGTGACCCACCTGGGCGCCGGCCTTCTCGGCGGCGTCCAGCAGGGTGGTCCCCGTCGTCACCTCCACGGTGACGTCATCCAGGGGGCTCTTGAAGTGGACCTTGGGCACGTCAGAACTCCTCGACCGAATGGCCCGCGACGACCTTCGTCAGGGCCTGGTTCATCACCCGCTCGACGAACGGCTTGCACACCTCGTCGAGGGCGTGGATGGCTTCCTTGAGGGCGTGGGAATCGTTCCCCTTGGCCAGCTCGCGCACCTTCGCCATGGCGGCCTCGATGGCGGGGCGCTCCCCGTCGGCCAGCAGGGCCGCGTTCTGCCCCAGCTGACGCTCGGCCTCGGTGAGGACGCGCTCGGCCTCGACGCGTTGCTCGCGCACCTGGCGTACCTGCACGTCGTCCTCCGCGTGGTCGATGGAGTCGAGCAGCATCTGCTCGATCTCCTCATCCGAGAGGCCGTGGCTGGGCTTGACGGTGATGGACTGGGTGGTGCCGGTGCTCTGCTCGCGGGCGGTGACGGCGAGGATGCCGTCGGCGTCCACCTGGAAGCGCACCTCGACCCGGGCCATACCGGCGGGCATGGCGGGAATCCCACTGAGCGTGAAACGCGCGAGGCTGCGGCAGTCCTCCACCAGCTCGCGCTCGCCCTGGAGCACGTGGATGTCGAGGCCCGTCTGCCCATCCTTGAAGGTGGTGAAGACCTGGGCGGCGGCGGTGGGGATGGTGGAGTTGCGCGGAATCAGCTTCTCCACCAGGCCGCCCATCGTCTCCAGGCCGAGCGACAGGGGATTGACGTCCAGCAGCAGCACGTCGTCCTGGCGGTCCACGGTGGTGAGCAGGTTGGCCAGGACGGCCGCGCCGAGCGCCACCACCTGGTCCGGGTCGATGTCGCCGAGCGGCTCGCGGCCGAAGAGCTCGGCGACGAAGCGGCGCACCGCGGGCACCCGGGTGGCGCCGCCCACGAGGATGACGCCATCCAGCTCCGAGGCCTCCAC
Organism: Vitiosangium sp. GDMCC 1.1324; assembly: GCF_003044305.1. Taxonomy (GTDB): domain Bacteria; phylum Myxococcota; class Myxococcia; order Myxococcales; family Myxococcaceae; genus Archangium. The sequence goes on along the minus strand of NZ_PZOX01000005.1, from coordinate 540,522 downwards.
GCCCGCGTCCTTGATGGCCCGGCGGCACACCACGCCCGTCTTCTGGACGAAGGGGCGGATCCACTCCTCGAAGTCCGGGCGACGCAGCGTCTGCCGGTGAGAGCCCACGGAGAGCTCCACCTCGGGAACGTCGGTGAGGGACTCCTTGGCCTTGCGCGAGGCGGCGAGCACCTCGGCGACGAGCGCGGGGGCAGGGGAGGACTGACCCATGGCCTCGAGCACGCGCTGGGCGATGGCCCGGTCGAAGTCATCGCCGCCGAGCGCCGAGTCACCGCCGGTGGACTTCACCTCGAAGATGCCGTCCACCAGCTTGAGGATGGAGATGTCGAAGGTGCCGCCGCCGAGGTCATAGACGGCGTAGGTGCCCTGGCTGCCCTTGTCGAGTCCGTAGGCGAGCGCGGCGGCGGTGGGCTCGTTGAGGAGGCGAAGCACCTCGAGGCCCGCGAGCCGGCCCGCGTCCTTGGTGGCCTGGCGCTGGGCGTCGTCGAAGTAGGCGGGCACGGTGATGACGGCCTGCTCGACCCTGCCGGAGAAGTGGGACTCGGCGCGGCGCTTGAGGGCGCGGAGGATTTCCCCGGACACCTCGATGGGAGTCACGGGCTGGCCGCCGACCACCTCGAAGCGCACCACCTTGCCGCCGCTGGCGAACTTGTAGGCGCCGAGCTTGCGTGTCTCCGCGTCGTCCGGGCTGCGGCCCATGAAGCGCTTCACGGAGATGATGGTGTCGGTGGGGTGCTCGGATGCGAGCTGCTTGGCCCGAGAGCCCACCACCACGCCGCCGTCCTTGCCGTAGTGCACCACCGAGGGCAGGAGCTTCGAGTCCCCCTCGTCCGCGACGAGGCAGCGGGGCTTGTCCTGGATGACGCTCGCCACCAGCGAGTTCGTGGTGCCCAGGTCGATGCCCACCGCATGCCCCTTGGGCTTGAGCGGGTCATGAATCTGCAGGAAGCCGTTCTTGCTCACGACAGCATCTCCTCCTCGAACGCGTCGACCTGTTCGAGGAAGCGCGTGAAGTACCGCACCCGTCCCAGGGCGTGCGATGCCTTTTTCACCGACGATTCGACCGGCACGCCCTTTTCCAGGGTGCGCAGCGTGTCCACGGCCTCTTGGAGGGCGGCCTTGCGGCGGCTCGCCACGTCCGAGGCCATCTTCCGGGCCCGCTCGGTGTCCCGGGCCTCCATGGCCTCGTCGAGCGCCTCGCGCAGCTCCATCACCTCCTCGAGGAACTCGAGGGGCATGTCCTTCTGCGTGCCGGCGTCCTCCCGCTCCAGGTCCACCCCGAGCAGCTTGAGCAGGTAGAAGGCCCGCTTCGTGCCGTCCTTGAGCGTCTTGAAGGCCTCGTTGAGCGCCGTGGTCTGCTCCAGGGACAGCCGGCGCTCGCGTGCCTCCGCCTGGGCGAACCGGTCCGGGTGGAGCTGCAGCGACAGCTCCCGGTACTGCTTCTCCAGCGCGGGCAGGTCCACGTCGTACGCCCGGGGCAGGCCGAACACGTCGAAGTGGGTGGCTCCCGGGGGACGGGCCGCGATCTTTCCACACGCCGGGCAGAAGGGGCGCCCGGCCGTGTCCTTCTCACAGTTCCAGCACTTCACTTCGGGTCCCCTTTCCGGGGCAAAACGAAGGGGCTCGGCTTTCCTCGGCCGAGCCCCGGAGCCAACCTGGGATGAGCGAGCCCCTCAGACGGAGAAGCTCTCGCCGCAGCCGCACGCGCTCTTCACGTTGGGGTTGTTCAGCTTGAAGCCGGAGGCCATCAGCGTGGACTCGTACGCGATCTCCGTGCCGAGCAGGTACAGGTAGCTCTTCGGGTCCACGAACACGCGCACGCCATCCCGCTCGAAGATCTTGTCCTTCTCGCGCGGCTTCTCCGCCCACTCCATCACGTACGCCAGCCCCGAGCACCCGCCGCCGCGCACCGCGACGCGCAAGCCCGCCTCGGGCGTCTGCCGCTCGGCCAGCAGCTTCTTGAGCTGCTCCACCGCGGTGTCGTGCAGCGTGATGCCCCGTGCCGCCGGCTTCGCGGCCGTGGGGGCAGGCGCCGTCTGCGTCTGGCTCGTCTGGGTTGTCGCCTGCTCGCTCATCACGCGCCTCCTCCTTCGGTCCTGCTCAGGCCTTCTGCTGCCGCGCCGCGCGCTTCTTCTTGAAGTCGTCGATGGCGGCCTTGATGGCGTCCTCGGCCAGCACCGAGCAGTGGATCTTCACCGGCGGCAGCGCCAGCTCGCGGGCCACGTCCTTGTTGGAGATGGTCATCGCCTCGTCCACCGTCTTGCCCTTGACCCACTCGGTCACCAGCGAGCTGGAGGCGATGGCCGAGCCGCACCCGAAGGTCTTGAACTTGGCATCCTCGATGATGCCCTCGTCGGTGATCTTCAGCTGCAGGCGCATCACGTCGCCGCACGCGGGAGCCCCCACCAGACCGGTGCCCACGTTGGGGTCGGCCTTGTCGAGCGTGCCGACATTGCGGGGGTTCTCGTAGTGGTCGATGACTTTGTCGCTGTAGGCCATGGGTACTCGCTACTCCCTTATGAACGCTTGTCACCGGGTCCGTTGCCCGGCAACCGTGCCGGGGTCGGGTGCCCGCCTGCCCTCCAACCAGGGGAGGGCCCGGGACGGGGCTAGTGCGCCGTCCACTCGATGCTCTTCAGGTCGATGCCTTCCTTCGCCATCTCGTACAGCGGGCTCATCTCGCGCAGACGGTTCACCTTGTCCACCATGAGCTTGATGACGTAGTCGACCTCTTCCTCGGTGTTGAAGCGGCCCAGGCCGAAGCGGATGGAGCTGTGCGCCAGCTCCTCTTCCACGCCGCAGGCGCGCAGCACGTAGGACGGCTCCAGCGAGGCCGAGGTGCACGCGGAGCCCGAGGACACCGCCACGTCCTTGATGGCCATCATCAGCGCCTCGCCCTCCACGTAGGCGAAGGAGATGTTGAGGTTGCCCGGCAGCCGGTGCTCCAGCGAGCCGTTCACAGTCACCATGTCGAGCTGGTCGGTAATCCCCTTGCGCAGCTTCTCGCGCAGGCGCAGCAGGCGGGTGGACTCGTCGGCCATCTCCTGCTGGGCGATCTCCGCCGCCTTGCCGAAGCCCACGATGGCCGCCACGTTCAGCGTGCCCGAGCGCATGCCGCGCTCATGGCCGCCGCCATCGATGATGGGGGCGATGCGCACGCGCGGCTTGCGGCGCACGTAGAGCGCGCCCACGCCCTTGGGGCCATACATCTTGTGCGCCGAGATGGACGCCAGGTCGACGTTCATCTCCTCCACGTTGAAGCGCACCTTGCCGATGCCCTGCACCGCGTCGCAGTGGAAGAGGATGCCCTTCTTGCGGCACAGCTTCCCAATCTCCGCGATGGGCTGCACGGTGCCGATCTCGTTGTTGGCGAGCATGATCGACACCAGGATGGTCTTGTCGGTCATGGCCGCCTCGAGCTTCTTCAGATCGATCCGGCCATCCTTCTCCACCTCGAGGTAGGTGACGCGCGCGCCACCGGTGGGCAGCTCGGCCCACTGGCGGTACACCGGGTCGCTGTCGAGGTCGTGCTTGATGGACAGCTCGGCGAGGTTGTCGCGCGACACGGGCGCGCCGGTGAGCTGGCCCAGCCGCAGCAGCTTCAGCTCGTCCAGCCGCTCCTGGCGCACGCGCTCCAGGCGCTTGCAGGTGTCGAGCACCGCCTTGTGCTCGGTCTTCAGGGTGATGATGTGGTCGCCCTTGTCCTTGTAGAACTCGACCACGCCCTTGATGGCCAGGTTGTCGGACTCGGTGGCGCCCGAGGTGAAGACGATCTCCTTGTCCGACGCGCCGATGAGCGCCGCCACCTGCTTGCGCGCCTGCTCCACCGCCGCCTCGGCCTTCCAGCCGAACGCATGGTTGCGCGACGCGGCATTGCCGAAGTCCTCACGGAGGTACGGCATCATCGCCTCCAGCACCCGAGGGTCCAGCGGGGTGGTGGCGTGGTTGTCCATGTAGATGGGCAGCTTCAGCATCTCGGTAAACCTTCCGGGCAACTGTTCGTCCCCTCGCCGCGGGTGCCGGTAACCCCGCGAGGTCCTAGGATGTCCTACCTGGGCACACCTAATGTGGACTGGACCGGTCAATTATAAAATCGGGACCCTCCCGGTCAAGCTGACATAAGGGCGGGGCGCCCCAGGCTGTATCAACCGCGAATCAGACCGATTCAGTCCTCTATCACGGGTTGTACCGGAGCGGAGCGCTCCACTCTGGAGCAGGTGCGCCAGCCTGGAACACCCCGAGTGGCCAAGTGCGCGATTTCAGGGCAGCGGGGCGTTGGCCAGCAGGCTGCAATTCCGGGAGTCCGGGACTTCCGGAGGGTGCGCCAATGAGCACGAATGAGAAGCGGGCAATGAAGCTGAACGCCGTGGGGGCCATGGAGCTGTCGGTGGGAGGGCGGTCGGAGCTGGTGCGCAGTGGCGGGGGCGAGCCGCAGGGGGGCGGGGAGGACCTGCGGCGGTACCAGGGCGGGTGGAGGGCGGGCAAGCCGGAGGAGGACCCGGAGAAGATGAAGAAGTGGGGCCTGGTCACCGCGAGGCCGAGCGAGTTCCTCATCCACATGCGCCGGGGCCGGGTGCGCGAGGTGAGCGGGCAGGGGGCCTCGTGCTTCAAGCTGCCGGGGGACGCGGTGGCGATCGTCCCCACGAGCGTGCAGCGGCTGCAGTTCACCGCGGACCAGGTGACGAGCGAGAAGGTGGGCGTGCAGGTGACGGGCCTGGCGGTGTACCGGATTGTCGATCCGCTGGTGGCCTTCCGGATGCTGAACTTCTCCTTCCCGGAGCGGGCGCAGCAGAAGCTGGCGGAGCTGCTGCGGGAGATGTTCGTGGGAGCGGTGCGGCGGCTGGTGGCGAACCTGTCGGTGGAGGAGTGCCTCTCCAAGCGCAAGGAGGGAATCGCCACGGAGCTGATGCGGGAGATCGCGCCGGTGGTGTCGGGGAAGGGGAGGCCGGAGGACCGGGCGGCCACGGGGTGGGGCGTGGTCCTGGACACGATTGAGATCCAGGACGTGCGGGTGCTGTCGGAGACGGTGTTCGCGAACATGCAGGCGCGCTTCCGGGAGGAGCAGGAGCGGGTGGCGCGCGAGGCGGAGCTGGCCAAGGAGCGCTTCATCCGGAAGGAGGAGGCGGAGGCGGAGCGGCAGATTTCGCTGACGCGGCTGGCGACGGAGGAGGAGGTCCGGCACAAGCGGCAGGAGGCGGAGGAGCAGGCGAAGCTGGAGGCGCTGGCGATCGAGTCGCGCGTGGAGGAGGCGCGGGTCGCGAAGGAGCGGAGCACGCGGCAGGCGCAGGTGACGCTGGAGCGCGAGACGGCGCTGGCGAAGCTGAACGCCGAGCTGGAGGTGAGGGAGCAGAAGACGAAGGCGGAGGAGGCGCAGAAGCTGGCGCAGCTCGAGGCCGAGCGGCGGATGGCGGAGGCGAAGCTGGCGCAGGAGCGGGGGCTGGCGGCGTCGAGGTCCCAGGCGGAGCTGGAGAGGCTGAAGCTGGAGCAGCATGCGCAGACGGCGAAGCTGACGAATGAGCGGGCGCTGTCGGTGGCGAAGGCGCAGGCGGAGCTGGAGAGGCTGAAGCTGGAGCAGGAGGCGGAGGCGGCGCGCCTGGCGCATGAGCGGCAGATGGCGGTGGTGAAGGCGGAGGCGGATCTGGAGAAGCTGCACCAGGAGCAGCAGGCGCAGACGGCGCGGCACGCGGCGATGATGGCGGTGTTGCAGCAGGAGGCGGAGCGGGCGAGGGCGCAGGCGAAGGTGGCGGAGGCGCGGTGTGCCATTGCCGAGGCGGAACTGGCGATGGCGGAGATGGATGCGCGCAAGGCCCGCATCACGCAGGACCCGGAGCTGGCGAGGGCGAGGGCGCTGCGGGAGATCGACAACACGCTGTCGCCGGAGTCGATCCAACTGGTGCTGGCGCAGCAGTTGCCGCAGGTGGCGGCGGCGTTCCAGCAGAAGATGGGCGAGGTGCACGTGACGGCCGTGGATGGAGCCAATCCGTTCGGCTACATCGCGGCGGCGGTGGAGGGCGTGATGGGCCTGGCGCGCTCGGCGGGCCTGCAGGTGCCCACGGCGCCGAAGAAGGACCCGGCCGCGTAGCCCTCGCTGGCGGGAGTGACAGCGTGTCGCCTCGACGCGCTGTCGGATGTCAGTCTGGCGGCGCGCTCCTCGACTCTTGCTGCTTCTCGGGAGGAGCGCACGTCATGGCGTGCATCTTGAAAGGCACCGCGCCATGAACGTCTTTGAATTCATGGCGTTGCTTTGCACGCTTGTCGGCGCTGTTGTCGGAGCCACGCTCGGGTTCTCCTTCCACCCTCTGATGAGTGTGGGAGGATTCTTCGCGGGCGGCTTCATCGGGTACCACTCAGGCCCGTTTATCGCTCTGGGGTTCTTCTTGATCGCCACACTCGTGTGCGAGGGGCCCCGCAGCTTCGTCTCCTTCGTGAAAGAGCTCTACAGGCTGCGTCGGCCAGGAGGGACAGAGCCCCTGAACTGACGCCAGGCGTTACACCTGGGTCAGGATCTCCGCGCCATCGCGCGTCACGAAGATGGTGTGCTCGAACTGCGCCGAGCGCCTGCCATCCGCGGTGACCACCGTCCACCCATCATCCCAATCCCGATGGTGGATGGCGCCCATCGTGAGCATGGGCTCGATGGTGAAGAACATGCCCTCCTCGATGATGTCGGTCGCGTGGGGATCGAACGCATGGCAGACCTGCGGCGAGCGGTGGAACACCTCGCCGATGCCGTGCCCGCAGTATGCGTTCACCACGCCATAGCCATGACGTTTGGCGTGGGCCTCGATGGCCCGGCCGATGACGTTGATGGGGAGGCCCGGACGTACCGCCTCGATGCCCAGCATCAGGCACTCGCGGGTCACCCGGAGCAGCTGCTCGGAGGCCGCGTCGATCTTCCCCACGGGGAAGGTCGCTGAGCAGTCGCCGTGCATCCCATCGAGGTAGATGGTGATGTCGAGGTTGACAATGTCCCCATCCTCCAGGGCCCGGCTGTCCGGGATGCCGTGGAGGATGACCTCGTTGACCGAGGTGCAGAGGGACTTGGGGAACCCGTGGTAGCCCAGCGTGCTCGGGTAGCCTCCGCGGCGGATGTACTCCTCGTGCGCGAGGGCATCGAGCGCGTCCGTCGTGATGCCCGGCTGTGCGGCGGCGCCCGTCACCTGGAGGACCTCGGCGGCGGCGCGGCAGGCCCTCCGCATCCGCGTCAGGCGGGTCGTCGGATCGCCCAGGACTCCGGGACCGGGACGGCCTGTCTCCGCGTAGTCGGGCCGAGGGATGTGAGCAGGCACCGGGCGGCGCGGGCTCACCACTCCGGGTTGCACACGCCGCGAGGCGGGCACGGGTGCGCGGGCCTGCGAGTCCTCGCCCCGGTGGCACTTCTTGTACTTCGTCCCACTTCCGCACCAGCAGGGTTCGTTGGGACCGGGCAGCTTCGCGGGGGGCAGGAGAGGCGAGGTGGACGTGCTCATGTCGGAGCGCATTTATACAGCACGCGCGAGCGGGTGCGCGCGTCCCGGCCCACGCGCGCACCGCCGAGGAGCCCGTCTCAGTAGTTGAAGACGCTCGTGACGTAAGCGCTGAGGCCATAGGTCTCACCGCTGACGTAGATCTTGAAGTAGCTGCCAACCCCCATGTTCAGCCCGTAGGCCGAGCCCGTGCAGTTGGTGCACAGCGGGCTGCCGTTCTTGGTGACGTTCCAGGTGCCGACGATCTCGTAGCTCGTCGTGGTGGCCGTCGTGGAGACGAGCTGGAACTCGTAGACGTCACCGAGGCTGCTGGTGGCGCGGGCATTGGCGAACGCATAGCCGGTGGACTCGTTCCAGCTCAACGCGCTGTTGCCGGAGGTGGCGTTGTAGGTGTTGTTCCCGTCCTTGATGAAGAACGGCGACGTCGACCAGACGTTGTGGACCGGGCCGCTCCACGCCAGGGCGGGGAACAGAACGCACAGCGTGCTCAGGAGGCGGAAGCTCTTCATGGGATTGTCCTCGGTTTCTTTGGGGGGTGAGCGCACCACGGTGGCGCACAGACCACGGAGCAGTGGCCGAGAAGAGGATTCCCAATGTTTTCACGCTCCGTCAAACGAAAACCAGCTTTTCCGAATCAATCAGGAATCGAGTTCATTCCAGAAATAATAGTGTCCCCGGACTGATGCGGGTCTGGACGCGGTTGCCGCGGGCTCTCACTCGGAGTCTTGCTGCTCGTGCGGACCTCCACGCAACATGGCAAGTCGAGCTTCCTCCTCTGCTCTCCGTGCTGCTTCCACGGTCCTTGAGAAGCCCTTCATCCAATTCCTGCTCGCTCTCGTACCCGCGGTAGTGCAGCACCCGCTGCCAAAAGGAGAGCGTCGATCCAATGAAAGCCAACATGACATCCAGGCGGAGGGAGCTCACGCGGGTAGCGCTGAGCGTCCTCGCCCTCTTGGGAGGCAGCGCGTCCCAGGCAGCCAGCAGCAGGGATTATCCCGGGCCCTGCCAGGGAGAAACGACCGTGCCGGGCACGCCGGTGTACCTGGCCTCGGACTACCACCGCACCAACCCCGACACGCGCGTCATCTCCATGCCTGATGTCGGCCGCTTACGGCCTGGACGGTTGGACCTACCGTCGCAATCCGTCCAACCCGGAGACAACCACGAGGTGGAGAAGGTGGACGCGCGCTTCGAGCTCCCGGGCGGCCCCCACCGCGCCGCCCGGGCTCTGGAGCCGCGGGGCCCGCCTAGAGCACCTTCACTTCGGCCAGGCTGAGGACGCCCGAGCCGTCGAGCTGCACCTTCACGAAGCGGCCGGTCCTCCCCACCGGGAACTCGGTCTGCTGCGGCGCCACGTTCGGGAAGCTGTACGCCTGCCAGGTGCTCCCATCCTCCGAGACCAGGACCTTGAAGTTGTTCAGCCGGTCGGAGCAGCAGTCGGTGCGGTTGCGGACCACGACCTTGTTGATGAACCGGGAGCTCTGGAGGTCGACCTGCCACCAGGGCTGGGACTCGGTGGCGGTGTGGGTGACGGAGCCCGCGTTGAAGTTGCCATCCATGTTGCCGTCCACGGCGCGCGACGCGGCGCCGCCCCAATCGGTGCTGGACTGGAGCGTGGGGCGCGCGAGCGCCAGGTCCGTCCCATCGGACTTCTTCCAGCACACCTCCACGTTGGACCAGCCCATGCCGGTATGGCCGATGCTGTCTGCGCCATAGAGGACGCATGCCCCATCATCACGCCAGTGGGAGCTCGCGCATTCCGAGGTCTGGGCGCATCGCGCGGCACACGCCAGCGCCGTGGGCGCGTAGAACTGCGGCTCCGTCAGGGCTCCTTGGGTGGGGACACCCCAGCCCCAACCACAGTCGAGGCTGTCGGTCTTGATGTTCGGGCTGGTCCCCATGAGGTAGAGCCGGGACCAGTCCGCGAGCCGGGTGACGACCTGCCGGGCCTGGGCGACGTTCCAGTACCAGTCCGTGTGGAAGGGGTCCTGCTCGGTGGCGGCCCCGTGCGAGAAGTTCAGGTTGTGCCCGAACTCATGCAGGAAGATGCGGGCCGTCTCGTCGAGGTCGCTCGCGCTGCCATTGTTCTGCCGCGAGCGCATCACGAAGTACGGCGCGAACTGCGCGCCCTGCCAGGCCACACCGGCGGAGTCGTAGGTATTTGGGCTGGAGACGTAGACGGTCATCCGGCCGCTCTGCGTCGTGTTCCCATAGGCCAGGAGGATGTCGTACTGCGAGTTGCCGTTGTAACGCGCGTCATCGACGACGCGCGTGTAGGTCGCCAGGCTGAAGGCCACCTCGCCCTGCATCAGCTTCGTCGCCTCGGCGAGCACGTTGCGGGCATGCGCCTCGCTCCAGAACTCGTTCCCGCCGCTGGAGGTGGTGAGGACCTTCAAATCCACGAGGAATGCCCGGGTCGCGCGCTTGCGCTGGTACTCCATGAGGTTCGTCCACGGGCCGTTGGTGGCGGACTTCTCGGAGGCCGGGCCGTGGAGGCGGCACTGCAGCCTGTCGGTGAACGCGTAGAAACCGGTGCAATCGGCCTTGGACTCGCAGAGCTGCGAGCACTGGGCGGGCGTGTACCCATACAGCGTGTCCGAGATGTACCCCTCGTTGGGGACGGCCCAGATGCCCGAGGCGTACTGCTGCGCATTCACGCTCTTGCGCTTCCAGTACATCTTGATGTTGTTCCAGGGCCCGATACGGCCGGCGGTCTCGGCCTGCGCGCCATAGAGCTGGCAGGTATCCCAATCGGTGAAGGCGTAGAAGCCGGTGCAGTCCTGCCTCGCGCTGCACAGATCGGCGCAGGACTGGGCGCTCACGCCATACAGCCGGTCCGCGTAGAGGTTTCCCTCGCTGGGAATGGCCCAGATGCCGGAGTCGTAGTTGGAGGGGATGTCGACGGCCTGGACCACGGTGCGCACCTCCTCGCTCGTGCCGCTGGCCCCGCCCGTCCCAGGCAGCGCGGACTCGACGCCGGGCTCGGGGGACTCGGGGGGCTGACAGGCGGACAGGAGCAGCAAGGCCGCCGCGAGGGATGCTCGAATCGAACAGAAGGGGGAAACGTTCATGGGTCTCCTCGTGAGTTTCGATGTGCCGGGCTCATCTGAGCCGGAATGGGGATTGGGTTCCTCGATACGGATGTGTTGTTAAGGATTGCAGCAGAGCAGCGCGTGGGGCGTGCCGGTGGAGGTGTTGCGGGAGAGGCCCGCGGTGTAGCTGCCGGGACCGCACTCGCCCTTCCAATTCCCGGGGTCCCAGTCGCCCGAGGCGGGGTTCCAGCCTCCATTCTGGCCGTCGAAGACGCGGGCGACGCAGGAGTTGTGGGCCACCGTGCCGGGGCAGCAGAGCATGGCGGTGATTCCATGGGCGGCGTCCTGGGCTACACCGGCGACGAACTCGTTCGTGCCGCACTCCCCCTTGTAGTACCCGTTATCCCAGTCGCCGGTGGCGAGGGTTCCGCGGCTGTCGCCGGAGGAGAAGTGCCGGGTGTAGCAGCCGTTGTGCGGGAAGCGGGAGTCACCGCTGGCGCGGCACAGCGCGACGCGGGTATTGCGCGAGGTGGGGTTGAGGGACAGGCCGGCCACCATCTCACCGCTGGCGCACTCGGACTTGTAGCTGAAGGCGGCCCAGTCGCCGGTGGAGGTGGTACGGCGCGCATCCCCGAACTCGAAGTTCACCGGGATGTCGACCCGCGTCAGATAGAACCGGGTGAAGTCATCGTTGGGCTGGTAGCGCGTGCTGAGCAACTTGTCACCCCATCCATCCTCGTGGAGGAAGAGGCCGTCTGCCTTGACAGAGATGCGCCAGCTCCCATCTCCGGACGGAGTGAACATGAACACGGTGAAATCATCGTTGGGTTGGACGCGCGTGCTGACCAACCTGTCACCCCATCCATCCTCGTGGAGGAAGCGGCCATCCGCCTTCACCTTGATCCGCCAGCCTTCGCCATTGGGCTCCAGGATGAACTGGGTGTAGTCGTCGTTGGGCTGGTAGCGCGTGCTGAGCAACTTGTCACCCCATCCATCCTCGTGGAGGAAGCGGCCATCCGCCTTCACCTGGATGCGATAGCTGGCACCGGTCCGGAGGTTGGTGTAGTCATTCGCCCAGCTCGCGAACACATCGGAGCGCACCACGGCACAGGAATACACCTCGTTGTTCCCGTACCAGCAGTAGGACGCGACGCTGACGACCCTGCCCTCGCTGTCGATGCAGGGGCCGCCAGAGTCCCCCTTCCACTGCACCTGGCCCGAGCCGTTCCGGTCGAAGTTGTATTCGGTCGCCGTCAGGCTGCTGAGGCTCAGGGCCGCCGTGCGCAGCGTGCCAGCACCCGCGTCGAAGGTGTTGAGGCCGTAGCCAAAGCACTGCACCGCTTCCCCCACCGCGAGCGGCGTGGTGCGCAGCGCCCTGGCGTATGCGTTGCTCGAGTTCCGCATGCTCATCGGGCTCTGCAGGTGCGCCAGGGTGACATCCAGGTTCGGGTGGTTGACCACCTGAATCACCCCGCGGGACTGCGAGCCCATATACGCCGTCGCTCCCGCGACGACGTTGCAATGCTTCGCGGTGAGCACCCACTCGTTGTTGAGCAACGTGGCGCTGCAGAGCGAGCCATTGCTGACCATCATGACGAAGCCGCTGTTCTCCGCCTCGTACGGAGTGCCGTTGATGATCTCCTGGGTCGAGGATTGGAGATTCGCTTCAGGTAGACCGTCCTGAGTGGTGCATGCGCCAAGGAAGACACACAGCGCCGACGACCAGCGCACGAACCTCGAAGACCTCGGGACTCCTGGACGATTGTGTTCTCGCGACATTGATTTCTCCCGTGTAGAGGGTGCCGACGTGGAGGGCGTGACTGCCGGGGGGACTGCTCCCTGCGCCAGCCGGCGCGAAATCCAGTCATTGCACGGGGCGCGCCAGTGGACTCGCGCCGGGCTGACTGGGGGCAGAGCCGAAGCCGGGCTCTCTCAGCTCGGCGGGATTCGAGCTCGCCGCCTCGACGGGCACAGCCAGCAGCTTGCTCGAGCTGTCCAATGAACCGGCGCCAGCCCCAATCCGGTGACCCGCCACAATTTGTCGGCGACAGTCGCCGATTTGTCGGCGACAGCCGCCGATTTGTCGGCGACAGCCGCCGATTTGTCGGCGACAGCCGCCGATACGCCGAACAAGGGGCGGTGCCGTGGGACGCGGACCTCCACGCAACATGGCAGCCGAGCTTCCTCCTCTGCTCTTCGTGCTGCTTCCGCGGCCCGTGAGAAGGCCTTCATCCAATTCTTGCTCGCTCTCGTACCCACGGTAGTGCAGCACCCGCTGCCGAAAGGAGAGCGTCGATCCAATGAAAGCCAACATGACATCCAAGCGGAGGGAGCTCACGCGGGTAGGGCTGAGCGTCCTCGCCCTCTTGGGAGGCAGCGCGTCCCAGGCAGCCAGCAGCAGGGATTATCCCGGGCCCTGCCAGGGAGAAACGACCGTGCCGGGCACGCCGGTGTACCTGGCCTCGGACTACCACCGCACCAACCCCGACACGCGCGTCATCTCCATGCCTGATGTGGGCCGCTTACGGCTCGGCATCTCCTGCGTGGGCACGGGCTTCATCGTCATCCGCATCGGACCGGACTCGGCGCTCTGCCAGAATCGTGGCAAGTGCACTCCCGACCAGCTCGCCAGCATCACGCAAGAGGACGTGGCCTCGGTGCAAGCCTCCTTCCCGGCGCAGGTTCCCTTCACTCATGTCTGCAGGAAGCATGGGTTCGGCTGGTACGACGCGCTGTTCGTGCCTCCCGGCACGTACCTGGCGATCGCCAAGTCCGGCAGCGGGTTCTTTGGCTTCGTCGATGGGCACGGGACCATGGACACCTACGCGTACACAGGGAATGGAGGGGCCTATCAGCCGGTGAACTGCCCGAGGCCCGGACCTGGAGCAGGTGTTACAGGATTCGAAACGCCGGATTCGAGAGAGAACGAGACTGGGCCTGGACGGCTGGACCTACCGTTCCTCGAGTCTTTCTGAGGTGGCGCCGCTTCCGTTGCCGTGTGGCTCCAGTGGCGCTCCCGCTCGTTCGTGCTTTGAGGGCAGCGTGCCCGTGGCCCGGGTCCCGCTGGGCCACGGTGTCACGCGGGCCGGCTGGGCCGCTCGAAGGCCCGCTCGCAGGACACGAGGTGCTGGGAGAGGAAGTCGCGCAGCAGCGTCACGCGCTTGGGCAGGTGCCGGGAGGCGTGCACGAGCGACTGCAGCGTGCCGGTGGAGACGTACTTCGGCAGGACAGGCTGGAGGAGCGTGCTCGACGCGGAGATGCACGAGAGGAGCTGCTCGGGCAGCAGGCCGATACCGTGGCCTCCCATCACCGCCTCGAAGACGAACTGCACGCTGTCCGCGCTCAGCGCGCCCTGGACCTTGACGCTCTCCGAGCCACGCGGGCCGATGAGCTCCCATGTCGCCTGCCCGGAGTTGCCCCGGTACAGCACCGCCTCGTGGCGGGCCAGGTCGGCCACCGTGCGGGGCATCCCGCGTCGCTCGAGGTACGTCGCGGAGGCGTACATCCGGTGCACGCTCACCCCGAGCTTGCGCACGATGAGGTCCGAGTCCTGGAGTTGCCCGGCCACGATGGCGATGTCCACCTGGCCTCCGACGAGCTCCGTGCCGCGCGCCGTGTGGATGACGTCGACATGAATCTTCGGGTGCTGGCGGACGAACGCGCCCAGGGTGTGCGCGAGCTTCCCTGACAGCTCGGGCGGCGCGGCGAGGCGCACCACACCGCTCGGCTCGCGCGCGGCATCCCCCGCCAGCAGCGTCGCCTCGTCGAGCCCGGCGACGGCCTCGCGGGCTCGCTCGTAGTAGGCGCGGCCGGCGTCGGTGAGGGAAATCTTCCGCGTCGTGCGCTCCAGCAGCACGATGCCGAGGTCCTCCTCCAGCTTCGCGACGCTGCGGCTGACGGACGACGTGGGCAGTTGGAGGCGCGTCGCGGCGGCAGTGAAGGAGCCGGCCTCGACGACGCGGAGGAAGGTGGCGACGCGGTTCAGGTCCATTGCTCCCACAGCAATAATACGTTGCCCGCCGGCATACTAGTGCAGCCCGGGGGTGGCCGTTAGCTTGGGGGCGAGAACTTCACAGGAGCATTCCCCATGTCTCTCGTTGCCAGGTGGGGCCCGCGCGTGGCTCGCACGCTGCTCGGCCTCGTGTTCTTCGTGTTCGGCCTCAACTTCTTCCTCCACTTCCTGCCGCAGCCGCCTCCGCCTCCCAAGGAGGCAGGCGTGTTCATCGAAGGGCTCATGGTGACGGGCTACGTCTTCCCGCTCATCAAGGCGATTGAGATTGCCGCGGGCCTCGCGCTGCTGGCGAACCGCTTCGTCCCCCTGGCGCTGACCGTGCTCGCGCCCATCCTCATCAACATCGCGGGCTTCCACTTCGTGCTCGCCCCGGCGCCTGCAATGCCCATCGTCCTCCTCGCGCTGGAGCTGTACCTCGCGTGGAGCTACCGCGCCGCCTTCGCGCCGATGCTGCGCGCTCGCGTGGAGCCCGCCGCCTCGGCCGAGGAGGCCCCGGCCGGCCGAACGGTGACCGCTGGATGATGGGCAGCAGCAGGTCCGCGCGGTCGATGAGCGACACATCGGAGCCGCTCGGGTAGGGTCGTCCAGCTCCAGGGCGGCTACCAGCGCCAGCTGGGAGACCCGAGCCAGCAGTTGCCGCTCCAGCGCGGCGTCGCGGTGCAGCCGACCTGGCCGAGGCCTGCTTCCCACTCCTGCCCTGCGTCAGCCGAAGTACCCTCCCATGCATTCCATGCTCGGGCTTCGGAGGGACGGGCACTGCTGGTTGCTCGGGGCGTGCCCATCTTCTCGGGAGTTGGATTCACCCGAGGAGGAGTATCGACATGGCCACATCCATTCCTGGCACGATGAAAGCCGCGGCGCTCGACCGCTTCGGCGGCCCGGAGGTCCTCAGCATCAAGACGTTGCCTGTTCCCCAATGCGGTGATGACGAGATCCTCATCCGCGTCGAGGCGGCCGGGGTGGGGGTCTGGGATCCCTGGGAGCGGGAAGGCGTGATGGCCAAGATGATCGAAGGGGGGCCGCGGTTCCCCTATGTGCCTGGCTCCGATGGCGCGGGTGAGGTGTTCGCGGTGGGCAAGAACGTTCAGGGCTTCAAGGAGCATGACCGCGTCTATGCTTACGCGTTCGGAAACCCCAAGGGAGGCTTCTACGCGGAGTTCGCCGCGGTGAAGGCGAAGCACACGGCACGGATTCCCAAGGGAATGAAGGTGGAGCAGGCGGCGGCACTCGCGGCGGACGGCATCACCGCGCTTCGCGGGCTCGAGGAGCACCTCAAGCTCGAGAAGGGGCAACGCCTGCTCATCTTCGGCGCCAGCGGCGGAGTGGGCCACATCGCGCTGCAGCTCGCCAGGCGGCTGGGGGCGAAGGTGCTGGCAAGCGCCTCGGGCGAGGACGGGGTGGAACTGGCCCGTCGCCTCGGCGCGGACGCAGTCGTCGAGGGCCACCACGGTGACGTGGAGAAGGTTTGTCGCGACTTCGCACCGGACGGACTCGACGCGGCGCTGGTGCTGGCGTGCGGTGACACCTGCCAGACAGCGTTGAAGCACGTTCGCCAGGGCGGCCGCATCGCTCACCCGAACGGCGTGGATCCGCGCCCGCGCGGCCCCAAGGGGGTCGAGGTCATTGCCTACGATGGCATCCCCAGCCCGGAGATCCTCGAGCGGCTCAACGAACTGATCGAAGCAGGTCCCTTCCATCTGGAGATCGGCCATCTCTATTCGATGGAGGAGGCCGTCAGGGCGCAGCAGGAGGTGCTCAAGCACCACCTGGGCAAGCTCGCGCTGCGGATCCACTGACGCATCCAGGAGACGGGAGGCACGGCCCAAGGGCCCCTTTCGGATGGTCTGCGGCAGGACACCCGGCCCTCCGAGGAGGCCTGAGGTAAGGTGGTCCCCCCACTACCCTGTGCCGTGATCACCGATGACCTCCACCGTGGCCTCCACCCCCGCTGAATCGAGCGCGCTCCGCACCCCTGGATACCGGACCTTTCTCATCACGTTCATGTTGGCGATGATGGCCGACAACATCGAGCACGTGATCAGCTACTGGGTGGCGTTCCAGAAGTTCCACTCGGCGGCGCTGGGTGGGTTCGCGGTGGTGTCCCACTGGCTCCCCTTCTTGATGTTCTCGGTGCCGGTGGGCGCGCTCAATGACCGGTTCGATTCCAGGCGCCTCATTCAGGCCGGCATGGTGCTCTTCATCACCGCTTCCGTGGGGTGGGGATACTTCTTCGTCACGGACTCCTTGCAGATGTGGCACGCGATGGTCCTCCTCACCATCCACGGCTGCGCGGGGGTTCTCTGGGGCACCTCCAGCCAGATGTTGCTCTACGACATCGTGGGCCCGGGTTTCCTGGCCAGCGCGGTGCGCCTGAACGCGACGGCCCGTTACCTCGGCGTCCTGGTGGGCCCCGGTGTGGGCAGCATCATCATGCAGATGCTCGGGCCGACCCGGGGCATCTTCGTCAACACGCTGTTCTATCTGCCCCTCCTCCTCTGGCTGGTGAGCGCACCCTATGGCCGGCACTTTCGCGGGGGGACGACGGGCCCCAAGCGTGCCGTCCGGGGACTCGCCGACATCGTCCAGACCCTCCGTGACGTGCGCGGGATGCCCGTGGTCTCTGCCATGGTGTTGCTGGCGGGGGCAGCCTCTTTCTTCATTGGCAATAGCTACCAGGCGCAGATGCCGGGCTTCGCCCATGATCTGGGCCATGGAGACCCCGGCATGGCCTATACGCTCCTGCTGGGAGCGGATGCGGCCGGTGCGCTGCTCGCGGGCGTCCTGCTCGAGACGCGCGGTACGTGGCTGCCGACGACAGCGGCTTCCGCGTTGAAGATTGCGTTCCTGTGGGGATGCTCGCTCTTCACGTTCTCGTTCATGCGCTGGTATCCGGCGGCGATCTGCGTGCTGTTCCTGGCCGGGTTCCTCGAGCTCTCCTTCAGCAGCATGACCCAGGCGCTCGTGCAGTTGAATGCGCCGGACACCATCCGGGGCCGCGTCCTGGGGCTTTTCAGCATGTCGGCCTCCGGCCTGAGGGCGTTCAGCGGAGTGACGGTGGGGCTCCTGGGAAGCGTGACCAACACCCACATCTCGCTCGCCGTGTCCGCCTCGGTCTTCGTGGCGGTGGTGGGCATGCTGCTGCTTCGCCGACTCCAGCAGGGCCCGTAGACGGCCGCCTTCCGAGAAACGGCGGCTCGGCCCTCGGGCTCGGAGGGCTACCGTAGTGTCCACGAGGGCAGAAGCACCGCCAGCGCCAGCAGGATGACGGCGAGCCAGAGTGGCACCCTTCCAGTGAGCACATGGAAGAGGGCAATCATCAGGGCCAGGAAGCTCAGGATGGATTGAAGGGACATACCTCCTGGAGACGCTCCAGTCCTCGAAGTCGTGAAGAGGCCTGCATACGCCACCGTCGTTGGGCGACGCCGACTCGTGCCGAGATGGTTTCCAGCCGCGTGGATGGTGCGTGGGCGCGGATTTCCTCTGTGCCAGTGTGGCTCCAGTACCTGTTACGCCTGGAGTACGTCCTGTACGACCTGATGACCCACAGCGAACGGGAACTGAAGGCGCTCGCCTGCCCACCCCTGGTGAGGCTGGCCCTGGTGTTGCTGCGCCTGGCGAGCGCCCGGGAGTTGAATGCGCGGCTGACGCAGCAGGTAGACCTGTTCAGGGAAGTCTACACTTCACCCCAAGGGGCGCGGGAGCTGGAGGCGGTCGTCTGTTACCTCCGGGAGTGTGGAACGGAGGTGACTGGTGAAGTCACCCAGCAGGTGTTAGGTTGCTTGATGCGGGAGCAGCGAGTGGAGGCACTGATGTGGACGGTGGGACAGCGACTCAGGGCAGAGGGACGCCGGAAAGGACTGGCCGAGGGGCGGGCTGAAGGACTGGCCGAGGGGATACTTCGGATCCTTGCCTCCCGGGGTGTGCGCGTGAATGACGAGTCCCGTCAGCGCATTCTGGGCTGCACCGACCTGGCCACGCTCGACCTCTGGTTCGAGCAGGCCCTGCGCGCCCGCAGTCTCTCGGAGGTACTGGCTCAGAAAGCGTCCACCGGAGCCGGGTAGACCCCCTCGTTCTTCTCCTCTCCACCTGATGCAGCGGCGAGGGCGGAGCCGAAGCCTGGAGCACCTGGCCACCCGCCGGGAAGGCGAGACACTCCACTCCGAGCCTGTCGTCTTCGAGTTCGAGAACCACGATGACCTCTTCGAGATCATCTCGCGCATGCGGCGGCAGGAAGGCCTCAGCGAGGGAGACCAACGGGAGCTCGCGGTGGGTCTCAAGCTGTTCAGCGAGGTGATGCTGCGCAACCGGGAGCACCCGCTGTTCCAGCAGCTCCAGCCGCACTTCCGTGACTTCATGAAGACGCTCAAGGAGCGGGGCAAGGCCGCTTCCGCTTCACCTCGGGAATGATTCCCACTCAATCCTCCGTGTCGTGCATGGCCGTGAACGACACCGCGCAGGAGCCGCGTGCACCCATCCGGGCCAGCGCCGGCGCCAGCTCCGCCGAGCCATACCAGCCCTTGTCCGCCAGGTCCGAAGTCTGGAGGCCGCGAGCCGTCCGCTCGAGGTCCTCCGCTGCGCCCCAGGTGATGGCCCCCATGCTTTCGTAGAGGCCGTCCGAGAGCAGGGCGGCATGGGCCTCGGACGCGTCGGAGATGAGCGTCCGAGGCAGCGGGCACGGCCCCGCGTCCACGTCGAGGCTCGGAAGAACGCCATACCCCCAATCACGCGCCTCCGGGAGCAGCGCCGTCTGCAGGCAGAGCCCGAAGACCTCGTGCAGATAGCCTGCCTCGGCGCGCTCCCGGGCCGCCTGGACGAGCGCCCCCGGAGCGGGTGGCTCCCGCACGAGCCGATGCAGCTCGTCCCTCTCGAACTGAATGATCTCCCGGGCCGCCCCCAGTTCCTCGAGCTGGCGGAGTCGCCGCAGACCAAACTGGAGCGTCCGGTAGCGGTGCGTCCGCACACCTCCCGCGTCCTCCCGAGCGTCCAGCCACGCCGCGCGCGCGTCGCCGTCCTCGCGCAGTACGGCCTCGAGCTCGGACGCGAGCACATGCCCCCGCACTGCGTCGAGCGCGAGGTCGAAGCCGGGGCGCTCCCGGGCGAGGAAGTCGACCAGGGTCGCCGCCTCGGCCGTGCGCTCGAAGGCGTGAACGGCTCCGACCAGCGCCGCGAGCCGACGCGGGTCCGCCTCGAAGAGGAAGTGATGGGCCTCAGAGGAGGCCTCATACGGCCAGAGCCCGTACACCTGGCCATGAAACGTGAGGAATGCGTCCGCGACACTCATGAAGCCTCCTGCATCACAGCCGCACCAGCATCTCGCGGAGGATGGAGAAGCCCTGATGGTACGCCATCTCCCCGAAGCCGGTGATTTGCAGTGCCTTCGTTTCGGCTGGGGCTACTCGAGTCAGAGGAGCGTCCACCACCTCAGGCACTCGCTCCCTCCTCACGGCGCGGCTGTCGCGGATGGCGCTCGGGCGCCGATCATCCAGCATGCGGCGGTGAAGCGGACTTCCGCTCCGTGCACATAGGGCTCAAAAGCGGCGCGGACCGTTTCGATGACCTGGGTGCGAGTCCGGTCGTCCACCTCGTGAAGAATCCGGCCGAGGGGACCGAGCCGGGTCAGGTAACGGACCAACTCCTTCTCGGGCAGGGTGCAGGCAACATCGATCGGCCGGATGTCGATCTCGGTCCAGCCGCTTTCCTCCAGAATGCGGTGGACCCGGCGCTGATCCGCGAAGGCGAACTGCCCCGGCGCGTCCGGCCGGCGGGCGGGGATGTTCGGCAGGAGCGGTGCCGCGGCGCGCTCGGCCGTCGTCATGAACGGATTCTCCGAAGGACTCCGCCAGGCGAGGAACCGCATTTGGGCGTCGTCCTTTGCTGCACGCCTCAGGTTCGCAAAGGCCCGGACGGGGTCGTCGAAGAACATGACGCCGAAGCGCGAAATGAGCATGTCGAAGCTTGCAGGCTCGAAGGCGTGGTTTTGCGCGTTGGCGCGGATGAAGCTTGCCGGCGTGCTCTGCCGTTCGGCGCGGGCCTGGGCGGCGGTGAGCATTGGCTCCGAAATGTCGATGCCGGTGCAGCGGCCCTTCTCGCCGAGCAGCCGCGCGACGGCGAGCGTCGTGCTGCCCGTACCGCAGCCGACGTCGAGCACCCGGCGCCCGGAGCTGGCGAAAACCGCTTCGACGAGCAGGTCTTCAATCGGCTTGAACATCTGGTCGAGCAACTCCTGCGTCTCGACCCAGGCGCGTCCAGCGGGGCCATTCCAAAGCGCCATCTGCTCGTCATCGGTCTGGCTCGCGACATTCATGAGCGTCTCCTTTTGCGTGCCTTCGAGAATTGAAAGCCGTACTGTGCCAGTTCAAGTCGACTTGAGGTCAAGAGGGTGAGAGACCTGGACATCACTGAGGTGGCGCAGCGATCCGGCGTTCCTGCCTCGACGCTGCGGTTCTATGAGGAAAAGGGGCTGATCGCCTCTACCGGCAGGCGAGGCCTGCGCCGTCTGTTCGATCCTGGCGTGCTGGAACGGCTGGCGATGATCGCGCTGGGGCGCGCAGCCGGCTTCTCGCTCGATGAGATCGCGCTGATGTTCGCGCCGGACGGGCGGCCGCGCATCGACCGACAGATGCTCGCGGCCAAGGCGGAGGAGCTGGACAGGACGATCCGCGAACTCAGCGCCATGCGCGACGGCCTACGGCACGCCGCTGCCTGCCCCGCGCCGAGTCACATGGAATGCCCCACCTTCCGCCGCATCCTGCGTGCCGCCGCGTCTGGAGCGATTGGAGCGCAAAGGAAGAGGGCTCGGCAGTCACCGTGAAACCAGACAACGCCTCGTTCCGCCTCCAAAGGGGAAAGTAACCGTTCACCGCGTCGGGCGGCGGCAAGGCGCATCAGTGATTGCGAGGGCTCTGGCGAAGGGCGGCGCCCCGCGCCGATGCGTGTCCTCAACACGCATCGGCGTTACGGCACTACGCAACCTTCCGGCGCAGAGGCGCCCCTCATGGGAGCCCACGTGCTGCGAACCAGCGCTGAGGCGTTCCAGCGCACCGTCCGTCTACGTCTCAGGGACAGAATCCGCGAGCGCCGCGAGCCCGGTCCGTTCGTCGTGCTGGTACGCCGCTTGCTGGTGCCCCGCTACAAGCTTACCCAGACCAAGACCGAGGCGAGCCGGACCGATACCCGTGAACGGCTCCTGAATCTCTTTCACCGGCACATTCATGACATCCACTTCATTGCGAGTCTTTCTTGTCGCGGCCCTGGCCCTGGTGGCCTGCCAGGATTCAAGTCCGTCCGCGGTCGAGTCCTCCTCTTCGCCTGGCGTGGCCCGGGACTGGGTGCGGCTCGGACACCCTGGTGAGCTTCCTCAGGGTCTCTCCGCTCCCCCCAAGGTGGTGAAGACGGGCGAGGGCGAGGAGTCCACGGCGCTCGGGTTCGCCCGGGCGTACTACCCCGAGTTCTTCGAGGGAGAGGGCACGGCCTTCGTCCCTCCAGAGGCCGCCTTGAAGGTGGAGTGGCCCGCAGCCGAGGGGGAGGCGATGACGCTGTCCACCCGGGGCCACGTCTTCCAGGTGAAGGCGGACACCCGTGGGGCGCGCGCTCCCCGGCGCACCTTCGAGGGCGCCGTCTTCTATGGCTCCGGGCACCTGTGGAGCATGGCGGGGCAGGGAAGTCAGCGCGTGGAGGAGTACGTGGTGCTGCCCGAGGGCACCCGGGAGCACCGCGTCCGCTACGAGGTGACGGTGCCAGAGGGGGTCGTGGCGGTGCGGGACGCGGGGTCCTACCTCGAGTTCCTCGATGCCCGGGAGGTGCCGGTGCTGCGCATGCACTACGGCGTGGTCCGGGATGTCCGGGGCCTCGCGCGCCAGGGCGAGACGCGGCTGCGGGGCGTGGTGGCCACCCACCGCGAGCCCGCGCGCTATGCGCTCGTGGAGCGCACACTGGCGGTGGAACTGGTGCTCGGGCTGGAGGGAATGACGGGTCCCCTCGTGGTGGATCCGGGCTGGTCCTCGACCGGCACCATGGCGGTCAGCCGCCCGGAGTTCACGACGGCGCTGCTGCCTGGGGGCAAGGTCCTCGCCGTTGGCGGACGCGCCGGCTCGGGCGCCTCCGCCGCGGCGGAGCTGTATGACCCCGCCACGGGCACCTGGTCCTCCACCGGTTCGATGAACGTGGTGCGGTTCGCGCACACGATGACCACGCTGTCCAACGGCAAGGTCCTGGTCACCGGCGGCTATACGCCCTCGACGGGCACGCCCACCGCCGAGCTGTATGACCCCGCCACGGGCACCTGGTCCCTCACGAGCCCGATGACGGCCAGCCGCACCTATCACACGGCGACCGTCCTCACCGATGGCCGGGTGCTCGTCGCCGGAGGCATCGTCAGCGTCAGCCTGGACATCGCTGAGCTGTATGACCCGGCCACGGGGACCTGGACCTCCACGGGCTACATGCCCCAGCGGCACAGCGGACACGTGGCCGTCCTGCTGGCCAATGGCAAGGTGCTCGTCGCGGGAGGTGACGTCAACGGCGCGGTGAGCGCCCTGGCCACCGTGTACGATCCGAGCACGTCCACCTGGTCGGCCACCGGCAGACTCGCCACGGCCCGGCGCATGTCCACGGCGACGTTGCTGCCCGATGGCAAGGTCCTGGTTGCGGGCGGGCTCGGCACGGATACCTACCAGGCCCTCACCAGCTGCGAGCTGTACGACCCGGCCACGGGCACCTGGTCCACCACCAAGAACACCATCTACAAGCGAGCCCTCGCCACGGCGACCCTGCTGCCCAACGGCAAGGTGCTGCTCGTGGGCGGCTTCGACGGGTACCTCTATTTCATGGCCACCAACAGCGGCGAGGTCTACGACCCCACCGCGGCCCTCTGGACCGTGACTCCGCTCATGTCCGTGGCGCGCTACTCCCACTCTTCGCTCCTGCTCCCCGATGGGCGGGTGCTCATCATGGGAGGCTCCAAAACCGCCACCAGCGCGGAGATCTACGAGCCCTCCAACGCCACCCGGCTCGTGTCGGGGGCCCTGCTGACGGCCCGCTCCATCCCCAGCGCGACCCTGCTGCCCTCGGGCAAGGTGCTCGTGGTCGGGGGCTTGACCTCCAGCGGGGCCGTTGCCCCCACGGAGCTGTTCGTGCCCGAGACGTCCAGCGCGAGCACCGTGGCCGGGCCGGCGGTGCCGCGCACGGGCGCCACGGTCACGCTGCTGCCCAACGGACGGGTGCTGGTGGCCGGGGGAAGTGCCTCCGGCGTCTCGAGCGCCGTGGTGGAGCAGTACGATCCCGAGGCCAATGCGTGGAGCGCCACGGGCAGTCTGGGCGTGCCGCGCTCGCGGCAGACGGCGACGCTCCTGCGCGATGGCCGGGTCCTGGTCACCGGCGGCGTGGATGACGCGGGAGTCCCGCTCGCCTCGGCGGAGGTGTATGACCCGGGCACGGGCACCTGGAGCCCCACGGGGGCCCTGAGCGTGGCGCGCGAGGGGCACATCGCCCTGTCGCTGCCCAATGGCAAGGTGCTGGTGGCCGCGGGCAATGGGACGGCGGGAGCGCTCGCCTCGGCGGAGGTGTACGACCCGGCCACGGGCACCTGGAGCCCCACGGGGAGCCTCGCGACGGCGCGCGTGGGAGCGGGCGGCGTGCTCCTGGCCGCGGGGCAGGTGCTGGTGGTCGGGGGCCGGACCACCTCGGGGAGCTTCCTCGCCTCGGCGGAGCGGTATGACCCGGCCACGGGCACCTGGAGCGCCGCGGGCAACCTCACGACGGCGCGTGACTCCGCCACGGCCACGCTGCTGCCGTCGGGCCAGGCGCTGGTGGCCGGTGGCCGGAGCGACACCTCGGGGGCCGGACTCACCTCGCTGGAGGTCTACGAGCCCCGGACGAACGGCTGGACGGTGGGCACCGTGTCCCTGGCGGCGGGCCGGCACGCGCATGTGGCCGTGCCGCTGCCCTCGGGCCGCGTGCTGCTGCTGGGCGGTGGGGGAACCACTCCGCTCGCCGCGAACGAGGTCTACGACGCGGTGGGCGCGAGCGATGCCTGGCGCCCGTCCGTCACCCTGCCCACGGACCTCTTCCAGGGCTCGCCCTTCGTCGCGAGTGGCAGCCGCTTCCGGGGGATCTCCGAGGCGGGTGGTGGCAAGGCCAGTTCTCCCGGCACGGACTTCCCCGCCTGGGTGTCGCTCATGCCCGTGGGAGGGGGCGCTGTCACGCGGGTGACGCCCACGGCGTTCTCGAGCACCTCGGTGAGCGCCATCACGCCCGGGCTCGCGCCGGGGCACTATCTGCTGTCCGTCACGGTGAACGGCATTCCGGGCGGGCGCGTGGTGCGGCTCCAGCCCGGCACGGTGACGGCTCCGGACGCCGTGGCCTCCACGGACGAGGATATGCCCGTGGCGGTGACGCTGGTGGCCTCGAGCCGCCTGGGGGCTCCGCTGACCTTCTCCGTGGTCGCTCCGCCCGCGCACGGCACGCTTTCTGGCACTGCGCCGAACCTGACCTACACCCCGGCGAAGGACTACTTCGGCGGGGACTCGTTTCGCTTCCGGGCCTCGGACGGGACGGGCTCGGCCGAGGGCACCGTGACGCTGACCGTGCGGCCCACTCCGGACGCTCCGGTCGTCCAGCCGCTGTCCCTCTCCACGGTGGTGGGCACGCCCGTGGCCGTCAAGCTGTCGGGGCTGGACGCGGACAACGATGCCCTCTCGTTCACGGTGGTGACGGGGCCCTCCGAGGGAACACTCTCGGGCACGGCGCCGGACCTCCTCTACACGCCACCGGCCGGCTTCGCGGGCACGGTCACGTTCACCTTCCAGGCGAGCGACGGGAGCCTGGTGTCCAACGTGGCCACCGTGACGGTGACGGTCGCCCTCCCGTCCACCGCGGTCGGTGCCACCTATGACAGCGTCCTCGGGGCGCCCCAGTGCGTGAGCGCCGGCTCGTCCTGCGACTCGGGTTCCCTGCTCAATGGCCGTGGGCAGCTGGGCCCGGAGCCCAACCAGCCCAACACGATCGGTCCCTGCCTGGACGGCATGGCCGGCGCCTACCACGTCGATCAGTCGTTGGATCGGCTGAAGGTGTCGGCCGTGAATGGCGGAAACTTCACGGCGGGCAAGACCGTGCAGATCGAGGCCACGGTGTGGGCCAGTGATTTGTACAACGATCGGTTGAACCTCTATTACAGCGCCAACGCCAGCAGCCAGAACTGGGTGCTCATCGGCACGTACCTGCCTCCGGCGCTCGGCGCGCAGGTGATCCGCGTCAACTACACGCTGCCCGCGCAGGCGGGGGTCCAGGCCATCCGCGGCATCTACTACTCGGGTGGCTCATTCAACGGCGCGTGCGTCTACAACAGCGGCATCATGGACCACGACGACCTGGCCTTCCCGGTCGCCGCCGCGGATGCCGTCGTGCCCACGGTGGCCCTGACGTCGCCCTCGGTGGGCGCGCGCGTGGGGCGCTCCGTCAGCCTCACCGCCTCGGCCAGCGACAACGTGGGCGTGGCACGGGTCGAGTTCTATGACGGCACCGTGCTCGTGAGCACCCGCACGGCGCCGCCCTATACGTCCACCTGGAACACGGCCAACGCTGCGAATGGCACGCACACGCTGAGTGCGAAGGCCTACGACGCGGCGGGCAACGTAGGCACCTCCGCCTCCGTGTCCGTCACCGTGGACAACCAGGCGCCCACCGTCTCCCTCACCGCACCCGGGGGCGGCACGACGGTGGGGGGCCCCGTGCTCCTCTC
This sequence comes from Vitiosangium sp. GDMCC 1.1324, assembly GCF_003044305.1. Taxonomy (GTDB): domain Bacteria; phylum Myxococcota; class Myxococcia; order Myxococcales; family Myxococcaceae; genus Archangium. The sequence continues at coordinate 514,275 of NZ_PZOX01000005.1, read as the reverse complement.
CGCCACCGCGTCGGATGAGTCAGGGGTGGCTCGCGTGGAGTTCCTCGTGGATGGCATGCCGCTGGGCAGCGCGGTCTCAGCGCCCTATGTCTGGACCTGGGAGCCGGTGGGGGTGACGCCCGGCACGCACGTGCTGAGCGCCCGGGCCTACGACGCGGCGGGCAACGTGGGCACCTCCGCCTCCGTGACCGTCACCGTGGACAACCAGGCACCCACTGTCTCCCTCACCGTACCCGAGGGCGGCACGACGGTGGGGGAGCCCGTGCTCCTCACCGCCACCGCGTCGGATGAGTCCGGGGTGACACGCGTGGAGTTCTTCGTGGATGACATGCTGCTGGGCAGCGCGGTCTCGGCGCCCTATGCCTGGACCTGGGAGCCGGTGGGGCCCGGCACGCACGTGCTGAGCGCCCGGGCCTACGACGCGGCGGGCAACGTGGGTCTCTCCGCCCCCGTCTCCGTGCTCGTCGAGGACCCGGCTCCCCCCATGGTGAGCGTCGACGCGCCGCCGTCCGGAGCGGTCCGCGGCGTGGTGCTGCTCTCCGCGGCCGCCTCCGACAACGTGGGCGTGATGGAGGTGGTGCTCTACGACGGCGACACGCAGGTGGGCGTGCTCACGGCGCCTCCCTACCTCTTCAGCTGGGACACGGCCGGCGTGGCCGATGGGCCCCATGCGCTGCGCGTGCTGGCCCATGACGCCGGAGGCAACCGGGGCCTGGCCGAGCTCTCGCTGTGGGTGGACAACCAGCTGCCCACTGTCTCCGTGACGCGCCCCGGGGAGGGCTCAACGGTCACCGGCACCGTCACGCTCATCGCCGATGCCCTGGACAACTTCAAGGTGGCGCGCGTGGACTACTACGTGGACGGCATGCTGGTGGGCAGCAGCGACACGGAGCCCTATGCGTTCACCTGGAACTCCGCGCGCGTGGCCAATGGCACCCACGTGCTGAGCGCCCGGGCCCTCGACGCGGCGGACAACGTGGGGGACTCGGCGCCCGTGGACTTCCTCGTCAACAACCGGGGACGTCTGCCGGGACCGCGCGTGTCCGCGCCCAGCCCCTCCTCGCCCCATGCCGAGGCTGCCCGGGAGTAGGGCGGCCCAGGCTGGACCGCGCTCAGCGGCGCTTTTCGTAGGGGATGCCCTCCTCGGTCGCCAGGATGGTGGACTGGCCGGGGAGGGCGCTCATGGAATTCCCATGGGCAGCTTATGGACAGGGCCCGCAGTCCTTGCAGTTGTCGGGGGTGTCGCTCGTGCCGCACTTCTCGGTGTATTGGCAGACGCCGTCACCGCACTTGAAGACATCCTGCTTGCGCATCCGCGTGGTGATGGCCCGGTAGGTGACGCCGTTGTAGGTGCAGGTCGAGTAGAATTTCTTCTCGGGATCCTGCTCGCAGAGCTTGTTGCACTTGAGGCGGCGGATGCGGTGCATGGGAGCGCAGCGATCGTCATCTTCCTGCTCGCCGTTCTTGATGTCCGAGTTGTCCGTCAGCGCGCAGAAGCGTGCGGCGCTGTTGTTGCGGGCCAGCGGGCTTCCGTCACTGCCGGAGAAGACACCCTCGCCATTGAAGAGATTGCCGAAGAAGCAGGCCTCCTTGTCCGGGTAGTCCTTGAGCTCCTGCTCGGTGAAGGGGATGGCCTCTCCATTCGCGTTGCGCCCCAGCACGGAGATGGGGACGCGCGCTCCATACTTGTTCGTATGGGCGGCCAGGCAGGCGGAGATGAGCTGCTGCTCGTCCACGGTCGCTGGTATTCCCTCGGACCAGCCTGGCGCCAGCCCCAATCCGCCGCTCCAGGTATAGGTGGTGTCCGAGGAGGCATCGACATAGGTGCGTGTCTGCCCCGCGGATACCGCACAATAGACGAAGTACTTCATCACCTCCTCGTTGAGCTGCGGGTTTGTCTGGAACCATGTGGAGAACTGCAGGGTGCCCAGGCCATTGGTGCCCAGGCCATTGGTGCCCAGGCCGTTGGTGCTCAGGCCGTTGGTGCCCAGGCCGTTGGTGCTCAGGCCGTTGAACTCCTCCATCGCCTGCATCTTGGCGGCGAGGATCTCCTCCTTCGCTGGCCGCGTCTCCACCGGCCCGCAGCCATTCAGAGACGAGAGCAGTAATGCCGCCCCCAAGAGATGTCCTTTGAACCCAATGCCTTGCATGTTGCCCCCCATGTAAGAAGAGGTAGTCCGGGCGCGAACGAGCGTGGACCCGGGGAGCCACGACAGCGTGGGAACCTGGGAGACGGCTCCAGGAAGAGATTGCCTCCAAAAGGAGGTCCCGGCATGTCTGTAGACCCGGAAAATCGGTGATTCATCCTGCCGCCGACACCTCGAGGGTGAGGTGCATGACATTGCGCGGTGGGCGATGTGGCCGGGAGTACAATGGTTTGTCTTGGAATGACTGGTATCAGGGGGCGAGGACACGTGCCACGCTGCATGACATGCGGGCTGCGTTGGGCGGGGACCCATCTCCGCTGTTCCACGGGGGCCACTCTCAGTGAGACACCTCCCGTTACGCCTCTGCCGCCTCCGTTCATTCCCGGATATGACGTGGAGCGCATGGTGGCGCGAGGTGGCTTCGGCTCCCTGCTGTCCGCCCGGCGCCTGCGAGACGGTCAGCGTGTCGCCATCAAGCTGGCCCATCACCGTGGAGCCCCCGCCGAGCAGGCGCTGTGCCAGGAGGCCGAGGCACTGCGCACCATCGGTCCGCCCACCGTGCCGGAGGTGTATGAGACGGGCCGGGTGGCCCTGGGCTCGCCCTATCTTGTCATGCAGTTCATCCACCACCCGTTGCTGGCCGAGCTCCTGGCTCGGCGGGAGGGGGCATCACTGTCCGAGGGGAGCCGCCGCGCGCTGGCGTTGGTGGAGGCGCTCGAGACCGTTCACCACCGGGGCCTCATCCACTGCGACCTCAAGCCGGAGAACATCTTCGTCGACGAGGCCGCCGGAGCCGTGGGCTTCTTCGACTTCGGGCTGGCGCGGCCGCTGGTCATCGTGGAGGACGAGACTCCCTCCACCCGTGTAGGGGCCTATGCCGGCACCGCTGAGTACATGGCGCCCGAGCAATGTCTGGGGGCGGCGCTGGACGCGCGTACGGACATCTACGCCGTGGGAGTGCTCCTCTACGAGATGCTCACCGGCCGGACACCTTTCTTCGGCCCCACCGCGGATGTCCACCGCGCCCACCTCACGCGCCGCCCGCCTCGTCCTTCCGAGCTGGGCGCGGTGCCTCCCGCCCTGGAGGAAGTGGTGTTGCGATGTCTGGCCAAGGAGCGCTCCCGCCGCTACGCCTCGGCCCGGGAGCTGTCCCTCGCCCTGCGGCGGGCGCTGGAGCAGCCCTCCGGAGCGCCCGCTCGCCAGCGCACCGCTCCTCCGGGCCCATCCGCCGTTTCTTCCTGCTCCGCGGCCGTGCTCTTCCTGCGCTCCGGAGCCAATCCCGTCACGGTCCAGAAGGCGCTGGCCCTCTGTGGCGGACAGCTCGCCTTCCAGAAGGGCACCTGCTTCGCCGCCGTCTTCGATTCGGGGGCCGAGGCCCATCCCCTTCAGGGGGCCCGCCAATGCGCCGAGCGCATGCTGAGCACGGGGCTGGCCGTCACCCTCCTGGTGGACGTGGCCCGGGTGAAGGTGCTGCGTGGCGCCAATGGCTCTCCTCGCTACCTCAGCCCCATCTTCTCCCTCCTGGAGCACTACCCCACCGAGCACGACCCGCGCATCCTGCTGCTGACGGAGGCGGCGGTGATGACGCTGCCGCATCTGGCCTTCGTCCCGGTGCCGGGGCGCCCGGGCCTGTTTCGCGAGGCCTCCCCAGAGGCCGGTGAAGACACCCCCATCATGCTGTGGCTGGAGCACGGGATGCTGTTGGGCCGGCAGCGGGAGCTGGAGGCGCTGGTGCGGAGCGCCTGCTCGGCGGTGTGGCAGCAGGCTCCCACCCTGGCCACGGTGAGAGGGGACCGGGGGCTGGGCAAGAGCCACCTGGCCGCCGCGCTCCTCCACCACCTGAGGCAGCGGCTTCCCGGAGCCCGCGTCCTCTCCCTGCGTGCGCGTGCGCCGGTGCAGGGAGACTCCGAGGGGACCCTTCGCCTGCTGTTGCGCCAGGTGCTGGGAGGGGGAGGCACGATGCCGGAGGAGGCCGCCTACCGCGCCCGGTGCGAGGAGCTGTTGGGGGTCGGGCTGGTACATGAGCTGTGGCCCGTGGTGGCCAGCTGCCTGGGTTGGCTCACCTCCACCCCCGGGCTGTCGAGCCAGGCCGCCGCACCCGGTGCCCTGCGCGCGCTCGTGGTACGCACCGTGGGCGAGCTGCTGGCCGCCAGTGCCCGGGCCCACCCCCTGCTGCTGTTGCTGGACGATGCCCACTTCGTCGAGGAGGTGACCCTGGAGGCGCTCGAGTACGCGGCGCGTGCCGAGTCCCGGATTCCCCTGTGGGTGTGCGTGCTCTCCCGTCCCGGCTTCAAACGAGCCCACCCCCAGTGGGGCTCGCGCGCCGCCCACCACCACTCCTTGAAGCTCGGCCCCCTGGCCCTTCCCGACGCCATGGAGCTGTGCCGCGCCGAGCTGCGCCCCGCCGAGAGCGTGCCCGCGGAGGCCCTGGCCCGGCTGGCCGAGCGCGCTCAGCGCGTGCCCCTCTTCCTCGTCGAGCTGGCGCGTGGCCTCAAGCGTCAGGGCATGGTGCGCCAGCGCTCCAGTGGGGGCTGGTACCTGGCCACCGACGAGCTGGAGCGGGTGCCGGAAATCCATCTCGTGGAGTGGCTGGCCCAGCATGAGCTGGCGGCCCTGCCCGCAGAGCTCACCGCGCATACCCTGCTGTGCGCGCTGTTGGGCAGCGACTTCGACCTCGAGGAGGTGGAGGGGGTGGTGGAAGAACTGGCGAGGGAGGACGGCGCCTCCGACTTCCCCTTGGAGCCCCGTCATGCCACCCACCGGCTGGTGGAGCTGGGGCTGCTGGTGGCCCACCCCCGGGAGGGTCTGCGCTTCCGCAATGAGCTCTTGCGGGAGGCGGTGACCCGTTCGCTGTCCGAGGCCTGGCGTTGGCGCATCCACCGCGCGGCCCACCAATACCACCTGCGCGAGGCCTGCACCCGCGGGCGCCCGCGCCAGCCCCGGCTGGCCTTCCACGCCGCCGCCTGCGGCCTGCGGGGGGAGTCCTCCGCCCTCTACATGGAGCTGGCCGAGTCGGCCCGGGCCCGTCACGCATACCTGGAGGCGGAGGCCACCTACACCCGCGTCCTGGAGTTGCTACCGGACATGGCCGACCTGTGGTGCCTCGCCGCCCTGCGCGGCCGGGGCCTCATGCGCTACAGGGTGGGCCGCTATGAGGACTCGCTGGCCGACCTGGAGCGCGCCCGGGAGCTGGCCCGCCATCTCGGCAATACACGCGAGGAGTTGGAGGTACTGCTGGACGAGGCCACCGCCCTGGATTGGACCAATGACTACGCACGCTCCGCGGAGCGCGTCGAGCAGGCGCGGTCCCTGGCCGTCGCCGCCCGGTTGGACACACCGCTGTCGCAGGTGCGGGTGCTGCTCGGTATGGGACGCGTCAGGTTTCGCCAGGGTCGGTGGGAGCAGGCCCGCGTCCTGCTGGAGGCCGCCTCGGCTCAGGGCGGCCTCCTGGGGGATGCCGGCTACGAGTCGCGCATCATCTCCCTGCTGCTGCTGGGCTTCATCCTCCCCAACCTGGGCCGCATCGGCGACGCGCAGCGCGTGCTGGAGGAGTGCATCGCCGCCTGCTCCGCGCGCGGAGACACGCTGCACCTGGGTAGCGCCATCAACAATCGCCGCAACCTCTGGGTGGCTCGCGGAGAGCTCGCGCGGGCACTGGAGGACCAGGAGCACTTCAAGCGGCTGGGGCGGGAGCTGGGGATGGTGGGCTGGGAGTACTTCGCCGAGCACAACATGGGCGAGCTGCACTACCAGATGGGAGACCTCGAGGCGGCCGAGCCCCACATCGCGCGTGCGGTGGAGGTGGAGCGCAACCACCCGGAGGTGGCACCCCGTCCATGGGGCCTGCTGCTGCGGGCTCGGGCCCTGGCCTACGCGGGGCAGGAGGAGCAGGCCCGCCAGGCATTACAAGCCATCCGCCAGGCACTGGCGGAGCGGCCGGGAACGGAGCTCAACCCCTCCGAGTCCGTCCTCTTCTCACTGGTGGAGATGGCCACGCGCCCGACCTCACCCGAGGAGTGGCAGGCACTGCGGGTGCGCTCGGACGCGTGCTCCGTGGAGCAGGAGCCGCTAGAGGTCCTGGAGCTCCAGGCCCTCGCCCGGCTGAGGCGGGGCGAGCGCCAGGTAGCAGTGGTGCTGTTGGAGGAGGCACTCCGGCGCGCGGAGCACATCCCCACCATCATGCGCCCACGGCTGCTCAACAGCCTGCGGAGGGCGTAGACGGGCTCAGCTCTCCTTCTTGATCTGCTGGGCGAGGTAGTTCGTCTCACCCACCTGCTTCATCAGCTCCAGCTGGGCCTCGAGCCAGTCGATGTGCTCCTCGGTGTCCTCGAGGATCGCCTCCAGCAGCTCGCGGCTGCCATTGTCGCCCAGTGAACGGCACAGCTCGATGCCGTCGTTGAGGCGCCTCTGCGAGCCGAGCTCCAGGTCCAGATCCAGGCGGAGCATCTCCGGGATCGTCTCCCCCACGTTCACCTTCCCCAGGCGCTGCAGGTTGGGCAGGCCATCGAGGAAGAGGATGCGCTTGACGATCCGATCGGCGTGCTTCATCTCGCCGATCGACTCCTCGTAGATCTTCTTTCCGAGCCGGTCGTACCCCCAGTTGTCCGCGATACGCGCGTGCAGGAAGTACTCGTTGATCGCCGTGAGCTCGGTCGTCAGGACGTCGTTGAGCAGGTCGATGACCTGTGGGTGGCCTTTCATAGCGCCGCGGACACTAGCGGCAGGGCGACGACCGCACAATCTTCACGGTGGGCGGCCCTGGGGCACGGCCCCTGGCGGGCCTCCACCAGCATCTGCGCCAGCTGGCCCTTGCACCCGCCACATCCGGTCCCCGCTCCGCACGCATCTCCCAGGGCGTCCACGGTCCGGGCTCCCTCGGAGATCCGGGCGCGAATGGTCCGATCCGACACGACATGGCAGAGGCAGACGATCATACGGGTTCGACTCACGGCTGGCCGCGGCGCGCGGCGTTCAAGTGAGAATGAGAATAGGTTTCAATTCCGTGGGGGTCAAGCCGCGCCGGGTGCGGCTGTCCGGAACCAGGAGCGTGGGTCTTCCCCCGAGGGCTGGGGCTGGCCGGAGGGCGAGCGGGCGGCCTTGGGGAAAGAGCCGGGTTCGGTTGGCCGGCGCGAACCTTGTCGCCGGCCTTCACCGTGACGCTTCCCTGTTGCATGTGGGCCAGCAGGCTGTACTCCCCACCTCCGTGGTCGATGACCACCACGTTGCCGGCGAGCTCCATCGGGTTCTTCTTCAGCGCCTCGATGTCCGGGTTGTAGGGAGGCCCGCCGAGCCGGTTGTCCGGCCGTCCGTCGACGCTCACGACCACCGTGCCCGCGCCCGGCGTGTACAGAAGTCTGGCTGGGGGGCGGACCCCAGGGTGGGGCGACCTCGGCAGGCGGGTTTGCCCGGGAATAGGACCGCCCTCACCTTCGGGCGAGGAGGAGGTCGCTCATGATGCGTCGAATCGCAATGTGTCTCGTCTCTCTCATGCTCACCGCTCCCGTCTGGGCGCAAGACACGCAGCCCGGCACCGCCACGGGGACCACGGGCGCGCCCATGGACATGTCCAAGATGGGACCCTGGACCCGCAAGCCAACCAACGAAGCCAAGACCCGGAAGGAGGTTGAAGCCTTCTTCAAGGAAGAGGACGCCATCATGAAGAAGCACGACTTCGATGCGTCGCTCGCCCGGATCGACTTCCCGATCTTCATGGCGACCGATGACAGCAAGGGCGTCCCGAAGGCCGAGCTGTATGACCGTCAGCAGTACACGGACATGATGAAGCCCATGTACGAGCAGTCACACCCGGACACGAAGATGCTGACCCACAAGCGCAACATCACCGTGTTGTCGGACTCGCTCGTCTCCTATGCCGATGACTACACCATGAGCATGGGCGGGAAGAATCTGGCCGGCCGGAACGCCGGGCTCCTGGTGAAGCGCGATGGCCAGTGGAAGTGGAAGGCGATGTTCGAGCCGGGCTGGGGCGACGTCCCGTCTACTGGCGTTGGCGGCTCCGGAATGAACAAGGAGCAGCCGAAGATGGAGCAGGAGAAGCCGAAGATGGAGCAGGAGAAGCCGAAGAAGTAGGGCCCATCGCGACATTCTGGAGACGTGAAAACACCAGGGCTGGAAGCCACTGAGAGCTCAGCGGCTTCCGGCCCTTGTGTGCGTCCCGTTCGAGGGGAGGGAGGACTGGGGGCGGGTGGATTGTTCCGCCCCAGGCCTCCACGCTAGCATCGCGATCCCCCCCTCTTGCTGGACCTTCCCATGCCACTGCCTCCGCTTCCCTTCGATGCCAAGACCCCCCGGAAGCTCCATCGCCCGCCCCTCGACGAGCTGCGCGAGTGGCACTACCGGGAGCCGGTCTTCCTCAAGGGGATGTTGGACTCATGCCCGCTGCTCAAGGAGTTCCAATCCCGCTCGACGCTGGACGCCAGGATCTCCGTGCTCGGCGAGTACTTCCAGGACCGGACCGTGGACTTCTGTGTGTTGCCTCCCGAGTCCGGGGGCCACTACCTGCCCGAGCTCGTCTCGACCCTGGGCCACGGCGACGACGTGGCCGTGCAAGGCGTGCCCTTTTCCGAGTTCGCCCGGCGTCTCAAGGCCGCCCCCACCACGGGTGAGTATGTATACATGCAGGACGGGGTCCTCGAGCAGGAGCTCGTACGAGGGGCGCTCCAGTTCGACTTCTTGAAGTTCTCCAATCCCATCGGGGCGCGGAGCAAGTTCTGGGTGGGCTCGGATGGGCAGGTGTTCAACCTGCACTATGACGACTTCATCAATTTCATCTGCATGTTCGAAGGCACCAAACGGGTGACGATGTTCCCCCCGGAGCAGATGCCGAACATGTACCACGCCCCCTACGACATCCTGTGCGGCTACGCGCCCACCACGCACGTGCAGTTGCTCAAGGCCAACTTCGACCACTACCCGAAGTTCCGCACCGCGCTGCAAGAGGCCTACGTGGCCGTGCTCGAGCCCGGGGATGTGCTGCTCATCCCGCCCTTCTGGTGGCATCACGTCGAGTCCTTCTCGCCCATGCACGTGATGGTGAACAACTTCATCTCGACCGTTCCCTTCGCCGTGTCGCTGGAGCTCTGGAAGTGTCTGTCCGAGGCGATCCGTGCTCTGGCCCCCGCCACCCCGGCGGAGCGGGCTCGGGTGAGGGAGAGCTTCCAACGGGCGGTGCTCGCGGACATCGACACCCCCGTGGACGAGCCGCTGAGCGAGCGCGCCCGGCAGACGGCCCAGAAGCTGCCGCCCTCCTGGCGCAGGCACATGGCCCGCCTCTACGACGAGGCTGCCTTCCAGGTGCATGGCGCGCCCTTCACCCTCGCGCCGGGGGGACTCCAGGGCTTGATTGAACGTCAGGCGGCGCATGTCACCCTCTTCCCGTTCGCCAACCTCCTGGCGGACGCACCCGAGATGCTCGAGCTCCCGCACGGAGATCCCCACCCGCGCTGAACAGGGCCGCCGCGATACCTGACAGAAGGTGTCAACAATGGTTGGTACCTTCGGTGCGAATGAGCGAACACACCGAGGGGATGAAGAAGGGAATGTTGCCTCTGCACGGGAAGGTCGCGCTGGTCGCGGGCGCGACGCGCGGCGCGGGCCGAGGGATCGCGGTCCAGCTGGGTGTGGCTGGCGCCACGGTCTACGTCACGGGCCGCAGCACGCGTGCGCAGCGCTCGGAGCTGAACCGCCCCGAGACGATCGAAGAGACCGCGGAACTGGTGACCCGGGCCGGTGGCCAGGGCATCGCGGTCCAGGTCGATCATCTGGAGCCCGTCCAGGTGCGGGAGCTCGTGGCGCGCATTGAGCGTGAGCACGGCCGGCTCGATGTGCTGGTCAACGACATCTGGGGCGCCGAGTTCCTCTTCGAATGGAACAAGCCGTTGTGGGAGCAGCCGCTGGAGCAAGGGCTGCGGCTCCTGCGGCTGGCGATCGACACTCATGTCATCACCAGCCACTTCGCGTTGCCGTTGCTGATCAAATCCCCGAGGGGGTTGCTCGTCGAAGTCACGGACGGCACCGCCGAGTACAACGCCACGAACTACCGGCTGTCGCTCTTCTACGACCTCGCCAAGACGTCCATCATTCGCCTGGCGTGGGCCCAGGCCCATGAGCTGCGGCCCCACGGTGCCACCGCCGTCGCGCTGACACCGGGTTGGTTGCGTTCAGAGCTCATGCTGGAGATCTTCGGAGTCACCGAGGCGAACTGGCGCGACGCGACCCGGAAGCAGCCACACTTCATCATCTCGGAGACGCCTCACTACGTGGGGCGCGCGGTCGCCGCGCTCGCGGCGGATCCGGACGTGGCGCGCTGGAGCGGCCAGTCTCTCTCGAGCGGCCAGCTCGCGAAGGTCTACGGCTTCACCGATCTCGACGGCTCCCAGCCCGATGCCTGGCGCTACGTCCGCGAGGTCCAGGACGCGGGCAAGCCCGCCGACGCCACCGGCTACCGGTGAGCAGCAGCCGGTGGCGGTGGGCAGGCCTCAGTGCATGGCGGTGAGCAGCCTGCCCCCGAGCGCCACGGCGACGGCGTCCTCCAGCAATCCCGCCACCACGTTGGGCAGGCCCAGCCGATTCGTCGCGAGCCGCCGCAGCTCATAGAAGGCGAAGCTCGAGGCCACGGCCGCCGCCGCTCCGAGCAGGGCGCGTCCGGCGGACAGCCGCCGGTGCGGTGCGGCCGCGGCGGCGCCGGTCAACGCGCCGGAGAGGGCCCGTCCCACCAGCGCCGGTGGCGAGATGCGCGCGGGAATCCAGGGGGTCTTGTCCGCGGCGAGCTCACCGGCGGCCAGCACGGCCAGCACGCGCGAGGCCTTCGGTGAGGCGAGCACATGCGAGCGTCCCTCGGGGGCCTCGACGGGCTCCCGTGAGAGCTGGTGACTGAGGAGCGCGGGCGCGCTCAAGGCCCGCATCCCGGCCAACACTCCGAAACCCACCGTGGTCAGCAGTCTATCTCGTCTCACGCGCTCGACCTCCCGTTCGACGCCGCCGAGGCGGCGTCCCGTGCCTCTCTGTGAATAGAACTGCACCGGCTTGTGCCCGACCCGCAGCTCCGCGTGGAGCAGCTCCTCGACCTCGGGGTGCCGCTCCAGGTGGCCGGTGCGCATCAGCTCCCGCAGCCGCGCGTGGGCCAGGTGGTGCCAGGCTCGCTGGTAGCGGCGTCCCACCAGCTCGAAGCCCACGTAGCTCCACCAGTTGGGGAAGTGGCCCTCGCGCCAGGACGCCTTGATGTGGAAGCGCAGCTCGCCGCTGCCGTGGTCCTTGCTGAGGAGGAACCACTCCCGCCCGGCCTCGATGTGCCCCCACAGGGTGTCGAAGCGGAAGCCGAACACGGTGCGCTCCGCCTCGTTCTCGGCGCGGACGGCGCCGATCCGCACCGGGCAGAGATAGCGCGGGCCCAGGGTCCGCAGCTCGAGCAGCATCGGGCGTCCCTTCAGCGGCTCCGAGGCGTCGAAGTGTCCGTACACGATGCGGGGGTCGGAGAATCCGAAGTGGGTGACGGCATGCTTCAACCTGTCGAACGCGTCATCCCCGGACGGCGGACCCGGGCGGTCGTGGGCGATGACGGCCTGCGACTCCACCTGGCTCCAGCCGTTGTCGAGCGTCATCTCCTCCTCGGGAGTCTCGAAGTTGAGGGGGAGGGTGGCGGCCTGATCGAGCCGCGCCAACACCTCGTCCTTCGACCAGCCCCTCAGCCAGCGCCACTCGACATCCGTCATGTTCAGTCTCCACGCGCGAGGAAGGTGGGGCCCCGGACGTCATCCGCGTTTTCGTGTGCTTCCTTCATCACGGTGGTCTCCGCGTGGATGAAGCCGATGACGCCCTGTCCCACGGTGAGGGCGACGGTGTTCACGAAGTCGGTCCAGGTGTTGGTCTGCATGGCCTCGCCGCCCGTGCGGAACCCCAGGTACTTCACCCGCGAGCCCGAGCGCGCCCGGCTGCGGATGTGGAAGATGACGTCGCCCCGCTCGTTGCGGTAGGCCCCGAAGGTGATGCGTCCCGCTTCGGGGTGTCCGGGCAGCGTGGCCATGGTGATGCTCTGGCGATCCCGGTGGATGATGCGCACGCGGAATGTCCCCGCGCCTCGGATGCGCACCCGCAGCTCGTCCCCAGGCTCGATCGGCGAGTCTCGTTCGGTCTCGCGCCCGAAGATGACCAACTCCTCCGGGGCGAACTCCGCGAAGCGGGAGGACACCAGCTCCATCAGCTCCGAGGGGGAGCAGCCGCAGCCATCGATGATGGCCCAGTAGTCGCGCTGCAGCAGCGGCCCGGCGCCCTCCACCGCGGAGAGCAGCCCCTCGTGCATGCTGCCGCCTGTTTCCGTGCCTGCCTCCGCCATCTCGCCTCCTCCGCCGGACGGCCTAAATATGGTGCACGGCGCAATGGTGGGCGCACGGGGGTCGAGGCAGGGCCTCGGCCTCAGCAACACGGGAAGGAAGGGTGCGGCATGCAGCAGGACATCAATCCCGCGAGCGAGAAGTCGATGAGGGACTACCGGGCCGCGACGGTGATGCGGGCCGAGCACGACGAGGGCTCGTTCACCCGGCTGCTGGAGCAGCAGACGGCGAAGGTTCCCTCGGACGTGTTCCTCTTCGCCAGCCTGTGCGCGATGGCCTTCTCGCTGGGCATGGAGTTGGCGCACCGGACCCGGACCAGCCGCTTCGTGGGCATGTGGGTGGGGCCGCTGCTCATCATGGGCGTCTACAACAAGATGGTGAAGACGTTCGGAGCGCGGTGAGCCCGTTCAACCCGCGCGCTTCTCCACGTGCAGGCCGTAGTGCTGCCGGATGCGGCTGGCGTCGGGCTGGTGTCCCGCGTCTTCCAGGCACCTCGCCGTCCATCTCACCGCCTCGGGCAGGGTGGAGGTCGAGTAGTACGGGAAGGGCATGGGTCTGAAGTAGAGGACGAGGCTCGCCACCAGTTGCATCACGGGCGAGGTGATGACGGCGGCGCAGCCCACGCACCGGGCCCGTATCAGTGCGTCGTGCTTCTCCATGAACTCCGTCAGCCGCTGGCGATGCTCGGCCGTCATCATCCGCACCTGGCGCGTGTCGAGGATGCCCACGAACTGCTCCTCGCGTCCCAGGTAGTCGAGCAGCCGGGAGAAGTACTCCTCCTGCTGTTGGAGCGAGGGCTGCCCCACGAACTTCGCGATCAGCAGGGGCCAGAGCGAGTCATCGAGGCTGATGAAGTCCGAGATGCCCATGCCGCCTCCTGAGGGGGGAGGGGAGGCCCAGCCGCGGGTCCGCCACCAGAGTCGCCAGAGGGCGGTATTTCTTGAACACTGAGGGGCGGGCGTCAACGATCTCCGCGACTTTGGATTCCCGCGCGGAGCGAGATGTTCGATTGTGGCTCCCCGCGTGGATTCTTTCCGAGGAGCACATGCGTTATTTCGAGGACTTCCAGGTGGGCCAGGTGCTGGAGCTTGGCTCGTACGTGGTGACGCGCGAGGAGATCCTGGCGTTCGCCCGGCAGTATGATCCGCAGCCGTTCCACGTGGACGAGGAAGCGGGTCGTCAATCCATCTACGGAAGCATCATCGCGAGCGGTTGGCAGACCGCCGCCATCTGCCACCGGTTGCTGGTGCGCGCCGTGCTGGAGGGCTCCTCGAGCATGGGCTCGCCGGGGCTGGACGAGCTGCGCTGGCTGCGCCCGGTGCGTCCCGGTGCGTCCCGGTGACACGCTCTCCGCGCGCATCGAGGTGCTCGAGTCGACGCCCTCGCGCAGCAAGCCGGATCGCGGCACCCTGAAGATGCGCATGGAGGTCCGCAACCAGCAGGGCGAGGTGGTGATGACCGAGAACGCCATCGTGCTGTTCCGCCGCCGCCCCTCGGAGGCCTGAGCCCGCGAGCGCGCGGGGCGGTTCTCCGCTAGGGTTCGGGGGGTGAAGAGGCTCTCGTACCGGAAGTTGGGGCTGCTCAGCGCTCTGTACTTCGTGCAGGGGATGCCGTACGGCTTCCAGACCACCGCGTTGGCGGTGTACCTGCGCACGCAGGGCGTGTCGCTGATGGTCATCAGCAGCATCGGGCTGCTGGCGCTCCCCTGGATGGGCAAGGCCCTGTGGTCGCCCCTGGTGGATCGCTACGGCTCGGAGCGTCTGGGCCGGCGCAAGTCGTGGATCCTCCCCATGCAGGCCGGGCTGGCGGCCTCGTGCGCGGCGGCCGCCTTCGTGCCGGTGCCGGGCGCGTTGTGGTTGTTGCTGGGCCTCGTCTTCCTGATGAATTTCTTCGCGGCCACGCAGGACATCGCCGTGGACGGGCTCGCGGTGGACCTGCTGGAGCCGCACGAGCTGGGGTGGGGCAACACGGCCCAGGTGGTGGGCTACAAGGCCGGGATGCTCACCTCGGGCGGGCTGCTCATGTGGATGATCGACTTCGTCGGTTGGCGGGGGCTCTTCCTGGCGATGTCGTTGCTGTCCCTGGGGGTGTTGGGCGTGGCGGCCCTGGTGCGCGAGCCCGGTCGCGCCGCGGAGGGCCCGGAGGGCGAACGGGTCTCCTGGTCCGATGTGCGGGCGCGGCTCCTGGCCGCGTTGCGCCTGCCCGGTACGGCGTGGATGCTGCTCTTCATCGGCACCTACAAGCTGGGTGAGACCCTCGTGGATGTGCTCTTCAAGCCCTTCCTCGTGGATGTGGGCTTCACGCCCGCGCAGATCGGCCAGTGGGTGGGGACGTGGGGCCTCGTGGCCTCGTTGCTCGGCTCCTTCGCGGGAGGGTGGCTCGCCAGCCGGATGCCGCTGCTGGGGGCACTGGCGCTCGCCTCGTGCCTGCGCGTGTTCCCGCTCGGTGGCGAGTGGTGGCTGGCGCTCCATGGGCCCACGGCCCCGGGCGTCGTCGCCGTCACCGTGGCGGAGCACTTCTTCGGAGGAGTGCTCACCACGGCGCTGTTCGCGTTCATGATGTCGCGGGTGGACAAGCGCATCGGGGCCACGCACTACACCCTGCTGGCGAGCGTGGAAGTGCTGGGCAAGTCGCCTGGGGGCCCCCTCGCGGGGCTACTGGCCACCCGGCTGGGCTGGAGCTACTCGAACGTGTTCCTGCTCGGCACGGTGTTGTCGGTGGCCTTCGTGGCGCTCCTCCTGCCCCTGCGGCGGACGCAGCCCTTGCCCGAGCCCGTCGCTTCACCCCAGGTGTAGAAAAGAAGGGCTCCGGGAACGGTTCTCCGGCCACCGTGGGGACCAGGGCGGAGGAGGGCTGGCTCGCCGGGTTGGGTTCCGTCAGGTGCGCGCGCCCTGGAGCAACCTCCGGTGTAACCATCGGCCCCTCGCGCGTATATAGGGGCCGGTAGGGGCAAGAGGAGTCACATGGACGCGAAGAAGAAGGTGGGGGTCATTGCAGCGGTATTCGGGCTGGCCGTGGTGATCGTGCCCTGGCTCCTCCCGACGGGCCCGAGCTCGGGGCTGGACGCCGCGCGCTTCCTCAAGGCGGGCAGCTTCGCCCTCGGCGCGGCCGTGGTGTTCGCCGGTGGCCTGCTCACCGCGATGACGCCCTGCGTCTACCCGCTCATCCCCATCACCGTGTCCGTCTTCGGGGCGCGCAAGGCCGAGGGCCGAGGCAAGGCGCTCGTGCTGACCAGCTCCTACATCGTCGGCATGGGCGTGGTGTTCAGCGGGCTGGGGGTGCTGGCGGCGAAGACGGGACAGGCCTTTGGCTCGATGCTGGGCAGCCCGGTGGTGGTGACGGGGCTGGCGGTGTTCCTCCTGGCGCTGGCCACGTCCATGTTCGGCGCCTTCGAGCTGGCGCTGCCCCAGGGGCTCCAGCAGCGGCTCAACTCGGTGGGTGGCTCGGGCGTCACGGGCGCCTTCCTCATGGGCAGCGTGTCCGGCTTCCTCGCGGCTCCGTGCACCGGGCCGGTGCTCACGGGCCTGCTGGCCTTCGTGGCGAAGTCGCAGAGCACGCTGCTCGGCGCGGTGCTGCTCTTCATCTACGCGCTCGGCATCGGCGTGCCCTTCTTCCTCATCGGCGTCTTCACCGTGCGCCTGCCCCGGGGCGGCGTGTGGATGGAGTGGGTGAAGAGCGTGCTGGGCATCGTGCTGGTGGCGCTCGCCATCTCGTACCTGAAGGATGGTTTCCCGGCGCTGGGTGGCGCGGTGAAGGGCGTTGCCGAGCAGCTCGGCCGCACGCCGGGCACGGTCATCGCTGCGGTGCTGGCGGCGCTGGGGGTGTTGCTGGGCGCCATCCACCTGTCCTTCAAGGAGGGGGCGAGGGACTTCACCCTCAAGGGCTTCGGCGTGGCGCTGGTGGTGGTGGCCCTGGTGCTGCGCGGTGGGGCCATGGACACCAAGAGCGTGGGCTCCCTGTGGGTGTCGCTCGGCGTGATGGAGCAGCCGAAGGCGCCCTCCTTCGCGTGGCACGCGGTGATGCCGGCCAAGGGCAACGGCTTCTCGTCCGAGTCCTTCGCGCAGGTGATGGCTCGCGCGAAGAGCGAGGGGCGGCCGGTGATGATCGACTTCTTCGCGGACTGGTGCGCGGCCTGCAAGGAGCTGGATCGTGAGACGTACCCGGCTCCCGAGGTCATCGCGGAGTCCGAGCGCTTCATCAACGTGAAGGTCGATGCCACGAACAGCGATGACGCGTTGGACTCGCTGATGGAGCGCTTCGGGGTGGAGGGACTGCCCACGGTGGCGTTCGTCTCCTCCACTGGGGAGATCCTCCCCGCCCCGAGGGTGACGGGCTTCCTGGCGCCGCGCTCCTTCGTCGTGGAGATGAAGAAGGTCAACTAGCGCCGGGCCCCGCGGCGGCTACGCGTCGCGGTGGACGGTGTCGGGCGAGAAGGCGGGGAGGCAGATGGCGATGTACTCGGCGCCCTCGGCCTCGGGAGAGCTGTAGCGCACCCACTCCCCGGGCTCGGTCACCACGCCCTGGCCGGCGCGCACGTCCAGGTGGCCGCCCTTGTGCTCCACGCGCAGCAGGCCCTTGATGACCACGGTGATCTCCCGGAACTCGGGCGTCTGGCCGGGCTCCAGCCACCCGCCGGGGCTGCGCATGTGGGCGACGCTGAGCTCGCCCTGCTTCGTGTTCACCCGCCCCACGTACTCGTCGATGAGCTTGGGCTTGTTGCCCGCGGCGGTGATGCGCGTGGGGGCGGGGATGAGGGTCGGCATGTCGGGTCCTCCAGGGTAGGGTTGACGGTGCGCCGGCACCCTACCAGCGCCCGTGCCTCCCTGGTGGACTGTCCGTCGCGGGTGCTACCGGACCGAGTCGCCGGCCACCGCCGCGCCGCCGCTGCTGCTGCCGCCCTTGAGGAACTCGAGGGCCTTGTCCAGCACCTCGTCCTTCCCGGCCTGCACGCCCAGGATCGTGGGCCTCACGAAGACCTGGGGCCGCAGACCCACCCTCTGCAACTGGCGGCCGTCCAGGTGCCGCACGTCGTGGCCGGTGAAGCCCAGGGTGATGCCGCCGGGCAACACCAGGTCCGTGACGTCGCCGTTGGCTCCCGCGCTGGGGCTGCCGATGAAGGTGGTGCCGTTGGCCGCTTCGAAGAACAGGCCCGAGTGCTCGGACTGGCTGATGGCCCGCTCGTCGATGAGCATCACCGTCCGGCCGCGGTACAGGAAGGGAACGTCGGCCTTGGGCAGCTCCTGGAAGAACTTGTACCGCCCATTCGCCTCTTCCTCGGACACCGCGGTGATGACGTTGCGCTCGAACACCGCCCCGTAGCGCGCCTTGCGCGTGTTGAGGTACGGCACGATGCTCCAGGCCGTCCCCTTCGGATAGCCGCGCATGTCGAACACGATCGCCTTCGTGTTCTTCAGCTTCTCGAACATGCCCGCCACCTCGGGCACCTGCAGGCGCGTCAGGTCCACGTAGCCGATGTTGTCCGGCAACACGCGCCAGGCCTCGCCCTGCCGGGGCTTCTGGAACGACTTCACGCTCCGGGTGAAGCGCACCTGCTTGGGCTGCCCCGCGGCGTCACGCACGCCCAGCGTTGCCTGGGAGCCCTCGGGCCCCATCATGGCCCGCGCCAGCAGCATGTGCCGCAGGTGCACGGGGTGCGAGGCCGTGACATAGGGCTTCAGCGCCTCCACCCGCTCCGCGAGGGGCTTGCCGTCGATCGTCTCGACCACCTGGCCCGGTGCGAGCCCCGGAGCCGCCTCCGCGTCCCGGATGCCCACCACCACCGGCTGGCCCTCGATCTCCATCAGCTCGAAGGGCGCGCCCACGCCGGCGAGGCCCCGCTTCTCCAGCTCGGGGTGGCCGCGCAGGCCCGTGTGCCCGTCCTGGATGAGCGTGCTCATCTCCGCCACCGCGAGCGCGTACTCCGCGGCGTCCTTCGCCTTCTCGAACTTCGGCAGGAACGTGGCCAGCGTGCCGTCCCAGTCCCGGTCCATCAGGTGCTTGTACGGGTAGAAGAACTGGATGACGTTCCACAGCCGGAAGAGCGCGAGCAGGCGGTACTCGCGCTTCGGGTAGAGCATGTCCTCGTACTTGCGGTCCGCTTGCCACCGGGCCGGGGGCAGGTCGAGCTCGCGCGCCTTGCCCTTCTTCGCCGGTTTGCGCGCCAGCTCGAGCGCCTTCTGGAGCGTGTCATCCTTGCCCTCCGAGCGCGCGCGCTTGGGCAGCACCGCGTCCGCGCGCAGGGGGATGCCGAGCTCGCTCAGCCGCACCACCGCCGTCAGCCCGCCGCCGAGCTCCACCCGCGTCTTCTGCACCGCCGCCCCGTCGTCCAGCCGTCCCTCGGTGACGATCTGCGCCTGCCCCTGGGCCTTCATGGTGAGGACGCGGGGATCCGCATAGGATTTGTCATCCAGCAGGAAGATGACCGGGCGAGCCTTTCCCTCTCCCTGAGGGGAGATGAGCTCGCCCGCCGAGGTGAGGAACGACATGGCGTAACCGCCGCTGCTGCCACCGGACTGCGGGCGGTAGCCCGAGTGGTACACCGAGCGCTCTCCCGGAACCTGGAGCTCCTGGGTCAGCAAGAGCGGGAGCACCTTGCCGAGCAGGTCATTCATGGACCAGGTGGTGCGCTCGTCCACGCCCCGGGCGCGCAGATCGACGATGACGGCCTTGGCCTTCGCGAGGTCCGGGCGCAGCTCCTCGGACTTGCCGCGCAGGAGCGCCAGGGCCGCCGGCTGCTGGGCGGCTCGCAGGTCCAGCACGAGCACGTCCTTGGCCTCCCAGCTGCGCAGGTCGCGGACCGGGGCCGTCGGCGCCTTCTGCGTGGCCTCCTGCTGCTCGTCGGGGCGCAGGATGCGGGTGGCCGGATCTCTCAGCTCCTCCAGCATGTCCTGCACGGCCGTGGCGTAGGCGGCCCGGTCCTTGGCGGCCTCCACCCGGGGGATGGCGGCCACGAGCGCGGCGTCCCAGTCGATGTCCTTGTAGGCCAGGTAGGGGTGGCGGTAACGCACCTGTCCCCACAACCGGGCCAGTCGATCCAGGCGCTCTTCGCGGGAGGGGAGGGCGGTGGGGGGGGGCTCCGCCGCCGACGCGGTCAAGGCGACGAGGCCGAAGGCCAGGGCGAAACTCGTGAGCAGGGTACGCGGCATGTGCCTTCCAGGGGGAAGAAGAGCGTCCGGGAACCGAACGGTAGCGCACCCACCGCGATCCACCGAAGCGTGGAGTGGGGCTCCGCGTGCGAGCGCCTCGCGAGAGGGCCTGCCTGCCTGTACAGGGGGTATGGGCGGGGGCGGGGGGTGTGAAACATTTCACAGCGGGCGAGTGAGCCGGCTCACAGCCTCGGCGGCGGACTCGTGAGAAGGTGCTTTCAGAACACGGGGGACGGTTCCGTCGAGCGAGGGGGCTTGCACTGCGGAATCCGAAAACCTCCAGGAGGCGCCTTGCAGTGCAAAGGGGGGAGGCGCCTCCGATTCCCGCGAGGTCCGGGGGGGCACGCGGGATTCTACGTGGCCCGCTTCTTGATGCCGGGGGGCATCGGGGAGCGGGCCGCGGTCTTTTCTGGGGCTTGAGGGAGCCTACCCCTCCACGCCCCACCGCTCCAGGAAGGCCTCCCGGTAGGTGCGGCTGAGCACCACGGAGCTGCCGTCCCGGAGCATCAGCAGGCCATCGCCATGGCTCCAGGGCTCCAGCCGGACCACGGCGTCGAACTGGATGAGCTCGCTGCGGTGGACGCGCACGAAGCGCCGCGGGTCCAGGCGCTCCTCGAGGTGCTTGAGCGTCTGGCGCACCAGGTGCTCGCCCTCGTCGGAGAAGACGCGCACGTACTTGTCCTCGGCGGAGAAGCGGCTCACCCGGTCCACGCGCAGGGCGATCCAGGCCTCCCCGGTCTTCACCAGCAGGCGCTCCAGGGGTTTTTCCCGGCCTGGTTCCAGGCTGGAGAGCAGCGCCTTCAGGCGCTCCGTGTCGGTACGCCCCCCGTCGAGCCGGGTCCAGGCCTTGTCCAGGGCCTTCCGGAATCGCTCGGCGTCGTAGGGCTTGAGCAGGTAGTCCACGGCGTGGGCGTCGAAGGCCTTCAGGGCGAACTGATCATAGGCCGTCGAGAAGATGACCTCGGGGCAGCGCTCGGGCCCCAGGGCCTCCAACACCTCGAACCCGGTGAGCCCTGGCATCTGGATGTCGAGCAGCACCAGGTGTGGCTTCAGCACCTCGATGCGTGCGAGCGCCTCGGCGCCGTCCTGGGCCTCTCCGGCGAGGGAGAATCGCTCATCCTCCGCGAGGAAGCGCTTCACCTTGGCCCGGGCAGGGGCCTCGTCATCCACCACGAGCACGGAGAGGGGAGTCGTCATGGCAGGGCCTCCTCGGAACGGGTCCGCGAGAGGGGCACCCGGATGCGGACGCGGGCGCCACCCTCGGGGCCCGCGCCCAGCTCCAGGTGGCCCTCGGGACCATGGAGCAGCTCCAGCGCCTGCCGGAGCCCGGTGAGGCCGAGGCCGGAGCCGTGTGTCGCCGGGGAGGGGCGCGCGAGGCCCCGTCCGGTGTCCTCGACCTCCAGCAGCAGGGCGCCGGACTCGCTCCGGGCCCGGAGCCGGACCTCCAGCCCGGTGAGCTGCTCCTGGTTGTGCTTGAGGGCGTTCTCCACCAGGAGCTGCAGCGCGAAGCGGGGGACGGGGAGGGGCTCCAGACCGGGCTCCAGCTCCCAGCGGACGCGGAGCCGCTCACCGAAGCGGGCCTGCATCAGCGCGAGGAACCGCTCGGTGTGCTTGCGCTCGTCGGCGAGCGGCCAGGTGGGGCCCGTGCCGCGCTCGAGGCTCTCGCGCAGCAGCAGCCCGAGGTCGCTCAGGAGCCGGTCCGTCTTCGCCAGGTCCTCGTACATCACGGAGCTGATGGTGTTGAGCGCGTTGAAGAGGAAGTGCGGGTTGAGCTGGCCCATGAGCGCGCGGAGCTGGGCGGCCTTGAGCTGTCCTTCGAGCCGGGCCTCGCGCAGGGCGTTCTCCTGGCGCTCCTTCCAGGCACCGTAGAGGGTGAGGCCCGTGTAGGAGAGCCCGTAGACGATCAGATCCTTCTGGACCTCCATGGGCACCCGGAAGCCCAGGAGCCCGTAGTTGTAGGAGCCCCATCCCAGGAGCGAGTAGAGCAGGTGCCGGGAGCCCACCATCAAGAGGATGTGCAGGGAGGTGTAGAGCAGGAAGGCGCCCAGGTGGATGCCGAGGAAGCGCCCCCACGCCGCGCCACGGTTCTCCCCCGAGGCACGGGGACTCGGGGCGTTCAGCACGGCGGTCAGCTGGATGGGCAGCAGCGGGAGGGCGCTGAGGGCCCCGGTGAGCTCCCACAGGAAGGGGCGGGTCCAGGGCACCGTGCTGCCGTCCGCCCTCAGGGTGAGCCACACCGTGCTGCCCAGCCAGAGGCCCACGGTCACGCCGAACCCGAGCAACGCCAGGGCCGGGCGCGGACGGATGTTCGGCCAGCGCCAGGGGCGGGACTCCAGTGCGGGCTGGCGCGTGGGGGTGGCTTCCATGGGGACTCAGACTCCGGACTTCGCCTCGAGGGGACTCGGGGAGGGAACCGCTCCCGGCGCCACCGGCTTCCGGCCTGCCATGCCGAAGCAGGGGCGGAGCCAGGACACGCGCTTCACGCCCTCGCAGAGTGCCCAGGTGACGAGGAAGGACAGGGTGAGCACCAGTCCGAAGCGGGTCCACGGGCCCACGGCTGGCCGCAGGAGCATGAAGCCCACGAGCACGATGACGGTCTGGTGGAGGATGTAGAACGGATAGGCGAGCTCCTGGGCGTACGTCACCCAGGCGCTGCGCGTGGTGATGTGGGCTCGCGCGTAGCCGAGGGCAGTGAGCAGCAGGCACCACACGAAGGCGTAGGTGCCGAGGTGCTCGAAGGGGAAGGGGTACTCGGAGGGCGGCACCATGAGCGCGAAGAGCACCCCGAAGATTGCCAGGGAACGCTGGCGCATGACCACCAGCCGCTCCTGGAGCCGGGAGCCTCGGCCGAGCAGGTGCCCGAGCAGGAAGAGCAGGCCGTAGTAGACGAAGGTGTTGGGGTCGTCGGTGAGCGCGTGCGTCTCGGGGAAGCGCCGCAGCAGGATGCGGCCCAGGGCCAGGGGCAGAAAGAGGAGCCAGAGGTTCCATCCCCGCGCGAGCCACTCCTCGGCGCGCTCGAAGCAGGCCCGGCCTCGAGTCGTCTCCAGCCATGCGAACAGGGGCGCGGCCAGGAGGCAGTAGACGAAGAGGTAGGCCACGAACCAGAGGTGGTGCCAGCTGAAGCTGCCCGCGGGGTAGGACACGAACTGGAAGACGGACGGGTAGAAGTCCAGATAGCCGCCGTGGAAGGTGCCCCGGAAGAGGCGCTCGGCGTAGATCTGCGGCGGGACGATGACGAAGATGCCGAAGACGAGCGGCCACAGCAGGCGCTTCGTCCGGTCCCACACGAACGCCCCGACTCCCCGCCGTCTCAGGGCCACGGCCGTGACCGCCCCCGAGATGAGCATCAGCAGGGGCATGCGCACGTGGTGCAGGAGCTCCATGGGGGGCTCCAGGACGGGCAGGAGCTCGGGGGCCTTCAGGTGCCAGTCCCAGGAGTTGAACATCATTCCGGTGTGGAAGAGGTGGAGCAGCAGGATCGCCACCACCCGGAGCCAGTCCAGGTCCGGGCGGCGCTCGATGGCGGGTTTCGGTATCGGGTTCATGGTCCCTCCTGGAGCGCCAGGATGGGTCCCGGTCCTCCACGGCTCCATGTGCTTGTCGCCAGCCGGTCTCCGGGCGGCGCGAGCCGGTCTCGAGTCTCTCACCGGGATGCCGCACCGCTCCTTGACTTCACCGATAGTGAGGAAATCAAGTCATACACGGCGAAAGTGGTTGAAGGGGACCCCTCGCCCTCGGACCCCCCCACCGATGAGAAACAAGAAGATGAACCATTCGAAGTGGATGTCGTACGCCGCGCTGGCGCTGGCCTGTCTGGTTCCGGCCCGAGAGGCCGCCGCGGCCACCCAGCAGACCCAGGCCAGCACGGCCATCCTGGTGCAGGGTTTTCATTGGAACTCGGCCAGCTACTCCAACCCCAACTGGTACAACGTCCTGCAGGGCAAGGCGAGCGACCTGGGCGCCATGGGTTTCACCCACGTGTGGCTCCCGCCGCCCTCCGACGCGGCCTCCACGCAGGGCTACCTGCCGCGCCAGCTCAACGTCCTCAACTCCAGCTACGGCAGCGAGACCGACCTGAAGAACGCCATCACCGCCTTCTCCAACGCTGGCATCAAGTCGGTGGCGGACGTGGTGATCAACCACCGCGTGGGGTCGACCGGTTGGTATGACTTCACCAATCCGTCCTGGGGCACGTCCTCCATCGCCGCGGGCGATGAGTGCAATTGCTCCACGGGCGCCGCGGACTCGGGAGATGGCTACAGCGCCGCCCGGGACCTGGATCACAGCAACTCCGTCGTCCAGACGGACCTCAAGAACTGGCTGTCCAGCCGGCTCAAGGGCGTGGGCTTCAGTGGCATCCGCTTTGACTATTCCAAGGGCTATGCCCCCAGCTACGCGAAGCTCTACCAGGACGCCATGCAGCCGGACTTCTGTGTCGGCGAGATCTGGACGAACCTCGACTACAACAACGTGGATGCGCACCGTCAGCAGTTGATGAACTGGATCGACGGGACGCAGGGGACGTGCGGCGCGTTCGACTTCACCACCAAGGGTCTGCTCAACCAGGCGCTGGCCAACAACGAGTACGGGCGGCTGAAGGACTCCGCGGGCAAGCCGGCGGGGGCCATCGGCTGGTGGGCGCAGAAGTCCGTGACGTTCGTGGACAACCACGACACCGGCCCGAGCGAGTCCTGTGGCAACGGGCAGAACCACTGGCCGGTGCCCTGTGACAAGGTGATGCAGGGCTATGCCTACGTGCTGACGCATCCGGGTATCCCCTCGGTCTACTACCCGCACATCTACGACTGGGGCCTCAAGGCGCAGATCAAGGCGCTGATGGACGTGCGCAAGGCCCAGGGCATCACCTCGACCTCCACGGTGGCCATCCAGGTCGCCGAGACGGGCCTCTACGCGGCCATCATCAACGGCAACACGGCGGTGAAGATCGGCCCCAACTCCTGGAGCCCGGGCACCGGCTGGACGCAGGCCGCGTCGGGGTCCAACTATGCGGTGTGGACGAGTGGAACCGGAGGGGGCGGTGGTACGTGCACCACGGTGCCCGTGACCTTCAGCATCAGCAACGCGAACACCACGTTCGGGCAGGATCTCTACGTGGTGGGCAACCAGTCGCAGCTGGGCAATTGGACTCCGGCCAACGGCTTCAAGCTGACCATCCAGGGCTCGGGCGCCAACGTCACCTGGAGCGGCACGGTGCAGCTCAGCCCCTCCACCGCCATCCAGTACAAGTTCGTCAAGTACAACGGCAGCACGGCCGTGTGGGAGAGCAACGCCTCCACCTCCAGCGGCAACCGCGAGGCCACCACGGCGGCCTGCGGCAGCTCCACGACGCTGGATGGCGGGAACTTCAAGTTCTGACCTGCTTCAGGGAAGTCCGATAAGGGGCATCGGCCGGTGAGCCTCCCCACCCTCATGGGGGGCTCCCTTGATGGAAATGCTCCTGATGGGGTTCGTGGAAGGGATGCGCTACGGCCGGGCGTAGCGCGCCGCGGCGACGGCGCCGCCGTCGACGAGGAGGTCGGTGCCGGTGATGAATGACGCCCGAGGGCTGATCAGGAACTCGACGGCGCTGGCGATGTCGTCCGGGGTGCCGATGCGCCCCGTGCCGGACGCTTGAATCATGCCGCGCATGGCCTCTGCGTGAGGGCCCTGCAACTCCGCCTGACCCATCGGGGTGGAGATGATGCCCGGGCTGACGCTGACCACCCGGCCGCCCCGCCGCCCCCACGGAATCGACGCCGCCTGGACGCGCAACTGGTTCGCGCGCTTCGCCACGCTGTAGGCGGCGCCGGAATCGAGCTTCTTGGGGTCGAGCATGAGGAGCCCCGCGAGCTCGCTCGTGGGGGTGGTGGCGAGGGCCCGTTCGGCCTCGGGGGGGAGGGGGACCATCGCACCGGCCATCGAGGCGATGCACACGGCGACACTGCCGAGCGTCACGAAGGGGAGGAAGGCATCGAGGACGTGGGCGGTGCCGAGGACGTCCACCTGCACGACCCGCTCGGGGCTGGCCTGCACGGGGGAGACGCCGGCGGTGTGCACGACAGCGCGGAGCGAGCCGAGGGCACCTGCGTGCTGGGCGAGCCGTTCGACGGACCGCGGGTCGGAGACGTCGACGCGGAGGGGGTGGACGGTGTGGCCTTCGCCGCGGAGGGTGTCGGCGACGCGGTCGAGGAGCTCCTGGGCGTAGTCAGCGAGGACGAGCTGGCGGCCGGAGCCGAGGCGGCGGGCGGTGGCGAGGCCCATGCCGCCGAGGCCAGTGATGACGATGACGTCCTTGTGCGGTGCGGTCATGGGGCGGGTCTCCCTGGGCGTAGGGTTGTTTCTCCGGAGAAGCGGACATGGATGTCCGTTTCTGGAAGCGCCATACCACGAAGCGGACATGGGTGTCCATTTCGTGGGGTACACTCCTGGGCGTGACGCAACGACAGGACGCTCAACGCAACCGCGAACTTCTCCTCGAGGCGGGCGAACAGGTCTTCCGTGAGCACGGCCTCCACGTGCCGCTCCAGCTCATCGCCGAGCGCGCCGGGGTCGGGCGAGGCACGCTCTACCGCCACTTCCCGGATCGCGACCACCTCGCCCGGGCGATGATCGAGCGCCGCGTGGACCTCATCGAACAACGCCTCGCCGCGGCCCCCGACCCGGCCCGCTCCGTCGAGGAGATCTTCTTCTGGATCGCTGACACCTTGAGCGCCATCCCGGGATTGCACCCGTACCTGGCATCCACGGAAGCAGGGAGGACAGCCCTCGAACAACTGAACCAGCAGTTGCGCGGCCTGCTCGCCGGGCCGGTGGAGGCGGCGCGAGCGCAGGGACTCGTGCGGCCGGGTGTGACGCTCGACGATTTCGTGTGCAGCTGGGCGATGATCGAGGGGGGCATGCTGGCCGTTCCCGCCCAGGATCGCTCGCGACTGGTGGCGCGCGCCAAGACGTTGCTTGGCTCCGCGCTCTTTGTCAGGGCTTCGGGCCACCCAAGCGGACGCCCAGTTCGAGCCCCGCCATCCCCAGGAGGTCTCTGACGTTGGCCTCCCCGACGACTCCCACGTAGAAGTGGTTGAAGAGCGTCGCGCCCACCGCGGCCTGTGCGCCCATGCTGAATCCCTCCCCGAACATCAAGGGGACCCCGACGCGCAGGTAGAGAGGCCCGGCATCGAGCCGGGCAGCGGGTGTCACCGCGAGCCGGAAGTCCGGAAACCCCCACGCGTCCTTCACGGGCACCATCGCCGACAGGCCGAGCTCGGCGGCGAAGAATCGTGACAGGCGGTAGGAGGGGGCGACGTCCGCGACCACCCACCCTCCGTCCCGAAGCGTGTGGGTCCTGATAGCACTCAGCCCACTGAGCCCGATGAGCGGCCGGGCGCTGAGCCCCAGCCGAAGAGCGAAGGGCTCCGCGGTTGGAGCTTGGGTCTGCGCTTCGCCTGACTGAGCCAGTGCTCGCGGCGCCCCCAGCAGGACGAGCATGCCGATGAAGTGGCGCATCTTCATAGCCGCTCCCCGAACCACTTCCAGATGTGCACGTCCGACTCGGCCCGGTGGGTGGCATCAATGTCGTGGCCCGCGCCTTCGAAGTACTGGACGTGGACCTCCTGCCCGAGCAGCTCGGCTGATGCCGCGAAGGCTCGCTGCACCTCGGGGACGACGAGGGTGTCCTTCGTCCCCTGGAGAATCAGCAGGGGCACCTTGGGCCCGCGGCCCATGTAGGTGAGGTTGCTGACGTCAGCGAAGACCTCGGGCGCATCCCGCACCTTCGCTCCGTCCGGCAGCGCGAGGAACCGGGAGATGTAGGGTTTGACCCACCAGTCTGTCGTCTCATAGACGGACGCGGGGTCACCGGCGCCGCACATGGACACCACGGCCTTCACCTCGAGGTTCTCGTTGTAGGGGCAATAGGCTGGCTCGAAGCGTGCGTCGTTTCGGGCGTACGCCGACATCATCGCGAGGTGCCCGCCGGCGGACTGGCCGAGTACCCCCACCCGGGCCGTATCCACTTTGTACGTGGAGGCATTCGCGGCGAGCCACCGGAGCGCACAACGCACGTCCTGCAGTTGCGCCGGCCAGGGATGGAGGGCCTTGCCGTGTCCATCGTCGAGGTTCGCGAGTCGATAGTTGAGGGTCACCCCGACGAAGCCCCGCCGGCTCGCTTCCTGGACTCGTTCTTCGAGATTCCCTTCGTGCAGATCTCCGATGACCCATCCGCCACCGTGGATGAAGACGATTGCGGGAAAGGGCCCCGGCCCCTCTGGCACCGCGATGTCGAGTGTCAGCGGATGCACCCCGCGGGGCTCACTCGGGCTGGGCACCTCCGCGTACGTGACCTTGCCTTCCGCGCCACCGGAACGCGCACCGCATCCCGTGATGGCCAGCAGCAACGCCGCGGGTAACAACCACCGCGTCTTCATGACTTCCACTTCGGTATCCATCGCGCTCCTCTGCGTACTCGAGTCACCCGGAGATAGCATAGGAGAAGGACTCTCTGGCCCGGAGAGAGCCCACTGTGGGAGGCTCAATCCGTCCACGAGATGCGGAATGTGGCCTCGCCGCCGGCACTGCTGGTGACGAGCGTCACCGAGAGCCGAGGTGCTGGTCTTCTCCAGCGCCTCGGTGAGCAGCCCCCGGAAGTAGCCGGTGCCCGCCTGGCAGAGGAGTCCTCGCGCGCAGCCGAAACGATGACTGCGTGCGAGCACGTCACACCTTTCTCCTTCCTTCCGCTCTCCAATGAGCGAGCACCTGCGGACCAGGGCCTGTCCATCCTTGGTTTTGACGGGCAGGCAGGAGAACTCTTTCGGGCAGTCCTCATCCTTCATGCATCGGCTGTCCGTACCGTCACCGGCAGAGCCTGACGTTTATGACACAGTAGTACTAGAGGTTTCGCACCGCCCAGCGCGGGTTCGATTCGCGCCGCCTCTAAACCTCTACGAATCTTGCTCCAGAGAGGTTCGTGTCTTCGATGGCCTGCTTGATGTCCCCTGCAACGATGAGCGCTACGCGCCAGCCCCAAGGACGAAAGATGCGAGCGTCCCCTACTTTCGCTGAGTCAATGCGCATGCCATAGACAGCACGATACTCGCCCAGCTTGTCCGGCCGGTTGTCTTGGGGCTTCCAGTATTGGACTTGCTCACTACGAGCGTCATCAATACAACGGATGATCCGGAGCGCGTTGAGGATGTACCAGGGCTCTGGCTGATCATCGACCTGGGCTTTAATGAACTGCACACCCTCTACGCGCAGTCGCTCGAACAGTTTGGCGAAGCGGCCAGAGACCACTGGGATGCTAAAAGCCGCCCAGCTGAAATCCAGCGGATGGCCAGGAAGATCAAGCGTGAAGCGGGGCACGCATCCCAGCTCCAGAACGCGCCCTTTCTTGAACTGCCACGGGTCGATTTCGTTTCCCCCATCATCCAGGGGCGCCCCAAGCTGCCATCTTCCTGGCAGCCGCGTGTCGTCCAGTAAATCGTAATACCAAGTCATACTTTGACTCTCGCCTCGATCCTTCACGATTCCGTCAGGAGCCGATGCAGGGGGGAGCCGCGGGTGCATACTTCATCCTTGATTCTTCGGAGTTCCTCCACCAAGCGCACTCTGCACTGCGAGATGCTGCCACAGCCTTCCAGGGCTGCTTCGAGCCTCCGGTGGACTTCCGCGTGATACCGCTCTGGGTGTGGTCCCAGATGGCCCAAGAGGTAGACGCGGTTCGCGGGATCGTTGAGCTGCATTCCCGCCTTGCCAAAGAGCCGCTGGAAGCGCGGTGTCCAAGGTCCACCTCTCAGAGGTGAAGCGTCATTCTTGTCTGTGGCCAGGTGGTGCCACTGGTAGCCGTCCTTCTTCTCGGAGCCGTCACTGCAGACACCGCCCGCCGTGGAGCCGGCAGTCCCCATGGCCGCTCCCGCGAGAACAATGGTGCCGTCCGCCACCACATGAGCCGTGCTCGCGAACTGGACGCTTCCTCCCCCCGCCATGGCAAAGCGTGGAGAACTCAGCAGCGGGCCGAGCCCGCCGGGAGGCACGTTGGGCAGGGCCTTCGCCACGCCGAAGCTGGCGGCCATGACGAGCACGCGCAGCGCCGTGCCTCCGAGCGCACGGCCGAACCTCTCGGCGACGGCTTCTATCTCCTTCATCGTCCTGGCCGTTTGTGCCTCTCTGTAGAACTGCAGGAAGGCCAGCGCGATGTTGCGCAGCTCCAACAGTCCCACCGCGAGCGCGAGCCTGGCGGTAAGCGTGGCGGCGAACGCCTTGGAGAAGAGGGGCTCGGGCAGCACCCACGCGGAGAAGTACACCAGGATCGACAGAGTGACGCTGGCCAGGAAGATGGGCGAGCGGAACAGCTCTCGCGCTGCGTCGCGGAGGCCCGGCCCCATATAGCGAGGCGAGAGCCTGAGGGCCATGAAAAGCGGGCTGCGTTCCAACGAGTCGGGCAGTGGCAACAGCCCTGGGCCGTACCGGGTGAGGAACTCCGCACGCAGCCGCGCTTCCCATGGCGGGAGCCCGCTCGTGGATGAGGCCAGGACGGGAAGGATCTGGAACTGGGACGTGTCCTCGACGCATTGGAGGAAGTCGGCAAGCACCGAACGGATTTCCTCCACCGTGACTGTCTCCAGACGGGGAGGCAGCGGGACGGGCTCGAAGTCGAGCTGGAGCTGCTCTCCCAGCAACCACGTGGCGCGCACCACTTGGGGCTCAGCAGGTGGTTGGCTCTGGTTGTCGGCCACACCGGATTGAGAGGTGGCACACGAGGAGGCAAGGGCGAGGCTCAGCGCTAGGAACAGGCGAGGGAGGAGGAACGAAGCTCTCTGCATCATTGCCGCAGCCTACGCGCCCGGTGGCGGGGTGCGTCATCAGGTTCATGGTCCCTCCTGGAGTGCAATGATGGGGGCCGCTTCTCGAAGGCTCCATGCGCTTGTCGCCAGCCGGTTTCCGGGCGGCGCGAGCCGGTCTCAGGCGTGTCTCCGGGATGCCGCATCGGGACCGTTGCCCCTCCCCGCGGGAGGCTCAATCCGTCCACGAGATGCGGAACGTGGCCTCGCCGCCGGTACTGCTGGCGACGAGCGTCACCGAGAGCGCCTTGGCGCTGGTCTTCTCCAGCGCCTCGGTGATCAGCCCCCGGAAGTAGCCGGTGCGCATCGCATAGTTGAACCACAGTTCGTAGGTGCTCGGCCCCACCTTCTGCAGGCGCGTCTCGGTGTAGTTGTTCGCGCTGCGGAAGTTGCGGTTCATGCGCTCCAGGGTCCGGTGCGGCCCGATGACCCGCGTCACCGAGAGCACCGCCTTGCCCATCAGCGTCTCCCGGTACGAGCGCATGAAGGCCCGGCCCAGCTCGAAGCCCGCCTCGTCCCGAGGCAGCCCCGGCCACAGCTGCGCGGCGATGAAGTCGATGACCGCGGTGTACGTCTCCACCGGGTACGCCGGCAGCAACGGCCTGCTCGGGTCGACGCCCAGCTCCATCAGCCCGGAGACATGTTCGGGCGCGAGCGGTTGTCCCAGCACCCGGAGGTTGCTCTGCAGTGTGTAATCGAAGATCAGCCTTTGATTCACGGCGCCGACCCTACCACCGAGATGCTGTCCGATGACCATCCGTCACCCGGCCGCTCTTCCAGGCAGGGGCTCGTGGCGCGCCGCGGCGTCGCTCAGTCGTCGTCGTCGTTGATCCGGCCCCGGGCGGCGAGCACGCGGTCGATCATCAGCTCGTGGAGCGCATGGAGCGAGCGGGCCACCGGCTCGCCCTCGAGGACGGAGATGGCCCCGGCGATGGCCTCCACGGTGGACATCCCATAGGGGTGGGGCGAGCGGCGCAGGCGCCGGGCCTCTGGCGGGGGAGGAGGCAGGGGGAGCCCCGGCAGGCGGCGCAGCTCGGGCAGTCGTTGGTACATGCGCCGGGCCTGCGTCCAGTTGCCATCCAGCACCACCACGCGCTCGGGCGGAGGCGTACCGGGCGGGGGCGGCTGGGCATCCGGGAAGAGCAGCCACGTGTCCGGCGCCGCGAGCACCGACAGGTCGAAGGGCTGACCCGGGGCTCCATAGGAGACGATGTGGCAGTTCGTCAGGGCGAGCGCCGCCAGCCGCGCCGTGTTGGTGGACTTGTTCGCTTCCTTGTTGTGGCGGATGACGAGGAAGCGCGTGCGCGTCTCGAGCCGGGGCACGTCGGCGCACAGGCACAGCGCGGTGGGCAGGTAACAGCCGGGGCAGCGACCGGCGAGATCCGCCGGGGTCCGAGACCTCATTTGCCCTGACGATAGCGCTGCATGAGCTCGCGCGCCTCGCGCAGCTTGGCCTCGACGAAGCGGTCCTCGGCGTCCATCTCCTCGTCCGTCTCCATGCCGAGCTGGAAGAGGGCCGACAGGCTGGCCGGGTTGACGTCCAGCCACTCGGCCGTGCGGTCGAGCACGTTGCGGCGGCGGCCGGCGAATGTCTCGGGGCTCTCGTCCGGCATGCAGCGGCACACGCGCGACGAGTCGCTGGCCACGTCCACGTAGAGCCCGAGCACCTCGGTGTCCAGCTCGGCGGCGATGGCCGCGGCGGCCTCGGTGACATGGGCGGCCAGGGCGTGCGCGGCGGAGCGCTCGGTCATGGAGCGCACCAGGTAGACACGCCAGCCCGCCTCTCCGAGCGTCCCGGCGGCCTCCAGCGGGGCGAGCTCGGCGGGGGGAGCGGAGATGCGCGTGAGGACGCGGCGCACGGGTGCCTCGATGTGTTCGAGCTGGGCGCTCGAGGTCGGGCAGAAGAAGACGACGCGGTACTCGCGGCTATCGACGGAGGGTTCCATGAGGGGACTGCTCCCGTGGAGGCAGACGGGATGACCAGAGAGGACCACTCCCCCGGCCCTCAGCGCAAGCGGGTATTTGAGGGGAGGGGGGTGGACTGGTAGACGGGAGGCATGTCCATCACGCTCTATATCAAGAACGGTTGAACGGGTTGTAAGTCAGCGCGGGAGTTTCTCGCGCACAAGGCAGTGCAGGCGGAAGTGCGGGAGCTGGCGAAGAAGCCGCTGAGCGAGGCCGAGGTCCGGGCCCTGGCGGCGAGGTTGGGCGGAGTCCGGGAGCTGATCGCCCCCAAGAGGAAGGCGGAGCTGGGGGCGCTCGGGGAGGAGGAGCTGGTGCGGCACCTGGCGGCGAACCCGAACCACGTGCGCAGACCCCTCATCGACACGGGCGGCCAGCTCCTGGCGGGCTTCACCGCCCAGGTCCGGGCCGCTCTGGAGGAGGAACTGAAGTAGCCTCGACCCCCCCGACCCCACGGGTTACCCCGTACTCGTGGGGGCGGGAACCGGCTGGGCGCCGGCCCGAGGCTCGCTGGCGACCCAGACCCCCGTGAGGAGGACGGCGAGGCCCCCGAGGACCCCCAGGGGCCCGAGGGCCTCGCCAAAGACGAGCTGCCCGACGAGGGCGGCGGTGAGGGGCTCCAGGTAGGTGAGGGCTCCCGCGGCGGTGGTGGGGATGCCGCGCAGTCCGGCGAGGAACAGCATGTTGGCGAAGAGGCCGCACAGGACGCAGCCGGCGGCGGCCAGGAGGACGTGGGAGTCGAGCGTGGGCGGCAGGGCGCCGCGTCCGAAGACGAGCAGGAGCGCGAGGGCGGCGATGGGGGCGTGGAGGGCGGAGACGGCCAGGGGCGAGTACGCCCGGGAGGCCTCTTTCGAGGCGAGGACGTTGGCCATGTAGAAGAGGGCACTGCCTCCTCCGAGCAGGGCGGTCCAGGGGTCGGAGAAGCCGCCGCGCGGAGTCCCCAGCAGGAGCGCCAGGCCGGCGAGGGTGAGGGGGGCGGCGAGGAGGGCGCGGGTGGAGCGGCGCTCGCGGAGGACCCAGGGGGCGGCGAGGGCGATGAGGAGGGGGGCGAGGTAGTGGGTGAGGACGGCGACGGCGACGGGGCCGCGCTGGACGGCGGCGAAGAAGAGGGCGCAGTTGGCGGCGTCGGACAGCCCGAGGATGCCGAGCGCGAGCGTGGCCCGCCGGTCCCGGAAGGCCTGGGGCCGGAGGACGAAGGGCGCCGGGAGCGCCATGAGGGCCATGGAGAGGAAGGCGCACTGGATGCCGGAGAGCCCAGCGGGGCGCAGGAAGAGGGACCAGCACCCCCAGAGGGTGGCCCCCAAGGCGACCATGACGAAGTGCCTCACGTGAGCGCCACCGTCGCGGGCTCGGCGGGGGCGACGAGCGACTTTCTCTCCCAGGCCCTGCTGCGCCAGCGGAACCAGAAGACGATGCCTCGCGTCCACTCATCCGCCGCGACGGCGAGCCAGACGCCGGGCAATCCCAGGTTCAGCTTGAAGACGAAGAGGTAGCCCAGGGACAGGCTCAAACAGGCCATGGACAGGAATCCCATGTAGACGGTGAACGTGGCATCTCCGGCGGCCCGCAGGGAGTTCACCAGCACGAGGTTGAAGGACCGCCCGGTCTCGAGGACGAGACTCAGGACGATGACCTGGGAGGTGATCCGGATGATGTCGGCATTCTCCGTGAACAGTCCGATCAATGGCTTGCGCAACAGGATGGCGATCACGTCCACCGCGACGGTGAGCGCCACGCCCCATTTCAAGCTGGTGAGGGTCTGGCGGAACGCGTCGTCCGTGCGGCTCGCCCCCACCAGACGTCCGACGATGATGGAGGTCCCGATCCCCAGGGAGAGGCTGAACAGGAAGACATACTGGGAGATGGCCATCGCATACTGCCTGGACGCCAGGGCCGCGGAGCCGAGGAAGGTCACGTAGTAAACGAACACCGTCTGGCAGACGTGATAGGTGACCTGCTCGACGGCGGAAGGAATGCCCACCTTGAGGATCTTCCGGATGTACTCCTTCGAGAACGTCACGTAGTCCCGAGTCACCATCCGGACGTCCATCACGCGGTACAGCATCCAGACGAAGACGACGAGCGCGAGGGACCGGCTTATTACAGTGGAGACCGCCGCACCGGCCACCCCCAGCTTCGGCAGCCCGAAGTGGCCGAAGATGAGCAGGTAGTTGCAGAACACGTGGATCACGTTCATGCCCAGCGAGACGTACATGGATTGCTTCGTGAATCCGTACGTGCGGATCATGCTGGAGAAGACGTTGATGAGCGCCTGCAGGAAGAGGAATCCGCCCGCGATGCCCATGTACGTCTTCGCATGGGCCAACACCTGGCCGTGCAGGTTCATGTCGTCCAGGAGCGTGTTTCCAATCAGCAGCAGGCCCGCGCTGACCGCGAGGCCGAGCAGCAGGTTCAGCGTGATGGAGAGCGCGGCGATCCGGGCGGCTTCCCGTGTTCTCTGGGCGCCGATGTACTGCGCCACGACGACGGAGGCCCCGTTGCTGATCACCTCCATGATCAGGATGGAGATGTAGACGTACTGGTTGACGACACCTACCGCGGAGACCGCGTCGTCGGAGACGCCACTGAGCATCAGCGTGTCCGCCGTGCCCATCAGCATGAAGAGGAGGAACTCCAAGAAGATCGGCCAGGTCAGCCGGAAGAGCCCCATGGGGGCCTGTCCCCGCGACTGACCGTCATGCATGACTGCTGTGTCCACGTTGATCACCTGCTCCCCGGGACGAGCTCGGCCTCGAACCGGGAACTGCGTACGTCCCTGGGCCCACTCTTCACCGGGCACCGCCATCTCCCATGACCATGGGTCGGCGTCGAGCAACTAACCGAGCAGGGGCCGGTCTGCTGCCTGTTCGATAGCATCGTTCGGGTCACGCGGGGGGAATCTCTTGGTGACGTGTGCGGGGCGCCGATGTACGGCCCCGGTGGCCGCACGGGAGCATGGATGCCCGAGGTTGCGCGGGGTTGCTCGGCCGCTCAGGGGGCGAGTACCAGCCCATCGCTTCGCCACTCCGTCCACCACATGGTGGCGTACGAAGCGCCCATACAGTGCCACCCGTGCACGTGGTTCCTCCCACCCGGGGTGCACCTGCCGGACTTTGGCGGCTGGGCACGGAGGAACTGATGGCGCGCATGGGACAAGCCTTCGAGCACAACAGCCAGCGGGTCTGACGGCGGGCGGGGAAGCACGTCCCGGAAGCAGTCACATCACATCGCGCCCACCGTGGCTCCACCCCTGAGGCGGATTTCCTCGGGCTCGGACCTGGGGGGACCTGCCAGCCGACTCCCTTCCCTCCGAGAGACAGTTCATGCCTCCCACCCCGCCGATTCCCTCCGCCGTGCAATGGCACGAGGGCATGCTGCTGGCCCCCCAACACTTCCAACAGCAGGACCAGCACCACGAGGCGCTGCTGCACTTCCATCTCCAGCGGGCCGCGCCCTTCCACTGGGGCGTGAGCCGGCTGGAGTACGACCGCACGCGCCTGGTGGCGGGCACCCTCCAGCTCCGGGAATTGGAGGCCCTGCTGCCCGATGGGCTGTTCCTCTCGTACCAGGCGGGAGAAGGAGCCCCGCCCCTCCAACTCGCCTTCGCGGGCCTCACCGAGGTGAACTGGCAGCACCCGGTGCGTCTGCACGTGGGCGTGCCCACCGGGCGCACGAGCAATCCCAGCCGCTTCGTGTCCACCACCAGCGAGCCGCTCGTCGACGAGAGCACCGGGGACACGCCGCTGAGCATCCCCCAGCTCACCCCGCGCCTGCAGCTGTTCGCCGGCCTGCCTCCCGCCGGGTACGCCTCCCTGCCGCTCGTGGAGGTGCGCCGCCTGGGCGAGTCCTTCGCCGTGGAGGACTACCTGCCGCCGCTGCTCGCCGTGGGCCTGGATTCGACGCTCGGCGAGCGCTGTGACCGGCTCTCCCTGCGCGTCCGGCAGAAAGCCGCCCACCTGGTGGAGGCCATGCGCGACGCCGCCGACGAGCCGCACGTGCTCGCCGAGCACCAGCGTCAGCTGCACTGGCTCGTGGCCGGGCTGCCGCCCTACGAGGCCCTGCTGCGCTCCGGCGAGGTGCACCCCTTCACCCTCTACCTCGCGTTGTGCTCCCTGGCCGGCCAGGTCGCCCACGTCGCGGAGGTGCGCATCCCTCCCGCGTTCCCCGCGTACGAGCACCTGGATCCGCTGCGCTCCTTCCAACAGGTGTTCGACTTCGTCGAGGGCGCGCTGGAGCGGGGCCTCTCCGAGGCGTACACGCGGGTGCAGCTCACTCCCGAGGGCAGCGGCTTCCACACGCGCCTGCTCCCCGCGTGGATGGGCCGCGAGATGGTGCTCGAAGTGCGCGGCCGTCCGGGCACCACGCGGCAGCAGGTGCTGGGATGGATGGCCGGGTGCCGCATCGGCTCGGACACGCGCCACCGGCAGATGCGCGAGACGCGCACGCTCGGGGCCCGGCGCGAGCTCATCGAGCCCCCCGCGGGCCTGGTGCCCCGCCCTGGTGCGCTCCTCTTCTCCCTGGAGGCCAGTCCCTTCTACCTCCGGCCCGATGAGCGGCTGTTGCTCGAGAACACGCTGGAGCCCGGAGAGGTGCAGGCCGCCGCCGATATCTCCCTGCTCATCCGCAACGAGCCGTGAGTCCACGTCACATCCAGCCGTCACCACTCACCCTGAGAACCGAAGGAGTCACCACACATGAGTCCGTCATCCCATTCCGCCTCCTCGTCCTGGAACGACCGGGGCAGGCGCCGCGAGCCCTCTTCCGCCATGAACACGCCTCCCTTCTTCGATGAGCCGTCCGGCTCCTCCCTGTTGCTCGAGCGCACCCGCACGCTCTTCACGGAGCTGCTCGAGCTGCGCCAACGCCTGCAGGCCATCTCCCGCCCCTCCGGACAGGGGCGGCAGGGCCCCAGTGTCGAGGAGATCCGCCAGCGACTGCTCGCGCGCGTGGAGCAGCAGAGCCGGCTCGAGGGCGCCCCCCGCGGCTCGCTCCAGGAGCGCCAGCTCGAGCAGTGCCGCTACGTGATGGCCAGCTTCGCCGACGAGGTGCTCGTCAACACCCCGTGGTACGGCCGTGATGCTTGGCGCGAGGGCCTGCTGGAGGACGTGCTCTTTGGCACCCACCACGCCGGCGAGCGCATCTTCGAAGACGTGAAGCGCCTGCTGCAGGACCGCGACCCGACCCAGGCCGAGATGGCCGAAGTGTACCTGCTGATGCTCGCGCTCGGTTTCCAGGGCCGCTACCGCGAGCACGGCGAGGAGGCGCTCCTGCAGGATCTGCAGCGCCAGCTCTACGTGCTCATCCACCAACGCCCGCCCGAGCCCGACGCGCCGTCGCGCCGGCTGCTGCCCCAGACCTACGCGCACACCCTGGACGAGCGCTCGGATCGGCGGCTCGCGCCGCGCTGGCCCTGGGCCGCCGGTATCGCCGCCGCGATCCTCGTCCTCGTCCCCACCGCCATCGTCCTCAACACCTCTCACGACCACACTCCCGCGGCCGCCCGCACCGCCCAGGAGAACCGCCGATGACCGCCCTCCAGAAATCTCCCATCGACACGGCGATCGACCGCATCGGGGCCACCGGCACCCGTCGCAATCGCCGCTACCAACTGCCCTGGCTCATGCTCGTGGGAGAGCCGCGCTCGGGGCGCACCTCGCTGGCCGCGGGCGCCCACCTGCGCCGTCCCTACGGTACGCCCAGCCGCAAGGAGATGGAGGCCGAGGGCTGGGGCGTCTGGCTCTACGACCAGGGCGCCGTCATCGACATGCCCGGCCTGACGGAGGAGCCGGGGCCCGAGTTCCAGGGCGTGCTGAGAGATCTGCGCCGCGTGCGGGGCCAGCGCCCCATCGACGGCGTGCTGCTCACGATACCGGCCCATGAGCTGATGGGCCCGCAGGCGCTCGACGACGTCGGACTCGACCGCAAGGCGCGTGCCCTCTTCCAGGGCTTGCAGTCCCTGCGCGGCGAGCTGGGCGTGCGCTTCCCCATCTACGTCGTCATCACCCAGTGTGACGTCCTCCCCGGCTTCACGGCGTGGTGCCGCTCCCTGCCACCGAGCCTGCGCGAGGAGATGCTCGGCTGGTCCACTCCCCACCCGCCCCAGGAGCCGTACATCTCCGCGTGGGTGAACGAGGCCTTCGCCAGCATCCACCAGGGCCTGTGCACGATGCAGCTGGAGCTGTTCGCCGATGGGCGCGGCACCGCGGCCGAGCGCGAGTCCGCCTTCCTCTTCCCCTCCCAGCTGCGCGACATGGCCGAGCCGGTGCGGCGGCTGCTCGATGGACTCTTCGAGTCCAGCCCCTACACGGAGCCCGCGCTGCTGCGAGGCATCTACTTCTGCGGGGATCCGGACGCGGAAGGTGTCCTCCGGCCGGGCCGGGACGGGCTGCGCGAGCCCCGCTCTCCGGCCTTCATCACCCAGCTGCTGGAGCGCAAGGCCTTTCCCGAGAGCGGCCTGGCGAGTCCCGAGGCCGAGGCCCTGCGCAAGAACCGGCGGCAGTTGACCCTGCTCAAGGCAGGGCTCGCGGCGAGCGTGCTGCTGGGCGTGCTCCTGATCCTCCTGGGCGTGTTCCTCGGAGGCTCCAAGAGCGTGCTGCGCGGAGGGGACAACGCGTTCCTCACGCCCGGCGAGCGGCTCGTCTCCGCCAACGGCCGCTTCGCCCTCGTGTACCAGGACGACGGCAACCTCGTCATCTACGACCTGACCACCCAGCAGGCCCGCTGGGCCACCAACACCCAGGGCAAGCGGGCCTGGCGCACGGCCATGCAGCGCGACGGCAATCTCGTCGTGTACCAGGCCGCCAATGCGCCCGTGTGGAGCAGCAAGACCCAGGGCCAGGAGAAGAGCGAGCTGGTGATGCGGGACGACGGCATCCTGCTCATCCGCGGCCCGGATGGGCGCCCCCGCTGGACCAACCAGACGGGCCCCGTGGCCTCCGCGTCCCAGTACGCGTCCCAGTACGCGCCCAAGGACAAACCCAAGGGCACGCTCTACACCGTCAAGCCGGGCGACATCATCTACGACATCGCCCAGCGCTACCTGCACGACGGCAATCAATGGCCTCGCATCGTGGAGGCCAACCCCGGCCTCAACAAAGACAACCTCATGCCGGGCCAGCAGATCGTCATTCCCCAGGGATGAAGCGCCCCTCCCCTCCCTGGGCGGCATCTCCACCGCCCGGGGACGGAAGTGCTCATCCTGCTCGTGCCGCACATCATCCGCCGCCGCGGTTTCCCGCCCTTCGGCGCCAGGAGGCCTTCCACCATGAATTCCCAGGGAGCTCGCTTCAAGCAATCCGCGCTCGACTCGCTTCGGTCCAACTTTCGCGGCGAGCTCATTGCCCCGGCAGCCCGCGCTACGACGCGGCCCGCGTCGTCTGGAATGCTCGGATCGACAAGCGGCCGGCGTTGATCGCTCGATGCACCGGGGCCGCCGATGTCCCTCGCCGCCGTGCGGTTCGCGCGGGAGCACGACGCGCTGGTCGCGGTGCGGGGCGGCGGGCACGATGTCGCCGGCAACGGCGTGTGCGACGGCGGCCTGGTGATCGATCTCTCCCTCATGAAGGGCATCCGCGTCGATCCAGCGCGGCGCACCGCGCGCATTCAGGCGGGGGTCATCAGAAGGTACTCGATTCGGGACCGGGGGCTGCCCATGGCTACAGTCAAGCCATCCGCTCGGATTATCTCTCCAAGCTGGGAGAGGAGGCCATCGAGGCCATCACCGCGCAGCTTCGAGCGGCCCCGTCGTCCCTCTGCTTCCTGGAGCTCGCCCATATGAAGGGCGCGATCGCGTGGGTTGGCGAGGACGAGACCGCATTCTCGGGGCGCGCGTCGCCTTTCTTTTCGATGTTCCAGTCGAGCTGGAGAGACCCGGCCGACGCCGAGCGCCACACTCGCTGGGTGCAGGACGCCTGGCAAGCCGCCCACTCCTTCTCGAGCGGGGGGACCCCGCTCAATTTCATCGACGCCGACGAGCCCGCCGGGCGTGTGCGGGAGACGTACGGCGAGGCCAAATGGAAGCGCCTCACCGCCCTGAAGCGCACCTACGACCCGACCAACTTCTTCCGGTTGAACAAGAACATCCAGCCGTAGGCGTGTTTCATCTCGCCGCATGTTGGAGTCATGTGGGGAACCGGAAGGGCATACAGTGGCCGGGGAATGAAGCTGTCGTAGACCCGGACGTGTGCATTCGCGTTGCGCTGGGCGAGGAATC
Organism: Vitiosangium sp. GDMCC 1.1324; assembly: GCF_003044305.1. Classification (GTDB taxonomy): domain Bacteria; phylum Myxococcota; class Myxococcia; order Myxococcales; family Myxococcaceae; genus Archangium. The sequence goes on along the minus strand of NZ_PZOX01000005.1, from coordinate 473,631 downwards.
CTGGGGCGGCAGCAGCTCCCTCAGGAGCCGCCGCTTCCCCGGAGCCAGCCTTGGAACCAGGTGTCGAGTGGCGCCCGTGCCTGCTCTTCCTGCTCCAAGGGAATGTCCCCGGAGGCCTCCGGTCCAGGAGCCATCGAGTCTTGAGCCTTCGCGTCTTGAGCCTTCGCGTCTTGAGCCTTCGAGGCCTGCTCCGGGGGCTGTCCCTGGTCCAGGGGCCATCCCCGCTCGAAGAGCACCCGGCGGGTGAGCTTGCCGTCCTCATAGAGCTCGAGCGGACCCTCGGGCCTGCCCTCCGCCAGGGTGTGCTTCATCAGGGGCTGGCCGTCCTGCCAGGCGAGCAATTCGCCATGCGGCCTGTCCTCGTGGAATCCGAGCTGCATGCGCAGGCGTCCCTGCTCGTCCTGGAGCTCCGCCGGTCCATGCAACTGGCCGTCCGCGAACAGGACCCGCTGCAACAGCTGGCCGTCGGGGCCGTAGGAGCTCGTGGGGCCGTGTAGTGTCCCCGCGCGCCAGTGCGACTCCTGGACGAGCCGGCCGTCCTCGTCATAGTGGCTGGCCACTCCCTCCAGACGGCCCTCGTCGTCCTCGAAGTAACGCTCGCGCACCTGCCCCCGCTCGTCCTTCTCGATGATTTCCGTTGGCACGGGCTCTTCCCTCCGCTCAGGGGGTGTCCGGAATCGGTGGGAGTGGAGGCACCCCCGCCGGGACAGGGAGGAACGGAAGCTGGAGCATCATGGGCATCCCCTTGAGCACGTGCATTGTCTTGACGTTGCTGAGCAGCATCTGGGCGTCGTTCATCATCATGAGCTTGGACTTGTGCATCAGCATCGTTCCCGCCGAGCTCTCCAGGGCGAGCTTCGCCTTCTGGGTGAGGTTCATCCCCGCGATGCTCGTCAGCGACATCTTCGCCTCCTGGGTGAGGCTCCTCCCCGCCTTGATTTTGATGGAACCCCCCACGTCCAGGGTGAGGTTGCCCCGCACCCGGATGGTGCAGTTGCCTTGAATCTCCGTCACGCTGTCGCGCGCCACGGTGGTCTTCATGTCCCGGCGGGCGTGCAGGTAGAGCTCTTCCGCGCCCTTCTTGTCCTCGAAGCGCAGCTCATTGGGCTCCCCCTTGCCGGAGGAATCCCCGCGCAACGTGCTCTTGGTCTGTCCGGCGGGCAGCGGATAGGGCACCACCTGCTCGGCGTTGTAGACGGAGCCGGTGACGATGGGCCGATCCGGATCCCCATCCAGGAAGGTGACGAGCACCTCCTGGCCCACGTGGGGCAGGAAGAAGTTGCCCCAGCCCTTGCCGGCCTGGCCCTGGGCCACCCTCATCCAGCACGAGCTGCTCTCGTCCTTCTTGCCCTCGCGGTCCCAGTGGAACTGGACCTTCACCCGGCCGAACCGGTCCGTCCATATCTCCTCGCCCGCCTTGCCCACCACCCGGGCGCTCTGGACGCCGTGGACCACCGGCCGGGGCGTCACCCGGGGCGGACGGAAGGGCGTGGCGGCGGGGAAGGCCTCGAAGCTGTTGGAGTACGCCTCCACCGTGGCCGAGTGCGACACCCAGCGCAGCACGTACGCCCCATTGAGGTCCTTGCGCTCGTGCTCGGCGAGGGTGAAGCGGTAGCCGGGGATGAACCAGCGCACGTGGCCCTGGCCTCGCAGGGTCCGGGCCTGCGCCTCGTGGGCCTCCAGCCGGACCCGGCCGCGCCGCTCGCCCACGTCCCGGCGCGTGAAGTCCCCGGGGTACTCGTACTGCTCCTGGCTCCCCTCCTTGCCCTTCACCTGGGTCTGGAGCCGGGTCGACGGCGTCTCGAAGAAGTAGTCCCCCAGGGCATAGCGCCCGGGCACCACCTGCTGCTCCAGCTCGCACCCGGTGACGGCATCCTCCGTCCGCGCCGCGTTCAGGTGCCCCTGGACCTTCGCCACCCCGGGCCCCGGGCAGGGCACATGGGCCGCCGCGTCGTCTGCCAGCACCAGCGTGTGCCGGTCCTTCGTGTGCTCGAAGAAGTAGAAGATGCCCTCGTCCTCCATCAGCCGCGAGGCGAAGTCGAAGGCGGACTCCTGGTGCTGCACGCAATACTCGCGAGGGGTGTAGGTGCGCCGCAGCGCCAGCCGGAAGTCGGTGAAGCCCTGGTCCTGGAAGAGCTGCTGGAGGATCTGCGGCACCGTCTGGTTCTGGAAGATGCGGCTGTCGCGGGTGAGGGTGAGCAGCCAGAACCAGGGGCGCAGCTCGGCGATGTACCGGGTGAAGTCCGCGAAGGTGCCGGCCTGGACGAAGCGGGTGATGATGCCGTGGAAGAAGCGCTCACTGCCGTCCCGCTGGGCCAGGGAGATGGTGGCGCTCTTGCCCACCACCCGCGAGAAGTCCACGTCGAGCCGATCGGAGTGCAGCTCCAGGGTGAAGTGGAAGGGTTGGGAGAGGGCCTCCTCGCCCTGGATGCCGTGCAGCAGCAGCACGTCCTTGCCCAGGGGCGTGGTGACGGAGAGGTAGACGTTGTCCTGCGTGTATCCCGACCTCATGTTCCATCCTCCCGCGCGCCTGGCGCGGACATGTGACGGGGCGAGAGCGCCACCGCCTGCGTTCCCTGCCGGCCCGGTCTGGCTCTCAGCCAGGACGTCCACCCCAGGCGCGGGCCGTGCGGAGCGCTCAGGGGTTGCTCGGGGATCTCCCCGGTGCGCACCGCTAGCACCAGGCGCACCTCGGGGCCGGGGCCCAGCGCGAAGCGGGTGAGCGAGCGCAGGGCGCCCAGTCCCCGGCTACCGGGCAGCAGGTCCACGTAGCGGCGCCAGGAGAGGGGCCCGAGCTCCAGCTCCAGGCCCGCCTGCTCCAGCCAGGCGCGCCCGCCGAGCACCGCGCCCTGGCCGAGCCGCTGGTTGCGTCCGGTGGGGCCCAGGCGCGTGCGCTGCTCCTCTTCCAGCTCCAGCCAGGCGCCCCGGGGCGCCCGCGGCCTCACCCCCACCCCCAGCGCGTCCGAGAGCATCGCCCGCAGCGCCTCCAGGGACACGGGCCGGTGCGCCAGCAGCCCGGCGTAGCGCAGCAGCAGCCGATCCTCCACCTCCAGCCGTTCGCGCATGCCCCGGGTGCCCAGGCCCATCACCGCATACAGGTAGCGCGCCACGGCGTGTGCTTCGGGCGGGCCCGGCTCCAGCCACACCCGGCGCAGCACCCGCCCCTGGTAGAGCTGCGACAGCAGCCGGTGGTGGAAGATGTCCAGGAAGTCGCGCAGCCCGGTGTCTCCCGCGCGCGTGCGGTCCCGGAGCTGCTGGGCGAAGGGCCTCGGCAGCGGCCCCTGCACCCCGCCCAGTCCGAGGAAGGCCACCGTCATCTCCGGTGCGGCCCCCGGCTTCGCGGGCGGCTTCACCTGGACGATGTCGCTGGGAGGGAAGGCCAGGTCCACCGAGGCGCGCAGCCGCACCGGATCCTTCGGGCGGAGCAGGCGCAGCAGGCGCATGGCCTGGAAGAAGTCGAAGCGGTGGCCGGACTCGAAGAGCTCCTGGGCTACACCAGGGGCGCGTCGCCGGCCATGGGGGGCCATCGTTTCCATGTGTCCTTTCGCTGCTCGCTCCTCGCGGCGAGCTGGGTGAAGGAATCCACCGGGGCGTACAGGCCGAAGAAGTGATGGAGCACCGCCGCGAGGAGCAGGGCACTGCCGCCCACGTAGAGGGACTCGTCGAAGGTGAGGGTGATCTCCTGGCCCCGGCAGAAACCCCGCCAGGCATCCCAGCCGCGCTGGCGCACCACCGGGCGGCTCTCCATTCCCGTCAGGCCCTGGAGCTGGTGCTCGCACACCTGGCCGCCGGAGAAGTCATGCAGCCGCAGCAGCTCCTCGAGCGCCTCCAGCGCCTGGGGGCCGTTGGCGAGCGAGAGGTGGTTGAGCGACAGCAGCGAGACGAGCTGCCAGAGCATGGGGCCCCGGTCCGGGGGCGCGCGAGGCGGCGTGGGACGGCGCAGGCAGCGGATGGCGCCCACGGGGACGCGCTCCTCCACCTGGAGCTCCGAGCCGGGCGCGAGCTGCACGGGCAGCTCCCCGTTGGTGCACAGCGTGCGCACGTTCAGCGTCTGCTCCGCCGGCAGGTGGGGGTCGAGCGCCAGGTCCACGAAGGACAGCATCACCTGGGAGCCGGGCCCCAGCGCGCGGCCCGTGGGCCGGCGCCGTGCGTACCAGAAGGCGCGCGGCTCCTGCTCGTCCTCCCGGTGGCGCCAGGAGAAGAAGGGCTCCACCACCTGCGGGTGCCCGGCACCTTCCGTGGCGGCGGTGACGGAGAGCACGGAGTGCAGCTCCAGCTCCTGCTGGCGGCGGTAGTCGGGCACCAGCGGGTATTCGGTGCGGCGCTGGTCCAACCGGATGGGCTCGGCCAGCTGGGGGAAGAGATTGACGATGGGGGTACAGCCCAGCCGGAACGTCTCGGGCGTGAGCGCGAGGTCCTCGCCGGGCGTGGCATCCAGCAGCACGAGCACCTCGAGCGCCTGCTGGGAGGCCTGGACGCACGCGCGCTCCAGCGCCAGCTCGAAGAAGAGGAACTTCTCGGGGAAGGCGAAGTACTCCTGTAGGAGGCGGTAGCCGCGGTGGAGGTGGGGCGGGGAAGGCAGCACCGCCTCCTCGGGGCCGAAGCCGAGCTGCCGCAGGCTGTCCGCGGGCTGGAAGCGGGGCTCGCCGGGCGAGCCGTCCGGCACGAGCGCCACGTCCCGGGCATGGCAGGTGAACAGCTCGAAGAGGCGGAAGGTCACCTCGGGGGGCCCGTCGAGGAAGAACTGGAGCCGATCCAACTGCAGGTCCGCCAGCCGGGCCTCGCTGGCCTCCAACCGCAGCCGGAGCACCGCCGACACGTCCCGCCGCCCGCGCAGCCAGCCGAAGGAGAGCGGGGACTCCAGGCTCGCCTCCGCCACCCGCAGCGGCCAGAGCGTCACCGGGGAGCAGGTGTGGAAGCGGCACGTCTGCCCCGGGCGCGGCTCGGCCAGCAGAAGCGTGCCGCGCTCGATACGGCTGCCGGCCAGGGGCAGGCCGGCAGCCGTATCCACCTCGAAGCAGGCGATGGACAGCGAGGGCAGTGGCTCCACCAGGTGGGGAGCCAGCAGGCCCAGCAGGGCGGTGGAGAGCTCCGGCAGGTCGCTGTCGAAGGCGTGCTGGACGCGCGCGGTGAGGAAGGCGAACGACTCGATGAGGCGCTCCACGTGGGGATCGCCCACCTCGCTGGCCCCCAGCCGCAGCCTCGCTGCCAGCTTGGGGTAGCTGGCCGCGAACTCCGCTCCCGCCCCGCGCAGCCATGCCAGCTCCCGCTGGTAGGCCTGGAGCAACTCTTCTTGACTGCTGCCCATTGCTCTCCTCCACTCGTCCGCCGCTGTCGTGTGCGTGTCTGTCTTCTGGCTCAGGTCGACTCGTTCTTCTTGCGATCCCACTTCGTCGAGTTGCTCTCGCCCTGCGCCCATTTGATGGTGCCGTAGTCGAGCTTCACCGTCTCCACCGGGTCGTCCGAGCCCCCGCCCCCGACGGCGACCGAGGTGATGATGACGTCTGTCATTTCGTAGGTGAAAATCTTTTTGTCCTTGCTTCCACTCACGGTGAGGGTGGCGTTGCCGACGCTATCCCCTACGCAACAGGACAGAAAGAGATTGGGCGAGGCCTTGTCCACGTGTTTGGTGATGACGACCTGTCCGTGATCGGAGCGGCCCTGCCGGACGATCCCCCCGTCCTTGTTGGACCGCTCGTTGAGCGTCATGGGGAAGGCGATTTCATAACGGTAGGAGAGGACCTCGATCTGGTCCTTGAATTTATCGGTCTGCGAGCTGCCCTCTGCCTTGGCGATCTTGAGATAAATGCTTGAAGCCATGTCTTTCTAACGCCTCATGGAAATGAGTCTGGGAGATGACGACGGTGGAGGCCGGGGCTCACGCGGCCGACTTGGGCAGCTCGGCCACCAGGCGGATGGAGGCGGTCAGCTCGTTGAGCTGGAAGTGGGGGCGGAGGAACACCACCGCCCGGTAGCTGCCAGGGTGGCCCGGCACCTCGGTGACGTCCACTTGCGCCTCGCGCAGCGGCTGGCGGGCCTTGATGGAGAAGGATGCGTTCTCGTTCGTCTGCACGTACTGGCTGATCCACCGGTTGAGGTAGTCGGAGATCTCCTCGCGCGAGGCGAAGCCGCCAATCTTGTCGCGCATGATGACCTTGAGGTAGTGGGCGAAGCGCGAGGAGGACAGGATGTAGGGCAGCTGGGAGGACAGCTCCGCGTTGGCATTGGCCTGGGGCGTGTCGTAGCGGCGGGGCTTGTTGGCCGTCTGCGAGCCGAAGAAGGCCGCGTAGTCGGTTCCCTTGCAGTGGCACAGGGCGATGAAGCCCAGGTCGCTCAACTCCTTCTCACGCCGGTCGGTGATGGCCACCTCGGTGGGGCACTTCTGGGCGATGTCCCCCTCGTCGGTGCGGAAGGTATGCGTGGGCAGCCCCTGGACGATGCCGCCCCCTTCCACCCCGCGGATGTTGGCGCACCACTGGTAGAGCGCGAAGGCGGCGGTGATACGCAGGCCCAGGGCGTACGCCGCGTTGCCCCACAGGTACTTGCGGTGATCCCTGCCGTCCACGTCCTCCTGGTAGCCGAAGCCCTCCACCGGCTGGGTGTCCTCGCCATAGGGCAGCCTTCCCAGCACATGGGGCAACACCAGCGACACGTAGCGGGCGTCCTCCGAATCCCGGAAGCTCCGCCAGCGGATGAGCTCGGTGCTCTCGAAGATGCGCGCCAGGTCCCTCGGGGCGCCAATGTCCGTGAAGCTGTCCAGGTCGAACAGCGAGGGACTGGCCGCGGTGATGAAAGGGGCGTGGGCGGCGGCGGCCACGTGGGAGATGGACTCCAGCAGCGCCACGTCCCGGGGCACCCGGCCGAACTCGTAGTCGCCGATGAGCACCCCGTACGGCTGACCGCCGAAGGTGCCGTACTCCTCCTCGTAGACCTTCTTGAAGAGGGCGCTCTGGTCGAACTCGGGCGCCCGCTCCAGGTCATCCAGCAGTTCCTTCTTGGTGGCGTGCAGCACGCGCAGCTTCAGGTTCGTCCCCGTCTCGGTGCCATGGACCAGCATGTGCAACCCCCGCCAGGAGGCCTCCAACCGCTGGAAGGGCTCGGCGTGGAGCACCTCGTCGAGCTGAGTGCCCAGCAGCTCGTCGATGCGGGCGATGCGCTGGTTGATGAGCGACACCACGTCCATGCCGCTGGGAATGGACTCCGTGGAGAGCGCCTGGCTCACCAGCTCGCCCACCAGCTCGCGGGCGCGGGGCTGCTGGCTGTCGTCGCGCGCCAGCCTGCCCTCTTCGATGATGCGCGCCAGCAGTCCCCGCTCCGGCTCCGTCACCGCCGTCTGGGTACCCCGTGCCTCTTCCTTCATTTCTTCCTGGAACATCTCTCTCTCTCCGTGTCGTGTGTGTGGATGGGTACGGGTGCTCACTGCTCGCGCTTCGCCGCCAGCTCGGACTCGAGCGCCTGGAGGCGAGCCCTGTCCTCCAGCGCGGACCGCAGCAGCTCCGCCAGCGCGTCATTGCCGTCCAGCTTCGCGAGCAGGTCCACCAGCCGCTGGCGCGCCTCCAGCAGCTTCCGCAGGGGCTCTATCTGCTCGACGAGCTGGCGCGGGTGGAAGGAGTCGATGCTCTTGAAGCGCAGCTCCACGGCCATGCTGCCGCCATCGTCGCGCAGCTTGTCCGGCACGGACATCCGCAGCTGGGGCCCGATGGCCGCCATCACCTTGTTGAAGTTGTCGCGGTCGATCTCCACGAACTTGCGCTCCTTCAACCGAGGCAGCTCCTTCTGCTGGCCGGCCAGGTCCGCCAGGACGCCGACCACCAGCGGCAGCTCCTTCTGTTCCACCGCGTCACCAATCTCCACGTCGTAGGTGATCTGCACCCGCGGAGGGCGGACCCGATCCAGAACGTGTTGGATGCTTTCCTTTGTGGGCATGTCATTCTTCCTTTTCAGTGTGTCTGGCTTTCACTGCGCACTCCAGGGTAGAGCGTGGCGCGGGGAGATGTGACGGGCGCCAATTCAGGCAATCGTCAGCCCATCCCCGAAGCCCTGCGCCACGAAGGAATGGTGATCCAAGAATGAGTAGACCGACAGCTTTTGGATTGTGCTCAGGAGCGACAGGGATCCACCGTTCTCGATATCCGAGTTGGGGCCGGGGTTCAGCTCCCTGAAATAGGCGAGCCGCCAATCGAGCACGCCGGGCTGTATCTCCTCGATGAGCACCTTGAGCTTGCCGGCACAACCCACGGGCAGTTGACGCGTGCCCAGCGTCACGGCATTCGAAGTCATGAAGCAGGGAAGCTTGGTGAGGATCAGATCGACGATCCGGGGGCGGAAACCCGCCTCTTGCTCGTATCCCCTCCAATTCTTGATCAATATCTCCTCGGCATGCCCACCGACATCGCGTCTCATCCCAGCCGAGGAATAGCTGGTGACGATGCCCGGATGGTATGCCTCGGACCAGATCGTCCAGAGGTAACGGTCGTCCTCGTTCCAACGCATCAGCAGTCCGACCTCGACGGGATTCTTCGCCGACTCGGCGAGCAATCTGTACGTCGCATTCAGCAGTCCCGTCGTCATGTTGATGTATGTCATCTACCGCTCCTTTCCGTGAGACATGTAAGGGAGAAACCGCCGGCATCCTTTGTGAGGCTTCAGCGCTCCTCGCCCACCTCCAACAGCCTCCCGCTCCGGTCCAGCTGCAGCGGAAAGGTGATGGGCTCCGTCATGGGCTCGTGCACCAGCCGGGCGGTGATCACCGCGACGGGGAGGCCTTCCTCCTCGGGAGGAAGCCGCACGGAGACCCGGAGTTGCCGCAGGCGTGGCTCGTAGGCCTCCACCGCGCGGGAGATGATCCGCTCCAGTTGCCGGGCGGCGTCGGCGGTGGAGCCGAGTGTCCGCAGGTCGGGCAGCCCATAGTCCAGGACCGAGCGCTCGTGTGGCTCGAGCGCATCCGCCTGCTCCAGGGAGAGCATGCAGCGGGTGCTCAGCGCATGGGCCACCTCGCGCCTCACCGAGGCGCGCAATTCCTGCTCATCCAGCACGGCGGGGACGGTCTCCAGGTCCATCAGCCTGTCGAACAGCGGGGCCGGGAATCCGCGGAGCTGCTTGCTCTGTGTCATGGTCTGGCCTCACGAGGGGCTCACTCCGCTTTCTTCATGCCGAGCAGAGATTGGATGGCTTCCAGGTTGGAGGAATCGGGGACGAGCTCCGAGAGGAGCTGGGCGAGCGGCATCTGTCCCCAACTCACGGCGCGCTTGACCAGGTAGGCGACGGGGCTGTGGGGCTCGGTACGCCGCAGGTAGTCGGAGGCGAGGGCCAGCATCTGGTAGGCCTCCTCCCGGCTACGGATGGCGCCCGAACGCCGCCCCGGTACCGAGGGCATGTCCGCGACCGCCGTGTCCAGCGGGGCTTCGACTCCCGCTCCGGGTTCCTCCCGAGGGGTGTTGGCGCGCAGCGTGGAGACCAGCGTCTGGAGGTCGCCGAGGGTGGAGCGGGTGCGGCGCAGTGCCGCGCTGGTTCGTCCCAGCCGCGAGTCGAGGGCCTGCTCCAGTGCGGAGCTGGCCGCCAGTGCGGCGTCCACCCCTCGCGCGAGCATGTCGAGGGCGGGGGCTGGCATCAGCGCGGCGCTGGCCAGGAAGGTCTCCCGGTTCAGAGGGCCACTCGAGGCCCCGGCTTTCTCTGGGCTCGATTCGTCCTGGCCAGCTCCCTGGTGCTTCTCCCGGTGGAGGATCCGCTGCCAGGCCGCGAAGTCAATGCTCACGCCGCCGGGAGTCTGCGCCTTGACGAGGGGCACCTTGCCCAGGACGAGGGGAAGCTTGTCGTCGAGCCATGCCAGGGGGGCGAGCCGGGCCTCCGCATCCTCGTCCTCGAGGGCCGGCCACAGGGAATCCCAGAAGCGATCCACCAGCGCGGTGGTCAGGCTCAGTCCCTGCGCCACGCCCGGGAAGCCCTGCTGGATTCCCCAGGCCTCGGTGAGCCAGGTGGCCAGCTGCAGGTCCTTGGATTCGTGCGCCAGGGCCTGCTGGCAGAGCTCGGTCACTTGGGCCCAGTTGGCGCGCTTGAGGGAGGTCTGCCAGACGCCCTGGGGCAGCGAGGGGTCATCCTCGCGGCGCGCCTCGCGGATCTGATCGTAGAGGGGCTCGTAGCGCAGGCTGCGTCCCGAGGGCGCGTCGGGGGAGATCGGCCGCAGGATCGGCTCGAGGTCCAGTGGAGAGGCGGGGTTCATGTCGTCCATGGCTGGGGGCTCGGGGAGGAGGGTGGGGGCGGGGGGGCGTCATCGAAGGGTGAGGCGCCCCGCCGGTTGATGCGCGCGGCCTCGACATTCGGGCTGGCCAGTCCGCTCTCGGGGAAGGCCTTGCGCTCCAGCAGGTGGGAGGGCACCGCAGAAGTAGAGGCCGCGCAGCAGCGAGGGCTGCGTGAAGGTGGAGGACTGGAAGACCCAGTCATACTGGAGCTGGCTCACGCCCCAGTGGAAGGGTATGTCCAGGCCGAGATGGAAGTGCAGCAGCGCCTCGTATCGGCGGTCCTGCTGTTGGAAGTGCTGGGGTGCGAGCAGCATTCCTTCATGCCACTGCACGGCACCGGGAAGATCGTATGCACGAGTCATGGATGTCGTGTCCTCGGGCCGGTGGATGGACGCGGCCCCGCGAGGGCTCCGTAGAGTTGCCCTTGCTGCTCCAAGGCGGAGACGGTGGGTGAGGTCTGTGACGAACGCGGGCGGGTCGCGAGCCGGACTCCCCGGCAGCGCACCCGGCAAGGGGGAGTGCCTCGGCTGAGACGGAATACGCGTTGCCTGATCGCGCGCGAGCCCGATCTTCAGCCGTTGCAACACCGTATTCCGAGACGTGGAGGGACCTGTCGCGGAATCGGATGTGTCAAGCGTCGAGGAAGCGAGCCCCGGTCATGCTCGACTCTTGCAAGTCGAGGTGTGAGTGCATTGTGGGGAGGAGGAATCCGGTGACGGCGCGCGGATGTTATAAGTTGTTCGGCCGCATGGACTGCGTCTGGATTCAGACCGTGGGTGACAGGGTTGCCACGTCGGCCCAGCTCAGCTCGAAGCGGGCAAGGTACTTGCGCAGCCGATCCGCGTCGTTGACGCTCTTCTTCTGCGCTCGCGATTGGGCGAAGAGGGCCCGCCCCGCGTCGGACAGCGAGTGCGCCTGCCGGCACACCGTGAGCACCTCGGCGAGCTGCGCGCGGTCGAACCGATCCAGCGCCTGGGCCTTCTCCTCCCCGAGTACCTCCACCACGAGGTCCACCGCTGGCTCTTGCTGCCTCGGCCCGTTCCTGGCCCACGCGGTGCGCAGCCGCTCCAGCTCCTCGTCCACGCCCTCGCGGGTGATGCGTCCACCGGGCGCGAGCGTCGCCATCCGCAGCACCGCCGCGTTGAGATCCCGGAAGTTGCCGCTCCAGCGTGCCTCGGGTGAGGTGGCGAAGCGCAGGAAGTGCTCCTGGGCCTCCTTGTTCATCGTCACCCGCGTCCCCAGTGCTTGCGAGGCCTGGTCCAGCTCGTAGAGGAGGTTGGGAGGGATGTCCTCGGGCCGCTCGCGCAGGGGCGGCAGCCGGAAGGTCCACAGGTTGATGCGCGCCAGCAGATCCTCCCGGAAGCGTCCGCGCTCCACCTCGGCCTGCAGGTCCCGGTTGGTGCCGGCGATGAGTTGGAAATCACTCTCCACCTCCTTGTCCGCGCCCACCGGCAGGAAGCGCTTGTCCTCGAGCGCCCGCAGCAGCATGGCCTGCTCGTCCGCGCCCAGCTCGCCAATCTCATCCAGGAACAGCACGCCGCCGTGCGCCTGGCGCAGCAGCCCCGGCCGGTCCGCCAGCGCCCCGGTGAACGAGCCCTTCACGTGCCCGAAGAGCGCGGACATGGCCCCGTCTCCGCGCAGGGTGGCGCAGTTGATGTCCACGAACGGGCCGTTCACGAGCCGCCGGGTCTTCTTGAGCTGGTAGATGCGTTTGACGAGCTGCGACTTGCCCGCCCCCGTGGGCCCCATGAGCAGCAGCGGCGCTCGCGAGCTCGTGGCCACCTGTTCAATCCGCTCGATGAGCCGGTTGAAGGCCGCGTTGCGCGTGTCGATGCCCGCCTTCAGGAAGGACAGGCCCTCGCGCTGCTCCTGTTGGAAGCGCCTCGCCAGCGTGTCGTACTTCGACAAGTCCAGGTCGATGATGGTGTGCGCTCCCGGGCCGCCGTAGTCCTTGCCTCCCGTGGGCGGGGACGTCTGGATGAGCCGCGCGGGGAGGTGCCGGCTCTCGGTCAGCAGAAACATGGTGATCTGCGCGATGTGCGTTCCGGTGGTGATGTGGACGAGGTAGTCCTCCTGCTCGGGCTGGAAGGGGTAGGCCTTCGCGTAGTCGAGCAGCGCCGTATAGGTCTCCTCCAGGTCCCACGGGTTCTGGATGTCCATCGCCGTCAGGTGCACGCGCGTCTCGGGTGACACCTGGGCGATGTCCTCCGCCACATGCCGCGCCATTTCGGCATGGGCGCTCTGGTGGAGCAACTCCAGCCGGTGCACCAGCAGGTCCTCCTGCTGACAGAGGGACACCGTGGGGCGCCACTTCTCCCAGCGCTTGGGCCCTCGCCCCGTGTCGAGGATGGAGCCCAGCATCCCGATGACCACCGTCTCGCGCGCCCGAGTCTTCGCCATGCGGATAGGACTTTATCCTGGAGGATAGGAAGACGGGCAGGGGATTCGCGTTCTCCCTCGGGAAGGACGTTGGCACGCGGCCTGCTCTACCCCCTCGCGTGCCCGGCACGGACCGGGCGAACGATTCCGAAGGAGCAGGTCATGCAGACGACGCCGCGCAACTACGAGGTGCTGACGAACGAGACGGGTGGAGTGCCCATCAAGGCGTGGACGGTGGGGGTGCCCTTCGAGGACGAGGCGAAGAAGCAGCTGAAGGCGATGGCGGCCCTGCCCTTCATCCACAAGTGGGTGGCGGTGATGCCGGACGTGCACCGCGGGTACGGCGCGACGGTGGGGAGCGTGGTGGCGACGGCGGGCGCGGTGATTCCGGCCGCGGTGGGCGTGGACATCGGCTGCGGGATGATCGCCGTGCGCACCACGCTGCGCGCCGAGCAGCTCCCGGACTCCCTGGCGAAGGTGCGCTCGGCCATCGAGCAGGCGGTGCCGCACGGCCGTACGGATAACGGTGGTCGGAACGACCGGGGCGCGTGGCAGGACTCGCCCGCCATGCACCGCGAGGCGTGGGCGCGCCTGAAGCCCGGCTACGACGCCATCATCGCGAAGCACCCGCGCATCGACCGCGGCCCGGACCTCGGGCACCTCGGGACGCTCGGGACGGGGAACCACTTCATCGAGGTGTGCCTGGATGAGGCCGGCCACGTGTGGCTGATGCTGCACAGCGGCTCGCGCGGGGTGGGGAACCGGATTGGGAGCCACTTCATCGAGCTGGCGAAGGAGGACATGCGCCGCTTCTTCATCCACCTGCCCGAGCAGGACCTGGCGTACCTGCCCGAGGGGACGGAGTACTTCGAGGACTACATCCACGCGGTGAGCTGGGCGCAGGAGTACGCGGCGATGAACCGCGAGCTGATGCTGCGCTCGGTGGTGGAGGCGCTGAAGGCGAGCGGTGAGCTGCCGGAGTTCGAGCTCACGGAGGCGGCGGTGAACTGCCACCACAACTACGTGGCGCGCGAGCACCACTACGGGAAGAACGTCTTCGTGACGCGCAAGGGGGCGGTGCGGGCGCGAGAGGGGGACTTGGGAATCATCCCCGGGAGCATGGGTGCGCGCTCGTACATCGTGCGAGGGAAGGGGAACGCGGAGGCGTTCCACTCGTGCAGCCACGGGGCGGGGCGGGTGATGTCGCGCGAGGCGGCGAAGCGGCGCTTCACGCTGGATGACCACGCGAAGGCGACGGAGGGCATCGAGTGCCGGAAGGACGCGGAGGTGATCGACGAGACGCCGGGTGCGTACAAGCCGATCGACGCGGTGATGGCGGCGCAGGCGGACCTGGTGGACGTGGTCCACACGCTGCGCCAGGTGGTGTGCGTGAAGGGTTGAAGGAGTGAGCCAGAAGGGGGGACCCCAAGCATGGGAGGAGACACATGAGGGGATAGAGACATCGAGATGCCCGCTCTCTCCGAGACTTCGGTCGCTAGGATGAGGGAGCGGGCATCGCTACGTGCGGGCACACGGGGTTCACGGGAGGTTTGGAGATGATTCGCATCGACGGTTCGAAGGGAGAGGGAGGGGGGCAGGTGCTGCGCACGTCGCTGGCACTGTCGCTGGTGACGGGACAGCCCTTCCAGATGGTGAACATCCGGGCGGGACGCTCGAAGCCGGGACTGCTGCGCCAGCACCTGACGGCGGTGAAGGCCGCGGCGGCCGTGGGCGACGCGGACCTGGAGGGGGCGGAGCTGCACTCGAAGGAGCTGACGTTCCGGCCTCGGAGCCTGAAGTCCGGCGAGTACCACTTCGCGGTGGGGACGGCGGGGAGTGCGACGCTCGTGCTGCAGACGGTGTTGCCCGCGCTGCTGGGGGCGAGCGGGCCGTCGATGCTGGTGCTCGAGGGAGGGACGCACAACCCGGCGGCGCCGCCGTTCGACTTCCTGACGAAGGCGTATCTGCCGCTGGTGCGTCGGATGGGGCCGAGCGTGGAGGCGACGCTGGAGCGGCCTGGGTTCTTCCCGGCCGGGGGAGGGAAGTTCCTCGTGAGCGTGGAGCCCGCGCCGCTCAAGCCCCTGCACCTGCTCGAGCGGGGGAAGGTCTTGCGGCGGCAGGCCACGGCGCTGATCTCGCAGGTGCCGTTCGAGGTGGCGAAGCGGGAACTGGAGACGGTAGGGAGGAAGCTCGCGTGGTTCCCGGACGAGCGGCGGGTGGAGGAGGTGAAGAACTCGGTGGGACCGGGGAACGCGCTGTACCTGGAGGTCGAGAGCGAGCACGTCACCGAGGTATTCACCGCGTTCGGGGAGAAGGGTGTGCGCTCGGAGGCCGTGGCCGAGGCGGTGTCGGAGGAGGCTCGGGTCTACCTGGAGGCCGGTGTGCCCGTGGGAGAGCACCTGTGTGATCAGCTCATGCTGTTGCTGGCGCTGGCCCGTGGTGGCTCGTTCCGGACCCTGCCGCTTGATGGACATGCGCAGACGCAGATTGAGACGTTCGCGCACTTTCTCGATGTGAAGGTTTCGGTGAGCCAGGTGTCGTCGCAGGTGCGTGAGGTTGTAGTTGATGCCTGAATGAGGCGGATGGGGTTGAGCGAGGTGTTGGAGCCCCTGGGCGTGGCCAGCCGTGGCCTCCAATCTCTCCAACGCGTCCTACGGGGAGTCTCACCCCTCAGTAGCCGGTATTCGCTACAGCCCGCGCTTCTGCAATTGCGCGAGGCTCAGCTCCTGCGCCCTCCAATGCCACAGTTGGGCGAGGGACCACTGGTATTCTCCCTCGCGGTAGAGGCCCTGCTCGACGGCGGCGGCATACCAGGTCGCGGCGTCCTCGTAGCGCCGCTCGGCCTGGGCCTTGAGTGCCAGAAAGAAGGCCAGCTCCTGCTGCTGGTCCGGCTGCTTCGCCAATGCCAGCACCTCCTCCTCCGAGGTGAGCCCCAGCAGGTAACGGCCCACCTGGTGGTAGAAGTCCGGGCGCTCGAGCTGGAAGTACTCCTCCAGCGCCCGGCGGTGTTCCGGGTTGTCATCGCGAGTGCGCACGCTGGAGGCTGCCTTCAACAACCAAGTATAGGCGACATCGCGCTCCCCTTCATGGTTGCTCTGGACATACTCCCAGAGAAGGTCGTCCGCTCCAGCCTCGAAGGCGAGCGTCGCCAGCTGGACTCCCCGCAGGGGGGGAGGCACGCGAGGGCGCAGCCACTCTAGTGCCTCGGCCTTGGACTTCCATCGAGCCAGGCTTTGATAGGTTCGCAACTGGGACCCCAGGCGAATCGACGCGTCGGGGAACTGGATTCTCGAATCCAGCTCGACTGACAGCTGCCAGGACTCCCGGGTTCTGACGAAGCTCGTCAGGAATTGAAGCTCCGCGGCATTGAGACCCCCCTCCTGCAGCATGTTGAAGGCACGCAGTCCCTCCTCCAGGGGCTTGCCGCCGAAGACATCGGCGAACCTGGTCCCCATGAGCCTCCAGTTCTTCGCGAGCAGGCGGCGCACCGGAGAGGCCTTGAGGGCCGCGGCGGCTTCCGCGTAGCGCCCGCTGCGCCAGTGAAGCTCCGCGATCAGCGCCAGGCTGGAAGGGCCGGGGTAGCGGTGCGCCATTCCTTCCGCCATGGCCAGGGCCCTCTTCTCATCTCCGAGCGCCTGGAGCAGGAGCGCTCCCTGTTCGAGGACCTCGTGCCGGTAGGTGGTCAGCGCGGGGGTGAGGACCTCCCAGCCGCGCGCGGGGTTGCCTTCCAGGGCGTGCAGATGGGCCAGTTTCACCAGGACGACACCGCGCGTGACGTCATCCAGTTGCGCATTCCACTCCAGCCACCGCTCGGCGAGGGCTCTCGCCCGCGGGTAGTCCCGCGCGCGCTCCAGCATCTCCACTCCCCGGAGGGTGAAGGACCATTGGTCGCCGGAAGTGGCGACCAATGCCTCCAGCTCGCGAGCCACCTCCTCGGCGGTCAATTGTTTCTCCGTGAGCAGCTTCTCGAGCAGCATGAGCTGGTTCGTCCCTCCCACGGCAGGGTCGTGCAGCAACTGCTTCATCTTCGCGAAGTCGCGCTCCCGCCACGCGAGCCAGCTCTCCACCCCGGGGTACTGGCAGGCCTCCAGGCTCGCGCGGTAGAGCCGCTCGGACAGGACGAGATTGGAGAGGGAGCCCCTCAGTGCGTCGGCCAGGATGACCCGATGGTCCGGGCGGGTGTCGAGTCGGGCGGCGAGGCGCCGGGTCATCGTCGTACGCGCGGGGTCGATGCGGTCGATCGTCGCTTCCAGCTCATCGTGGAGCTCGTTGATCAAGGGCGCTCCCAGGCTCTTCAAATCGTTGAGGCTCTGGAGCAGCACCTGCTCATCCCTAGGGCCTTTGCGGGCGGCGACGAGTCGCGCGTACCACTGCTGGAAATCCCCCGAGGTCCTGGCCTCCCGGGTGCCGAAGCTCTCGGTGCAGTCCGCCGTGGCCTCGGGCGTGGCGAGCCCATCCAGACAGTGCATGGCGCTGCGGTAGAGGGCCGAATCGAACAGGCCCCGGAAGAAGGCGCGCTCCACCTCGGCATCCAGGAAGACGGCGCCCGGGCGGCCCGTCTTCTCGAGCAGCTCGTCGAAGAGGGGAAGCAGGCCACGCTCCTTCACGGGGAGGAGTTCACGGCTGTGGTGCATCCACTGGAGGAGCGCCTCATCCGAGTCCGAGGTCCGGGGCCACGTCGGCGGGAGCATTCCGTAGGGGTTGGCCACGCCGGGGGCTTCATGGGCGTTCGCCCAGGCCACTTCGGCCAGGATGAAGGGCGCGGCCACCCTCCCGATGAACTGATCTTCCGGGTGCGTGCCATCCATCAGCAGCCTTGGCGCCACCACGTGGAGCCCCACCCCGAGTTGCTGGGCGGCCAGCCGGCTGGAGCGCTCCGCACGCTCCACGCGTCCCATCCGCGCCAGCCGGCGTACCCAGAGATGACTGGCTACTCCGGCCCCCGCGTCGCGCTCCGCCAGCGCCTCGAGGAGATCGTCCTCCTGAAGCAGGAAGGCGCGCGCCGCCCCCCCGGAGGGCAGCGCCGAGGCGAGCTGGCGCGCCGTGCGCTCGTACCCCAGGACATGCGAGAGCAGCGCACGTTCCTCGGTGAGGGCCGCCGAGGTCGTCGCGCGCCCCAGCGCCAGCAGCGCCAGGGCCCGGGCTGGGACCGCATCGGCGGTTTCGGTCAGATCCGTGAGCTGGAGCGCCAGGGCCACCGAGGCCCGCGCGGCGCCCACGAGCGTGGCGGGGCTGCGCTTGCCGCGGGACCAGGCTTCGTCGAGCTCTCGCAAGGTCTCCAGGGTCGCTCGGCCCATGGGAAGCGGCGACGCGCCAGGAGGGAGGGAGCCTGTCTGCAGCTCCAACCGTTTCACGCCCAGTTGGTGGGCGCGTGTCTCCAGGAGCGACAAGGCATCGGCGAAGTCGGGGAACTCCGGGAGCCTTCCCACCTCCTTCCCCTCCACCTGGAGTATCCATCCGTCCTCGTGGAAGCGGGCGTCCACGGACGCTGACGCGCTGCCCCCCAGAAGGCGCTCGAGCTCGGAGAGGGCTCGCAAGAAACGCGCGTCCGGCTTGCTGCGGAAGGACTCCTCGTACGCGGCCCGGAACGAGGGGAGGCCCTGGAGCCGGATTCTCGGGTCTCGCGGGAGCGGCAGGGGCATGCCGGGCAGAGGTGCGGTGGGGTGCGCAGGCGCGAGGGCCTGCCCGGAATAGACCAGGGCGCAGGCCAGCAGGACGGCCAGCAACAGCAACAGCCGCAGCCGCGGAGAGAGGGCAGGCATTGGCTCCTCCTCTCAGAAGCCGGGGCGCGTGCGCAATCAACGCCTTTTTTCTACACTGCGGCCGATATCTTTTCCTCCCTTGCGGATTGATGCCTCCGTTGCTCTGGAGGTCGCCGTCCGTGCAGAATGCCCTGACACTCAGACTGTCCCGATCGCCCCGCATGCAGGTGAAGGAGATGGACCGCAGCAACGCGGACGTGGCGGCGCGGGCCCTGGCGGGCGACCGTGAGGCCTGGGGCGAGCTCATCCAACGCCACGGTCACGAGGTGCTCGTCTTCCTGCTGGCACGGGGCGTCCGGGTGGACCGGGCCCAGGAGCTGGTGCAGGAGACGTGGGCCACGCTGCTCGCCCAGCAGGAGCGCGGCAAGCTCCAGCAGCTGCGGCTGCCAGGCATTGCCCTCACCCAGGCCCACTTCCTGCTTCTGCACGAGGTTCGCCGCCGGCCCGAGCGCTTTGCCAGCCTGGAGGACCTGAAGGTCGAGGCGCTGGAGGATGCCACCCCTTCCCCCGAGGCGCGGCTGTTGTCCAAGCAGGAGTTGGAGCGGGCCCGCGCCCTGCTCGAGCAGTGTTCCCCCTCCGGTCAGCGTGTCTTCCAGCTCGTCTTCGGTCGCCCCGACCTGAGCCATGCGGAAGTCGCCGAACATGTGGGACTCTCCGTGCAGCGCGTGCGGCAGATTCTCTGGGAAATCCGCAGCCGCCTGCGCCAGCTGGTGGAGGAGGACCGCCATGAGTGAGCAGCCCCACATCACGGCCGAGATGGCCGCGCAGTACCTGCATGGCCTCCTCGAGCCGCAGCAGCGGTCCTTCTTCGAGGTGCACGCCTCCCAGTGTGACGCGTGCGCGCGGGTGCTTCAGCGGGAGGCGCTCGCGGAGGCGAAGCTGCGCGAGCTGGCCCGAAGCGAGCCTCCCGCCCCGAAGCGGCTGCTGGGTCGTCCCAGGCCGAAGCTGCTGCTGCTGGCCGTGGCCGGGCTGGCGGCGGCGGCCCTGGCGGTGTTGCTGCTGATGCGCTCCCAGGTGTTTCACCCCGCGTCTTCCACCCAGTCCACGGCAGCGGGCACGGAGGTCGCCGACCAGGTCATCCAGTGCCTGTCCGGAGACAACCGGTCCGCCTGTCCTCCCGCCGACCTGCGCCCGGGCGCATCCAAGAGGAACTCACCGCCCTCCCGCGACAAGGCGGAAGCCCAGCTGAGAGAGGTGCCCTCGGACAAGCCCCTCGCCCCCGCGGACGAATACGACTGACGGGATAGGCCCGAGCCCCAGAAACGATTCTGGGGGCGGATCCATGGAAAGCCTCACGTTCTGGGGGGGGAGCCGGACGAACGGAGGCCCTGGCGGCGGCGGAAAGCAGACATGTGTTTCTTCCCATGCGGCCTGCTCGACGCTTTGGGGAGGAGACCCTCCTTCGAGTTGGCCCTGGCGCGTGCAGCCGCGAGGAACGTATGAGCCGCCAGACACAGCGTCATGTGTCGATACCAACCCGTCCAGCTGCGTACCTCATAGTCGTCCAGGCCGACCTCGCCCCTGGCGGATTCGAAGCACTCCTCCACCGGCCAGCGACTGCCGGCAGCTTCCACCATGGAAGCCAGCGAGGTGTTGGCCGGTGCGTGCACCAGGTAGAAGGCGACCTCTGTTTCATCCGAGAGGCCGCGCTGGAAGAGAAACCACCGGGAGAGAGTGCCCGTATGCGACTTGACGCTCATGCGCGCCCAGTCGTACAGGCGTGGGCCCTGGGGACCTGCGCCCGCGGACAGGCGTGCCCAGTCCCTCTTCTTCAGCTCCTTCAAGGCTCTGCCGGCCGTCAACCGGGTGGTGGCGCGCCACGCGGATGTGTTGGCGGTCACCGCCAGCAGGTAGCGTTGATGGTGTCGTTCGAGGACGCGTCGCAGGTTTCCATCACTGCCATACACCTCGTTGCCTATCACCCACGAGGGGGCCAACCCCGCATCAAGGGCTCGCTGCAACATGACTTGTGCCAGTTGGGGTTTGGTACGGAAGACCACTTCTTCCGGGATGCCAGCCTCATGGCGCCTGTTCCTGTGCTTCGTCCACTCCTCGGGCAGGTACAGCTCGCGATCCACCAGGGAGCGGCCCTCGCGGGTGACGTAGGCGAGAAAGACACCCACCTGGCAGTTTTCAATGCGGCCAGCTGTTGCGGCGTACTGATGCGCCACGCCCGCGGACTTGTCCCCCTTCTTGAGGAAGTCCATCTCGGCCACAGCCAGCACGCCCCCTTCGCCCAGCCTCTGCCGTGCGTAGGCCAGCACACCGTCGCGTACTGCATCCTCGTCCCATCTGGCGCGCCCCAGCAGGTGTTGAAACGCGTAGGGGTCCGTCTTCCCGGCTTCCTCCGCGAGGCCCCACGCATTCTTCCGCTCCGCTCGGGACAGCAGCGCCCGTAGGAAGGACCCTGCCGCTTCGAGTGCCTCCCGTCGGCGGAAGTGCGGCGCCAGCCAGGCCGCCAGCTCCCTCAACCCTTCGGGCAGCGTCTGGGCGACGGCAGCCTCGCCCCCTTGGGTGGGTGTAGCGGCGGACACGGGAATCCCCCTTCTTTCCCCTCCGTTGCGTCAACAGCGAGCTTCCGCCGTCTTCTTCCGAGCTGCCGCTGCAGTATCTCGCCCGGAGACCACTGCTCGCAGGTCGGGCGGGTGATCCTGTCCTCCAGCCGACAGCGAGAGCGGGGTGCTGCCTCTGCCGCTGCCTGTTCGCTCGAAGGAGAAGGGGGGGGATGTCGCTCCCGCGTCCAGCCCAGATCGCCGGAGTACGCGGAAATACGCAGACAACCTGCCTGGGATATCCAGATCGCCGGAGTACGCGGAAATACGCAGACAGCCTGCCTGGGATATCCAGATCGCCGGAGTACGTGGATTTACGCAGACACTGCGCGTGGCTTCCGCGTCATGGTCGCAATCACAGATCTCAGATCAGCTCGGCATACGAATCTACAACTGTAGTAAAAGCGGTGAAGACACCTCTTTCTTCTCTTGCGGAGTCGCGCTGGCCGTCGTACGTGTCGGCCGGGCTGAAGCTGCGTGGGAGCACTTCCGCCGGCCCGATCACGATCAGGGGAGAAAACCGTGGCTGACCGCGCAGGTGCCAAGGGCGCGATATTGATGATCCATGGCGTGAATTGCACGGGCGAGGTCTGGGGCCGTATGGCCGGGCAGTTCCGAGACATCGGCTGGCGCGTGGAAACGCCAACGTTCCGTCCGCAGCTCAGGGTGAGGGCCGATCCGTCCGCGGAGCTCTTGAAGCTGAAGCTGGCTGATTATGTCGAGGACATGGAGGCGGCGGCGCGCCGGCTCGAAGCCGAGACGGGTCGGCCTCCGGTCATCTTCGGTCACTCCATGGGAGGACTCATCGCGCAAAAGCTCGCGGAGCGGGGTGTGGCTCGGGCGGTCGTTCTCCTGACGCCGACAGCGCCGTCTGGCTTGCAGCCCAAGCGCTCGTTGGCGCCGCGGTTCACTTTTGCCAACATCTTGTATTCCCCACAGTCCGAGACCCGGGCTCACAAGTTCTGGAGGATTGGCTTCAGTTGGGGAATCTTGAATTGCGTTCCCCTTTCTCGGCACGCGGGAATCTACGCGAACACGTGCTACGAATCGGGCCTCGTCTATCGCGATCTGTTCCATCGCGAGATGGACACCCAGAGGATCTCCCACATCGATGAAGCGCGCATCGGCGTGCCGGTCTTGACGATCGGCGCCGCCAGGGATCGTGCCATCCACATCGACATGCAGCGCAGGGTCGCGGAGAAGTACAAGCGCGTCGGCGATTACCTGGAATATGCCAACAACGCCCACTGGATTGTGGACGAGCCTGGAACCGAGCGAGTGATTGCCGACATCGCGGTTTGGCTGAATGCGAAAGTAGCTCAGTGAGGAGCCTTGACGATGATCTCGAACATTCCCGCCGCCAGCTATTCGAAAGTCGCTGACAAGTACGACACGCAGTCGAACGAAAATTCATTCTGGGGCGAGCACGCCCGCGGCTCGTACGAGGCCTTTGTCCTCAAGCCCCAGTATCGTGTCATCGTCGATGTCGGGTGCGGGACCGGAGGTGCTCTGCACCATCTGCAGGGTCGCGCGCCTGCTTCCACGAAGTTCATCGGGGTTGAGCCCTCCGAGCAGATGCGTCTCTTCGCGCAGCAGCGCAACGCGGGGAACGCCTCGGTCGAACTTCGGGAGGGTCGGTTCGAGGACCTGCCGCTCGCGGACGCCTCGGTGGACTATCTGTACAGTATCTGGGCATTTCATTGGTCCAATGATCCCAGGCGAGGCGCCGCCGAAATCCGTCGTGTCCTGAAGGAAGACGGCGAGCTCGACATGTGGTTCATCGGCTTGAACACCGGGCGAGAATTCTCACGGAAGACGGCCGAGGTCCTCTCCAGATATGTCGATCTGGAGACGCGCCTGCGCGCGGCGTCGATGATGGCCGCGTTCGATCGAAATATCGTCGATGGTCTGTTCTCCGGTTTCGAGTCCTCCGGGCTGACGATCACGGAAGAGACGACGGCGCATTACGACACCCTGGAAGCTCATTGGGCCTGGCAGATTCGCTCGGAGGCACACTATTCGGTCATCCCCCCGGCCGATCGAGAGCGGTTCGATGCCGAGCTTCGGGCCGCGATCGCCAGCCTTGGCGACGAGCGCGGTATCCCCTACACGCGACATAGCTTCCACGTCCGGTATCGCCATGTGGCGCGTTCCTTCCTCGCGGTCCCCGCGTGGATCGACGACCTCCGAACGGCCGCGGAGCCCGAGGCGTTCCGTCGCCCTGTCTCTCTTTGCACGCTCGTCGCCGAGAGTGATGAGGAGCTTCGGCGTGGCGCGGAGCAATTGGGTGGGTTCATCGAGCAAGAGTCTCGAGAAGGATCGTCGCCAGGCGACATCCAGGCCGTCGTGAATGCCGGCGCAGGCTCGCACCGGCTCGCTCTTGTCGCAGCCGACGCGGCCTCTCTGGCGCAGGGCCTGCGGACCGCGGCCCAGGGACGCGTTCCAGCGCTCGGCGCGCGGCGCGTCGTCGACAGGCGTCCCGTGGTGGCGTTCGTGTTCACCGGCCAGGGCTCCGCACGAACCGGAATGGGACGAGAGCTGTTCGAGACCAGCCCCGTCTTCCGTGCCGGGATCGAACAATGCGCACGGATCTCGGATGAGTTGATCGGAGGGTCGCTCGTCGATGTCTTGTGTCGGGATGCGGACCAGCCGATCGAAGATGGTGTCGAGGCGCAGGTCGCCCTTTTCGCGCTTCAGTATTCCTTGGTTCACCTGTGGCGGTCATGGGGCGTGCATCCGAACGTGCTTGTGGGGCACAGTCTCGGCGAGTTCGCGGCCGCTTGTGTCGCAGGGGCTTTTTCGCTGCGTGACGCCATCCGGCTGGTCGTGGGTCGCGCTCAGGCGATGAGGGATCACGCGATTCCGGGCTCCATGTGCGCCGTGCGAGCGAGCGTCGATCAGCTCACTCCGTATCTCTCGAGCCGTGCTGGACGAGTCGTCATCTCCGCCTTCAATGCGCTGGAGAGCCTGGTGCTCGCAGGCGAGACAGGTGAGCTGGAGGCCCTGTCTCGGGAGCTCGCGGCCCAGGGGATCCGGACGACGCCACTTCAGACCGCGCATGCGTTCCATTCGCCGCTGATGTTGCCCGCGGAGGCCGCGTTCCGGGCGGTATGTGGGTCGGTTGGCTATTCGGCCCCGCAGATTCCTTTCGTCAGTACGGTGGATGGGGGGCGCGAGGGGGATGTGACGAATCCGGAATACTGGGTTCGCCACATGCTGGAGCCGGTGCGGTTCATGGCGGCCATTGAAACCCTCCAGAGCCGAGGTGTCTCCGCCTATGTGGAGATCGGGCCCGGTGCGACACTGACGAACCTGGTGGTTCAGTGTCTGGGTGAAGGTCCTGCCGTGTGCGCGCCGTCGTTGAATGGACAGCGCGACAACTGGCCTTCGCTGCTCGCATGCCTCGGGGCGCTCCATGCGCAGGGCATCGACATCGACTGGAGGAGATTCGCGTTTCCCCAACCGCATCGGACCATGTGTCTCCTGGCGCAGGACGGGCGGTCGATGACCGGCGCGAGCTCGGAGAGTGGTCGCGACGGCAGACTGGCCGTCGTTCGAACGGCTGCTTCGTCGAACGCCTCCGCATGGGGGCGACGCCTGGAGGAGTTGCCCTCTTCCGGGCGGTTCCGGGAGGTGCGGCGGCTGGTCCGGGCCGAGGTCGCGGAACTGCTGGGCAGGGAGATCGGCGAGGACGCGGATCGCAAGGGATTGATGGAGCTCGGGTTCGACTCGCTCCGTTCGGTGGCGCTGGCGCGTGCACTGTCGAACCGGATTCAGCAGCAGGTCTCGGATACCATCACCTTCTCGCGTCCCAACATCGAGGCGCTCGCGCGCTTCGTGCTCGAAGCGCTTTCGCTCGAGACGAAGGGAGAGTCCGCTCCGCTCGTGGCGAACCGTCCCGCCGGGGACGCCGCCGAGGAGCCAATCGCGATTGTCGGAGTGGGTTGCCGGTTGCCGGGTGGTGTCGTCGACCTGGAGGGGCTTTGGACGCTCCTCGACAGCGCGAAGGACACCGTCGGCGAATTCCCCGCGGACCGGTGGGATGTGTCGGGGTGGCTCGATTCCGACCCCGATGCCCCGGGAAAAACGTCCGTGACGCGCGGTTCGTTCCTGAAGGATGTGGCCAGCTTCGATCCCGCCTTCTTCGGTATTTCGCCCCGCGAAGCCTTGCGGATGGATCCCTCGCACCGACTCCTGCTGGAGGTGTGCTGGGAGGCATTGGAAAACGCGGCGGTTCCTCCGAAGGGACTCGTCGGGACCGAAACGGGGCTCTTCGTCGGGATCGGCCCGTCCGAGTATGAGGCCGCCCGGCCTCAGGCGGTGGCCTCCGTTGGAATCGACGCCTACACCGGGTTGGGAACGATGCCCAGCGTCGGCGTTGGCCGAATCTCGTACGTCCTGGGGCTGCAAGGGCCCTGCTTCGCGGTGGATACGGCCTGTTCGTCCTCCCTCGTGGCCATTCATCAGGCCTGCCAGAGTTTGCGCTCCGGGGAGTGCACCATGGCCCTGGCCGGCGGAGTGTCGCTGATGCTGTCGCCGAGCACCTTCGTGTGGCTCTCGAAGAGCCGCGCGCTGGCGACGGATGGACGCTGCAAGACGTTCTCGGCGGACGCAGATGGCTACGGGCGCGGCGAGGGGTGTGCTGTCGTTGTTCTCAAGCGACTCAGTCAGGCCCGTGCGGACGGCAACCGGGTATTGGCCCTGATTCGAGGATCGGCGATCAACCATGACGGCGCGAGCAGTGGTCTGACCGTGCCGAATGGAAGTGCGCAAGAAGCCGTGCTGAGGCGAGCCCTGGAGGATGCGGGCTGCGCCCCGTCGTCGGTGGGTTATATCGAAGCGCATGGCACGGGTACGCCCCTGGGCGATCCCATCGAAGCCGAAGCCCTGAACGTGGTGTATGGCCCCGGGCGGACCTCCGCCGAGCCGTTGCTGCTCGGGTCGGTGAAGACGAACATTGGCCATCTCGAGTATGCGGCGGGAATCGCCGGGCTCCTGAAGGTCGTCCTGTCCCTTCGGGAAGGGCGGCTCCCCGCGCACCTCCACGCGCAGACACTGAACCCCCGGCTCTCGTGGGGCGAACTGCCGTTGTCCGTGACGCGCACGAGCATGCCATGGCCGGAGTGGAATTCGCCTCGGCGGGCGGGCGTGAGCTCGTTCGGCCTGAGCGGTACCAACGCCCACGTGGTGTTGGAAGAAGCGCCGAAGGAGGTGCTCGCGCCGGTGTTGCTCGCGCGTCCGTCCGAGCTCGTGGTGCTGTCGGCCCGGAGCTCGACGGCGTTGGATGGTGTGGCGGGGCGGCTCGCGGCGCACCTGGATGCGCACCCGGAACTGGGGCTGGGGGAAGTGGCGTTCAGCCTGGCGACCACGCGTAGCCCGATGGAGCACCGGCTCGCGGTGGCGGCGAACTCCCGCGAGGCGTTGCACGCGGCGCTCGATGCGGCGGCACAGGGCCAGATTCCGCCGGGGGCCGTGCGGGGTCGCACCTCCGCCGGCGGTGTGCCGAAGGTGGTCTTCGTATTCCCTGGCCAGGGCTCGCAGTGGGTGGGGATGGGTCGGCAACTCCTGGCCCAGGAGCCCGTCTTCCGCGCCGCGCTGGAGGCATGCGACCGGGCCATTCAGGCCGAAGCGGGTTGGTCGCTCCTCTCGGAGCTCGCCGCCGATGAGACCGTTTCGCGCCTCGACCACATCGACGTGGTGCAGCCGGTGCTGTTCGCCCTGGAGGTCGCGCTCGCGGCGCTGTGGCGCTCGTGGGGGGTGGAGCCGGACGCGGTGGTGGGACACAGCATGGGCGAGGTCGCGGCCGCGCATGTGGCCGGTGCCTTGTCGCTCGAGGATGCCGTGGCGATCATCTGCCGGCGCAGCCTCCTGTTGCGGCGGATCAGTGGTCAGGGCGAGATGGCGCTCGTCGAGCTGTCGCTGGCCGAGGCCGAGGTCGCGCTCCGGGGCTACGAAGACCGGCTGGGCGTGGCGGTGAGCAACAGTCCCCGCTCGACGGTGCTGTCGGGCAATCCGGCGGCGCTTTCGGAGGTGCTGTCGGCGCTGGAGGCGAAGGGCGTGTTCTGCCGACGGGTGAAGGTGGACGTCGCCAGCCACAGCCCGCAGGTGGACCCGTTGCGTGAGGAGCTCCTGGCCGCGCTCGGCGGGCTCGAGCCGCTGGAAGCGGCGGTGTCGATGCGCTCGACGGTGACGGGTGCGACCGTGGAGGGTCCGGAACTGCGGGCGAGCTACTGGGCGGACAACCTTCGACAGCCGGTGCGCTTCGCCGAAGCGGTACAAGCGCTGCTGGACGACGGTCATGGGCTCTTCGTGGAAATGAGCCCGCATCCGATCCTGACGATTTCGGTCGAGGAGATCCGGCGGGCGTCGGAGCGCGAGGGGGCCGCGGTGGGCTCGCTGCGGCGTGGGCAGGACGAGCGCCCGTCGATGCTGGAGGCACTGGGCGCGCTGTGGGTGCAGGGCTATCCGGTGACCTGGGAGCGGTTGTTCCCCGCGGGAGGCCAGAGTGTGCCGCTGCCGACCTATCCCTGGCAGTGGGATCGGTACTGGCTCGAAGTGCCGGCCGAGCGCGCCTCGGGTTCCAAGCGTCGCGCTCATTCAGGAGGCCACCCGCTCCTGGGTGAGTCCCAGACGCTTTCAACCGAGACGAGCACGCGCCTGTGGGAGACGACGCTGGATCTCAAGCGGCTGCCGTGGCTCGGTGATCACCGGGTGCAGGGGGCGGTCGTGTTTCCGGGAGCGGCGTACCTGGAGATGGCGCTGTCGTCCGGGGCCGAGGACCTGGGTGATGGCCCGCTCCAGATCACCGACGTGGTGCTGGCGCAGGCGCTGGCCTTCGCGGGTGATGCGGCGGTGCCGGTGCAGATGGTGACGACCGAGGAACAACCGGGACGGCTGCACTTCCAGGTCGCGAGCCGGATGTCGGACGCCGGCCGTGCGTCCTGGCGAGTCCATGCCCGCGGCACGTTGCGTCGGGCGGAGCACGCCGAGGCCCCTGTGGGGTTGGATCTGGCGGCGCTGCGCGCCCGGTTGGGAGCCAGTGTGCCCGCCGCGGCGGCCTATTCGGCACTGACCGGGATGGGGCTCGAGTACGGGCCGGCGTTCCAGGGGCTTGCCGAGCTGTGGCGAGGTGAGGGTGAGGCGCTGGGACGGGTGCGGCTGCCCGAGCTCGCCGGCTCCTCGGCGGCGTACCGGCTGCATCCGGCGCTGCTGGATGCGTGCTTCCATGTGATGGCCGTCGCGCTCGCCGACAGCGGAGAGACGACGCCGTGGGTGCCCGTGGAGCTGGGCTCGCTGCGGCTGTTCCAGCGGCCTTCGGGGGAGCTGTGGTGCCATGTGCGGAGCGTGAGCGCCGGGCAACAGGCACCCGAGCGGCGGAGTGCCGACTTCTGGCTGGTCGACAGCACGGGGGCTCGGGTCGCCGAGATTTCCGGGCTCGTGGTGCAGCGACTGGAAGGCGGCTCGCGTCGGAAGGAAGAAGACGACTGGTTCCTGGATCTCACCTGGGAGCCCGCGGCCCCGGCCACCGCCAGAGTCAAAGCGGGTCGGTGGCTGCTGCTGGGCGGGGGCGATGGACTCGGCCACTCGTTGCGCTCGGCGCTGGAGGCGGCTGGCCATGCCGTCGTCCATGCGACCGGGAACGATACGAGCACCGTTGGCGTACGAGCCCTCCTGGCCGATGCTTTCGGCGGACAGGCTCCGACGGCCGTCGTGCACCTCGGCAGCCTTGATGGGGGACGTGAGCTCGACTCCGGCGCCATCGAGACGGCACTGGCTCGCGGTTGTGACAGCGTGCTCTACACGGTGCAGGCCCTGGCCGGTATGGGGTGGAGAGATGCGCCGCGTCTGTGGCTGTTGACCCGCGGCGCTCAGGCCGCTGGTGCCGGCGATGTCTCCGTGGGGCAGGCCGCGCTTCTGGGACTGGGTCGCGTCATCGCCCTGGAGCACGCGGAGCTGCGGTGTGGTCGCGTCGACCTGGATCCGGCTCGTCCGGAAGGCGAGGTCGGCGCCCTGCTGGCGGAGTTGCTCGGAGACGACGCCGAAGAGGAGGTCGCGTTGCGTGGGGGTGAGCGGCTCGTGGCCCGGCTCGTCCGCCGGCTGCCCGAGACCGAGCGCCGGGAGAAGCTCGAGCCCCCGGGTGACAGGCCCTTCCGGCTGGAGATCGACAAGCCGGGCGTGCTCGATCACCTGGCGCTCCGTGTCGCGGAGCGGCGCGCTCCGGGTCGGGGCGAGGTGCAGATCGCCGTCGAGGCGGCGGGACTCAACTTCCTCGACGTCCTGCTGGCGCTGGGCGTGATGCCTCATGACACGGCGGGGGAGCCCAACGCACCGCTGGTGCTCGGGGGCGAGTGCGCCGGGCGTATCGTCGCCGTGGGCGAGGGCGTGAGCGGTCTCGCGGTGGGCCAACCGGTGATCGCTCTGGCGGGAGGAGCCTTTGCTTCTCACGTCACCACGTCGGCCACGCTGGTGCTGCCACGGCCTTCGGGGCTCTCGGCGACCGATGCGGCCGCGATGCCGATCGCGTATCTGACGGCGTGGTATGCCCTGGACAGAGTGGCCCGCCTGCAGCCTGGGGAGCGGGTGCTGATCCACGCGGCGACCGGCGGTGTCGGCCTGGCCGCGGTGCAGTGGGCGCGGCACGTAGGGGCCGAGGTCTACGCGACGGCCGGTACGCCCGAGAAGCGTGCCTACCTGGAGTCGTTGGGGGTGCGGTACGTGAGCGATTCCCGCTCGGACCGGTTCGTCGCGGATGTGCGCGAGTGGACGGGCGGCGAGGGGGTGGATGTCGTGCTCAACTCGCTTTCGGGCGAGTTCATCAACAAGAGCTTCAATCTCCTGCGCGACCACGGTCGCTTCGTGGAGTTGGGCAAGCGCGACTACTACGCGAACAACCGGCTTGGTCTGCAGCCGTTCCTGCGCAACCTGTCGTTCTCGCTGGTGGACCTGCGGGGAATGATGCTCAAGCAGCCGGCGCGGGTCCGTGCGCTCTTCGAGGAAATGCTCGGCCTGATCTCCGCGGGTGCGTTCACTCCTCCGCCCATCGCGACCCTGCCGATCTCCCAGGTCGCCGATGCGTTCCGGAAGATGGCGCAGGCGCAGCATCTCGGGAAGCTCGTGCTCATGTTGGAGGATCCGGAGGTCCGGGTCCGCGTGCCGGCGGAGTCCCGCGCCACGATTCGCCGCGACAGCTCCTACCTCGTGACCGGCGGTCTGGGCGGACTCGGTCTGAGCGTGGCCGGGTGGTTGGCGGAGCAGGGGGCCGGCCACCTCGTGCTGATGGGCCGGTCGGGGGCCGCGAGCCCGGAGCAGAAGACCGCTGTCGACGCGCTCTCCGCCCGGGGCGTCCGTGTGACGGTGGCGAAAGCCGACGTCGCCGATCGGGCGCAGCTCGTGCGGGTTCTCGACGAGGTGGTCGCGTCGGGGATGCCGCTGCGCGGGGTCGTCCACGCCGCGGGGCTGTTGGACGACGGAATGTTGCAGCAACAGGACCCGACGCGCTTGCGCAAGGTCATGGCGCCCAAGGTCCAGGGCTCCTTGCACCTGCACGAGCTCACCCGGGAGGCGCCGCTGGACTTCTTCGTGATGCACGCCTCGGTGGCGGGCCTCATGGGCTCGGCGGGTCAGGGCAACTACGCCGCCGCCAATGCCTTCATGGATGCGCTGGCTCACCACCGAAGGGCGCAGGGCCTGTCGGCGCTGAGCATCGACTGGAGCGCGTTCTCGGAGGTGGGTCTGGCCGCCGCGCAGGATGGCCGCGGTGCGCGGCTGGCCTCTCGTGGAATGAAGAGTCTCACCCCCGCCGAGGGCCTGTCCGTGCTGGCGCGCCTGCTGGACAGCGACCGTGCGCAGGTGGGAGTGGTGCCGCTTGATCTGCGGCAGTGGGTGGGGTTCAACCAGGCGGCGGCGTCCTCGCGGATGTTGTCGCGGCTGATGGCCGAGCAGCGGGCCGGACGGCCCGTCGGGGACAGGAACCTGCTCGAACGGATTGCCGCTGCCGAGCCGGGCGCGAGAGCGTTGCTGTTCCAGGAATTCCTCCGGGGGCAGGTCTCGCAGGTGCTGCGCATCCCCGAAGGGAAGATCGACGTCGCGGCTCCTCTCTCCAGCCTGGGCATGGACTCGCTGATGGGTCTGGAGTTGCGCAACCGTATCGAGGCCGCGCTGGGCATTCGCGCACCGGCGAGCCTCTTGTGGACCTACCCCACCGTGGTGGCACTGAGCGGGCACCTGGCTCGTGGAGTACGCGAGGAACCCCCCGCGAAGTCATCGCCGACCCACACTGATTCTTCCAATGAGGTCGAGGACATGTCGCAGGCGGAGTTGGCGCGACTGATCGACGAGAAGTTCGAGGTGCTCGCATGAATAACTCCAGCTCTAGCTCGCAGCAGGATCGGTTGAAGAAGGCAGCCATCATCATCCGGCGGCTGGAGGAGCGGCTTGCTTCTCTCGAACAGGTGGAACAGGAGCAGACCGAGCCGCTCGCCATCGTAGGCATTGGCTGTCGCTTTCCTGGCGGCGCCGACAGTCCGGAGACGTTCTGGAAGTTGCTCGAGGAGGGCCGGGACGCGGTCCAGCCTCTCGAGCCGCGCTGGGCGCTGGTGGGCGCCCGACCTGGCGAGGATGTGCCTCGCTGGGCGGGGCTGCTCACCGAGGCCGTGGACCACTTCGACGCCGCGTTTTTCGGCATTGCTCCCCGAGAGGCCCGGTCGCTCGACCCGCAGCATCGCCTGCTGCTGGAAGTCGCCTGGGAAACGCTCGAGGACGCTGGTGTTCCGCCGGGGTCGCTCGAAGGGAGCCGCACCGGCGTGTTCGTCGGCGCCTGCTCCAGCGACTACGCCGACACCGTCGCGCGTCAGCCGCATGACGAGCAGGACGCGTACAGCACCACCGGCAACCTGCTCAGCATTGCCGCCGGACGGCTGTCCTACACCCTGGGGTTGCAGGGGCCCTGCCTGACTGTCGATACGGCGTGTTCGTCGTCGTTGGTGGCCATTCATCTCGCCTGTCGCAGTCTGCGCACCCGGGAGAGTGATCTGGTGTTGGCGGGAGGCGTGAACATGCTTCTCTCCCCCGACACGATGGAAGGCCTGGCGCATACCCAGGCGCTTTCGCCCGATGGTCGTTGCCGGACCTTCGATGCCTCGGCCAATGGTTTTGTTCGGGGGGAGGGCTGCGGTCTGATCGCGCTCAAGAGATTGAGCGACGCGCGGCGGGATGGAAACCGGATCTGGGCGCTGATTCGCGGTTCGGCCATCAACCAGGATGGCCGGTCGACGGGGCTCACGACGCCCAACGTGCTGGCCCAGGAGGCGCTGCTGCGCGAGGCCTTGCAGCGCGCACGTGTCGAAGCCGGGGCCATTGGTTATGTCGAGACCCACGGGACGGGAACCTCGTTGGGTGACCCCATCGAGGTCGAGGCGCTCCGGGCGGTGCTGGGGGCGGCGCGGCCCGATCGTTCGAGCTGTGTGCTGGGCGCGGTGAAGACCAACATCGGCCATCTCGAGGCCGCCGCGGGTGTCGCGGGCTTGATCAAGGCGGCGCTCGCGCTCAAGCAGGAGCGCATTCCGAAGAACCTCAATTTCCGCACGCTCAACGCGCACATCGAGATCGAAGGGTCCGCGCTCTCCCTGGCGACGGAGCCGGTATCCTGGCCGCGGACGGACAGGCCGCGTCTCGCGGGAGTGAGCTCCTTCGGGTTGAGTGGCACCAACGCACATGTGGTGCTGGAGGAAGCGCCAGCGGCGGAGCTCGCGCCCGCTGCGCCCGAGCGGCCGGCGGAGCTTCTGGTGCTGTCGGCCAGGAGCGCGGAGGCCCTGGGCGCCGCGGCGGCACGGCTGCGGGACCACGTGGATGCGCACCCGGAGCTGGGCCTCGGTGATGTTGCCTTCAGCCTGGCGACGACACGCAGTCCCATGGAGCATCGGCTCGCGGTCATGACGACCTCGCGCGAGACACTTCGGGCGGCGTTGGAGGCCGCGGCGCAGGGACAGCTCCCTCAGGGCGCGGTGCGCGGCACCGCCAACGCCTCGCGCGGCAAGCTCGCCTTCCTGTTCACGGGGCAGGGCGCACAGGTTCCGGGAATGGGTCGTGGGCTCTCCGCGGCGTGGCCTGCGTTCCGTGAGGCGCTCGACTCGTGCATTGCACTGTTCGATCGGGAGCTCGAACGGCCGTTGCGCGAGGTTATGTGGTCCGAGCCGGGCAGCGCCGAGGCCGCGTTGCTGGACCAGACGGCGTACACCCAGCCGGCGTTGTTCGCGCTGGAGTACGCGCTCGCGGCGCTGTGGCGCTCGTGGGGCGTGGAACCGGAGCTGGTGGCGGGTCACAGCATCGGCGAGCTGGTGGCCGCCTGTGTGGCAGGTGTGTTTTCACTCGAAGACGCGGTGCGGTTGGTGGCGGCTCGCGGCCGGCTCATGCAGGCGCTGCCGGCTGGTGGAGCGATGGTGTCCATCTCCGCTCCGGAGTCCGAGGTTGCCGCCGCACTGGCATCGCATGTGGCCTCGGTGTCGATCGCCGCGATCAACGGGCCGGAGCAGGTGGTGATCGCGGGCGTCGCGGAATCCGTGCACGCGATTGCCGCATCATTCGCCGCACGTGGGGTGCGTACCCGGCAGTTGCGCGTGTCTCACGCATTCCACTCGCCACTCATGGGGCCGATGCTGGAAGCGTTCGAGCGCGTGGCCGAGTCGGTCACCTACCGGCGACCGTCGCTTTCGCTGGTCAGCAACCTGAGTGGGAAGCGGGTCTCGGACGAGGTGAGTACGCCGGGCTACTGGGTGCGCCACGTGCGTGAGGCGGTTCGCTTCGCGGACGGGGTGAAAGCGCTGCACGAAGCCGGAGCGGGAACGTTCGTCGAGGTGGGCCCGAAGTCGACGCTGCTCGGCCTGGTGACGGCCTGCCTGCCGGACGCGGAGCCGGCGCTGATCGTGTCGCTGCGCGCTGGCCGTGAGGAACCGGTGAGCGTGCTCGAGGCGCTGGGAAGCCTCTGGTCCACGGGGGCGCGGATCGACTGGTCGCGTGTCTTCCCCGCGGGTGGGCGGCGGGTGCCGCTCCCGGCGTATCCCTGGCAGCGGGAGCGGTATTGGCTCGAGGCTCCGGCCACCAGGCGCCCGTTGCTCGCACCGGAGGCCCCGGCCCAGGCCCCGGAGGCCGCGCCGCTCGCGGCACCGACCGTTCCACGGCATCCGCCCGTTGAGTCCAGAGGCCCCGCGTCTTCGGGGACGGCAGCTCGGGACGCCAGGATCCTCGTCGAGCTCTGCGAGATGGTTGGAGGGTTCACGGGCGACCCGCCCTCCGAGATCCCCGTCGACAATGATCTGTTCCAGCTCGGGGTGGACTCGCTCGCGCTGTTCGGCCTCCGGAAGGTCATCGAGAAGCGTTTCGGAGTGCTGATCCCCGTCAATTCCTTCCACGAGGAGTTGTCGACGGTCAGGAAGATCGCGTCGTTCCTGGACAGGGAACTGCCGCCCGAGCCCGCGCAGGAACCGTCGCTCGCGCTGGAGGTGACCGCGCCGGTGGTGGCGGAGTCGGCGGTGAACGGCGCCGACTCGCAGGGGACGCTCGAGCGGATCGTCGTGGATCAGCTCGCGTTGTTGCGTCACCCCAGCGACGGGGCCAGCTCTCGGGAACGTGTCGAGCGGATCGTCACGGAACAACTCGCGCTGCTGCGGCGGGCTCGTGGCGACGACGCCTCGGGGACACGCGCGCCCGCACCGCTGGCCGGGAAGGAGCCCGCGGTGCGGCCTGCTCCGGTGCTCGCCGCCAGGGAAAAGGTGAGCGCGCCCGTGGCTCGCGCCGGGGCTCCGGCGGCCTTCGTGCCGTACCGGAGAATCAACACGAAGCGTGATCCCGAACTGCAGGCCCGACAGGGCGAGTTCCTGAAGACGCTCATCCGGGACTACACGGCTCGCACGCCGGGCTCGAAGCGCCTCACCGAGGAGACCCGGGCGACGGTCGCCAACAACCGTGCAGTCGCCGGGTTCCGGCCCTCCTGGAAGGAGATCACCTATCCGCTCCAGGTCGTCCGCGCGGAAGGAGGCAGGGTCTGGGATGTCGATGGCAACGCATACGTCGACGTGACGATGGGCTTCGGAGTGTATCTCTTCGGGCACCGCCCGGCGTTCATCGCCGACGCGGTCGTCGAGGAGTTGGGCCGCGGCGCACCGCTCGGACCCATGACACCGCTGCCGGGTGAAGTGGCGAAGATGATCGTCGAGGCCACCGGGGTCGAGCGGGTTGCCTTCTACAACACCGGCACCGAAGCGGTGATGGTGGCGCTGCGCCTGGCACGCGCCATCACGGGTCGCTCGAAGGTGGTGATATTCAGCGGCTCGTATCACGGGACCTTCGACGGGGTTCTGGCGGTGGCCGACTCCGAAGGCACCGCGCAGGGTGCCCCGCTGGCACCTGGTACGACCCGAGGCACGGTCTCCGACATCCTGGTGCTCGAGTACGGCAATCCTGCCTCGCTCGAGGCGATTCGCGGATGCGCCTCGGAGCTCGCGGCGGTGCTGGTGGAGCCCGTGCAGAGCCGACGTCCCGATCTCCAGCCTCGGAGCTTCCTCCACGAGCTGCGCCGTATCACCGCGGATGCGGGGGCGGCCCTGATCTTCGACGAGGTCATCACCGGCTTCCGCATTGGCCCGGGAGGCGCCCAGGCGCACTTCGGCGTCCACGCGGATCTCGTCACCTACGGCAAGATCATCGGAGGCGGGCTGCCGATCGGCATCGTGGCCGGTACTCAGCGGTTCATGGATGCCGTGGACGGTGGCGCCTGGCGCTTTGGCGACGACTCGTATCCCAAGGTGCAGAACACCTTCGTCGCTGGAACCTTCTGCCACCATCCGCTATCGCTGGCAGCGGCGGGCGCGGTGTTGCGGCACCTCCGGAGCGAGGGGGCCGGGCTGCAGGAGCGGCTCAACGAGCGGACGGCCGCGATCGTGCGGGAGCTCAACGAGCATTGCGAGCGGGTCGGCGCGCCCGTGCGCTTCGTGCACTTCGGCTCGCTGTTCCGCATCGAGCTCAAGGGCGACTGGGAGCTCCTCTATCACCGGCTCCTGTGCAAGGGCGTCTATGTGTGGGAGGGCCGAAACCTCTATCTCTCCACTGCCCACACGGATGACGACATCCGTCTGTTCGTCACGGCGCTGAAGGAGTGCATCGACGAGATGATGGCGGCCGGATTCGCGCCGCCGCCTTCACCGCGGCTCGGCTCTGGTGACGTGGCCCCGACCGCCGCTTCGACGCCCTCGGCGGCGAACGACCTGACCGCGGTGGTGGAATACCCGACGTCCTCCATCCAACGGGGGCTCTACTTCCAGTGCCAGTTCCCGGACGGGGAGTTGGCCTATCACCTCTACGGTGCCTGGGAGATCCACGGCGCGCTGGATAACGTCCGCCTGGAGGCGTGCTTCCGGGAGATCATCCGGCGGCACGAAGCCCTGCGCAGCTCTTTCGTGCTGTGCGACGACGGTCGGCTCGTCCAGCGCGTCCATCCGACGGTCCCATTCGAGCTCGAACGCGCCGTGGACGGGGACATCGACGGATGGCTTCAGCAGTTCATCCGGCCCTTCACCCTCTCGAGCGCCCCTCTCTTCCGAGCAGGACTGCTCCGGGTGGCGGAAGAGCGGCACGTGCTGGCCATCGACCTGCACCACATCACCTCTGACGGCACCACGGGCTCGATCGTGGTCCGGGAGCTCGTGGCGCTGTACAAAGGCGAGGCACTCCCTCCCGTGGTCAAGCAGGGCCGCGAGCATGCCACGTGGGAGCGGGAGTTCCTGCTCAGCGAGGCCTCCGCGGCACAGGAACGCTACTGGCGTGACCGCCTATCGGATGAGGTGCCGCGCCTCGAGCTGGGGCTCGACTTCCCGCGGCCCGCGGTGCAGTGCTTCGAGGGCGGAGAGGTTCGCGTGCGCCGCTCGGCGCGGCTCCTGCGGAAGCGGGCACGCGAGCATGGCGTGTCGCTCTACATGCTCCTCTTCTCGGCCTGCCACACGCTGTTGCAGCGGCTCACGGGGCAGCACGACATCACCATTGGCACGGCACAGAACGGGCGCCAGCGTGGGGGCTTCGAGGATGCTGTGGGAATGTTCGTCAACGCGCTCCCGGTGCGGGTCGCGGTCTCCGCTGACGCCACATTCGCCGAGCTCCTCGCCGAGGTGAAGCGGCGTTGCCTCGAGGCGAACGAGCACCAGGACTTCCCGTTGGGCGTCATCCTCCAGCGTCTGAAGGGGGGCGGCCATGGGTACAACCCGTTCTTCGACGTCATGTTCTCCTACGAGCAGGCGGAGGAGCGGGGGGCGATCCAGCTGCCCGGGCTCACGTTGACCGAACGCCCGATGATGCGCAGGGCCACGCCGTACGACCTCAACCTGGAGGTCACCGAGGCCGGTGGAGAGTTGGAGTTCCTCTTCATGTACAGCGGAGCGCTGTGGAAGCAGGAGACGATCGAGCGCTACGTGCGGTACTTCACCGCGATTCTCGAGAAGCTCGAAGGTGATCCGGCGCGCCCGCTCGTCGATGTGTCCAAGCTCCGGGTCTCGGAGATTTCGCTCTTGAGCGCCGAGGAGCGACACCAGCTCATGGTGGAGTGGAACGACACCGCGGTGGAGTATGCGCGGGGCACGTGCGTTCACGAGTTGTTCGAGGCGCAGGTGAAGCGGACCCCGGACGCCGTGGCGCTGATCTTCCAGAAGGAGCAGCTCACATACGCGGAGCTCAATGCTCGCGCGAACCAGCTCGCGCACCGCCTGAAATCGCTGGGGGTGGGGCCGGAGGTCCTCGTCGCCATCTGCATCGATCGCTCCATCGACATGATGGTGGGACTGCTCGGCATCCTCAAGGCGGGTGGGGCGTACGTCCCGTTGGATCCGGGCTACCCTGAGGACCGGCTGGCGTTCATGCTCGAGGATTCGGGCGCGAAGGTCCTCGTCATGGGCGAGGGAGCCCCTCGGACGCTGGCGGCAGCACCCGTGAAGAGGATTCGCCTCGACTCGGACCGGGAGTCGCTCGCACGAGAGTCGATCGCGAACCCTGTCTCGGGCGTTCGCAGCAACCACCTTGCCTACATCCTGTACACCTCGGGCTCCACCGGGAAACCGAAGGGCACCGAGGTCTCCCACCGCAACGTCGTGAATTTCTTCGCCGGGATGGACGAGCGCCTCGGCGGCGACGTGGGAACCTGGCTCGCCGTCACGAGCATCTCGTTCGACATCTCCGTGCTCGAACTGTTCTGGACGCTCGCTCGGGGCTTCCGGGTCGTGATCCAGAACACGAGGCAGCTCGCGCCGACGGTTTCCCGGTCCCGGGCCCCGAAGGCCAGCGGACAGGCCGACAGAGGCATCGACTTCAGCCTGTTCTATTTCGCGAGCGCCGCCGGCGGTGACAACTCCTATGAGATCCTGATGGAGGGAGCCAGGTTCGCCGATCAGAACGACTTCACGGCCGTGTGGACGCCGGAGCGGCACTTCCATGACTTCGGTGGCCCGTACCCCAACCCGTCCGTCGTGAGCGCGGCGATCGCCATGGCCACGAAGCGGATCCAGCTCCGGGCCGGAAGCGTCGTCATTCCGCTGCATAACCCCATCCGGGTGGCCGAGGAGTGGTCGATCGTCGACAACCTCTCGAACGGCAGGGTCGCGCTCTCCTTCGCGTCCGGCTGGCACGCGAACGACTTCGCGCTCATGCCGCAGAACTACGCGGAGCGGAGACGGCTCCTGCTCGAGGGGATCGACACCGTGCGCAGGCTCTGGCGCGGGGAGACGCTCGACTTCCCGGGCGGCGCGGGGCAGGAGGCGAAGGTCAGGACCTTGCCCCGTCCCATTCAGGCGGAGCTGCCGTATTTCCTCACCGCGGCGGGCAACCCGGAGACCTACCGGCTGGCGGGGCAGCGCGGCGCCGGGCTTCTGACCCACCTCCTCGGACAGGACATCGAGGGGCTGGAGAAGAACCTGAAGCTCTACCGCGAGGCGTGGGCGGAGGCGGGCCACCCGGGCCAGGGCCACATCGCGTTGATGATGCACACCTTCGTCGCTCACGACGAAGACTACGTGCGGCGCAAGGTCCCCGGTCCGCTCGCCGAGTACCTGAGGTGCTCCGCGGACCTGATGAAAGCCGCTCTGGGGCAACTCGCGGGGACGACCTCGTTCGAAAGCCTGTCCAAGGAGGATATGGACTTCCTGCTGTCCAAGGCCGTGGATCGCTTCTTCGGGAACATCGGCCTCTTCGGGACGCCCGAGTCGTGTCTCCCTATTATCGACCGCCTGAAGGCCATCGGGGTCGATGAGGTTGCCTGCCTGATCGACTTCGGCGTCGATACCCGGGATGTCCTGGCCAACCTCACGTACTTGAATCGGCTGCGGGAGCTCAGCAATGAGCCGAGCGAGGCAGGCGATTCGATCGCCGAGCAGATCCGGCGCCACCGCGTCACCCACCTCCAGTGCACGCCGTCGATGGCTCGGATGCTGGCGATGGATTCCGAGACCTTCGAGGCACTCCATGGCCTGCGGATGCTGATGCTGGGGGGTGAGGCGCTGCCGCCCGCCCTGGTGAAGGATCTCTCCTCGCTGCCGTGCGAGATCCACAACATGTACGGTCCAACGGAGACGACCATCTGGTCGTCCACCGCCCGCGTGGAGAGCGACGCCGCGATCACGATCGGCAAGCCGATTGCCAACACGCAGTTCTATATCCTCGACTCGAACCGCCAGCTCGTACCGGCCGGAGTCACCGGAGAGCTCTACATTGGTGGTGAGGGCGTGGCCCGCGGCTACCACAACCGGCCGACCCTGACCTCGGAGCGCTTCCTCCCGGATTCCTTCAGCACTCATCCAGGGGCGCGCATGTACCGCACCGGAGACCAGGCGTGCTTCCTGCCGAACGGCGACGTCAAGTTCTTCGGGCGCGCCGATCAGCAACTGAAGATTCGTGGCCACCGGATCGAAGCCGAGGAGATCGAGCGGAACCTGACCGAGCACGAAAGCATTCAGGATGCCGTCGTGGTCGCCCGGGATGACGATTCGGGTGACAAGCGTCTCATCGCCTACATGACGTCCACGGTGCCGGGCAAGGTGCGGCCTTCTTCCGAGGAGATTGCCGCGTTCCTCAAGAAGCGGCTCCCTTCCCCCATGATTCCCTCTGCGTTCGTCCTGCTCGACGAATTCCCGAGGACCGCGAACGGGAAGGTGAACCGGGCAGCGTTGCCGGCGCTGGAGAATCTCCAGAGCACGACCTCGAAGTATGTGGCGCCCCGTACTCCGACCGAGGTACGCCTGACGCGGATATGGGAGGAGTTGTTGCAGAGGCGTCCCATTGGTGTTCAGGACAGCTTCTTCGATCTCGGCGGCCACTCCTTGCTGGCGGTCCGGTTGATGGCGCGCATCCGCAAGGAATTCGCACAGGACTTCCACATCTCGAGCCTCCTGACCGGGGATACGATTGAGAGTCTGGCCATGGTCCTGGGTGAGGGCCGGCCCCCCGCCGCGCCGCAGACGCCGCTCATTGCGCTCCGGGAAGGGGGAAGCGCGGCGCCTCTCTTCTTGATGCACCCGACCGGTGGCGACGTGAACTGCTACGTCCCCCTGGCAAACCGCCTCGGGGAGGGCCGCCCGATCTATGCGCTGCGTGCCGCGGGCCTCGGCGACAGTGACACCGAGACCCTCGAGAAGAGGGTGGCGAAGTACATCGAGCAGATCCGCTCCGTCCAGGAGCGGGGGCCCTATCTGCTCGGAGGCTGGTCCACGGGAGGAATCTTCGCCTACGAGATGGCGCGCCAGTTGCGTGAGAGCGGGGAGAGCGTCGAGCACCTGATCCTGATCGACAGCTGGACGCCAGAGGCCTACCACTATTGCTCCGACGACGTTGGCATCCTCTTGTGGTTCGCGGCCGACGTGGGCGGTGCCGAGCTGGTGGCGCGCCTGGATCGATTGCTCCTGGAGGAGATGACGCCGGAGGACAGGCTGCGGCACGTCCACGAGCAGGCGCGAGCGGCGGGTGAGAAGGATCTCGACCTCACCGCGTTCTCGCGGATGTTCGGCGATTTCGAGCGCAACGCACGAGCCATCCTGGGCTACGCGCCGAAACCGTGTTCCCTGAAGATGACCACGCTACGGGCGCGCGAAGAGCTCTTGTCCGGGCTCCCCGCGGCGTCCTCTTCCGTCGCCGGGTTGCAACCGGCGTGGGAGCGGCTCGTGCAGGGGCCTTTCGAGAGCATCGAGGTTTCGGGTTCGCATTCCACGATGTTGCGGGAGCCCCACCTGGGAGAGCTCGTGGATCGCTTGCAGTCGGTCCTGGACAGTACCGGAGCCGCGCGGAGTGCGGAGCAGGCCAGGGGATAGGTAGGGCTCCTGAACTGGAAACGGAGACAACCGATGGTTGACATGTCTGAGCGGATAAACACAGCCATCTCCACGGCGGAGTTGGAGCGGCGCTGGGCGGCCGTGCGGGCCGCGATGGCCGAACACCGCATCGACGTGCTGTTGATGCAGGCCAACAACGACTTCATGGGGGGGTACGTCAAATACTTCACCGATGTGCCGGCGGCCAACGGCTACCCGGTGACCGTGATCTTCCCGAAGGACGATCGGATGACGGTGGTCGCACAGGGCGCGTTTGGCCTGGTGCGGGAACTGCCTCCGGAAGGGGATGGTCTGCGTCGTGGCACCGCACGATTCCTGGGCTCGCCGAGCTACGCTTCCGCGTATTACACCGCTGAATACGATGCAGCGCTCGCGGAAGAGGCGCTCGGGCGTTTCGCCGGAGCGACGGTGGGCCTCCTGGGAACGGCCGCCATGTCTTTTGCCCTGGTGGACTAC
This sequence comes from Vitiosangium sp. GDMCC 1.1324, assembly GCF_003044305.1. Classification (GTDB taxonomy): domain Bacteria; phylum Myxococcota; class Myxococcia; order Myxococcales; family Myxococcaceae; genus Archangium. The sequence continues at coordinate 431,893 of NZ_PZOX01000005.1, read as the reverse complement.
CTCAAGCGAGGCAAGCTCTCCAAGGCGAAGTTCGTGGATGCCTCCGACATGGTCGATCGGATCAAGTCGATCAAGAGCGAAGAGGAGCTGACGCTCATTCGACGCACCGCCGCCATGCAGGACGTGGCCATGGAAGCCGTGTTCAAGGCGATCAAGCCCGGAATGCGAGACCTGGAAGTGGCCGCCATCGCCGAACAGGTCGGACACAGCCTGGGCAGCGAGCAGGGGTTGTTCCTGAGTTCGTCGGCTCCGGTCGGGGTGTCAGCGGTGTTTGGCAGCCGCCACCTGCAGAACCGGGTGATCCAGAAGGGGGACCAGTTCACCCTGCTGATAGAGAACAACGGACCCGGCGGGCTCTACACCGAGTTGGGCCGGACCTGTGTATTGGGCAAGGCCTCCCAGGAAATGAAGGACGAATTTGCCTTCGTCCTGGAAGCGCAGAAGGTCGTTCTCAATCAGCTCAAGCCCGGTGCTTCGTGCAAGGAGATATTCGAGTCCTACAACGCGTTCATGCGCAAGAATGGCAGGCCCGAGGAAAAGCGGTTGCACTGTCATGGACAGGGCTACGACATGGTGGAACGGCCCCTCATCCGGTTCGATGAAACCATGCCCATCCAGAAGAGCATGAACATCGTCGTCCATCCCACCTACGCCACGGCGAGCACATACACCTGGGTATGTGACAACTTCCTGGTCGGTGAGAAGGGGGTGGCCGAGAAGCTCCACAAGTTCCCGCAGAAGATTTTCGAGCTCGATTAGGTCGCGCGGGAGTCGGCGACGGCTACAACGGATGACCCCCCTCCAGAAACCACTCTGGAGGGGGGAATCGCTGTCAGAAATGCGCCCAGCCCGGCACGCGCGGGTAGGGGATCGCGTCACGGATGTTCTGCAGGCCGCACATGTAGACGAGGAGGCGCTCGAATCCGAGCCCGAAGCCCGAGTGGGGCACCGTCCCGTAGCGCCGCAGGTCCCGGTACCACTGGTAGTGCGACGGCTCGAGGCCGAAGTGCGCCAGACGCTTGTCGAAGACGTCCAGGCGCTCCTCGCGCTGGCTCCCGCCGATGATCTCCCCGATTCCCGGCGCGAGCACGTCCATCGCCGCCACCGTCTTCCCGTCGTCGTTCAGGCGCATGTAGAACGCCTTGATCTTCTCCGGATAGTTCATCACCACCACCGGCCGGCCCACGTGCTCCTCCGTCAGGTAGCGCTCGTGCTCCGTCTGCAAGTCGTTGCCCCACTCCGGCGCGTAGTCGAACTTCTTCTTCGCCTTCTTCAGGATCTCGATCGCCTCGGTGTAGTCCATTCGCGCGAAGCTCGAGTCGATGAATTTCTCCATGCGCTCGATGACGTCCTTCTGCTGGCGCTCCGCGAAGAACTTCATGTCCGGGCCGCACTCGGCCAGCACTGCCTTGAAGATGTACTTGAGGAACCGCTCGGCCAGGTTCGCGTTCTCGTTGAGATCGGCGAAGGCGAACTCCGGCTCGATCATCCAGAACTCGGCCAGGTGCCGTGTGGTGTTCGAGTTCTCCGCGCGGAAGGCCGGCCCGAACGTGTACACCTTCGACAACGCGGTGCAGTACGTCTCGGCGTTGAGCTGGCCAGAGACGGTGAGGTACGCCTCCTTGCCGAAGAAGTCCTTGCTCCAGTCAATCTTCCCGCTGTCCGTACGGGGCGGGTTCATCAGGTCCAGCGTCGAGACGCGGAACATCTGTCCGGCGCCCTCGGTATCGCTGGCGGTGATGATCGGCGTGTTCACCCAGAAGAAGCCTTCCTCGTGGAAGAACCGGTGGACGGCCTGCGCCGCGGCGTGCCGCACGCGGCTGATCGCCCCAAAGGTGTTGGTGCGCGGACGCAGGTGGGCCACCTCGCGCAGGAACTCCAGCGTGTGCTGCTTGGGCTGGATGGGGTACGTCTCCGGATCATCCACGAAGCCGAGGATCTGCACCTCGTCGGCCTGGATTTCGTACGATTGTCCCTTACCCTGGGACTTCACGAGCGTGCCGCGGCAGATGACGGAGCTGCTCGCCGTGAGGTGCAGCACTTCTTTCTCGTAGTTGGGCAGCGAGTTCGGCGCGACCACCTGGATGGGATCGAAGCACGAGCCATCGCTGACATTGATGAAGCTGATCCCCGCCTTCGAGTCGCGGCGGGTGCGTACCCATCCGCGCACCTCCACCTTGGTATCCGGGGAGATCGAGCCCCCCAGCGCCTTCTTCACACTGACGACCTGCATGACTTTCATCCTCGCTCTCTTCGCGAACGCACAGCGCAATTAGCCGCGCGCAGGTTTCAGGGCAAGAACTCCTTCGAGGGGAATGGCCCTGTCGAGCGGCGAGCCCCGGTATGATTAAAATAGGATCGTGGCTGACTTCACCGAAGAGCAGATGGATTCCGCACTCCGCCGCGCCAGCGAGGAGCTGTCCTTCCCCTCGTACTACGAGGCCTGTGTCAGGCCCCTCCTGCGCAACCCCGAGGGTCATTGGCCCCGCTGTTGTGGCGGCGGGTGTGAGCCTTGTGCCCAGACGCTGATTCAGGTCGCTTTGCGCACTTTGGAGCTCCTGGGCACTCCTCGTGTCACTCCCATTCCGGAGTGGTGAGCTCGGGCTCGACTCAGAAGAGACGCAGTCCCAGGCCCAGGCGCACCCCGTAACCGAGTCGCGTCTGGGTCACCCCTCGCAGTTCCTTGAACACGTCCACTCCCAGCTCGCCCACCGCGGACAGCGACAGGTCTTCGCCCAGGTAGATCTCCGCCCCTCCTCCCGCCATCGGCTTCACCCGCCACGTCCCGCTCGGGCTCAGTCCCAGGTCGTACGGCACCTCCACCAGCCCCACCGCCGTCACCGTCTCCGCCGCCTTCCAGCTCGCGACCAGTGCCGGGTTCAGCCTCAGGAACCATCCCTCCAGGTTCTTCTCGTCGAAGTACCGGCTCCCCGTGTTCCCCGTCACCCCGAGTCCCAGCTCCGCCGCCACCGTCCACTTCTCCGTGTCCGTCCACACCTGGTGCCTCGCCACCGCCTCCGCCGTCACCGCCAGCCGCAGATAGTCGAAGCGCGCCCTCGCCCCAATCTCCCAGCCCGCCGTCCCCTGGCGATACGCCACCCCTACCTCCGGCACTCCCACCCACCCGGAGATCGCCGTCGCCCCGTCCGGCAGCGCCGCCGGCGCCACCACCGCCCCGAAGTTCTCCCGCTTCGCTTCCTGCCTCACCGCCTCGGACGTCGGGGCCTGCTGCGCCTTCGTCTCCTGCGCCACCGCCGCGAGCGGCATGAGCGCCCACACCAGCATCAGTCGCGTCATAGGCCGCCCACTTTGTCGCCTCGCCCCCTCGCCCGTCGAGCGTTTCCTTGCCCTCTCGCTTGCCCGTTACCCAACAATTTCAGGTGTTTGGCTTTCGACGTGGCCCTCCTCTCGGCTATATCTGGGCGTACATACGTTTCCCGGTAGTCTTTTTTCCCGGAATCTTATAGTTTTTCACTGACAGTGAGGTCCGGTCTCACCCCAGGACCGGCGCTCCAGGAGGTTCCCATGGCCGACAGCACGTCCCGAGCCACCGTCCTCGAGCCCGCCCCTACCTCCGCCTCCGCCGACGTCAGCCCCCGGCGGCGCTCCCACCGGTTCCGCCCCCGCGTCCTGCTCGTCGAGTCCGACAAGGACGTCCGCGCTTCGCTCGCCCTGGGTCTGGTCGGTGCCGGCTTCGAGGTGATCGCCGCCCCGGCCATCGAGGACATCCTCGGGGAGCTGGGCGAGGGCCGCCCCTTGCCACACCTCGTCCTCGCCCCCGTCGAGGCCACCGGGGACGGCATGGACGGCTTCACCTTCTGCGAGCGGCTGCGCGCCGACGCTCGCACCGAGCACCTCCCGGTGTACCTGCTCTCGCACCACGAGGCGCCCCACCACCGCGAGCGCGCCGACGCCGTCCGCGCCGACGACTACCTGCTCCAGCCCGTGCCCCCGCAGGTCGTGGTGTCGCTCGCCCGTCTGAAGGCCGGCCGCAGCGCCTTCGCCCCCGCCTACGAGGCCCATACCGCTCGCATGCCCCTGGCCCAGGTGCTCCATGCGCTGCTGTGCGGCTCGCGCGCCGGCCGCATCGAGCTGCGCGACAACACGGGTTGGCTCTCCTTCCGCCAGGGCCACGTGGTGGACGCCTCCTTCGAGGGCGAGCGCGGTCTCACCGCCATCCGCCGCCTGCTGCTCTTCGGCTCGGGCGCCTACGCCGTCTCGTTCGCGGAGGCGCTCGCCGAGGGCAAGCTCTTCCTCAACCTGAAGATCTACGCCTCGCTGCTCCTGCCGGCCGCCGAGCGCTTCGCGGCCCTGTGCACCCTGGGCATCCCCCTGTCCGCCCGCCTCGTGGTGGACTTCAAGCGGCTGGCGGACATGCTCAAGTCCCTGCCCGACGACGTGGGCCAGGTCATCCGGCTCTTCGATGGCCAGCGCACCGTGCACGTCGTCCTCCTGGAGTGCGGCCTGCCGGAGGTCACGACCCTGGAGGTGGTGACGTATCTCTACGCCCAGGGAGTGCTGGTGCCGGCCAACCTCATCGCCGAGCACGAGCCGGTGCCCCAGTCCATCCCCCCGTTCTTCGAGCCGGTGCTGGACTCCGGGGACGAGGAGGAGCCCTTCTCCGAGGCCTTCGAGTCCGCGGGCCCCTCCCGGGCGGCCTGACCCGGGCGGGACGGGACTCGTGCTGGCGGTCATGTTTGACTCGGCATCGCTGTCCGGGGGAGAAGGCGCGGCGTCGCGTTATCTCTCGAAGGGCATCCTCCAGGAGCGTCATCCCACCATGTCCGGTCACAACCGATGGTCGAAGCTCAAGCGGTACAAAGCGGCGATGGGGGCGAGCAAGGGCAAGCTCTACACCAAGGTCATCAAGGAGCTCACCGTGGCGGCGCGGCTGGGCGGAGGCAACCCGGACGGTAACGCCCGGTTGCGCGTGGCCATCCTCGCGGCGCGCGAGGCCAACATGCCCAACGACAACATCCAGCGCGCCATCAAGAAGGGCACTGGCGAGCTGGAGGGCGAGAGCTACGAGGAGATCGTCTACGAGGGCTATGGCCCAGGCGGCGTGGCGGTCATCGTGGAGTGCCTCACCGACAACCGCAACCGCACTGCGGGCGACGTGCGCAACATGTTCTCCAAGGGGGGCGGCAACCTGGGCTCCGAAGGCTCGGTGAACTGGATGTTCCACAGGAAGGGCCTCATCACCGTGAAGCCGGGCCCTACCGAGGACCAGGTGATGGAGAAGGCCATCGAGGCGGGTGCCGAGGACGTCCTCAACCACGGCGCCGAGGGCTTCGAGGTGCGCACCGCTCCGGCGGACCTGCACGCGGTGGCCGCCAGCCTGGAGCAGGCGGGCCTGAAGCTGGGCGAGCAGAAGTGGACATACATCCCGGAGAACACCGTCCGGCTCGAGGGCGACAACGCGAAGAAGATGCTCAAGCTGATGGAGCTGCTCGAGGACAACGACGACGTGCAGAACGTGCACGCCAACTTCGAGATGGACGACGCCCTCATGGAGGCGCTCTCCGCGTAGTGGGGGAGACAGGCACATCGACAGGGGGGCGGCCCGCGCGTTATAGGGCTGGCTGAACCCTTGTTCCGTTGTCCCTGGAGAGGAACTTGCGTGTCCTAGGCATCGACCCCGGCAGCCGCTTCATGGGGTATGGCGTGGTGGAGGAGCGGCGCGGCCGGCTGGTCCATGTGGGCCATGGCGTCATCAAGGTGGACCCGGATGCCCCGCTGGAGCTGCGGCTCAAGGAGTTGCACGGCTCTCTCCTGACGGCGCTCAAGCTCTACCGGCCCCAGGCGGTGGCGGTGGAAGGCGTCTTCACCTTCCGCAATGCGCGCAGCGCGCTCATCCTCGGGCACGCGCGGGGCGTGGCGCTGCTGGCCGCCGCTCAGGTGGGGCTCGGCGTGCACGAGTACCCTCCCGCCCGGGTGAAGCGCGCGGTGGGGGCGGGGGGCGCCGCCGACAAGGACGCCGTGGCGCGCATGGTGTGCACCTTCCTCGATGTGGAGGTGCTGGAGCGCGCGGATGCCAGCGACGCGCTCGCGGTGGCCATCTGCCACCTCAATCATGGCCGGGCCGCCGTGCCGGTGGCGGGTGGCAAGGCCTCGAAGACGCGCCGCAAGTCGGCGCAGGATCAGCTCACGGACAGGCTGAAGCCGTCCTACCGGAGACCGGAGGCGCGATGATCGCGGCACTGCGCGGGACCGTTCAGGAGAAGAGCCTCGACGAGGCCATCATCGACGTGGGCGGAGTGGGGTACCGGGTGTTCTTCTCCTCGCTCACGTTGGGGCGGCTGCCCGCCGAGGGCCAGCCCGTCCAGGTGCGGGTGCGCACCGTGGTGCGCGAGGACGCCTTCGAGCTGTTCGGCTTCCTCTCCCGGCCCGAGGAGGAGCTGTTCCTCCTGCTCAACTCGGTGTCCCACGTGGGGCCGAGGCTCGCGTTGGCGGTGCTCTCCGGCATGGAGGTGCCGGAGCTGGTGGCCGCGCTCGGCCGGGGCGAGGTGGCGCGCCTCACCAAGATTCATGGCGTGGGGAAGAAGACCGCCGAGCGGCTCGTGCTGGAACTCAAGGACAAGGTGAAGACGCTGCACCTGGAGCAGGTGGCCGCGCAGGCGGTGCCGGCGACGCCCGTGTCGGGGCATATGGCGGACTTGGTCTCGGCGCTCGTCAACCTTGGCTACAAGCAGCCCCAGGCGGAGAAGGCCGCCGAGTCCGCCAGCGAGCGGCTCGGAGAAGAGGCCGCCTTCCAGGCCCTGTTCCGCGAGGCCCTCAAGGTGCTGCGCACCAGCGCCTGACGTCCGGGCGCGAAGTTGCGTTGACTGGTAGGACCATCGGACCAGTTGCGGGAAAACGTGCCCGGGAGGTCTCCTCATCCCCCGGTGCGGCGCTGCCTCGGCGGGCTCAGCGGGGGTGGCCGCCTTCCTCGCCCACCATCATCGTCGTCAACCGGTCTGCGGGCTTGGGTTTGTCGGGCTTGCTCGGCTGCTTGTTGTCGGTGGGCTTCTTGGGCTTGGGCAGCTCGAACTTGATGAATGGCGGGCCCTTTCGCGTCTTCGTCACGACATCTCCCTTCCTGGAGGTTCATCTTCGGGGCTGCAAGGGGAGGACCATGTACCGGTCCCATTCCCCGGGAGAGTGCCTTGAGGATCGGCATCTTTGGCGGCGCGTCGGATGTTCAGTGCAAGGCAGTGGCTCGCGAGGCCGCGGCGCTCGGCGCGGACACGTTGTTCATCGAGCCCGATGCGCTCGACCGGGGCCTGCCGCTGTCCATGCTCGACGGGCAGAGCTACTACCTCGGCGAGCCGGTGGACGACCTCCGGGGCTTCTACCTCCGCTCCATTCCCGCGCCCTATGTGCCGTCCCTGGAGCACGAGGGAGAGTTCGTCCTCTACGAGGACTGGTTCACCACCTTCATGCACACGCGCGAGCGGGCTTCCTACTTCGTGGCGTGGTTGCTCCAACTCGCCCACCGGGGTGTCACGCTGGTCAACGGCCCGCATGCGGCGAGCGTCATGCAATACAAGCCCTTCCAGCTCCACGCGCTGCGGAGCCTCGGGGCGCGGGTGCCTCGCACGCTCATCTCCAACGACCCGGCCGCCATCCGCGCCTTCCACGCGAGTGTGAAGGACGTCATCTACAAGCCCATCATGGGAGGAGCCGTCACCCGGGTGCTGGATGACGAGGCGCTCGAGCGGCTCGAGGACGTCACCGCCTCGCCCGTCATCTTCCAGGAGCGTGCTCCCGGGGACGATCTGCGCGTCATGCTGGTGGGGGACGAGCTCGTCTCCTGCGTGGCCATCGAGACGCCCGAGCAGCACCTCGACTTCCGGGCGGACCCCATCTACAGCGGAGGCGGGGCCTCCTACCGCGAGGTGCGGCTCCCCGAGTCCGTCCAGCGCTTCTGCCGGGAGGCGGCGCGCGCCTGTGGCCTCACCTTCGCGGGCATCGACATCAAGCACCAGGGGGACGCCTGGGTGTTCCTGGAGCTCAACAGCTCGCCCATCTACCTGGATGTCGAGCTGAAGCTGGGGCACCCCATCAGCCGCGCCATCGCCCGGAGCGTGGTGGAGGGAGCCCGCGCGGTCAGAAGTAGGTGACGGGAACCTGGGGCTCGGGCGGCACGTCCGGAGTGCCCTCGCGCTTGCGCTGGCAGGCGGCGCAGCACTCCGCCCAGGGGACGATCTGCAGGCGCTCCAGGAGGATGGTGGTGCCGCAGTCCTCGCACTCGCCGTACGTGGAGGGAGCCTCGGCCAGCTTCCGCAGGGCATGCTGGACGCGCGGGGTGAGCACGGGATCCCGCTCCTCGCCCGACTCCGCCGCGTCCCGGAGCTGCGCCTGCTGGGCCTCGTCGATCGACGTCCACACCCAGTCGGGAGGCTCCTCGCCCGAGATGACGTAGCGCAGGACGTAGAGCTGGTGCTCGGCCTCGCGGCGCTGGGCCTCGCGGCGCATGGCCACCAGCCCGGGATGCTCCATCAGCTTCGAGAGGCGCTTCTGGACCTCCCGCCGCATCCCGGTGTCCTTGGTGATGAGGTCGATGTAGGCGCCCGGGGTGACGCCATGGGGCTCGCACACCTGCTGGAGGACGCGTTCGAAGAGCGGTTCGATGCCGACCGTCGCGGCGGTGGGAATCCACCCGGTGGAAGAGGCCAGTGCATCGAGCGTGGAGAGGACCGCCCGGTGGATTTCCTGCCACGGCGGCGGGGGACCTTCTGGAGAACCGATCGTCATGCCTGGGGGCATCTAATCACACGGGGCGGGGAGACACACGGGCCAGCCCGTTCCGCTTGAATCCGGGTCTTGTCCGGGGCCAGATACAGGGAGGGTCTGCCAGGAGGGAGCACCGAGATGTCGAGTCCTTCGCGGTGGTGGGAGAGCGCGAAAGAGTGGGTGGGGAAGTTGCCCTCGGGCCTGTCCGGCCAGGTGACGGTGGACGTGGCTCGGCGGCGGCTGCGGCTGTCCCATGCTCGGGTGGAGGCGCTCACGCGCAGGGCGCTGCGGGATGTGCGCCAGCTGGCGCTGGGGAACTGGGCCAACCTGCCACATGCTTATGATGTGCGGCTGGCCGTCTCCGGCTGGAAGCTGCGCGTGGACGTGGCGATCGAGCGGTTGGAGCTCGCCTCGGGCCGCTACCACCTGACGCTGCTCACCCCGGGCCGGGTGGACCTGGAGGAGTCCAAGGTGGCCTCGGCGCTGGTGCAGGGCGTGCTGCGCGTGGGAGGAGGCAAGGCCGCGCTGCGCACCGTGCTCGAGCAGGTGATGCCGGAGGGGCTGAGCTGGGACGGGCAGCGCTTCAAGGTGTCCGGGGCGCTCCCGAAGGAAGGGGCGGTGTCCTCGCGGCTCTTCGAGTCCTCCTCGCTGCTGATGAACGCCGAGCACGACCCCGAGGGTGTGTGGCTGTCGGCCGAGGAGTGGCCTGGCCTGGTGGACCTGATGCAGGCCGTGCTCAGCGTGGACCTGCCGCGCAAGCCGCCGGGGACCTGAGCGGGCGAGCGCTCTCCCCGATTCACTGAATCCCAAGCGTGTAAATCTTTTTCAACGAGCGCGCCTCGGAGGGATGTCTCTCCGAGGCGTCTTTTTTTGTCGCAATACATGCAAGGAGTTTAGTGCGCGAAACATGAAAATCTGGTAAAGCCGTGGCCTCCCGAGAGGCTACGAGCTGGCGTGGTCGTCCTCGGGCAGTGCGGGAGAGGCGTCTGGCTTCTCCCGTTTCGTATCGTTGTCAAAGGAGCCCACATCCATGATGTCTTTCTTCAACCGGTCCGCCCGGCAGGGTCTGGCCATGTCTTTCGTGCTGGGGGCGGGTGTGCTGTCCCTGGCGGGGTGCGGCGGTCCGGAGCCGGTGTCCACGGACACGAGCTCGGCGTCGGAGGAGTTGCACGCGGCGCCGTCCTTCCTGACGCGGCACCTGCGCAAGGGGGACCGCAGCGAGGAGGTGCGGGGCCTCGTCTCGTACCTGCGCAAATACGGCTACTTCTCCAACCCCGAGCTGCAACACCTGCCGGGGTGGAAGCCGCTGGTCGCGCAGGAGCCCGCGGACCCGCGGCTCTTCGATGAATCGCTCGAGAAGGCGTTGCGGCTCTTCCAGCAGGCGCATGGCCTGCCGGTGGACGGCACCCTCAACGCGGAGACCCGCGAGCGCATGAAGCAGCCGCGCTGCGGTTTTCCGGATCTCTACCCCTCGCGCGAGCCGGGCTCGGTCAGCGCCCAGTACGTCCAGTCGGGCTACGCCTGGTCCAAGCGCGACCTCGTCTTCTTCATCTACAACTACACCAGTGACATGGGCACGGCGGCCACCTCCGACGCCATCCGGGGGGCCTTCGCCCGCTGGGCGGCCGTGACGGACATGCGCTTCACCCAGACCTTTACCGACACGGGCACCATCGACGTCCGGCTGGGTTTCCACGTGGGAGACCACGGAGATGGCTATCCCTTCGATGGCGCCAGCGGCGTGCTGGCCCATGCCTTCTACCCGCAGAACGGCCGCGTCCACTTCGATGACGCCGAGACCTGGTCCGACAATGGCTCGGGCACAGACCTGGCGTCGGTCGCGCTGCACGAGCTCGGCCATACCCTCGGTCTGGCCCACTCGAATGAGTCCTACGCGGTGATGTATGCGTATTACTCGGGCATCAAGAGGAATCTGACCATGGACGATGTCGATGGAATCAAGAGCCTCTATGGCGTGCGCAGCACGCTGTCGTGGGATTCCTCGGCGCCCATCTCCGGCAAGTACTGCACGCAGATCCACGAGGCGGCGGATCCGGACACCTGGACGGACAACTACCTGTGCTCGGATTCCAACCTCGGCATCCAGTGGAGCAGCGCCGGCCCCATCGCCGGCATGCGCTGCACTCAAATCACGGAAGGCACCGAGCCGGCGTCTTCGACGTGGAATGACAACTACCTCTGCGTGCCGACCTCCAGCCCGTACCTGTTCCAGTGGTCCTCTGCGGGCCCCATCCTCGGGAAGTCCTGCGTGATGTGGCACGAGTTCGCGGACAGCCACACATGGGACGACAACTTCCTCTGCTATTGATTGCGGGGTGAGCCTCGCCGGGCCCGGGTTCCGCCCGGGTCCGGTGGGGTGCCGGGCAGGCGCACCAGGGTGGCCCACCGCGCTTCAATCTGGAGCGGGCGGGCGATCCATTCTGGACGGGAGCGTCTCCCATTCCGAGGCAACGGGGCCCGCACCGGGTCGGCATGCGGCTCGCAATACCTGGACGGTGAACCCCCACCGGACAGGTGCCTTCGTGCCTCCCTCGAACAGCAGCGGCGAATCCATTCAGCGCATCTCCCTGAAGAATCGCGAGTACGCATACATCGAGGATGCGAACCGCGGCGTGGTGCTCGTGGAGATTGGCCCCAAGGTGCTCACGCTGGAGGCCCATCTCACGATGGTCTCCAAGAGCCGGATGATTGAGCTGGGCACGGGGAACTGGTGCGTGGTGCGCAACCCGGTGGTGCGCGCGGACGGCTGGGTGGGGTTGGATGAATTCGGTCAGGCGCGCATCGCGGTGGGCGACCGGGAGGTGCGCGTCGGGCCGCAGGTGTTTCCCCTCTACCCGGGCGAGGAGCTGGAGGGCGACATCACGCCCGAGTACGTGCTCGGCATCTACGAGGCGCTGCGTCTGCGTGCGCTCACGACCTTCACGGACGAGCGGGCGCCCGGTGGGCCGCGCCGCCGCGAGGCGGGTGACGAGTGGCTGGTCCGAGGGCCCGGCCGCTACGTGCCCAGCGCGGCGGTGACGGTCGTCTCCGCGGAGAAGGCGCGTGTCCTCAAGGAGACGGAGTACTGCGTCGTGCTCAACCCCGTGGAGCGGGCCACCGGGCGCATCCAGGAGGGCCGCCGCAAGGTCATCTCGGGACCGGATGTCTTCTTCCTGGAGCCGGGCGAGGCCCTGGAGGGAGACGTGCGCCGCAAGCACGTGCTCTCCGAGATGCAGGGTCTCAAGCTCCAGGCACTCGACGATTTCGCCGAGCCGGAGGAGGGCGGAGAGCCCCGGCTGCGCAAGGCGGGCGACACGTGGATCGTCCGCGGGCCTCGGACCTACGTGCCTAACGAGAAGGTGGTCATCCATAAGGAGATCTCGGCCCTGTCGCTCGGGCAGGGCGAGGGCCTCTACGTGAGGGACTTGCGCTCGGGCAAGGTGTCGCTGGTCCAGGGGCCGTGCCAGTTCATGCCCGAGGCGCACCAGGAGCTGCACGAGAAGCGGCTCTCGCCCGACGCCGAGGCCCTGCTGGGATTGGCGCCACCTCCTCCGGCGCCTCCGCTCGCGGCGGTGGATGGCAAGGAGGGCAAGGCGCCGCGCCCGGTGCCCGTGATGGAGCGGGTGGACCGTACGCGCGCCATCGTCCTGCGCATCGAGGACAACACCGCGGTGCTCATCAACGACTTCGAGACCAACCATGCCCGGGTGGAGTTCGGCCCCGCGAAGGTGATGTTGCGCCCGTACGAGGACGTGACGGTGCTCGACCTGTCCGGCAGCACGCCGAAGCGGCCCCGGCAGCTCAAGGTGCTGATGCTCCGGCTGGGACCGGACTTCGCCACCGACCTGTTCGAGGTGGCCACGCGAGACCACGCCCGGCTGCGCATCAAGCTCTCCTACAAGTGGCAGTTCGACGTGGAGGGTGACTCGGAGAAGGACAAGAGCATCTTCCGGGTGAACGACTTCATCGGGTACGTCTGCGAGAACCTCGCCTCGCGCATCCGCCAGGTCGCCGCGGAGAACGACTTCGAGACATTCCACAAGAACGCCAGCGTGCTCATCCGCCGCGCCATCTTCGGAGTCGATGAGTCCGGCAAGGCGCGCAAGGATCGCCTGTTCTCCGAGAACCAGCTGCGCATCATCGACATCGACATCAAGGACATCGCCCCGGTCGACGACAAGACGGCCCTCAAGCTGCGCGAGGCCATCGACACCAACATTCAGATTCAGCTCGATGCCTCGAAGCAGGAGGCGCAGGCCGCGGCCGAGCTCAAGCGCATCCGCAGCGAGGAGGAGAAGCAGCTCGCGGACATCTCCAGCCACCGCAAGTCGGAGGCCGAGCGGCAATCACTCATCGAGTTGCAGAACCGCAACAACCAGCTCGCGACGATCAGCCATGCCAAGGTGGAGGCGGAGGCTCAACTGGAGCGGGCGCGGGTGGAGAGCGAGGAAGCACTGGCCCGGGCGGAGGCCGAGGCCCGGGCCTCGCGGATCCGCACCGAGGCGGAGCTCGAGCGCGAGCGGAAGATGAGCGAGATGGCGCTGGAGCGGCAGAAGCGGATGAACGACCTCGAGGTGGAGCGGCAGGCGCGGCTCGCCGAGGTGGAGGCCGCGCAGTTCCGCCAGCGGGTGGAGGCGCTCGGAGGAGGGGAGAACTTCGTCAAGGCCGTGGCGGCTCAGGCGCAGGCCGCGGTGGTGGGAGGCCTGGACAAGGTGGTGTTCCTGCCCAGCGGCTCCAACCTCAACCTCTTCGACTCCATGCAGGGCCTGCTCGGTCCCGGTGGGGCGCCCCGTCCTCCCACCGCGAACGGTGGGGCTGGGGGAAACTGAGGAGTCCGGAACTCACGATCAGGTCTTGTCGATCGTGGCGCGCCAGCACGTGGGGGCGCACTGCGGGCCGTTGGGCTGGAGGGTCTGGTACGAGACCGTCTCGTGTACCTCGACGAACTTTTCACCGTGCTCGTCCGTGAGGGTCACGTCGTATGCGTCTCCGTCCTGCACATCCTTCAGTGACCAGGTGTCATAGGAGAGTTGGAGCTGGAGCCCGCTATTCGTGGGCTGGTCGACCGCGACGACAATCAGCGGAGTGTGCTCGGCGTCGCGCTTCGAAAGATCGGGGAAGTGGATGGTGTTGTTCGTCTTCCCGAGCGTTTCGAGGCCGCTCGTGTAGCAGAGCGTGTTGTGGCACACGGACACGGTGCTCGTTCGCAGCTTCTCGAGGCTCACGTGGATGGGAACACGCAGCTCGAAGCCGGATGAGCAACCCGCCAGGGTGCATCTGCCGGCCGAGTCAGCACCCTGGTCCATCGAGTCTTCCTTGACGGCCTCCTCGGAGTTGGCGTCGACACGGCCACACGCCGCTGTGAAGAGCAGGGGCAGCATCATGGGGAACACGAGAATACGTCGAGTCATTGCAGGTTCTCCCGTGGTGGGGTTGTACCGTTGTAACACCAATCACTGCTCAATCGAAGACCGAGGCGTGCTCTCGTGGCTTCGATGGGGGGGGTGTGCACTCTGGCGGTGATATGCCCGGCGGAGTGGACACGGTTTTCAACGACGGGCGGAAGTTTACGGACTCATCCGCGACTCGCGATGGGCCCGAGAACACTTTGTCGAGAATAAACCCAGCGCGTTTCTACGGGTCTTGTTGGTTGTGCTCGATAATCTTGATTTCATGGGATTCGAGGGTGTATCAAAGGGAAGGAGATTGCTGCCCATGAACAGAAATCGATGGATTCATCTGGCGCTTGCATCCGCTGTCACATGCGCCGCGGCGGGGATGGCTCACCCTCAGGCGGCTTCGGCCGCCGGACTCACATGGCCTTCAGGACAGGTGCTCCCTTCCTTCTCCGCGCCCGCGCCGACGCTGGACTTGATGGATTTGACTGCCGTCGAGTACAGGTACGAGGCTGAAGGCACACAGGTCAGACACGGGACCGGGCATCTGGATGGCAACGGCTGGCTCGCGCAGACCTCGATTGATACACCCAATCAATTCCTGGTCTACGGCCCCTATGCCACCAACATTCCCACGGGCAACAACACGGCCTTCTTCAATCTGCTCATCGACAACAACACGGCCAACAACGATGTCATGGTGACCGTGGATGTTCGAGACAACACGACGGGAACCGTTCTGGCACAGCGGGACATCACCCGGACGGAATTCAAGAGCCCATCCACGTTCATTGGCTTCGACCTCCCGTTCAACAATCCGGTGGCCGGGCACGGACTCGAGTTCAGGGTCTACTGGTACGGAAGAGCCTACATCAAGGTGGACAGCGTAGGGGCCAGGGCTCCAGTCAGCGATGAAGAGACGACGCTCTTCACGACCCTGAAAGGGGTCGTGAACAGGACCCAGCCCCGTATCTTCACGTATGACAGAACCATGCAGAACCAGGATGGGAGGTCCGGCTGGCTCGACTCCCTGGGTCTCCAGTACACGGGGGTCGCCGACAACTGGAGCCTCCTGACCAGATACAGGAGCGAGATCAGCGGCATCGTCATCTATGACAGCGCGCTGCCCGATACGCTGAACGTGGCGACGACGATCGCGGGTCTGCAGGGGGGCATCGTTGCTTCTCCTTCACTCGCGGCCAGGCTGACGGCCGCACCGTACAGTCTGCCCATCCTGATGGACCTGCGCGGCGCCTTCACAACGAAGCTCCAGGCCTACCAGTATCTGTACGATCATTACTGGTCCCAGGTGACGCACAAGTTGCTGGTCGGTCTCTCACCCGGCGTCAAAGGCAACTTGCGGGATTACGCCGTGGCGGTCCGGGCGGCCGTCGTGTGGCTCGACCCGAGGGTGGCCGATGAGGACTCGTTGCTGCGGAAGTTCCTGGTGGAGATGCCTTATGGAAACGGCGGCATCTACATGGGATGGTGGCCGGAAGAGGCCTCGGGCGTTCAGCGGGTATCCGAATACGGCATCTCCACCGTCGCCAGCGATTTCGCGTCGAACCTGACGGTGCTCGGCGGAACGTCGAGAGTCGTCAACGTCAAACCGGTCCCCAACAAGCCCACGTTGAGCAACAAGATCTACATCACGTTGATTCTGAGCGACGGGGACAACCTGCAGTACGTGGAGCATCTCTTCAAGAAGCTGTGGGACAGCCCCTCCCGAGGGCAGGTTCCCCTGGGGTGGACGCTCTCTCCGGCGATGCTGGACGCCATGCCCGGGGTGTTGAACTACTTCTACAACACGGCCACTCCCAACGACGCGCTCATCTCGGGCCCGACGGGACTTGGCTACACCTACCCCAATTACTGGGCGAGCCAGTCCCTCCTGGACAACTATGTGTCGCTGAGCAACGACTACATGAACCGCGCGGGGTTCAAGGTCGTCACCGTGTGGAACAAGATCGACGGCGCCACGAACGTGAACGTGGGAAACAGCTTCGCGTACAACGCGCCGTCCTTGTTGGGCTTGACCGCGCAGAACGCGGGAGGCGGCATCTCGGTGTACAACAACGTCCTGCCGAGCCAGGGGCTCAACGCCACGTACTGTCCGACGGAGAGCTCCATGATCTCCGAGATCAACCGCGCCATCTCGGGGTGGAGCGGCTCGGCGCCCCGGTTCGTCAGCATCCAGGCCAATCCCTGGGAGGGCAACAGCTATCAAAGCTTCATCAACGTGGTGAACAACTTCAGCGGCAACGGCAACATCGTCTTCGTGAGGCCGGACAACTACTTCCAGTTGATGCGGGAATACAACAACCTGCCCACGGACCCGTCCACCGTCGTGAAGACCTATGAGGCGGAGACGACGAGCTACGCCGCATCGCCGTTCTCGCACACGGTCGGCCGCTCGAACGACAATGGCTGGTCGGCGAACGTCACACAGGACGACGCGGGAATGATGCTCTATGGCCCCTATGTGACGACCTTCCCGGCCGGGCAGCTGACCACGACGTTCAAGATGAAGATAGACGTCATCACCGGGAACAATGACAACGTCGTGACGCTCGATGTCAGGGACGCCACCACGGGAAGCGTGTTGACGGCGTTCGATGTCTACCGCAATCAGTTCAAGGCCAATGGCCTCTATCAGGACTTCAGCCTGACCTACAACAACGTCGCCGGGCATCAGCTCGAGTTCAGGGCCAACTTCAAGGACACGGCGGCCATCAACATCGACAAGGTCACGACGACGACCCGCATCGGACAATACGAAGCGGAAGGCGCTGTGCAGGCGCATCGCGTCGGACGTGTGAGCGGGGACGGCTGGCAGGCTTCGCCTTCCCTCGACGCAGCCGATCACATGCTCTACGGACCTTATGACGCCAATGTGCCGGTCGGCACCCGGAAGGTCACCTTCCGGCTGAAGACCGACAACAACTCTCTGGGTGCCCAGAGCCTCGCGAGCATCGATGTGAGGGACGGCACCACGGGCACGGTTCTCACGAGCATGGAGGTGACGGCGCAACAGTTCACCGCCATCAACCAGTACCAGGACTTCAGCCTGAGCTTCACTCAGACGACGATCAACCACCCCCTGGAGTACAGGGTTTACTTCTACAAGCGGGCGACAATCACTGTCGACAAGGTCGTCATCAATTGAGCAGAGCGGTCAGGCCTGGGCAGAGGAGCGCTTCCGCTCCTTTGCCCGATGGCCCGTCAGTGCGTCTCAGGCCGCGCGGCGGGCGGCCGTGGTCGGGCGGATGTCTCCGTGGTTCGGCGCCGGCAGGATGATGGTGGGTGACAGGCCCGGCGCCACCAGCGAGCTCGTCAGCAGCGAGGACGGGTGGAAGTTCACGAACGCTCCCTCCACTCGCGACGGGCCCGCGAACACCTTCTCGACAATCATGGACGAGTACTGCTCCAGAGAGCTCTCGCGGGTGTTGCCATTGAGCACCACCTCCCAGCCCATGTGCTCGGCCCAGGCGCGCACTCCGGGGATGCCCGACTGCAGCGGCGTATAGCTCTCCGTTGCCACGCCGTTCTCGCTCACCACGAACACCTCCTTGTCCGACGCCACCGCGAGCGACATGTTCCCCATCGTGTGTCCCGGCGTCGACAGGATGGCGGCGCCCCGGCCCAGCCACACGTCTCCGTCCAGCAGCACCACGCGCTCCTCCGGCACGCCGTCCGTCCCGCCCGGCACGTACCAGACCTTCTCCAGCGGGTGCAGGTTCTTCACCGATTCCCACTCGGTCCGCTGTACCAGCAGCTTCGCCCTCGGGAAATACGCCGGCTCTCCGTCTCCACCCAGCCACCGCCTCACGTCCTGCACGTGCAGGTGGTCGAACGCGATGTAGTCCACGTCCTCCGGATGCAGCCCCAGCGCGGCCAGGTGGCTCTGCACCGTGGCGATTCTCCGGCTCATCACCTTGTCCGAGATGAAGTCGCCATACTTCTCGCGCAGGGACTTGAAGAAGGGGGCCGCCTGGCCGCGCTCGTAGTCGCTCGGGTTGAAGAGCAGGGTGCGCGTCACCCCGTCCTCCTGGTACTGCACCACCTGCATCCGGTTCGTCATCATCACGTAGGGCGCCGGAGACAGCGCTCCTCCGCTGAAGGCGAACTGCGACGGGTAGGGGAACGTGACGAGGTCGCACGTGGTCACCGCCGCCACGGGGCCTCCAGCCGTGAAGGCATCGCGCGCCTCCTGCGCCGCCCGTCGGAGCTTCTGCAGGCGCAGCGCGGATACGGGCTCGGCGCGGGCCTCGGCGAGGAAGGGAAGGGGACGGAACGAGGCGTTCATGGGTTCTCCCTGAGGTCGAAGACGGTCTTCACGGACTGGTGGCGGCCACGCGCCAGGTTGGCCTCGATGGCCTCCTGGTAACGCGCGAGCGGAAAGGTATGTGTCGTCACCAGCATGCTCGGATCCGGGCCCTCCCGGCGGGCGAGCAGCTCGAGCACCAGGTCGAAGGTGTGCTTACGCCCGTCGCGGAAGCGCTCCGGCCCGTACACGTAGGCGCCGAGCAGCGTCAGTTCGTTGCGCCACACTGTCGTCCAGTCCACGCGCTCGAGGAGGCCCGCCGCTCCCACCAGCACGCCCGCCTTGTCACCCACACCTTGTGGCAGGGGGTGGAGCTGCGAGGGGTGCGCCACCATCTCCGTGCTCATGCCCCCCGGCAGGTCCTTTTGGAAGCCGAGCATCTGCCCGGGAGCGAGGCAGCCCTCGGCCGTGTTCTCGCAGCCGTTCTCCTGGCCGGACGCGCACGGCTTGCAGGGCGGCTGGATGCCCCGCAGGCGGCAGGGCAACAGCGGGTTGACCGCCAGCGGGCGCAGCCGCACCCAGTCCGGGCCGGGCAGGGTGGGGGAGGCCAGCTCACGCAGGGAGAGACAGCTCCCGCGCCCGTAGTGCAACTTCGGGTACATGCCTCCAATCCCCTTGGCGAGGACGTACTTGGGGATGGAGAGTTCGAAGATGAGTCCCTTCACGACGGGCTGGCTCCCTGGGCAAGCGGCCTGACGGCGGGCACTCCGGGAGTCTACCGCCGCGAGAGGGCCCGCGACACAGAGCCGTTCTGGTAGGGTGACGGCAGAGGGTTGACTGGTATGGCGAAGTCGAAGCGGAAGTCCGACGACACGCTCTCGGGAGAGGCGCTCAACGACGAGGTCCGGGTCGAGGCCTCGTTGCGTCCGCGCACCTTCGACGAGTACGTGGGCCAGAGCGCCGTCGTCGAGAAGCTCAAGGTGTACGTCCAGGCCGCCAGGAGCCGCGGGGAGGCGCTGGACCACTGTCTCTTCTCCGGGCCTCCGGGTCTGGGCAAGACGTCTCTCGCCTACCTCATGGCCACCGAGCTGGGCGTGGGCATCCACGTCACCAGCGGCCCCGCGCTCGAGCGCAAGGGCGATCTGGCCGGACTGCTCACCAACCTCAACGAGCGCGACATCCTCTTCATCGACGAGGTCCACCGCCTCAACGCCGCCATCGAGGAGTACCTCTACCCGGCCATGGAGGACTTCCGGCTGGACATCACCATCGACACCGGCCCCGCCGCCCGGGCGATGAAGATCGACCTGCCGCCCTTCACCCTGATCGGCGCCACCACGCGCACGGGTCTGCTCACCTCGCCGCTGCGCGACCGCTTCCAGATCCAGGAGCGGCTCGAGTACTACGAGCCCAAGCACCTGGAGATGATCCTCAACCGCTCGGCGCGCATCCTCGGGGTGAAGCTGGAGCGCGATGGGGCGAAGGAGATCTCCACCCGCGCCCGGGGCACGCCCCGTATCGCCAACCGGCTGCTGCGCCGGCTGCGCGACTTCGCCCAGGTGGAGGGGGATGGCCGCATCACCCAGGAGCTGGCCTCGCAGGCGCTCACCCGTCTGGGCGTGGACGCCTCCGGCCTGGACGCGATGGACCGGAAGATCCTGCTCACCATCCTCGACAAGTTCGGCGGGGGCCCGGTGGGCGTGGAGACGATCGCCGCCAGCGTGGGCGAGCAGCGCGATACCATCGAGGACGTGTACGAGCCGTTCCTTCTCCAGGAAGGCTTCCTCCAGCGCACGCCGCGGGGCCGCGTGGCCACGCACCTCGCGTACACCTATTTCAACAAGAAGGCGCCCCCCACGGCGCAGGGGACACTCTGGTGAGCACCACCGCGACCGTCGTCCAGCCGCCTCGCATGTCGCGCGTTCCTCGCGACTTCTATGAGGACCTCGTCCGGACCTCCCAGGGCAACCGGGGTGGTTTCCTCGCCGAGCGCGAGCGCTGGCTGCGCGCCCTGCCCGTGGAGGCCCGCGAGGAGCTCCTCTTCGAGTTCGAGATGCTCCTGCGTGGCGTGGAGCGCTACGTCCACCTGCACGACAACGGCGTCATCGATCCCCAGGATCAGCCGCTCGTCACCCGTGACTTCCGCGAGGAGCTCAAGGACGTCCGCGCCACCCTGAGCCAGGCCATCCGCCTCGCGCGGCACCTGTTGGATCCGGACTCCACCCAGAAGCTCCAGTTCCGCCGCTACGTGGAGACGCAGCTCTCCGACGACCGGATGCGCCGCTCGCGGATCGAAGGCGAGCAGGATCAGGAGACGCCCCAGGAGAGCCTCTTCGTCCTGCGCCAGTCCTTCGAGTCGCTGCGCAACCTCATCGATCACCTGCTGCAACTGCCGGTGTGCGGGCTGAGCCTCTTCAATGACGTGGGCAACCTCGTCCTGCGGGAGATCGTCCTCAACCGCTACTTCCGGCCCTGCCGCCTCAACGAGTTCCGCCTGGAGTACGACCGGCTGCGCTCGGTGCGCCTGCTGTCGCTGCTCTCCACGGTGCCGGCGGAGACCCGGCCCCTCTTCACCACCGCCTACCTGGGCATGTTCCGCCTCCTGCACTACCTGGCCTACGTGAGCCAGGACGCCCAGGGCCCCATTCCCCGCCGCGTGCGCGTGCTGCTCGCGCTGGTGCGCAGCGAGGCGCTCAGCCTCGTGGGCTACCTGAAGAACGAGCTCGCTCCCAAGGCGGGTCCCAAGCCCCTCCAGGCCGCGTGTCTGCGCGTCGCCCGCGACATCGCCCGCGAGACGGAGCGCATCGCCCGCGACATCCTCGTGGAGCTGGACCGGGACCGCGCCGCCG
This sequence comes from Vitiosangium sp. GDMCC 1.1324, assembly GCF_003044305.1. GTDB lineage: Bacteria > Myxococcota > Myxococcia > Myxococcales > Myxococcaceae > Archangium. The sequence continues at coordinate 410,669 of NZ_PZOX01000005.1, read as the reverse complement.
CCGCCCGCGCCTCCTACGCCTTCACCCAGCTCTTCCAGACGCAGGTGGTGACCCTCACCGAGGCGCTCGCTCCGGGCTCCGCTTCCGGCGAGGCCCCCTTCGAGCAGCTCGCCTCCTCCATGGAGGCTGCCGAGCGGCTGCGCAAGGACCTGTGGGTCTTCTCCCAGTTGTGCCGCGCCGCGGAGGGGCACCTGCGCAACGACGACGTGCCGTCCGCCGAGTCCGTCATCTCCAGCATCGTGGCCTTCCTCGGCTACTTCCAGGACGGCAGCTACCAGCTGCTGCGCTACGTGGACTACGAGGCCTTCGATCGCTTCAGCGCGCTGCTCACCGAGCTCCCCTGGCCGCCCGAGGGCCCCGCCGTGCGCACCCGCCTCATCGAGGATCTGCGCGCCTTCTCCATGGTGCTGGAGAACACCTTCGCCGCCGTCAGCCGGCGCGCGCAGCTCCGGGGCTTCAACTTCGACCGGGCCGAGGCCGAGCTGCTCCGGGACCGTTTCCTTGCCGCCACCCGGTGAGGCGCGGTTGTCAGGAGTCCGTCATCGTAAGTCCTCCTTACGTCACGGATTCGTTTGTCAACCGTTTGATTCCGGGCATCCGCTTGCGTTATTGGGTCGCGCCATGACGCGTCATAGGGCGGTCAGCGAGTGGAAGTCCTGACACATTTGTCACGGTGACGGGGTAGGTGCACAGCGAGTCGAGGGGGGCAGGGCGCCGGAGGCTTCGGTGGTCCTGGCAAACCAGCCAGAAACTCCAGTGATTCCCAATACTTGGGACGCTCAGAGAGGCCCGGTTTCCCCCTTCCGGGTGTGGGCCCAATGGCGTGTGGTTTGCATCGATACGCGGCGCGTCAGATGGGCAGTGAACAGTGAAGCACCCGCATCGAAGAGGCGACACCGAACCATGGCTCACACCTCCTACAACCAGCGCACCCTCACCCAGCCCGTCCGTTGCCAGGGGGTAGGGCTCCACTCCGGAGCGCCGGTGAACCTCTCGCTGCTGCCCGCGCCGGTGAACCACGGCATCGTCTTCGTGCGCACGGACACGCCCCGCCCGGTGGCCATCCCCGCGCTGACGGAGTTCGTGGTGGACACCTCGCTGGCCACCACCCTGGGCAAGGAAGGCGTCAAGGTGGGCACGGTGGAGCACCTGATGTCGGCCCTGGCCGGCATGGGGCTGGACAACGTGCGGGTGGAGCTGGACGGCCCCGAGGTGCCCATCATGGATGGCAGCGCCGCGCCCTTCGCCGCGCTGATCGCCGAGGCCGGCGTGCGCGAGCAGGAGGAGCCCCGCCGCCTGCTCGTCATCAAGAAGACGGTCTCCGTGGTGGACGGCGACAAGGAGGCGAGCTTCTCTCCCGCCAGCCGCTTCCGCATCTCCTGCACCATCGACTTCAAGCACCCGCTCATCACCGAGCAGGCCTTCGAGCTGGAGTTCTCCGACCGCTGCTTCGCCAAGGAGATTTCCCGCGCGCGCACCTTCGGCTTCCTGCGCGACGTGGAGATGCTCAAGAAGATGGGCTTGGCGCGCGGTGGTTCGCTGGACAACGCCATCGTGGTGGACGAGTTCTCCATCCTCAACCCGGATGGCCTGCGCTTCCCCGACGAGTTCGTGCGTCACAAGATCCTGGACGCCATCGGGGACATCTCCCTGTTCGGCCGTCCCGTGGTGGGCCACCTCAAGGCCTTCAAGACGGGTCACGCGCTCAACCAGAAGCTGGTGAAGGCCGTCCTCGCCGACCCGAGCAGCTACGAGATCGTCCCGGCGCGCAAGCACCTGGAACTGCCGGAGCTGCGCCTGCCGGAGCTCGGGCTCGAGCCCCTGGTGGCGTGAGAAATTTCTTTGCGGGTCCGGGGTTTTCTCGACTAAGCACCCCTTTCCCATGCTTATGCGCTCTACTTCCACCCTGATGGCCGCGCTGCTGGCGGCTTCCCTCTTCTCCGGTTGCAACAAGGAGAAGGCCCCGGCGACCGCCCCCACTCCGTCTCCCACCGCCGCCAACCCGGCGGAGCCCACTCCGGACACGGTCGTGGCCACCTTCGGCGATGGTCAGAAGATCACCTTCGGTGAGCTCAACGATCGCATCAAGGAGCCGCTGGCCAACCTGGACAAGCAGAAGTTCCAGCTGCGCAAGCAGGGCCTGGATGGCTTCGTGGTGGAGAAGCTGGTGCAGGCCGAGGCCAAGAAGCGCAACATGACCGAGGAGCAGCTGGTCAAGGCCGAGGTCGACGACAAGATTCCGGCGCCGCCCGAGGCGGAGATCAAGAAGCTGTATGACGAGGCCAAGGAGCGTCTGCCCCCGGGCACCACCTACGAGCAGGTGAAGCCGCAGATCGTCGACTTCCTCAACGGCTCCAAGAAGCAGGAGCGCGCTCGCGAGTACTTCAACGAGCTGAAGAAGAACGCCAACGTGCAGATCACCCTGCCCGAGCCGCCGAAGCCGCCGGTGGAGCGCAAGCAGGTGGCCGCCACCGGCCCGGCCAAGGGTCCCGAGGGCGCGCCCGTCACCATCGTGGAGTTCAGCGACTTCCAGTGCCCGTTCTGCAGCCGCGCCATCGGCACCGTGGAGGAGGTCCTCAAGGCCTACCCCAACCAGGTGCGCCTGGTGTTCCGCCAGTTCCCGCTGGAGTTCCACAAGCAGGCGCCCAAGGCCGCCGAGGCCGCGCTGTGCGCCAATGACCAGGGCAAGTTCTGGGAGATGCACGACACGCTCTTCGCCAACCAGAAGGAGCTCGAGGTTCCCAAGCTGAAGGAGTACGCCAAGAAGGTGGGCGTGGACTCGGCGAAGTTCGACAAGTGCCTGGACTCCGGCGAGAAGGCCGCCACCGTGCAGGCCGACATGGCCGACGGTCAGAAGGTGGGCGTCAACGGCACCCCGGCCTTCTTCATCAACGGCATCCTGCTCTCCGGCGCTCAGCCCTTCGACGAGTTCAAGAGCGTCATCGACTCCGAGCTGCAGGCGAAGAAGTAAGGAGCCTGCGCGCGTGGCGACACGCCCCAAGGCTACGCCTCGCCTGGGGCTGAGTGGTGAGCCGGCCGCGCTCGAGTTGGAGCGCCCGCTCGCCACCAGCCTCTCTCCCGGCCATCCTCTCGTGGCGCACTTCCATTCGCCCGAGGGGATGGTGCTGTTGCGGGAGCCCGCCGCCCTCACCGGTTTCTTCGCTGGCAGCTTGAGCTCGCTGGCCGTGGAAGAGGTGCTCGGCCACGTCCTCTCGGGCGTTCGCAGCGGCCAGCTCATCTTCCAGCACGGCCTGGTGCAGCGCACCGTCAGCTTCCGCGACGGGCAGCCCATCTTCGCCGTCTCCAGCGTGCACCATGAGCGGCTCGGCGCCGTGGTGGTGCAGCTGGGGCTCGTCACTCCCGAGCAGCTCCATCATGCGCTCGGCAAGGTGACGCCCACCCTGCGCATCGGCGCCGTGCTCACCCGCGAGGGCTTCCTCTCGGAAGCCAACCTCTACAGCGCCATGACGTACCTGGTGCGCGAGGTGGTGCTCAACCTCTTCGAGATGTCCGAGGGCAGCTTCCTCTTCCTCGAGGGCCGTCCTCCCGAGGGCGACTCGGTGAAGCTCCAGGAGCGCACCAAGGACCTCGTCCTCCAGGGGATGAAGCGCGGCGAGCTGGTGGCCCGGCTGCGCAAGCACTTCCCGGATGACACGCCCGTGCTGGCCGGCCCGGAGTCTCCACCCCCGGGTGAGGAGGCCCTCTTCGCCAGGGCCGCCGCCGGGACCACGCTGGGCGCGCTGCGCTCCCTCTGGGAGGGCAGCCTCTTCTCCTTCCTGACGTGGGTGGAGGAGCGCTCTCGGGATGGTGCGCTCGTCCTTCAGCAGAAGGCCTCCACGCCGCCCCTGCCCCGGCGCGCCTCTGGCACCTTCATGGCGGTGCCTCCGCCTCCCGTGGCTCCCCTCAGCCCCGAGGAGCGCTTCAACGCGCTGCTCGCGCAGATCCACACCGCCATCCGCCTCGCGGGCGCCAACCCGGATCTGCTGCGCGGCTTCCTCGAGTCGCCCCAGCCCGGCCTGGAGACGGCCTATGAGGGGGTGACGCTCGGCCCGGATGGCCGGGTGGACGTGGCGCGCATCCGCCAGAACGTCTCTGGTGGAGACGAGGCGTTGGCGCGCGCCATGACGCTCGAGGCGCTCGACGGCTTCGTCTCCTACGCGCTCTTCTCCGCGCGCAACGTGCTGCCGGGCGAGATGTCCGAGCGGCTCTACCGCAGCTATCGCGATCTCCAGGAGGGACTCTCGTGACGGATGCTTCCCAGGCGCGGGCGCGGCTCGCGCTCGCCGCGGATCTGCCGCTGGAGGAGGGTCTGCGCCTCTACCAGCAGGTGGCTCCCCACGTGGCCTACGCGAAGGTGGGTCTCTCGCTCTTCGTCGAGCACGGCCCGGCCGCCGTGGTCGCCTTCCTGAAGCTGGGCGCGAAGGTGTTTCTCGATCTGAAGCTCCATGACATCCCCAACACCGTGGAGTTGGCGGCCGCACGCGCCGGAGCGCTCGGGGCGTCGCTGCTCACCGTTCACGCTGCTGGGGGCGAGGCCATGCTGAAGGCCGCCGTGAAGGGCGCGCGCGAGGGTGCCCGCTCCAAGGGGCATGAGGCTCCGAAGGTGCTCGCGGTGACGGTGCTCACCTCCATGTCCGCCGAGGACGTGGCCTCGGTGGGCCTCTCCGGCGCCCCGGAGGAGGCGGCGCTGCGGCTGGCGAAGCTGGCCGTGCGCGCCGGCGTGGACGGGCTGGTGTGCTCGCCTCGCGAGGCCGAGGCCTTCCGCCGCGAGCTCGGCCCCACGCCCTTCCTGTGCACGCCCGGCATCCGCCCCGCGGGCTCGGCCAAGGGAGACCAGAGCCGCGCGGAGACCCCGGCCTTCGCGGTGCGCGCGGGAGCGGATCTGCTGGTGGTGGGCCGCCCCATCCACACCGCCGCGGAGCCGCTGGCCGCCGCGCGTGCCATCGCCGACGAAGTTTCCACCGCCTGACAGCGCTCTCGGGCTCGCGCACGAGGACCCCTGGCCGCCCTTGTGCTCCGTACCCACTTTGTGCCCCCAAGGCCATCTGGCTGGGGGAGAACTCATGGACGCAAGGCGGTTGTTGGGGTGGGGCCTGGTCGCTCTCTGCACGGCATGCAGTGGGGCGAAGCAGGCGGTGAGGGAGCCGTCCGACCCGGGCACCGGAGGCTCCGGCGCGGTGGCCCGCTCCCAGTCTCTGGACTCCGAGCAGTCTGGTTCCCGACGGTATGTGGACGAGGCCCTCGGCTTCGAGCTCATCCAGCCCGGGGGTGAGTGGATCCTGGATCAGACGGATGAGAAGACCCCCGAGGGGCTCGCCATTCCCGTCGTCCTGCGCCACCGCTCGAGCGGTGCCCAGGTCGTGCTGCAGGTGGCGCCGGCGGTGGCCACGCCCGCCCAGTTCGCCGAGCGGTTGACGGTGGGCCTGCGCAGCCAGCCGGGCTTCGTCACCTCGGACCCCGTGCCACTGTCCATGTCCGACAGCGCCGTGGGCTTCGACTTCGCCGTGGGTGACAACGTGCGCGGCCGGGTGGTGGTGCGCGACGGCAGCCCCGGCCACGTCTTCATGATGCTCGCCACCTGGCCCACGACCGCTCCGGACGAGGTGCCCAAGACGGTGAACGCCCTCTTCGAGAGCGTCCGTCCGCTGCCCGTCGCGCCCGAGCAGACCTGAGCAGGGGCCTCAGCCCTTCGCCCGGCCGCCGCGCGCCGGCTTGGGAGCAGGGGCCTCGGCGGCCTCGCTCCCCTCGAGCTGGTTCGTGCGGCGCCGCACGTACTCCACCAGCGTGCGCACGCCCACGCCCGTGCCGCCCTTGCCCAGGTAGCCTCGCTCCTTGGGGCTGGTGGACGGGCCGGCGATGTCCAGGTGCACCCACGGCGTGTCGCCCACGAACTCCTTGAGGAAGAGCGCGGCGTTGATGGAGCCGCCCCAGCGCTCGCCCGAGTTCTTCATGTCCGCCACCTCGGAGCGCAGCGCGTCCTTCTGCAGCTCGCTGATGGGCATGCGCCACATCTCCTCGCCCGCCGTGTGCGCCGACTCAAGCACGTCGTACACCGTCGGATCATGGTCGCCGAAGGCGCCCACGATGTAGTTGCCCAGGGCGACGACACACGCGCCGGTGAGCGTCGCCAGGTCGATGATCGCCGCCGGCTTGTGCTCGGTGGCCCAGGTGAGGATGTCGCCGAGCACCAGGCGGCCCTCGGCGTCCGTGTTGGTGACCTCCACCGTCTTGCCCAGGCGCGAGGTGAGGATGTCACCGGGCCGGTAGGCCGTGCCCGAGGGCATGTTCTCGCAGGCGCCGATGAAGGCGTGCACGGGGAAGGGCGGCTTGAGGGTGGCGATCACCCGCATGGCCCCCAGCACCGCGGCCGAGCCCGCCATGTCCGTCTTCATGTCCACCATGGAGTCGGTGGGCTTGAGCGACAGGCCGCCCGAGTCGAAGGTAATGGCCTTGCCCACCAGCGCCACCGGGGGATTCTTCGCGTGCCGGGCATTCTTCGGCGTGTACTCGACGTGGATGAGCTTGGGCTCGTTCACGCTGCCCTGCGCCACCGCGAGGAACATCCCCATCTTCAGCCGCTCGATCTCCTTGCGGTTGCCCACCGTCACCTTGAGGCCGGCCTCGCGCCCCATCTCCTGCGCGGCCCGCGCGAGGTGCTCGGGGTTGACGACGTTGGGGGGCTCGTTGACCAGGTCCCTCGCCCAGTTGGTGGACTCGGCCACGCGCTGCCCCAGCGCCACGGCCTGATCGTGCTCCTTCGTCTTCTCCACGCCGCCGGGGAGCGCCAGCCGCACCGTGGTCAGCTTCGGCGCGTTCTTGTCCTCCTTGGCCGAGGACTTGTAGCGCTCGAAGCGGTAGGCGCCCAGCTCCAGGCCCTCCACCACGGCGCGCAGGGCGGCGGGCGTGTCCTGCGTTTCGGGCACGGCGAACACGAGTGTGCGCGCCTTGAGGCGCTGGGCCGTCTTCGCGGCTCGGCCGGCCGCCAGGCGAAGAACCTCGGGGGTGTACCGGGCGCGTGAGCCCAGGCCCAGCAGCACCACGCGCTCCGCCTCGAGCCGGCCCAGCGAGTGCACCACGAAGGTCTGGTCGCTCTTGCCCTTGAAGCCCTCCTGGGTGGCGGCGGTGAGCAGCCGGCCTTCCAGCGCCGAGTTGGCTCCGGCCAGCGGCGCGGGCGGCTTGTCCCCGGTCTCGCCGTCGAAGAGGGGAATCACGAGCAGCTCACCGCTCGCGCGGGCGGCCTCGCCGGAGATGAAGCTGAAGTTCATACGGAAAACGGGCTCCTGGAAATGGGGTTGGCGACTGTAGCGCCGCGAATGTTTCAGGCAAGAACGGTCGAGCTTTCCGTCGTTGCAATGACACGCCGTGCTGGCTACGTCCGACACATGCCCTCGTTGCTGCTGCATCTCACGGCCATCGAGCGACTGGCCGCCAACCCGGGAGCGCTCCCCGAGGACTTCGTGCGCGCGCTGACCGAGGACCTGGCCTACGCGCGCTTCGGCGCGGCGTTGCCGGATCTCCCCCTGTGCGAGGGGATTCGCGCACTCCACTCCTGCCATGGTGGGCGGGACTGGCCCCACTTCGCGCGGCTGTACCACGAGCGGGCGCCAGTGGGCCTGGGCCTGAAGATGGCCGAGCTGGTGGCCGCCGGAGCGCTGGTGGGCACCGAGGCCGGGCTCGCGCTGCTGGCCGGCTACTTCACCCACCTGTCCCTGGATCGGGCCCTCCATCCGCACGTGGACAGGCTGGTGGTGCGCCACCGGCGCCGGGGTGAGCACGCGCTCGCCGCGCACCGGAAGATTGAATGGACGCAGACGCTCTTCTACCTGCGGGAGCTGCACGGGGTGGACCTGGTCGGCAGCCCGCGCCTGCGCTCGAAGTTCGAGGTGACCAAGAGCGCCGGCTTGCCGGTGAAGGGCATCGGCCGGGGCATCTACGAGCTGGTGCGGCTGGCCTCGCAGGAGACGCTGCAGCAGGCGCCCACCAAGGCCCAGGTGGATGGGTGGGTGCGAGGCCTGTACCTGGCGGGGTTGTATCTCTCCAGCCCCATGGGGCGGATGCAGGCCCTGCCTGCCTGGTCCCAGCTCAGCTTCCAGGAGCTGTACCGCAACGACGCCTTCGACTTCGCCGCCGAGGTGGAGCACGCGGTGGATCAGACGCGCGCCGTCTTGCGGCGTCTGCTGGCGTACATGGCACGCGGCATCTTCACTCCGCGTGCTCGCGCGCGTTTCCTCGAGGAGTTCCCCGAGGGCACCATCGGTGCATACGCCGCCTAGGTGCTCGAGCCGGGTGAGGAGCAGCCGGCCAGTCGAGCACCGGAGGTCAAGGGGAATGCCGCTATCCGATCGGCAAGGTGACCCCTATCCTCTTCGTGGGTATGACGCTTCTCCTGCTCATCTCAGCCGGTGTCCTCGCGGGTGCAACCGGTGCGCTGCTGGGTGTAGGAGGAGGGGTCATCCTGGTTCCCACGCTGGTCCTGGGCTTCAAGGTTCCGCTGGAGGAAGCGGTCCCCGCGAGCCTCATGTGCGTGGTGGCCAGCTCCTGCGGCGCGGCGGCCAGCTACGTGGAGCGTCGGCTCAGTGACATCCGTCTGGGATTGACGCTGGAGCTGGCCACGGTGCTGGGCGCCATCGTCGGAGGGCTGGTGGCGAGCCTGCTGGCTCCGGCGTGGGTGGCGCTCGTCTTCGGGCTCTTCACCCTGTACGTGTCGGCGCAGATGCTGCTGATGCGCGCGCCGCCGGAGCAGCGTGTCGAGGACTACGTTCCCACCAACTACCCGCTGGGCATCTCCGGCTCCTTCGTGGCCGGGGGACTGTCGGCCCTGCTGGGGGTGGGCGGGGGCCCACTCAAGGTGCCGTTGATGAGCTACGGCATGCGAGTGCCCTTCAAGGTGGCCAGCGCCACCAGCAACCTGATGATCGGCGTGACGGGGGCGGCGAGCGTGGCCGCCTACGCGTGGCGCGGGCACGTGAAGCTCGCGCTGGTGGCTCCGCTGGTGGTGGGGGTGCTGGCCGGTGCGTCCGTGGGGAGCCGGCTGATGCCGCGCCTGCCCACGGCGGTGCTGCGGCGGCTGTTCGCTCTGGTGCTGCTGCTGGTGGCGGCCCAGATGCTGTGGAAGGGAGGGGAGGGACTGTGGCCGAGTCTGCCGAACTGACGAGGGGGGGGCCCGAGGTGCTGACGAGGGCCATTCCGGTGGATTTGAAGAACCCGGCCCACATGGACCTGACGCAGGCCGTCCAGGAGGGACTGCCCGAAGGGGCCCATGCTCAGGAGGGGACCCACGACGCCCCCGAGGCGCCCGCGACAGCAGCCACCCCCGCGCAGGTGGCGCGCGCCGAGGCGGGGGAGCTGTGGATCTCCCGGCTCCTCCGGGGCGGGGCCATGTGCAGCGGAGCGCTCTTCCTGACCTCACTGGCGCTGGAGGCCCTTCCCAGGTCCGAGAACGTGCACGTGGTCATCGACGTGCTGCGCAAGGGGGCGGCGTCGGCCCTGCTGGTGACGCCCGTGGTGCGGCTGGTGGTGGCTGGCACCACGCTGGGCATCCGCGGCGAGTGGAAGTACGCGCTCTACGCGGCCGGTGTGCTGGGGCTGCTCGCGCTGGCGGTGGGCGCGGGGCTCCACGCCTGACTCACACCCCGCGCGCGTCGAAGTGCGCCAGGACCTTGCGGGCCTTCGCCACGTCGTCCTGGCGTCCCTGCTCCTCGAAGAGCGGAATCACCGCCTCGAGCTGCTCGCGCGCGGCCTTCCACTCCTGGGCGAAGGTGTACGCGATGCTCAGGTCCCACCGGGCTCGCGCCTCGTACACGTGATCGTGCAGTTCCTCGTAGAGGTCCACCGCCGCCTGGAGCAACGGTCGCGCCGAGTTGTGGTTGCCCAGCAGGCCCTCGGCCTCACCCAGCAGCAACCGGCACAGCGCCAGCGGCTCCGGGTCTCCCTCCTTCTCCAGCAGCGGCATCGCCTCGGCGAAGCGCTTGCGCGCCGCCTCGTACTCGCCCGCCTCCATGCGGATGTCGCCGATGTCCAGCAGCAGCTGGGCGATGCGCGGCCCGTTCTTCGACTGCCGGTAGAGCAGCAGCGCCTCCTGGTACTTCTCCTCGGCGGCCTTGGCCTGACCGAGCGAGCGCAGCGACTCGCCGACGGCCGCGCGGCACAGCGCCTCGTTCTCCTGGTCCTTCAGCTCGTTGAAGAGCATGGCGGCCTTGGCGATCTGCTCGATGGCGCCCCGGTGGTCCTCGAAGTTGGCGCGTGCCACGCCCAGGCCGAAGTACACCTGCGCCTGGCCGTGCTTGTCCCCGGCCGTCTGGAAGAAGCCCAGCGCCTCCTCGTAGTGACGGCGGCTCTCGGCGTGGTCCTCAAGCATGCCGTGCAGCTCGGCCAGGTGCACGAGCCCCCGGCCGATCTCCCCGGGCTCACCGGTGATGCGCGTCGTGGCGAGCGCGTTGCGCTGGTTCTGCAGGGCTTCGAGGATATGGGCGCGTTCGGTGTCGGAGATGCTCATGGGGGGATGGGGCTCAGTGTTCCTCGCCCTTGTTGCGTCGGCGCGGCTGCTTGTCCAGCGAATCCGCACGCAGGTGATCGCCACCCCGGCCGGCCTCGTGGACGAGCAGGGGCGAGAAGAAGCAATCCTTCTTGGTGTACTCGTCGAAGGAGAAGGCGAAGCGGTAGCTGGCGGCCGCGCGCTGGTTGCAGTCGGTGCGCTCGCAGAAGCGGCAGGAGATGCCGCTGGGCACCGCGTCCTTGCGCAGATCCGTGGTGGGCAGGCCGTACGCCAGGTACTTGGCGTTCTCCGCGTGCGTGCCCAGGCCGATGGAGTACGCCGTGCCGCGCACGATGGAGCCTTCAATCGGCTGCAGCTGCACCTTCGCGAAGCAGAAGTACGAGGTGCCGTCCGGCATCATCGAATACTGCCGGGTGAGCTGGGACGGGTTGAGGAAGGCCAGGTGCACGGCCCACTTGCCGCATGAGCCGCCGCCCGTGGCGAACTTGATGCCGGTGCCGCTGTAGCGCTTGGAGATGTTGCCGGCGATGTCCGAGCGCAGGAAGTGGAAGGGCAGGCCCTTGCGCTTGGGGTCCGACAGGTTGCACAGCCGGTGGGCCACCGTCTCGTACGTGGTGCCGAAGAGGTTGGAGAGCAGCTCCACGTCGTAGCGCGTGCGCTCCACCTCCTTGAAGAAGTCCCCGTAGGGCAGCATCAGCGCGCCGGCGAAGTAGTTGGCCAGGTTCACCTTGATGAGGCGCAGCGTCTCCGCGTGCCGCGTGCGCGCCGCACCGACGATGCGCTCCACCAGCTTCTCCCGGTCCAGCACCAGCAGGCCGATGGACGTCGCGAGCTGGAACTTGAGCGGCTGCTCCATCAGGTCCGGCGAGAGGATGAGCTCCTGGGACTCGGGATCGAACCGGCGCACCACCGAGGAGCCGCTGACCGCGGACTCGAAGCGCACGCGGTAGCCGAAGCGCTCCTCCAGCAGCGGCACCAACTGCGGGCTGGTGAGCAGGCGCCCCAGCTTGAAGTCGCGCCGCAGCGCCTCGGCCTGCTCCTCCAGCTCGGGGAAGTAGTTGTGGTGCGACTGCAGGAAGTCACTCACCTCGTCGAAGGGCGAGTAGTCGAAGCGCAGGCCCGGCCCCGCCGAGCTGCCCGGCACCGACTGCGTGCGCGCCCGCTCCTCGGCGTTGAGCTGCGCCAGCACGTTCTCCAGTTGCGTGCGCGTGTTCTTGTAGAGGTTGAAGAGCGCCGCCACCGTGCCCGCCAGCTTCGGCTCCGCCGACAGGCTCTGCAGCGACTCCGGATCGATGTCGAGGCTCTTGAGCAGCGGCTCGTCCAGCAGCTTCGCGAGCGCCTCGTCCACCCGGCCCTCGCCCAGCGTGGACATGAACTGCTCGGGGTCCTGGTCGAAGTAGCGCAGGGCCTTCCACAGCAGCGGGAAGGGCATGACCCGCTTGCCCTTCTCGATGAGGTTCAGGTACGCCGGGGAGACTCCCAGGTCCTTGGCCGCGTCCGTCTGCTTGATGTTCCGCGCGAGTCTCAGGCTGCGCAGCTTCAGGCCCACGTTCGCGTTGAGTGCGTTCTCGTTCATCTCCGCGCTTCCTGGATGGGGGGTCCTCTACCCCAGTACCCGGCCCCTCCGACACGCCACTGTGCGGAGGCATTTACCGATTTGCAATAAACGTTTTCGAGCGCAACCGCCCCTGTCCTCAACGGAACGGAGGGAGGGCCTGGTGATCGTCCCCACCCGTCCTGAAGTGGCTAACCGTTTGATTTCACAATGCTTGGTGGACAGCTCTGCGACCTGTCGGGCCATGCCCTAGAAGGTCTGTCAAAGTTTTACCGCTACGGTTTACCAGCAACGGGGTGGGGAATCGGGGGGCGGCGAGTCCGTTGAGGAGAGACCCGGAAGGTGATCGGTGGCCTTGCCGGTCTGGGGGCAGGGGAGTGACCTCACGATTCGTCTCCCGGCCACACCATGAGTGCGCCGATAGAGTGTCCGGGTTTCTGCGGGCAGCGGGGTGCGTGATGCCTTCATCCAGGCCGGTCCTCTCCTTCGCGGTACGGGTGTCCCTGCTGTTGGTGTTGGGGGCGTGCCAGCCGGCTCGGACGCTTCCGCTTCGGCCGGGCGAGGATCCGACGGCGCTGCGCTACCGCGTCACCTATGTCCGCGAGCCGGTGCATGCGCTGGACGTGGAGCTCGTCCTCGTTGGTGAGAATGCCCCCCGGGACTTCCTCTTCACCCAACCTGGCGGAGTCGACCGGGTGCGTGTCTTCGGCCCGGAAGGTTCCGGCCACGAGCTGTCCGTGTCTCCGGAGGGCCGCGTCCTCGTCCCGCGGGACACGCGCCTGTTGCGTTACCGCTATCCCTTGGAGGCTCGCGTCCGGGGGGCGCGCCCGGACTTCTCCTCCGGCATGGGCGAAGGGGACTCGTGGCATGTGGCGGGCCGGGCCTGGTTGTTGCGCCCTCGCGTGGTATCGCCCTCGCTTCGCGCGGAGCTCGTGGTGGAGGGCGTGGACGCGCTGCTGCCGTGGGAACCGGATGCGAGCGGCGTCTACCGGCTGGAGGGTGGAGATCTGGTGGACTCGGGTTTCCATGCCTTCGGCGGACGGCGGTGCACGGTGCGGCTACCGGACGCGGTGATGGAAGTGGCGGTGCTCGGCCACATGTCGCGCATGGATGACGCCGGCCTCTGCGCGTGGCTCCACCAGGCCGCGAGCGAGGTGCTCACGGTGCGGCGCCACTTCCCGTACCCACGCATCACCGTGCGCGTCATCCCAGTGCCGGGACGCCAGGCACCCGCCGTCTTCGGCATGGTGCTGTGGAGCTCGCCGCCGAGCGTCTCCGTGCTGGTGGGCCAGGAGGCGGGGCCCGAGTTCTTCCCGCGGGACTGGGTGGCCGTGCACGAGCTCCTCCACCTGGCGCACCCCACCTTCGTGCCGCACATCGCCTGGCTGTCCGAGGGGCTGGCCACCTACTACACGGAGCTGGCGCGAGCGCGCTCAGGCAGGCAGACGCCGGAGCAGGCCTGGGCGGAGCTGGTCTCCGGTTTCTCCCGTGGGCGCGCCGCCGTGGGCACCCGGACGATGGAGGACGTCATGACTCACGGCGCCTCCTTCCAGGGCATCTATTGGACGGGGGCTCTCTTCGCCCTGCTCGTGGACGTGGAGTTGCGCCGCGCTACTGGCAACACGCGGAGCCTGGACGAGGTGCTCGAGCGGCTCGCCAGTTCCGGCCCTACCGCAACTTTCGACGAGTTTGGTGCGGCGGTGGATGCCGTCGCGGGTCGGTCGCTCTTCCACGAGTTGCTCGAGCGCCACCTGTCCCAGCCTGCTTTTGCCGGGGTGGAGCCTCTGTTACAAGCGCTGGGCGTGGAGCCCGGGCCGGACGGAGTGAGGCTCGGTGCCGCGCGTGACAGCCAGGTGCGGGAAGCCCTGGAAGGAGCGCGCCGAGGCCCTGTAACCGCGAAATTCGGAGCGCGTATGTCTGACCGCGACCCCTTCGTCTCTCGCGATGGGAGTCCTCGCCACGTGCAGTTGCCACCCCTCACGCAGTGAAAGGAAACACCATGAACGTCAAGACCATGGCAGCCATCGTCGGTACCCTGTCCCTCGGCTCTCTGGCCACCGGCTGTGCGACCGCGAAGCCCGCGGCCGCCACCTCCGAGGCGAAGGGCACCGAGGCGTCCTGCAAGGGTGGCGCCGAGGCCACCCAGGAGAAGGGCGGCGAGGCCAAGTGCAGCGGCAAGGCCGCCTCCACCTCCGAGAAGGGCAGCGAGCACGGCTGTGGCAAGGACGGCTGTGGCGCCGCCAAGCCGCAGTAAGGGATAGCCCCCGGAATCCCCGGGGTTCTCTTTCGGGCGGTGGGGAGCCTCTTCCCGCCGCCCGTGTCTTTTCCCGAGGTGCCGACGTGTCAGTGAGCTACGCGCGCAGACATGGATTGAAGCCGCTCGGAGCGGGCATCGGGTTGCGGCGCGAGTTCTACGCGCAGCTCCCGGAGACCTCCCGTGCGCTGGACTGGGTGGAGATCATCCCGGAGAACTTCCTCACGCTCGGAGGCCGTCCCCAGCGCGCGCTGGATGCGTGCGTGGAGCGCTGGCCGGTGTTGCCCCATGGGGTGGCGCTGAACATCGGCGGGCCCGAGCCGCTGGACGAGGACTACCTCTCGCGGCTGAAGGCGTTGGTGGAGCGGGTGGACGCGCCCTTCTTCTCGGACCACCTGTGCTACACGCGGTTGGGCGGGGCGTACCTCTATGATCTGCTGCCGCTGCCCTTCTCGGAGGAGGCGGTGGAGCACGTGGTGGCGCGGGTGCGCGAGGTGAAGGAGCGGGTGGGCCGGCCCTTCCTGCTGGAGAACCCGAGCTACTACGCGCGCATGCCGGGGGGCACCCTGCACGAGGCGGACTTCCTGCGGCACGTGGCGGAGCAGGCGGACTGTGGCCTGCTGCTGGACGTGAACAACGTGTACGTGAACTCGCAGAACCACGGGTATGACCCGCGGGCCTTCGTGGACGCGCTGCCGCTGGAGCGGGTGGTGCAGATCCACCTGGCGGGGCACGAGCGCCTGCCGGACGTCATCATCGACACGCACGGGGCGGCGGTTTGCGACGACGTGTGGTCGCTGTACCGCTACGTGCTGGAGCGCACGGGGCCGGTGTCGACGCTCATCGAATGGGATCAGGACATTCCCTCGTTGGAGGCCGTGCTGGACGAGGCGGACCGGGCTCGCGCGGTGCTGGCGGAGGTGGAGTCGCGATGAAACCCGGGCTGCGCGGCTTCTTCGATTCGATGACGGAGTTCTTCCTCACCCCGGGCCCGGACGCACTGGAACGGCTGTACGCGGCGCACCCGGGCTGGGACGCACCGCGCTCGCGCGTGGAGCTCTACGGCCGGATGGTGGCCCACCACGGCAGGTCCACGCTGGACAAGCTCTACCCGCTGACGCGTGCGTGCGTGGACGAGGCGTTGTGGGCGGAACTGGGGCGGGCCTACGAGGCGTCCAGGCCCTCGCGTCCCTACGAGATGAACCACCTGGGCGAGGGCTTTCCGGGCTTCCTCGCGGACGAGGCGGAGCGGCGCGGCCTGCCGGACTTCCTGCCCTCGCTGGCTCGCTTCGAGTGGGCGGACTTCGCCGTGTACACGTCGATGGAGCCGGTGCCGGAGAAGGTGGAGCGGCTGACGGTGAACCCGACGCTGGTGGTGTTGGAGCACCCCTTCCAGCTCTGCGCGTACGTACGGGCGAAGGAGCGGAGGGCGCGACCGGAGCCGGGGCAGGAGATGGCGCTGCTGTGGCGGCACCCCGAGCGGCTGGTGACGATGTACCTGTCAGCGAACGATCGTTCGCTGCTGGCGTTGAAGATGGCGGTGGAGGGACTGACGCCGCCTCAGGTGGCGGAGGCGACCAGCGTGGCCGAGGCGGACATCCGCGCCGCGGTGGAGTCGTGCGTGGCGGACGGCCTCGTCCTGTCGCCTTGAGACTTCACCGGGCGGCTCCGGCGTGGACCGGAGCCGCCGCGGCGGGTGCGGCTACTCGATGATGATCCGGCAGACGCTGCCGCTCGAGGTATCCGTGCACCGCAGACCGTCGCAGCAGGCCGAGGCGCCGCCGCACGGCTGGTTGACGTTGGAGCACGGCGGCTTGCAGGTGCAGTTGGGGCCGCTGCACGCGCCACCGGTGGAGTCATCCACGCAGCTCAGACCGTCGCAGCAGGGCGCGACGGACGAGCACTTCTCGAACGACGGCGCGCACTGCGGGATGGCCTGGCACACGCAGGCGCCGGCCACGTCGCAGGGGATGGGCGGATCGTAGCTGGTCTGCACGCACTGCAGGCCGTTGCAGCAGGTGGAACCGCTCGAGTTACACCCCTCGCCCACCGTGGAGCACCCGTTGCTCACGAGGTACTGGGCCCACTGGGCGATGTGGTTGGAGGTGCTGAGGTCCTGGAAGGGCAGGGCGAAGGACGCGTAGGACGGATCCACTCCCGCGCTCACCTTGTCGGGATCCACCGCCGCCATCCACAGCAGGGTGCCGCTGGGGTTCTCATCGCCTCCGGTGGTGATGGGCACGCGCAGGCCGTACTTGCGCGAGGAGGAGAACGTCACCCACATCAGCCGGCTGGTGTCGCCCGAGTTGCCGCGCGTCACGAAGGGGCTCCACTTCGGGTAGCTGTTGGTCAGCTTCGTCTCGCCCTTGTCCATCACACCGCCCTCGTTGGCCTTGGCCAGCTCCACCCGCTGGGCGCCGGCTTGCAGCTTCGCGGCCCACAGCCGGGCGGACGGGTCCGTATCGCCGTTGCAGTTCTTGTCCGTATCGGCGGTGACGCAGAGGGACTCGTTGTAGACGAGGAAGGAGTTGTCGGGCGCGATGGCCGGGTAGTACCGGTTCTTGTAGGTCTCGGGAGCCACCACCGTCACCGGGGCGTTCCAGCCGCCGCCCGTCTTCGCCGTCACCATCTTGATGGTGCCCATCCAGCTGCGCTGGTTCGTCCTCGAGCCGATGTTGCTCATGGACATGTAGGCGATCGTCTGGCCATCCGGGCTCCAGTCCGGGTGGTTGGCGGGGTTGGTGGAGTCGCCGCTGTTGGGGATCTCCGACTCGAAGGCCGCCGTGTCGCCGTTGAAGATCTGCAGGGAGTAGCGGGAGGTGCCGCTATCGGCGTAGACGCCGACGAACTTGGTGCCGTCCGGGTTCCACGACTCGAAGTTGCTCAGCTTCACGCCACCCTGCGACAGGGGGATCTTGTCGGTGCTCTTGAAGGTGGACAGGTCCACCAGGGCGAGCCGGCCGTCGTTCTGGCCATTGACCTCGGCCACCAGCTTCTTGCCGTTGCGGCTCAGCGCGTGGCAGCCCACGCAGCTCACGCTGGTGCTGATGTTGCTGGCCCTCAGTACGGGCGAGGCCGTCTGCGTGCCCGTGCCGCCGGCGAAGTCGTAGCGCATCACGCCGGTGCCACCCGAGGTGGTCCAGTAGTAGAGCGCGCCCTTGATTTCGGCGCGGGCGAACTGGATGGCGATGGGATCGGACACGCCCACCGTGCCAGAACCCGAGTCGTCCGTGGAGCGCACGGTGACCTTCACCGGCTGGCCGCCACGGTTGCTCTCGGCCAGGAACTTCCACACCTTGTCCTCGGGCGTGTAGATGCAACCGCGGCTCACTCCCGAGGGCAGGGTGAAGCCCGACGGCAGGTAGCAGCGCATGTACACGCGCACGTTGGTGATGCTGTTGGAGAAGGCGAGCTCGAACAGCGAGGTGGAGGCGTTGTTCGGCAGGAAGTGGATCTCCAACTGCCCGAGGTTGGGCGGCACCAGGACGCCATTGTTGGGGTAGACGATCTGCGGTTTGTACGAGGTGTCCACCGTGCCGCCGAACTTCGAGCCCGGATCGGCGGGCACGGGCGTGGTGCTCGTGCTGCCGGCCGGAGGCGTGTCCGACACCTTCTGGTCGAGCCGCACCGTGATGGGGGTGGAGACGGACATGGTGCCCACCCGGGCACGCACGGTGCTGGCGCCGCCGACGGTGGTGCTCGAGGTGAAGCTCGCTCCGCCGAAGGTGCCCAGCCGCGTATCGTCGATGCTGAAGCTGGACCGGCTCGTCATGTCCTCCGTGTGCCCGTCGGTGAAGGTCCCCCTCACCGTGAAGGCCTGGAGGACGCCTGTGCTGCCCGTGACAGCGAGGGTCGGGTTGGTGGGAGAAATCGTCAGGGAGCCCAGCGTGGGGCTGCCGCCTCCTCCTCCGTCAGTGGAGCCGCCATCGGTAGAACCGCCGCCGCCGCCATCGGTAGAACCGCCGCCGCCGCCGTCGGTAGAGCCGCCGCCGCCGTCGGTAGAGCCGCCGCCTCCATCGTTTTGTGAGCCGCCGCCGCCATCTCCGCCATCCACCGTATTACCGCCCCCACCGGGCTTGTCGCCGCAGGAGGAACAGCCAGACAGCGCGGTCGCTGCCATCAGGATGCCGAGTAGCCAGGTTTTCTTCCACATAGGCCTCTAGCGTACCGCCATTTCTGACGTCTGGCTTGGGGGTTCATGTGGTTGCCCGGCCGTGTCTTCATCCGCACCGCAAGCTTGAAACGGGATCGCAGCCGGGAGGGCGAGGACGCGAGGTTTCCTGAATTCTCACGAATGGATCACCCCTGGCGTGGGGAGCCCGGTGAGTACTTCCGAGTCGCTCGCCACGCGGGCAGCCGGGCCGCGCCCGTGGCGCAGTGGTAGGTGCAGGTGCCCTCGACGCACGGTTTCTGCGTCATCCCTCGAGCGCGGTAGTGCCCGTCGCTGTCACGGAAGGTGCCCACCCGCAGAGTGACCCGGCCTCACCAGATCTGGTTGTCACACCGCGCCATGCAGGCCGAGACGCCCTCGCGCAACTCCTCGCAGCCCTGGCCCTGGCCGTCGGACGGGCACCCCTCGTCCTCATTCTCATCACAGGGCTTACACGGCTCGCCAGGGGCCCTGCAGCGCTCGCTCTGGCAGGAAAGGCCTGGGGCGCACTGGTCATCCGAGACGCACTCCAGGCACCGGCCATCCGCTGCGCAGTGGCTGCCGCTCTCACAGCCGTTGACGCTGCAACCACGGCTGGCGAAGTCCTCGTCCGGCTCGGGGAGATCGATCTTCACTTCCTTGTGCTCGTCCTCTCCCACGCACGCGTCCGTCGTCTTCACCGGGAAGCCGGGGACGGACGTCTCCAGGGTATAGCAACCCTCAGGGAGCGGACCCACCTGCCGTTTCCCATTCTCCTCGAGCTGCAACCCCTGGAAGGGCGTGCCCGTCACGGACACCTGCCCGTTGCCCACCCGCTGGTGTCCGGGGGCCCTCACCTTCAGCTCCAGGAAGCCGGCGGCGCGCGGCTTGACGTCCTCCAGTCGCGCCGAGCCTCCCCCGGGCACCACCACCGGCAGGCGCAACGCCTTGTTCGCGGAGGCCACGATGAAGAGCTCCCCCGGGCCGGCTGGAACGCGCTCCACCAGGAAGCTTCCGTCCGCGTTCACGGTGCCGCGGATGTCCGGGTTGCCCACCAGCGACACGAGGGCGACCGCCGGGTCGGCCTCCGTGATGTGGCCGCGCACGGTCCCCGTGCGGAAGGGGGTGTTGTCGAACCCCCCGCACGCCCCCGCCGCGAAGGCGAGTCCCATCAGCACGCTGTAGCCGATCTGGCGCATCAGAAGCGGTACCCCATGCCGGCCCATCCGCCGGTGAAACCCACGGCCTGCCCCCGCCCGTCCACCACCACGTACGTCACCATCATCTGCAGCTGCGATGTCAGCTCCAGCCGCTCGTTCAGCCGCCACACCACACCTCCCACCACGCCCGGGCTGACGGTGAAGTACTGCTGTGCCCCGGTAAAGGCCTCTGTCTGGAAGGACCGCTGGAGGAGCAGAGCGGCCACACGTGGGCCCGCGTAGAGCGACAGGCGCTGCCACCGCCACGTGTAGGGCACCGCGGCCCCCAGCGACAGCGAGGTGTAGATGAAGGGCACGCTGTTGCCAGGTGTCAGCTGGAGGCTCCGATGGCCCCGGCTCCCGCTCACGTCGAAGAGGAGGCTCAGGTCCGGCAGCGGGCGCTCCTCCAGCCGCAGCACCACCGCCAGCTCCGGTGCGGCGGGCAGCAGCTCGTTGCGGCTGCGCGCGTCCACGAAGGAGAACATGCCGCCCATGAGCGCCAGCGAGCGGTGGGGGAAGGCCTGGGTCAGCAGGCGCTCCAGCGGCAGCCGCTCGCCCGCGGAGATGTCCACCACCTCACGGATGAGGATGTCATCCCCCTTGGTGAGCTCCACGGTGCGGCGGCCGGGCGTCACGGCGGCGCCTCCGGGCAGCTCCGTGCGCGTCTCTCCGTCCACCTTCAGCGTGAAGCCGTCCAGCCGGGGGTTGTACGAGAAGAGCTCCGGGCGGCCCGTCCGGTCGATCCGGCCCGAGAGCACCACCGGATCCGCGCCCACCTCCAGGATCTCCGCCGAGGGCCGCTGCCGCCCCTCGGTGAAGGCGTAGGTGCGGCGGCGCGCGTAGTCATGGGCCTCGGTGGCCGTGACGGCCCCGTCGATGTTGCGATCCGCGGCGCCGTTCAGCCCGTCGATGAGGAAGTGGGTGTAGATGTCGTTCTTCAGTCCCTCGTCCTCTCGGGCCGTCTCGCCCCAGTCGCAGGCGGCGAACACCATGGAGGCCCGGCTCGACTCCTCGATGGGCCGCGCGTAGAAGCCGGCCTTGATCCCCGCCAGCTCGGCCTCCAGCTCGCGGGGCAGCAGCGACTTGCCACTGCCGCTGTGACAGGTGGCCAGCACCATCAGCCGGCGGCGCGAGGGGAGTTGGTCGAACTCGGCCTTCAGCACGTCCATGGACAGCGCTGTCTGGGGAATGGCGCGGTACGCGGCGTCGGCGGTCACCAGGTAGCGCTTGAGCTCGCCCTTGCTATCGCGGGCCAGCGTCCCGTGCGCGGAGAAGTACACCACCACCACGTCATCCGGCCGCGAGGCCTCCTGCTTCAACTGGCGGAGCGCGCCGAGGATGGCGGCCCGGGTCGTCTCCTCGGGGCGGGTGAGGACGCGCACCTGGTCGAAGTGGCCGCGCGCCGGATCCCTCAGCGCCGCGGCCAGGTCCTCCGCGTCCTTGGAGGAGTAGCGCAGGTCTCTCCACTGCGCGTCCTGGAACTGCGACACGCCCACCAGCAGGGCCAGCCTCCGGGGCGCATAGGCCTCCGAGAGCGCGGTCTCATCCACCTTCACGGACACGAGTCCGCCCTTGTCGCCCTTCTCGAGCGACCCCGGGCTCGCGCAGGCCGCGAGCACCCCCAGCAGCATGAAGACGAGGCATCTCACCGTGGGCGGGGATTCTGCCCTGCGTGGTCGCCAACTTGGAGCTCGAACCGGTTGATCGCCAGGGCAGCGCTCTCCTCCATGTCGCCACGAGTGAGTGCATCGCGCACCTCGTCGGGTGGGGGAACCTGCCCCGAGGGGAAACCCACCAACCACAAGGCGAGCGGCCCGGACTCGCCCTCCAGACTGATGCCCACCAGGCCCTGGGGGCCTTCCAGCTCGTGTGTCCCGGCCTCGAGGGGGAAGCGGCCGAGCAGCTCGGGAGCGGCGCCGTCGCGCTGCTGGAAGAGGAGGGCCTCACCGGCCTCGGTGGCGTGGTAGCGCAGCACCAGCACATCGTCTTCCGAGGCGATGGCTCCCGGATCCATCCGGCGCAGGTCTCCGTCTGGCTCGCGGGCCACCACGGACATCTCCAGGGCGAGCCGGCCCACGCCCTTCACCCCATTCCACGCACCCGTCTCCCGTCCGGTCGGATGCTGGGCGCGGGGGAGGAGCATGAGCCCCGCGAGGCCGGCCGCCAGGGCCACGGCTGCCCCCACCTTGAGCCAGGGCCGCGTGGGGCCCCTCATGCCACGGCGGACGCGGGCAAAACCCACCTCGTCCAGCCTGGGTTCCTCCTGCCGGGCCGGCGCGAGCTGGAGCAGGAGGGCATCCACCTGGCCGTCGAGCAGCCCGGGACCGGGGACCTTCGCGAGGAAGTCCATGCACTCCTCGCACGGGTGGGCGAGGTGCTCGCGGAAGTACGCCACCGCCTCGGGCTCATGGGCCGAGAGGGCTCGCAGGGCTTCGGCATCCAGGTGTTTCATGTGGCTCACTCCCACCGTCCGGCGAGCACGCGCCGGAGCAGCTCCTGCTTGATTCGGGCCCGGAAACGCTCCAGGCGCATGGTCACGGCGCTCTTTCCCACCCCGAGCTTCTCGGCGATCTCCCGGGCGGACAGTTGGCCTTCCACATAGAAGAGGTAGACGGTCTTCTTCTCCTCGCCCTCGGGCAGCTCGTCGATGAGCTGGCGCACCACGGAGATGTCTCGCTCGAGCTGGAGGGCCTCGGGCACCACGGAGACCGTTTCGGGCTGGGGCTCGGTGAGCTCCTCGTCCATCCGGCGCGTCTGGCCCTTGCGCTCCAGCCGGGTGCGGGCGCGGTTGCGGGCAATGGACAGGAGCCACGCCTCGAAGGCCGCCGGCTCTTTGAGCCGGGGGAGCGCCTTGAAGGCGCGCACGTAGGTCTCCTGGATCACGTCTTCCACCTCATCCGGGTCCAACGGGGCGAAACTGGAGGTCAGCCGGGCCACCAGGGGCCGGGTGCGCCGGTACAGCTCGCTGAATGCAGGCGTTTCTCCCCGGGCCGCCCGCACCACCCATTCCGTCAGCTCCCGCGAGGAACCCACCCGAGTCATAGACCCTCCTGGGGGTACAGCGGCCACACGCGACCCGGTGGACGGACGCCACGCTTCCTGCTTCCCCTGGGAGGAGTGTGCGGCAGAATGGCCACGCGGTTGTTCATTTTCCTGAGGACACAGCCATGCGCGTCATCAACTTCAACCCCGGTCCCGCCGGTCTGCCCCTGCCCGCCCTCGAGCGCGCGCGGGACGAGCTGCTGGATTTCCAGGGCTCGGGCATGTCCATCATGGAGCACAGTCATCGGGGCAAGGAGTACGACGCCGTCCACACGGAGACCATCTCCCTGCTCACCGAGCTGCTGGGCATCCCGGACACCCACCAGGTGCTCTTCCTCACCGGTGGGGCCGGGCAGCAGTTCGCCCAGGTGCCCATGAACTTCCTGCCCCCGGGCGCCAGCGCGGACTACCTGATGACGGGCGTCTGGAGCGAGAAGGCCTACGAGGAGGCCCAGATCGTGGGCAAGGCGCGCATCGCGGCCACCACGGTGCTGCCGGACAAGCGCTACGTGCGGATTCCGCGCCAGGACGAGCTGAAGCTGGATCCAAAGGCGGCCTACGTCCACGTGACGACCAACAACACCATCTACGGCACCCAGTGGCACTGGTGGCCCGAGGTGGGGGACGTCCCGCTGGTGGCGGACATGAGCTCGGACTTCCTGTGGAAGCCGACGGACGTGAGCCGCTTCTCCTTCATCTACGCGGGAGCCCAGAAGAACCTCGGCCCCTCGGGCGTGTTGATCGCCGTGGCCCGCAAGGACTTCATCGCCCGTGGCCGCAAGGACATCCCGAAGATCTTCCGCTACTCGACCCACGCGGAAAACAACTCGCTCTACAACACCCCACCGACCTTGGCCATCTACCTGTGCCGCAATGTGCTGGCCTGGGTGAAGCAGGTGGGAGGGCTGCCCCAGCTGGAGAAGTGGAACCGGCAGAAGGGCGAGCTGCTCTACGCGGCACTCGACAAGCACGCCGGCTTCTACCAGGCGCCGGTGGAGAAGGACTCGCGCTCGTACATGAACGCGGTCTTCAAGCTGCCCACGCCGGAGCTGGACGACCGGTTCGTGGCCGAGGCGAAGAAGGTGGGCATGGTGGGCCTCAAGGGCTACCGCACGGCGGGGGGCATCCGGGTGTCCCTGTACAACGCGGTGACGGTGGACAACGTGCGGACGCTGGTGTCCTTCATGGAGGAGTTCATCCGCAAGAACGGGTAGGGCGCCGCTGACGCGAGGCGCCATCCATCCATCTGTCGACGGAGGGGCGTTCGATTGGCTAGACCTGGGGGGCCTTACCTTTCAGGAGGGGTCATGAAGAACGCTACGCTGTGCGCTGTCGTGATGGCCGTCGTGCTCGCGCTGCCCGCTGCCGCCAAGGAGGTGTCGGGGGTTCAGTTCCCCGACACGGTGACGGTCGAGGGCAAGGAGTTGAAGCTGAACGGTGCGGGCCTGCGCAAGAAGTTCGTCTTCAACGTGTACACGGCCGGGCTGTACCTGCAGAACCCGTCGCAGAGTGCCCAGCAGGTCATCGAGTCGGATCAGGTGAAGCGCGTGCGGATGTCCATGCTGCGCGACCTGGAGAAGAAGACGATCGTCGAGGCCATCGAGGAAGGCTTCAAGAAGAACGCGAAGGACAAGCTGCCGGCGCTGCAGCAGCGGCTGGACACGTTCACCGCGGCGATCCCGGACCTGAAGAAGGGCGACGAGCTGGTGCTGACGTACACGCCGGGCAAGGGCACCACCATCGAGAGCAAGGCGGGGCAGAAGATCTCGGTGGAGGGCAAGGACTTCTCGGACGCGCTCTTCTCGGTGTGGCTGGGGAAGAGCCCGGTCGACGAGAGCCTCAAGGACGCAATGCTGGGCAAGTAGTCCCCACCCGGGCGCCACCCTCCGCCTCGTCCTGGGAGTGAAGGGCGGGGGGAGGGATGGACATCATGGAGAGCCGCGTCGCACCGTGTCACCCGTCCTCGCGCGGTGCGTACGTGGAGCGCCGGGCCTGGGGCTCCGAGGCGCGGAGTGTCGAGGCGTTCCCACTCCCATGCTCGCCGTGGAGTGCCACTCACATCCAGAGGTTGCAGGGAGCCAGCCGCCGAGTAGGGTGCGGACCGCTTTGACTCTCTACATGGAGAAATACTGGATGAGAAAGGCATTGCTCGCCGCCTGCTGTCTCCTGGCGTCCGCCTGCAAGACGGCGGAACCCGCTCCCGCGCAGCCTCAGTCCGCGCCTGCGCCCCAGCCGCAGCCGGTGGCCGAGACGAAGCCGCTGCCGTCCGGGCTGGACGCCGCGGCGCTCAATGAGCAGGCGAATCCCTGCGAGGACTTCTACGAGTACGCGTGCGGCAACTGGGTGAAGAGCGCGGAGATTCCCGCGGATCGCCCACGTTGGTCGCGAGGCTTCGACACCATCGCGGCGCGTAACGAGGAAATCCTCCGGGACATCCTGGCGGCGACGTCCACGGGCAAGGCCCCCGAGGGCACGCCCTACGCGCAGAAGCTGGGGGACTACTACGGCGCCTGTATGGACGAGAACCAGCTCGAGGCATCGCTGCCCGTGTTGAAGGCCCAGCTGGCGAAGCTGACGGCGGTGAAGAACGCCAAGGAGCTGGCCCAGGTGGTGGGCTCGCTGCATGCCCAGCACGTGTTCCCGTTCTTCCAGCTCGGCTCCAACACCGACTTCAAGGACGCCACCCAGGTCATCGGAGAGGTGGATCAGGGCGGACTCGGTCTGCCGGACCGGGACTACTACCTGAAGGATGACGAGAAATCGAAGGCGCTGCGCGCGGCGTACGTGGAGCATATGAAGAACATCTTCGGGCTGCTGGGCGAGAAGCCCGAGCAGGCGGCGAAGAGCGCGGCGTCGGTGATGGAGCTGGAGACTGCGCTGGCGAAGGCCTCGCTGTCGCGCGTGGACCGCCGCGAGCCGAAGAACGTCTACCACCGGCTGGAGCGCAAGGGACTGAAGGAGACCGCGCCGACATTCCCGTGGGACGTGTACTTCACGGCGGCGAGCGCCAAGGACGTGCAGGCGCTCAACGTCACCCACCCGCCGTTCTTCGCGGAAGTGGATCGCCTGGTGAAGGCGACGAAGCCCGATGCCTGGAAGCCCTACCTGACCTGGAACTACGTGGTGAGCGTCGTTCCGGCGCTGCCCAAGAGCTTCCAGGACGAGCGCTTCCGCTTCAACGCGCAGAACCTGACGGGAGCGAAGGAGGATGTGCCGCGCTGGAAGAAGTGCGTGCGCTTCACCAACGGAGCGCTGGGCGAGGCGCTGGCGCAGCCCTTCATCACGCAGACGTTCGGCGCGGAGGGCAAGAAGACCACGCAGGACATGGTGGTGGAGATCGAGAAGGCCTTCGAGCGCAACCTGGACACGCTGACGTGGATGGACGCGCCCACGCGCGAGCAGGCGCTGGTGAAGGTGCGGAAGATCATCAACAAGATTGGCTATCCGGACCAGTGGCGGAACTACGACGCGCTGAAGGTGGAGCGGGGCTCGTTCCTGAACTCGTTCCAGAACGCGGCGGCGTTCGAGCAGGCGCGGCAGCTGGCGAAGATCGGCAAGCCGGTGGACAAGGCCGAGTGGCTGATGTCGCCGCCGACGGTGAACGCCTACTACAACCCGCCGTTCAACGAGATCGTCTTCCCTGCGGGCATCCTGCAGCCTCCATTCTTCACGCGCGAGGCGACGCCGGCGGTGAACTTCGGGGCGATGGGGATGGTGGTGGGGCATGAGATCACCCACGGCTTCGACGACGAGGGCCGTCAGTACGACGCGGAGGGCAACCTGCGCGACTGGTGGACGCAGGCCTCGGACAAGGCATTCCGCGAGCGCGTGGCGTGCGTGAAGGCGCAGTACGACGGCTACACGGCGGTGGACGAGCTGAAGGTGAACGGAGCGCTGACGCTGGGCGAGAACGTGGCGGACCTGGGAGGACTGAAGCTGGCGCACGCGGCGATGGAGGCGTGGCTGGCGAAGGAGCCGGAGGTGGCGAAGCAGGCGAACAGCTACCGGTTCACGCCGAGCCAGCAGTTCTTCCTGGGATACGCGCAGTCGTGGTGCTCGAAGTACCGGGACGCGTTCGCGAGGCAGATGGCGGTGGTGGATCCGCACTCGCCGCCGTACTGGCGGGTGAACGGGCCGGTGGTGAACCTGCCCGGGTTCCAGAAGGCCTTCCAGTGCAAGGAAGGCGCGAAGATGGTGCGCCCGGCCGCGCAGCGCTGCGAGGTCTGGTAGCGATTCGAGCGGAGCCGCGGAGTTGAAGACGAGGGCCGTGCCTGCAACCGGGCACGGCCCTTCTTCTATTCAAAGCACTCGCTCAGGCGCACGCCGTCGAGGCTAATAGTTGTAGCGATAGACGTAGACGTTCGACACGGCGCCATCGGACTCATGCCAGGCGACCAGGGGCTGCCCGTTCTTGTCGAGGGCCAGAGCCGGCTGGAAACCAGCGGTGCTGATGCCTGTTTCCGCGCTGAGCCGAGGGCCTACAGGCTGCCAGGTGGTGCCATTCCACCGGCTCACCCAGATGGAGGTCTCGGGGGCGGCATAGCCACTCCATGCGATGAGCGGACGTCCATCACTGCCCATGATGATGGAGGGGAACGAGTTTGCGGTTGTGCTGCCGCTGACACTGCTGCCAATCATCTGCCAGGACGATCCATTCCAGAACGCGGCATAGATGGAGTTGTTCGTGCTATCCCACGCCGGGGTCTCTTTCCATGCAATATAGGGAGAGCCGGTTCCATCCAGGGTAAGTGAAGCTTGGTACCCGATGTTCTTTGATGGGCTGGTGACTGTACTGCCCATCTGTGGAGACCAGGCGCCGTAAGAGTCTCTTTTTTGTACAACAATGCCTCGCTGGCTCAAGGCTTCCGAGTAGGCGTCATAGGCGATAAACCAGTTGCCTGTGCCATCCATAGCCAGGACAGGATTGCTGGGCTGGATTAGATCGCTCGGCTTGGGAGGCGAGACGTCGGCCCATGTGTTGGTGGTGGCGTCGAGTTTGAAGGCGAGTGCCTGAAAGCCGGCACCATTATAGTAGGATGCGGAGATGACCAGGTTGCCTGTGCTGTCAAAAGCGACGTAAGGTTCGTAGCGCCTGGTGTCAGAACCTGTGGTGGCCGGGATTTCAGGAAGGGCCTCCCAAGTTGAGCCAGTCCACTGTCTTCCGTACAGGTTGGTGGGGCCGGAGGTGGTCGTGAGTTCCTGCCACACCACGATGGGCCGGTTCGAAGCGTCCAGGGCAATCGCAGGCATGTCTGAATGTGTGCCCGTATCTGCTACCGCGCTCATCGTGCTTCCGAGGTCCACCCAGTTCGTGCCCGTCCAGCGCCTGACGTAGATATTCTTCGTCGCCCCGTTGGATTCGGACCAGGCAATCACGGGGTTTCCGTCTGTACCGACCTTCATGGCTACGTTTTCGGCGGGAGTGTTGTCAGGGACTGCGCTGATGGCTCCTCCCAGTGGCAGCCAGGCAGGAACCGTGAAACTCCAGGCTGACGAGGACGCCAGCGCGTTGCCTGCCAGATCCGTCAGCGGTGCCGTGCCCGTGCCCATGCTGATGGTGACATCGGCCGGCAACGCCAGTGGTGCCGTAGGGCTGATCGTCAGCGTCTTCCCATCCGCCGACAGTGAGAGCGTCTTGGCGATGTTCGACGCGCTCGGAGTGCTCAGCACCACGGATGCATCGGTCACCGAGGCGGCCTTCAGCGCTTCATCGAAGCTCACCTGGATGGTGTCTCGGACGGAGACAGAAGTGGCTCCGGCGGTCGGAGTCCGCGTAGCCACCTTGGGCGCCGTGTGGTCGACCGCGATGGTGCGAATCGCACTGTCGAAGGTTTTGCCTCCCACCGTGGCGCGAGCCGTGAGCGGGTACTCTCCCTCCGTCTCCTGGCTGGTGTCCCACGTGTACTGGTACGAGGGCCCTGACAGGCGCGTCAGGAACTGAGTCCCCTTGTACAGGTCGATGGAATCCGCCGTGCCGCCCTCGACCACCACCTGCACCTGGATGGAGTCCTTCGCGTATGCCTTGGACTGGGTGGGGCTCGCCCACTGCACGAGGATGTCCCCCTGCCGCGCCACCGTGAGCGTCACGGAGACGTCCAGGATGAGTGTCCCCGAGCTGCCTCGCACGGTGAGTGTCTTGGGGCCGGGCTCGGCGCTGCCGCTGGCGGAGACAGTCAGCGTGGCGGAGGTGCTTCCCGCGTCGATCGTGACGGGCTGAGCACTGATGCCGGCTGGAGGATTGTGCAGTTCGACCGTGACGCTGTCGGTGAAGCCGCCCGTACGGGTGAGCGTGAGCTGGATGCCGCGGCTCCCTCCTTGGAAGACACTGGTCTGGCTCGGGTCGATGGACAGCGAGAAGTTGCCGACCGTCTGGCCGGGCGTGTCGATGTCGGGGACATCGATGCAGGCAGGGCTGCCCAGGATGCAGAGAGGTAGAAGGGTCTTGAGAAGTCGTCGGTGCATGGGTTTCGCTCGATGCACGGCGTATTGATGCTGTGCGTGCGGTCGGCGGGGAAAGCACTCGCCGTGCCAGTCGGGTCTCGTCAAGCCCCTCCCTGGCTCCAAGGCCCCGGTCGAGGGTCTCCTGCCCCTCCTAGAGTGTCTTGCCTCTTGGACGGCCGTACACGCCTGAGACAGCTGGCGCACATCATCCCACCCGGTGCCCGGTGCCGTCGGACCTTGCTCTGGAACTCGAATGGTTGGCGCTCAGAAGAAACTGAGCTGCGTGCCCGGCTTCATGGGGCGGCGGAAGGGGCTCTCCTTCTCCTTCTCCGTCTCGTCCATGGGCCACGCGGTGTTCAACCCCACTCGGCGCACGGTGGTCTCGAAGAGCTTGCGGATGGTGTCCGCGTAGAGGCCCTCGCCGCGCATGCGGACGCGGAAACGCGCGTCGTTGAGCTCGCCCCCTCGCGTCTCGCGGATGCGGTGCAGCACTCGCTCGGCCCGCAGGGGGAGCTTCTCGCGCAGGCGCTCCTCGAAGACGTTCTGCACCGGGCCGGGAAGTCGCAGCAGCGTGTAGAAGGCCCGGGTGGCTCCGGCCTCTCGCGCCGCCGTGAGGACTCGCACCATGTCCTCGTCGTTGAGTCCGGGGATGACGGGGGCCACCGCCACTCCCACGGTGATGCCCGCGGCGGCCAGCCGCTCGATGGTCTGCAGCCGCCTCCGGGGTGTGGCGACGTACGGCTCCATGGCGCGTGCCACCTGCTCGTCGTGGAAGGGCAGGGTGATGCACACCGACAGCCGGGCCTCCTGTGCGAGCGTCTGCAGTACGTCCAGGTCCCGCTCGATGAGCGGCCCCTTGGTGATGATGCCCACCGGGTTGCGGTACTCGGCGCACACCTCCAGGCATGCCCGGGTGAGCCGCAGCGAGGCCTCGAGCGGCTGATAGCAATCGGTCACGCCGCTGAACGCGACCGTCTCTCCCTTCCAGCTCTTGCGCTCGAAGGCCGCGCGCAGCAGCTCCGCGGCGCGCGGCTTCACCACCAGCTTCGTCTCGAAGTCCGTGCCGGCTCCGAATCCGAGGTACTCGTGGTAGGGCCGGGCATAGCAGTACGCGCACGCATGGAGGCAGCCCCGGTACGGGTTGACGCTCCAGGTGAAGCCCACGTCCGGGCTGTCGTTGCGCCCGAGCACCTCGCGGCTGTGGTCCTCCAGGACCTCCAACTTCGCGGGAGGAATCTCCTCCAGGTACTCCACCGCGGTGGTGTCCCAAGGGTTGGGCGGGTTGGAGACGGGGCGGGGTTTCACACTCCCAGGGTGGGGCTGAAAGGACGTTCAGTCAAGGTTTGATTGGTCAGGTGGCTCCATACCTGAACGGTCAAGAGAGCGGGCGGGCGGGCCTGCTCGCCTGCCTCGCACTCCGGGGATGCCTACCGTCGTCCCATGAGGCCCTGGCTCGTCCTCCTGTGGTGCTTGCTCGTTGGGATGCCCGCTCTCGCCGCGGGAGGAGGTATGCCTCCCTCCTTTGAGTCCTCAGTACGGGCCCGGGTGGAGATGGAGCCCCGGGAGACTGCCAGGGCCCTGCTGCGCTTCTACGAGTCGCGGGGCTTCCAGCCCGCGTGGTTCTCCTATGACGGCTCGGTGCGGCCCCAGGTGGAGCAGTACCTCACGGCGCTTAGCGAGGCGGAGACGGAGGGCCTGTCGCCGGAGCGTTACCACCGCTCGGAGCTCGAGGCGTCCTTGCGCCGGCTGACGCTGGGTGGCGCGCCGGAGGACGCGTGGGTGGGGATGGAGCTCGGGTTGACGTCGAGCTTTCTCTCCTACGCCTCGCATCTCCTGTCCGGCGAGGTGTCCTCGCGGCTCATCCGGTGGAGGACGAAGCTACCGGGGCCCGTGGCGCTCGCGGCGCTGCTGGAAGGGTCGCTCGCGAGCGGAGACCTGGCCGGTGCGCTGCGGAATCTCTCCCCGAGCAACGAGGGCTTCGTGCGACTCCGCGAGGCACTCGCTCGCTATCGGGCCATCGACGCCGCTGGGGGCTGGCCCCTGGTGCCGGAGGGCGAGCCGCTCAGGCGGGGGATGAAGGGGGCGCGGGTGTCTGTGTTACGTGCTCGGCTGCGTGTCACGGGAGACCTGCCGCCAGCCCCGGAGGAGCGGCAGCTCTACGCGAAGGTTCCGGGCGTGGGCGCGGTGGCGCTGGTGGGCAAGCTCGTCCGAGCGGTGATGGCGGCTCCAGAGCCACCCCGGATGCCTCCGCCGGACGATCTCTATGACGCGGAAATGGAGGCGGCGGTGAAGACCTTCCAGCGGCGGCACGGGTTGGCGGTGGACGGGAAGGTGGGTGAGGAGACGTTGGCGGAGCTGCGGGTTCCGGTGGAGGAGCGCATCGGCGAGATCCGGGTGAACCTGGAGCGCTGGCGCTGGATGCCGAGGAACCTGGGGCCGCAGTACGTGATGGTGAACCTTCCGGCCTTCGAGCTGGAGGCGGTGGAGCAGGGCCGGACGGTGTTGCGGATGCCCGTCATCATCGGGATGCCGGACTGGAGCACGCCCGTCCTGGAGGACAAGGTGAAGTACCTGGTGCTCCATCCGGAATGGAACGTGCCCCCGGACATCACCGAGGAAGAGGTGCTGCCGCAGCTAAGGGAGGATCCGGGCGCGGCCGAGGCACTCGGGTTGACGGTGCTCGACAAGACCACGGGGGAGGAGGTGGACCCGTGGTCGGTGGACTGGAATGGGCTGGAACCCGGAAAGCTGCCCTACCGCTTCGCGCAGGCGCCCGGAGAGGCCAACCCGCTGGGCCAGATGAAGTTCATGTTCCCCAACCGCTTCGCCATCTACCTGCACGACACGCCCAATCCGGTGCTCTTCACCCAGACGAACCGGGCCTTCAGCCACGGCTGCGTCCGGGTGGCGGAGCCGGCGAAGCTCGCGGACTTCATGCTGCGGGGCCACGAGGGTTGGTCGGAGGCCGCTCTGGCGGCCGAGATGAAGGTGGGTGGCGAGCCGAGGCGGGTGGAACTGCCCTCGCCGATCCCCGTGTACCTGCTCTACTGGACGGCCTTCGTGGACACGGAGGGCTGGGTCGGGTTCCGGCCGGACATCTACGAGCAGGACGAAGTGGTGTTGCAGGCGCTGGCGGTGAATTCGCCGCCCCGGGTGGGTGAGCCTCCGTCCTCGAGCGGAATGCGCGGTTAGCGCCGGGTCCAGCGGGCCGGAGTGCCGCGCACGTCGATGTGCACGAAGGGCCCGTGCGCCGGGTTGGCGCGGTAGAGCCCGCAGCCACCGGTCAGGGCGGGCACACGTTGCTCCACGCGCTCGACAACCTGGGCGAGCACCTCGGCGTCCTTCGCGTCGATGCGCCCATTGCCATCGAGGTCATCCATCTGCCCGTCGCCGTCATCATCGAGCCAGACGTCCGCCGCGTCGCCATAGGTGTGGCGGCTGAACTTCGCGCGGCCGTTCTCGCCGGGCCCGTTGTACTGGGGCGTGCGGAAGCCGCTCATCACGTGGAGTCCCTTCGCCGGATGGCCCAGGGTGCGCAGCTCCTGGATCACGAGCTCCAGCTTGTCCACCAGCCGCAGATCGAGCACGAGGTACTTGGGCCAGACGTCGGCCTGGTCCTTGGTGAGGAAGTTCCGGAGGCGGAAGTGCTCGGAGACGGCGAAGTCCTGGTTCCGAGGCGTCACCTCGATGAAGAGCTCGGGTGGGGCGTAGCGGCCGGTGCGGCCGGCGGCGCGGGCCGGCCAGCGACCGATGTGGTAGCCGTTGAGGTGGGTCTTCGAGCCGTCGAAGTGGACAGGGGTGATGACGGCGTGCAGGGCAGCGTCCAGGCCGGGCTGCGCGGAATCGAGCGTCCAGATACCCGGCTGGTCCGGTGCCTTCAGTCCTTCGTTGGACACAGTGGCGGGGGCCTGCAGGCCGGAGCCCAGCGAGAACCAACGCGCCTCTTTCGAGCTCTCTCGGACGGAGAGGTACGGTTGGAGCGACTCGCCCGGCGGCACGACGACGGCACGCAGGGCGCCGCTGAACCCACGGGAGAGCAGCTCCACGCGAGGAACGCTTTGCCCGGCGCTACCCCCCATGGCTTCGGATGCAGGGGTGGCCGCCATGGCGTACTGCGCCAGGAGGAGCAGGGCGGCGACCAGGAAGAGGATGGCGGAACGGCCGAGGGGCAGGCGGGTACGGAATGAGCTCACGCGCAGTCTGCACAGCCGGTCGCGCGGGAAAATTCCTTCGAGGGCCGGAAAAGGAAGAGGCCGACAATCCCCGGGTTGACCCGGAAACTGTCGGCCTCAAGTGAGCGGCGGAAGGGATTCGAACCCTCGACCCCGAGCTTGGGAAGCTCGTGCTCTACCAACTGAGCTACCACCGCGTCGCAAGCAGGCGCAAAGTAGGGAGCTGAGCGCTGCTTGTCAACGAGAAGTATCGCGGGGGGCTATTCGCCCTCCTCGACAGTGAGCTGGTAGGCATCCTGGAAGTTCGCCTCGCGGTTGCGCGCGTCGCGGACCTCGAGGATGTAGACGCCCGGCTCGGCGCTGTAGCGGATGACCTCGGGCTGATCTCCCTTGGCGCGATCGGACGTCTGCACGAGCGCCAGCTTTCCGTCCTCGCCCAGGCGGTGCAGGTACAGCCCCACGTCCACCTTGAGGATGCCCAGCAGGGTGGCCTTGAGCGGAGTGCGCACGGGCCGGTCCGACAGGTCCAATCGGTAGTAGTCCACGTCCTTGAGTGGATAGATGGTGCCGCGCACCGCCTTGCCAGGGGTGAGCTCCGTGGCGCGGTCGGGGGTGTTGTTGGGCTCGCGCTCCTGGCTGCCATCGTCGGGCACGGTGGTGATGGTCAGCCGGTAGGGCTGCTCCGCGTTCTCGTAGTCGCGCACCCACTTGCCCTCCACCTTGCGCGCCGCTCCCTGCACCCGGAAGTAGCAGGTGCCACTGCACGCCACGTTGTTGAGGCGCTCGGGCTCCTTGATGGCGCCGTCGTTGGCCCGCTGGAGCACCGTCTCCTTCTGGCCCTCGCCCTCGGGGGGCTGCACCACCGACAGTTCCAGGTCCACGCGCTCCACACCGGACACCTCCACCTTGGCCAGCACCGGCTCCGTCGTCTTCAGGACGAAGTTGTCGATGTCCCCCTTGGGCGACAGGAAGCCCTCCTTGAAGCCGGACACCGGCAGGGGCGTGGCCTTGTACAGCTCGTCGTTGGGCTCGAGCTCCGCGTTCGCCCCGGCCTCCTCCAAGGACACCGTGAGCGTGTAGGGCTTCTCCGAGTTGAAGCCCCGCTTCGCGTCCTTGCCCGTCCCCGTCCAGCCGCTCTTCACCACCAGGTACACGACGCGATCGCTCGAGCGCACGCCGA
The DNA here is from genome assembly GCF_003044305.1 of Vitiosangium sp. GDMCC 1.1324. Lineage (GTDB taxonomy): Bacteria > Myxococcota > Myxococcia > Myxococcales > Myxococcaceae > Archangium. The sequence goes on along the minus strand of NZ_PZOX01000005.1, from coordinate 376,202 downwards.
TGTTGCGCAGCGAGAAGCCCTCGCCCTCCTTGCCCTTGGGGGTGGTGAACAGGGGCGCCTCCGCCGCCGACAGGACCGACAGCTCCGGACGCACGCCCTCGATGCCGGTGAGTTCAATTTTCAGCGCCACCGCGGGAGGCTCCTCGGGAGGGGGCGCCTGCAGGCCCTGGCCCGGGACGGGCACGGGAACCTGGAATTGTGGTGAGCCCCCCGGCTGCGGCTGCGTGCCCGTGCCGGCCGGGTTGCCCTCGCCCGTGGGGGCGTTGGCCGTTTCCTCGGGAGGCGTGGCGGGGGCCGTCTCGGAGGAACCAGGAGGGGGAGGTGGGGTGCCGGTCCCCTCGGGGGGCTGGCCCGTAGGGGGCTGCTCGGTGGAGGGCGCGGCACCGGTGGCCCCACCCGAGTCCGGAGCCGTTCCAGGCTCCGAGGGAGTGCTACCGGCCGGCTCGGGCAGCTCCAGCCGATACCAGTCCTCGTCGCCCGCATGGCCGAGGAACCCCGCTACCGCCTGTCCGAGCTGCATCGGCGTGGCGTCCACGGCCCGGTCATTGGGCTCGCGCTCCACACCGTCCTCGGGCACGTGGTAGCGCACCTCGAGCGTATACGCGCCGCCCGTGCCCTTGCGCGCCGAGGCCACGCGCACCCAGCGCTCGCGCTCGACATAGAGGTTGGGGAAGCGCTCCGGCTTGCCGTCCCCCTCGCTGTTGATGCTGGCGCTGCGCACGCCGGGAGCGTCGAACACCTCCAGCACCACGTTCCCGCCGGGAATGCCGGAGACGGTGACGTCCGCCACTCGCGGGCTGTCGGGCGCGAGCCGGTACCAGTCCTCGTCGGGTTTGGACGGATCCGCCCCCAGGCTGGCGCTCACCGTCGCGTCCCTCGCGAGGGTGGGGGCCTGCTCGGGCCGGTCGTTGGGCTCCTTCTCGTTGAGCTGCTCGGGCCCCGTGACGACCGGACCCGCGTCCGGTGCCTCGGAGCCCTTGTTGGAGCAGCTGCTCGGACAGCCGGCGAGCAGCAGTGCGCACGGCCACACCCACCCCAGACGTCGCATTCCGTTCCCTCTTGGCATTCGGGCGCCTACTCAATCCCCTGGCGCCCGGGTGTCAAGGTTCGCCAACAGACAGCGCGACGCTTTCATCCCGAGGGGGGAAAGGAGGGAGGACGGAGCGGGGGTATTCCCGGCCCGCGCGACGACGACGGGCCCGGAGGGGTGGTGCGCAAGGGGACGCCCGCGGTGGGGGCGTCAGCCGGCGGCCGTCTTCTTCTTGGCTCCGAAGTGCCGGAAGAAGTCGATGATCTCCTGCTCGGCGATCTTGGCGTCGGTGGCGTCGGCGAACTCCGACTCGAGGAAGATGCCGCCGCAGGACTCGCAGGTGTCGTAGTGCAACGGGTGCTGACGATCACCCCCGTCCACCCGAATGAGGTCCACCTGGCACTCGGGACACTGGCCGGTGAGCGCTTCCGCGTCCACCTTGCCGCCCTGGCTCTCGAGCCCGGGAAGGTTGTTGTGAAGGAGGATCCGGTTGAGATCCGCGACGTCTATCCACAGCCCGCCGCACTCTCCACACTTACGCAACGTCTCGTGGTCGCCTTCGAGATCGGCCATCTCGACGCTGCAACCGGGGCAATTCATGGGGTGGCTCATTCTCCTGTAGGGGGGAGCAACGCTCCCGTGGTGAGCGTCCAGGGGAGCTGTGCACCCCCGGACGTTCAGAGAATGATAGGTCGCATGAATTTTGAGATGCAACCCGACCGCCACAATGTGTTCACGTGCGCAAACCCGGGGGCCCCCCAGGCTCAGGCCTTCACCCGGCGGATGTCAGCCCCCAGGTTGCGAAGCTTGCGCTCCAGGCGCTCGTAGCCGCGGTCCAGGTGGTAGATGCGCTGGACCTCGGTCTTGCCCTCGGCGCGCAGGCCCGCCAGCACGAGGGAGGCGCTGGCGCGCAGGTCCGTGGCCATCACGGGCGCCCCGGACAGCTTCTTGACCCCCTTCACCACCGCCGTATGGCCCTGGATGGTGATGTCCGCCCCCATGCGGTGCAGCTCCGGCACGTGCATGAACCGGTTCTCGAAGATGCTCTCCGAGATGACCGAGGTACCGCTGGCCACCGTCATCAGCCCCATGAGCTGGGCCTGCATGTCCGTGGGGAAGCCGGGGTGCTCGGTCGTCTTCACGTCCACCGAGCCGACGACCTTGGGGGCCTTCACCCGCAGCCCCCCCTGCTCGGCGGTGACGGTGCAGCCCGTCTCGCGCAGCTTGAGGATGACGGCCTCCAGGTGTTCGGGGACGGCGTGCTTCACCAGCACGTTACCGCCGGTGATGGCGGCGGCCACCATGAGTGTTCCCGCCTCAATCCGGTCCGGGAGGATGGCGTGCTCCACCGGGTTGAGGGCCTCCACGCCGTCGATGGTGATGACGGAGGTGCCCGCGCCCTCGATGCGGGCGCCCATCTTGTTGAGCACCCGGGCGAGCTCCTCCACCTCGGGCTCGCGCGCGCAGTTCTCCAGCACGCTGCGGCCCTTGGCCAGCACGGCCGCCATCATCACGTTCTCCGTGCCCGTCACGGTGATGACGTCGAAGTTGACGGTGCCGCCCTTGAGCTGCTTCGCCCGGGCCTCGACGTAGCCCTCGGTGAGGGTGATGTCGGCGCCCAGGGCCTTGAGGCCCTTGAGGTGCTGGTCGATGGGCCGGGCCCCGATGGCGCACCCTCCCGGCATGGACACGCGGGCGCGGCCGTAGCGGGCCACTAGCGGGCCGAGCACCAGCACCGAGGCGCGCATCGTCTTCACGAGATCGTACGGGGCCTCGGGGGTGATGGGGCCCTCGACGGCCACCTCGCACACGTCCTTCTTGCGGCCGGTGAGCCGCGCGGTGCCACAGCCCATGGTTTCCAGCACCTTGAGCATGGTCTTCACGTCCGCCAGGTCCGGCACGTTGCGGTACACGCTCTTGCCGTCCGCCAGCAGCGCCGAGGCGAGGATGGGGAGCGCCGCGTTCTTCGCGCCCGACACGTTCACTTCGCCCTGCAGCGGGCGGCCACCCTTCACGATGATCTTGTCCATCAGTTCCGTCTCACCCCTGTGGCCCTGCGGCCACGGGCTGTGTCCCAAAAGCGAGGCGATCCCGCCGCTCCAGGTCCTTCTCCACCCGCGCGTCCTCGTAACCCGCGGCCTGGAGGAGCCCCTGGACGGCGGCGCCCTGCGTCTCGCCAATCTCCATTGCAAGCAGCCCGCCAGGTTTGAGGAAGCGGCGGGCTCCCTCGATGACCTTGCGGATGAGCACCAGCCCGTCCGGTCCGCCGTCCAGCGCCATGTGGGGCTCGCGGCGCACCTCGGCGGACAGGCCCGGAATCTCCCCCGAGGCGATGTAGGGGGGATTGGACACCACCACGTCGAAGCGGGCGTCCGGGGGAAGGGGAGTGAAGAGGCTGCCCTGGAGCACCGTCACCCGGTCCGCCACGCCCAGCGCCTGGGCGTTCTCCTTGGCCAGCGAGCAGGCATCCGGGGAGAGGTCCGTGGCGAGCACCGTGGCCTGGGGCCGCTCGGCCGCGAGGCTGATGGCGATGCAGCCCGAGCCCGTGCACACATCCAGCGCCGTACCGGGCCCGTCCTTGGGCAGCTTGTGCAGGGCGGCCTCCACCAGCAGCTCCGTCTCCGGCCGGGGGATGAGCACCCGTGGGTCCACCTTGAAGGGGCGGTTGTAGAACTCCCGCACACCGGTGAGGTACTGGGTGGGCTCGCCGGCCACGCGCCGCTCGATGAGGGCGCGGAAGGCGGCGAGCTCCGCCTTCTCCATGGGCCGGTCCAGGTCCACGTACAGACGCACCCGGGTCGTCTTCAGCACGTGGGCGAGCAGCACCTCGGTGGTGAGCCGGGGCGCGTCGATGCCCTTCTTCTCGAAGTGCTGCGTCGTCCAGGTGAGGAGCTTCCGGAGGGTCCAGGTGTCTCCGCTCATGCGCTCGTGCCGGGGCCTCCGCCCATCTGCTGCTTGAGGGCCTCGGCCTGGTAGTGGGTGCGGCAGGCGGTGATGACGTCCTCGATGCCCCCGACCATGATGGCCGGCAGGTTGTGCACCGTGAGGCCGATGCGGTGATCCGTCAGCCGATCCTGCGGGAAGTTGTAGGTGCGGATCTTCTCCGAGCGATCGCCGGTGCCCACCTGCCCGCGGCGCATGGTGTCGCGCTCGTTGCGGATGCGCTCCTGCTCGATCTCATAGAGCTTGGCGCGCAGCATGCGCTCGGCCATGGCCCGGTTCTTGGTCTGGCTCTTCTCCTGCTGGCACTTCACCACGATGCCCGAGGGCTTGTGGATGAGGCGCACCGCGGAGTCCGTGGTGTTCACGCTCTGGCCACCCGAGCCCGTCGAGCGCATCACCTGCATCTCGACGTCCGCCGGGTTGATCTTGATGTCCACGTCCTCCGCCTCGGGCATCACCGACACGGTGATGGTGGAGGTGTGGATGCGCCCCTGCGCCTCGGTGGCCGGCACGCGCTGCACCCGGTGCACGCCCGACTCGTACTTCATGTGGCTGTAGACGCCCTCGCCCGAGAGCATGACGGTGACGTCCTTCACCCCGCCCACACTCCCCGGGCTCATGTCGATGATCTCCGACTTCCAGCCCTTGCGATCCGAGTACCGGAGGTACATCTGCATGACCTCCTCGGCGAACAGGCCCGCCTCGTCGCCACCGGCGCCGGCGCGGATCTCCAGGATGACGTCCTTCTCGTCATTGGGATCCTTGGGCAGCAGCAGAATCTTGAGCTGGCCCTCCAGCGTCTCGCGCTGTTCCTTGAGCCCGGGCAGGGCCTCGCGGGCGTAGGCCTTCTCGTCGGGGTCCGAGCTGCCGAGCCAGGCCTCGACCTCCTTCAGATCGTCGAGCACCTTACGGTACGTGCGGAAGGTCTCCACCAGCTTCTCCAGGCTGGCGCGCTCCTTGGAGACCTTCTGCAGCTTCGCCGAGTCGGCGATGACGTCCGGGTTGGAGAGGTCGGCGGTGAGGCGCTCGAACTTGCGCTCCACCTCTTCGAGTTTGTCAATCATCGGTCAGGGGTCGGGGTTGTGCCCCGTTGTCAGGCCACAGGCAAGGCCGGACGGGGTCAAGAAATTCCGTGGACTTCGGGCCCGAGGGCGTGAAAAAAGGGCGGTTCGCTGCCGCCAGTGCGGCCCACTTCCGCCTATCACGGAGTACCAGAAGATGCCTGCCCAGAAGGGAAATCGCAGCAAGAAGAAGCTGTCCAACCGTGCTTCCTCGAAGAAGTCGGCTCTCAAGCGCCGCCGCGATCGCGCGCGCCGCAAGTAGTCCTCTGCCTGCCTCCTCCCCCGAGTCCTGGGGGAGGGGGTGAGCACCCCTTTCCTGCGCCGGACTCCCTTGGGGCGGGCCCGTCGGGGCAGCCTGAGGGTTTACCCGCCGAGCCCTCGGCGGGAGGCATGACTCTTCCTTGCGCCGCGAAAGTGGCGGCGCGTAGATTGCCCCGCGAATTCATGGCCCGGGAAAAGGACAACATCGTACTCTCCGACGAGCACAACTCGCGCGGCATCGAACTGGCCGATCGCGGGTGGCTCGACGAGGCGATCAAGGAGTTCAAGAAGGCGATCGACCTCGATCCGGACTCCGCCCACGCGCACGACAACCTCGCCACCGTCTACGCCGAGAAGAAGCTCTTCCGCGAGGCCCTGGGCGAGTACCTCACCGCGCTCAAACTGGAGCCGGAGAGCCCCACTGCCCATTACAACCTCGCCTGCTTCCTCTCCACGCATGCGGCCGAGATGGCGGTGACCGAGTACCGCGAGGCCATCGAGCTGGACCCCGAGTATCCGGACGCGCACCTCAACCTGGGTCTCACCTACGCGGACCAGGGGCGTATCGAGGACGCCATGCGCGAGCTGCAGACGGCCATCGAGTTGGATCCGCAGGACGCCTTCCCCCGGCACGAGCTTGCCGCGCTGCTGATGGACGAGGGGGACTACCGCTCGGCCATCACCCAGCTGAAGGAAGTGGTCCGCCTGGAGGCGGAGAACTTCGAGGCGCACCTGGACCTGGGCATCTGCTACGCCCAGAAGGGCTTCTACGCCGAGGCCGAGCGCTCCTACGAGAAGGCGCGCGCCCTCAACGCCGAGGATCTGCTGCTCAACTACAACCTGGCTGCGCTCTATGCGCTGTGGGGCCGCCGGCCGGATGCGTTGACCTATCTGCAGAAGGCCGTGACGGCGGATCGCCAAAAGGTGCAGGGCTGGCTGGCCACGGATACGATGTTCGACTCGCTGAAGGGCGACCCCGAGTTCGAGGCGCTCTTCTGAGCGTCTGAGCTCTTCTATGGAATGGGTCTTCCTCGGACTGGCGCTGCTGCTGGTCTTCGCGAACGGGTTCTTCGTGGCGACCGAGTTCGCCATCGTGAAGATCCGCCACACCCGCCTGCAGGCACTGGCGGATGAGGGGAGGCCGGGTGCCGGCTCCGCCCTGAAGATGGTGGAGAAGTTGGATGCCTACCTCTCCGCCACGCAGTTCGGCATCACCCTCGCGTCGCTGGGACTCGGCTGGCTGGGTGAGCCGGCGTTCGCCCACCTGCTGGAGCCAGTGCTGACGCGGGTGGTGCCGGAGGCAGCGGGCGTGGCGCTGGCGCACTCGCTGGCGGTGGCCATCGCCTTCGCCATCATCACCTTCCTCCACATCGTGGTGGGAGAGCTGGCACCCAAGAGCTTCGCCATCCAGCGCGCCGAGCAGACGACGATCGCCGTCGCGCTGCCCATGCGGCTCTTCTATTTCCTCTTCTACCCCGCCATCTGGCTGCTCAACGGCGTGGCGGGCTGGGTGTTGAAGGCCTTCGGGTTGGACACCGCGCACGAGGCGCAGGAGGCCCACAGCGAGGAGGAGCTGCGCGTCATCCTCCACAGCTCGGCGCAGGCGGGGGCCATCACCACGGCCCGCGCGGAGCTGCTGGAGCGCTCGCTGGAGATGGCCCAGAAGACGGCTCGCCAGGTGATGGTGCCGCGCAACCAGGTGAAGTTCCTGGACATGGAGGAGCCCCTGGAGAAGTGCATCGCGGACGCGCGGGCCGCGGGCCACACATGGCTGCCGGTGTGCCGGGGCAACCTGGACGAGGTCGAGGGGCTGGTCAACGTGAAGGACCTCTTCTTCCTCCTGTCCCGAGGCGAGCTGCGCAGCCTGTCCCAGGTGCAGCGGCCGGTGCTGTACGTGCCGGAGCACGTGACGCTGGAGCAGCTGCTCAACGAGTTCCGCCGACGGCGCCGGCAGACAGCACTGGTGGTGGACGAGCACGGCGGTACGTCGGGGCTGGTCACCATCGCGGACGTGGTGGCCGAGGTGGTTGGCGACGTCGCCGAGCTGGGCCGCCGGGTGGACGAGGTGCGCTCGCTGCCGGGCGGCCGCTTCGAGCTGCCGGGCACGGCCCAGCTGGATGACCTGGAGGATCGCCTGGACGTCTCGTTCGAGATCGAGGACGAGGAGGTCGAGGTGACGACGATCGCCGGCTACATCATGGCGAAGTTGGGCCGCATTCCGGAGAAGGGGGACTCGCTCAAGCTGGACATGTGGCGCATCCAGGTGGAGGAGGTGGATGGGCCTCGTGTGGTGCGGGTGACGGTCGAACCCCAGTCGAGCCCGAAGCCCCCGGTGGCGGCGCCAGCGGATGCCTGAGCCGCGCTCGTTTGTTCCCGGTCTGCATGTCGTCCCCGTCCTCGACTCCCGCCTCCGACGCGCCTCGCTCCGTTGAGCCCGGGCCCCCGTCCGTCGCCGGGCAGGCCGGGCCCTCTCCCGAGGCAGGGGGCTCCGCTCGCCGGATGGCCCTGGTGGATGGGTTGCGCGGGTTCGCCGCGCTTGCCGTGGTGGTGCCGCACTCCGTGGGCCTCTTCCGGTTCGCCGGTGCGGGGGCCCTGTCCGAGCTGATGGGGCGCCTGGCTGTCTTCGGAAACCGTGGCGTCGAGGTGTTCTTCGCGCTGAGTGGCTTCGTCATCGCCTTCTCGCTGCGCCGCACGCACCTGTCCCCGGGGGCCATCGGCAACTTCATCCTCCGCCGCTCGCTGCGTCTGGATCCCCCCTACTGGGTGGCCATCGGTCTGTTCTGCGGCTACGAGTTCCTGCGCGCGTGGGTGACCCGGACTCCCGCGGGACTGCCCTCGGGGCCGCATCTGCTCTCGCACCTGCTCTACCTGCAGGACATCCTCGGCTACGGGCAGCTCAACGTCGCCTTCTGGACCCTCTGCATCGAGTTCCAGTTCTACCTGGCGTTCGCCGTGCTCCTGGGACTCGCCCAGGCGCTCTCCCGCCGGACGGGCCGCGAGGGCGTGCTGCCGCTGTTCTTCGCGGTCCTCTTCGTGCTGTCGCTCGCCTGGCCCACGGGGCTGGTGGAGACGGTGTCCCCCCGGATTCACGTGCGGTACCTGCCTCCCCATGTGTTCGTCTTCCTGGCCGGCGCCCTGACGTGGTGGACGCTCGAGGGCCGCCTGCCTCGCGCGGTCTGGTACGTCTTCACGCTCGGGCTGTGGGGCCTCTTCCTGTGGAAGCTCGACGACCGCGTGTTCGTGACGGCCGCCACCACGTCGATCCTCTACGTGGCCGGACGCCGCCAGCGCCTCTACTCCTGGCTCGCCGCCCGGCCCTTCCAGTACCTGGGTCGCATCTCCTACAGCCTCTACCTCGTTCACGTGCCCCTGTGCATGCTCCTGATGTCCGTGAAGTCGCGCGTCGCTCCGCCCTCGGACGCGGTCGCCCTCGCGTTCCTCGGAGTCATCTTCGCGGTGAGCATCTCCGTCGCCCACCTGCTGCACACCTGGGTGGAGGCTCCCTGCCTCGAGTGGACCCGGCGTCTCAAGCGCTGACCGTCACGCGCCCAACAGCTTCGCCCGGGCCTCGGCGAGCCGGACCCGGCCATCTTCCGATAGCCCCTCGAAGGTCTTCAGCTCTCCCACGCGCTCCAGCATCGCTGCGCGCTCGGCGTCCGTCAGCTCCGGGAAGCTCTGGCGGACGAGCCTCACGTAGCGGGACAGCGGGACGATCTTCGCGTACCAGCTCGCCTGGCGCGCCAGCCCGGCGAGGCGCAGCTCCCACCGGTTGCTCTCCGTGACCGGAAGCCCGGGCGCCCCCTCGTCCGGGAGCACCGGAAGCCCCGTGCCGTAACGCGCCGCCATGTCTCGCGAGAACGTCTGCTCCACCGCGCCGGTCCGGGCGATCCGCCGCACCTGCGCACCGCACACGTCACAGGGCAGCTCCAATGTCCCCTCGGGGAGCGTCACCGGGTGACCGCAGCTTCCGCAGCGGGTGGAGACCTCGTCGAGCCCCAGCACGTCGGCGGAGAAGGGGCGCTTGTAGAAGCACCCGACACATGTGAGCTCCGTCGCGGTGCGCCCCTGGAACGACACCAGTCCGCAGGTGGGGCACGTCCATTCGAGGTACACGCCCACCTCGTCCGAGGCTGTTTTCCCCGTCTCCAGGACGTTGTTCGCACCGTGCACGCTCCGCAGCAGGGTGAGCCGCTGCTCGGGGGAGAGCAGCGGCAGGTACGCATTGGCGATCAGCGTGAGGGAGAGCCGGCAGCGCGAGGCGGGAGGCATGCCGTCGGGATCCTCGAAGCCGGGCAGGGTGAAGAGGCGGTCGTAGTGCTGGCGCACGATGTCCAGCACCTTCTCCGCCGTGGGAATGGGATCCTTGAGATCCATCGAGACGCTGACCGCCTGCATCTGTGCGTCGAGCGCCGCGAGGGTGGGGTCCTCGAGCGTCTGGAGACGGGACCAGGCTTCGTAGCGGATGTAGCGCTCGCGGTAGGCCGCATCGGTGCGGACCTCCGGCGGGAAGAGCTGTGGCGTCACCTCCATCTGGAGTGTCACCACCTCTCGCAGGTGCCGCTCCGCTTCGTCCAGCCGGCCCGCTCGGACGGCCGCCTCGGCCTGGGTCCGATGCTGCTGCAGGGCGGTGAACTTCGGCTGTAGCGCCGTGTAGCTCCGGAGCCACTCCGCGTATGCGGGGGACTCGAACCACGCCTGCCAGTCGATTCCCACCAGCGCACGGCAGTAGCCGCAGCGCACCCAGGCGGCGTGGCCCGTGGAGTCCACATGGGCTCCACAGGCATGGCAGCGGTAGCGGATGACGAGGGCCATGACGCTCCAGCCTACGTCAGCCGCCCGGTGTCGGCCGGAGTCGTAGGTGAAGCCGAGCCGGTGGACGGGGTGTGCGTCAGCAGGAGTGACAGGGCGAGGGGTGGGCTGCCCGCCTGGGGAGCAGGCGTGTCAGACCCATCTGGTATGCCCGCCCCGGACGCTCCTACGAGGAGGGAGAGAGCAGGCAGGGGCCTGAACCCAGGTCGCCTCCAGAAACGATTGAGTGCAGATAAGGTCTGTTCCCGCCCGGACAACCCCCCGGTCGCCAGGCCGTTGGGCGCCATGCTTGCCTGCTCGCATATCGTCACGCATGGCAGGGTCATGCTTGATCGGCTGAGATCCAGCGTGCTACTCGTCTGAACGCTCCGAGGCCGATTTTTCGGCCTCCGGCGCGCTTTCTCCCTCGCCTGCACACCTTTCGGGAGCCCGTTTCACATGCGAATCAAGCGCCTGGACATCACCGGCTTCAAATCGTTCATGGAACGCAGCGTCTTCACGTTCGATGACGGGGTGACGGGCATCGTCGGCCCCAACGGTTGCGGCAAGTCGAACGTGGTGGACTCCATCCGCTGGGTGATGGGCGAGCAGAGCGCCAAGAACCTGCGCGGCCGCGGCATGGAGGACGTCATCTTCAACGGCTCGGAGTCCAAGCCGCCCCTGTCCATGGCCGAGGTGTCGCTCACCTTCCACGTGGACGAGACGGACACGCTCCCGGTTCACCTCTCCGGCCTCTCCGAGGTGACCGTCACCCGCCGCCTCTTCCGCAGCGGTGAGTCCGAGTACCTCATCAACAAGACCATCTGCCGCCTGCTGGACATCACCGAGCTCTTCCTCGGCACCGGCGTGGGCACCAAGGCCTACTCCATCATCGAGCAGGGCCGCGTGGGCCTCATCGTCTCCAGCAAGCCCGAGGACCGGCGCCACCTGATTGAAGAGGCCGCGGGCGTCACCAAGTACAAGTCCCGCCGCAAGGCCGCCGAGCGCAAGCTGGAGGCCACCCAGGCCAACCTCCTGCGCGTCACGGATATTACGAGCGAGCTGGAGCGCCGCCTCGAGAGCCTCTCGCGCCAGGCGAAGAAGGCGGAGAAGTACAAGAAGCTCAAGACGCGCATGCGGGAGATCGAGCTGCACTCGGCCTCGCACCGCTTCCTGGAGCTGCACGCGGAAGCCAAGGTGCTCCAGACGCGGCTGGACAGCGTGAGCACAGAGGAGCGCGAGGGCCTGGAGAAGTTGCGCGAGCTGGAAGTGGTCATCGCCAACCGCCGCACCGAGCTGGAGGCCGAGGCCGAGGCGCTCCAGAAGCTCTCCGCCGACGTGCACACGCTGGAGAGCGCCGTGCAGCGCGCGGACCAGGACCTGGCCTACTGGCGCAAGGACCTGGAGGAGACGAGCGCCCGCGTCGCCCAGTCCGACACGGAGCTCAGCGCGCTCCTGGCCCGCCAGTCCGAGGTGGCCGACACCATGGCCTCCCGCGAGGCGGAGCTCAGCAACATCGCCGGCTCGTGGAAGGAGGACGAGGTCGCCATGAAGGTGGCGCAGGAGGAGCTGCGCCGGGTGAGCCAGCTGCAGACGGAGATCTCCCTGCGGCTGGAGCAGGAGCGCGCGGCGCTCGTCACCGTGGCCAGCCGCCTGGCCAACCACGAGAGCAACCTCGTCAATCTGGCCCGCCAGAAGACGGACCTCGAGGCCCGGCGCTCGCGCAACCGCACCGAGGCGGACGCGCTGCGCGAGCAGGAGAAGCAGCTCGAGGACGTGCGCCAGGAGGTGGCTCGCCGGGTGGAGGAGAGCCGCCACCTGTCCGTGGAGCTCGCCGAGCGCAAGGGCCACGAGGAGGAGGCTCTGATGCGCACGCGTCAGGCCTTCATGGAGAACGAGGTCCAGGTCATCGGCCTGCGCGAGGAGCTGAGCGACAAGCGCAGCCGGCTCGCCTCGCTCGAGGCGCTGCAGAAGGACTACGAGGGCTTCGACAAGGGCGTGCGCGCGGTGATGGTGCGCGCCGGTGACGACGCCCGGACCCAGGGCATCTTCGGCCTCGTCGCGGACGTCATCTCCACCACGCCTCGCTTCGAGCGCGCCGTGGAGGCCGTGCTGGGCGAGCGCCTGCAGCACGTCGTCGTGGAGAGCCGCGACAAAGGCGTGGAGCTGGTGGAGTACCTCCGGGACGCCGCCGAGGGCCGGGGCAGCTTCCTGCCGGTGCCTCCTCCCGAGCGCGTTCCCTCCGCGGTGCAGCCGGACATGGCCCGCTCCGGGGTGCTGGCCCGCGCACTCGACGAGGTGACGTGCGAGGAGTCGCTCCAGCCGGTGGTGCGGCTGCTGCTCGGGGATGTGGTCATCGTGGAGGACCTGGCCGCCGCGAAGTCCTACGCGGACGCCGAGGGCAATGCATGCACGCTCGTCACCCTGGACGGTGAGGTGTTCCGTCCGGATGGCACCATCACCGGCGGCGAGCGCGAGGGCGCCGCGGTGGGTGCCCTGCAGAAGAAGCGCGAGATCGCCGAGCTGGCCACCGAGGTGGCCCGGGTGGAGGAGCGCTACAACGAGATCCTCACCCGGCACTACACCCTGCAGAAGCAGATGGGGGACACGGAGGACGTCCTCAAGGGGCTGGCGAAGAACCAGCACGCCGAGGAGCTGAGCCTTGCCAGCCAGGAGAAGGACCTGCACAAGGCGAGCGAGGACCTGGCGCGGGTGCGCGACCGTCTGCGCGCGCTGGACGCCGACGAGTCCCACCTCACGCAGATGTACGACGGCCTGGCGCACGAGGAGGAGAACAGCCGGGGCGAGGTGGCGCACGGCCAGACGGACCGCGAGGGCCGCGAGGAGCGCGTGAAGCAGCTGGTGGGCGAGCTGGAGTCGCTCAAGCAGCGGGGCGAGACGGCCACGAGCAACCTCACCAGCCTGAAGGTGAAGGTGGCCGCCGGCGGCGAGCGCGGCGAGTCGGCTCGCAAGGAGCTGGAGAGCCTGCTGGCCCAGAAGGAGGAGATGGCGGGCCGGGTGCGCAAGCTGGAGTCCACGGTGCGCGAGGGCGCCTCGCGGGTGGAGGAGCTGCAGCGCCGCATCTCCGAGACGCAGGAGGAGCGCGGCAAGAAGGCCGAGGAGCTGCGCGGTGTGTCCGAGGGCCTGGATGCCCGGCGCATGGCCCATGGCGCGGCCTCGGCCGGGGTGCGCGAGCAGGACAACGTGTTCCGCGAGCTGCGCACGAAGCTGGAAGGTCTCACCCAGGGCCTGTCGCAGATCACCCTGCGCGAGCGGGAGATCGCCCTCGAGCTGGAGCACCTGGTGGCGGGCATCCGCGAGCGGCACGCGACGGAGCTGAGCGAGGAGGTCCACCGCTACCACATGCTGCCGTCGCTGAGCGCGGAGGCGGAGCAGGAGCTGAAGGACCTGCGCGCGCAGGTGGAGAAGATGGGGGAGATCAACCTCACCGCCATCGACGAGCACACGGATCTGTCCAAGCGCTCGGAGTTCCTGCTCACGCAGAAGAAGGACCTGGCGGAGTCGGTGGAGAAGCTGCAGGAGGCCATTCGGCGCATCGACGCGACGAGCCGCGAGCGCTTCAAGCAGACGTTCGAGATCGTCAACGAGAAGTTCCAGGCCATCTTCCCGCGGCTGTTCGGCGGCGGGCGCGCCAGCCTGGTGCTGACGAACGAGGGGCAGGGCGGGGAGCCGGGCGTGGAGATCGTCGCGCAGCCCCCTGGCAAGAAGCTGCAGAGCATGAACCTGCTGTCCGGCGGCGAGAAGGCGCTGACGGCCGTGGCGCTCATCTTCGCCATCTTCCTCATCAAGCCCACGCCCTTCTGCCTCCTGGACGAGGTCGACGCGCCGCTGGATGAGGGCAACGTGGGCCGCTACAACGACATGGTGAAGGAGATGAGCAAGCAGTCGCAGTTCATCCTCATCACCCACAACAAGCGGACCATGGAAGTGGCGGACACGCTGTACGGCGTGACGATGGAAGAGCCCGGCATCTCCAAGCTGGTGAGCGTGAAGCTGCGCGAGGCCAAGGCCGCCAACGACAACGTCACCGCGGCGTAGCCGCTACCCCTCTCCTCCGGGAGGGGACGGGAGCCCGGCTTCCGGGCTCCCACTTCGCGCCTGGCTGGTTCCGCGCCTGCCCCGCCCTGGAGTACGCGCCGCTCGGATGCCCGGCGGCAGCGACACCGTCCAGACCTTCGAGCTCAGACTCTCGTTCGCTTGGGAATGCCTTGGCCTCATCGGCAGGGCGGCGAACTGCTGTGCGGGCGTTCCGCCTGGCCGAGAGCGGGTGGAGGAGCCGCGGTTGTTTCTCGATCGGGTGCTCATCAGATTCTCCACAGTCCGCGAATCCACGGCCCCTCCCACCCGGGGCTCCGTTGGTCGCGGCCGGAGGCGAAGATGGGGAAGCCAGTGCCACGGGGGCAGCACCTTGGAACCGCCACAGTCCTGCGGCGGTGGGTCGGGCCAATCGCAGTGCTCGCCGCGCTTGCTGGCGGAACTCTCTGGGCAGCATCCCCGGAGGCAGAAAACGCCCAGAAGCCTGACGTCGATCCCAAGGCTCGCTCGCTGCTCAAGGGGATGAGCGACTTCCTCGCCAGCCAGCAGGAGTTCAGTGTCGAGGCGGACGGCTCGATGGAGGTCGTGCTCCAGTCGGGAGAGAAGGTGGAGTTCGAGCACTCGAGCACCGTTCGGGTCAGGCGGCCCAACATGCTCAGGAGCGACCGGCGCGGAGAGAAGGTGGACGCGGAGTTCTATTACGACGGACGCAGCTTCACCTTGTTCGGGAAGTACAGACACTACTACGCGACCACGGATGCCCCGCCCAACCTCGACGAGGCGATCGATGCCGCGCGCGAGAAGCTGGGGATCGAGGCGCCCGGGGCGGATCTGCTCTACAGCAATCCCTATGAGGTCCTGATGGAGGACGTCGTTTCGGGGACCGACCTGGGAATGAGCTCCGTCCGCGGTGTTCCCTGCCACCACCTGGCGTTTCGTGGAAACGAGACCGACTGGCAGATCTGGATCGAGGACGGGCCCAAGCCCGCGCCGCGCAAGTTCGTGATCACCTCGAAGAAGGTTCAAGGCTCACCCGAGTTCTCGGTCGAGCTCACGCAGTGGAACTTCTCGCCCAGGCTCCCCGACGAGGTGTTCCACTTCGTTCCGCCCCGAGACGCCAAGCGCATCGACTTCCTCACGGTGAAGTCGGCCGTACCGGAGACCCAAGGAGGCAAGAAATGAAACGTGCTCACCTTTCCGCCCTCTCGCTTGCGCTCGTGCTCGTCGCGGGCGAGGCGCTGGCCGTGATTGGCATGCCCGCGACGCCCATGAGCTATGCGGGGGTGGCCCGCCGCACCACCCGGCGAGTGGCCTATGCGGGAGCAGCCACGGCAGCGGCCGTGGGGACCGCCGCCGCAGTGGGAACAGCGGCCGCGGTAGGGACGGCAGCGGTGGTGTCCACGCTGCCCGCTGGCTGCGTCGAGGTCGTCAACGCGGGCGTCGTGTACCAGAAGTGCGGGACCACCTATTACCGGCCGAGCTACGACGGCCCCAACCTCGTGTACGTCCCGACGCCCATGTGAGGACTGACAGCCCCGAAGGAATTCATCAGCGCGATGCTCATTCCCCAGGGGCTCGCCTACGCGCAGATCGTCGGAGTGCGGCCGGCGGCGGGGCTCAGGGTGGGCGCCGAGCGGAAGACCGCCCCGCTGGGAGTACCCCATCCGCGGACCCAGCAGGCGCGGGGGAGTGCGTTGCCTGGGTGATTGCTTCGTGAAGCACCGTGCACAGCGTGACCCGTGAGACCCGTTTGGTGGGAACCGGATATGAGTCCGGGCTCCCGCCTGGTGAGGCTGACCATGGACAAGGTCGAGGTGAGGTCTGCAGCTCCCTCCGGTGGAACGGAGGCGATGCGGCGCTACGGGGCGGAGTTCGTCGGCACGTTCGCCCTGGTGGTCGGTGGCGTGGGCGCCGCCGTGTTCGCGGGGGCGCGGATTGGCTTCCTCGGGGTGGCCTTCGCCTTCGGGCTAGCGCTCCTCGCGATGGTGTACGCCATCGGTCCCATCTCGGGCTGTCACCTGAATCCCGCGGTGACGCTCGGCCTGCTCCTCAGCGGGAAGATGGAGCGCCGCTACGCCCTGGGGTACGTGGTGGCCCAGTGCGTGGGGGGCATCGTGGGCGCGGGCGTGGTGCTGCTGCTGGCCAAGGGCGCGCCGGAGGGCTACTCGGCGGCCTCCCAGGGGCTGGCGGCCAACGGTTTCGGGGCCCACTCGCCGGAAGGGTACAGCATTGGCGCGGCCTTCCTGGCCGAGGTGGTCCTCACCTTCTTCCTGGTGCTGACGGTGCTGGGCGCCACCGACGCCCGCGCTCCCGTGGGGTTCGCCGGAGTGGCGATCGGCCTGGTGCTGACGCTCGTGCACCTGGTGGGCATTCCCATCACCAACACCTCCGTCAATCCAGCGCGCAGCCTGGGGCCGGCGCTGTTCGTGGGAGGCTGGGCGTTGAGCCAGCTCTGGGTGTTCATCGTGGCGCCCCTGCTGGGCGGGGCCACGGCGGCGGCCGTGTACCGCACGGTGCATCGCCCCTCGGCGGCCATCACCGCCACCGGTGCCGAGCGGGCCCTGGAGAGCGAGCGGGCCGAGCGGCTGGCCACCCGGCGCCCGGTGGATACCCCCTCCTGAGGGGTTTCCTCCGTGCGGCTCACTGGAAGGGAGGACGGACGATGCAGCGGAAGCCGAGATGACCGGCTCCGCTGTCCACCGCTTGCGGGGAGCGCGCGGCGGGGCGGTAGCGCTGGCAGTAGTTGGGCGCGCACAGGTGGCTGCCGCCCTTGAGCACGCGGCGCGGAATCATCACCTGGGGCGTCAGAGGGTCCTGGGTTCCTTCCGGACTGGCCGGCCCGTGCGGGTTCACCGGGATGCAGCACGCCTTGCCCCGGTTGCCCTGGTGCCGGTCCTGGTACCAGTCCGTGGTCCATTCCCAGACGTTGCCGATCATGTCGAAGAGGCCGTAGCCGTTGGCGGGGAAGGTGCCCACGGGGGATGTGCCCTCGTAGCCGTCCTCGAGCAGGTTCTGCATGGGGAACTGTCCCTGCCAGGTGTTGGCCATCATCCGGCCCTCGGGCGAGAGCAGGTCTCCCCAGGCGTAGCTCTTGCGGTCCAGGCCTCCGCGCGCGGCGCGCTCCCACTCGGCCTCGGTGGGCAGCTCCTTGCCGGCCCAGGTGGCATAGGCCTCCACGTCCTCGAAGGCCACGTGGACGGCCGGGTGCTGCTCGCGTCCCTCCCAGGTGCTGCCGGGGCCCTCGGGGTGCCTCCAGCAGGTGCCCGGCACATAGGCCCACCACTGCGAGAAGTCGTCGAGGCTGACGCGCTGCTCGGGCTTGCGGAAGACGAGCGAGCCGGGGACGAGCATTGCGGGGTCCGCTCCCGGATAATCCTTGGCGTCCAGTGGGCGCTCGGCCACGGTGATGTAGCCGGTGGCCTCCACGAAGCAGGCGAAGCGCGAGTTCGTCACCAGATGGATGTCCATCCAGAAGCCAGACACCGTCACCTGATGGGCGGGCCTCTCCTCGGGGTAGTGGTGATCCGAGCCCATCCAATAGGTGCCGCCGGGAATCCACACCATGTCCGGGAACGGAGCCTTGCACGGAGCGGGTTGCTCCTGGGGCCGGGTCTCCAGGCTCGCTGACACTCCAATGTCTTCCGTGCTCATGGGTGCGCTCCCTTCTTCCGGGTGGAGCACTCGCGCTCCCTACCCAGGCGCAAGCTGGGGAGCGTCCGGAGCGGGGCCACCCGGGACTCCAGGCCGGGGCACGTGTTCATGAGCCGCCGCCCGTCCCTCCCCGGAGGACAGGACACGGGCATCGCCATGCCGCCGCTCGCCACCTCGTTGCCCTGTGTCGGCCGGGATGCGCACGGATTGTTCCGGAGGACACATCCCCGGGCACCAGTGCCCGGCGCGAAGTAACCGGAGACGGTCGTCCCCATGAGGAAGGAGTCTGCACATGCCGCAGGGCAAGAAGACGGGCAACGGCCACTCGAAAACGGGCAATGGCCACGAGAAGAAGGGCGAGCAGCGGCAGCCCAACATCCTCGTCATCTGGGGAGATGACATCGGGTACTGGAACATCAGCGCCTACAACCAGGGCATGATGGGCTACCGCACCCCGAACATCGACCGCATCGCGAAGGAGGGGGCGCTGCTCACCGACTGCTACGGGCAGCAGAGCTGCACGGCGGGCCGCGCCGCCTTCATCACCGGCATGAACCCGCTGCGCACGGGGCTCACCACCATCGGCATGCCCGGCGCCAAGTACGGACTGCAGGACTCGGACCCCACCATCGCCGAGATGCTCAAGCCCCTGGGTTACGTGTGTGGCCAGTTCGGCAAGAACCACCTGGGCGACTCCAATCCCTATCTGCCCACCGTGCACGGCTTTGATGAATTCCACGGCAATCTCTACCACCTCAACGCCGAGAACGAGCCGGAGTGCCCCGACTACCCGAAGGATCCGAAGTTCAAGGAGCGGTTCGGGCCGCGGGGCGTGCTCCACTGCTGGGCGACGGACCGGGACGATCCGACCGAGGATCCGCGCTGGGGTCGCGTGGGCAAGCAGCGCATCGAGGACACCGGGCCCCTCACGCGGAAGCGCATGGAGACGGTGGACGACGAGTTCTTGGACTCCTCGCTGAAGTTCATCGAGCGGGCGGCGAAGGAGGGCAAGCCCTTCTTCGTCTGGCACAACACCACGCGCACCCACGTGTGGACGTACCTCAGCGACAAATACAAGGACAAGACGGGCAAGGGCCTCTACGCAGACGCCATGACCCAGCTCGACGACATCGTGGGCGCCCTGCTCGCCAAGCTCGAGGAGCTGGGCATCGCGGACAACACCCTCGTCGTCTTCTCCACCGACAATGGCGTGGAGAAGATGGGCTGGCCCGACGGTGGCAACGCGCCGTTCCGGGGCGAGAAGGGCTCCACCTGGGAGGGCGGTGTCCGTGTGCCCTGTGTGATGCGCTGGCCGGGCATCATCCAGCCGGGCACCATCATCAATGACATCTTCTCCCACGAGGACTGGATGCCGACCCTCGTGGCGGCCGCGGGAGGCCCCGAGGATCTGGTCGAGCGGTGCAAGACGGGCTTCCAGGTGGGCCAGAAGAAGTTCCGCGTGTACCTGGACGGGTACGACCAGCGCGAGCTGCTCGCGGGCCAGGGGCCCGGCAAGCGTCATGAGTACATCTACGTGCTCGACAGCGGCAACCTCGCCGCCGTCCGCTACGACGACTGGAAGCTCATCTTCTCCTATCAGGACGGCGAAGGGCCGGACATGTGGTTCAGCGGCAAGCGCTTCAACCCCGCATGGCCCTACATCATCAACCTGCGCTCCGACCCGTTCGAATACGCCACGCACTCGGGGCAGTACACCAGCTGGTATGGCGAACGGATGTTCCTCTTCGTGCCAGGGCAGGTGCTCGTCCGGCAGTTCGCCGAGAGCCTCATCGACTATCCACCGAGCCAGGCGCCCGGCAGTCTCAGCATCGGGCCCCTCAAGGACAGGGTGCGCGAGAAGATGAAGGAGAAGTCAGCGAAGATGAAGGCGCAGCGCGAGGAAGAGGAGGAGGGCGCGACCACGAACATCGGCGAGGTGCTCCATCACTTCGCCGATCAGGTCGAGCAGGCCATCGCCCGCTTCCAGCAGGCTCACGTCTAAGGGCGAGATGAGGCCGCCCGTCATGAGACACGGGCGGCCGCGCCTGACGCGGGCCTCAGAGGCGCAACCCGAACACGAGGGGAATGTACTGACCATTCGCTTTCTTCGGGCCCGCCGCCGTATCGATGTCGCCGCTGAAGATGTAGTGGTAGCGGGCTTCCGCGTAGAGGCGCATGGGGCCTCCGAAGAGCCTCAGGCTGATGCCGACGCCCGCGTTGAGCCCGAAGTCCGTCCTGCTCCGCGCGCCGAGCACGGACTCGACCGACACGGGCGTGGTGTAGCAGATGTACAGCCAGGGGTCGCAGTACGGCACCGCGGCCACCCCCGCGAACTCGGTGATTTCCACCCGCCGATGGTAGATGCCGGGCCCGCCCAGCACGTAGATGCCGAAGGGGCGGGCGGGGATCACGTTGAAGACGGCGTTGAGGTCCCCGTACTGCATGGAGTGGTAGCCGTTGACGCCTGTCGAGTCCAGCACGTTGGACTGGATGTTGTAGCCGCTGTAGAGGTACTCGGCCTGCACGCCCAGAAGCCGGTTGAAGTTGTACGTCACTCCGAGCTGGAAGGCGCCGCCCGTCTCGAAGCGCTTGCCCGAGTCGGCGAGCGGGAAGCTCACGCCGGCTCCGATGTTGAAGCCCACGTGCGGTACGAGCGAATCCTGCTCGTTCTCGGTGACGAAGCTCGCGGGAATGTCGGGTTCGGCCGCCAGGGCGGGGCAGGCGCCTGCGAACGCCACCAGCAGCCCCACGGTCCTCATGGAAATGAATCGCATCTCGCTCCTCCTGGCGTCGAGGGTATGTATCGGGTGAGCGGTACTCCCATCAGACCGCGAGGGCGGGAGGAGGGTTGGTGCCAGGACGGCGCATCCGGCTCCGGACGGGAGCGTGTATCCCCTCGGCTCCCTGCCTGGCATGAGAGCGGGATGTGCAGTACGGCCCGGGGTCCGCGCCTTGTTCGAGGGTGGACCTATCACCACCCCGACACCGCTCATCCTTGCCGGCTGGCACGGCGGTGGAGGAGGCCGCGGGCGATCCGGTTCACCGGGCCTCGGAGCAGCACGTACGGCACGAGCGCCAGGAGCACGGCCACGATCAGTCCCTGGAGTGGCCGTAGCCCCTTGAACACGAGGAGTTGATAGACCGTGTCGAGCACCACCGCGAGGATGAAGATCTTGCCGACCGAGCTCCAGCCAGAGCGCAGCAACTCGCGACGGTGCGGCTTGTCCGTGAAGAGCGCCCAGAAGTAGGCGGGCCGTCCCTCGTGCGCGTCCTTGATGCCGTCGCGCACGGCGAACAGCAGCGCCATCAGCGGTTGAAAGTAGAAGCGGAATGCCATCGGCCCATCGGGGCGTTCGACGATCTCCCGCCACATCTGAGTGAGCACATCTGACATTGGAAACCTCTATTTCTTTGTCGGGAAGAGCAGCGAGAAGATGAACCGGAGCTGGACCCGCCCCCTGGAATGGCTCACAGGGGGCGGGCCGCTCGTCACCGTCAATGGTCCGGGGGCGGCGCGTTCTCCAGCTTCTCCAGCACCTGGTCGATGGTGAAGCTCGCCGCCTTCTGACGCGGCGGGAACTCCTTGAAGCTCTCCAGGAACCGGGCCACCACCTGCTGAGCCGGGAGGAACATGAAGGCCCGGTCGATCAGCCAGGAGTGGTAGCCGATTCCGTCCTCTCCCCGCTCGAACGGGTCCGCTCCCAGGTCGAAGAGGAGCGGCGCCCGGCGCATCACGAAGGGCGTCGACCAGACGTCGATGCCCTCGGCCTTCTGTTCGGCGAAGACCACCTTGAGGCGCCCATGGCGCACCGCGAGCAACTCGCCATCATCGCCGAAGTAGAAGAACTCCTTGCGCCGGGAGGGTTCCCGCCCCGCGAGCAGCCCGGTCTGATCATAGCCGTCCAGGTGCACCTTGAACGTCTTGTCATTGGCTTCGTAGCCCTTGAGGAGCTTGTCCTTGACGTCCGGGTCGCCCGCGGCGGACACCAGCGTGGGCAGCCAGTCTTCGGACGAGACGAGCTCGTTGATGCGGGTGCCCGGCTTGATGACCTCGGGCCAGCGGATGAGGCACGGCACGCGGAACGCGCCCTCCCAGTTGGTGTCCTTCTCGCCGCGGAAGGGAGTCGCTCCGGCGTCCGGCCACATGTTGACCATGGCGCCGTTGTCCGTGGTGTAGATGACGATGGTGTTCTCCCTCAGCTCCAGCTCGTCGAGCTTGTCCAGGAGCTGGCCGATGTGTCCGTCGTGCTCGACCATGCCGTCGGGATAGAGCCCGATTCCCGTCTTGCCCTGGGACTCCGGCTTCAGGTGCGTGTGGATGTGCATGCGCGTGGTGTTGAACCACATGAAGAAAGGCTTGTCGGAGTCCGCCACCCGCTCGAGGTAGTCGAGGGCCGCGGCGAGGAACTCCTCATCGACCGTCTCCATGCGCTTCTTCGTGAGGGGCCCGGTGTCCTCGATGCGGCCTTCCGCGTACGAGCGGATGACGCCGCGCGGACCGAAGCGCTTCCGGAACTGGGGATCCTTCGGGTAGTCCGGGTTCTCGGGCTCCTCTTCCGCGTTGAGGTGGTACAGGTTGCCGAAGAACTCGTCGAAGCCGTGGTTCGTGGGCAGGTATTCGTCCCGGTCCCCGAGGTGGTTCTTGCCGAACTGGGCCGTCTGGTAGCCCAGGGGCTTGAGCATCTCGGCGATCGTCGGGTCCTCGTCGCTCAGGCCCACCTTGGCTCCCGGCATGCCGACCTTCGTCAGGCCCGTGCGGAAGGGGCACTGGCCGGTGATGAAGGCCGCGCGGCCGGCGGTACAGCTCTGCTGCCCGTAGTAATTGGTGAAGATCGCTCCTTCCTTCGCCAGACGGTCGATGTGGGGCGTTTCGTAGCCCAGCATTCCCTGGTTGTAGGCGCTGACGTTCCAGTAGCCGATGTCGTCTCCGAAGATGACGAGGATGTTGGGGGGCTTCGCAGCTCTGGCCATGGTGTTTCTCCCTCTCCGTGGTTGCCCGGTTCCGGGTAGGTCTGGCAGGAACGATGTGCATGCTCCGGGGAGGGACTCTCGCCAGCCCCGCTGCTCGTACAGCCCGGAGGGGCGGGGTCCCGGAGCCGGGATCCACGCTTCACGGCTTCTGGCCACTCGCGCCTGGGGGCGGAGGGGCGAAGACAGTCTTCCAGTCGTTCTTGATGCTCACGACCGTCCAGCCGTGTGTCCGGGCGGCGTTGAGCGAGGCGTTGTCCTTCTCCTGGTAGGCGAACTCCCGCTGACCGTCGTCGTGGTTGACGAGGAGTTGGAGCGAGGGCCCCTCTCGGCCCTGGGAGTATTCGAGCATCGCGATGTCTCCACCGCTGCGCTCGTTGCCGGCCGCGAGCACCGGACGCTTCCCGATGTGCAGATCGATGTTCACCGGCTTGGTCTCCTTGTCGTTGACCGCGCCGGGCTCGGGCTTCCTCCAGAGCTCGGACTTGCCGTTCTGGGTCTTGAACTCCTTCTTCAGGGAGCTGCCGATCACCTGCTCCGGTGGAATCCCATACATCCGCTGGGAGACGACCCGCATGAAGTCGATGCCACCCCCCGAGCAGAGGTACGTACGGAAGCCGTTGGCGCGGAGGTACTCCAGCAGCTCCACCATGGGTTTGTAGGCGAGCTGCGTGTAGGGCACGCCGAGCTTCGGGTGCTTCGCCGTCTGGAAGAAGTCGCGGACCTCCTGGTCGAATTGCTCGTTGGTCATGTTGGCGGAGGTGATCGCCAGCAGTTCCAGCACCGCTTTCTCACCGGCCCGGGTGAGGTACTCGAGGTCTCCGTCGAGGGCGGCCTTGACCGCGGGCTTCTGCTTGAGCGAGGGATCCTTCGCGACGCGCTTCTGGAGTTGCATGAGCGCGAAGGCGCCCTGGATGACGGGCTGCTCGGGCCAGAGCGTGCCATCGTTGTCGAAGGTGGCGATGCGCTCCTCGACCGGGATGAAGTCCGGGCTGCCCGGCGTGGTGACACGTTTGACGAAGTCGAGAATGGCCTTCCTCGGCGCTCCCTCGTTCCAGGAGGGAAGTGGATCCACCTGCGCCGTTGGAGCCTGGGCGATGGTGGGGGTGCTCGCGGCGAGCGCTGTCAGGACCAGCAGTGGCAGGGCCACCGCGCGAGCGGTGCGAAGTGTTGGGAATGCCGTCATGGTCCGCTGCCTCCGTGGGGTGGCTCTTCCAGCGCGGACTCGGCCTGGCGGAGCTCCCGCCGCATCCGCTCCAGTTGTTCGCGCTCCTCGTCCGGCATGGAGGCTTCGACCTCCTCCGCCAGGGTGCCCAGCCGGTGCAGGCCGTCGTGGAAGAACGCCCGCTCGTCCCGAGCGTGGGGTGCGTGCCGGGCCAGATAGTCCACCACCCCGCCCAGCACATGCGGGTAGAGGTGGTCTCGGCCCACCTTCTCCAGCACGCCGGTGCGCTCCATCATCTCCTGCGTGGGAGCGATGGCCCGCGCCAGCATCAGCGTCACCCCCCGGCTCTCCAGCTCCTCGTGAAGGCCGGCCAGCATGTCGGCTCCGGGCACGTCCAGATCCGTCGTCACCTCCAGATCCAACAGCACGGCCTGGACCGAGAGGGGGCCGCGCCGCACGTGTTCCAGGATCTCCTCGCGGAGGGACTCGGCGTTGGCGAAGAAGATGCCTTCGTTGGGGCGGAGGACCTTCAGCCCAGGCAGGGAACGCGCCGAGGGGTCGTGCCGCATGTCGACGAAGTCCAGGGTGCCCGCGGCCCGCCCCAGCTCGCTCAGCCGGGGGAGGCTGGCGCGATAGACGGTGAGGAACAGGGAGAGGCCCACCGCGAGGAGCAGGCCCGGCAGCACGTCGAGGACGAGCACGCCCAGCAGGGCGGTCATCGACACGAGGAAGTCGACACGGCGCAGCCGGGACAGCCGCCGCAGCTCGCCCACCTCCATCATCCCCGACACGGCCACCACCACGATGGCGCCCAGGGTGGCCTCGGGCAGGGCCCGGAAGAGGGGCGTGAAGAAGAGTGCCACCAGCAGCGTGAAGCCGGCCGCCACCAGGGAGGAGAGCTGGCTGTGGGCTCCCGCCTGATCATTGGCCGCTGACTTGGACAGGCTGCAGCCGACGGAGAAGCCCTGGAAGAGACCGGCGCCCAGGTTGGCGCAGCCCAGGCCGATCAACTCCTGATTGGGATTCACCGGGTAGCCATGCCGGGCCCCCAGCATGCGTGCCGGGCCGATGGCCTCCGCGAAGGCCACCAGCGCGATGCCGCACGCTCCCGGCAGCAGGGTCAGCACGTCACTCCATTTCATGCCCGGCAGCCGTGGCGCCACGAGCCCGGAAGGGATGTTCCC
Source organism: Vitiosangium sp. GDMCC 1.1324 (assembly GCF_003044305.1). Taxonomy (GTDB): domain Bacteria; phylum Myxococcota; class Myxococcia; order Myxococcales; family Myxococcaceae; genus Archangium. The sequence continues at coordinate 351,095 of NZ_PZOX01000005.1, read as the reverse complement.
CACCACCTCCACCCCCCGCGCCTGGAGGCCGAGCAGATGGGAGGCGAGGATGGCCAGCACCAGGACCACCAGGGCCGCGGGGAGGCGCTCCGAGATGCGCTCGAGGACCACCAGCAGCACCAGGCAGCTCGCGCCCACCAGGAGCGTGGGCAGGTGGGTCCGCGGGAGGTGGGTGAGAACGAACCACAGCCGCTCGAAGAATCCGCCCTCGGCGCCCTTCAATCCGAAGAGCTTGGGCACCTGCTTGATGGCGATGACGAGCGCCAGTCCGAAGACGAAGCCGGTGAGGACGGAAGGGGAGAAGAACTGGGCGATGCGCCCGAGCCGCAGCACGCCCGCGAGCAGGGAGATGAGGCCCGCCAGCATGGCCAGGCCAGCGGTGAGGGCGAGGAAGTGGGCCGAGCCCGAAGGCGCCAGCGCGCTGATGGTGGCGGCGGAGAGGACGGCCACCGTGGCGGAGACGGCCACCACGAGCTGACGCGAGCTGCCCAGCAGGGCGTAGAGCACCAGGGCCACCGGGCACGCATAGAAGGCCGCCTGGGGTGGTGCGCCGGCGAGCTGGGCGTACGCCATGCCCTCGGGGATGAGGAGGGCCGTGATGGTGAGCGCTCCCACCAGGTCTCGCTTCAGCCAGCTCGGGCGGTAACCCCGCATCGAGGCCAGGAACGGAATGAAGGAGGAGCGTCTGTCCGTGGTTGTGCCCCGCTGGCTCATGTGCGGCTCCGGTACAGGGTGCTTCTGGCCGTGAAACATGGGGTGTTCATTCGCGAGGGGACATCCGGGTGTGCTCGTTCGAGGAGTCCAGGGGTGACCTGCCTGTCTCCGCTCCCTCGCGGGCTCCCGGCACTCCAGGGCCATGGGGTGTCGCGAGGTGGACGGGCGATGCCTGCTGTGTGGACAGGCATCCTTCCGCCAGCGTTCACCACTCCGCTTCCCGCCCCGCCTCGCAAGCAGGTGTCGCGCGTGTGCCCGGGCCTCATATCCGGGCCATGAACCTGACCGCGATTGCGTTGCTTCTTGCCTTGAACGTGGCGCCTGCGGAGAGCGCGGCTGCCCGGGAGCCGCCGGCGTGCGAGTGTGGCCAGGGCCGTTCGCACCAGCTCGGGGGCCACAACTTCCTCTTTCCCATGCTCCAGCAGAGCGCCTTCGTCTCCAGCTACGTGGGCCTCCGCTCGGGCGCGGCGGTGTACGACGTGCCGGATCTGCCCATCGGCAGGTTGGGGACGGTGGACGTGTCACTCACGGGCTACCAGCAGACGCTGGACCTGGGCGTGCGGCTCACCCGCTGGCTTGGTCTGTGGGGTCAGGCGCGAGGCACCCTCTACGCCGGCCTGACGGTGGGCTCGTTCCTTTCGGATGGCGCCAACTTCCAGGCGGGCGGCGACGGCGGTCTCGTGGTGCGGCTGCTTCACCTCGACTCGAGCGGCACTCAGTTGTCGCTGCGCGGTGGCGGCGGTTACCAGCAGGGCCGGGAGCTCTCGCTGTTTACACTCGTGACCTCCATCCTGGACACCCCGGGCGCGACGCTGGAGGACATCCTGCGTGGCCGCCTGGGCGAGCTCGTCACCGTACCCACCTCCGAGTACTCGGCGAATGGCGGCCTGTTCCTGGCCCAGGCGCTCGGGGGGTCCGTCATGGGGTTCCAGGCCTCGGCCTCGGCCACGCGCATCTGGCGCTCGCGCAGGCCCTTCGATTCCGTCCTGGGCGATCGCGTCGACCAGTACTCCACCTCCACCCGCGTCGATCTGGCGGCCGCGCTCTCGGCGGACTTCAAGCCGCTCGGCGTCCCCCTGGCGCTGATGGGCGAGTACCTCTTCACCGCGGGCTACCAGTCGGAGGTGGCGCTGGCCCGCACGAACCTGAACACCAGCTCGGTCGGCCTCGGCCTCTACTACTCGGGGCGGCCCAACCTGCAGTTCGGTCTGGGCGGCGTGGCCGTGCTCCACGCGGAGTCCCGCATCGGTCGCGACTCGGATGGCAACCCCGCGAAGTCCGGCAGGCCCACGCTCTACTATGGCCAGCTCATCCTCCGTTACATCTGGTGAGTCTCCGGCAGGGCCGAGCGTCTTCTCCGGGAGGAGCGATGAGCAAAGAGGCGCGCCTGTCTCCTGTCGAGCTGCTGAGGCAACTCACCCTGTCGGTCGAGCGCCTCGCGGCCCAGGGAATCGCCAGCGGCGCGGTGCGCGGTGCCACCGAGGAGCTCCGGGCGGGGCATCCGGAGCTCGACGGGCAGCTCCAGGCGGTCTTCAAGGAGGTGTTGACGCTTCTCGAGCGCATGGCACACGAGGCCGCCGGGCGCCCCTTCCGGCCACCCGAGGAGTGGTCGCGCCTCGTCGCGGAGAGCGCGGTGCGGGGAGCGGTCGAGGAGCTGCGGCGCTTGATGCCCGGCGTGGATGTGCTCTCCCGTGAGGTGGTGGTGCGTCTGAACCAGTTGCTCGAGCGCTCCATCAGGGTCGAGGCGAACCGGGAGACGGAGCTTCACACGGTCGAGATGCGCGCCCGGCTCACCGCCGCAGGAGCGGTGCGGGGCGTGCTGGGACAGGTCCACGACTCGATGCAGGAGCTGGTGCCAGTGGCGGCCGAGCTCTCGTCGCAGGTAGGGGCTGGTTTCATCGAGGGACTCGGCGCGAAGGCGGCGGAGAAGAGCGATGCATTGGCCGAGTTCCTCGAGCATGCGGGGCGTCGCTTCGTTCACGCGCTCGTGGACCAGCTCGACACGGAGCTGCGGGCCCGGTGGGGCAAGGAGGAGGGGAGGCTGGGCCGGGCCCTGGAAGGCACGGCCGAGCAGATCGCCGCGGCATGCGTGCGGGGCGCCACCGGGGAGCTGGTCCACCAGGTGCGCTCCCTGGGCGAGTCCATTCCGGTCGGGGGAGTTCTTCAGCGAGCGGGCCGCGAGGTGTCCAGCGGCATCCTGGCCGCGCTGGGAGAGGGTCTGCGCAAGCCCTTCGTCGTCGTGGCGGGGGCGGGCAGCGCGCTCCTGCTCGCCGTGCTCCTGGTGACGAAGTCGCGCTGAGCTGCGCGGAGCGGGTCTTGTCCTCCAGTCCGCGAAGCGCCCGGCTGCCCTCCGGTGCATGCATGGGTCTCGGTTCGGGGCTTCGCCCGCTCCTCCCCGCTCGCCTGGCTGATGGGCTTCTTGCCATGTGCGTCTTGAAGACATCCGGCTGGGGGCTCGCCTGGCCGAAGGGGACGCCGGGCATGGCAAGGCCCGGCCGGGATGCTCACCCTTGAGGACAGCGGCGAGCGTTGAGCCCGTGCAGTCGGTGCGGCCCGGGAGAGGTCCGCCCCATGATGGATTTCGATGTGAGGCTCCTGGAGATGAGGGAGCCCCTCGTGGTCGTCCTCGACCGGGAGGGGCGGGTCCTCCTGTGGAACCGGGCGTGCTCGGAGTTGCTCGGGTATGACTTCGAGGAGGTCCGGGGCCGGAAGGTCGGAGAGTTCAATCCCGCTTCAGACAGGGCCGAGTCCGCCAGGCGCCTTCTCACCCAGCTCCTGGAAGGCAAGTCTCCCCCTCAGGAATCCGTCGTGTTCACGAAGGCGGGGGAGCGCAGGTGGATTGCCTGGTCGGCGCAGGTGTCGAGGCGCCCCGACGGAACGCCGGAGTTCGTCTATCTGGTGGGCGTTGACCGGACGGGCGCCAAGCTCGTGGAGGAGGCGCTTCGCGAGTCAGAGGCGAAGTTCGCGGGGATTGTCTCCATCGCCCTGGACGCCGTCATCTCGGTCGATGAGGAGCAACACATCGTCATCTACAACGAAGGCGCCGAGAGCATCTTCGGTTGGCGGAGTGACGAGATCCTCGGGAGGCCGCTCGACATCCTGCTGCCAGAGCGATTCCGGGAGATTCACCGGCAGCACATGCGTGAGTTCGCGGCCGGGCCCGTGAAAGCGCGATACATGGGCGAGCATCGCCCCGCCATCTTCGGCCTGCGCAAGAGCGGCCAGGAGTTCCCCGCGGAGGCCGCCATCTCGAAGCTGAAAGTCGGGGGGAAGGTGCTCTTCAACGTCGTGCTGCGCGACATCACCGAGCGCGCCCGCGTCGAGCGCGACCAGCGATTCCTGGTGGAGGTCGGAAGCGTCCTCGCCGCGACCCTGGACTACCAGGAGGTCCTCACCCGCATTGCCCAGCTCGCGGTTCTCTTCCTGGCGGACGCCTGCATCATCGACATCGTGGAGGAGGGGGGGCAGCTCCATCGGCTCCGCGTCGTTCACCGGGAGCCCGCCAGGGTGCAGCTCGCAGCCGCGCTCGAGCAGGTGCCGCTGGACCGAAACAGGGGCTCTCTCTACTGTCAGATCTTCGAGACGAAACAGCCGATACTGGTGTCCGACGTCTCCGCGGAAGTCCTCCAGTCCATTGCCCAGGGGCCCGAGCACCTCGAGCTGCTCCGCCAGCTCCATCCCACTTCCTTCATGGGACTTCCGCTCCTGGCCCATGGGCACCTGGTGGGAGTCCTCCTCGTCGTTTCCACGGACTCGCGCCGTCACTACGACCCGGAGGACCTTCGGCTGGGCGAGGAGTTGGCCCGCCGTGCGGCCCTGGCGGTCGACAACGCGCGCCTCTATCGGGCCGCACAGCAGGCCGTTGCCGCGAGGGACGAGGTGCTCAGTATCGTCGCGCATGACCTTCGCAATCCGCTCCAGGCGGTCGGGCTCGCCGCGGCGGCGCTCCGGCGTAATGTGCCGCAAGACGACCCGGGAAGAACCGTCCACAAGGCGGCGGAGACCATTGAACGGCACATCCACCAGGCGAATCGACTCATCGAGGACCTGCTGGACGTGGCGCGAATCGAGAAGCAAGGGCTTCACCTCGAGCGTGAATGCGTGGCGCCGGGGGAGCTGGTGGCCGGGGCAGTCCAGTTGTTCACCGCGGCGGCGTCCGCAGCATCCCTCGAGCTGCGGACCGAACTGGCCGAGGCGCTTCCGCTGGTCATGGCCGACCGGGGCAGGATTCTGCAGGTCTTCTCGAACCTCCTCGGCAACGCCGTGAAGTTCACGCCCCCTGGTGGCCACATCCGTATTGGCGCCGAGCGCCGCGACAGCGAGGTGTGCTTCTCGGTCTCGGATACGGGCAAGGGAATCGCGCCGATGCACCTCTCCCGGCTCTTCGACCGCTTCTGGCAGGAGAGGCCCACGGACCGGCGGGGCGCGGGCCTGGGACTCTACATCGCCAAGGGCATCGTCGAGGCCCATGGGGGACGCATCTGGGCGGAGAGCACCCTCGGGCGGGGGACCACGTTCTTCTTCACCCTGCCCGTTGCACCGGGCATCGAGCGGAACGAGAAGGCATCCGCCCCCAAGCTCGCGCCTCGCTGAGTGGGGCGCGGCGCGCTTCAGAGCAGGTTCTGGATGAGTTGCAACACGAGGGCGAGGAACTGCCGGTCCACGATGAGTAGCGGCACCAGGGGCGCCAGGGCCGCGGCGGCGACGCTCAGGAGCGGCCGGCGGCCCCACGGGATGAGCCGCATCCGGTGCGTGACGTCGAATGATGTTCCCAGGTCAGCGAGCGAGGAGAACTCGGCGGCACCCAGGAGAGGGCGCTCGGAGTTGCCCGGAGCGCCCTGTGGGCCGCCCTGGGGGTCGAACCACCTGCGCTCGAAGTCCCGCGAGTGGTGGGCCGCCAGCGCGGAGAACTGGAGCACTCCGCGCCGTTTCGCTCTCAGGAGAGGGATCCCGAAGGGCAGCAGCGGTGCGAACACGAGGATGAAGGCAATGAGCGCGAGGACGAGCTGGGGGCTGGCGTATCTCAGCGGGTCCTCGGTGGGGCTCACCCGGTTGAGGTGACGGGTGGCACTGGCGGAAGCGCAGGCCAGTGCGAAGACGACGACGGAGAAGCTGCTCTGGCAGGTACTCAGGAACCGCAGGCCTCCCGTGAAGTCCGGGTGGGTCGGTCTCAGGGCAAGGGGCATCCGTGAGACGCGGAACAGGAACAGGGCCCACACGGCTCCGCGCCACAGCCACCAGAGCACCATGAACCGGAAGAGGGGCAGGCTCCCCGCCACGTACCACAAGCCGGCCGGGGTGAGGTGTCCCTCGCCGTCCGCGAAGAGCCACTCCACGTGCTGCTTGGGGAGCTGTTGCCAGAAGGAGAGCATGTAGCTGACGAGCAGCAGCCCGGCCTCGACGAGTCCCAGGCTCCGGAGCCGCTGCGCCTTGCGCGCGGCGTCGTCGAGGGCACTCAGGTTCTCCGCTTCGATCAGCTCCGAGGAGACGAGCTGGCGCACGGCCAGCGCGAGCCGCTTGTCGACATAGCGCTCAGCGGCGATGAGCACGGGCAGGGAGATCAGCAACTGGGTGTGGACGTGGTAGTCGAGCAGGAAGGCACGGAGCGCCGCGGGCTCTCCTCGCACGGCCGTGAGGAGCAGGAGGGGGAGCCAGCCCAGGAGCGTGAGGGCGAGCAGGCGCCAGCGCAGGGTTGGACGTCCCGGGCGGAGGAGATGGAACCGCCGCCGCAGCAGGAGGAACGGGCCTCCCTGGAGCAGCGAGAAGTCCTGCAATGACGCGGGAACATCCATGGCTGTGTTCAATCTAGGAATGGGCGGTATCGCCTGCCATGGCGGTTGAATTGAAGAAGGCGCGGAACCTGGCTCCAGGTCCCGCGCCTTCGTCGTTTCAGGCCCGTGTGCTCGGGCCGGAGCGCGTGCTACTTGCGCTCCTTGGGGCAGGCCGCCTGGTCGTCCTTGAGACGCTGCTGGGCATTGGCCAGGTACTTCTCGGTGTTGCCGATGACCTCCTGGCTCTTCGTCTCCACATCGGCCCAGGCCGTGTCCTTGGCCTTGAGCTCCTGGACGATGGCCAGCGAGGCCTGGTCCACCTTGAGCTGGGAGTCGATCGCGTTCACCCAGCCCTGGGCGGAGTCGACGAGCGCCTTGCACTTGGTCTTCAGCTCGTCGATCAGCTTCCAGTCCTTGCTCTTCTGGTACTTGGTGACGATGGCGTCATAGGCCTCGGCGGCGTTGGTGCGGGCGCCCGAGGCGATGGCCACGTCGGCGGAGCGCTGGTTGCGCACCAGGTCCAGCTGCAGGAAGCGCAGCTCGGGCGGCAGGTCCGCGGCGGGCTCGGAGGCCTGCGAGTTGAACTGGACGAAGCGGTAGCCGAACTTCAGCTCGTCCGTCTCCAGCTTGGCCGGCAGCGCCATCATCTTGCCCTTGAGGCAGGCGGCGAGCTGGTCACCCTCGGGGGTGCCCACGGGATCGAAGGTGATGTCGGCCGCGGTCGCCAGGCCCTTCTTCAGGTCCACGCTGGCCTTGAGGATGGGCGGAGCCTTGTTTCCGAAGCTCGCGTAGCAGTCACACCAGGTGGGCAGGGCGAGCCGCACGGTGCCCGAGTAGTCCGAGCCCGGGTTGATGCCGAACTTGACGCTGGCGCTGTTGCTCGTCTCGTGGACGAAGCTGCTCTCGGACGTCACCGGCTGCGCGCCCTTGGGCAGGGCGGTGAGCGGCACCTGCGTATCCACCACCTTCTGGATGCACGCGGTGCCCTCGGGGGTGAGGTTCTCCCCGGAGACGGCGTGGGTGCCGCCCTGGTCGTTGACGGTGGTCTTCACCGTCACGTTGGTGGTGTCCGCGGCGCCGCGGGACTTGGGATCCACCAGACACTCGAGCACCTGGGGGCGGGCGGAGGTGAGCGCGCCCAGGATGACTTCCTGGTTGGCGGGCTGGGGCAGGGAGCGCGTCTTGGGCTGGCACACCGCCACGTCGAACGGCGACTGGTTGGTGATGCGCATCCGCTCCTCTTTGGTGGTCGGGCCCTGCTGCTTCTTCTGGGCCTGCTCCTGGGTGGCACACCCAGCCGCGACGAAGAGGACGGAGGCGATGGCGATACGGCGCATCATGTCGGGGATCTCCCTTGGGGTTGGGACAGCGGGGGGACTCATTTATCAAGTCCCTCGGCGTTCTTGAGATCCTTCAACCGCAGCCCGTTCTTCTTGAGGAGGCGGTAGAGGCTCTGCATGGACAGGCCGGTATGCTGCTCGGCCGTCTTCATGTCGAAGTTGGACTGGCGCATGACCTCGGCGAAGTAGAGGCGCTCGAAGTCGGCCACCACGCGGTCCTTGGCCTCATGGTAGGGCATGCCCGTCACGAGCGCGGCCACGCTGGTGGTGGGCTGGTTGCCTTCGATCTTCCGCTCGGGCTGGGCCATGAAGTCCAGCCAGCTGACGTTGCCCGTCTCCTGCATGAGGGCACCGCGCTCGAGCACGTTGCGCAGCTCGCGCACGTTGCCGGGCCAGTCGTAGCCCTCGAAGAGGGCGATCGTCTGGGGGGTGAGCTCGAAGGTGGACTTGATGCCGCGCAGCAGGGACTGGGCCAGCACGGGGATGTCCTCGCGCCGGGTGCGCAGCGGGGGCAGGCGCACGCGCGCCACCGCCAGCCGGTAGTAGAGGTCCGCCCGGAAGCGGCCCTGGCGCACGTCCTCCTCGAGGTTGCGGTGGGTGGAGGCGATGACGCGCACATCCACGGTCACCGGCGCCCCGTCCAGTGAGGGCACCTCGCGCGACTCCAGCACGCGCAGCAGCTTGGGCTGCAGCGACAGTGGCAGCTCGCCCACCTCGTCCAGGAAGAGCGTGCCACCCTGGGCCGCCTCGAAGACGCCCTTGGTGCCCTTGTCGTCGTCCTCGCCGGAGCGCAGGCCGCCGAACAGCTCGCGCTCGGCCTTCTCCTCGGTGATGAGGTTGCAGTCCACCACCTTGAAGGGACCGTGCCGCCGCATCGAGTGCTGGTGCACGGCGCGCGCGGCCAGCTCCTTGCCGGTGCCCGTCTCGCCCTCGATGAGCAGGTTCATGTCCTCGCGGGCGATGCTGCGCAGCTGCGCGAAGACGACCCGCATCTTCTCCGAGGTGCCCACCAGCCCCCCGAAGGCGTCCGCCCCACCGGAGACCTCCACCTCCGTGGCGCGCGGCTCCTGCTTGATGGCCAGCTTCGTCTTGCCCAGCACCACCTTGTCCCCGGGCTGCAGCAGCACCTGCATCACCTGGTGGCCGTCCAGGAACGTGCCGTTGCGGCTGCCCAGGTCGCGCAGGAGGATTCCCTTCCCCGAGCGCTCCAACTCCAGGTGACGGCGGCTCACCGTCTGGTCGCTGAGCACCAGATCGCTGGCGGGGTCCGAGCCCACGCGCAGCAGCGCATCCTGAGTGGTGACCTTCTTGCCCTTGTCCGGGCCGGCCACTACCTCCACCGTCCATTCACGCACTTGAATCCGTGTCGGGCGTGACTCGCCCGTCTGCACGGTGAGCGTGACCTCCGGCCTGTCGTTGATCATTGGCGTAGACCCTCCCCCCGGAGCGGAGTGCTACGAGCACCGCCAGCGTCGCGGGAGTTCCCTGTTTATGGGGGTTGGTACGGCGGGGGCAAGCGTTACCGACGAGGCCCGCGGGGCAGTGCGTCAGGGCAGGAGTCGCTCGGGAAAATTTCCATCCGGACGGCGAACGCGGCCTCAAACGGAGCCAGGTTTTCTGCCCGTCCGGGGCTTCGCGCACGAACAGGCCGACATCCCGGTGTGCTGAAGCAGCGCATCGGGTTGCCAGCCCTGGGTTGTCGAAGCGCAGCTGTTCGCCGCTAGTACCTGCCGGGCGGGTCGCTGGCCGGGAAGGACTCCATGGACTCCTCGTCTACGAGGTCCTCGAACTCGGGGCCGCCGGAGTTCACCTGGGCGTTGGTCTGGGCGCCGAGCTGCTCCGGGCTGATTCCCTGGCCCGCATCCACCACCGGCTTCCTGCCGCCCTTCCTGCCGCCCGCGGCCTTCTGGCTCTTCCGGGTCTGCACGCGCCCGGTCCGCATCAGCCGGGCCGCGAGCAGGTTCTTCGCGCGCTCGGCCAGGTCACGCTGGGACTCCTGGTAGTCGCGGAAGAAGTCCACCAGCTCCCGGTCCCCGCTCTGATCGGCGTCCTGGATGTACTGGTCCACCGACGAGGCCGCCTGGAGACAGTGGTAGAGCACGCTGATGACGTCGTAGTTCTCGTCCTTGGTGCCGGTGACCTGTTCCCCTGTCTCTGCCATCGTCCACCTCCTGTGTGAGCCCATCACTCCGGGCAACCTGCTCACGGCGGAGGGAGGACGCCCATGGGGACTGGCTGGCCGCCTGCCCCCGGGCATCGTGGATGGCTCAGGCTCAGGCCAGCAGCGGATCGAGCCGACCCTCGGTCTCCAGGCGGGCGAGGTCCGAGTACCCACCCACGTGGGTGTCGCCGATCCAGATCTGCGGCACGGTCCGCTGGCCGCCGCTCATCTCCACCAGCTTCTCGCGCATGTCGTCGTTGCCGGTGACGTCCAGCTCCTCGTACTTCACGCCCTTGCGCGTGAGCAGATCCTTCGCCCGGACGCAGTAGCCGCAGTAGGTGGTGGTGTAGATTTTGACGGGCTTCACATGTCCTCCTGGTGTCTTCCTCCAAACTAAGAGGGCAGGGGACAGCGCGCCACCCGATGGCCGCCCGATGGATGCCCGCTGGCTTCCCGCAAACGCGAACGGCCCCCGATTCCACGAGGGAACCGGAGGCCGTTGCGAGGCACCCGGAGCGCGGGAGGAGCCGCGCTCCGGAGTCCTGGAGGGGACTACATGCCCATGCCGCCCATACCGCCCATGCCGCCCATACCGCCGCCGGCGGGCATCTCCTTCTCCTCCTTCGGACGCTCGGCCACCATCGCCTCGGTGGTGAGCATGAGGGAGGCAACCGAGGCCGCGTTCTGCAGCGCGGTGCGGCTCACCTTGGCCGGGTCGATGACGCCGGCGGCCAGCAGGTCCTCGTAGATGCTGGTCGCGGCGTTGAAGCCGAACGAGCCCGAGCCCTCCTTGACCTTGTTCACGATGACGCTGCCCTCGAGGCCGCCGTTGGCGACGATCTGGCGCAGCGGCTCCTCGACGGAGCGGCGGATGATGTCCACGCCGAACTTCTCACCGGCGTCCACCTTGAGGGTGTCCAGCGCCTTGGAGCAGCGCAGCAGGGCCACGCCACCGCCAGGGACCACGCCCTCCTCCACGGCGGCGCGGGTCGCGTTGAGGGCGTCCTCCACGCGAGCCTTCTTCTCCTTCATCTCGGTCTCGGTCGCGGCGCCCACGTTGATGACGGCCACGCCGCCCACCAGCTTCGCCAGACGCTCCTGGAGCTTCTCGCGATCGTAGTCGCTGGTGGTCTCCTCGGTCTGGGCGCGGATCTGCTTCACGCGCGCCTCGATGTCCTTCTGCGAGCCCGCACCGTCGACGATGGTGGTGTTGTCCTTGTCGATGGTGATGCGCTTGGCGCGGCCCAGGTCGTTGAGCGTCAGCGTGTCCAGCTTGATGCCCAGGTCCTCGGCCACCATCTTGCCACCGGTCAGGATGGCGATGTCCTCGAGCATGGCCTTGCGGCGGTCACCGAAGCCCGGCGCCTTCACCGCGGCCACGTTCAGCACGCCGCGGATCTTGTTCACCACCAGGGTGGCCAGGGCCTCGCCCTCCACGTCCTCGGCGATGATCAGCAGCGGCTTGCCAGAGCGAGCCACCTGCTCGAGCACGGGGAGCAGATCCTTCATCGACGAGACCTTCTTCTCGTAGATGAGGATGAAGGCGTCGTTGAGGACGACCTCCATGCGCTCCGGGTCGGTCACGAAGTACGGGGAGAGGTAGCCGCGGTCGAACTGCATGCCCTCGACCACGTCCAGGGTGGTGTCCAGGCCCTTGGCCTCCTCCACCGTGATGACGCCCTCCTTGCCGACCTTCTCCATCGCATCGGCGATGATCTGCCCGATGGTGGTGTCGCCGTTGGCCGAGATGGTACCGACCTGGGCGATCTCCTTCTTGTCCTTGGTGGGCTTGGCGAGCTTCTTCAGCTCCTCGACGATGGCCGCCACGGCCTTGTCGATGCCGCGCTTGATGTCCATCGGGTTGTGCCCGGCGGCCACCAGCTTGGCGCCCTCGCGGAAGATGGCCTGGGCCAGCACGGTCGCCGTCGTGGTGCCGTCACCGGCCACGTCCGAGGTCTTGGAGGCCACCTCCTTGACCATCTGGGCGCCCATGTTCTCGAACTTGTTCTCGAGCTCGATCTCCTTGGCGACGGTCACGCCGTCCTTGGTGATCGTGGGGGAGCCGAACGACTTCTCGATCACCACGTTGCGGCCCTTGGGGCCCAGGGTGACCTTCACCGCGTCGGCGAGGATGTTCACGCCGCGCAGGATGGACTCGCGCGCGCGGACGTCGAAAAGAATGTCCTTTGCCATGTGGATTGCTTCCTTTGGGTAAGGCGATGAGGGGGAGGGGGATTACTTCTCGATCACGCCGAGCACATCCTCCTCACGGAGGATGAGGTGGTCCTCGCCGTCGATCTTGATCTCCGTGCCCGCGTACTTGCTGAACAGGATGGTGTCGCCAGCCTTGATGTCGAGCGGGCGGACCTTGCCGTCCTCGAGCACCTTGCCGTTGCCGACGGCGATCACCTTGCCCTCGAGGGGCTTCTCCTTGGCGGTGTCGGGGATGAACAGACCACCCTTGGTCTTGTTCTCCTCGGCCACGCGCTTGATGATCAGACGATCCTGCAGGGGACGAATCTTCACGGTTTGTCTCCTTCCTGATGAGGCACCCCGCTCACGGGGCACCCGTGTAGGGGTTGGAAATGGGGCCTGGGGCCCTGGGCCGTTAGCACTCACACCACATGAGTGCTAACCGGCGAGCGCGCGGGATAATAACCAGCGAAGTCGACCCGTCAAGCGAGCCCAGACCCGAGGGCAGGGTTCCGCCAAACCCTCGTCACAACTCGCTTTTTCGACTCTGTCTGCCTGTGGACATCCTGGGCCTGGTGGGTGGGCAGGCCGTGCGTTTCTGGCAGTCGGAGGTGGCGAGTGCCAGCGTAAGTGTCCGGAATGACTGGAGGTCCTTTTGCGGCATGTGGGGGGCCGTTGGTAAATTTTTCATGGCGTCCCCGGCCTGATTCTTCCCCGGGGACGAGGGAGGTCGAGAGTCCATGAGTCAACTGGTGACGGCCCCGTCGTTGAAGGAGTTCTTCAGGACGCTGTTGGATGAAGTCATCCGGCGCCAGAAGCTCGCGGTCGCGGAGACGACCGAGTTCTATCTGGTGAACCTGCTGGCCGAGTTCGCGAGCGCGGACAACCTGTTCAGCAAGGGCGATGACGGGCGCAAGGAGCAGGAGCCGCTGGCGATGCTCTACCACCGCGCGCTCCAGCAGCAGCGGGACGAGCGCATCCGCACGCTGCGGCGGCTGGGGGACGTCTCGCTCTACCAGGCCGGGTTCTTCTCGGGCGCGCTGCGCGAGGGGCCGGTGGGGCAGGACTACTACATCCAGATGGGTGGGGCGGCCTACGGGCAGGTGGCCGACCTGGCACCCGCCGCGGGCTTCGCCTCCGTCTACCGCGAGCTGAGCGCCCGCTTCCGCGCCCTGGTGGATGTGCTCGAGGAGATCGCCGCGCGAGGGCTGGTACAGAACGGCCCCTCGGGCACCCTCAAGGTGTACGAGAGCTGGGTGCGCACGGGGAATGACCGGCTGGAGCAGGTGCTCGTGGACGCCGGCATGGTGGTGCCCAAGGGTCTGCCCAACTAGCCGGAGAGCCCTGCATGATCGGTCGCGTTCAGGCGCACCTGGAGGCCATCTACGGGATTACCTGCGCCGCCCGGGCGGAGGTCTTCGTGGTGGACACGGAGGCCGCCGTCCAGCTCGGCGCCACCGGACGCGCCGAGGAGGAGTTGCTGGTGCTCGAGGGGGAGGGGCAGCTGGAGCTCGCCCTCTACCTCGCCCCCTCGCTGCTCCACCGCCTCAAGCCCTACGAGAGCGGCCCGGTGGCCTCCCTGCTGGAGCGCGAGCTGGACGGCTTCTGCCAGCTCGCCGAGGGTGTGTCCCACTTTGTCTATGTGGCGCACACGGCCACACATGGGCGTACCGTGTCGCTGCTGGAGCTGGAGGCCCAGGCGGAGGTGGACAAGTTCGCCCTGTGCCTGCTGCACCGGTGGGGGGATGGGGTGGGGGCGTGGGCGGGGGAGCTGCGGCGGAGGCTGTTCGATCGGGTGTCCTACCGGGAGCAGCTGTCCGGGGAGGAGCGCTGGCGCTACGAGGAGGCCAACCGGCTGTCGCGCAACTTCTGCTCCCGGCTGATGGGGCACGTGACGGCCCGGCGGCTGGAGCGGCTCCTGTCGGAGCTGCGTTACGCGTACCGGTTGGGTGCAGAAGCCAAGCTGAGGCACTTCGCGCAAGTCTCATGAACGCGGCGGCCGGGCATCGGTTACCTTGAGGGCGTATGCCCCGTGAGGCCTCCGCTGGAGGAGTTGTCGTCCGAGAACAGGGGGGCGAGCTGGAGGTGGCCGTCATCCGGCCCCACGGCCGCTCCCTGTGGGCGCTTCCCAAGGGGCATGTGGACCCCGGGGAGTCGCCCGAGCAGACGGCCGTACGTGAGGTGTGGGAGGAGACGGGCCTGAGGGCCACGCTCGTCGCGCCGCTGGGGGAGATCCGCTACGTCTACCAGTTCCGCGGACAGCGCATCTTCAAGCGCGTCCACTTCTTCCTCTTCCGCCACGAGTCCGGGGTGCTGGGAGACATCCAGCACGAGGGACACCGGGTGGAGGTGGACGAGACGCGCTGGGTACCGCTCGCCCGGGTGGCGGCCCTGCTGGGCTACAAGGGCGAGAAGGCCATTGCCGCGCGAGCGGCCAGGATGCTGCTGCGCGCGGGGGCCACCCTCGCCCTCTCCGGAGTGCGTCCGGAGGGCTCCGGGGACTAGCTGGCGTTGGCCTTCGGCGGCTCGTTCTGCGAGTACTTGCCCGTGAGGGCCTCGCGCACGTCCCGGTCGAACTTCACCCGGCCGGTGGCGACCTCGCGCAGCGAGAGCACGGGGGGCTTGTTCTTCGAGGTGTCGATGATGGGGCGGGCGCCGGCCATGAGCTGACGGGCGCGCTTGGCCGCCAGCAGCACGAGCGCGAAGCGGTTGTCGACCAGGGGGAGGCAGTCTTCGACTGTGACGCGAGCCATGGTGGAGAAGATCCTTCGCAGGGTACTGAGGTAAGGGAGTCAACCTAGAGAGTGACCCCCACCGAGTCAAGGAAGGATGGAGCTGCCCGTCAGCCACGGGACGCGACGCCTGCTCCCCACCGGAGACGTGGTACGCTTTTCGGGTTTCAGTGCCTTTCCGGAAGAAGATGCTCCGCTTCCCGTATCCCGGTGAATTCCTTGATGCCTCGCTCCCCTGAACCCGGGCCGACCCCCGCCGAGCGGGACGAGCAGCGAGGTGTCTGGAACAGCCGGATGCTCTGGGGGCTCGCCGCGATCATCCTGGGCTTCTACGGGGTGGACGTCCTCTACCTGGGCTCCTTCAGCGTCTGGGCACTCGTGTTCCGCCTGGGGTGGGTGGTGAGCCTGCTGCTCATGTGGGGCATTCCGGGGGACTCCTCGTCCGGGGCGCGCTGGCGGGTCTATGTGTCCGTGGGGCTGTCCGGCATCTGCGTCGCGGGGCTCTCCTTCGTGATGGGAGGCGTGGGGAGCCCCTACTTCGTCATGGTGCCCACCCTGCCGCTCGGCACCGCCCTGGTCCTCCGCGAGGATCGGCGCGCCACCCTCGCCGCGGGCGGGGTGAGCTTCGTGGGCACCCTCGTGCTCGTGGGGGGGGCGAATCACTCCTTCGCCGAGCGGTTGACCTGGGTGCTCATGATGATGGGCACCGCGGTGCTGGCGGACTTCCTCTCGCGCCAGGCGCGCCACGTCCAGACGGCCGAGCAGCAGGCCCGGCTCGAGCGCGCCCGCCGCGAGTCCCTGGAGGCCCTGGCCCTGAGCGAGCATCGCCGGGCCCAGTCGGAGAAGCTGGCCATCGTCGGGCGGCTGGCGTCGGGGGTGGCGCATGAGATCAACAACCCGATCGCCTACGTCGGCTCCAACGTCGACTTCGTGCGCAACGAGCTGACGTCGGGGCGGGAGGTGGACCGGGAGGAGCTGGCCGAGGTGCTCGCGGAGACGCGCGTGGGCATCCAGCACATCCGGCAGGTCGTCGCGGACCTGAGGGGCTTCGCGCGGATGGACGCCAACGAGCCCACGCCGTGTTCTCTGGCGGACGTGGTGGCCGATGCCATGAAGCTGGCCTCGCTCCGGCTCAAGCACGTGGCGCTGCTGCGGGTGGACGTGCCCGCGGACCTGCCGGAGATCTTCGCCGTGCGGCAGCGGCTGGTGCAGGTGCTGCTCAACCTGCTGGTCAACGCGGGCGACGTGCTGGAGTCGCACAAGGTGGAGGGTGGCGAGGTGCGGGTGACGGGCCGGGCCGAGCAGGAGCGCGTGGTGCTGCTCGTCGAGGACAACGGGCCCGGGTTCGCCCCGCATGTGCTGTCCCGGCTCTTCGAGGCCTTCTTCACCACCAAGAGCCCCGAGAAGGGCACCGGCCTGGGTCTGACCCTGTCGCGCGAGCTGGTGGAGCAGTTCGGCGGCGCGCTCACCGCCAGCAACCGTCCCGAGGGCGGGGCGCGGCTGCGCATCGAGCTCCCGGTCCGCCCGGTCGAGCCTCCCGAGGAGGAGCCCTCCACCGCACCGGAGGGAGGAGCCCAGGGCGCCGCCTGAGGACCCCGCGCACAGGCCCGCCTTCCGGGCGGCTCGGGTGCATCCGAGATGCCCACCTCCGGCGTCCATGACAGAGTGCGCTCCCCGTGAGCCACCTCATGCATCGCTTCGTTCCGCTGCTCGCCGTCTTCGCGCTGTGCTCCCTCGCTTGTGAGCGGAAGTCTCCTCCTCAATCGTCTCCGGCTCCGTCGGCTGCCTCTTCGGAGCAGCGTGCTGCCGCGGACGAGGGGCCGATCGTCATCGGGATGCTCGGGAGCCTCACGGGCTCGGAGGCCTCGTTCGGTACGGTGGTTCGCGATGGCATCCAGTTCGCGGTGGAGCAGGTGAATGCCTCGGGCGGAGTGAAGGGCCGCAAGGTGGAGCTCCGCTCCTATGACACCCAGGGCAAGCTCGAGGAGTCCGTGGCCGCGGCCAAGCGTCTCCTCACGCAGGACCGGGTGGTGCTCATCCTCGGAGACGTGACGTCTTCCGGCTCGCTGGCCATCGCGGACGCGGTGCAGGCGGCGCGCGTTCCCATGGTGACGCCCTCGGCCACCCACCCGGACGTGACGAAGAAGGGCGACTTCATCTTCCGCACCTGCTTCATCGATCCCTTTCAGGGTGGTGCCATGGCGCGCTTCGCCCGGGAGCACCTGAAGATCGATCGCGTGGCGGTGCTGCATGACAGCAAGAACGCCTCCTCGCTCGGATTGAGCGAGGCCTTCACCGAGGCCTTCAAGAAGCTGGGCGGGACGGTGGTGGCCGTGGAGAGCTACTCCAAGGGCGACACGGACTACCGTGCGCCGCTGCTGGCGGTGAAGAAGGCGAAGCCCCAGGCGGTGTACCTGCCGGGCTTCTACAGCGAGGTGGGGGTCATCGCCCGCCAGGCGCGCGAGCTGGGGCTGATGCAGCCCTTGCTGGGCGGGGATGGTTGGGAATCGGATCGCATCTTCGAGCTCGCGGGTGGTGCGCTCGAGGGCGCCTACTACTCCTCGCACTACGCCGAGGACAACCCCGCGCCCGAATTGCAGCGCTTCATCACCTCGTTCCGGGCGCGCTACGGCCGCTCTCCCGAGGCCGCCTCCGCGCTGGGCTATGACGCCGCCAAGGTGGCGCTCGCCGCCATCGAGCGGGCGAAGTCGCTCTCGGGCCCGGACATCCGGGACGCGCTCGCGAGCACGAAGGACTTCCCCGGCGCCACGGGCACCCTCACCATGGATGCCGATCGCAACCCGGTGAAGCCGGCGGTCATCCTCACCATCCACGAGGGCAAGCGTCACTTCGCCGCCGCCGTGACTCCGTGATGGGCTCGCGCGCCCTCAGTTCTCCAGCGCGGACACGTCCGGGCAGGCGGAGGCGTTGCCTATCGCCGCCGTCTCCCAGCTCTGCTTCAGGTAGGTGAGGCGGAAGCTGGCATCCCAGCACTCGATCTGGGTCCACGTGAAGCCCGCGGGAACGTCTCCGCCCGTCACCGAGATGACTCCTACGCCCCCGCTGTCCCGCGTCCACCGGCTGAGGATGGTCAGATCCTCCTTCTGTGTCCCGGGGATCAGGTCGGTGTCCTGGAGCACGAACCCCATCTCCCCCAGGCCCCCGGGAATCTCGCGGTACGCGTAGAGGATCTCCGACGCGGCCTGGGTGGAGGCGGGCACGAAGCGCATCCGCACGCTGATGGGCAGCGCCCGCGTTTGATAGACGATCTCCAACAGGTCCATCCCCGACAGAGACCCCATGTCGAAGCCGTGGGCCTTCGTCTCCTTGACGAGTACCCGCACCGCGCCCGTGCCCTTGCGCAGCCCTCCGTCCGCCTGGAAGGTTCCCTCCAGGGCGGACCACCACCCTTCCTCGCCGGAGCCCTTGGGCCGGAACTGGAGTTGGTAGCCGAAGGTGTTCGCGTCGCGGACCATCAGGAAGCGCACCTCGTGGCCGGGATGCTGCTCGTCCGGCCAGGGTCCCCACACGCGGTAATCCGGTCCGCGCGTCGTCGGCGGGAGCTTGCGGATCTCCTCCAGCACGGTGAGCAGCCCATCCATCCCCTGGTTGAACGTGTCCGACGCCGCGCGCGTCTCCACGTAGATTTCCGAGGGAGCCCCCAGCGTCAACAGGTCCGAGCGCTGGCGCAGGCCTCCCCCGCTGGCGGAGCGCTCGCTCCCGGGCAGCTTGGAAGCCAGGTCCTCTCGCATCGGCAATGCGTTGAAGAACTCGAGGTCGTCGTTGGAGAGGTTCCCACCGCACGCGGTGGCGAGGCAGCCCAGGAGGAGGAGCCAGGAGGTCCGCATCGTGTGCTCCCTGTCAGAAGCGGTACGTCACGAGCGCCCCGAGTTCCCAGTACCCCAGGGAGCGTTGTGCGTCGACGTTGTAGAGAAGGTAGTGGACGCGGCCGCGCCCGGTGAGCTCGAAGTGCTCCGACATGTGCCAGCGCACGCCACCCACGAGGCCGGGCGTGAGCACCGCGTAGAATTGGTCTGGAAGGCTCGGGTCCTCGAAGTCCCGGCCCGTGAGGAGATAGGCGAGCCGCACGCCGACGAAGGGGGCCACGGGGCCGAAGGGCCACTCGGCCACCAACGAGGTGCCCACGGTCAGCAGCGAGTAGCGGTAGCGTGGCCCCGAGAGGGTCGGTAGCTCCAGCGTGGCCTGGCGCGCGCCCAGCGACAGGTCGAAGTCCCAGCGCCAGTTCTCGCGGAAGTAGTGGTGCAGTCCCACCTCCAGGCCCAGCAGCGGCGTGGAGAGGAAAAGGTTCTCGCGCGTCGGCGCGTCGAAGAAGGAGTGGTAGCCACCGGCGAGCCCCAGCGTCCAGTACGTGCGAAGCGCGCGCGGCTGGGGCGGCACGCCCTTCACCGGATCATCGGAGAACGGTGCGTCGCGCAGCTGCGACTCGTCGAGCACCGTGGTGCGCCCGCGCCGGACCTCGGCCTCTCCGATGCGCAGCCGATCCGGCATCCGCCGCTTCACCGTGTACGTGCCCGGGGCCAGGCCCAGGCGCCGCTCGGTGTCCACGGCCTTGTCCAGCTCCGCCACCACGAGGCCACCCGGGCTCACGAAGTAATAGGCCCCGGCGGGCGCGGTGCGGGGCACCAGCAGGCCCTCGTCACGCCCTCGCAGATCCGTCAGCACCAGGTCGCCATTGCCGGCCAGGTCATAGCTGAAGGTGGGATGCTGGGGCCCGGCGCTGCTGTCCGCGGTGTCCGCCACGGTGCGGGCGTAGGCATGGGAATAGGCTTCGAAGAGCGTCACCTGTCCGTCGCCCGAGCGATCCGCGTCCCCCATCAGTCCACTGGCCAGGTGGTGGGAGAAGTAGCTGCCGCCCAGCAGGTCCGACTCCTGTGAGTCCTCGTCCGCCGAACTGGAGGTGAGGATGACGAGCCCCCGGGCCTCGCGCGTGGCGCCCGCGTCGATGGCGAAGGCAGGCGCGCGCCGAGCTCCCTTCGTCCGAGTGAGTGCCCCCGAGCGGCACGAGTCCAGGATGGCGATGCGGATGTCCGCCGGTGCCGCCGACAACCGGCGCTTGAGCGCCTCGAGGTCCAGCGTGCTGTCCCCCAGCCGCAGCGAGCCGTCCTTCGCATGGCCCGAGTAGTAGACGATGAGCGCGGTGCGCTCGCCCCGAGCGCGTGCCGCCTGTGCGCCTGTCTCCAATTCAGTGAGTGCCTGGAGGAAGTCCTTCGCGCTCTTGTCCAGCAGCAGCCGTTCGTCACCGGGTGCCACGCCACCGAGCCGCACGAGGAGGCCGTGCATCTTGCGCGCGTCGTCCCGGGCGAAGCGCAGCGTCCGGGTGTCCGAGCCGCCCTCGTCGTTGCCCGCCACCAGCGCGAAGCGGCGCACCGGCTGGGCCTGCACGGCCGCCGCCAGCAGTAGCGCCAGGACCAACGCCTGGCCATGAGCGGGAGCGCGCCTCATGGCTTGCGCAGGAGCCAGTGACTCTCTTCTCCGTCCACGCCCAGCGAGGACATGGCCGAGACATTACCGCCCGCGGACTCCCAGGCCCGACGCGCCGCCTCTCTCACCGTCTCCACCTCCAGGGGCCTCTCGGAGAGCACCACCACCACGCGCTCGTAGCCGGAGCCGGTGAACACCACGCTCTCGGGCAGCCAGTGCCGCACGGTGGCGCCCTCCTCCACGGGAAGGCTCATCCCCGCCTGGGAGTAGAGCGGAGACACCTCGCCGGCCTCGTCCACCGACACCGTCATCACGTACCGGTACGTTCCCGGCACATACCCCACCCGCACCCGCTCGCCCTGAAGGAGCGACTCGGTGTCGCCCGGCATGACGGCGCGCTGCGGCCCCTCGCCTCCGATGCGCAGCTCCGCCGAGGCCCCGCCCTTGAGCCGGTTGGTGGGCGGCTCGGACAGCATCGGCCGGACCAGCAATGCCAGCAGCACCGTGGCCGCCACCGCCACCATGAAGCCGTGGAACCGCGGCGACGAGTTCTCCTCCGATGGATTCTTCAGCGCGCGCTCCACGCCGGCCGCGAAGCGGTCGAAGGGAACCTCCGCCTCGAAGCGGGCCTGGTCCGACTCGAGGCCCTTGAGCACCCCATGGCACTCCGCGCACGCGGCCACGTGCGCGCGGGCCTGCTGGGACTCCGCGCCCGGGAGCTCTCCGGCATGCAGCCGCCGCAGCGTCCATTCCGACAGGTGCGCGCTCATGGGACCTTCAACTCCTCATTCGTCAGGGCGGCGAACCGCTCCAGCCGCTTGCGCACCGTGGGGACAGAGCGCTCCAGCAGCGCTGCTACCTCTTCCAGCGTCATCCCGTCCACCCAGTAATGCACCACCGCCGCCTGGGTCTCCGGGTCCACCTTCGACAGGAGCGAGCGCACCAGCTCCCGCGTCTCCATCGCCTGCGCGCCCCGGTCTCCCTCCGGACGGGCCTTCTCGTCCCGCTCGAACCAGCGCCTCCACGGAGCCCGCTCCGCACGCAGCTGGTTGAGACAGTGGTGGGTGGCGATCTTCATCAACCACGCCAGCGGCGAGGTCTCCGCGCGGAAAGCGTCCGAGTGGGTGAGGGCGCGGGCGAACACCTCCTGCATCGCGTCCTCGGCCTTGCTCGCGTCCTTCAACAGATAGCGGCAGCGCCCGTACACGCTGCCGCCATGGACCGTGTACAGCTCGCGCAGGAACGCGCGCCGATCCTTCTGACCTCCGTCGATGACCTTCAGGGCCGGTTGGGTCGTTCCTGCCACGAACTTCCTCGTCTCGCCTCGGGGTGGAAGGTCCCGAGCTTACAACGAGGGCCTACAGCGAGGAGTAGACCGCCGGGGTGAAGGCGCAGTCAGTGTTCTCCGTTCCGTAGCGCACCTGGGGGAAGGTGTAGCTGGCGCGCAGGTACACGCTGGCGAAGGAGGCGTTCCAGCACTCGCTGGCGGTGGCCTCCTCGGTGCCCAGGTCTCCGCCCGCCAGCTTGACATCCGAGCGGCCGGCCCCCGTCTCCTGCCAGCGGCTCTTGATGGTGAGGGTCTCCGGGGCGGCGGAGCTGGAGCCCTCGGGCTTGTACCAGTCCTGGTTCAGCTTGTAGTCGAACTGGCCGCCCTGGCCCGGGGTGGCGGCGTAGCGGTAGTCCGCGTCCACGCGCTTGCTGCTGTCCTTGTCGTCCTTTATCTGACGGAAGCTCGCGTCCACGGTGGCGGTGCTCTTGTCGTCCAGGCGCGAGTACTTGACGGAGAAGGAGCCCACGTTGTTGTCGTGCTCGGGCAGCGTCGCCGCCTTGTCCCAGTCGAGCTTGAACTCACCCTGGCCGAAGCCCTTCATGGGCTCGCCGGCCGCGTCCAGCGAGGCGGTATGGGTGCCGGTGACAATGTCCACGAAGGCCGAGTCCGCCGCGTCCTTCGCCTTGGCCGAGAGGGCATAGCTATAGGTGTGGTCGCCCGTCTTCTTCACGGTGAGCTTCCACGTGTTGCGGGCGAGCGCCTCGGTGTGCGGGCCCCACACCGCGGTGTCGTTGGTGACGGAGGTGGGCGGGTACTTCGTCACCGCGTCCACCAGGCCCAGCACCGCCAGCGTGCCGCCATTGACGACCACGGTCGTGACGCGGGTCAGCACGTAGAGGTCGCTCAGCTGGTTCTGTCCGGACTGCGCACCCGTCCCCTCCGCCATCAGCGCCTGGCCGCTCTTCTCGGGCGTCTTCACCGCCACCATCTCCTGCGTCGGCAGCACGGCGCGGAACTCGTCCTCACGGCTCATACGGCCACAGCCCACCAGCATCAGCGCGGAGATCAGCAGGCTCTTGCGGAACGTCATGTGTCGGTCCTCTCGGGTGTCCGCCCGGTCCCTTTCAGGCCGTTGCGGGTCGTTCGCCCGTAGGGACACAGCAGGGGTCCAAAAACAGAAAAGGCGATTTTCGGAGGCTCGAAACCCCGGGAGTTTCGAGCCCTTGGAAGTCCCCTGGTTGCCCTCCAGGCATACCGGACGGGGGCTCCGACGGGAAAAAGGACCCGTTCCTAGGTTTGCCGCATGGAAAAGCGCCACCCCAACCACCCCGGGGAGATGGGAATCGACGCCTCGCTCGCCGAGCGGTGCCGGACAGCGGACGAGATCAACGCCCGGGGCCGGGCCATCGAGGTGTTGCTGGACGCCGGTGTGCCCTTCCTCGTGGGTGGGGCCTATGCCTACGCCACGTATACGGGCATCTACCGGGACACGAAGGACCTGGATCTCTTTCCCCGCAAGCGCGACGCGGAGCGGGCGCTGGTGGTGCTGGAGGCGGACGGCTGGCGCACCGAGCGCACCGATGACGTATGGCTCTACAAGGCCTTCCGGGGCGAATACTTTGTGGACTTCATCTTCTCCTCCGGCAACGGAGTGGCCACGGTGGATGACGAGTGGTTCGTCCACGCGCGCTCGGCCTCCGTCTTCGGCCACCGCTGCCTGGTGGCACCGACCGAGGAGATGATCTGGTCCAAGGCCTTCGTGAACGAGCGCGAGCGGTACGACGGGGCGGACATCAACCACCTCATCCTCAAGATGGGGAAGGGGATGGACTGGGAGCGGCTGCTGCGGCGCTTCGACCGGTACTGGGAAGTGCTGCTCAGCCACCTGATGATGTTCCGCTTCGCCTACCCGTGCGAGAGGGATCTGATCCCCGTGTGGCTGATGACGGAGCTCATGTCGCGCACGCTGGACACCCTCAAGGAGGGCAACTGGGACGAGCGGCTGTGCCGCGGCAACCTCATCTCGAGGGTGAACTACACGGTGGACATCCACCACTGGGGCTTCGGTGACGGACGGTGCTGGGACGAGCGAGAGCGAGAGAAGGGGGAGGCACGTGGCGCGGGACGCGAACTCGAAAATACGGTTGGCGGCGGTCGGTGACCTCCACTGCCGGGATGATCAGCACGGACGGTTCCGCCAGCTCGTCAAGCAGGTCAACGCGGAAGCGGACATGCTGGTGCTGTGCGGAGATCTGACGGATCGGGGGATGGTGGAGGAGGGCAAGGTGCTCGCCGAGGAGTTGGCGGCGCTGCGGGTGCCGGTGGCGGCGGTGCTCGGCAACCATGACTACGAGCACAACCAGTGGAAGGAGATCTGCGGCGAGCTGTCCCGGGTGGGGGTACACATCCTGGATGGGGACCACTTCATCTTCGAGAAGACGCTGGGCGTGGCCGGGGTGAAGGGCTTCGGCGGTGGTTTCGGCAACGCCACGCTGCAGGCCTTTGGCGAGGGGCAGACGAAGTCCTTCGTGCAGGAGGCGGTGCACGAGTCGCTCAAGCTGGAAGCGGCGCTCAGCCACCTCGACACGCCGAAGAAGGTGGTCATCATGCACTACGCCCCGGTGCCGGAGACGCTGGAGGGCGAGAACATCGAGATCCGCCCCTTTCTCGGGACGAGCCGTCTGGCGATGCCGGTGGACCACTATGGAGCGGAGGCCGTCTTCCACGGCCACGCGCACCACGGTTCGCCCGCCGGAAAGACGAAGAGCGGCATCCCCGTCTACAACGTGGCGATGCCGCTCATGACGAAGATGCGCCCCGAGCATCGCTTCCTGCTGCTCGAGGTGTGAGGCGGGAGCTTCAGGGGCGGGCGGCGGCGGACGAGCTGTCCAGGAACTCCTCCAGCTTCCAGGGCAGCGCGTCGAGGGCCGACTTGTCCAGCTCGAACAGGTCCTCGGACGAGCCGCGGGCCCACACACGCTCGGGGTTGCCCTTCACCTGGTTGCCAATCCACAGCCGGGCCATCACCTGGCCGGTGCTGTCCATCAGCGACACGCCCCGGGAGGTATCGCTGATGCCATAGCGGGCCCAGTTCTTCGTGCGGGACTCGCCGATGGCCGCGGCCTTGAGCTTCTCCAGCGAGCCCAGCAGCGAGGCCACCTTGAACTCCCGGGCCAGGCCGGGCATGGGGGCCACCACCTCCCACTTCCCGGAGTCCGGGGCCTTGGCCAGCGTGAGCGCCTCGCCGCCAGCGGACGGGTGGATGATGATCTGCCGCACGTCGTTGACCTGGAGCGCGAGCACCTTCTTGTCCTTGAACTCCCGCGCCTCGAGGTCCAGGACGTTGAGGGTGCCCGAGTCCACGACGGCGAGGACGCTCTCCGAGCCCCACTCGCTCAGCGCGAAGGACTGCTTCGCTCCGTCCAGCACCAGCTCGACCATGCGCACGTGCACGGGCGGGCCGATCTTGGGCGTGAGGGTGGCCTCCACCTGGGGCTTCTCCAGGGCCTTGCGCGCCTTGGCCTCCTGGGCCTCGTTGGGGAAGGTGAGGGCGGTGCGGAGCTTGAGATCCGAGATCATCTGCGCCACCCGCTCGGGATCCGCGCGCATCTTCTCCGGTTGGGTCAGCTGCCAGGGCTTGTCGGTGGTGGTGCGCTCGAGGGTGAGGGAGTTCTTGCGCGCCTTCACCTCGATGCGCAGGAGCGAGGGCTCCTCGACGGGGAACAGCTGGTGGTCACGCCATTCATGGGTGCTCTTCTGCAGCGCGAAGCGGAGCGCGCCACCGGCGAGGTACACGCGCGGGTCCCCTTCGCGGCGCAGGTACGCCGTGCCGTCGAAGACATTCTCGACGCCCATGTGGAAGGTCACCGAGTGCTGGCGTGCCGGATCGTCCTTCCCGCCGCCCTGCGCATCGGGCACGTAGGCGCGGGCCGTCACGATGGCGCGGGGCGGCTTCAGCCCATAGCGCTCCAGGTCCGCGTCGGTGGGGTTCTCGTCGAGGGTCGCCTTGAACTTCGCGGTGGCGATCTCGCTGATGAGGGTGCTCACCTGCATCTTGTCCGCGAGCGAGGACACCGGTGAGGTGACGCGCCAGACCCCGTCCTGGAGCTCCATCACCGTCTTCGATTGGGGCACCTCCACGGAGACCGAGGTGAAGACGGGAGCGGCGGGAGTGCCCGCGTCGGTGCCGCGCTCGGCGGGGGGGTTGACGGCGAAGAGCGTCTCATCCGCTTCCTTGCGCTGGGCCGTCTTCTCCTCCGGCTTCATCACGCCAAAGTACGCATAGAGCCCGAGCCCACCGGCCGCGGCGGCGGCGGCCAGCAACGAGACGAGGTTCTTCTGTTTGGCGTTCACTTGTTGCGCCTCGAGAGCCAGATGGCCAGCCCCACGCCGAGCAGCGACAGGGGCAGCACGTCGGTGGATACGAAACGGATGCGGTTGAGCATGTCCGTGTCGAGCTGGAGGGTGGAGGACGCCCGATCCGGAGGGCGGATGGTGACCTTGTCCGCCTGGGCGCTCGCCCAGCCGAAGGCGTTCATCACCAGGTTGCGGTTGCCCTCGTGGCCCCAGTTGGAGTTCAGGAGGATCTCCGAGTCACCCACCACCACGAGCCGGGCCTCGTCGTAGCGCTTGCCCGGGGCGCCCGAGGTGTTGCGCGTCGTGGCGGTCACCAGGGGGATCTGCCCGGTCCTCTCGCCCTCGGTGGGCGCCGGCTTGTCGTCGGGAGTCGTCTCCACCCAGCCGAAGGGCGAGGTCATGAGCACGGGCTCCACCTTCACGCCCTCGGCGAGTCCCTCGGTGCGCACGGTGAGGCCTCGCGCGGTGGGGAACTCGATGTTGAGCTGCCGCTGGCGCAGGGGCCGGGCAATCTCATGGTTGCCGTAGAAGAGCGAGAGGACGACGTAGGGGCTGCCGCTGTTGAACTGCGCGTCGGCGACCACGCCCTTGTCGATCTCCACACCGTACTCGGCGAGCAGCTTCGCCAGCTCGGCGCCCGGTTCGCCATAGGCCTCGGCGAAGTAGAGCAGCCGGCCGCCGGCGGCCAGGTACCTCCGCAGCGACTCCACCTCCGGCGGGCTGAAGGGGGCCTTGGAGCCCGCGATGACCACCAGCGGGGCGTTGGGAGGCACCGTGGTGCCGCCTGCGAGGTTGAGCTCCCGGGGGTTGTATCCCTCCTGGATGAGCTGCTGCTTCATCTCCGAGAGGCTCGTCATCCGGCCGCGCTGGCCCGGCACGGGCATCTGCCCCTCGAGCGGCCACTCACCGTGGCCGATGACGAAGTACACCTTCTGCTCGCTCACCCGGGTGAGCTTGAGCAGGGCGTTGGTGAGCTCCTGCTCGCTGATGATGTTGAGCGAGGTGTGCGACTCGCTGGAGCCCTCGCCGCGCGTGAGCACCACCGTCGTCTGGCCCTCGTGCAGCTCATACTTCGCGGCCAGGTCCGGGTGGCGGCGCGGATCCTTGAAGGAGTACTCGAAGGTGTCGGGGGATTCCGAGTGGTAGCGCTCGAAGGTGGCGTGCAGCGCCTCGTAGGAGGGGTGGTCCGTGGGGATGAAGCCGATGGCGCGCACCGGCTCCTTGAGGGCGTGGAGCGTGCTCACCGTCTGGGGCGAGAGCGTGAAGATCTTCTGCTCCGTCAGATCCCACCGCGTGTTCTTCTTCTGGGCGATGTAGTTGAGGGCCACCAGCGCGCCGAGCGCCACCAGCACCATCCCCGCGGTGCTGGCGAAGAAGAAGCTGGAGCGCCGCGAGGCGAACTGGCCGAACTGCTTGAAGTTGGTGGCGAAGTACAGACCCACGAGCACCAGGCCGGCCACCGCCTTGGTGGCGACGATGGGGATGGAGCCAGAGGTGAAGAAGAGGGTGAAGGGGCTGGAGAACAGCAGCAGCAGCCCGAACCCGCCCAGAATCTTGCCGATGTTGGCCGCTTTCATTGGCGTCCTCGAGGGGGGCACGTCAGGCCCAGCGCTGCGCCTCCACCGTGCGGTGGCTGAGCAGCAGGGAGAAGAAGATGACGGACACGAAGAAGACGGGCGTCTTGAGATCCAACACGCCGCGCATCATCCCCTGCAGCTGCGCGTCGAAGGACAGGTAGCTGATGAAGGAGCGCACGGGCTCCTCGGTGGCCTGCGCGAGCCCTCGCAGCATCATCCACGGCAGCAACACCGCGAAGGTCACCAGGGCGGCCACCATCTGGCTCTCCGTCAGCGTGGAGATGAACATGCCGACGGCCATACACGTGGCGCCCCACAGGAGCAGCCCGCCGTAGGCCAGGAGTACCGTGCCCCACTCCAGCACGGTGCCGGAGTCACTCTTTCCGAAGAGCGACAGCATCACCGGGAAGAAGATGGTGAGCCCCAGGGTGGTGGTGATGATGCCCAGGCCGCCCAGGTACTTGCCCAGGACGATCTCCACGGGCCGCACCGGCGCCGTCATCAGCAGCTCGAACGTCTTGTTGCGCTTCTCCTCGGCGAACAGCCGCATGGACAGGAAGGGCACCACGAAGAGCGTGATCATCATCACCGTGGACCAGAAGGGCACCATCACCCCGTCGGTGAGGTTGCGGAACTCCTGGGGGACGCGATCCCAGCCGAGCGTGCGCGCCATCTCCTGGGCACGCTGGAACTCGTAGAGGTAGCTGATGAAGAAGAACGACGCGATACCCAGCATCGCCGTGAAGACCGCGTAGGCCCACGGCGTGGTGAAGTAGATGGACAGTTCCTTGCGGGCGATCGCCAGCGCGGTGCGCATGGGTCCTCCGAAAACCGTGTGCGTGGGGACGCGCGGGCCTCAGGCCGCGGTCAGCTTGATGAAGATCTCCTCGAGCGACACGTTCTCCGCCTGGCCGCCGTGCACGCGCGCCAGCTTGCGGATGTCGTCGTACGCCACCACCCGGCCCTGGTTGATGATGAGGACCTTCTCACAGGTCATCGTCACCTCGGGGAGGATGTGGGTGGAGAGGATGACCGTGTGCTTGCCCGCCAGCCCCTTGATGAGGCCGCGCACCTCGGCGCGCTGGGCGGGATCCAACCCCTCGGTGGGCTCGTCGAGAATGAGTACCGGCGGGGAGCCGAGCAAGGCCTGGGCAATGCCCACGCGCTGCTTGTAGCCCTTGGACAGGTTCTGGATGACGCGGCCCATGACGTCGGAGACGCCCGTCAGGCCGCCCACCCGCTCCACCTCGGCGCGCAGGCCCCGGCCGGGCAGTCCCTTGAGCTCGGCCACGAACTTCAGGTACCCCACCACCGTCATCTCCGGGTACAGCGGCGGCGTCTCCGGCAGGTAGCCGATCCGCCGTTTGACCTCCAAGGGCTGCTCGAAGACATCGAAACCCGCCACGAGGGCCATCCCCTCGGAGGGAGGCAGGAACCCGGTGAGGATCTTCATCGTGGTGGATTTGCCCGCACCGTTGGGGCCGAGGAACCCGAGGATCTGCCCCTCGGCGACCGAGAAGTTCAGGTGATCCACCGCGACCCGTTCCCGGTATCGCTTGGTGAGGTTCTGCACCTCGATCATGGGCATGGGAAGGCTCCGTTCAGAAGCGCTCGACCGGCGGCCGATATAAAAGCTGGCTCTGGCCTGTCAAGGCAGGCAGGCGGGCATCGGGGACACTTCGGGGGATGCTGGCGAGCCTTGTGCATGAGGTGCTTCCAGTGTGTCTTGGCGGACACGGCCGACAGGTTACCTGTGACCTTCGTCGGCCCCTAGGAACAACGCAGCGGGTGCTTTATGCCGATCGTGGTGCAGAAGTACGGCGGCTCATCAGTCGCCGATGTGGAGAAGATCCGCAAGGTCGCACGCCGGGTGAAGGATACGCGCGATCGAGGCTACCAGGTGGTGGTGGTGGTGTCGGCCATGGGGGACACCACGGACGAACTGCTGGCGCTGGCCAAGCAGGTGTCGCCGGATCCGCCCCGGCGCGAGCTGGACATGTTGCTCACGTGCGGGGAGCGCATCTCCATGGCGTTGGTGTCCATGGCGCTGCAGGAGATGGGGGTGCCGGCCATCAGCTTCACGGGAAGCCAGAGCGGCATCATCACGAATGACGCGCACTCACAGGCGCGCATCGTGGAGGTGCGGCCCTACCGCATCCAGGACGAGCTGGCGCAGGGCAAGGTGGTCATCGTCGCGGGCTACCAGGGGGTCTCGTACAAGCGGGAGGTGACGACGCTGGGACGAGGGGGCTCGGACACGACGGCGGTGGCGCTGGCGGCGGCGTTGAGCGCGGAGTCGTGTGAGATCTACTCGGATGTGGACGGGGTGTTCAGCGCGGATCCACGGGTGGTGCCGGACGCGCGCAAGCTGGAGTCGCTGTCGTACGACGAGATGCAGGAACTGGCGAGCGCGGGGGCGAAGGTGCTCAACGCGCAGGCGGTGGAGTTCGCGAAGGCGAAGGGCATCGTCATCCTGGCGCGCACGGCGCATGCGGCGGGGAGTGGGACGGCGGTGCAGGAGCTGGTGGCGCCGACGGATACGCGGGTGAAGGGGGTGACGGCGGAGGCGGAGATGGCGGTGTTGTCGGCGGCGGTGGAGTCGGTGCGGGTGCCGGAGCTGCTGGAGTTCCTGGACGCGCGAGGGGTGCGCGGCAGGGCGCTGACGTTCGACGGGATGTTGGGGCGCGAGGGGAGGGCGTTCATCGCGGTGCCGTTGCAGGACGTGCACGGGCTGGAGGCGCTGAAGCGGGACGTGGGAGCGCGCTTCGGGGAGGCGGTGACGTTGCGGGAGGAGGTGGGGACGGTGACGGCGGTGGGGGCGGGGCTGAACGCGGACTGGAGCTACCTGCGCAGGGCCCTGGGGGTGGCGGAGGAGCTGGGGGCGCGGGTGCATGCAGTGCACACCTCGCCCCTGCAATTGACGTTGCTGGTGGACAAACAGCACCTGAAGCCACTGACGGCGCGGTTGCACCGGGAGTTCCTGGGGACCTGAGCCGCCCCAGGGGGCGGGCAGGGATGAGGGCTGTGACCTGAGCCACACACTCGCTGCGGATTCACCGGGGCCATTCCTCTGCTGGAGTACAATCACGGGCGAGGCCCCGGTGATTCGCGGAGGGAGGCATGCCCGGCAGGAAGTGGCCTCTGTGTGCGTTCGTGCTGTTCTTCGCCGGGGGCTGTCGCCATGGCGGGGGAGCCGTCCAGACGGTGAGGTGACTCATGGCGCACCCTGGGCTCGAGGAGTTGGTCGCGAAGTTTCAAGCTGCCCGGCATTCAGGTGACATCGCGAGGCCGAGCGAAGAGCAGATCCAGTTGCATCGTGAGCTGTTCGAGGCCTGTCCCGCGTTTACGCAGAACACCCTCTTCCTCGCATGGTTGATGCAACGACGGCTCTGGACCGCGGAGGATGATGGCAAGGCGCCCGAGGGGCCCTTCAAGGAGATCCAGCACCTGTTGGAGCAGGCCGTCCTGGGCTCGTATCGGAGCGCGTCCGCGTTGGTCGAACTTGGCTTCTTCCTGGACACCTATCGCGACTCTCCTCACGAGGCGGCGAAGCTCTACGAGGAAGGTGCCACCAAGGCCTCGGAGACGCTCAAGGATGCGTGGTGGGGGCTGCTCCGGTACTGGAATGCCGAGCGGACGAAAGAAACCCTGGAGAAGGCGCTCAAGCTGGGGGAGCTGGCGGAGAGGATGTTTCCGGACTCCCCTGAGATCATCGAGGAGGTGATGACGACGCGGCAGTACGCCGCTCGAGAAGGACTGCTCGAACCCAAGCAGCCCTGATGTGGCTCTCAGCGCCCCGGGCCGCGCATCCCACCCGGTGCCGGGCCCGGCCGGATGTCGAGCTCCTGCCGCATGCGGCGCTGATCCGGCGTCTCCTTCGGTAGCTCCACGAAGCTGCACATCTCGCACAGGCGGCTGTAGATGCGCTCGCCCACGCGCTCGCGCAGCAGCTCCATCTCGCGCACCGCGGTCTTCGCATCCTCGGTGGCGCGGTAGCCGCTCGGAGCCGCGGTCCGGGTGCTCTTGCGCTCCGGCTCCAGCGAGTAGTTCGTCGCGAAGAGCGTGGTGCGCCCCGCATTGTAGCGCCGGGCGATCAGCTCATCGAGCGTCTCCATCTCGAAGGGGCTGCCGCGCCCCTTGCCCAGCTCGTCGATGGCGAGCACCTCCACGTCCGACAGCGGGCCGATGATCTCCCCGCCGCTCTTGCCCTCCTGGAAGCCGCGCCGGATGGTGGCGTAGAGCAGGGAGATCTCCACGTACCGGGCCTCCAGTCCCACCTCGAGCACCAGGTGCTTGAGCGAGGCCACCAGCAGGTGGGTCTTCCCCGTGCCCACGGGGCCGCCGAGGATGAACCCCTTGTTCACCCCCGCCTTGTTGAACCTATAGGCGAAGTCCCGCGCGACGTTGAGCGCCAGGCCCTGTGCCGGGACGGCGGGCTGGTAGTTCTCGAAGCCCGCGTGCGACATCACTCCGGGAAGCCCCACTTCGTTGAACTGCGCCACCTTCTTCGCGCGGTGCTGGCATACGCAGGGCACCAGCACCTCGTAGCGCTTGGGGCCCACCTTGGCGCTGAAGGTCTCCTCGCGCACGTCATAGGAGAACCCGCGCCCGTCACAGATGCTGCACCGGACCGAGCACGTGCACACCCGCGCGTGCGCCCGGTCTCCGCGCCGCTCGATGACGTACGTCCGTCCCCCACACTCGCCACACACCTCGCCGATCGCCTTCGTGACCATGTCGCGAGGCCATAGCAGAGCCCCCTGACGCTCGTCAGCGGCTACACGGGCGTACACCCACCTTCTCTCTACGCGTCCATCAGCCCCAGCCGCCGGCGCACCACCGCCAGCAGCCGGAAGCGCCGGGCCAGCCGCCGGGCACGGAAGGACATGTACTGCTGATC
Source organism: Vitiosangium sp. GDMCC 1.1324 (assembly GCF_003044305.1). GTDB lineage: Bacteria > Myxococcota > Myxococcia > Myxococcales > Myxococcaceae > Archangium. The sequence goes on along the minus strand of NZ_PZOX01000005.1, from coordinate 318,639 downwards.
CACGGCCTCCCCCCGCGCCGAGCGCCACAGCCCCCGCCGCTCGGAGAAGGGCAGGGCGCGCAGCAGCACCAGCCCCACGAGGGACTCCTGGGCCTCCATTCGCGCGAACTCGGTAGGCACCTCGTGCAGCACCGCCTCCATCAGCCGGTGGATCTGCGGTGCCAGCCCCGGCTCCCTCTCGGCGAGCCGCTCCAGCGAGGCCTGGAGTTGCGCGTGCCGCAGCTCCTCCCAGGAGCGGGTCCGGGCCGTGCGCCGGCTCCCCTCGCTGCCCGCGCCCGCCGAGCGCTCCCGGTGCTTCTTGATCTCCGCCTCCACCTGCTTGCGGCAGGCCCGGAGGCTGCGCAGCACGGGCTCTCCGGGCCGGGCGTCCCACAGCGCCTTCTCCGCCGAGCGGGCAATCCCCCGCGCCACCACCTCGAAGGGAACCCCCTGCTCGGCCCAGGACGTCAAAAGCTCCGCGTCCAGCGCGGACAGCATCAATCCGCTGCCGCGCATCGCGAGGAAGTAGTCCTGCACCAGCTCTTCGAAGCTGGCGCTCTCGGGCAGGAGGCTCATGTGGTGCTACATCTCCAGGTGGCCAGCCGGACGGCCGGGCGCAAGGCTCCCCCTTACCAGCCGGGGCTGACAGCGCAACGGGCGCGATGCTTTTCGCACAGCATTCCTGAAATCTTCCCGCTTCGGACCTGCCGAGCTGGCATACCCCCAAGGGGCTGTTGACCGGCCCCAACGCACCGCGCATAGTGCGCAGCCTTCCACATGGAAATTCCCGAAGAGTCCCGGACACTTGCCGAGCAGGCAAGGGGCCCGGCCGGAAGACCCCAGCAGAGGAAACCCATGCGCCGCACGCTCCTCCTCAGCCTCCTGCTCCTGGCCTCGGTTGCCCAAGCGCAGGACAAGAAAGCGCCGCGCGACGCCAACCTCGGCAAGAAGAGCTCCACTGCCGTGGTGGACAAGTCGCTCGCTGGCGACATCAGCCGCAAGAAGGAGAAGCAGGACAACGCTCCCGCTCTCCAGTACGACCAGTTCCGCCTCGGCGTGGAGACGCAGGTTGCCTCCAAGCGCCGCGAGCAGATCGAATCGCTCAAGAAGATCATCTCCCTGTCGGCGGACCCCAAGGAGCAGCCCTCGCTGCTCTTCCGCCTGGGTGAGCTGTACTGGGAGGAGTCGAAGTTCTACTTCTTCGAGGCGAACCGGAAGGATGACGAGCTCATCGAGGCGATGAACCGCGGTGACTCCGCGGGCCAGAGCCGCGCGAAGGCGGGCAAGGCCGAGCTGCTCACCCGGCAGAAGCAGTACGGCAAGCTCGCGCTCGAGCAGTACACGAAGATCGTCCAGGAGTACCCGGACTTCGAGCGCTCGGACGAGGTGCTCTTCTTCCTCGGCACGTACCTGATGGAGGACGGCCAGGACCGCAAGGCGCTGGTGGCCTTCAAGCGCCTGGTGGAGAAGCACCCGAAGTCCAAGTACATCCCCGACGCCTACCTGGCCTTCGGCGAGTACTACTTCAACAACTCGAAGGGGAAGCGGCCGGAGCTGGAGAAGGCGCTCGCCGCCTACAAGAAGGCCGCCGAGTTCCCCGAGAGCCAGGTGTACGCCTTCGCGCTCTACAAGCAGGGCTGGTGCTACTTCAACCTCGCCGACTATCCGAACGCCAAGGACAAGTGGAAGGCGGTGGTGCTCTACGGCGAGCTGGCCGGCGAGAAGAACGTGGAGAAGGACGGCAAGGGCAAGAAGGGCAGCTCGCTGGTTCGCGAGGCTCGCACCGACTACGTCCGCGCCTATGCGCGCGAGGGCGACGTGATGCTCGCCCGCGAGGACTTCTCCAAGGTCGCCACCAATCCGGATGACCGGTTCGCGATGATGCGGACCCTGGCGAACATGTACTACGGCGATGGTAAGGACCGCGAGGCGGCCATCACCTACAACTCCCTCATCAAGGAGAAGCCCCTGTCGCCCGAGGCTCCGGGCTTCCAGGGCCGCATCGTCGACATCGTCCTTCGCATGGGCAACAAGGATCGCACCGTCACCCAGGTGCGCCGGCTCGTGAAGATCATGAAGGACGTCGAGGGCTCCGGCGTCATCAAGGAGGAGAAGGACAAGAAGGCGCTCGCGGAGGCCAAGGATCTGGCCGAGCGCACCCTGTCCAACCTGGCCGTCACCTGGCACAACGAGGCGAAGAAGACGCGCGAGGAGGCCACGTTCGGCTACGCCGACATGATCTACCAGGACTACCTCACGCTCTTCCCGGACAACCCCAAGGCGTACGACCTGCGCTTCTTCTGGGCGGAACTGCTCAACGACAACCTGCAGAAGTACGACAAGGCCGCCGCCAACTACACGCTGGTGACGTTGCAGGACGTGAAGATCCTGGAGGCCAAGGACGAGAAGGGCAACCCCAAGCCGGGCAAGCCGGGCAAGTGGCTCAACAACGCCGCGTACAACGCCGTGCTCGCCTATGACGAGATGGTGAAGGACGCCGAGGCCAAGGGGCTCTTCAAGACCGAGGAGGCCAAGGACGTCCGCAAGAAGGCCACCATCCCGCAGGCCAAGAAGGACCTGCTGGAGGCCTGCGAGCGCTACCTCAAGTACGTGACCAAGGGCGACAAGCGGGTGGAGATCGCCTTCAAGGCGGCCAACATCTACTACCGCCACAACCACTTCGACGAGGCGGTGCTGCGCTTCAGCGAGATCGCGCTGGGCTACCCGGACTACAAGTTCGAGACCGGCGAGCGCGCGGGCGAGGTGGCCGCCAACCTGGTGCTCGACTCGTACAACCTGGTCGAGGACTGGTCCAAGGTGAACGAGTGGGCGCGGCGCTTCTACAACAACGACAAGCTCGCCAGCGGCAAGTTCCGCGAGGAGCTCTCCAAGGTCATCGAGCAGTCGGCCTTCAAGCTGGTGAGCCAGCTCGAGGCGAAGAACCAGTTCGGCAAGGCGGCCGAGGCCTACCTGTCCTTCGTGGCGGACTTCCCGCAGACGGAGATCGCCGACGTGGCGCTCTTCAACGCCTCGGTGGACTACTACAAGGCGAAGATGCTGGATAAGGCCATCCAGGTCCGCCAGCGCATCATCGAGCAGTACCCGTCCTCGCGCTTCGTGCCCGAGTGCATCTACAACAACGCGGAGGCGCTGGAGGCCATTGGTGACTTCCAGGAGTCCGCAGACGTGTACGAGCAGTACGTGCGCGGCTACGAGGCCAGCCTGGCCGGTGGTGGCAAGGCGGTGGTCCGTGCGGCTCCCGCTCACGCCGCCAAGAAGGGCAAGGCGGGCAAGGGTGGCAAGGGCAAGGCCGCCGCCGTGGTGGTGTCCGACAAGCCCGGTCAGCCTCAGAAGTGGGAGGAGTCCAAGGCGCAGGTGGCGCTCTTCAACGCGGCCACCTACCGCGAGGGGCTCGCCCAGTACAAGCAGGCACTGGCTCTGCGCGAGCGCTACCTGACGCTGTGGCCCAAGGCCAAGGACGCCGAGGACATCCTCCTGTCCATCATCACCCTGCACGACAAGATGGGGAACTTCTACAAGGCCATCGCCCAGCTCGAGGAGTACGAGCGCCAGTACATGCGCAGCCCGAGCAAGTTCCTCATGGCCGAGGGCCGCATCGTCGACATCTACGAGAACAAGGTCCGCAAGCCCAAGGACACCGAGCGCCTCTACAACCGCATCCTCGACTACTACGAGAAGCTGCCGCGCCGCATCCAGCAGTCGCTCGAGAAGCCGGCGCTGGAGGCCGTGGGCCGTGCCCAGTACCGCAGCGTGGAGCCGGACTTCCAGTTCTACTCCCGCCTCAAGCTCACCTGGGGCCGTCCGCCCAGCCCGGACAAGCTCAAGGGCTCCATCAAGGAGAAGAACGACTCGCGCGCCGTGGTGGAGAAGAAGTACGTGCAGACGGTGCAGATCGGCGCGGCCGAGCCCGCCATCTGCGCCCTCAACCGCATCGGGCAGATCTACGACAACTTCGCGGACAAGATCTCCAACGCGCCCATGCCCCCGGGCATCGACGAGGAGACCGAGAACGCGCTGCGCGACGAGTTCAGCAACCAGGCCCAGCCCCTCAAGGACAGCGCCACGGAGGCCTTCTCCAACGCCGTGGCCAAGAGCCGGGAGCTGGACGTGTTCAACAACTGCGCGGCCGAGAGTCTGAAGATGCTGCGTGACACCTACCGCCCGGAGCAGTTCCCGACGATGTTCGAGGAGAAGGTCGCCCTCTCCAAGGGTCGGGATCTGGCCATCGGCGGGGACGTGCTCGCCGCCATCCAGGACGTGCCGCCGCCCGTCGTCGAGACGGCCACGGCCGATCAGGGCAAGACCCAGGAAGCGGCCGAGGATGTCTCGGATCTGGCCAAGCGGCTCCAGCAGCAGACGGCCACCCAGGTCGATGGCCCGTCCGCTCCCACCAAGGAAGGCACGCCGAAGAAGGCCGGGACGGATGAGCAGGAGCCGGAGGACTTCCTCTAATGAATCGCACCCCCATGACGCGCTCACTCCTCGTGGCCGCGCTCGCGGCGCTGTTCGCCGCGGGCTGCACCAGCACCACAGCTGCCGGTCCCGGCACCGGTACCAACACCCCGGGTGGCAAGACGGGCTCGACCAGCAAGCCCAATGAGCCGGTGTCCATCTCCAACCGCGCCAAGCTCCTCTTCGAGGACGCGCTCGGTGCGTTCGATGCCCAGAAGAAGGCCGGCGCCTTCGACTACCCGTCGCTCGAGCGCAAGTTCAAGGCCGCGCTGGACGCGGATCCGAACGTCGCCGAGGCCGAGTACAACCTGGGTGTCATCGCCGAGCGCCAGGGCAACCAGCAGGAGGCGGTCGCCCGCTACCAGGCCGCCCTCAAGAAGAAGCCCACGCTGCGCCAGGCCTCGGAGAACTTGGCAGTGATCGCCCAGAACTCGGGCGACGTCGCCGGCGCGGTCTCCATCTACCAGGGCGTGCTGAAGATCTACCCGGACGACGCCAGCAGCCGCGCCCGTCTGGCGGAGATCTACCGGCAGACCGGCGACCACGACAAGGCGATGGAGTTCGCTCGCGCCGCCCTCATGCGCGAGCCCCAGTCCGTCACCGCCTACAAGGTGATGATGCGCAGCTACCTGGAGCGCAAGCAGCTTGCCATGGCCAAGCTGGTGGCGCTGCGCGCGCTCAAGATCGACCAGAACGATCCCGAGCTGCACCACACTATCGGCCTCATCCTCCAGCAGGAGGAGAAGAAGGACGAGGCCCGTGCCGAGTTCAAGCGCGCCGTCGAGGCCCGCGCCGACTACGTGCCCTCGCACGTGATGCTGGCGCAGCTGGCGCTCGAGGTGGAGAACTACCCCACGGCCGAGGCGCACCTGCGCCGCATCCTCCAGGCCGACAGCAAGAACGCCGCCGCGCACCTCGATCTCGGCATCGCCTACAAGGGCCAGGGCCAGTTCGACAAGGCCATGCAGGAGTACGACGAGGCGGAGAAGCTCGATCCGAAGATGGCCGCCATCTACTTCAACCGTGGCGTCCTCCTGCACCGCAACAAGGGCGCTCCGGACCGGGCCATCGAGCTGTACCGCAAGTACATCGCCCTCTCTGGTGGCGAGGTGGCCCTCAACGCCGAGCACCCCATCTTCGGGCTGCTGCGCGAGGCGGAGTCCATCGTCCAGGCCCAGAAGGAAGCCCAGCTCCAGGAGGAGCAGGCCAAGAAGCTCGAGGAGCTCCAGAAGCAGCAGCAGGAGCTGATGAAGGCCGAGGAGGGCAAGCAGGGCGCGGTACCCGCCACGGGCACCAACGCCCCGGCTCCGGCTCAGCCTGCCGGCGCCACCCAGCCCGCAGGTGCCACTCAGCCCGCGGGTGCCACTCAGCAGCCCGCCGCCAACCCGCCGCCCGCTCCGGCTCAGCCGAAGCAGCCGGCCAACGCGCCCCAGCAGAAGAATCCAGCCAAGACGGATTCCAACGAGCCGTCGGACGAGCTCTTCTAGCAGGTGGCAGTGGCGAGGGTGGGGGGATTGATGCGAACCTTCGTCCGCTGGCGCCGGAATCCGGCGATGGCGGACGTAATGCGGAACCCCGGTGGGGGGAACCGCTCGGAGGCAGTCATGCGGAAGCTCCTGATGTTGTGCGTGGTGTTCGCCGTGGGCCCGGCGCTTGCCCAGGATGAGGGTGAGAGCGCGCCCGTGCGCAAGGAGTCGGGTGGTGGTGGCAAGGGCCAGAAGGGCCCGCAGACCATCGACTTCGAGGACGACACCATCGAGGGCGACCTCACCAAGCCGGACGGCGAGTACGTCGAGGCGCGCAAGAAGGTCCAGCACTCCAACCTGATCCGCGTCCGCGAGGACTTCGAGGACAAGGTGATGCAGTCGGTGGGAGAGCTCTGAAAAATCGTTGGGAACCCACCGACGCCCGCGTTGTCCTAGAGATCGCCGAAACCCAACTGGGGAATTTCCATGCCCGTCCCTTTGACACTCAAGGTCTTCAAGGGTGACACGCTCGTCACCACGAAGGACTTCGAGCGAGACATCATCAAGATTGGCCGCCTCGCCTCGGCGCACCTGTGCCTGGACGACGAGAAGGTCAGCCGCATCCACTCCGTCATCGAGGTGGCCGCCGACGGCAGCCTGTCCATCATCGACATGGGCAGCGTCGAGGGCACCTACGTCAACGGCAAGCGGGTCAACAAGGGCCAGCTGTCCTTCGGCGACGAGATCAAGGTCGGTGGCACCACCATCCGCCTGGACAACCCCGCCGCCGTTGCCGCGGTGAACCTGGCCTCGGCCGCCGCGAGTGCCGCGCCCGCCCCGGCGGCCGCGGTGCCGGAGGTTTCCCTGGCCGCGGGCCTCGCCCAGACTGCGGCGGCTCCGGCTCCGGCCGCGACTCCCGCTCCCGTGGCGGTGGCACAGCAGCCGGTGGCCGCTCCCGTGCAGAAGGCGGCCGCGCAGCCGGTGGCCGCTCCCATGGCCGAGGCTCCGGCCGCCGAGCCCGCTCCGCGCGTGCGCCGGGTGGCTCGCAAGGGCAGCGGTCCGCTCGGGCTGGGCCTGCACTTCATGTGGGGCGACCAGCGCGTGGGCGAGTTCTTCCTCCCGCCGGGCAAGAAGCAGTCCTTCACGGTGGGCAGCGCCAAGGGCGTCAACTTCATCATGGGTGACGCGAAGCTGGGCGGCGAGCGCTTCGAGGTGGTGCGCACGGACGGCCAGTCCTTCACGGTGCTCTTCACCGGCAAGATGAAGGGCGAGCTCACCCGCAAGGGCGAGACCACGGACCTCAAGGCCGTCATCGAGTCCGGCAAGGCCAACCACGAGGGCGAGGCCTACGCGCTCACCCTGAAGGAGGAGGACTTCCTCTCGGTGGACCTGGGCGGCGTGACGCTGGAGGCCGTCTTCGAGTCCGTGCCCAAGCGCGCCTTCGCGCCGCTGGGCGAGGCGGTGGACTTCTCCGTCGTCAACATCTTCCTGGTGATGTTCTTCCTCGCGTCGATGTTCGTCATCAGCGCGGCCAACCATGCCGCGGCGGGTGACGAGTACGCGGACGAGCTGGCGGGCAGCGACTCGCGCATCGCCAAGCTCATCGTCAAGGCGCCCGACACGCAGAAGAACAAGTTCCTGGAGAAGCTCAACCAGCAGAAGGCGGAGAAGCAGGCCGAGAAGGCCGCCAAGGCGAAGAAGGAAGAAGGGCAGATGGGGAAGAAGGAAGCCCCCAAGCAGCCCGCCCACGCCACCTCCCAGGGCAAGCCCGACAAGAAGGAAGCGGCCAAGAACATGGCGGCGAAGATCTTCGGCGGGAAGGGTGGCGCCGCGAGCCTCTTCGGCGGCGGCGGCCTGGGCGGTGACCTGAAGAGCGCCATGGGCAACATGTTCGGCGCCAAGGGCGGCGCCGCTGGCGGCTTCGGCGGCCTCGGTCTGCGCGGCGGCGGCGGCGGCGGCGGTGGTGGCGGTGAGACCGTCGGCATCGGCGCGGTCGGCACCAAGGGCCGTGGCGGCGGCATGGGTGGTTACGGCTCGGCCGTGGGCGGCCTGGGTGGCAAGCAGAGCGTGGACGTGGGCATCGCGGCCGAGGACGCCACGGTGACCGGCTCGCTCGACAAGGAGCTCATCCGCCAGGTCATCCAGCGCAACAAGGGGCAGATCCGCTTCTGCTACGAGAGCCTGCTCAACCGCTTCCCCAAGCTGGGCGGCAAGGTGTCCATCCGCTTCACCATCGCCTCCGAGGGCAACGTGGTCACCTCCTCGGTGGCCCAGTCCACCGCGGGCAACGCCGAGCTGGAGCAGTGCGTGGCCGGCCGCGTGCGCACCTGGTCCTTCCCCAAGCCCAAGGGCGGTGGCTCGGTGGTGGTCACCTATCCGTTCATCTTCAAGGCGGCCGGCGAGTAGTCGCTCCCGCTGAGTGAAAACGTTCAGGTGGGCGGTTCCGCTTCGGCGGGGCCGCCCATCTTGCTTTTTGGCGCTGGCGTCTCCGTGCTCCTGGGCTAACGTCCGCCCCCGCATGAAAGCCCTCCGCCCATTTGTCTTTTGCGCCGCACTGGCTCTCCCCGCGCTCGCCAACGCGCAGGCCGCCGGTGACAGGCCGGCCGAGACCTTCGAGGAGATCGAGCGCGGCCTCTACTTCTCTGTGCTCGGTGGCCCCTTCTTCATCGTGAACCCCCCGGCCTCCTCGGGTCCGCGGCCCTTCTCTCCTGGACAGATGGCCCAGGTGGAGGTGGGCGTGGACATTGGCGAGCGCCTGTCCATTGGCGCCTTCCTGATGGGGGCCTCCAACCGGGCCGGTTCGGACTACGTGGGGAACTCGGGAGGCGCGGCCTCTGGAGACTTCTCCACGCTGGTGCCCGGCGCGCTGGCCCGTGTCCACCTCGTGGGCTTCGCCGATTCCCAGGACGTCAAGCGGACGTGGCTCTATGTCCGCGGCGGGGCCGGCTACGCCATCTTCAGGCCGAAGCAGCTCCTGCCTGACTCCGACATTCTGGTATTCGCCGGACCGGGACTGGAGTACTACACACGCCTTCGCCACTTCTCGGTGGGTGTCGAGGTGACGGGGAGCCTCTTCGTCAAGTCTCAGTCATTCGGGTTCGCGGTGACGCCGAACCTTCGCTACGCGTTCTAGCGGGAGAAACACGTGCCTCAGGAGAATGGAAGCGGTGGGCCGCGCGGTGGGCGGGGCCGGGAGGGCGGTGCGCCCGGCCAGGGTCCGCGCCGTGACGGTCCGGGTGGTTTTGGTGGTCGCGACGGGGGTCGTGGCCGGGGTGATGGTCCCGGGCGAGGCCGGGGTCGTGATCGTGCGGAAGGGCCTGTCGGTCCCGGCCAGCGCGTCATCGCCGAGCTGAGCACCTTGGAGAAGGCGCTGGGCAAGTCCGACCTCGGCGCCGAGAAGCAGCCGCTCGAGGCGATCGTCCGCTCGCTGCGGTCCATGCGGGTGAAGTCGCTCGAGGAGCTGGATCTCAACGTGAGGGGCCGGCTCATCACCACGCTGCTGCGCGTGCAGCGCCAGACCCGTCCGCCCCTGCCCGAGGGCTCGACGTGGCCCCTGGCCCCCGCGGCTCCTTCTGCCGCGGGTGAGGCCGGTTCGGCCGTGGGCGCCACCGGCGTGGTGGCCGTGTCCACGCTGACGCCTCCGGGGACTCCGGGCAACGTGCCCGGGGAGACGGACGTGGGCATCAGCGAGGGCTCGCCCGCCGTCACGAAGGAGATCGCCGAGACGGCTCCGCTCGCCGACCGTGAGGCGGCGTCCGGTGTCGCCACGGGGGAAGACGTGTCCACCGGTGCTCCGGTCGAGGCTCCGGCGGCGGATCCGGCGAAGGAGAAGATCGTCGCCTACGTGGACGTCATGTACCTGGTGGGCCGCGCCTGGCGCGCCGCTGGCGATCCAGAGCGTGCCACGGCCGCCTTCTCGCTGAGCGGACGCGAGCCGCAGGCCGAGCGCGAGGAGCCCGCCGCCCGTCCCGCGGGTGAGCGCCGTGAGGGAGAGCGCCGCGAGGGTCGTGAGCGGGGAGAGCGCCGCGAGGGTCGTGAGCGTGGCGAGCGTCGTGAAGGCCGCGAGGGTGAGCGGGGAGAGCGCCGTGAGCGTGGCGAGCGTCGGGAGCGTGCTCCCGAGGGTGAGCGCCGCGAGGGCCGTGAGCGGGGCGAGCGCGAGCGCCGGCAGCCCCTGCCCGAGCTGACGGGGGACTGGAAGGAGCAGGCGAAGCAGCTCGAGGGCATGGGCCGTACGCGTGACGCGGCGCGCATGCACGAGCGCAACAAGTCCTTCGCCGAGGCCGCCCGGCTCTTCGAGGCCGGTGGGGATGTGCGGAGCGCGCTGCGCGCCGCGCTGGAGGGCAAGGAGAACGACATCGCCCGCCGCCTCATGGCCACGGTGCCCCCCGAGCAGCTCGCCCAGGTGCTCGAGAAGGCCGGTGCCTATGAGCTGCTGATGGAGCTCTACATCGGCAAGGGCGACTTCGAGAACGTCGCCCGGCTGTACGAGCGCGCCCGTCAGTTCGACCAGGCGGCACTCGCCTACGAGCGCGCCGGGAAGCTGTCCCTCGCGCGCAAGGCGTACGAGCGCACCCGCGACTTCGCGGCGGCCAACCGCATCCGGGACCTGGAAGTGAAGGCCCTGGTGGAGCGTGGAGATCGGCTCGGTGCGGCCACCCTGCTGGTGAACGCCGGCCGCCGCCAGGAGGCGGTGGACGTGCTCGGCACCCTGCCGCCGCCCAAGGCCTTCCACTTCCTCCAGCGGCTGAAGCTGGAGGAGGAGGCCAAGACGCTCGCGCAGAAGGAGCTCGCCCGCGCCGAGGCGGAGAACAAGCCCGCCGGCCGCGCCCGGTGGCTGGAGCTGCTCGGGGAGTCCGCCACCGCGGCGGCGCTCTACGAGGAGATCGGCCGCAAGGAGAAGGCCCTGGGGCTGTATGAGCAGATCGGCCACCTGCCGAAGGCCGCGGCCCTGGCCGAGGAGCTTCAGCTGCGTGACAGGGCCATCGACCTGTACACGAAGCTGGGCGACAACGCGGGCGTGCAGCGGGCCCAGACCCTGCCCGCCACCCCTCCGCCCAAGAAGCCCGCGGATGCCGCTGCGGCCGCGGAAGAGGCCGAAGAGATTGGCTCCGAGGACCAGAAGGGCTCTGAGGGAGGCTCGTCCGCTCCCGCTGCAAACGAGCGAGAAAGCCAATAAATCTCGACAGTTGGCGGGATTTGCGGGATTGCTGGGGGCGGTGAGCGGGCGATAGAGTCCCGCTCTCCCGCCCCCTTCCTTTTCGCGAGGCCCGCCTTACATGGACCAGCCGAACCTCCGTCGACCCGCCGAGCGTGTCGTGTCCGACCGGCCTTTCGCTGAGGTCGAGGCCGCGCTCGAGAAGGCAGGGCGCGTCGAGGAACTCATCCGCCTGTACGAGGGACGCGCGCGCGAGACTCCCACCGCCGAGGCGGTGCGGGTGCTGGTGCGCGCGGGGCAGCTCGCCTACGAGCGGCTGCGCAATCCGGCTCGTTCGGAAGAGCTTCTGCGGCGCGCGCTGCTGATCGCCGAGGACCCGCGGCCCGTCCTTCGCGGACTGAGGATCGTCTACGAGGCGCGCCAGGACATGGCCGCGCTCGTCGACGTGCTGGAGCGGCTCGGCGCCCTGAGCAAGGGGGACGAGGCCGCGTCCTGCTTCATGAAGGCGGCGAACCTCCACGAGCAGAAGCTGTTCCGGCGCGACCGCGCGGTGCTGTGCCTGCAGCGGGCCGCGCGTGCGAAGCCCGAGCGCGCCACCTTCAAGCGCGCGCGCCAGCTCCTCATGGCCGAGGAGCGCTTCCAGCCCGTCTTCGAGTCGCTGGAGCGCGAGCGTGCCGCGCTCGGCGGCGAGGGCATGGTGGAGGAGTACGTCGTCTTCGCCGAGCGGCTCGTGGAGGATCCCACCGAGCACGTGCTCGCCCAGCAGGCGCTGGACGTGGCGCGGGAGTTGGATCCGAAGAACGCCCGGGTGGAGAAGGCCACGCAGACGATGCAGCGCTTCGAGCAGTCGTGGCGCGAGCGCGCCCGCATGCTGCGCGGCATGTCCCTGGAGGAGCGTGACCGCAAGAGCGCGGCGCGGCTGTCCCTCCTGGTGGCCAAGCTGCATGCCTGGTACGAGCCGACCGCCACGGACAAGGTGAAGGAGGCGCTGGACCGCTGCTTCCTGCTGTGGCCCGGCATGCCCGAGGCCCTCAACCTCATCGAGCGCGTTGCCGAGCGCAACGGTGACTTCGCTCCGGCGCAGGCCTGGTACGAGGCGCTGGCGGGCGAGGCGCGCGAGCGCAATGCCCAGGTGGACCTGTGGCTGCGGTTGGGCACCCTGCGCCTCACCCGGCTCAACGACGCGGCCGGGGCGCTCGCCGCCTTCGAGAAGGCCACCTCCGTGGATGCCGCGCGCGCGGACGTGGCGACGCTCGGCGCCGAGTTGCTGTTGGAGCAGGGCCGCCCGGCGGACGCCCTCGCGATGCTGGAGCGCTACCTCGGCACGGTGAAGGACCGCGTGACCCAGGTGGCCCTGCGGCTGCGGCTGGCGGACCTCTGCCTGCAGCAGAACGATGGAGGCGCGGCGCGCGGGCACCTCGAAGCCGCGCTCAAGCTGGACCCGGCCAATGCACTCGCGGCCTTCCAGCTCGCCCGCCTCCTGGTGGAGGAGGAGAACTTCGAGGCGCTGGAGCCACTGCTGGATCTGGCGCTGCTCGCCCCGCGCCCGCGCGCCGAGCGCGTGGCCTTCTGCGAGGGGCTCGCGCTCCTCTACGAGGAGGCGGACAACGCCCGAGGGGCCTTCGAGGTCCTCGCGCGCGCCCTGGTGCTGGAGCCCGGCCGGCCCATGCTGCTCGACTCGGTGGTGGAGCACGCGAGCAAGGCCCACGCGGAGCCGGCGCTCGCGGTGGCGCTGCGTCGCGCGGCCACGGTCGCTCCTCCCGAGGCGGCCCTCCCGCTCTGGCGGCACCTCGCGCAACTCCTCCAGGGGACGCTGGCGGACCCCGCGGGCGCCGAGGCGGCCTGGAAGGAAGTGCTCGCCCGTGCTCCGGGTGACGGCGCCGCGCAGGAGGCGGTGAAGTCGCTCCGGTCCGCCGCCGCGCTCGCGGATGATCCGAAGGTGCGCCTGGAGGGAGAGATCGTCCGGCGCGAGGCCTCCGGTGCGACTCCGGCCGAGCTGGAGCCGATGGTGCGCGAGCTGGTGAAGCTGGCTCCCGAGGATCCCTCTCCCGTGCGGCGCCTGCAGGCGCTGTGCGTGGCGCTGTCCAAGTTCGAGGAGGCCGCGGCGCTGGCCGGGAAGCTGGCGAAGCTGGCCGAGACGCAGGTGGAGCGCAGCGACTGGGCGGCGCGTCAGGCCCGTTTGTTCGCCGAGCGCCTCAACCGTCCGCAGGAGGCGGCGGGCCTGTTCCTGCAACTGCTCGCGGAGAACGTCGCCACGGGCGTGGTGCTGGGCGGGCTCGAGCGGCTCGCGGCGGCCGGTGTGCGCACGGCGGAGATCACCGAGGCGCTCGCCAGCCATTACGGACGCAATGGTGACCACCAGCGCCAGGTGTCCGCGATGCTGCAGCAGCTCGAGGCCACGAAGGACGCGGCGGCGCGCCAGCGCCTGTACGGCCAGATCGCCGACACCCACGAGAAGCAGCTCGCCGATGGCCGGGCCGCCTTCGACCTGCGCGTGAAGGCCTTGCGCGAGGCCCCCACGGACGAAGAGAACCGCGCCGAGGCGGCGCGTCTGGCACACGACCTGTCCGCTCACGCCGAGCTGGTGCGCGTGCTGCGGGCTCTGGCCACCGAGGCCGAGGCGCCGGAGCTCGCGGTGCAACTGCTCTCCGAGGCGGCGAAGCTGGCCGAGGAGTCCGGGGCGCTTCCGGAGGCCATCGGCTCGCTGGAGGCAGCGCTGCAGCGGCTGCCCGAGTCGCCCGAGGTGCTCGGCCGGCTCATCCAGCTCTACGGCAAGGCGGGGCGGGCGGCGGATGCGGACGCGCTGTTGCGCAAGCGCATCCTGACGGCCACGAAGGCGGAGAAGGTGGAGCTGCAGATGCAGCTCGTGGAGCTCAACGCCGGACTGGGCCGGCCCCTGCAGGCCGCCGAGGCGCTCCAGGCCGCCATCAACTCTGGCGCGGACGAGGTGCGTCACCTGCCTCGTCTGGCCGAGTTGTACGAGAAGGCCGGCCGCAAGACTGAGCTGGGCGAGGTGCTCGCGCGGCAGATCGCGCTCGCGGAGGACGCGGGTGACCTGGACCGGGTGGCGCGCCTGACGCTCAAGCGCGCGCAGGTGCTGCAGGACTCGTCCGGGGACCGCACCGACGTGGTGCGCAGCTTCGCGGACATCCTCCGCCAGCGCCCCTCCGACACGAACGCCCGTACCGCGCTCGAGGGCATGCTCTCCTCTGGCACCGCACGCGAGGAGGCCGCCCGAGCGCTCATCCCCGCCTACGAGGCCACCAAGGATCACCGCAAGCTGGTGGCGGCGCTGGACGTGCTCGCCGAGGTGGCGCGTGACGACTCCGCCCGGGTGCTGGCGCTTCGTCAGGCCGCGCAGGTGCACCTGACGCAGCTGCGGCAGCCGGAGCTGGCCTTCGCCTCGCTCGCCCGGGCCCTGCGCCTGGCCCCGGGCGATGCCGCCCTCCGTTCCGCCGCGCGCCAGGCCGCCGAGGACGCGGATTCGCTGGACGCCTACGCGGAGATCCTCATCGAGCTGACGGAGGAGGGTGGCTCGCATCCCGCCCGAGCGGGTCTGCTGCGCGAGCTGGCCGAGGTCCAGGAGAAGAAGCTCGACGACCGTGGCGCCGCGGTGAAGGCGCTCCGGTCCCTGCTGGAGCTGGAGCCGGGCAACCTCGACTGCCTGCGTGCACTGCAGCGCCTGCACCGTGCGGGCGAGGAATGGGCCGCGCTCGCCGAGGTCCTGGAGAAGCTCGCCGCCGCCGCGCCCGAGTTGGCCGAGCAGCTCGCGTATCTGCGCGAGGCCGCTCTGCTGCACGAGTCGAAGCTGGAAGATCTGGAGAGCGCCGCCGCCGCGTGGCGTGCCATCGCCGAGAGGGATCCGCTCCAGCGCGAGGCCGCTGTCGCACTGGATCGGCTCTACGGGGAACTGAACCGCCCGAAGGAGCTGGCATGGGCGCTCGGCCTGCGGCGCACGCAGGAGGGACAGAGCCCGCAGGGCCGCGAGGTCTCCTTCCGCCTCGCGGAGCTGCTGCGCACCCGGCTCGATGACCCCAACGCCGCGCTCCAGCTCTACCAGGGCATCCTCTCCGAGGACCCCGGCCACCCTGGCGCCCGTTCGGCGCTCGAGGAGTGGGTGAAGGCCGCCGTGCCGATGAGCGCGGGCGCGCTGGACGTGCTCGATCCAGTGCTCGCGCGGCTCGGAGACCACGCGCGGCGCGTGTCGCTGCGCGAGGCCCGCATGGAGTCCGCGCTCAGCGTGGAAAAGGCGCAGCTCGCCGCGGACATCCGCCGCATCTACGAGCAGGACATGCACCAGCCGTCGCTCGCCTTCATGGCGGCGGTGAAGGCCTTCTCTCAGGGCGTGGATCGCCAGGGCCTGCAGGTGGAACTGGAGCGGCTCGCGCGTGAGACGGGCTCGCACGAGATGCTGGCCGAGCTGTACGAGGAGGCTGCCTCGGACCTGCCCGCGGGAGATCCCTCGGGCCTCGGCCTGCTGCGCCGGTCCGCGGAGTTGCGCGAGCAGCTCGGACAGACGGAGGAGGCCGCCAGCGTCTGGAAGAAGATCCTCGAGGACGCGCCGCAGGATCGGCAGGCGCTCGAGGCCCTCTCGCGCCTGTACGAGCGGGGGCAGAACGCCAAGAGCCTCTCCGAGGTCTACGCCGCGCAGTCGGCGCTGGCCAAGGACCCCGAGGCCCGGCGCGCCCTGCTGGTGAAGGCCGGCGAGGCCCATGCCGCCGCGGGTGATGACGCGAAGGCCATCGAGACGTGGCGCTCGGCACTGGCCATCCGCAAGGCGTCTGACGGTCTGCTCGCGTTGGACAAGCTGTTCGCCAAGACGCGGCGCTTCGTGGAGCAGGCGGACGTGCTGGATCAGCTCGCCGAGCTGTCCACGGACAACGAATCCCGCCGCGGCTTCATCCTGCGCCGGGCACAACTGTTGGAGAAGGAGAACAGCCACGCCGAGGCGCTGAGCGCGTACCGCGACCTGATGGCGTTGGCCCCGGCGGATCCGCAGGCCGTCGCGGGCCTGGAGCGCATGCTCCAGCTCGAGGCGCAGCGCGCGGAAGCGGCACGGCTCCTGGATCCCGTCTATCGCGGCCTCAACGACACCCGGAAGCTGGTGGAGGTGCTGGAGATCCTCCTGCCGGGCACGCAGCCCGTGCAGCGGCTGGAGCGCATCCAGGAGATCGCCACGCTGCGCGAGGCGCTCGGCCAGACGTCGCTCGCCTTCGTCGCGCGCCTGCGCGCCTTCAATGAAGCCCCGCAGGACGCCAATGTGCGCGACGACCTGGAGCGGCTCGCGGCCGACTCCGGCTCCTTCGAGGAGGTTGCCGCGGCGTACGAGGACGAGCTCGAGCGCGGCGCCACCGAGCCCCTGGCGGGAGACCTGTGGCGGCGGCTCGCGGGCATCTACGACGGACGCCTCAAGCGCTACGACCTGGCGGTGCGCGCGCTGGAGGAAGTCAGCCGGAGGGATCCGCAGAACAAGCAGGTGCTGGAGTCCATCGCCCGCGTGCACCGCCGCACCGGCGCGCACCGCGAGCTGGGACTGGTGATGCGCCGGCAGGTGTCGGCCGAGCCGTCCGTTGCCGCGCAGGTGAACCTGCTCTTCGAGCTGGCCCACCTCGCCGAGGAGACGCTCGCCGACAAGGCGCTCGCGGCGCAGACGTATCGCGAGATTCTCGAGCGCCGGCCGGAGGACGCCAACGCGCTCAAGCTGCTGGGCCGCGTGCTCACGCAGATGGAGCGCTGGCCGGAGCTGGCGCAGCACATCGAGCGGGAGATCCAGCTCACCGACGCCCGCAACGCCCAGGAGGAGGGGAGCGATCTGCGCGTGCGCCTGGGCCGCCTGAAGTTCAGCCGCCTGGATGATCCGCGTGGGGCGCTGGATCTCTACCAGGACGTGCTCCGTCGCCGGGCCGGACACGCCGGTGCCGTGGGCGCGCTGGAGGAGATGGCGCGCTCGGACAGCCCGCTGCGTGGCCAGGCGGCGCTGGCGCTCGAGCCGGTGTTCACGGCGGTGGGCGACCACCTCAAGCAGGTGCAGATGTTGGAGTCGCGCGTCTCCGCCGAGCCGGTGCCCCAGGAGCGCGCGGCGCTGCTGCGCCGGATCGCCGAGACGTATGCGGGTCCGCTGGACAACGTGGAGATGGCCTTCCTCTCCGCCACCCGCGCGCTGCGCGACATGCCGGACGACCCGCGCACGCTCGAGCTGTGCCTCTCGCTGGTGGACAAGGCGGGGGCCGCCGAGGAGTTCGCGGCCGTCCTCTCCGAGATCGCCCCGAGAGCGGGAGATACCGCCCGTGCCGAGCTGTACCGTGCACTGGCCCGGCTGCAGGCGCGCCTGGGCGAGGATGACGAGGCGCTGGCCTCGTGGCGCAGGGTGCTGACGCTGCGGCCCACGGACACCGACGCGCTCGACAGCGTGGCACGGCTGGTGGCGGATTCGGGCACGCCGCAGGAGTTGCTGGAGGTGTTGCGCCGCCAGCTCGCGAGCGCGGAGGAGCCGGCGCGCCGGGCCTCGGTGCTGCTGCAGATCGCCGTGCTCCAGGAGGAGAAGCTGAAGGATGGGTTGGGCGCACTGGCCACCCTGCGGCGCCTGCTGGACGTGAAGCCGGACGACGCCGCCGCGCTCACGCGGATGGACGGCCTGTGCCAGAAGCTGGAGCGCTGGCCGGAGATGGCGGACGTGCTGGCGCGGCGCATCGCGCTCGTGTCGCCCGAGGAGGGGCTGGAGCTGAAGTTCCGCCTCGCGGTGCTGCGCGAGACGAAGCTGCTGGACAAGGCGGGGGCGCTGGCGCTCTACGGCGAGGTGCTCTCGCTGCAGCCCAACCACGCGGGTGCGGTGGGCCGGTTGGAGGCGCTGGTGGCCCGCGAGCCGCAGAACCTGCTCGCGGTGGAGACGCTGCTGCGCGCCTTCCGGGCGAGCGGAGACGTGGCGCGGCTCGCGTCGCTCATCGAGACGCGGGTGGGCGTGTCGCCGGACGCGCACGAGCGCAAGACGCTGTTGAGCGAGCTGGCCACGTTGCGCGAGGCCCAGGGTGAGCCGGAGCTCACCTTCCTGGCGCTGTTCCGGTCCTTCAAGGAGGACCCGAACGACGGCGAGCTGCGCCAGCGGCTGGAGAACGCCACGGACGCGGCGGGCTCGTACGACGAGCTGGTGGTGGCCTACGAGGAGTCGCTGCCGCGTGTGGCCGAGGCCCGTGACGCGGCGGAGATGTGCCTCAAGCTGGGCCAGATCTTCGAGTCGCGTCTGCAGGAGCCCGAGCGCGCCGTCATCTACTACGAGCGCGCGCGCACGCTGAACCCGTCGGATCAGCAGAAGTCGCTGGCTGCGCTGGATCGTCTCTACATCACGCTGGAGGCGTGGCCGGAGCTGGCCAACGTGCTGGAGGCGTTGGCCTCCACGGCGGAGGAGACGGCGGACAAGGTGGGCTTCCTCTTCCGGCTGGGCCAGCTCATCCAGGAGAAGCTGGACGGCATGGACCGTGCGGCCTCTGCGTTCGAGCAGGTGCTGGCGCTGGAGCCCGGTCACCTCGCCTCGGCGCGGTTGCTGGAGAACATCTACGACTCGGCCGGTGCGCACGACAAGCTGTACGCCATCCTGAAGCTGCAGTCCGAGCGCGTCACCGGCCCCGAGCGCGAGCGCGTCCTCACGCGGATGGCGCAGGTGTCCGCCGAGGGTCTGGACGACCTGGACCGCTCCATCGAGCTGTACCGGGAGCTGCTGGCGAAGAATGCGCGCAACGAGCAGGCCTTCACCGCGCTGGAGGCCCTCTACGAGCGGGCGGGCCGGTACGAGGAGCTGCGTACGCTGTTGGCGGATCGTCTGGCGCAGACGTTGGATCCGCGCGAGGTGGTGCGGCTCAACGAGCGGTTGGGCCGGGTGCTGTACCGGCTGCTGAAGCAGCCCGCGGCGGCGGTGAGCTACCTCAAGGCGGCGCTGGACCGCGATGCACGGCACCGGGGCGTGCTGGACACGCTGCGCGAGCTGTACGAGGAGACGGAGCAGGCGGAGGAACTGGTGGGCATCCTGCGGCGGCTGGTTCCGTTGCAGGAGTCGGCCGAGGGCGTGAAGGTGCTGCGCCTGCGGCTGGCCGAGGTGCTCGCGGGGATGAGCCGGCGCGAGGAGGCGCTGGACGCGGCCCGCCGCGCGCTCGAGGTGGAGCCGCACTCGGTGGTGGAGCTGGATCGCGTCCACGCGCTCTTCGTCTCACTGAGGGCCTACAACGACGCGGTGCGCGCGCTCGAGCTGAAGGTGCAGGTGCACCAGCAGGCCGAGGAGCGTGAGCAGGCGGTGGCCACGTGGTTCGCGGTGGCGGACCTGTGGGCGGGCGTGGGTGGCAAGCCCGAGCTGTCCGCGGGTGCGCTGGAGAAGGTGCTGGAGCTCGATCCGGCCAACCGCACGGCCTACGAGCGCGCCAGCGAGATCTACCGCGCGAGCAACGATTGGCGGGCCTATGCGCAGGTGGTGGATCGCTACCTGCCGCACCTCGTCACCGACGAGGAGAAGCTGGCCACCCTCAAGGAGCTGGCGAGGGTGCAGGAGGAGCGGCTCGGCCAGAAGGACGTGGCCTTCCTGGCGCTCTGCCGCGCGCTGCAGATCGATGCCTCGGACGACCTCCTGCGCGAGGAGGTGGAGCGGCTCGCCGACGAGACGGGTTCTCACGAGGAGCTCGCCGCCGTCTACGAGGAGGTGGCCGACGCGCTGCCGCGAGGGCCGCTCGCCGAGCGGATGTACGCCACGCTGGCGCGCGTCCACGACCTGAAGCTGGATGACGCGCAGGCCGCGGAGGCGGCGCTGCGGAAGATCCTCGAGTTCGACCCGACGAACGTCACGGCGCTCGATGGGCTCGCGGGGATGTTCCAGCGGCGGGGCCGCGAGCGCGAGTACGTGGTGGCCCTGGAGCAGAAGATCGAGGCCGCTGGCTCCATCGAGGCGCGCAAGAGCATCCTCCGGGAGATCGCCCGAGTCCGGGACGAGCAGGGTGATCCGGATGAGGCCGCGAGCGCGCTGCTGCGTGCGTTGGACCTGGAGCCGGACGCGGAGACGCTGGGCGTGCTCGTCGCGCTCTACCGGCGTCAGAAGGCCTGGCGGGAGGTTGCCTCCACGCTGCTGAGGGCGCGCGATCTGGCGGCCACGGTCGAGGAGCGGGCCCGCATCCAGGTCGAGGTCGCGGACGTCTACGAGCGTGACATCGGTGACGATGAGGCCGCGGTGGCGGCGTTCCGGCAGGCGCTCGAGTTCGAGCCGTACAACCTCCAGGCGCTGGAGTCGCTGGAGCGGCTGCACACGAAGCTGGACCAGCCGGCGGACCTGCTCGCCATCTATGAGCGCATGCTCGAGGTCGTCTCCGACTACCGCGAGCGGGTGCGGGTGATGTTCCGCTGCGCGAGCATCTGGGAGGACAAGTACCAGAACCCTGCCAACGCGGACGTCTTCATCGAGGGCGTGCTGGCGATCGATCCGCAGAACCTGCAGGCCATCAAGACGCTGATTCGCCTGCGGCGCATGCAGGGCCGGTGGGAGGACCTGATCGTCGCGTACGAGCGGCAGCTCCAGCTGGCCACGTCGCCGCAGGAGCAGGCCGACCTGTACGTGGAGATCGGCAACGTCTACCACCAGCAGCTCAAGCAGGTGGATCGGGCGGTGAACACCTACCACCAGGCGCAAGCGGTGGACCCGACGAGCCGGCCCGCGCTGCATGCGCTCGGCAAGCTGTACGAGCGCAGCGGCAACTGGCCCTACGCTCTGGAGATGCTGCAGCAGGAGGCGCAGCTGGCGGGCCCGGTGCCCGAGGCGGTGGAGCTGTACTACCGCATGGGCAAGATGCAGGAGGACATGCTGATGGACACGGGCAGCGCCCGGAGTGCCTATCAGCAGGCCCTTGCGATCGACCCGGGCCACCTGCCCAGCATCCGCGCCCTCAAGGGCATCCAGGAGCAGGAGAAGGACTGGGGCGGCTACGAGCAGACGCTGCTCCAGGAGGCGCAGCAGACCGAGGACGCGGAGGCCAAGGCTCGCGCGCTGCTCGAGGTGGCGCGCTACAACGCCGAGACGAAGGGCGATCCGGACACGGCCACGGCCTACTACGAGGAGACCCTCAAGTACGCTCCGGACTGCCTGGAGGCGGCGCGCCCGCTGTCGGACGTCTACAGCGCGCGTGAGGACTGGGTGGCCGCCGAGCGGATGCTCGACATCGTCGTGCGCAAGATGGCGGAGAAGGCCATCGCGGAGAAGGACTCCGCGCTTGCGGCGGACCTCTGCCGGCAGCTGTACCGGCTGGGCTACGTGGCCGACAAGCTGGGCAGGCGCGACAAGGCGCTCGAGTCGTACAAGAAGGCCTACGATCTCGACGCCACCTATCTGCCGGTGCTCGAGGGCTACGGCCATCTGCTCGTGCAGCACGCGAAGCGGTACGAGGACGCGCTGCGCATCTTCCAGACGATCCTCATCCACCACCGGGAAGAGCTCACCGACATGGAGGTGGTGGAGGTCTACTGGCAGCTCGGCGACATCCACGCGAAGCTGAACCAACTGGATCGCGCGCAGAACCACTTCGAGAAGGCGCTCGCCGTCGACCCCAGCCACGAGGCGTCCCTGCGCGCCCTGGTGGCGCTGATGGACCAGTCGGGCAAGTGGGAGCGGGCCGCCGATCTCCGCCAGCAGCTCGCCAACGTGCTGGAAGGGGAGGCGAAGGCACAGGTCTTCCTGGAGCTGGGCGAGCTCGCGCGCGAGAAGCTGAAGGACCCGTACCAGGCCATCGACGCGTACTCGGGCGCACTCAAGATCCAGCCAGAGTCGCTCGAGGTGCTGGACGCGCTCTACGTGCTGCTGCGCGAGACGCGTCAGGGCCAGAAGGCCGCGGACATGCTGGAGCGGATGCTCCGGCTGCCCGCGCTGACCTCCGAGCCGAACAAGGCCAAGCGGGTGTGGTTCGCGCTCGGCGAGCTGCGCCGGGACGAACTGCGCGACGTGGAGGGCTCGGCCGTGGCCTTCAACACGGCGCTGGACCTGGACCACCGCTTCGTCGAAGCCTTCAGCTCGCTCGAGGCGATGCTGGGCGGCGCGGGCCAGTGGAAGTCGCTCGAGGAGAACTACGCGAAGATGATCGGGCGCATGCCGAAGACGCCCGACACGCACGGGGCGCGCATGGCGCTGTGGCGGGCGCTGGGTGACCTCTACCGTCAGGTGCTGAAGAGCCAGGAGGGCGCGCTGGCGGCCTACGGTGTCGTCGCCAAGGGCCTGCCCGAGGACGCGCAAGCGCAGGAGATCTACGCCGAGCTGGCCGCGGCTTCTCCGGGCAAGGAGGACGAGGCCGTCGCCGCGCTCCGCCGCGCCCTGCCGAATACCGGCGATCCGCGCAAGGTCGTCTCTCAGCTGGTGCGCTTGTCTGCGCTGCGCAAGGACTACGACGGCGCGTGGATGGCGGCGCAGGCCGTGTCGGGGCTGCTCGGTGAGGCGGGAGAAGACGAGAAGGAGATCCTCACCAAGCTGGGGCCCTACGCGAAGCGCAAGGAGGTAGCCCAGCGGCCGCTTCCGGATCGGATGTGGCAGACGCACCTGCTGCACCCGAAGCTGCGCGGGCCGTTCACCGAGCTGATGGGGCTGCTCTTCGAGCAGGTGGGCCACCTGTACGCGGTGCCCTTCCAGAACTACCAGATCGTTCCGAAGAAGCACCGCATCGACCTGGCGAGCGCGCAGGAGTACCACGTGCAGCACTACCGGTACGTGGCGCGCCTCTTCGGGATGGACGCGGTGGAGCTGTACTCGCCGCATCTGGTGGTCCGCCGCGACAACCTGGCGAAGCGCTCCAACGAGCCGACGCCGGATCCGCGCCTCAACGTGGAGGTGCTGCAGACGCACCCGGCCTGCGTACGCGCGGGTGGGCGCTTCTTCGCGGAGCAGGGACAGAAGGAGGCGTACTACCTGCTGGGGCGGACGTTCGCGCTGGTGCGCCCGGAGCTGGCCTTCAGTCAGCGGCTGGCTCCGGAGCGGCTCGAGGCCGTGGTTCAGGCGGCGCTCGGCCTGGTGGTTCCCAACCTGCGCTTCTCGGTGGACCCGCGGCTGGTGGACGCCGAGCGCCGGGTGCTGGAGAAGAGCTTCAGCGATCCGGCCCGCGCGGCGCTGGCCAAGGTGGCGCGCGTCTACCTGCCCACGGCGACGCCGGCGGATGTCCGCCAGTACCTCGAGGGGGTGGAGCTGACGGCGGCGCGCGCCGGCCTCTTCGCCGCGGGCGAATGCGAGCCCGTCAAGCGCATGGTGTTGGAGGAGACCGGTTCGTCCTTCCGGGTCTCCCCGAAGGTGAAGCAGAAGGAGCTGCTGCTGTTCGCCACGTCCGACGAGCTCCGCGAGCTGCGTGTCGCGGTGGGTACGGACGTGGAGGTACAGGTAAGGAAGTAGATGAGCGGCTCGAATATCCGTGAGACCCGAATGGGGTGCTCACACGTTGAAATGGCAACCGGGCGGGCGAAGTCGGCATCCTTGACCCCCCCGGGTGCCACCTCTACGATTCCGGCGGGTTTTCTCCCGTCATTACTGAGAGTTGCGGGGAACGATGCGTTTCGTCTGCGATAGCTGCCGCGCGCAGTACATGATCAGCGACGACAAGGTTGGCGCGAAGGGCGTCAAGGTTCGTTGCAAGAAGTGCGGCTACAACATCGTGGTCCGCCCCGCCGGCTCCGCGCCGGCGAAGGAGGAGGGGACGAGTGGTGAGGCCGCTGGCGGTGCGGCCGCGTCCCAAGATCAATCGGACAACACCGGCTTCGGTCTGCCCGCGTCGCTGGGGACGCCTCCCGAGGGGGGCATCTTCAGCGGTGTCGAGGAGGACGAGCTCGGCGCTGTGTTCGACCAGGTGCTCAACTCCGGGTCGCACAGGATTCCCGCGGGCGAGGCGGCCGGTAGCGGCCCGGCGCAGCTGGATGCAGCGGCCGTGTCGGACGCTGGCGAGACGGTGCGCAAGCTCGCGGAGGCCGAGGCGGGGAGCGCCAAGCCCGCGGCCGCGCACGAGTGGTTCGTCGCCATCGACGAGAAGCAGGTGGGCCCGCTGTCGCTCGAGAAGGTGAAGGACTACTGGGAGCGGGGCGAGGTCGGTCCGGACAGCCTGTGCTGGCGTGCGGGCTTCAGCGACTGGATTCCGCTCTCGGAGGCTTCGGAGCTGGCGTCGGTGCTGGCGCCGCGCCCGACCCGGCCGGTCATCGTGGAGCCCGCACCGGTGGCGTCGCCCGCGCCGGTGGCATCCGGGCCGGTGGAGTCCGCCTTCAGCGCGGGTGGCCTGTCGAAGTCGGCGAAGGCCGAGACGCCAGCACCCGTGGCACCGTCCGCGCAGGATTCGGGCTGGAAGCCCTCGGCTGCGAGCGTGCTCGCGTCGCTGGTGAAGGAGGAGAACGAGGCGCTGTCGAAGTCGGCGCCCAAGGCCTCGCCGGTGGAGGAGCGGGCGAAGCCCGCGGCGTCGGGGTTGCTCGACGTACCTCCGCCGGAGCCTGCGCCCGTGGCGGCCCCGAGCCCCCTGCGGGCAGAGCCCTCCGCTCCCGCGCCGTACATGCAGCCTGCTCCGGCGCCGGCCTACGCGCAGCCGCCCCCGCAGGCGTATGCGCAGCCGATGGCCCAGCCGTATCCGCCTCCCCAGCACTACGCGCCGCCTCAGGGTTACCCCGGCTATGCGCATGCGGCGCCTGCTCCGAAGCAGGGCGGCAAGATGGGGATGATCATCGGCGTGGCGGCGGGCGTGGTGCTGCTGGTCGGTGGAGTGGGGATCTTTTTCGCGACCCGGTCTTCCGATCATGGAGGGCCCGTAACGCCGCCCGCGGCGACGCAGCAGCAGATGGCTCAGGCACCGACGACAGCCCCGGCGAAGCCGGCGGAGCTGCCGCCCATGCCGCCACCTCCGGCGGGTGCGGCGCAGAATCCCCAGGGCACGCCACCGGCGGGGACCTCGGCCCAGCAGGCCACTGCACCGACGACGGCTCCTGCGACCGCTCCGGCCGTTGCGGCCGCGGGGACCCCTGGGACTGCGCCAGCGGCGAATCCGACGACGCCTCCGCCCGCCGAGACGGTGAAGCCCGCCGAGCCTCCGAAGACGGAGCCGCAGCAGATCGCTCGCGCCGAGGTGCCGGATCGCAATGGAACCAAGCGGACCTCCGCGGCGAGCCGTCCTCCGCCGACGCGTAATACCCCGAGCAACGACGAAGAAGAGGTGGTCGCGCGCCCGAGCAAGACGCAGCCCAAGAGCAGCGGGAACGCGGATGACGAGTTCGACGAGCTCTTCGGGACGAAGAAGTCGAGTCCCAAGAACGACAATGCATCGGCGAACGGCCGTACGGCCTACATTCCGCCGGAGCCTGGCGGTGGTGGAGCGACGCTCGAGCGGCTCGGCCAGTCGGACATCATGCAGGTGGTGGTGGCGAACAAGCCGGCGATCGTCAAGTGCGTGAACGAGCAGAAGAAGAAGGATCCGGGATTGAGCGGCAAGCTGGTGATGCGCTGGACGATCCAGACGAACGGCAAGACGAAGAACGTGTCGTGCCAGACGGCGGAGTACCGCTCGACCTACATGGCGAGCTGCATCTCTGGGCTCATCAAGGGCTGGAACTTCCCGAAGCACAAGGTGCAGGGCGACTCCATCGATTTCCCGTTCACCTTCTAAAAGTTCGGGAAGCGGACAGTTACATTTGAGTCAACCGACTCGTACGACTGTCCGCTTCACGCCTGCTGAATTTCCCCTGAGGCCATACGTCGGAGGAAGTGTCGACATTCGTTGACACTTCTGGAGCGCCGGGACTAAAGCCGCGCGCTGCAGGACGGAAGGGGAGCCTGACTGAGTGGCCGGAGGCCCACCCCGAGCGACGTACCCATTGAGGAGGAAGTCGAGAATGCAGATTCGGAAGATGACGTTGATGCTGACCGCGCTGAGCGCGGTGGGTCTGGCGCTGATGGGCTGTGGCGGCAATGGTCGTGAGAGCCTGACGTGTTCGACGACCGCGGACTGCCTCGATAATGAGATCTGCCATCCTGGCGCGAAGGTGTGCGTGCAGACCTGTGCCAGTGGCAATGCTTCGGATTGCCCCGCCTCGGCGAAGGTTTGCGAGGCGCTGAGCAGCACGGACACCACGAAGATCTGCAAGTGCAGCACGTCGGAGTTCTGCAAGCAGGACGAGCGGTTGTCTGATGCTTCGGGTCTGGAGTGCTCGAGCGCTTACAAGGTGTGTGCGCCGACCGGGACCGCTCCGGCCACGTGCACGAAGGACGCGGATTGCGCCTCGGGCCAGACCTGCCAGGCGGGCGTGTGCAAGGCGCCGACCACGGGCGCCACCTGCTCTGGCGAGGGTCAGACCACCTGCGCCTATGGCGAATTCTGCAGCAGCAGCAAGTGTGCGGCAGTGCCTGCTCCCACGTGCGAGAACTACCAGAACTTCACCGCACGCAATGAATTGGGGACGACTGGCCCCATCACCTTCAAAGCCGTGACCACAAGTGCCGCGACCGATAGCTTCTGCGGTTCTGGTTCTGCGACGCCCAAGCGCGTCAAGGTGACTATTTCTGCGTATTCTGGCAGCCCCTTCCCGCAGACGAAGGACGAACTGAATGGCATGTTCTGGGTTCAGGTGGATGGTACCAAGAAGTCTGCCCCTGCAATCATTAGCAGCTCGCCAGGCAATTACACGGTGACTGGTACGAACCGTGAGCGCGCGGACATCACCCTGAGCTTCTGCGTTGCGGACACCAGCAAGACGCTCTCGACGGCGTTCTACTTCGCCAACGGCAATTTCTTCTGCTATCAAGCCAACTATTAACGCTTTGATCTCGTATCGGTCTTGATTCAGCAGCAACAGTTGTTGCCTTCCAGGCCCTGCTTGGCACTTCGCTGAGCGGGGCCCTTGCATTTGAGAGTTCCATACTGAGTCGTGCCCGCTCTAGGCGTATTCGGCTCGAAATCCGGTGGGAAAAGCGCTGAATTTCTCCCGAGGTGGGGCGTCCTCTAGAGTGTGCGTACGGCGATGCCGACGTTCTCACAAGGAGAGTCCATGTTGCCTTCGAAGATGATGAAGACCCTCACTCTTGGAGTGGTGCTTGCTGCGCCGATGGCTTTTGCCGAGGGGCAGGCGACCAAGAGCGCGGCGACCTACAAACTGAACTGCCCTGCAGGTACCAAGCAATTCGGCAACGCGGATGATGGACTCTTCTGTCGTAAGGCCGAGGCTACGGACGGCATGCACACCCCTCATGGCCCGTATATGTCGTACTATCCCAACGGCCAGAAGCGTTCCGAGGGGCAGTACGTCGATGGTTTTCGTTCCGGCCAGTGGACCTTCTACAACGAGGCTGGTCAGGTGACCGGCCGTACTGAATTCCAGCGTGAGAACTACCATGGCAAGCGTGTTCTCTACTTCGCGAACGGCAAGCCGCGCATCGTGGAGGAGTACGCGAATGGCAAGCGCAACGGACTCGTGCAGGAGTTCTCCGAGGACGGGAAACTCATCCGCCAAGCCCAGTACCGCGACGACCAGCAGGTCGCCGCGAAGTAGTCGAACTGCCTCGCAGTGACACCCAGAGGGCCCTCCCCGAGCGGGAGAGGGCCCTTCGCTTTGGTGCGCCCGGCATGGGCATCGACAGGGAGGTGGAAGTCCTCCCGAGAGCAGGCCACCGCGAACGAAGGGAACCGCAGAGCGCCGGCCCGCGAGGCCGACGTGAAGGAAGCGGGGAACGAAGCGGCGGGGCGACGAACAGGAACCGGCTGTGAGGCGGCACCGAGCGGGGCGAGCGGGCAAAGAGCCGCGAAGCCTCGGTGGCCAAGGCGAGGTGACGTAAAGCCGGCGCTCGCGTGGTGAAGGTCGATGTTCTTACCCGGGGAGAGCTCGCCTCGCGCCTGAAAGGGCGACGCCGAGAGGCGGAGCGAGCAGTCAGCAGAGGCCGTAGTAGCGGGGAGCGGACCGGCAGGGATGGCGCGGAAGCCTCACCGGAGCTGGAGAGACGACGAGCCGCGAAGGGCCAAATGGTAGGGAGGGAGTCACGAACGTGAATCTCGGAAGTGCCAGGCGCCAGAAGTCCCTGCAAAGGGAGCTCCCGCTGGAGCATAGGGATGAAGCCCCGAAGGGCCAGCGGAGCGGTGAAGCACTGACGGCGGAGAGCGGAAACGGACACCCGGGAGACGACCACCTGATGCAACGGGTGGTCGAGCGCGGCAACGTCAAGGCGGCGCTGAAGCGAGTGAGGCAGAACAAGGGCAGCCCCGGCATCGACGGGATGCACGTGGAAGAGCTGGGCCCCTGGCTGGTGGACAACTGGGAGGCTGTCCGGGCTCAACTGCTGGACGGCAGCTACCAGCCCCAACCAGTACGGGAGCAGGAGATACCCAAGAGCGGAGGAGGAGTCCGCAAGCTGGGGATTCCGACGGTGCTCGACCGGCTCATCCAGCAGAGCATCCTGCAAGTGCTGCAACCGATGTTCGACCCCACCTTCTCGGAGCACAGCCATGGCTTCCGGCCTGGACGCAGCGCACACGACGCGGTGTGCGAGGCGCAGCGTTACATCCAGGAAGGACGCAGGTGGGTGGTGGACGTGGACCTGGAGAAATTCTTCGACCGTGTCAACCACGATGTGCTGATTGGAAGGTTGGAGAAGAGAATCGGGGACAAGCGGATGCTGAGGCTGATTCGCCGCTACCTGGAGGCCGGAGTCATGGCCAACGGGGTGGTGATGGAGCGGTACGAGGGGACACCGCAAGGAGGTCCCCTCTCGCCGCTGTTGGCGAACGTGCTCCTCGACGAGGTGGACAAGGTGCTGGAGAAGCGCGGGTTGTGCTTCGTGCGCTACGCCGACGACTGCAACGTGTACGTGAAGTCCAGGCGTGCGGCGGAGGATGCCATGCAGACGCTCAGGCGGCTGTACGCGGAGCTCCGGCTGCGAGTCAACGAGACGAAGAGCGCGGTGGCGCGACCGTGGGGCCGGCGGTTTCTGGGTTACAGCTTCTGGATAGCCAAGGGACGGCAGGTGAAACGGCGCGTGTCGCCCAAGGCCCTTGAGACAATGAAGGACCGGGTGTGGGAGCTGACCTCCCGTGTCCGGGGGGCGCAGCCTGAAAGCAGTGGCCGAGGAACTACGTGGGTACCTGCTGGGCTGGAAGCAATACTTCCACCTGGCGGACACCCCCGGTGTCTTTCGGAGACTAGACGAGTGGCTACGTCATCGCCTGCGAGCCCTCCAGCTCAAGCAGTGGAAGCGGGGGAAGACGGTGTACCGCGAGCTGTGTGCCCGAGGAATGCCCGAGCATATGGCCCTCAAGGTCGCCGCCAACGCCCGCCGCTGGTGGAAGAACGCGGGCATGTACCTCCATGTCGCCCTGCCCACGAGCTACTTCGACCGGCTGGGAGTCCCGAGACTTTCCAGCTAACCTCAACCTACTGAACCGCCGGATGCGGACCCGCATGTCCGGTGGTGTGGCAGGGGAGTAGCGAGGCGACCTTGCTACCCCCTATGCCGATTCCGGAGGCCCTTCCCTCCGTGGGCGGGCTCGGCTAGAAGCCCAGATGTGAAGTTCGTGCCCACTATCCCACAGTTGCCCGATATCCCTGTTTGCACCATGGCGGACATGGGCCTCCGCGAGCTTGAGCGCATCCGGCTTATCCTTCGGGGGAGTTCGGTCATCGACTGGCGGCGGATGCACTTCCAGACTCGGGATGAGGTCGACCGATTCCTGCGGCTCTGCCAAATCGACACTACTCGTCCTGAAGATGCAGTCTGGGCCCGCTTGGTGCTCGCGGATGCCGTCGAGTACTTGCGGCAGACTTACAACTACCGGGTAGCGGATGCTGTAGCGGACCCAGCTGAGATCCACGATCTCTTCCTCTATGCCTCCGGCGTAAAGGGGCTCCCGAGGCACCGTCGTATCGCCTGTATCGTGCTCAAGGTGATGCATGTCATTCAGCACATCGAGGGGCGGGATCTGCTCCACCGTTTGGCGGTCTCCGAAGCGGAGCTGTCCGAGTTGGTGATGGCCAAGGTGTTGGGGGTGGCCCAGTTGCTTCGGGATAAGGGGCTGCCTGTCGTCGAGTTCGCCCATTCCATCAAATCACGCGAGTCTCTCATCACGAAGCTGCTGGCCAAGAGAGAAACGGTCGCGGCTCAAATTTACGACCGGACGCGATTTCGTATCGTTACCCAGAATCAAGCGGACATCCTCCCAGTTCTCTATTTCCTGACGCAGCACCTCTTCCCCTTCAACTTCGTTGTCCCTGGTCAGACCGAGAACACACTCGTTTCTTTCAAGGCCGTGCTTGAGGAGAATCCCCACCTCCAGCAGTACGCGCAGCACCTCCACCTGGACCTCGATTACGAGGATAGAGAGGAGCGTACGCGCAATCTGTTCTCCGGAGGCTCCTACCGGGCATTGAACTTCATCGTAGATGTGCCTCTGCGGATGGATGCGTACCTGCCGCCGCCGGAGCAGGACACACGCGAGCGCAAGAACCGTACGATCTTTACTCTCGTGGAGTTCCAGATCATCGACGAAGAAACCGCTCGCCAGAACGAGGAAGGGGAGAACGCTCACAAACTCTATAAGCGTCGTCAGAAGCGGCGTGTTCTGCGCCGCCTCTCCCGAGGACTCGTGGTGCCAAAGCGGCAAGGCTGAAGTTTCTTCCTGCCGCTTTGAAGATTGCATTTACTGCGGGACGCTGTGGCCCTTGGCGCTGTTGCAAGGGGCGACAGGATTAATTGTTGTACCGGCGGACATAGGCATAGTCTCCAGCGACGTCATCAACAGCATCGCGGCTCTCGTACCAAGCGACCACGGGCCGTTCAAATGAGTCAATTGCAAGGACAGGACGGTTGCTGTTCTTCTGGCCCTGGTTGATGCCATCGCGAATTGCTAGACTCCTCCATGACTTACTGTCCCAATAGCTGGTGAAAAGGTGCTCGTACCCCGTCTCTGCCATTCCATCGAACTCTTTCCAAGTAACGAAGAGCTTGCCGGAGGGGGTGGCTTGGATTCGTGGTTGCCCAGCAGTCGTAATAGCGCCATATGCGCTCAGGGGATTTCCAACCCGCTCCCACGACTGTGGTCCAATGGAACGGAAGACTTGTATGTCCCGAGGTCCATCGGTGTAGGTCTCTTCTGTCCACGCTACATACAAGTTGTTCTGGGCATCAATGGCCAGTGAGCAATCACGGGCCCACGAGTCCCCCCCGGGAGAGGCGCTGAGGCCGCCAGAGACGTAGCCATTGGTGTCGTCGCCGTAGAATGGTGGAACCGCATACTCCCAATAGCCGTCCGGCTTGAGGTGCATCACATAGATGTTGGTGGGGGAATACTGCTCCAGAGTCTGCTCTTGGAAGGCCACGATGGGTTGGCCGTTGCTGTCCAGTACGAGCGAGGGCTTGGATGCGCTGGTCAGCTTGTATACGGCGTTAACTAAACCTCCACCCGTGCCTGCTTCGGTGAACGCGCCACCACCGACTGACTTTCGTACGTAGATGGACGAGAATTGGTCGATATTGGTTTCATCCCATGCGACGTAGATTTCATTTCCGCGCACTGTGAGTGTGGGGTTGCGAGCTGGTGTCGGAACTGGGCTGGAGCGAGTGTCGTTCTCTGCGGACAGGGCTCCTGTGCCCACGGACTGCCAGGACGTTCCAGTCCAACGTTTCACGTAGATGTTCTCATTGAAGCCGTC
Source organism: Vitiosangium sp. GDMCC 1.1324 (assembly GCF_003044305.1). Lineage (GTDB taxonomy): Bacteria > Myxococcota > Myxococcia > Myxococcales > Myxococcaceae > Archangium. The sequence continues at coordinate 286,911 of NZ_PZOX01000005.1, read as the reverse complement.
TGATTCCTGCCATGCAACGATGGGATTCCCGCCGCCGTCGAGGGCCAGCGCTGGTTTGGAAGCGGAGCCGCTCGGAGTTCCGTTCAGGGCGCTACCGATAGGCGTAAAGGCATTGCCGTCCCAGCGATAGACGAAGATGGACGCCCTGCCTCCGGTCGTGACTTCCTCACTCCAGGCGACCACGGGATTGTTCTGGCTGTCGAGGACCATCGCGGTATCCTTCAGTTGGGTGTTGCCACCCACCGCATTCAGTGGCCCGCCGAAGGCGTACCAGTGTGGCAGCTCGAAGCTCCACTGTGTGCTTGGGACGACGAGCGCGTTACCGGCCGGATCGGTGATACCGCTACTCAGGCCAATCGAGAAGGTTGCCGGCAGCGGAGGCTTTACCTTTGGGGCGATCGTCAGCGTCTTCCCGTCACTCGAAAGCGAGAGTGTCTTCTCCGCGAGAACTCCAGAGACAGCGAAACTCACAGTGGTGTCGCTGACCGTCGCCGCCTTTACGGGCTTCGAGAAGACCACTTGGATGGGCGTGCTGTAGGCCACGTTGGTTGAGCCGGGCGCGGGCGAACGCGAAGCGACCTGCAGATTGGTACGGTCGACGATCACGGTCACGGGTTCGCTGGAGACAGTCCGGCCAGACCTGGTGGCGCGAGCCATGAGCGTGTAACTGCCCTCGGGCTCCATTTCTGTGTTCCATGTGTACGTGTAGGGCGAGGAGATCGTTGCGAGTTCCACGGACCCCTTGAAGAGCTGTACCGTCTCGGGTGTTCCTCCTCGCACACCGACAGAGATGGAAACCGAGCTGCTGGTGTAGATCGTGCCCGTGGGGGAGGTGATCTCGACAGACAGCTCACTCGGTTGTGTACCCGAGTCAGGGGTGTCCGTCGAACCGGCGTCCGATTGCGTAGTGGGGGGGTTGTTGGGTTCGATGTTCGGCACGTCAATGCATGCGGAAATCAGCCCAATGAGGACCAGGGGGATGTAGCGTTTGAATGTTTGCATGCCGCTCCGCAGTGCAGGCTCCGTTCCAGGCGCCTGTGGCTGAGTCTCGGGATCTTGCGTGTGTAAGTTCCCGAAACAACTCGCGGAGAATGCCTCAGTCCAGCGCGAACCGGGGAGTTACGTGGGGCGTCCTCGTCTTGTTCCCAGGATGCACCGTCTACCTCGCCGGACTTCTCCCGGAAACACCAGCGCCGCTCCAGGAGGCCCTCCTTGGGGCTTCCCGAGCGGCGCGTGTGTGACGCTCCTCTTTGGAGCGGTGGCTGGCTACTTCTTCTTCCGGTTCTTCTTCTTGTTTTCCTTCTCGCGCTTGCGGCGCTCCTTGATGGCGTCCTTGTTCTCGGACTTGCCACCCGCAGCCGAGGGCGGGGCGTAGCCCATCATTCGCGCCTTCGCCATCGCTGCCTGTCCCATCGGCGGAGTGTAGCCCGGGGCAATCTGCGGCAGCTGCATCGGCATGCCCCCCATCCCCATCCCCGCCATGGCCTTCTCCATCATCTTCGGGTCCTTCCCGAAGACGCTCGACAGGTCCATGTTCTTCAGCTGCGCCAGCTGGCCCATCTGCCGGAATCCCGGGATGCGACCCAGCAGCCCCGGGTTCTGACCGATCGTCCCCATCACCTGCTGCATCATCCCGAACTTCTGCAGCAGCTCCCGCACCTCCTCCGTCTTGCGGCCGCTTCCCTTCGCGATGCGCTTCACCCGGCTGTCGTTGATCAGGTGCGGCCGCAGTCGCTCCTGCTCCGTCATCGAGTCGTACATCGACTCGATCTTCGTCAGCTCCTTCTCGTCCGGATTGAGCTGCTCGGTCATCTCCCCGAAGAGCGGGAACTTCTCCAGCAGATCCTTCAGCGGCCCCATCCTCCGCACCATGCGGATCTGCTCGACGAAGTCCTTCATCGAGAAGTTGCCCGATAGGAGCTTCTGCGCGTCCTCCGCGGCCTTCTTCTCGTCGACGACTCCCTCGAAGTCCTTCATCAGCCCGACGATGTCGCCGAAGCCCAGAATCCGGCTGGCCAGGCCGTCCGGACGGAACTCCTCGAGCTTGTCCATCGACTCGCCCATGCCCAGGAACTTGATGGGCTTGCCCGTCACCTCCTTGATGGACAACGCCGCGCCACCACGTGCGTCACCATCCAGCTTCGTGAGGATGAAGCCGTCCAGGCTCAGGCGCCGGTCGAACTCGGCCGCCGTGCGCACCGCGTCCTGGCCAATCATCGCATCGCACACCAGCAGGATGTTGTCCGGCCGGACGTTGCCCTTGATGGCCTCCAGCTCGGTCATCAGCGCTTCGTCGATGGCCAGGCGGCCCGCCGTGTCGATGAGCACCACGTCGCACTTCTGCTCGCGCGCCGCGGCGTACCCACGCTTCGCCAGCTCCGGCGGCGGCACGTTGGGCTCGAAGTACACCGGCACCTTCAACCGCTCGCCCAGCACCTTCAACTGGTCCACGGCCGCCGGACGGTAGATGTCCGCCGCTACCAGCAGCGGCTTGCGGCCCTCCTTGAGCAGCTTGCTGGCGAGCTTGCCCGTGGTCGTCGTCTTACCCGAGCCCTGCAGGCCCACCATCATGATGCCGCTGACCTGGTCCTTGGGCTTGAGCTGGAGGCTCGTGTCCACCGGACCCATCAGGGCCTCAAGCTCGTCGTGGCAGATCTTCACGAAGTGGTCGCCCGCCGAGACGCGATGCTTGCGGCCAGCCTTGTCCGTGATGGTTGTTTGTACGACCTCGCCGACGGCCTTCTCGCGCACTCGCGCGACGAACTTCTTCACGACATCGAAGGCAACGTCGGCCTCGAGCAGGGAGACGCGGATGTCGCGGAGCGACTCGTCCACCATCTCAGGGGTGATTTCACTCTTGCCCGCAAGGCGGTTCTTGGCGGCGCGGAAGCCCTTGGCGACGGTTTCAAGCATGGCGGTCGCTATATAACAGCAGCGGCCTCAGCGGGATGCCCATGTGCGTTGCAGTCGTCCCGCAGTTGAGGGAAGGTGTCCACGCCTCGGCACGAGTGGCGAAACTGGCAGACGCAGCGGACTTAAAATCCGCTGGCCCGAAGGGGCCGTCCGGGTTCGATCCCCGGCTCGTGCACCCCGCTCCCCTGGCGGGCGGTCAGGTGGGTTTCCAACAGTGGAGCCTCCTCCCTCGGGAGCATCTCCGGGCCGGGTGCTGTTCCATGAAAGCGTGCTTGCGTCGGCGGAGGAAGTCGGCTACTTACCCACCCGCTGTCGCTGCCTGCGCGATTAGCTCAGCTGGATAGAGCGTTGGCCTCCGGAGCCAAAGGCCACAGGTTCGAATCCTGTATCGCGCGCTGAGGTAAGGGCCTGGAATCCTTGGGGCAATTCCCCGATGGTTCCAGGCCCTTCGTTTTTTCCGGCCGGGCCTTGCAGCACGGATGCAGCAAACGGTTCGGAGGCGGGAGCGTGCAGCACGGATGCTGCAGAAGTCGCCTCCGCGCCGGCCGCAGCCTGCCCACCTGAATCGTCCTGCCGCTGGGCAGGCCGCAGGCCGAAGGAGAGGGTGTCCACTTCCGTTCGGAGGTAGTCCGGGGTGAGGTGGCCGTAGACCTCCACCGTGATGCGCGGGTCCCGGTGCCGGAGGATCTTCTGCACGCTGGCCAGCGGGACGCCTGCCTGGAGGAGGAGGGTGGCGGTCGTATGGCGCAGGTCGTGGAAGCGGATGGGTCGCACCTGGGGCTTTGGCCAGAGGCTCATGCCGCAGGAGGGGCACTTCCTGGCGCCGTCGTCCGCAGCCACTTCGGCATGGCCGCAGCCTTTCCGGCGGCAGACGTGGCGCCAGCCGGTTACGACTCCCGCCCGCCCCAGGGCCCGTCGGAGCACGCTCTCCAAGGCCACGTCCCGCCGCATCATGGTGCCGTCCTCGGATGGGAAGACCAGCTCGGACGGGGAGCGGCGGATGGCTTCCTCCAAGAAGGGGAGCAGCTCCGCCGAAATGGGTAGCACGTCTGTGTGCCCACCCTTCGTGGTGTCGCGCTCCCACGATCGCTGGACCGTGAGCAGGCGGGCACGGACGTCCACGTCCATCTTCCGCAGGGCGAGCAACTCTCCTTTGCGCAGGCCCGTGTAGAGCGCCGTGGCGAATAGGGGCCGCCAGCGGTCAGCGAGGGCCTCGAAGAGCCGTGGCACTTCCTCCAAGCGGAGGTAATCGCCAGGGCGCCGTGGCACCTTGCGCTTCGCGACGGTGGCGACCGGGTTGGGCCCAGTGTAGCGGCCGACCTTGCGCGCCTCATTGAATGCCCGGCTGATGTAGCCGCGCAGGTGGTTCACCGTCTGCGGGGACAGCTCGCGGCTCTTTTCCTGAAGGAACAGCTCAATGCGGCTCGCTGAAAGAGCCGTCAGCGGGACGGCGGCGAGACTGGAGCCGAGCAGGTGGCGCTCGATGTGGCTGACGTTGCTACGGTGCGACGGGGACTCCGCCGAGTAGGTATCGAGCCACCAGCGCAGCAACTCGCCAAGCGAACCGCCTCCATCCTCGGGCGGACGCTCCTCGAGGCCGAGCCGCTGGCGCTCGGCCTTACGTTCCAAATCGTCCGCAATCCGCCGCGCTTCCGTCTTGGTGCGCGCCTGCGTCACCTTGTCGCGCCAGCGCCCGGTGTGGTCCTTGTAGCGCATGTACCACTTGCCGGCTTTTTCATAGACACTTGCCATGGGTCTTCCTCACTCCAAAACAACGGGCGGAACGCCGGCAATGCCCTGCGGGCATCACCGAGCGTCCCGCCAGCAGCAACACTCGTAACGAGTCAGGAGATCCCTGTCCAGTTGCGAATGGCGTTTGGATCGAATCGCAGAAGGCCACCAACTTTGAGGCTCGGGAGTTCGCCCGAGGCAGCGCGTTGGTAGACCCACGACGTGCTCACCTGGAGATAGGTTGAAACGTCCTTCACTGTCCAGAGGCGGTCCAGATCCATCTGTGACGGCTTTCCCTCGGGAGGATGTCTCCCTCCCGGAGGCGGTGTTGCGCAATTGTTCGAGTCGGACATCTTGAATTCTCCACGGTACTACCCCTCTCTTGGTAGTGGTTATGTGTTCTACTGTGTGCGAACTGCCCTTGTTGGTGACCGGGCCTTATCGTGCTGATTGCCGAATGCCGAGACGCGATTGAGCAGCCTCCCGCGATTCGTGGGACGCAGAGTGCTCTGCGTGCAACCCGCAGCTCGATTCGGTCTCTCTCTCAGTTCGGCATTCTGATGACGGCGGCTCCTCCGCTCTGTCCCCCAGCGTGGATGATGGATCCCGATGCACCTGGTTCCTCGGTAGCAATCGACACATCCACAGGAACTGGGCGACGGGCGAGAGCGCGGGCAATAAGCGCCGCCTCGGTTCATGCGGGCGACCACGCTGCCGCGCTCTAGATTCTCGGTGCGTCGGAGCGCCGCGGCGGATTGTCTTTCGCGACGAGCGAGTTCCCGAGTTCTGCCCGTTCCACCGCGAGCTGCAGCGCGAGTGCAAGGCATCATCGCCTCGTGCCGCTTCGATACCCAAGTGGGGGGCGGCTACACCCGGCGAATGGCGTCGCGTTGCGGTCCGCCTCAGGACCCTTTCCATCGAGCAGTGCAAGACCGAGGAGCAGGCAGACAAGAACGGGTGGGGCCTCGTGCCGCACTGCCATCTTGCAGGCATGAGCATGTTACAACATGCTAAAGAACGTAGGCGCCACGCGTTCGCCGAGCCTTCCTGGAGCGGCTGGTATCGAGTGGAGAGGCCCTGGACGTGCCCGTCCATGGGTTGAACTTGCGTGCATGTGGGCGACTGCATGCAAATCTATTTAGTCCTTTCCTTGTCTCCGCTCAAAGGACGAACAGGGGAATGCCTGCCTGTCTTTGGGGTAGACGGGTAGCTGACTCTTGCTCGCTGTGGTTGGCGATTTCACCCCGCGACGGTGCGAACGCTCGTGGCCTCGTTTCCGGCGGAAGGCAGGTGCGCGCCGTTGGTTTCGGGCCGTGCACGGTGCGGTCTCGACAGAAGCTCGACGGGACACCGCGCATTGTGGAGTTTGCGTGGGCGCGGAACAGCTACTGCATGCGGTTGTGGAGGATGGCTTGCCCTTTGGTGGCCGCCGGCCCTCTTGTCCAGGCGGGACAGAGCCTCCGCCTTCATGCTCTCGCGGCGTTTGACCCCGCATCCGCACAGCCGTATAAGCCTTGCATTCCACCTCGCCCAGGAACCAACGAAAGGCATGTAATGGCTAATAGAATCTGTGTCGCCAACAACAAGGGCGGCGTTGCCAAATCAACCACCTCCATCAATCTGGCCGCGGGCCTCGCGCAGCGGGGCCGGAAGGTCCTGCTGCTGGATATGGACCCCTCCGCTGGCGCGTCCATCTTCTTTGGGCTTGCTGTGGCCGTGCGCGAGGAGAGGGAGCAAATCTACAGCACTACGGATCTGCTCCTGGGGAAACCCTTCGCGCCCCAGCGTAAGCATCTTCTAGCTGGCCTGGACCTCCTACCCGCCACCAAGAGGCTGGCCTACCTCGCTGATGACTTGTCCAAGAAGGACTTGAGCGCAGCAGATGGCGGAGTGCGGCTCCTCGCGGAGTCCCTGGCGCGCGTCGAGATGGAGTACGACTACGTCATCATCGACACACAGCCCACCCTGAACCGGCTCCTCATCATGGCGCTACTGGCTGCCCCCAACATCATCGCGCCCGTCCAGGCCGACATTGGGAATGTTCCGATGACCATGGATTTTCATGACAGCATCCGGGGTCTTCAGCGCCTCACACAGCCGGAGCTGCGGCTGCTGGGAGTGCTTCCAACCTTCTTCAACTCGCGGGCGAAGACACCACATGAGACGGTGGGCCTGCTGGGAAAGTTGTTCGGGGAGGAAGCTGTCTTCGCCACCCGGGTGTCCCGGCGACAGTCCATTGCGGACGCCCATGGGTACGGCAAACCTATCATCGTGGCGGCGCCATCGGATCCGGGCGCCAGGGAGTACAGCAGCTTTACCGAGGAGGTAATTCGTCGTGTCGAGGGCTGAATCACGGAGTGGTAGTGGTGGCAATATTCGGGAGCTCATTGGACAGAAGACGGCGGCCGCTCCGCTGCCGGGCGGGGTCGAGGTCCTCGCCAATGCCATTCTACGGGTTCCGGTGGAATTGATTGATCCAAGCCCGGAGCAGCCGCGCCGGGCGATTCGCACGGATGCGCCGTCGTTCATCCGGCTCCGGGACAACATCAAGGCGAATGGGTTGCTCCAGGCGGTCGGCTTGCGACGCAACCCAGATAACCCGGAGCGTTTCTTTCTTCGGTGGGGAGGACGCCGCCTTGAGGTGTTCAAGGTGCTTGCCCGGGAAGACGCGCGCTTCCGCACGATCCCTGGCACGCTGGAGGAGGGAGACGAGCGGAGCGTCAAGCAGCGCATCTATGACGGGTTGGCCGAGAACAACCGCGAGAATCTCGATGCGTTGGAGGAGGGAGAGAAGTACCTGGAGTTGATTGAACTCTATGGCGAGAGCAAGGCCGATATTGTTCGGAGCACCGGCGAGAGTGAGGACCACATTGAGCGGTGCCTCACCCTGGCACGGGCCCCGGACGTGGTGAAGCGGGCTTTCACCGAGGGAGTGCGAGTCCCCAAACTCGATGCCGAAAACAACCCTGTAATGCGCGAGGAGGAGGAGATTCAGGAGGATGGAAGCAAGAGGAAGGTCAGCAAGCCTGTCCTTGTCACCAAGAGCATGACGGACACGTTCGCTGCGCTGGAGTTGGTGAAGCTGCACAAGTTTCTCCAGCGGCAGAAGCCCAGGGCGGCGGACAAGGTTTTCCGCCAGCACTTTGAGAGGGTAGTTGCGGAAGGAATGACCTTCCGCGAGGTCAAGGAACTTGTGCGGCGGATTCGTGCGGGGGGTGAGAAGAAGCAGAGGATGGAGGTGGAGGGGGTGAAGGCACGAACCCCGGAGAGCCCTGTTCAGAGACTCCTTCGGGGCTCAGCCTATCACAACGACGAGGAGCAGCTTGTCGTCGACAAGACGAAGATCACAAAGCTCTCTCCGGAGGAGAGGCGGACTCTGCTCGAGGCGCTTCGGGGCCTGACAGAGGTGCTCAATGTGGGCACGGCATGAGTGAAAGCGGGCCTCGGTAAACTGCGAGGTCTGATGCGGGAGCGGTGCGGTCTGTTACAGCCTGCTCTCAGGTGATGGTCGGAGGGGGCGACCCTTGAGGAAGGATGGGGCGAAGGGTGGCCTTCTGCGTATTTCATGCGGTCAAGGCTGACCTGCGAAACACAGCGGCGCGGAGCGACTCGGGTTGCTTTGGGGAGGGCCGGGCCCCTCGCCACAATTTCCAACATGGTGGCGAGGGCGACACATCACGGTGCCGATCGGGACGCGGGGAGGTGGGTGTCTCGATTGCCCGGCAAGGGTGGGGAGAGTGCTTGACGTTTGCTTCTGGTGTTCGGTGTGCGTAAGTGGGATGCGTGGAATTGCTCCGGCGCGGTCGTGTGGCGCGAACAGCAGCCTTCATGTCGATGGATTGCATATAGCCCGCGGCAGGGGCCTGCCGCGCCCTGTTCGTGGTCTTCGCGCCGCTCGTGGTGCCGCCATGTTAGTCCCGGGAGTGCCCTAAGAACGGGCCTGTTCCCGCGACGTATCGGCGTAGGAACCGCCGAAGGCGCCGAAGTGCTCGGAATCCCTACGGAATCTCCGCGCACATGTTTCGGAAAACACGGTTTTCCATCGCGCCCTGCGCGGCCCCGTGAACGGTTCCGTGGTGGCGCTCAAGCCGCGGAACCGTCTGAGGACGGTAACCGCGTTAAGTTGCTCGGGAAATCCCCCTCGCAACTCTGCCAGATGGCTACTGTGCTGGCTGCAAAACCCCTCTCTGTCCCCCCTGTTGGCAGCCTGTGTAGCCATCTGGCAGGAAAATAGGCGTCTCGCCCCAGTCTGCGATGTGGCCAGCCGTGGCTCCGCAACCGCTCCGCCATTGGGCCGGGCAGGGTCGTGAAGCCATGCCGACCTCGTTTCAGGGGGGATGAAAGGGCCGTGTCGTGGTCGCCTGTTCGGCGCAACCCGTCACCGTTTGAGAGTGGTCGGGGTGCCACCGGCACACCTTGCGCTCATGACGCCGCGCTCTGCGAGAGCCGCACCTCGCGTCCGCGTCGCCGCGTGCGGCTGAACTGCGACTTGAGCCACTGCCAACCACCGACGAGGCCTCGCACCAGGGCGGCCTCATGTAAGGGGAGTGCCCCGAAGACCCCAGCGACGGCGAACTCGAGCTTGCGGTACCGCGGAGGTAGCCGGATGAGGGCGCGCACCTGGCGGGAGGGCTCCACCAGAACCACCATGGGGCTGATGAGCCCCTTCTCTACCTCCAGGCCCACTACACTCCCGGCCACCCGCACCGTGCGCGCGGGCAGCACAAGCCAGGGGCGGAAGGTGAAGTCCACCGCCCCGGCCTCCGTGCGCGTGAGAGTCCCGTAGGTGCGCGCCGGCACGCCCTCCAACTCCGCCGCGAAGGCGCGTACGGTGGGAGCGTCTACCTTTTGTCGGCGCCAGCGCAGCAGCAGGAAGTCCACGGAGAACACCCCCCCGAACACCAGCAGCCGGAAGGCCCAGCCCGCGAGCCACCACGCCAGGGCGAGGTACGCCGCACACACGAGCAGCCCCAGCGTGGGGCTGATGGCAGCGCACAGCACGGGGAAGCCGAGGAGAACGAGCCGGGCCAGCTTGAGGGCTGTCCCCACCAAGGCTAAGGGGCTGAGGAGGACGAGCACGTTGACGGCGTGGCTTGTCAGCCACACCAGTGCGAAGGCCCCCGCCGCCAGCACCAGGGCAACCCCGTAGAAGGCCGCCGTCACAATCCCGCCGAGTGCCGCACCCGCTGGGCCTGCCGCATGAGCCGTGGGGAGGATGAGCTGCGCCACCCCCGCCACAGCGCCCGCCAGGGGCAGCGTGAGCGCCGCGGCGGTGCCCTTCGTGACGAGCGGCATGGCCACCGCGCCGCTCACCTTGTTCTCTACCACCTCAGCCGCATCCAGCGGCTTCTTGAGGACGCCCAGGCCGGGGAGGGCAAGGAGGGAGTCCTTCAACGCCACGCATAGCACCAGCAGCAGTGCGGGGCCCCATGCCCACGGCTGGAGGTGCCAGGGCAGGCCCGCGCGCGTCTCCGCTGGCGCCTGGAAGTACGCGCTGGCACCCAACAGGCCCATACCCAGCAGGGGCGAGATGGCTACACCCGTGAGTTTCGCGAGCTGGCGAGAGAGCGTGTGTCCGTCCACAGCGAACTGTTCCACGGGGGCCATGGCGAGCTCACGCCCACCGTGGCGCTCCGCCACGGAGGCGAAGGGGGCGGAGAGGGAGGGGCTTTCCGGAGGTGCGCCATGGCCCGGGGCCGCCAGGGCGGAGGTGTTGAGGAGGGTGAGGAGCAGCAGGAGGGGCGGGAGGGACAGCTTCACGGTTGCGTCTCAGTGGGCTCGAGTCTCAATCAGCCTGTGGCGGTGTTCCCCCGGAAGGCACGCCCGGCGTTGCGCGGCGCACCGTAGCACCCATGCCGCGCCAGCCTCCCCAAGTCGTCCAGCGTCTGCTTGCTTGGCAAGCGGCGCGGCCGGGTGAGAGCGGGCCCGGGCCCTGTTTCTCCGCCTGTGGAAGGTTTCTCTGCACCGGGTGCGTTTCTCCTCGCCATGTGTGGGCCGCTCCCGTGACGGGTTGTTCAACGCCTCTTGCGCACGGGCCATGGAATGGCGTTTTTTCTCGCCGACATCGCGAGACGTTCGGGTAGCATGGGCCTCGTAACTGCTGGAGTAGGGGGGACGATGCCTACGGTTGATCTCGTTTTTCCGGCACGAGGAGGACCCGTGCCGCTCGACCACGGTTACCTGCTCTTCTCCGCCCTATCGGCTCGGATTCCCGAGTTGCATGAGCACCCGCACGTGGGTGTCTTCAACCTGCGGGGTGACGGTTCGACAGGCGAGTCGCTCCACCTGGGGCATGGCTCGCTCCGCATCCGCTGCCCGGCGGAGACGATTCCTCTCTTCCTGGGCTTGGCGGGAGGGCGCCTCGAATTGGTGGGCCGGAGCGTGACGATTGGCGCGCCCACGGTCCGTGCCATGGAGCAGGTGCCCCGGCTCAGCGCGAGGCTTGTGACCTTCAAGCACTCGCTGGACGAGCAGAGCTTTCGCGCCACGGCTCTCCGGTTCATCGAGGAATTGACAGGCGCACCGTGCACCCTTGAGGTGGGGCGCCGACGCATCGTCACCATCGCCGGCAAGAAGGTGGTGGGCTTCGGCCTCGAGCTGTCGGACCTGTCGCCCGAAGCGTCCGTCATGCTCCAGGAGAAGGGATTGGGCGGGCGGCGACACATGGGGTGTGGCCTGTTCCTTCCGACTCGCGCCGACGTCGCGGAAGAGCCACGCCATGCACGTCCGGCACGCTGAGGGGGTGAAGCACCTGCTGGCCAAGGCCACCCAGACGCCCGAGCGTCCCGAGGGGGCCGCCACCTTGCGTGGACATACCGCCATGGTGCTGGCCTCGGCGGAAGAGTTGCTCGAGCACAGGGGGCTTGCCTCACTCCGGGCTGCGGGCCTGGACGGGGGGGCCGTGGAGCGGCTGCGCGGGCTCGTCCTGCTGGGAGCCGCCGTCCACGACCTGGGCAAGTGCAGCGACCACTTCCAGGCCATGGTGCGCAACGTCAGGAAGGCGCCCCAGCTCCTGCGCCATGAGGCGCTCTCTCTCTGGCTATGCTGGCCCGGCCAGCCACTCGCCTCCTGGCTGAGCGGAGCCGTGAACGGGGAGCGGGACCTCTGCCTCGCGCTCGTCTGCGCCGCGGCCCATCACCGCAAATTCTGGGCGTCGGCGGTGGCACCGGAAGACTCCGGCGCCGGCTCGTCCATCGAGCTGCTCACCCAGCATGAGGACTTCCACCGTACGTTGGAACTCATCGCGACGAAGCTGGGCCTGCCAGCGCCTCCAGCCTTTTCCTCCGCCCACCGTCTGTCGGTCTCCTGGCGGAGCCATCCGCGTGAGCAATTCTCGGCGTGGCAGGAGGCGTTCGAGCGGCAGGTGCCGGCCGGCTCTCCGGACGCGCGGCTCCTCGCGGTGGCCAAGGCCCTCGTCCTGGCCGCCGACGTCGCGGGCTCCGCACTGCCCCGGAGTGGCGAGAGGCGCGCTTGGATTGGCGCCCAGCTCGCGCAGCGGGCTTCCACGGAGGAGATGCTGTCCGTCGTGGAGCGGCGTCTCGGTGGCCGCTCGCTCCGCCCCTTCCAGGAGGCCGTCGCACACAGCCGGGCTCCCCTCACCCTGGCGCGCGCGGGTTGTGGCAGTAGCAAGACGGTGGCCGCATACGCATGGGCCGCCCGCCAACACCCCGGACGCCAGCTCTGGCTCACCTACCCAACCACCGGCACGGCCACGGAGGGCTTCCGTGACTACGTCCACGGAGCCGACGTCTCGGGCCGTTTGGAGCACGGGCGCGCGGCGGTGGACCTCGATATTCTTGGCCTCCAGCGAGACGGAGAGCCCTCGCGTGACCAGGACAGGCTCGATGCTATACGAGCCTGGGGCTGTGACGTCATCACCTGTACCGTGGACACGGTGCTGGGGCTGGTGCAGAACCAGCGCAAGGGGCTGTATGCGTGGCCTGCGCTATGTGACTCCTGCGTCGTCTTCGACGAAATCCACGCGTACGACGCCGAGCTCTTCGGCAGCCTCCTGCGCTTCCTCGAGGCGCTGCCGGGCCTCCCCGTGCTGTTGATGACGGCCAGCCTTCCCCAACCCCGGCTGCTGGCGTTGCGTGCACTGTGCCAGCGCGTGCATGGCGTGGAACTGAAGGAGTTGGATGGCCCCGCCGATTTGGAAGGGCTGGCCCGCTACCGCCGCGTGTACCCCGAGACTCCTTGGAGCGAGGTGGAAGCGTGTCTCGCCTCGGGGGGAAAGGTCCTCTGGGTGAGCAACACCGTCGACCGGTGTCTCGACGTCGCGGACGAGGCCCAGCGGCGCGGCCTGCCCGCGATGCGCTACCACAGCCGGTTCCGCTATGTGGATCGGGTCCACCGACACGGCGAAGTCATCAAGGGCTTCAAACAGGACGGACCGGTGCTCGCGTGCACCACCCAGGTGGCGGAGATGAGTCTCGACCTGTCCGCGGACCTGCTGGTGACGGACCTGGCTCCCGTTCCGGCGCTCATCCAACGTCTGGGCCGCCTCAATCGCCGCAGCTCTCCCGAGGCCCCCCTTCCTCCCCGTCCTTTCGTCGTGCTGCCCTTCACGGGAAAGCCCTACGAGCAGCCAGCGCTCCGCGAGGCGGAAGGGTGGCTGGAGCGGCTCGGTGGGAGAGAACTGTCGCAGCGCGACCTCGTCCACGACTGGGAGGCCCTGCCAGGACCGACAGGGGCCGCGCGCACGTCCAGTACCTGGCTCGATGAACGCTTCTGCACGGAGCCGGCTCCCTGCCGCGAGGCCAGCCCCGGCATCACCGTGCTGAGGGAGGAGGACGTGGAGGACGTCGAGCAGGGCAGGGTGAAGGCCCAGGAGGCCGCCCTGCCCATGAACCCGCCGCCCTCATGGCTTCGTGGGTGGCAGTCCTGGAAGCTCGTCCAGCACTACCCGGTGGCACCTCGTGACGTGCTCACCTATGACCCCCTGCGAGGTGCGCGATGGCGAAAGCCGTGAAGAGCCCGGCAGTCATGGACGTCCCCGAGTTGGTGGTGCGGCTCCATGCGCCGGGGATGACGCCGCTGTTGCGTGCGGGTGCTGGAGGCCTGGCCTCGTCCCTCCGCTCGCTCCTGCTCCGGGAGACACCCGGCGCCACATGGCCCGCGCCCGTACCGCTGGGGCCTGGCTCGGCGACCGCGGAGCCCACGTCCATCCGCCTGTCCTGGGGAGGCAAACCGCCCGCGGAGACGCTCGAGGTGCTCTTCCGCGAGTCCTTCCGCATCCGCGAGTCTCCGGGCGTCATCGACCTGCCCGGGGCCTATGCGCCTGGAGCCCCGCCTCGCCCTGAAGTGGCCGCGGCGCTCCAGGACGCCCTCAAGCTCACCTTCCTGCAGCACGGCAAGTCCACCACCAAGGAGGGCGTTCCGAAGGTGCTCACGTTCTCGGTGGACGAGCGGGAGCTGCGGCTCGAGGTGCAGGGCTACTCGGGCTTCGTCCACCAGGGGGCGTGGAAGGACGTGGTGGAGGCGCTCACGCGGGGCACCGTCACGCTCGCTGGCTGGGCCTACCCGGGCGCGGCGGAGCGGCACATCGGGCTCCGGGTGACGAAGATGGAGTACTCGGCCGCCGAGGCGCTCTGTGCCTGCTTCGCGCCCGTGGGGTGCCTGTCCTACAAGGTCCCCCAGGCCCGAGGTGGGGCGCTGGTGGCGCTCGCTCCGTCGGACCTGGTCCGCTTCGCCGAGCTGCGCCCCTCCCTCACGCCTCAACGGCTGGAAGAGGCTTCCGTGGCGGGTGCCTCGGACGCGGTGCTCGCCGTCCAACTCGCGCTCCGTATGGAATCCCGCCGGCGCCAGCACCGGGTGCTGGACACCGCCGAGGCCTTCACCCTGCGCACGCTGCCCTGGGCCTCCCAGCAGAAGAGCCGGAGCGGGGTGCTCCACTCCAGCACCGTTCCCGAGGCGGTGCTCGACCGCTACGAGACGGCCGCGCGCGAGCTGCCCAACCGCCTGCGAGTCCTCCTGCCCAAGGACAAGGGAGGGAAGGGCAAGGCTTCCGCCAGTCAGGGCCCTGCGGGCTTCTTCGTGGCCAGCAGCGCGCTGCGCGCCTTCATCACCGAGAACCTCGCGGCCGGGCAGCCCTGGTTCAAGGACTTCGCCACCGCCGCCGTCACCCTCGACAACAAGCGCCGCTTCATCCACCACTACCGCGCCCAGGACAACCTCGGCGCGCTCTTCCCAGAGGAACGGAAAGGACTCATCGCCATGCTCAAGCACCTGGAGGACGCCGAGCAGACCCTCGTCGAGAGCGTGCACGTGGCGCTCCGGCAGCGCTTCGGGGCCATCGCCGAGGAGAGCAGGGGCAACCCCGTGGCCCGGAAGAACCGTTGGAACGCGGAGCGGGACCGCTGGCGGCTGGCCTTCTCGGGGGCGAAAACCTTCGAGCAGGTGCGCGCCGCGCTGGCGGACCTGTGGAGCCGGGCGGGCGGCAACCGCGCGCTCCAGGAGCGCTGGAAGCAAGTCCTCCCCCTGCTGCGCCAGGAGCACTGGCGGGCGGCGCGCGATCTCGCCCTCGTGGCCCTGGCCAGCTACCAGGGCCAGGGCATCGAAGCCCCCGAGGCCGCCGACGAAGAGGGTCCGCTGTCCGAGGCCCAGTGAAGTCCCCGTACCCATTCCGAGGAGACACCCACCATGAGCCTTCATGTCTTCGCTGCCTTCGTCACCGCCAACGGGACGGCCGCCAACAACCGGGGCCTCACCGAGGGCAACATCACCACCCTGCAGAAGCTGGTGTGGAACGGCCAGGTGCACACCACCGTCTCCGCCGAGGCCATCCGCTTCGCGCTCCGGCGGCTCCTGGCGGAGAAGGAGCCGTGCAACCGCACCTTCGACGACGCTGAGCGCCTCAACGAGTGGAAGGACCCCCAATTCAAGGCCTGGGGAGACAAGGCGAAGGGTGACACCTTCATCGACGACGACCTGCTGGGCTTCATGGCCGCGGAGGCGGGCAAGCAGGAGGGCGAGAAGGGCGGTGCCAAGGTGCGCCGAGCCGTGCTGGAGGTGACGCGCGCGGTGAGCCTCACCCCCTGGCCAGGCGATGTCACCTTCAACGCCGCCAGCCCCGGGGCCACTCCCTCCGCCCAGAAGAAGGGAAGCAACCCCGTCCCCTACGGCACGGAGATGCACGCCACGCGCTACCAATATGGCATGGCGCTGACGCCCTCGGCCCTCCGGGTGCCGGCGCGGGCCGCCACCGCCCTGCGCGCCCTGTGCGCCCTCGGCCCCGTCGCTGGCAACCAGGGACGCTTCCTCTTCGACTTCAGCCCCGAGTCCGCCGTCTTCCGCATCACCCACGAGGCCGCCCCGCGCATCCTCCACGCCTTCCAGGTGGGAGAGGGCGGTGGGGTGTCGCTGACGGACCTGCTGCGCAAGGTGCGCGGCCGGGACATCCCGGCGAAGGAACTGGTGCTTGGGGGCGCGGTGGTGGAGGGCCTGGGCGTCGAGGAGCGGGAGCTGCTGTCCGGCGCGGAGCTGCATGCGGGCGTCCTCGCGGCCTGCGAGGCGGTGTGCAAGCGGCTCGAGGTGGAGGGGAAGTGATTGCGCTCGAGCTGAGCGTGCCCGTGGCCTGCTGGCGCAAGGGGCGGGCGCGCGAGTTCCTGGAGAGCGAGGTGCTGCCCCCTCCGGCTACCTGCTATGGCGCGTTGCTGTCGCTCGTGGGAGAGCGGGACCGGGAGCGCCACCGCGGCTGCCGCGTGAGCGCGGGGCTGCTGAACGCGCCCGCCACCAGCGTGGTGCTGCGCACGCTCTGGCAGATAAAGGACGCCCGGACGCCGCAGGGCGTGGGCGAGAACGCGGGCCCCGACTTCCAGCAACTCGTGCTCGACGCGCGGCTGGTGGTGTGGTGCGACAGCTCCGAGGAGCCGGACGGCGGGGGCGAGCGCCTGGAGCAGCGGGTGGTGCGCGCCCTGCGGGAGCCGTGGACGGTGGAGCGGTTTGGAGGCTGGTGTCTCGGCGAGTCCACCCACCTCATCAACGACGTCCGGCTCCTCCCCGACAGCCGGCCTCCCACCGAGTGCCGCGCCTTCGTGCACGAGCCGGAGGGGGGCGTGACGCTCCCCGTCTGGGTGGACCACGTGGGCTCGCGGGGGTCGCGGTACGCGGTGGGCTCGCTGAAGCCGCTGCGCGAAGCCCCGCGCCCCGAGCAACTGCCCCGCATTCCCCTGGCGGACTCCCCGGAGGCGGGGCGGCCCTCGGGGGCTCGCCGCCGCCGCCAGGCCTGACGGCGGGCCGGGGGGGCTCGACATACCCGACGAATCGAGTAACCTCCGCCGCCTCACTGCGGAGGTCATGTTCATGGGGGCGGAACCTGGCACGGAGTCCATCCGCGTGCATGCGCTGCACGCGCTGGCGTACTGCGAGCGGCTCTTCTACCTGGAGGAGGTGGAGGAAATACGGGTGGCGGACGCGGCGGTGTACGCGGGGCGGCGGCTGCACGTGGAGCTGGCGGAGGACGGCGAGCGGGTGGAGCTGGAGCTGGCCAGCGAGGCCCTGGGGCTGCACGGCAAGGTGGACGCCGTGCGGCGCCGGGACGGAGTGCTGGTGGTGTACGAGCACAAGCGGGGCCGGCCGGCGCAGGGCAAGCAGGGGCCGGAAGCCTGGCCGAGCGATCGGCTCCAGGCGGGCGCCTACGCGCTGCTGGCCGAGGAGCGCTTCCCTGGAGGCCCCATCGAGTGCCGGGTGCGCTACCACCAGCAGGACACCACCGTTCGCTTCCCCCTGGACGAGCCGCTGCGGCAGCAGGTGCGCGAGGCGGTGGCGCGCGCCCGGACGCTGCGGGCCCGCCCGGCGCGGCCCCCGGTGACGGCGGAGGAGCGCAAGTGCGCCCGCTGCTCGCTGGCGCCGGTGTGCCTGCCGGAAGAGGAGCGGGTGAAGCCCGCCGGAGAGCCCCGGCCCCGGCTCTTCCCCGAGGATGACACGCGGCAGGTGCTGCACGTGACGGTGCCGGGCTCGCGGGTGGGCCGCGAGGCGGAGCAGCTCGTGGTGGCGCCGCCGGAGGGCGAGGAGGTGCGGGTTCCGGTGCGCACCGTGTCCGCGCTCATCGCCCACGGCGCGGTACAGGTGAGCGCGCAGGCGCTCGGGTTGTGCGTGCACAACGCCATTGGCGTGCACTGGTTCACCGCGGGAGGGCGTTACCTGGGAGGGCTGGGCGGCGGTGGCGGCAACGTCCAGCGGCGGCTGCGGCAGTACGAGGCGCTGCGGCAGGAGCAGGTGTGCCTCGCGCTGGCGCGCCGGCTGGTGCTGGCCAAGGTGGATGGGCAGCTGCGCTTCCTGCTGCGCGCCTCGCGCGGCGAGCCCGAGGCCCGCTCGGACGTGGCGGTGGCCTTGAGGGACCTCCGCGCCCTGCTGCCCAGGTGCCTGGAGGCCGGCTCCCTGGACTCGCTGCGGGGCGTGGAAGGGGCCGCGGCGGCGCGCTACTTCGGGGCCTTGCCCTCCTTGCTGGGCGAGGACGTGGACGCGCGGATGCGCTTCGATGGGCGCAACCGCCGGCCTCCTCGCGACCGCTTCAACGCGGTGCTCGGCTTCCTCTACAACCTGGTGCACCGGGAGGTGGAGGCCGCCATCATCGCGGTGGGGCTGGACCCGGCGTTCGGCTTCTACCACCAGCCGCGCAGCTCGGCGGGGCCGCTGGGGCTGGACCTGATGGAGCAGTTCCGGGTGCCCCTGGTGGACATGCCCCTGGTGGCCTCCATCAACCGCAAGGCGTGGGACCCGGAAGCGGACTTCGAGTTGACGCCCGAGCACGTGTGGCTGAGCAAGGCGGGCAGGGCCAAGGCCATCGAGCTGTACGAGCGGCGCAAGCGCGAGACGTGGAAGCACAACGTGCTGGGCTACTCGCTGAGCTACGCGCGGATGGTGGAGTTGGAGGTGCGGCTGCTGGAGAAGGAGTGGACCGGCAGCCCGGGTCTCTTCGCGAAGTTCCGACTGAGGTGAGCCATGGCCGAGCCGAGACGCTGGTACCTGATGACCTACGACATCCGCAGCCCGAAGCGCTGGCGCAAGGTGTATGACCTGATGAGGGGCTATGGGGAGCGGCTGCAACTCTCCGTGTTCCGCTGCTCGCTGACCGACCGGGACCGGGAGAAGCTGCGCTGGGAACTCTCCCAGGTGATGGAGCAGGAGGACACCTTGCTGGTGATTGGCCTGTGTGGCGGGTGTGTGGAGCGGGTGAGGGCCATCAATCCGAAGGAGGGGTGGCCGGAGGAGCCGGCACCGTTCCGTGTACTATGAGACATTCAAGCACCGGGGCGTGGCGGAGTGGGGCGGGGGTGGAAAGTGGGGAATGTGCAAGTAGAATCAAGGAGTTGGAAGCTCTTTGGGAACTGAATAGGTGCATGATTGGAAATTCCCCAGCGATCATGCGAGGTTGGAGGCCGGGGCGGGAGCTTGGGTGGCCCGTCTCCGGGGAGGCAAGGAGGTGCATGAATACCTGGCTCGTAAGTATGCGGAACTACGAGGGAATTGGTGCCCGCAGTCCCGCTCGCCGTGATGCCGAGAGGCGTTGAGCACCCGGTCTTGGGGCTCGGCACCTTGCCCGACCCGCTGGTCCCGCTCGCCGTGATGCCGAGAGGCGTTGAGCACAAGAAAGCCCCCTCGGGCCCGCAGTACACCCCCAGTCCCGCTCGCCGTGATGCCGAGAGGCGTTGAGCACACGCGTTCGCTCATCTTCGGCGTCCAGACCGTCAAGGGTCCCGCTCGCCGTGATGCCGAGAGGCGTTGAGCACATGGCCAATACCTCCGGGAAGAAGATGCTCGAGTGTCCCGCTCGCCGTGATGCCGAGAGGCGTTGAGCACCGGGCCTTGACGATCAGCAGAATCTGCCGCCACGTGATGGCGCCGATGACGCGCAGTCGGGCGCTGGTGGAGCACCGGGCCTTGACGATCAGCAGAATCTGCCGCCACTGTCCCGCTCGCCGTGATGCCGAGAGGCGTTGAGCACTATTCCATGTAGGGGAACAACCCAGTCTGGTCCAGTCCCGCTCGCCGTGATGCCGAGAGGCGTTGAGCACAACTGGTTGGCGATGTTCGGCGGCAGCCGGAAGTTCAGGTCCCGCTCGCCGTGATGCCGAGAGGCGTTGAGCACTACACGGCTGCTTCGTTGTCAGTGAACGTGGACAGTCCCGCTCGCCGTGATGCCGAGAGGCGTTGAGCACAGCGTGGAGAGCGGCTGGCGCTCCATGGCTGAGCAGTCCCGCTCGCCGTGATGCCGAGAGGCGTTGAGCACAGCAGATTGGCCGCCTGACTGGCGCTGATGGCCACGTCCCGCTCGCCGTGATGCCGAGAGGCGTTGAGCACACGAGCTTGTTGCCGCTGATGCTGATGCCGTTGTTGTCCCGCTCGCCGTGATGCCGAGAGGCGTTGAGCACTCAATCACGCGATGGCTTGTCGCCTTCAGCATACAGTCCCGCTCGCCGTGATGCCGAGAGGCGTTGAGCACATGTCGCCGTCACGATGTTGCTGATCGTCCCGCCGGTCCCGCTCGCCGTGATGCCGAGAGGCGTTGAGCACGAGGGCGATTCGGCAGCAGGTTCCATCAAGAGTGCCCGTCCCGCTCGCCGTGATGCCGAGAGGCGTTGAGCACCACCTGGAGCCGCTGCGAATCCTCGGGGAGGCAGTGTCCCGCTCGCCGTGATGCCGAGAGGCGTTGAGCACCTGGGGGGGCGTACCGCGTGGTCCACTCCGTGTTGGGTCCCGCTCGCCGTGATGCCGAGAGGCGTTGAGCACTCGCTGACGAGAACCTTTTGCCCTCTTTCAAGAGACTCCGTCCCGCTCGCCGTGATGCCGAGAGGCGTTGAGCACTCGATGTCGTTGCCCGCCGTGCCCTTGTTCCGGGCCGTCCCGCTCGCCGTGATGCCGAGAGGCGTTGAGCACATGACGGCAAAACGGTGCACGTCCCCCGCCTGTTTGGTCCCGCTCGCCGTGATGCCGAGAGGCGTTGAGCACTATCGAAACGTGCAATCAAGAGAGTTATCACTTCGTCCCGCTCGCCGTGATGCCGAGAGGCGTTGAGCACCTGTTGCGGACTTCCCAGAATCGCTTGTACATGGTCCCGCTCGCCGTGATGCCGAGAGGCGTTGAGCACTAATCCCGCACTGCGGCCTGTACTTCTCCGCAGTGGGTCCCGCTCGCCGTGATGCCGAGAGGCGTTGAGCACCCCCCCACGAGATCCCTGGTCCTGTGTGCGGCGGCAGTCCCGCTCGCCGTGATGCCGAGAGGCGTTGAGCACAGCCCTGATTGGGTGGCCAGACCCCAGCCGCATTAAAGTCCCGCTCGCCGTGATGCCGAGAGGCGTTGAGCACGTCTTCCCGCCCGTAGACGGCAACTTGCTGTCGGTCGTCCCGCTCGCCGTGATGCCGAGAGGCGTTGAGCACAGGAAGGGGTCGCGGTCCGGCGGCGTCTGCATGGTCCCGCTCGCCGTGATGCCGAGAGGCGTTGAGCACGTGTACCTCGTGGACATGGCAGTGGCGGCCGGCAGTCCCGCTCGCCGTGATGCCGAGAGGCGTTGAGCACAGCGTGTACCCGACGCGCGCGCTCTTCAGCAGCGTGGGTCCCGCTCGCCGTGATGCCGAGAGGCGTTGAGCACAACGTGCACCGGGTGGCAGCGGCCGCGCGGCAGATGTCCCGCTCGCTGTGATGCCGAGAGGCGTTGAGCACTTGGGGTTGTAGAGGGGGTCATCCATGTACGTCGCGCGTCCCGCTCGCCGTGATGCCGAGAGGCGTTGAGCACAGCGCCCAGTGGGACGTCGCTGGCCGCGAGCAGTGGTCCCGCTCGCCGTGATGCCGAGAGGCGTTGAGCACCGATCCCGTCGCGACGTCCATCTATGCACGTCACGTCCCGCTCGCCGTGATGCCGAGAGGCGTTGAGCACAAGTCGCGCAGGCGCTGTGCGTGGCGCTCCTTCTCATTGTCCCGCTCGCCGTGATGCCGAGAGGCGTTGAGCACTTAACGGAGCACCGGGGCGAATCAGAATCAGGCGTCCCGCTCGCCGTGATGCCGAGAGGCGTTGAGCACTCGAAGGTGAGGAAGAATCCTCGATTCTCGACGAGACGTCCCGCTCGCCGTGATGCCGAGAGGCGTTGAGCACGAGAAGAACCCGCGACCGACCTCAACGGAATCGGCGGTCCCGCTCGCCGTGATGCCGAGAGGCGTTGAGCACTCGACGTTGGTGACGATGACCTTGGCGTTGTCCCGCTCGCCGTGATGCCGAGAGGCGTTGAGCACTGCCCGTGCGCCTTCATCACGTTCGCAGGCGTCAGTCCCGCTCGCCGTGATGCCGAGAGGCGTTGAGCACAGATTGGGCGGCAGGAAGAAGTCCAGCCGGTTGGTCCCGCTCGCCGTGATGCCGAGAGGCGTTGAGCACGCGGTTGCCGTCGTCACATCCGCGCCGGTCTTCCCCAGTCCCGCTCGCCGTGATGCCGAGAGGCGTTGAGCACACCTGGACGAGCTCGAGCCATCTGGCGCCATCGCAGTCCCGCTCGCCGTGATGCCGAGAGGCGTTGAGCACCGTGAAGCGGACGTGAGTCAGGCCGGGCCAGCGGAGTCCCGCTCGCCGTGATGCCGAGAGGCGTTGAGCACCATGAGTGCGCGGTGCGACAGGCGCAGATCCTCGGTCCCGCTCGCCGTGATGCCGAGAGGCGTTGAGCACTTGAACAGGTTGGGACGTGTGCACGTCCATCGTGTCCTGCTCGCCGTGATGCCGAGAGGCGTTGAGCACCCCGAGACGCGGTTCAGGGGCGCGCCCGTGGGGCCGGTCCCGCTCGCCGTGATGCCGAGAGGCGTTGAGCACTGGCCGGAGTGGAAGCGCGTCAAGGACACGGTCCAAGTCCCGCTCGCCGTGATGCCGAGAGGCGTTGAGCACTCCACGGGCTCGGGCGGAAGCACCGGGGCCTCGCGGGTCCCGCTCGCCGTGATGCCGAGAGGCGTTGAGCACTCCACGGGCTCGGGCGGAAGCACCGGGGCCTCGCGGGTCCCGCTCGCCGTGATGCCGAGAGGCGTTGAGTACACGGAGGAGATGCCCGAGAGGGGGGTGACCACCTGGTCCCGCTCGCCGTGATGCCGAGAGGCGTTGAGCACTCGTGCCCCGCCTTCCGCTTGAAGGCGCCCACTGGTCCCGCTCGCCGTGAGGCCGAGAGGCGTTGAGCACCTCGAGAAGGCGGACGTGTTCCGCGAGCAGTACGTCCCGCTCGCCGTGATGCCGAGAGGCGTTGAGCACTTCGTGATGCGCTCGGACGGATTCCTCGTCCCGGCCCGTCCCGCTCGCCGTGATGCCGAGAGGCGTTGAGCACAAAGGGGGCGGGCTCAAGGCCACGGGCGTCGCCGACCTGGTCCCGCTCGCCGTGATGCCGAGAGGCGTTGAGCACAGGTACGCCTGTCCATCCTTCTGGAAGAGATGTGGGTCCCGCTCGCCGTGATGCCGAGAGGCGTTGAGCACGTGGAGACGATGACGGAGTAGCCCTTGGCCTTCGCGTCCCGCTCGCCGTGATGCCGAGAGGCGTTGAGCACAAGTTCTAGGGCATCCTTGTTGCCGAGAGTGGCGGAGAGTCCCGCTCGCCGTGATGCCGAGATGCGTTGAGCACTGGTTAGGCAGGGCGAGCAGGGTGGAGTTGAACCGTCCCGCTCGCCGTGATGCCGAGAGGCGTTGAGCACATGCAGATGTCGTTCACCAGGGTGAAGCCCGGCAGTCCCGCTCGCCGTGATGCCGAGAGGCGTTGAGCACACGATTATGGCGGTGTTGGTTGCCATCGCCCCCATGTCCCGCTCGCCGTGATGCCGAGAGGCGTTGAGCACTCTCCTCGAGATTCACAGGGCCTTCTCCGAGATGAAGTCCCGCTCGCCGTGATGCCGAGAGGCGTTGAGTACGGGAGGCTCAACGGGGCTCTTCACCATGGGAGAGCGCGTCCCGCTCGCCGTGATGCCGAGAGGCGTTGAGCACAGGCTCCCCGAAAGGACACGCGCCAGCACATGCATGTCCCGCTCGCCGTGATGCCGAGAGGCGTTGAGCACATGAAGTGGAATGGCGTCCTGCTCGTGGTGCATCGTCCCGCTCGCCGTGATGCCGAGAGGCGTTGAGCACGTGAAGGCGCGCAAGGACGTATCCATCCCCCGTGGTCCCGCTCGCCGTGATGCCGAGAGGCGTTGAGCACTTCTTGCTGAACCGGTTGGAGACGAACCCACCCAGGTCCCGCTCGCCGTGATGCCGAGAGGCGTTGAGCACGACGGGAACGAAGTCTTCTGAGGAGGACCGGTCATGTCCCGCTCGCCGTGATGCCGAGAGGCGTTGAGCACGACTTGAGCTTGTAATCGTTGACGCGGTTGTAATGGTCCCGCTCGCCGTGATGCCGAGAGGCGTTGAGCACAGGATGCGCATGCGTCCCCTGATGGCCTGCATCTCGTCCCGCTCGCCGTGATGCCGAGAGGCGTTGAGCACTTCAACAAGCGACGCAATGAGGTGAAGGCGTGAGCTCGTCCCGCTCGCCGTGATGCCGAGAGGCGTTGAGCACTTGAGCTTGGCGGCCATCTCACTCAGGCCCTTCACCAGTCCCGCTCGCCGTGATGCCGAGAGGCGTTGAGCACAAGCTCGCAGCGGTAGCAGTCAAACGTGCCCCTCGCCCGTCCCGCTCGCCGTGATGCCGAGAGGCGTTGAGCACTGCAACCGCCCATTTCAAGGGGACGCGGCGGATGGTCCCGCTCGCCGTGATGCCGAGAGGCGTTGAGCACTTCAGGTGGCTCTTCTGCCCGCGGAGGTCCTCGTAGTCCCGCTCGCCGTGATGCCGAGAGGCGTTGAGCACACTGGCTGCGGCTCGTATGCACCCGGAAGCCGAAGTCCCGCTCGCCGTGATGCCGAGAGGCGTTGAGCACTTGAGGTGCGACTTCTGCCCGCGTAGGTCTTCGTAGTGTCCCGCTCGCCGTGATGCCGAGAGGCGTTGAGCACACCCCACGAGATCCCTGGTCCTGTGTGCGGCGGCAGGTCCCGCTCGCCGTGATGCCGAGAGGCGTTGAGCACCGTAACGGCTCCCTGGAGGAGCTGGTGGCTGAGGTGTCCCGCTCGCCGTGATGCCGAGAGGCGTTGAGCACAGGCTGATTTCGGCCTTGATGGTCTCGCCCGCCGGTCCCGCTCGCCGTGATGCCGAGAGGCGTTGAGCACTACCAGCGCGCAGCATCGGTCAGCGTCCTATGGCGGTCCCGCTCGCCGTGATGCCGAGAGGCGTTGAGCACTTGCGCAGGCCGTAGGCGTTGAAGTCCTCGGGGGTCCCGCTCGCCGTGATGCCGAGAGGCGTTGAGCACCTGCGGATGCGGGCCATGTCAGCACCCCCTCATGAGTCGTCCCGCTCGCCGTGATGCCGAGAGGCGTTGAGCACTCATGTGCCCACCCGAGTGCCCACGCGGTGATGAGGTCCCGCTCGCCGTGATGCCGAGAGGCGTTGAGCACCGCTTCAATTCTGCCTCGAAGCGATCGCGGGCCTGGTCCCGCTCGCCGTGATGCCGAGAGGCGTTGAGCACTACACCTCGATGCCGTCGTCCTGCACCTTCTGGGGTCCCGCTTGCCGTGATGCCGAGAGGCGTTGAGCACCCATAGGACAAATCGTCGCCAGAGAGCCTCGTGTGTCCCGCTCGCCGTGATGCCGAGAGGCGTTGAGCACTTCGTGGAACACCTCTTGGAAATGGTCGACATGGTCCCGCTCGCCGTGATGCCGAGAGGCGTTGAGCACTGGGCGCTCCTTAAATGAAAATGGTCCGCCCCGATCCCGCTCGCCGTGATGCCGAGAGGCGTTGAGCACCGTGAGACGAATCCAAAGAAGCGGAAGGTGATTCAGTCCCGCTCGCCGTGATGCCGAGAGGCGTTGAGCACAGAAGGGCGAAGCGAGGAAGCGCTTGAAGAAGTCCAAGTCCCGCTCGCCGTGATGCCGAGAGGCGTTGAGCACAAATACCTCGCGTGTATTGACTGCCTGGAGCCAGTGGTGTCCCGCTCGCCGTGATGCCGAGAGGCGTTGAGCACTTTGTGCGCGCCAAGTGGGTCAATGGCCTTGGCGTGTCCCGCTCGCCGTGATGCCGAGAGGCGTTGAGCACGAGATTGGCCTGCAGCACCTGCTTGCCCTCGGCGGTCCCGCTCGCCGTGATGCCGAGAGGCGTTGAGCACTGGAAGGGTGGCACGTTGTAGGCGCTGGCCACCTGCTGTCCCGCTCGCCGTGATGCCGAGAGGCGTTGAGCACGCGAGATTCGGAAGACCCAGCTCGAGGGCCCCTCCGGTCCCGCTCGCCGTGATGCCGAGAGGCGTTGAGCACGACCACACGTTGGCGTAGCGGCGCTTCCGGCCGCCAGTCCCGCTCGCCGTGATGCCGAGAGGCGTTGAGCACAGATTGAGTGGTGGGACTGGGTGGAGGGCGTTGTTTGTCCCTCTCGCCGTGATGCCGAGAGGCGTTGAGCACAGGAGGACGAGCGCGCGTGCCTGCACACGCTCCGTCCCGCTCGCCGTGATGCCGAGAGGCGTTGAGCACCAGCTGAAGCTTTCGCACTTGGTAGGTGATTCGCGGTCCCGCTCGCCGTGATGCCGAGAGGCGTTGAGCACACATACCTGTCCATCGCTCCGGCTGTGGGAAGTGTCGTCCCGCTCGCCGTGATGCCGAGAGGCGTTGAGCACATGGCTCCGGCAAGCTGAATGCCCGTCACCATGGTCCCGCTCGCCGTGATGCCGAGAGGCGTTGAGCACTCCAAGCACGTGAGGGGGCCTATGACATGTCCCATGTCCCGCTCGCCGTGATGCCGAGAGGCGTTGAGCACGGGTGCTTCTTCTTGTCCGTCCCGTTGCGGCGCAGTCCCGCTCGCCGTGATGCCGAGAGGCGTTGAGCACCTCTGGGGTTGGCCCTGACCGGGGCCGCGCCCAAGTCCCGCTCGCCGTGATGCCGAGAGGCGTTGAGCACCCGCGCGTCTGCTGAAGGTCGTGCCGTCCGCGGAGAAGTCCCGCTCGCCGTGATGCCGAGAGGCGTTGAGCACCTGCGTTTCCCCGAGGGCAAGGCGGCGCCGCTCCCGGTCCCGCTCGCCGTAATGCCGAGAGGCGTTGAGCACATGAGGCGCTGGCGATGTGGCTCGCCGGTGATGAGCGGTCCCGCTCGCCGTGATTCCGAGAGGCGTTGATCACAGATGAATCCCGTTCTTGGACAACAGCCAGTTGGTCCCGCTCGCCGTGATGCCGAGAGGCGTTGAGCACATCCTCCACCAGACGGTGACGTTGCCCGTCGCGGTCCCGCTCGCCGTGATGCCGAGAGGCGTTGAGCACTGCTGGGAGCTGCAGTACGAGACGCCCGGCGGGGCGTTCCGCTCGCCGTGATGCCGAGAGGCGTTGAGCACATGGTGCCGCCGCCATCCTGATCCATCTTCGTGAGTCCCGCTCGCCGTGATGCCGAGAGGCGTTGAGCACGTGTCATGCATGAACCGCCAGCCCGCCTGGGGGTGGTGTCCCGCTCGCCGTGATGCCGAGAGGCGTTGAGCACGCGATGACTGGAATCGGAGCGCTCGGAGTTGCGGCGGTCCCGCTCGTCGTGATGCCGAGAGGCGTTGAGCACTACTGGGCGGACCGCTGGACACCGGGCGGCAGGGCCGTCCCGCTCGCCGTGATGCCGAGAGGCGTCGAAGGCCGCGCTCGGGCTCCGCCCGGGCCGGAAACTCAAGGGCTCACCCGCGGCGGGGAAGCAAGCAGGGAGGCACGAGCGGGCCACCGGTTCGCCCTTGGTCCCGGGAGCGGGAGCGACGATCATGGTCCCTCGATGGAGTCCTCCCTCCCCACCCATGTCGGACCCTACAGGCTGTTGCACCTGCTCGGCAGCGGGGGCATGGCGAGCGTCTATGCCGCCGAGCTCGAGCCCCAGGGGCAACGCGTGGCCCTCAAGGTCCTGTCCCCCGAGGCGGCCCGGGAGCCGCACCTCGTTGCCCGATTCCTCCAGGAGGCCCAGGTCCTGGCCCGGCTCGAGCTCCCGGGGGTGGTGCGGGTCCTGCACGCGGCGCGGCAGGCGGACACGGCGTTCCTCGCCATGGAATACCTCCCGGGGCTGTCCCTGCGCGAGTGGATGCGCCAGCACGCGGAGCCGGTGCCCCTCCGGGACGCCCTGGACGTGGGCGCCCAACTCGCGGACATCCTGGCGCAGGTCCACGCCCGGGGCATCGTCCACCGGGACCTGAAGCCGGAGAACGTCTTCCTGTGTCCCCGGGAAGGCGCCCTTGCTGGCCACCGCGTCAAGCTGCTGGACTTTGGCATCGCCAAGCTGCCGCCCGTGGAGGTGGACGCGCTCGGCGCCACCCTGGCCCATACCCACGAGTCGGCCTTCATCGGCACCTACCCGTACATGGCGCCGGAGCAGTTCCGGAGCGCCGCCCGCGTGGACTCCCGCGCGGACGTCTATGCCCTGGGCGTGGTGCTCTACGAGTTGCTCGCGGGCCGCACGCCCTTCGTGTCCGAGGACCCCGTCGAGGTCCTCTCCGCGCATGTGCACGAGGAGCCGCCCCCGCTGCGCGAGCTCGCCCCCTCGCTGCCCGGCGGCCTGTGCGCCTTCATCGCCTCCATGCTCGCCAAGGAGCCCTCACGGCGGCCGGCGATGCGGCGCTGCCAGGACATGCTCGGCCGGGCGTGGGAGGACGATCCGGAGACGTGCCCCGTTCCCGGACTGGCCTCCTTCACCGAGGCGCAGGCGGAGCTGTTCTTCGGCCGTGACGAGGAGCTGCGGAGCCTGTCCGCGCTGCTCGGAGAGCTCCAGACGGGGCCGCGGCGGTGGCTCCAGGTGGAGGGGCCCAGCGGGGTGGGCAAGTCCTCGTTGCTCCAGGCGGGCCTGTTGCCCCGGCTCGCCCGGGCGCCGGAGTGGTGCGTGGTGTGCCTTCGCCCGGGGGACGAGCCGATCCGCGCCCTGGCCCGGGCGCTCGCCTCGGGCCCCCTTCGCCTGGGAGCGGGGGAGGGCGCGGAGACGGTGGAGCGCGCCCTGCGGGCGGACGCCGGGGCCCTTCGTGACCTCGCCACGGCCCATGCGCCCGAGGGGCGCCGCCTGTTGCTGGTGCTCGAGCCCCTGGAGGAGCTGTTCACGCTCGGCGCGGCGGAGTGCCCATGGGTGGACGCGCTGCTGGGCGCCGCGCTCGAGGCCCCCGGCTCGCCGGTGCGGCTGCTGACCTGCGTGCGCGCCGACTTCCTGCATCGCATCGAGCAGGTGCCGGCCCTGGCGCGTCACCTCCCGCACGCCGCGCGCTTCCCCCTGCTGCCCATGGAGCCCGCCGCGCTGGCCCAGGTCATCCAGGGCCTGGCCCGCGGCGCGGGGCTCCGGTTGGGCGAAGGTCTGGCCGAGCGTATGGTGCAGGACGCGCGGGGCGAGGCGGGCCGCCTGCCGCTGCTCGGGCACGCGCTGCGGGCGCTGTGGGCGTTGAGCGGCGGCGCGCCACTGACCCACGCGCACTACGAGCGGCTCGGGGGAGTGGGGGGAGCCCTGGCCCAGCAGGCCGAGGCGCTGCTCGACGGTCTGGGAGAGGAGGGGCGCGAGCGTGCCAGGGGGATGATTCTGTCCCTGGTGCGGACGGGCCGGGGCGTGCCCGACACCCGCCGCCCCCGCTCGCGGCGCGAGGTGCTCGCCGCGGGGGGAGACGATGCGCGGGCCGAGGAGGTGCTGCTGCGGCTCTCCGGGCTGTCCCATGGCACCCCGCGGGAGGCTCCGGCGGGGTTGCGGTTGTTGCTTCTGTCGGGCGGAGCTAGTGCCACGGAGCAGCGCGTCGAGCTGGCGCACGAGCTGCTGCTGTACCGGGTGCGCTCCATTGCCTCGTGGATTGAGGAGGAGCGGACGCGGCTGGAGCGCCACGCGGACCTGGAGGCCGCGGCGCATGTCTGGCACCAGGCGGGCTGTCCGGTGGAGGGACTGCCCACGGGCACCCTGCTCACCCACTACCGGGACGGCGCTTCGCCTGCCCGCGCCCGCCGCGCCGGGAGCCCGCGAGAGAGCCCCGAAGTGGAGCGCTTCCTGGAGGCGGCGCGGCGGTTGGAGCGGCGGCGCACGCTCACCCGGGGGCTGCTCGCCGCCGCGGGGGGGCTGGCCCTCCTGGCCATCGTCTTCTACGCGGCCCTCGCGAGCCACGAGCGTCGGCTCGCGGAGGCCTCCCTGCGGCAGTACGTCGACACGATGGACGAGTTCGCCGGGGACCTGGACTGGAGGCTCAGCTGGCTGCCGTACACGCTGCGGTTGCGCGAGCCCACGTTGGAAGGCTTTCGTAAGTCCCTGGCCGGGCTGACGCCCCAGCAACGCGAGAGTCTCGAAGTGCGGCGCGTGGCCGTCCGTTTCATCCATCGGCAGGCGGACCTCGCCTTCCATGATGGAACCCTGGCACGAGCCAGCCTGTTCCTGGACGAGGCTCGAGAGGAACTGCGCGCGGCCCTCGCCGATCGGCCTGACGATGGGAGGCTGTCGCGGCTGGTGGCCCTCGAGCACTCCAAGCGCGGGAAGGTGGAACAGGCGCGGGGGCACCTCGACCTGGCCTGCGAGCATTTCGCCGAAGCCGTCCGGGGACTGGAGCGTCCCGAGGTGGCGACGGATGACCCGGTGGACGACCGGCGCACCCTGGCGGTCAGTGACTCCGAGCTGGCCGAGTGCGAGCTCGCGGCGGGGAGGTGGAACGCCGCCGCCGACCTCCTGGACAAGGCCACCCGGCTCCACGAACAGAACGGCGAGTCCTATAACAAAGCCCTCCTCGCCCAGGTGCTCGGCATGCGCGGGAACGTGGCGCGTGCGGCGGGCGAGCCAGACGCGGCGCGGGGGTTCCTCGACCGGGCGTTGCGCCTGGCACGGAGCAGCTTCCATGATGCTCCGGCGGGGGATCAATACAGCCGGTGGGTGCTCGCCTGGGTCCTCGTGGACGTGGCCTCGTTCCAGGCCGCCCGGGGCCAGTATGGGGAGGCGGAGCGGAACTACCAGGAGGCGGTGGAATTGGGCGAGCGGTTGAGGGAAGGGGAGCCCCTGGGCAAACGCCAGGCCCTGGTGTGGCTTCGCGCTGTGGCCGGACAGGAGGCGCTCATGGGCGACGGGGAACAGGCCACGCGCCTGCACACCGCGCGATGCGCCCTGGCCAGGGAGTTCAAGGACAGGGATGGAGAAGATATACGCTTCGTGTTCGAGGGCTGCCCATGAGCTCATCCATCCTGTCTGAGTTGTCCATCGAGGCGCTGCTGCACCGGGTGCGAGAGGGGGAGCAGGGCGCCTGGGAGGAATTGCTCCGCCGCAGCCAGTCCGATCTGGACAGGTGGGCGGCCCGGCGCATTGGGCGCTCGCCGCCGGGAGGAATTCGGCCCTCGGATGTCGCCCAGGAGGCGGCGCTGGGGGCGTTCCAGCGCTTCGCCTCCTTCCGGGGCACGGCCGAGGGAGAATGGCGGGTCTGGCTGGAGCAGGTGCTCCACTCGCGCTGGGTGGACATGCTACGCAAGGCGGGCAGCCAGAAGCGGGATGACGGGGGAGCGCTCCCCCTGGACAGCTCCGAAGCCCAGGGCCTGCCCGCTCCCCAGCGCAGCCCGAGCCAGGTCTCCTCCCACCAGGAGGAGTGGCGTCGATTGTTGACGCACTTCTACGAGCTCCCCGACGCCCAGCGCGAAGCCCTGTCGCTCTACTACCTCCAGGACTCGACGGTGGGAGGCATCGCGCAGCGACTCGGCCGCTCCAAGGAAGCCGTGGAGTCGCTGCTGCAGCGGGGTCTGCGGGCCCTCCGTGCGCGCATGGAAGGCACGGCGGAAGAGGAGTCCGAGGAGAATCCCGATGCGGTCCTCTCCCGCAACCGGGTGGATGCGGCCCTGGCCGCCTATTTCAGACGGCGCGAGGAGGGGAGACCCCTGGAGCCCGAGGCCTTCGCCGCGGGCTATCCGGAGTGCGCCGAGGAGCTTCGGGGGCTGCTGCACTGGCTGGAGAAGCTGCGCGCCCTTCAGCCTTCCGCCTCGAGCTGACGGAGCCCTCGATGCTGGCAGCTGGCACATGCGTGGGTGAGTACCTCATCGTGCGCTGTGTGGCGGTGGGCGCCACGAGTGAGGTCTACGCGGGGCGGCACGCCACTTCGGGCGAGTTCGTAGCGGTGAAGGTGTTGAGTCCGGAGTGGTGCCTCCACCCCGAGGTGGTGGCCCGCTTCCTCAATGAGGCGCGGACGCTCCAGGAGCTCCGGCACCCGCACCTGGTCCGTGCCCAGGCATCCGGAGTGCTCCTGGAGGGCCGTCCCTTCATGGTCCTGGCGTGGCAACCGGAAGATCTCCACCATGCGCTCGTCCATGAGGGAGGCCGCCTCGCGGTTCGCGACTGCGTCCAGGTGCTCCGCCAACTGGCGGAGGTCCTGGCCCTGTTGCATGCGCGGGGCCTCGTTCACCGGGACCTGAAGCCCGCCAACATCCTGGTCTCCCAGCGGGAGCCGGGGGCGTGGAAGGTCCAGCTCGCCGACCTCGGGCTCGCCAAGAGGCTCGCCACCGGGAGCGGGCTCGCCGCACTCCCGGTCTCGACGGCGGGGAGCGCGCTCCTAGGGACCGGGGAGTACAGGGCCCCCGAGCAGTGGACTCGTTCCAAGACAGTGGATGACCGGGCCGATGTCTACTCGCTCGGAATTCTCGGATTCCAGTTGCTCACGGGCCGCCCGCCCTTCATCGCCGAGGCGCAGCAAAGCCTGATGTTCTGTCATGTGGCCCGGCCGCCCCCGCTGGAGCTCCTGGAGGGGGTGGCGCCCGTGGCCCTTCGCTCGCTGCTGGCTCGCCTGCTGGCCAAGAAGGCCCCGGAACGCCCCTCCATGGCGGACGTCCTGAGCCTCCTGCCTTGAAAAAAGCACCGGACCGCGATGGTCCGCCGCCGCTTTTGACGTCCTTCTTCTTGGATACGGAAGAATCCAAGGAGCGGACATGTGGAGCGTGCGTGAGGGCCTGGAGAAGTTCATCCAG
Organism: Vitiosangium sp. GDMCC 1.1324; assembly: GCF_003044305.1. Lineage (GTDB taxonomy): Bacteria > Myxococcota > Myxococcia > Myxococcales > Myxococcaceae > Archangium. Next base: position 254,342 of record NZ_PZOX01000005.1, on the reverse strand, counting down.
TCCCTGGAATTGACGCAGGGACAGCGGGACGAGGTCAGCCGGCAGCACACCCTGGTGCGCGAGGCCTTGCGGAAGCGGCTCAACACGAAGACGGACTTTCTCTCCGGTTCCTACAGCCGCCACACCGCTATCCGGCCACTGCATGACATCGACATCTTCGTCGTGCTGGGGGAGATGTCCTCTCATCCACCCCGATTCACCTCGCAGGGGGGCTGACGGCGGATGATGCGCTCAAGCAGGTCCAGCAGGCGCTTCACGACAAGTGGTCCAACAAGAGCCTTCCGATCCTCCAGCAGCACTCGGTGCACATCGGCTTCACGGACTCGGGAAACGAGTTCGACGTCGTGCCCGCGTTCTCGGTGCCGGGGCGGGACACCTTCCTCATCCCCGAGCGGGAAACGGGGCGATGGATCTCCACCAATCCCCGCATCCACCAGACTCTGAGCACGGAGGCCAACGAGGCCGCAGGCAAGAAGCTCAAGCCGCTCCTCAAGGCCGTCAAGCATTGGAACCGACATCACCCGTCCAGCCCCCTGGGCTCGTTCCATCTGGAGGTGATGAGCTACAGCGCGTTTCCCTCGCCCCCCGGGGACTACCTCGACGGGCTGGAGAGGCTTTTCTCCCACCTGAGCCAGAAGGTGCTGGGGACGTGTCCGGATCCCGCCGGGCTGGGCCCCGCCGTGGATGAGCGGATGACCTCCAACCAGAAGACGGCGGCCCATCAGTTGCTGGCGAGCGCGGCGAGACAGGTGCGGCTCGCGAGGGACGAGAGCGACTCGGATCCTCCGCGGGCCCACGGGCGCCTGCGGGAGCTCTTCGGCGAGTTCTACCGGCAGCGGGGGCCCTGAGTCCGTCCTCGCGGTCCCATCCTCTTCAGGAGCCTTCCCATGGTCATTGCCCTGACACCCAGGACCCAGGCCCTCATCCTTCGCTACGAGCACGACCGCCCCGTGGCCGAGAACACCGCGCGCGAGGCGTTGAAGCACAGTGGCTTCGAGGGGGACCGGGACGTCGCGTCCTGCGTATTGCATGAGTACAACAAGGACACGCTCGTCCGTGCCCAGCGGGAGCAGGACTGGGGCTGGGCCTTCGATGAGAACGAGCGGTTCGCCGAGGCGCTCCTGGCCCGGGAGCGCGAGCTGGGGCTCGACCTGCCCGTCCACCTGTTCGGGTGCGCGCCCCTGGTGTTGATGCTGCACCTGGCGTGGTGTCTGCCGCGCCGGCGGCTGTATGTCTATCAGCAGTCGCGGGAGGATGGTTCCTGGTCGCTCATGGCGGACCGATCCCATCCCTCCACCCCGGAGCCCTACTTCACCGTCGAGGGTCTTCCCGCCGCGCGGCAGGAGGGCCGTGGGCACGTGGCGCTCATCGTCGAGGTCACCAACCCCATTCGTGACACGGCGCTCGCGCAGTTCAAGGCACGCCACCCCATGGAGATCCTGGCCACGGTCTGCCTGCGGCCCGTACGAGGCACCTCGGAGCGGGCCCTGCAGAACCCTGGCGAGGTCTCGCGGGCGGTGGAGCAATTCCGCACCGTGCTCGACACCCTCCACGAGCGGCTGGAGGGCGCCGGATCGGTGCTCCTGGCCATGGACTGTCCCGGCAGCCTCGCCGCCGCGCTGGGGACCGCCATCAACGCCCAGACCCAGCACCCCCTGGGGTTGCACCACTTCAATCGCGAGCAGGGCCAGTATCTCGCCGTCCATCAGATCAGCCCTCGGCGCCGTCTGGCCGCAGCACGGGAGGAGACGCTCACCTCCAAGCAGTGGCAGGAGATCCAGGAAGAGCTCAAGAAGGTGATCGGCATCCACCAGCAGTTGGTCGAGTGGCTGCGCCAACCCGAGCAACAGACACTGGTCGAGCGGCTCGGGGGGCGGGTCCTCCTGGACAGTCAAATCGACACCACGCCCGCGACGGAGAGGACGCCCCTGTTCCGCTATCAGGCCGGAACCTGGAAGTTCCCCGTCGACCTGCTGGAGGGCTTCCGGGCCCTGCGCCAGCGCCTGGGCTCGAAAGAAGATTGGGACGAGTGCATCCGGCTGCTCCTCGTCCACGAGGCCTACCATGTCCAGCAGCGAGGCCTGACCTCCTACAGCTACAGCGGCAGTGGCCGCACGGGGTGGGTGCTCGAGGCGGTGGATTACGACGCGGACGTGGTCTCCGTCGAGGTGGCATTGGCCTGGCGGCGGAGCCATCGGGCCGCGACCGCCCAGCCTCCATCACACGCCCTCGCGAACATCATCTGGAACGCGTTGGAGAGCGTTCGCGTCTTCGAGCCGGAGCGCCCCATCCAGACCCTTCCCGAGCGGCGGTTGCGGCGCTACCTCATCTGGCTCTTCCATGCTTGCCGGTTCTCCACGGCCGCTCTGGCCAGGGAGGAGCAGCCGGCGTTGGAGCGGGTGTTCATCGAGGTCGCGGGGCTGCCCACCTTCCCGGATCCCCACGAGAGCTACAGCCAACTGCGCGTGAAGTTGGAAGGGCTGGACAAGAACGACACCCTGACACTGGCCCTCTATTACCGCAGGGAGCTGGTTCGCACGAAGGAGCCCGGCTGGGTGCGTGCGCTGCTGCTCGCGCTCCGCCGCTGGGACGAGTGCTCTCGGGAGCAAATCCAGGACGAGCTGCGGCTGCTCTTCGAGGGGCTGTTCGACCAACACCGCACCTTGCTCGACGCCCCGGGAAGGAGCCGGTCCACGTGAGCAACGACGCCCTGCCAGACCCGGCGCCGCGGGCCCGGCGTCTCACGGGTGGGCCTCCGATGAAGTCGCTGCGGGTGCGGCTGAAGACGATCACGCCCATCCTCGGTGGCTCGTCCGCCGCCCGGGAATTGGACGAGCTGGACCCCCTTCGCGCGCCGTCGATTCGAGGCCACCTGCGCTTCTGGTGGCGGGCGCTCCATGGGCACGCGTGCGCCACGCCCGCGGAGCTGGCCCGCCGGGAGCGCGAGCTCTGGGGTGGGATGGGCAAGGAGCAGGGGACGCGCTCTCGCGTGGAAGTGCGTGTGGAGGTGGAGCCGCGAACCGTGTCCCGGGACGATGGGCGCATCGATCAGAGAGCCCGGGGCGCCTATGCCCTCTGGGTCGCGAGCAAGCCCCTCGCCCCACGCTGGCACTCCTCGCTGTGTTTCCACCTCCACCTCCTCGCCCCGGCGGAGCGCTTCTCCGAGGTGGAAGGCGCTCTCCGGGCCTGGGTGCTCTGGGGGGGATATGGAAGTCGCACCCGCCGGGGGCTCGGTGCGCTCACCGTCGTGGACGACGCGGCGGCGTGGTTGCCTCGGCAGCCCACGCGCGAGGAGTGGTCGCGGCTCTTCCCGGAGCTGCCCCTGTTCGGCGCGCTCCCTCCGGGGGGGGCCAAACAGGTGCCCCTGTTGCGGGGGGCTCGATTGCTCTACGGCGCCTCGCGGCCGGGCGCCGATGATGCCTGGGAGGTGGCGCTGGGCTGGCTGCGGGAGTTCCGCCAGGGCGAGGGACGTCTTCCCCAGGGCTCGCGTGTGGCCTCGCCCGGGAAGAAGGGCGAGGGCCGCAGTGCAACCGCCCGGGAGCCCAGGCCAGAGCGACCGGGACGCTCCTACTGGCCGGAGGCCGACAAGGTCCGCCAGTTGTTTTCCCCTCCGAAGGGGACTTCCTGGGCCCACCCGCCCCGGCCCGCCTGCGCCGGCAAGGCCGTGGCCTGGCCTCGCGCGGGGTTCGGCCTGCCTCTGGCCATTCGCTTCCAACGCACCGCCCGGCCCAAGACGCCGGGGGGCAGGGGAGCGCCCTATGCCGAACCTCCGGACGTCGAGCTGCGCTGGCATGATGGAACGCGGGTCCGCGAGCGGTTCGCTTCTCCGTTGATCGTCAAGGCCATGCCCCTGGCGGATGGCTCCTTCGTCCCCATCGCGCTGTGGCTTCGCCGCGCGTGGCCCGAGAAGGGCCAGGTCGTGCTGATGGGCAAGGCGCGTGAGCCCGTCCGGGGTTCCGCGGCGCCCTTCGACCGGCTCCTGGCACCGGGGGATACCGCGCTCTACGCGCCCCTCGTCGCGGAGAACCTCGAGGAAGCGTTTCTGGGGTGGGTGAAGGGTTTCAGTGGCGTGAAGGAGTCGACGTGAGCACCGCGCACCTGCTCCTCATGAGCCTCGGTCCCGTGCAGGATTTCATCGCCCAGGCCCGGCGCACCCGGGACCTGTGGTTCGGCAGCCATGTGCTCAGCGAGCTGAGCCTCGAGGCCGCCCGCACCGCCCAGCGGCTCCGGGCCGAGCTCATCTTCCCCGCCTTCGTGGATGGGCAGGAGGCCGCCCCCAGCGTCCCCAACAAGCTCTTGGTGCTCGTGCGGCAGGGGGAGCCTCGCGAGGTGGCGCGGGCTGCGCGGGAGGCGGCGCGCACACGGCTGCGCGAATGGGGCCTGGAGGTCTGGCGCAAGCATCCCCAGCTCGTGGACCCCGGCGCTCTCGGCACCGCCCAGGAGCAACTGGACACCCTCCTGGAGTTCCATGCCGCCTGGTGTCCCTTCACCACGCCGGAGGAGTACCCCAGGGCCTTACGTCTCGCGGAAGCCGCGCTGGCCGAGCGCAAGCGGCTGCGCCCATTCTCTCCGTGGCAACACCAGCGGGGCGGCCGCCACAAGTCCAGCCTGGATGGTGCACGCGAGTCCGTGCTGCGGGAGGGGAGGCGTGAGGGGGGCGACTGGCGCCGCTTCCGTATCGGCCAGCGTGAGGAACTGGACGCCATCGGTCTGCTCAAGCGCACGGGCGGACAGCCCGGGCAGTTCATCCCCGTCCCGACCATCGGCCTCGCCGCCTATACGGCGCTCGCGAAGCACACCCAGCCCCCGGCGATGGAGAGGCTCCGCCGGGAGTGTGTGCGGCTGCGCGACCAAGGAGTCCTGACGCCAGTCCAGGCGGGGGACCGAGAGTGGGTGCGTGATTTCCCCTTCGACGCACAGCTCCTGCTGCCCGGCCGGTGGAGCACGTACCTGGAGGAGCAGGGAATGGGGCGCCAGGACGCGGAGCGCTTCGGCCAGGACTTCGTGCGGCCCTTGCTGGCCACCCTGGGTGAGCCCTTCCCCTATGTGGCCTGCCTCGTGGCGGACGGCGACAAGATGGGAGAGACGCTTCATGCCCTGGCCTCTCATGGCCCCGCCGCGCACCAGTCGTTGTCTCGCACGCTCTCCGACTTCGCCACCGAGGCCCGGCGCATCCTCGAGGAGCGGCACCGGGGCGTGCTGGTCTACGCCGGTGGAGATGACGTGCTGGGTTTCGTCTGTCTTCCGGACGCGCTGAGCTGCGCCGCCGAGTTGTCGCGGGCCTTCGCCGCTGCCATGGAGCAGGAGCTCCAGAGCCGGGCGGGAGTGAACGCGCCCACGCTCTCGGTGGGGCTGGGGGTGGGCCATGTCCTGGAGAGCCTCGGGGATTTGCTGGACCTCGGGCGGCGCGCGGAGCAGTTGGCCAAGGGCGAGGACCGGAATGGTTTCGCGCTCCTGGCACGGCTGCGCTCCGGCCGTGAGCACGCCTGGCGGCAGCGCTGGCCCGACGGGCCCGTGAAGGCGCTCGAGGACACCATCACCCTGCGGAAGGCGGGCACGCTGCCCATGACGAAGGTCCGTGATGTGTCCACGGCCCTGCGGCGCATTCCCCGCCACGCTGGTTCGCCTCAGGACGAGGCGCGTTGGCGGCCCATGCTGGTGGGTGAGGTGCGGCGGGTGCTGGCCCGCGTGGAGGCAGGTACTCCCGGGGCGGGACTCACACCCCAGCAGGCGGGATTGGACTTGAAGGAAGAAGGAACCCTGGAGGAGCTCCACGTCCAGGTGGAGGCCTGGGCGGAGCGCGTGTTCCTGGCGGAGTTGCTCTCGCGCGCCACCCTCCGGCCGCGGGGTGATACCCGAGGTGCAGCATGAGCACGACGGCGTGCCTGGCCCTGTTGCCGCGTGATGGGCTGTTCTGCAAGGACGGCCGTGGCTGGTACACCAGCGATGTCGGGCGGAGCCATTCCCACCCCTGGCCTCCCCCCTCCACGATTCGTGGCGCGCTGCGGGCGGCCTGGGGCCAGTCCCTCATGGCCCGCTCCTCGCGCACCCTATCTCCCGAACAGTGGGAGCGGGAGACCCGGGAAGTTGCCCTCGGAGCCGTGCTGGCCCTCCTGCGGCCCCTCGGGGAGGAGTTCGCCCCCGAGCACCGCATGTGGCCCGTGTCGGCGGATGCCCTGGCCGTGGACGGAGGTCTCCAGCGACTTCTCCCCCGGCGGCCTTCGCGCGGCGTCGCGACCCTGGGCACGGAGGACGATGCGGCGCTGGAGGCCCTGTGGCGCCCCGTGCTCCCGCCGGGCAAGCCGAGGCCCCTGCCGCCGTTCTGGACGGAGGAGGCCCTGAGCGGCTGGCTGCGCGGCGAGGTTCCAAAATCTCGCGGCCAGTCCGGTCCTCCCTGGCGTGTCGATGTGCGGGTGACCTTGAACCCCGACACCCAGACCGCGGAGCCCGGCATGCTGTACCAGACGCCCATCCTGGAGATGCTCTGCCGCGAACCCCTCGGTAACGGAGCCCGCGAGTGGGCCCTGGGCCTGGAGTGCACGCTGCCCACCGAGGCTCCGGGCTTTCCCTGGGGACCGCTGGGACTGGGTGGCAAGCGGCGGTTGACGCTGGCGGAGCGTGTGTCCCCCGGGCTCTTCGCGGCGCCCAGGGGACTGCCGGAGCGCTCGCCCGGGCTGCGATTGATTCTGGCCACGCCCGCGCAATTCCAACGCGGCTGGCTGCCGGATGGTCTGGAGCGTGCCGAGTACGAGGGATGTCCCGCGTGGGTCGGCACCTTGCCGGGAGTCGAAGGGCAGGTGGTGCTCCGCGCGGCACTGGTGAACCGGCCCCTGGAACTGTCCACCTGGGACATGGTCCAGCGGAGGGCTCGCGCCACCCGGCGGCTGGTGCCCGCGGGCTCGGTCTATTTCTTCGAGCGGGTGGACGGACTTCCCTTCACCGCGCTGAGCACTCTCTGGCTGGCCCCCTGGGGCAGTGGCCGCGAGGAGGGCCTGGGGCGGGTACTGCCCGGGCATTGGAACCCCGAGGAGATGAACACATGAGCATGGAGACCCGGCCCTACCTGCTGCACGCCCTCTCTCCCCTGCACGCGGGGACGGGGCAGAGCGTGGGCCTCATCGACCTACCCATCGCGAGGTTGCGTGCGACGAACATCCCCTTCGTCCCCGGTTCTTCGCTCAAGGGCGTGCTGCGCGATGCACACCGGGACCTGCCTTCGGAGGAGCGGGAGGCCCTCTTCGGCCCTCTGCGCGAGACGAGCGGCGCGGCGGGAGACGAGACCCGGGAAGGAGACCATGCCGGTGCGCTGGTGGTGGGAGATGCGCGGCTGGTGGCGCTGCCCGTGCGCAGCTTCCTGGGCGCCTTCGCGTGGGTGTCCTCGCCGCTCCTGCTGGAACTGGCGCGCAGGGACCTGACGGGCCTCGAGGGCTTACCGGGGCGCATGAAGCGGCTGCCCGTGACTGGCGCACGGGTGGGGGAGGGCAACATCACCGTGTCGCCCAAGCACCGCAGGCTTTTGCTGGAGGATCTGGACCTGGACACCCAGGTGGAGCCCGCGGTGGAAGCCTGGGCACGCTTCCTCGCTCGGACCTGGCCCGAGGAAGAGGAAGGGCTGCGCGAGCGCTTCGCCGTGGTAGACGACGAGACGATGAGCTTCCTCCTGGAGACGGCCACCCAGGTGGAGACGCGCGTGCGAATCGACCCCGGGACCGGCACGGTGGTGCAGGGAGCGCTCTGGCAGGAAGAGAGCCTGCCCGCGGAGACCCTCCTGGTAGGGGTGCTGGCCGCGGGACGTAGCTTGCGCCGGGGCACCGATCTCAGCGCGACGGAGGTGCTCGACCGGGCGCTGAAGGGGACAACGCTGTTGCAACTGGGTGGCAAGGCCACCGTGGGCCGGGGCAGGTGCCGGCTGGCGGCATGGCCCGGCGCTCAGAGGGAGGCACGGCCATGACCCACCGGACGCGGCAGCAGACGCGAGCCCTCCACGCCTACGAGCGGGTCATGCGCGTGCCCCCGGGCGAGCGCGCGGACTATGCGATGCACGTCCACTCCCTCGGCGCCGCCGTGCTGCGCAATGGCCTGGCAGCGGCGCTGGCCTTCCTCGAGCGTGAGCTGGAGTCCGAGAAGGCGAAGCACGACAAGCCCGTGGGACGGCTCCTTGAGGATCTCGCCGACGCACTGCTCCCCGGGCCTCCCCGGACGGCGGGCGTGAAGCTTCCAGATGCGGTGCGGCGGCTCGAGATGAGCGACTACATGCTGGCGACCCGTGAGTTGCTTCAGCTGTTGGTGTGGTTCCGGCGCGCGGTGCAGGCCACCTTCACGCAGGAGGAGCGAAGCCATGTGGCTGAAGGCGGACGGTGAGGACCGGTGCCCGGAGACCCCCGGGCAGGTGCCGAGCCACGTGGGCCTGGGGTACACCCGGTGTGCGCCCCTGGCCCTGTTGCGAGAAGACCCCGTCGAGCGCAAGCGGTGGCTGGAACTTCGGACTCGATGGCTGGAGCTTCTGTCCCGGTGCCGCGAGCCGCCTCGCTATGCACAGGCCTATCGCCGTTGGAAGGAATCCTTCCAGGGTCCAGACACCCTCTGCTTCATCGTACGGGCGGAGAGCCGGATCCTCGTGGGGCACGGCACCTCGTCGGCCACCGGAGTCGGGCTGACGCTGCACCATACCTGGGGAGTGCCCGTGCTGCCCGGCTCGGCCCTCAAGGGACTCACGGCCCATTACGTTCAGACGGTGTATGGCCCGGATCCCGATATTGAGGAGCCCGAGCGTGAGCCCTTCCGTGGGACGACCTGGGAGCTCTCTCGTCCGAGCCGGGTTCCAGGCCGGGTGTTCCGACGGCTGTTCGGTGCTCCGGAGGTGGACGAGGTATCGGAGAAAGGCAGCCAGGGGGAGGTGACCTTCCACGATGCGCTGTGGATCCCGCCGGAGAAGGGGAGTGGGCCGATGTTGGCGCGAGACGTGCTCACCGTGCATCAGCGTGGGTATTACGAGAGCGGGGGCGGGGAATGGCCCGTGGACTTCGACGATCCCAACCCCGTGTCATTCTTGACGGTGGCGCCGGGCAATCGCTTCCTGGTGGTACTGGAGGCGAGGGGCGAGCGAGTGCTGCTGGAGCGGGCGGGCCGTTACGTGGGCGAGGCGTTGGAGTCCTGGGGCCTGGGAGGAAAGACCGCGACCGGGTACGGGCGGCTCGTTCCGGAGACACCGGGCCTCCAACCCGGCAAGAGTCTGGAGACTCCGGCCGTGATGGAACTGAAGACCTGGTTGGAGGAGCAGAAAGCGCGCACCGTGGGCCAGCGACAGCAGTTCCAGCAGGTGGAGCAGCAATGGGTGAATCGACTGCTGGCGTTGACGGAGCCGGAGCGGCTCGAGGCGGCGCGCCTCCTCAAGAAGTACCTGAACCTCAAGCGTCCCGAGGAGCAGCAACGGCTCGAAGAGCTCCTCACGAGGCTTCGTGCATGACTTCGCCTGTCATCGATATTCTGTTTCCCGTGCGCGGCGGCCCGGTGCCGCTCGATCACGGTTACTTGCTGTTCTCGGCACTCTCCCGTCGGCTTCCTGGGCTGCACGAGCGCCATGACGTCGGTGTCTTCACCCTGCGTGGCACGAGAGCCGATGCCCAGGTCCTCCACCTGGGAAGAGGCGCGCTGCGTCTGCGCTGTCCAGCGGATTCCCTCGCATTCTTCCTACCGCTCGCGTGCAGTGCACTCGTCCTCGCGGGCCGGGAAGTCCGCCTGGGAAGGCCTGAGATCCACCCCCTGGCGGCAGCCCCCTCGCTGTCCGCTCGGCTCGTCACCTTCAAGCACGCGTTGGACGCCGCCACCTTCGAGCTCTCCACGCGCAAGTTCCTGAGGGAACTGCGCTGCGAGGGGACGCTGACCCTGGGCCGACGGCGCATCCTGTCCATCGCGGGGAGAAAGGTCGTGGGCTTTGCCCTCACGGTGGGAGGCCTCGCGCCAGAGGACTCCCTGCGCCTCCAAACGCAGGGACTGGGTGGGCGCCGTCACCTGGGCTGTGGGCTCTTCCTTCCCACCCGACACGAGGAGGTTCGGGACGGACAGGGCCTTGAGTATGAAATGCCGTCCGAAAAAGGAGGGGGTCTATCGCCTGCGCCGCCTCGGTGCAGCCCGAGGCCCCCGTTCAATCCGCTGGCGTCGGTCCGGTAGAAGCCCCCAGCGAGGTCATTCACGTACGGGCTCCCGCAGTACCATTTCCCGTCGGAGGCGCTCGCGGGCACGGCGCGCGTACGAAGCTCCAGCGTGCTTGGCGCCGTGCTGCCATCGTTCGGAGCGCCAACGCCCAGCAGCGGCGCGGTCAGCCCGGCGCGGGGCTACTCCCACGTCTCCTCCCGCTGTGCGGCTTGGACAAGCTCCTCCAACTCGTAAGGCCCGAGCTTCTGAGGCTTCTGCCGAAGGAATGGCAGCAGCATCTCGTCGGTGAGCGCCGCCACATTGCGCGGCTGAAACTTCACCCTGAGCTTTGGCTTCATGAAAACGAGCGACGACTGCACCCAGAGGGCGTGCCGCCGCGTCACGCCCATGAGCTTCTCGCGCACACGCTTCGCCTCCGCCTCGGCCTTCTCCACGTAGTCGATAGGCTGGCCGTTGAGGAGGGCCTGGTGCGCGTGCTGCCCGTGGTGCTGGCCAACTCGAGGCTGTCCGAGGCGCATCGTGCCGGGGGCGAGTGAGAGGCCTTGAGTCGGGCAGCCCCGCATCGCCGTGCTGCGTCCCCATCGCGGGAACAAGGCGGCCCAATCAGCGTCCTGTGCACGGAGCCGTAGGTGCTCCGCGCCTGTGTTCCGGGCGGCTGGCGTTCTTGTCTCTGACTTCGTTCCGCCGCCTGTCTCACGCCAGATTTCCGGCGTGACTTCCTGGGTTGGGGCATGCCGACTTACTTATCGATTCCAAATCGCCGAGGAGCTCGCTGCTCTCTCAAAAGCAGGCTTCTGCCGCTCTGATTGGTTGGACTGCGTGTCTGACGTAAGCGGTTGGGCGGGGCTTCCCTTCCTATTTTGGCTGTGCTACCTGTTTGGTCGTCAGTTCAATTCACATCATGTGTTTTCGGAGGTGCCATCGTGCCGAGCGAAATTCTTTCGCGTCGGGAGGGGGCTCGTGTCTGCGCGCGTCCCGCCCGTCTCCTGCCGGGCCTGTTGGCCGCGCTCTCCTTCGTGCTCCTGTGCCCACTGGCCTGCGCCAGCAACGCGCCGCCCGCGGCGTATGCCACCACCCGGGATGCGCTCGCGGACCTGGACGAGTTCGCCGTCCTGCTGCTCAAGGCCGGGCTCCCCACGGAGCTACTGCCCAGGGGCCGGGACTTGTCTCCCCAGGAGGCCAAGCAGCTCCGGCTACACTTCCACCTCTTTCCGCCCAAGGCCTCAGAATATGCCCCGTGGCTTGTGGCGGACGTGTTGCTGCTCGACGTGACGCTCAAGACTGAGGCCGTTCCCCGGGCCGAGCTGGGCCGGCGCGTCCAGGAGTTCCAACCCCTCGTGGTGCTGCGGCCTGATGGCTACTTGGCCTGGGCGCTCACCGGCAAGGAGCAGCAGTGCGTGGGCCCCGTGGGAGTGCAGGACGGGGCTTACCGAGCGGGCACTTTCGAGGTGGGCACCTTCTACATGAAGGACGAGACGGACACATGGCGGCCCGTGGCCGTCCCGGCCCTCGTAGTCACTCATTAGGCACTCCCTCCACTCCCGGGACTCCCACCGTGACTGTCTCCTCTCCGCGCCCCGCGCCACGCTTCGGCTTCCAATGGGGCCGCTACCGCTACGAAGTCCACGGCGACGTGGGCACCCACCCCGACTATGAGTCGGGGCTGCTCGCCTCCCGCCAGCTCGTCCTCAACGGCTACCCGGAGATGGAGGGCCAGCCCAGGTTGGTGGAGCTCAGGCCCTTCCTCCCGCACGAGTATCCCTCCGCGACGGTGGACCGATGCATCGAGGAGGTGCGGCGCGCGGGCCTTACACGCCATCCCAACCTCGCTGGCGTCTGGGGCTGCGTCTTCGACGACACGCGGCCCTACATCCTCCTGGAGCACCTGCGCGGCTGCTGCCTCCTCACCCTGCTGGATGCGGCCGTGGCGGTGGGGCGCAGACTGTCCCCCTCCTTCGTGGCGTACGCGGCCACGGAGCTGGCGGACGCACTCCTCTACCTCCACGGCAAGAAGGACGATGAGAAACCCCTCCACCTCGTCCACCGCGCCATTGGTCCCCGGCGCATTCGCGTGGGCGTCACCGGCCGCGTTCAGCTCACTCACCTGGGCGTCATGTACACGGAGTTGCTCGAGCATCCTCCCTCCCCAGGGGCACCCGTCCGAGGCGATGCGGCCTACACCGCTCCTGAAATCCTTCGCGGCTTTCTCCAGCCAGAGAAGGGCCACGAAGATCCACTCTCTCCCCCGGGGCTCGACCAGAGGGCCGATGTCTTCTCCCTAGGCTTGGTGATGCTGGAGATGTTGCTGGCGCGTTACCCGCGCAACCAGCGCGAGCCGCTGTGGCTCGACCTCAAGGCGCGCTTCCCTTCCAGCGTCCTCAGCGACGAGGCGGCGCTCGTGAGGCTGGAGACGCTCGCCAATCGCGTACTGCACTTCGGGCCTGCGGAGGTGCGGCGTGCGGCGGACGAGCTGCCCGAGGCTCTCCGGCGAATCATCGCGCGGGCCCTCCGAGACAACCCGGACGAGCGCTACCTCACCTCGAGCGACATGCACACTGACTTGTACGACTACCTGCACTCGCTTCAGACGCCCTACGGCGAGAAGGAGGCCGCCGAGGAAGCCGCTGAAATCCTCATGGATGCGGCCGACCTTGGACGGCTGCCGGGCCCTGTTGGCGTTGAGGCAGGCAAGCCCTCGCCGTTGCCGGAGACGGGGTTGGGAAACGTCCACTGACTCCGCCGCCGCAACCTCCTTTTCACTTCCCTCACTCCCACGAGCCTTCCATGTCCGAACCGAAGAAACCCGGCGGGCCCATGCCCCTCACGTCCTTCACCGTGGGCGACTTTCGCTACGAGGTGGTGCGCCGCCTCGTCGCGCACCCCGACTACGACACCCTCCTGCTCGCCACGCGAGAGCCGCTTGGAGGCGGCCCAGTGAAGCTCATCGTCCTCAAGCCCATTGTCATGGAGCACGGGCGCGAGGCCCGGCACCGGGCGCTGGAGGAGGTGACGCTCTCCAAGACCCTGCGCCACCCCAACATCGCCACCGTGTACGGCTACGTGGTGCACGACGAGGTGCCCTACATCGTCATGGAGCACCTGCGCGGCTGTTTCCTCCTCACCCTCATGGACGCTGCCTGGTTGGTGGGGCGCAGGCTGAGCCCCGACTTCGCCGCGTACGTGGCCGGCGAGGTGGCCGACGCGCTCGACTACGCGCACCGCTGCGAGGACGAGGACGGCAACCCCCTCAAGCTCGTCCACCGCGCCGTGGGCCCCATGCGCATCCGCCTGGGGGAGAATGGCCGCGTCAAGCTCACCAACTTCGGCGCGGCCTACTCGGAGCTGCTCGGCCGCATTCCCACGCGCCGTGGGCTGCTGCGGGGAGACCCGGCCTACATCGCTCCGGAAGTCCTCCGCGGCTTCCTCAAGCCGGAGGCCCGCCAGCGAGACCCCCTCACGCCCCGCAAGCTGGACGGCAGGGCCGACATCTTCTCGCTGGGCCTGGTGTTGCTCGAGATGCTGCTCGCGCGCTACCCGTTGGACCCGCCCGACAAACTGTGGGAGGACCTCGACGAGCGATTGCCTCCCGAGGTGCGCGCCGAGCGCTCCACACTGCTGCCCTTGGAGGCGCTGGCCAACCGCGTGCTGCACTTTGGCCCGGAAGAGGTGGAGCACGCGGCGAAGGACCTGCCCGCTCCTCTGCAGAAGATTGTCGCCCGGGCGTTGCAGCAGAACCCCTCGGACCGCTACCCGTCGGCGGACGACATGCGTTACGACCTGCGGGACTTCCTGCACGCTCGTCCGGGGCGGCCCTATGGTGCAAGGGAGGCCGAGGCGGAACTGAGCGACATCCTCAAGGAGGCCTCGGACTTGCGGAAGCTGCAAGCCCACCCGGACGTGGAAGAAGGCGTGTTTCCGCTGCCCCCGGACCTGACGGGCCGCGAGCCCGGAGACGCTCACTGAGGTGCACCGTGGGCTCCGTCAACAAGAGGGACTTTTCGCTCGCACGCCACGTGGGGGCCGCGGCCCGTGAGGCACGCGCTCGTGCTGGGCTGACGCAGGCGGAAGTCGCCGAGCGCGCCGAGCTGGCCACGGAGGTGTACGCCCGCCTGGAGCGTGGCCACATGCTCCCGAGCGTGCCTTCCCTCCTGCGGTTGTGCCGCGCTCTCGGCGTGGACGCCAACTCGTTGTTGGGACTCGTCACCGACACCCCGCCGCCGTGGCTCGCCCAGGCCGCGCCTCCTTCCGAGGAGCGGCCCGCGCTTCGCCGCTTGCTGCGCTCCGTGCGCCGGCTGGGGGCGAAGCAGGTGGACGCGCTCACCAATGTGGCCCGCTTCATGGGGAGTGCGCCCGGCCCACGCCCACCCAAACAGGCCGCACGTTGAGGGAGCGCGCTCATGCCCACGGCCCTGCAACACCACCTCGCCAAGGTAGCCAAGGACACCCGCCAGCGCCTGGGCCTCACCCAGGCGCAGATGGCCGAACGCACTCACCTCGCGGCTGCCGTCTACGGCCGCATCGAGCGGGCGCGAATGCTGCCCAGCGTGCCCACGCTGCTGCGGCTGTGCGACGCGCTGGAGCTGGATGCGAACACCCTGCTGGGCTTCCAGTTGAAGCAGCCGCCACCCTGGCTCGTACCGACGAGCGAAGCAGTGGATGACACCCCAGAGGTGCGGCGCTTCCTCCGGACAATTCGCACGTTGACGCCGGTGCAGCACGCCGCGCTCGCCACCCTGGCGCGCTCCATGGTGGCGAAGTCCCGCGCGGCGAAGGCCCGGAAGCGGGCGCCGCGCGCCAGGTGAGCCGCGCCGAGCAGCAAAGGACGAATACCCCCGGAACGCTCGGGCGGGCCGGAACCCTGTGGAGACAACCCATGGAACTCGAACACCTTCAGAAGTCTCTCGGTGAAGTCTGCCGCACGGTCCGCGAGCGGCTGGGGCTGACCCAGGCCCAGGTGGCGAAGCAGACGTGCCTCGCCCCCGAAGTCTACGGACGCATTGAGCGCGGAGGCATGATGCCGTCCGTACCCACGCTGCGGAAGCTGGCCCTCACGCTCGGAATCTCCGCCGACGTGCTGCTCGAGCTCAGCCGCACGGACGTGGCCGCTACGCTGGCGCAGCCCACCCCCGAGGGGAGCCTCTCACCCGAGCTGCGGCAGTTCGTGCGCATGCTTCGCGGGTGGAGCCCCGGGGAGGTGAAGCGGCTGATTCGCGTAGCCAAGGTGCTGGAGAGCCCTGCCGAGGAGTAGGGCAGGGGCCTCAACAAGTTGGAGCCGGAGCCGGGGGCCGAGCTGCACCCTTTCCGGAGGGGTTTCGGTGTGCGCCGCCCCCGGCTTCGGCCCCAAGCCCACGGCGGCGCGACGCTACCGCCGTGCTAGCGTTTCGAGTCAGGAGGAGTCGCCGCTCCCATGAAAGCCCCGCCCTTCAAGCCCCCCGAGCCCGGAGACATGGTGGGCGGCTACCGTGTGATGGAGAAGCTCGGCGACGGGGGCTTCGGCTTCGTCTACAAGGTGGAGCGCGCCGGCCGCTACTACGCCCTCAAGGTCATCCGCGCTCGCGAGCTCGAGTCCTGGGGACAGCGCGAAATCAACATTCTGCGGCACGTGGTGCACCCCAACGTCGTCCGCTTCCGCGCGTGCGACAGGTGGCCCGACCCAGACCATGGCTACCTGTGCTTCGTCATGGACCTGGTGGTGGGCAGGACGTTGGACGAGTGGGCCCTCGACGAGAACCCCACCGCGCGCCAGGTGGTACGCGTCCTCCTCGAGGTGGCGCGCGCCCTCGCCAACATTCTCGCGCAGGGCGTGCTGCACCGGGACTTGAAGCGGGAGAACATTCTCATTCGCGACGAGGACGGGCGGCCCGTCCTCGTGGATTTCGGGATTGGGTGGCTCGCAGGCGAGCCCACCATTACCGGCGAGCGCGAGCCGCCCGGCACCGACGAGTACCGCTCGCCCGAGCACATTCTCTTCGAGCGGGACCCCTCGAAGAAAAAAGTGGGTTACCGGCCCGACGTGGGGGACGAGCTGTGGGCCCTGGGCGTCACTTTCTACTGGCTGCTCACCGACGTGCTGCCCTTCGGCAACCGCACCGAAGGGGGCCTCGAGGACCGCATTCTCGCGCAGCGGCCCCCCTCTCCACACGCATACAGCTCGCGCGTGCCCCCGGTACTCAGCGCACTGTGCATGCGCATGCTGGAGAAGCGCCGGGAGGCGCGCTTCGCCAACTATGAGGAGCTGTGTGGCGCCCTCGAAGCGGCCCTCTCGGCTGCCGACGGGGATGCGGCCTGGGACGTGCCGCTCATGGACCCGGACGCGCCCGACGCCACGCCCACAGTGAAGGTTCCGGGCATGGGCCCGCCAGCGGGTGAGGAGGCGGGCCTCGCGTGGAAAGCGGCCCGTCCCCGGCGCGGACGTGGGGACGCTCGCAAGCGCCGCCAAGCGCAGGAGAGCGGCGGCACCCCGGCCGTCCCCGCCCCCGCGCCCGTGAAGCTGGCCCAGCCGCCTGCCCCTGCGAAAGCGGAGGCCGCCGCTTCGCCCGCCGAGGCTCTCGTCGCGGTGCTGGCGGAAGTGGCCCTGGAGCGTGCCTGGGAGTCCTTGCCGCCTCCGGTGCCCGAGTCCGCCTTGCTGTCTCCGCCGCTACCGGCCCCTGCCGCTGTGCAGCCCGCCGCGGTTTCGGTGCGAGCAGCGCCACCGTTACCGCGCGAGCCACCCCCGCCCGCGCGTGTGGTGCGCAGCCCCTTCCAGCGCACGCTCTCCCGCTTCATTCCCTCCGTCGTCGGCATGTTTCCGCTGCGCGCCATGGCGGTGGACTCCCTCCGGCACGCCGCGCTCTTCTTCGTGGCCCTGGGGGCGCTGGCCGTGGCGAGCGCGAGCGCGTGGGTGGTGCGCAGCCGCCCGGCGCCTGACGCAGCTCCTCCCGTGCAGGCTGTGCAGCACGCTCCGCTCCCTGCCGAGTCCCCCGGCTCTGGCCCTACCACACGGGCCGGTGCCGTTCGCGAAGTGGCGAATTCCCCGGAGTCGTCTGAAGCTGGGCCGGGCGCGGCTTTGTCCCTTGCCTCCACCCCCGCGCTCGCAACCGCCATGCCTCTTCGCAAGCAAGAGCCCCGTTTGCCGCCCCAGGAGATGCCCGCGCCCGCGCCTCAGCCCCGAGGCGGGCGCTGCAAGAAGTGGCAGTGCCTCGCCGCGAGCTGCGGTTGGGTACTTGTTGCCTGCACCGGCGGACCCCAGGTGCGCTCCACCCCCAAGGTCGAGGCGTGCTCTCCCGAGGCCCTGGCCTCCATGAAGGAACTGGACATTGATATTGGCGACACGGCTGGTGGCACCTTCCCCGTCGTCGGAGATGCCAAGCCCGTCACCGTACAGGAGTTCACCACGTTCGAGCTGGAGGAACATCTGGGGAAGCTGAGGCCGGGCACCGTGCTCTCCGGGCGCCTCATCTTCGGGGAGAGCCGCGTCTATGGGCGCTTCACCCAGGCCAAGCAGACCCAATCGAAGGGCGGACAGACCTACCCCGTCTGTCTGGAGCTCCAGTACCGAGGGCAACGGGGCACCGCAATCATGCGCGACGGCGGGCCCGACTCCGCCGTGGTTGGGTCCACGGCGTGGGTCGAGGCAGTGGAGCGCTTCGAGTAGAGACGTGCGTGGGCTTTGCAGGCCGCGCCCCGGGCATTTCGGGCACGGAGGTGTGGTAGAGGCCCCTCCTCCCGGGGCGACTCCCCGCGCCTCCCTGGAGGTTGACCGTCCGTGCTCCCCGCTTTCCCTGCCGGCCTCTTGGCGCTGGCTCTCGCGTCCACCCCCGCTGACGTGTCCGCAGCTACGTCCACCGACGAGTGCGAGGCGGCGAGCCCGCGCATCGAGCTTTCCGCCACCCATGGCAGGAATCCGCCCGTGGTGTGTATCGGCCCGGGCCTGCCCATCACCTTCCGTTTCGACTCGCAGCTCAAGCAGCAGTCCCTAAAGCTTGAGGACCGGGGGTGGTTCGAGGATTGGTCATCGGGGCAGCAGACCTTCACGCTGGTTCCTCGCGACAATCTCGTCGCTGGGAAACGGACCAACGTGGAGGTGTGCTTCGCCGACGAAGCCGCACCGGCATGCACCAGCTTCGAGCTCATCGTGCACCCCGGGCTCGGCATGCAGGAGGTGAAGGTGCTGCGTCAGGTGCGCCCGGCAGCCTACTTCCAGCAGGTGGCGGAGGATGCCGAGGCCAATGTCCAGCAATGCCGGGCGGAGGTGAAGCAACTCCGCGCCGAGCGCGCCGTGCCGGACGGCTTGCGCGGTGCCATCGCCTCCGGTCTCGTGGACGGCAGGCGGGGTATTTCCCTCAAGGAACTGACGTGGGACGTCACGGCGAAGGAAGGTAATGCTCTCGTCAAGCGCTCCGTCACCAGCTACCGCGCCAAGGAGCGGGTGGCGGTGGAGGTGTCCCTCCTGAATCCGGGCACGGTGCCCTGGACGGCGGCGGGCGCGGTGCTTCGCGGGCCTAAAGGCGAAATATTGAAGCCGCTCCCGCTCTGGCCGATCGAGCCCATCCTCCCGGCCGCGCCAGGAGTGAAGGGCGAGCTGGGACGCGTCGTGGTGGAGCTAATAGCTACGGAGAAGGAGGCGCGGGGCTCCTACACCCTCGTCTTGTGGGACGCGGAGCGCCAGCGCTCCGTCACCCTCGGCAACGTGACGTTTCCTCAGTAGTGGTCGCCTGCCGTGTCCGCTGGGCTCGCCCGAGCCCCTGTCTCATCCCACGTACTCACTCATGGAGGAGCAGGGGAGGTTCAGGCTTCTTTGTCGGGCAGAAGCGTTAGCAGCAACTCGTCGTCGGGGCCGAGCGGGCGCCAACCGGCGGGCGGTGGCTTGGCGAGGAGTGAATCGCCGGCTTTGTCGACGCGCTGCTCATGAGTTTCTGGGGTGAAGGTTCCCCAACGGGCGAGTGCGACGGCAACCTTTAGGCGGTTTGCGTCGTCCAGCACGGGCGGCCAGCCGTTGGGGAGTGCTTCGGCCAGCTCGCGAACGAGCTGACCGCGCACTAGCCGCGTGACCTGATTCTTCCGCTCCGCTTCGGCCAGCAGTCCACTGAACACCTGCACTCCCGCGATGTCGTCCGGACCAAGCTCCTCGGCCAGCGCCACCAGCGAAGCGGTCGGGCGCGCCTCGGCGAAGGCGGTGAGTGAATCGTAGCCCCGCTCGCGGACCCGCTCGTACAGGCGCACCTTCCAGTTACCCTCCCAGGAACGTCCGTCGGTCATTGCTCATCTCCCACGACAGCGGACGAAGTTCATCGGGATGTCGTACAACGTCATATAACTCGCGACGATCTCCAGGATCGTGTTGCGCGTCAACATCCGACCGGCCTTGCTCTCGGCGTCGAGTAGCACCTTCATAATCATCCGGTTCCATTCACCGCTCCATTTGCGCCCCAGCTTCCAGTTTCCACCACCGTGAATGGCTTGGTGGTGTGCCAGCTCCAGCTCGACGCAGAACCCGTTGATATCCATCTCGCCTGTCAAGCCGCGCTTCTCGAACCACTCGCGGAACTCCTCGGGCATGACGTGGTGCCGCGGCGGCTCGGCCATGCCTGCCCCCGTCTTGCCCGTCACGCGCATGGCCCGCACCTCGGGCCCGTCCCCGAGCGCCTCGCGTACGCCTTGCGGCAACTCGTCATGCGCCTGCGCCAGCATCACCCCGCCCGCGTGAATCCGAACGGCGGCACCGACGGCGGGCAGCGAGAGGACACCCGCGCGTACCAACTGCCGCATCATCTCCACCCATTCGGCGGAGACGACAAGGCGCGTGCCCATCGTCACTCCGCCGCCACCCACCGTCAGGCCCGCGCCGAGCAGCGCCGGGGCTGACGGTGCCTCGGACGCCAGCAGGGGCGCTTCCAGCGCCAGGGGAAGCGACAGGAGGATGTCTCTGAGCACCAGCACCTTCCCGGTGAGCTCCACCCCCTTGCGCACATTGGTAACTGTGGCGGCGAGCGCGTCCGAGAGGTGGCCCACCAGGGCGGGGGCGTCTTGCGCCGCGGCCTCCACCTGGTCCGGCTCCAGAGAGGAGAGCGCCCGCAGGGAGGGCTCGAGCATTCCCTGCCAGTCCATCAGGTCGCGGCGCATCCTCTCCACGCTGTGGAGGGACTGGTCGAGCAGGGCATCCACGAGGTGCAGGCAGTCGAGCCAGGCGGCGAGCAGGAGCGAGCCGAGCATGGCGGCCTCCAGCCGGGGGCCCGCCATGCTCAGCAGGGCGATCTGCATGTCCGGGTCGTCCACCTCCGAGGCGGCGTCGGCCAGGCGGGTGGCGGCGGCGAGCTGGGCGTCCATCCACCGCCCCTGCTCGGTGCCGAAGTCGATGAAGCGCACGAAGAGCTCGGCATGCATGCCCGAGAGTCCTCTCCCACTGGCCTTGAGCCGGGCGAGCTCGGCGGAGGCGCGGTGGGTGGAGCCGGACACCTCGCGCAGGGCCCCTCGAAACGCCAGTTGGGCCGCGAGGGCCTCCTGCCTCGCCTTCCTCTCCGCGCTGTCCGGGCCCACCGCCGTCACTTCCACGCGAGGGGCCCGGCGCCGGTGCAGCCGCTCGGGTGCAGTGGACACGGAAGGGGAGGGCAGTATGGAGCCGGAGGTGCGTGGCGAATCGCCGTCTTGCTCCTGGACTGAGGTGGGCCCTGCGGCCTCGCGCGGTGCGTAGCGCAAGCTCGTCCTCTCGACGGAAGGTTGCGTCAGCGAGGCACAGCCGGTGGACAGCAGCGCCAGGGCGAGCAGCAGGCCTGCCCACGAGGCGCGGTGCGAGTCAGCGCGCATTGTCCACCCCCAGGCCCACGGAGGCGAAGGCCCCCGGCCGCAGCGTGCCCATCCCTTCCGGAAACAGCAGCGTGCCGCCCGTGCCCAGCGCATATAGGCGCCCGCCGAAGAGGCGCCAGCGCACCTCGGCGTCGCCCAGGTAGCGTGCCCCGGGTTGCCCCAGGCCCACCGCCAGCCCTTTTACCGCCACCTCGAGGTTGCGGTCGAAGAGCTGCACCGCCACGCGCCCGTCCACGTCGAAGCGGCCCCAGGTGAAGGTCTCGGCGGCGAGCGAAAGCTGCAACTGCTTCCACAGCCCGCCGTAGCGCACGGCATCCCAGCCCACTACCGCCTCGCCGTAGGCGGAGAAGCCGTCCGGGAAGCGCGCCTCGGCCAGCGGCACGCCCTCGGGGCCCGCGGCCCGGAAGCGCGCCAGCTCGTAGTCCGGGCCGACATAGCCCTGGCGGAAGCCGCCGTGCTGCCTGCGCACTTCCAGCCGCAGCGTCATGTCCAGCGTGGGCGTCACTGCATCCGCGCCCGCTCCCACCACTGTGCCCCACGCGCCACCCACGCCCGGCCGTCCCCCCAGCCGGCGAGCACGTGCGCCTCGAAGCCCGGGCGCACCACCACCACTGCCGTCCCGTTCACGTGTGCCAGCGTCACCGGGGAAGTCCGCCCCTCGGCCCTGCCCCAGTCATGCACGGCCGACACCGCGAGCGTGTAGCGTCCGCGCTCCTTGGGCTGGCCGAAGAGGAGGTGCTGCACGTCGAGCGCCACCTCCGCGCCCATGAGGCGCGCGCCCAGCACGTCGGAGGCGAAGGCCTCGGAGTACACCGGGCCCAGCGTGCCGGTGAGGAATGCGCCCGCCGGGTGGTAGTCCGGGTTGGTGCGGTTGGAGTAGCGGCGGATGAGGTGCCCCGAGAGGAGGCTGTAGGACTCGAGTCCGCCCACCCATAGCGCCACGGGCGCGCTGTCCGAGCCCAGCTTGAGGCCGCGCACGAGCTGCCCCCAATCCGAGAGGCTGTCCCAGTCCTCGCGGCGAACGAGGCCCGCGCCCTCACCGCCGCGCCCCAGGCGCAGTCGCACGGGAGCACCCAGGTTGACGCCCAGTTCCTCGCCCCCGTCGAGAATCAGCGTGGGCTCCACCTGGACGAAGCCCTCCTCGGTGCCCACTCCAGCCCGCGACAGCAGCGCCAGTCCCGAGGCATCCACGCGCGCGAGGTAGCGCCACGTTTCAGCCAGCGAAGCCGACTCCGGAGGCTCCAGGGCCCCTGCCGGAGGGTTGTCAGGCGCTTCCGCTTGGGTGAGCAGCAGCAACACCAGCAGCGTGGGAGTCATCGGCGCCTCCGTTAGGTGCTCCCACTCTACCGGGCACCTCCGACAAATCCGGATAGCTGCGATAGCGGGGCACACCCAACCTGATTCCTAGGGCTGGTGAGTCCAACCACACACGCCACCTGGTCATGTGTTGCCCTCGGACCCCCTCTTTGCCCGTCTGGAGCCCTCGGTGGGCTCTGGCCTGGAGCTCGCTTTGGAGACGCAGGGGACGGAGCTTCCCCCTTGACGTCATCGGGCGAAGCTGGCCCTACCTGCTGCTGAAGCGGGTCTCCAGGGAGGTGGTGGTCCACGAGCATGTGCGCGAGGGAGCGAAGGCGGGCGTCCTCGCGCTGGAGGTGGAGGGGAACGGCATTCCGGAGTCCCTCGTTATCCCGGAGGGCCGGGTGGGCGTGCTGCTTGGCGTGGAGTCGCGCACCCGGCCGAGGCAGTTCCCCACGCCATTTGGCGATGTGCGGCTCGCCGCCATCAAGGCCCTGCTACCCGCCGAGCTGGAGTACGTGTCGAAGCGCGGCGCGAAAGGTGCGGCCGAGCTGGCGCGACG
This sequence comes from Vitiosangium sp. GDMCC 1.1324, assembly GCF_003044305.1. Taxonomy (GTDB): domain Bacteria; phylum Myxococcota; class Myxococcia; order Myxococcales; family Myxococcaceae; genus Archangium. The sequence goes on along the minus strand of NZ_PZOX01000005.1, from coordinate 231,547 downwards.
CTTCGCGGAAAACGGGGAGGAGGACGTTTCGCGCGCCCATCGGCGAGTCGTGGTGTAGCCGCCACGTCAGGAAGTGCGCTCGGACAAGGGCTCCACGGCCGCCGCGTATCCGCAGCCGCACGACGCAGCAACAACAGCCGCAGGAGGGGGCGCCACTGCATGCGCCACCTCGAAGCAGTCCGAGGCCCCCCGTTCGCACCGCGTCAGCTGACCGGCACGGCACACGGCGGACGCAGCTACAGCCCCCGGGGTCTGCCCGCCTTGCCCACTTCGCGGCCTATGCATCCTCAGGGCCCTCTGCCCGAGCAACCGCGCCGTTCCGAGGCGTCGGCACTTCGGACGGTTGCTGCACGGCGCCAAGCACTCTGGCACTCCGCCTATCTGCCGTGCATGGGTGTTACCGCGCAGCGTAGATGGGAGAGATCGGCCCGAAATCGGACCGACTGGATGATGGGAGGAACCGTAGGGGCGTGGAGTGGCCCATCACCCAGCAGGTTCGGGTCAAGCCATGACGGGTGAGGTAGTGCGCAAGCCCAGGAGGGCGGGGCCCGCACGGCAGGGAGTGCCGCTCCGACGGCCCGGCTCAGGCGTGCGTGTTCCGGGGCATGCCGAGCACCGATTCCGGGCCAAGCCGAGCAGCGATTCCGGAGGAAGGTGAGCAGCCGTTCCGGGGAAGCCGAGCAGGCATTCCGGGCATGTCGAGCACCGATTCTGGTGAAGCATAGTAGCCCGAGCGCGAGACGCCCAACTGCTGGCACATGAAATCCACGGGAAAATGAGCCTTCTCCGCCTCGATGAACTCGAATTTCACTTCGAGGTCTCCTTCGCGAAGAAGGCCGCCGCTTTTTTAAGAAGTCACGCTCCATCTCCAGATGGCGCACTTCCTTGCGCAGCCTGACCAACTCCTCCCGCTCGGCCGTGGAGAGCGCGCCTGCCGGCTCCTTGCCCTTGTCGCCGTCGGTCTCGCGTACCCAGTTGCGCAGGGCCGACTCGGTCAGGTCCAGGTCCTTTGCCACCTGAGGCAAGCTCTTGCCGCCCTCACGCACCAGCCGGACCGCATCGGCCCTGAACTCCAGGGTGAAACTCCGCCTCTTCCTTCGCTCCATGAACACTACCTCCCGTGTAGCCGACTTATGAGGTGTGTCCACAAAACCGGGGCAGGCTCACAGCTCAACGAAGGCTATGAACGGACGCTGTTGTTCCATCTGCTTGAGAGGAGATCAGGGACGCCGGCCATGGAAGCGCTCGCAACGTTCATGGCCTTTGTGTGCCTCATCCGGAGACTCGAAGAGGTAGTTCACGCGTTCGTTAATGGAGAGGCACGCCGTCGTGGCATTCAAAAAAGAGGTGATCAGCGTGTGGGGCTCTATAGGCCAGATGTAAACCAGCCCATTTTCGCTCAAGGTCACGACGCCCGAGCCGTCTGGAAGGACCAACGCACGCCCTTGCTGCCGCAGAATGAGGGGACGACTCTGCTCATCCACACGCCAGATGCGAGCGGTGCCATCCGTAAAGACTGTGAGCACGCTGGATCCGTCGGGGCTGAACGCGGCGGAAGTCACTGCCGTGCCATGGTCCGCTAGGATGAAGAGTTCTTTCGTGCTGTCAGTGTGCCAGAGGCGGGCGGTGCCATCCTCGGAGACAGTGAGCACGCGGGAACCATCGGGACTGAAGGTGGCGGAATTCACTTCATCGTCACTGCTTGAGAGGATGAGAGGCTCGCCCTTGCCGTCGGTGCGCCAGATGCGAGCGGTGCCATCCACGGAGGCAGTAAGGACGCGAGATCCGTCGGGGCTGAAGGTGGCGGAATTCACTGCATTGGAATGACCTGAGAGGCTGACGGGCTCACCCTTGCCGTCGGTGCGCCAGATGCGAGCGGTGCCATCCCAAGAGGCAGTGACGACGAGGGATCCGTCGGGGCTGAAGACGGCGGAAGCCACATTGTCGGTATGGCCCCAGAGGATGAGAGGCTCGCCCTTGCCGTCGGTGCGCCAGATGCGAGCTGTGCCATCCCAAGAGGCAGTGACGACGAGGGAGCCGTCGGGGCTGAAGGTGGCGGAATTCAGTCCATCGGTATGGCCCGACAGGAGGATAGGCTCCCCCGTACCATCGGTGCGCCAGATGCGAGCAGTACCATCCAAAGAGGCGGTGAGGACGAGGGCGCCGTCGGGGCTGAAGGTGGCGGAATTCAGCCCATTGGTATGGCCTGAGAGAAGGACAGGCTCCCCCGTTCCATTGGTGCGCCAGATGTGAGCGGTGCCATCCGCATTGGCAATGACAATGTGGGAGCCGTCGGGGCTGAGGGTGGTGGACGTCAGGTCGATGGGATGGCCTGTGAAGATGCAGGGCGCCTTCGCGCCGTCCGTGTGCCAGATGCGAGCAGTACCATCCAAAGAGGCGGTGAGGACGAGGGATGCGTCGGGGCTGAAGGTGGCGTTGTATATTGCATTGGTATGGCCTGAGAGGATGATGGGTTCCTCCGGGGCGTCGATGCGCCAGATGCGAGCGGTGCCATCCCAAGAGGCAGTGAGGACGAGCGAGCCGTCGGGGCTGAAGGTGGCGAATCTGACTGCATCTTTATGGCCCGAGAGGATGAGAGGCTCGCCCTTGCCGTCTATGTGCCAGATGCGAGCGGTGCCATCCACAGAGGCAGTGAGGACGTGGGAACCGTCGGGGCTGAAGGTGGCGGAATTCACTGTATCGGTATGGCCCGAGAGGATGACAGGTTTCCCTTTGCCGTTGGTACGCCAGATGCGAGCGGTGTTATCCTCAGAGGCAGTGAGGACGCGGGAGCCGTCGGGGCTGAAGGTGGCGGAGGTCACATTTCCGGAATGGCCCGAGAGGATGAGAGGCGCCCCGGTGCCGTCGGTACGCCAGATGCGAGCGGTGCCATCCGCGGAGGCAGTGAGGACGCGGGAGCCGTCGGAACTGAAGAGCGCTGTGAATACAGTGTCCTTGTGCCCGGACAGGATGGCGCTGCTGATGGCGTGTTGACTGAGAGCCAGGGCAACCTGGTGCCATGGGTTGCCCCAGGATTCGATCTGAGGGCTTGCCTCGAGGAGCACCAGAAGTGCCTTGGTGGGATCCTCCTCAATGAGCATGTCTACTTGTTTGACCCGCGCGCTGGCCAGGACCAGGTCCTTTTGTTTCTGAGCTTCCCTGGCACTGGCGATGGCTGCTTCTTGTTGCTTGCGCGCTTCCTTGGCATTGGCTTCAGCGGCATTCTTTTGCTCCAAGGTCTCCCTGGCATTGGTGTCAGCGATCTGCTGTTGTCTTCGCGCCTCCTGGAGGTTGAGCTCAGCGGCTTCTTTTTGTCGCTGGGCCTCACTGGCGCTCGCGTCGGCGGCCTCCTGTTGTTTGCGAGCCTCCCTGAAGTTGGCCTCGGCGGATTCTTGCTGCTTGCGGGCTTCCAAGGCGTTGTCGTCGGCGAGCTGCTTTTGCCGCTGAGTCTCCATGAAGTTGGCTTCGGCGGCCTCCTGTTGCTTGCGAGCCTCCCTGGCATTGGTCTCGGAGGTGTTCTTCTGTTTCAGGGCTTCCTGGGCGTTCGCGTCGGCAAACTGCTTTTGCCGCTGAGCCTCCATGAAGTTGGCTTCGGCGGCCTCCTGTTGCTTGCGAGCCTCCCTGGCATTGGCCTCGGAGGTATTCTTCTGTTTCAGGGCTTCCTGGGCGTTCGCGTCGGCGAACTGCTTTTGCCGCTGAGCCTCCGTGGCATTGGCCTCGGCAACCCTCTGCTGTCGCAGCGCCTCTCGGGCGTTGGCATCAGCGGCTTCTTGTTGCTTTCGAGCCTCCTCGAGGTTGGCCTCGGCTGCTTGTTGCTGCCGCTGGGCTTCCTTGGCGTTGAGGCCGGCGATGCGCTGCTGCTTCTGGGCCTCCCTGGCGTTGGCCTCGGCGGCCTCCTTCTGCTTGCGTGCCTCTTCCGCGCTGGCTTCGGCGGCGCGCTGCTGGCGCTGGGCTTCCCTGGCATTGAAGTTAGCTTTGTTGGCCTGGAAGAGGGCGGCCACGGTGAGCGCAACGAGCATCATGGCCAACGTAAGAGCGAGCACGCCGCGGCGGGTGCGCAGCAAGCGCCGGCGTGTCGCGCTGGCGCGGAGGAATCCACTCTCCGCGGCGTTGAGCGCCAAGGGCTCAGTGGGTTGGCCCCCAGGTGAAACGGTGGGCAATGCGAGAGGCTCGTCGGTGCGGCGCGGGGAGGTCAGCGCCAGACCGAGCTGATCCAATCGCGCGTCCGCCCAGAGGAAGTCGCTTGCGCGATGGTGGCGGTTCCACTCGAAGGCGGCATGGGAGATACGGCGCAGCAGGAGTAGCTCGCGCTGAGCGTGGCGTGCCCAGTCATGAAGCCTGGGCCAGGCGGAGAGCAAGGCATCGTGAGCGGGCTCGACACAGGGTCCTCCGTCGTCGCTGGCCACCACGAGACGGCTGGCCTCCAGGGTGCGCAGGACACGCAGGACGCGGGAATTCTCCTCGTGGTGGGGGTACTCCAGCTCGGCGCGCGGCACCCTGCGGCGCGCCAGCTCGCCACCTTCGGGAGACACCATGCGCAGCAGCACGTTGCGCAGGGTGCGCTGGAAGGAGGGCAGCTCCGATGAGAGAACAGGCGGCAGGGCGGGCTGTCCTTCGGTGGAGGGCGGTGGCAGCCCGGAGAAGACGAGCTCGGCCCGGCGCTGGAGCGCTCCCGCGATGCCACCGCCAATGTGGTGGTAGTCCTCGAAGCAGAGGGTGCGGTCGTCCCGGCCACTGGCCAGGTAGGCGCCGAACAGCTCACTGAGGGCTACGGAGAGAAGGGGAAGGGCGCCGGGCATCTGCTCGACGTCATCCAACAGGCGCTCGACGAGGCCCGGGGAGAAGAAGAGGACACAGGACTCCGCGGGCTTCTCGATGCAGCGGCGCAGCTCGTCCCGGTTCATGGGCGGGAGGTTGAGACGGGCGCCATGCCAGAGTGCGGAGGGAAGGGCGGAGGCCTGGAGGAGGGAGAGGAAGTGGGGCTCGAAGTCCGAGCGCAGCAGCAGCAGCAGGTGGAGCCGGGGGTGCGAGAGCAGGAGGAGGCTGGACAGTGAGCGCAGGAAGGCGCGGCGCACGGAGTCCTCGAGGCAAGCGGTGACGAGCTCCTCGAGCGGGTCGATGACGAGGAGAACAGCGCGCTCGGGGTTGCGGGAGAGGAAGGAGGAGAGGAAGTCGGCGGCGGCGCGGGGCCGTGAGGCGAGGGCGGAGGCCGAGGGAGCCGCGGTATTGGGAGCCAGCGAGGCGAGCCAGGAGGACAGCGCCTGGAATGGCTGGGACGAGGGGCGCAGGGATGGGGGGACGCGCCAGGAGGGGTCCTCGGAGACGCTCGGAAGGAGGCCGGCATGGACGAGGCTGGACTTGCCCGCGCCGGAGGGGCCGCACAGCAGCAGCAGGGGCTGGGTCCTCAGTCGCTCGAGGAGGGAGTCGACGAGGCGCTCTCGGCCGAAGAAGAGGTGGCGGTGGGAGGAGGAGAAGGGGCGCAGGCCGAGGTAGGGATTGGAGCGCTGGGAGAGCGGGGCGGCGGGAGGCAGGGAGGGGAGGGAGTCGGAGAGGAGGAAGAGGAACTCGCCTCCGTCGTGCCAGTCCAGGTGCCAGAGGGAGGGAGTCTGCTGGCAGTGGGAGGGGACGAGGGAGAGGAGCCTGTCGCGCAGGAAGGTGTAGAGCTCGGCGGCGGTGAGGAGGCCGTCTTGATTGGAGTCGGCGGGGGAATGGGGTTGGAGGGCCTGGAGGAGCGCGAGGGCGAAGGGGGAGTGGAGTCCGTCGCCGAGGGACTCCTGAGAGGATTTGGCCAGGAGCCTGTCGGAGGCCAGCTCGTCGTGGGCGGTGGAAAGAAGGAGTTGGAAGGAGCGGCGGGAGGAGAAGTGACGGAAGCGCTCGAGGTGGAGGGGCGCGGGGAGGGAGGGCGCGCGGATGTCGCGCGAGGGGGAGTGGGGGAAGGCCCCGGCGAAGCAGCAGTCGAGGATGAGCAGCAGGTGGCGGCAGGGCAGCAGGCGCAGCGCGTCGCGAAGGGCGGCCATGGGCCAGTAGGAGGAGGTGTCGTCGCGGCGAGCGTCAGCGGGCAGCAGGAACCCGGAGAACTGGTGCTGCTCGTCGGTATGGGCCAGGCCATGACCGGCGAAGTAGATGAGAATCCTATCGGCAGGCGAGGGAAGGGAGGGGAGGTGATGGGAGAGCAGGAGGGAGAGGGATGAGAGGGTTGCCTGGGAGTCGAGGAGACGGATCACCTCGAAGCCCTGGCTCTCCAGGGAGTCGGCGACGGCGTTGGCGTCGCGCACGGCGTTGTGGAGGGGGGGAATGCCGTGGGAATAGGCGTTGATACCGATGACGATGGCGAGACTGCGCTCGAAGCCAGGCAGGGCCGTGTCGGAGTCTGAGGTTCGCATCGGCGGGAAGAACAAACCGATGTGAATCTGGGAATCAAGCGACGCAACCTGGAGGTCGTCCGTTGGCTACCAAGCCTGTGTCGCAAGCTGGCGGGGGATGGACGAAAACGTCCATTCTTGAGGCCAGGTGGACACATGTGTCCACCTGGTGGACGGAAGTGACCACCGGAACTCGCTGCCAAGCACTGGCGACTGCACCAGGAGGAGGTGGGCTCGGGGCTCGCCACCGGCGCTTGGGTGAGGCTGAAGTCTCACGCAAGGTCAGGAGGCGAGCCCACGATTATTCAAGGTGCGGCGGGCAGGCTCAACGGCAACTGCCTTGGACACAGTTCTTGCCGCTCGGACACACGTTGCCGCAGGTGCCGCAATTCTGCGGGTCATACTCCACCGAGGTACATCCATTCGAACAGAGTGTCCCCCCGTCTCCACAGCCGGCACTGCAACTCCCTTGCACGCAATGCTCGTTTGCAGCGCACGAGTTGCCACAGGCGCCGCAGTTCCGCGCGTCATTGGCCAGCTCGGTGCACTCCCCATTGCAGAGGACCCATCCTTGCTCGCAACCCGCTTCGCACTTGCCACCCTTGCAGGACATTCCCTTGCCACATGCATTACCGCAGGCACCACAGTGGCTTGGGTCGGCATCTAGAATGGTGCATATCCCCGAGCATTCGACTGCGGGTGCCTGACAGCGAGCCTCACAACTGCCGTTGGTGCAGGTCCGTCCAGGCTCGCAAGTATTGCCGCACTTGCCACAGTTGTTCGGATCCTTGGCGAGCACGGTACATACCCCATTGCAGAACACTCCGGGGGCGGGGCAGTCCGTCATGGGCCCACACACGCCCTCCCTGCAACCCTGCCCCGCTGGGCATTCCTTGCCGCACTGGCCGCAGTTGGCTGGATCCTCACTCAACAGTGTGCACTTGCCTCCACACAGCACACTCAGCGGAGGACACTCGGAGGGCTCAGCACACTGGCCATTCACACACACCTGTTCCGCCGAGCACGCTTTGCCGCACTGGCCGCAGTTGGCCGGATCGATCGCTACCTCCGTACACCCTGTGGCGCATGCCTGCTGAAAGGGAGCGCAGCCCATAGCCAGGCACTGTCCTTGGATACACTCCTGGTCCTCATTACAACGCGTGCCACAAGTGCCGCAGTTCTCGGTGTCCAAGGAGGTGTTGGTACACGATGTCTTGCATGCTGTTGTTTCCTCCGGGCAGGACAGCGGCATGTCCGGATCCTCTCCCGCGTCCCCTTCGCCACCATCCGGTTCCGCGATTCCTCCGTCTGTTGGCACAACACCCGCATCCTCCTGCTCCGCGGGCTTTTCGGGAGGGGTAGAAGAAGTCTGGCACCGCGCCCCGACGACGATGACCGCTACTGCCAGGAGCAGTGTACTGACGAATTTGATTTGCTGAGGCCTCACGTGTCGGCTCTCCGGGTCAAAACCCATGGTGGATCACCTGAATCAAATGCACTTGTATTTATTGACGTAATGAGCCGGGTAGTAACGCCAGCCCCAGAATGGGTACCAGGTACACTTCCTCCACCACAGCCAACCCGAACAGTGCCTGTACCAGAAGAGAATCTCGTACTCATAGCGTGCAGCGACATAAGTGCGGACCGTGCCACAGCAGGAGCCCTTGCCGTTACACGAGCCGATGCTGCACAGGGTGCCGCTGCGTGAGTTGGCCGTATAGGAGCACGCGGTGCCACCACGGGCCGTGCAGTATTTCGTACCAACGCGACACTCTCTGGTTGAGCAGGTGAGAGCGGGGATGTTGTCGACGGCGCCGTCACAGTTGTCGTCCACGAGGTTACATATCTCGGGGGGGCGCACCGTACCGGCAACGCAGACTCCAGCTTGGCAGCTGTCTGCGAGAGCGCAGGTATTGCCATCGTCGCAGGAAGAGCCATTGGGCTTGGCGGGGTTGGAGCAGGTGCCCGTGGCAGGGTTGCAGGTGCCCACATCGTGGCACTGGTCGGAGGCCGCACAGGTGACAGGGGCAGCTCCGGTACAGGTGCCGCCCTGGCAGGTATCGGTGCGAGTACAGGCATTGCCGTCGCTGCAGGAAGAGCCATTGGGCTTGGCGGGGTTGGAGCAGGTGCCCGTGGCAGGGTTGCAGGTACCCACATCGTGGCACTGGTCGGAGGCCGTACAGGTGGCAGGAGTGCCTGCGGTGCAGGTACCTGCCTGGCAGGTATCGGTGCGAGTACAAGCATTGCCGTCGCTGCAGGAAGAGCCATTGGGCTTGGCGGGGTTGGAGCAGATGCCCGTGGCAGGGTTGCAGGTACCCACATCGTGGCACTGGTCGGAGGCCGTACATGTGACAGGACTGCTTGCGGTGCAGGTACCTGCCTGGCAGGTGTCGGTGCGAGTACAGGCATTGCCGTCGCTGCAGGAAGAGCCATTGGGCTTGGCGGGGTTGGAGCAGGTGCCCGTGGCAGGGTTGCAGGTGCCCACATCGTGGCACTGGTCGGAGGCCGCACAGGTGACAGGGGCAGCTCCGGTACAGGTGCCGCCCTGGCAGGTGTCGGTGCGAGTACAGGCATTGCCGTCGCTGCAGGAAGAGCCATTGGGCTTGGTGGGGTTGGAGCAGGTGCCCGTGGCAGGGTTGCAGGTGCCCACATCGTGGCACTGGTCGGAGGCCGGACAGGTGGCAGGAGTGCCTGCGGTGCAGACACCTGCCTGGCAGGTATCCGGGGTTGTGCACGCATTGCCATCGCTACAGGCAGCGCCGTTCGGGCGGGCAGTGCACGTTCCATTCGCCGTTGCCCCGGTAACAGTGCTGCAGGCCAAGCAGTCGTCGGAAGAGTTCCCTCCACAGGCGCTGTTGCAACACACTCCGTCCACGCAGAAGCCAGAGGCACAATCCTGATTCAGGCTGCATGTGTTCCCCAGCGGTTGCCTGCTAATGAGCCTACCGCGGATGCGTGGAATCGATAGGCTTGGGTCCGGCGCGCTGTAGAGCACCAGTTGTTGGCCCGTGACGGCAGGGCTCACTACGGGGGTTTGCTCATCCGTGCTGCTGGAGATGGAAAAACCCGAACCATCCAGTACGCCGCCAGATCCGAGCAACCGGTTTCCGAAGATATCGTTATCGATGGAGTTACGTGCGTCTTGCCACACTGCCACAAGGCTGTCCCCAGCAGTGGCAATGGATGGCGCGAACTGTTCGAGCGGCGCGTTGGAGATAGCGAAGCCGGAGGCATCCAATACCGTGCCGGCACTGTTTACTCGGGTTCCGTAGATGTCGTTGGAGGTCGTCGTGTTGCGTGTATCGCTCCAGACCACGAAATAGTTCCCAGAGGCGACGTGGAATGTAACGCTGGGAGTAATCTGGCTGGCTGTAGGGCCTGGGCAAATATTGAAGGCGGAGAGGGAGGTCAAGCTACCCGCGGGCAGCAGGGCGCCATAGATATGCGAAGTCGCAGAACCGCTCCCGTCCTCCCACACCAAGAACGAGTTGGTCGCCCCTACGGCGATTGCTGGTTGGCCTTGTTCTCCAGGCCGCATGATAAGCGCAACGCCGCTCCCGTCCAACACATTGCCCGCCACGTTCACCCGGGTGCCATAGATATCCCGATTTACGTTGCGTGTATCTTGCCAGACAACAAGATAGTCGGAATCGGAGCCCCTGAAGACAACTTTCGGTAGGGTCTGGTTGTTGGTGGCGCTGGTCAGCACAATGCCCGAAGTATCTAGAACAGCCCCGTTTCCATCCACCCGTGCGCCATAGATGTCCGTGGAAGCGGGGTTGCGTTCGTCCTCCCAGACGACGAGAAAGTTGCTGCCGTCAAACGCGACGGAGGGGTTCCTCTGATCGCCACTCGCACTGGAGATGACGACGCCGCCCTTGAAGAGGGTGCCGTCGGTATTGAGCAACGCGCCGTAGATGTCTGCCCCGGTGGTGGGGCGCTGGTTGGTCCAAACGACCAGGTAATGTTTGTTCACATGATCAAATGCCACGGCCGGATTGGTCTGGGCGCCGGAAATGGCCGGGTATACTGAGTTCTCCATCTTGAAATCGGACGAGATGATCGGATCCAGCACGGCGGGGTACTCTGAAGACTCGAGCACCTCGTTCGAGATAGCGAGGCGAATCTCCCCGCCCTCATAACGTGGCATGATGGGGGTTCGTCGGCCCCGTGCATCCACCCATGTGGCCCGGCTATAGAGCAGACCCGTCTTCTTGCCCTCGCTCGCGAAATGCAAGCCATACCGGGAAGACTCCGTGTATTTCTGCCCCGTGACTCGGATGTGAACCACGAGCCCACCGCGCCCAGCGGGCTTGCGATCAAAATTCCAGCTTTGCTCAACGCCCCTCTCCATCTGGCGCACCTGCTCGACGACACTCCCCCGCTCGATGACCCAGTCCCCGTCAGTCGTGGCGCGTCCACGCCCAGCGGTCAAGGCCAGTGGATTCCCCCCTCTTTCCATCGCGATCGTCTCGAAAGTGGCGGGCGCTCCCTCCTCTCTTTCGATTACCAGTTCTGGCGTGGTTAGCGACTGCTGACGTGGACGGATGGGGGTCACAGTGAAAGTGGCTCCCGTTGCGTGCACCTGGTATGTCTCATGCTGTCCCACCAGAGATGACAACTCTCCTGAGGGCGTGGCGCCATGGGCCTCGTGCTGAGTTGCCCGCACCGGCTCCGGCATGTTCTCGGTGGGCGTTCTCTGACCTACACCTTGCTCGGTCTTCCATGAATAGCCAGCCCAGATGGCTACCAGGAGAAAACCGAGAACACCACCGATTGCGAGCCGAAACTGTTTGTGGCGCAAAGGTAATATCTCCAAAGGATACAAGTTATCGGATTCTAGCTTAAGGGCAGGATACTTGATTGGTGGTCATACTTCTGTGCTGTTTGAGTGAGGAGATGCCGGGCGGGAGAGCGCGAAGGGTATTTGTTGTTTGCAACGCCAATGAGTCCTAGGGTTTTGTTTGCAACGCCAATGAGTCCTAAAGTTTGTCAGGATTTCTGCTGAAATCCCCCGGAGATGCCGAAGCCAAGCAATATGACGCGGCACAATGCGCTGAACCTCAAGGTCATCTCTTGTCTTTCCTGGAGGACGCTCCGGCAGTCTCCAATGCAAGAGGGGATACCCCTGACGCTCCCCTCCTGCCCTGGGGCTGTGACTCCAGTCGAGGTGTTGCTTAGCAAGCAGTGAGCCAGTGCATGGCAGCGGGGCTTCGTCAGAGGGAAGAACGCCTTGGCTCCTCTTCCGAGTCTGGACGGAACCGGCCACTGGGACGTGGAGATTGGACAGAACCATCCACGCCCGTCAGCTCACGTCTCCGGCTCACCCTCTTCCTGCTGCTCTCCCCCAGATTGGGAGTCATCGAGATCCTTGATGACGTGGCTTCTGTGCTGGTCGGGGAGGAGGCTGAGGTGGTGACGGATGTATGGTGTACTGAGACGAGGGCTGCGCCTGCTGTTTCAAGTGCAAGGTGTGTAACCCAGCAGAGCGCCAGTCCCTCTGCATCAAATGGCAGTACGAGAAGCCGGGCGCCTTCATGTGCCAGCGCATGGCTCATGAGGGTGCCCGGAAGTTTGAGGAGCAATAGTCAGGAATGGAGCCTGCTGAGATGTGCTCTCAAGGCCTGTTTCGGTAGGCTCCTTCTTCTTTTCCCTGCCCGAGGAGCAACCGGCCAGGGGTGAGGCTTGCTGAAATTGGCTCTTAGTACTACGGTTGTACTTTGAGCCGAGGATTACTGCGGCGGTAGTGGCACAGCTTGGCGATGGCTTGGTGTCGTCGCCTTCAGCGGCTCCACCGCAGCACGAAGTCCACCGTCGGGCGAATCGCCCAGACGAGTGCCAGCAGCAGACGTCTTATCTCCTGGACGGAGAGGCGGACGCGGAGAGCAGGCCCTGGCGCCGACGAAACGCGGTCATCCGGCTTCTGCGGTGCGGCAGGCCCAGAGCTTTTGGGGGAGGCAGCTGCTCCTCGGTATTGGCCAGCGAGCGCGCTGCGGCCAAGTACGCATGGGCCACCAGGCACAACGTCATGTGGCGGTACCAGCCGGTGTAGCTGCGCACTTCATAGTCGCCCAGCCCGACCTCGCCCTTTCCCGACTCGAAGCACTCCTCTACCGGCCAGCGACTGCCAGCGGCCTTCACCATGGCATCCAGCGAGGTATTGGCGGGCGCGTGCACCAAGTAGTGCGCCACGTTGCTAGGGTCCGCGAGGCTTCTGCGGAACAGCAGCCACCGGGCCAGCGTGCCGGTATGCGAGTTGACCCGGACGAGCGCCCAGTCGTACAGGCGCGGGCCCTTGCTGCCTGCTCCCGCGGACAGGCGCGTCCAGTCCTCTGGCTCCAGCTCGGACAACACACGGCCAGCCGGCACCTGCACGAAGCCTCGCCATACGTAGGTATTGGAGGCCACCGCGAGCACGTACCGTTGGTGGCGTTGCTCCAGGAAGCGGCGCAACTCGCCGTCGCGGCCATACACCTCGTCACCCGTCACCCACGAGGGGCGCAAACCCGCCTCGAAGGCTCGCAGCAACATGGCGTGAGCCAGTTGGGTCTTGGTGCGGAATGCCGCCTCGTCCGGAACACCGGCCTGCTGACACCGGGGTTTGTTCCGCGTCCACTCCTCCGGCAGGTACAGTTCCCTGTCTACCAGCGAATGGCCTCGAGGCGTTTCGTACGCGAGGAAGACACCCACTTGGCAGTTCTCAATCCGCCCGGCAGTGCCCGTGTATTGGCGTGCCACGCCGGCCGACTTGTCGCCCTTCTTCAAGAATCCCGTCTCGTCCACCACGAGCACGCCGCCCTCGCCGAGCCGCTCGCGCATGTACGCCAGCACGCCATCTCGCACGGCCGCCTCGTCCCACTTCGCCCGCAGCAGCAGGTGTTGGAAGCAATACGGCGCGGCCTTGCCAGCCTCCTCGGCCAGGCCCCACGCATTCTTCCTCTCTGCTCGCGATAGCAGTGCCTTCACGTAGCTGCTGGCTGCCTCGTGCGCCTCTCGTCGGCGGAAGTGCGATCCCAGCCGTGCAGTGACTCGCTCGAACTCTTCGACCAGCCTCTGTGCAAGGACCATCTCGGCAGGCTCGGTCGCGACCTGCGCCTTCATGGGAAACCTCCGGTTACCTCTGCTGTTGGTTCAACAGAGGCCACCGCTCAGGTCTTCCGAACTACAGCTGTAGTATTAGAACCTGTTCCGGTAGGAGGCTGCTCTGCACCCTCGCCCGAGGAGCAGCCTGCTAGGGTTCAGCTCTACCGGAACATGCTCTTAGGGAGACTGGACCAGTCGTGCCATCACACGCTCGCTGTTGGTGCTCGGCGAGGGATTGGAACGGCGATAGACGACGAGCGAACTTTCTCCTCCCATAGAGACAACCGTGGGCTCGACTTCAGCCTCCGGCTCGGTGGAGATGGAAATGCCGCTGGTGTCGAGCACCTTGCCCAGTTCGTTGACCCGCGCCCCGTAGATGTCAGAGAAACTAGAGCCGCTGCGGGTATCCTGCCAGACGACCAGGAAGTTCGCCCCGTCGTAGGCCACGACGGGGTAATACTGGTCGTTGGTGGCGGCAGAGATGGAAATACCGCTGGTGTCGAGCACCGTGCCGTCACCGCTCACCCGCGCCCCGTAGATGTCAGAGCCCGTGCTGCTGCGGTATTCATTCCACACGACCAGGAAGTTGATCCCGTTGTGGGTCACCGAGGGATGTTGTTTGTAATTGGTGGTGCTGGAAATGAGGATGCCACTGGTGTCGAGCACCGTACCGTCGCTGCTCACCCGTGCACCGTAGATATCAGGGTTGCTGCCACTGCGGTAGTCTTGCCATGCAACCAAGAAGCTCCCGTTGAAGGTCACGACGGGGTAATACTGGTCGTTGGTGGCGGCAGAGATGGGAATGCCGCTGGTGTCGAGTACTGTGCCAGCGCTGCTCACCCGCGCACCGTAGATGTCATAGGATGTGGACGTGCCACTGCGATAGTCCGTCCAAACGACCAGGAAGTTCGTCCCGTCGTAGGCCGCGACGGGGTTATACTGGTCGTTGGTGGTGGTAGAGATGGGAATGCCGCTGGTGTCGAGTACCGTGCCGTCGATGCTCACCCGCGCACCGTAGATGTCAGAGCTCGTGCTGCCGCGGTATTCACTCCACACAACCAGGAAATCTGTCCCGCCATAGACTACTTTGGGGGAGTACTTATTATTGCCGATAGCAATAGGGATACCGCTGGTGTCGAGCACTTCCGTACCTGTTTCGTCTACCCGTGCACCATAGATCGTGGAGATGCCGCTGCGGGTATCCCGCCAGACGACCAGGAAGTTCGTCCCATCGTGAGCCACTGCAGGATTGTACTGGCCGTTCGCGGATCTAGAGACGGCGATGTCGCTCGCATCGAGCACCATGCCGGTGCTGCTCACCCGCGCACCATAGATGTTTGAACTGTTGGGGCGGCTATAGTCCGTCCAAACGACCAGGAAGTTCGTCCCGTCGTGGGCTACCGCAGGAGTATCCGTGTTGCTGGCGGAGGTGGAGAGGAGGATGCCACTGGTATCGAGGACCGTGCCGGTGCTGTTCACCCGCGCAGCATAGATGTCGTAGCTGGCGTAGTCCCGCCACACGACCAGGCAGTTCGTCCCCTCTCGCGCCAGTGCAGGGGATTTTTGGTCGTTGGTGGCAGTGGAGATGGGGATGCCGCTGGGGTTGCGCACCACACCCGTACCGCTCACCCGAGCACCGTAGATGTCATAGTTCGTGCCGCTGCGGTAGTCCTGCCACGCGACCATGAAGTCCACCCCATTGTAGGCCACTGCGGGGGATTCCTGCGCATTGACAGCATTGGAAATGAGAATGCCGCTGGCGTTGAGTACCGTGCCAGTGTTGCTCACTCGAGCGCCATAGATGTCAGCGCTGCTGCCGCTGCGGGTGTCCTGCCACACGACCAGGGAGTTCGTTCCGTTGCTGGCCACGGCGGGGGTGACCTGGTTGTTGGCGGCGGTGGAGATGGGGATGCCGCTGGCGTCGAGCACGGTGCCGGTGCCGCTCACCCGAGCACCGTAGATGTCATAGTTCGTGCCGCTGCGGTAGTCCTGCCAGACGACCAGGAAGTTCGTTCCGTCGTAGGTCGCCATGGGGTTGTACTGTTCGTTGTTGGCCGTGGAGATGGGGATGCCGCTGGTGTCGAGCACGGTGCCGGTGCCGCTCACCCGAGCACCGTAGATGTCAGTGCTGCTGCCGCGGTTGTCCTGCCAGACGACCAGGAAGTTCGTTCCGTCCTGGGCCACGGCGGGCGCGTACTGGCTATTGATTGCATTTGAGATGCGAATGCCAGTGGTGTCGAGCACGGTGCCGGCATTGCTCACCCGAGCACCGTAGATGTCATAGCTGTTGTTGCTGCGGTAGTCACCCCAAACGACCAGGAAGTTCGTTCCGTTGTGGGCTATCGCAGGGTCCCATTGGCTGTTGTCTGCAGGACCATTCACTGGATCGTCCATGCCAATCTCTGGCGAAACGATGGGGTCGAGCACGGCCGGGTAGGCTGACGCATCCACCACCTGCGCCGGTACGCGCAATACGATGCTGTCCGCTTCGAAACGGGAGGGCACGGGGGTGCGTTGGCCCTCCGCATCCACCCAGGTGCCATGGCCGTAGCGCACGCCCAGACCGGCGCTCCCCGTGGCGAAGTGCAACCCATTGGCCGTCTCTCCGAGGAAGCGTCCGCTCTTCACCGGCAGCCGCACCTCGATGTCCCCCGTTCCACCGGGCTTCTGCTCGAAACTCCAGCTCTGTTCCACTCCGTCCTTGTTGTTGTGGAAGTGTTCGGCCACCCAACCACGAACTATGGTAAGGCCATCGGAGTCCTGCGCTTGGCCCTTCGCTTCGTGGCTCGACAGCAGCATGCCTCCACGGGTCACGTGGGCGGCGCCGAAGCTCACGGGGGCTCCTTCCACATGCTCTTGCGTGGGGGACGCCAGTCGTTGCGCCCCGTGCTCCTGAGAGAGCCGTGAGATCTCGGTTCCCTCGGGCTGACTCCGTGGGTAGTGGTAGGGCGTGACGCTAAAACTGTCGGTCTCCACCCGCACAGCGTAGGTGCTGTGCCCTCCCTCCCAGGTAGAGCCCTGGGGCCGGAAGGCGAAGTGCACCTGGTCCATGATCTTCTGCACGTCGAATGGGGGGCTCACCTGCCCGGAGCCCGCGGGGGCTTCGTTGGACGAGGGCAGTGTACGTTCTTCCTGGGCGCATCCAGAGAACAACCAGGCCGCGAGAAATCCCGCAGCCCAGCGGCTGTTCGAAGTGAGACTCATTGTTGAAACCTCCGTACCTGGGGCTATCCGTCCACCACGACAGGAGGGGGCGCCCCCCGACACTCCCCTCCTGCCCTGGGGGGCTGGGTGACTTCAGCCGAGGTGATGACTAGCAAGCAGTGAGCCAGTGCATGGCCGCGGAGGTTTCTTCAGAGGGAAGAACGTCCTGGAGCCCCTTCCGAGCCTGGACGGAGTCGACCACCGGGACGTGGAGGTTGGACAGAACCGTCCACGTGCGTCGGTTCACACCACCGGCTCGCCCTTGTCTTCGTCCTCGCCAGATTCGGAGTCGTCGAGGTTCTTGAGGAAGCGCTCGACGGCCTTGCGGTTCCACCCCAGCTTCTTGCCGGCCTCCGTCTTGTTGTCACGCGCCTGTTCCATTGCCTCCAGCACAAGGGCCTTGGTGATGACGTGGCTTCTGTCCTGGCCGGGGAGGGGAAGGGAGAGGAGCTGCCGAGCCATATGGCTCAACAGCTCCTCCAGCACGTCACCCGGGGCTCCATTGGACTCCAGGGGGAGATAGCGCTCGAGCATCTCCGCGTCGATGCGCTCGGAGTCGGCGAGGATGGCCAGCCGGTAGATGGCGTTGCGCAGCTCGCGGATGTTACCCGGCCAGGGTCGTCGGCAGAGCTGCTCGATGGCCTCCTGCGTGAAATGCAATGGCTTGCGGTGCCCGGCGACGAAGTGCTGGACGAGCGCCGGGATGTCCTCCCGGTGCCCCGAGAGCGGGGGGACGCGGATCAACAGCACGTTGAGCCGGTGGAAGAGGTCCTCGCGGAACTGCCCTTTTCGGACGCGCTCCTGGAGGTCGACGTGGGTGGCGGCGACGATGCGGCCCTGGAAGAACTGTTCGCGGGCGGTGGGACCGACGGGCCTGAAACGTCGCGTCTCCAGGACGCGCAGCAGCCTGGCCTGGAGGGCCGGGGTCAGCTCGGCCACCTCGTCCAGGAAGAGGGTGCCTCGCCGCACGAGCGTGAAGTACCCGTCCTGGTCCCGGGTGGCGTCGGTGAAGGCGCCCCGGACGTGTCCGAAGAGCTGATCCTCGACCAGGGTCTCGGCGAGTGCACCGCAGTTGATGTCGAAGAAGGGCTCGGAGGGATGGGGACCGAGCTTGTGGATGCCCTGGGCCACCAGCTCCTTTCCGGAGCCCGTCGGCCCCAGGATGAGGACGGGCACCGGTTCCTGGAGGTCGGCCGTGGCCACTCGCTGGAGCAGGGCTCGCAGGTTCTGCATGGCCACCGAGGTGCCAATGAGTCCAAGGTTCGAGTCGGGGGCTCCTCGGGCCCGGAGGTCCAGCAACTCCTGATTCAGCTCGAGCTTGTGGCGCAGCTCCTTGATGATGATGGGGACCCGCTGATCGATTTCCGTCTTGAGCACGTAGTCTTCGGCGCCCAGCTTCATGGCCTCGCGGATCTCGTTGGGCTGGCTGTGGCTGCTCACCACGACGGGCACCGTCTGGTAACGGCCGCGGATCTCCTGGACGAGTGTGAAGCCATCCCGGTTCCGGATGTCTTGAGAGAGCTGTAGATCGATGAAGGCGATGTCGAGCACGGCCTCCTCGAGGATCTGCCGGGCCTCGGCCAGGTTGCTGGCGCGATGGAGCTCGATGTTTCCGAGGGATTGCAGGATGCCGGACAGACTCCTCAGCGCCATTCTCTCGTCATCGACGATGAGGACCCTGAGAAGCCGCTGTTCATTCGTATCGTCGAAGTTCATGGCGGGTGGGGAAGGGTGAGTCGGAACAACGTGCGCTCCGATTCACGCCGGAAGGAGATGTCCCATTGGAAGGTGTAGGCGATGCGCTGGACCACGGTCAGTCCAATGCCATACCCTCCCTGCTTCGTGCTGATGCGGCGGCTGGTGAAGAGGGCGGGCGCCACATGCTCTGGGATGCCAGGGCCTGTGTCCCAGACGTCGAGGAGCTGACCCCCGGGACCCTGGTGGAGACGGATGCCAATAGCTCCCGCCTCGGGGGTCGCCTGGGCTGCGTTGCGCAGGAGGTTGCTGAGGAGCTGCACGAGGGCGCCCCCCTCGGCGTTCACGGTCAGCTCGGGGGGGACATCGATCGTGACGGACAGCTTCTTTTCGTGGATCGGCTCGCGGACGAGCAGGAGCGCTCGCTGGATGTGTCCGAGGAGCTGGAGTGGAGCGAGCCGGGGGGTGGGGAGCTGGAGTCGGCGCAGGGAGTCGAGCATCCGCTTCATGCGGTCGACCTCATCGCGTGCGAAGGAGAGGTCCTCCTCGTCGAGCGGCTGACCGCTGGCACCTCGCCGGAGGAGATCCTGGAGGAAGTTCAGGGGATAGACCATCTCGTGGCACAGCTCCTCACTCAACGCACTGAGCGTCAGCTGTTTTTCTTTCTGGGCCGCGCCCACCTCAAGGCGCCTGATGGACTCGAGCTCCTGAACGACCTCGGCGTTGTGAAGGGCCAGGGCACCCAGGCTGGCGAGCGTCTCCAGCAGGTGGATGTCTTCCTGGGTGTAGAGGGCCGCCCCACGCTTGGGAGCGACGAGCAGCACGGCTCGAAGCTCTCCCAGCGAGCGCATGGGGAGCAGGAGGTGCTGATCGCGGGGGCTTTGCGCCGTCCAGAGGTTTTCCCCCCGTGCGAGCCGCTCCTGGGAGTCACCAGGAAGATAGGAGAGCTCGACAAGCGCTCCGGGCTCGACAACCTGGGCCGAGAGGGTGGGAAGGGTCTTCACCACCGCCTCCTCCACGGCTCGCCGGATGGCGGGAATGTCACGCAGTGCGGCCAGCCTGTCACTGAGGCCCTGGACGGTGCCTCGGAATGCAAGGGTGGAGGGGAAGAACAGCCGCGTCTGAATGTGCCGGGCGAGCACCATCAAGAGGAGGAAGAGTGCGAAGCCCAGCAGGAAGAGCAGATCAAGCACGACCTGTCCGTTCCGGGTGGCCAGATAGGCCAGGTATGTGCCCAGGACCGACAGGAGGATGGCCCCCAGGGCGAATGGAACCCTCAACATCCTCGAGGTCAGCACCGTCCGGGCTTCCAGGATGTTGTTGCGAATCAAGGCGTATCCGATGGAGAGCGGAAAGAGGAGGACCGCGAAGGGCAGCACCAGGTGTCGCACGTCCCTGCCGGTGATGAGGGAGAGCACGTGCACGAGTGCCAGCAGCAAGGGCGTGGTGATGAGGCCCCAGGACGCGGTGACCAACTCGGTGCGTTCCAGTCCCGTGCTACGCCGCATCCGGAGGAGGACGATCCCCGCGAGGGTTACGAAGCTGGGGGCCATCAGATGATCGATGGCATTGCGGATGGGGTAGACATTCCATCCGGTGAAGCGCGCCACCACGAGACCGGTGGCCGTTCCGGCTCCCAGCACCGTCAGGACGATGAGCCCGCGGCGAATGATAGTCGCCCTCCACCGGGGTGGCCTTGGGAAGGCATAGGCCAGCCAGAGCGCCCCGAGCGGAATGCCTACCGCCGAAACCGAGAAGAACGGCGCGAGCCATGCATTCGTGTGGTAGTCGTAGAAGGAGAGCAGGAGAAGAAAGGTCACGACCGACCAGAACGTGTAGGCACGCCGCGCGGCGGGACGGCCGCACACGGTGAAGACCAGGCCTCCGGACCAGAGCACCAGCCAAGCCGCCAGCGCATACGCGACGAAGAAGAACAGGAGCTCTTCGGCACCGAAGCAGCTGACGCGGGAGTGGATGGGAGGGAAAGATCGACCCCGCGGATCCTCGAACTCGAGGTGGGCCATCGAGTCTCTGGAGGTGCCCGCCATGAGCTCGTAGAGCTCCAGGGGTGATGGAAGAGGGGCCTTCTCCGGCAGAGTCACTCCATTCACGGCCACCAGGCGGTGGCTCACGTGCGGGCGGGGCTCGGTGCGCTCCCACGAGGGCAACTCGACGATCGAATAGAAGTGGTAGGCATCCACCAGGAGCGAGGGGAAATGCTTGCCCAGGGTGGTGTACGCGCTGGCCGCGGCAACCCCCGTGAGCACGAATGCCAGGAGCGACGGGAAGAGCAGGCGATGTCCCCGAGGGTGTTGGACTCGCGAATTCGTTGCTGGGGCCATCGTTCTTCCTGGTCTGGAGCGCAAGGGAGTCTAGCCCGGTGCCGCCGTGGGGAATGCGCAAGCCTTGGCGAGGAAGCGGGCAACCGTCTGGGGAGGCATGGCCTCAAGGAGGCGCACCAGCTCGTAAAGCCATCTCGACGCCTCCTTGACCGGGACCTCGGCTGGGGCCTGCTCCAGCGAATCGCCCAGCACCTCGAGCACGTGGAGGCAGCGATCTCCGAGCGCGCCATGGTCCGTTCCATCCTCCGGCCACACGGGAGGGCCGTACAGCCGCAGGGCGCGCAGGTGGCGCGCGAGCCAGAAGAGGGCATCCTGCAGGGCAGGGGTGCGCAGCACCAGTGGGACCAGGTACCCACGCAGGGCCAGATAGCGTTGGGCCAGATCGCTCCGAGGCGCCAGGTTCCGCAGAAGGGACTCCCATCCTCGCGCCGCCTCCAACTCCACCCCAGCAGTGGAGGGGCTGTCTGATTGGTCGGAGAGGGCGCGACGCGTGGCCAGCAAGGCGTAACAGACCGGGTCGGCTGCGGCCAGACAGGCCCCCTGCGCGTCGACCCTTCCATGGCCCAGCTTGAAGTTGTGCCCGGCACCGTCCCATTCATTGAAACGATCGGCCTCCAGGCCCGGTGCGGTGGGCTCTTCCTCGGAGGGCAACTTCAGGGCCGTGGCGCGCAGGAGCTGGCGGACTTCGACGAGGCTCAATTCCGGATGGGTTGCCAGCATGCGGGCGGCGGTGCCGGCGACCAGCGCCGCGGCCAGACTCGAGTCGTCCGCCGCCCCCACGTCCGGAAACGTGACGAGCTCCCCCGGCGCGCAGAGCTCGACGGAAGGACCCAGTCGCCCGAGGGGATGGCGGTGGACCCGGTACCAGCCGCCCCTGAGGCCGCAGGCCGCCACCGGGATGACCCAAGGCTGGGCGTTGAAGTCATCGGCCGCGAGGACCGTGCTGTCTCCATGAACATCCCGGTTCTGATCGATGCGCCCGGTACAGCACACGATGATGGCTCCCCGGCCACCACGGCCGCTCCGGGCGCAGCCTCGCAGGATGGCCCGCAGGTGGGCGGGAACCCCCCAACCCGAATGGGCCATGGCGATCAGGACGACATCTGCACCCCAGTCACCCACGGCTCGGGCCAGGGCCGCCGCCAGGTCGGTCCCATGGACGTGGGAGGCGTGCGCGAAGGGAATTTCGAACAGTCCGAGCCGTACGTTCATGGCCACCGCCTCGATCGCGGCGGCCATCACCACTCCGTGCCCCGCCATCGGCTGCACAGGCTCCGGTGCTTGCTGACCCCGTGGAAATCGCAACCCCTGCTCCGAGGGCGCCTGGTGGACGGTGCTCTCATCCAGGCCACGCAGGACGCCCCAGCCGCCGCAGTCCGTGTCGATGACGGCCACCCGGACCGGGGCGCGCGGATGACCGTCCCAGCCCACCGCGGGGCTATTGGGTGAGGGAAGGCCGATGGCGCGCAGCAGGGTGTCGATGGCGAGCCGTGGGCGTGGCAGACCGATCTCGGGTTGCTCTGCGGTGGTGGGAGGCAGAAGCTCGTTCGGAGTGGGCTGGGGAGCGTAGCGCTCGCCCATGGAAACATGGCTGTCCACGCCGATGTAGCCCACTCCACGCGCTGGATGGCCGCGTCTGCGACACACAAGGGGTTGGATGAAGCGTGCGGGCAGTGCCCCCTCATCGATCGACGGCGAGACGTACAGTCGCTCTTTGCCGACCGAGGGAAAGGAAACCCAGCTCGCGGGGACAGGCAGCGGACGGCCATCCGCTCCTGGGAGGGGCGAGACGATCGAGAAGTCCTGGTAGGGCAGATCGTCGGCCGAGAGGGCTACGTCGAGCTGGCGCAAGAGGTGATACCCACGGTGCTGTCGCGGGTAGGCCTGGACACGGAAAGACATACGGCCTCCAATGAAGATGCGATGACGATTCCGGCGAGGTTGTCCACGGGGCGGACGCGCCGTTCGCGGATCCGCTCCAACTCGCTCGCGCGGTGGGAGAGCCATTCCGCGAAGCGATCGAACCGGCCCTGCTCCGCGGTGGATGCGGCGGCCCTCGTCAGCAGGGCTCCCGCGGTGAAGAATGCGGTGGGAGGGAATCCCAACGCCGCGGGTATCCCGAGCCCGTGGACCGCTTCGTCCTCGGCGGTGTCCGCCGCGTCGTCCACGCACTGCATGCCCGAGGCGAGCAGGGAAAAGGCGCACCGGAAGAGCCGGGCCCTGTGTTCCTCTACCCGGTGGCGGAGCAGGCACTCGCTGGCGACACCCGCCCAGCCGAGCTTGAGGAGGATGATGCGGCCGTAGCGCCGGAGGTTCAGCGAGCGTCGCGCCAGTGCTGCCCGCTCAAGACCGACGCCGTGGCGCCACGCTCGGATGCCACGATCAATCACCTTCGCCGTATGGCACTCTTCCCCATCGGCCTCGGCGAGGCTTTGCCGCCAGTACGCCAGGAAGTGCGTCGCCAGCCGTTCTCTCTCGGGCGTGGTGGGCGCTTGCCGGTCGGCCATGCGGTCCACCAGCACGTTGTAGAAGCACGCTCCGTGGTGGGCCCTCCGGAAGGCCTCGAGTGTATGCTCACTACCCGGGCTGTCGGTGGGCAGGGCGAAGAGGGGCAGATCCCTGCTGGGCTGGAGCTGGAAGACGTCGGCCCAACCCGCTTCCGGAGTGCGAGCGAGGCCCAGCTCGAACAGCAGCCCGCGCGCTGGGTCGCGCAGGTCAGGCGGGAGGTTGGCGATCACCGTCCGGTAGGTGGAATCAATCGTGGTGCTCATGGGCAGTCGGGTTCACCAGCTCGCGGTGAGGTCCTCCCAGGGGGCGATGTGGGCGAAGGCCGGCTCGTCGACGAGCAGCTCCTTGAAGCAGCGCAGCTGGGGCTCGCTGAGCTGCACAGGCCGGCCGACGAGCCGGGAGAGTTCCTGGTCCAGAGCGTCCCGGCTGCCCGCGGTTCCAGGCTCGTACAGGGCAGCGGCGGCCTGGACCGCCTTGACGCGCTTCACGAGGCCACCGTCCGGCTTGAGGAGCGCCAGGTAGAGGTCGTGAAGGTCCGAGGCCGATACCATCTCCTGGACTTCCCCGAGCTGCTGCTGCCCGCTCCAGGGTGAGAGCGCGGCGAGGGCGGGCGACTCGGCGAGGCGCTCGAACGCGCGAATCTGGGGCTCGCTCAGCCGCACCGGCCGGTCGAGGAGCTGGGTGAGGAACTGCTCCAAAGCGGTGGCGCCGCCGGAGACGTGGGGGTCGCGGGTGGCGTCGCGCATCTTCCGCAAGCGCTCCAGGCCGTTGCCGTCCGGGCGCAGGAGCCGGAGGTAGAGGTCCCCGAACACTGCGTTGGAAAGGGTGACGGACCTTGAGTGCGGGTAGGCGTGGGAGGGGGATGTATTGGGATTCATCGGATATGTCCTCGGAGGGAGAGGGGGTGTTGGGCTGAAGCGATGCTCCAGGCACCGCATTGGGGTGCAAGAGCAACTGCCGTGCCGCCCACGACGGGCGCCCTACGGGTGGAGAATCCGCATCAGCACGCCTCGTTCCCTGGCGGAGTGGACGTTTTCGGCCGCCGGATGGACGGACGTGTCCGATCGGGAGCGATTGTGCCGAGAGGCAGGAGGGTGCGCGCCATGGCTCCTCCACATGGGAGGTGGAGGATGCCTTTCGAGCAGTGACGTGGACGCTCGTGTCCATTCTGGGGATGAAAGTGACCACCGGGGAACGCGCTGAATAGCAAGCCTCGATCAATTGTTTGGCTGGAGGCGTCCGTGTATGGCCCGATGCGGGTCCTGGGCATGGCCCTTGCTCGGACAGGAAAGACAATGCGTGGACATGCACTCATCCTCGGGAGCCAGACGCACGGACTGACGGGGGTGCTCGGGGATGCGGAGCGGATGGCGGACGCGCTGGGCGCGCTCGGCTTTGGTGTGCTCCGCTGCGTGGGCGCGGAGGCGACGCGCGAGGGCATCCTCCAGGGCTACCGCCGACTCATTGAGGTGTGTGCGCCGGGCGAGGCGGCCTTCGTCTACTACGCGGGTCACGGCGCGAGGTCTCCGGAGCCAGAGGATGGGTTCCAGTTCATCGTGCCGGCGGACTTCGAGCGCTCCACGGAGGAGGACTTCCGTGGGATCACCTCCCTGGAGCTGTCGGTGCTGCTGGCGGAGCTGACGACAAAGACACGGAACGTGGCGGTCGTGCTCGATTGTTGTTTCTCCGCGCGTATGTCTCGCGGGCTGGGGCTGGTGCCGAGGGCGCTCCCGGAGGTGCCTCTGCCGGTCGTGCGCGCTCACCTGGCGCGGCTCCGGGCCCGGAGCAGTGCACTCGGAGGGCTCCACGTCGAGAGCAATCCACATGCGGTCCGGCTGGTCGCCTCGGCGCTCGATGAGTCCGCCTACGAGTACACCAATGCGCGTGGGGTGAGGACGGGGCTGTTGACCGATGCGTTCCTCGAGGTGCTCGAGGAGGCACGAGGGCTCCGCGTCTCCTGGGGTCAGTTGGGCCGGCGTGTCCGAGAGCGGGTCCTGGCGCGGTGTCCCCGGCAGCGGCCCGAGCTTGAAGGCCCTGGGCGGCGGCTGTTGTTCCTGCTTGAGGAGCTCGAGCAGGAACTCGCGCTGCCGTACTTCCCGGAGCGCAATCGCCACTGGTTGCGGGGCGGACGTCTCCACGGGGTCCACCTGGAGGACGAGTACGCGATCATGCCCCTGGGTACCCTCGGACCGGATGCTCGTCGAGCCCTCGCGCTTGCCCGGGTCATCGAGGTGCTGGGAGGATCCAGTCAGGTGGAATTGGACAGGAGGTCCGGCTCCGTCATTCCAACGGGGGCGCCGGCCTTCTTGCTCCGTTCTGTCCAACCCCGGCGTGCCGTGGTGCTGGAAGGGCTCTGGGATGCGAGTGCGCCTTTTCACGTGCATCTGAGTGAAGGGCTTCAGGCCTCGCCTTTCGTACGGAAGGCCACCGGGGACGAGCAGGAGTCCGTGCTCGCTCGCGTCAGGCTAGGAGAGGGTTGGGTGGACGTTCTCGATGCGGATGAGGACAGCATCGTCCACCCCCTGCCACTCACTTCCCACGGAGCCCTGGAGGTCATTCGTGCGCTGGAGGTCCTGGCGCGAGCGCAGACGCTGCGTGAGCTCGAGAGTGCTGCGGATGCTGACTGGCTTGAGGGCTGCCTCGATATCGAGTGGGGACGGGTGTTTGCCGGGCTCACGCGCCGGCTTCCCTCGGTGGGCGCGTGCCTCCACGCGGGAGAGCGTCTCTATGTTCGCCTGCGCAACCGGGGGCGCTCCCGCATCTATGTCTCGGTTTTCGACGTTGGAGTCAGCGGCTGCATCACCTTGTTGAACACCTCGCAACCCTCGGGTCTGGTCCTCGGGCCCGAGGGTGTGGAGACCCTGGGGGCCCGCCCGGATGGAGCGCTCGTAGGGCTCGAGCTGGATTGGCCCGCTGGCGTGCCGCCCGCTGGAGAGCGCCCTGAGTCCCTCGTGGTCATCGCGTCGGATGCACCCGTGGATCTCCGCCTGCTTGAGACGCCCGGGTCGCGGATGGTGCGGGCTACGGCCTTGTCCCTGCAACGGTTGCTGCAAGGGTTCGAGGTGGGGACGACCCGGGCGGCGTCTGTACAGGGAGGCGGCTCTCTCCGGGTGACGTATGCCGTGAAGCACATCCGATTCTGGCTGGACCCGCGCCCTCGTCGGTAGGCAGGTCCGATGACGATGCATATGGACGAAACGAGCTGGCTCCTGGAGCGGCTGGAGCGTGCCCTCGGAGGCAGGTCCCTCGAAGAGGTCTTCTCTGCTCCTCGGGCGCTGGTCGGGTTCGAAGCCGCGGTCGCGTCGAGTGTGGACGGGGTGCTCGCCCAGAGAGCGGTCGAGAAGCTCCGGGCGGGAGGCAGGCTCCTTCCGGCCGAACTGGAAGCGCTGGAGGAGGGGATCCGCAGGGCGCGCCCGGCGCTTCGCATCGAGAAAGGACGGCTGCCGTTCTTGGCATCACCAGGTCTGGACGACGCGGCACGGGCTGTGCTCGAGGCCTCGTTGCCGGGGATTGCCTCGGTCGGCTGGCGCTGGAACATCCCTTGGGCGACCGCCTTTCAGGTCGCCCCGCGTGTGCTGATGACCTGCGCGCATGTGGCGGAGCGGCTGTTGCAGGATGACGAGGCTCTGGCTCAAGGACACTTCGTCGCTCGGTTTGACGCGGACGAGCACCGAGAAGAGCGCGTCATTCCGATTATAGGCGCCCTCGACCGCCACCCGCAGGAGGACGTGGCGTTTCTTGAGATGGCGTCCGATGGGCCGCTGGAGCAGGGGCTACGGCTGGCTCGGGAGCCATGGCTCTCCCGAGGTGGGCGAGTGCTCGGGGTGGGCTACCCCATCTACAGCGATGGCAATCCTCCCTGGATCGATGCGCTCTTTGAGAACGTCTATGGCGTGAAGCGGGCCTCGCCCGGGGAACTGCTGGGCGAGGAGAGCGCGCGACTGTTCCATGACTGCACGACCCTATCTGGCAACTCGGGCTCTCCGCTCTTTGAACTGCGCACGGGTCTCGTCGTTGGCATCCATGCCGCAGGACAGTTCGCGTGGCGGAACACGGCGGTGAGCACTCGATCCATTCATGCGGTAGAGCAGCTCCGTTCCTTTGTCGCTACGTGGGGATGAGGCGCAAACACCAGGAACCGTAGATGGGACACAACCGGGTGGATGCGTCCGAACGCGTGCGAACACATAAGCCCAGCGGCTCGCCCGCATCGAGTGTCCGCCTTCATAGGAAAAACGGGGCGGTAGGACAGAGGAATCGAACCTCCCAGGGACATGTCTCCATGCCCCCCACCGGTTTTGAAGCTCGGACCCGTGCCGCGAGCAACCGCGCCGTTCCGAGGCGTGGGCACTCCGAACGATTTCTGCACGGCGCCAAGCATGCTGATACTCCGCACAGCCGCTGTGCCCGGGGCAGCTCCCGGAGGGAGCGTCTTGCCCGTGTATGCTCGCGTTCTCTATATCGATGCTCCCGGGCCACAGCCTGTAGCTTGGTCCCTCCGCCGACGTACGCATGGGCGCGCAGAGCGGGCCCAGTGCCCCGCTTTTCCAGCCGCCAGCGGTGGGATGGCCCAAGCCCCGGAGGGCTGGCCGCTCGATGCCCTGTGGGGTAGCCCCACCTGAGGTGGATGGGGCTGCTGGGCTGAGGCCTTCAACCGTGTCCGGAACTCGCTCCTCCAGCGGCGATGAACGCCTCCACGCTGGCCGGATCAATCCGGAGGGCCCCCGATATCCGTACATGCCGGAGCTGCCTGCGCTTGCAGAGGGCGTACACCGTGGCCGTGGAAACGGCGAGCTGGTCAGCCACGTCGCGCACCGAGAGCAAGCGTGCTCCCGCGGTCCCAGAGGCCACAGCCGCACCTTGCAGCAAATATGCAGCAAAAGGCTTGGTAGACCCTGTGACCGGATGGGACGGTTGGAACTGTCCTGCCTCGGAATCCCTAGGAGTTACGAGCGTTTGCGAAGGGCTGATAACCACTGGAAGATTTGCCGGTTGGCCTCCGGAGCCAAAGGCCACAGGTTCGAATCCTGTATCGCGCGCTGAGGTAACCCGGCAGAACTCCTCGGAAAACACCGGGGAGTTCGCCGGGACGCCCGGTAGCCAACCAGCCTCCATCAGCCAGTTGCATGCAGGCGATACGCGACCTGCCGAAGGGCCGCCCGCCATCGTCGGCTTCGGCCTCGCCTCTGGGCCAGAACTGGAGGGCTCAATCGTCCCTGCTCACGGCCCTGGCGGTGAGGTCTCTGTCAGCGGGACCGGCTCGACGCTTGAGGAGGCCCTTGTCGATGCTCTGCGCAGGGCTCTTTCCTCGCTCGGGCGGAAGGGTGGTGCGGCATGAGCACGCCCCACTGCCCCGCGCCCGAGCGGAAGCTCGTTGTAACCGAGGTCCACCCGGCTGAGCCCTGCGCGCTCGCTGAGGAACTGGCGGACGTGCTGGACCGGGAGTCCCGCTCCCACGCGCAGACGCGCCAGGCGCTGGTGGATACAACGCGCGAGATGGAGAGGCTCCGGCAGGTGGAGTTGGCCGCGCGTGCCGTCCTCCGCGTGACGGACACCCCCATCACCTTCGAGCAGGAGGAGGCGCGGCAGCAGGAGATGTGCGAGTCCCTCGCCGACCTGCGCGGAGCCTTCGCTCGCCTCACGGAGGTATCCCGTGGCTGAGCTCCGCGAGCGGCCCATCCTGTTCAGCGGGAACATGGTGCGCGCCATCCTTGACGGCCGGAAGACGCAGACGTGGCGGATGCTGAAACCACAGCCCGCGCCGAACCAGCCCAACGACGGGGGGACGCTGTGGGCGTGGCTTCCTGAGCGCGGGGTACACGTTCCGGTCGGTTCCGTGGGCCACCTGAGCGTGGCCGAAAAGATGGGGCTGTCCTGCCCCTATGGCCGACCCGGGGACCGGCTGTGGGTGCGCGAGACGTGGGGGGTCATGTCATCCGAATGCAGCACCGCGTTGGTGAGCTACGCGGCGCGTCTGCCGGAAGGCAAGACGCTCGCGGGTACGGACGGCGGGTGCAACGTCATCACCGTGCCCGACGAGTGGCGTGAGCGGCTGGAGGGGCTCGTCGACACGGAGCGCTGGCGTCCCTCCATCCACATGTGCCTGCCCAGTTTGGCTCTCCCGCAGTTTGTGTGATCGACGCGCTCACTCGCCCGGTGGGCTTGCCTCGCGGACACGCGTGCCGAAGTTGGTGGTGCGCGAGGCGTGGACTCAGGGGGGCAGTGCGCCAGCCGGTTGCGGATAGGGGCTCGTCCCACGGTGCTGGCGCGGCGCGCCCACGCGCTACGGCGCCAACTCCAGGATGAAAGGGTGGTCATACGAGGACGGGTAGTCAATGCGGCCCTCCCCCAGGTCCACGTGCGACATGAAGGCGCCCACGGCGGTGCTCGAGCCGTCCTTGCGCACCGCCAGGTCGATTGCAAACGCCCCGTCCGAGAGGAAGGTGCGAACCCAGCGCAGCGCGCCGTCGCCGTAGTCGAACTTCGCGACGTAGAGGTTGTTGCCTGCCGGGTCACCGGCCTCGGGTCCCCGGCCGAGGTCATCGCCGGGCCGGTAGTTGCCGCCCAACACCACCCCGCCGCGCCCATCCGTGGCGACGGAATGCGCGTTGGTGCCCACGATTTTCGCCCAGCGCTCCTGGCCCTTGCGGGTGTAGGCGGCCACGACTCCTCCAAAGGGAGAGGGGATGGTCTGGCCCCGGAAGATGAAGCTGCCCTGGATGCTGCCGGCAATCACCACGCGGTCGCCACACACCGCGACGTCCCGAAGCTCACCGGTTGCACCCACGAGGCTGCGGGACCAGAGGATCGTCCCTTTGGGCGACACCTTCAGGAGGAAGGGGGGCGCGGGGAAGGCATCGGCACCGCTGACGTACAGGTTCTCGTCCGTGTCCACGGCCAGCCCGAGGTAGGAGTCCCGGCCCTCGGGGTCCAGCAGGGCCCACCGCAAGGCGCCGCCCGTGGTGAACTTCGCGAGCACGCCCCGGCGGTCCGGCGCGGTGAGCGGGCCTCCGCCCAGGTCCACCGTGCCTGACACCGTCCCGGCAGCGATGAGCTCCCCCTCGTCCACCAGCAGTCTCTCGAACTGAAGGTCTCCGCTTCCCAGCAGGCCCGTGGACCAGAGAGGCCGGCCGGTGCAGTCGAGCTTGACGAGGAATGCCCCCGAGGGGATGGGCCCGTGGCCGAAGTCGAGCACGCCTTCGTGGAACCCCGCGATGTAGATGTTGCCAGCGCCGTCCAGGGCGAGGGCGGAGCTGAACACCTCTCCGGTGACGGACTCCGTGCTCGTGGCATTGAAGACCCGCGTCCAGAGGCGGCGGCCCTCGGGCGAGAAGCGCGCCACGAGCAGGCTCCGCTGCCCCGTCCCGGTGATGGGGCCCCCCGTATCTCCCGGGCGCGGCGTGAGGAAGTCCTCGAAGTTGCCCAGCGCGACGATGCTGCCGTCGCGGTCATGCGCCACACGATTCAGTTCGGCGTCATCGGGCCCTCCGGCATACCAGGACCAGCGCGGCGCCCCCGGCTCCTCCTCGATGCGCGACACGTGCGCATGGAGCGCCTCCCGCCCCTCGTCCGTCCCAGGCCCACCGCCCGGTGCTCCACAGGCGATGAGGCCCACGCACAACACACTCCACGCCCAGGCCCAGGCTCTTCCACCCATCGCAGTCCACTCTCGCTCGCCCGGGCCGGGACTGCTCCCGGGCTCCTGGAGGCAGAGCATGGGGACGTGTCCGCCCCATGCCAGCTGGACGCAAGGGCACCGCGCGAGCGCGTGGCCGACGGTGCGCAGGGCGTGATGGTGAGTTCCAAGTCATGGGAGAGGTCCGGCGAGGCGCGGGTACTCGTGGATGAGCAGCGCGCCGGTGCCGTCCGGTGGCCCGCGGCTACTGCGCCGGCGGGACGATCTCGCGCAGGGTGGCCTTCTTGTACCACTGCTCCGCGATGTTGCTGTTGCGGATGATGAAGATGGGCTGCGGCGTGGTGATGCGGAAGTCGGCGGGGATGGCGCAGCTGGCGGCCACCGACGGGCTGATGCTCCAGCCGCCCACGTCCGTGTACTCGTGCACCTTCTCCCACTTGCCGCCGTCAGCGCCGTCCGTGAGGTCGCGCCACAGCTCCAGCTTCACGCCGCCGTCAGGTTTGCTGTAGGTGATGACCTTGATGCCAATCCACTGGTTGCGTGGCAGCGTGCCGCCATTCCAGACATTGCGAGACACCTGCGAGGTGTACGTCGGGTGCCGCAGCTCCTTCTCGAAGAGCGCTCGGCCGTCGTAGCGCAGCGAGTACCCGTAGGAGTGGCCATCGCACTGCTGCGGCAGGCCCGCGGCGTTCTTCGCGCTGCTGTCCTCGGTGTGACCGTCGGCGGTGCGCGCCTGGAACTCGAAGCCGGTGGCGCTGTCCGCGTTGCTCTGCTCGGAGACGCGCTTGGCGTAGATCGTCAACTCGGTGTTGAACCACGTCTTGCCCGGGCTGCTCAGGTAGAAGCGGATGGTGCTGCCCGCGCTCTTGGCGGTGCCGTCGCCCCGGATGTCCAGCGTGTGGTTGGAGCCGCGCATGTGGAACTCGGCGTCATACGGGTCGTCCTGGCCCGCGCTCAGCTTGCGCGGGTTGGCGTTCCACTTCGCGCTCCACGTCCGGCCGTTGGGGGCCGTGGGGTAGATTTCGCTGCTGCCGAAGACGTCGCGCCCCGGCATGGGCGCCGGGTCGGTGGTGGGGGTGCCGCCGCCCGTCGATGGGGTGCAGCTGCTGCCGAGCACGTGCAGCTCGGCGAGGCTCGCCCAGGTGTTCTGCGAGTTGCCATTGACGGTGAGCTTCACGTAGCGGGCGGGCACGGCGGTGAAGGGGGTGCGCTCGGGCTGGAGCGTCTTGCCGCTGCTCGTGCCGGCGGCGACGCGCGTGTAGCCGGAGCCGTCGCGCGACACGCTCACCTCGAACTTGCTGGCGCGGAGGTCCCCGAGGTACCAGGCGAGCTCCACCCCGCTGACCGTCTTCTCTGCCCCGAGGTCGGCCGTCAACCAGCACCCCACGCCGTTGCAGGACCAGCGTGTGGAGAGATTGCCGTCCAGGACATTGGGCGGGACATTGCCGTCATGGTCGCTGGCCGTCACGCCGCTGATGGCGAGCGGGCCGACGGTGGGGCTGGTGCAGTCCGTGGTGAGGGCGGAGCCCGCCGTCTGCGCCTGGAACTCGGAGGGAGAGGAGCCGAGGCTCGCGTCGGAGCCTTCCGGAGCACCGCAACCGGCGAGGACGGAGAGGGACAAGCCAACGAGGCCCAACGACTTGTGCAGTCTCTTCAAGGTGACTCTCAGGGTTGAAGGGTGGGCCCTCTCACCGCGCACGTCGCCCGCGAGCCGGGCGCGAGGCGCGCGACATGGAGAGAGGAGGTCGGGGCACAGAACCCGGTCCTGCGCATCAATCACTCTCCAGGGGCCACCATTCCGGACGTGAATGAAGGGGAGGCCGCGCTCGCCCGCCCTCCAGGCACGAGGTGCACAGCGCCGTGTCGTGTGCTCAGTGGGGGGCCCACGTCAGTCATTGGACGTGAGCGGCGCACCCACGTACGGCTGGGCCTCGGGGCCCGCGCTCACAGATTGCGCGTCTGTCTCCATTCCGCTCAGGAGCGTGGATGATGAGCCTCGTGTCCTCTCTGTCGTTGTTGCTGACCGTGCTCGGAGCGGGCCCGGCCTCCGTGAAGGTGCCGGCGCGGGTGGACACTCCGGTGGAGTCCCGGGCGCGAAGCTCGCGGGAGTGGAAGCCCTGCGGCCACACCCCCGTCCTCCTGAAGGACATCAATCCCGGCTCGGCGGGGTCGGAGCCGCGCTACCTGGTACATGGGGACCGGGTGCTCTTCTTCAACGCGGATGACGGGGCCCATGGGCGCGAGCTGTGGAAGAGCAGTGGCACTGGAGGCGCGGGCACCTTCCTGGTGAAGGACATCCGTCCGGGGGGGGAGTCCTCGGATCCCCACTCCCTCATTGAGGTGGGGGATCGCCTCTTCTTCTCCGCGGACGATGGGATGCACGGGCGCGAGCTGTGGGTGAGCGACGACACCCCCGCGGGCACCCACATGGTGAAGGACATCCTTCCCGGCGCGGAGGGCGCGATCTCGTCGCCGGACTCCATCACGTTCCTCCCCGTGGGTGGCTTCGTTTACTTCGGGGTCTACGACCCCGCCCGTGGGGCTGCGCTGTGGCGCAGCGACGGCACAGAGGAAGGCACCGTGGTGGTGAAGGATTACTACGGGCTTCATAATTCCTTCTCTGTCACGCCAGGGACCGAGGGGCCAGACGGCTCCATCTACTACTCTACCAACATCGATTACATCGTGACCCTGTGGCGGCTCGGGCCGGGCGGCGACACCGTCGCGCTGGACTCGGTGGGGAATGGGAGCTTCTACGGCTTCACCTGGTTGGGCGACGTGCTCGTGTACGTGCGGCAATACGATGGGCCCGAGGCCGTCCTGGCGCGGACCGAGGGGACTCCTGAAACGACCTACGACCTTTATGACTTCGGCCGTTTGAGCGGTGTGGCCGAGAGCCCCAGGGACCTGACCCGCCTGGGTGGCAAGGTCTACTTCGGCGCGGGCGACTTGCCGACGGGCGGCGAGCTGGAAAGGGGCGCCGAGCTGTGGCGGACCAACGGCACTCGGGCGGGGACGGGGATGGTGAAGGACATCGTGCCGGGGCCGGAGAGCTCGTCTCCCCGGTATTTGCAGGTCCTGGGCGGGCGGCTCTTCTTCGCCGCCGAGGACGCCGGTGCCGGACGCGAGCTGTGGGTGAGTGACGGCACCGCCAAGGGCACGCGGCTCTTCAAGGACATTGAGCCGGGCACGGGGAGCTCCTCGCCCCAGGACTTGCTGGCCACCGAGGACTGGCTCTTCTTCACCGCGGAGACCACGGGCCACGGCCGGGAGGTCTGGGTGAGCGACGGCACGGTGGCGGGCACGGTGCAGCTCGATGACATCGCTCCCGGCCCGGCCTCCGTCCTCAGGCCGTTCGACCCCGCCTGGTTCACCCGCTCGGGCTGGGACGTGTTTTTCGCGGCGAACGATGGTGTGCACGGCACCGAGCTGTGGGCCGTGCCGTTCCGCCCCGAGGACGAGTGCCGCTCCAGCCATTGATGACAGGAGGGTGGATGATGAGTCTCGGGGCGTGTCTGTCATTGGCGTTGGCCGTGCTGGGCGTGGAGTCCTGGTCGGGGGAGCCGCGGAACTGGAAGTCCTGCGGCCCTCCTGTCCTCATGAAAGACATTGCGCCTGGAGCAACGGGTTCGGAGCCACGCGAGCTCGTGCACGGCAATGGCGTTCTCTTCTTCACCGCGGACGACGGGGCGCACGGGCGCGAGCTGTGGAAGAGCAGCGGGACGGGCGGCGCGGGCACCTTTCTGGTGGCCGACGTGCGGCCGGGTCCGCTCGGCTCCGAGCCCCACGCGCTCACGGTGGTGGGAGACCGCGTCTTCTTCATCGCGGATGACGGCGTGGACGGACAGCAATTGTGGGTGAGCGACGGAACGGCCCGGGGCACGCGCCAGCTGACGCGGCTCCACCCGGACCTGCTGGGCATCTACCCTTCCCTCATCGACTACCGGGGTGCGCTGTATTTCAGCGCGAATGATGGCGAGCACGGCTTCGAGTTGTGGCGCAGCGACGGCACGCCCGAGGGCACCGTCCTCGTGGACGACGTCTATCCCGGCTCCAACGGCTCGTACCCGCGCGCGCTGGCCATCGGCGGCGACGGCGCGCTCTATTTCGGGGCTACGTTCGAGGACTTCGTGTCCATCTATCGCAGCGAGGGCACGCCCGGCGCAGTCCCCCTCGGGGGCCAGAGCATCGGGCACTACCTGCTGCCGACGCGGGTGGGGGACCTGCTCTACTTCCGGTTGGACCCGGATGGGCCCGTGGGCGTGCTGTGGCGCACGGATGGGACGCTCGCGGGGACCGTGGAGCTGACGGGGTTTGACCACGAGATGGCGGGAAGCAGCCCTCCGGAGGAGCTGACCGGCTTCAAGGGGAAGCTCTACTTTCGCGCGGGCGCGGACCGCTCGCCCACCGGCGTGGAGCTGTGGCGCAGCGATGGAACGCGCGAGGGCACGCATCTGGTGAAGGACCTGCGGCCTGGAGCGGGGGGCTCGTGGCCGGACTGGCTGGAGGTGCTAGACGACCGGCTCTTCTTCACGGCGGATGACGGTGTGCATGGGCGCGAGCTGTGGCGCAGCGATGGCACCGCCTCGGGCACGCGCCTCTTCAAGGACCTCCTGCCCGGACCCCTCAGCGCCTTACCGGAGGAGTTGCGCGCCATCCAGGGGACGCTCTTCTTCAGCGCCGAGCTGCCGGGCCAGGGCCGCGAGCCGTGGGTGAGTGATGGCACGCCTGGGGGCACGGTGCCGCTCGCGGACCTCGCGCCGGGAGCGGCGTCCTCGAATCCTCGAAGCTTCCTGCGTTCGGGCTGGGACGTCTTCTTCGTGGCGGATGACGGCGCGCACGGGCCGGAGCTGTGGGCGCTGCCCTTCCGGCCCGGGGATGCGTGCGATTGAAGGGCCCCTTGAGCAGCGGGCCGCTGCCGAGGTCCGCACCGGGCCCGGAGACCCCCGCGACGTCGATGCTCTGCTCGAATGGTCGTGAGCCGATCAGGCGACACGATGGGTGTTGGCGGAAGCAGGAGCCCACTGCCCCGGGGAACGAGACTGGGCAGCCCGCTCCCGACCGCAGGGCATCTGCTGGCATTTGAAGCGTGGCCAGCGGACCGGGTGTGGGCTCCCCGGGGAGTGGACGAGCGACCGGGTATATCCGGTGGCGCACGTTGTTCGGCGCTCGCGGACAGCACCTCCCGCCCAGATGGGATTCACATGGTCGATCCGGGGCCGAAGACCTGGGGCCGAAGACGTGCGGCCTGTCGGGGCGGCTCCGGTCGAGAGGGGGTTCATTCGGGATACCGGAGCGATGCGCCCGGCGCGTGTGACCCGCAGGTGGGCGCGCACTGTTTTCCGTCCCGCGGACGTGGAAGTGAAAGGGAGGTGGGCAATGCGGACATGGAAAGTGATTGCACTGGCTTGCGTGGTGGCCGCGGGTTGTGGCGGGCCGCTACCGGAAGAGGCGCCGCCGTCCGATGAGCAGGGCCCGGTGGAGGACTTCTCGCCGGGGGACGGGGAGGGTGGTGCCACGGCGCTGTGGAACACCGAAACGCCGATGTTGAGTCGGGCACGCCTCGTCAAGGACGTCCTCCCGGACGCGTCGTTCCGGGGCGAGGAGCCCATGAACCTGGTGGAGTTCCGCGGGAGGCTCTTCTTCACCGCCCGGCAGGAGGATGGGCGGAGCCAGTTGTGGAAGAGCAACGGTACCGAGGCGGGCACCGTCGTGGTGAGGGAATTTCCGCCCGTGGACGGAGCCGGTTTCCTAGCGGATCTGACCCCAGTGGGCCGCCAGCTCTTCTTCACGGTGGCGGACGCGGCGCATGGCCGCGAGCTTTGGGTCAGTGACGGGACGGCCGAGGGAACCCGGTTGGTGGTGGATCTCACGCCAGGGCCCGGGGACTCGGCACTGAACAACCTCGTGGCGGTGGGGCAGACCCTGTTCTTCTTCCGCACCATCAGCACGGAACCCGGAGGGCCCGGGCGCAGCGAACTCTGGACGTCCAATGGCACCGCGGCGGGAACGGTGCGGGTCCGGGACTTCGGGCTGGGGACGAGCGCGAGTTTCGGCCCGGTGCTCGTGCGGGGCGATTCGCTCCTCTTCTTCGTCTCGGCTCCGGAGAGCAGGTTCGAGCTGTGGAAGTCGGACGGCTCCAGAGCAGGCACGCTGCGGTTGCGGACGTTCGAGCCGGGTCCCCAGGGCAACGCGCCGAATTCGCTGCGGGACGCGGGACGCTTCGCCTACTTCCTCGCCGATGATTCGGTCCACGGCAACGAGCTGTGGAGGACGGACGGCACCGCGGCCGGTACGGCACTCGCCGCGGATCTCACGCCCGGCCCCGCCAGCAGCGACCTGCAGCTCCTGGACGTGGCGAACGGCTTCCTGTTCTTCACGGAGCGCGAGCCCACCGGGGCGGAGCTGCGCCTGTTCAGGCTGGGAGTGAGCGGCTCGAGCCCCGGTGCGCCGAGTCTCGTCACGACCATTCCCAATCCCTTCCCGAGCAATCCGGAGGTCTTTTCCTTCGTCACCGCCTTCGCCACCACGGGCACCCGGCTCTTCTTCTCTCCGGCCTTCTTCGCCACGGGCCCCGCGCCTATCGCTCACCAGCTCTGGGTGACCGATGGCACGGCCTCCGGGACGACGCTGCTGCACCAGCCCCTGAGCCTGTCGGATGAGTTCACGACGGAGCTCTTCCCCGTGGACGGCCTGCTCCTCTTCCCCGCCAATGACACGGGCCCGGCGAACACGGAACCCTGGGTGAGCGACGGCACGGTGAAGGGCACCCGGAAGCTGCAGGAAATCCAACCAGGGGGGTTTTCCTCGTTCCCGCATGCCTTCACCCGCGTGAACGGCTGTGTCTTCTTCGTCGCCTTCCGCGATGATGTAGGCAACGCGTTGTGGGTCCTCCACGTGCGCAGGTAGAGCGCACTGCCGGCCATCGGGGTGGAGGGCAGGCCGCTCGTCTGCCTCGTGCTCATGAGCAGGTCGCTTCGCCCCGTCTCCATCTCCACCCTGTAGGGCATGGAAACGATGGAGACGGGGCAGGAGCGGGTCCATGACTCTCGAGAGGAGCGCCCGGGCGCGCAGCAGCGCTCGTGGGTGGTGTGGTTCGCGACGCTCTCGCGGGAGGATGTGCAGCTCGCGGGGGGCAAGGGGGCCAACCTGGGGGAGATGACCCGGGCGGGGCTGCCCGTACCCCGAGGCTTCGTGGTGACGGCGGAGGCCTTCCAGGAGGCCCTGCGGCCGATCCGCTTGCGGCTGGCCGAGCTGTGGCGGAACCTCGACGTGGATGACCCCGAGTCGTTGGCGAAGCACTCGGCCGAGCTGCGCGAGTGGGTGCTGCAGGTGGAGCTTCCGGCCGAGCTGAGGGAGACCGTGCTCGAGGCCTACCACCAACTGGGCGAGGAGAAGGCGGTGGCGGTGCGCTCCTCGGCGACGGACGAGGACACGTCCGCCACCTCGTTCGCCGGCATGCACGAGTCCTATACCCACGTGGTTGGTGACGAGCCCTTGCTGGCTCGGCTGCGCGACTGCTGGGCCTCGGCCTTCGGGCAGCGGGTGGTGGCCTACCGCAAGAGCCAAGGCCTCATCGAGCTGCCTTCCCTGGCCGTGGTGGTGCAGGAGATGGTGGACTCGGCGCGCTCGGGGGTGATGTTCACCGCGGACCCGGCCACGGGGGACACGCGGCGGCTCGTCATCGAGGCGGCCTGGGGACTGGGCGAGGTGGTGGTGGGCGGCCAGGTGGAGCCGGACACGTACACGGTGGACAAGCAGGGCCCTCGGCTGCGCGAAGTGCGCGTGGGGCACAAGGACTTCCAGCTGGAGCGCGCGCCCGAGGGCGGAGATCGGCGCGTGGAGCTGAGCGAGGAGCGGGCCCGCGCGCGGGTGCTGA
The DNA here is from genome assembly GCF_003044305.1 of Vitiosangium sp. GDMCC 1.1324. Lineage (GTDB taxonomy): Bacteria > Myxococcota > Myxococcia > Myxococcales > Myxococcaceae > Archangium. The sequence continues at coordinate 192,838 of NZ_PZOX01000005.1, read as the reverse complement.
CGGACGAGGAGGTGCTGACGCTGGCGCGGCTGGGCGCGCGGGTGGAGGCGCACTACGGCTCGCCGCAGGACCTCGAGTGGGCCGAGCAGGGCGGGCGGTTGTTCCTGGTGCAGTCGCGGCCCATCACCACGCTGAGCCGGGGCAAGCCGGAGCCGGAGCGGGAGGCCCACAAGCCGGCGCTCGTGACGGGACTGGGCGCCTCGCCGGGCCGCGTCACCGGGAAGGTACGGGTGCTGCGCGGCCCCGAGGAAGGCCCGACGTTGCAGAAGGGCGAGGTGCTCGTCGCCCCCATGACGTCGCCGGACTGGGTGGCCACCATGCGCCGGGCGGTGGCCATCATCACCGACAGCGGGGGCATGACGAGCCATGCGGCCATCGTCAGCCGCGAGCTGCGCCTGCCCTGCGTGGTGGGCACGCGCAACGCCACGCGGGTGCTGCGCGATGGAGAAGAGGTGACGGTGGATGGGAGCGCGGGCGAGGTGTTCGAGGGCAGGGTGGAGGAGGTGGCCGCGCCCCGGGTGGAAGCGGTGCGGCCGGTGGAGGCGCCCCGGGCCGTCGAGGCGCGCGAGCCCGAGCCCCTGGCGACGAAGCTGTACGTGAACCTGGCCCTGCCGGGACAGGCGCGCGAGGCAGCCTCGCTGCCGGTGGATGGGGTGGGGCTGCTGCGGGCGGAGTTCCTCCTCACCGATGCGTTTGGCGGAGTCCACCCGCGCAAGCTGATCGCCGAGGGGCGGCAGCGCGAGTTCGTGGAGCGCATGGTGGGCCCGCTCCGGGAAATTGCCCGGGCGTTCCATCCGCGGCCGGTGGTGTACCGGACGACGGACTTCCGCACCAACGAGTTCCGGGGGCTGGAAGGCGGGGCGGAGTACGAGCCCGTCGAGGCCAACCCGATGATCGGCTTTCGCGGTTGCTACCGCTACCTGCGTGAGCCGGAGGTGTTCCGCCTGGAAATGGAGGCGCTCGCGCGGGTGCGCGAGGAGTTGCCCAACCTGCACGTGATGATTCCCTTCGTGCGCACGCTCTGGGAGCTGGAGGCGTGCCTGGAGTTGCTGGACACCAGTCCCCTGGGGCGGCAGCGTGGGCTGGAGCGGTGGGTGATGGCGGAGGTGCCCTCGGTGGTGTACCGCATCCCCGAGTACGCGCGGCTGGGCGTGAGCGGGGTTTCCATCGGCTCGAACGACCTGACGCAGCTCATGCTGGGGGTGGACCGGGACTCGGAGATGTGCGCGGAGCTGTTCAACGAGTCCGACGCGGCGGTGCTGGATGCGATCGTCCGCATCATCCGCGCCAGCCGCGAGGCGGGGGTGACGTGCTCGCTATGTGGCCAGGCCCCCTCGAACCGGCCCGAGTTCGCCGAGCACCTGGTACGGGCGGGCATCACCTCCATCTCGGTGGACCCGGGAGCGGTGGGGGCGGCGCGGCGGGTAGTAGCCGCCGCCGAGCGCCGCCTGCTGTTGGACGCCGCCCGGATGCGGTCTCCAGACGCCTGAGCCTATTTGTCCAGGGTCGTGCCGACCTTTACCCGGACGCAATCCAGTCCCCAGAGCTCGTTGGCATCGGGCCGGGGAGGGTCGGCGAAGCGCAGATCCAACGTGTTTCCCGAGTGGGGAAACGTGAAGTCTACTCTCGCGGTGCCCAGAGCCCTGGTCGCGCACCCTCCAGGCGGAAGTAGTTCCACGCCAGTTCGAAGGCCAGCTCCGAGACATGGACGGGTGCCCCGATGCGCGGGAGCTCGAGGAGCGCATGCGCCCGCGAGCAGAAGCCGGTCCGGGTCGTGACCGCTGCCTCGAAGTAACGGCCCACGAGCGCCGACACCTCGGGGTTCGTGGCGCCGTTGGGATAGGAGAAGACCGTTGGACGGATGCCCAACTCCGCTTCCAGGGTGTCCCGGCAGGCAAGAAGCTCCCGCTCCACCTCTTCCAGCGGGAGCCGGGTGAGAATGGGATGGGTTTCCGTGTGGGCACCAATCTCGAAGCCCTGGCGCCTGAGCTCCCGTACCTCGTTCCAGGACAGGAAGCGGTTCTCGTCATTCACCGGAAGGGGGAACGCCGAGCGAAGCCGCTCCACGAGGGCGAGCATCACCGGGTGCGGCAGATCCTTGAGATGTTCGACGCAGGCCATCATCAAGGCTCGCGGCTCCAGGCCGAGCGCGCAGAGCCGTGCGACGACCGGATCTCCACACGCCTGGCGGATCTCCTCCGGCGCGAAGCGGGAGAAGAGCTCCTCCAGCTCGTAGGCCCACATCCATTGATTGCCGCCGATCAGCCCGGTGGTGACGAAGAGCATCGCCGGCACGCCATAGCGAGCGAGGATCGGCGCGACGAGGTACAGGTTGTTGCGGTAGCCATCGTCGAACGTCAACACCACGGCCCTGTGGGGCAGTCGCGTCTGGCCCCGGAGTCCGGCGATGAGCTCGGACATGGAGACGGGCCGGTACTCGCGTGCCAGGTAGGCGACGTGCCGCTCGAACTCATGGACATCGAGCACTGGCTCGCCCCAGACGTCGAGGGGCCGCCTCTCGACCTTGTGGTAGAAGAGGACGGCCGCTTCGCCCGCCCCCAGCTTCCAGGAGGCCGGGTGGAGGCCCAGGTAGAACGACAGCGCCTTCACACCCTGCTTCATCCGGTACGTCCAGCGCCGCTCGGTGAGGCTGCGTGCGCGCAACACCAGCCGATCCAGATCGATCGGGTTTCGTGGCAGCCTCAGGTCGAGCTGATTGCGTTGCCGCTTCAGCTCCAACCGCTCATTTCCCGCCACGGGAACATGCGTGTGGGCCTCCTTCATCGTCTTCCCCCCGCCCGGGTGCATTGCAACCACCGCGCCGAACCATCCCCCCTGAAAACAGGGGGGATGAGAACCCACCTCGGGCAATGTATTGCCCGAGTGAACTCTGGCCTTTCCCGGAGAGGAAAAAGCGCATCACTCGCGAAAGACAACCACCCGATGGTGGGAACGTACTCCAGGGCAGCTCCCTCCAACGGAGGCCTGGAGCTCCGGCCTTCTACTGCGCTTCGGCGGCTACGGCTCCACTGGCAGCGCGGAGGGCAGGCTGCATGGCCCCCTCCAGGGTCTTGGCCTGGACGAGTCCGTCGTGGAAGAGCACCGCGGTGGGCCGGACGGCTTCGTCCCGGTACAGCCCCATCTTCAGGTAGTTGGTGTCCGACGAGTTGAAGAGGGTGCGGACGTTGCGCTTGGGAACGACGAGCTTGCCGTCGTACCAGAGCTCGACGAACCCGACGCTCGAGTTGGCCGACCACTTGATGTGCAGGACGAAGTCATGCCACACGCCGCGCGTGACCGGGGCCATCATCCATTGCGTCTTGTTGTCGACGATGAAGAAGAGCGTGTCCGGCAGAGGCTGGCCACAGTCGGCGGCGCTGCAGCCGAGCACGAAGCGGACGGGCGGCGCGCCACTGGAGCCCGGGTGATGCCACTGCATGAACACCTGCCAGTTGGGCGTCATCGGGTAGTCGGAGGGCCAGAGCGTGCTCCACCCGTAGTAGAACTCGGTGCCCTCCGAGGAGCCGTCGTACTTCACGAGCTCGTTGCGGTTGCCGCTCGCGTTGATGGGATCATCACCCTGCCGCACCTCGGCCCGGAGCGCGTAGCGGCCCTGGCGCACGGGTGATTGGACCACCTGCAGGCGATCCGCGCCCATGCTCTCCTTCGTGCTGAACTGCGAGAGATCCCCCGTCTCGAAGTCTCCGCGCCACACGGCCGTGGATGGCGGGGGGGGCTGTGTGCCGGCGGCACACGGGCGCGCCTCGGCGATGCTGGCCCAGTCGTTGAGGCTGTTGCCATTGACGGTGATGCGCACGCGGCGCGTGGTGACGGCTGGGAAGGTGTACGTCTCCGCTGCCGTGGTGGTGCCGCTGCTACGGCCGCTGTAGACCTGCGTATAGGTCACGCCGTCCGGTGAAACGGAGACGGCGAAGTTGTTGCTGCGCGTGTTGCCCTCGTGCCAGGCAATCGTTGCGCCGGCCACGGCCTTGCTGGTGCCCAGGTCGTAGTCGATCCACGAGCCCTGGCCCAGGTTGCTCCAGCGGGTGTCGAGCCGGTCATCCAGCGTGTTCTCCGGCTTGTTGCCGTCGTTGCCCTTGGCAAGGACCGCGGTGGGCGTGAGCTGGACGCAGTTCTGAGCGGTGAGATCGGGGGTGACGGACGCCACTGTTTCTGACACGCCCTCGGCACCTGAGGGGCGTTCAGCGCCGCAGCCGGCGCCGCCGAGGACCATCAACGTTCCAACCAATAGGAGGGGTTTCTTCATGAGGCTCACGGAAAGGACAGACATCGTGGGACATGACTCTCCCGTTGCGTCAATGAGCGCTCATGACGAGCGTTCATGATGTCGGCGTCGGGAGAATCGGATTGGGCTGCGTAACTGTCTTGCGGTCCACCTATTCCATCCGCCGAGCCGATGCCTGGACGCACGGGGGGCTGATGCGTCCCTCTCCCTCTCCTTGAACCGTTCGCCTGCCCGCCCTTTCCCTGAGGAGGGGGGAGTGTTGGATCGGAATGCTCGGACCCCGTCACCGGGTTCTTGGGCTCCAATCCCACCAACCCCCAACCCACCCTTCGGAGGAAGTGGATGTCGCATTCAAGGTGGTTGTTCACGGTTGCATCGATCCTCATGGGGCTCGCAACCGCTACCCCCGCCATGGCCAGCACGGTGTGGCGTGGAGACATCGAGACAGGGAATCTCTCGCAGTTCAGCACGAAGGAGAGCATGGGCGCGGATCGCCTGCAGGTGGTCCAATCACCCGTGCGCCAGGGCCGCTACGCGCTCCGGGCCGAGGTGCGGCAGGGAGATGATCCCATCAACGCGAGCGGCAACCGCAACGAGCTCGTGAAGTTCGACGGGGCCTCGGAGGGCACCGAGTTCTACTATGGGTGGAGCACGCTCTGGCCTTCCGACTACCCGATGACGCCCAACTGGCAGGTGTTCATGCAGTGGCACCACCCGGGCTCCGGTGGCGCGCCGCCCGTCCGCTTCGTGCTCGGCTGCAGCGCCGCCGACTGTGGCCAGCCTCTGCCGGACACGCTCTTCTTCATCGTCGACAACAAGACGCAATGGATGATGGCCCCGGTCACGCGCGGCGTGTGGCATGACTTCGTCCTGCACATCAAGTGGTCGGCCAACTCGAGCGTCGGGTTCGTCGAGCTCTGGTACGACGGCAAGCTCGTCGTTCCCAAGCGCAACGTCCGCACCCTCTTCAACTCGTCGGACACCAACTACCTGAAGATGGGGCTGTACCGGGACGAAGCCGTCCAGCCCACCGCGGTGCTCTTCCATGACGGCCTCGTCCAGGCCACGACGCTGGAGGAGGCCATGCAGCCCCGCGCCAGCGACAGCGGGGAAGTCGCGAACACGGGAACTCCGCAGCAGCCGGGGGCGCCGCAAGGCACCACCCCCAGCCCCGGGGGAGTGGCCAGCCCAGGTGCCGACACGGGTGTGGGTGCGCCGCAAGAGTCGGGCATCGGCACACCGGCGGATATCGCGGGCAATGCCCAGGGGTCCGTGGTTCCAGAGAGCGCGGGTGGCCAGGCGCAGGCCGGGGGATGCAGCTCGAGCGCCGCGTCCGCCACCCCGTGGGTCTCGCTGATGGGCTTGCTCGTGCTTGGCTCGCTGACCCGGTTCCGGCGGCGAGCGAACCGGCGAGCGTGAGCCGGGGCTCGAGCGCGAGCCTCGGTGCCGGCCCTGAAGTCCGAGAAGTGGTCATTGCCATGCAATGACGACCGACCGGCGGGTCATGGCAAGGCGCATGGGGTGTCAGACATTGGACGCCCCATGCGCCCACCTTCCACTTCACCCTGGAGCGGCTCGCTCACGGCCCCAGCCGCAGCAGGAAGGCGTCGTAGATGCCCGGTGTGGTCGGAGTGAGCGTCTCGGTGCCGAAGTAGACGGGCTCGTTGAACGAGCCAGACACCGCGGTGCCCCCCTCGCGTGAGGCCGCCAGATAGGGCTGAAGCAGCGAGAGGGCCGACCAACCGACGGTGCGCACCCAGTGCCGCTCGCCGCGCTCGGAGCCATACCGGGCCACGAAGAGGTAGCCGCCCAGACCGGCGGGCAGGCCACTGATGTCGATGTCGCTCCCGGGGTCGAAGAACGCGAAGCCGAGCACCGTCAGGTCGTCTTGCCGGGTGGCGGCGACGTCGATCAGGAACCCGCTGCTCAGCGTCCGGGCCCAGCTCTCCGCTCCTTTCAGGGTATACGCCAGCAGCACGCCATGCTTGCCGGTGAGGGTGTCGCCGTGGAAACCGAGCGTCCCGTCCAGGCTGCCCACCACCACCAGGCGGTTGTCCTGCACCGCGAGGCCGTTGAGCTGGAGGGTACCGCTGTCGGCCGCTACCCGCTTGGACCAGCGGTGCTCCCCCCGGTTGCTGAACTTCGCCACCATGGAGACCGGACTTCCCTCGGGTGACGACAAGATCCCACCTCCCAGGTCGAATGCCCCGTTGATGAGGCCCACGGCGAAGATGTTGCCGTTCTCGTCGGTGTCCACATCCCGGAAGGAGGCGGCGCCGCTGCCCGGGAAGACCCGGTCCCACACGTAGCGGCCGCTCCGGGTGTACACCGCGAGGAAGGGCGTTTCGCCCTCCGTAGGCACCGTGCGCGGGCCGCCCCCGAAGTCCAACGTCCCTATCATCGAGCCTGCCAGGATGATGCGGTCATCGCGGTCCACCGCCAGCGTTGGACTGGTGGCGAAGTTGCCGAAGACACCCTGGTAGAACCCCGACCGGCTCCAGAGCAACTCCCCGGCCGGGGAAAACTGTGCGAGGAACGGGCCTCCCGACAGGGGGCCGCCGCCAAGGTCCGCGCCGAACCCAGAGCTCCCCACGACGTTGATGCGTCGGTGGCTGTCCACTGAGATTGAGCCCAGGCTCACGTCGGGCCCGGACACCGCGAACGCGCGCGCCCACAGCACGCGTCCGTCCTTTCCATACTTCACCATGTACGCCCCGGGGAAACCGGTGGTGGGCGCCGGGAGCATGTGGTCCTCGTCGAGGGTCACGTTCCCTTTGTAGGCGCCAACGACGACGGTGTTGCCATCCCGGTCAATCGCCGTGTCCCCGCCGGTCTCGAAGTCCGTTCCGACGGTCTGGCGGATCCATCGGATGTCGCTGTCATCCCCGTGGCGATGGGCCTGCTCCTGCATCTCCAGGGATTGTTGTGGCTCGGGCGCCTCGATACCTCCACCGCAGCCCATCAGCTCCAGCACCACGACGAACACTCCCCATGCGAGGCCCCTTGCCTCTTTCGTCCAGCCCATATGCCCCCCCTCTCGGACGCCACGGAACGCGAGGCGCCCACGAGCAGTGTCGGCACAACACTCCTCTCCCGCCACGAGCCGACGGTCGCAGTGCTCTGCCTGGCTCGCGATGCGTGTCCCGCCCGGAGGGCAGAGCCACGGAGGCGGATCGGCTGCTGGCCACCGCTCGGAGCCACCCCAGCAGGGGTGGTGCCGAGGCGTGGCGCATCCTCGGGTGGCCATGCCAACACGCATCGTCCAGGGATGAACGCAGTCGTCCACCGATGAGCCAATGGTCTCCAGGCTCACGTGGTCCATCTTCCTCCTCCCGACAAACAATGGAGGAATGGCAATGCTTGCCAAGAGTCGCGCGAGGTTTTTCGCCTGGGCACTGGTGGGATGCCTGGGTGTACTGGCGGGTCCGGCCCGCGCTGCCTTCAACGAAACGAAGGCAGACTATTCCCGGCAGTTCTCCCAACATCAGATGTTCTGGACGGCCGCGTCGGGCACACCGGGCCAGTACCCCAAGAGCAGCCCTCTGAACTCTGGGAGCTGGACGACGGTCGCCGCCAACAACCTACCCGGCTGGACACAGGGCTTCTTCCCGGGCCTGCTCTGGCTCATGTACGACAGCACCCGAGATCCCGTCTGGAGGACGCGGGCGGATACCTGGACCACGCCTCTGGCGGTTCAGCAGAACAACACCACGACGCATGACATGGGCTTCAAGTTCTTCACCAGCTATGGCAATGCGTACCGCCTGACGGGGAATAGCGCCTACCAGAGCGTGCTGGTGACGGCCGCCCGCTCGTTGGCCACCCGCTACAACCCCACGGTGGGCATCATCGACTGCTGCGACTGGAACTCGCAGTGGGACGTCCCCATGGTCACGGACACCATGATGAACCTGGAGCTGCTCTTCTGGGCGGCCCGGAACGGGGGCGATGCGAGCATGAACGACAAAGCGCTCAGTCATGCCCGGAAGACGATGACCGACATGGTCCGCCCGGACGGCAGCACATGGCACGTGGTGGACTACAGCGGGACGGGCAGCATCCGCTCGAAGGGCTCGTTCCAGGGCTGTACGAAGTGTGCCGACCAGACGAAGGCCACCTGGGCCCGCGGGCATGCCTGGGCCATGTACGGTTTCACCATGGCCTACCGGTACACGACGGATCCGCAGATGCTGGCGACCGCGCAGAAGGTCACCGACTTCTACCTGAACAACCTGCCTGCGGACTTCATCCCCAACTGGGACTTCCATCCCCAGGCGCCCAAGGAGAAGGACTCCTCCGCCGCCGCTGTCGCCGCCTCGGCCATGTTGGAATTGAGCACGTACGTCAAGGACCCGGCCATCGCCCAACGCTACCGGAACGCGGCCTACGCAACGCTCGATACCCTCAGCTCTCCGGCATACCTGGTCATGGGCACCAGCAACAGCCCCGGTGTCATCAAGGGGGGCGTGGCGTTCTATGAGAAGGGGGAGGACATCAACGCGAGCCTCATCTACACGGACTACTACTTCACCGAGGCGCTGCACCGTTACAAGCTGCAGGCCGCGGGCGGGTGGGTGGCGTCGATCTCCTTCGGTCCAAGCGTGCAGAGCCTGGGGACCGCCAACACCGGCGTGCAGGTGGTGGAGTTCGACGTGACACCGCTCACCAAACCCGTCGACGCCGTCATCGGTTACGCGGACACCTCCACCAACATCGCCAGCTACAACGACCTGCCGATGACCATCCGCCTGAACCGGGACGGCTACTTCGACGTGCGCCGGGGAGGGGCGTTCGAGGCCCTCGCCCGGGTGGATTACGATCCCACCAAGAGCTACCACGTCCGCATGCGGGCCGATCTTCCCGGCAAGACCTACAGCGTCTGGATTACTCCTCCGGGAGGAGCACCTGTCCTCGTGGCGGATCGCTTCGCCTTCCGTACCGGTGCGCCGCTCATCGATGACCTGGGCAAGGTGGCGCTCAAGAGCGCCATCTTCGACAACGAGATCCGGGTGCTGAACCACACCGTGAAACCGGAGGCGGCGACCGCCCAGGGCGCCCCGACCGTCCAGCCCGCTCCCAAGGCGCGCACGCCGCGGCCGGAGAAGAGGCCGTAACGCCGGGCGTCCGGTCCAGGTGACGAGCCCGAGGCCAGGAGGGGCGGAGGCTCGGTGCTTCCTTTCCTCCCCGAGCCGGGTCCAGCAAGCGCTCCAGGTTCATGGCCGCCGCACGGGTACTACGTTTGTAGGCATGAAGAGTTCCTGGGTCAGGAGCGCGGGGCCGCTGGGGGTGTCGGCGGGTGGGTTGCTGGTGGGGGGCATGGCCTGGCTGCTCGGTTACTCCCGGGTGGCGGACATCGCCTGGGGGGTGGGGACCGTACCCGTGCTGCTCGCCGTGGCGGTGTCCATCATCAGCGCCCTGCGCCGGGGCCGCAGCGGCGTGGATATCGTCGCCCTGCTGTCCATGGCGGGTGCCCTGGCGCTCGGCCAGTACCTCGCGGGCATCATCATCGCCCTCATGTTCTCCACGGGCGGGGCGCTGGAGGACCATGCTCGAGCCCGTGCGAGGCGCGAGTTGTCGGCGCTGCTCGGCCGGGCTCCCAGGGTGGCCACCCGCTACGAGAACGGAGGGCTCGCGCAGGTGCCGGTGGAGTCACTGCGGCCCGGGGAGCGCCTGCTCATCAAGGGGGGCGAGGTGGTTCCGGTAGATGGGCTCGTGGTGTCCGCCGAGGCGGTGCTGGACGAGTCGGCCCTCACGGGCGAGTCGCTCCCCGTGTCTCACCAGACAGGGGAGCGGGTGCGCAGTGGCCCCATCAATGCGGGCCCGCCCTTCGAGCTGCGCGTCCTCTCCACCGCGGCTGAGAGCACCTATGCGGGGGTGGTGCGGCTGGTGCAGTCCGCCCAGGCCTCCAAGGCACCCTTCGTGCGCCTGGCCGATCGCTACGCACTGCTCTTCGTCCCCTTCACCCTCGTCCTGGCCGCCCTGGCCTGGTGGCTGTCTGGCGAGCCGGTGCGCGCGCTCTCCGTGCTGGTGGTGGCCACGCCCTGTCCCCTCATCCTCGCGGCCCCGGTGGCCATCGTCTCTGGCATCTCCCGAGCCGCGCGGCGCGGAGTGCTCATCAAGGATGGGGCGGCCCTGGAGACGCTCGCCCGCGCCCATGTCCTGCTGTTCGACAAGACAGGCACCCTCACCGCGGGGCAGGCTCGGCTGACAGCCATCGAGACCACCGGAGACTCGGAGCCGGCGGAGCTGCTGCGGCTGAGCGCCTCGCTGGAGCAGGGCTCCCAGCACGTCATGGCCAGCGCCATCGTCTCCGCCGCGCGCGAGCGGGGATTGGCTCTGTCGCTGCCCACCGGGTCCACGGAGGTGCCAGGGGCTGGCATGAGCGGAGTGGTGGATGGCCACCGGCTGAAGCTTGGCTCACGCACCTGGGTGGAGGGCCCGGGGCCTCCCACGTCCTGGGCGCGTGCGGTGCTGCGGCGCATGGGCTACGAGGGGTGCTCGGGTGTCTTCGTCTCCATCGACGGCAGGCTGGCCGGGGCGCTGCTGCTCGCGGATGAGATCCGCCCGGAGACACCCCGAGCGTTGCGTCTGTTGCGCAAGGCCGGGGTAGGCCGGCTCGTCATGGTGAGCGGGGACCGGGCGGACGTGGCCGAGACCATCGCCGCGGCGCTGGGCGTGGACGGAGTGCTCGCCGAGCGCAGCCCCCAGGAGAAGGTGCAGGCCGTGCTCGCCGAGCGCACCGCGGGAGTCACCCTCATGGTGGGGGATGGCATCAACGACGCGCCTGCGCTGGCGGCGGCCGACGTGGGGGTGGCCATGGGCGCGCGCGGCTCCGGGGCCTCCTCCGAGGCTGCGGACGTGGTGGTGTTGGTGGACCGGTTGGATCGGCTCGTGGAGGCACTGCTCGTGGCCCGCCGCGCACGCGCCATCGCGTTGCAGAGCGTGTTGGTGGGAATGGGCCTGTCCCTGGTGGCCATGGGATGGGCCGCCGCCGGCGTGCTGGGTCCCGTGGCGGGAGCGCTCCTGCAGGAGGGCATCGACGTGGCGGCCATCCTCAACGCCCTGCGGGCACTGGGCGGCGGCGGTCTGCACCCGGCGCGTCACGCACTCCCGGCCGAGTCGGTGCGAAAGCTGCGGGCCGAGCACCAACAGTTGCGCCCCGTGCTCGAGCGCATCCAATCCCTGGCGGATCGTCTGGATGGGTTGGAGCCACCGCAGCAGAAGACGGAGCTGCTGGCGCTGGAAGGGCTGTTGTGTGACCGGTTGCTGCCCCACGAGCGCAGCGATGACACCGTGCTCTATCCCACGCTGGCCCGGCTGTTGGGCGGAGAGGATCCTCTGGGCAGCATGAGCCGCACCCACCGCGAGATTGCCCACCTCGGGAGGCTCTACCAGCGGCGGGTGGCGGACCTGGGCGAAGAGGGGCCGGATGCCACCGAGCAGCGAGAGTTGCGCCGGCTCCTCTATGGCCTGGGTGCCATCCTCCAGCTCCACTTCGCCCAGGAGGAGGAGCTCTTCGAGGCGGTCTCCTGATGCATCGAGGCGGTCTTCCGAGGATTCACCCCGTCCTGCTCCTCCAGTCCGTGTCGGGTGTCATCCGCGGACAGTCGTGCTTGCAGGTGCATGGTGGGGACTGTCATCCGCTCCGTTCATTGCCAGCTTGGGGGCCTTTGCAAACAGGAGGAGGAAGCCCCCATGACTCACGGTCGTTCGATGTGGATGGACCTTCGCCGCGTGGTCCTCCTGGGTTGTTTTCTGTTCACCTCGACACTGCTGGCGGCACAACCCCTCGCTGCCATTGGAGGGGGCAATGCGCTGACTCTGCCGGCACAGCGCCACGTGGTCCGGCTGGAACCTCCCGAGGGCGGCGCCGTCTGGTTGTTGGCGCTCCAGCAGGATGGGCAGGAGGGGCACGGGCTGGGTTTCTTTCGCAGTGATGACGAGGGGGCGACCTGGAGCTACCTGGCCCCCATCCAGAACGACTGGAGCCATCGAGACACGGTGGACCTGCTGGCCGTCGGTATGGATGTGGCCCTGGTCTACTCGTACGAGGGCCCCACCTTCTCTGGCTCCTCCCGCCACGATGTCTACTTCCAGTGGTGGCGCTACCAGGCCGGTACGCGCGGCTGGAGGCCCGAGCCGGCCATCCGGGTCTTCGACTCCACCTCGAGCGGCACGGGCTATTCACGGGCGGAGCTCGCGCGTGACTCCCAGGGGCGGTTGTGGGTGCAGGCCTTCCGCCTCGAACTGGATGGCACCAACACCGCCGTCATCTCCATGAGCGGCAACGGCGGGCTCACCTTTCAGTCCCAGCCGGACCTGGCGCGTACCTCCGCGCGCGGCGGCGGCCGGCTGCTGCACCTGGGGGATCGGCTGCTCTTCCTCTACGGGGACCATGGAGTCTCCCCGGCGCGCTACCGGGTGCGGATGGACACGGCGCCGGTGGCCTCCTGGGGTCCCCTCCAGCAGGCCTTCCCGGAGGGCCTCTACCACGGAGCGGCGCTCAGCGCGGTGTCCACCGGGAACGGGCGGATGCATCTCGTCTACAAGGACGTCGCCGAGCGGCTGTATTACCGCGCCTTCGACGGCTCCACGTTTGGACCCCCCACCACCCTGGAGTCCTCGGGTGACTGGGCCCTGCAACCCGCGGCCTCACTCGTGGGAGACGAGCTCGTCGTCTTCGACAACCCCCCTGTCAGCCTGAACACGAACTACCGGCTCTCCGTGCGGGTGCTGGCCAACGGGAGCTTCGGCCCTACCCGGGTGCTCGAGAGCACGACGCGCTTCCGGGGCTACCTCGCGGCGGCGGAGCGGCTCCCCGCGGCGGTGCCTCGTGTGCCCTGTTTCTTTGGAGAGACGCCCGACGCGTCCTCGGGAGGCACCGCCTCCGTCTCCTTCCTGGAGCGGGCCCAGTCGCAGCACCTGTCGCTCGAGGTGGTGCTCACCAACACCACGCACCGCTTCCTCGCCGTAGCGCCCTCGGGCACGGCCTATGCCGTCTCGCTCAGTGATTCGGAGAATCGGCTCTATGAGAGCACGGATGGGGCTCGCACCTGGCACTTCAAGGTGAGGCATCCCAATGGCAATGGGTTCCGCGTGATGACCGCGCTCTCGGATGGAACGCTGCTCGCGGACACGGCTCGTGGGGAGCTCCACTTCCTCTCCCGCTCGGACGATGGGGGCGCCACCTGGCGGGATGTGCTCTCCCTCGTCAACTACCGGATGCTCGCGCCGCGGAGCATCGTGGAGCTCGACGGCACAGTGTACCTGCTCGAGTATCAGTCGTTCACCGTGGGGGATGTGCCCATCCGGCTGTATTCGAGCGCGGACCGGGGACTGACCTGGCAGGTGCGCTTCACCTTCCTCGGCCACCGCCACGGCCATGGGCTGGCGGCGGATCCGGCGCGTCATGCGCTCTGGGCCCTCTTCGGAGACACCACGCGTCAGTCCGGCACCTTCCGCTCGACGGACGCGGGGCGCACCTGGCGGCAACTGCTGGGCGGACAGCAGGGGTGTGTCGTGGAGGGGGTGGTGCTCGCGGATGGCAGTCTGCTCTTCGGCCATGACATCTCCTACTTGCCGGCCCTCCCGCACATCGCGCAGCTCACGCCCGAGGGTATCTACGCCGAGCTGTACCGGCTCACTGGCCCCGCCTATTCCACCCATGCCCTCCAGGGAGGTGGGTTCGTCGTGGGGGCCGCGCGTGAGCCGGGTGGAGACATCTACCCGTCCACCGAGGTGAGCACCCATGTGGTGGGCAGTCTCGACGGCGTCACCTGGGAGGAGTTGCTCGTCTACCCCCGCCTGGATGCCAACGAGAACGCGCGGGCCGACGTGTACTACGCGCTCCCCTCGGGGCTGCTCGTCCTGCAGCTCGAGAATGTCCAGGGAATGGGCTCCGGGGGGCGGGGCTACCAGCTCCTGAGGCCTGTTCGGCAATGAATTCCGGAGTGCGCGCGTGTCGGCGGGTACACGGCACGTCGTACCCGCGATGGAGGGGGCGGGAAGCGGCTGCGCTCCCTATCTTGTGGACCACACCCGCAGGGAGGCGCGCATGGCGGAGGAGCAGATGAACCCGGCGCTGAGAGAGCTCGTCGCGAGGCACCCGCCGACGGATACCGAGCGGCTCTGGGATGAAATCACCGAGGAGGCCTGGAAGGTGCCCGGGTCCCGCGGAGAGGCGGAGCCGCCGGGCGAGCGCGTGGCCCGCCTGCGCGAGCGGCTGCATGGGGAGCTCATCGCGTTCCACAAGCGGCTGGTCATCACGCCCTACACGGCGGGAGACATGCCGTGCGCGCCGGGGTGCTCGCTGTGGCGGGTGGACATCCCGCTGACGCTCTTCCCCAAGCGCGATCAGGGCTTCGCCCGGGTGGAATGCCTGGTGGAGTTCCGCGCGGACAACGAGCGCACGGACTGCTTCCGCGTGGTCCGCCTCTTCCCCGAGGAGCGCAGCACCGTGCTGGCGCACGCGGAGATGGGGGCCATGCTGGCGCTCGACGCGGGGGCGAAGGTGGGCGTGCCGCTGCCCGTGATGCCGGGGCTGGCCATCACGGACGAGGTGGCCGCGAGGGTCTATGGCAAGGCCGAGGTGGGTCCGTTCATCTACGAGGCACGCCGCACGTGCGTGGAGACGGAGATCTTCGAGGGGACGGGGGCTCGGTGGCGGCTGGATGACACGAGCTCGCCCGAGCGAGTGGGGGTGGAGGGCCATCAATTGTCGGTGGTGCTGGAGGTGAGGCAGGGGGCTCCGTCCCTCCACGCCGCGGGCTACCTGGAGGCCTACAGCGACCGGCAGTGGCTGACCGCGACGCTGGGTGGTTTCTGGCAGAACTTGAAGATCGCGCTGCGCAACTTCTTCAAGCGCGGGGCCCCCGTGGAGTGTTACGCCGAGTGGCCGGACATCCTGGCGCAATACACCCCGTCCGCGGGGAAGCAGGCCGGTTGAGCGCCGGGCCGCGCTTCAATACAGCTTCACCGCCACCAGTATCCAGCGCGGCTCGTCGGAGGACTCGAGCGAGGTGGTGCGCCGCGGCGCCATCATGCTGAAGATGCCCCGGGACGGCAGGCACTGTACGGGCTCGATGCCGTGCGACTGGAAGACGGTCAGCTGGAGGGACCATTGCCCTCCAGGCGCGGGCTCCACGCGGAAGCCCTCCAGGAAGAGCTCGGCCAGGGAGTTGGGGGGCGGCACGGTCTGGGCGTCGTCCCGATTCCGCATGACGAGCGCATTCGTCAATCCCAGCAGCGTGTTGCTGGTGCCGAACAGGTCCAGGCACTTCCCCTGCTCCAGGCCAGGCAGGTGGAGCAGCACGGGGTGCACGTGCACCACCGTGCCCTTCGTCTTCCAGTCTGGAGGCAGCTTCCCCGCCAGACTCGCCTGCCATTTGAGCTCCTGTTCCCTGCCGGAGTTCGACAGCGACGGCTCGAGCGGGAGCGAGATCAGCGTCCAATTGCTCTCCGTCACTTCGTCCGGAGCTTCCCGCTGGATGGGTTCCTGGACGAGATCGTAGTGGTAGGGGATGCGCGGTGGGATCTCCGCCGGAGTCTTCTCCGGCACCTGTTGCAAGGGTCTGGCGGTGACGGCCGCGAGCACCTGCTGACGGGCAGACACCAGGAGCGAGTTGTCGGAGATGTCGAGCCCATCCATGAGAAGGCGGGTCGCCGCGTTCTCGCCGTGAACGGACATCGCGAAGCCGTCTCCTCCCGGGCCGAGGAGGGTGAAGTAGTCGGCATCCCGTACCTTCCAGACCGTTCCCTCCAGGGGCAACTCCCGTCCGAGCGGAGACTTCACCCGGGAAGGAATCGTGTCGGTTCCCAGGAAGATGGCGGCGATCACCCCGCAGATGAGTGCTCCCAGCAGGAGCGTGGCGCGAGACAGATGGATGACTGCGCGCCGTGGGGATGGCTGCTCGCCGCCGAGCCGTTTGCGCGCCCTCGCCAGCGCGCAGATGACGACGAATGACTGGAAGCTCGAGATGATGGTCGCCACGCCCGCGACGAGGCCCAGGACCTCCGCGAAGTCGAGGTCCCAGGTTTTCGCCCAGAGGGCGGAGCGGCTCAGGAGCGTCTCGATGGCCAGGGGAACGCACCCGCTGCCGAGGAAGGCCCAGAGATAGACGGTGGGGGGACGTGCCTTCGTGGGAATGCAATGGCTTCCGAGCGCGACGAGCACCCACGTCAGCAGCCAGGCCAGGAAGGCGGTGGCCAGTGTCATGAGGAGCAGCACGAACCAGGGCGTGACTCCCAGCTTGTCCGCCAGCCCCACCACGGCATCCGTCGGCCCGACCATGAAGGCCAGGAACACGCAGGACAGCAGTGCGGAGCCGAACATGACCGTCCCGCTCCGGAACGTCGGGTAGCCCCAGTGCTCGTGCCCATGCAGCGCGAGCAGGATGCCAGTGCGCCGGGCCACGCGCCAGGAGATGAGCATCCCCAGCGGGATGAGGATGAAGGGGATGAAGATGAGCCCCACTCCGAGCCCCTGCCTGGCGAACTCCCAGGGCCAGCCCATCGTCACCTGGAGCGGGAAGGTGGTGACGAGCAGGACGAACAGGATCGCCAGGCCGATCGTGAAGGACCACACCAGGGTCATCCGTGCGCCGGTGAATGCGCCAATGGAGGCCCGGCGCTCGATGACGTGCCAGTTCCGCTCCACGCGCCGTCTGCGCACGATGCGGTGGGCGAGGAGCCGCTCCCATGCTGGGAAACCCCGGAGCGATCGCCGCGCCTCGGACAGGTCCGCCATCACCTCCAGCGCATGCACCCGCAGGTCCGGTTCCTCGTGCGCTCCCCGGAGTTGTGCGATGTCCTCGGGCCGCGCGAGCTTGGCGAATGAGCTCCCCGCCGCACGGCGCAAGGCCTTGTCCGGCGCCTCCAGTGCCAGCCTCAGGCATCGGGTGGTGAGCTGGCCCGTGTTGTCCTCCTGGCTCGCGCAGGCGCGGGCCGCACCGAGCCGCATGGCCGGGTGGGGGTGCTCCAACAGCTTCAGGAGCAGCTCCCGCGTGTGCCCGGCGCCGAACTCGTCATAGCGGGAGGCCCAGAAGCAGACGGTGTCCCTGTGCGCATGGATGACGCTGCACAGGATGAACTCCGTCTCCTTCTCGTTGAGCCGGAGCCGCTCCTTCCAGGGGTCCACCCGCTCCTCGAGCTGCTCCCCGGAGAGCAACCAGTGTGGGTCCGCGCGCCACTGGGGGTCTTCGCTCCAGCTGGTGATGAGGTGGCGCGTCATCCGGAACCGCACGAAGTCCGGATCCTCGTTCAGCCACTGCTCGATGATGCCCACGAGCCGCTCGTGCATCAGCTCATACCAGGTCCCATCCGGGCGTTGCACCACGCGCAGCAGCCGCACCTCGGCGAGGCGCTTGAGCACCTCCTGCGTCTCCCCCAACTCCACCCGTGTGGTGCCCGCGAGCAGATCCTCGGCGCGAGCGATTCGCCGGGTGTGCTCGGGGGTGATGAGGCCCTCCAGCACCGCGCGCACGAGCATCAGCCACTCCGGCGCGAGCCCGCTCGTCAGGTGGTGGGAATAGCGGTGGAGGATGCCTTCCACTCCCCCCAGTCGCTCCAGGTCCTCCCGCGTGAGCCGCACGGGCAGCCCCTGCCGTTGCGCGGCGTCGCGGTAGAGCTCTCCACAGGCGACCTGCAGGACGACCGGCTCGAATTGCCAGCCGGCCAGATCGTCCACCAGTGCGTTGACGAAGGCCTCGTCGTAGCGGGCCCCCACGTGCAGCAGTGGCCGGACGATGGCTTGCCGCGCCCCGTAGGCGGTGAGTGGAGGTAGCCGCAGTCCGTTCTCGGTCAAGTCGGGCAGCGTGGCGCGCAGGTCCTCGAGCCGGGCGTAGGAGTCCTCACTGATGCAGAAGATGAGCCGCACGTTGGCGGCGCTCTCCTGGGAGATGCGTCCCAGGAACCCGATGAAGGCCTCGCGCTCCTGGGGCCGCTCCTTGAACCGGGTGAAGAACTCCTCGAACTGGTCCAGCACGATGAGGAGCGGCTCGCGGGCGCAGAGCCCCACGAGCAGGTGCGGATCCATCTCCCGGGCCAGCTCGGGACAGTCCAGCTCGGAGGCCAGCGCGGCGCACAGCTCCGCCACGGGCGATTCGAGGACGCGCACCCGGAGGGGATGGAAGCCTCGCTGGCGCCACGGATGGAACAGACCCGCGAGCATCAGGGACGTCATTCCCGAACCCGCGTGGCCATACAGCACGTAGGTCCGGCCCCGCATGACGCCCGTCAGGAGCTCCTGGATTTCATCTTCTCGCCCGGCGAACCATTCGTGCTCGGACTCCTGGAAGTAGTCGAGGTACTTGAAGGGAGGAATGTCCGGGGGCGGGTGGGGGCGGTCATTCATGCCTCATCCTCCGCGTCCAGCCGCGCGGTGAGCGCGTCGATGACCGTGGAGGGCTCCTCGCGGATCCACCTCACGTTGAAGGACTTCCAGTAGGCGGAGTCGACCTCGGTGGCCTCCCTGGACACGAAGAAACAGGGACCCTGCATGGAGGCCTCGCCCGTTTCGAGCAGGAGGCAGAGCCGGCGGACGAGCAGGTCGCGCGGAGAGGCGCCCAGGAAGAGGAAGCTGCGGCCCATCTGCCGGACCAGGCCCACCACGTCCGAGCTGGCGCGCGGCAGCCGCTCCCAGAGGTGCTCGTGGTCCATTTCGGTGAGCATGAGCGAGGCGGCGTAGGTGAGCGTGCCCAGCACGTTCACCAGCAACGGTTCGGTGTGTTCACCTCCAGCCTGGGGCTGGTCCACCCGGTTGAGCACCCGGGTCATCTTCCGGGCCCGCTTGAGCGCCTCCTCCATCAATCCGTCGAAGTGCAGGTAGAAGATGCCGGGGACGTCCCAGCTGGCGATCTGCAGCAGGGGCCCCGGAGGCTCCGCCCTTCCGCAGGCGGCCTGGAGGGACTCGATGAGCCGGTAACGACGGCCATCGTGCTGGTAGTGCTGACAGACACGTGCCAGCAGGAGGGAAAGGATCCAGTCTCCGGCCGTCTCCAGATGCCGTAAGTCGTCCGCTTCCGGGTATTCGCTCTCGCGAGCGAGACGGTGGATGAGTTGGCTCAGGGTGGGCGCGGGGGCGGGAGCGTCCACGACGTGCCGCCGCGTGACCGTGGGAAGCGGGTGCAACCCCGGCCCCACCACCGGGATGCAACGGCCCTCGCGCAGACTGGCCACCAGCGCCCGGGGGAGCGGCACGACGGGCGTCTGCGTGATTGGCTCCACCACCGAAGTCACTGGAGCCCCTGGCGCCGGGCGCACGTCGAAGAGTTGCTCGCAACCGGGGCTCAGGTAGAGCACGGGGGTGACGAAGCCTCGAATGGTGTCGCCGCTCGCGTTGATGCGCAGTGCGTGCCGCGCTTGCTGGACGGCGGTGTCCACCCGCCCGGGGGCTCTGCCCGTGAGGAGCTCCCGGTAGAAGCTGTCCGCGAACCGGATGGAGACCGTGTCGGAAATTTCATACCGCATGGCGATGACGGCGGGGACGCGCGCCGTCCGCATGAGATGGGGCCCGAGCCCGGAGAGCGTCCGGGAGACCGAGGGCGAGGCCCCCAGGCAGCAGTTGAGCAGCGCGAGCCGCACGTGCTGTCCCTGCACCAGGCTGGCGAAGGTCGAGGCATCCATCCACAGGTCCGTGCCCGGCTCCTCGCCGTTGAGCCGGATGGAGATGCCCTCCTCGCCTGCCTCTCCATGGCCAATGAAGTGCAGCACGTCCCAGGCGGAGGACCTGAGCTCCGCCTGAAGGTGATCCGGCGTCACCCGTCCTTCCACGAGCCCGAGGTGCAACACGTCGCGCAGATCCCTCGCGGCGTTGCGCAGGTTGTTCCACTCGTATTGCACCTGGAGGCCCGAGCCCTCGGGGATGACCACCAACACGCGGATGGGTTGCTCTCCCCGGGGCGTGTACAGGCAGGGCGGGCAACCCCTTGGTGGAGTGCGTGACAGGCAGTAGCGCAGGTCGGTGCCCAGGAAGCTGCTCGCCATCTCGTCGTGGAGCGCCTCCCATGGCAGTCGCTCGACATCGGCCTCGGGGGGAACGTCCAGCCACACCCGTAGGGGCCGGGACTCGTCTGCCTGGCGCTCCAACTCGGCGAAGGCCTCCTGGATGCCGGGAGGACGCAGTGCGTTCCATAACTGGCTGCCCACGTCCTGAAGGTCCGGCCGGGTGCAGATGCCCTGTTCGATGCGGGCAATGACGCCGCGAGAGCGGGAGGTAGGCGATAGCTCGAAGCCAAAGGGGCGCTCGATGGGTGCTTCCCCACCGGCCAGGAAGCGCACCAGATGACCGCTCTGGCCGTGAACCAGTTCGAACCGGCACGACAACCCTCCCGCCTGCCCATCGTGCGCCACGGTTGCCCCCTCCCTCGGCTGTCCACTGGCACCGAGGGGCTCCATCCCTCCCCGTTGGGAAAATAGTGCCCGCAGTGTGGCTTTGAGGCGGACTGGCGGGCAGGCGCAGCCAGGTCTCCTGCTGGGTGATTGGAAACCCGAGCCTCACGTGTCACTGCCCGCGAGGGGAGGTCGTGCGCTGAACGGAGCCCACCTTCCGGAGACCGGATGGCCGGGAGTGCGTTCGCGCCCAGCTTGGAGGCCACCGTGAAGCCAGTGTGGTTCCACGTGAATGGGGGGGTTCTCCATGTCTGTCCTTTCGGGCCTCTCGAGGTCTCTCGTGCCCGTGTTGCTGCTGGGGCTGGCTTGCAACCCCACCGTCGCGGAGGGCCCGGAGGAGGAGCCCCGCGTCTCCGCCCTCAATGACTCACTGCAAAGTCCCTGCCGGGTGGAGGATATCGTCCCGGGCCGGCTCGGCTCGGCGCCCTCGGAGCTGACGGATGTGGAGGGGACGCTCTTCTTCCTCGCCACCGACGTGGCGCACGGGACCGAGTTGTGGAGGAGCGACGGCTCCCGCCAGGGCACCCGTCTGGCCGTGGATCTCACCCCGGGCCCCGCGGGCTCGGAGGTGCGAGATCTCACCGGAGTGGGGCGGATGCTCTTCTTCGTCCGGGACACGCCGGAGTTCGGCGCCGAGCTGTGGAAGAGCGATGGCACTCCCGCGGGCACGTCGCTCGTCGAGGAGCTCTTCCCTGGCCCGGGCCAGTCGTTCCCCTCGGGGCTGACCTCCTTTGGTGGGTTGCTCTTCTTCACAGCCACCACCCTGGACTTTGGTACCGAGCTGCTGCGCAGCGACGGCACGCCCGAGGGCACCTTCGTGGTGAAGGACATCGCTCCTGGCCAGGGCAGCTCCTTCCCGAGGGATCTGACGGAGATGGACGGGTTGCTCTACTTCCTGGTCAGAGATGGGCTCTGGCGAACGGATGGGACGGAGGCGGGCACGGTGCTCGTCCGCCGGTTCGAGCCCGAGGGGCCATTCACCGAGCCACGCCTCCTCGGACTGACCCGGGTGGACGGGACGCTCTTCCTCCTGGTGCGCTTCGATCAGGAGGACGACGAGGGGCCGCCACGCCCCTTCACGCTGTGGAAGAGCGATGGCACGACCGGGGGCACGGTGCTCGTCAAGGACATCTACCCCGGCCCGGAGAGCTCGGGCCCGGGTGACATGGTCGCCTTCGGTGGGCGGCTCTTCTTCTTCGCCGATGATGGCATCCACGGCTCGGAGCTGTGGACGAGTGACGGCACGGAGAGGGGGACGGTGCTCGTCAAGGACATCCACCCGGGTCCCGAGGGAAGTCCGGACCTGGGAAATCCGATCGTCGTGGGAAAGGCGTTCTTCTTCGGCGCGGACGACGGAGTCCACGGCGCCGAGCTGTGGAAGAGCGATGGCACGCCCGAGGGCACGGTGCTCGTCGCGGATCTCTACCCGGGAGGCTTCGGCTCGCGTCCGAGCACCTTGACCGACTTCAATGGAACGCTCCTGTTCTCCGCCTTCGACCAGGTCGCCGGTTACGAGCTGTGGAAGAGCGATGGGACGGGTGTGGGCACCGTGCTGGTGGCGGACGCCGTTCCCGGACCCTCGGGCCTGTTTCCCAGGGAGCTGACGGTGGTGGGGGGACTCGTCTTCTTCTCCGCCTCGAGCCCTGTCTCCGGGAACGAGCCGTGGCGGACCGATGGCACGGCCGAGGGGACCTTCGTGGTGCGGGACATCTTCCCGGGCTTCGGCAGCTCGTTCCCCGAGAACTTCACGGCCGTGGGAGGCTCGGTCCTCTTCTTCGCGGGGGATCCGTTGTTTGGGCGGGAGCTCTTCCGGAGCGACGGGACGGAGGCGGGCACTGTGCTGGTGAAGGACATCCGCCCTGGCCCGCTGGGTTCGGAGCCCACCTGGCTGTCTGGCGTGGGGGGACCCCTGCTGTTCAGCGCCGACGACGGGGTGCACGGCCCCGAGCTCTGGGTGAGCGACGGCACGAAGCGGGGAACGCGGATGTTGCAGGAGCTCACCCCGGGCGTGCGCGGCTCCTTCCCCTTCCTTTTCACGCGCTCGGGCGCAACGTCTTCTTCTTCGCCGACGATATCGCCACCAATCGGGAGTGGTGGGTCGTCCCCGTGCACAAGCTCGACTAGCGCCCTCCGGGCAATGCAGCGCAAGTGCCTGCCTTTGCTGGTGCACCGGGCGCGGGCCCGCCCGTCAGGCGGTCTGCAGGTCGGATCGACCTCCATTCCCAGGGGAATCGGGTCTGACCTCCCTGCCGGGCGCCTCGAGTCGTGAGCAGGTTGATTCCAGGCGAGAGGGTCCTGTTCGCGGGAGTCGAATCATGCGCGCCCGGTATCACCGGCTGAGTCCCTTGGACCGGATGCTCCTGTCGATCGAGGGTGCCCGGACACCGACGCACATCGGGGCGCTGCTGTTGCTGGAGGGACCGCCGCTCCTGGACGCCGCCGGGCACCTGCGGCTGGAGGAGATCCGGCTCCGCCTGGAGCGTCGCTTGCGGCGGGTTCCCGTGCTGCGGAAGGTGCTGTATCGGCCGGGGCCGCTCCTGGGCCCCCCGCTGTGGGTGGACGATGCCGCCTTCTCCGTGGAGCGACACATCCTCCACGGGGAGATTCCCGCGCCGGGTGGAGAAGCGCAGCTCCTGCGGCTCGTCGAGAAGCTCCTGAGCAAGCGCCTGGATCGCTTCAAGCCCCTCTGGGAGCTCTGGTTCCTGACGGGGTTGGAGTCCGGACGGCTCGCCGTGCTGGTGAAGCTGCACCACTCCATCGCGGACGGGAAGGCCGCGCTCCGTATCTTCAGCGCGCTGTTCGATCTGACGCCGGACGCCGCGGATCCGGGGGAGGAGCCGTGGTCACCTCGGCCACCACCGAGCCACTGGCAGCTGTTCGTGGACAACCTCGCCGTGAAGGGGGCGGCTCTGGCGCGAGCCGTGAAGCGGCTGGCCCATCCGGTGGCCCTCGCCCGCTCCGCCGCCTCGGCCGGGCGGACGTTGGTGCGAACCCTCCGTGAAAACCAGCGAGCGCCGAGGACCTCTCTCAACGCACCCGTCGAAGTCGGCCGCCGCCTGTCCGTGATGCGGATGGGGCTGACCGAGGCGAGGAACGTCGCCCATGCTCGGGGCGTCAGGATCAACGACGTCATGCTCGCCCTGATCGCGGGTGGCTCGAGGGAGTTGCTGCTTCATCGTGGCGAGCCGGTCGAGGGCGTAGCCCTCATGGCCTCCGTGGCGGTCTCCCTGCGGCTCGCGACGGACGCCGGAGACCTTGGCAACAAGACCGCTCAGCTGCTCGCTCCACTCCCCCTGGACCTGCCCGACCCCGAGGCATGTCTGGAGGCGATCGCCGCTTCGACCCGGAAGATGAAGAAGAAGGAACTGGCGACGAGCTTCGAACACATCATCGCGTGGGTATCGAGGTCCGGGCTGCTCCGCTTCCTGGCTCGACGGCAGCACATGATGAACCTCTTCGAGAGCGACCTGGAGGGGCCGCCGGTGCCCCTCTTCGTGCTCGGCGCGCGGATCCTCGATGTGACGATCGCGAACAACCCCGCGGGAACCGTCGGCCTGACGTTCGCCATCCTGTCCTATGCCGGTCAGCTGAACCTCTCGGTGTGCGCGGACGCCGAACGGTTCCCGGACCTGGAGGTCCTGGTGGCGGGAATGGAGAGGAACTGGGCCCAGCTCCTCGAGGGGCTCCAGCCCGGAGAGCAGGTGAGCGTCCACTCCGAGGCCGTCTGGTGAGGTGCATGGAATGAGCGCCGCGAACCTCTGGAGCTACCCGAGCTGCCGCTCTTCCTCTCGTCCAATTCACTCTGGAAAAGAACCATGTCCGGCGGTTTGGGGCGCTGGTGCACCTCGCCGGTGCAGGGAGGCCGTACGGCAGGGGCCGGCATGCTCCTGGCTGGGCAAGGGAGGAAGGAACTGGTGGCGGTCTCCCCCTGACATAACGCGTCCACCCTCTCCAGCTTTTGGGCGAAGCGCGCCCCTCGCGGAGGATGTTTGGTCCAACGGTCCCGCGGGGTTGGCCCAACCAAGGGAGGAGCCCATGGTGAACGGAATCCATACTGCATACACTATCAACTCGAGTGTCGCGACGTGCCTGAAGAACAAGGGCAGGTCCTTTGTCGGCCGCTACTTCCGGCTGAGAAACCTTGACGGCTGCCAGTTGACCATCCCAGAGGCGCAGATCATTACCCGGGCGGGGCTATACATCGTGTCTATCTTCGAAGATGGCAACCCGACCAGTAAGACATACTTCACCTATGATCGGGGTTACGTCGACGCACGCGGCGCCTTCGATCTCGCCGCCAACAACTTCAGCCAGCCTTCCAACACCCCCGTCTATTTCGCGGTCGACTTCGACGCTGTTGCTTCGGATAAAACCGCCATCTTGGACTACTTCAGGGGGGTGCAGGACGGGTACAACCGTTACCGGATGGACCAGAGGCAACAGGGCGAGCCCGAGTACCCGTATGCCATCGGTGTCTACGGAAGCTACGACGTACTCGGCTGGTGCAAGGAAAAGAGCGTAGCCCGCTACTTTTTCCAAGCCTACGCCCAGGGATGGAGTGGGAAGCGGAATTCCAACGACTGGCCAGGGTACAGTCTGCGCCAGCGGTCCTCCAACATCCCCAACGTTTGCGGAATCACTGTGGACGACGATGAATCAAGCGGCTCGGCGGGCGGCTGGAAGATACCACTGCCCACCTTCGCCGAAGTAGCCGAGGCCAGTCCGCCGCAGGTCTGAATGTGAAGGGCGTGGCGTGGTGCCTCCGAGGTGAAGTGGAATTACGCACTTGGTGGTGAGGATGATGGCTTTGTTCCTGGCGAAGTAGTCGAACTGGCGGGCCGCTTCCGCACGCGCACGCCGGTGGACGGTTTCTTCCTGGCTGGCCAGGGGGTGCTCTTGAAGGGCCTCTCTCCGGTGCTGCTCTCCGGGAGGCTCGCCACGCGTGCCGCCGAGCGCTTCACCGAGAGGCGCGGCAGGCTCCCCACCACCTGGCCGCCTGTTGGAGGTGAGAATAGAGCTTGAAGGCCTCCTTCTGAGTCCGCCAGTGCCCGAGGGAAGCAGAGGACGGGAGGCAGAGGCTCCCCCTCTCTCCTGGCCGGCTTCATGATGGTCGTACTCGGAGGGCGGGGATGCATCGAGGTGAGCCCGGTGCCGGGGGGCGAGGGCCGTATTCGAGTGCGGGGTGCTGAACCCAGGGCGGCTGGGGCGGATGTCCGATGCGTGAAGGGCGCGGCCGCAAGCGTTCGCCGGACGACGGGCCGGGCTGGGCCTCATTCGAAAGCGCTCGGGGTCGGAGCATAGGTTGGTGAGCCGCATATCCGTGCCCTCTGTTCCTGGAGTCCGTATGCCCGAGGTCGCCCCACCCGAAGCCGAGCGGGAACGCTTCCTCCTCTCCGTGGAGGGGTTCGATGCCCTGCTGGTAGCGCTGCGGGCCGATGGCTGGCGGTTGATGGGCCCCACCGTGCGCGATGGCGCCATCGACCACGCGGAGATTCGGGGCGTGGCGGACCTGCCCCGGGGCATGACGGAGGTGCAGGATGCGGGCACCTACCGGCTGGCTCGGCGCGAGGACGGGGCGTTGTTCGGCTATTCGGTGGGACCCAAATCCTGGAAGCAGTTCCTCTTCCTGCCGAAGCTGCGGCTCTTGCGCGCGCACCGTCAGGAGAAGGGTTTCGAGGTGGAGCCGGAGACTACCGAGCCGCCCCGGTTGGCGCTCATCGGCGCGCGCTCGTGCGACCTGCACGCCATCGCCGTCCAGGACCGTACCTTCCTGGAGGGGCCCTACAAGGACCCCGACTACGCGGCGCGCCGCGAGCGGCTCTTCGTGGTGGCGGTGAATTGCGGGCAGGCGGGAGGCACCTGCTTCTGTGTGTCCATGCGGACCGGGCCTCGCGCCACCTTTGGCTTCGACGTGGCCCTCACCGAGCTGCTCGACGAAGGCGGACACCGTTTCCTCGCGGAGCCGGGCAGCGAGCGCGGCGCGGCGTTGCTCGCGCGCGTGGGAGCCATTCCCGCTCGTGAGCAGGACACGCAGGCCGCGGACGCGGTGGTGGAGCGCACCGCCCAGAACATGGGCCGAGCCATGGACACCACGGACATCAAGGGCCTGCTCTACCGAAACCTGGAGCACCCGCGCTGGGACAACGTGGCCGAGCGCTGCCTGGGGTGCACCAACTGCACCCTGGTGTGTCCCACGTGCTTCTGCTCCACGGTGGAGGACACGACGGACCTGCTCGGGGGCGTGGCCGAGCGCTGGCGGCGCTGGGACTCGTGCTTCACGCTGGACCACTCGTACCTGCACGGCGGCAGTGTCCGCCATTCCATCCGTTCCCGTTACCGGCAGTGGCTCACGCACAAGGTCGCGAGCTGGTGGGACCAGTTCGGCACCTCGGGATGCATCGGCTGTGGGCGTTGCATCACCTGGTGCCCGGTGGGCATCGACATCACCGAGGAGGTGGCCGCCCTCCGCGCCACCGATGGGGCCCGGCCCGGCGCGTGAGAGGAGCCCATCCATGGCGTCATCGCTTCCCCCCATCGAGGCGCATCCCTTCCTGCGCGGGCTCTCCCCCGAGCAGGTGAAGGCGATTGCTTGTAGCGTGAGAGAGGTGTCCTTTCCCGCGGGCGCCCTGCTGCTGCGCGAGGGCGACGAGGCCCACACGCTCTTCCTGCTGCGCGGCGGCCGGGTGTCGCTGGAGTTGAACATCCCCGGGCAGGGGCCCCGGCAGCTCGAGACGCTGAAGGCCGGCGACATCCTCGGTCTGTCCTGGCTCTTTCCTCCCTACCGCTGGCACCTGGACGCGCGGGCGGTGGAGCCCGTGGAGGCCTTCGCGCTCGATGCCTCGTGCCTGCGCGGCCCCAGCCCAGAGCACCCCGTGCTGGAGCCGGCCCTGGCGATGCGCCTGGTGCGCCAGCTCTATGAGCGCCTGGAGCGTGTCCGCATGCAGCGGTTGGATCTCTACAAGGCGGACACATGAGCACCGGTGCCCTCTCCACCACTGGCCCGATGACGCCCGTGCCCCTTCGTGTGCGGAGCCTCCGCCGAGAGACGGCCGACACGTTCACGGTGTCGCTGGATGTGTCGGAGCGCTCTGGCGGCTTCCCGTTCCTGCCGGGCCAGTTCAACATGCTGTACGCCTTCGGGGTGGGCGAGGTGGCCATCTCCATCAGCGGAGACCCGGGACGCCCGGGCGAGCTCCTCCACACCGTCCGCATCGTGGGCTCCGTCACCGAGGCGCTCCGCCGCGTGGGGAGGGGCGGACGGATGGGGGTGCGAGGCCCCTATGGCCGGCCGTGGCCCGTGGACGAGGCCCGGGGGCTGGACGTGGTGGTGGTGGCCGGAGGACTTGGACTGGCTCCGCTGCGCCCCGCCATCCTCCACCTGCTGCGCCACCGCGAGGCGTATGGCCGGGTATCCGTGCTGGTGGGGGCTCGCTCACCGGAGGGCCTGCTGTACCGCCGCGAGCTGGCCCGCTGGCAGGAGGACTCCCGGTTGAAGGTACTCGTCACCGTGGACCAGGCAGGCCCCGAGTGGAAGGGACACGTGGGCGTGGTGCCCGCGCTGCTGCGGGACGTGGAGTGGGACCCCTCGCGCACCGTGGTCCTGATGTGCGGGCCCGAGGTGATGATGCGCTTCACCGTGCGCGAGCTGGAGCGCCAGGGCGTGCCCGACTCGCGCATTCACCTTTCCCTGGAGCGCAACATGAAGTGCGCCGTGGGCTTCTGCGGCCACTGCCAGCTCATCCCGCTCTTCGTGTGCAAGGACGGGCCGGTGTTCCCCTACGGCCGGCTCCGTCCCTTCATCAACCTGCGCGAGGTGTGAGATGGCTCGCCGGAAGAAACCCTCGCTCGCCGTCTGGAAGTTCGCCTCGTGCGATGGGTGCCAGCTCACCGTGTTGGACTTGGAGGACGAGTTGCTCGCGCTGGCGGACGCCATGCGCATCGCCTACTTCGCCGAGGCCACCAGCACGGCGCTGAAGGGGCCCTACGACGTGTCGCTCGTGGATGGCTCCATCACCACTCCCTCGGATGCCGAGCGCATCCGCGAGGTGCGGCGCGTGTCCCGGTACATGGTGAGCATCGGGGCGTGTGCCACGGCGGGCGGCATCCAGGCGCTGCGCAACTTCAAGGACGTGCGCGAGTTCCTCTCCACCGTCTATGCGAAGCCCGAGTACATCGAGACGCTGGCCACCTCCACCGCCATCGCGGACCACGTGCCGGTGGACTTCGAGCTGCGCGGCTGCCCCATCGACAAGCGGCAGTTGCTGGAGGTGCTCAGCGCCTTCCTCAACGGGCGGCGGCCCAACATCCCGGCCCACAGCGTGTGCGTGGAGTGCAAGTTGCGAGGCAACGTGTGCGTGATGGTGACGGGCACTCCCTGTCTGGGGCCGGTGACGCACGCCGGCTGCGGCGCGCTCTGCCCCACGTACCACCGCGGCTGCTACGGCTGCTTCGGGCCCATGGAGGCGCCCAATACGCCCTCGCTCGCGCGGGCCTTCCAGGCCGCGGGGCGCTCGGAGACGGAGCTCGTCCGCGCCTTCCGCAACTTCAACGCCAATGCCCCCGCCTTCCGCGAGGAGAGCGAGCGCCATGAAGACTGAGACGCGCACCATCGACGTGAACTACCTCACTCGCGTGGAGGGCGAGGCCTCGCTCACCGTCCGCCTGGAGGGTGACAAGGCCACGGACGTGCGCCTGGCCATCTTCGAGCCGCCCCGCTTCTTCGAGGCCCTGCTGCGCGGGCGCTCGTATCTGGAGGCACCCGACATCACCTCGCGCATCTGCGGCATCTGCCCGGTGGCGTACCTGACGAGCGCCTGTCTCGCCATGGAGGACGCGCTGGGCGTGACGGTGGAGGGGCCGCTGCGCGCGTTGCGCCGCCTGCTCTATTGCGGCGAGTGGATCGAGAGCCACGGGCTGCATGTCTTCCTGCTGCACGCACCGGACTTCCTCGGCTACCCGGACGCGCTTTCCATGGCGAAGCAGCACGGCGAGTGGGTGCAGCGGGGCCTGCGCATCAAGAGGGCGGGCAACACGCTACTGGCCCTCCTGGGCGGCAGGTCCATCCACCCCATCAACGTGCGCGTGGGTGGCTTCTACCGGGCCCCCACGCGGGCCGAGTTGGAGTCGCTCCTGCCCGAGCTGCGCTGGGGACGCGACGCCACCGCCGAGTCGCTGGAGTGGATGGCCCGCTTCCCTTTTCCGGAGCTCGAGCGCGCGTATGAGTTCGTTTCGCTGCGCCACCCGAGCGAGTACCCGATCGCCGGGGGGCGGGTGGTGTCCTCGGAGGGGCTGGACATCGACGTGCGCGAGTGGGACTCGCACTTCGTGGAGGAACAGGTGCCGTACACGCATGCGCTGCACGCGCGGCGCGTGGGGCGGGGTGCCTACCTGTGCGGCCCGCTGGCCCGCTTCAACCTCAACTTCGATCGGCTGCACCCCTCGGTGCAGGAGGCCGCCCGCCGCGCGGGGCTGTCCGTGCCGTGCCGCAATCCCTTTCGCGCGCTGCTCGTGCGGTTGGTGGAGATGCTCCAGGCCTTCACCGAGGCCCTCCGCCTCATCGAGGAGTACATGGAGCCCACCGTGCCCCACTTGGACACGCCGCCCCGCGCGGCCACGGGTTACGGTGCCTCCGAGGCCCCGCGAGGGCTGCTCTACCACCGCTACACGCTCGACGAGGAGGGCGTCATCCTGGACGCTCGTATCGTCCCGCCCACGTCCCAGAATCAGCTCTCCATCGAGGACGACCTGCGCGAGCTGGCGCCCCAGCTCGCTTCGCGGGCCCATGCCGAGGCCACCCGGCTCGCCGAGCAGGCCATCCGCAACCACGACCCGTGCATCTCCTGTGCGACGCACTTCCTCACCCTGAAGGTGGAGCGGGCATGAGCGGACGCGTGCGTGTCATCGGGCTCGGCCAGGCGGCGGCCGGTGATGATCAGGTGGGGCTCGCCGTCATCGAGCACCTGCGCTCGCTCGGGGCCCCCGAGCGTTTGGAGTTGCTGTTGGTGCCGGAGCCGAGCGCGCTCCTGCCCCTGCTGGAGACGCCGGCCCCGGTGGTGTTGGTGGACGCGGTGCTGGCGGCTCCTGCGGGCGAGGTGCTCGTGTTGGAGCCGGACGAGCTGGAGCAGCGGGGGCTCTCCACGATGTCGACGCACGGGCTCGGGGTGGCGCAGGCGGTGGCGCTGGCGCGGTTGCTGTCGCCCTCGGCGGTGTCGCCGTCCATCCGCGTCGTCGGGGTGAGCATCTCCCGGCCGGAGCGCTTCCGGCGGGGGCTCTCGCACGAGGTAGCCGCCGCCGTCCCGCGCGCCGCCGCGCAGGTCCTTCGTGCCGCCTCTTCCGACACAGGAGCGTCGCCATGCATGAGTCCACGCTAGCCCGGCAGGTGCTCGACACCGTCCTCCAGCGTTCCGTCTCCGAGGGGGCCTCGCGCGTGCGCGTGGTGCGGGGCTGGGTGGCGGAGACCGAGTCCCTGTCCGCCGAAAGCCTGTCGTTTCATTTCACCGCCCACGCCCGGGGCACGAGCGCGGAAGGCGCCCGGCTCCTGTTGGAACTCATCCACGTGGAGGCTCGCTGCCGGGCCTGTGGCCGCACCTATGCCCCCGAGCACCACCTCCTGCTGTGCCCCGGGTGCGGGAGCACCGATGGGGAGCAGCTTGGGCGGACAGGGCTTGCCATCACCTCCATCGAGGTCGAGTAGGGGATGGTGAGGCGGGCCATCACCGTGCACGGGGTGGTGCAGGGCGTGGGCTTCCGGCCCTTCGTCCATGCCGCCGCCACGGCCCGGGGGCTGGCCGGCTGGGTCCGCAACCGCGCCGATGGCGTCCGCATCGAGGTGGAGGGGCCCGCGCCCGCGGTGGAGGACTTCGTGAAGGCCCTCGCGTGCGAGGCTCCCCCCGCGGCCTGCCTCACGCGCGTCAACGTCTCCGAGGTGCCGCCCCGGCACGAGCACGCCTTCCTCATTCTCGACAGCGACCCGGACGCGCCTCCGCAGCCGACCGTGCCGGCGGACCTGGCCACCTGCCCGGAGTGTCTGGAGGAAGTGGCTGCGTTCGGAGAGCGGCGCTTCCGCTACCCCTTCACCAACTGCACGCGCTGTGGGCCGCGTTGGACGCTCATCGAGTCGCTTCCCTATGACCGGCCACGTACGTCCATGAAACGCTTCGTGCCCTGCGCGGACTGCGAGGCTGAGTACCGCGACCCCGGAGACCGGCGATTCCATGCCCAGCCCATCGCCTGCCCCACGTGTGGGCCGCGTGTGTCGATGCTCGCGTCGGATGGCTCGCGGCTCGCGGAGGACGACGCGGCGCTGCGGGGCGCGGCGGAGACGCTGCGCGAGGGCAGGGTGCTTGCCCTGCGGGGCCTGGGCGGTTTCCACCTCCTGGTGGATGCCACGAGCCCCGAGGCCGTGGCGCTCCTGCGCCAGCGCAAGCGCCGACCGGAGAAGCCCTTCGCGGTGATGTTCCCTTCGCTCCAAGTGCTGCGCTCGTGCTGCGAGGTATCCCCGGAGGAGGCCGCGGTGCTCACCTCGCCGGCGGCCCCCATCCTCCTGCTGCGCAGGCGCGCGTCCGGTGGAGCGGCGGTGTCCGTCGCGGAGACCGTGGCCCCTGGCAACCCATGGCTCGGTGCGTTGCTGCCGTATACGCCCCTGCACGGGTTGCTGCTCGAGGCGGTGGGCCGTCCCCTGGTGTGCACCAGCGGAAACCTCTCCGATGAGCCTCTCTGCATCGATTCGGAGGAGGCCCTGGCGCGGCTGCATGGGGTGGCCGACCGGTTCCTCATCCACGACCGGCCCATCGTCCGCCCCGTGGATGACTCCGTGGCGCGCCTGACGCCCGAGGGGCTCCAGGTGCTGCGGCGCGCCCGGGGGTACGCTCCCCTTCCGCTGCCACTTCCGGGGGCTCCGTGCCTGCTCGGGCTCGGCGGGCAGTTGAAGGGCACGGTAGCCCTGTGCGTGGGCGAGCAGGTGGTGGTGAGCCAGCACCTGGGGGACCTCGGTTCCCTCGAGGGCGCGCGGCTCCTGGAGCGGACGGTGGCGGACCTGCTGCGTCTTCTGGAGGCGCGCCCGGTGGCGCTCGCGTGCGACCTCCACCCGGACTACGCCTCCTCGCGGCTCGCCGAGCGACTCTCGGGCGAGTGGGGAGTGCCCCTCATGCGCGTGCAGCACCACCACGCCCACGTCGCGGCCTGCGTGGCCGAGCACGGGCTCTCGGGGCCGGTGCTCGGCCTCGCTTGGGATGGGGCCGGGCTCGGTACGGATGGCGCGCTGTGGGGCGGCGAGGCCCTTGTCGTCGAAGGAGCCGGGTTTCGCCGCGTGGCGCACCTGCGTCCCTTCTCGCTGCCTGGAGGAGAGCGGGCCCTGCGCGAGCCGAGGCGGGCCGCGCTCGGGTTGTTGCACGAGGTGGATGGGGCCGGGGCTCTCATGCACCTCCGGGAGGCCTTCGCGGCGCGTGAGGGCGAGGTGCTCGTGGCGATGCTCGATCGGGGCCTCCAGTCCCCGAGGACCACCAGCATGGGCCGGCTGTTCGATGCCGTCGCCACGCTCTCGGGCATCCGCGCGCAGGCGGGCTTCGAGGGGCAGGCCGCCATGGCGCTCGAGTTCGCCGCGGGGGAAGGGGAGGAGGATCCCTATCCACTGCCCCTGGGCGACGGAGTTCCGGCCGTGGCGGACTGGGAGCCGCTCGTCCGGGCGCTCTTGAGCGACCGGACGCGAGGCGTCCCACCGCCACTCATGGCCGCCCGGTTCCACGCGGCGCTGGCCGTGCTCGCCGAGTCCATCGCGGTGCGCGTGGGCCTGCCGCGCGTGGTGCTCTCGGGCGGGTGCTTCCAGAACCTTCGCTTGCTGCGGAACGTCCAGGCACGGCTGCGCACGCGGGGCATCGAGGTGCTCTGGCCGCGGCAGTACCCCCCGAATGATGGGGGGCTCTCCCTGGGTCAGGTCGCGGTCGCGGCTCGCTGGTTCGAGGAGGAGCACGATGTGTCTCGGCATCCCCGGTGAGGTGCTCTCCACGGTGGACGGCCCGCTGCGCATGGGCCGGGTGGCCTTCGGCAAGGTCATCAAGGAGGTGTGTCTGGCCTATGTCCCCGAGGCCGCTCCAGGTGACTTCGTCGTGGTGCATGCCGGCTTCGCCATCAGCCGCGTCGACCCCGAGGGAGCGCGGCGCGTCTTCGCCTACCTGGAGGAGCTCGGAGAGACGGACGAGGTGCGCGAGGAGGAGCCGCGATGAGGTTCGTGGACGAGTACCGTGGCGCGGACGAGGCTCGGCGGTATGCGCGGGCGCTCCAGTCCCTGGTGACGCGGCCCTGGACGCTGATGGAGGTGTGTGGCGGTCAGACGCATGCCATCGTCCGCTTCGGCATCGACCAGATGCTGCCGCCGGAGCTCACGCTCCTGCACGGCCCCGGGTGCCCGGTATGCGTCACGCCGGTGGAGCTGCTGGACAAGGCCCTGGCCATCGCCTCGCGCCCTGGCGTGGTCTTCTGCTCGTTCGGCGACATGCTCCGGGTGCCCGGCTCGGGGAGGGACCTGTTCTCGGTGAAGGCCGGGGGCGGGGACGTGCGCATCGTCTACTCGCCCATGGATGCGCTGGCCCTGGCCGAGCGGCTGCCGGAGCGTGAGGTGGTCTTCTTCGCCGTGGGCTTCGAGACCACCGCGCCCGCCTGCGCCATGGCCGCCCACGAGGCCAGGCGGCGCGGGCTACGCAACTTCTCGCTGCTGGTGGCCCACGTCCTGGTGCCCCCGGCGATGGAAGCCATCCTCGCGGCACCTGGGCGGCGGGTGGACGGATTCCTGGCCGCGGGCCACGTGTGCACCATCATGGGCATGGAGGCCTATGAGCCCCTGGCCCACGCGTACCGCGTGCCCATCGTCGCCACGGGCTTCGAGCCGTTGGACCTGTTACAGGGCATCCACATGTGCGTGGCGCAGCTCGAGTCCGGCCGGGCCGAGGTGGAGAACCAGTACGCCCGCGCCGTGCGCCACACCGGCAACGAGAGCGCCCGGGCCATGCTGCGCGAGGTATTCGAGGTGGTGCCCAGGACGTGGCGGGGCATCGGTCCCATTCCGGCGAGCGGCCTGGGCCTTCGCGCCGCCTTCGCGGACTGGGACGCTGAGCGGAAGTTCGACGTGGCCTGCGTGGGAGGAGGCGAGGACGCCGGGTGCCGGAGCGGCCTCGTGCTCCAGGGTCAGCTCAAGCCCCCCGACTGCCCCGCGTTCGGCACTCGTTGCACGCCCGACACGCCGCTCGGCGCGACGATGGTGTCGTCCGAGGGCGCGTGCGCCGCCTACTACCGTTACCGGAGGTTCCAGCTCCCATGCCCGCCGACCCCGCCCTGAGCTGCCCCGTCCCGCTGCAGCGCCACACCACCGTGCAACTCGCTCACGGTGGGGGAGGGCGCCTCATGCGCCAACTGCTCGAGGAGCTCTTCCTGGAGGCCTTCCGCTCTCCGGCCCTCGCCGAGCGCCATGACGGCGCCGTGGTACCGCTCGGAGGGGAGCGGCTGGCCTTCACCACGGACTCCTACGTGGTGACGCCCCGCTTCTTCCCGGGCGGGGACATCGGGAAGCTCGCCGTCTACGGCACGGTGAACGACCTGGCCATGGCCGGCGCGAAACCCATGTACCTGAGCGCGGGCTTCATCCTCGAGGAGGGGCTGTCGCTGGACGAGCTGCGCCGGGTGGTGGCCTCCATGCGCGAGGCCGCGCGGGAGTGTGGTGTGGAGATCGTCACGGGTGACACCAAGGTGGTGGACAAGGGCAAGGCGGACGGGCTCTTCATCAACACCTCGGGCGTGGGCCGTGTCTCCGAGGGCGTGTCCGTCCACCCCCGGCGCGTGAGACCTGGAGACGCGGTGCTCGTCTCGGGAGACGTGGGGCGGCACGGCATCGCGGTGCTCTCGGTGCGCGAGGGGCTCGCGTTCGAGACACCCGTGGTGAGTGATTGCGCCTCGCTCGCCCCGCTGGTGGCGGCACTCTTGGAGGCGGGCGTGGAGGTGCACTGCCTGCGCGATACCACGCGCGGAGGGCTGGCCACCGCGCTCAACGAGATCGCGCTCGATGCCGGAGCAGGCATTGTCGTGGACGAGCCCGCCGTGCCAGTGGACGAGGCCGTGGCGGGGGCCTGTGAGCTGCTGGGGTTGGAGCCGCTCTACGTGGCCTGCGAGGGCCGCATGGTGGCCTTCGTCCCCGAGCCCCAGGCGGAGCGGGCAATCGAGGTGCTGAGACGTCACCCCCTTGGGGGCGGGGCCGCGCGCATCGGCCGCGTCACCGAGGGGCCCGCGGGCATGGTCTCCCTGCGGACGCGGCTCGGGGGGCAGCGGCTGTTGGACCTGCTCTCTGGAGAGCAGCTCCCGCGCATCTGCTGAGCGCCGGAGAGAAAGAAGCCGGAGCGATGCCTCAGTGACGCTGCTTGCCACCCGGGCTACCTGGCGGGGGCTCGGTTTCACCGGAACAAGGGAGCCTCCATGGGCTTGCGCGGGGTGAGACAGCACCGTGTCTGTGTTTGGTATGAACTGTCGTGAGGGATGGAAATGTGTATCGGTTCTTGGCTGAACCGAATGCCCCTCCCAACGTTCGGCTTTGGATGCGAGAGGTGATGAGCACCCTTGCCTTGTCTTGACGAGGGGGAGACATCATGAGGCGTGGAAGCATGGGACGGGTGCTGCAGCAGTGGAGGCAGGTGGTGGTGGTGACGATGCTCGCGCGGGCGTTGGGAGGCTGCTCGGAGGCGGTGGCATCGGAACCGGCGGAGCAGGAGGAGTCTGTGTCCGCGCAGTGGAACACCGGGAATCCGCTCTCGTGCGCTGACATCCGGCCG
The DNA here is from genome assembly GCF_003044305.1 of Vitiosangium sp. GDMCC 1.1324. Lineage (GTDB taxonomy): Bacteria > Myxococcota > Myxococcia > Myxococcales > Myxococcaceae > Archangium. The sequence goes on along the minus strand of NZ_PZOX01000005.1, from coordinate 156,397 downwards.
GAGGAGCTCGGCCCGAGCAGGAGCTTCATCACCCAGGCCCTGAGCCGGGAGGCGGCCTGTGGCCCGGGCACCGGAGATGGTTCCGGCTCCCTGGCGCTGCGCAACGACGGTCCGTTCGGTGTGGTGGCCTGGACGCTCGTCTCGTCCAAGGGAGTGCCTTTCGGAGTGACGTTGCTGGGGGGCGACTTCGGTTCCGAGCTCCTTCCCCAGCGCCAGGGGTTCGACCTCCGCATCAACCACTTTCCCGCCGCCACGGAGCTGCAGGCGTACACCTCCAAGGGCGAGTTCCTGCGTCGGACCTCGTTTCTTCCGGAGCCCATCGAGGTCTCGGCTGCGGCCGTGGATCCCTTCGGTGGCACCGTGGCCGCATGGTGGAGCGGCGCGGGGGGAGATGGCCAGAGCTGGAACCTGTGGGTCCAGTCCTTCGATGAGAAGGGCAGCCCGGCCACCGCGCCTCGTCTCGTGCAAACGCTCCACGCCAGCGAGGCCCCTCTCATCCTCATTGGGGTCGACCAGCGGGGGCGCAGGCTCGTGCTGTGGCGCACGCGTGAGAGCGGCGTCTGGACGGGGCAGTGGCTGAGACAGGATGGGTCGGCACGCACGCGGCCCTTCGCCGCAGCGGAGGATCCGGCTCCTTCCGATTTCCTCTCGGGGCAGCTCCAGCCGCTGGTGGGAGAAGGCCTGGTGCTCCAGCTCGGTGGCCAGTGGGTCCGGCAATTCCCCAGTGGCGAGCCCACCGCCCTGCCGGCCCCGGACTGGCTGGCGGCCAACCCCGGCTCCGACCTGACCCTCATCCGCCACGAGGGTGCCTACGCCCTCGTGCTTCCGCCCACGTTCATCGAGGGCTCGGGCTGCCAGGAACGCGTGCGCCTCTTCACCAGCACCGGGGAGTCGTGTGGTGACCTCGTCCTCCCCTTTGGCGGGAGTACCTGTTCGGATCGGCATCTCGGCATCACGCTGGATGGGACGGTCATCCAGCAGATAGAGCTGAACATCCCCGCCAATGACCAATGCGCCTGGCGCTGGTGGCCCAGGCTGTTGCGGTAGGCGCGGCGGACCGCCCCCTCAACCCGTGGCATAGCGGCGGAAGAACCAGCGTTTGAGGAGCTCGGCCAGCAGCAGGTAGCCCGTGACCAGCATGGCCAGCGCTCCGAGCAGCGCGGGGGGAGGGGGCTCGAAGCCGAACCAGGCGCCCGGTGGTGTGAAGGGCAGCACGTTGGCCACCACCACCGCGCCGAGCGAGCTGGCCACCAGCCACCGCGAGGGGCGGCTGCGCAAGGGATTGCGGCGGGTGCGGATGACGAAGATGACGAGCACCTGCGTGGTGAGCGACTCCATGAACCAGCCCGTCTGGAAGAGCGGCTCGTGCGCGTGGAAGAGCAGCAGCAGCACGCCGAAGGTGGCCGCGTCGAACAGCGAGCTGAGCGCGCCGAACACCGCCATGAAGTGCCGCACGAAGCGCAGGTCCCACCGGGTGGGCCGCTCCAGTTGCTCCGCGTCCACCTCGTCCAGGGGAATGGCCAGCTCCGACACGTCATAGAGGAGGTTGTTGAGCAGGATTTGAATGGGGCGCAGGGGGAGGAACGGCAGCAGCATCGACGCTCCGGCCATGCTCAACATGTTGCCGAAGTTGGAGCTGGTCCCCATGCGGATGTACTTCATCACGTTGCCGAAGGTGCGCCGGCCCTCGAGGATGCCGTCGTACAGCACGGCCAGGTCGTGGCGCAGCAGCAGCAGGTCCGCCGCCTCGCGCGCCACGTCCACGGCGCCGTCCACGGAAATCCCCACATCCGCGGCGTGCAGCGAGGGCGCGTCGTTGATGCCATCGCCCAGATAGCCCACCACGTGCCCGCGCTGGCGCAGCGCGCGGATGACACGGCTCTTCTGTCCCGGGGAGACGCGGGCGAAGAGCATGGTGCGCTCGGCGCGGATGCGCAGTGCGGGGTCGTCCAGCGTCCCCACCTCCGCGCCAGTGAGTATCCCCTCCACCTCCAGCCCGAGCTGGCGGCAGACGTGGAGCGCCACCCGCTCGTTGTCGCCCGTCACCACCTTCACCTTCACTCCCGCGCGGATGAGGGCCTCCAGCGCGGGCCGCGCGCTCTCCTTCGGGGGATCGAGGAACGCGGCGAAGCCGGCGAGCACCAGCTCCGCCTCGTCTCCCAGGTGGGCCACCTGCATGTCCGGGGCCTCCTCGCGCCAGGCCACCGCCAGCACCCGGAAGCCCTCGGCCCCCAGGGCCTCGAAGCGCGCCCGCACCCGGGCCCGCACCTCCGCGTCCAGCTCGCGCGGCCCCTCGTCCAGCGCGTACCGGGTGCAGCAGGCCAGCACGTCCTCGGGCGCCCCCTTCACCACCAGCACCCGGCGGCCCTCGTGCTCCAGCAGCACGGACACCCGCCGCCGCTCGAAGTCGAAGGGCACCTCGTCCACCTTGTGCCAACCCCGGGCGTCCACCTCCTCGTGTGCGAGGATGGCCTCGTCCATGGGGTTGCGCAGCCCGGACTCGAAGTGGCTGTTGAGCCAGGCCCACCGCAGCACCTGCTCGCTCTCGCGCCCCAGGGCGTCCTCGTGCCGCTCCAGGCGGATGCGGGCCTCGGTGAGGGTGCCCGTCTTGTCCGTGCACAGCACGTCCATGCTGCCCAGGTCGTGCACCGCGCTCAGCCGCTTGACGATGACCTGCCGTGCCGCCATCCGCATCGCCCCGCGCGCGAGCGTCACCGAGAGCACCATGGGCAGCAGCTCGGGCGTCAGTCCCACGGCCAGCGCCACCGCGAAGAGGAAGGACTCCACGAGCGGGCGGCGCGCGTACACGGCCACCAGGAGCACGAAGAGCACCAGCAGCACCGTCAGCCGCATCAGCATCAGGCCGAAGTGGCGCGTGGCCCGCTCGAAGGCGGTGGAGGGGGTGGGCTCGGCGAGGGCGCGGGCGATGTCCCCCACCGTGGTGTGGGTGCCCGTGGCGAAGACGACCGCCCGCCCCGTGCCGCTGACGACCGAGGAGCCCATGAAGACGGCGTTGCGCGCCTCCGACGGCTCCGTCCCCTCTGGGGCCTCTCCCGGTTGCTTCTCCACCGGGTAGGACTCGCCCGTGAGCAGGGACTGGTTGACGAACAGGTCGCGCGCCTCCAGCAGCCGGGCATCCGCCGGCACCAGGCTGCCCGCCGACAGCAGCACCACGTCCCCCGGGACGAGCTCCCGGGCCGGTACCTCCCGCTCGGCGCCGTCCCGCATCACGGTGGCCTTCAGGGCCACGGAGCTCCGCAACCGTTCCGCTGCGTCGTCCGCGCGCCGCTCCTGGAGGAAGTCCAGCGTCACGCTCATGAGGACGATGCCGATGATGATGGCGGAGCTCGTCAGCTCGTGTGTGAGCAACGACACCCCGCTGGCCACCAGCAGCACCAGTACGAGGGGATTGGCGAAGCGCTCGAGGAGCGCCCTCCACGCCGGGCGCCGGAGGTGCTGCTCGGGGGTGTTGGGCCCGTGGCTCGCGAGCCGCTCCCGGGCCTCCGCTTCCGTCAGGCCCTCGGACGAGCACGTCAGCCGCGACAGGAGGGCCTCCCGTGTTCCGCACCAGGCCGGCGACTCCTCCGGGCGCGTTGCGAGACTCCGATGTCTCATGTCCGGCTCCACGGACCTCGTTCGGGGAGGCTCATGCCCCTCATAATAAGAGGGGGGCAGCCGGGCTGCCCTGCCCCACGGTGCCACTCACTATCGGATGGCCCGCTGTCGTGAGGGCGGTGCTCGCATCTCTCCCGAACCCGCCGTGGCAATGTCTGGGAATGCTTTGCCCGTGGATGGCGGGCGCGACCAGGGACAGTGGTGAATGGAATGCAATGATTCCAGACCCCCGGGTCATGGCCGGGAGTTGGGCCGGTAGCAGACATTGTGTGCCTCATGCACCCACTTCCATCGTCTGCGCTGTGTCAGTCCGGCCGTATCCTGTCCGTGGTCGTGCTCGCGGGCCTCCTCTTCGGGGCCTGTGTCTGGAGCCCAGACCCACCGGGGGACACTCCCCCCTGGAAGGGCCGGGACGACCTGGGGCCTGGCCCGACCGTCATCCCTCCCGGCTCGACGATCGTCACCTTCTCCTTCGCGGATACGGTCAGCAACCAGGCCCGTGTCGGGGAGATCTTCAACAAATACGGGCTGCGAGCCACCTTCTACATGAGCAGTGGCCGCATCGGCCGCAGTGGCTATCTCACGTTGGACCAGATACGCGCGCTCGCGACGGCGGGCCACGAGATTGGCAGCCACACCGTCAACCATACGGATCTGGATACGGTCTCCATCGACGTGGCGCGCCGGGAGATCTGCGACGACCGTGCCGCCCTGATGAGCCTGGGGTTTCCCGTCACCTCGTTTGCGTACCCCTTCAGCTCGGACTCGCTCACGGCCCGGCAGCTCGTCATCGGGTGCAACTTCAACAACGCACGCGCCGTGGGCGGAATCCGCAACCCGGATGGCTGCTCGAGCTGCCCGGTGGCGGAGACGATTCCTCCCGCGGACCCGTTCCTCATCCGCACCCCCACCTCCGTGAAGAGCGACTGGACGCTCGCGGAACTGCAGAGCCTGGTGCTCCAGGTCGAGGCCGCGGGCGGAGGCTGGATGCTCATCTCCATGCATGGCGTCTGCCCGGGCTCGGCCACCTGCTCCGACACCTATGACATCCCCGAGACACGGCTGGATGAGCTCCTCGCCTGGCTCGCACCGCGCACCTCTCGGGGCACTTTCGTGATGACCACGCACGAGGTGGTCGGCGGGCCGGTGAAGCCCCCCTTGTGGAGCGATGGTGGGACGTTCCCGTTCGACGCGGGCACGCCGGACGCGGGCAGGCCGGACGCCGGAGCCGATGCCGGTGTCCCCGACGCGGGCACGGATGCCGGCGTTCCCGACGCGGGCAGGGATGCCGGTGTTCCTGACGCGGGCAGGGATGCCGGTGTTCCTGACGCGGGCACGGATGCGGGTGTTCCCGATGCAGGTACGGACGCGGGCACTCCAGTGGTCATCCCGCTACCCAACCCCTCGCTCGAGCTCGACAGCGACGGAGACAACGTGCCCGACTGCTGGAAGCGACAGAACCTCGGCACCAACTCGGGCGGTTGGTTGAGGACGACGGAGGCCCACACCGGCAGCTGGGCGCAACGGCCACGCATCAGCAGCTACACCAGCGGGGACCGGAGGTTGGTGGTGACTCAGGACACCGGTGCGTGCGCGCCAGCCGCGACGCCCGGGCGCTCCTACCGGGTGTCTGCCTGGTACAAGACCGACTCACGCGTTGCCTTCGTCGCCGCCTATCGCATCTCCACGGGCACCTGGGTCACCACATGGGCAGCGGGGCCGGACCTGCCCACGAGCCCCACCATCTATGTCCGGGGCGAGTGGGTAACACCGCCGTTGCCCCCGGGGGCCACGCACATCAGCGTGGGGCTGGCGCTGCGCGGGGTCGGGTTCGCCGTCATGGACGACTTCGTCCTGGAGCGGCTCGGGTCCACGCCCTTCGCGCCGGAGCGGGTGGACCCCGCTCCGCCGGATGACGCCGCCGGGCCGCGATTGCACGACGCGCAGCCGAGCGAGGAGAACGCTCCGATGGAGCGCGGGGACTGATGCCCCGCGGGTAGGCCTCGGTGGGCGACCGGTCCGGAGGGAGCCAGCCGCCTGCCGAGGCTCCCACCGGATGACGAGTGTTCCCCACACCGGCTGGGGAACGGGCTCCCTTCCCACGAAGATGGCGTCTACTCCACTGGCGCAGGGGTTTGTTCTTCCTCCGGCGGGAGGAGGCCCGTGACGGTTACCATCGTATGGCCCGCGACCGAGAACTCGCTGTCGAGCGTGCTCTTGAGCGAGAGCTGCCCGATGTCATCCATCACGGGCGCCTCGGGGCGGAAGGCGAAGCGATCCGCGAGCAGCACCTCGGGTCCTCCCGGAGAGCGGACCCACACGCTGTACCTCTGGGCGGGGAGATTGGCCAGGATGCGGATGTGGTAGGTGGTGTTGGCCGTGTAGGGCACGGAGGCGGCGGCGGCGTACCGGGTGCCGTTGAACGCGTCGATGAAGCCCGCCGGATTCAGGCGCAGGTGCATCGCCAGCTCGGAGCGCGACACGACGGTGGCGGAGCTGTCGGCGTAGCCGATGACGCCATCGATGTTATTGCTCCGGGGGGTCACGTCGAAGTCGATCATCTGGATGCCGGTGTGCCCGGGACCCAGGCTGCGCGTGCCCGCATAGAAGCCCGGCCGCGAGTACCAGACGCTGCCCGCGCTGCCCACGACGGTGTGGCCGGACACGCGGTACTCATTGTCGACGAAGCCGCTCTTGGTGACGACCTTTCCGAGGTCATCTATTGGAAGAGCGCCCGTGCGGAAGGCGAAGCGGTCCGCGAGGAGGGCCTCCGTGCCACCCGGTGGAGTCACCCAGACGCTGTACTTCTGGTCGGGGAGGTTGGCCACCATGCGGAAGTGGTAGGTGGAGAGGGCTGTGTAGGGCACCCGGTTGGTGAAGGAGTAGTCGGCTCCGTTGCGCACGTCGAAGAAGCCGCTCGAGTTCATGCGGATGAGCATGGAGAGCTGCGAGAAGGCGGTGACGGTGGTGGAGCTGTCCGCGTAGCCGATGACGGAGTCGAGCGGTGCATCCAGGGGCGTCACATCGAACTCCACCGTGACGATGCCGGTGTTTCCGCTGCCCAGCGAGTGCGTGGCCGCGGTGAAGTCGAGCTTCGAGTACCAATCGCTCGCGGAGGGAGGACGGGTCTGCCGCTGGAAGCGGCGCACGGCCTCGAGGAAGTAGTAGTCCCCGTAGATGAGATTCACATCCACCTCCTGGCCCGCGGGCAGGTTGCCCACGCCATGAAGGAGGAGCCCCGGGGTGGTGTCCGTCGCGTCCAGGTAGACCGGGGAGCTGAGCGAGTCGAGTATCCGCAGGGCCGTGTTCCAGTACAGCAACTGCTTGCTCGCGTCCGGCACATGGTTGCTCAGCTCCAGGAGCGCCGAGGCGACGATGGCGGCCGCGGAGGAGTCCTTGTGGAGGCTGGGCGCGTCGAAGTCCCAGTTGGGAACGGCGTCCGAGGGCAGCCGGCTCAGGTAGTAGTCGGTGACCCGCTGGGCGGCCTCCAGCATGCGCGGGTCATGCGTGTAGCGGTAGAGCAGCGTGAAGCCATACACGTTCCAGGCCTGCCCGCGGGCCCAGGTGGAGGTATTGGAATACCCCTGGTAGGTGCCTCGGAAGAGCTGGGCGCCGGTGTTCGGGTCGTAGTCCACGACGTGGAAGGTGCTCCCATCCGGGCGCACGATGTCCGCCAGGTCGCGCAGGGCATGGTTGAGCGCCATGTCGCGCCAGCCCACCTGTCCACCGTTCCGGGCGCCCCACAGGAGCAACTCCAGATCCACCATGGTGTCGGCGACCGTCGGCAGGTGCCAGTCCGGGTTCCAGTCACAGCAACTGATGATGTCGACCCGGGGATTGTAGCGGGAGGCCAGCGCGCCGGCCGCCGTCAGCAGCACCTGTTTGTAATAGGGATCTCCCGTCAGTTGGTACGCGAGCCCGTAGCTGGGCATGAACTTGAAGCCCAGGTCGTGCGTCTGCATGTTGCACTGCTGGACCTCGAGCGGCCGCGTCCAGGCCTCGGCCCGTGTCCTCCAGTCGGACGTGCGCGACTGCTCGTACAGCAGCCAGTTCTCGCCAGGGAAGAAGCCTTGTGTCCAGCCAATCATGTCGTTGGCGGGGACGAGCAGCCACGTCCCATCCGGCTGCGAGCTCTTGGGGTACTGGCCCACCGGAGTCATCGCCGCCGTCCGTGCCACCTTCCGCTTGGCAACCTGGATGACCCGTCCCGCCGCTGCTCCGTCGAAGGCGTCCGCCGGACTCGCCAGGAGCGCACAGAGAAGGCCCAACAACAGAAGAGCCCCAGGTCTTGATGCTACACGCCTGCTCATTGCGTCACCTCACTGAAGAAGAGGCGAGCAAGATGGCGTGTGCGGCCCCATCCGCCATTGGTCGGGTGGGAGGGAGAACGCCTACCCATGAACCCTAGCGCCACAGGGGCCGGGGTCCGATATCGGCGGCACAGCGGGTGGTGACAGGCGCGGCGTTCCGCGCAGCGTGCCAGGGCAATTGGGGCCGATGTCCACCCCTGTCTCGTCAAAGTCCTGGGTGTCGTTGCGGCAGGAACTGGTGACGAACTGCTCCAGTCCGCGCAGCGGCCAGTGGGCGCGGAGGATGTGCGCGTCTGAATCCTGGCGCGCCAGCACGCGCGGGCCGTCCGAGACGGTGCATCCGGGCGAGGGGTTGCAGTAGGAGATCGGCGGGCGGCAGGCGCCTTCCCATGACCACGAACAGGGGTTCATGCGCTCGAGCGCTGTGCCACCGACTCCGATGTTTCCCGGACCGGAGGAATGCACACTGTCAAGTGTGGGCGGATTTCTCGAGGAGGCACCATGACACTCCACTCCTCCGCAGGGGGCGGGAGCGAAGTTTCCACGCCGAACGCGGGCGCGGCCTCGGCCGCTGGTCGCCCCTTCTTCCCAGAGGGGTTCCGCGAGAGCGACGAGGCGGTCAACGGCACCCGGCTCCACGTCGTGCGCGGCGGGCAGGGCAGCCCCGTGGTGCTGCTGCACGGCTACACGCAGACACACCTCATGTGGTGGCGTCTGGCACCGGTGTTGGCCGAGAACCACACGGTCATCCTCCCCGACCTGCGAGGCACCGGCGAATCGGCCGCACCCGAGGATGGGTATGACAAGAAAACGATGGCTCGCGACGTGCGGGAGTTGGTGAGGAAGCTAGGGTTCGACCGGGTGTCGCTCGTGGGGCACGACATCGGGCTGATGGTGGCGTATGCCTATGCCGCCCAGTTCCCCCATGAGGTCGAGCGGCTGGTCCTCATGGATGCGTTCCTGCCTGGAATCGAGCCCTGGTCGGATCAGGTCATGCGAAGCCGCGACGTGTGGCACTTCTATTTCAACGGGCCCACGCCCGAGAAGCTGGTGCAGGGACGGGAGCGGATCTACCTTGATCACTTCTGGACCGACATGTCCGCCAACCCCGAGGCGGTCAGCGAGGCCGAGCGTCGGGCGTACACCGCGGCCTACTCGGCCCCCGGGCGCATCCACGCAACGTGGGGTTACTTCCGCGCGTTCGAGCAGGACAAGAAGGACTTCCGGGAACTGGCCCGGCAGAAGCTCCCGATGCCGGTGATGGTCATCGGCGGGGACAAGTCCCTGGGTGGGCCTCTCACCGCGCAGGTGCGCGCGGTGGCGACCCGGGTCGAGTCGCACATCCTGAAGGACACCGGGCACTGGGTCTCCGAGGAGCGTCCCGACGAAGTCCAGGCGCTGCTCGACACCTTCCTGGGGGAGGTGAGTCAGCAGCACCAGCTGCTACACTGAGTGTGTTGGAGGCGCTCGCGCGGGCCCGGCCACCCGAGAGCGCCAGCGCACGACGAGGGCCCCTCGCCGACGGATTGGAAACGGCCATGCTGTCCTCCTGGGGCGGAGCGCGGATCGGCCACCGTTGGCCGTGCGAGGGCTTCCGGCTGCGCCACCCCTGAACCCAGGCAGCAGGCGCCCGGGCGTGGAGCGGCGGGGATCCGAGCGGTTGCCACGCAGGTGGCGGCAGGCCCCACACCTCCTTACGTTCGACACCATGGGGCCTCCGGACGGATGCCCCAACACGGAGCGCGAGCCATGAAGAAGGCATGTTCACATCTGGAAGCGATTGGGCGTCACCGGACCGCTCCCGTCCACCCCAGCGGTCACGGATGTGTGGAGTGTCTGAAGACCGGAGGTGAGTGGGTCCACCTCAGACTGTGCTTGACGTGCGGGCACGTGGGCTGCTGCGACGACTCGCCGTCGCGCCACGCGACGAAGCACTTCCACGCCACCTCCCACCCCGTCATCAAGTCGTTCGAGCCTGGCGAGGACTGGGCCTGGTGCTACGAGGACGAGCAGGTCCTCGAGCGGATCCCCACCTACCCAGGCGAGTCGCCGCCAGTGCACTACGCGGCCCCCATGAGCGCGCCCTAGGCGTGCAAGAGGCCGAAAGCCGGATGCGCGCAACTCCATGTGTAGCTCGCGGAGCATGAATCCCGGCGCTCGCCCGGCGGGGCCAGTGCATGGCCTTACCCGCATCCCTAGCCTTCAAGGCTGGACGCCCCTGTGCCTTCGACGGTCCAGGGCCCTGCGGGGAGCGAGTCATGAGTGAGCACGACGACTATGTGAAGAAGATGGAGGCGGAGAAGCAGCGCCTGGACGCCCGGCTCGCCGAGGTCGAGGCCCAGTCCGACATCCAGAAGGCCGACGCCGAGTTGGAGGAGTTCACCGGCGTCCGGGAGCGGCGCGACACCTTCCACCGCAAGCTGGACGAGCTGCGCCAGAAGGGCAGCCAGGCCTTCGCACAACTGCGCGCCCGCGTGGACGAGGCCCATGACTCCTACGCGAATGACCTGGAGGCGGCGAGCAAGAAGGGCAAGGTGCTGCGTGGCACCTGGCAGCGCAAGCGCGAGGCCGAGCAGCGGGCGTTCGCGGCGCAGGTGGACCAGTGGGAGGCGTCTATCTCCCAGAGTAACGCGGAGAGCAGTCTGCTCACGCGCGAGGAGATTACGTTCCTGCGCCGCTCGCTGGACACCACTGGCCAGGTGCTCAAGCGCATGGTGGGCGCCAGCGACGAGGACTGGGGGCAGCTGCGACAGCAGTACGAAAACACCTGGAAGGAGCTGAATGAGCACGCGGACCGCATCCGCTCCAGCAGCGTGCAGGAGCAGCCCACGCCGCGGACGTGAGTCGAGCCGCGCGCCGTAGCTGCAAGGCTGGGGGGATGACGCTGGTGCTCCTCGATGACGGGGGCAGGTTCGTCAACGGGATCCCCTGAAGATGACGGGCTGGCGCGAAGACGGCGATCTTGTCGCCCCTGCGAACACTCCCCAGCTTCGAAATACAGGAGTGAACATCCTCAAGGAGGAGTGTCATGGCCATCGGCACACCGGGTTCTGACGTGAGCTCGCCGCGAGGGACGCGGCTTGGTTCGAGTATCTGGGGAGGCCCCTTCATCGTGGGCCTGCTGATCAGCCTGCTCGGTTTCTTCGCGCTGATCTCCGTGGGGATCGCCAGCCTGGCCACGGCCTTTTTCTATGGGGCGCTGCTGGTCGCCATGGGCATTGGGGAGATCGTCCACGCCTTTGGCGTCCGGAAGACCGGACCCTTCCTCCTCTACCTGTTGGGAGGAGTGCTCTCCATCGTCGTTGGAGTGCTGGTGCTGACCCGGCCCGACGCGGGGTTGGCGGCGCTGACACTCATGCTGGCCGGCTACTTCTTCGCCACCGGCCTGTTCCGCACCATCACCTCGCTGATGGACCGCTATCCTCGCTGGGGCTGGGACTGCGTCGACGGCATCGTCAGCATGGCGCTGGGCTCCTTCATCACGGCCCAGTGGCCAAACTCCACCATCTGGGCCGTGGGCACCGTCGTGGGGGTGAGCCTGCTCAGCCGAGGGCTCGCCCTCATGGCGGACTCCCTGGCGGCACGGAGCGTGATCCGCGAGGCCACCAGCCCCTGAGTGCTCGGGTGAGCCCCCAAACGCCAGCCGTTCCGAAGAGCAGGCCCGGGGGCCTTCCTGCGGACCCTGCCCGGCGCCCCCACCGTGAGGGGCATCATGACCCCTCACCGCCCCCTCCACGTGCTCTTCCTGAGCATGAGCAACGCTGCTCGGAGCATCCTGGCCGAGTACCTGCTGCGCACCGTGGGACACGGTCGCTTCGAGACCTGGAGCGCGGGCGTGAGACCTCGAGCCGAGGCCCTGTGGCCTCCGTCGTCGGTGGCAAGGAGGGGCATCATGGCACCTGAAGGGTTCGCCGACTTTTTTCTGGCGAGTGCCGGAACCGGCGGTGCCTTCGTCGGGTTGCTCTTCGTCGCCATCTCGATTGGTCCGCATCGCACCTTCGGTGAGCTGGACCTCGCCGTCGGACCCCAGCAACACCTCGCCGAAGCCACATTGCTGACGCTGGTCAACGGCTTTGTGATCTCCAGCATCGCGCTGATTCCAGATGTCAATGTAGGGTGGTTCGCCCTCGTGATGGGAGTCGTCGGGGTCATCGTCTCCACCCGCCTCGTCCGGCTGTTCGCGCGCATCCATCGCCACGGACCTGAGCCCTACGCGCCCTGGAGGCATTTCTTGCGTGTCGGGAGCCAGAGCATGGTTGCAAGCATGGTTTTCGCCACTGAGGCCGTCCTCGGGCTACTCCTCATCCTCCATCCGGCGGATCGGGACACGTTCCGGTGGCTGGGGGTGACGATCATCGTGCTTTATACATCCGCGCTCTTCCGCGCGTGGACGCTGCTGGGCAATCCCCGATACGGGTTGAGCGGCTGGCTCAATCCGCTCCAGGACCAGACCGTTCAGCGCGATAAGGACGAACCATCTCGATGATGGGGGCTCGGTTGCCTCGAGGGTGAGCCCCCTTTCAATTACCAGTGGCCGAAATGAGCGCCACCATCGACGTACACGATGTCCCCCGTGACGGTCGCGGCGTCGGTCAGGTACATCACCGCATCCGTGATGTCCTTGACCGTCGAAAGCCGACCCATCGGAGATAGGCTCTCCAACACGTTCTTCGGAGTGCCCCGGTTGAGCGGCGTGTCGACTGCGCCGGGCGCGACGGCGTTTACGCGGATGCCGTCTTTCGCGTACTCCATCGCCAGGTGCTGGGTGACCGTCTCCAGACCGCCTTTGGTGATCATCGGCACCGCGGCCGGGACGCCCCGGATCGGGTTGCGTGCCAGGGCCGCCGTGATCGTGACGATGCTCCCGCCGGTCTGCTGCGCGAGCATTTGCTTGATGGCGAGTTGGGTGACGTACAGGAAGCCCCCGAGGTTCGTCGAGACGAGCGACTTGAAGTCCTCGGACGTGTAGGCCGTGAACGGCTTGGTGAAGAAGATGCCGGCGTTATTGACGAGCACGTCGATCGAGTGGAAGCGCGACAGCGCCGTCTCGACGATCCTGGCGGCGGTTGCCGGCTCGCCGATGTCGCCGTCCACCAGGGCGACCTGGCTGGAAGCCGCGACCTCGGTGGATTGGGTTGCCTTCCGGGAATTGGCGACGACGTTGAAGCCCCGTGCGACGAATGCTTTCACGACGCCCGCGCCGATTCCCTGCGAGGCTCCCGTCACGATGGCTGTTCTCGGTTGGCTGCTCATGGTTGTTTACCTTGAGAGGTCCTCTCGAATGGATCAGAAAGCCGCGTCCAGCACGATGCGGCAACGGGCCTTGCCAGATTCAAGCCGACGAAGGCCTCGTTGATCTTGCTCATCGGAGAGTGCGGCCGGACACGAGTTTCGATGGGGGGCTCGGCTCTGCGGGCGCCCACCCCGCTGCGGGTAGCGCATTCGCCCAACCAACCGCCCACGCAGGCGTTGCGCTTGTCCGCGTTGCGCTGGCTTGCGAACCTGGGCAGTTGACCGAGCGTCGGAGCCGTCGGTCAACCGCGCTGCAGCGGAGCTCGCGCCACGTGGTCGCTCAGGAATGGACGAGGATGCCTCCCGAGGCACAATGTAGAGGCGGAGTCTCACAGGAGGGAATGCATGACCCGATTCAACGCCTGGAGCCGTCTCGCGTCGTTACTCGGAATCGAGCATCCCATCATCCAGGCTCCGATGGCGGGGGGCGCCACGACTCCAGAGTTGGTCGCCGCCGCGTCGAACGCGGGAGGGCTGGGCTCGACGGGCGCCGCGCTCATGGAGCCCGAGGACATCGTGAAGCACTCGCGGCGGGTGCGCGAGCTGACGGACAAGCCCTTCGCCATCAATCTCTTCGCGCCCCTGCCCGCGCCGGGCGAGGTGGCCCCGGGCCGCATGCTCGCGGCGCTGGCGCGCTACCATGAGGAGCTCGGGCTCGCGCCGCCGCAGCCGCCGAAGTCGCCCCTGCCGCCTTTCGACGAGCAGGTGGACGCCGTGGCGGAGAGCGGGGCGCGCGTCTTCAGCTTCACCTTCGGGATTCCGTCCGCCCCGGTGCTCGAGCGGCTGAGGGCGCGAGGAATGTTGCTCGCGGGGACGGCGACGACGGTGCGCGAGGCGAAGCTGCTGGAGGCGGCGGGCGTGGACGTGGTGGTGGCGCAGGGGGCCGAGGCCGGTGGCCACAGGGGCACCTTCGCGGGGCCCTTCCAGGCGGCACTGGTAGGCACGATGGCGCTGGTGCCCCAGATGGTGGACGCCGTGAAGCTCCCCGTGGTGGCGAGTGGAGGCATCATGGATGGACGGGGAATCGCCGCCGCGCGGGTGCTCGGGGCGAGTGGCGCGCAGCTCGGCACGGCATTCCTGAGCTGCCCCGAGTCGGGTATCGCCGCCTTCTACAAGGCCGCGCTCCGCGAGGCGCACGACGACTCGACGGTGGTGACGCGGGCCTTCTCCGGCCGTCCGGCGCGGGGGCTCGCCAACGCCTTCACGGAGGCCATCGGGGACTCCGAGGACATCCTCCCGTTCCCGCTCCAGCACGCGGCGACGACGCCCCTGCGAAGTGCCGCGTCGGCCCGGGGCGATTCGCGCTTCATCGCGCTCTGGGCGGGCCAGGGCGCCGCGCTGTCGCGAGGCCGCCCGGCGGGAGAGTTGATGCGGGAGCTCATCGCCGAGTCCGAGCGGCTCGGGTGAGCGAGAGTCGGCGCACCGCCACGGACTTCTTCCTCAATCGTCGAGGCCTATCAGGAAGAGATCATTGAGACCCTCCAGGGGCCACTCCTCATCCCCGACGATCAACGAGCCCGACCTGAAGCTGCCGAGGACGGCGGAACGGCCGTCCTTCGTCGCCACGAGGGAGGTGGGCTCGGCGAGGCTCGCGGGGAAGCCTCGTGTCCAGAGGGGCTTGCCGGTGATGCGGTCGTATTTGGCGACGAACAGGTTGCTGCTGCCCTCGCCCTTGCCCGGAAGCGAACCCAGGCCGAGATCGTCCCCCTCCTGGTAGGTACCCGTGACGACCACGCCGTCTCTCTGGTCCATGGCGACGCGCTCCCCAGAGAGGCCGAAGTTCCTCGCCCAGCGCTCCTCGCCCTCGCGGGTGTAGGCCACCAGGAAGGCATCATCCGGGATCGGTCTGTGCGTGTCCGAGGTGACGGTCTGTCCCCCGAAGGTGAAAGTGCCCGAGAACGTGCCGGTCAGGACGATCCGGTTGCCGTGTACCGCGACGTCGTGCGCCAGACCGCCTCCGGAGACTTGCAGGGAGCGCTCCCAGCGCAGGTGGCCGTCCGGCGAGAGCTGAAAGACGAAGGGGAGGCTGCCCACTCCGTCGGGGCTGATGCTCCCGCACAGCAGGATGTGGTCCTGGCTGTCCACGGCGGCGCCCAGTCCCTCGCCAAAGTCCGTCGAGTGGGCATAGGCCCACTGGCTCGCTCCTGCGGGGCTGAACCGGGCGACGAAGGGACTCGGACCAAAGAAGCCTTCAGCCGGGTCCGGCTTCGAGGAGATGCTCCCGCTTCCGAAGTCCACCACTCCGGTCAACCTGCCGGCCATGATGATGTTGTCGTGGCTGTCCGTCAGGAGATCGAACACGGAGAGGTTCCCGGGGTTGGCCTCGAACGAGTGCTTCCACAGCAGCCGCCCGTGACAGTCGAACTTCAACAGGTACTCTCCCTCCGTGACGGGGCCATCTCCGAAATCCACCTCCAGGGCACCGGCCACGATGAGGATGTTGCGCTTCGAGTCCACGGCGATGTTGCGGCCGGAGACACCCCCATCCACGCCGGGGCCAGGGCCGAAGACCTTCACCCACTCCAGGTGTCCCTTCTTCTGGTCATAGCGCGCGAGCGCGATCGCGGTGCTGGTCGGACCGCCCGGTGCCCTGACGACTCGCTCGCCCAGGTCGATGTTCCCGGTAAAGCTGTACAGCGCCAGGAGGTGAGCCTCCCCATCCTTGACGAGTGTCCCGAACTTCTCCGAGGGGGACTCTCCGGTGATGTGCCAGGCCCACCGGATGGCGCCGGTGAGCCCCCCCTGTTTGTGCGCCTGTTCCGTTTGCGCGAGCGGCTCGGACTCCTCGAGCGTCGGACTTCCGCACGCCGCGAGCCCCACCGCCCATAGCAGCGGCAGCACACCCGTGCTCCAGCTTCCGTGTCTCATGGTGTATCCCCCTCCGTCGTGCCGGGACCTTGCTCCCCGGCACAGCGCAACCGTGCGCACGCCGGGAGCCATTGCCTCTGTCCGACGGGAGGAGCACCGCGTCCACCCGGAGACGGAGCCGTGTCTCCCGAGGGTATTGGCACCTGAACCTTGCAACGTGTCAGCCCCTCTGTCGCCCGGCTTCCCGCGAGCCGCGAGCGTTCGCCGGATGACGGGCCGGGTCAGGCCTTGCTCGCGAGCGCGCGTGGCCGGTGCATAGGCTGGCGAGTCGCGGGACTTGAGGCCATGCTGGGGGCACTGCACGGTGAGGGATGGCGGTTGATGGGTCCCACCGGGCGGCACGGCGCCCGGCTGTTGGACCATCCCCATGACGACGTCACCTCCCAGCGATTCCCTCCATCGGCTCGCGCAGGTGCTCGAGTGGCTGACGCCGGCCGCGATTGCACTCACTCTCCTGGTGGCGTCGCTCGATCTGATCGGCTGGGGCCTGGCCAGCAGGTTCCTCGTCCGAGTCGTTCCCCTGCAGGGCGCGGGCATCATGATGCCGAATACCGCCATCGGTCTTCTGGGCAGTGGCCTCGCGCTTTGGCTCCTCCGCGAGGAGCCAGCAGACTCGCGGCGGCGTGTGGCTGGGCGTGCACTGGCGCTCGGGGTCGTCCTCCTGGGGGGCTTGACCTTCGCCGAGTACAGCTTCGGGGCCGACCTCGGAATCGACGGTGTCTTCTTCAGCGAGACCGTCAAGCGCATGACCCCGATGCTCCCGGGACGGCCCTCGCCCCTGACCGCACTGTGCTTCTGCGTCACCGGGTTGGCCCTCCTGCTGCTGCATGCCAGGACCCGCCGGGGGTGGTATCCCGCCAGGTTCCTGGTGCTCGCCACCCTGTTCCTCTCGGGTCAGGCGCTCATCGGCTACGTGTACATGGAGGAGGGTCTTTTCGGGCCCGAGCGGTTCATCTCCCGACTGCCGGCCTTCACCCCCATGGCGGTCCACACGGCGTTGCTGTTCCTGCTGTTGTCACTCGGAATCCTCTCCGTCCACCCTGAGCACGGGCTGATGGCAACGCTCATCCGCGACGACGTGGGAGGCCACATGGCACGCCGGCTCTTCCCGGCGGCCATCCTCGCGCCCCTGCTGGTGGGCGGGATGATGCTCCTGGGGGCGCGGTTGGGTCTCTACGGAGCCACCTATGGGACCTCGCTCTTCGTCCTCGTCACCCTGGCGGCCTTCCTGGGCATGGTCGCGTGGACCGCCAGAGCCCTCTCGCGACTGGACGCGCATCAGCGGAGCATGGCGCAGTCCCTGCGCTTCTCGGAGGCCCGTCTCGCGGGCATCGTCTCCAATGCGGTCGACGCCATCATCTCCATCGATGAGGAGCAGCGGATCATTCTCTTCAACGCGGGGGCGGAACGCATCTTCGGTTACTCCGCGAGCGATGTCCTGGGACACTCCTTGGGGATGCTCATCCCCGAGCGGTTCCGCGCCCTCCACGAGCAACACATCCGGAATTTCGCGGCCAGCCCGATGGAGACCCGGCAGATGGCGGAGCGGCAACCCATCACCGGCCAGCGCAAGGACGGCGCGGAGTTTCCCGCCGAGGCCAGCATCATGACGCTGGCGGTGGACGGGACGAGGCTCTTCACCGTCATCTTGCGCGACATCTCGGCGCGCAGGCGTGCGGAGGAACTGCTCCGGGAGAGCGAGGCGCGCTTCCGGACCTCGTTCGAGGATGCCTCGATCGGCATGGCCCTGGTCGGACTGGATGGCAGCTTCCTGAACGTGAACGGCTCGCTGTGCGGGATCGTCGGCTACTCGCAGCAGGAGCTCCTCTCCAAGACGTTCCAGGACATCACCTACCCGGATGACCTGAAGCTGGACCTGACGAACGTGCACCGGTTGCTCCAGGGAGAGCTCAGCTCCTATCAAATGGAGAAGCGCTACTTTCACAAGCAGGGCCACGTGGTGACCGTCCTGCTGACGGCCTCGCTGGTCCGCGACTCCCAGGGAGCGCCGCGCTACTTCGTCTCGCAGATCCAGGACATTTCCGAGCGCAAGCAGTTGGAGCAAGCATGGCGTTTCCTCGCCGAGGCGGGCCCACGGCTGGCCAGCTCACTGGAGCCCCAGGCCACGCTCGCCACCGTGGCGCGGCTGGCTGTCCCCGCGCTGGCGGACGTGTGCCTGGTCCAGGTCCTCGGTGACGACGGGAAGGTCTGGGTGCAGGAATTCCTGGCGGCTTCCCCGCAGAAGGCAAGAGTCCTGCCCGAGTTGTTCTCCGTCCATCCCCATCCCTGGTTCCTCCAAGGGCACGTCGTCGCCGAGGTCCTCCGGACGAGCCAGCCGCTGCTGCTTCCGGAAGTCCTTGGACCGCTGCTCGAGCCGGTGGCGGGGGATGTCCGGCACCTGGAGCAACTTCGCCTCCTCGGGCTCCGTTCGGGCCTCGTCGTCCCCCTTCTCGCGCGCGGGCGCACCCTGGGAGTCATCTTCCTCTTCACCTCCGAGTCGGGGCGCCTCTACGGTGATCGAGATCTCGCCCTCGCCGAGGAGCTGGCCAATCGCGCCGCACTTGCCATCGACAATGCCCGCCTCCACGCGCAGTCCGAACAGGCGACACGCGTTCGCGACGAGGTCCTCCGGATCGTCGCCCATGATCTCCGCACGCCTCTGAATGTCATCACCTTGAGCACGGGGACGCTCATGAAGCGGCTGCCCGGGGAGTACGCCGCGGCCACGAAGCCGCTCGAGTCCATCCGGAAGGCCGTCGAGCGGGCAAACCGGCTCATCCAGGAGCTGCTGGACGTGGCCCGGATGGAAGCCGGCCATCTCTCGGTGACCCGGGCGCTGGAGGAGACGGTTCCGCTCGTCCGGGAGGTCGCCGAGCTGCATCGTACGCTCGCGGAGGCGAAGTCCATCCAGTTCACGGCCGCCGTCCCGGAGGACTGTCCCCCCATCTTCGTTGACCGCGATCGCGTGATGCAGATCTTCTCGAACCTGCTCGGTAACGCGCTCAAGTTCACGCCCGAGGGCGGGCAAATCACGCTCCGGGTCGAGCCAGTGGAGGGCCAGGTGCGCTTCTCGGTGAGTGACTCGGGGCCTGGGATTCCCGCGGAGGACCTGCCGCACCTCTTCGAGCCTTTCTGGCAGGCCCGTGTGGGGAGGAAGGAAGGGGCGGGCCTGGGGCTCGCCATCGTCCGGGGGCTCGTCGAGGCCCATGGCGGACAGCTGTGGGTGGAGAGCAGCCCGGGAATGGGGAGCACCTTCTTCTTCACACTCCCCACCGGGCAATACCCCACGTCAGGCGAGTGAACCCTCTCGAGGTCCAGGGCAGCACAGGCACGAACGGACGGCTTGTCGCGACAGCCCCGCATGGACAGCCTGTCGCGAAGAATCCGAACGAGGGAGGCCACCATGGCTGCTGAGCAAGGAGCGCGTCCGCAGGTTGGGCCGAGGATACGGATCGCAGCCGTCTCGCTTGGCCCTTCGCTGGTTCTAGACGGGATGCTGGCCGCGAGCGTGCTGGCCGCATCGGCCGCGGCCTGGGAGCAGGGGCGCCGGAGTGGACGGCCCATCTGGAAGCTGGCAGCGGTGGGGGCGTTGACCCCCTGGGTCTTCCGGCTCTTCCTGCGCGCGAGGATGATGAGATTGGGCGCTACCCGACAGGAGGAGCTGCAATCCCTGCCAGGGGATGAGCTGCTTCCCCATCGGGGAACCTCGGAGCTCACCCATGGCCTCACCCTCCGCGCGCGCCCCGAGGATGTCTGGCCATGGCTGGCGCAGATAGGGGCGGGGGAGAGAGGGGGCTTCTACAGCTATGACTGGCTCGAGAGGCTGGCGGGGGCCCCCGTGCGCAGCGTCGAGCGAATCCTCCCGGAGTACCAGCAGCCGAAGGTCGGCGAGCTGATAACCCCAGATGGGGAGTGGCGCGTGCTGCGGGTGGAGCCGGGCCGTGCCTTCGTGTTCGGCAACCAGGACTTCGTGTGGGCCTTCGTGGTGCAGCCACTCGACGAAGCGAAGACCCGCCTGCTCGTGCGCGTTCGCACGAGCCCAAAGCAGGCGGGGCCCATCGTCTCCAACCTCATCCTGCTTCCCCACCTGATCATGCAGTGGAAGATGATGAAAGGCATGCGCCGCAGGATTGAACGGGCTGCGCGCCAGCGGGAGGCGGGAGGCGCCGAGGGGACCGTGATGGCGCGTCCGGCGTCCGAACAGCCCCCGGCACCCGGCGTGTAGCTCAGCCCTCGGTGGCCTCACGGGGCGGCAGGTGGATGCGCACCGAGCGCACCCGGCGCGGGCTCGCGTCCAGCACCTCCAGTACCGTCCCGTCCTCCAGGGCCAGCTTCGTGCCCTGTCTGGGGATGGACCCCGCCTCCACCGCGCACAGTCCTCCCACCGTGGACCAGCCCTGGCCCTCCTCCAGCTCCAGCTCCAGCTCCCGGTTCACGTCCCGGATGGCCGCCGTCCCCTGCACCACCGCCGTGGTCGGGCTCTCGCGCCGGACGAGCTCCTCGGGCTTCTCGAACTCGCTGGCGATGTCTCCCACCAGCTCCTCGACCAGATCCTCCACCGTCACCAGCCCCGCGACTCCGCCCCGCTCGTCCACCACGATGCCCAGCTGCATCCGTCTCTGCTGCAGCTCCTTCATCGCGTCGATGGCCCGCATCGACTCGAAGGCGAACCAGGGGGGCCGCATCACGTCCTCCAGCACGATGAGCGAGCCCTCCCATGCCACCCCCAGCAGATCCTTCGCGATGACGTAGCCCACGATGTTGTCGATCGTCCCCTCGTACACCGGCATCCGCGAGTGCCCGTGCTCCAGCAGCACCTGTTTGATTTCCTCGGCGCTCGCGTGCCGGCGCAGCGCCACCATGCGGCTGCGTGGCACCATCACCGCCGACAGCGGGATGTTCCCCATCTCGAAGGCCCGGGAGGCGATCTCCCCGGCGCGCGGGTCCAACGTGCCCGCCTTCGCCGCCTCCTCCACGAGCTGCTGCAACTCGTCCGGAGACAGGCGTGACTCGGTGAAGTTCGTCCGGTCCCCGAAGAAGCGCAGGATGAGGTTGGAGCTGGCGGTGAGGAACCACACCAGCGGCTGCATCAGCCACGCGAGGCCGCGGAGCGGGCGGGCGATGAACAGCGCATAGCCCTCGGAGTAGCGCAGGGCCAGGGACTTGGGCACCAGCTCGCCCAGCACGAGCGAGAGATAGGACACCAGCCCCACCACCAGCGCGAAGGCCAGCTGCTCGGCGAGCGCCGTCTCCACTCCCAGCTGGGAGATCGGGCCCACGAGCCGCTGAGCGATGGAAGCCCCTCCAAAGGCCGCTGCGGTGGCACCCACCACGGTGATGCCGATCTGCACCGTGGCCAGGAATCGTTCGGGGGAGTCCCGGAGTGCCTGCACGGCCCGGGCGGAGCGGCTGCCTTGGTCGAGCAGCTCCCGCAGGCGCGTCTTGCGCACGGACAACAGGGCGAGCTCGGCCCCGGCGAAGATGCCGTTGGCCAGGATCAGCAGCAGGATGATGACGAGTTCTGTCGTGATGGCCGTCTATCCTCCGGTCATCTCGTCATAGCAGCGGGGGCTGTTCAGGTGTCCAGGGATTGGAGCAGGAGCGACAGCTGATCGCGGCTGGCGCCCTTGGGCAGGTAGTAGTGCGGCCCTGAGCGGAGCGCGCCTCCCACCTCCTGAGCCTCCGCGGCGGTCAGGAACACCACCCGGGGCGGGGTGCCGTTGCGAGGCATCCGCTCCAGCACCTCGAAGCCGTTCATTCCGGGCATGTACAGGTCCAGGAGCATCACGCCGTAGCGTTGCCGCGCCAGCGACTCCAGTGCCTCCTGGCCGTTTGCTGCCTCGATGGCCTCGTAGCCGAGATCCTCGAGGCATAGTTTGAGAAATTCCCGCCAGTCCGCGTCGTCATCGACGACCAGCACCTTGCGTCCGTCGTCTTCGGATGCCCTTCGACCCAAGTGTCCTCCTGGTACGTGGGGACAACCCGCCCGGGGCAACGCGGCATTCACGGCTGGAACAAGTCTGGCCGGAGGGCAGGGGAGCCGGCTTCCCTCAGAGGAGCACCATGGCCAGTTGGCTGGCCAGGTACTGGAGGGCGGGCATGACGTTGGGCGCCGAACCCTTGCGCACCGGGGGAAGCTCCGTCTGCTTCCAGGCCGGCTCGCCCACCAGGCGGCCAGCGGCGTGCTGGAAGAGACGGAAGCCACCGAGCTCGATGGAGCTGCCCGAGTTGTAGATGCGCAGCGCGCGGCCCTGGAAGCGGCCCAGGTCGAACTCGCGCGGCACATGCCGGTGTCCGTGGAGGATGAGATCGCATCGGCCCTGGACCCGGCGGACCAGCTCGGCGCCCAGGGAGAGCTCGGAGGCGTGCGGCCAGCCCATGTGCGTGGCGAAGCGCTCCGGGAAGCTCTCCTCCGGCAGGGGCAGCACGTGGTGGTGCACCAGCACCGCGGTGAGCGCGCCCGTCGGAGCGGAGCACAGGGCCGCGTCCACCGCATCCAGCTCCGCCTGGGTCAGCTCGCCGTGGCAGGCGAAGTAGTTGCGGTTGTGGGGGCCGGTGGAGTCCACGCACACCAGGTAGAGGCCCTCGTGCCGCTCCACCCGCACCTTCTGCCCGTTCATCCACTGACTGCCGGCGTCCTCGCCGGTGCGGTCGTGGTTGCCGGGGATGAAGGTGAGCCGCCCCGCATCCAGCAGCGGCGCGAAGAGCTCCCGGAACCGCTGGTACTCGCTCCGGCTGCCCTGGTGGGTCAGGTCTCCCGTCACCACCACATGATCCACGCGCTCGGCGAGGAGTGTCTCCACGAGAGCAGTGGCAGTCGCGTCGCTCTCGCGGGTGAGGTCCAGATGCAGGTCCGACAGGTGCGCCAGCTTTCGAATGAGCATGGTTGCTCTTGAAGTACGCACTCGTGGAAACACGGCCATGGCCTCCGGGCAATTCCTGCGAAAGAGTCCGGTGACATGTCGGTGAACGTCAGCCAGCGATCAGCTCTCCGGTGCGCTCGGGCTCGGTCGTGGACAGTCGACCTGTCAGTTCGGGCGTAGGCGGTACCAGCTTCGAGCCGGGCATGACGCGCAGCTTGTTGCCGCGCCAGTCCACCGTGCGAGCAAAGAGTCCATTCGCCCACGCCGCGAAGAGCAGCAGATCCTTGAGCAGCACCGCCGGCGCCGTCATCCACGGCGTGCTCTGTCCGGGCCTCATCAAATGGAAGAGCGTCACATCGTGAACGAGCTTCGCCAGCGCGACACCGCCCACCACGCCCAGCGCCAGGGCGGAGGGTGACAGCAGCGCGCCGAGCAGGGCCCACGGCAGCGGGTTGAGCAGCGACTGCGCCAGGTACACCGGCGTGGGGACGCAGGTGTGGTGGATGATGCTCCAGCGCGCATAGCGCTTGAAGAAGGCCTGGACGCTCTTCTTCTGCGACACGTTGTAGACGGGCGAGCGCGCCACCACGGCCCGTTTGCCCAACCGCCGCGTCACCCACCGGCCGATGACGTAGTCCTCCGCCAGCACGTTGCGCACCGAGTAGAAGCCTCCCAGCGACTCCACGTCCTCGCGGCGCAGGGCCATGGACTTGCCCACCACGATGTCCTGGTTCACGGCCTGCTTGGCGGCGATCTGCCCCGAGCCCGCCGTGGCGCCCTGGTAGAGGTTGTCCATCAGCGAGCCCAGCGTCCGCTCGCCGATGCCGCTCACCGGGTGCGAGATACAGCCCACGGTGGGATCCTCGAAGGTGCGGGCGATCTCCTCCAGGTAACCCGCCCCTGCGCGGGTGTTGGAGTCGCTGATGAGCAGGAGGTCGTAGCGCGCCGCGCCCGCCAGGGTGATGAGCTGGTTCACCTTGGGGTTGAGGCCGGGCTCGCCGTGCTGCAGCTCCAACCTCATGATGTGGGGCCAGCGCGCCACCGCGGCCCGCGCCACCGCGTAGGCCGGATCACGCGTGTCCTTCACCCCGAGAATCACCTCATAGGCCGGGTAGTCGAGCGTGGCGAACCAGGCCAGGTTGGCTTCCAGGTCGTCATCCACGCCGCACAGGGGCTTGAGGATGGAGATACCCGCCGGAGGCCTGCCTGGAGATGGCCGGGCCTGGGACGTCCGGGCTCGCGACGCGCTCCGGAGGTAGCGCAGCACGAAGAAGAACTGCAAGCCGAGGGCGGCGACTCCAAGGAGGGCGGCGGTGAGGAGGGTGAGGCTGAGCGCGTGGGTCATGAGCGCGGGCTTTCTCCCGAAGCGGGAAGGGCGCGGTGATCGCGCGTCCTACCTGCGACGTTAGAAAAGCCCGGCGACTGCCCGGCGACGGTCTGGCGTCGCCCGGGAGAACTCTCGGTGACGGGACCGTGAACCCTCCTCCCCGGGTCACGAGGAGGTCGTCAGATTCCGGCTGCGCGGGTGACGGATGTCCGTGCCCCGCACCATGTAGATGACCATCTCCGCCACATTGGTGGCGTGGTCGCCAATGCGCTCGAGGTGCTTGGCGATGAACATCAGGGCCGTGGCGCGGCGGATGTTCTTCGAGTCCTCCATCATGTAGCCGAGGAGCTCGTTGAAGATCTTCAGGTAGAGGACATCCAGGTGGTCGTCCTCCTTGCGCACCTCTTCGGCCTTGGATGCGTCCGAGGACACGAAGGCATCCAGCGCCTTCTTCACCTGCTGCTGGGCCAGCTCGGCCAGGTGCGGCGTGTCCACGTAGGGCTTGAGCGGAGGCGCCTCGTTCAGGTCCTTGACGCGCTCGGCGATGTTCACCGCCAGGTCGCCGATGCGCTCCAGGTCGGTGACGATCTTCAGCGCGGTGGTGATGAGGCGCAGATCACTCGCGGCCGGCTGGCGCAGGGCGAGGATGCGGCGGCACGTCTCGTCGATCTCCACCTCCAGCCGGTTGACCTCCTTGTCCGACTGGATGACCCGATCGGCGAGCGCGGAGTCCCGCTCGGTGAGCGCGCGCACGCTGTCGGCGATGTGCGCCTCCACCTTGGCGCCCATGGCCAGCAGCTTCTCGCGCAGATCCCTCAGGTCCGCTTCGAATGCCTTGTCCGTATGCGTCGACGGCATATACCCGCTCTCTCCCTCGCTCCTACCCGAACTTCCCGGTGACGTAGTCCTCGGTGCGCTTCTCGCGCGGGTTGGTGAAGATCTGCTCCGTGGGGCCGCATTCCACCAGTTCGCCCATGTAGAAGAAAGCCGTCCGGTCGCTGACCCGGGCCGCCTGCTGCATGTTGTGGGTGACGATGGCGATGGTGTAGCGGTCCTTCAGCTCGTGGATGAGCTCTTCGATCTTCGCCGTGGCGATGGGATCCAGGGCGCTGGCGGGCTCGTCCATGAGGAGCACCTCGGGCTCCACGGCCAGGGCGCGTGCGATGCACAGACGTTGCTGCTGGCCACCGGATAGGCCCAGGGCGCTGTCGTTGAGGCGGTCCTTCACCTCGTCCCAGAGGGCGGCGCCCTTGAGCGACTTCTCCACGCGGGCGGCGATCTCCCCCTTGTCCTTCATCCCGCCCACGCGCAGGCCGTAGGCCACGTTCTCGAAGATCGTCTTCGGGAAGGGGTTGGACTTCTGGAAGACCATGCCCACGCGGCGGCGCAGGTCCACCACGTCCACGTTGCGGTCATGGATGCTGGTGCCGTCCAGCAGCACGGTGCCCTCGTGGCTGGAGCCCGGGATGAGATCATTCATCCGGTTGAGCGAGCGCAGGAAGGTGGACTTGCCGCAGCCCGAGGGGCCGATGAGCGCCGTCACCTGGTGCTCGGGCAGGGCGAGGCTCACCGACTTCACGGCCACCTTGGGGCCGTAGAGCAGGGAGAGCTCGCGCGCTTCCATCTTGATGCGCGAGGGAGCAGCGGAGGAGAAGGACATGGCTCGGTGTCAGTGGCCGCCGCCGGCGCGGCGGCGGGTGCGGGCGCGGATGAGCACCGCGACGAGGTTGAGGGCGAAGGTCAGGGCGAGCAGCACCAGCACCGTGGCGTACAACAGGGGCCGCGTGGCTTCCACATCCGGAGACTGGGTGGCCAGCACGTAGGTGTGGTAGCCCAGGTGCATGAACTGGGAGTTCAGCTTGTTGGGCAGGTCGGGCAGGAAGTAGGCGGCACCGGTGAAGAGGATGGGCGCCACCTCTCCCGCGCCGCGGGACACCGCCAGCACGGCGCCGGTGAGGATGCCCGGCAGCGCGCCCGGTAGCACCACCCGCGCCAGCGTCTGGGAGCGGGTGGCCCCCAGCGCCAGACTCGCCGTGCGGTGGTCCATGGGCACCGCGCGCAGCGCCTCCTCGGTGGAGACGATGACCACCGGCAGCGTCAGCACCGCCAGGGTGAGCGAGGCCCAGAGGATGCCCGGCTGGCCCCAGTGCAGCTCCTGGTAGCCGAGCAGCCGGTCCATGCTCCCGCCCACGAAGTGGATGAAGAAACCCAGGCCGAAGAGCCCGAAGACGATCGACGGCACACCCGCCAGATTGGCCACCGCCACGCGCACCGCGCGCGCCAGCAGCGAGCCAGCAGGCGCGTACTCGTGCAGGTACACCGCCGTCAGCACGCCCACCGGCATCACCGCCAGCGTCATCAGCAGGGTGAGCGCCGCCGTGCCGTAGAGGGCGGGGAAGATGCCTCCACCCATCATGCCGTCGGAGGGCGGCTGGGAGAGGAAGGTCCAGGTGATGTGCCCGGCCCCGCCCTTCACCGCGTCGAAGAGGATGACGGCCAGGATCGCGACGATCAGCAGCGCGGCGAGGCCGGTGAGGGACGTGAGCGCTCCACCCACGGCCCGGCGCAGGGTGTGCCTCTTCATGCGCCCGCTCCCGACAACCGCTTGAGGACCTTCCTGGTCCACACGCTCGCCAGCATGTTGAGGACGAAGGTGAAGATGAAGAGCTCGACGCCGATGAAGAACAAGAGGGAGTAGTGCGGGCTGCCGACCACCACCTCGCCCATCTCCGCGGCGATGGTGGCGGACATGGAGCGCACCGAGTCCGTCAGGCTGGCCGAGACGATGGCCGCGTTGCCCGAGGCCATCAGGACGATCATCGTCTCACCGATGGCGCGGCCGAAGCCCAGCACGCACGCGGCGAGAATTCCCGGGGCCGCCGCCGGAAGGACTACCTTCCAGGCCGTCTCCCAGGGGGTGGCGCCCAGGGCCAGCGAGGCCTCGCGGTAGCTGCGCGGCACCGACGTGAGCGCGTCCTCCGCCACGGTGAAGATGACGGGGACGATCGCCAGCGACAGGCCCAGGCCCGCCACCAACGCGTTGAGCCGCGAGCCCAGGCCGAAGGTGTCCTGCATGAAGCTGGCGAGCACCATCAGCGCGAAGAAGCCCAGCACCACCGAGGGAATGCCCGCCAGCAGCTCGATGGTGGGCTTGAGCACCTCGCGCAGCCGCCGCGGGGCGAACTCGGCCGCGAACAGCGCGCCCGCCACGCCCACCGGCACCGCCACCGCCATGGACACCAGCGTCGTCTTCAGCGTGCCGATGAAGAGCGGAATCATGCTCACCTTCGGCACCGACGACACCGGCTGCCAGACGAAGGTCGCCGGTTTGCCCGCGCGCACCACCTGCGGCAGGAACATCTTGGAGAGGCTCGCTTCGTGGCGGGCCTCGGCACTCAGGAAGAGCTCCAGCGCCTCCTTCGCCACGAAGACGAGGATGAGCACCAGGGCGGCAATCCCCGTGAAGGCCATCGCGGTGATGAACACCTCGATGGCCTTCTCGCGGATCTGCCTGCGTCGCGCGGTGGAGGAGAGCCGCGGCGCCACTGCTACTGTTTCCACGAGACCCTGACCCTGCATGGCTGCCTGTCTATCCATCTTGCGCCCTCGGCTCGTGTGACAATCTCGTGACGCTCGCGGCCCTGGGGGACTACTTCACTGGGAAGTAGCCGACCTTGGTGACCAGCGCCTGGCCCTCGGGGGACAGGGCGAAGTCGATGAAGGCCTTGGCGTCGCCGCTCGGCTTGTTGCGCAGGTAGAAGTAGAGGTCGCGCGAGAGCGGGTACTTGCCGCTCTTGATGTTCTCCGCCGAGGGGGCGAGCGACTCGCTGCCCTTCTTGATCTTCAGCTCCTTGACGCCCTTGGCGTAGGCGGCGCCGCCGTAGCCGATGCCGTTCTTCTCCTTGGCCACCGCGTTCACCACCGCGGCGGTGCCGGGCAGCGTCTGGGCGCTGGAGGTGTAGTCCTCGCCGTTGAGGAGGTTGTCCTTCACGAACACGTAGGTGCCCGAGGAGTTCTCACGCGAGTAGACGACGATGGGGGCGTCCGGGCCGCCCACGTCCTTCCAGTTGGTGATGTCGCCCAGGTAGATGCCCTTGAGCTGCTCCTGGGTGAGGGCGTCCACGGGGTTGCCCTCGTTGACGTAGAAGGTCACGCCGTCCTTGGCCACCGCGATCTCCGTGCCGGTGGTGTTGAAGCGGGTGCGCAGCTTCTCGGTCTCCGCGTCCTTGATGGGACGGCTGGACATGGCGATGTCCGTGGTGCCGTTGATGAGGGCCGACAGGCCGACGCCCGAGCCACCGCCCGTCACCTGCAGCTTGATGCTGGGGTTCTTCTTCATGAACTCCTCGGCCCAGCGCTGGCCGAGGATGACCATGGTGTCCGAGCCCTTGACGGTGATGGTCCCCGCCTGGGCGGCGACCGGGAGGGCGAGCAGCAGCACCGCGGCAATCGAGGCAATGAAGTTCTTCATGACGAGGCTTTCTCCTTGGGAAGAGGGTAGGGACCTAGAAGCGGGCCTGCATCTGGACGGTGAACTGATCGTCGTGCGGGTCATGGACGTCCGCGACGACGGCCGTCATGGGGTGCTCGTAGGTGGCCGAAAGCTTCAGGTTCTCACCAAAGTAGTGGATGGCGGTGAGTCCCACCGTTCCGACGGCGTTGGTGCCCGCGGGCGCCGTTGGATTCTTGGAATCCGCGAGGGCCGGCGTGCCGTTGGACGGATCGAAGTAGTCGTAGCGCACGGCCACCGCGTCGGTGACGCCGATGTTCTGCACGAGCAGCGCGTACCAACCGCTGGCAGGCCGATCGAGCAGCTCGGTGCCGTTGCTCACGAAGGTCTTGCCCTTGATGTACTCACCCTTGAGGGCGGTGGCGCCCACGGGGAGGAAGTCCAGGTAGACCTGCAGGTCCGCGCCGATGCGGCTGCGCTCGTAGGCCAGGCGGTAGGGATCTTCAACGGCCTTGACCAGGGGAATGGTGTGGCCGTACCAGCCGGAGATGCCGCCGGAGATCCACTTCAGGTCGAACCCGGCGCGGCCGATGAGGTCCTTCTCCTTGTCGTTGTCCACGCCAGCGGAGTTCGGGAAGTTGATGCCGTTGCCGTCGAAGACGCCCGCGCTGAGGCGGAGGAAACCGAACTTGCCGCTGTACTTCACGCCGCGGTCCCGCTCGTCGGGGAGGAAGGCCCGGATGACGCGGGTGCGCTCGGGGAACTCGCGGTCGCTGGAGGACTGCACGGCCTCGTAGCCGAACGGCCACTTCATCTGCCCCAGCGTCACCGACTGGTTCTGCTTCGTGCCGGGGATGAAGAGCGTGGCCTCGGCGTCCTTGAGCGTCACGCCGGAGGGCGAGGCGTCGATCTGCAGCATGAACTGGGCGATGTCACCGGTATAGGTGGCCTTGAGCCGGCTGCGGCGGACGGTGAAGCGGCTGAAGCCGCCGGTCCCGTTCTCGCGCGTCTGCTCCCACTGGTAGCGGCCCTGCACGTAGCCGGAGAACTTCAGCTTCGAGAGGGGAGAGAGGATGCTCTTGATCTCGGCCAGCTGCTCCTCGATGGAGGTGACCTTGCCCTCGGTCTCGGTTACCCGCTCGTCGGTGCTCTGCGTGGGAGCGGCCTCGGTGGCGGGAGGAGGGGTCTCCTGGGCCAGTGCGGCACCAGAAGCGAAGGTCAGCATCGCGGCGATCAGGTTACGCATAACGTTGGGGGGCTCCGGTGTTGTTTCGTCTGCTGTCGAACAACGGCGGGCACCATCTATGGGTCCTCTGTGGCTGTTTGACGGAGGGTCCGTGACAAATGGGCAACGACGCTCACGCGGCGCTCGGCTCGACGATGCGGTAGCCCACGCCGCGCACCGTCTCGAGGTAGGCGCGTGCGGAGCCCAGCTTGTCGCGCAGGCGCATGACGTGGGTGTCGATGGTGCGCGTCTCCAGGTTGCTGGAGAGGCCCCACACCTCTTCGAGGAGCTGCTCGCGCGTCTGCACGCGGCCCACGCGGGAGAGGAGGTGCTCCAGCAGGCGGAACTCGAGCGCGGTGAGGGGCACCTCCTTGCCGTCCACGTAGAAGCGGTGGGCGGAGACGTCGAGCGTGAGGGGACCGAGCTTGAACGAAGCCGGATCGCCCTTGCCGGGGCTGCTGCGGCGGAGGATGGCCTTGAGCCGCAGGACGAGCTCGCGGACGCTGAAGGGCTTGGTGACGTAGTCGTCGGCGCCCACCTCGAAGCCGCGTACGCGGTCCGCCTCTTCACCCTTGGCGGTGAGCATGACGATGAGGACGTCACGGGTGTTGGCGGCGGTGCGCAGCTGGCGGCAGACCTCCACGCCGGACATGTCCGGCAACATCAGATCCAGGAGGACGACATCCGTGCGCTGCTCGCGGGCGGCGGAGAGCGCCGACTCGCCAGTGGGTGCCACGCGGGTAGAGAACCCGGCGGCGCGGAGATTGAAGTCGATGAGCTCGGCGAGATCTCTCTCGTCGTCAACGATGAGGACGTGGGCCATGGCGATGGCGCACTCTGGGCCTCACCGTTTGCGTCGCGGTGACGTGTCTGCGACAAGTGTGTGACATCCGTTACCGGGAGTGAAGGTCGTCGGGACGCAGGAAGGAGCGGCCGGGTGTTGCTATCCACGCCAGGGAGAAGTGCTTGCCTTCGGGATGGAGCGCGAGCGCGGTGCCCTTGCGCAGCTTGTCGGGCAGCTCGTCCACGTCGAGGGCGAGCGCGCCGGCGCGGGAGAGGGAGGGGTTGTGGCCGACCATCATCCAGCCCGCGCCCAGCTCGCGCGCGAGACGGAGGATGCGCTTGGGGCCGTTGGGGTGGGGAAGCAGCGCGGAGTGCACCTCCACGCGGCCCAGTCCGAAGGCCTCGGCGAGGATCTCCGCGGTCTGCACCGCGCGCACCAGGGGGCTGGTGACGATGCCGGCCATGGGCGTGAGGCGCGCCAGCTTGCGAGCGTGGGTGCGGAAGGCGGCGCGGCCCTCGACGGTGAGGGCGCGAGCCTCGTCACCCAGGGGGTGGAGGTCCTCGGCCACGGCGTGGCGCACGAGCATCAGGGGCATCTGGGTGGGTGACATGCGAGCTCCGTCCCTAGAAGCCCGAAGGCCGGGGGCGCAAGCAACGTTCCCGCGTCGCGGCCGTCAGCCGTCCAGGTCCTGCACGGTCGAGAGCGGAGTCGGCTCGTCCTCGGCGGGGGCAGCGTGGTCCTCATCACCCACGGCCTGCTTGAGGAGCAGTGGGGGCTCCACCGCCGGCATCTCGAGCGGCGTGGGCCGGTGGGGGATGTTGGCACCCGGTGGCGGGCGCAGCACCGGGCCGGGAGGCGGCAGGCCCGAGTGACGGCGCGCGGCCTCCATCAGCGCCTTGTGGTGGCGGTAGCGCGCCTCGACGAGCTTGTGGATGAGGAGGGGTCCACCGGGCACGCGGCGCGCGGTGAGTGCCTGGGTGGCCTTGCGCACCGGGTAGCGCACGCGGCGGATCTGCACGCGCCAGCCCTTGGGCGTGAAGGTGAAGACGCCGTAGGCCGGGCGCAGGTCTCCGTCGCGGGGGATGCCGGCGCTGGCCACGTCGGCGATCAGCAACCGGCCCACGCGGCGGCGGTAGGGAAAGTGCAGGTGGCCGAAGGCACACGCGGCCGCGTCCAGGTTCTGGAAGTAGCGGCGCACCGTGTTCTCGTCCAGCGTGGGGTCCAGCGAGTCCTCGAGGTTGCGCGGGTTGGCGTGGCAGACGAACAGGTCCTGCCCCCGGCGCGGCGAGTAGCGCACGGAGAAGGGCATCGCGCCCAGGCGCTTCAGCCAGGGCTCACCGAGCTGATCCCTCGTCCACTGCAGCAGCTCCGTCTTCCAGTGGTCCCGCTCGCGGTAGGCCCCGCCCAGGTAGTGGCCGGCGAGGTAGCAGTCCGTGTTGCCCATGAGGACCGCATCGCAGCGATCGAAGAGCAACTCCACCGTCTCGCGCGGGTGCGCGCCGCGCAGCGCCAGGTCTCCCGCGGCCACGACGTAGTCGGGCGCGACGCGGGCAATGTCCTCGAGGACGGCCTCGCAGGCGGGGAGGTTCCCGTGAATGTCGGCGAGGATGGCGACCCGCATGGTCGCTCCATCCTAACCCGTCGCCGTCGCCGAGGGCACCGCCGCTGGAAGGAAAATCGTGAAGGTAGAGCCCTCGTTTGGTTGGCTCTCGACCCGGACCTCGCCCCCCATGGCGCTCATCAGGTGCTTGACGATGGACAGGCCCAGGCCCGTGCCCCCCATGTCCCGGCTCCGGCCCTTATCCACCCGGTAGAAGCGCTCGAAGATGCGGGCCAGGTGCTTGGGCTCGATGCCCACCCCGGTGTCCTTCACGTGCACCGCGCACCGCCCGTCCTCCAGGCCGCCCGTCACCGTCACCCGGCCTCCCTCGGGGGTGTACTTCACCGCGTTGTCCAACAGGTTGAGCAGCACCTGCTCGAGCCCTCGCTCGTCCCCTCGGCCCACCAGCTCCAGGGGGATGTTCAGCTCGACCGTAATCTTCTTGCCCTGGGCCTTGTGACGAACCACCTCGGCCGCCCGGGAGGCGGACACGGCCAGGGGCACGTCCGCCACCTTCAGCTTCACTTCCCGTGACTCCAACCGGGACAGTTCGAGCAGGTCCTCGACGAGCTCCGAGAGACGCTCGGACTGGCGGTGGATGATGTCCACCATCTTGGGCGCGACGTTGGCGTCCCCCAGCGCGCCGCCTTGGAGCGTCTCGGCGTAGCCGCGGATGGCGGTGATGGGGGTGCGCAGCTCGTGGGAGACGTTGGCGACGAAGTCCTTGCGCACCTTCTCCAGGCGGCGCAGCTCGGTGACGTCGTGGAAGACGGCGGCGCTGCCCGGCAGATCCCTCCCCAGCGGAGTCACCCGGATGGCGAGCGTGCGGGGGAACAGGCCCTCGAGTGTCAGCTCGAGGTGGGTGGAGGCCCCCTCGCGGCAGGCCTGGGTGACGGCCTCGTTGAGCGCGTCGTTGCGCAGCAGGGCCAGGGGCCGCTGGCCGATGATATCCGTGACGGTTTGCAGCATGTCCCGCAGCGCGTCGTTGTGGCGCACCACGGTGCCCTCGGCGTCCGTCACCCAGAGGCCCTCGGCCATGCCATCCAGCACCGCGGTGAGGATGCGCGCCTCCTGGTTGAGGCCGGCGTTGCGCTCGGAGAGTTGCTGGTGCAGCGAGTCGATGGCGCCCTGGAGGTTGGCCACCTCTTCGATCGGAGTCTGCTCGTCCTCACGAGGGCCCGTGGCGGGTGTGCCTTCGGCGCGGGTGCGGACCTGGCGGGCCAGCCTGAGCAGCTGGCGCTTGAGTGCGCCTCGGGCCGCCACCAGCGTCAGCGCGGAGCCGGCGAGCGTGGTGATGGACACATAGACAGCGTCCATCTTCCAGCCCAGCAGCAGGAAGAGGACCAGCGCCGCGAGGGCGGGGCCGAGCAGCGGAACCAGGACGAGGCGCAGGGGCAGTGGCATGGAGGCCTTCCCTTACGGAGGGCTGAGCTTGTAGCCCACGCCGCGCACCGTCTCGATGATGTCGCCCGCGGGGCCGAGCTTCTCGCGCAGGCGCTTGATGTGCGTGTCCACCGTGCGGGTGTGGATCTCCGCCTGGATGCCCCAGACGTCCGACAGCAGCACCTCGCGCGTCTGCACGCGATCGCTGCGCTCCAGCAGGGTGCGCAGCAGGCGGAACTCCAGCGCGGTGAGGACCACCTCCTGGCCCTTCACGCGCACCTGGTGGCGCGAGGTGTCCAGCTGGATGTCCCCAGAGGACAGCTGCGCCGCCGGCCCCTCCTCCGCGTCCGAGCGCCGCAGCACGGCTTTGACTCGCAGCAGCAACTCGCGCACCGAGAAGGGCTTCACCACGTAGTCGTCCGCGCCCAGCTCCAGGCCCTGGATGCGGTCACTCTCCTGGCCCTTGGCGCTCACGATGATGACCGGAACCTTGCGCAGCTCGGAGTCGCTCTTGAGCATGCGCAGCACCTCGCCGCCCGCCAGGTCCGGCAACATCAGATCCAACAGGATGAGGTCCGGCAGGTTGGCGCGCGCCCGGACCAGGCCACTCGCGCCGGTGCCCGCGGCCTCCGCCTCGAATCCCGCCGCCTTCAGGTTGTACTCCACCAGTCCGGACAGGTCCTGCTCGTCTTCGATGATCAGGATGCGTGCCATCGTTCCTCGGGGCTCCCCGGTTTCTGACCGAGGGCGTACCAGATTGCCCGTGGCGGGTGAATGACGAGCACGTGACGCCTCTGTGACACGGCTCGTCCGCCCGTCCGGCCTGTGCTCAGGGGGTGATGGTGGGATCGCACTCGCTGGCCGCCAGGGTGATGGAGGCGGCGATGAGCGGTTCGTTGCGGGTGGCGCTGACGGACTCCAGGTAGTTGCAGGAGCTGCCCAGGAAGTGCGTGGGGGTGGAGCGCGAGAGCGCCTCGATGACGACGACGTAGTCGCGGCCCACGGGGATGTCCACGACCAGCTCCTGGGCGCCGCCCGAGAGCCCCGCGTTGAAGCGCAGGGCGCGCCCCTTCTTGCCGTCGGGCCCCTGGATGACGAGCGCCTCGTTCGGATTCACCTGCTGGTTGAGGCAGGTGCGCTGCAGCTCGGCGCAGCGGCGCGACTGGCCCTTGGGCAGGACCACCACCTGGAAGGCGCCCAGCTCATCGGCGACGGCGCGATCGATGAGGAGGTCCAGCCCGAGGCTGGTACCGGAAGAGGAGGACTCCGCCCCGCAACCAGCGGCGAGGGCGGTGCCCAGCAGGACGAGGAGGGAAGTGCGCGGGCTCATGGGTTGACGCGGACGGTGATGGGGACGCGGCCCCGTTCCTCGGAGGTGGCGTAGACGACGGCGCCGGCGGTCCCCGCCACGGCCACCGCACCCACCGCCACCCAGAGCCACGGGCTCTTGTACCAGGGGCGCTCGCTTGCGGAGGCCACCGCGCCCTGATGGGGGGCCACCTGGAAGACGAGCGGGTTGAAGGCATCGCCCCGGCCCGCCAGCCGCCGTTGCGCCGCGTCCGCCACCTCGAAGTAGTACTCCACTTCGTAGGCGGAAGCGGTGGCGGGCAGCTCGTAGGCGGGGATGGTGGCGGAGTAGCGCTCCTTGTTGGTCCGGTCGCGCGTGAAGTCCACCGAGCTGTAGGCCTGGGCCCCCGCGCGCCGGTAGAAGAGCCGCGCCCGGGCCCCGAGCGCCATGTCCTCGATGCGCGCCTCCGACCGCACCGGCTCGCCGCCCGCGGTGTCGGCGATGGGGTCCACCTGGAGGGTGACGGGCCGGACGCGGCGGCTCTTGATGTCCTCCTTGATGCGCGCGTAGAGCGAGCGGATCTTCGGAGGCGCGGTGCGCGGCAGCTCGTAGTCCGGTCGGGCCTGGAGGAGCATCTCGTAGGCCTCGCGTGCGCGCGCCTCGTCTCCCAGGTATAGCGAGGTGAGCCCGAGCAGCCGGTAGAGCTCCACGAGCTGGTCGTCGGTGACGTCCGGCGCGTCGAGCCCGGCCTCCAGGGTCTTTACCGCGTCCTCGAACTCGCCATCCGCGATCTGCTGCTGCGCGCGGGCGATCTCCGGGCGGGCCGGGGCCACCTGGAAGAGGAGGGGCTGCGGAAACAGGGGCTTGGCAAGCGAGGCGCCAGGCGCCAGCAGGCTCGCCAACACGATGCTCGCCACCACGCGATACCGCTGGACGTACATTGGCACCCACCCTAGCAGACGACCAGGCATGCCTCTACCTTGAGGACAGTCGCGCAACGGTGACGGCCCGGTGACATCTATAGAGGCTCGGACGCGTTGACTGCGGGAGGGCCCCTCCCCATGATGCGCGCCCCTTTTTGGATAGGAAGTCAGGTAGATGCTCGTAAAGATTGAAGAAATTCGCGACGAAGGGCTCCAGGTCAAGAAGGAGATGAACCTGGAGCTGTTGGGGGCCGCGCTCGAGGGGTCCGGCTTCCAGGCCACCGAGGCGCTGGCCTTCTCGGTGAGCCTGCGCAAGGTGAGCGGCGGCGTGCTGCTCGAGGGCCGGTTCACCTCGCGGGTGGTGGCGGAGTGCAAGCGCTGCCTCACCGAGTCGAAGCTGGAGCTGCCGGTGTCCTTCACGATCAACCTCGTTCCCGAGTCGCTCGTCCGGGGGGAGGACGTGCTGGACGAGGACGAGCAGGAGGAGAAGGACCGCGGTCAGGGCGAGAGCGGTGGCTCGTTCGCGCTGAACGACGCGGACGAGGAGGTGTTCGACGGCAAGGTGATCGACTTGGAGCCGATCATCCGCGAGCAGGTGCTGCTGGCCCTGCCGATGAACGCGGTGTGCCGGGAGGAGTGCCGGGGGCTGTGCGCGCAGTGCGGCCAGAACCTCAACGAGAAGCAGTGCGGCTGCGAGACGAAGTTCGTGGATCCGCGCTTCGCGGCGCTCAAGAACATCAAGCTCCAGGGCTGAGGCCGTGCTGGAGCTCGAGGACGTCCGGGCCGGCGCTCAATCCTGACCGGGAAGGCGGCCGTACATCACACACATGCCGCCCAGCCGTTGGAGCCCGGGAAGCGCGAGGAGCGCCCTGTCGGTGCAACCGAGCACATCCGCGGCGAGCTTGCGTGGCTTCGAAGCGCGCTCGAAGTTGTGGTCGCGCAGGAACAAGCGATCCATCCGGGACAGGAAGCTGAACCACCGCAGCTCCAGCCCGGGCAGATGGCGCTGGATGATGTCCAGTTCGGTCCGCTCGAGCGGCCGCTCGTTGGGCGTGGCATCGGTGTGGATGGGAATGTGCTTGCGCAGCTTCCGCATCAGGGGCGAGAGGCAGACCGGCTCGGAGAAGACGAGGAGCCCTCCGGGTTTCGCGTAGCTCACGAGCTTGCGCATCACCCCCTCCAACTCCGGGATGAGGTGGTGCAGCACGCCATCGCCCCAGATGACGTCGAAGGAACCCTCGAGCAGATCCGCGGTCTCCAGGGGCGAGCAGATGAAGTGGGTGGAGTCCTCCACGCCATCGAGCCGTGCTCTGTGTTTGCACAGCTCGATGGAGCGGGGCGAGATGTCGATCCCCGTCACCCGGGCGCCGAACCGGGCCATCAGCAGGGCATTGCTGCCATCGCCGCAGCCCACGTCCAGAACACGCCTGCCGCTCAACTCCCCCATCAGCCGGAAGCGGAACTCCTTGTTGAACCACGGACGCCGGGGAGCGCGGTATCGCTCGAGCGTGAGCGCATCCAAGGGCTGGGGGCGTTGCTTCTCCGCCATCTGGTCGAAGAAGTCAGACTCGGAGGCCCAGCGCGCCAGCGCTTCGGGAGAAAGTCCGGTGGGGAAGAGTTCTTCCTCGAGCCTCGGGCCTGTCTGCCTCGGGGAGACCCGATTCCGCTCCGGTGCGGGGTTCGTGACCAGCACCGCCGGAGCTCCCACTGCCGCCAAACGTCCGTCCAGGCTTTCCCGCTCGTTCATTCCCTGCTTCCCCTCTCGCCCGCGCACCCTGTGATGACGCAGTGGGGAAAGTAGGAATGCAGGGCAGGTGCGTGAAGCACCTCAGCCCGGCCTTTCGCGACCTAGTGTACGAAGCACTCCCACCTGACGGGTCGAGTGCTCCGTATTCAACGCCTGGCCGTCCTCACTTCAGCGGCTTCAGCTGGCCTTGGAGAGGATCGGGTTGGCTGTCTGAGTGGGAACGGCGTAACCCGTGGAGACGAGGAGCTCCGAGACGGCGAGGGCAACGGCGGCCTGGGTTGCACCGGCCAGGTTGGGCTTGCAGGACACGCCGATCGCCAACACGGGCCCGAGCGCGGTGAACTCCGCCACAGCGACGCTGGGGGCGGGCTGCTGCTGGACATCGGGCACCAGCGACACGCGCTCCACCACGGCCTTCATCAGCGTGTGCACGTCACTGCCGTGCAGCAGCGGCAGCTTGACCACGACCCTGCGGTGGGGGTGGTGGCTGAAGTTGATGATGTTGTCGCCGAACAGCCGGTTGTTGCCGACGGAGATGCGCAGGTTGTCGCCGGTGTCGAGCGTGGTGGCGAACAGGCCGATCTCCTGCACCACACCGGACACGCCGGCCGCGGAGATCTCATCACCCACGCGGAAGGGGCGCAGCACGAGCAGGAAGATGCCCGCGGCGAAGTTGGCGAGCAGGCCGGACCAGGCCGTGCCGATGGCGATGCCCGCCGCCGCCAGCAGCGCGGCGAACGACGTGGTCTCCACCCCCATCATGCCCAGGATGGCGAGCAGCAGGAGGATGGTGAGGGAGCCGGCGAAGAGCGACTCGATGTAGCGGATGAGCGTGGCGTCGAGCTGGCGCTTCTGCAGGGCGAGGTTCAGCACGCGCCGGAACCCGTTGATGACCGTGCGGCCCACGAACCACAGCACCAGTGCGCCTATTGCCTTGAGCAGGAAGGGCAGGGCCTCCGTGAGGGCCAGTGACTTCAATTGAGTGATGATGGCTTCCATGGCGTTCCCGTTGAGGACGACGTTTGTTTTTCGTTCGGATCCGAAATATCCGCCCGGGCTCCGGGCTCTCTCCGACCACTCTACAGAGCCCGGCGGCGCCACGAGAAGAGAGGAGCAAATCCTTGCATTTCATCTCCAGGTTTCCATGCCCTCAGAATGCAAGACATCCTCTCCGCTCCTGGCCCCTGGCTTCGGTACGGCAGTCCCCGGTGGCGTGTGCACGGGCCGGGCCAGCACGAGCCCTCGCGCAAGCCCACGGAGGGACACTCCTCGAATCCAGCGCTCGGGGCCTGGGGGCGGGGTTGACACACCGGCTGGCGCGTCAGCCCACGGGGTTGACACGTCAGCGCCGGGGCCCGGCTCCCGCGTTTCATTCCCCGCCCTGACGCTGGACCGGCACGGACGTCCGGCTGGTCGCCGTCCGGGTTTACACCCCGTGCGCAGGGGTTCCTACCCTTGGTGGAAGCGAGGGCAGCGCGCATGGACCTCTACAGTGCCGCCAAGAGGATGAATCGGCCGTTCCGGTTCACGAATCCCGGGTCGCACCGGGAGATCACCCTGGCCAGCCGGGGGATGATCGGCGATGGCATCACGTGTGCCCTGGTCAGGCCGGATGGGGTCATCGACTGGCTGTGCTTCCCCCGCTTCGACAGCCCGAGCGTCTTCGCGAGCGTCCTCGATGACGTGAAGGGCGGCTCCACCGGCATCACTCCGGCCGAGTGGCCGTTCGAGAGCCTGCAGCGCTACGACTCGGACACCAACGTCCTGGAGACGCTCTTCCGCGTCGAGCGAAAGGGGGTCGTCCGGCTCATTGACTACATGCCGTGGACGAATGATCCGCGAGCAACGATCCACGAGGTGCACCGGCGCATCGAGTGCGTCGAGGGCTCGTTCGAGCTGAACATCGTCTTCGATCCGCGCTTCAGGTACGCGGAATCGCAGACGCGATTGGAGCGCGAGAAGCATGGGTTGGTGGCGCGCGGAGAGCTCGGCGAGCGGATGGTCGCGGTGCTCGACGGGGAGGTGAACTGGGAGCCCCATGGTGACTCGGGCCTGCAGACGCGCATCCGGCTGGGCACGGGAGAGCGGCGCTGGATGGTGCTGGCCTGGGACGCGGAGCGGCCGGAGCCCATCGCCGCGTACCGGCCCTTCGAGCTGCTGCGGGCCACGCGCCAGGCCTGGCGGGAGTGGTCCCAGCAGCTGCGGTACGAGGGGCCGTGGCGGCACAATGTCCTGCGCTCGGCGCTGATGCTGAAGCTGCTGATGTACGCCCCCACCGGCGCCATGGTGGCCGCGCCCACCACCTCGTTTCCCGAGTGGATTGGAGGGCCTCGCAACTGGGACTACCGCTACAGCTGGGTCCGTGACGCCGCGATGGCCGTGCGCGCCACCAATCTCATCGGCTACACGAACGAGGCCCGGGAGTTCTTCTACTTCGTGCGCGACACGCTCAAGCGCGGAGATCCCCTCCAGATCATGTACTCGCTGGATGGAGGCCCCGTGCCCGAGGAGCAGATCCTCGAGCATCTGTCCGGGTTTCAGGGCTCGGCCCCGGTGCGGATCGGCAACGATGCTCGCGATCAGCTCCAGTTCGACACCGCGGGCGCGCTGCTCGACGCGGCCTACCTCTACGAGCGATTCGGTGGCCGGCTGCCGCTGCGCACCTGGGCGCTGCTGAAGCGGGTCATCCAGACCACCGCCCGCCGCTGGCGTGAGCCGGACCATGGCATCTGGGAGCCGCGCCGGGACATGCGTCACAACGTGCACTCCAAGCTCATGTGCTGGCTGGCGCTCCATCGCGGCCAGCACCTGGCCCGGCTCTTCGCCGAGCCGATGCTCCAGCAGGCGTGCGCTCGCGAGGCGGAGCTCATCCGCAACGACATCCTCCGCAACGGGGTGGACCCCACGGGGTCTCACTTCGTGGGCTACTACGGAGGCAACCAGCCGGATGCCGCGCTGTTGCTCCTGCCCATCGCGGGATGCTTCCGGGCCTGCGAGCCGCTCGTCCAGAAGACCATCGACTGGTTGCGCGCCGAGCTGGGGGCGGGCCGTTTCCTCCGGCGGTACCGGATGGACGATGGGGTGGCGGGGCCCGAGGGCGCCTTCATCCTGTGCGGCTTCTGGCTCGCCGAGGCGCTGGCGCTGTCCAACCGCCTCGAGGAGGCCGAGGAGGTCTTCGTGGTGCACGCGGAGGCCGCCAACCACCTCGGGTTGCTCGCCGAGGAGATCCACCCGCTGGCGCGCGAGCAGCTGGGCAACTTCCCCCAGGCCTTCAGCCACCTGGGGTTGATCAACGCCGCGGCGCGCATCGACCTGGCGCTGCGGATGCGGGACGAGGGCGTGATGGCGCCTCCCCACCTGCTCGAGCCCGAGCCGCCCCCCATCCCGGGGAGCACCTGCCGGGACCTCTGGCCCGGGCGGTAGGGGAGGGCGCTCCAAAGCAGAAAGGCCGCCCCTCGGGAGAGGGAACGGCCTTCTTGCCTTCCAGCGGAGCTGGGAGTCAGTGCTTCAGGCTTCGGCGCCCTGCACCGTCTCGCGGCCCTTGTAGAAGCCGCACGCTGCGCAGGCGCGGTGCGGAAGCACCGGCTCCTTGCAGTTGGCGCACTGAATCACCTGCACGGCGCTGCGCAGGTTGTTGTTGGCCGCGCGGCGGCGGTCACGACGCATCTTGGAAGTACGCTTCTTGGGAACACCCACGGCTCACCTCTATATCGTCACGGCCCTGGACCCCGGGGCTTCCCCACCGGTCCCGGCCGGCAAAAGCTCGGAAGGCGGCGGACCCTAGCCGCTCGGGGCGTGTGAGTCAACGCGCCTGTGCGGGGTTCGCCGTGCCCAGGTCCAACCGGAGCCGGGCCGCCCACATTCTTACGCTCCGCCGCCCGGAGGTGTCTACCCGCCTGCTCTCCGTGCTCCCGGCTCCGGGGCGTCCATGGAAGGATGCGCCCGCGATGAGGCTCGTCCTGGATGCCATGGGGGGTGACCATGCCCCCGCGGCCCCCGTGCAGGGGGCCCTCCTGTTCGCCCGAGAGCACCCGGAGCACGAAGTGGTGCTCGTGGGGGACCCGGCGCGTCTGAGTGGACCCCTGGCCCAGGCCGGGGGCGCCCCGGACAACGTGCGCCTTCACCCCGCCTCGGAGGTGGTGGAGATGGAGGATCACGCCATCTCCGCCATCCGCCGCAAGAAGGACTCCTCCCTCCGGGTGGGCTTCGAACTGGTGCGCCGGGGCGAGGCGGAGGCCCTGGTGTCGGCGGGGCACTCGGGGGCGGTGATGGCGGGGGCGCTGCTGGTGCTCGGCCGCATCCCCGGCGTCGAGCGCCCGGCGATCGCCACGCTGCTGCCGACCCTCAAGGGGGGCGGGCGTTGTCTGCTTTTGGACGCTGGGGCCAACGTGGAGTGCCGGCCCGTGCACCTGGCCCAGTGGGCGGTGCTGGGGGAGGCCTACGTGCGCGCCCGCCTGGAAGTCGCCCGCCCGCGCGTGGCGGTGCTCTCCAATGGCGAGGAGCCCTCCAAGGGCACCTCCCTCACCCGGGAGGCCTCGGAGCTGCTGCGGGCCTCGAAGCTGGACTTCGTGGGCTACGTGGAGGGCAAGGACATCTTCTCCGGGGACGTGGAGGTGGTCGTCACCGACGGCTTCACGGGCAACGTGGTCCTCAAGACGTCCGAGGGCGTGGCGGCGGCCGTCACGGGGTTGTTGCGCTCGGCCATCGAGCGGCGCGGGGGCCTGCCGGAGAAGCTGGGCGCGCTGCTGCTCCAGCCCACCTTCGCCGGCCTGAAGAAGATGGTGGACTACGCGGAGTATGGGGGTGCTCCACTGCTCGGCATCGAGGGCGTGGGCATCGTGGCCCATGGCCGCAGCTCGCCCCGGGCGCTCCAACAGGCCCTGGAGGCCGCGCTGCAGACGGCCCAGGCGGGGTTGCGCACCGAGTTGACGCGCTGCATCGCCGAAGCCGCCGCCTGGCTCCCCGCCCGCCAAAGGGGAAAGGGGGCGACAGAGGAGGCCCTTTCCGATTAGAGAGCCCGCGCGAGGCGTTCGTGTCCGAGACACCCACAGGGGGCATCGTGGCACGCACGCAGATCATCGGAACCGGTTCCTACGCTCCGGAGAAGGTCCTGACCAACGCCGACCTCGAAAAGATCGTCGACACGACGGACGCGTGGATCACCGAGCGCACGGGCATCCGCAAGCGGCGGGTGGCGGCACCGGGCGAGGCCACCAGCGACATGGCCGTGCATGCGGCTCGGCGGGCGCTGGAGATGGCCGGAGTCCGTCCCGAGGAACTGGGGCTCATCGTGGTGGGCACCGTCACGCCGGACATGCCCATGCCCTCCTGCGCCGCCGTGGTGCAGGCGAAGCTGGGCGCGAAGAACGCCTTCGCCTTCGACGTGTCGGCGGCGTGCTCGGGCTCGCTCTACGCCCTGAGCGTGGCGGACCAGTTCATCCGCACCGGCCAGGTGAAGCGCGCGCTCGTCATCGGCGCGGAGATGCTCAGCCGCACCGTCAACTGGGAAGACCGCAACACCTGCGTGCTCTTCGGCGACGCGGCGGGCGCCATGGTGATCGCCCCCACCGAGGACCCGGGACGCGGGCTGCTCTCCACGCACCTGTACACGGACGGCTCCCTGGCGGAGATCCTCTGCATCCCCGGCGGTGGCACCAGCAAGCCCGCCTGCGAGGAGGTGCTGAAGGAGAAGCTGCACACGCTGCACATGAACGGCCGCGAGGTCTTCAAGTTCGCGGTGCGAGCGCTGGCGGACGCGACCCAGACGGCCCTCAAGGCCAACGGGTTGCACCCCCGGGACGTGGACCACGTCATCTCGCATCAGGCCAACATCCGTATCCTCGAAGCCGTGCTTCAGCGGCTGGAATTGCCCATCGAGAAGTGCTGGCTCAACCTGCACGAATACGGCAATACGTCCTCCGCGTCCCTGCCCATGACGCTCGACGAGGCCAACCGGGCGGGTCGGCTGAAGCAGGGAGATGTGGTGGCGATGATGGCCATCGGCGCGGGGATGGCGTGGGGTAGTGCGGTGATGCGCTGGTAGTGCTGGTCGCTGGTAGTGCTGGTCAAAGGGAGGGAGAAAGAATCATGTCGAAAATCGCATTCGTCTTCCCCGGGCAGGGCAGCCAGGCTGTCGGCATGGGGAAGGACCTGTACGAGAAGTTCCCCGAGGCCCGGGCCATCTTCGAGGAGGCCGACGCGGCGCTGGGCGAGAAGTTCTCCCAGATGCTGTTCGAGGGCCCCGAGTCCGCGCTCAAGCTGACGGCCAACACGCAGCCGGCCATCCTCACGGTGTCGGTGGCGGCGCACGCCGTCTTCTCCAAGCGTGGGCCGGCCCCGGCCTTCGTGGCGGGACACTCGCTGGGTGAGTACTCGGCGCTGGTGGCGGCGGGCGCGCTGTCGCTGGCGGATGCGGTCCGGGCGGTGCGGGCCCGTGGCACCTTCATGCAGGACGCCGTGCCCGAGGGCGTGGGCGCCATGGCCGCGGTGATGGGCCTGGAGCCCGCCAAGGTGAAGCAGGCGTGCGACGCGGCCGCCGAGGGGCAGGTGGTGTCCCCCGCCAACTACAACTCACCGGAGCAGACGGTCATCGCCGGCCATGTCCAGGCGGTGGAGCGTGCCATTGCTCAAGTGAAGGAGCTGGGAGGCAAGGCGAAGCTGCTGCCGGTGTCCGCCCCCTTCCACTGCGCACTGATGGAGCCGGTGAAGCCCCGGCTGGCCGAGGTGCTGGGCAAGGTGAAGGTGTCCGCTCCGTCCGTCCCCGTGGTGACGAACGTGGAGGCGAAGCCCAACAGCGACGCCGCCCGTGTGGTGCCGCTGCTGCTCGAGCAGGTGAGCTCCTCGGTGCGCTG
The DNA here is from genome assembly GCF_003044305.1 of Vitiosangium sp. GDMCC 1.1324. Classification (GTDB taxonomy): domain Bacteria; phylum Myxococcota; class Myxococcia; order Myxococcales; family Myxococcaceae; genus Archangium. The sequence continues at coordinate 111,871 of NZ_PZOX01000005.1, read as the reverse complement.
GGTGGAGACCATCCAGGCCCTCCAGGCCGCGGGCGTGACGCGCGTCGTCGAGCTCGGCCCCGGCAAGGTGCTCAACGGGCTCATCAAGCGCATCACCAAGGACCTCGAGTTGTCCAACGTCGAAGATTCCGCGAGCTTGGAGAAGACGCTCGCCGCACTGGGAGCCTGAGATGAGCGCGTTCAAGGACAAGGTGGTGCTGGTGACGGGCGGCTCGCGAGGCATCGGCCGCTCCATCGCGGTGGCCTTCGCGAAGCAGGGCGCCACGGTGGTCATCAGCTACGCGGGCAACGAGGCCGCGGCGCAGGAGACCCTGGGTCTCCTCCAGGCCGCCGGGGCCAAGGGCGAGGCGGTGCGCTTCGACGTGGCCGACAGCGCCGCCTGCGCCAGCACCGTGGAGAACGTGGTGAAGACGCACGGCCGCATTGACGTGCTTGTCAACAACGCGGGCGTGGCCGTGGACGGCCTGGTCATGCGCGTGAAGGACGAGGACTGGGACAAGCAGCTGGACACCAACCTCAAGGGTGCCTTCGCGCTCATCCGTGCGGCCAGCCGCCCGATGATGAAGCAGAAGGGCGGAGCCATCATCAACCTCACCTCGGTGGTGGGGGAGATGGGCAACGGCGGACAGGCCGCCTACTCGGCATCCAAAGCGGGCCTCATTGGACTGACCAAGTCCGTGGCCCGCGAGCTGGCCAGCCGAAATATCCGGGTCAACGCCGTGTCTCCGGGCTTCATCGGCACGGACATGACGTCCCACCTGGAGGGTGAGACGCGGGAGAAGATGCTGGCCGCCATCCCGCTGGGCCGCCTGGGCTCCCCCGAGGAGGTGGCTAATGCCGTCCTCTTCCTCGCCAGCGACGCCGCCACGTACATCACCGGAGAGGTCCTGAAGGTGAACGGCGGCATGTACATGTAGCCAAGGGTTGGATTGCCGGCGGGCGTGGGTTATACCGCGCCGGTCTTTACAAGGTCCGGGGAGTATGCCGGGCCGCCACGTGGTTTCTGGAGGATTCAATACCTATGTCGACTTCTACTATCGAGGCCAAGGTCAAGAACATCATCGCCGACCAGCTGGGCGTGGGTGAGGATGAGATCAAGCCTGAGTCCTCCTTCATCGAGGATCTGGGCGCCGATAGCCTCGACATCGTGGAGTTGGTGATGGCGATGGAGGAGGAGTTCGAGGTCGAGATTCCCGACGAGGAGGCCGAGAACATCAAGACCGTCGGCGACGCCATCAACTACATCAACACCCACAAGAAGTAGGCATCACCCGTAGGGCCGGGAGCGCTGGTCCCCCGCCCAGCGTTCCATGGCAGCAGCAGCGCGCATTCAGTGGAGAGTCACGTGTCAAACCGTCGAGTCGTCGTCACCGGGACCGGAATCATCACGGCACTGGGAACCGGCACCGAGAAGAACTGGCAGGCGATGCTCGCCGGCAAGTCTGGCATCGGTCCCATCAGCCGCTTCGATACGGGGAAGATCGACACCCGCTTCGCAGGCGAGGTGAAGGACTTCCAGCCGGAGCAGTTCATCGACAAGCGCGAAGTGCGCCGGATGGACCTGTTCTCGCAGTATGCGCTCGCCGCGGCCGAGATGGCCGTCAAGGAGAGCGGCCTGCCCATCGGGCCGGACGCCCCCCACGGCTACACGCCCGAGAAGGTGGGCGTCATCGTCGGCTCGGGAATTGGCGGCATCTCCTCCCTGGAGGAGCAGCACCGCAAGGGGCTGGAGAAGGGGTTCGACCGCCTGTCTCCCTTCTTCATCATCCAGATGATCATCAACATGGCGCCGGGCCTCATCTCCATGCGCTACGGCTGCAAGGGGCCCAACTGGGCGCCCGTGTCGGCCTGCGCCACGAGCGCCCACGCCATCGGTGAGGCCTGGAAGTCCATCCGCCTGGGCGAGACGGACGCGGCCATCGCTGGCGGCTCCGAGGCGGCCATCACCCCGCTGGGCATGGGTGGCTTCTCGGTGATGAAGGCGCTGTCCAGCCGCAACGAAGATCCCGCGACGGCCAGCCGGCCGTTCGACAAGGATCGCGACGGCTTCGTGATGGGCGAGGGCGCGGGCATCATCGTGCTCGAGGAGCTGGAGCACGCCAAGAAGCGTGGCGCCAACATCCTGGCGGAGCTGGTGGGCTACGGGGCCAACTCGGACGCGCACCACGTGACGCAGCCGGCCCCCGAGGGCGAGGGCGCGGCGCGCTGCATGCGTCTGGCGCTCCAGTCGGCGGGGATGAACCCGTCGGACGTGGGCTACATCAACGCGCACGGCACCTCGACGCAGTTCAACGACGCCAACGAGACGAAGGCCATCAAGACGGTCTTCGGTGAGCACGCCCGGAAGCTGGCGGTGTCCTCCACCAAGTCCATGACGGGCCACATGCTGGGCGCCGCCGGTGGCGCGGAGGCGGTGGTGAGTGTGCAGACGCTGCTGCGCGGCGTGCTCCCGCCGACCATCAACTACACCACGCCGGATCCGGACTGCGATCTGGACTACGTGCCCAACCAGGCGCGGGAGCAGCGCGTGGACGCGGTGATGAGCAACTCGTTCGGCTTCGGCGGCACCAACGCGGTGCTGTTGTTCAAGCGCTTCAAGTAGGAAGCCCAACCCCTCCCTCTCCCGCCGGGAGGGGGCCGGGGTCAGGGTAGGGCGGACGCAGGATCGTGCCCGTGTCCGCTTCCTCTCCCCTCTGGGAGAGAGCCGGGGTGGGCGTTTGCCCGCCCCGTGTCCGTGTGGAGGAGGGAGGGCTCACGTGAAGGTCATCATCGCGTCGGATCATGCGGGTCTGGAGCTGCGCCGCGAGTTGGTGAACGCGCTGAAGGAGCTGCGCGTCGAGTTCGACGACGTCGGCCCCACCACCTCCGCGTCGGTGGATTATCCGGACTTCGCCCGGCAGGTCTCCAAGGCCGTGGCCGCGGGCGACTACACGCTCGGCGTGCTGGTGTGTGGCGCCGGCATTGGCATGAGCATCACGGCCAACAAGTACCGGGGCATCCGCGCGGCGCTGTGCTCGACAGAGTACGAGGCCCGCATGGCGCGCGCCCATAACGACGCCAACGTGCTGTGCCTGGGCCAGCGGGTGGTCGGTGTCGGGCTGGCCCGAAGCATCCTGGATGTCTTCCTGGCCACGCCCTTCGAGGGTGGCCGGCATCAGAAGCGCCTGGACAAGATTCGCGAGGCCGAGTCCGACAACGGACGCTGAGGCCCGCCTTCCCGCCGAAGGAGAGCGTACCCATGGAGAACACCCGTAAGCTGGCCGACGTCGATCCGGAGATTGCCAAGGTCGTTCACGAGGAGACGCTGCGCCAGGAAGAGGGCCTGGAGCTCATCGCCTCGGAGAACTTCGTGAGCCCCGCCGTGATGGAGGCGATGGGCTCGGTGCTGACGAACAAGTACGCCGAGGGCTACCCCGGCAAGCGCTACTACGGCGGTTGCGAGGTGGTGGACGTGGCGGAGAACCTCGCCATCAGCCGCGCCAAGGAGCTGTTCGGCTCGGACTACGTCAACGTCCAGCCGCACTCGGGCAGCCAGGCCAACATGGGCGCCTACATGGCGCTGATGAAGCCCGGGGACACCCTCCTCTCGCTGGATTTGAACTCGGGCGGTCACCTCACGCACGGCGCCGCGTTCAACTTCTCCGGCAAGCTCTACAAGGTCGTCCACTACGGGCTCACCCGGGACACCGAGACGATCGACTACGCGCAGGCCGCGGCGCTCGCCAAGGAGCACAAGCCCCGCGTGGTCGTGGTGGGTGCCTCGGCGTACCCGCGCACCATCGACTTCGCCAAGTTCCGGGAGATCGCCGACAGCGTGGGCGCGGCGATGATGGTGGACATGGCGCACATCGCCGGCCTGGTGGCCGCGGGCGTGCACCCCTCGCCGGTACCGCTGGCGGACATCGTCACCTCCACCACGCACAAGACGCTGCGGGGCCCTCGCGGTGGCCTCGTGCTGAGCAAGGAGCAGTACTCCAAGACGCTCAACAGCCAGATCTTCCCGGGCATCCAGGGCGGCCCGCTGATGCACGTCATCGCCGCCAAGGCGGTGGCTTTCCGCGAGGCCCTCTCCCCCGAGTTCAAGGCCTACCAGCGGCAGATCGTCGCCAACGCCCAGGCGCTCGCCGAGGCGCTCAAGCGCGGCGGGCTGCGGCTGACCTCGGGCGGCACGGACAACCACCTGATGCTGGTGGACCTGCGGCCCAAGAAGCTCGTGGGCAAGGTGGCCGAGGAGGTGCTGGGCAAGGCCGGCATCACCGTGAACAAGAACATGATTCCGTTCGACCCGGAGAAGCCCACGGTGACGTCGGGCATCCGGATCGGCACTCCGGCCGTCACCTCGCGCGGCATGAAGGAGGCGGACATGGCCACCCTCGGTGCCTTCGTGGTGGAGGCGCTGGATCATGCCTCGGACGACACCCGGCTGGCCCACGTCCGCGAGCGCATCAAGGAGTTCACCCGGAGCTTCCCGCTCTACGCCTCGCGGCTGAAGTAACCTTCCTCCCTCCCTCTGAGGGAGGGGGGCTTCACACCCATGCGTTGCCCCTTCTGCCAGGACGCCGAGAACAAGGTCATCGACTCGCGCGAGTCGCATGAGGGGTCTGTCATCCGCCGGCGCCGCGAGTGTCTGCAGTGCAAGCGGCGCTTCACCACGTACGAGCGGGTGGAGGAGCTCTACCCGCTCATCGTGAAGAAGGACGGGCGGCGGGAGACGTTCGACCGGGACAAGCTGCTCGCGGGGCTGAAGAAGGCCTGTGAGAAGCGCCCCGTGTCGGTGGACCAGCTCGAGGAGACGGTGGTCTCCATCGAGCGGCTGCTGCAGGGCATGGGGGAGAAGGAGGTGCCCTCGTCGGTCATCGGCGAGGAGGTGATGCGCCGGCTGCACGCGCTGGACGAGGTGGCCTACGTCCGCTTCGCCTCGGTGTACCGGAGCTTCCGCGACATCTCCGAGTTCATGGAGGAACTGAAGGATCTGCTGTCGGATCGGACGCGGGAGCACAAGCCGCCGCGTCTGCCGGGCAAGGACGGTTGACGGGCGATGCGGCTCTTGACGCGAGCGCGGATGCAGGCAGGGCGCGCCCCTCGGGCGAAGCGCGCGGCGGACTTCGACCAGGCGGTGGCGGAGTTCTTCATGCGCATGGCGCTGGAGGAGGCGGCCAAGGGACTCGGCCGCACCAGCCCCAACCCGGTGGTGGGCGCGGTGCTCGTGAAGAGCGGCCGCGTCATCGCGCGGGGCTACCACCGGCGGGCGGGCACGGCCCACGCCGAAGTGGTGGCGCTGGAGGCCGCGGGCACCAAGGCGCGCGGGGCGGACCTCTACACGACGCTGGAGCCGTGCGACCACTACGGGCGCACCCCGCCGTGCAGCCAGGCCATCCTCGATGCCGGCGTGCGCCGGGTCATCGTCGGCTCGTCGGATCCCAACCCGAAGGTGAATGGCAAGGGCGTCGCGCGGCTGCGGCGCGCCGGGGTGGAGGTGCTCACCGGCGTGTTGAAGGACGAGGCCGACCGGCTCAACCGGCCCTTCTTCAAGGCGATGAGCACCCGCCTGCCCTACGTCACGCTCAAGGCGGCGGTGACGCTCGATGGCAAGCTGGCCACCGCCACGGGGGACTCGCGCTGGGTGACGGGTGAGCAGGCCCGCGAGCGGGTGCACCGGCTGCGCGACCAGGTGGACGTCATCCTCGTGGGCGCCAACACCGTGCGCAAGGACAACCCCCAGCTCACCACGCGGCTGCCCGAGGGCGATGGGAAGGATCCGGTGCGGGTGGTGGTGGACTCCCACCTGAGCCTGTCTTCGAAGCTGACGATCTTCACCCAGCGCTCTCCGGCTCGGACCGTGGTGGCCACGCTGGAGGACCCTGCTGGCCGCAAGGCGAAGCGCTTCCTCGCGGCGGGCGCCGAGGTCTGGCGGATGCCCGAGAAGAATGGGCGTGTGTCCCTCGAGCCGTTGATGCGCCGCCTGGCGAAGGAGGGCCTCAACCACGTGCTGGTGGAGGGTGGGGCGGAGATGTACGGCTCGTTCCTGCGCGCGGAGCTGGCGGACGAGCTGCTGCTCTTCGTCGCCCCCAAGCTGATCGGCAGCGAGGGCCTGTCGTGGACGGGCTCGCTGGGCGTGAAGCAGATGGCCCGGGCGCTCACCGTGGGCAAGCTCTCCTTCGAGCAGGTGGGTGATGATCTGCTCATCCGCGCCCGGCTCTCTGAATCGCGCTGAGCGGACGGGTCCTCACCCCGCGCGCGCCAGCGGAGGCGCTCCCGCCTCGCCCTGCCGCTCGGGCGTGGCCTCCCGGATGATCCGCTGTCCGGCGAGCGCGAGCAGCTCGGGGATCTGCCGGACCGCGGCCCGATCATTGTCCCGGTAGCTCTCCGAGAGCTTCTCCCACGGGATGATGCAGGGGTGGGTTCTCGCCACCTCGTCACGCGTGTCGCCCCGCCGCCATCCATCCAGCAGGTGCCGCGCGCACCAGCGGTCGTGCTCCATTCGCGCGAGCATCTCCACTTCGTCGGGTGTGAAGGTGAAGCCTCCCGTTCCTGCTTCCGGAGAGCTCGGCTCCGTCCGGCAGCCGATGGCGCGCAGCTTGACCGGGATGTGATCCGCCTGCTGACGGTTCGACTCCCGGAAGAACTCGTCGAGCTCGTGCCAGGGTCTCAGCGACGGACGCGAGCCCATCGCCTCTCCCTGCGCGAGCTTGCGCCGCAGGTAGTCCTCGTGGGCCTTGCGCGCGAGCTGGTCCAACGATTCGCCCAGGACGCTCTCTCGGGTGCACAGCCGGTCGAGCAGTCCGAAGACGCTGATCCGCCCGGTCCAGCTCCCCGTCCCCGAGGCGCGCGCCAGGGTCGACAGTCCCGCCCCCTGAGACATCCGGACCCACACCGGCACCCGGCGCTCGCGCAGCCGCTCGACCAGGGCCAGGGCGCACGTCAGGCTGCGGCGGTCGTCGTCGAAGCACACCACGATGTCGAGCAGCCGACCGGGATCCCGCCCCCACTCCTCGAGCTGCGCGAGGATGTCCGCGTACTCCACATCCCCCTCGAGCACGTCGAGGTCCGCCACGGCGGTGAAACCCGGGCACCTGCCGAGGAAACGCTTCCGCCGCTCCTCGGCGTCCCGGTCGATGAGCGTCACCCGCAGCCTCGAGCCGTTGGCCAGGTGCACCATCCGCGCGGCCTGCAACGCCACGCTCTCGCCCATCTGGCCGAACTCCACCACGCACAGGTGTACGAAGCGCGTATCGCCCGGGAGGAGCCGCTCCCGGTCCAGCGGGTTGTCTCGCAGCAGTACCCGGGCCGCCGCCTCGTGGATGTTGAAGGGCGCGGTCTCCACCGACTCCTCGCCAGCGAACGCCTTCGACGCCCGGAGCAGTCCACACAGCCGGAGGTCACCCACATGCGCATGGACTCGCAGGGGCATGGTCCGTCCCGGGGCCTCGGCGCGCACCAGCCGGCGAGCCGCCACTGCCGTCTCGATGTTCGCCCCGTCATCTCCCGTGACCGCGAGCAGCACCGCCGCATGGGCCACGCGTGCCTGCCGGAGGATGGCGTCATCGGCCGCCGCGTTCAGCACCACGAGCGCTCCGGCCTCCCGCGCTGCGAGCAGGTGATCGTTCTCCTCGTCCTTCTCGATGATGACGACCTTGTCTCCCCGGGCGAGGAAGTCCTGGGTGAGCTGGAGCCCCTTGCGGCCGAGTCCGCACACCACCACGTGTCCGGAGAGGTGCCGCAGCCTCAGCCGCTCGAGCTCTCCCGCGAAGAGCACGGAGCCGGCTCGGAGCACCGCGTAGAAGGAGACGGTCGCGGCCGACCAGCGCGCGAGCTCCAGGGTCCACGGTGTCCTGCCCGGCAGGACCTGCAACTGCATCACGAACAGCTGCACCGCCTGGTAGAGGAGGTCCAAGAAGGTGTAGCCACTCTCTTGGAGGTAGCTGGGAAGTCCCTCGACGCCGAGGCCGAGGGTGAGGAGCACCCAGGCCAGGACGACGCGTGCCTCGTGGTAGCGGAGGAAGGCGAGGAGTCGACGCATTAAGCTGCCTTGCTGCTCACGTTTTCCAGTTGCTGCTTGAGCGCGTCGATCTCGCCCTGGTCCCGTAACGGCAGGGCCTCGAGGATGCCGATGGCGCGCTGGAGCGAGGCCTGGGCGGCGGGCGTGTCACCCATCCGGTGCTGCGCCTGTGCCATCTCCTGGAGCACGGGCACGATGAACGGATCCCCCGAGCCCACCGTCTCCTCCAGCTTGCGCGCCGAGTCCACCAGCGCGCCGTCCGCCTCCGCGTGCTTGCGCTCGCGCAGATCCAGCGCGTCCCGGTGGAACGCGACGGCACTCGCGAACTGCTCCTGGAGCGCGGGCACCACTTCGCCTCGGACGGGAGGCAGCTCGTCGCCCTGGTGCGTCAGGTAGTCCTCGACCTTGCCCGCCAGCTCTCCGGTGAGCTCCTCGGCGAGCTTCTCCGGTGCCTCGAACAGGCTGAGGGCCGTCGCGTCCTCCACCGGGCGGTGGGCGGGGATTCCCGCGACTCGCGCGATGCGCTCGTGCGGAGGCGGGTGGCTGTCGTACTTGCCTTGTTCCCGTTCCACCAACTCCTTGGCGCGCAGCTCGCGCAGGCTGCCCGGCGTCAACGTGTCCGCAGCATCCAGGCAGCGGTAGAGGTTCTGGCAGGGGCGCCCCGTCCGCCGCATCATCACCAGTGTGGCGATGGCCGAGCGCTCGAACAGCTCGCCGTTGCGGATGGCCCGGGTGAGTGCCGCGCCGAACGCGTCCCCTCCGTAGGCCAGCGCGGCCGCCCGGTCCGCGAGCAGCTCGCGCCGCCGCGAGTGCCCCATCGTCACCCCGAGGTACACGAAGAAGTACGCCCGGAGGAACCAGTACACCGGGTTCACGTAGGTGGACTGTCCCAGCTCCGCCATGCCCTGGAGCGTGTGGATCACCGACGTCTGGATGCGGCTGATGACGGGATTGAGCCGAGTCTCCCCATGCGAGAAGTGGCCATATTCGTGCGCGAGGATCGCCTTGAGCTCGGTGATCGACAGGCCGCGCAGCGCCGCGTAGCCGAGGTGGAGGATGCGCTCGCCCCCGCCCAGCAGCACCCGCCAGGTGCCTCCCGCCTCGCGCACGCCGATCCCCGCGTCCGCGTCCAGGTAGACCTTGTCCACCTTCCTGGCGCGCGCTACCTCCGCCACCTCCGTGAGCGCGGCGAACAGCCGGGGCGCCTCCTCCTCGGTGAGGACCCGGCCCCCATTGTCCTTCGGGCCGGAGACGAAGAGCCCTCGGATGATGGCCCACAGCCCTCCGAGCCCCACCACCAGCGCGATGAGGATCAGCTTCACCGGGATGCGTGGCAGCAGGAACAGCCCGTATATCAGCGCGCCTCCGGTGACGAGCGTCAGCACCAGCGTCATCGGCACCGACACGTAGAAGAGCAGGCTGCCGGCCCAGAGCACCGCGTTGTAGAGCTGGTCGATCCGCCGCTCCTGCGGTGTCTGCTCGTCCCGCAGCAGGCGTGCGTCCACCGCGGCCAGGCGCTTGACCTGGACTCGCGACAGCAGCGTGCCCGCCAGGTAGAGCAGCCCCAGCGAGCTACCCAGGAACAGCACCATGCCCAGGGGGATCTGCCACGCCAGGCGGAACATCCGCGCGTGATCGCCCCGGCTCTCGACTTCCTGGAAGAAGGCCGCCTCCGCCCCACCAGCCCTCGCGACGGCCACCTCCTCCGCGGCTGCCTCGTCCTCTCCCTGGTTGGCGAGGATGGCGGCATGCAGTGCGTGGGCTCCGGCCATGTCCGGGTGGAGCTCCAGCAGCCGCTCCACGCGCTCCCGCGCCAACGCGAAGTTCCCATCCTCGGTGAGGAACACCGCGCTGAAGTACAGGGCGCCCGGCTCTTCCGGATTCAACCGCAGCGCCTCGTCGATCCACTTCCGCGCCTGGGGCCGCCGGGCGGGCGTATCCATGGCCTGGGTCGCCAGGGATCTCAGCACATCCGCGCGGCGCTTGCCGTCGATGCCCAGCTCGAGCGCGCGCTGGAAGGCCTCCTCCGCCTTCTGGGGCTTCTCCTTGCTCTCGAGGAATCCGAGCAGGCGCCAGGCGCGTGGGTTGTCGGGTGCCTCGCGTACCAGCTGCTCCACACCGGGCCGGGCCTGCTCGAACTGGCCCTCCTGGACCTGGTCGAAGGCCCGCTCGTAGACGGACTCCAGCTTCGGGTCGAAAGGGAACTTCTCCGCGGGCTCGGTTGCTGCTTGAGCCAGCAGGAGGGAGAGCAGCAACGCGTGCATGCGTCAATCCTCGTGGAAATGAGGTGGGAGCGTCCGGGAAGGGCCGCCGGACTGGCTCAGGCGCGGATGTAGCCGAGCGCGAGGTCGAAGATCATCATCTCCAGCCGCTCGCGATCGTCCTCGTTCACGTCGGTGAAGGTGAAGGAGACGCGCCGCGAGCCCTGCTCGGAGGGCGCGAGCGCCACGGTGCGCCCCCGGCCCACCACCGGGGCGTCCTCCTGTCCCGGCAGCCACAGCACGAAGGCGCAAGGCTCGTCCTCGTGGAGCTCGCCGCCGAGCATGCAGGAGAAGCCGCCGGAGGAGATGTCCAGCGTGCGGCTGCGCACGGGGCCCGAGCGGAAGCTGACGTCCACGGGCATTCCCTTGGGGACGCGGAAGTTGCGCCGGGCGATGCCACCCGGCTGCGGGCTCTGGCCCTGGGCCGCCAGCAGCGTCCGTGCGAGCTGCTCGCGCGCCTCCAGGTAGAGCGCGTGCTCCTCACTCGTGTGCAGCTTCCGGCGAGCCCGTTCGTGCAGCTCTCGGAAGCTCGTCAGCCAGGCCGAAAAGTCCATGGAGCCTCATTCTAGCGCGACTCCCTGGATGAATCCGAATCGGGCCACCCCGGGGCCTGGCCCGCCGCCCTCGCGCGAGCTGATGGCTTCACGGGCGGTCGCGGACGCCGGATGTCTTGGAGCGGATTATTACGAGAACAATGACACTTCCATTTTTCAAGGAAAAGCGGTTTAAGTCCCCGCCACGAGCCGCCCTTGCTCCCGGGTCTCCCCATGCTGTGTCGGAGGTGAAGGGCTGTTCGATGCAGCTGCCTTTCCCGTTGTCCCCCCCGACGGAGGTCAGTCATGAGCAATCGGAGCACGAGCGGTCATCCCTTGAAGTGGTTGGCAGTGCTGGCGGTAGTGGCGGTGGGCTGTGGCGGCGGTCAGACGGCGGTGGAGAGCGTCGAGCTGAAGGGCGTGGACGAGAACCTCGGCACCGGCGCCAACGCGATCACGGCCTGTGTCACCGCTGGCGCCTCGCTCCAGACGACCACGGACCTGAACCTGCGCAGCGGGCCCTCGACGAGCTACAGCATCCTCCTGACGATGCCGGGCAGCGCCATCGCCACGGAGGCGGGCGGGGGTTGTCCCACCAGCGGCTGGTACAAGGTCACCTATAGCGGCGTCACCGGTTGGGCCTCGGGCAGCTACCTCACCGTGGCGGCCAGCTCTTCCGCGGCTCGCGACGCCGCCGTCACCCGGGCCCAGGGAGCGGTGGGCTTCTCCTACTGGTGGGGCCACGGGGGCTGGAATCCGGGCTCGGCCGTGGGCTCGTGCACGGGGGACTGCCCGAGCTGCACGCACAGTGGCTCGTATGGCGCGGACTGCTCCGGCTTCCTCGCCAAGGCGTGGGTGGTGCCCAGCACCAACAGCAACGTGGCGACGGACTCGCACCCGTACAGCACCGTGAACTTCAACTCCGACACCAGCCAGTGGACCACCATCTCCCGTGACTCCCTGCTGAAGGCGGACGCGCTCGTGTACAACGTGAATGGTGCCGGCCACACCTTCCTCTACGAGTCGGGTGACGGCTGGGGCAGCATGTGGGCCTACGAGTGCAAGGGCTGCGCGTACGGCTGCGTGTACAACCTCCGCACCGCCACCACCACCTACCACGCCATCCGTCACTTCTGAGTCCTCCACGATTCGGAAGGTCCACGGCCGGGCGGGTATGGCCCGGCCGTCGTTCGTCGGGTCTGTCTGTCTTCGAGGTGGTGATGCGCGTGCGCTCGGCCCTGCTCGCCCTGCTGGTGTTGCTGCTGAACCCCCTGGTGGCGGGTGCGGCGCCCCGGAAGGCGGTGCTCCTCTTCACCGGAGACAATGGAGGGGAGATCGCCGACTGCGGTTGCAGGCAGAACCCCGCGGGCGGACTGGCCCGGCGCAAGACGTTGCTCGCCCAGGAGCGCGCGAAGGGCGGGCCGGTGCTGGTGTTGGACGCGGGCAATGCGCTCTTCAAGTCTCCCCAGTCGGGAAGCGAGCCGCATGCCCAGGCCCGTGCGGAGCTGTTGCTCGAGCAGATGGAGGCGTTTGGCACCGCGGCCATGGCCGTGGGGGCGCGCGACCTGGTGCTCGGCACGGACTTCCTGAAGAAGGCCACCCGCAAGGCGAAGATGAAGGTGCTGTCCGCCAACCTGGTGGATGCGAAGGGGCAGCCGCTCTTCGGCGCCTCCACGGTGGTGGCGGTGGAGGGGTTGCGGTTCGGCGTGGTGGGACTGTCTCCCGAGGGAGAGGTGGCGCCGGGGGTGGTGGGGCGGCCTCCCGTGCCCGCGGCCGTCGCCGAGGCCCGCCGCCTGCGTGAGAAGGAGCGGGTGGACGTGGTGGTGGTGCTGGCCGCGCTGCCGTGGCCGGCCGCCCAGGCGCTCGCGCGGGACGTGGGGGACGCGGTGGACTTCATCGTGCAGTCGCACGAGGGCCGCATCCCCGGGGTGGCGCAGCGCCAGGGTCATGCCACCCTCCTGCCCTCGGGCGAGCGCGGCAGGCAGGTGGGACGTCTGGAGCTCTCCCTCGAGGGCTCGGGTCCGTTCGTCGACCTCTCCGAGATGGCTCGCGCCCGGGAGGGGCTGAAGCTCCTGGATGAGAACATCCAGCGGGCCCGCGAGCGGCTGGCGGCGGCCAAGGACGATGCGGCCCGGCGGGCGCTCGAGGAGTCGCTGGCCGGTTTGACGTCGCGGCGGCAGCAGTTGGTGGACCTGGGTGAGCGGCCTCCAGACCCGGCCTCACGGACCCAGCTCCTCTCGTTCCTCCTGCTCGGGCCGGACGTGAAGGATGACCCGGAGTTGAAGAAGCGGGTGGATCAGCTCGCACCAGCAGGGGAAGGGCCATGAAGGGGAGCAAGCAAGGAGTCGTCGTCCTGGTTCTCATCGTCCTCGCGCTCGGTGTCGCGCTCGTGACGGCGCGCTCGGGTACTCGGGGGGGCGCGGGTTCGGACTCGCGGACGGATGAGCCGGCGGCCCAGGCCGCGGCGACCCCGTCAGGTGGCGCTCCGGCGAGGACCCCCTCCGGCAACCCGGGAGGCGGCCCGCAGGCCGGGACTCCCCGGAAGGGCGATTCCTCCAAGCCCCGGGAGGTGATCGCCGAGCTGGGCTGGGGCAGCGGACCTTCCCAGCTCGGGCGCGAGCGTCTCCAGGAGGGCAACCCCGAGGCGCCCATGTCCCTCGCGGTGACTCCGCTCGGTGACGTCGTGGTGCTGGATCAGGTCAACGGACGGCTCGTGCGTCTCGATGGGGAGGGCAAGGTGCTCGGGACCACGCCGCTCACCCAGCAGACTCCCCAGGATGTCACCGTGGCGAAGGATGGCTCGCTGCTGGTGCTCGACCGCTTGAAGGACAAGTCCGTGGCCATCATCGACCCCTATACGGGGTCGCTCCGAGGCGAGCTGCCGCTCCAGGGCGAGGGCATCCCCAACACCGGAGGCATCACCGGCACCTTCGTGGAAGGGGACTCGGTGTACGTCGAGCGTGAGCACGGCGCGCTGATCCGCATCGGTGACCTCTCGGGCAAGGTCGACACCACACGCCCGGAGATTCCCGGCCGCCCCACGCGCGATGGCCGCGCCTATATCCTCGCCCGCATCATCGATGCCCCAGGCGGCCGCCTCTTCGTCAACGCCGTCGACCGGCAGTCGGGCCAGCACCGCTACACCCGCGAGTACCGGCTGCAGTTCCCGCTGCTGTTCATCACGCTGCTCGACTCGGATCGCTCGGGGGTCATTTACCTGGGCGTGGCCGGCGAGCTGCCCACGGGCAAGGCCAGCCCGGCCTCCGAGGCCGGTGTACGCCTCTTCTGCCTGGATCCCGTGGATGGCAAGGTGTTGGGGCAGACGGACCTACCTCTCAATACCATGCCCGAGGAGACCTTTCGGGACTTCACCGTCCTCGACGAGGGCGGGGTCGTCTACCAGTACCGCACCGAGAACGGTGTCTCCCTGCGGCGCGCCGACTGCCACTAGCGGGACCGAGGGGAATCCAGCAGATTTTTTGCTCACAGAGGGCCTGCCGAGTCCCCTAAGGTCGCCGGGGTAATCCGTCTGAACAGAGGACGAACTCCGAATGAAGCGTTTGATGGGATGTCTGGTCGCAGTGGTCTTCCTGGCGGTGCTCATGCCCGAGCAGGCGCGGGCGCAGGGGGACTCCAACTCCATGTCCTCTCCGGGCGGCCTGAAGGACGCGGGAACGCACGAGCGCAGCCCGATGCTGTCCTTCTTCGGCCTGCTGCCCTGGGGGTATGGCACCGGAATCGGCGTTGCCGGACGGTACACCCTGCCGATCTTGAAGGACGGCTTCATCCCGCCGCTCAACGACTCCGTCGAGCTCGAGTTCGGCGGCGATGTGTGGTTCGGCGGCCAGAACTTCGGCCTGGGTCGGGACTACAGCTACGTCGGCCTGGCCATCCCCGTGGAGGGGCGGTGGACGTTCCACTTCACCCCCAAGTTCTCCGCCTACGGTAAGGCGTCGGTCGGGTGGTACTTCAACTTCTGGAGCAACAACGTGGATGACATCGCGGGCGCGTCCTACGGCGGCTTCTACGCGAACGTCGGCGCGGGCGTGCTCTACGACATCAACGGCACGATCGCGCTGCGCGGAGAGGTGGGCGCCACGGGCCTGAAGGCCGGCGTGGGCTTCTCCTTCTAGGCTTCACCCCCCGGAGGCCGGGCCTCGCGCTCCATCGCGCCAGGGCCCGGCTATCCGGCCCGCCTCTTCAGGCTCGCATAGGGCGCCAGGAGGTCGGGCCGGTCCACCAGACAGCGCAGCGCCCTCCCGGCGAAGCTCTCCAGCCGGTCGATGAAGGCGAAGTCGTGCTCGTCTCCCGCTTCGTGAGCCAGCTCGTGCAGGACGATGCCGAGCGTCCGAGACTCCAGCGGATCCTCCAGCGACACCTGTCCCCGCATGTTCACCCGGAGCACACGGCGCTCGCGGTCGTACTCCGCGTCCACCTGGGCGCTCGGGTCGCGAGCCTTGCGCTCGAAGAACTCCACGCGCACCTCCCGCCCGATGAGCTCTCGCGACAGGCAACGCACCAGCCCCACGAAGCGCTCGGCGCGCGGCCCGGGGTTCACCAGGATGTCTTTCGGCGGGCCCTCCATCCGCTCCACGTATGTGCTCGCGGACTCGACGATCGTCTCGAGCTGCTCCACCGCCGGGAGTGGCATCCCCCGCAGGTCCACCACCTTCGCTCCGAGCTGGCGCGCCCGGTCATCCATCCGCGGCCCCACCGACAGCACCGCCCGCGCCGGCAGCACCTTCGCCACGTAGGCCTCGAGCGCCTCCGGGCCCAGGGTGAAGTGCGCGAGCACCTCCGTCACCCACGCCCCTGACAGCTCCTGGCGGCTCAGCTCGGGCGCCAGCGACTCCAGGATGATGGCCGCCAGCGTGCGCTTGTAGGGATCTCTCGCGGCATCGCGCTCGGCCGCCAGCGGGATGCGCTGCTGCACGTCGACGTGCCACGGCAGATGGTGCGGCTCCACCGGGAGCCCCAGCTCGAAGAGGTGCGGCGTCTCCCCGGGGCGCGGGTGGTACAGGTCCACCCTCGCGGCCCGCTCGACGTAGCGCTCCACCCCGCGGTGCAGCTCCACCGTCTCCAGCTGACAGTCCTCCAGGGAGTCCTTGAGCCGCGGAGGCCGCACGGCGCGCCCGTTGATGACCAGCTCGACACCGGGAGGGGGGAGGGTGAGGCGGAGCAACTGGAGGGCGTCCTCGCGCTCACGGGTGCTCGTGCGGCGGAAGAGCTTCAAGCACGTGCCCACCCGGCGCGTGTTGGGCTTCACGTGGCGCCCGGTGTCGTCGAAGACGAGCGTGCGCCCCACTGTCTCCACCTCGGCGCGGTCGCTCGAGGCAATCATCTCCTTCAAGCCACGGCCCTTGCGCCCCCGCCACGTGGGAGGCGTGTCCTTCTCCCCGAGGAACACGGTGAAGGCGAACTCGTCACGCGCCAATCCGGCGGGGGCATCGTCCTCGATGCGGACCTCGTCCTCCTCCAGGCGCACCTTCACCCGGCTCGCGCGCTGGTCGAACGCGTTCTGCAGGGCCTCGCGAACGAGCTGACCGAGCGGCCGGGCGCGGTTGGAACGCCGCCATCCTTCCTCCGACAACTCGAACCACTCCGCACGACCATTCCGGGCCTGACCCATCGAGACTCTCCCAGCTCCGGGCTCCCGCGGGCGTATGCGCCGCCGCGGGGCGACCGGACAGCCCGGGGAAACACCTGGGGCCACGAGTCTCTTCCCACGCCCGCTCCCCCGGACACCTGGCGCCCGGCGTCAGGCGCCCCGCCAGCCCTCGAAGACCGTCACCACCGCGGCGAGCATCATGAGACAGCCCACGAGCCGCGCCACCGCGATGTTGGCGGAGGGATTCGACTCGAGCCAGCCGCGCGCCCGGTCGGCGACGAGCGCGATCACGCCATACACGGCGCCCTGCGTGAGCGCGATGATGGCTCCGAGCACCAGCCCCTGGAGCCAGATGGGTCCGTACTCGGGGCGGACGAACTGGGGGAACACGGCGAGCATGAAGAGGTAGGCCTTCGGATTGAGCAGGTTGGTCAGTGCCCCCCGGCGGAACGTGGCCAGGTGCGATTGCTTGTCCGAGAGGGGAGCCGCCGAGAACCCGCCTCCGCTCCGCAACAGCGAGACCCCGATCCATGCCACGTACAGCGCGCCGATCCACAGCAGCGCGTTGAACGCGGACGGGACGACCTTCAGCAACACGGCGACCCCCGTCGCACCGACGGCCACGTGACAGGCGCCGCCCGCGATGATGCCGGCCACGGCGGAGAGCCCCGCTTTGCGGCCGCCAACCAGGGAACTGGCGAGGACGAACGCCATGTCGAGACCCGGAAGGATGACGACTCCGAATACCAGGACGAAGAAGAGCCACAGATGTGCGGTCTGCTCCATGAGGAAGACTCCTATCGGTTGAAATGCCCGTGGCCACGTGGGCGCGGTGAAGTGGGCCAGGCCGTGAGGCCCGGTGCTGAAGTGCACGGTAGGAGGCATATAGGGCGGAATCGGCCCTCATTCGGACTAGACTGGTCCACATGTCCCGACCCACGACGCGCGTGCTCACCGTGCTCGAGCTGCTTCAGACGCACGGCCGGATGAGCGGCTCGGAGCTGGCACGGCGGCTCGAGGTCGATCGCCGGACGGTGCGCCGCTACATCACCGCGCTGGAGGAACTGGGCATCCCCATCACCGCCGAGCGCGGACGCGACGGCGCGTACATGCTGGTGGCCGGGTTCAAGCTGCCGCCCATGGTGTTCACCGACGACGAGGCGCTGGCCCTGTCGGTGGGACTGCTCGCGGCGAGGGGGCTCGGGCTCGCGGAGGCGGCGCCCGCGGTCGCCAGCGCGCAAGCGAAGCTCGAGCGGGTGATGCCGGCCAACTTGAAACGGCGCGTGCGCGCGGTGGATGAGACGGTGACGCTCGACCTCTCCCATCCCACCGCGCCCCGTGACAACGAGGCCCTGGTCGCGCTGAGCGCCGCGTCCCAGACCCAGCGGCGCGTGCGCATGCGCTATCGCACGGCGGAGAACGAGGAGACCGAGCGGGACTTCGACCCCTATGGCCTCGCCTGGCGCGGTGGGCGCTGGTACGCCGTCGGTCACTGCCACCTGCGCAACGGACTGCGCTCGTTCCGGCTGGACCGGGTGCATTCCGTGCAGCCGCTGGACGTGAGCTTCTCCCGCCCGGAGGGATTCAACGCGCTGGAACACCTGACGGTCTCGGTCGCGACGCTGCCCCGCGCGTATGCCGTCGAGGTGTTGCTCGAGACGGACCTCGCGACCGCTCGGCGTGCGGTGTTCCCTTCATTCGGCACGCTCGAGAGAGTGGCCGAGGGCGTGCTGCTGCGTGGCCAGACCGAGGACCTCACGTGGTTCGCGCGTGAGCTGGCGCGTCTGCCTTTCTCCTTCGAGATCAGACGGCCGACGGGATTGCGCGACGCGCTCGCGTCATGCGCCCGGCGATTGCTCGAGCTGGCCGGGAGCTGAGCCGCGACTGGCGCCGAGCACTCGCGCGAGCTCGCGAATCAGCGCCCCACCATCCCCCTCGTAGGCCTGCCCGTGCATGCATGCGAGCAGCCGGGGCGATGTGGCCGCGAGCTTCTCGAGCAGGACAGGAGCCGCTTGTGCGTGTGCGAAGTAGTCGAGCCCCCCTCGACGTAGTGCTTCACTCGGGCCGAGGATGTCGCCTCGCGTGACGGCCGGAAGACCACGGCCCGGCTGCGTGAACAGGTCTCCACAGAAGAGCGTCGCGGACTGCTCCTCGAAGAGAAATCCGCACTCCCAGTTGTGCGGGAGGTGCGGAGCATCGAGCCATCGCACACGGCGCTTTCCGAGCACGAGCACCTCTCCATCCGCGAGTGCGCGTGGCGAGCGGTCGAAGAGATCACCATCGATTCGCGCGGCGGTGCGCCCGCAGACGGGCGAGGCCCCCGGAGCGATGGCGAGGAACTCATTCATCGACCCACACTCATCCGACTCGCAGTGAGAGAAGCCGATGTAACGCAGCTCGCGCACGGGAATGATCTTCTCCACCGCTCCCTGGACGAGTGGGAACATTCGCCGCGGTCCCGTGTGGAACAGCAGGGGAGCGTCGTCGACCACGAGGTACTGGTTGAACGAGAAGCCCGATGGGCCCACGTCGACGTCGATGCGAAGCTGGTAGATGCCATCAGCGACTTCCGTCGTGCGCACTGCTGTCGAGGGTGTCATGCGCCGTCCTCCGGTCTGCTCCGGCTCGAGGCCGGAAGCGTTTGCCTCAGGTGATGTAAGGTGACGAATGGACCGTCACAAGAGCCAATTCCGACGAAGTCGACAGGTCCAATCAGGATGAGTCCCCGTGGAATTTCATGTGACGCTCTCGGGCTCGCGTGACCTCGCGAGGCAGATCTACGAGCAATTCAAACAGGCCATCCTGGAGGGGCGGCTTCGTCCGGGTGAAGCCATTCCACCGACGCGAGAGCTCGCGGCGAGGCTCGGTGTCTCGCGCAATACGGTCACCAGCTCCTACGAGCGGCTGTTCGCCGAGGGCTTCGTCTCCGGGCGGGTGGGCGCGGGCACGTTCGTTCGTCAGGAAGCCCGCTCCACCGCGCCGGCACGACGGGCGAAGACGGAGACCGGGCTCCGTGCACTTCCCATCTGGGACTCCATCCAGTTACCGCCGGAGCGAGCCCCGCGCGCGCCGGCCTATGACTTCCGCGTGGGGACTCCGGACCTGGGGCTGTTCCCCTATGCGGAGTGGCGCCGTCTCATTGCGCGGCAGCTCCGTTCCCCGGCAGGTCCGACAGCGGCCTATGGCGATCCCGCCGGACACAGCCGGCTGAGAGCGGCGATCGCGCGCCACATCCGTGTTTCACGCTCCATCCGCGCCGACGCCGAGGACGTGATCGTGACGGGTGGCACGCAACAGGCGCTCGATCTGATCGGCCGCATCCTCATCGAGCCAGGCACCTGTGTCGCTGTCGAGGATCCAGGCTATCCCCTGGCTCGTCTGGCATTCGAGTCCCAGGGGGCGCGAATCACTCCCGTCTCCGTGGATGCCGAGGGTCTGAACGTAGACGCCATTCCCGATGCCGCGCGCCTGGTGTACGTCACTCCCTCGCACCAGTTTCCGCTCGGGATGCCGATGACACTCGCCCGGCGTATGGCATTGCTGGCCTGGGCCGAGCGTCACCAGGCAGCGGTGGTCGAGGACGACTACGACAGCGAGTTCCGGTTCGGGGGGAGACCACTGGAGCCACTCCAAAGTCTGGACCGGGCGGGCCACGTGCTCTACGTGGGATCCTTCTCCAAGGTCCTGCTCCCGGGGCTGCGGCTTGGATATCTCGTGGCTCCGGCTTCGCTCCGGCCCGCGCTGCGCACCGCCCGGTTCCTCACGGATTGGCACAGCCCGCCGTTCCTCCAGGCCGCGTTGGCACAGTTCATCGAGGAGGGCCTGCTGGCCCGGCACATCCGGAAGGCGAGGCGTGAGTACCAGGTGCGTCACGAACAGTTGGAGCAGGCTCTCCGCCGCCATCTCGCCGCGTGGCTCGAGCCCATTCCCTCCGTGGCGGGGCTGCATATCGGCGCACTCTTTCGCGACGACCGGATCGACGCCACGGAGGTGGTGCGTGCGGCGCAACGCGTGGGGGTGGCGGTGGCTGCCCTGTCTCGCTTCTCTTCGAGCCCCACTTCCAGGCAGGGCCTGGTGCTTGGCTATGGAGCCATTCCCGTCTCGCTGATCGACGAAGGGGTGAGAAGACTGGCGGCCAGCATCCGCGCGATTCACCCCCGATGACCGTGTCAGGGCGTCGCGGAATTCAGCGCAAGAAGCGGGTCGCTCCCCGGTGGGCTCCCCCCTATTTGTAGCGGCGAGACGAGCCCCTGGGAGGGCTTGTCGACAACGCGCGGGAGATGGCTCCCGCCAATGATTGAGAGAGCCGCCTTGACGACCCATCACATTGAAACCCTGACGAAGTACCACCTGCTCGGCCGCTCGGGGCTCCGGGTGAGCCCGCTGGCGCTGGGCACCATGACCTTCGGGACCGACTTCGGCTGGGGCAATCCCGAGAGCACCGCTCATCAAATCCTGGCGCGCTACCTGGAGGCAGGCGGCAACTTCATCGACACCGCGGATGCGTACACCGCCGGCTCGAGCGAGCGCATCATCGGCGACTTCTTCGCGAAGCACGGCGGCCGCGACCAGGCCGTCATCGCCACCAAGTTCACCATGGGGACCTCGCCGGGGGACCCCAACTCCGGTGGCAACGGGCGCAAGAACATCTACCGCGCGCTCGAAGGCTCGCTGCGCCGCCTCAAGACGGACTACGTGGACCTGTACTGGCTCCACGCCTGGGACGGCCTGACGCCCGTGGAGGAGGTGATGCGGACGCTGACCGACCTCGTGCGCGAGGGCAAGGTCCGGTACATCGGCCTCTCCGACGTGCCGGCCTGGTACTTCGCTCGCGCCCAGACGCTGGCCGAGCGCAATGGCTGGGAGCGGGTCTCGGCGTTGCAACTGGAGTACTCGCTCGCCGAGCGCAACATCGAGCGCGAGCACATCCCCGCGGCGCTCGAGCTGGGCGCGGCCATCACGCCCTGGAGCCCGCTGGCCGGTGGGCTCCTCACGGGCAAGTACTCGCGCGAGGGCTCGAAGCTGAAGGGGGAGGGGCGCGCCCACGCCCTCCTGGCCACCGGCCTCCCCATCGCCGACAAGTTCGTGAAGGACCGCCCCTGGGCCATCGTCGAGCAGCTCGTCGCCGTGGCGAAGGAGGTGGAGCGCTCGCCCGCGCAGGTGGCGCTCAACTGGGTGGCGACGCGTCCCGCCGTGGCCTCCACCATCATCGGCGCGAGCAAGCTGGAGCAGCTCGAGAGCAACCTGCGCGCGCTCGACTTCACGCTGCCGTCGGCGCTCTCCGCCCGGCTGGAGGCCGCGAGCCGCCCCGAGCTCGTCCACCCGTACGTGTTCTTCCACGATCCGGTGTTCGCACAGGGCATGTTCACGGCCAACACAGCGGTGCGCGCGGAGCCGGCCTGGTTCCGTGCCCACGGCGGCCAGTGAGCTTCAAGGTGTGAGACCGGGGCCCCCAGCTCGCGCGCGAACCGCGGGCCGGGGCCGCCTCGAGTCGGGCACACGGGCACTTACGCCTACCCAGGGTTGAAGGACTGATGCGGGAACACTTGATTTCCCTGCTGTTTGGTTGATAGGACAGTCAACCAACCATCGGGGAGCGGCCATGAGTCCTCGCCAGGCAGCGCAGGTCGAGCAGCTCAAAGGGGAGAGGCGGCGGGAGGTGCTGCGGGCGGCCCGCGGCGTGTTCGCGCGCAAGGGGTTCGCGGCGGCGAAGATCGTCGACATCGCGGCCGAGGCGGGGATCAGCCACGGGCTCGTCCACCACTATTTTCCGGGCAAGGAGGCCCTCTTCGCCGCCGTCATCGAGGCGGCGGTCGAGGGGTGGGAGGCGCTCGTTGCTCAGGCGCGGCAGCAGCCGGGCACTCCCTGGGAGCGGCTCGTCTACCTGTGCTCGCAGATGATCCAGGGCTCCTATGACGAGCCCGAGTACCTGCTGGTCATCGTGCATGCGTACACCTCGGACGCCGCGCCCCTGGCGTTGCGCGACGTGCTGGCGCGGTACACCCGGCAGATCGACGAATCCGTCGTGGCGCTCATCCAGGAGGCGCAACTCGGCGGAGCGGTGGCTCGGGGCCCTCCCGAGGAGCTCGCTCGCGCGTTGATGGCGCTGGTCAAGGGGCTGGCGATCGATCGGGTCATGAACCCGAACGGCGCCCTGCCTCCCATCGAGCTCGTGCTCCGGCTCTTGAAGGCATGACGACAACACCTGGAGGTACGCAATGAAGATCGTGGTGGATTGGGATCGTTGTGAGGCCAATGGCGTCTGCGTGCGCGCGGCACCGGAGTTCTTCCACCTGGATGAGAAGGACACGCTGCACGTGCTCAACGAGAACGTGACACCCGAGCTGCGCGCCAAGGTGGAGAAGGCCGTGCGCGACTGTCCCCGCTACGCCCTCTCGCTCTCCGACGACTGACTTCGAGTCTCCGCAGTCAAACCCCCCCGCAGTTTTCCCCTCACCCCAGGAGCAGGTCGATGTTGCATCCCGACAACCATCATCAGGCCCGGCCCACCGCTGACTTCAACCCGTACGCGCCCGGTTTCGACGCGAATCCCTATCCCGCGTTCGAGAAGCTGCGGACGCAGACGCCCATCGGCTATTGGGAACAGGGCCGTGGCTGGCTGATCAGCCGCTACGAGGACGCTGTCGCCATACTCCGCGACAGCAAGCGGTTCACCAGCGACCGGAACGAGTGGGAGCTCGCGTCGGTGATGGGCACTGCCGCGCTCGTCCCGGAGCTCGCGGAGTTGAACAAGCACTCGTTGCTCTCGCTGGCCAATCAGGATCATGTGCGGGTGCGCAAGCTCGTCAGCCCGGCGCTCACCCCGCGCGCCATCGAGCGGCTGCGGCCGGAGATCCAGAGCATCGTCGACGAGCTCCTCTCGGTCGCCGAGGCGAAGGGGACGGTCAATGTGATCACGGACATCGCGGATCTCATTCCGGCGCGCGTGATCGGCTCCATGCTGAAGATGCCGAAGGGACGTGAGGCACTGTTCCAGCGGTTCACGGAGGCCGCGGTCAAGACCTTCATCCCCGGTCTGCTCCAGGGGCCGGAGGTGGAGACCCTGCGCGCGGACATCCGCGAGGGAGTCGCCCTGGTCCGCGAGACGATCGAGGATCGGCGCCGCAATCCCCTGGAGAACGACATCCTCACCACCCTCATCCAGACCGAGGAGCAGGGCGACAGGCTCAACACGGCCGAGCTGCTCTCGCTGGTGTCCAGCCTCATCGTGGGGGGCTTCGAGACCACCATCCACCTGATCGGCTTCACGGTCTATCACCTCCTGAGCCGGCCCGAGGTGCTCGCGCAGGTGAAGGCCGAGCCCGAGCTCGTCAAGAACCTGATCGAGGAGGTGCTTCGCTACGACAACTTCGGGAAGATGGGGATCGCGCGCTACGCCCTCGAGGACGTGGAGCTCAGTGGGGTGACGATCAAAAAGGGGCAGATGGCCCTGATCATGCTGGGCAGCTCGTTGCGCGACGAGGCCGCGTTCGACAAGGCCGAGGTCTTCGACGTCCGGCGCAACACGAACGCGAGCATCGCGTTCGGCCACGGGGCCCACTACTGCATCGGCGCGAACCTGGCGCGGCTCGAGGTCCAGCTCGCCGTGGGCGCGCTCCTGCAGCGCTTCCCGGAGATGAAGCTCGTGAAGCCGGTCTCGTTCGGGCCGCACCCCGTCATCCGACGCATCGAGTCACTCGAGGTCCGTCTCCGTCCGGAATGACAAAATCACGGATTCGTGGCTTCACCCGGAATCCGGGTTGGAGTTAGGTTGAGGTTCATGCTCATACGAATCCGTCTGGTTCTTCCCCTGTTGTTCGCCGTGGCCGCCGTCCCTCTGGAGTCCGAGGCGGCGGCCTGTAATGCCACGTCCAACCGCGACCTGGCGTGGCGCTATGCCCCCGTCCACCACCAGGACGCCGACTCCTCGAAGTACCGCTCGGACATGCTGTCGCGGATCGACTTCGATGGGGACTGGATCAGCAACGACAACTGGGAGGCGGCGGAGGCGCTGACCAGCAATCCGCTCCCCTACGTGTACTACAGCGTCACGAGCACGCCGACGCACTGGTACATCCTGTATGCCTTCTACCATCCGCAGGATTGGACAGACACGGTGCTCGACCAGGAGCACGAGAACGACCTGGAAGGACTGCTCGTGGCCGTCTACCGGGATGGCACCCAGTACGGGCAACTGGAGGGCGCCGTCACCGTCGCGCATTCCGACCACTACAGCTATGCGCCGGGCGGCACCCACTTCTCCGCCAACAACGAGGACATCGATGGCTCGCTCCTGCTCTCGAGCGGCCACCCCATGACGTATCAGGAGGCGAAGGGCCACGGCCTGTATGCCTATGGCGGCAGCCACGTGCAGGATGGCGATGGCCTCTGGTACTACCCGTCCAAACCCTATCTCGGGTACGAGACGGCCACCGCTCCCGCGACGCCCTCCAGCGGCAATTCGCAGCCGACCGCCTATTACCAGCTCATCGACATCTTCGAGTCCGGCGGGCTCTGGGACCACCGCTTCGATTCCAACACCTTCGCCAACTTTGGCTCCTTCCGGGGTGACACCGGTGGCGGCTGCGGCTCGAGCGGGAAGACGTGCTCCAGCAACTCGGCCAACGCTCCCTGGGGCTGGGATGACAAGGATGACGGGCCCGTCTTCGCCGGTGAGCTGGCGTTCGATCCCGCCCATCTGATCAGCCGCTATTTCAAGACCAGCACCAGCTTCTCGCGCGACTTCGAGTGCAATCCCTACGCGGTGGAGATCACCCTGAACTCGCTCTACATCGCGTCGAATCAGGACGGCAGCGGCGACCTGTCGGATCCGTACTTCAATCTCTTCTTCAGCGATGGCAGGGGCTCGGACACCCATGACGGTTACGGGGATGGCATCGTCGACGGGGACAGCGGCGCCCAGGTGTCGTGGGTGTGGCAGAACCCCGCCATGAATACGTGGCACAGCCTGGCCGGGAGGATGCCGCGCAACCGCTTCTATACGATCAAGACCCAGGCCCCCACGTTCCGCATCCGGGTGATGGACTGGGACTCGGGCAGCGGGGATGAGTGGCTCATGTCCCCGGAGTCGTATTACTCGGTGGGCGCCACGTCGGGCTCGTTCACCTATGACTTCGGCCGGAGCAGGCTCTCCGTCACCCTGGTGAACGCTCCGGGGCTCTGACCGGTTTCACGGGGCGGGCCGCGCCTGGTTCGTCATTCCGAACCAGGCGTCACCGGCTCGCAGCGCACGGAGACCTCGAGCTTCTCGGAGCCGCCGCCCAGATAGATGGTGCCCGTGTTGGGCGTGGCGTCCGAGTACTGCCGTCCCACCGCGACGCGCACGTGGTGCGTCTGGGTGAGGATGCCGTTGGTCGGATCGAAGCCCTTCCAGCCGACCTCGGGGAGATACACCTGGACCCAGGCGTGCGAGGCCTCGGCCTGCGCGGTGTTGGCATGCTTGGGGCCGGTGTAGAGGTAGCCGCAGACGTAGCGCGCGGGCACCCCGAGCAGGCGGGCCAGGCAGATGAAGACGTTGGCGAAGTCCTGGCACACGCCCCGGCGCGACGAGTACACGTCGAAGGGGGTGGTGTTCAGCGTCGTCGTCCCCTGCTCGTAGCGGTACTCCTTGTAGATGCTGAAGTTCATGTCCAGCAGCGTGTCCAGCAGATCGAAGTCGTTGCGGCGCGCGAAGCTCATCGCGTACTCGAGCAGCTCCTCCAACTGGGTGTCGGGAAGCTCGGGCGGCAGCAGGTAGGGCTGGAGCATGTTGCTCTGCCACGGCATCCACACCAGGGGCAGGGTGGAGCGCATCCGGAGCGGGTGGTAGCCCAGGGGATCCGTGTCCAGCAATTCCACGCGCGAGTGCGCCTCGAGCACCAGCTCCGTATAGGGCGTCTCCACGAGCACGCGGCGCACCCGGTTGCCGAAGACGTCGTCGTACTCGGCGCGCGTCGTCCCCGCGGACAGCGTCACCTCGTGTGAGAGCAGGGTCTGCAGCCGATCATGCATGGGCGTGAGCCGCAGCAGATGCGCGCTGCGCTCCACCGGCCGCGCGTAGCGGTAGACGGTGCGATGGCGCACGTCCATCACCCGGATGGGAGCCTCTGGAGGGCGGCGCAGGCGGCGGCGGGCCTCGAACTCGGCGGCGAGCGCGGGCTTGGGTGCCTCCTTTGCCTGGGTGCTGGGTGGCAGCACTTCGGCGCGGATGGCGCCCTGGCGCACCATCACCAGGGTGCTCGGGGGGACCTGCGTCCAGTTCGCCGGCACTTCCGTGCGCGACTCCAGGGGCTGGGTGCTGACGATGACGCCCTTGCGGCTCTTGGCTCCGCGCCGCGTCAGGTCCAGGGTCAGGTCCGAGTCGCCCAGGATGAGCCGCTCATAGGGCGGGGACACCTGCCACAGCCAGCAGTGGGTGGCGCCGGTCCGGTCCGCGTAGAGGCACAGGTCCCTCCCGTCCGAGAGGACGAGGGTGAGGGGCCCCAGGCCGTTCATCTCGTCGAGCCAGTCACGGAGCCGGGGCGCATCCACGTCGCCGAGGCTGCGCCAGCCCTGCTGCTGCATCCAGTCCAGCAGGCGGCAGAAGAGGGCCTCCGAGTCGGTGGAACCCACGGGCTCGAAGTGCGCGCCGGGGAGCGAGGGCAGACGCTGTTCCAGGCTGCCACTGTGGGCCATGAGCCAGTCGCGTCCCCAGGCACTGCGGCAGAAGGGCTGGGTGTTGGCCTCGGTGATGGGGCCCCAGGTGGCCGAGCGCAGGTGGAGCAGGAAGATGGAGGACTCGAGTGTCTCCCACGTCCGGACCAGCTCGCTGCGGATGCCTCCCGGCTGGGGCGCAGCCTCCTTGAGCACGGTGGCCGCGGGCTCGCTTCCCGGGTAGTAGCCCACACCCCAGCCATCCGGCGGTTTGCGTCCGGGAGACAGACACTGCAGATCCAGGCTGGGGGCGAGCTCTCCCTCGAAGGACAGCGCGAGCAGGTTGAGCATGGTGCGTGACTCTAGCCCGTTCTTCCTCTCCGTGGACGATGAAGTCGAACCTCTCGAGTGCCGCCTGGAGCGCTTCCTCGGTCGTCCCGGAGCGCTTCGCCTCGGCGGGTGCGTAGAAGGTCGTCGCCACCACGGAGGGCACCTCCTTTTAACGGTCCTCCATCGTGACTGGACATGGCTTGACGGACGCACTCTCATTTCCGTGTGATTCCAGAGCGACGGCGTTCAGGCCGCGTCGCTTCCGGGAGGTGCGCCGTGTCCACCCGTCTTCTTGGCGCTCGCCTTACAGGCGCGCGTCTGGGCCCCTGCTTTGGCGCCTGGGCCCTCATCGTCCTCTTCCAGTTCGCGTGTGCCACGAGCACCCCACGGGGCAGCTTCGTGGACTACCGTTCGGAGCCCGGCCTCGAGTCCGCCACGGAGTACGTCGTGGACTTCATGGAACCCGGCGCCGTCGCCACCCGGCCGGTGCCCATTCCCAGGGCCGAGTTCCAGCAGGCCGTCCTGCGCCTCTCCCGCGACGTGCAGTTGAAGCACAAGACGCCACGGCAGGCCGCCCATGAGTTGCTGAGCCTCTTGGGGACGACACCCGACGACTCCAAGGTGGCAGCGACGGGCTACTGGAAGCTGGAGCAGCACCGCGGCGAGGGCGTCACCTGGATACTCGAGCGCCAGGAGGGCCTCGTTGTTCTCACTCCCCAGGCCGAACAAGCCCTCAAGGAGAAGTACCTCAAGTGGTGTGAACCCCGGGGAGGCGGCGACTGCCTGGGCCTGCTGGACGATGACCCGTACCTGCGCACGGACGACCGGCGCACGCTGGCCCTGGCCCTTGCCTTCGGCAACGTGCTCGACGAGACGCGTGCAGCGCTGGGACGCGAGCTGCTGGACGTGCGAGCGCTCGTCTCCATGGTCGTCTGGACGGTCGCCCTCTACTGCATGATGTGGGTGGTGCCCGAGCCGACGACCAAGGCCCTGGCCGCCGGCATGACTCTCATCCTGATGGGCTACCTGGGCCTCAAGACGGTGTACGAGCTGATGGACGGCTGGGCTCGGATGGCCGACACGGCGTACCACGCCACCACCTTCGAGGAGCTGCGCGCGGCGGGCGCGGAGTTCAGCAAGGTGCTGGGCGAGGACGCGGCTCGGGCCATGATTCTCGCGGTGTCCACACTCGCCGGACACACGCTGGGGCAGGTGGTGGCGCGGGTGAAGTCGCTTCCGCGATTCAACCTCGCGGGAGCGCAGTTCGAAGCGCAGGGCGGTGCCGCTGTCATGGGGAGCCTGGAAGTCACGGAGGCCGCGCTCGCATCGGAGGGGGCCCTGGCCAAGGCTGTGGCGGCAGCGGAGACGGTGGCCACCTCTCCGCAGGGCCCCATGGCCGTGGTGATGCTCAAGAAGGGGCGGGTGGGTGGAGGGGAAATGGCCCCTGGGGGCCGCTCCGCCGAGACCGTCATCCGTCACCGGGGCGGCAACCGGCAGGTAGAACTCAGCGACGGCCAGCGCTGGCACCTGCCACGTGGCAAGTCAGCCGCGGATATTCCCGCCGACGACAAGGTGGGCGACATGCTGCAGGAGGCTGTCACCAAAGCCGCGGAGAAGTGGGGGCCCCACAGGCTTTCGGACGCGGAGAAAGAGGCCATCAAAAGTGCTAGGGACAGCGGCGAGTATTGGCTGGCGCGGCTGCTGGAGCGCGAGGCCCGGGGGCGCTTTGTAGAAAACGAGGTGTCCCGCCAGTTCAAGCATCTCTACAACTTCAGCCGGAACAAGGGAGTCGATGTGGAAGTCCCTGGAGGCTACAAGTACGAGATTCTCTCTGGCACGGAGTCGAATCTGGCGCGGCATGGCAGGCGCATGGCGGGCGAGTTCTTCCGGATGCTCACCTTCTGAGAGGGCTGCAGATGCTCTACAACAAGGTCTTCTACGAGGACCGGGAGATCGAAAACGAGCGGCTGGAGCTGACCGACAAAGGCTCGCTCTATTTTCTTGGCTCCAACGTGACATTCAGGAATTGCACCCTCGTCCTGAAGGTCTCCGGCAGGAACCTGATCTTCGATCAGGGAACGAGGTTCATCGACTGCACCTTCGAGGTGAAGCAGGAGTTGAAGAACCACCAGGATTGGGTGTTCGCCTCCCTGAAGGGCTGTCGGTTCAAGGGGCGGCTGACGGGCTGCGATTTTGGGCACTGGCCCAGCTATTCGGAGAGGGCGGGGCACGGCTCCATCGAGGATTGCGACTTCACCGAGGCCCGCCTGGATGGCTGCCGCATCATGGGCTCTGATCCTGCCACCATTCGCTTTCCCAAGTGGCCCTGCTTCACCTTCCTTGATCCGATTCGCCGGGCTCCCGAGCTACGCGGCGTCAAGTGGCCGGGCCGCTTTGGACGTATTACCGTGGAGGAGCTTCACACCCAACCGGCTCCTACCAGGTCGTTGACCTATCACGCTCCTTCGATAGCCAGACGTATGGAGACCACAGAGGAAGAACTCCGGGCCGTCATCGAGAAGTTCGACTGCATCGTCTACTGACGGGGCAGTGCCGAGGTCGCGCGGGGCCTCGCCCTCGCGCCGGGACCGCGACTCTACCGGGCCATTGCCTGGGTGACTGGCGTCATGGGCGTGCCGAAGTACTCCCGGGAGATGAGCTCGCACAGGGCCGCCGTCTCCTCCACCACGTGCGTCAGCAGCGCGTGCACTGTTGCGCCCGGCGCCGCCAGTTCCTCGGGGCGCAGCCGCTCCAGCAGGGGCGCGATGCGGGCCAGGCTCTCCTGTCCTGGCTGGCCCTGGGTCCCGGGCGGACAGAGCTGGCGCAGGTAGCGGTGCGAGGACTCCAGGCAGTAGCGCACCGAGCGCGGAAAGCGGGCTTCGAACAGCAGGAACGCCGCCACCGCGTCACCCGTCACCTTCCCCGAGTAACTCTTCATGAAGGGCTCGAAGCCGGAGCAGGCCCTCAGCAGGGACAGCCACAGCGCCGTCTCCACCACCCGGTGTCCGGGCCCCACTCGCGAGAAGACGTGGTGGTGCACGTCCAGCAACCGCGCCGTCTGCCCCACCCGCTCCAGCAGCACTCCCAGCCAGATGAAGTCCAGGGGTGTGTCGTGCAGCATGGTGCTGCGGAACAGCCCCAGGCACAGCTGCACCATCCGGCGGATGTGCTGGTAGAAGCCGAAGCGCGAGTGCGTGTACTCGGCCCGGCCCGCCTCGCCCACCAGCCACAGGTACAGCTCGTTCGTCACCTCCCAGCACTCGCGGCTCACCACCTCGCGGATGGTGCGGGCGTTGTTCCTCGCGGCCAGCAGAGTGCTCACCAGGCTGGAGGCGTTGTCCTCGTCCCATGTGAGGAATTGCTGCACGTCCTCTCCGTCCGCCTCGGCTCGGGCGCCGTGCCGGGCGGCGAAGGTGTCGCGCTCGCCGAAGATGGCCAGCGCCGGCATCCAGCACTGCTCCGGCGGAATCTCCGCGTCCAGGGCGAGCTGGCCCGTCATCTGCAACACCCGCGCGGTGCTCTCGGCGCGCTCCAGGTAGCGCCCCAGCCAGAAGCAGTGCTCGGCGATGCGGGCAATCATTCCGTCTCCTTCTGGACCCAGGTGTCCTTGGAGCCACCACCCTGGCTGGAGTTGACGACGTACGAGCCGGCACGCAGGGCCACTCGGCTCAGCCCTCCGGGGAGCACCCAGGGCCCCTGAGGGCCAGTGAGAACATAGGGCCGCAAATCCACGCGGCGGGGGACGACCTGGCGCGAGGCCGCGTCCCAGGTGGGGCAGGTGGACAGCTCGACTCGTGGCTGCGCGATGTACTTCCGGGGCGTGGCGAGAATGCGCCGGCGGAAGTCCTCGCGCTCCTCTCGGGTGGACTGCGGCCCCATCAACATGCCGTAGCCGCCGGCCTCGTCCACCGTCTTCACCACCAGCTCCTCCAGGTGCTCGAGCACGTAGCGGCGATCCTCCTCGCGAGCGCACAGGTACGTGGGCACCTGCTCCAGGATGGGCTCTTCGCCCAGGTAGTAGCGGATGAACTCCGGCACGAAGGCATACGCCGCCTTGTCATCCGCCACGCCATTGCCCGGGGCGTTGGCCAGGGCCACGTTGCCCGCCGCCCAGGCCCTCATCAACCCGGGGACTCCCAGCAGGCTGTCCGGGCGGAAGGCCTCCGGATCCAGGAAGGCATCGTCGATGCGCCGGTAGATGACGTGCACGCGGCGGGGCCCTCGGGTGGTGCGCACGAAGACCCGCTCGTCCTCCACGAACAGGTCCGCGCCGTGCACCAGCTCCACGCCCATGGTGCGTGCCAGGAAGCTGTGCTCGAAGTAGGCGGAGTTGTACGGGCCCGGGGTGAGCACGACGATGGTGGAGCGCTCCGGATCCTCCGGAGAGACGGCTCGCAGTGTCTCCGCCAACCGAGCCGGATAGTGGTCCACCCGGCGCACCCGCGCCTGCTCCAGCACCTCGGGGAGCACGCGCTTGGAGAGGATGCGGCTCTCCATCAGATACGACACGCCCGAGGGGGTGCGCAGGTTGTCCTCGAGCACCCGGTACGTGCCCCGGCCATCCCGCACCAGATCGATGCCCCCGATGTGGATGCGCACGCCGCCGGCGGGGCGCACCCCGCGCAGCCGGGGCAGGTAGAGCGGGGTGTCGAGGACGATGTCCCGCATCTCGGGCCGCTCGGTCAGCAGGCGTTGCTCGCCATAGACGTCATCCAGGAACGCGCCGAGCGCACGCACGCGCTGCTCGAGGCCCCGCTCCAGGTGCGCCCAGTCCGCCGCCGAGATGACGCGAGGGATGAGGCAGAAGGGGAAGATGCGCTCCGTCCCGCGCCGGTCCGAGTACACGGAGAAAGTGACGCCCTGGTTGAGCAGGGCCCGTTCGGCGAGCCCCTGCAGGCGGGCGAAGTCCTCAGCGGTCCGCCCGCCCAGCTGCTCCATCAGGCGGAGGAAATCCGGCCGGGGTATTCCACCGGGGCCGATCAGCTCATCGAAGGTTCCGGGTGGGGTCCCATAACCCTCGAAAAGTCCAGGAACGAGGAGTCTCCGCATCGCGTGGCTACCTCCAGTGTCGAGAATATCACGGATTCGGAGAATTTACGACGCCTCGCGTCAAGTTTCGGTGGGTCGGGTAGGTGGGGTGAAGGTCACCTGCGGAGTGGGTGTCCCTCGCGGCTGGCGCTTTCGCTCAGACGATGCCGCCGTTGGCGCCGATGACCTGTCCGGTGACCCAGCGCGCGTCGTCCGAGGCGAGAAACGCGACCACATCCGCGATCTCCTCCGGCTGTCCGATCCGGCCGAGCGGGGTCACCCGGGGCGGCTCCTCGCGGGCCTTGGGCAGCAACATCTCGGTATCCGTGGGGCCCGGCGCCACCGCGTTCACGGTGATCCTCCGGGGCCCGAGCTCCTTGGCCATGGTCTTCACGAACTGTTCGATCGCGGCTTTTCCCGCCTGGTACAGGCCCAGCTCCGGCCGTCCCCGGAGCGTCAGGTTGGTCGAGAAGCCGATGACGCGTCCGCCCTCTGGAACCCGCCGCGCGGCCTCGATGAAGGTGAGGAAGGTTCCGCGGACGTTGACCGCGAAGCCGGTGTCGAAATCGGCATCGGTCATTTCGGCGAACGGTCGTACGAAAAGGGCGCCAGCGTTGGCCACGATGATGCTCGGGCGATCCAGACGGCGCTCGGTCTCGTCGAAGAGCCGCTTCACGTCCTCGTGGCGGGTGACGTCGGCCTGGATGGCGATGGCCTTGCCTCCCGCCTTCGTGATGGCCGCGACGAGCGCCTCGGCCTTGTCCTGGTTCTTCACGTAATTGACCGCGACGGACGCGCCGTCACGCGCCAGCCGTTCCGCGATCGCCCGGCCGATGCCACGCGATGCGCCCGTCACCAATGCCACACGTCCTGAAAGTCGGCTCATCTCCTGCTCCATCAGGAAGAGGGGCCGTCGGCTCCGACGTGCCCCCCGGTTGATGAGCAACAGATGCACTGTCTCGAAGCGCTTGATAATCACCCCGGATTTCGAAGGACCTTTAAGTCCTGTTGAAAGATGGGGAGTGAATGGACCGGTTCCAGAGCATGGCGGTGTTCGTCAGGGTGGTCGCCAGCGGCAGCCTGTCGAAGGCGGGGCGTGAGCTCGGGATGTCTCCGGCGGGTGTCAGCCATCACATCCGAGCGCTGGAGGACTGGCTGGGCTCCCGGTTGCTCGAGCGCACGACGCGGCGGCTCGGATTGACGGAGGTGGGCGCGGGCTTCCACGCGCGCTGTGTCCGGATCCTCGAGGAGGTGGAGGAGGCGAGGTCCGCTGCCGCCGCCCTGCAGGTGACACCGCGAGGACGCCTCCGGGTCAACGCGCCGATCACCTTCGGCATCCGGCATCTGTCACCCGCGATCTCCGACTATCTCGTGGCCTATCCGGAGATGGCCATCGACATCACGCTCAATGACCGCAAGGTCGACCTCATCGAGGAGGGCTTCGATGTCGCCATCCGCATCGGGACGCTCGCGGACTCGAGCCTTGTCGCGCGGCGCCTCGCGCCGAGCCGTTCCGTACTCTGTGCCGCACCGTCCTATGTCAAGCGCTTCGGAGCACCGTCGGCCCCGGCGGACCTCGTGCACCACCAGTGCCTCGAATACACCTACCGAGCCACGCCGGGAGAGTGGCGGTTCATCGGGCCTGGGGGCGACGAGGAGTCGGTGAGCGTCAGCGGACGTCTGACGGCGAGCAACGGCGAGCTGCTGCGGGTGGCCGCGCTTCGCGGGCTGGGAATCACCCTCGCGCCGACCTTCATCGTGGGGGAGGACCTCGCCGCGCGCCGTCTGGTGCCCCTCCTGCCCGGTCATGTGCCGGCGGAGGCCGCGATCTACGCCGTCTATCCACAAGGCCGCCATCTCTCGGCCAAGGTCCGCAGCTTCGTCGACTTCCTCGCCGAGCGCTTCGGGACGCCGCCCGAGTGGGAGCGTGGCGTGCGCGCGAAGAAGTCCCGCCGGTAGCCCGCGAGCGGGCCTGAGCCGCGCCCGGGTGAACAAGTGAGCCCCGCAGCCGGCTCAGGTGCGAGCGGGCTCCTTCAGCGAGGCGATGTCGATGACGAAGCGGTAGCGCACATCGCCCCGCATCATCCGCTCATAGGCCTCGTTGATCTTCTGGATGGGGATGATCTCGATGTCCGACACGATGTTGTGTTTGGCGCAGTAGTCGAGCATCTCCTGCGTCTCGGCGATGCCTCCGATCATCGAGCCGGCGAGCCGCTTGTTCCCCCCGATGAGGGAGAACGCGGCGACGGGCGTCGGCTCCGGAGGGACGCCGACGATGACCATCGCGCCCTGGGGGCGCAGCATGCCCAGGTACTTGTTGTAGTCGTGCGGGGCCGAGATGGTGTTGATGATGAGGTCGAAGCGGCCGGCCAGCTTCTGGAAGGTGGCCTCGTCCTTCGTGCTCTCGAAGGCGTGTGCCCCCAGTCGGCGCGCGTCGGCCTCCTTGGAGCGCGAGGTGCTGAGCATCGTCACCTCGGCGCCCATCGACACGGCGAACTTGACGGCCATGTGGCCGAGCCCGCCCAGGCCCACCACGCCCACGCGGTCGCCCTTCTTGCAGTTCCACTGGCGCAGCGGCGAGTACGTCGTGATGCCCGCGCACAGGAGCGGGGCCGCGGCGGCGGGATCGAGCCCGGCCGGGACCTTCAGCGTGAAGTGCTCGTCGACGACGATCTGCGACGAGTAGCCGCCGTAGGTCGGCGTCTTCCGGTCCATCTCCGTGCTGTTGTAGGAGAAGGCGACGCCCTTCTCGCAGAACTGCTCGATGTGGCCCTTGCACGAAGCGCAGTCGCGGCAGGAGTCGACCATGCATCCGACGCCCGCGATGTCACCGACCTTGAGTTTGGTGACGTGCTGGCCGACCTGCTTCACACGGCCGACGATCTCGTGACCCGGCACCATGGGAAAGATCGCGCCGCCCCACTCGTCGCGGACCTGGTGGATGTCGGAGTGGCAGACACCGCAATAAAGGATGTCGATGAGCACGTCATGCGGGCCGGGCTCGCGCCGCTCGATGGAGATGGGCGCCAGCTGCTTCGTCGCGGAAGGAGCGGCATAGGCGGAAGTCTTCAGCATCGGGTACTCCGTTCGGGGGTTGCGTGAAATCGGGTCCAGCCCGGTGGTGCGAGTGCTCCGCCTTCGTGGGCTTGAGATGCTTCTCGCGCCGACCTCGAACGTCTTTATGCATCCGGAGTCCGGCGTGTGAAACAGGCAGAATGCGAACGCGCCATGTAGTAAATCTTCAGAATGGCCTTCACCCCGCTCAACGCCCTGAACGCCTTCCTCGCGGTGGCCCGGCGCCGCAGCTTCGCCGCCGCCGCGTCGGAGTTGCGCATCTCCCCGTCGGCCCTGAGCCAGTCCGTTCGCCAGCTTGAGGCGCGGCTCGGCGTGCCCCTGCTCTCGCGCACCACGAGGAGCGTGGCGCTCACCGAGGCGGGCCGGCTCCTGTTCGAGCAGGCGGGCCCGGCGGTCAACCAGGCCCTCGAGGCGATGAAGGCCGCGGCGGCCCGGACGGGAGAGGTGACGGGCAAGGTCCGTCTCACCGTGCCGGAGATCGCCGTGCCGCTCGTCATCACGCCCGTACTGCCCCGATTCCACGCGCGCTACCCGAGAGTGGAGGTGGACATCCAGGTCGAGAACCGTCGGGCGGACATCGTGGCGGAGGGCTTCGATGCGGGCATCCGTCTCGAGGAGTTTCTCGAGCGGGACATGGTGCACGTGCGGCTGACGGAGGCGTTCCGGTTCGTCGTGGTGGGCGCGCCGTCCTACCTCGAACGCAGGGGCACGCCCGAGAAGCCCAAGGATCTGCTCGCGCATGACTGCATCTGCTACCGCTCGCCCACGACGGGGGCCCTGTATCCCTGGGAGTTCGAGCGGGGAAAGAAGAGCTGGCGCGTCCCGGTGAGTGGGAGCATCGCGGCCAACACCGAGACGATCATGGTCGCGATGGCCGAGGCGGGCCTCGGGCTCACCTATGCCTTCGAGCCGAGTGTGCTCCCTCAGCTGAAGCACGGCAGCTTGCGCCTGGTGCTCGAGCCCTATGCGGCGTTGGTGCCCGGGTTCTTCCTCTATTTTCCGAGCCGGGCCCAGGTCTCGCCCGCCTTCCGGGCCTTCATGGATACCGCCCGGGAGGTGACGGCGAACCCGAAGAAGAACACATGAGGTTTCCTCGTCTCCGGCCCCGTTTCGGGCCGCGTTTTCGCGGACTTGGGCGATAGGGGGCCATGATGGCTCCCGTGAGCCCGCCTGCCGGGTAGGGGAGGGCGGAGGGCTTGGCAGCGGATCGCCGGGCCTGAATCCGTTATAAGCCAGCCCGAAATGTTCACGGGACTCATCCAGGACATCGGCGTGGTCGAGCGTCTCATCCCCGGCGGGATGATGGACGTATGGATTCGCACGGCGCTGGGCGCCAAGGACTTCGCGCTCGGCGAGTCCATCGCGGTGGATGGCGCCTGCCTCACCGTGGTGGAGCGCGCAGGGGACTCGTTCCGCGTCCAGGCGGCTCCGGAGACGCTCCGGCGCACCACCCTGGGGGGCTTGCAGCCCGGCTCGCGCGTCAACCTCGAGCGGGCACTGGCCCTGGGCGACCGGTTGGGCGGCCACCTCGTGAGCGGCCACGTGGACGCCGTCAGCGAGGTGCTGGAGACCCGGCCCGAGGGTGGCTCGTGGGTGATGGTCTTCCGGCTTCCCGAGGAGCTGGCCCCGTTCTTCATCGAGAAGGGCTCGGTGGCCATCGACGGCATCAGCCTCACCGTGAACTCGGTGGGGGTGGACCGCTTCAGCGTGCAGCTCATCCCCGAGACGCAGGAGCGCACCACGCTGCAGGCCAAGGCGGTAGGCGCGCGGGTGAACCTGGAAGGGGACATGATTGGCAAATACGTGGCGCGGCTGGTGTCACTGCGCCAGGGCCCGGGCGGTGGGCTCACCGAGGCAGTCATCAAGGCGGCTGGTTTCGGCGGTTGATTGTGAAGGAAAGGCCAGGAGCACCTATGGCGATGGCGCGCGGCAGGCAGCACGAGACGGACAGCATCACCCTGGTGGAGCGGGCGCTCGCGGAGATCCGCAAGGGCCGGATGGTCATCCTCACCGACGACGAAGACCGTGAGAACGAGGGAGACCTCGTCATGGCGGCGGAGAAGGTGACCCCGGACGCCATCAACTTCATGGCCACCCACGGCCGCGGGCTCATCTGCCTGTCACTTACCGACCAGCGCCTCCGCCGGCTCAACCTGCCGCTGATGGTGCAGGACAACACCTCGTCCTTCCAGACGGCCTTCACCGTCTCCATCGAGGCGTCCCACGGCGTCTCCACCGGCATCTCCGCCGCGGACCGGGCCCACACCATCAAGGTCGCGGTGGCCTCCAACGCGAAGCCGAGCGACCTGGCGCGTCCCGGCCACGTCTTCCCCCTGCGCGCTCGCGATGGCGGGGTGCTGGTGCGCACCGGTCAGACCGAGGGCAGCGTGGACCTGGCGCGCCTGGCCGGCCTGGAGCCCGCCGGCGTCATCTGCGAGATCATGAACCCCGACGGGACCATGGCCCGCCGGCCGGACCTGGTGAAGTTCGCCCGGAAGCACAAGATGGTGCTGCTGTCCGTGGCCGACATCATCCGCTACCGCCTGGATCGCGAGCGGCTGGTCAAGCGCATCGGCGAGGCGAAGCTGGAGCGCCGGGGGCAGGGCACCTTCCATGCCTACACCTACGGCAGCGACGTGGACAGCGCGGTGCACGTGGCCCTGGTGAAGGGGGACATCTCCGGCCGCGAGCCCGTGCTCACCCGCGTCCACCGGGCCTGCCTGGTGGGGGACCTGCTGGGGAGCGCCGGGTGCGACTGCGGCAGCCAGCTCGAGCAGGCCCTCCAGCGCATCCAGGAGGAGGGCCGCGGCGTGGTCGTCTTCCTCCAGCGCGACGTGCCCGCGAAGAACCGGCTGCGCTGCACCCACGTCTCCAACGAGGAGTCCATCCCGGGCAACAACGACCAGACACGCCTGCGCGAGTTCGGCGTGGGAGCCCAGATCCTCAAGGACCTGGGGCTGTCCCGGCTGCGTCTGCTCACCAATAATCCCAAGAAGATCGTGGGGTTGGAGAGCTACTCGCTGGAAGTGGTGGAGCAGATTCCGCTCACCCTGTCCGCGGAGCCGGCACGGCGGCTGGCCGCGCGCCGCCCTCCCCGGCGCCGGAAGGCGTCCTGAAGGTAGCAGCCTGGAAAACTCCGTAGGGACGCCAGCCCCATGGCTGGTGTAGAGAGGGGCCGCACATGCCTCGCTACATCGAAGGTGACTTTCTTCCCCCCAAGGGCCGCTTTGCCATCTGCGTGGCCCGCTTCAACGCATTCATCACCGAGGAGCTGGTGAAGGGCGCGGTGGACACGCTGGTACGCCACGGAGTGGCCGACGGCGACATCGACGTCTTCCGCTGCCCCGGCACCTATGAGCTGCCGGCGCTGACTCGGCGCGTGTCGGAGACGCGCTCCTATGCGGGCATCATCACCCTGGGTGCCGTCATCCGCGGGGGCACCCCGCACTTCGACTACGTGGCGGGCGAGTGCGCCAAGGGAATTGGCCAGGTGGCCTTCACCTCCCAGGCGGCCGTCACCTTTGGCGTACTGACGTGCGACACGGTGGAGCAGGCCATCGACCGGGCCGGTGTGAAGGCCGGCAACAAGGGCGCGGAGGCCGCCGTCGCCTGCATCGAGATGGTCAATCTCCACGCCAGACTGGCCACCCTGACGGACGGAAAGAAGGGCTAGCCATGGGTGCACGCAGAACGGCTCGAGAGCGCGCCTTGCAGGCGCTCTACCAGTTGGAGATGACGCCGGGCTCCATCCCCGACGCCCTGGAGGCCGCGTGGGCCGCCACCGAGGAGGCCCACAAGGAGCCCGAGGCGGTGAAGTTCGCCCGGGAACTCGTCGAGGGCGTCCAGTCCCACCGCGCGGAGATCGACCGGCTCATCGAGCAGCACAGCCACAACTGGCGGCTGGACCGGATGTCGCGCATCGACCGCAACGTGCTGCGCCTGGGTGTCTTCGAGCTGAAGTACCGCCCGGACATCCCCAAGAAGGTGTCCATCAACGAGGCCGTGGAGCTGGGCAAGAACTTCGGCACCGAGGAGTCCAGCGCCTTCGTCAACGGACTGTTGGACCGCGTGGCCGCGGCCCTGGGGAAGCAGTGAACGTCACCGCCTACGATATCGGCCTCGAGGGCCTGGACGCGTTGCAGGGGGTGGACGCCCTCTGTCTGTTCGTGGGCGAGGATGACCGTCCCCTGCCGGGCTCGGCCGGCTATGTGGATTGGCGGATGTGCGGCTCCCTGTCGCGCATCCTCCAGTCCGGTTTCTTTGTGGGCGCCCTCGAGGACTCCCTCCTGATGCCCACCGACGGCCGCTTCTCCGTGCCCCGCGTCTTCATCATCGGGCTCGGGCAGCGCCGGGGCCTGGATGCCTCCTCGCTGGGGGAGGCGCTGGCCAACGCCGGCCGGGTGCTCGCCAAGGCCCGGGTCGAGGCCGTCGCCCTGGAGATCCCCGGGGTGGGCTCCCTGGACGAGGGCGTCCGGGCTTCCGCTCTGACGGAGAAGTTCCTTCCCAACTTCAAGGGTAGGGCGGTCGCCGTCCTGGCGGACAAGGAACTGGCCCGCCGCTTGCCGGGGAAAAAGAGCTGAAGCTCGCCGGGGCCCGTCGTTCTGCTACGATGGGGTCCGGTTCGAACGAATGAAGTTCAAGATCCTGATCGTGGAGGATTCCAAGGCCTCGCGGGAGTTGATTGCCGCGACGGTGGAGTCCATCTCCGGTCTGGAGGCCTTTGCTACCAGCAGCGGCTTCGAGGCCCTCAAGCTCCTGCCTCGCCACCGGTTCGATCTCATCATCACCGACATCAACATGCCCGACATCAACGGGCTGGAGCTCATCAACTTCGTCAAGAAGAACCCGAACTACCGCGACACGCCGCTGTTCATCGTCACCACCGAGGGCCGTGAGAAGGATCGCGACCGCGGGCTGGCGCTAGGCGCGGCCGAGTACCTCGTCAAGCCCTTCTCGCCGGAGAGCCTGGAAGGGCTCGTGCGGCGCTACCTCAAGCTCGCGTGAACCAGGCGGGAAAAGCACTGGCGGAGTTCGTTGCCGAGGGGACGGAGATCCTCGAGGCCCTGGGCAGGGATCTGCTCGTGCTGGATCAACAGCGCGGGGCGGATCCGGACCCGGATCTCATCAACGGCATCTTCCGGGCGGCACACTCGCTCAAGGGCCTGTCGGCGCTCTTCGGACAGGAGCGCATCGCGAAGCTGGCCCACCAGTCCGAGGACCTGCTCGACAGGCTGCGGCTGGGCAAGTTGTCGCTGGACGATCAGGTCCTGGATGCCCTCATCGAGTCGTTGGACGCGCTCCAGGCGTTGTTGGCGGAGGCCTCCCGGGAGGAGTCCTCGGTGGGCCTGAGCGAGCGCGTGCTGCAACTGGGCTCGAGGCTGGCGAACCTGGGCGTCGCGTCGGCCGCGGTGGATGAGGATCCGCTCGACCGGTTGGAGCTGGATGCGCAGGTGCGCGCCGTCTTCACCGAGTACGAGGAGCACCGCCTGCGCGAGAACGTGCGCCGGGGCGTGGCTCTCTACCGCGTCCGCGCCGCGTTCGACCTGTCCGACTTCGACACGGGGCTCGCCGAGCTGAACTCGCGCCTCAAGCCGCTGGGCGAGGTCGTCAGCACGCTGCCCTCATCGGAGCCGGGTGGGGCCTCGGGCATCGCGTTCGATCTCATCTTCGGCGCCAAGGTGCCGGAGTCGGAGCTCGCGGCGAAGCTCCAGGGCACCCCCGCGCAGCTCTTCTCCCTGAAGGTGCGACCCGGGGCATCCGCGGCCCAGTCCGCTCCGGCGCCCGCCGCCGCTGCCCAGTCCGTGGCGCAGGCCATCCGGGCCTCCACTCCCACCGAGGCCGAGGCGCCTCCTGCCGCCCCGAAGAGGAAAAGGAAGCCCCGGACGCCCAAGGCGGGCGCGGAGACTCCTCCCACGAGCGAGCTGGAGCGGGACGTTGCTCCTCCCAGCAAGGCCCCGGGGTTGCGCGCGGTGGAGCCGGTCAGCGCTCCGGAGCCCACGCAGGAACTGCTGTCGCTTCAGGGCGAGCCCGCGCGGTCCTCCGAGGTGTCCGGGCCTCCGGTGCGCACGCTGACGGAGGATCCGGTGGCCTCGCGGGGCCCCCGGACGGACGAGTCGGCGCGCTCGCTCACCCAGACGGTGCGGGTGGACATCAGCCGGCTGGACGCGCTGATGAACACCGTGGGCGAGCTGCTGCTCATCAAGGCCAACCTGCAGCGCATGGCGGAGTCCGCGCGTCAGCAGGAGGGCGTGGTGGCGCACTCCAAGCTGTGGGGGCAGGAGCTGTCGCGCGAGACGCGGCAGTTGGAGCGCAAGCTGGACGCGCTCCAGCAGGGCCTGCTCGAGGCGCGCATGGTGCCGGTGGGCCAGGTGTTCGACAGGCTCGCCCGGCTGGTGCGGCGCATCGCGCGCGAGGCGGGCAAGGAGATCGACTTCGTCATCGGCGGCGGCGACGTGGAGCTGGACAAGCTCATCGTCGAGGAGCTGAGTGATCCGCTGATGCACATCATCCGCAACGCCATCGACCACGGCGCGGAGTCGCCGGAGGCGCGGCAGGCGGTGGGCAAGTCCCGGCGCGCGAGGGTGTCGCTGCGCGCGGAGCAGAAGGGCAACCACGTCGTCATCGAAGTGAGCGACGACGGAGCGGGCATCGACGAGCTGGGCGTGCGCGAGGCGGCGCTGCGCAAGGGGCTCATCTCCGAGACCCAGGCGCGGGAGATGAGCCGGCGCGAGCTGCTCAACCTCATCTTCCTGCCGGGCTTCTCCACGGCTCGCAGCGTGTCCGAGCTGTCCGGCCGGGGTGTGGGCCTGGACGTGGTGAAGAACAACATCGGCAACCTGTCCGGCATCATCGACGTGTGGAGCGAGCGCGGCCAGGGCACCGCCTTCCACATCACGCTGCCCGTCACCCTGGCCATCATCCGCGCCCTGGTGGTGGGCGTGAGTGGGCGCACCTACGCGGTGCCGCTCAACAGCGTGCTGGAAATCCTGTCCGTGAAGCCCTCGGAGATCCGCACGGTGGAGCGGCGCGAGGTGCTGGACGTGCGCGGCACCACGCTGCCGCTCATGCGCCTGGCGCGGGTGTTCAACCACCCCGAGCGCAACAATGACCGCCACTTCGTGGTGGTGGCGGGGCTGGCACAGGAGCGGCTGGGCATCGCCGTGGACGAGCTCCAGGGCCAGCAGGACATCGTCGTCAAGTCGCTGGGTGGCCGCCTGCAGGGCGTGCGAGGAATCTCGGGGGCCGCGGACCTGGCCAACCGGCGCACCGTGCTGGTGCTGGACGTGGGTGCCTTGCTTGAGGAGGGGATGAGCCTGGAACGGCGCCGCGCGTGATGCCTCCGGCCGTGGGGCTGCTATCCTTCATCCCGTGCCTT
Organism: Vitiosangium sp. GDMCC 1.1324; assembly: GCF_003044305.1. Lineage (GTDB taxonomy): Bacteria > Myxococcota > Myxococcia > Myxococcales > Myxococcaceae > Archangium. Next base: position 69,030 of record NZ_PZOX01000005.1, on the reverse strand, counting down.
CCCTGTCCGTGCTGCTCGACAGCTTCTTCTACCGTCCGGATGAGGACGTCGGCCTCATCCAGGAGGTGGTGGCCGGGACCGATGAGTCCGTCGAGCCCGTTCCCGAGGAGATCCCCGAGGAGTACCTGGCCTTCCAACTGGAAGGCGAGCACTACGCGGTGCCCATCCACGGGGTGAGGGAGATCGTCAAGGTTCCGCCGCTCACGGAAGTGCCTCGTGCCGCGACCAACCTGCTCGGCATCATGTATCTGCGGGGCGAGGTCTTGCCCGTCTACGACATCAAGGTGAAGCTGCGGCTGGCGGACAAGGCGCAGGTGGTGGCGGGGCCGGACGCGCCCGAGCCTCCCCGGAGCTCGCGCATCATCGTGGTGCAGACGGCGGACGGGCTGGCGGGCATCTGGGTGGACGTGGTCTCCGAGGTGGTCCGGCTGCGGCCCTCGATGTTGGAGCTGGCTCCTCCGGGCGTGGGCGGCGGCGAGCGGGACTGTGTGGTGGGGCTCGGGCGGCGCAAACAGCAGCTCTTCATCCTGCTCGACATCTGGCAGGCCCTCGCATGAGACAGCGTTTCAATGTCCTGACGCAGCTCTCTCAGTCCCGGGACGACGAGTCCGCCGCCGCGGAGAGGGATCCGCTCGTCCAGCTGTGCGCCTTCTTCGTGGGCCCCGAGGAATATGCGGTGGACATCATGCGGGTGGAGGAGATCCTCCTGCCCCAGCGCCTCACGCCCATCCGGGGGGCACCGTCCTTCATCGAGGGCGTCATCCGCCTGCGCGGCTCCATCATCCCCGTGGTGGACCTGCGCAAGCGGCTGATCGGCATCGAGTCCCCGGTGGACACTCCCAAGACGCGGCTGCTGGTGTGCTGGCTGGGCCGCAAGCGCGTGGCCTTCACCGTGGACCGCGTCTCCGAGGTGGTGCGGCTGCGGCGCAGTGAGATCAAGCCCGCGCCGGCCATTGGCGCGGTGGGGCCAGCCCCCTTCGTGGTGGGGGTGTACGGCGAGCCGGAGCGGCGCGAGCTGGAGCGGCGCGGGTCGGAGAAGCGCGAGCAGGAGAAGCGCGCGGAGAGTCTGGAGCCGGAGCGGCTCAAGCTGCTGCTGGACGTGAAGGCACTGCTGATGGCGGAGCTGGTGCGCGACACCGGCCGGAGGATGAACGGATGAGCGAGGAGGGGCGGAACGCAGAGGAGGCGCGTTACCGGGCCCTCCTGGAGCTGGATGTGTCCTCGGTGGGAGCGTGTGAGGCGCTCGTGGCTGGGCTCCACGACGAGAGCTGGCGGGTGCGCCGCGCGGCGGCGGACGGCTTCTCCCGGTTTCCGGAGCGCGAGGCGGTGGTGGAGCGGCTCATCGCCGTGCTGGGCGAGCGGGACGAGACGGGCGCGCGCAACGCGGCGGCGGAGGCGCTGGCGGGCATGGGTCCGGCGGCGGTGGCGCCCCTGGTGCGGCTGCTCGGGCACGTGGATCCGGATCAGCGCAAGTTCGCCGCGGACATCCTGGGCCAGCTCGGGCAGCGCGAGGCCGAGGACGCCCTGGTGAAGGCGATGCTGGAGGACACGGATCTCAACGTCCGGGTGGCCTCGGCGGAGGCGCTGGGGAAGGTGGGAGCCAAGATCGCGGCCCGTGCGCTGGAGCGCACCCTGCACGACCCCGAGCCGCTGCTGCAGTTGAGCGCGCTGGAGTCGCTCGCGGCGCTGCGCCACCCGCCGCCGCTGCCGGAGCTGGTGCGGTTGTTGAGCAACCCGACGCTCAAGCGCAGTGCGTACCGGGTGCTGGGCCTCATTCCCCAGGTGGCGGCCACGGAGCTGGTGTGCCGCGGACTGGGCGCGGAGTCGCGCTCCACCCGGGAGGCGGCGCTCATCGCGCTGGGCACCCAGGCGGGCCTCGCCGAGCCCTCCCTGCGGCCGGAGATGGTGGCGGCGGTGCGCCTGGCGCTGAAGCGGTTGCCGGAGGCGGTGGGGTGGGTGGCCAGCGCGCTGGAGTCCGATGATCTCGAGCTGCGCGCCGGAGCGCTCGTCGCGGCGGCGGCCCTGCGCGAGCCACAGCTGGCCCCGCTGGTGGCGGAGGTGGCGCAAGAGGAGCGGCTGGTGCCGGAGGTGATGCGCACGCTGTCGCACTTCGGCCCGGAGACGGGGCGCGAGCTGCTGGCGAGCATGGACAGGCTGTCCTTCCCGGCGCGCGAGGCGGCGGGGCACGTGCTGGTGGAGCGGGTGGACGCCACGTACGTGCCCGAGCTCGTCCAGATGCTCGACTGGGGCGAGGTGGACTTGAAGTCGGTGGCGGTGCAGGCGCTCGGGCGCACGCGCTCGCTGGAGGCGGTGGAGCCACTGGCGCAGCTGCTGTCCCACCCGGAGCTGGCGGGGCCGGCGGTGCGCGCGCTGGTGACGCTGGCGGGCAGCTTCCCTCAACAGGTGGCCCAGGTGCTGGAGTCGGCGCTGGATCGCGGGGCGGAGCCGGTGGTGCTGAACGCGCTGATGCGGGTGGGCGGGATGGTGATGTTGCCCCGGGTGCGGCGGATCGCACGCGAGGGCTCCGTGCCGCTGCGCGCCACCGCCGTGGAGGTGCTGGCCGCGGTGGACCCTGTGGGAGGCCTGGAGCTGGCGCTCGTGGCGCTGAAGGACGAGTCCCCGCGGGTGCGCGCCGCGGCGGTGCGGGTGATGGGGCAGTTGGGGGACGCGCCACTGACGGGGCTGCTGCAACGCGCCCTGGCGGATGAGGCCCTGGAGGTGCGGCTGGCCGCCCTGGAGGCGGTGGGGGAGAGTGGGGCCGTGGAGCGGGTGGCGGACCTGGAGGCGCTGGTGCGGCACCCGGACGGGGCCGTCGCCTTCCGGGCGGTGCAGTCCCTGGCGCGGCTGGGGGCCCTGGGGGACGAGGCGCTCCGGAGCGCGGTGGCCCATGAAGACCACGAGGTGGTGAAGGCTGCGCTGCTGGCGGGCGCTGCCTCGGCCGTGTGCGTGTCGCTGGCGGTGGGGTTGCTCGGCCATGCGAGTTGGGACGTGAGGGCGGCGGCGGCTCGGGTGCTGGGAGACTCCGGTGGGCGCGAGTGCCTGCCGGCGACACGGGCCGCGCTGGCGGCCGAGACGGATGCACTGGCCCGCCGCGCGTTGGTGGATGCAGTGGAGCGATTGTCGGGACGCTGAGTCGCGGAGGCTTCGGGGGTGATGCCTTTCGATACGGGCAAGCCGGAAATGACCGCTGAGGAGTTCCGCCTGCTGCGGGACTTCGTGTACGGCCATTGCGGCATCCTGGTGCGTGACGACATGAAGTACGTCATGCAGCGGCGGCTGTGGCCACGGCTGGAGGCGCTGGGGCTGACGGACTTCAGCGCCTACTACCGCTACCTGCGCTTCGACGCCCAGCGTCGTGCCGAGCTCGAGACGGCCATCGAGGCGCTCACCACGCACGAGACGTACTTCTTCCGCGAGCCGCGCCAGCTGCGGGCCTTCACCGAGGACGTGCTGCCGCAGTTGGAGCGCCGCAACGCGCGCACGAAGCGGCTGCGCATCTGGTCGGCGGGGTGCTCGTCCGGGGAGGAGGCCTACACGGTGGCCATGCTCCTGAAGGACAGCGGGCGCTTCGAGGGCTGGGACGTGGAGGTGCACGGCACGGACATCTCGCGCCGGGTGCTGGCCGCGGCCCGGCAGGGCGAGTACGGGCCGTCCGCGCTCCGGGCCACGCCGCCGGACAAGATCGCCCGCTACTTCGTCCACGTGGGGCCCAACCGGGTGCGTGTGCGCGACGACATCCGCGCCTGGGTGACCTTCGGGCACCACAACCTGCAGGAGCCGGAGTCGACGCTGCTCGTGTCCCGGCTGGACGTCGTCTTCTGCCGCAACGTGATGATCTACTTCGACACACCCGCGCGGCAGCGGGTGCTCCGCCTCATCTACGACAAGCTGGTGCCCGGCGGTTACCTGCTGTTGGGGCACTCGGAGAACCTCATCAACCTGAGCGCGGACTTCGAGCTGGTGCACCTGCGCAGCGACCTCGTCTACCGCAAGCCGGAGGGTGGCCCGTGAACACGTCCCGGGAGCCCGTGAAGGTGCTGGTGGTGGATGACTCGGCGCACAACCGGCGGCTGCTGACGGAGCTGTTGGAGTCCCTGCCGGACGTGAAGGTGGTGGGCACGGCGGCCGACGGCAACGAGGGGCTGCGTCAGGTGATGGCGCTGCATCCGGACGTGGTGACGCTGGACCTGGAGATGCCGCGGCTGGGTGGCTATTCCTTCCTGCGGCTGCTCAAGAGCACGGCGCCCACGCCGGTCATCGTCATCTCCAGCTACGCGCACAAGACGGACGTCTTCAAGGCGCTGGAGCTGGGGGCCTTCGACTTCATCGCCAAGCCGGCGAAGCCCACGACGGAGGTGCTGGAGAAGCTGCGCAGGGAGCTGCAGGAGAAGGTGCTCGCGGCGCGGCTGGTGCGTCCGGAGACGAAGCCGGTGCGCCGGCCGAAGATGCTGCAGCTGGATCCCTCGTTCGTGGTGGGAGTCGGAGCGTCCACGGGAGGACCGCCGGCGGTGCAGCGGCTGTTGGAGGCGCTCTCGCCCGAGCCGTCCATGAGCCTGCTGGTGTGCCAGCACATGCCCAAGCAGTTCACCCGGGCCTTCGCGGAGCGGTTGGACAGGCTGGGCCCCTTCTCCGTGCGCGAGGCGCAGGAGGGAGATCTCCTGGCACCGGGCCATGTCTTCATCGCGCCCGGCGGGCGGCAGCTGGTGGTGTACAGGCAGAACGGGCAGTACCTGCTGGGCACGCCGCCGCCGACGATGCAGGACAAGCACGCGCCCTCGGTGGACCGGCTCTTCATGAGCCTGGCCGAGGTGTTCGGCTCGAAGGCGATCGGCGTGGTGCTGACGGGAATGGGCTCGGACGGGGCGCTGGGGGCGAAGGCCATCCAGAAGGCGGGCGGCGAGGTCTGGGCGGAGTCGGAGGAGACGGCGGTCATCTACGGAATGCCGCAGGAAGCAGTGGCCACGGGGGCGGTGACCCGGGTATTGCCGTTGGGAGAGATCGGCCCATCGCTGGTGGAGATGGCGCGCAAGAGAAAGTGACATGAAGACCTTCCCCTCCGAGTTCGCGGAACTGCTCACGCCGAAGGGCCGGCGCATCCTGGAGGGCCGCGACCGGGACGCGTGCGGCGCGCTGCTGCGGCCGGGAGTGCGCTTCGTGGCGCTCGGCGGAGTGCTGGACGCGCGCAAGGCGGCGGAGTGCCGGGATTCGCTGGAGAAGGCGCTGCGGGACACGCTGACGGTGATGGAGGACCCGATTCCGCCGGAGAGCATCTGGGGGATGACGGAGAACTACGCGGAGCAGCTGCCCAAGACGGTGAGGGTGAGGACGGCGCTGCTAGAGAGCCGGCGCTCGCGCTCGTGGAAGGCGGCCGAGGCGGTGGGGCTGGTGGAGATGCTCCATTCGGAGAGCTTCGCGGCGTTCGCGGCGGCGGTGAGCGGGAGGGCGCTGAGGCGCAAGTGGGGGATTCAAGCGCTGTGCTACGGGCCGGGGGACTACACGGGTCCGCACAACGATCACCACCCCGAGGACGCCGAGGCCTTCGATGGCTACGTGGACATGCACCTCACGTTCGCGACGCCAGCGGTGGCGCACCAGTGGCTGGTGTACGCGAAGGGCGGGCACTTCACGGAGATGCAGAGCGTGAACACCGTGGGAGGCATCACGGTGTACCGGTTGCCCTTCTGGCACTACACGACGCCGCTGATGGCGAAGCCGGGTGCGGAGGAGGACGCGCGGCGCTGGGTGCTGTTGGGCACGTTCCTGGACGCGCCCAGGGAGCGCCGCCGGGGCACGGCCATCGAGCCGCCAGCGACGGTGGTTCCCCCCGGCCCGTCCCCCACCTGATTCAGTGCTTGCCCTGAGTCTGCGCGGTGGGCTGCTTGCTGGGAGTCGCGGGCTTTCCCTGCGGATTCGCGGGCGTGGGCTTCCGGGTGGCTGGGGGCGCAGACGGCACGCCCTTCGCCGGGGCTGGAGCGGACCCCTTCGCTGGGACCGGCGCAGCGGAAGGGGCTGACGCCTTCGCGAGCGTGGGCGAGGACTCCGCGAGCGCAGGTGCCGAGGCGGGCACGTGGCTCGCCTCCAGGACCGTCTTCATCGACTCCCGCAGCTCCCCGCGCACCACGGCGCGGACGTCCTCCTGCACGGCAGCCCGCACCTCCTGACGGACCACGTCCTTGAGCTCCTCGCTCTGGAGCGCCGCCTTCAGCTCGTTCCGTACCAGGGCCTTCATGTCCCCCTGCAACTCGCCGCGCAGGTCGTTCTTGAAGTCCGTCTTGAGCGATTGATCCAGCCCCTTCACATCCTTGTGGAGCGGATCCATCGCCTTGTTGATGCCGTCGAGTGTGGCGCCGGTGACGGCCATGATGAGCTGCTGGGTGCTTTCGCTCTGACTCTTCAGCTCGGTTTTGAACGTGCCCAGCGCGTCCCGCATCGCGCCCAGCGAGGCGATCTCATGCTTGAGGTCCTCCAGCTCCCGGGCGCGGGCGTCCAGCTCGCCCTTCTTCTGCTCGAGCAGTGCTTGGGTATCGCGCAACAGCATCGTCTGCTGCGAGCAGCGCGCGTCGATGGAGAGTAGGTTGGCGTAGGTGCTGCCCGTCACCTGGCACATCGTCGCCGTCTCCTGCTCGTTGAGCAGCACGAGCGAGGCGCTCAGCGCGAGCGTGACGACGACGAGCATGGTCAGTGCGGCGCCGCGAGTGACTCGCAGGCGGGGGTTGATGCCCTGGCGGCTGAGCCATCCTCGGTGCTGCAGGCCCAGCAGACCCGCGAGCGAGATGACCACCAGGGGCAGGAGCGACAGCACCTTGGCCGGGGAGACCTCCAGCACGAGCCTGGAGAGGAGCTGGAGCGCTTGCCACGTCGAGCCGTTCTCGATGTCGAGCTCGGAGCGGGTCGAGCCCTGCTCCCCGTTGCCCCAGGAGGGGTGGAGCGCCCGGCAGAACCCGCGCATGTCGTTGGCCCATTGAGGCACAGCGTTCACGAGCGGGGTATCCGGGCAGAGACCGAAGATGTACTTCGTGGTGCCGGTGGTGAACGCCTGGTGGAGCCGGTGGCGTTCGGACGCCTTCGCGAGGGCCCAGTTCCACGTATAGGCGAGGGAGGTGAGCGCCAGGGCGAACGCGAGCCAGGGCAGGGCCTTCATCGCGAACGTTCGCAGGGACATCGGTGGCGGCTCCTTCGTGGGCACGCGGGAGGGAGGGGGAGGACGCGGTGCCACGGAAGGATCGCCTGTCCGTCCACCGGGGACAATGCCGTGTCTGGGGGACTGTCATGGTGAGCACCTGCTCAAGTGCACGAGTCCGCTGAGAACCCATGCACCTGGATGCCATGGGCGTCCTACACTGGCCGCATGGTTGACGAGCTGGTGAGGACATTGGGACTGCTGCCCCACCCGGAGGGGGGCTTCTACCGGGAGACATGGCGCTCGGCGGTGGCGGTGGAGACGCCGCGAGGAACGCGCTCGGCGGGGACGGCCATCTACTACCTGCTGCCGCGAGGCACGTTCTCGGCCTGGCACCGGGTGCTCTCGGACGAGCTGTGGCACTTCTACGACGGGCACGCGCTGACGATGTACCTGCTGGACGAGCGCCAGGGCCGGCTGGAGACGGTGACGCTGGGCCGCGATGTCACGAGGGGCGAGCGGCCACAGGTGCTCGTGCCGGCCGGGGTGCTGCAGGCGGCGCTGCCGAGAGGTGACTACACGCTGTGTGGCTGCACCATGGCTCCCGGCTTCGACTTCGCGGACTGGGAGATGCCTCGAGGCGGGGAGCTGGCGGCCCGCCATCCCGAGCACGCGGAGCTGTTCCGCCAGCTCTCCCATCCGGGGTGAGGCTCAGCTCGCGCGGAAGAACAACCCCCGGCCAGCGATCTGCTCCCTTCAGGTATTCCTCGGAGGTAACGCGGAGGGGGGCGACCTGTCTCGTCACGCGGAAGGCCAGGCTGTCCGGCCGATATGTTGAAAGCCCGAGGAGCGTTTGACTGTCAGTTGCAGTGACAGGGAGACGCTCATGACATTGAGGAAGGGTTGTCTGCTTGCGGTATCGGCGGCTGTCTCGGCCCTGATGGCCTGTGCCCACGGGCCTGACGGCTACCGGTCACCGGGGAAGTCGGGGGACTTGCGCGTCGTCAAGACGGACGAGGCCATGAAGACCGGGTTGCCGGAGTGGGCGCTCGCGATGCCGCTCGGCGGGCCGCTGGACGAATCGGTGCTGAGATTCCTGGAGCGGGCCGAGGCCGCCGGAGCGCGGTATGTGAGTGACGTGAACATCGTGTTCGCGGCGAGGAAGGACGGACAGTTGCTGGAGTGCCGGACCCACGTCCAGCCCGTCTTGACGCTCGAACGGCGGATGTCGCGCGCGGTGATGGCGTCGGTGCCCGAAAGCCAGTCGCCCATGAACTACCTGGCCCCGTGCAAGGGGCGCAACTGCTCGTCGGGGTCCACGCCCATGCCGGTGGCGGTCCGCTACGTGTACCGGCCCGTGGCCGACGTGCCCTCGTTCGGCCTGGTGGCCACCTGGCCGCGGTGGAGGCTCCAGAAGTCCGATCCCGAGTGCACCCTGCTCGAGGGGGGAGAGGCGTCGCTCGCGAGCCGGTTCCAGCGTGTGGAGGGCCACGCGTATGGCTGTGGCGATGCCTCCGCCTCGGGTTGCGAGGACCGGATCCTCTGAGCACGCCTGCCCGGCCGGGGGGCGCCAGGGGCGCGGCGGGGGGAGGGAGGCCTGAAGTCCACTCCCCGGTCCCATGTCGGGGGGTGCTATTGTCGACGCCATGACGCAGCAGATCCGGGCGCTGGTGGTGGATGACTCGCAGGCCATGCGGCGCAGTCTCATGTACGCGCTGCAGCGGTTGGGCTCGTGGCTCCACACCGACGAGGCGCACGACGGTGCCGAGGGCCTCAAGAAGCTCACCCTCGGCCGCTACGATCTCATCCTCACCGACATCAACATGCCGTTGATGGACGGACTGAAGCTCATCCGTCACGTCCGGCAGACGGACGCGTACCGCACCGTCCCCATCGTGGTCATCACCACCGAGTCCGCCGTCGAGGATCGCGAGCGCGCCATGGCGCTCGGGGCGAGCGCCTACCTGGTCAAGCCCGTCCAGTCCAAGGTGGTGCAGGACACGGTGAAGAGCCTGCTGCGGCTCGAGTAGGGCTGTCGGCCGGGCGGGCGCCTGTCTTCGAGCCGACCTCCGCACCCCCTCTCCTGGGCTCCAGGCGTCAGAGGGACAGGGACCGGAGGGTCAGTTGTTGCTTGGGGACTTGCGTCCCACTAAGACGCACCCCGTCATGGCCATGAACGAGCGTTACGAGCCGCAGGCAATCGAGAAGAAGTGGCAGACCCGTTGGGAAGAGGCGCAGGTGTTCCGGGCAGGCAAGCGCCCGGGGGCACCCAAGAAGTACATCCTCGAGATGTTGCCGTACCCCAGCGGGAAGATGCACATGGGGCACGTGCGCAACTACCTCATCGGTGATGTCTACGCGCGCTTCTTCCAGATGAGGGGCTACGACGTGCTCCACCCCATGGGGTGGGACGCCTTCGGCCTGCCGGCGGAGAACGCGGCCATCAAGGACGGCGTGCACCCGGCGGTGCGCACCCGGGAGAACATCGACTCCTTCAAGAAGGAGATCCGCTCGCTGGGCTACAGCTACGACTGGACCCGCGAGGTGAACACCAGCGAGCCCGAGTACTACCGCTGGAACCAGTGGTTCTTCATCCAGATGCTGGAGCGTGGGCTGGTCTATCGCCGCTTCAGCAAGGTGAACTGGTGTACGGGCTGTCTGACGGTCATCGCCAACGAGCAGGTGAAGGATGGCGTGTGCGAGCGGTGCGAGTCGCCGGTGGTGGACAAGGAGATGCCCGAGTGGGCGTTCCGCATCACGAAGTATTCGCAGGCGCTGCTGGACGGCCTGGACGAACTGAAGGAGTGGCCCGAGCGCATCACCTCGATGCAGCGCAACTGGATCGGCCGCTCCGAGGGCGTGGAGGCGGACTTCAACATCCAGGGCAGTGACGCGCGCCTGCGCGTCTTCACCACGCGCATCGACACGATCTACGGCTGCACCTACGTGGTGCTGGCGCCGGACCACAAGCTGGTGTCGCAGATCACCACGCCCGCGCAGCGCGCCGAGGTGGAGGCCTTCGCGAAGAAGATGGCGGCCATCTCGAAGACGGATCGCACGGCCGAGGGCGCGACGAAGGAGGGTGTCTTCACGGGCGCCTACGCCATCAACCCGTTCAGCGGCCAGCCGGTCCCCATCTGGGTCGCCAACTTCGTGCTGTCCGACTACGGCACGGGCGCGGTGATGAGCGTGCCGGCGCACGACGAGCGCGACTTCGAGTTCGCGCGCAAGTACGCCCTGCCCATCAAGGTGGTGGTGCAGCCGGCCTCGGGCGACAAGCTGCCCGCGGGTGACACGCTGGAGTTGGCGCACACCGAGGATGGCGTGCTGGTGGACTCGGGCGAGTACTCCGGCCTGCCCTCGGCCGAGGCGCGCAAGAAGATGGGCGAGAAGCTGAAGGCCGAGGGCCGCGGTGAGCCCAAGGTGACGTACCGCCAGAAGGACTGGGGCTTCAGCCGCCAGCGCTACTGGGGCACGCCCATCCCCATCGTGTACTGCGAGAAGTGCGATCCCGAGCGCAAGGGTCAGCCGGTGCCATTGGCGCAGCTGCCGGTGCGCCTGCCGGAGATCGACACCCAGGCGGTGCTGACGGGCAAGGGCGAGCCGCCGCTGGCCAAGGTGCCCGAGTGGGTCAACACCACGTGTCCCAAGTGCGGTGGCCCCGCGCGGCGCGAGACGGAGACGATGGACACCTTCGTCGACTCCTGCTGGTACTTCGCGCGCTACCTGTCGCCGCACTACGACCTGGCGCCCTTCGATGCGAAGGAGGCGCAGCGCTGGTTGCCGGTGGACGTGTACGTGGGCGGTCCCGAGCACGCGGTGATGCACCTGCTGTACTTCCGGTTCTGGACGCGGGTGATGAAGCTGCTGGGCCTGAGCCCGGTGGACGAGCCCGTCACGCGTCTGGTGACGCAGGGCATCGTCAACGGCCCGGACGGGCGGAAGATGTCCAAGCGCTGGGGCAACGTGGTGGCGCCGTCCTCCATCGTGTCCAAATACGGCGCGGACACCGCGCGCACGTACGTGCTGTTCGCCGGCCCGCCCGAGCGTGACTTCGACTGGTCCGACGACCAGGTGGAGGGCGCGTTCCGCTTCCTGAAGCGGGTGTGGACGCTGGCCGTCCAGCACCACGGGGTGGCCGGGGCCACGCACGACGGGGCCTTCGAGGGCAAGGCGCTGGAGATCCGCCGCGCGGCGCACAAGTGCCTGAAGCGGGTGGGGGAGGCCATCGAGCGGCTGTCCTTCAACACCGCCATCGCCGGCTCCATGGAGTACGTGAACGCGCTGTATGCGCTGGGCACGCCGGAGACTCCCTCGGAGAAGGCGGCCATGGCCGAGGCCATGCGGACGCTGACGGTGGTGCTGGCGCCGTTCGCCCCGCACCTGTCCGATGAGATCGCCGAGTCCTACGGCGCGAAGGACTTCGTCGTCACGCAGGGCTGGCCGGAGTTCGATCCATCGCTGGTGGTGGACGACGTGATTCCGTACGCGGTGCAGGTGAACGGGAAGCTGCGTGCGGAGATCCGCGTGCCGGCGGACGCGGCCGAGGCGGACGTGAGGGCCGCGGCCGAGTCGGACGAGCGGGTAAAGGCGGCCATGGCGGGCAAGACGCTGCGCAAGTTCGTCTTCGTGCCCAAGCGGCTGGTGAACTTCGTCGTCGGCTGAGACGGGAGGCCCGGTGCCGGCCGAGGTCCTCGTCATGTGCACGCGGTGCGGTCGCCCGCAGCGGGCCGGGGCGGGCTTCTGCTCGGCGTGTGGTGCGGAGCTGCCGGAGGCGCCCCTGCCTCCGGGGGCCAGCACTCCGGCGGCGCCCTTCCTCTCGGCGGAGCTCGCGGGTGGGCGGGTCCTCACGGGCGTGGGCAATCGTCTCTCCTTCCGTCCGGGCGCCTCCGCCACGCCTTTTCTCCTCGAGCTGCCAGGTCTGCGCCGGCTCACCCTGGTGCACCGGCCGCACTACGAGGTCCTGATCCTCTCCGCCGTGGCGCTGGGGGTGCTGCCCTTCGTTCCGGGGCCGGTGCGGGTGCTGCTCGGCCTGCTGGCCCTGGTGGGCGTGGCCCTCGCCCTCACCGAGCGGCGCTATACGCTCGTCCTGGAGTCCTCGGGCGCGGTGGAGACGCGCTGGGATCTGGGCTCCGTGCGGCGGGGCTCTCCGATGGAGCAGCGGGTGCGGGCCGCCTGGCTCACGCTCTCGGACGTGGTGCGCGCGCGCGGCGTGCAGGTGAGCGAGCCCTCCTCCTCGAGACGGGGCACCTCGGACGCTTGACCGCCGGGCTCGCGCCGCTACTGTGGGCGCCATGTCCCGGATGCGCGTGGTGGGGTGGGTTCTCCTGTTGTCGGGCCTGGGTTGCGGCTACCGCTTCACGCCGAGGGGCGCGGGGCTGCCCGGGGGAGTGCGCTCGGTGTGCGCGCCCGTCTTCCGCAACAACACGCCCGAGCCGGGCCTGGAGGTGCTCTTCACCCAGAACTTCCGCCAGGAACTGGTGCGCGCCGGGGTGCTCGGCGGAACGGGGGCCTGCGAGGCCACCGTGGAGGGCGTGGTGATGGGTGTGAACAGTGCGCCCACGACCGTCGCCGAGCCCGTTTTCAATGGGAACACGAACGCAGCCCCCCCACAGCTGGCCAGCTATCGCGCTACCGCGACGGTGCTGTTGAAGCTGATGAGGGATGGACGGGTGCTGTCGGAGACGACGGTCTCCGGGAGCGAGGACTTCCTGCCGGGCACGACGAGCGTGACCGGCGATGTTCTGGAAGTCGAGGCCAACCGTCAGGCCGCGCTCCACCGTCTCTCAGAGACGCTGATGCGCGAGGGGTACGATCGGCTGGCCAGCAACTGGTGAACGGCGCGACGACTACTTCGCGGCGGCCTTGGCGCGGTTGGTGGCCTTGGCGAGCCGGGAGATGCGGCGCGAGGCGGCGCGCTTGTGGATGACGCCCTTGGACGCGGCCTTCGAGATGGTGCGGGTGGCGGCCTTGAGGGCCTCGCCGGTCTTCGCCGCGTCCTTGGTGGTGGTGAGGGTCTCGCGCAGGCTCTTGACGGCGTCCTTCACGGTGGTGCGGACGTTGACATTGCGCGCGCGGCGCTTCTGGGCCTGGCGGTTACGCTTCTCTGCGGACTTGGTGTTGGCCAAGGTGATCTCCAGCTTACTTCTGTGGAAAAGAGGCGCCGTACCTACTCTTGGCGCCTACCGAGCGTCAAGGTCTGCGTGATCCGTGCCATCGTCCGGACGCCCGGGAAACATCAATCAGCGGTCTCCGAAGGCATATTCCCAACGCAGGCCGGCGGGATCCCGGAAGGAGATCCGGCCGATAGCGCCCGGGCCTTCCAGGACACTGCCCGGGGAGGTGCTCTCCAGGGTGGTGCGCAGCCGCTCCACCGCCGCGGCCGAGGGCGCCCCGAAGGTGAAGGTGGCGGGGGAGGGGGCGCTGGGGCCCTGGGTGAAGGTGAGCCGGTACATCCCGTCGCTGTAGACGGCCTCGCCGGTGCCTCCCCGCTCGGCGCTCCAACCGAGGAGCGGGGCGGTGCGATCCCAGAAGGCCCGCTGGGCGGCGAGGTCCGCCACCGGCAGCCGCAGCGCGATCAGGGGCGCCCGGGGGACCCGGGCCGGAGGGGGCAGGGCCTTCTCCACCGTCTTGGCGGCCTGCCAATGGCGCTCCATGTGCTCCAGCGTGGCCTCGCCCAGGGCAACACCCTCGGCGCGCAGGGAGGACTCGATGTGCTGGAAGCGCGTGGTGAAGCGGCGGATGGCCATTCGCAGCGCGTCCTCGGCCGGCGTCTGGAGGAAGCGCGCGAGGTTGGCCAGGGAGAAGAGGACGTCGCCCAGCTCGTGCTCCAGCTCGTCCCGGTTCCCCGAGGCGATGGCCTCATCCAGCTCGCCCAGCTCCTCGTACAGCTTGGCGCGCACCTCCTGGACGCCAGGCCAGTCGAAGCCGATCCGGCTGGCCTTCTCCGTGAGGCGCTCGGCGCGCAGCAGGGACGGGGCGCCCGTGGGCACGCCGTCGAGCACCGAGCCCTCGCGGCCCGTCTTCTTCTTGCGCTCCTGTGCCTTCAGCTTCGCCCAGTTGGCCAGCGGCTGCGGGGTGCCGTCCGCCTGCTTCTCACCGAAGACGTGGGGGTGGCGGCTGGTGATCTTGTCGCCGATCGCCTGGGCCACATCCGCCATGGAGAACTCTCCCAGCTCCTCGGCGAGCCGGGCGTGGAAGACGATCTGGAAGAGCAGATCCCCCAGCTCCTCGCACAGGGGGCGCCACGGCCCGCCCTCGGCCACCCGGTCCATCTCGTCGAGCACCTCGAAGGCCTCTTCGATCAGGTAGGGACGCAGCGAGCGCAGATCCTGCTCCCTGTCCCACGGGCAGCCGTCCTTCGCTCGGAGGCGGGCCATGATTTCCACCATCCTGTCCAATTGCTCCCCTGCTGCACTCATGGTTCCAGCTCCTCTCCAGGCGGGCGGGCTCGTGTAACACAGTGAAACCACTGGGGGGTCGTGACAACTTCCGTGGGGGGAGCGCGTCGCCTATCATCCGGAACTCGAATGCCGCGCCTTTCCCTCTTGCGCTTCCTGCCACTGCTGCTGTGCCTCGCATTGTGGATGCCCGTGCGACAGGCCCATGCGCAGAAGCCCCAGCGTCAGCCGGCCCCCTCTGCAGCACAGAAGCCCGGTTACCAGGATCCTTCGATGTTGGAGCCGGAGGAGATGGCGGTTCCCGAGGAGATCTCCGACGACTCCTCCGACGAGGAGACGACGGACGAGGGCTCCACGCGTCACGGCCGTGGCAAGAACCGCAAGGGCCACAAGTCGAAGGGCGAGGGGACCGAGGAGGAGGCCATACCTCCAGAGGGGAAGGTGGTGGAGACCCCGGCGGCCCCCGCGAAAGCGCAGCCCGCCGCGCCCGCGCCGGTGGTGCGGCCTCCGCCTCCGCCCATCCTCGCCCCGAGGGTCACCGACGCGGATCTGCAGGCCGCCTGGGACAAGTGGCAGAAGGCGGTGGCCGCGCTGGACATGGAGGCGGCCCGGAAGGCCCAGCAGGAGCTGATTTCGCTCAAGGACGACGTGGCGGCCCTGGACATGGAGGCGCTCAGCATCGGCTTCATCCGCGCGGCCGAGGGGCGGCGCAAGGCCAACGACTCGGGCGGCGCGCTGCAACTGGTGGAGCACGCGGTGTCGCTCTCGCCGAACCTTCCCTACGCCCGGCTCGCGCTCGCCGAGGCCTATGCCCGCCGCTCTCCTGGCGACGTGGGCGCGTACTCCCGGGAGATCAAGGCCGCGGTCGCGGTGCAGTTGAAGGATCCACGCTACCGGCGCCCGGCGCTGGCGGACCTGGGGGCGGTGCTCCTGATGACGGTGCTGGCCACGGCGGCGGTGGTGGTGGGGGTGCTCTTCCTGCGCCGGGTGCGCTTCTTCCTCCATGACTTCCACCACCTCTTTCCGCGAGCGGCGGCGAGGTGGCAGTCGGCGGCCCTGGCGGTGCTGCTGCTGATCGGCACCCCGCTGGCGCTGCGGCTGGGTCTGGTGCCCGTGCTGCTCATCCTGCTGGCGTCGGTGGCCATGTACCTCTCGACGATCGAGCGGGCGGTGGCGGTGGCGCTGCTGGTGGTGGCGGCCTTCGTGCCGTTCGCCGCCGGGAAGATCGCCCAGTCCTCGACCTTCGCCGGGACGGTGGCCGAGGACGTCTACGTGCTGGAGCGCGGTGGACTCGCCGCGGAGCCGGTGGCGGAGCGGGTGCGCGCCCGGCACGAGAAGAAGAAGGCGGACTTCGCGGAGCTGTACGCGCTCGGGCGCTTCGAAGCTCGGCGGGGTCAACTGAACGAGGCCATCGCGCACTACAAGGCCGCGGCGGCCCTGCGCTCCGGGCATGCGGGGCTGATGACCAACATGGCCAACGCGATGCTGGCCCTGGGCGATGCGGACGGGGCGGCGCGGCTCTACGCCGAGGCCTCGGCGGCGGACCCGGGCCTGGCCGCTCCCGCCTTCAACCTGGCCGAGGTGTACCGCCGCCGTGCCGCGGTGGCTCCGGACTCGGAGATCGGCTCGGAGAACCAGAAGGCGCGCGATGCGCTCAATGCCGCGCAGCGCCTGGATTCGACCCTGCTGATGTGGCAGCGCCCGCCGGATGATCGCCTGTTGATGAACCGGCTGCTGATCAGCCCACCCATCGCCGAGGCGGATCTGCCGGTGACGGAGGACACGGTGGCGGCGGAGCGCGTGGAAGCGCAGCTGTCGCGCCGGTTGCTCGGGGGAGGCTCGGGTGCCACCGCCTGGGGCTTGCCGGTGCTGGGCGCGCTGGGCGCCCTGGCGCTGGGCTTCGCGCGCAAGGCCTTCAAGGCCTCATACGAGTGCGAGAAGTGCGGCCGTCCGGTGTGCCGGCGGTGCGACAAGGAGCTGGGCGTGGCCAGCAAGATGTGCGCCCAGTGCGTCAACGTCTTCTCGCGCAAGGGCGCGGTGGAGGCGCGTGTCCGGGCCCGCAAGCAGATTGAAATCGAGCGCAACCGCCGGTGGGAAAGCGGCGTGTCGTACGCCTTCGGCGCGCTGGTGTCCGGCGCGGGCCACCTCTTCCACGGGCTGGCGGTGCGCGGCGCCATCTACGCCTTCTTCTTCCTCTTCGCGGTGTCGGGGGTGCTGCTGCGCTCCGGGGTGCTGCGCTCGCCCTACGGCGAGGCGCCGCTCTACCTCAAGCTGGCCCCACTGCTGCTGCTGCTCATCCCCCTCCACCTCTTGACGTTGCGCGGGCTGTACCGCCGCCAGAACGAGTAGACCGGAACGACGATGGCCCTGACGGGAACCCTCAAGGACTTCGGCATCGCGGACATCCTGCAGCTCATCGGCCAGCAGCAGAAGACCGGTGTTCTGTACCTCAAGAGCAAGGATCAGGATGTCCAGGTCTACTTCCGGGACGGCAACATCGTCCGTGCCGAGAGCATCACCCGGAAGAAGAAGGACCTCATCGGCAGCATGCTGGTGCGCGCGGAGATCATCACCGAGCAGCAGCTCGAGAGCGCGCTGGAGACGCAGAAGCGCACCCTCAAGCGGCTCGGGGACGTGCTCACCGCCAGCGGCGCCATCACCGCCCAGAAGCTCAAGCAGATGATGCAGCTCCAGGTGACGGAGACCCTCTACGGGCTCTTCTCCTGGAAGGCGGGCACCTACGAGTTCAAGCAGGAGGATGTCCAGGCGGACGGCGAGTCCATCACGCCGCTGCGCGCCGAGAGCGTGCTGATGGAAGGCTTCCGGATGGTGGACGAGTGGCCCCACGTCCGGAAGAAGCTCCCCCACGAGGCGATCACCTTCGAGCGGATCAAGGAGCTGCCCGCCTCCAAGGCCAAGGAGAAGGAGGACGACTTCGACGCCGCCTTCGACGACGCCTTCTCCGAGGAGAAGAAGGACGAGAACAAGGGCGAGTTCAAGTCCATCGGCAGCTCCGAGCGCAAGGTCTACGAGCTCATCGCCCCCGGCCGCGACGTGCGCAAGCTGGTGGACCTCAGCTGCATGGGCGAGTTCGAGACATGCAAGGCGCTCGTCAACCTGCTCAACCTCGAGTACGTCCGCGCGCACCAGTCCTCGGGACGCTCCGTCTCCGCGGGTGGCGCCGGCCTGCTCGTGCGGGTGGGCGGCATGGTGGCCCGCGCCGTCGTCACCGTGGTGGTGCTGGCCGCGCTCGGCTTCGTCGGCTCCCGGTTGCGGCCGGACACCTGGGACCTGGGTGATGACTCCGCCTCCTCGTTCGCGGACCCGGCGGCCCAGCGGCTGCTGGCCACCGCCCAACAGGCCCGAATCCAGGCCGCGCTGGAGGTGTTCCGGTTGGAGAAGGGAGCCCTCCCCGAGCGCCTCGATGCCCTGGTGGAGGTGGGTCTCCTACAGCGGGAGGACCTGCGCTACCCATGGCGGGACGACTATTATTATCGCCGTACGTCGGACCGGCAGTTCATCCTCCTGTCTCCCCTGCGCTAGGAGGGCCGCTTGCTTCCGCCTTTCGCTGCTTGCGCGAGGACGTTAGCTTGAAGTGAGGTTGGATTTTCGGAAACCCCGCCCCGAGGGATTGGACGCATTGCGAAACCCCGCCACTGTAGAGGCTCAAGCAGCAGTCAGCCCCACCTCCGCCAAGGTGGACGTCCGTGACAACGCGACGACCCTGGCGCTCTGCGGCAACCAGAACGAGAACCTGAAGCTCATGGAGCGCCGCCTCGGCGTCCGGATCGGACAGCGGGGGACCGAGCTCCATCTGTCCGGACCGGCGGATGCCGTGGCCTTCACGGTGCGGCTGGTGGAGAACCTCGAAGGCGTCATCCGCGCCGGGCGCCCCGTCTACCGCGAGGACGTCGAGCAGGCCATCAAGGTGCTCGGCCGTGGCGGCGCCGAGTCGCTCCAGGACGTCATGCTGGGCCCCGTGCTCAAGAGCTCGGGCAACCGGCAGATCTCCCCCAAGAGCATCGCGCAGAAGCGCTACGTGGACGCCATCCGCGCGCACGACATCGTCTTCGGCATCGGCCCCGCGGGTACCGGCAAGACGTACCTGGCCATGGCCATGGCGGTGTCCTTCCTGCAGGAGCGCAAGGTCAAGCGCATCGTCCTGGCGCGCCCCGCGGTGGAGGCCGGCGAGAAGCTGGGCTTCCTCCCGGGTGATCTGGCCGAGAAGGTCAACCCCTACCTGCGCCCGCTCTACGACGCGCTGCACGACATGATGGCCGTCGAGCGCGCCACGCACCTCATCGAGGAGGGCGTGGTGGAGGTGGCCCCGCTGGCCTTCATGCGTGGCCGCACGCTCAACGACTCCTTCGTCATCCTCGACGAGGCGCAGAACACCACCATCGAGCAGATGAAGATGTTCCTCACCCGCCTGGGCTACAACAGCAAGGCGGTCATCACCGGCGACGTGACGCAGGTGGACCTCCCCGTGGGCAAGGCCAGCGGCCTGCACCACGCGCGCTCCATCCTCAAGAACGTCGAGGGCATCAACATCTCGGAGTTCACCGAGGTGGACGTGGTCCGTCACCCGTTGGTGCAGGAAGTCATCCGCGCGTACGATCGGTATGATGCGGCGCAGCAGGCAGCCAAGGAGGCCGCCAAGGCGCTGGACAAGGACGCCGAGGGATCCGAGGTGCCGCAAGCGGCTGGCGCTCCGGAACCCGACACGGCAACCCCTTGATTTTCCTGGACTGTCTGACGGCCGAGCAGGCAAGGGCGGCGGAATCTGCTTCCGCCGCCCGCTTTGCTTGAAGAACCCGTCACGCCTCCCATAGGTTGAGCAATCCCATGGCCGAACCGGACTCGTCGCCCCCCGGACCCAGTCCGCTGGACGCACTCGCGCATCGCTTCCGGATCAGCCCCCGGTGGGGCCGGCGCCTGACGAGTGTGGTGTTGCTGCTGGCGGTGTCGGTGGCGGCCGGCTTCGTCATCTCCCCGGGCCTCTATAGCCAGCAGATTCCCGCCCTCACCGAGGAGCACCTGGGCAAGCCCTTCCGGGCGAGCTCCCCGGCGGGCTTCAAGGCGGGGCGGGACTACGAGATCGTCCACCAGGCGATGACCGAGCAGCGGCGCCAGGATGCGCGCGGCGCGGTGCGGCCGGTGTACGACCTGAGCCCGGGCGTGGTGACGGAGATCCGCGCGGCGGTGAGTGGGGCCTTCGCGGAGATGCGCCAGCGTCTCAAGGAGAAGGCGCCCGTCGAGGAGCCCGCGGCGGAGGGGGTGGAGGGACGCAAGCCGCGCAAGTCGGCCCTGCCGCCGGAGGAGCGTGAGCGCCAGCGCCGTGAGCTGGACGCGCTGCGGGAGGACTTCCAGGTGCTCCTGTTCGGGCGCAGGGACGCGGCGCTCGAGTCCGATGACTTCCAGGCGCTGTCCGCGGCGCACTTCTCCGACGCGGTGGAGGCGGCCACGCTGGCGCTGGTGGAGCGTGCGTATGGCTTCTCCGAGCCCGCGCCCGTCTACATCGCCAACTCGCGCGAGGAACTCTCCCGCGAGGGCCCGCAGGGCATCACCATCCGGGACTTGAGGCACAGCGGCGAGCAGACACTGCCGGGCACGGCGCCCACGGTGGTGGACGTGCGCGAGGCGCACACGGAGTTGGATCGCTTCGCCTCCATTCCGGGCAACCTGCTGCCGGACGCGCCGGGTGTGCAGCGGCGCGCGGTGCTGCGGCTGGCCAAGCGGCTGGTGCGGCCCAATGTCACCATCAACCTGGCGGAGACGGACGCGCGGCGGCGCCAGGCGGCGGCGGCGGTGAAGGACGCCGTCATCTCCATCAAGAAGGGCCAGCGGGTCATCGGGGATGGCGAGCTGGTCAATGAGACACACCTGGTGGCCATCCGGGGCATGCGAGCGCAGACGGACCGGTTGGACCAGGTGCAGCTGCAGGTGGGCGGCACGGGATTGGTGGCGTTGCTCATCTCGGCCACGTACGTCTTCTGCCGGGCGGCCTTCCGGCGCTTCCGGCCCACGCGCAAGGACGGGGTGTTGCTGGGCCTGCTGCTGGTGACGAAGCTGGGCCTGCTCCAGCTGTGGGTGTCCATCGCGGACGCGGTGCAGGACCGGTACACGGTGCTGCCGCTGGAGGCCTTCTATTACGCGTTCCCGGTGGCGGCCGGGGCGATGCTGGTGCGCTTCGTCCTCTCCGAGGAGCTGGCGCTCTTCTTCGCGCTGGTACTGGCGTGCCTCTCCGGGGTGATGCTGGGCAACTCGCTGTCCTTCGGCATCTACGCGCTGCTGGGCTCGCTGGTGGCGGCGGATCGCATCACCAATGCGAAGGACCGCGTGGGCATCTTCAAGGCGGGCCTGTCCACCGGGGCGACCAACCTGGTGGGGGTGCTCTGCCTCTTCCTGGCGGAGGGCAAGGGGCTCACCAGCGACACGCTCCTCACTGCGCTGTTCGCCTTCATGGGCACCTCGCTGGCGGTGCCGGTGGTGGTGATGGCGCTCACGCCGCTCATCGAGTCCGTCTTCGGCTATGCGTCGGACCTGAAGCTGCTGGAGCTGGCCAACCTCAACCACCCGGCCCTCAAGGAGCTCATCGTCCAGGCACCGGGCACCTACCACCACTCCATCATCATCGGGACGCTGGTGGAGAACGCGGCCGAGGCCATCAACGCCAATCCGCTGCTGGCGCGCTCGTGCGCGTACTACCACGACATCGGCAAGGGCCGGAATCCGCTCTACTTCGGCGAGAACCAGAAGGGCGACAACAAGCACGACAGCCTCGCCCCGGCAATGAGCGCCGTCATCATCAAGCGCCACGTCACCGAGGGGCTGGAGATGGCGCGCCAGTACCGGCTGCCCAAGCTGGTGGCGGATGCGATTCCTCAGCACCACGGCACGCGGCTGGTGGGCTACTTCTACCACAAGGCCGTCAAGGATCAGGAGGGCAAGGAAGGCGCTCCGCCCATCGACGAGAGCATCTTCCGCTACCCGGGTCCCAAGCCCCAGTTCCGCGAGGCGGCGCTGGTGATGATCGCCGACGCGGTGGAGGCCTCGACGCGGGCGCTGCCCGAGCCCACCACGGCCCGGTTGCAGGCCCAGGTGCAGAAGATGATCAACCTCATCTTCTCCGAGGGCCAGCTGGACGAGTGTGACCTGACGCTGAGGGACCTGAACCTCATCGCCCAGTCCTTCCTGCACACGCTGGAGGGCATCTACCATGCGCGCCCCGAGTACCCGGCGGGAGCGCTGCAGGCGGGTCCGAAGGGGGCGGCGCTGACGGTGGCCGCGGGGACGAAGCAGGACGGCAAGGCGCGCTCGGCGGGGACGGGCACTTGAGGCGCACCGTCGGAGGAGGGCGAACGTGAAGCTGCGCAAGGGGAAGATCATCCCCCGCGACGATGGGAAGCGCATCGAGGAGTTCGTGGGTGTGGCGACGACGGGCACCGACTCCCTGTCGGTGGCGCGGATGCTGGCGCCGCCGGGCTGGTCCGGTCCGGCGCGGACTCCCGAGTTCGACGAGGTGGTCATCGTCCTCAAGGGCGAGCTGACGCTGGTGGTGGACGGCCGGCGCCAGCTCATCGGGGAAGGGGAGTTGGGGCTGCTGCGCAGAGGCCACCGGGTGGTGTTCCGCAACGACGGGCAGGGCGCGTGTGACTACTACTCGGTGTGCGCGCCGGCCTTCCGCGAGGAGCTGGCGCACTTCGAGGAGGAGCCCGAGGAACTGGAGGCCAACCGGGTGACGGTGCAGGTGGCGCACCCGCAGGGCAAGCGCTTCGCGAAGCAGGTGACGGAGCTGGCGGAGACGTTCCTGCGCAAGCTGGAGCTCACGGGTTGTGAGCTGTCCATTTCCCTGGTGGGCGATCACGCCATCCGCCGGCTCAACCGCACCTGGCGCAAGAAGGACAAGGCCACGGACGTGCTGAGCTTCCCGGCGGGCGACCTGCCCAAGGGCACGCCCGGGCCCAGGCAGCTCGGCGACGTGGTCATCTCCCTGGACACGGCGAAGCTGCAGGCCAAGGAGTACGAGCGCACGCTCGACTCGGAGGTGGCGCGCTACCTGGCGCACGGGCTGCTGCACCTGCTGGGCTACGATCACGAGCGCCCCAAGGACGCGCAGAAGATGGCGCGCGCCGAGGAGCGGCTGCTCGGCGAGAGCGGCATGGTGGGCGATGCCGTGGCCCCTCGGGCCCGCAAGCTCATGACCTGAGCGCCGGGGCGAGCCCAGGCAGCAGGTTTCCCTCCCCTTCGCTAGCGGAGGACGGCGTGGCCTCACGGGGGCAAGGTGCCCGTGAGGCCCTGGAGATGACGTCTCAGCGGGCCGACAGCGCCAGCGCCAGCATCGCGCTCAGCTCGAAGGCCCGGTCCATACGGTAGGGGCAGTAGAGCGCCTTGGAGATCCACAAGGGCTCGCGCTCCGGCGTGGACGGGCGCGGGTCGTAGTTCCGCTGCAGGTAGCGCTGGGCCCGCTGCAGGGCGCCGTGGATGGCCTCCTGCTCGACGCCCTTGTCGCGCAGCCAGTGGAGCACCAGCACCGCGAAGGCGGTCTCCACGGAAGTCGCCTGGTTGCCGGCCCCCCAGCCACCGTCCTCCCGCTGGTTGCGCAGCAGCGTCTCGATGGAGGAGCGCATCGCCGTGGGTTGCGCGATGGCGAACATGACGTGGGTGGTGGTGTAGAGCCACGACGTCTGCCACTTGTCCCGGCGCCACAGGTTGTCCTCGTCCCGCTTGCGCAGCAGGGCGTCGACCCAGCGGGACGTGTCCCGGCCGGCGATGTTCAGCGCCATCACCGCATGCGCGGTGGTGGTCAGCGAGGGGTTGGACTCGCCAGGGTAGGTGATGAAGTGCTCCTCCCTCGCGTACTGATCGAGCAGGCCGATGTCCGCGGGCCGGCCCGCGGTGATCAGCAGTGCCAGGGTGACGGCCGTGCAGTCCGCATCCGGCATGAAGTAGTCCGTGAAGCCGATGCCGCGCGGGGTGAACGCCGCGCTGAGCTTGTCGAGGTGCGAATTCACCACGTCGGCGAGCTCCGGGTGGTTGAGCAGTCCGGCGCACATCAGTGCCAGCAGGCCCCACTCCTGCTCCATCCAGTTGATGGGCCACGAGGGGGGCACCACGCCCGGGATGCCGGCGTCCGACCCCACCTCGGCGTTCTTCAGGTAGCGCCGCGCCGAGCTGCAGGCCTGCTCGAGCTCGGGCCGGCCCCGCGCCGCGTGCAGCCAGGCGGCGGTGGCCGCGGGACTCAACCCGACGCCCCCCGAGGCGTCGATCAGCGCCGGGTCCGGCTCCGTCCCCCAGCCCTCCCACGAGTGGACGGGTGGGGTGCCGGGGTAGTGCTTCATGCGCAGCAGTTTCTCGCGGCGCCGCCGGCCCATCTCGCAGAGCGCCGCGTACTGGTCCACAGGCACCTCCAGGCCCAGGGCCACGGCGTCCTCGAGCAACCGCGGCAGCGTGAGCTCCACGCCCACCAGGAGGTCATCCGGGGGCTGGGTCCAGGCCCAGAAGGGGCGCTGCCTCCGGAGGAACTCCAGCCCGCGCTCCACGGCCCGCCGGGCCCGCTCGTCCTTGCCGTGCACGTGCAGGGCGAGCACGGCGGCGAGCGTCGGCGTGTCGCGCGCTTGCGGCACCTTCGGGTTGTCCCAGCCGCCGTCCTCGTGCTGCTGTCCCAGCAGCCATTGCACGGCCGCGTCGACGCCCTCCTCGGGTGGGGCCAGACGCATCACCTGGGCGGTGTCGTAGACGGAACTGCTCTGCAGTCCTCCATGGCGGCCGAGCTCCCCGAGCAGGGCGCGCAGCTCTGCCAGGATGTCGGTGGCCGTCAGGGGTGTCATGGCATCCCCCCGCTGCGGAGAGGGGTTCTGCTCAGGAGAAAGCGTCCGCGCGAGCATCGACCTAACCATTCTGCCTCACGAGAATGTGGTGGTAATCGTGCTGGGTGTAGAAGTCGCAAGCGAATCCGGCGATCCCCAGGATGAAGCGCTCGGGGTAGCCCGTGGTGGTCTGCCCGGTCCGAGCGAGCGCCGTGCAGCGCTCCAGGCCCTGTTGGATGCTCGATTGGATGGTGGCGCGTGCCTGCTCCAGCGCCGCGGCCTCCGTCAGCCCCGCGCTCCGGACGAGTTCCTGCTGCAGCAGGGTGAGGGAGTTCAGCTTCTGTTCGGCCACCTCGCGCTCGTAGCTCCGGACGTCATTGGCCAGCCGCACGCAGATGGAGGCCTCGCGCTCCATCTCGCGGAGCCTGGGCAGGTGTGACGGCACGGACTCGTCACCCAGGGTGATGAGGGCACCCCGGTAGGTGGCGGGCACGCCGATGCTGTAGAAGCCATTGTCGAGATAGGCCTCGAACGAGGGGCGCTCGCGCTGCCCGCTCTCGCGGTATTGCGCACTCCACTGGTCCTCTCGCTGCATGCCGCCCAGCAGCTGCCGGGTGGCATGGGACCAGTGCGGTTGGAGCGCGGGGAAGAGCGGGGAGCGCGCGAACTCGTCGCGGATCTCCCTCAGACCCTGGAAGAGGGGATCGTCCTGTCCGGTGCTCCCCTCCGCCCCATCGAGGATGGGCAGGCACCGCTCCACCCGCGCGCACAGCTCGGCATAGGGGATGAGCCCCTCGTCCATCATGTCATCGACGGCGAAGATCCACGCGACCAGCCGTGTGCAGGGCAGCAGCGCGGGAGCGTCACGGAACGGACCCGCCGCGGCGAGGGTGAGGGCAATCTGGGGAACCCGGACCGCGCGCATGAACGGATACCGGGCGACCCATTCACCCAGCGGGCGCGCCAGCTCGGCGGTCAGTTCGAAGACGCGGGCCTGGACGTCGCTGGGAAGCGCGGAGAGATACTTGCTCTTGAGGAGGCTGGCTTTGTCGGGAGAGGGCATCGGATTTCCGTGGGGGGAGAGCGTCCCGTCAGGAAGCCAGTGCCAGGACTGGCCGGCGCAGGGTCACCTTGAGCGTGAAGGGAGAGGGCGCCAGCGTCGCCAGGGGCAGGGGGCGTACCTGCTGGCCGGGCACGAGCGAGACACTCAGGTGCTGCAGCATGTGCGTGAGGACCAGATGCATCTCCATCAGCGCGAAGTGCTGGCCGATGCAGATGTGGGGTCCCATGCCAAAGGGCATGTACGCGCAGCGCGGCAGCTTCTTCTCGTTCTCCGGCGTGAAGCGCTCGGGATCGAAGCGCTCCGGCTCCGGGTAGTACTGCGGGTTGTGGTGGATGACATGGGGCGAGATGATGATGAACTGCCCCTTGCGGAACTGATAGCCCTCGACCTCGATGTCCTCCAGGGGGGCGCGGCCGAAGAGGAAGGAGGGCGTGTACATCCGCAGCGACTCCTTCAGGACCTGGAGCGCGTAGGGCAGCCTGGGGAGATCGGCGGGGGTCGGGGTCCTTCCGTTGAGCACCTCGTCCACCTCGGCCTGGAGCCGGGCCTGGATCTCCGGATTCCGGGCGATGAACAGCCAGGCCCAGGACAGCGAGTTCGCGGTGGTCTCATGCCCCGCCAGGTAGATGGTGAGGGACTGATCGATGAGCTCCTCCTCGGTCAGACCTGAGCCATCCTCATCCCGGGTGCGGAAGAGCAGGGAGAGCAGATCCCCGGCCTCCTCGTCGCGGTTCCCGGCCTCCTCGATGAGCTCCCTGGCCCGGCGGCGCAGGATGGAGATAGCCCCCCGGGCGCGCCGGTTGTTCCCGGTGGGAACGCTCAGCGGCAGGGCGACGGGGTTGGCCACCAGGCGGGCGATGTACTCCGTCGAGACACGGATGGACTCGAAGAAGCTCTCGTCCTCATCGCCCTTCATGTTGAACATGCTCTTGGCGATGATGTTCCGGGTCAGCCGGTGCATCATGTGCACGAAGTCGATCTCGGCTCCGTCCTGCATGGGACGCAGCATGTCGTCCGTGCAGGACACCATGTGCTGGGCGTAGCCGAGCAGCCGCTTGGGCGTGAAGAGCGGCGCCAGCATCCGCCGCATCCGCAGGTGGTAGTCCCCGTGGATGCCGGGCAGGGCCGTCTTTCCCATGACGGGGCTGACGCTCTTGAAGAAGACCTCGCTCTGGAGCTTGGAGGCCCTGTCCACCAGCAGCGTCTGGAGGATGGACGCGGAGTTGGGAACGATGATCGTGACCGGCCCAATCCGGAACGAGCCGATCTCACCACACTCCCTGCCTACCCGCTCGAGCAGGCCGAGGCGATCATGCCGGAACTCGGACCAACTGCCGAACAGCAGCGGCTGGCGTACTTGCGGAATGGTCTTGTAGCGAGGGGCCGTCATCTTCACGAACCTTTGGGGTGCGTCGGGGATTACGACTCATGCGCGGACACATCGGACAGGACTGCGAGCGTCTGGGCCGCGCGCGCCTGGAGTGAACTCCCGTTGGCGCTCGCGGACGTGGGCGCCGATGTCCTCTGCCCCGCCATGGTGGCCACCTTGTCCGTCACGCCACGCACGAACGTCAGGGCCTCATCCGAGGAGCGCAGCTGCTCCATCGTCTGCTCCATCAGCCGCGACAGATCGTTCACCGCCTGGAAGATCTGCGCGATGCCCGTGTTCTGCTGATTCACCGCCACGGTGATCTGCCGCACGGACGCCGCGTTGTCGCGGACGATGCCCGACAGCTGGCGGATGTTGCTCTCGAACGCGCGGATCTGCACCAGGCTGTTCTCCACCTTCTCCGAACCCCTCTCGGAGATGATGGCGACATTGGTGATGGCCGAGCTGATGTCATCGAGGATGTTGCGCACGTTGTTGGTGGCCCGGACGGACTGATCCGCCAGGTTGCGGATCTCTCGCGCCACCACGCCGAAGCCCTTGCCGTGCTCGCCCGAGCGCACGGCCTCGATGGCCGCGTTGAGCGCCAGCATGTTGGACTGATCCGCCAGGCCCTTCACCGTGCTGGTGATGTTGACGATCTGCCGGGTGCGCATGTCCAGGTTGCGGATCAGCTGGGCCATCTCCTTCACGATCTCCCCCACGCCCAGCAGGCCATCGAGGCTCTGCTGGATGGCGAGCTCGCCGGCGCGGCTGATCTCATCGGCCTTCTCCACCTGCTGGAGGATGTTCTCGGCCTTCTGTGCGGTGAGGGCGGAGGTCTGCTTGATTTCCTGGGTGGTGACCTGCGTCTCCTGGAGGGCGGAGGCTTGATGGGTGAGGGCCTCGGCCTGCTTGTTGGCGGACTGCCCCAGCTGCTCGGCGGAACGCCAGAGCGCATGGGCGGAATCTCCCAGCGAGTTGGAGAAGGCCTTGAGGCGCTCGAAGCCGCTGGCGGTGGCCGCGGCCAGGTCGCCCACCTCGTCGCTCGCCACCCACTGGGGGAGCTTGGGATGGCCTCCGGCGAGCGCCTGCACCGCATCCTGCACGCTCTGGGCGCCTTCGGTCTGGTAGCGCGAGAGCTGCCAGGCGGACACCGCCGCCGTCAGCAGCATGTAGGCTCCCAGGATGCTGATGGGCACGAGCGCGTCCTTGGCCAGCTTCTGCGCCGTCTCGTCGAGCATGGCGACGAACTGGGCCGTGGTCGCCTGGTTCTGCGCCTGCTCCCTCAAGTGCTGATAGCCGTCGTAGGCCTCTCGCATGACCACGGTCATGGCGGTGGTCAGGGTGCTGGCCACGAAGAGGCCGAGCACGTACGGAAGGTACCAGCGCTGGCGGACCCAGAAGATGCCCGCGCCCTTGGGCGTGGCCTCGGGATCCCGGTGGAACTCCGCGATGGCATGGGGGCGCAGGATGCGCTCCCAGTCCAGCCGCTGCTGGATCATCATCAGGGAGATGAGCAGGGAGACGACCAGGGTACCCCAGGGGACCGTCCACAGGCTCTTGTGGAAGTACAGCGCGGGCAGCCCCGTGTAGACGGCGATGGCCGCCGCCGTCTGGGACTCGATTCCCAGCTCGAGCTTGCGGGGAATCTTCAGGATGCGTGTCAGGCGCGCACCGGACGGCTCTCCTGGAATCTCCGCGAACGCGCCATGCACCGTCGTGCGGATGATCAGATAGGGGACCACCCCGCCGAAGATGATCATGACGGGGGGCAGCAGGACGGTCGCGGTCTGGATGCTCTCTTCCCGGGAGAGCCCGGTGATCAGCGCCAGCATGTAGACCACTGCTGGGAACACGATGAAGGACTTCGAGTTCGCGGCGATGAACAACCGCACGATGAGCTTCCTGATCTCAGCCTGGTCTATAGAAGTCATGGTAAGCTGGCTCCAACGATGACACGGAGCTGCGCCGTTACCGCGCTCCGTGCATGGAGCGGGGGCAATGCCAGTAGGGAATGGAGGCTGGAAGGTTCACAGGCCAAGGTGCCCCCCGGGGGCTGCTGGTGTGCTCTCGCTGCCCGACACGAAAGCATAAGCGTAACAAAGATGGGAGGCCCATTAGAAGGCGGGGGCTGGATCGGAGGGGCTGCTGATGAGGGCCGCACGAGTGGTGCGCCCGGCCGATGGAGAGGCCACGCAGTCCCCTCGGAGTAAACGCCTGGTAAGTGGCAACGTAATTGTTGCGTCAGACTGACCCAGGTGGTGGGGTTCCAGGAGGATATTGCTGGGTGAACGAGAACGGCAACTTCTCGTCCGGCAGCGCTCCGCCGCAGTGGCGCAGCAGAACGTCGGCATCGGTGAGATCTTCGAGGCCCAGTGCACTCCGTGGCGGCCAGGTGTCACAATTCATTGGAAGCCAGGGTTGGCAGGAATTGGGCTCGACGCCTACCGACGGCGGGCCCCCTGCCCGCTGTGCCGGGGACCTGGTGCTGACTCGACGCTCTCATTGAACGTCCGGTCCCCGGGCAGGCACACTCGGGGTTGAGTCGGGCGGCGCGCATGATAGGTAGGCCCGCCCTCATTTGTTGGGACGGACAATGCCCCGCATCGCCTCATTGCTGACCTGCGTGCTCGGCCTGCTGCTGCTGGCCGCCCCCTCGGCGCGTGCCCAGGAGATGCCCCCCTGGGGGACGGGCGAGAGCCGGGGCGAGGATCTGTCCATCTACCTGGCCACCTTCGGGCCCGGCGACGATGTGGCCTCCTGGTGGGGGCACGGCTCACTCGTGGTGGAGGACCAGCGGCTGCACCAGACGCGCCTCTACAACTACGGGATGTTCTCCTTCGACTCGAGCATGCTGCTGCGCTACGCGATGGGGCGGCTCGAGTTCTGGGTGGACGACGCGAGCGCCGCGGGGACGTTCCGTTTCTACAAGTCGTTGAACCGGGACGTGCGGTTGCAGGAGCTCAACCTGACGCCGGCGCAGAAGGTGGAACTGGGGCGCTTACTGGCGGTGAACGTGCTGCCGGAGAACCGCAACTACCTGTACCAGCACTACGACGACAACTGCGTGACGCGGCTGCGCGACGGCATCGACAAGGTGCTGGGCGGGCAGCTCCACCAAGCGATGAGCGTCCCCGGGCGGATGACGCTGCGAGGCCACACGCGCCGCTATACGGCGGTGGGCCCGGCGATGAGCGTGCTGCTCGACTTCCTGATGAACGACGAGATCGACAAGCCCATCACCCGCTGGCAGGAGGCGTTCCTCCCGGACGAGCTGGAGCGGCAGGTGGCGGAGATGCAGGTGGTGGGGGCGGATGGGCAGAAGCACCCGCTGGTGGCGAAGACCGTGAACTACTACACGGCGCAGGGCCGTCCGGCGCTCCCCGAGCAGCCGCCGAAGTACGGGCCCGTGCTGCTGCTGCTCGGCCTGGCGTTCGGAGGCGGTGCGGTGGGTCTGGCGCTGTGGGGCCGGCGCAGCGGCGGCCGGGCTCCTCGCATCCTGCTCGGCCTGCAGAACGTGCTCATCGGGCTGGTGTTTGGGATTCCCGGTTTCGCGCTGTTCATCATGTGGCTGTTCACCGAGCACTCGGTGACGTACCACAATGAGAACCTCTTCCTGGCCAATCCGCTCACCCTGGTGATGCTGCCCCTGGGCATCCGGTTGATGCTCGGCTCGGAGAAGGCCCGCGAGCGGATGCGGCTCTTGTGGCGGGTGCTGGCGGCGCTGGGCGTGCTGGGGCTGGCGCTCAAGGTGCTGCCCCCGTTCGACCAGGACAACTGGCGCCTCATCGCGCTCATCCTGCCCATCTCGCTGGGCATGGCGGCGGCGCTGACGCTGGCCCGGAGCCGGGCCCCGGTGGAGGGCCGGGCCGTGGAGCCACTCGCTCCTTCCCTCAAGGCTTCTGGAAGCTGAAGATTCAGCACTCGCGCGCGGGCTCCGTCCGTGCGCACACTGAGGAACATATGGCGAACGACTCGATGGAGAAGATCGGCGGGCTTCGCGAGCGTCTGATGGCGCTCAGGGGGCATCTTTGACCTCGACCGCAAGAGGTCGCGCATCGCGCTGATCGAGCGCGAATCCACGCTCCCCAACTTCTGGGACGACAACACCAAAGCGCAGGCGATGCTCAAGGAGAAGTCCACGCTGGAGTCGAGCGTGAACACCTTCGAGAAGACGCTGCGCGGCCTGGACGACGCCCAGGTGCTCTTCGAACTGGCGGCCGAGGCCAACGACGCCGACAGCGCGAAGGAGGCCGAGGACTCTCTCACCTCGCTCGAGGGGGAGGTCTCCAAGCTGGAGCTGGCGCGCATGCTCTCCGGCGAGCAGGACCGCTCCAACTGCTTCATGGACATCAACGCGGGCGCCGGCGGCACGGACTCCATGGACTGGGCCGCCATGCTCATGCGCATGTACACGCGCTACTGCGAGACCAAGGGCTGGAAGGTCGAGCTCAACGACTCGGTGCCGGGTGAAGAGGCCGGCTTCAAGAACGTCTCGCTGCGGATTGAAGGCGAGTTCGCCTACGGCTTCCTCAAGGCCGAGGTGGGCGTGCACCGGCTGGTGCGCATCAGCCCCTTCGACGCCAACGCGCGCCGGCAGACGGCGTTTGCCTCGGTGGACGTCTACCCGGAGGTGGATGACTCCATCCAGATCGACATCCCGGAGAAGGACTACGAGCTGAAGTTCATCCGCGGCGGTGGCGCGGGAGGCCAGAAGGTCAACAAGACCTCCTCCACGGCGCAGCTGCGCCACCTGCCCACCGGCATCCTCATCACCTGCCAGACGGAGCGCTCGCAGTCGGCCAACAAGGACATGGCCTTCAAGATCCTCCGCGCCCGCCTCTACGAGCTGGAGCTCAAGAAGCGCGAGGCCGAGCAGGCCGCCGCCGAGGCCCAGAAGAAGGACATCTCCTTCGGCTCGCAGATCCGCTCCTACGTGCTCGCGCCCTACCGCATGGTGAAGGACCTGCGCACCGGCGTGGAGACGGGCAACGTGGACGCCGTGCTGGACGGGGATCTCGAGGAGTTCGTCACCTCCCAGCTGATGGGCGTGAAGAACCCCAACCGCAACGTCCCCGAGTAGCCTGGAAAAAGCGCGGGAACCTTTCCGCGGCCTCGCTGTCCAAGGTCGCGGAACAGGGGAGCGCGGGGCATGGGGTAGGATGGAAGCGCGCGGTGTAGGCCGCGCGGGAGGCCACCGGTGCCATCGAGCGGGGTGCTCGGCATGGATGTGGAGGGGACGCCGGTGACGGGCGAGTCCGATGCCGCCTCGCGCGAGGAACGCCTGCTGCTGGCGCGGTTGCGGCGGGGTGAGCCCGAGGCCTTCGAGGCGCTGGTGCACACGCACCAGGACCGGCTCTACGACTTCTGCGTGCGGATGCTGGGGGACCGGGAGGAGGCGAACGATCTGGTGCAGGACGTTTTCGTGAGCGCCCACCAGAACCTCTCGAAGTTCCGGGAGGACTCCCGGCTGTCCACGTGGTTGTTCCGCATCGGGAAGAACCACTGCATCAACCGGCTGAAGTACCTGAAGCGGCGGGGGAGGGGACGGTCGGAGGAGTACGGTGAGCAGAGCGAGGGGGCGCTGGCGGAGCTCCTGGGCTCGCCCCCGGGGCCGGACGCGGCGTTGGAGTCGGCTCGGGAGCAGGCCCGGGTGCAGTGGGCCATCTCGCAGCTGGACCCCGAGCCGCGCATGCTGGTGGCGCTCCGGGACATCGAGGGACTTTCGTACGAGGAGATCGTCGACATCACCGAGCTACCGTTGGGAACCGTGAAGAGTCGGCTCCATCGGGCACGGGAGAAGCTGGCGGAGCTCCTGGGGCGGCTTGAGGAATGAACGGCTTTCAGCGGAGACTCCGGGACATGCCAGCGCAGCTCAGCCACCGCGAGACCAGGGCCCTGTTCATCGCACTCGCCGACGAGGAGCTCCCCGCCGACAAGGCGCAGGAGGTCCGCTCGCACCTGGACGGCTGTGGCGAGTGCCAGCGGGGCTGGCAGAGCTATTCGAGCACCGTGCTGCGGCTGCGGAAGGTGGAGAAGCAAAAGGCTCCGCCCGCGCTGGCCACCCGGGTGATGACGCGGATGAAGCGGCAGCGGCGCTTCGGGCTGAAGCGGCTGCACCTGATGCACGCGCAGTACCGCCTGCCGGTGGAGATCCTCATTCCGCTGCTCATCGCGGCCGCGGTGGGGGCCTTCCTCCTCATGTCCGCGCCCTGAAGGGAACATATCCCGCGTCCATTCGTTGCGTCCCGGGGTGCGCTTGGCTACGGTGCCGCGCCCTTACGGGATGCCCCATGGCTGACACTCCAGAGAACAAGACCGTCGAAGCGGACCTCGGGTCCAAGGAGCAGGAGATCTACGACCAGCGTCTGGACAAGGCGCGCAAATGGCGGGACTCCGGCTTCAATCCGTACGGCAACGGCTACCGCCCCCAGCACATGGCTGCGGAGATCCTCGACCGCCACGACAAACAGTCCATGGAGGAACTCGAGAAGGCCGAGCCCACCGCCTATGACGTGGCCGGCCGCATCGTGGCCGTGCGCAGCTTCGGCAAGGCCGCCTTCGTCAAGGTGCGCGACCGCTCGGGGGAGATCCAGGTCCACCTCAAGAAGGACGCCCTCGGGGACGCCTACGAGCTCTTCAAGCTCACCGACATGGGTGACTTCGTCGCCGTGCAGGGCACCATCTTCCGCTCGAAGACGAACGAGCTGACCCTGTCCGCCACGAAGTTCGTGCCGCTCACCAAGTCCCTGCGGCCCCTGCCCGAGAAGTGGCACGGCCTCACGGACGTGGAGGTGCGCTACCGCCAGCGCTACCTGGACATGGTGTCCAACCCCGAGGTGAAGCAGACCTTCCTCAAGCGCAACAAGCTCATCC
The DNA here is from genome assembly GCF_003044305.1 of Vitiosangium sp. GDMCC 1.1324. Classification (GTDB taxonomy): domain Bacteria; phylum Myxococcota; class Myxococcia; order Myxococcales; family Myxococcaceae; genus Archangium. The sequence continues at coordinate 35,393 of NZ_PZOX01000005.1, read as the reverse complement.
GCTACATCCGGGACTTCCTCGACGGGCGCGACTTCATCGAGGTGGAGACCCCGATGATGCACCCGCTGGTGTCTGGCGCGGCGGCCCGCCCGTTCATCACCCACCACAACGCGCTGGACATCGATCTGTACATGCGGATCGCCCCGGAGCTGTACCTCAAGCGCCTGGTGGTGGGCGGCATCGAGCGCGTCTACGAGATCAACCGCAACTTCCGCAACGAGGGCATCAGCACCCGGCACAACCCCGAGTTCACGATGCTCGAGTTCTACCAGGCCTACGCCACGTTCGAGGACCTGATGGACCTCACCGAGGAGATGCTCTCGGGCGCGGCGAAGTCGGTGACGGGGGACACGAAGGTGTCCTACCAGGGGCACGTGCTGGACTTCGGCAAGGGCTGGAAGCGCATCCCCATGACCGAGGCCATCCGCGAGGTCGTCCCCTCGCTGAGCGACAAGGACATGTCGGACGCGGACCGGCTGCGCCACGAACTGCTCAAGACGACGCACGGGGAGTCCGAGCGCCGCGCCATCGAGACCATGCACCATGGCGAGCTGGTGGGCGCGCTCTTCGAGCACCACGTGGAGCAGAAGCTGGTGCACCCCACCTTCATCACGCACTACCCCACGGCCGTCAGCCCGCTGGCGCGCCGCAACGACCAGAACCCGGACATCACCGACCGCTTCGAGCTCTTCATCGCCGGCCGGGAGATCGGCAACGCCTTCTCCGAGCTCAATGATCCGCTCGACCAGAAGGAGCGCTTCCTCGCCCAGCTGGACGCCAAGAAGCGCGGCCAGCAGGAGACGATGGACTACGACGAGGACTACATCCGGGCGCTGGAACACGGTATGCCGCCCACGGCGGGCGAGGGCATCGGGATTGATCGCGTCGCCATGCTGTTCACGGACGCGCCGTCGATCCGCGACGTCATTCTATTCCCCCTCCTCAAGCCGCTTGCGAAGTAGGCAGGAAACCTCGTGAACGCCGAACGGCAGACCGTCTACCGCTGGAGTTTCATCTGGAGCGGCGCCCTCGTGGCGCTCGTTGGCGCCGTGCTGCTCGGCGTGGCCATCACCCGTTCGGATGCCTGGGAGCGGGTGGCGGGCATGCTCGGTCTGTCCGCGCTCGCCTGGGGTGGGCTCGTGCAGACGCTCCAGGCACTGGGGCTCGCGGCGGTCCAGTCCACCGCGCGTTCCTCGGTGGGGCTCGTTGGGACCGAGTATCTCTACGCCGGCACGGCCGCCTGGCTGGTGGGCTGGGCGATCATCGCCACCGGTATCCGGCGCGCCCCCGCCCCCTCCGAGGGGCCGAGTCCGGCCGCTGGGGCGACGCTGTACCCCCGGCTGGCGCAGTACCGGGACTTCTACTGGAGCACCCTGGGCGCCTATGGCGGCGGCATCCTGCTGGCCGAATTGGTGCTCATCCTGCTGCAGACGTTCCTGTCCAGTGGTGGAGGGGCGGGCGGGAGCGGGGAGGGCGGTCTGGCGCCGACGGTCGCCTTCGCCATCTCGTTGATCGTCTCGTCGTTCGTGGCCTTCGCGTGTGGCTTCGTGGGCGCTTCGCGCGCCCGGCGGGTGGCCCTGCCCGAGGCCACCATCGGTGTCATCTACCTGGGCCTGCCCGTGCCCGTGATGCTGACGCTGATGGAGCAGATTCCGGACCTCCAGCTGTCGCTGGGCTACCGGCTGCGCGAGGTGACGTACCTGGCGGACATGCTCGGCCGCCCGGTGGTGGGCTACTGGCTCGTCTTCTCGCTGCTGGTGCTCATGCTGGTGCTGGGCATCAACACCGGGTTCATCGCCGCGGGCAGCGGGCGCCTGGACCTGAAGCTCCGCTTCGAGCTCTTCGTCGCCCGGCGTCACGTGGGCGTGTTCCGCCCCTCGCTGCTGCTGGGGACGCTGGCGGTGCTGATGTTCGGCATCATCCCGCCGCTCATCGTCTACGGCATCATCCGTGCGGTGGAGGCGGCCGTGGAGCGCACCCGCATCCGCTCCCTGGGCATGAAGGATCCGCTCGCCGCCGCGTCCGCGCTCAACCGCCTCAAGCTGCGCGAGCAGTCGCCCACCATGATGATGACGGCGCTCTCGGTGGGCGGCGTGGGCGTGGGCGTGATGGCGCTCATCATCGTCCTGTCCGTGATGAGCGGCTTCGAGGAGGACCTGCAGAAGAAGATCCTCGGGGCCCACTCGCACGTGGTGGTGTCGAAGTACGCGGGCCACCTGACCGAGTACAAGCGGCTGATGGAGCAGATCTCCAAGGTGCCCGGCGTGGTGGGCCAGACGCCCTCCATCGACAACCCCGTCATGGTGCTCGCCGAGGACGAGGTGCAGGGCATCGTGCTCAAGGGCATCGACCCGGAGACCGTGGGCTCGGTGTTGGACCTGCGCAAGAACATGTTGCCGGGCGGCGACCTGGACAACCTCGAGACGCCCGCGAAGATCGTCCCCCGGCGCGCGTTCGGCGGGTTCGGCCAGCCGTCCTCCCAGAAGCAGGAGGAGGAGGAAGAGGTCGACCCCATCATCGGCAAGTCCTCCAAGAGCGCCGAGGAGAAGGTGCTGCCCGGCATCATTCTCGGACGCGAGCTGGCCACCATCCTGCGCGTGGTGGTGGGCGACCGGGTGAACGTCATCTCCCCACAGGGCGCCGAGCTGGGCCCCACGGGTCTCATCCCCAAGAGCCGCGCCTTCCGCGTGGCGGGCATCTTCTACTCGGGCATGTACGAGTACGACGCCAAGTTCGCCTACATCCTGCTCAGCGAGGCCGAGAAGCTCTTCGGCTCGGATGGCCCCAGCGGCATCGAGCTGAAGGTGTCGGACGTGGATGACGCCCGGCGCATCGCCTCGCAGGTGTCGCGCGAGCTGGGCGGCTACCCCTACCGCGCCCGCGACTGGGGAGAGATCCACCGCAACATCTTCTCCGCCCTGCGCCTGGAGAAGCTGGTGATGGGCATCATCCTGTCCATCATCATCATCGTGGCGGCCGGCCTCATCGTGGCCACCGTCATCATGCTCGTGCTGGAGAAGCGCAAGGAGATCGCCGTGCTCAAGGCCCTGGGCGTCTCCGACGGCGGCATCGTGAAGATCTTCCTCGCCGAGGGCCTGCAGATTGGCGTGGCGGGAGGCCTGCTGGGGCTCTTCTCCGGCCTGGGCTGGTGCTACTTCATCCTTCGCGTGGGCATCAGACTGGACCCGTCCGTCTATTACATCCCGAACCTGCCGGTGAAGATCGAGCCGGTGCAGACCGCGCTCTCGGTGGTCATCGCGGTCCTCGTCACCTACCTGGCATCCATCTATCCCGCGCTCAAGGCGAGCAGCGTGGAGCCGGTGGAAGGCCTCAAGGCGGAGTGAGGAAGATGTCGCTGCTTTCCATCCGCAACGTCTTCAAGAGCTACTTCCTGCACGGCAAGCGCATCGACGTGCTGCGCGGCGTGTCCCTGGACATCGAGAAGGGCGAGCTGGTGAGCCTCATCGGGGCGTCCGGGGCAGGGAAGAGCACCTTCCTGCACGTGCTGGGCACCCTGGACATGCCGGCCGCCGGCGAGCTGCTCTTCGAGGGCCGGAGCGTCTTCTCCATGAACGACGCGGAGATCGCCGACTTCCGCAACCGGACCATCGGCTTCGTCTTCCAGAGCCACTACCTGCTACCGGAGTTCACCGCGTTGGAGAACGTGGCCATGCCGGCGCTCATCCAGCGCAGGGATCGGACCGAGTCCTATTCCTACGCCCGTGAACTGCTGGAGCGGGTGGGGCTGGGGAGCCGGGTGGACCACCGGCCAGGGGAACTGTCCGGCGGCGAGGCCCAGCGCGTGGCCCTCGCCCGGGCCCTGGTGCTCAAGCCGGCGGTCCTGCTCGCCGACGAGCCCACCGGCAACCTGGACCCGGCCACCGGCGAGGGCATCCACCAGCTCCTGCGAGAGGTGAACCGGGACCTGGGAATCACCGCCGTGGTGGTCACCCACAACGAGACACTGGCCCGCTCCATGCCCCGGCGGCTCCGGTTGGTGGCCGGCCAGGTGACCGAGGCTTGACGCTCTGGCCCCCCCTTCTCGCGATTTCCCATTGAGCCCCGCTGAAATCCTCCCGTAGATTGCCCCGCCCTTTACCGGCCGATCGCTCTTGAGGCTCCCCGTTCTCTCGCTCAGGTTCCTTCTCCCGCTCCTCGTCGCCGTATGGACGGTGCTGCCCGGTCGCGCGCTCGCGCAGGCGGACGGCAAGGGCTCTCCGCCGGCCTCCGTGCCTCCCTCGGCGCTTCCCTCGGCTCCCGCCAAGCCCGGCTCCGACACCCCGGTCAAGCCCGACCGGGAGGTCCGCGAGGGTGAGGTCGTCGACATCCGCATCGAGGGCAATCGCCGCGTCGAGGCCGAGGCCATCCGCCGCGCCCTCCACACCCAGGTGGGTCAGATTTTCGACGAGTCCCATACCGCCGACGATCTCCGGGCCGTCTGGGCGCTCGGGTACTTCAGCGACGTCCAGTTGCTGGTGCAGCGTCTGCCCAACGGCGGCATCGTCTACGTGGTCCGGGTGGAGGAGCGTCCCTCCATCCGCGCCGTGAAGCTCGCCGGCAACGAGGAGCTCAGCGGGGACGACCTCAAGGAGTCCATCGAGGTCAAGCCCCTCACCATCCTCGACATGGATGCGGTGCGCCGCACCCAGAAGAAGATCCACGAGAAGTACATCGACAAGGGCTACTTCCTCGCCGAGGTCAACTACAAGATCGCCCCTGTGCCGGGTGGCCAGGTCGATGTGGTGTTCAACATCGAAGAGAACTCCAAGGTGATGGTGAAGGACATCGTCTTCCTGGGGGCGGAGAAGGTTCCCGCCACCAAGCTCAAGGACGTGATGCTCACCAAGGAGGGGGGCTACCTCTCCTTCATCACCGGCGAGGGCACCTACCGCGAGGAGGTGTTCCAGCGCGACCTGGCGGTCATCCAGGCCACCTACTATGACGAGGGCTTCATCAACGTCCGCGTGGACAAGCCCACCGTCTCGCTCTCGCCCGACAAGCGCTACATCTACATCACCCTCCGGGTGACCGAGGGCGAGCGCTACGACATCGGGAAGATCGACTTCGCCGGGGACCTGGTCATTCCCAAGGAGGAGCTGGCCCGGCTGATGAAGTCCACGTCGGGCACGCACTTCAGCCGCTCGGAGCTCGGCCAGGACATCCAGTCCATCACCGACGTCTATTACGACCGGGGCTACGCGTACGCCAACATCAACCCCGTCACCAACATCAACGCGGACACCAAGACGGTGGACCTCACCTTCGACGTGCAGAAGGGTCCGCAGGTCTCCATCGAGCGCATCGACATCGTCGGCAACACCAAGACGCGCGACAAGGTCATCCGCCGCGAGCTGCGCGTCTACGAGGGTGAGCTCTACAGTGGCACCGGCGTGCGCCGCAGCAAGGAGCGCGTGACGGCGCTCGGCTTCTTCGAGACGGTGGAGGTGACGCAGAAGCCCGGCAGCCGCGACGACACCATCGTCGTGCAGGTGGAGGTGAAGGAGAAGGCCACCGGTACCTTCCAGGTGGGCCTCGGCTTCTCCAACGTGGAGAACTTCATCTTCACGGCCCAGGTGTCGCAGAACAACTTCCTGGGGTGGGGCCAGAGCGTGTCGGCCTCGGCGCAGATCTCCAGCCTGCGCTCGCTCGTCCAGGTGTCCTTCTTCGACCCGTACTTCCTGGACACCAACTACCTGCTGTCCGCGGACTTCTTCCGCGTCGAGGCGGACTACGTCGACTTCACCCGTAAATCGACGGGTGGCAACCTGTCGCTGGGCTACCAGGTCATCGAGGACCTGCTCGTCAACGTGGGCTACTCGCAGGAGCACGTGGACGTGGCGGCCGCGAAGAACTTCGGCGGCGTGCTGCTGGCCAACCGCTTCCTCAGCGGCGTGACGAGCTCGGTCCGCCTGTCCGTCACCTACGACAAGCGCAACAACCGCCTCTTCCCCTCCAAGGGCTTCATCCACTACGGCTCGGTGGAGTACGCGCCCAAATTCCTCGGCGGCTCGTTCCTCTTCACCCGCTACAGCGCCTACTCGCGCCTCTACTTCCCGCTGCCCCTGGGCGCCGTCTTCAAGACGAACGCCACCATCGGCTACATCCAGCAGCTGGATGCCAACCGCCCGCTGCCCATCTCCGAGCTCTACTACCTCGGCGGTATCAACTCGGTGCGCGGCTACCTGCTGCGCAGCATCAGCCCCACGCTGCTGGCGCCCAGCTCGAGCTCGCCCGATGCCTCCATCCAGCAGCTCAACGTGGGTGGCAACAAGCAGCTCATCATCAACCTGGAGCTGGAGTTCCCCGTCTTCGAGAAGGCCGGCATCCGCGGTGTGGTCTTCTATGACGCTGGTAACGCCTTCGCCCAGAACGAGCGCTTCTTCCAGGACAAGCAGGATCACGTGCCCCTGGGGCTCTTCCACTCGGTGGGCTTCGGCTTCCGCTGGTTCTCGCCGGTCGGTCCCTTGCGCTTCGAGTGGGGAATCCCGCTCACCAAACGTCCGGAAGACCAGCCCATCCAGTTCGAGTTTACGATCGGCAATTTCTTCTGATAGGTCGTCCGCCCGGTCCGCAAACGGCCGTCTTCCCGGCCGTTGAACACGGGACCAGGGCGGGACGTCGGAGTCTCAAACCTTCCCCCGAGGAGCTGTCGCACATGTCGCTTCGAAGCAAACTGTCGGTCCTGGCCATTGCCCTCTCGCTCGCCGTGCCGACCCTGGCCGCCGCCGCTGACGTGAAGCTCGGTTACGTCGACTACCAGCGCGTCATGCTCGAGGTGGAGGATGGCAAGGCCGCCAAGACCCGTCTCCAGAAGTGGCTGGAGGGCCGCCAGAAGGAGATCGACGCCGAGCAGGAGGCCCTGCGCAAGGAGAAGGAGACGCTGGACAAGCAGGCCAGCGCCATGAGCGAGGAGACGCGCGTCCAGAAGGCCACGGACCTGCAGAAGAAGGTCTACGACCTCGCCCAGAAGTGGGAGAAGAGCCGTGGTGAGGCCGCCGAGCGCGAGCGCAAGGAGATGGAGCCCATCATCGCGAAGATCGACGAGGTCATCCGCGGCATCGCCGAGCGCGAGGGCCTGAGCATGGTCTTCGAGAAGCGGGACTCCGGTCTGGTGTACGCGCTCAACCAGTTCGACCTGACCAACGAGGTCATCCGCTCGTACAACGGTTCCAAGGGCAAGGCCAAGGACGCCCCGGTCGCCAAGGACGCCCCCAAGAAGTAAGGCCTTCTCCAGTGCGCGCATCTACCCCGCGCCGGCTCGGGGAGCTCGCCACCCATGTGGGCGGCGAGCTCGTCGGGGATGCCGGCCTCTTGATTTCAGGGCTCAACGGGCTCGCCGAGGCGGCCCCGGGCGAGCTCTCCTTCTACGGCAACCCCCGCTACCGCCGGCAGTACGAGGCCACGAAGGCCTCGGCCGTGCTGGTGGGATCGGACGCCGAGCCCCGCGAGGGCGTGTCGCTGGTGCGTGTGTCCAATCCGCATCTGGCCTTCGCGAAGCTCTCCAGCCTCTTCCACCCGCGGCCGTCGTACGCGCCGGGCGTGCGGCCCGGGGCGCAGGTGCACCCCGAGGCGCGCGTGCACCCGGAGGCCACGGTGATGGCGGGCGCCACGGTGGACAAGGGCGCCACCGTGGGGGCTCGCGCGGTGCTCTTCCCCGGCGTCTACGTGGGCGAGGGGGCGGGCGTGGGCGAGGACAGTCTGCTGTACCCCAACGTCACCGTGCGCGAGCACTGCCAGGTGGGGGCGCGCGTCATCCTCCATGCCTCGTGCGTGGTGGGCGCGGATGGTTTCGGCTTCGCCTTCAACCCCGAGGGCGAGAGCGGCCCGGAGCACTACAAGGTGCCTCAGGCGGGCATCGTCCGCATCGAGGATGACGTGGAGGTCGGTGCCTGCACCACCATCGACCGGGCGACGATCGGCGAGACGGTCATCGGCCGCGGGTCGAAGATCGACAACCTGGTGCAGATCGCCCACAACGTGAAGGTGGGCCCGCTGTCGCTCATCTGCGCCCAGGCGGGCGTGTCCGGATCGGCGGAGCTGGGCATGGGCGTGGTACTGGCGGGGCAGGTGGGCGTGGTGGGCCACATCCGCGTGGGTGACATGGCCAAGGTCGGCGCCCAGTCCGGCGTGGCCCATGACGTGGAAGACGGACAGGTGGTAAGTGGCAGCCCGGCCGTACCTCATCGCGAATGGTTGCGCATGTCGGCCGCACTCGGGCAGATCAGCGATCTGCTCAAGGAAGTGCGCACTTTGCGCCGCAGGGTCGAGATGCTCGAGAAGAAGGAGAAGGGCGGATGATGGACATCATGGACATCCAGGGGCTGTTGCCGCACCGCTATCCATTCCTCCTGGTGGACCGGGTGGTGGAGATCGTCCCTGGGGAGAAACTGGTGGCGTTCAAGAACGTCACCATGAACGAGCCCTTCTTCAACGGCCATTTCCCGGGACACCCGGTGATGCCGGGGGTGCTCATCCTGGAGGCGCTGGCGCAGGCCACGGCCATTCTCGCCTACAAGACCGAGAACATGGACCCCACGCAGAAGGTCTCGTACCTGATGGGCGTGGATGGTGCGCGCTTCCGCAAGCCGGTGGTGCCCGGGGACAGGCTGCAGCTCACCGTCGAGGTCGTCCGCCACAAGGGCGCCATCTGGAAGACGAAGGGCACGGCCACGGTGGACGGAGTGAAGGTGGCCGAGGGCGAGTTCCTCGCCACGGTGGTGGACAAGGACAAGGACGCGAGCGGCTCCACGGCCGAGGCATCCTGAGAAGGCACGAGGTAGACACCATGGCGCAGGTTCACCCCACTGCGGTGGTCCACCCCGGGGCCCGTCTCCACGAGACGGTGGAAGTGGGTCCCTACTCCGTCATCGGCGAGCGGGTGACGATCGGCGAGGGCTCTCGCATCGGCCCCCACGTCGTCATCGACGGGCGAACCACTCTCGGTGCGCGCAATCGCATCTTCCCGTTCGCCTCGGTGGGCGGAGCCCCGCAGGACCTGAAGTACGCGGGCGAGGACACCGAGCTCATCATCGGTGATGGCAACACCATCCGTGAGTCCGCCACGCTCAACATCGGGACGGCCGGTGGCGGCGGGGTGACGCGGGTGGGCAACAACAACCTCTTCATGGCCTACAGCCACGTGGCCCACGACTGCGTGGTGGGGAACGGCTGCATCCTGGCCAACAGCTCCGCGCTGGCCGGGCACGTGTACATCGAGGACTTCGCCATCCTCAGTGCGCTGTCCGCGGTGCACCAGTTCACCCGGGTGGGCAAGCACGCGTTCGTCGCGGGCGGGTCCATGGTGGTGATGGACGTGGCCCCGTACTGCACGGCGCAGGGAGACCGGGCGGAGCTGGCCGGCCTCAACGTGGTGGGCCTGCAGCGCCACGGCTTCTCCGAGGAGCAGATCGGCCGTATCAAGGAGGCCTACAAGGTCCTCTTCCGCTCGAAGCTGCAACTGGCGGAGGCCGTCGCCCAGCTGAAGGCGGAGATGGGTGGCCAGTCGGAGATCGACTACCTGCTGAACTTCGTCAGTCAGAGCAAGCGCGGACTGACGCGCTGACGCACCGTGGAGCGCATCGGCCTCATCGCGGGCAACGGACGGTTGCCCTTCCTGTTCGCGAGCGCGGCCCGGGAGCAGGGGCTGCAGGTGGTGGCGGTGGCCCACCGTGGCGAGGCGGACCCGGCCCTGGAGGCCGAGGTCTCCGAGCTGACGTGGGTGCGGCTGGGGCAGGTGGACCGCATCGTCAAGGCTTTCCGCAAGGCGGACGTGAAGCGGGCGGCGATGGCCGGGGGCATCGGCCGGGTGCGCGCGCTGACGGACGCTCGGCCGGACCTGGGCGCGGTGCGCATCATCTCGCGCCTGCGAAGCTTCCGGGATGACGCCCTGCTGCGCGCGGTGGCGGATTACTTCGAGTCGCACGGCATCACCATCGTGGCGCCCACGGACTGGCTGGCCCAGGCGCTGTGCCCCGAGGGCCACCTGGCGGGGCCCCGGCTCCACCCCGCGCAGGAGAAGGACGTGACGCTGGGGCGGGAGGTGGCCACGCTGCTGGGCCAGGCGGACGTGGGCCAGACGGTGGTGGTGCTCAACGGCCACGTGCTCGCGCTGGAGGCGGTGGAGGGCACGGACGAGGCCATCCGCCGGGGCGGCAAGTACGGTGGGGCCGGTGCCGTGGTGGTGAAGCGCTGCAAGCCGGGGCAGGACCTGCGGTTCGATCTGCCGGCGGTGGGCCCTCGCACCCTGGAGGTCATGCAGGAGGTCGGGGCGAAGGTGCTGGCGCTGGAAGCCGGGAAGACGGTGCTGCTGGACGCTCCGGAGCTCTTCCGGGGGGCCGAGAAGGCGGGCATCTCCCTCGTCGGCGTCCCCTGAGCGTCACCGCGGGCTCCCCCCACCCCGGGTGGCCCCTGGTCGCCTGCTCACCCTCCCTTCTGGGGAGTGGGTGAGGGGGTGGCTCGTCACAAAAAAACCTGTGTGGAATGCTCGCCTCTCGAGGGCCTGTTCCGGACAGAACTCCGGGACCCGACCCGGTTCGCGTTGCACGCGCCACGCGACCCGGCCAGGGTGCGTCCCAGCCCGGAGGTCGCCATCCCGCATGAATGTACGCCTGCTGCTGTGCCTCACCCTGTTGCCCCTGTGCGCGTTCGCGGATGCGGTGCGCGTGTCGCTGCAGCCCCAGGCCGCGCTGGGCAAGGGGCTGCCGGCCCTGCAGGTGCACATCGACGAGCCCATCGCCGGCTTCGAGGTGAAGCTCAAGCGCGGTGACGGCCAGGAGGTGCGGGTGAAGGGCGGAGGCGAGCCGGGCGTGACGCGCACCCTGCCGCTGGAGCAGCCCGAGGGCCGCTTCCACTACGAGGGCGAGCTCGTGGTGCGCTTCAAGGACGCGGAGGAGGCGTCGATGCCGCTGTCCTTCGACGCGGAGCTCCTGGGGCCGCTGAAGTTGACGGTGCTCCCCGAGGACGTGGACGTGCCGGGGCGCACGCTGCGCTTCACGCTGTCCCGGCCCGCGTCGCGTGCGCAGGTGACGGTGCTCATGGACACCGGCAAGAAGGCCTTCGAGGGCGAGGTCCCCTTCGACGGCGTGCCCGCGGGCCGGCCGCTCGAGGTGACGTGGCCGGCGACGGAGGGGCGCGTGCTGCGCATCTCGCTCAAGGCCTTCGACACCTCCGAGTTCTATACGGGCGTGGACCTCTTCCCGTGGCGGGTGGACATCCCCCATGAGGAGGTCAACTTCTCCTCGGGCAGCGCGCAGGTGCCGGAGGCCGAGCGGCGGAAGCTGGACGCCAGCCACGTGCTCATCTCCGACGCGGTGAAGCGCTATGGCCGCTTCGCCGAGCTGCGTCTCTACATCCTCGGGCACACCGACACGGTGGGGGACACGGCCTCCAACCGCGATCTGTCCCTCCAGCGCGCCCGCGCGATCGCCACCTACCTGCGCAAGAAGGGCCTCAAGCTGCCCATCTTCTACGAGGGCTTCGGCGAGCAGTCCCCGCTCGTGGCCACCCCGGACGAGACGGCCGAGGCCTCCAACCGCCGCGCCGAGTACATCCTCGCCGTGGAGCCGCCCGCCCTGTCCTCAACCCCCTTTCCGCCGCAGTGGCGGAAGCTGTGATGCACCTCCCCCTGGAGAACCGACGGATGAAGCGACTCCTGCTGCTCGCCCTGCTCGCCCTCGCCGCCCCTGGCTGCATGCGTTCGCGTGCTTCCCTCATCAAGCCCGAGGAGGAGGCCAACAAGTGCGAGCTGGTCCGGGCGCTCATGCGCGAGCGCGTTCCCCAGCAGATCCTTTCCGGACTGAGCGCGGATGGACATGATGGGCTCTCGCAGGTGCTCGTCTTCCTGCGCCGCCCCGAGCAGGCCATGCTCGAGCGTCTCTTCGCGGCCGACGAGCCCAGCTGCGGCGGTACCAATTACAAGGTGGTGCAGCAGATCACCACCGAGGCCGTGGTGCTCTTCCTCCAGCCGCGAGGCACTGGCTACATCTACGACGCGCAGCGCGCCACCCCGGACGCGCTGTCGCTGGGCGGCGAGGCCAAGGGCGCGATGACGAAGGACGACGGCGGCGCCTGGGTCTCCTCCAGCATCTGAGACACCCGCGCCGGCTCCGCCTTCTCGCGCAGCAGATCCTTCCCCCCGTCCGCGATGAACTGCACCGCGATGGCCGCGAGGATGAGCCCCATCACGCGCTCGAGGATGGCCACGCCCGACTGCTTGAGCACCCGCTGCACGAAGCCCGCGGCGCGCAGCACCAGGTAGCTCGTCAGGAAGGTGAGGATGATGGCCACCAGCACGGGCACGGCGGACAGCAGATTGTCCCCGCCTCGGGCCATCAGCACCATGGCGGTGGCGATGGCGCCCGGGCCCGCCAGCAGCGGCATCGCCAGCGGCACCAGGGCCACGTCTTCCTTCTTCTCGCCCTCCTGCTGCTCGGACGGCGTGGTGCGCGTTTCTGACGCTCGTGCGCGCAGCATGTCCAGCGCGGTGATGAGCAGCAGGATGCCGCCGGCCACCCGGAAGGCGCCCAGCGAGATGCCGAACACCTTGAAGATGACGCCGCCGAAGACGGCGAAGAACAGCAGCAGCGAGCACGCCACCATGCACGCGCGCCTCGCCGTGTTGCGGATCTTCTCCTCCGAGTCCCCCGCCGTCATGGCCAGGAAGATGGGCACCACCCCGATCGGGTCCACCACGAAGAGGACCGCCGGGAGCGACACCAGGAAGAGGGAGAGCTGCTCGGACATGCGCCCCCCTACACCGAGAGACGCAGCTTCCACACCATCGTCAGGGCCTCGAGGAAGATCTTCCGGCTCATCTTCGACTGCCCGACGCGGCGGTCCTCGAAGACGATGGGAATCTCCTTCACCGTGAAGCCCTTCTTGAGGGTGCGGTAGGTGAGCTCGATCTGGAAGGCGTAGCCGGTGCTCTGCACCGCCTCCAGGTCGATGGATTCGAGCACCCGGCGGTGGAAGCACTTGAAGCCACCCGTCAGATCCCGCGTGCTCACGCCGAGGATGCTGCGCGCGTAGAGCGAGCCCCCGCGGCTGATGATCTTCCGGCCCACGCCCCAGTTGACGGTGCCGCCGCCGTTCACGTACCGCGAGCCCAGCACCAGGTCCGCTCCGCCCTGCGCCGTGTCCAGCAGCGTGGGCAGATAGCGCGGGTCATGGCTGAAGTCCGCGTCCATCTCGATGATGTACGTGTAGCCCGCGTCGAGCGCCACGCGGAACGCATGGAGGTAGGCGCGCCCCAGGCCCTGCTTCTTCTCGCGGTGCAGGACGCGGATGCGCGGCTCCTTCGCCGCCAGCTCGTCCGCCAGCTTCCCCGTTCCATCCGGGGAGTTGTCGTCGACGACGAGGATGTCCACGCGGGGATCGGCCGCGAGCACCGCGCGGGTGATGGGCTCGAGGTTGTCCCGCTCGTTGTAGGTGGGGATGCAGACCAGCGCTGGGTTCATTGCGCGGCGGGACATACCAGAGCGGCGCCGCGTCCGCCCCTAGACTTTCGCGGGGGCGGGGAGGAGCTCCAGCACCGACTCGGCCGCCCGGGTGGCTGCCCCCGCCTCCCCGAGCCGGGTGCGCACCTCCTCCAGTCCCTGGAGCATCTCCTCACGAGGTGTGCCTGGCACCCACAGGCGGCGGATTTCGCCGGCGATGCGCTCGGGCGTCATGTCGCCCTGGAGCAGCTCGGGAACCACCCGGCGGCCCGCCAGCAGGTTGACGAGCGCCACGTGCGCCACCTTCAGCATCATCCGGCCCACGAGGTAGGTGATGAGCGAGACGCGGTACACCACCACGAAGGGGCGCTGCATCAGCCCCGCCTCCAGGGCCGCCGTCCCCGAGGCCACGATGGCCGCGTCGCTGGCGCCCACCACCTCGGGGGCCCGGCCCTCCACGAGCACGGGCTGGACGCCGCTGCCCTCGAAGCGGGAGACGATCTCCGCGCGCGGGATGGTGGGGGCCACCGGCACCACCACCTGGAGCCCGGGACGCTCGGCCACCAGCTGCTTCGCCGCGCCCACCATTGCGGGGAGGATGCGGCGGATTTCACTCATCCGGCTGCCCGGTAGCAGGGCGAGCGTGGGCGTCTCCATGGGCAGGCCGAGTTTCTGGCGGAAGGCGGCGGCGCTGGCGGGGGAGGGCATCTGCTCCACCACTGGGCTGCCCACGTAACGGGCGGCGACACCCGCCTCCCGGTAGAACTCCTCCTCGAAGGGGAGGATGCAGAGCATCCGGTCCACGCGCTTCGCGATCGTCTTCACCCGGCCCCGGCGCCAGGCCCAGATCATCGGCGAGACGTAATAGGCCACGGGGATGCCGAGCTTCTTGAGGCGGGCGGCGAGCCGGAGGTTGAAGTCGGGGATGTCCACGAGGATGGCGCAGGCCGGGCGGCGCTCGGCGGCGGCGCGGGCCAGTCCCCCCATCACCTGGAGGATGCGTGGAATCTTGGGCAGCACCTCGGTGATGCCCATGACGTTGACCTCGTGGGCGCCGTAGAGCAGCTCCACGCCCTGGGCGGCGAGGCGCGAGCCTCCCATTCCGAAGAAGGTGAGGTCCGGACGGCGGGCCTTGAGGGCGGCGACGAGGTCGGCGGCGTGGGAGTCACCGGACGCCTCGCCTGCCACGACGAGAATCTGGGGGGCGGGGGACATGGGAAGCGGCGGGCATCCTAACCGAACCGGTGCGCGCCACACCTGCCTCGTTACTCCTTGGGCTCGTTCTCAGGCCTACCTCCTGGAGGGCGAGCGTCCTCTCTCCTGCAGAACATTCCGGCCATTCGTGTCGGGAATGCGAAGCCGCCGGACCGTCCGCACTGGCTTCCTTGGAACGCGGGACTTATCCAGCCTGCGCGTCTGGGGGTCTCGCGGCCGATGAGGTGGTCCTTCCTTCTCAGTCTGGGCTTGCTCTTCGTGCTGTCGGCACAGCAGCCCATGGCTCGGAACGTGGGAAGCCGGCTGTGCCTGTCTTGTGGCCAGTTCCCGTCGAGCGGTGCTCCGTCCGAGGAGGATGTGGAGCTGCCCATTACCACCGCCCGTTCGGGAGTGGGTTGGAGTCTCCAGGCCAGGCCGCTGGACACCTGCCGCTGGTACGTCCGGAGCCCGCGTCCGTCGCTTCAGGTGCAGTGTCCCCCGGTCGCGGACCGGGATGTCGGTGCTCGCTGGCGCGCGGCGTTGCTTCCTCGAAGGCAGCCTCCGGAAGACGAGCCCATCAGGGCCTGAGGTTCCCGCTCCACCTGACGCCGCGAGGTGGTGCGCGTCCTGACTGAAGCGCTCGCTCGTGGTTTCGACCGCGCGGGGTACCCGTGTGCCTCCGGACGTGTGAGCCGGTGGCGCCAGGGCCGCGCCTTGCCTTCGTTCGAGAGGTTCTTCCTCCTCATGAATCCGTCTTCCGTTACGCGGCTTCGGCCGCGCTCGTCCTCGTTGCGCCTCGATCTCGGTCTGCGCCGTCTCCTCCCCGAGTGGAAGGCTCTGCTGTCCCCCCGCTACCTCAAGGAGGATGTACTGGCCGGCCTCACGGTGGCGTGCATCGCCATCCCGCTCTCGCTGGCCATTGCCCTGGCTTCCGGCGTTCCCCCCGAGGTGGGGCTGGTGACGGCCATCATCGCGGGCATCGTCTGCGCCCTCTTCGGCGGCACTCCCTTGTCGGTCAGTGGCCCGGCCGCGGCCATGGCGGTGCTCATCGCCTCGGCCGTGCAGCAGCACGGGCTGGGTGGCCTGCTCGTCATCGGCCTGGTGGTGGGCCTGTTGCAGGTGCTCACCGGTGTGCTCGGGTTGGGGCGCCTCATCCGTTTCGTGCCCGTTCCGGTGGTGGCTGGTTTCACCGCCGGCATCGGCGCCATCATCCTCATCGGCCAGTTGCCGCGAGCCCTCGGCCTGCCACCTCCGGAGCAGAGCCACGTGCTGGATGTCCTCTCGCATGTGGGGCGGTTGTTGCACGCGGCCCGGCCCGTCCCGCTCGCGCTCACCTTGCTGACACTGGCCATCGTGCTGGGACTGCCCCGCGTGCTGCCGCGCCTGCCCGCTCCGCTCATCGCCGTCATCGTCCCCACGGTGCTCTGTGTGGCACTGAAGCTGGATGTACCGGCCCTCGGCGAGCTGCCCCGCTCCCTGCCTCCGCCCAGGCTGCCTGCGCTCCCCGGGTCGGGCTGGGACGCACTGTTGGGCACCGCGCTCATCGTCTACGCCCTGGCCTCGCTGGAGACGCTGCTGTCCAGCGGCGCGGTGGACAAGCTGGCCCGGGGGAAGCGTCATGACCCCGACCAGGAGCTGGTGGGGCAGGGGCTGGGCAACATGGCCGTGTCCCTCTTCGGCGGCATCCCGGTGACCGGCGTCATCGCGCGCTCGGCGCTCAACGTGCAGGCCGGGGCACGCACCCGGCGCTCGGCCATCTTCCACGCGTTGGTGCTGTTGGCGGCGGTGTTCCTCTTCGCGCCCGTCATGGGCCGCATCCCCATCGCCGCGCTGGCCGGCGTGCTGCTCTCGGTGGCGCTGCGCATGCTGCACCCTCGCGAGCTCATCGCCCTCTGGAAGCTGTCCCGCCCGGAGGCGGCGGTCTATGCCGTCACGTTCGTGGCCATCGTGCTGGTGGATCTCATCGTCGGCGTGCAGGCGGGCCTCGTCGCGGCGCTGGCCATCTCTGCGGTGCGCATGGGCGGCACGCGCGCCAGCGTCCTGCGCCTGGAGTCCCACGGGCCCCACCGCTTCCTGCTCGGAGGACCCATCTCCTTCCTCTCCTCCGCGAAGCTGGAGCGGCTGGGCTCCGAGGCGCGTGAGCTGGACACCTCGCGCGGTGTCATCATCGACTTGTCAGGCGTGACGGCGATGGATGCCTCGGGCGCGGAGATGTTCCTCGGGCTGGTGGAGGGGTTGCGGGAGCGGGGCGCCCGGGTGGCGCTGCTGGGCTCGAGGTCCGAGGTGCGAGAGCTGCTCCTGCGCCAGCGGGGCGGCCAGGAGCTGCTGCCGTTGCTCGTCGTCACCGAATCGGACGCGGCACTGCTGCTCGAGGGGGCGGTGCCCGTGTCCTCCCACGAGCGGCTGGTGCATGGCGTGGAGCGCTTCCGGCAGGAGCAGCGGGAGCGGTATGAGCCGCTGTTCAACCGGCTCGCCGATGGTCAGAAACCGCACACCCTGTTCATCACCTGCGCGGACAGCCGCATCAACCCCAACCTCATCACCTCCACCGAGCCGGGTGAGCTCTTCGTCGTGCGCAACATCGGCAATCTCATCCCCCGTGCGAGCTCGCCCATGGCGGCCGCGGTGGGCAGTGCCCTCGAGTACGCGGTGGGCGTGCTGGGCGTGACGGAGGTCGTCGTGTGCGGCCACTCCGGCTGCGGTGCCATGCGGGTGCTGCTCGGGGGGGACGTGCCCAACGAGCTGCGGGGCGTACGGCGCTGGTTGGAGGAGGCCCGGGCGTTGCTCGGGACGCTCCCGGTGGATTGCTCACCCGAGGAGGCGGCCCGGCACAACGCGCTGATGCAGTTGGACAACGCGCTCTCCTACCCGGTGCTACGCCAAAAGGTCGAGGCGGGCGAGGTCCGGCTGCATGCATGGTTCTACGACGTGGGCAGCGCGGAGTTGCTCGAGTGGGATGCGCATTCGGGCGCCTATGGCCCACTCGGGAGGGGGGCTCGGCCCGAGCCGGGTGCCGCTCACCTGCCGGGGGGGACTCCAGGCATCCATCCACTCCCGGATGACTCCGGCCCGTACTGAATGCTGGAGTAGACGGCGCCCCCCTGGCCGCATCAGGCTGTGGGCATGGCGCCTTCCATCGAACCCACCCTCCGGATGCTCCGGCCCGCGGAGGCGGCGGCCTTCTGGGCCCTCCGGCTCCGCGCACTGCGGGAGCATCCCGAGGCCTTCGCCTCGTCCGTCGAGGAGGAGGAGAACGTCCCCCTCGATGTCATCCGCGCGAGGCTCGAGAGCCAGTCTCCCAGCACCAACCTCGTGCTCGGGGCCTTCGTGAACGATCGGTTGGTGGGCATGGCCGGTATCCGGCGCGACACCTTCCGCAAGGAGGCGCACAAGGCTCGCATCTGGGGCATGTACGTCGCTTCGGAGCTCCAGGGGCGGGGGCTCGGGAAGCGCCTGCTCGAGGCGGCGATCGATGCGGGCCGGAGGATGGGCGGCATCGAGCAGCTCCAGCTCGGGGTGGTGGTGGGCAACGTCCGGGCACGCGCCCTCTTCCAGTCGCAGGGCTTCGAGTCCTACGGCGTGGAGAAGCGGGCGCTGCATGTCGGAGAGCGGTATTTCGACGAGGAATTCCTGTCTCTGTCACTGACACGCGGCTGAAAATTTCTGGTGAAGATTTCCTGGGGGCCGCGGATGCGAAGGAATCACAGTCCCCCTGTCGACTTCCTGATCCGGACGTGGAAACTTTCGTGCGAGCAGCCCCGATAATTTCACGAGGGGCTGGGTACTCAGGGGGGTCGACGCCATGCGCCAGGACAACCAGACGGCCGCGCAGCAGCACCAGGACGCGGAGTTCTGGGAGCGTGACTTCGCGCAGCGGATCGCCTTGACGAGCCCGACCGACACCACGCGGGGCGTGTTTTGTATCGGCCTTCTGCGAGCCGTGGGCGAGCTGGGGGATGGGGTGATGGTGAAGCGGTGTCTGCTGGTGAGCGGCGAGAAGGAGTTCGTCGAGCTCTTCAACTACCCCATGGCCACCTATCTGCGGATGCTCTCCACGGCGATCCGGCTGCTGGCGGTGGAGCACGGGAGCATCGAGCTGGCGCTGCGGCAGCTCGGGCGCAGGGCCGCGATGGACTTCCGCGAGTCCACGGCGGGCAAGGCCATGGGCGTGATGCATGGGGGAGACCCCCGGCGTCTGCTGGACAGCCTGCCCGTGGTGTACCGGGTGGCCTTGAGCTTCGGCGAGCATGAGGTGACGTGGGTGGCGCCAGCGCACGCGCGCTTCTCGCTCAGGAACACCTTCATGCCCTACCCGTTCCACGAGGGCGTGTTGCTCGAGCTGATGAAGAAGACGAACGTCCAGCGCTCCTGGGTGATCGGGTGCCGGACGGCGATGCTCGACACTGAGTACGACATCTTCTGGGAGTGAGCCGTCCCTCGCGCACCTCCTGCGGCAAGGTGGGGGGGCGTCCCGGCGCTGCTTCCAAGGTGGCCGTACTCCTGCACGGTGAGCGGTCCTCGCGCGGTGGTCTCCCTGAACTCTTTCACTCGGGGAGCGCTTCTCTTCTCCCTGGGCGGACAGGCAGCCATCTGGCTCGTGGGCGAGGTGGGGGAACTGTGAGCGGAGGGGGCGCGGATACCCACTGATGCGAGCGGGCTGAATGTGTACACTCGGCGGCCTTGAAGACGCTTCTTCTGGCCGAGAGCCATCCGCCCACTCTGGAGCACCTGACCGGGTTGCTGTCTCAAGCCGGGTACACCGTGCGAGCGGTGAGCGACCCCGGTTCGGCGATGGAGCACTTCGTCGCCGACAACCCGGACCTGGTGGTGGTGTCCGTGGATCTGCCTCGCCTGGATGGGACGCATGTGGGGCATCTCATCCGCAACCACAGCATGGGGGCGCGCGTGCCCATCGTGGCCATCGACAAGGGCCACCTGGGCCGGGCGCGTGGCGTGGCGTCGGTGTTGGATCTCAAGGTCAATGCCTATGTGGCGGACCCGCTCAAGCCGGGCGAGCTGGTGGGCAAGCTGCAATCCCTGACGACCGGTGCCGCGCGCAACGAGGCCCCGCTCAAGGGCGTGCGGGCGATGCTCTCGCGCCCGGCGGTGGTCAGCGGCGATCTCAAGGGCTTCCCGCTGCCGGGGCTGCTGGTGTCGCTGTACCGGGTGCGCCGCGATGGCGTGCTGGTGGTGGCCTACCGGGATCTCACGCGGCGGGTCTTCTTCGCTCGCGGCGGCGCGGTGAACTACGACTCGAGCGCGCGGCAGGACGCGCTCCCCAGCTACCTCTTGCAGCGCCAGGTGGTGACCGAGGTGCAGGCGGAGCGGCTGGTGCAGGCGCTGGGCTCGGGGCTGCGCATCGGCGCGGCGCTGGCGGAGGCCGGGGTGGAGGCGGCGGGCGAGGAGCTGCTGCAGCTGCTGCGCGACTACACGACGGATCGGCTGGCCCAGGTCATCGGCATGCGCGAGGGCCGCTACGCCTTCTATCCCGGCGACGAGTTCCAGGCCGAGGTGGCCACGGTGGAGACGCCGGCGCTGGCGCCGATCCTCGATGGGGCGCGGCGGGCCATTCCGCTCAAGGTGCTGGCCGCGCCGCTGCGCGCCCACCAGGCCGAGTTCCCGGTGCGCACGCCCGAGTTTGGCAAGGACTTGTCGGCGCTGGGGCTGAACACCGAGGACCTGAAGATCGTCATGCAGGTGAACGGGCGCATCGCGCTCAGGGATCTGCTGGCGCACGGGCGAGGGGATCTGCGGCGCGGGTACTCGCTGCTGTGGTTCCTCAAGCTGGCGGGCTGCATGAGCTTCTCTCCGGCTCCCGTGGCGAGCGGGCCCGGCGAGGTGGTGGCCGTGCCGGAGTCCATCGCCCCGCGCAAGCGCAAGCCGCTGGACGCGGAGACGGCGGCGAGCCTCCGGGACGGCGCGGTGAAGATCATCACCGGCAGCTACTTCCGCTGTCTGGGGCTGGACATCGCCGCGGACACCGAGGCCGTGGAGCGCGCCTACCACGAGCTCGCCACGCGCTTTCACCCGGACAGCTACGCCGAGTTCGACACCTCGGAGATCAAGGATCTGCTGGACTCGGTGCAGGAGAAGCTGTCGGCGGCGTACCGGGTGTTGTCGGTGGAGGAGAAGCGCAAGGCGTACCTCCAGTACCTCATGTCGCGCATGGACGTGGGGCGAGCCACCACGGTGAACGTGGACGCGGAGATCATCCTCCGCAGGGGAGAGGCGGCGCTCAAGCGCAAGCAGTACCGCTCGGCCCTCATCCACTTCGAGGAGGCGGTGGGGCTCAACCCGCAGGAGCCCGAGTACTACTCGTACCTGGCGTGGGCCACGTTCCTGGCCGGCACGGGGCCGAAGGAGGACCGGGCGAAGTCCGCGCAGAAGGTGCTCCGCAAGGCGCTCTCGCTCAACCCGTACCTGGAGCGGGCGCTCATCATCTCGGCCATCATCGACAGCGAGATGGATGACGCGTCCGGCGCTCGCAAGAAGCTGCTCAAGGTGCTTGAGCTCAATCCCAATGCCCAGCTCGCCAAGGCCGCGCTGCGCAAAGTAGGTCGGTGATGCACAAGTCGTTGTGGCGGTTGCTGGGGTATGCCCGGCCTCACGTGGGCGTGCTGGGAGAGGCCTTCGTGTGCATGGCGGTGCTGGGGCTGGCCACCGGGGCGTACGCGTACCTGATGGGCCCGGCGCTTCGCTTCCTCCTGTCGGGCGGCGCCCAGGGCTTCGGCGGCGCGCAGCCGGTGCCGTGGCTGTCGGGCCTCCCTCGCGATGCCGCGCTCTGGGGCTTCCCGGTGGTGGTGCTGACGGTGGGGCTGGTGAAGGGTGTGGGGTACCTCGGCCAGTTCTACTTCATGGGCCTCTTCGCCCAGAAGGTGGTGGCGGACCTGCGGCGTGAGCTCTTCGTCCGGCTCTCCTCGCTGTCGCCCGCGCAACTGGCTCGCGAGCGGATGGGAGATCTGCTCAGCCGCTTCTCCGCGGACGTGCAGGCGGTGGAGATGGCGGCCATGTACACCGTGGGCTCGTACCTACGGGACTCGCTGCAGGTGGTGGTGCTGGCGGGCGTGGCGCTGTCCATCAGCCCGCTGATGGGCGGGTTGATGCTGTGCGTGCTGCCGCTGGCGGCGCTACCGGCCTCGAGGCTGACGCGCAAGGCGCTGAAGGGCACGCGCGAGGGCCAGGTGCAGCTCGGCCACCTCGCGGGGCAGCTCCAGGAGGGGCTGGGCGGCATTCGCACCATCCAGGCCTTCAACGGTCAGGCGGCGGAGCTGTCGCGCTTCTCGGCGCATGCGCGGGCCCATGAGGAGGCCCTGGTGCGTGCGGCGTGGGCTCGAGGTGGCGTGCCCGGGTTGATGGAGGTGCTGGCGGCCGCGGCGCTCGCGGGAGCACTGGCCTACGCGGCGGCCACGCACGCGATGGAGCCCGAGTCCCTGCTGTCGTTCCTCACCGCGGTGGTGCTCGTGTACCAGCCCATCAAGGACCTGGGGCGGGTGACGCAGTTCGCGATGCAGGCGGGCGCGGCGGGCGAGCGGCTCTTCGCGCTGTTGGACTTGCGCCACCCGGTGGAGGACGCGCCGGGGGCCACGGAGGCGCCGGCGCTGGAGCGGGGCATCCAGGTGGAGGGCGTGCGCTTCTCCTACGGGGAGCGGCGGGCGCTGGACGGGCTGACGCTGGAGCTGCCGGTGGGGAAGGTGGTGGCGCTGGTGGGGCCGAGCGGCGGAGGCAAGAGCACGCTCACCCATCTGCTGCTGCGCTTCGAGCGCCCCCAGGAGGGCCACCTGCGCTTCGACGGGGTGGACGTGGACCGCTACACGGCGGCGAGCGTGCGGGCGAAGTTCGCGCTGGTGACGCAGGAGCCGTTGCTCTTCTCGGGCAGCGTGCTGGACAACCTGCGCTACGCGAGGCCGGACGCGACGCGCGAGGAGGTGGAGACGGCGGCGCGGGTGGCGAACGCGGACGGCTTCATCCGGGAGCTGCCCGAGGGCTATGACACCCGGGTAGGCGAGCGTGGCGTGAAGCTGAGCGGAGGCCAGCGGCAGCGGCTGTGCATCGCGCGGGCGGTGCTGTCGCGGGCTCCAGTGCTGGTGCTGGACGAGGCGACGAGCAGCCTGGATCCGGAGAGCGAGCGAGAGGTACAGGCGGCGCTCGCGGAGGTGTTGCCGGGGCGCACGGCGGTGGTGATCGCCCACCGCTTGTCGACGGTGGTGGACGCGGACGTCATCTGCGTGGTGGAGGCGGGACGGGTGGTGGAGCGGGGAAGCCACGCGGAGCTGCTGAAGGCGGGAGGCCGTTACGCGGCGCTGTGGTCGCTGCAGACGGCGGGCCCCGAGCGGGGCGCTGCATGAAGCCGTCGGTGCTTGCGGGCAAGCTGCTCCGGGCGCTGTTGGGGTTGGTGCTGGTGCTGCTGGGGTGGGCGGGATTCTTCACCCTGGCGGCCTCCTACGCCGAGTACCCGGTGGTGCCACCCCAACCGGACGCGCCCCGATGGCTGCGCGGGGCCTTCCACGTGCACACCACGCGCTCGGATGGGCGGGGGACGGTGGAGGAGGTGGCCGCGGCGGCGAAGGCGGCGGGCCTGCGCTTCGTGGTGCTCACGGACCACAACGACTTCGTACCGCCGGAGCCCGCCTTCGTGGACGGGGTGCTGATGGTGCCGGGGGTGGAGCTCTCCACGGCCCATGGCCACCTGGTGGCGTTCGGCATGCAACGCCCGCTGGAGGGCGTGCGGCCGTGGATGGATGGAGGGGAGGCCGAGGCGGCGGTGGAGAAGGCGGGGGGCGTGAGCGTGCTCGCCCACCCGGTGCAGCAGCGCAACCCGTGGCGCCACGAGGAGGCCGCGCGGCGGGCGGATGGCTTCGAGCTCTACTCCGCGGACACGTTCTTCCGGGACGCGCTGCGCCACCCGTTCAGCCGGCTGCTGCCCGCGGTGGGGGCGCTCTTCGGCAATCCGGTGCACGGGGTGATGATGCTCGTCGAGCCGGGGCCGGAGCCCGTGGCGCGGCTGCTGGAGCTCGAGCGGGAGAAGCCTCGGGTGGCGCTGTGCTCGCACGACGCGCACGGGCTGCCGCGCTACGAGGACGTCTTCCGGTCCATGGCGATGTACCTGCCGGATTCCGGCGAGCTGCCCGGGGATGCTCGGGCCGCCGCGGCGCAGGTGGTGAAGGGGCTCGCGAGTGGCCGGGCCCTCTGCGCGTTCCAGGCGCTGGGAGAACCCGAGGGCTTCGCACTCGAGGGCCTGGATGCCGAGCGCCGGGAGGCCCACGTGGGCGACGTGCTCACCGTGCGCCTGCCGCCGCACGCCGAGGATCAGGTCCGGGTGGAGGTCCGAGGCGCGGGGCGGCTGCGGCCGGACGGTAGGACGGTGGAGCTGGTGGAGGAGGGGGCGGTGCAGGTGGAGGCGTGGGTGCGTGCGCCGGGAGGCTTCTTCGGCACGCAGTGGCGCCCGTGGATTGCCCCGAGCCCGGTGCGAGTGCTTCCGCGGAGGTGAAGCCAGGTAAACCGTGGCCCGCAAAAGCGAACGGCCACCCCCGGAGTGGGAGCAGCCGCTCTTGATACCGCGCCATCGGGTTGGAAGCCCCGCGCCGCCCAGCACGGCGCGGTGCTCCCGGTCACCCGAGGGTGATTACTTCTGGTACATCGCGTCGAGGGTCAGGTTCTCGAAGCCGCCCTTCGCCCCGTAGACGAGGATGTAGTAGTTGCCGGCGGGCACGTTGTTGAGGTTGCAGTTCTCGTTGTTGTGCTCCTTCACGTCGCGGCAGTCGTACTCGAAGGTGTTCGGGGCCGAGGCGCGCTGCACGTAGAGGTCCGCGTTGCCGGAGCCGCCGTAGATGCGCACGTGGACGTGGTTGTTCTCGTTGCCGTTGCTGCGCGGGGGCACCACGAGCTTGAAGATCTGCTCCGAGCCGGCGGCCCCGGAGATGCCGGTGACCTTCACGCCGCTCTCGATGGGGATGTAGCCGCCCTTCCAGGTGACCTTCAGCGTCACGCCGGAGTAGGCGCTGTAGCCGTTGAGCATGACGTACCAGGTGCCCTGCGACGGAGTGGCGAAGGCGCACGACTCCTCGTTGCCGGACTTGTACGGACGGCAGTCGTACTGGCTGGTGGTCGGCGCGTTGGCGAAGCGCACGTACAGGTCCGAGTCACCCGTGCCGCCGGTGATGGAGACCTGCAGGTCATACGCACCCTCGGGCACGTTGAAGTTGTAGTAGACCTTCGAGCCCTTGGCGCCGGAGATGTCCGTCACCGGCACGTTCTTGTTGACCGGCGTGCTGGGCGGCGGCGGGATGGGCACGCCCACGCCCACGGCCTTCCAGGCGTTGGTGACGGAGGCGATGGTCGCCGCGTCGTAGCCCAGCTGCTGAGCGGCCTGCTCGGTGGCGATCTTCGCCTGCTCGAACGTGGTGCTCGGCGTCATGATGTCGGCGTTGGCCTTGTAGAAGATGCGCGAGGCCTTCTCGATGCCGATGCCCGCCACCGCCGTGGTCGTCTTGCCCGTCGGGTGCGTGCCGCCCTGGCTCAGCAGGTAGAAGGCCAGGTTGGAGATGCCCGAGCTGTAGTGCACGTCGATGCCGGAGTAGTAGTCCGGGTAGTAGTCCAGCGAGTCGCCGTCCTGGGTCGGGTTGGCCATGTATCGCAGCGCATCGCCCGGGATGGACGGGGTCCAGATGTCGTCACCCACCAGCCACGTCTCGGCGCTGACGACCTTGCCGTCGCCGTACCACTCGCACACGGCGCCGAAGATGTCGGACAGGGACTCGTTGAGGCCGCCGGACTCACCCGAGTAGATGAGCTCCGACTCGTAGTCCGTCACGGCGTGGGTCAGCTCGTGCGCCGTCACATCGAGCGACTTGGCCAGGTTGATGGCCGTGGTGCCGTCGCCATCGCCGTACACCATCTGGGTGCCGTCCCAGAACGCGTTCACGTAGGCCACGCGGTGGTGCACCGTGCTGATGAGCGTGGCGCCCGCGTTGTCGATGGAGTCCCGGCCGAACAGGCTGCTGTAGCAGTTGTAGACCGTGCCGAGGTGATCGTAGTTCTCGTTGACGATCGGATCGGCCACCGCGGCCTCACCCTCGGAGCGCGTCAGGGTGCCCGGCAGGGTGGACGTGTTCTTGCCGTCGTACAGCTTCCGGCCCAGGCCCGTGTGCACGTGGGGGATGCGCTCGACGACCGAGCCGTCGGCGGCGTTCACCAGCACCGAGTCGTCCACCGGGGTGCCATCGGCCTGCTCGCCGGTCTGGCGGACCTCATAGACCAGCAGGAGCTTGTCCCCGGCGCGGTAGTAGAAGAGCTCCGGCGAGCCCGACTCGCGGGCGGCCTTGGGCGCGGCGCGGTCCTGCGCGGCCGCGGTGATGGCGGCCTCGGGGGCGACCGTGGCCTTCTCCGGCCCCTTCAGGTCGCCGCGGACGTTGGTGTTGGCCGCGATGATCTTCCCGCCGCGCGCGTGGAGGATCACCTCGCCGCCGTAGATGGCCCGCCCGTTGTGGCGCACGCCATAGCGGTAGTGGATGTCCCCCTGCGCGTCGGCACGGGCGCGCTTGAGGACGAGGTTGGCCGGGTCCAGCCGGAACTGGGGCGCGATGCTCGCCAGCGCCGGGCTGAGGTCCGCCTTGAGTGCGGCCTCGGGAGAGGCGGTTGCCGGCAGGCTGCCCAGCTCGCCAGTGATGAAGCGGGCGACTCCCGCTTCGTCCGCGTCCACGACGGTGTTTCCGAGGGCGGACTTCAGCGTCCGGGTTCCCTCTACCTTGTTGGCCGAGGCCGGGCTGCCCTCGGTGCACGCGCTCATCATCAACGAGAGCGCCGCGACTCCAATGACTCCGCGGATACGATTCTCCACAGTGCTGCCTCCTGATCCCTATGACCCAGGGACGATGATCAGTGTGCCAAATAACTCCGACAATTTCAAGTATTCCATAATAAACACTGTTTTACTGTTTTCACACAAAGTGAGAAAAAAAGGGGTCCGAGGCAGGACTGTGGGTGTGGCCCGAGGGGAGGGTTGCGCGTGCTGCCGGGAGTGACGGCATCTGGTAGAGGGACGCGGCCCCCGGGTTGCCATGCGCCTGCTCTACGTCCTCGCCAGCTATGTGCTCTTCGCCGTGCTCTTTCCGGTGTTGTCGCTGCACCGCAAGACGCGGCACGGGCTGCGGCAGCGGCTCGGCTTCTACGCGCCAGGGGATCTGCCACCCCGAGGGCCTGGGCCGACGTTCTGGCTGCACGGGGCGAGCGCGGGGGACTTGTTGGCGCTCTCGCCGATGTTCGGCCCGCTGAGGGCGCGCTTCCCGGGGTGCCGCATCGTGCTCTCCACGATGACGAACTCGGGCTACATGATGGGGCGAGATCGCCTGGCGAAGCAGGTGGACGGGGTGGTGTACGCGCCGTACGACCTGTGGGGCGCCACGAGGCGGGCGGTGCGGGCCATTCACCCGGACCTGCTGGTGCTCGAGTACACGGAGATCTGGCCCAACCTCATCCGCGCGGCGAAGCGTGCGGGAGTGCACGTGGCGCTGACGAACGGACGCTTTTCCCCGGCGCACCAGGGGAAGTACCGGCTGTTGTTCTCGCTCATCGGCAACCCGCTGCGGGACATGGAGCTGTTCCTGATGCGGGGGGAGGACGAGGCGGAGCGGGTGCTGGGGCTGGGGGCTCCGAGGGAGCGGGTGTTCGTGACGGGGAACACGAAGTTCGATGCGCTGGCGGCGGCGGACGTGGGGCGGGAGGACGAGGCGCTGCGGAGCGCACTGGGGCTGAAGGAAGGGGAGCGGGTGTGGATCGCCGGGAGCACGCACGAGGGCGAGGAGGAGCACCTGCTGGCGGTTTACCGGAGGCTGCTGGAGGAGCACCCGGACCTGAGGCTGGTGATCGCGCCGAGGTACATCGAGCGGGCGGGGCGGATCGCCGCGCTGGCGAAGGAGGCGGGGCTGGGGGTGGGGCTGCGCTCGAAGGGGAACGAGGAGGGAGGGCGGGTGGTGGTGCTGGACACGATCGGGGAGCTGTCGAGGGCGTACCGGTTGGCGACGTTGGTGTTCGTGGGCGGGTCGTTCACGAAGCGAGGGGGGCAGAACATCCTGGAGCCAGCGGGGCAGGGGAAGCCGGTGCTGTTCGGGCCGCACATGGAGAACTTCCGGGACAGCGTGCAGGTGTTGGTGGGGAGGGGAGGCATCCAGGTGAAGGACGCCGAGCACCTGTACCGGGTGATGTCGGAGCTGTTGGCGAAGCCGGAGACGGTGGCGTCGTTGGGGGAGCTGGCGAGGGGGACGGTGCGGCAGGTGTCGGGCGCGAGCCAGCGCAACGTGGAGCACATGGCGCGAGTGCTTACCCCGTGAAGATCCTCCACCTGCTCGCGAGTCCCTTCTGGAGTGGCCCGGCGGAGAACGTGGCGCTGCTGGCGTTGGCGCAGCGGGCGGCGGGGCACGAGGTGACGGTGGCGGTGGATCGACGGCGCACGGAGGTGGCGGCGGAGGAGCTGGCGGTGCCGCGGTTCGAGGCGTTGGGGCTGCTGGACGAGGGAGGGCTGGAGCTGTCGGTGAAGTCGCCGCCGTGGAAGGTGTGGAGCGACATGAGGCGGCTGAGGGCGCGGAGCGTGGACGTGGTGCATGCGCACTTCACGCACGACCATCTGGTGGCGAGGTGGGGGAGGCCGAGGGGCGCGGTGTTGATTCGCTCGGTGCATGCGCCGAGGTCGCTGAGGTCCTCGCTGCCGGCCGCGGACGCGTACACGGTGCCGTCGTCCTCGGTGATCACGCGGCTGGTGGGCCGGAGGGTTCGGGTGCTGCCGCCGCTGGTGGATCCGCGGTTCCGGCCGGCGGAGGATCGCGAGGCGCTGAGACGGGAGTTGGGAGTGGCGGGCGCACCGCTGATCGGAATGGTGTCCACCTTCCAGGCCTCGAGGCGCCATGCGCTCGGAGTGGAGGCCTTCGCGAGGCTGCGCCAGGGGCACGCGGGAGCGAGGCTGGTGCTGGTGGGGGACGGGGAGCTGGTGGAACCGGTGCGCCAGCAGGTGCGCGCGTTGGGGCAGGAGGAGGCGGTGACGTTCGCGGGGTACCAGCGGGGCGAGGCCTTCGTGCGTTGGCTGCGGGCGCTGGACGAGGTGTGGGTGTTGGGGCTGGGGAACGACTGGAGCGCGAGGGCGGCGGCGCAGGCGAGGGCGTGTGGAGTGCGCGTGGTGGCGGTGGGGGAAGGCAACCTGCCGGCGCTGGCGGACGTGCTGGTGGAGGAGCTGACACCGGAGGCGGTGGTGGCGGCCTCGGAGTCGGGGACGAGGGCGCTGGTGGAGCACGCGAGCAACGAGCGGATCGCCGCGGAGGTGCTGGCGCTGTACGAACAGGCGAGGGCGGAGCGGTGAGCGGGCCGGCCGGGAGGCAGGAGGGGCCGACGGCGATCGAACGAGTGTTCTATCCAGGGAGGCCGGAGACCTGGAGCCGGAGGGCGATGCTGGCGCCGCTGGACGTGCTGGCATGGGGCTACGGAGCGGGAGTGCGGCTGAGGGGAGCGCTCTACGACGCGGGGCTATGGCGGGGCGAGCGGGTGGAGGGACTGCGCGTCGTGTCGGTGGGGAACCTGAACGTGGGAGGGACGGGGAAGACGCCGGCGGTGCTGTACCTGGCGGAGCTGCTGGTGAAAGAGGGGAGGCGGGTGGGCATCCTGACGCGAGGGTACGGGCGAGGCTCGAAGGAGCCGCTGACGTTCACAGGAGCGGGCCCACTGCCGTCGGTGGAGGAGGCCGGGGACGAGCCGTTGCTGCTCGCGCGCCGCTGTCCCGAGGCTCGGCTGCTGGTGGGAGCGGATCGCCGGACGCTGGCGAGGCGGGCGAGGGACGAGTTCGGGCTGGAGGTGGTGTTGCTCGACGACGGCTTCCAGCACCGGAAGCTGGCGAGGGACGAGGACGTGGTGGTGGTGGACGAGGCGGTGGGCTTTGGCAATGGCCGGATGCTGCCGAGAGGCCCGTTGCGCGAGCCGCTCTCCGGTTTGAGCCGGGCCACGCTCTTCTGGGTGAGAGCCGCGGCGACGCCCGGGCCGGCGCTGCCACCGCTGCCAGCGCCTCGAGTCCGGACGCGGTACCGGCCCACGGCGTGGGTGGACCCCTCGGGAGCGCTCCATCCACCCGAGGCGCTGACCGGACAACCGGTGTTGGCGCTGGCGGGGCTTGCTCGGCCGGGGGGCTTCCTGCGGACGCTGGGCGAGCTGGGAACGGACGTCCGGGGAACGGCCTTCTATCCGGACCACCATCCCTTCAGTGCGCGGGAGCTCCACGAGGTGGGGGCCCGGGCGGCGAGCCTGGGTGCTCGAGTGGTGACGACGGAGAAGGACCGGGTGCGGCTGCCGGAAGGCTTCGAGACGTGGACGGTGAGGCTGGGCGTGGAGGTGCTCGAGGGCGAGCCGCACCTTCGCCGGGCGCTCGGGCTCGGGTAGGAAAAGGTCGGCTTGTCGAAGGGGAGTGGCTATGGGACAACGCGCCGCCATGGCTGCCGTCCTGCCCGCTCGAGCGATTCCATCCCTGGCCCAGCTTCCCCTGGCCTTCGCGCGCCGGAGGGTGCTGCTGGTGGGGGACCTGGTCGCGGACCACTACATCTACGGGCAGACGGACCGGGTGAGCCGTGAGGCGCCGGTGCTGATCGTCCGCCACGAGTCCTCGGAGGTGAAGCTGGGGGGCGGGGCGAACGTGGCGGCGAACGTGCGATCGCTGTCGGGGCAGGTAACGGCGGTGGGGGTGTTGGGGGCGGACGAGATGGGGAGGGCGTTGCGCAAGCTGTTCGACGAAGCGGGAATCGAGCTGAGCGCGGTGGGTGCGAAGGGCGTGGAGACGGAGACGAAGACGCGCATCCTGGCGGGAGGGGTGAGCACGACGCGGCAGCAGATGTTGAGGCTGGACCGGGGGCAGCGAGGCCCATTGCCTTCGAAGGTTCGCCGGGCGCTGGTGAAGCGGGTGGAGGAGGCGGCGAAGGACGCGGACGCGGTGGTGGTGTCGGACTACGGCGCGGGGGTGGTGGGGGAGGAGATGCGCGAGGCGCTGCGCCGGCTGGCGGCGGACGGCCTGCCGGTGTGCGCGGACAGCCGTTACAGCCTGTCGACGTTCACCGGGGTGACGGTGTGCAAGCCGAACGAGCCGGAGCTGCAGTCGCTGGTGGGCCGGCCGCTGCGGACGGAAGCGGAGCTGGTGGAGGCGGGGCACGAGATGGTGCGCCGGATGAAGTGCCAGGCGCTGCTGGTAACGAGGGGCCGGCACGGGATGGCGCTCTTCGATGCGAAGGGCGGGGTGGACCTGATTCCGGTGCACGGCGCGAAGGAAGCGGTGGACGTGACGGGGGCGGGGGACACGGTGATCGCGGCGTTCTCGCTCGGGCTGGCGGCGGGAGGCGGCTTCGGAGAGGCGGCGAGGCTGGCGAACGTGGCGGGAGCGCTGGCGGTGCAGAAGCTGGGCACGGCGACGGTGGCGCGGGATGAGCTGTTGAGCGAGCTGAGGAGCGCGCGGTGAGCACGGTGGACAAGGTGCGGCGGTTGTCGGAGGTGGTGGAGCAGCGCGAGCGCTGGAGGGCGGAGGGGAAGACGGTGGCGTTGGCCAACGGAGTCTTCGATCTGCTCCACGTGGGGCACGTGCGCTACCTGGAGGGGGCGAAGGAGCTGGCGGACCACCTGGTGGTGGCGGTGAACTCGGACGCGTCGACGAGGGCGTACAAGGGGCCGGGCCGGCCGCACATCCCCGAGGGGGAGAGGGCGGAGCTGGTGGCGGCGCTGGCGTGTACGGATCGGGTGCTCATCTTCGACGAGCCGAACGTGCGGAACATCATCCGGGCGCTGAAGCCGGACGTGCACGTGAAGGGGACGGACTACACGCCGGACACGATCCCCGAGGGAGACGAGGTCCGGGCCTACGGGGGCCGGGTGGCGGTGGCGGGGGATCCGAAGAACCACAGCACGACGGAGCTCGCGCGGAAGCTGCAAGCGGAGCGAGGGATGAAGTAGGCCGCCATGCAGCTTCCCGAGTGGTGGATCTCGACGCTGGCGTGCCCGCGCTGCAAGGGTCCGCTGACCCTCTCTTCGGACGAGCTGCACTGCCCGGGCTGCCGTCTCGCGTACCCCATCCGGGACGGGGTGCCGGAGCTGTTGCAGGACGAAGCCCGCCCACTGCCCTCAGCGAGCTGAGGAGGCCTGGGCGGGGAGTGCCGCGGCGAAGGAGCGCACCTCCTCGAAGACGCGGGCCTGGAGGTCGGCACCGGAGTCGACCACGGGGGTGAGGTCGACCATGCGGTGGGGCGGGTAGGGGTGGCCCCAGCGGTCCATGTCCATGCGGAGGAAGAGGCCGAGGGTGGGGGCGCCGACGGCGACGGACAGGTGCATGGGGCCGGTGTTGTTGCAGACGGTGAGGCCGGCCGAGCGCATGAGGGCGGCGAGCTCATCGATGTTGGTGGGAGGGGCGAGCTGGGCGCCGGGGGCCGCGGCCACGACGGTGCGAGCGAGCTCCTCCTCACCGGGGCCCCAGGTGACGATGGGAGTCCGTCCGGAGGCGAGCAACGCGCGAGCAGCCGCGGCGAAGGTCTCGGGAGGAATGCGGCGCCAGCCGAGTCTGCCCCCGGGGTTGACGACGGCGCGGGGCGAGCCCGAGCCGGCCTCGAGCCATGCGCGGAACTTCTCGCTGACGTTGGGCGAGCGGAAGGACATCCGCTCGTGGGGAGCGCCGGCCACGAAAGGGGAGAGCAGGTGCACGCGCTGGAGCACCTCGTGGTTGGTATCGGAGCGGGCGGGGACGGACAGCGAGTGGAGGTAGTGGACGGGCCACATGTGGGGCCCGACGACGATGGAGCGAGGCCCGACGAGCCGGGAGATGAGGGCGGAGGTGACGGAGGGGGTGGACCAGTTGGCGCAGTCGACGACGACGTCATAGCGCTCGCGGCGCAGGGCGCGGATGCCGGGGGCGAGGGGCCCGAGCCAGAGCAGGCGGCGGTCGAAGGGGATGATGCGGTCGGCCTGGGGGTGGCCGGCGAGGACGCGGGCGACCTTGGCGTGGACGAGGACGTGCACTTCCGGGGGTTGTGGGGCGGCCTTGAGGGTGGAGAGGAGGGGGGTGGTGAGGAGCGCCTCGCCCACCCGGTTGTCGATACGGACCAGGAGGACGCGCCGGGGGGAGGGGAGGGGGGAGCCCACCTTCCGCCGGCGGCCGGGGCGCCAGAGGAGGGCGGAAGCTACGAGGGCGAGTGCCAGCTTCGCCCACAACTCGAGCCGCTTGTGCCAGACCATCGGGGGGCGGACCATAGCAGAGAGGATCTGCGCAGGTGGCTTGACCTGCTGGCCGGAAGCGCCTAGCAAGCCGCGAATGCTGAAGAGCATGACCGGGTTCGGAGCGGGACGCGCGCGAGTGGGGGACGAGGAGTTCTCCGTGGAGCTGCGCTCCCTCAACCACAAATTCTGCGAGGTGAAGGCGCGGCTTCCGAGGGAGCTGGCGGCCTTGGAGTCGGCGCTGGTGAAGCAGGTGAAGGACCGGCTTGCCCGCGGCTCGGTGGAGGTCTTCATCAAGAGGCAGACGGCGACGGCGGCTGGGACGGTGCCGGTGGTGGACATTGCGCTGGCGCGGGAGTACGCGCGGGCCTTCCGCCAGGTCGCCGAGGCGATGGGAATGATGGCCGAGGTGTCCTGGACCCACGTCTCCAGCCAGCCGGGAGTGATGAGGCTGGAGGAGCGGGGAGTGGACGTGGAGTCGGCCACGAAGGCGGTGCGGGAGGCGCTGGAGCAGGCGCTGGGTGCGTTGGAGCAGATGAGGCAGGTGGAGGGCGAGGCGATCCTCGCGGATCTGGAGACCCGGCTCGGGCTCATCGAGCGCTGGAGTCGGGAGGTAGCGGAGCTGGCGCCCCGTTCGGTGGATGAGTACCGCCAGCGGCTGGCCGAGCGTGTGGCCGAGCTGGCCCGAGGCATCTCCGTGGACGAGCAGCGGCTCGCTCAGGAGGTGGCCGTCTTCGCCGAGCGGACGGACATTGCCGAGGAGATGACCCGCCTGGCGAGTCACCTCGAGCAATTCCGCCAGTTGATGGCGGGGAGCGAGCCCTCGGGCCGCCGCATGGATTTCCTCGTTCAGGAGATGCACCGCGAGGTGAACACCACGGGCTCGAAGAGCCAGCACGCGGAGATCTCCACGCGCGTGGTGTCGATGAAGGCCGAAGTCGAGCGCATCCGCGAACAGGTCCAGAACGTCGAATGAACGAGCCCACTACTCTCCAGCCCGGCACTCTGCTTGTCCTCTCCGCGCCTTCGGGGACGGGGAAGACCACCCTGGCGCGCCGTCTGCTTGGCGAGCTGCCGGACGCCATCTTCTCCATCAGTGTCACCACCCGGAAGCCGCGAGGCCGGGAGCAGCACGGGGTGGACTACCACTTCGTGGACGTTGCCTCCTTCCAGGAGCGAATCGAGCGGGGGGAGTTCGTCGAGTGGGCCGAGGTCTACGGGCACTTCTACGGCAGCTCCCAGGCGGTGGTGGACGAGGCCCGGGCACGGCGTGGCGTGGCCATCTTCGACATCGACGTGCAGGGCGGGCTTGCGATCAAGCGCAAGCACCCCGATGCGGTGCTCGTCTTCGTTGTTCCGCCCTCGATGGAGGAACTCGAGCGGCGTTTGCGCGACCGGGGGACGGATGCGGAGGACACCATTCGCCGCCGGATGCTGGCCGCCCGCTCGGAGATCGAGCGAGGGGTTGCCGCATACGACTACATCATCGTGAACGATGACTTCGATCGCGCCTACCGGGATCTGCACTCGGTGGTCGTCGCCGAGCGTTGCCGGCGGGGGCGCGTGGATCTCTCGAAACTCCGGCTGGAGAAGTCCGCGACGAAGGAGCCGGTTCCCTGACTCGGGGAATGGCTCGGGCTTCGGGGAGTGTTGCCCCTACACCGCCAACGAATCGGAGCTCGATGACCTGGCGGGAGGCGCCGCTTCGACTCGAACGGCAAGTTCGGGTAGGGCGCACGGGGTGGCGCGGGTGAAATAGCTTGCGCTGCCTGATCACTTGGTGGATAAGCCGCCTCACCTCACGGCGCGGTGTCGCGCAGGCAACATTCCAGCGAAGTGAGGACTGTTCTTTTGAGCATCAATATGGACCGAAGGCTCGCCAGAGCCGCGTCAGAAGGTAGATGCGGTGACTGGGCAGCGCCGAGCGGGCAAGTCAGCGAAGTTGACAAGTCCCGAAGGCGGTCCTAGATACTGGGGGTCTCGCCAGTGCGGCTGGAAAAAGCCGGTGGCGAGCGGAATCAATCGGTCTGAATGAGCGGTTGACTCTCAACGCGGTGGTGGTAGAAGCCGCGCCCCTCGGACGGAAAGGCGAAGTCGCACTGGCGACGGAGACCTCCGACGAAGCAGTGAAAGACGAAATAGAAAGTCAGCGAGCGAAGTTGACTCCCGACGCGGCGGTGGTAGAAGCCGCAGCCCCTCGAAACGGCGGAAGTCGCCAAGGCGACGAAGTCGAGACGGCGGGAAGAAGAGAGTCGACGAAGCGGGTTGACAGCGGATGCGGAAAAGCAGTAGATTCCGCGCCCTTCCCGAAAAGGAAAGCGAAGCGCAACGGCGCCGAGCAAAGCCGAGTCGGGACGAAGCGGTGAAACGGAGCGGCAACGGTCGCTTGACAGGGAAGCCGGTTCGAAATAAAGAAGGCGGCCCCGAAGTTGAACGGGGTGCAGCCGAGAAGTGAAGAAAACGGTAGCACGAAGTCGCGGCAGCAACAAGCGACTCGGTCTTTGAAAACCAAATAGCAAGCCCAAGAAGAAGACGATTGCGGAAACCGCAGTC
>NZ_PZOX01000049.1 GCF_003044305.1 Vitiosangium sp. GDMCC 1.1324 | reverse complement strand
TGCTCGCTGGAGCCGGACGCGGTCGTACCTGGTCAGCCCCCGCTGGGCGGGGCCCAGTGCCTTCCTCATCGGCACACCGTAGGCCCCGCCGCGCTATTGTGTCAGGAACTTTTGCCTACCTACTTAGAGGGCGGTGGGTGGAAGAGGAGCTTAAGCTGCTCTTCCCTGAGCTGGACTGGAGAGGCCGGGGCGTCGACGTGGTGGGGCCAACAGGGCAGAAGTACCACTATGAGATCCTGTCCGGGACCGAATCGAACTTCGAGCTTCACGGACGGCGGATGACGAGCACCTTCTTCCGTATGATCTTCTTCTGAGGTGCGCGTGAGTCCGAATATCCGCTACGAGAACCGCGAGATTGAAGGCGAGCGGCTGGAGCTGACCGACAAGGAGGCCAGCTACTGGCTCGGGCCCAACCTCACGCTGCGGAGCTGTACGGTCGTTATCGGCATTGGCCGACGGCAATTCGTGCCCATGTGGGGGACGATGCTCGATTGCACCATTGAGGCAAAGCGGCAGGTCGAGGACCTGTGGTGGACGCGCATGCGCTTTGAGGGCTGCCGGTTTAAGGGCCGCTATTCAAGCGTGGGGTTCGGGCAGCGAGTGGGAGTCGACACCTGGTGGGAACACGGGGGGATTGCGAATTGCGATTTCTCCGAGGCCCGGCTGGACCTGTGCAGTTTCCACGGCTGCGACATGCGGACAATTCAGCTCCCGAAGTGGCCCTGCTTCACCATCCTGGACCCGCTCAAGCACGGACCGGAACTGATGAGTGTGTCCTGGCCGGGCGATTTCTTCCCGGTCATCCTCGAGGGTCCGCGAAAGGAGCGGCCTGATAGGGTCGCGTTGTCCTTCTACGCGCCGGCAGAGGCGAAGCGCTCTGGAACGACGCTGGAGGAACTCAAGGCGGCCGTGGAGCGATTCGACTTCATCGTGCGGTGAGGGACCGGTGCGAAACGAAGCGTACTCGGCCACTGCATTCTGGCGCCTGTGCTCGGAGTCGAGGGAGGAGTGGGCGGGGCGAGCGGAGACGCTGGCGGAGTGCCATCCGTCGCTCTCGCGGTGGTCCTTCCGGGCATGGACAGGCCCCGTGGAGAGGACGTACAGGGTGAGTGCGGGTGTTACCTCCGCGGGAACGTCAACGCACGTGAGCAGTCGTGTAGGCCAGACCCTGGAAAGGGTCCGCTCGATGCAATAAGTCCGGTCGGCACAACCGTAGGGGCTCGCGCGGCGTGGGACACCCTCTGCCCGCGAGCCCATCACTCCGGAGGTCGCCGATGGCCGTGCAAGACGTCGAGCTGAAGACCCGTGAAGGGACGATGGACGCGAAGCTGTTCCATCCGGACGGACAGGGGCAGTGGCCAGCGGTCATCCTGCTGACGGATGCCTTTGGGATTCGTCCCGTGTTCGAGGCGATGGCGAACCGGCTGGTGGCGGCGGGGTATGTCGTCCTGCTGCCGAACGTCTACTACCGGGAGGGCCGCGCGCCGCTGCCCAATCTCGAGGGCTCTTTCTCGAGCGAGGAAGGGCGCAAGCGCATCTACGGGCTCATCGGGTCGCTGACGCCCGAGCGGGTCAAGGCCGACGCCGCCGCCGAGCTCGACTTCCTCGCCGGGCACGCGAAGGTGAAGAAGGGGTCTCGGGTCGGCGTGGTGGGCTACTGCATGGGCGGCTCCATGGTGGTGCGCTTCGCCGCTGATTTTCCCGAGCGGATCGCCGCGGCGGCCTCGTTCCATGGCGGACGCCTGGCCACGGACGCGCCCGACAGCCCCCACCGAGTGGTGGGCAAGGTGAAGGGCGAGCTCTATTTCGCTCATGCGGACCAGGACGCCTCCATGCCGGCCGAGGCGATCGCCCAACTGGAGACGGCCCTGAAGACGGCCGGCGTCAAACATCAATCCGAGCTCTACACAGGAGCACGCCACGGCTTCGCGGTGGAGGGCTCGGCCGTCTACGACAAGGACGCCTCCGAGCGGCACTGGAGCAAGCTGCTCGAGCTGTTCGGCCGGACGCTCCGGGCCTGAGCGGAGTCCTCCTCCTGGGGCGCATCCTCGGATGCGCCCGCCTCAGTAGTCCGCCCGGAGCCCGAGGAACGGCCGGATGGGGAGGTGGTTGAACTCCGACTGCACCGGCAGCACGCCCTCGTTCGGAGTGCCCGTGTCGTAGAGGTAGGCGTAGACGTTCTGCGCGTTGGTCACGTTGAGGACCTCGGCGTACCAGGCGCCCCGCAGCGGGCCCATGTTGAAGCGCCGCTCGACGCGCACCGAGCCCTCCAGGAAGTTCGGGTACTGCGCGCTGTTGGTCGCCCCGAAGACGGGCAGGTAGCGCCCGTTCGCCGTATCCATGACGAAGCCCTCGACGGGCGTGTAGGGGCGCCCCGTGTGGAAGGACACCCGTCCCGAGAGGATCCAATCATTGCCCGGCGTATACGAGACGTTCGCCGAGGCGGTGAAGCGCTGATCCCACGGTGCGCGGTAGTTCTTGGGGCCGCTCGCCAGAGGGTTGTAGCGGTCCGAGAAGGTCAGCCCCATCGCCGCGCCATAGGACAGACGCGAGGTGCGCCCGAGCAGCATCAGGTCCATTCCGCGAGCGAAGCCGGTCCCCGTGCTGTCGAACACCGGCAGGCCCGCGCTCAGGCGCTCCTGCACTCCCTGGGAAGTGTCCGGGTTGACCGTCAGCGAGGAGAACCACTTGCCGTACCCCTCGAGCCGCACCAGCGCCTGGAAGGGCAGGGGCTGCTCCAGCCCGACGATGAGATGGGCCGCGCGCTCGGGAGCCAGGGCCGGATTGCCATAGGTCTCATCCATCAGCAGGGGGCTGGACTGGTACTGGGTCGTCAGGCCCGCCGAGGCCTTGAGGACGGTCGCGGTCGGCAGTTGCTGGGAGATGCCGGCGTGGAGCGAGTACGTCCACTGCGACGAGGACAGGTCCAGCTGAAGGCGGGCACTCCCATCGAGCTGGGTCGTCTCGCCGGGCTGGTAGCGGTGCTCGGCGTAGGCGGCCAGGACGTTGCGCAGGATGCTGGGGCGGACGTCCAGGTTGCCCAGGCCCGTGTCGACGAAGGGCTGCGCGGACCAGGGGGCCATGCCCCGGGTGTCCGTCACCTGTCCGTTGAAGTTCTGGTCGCGCCGGGTGAACTGCAATCCCACTCGCGAGCGGTGGTGCTCGGAGAGTTTGAGCTGGAGCGCGGACTGGGCGAAGAGCTCGGTCTTCCCGGCGTCCTGGCTGTAGGCCGAGTCGCCGCTGAGCGAGGTATGGTTGAGGTCTCGCGAGAGCGCGAGGGTGAAGGACAGCTCGCTGTCGTCCCCGAGGTCCGTGCGCTCCTTCAGCATGGCGATCTGGACGGTGTTCGACAGCTCCAGACCTCCGGCGAAGTTGACGAGGAGCTGCTCCCCCGGAGACACCAGGAACGAGAAGCCGTCCGAGGCGTGGAGCAGCGAGGCCGTCACCTCGTGCCGCCCGCGGCGGTAGTGCACGCGGGCCATGTACTCGTTGACGTCCGGTGCCACGTAGTTGCGGCCGGCGATCTTCAGGGCCCGGAGCCCCACGAAGTACAGCTCGAAGAAGCTGCGGCGCGCGGCCAACGACACGGAGAGCCCGTCGATGCCCGTGGGCGTGTCCACTCTCAGCTTGGCGGTCTGCACCGAGAGGTCCGCCCACGCCTTGAGCTTCGACGTCTCGCCCGTGGCGTAGGTGATGTCCAGCACTCCCGAGAGCGCGGGCTCATAGCGCCCGGGCGCGCTGCCGGCGTAGAAGTCCGCCGCCTCAATCATCATCGGGTTGAAGAGGCTGGCGAAGCCGCCCAGATGATAGGGATTCGAGAGCGGGACGCCGTCCAGGTAGAAGACGACCTCGTTGGGTCCTCCGCCGCGGACGAAGAACGTGGCCAGCAGGTCCGGATCCGCCACCACGCCCGGGAGGCTCTGCACGACGCGCGAGACGTCCTCCATGGCCCCGGGCGTCCGGTCGATGTCCGCCGCGGTGATGTGGAAGCGGCTCACCTGCGGTGTGTTGTCCACCTTGGGCGGCTCGGGCAGCAGCCGGCGATCCTCCACCCGCGTCTCCAGGATGCGCTCGGGCGTCAGCGCGTAGTGCACCTGCCGCTGCTCGCCCGGTGCGAGCTGCTCCGCGAAGACTCCGGGAAAGAAGCCCGGTTTCTGCACCAGGACCTGGAGCTCACCGGTGGGGGACGGCTCGAGCTCGAGCTCGAAATGCCCTTGTGCATCCGTGGTGGCATGGTCCGCCATCACGCCGACGGACGCGCCCTCGAGCGGCTCGCCTTGCTCTCCGACAACCTCGCCTCCGAGCCGGACGCGCGGCGGCGGTGGGGCGAAGTCCACCGAGAGCTCCACCACCATCGTGACGGGCTTGCCGTCCAGGGTGCCGGGGGTGAAGGTGCAGGCCTTGGCCGCCTCGAGCGCGGCCTCGTCGAAGGGGCTGCCCATGCCTCGGGCAACGGTGTGCTCCTGGGCCTCGCCCGCTTCATTCAGCAGAACGTGGAGCACCACCTGCCCTTCGCGGGCGGAGGCGCGCTCGCTCTCCGGGTAGCGCGGAGGGGCGGGACAACTGGCCCGTGGTGGGACGACCGTGGGGGTGGGCGCCGCCGCGGGCTCGGTGGACTGGCCCCGTGAGGGGAGCGCCCACAGCCCGGCGAGCAACACCACCCACGAGGCCAGGCACGCCCGCAGCGCACCGGACCTCGGCCTCTTCATGGACGACCGAGCCTGCATGGTGCAGACCCCCTGGGGACGACGAGTCTACTGGCCGCGCTCGGCGGCAGCCTTCACGATGTACTGGTGCACATCCCCGACGGTGCGCATCTCGCGCGCCACGGTCTCGGGAATCTGAACCTTCAGCGCCTTCTCCAGCGCGACGACCAGGTCCACCGCGTCGAGGCTGTCGAGGCCGAGGTCCTCGCGCATCCGCGCTTCGGGGACGACCGTCGCGGGCTCCAGCTCGAATTCGTTGATGAGGGTTTCGTTGACAACCTGAATGGCCTTGGCGGCCGCGGTGGCGTTCTCCATGAGTGCCCCACTCGCTACAGCCCTCCGCGAGAGCGGTCAATCCCCATGATGACGGGGGCCTTCCCGCTCCATGGCCAGGCAGCCGTCCATCTCGCGATTGGTTGTCCCTGGACGGTGTGTTACGCTCCAAACATTCTGT
Source organism: Vitiosangium sp. GDMCC 1.1324 (assembly GCF_003044305.1). GTDB lineage: Bacteria > Myxococcota > Myxococcia > Myxococcales > Myxococcaceae > Archangium. Next base: position 16,553 of record NZ_PZOX01000049.1, on the reverse strand, counting down.
CCGGGCCGTAGCGCCCGCGGGCGAGAGACACAGGTGTGAAGCAGGTTCTCATCACAGGAGCGAGCCGGGGTATCGGAGCCGCAGCGGCGATGGCCCTGGGCGCTGACGGCTTTCGTGTCTGGCTGCACTACCGGAACAGGGAAGAGGCGGCGCGGCAGGTGGCGCGGGAGATTGTAGCGGCGGGCGGGCCCGAGCCCCTCCTCGTCGGATTCGATCTCGCCCAGCGGCAGCAGGCGCACGAGGAGACGCGCCGGCTCATCGAGGAGCAGGGGACGCCGGACGCGCTGGTGCTCAACGCGGGCATCACCCGCAACGGGCTCTTCGCGCTGACGGGCGACGCCGAGTGGGATGAGGTGATTGGCACCAACCTCGGAGGTTTCTTCGCGGTAGCCCGGCCCATGGTCAAGGCCATGCTGCGCCAGCGCAAGGGCCGCATCGTGCTGCTGTCCTCGGTGGCGGCCCAGCGGGGCAACCCGGGGCAGGTCGCCTATGCGGCCACCAAGGGAGCCCTCATCGCCGCGGCCCGTTCGCTGGCGCTGGAACTGGCGCCGCGAGGCATCACCGTGAATGTCGTGGCCCCGGGGCTCGTCGAGACGGAAATGCTCGAGGGTGCACCCGTGAAAGAGTTGATGTCCATGGTACCGGTGGGCAGGGTGGGCCGTCCCAGCGAGGTCGCCCATGTCATTCGCTATCTCTGCTCGGACGAGGCGGGCTATGTCACGGGTCAGGTGATAGGCGTCAACGGTGGAATGTGGATGTCGTAGTGGGGGCACCGAGAGGGGCTTGAGTCCATGAAGCGCGTGGTCATCACTGGCATGGGGGCCATCTCCTGCCTCGGGACGAGTCTTGGTGAGATCAGCCAGTCATTGCGCGAGGGTCGCTCGGGGATTGGCATTGATCCCATCCGCAAGGAGCTCGGGTTCCGCTCCAGCCTGACGGGGCTGGTGCGCGGCTTCGACGCGACCCAGCGGTTCGATCGCAAGGCCCGGAGAACCATGGGCGAGGCGGCGGCCTACGGGTGCGCCGCGGCACTGGATGCCCTGGCGGATGCGGGCATTGATGCGGGCTCGCTCGCGCGGCCCGAGGTGGGCGTCATCTTTGGCAATGACTCCACCTGCCAGGCATCCGAGGTGCTCTTCAACGAGCTGAAGCAGGCCGGCCGCACCTCCGCGCTCGGCAGTGGCCACATCATCAAGGTGATGAACTCCACCGTCACCATGAACCTGGCCACGATGCTCGGCATCCAGGGGGCGTGCTGGTCGCTGTCGGCGGCGTGCGCCAGCGGGCTGCACGCGCTCGGACAGGCGGCGATGCTCGTGGCCACCGGCTCCCAGGACCTGGTCATCTGCGGCGGCGCCCAGGAGACATCGTGGCAGGGCATGGCCGCGTTCGATGCGCTCGGCGCGCTCTCCACCCACGAGTCCGATGCGGCTCGCGCCTCGCGTCCCTTCGACTCCAAGCGTGACGGTCTGGTCCCCTCCGGTGGTGGCGCCGCGCTCGTGGTGGAGTCCATCGACTCGGCGCGGGCCCGCGGGGCGCGCATCCATGCCGAGGTGCTCGGCTACTCCTTCAGCTGTGATGGCGAGCACCTGACGAACCCGACCGGGTCCGGTGCGGTGCGGGCCATGGAGCAGGCGCTGCGCCAGGCGCGCGTGCACCCCGCCGAGGTGGAGTACGTGCACGCGCACGCCACCTCCACGCCCGTGGGGGATGCGGTCGAGGCGAAGGCCATCCACCGCGTCTTCGGCGGCCGGGATGTTCCGGTGTCCTCGACCAAGGGCATCACCGGCCACGAGTGCTGGATGGCTGGCGCGAGCGAGGTCGTCTACTGCCTGCTGATGATGCGCGATGGCTTCATGGCGGGAAACCCGCACCTGGAGACGCCGGACGAGGCCGCGGCCGCGCTGAACCTGCCGGTGGCCGCGCTGTCGCAGCGTCCCAGGACGGTGTTGAAGAACTCTTTCGGCTTCGGAGGCACCAATGCATCGGTGGTCCTCCGGGCGGTGGATTGAACGTTGTCCGACGCTCCTCCTTCCCGTTCCTATCCTTCCGTCGAGTCCGTCCTCCCCCACCGAGAGCCCTTCCTGCTCATCGACCGGGTGGTGGACATGGGCGAGCGGCACATCGTGGCGGTGCGGACGTTCCGCGCCGATGAGCACTTCTTCCGCGGGCACTTCCCCGAGCACCCCGTCGTTCCGGGCGTGCTGCTGGTGGAGGGGCTCGCGCAGACGATGGCGTACTTCGCGCTGCAGAACCGGGTCGCCCAGCGCGTGTTCCTCGTGGGCATCGAGAAGGCCCGCTTCCGCTCCATCGTCGAGCCCGGGTGCGAGGTCACCTTCGAGGTGCAGATTGGCGAGGAGCGGTTCGGGATGCTGACGGGCCACGGCAAGGTGCGCGCGGGGACCCGCCGCATCGCCGATGCCACGCTCAGCGGCTACTCGGGTGAGCCTGGCAAGGTGCTCGGGTGAGCACCGGAGCCACGTCATGTTGAGACCCGGTGACTTCCGTCCCGCGGCAAACCTGGCGCCCGATGCCTTCGATGTGGTGGTGATTGGCTCCGGCATGGGCGGGCTGTCCGCCGCGCTGGTGCTCGCCAAGGAGGGCTTCAAGGTCTGCGTCCTGGAGCAGCACTACCGGCCAGGCGGGTGCCTCCACCGCTTCTTCCGCAAGCGCGTCCCCTTCGAGACGGGCTTCCATTACCTGGGAGGAGTCGGGCCAGACGGAACGCTCACGCGCTACCTGCGCTTCATGGGCGTCTACGACAAGCTCACCTTCCAGCCGTTGGATCCGGACGGGTTCGACGTGCTGCACTATCCCGAGTTCTCCTTCCGTGTGCCCAACGGCTGGGGGCCGCTCGTGCAGCGGCTGTTGGAGACCTTCCCCGGCGAGCGCGCCGCCATCGAGCGCTACGCCGCGGTCTGCCAGGAGATCTGCCGCAGCAGCGCGGGCCACTCCTTCCAGACGCCCGAGATGACCCTGGGCAACTACAGCAACGTGTCGCTGGGCGGTTTCCTGGAGAGTCTCTCCATGAGCTCGCGCCTCAAGGCCGCGGTCAGCGGCCAGGGCCTGCTCTATGGCACACCGCCGGAGCGCACGCCGCTCGAGGCCCACGCCCTGGTGATCGACTCCATGCTCCAGGGGGCCTCGGGCATCCGCGGCGGAGGAGATGCGCTGGCCAAGGCGATGGTGGATGCGATTCGCGCCCAAGGCGGCGTGGTGCGCACCCGGACGCGGGTGACAGGTCTCCAGATGGAGGACGGGAGCGTGTCCGCGGCGACGCTGCACACCGGCGAGGTGCTCCGGGGCCGCCACTTCATCTCCAACGCGCATCCCAAGGCCACCCTCAAGCTGCTGCCCGAAGGGGTGCTGCGCCCGGCCTACGTGCACCGCGTGGAGAGCCTGCGCGAGGGCGTCTCCTGCATCGGCGGCTTCTTCACCACCGAGGACCGCTCCGTTCCGCGCCTCCACAACATCTACAGCTTCCCCACCGAGGACCTCGACGAGGTGTACCGCAGCGCCGTCTTCGGGGCCGGGCGCAAGGGACCCAAGGCGATGTTCCTGAGCTTCCCGGGCGATCGGGACTCCGACTGGAGCGGCCCTCGCGTCGTCCTCTGCCTGGGGCTCATGGCCTACGAAGAGGTGGCGCGGTTCGAGCAGACGCAGACCGGCAAGCGCGGCGAGGAGTACAACGAATTCAAGGAGCAGCTCGGACAGGAGCTCCAGGCGTGCGTGGAGGCGCTTGTTCCCGACCTGGCCGGCAAGCTCAAGCGGGTGGAGGTCTCCACTCCGCTGACCCACCGCGACTACACCGGGGCCCCTCGGGGTGCCATCTACGGCGTGGACCACGCGCTCGACCAGTGGGGCAAGTACGCCCTGCAGCCGCGCACCCGCATCCCCAACCTGATGTTCACCGGCCAGAATGTCCTGCTGCCCGGCGTGGTTGGCGTGACCATCAGTGCCTTCATCACCTGCGGGCTCCTGCTCGGTTTCGATTACCTCTTCAAGAAGGTCGCCCAGTCATGAAGCCGCGACGAGTCGTCATCACTGGCATGGGGATGTTGAGCCCCATTGGCAACAGTCCCGAGCGCGTGCTGGCGTCCCTCCGAGAGGGGCGCTCCGGCGTGCGGAACATGCCGGCCTGGAATGCCTGGAAGGACCTGCACACGCGCGTGGGCGCCACGGTGGAGGGCCTGGATGAGAAGTCCATTCCCCGCGAGTCCCGGCGCTCGATGGGGCGGGTGGCGCTGCTCGCCGCGGCCGCCGCCGAGCAGGCCCTGGCCCATGCGCGCGTGGACAGGGAGTTGCTGCGCTCCGGACGCGCCGGCATCTCCGTGGGCCAGACGGTGGGCAGCCCCCTCGCCACCGAGATGTTCTTCGAGACGATGCGCACCGAAGGGGTCCGCGCTCTCAAGTCCACCACGTTCCTCCAGTTGATGAGCCACTCCGCGGCCGCCAACCTCGCGCTGATGTTCAAGGTGACGGGCCGCGTCTGGGCCCCCGCGGCGGCGTGCGCGTCGAGTAGTCAGGCCATCGGCCAGAGCTACGAGACCATCCGCGATGGTTACCAGGACCTGATGCTGTGCGGCGGCTCCGAGGAGCTCCACGTCACCACCGCCGCCACCTTCGACATCCTCGGCGGCACCTCCCGCGCCTTCAACGAGAGCCCGTCCTCGACTCCGCGCCCGTTCGACCGCCGGCGTGACGGGCTCGTGGTGGGCGAGGGCGCTGGCATCATCGTCCTCGAGGAGCTCTCCCATGCGCTCAAGCGTGGCGTGCCCATCCTCGGAGAGGTGCTCGGGTTCGCCACGCACTGTGATGCCGAGCACATGTCCGCTCCGGCCCGGAGTGGAATGGCCCGGACCATGGCGGCCTGCCTCGAGTCGGCCGGGATGCGTGCCAGCGATGTGGATTACATCAATGCCCACGCCACCGGCACCCCGCTCGGCGATGCCACCGAGGCGCAGGCCACCGGCGACGTGGTGGGCGGTGACATCCCCATCTCCTCCACCAAAGGTTTCACCGGCCACACACTGGCGGCGTGCGGAGCGCTCGAGGTCGCCTTCAGTGTGCTGATGATGAACAACGGCTTCATCGCGCCCACCCTCAATCTCGACGACCTCGACCCCGCATGCGAAGGATTGCGCCACGTTCGTGAGCTCGAGGAGCGTCCCGTCCGGCGGGTGCTGTCCAACAACTTCGCCTTCGGGGGGGTGAACACCTCATTGCTCCTCGGCCTCCCGAGCTGAACCCGAGGTCCCGGCGCTCGCCGGGGCCTCTGTCCTGGAGGCACCCGATGCGTCGTACCTTCCTGTCCCTGCTCCCGCTGTGTGCCGTCGCCGCCTGCGCTGGATCCCGCCAGGGCGCGACCGCTTTCGAGGCCAGTTACCGTCCCTCGGAGACCCTGCCGCCCATGTCGCTGCCCACCTGCGCGGGGCCCGTCCAGGTCGCCGTCTCGGAGGGCCGGAAGGAGCCGTCGATCATCGTGGGCCAGCGCTTCTCCGAGGAGGCCCCCAATGAGACCTATCCCATCCAGATGAAGGGCGTGGTCCCCTACGTCCAGAAGGGCCTCGAGCGCGCTTTCCGGCGCGCCGGCCACCAGCCCGCGGGCTCCGGTGTGGCGAAGCTCGACGTGGCGGTGACCCAGTTCTTCCTGGAGGAGAAGATGTATTACAACTCGTCGTTCACCGGACGGGTGGACCTCGAGTCGGCATTCACTCTGCCCGGCTCCTCCCAGCCGTGCTGGACGGGGCGGGTCAGCGGCATCGGCGAGAACTACGGCGTCGCGGGCAGTCCCGAGAACTACCAGGAGACCTTCAGCGCCGCGATGGATCGTGCCGCGGCCCAGCTCTTCGAGGCCCCGGGCTTCGCCGACGCGCTCTGTGGCAGGTGCTCGGGCGTGGCGCCGCAGCAGGCTCCCGCTCCGGTTGCACCTGCTCAGCAGGCTCCCGCTCCGGTTGCACCTGCTCAGCAGGCTCCCGCTCCGGCTGCGCCTCCTCCACAGGCTCCCGCTCCGGCTGCACCTGCTCAGCAGGCTCCCGCTCCGGTTGCGCCTCCTCCACAGGCTCCCGCTCCGGCTGCACCTGCTCAGCAGGCTCCCGCTTCGGACGCACCTGCTCAGCAGGCCCCCGCTTCGGACGCACCTGCGCAGCCGGCTCCCCAGCAGTAGCTCACGGCGTGGGCGTCACCGACAGCTTGTCCTGCGGTACAGGGAAGCCGGGCTTGTAGTCGGTGACGTTCACCTTGAGCTCGAAGCCACGCTGGTCCACCAGCCGCACCTGGCGCGCCAGCCAGTGGCCCTCGACGGGCTCGAGCTGCGTGTAGTCGATGTCGAGCACGGGGTTGCCCTGGAAGAAGAAGCGCTTGCGCACCGTGGCCAGCGTCGCGACGTCGCGCCAGGTCTCCACCGTGTCGATGTCCTCCTCGCCCGGCACCGGGGAGCGGGACACCCAGTGCCCCTGCTCCAGCTCCAGCGGCCCGCTGGCCGTGGTGAAGTAGATGCGCTCCACCGCGCGGCCCATGTGCCGTGGGTCGAGTCGCTCGGCGAGCTGTTTCAGGTGCACCTGGGCCTGCCACTGGCCATCCACCTTCGACACATCGAAGAGCTTCGGGCCGATCGCCGCCACCGCGGAGACCCGGAACGCCCCATCCTTCCGGCCCAGCATGTAGCCCATCATCACGTGGCTCTGGCCCTGGTACTGCGCCATGACCTGATGGACCATCTTGAAGCTGTCGGGCTCGTGCGCTCGCAGTTGGATGAGCGCTGCTTCGGCCTCCGCCGCGGAGGTCTTCTCGGAAGCGACCGGAGTGGGAGGAAGGGTGGCGGGCCGCGCACATCCCACCAGCGCGAGGCAGAGGAGGCCCGCGCCGAGCCACGATGCGCGCGCGCTCACTTCGACTCCTCCATGACGTGACCGTGGAAGTCGATCTCCGTCCTGTCGCCGCTCGACTCCTCGAGCACGATATGGGTGAGGCGTAGTTTTTCATCGAAGGACAGCCGGATTCCCTGAATCACCTGCGAAAGCTCCTTCGTCCGGGGCTTCAGCGCGAGACCCAGGGGTGCCTTGCGCTCGATGGACAGCTCGAACAGGGGCTGCAGCCGCTCCAGGTCCGCTTGCAGCACCGCGGTGATGCACTCGAAGACCTTGGCCATGCCCGGGTCGGCGGACGTGTCGAGGGTCTGCGTGGTACCCAGGCCGGGGTAGCGGATGGTGACTGTTTTGCCCTCCAATATCAGCTCGTTCTCGGCCGGGGGCTCGGTATGCCAGACGAGCTTGCCGCCCTTCTGGTATTGAATGGAGCCCTCGCTCACGAGCGCATCCTGGAGCGCGGTCCAGTGACGCGTCTGCTTGAATCGGGCGGAGAGCTTCTGCGTCCGTGCGAGCGACGCTTTCAAGGCCGTCAGCTCACGCGGGACTGGCTCCGGAGGAACGGCGGGCGCACTGTGCAGGGCGGAGACAACCAGGAGCGAGAGAAGGAGATTCACGGTGGCAGGCTATATACCAAGTAGGGGTTCGCTCGGAGCCCCGGAGCCGGGTGTCCGCACGCCCGGTGGGGTGGCCGAGAGCGCTGGCGTGCGGTTGCTCCTCTCGGTGCTGGTCTGGACGTGGATTGCTCTCTGGGCAACCGTGCTCGTGCTGCTCAGCGTGGTGCTGTTCATCCCCTTCAATCCCTGGACGGACCCGCGCCGCCGGGTGATGGACTTCATGAACCGGCTCTGGGCCCGAGGCAGCTTCTGGGCCATGCCCGGCATCGTCATCGAGGTGGTGGGAGAGGAGCGGCTGCGCGAGCACCCCGGCCCCTTCGTCATCTGTTCCAACCACCAGTCCGTCGCCGACATCCCGCTGATGCTCGCCGTGCTTCCTCCCTTCAAGTTCATCGCGAAGCCGCCGTTGTTCTGGGTGCCCATCCTTGGCCTCCAGTTGCGGCTCACGGGGCACATCGAGGCCGGCCGGGGTGAGGAGGGCGCCGCTCAGCGAGTGCTCTCGCGGTCCATGGTCTGGCTCCAGCGCGGTGCGAACATCCTCGCGTTCCCGGAGGGCACCCGCTCGCGGGATGACCGGGTCCTCCGTTTCGGGCAGGGGCCCTTCGCTCTGGCCCAGCGCGCCGGAGTGCCGGTGCTGCCCGTCAGCGTGTCGGGCACCGGCGAGGTCATCGCCAAGGGCCGCTTCCTCTACCGCTTCGTCGGGCGCTTCCGCGTGGAGATCCTCGAGCCGGTGCGGGTGGAGGGAGATCCCAAAGCGGTCGCCTCGCGGGTGAGGTCCCTCATCCAGGAAGCAGTCGAGCGGGGCGTCACTCGTCCTCGCGTCCAGGGGGCGGAGTCTTCCCAATCAGGTGCTTCTCGGCCATAAGATGCCGCCCGTCTTCATGCCCGTTGCCATTACTTCCATCGGCGCAGTCACCGGACACGGGCTCGGTTGCGAGCCGCTCCTGTCCGCGATTCTCGAGGGCAGGAGCGCGATACGCCCCCTGACCCGCTTCTCCGCCGAGGGGCTGTGCAGCTCGCTGGCCGCCGAAGCTCCCCCGGATGAAGCGCTCGTCTCCGCCGCCGCGGATCTGCGCCAGCCGCCCGCCGTGGATCGCGCCTCCCGCCTCCTGTTGGCCGCCGCGGCCGAGGCGCTCCGGGGCCGTGTGTCGCGCCCGGGCGTGCGCCGGGGCGTCGTCGTCGGGACGACCAAGGGCGCCCTCGAGCTCGCGGTGCGGAGTTGGGAGACGGGGGGCGTTCCCACCGATGACATCCTCGGAGCTCCGGCTCGTTCCCTGGCCCTGGCGAGCGCGGCAAATGGCCCGGTGCTCACCGTGGGCGCCGCCTGTGCCTCCAGTGCCGTCGCGCTCGGCGAGGCGCTGGCGTTGATCGACGAAGGCACCTGTGACGAGGTCATCGTCGGAGGCACCGAGGCGCTCCACCCCTTCGTCTATCGAGGCTTTCACGCCCTCAAGGCACTGTCCGCGGCTCCGGCCGCGCCCTTCGATGCCGCCCGCTCCGGGCTGTCGCTGGGCGAGGGCGCCGCGGTCCTGGTCGTGGAGTCGCTCGAGCACGCGCGCAGGGCGGGCCGCTCGCCCATTGTCTTGCTCGAGGGGTTTGGGTCGAGCTCGGATGGTTTTGATCAGACGGCCCCGGACCCCACCGGTGCTGGGCTCGCGCTTGCGTGCCGGCGCGCGCTCGAGCGGGCGGGGCTCCAGGCGGGCGCGGTGGGCCGCTACCACGCGCACGGGACGGCCACCCTCCACAACGACCGGATGGAGGCCGCGATGCACGCCGCTCTCTTCGAGGGCCGCGCCGTTCCTGTTTGTGGCATCAAGGGCTCGACCGGGCACACGCTCGGCGCGGCGGGCGCGCTGGATGCCGCGGTCTGCGCCTTGACCCTGCACCGCGGAGTGCTTCCTCCCATCGCCAATCTGAAGCAGGTGGACCCCTCGGCCGCGCTCCCCGCCGTGGTTGGGACGGCTCGGGCCGACGAGGGGACGCTGGCGCTCGTCGCCAACGCGGGGTTTGGTGGCATCAACGCCGCGCTGGTGCTGCGGCGTCCGGGGGTCGAGCGGTGAGCACGACGGTGGGAGTGAGCGCGTTCGCGCTGTGGACGCCTGGGGGCGTGTGGACCAATGCCGCTCCCGTGCCGGGGGCTCCCGGGCCCGAGCTGGCCTCCTGGCCCGAAGCCCCAGCGCTCGCCCAGGTGCATCCGCGTGCACGCCGGCCGCACACCCAGGCCGTCGCGCTCGTCCAGCTCGCGCATCAGCTCTTCTCGGCGCGTGCCGGGGCAACGGGTGGGGTGCCTCCCGCTCCGCCCTCGCGCGAGGTGGACCTGTTGCTGGGAACGGTGACGGGTTGTGCCGCCGCCGACCTGGACTTCCTCGAGGGCCTGAAGACGCGCGGCGAGGGATTCGGTTCTCCCTCCACGTTCGTCTACACCCTGGCCACCGCTGCGCCCGCGGAGGTCGCCCTCGCGCTCGGCCTGCGCGGTGCGCTCGCCACCGTCACCGCCGGGGGCATCAGTGGACTGGCCTCGGTTGCCCGGGCCGCGGCCCACATCGCCGCCGGCCGCTCGCGGGCCTGCCTCTGTGGCGGTGCGGAGCTCGCCCGGCTGGGCAGCCGCCGCGCCAGCGGTGCCTCCGAGCAGGACATCCTCGCGCTCTTCCTCCTCGAGGCCATGCCCGAGGGGGCTCCCTGGCCCCAGGTTCAGCGCTGGGAGGTGGGGTTCGCCCCGTCGGAGCGTACGGCCCCCGAGTGCTCGCCCCCCGCCGCTCTGCTCTCCCTCGCCACGGCCGTGGCCCGAGCGGGGACGGAGGGCACCGCGCAGGTGGTCTCCGGCTCCTCGCATGAGGGGCACTGGGCCAGGCTCTCGCTCGCCAGTCCCGGGTCTCGATGAGCCATGGCGGAGCCTCTCATTGGGTGGTAGAGCTTTCCCTCCCGCCTCCACGGCATTCCCAGACACGCATATGTCGGCCTCCCCTCGCAACGTACTCGTCACCGGTGGAACCAAGGGTATCGGCCGCGCCGTCGCGCGACGGCTCGCCACGGAGGGCCACCGCGTCACCTGCGTGTACCGGGGCGACGACGCGGCCCGCGAGGCCTGTGCCCGCGAGTTCTCCGAGAGTGGTCTCACCGTGGACTTCGAGCGGGTGGACCTGACCGAGGCCCCGGCGGTGTCGGCGCTGTTCACCCGGCTGGCCCAGGCCGAGCGCGAGCCGGACATCCTCGTCAACGCGGCGGGCCTCACGCGCGATGCGCCCCTGGCGTTCCTGAGCGTGACGGACTTCGACGCGGTGCTCAGCGCCAACCTCCGCTCCACCTTCCTCACCTGTCAGCAGGCGGTGAAGCCCATGGTGCGCCGGCGCTTCGGGCGCATCATCAACTTCTCCTCTCCGGCAGCGCTGCTCGGCAACGAGGGGCAGGTGGCCTACGCCGCCGCCAAGGCCGGAGTGCTTGGACTCACCAAGACGCTGGCGCGCGAGGTGGCGCGCTATGGCATCACCGTCAACGCCGTCTCTCCCGGCGTGGTGATGACCGAGATGACGGCCCACGTCCCCAAGGAGCGCCTGGCCGAGCTCGTGCGCCGCACGCCCTTGCAGCGGGCGGGGACTCCCGAGGAGATCGCCGGCATGGTCCGGATGTTGTGCGCCGACGAGGCCAGCTACATCACCGGCCAATGCCTCTCCATTGATGGCGGGCTGAGCTAGCCACGGCCCCGTCCCAACCTCCAGCCACAGGAAGAGCCATGCAGCAGGATCCTCAACTCAATCAGCAGATCAAGGAGCTCATCGTCACGACGCTCCGTCTGGAGGGCGTGAAGCCCGAGTCGATCGCCGACGAGGAGCCCCTTTTCTCGCCCACGAACCCGCTGGGCCTCGACTCGCTGAGCGCTCTCGAGCTGCTGTCCGCCATCGAGTTCACCTTCAAGGTGCGCTTCGAGAACGACGGCTCGGCCCGGCAGCACTTCGAGTCCGTGTCGACCCTGGCCGCCTTCGTGAGATCCGCGGCGAAGGGCTGAGCCATGCGCGGGGTCGCCATCACGGGGATGGGGATTGTCTCGGGGCTGGGCAGCGGCGCCGCCGCGCACCTCGAGGCCCTTCGCTCGGGCCGATCGGGGCTCGGGCCGCTGACCTTGTTCTCACTCCCCGGTCTGGCGCCCGCTCCGGTGGGCCAGGTCGATGAGGCCTTGCTCCAGGGCATCCATGGCTCGCGCAGCGTGGCCCTGGCGTTGCTCGCCGCGCGGCAGGCGATGGGCGGTGCTGGCTTCGCGGAGCCGGGAGTGCTCGCCATCGGGACCACCACCGGCGGCATCCAGGAGTCCGAGCAGCACTACCTGAAACACCGCGGGCAGGCCGGCGCCGAGGAGCGCGAGCTCTTGCGGTACCACTCCGCGGGGACCATTGCCGACGTGCTCTCGGCGGATCTCCGGCTGTCCGCCGAGCGGCACACCTTCTCTACCGCGTGCTCCTCGAGCGCCAATGCCATCGGCCATGGCGCCTCCCGCATCATGCGCGGCGCACCCTGGGCGCTGGTGGGCGGGGTGGACTCGCTCTGCCGGCTGACGTACTGCGGCTTCCACTCGCTGAAGCTCCTCGCCAGCGCGCAGTGCCGCCCGTTCGACCGCAACCGCCAGGGCCTCAACCTGGGCGAGGGCGCGGCTTTCCTCCTGCTGGAGAACGAGGAGCATGCCCGGCGCCGCGGTGCCTCGATTCTCGGATACGTCGCGGGCTGGGGTTGCTCGGCCGACGCGTACCACATCACCGCGCCGCACCCGGAGGGCCTCGGTGCCGTCGCGGCCATGAAGGCGGCGCTCGCGGACGCGGGCCTGTCCCCCTCCGACGTCGACTACGTCAACGCCCACGGCACGGCGACTCCCGCCAATGACAAGGCGGAGGCCCTCGCCCTGGAGGCGCTCTTCCCCGGAGAGGGCCCGCTGGTGAGCTCGACGAAGGGCGCCACCGGGCACACGCTCGGCGCCGCCGGGGCCATGGAGGCCGTCTTCTGCGTCCTGGCGATGCAGGCCAGCCATGCTCCCGCCACCGTGGGACTGAGTGAGCCCGAGTCCCAGTTCCGCGTGCGGCACGTTCCTCCGGGCGGAGTGGACACGCCGCTGCGGGTGGCGCTGTCCAACTCCTTCGGCTTCGGTGGCAACAACGCGGCGCTGGTGCTGACGAGGTCCGAGTCATGAGCGCCACGCTTCTGGGGTTGGGTGTCGTGGCGCCGGGGGCAACCGACTGCGCCTCGCTCGCCCAGGTGTTGGCCGGTGTGCCGTCGCGGCCTTCGCGTGTCGAGACCATTCCCGATGGGGGAGATCCGAAGGTCCGCCGCCTGCCCCGGCTCGAGCGCATGGCGCTGGCCGCCGCCCGCCAGGCCCTGGGCACGAGCGCCGTCTCGGAGTCACTGGCGCTCGTTTTCGGCACTGGGTACGGGGGCCTCACCGCGACGGTGGACTTCCTCGAGGGCCTGGCCACCCGAGGGCCCGCGTTTGGCAGCCCGACGGCCTTCCACCAGTCCGTGCACCACTCACCGGCCGGGCAGCTCTCCATCACGCTCGGCCTGCGGGGCCCCTCGCTCACCGTCACCGCGCGGGAGCTCTCCGGCGAGACGGCGCTCCAGGTAGGACTGGAGTTGCTGGAGACCGGGCGCGCGGAGAAGGTGTTGGTCGTCGCCGCCGACGAGCGGGTGGCCGCGCTCGATGCGGGCTACCGCGCCTTCGGGGTGCTCGCCGGGGAAGGGGAGGACAACCGCGAGCGGCTGGAGCCAGGAGAAGGGGCCGCCGCCGTCCTCCTGGGGCGCGAGCCGGGCCCTCTGCGCGTCGAGTCCTGCACCCTGACGGGCCACCCCAGCGCCGCGCTTCGCTTCGCCAGCTCCGAACAGTTCTCCCCGCTGCTCCGGCGTGGGCTATCGGTGGAGGGCTCGCGCGTGGCGTTCTCGCTCGCTGCTCCCCATGCCGGGCTCCTCGATGCCGAGGCCTCCGCGCTGGGCGATACCGTGGCTGCCTCGGAGTGCTGGGTGGACACGCCTCACTTCGGATTCCACGGCTCGGCGGGACTGCTCCGGCTGGTCGCCGCCGCCCTCCGCCTGCACTCCGCGGCTCCCGGTACGGCCTGTGTGCTCCACGGCCTGTCCCTGGGCGGCGGGCAGGCGCTCACGGTGGTGCGCCATGTCGCTCCTTGATGCCTCCCTCTTCGGGGCCGCCTCCGTCGCGGTCTCCGCCGCGAGCCTGGTGGCAACGGGTGTCTTCCACCCGAGGGTGATGCTCTTCGGCCCCGGTATCTGGAGGGGCCCCTCGCGACAGAACGCGGTCGCGCTCACCTTCGATGATGGGCCGCACCCGCACTACACCGCGCGCATCGCCGAGGTGCTCGCGCGCCATGGGGCCCGGGCGACCTTCTTCTGCATCGGCCGCGAGCTCGAGCGTTACGCCTCCCTGGCGCGTGAGCTGCTCGACGCGGGCCACCAACTGGAGAATCACACCTACCGGCATGACACGGGGAGGGACCTCTTCAGTGCCTCGCGCCTGGAGGGAGACCTCGAGCGCTGCCAGCAGGTGCTCGTCCAGGTGACGGGGGCGCGGGCGCGCTACTACCGGCCCGCCGTCGGCATTCGCAACCCGGCGGTGCACGAGGCCGCGCGCCGTGTGGGAATGACGGTCGTCACGTGGACCCTCGCCGCGCGAGATGGCGCCCGGCGCCTCACTCCGAAGCGCGCGCTCGCCCTGGCGGAGCGGGCCCGGCCCGGGAGCATCCTGGCGCTCCACGATGGCAGCCCCCGGGAGCGCTCGCCGCTCCGGGAGCACACCCTTCAGCAACTCCCGCTCCTGCTCTCGCGGCTGCGCGAGCGGGGCTTCAGCTTCGTCACCCTGAGCGAGCTGCTCTCTGCCTGAGGAGCAGCCCGCCCGGAGGGGCGGGCTTATTTCCGGAGCCGCTGCGCGCATACGCGGTGCGCGACTGGGCGAACGTCATGTCGTTCAACTGGTTTTCAGCCCCGGTGCCGCTCGGCCACGCGATAAAGTTGAGTGAGGGAAGAGTCGAGCAGCGCCTGTCGCGAGCGCATGTAGTGGCGCGCCCGGGCGAAGGGCAACCACGCGCGGTTGCCCACCAGCACCTGTGTCTCCTCGAGCTTCTGGCGCGGAATCCACCGGCCGCCCAGGTTGCGCACCAGCACCTCGCCCAGGTACGCGCCAATGGCGGGCACCGCGTGCTCGTCGATGGTTTCCCGTAGGCGACTCTTCGGGAACTCCTCCCGCCAGAAGTAGAAGTCGGCGTCCGTGAGGGACTCGGGCTTCGCCTCGAAGACGGAGGGCACCTCCGAGTGCAGCAGTGCCACGAGGTGCTCCGCGTGGAGGCTGTACTGCTGGAGAGCGCGCGCTGGATTCTCCACATCCGAGGGCAGGGCCGCGGCAGCGGGCAACCACTCCTCGGGCTCGGGTGGTTGCCACGCGTTGAGTTCGGCAATCCTCCGCTGGCGCTCGTGACTGGCGGCGCAGTCCACCACGCGCGAGAGGAGCGGAGCCATGTCCGGGTGGAAGCGGGGCTCCACGGGAGCGAGCATGGCGCTGCGCTCATGCAAGGTGCGCAGAATGGTATCGAACTCGAGGTCCGGCCGGAGGTGGGCGTGAGCGCGGGCCTGTGCGCGCCGTGCCTCCTCGCTGGCGAAATCCGTCACGGTGGGCCACGTCACCAGGAGGACAGAGCCGTTTGGGAGTTCCTCCACCCGGTGGGCCGGCGTAGACAACATGCGCTCGCGGCCCACGGTCTCCACCAGTTTGGGGCCGAAGACGTTGAGCCAGCACACCTCGTAGATTCTGTCGAAACCGTCTCTGAACAGGGTTTCATCGTCGCGGCCGAAGCTCGGAAAGTCCGCCAACTGCGCGTCATCACTGCTGTGGGCCCACGCGTGTGTGACGGGATAGCGGCAGGCCCAGGTGCGTACCATCTCCACGAATTGGTGACAGCGCTCCGCCTCCGCGAAGAAGGTGAGCGGCTTCACCTTGATGGCGATGTCCAGTCTGGGCAGAAGAGGCGGCAGGTAGAGACCGAGAAACATATCCAACGCGGGCCACTTCGTGCGATCGAGCCCACAGAATGTGTATCTATTGAGGCCCCGTTCCTCTAGGGCCTTCCAGACGGCGGCGCGGGAGTATTTACGTTGGCGCTTGCCGTTGACGACGTCCGGCATCCACCCGTCGGCGTAATCCTCAAGCACCTGGAGAAAGGGCTCCAACTCGTTTCCCAGTGCCTCTTGTGGACTGAAGGCACCGTTGAAAGATAGCCGGAGGTAGTCCTCGTCCCTGTCACCGTGAAACTTCAGCACCTTCATTGGATCAGCACCTCCACTCCCGGAACCTTTCCCGTGGTTGCGTTCACAGCTGCCTTCAAGTCGTTTGCGTTCTTGGGCTTGAGGCTGCCCCCCTCGTAGATGAGGTGCACCCTCGAGACGCGCACCTCACTGCCTCCCGGGAAAAGGGACTGGAGGGAGTTTCGGCGGATGTCCAGCGTCTCGCCGTAGTTGCTCAGGGCCTCGCTTGCGTCCTCAACGAGTTGTGCCGTCAATGCCTCTCTCGCCAGCCCCGAGAGGTCTCGGCTCTTGAAGCTGAACGTCTCTACGCGGCGTGGCCGCCCGCCGAGCTCGCCCTCCTCAATGACGAGCACATCCGCGTAGCGCAGGCCAGGGCCCGGCTTCCGCACGCCCACCTGCGTTTCAATGCGAGGCCGGTCGAAGTCCCCGAGGAAGTGGCGCTCGTCCCGAGGCTTCTTCGCGTCCTCTCGGAGCAGCTTCACCATGTCGCGCTCGAAAGCCATCCCCCGGGCAAACCACCCGCGCATCCGCTCGTAGGGCTCCCACTTGAGGGGGCCCTCGGCGGCCGTACCCTCCTTCACCTCGCTCAGGCGCCTCTCGTAGTAGTCGACGTACTCGAGCCAGCGCGGGTTGCTCCGGGCCTCGGGCGGCGGAGCATCGAGGGAGGGGCGGTACTTCTCCAGCACGCCCACGTCCTTGGGCAGCCGCGGTCCCGGGTACTCGAGCTCCACCGCCGCGAGCTTTGCCTCCACCACCTCCAGCGTGTGGCCGACCTCCTCATCCA
>NZ_PZOX01000048.1 GCF_003044305.1 Vitiosangium sp. GDMCC 1.1324 | reverse complement strand
CAATGTGTTGGAGTACCTCACTGACCTCCTCTACGCACATCGCCGCGGGCTGCCATTGCCTTCCCTCCTCCCATTCACCACCAGCACTCAGGCTTCTCTTCCTGTCTGAGCCGGTGAACGGTTACCGCATTTCTTCTTTCGCTTTATTGTACGCTTTATTGTAGTCCTCTTCGTGGGTTGGGGAATGAAAAATGTCATTAGGCAAGTTCCAAATGTAAAATTCTCCGGGTCCACGCTGGTATTGAGTCCCGTGAGATAGGACATCGCCCCAGTATTGGTGCACCTGCATCATCAGGTTTCTGGCCGTTTCATCGTACAAATAAGTCGATGATGCCTCCCAGAGGGCATTGAAGCCTTCCCAAAAATGGACCACAGTAAAATCAATTCGATGGGGTGCGTCCTCCCAGATACTGTCGAAGACGTCCGGATTCAGATGTAGAAGTAGATCATTTAGAGTTCGAATGTCGCGCTGCCTCTTGAGTGAGGTTGCGTCAGTCACAACGGCGACCGGGCGATTTGGAGAGGTCTTTACAATCGCTTCAATGGCGAGAGTTAGGTCTTTAGTTAGTGCACCTAGGGCACTTGATACGGAGTCTTTATTCTTCTTCGCGTCTCCGGTCGGGAGCGGGCATTTGAATGGGGTGATTCTTTTTTGCCTGATGTCGAAAGGAAGGTCGTCTATGTTTCCAAGCTCCTTATTGGCAACCATGATAATTCGCGCCCATCCATGAAGAGCTGCTGCATAACCGAGTTCGACTAGCACGTTCGGGTTCGGTGTCTTGCGACCGGTTGTCGTGCTGCTATTTATGATGGAGATGTCGGAAATGATGACGTCTGCGGATTCTATCTTGCGAAATATAGTGCTCGGTATATCAGGACTCCCAGCTTCGCCACGTGTTGCTTCGTCGAGAATTAGTTGCACACCCGGAAGCTTCGCTTCAATAGCGCTTGCTGCATCACGTAGGGCGCTCTTGATTAAATTTCTGCCTTGATTGTCGGGCATGTCTGACTGCCAAGAATAGAAAAGAGTGTAGGTCTTGGAGGTGTCAGCAACTGTCGTCATTGTCTCGCTTCCCCGTGGCAGATGGGTTGCCGCAAAATCTAGGCTGGATGGTTGAACATTCCACAAAATCGCTTCGCTCTTCCATGGCTCAACCTCTAGGGGAGCGGTGTAGCGGTTGTAGCTGCGTCTAGCAACTCTCAGGGGGTTGGTCGTGGAGTGCACGGCGGAAATGGCAGCTAGCACCAGCTCGCTCTTACGGACAGTTCCGGATCAGGCACCGCTTGCCCAAAACTGGAGAGAGGCCGGGTATCCAGGCGGCTGACGCCTCGAATGGCGCCCCGGCATCGACCCGGTTGAGTCCCTGTGGCCTTTAGCCCCGCAGCAGTCCTGGCACGAGAACCCGGCAGCGAGGGGCGAGCTACCGTTCAGGACGGTCATGGGAGCGGCAGCGAGCCACACGGCACGGGATAACCCTCCGGCGCGAGGTAGGCAGCCCCCGCCGTGTTGCACGTATGTCGCAGGAGCGTGCGGAATGGGCCGGAACAGGATGGGACATCAGGGGACGCGGCGGGATATCGACTCCCAAGCATTCCGGGCGGTTGCGAGGTAAGGGCGCGATTCTGCAGGGAGTTTCGCACCGCCCGGCGCGGGTTCGATTCCCGCCGCCTCCACATTCAGAAGCCCAGCAATCTCACCGGGTTGCTGGGCTTTTTCTTTGCCCTCGTTTCCGCATGTGCCCTCAGATGCCGATGCGCTCGTCTCGGCCGCGCAGCCGCTCGCTTCTAGCGCAGCGCCGCGAGGGCCGCGCCGACCTTCGCCACCGTCACCGACACGGGCGTCGTCACCTCCGGGGCGAAGATGGCCACGCGGAGCTCCTCGAAGATCCACCGCAGCTCCCGCGCCGCCTCCTGGTCACGCACGGTGGCGCGCCTGGCGAGGAACGTCTCCCACAGGGGGGTGAAGGGCTCGGCCTTCGCTGCGTCCTTGCCGGGGTTCGCCACCGCACGCGCCAGCCGTGCCTGGGCCGCGCGCAGGTAGCGCGGGTAGTTCATCAGGTGCAGCAAGGGAATCCACTCGATGAGGTTCGCGGGGAACAGGTGCCCGAGCTGCGAGCGGATGTCCCGCACGGCCGCCGCGCCGCTCGGCCCCCGTGATGCGGCCTTGAGTGCGGCGAGCGTCGCGGCGAGCGTCGAGGAGGTGGCCATGACGGTCTCCGCCCAGTCCCGGGCCTCACGCTCGATGCGCGGCGAGCCCTCACGGACGAGCGCCTCGAAGGCCGCCTTCGTGCGGGGCAGCGGCGCGCCCGGTGCGAGCTTGAACGCATCGTCGACGCTGCGTGCGAGGACGAGCGCCCGGAAGGCGTCGGCCTGGCCCCGCGCGGGCGGCGCACCGTCCAGGGACGGGAAGGGCGGCGGCATGCGCGCGGCGCTGACGGCCACGTGTCCACGCGCGGCGAGCATCAGGAGCCGGCGGACCCCCGTGCGCGTCATCGCGTCGGCGGCGGAGGAGGTCTCGAGCAGCACCAGGTCCACGGCAGCACCCTGGTCGACGAGCGCGGGGTAGCTGCGGAGCTCGAGCCCACCGACCCGCCGGGTGACCACGGGGGGCAGCTCTCCGAAGGTCCAGGCCGTCAGCCCCTTGCGCTCCCAGTCCGAGGCCGGTGCCGCGCTGCGCAGCGCCGCCCGGGCACGTCCCCCGTGTTGCTCGAGCAGCGCGTCGGCGTCGCGGCTCCGCGCGAGCTCCTTTCCCCGCTCGTCGAGCACCCGGAGCGTGATGCGCAGGTACGGCGCCACGGCGTCCGCCCGGAGCGACTCCTCGGGCAGGTCCACGCCGCACAGCCGGGACACCGCACGCGCGAGCGCTGGAATCATCGGCCCGCGGAAGGGCACCAGCTCCTTCTCGAGACGGTCGACCAGGTCCGGCACCGGCCCCAGCTGCTTGCGCTGGGCGCGGGGGACCTGCTCGAGCAGGGTGGTGAGCTTCTCCCGCTGCCACCCGGGGATGGTCCAGTCGAATTCTCCCGGGACCAGCTGGGCGAGCAGCAGCAGCGGCACGCTCAGGGTGATGCCGTCGTCCTCGGCCGCGGGGTCGAAGGTGTACGTCACCGGCACGGACGCGCCGTGCAGGGTAATGGCGTCCGGGTAGTGCGCCGGGGACAGGCCCGGGTCGTGCGCGAGGGCATCCTCCATCGAGAGGACGAGCACGTCGGGGTTGGCCGCCTCGGCCTTGCGGCGCCAGGCCTCGAAGCTCGCCCCGTCCGTCACGTCCGCCGGGACGCGCTGGTCGAAGAACGTCAGCAGCGCCTCGCTGTCGAGCAGCTCGCTGCGCCGGGCCTTGTCCCGCAGGCGTGCCACGCGCTCGAGCACCTGGCGGTTCTTCTCCTGGAACGCCCCCCGCGTGCGGTACTCGCCGCGCACCAGGGCATGCTCGAGGAACATCAGCCGTGCCCGCTCGTTGTCCATGCTGGCCAGGGCCACGGGGCGCTCCTTGAAGACCTGCAGCCCGAAGAGGGTCGCGCTCTCCTTCACCACGGCGCGCGCGGACTTCTCCGACCAGTGCGGTTCGGAGTGGCTGCGCTTGAGCAGGTGGGGGGCCGCCGCCGCGAGCCACTCCGGGTCGAGCTTCGCCACGGTGCGCGCGAACAGCTGGGACGTCTCCACGAGCTCGAACGCCATCACCCAGGCAGGGGGCTTCTTCGCGAGCGCCGACGAGGGGTGAACCATGAAGCGCGTCTGCTTCGCGCCCGTGTAGTGGCGCTGCTCCGGATTCCACTGGCCGATGCGTGACAGGAGCCCGGTGAGCAGCGCCTGGTGCAGGGCGTCCCCGCGCGCCGGGGCGCCCTGGCCCTTGCGCGGCAGGCGCAGCTCGCGGACCGTCTCCTCGAGCTGGCGCTGGACGTCCCGCCACTCGCGCACCCGCAGGAAGGACAGGAAGTTGTCCCGGCACACGCGCCGCAGGTGGGACGTCCCCCGGCCCTCGGCCTCGCGCACGAACGCCCACAGCTTGAGCAGGCCCGTGAAGTCCGAGTGCTCGTCTCGGAAGCGCCGGTGCAGCTCGTCCGCCTTCTGCGCGAGCTCCCGTGGCCGCTCGCGCGGGTCCTGCAGGTTGAGCGCCGCGGCGACGATGAGCACCTCGTCCAGGCACCCGTACTCGGCGCCGGCGAGAATCATCCGCGCGATGCGCGGGTCCACCGGGAAGCGCGCGAGCTGGTGCCCGAGCGGCGTCAGGGTGCGCTCCTTGCCCTCGATGGCCCCGAGCTCCTCGAGCACCCGCCAGCCCTCGGCGATGGACTTCGGCTGGGGCGGGTCGAGGAAGGGGAAGTCCTCGACGTCACCGAGGCCGAGGGACTTCATCCGCAGGATGACCCCCGCGAGCCCGGTGCGCTTGATTTCCGGGTCGGTGAAGGCGGGCCGCGTGGTGAAGCCCGCCTCGTCGTAGAGGCGCACGCAGACCCCCTCGCGCACGCGGCCGCAGCGCCCTTTGCGCTGGTCGGCGCTGGCCTGGGAGACTGGCTCGATGTGCAGGCGGGTGGTGCCCGAGCGTGGCTCGTAGCGCGACAGGCGCGCCACCCCCGTGTCCACGACGTACACAATGCCCGGGAGGGTGACCGACGTCTCGGCCACGTTGGTGGAGAGGATGACCCGGCGCTCGGGGATGGTGGCGAAGACGCGCGCCTGCTCGGCGGCCGACAGGCGCGCGTACAGGGGCTGCACCACCGTGCCGCGGAGCTCGCGCGCGTTCAGGGCATTCTCGGTCTCGCGGATTTCCCGCTCGCCGGGGAGGAACACGAGGACGTCCCCGTCCGGGTCGAGCGAGAGCACGTCGGCCACCGCATCGGCGACGGAGTCGGCGAGCTCGGCGTCCTCGGGGGGAGGCTCGTAGAGCACGTCCACCGGGAAGGTACGGCCCTCCACCTGGATGACCGGAGCGCCCCCGAAGAACTGCGAGAAGCGCTCGGTCTCGATGGTGGCCGAGCTCACCACCACCTTGAGGTCGGGGCGCCTGGGGAGGATGCGCTTGAGCCACCCGAGCAGGAAGTCGATGGTGAGGCTGCGCTCGTGGGCCTCGTCGAGCACGATCGTGTCGTAGCGTCTCAGGAGCGGGTCGCCGTGAATCTGCGCGAGCAGGACGCCGTCGGTCATGAACTTCACGGCCGTGCGCCGGGACGAGCGGTCCTCGAAACGAATCTGGTAGCCGACGTCCGTGCCCAGCTCCGTGCCGAGCTCGCGTGCCACGCGCGCCGCCACGCTCGTCGCGGCGATACGCCGGGGCTGGGTGACGCCAATCTGGCGCGGGCGGCCGCGCCCCATGGCGAGCAGGACTTTCGGCAGCTGCGTCGTCTTCCCCGAGCCGGTGGCCCCCGCGACGATGACGACCTGATGGGCGGCGATGGCCGCGGTGATGTCCTCCACCCGGCTCGAGATGGGGAGCTCGGGGGGGAAGTGCAGGATGGGCAAGTCGCCGGGGATGGGGACGGGTGAGTCGCCGGACATGGCGGCAAGACCTAGCACCGAAACGCACGCTCCGCCCCAGACGAAGCGTGTGGGCACCTGCGCGCCTTCTGTGGGCCCGCCTCCCTCCCCGCTTGAGGGAGCCGATGGCCCTGACCGCCGCAGCCGTATGCCTCGTGGCGTGCTATGGACTGTGGTTTGGCCTCACCCTGGCGCGCCGCGCACGGCGGACCTCGCGGCCTCCCGTGCCACCCCGGAGCTCCCATCCGGCCCACGCGTGAGTCGCCCCTGGCTGGAATCACCCCGTTTCTTGTCCCGCCACGGCAAGCCCCCTATAGCATCGGCGCCACTCCGCCATGCCCTTCAAGAAGACCAAGACCGAGTCGCTCATCCACAAGCGCCGCCCCCCCTCCAAGCTCGACACCAACGGATGGCAACGCCTCAAGGGCAGAACCAGACCTGCGTTCCAGCCATTGACTGGAGTATTGCTCACCAGTGTGCTCCTCACGTCCTGCCATGCTGGAGTGGTGGGCTACGGAACCCCGAGCCACTACGCTCAGTCCTTCGACTCGGCATCGAGCGCCTGTAGGACCCAACCGGCCCTGTGCGCTCGCGTGGCCGGAGAGGAAATCGTCGTACCGCAGGCCGCGCAACATCTGGCCGAGTTCGGCGCCTCGGCCACCGCGGTCGCGATAGCGCTGAATGAGTTTCACAAGAAATCCATCGAGCAGAAGCTCTCGGAATGCGCCAACAAGGCACGCGAGAAGGTGCTCCTCCAATACATGGACGGCAGGAGTCCCACCCTTGCTGAATGCCGCGAGGTGAAGACGTTCGAGGGCAGGGTCAGGACGCGAGCCATGTTCTTCGGCGAGAAGATGCACCAGGTCGCGTTCGAGTGTGCCGGGCTGGAATTGGGCGCATTACGTCCGGGCGGTTTCAGCCTGGAGCCACGCTACCGCTACAACAAGGAGAACGGGCAGCGCGAGCTGATCAGCCCCGAGAAGGAGCAGGCTCTGTTGGAGGAGGGCTGCTACAGCGAGCTGAGCGGTACGATCAAGCCAGACATCGTCATCCACCCGGGAGATCCGCTCCTGCCTCAGGCTGTGTATGACTTCAAATTCCCCTGCGTGAACGCTGATACAAACCCCTGGTGCCTATACGCCAAAGGGCCGCATACGGGCCGCCGGCAAAACGATGTGTATCGGGAAGCCCTGGGGGTTGAACCCCAGGCAATCCTCCCCTGGGTGGGAGTCACGCCATGAGCGAGCATCATCCACGCATTCGCGTCTACGGGCCGGCCGACTATAGCGTCCTCCGCGACAGCCTGAACCTCTGCTTCTACATCCGCCACCCCCACCAGGAGATAGTGCGGGGGGTGCTTCACTCGTTGGAAACCTACCTGAATGAGGTAGGGCCAGGGGCGCTCGGCACCTACGTGGATCACGACGGATACAGTCAGTTGCTCGATGACACCGGGTGGAAGCATATCCGGCGTGAGATGCTCGAGGACGAATGGCCCGGCATCCAGTTGTACGATAATGACTCCAACCGCGAGAGCCAGTACGGGTTCGACTATCTCGGCAAACCGCTCGGCGCCCCCGACTTGAACAACGAGCCGAATGCGTCATGCATGGTGAGCTTCTGGCTTCCCACCGAATACCTGGAGGAGCACGGTCCAAACCATGTGCGCGAGTTGGCGCTGCAACTGGCCGCCCCCCTGCCCTTCTGCTTCGGACAGGCGGGCCTCGCCTTCAAGGGTCAGAGGACCCGGATCGGCATCCTGGAGAAAATCCGAGAGCTGTGCTTCCGCTATCCCGGCATGGACATCCCTGAGCCGAGCTGGCACTCCTGGCACCTCGGCACCCGAGTACGCGGTCCCTCCTGGCTCACCTTCCTGGGGCAGCCCGTGCTGGGCGAGCTGGGCGGCGCGGCGGGCCTGCGCTCGCGCCTGTCCTCACCGGGCACCACCGTCCAGGAGATGGAGGGGGAGCGCGCCGTCGTCACGCTCGGCCCCTGGCCAGACGCTGGGGACACTGAACAGGGCCGTACGCTCCCCGCCTACCGGGAGCTGGCACGCGTCCTGGAGCCCTGGCTCTATAATGAGACGCGCGGCGCCTCGCCCGACTTCACTGCCGAGGACCTGCGCCGCTGGGAGCGCCGCTTCCTCGATTAGCGTGCGATGTCCTTCCATGACTTGCAGTCCAAGCGCCTCAATGGCCAGGCCGTGAACCTCTCCGAGTACAAGGTCTGCGAGCTCCGCTACAAGGTCACCTTCCCCATGCTCGAGAAGGTGAAGACCAAGGGCGCGGGCCAGTCCCCCATCTACGAGTTCCTCGCGCGCAAGCACGGCGAGCCCAAGTGGAACTTCCACAAGTACGTGGTGGGCAAGGACGGCCAGGTGCGCATGTAGAAGGTGAGGGCAGGAGCGGAGGGGCCGAGAAGGGCCGCTGCCGGGGCCAGCAAGGCCGCGCGCCGCGCCGGTACACGGGACGGTACAACCCCTTGGGGCACACCCCTGCCCTGGCCTCCCTCGCTTGAGGAGAGAGGCAGCGCTGCGCTAGACATCGCTGGGCTTCCGAGGGACGCACGCGCCCTCTGCTGGCGCACGGCTCGGGCCGCCCCCGTCCGCGGCCCTCCTCGGCGCCTCCAGCCAGCGGGTGGCGCGCATCCGGTGGACGGGGCGCGCGGCCACGAACGCCTGAATAATGGCGCGCGGCCCGCGTCAGGCGCCCCACTGTCGAGCAAAACCGCCGTCCCTCTTCGCTCGCGGAAAGGTGTCTCATGTTTCGTCGTGCTGCGCTCGCTGTCGTCTGCCTCACCTGCCTCGCAGGCACATCACTGGCCGGTCCCAAGCCGAAGCGCCCGCCCGCGCCGCCTCCACCTCCGGCGGCATCCACGTACAAGCACGCGAGCGCACTCACCGCGCGCGGCGTCGAGACGGTGCTCACGGATCCGTCGACGGGACTGCGGGCCATCGCGGGGAAGGGTCTGTACGAGTACGCCCCTGGCGACGGCTTGATCATCGATCGCGTTCCCCCCGACGACAAGCTGCCCGCGAGTGACGACGATGCCATCGAGCTGCGCCTGCACGGCCTCCAGGGCTTCGAAGGGCAGATTCGCACGCCGCTCGCCAGGCTCCTCAAGCCGTATCGCCTGCAGCTCGTCTCGTTCGCGAACGGCGCGGCCGAGCTCGCCGTCGAGTACGAGGGGCGCGCGTACCACTGCACGGTGACGCTCGCGCCGGCCGAGATCGCGCTGCTCAAGGCGGCGGCTGTTGACGCGACCTGCAGCGCGAGATAGCGCGCTCAAGAACCGGCGCCAGGTTCATCGCGAAGCGAAAGTCCAACCCCGGTGCGCCGCTGGCATTGGCGCTGTGACGGCGTGTGGCGGACGTGACGTCCCCCTGAGGGGGGACGCGCCCATCTGGAGCACCTGGGGCGGCCCACGCCAGCTCCGGGCCCCCATGCCGCCGCAGATGTTCGGAGCCCCCGTCGCCTCGGGGGGACGGGGCTCACGGCTTGGGCAGAGCGACCGCGGGCGGCTTGCTCAGTCGCCAGTAGTGGTGGAACGTGGGCCGACCCCAGGTGCGGGTCGCGGTCACGAACTTATCCGTGACGCAGAAGTTCTGGTAGATGCCGAGCGCGTACTCAGGGAAGCGGGCGGGGACGATGGCGTAGGTCTCCGCATCGCCGCTCACGGGCACCAGCCGCCAGGACTGGAGGTCGGTGTCGGCCTTGTCCTTCATGCGCGGGAAGTCATCTCCGGCCTTGGTCGCCGTGTTGGGCGACGCCTCCAGGTAGAGTTCCCGGGCGAGTCCGGGGTTCTTTTCGTCCGTGCGGATGCGGTAGGTCCCGTCGGCCTGTTTGATGAGGTTCCAGAGGTGGCCCCGGAGCAGTGGCGTGGTCCGGGGCGGATCCTCGTGCCAGACCTGGACGGCATCGTTGACGTTGGGCGAGTAATTGTCGCACTCGAAATAGGTGCCGGTCACCTGGTGGATCAGCATCCACTGGCCGGAGACATCATCAGGGCGGTTCACGGGGACATCCTCCTCTGGTTCAATGGGGGGCAACTCGTCGGAGACCTTGACCGACGCGGGAACGGTGATCGTGACGGGCTTGCCGCCGACGACTCGTCCGTCGGCGACGACATCGAGCGAGCCCTTGAAGACCTGGGGCTGAGGGGTCGAGGCCACGACGCCAACCCACGCGACATCGAAGGCCACTTCATGGCGCTGGTCGCGGGACAGGGGGCCGTGTCCCTGGGCGGGAGTCATCGACCGTACGAAGCGGGCCGTGTCACCCGCCGGTACCAGGCGCACGTTGTCGATCTGGGTGATCCGCGCGCGCAACTGAGCGGTGATCGTCTCCACGACCCCCTGTGCGCTGACCCCCTGGATGAGCTTGCCACCGGTGGCGTTGGCGATCCGAGTGCCCTGGCCGCTCGTGCCGGCGGGCTCGCCGCACTTGGACTTGTATCCTGTCGACGTCGTCTTGGGATCGTCGTCCAGTCCGGCCGGGGCGCGGTAGTTCGTGTCCATGCTGAGCGCCAAGACGACGATCTTCTGCGCCAGCAGCTTGTCGGTCACCGACTTCTCGGTGATGTCATAGCTCAACCCGGAGATGGCCTTGCACACGGGATCATGACCCGCGGCGTCGCCGAACCACACGACGAGGCGCTGAGCCTCCTCGCGCCAGCCCACCTTGCCGCCGGGCGGCTCGGCGACCTGATCCAGCGCGTAGAACTGTGCCTCCGGCGTGTCCCGGCCGGCAGTCGTCTGCCAGGTGTTGATCGCGTCCGTGATGTCCTTGCTGTTGGCGGTGATGCTCCGCTGATGCTGAAAGGCGTATGGGTGCTCGCTGGCCACCGGGGCGGGGAAATCCTTGTAGTTGCCCACGCCGAACTGCACGTCGGCGCCCAGATTGGCGACCGCAGCGAGGATGGCCGAGATGCCCGTTTTGACGGCCGCGATCGCCGTGTTCATGCTGCCCGTCGTGTCGGCGAGGAAGTAGACGTCGACCTTCGCGGCTTCTTCTGCCTTGGGAATGATGGCCTTGACGACCTCAGCGAGGGTCTGATCCCGGGTCAAGATCAGATCGTTGGTCGCGGGAATTACATCCACCTTCAAACTCATGAACGACCGTCCTTGGAAAAGGGGGATTTCATTCAGACGAATCCTTACAACCTCTCGGGGGAAAAGGCCGACGTCATCTCCCGGCTCGCCCGGCCCTTGTAGGTCCCGGTATCGGCGTCGCGGTTTCCACCGCACTTGACCGGATCTGCGGCGAGGCCCTGACCCGGGATGAACAGCGATTCCAGCCGGGTCGTCATCAACATCGTGAACGGGGCGGCGTGTCTCATGTCGCTCCTCGAGCAGGCGCTCCGGGGGCCGTGCACCTGCGATCTAGAAGGGAGCGCCTCTGGCCGCCTTCGAAATCTCCGCGTCACTTTCGATTTCCCCGCCTCCGGCCCTAAACTGCCGCCCCGCACGGAGGCA
Organism: Vitiosangium sp. GDMCC 1.1324; assembly: GCF_003044305.1. Taxonomy (GTDB): domain Bacteria; phylum Myxococcota; class Myxococcia; order Myxococcales; family Myxococcaceae; genus Archangium. The sequence continues at coordinate 13,516 of NZ_PZOX01000048.1, read as the reverse complement.
GTGCGCATGATCTGGAACGGAACGCGGGCGCTCTCGGAGCGGGTGATGGTTCAGCGGCGCACGGCCTCGTCGAGCGGCCTCGACCTGACCTTCGCCACCGAGGATGTCCGGTCACCGACGGATTGGTGCTTCCACGAGGAGCGCCATCGTATTGTCATCCACCTTGAGGGTCGGCTGCGCTCGATGGAGTGTGAGTTCTCGAGCGGGCCCTCGGCACGGGTGCTGCCCAAAGCAGGTGACATCTGGATGATTCCCGCGGGCTGCCGCTACGCGGCGCTGGCCCATGGGACGACCGTGAGCTTCGTGGAGATTGTCCTCCCAACGTCACTGCTCGCGGATGCCGAGCTCCCAGCCCGGGTGTCGCATCGCGACCCGTTCCTGAAGGAGGCCGTATCGCGGGCCGCCTCCTTATTGGGCCGCGAGGACGACCTCGCGCGTATGCTGCTGCATACGGTCACCGATGGGTTGAAGCTCCACCTCATGGATGTCTATGGGCCCGTGCGAGGTGGGCCCGCGAGGAGGCGGAGGCGCCGGACACTCTCCGGGATGCAGCAGGCCCGGCTGCGCGAGCGCATTCATGGCACGCTCGACCAGGAGCAGTCGTTGGAGGAACTCGCGCTCCTGGCGGGTATGACCATTCACGAACTCCTGCCCGCCTTCCGCGAAGCATTTGGCCTGACGCCCTGGCAGTACATCATCCGCGCGAGGCTGGAGGAGGCCCGGCGCAGGCTCGCCATGTCCCAGGAGAGCGTCACGGAGATCTCGCTCGACGTGGGCTTCTCGAGTCCGAGCCACTTCGCCACCACGTTCCGTCAGCATTTTGGAGTCACGCCCAGTGGTTTCCGGCGAGCCCTTCGGTCCCCCTGAAGACGTGGGGGACCTGCCCAGATGTGGTGTTGAGACTCGAGCCGTCACGCGGCCGAAGACGCCCACGGCCCAGCAGCCTCCCCCTGGGCCACCTGGGCCGACGTGGGCCCCAGGGGGTGCACCCTTTCTCCACCGGCACGGCCCACCGCCCTCCTGACCCTGGAGCCCCCTCTTCCACCCCGCGCGTATAGAAGGCGGGAGAGAAGCCATGTAGAGGGTGAGGGCTGGAGCGGAGGAGCGGAGAAGGGCCGCTGCCGGGGCCAGCAAGGCCGCGCGCCTCGCCGGTACACGGGACGGTACAACCCCTTGGGGCACACCCCTGCCCTGGCCTCCCTCGCTTCAGCACCACGCCTGCTGGGGTGCTCCCCGGGCCGGGGCCCGCTTCAGCGCCTGGGTGGGAAGTCCCAGGTGCTCCAATATCGAGCGCACCCCAGCGGGGGCCGTCACCTACGCCAGCTCCTTTCGCCTGCCTCCACAGCGCCTAGTAGTCCCCCATCGGGATGTCGATACAGGATGATCCGTCGGCCGGCTGGATCACCGTCACGGTACCGGCCATGGACTCGTCGGCCAGGAACTTGTCCCTGGTGTCCACGACCAGCATCAGGCTGTGACCCGGCGGCAGGACGTAGTCGGTCAGCTGGAACCCGAAGTCCACCGCGGTCGGCTGGTCGGCCCGCTCGTTGTGGATGGTGTAGGCGGCGCTGGTGACGATCCGGTCATCCTTGCCGTCATTCACGTCGAACAGATACGCCACCAGCGTCACCGACTTGTTGGCGGGCTTGACGGTCAGGTGCAGCCGCACCTCACCACTGATCCGCTGGCGCTGGGGGAACAGGTTGCTGCGCCAGTACACCGCGTGCTCCGACGAGATGTCGGCAGTCTGGTACCGCATCGGGAGGGCCAGACGCTCCCGCTGGCCCGTCTTGAGCAACGCCGCAGCCACTTCCGCTGCCGTGTTGACCCCGGCGGTGAAGGCGTACTCCCAGGGCTTGGTGTCCGGCTCCCAGGCCATGCTGCCCGGTTCCCGGCCGGGCTTCCGCAGGTGGAACCGCATGGGGGAGCGCACGAACGCCTCCCAGTCCGGGAACTTGTCGGCTTCCCGGAGCGGGTGGTACATCGGCTCGACCACCACGGTGTTGTCGTCGAGTTCGCCGGAGCCCTTGAGGTGGTAGTCGAGCCACCACCGCATCGCGTTGGTGGGGCGGCTGCCCAATCCGGCCAGCCCGGTCACCTCGCCCGCGCCGTGGTCGCCGACCTGCACGAGCAGTCGCTTCATCGGAGCGCTGAGCTTGTTGAAGAACTCGACCACCGCGTTGTTGGAGAACAGTGTCTCGTGCCAGTAGGTGCAGATCAGGATCGCGAGGTCCGGCCGGTTGAGACGTTCGAAGATGCCGGGTGCGAGCGGGGACCGTTGGGCCGCGAACTCCAGCAGTTCGGGCATGTGGGCCCGATAGTCGTCGGACATGTAGCGCTCGAAGATCCGCGCCGTCTCCGGATTCAGGTATGTCGGGTGCGGCAACGTGGGCTCGCCGGGCTTCGGCGGAAACTGTTCCCGCTCGAACAGCGCCCGCAGCGCGAGGAACGCCTGCATGTGCCGGGTGTCGTTCTCGAACAACCCTGCTGCCAGGTCCGCCCAGGCGCTCATCGCGACGACGGCCTTGACCCGAGGGTCTTGGGCGGCGATCAGCAGGCTCTGTCCCGCGCCGTAGGAGGCGCCGGCGAACGCGATCCGGGACGGATCAGCTGCGGGTAGATTGGAGAGGACAAAGTCGATCACCGCGCTGCCGTCCCTCTGATCCTGCGGCCCGGCCACGTCGATCAGCCCGGAGGAGTTGGCCAGTCCCCGCTCGCTGTAGGCGAACGCGATGTACCCGGCCCGCGCCAGCACGGGCAGCAGTCCGGCGCCGTCCTCGATGATGGGCACCTCGGCACTCATCGTCTCCGGCTGCTCCACCCCGGGCATCGGGCCCGGCGGATAGGTCAGGCCCATCCAGTATGAGCGCCACCCCATCGGCGCCAGCGGTGACGGCAGGATGACCACGGGGAAGGGGCCGGCCCCTTTGGGCATGGCGCAGTACGCATCGAGTTCCACACTCCTACCCGGTTCGGATGGTTCCGGGTTGACCGGCACGCGGACGGAGAAGTGCTCGATATCGTTGAAGAGCACGGACTTGACGCTGATGAGTGGGCTCGACGGCCCGTAGACGGAGTCGAAAGCGCTGGACGGATACGACGGAGCAGGCATGGGAACTCTCCTCGAGGTGGGGTTGGGGACCGCAACAACAAATCGGACTATGTCGAATTTTAGCGATGCATTGCCGGCAAACACTCATCATTGACGGCTATGTCAGGAGTATAGGCGGAATAGAAGCCATGTTGATGGTGAGCTTTCACGCGTTGGAGGACTGCTTGTTGGATTTGCTTGTAGCAACACAGCGAGTGAGCGGTGCATAAGCTCTTTGTTGAATTGACAGCCGGACGGTTCTGTGGATCTGCAGGCGAGGCTCCACTCGATCCAGCCTGGGTCTCCCATCTCGGGTCATGAGGGAATCATGATGGAGGAAGAGCCCCTCGTGCGGCTCGGCTCCGGGCAATCCCTCAGTGTGGTGCAACGGCCCGTCCATGGCTCGGGCCGGTCTGGATGCACTCCTGGAGGGTACTGCTCCCATGACCCTGTCACGACACATGGCTGTCTCCGCCATTCTCCTGCTGGCCAGCCTCCTCTCTTGCTCCGCAGGGGCGAGTTTCCCCGGAACGACGACCATCCCGATGCGCGCCGCCCCACCTTCATCGACTCGCGGGGACGCATCTGCGCGGTGGGCTACCTCCTGGAACAAGAGCTCGGCCGGGAGGCCGCCGCGGCCATCGCGGCCGGGTTCAGTTACGCCTTCGTCCGCGAGATCGAGCGTATAGGCGGGAGAGAAGCCATGTGGAGGGTGAGGGAAAGAGAGGAGGGGCCGAGAAGGGCCGCTGCCGGGGCCAGCAAGGCCGAGCGCCGCGCCGGTACACGGGACGCTACAACCTCTTGGGGCACACCCCTGCCCTGGCCGCCCTCGCTGAGGAGAGAGGCAGGGAGTTGGGGCGTATTGACTGCGGCTGCGCCAGGTTCAGCACCACGCCTGCAAGAATCCAATGTGATTTTCCCCCTCCTGCCGAGAGAGACAGCGAGGAGAAAAATGATGCGGAAAATTCCCGGGCGGCGCGCTGGCGAAACCAAGCCTCCGGGAAGCATCCGCGGATGCGCTGCGCCTGGGAGTGAAAACGATCACCTGGGCCTCCTCCAGCTTCTTGCGAGGGATCCACTGGCCACCCAGGTGACGAACCAACACCTCGCCCAGGTAGGCGCCCACGCTGGGCACCGCGCGCTGGTCGATGAGTTCGCAGCAGCATGGATGCATCAACCCAAGAGAGCGAGGCGCGGCGCGACTGGGGGACACGATTGCCCGGCCATTTCCAGGCACATGTTGGTCGATGATTCCTGAGTTGAACGAACGCGCAAGTCTTTTGGCCTTTGGCGCATTCCGCGTTCGTGAGGCCGACGTTATTCCTGTGGCCAACGAGCGTCGGCCTCCAACGCCGCCGCCAAAGGAGAGCGCTATGCGAGTATTTGTTACCGGCGGTACGGGGTTCATTGGCTCCGCCCTCATCCCCGAGCTCACGAGGGCCGGGCACGAGGTGCTCGGCCTCGCACGGTCCGAGGCGGCGGCAAAGGCGTTGACCGCAGCGGGCGCGAAGGTGCATCGAGGGGATCTCGACGATCCAAGCAGCCTGCAGAGCGGCGCCGCACTCGCCGACGGCGTGATTCACGCCGGCTTCCAGCCCGACTTCTCGAGCTTCGTGGCCGCCTCCGAAGCGGACCGGCGAGCCGTCGAGACCTTCGGGGCCCTGCTCGCTGGCTCGGACCGGCCTCTGGTCATTACCTCCGGCACCGCCGCCATCCAGCCCGGTTGCGTTGCCACCGAGGACGACGCGACCTTGTTCAGCTCCGCCACGATTCCCCGCATCGCCACCGAGGAGGCGGCGACCGCCCTGGCGGAGCGAGGCGTGCGCGCCTCGGTGGTGCGCGTCTCGATCGTCCACGGCGAGGGCGACCGCGGCCTGCACGTCCTTCCGTCGCTGATCGGGCTCGCGCGCGAAAAGGGCGTCTCGGCCTACGTGGGCCAGGGCGACAACCACTGGCCCGCCGTGCACGTCCGCGACATCGCCACGCTGTATCGGCTAGCGCTCGAAAAGGGTACAGCGGGCGCCCGCTACCACGGGGTGGCCGAGGACGACGTCACCTACCGAGAGATCGCTGACGTCATCGCGAAGCGCCTCGGCGTCCCTCTGCTCTCCAAGTCTCCGGAGGCGGCGGCGGAGCACTTCGGCCTGTACGCGATGTTCGCCAGCATGAACGGTCGGGTGTCGAGCCGACTGACTCGAGAGCGTCTGGGCTGGCGTCCGACGCATGCGTCTTTGCTGGAAGATCTCGAGCGGGGGAGCTACTTCAAGAGCTGATGCGACCTCGAAGCGTAGATGGCCCGTTTCGCGCACCCGCCACGACGATCCGACGGACTGCCACGACCCCGGCGCCGCATGGGCCTGCGGTCCGGGGCGACTGCGAGCTACAGCGGTCGACGAGCGATCCCGAGCGCTCCGTGCCGATCACGCCCGACGGCGCGAGTGATCCGTTCGCCGACATCCTGCGGCTGACGGAGGCGAGCTCGGTGGTGTCCGGCGGCTTCTCCGCGCGAGGGGACTGGGCGCTCCGCTTCCCGTCGATCGGGAAGCTCAAGCTCGCGGCCGTCGCGCGGGGCACCTGTTTGCTGCAGCTCGACGGCCAGAAGCGCTGCGTCCGGCTCGAGGAGGGCGATGTCGTCTTTTTGCCGGGGCGGCAAGGGTTCGTGCTCGCCAGCAGCCTCTCCATCCCGCCGAAAGACGCACGGCGCGTGAGAGAAGGCTTTGCACAGCTCGGAGATGGCGAGGAGCCCGAGTGCGTGGTGCTCTCGGGGGTTGTGTCGCCCCACCCGTCGAGCGGTTCGCTCCTGTCGGAGGTACTCCCCGAGCTGGTACACGTGCGCGGCGCCTCGCCCGAAGCGGCGCTGCTCCAATGGCTCCTCAAGCAGATCCTCGAGGAGCGCAGGGGCATGCGTCCAGGGAGGGCCATCGCCTCGGAGCTGCTCACGCAGCTCCTGTTCGTTCAGGCGCTGCGTGCCCACATGGAAGGCGCCGGCCAACTGCCATCGGGCTGGCTCCGAGCCATCCGCGACGAGCGAATCGCTCCTGCCCTCCGGCTCATGCACGGCGATCCGGGGCGTAAGTGGACGATCGGCGAGTTGGCCAAGGCCTCCGCCATGTCTCGCACCAGCTTCGCCACGCACTTCAAGTCGGTCGCTGGCGTGGCGCCACTCTCGTACCTCACCAAGTGGCGCATGCGGCTCGCCCAGCGGGCCCTGCGCGAAGACCCGGTCACCATCAGCCAGATAGCGGCCTCGCTCGGATATACCTCCGAAAGTGCCTTCAGCAACGCGTTCAAGCGCGTGACGGGCAGCGCGCCACGCCACTACCGACACGCGGCCCGCGGGCACACCTCGACGTCGCCCGAGGACGGCGACTTTGAGTTCGGGCCGCGCACGGCGGCGAAGAGACAAGCCTCCTCCGAACCGGCATCGAGAGAGAGCGCGCGACAGTCTACTGGTCCTCTCTCTCGGGCGACTGCGCGGTCCACCAGGACGCGTGGTGCCCGATCTTCCCCGAGCTGACTCGTACTCACACAAGAAGGTTCGATGGGCATCATGGCTCTCAGTACAGGTGGAGCGCATCGCAACCCGAGCCGGTGGCGAGGCGCCTCGACATAGGTTCACTGGCTCCCTGAGGACCATCAACAGCCTGGACTTGGGACCTGCGCACCACTGCTAACTCAGTCGGGAGTTGCCACTCGTCACTGCTGACTCAGTCAGCTCGGCAGGCCGCTCCCTCTCCTTTTCTCAGACGGGGCACGGCGATCAGTTACAACTTGCCCCACCCGCGCGGCTAGCACTGCGCGCGAGCGGTGAGGGGCGATTTCGTCGAGGCGGGTCGCCAGCGCAAACGGGTTCACAAAGTCAAATGGCCGCGAGCTGGCGCTCCACGCTCTCGGGATCGCGCGCCCACGCGGCGAACACCTCGCGCGACGTGAGATCGGGGAGGATGTCCTCGTCGCCGCGCGCGACGCCCTCGAGGATGGCTCGCGCGACGGCCTCGGGCGAGGTCTTGGGGAGCTGGATGTCCTTCGCCATCTCTGTGTCGACAGGCCCAGGGAAGACGGCGTGCACCCGGACCCCCCGTGACGCGAGCTCGCCGCGCAGCGCCTGCGTCAGCGACATGGCGGCCGCCTTGGAGGTGGAGTACCCCCCGACGGCCGGCATGCTGGCCAGCGAGACCACCGCCAGCACGTTGACGATGGCCCCGCCGCCGACGCTCTCCAACACCGGCAGGAGCGCCCGCGTGAAGGCGAGCGTCCCGAAGACGTTGGTGGCGAAGTCCTCCTGGATGCGCGAGAGCGGGCTCGTCAGCGCGCTCAACGAGGCTTTGGCGCCCGCGTTGTTGACGAGGAGGGTGACGTCCTGCACCTCCTCGGCGACGCGGGCGATGGAGCTGGGATCCGTCACGTCGAGCGCCAGCGGGACGACCGCCCCGCCCGCCGTGTCGACCTGCTCGGGGCGGCGGGCCGCCGCATAGACGCGCTTTGCGCCGGCGTCGCGGGGCGAGGACGAGGGCGCAACCGATGCCTCGGTTGGCGCCGGTAACGAGGGCGACGGCGTTATCAATCTTCATGGGATTACCTCGGTGTTGGGGAGAAGTTGCACCCAGACTCTGCGCCTCCGCACGGCGCCTCGGTAGGCTGCGGCGGCGCAAGGCATCCTTGCGTGGCGCGAGAGGATCCCCCAGAGTGGCGAAAGCGATGGATCTGCTCTCGCAGATGGCGACGTTCGTGCGCGGGGTGGAGTCCGGCAGCCTCTCCGCGGCAGCGCGGGAGCAGCGCATCTCGCTCGCCGCGGTGAGCCGGCAGATCAGCGCGCTCGAACAGGACCTCGGGGCCACGCTCCTCCTCCGCTCCTCGCGCCGGCTCTCGGTCACGGACGCCGGGCGGCGATGGTACGAGCGCGCGGTCGGCATCCTGCGCGAGGTGGATGACGCCAGGGCCTCGGTGCGCGAGGGGGCTGAGGTCCACGGGGCGCTGGTGATGAGCGCATCCGTGACCATGGCGAGTACGCTGCTCGTGCCGCGCCTGCCCACCCTGTTGCGGCGGCATCCCCGGCTCTTGATCGACCTCCGCATCGAAGACCGCCTCATCGATCTCGTCAGCGACGGCGTCGACCTCGCTATCCGTGGCGGAGCTCCCCCGCCGGACAGCACCACCCTCGTGGCTCAGCCGCTCTTCCGCTTCCGCCGGCTCGTCATGGCCTCGCCGGCTTACCTGCGGGAGCGCGGCATCCCGCGCGACCCGAGTGACCTCGTCCGCCACGACTGCCTCGTCGTGGCTCCCGGGAGCAGCGTGCCTCTCCGGTGGGTTCTCGTGCGCGGCGCCGAGGAGCGCGCTGTGGAGGTGCGCGGTCCCCTGCGCACCACCACCCCCTTGCTGCTCCGCGACCTCGCCCGTGGAGGTGCGGGCATCGCAATGCTCCCCTCGTGGCTTGTCGCCGCGGACTGCGAGAGCGGCCTCCTGCGGCGGGTGCTCCCAGAGTGGGAGTCGCCGCCGACGGCGCTGTGGGCGATGTACAGCACCCGGCTGCGCGGCTCGCCCCGCATCCGCGCCTTCCTCGACGGCCTGGACACGTTGGAGGAGCCATAGGTGCTGTCGGCGTCGGCCGAGTGCAGCCCGAAGGGTGCCTCCGTGCGAGCACGTCCACGTTCCGGGGGCTGCACGCAGGGGAACGGTGTGGAACAGAGCGGGATATACTTCTAGTCCGTCAAATAATAGTGAACATAAGAAGAGCCGTCCGCGCAAGCGCTGGAGATAACGGAGATTGAAATATCGCCATTGATATCCTTGATGGACTGTGTGGCTAAAGCTGCCTTATCTGTTCCTGTGAAGTCCGCATCTTTGTTCACGATGACATACTTCACAACGTCGCCAAGGTTCAGCTTTCCAAGTGCTATGCAGGCCTCGGAAGAAAGAGGACCTACGTGGATGATGCCCAAATCGGGGCCAGGGCTGAAATTTGTCGAACCAAAAGTCATCTTGGCATTCGCTATGGGCAGGTTGTAACCACTACCATCAGCAGCTTCATAGCTTGAAGGTAGCGCACCCAAAGCCACGGCCGTTCGATTGTCAAAACCTCTCATACTCTTCCCTTCGTAGAGGTCAGAGATTCTTTGGACAGCGGACACCGTAAGGGCTTCGGTGTCTGTGAGTTTGCGCTGATTGGAGGTCGAGAGATAAAGTGTCATCATCCCCCCGATGACAACGGCAGCGATGGCAAGGAGCATGGCAATTTCAATGAGGGTCAAACCTCTTGATGGGGGGTTGCGAAATCTGGCGAACATTGCTTGGAACCTCTTCTCCGGGATGAAGGAGCGCCGCCTGGGAATGCACGTTCCGAACCATAGCGGCCCACTCGTCCAGGCGCGCGGAATTCCTGTCATCGGGCGCTCGTCCAGGGCCCCTGGAGCAGGGCTGACGCGTCAAATGACACGTCAATGGACACCTTTGGATTCATCCTCTCGGGCGCGCTCGCCGCGGCCACCGAACTGGGGGTCGCGGACCACCTGGAGCGGGGTCCCCGAATGGGCCCATCGCGCGGAGCTATGACTTCAGCCCCTTTCAGCGCGTGGTGGATGTGGGCGGCGGACATGGGGGGGTTCCTCATCGAGGTGCTCCAATCCACCCCCACGCTCCAGGGGGTGCTCTTCGATCATTCCCACGTCCTGGCCGGCTCGCGGATCGCCAACGCCGGGCTCGCGGCTCCTGGCCGAGGCGGGGCTCCATCTGTCGCGCACCCACTCCACCCCCACGGCGCTCAGCATCACCGAGGCCATCGCCGCTTGAGGCGCCGGAGACACGTTCCCGGTAAGCCAGAAGGCGGCGCTCTGAGCATGGCCACGGCGGGCCGTGCCGAGCCTCAAGGGGCGCGCCCGCCGATCTCCGGGAAACGCTCGTAGGCCCGTTTGAGCGCGTCCAGATGCGAGGGGTTGTCCAGGTCGAGCGGCGCATCGGTGAGTTGCACGACCCACCCGCCCGTCGCGGTACTCCGTGAGAGAGAGAGCAACTCCGCATCTCGGTTGGGGTCCGGAAAGCCGATGGTCCGTGCGGCAGCGGCAGACCAGTAGTTGAGCCACCCAAGGTAATAGGGAATCTCCGGCGCGAGGATGTGCTGGAAGAGCTTGAGCGCTGGCAGCCCCCGGGGTGGAGAAGGTGGCCCGGCCAACGTGGGCGCCGTCTGCCCGGCGATCTCCCCCGCGTATAGGCGGGAGAGAAGCCATGTTGAGGGTGAGGGCAGGAGAGGAGGGGCCGAGAAGGGCCGCTGCCGGGGCCAACAAGGCCGCGCGCCGCGCCGGTACACGGGACGGTACAACCCCTTGGGGCACACCCCTGCCCTGGCCACCCTCGCTTCAGCACCACGCCTGCTGGGGTGCTCCCCGGGCCGGGGCCCGCTTCAGCGCCTGCGTGGGCAGTCCCAGGTGCTCCACTCTCGAGCGCACCCCGGCGGGGGCCGTCACCTACGCCAGCTCCTTTCGCCTGCCTCCACACTGCAGACAGGCGAAGCCCGTCCAGTGCTTTCCGTCCTGCGCAGCAGCCCGGCCCACTCCACCCGCGCCGTCCTCTGCTTCCTCGGCTCCTCCTCCGTCGCTGCCAAGCAGAGGCTCTCCTTCTGTGGGCCCGCCTCCCTCCCCGCTTGAGCCCTGCGCCAGTTGCTGGCACCGCTCGTCGCCCGCACGGGCTTCGACGCGTCGCGGGCCGGAGCGCTCGTCGCCGCGCTGCTCACGACCGAGCCGGCCCGGAAGGAAGGACCGGCGGGCGCGACGACCACCGGAACGCTCTCGCCAGAGCCTGTCTCACTTCCGCCGGCTCCTGAACCTTGGCGTGGACCCTGGGGACGAAAGCTTCTCGGGGTGCTGTTCGCGGACGCGCTACTGGGAGCACTGTGGCTCGCGCTCACCCGGTGACGGCAATACCTCCCTAGAATGCCTACGTCATGAGCACGCCCCATCTCCAGGACATCCGCCGTGCGCTCTCACGCTTTCGGGTCTTCACTCCAGACGAGGAGGCCACCGTCGTGACGATCTCTTCGCGCGACATGGTCGTGAAGACGCTCTCCACGGCGATCGACGATGCGGCAGTGGCGAGGCGAGGCGCGAAGCCCGCGGAGGACAGGTCTCTCCGCCTGAGTATGGAGGTGACCGGCGGCGGCACGCATGCATTCGACTTTGACGTGTACGGCTTCGCGCCGCTCTACACGCTCTCTCCGACCCGGAACTTCGCGGCGGTGTTCCAGGAGCTCTTTCGACGCCAGGTCCTCGCCCCGGCTTTGGCGCAGTTCTACGTCCAGAGCTCATCCGATGCGCCTTCGCCCTGGCGGTGGTGCTTCGCGGGCGTCGTGGGGGACATCGTCTCGTTTGATTCCCAGGGCCGCGGCTTCTTGGCTCTCGATCCGGCTGAGGTGATGGAGAGGCTCAATGAAGAGGGCGGAACGTCCGCGATCATCGACATCGTGCTCGGGAAGGACCTCGTCACGGCGTTCCCTGCCTTCCTGACTTCTCAACAAGGGAAGACTTGGGTCTCGACGGCCACGGACGAGGTCGGTCAACCGATTTGCTTCCTGCCGCTCGGGGTGCACGTCGCTGCCCATTGGGGACCGCACCCGCCGGACGATGTCGCGTTCTGGCGCAGCGAGCTCCGTCGCCTGTTCCCCGGCGCCTTCGCGGAGTGAGTTCGAAGGGTGGGTACGCGGACTCCTGGCGGTGCTGCTGGGCTGCTGCCTGCTCGCGCCGCAGGGAGCTCAGGCGCAGAGCCCGGGGCCGCTGAGCGGGGCGATGTGGTCTTCCACCGGCAGCATGAGTGCGCAACGCTCGGGCCACACGGCGACTCTGCTGCCCTCGGGCCAGGTCCTGGTGGTGGGCGGACAGGATGGCACGGACTCTCTCGACTCGGCGGAGCTGTACGATCCGTGGTCGGGCACCTGGACTCCCACCGGCAGCATGTCCACGGGCCGTGTCGGGCGTATAGGCGGGAGAGAAGCCATGTTGAGGGAGAGGGCTGGAGCGGAGGGGCCGAGAAGGGCCGCTGCCGGGGCCAGCAAGGCCGCGCGCCGCGCCGGTACACGGGACGCTACAACCTCTTGGGGCACACCCCTGCCCTGGCCGCCCTCGCTTCAGCACCACGCCTGCTGGGGTGCTCCCCGGGCCGGGGCCCGCTTCAGCGCCTGCGTGGGCAGTCCCAGGTGCTCCAATATCGAGCGCACCCCGGCGGGGGCCGTCACATACTCCAGCACCTTTCGCCTGCATCCACAGCAGAAGGCCGATCCGGACTTGACGCCGGTACTGGGAGCCATCCCGGAATAAGAGTTCCTTTCAAAAACAGTCCCGTAGGTACGCCAGGATGCATCCGCTTTCTGGAGAGCCGGCGTGGGGTCTGAGCTCAGGTGCCCGAGCCGGCCTCTGTCGACCTGAGGATGGCGAGCGCGGAGTACCAGTCGAACACCGGTCCCGCGCCCGCCCCCAGCACAGGGACCGGGAAGTTTCCCAACTCAGTGACGGCAAAGGTTGCCCCGAGGTAGAGAGCGAGAGCCGTCGCCACTGGCGCGCTCTCGCTACGAGCCCTGTGCAGCCACACCGAGCCGTGAACCAGGGGGACGAGGAGCCATCCCACGGCCATGAGCGCGGCGAGGAGCCACGGAAGCCTCTGTGCGCTGGCCAGCTACCTTCAGCTTCGACAGGCGTGCCAGCACGGCCAGCCCCGGTAGTGGTCCGTGATGAAGTAGAGCTTCGGCCGTGCCTTGAGCAGGAACTCCTGCTCGTCCAGGCTCTCGAGCAAGAACACAACCGAGGTGCCGTCCTCCTTCCTGTGCCCACGTCATTCTTTCCTCTCCTGACTCTCCAGAGCCCGGTTGGGAGGAAAGCCCGGTCGGGCGCGCCCTTTGTGCCGCAGCCTCGCCGCCCGGTACGCTCCCGTATACTGCCGCCTTGGGATTCGATGAAGGGAGCCGCGTGCGTACGTCTCGAACGACACTGGATGCAGCAAGGGGCCGGCCGTATCTGTGGGGCCTCTCCGTCGTCCTTCTCCTCGTCTGGACGCGCGCGCATGCACAACATGTGTTGAATGAGCCGAGCATGCACAAGCAGGCCCTGCTGCACGCCATCGACCTCCACGGTGACCGCGTTGCGGCCGAGCTGGCGGAGCTGAGGGCCCACCCCCCACCACTGCAAGTCCCTGTGGACGTGCTGGAGCGTTCCGGAGCTGAGCACCTGGAAGCTCTCAGGGCCTTCAGGTCCTCGGTCCAGGCGCTCGCGCCTGCCGACATCCCCGAGGCATTGCGCTCGCTCTACCTGTCGTGCCGCCGCGGCACGTGTCGCGGGGGAATCGAGGTCGCGGAGGCATTGGACTTCATCGCCGCGGTGGGGATGCCCGCGGTGAATGTGCTGCTGCCCGAGTTCGGGGCCCTCGAGCCGCACCAACAGGAGGACGTCC
>NZ_PZOX01000047.1 GCF_003044305.1 Vitiosangium sp. GDMCC 1.1324 | reverse complement strand
TCCGGTTCAGCTCCCCGTACGTCAGCTTCTCCTCTCCGAAGCTCACCGCCACCGCTTCCGGCGTCCTGTCTGCCCATGCCTCGAAGAGCTCGTGCACCCCATTCGCCGGCGCGTACAACTCCGCCGTCTCATTGAACTCCACCACCACCCTCCGCCTCTCCTCATCTCCCATCAGCGGCAACAACGACAGACGCTGCTCCGGCTCCGCTACCGCCCCCTCCAGCAGCCGCACGTAATGCGCTGCCATCCTCTCCACCGTCTCCGCATCGAACAGGTCGCTGCTGTACTCCCAGATGCACAGCCACCCTTCCGAGAGCTCTCGTACAGACAGCATGAGGTCGAACCGGGACACTCCGGACTCGACGACGAGCTCGCTCGCGGACACACCGGGCAGCTTCAGCGCCGCGCACGGATCCATCGCCTGGAGGACGAACATGACCTGGAAGAGCGGCGAACGGCTCATGTCTCGCGCGGGCTGAAGCGCATCCACCAGTTGCTCGAACGGCAGATCCTGGTGGGCATAGGCGCCCAGACACGACTCGCGAACCCGGCCCAAGAGCTCCCGGAAGCTCGCCGCCTCGGAACCGTCTATCCGCAGCGCCAGCGTGTTGACGAAGAAGCCGATCAGCCCTTCCACCTCGCGCCGGTTACGCCCGGAGATGGGCGAGCCCACCACGATGTCCGTCTGTCCGCTGTAGCGCGCCAGCAGCGCATGAAATGCCGCCAGCAATGTCATGAACTGGGTCACTCCCTCCTTGCGGCTCCGCTCCTTCACGGCCCCCGAGAGCGCCGGAGAAAGCATCACCCGCAACGCGGCTCCGCGAGCGGACTGCACGGGAGGCCTGGGTCTGTCCGTGGGCAACTCCAACACGGGAGGCGCTCCGGCGAGCTGCTGCTTCCACCAGCGCAACTGCTCCTCGAGCACCTCGCCCTTCACCCACTCCCGCTGCCACGTCGCGTAGTCCGCGTACTGCACCTCCAGCGCTCGCGGCATGGGCTCGCCATGGGAGAGAGCCCGGTACAGTGCCGTCAGCTCGCGCTCGAGCAAGCCCAGGGACCAGGCGTCGCTGACGACGTGGTGCTTCGAGAGCAGCAGCACGTGCTCATCGGCCGCCACGCGAAGCAACCGCGCCCGGAACAGGGGACCCTTCTCCAGGTCGAACGGGCGGCGAGCCTCTTCCTCCGCGAGGCGCCGGACCACATCCTCTCGCTGTCCCTCCGCCATGCCCTCCAGATCCTCGAGCGGAAGCGTGAAACCCCACTCCGAGGCAATCCGTTGCACGGGCTGACCGTTCACCAGGGAGAACGTCGTCCGCAGGGCTTCGTGCCGCCGGAGAAGCTCCGACAGGCTCCGCTCCAGCACGGCCACCTCGAGCGGTCCCATCAACCGCACGAAGAAAGGAACGTTGTACGTGTAGCTCCCGGGCGCGAGCTGGTCGATGAACCACAACCGCTGCTGGGCAAAAGACAGTGGCAGAGCTCCGTCGCGAGACACCGGCACCAGAGGAGGCGGCTTGCGACCCGGATTCCGCTTGGATTTGGACTCGCGCGTATTCATGACACTCCCAGAACCGACCTTCGTGTTCGTCACTGAGCCCGCTCCAGGAGAGACCCGAGCCGTGCCGCCAGTTCCTCCACCCGAGGACTTCGCAGGATGGAGTAGTGATCTCCCGCCAACGTGGTCACCTGCACCTCGCTGGCGGCGAACCGGCTTCCCCCCTGCTTCTGGAGCGATGACTCGCTGGCCTCGAAGAGGGTGACCGTCCCTGCGTACGGCGGTGGCGAGTACTTCCAGGCCGCCCGCAGGTTCTTCTCGAATACTCGCTGCAGAGCCTGGAGCGGCTGGATACCGGCCCCCAACACGGCAGCCGCGGCCTTGCCAACCGCTTCCAGGGCTCGGTGCAATTCCTCCGGCTCCATCCGGGCGAGCGCCTCGTCGGAGACCGGCGGCTCCTGGCCCGCGGCCCTCAGCAGATCCGCGTAGAACAGCGCGGACAACCGAGAGGCCTCCTGTTGCTCGGGAGACAGCCGGGCCACCGCCGGGGCCAGGTCATAGCTGTCGATGAGCGCCAGCAACTCCACCTGCTCGCCTTGAGCTCGAAGCTGCCTCGCCATCTCCAGGGCGATGCTTCCGCCCATCGACCAGCCGCCCAGCAGGTAGGGCCCGCGGGGCTGCACGCGCCGGATGGACTCGATGTAGAGCGCCGCCATCTCCTCCACGGACTCGCAGGGCTCCTGGTCTCCATCCAGCCCCCGCGACTGCAAGCCGTAGAAGGGCTGGTCCGGGCCCAGCAGGCGAGACAGTTCCATGTACCCGAGCACCGTTCCTCCCACCGCGTGCACACAGAAGAACGGCCGCTTGTTCCCGCCCCGGAGTTCCACCAGCGGAGTCCACGGCCCTGCCTCCTGACGCAGCAGGCTCGCGAGGTGCTCCACGGTCGCGTTCTGGAACAGCGCGGCCACCGGCAGGTTGCGCCCCGTGCTCGTCCGGATTCTCGACAACAGACGAATCGCCAGCAGCGAGTTGCCGCCCAGCTCGAAGAAGTTGTCATGCACGCCAATGGGATGGATTCCCAGCAACTCCTCCCAGATGCGCACGACCTGCACCTCGAGCGCCGTGCGTGGGCCAACGAAGGAGCGCGACAATTCCTGACGCGTGAAGTCCGGCGCGGGAAGGGCCTTCCTGTCCACCTTGCCGCTGGGCGTCAGTGGGAACGCCTCCAGGCACACAAAGACAGCCGGCACCATGTACTCGGGCAACCTCTCCTTCAGGAAGCTCTTCAGCTCCGCGGCTGCCGGCTCCTGCCCCTCCTTGCCTACGACGTACCCCACCAACTGCTTCTGTCCTGACGCTCCCTCCCTCGCCACCACCGCCACGTCCTTCACCGCCGGGTGCCTGGCCAGCGCTGCCTCTACCTCCGCCAGCTCGATTCGGAACCCTCTCACCTTCACCTGCGCATCCCTGCGCCCCAGGAACTCAATATTCCCGTCCGGCAGGTACCTCGCCCAGTCTCCCGTCCGGTACAGCCTCCCTCCCGGTTTGCCTCCCACCCCGTCCGCAAGGAACTTCTCCCGCGTCAGCTCCTCCCGGTGCAGGTAGCCCCTCGCCACCGCCACTCCCCCTATGTACAGCTCCCCCGCCACCCCCACCGGCACCGGCTCTCCGTTCCCGTCCAGCAGGTACACCCTCGTGTTCGCTATGGGCTTTCCAATGCTTGGCAGCTCCGGCCACTTCTCCGCCTCTCCCTCCAGCCGCAACGCCGTCGCCACGTGCGTCTCCGTCGGCCCGTACTGGTTCTCCAGCACCCCTCCCAGCCTCTTCATCCACCCCCTCAACGCTGGCGTCACCCTCAGCTGCTCTCCCGCCGTTATCACTTCCTTCAGCCTGCTCGGCGCCAGCCCTTCCCTCTCCGCCACCTCCGCCAGGTTCTGCAGTGCCACGAATGGCAGGAACAGCCTCTCCACCCCGCTTCTCTCCATCCTCTCCAGCAGCCCCCTCGCCTCCAGTCTCAACTCCTCCTCAATCACCACCAACTCTCCACCCGCTCCCCACGTCGCGAACATCTCCTGGAAGCTCACGTCGAAGCTCAGCGCTGAGAACTGCAGCGTCTTCCCCTTCCCCGCCTCCGAGCGCTCCACCTGCCACCGGATGAGGTTGAGCAGTGGCCGGTGGTGCATCGCCACTCCCTTCGGCACTCCCGTCGACCCTGACGTGTAGATGACGTACGCCAGCGCCTCCGGGCCCGACACTCGCTCCGGGTTCTCCTCGCTCTTCTCCCCCCAATCCTTCTCATCTCCATCCAACAACAGCCTCTTCGCCTCTCCCTCCGGCAGCGTGTCCTTCAGCCGATGCTGGGTGAGCAGCACCGGCGCTCGCGAGGCGTTGAGCATCAATGCCAGTCGCTCCGCCGGGTATGCCGGGTCCAGCGGCACGTACGCTCCTCCGGCCTTGAGGATTCCCAGCACCCCCACCGCCAAATCGAACGAGCGTTTGACGCACAATCCCACCGGCACGTCTCGCCCCACTCCCAGCCCTCTCAGGTGGTGTGCCAGCCGGTTCGCCTTCCGGTTCAGCTCCCCGTACGTCAGCTTCTCCTCTCCGAAGCTCACCGCCACCGCTCCTGGCGTCCTGTCTGCCCATGCATCGAAGAGCTCGTGTACCCCATTCGCCGGCGCGTACAGCTCCGCCGTCTCATTGAACTCCACCACCACCCTCCGCCTCTCCTCCTCTCCCATCAGCGGCAACAACGACAGACGCTGCTCCGGCTCCTCTACCGCCCCCTCCAGCAGCCGCGCGTAATGCGCCGCCATCCGGGCCACTGTCTCCTCGTCGTACAGCGCGGTGTTGTATTCCCAGAGGCTCAACAAACCGTCCTCCGTCTCCCTCACGAACAGCGTCAGGTCGAACTTCGCCATCCCCGGCTCGAAGGGGAACTCGCTCGCGGACACGCCGGGCAGCGACAGCGCAGATGGCAGGAGCTGATGAGCGAACATGACATGGAAGAGCGGCGTGCGGCTCAAGTCGCGCGCGGGCTGGAGCGCATCCACCAGTTGCTCGAAGGGCATGTCCTGGTGGGCGAAGGCACCCACGCACGTCTCGCGAACCCGGCCCAGCAGTTCCCGAAAGCTCTCAGCTCCGGAGCCATCCATTCGCAGCGCCAGCGTGTTGAGGAAGCAACCCACGAGCCCCTCCACCTCACGCCGGTTGCGCCCGATGATGGGCGAGCCCACCACGATGTCTGTCTGTCCGCTGTAGCGCGCCAGCAGGGCCTGGTAGGCCGCCAGGAACGTCATGAACGGAGTGACGCCCTCCCGGCGGCTCAGCTCCTGGACCGCGGAGGCCAGACGCGAGGACAGTGGCAGTTGCAGGTGCGCGCCCCGGAAGGACTGCATGGGAGGCCTGGGCCTGTCCGTGGGCAGCTCCAGCACGGGCGGTGCTCCAGCGAGCTGCCGCTTCCACCAGGAGAGCTGCTGCTCCAGCGCCTCCCCCTTCAGCCATTCGCGCTGCCACTTCGCATAGTCCGCGTACTGCACCGGCAGCTCCGGCAGCAAGGGCACCGCTCCCGAGGCGAACGCCCGATACAGCGTCTCCACCTCGCGCAACAGGAGGCCCAGAGCCCAGATGTCGCAGACGATGTGGTGCATCACGAGCACCAGCACATGCTCGTCCGCGGCTACGCGCAGCAGCCGCGCCCGGACCAACGGACCCTGCTCCAGGTCGAACGGGCGCCGGGCTTCCTCCTCCACACGCCGAGTGACCGCACTGGCCGGAAGCCCCTCCAGGACCTCCACTGGCAGCGGGAGCACCAGCTCCGGGACAATCCGCTGCACCGGCTGCTCGTTCACCTCCGAGAACGTCGTCCGCAACACCTCGTGCCGCCGGACGAGCTCCGACAGGCTCCGTTCCAGCAGGGCCACGTCGAGTGGGCCCTTCAACGTCGTGGCGACGGGAACGTTGTACGAGAACCCACCGGGATCGAACTGCTCGAGGAACCACAGCCGCTGCTGCGCGAAGGACAGCGGGAACTCACCGTCCCTCGGAACGGGAACCAGCGGAGGAGCCGAAGGGCCCTGCTGGCCGCCTGACATCAACTCGAGCCGCAGCGCCAGCTCCGCCACCGTCGGAGCCTCGAAGAGCACGCGCACGGACAGCTCCATCCGGAGCGCCTCGCGCAGACGCGTGGCGACCTGAGCGGCCAGCAGCGAGTGCCCGCCCAGCTCGAAGAAGTTGTCCCGAGCCCCCACGCGGGCCTGCTTCAACAGCGGAGCCCAGATGTCCGCCACCACCCGCTCCATCTCCGTCCGGGGAGCCACGTAATCCCCGCGCTCCGTCCCCCTCGCCTCGGGTGCTGGCAGCGCCTTGCGGTCCACCTTCCCGTTCGGCGTGAGCGGCAGCCTCTCCAGCAGCACGAAGGCCGAGGGCACCATGTGCTCGGGCAGCCGCTCCTTGAGGAAGACCCTCAGTGCGCTCGCCTCCACCTTCAGGCCGTCGCGCGGCACCACATAGGCCACCAGCCGCTTGCCCCCGAGCCCCTCGTCCCGGGCCGCCGCCACCACCTCGCCGACACCGGAGTGCGCGGCCAGAGCAGCCTCGATCTCTCCCAGCTCGATGCGGAAGCCGCGCACCTTCACCTGCGCGTCCCGGCGTCCCACGAACTCCATGCTCCCGTCCGACAGGAGCTTCACCAGGTCTCCGGTCCGGTACAGCTTCGCGCCCGGCTCAGCGCTGAACGGGTGGACGACGAACTTCTCCGCCGTGAGCTCTGGCCGGTTCAAGTAGCCGAGCGCCAACCCATCTCCTCCGACGTAGAGCTCGCCCACCACGCCCACCGGCACCGGCTGCATCCGCGCGTCCAGCACATACGCTTCCGAGTTCGAGACGGGCTTGCCGATGGGCACCGACACCGCCTCCTCCGGCACCTCCTTCACCTCGAACGTCGTCGAGAACGCCGAGTTCTCCGTTGGCCCATACGCGTTGAGCAGCGCCCCCGGAGCCCCCTTCCGCAGTACTTCCCTGACCCATCTGGGGTCCGCCGCCTCGCCGCCGAACACCACGTACCGCACCGAGCGGAAGGCGTCCGGGCACTCCGCCGCCACCTGATTGAAGAGCGCCGTCGTCGCGAACGCCACGCTCACCTGCTTCTCGCGCAGGAACGTGGCCAGGGCCTTCGGTGACAGCGCCACCTCCCGGGGCACCCCCACCAGGCAGCCACCGTTCAAGAGCGCGCCCCACAACTCGAAGGTCGCCGCATCGAACGCGGTATTGGATGTCTGGGTGAAACGGTCCTCCGGCGTCACCCGCATGAAGTGGGTGTCTCGCACCAGGCGGACGATTCCCCGATGCGGGATGCACACGCCCTTGGGCCGGCCCGTCGAGCCCGACGTGTACATGACATACGCCAGTGCCTCGGGAGCAACCCGCTCCCCGAGGTCCTCCCCGCTCTCGAGCGCGAACGTCCTCTCCGACAGCTCCACCACCATCGCGGCCATCGGTGGCAGCTTCGAGACCAGCTCCGGTTCCACCAGCACCACCGGCACCGCCGTGTCCTCCACCATGAATGACAGACGCTCTTGGGGATAGGCAGGGTCGAGCGGCACGTACGCGCCCCCAGCCTTCAGGATGCCCAGCGTCGCCGCCACCATCTCCACTGAGCGCCCCGCGCACAGTCCCACCCGGCTCCCCGCCGTGACGCCCAGGCGCCGCAGGTGCCGGGCCACCTGGTTGGCCCTCCGGTTCAGCTCCGCGTACGTCAACCGCTGCCCGTCGTACTCCACCGCCGCGGCTTCGGGCTGGCGTGCCACGTGCTCCTCGAACAGCGAGTGGACGCACGCCTGCCTCGGGTACTCCGTCCGCGTCTGGTTCCACTCCACCAGCACCCGCCGCCGCTCCTCCTCGGACAGCAGCGGTAGCGCCGACAGCGCCTGCTCCGGCTGCGCAACTGCACCTTCCAGCAGCCTCGCGTAGTGCGCTGCCATCCGGGCCACCGTCGCCTCGTCAAACAGGTCGGTGTTGTATTCCCAGAGGCCTTCCCATCCCTCCTCGGTCTCTCTCACGAACAAGGTGAGATCGAACTTCGCCAGCCCGGTCTCGAACGCCACCTCTTCCGACGCCAACCCGGGCAGGACCAGCGAGGGAGTCGCCTCCTGCAGGGCGAACATCACCTGGAACAGCGCTGGACGACGCAGATCCCGCACAGGATGCAGCGCAATCACGAGCTGCTCGAACGGAACATCCTGGTGGGCATAGGCACCCAGACAGGCCTCACGCACCCGGCCCAGCAATTGCCGGAAGCTCGCGTCCGCTGGCGCATCCAGGCGCAGTGCGAGCGTATTGACGAAGAAGCCAATCAGCCCTTCCAGCTCTCGCTGGGTGCGTCCCGCGATGGGCGAGCCCACCACGATGTCCGTCTGCCCGCTGTAGCGCGCCAACAGCACCTGGTACGCCGCCAGGAACGTCATGAATGGCGTGACGCCCTGCGCGCGATTCAGCTCCCGGATACTCCCGGTGAGTACTGCGGGAAGAGGGACCGTCATCGTGGCGCCCCGGAAGGTCTGCTCCGGAGGCCTCGGCCGATCCGTCGACAGTTCCAGGACGGGCGGAGCTCCCTCCAGCCGCTGCTTCCACCAGGACAGCTGCGCCTCCAGCACCTCTCCCTTCAGCCACTCCCTCTGCCACCGCGTGTAATCCGCGTACTGCACCGGCATCGCCGGGAGCGCAGGCTCCTTCCCCGACGCGAACGCCTCATACAGAGCCGCCAGCTCCCGCACGAGCACGCCCATGGACCAGCCGTCGCAGACGATGTGGTGCATCACGAGCATCAACACGTGCTCGTCAGCGGACACGCGCAGCAGCAGCATTCGGAGCAGCGGGCCCTTTTCCAGATCGAACGGGCGCTGCATCTCTTCCTGCAGGCGCCGCTGAACAACCCCGGAGCGTTCCTCGTCTGGCAGCTCCTCCAGGCTCTCGACTTTCACGGCGAGCGCCAGCTCCGGGGCAATCCGCTGCACCGGTTGCCCATTCAACAGGATGAACGTTGTCCGCAGGGCTTCGTGCCGACGAACGACCTCGGCCAGGCTCCGCTCCAGCACGGCCACGTCCAACGAGCCCTTCAGCCTCGTGACGTAGGGCAGGTTGTACGCGAAGCCTCCAGGATCCAGCTGTGCGATGAACCACAGGCGCTGCTGCGCGAAGGACAATGGCAAGACCCCCGTCCCTTGCATGCGCGCCAACAACGGAGGCTGGGGCCTCTGCATGCCGCCCGATGTCGATTCCAGCCGAGCGGCGAGCTCCGCCACCGTGGGCGCCTCGAAGAGCATGCGCACCGGCACATCCACCCGGAGCACCTCTCGCAAGCGCGACGCCACCTGTGTCGCCAGCAGCGAGTGCCCCCCCAGTTCGAAGAAGTTGTCGCGCGCTCCCACTCGCTCGAGCCCCAGCAGCGGCGCCCAGATTCCCGCCACCACCTCCTCTAGAGGCGTCCGCAGGGGCACATAGCTGTCATGCCCCGTGCTCTCCGCCTCAGGCGCGGGAAGGGCCTTCCTGTCCACCTTCCCGCTGGGCGTCAGCGGGAACGCCTCCAGGCGCAGAAAGGCAGACGGCACCATGTACTCGGGCAGGCGCTCCTTGAGGAATGTCCTCAGGAACGCCACCTCCACCTCCTGGCCCGGCTGCGGCACCACATACGCCACCAGCCTCTTTCCTCCCGAGCCCGCCTCCCTGGCCACCACCGCCACGTCCTTCACCCCGGGGTGCCTGGCCAGCGCCGCCTCCACCTCCGCCAGCTCGATTCGGAACCCTCTCACCTTCACCTGTGCGTCTCTACGCCCCAGGAACTCGATGTTCCCGTCTGGCAGGTACCTCGCCCAGTCTCCCGTCCGGTACAGCCTCCCTCCCGGTTTGCCTCCCACTCCGTCCGCAAGGAACTTCTCCCGCGTCAGCTCCTCCCGGTGCAGGTAGCCCCTCGCCACCGCTACTCCCCCTATGTACAGCTCCCCCGCCACTCCCACCGGCACCGGCTCCCCATTTGCATCCAGCAGGTACACCCTCGTGTTCGCTATGGGCTTTCCAATGCTTGGCAGCTCCGGCCACTTCTCCGCCTCTCCCTCCAGCCGGTACGCCGTCGCCACGTGTGTCTCCGTCGGCCCATACTGATTCTCCAGCACCCCTCCCAGCCTCTTCATCCACCCCCTCAACGCTGGCGTCACCCTCAGCTGCTCTCCCGCCGTTATCACTTCCTTCAGCCTGCTCGGCGCCAGCCCCTCCCTCTCCGCCACCTCCGCCAGGTTCTGCAGTGCCACGAATGGCAGGAACAGCCTCTCCACTCCGCTGCTCTCCATCCTCTCCAGCAGCCCCCTCGCCTCCAGCCTCAGCTCCTCCTCAATCACCACCAGCTCTCCACCCGCCCCCCACGTGGCGAACATCTCCTGGAAGCTCACGTCGAAGCTCAGCGCCGAGAACTGCAGCGTCTTCCCCTTCCCCGCCTCCGAGCGTCCCACCTGCCACCGGATGAGATTGAGCAGTGGCCGGTGATGCATCGCCACTCCCTTCGGCACTCCCGTCGACCCTGACGTGTAGATGACGTACGCCAGCGCCTCCGGGCCCGACACTCGCTCCGGATTCGCCTCGCTCTGCTCCCCCCAATCCTTCTCATCCCCATCCAGCAACACCCTCTTCGCCTCGCTCGGGGGAAGTGCCTCTCTCAATGCCTTCTGCGTGAGCACCACCGGTGCTCGCGACGCGTTGAGCATCAATGCCAGCCGCTCCGCCGGGTACGCCGGGTCCAGCGGCACGTACGCTCCCCCGGCCTTCAGGATTCCCAACACCCCCACCGCCAACTCCAGCGAGCGTTTGACGCACAATCCCACCGGCACGTCCCGCCCCACTCCCAACCCCCTCAGGTGGTGTGCCAGCCGGTTCGCCTTCCGGTTCAACTCCCCGTACGTCAGCTTCTCCTCTCCGAAGCTCACCGCCACCGCTTCCGGCGTCCTGTCCGCCCACGCCTCGAAGAGCTCGTGCACCCCACTCGCCGGCGCGTACAGCTCCGCCGTGTCGTTGAACTCCACCACCACCCTCCGCCTCTCCTCCTCCCCCATCATCGGCAACAACGACAGACGCTGCTCCGGCTCCGCTACTGCCCCCTCCAGCAGCCGCGCGTAGTGCCCCGCCATCCTCTCCACCGTCTCCGCATCGAACAGGTCGCTGCTGTACTCCCAGATGCACAGCCACCCCTCGGGGGTCTCTCGCACCGAGAGCGTGAGATCGAACCGGGACACCCCGGGATCGACAACGAGCTCGCTCGCAGACACGCCAGGCAGATCCAGGGCGGCATAGGGCATCACCCCCTGAAGGACGAACATGACCTGGAAGAGCGGTGACCGGCTCAAGTCGCGCACCGGCTGAAGCGCATCCACCAGTTGCTCGAACGGCAGATCCGGATGGGCATAGGCGCCCAGACAGGCCTTACTGACCCGGCCCAGCAGTTCCCGGAAGCTCAGGTCTCCCGAGCCATCCACCCGCAGTGCCAACGTGTTGGCGAAGAAGCCGATCAGCCTCTCCACCTCGCGCCGGTTGCGCCCGGAGATGGGCGAGCCCACCACGATGTCCGTCTGCCAGCTGTAGCGCGCCAGCAGCGCATGGAAGGCCGCCAGCAGCGTCATGAACTGGGTCACTCCCTCCTTGCGGCTCCGCTCCCTCACGGCTCCCGAGAGCGCCGGGGACAGCATGACCCGATGGAGGGCTCCACGAGCGGACTGCACGGGAGGCCTGGGCCTGTCCGTGGGCAACTCCAACACGGGCGGCGCTCCAGCGAGCTGGTGCTTCCACCAGGAGAGCTGCTCCTCGAGCACCTCGCCCTTCAACCACTCCCGCTGCCACTTCGCGTGGTCCGCGTACTGCACCGGCAACGCCGAGGGTGGGAGTTCCGCACCACTCGAGCAGGCCCGGTACAGCACCGTCAGCTCGCGCTCGAGCAAGCCCAGGGACCAGGCATCGCTGATGACGTGGTGCACGGTCAGGAGCAGCACATGGTCATCCACGGCCACGCGCAGCACCTTCGCCCTGAGCAACGGCCCCTTCTCCAGATCGAACGGGCGCCGCGCCTCTTCCTCCGCGAGCCTCTGGAGCGCCAGCTCCCGCTCTCCCTCCGCCACGAGCTCCAGGCCCTCCACCGCCAGCTTGAAGTCCGGCGCCTGGGCAATCCGTTGCACGGGCTGTCCGTTCACCTGCGTGAAGGTTGTCCGCAACGACTCGTGCCGCCGGAGGAGCTCCGACAGACTCCGCTCCAGCACGGCCACGTCGAGGGGCCCCTTCAGTCGCGCGAAGAAGGGAATGTTGTAGGTGTAGCTCCCGGGTGCGAGCTGGTCGATGAACCACAACCGCTGCTGGGCGAAGGACAACGGCAGCGCCTCGCTCCGAGACACGGGCACCAAGGGAGGAGGCCGTCGCTTCGACTTCACCACGGGCTTCGACTCGTTCTTCTCGGAGGGGGGAGGCAGCGGAGCGCCGTTGGCCGGAAGCTGCACGTCGCGCACGTTCATATCGACTCGCGTGTCCTGAACCGGGTGATGAAACCCTCCGCGGCGCGGAGGGCCCTCGGTGGGGAGTGGGGGGAATCCGCGCCCCGGGGGAAGGGCGCGCACAGCGAGACTGCGCCCGCTACCCGAGGGCAGCGGGAGACTTCGCACTCAAGTGGGGAGGCAGGCTCAAGCCACGCCGCCAGACGTCTCCTTCAGACGCTCCCGCAGGAGGAACTTCCGGATCTTCCCAGAGGGGGTCTTCGGCATCTCGGAGATGATCTCCAGGCGGTCCGGCCAGTACGAGACGGACATGCCGGCCTTGCGCAGGTGCTCGCGCAAGTCATTGAGGGTGGGGGCCTCATCGCGAGGCACCACGACGGCGCACACCCGCTCGCCGCCGATGCGGTCATCCGCGTGGGCCACGATGGCGACCTCGCGAACCTTGGGGTGCGCGTACAACGCCGACTCGACCTCGACGACGGGAATCTTCAACCCGTGCCGGAAGATGATGTCCTTGAGCCTGCCAGCGATGCGGATGCCACCGCGCCCGTCGTCGCGCGCCAGGTCGCCGGTGTCGAACCAACCTTCCGGGTCGAGGCACGCGTTGTAGATGTCCTCGCGCTTGAAATACCCGAGGCACTGGCTCGCACCGCGGACCAGGAGCCGACCCGCGCCATCCGGGAAGGGCGACCCATCCTCCGCGGTGGCCGGAGCGATCTTCACTTCCATCCAGGGCACGGGGGAGCCGTCGCTGTTCGCCGGCCAGTCGGGGGGATCCTCGTGACGGGTGATGGTGACGGCGCCGTTCTCCGTCATGCCCCAGAGCGTGTGCAGCCGGACGCCGAAGACGTCGCGCGCCTCGGCGATGAGGTGGGGGGGGACGGGCGTCGACCCAGTGGCCAGACATCGGAGCGTCTGGATCTTCCGGGGCCGGCGCTTCTGCGCCGCGAGCATGTTCAGGTAGTACGTGGGGATCGCATACATGAACGAGACCCCATGCTCCTCGACGAGCTTGAGGTGGAAGTCGGGATCCGCCACGTCCAGA
Organism: Vitiosangium sp. GDMCC 1.1324; assembly: GCF_003044305.1. Taxonomy (GTDB): domain Bacteria; phylum Myxococcota; class Myxococcia; order Myxococcales; family Myxococcaceae; genus Archangium. The sequence goes on along the minus strand of NZ_PZOX01000047.1, from coordinate 12,812 downwards.
TAGACAGCCGTCGCCCCGAGCAGCACCGGCATCTGGAAGAGGTAGGTAAATCCACTCGAGGCGGTGAGAAGGCTTGGCAGCGAGACGACATCGTCCGCGCCCAATCCCATCGTCTCGCTGAGGGCCCGGGTGATGGCCAGGTTCGTGTTGTAGGAGTGGATCACGCCCTTGGGCTCGCCGGTCGTGCCCGACGTGTAGAGCACGTTGAACACGTCGTCCGCGCGCGCCGTCAGCTCATCCAGGGAGCCGGCCGGATGACGCTCTTCCCACCGTTGGGAGACGAAGTGGGCATCGAAATCCAGCTCACCGTCCACCAGGCCGCTCCCCGCCCCGAGGAAGATCCGGTGGCACAGCGCGGGGAGCACCGGAGCCATCTCCCGGAGCATGTCGCGGTGCGAGAACCCGGTCCAGGTCGCGGGGCCGATGTACACCGGCGCCTCGGTCCTGTGGAGGATGAACTCCACCTCACGCCGCCGGTAGTCGGGCGGAATGGGCGCGAGGACCGCGCCGATCCGCGCGCAGGCCAGGGCAATGGCCGTGAACTGCCACCAGTTCGGGAGCTGCACGGCGACGATCTGCTCGCGCCCGACACCCAGCTCGCGCAGGGCTCCCGCGAACCGGTCCATGTACATCCCCAGCTCCGCGTAGCTGATCCGCGTCACGTCCCGCGAGAAGTACCGGGCCGCGATGATGGCCGTCTTGTCGGGGTGGTTCCGGATCGCCCGGCGGAGGTCGTCGACAACGGTCTCGTCGCGCCACCAGCCCTTCTGGCGATAGGCCGAACCCTGGACCCGCGCGGCAGTGTTACCAAACTTTTCCGCCATCTCGCGATTCTCCCCTGATTTGCTTTTGATCTGCTTTTTCGCGGCCAACCCCTAACACTTTCTTCATGGCTGGCCAATGTCGGATTTTTTTTTACATCGGAGCCCAAGTTCACACATTGACGAGCCATCAATTGATTTCCTATAGGGTAGGGCCGCTAAGCTAAGCATCGAAGTCACGAATTGCTCCCCCCCAGCACAAGTCATGACTCGCTCGATGATTGCCGCAACGACAAACACGCATCCTGAGTACCCACCCGGCGACGGAGCGGTCCCGCTCGAGGAGCAGGCAAGGCGCATCCGGCGGCTCATCGTCCGGCTCGCGGCGACTCCGACGGGCTGCCATCTCGGCGGCTCCCTCTCCCTCGTGGAGCTCCTGGTGGTCCTGCTCGGGCGGGTCATGAAGCTCCAGCCCGGCGCCCCCCACTGGGAGGGGCGGGATCACCTCATCCTCTCGAAGGGACACGCCGCCGCGGGGCTCTATGCCGCCCTGTCTGCATTTGGCTTCTTCGATCCCGAGGAACTCGTCCAGCGCTACAACACGGAGGGCAGCATCTTCACGGGACATGTGAATGCAAAGGTTCCCGGCGTGGATTTCTCGACCGGCAGCCTTGGACACGGCCTGGGCCTGGGGACCGGGCTCGCACTCGGGTACCGGCTCAAGGGCTTGCAGAACCATGTCTATGTCATCTGTGGTGACGGCGAGATGGGCGAGGGCTCGAACTGGGAAGCCATTCAGATCGCCTCACATCAACGCCTGTCCAATCTGACAATAATTATCGACCGCAACTGTGGCCAGAATGATGGAGCGACGGAATCCATCCTGTCGCAAGCGGCCCTGGCGGATCGGCTCCTCATGTTTGGTTTTGATGCGGCCGAGGTGGATGGCCACGATCTGGGTGGGCTCTGCCAGGCGCTGGAGACCCCCTCGGCGCGGGGAGCACCGCGGGCCATCATCGCGAGGACCCAGAAGGGCGCGGGCGTCCCGATGTTCAAGGGCAAGGGCCCGCACTACGCGGTCTTCTCTCCCGAGCAGCTCCGCCGCGCGCTCGTGTCCATGGGAGAGACCCCATGAGCGAACCCCAGACGGGGGGCGCGGATCTCGCGAGCGACCCGGTGGCCTGGCTGCGAGAGAACCCCAAGCTCGCCAACCGGCAGGTCTTCCGGCATGCGCTCGCGCGCTTCGCCGAGCAGGAGTCCCGGCTCATCCTGCTCGAGGCGGATCTGGGCGGCGGGGCGGACCCGTTCGAGGCCCGCCACAAGAGCCGCTACTTCAACCTGGGCATCTGCGAGGCCACGATGCTCGACATGGCGTGCGGCATGGCGCACGTGGGGCACATCGTCTTCGCACACACCTTCGCGCCCTTCGGAGCAATGCGGGCCTGCGAACAGGTGCGCCTCGGCATGGCCTACCCCCAGGCGAACGTGAAGCTCGTCTGTGACTATGGCGGTGTCTCGGGAGCGTTCTTCGGACCCACCCATCACGCCATCGAGGATCTCGCCATCCTCCGGGCCATGCCGGGGATGACGGTGTTCTCCCCCGCCGACGGGCTCGAGACGATCCTCGCGACCCGCGCGATGATCGATCACCACGGTCCGGTGTACATGCGGCTCGGCCGCAACCGGGTGAGCCGGCTCGACGCACAGCGGGACGGCTTCGCGCTGGGCCGGGCCCACTGCTTCCGAGAAGGCACGGACGTGGGGCTGATCGCCCATGGCGAAGTCGGCGTCTCCGTGGCGCTGGAAGCCGCCGGGCGGCTCGAGGGGCAGGGAGTCTCGGCGCGCGTGGTGAACATGCACACGCTCAAGCCGCTCGACGAAGCGGCCGTCCTCGAGACGGCGGAGCGGACGCGGCTGCTCGTCACCCTGGAGGAGCACAACATCCTGGGCGGGCTCGGCGGCGCGGTGTGCGAGACCGTGTGCGCCCACGGGCTCGGCCGGCAGGTGCTCCGGATCGGCATCCAGGATCGCTACGACCCGCTCGCGGGCTCGCACGAGTCGCTGCTGCTGGGACACGGGCTCGACGGTGCTGCTGTGTCCGAACGCATCCTCAGCTCTCTATCGCGCCCCCGCCCGGTGGCGCCGGAACCTGTCGCAACGAGGAGGACGTGATGCAGGTGCAAAAGCAGATGGATGGCGCGGGAATCAACGGTTGCCCCACGTGTGCTTTCGAGATCATGGGGGAAGGCTTCATGGAGGGAGAGGTCCTCACGTGCGAGGGCTGCTCCGCCGAGCTCGAGGTGATTGGCCTCAAACCCCTCCGTCTCGCCGAGGCCCCCGAGGTCGAGGAAGACTGGGGCGAGTAGTCACCCGCCCCTCGTCTCTACCGAAGCCGGGTGCGACCGCGGCGGCGCGAGCGGTCCATCGAGATCCCCTCATCTTGAGCTGTGTTGGCGGATGGAGCCGCTCGTACCCCATGAAGAAGATCGATCTGGTCTACACACGGTTGCGCACGGAAGAGCGGATGATCCTCGACGCGCTCCGCAAGCGGGATTGCGCCGTCGAGCTGCACCAGGACTCCGACCTCGTCCTCTCCCTGGACGCGGAGCGCTGGCCCGGAGGCGGCGTCGTCCTGATGCGGAGCATGTCACTCACCCGCTCGCGTTACCTGGCGGCCATTCTGGAGGTCAAGGGAGCGCGCGTGGTGAACAGCGCCCAGGCCATCACCACCTGCGGGGACAAGATCCTCACCAACCTCGCGCTGGCGGCCCACGGTGTTCCCATGCCGTGGTCCTTCGCGGGCTTCGAGGAGGAGGCCTGCGTGGCGGAGATCGAGCGCAGGGGCTACCCCGTGGTGACGAAGCCGGCGGTGGGCTCGTGGGGCCGGATGGTCGCGCGGATTGAAGGGCGCAGCGCGGCTGAGGGTCTCATGCAGATGCGCTTCGAGACGGGAGGCGCGCAGGACCACGTCGCGCTCGTGCAGCAGTACATCGACAAGCCGGGCTATGACCTGCGCGTCTATGTGATGGGCAAGGCGGTGGGAGGCATCCGCCGGCGCTCGGAGCACTGGGTGACGAACACCGCACGGGGCGCGGTCCCCGAGCGGTATGAGGTCCCGGAGTCGCACGCGAAGCTCGCGGAGCGCGCGGCGGCGGCCGTCGGAGCGGACATCGCAGCGGTGGATCTGCTCGAGACCCGGAGTGGGGAGATCCTGGTGAACGAGGTCAACCACTGCGTCGAGTTCGCGCGGAGCATCGAGTTCACCCGCATCCCGTTGCCGGAGCTGATCGCGGACTACGCCGCGGGGATGCACCCATGACGCGCGTGGCTGTCTTGGGGGCGGCGGGCTACACGGGTGGCGAACTGCTGCGGCTGCTCCTCGCGCACCCGGGCGTGGAGGTCGTGCAGGCCACCTCCGATCAATTCGCGGGCAAGCGCCTGGACTACCCGCATCCGAGCCTTCGCGGCATGAGCTCCCTGCGCTTCGTCGCGCATGACGCGCTGGAGCCGTGCGACCTGCTCGTGAGCTGCATGCCGCAGGGCGGGCTCATCAACCGCTGGGCCCGGGTGCGAGAGATCGCGGGCCGCGTCATCGATCTGAGCGCGGACTTCCGGTTGGATCCGGCGGAGCACGAGCGCTGGTACAAGAAGCACCCGCGGCCCGCGGATGCGCCCCGGTTCGTCTACGCGCTCCCCGAGTGGACCGCCAGCGAGCTCCCCGAGGCCCGCTACGTCGCGGTGCCCGGGTGCATGGCGCACGCCGCGCTCCTGGGAATCCTGCCGCTGGTGCGCGCGGGCCTGGTGAAGCCGGAGATCGTCGTCGACGCGAAGACCGGCTCCTCGGGAGGTGGCGCCACGCCGGATCGCTCGTCCCACCACCCCGAGCGGGCCTCCGCCCTGCGCTGCTACAAGCCGGTGGGGCACCGGCACACGGGAGAGCTCGAGAACGTCGTCGAGCGCATCACCCAGACGCGGCCGAGCATCCACTTCAGCGCCACGGCCGTCCCGAGCGTGCGCGGCATCCTGGCAACGGTGCATGGCTTCGCATCGAGGCCCCTCGACGAGGCCGAGCCGCTGCGCGCGATCGCGATGGCCTACCGGGAGAAGCCCTTCGTGCGGCTGATCCGGCCGAACACGAGCGCCTCGCCCTTCCCCGAGCCCGGTCCGCTTCAGGGGACGAACTACTGCGACCTCGCCGTGGACGTCGATCCCGACAGGAAGCGGATCGTCGTCAACGTGGCGATCGACAACCTGGTGAAGGGCGCGGCGGGAACGGCCGTCCACGCCCTGAACCTGATGCTCGGGAGACCCGAGACAGAAGGACTCGGCTTCCGCGGCCTGCATCCCATCTGAAGCATCGCGCAGTCCGACATCTTCAATACAGGAGAGTGAACATGAGCACGAATGGTACCGCGGGGACCGAGCTGTCCCCCGGGCGGGCTTTTGCCGCCGCGGTGGTCTCTCAGGGCACGAAGGCCTCCGTGGAGTTCTCGACGACGATCACGGACTCGTTCCCGGGCTTCAAGCGCCGTCCCCGCATCGCGGTCCGCGGCCTCTTCAAGGTCGTGAAGACGGAGCAGCAGCAGGTCAAGTACTGGTACGAGACCCGTCCCCAGTCCGAGCTCACCGAGCACGTCATCGATGCGCAGCTGCGTCAGGAGGCCACGTTCGAGTTCCACTCGGACAAGACGCAGTTGAAGCCGACCACGGCGTGGGTGCAGGTCAACCCCGCCCTGCTGGATGATCCCGAGGCGCTCGCGACATTCATCGACTACCGACTCCTCGTGCGCCTGTGCACGGCGGAGAACCAGGCCCTGGCGCGGGGGCCCGGCGGCGAGCGCGTGCGCGGTCTGCTGGAGACTCCGGGCGTCACCCGCCTGGCGGCGCGCGAGACGCCGATCGCCTCGCTGCTGGCGGCCTGCGATCGCGTGGAGCAGGTGGGCGGCTCGGCCGACGGCATCCTCATGAACCCGGCGGACTACTACCGCTACTTCGTCGGACAGGGCAGCCTGCTCAAGGACCTCGCGGACATGGGCGTACGCATCGCGCGTGCGCGCATGGTCAACCCGGGAACCGTCATCGTCGGTGACTACACCGCCGCCGCGACCATCTTCGACAGCGGCCGCTCCATCATCCGCTTCGCCGAGCCGCCCAAGGGCATCTTCCCTCGCGAGGGTCTGGCCGTGTGCGGGGAGATCTACGAGGCGCTCGTCGTCCACCTGCCCACGCACTTCTACGTGGCAGCGCTCGTCTGACGGCAGCGCAAGGGGGCGCTCGTGTCTCGATCCAACATCAAGGTTCTCTACATCACCGGATGGTGCCGCAACGGCAGCACGATCATCGGAAACGTGCTCAACGAGGTGAAGGGCTTCTTTCACACCGGCGAGCTCAGCTTCCTTTGGAAGAATGCCTACGGCCATGGTTCCAACACCTTCTGTGGCTGCGGTGAGGCACTGACCCGCTGCGGCATCTGGTCGAAGGTGCTCGAGGAGGAGACTCCTCCGGGCCAGACTCCCGCGGCCCATGCCCGGGAGGTCGTGAGCCGCCAGGCGAAGGCCGTACGGACCCGGCACACGTGGCGCATCCTGCGGGACGGCACCCGCGAGGAGGATGTCCGCGAGTATGCGGCCACACTGAGCCGGGCCTATCACGCCATCGCGAAGGCGACGGGCAGCCACACCCTCGTGGACAGCGGCAAGCTCCCGTCCGAGGCGGCGCTCCTTCCGCACGTGGAAGGGATTGAGCCATATTTCCTCTATCTGGTGAGGGATCCGCGCGCCGCCACACACTCCTGGACGAAGACGAAGCAGTACGTCGTCCCCATGTCCGCGTTCCGCAGCACCGCCTACTGGGTGGGCTTCAACCTGGCCTCCGAAGCAGTCATCCAGCGTCATCCCGACCGCTCGTTCTTCCTCCGGTACGAGGACTTCATCTCCGAGCCCGCCTCCGTGGTGGAGGCCCTGCTCAAGCTCGTGGGTGCGGAGGGAGCAACCAATCCGGTGCGGGGACGGACCGTCGACCTGGGGAAGAACCACACCGTTACCGGCAATCCGGATCGCTTCCGCAGCGGGCCCACGCTCCTCCGGCCGGAGGACGACGCGTGGAGGAAGGAGCTCCCCGCACGCGCGAGGAACATCACCCAGGCGCTGTCGTGGCCGTTGATGGCCCGCTACGGCTACTTCCAACCCAGACGCAGCCCCGCGACCGCGCCCAACGTCAACAGCCAGGAGGACCTCCGTGGAACTGGGACTGGCAGGTAGGGTCGCGCTCATCGCGGGAGGCTCGAGCGGGCTGGGGCTGGCCGTCGCCGAGGAACTGGCGAAGGAAGGTGCTCATGTCGCCATCGGCGCGCGAGATGTCACGAAGCTCGCGCAGGCCGAGCGCCGGCTGAAGGAGCTCGCCCGAGGCCGGGTGCACACGGCGTCCGTCGATCTGAAGAATCCCGACGCTGTCCGCCACTGGGTCGAAGACGTCGCCGGCCGGCTGGGCGCACTCCACATCGCCGTGACGAACAGCGGCGGACCTCCTCCGGGTCCAGCGACGAAGTTCGGGCTCGATGCCTACAAGAGCGCCGTGGATTCGGTGCTCCTGCCCCCCATCAGCCTGGCCCTGGCCGCCCTCCCCCACATGAAGTCGGCCCGGTGGGGGCGGCTGCTCTTCATCACGTCCGAGACGGTCGTCCGGCCCGTGTCCCGGTTCGCCCTCTCGGGTTTCTCGCGGCTGGGCATCGTCGGGTTCGCGTCCGCGCTCGTGCAAGAGCTCGGGGACTGCGGCGTCACCGTCAACGTCATGGCCCCCGGCTATACCCGCACGCCCCCAGTCGAGCGCACCGCAGGCAGCGAGGGAGATGTGGACGCCGGACTGCGCGCCATGGCGGCCCACATCCCGCTGCGCCGGGTGGGACTCCCCGAGGAGTTCGCCGCCGCCGCCGTGTTCCTCGCCAGTGAGCGGGCCTCGTTCATCACGGGGACGGTCCAGCTCGTCGATGGCGGAGCGAGTGTGATCGGATGAGCGTGCCCTCCCCTGCCAGCAACACGGAGCGCTCACGCAGTGGTCCGATCGTGGTGAAGATCGGCGGCGCCGCGGGAGTCGATCTCGAGAACGTCTGCAACGATGTCTCGGAGCTCGTCCGTCAGGGCGAGCGCGTCATCGTGGTGAATGGAGGCTCGGACGCCGGAGAGCGCCTGCTGAAGCTCTACTCGCTCGATCGTCCCGAGGTGAGCACCCCCTCCGGTAACGTCGTGCGGCTCACGAACGCGGTCACCTTGCGCATCCTGATGATGGCGTGGGTGGGCGAGGTGAACAAACGCATCGTCCTGGCGCTCGGGGAGCGAGGCATCAGCGGCCTCGGAATCTGCGGTGCGGACGGGCGGGTGCTCATCGCCCGGCGGAGACCTCCGTTGAAGATCAACGACGGTGGGCGCATCCGGATCGACCGGGAGCACGTCGCCGGGGAGATCACCTCGGTGAACACGCGCCTGCTGGGCTCGCTGCTGGACCAGGGCCACGTGCCCGTCCTCTGCCCTCCCGCAGTCACGGAGGACGGAGTTCTGGTGAACGCCGACGCGGACCAGGTCGCCGCGTCGATCGCCACCGCGCTCGGCGCCCGTGCGTTCGTGATGCTGTCGAACGTACCGGGACTGCTCGAGAACCCGAATGATCCGTTGACGCTCGTGCGGCGGAGCGACGACGTGGAAGGCTGCATGCAGCTCGCGGCCGGACGCATGCGGTACAAGCTGGATGCCGCGCGCAAAGCACTCCAGGGCGGTGTTCCCTCGGTGTACGTGAGCTCCTCTCGCGTGCCCCACCCGGTGTTCGTCGCCCTCACCGAGGAGTCCGGTACGAAGTTCACCCTCCCCCACAAGGACGCGCCGAATGCGGGCACGTGAGAAGACGATCGAGTTCCTCAAGTGGATGGTGGAGCAGTACAGCCCCAGCCATCACGAGCATGCGTTCTCCCGCTCGTTGGCCGAGCACCTGGAGCGCCGCGGCTGGCGCGCGCACACCGACGAGGTGGGCAACACGATCGCGAGCCTCGGCGAGGGTGACACGTGCATCGCGTTGCTCGGCCACATCGACACGGTGCCCGGCGAGGTGCCGGTGCGCATCGAGGACGGGCGCCTCTTCGGCCGCGGCACGGTGGATGCCAAGGGTGCGATCGGCGCCTTCATCGAGGCCGTCGAGCTGCTTGATGAGAGCGAGCGTGCCGGGAAGAAGTTCCTGCTGCTCGGGTGTGTCGAGGAGGAGGTGGCCATCACCCGCGGCGCGTTTCACGTCCGGGAGCGCTACCGTCCAGACTACGTCATCAACGGAGAGCCGAGCGGGGCCCATGCCGTCACCATCGGCTACAAGGGGCTGGTCCGGGCCGAGGTCGAGTACCGCGCGAGCCGACGCCATACAGCGAGCCGCGACTACCGCGCCGCCGCCGAGCACGTGGTCGAGGCCTGGAACGCCCTGCGCGGCTACTGCGACGAATGGAACCGCGAGCGCCCGCTCTTCGAGCAGAACCTCCCATCGCTGACCTCGTTCCAGACAGGTGCGACGGATACCGAGGAGTGGGCCCGGGCCAGCGTGAACGTCCGCACCGGGCCCGCCAGCGATGGCGAGCGGCTGCTGGCGCTCCTGGGAAGCGTTCCGGGAGTGAACGTGACGGCCATCTCGAGCAAGAAGGCTGTCAGCACGGATGGGAATGACGCGCTCTCGCGCACCTTCAAGCGGGCCATCCGCGAGCGGGGTGCCCGGCCAACGCTCCGCCTGAAGACAGGCACCTCGGATTGGAACACCGTGGCGGGCGCCTGGCAGGTGCCCACCCTCGCCTATGGCCCGGGGGACTCCGCCCTGGACCACACACCCCACGAGCACATCGGCCTCGAGGAATACGAAGAGGGCGTCTCGGTGCTCGCACGAGTGCTCGCCCTGCTCCCCACGAAGTCCGGAGCGTGAAGACCGCCATGAGCCATCCGTTCACCGAAGAGCACGAGACATTCCGCCAGATGGTCCGGCGGTTCGTGGAGAAGGAACTGGCCCCGCATGCGCTGGAGTGGGACCGCGCGGGCATCTTTCCGAGAGAGGTGTTCCGCAAGTGCGGAGAACTCGGCCTCTTCGGCATCCACCACGACCCACGTTACGGCGGCAGCGGGCTGGACTACGGGTTCGTGACCGTCCTGGCCGAGGAGCTGGCACGCACGGACAACGCGGGCGTCACCATGGCGCTGCTGGTGCAGGGCCAGACGGCCACGCCCATCCTCAACGAGGTCGGCACCGAGGAACAGAAGCGCGAGTTCCTCGCCCCGGCGCTCGCCGGAGAGAAGATCGCCGCGTTTGGGATGAGCGAGCCGGGAGCGGGCTCGGACCTGGCGAACCTCCGGACCACCGCGAGGCGCGTGGGCAATGACTACGTCATCAACGGCTCCAAGATGTGGATCACCAACGGGACCCGGGCGGACTTCATCATCCTGGCGGTGCGCACGAGCGGCCCGGGCGCCGCGGGCATCTCACTGGTGACCTTCCCCACGGACGTGAAGGGTTTCCAGGTGTCGAAGAAGCTGGAGAAGGTGGGCAACCTCTCCTCGGACACCGCCATCCTCTACTTCGAGGACTGCCGGATTCCGGCGCGCTACGTGCTGGGCCGGGAGAACGACGGCTTCTTCCACATCATGAACAGCTTCCAGGCCGAGCGGCTGGTGACGGCCATCAATGCCGTGGCCGTGATGCAGCGGATGCTGGAGGAAGCCATCCGCTACGGCCGCGAGCGAGAGGCCTTTGGCAAGCGGCTCATCGACTACCAGGTGTGGCGCCACAAGTTCGCGGAGCACCTGACCGCGGTGGCGGCCGCGAGGCAGCTCACCTATCACACCGTGGAGCTCTTCCAGCGGAAGCGAAAGCCGCTGCAGGAGATCTCAATGATCAAGCTCTACACGGGGGAGCTGGCCCAGCGGGTGGCCTACGACTGCCAGCAGTTCTACGGGGGGATGGGCTACATCGAGGAGACGAACATCGCCCGGGCCTGGAGGGACGTGCGCCTGCTGACCATCGGTGGAGGGACCTCCGAGATGATGAAGGAGATCATCGCCACGACCGCGGGGATGTAGCACCCACCGGGTGCGAGGAGGTTTCCGGCTCGCTGGCCCCATATACCTGGAGAGCACTCATGCCCCAGGAAGACCCCACGAGTAGCCGACGTCATCATGCCAGGGCCCAAGAAGGCCGTCTTATCCACATCGATGGATTCATCTGGGAGTACGGTGGAGCGGACCTGGAGCGCGCTCCGACCAGACCAGAAGAAGCATGGCGAGCTGTTGAGCTACATTGGGCGCCCTCGCGGGGAGTTCGGTTTTCCGCCCGAGCGGAGATGGGCATGCCATGGGACATCCCACTGTAGAGAACGAGACGCCGTTCGCCTTCGACATCATGGGCCTCGCGGACGAGGAAGGGAGGCCCCTGCTGCTTCTGGTGGTGAAGGCCACCTATTCCATCTGCGACACGGGGCTGCGGCTCGCCGAGGAGCAGCTCCCAGTGAACTGGAGCGGCGAGTCCTGGGGTAGACCCGGCGAATCCAGCGACAAATACGAGCCGGAGGGAGCATTCATCAAGCCGGCCACGGACGTAGCACTCATCGGCCACGCACACTCACGACAGCGGGGTACTACCGAGACAGTGGTCGCCCTCCAGGTAGGCCCGCTGAAGAAGGCCGTGCGCGTCGTAGGCGAGCGCACCTGGTTCCGCAGCATGGGCCGCGTGAGCATGACGAAGCCGCTGCCCTTCGAGACGATGCCCCTCGTTTGGGAGCGTGCCTTCGGTGGTTGGGACCGGACGGATTCGGGCAAGCCCGCCTTCGAGCCGCACAACCCGGTGGGCACCGGCTTCCGCTCCAGCGTGCGCCATTTCGAGGAAGGATTGAAACTGCCCAACCTGGAGGACCCGGCGGAACCGCTGCGCGACTTCGGGCAGAAGGTCACGCCAACGAGCTTCGGATTCACCTCGCCCCACTGGCAGCCAAGGGCGAAGTACGCTGGCACCTACGACGAAGCCTGGAACAAGACGCGCAAACCCCTGCTGCCGAAGGACTTCGACCGACGCTTCTTCAATGCCGCAGCGCCAGGCCTCATCGCCCCCGGCTACCTCCAAGGCAACGAGGCCGTGGTCGTTGCTGGCGCCTCGCCAAAAGGTCGGCTCGCCTTTCCTCTCCCTGGCCAGGTAGCCCCCACGGTCACCGTAGCCCTGGCCAGTTCCGGAGACGCGAAGCCCGAGATGCGCCTGGACACCGTCATCCTCGACACGGACGCGGAGCACGTCCTGCTCCTTTGGCGCGGGCACATGGTGCTCAGTGACGGCATGCATGATGTGCGCGGCCTCCGCGTCACCGCGAAGGGTGTTTCTCGACCGAAGACGGCCTGAGCGGGCCCGTGTTCGCACGACGTGGATCCGGCGTGGTAATCTCTTCCTTCTTGCTTGGAGGTGGACATGCCCGTCAACACTGGTGTCAACAAGATGTCCGTGGTGACCAAGGACAGTGGTGGCGTCACCACCGCATTCCCGGACGTGTGCAAGACGCCCAGCCCGGGCGGACCCGTGCCCATCCCCTACCCCAACGTGGCGCAGTCCTCGGACACCGCGAAGGGCACCAAGAAGGTGTCCGTGGAGGGCAACCCCGCGTGCGTGAAGGACTCGAACTTCAGCACCAGCACGGGTGATGAGGCGGGCACGGCCGGAGGCGGCGTGGCCTCCAGCAAGACCAAGGGCAAGGCCGAGTTCGTCAACTTCTCCTTCGACGTGAAGTTCGAGGGGAAGAACGTAGCGCGCGCCTTCGACCTCATGCTTCACAACGACAAGAACACGCCCCCCTTCCCGGTCATGCAGGGGCCTGTCATCGCCATGGGCGATGGTCAGGGAAAGATCAAGTGCCTCTGCTGCGACGAGGACGTCTAAGTAGGTAGGCAAAAGTTCCTTTACATTAAGGAATGGAGCCAGAAGTGGAGGGAGAGGACTCCCGCCTTGCGCAGCGCCTGCTGCGCAGAGAGGCCCAGGACCCAGTCTTCGGCGTCCTGGGCC
>NZ_PZOX01000046.1 GCF_003044305.1 Vitiosangium sp. GDMCC 1.1324 | reverse complement strand
CAATGTGTTGGAGTACCTCACTGACCTCCTCTACGCACATCGCCGCGGGCTGCCATTGCCTTCCCTCCTCCCATTCACCACCAGCACTCAGGCTTCTCTTCCTGTCTGAGCCGGTGAACGGTTACCGGCGCTTTATCACGTCAGGACTCGTCACCGAGCGCCTTCAGTCGGGAGGTGTAGTATACGAATCCGTTTCGTTCTGCGATGAAATTACCCTCCTCCGAGGAGGTTGCCGGAATTAGCGTTCTCAATTGAGAAAGGTATTCCTGCTCACGTTGATGCCGGCCGAAAATTCTCCAAAGGAAAGAGCTGAACCTGAACATGCGTAAGAGAACGCTCTTCTTGTTCTCGGCAGTCATGAGCTTCCAAAGTGCTTTATGGCAGTCGTCAAACAGAGAGCCGAAGCGCTGAGAGTACAAATAAGAGTATGCTTCGGTGAGAATTCGCCGTTCGGTTGCTCCAAGTTTCGCTTCGTTATTCGTTTGGCTCAGTAGCTTGGATTTCTTTACGGCCGCCCGAATCTGGTTGTATCGATCATCCGTGGAGTCGATCACTTTGTCGAGCAGACGCAGTTTCAAGTGTGTTTCGCTCACCAAGTCAACCAAATTAAGGGCAGTGTTGTTGGCGACGGTCGTGTGTCCTGACAGTCCCTTCTTGCGGGATTCGACCTCCAGTTCGGTGAGGCTTTTAATTATTTCTTCCTTGCCTTTTCCGGCAACGTTGCATTCGGTGATTATTACCTTTGCGTGATAGTGCAAAGAGTTTGACGGCTCGCTTCGAGCCAAAGTCTCGTTGGCGGCCTTTACTGCTGCTTGATTGTCGCCCAGTGACTGATAGGCCAGTGCTAGATTCAGATAGACTTCGGTATACCAATCCTTCGTGAATTCAGTGGGCGCATAGGTCAGAGATGTCTCAAAAATCCTGATCGATTCTTCGGTCTGGCGCAGCATCCGCAGTCCAAATCCGTAGTAGAAGGCGACGCGGGCTGCCTCGCGATTCTTTGCTGCTGTGTCCAAAACACGGAAGATTTCTTCTGATGCGTGCTGGAGATCACGGAATTTGTCGGCCGTCTGCAGGGCTTTGAGATAAGCCTCAGCCATACGGAAGATTTTCTTGAAGGATGAGTCGTTATGTCGCGCCAGGCAATCCCTTAGTGCTGCGACAATTATGGCGTGATGGTTGCCCAGGCCGCTCATCCCATTTTCCCAGACGATTATTCTGGTGAGGGGCTGGAGAGATGGTTTTCCTTCACGCCATTTGGCGCCGAAGTAGATGTCCAAGGCACTGTCGACTATGGCGCGACGCTCATCTTCGCTCATTAAAGAACGGATGTAGTCGCGAACAGGGCGTGGAACTAGGAGGAGCTTGGGGGCTGAAGGATCATTGGCAATTGCCTTCTCTCGATTCGTGGAATCTGCTCCTAAGGCTACGAGAGGAACAACGTCAATGAGCGCGAGTTCCCGGAGTTTATTTACATTTTCCGGGAAGAATGGATCGATCGGGTCAAAGCGTTTTAGATTCTGGAATATCTCGCCGTGAGACAGAACTGTGAGCACCTTGAGTAGTCTGAAGCTTCGGCGAGTGTATTTGTTGGTGGAGCTTTGGAGTGCTGAGATGGATTGAGTTAGAGCTTTGGGGATTGGTTCGGTCTTGTCGGATTGGTTGAAGTCGTCGATGTTTGTATCTGGTAGGTCCTCTAGGGAGACAGACTGCAGTTGACTTAGCATCCGGTCGAGATGCATTGGGATGCCTTCGGATCTTGCGTAAAGCTTTTCCAGAGTCCTGGGGGTTGTAAGTCCCTTGCCCCCATCAGGATGATTGCTGATGTATCTCGCGCAGTCAGGTTCGTCGAGTGGGTGTAGTTGCGTTACGGGGAATCGTGATGGTCCGGGCGTTATTCGGCAAATCAGTACAAGATTGAGAGTGGGGACGAGGTCCAAGGTTGCTTGTACAATTTCGTCAAGCCGTCGAGCCCATCCTTCGGTGTGGCGTACAGAGCCTTCTTCCGGGAGATTGTCGAGGATGAGAATGCTCTCTGCAAAGGTTGAAACATTCAAGCAGAAGTCTTGGAACGTGATGCCCCACTGCTTGGTTGCTTCTGCTGTAAGCAGGTCGATTGAGTCAACGCCTTCGCAGTTGAGACGGAAGACATTTCTTGGGGGCTTGTCTGCTAAAAGGGTGGAATAGAGAAACCCTTCTTTGCCCAGTCCCCAGTCTGACACGAGCCAGGCTGCACGGTGCTGTGTGAGCGATGATTTGAATGCTTCTTGTTCGGCGGTCCGCACCTTGAGGTGCTGTGGTGCTTGCCGAATGCTCCATCTTGGCACTGAGTTCAGGCGGGATGCTGCGCTATTCAGATCGGGAGGGGCCTCAATGAGGTTTGTCGGCCCGAGGGATGTTGTGCTGGTGGTTTGTAGAGATAATTTGATTTCTGTTGTCGTGATTGTGACGTTGGAGGCGTCTCCATCTTGCGAGGTTAGGCTGTCTTCAGGAATTGGGTTTGCGATCGCAAAGGGTTCTTTTATTGCTTCGTTTTCGGTCAGTTCGAAGCGGTGGTCGGGGGCAAGCCTGAGTTGACCCGCATAGGCTTTGATGCTGTGTCGCGGCCAGAGTTGGAAAGTGCCCGTGTCTCCTTGGATATCGATTCTACCCGCTGAGTACCCATGCTCGCGCTGGTATTCAGTGCTGTTGATTACATAGTGCTCCAAGCCAAAAAGGGAGCGTCCCTGAATCAATCTACGAGGTGACGCCCCCCCCTTCGGCAAGCAGTTCGACTTGGGTGGTGTGGAGGTGGCCGCATAAATGGGCAAAGAAGCGTCCAGGGGGAGCAATGTCCATGCGAAAGCGATCTTTCGCTGATGGATCTAGCCAGGATGGCGGATGGTGCGTTAAGAGCAGGTTTGTGTGATTGTTGGAGCACCATTTGTCGGCATCGTTCCCGCAGACGCTGTGAATCTGGCGTTCATTTAGATCCAGTTTGCTCTCGTAGTCGACATCGCCAAAAAGCTGCAGGAACGACGAATTCAGGCCAACTATGCCTAGGCGGAATCCATCCTTTTCAAAAACAGACGAGAAGTCTCCCGGAATAATGCCTGTGGTGTAGCGAAGTGTTGGGAGTGGCAGGGTCTTGAGCCATTGTGAGTATGGCTCAAAGATGACGGCAATTAGTTTCCTGTATTCTGATTCGGGATTCTCCCAGAAGTCCTTTTGGACATCTGGATCCGTATGCCACGATAGTCGAATTAGTTTTGCGTATGGGTTTGTTTTTTCCGGTCTCCGAAGATCGTGATTGCCCGGAACCGGGACAAACAGAGGGGTGTGGCCATGTCTTTTGAAGAACGACCACATGTCGGCGAGAGTTTCGTTTAATTGGATGAACTCTGCGGGGGCTGCTTTTTGCGTGAGGTCACCAGTGAAAAATACTAAGTCCAGGGTGCCTAACTTTTTGAGGACACGTTCCAGATCTGTGTAGAAGGCGGAACGAACGGTAGGCCAAAGCCATTTTTGACCATCCATCCCTTGATGAAGATCCGTGAAGTGTAGCCAAGAGAGTGAAGTCATGGTGGGGGTAGCGTAGCGGACCTTCGTTTGGTTGGGTAGTTTGAAGAAGGTAAAAGTGGAGGGGGGCAGGGGGTGAACCTGATTCCCCCGATACCCTCACCCCGCTCTCCCGAAGGGAGAGGGGAAATGGGGGCTCAGTGCACGCCGGTCTTCAGGAAGACCCGCAGGGCCTCCGCCACGCTCCAGGCCTGCGCGATGCACCCTCGCGGCCGGTAGGGTTCCGTCGCGTCGAAGATCTCGCTGATCTGCCCCACGCCCGCGTGCTCCAGGTGATCCTCCAGGCCCTTGAGCAGCGCTCGTGCCGCTCCCTTGTTCGTGTTCACCTTCAGCGTCGCGTCCACGTAGTGGCCGATCAGCCAACCCCACACCGTCCCCTGGTGGCACGCCGCGTCCCGCGCCCGCAGGTCTCCGTCGTAGTTCGCCTTGTAGTCCCGGTGCCCCGGCGCTAGGCTTCGCAGCCCCACCGGTGTCAGCAATTCCTTGCGCACCTTCTCCACACCGGCTCCCACTTGTCCCGCTTCAGCACCGGGTTCTTCAGCGAGATGGCGAACACCTGGTTCGGCCTCATCACCGCCGGATCGTCCTCCCCGTCCACCAGGTCGAACAGGCACCCCTCCGCCGCGTTCCAGAAGCGCCGGTTGAAGCTCGCGTAGGCCTTCTCCGCCGCCGCGTACGGCCTCGCGTCCTTCCCCATCCGCTCCGACCACTCCACCATCAGCCTCAACGCGTTGAACCACAGCGCGTTGATCTCCACCACCTTCCCCCGCCTCGGCGTCACCACCCAGCCGTCCACCTTCGCGTCCATCCACGTCAGCTGGTAGCCCTCCTGCCCCTGGCTCAACAGCCCATCCGCCGGATCCACCCGGATGTTGTGCCGCGTCCCCTTCTGGTGCTGCTCGATGATGTTCGCCGTCGTCGGGTAGAAGTCCCGCAGCAGCTCCTCGTCCTTCGTGTGCTCGAGGTACCGGTCCACCGCGTGGAAGAACCACATCGTCGCGTCCGCCGTGTGGTACAGGCCCTCGTTCTCGCCCTCGGGGAAGAGGTTGGGCAACAGCCCGTCCTTCACGTAGTGGTGAGCATAGGCGGCATGGGAGCCCTGTTGTGGGCGAGGGCCGGGGTAGGTGGTCGTCCAGGAGGGCCGCGCGACACGCATTGGACGGTGCAGGAGGGCCCCGGGAGGCCCGCCCGTCGCGCTCCTCCACCTGCCCCTCCCCAGCTACACCTCGCCAGGGCACACGTTACCGTTGTGCTCCCACGAACCTCCCTGGAGCACCGTGCGCCCCTGGTTCTGTCTCCAAAATGTCTCCAGGATTGGAGGGGACTCGGAGGGACAGGTGGGACTGCCGGGGACTCTCCCGTGGACTCGAAGTGCCCGGATTCACTCGCGATTCCTCGAAAGGCGTGTGCCGTCGCGGGTTTGGGGCACCCCTCGTCCACGGGTTCAAGTCCCGTACTCCTCGCCAATAGAAGGGCCCGGGATCGCAAGGTTCCGGGCCCTTCGTCTTTTCAACGCCCGGGTTTCTCCTGCGGCGCGCTCCCAGTCTCCAGGATGCCTCCAGAAGTTCGGGGACCTCCGCCCCTTCAGGTGCCGGTTGGCCGCTCGCAGCACGGCCAGCGCTGGGTCATGGGCACCCGCCGGTGGAGAAGAGGTGAACGACTGTGGCTCACGTCACGATCGCGGCGACGGGGCGGTGATCAGACAGCTCGCTGTGGTCGAGCACGCCCAAGTTACTGAGCTCCGCGCGGCAGACCAGCAGGTGATCGATGTCGGCGCCGCCAGTCGCGTCCTCCGCGGGGCGCGCGCGCGGCGAGCCGGGAGGCAGCGCGCCCACCACCACCTCCGCGCCAAGCGCGCGCACCAGCACCTCGCGCTCGGCATTGAAGTCACCACCGATGCAAACGGGCGCGCTCGACGCGTGGAACAACTCCCGGAGCGCGGCGAGCTGCGCCTCGCCCTTCGGGCCCCAGCTCACGTGCGTGCTGGCGACGACCAACCCCGAGGGCACGGTGACCGCGAGCACGCCCTTGCCGGGGTCGCCCGCGAAGGTCTGCGCACGGAGCACCGTCGAGCCTTCGGGTGCGACGACCACCAGGTGCTCGCTCAGGTCGCGCATCGGCGCACCGGGCCGCTTCTGCCTCGGCACGCGCGGGTACGGGTGGAGCATAGGAGGAACAGGCGCGCTCTTGCAGGGGGGGTGCTGGGCGGCGAGGTGGATGAACTCGATGGCTGCACCCGCGCTCTGGCAGGGGCGGGCGGCCCTCGAGGTGCTCTCTGCTGGCGGTGTGAGTGCGTATTCCGGCCAACCCGAGCACTCGTTCCAGCAGGGTCGAGCACCGCTGGCCGCGGCTGCCTCCCCTCCCGCTCCTTCGGCCCCACCGAGGTTCCTGGAAGGCCGCTCCCACCAGTCGTGGAGCGGACTTACAGGGGCCGAGCGATGAACCCACCTGGCCCCGTGCTGGTGCTCGACCGCCCCGGAATCGGTGCTCGATTGACTTCGGAATCGGTGCTCGACTTGGCCCGGTGCACGCAGTGAGCGCACCCCTCCCCAAGTCCCGCCTCCCAGGTGAAGGCTGCGGGCGGGTGGGCGCGGGGGCTGGTGCGTGTGCTTGGGGGGCCTACTGCCAGAAGTCTGGCTGCGGCGGCCCGCGGGCGGGCGCCAAAGGCGCCACGTCGGTGGGCTGCTTCAGGCGCACCAGCACCTGCCGCACCTCAGGCGCCTGCGTCAGCCAGGCCACCACCCGCCGCCTGCCTCCACACCTCTGGCACTTCCAACACGTCCTCGCGGACTGTCCGCTTCAGCAGGCCCGCCCAGTCGAGTCTGGCCGTACGGCAGCGGCGCGCTCCCTGCTCTTCACCTGCTTCGCCGCCCCTACTCTCCCCTTCCTCCGGTGCGGCTGCTGTGGCACAGCGGCGCGCTCCCTGCGCTTCACCTGCTTCGCCGCCCCTACTCTCCCCTTCCTCCGGTGCGGCTGCTGTGGGCAGCTCACCGCTGCTGGGGCCCTACGCCGCGACCAGGTCTGCCGCGTGGAGCTTCACCACCGACCTGCGCCAGGAGCTGGCCGGGCAGGGCACGCAGGTGCTCGGCCTGCACGTGGGCTTCATGGACACCGACATGGCGCGCGGCGTGGAATTCGCCAAGGCCGACCCGACGTGCTCGAAGCCGTCAAGTCGGAAGCGCTGGGCGACGAGCTCACGCGCATGGTGAAGCAGGGCCTGTCGGCCGAGCCGGGCGTCTACCTCGCGCAAATTGCGCGATGATATAGTTGCGGTCACGATGTCGACAGGCCTGATGAAAGGGACCATGCAGGACCAGGCCACGCAGCGCGATTACTGGCTTTGCCAGCTGGCCGGATGGGGCGCCATGGCCGCGCTCGGCGTCCTTTCGTCGACCACCAGCGACTGGCGGCAGATGCTTCCCTTCGTCCTGGGCAAGAGCTTCTGCATGGTGACGGGCCTGGGGCTGTCCCACGCCTGGCATTTCCACCTCAAGCGGCGCGGCTGGGTGGCGCGCCCGAGCGGTATTCCGTTCGGCCGCGTACTCGCCGGCTTGCTGGTCCTGGCCGTGCTGCAGCTGGGCTGCCTGCTGCTGGCCGACCTGATCTTCCGTGGCGGTGCGCTGCTGCGCGATCCAACGGCCGGCCCGCTCGACTATGCCATGCTGCTGGTCCTGGGGTTCGCCGTGTTCTCGGTCTGGACCCTGTGCTATGCCGTCGCCCTCGCGCGCCGGCGCGCGCAACGCGCCGAGCTGGAAAAGCTCCAGCTGGAAGTGAGCGTGAAGGATGCCGAACTGCGGGCCTTGCAGTTCCAGGTCAATCCCCACTTTTTCTTCAATAGCCTGAACAGCATCCGTGCCCTGATCTACAAGGATGCGCCGGCCGCCGCCCATGCCGTGAGCCAGCTCGCGGGCATGATGCGCCAGCGCCTGCAGGCGGGACAGGCTGGGGCCATCACGCTCGGCGCGGAGATGGCCGCCGTCAGCGCTTACCTCGGCATCGAAAAGCTGCGCTTCGACGAGCGCCTGCAGGTCCACATCGACGTGGACGCGGCGCTGGCCGCCACGCCCGTGCCGCCGATGGTGGTGCAGACACTGGTCGAAAACGCCATCAAGCACGGGGTCGAGCGCATGGTCGCGCCCTGCGAAGTCAGGATTTCGGCGAGACTCGGCGACGATGGCCTGGTACGCGTCGAAGTCCGCAACCAAGGGCGGCTCGCCGCTTCCAGTACGTCCACGCGGCTCGGCCTGTCGAACGCCGTCCAGCGGCTGGCGCTGCTGTGCGGCCCGCGGGCGGGCTGCGAGCTCGCCGAGGAAGAGGGCTGGGTGCGCGCCACCGTCACACTGCCACAAGGCTCCGCATGAAAGTCGCCATCATCGATGACGAACGCCTCGCGCGCAGCGAACTGCGCCGCCTGCTCGACGCCCATCCGGACGTCGAAGTCGTGGCCGAAGCGGCCAATGTCGCCGATGGCGTCCATGCCATCCGCGCCATGGCGCCGGACCTCGTCTTCCTCGACATCAGCATGCCCGACGGGAGCGGCTTCGACCTGCTGGCCGCGCTGGAGCGTACCCCGGCCGTCATCTTCACCACGGCGCACGATCAGTATGCGCTCAAGGCATTCGATGCCAACGCGCTCGACTACCTGCTCAAGCCGATCGAACCGCCGCGGCTGGCGCAGGCCCTGCGAAAATGCAGCCGCGAGGCCGCGCCCGCGCCGCCGAAGGCCACGGACGGCAAGGTCTTCATCCAGGATGGAGAGCGCTGCTGGTTCGTGGACGTGGACCAGATCGTGCTGTTCGAATCCGAGGGCAATTACACGCGCGTGTACTTCGACCACCATCGCCCGCTGCTGCTGCGCTCCCTGAACCAGCTCGAGGAGCGGCTCGACCCGCAGCACTTCATGCGGGTGAGCCGCCGCCACATCGTGAACCTCCGCTTCGTGCAGGGCGTGGGGCCATCTCTGGCGGGCGGCCTGGTGTTGCAGCTGCAGGGTGGCCTGAATGTCGACATGTCGCGCCGCCGCGCCGTCGAGTTCAAGCAGCTCAAGCGGCTCTGATCACTGCACGATGTCCACGCTCCGGCGGTTGTCCGCCGCGACGCGGTCGATCAGCAGCTGGCGCGGGTCGATGCACACCTCCGAGGGCTTTTCCGTGACCGTCAGTGTGAGCGTCGATTCGCCGGAAGGCAGTGCGCGGCGCTCCGCGGTCAGCTGGTGCTCGCCCGCGAAGACGGCGATGTCGGCCGGTTCGTCATACTCACGCGGCGTCTCTTTGCCGTGGCCGTCTGCTTCCGACTTCGCCAGCCGCACCGTGACGCGCACATCCCAGCGGCCGTCCGCGCGCCGACTGGCTTGGGCGGCAAGCACGCGGTTGTCATAGAAGACGATACGTTCGAACAGGTCCGTCACCAGCTCCTGTTTGTCGGCAGGCGTTTCGGCGCGCAGGTAGGCGAGCAGGTCGCGGCTCGTGACGTAAGGCGCGGTCTGGTAGCGCTTGTCGTCGAGGAAGCGCCTGAGGGCACGATTGACGGCGGCCTCGCCGATCTCTTCGCGCAGGCGGTAGAACGCCAGGCTCGCCTTGCGGTATTGGAGATAGATTTGGCTCTCGTTGTGCGCCAGGGGCTGCTCCTCGGCGCCCTCGGCGGCGCGGCCACGCAGGTATTCGTCCAGGTCGAAGCGCAGGATGCTGCGCACCTGGTCCGCGCCATAGCGCGCTTCCACAGCCATCAAGGCCGAGTACTCCGCCAGCGATTCCGTGATCAGCCCGCCGCCCTGCACGTTGGCCGCAATGGCCTGGTCGCCCCACCACTGGTGGGCCAGTTCGTGGGCCGTCACGTAGAACACGTGGTCGGCTTTGGCCGGATCGCGCAGGTCGCTGATGAAGCCGAGCGATTCCGAGAAGGGCGTCAGCGTCGGGAAGGCGCGCGCATAGCTGATGTACAGCGGTGTTTCGACGATACGTACCTGCTTGTACGGGTAGGGACCGAAATTGGCCGTGTAATAATCGAGCGCTCCCTTTGCGCCCGCGATCATGCGGTCGATGTTGTAGGCGTGCTGCGCGTCGTAATAGACCTCGATGGGCACATCCTTCCACTGGTCGCGTTTGATGGCCCAGCGCGCGGACTGGAAGCCGAAGAAGGGCAGGATGGGATGGTCCATTTTGTAGTGGAAGTAGCGGCGGCCATCCTTCTCCCAGCTCTTCACGAGCGTGCCGGGCGCCAGCGCGATCTGGTCCGTGCTGGTCGACACGGTGGCTTCGAAGTCGATGAAATCCGCGTCGATGCCGAACAGCTTCCAGTAGTTCTTCGCCTGGGCCTGGCGGTCTTCCAGCTTCGGCATGCGGTGCGGCTCGCCCAGGCCACGCGCCTGGCGGGCCTTGGCATCATCGATTTCCAGCGACTGGTTGTAGCCGAACTTCGGGAAGTAGTCCTCGAAGGCGAACATGGTGCCGTTATCGTTCACGAGGTCTGGCTTGCCATCGTTGGTGAAGCCGGTGCGGCGCACGCCCACCGTGAAGTCGAGCGCTGCGCTGGCGCCGGGAGCCAGCGGCTGGTCGAGCTGCCAATCCTGCACGCCGTAGCGCGTGTCGTCGCGGACCAGGCGTCCGGCGGGCAGCTGCTCGAAGTGCGTCACTGCGCGTAGGTCCTTCTGGATGCGCAGGACAGCCAGCGGCGCCCCGGTCTTGTTCTGCACCACGTAGTGGCCGTGGATGCGCACGGCATGCTCGGACGGGAAGATGTCCACGCCGGCCCTGATCGCGGTGATGGTGGGCAGGGGCAGGTCCATGTCCTTGCGGTAGGCCTTCTCATAACCGGCGCTGAAGTCGAGCTTTGCCTCGCTGGACTGATAATGATTGAGGACATTCGTGTTGTAGTAGATCCAGCCGCCGACCGCCGCGAAGCCGCACACCAGCACGGCGCACGCCGCGCCCGCGCGGCCACGCAGCAACGAGCCGGCAGCCTTCACGCGTGCGCGCCAGCCCGCGTCCGTCCCGCGCACCCAGAAGCCCTGCGCGGCGCACAGCATCGCCGCCGCCAGCAGGAACCAGTACAGCGCGAACCACGCCCAGCCGGTGAGGTAGTGGCCATAACCGTTCATGTCCGAGTAGCGCAGCTCCGGCAGGGAGGCGAAGACCGTGAGGTGATGCTCGATGTGCAGCCCGTGCAGCACGGAGCCGGACAGGAGCAGCGCAATCCCGAGCGCGTAGCCGAGGTACTTGTTGCCCGCCACGACCTGCAGGGCCAGCATGGCCATCGCCATGAGGACGAAGTAGGCCGATGCGACCAGCGTCCCTTTCACATACAGGACCCCATCGACAGGCGCACCGCCGACCACGAACTGGACGCCGATGGCGGCCGCCACGCCGACCAGCAGGAAGACCAACACCACCGCCGCCAGTGCGCCGCATTTGGCGAGCAGCGGCGCCCAGTTCGGCAGGGGCAGGGCGTCCGCCAGGCCGTCGATGCGGGCTTGCCTGTCCTTGTAGAGCAGCTCCCCGCTGAAGAACAACAACACGATGACCAGCACGTCATTGAGCCCGCCCGCGAGCTCCTCGAGCATCAGCCGGGTGAGCGGATACGGCGTGCTGTCGAAGCGCATCCCGCCAATCGTATAGTTGGCGAAGAAGTTCGCGAGCGCGAGCAGCAGCATGACGAGGAAGGGCAGGCTGCGCAGGATGCCGATCGCATCGGCACGCATGAGGCGCGCCGTCTGGCGCCAGGCGGTCGTCCCGTCGAAATGCGGTTCGACGCGCCGAGGTGCGATGGACGGTCGCACGTAGCCACCCGCATCCGGCGCCGCGCGCTGCTTGCGCCATCCACGCCCTGTCCCGGCGCGCAGCGGCTTGAACAGGGCCAGCGTGATGCCGAACATGCCGAGGGCCAGCACGGACCAGAGCGCGCGGTTCATCAGCAGCGCGCCGCCCAGTTCCGGCAGGCGCGTGTTGACGTCGGCGGCAGTGTAGTAGCGCGTGGCCTGGGCCAGTACGCGCACGCCGAACGGATCGAGCAGCACGGCCAATACGGTGCTGTCCGCACGGCCGCCGAGGAAGCCGGCGATCGACCAGAGGGCGACGAAACCGAGCACACCAACGAAGACCAATGTCATCGAGCGCGTCGTCGCCGCCAACAGCACCAGCAGGGCCGATACGAACAGCAGGTTCGGCACGACATACACCAGGAAGCCCCAAACGTAAGCATGCAGCGAGAACGGCCCGATGCGCGCCGGGTCGATGTTGGGCATGCGAGAACCGAGCATCATCGCCGCCGTGATCACGCTAAACACGAGCAGGCAGGTTGCGAAGCCCGCCAGGAAGCGGCCGGTCAGGTAGTCCGCCTTGCGCATCGGCGTGGCGAACAGCATATCGGCCATGCCGACTTCGGTGTCGCGCAGGATGGCGCCCGCCACGAAGACCGTCACGAGGAACATCGCGATGAGGGAGAGAACCGCGAGCTGGTTGACGATCACGGTCGGCGCATTCATGTGCGCGTTGCCGATCGCACCGCCGATGCGGAAGTTGTCGCTGCTGGCGGACAGGAAGGCGATCACCGCCAGCGGCAGGGTGCTGAGCCAAAGCAGCGGCTGGCGCAGGTGGTAACGCAGGTCGAAGGCAAAGAAGCTTTTCCACATGGTCGGCACCTCAGGCAGCAGCGCGCAGCTGGAGGAAGTAGACGTCTTCCAGGCCCGGCTCGACCTGGACGAAGTCCGCACGCGGCTGGGCCTCGGCGAAGATGTTGATCTGCGGTTTGCCGCCCACGAGGCGGGAAGACAGGACCGTGAAGCGCTGCTGGAAGTCCGGGAGGTCCGCGTCGCTCACGGCGCCGCGCCAGATGCGGCCGTTGAGCGTGGCGATGGCGGCCTGCGGCTCGCCTTCTACCAGCACGCGGCCCTTGCCGATGACGGCCATGCGCGCGCACAGGTCCGTCACGTCCTCCACGATATGCGTCGACAGGATCACGATGACCTGCTCCCCGATGCGGGCCAGCAGGTTGAGGAAGCGGTTGCGTTCATCCGGGTCGAGGCCCGCCGTCGGCTCGTCGACGATCACCAGGCGCGGCGCGCCGAGAAGCGCCTGCGCGATGCCGAAGCGCTGGCGCATGCCGCCGGAATAGCTGGCCACGGCCCGCTTGCGCACCTCCCACAGGTTGGTCTGGTGGAGCAGCGCTTCCACGGCCTCCTTGCGCTCGCCGCGCCGGGTCAGGCCCTTGAGGACGGCGAAGTGCTCCAGCAGCTCCAGCGCGCTCACCTTGGGGTAGACGCCGAAGTCCTGCGGCAGGTAACCCAGCCGTCGCCGCAGGGACTGGGGATCGGCCAGCACATCCACGCCGTCCAGGTGGATGCTGCCGCTGTCGGGCGTCTGAAGCGTGGCGATGGTGCGCATCAGCGAGGACTTGCCCGCGCCGTTCGGGCCGAGCAGGCCAAACAGGCCGGTGGGGATGTCCAGGCTGATGTCGTTGGTGGCGTGGACGCCGTTGGCATAGGTCTTGTGCAGGTGGCGCAGCGAGAGCATGGCTTCTTCCTTGGAGTGGGTCGCAAGGAAGAGGCTAGTGAGCCAGCCGGCCGCCAGCAGCGCGCCGAAACGAAGGGCGATCAGCCGTGACGAACGGTCGAAATCAAGGACGAACGGTACCGGCGCGCGACCTTGGATCCTCGCCTTCCTGAGCGTCCGCCCCGGGCATCGTCACCCGAGCCGCTCGGACTCGGCGATGAGCTCGCGCATCAACTCCGCCGCCGGGTGGCCCCGGGACATCGCGACGGCCTGGCCCGCCCAGAGCGCGATGAAGCGGGAGTCCCCCTTGGCCGACGCGGCCCCGCGCAACGGTGTCGTGGCCGCGTGCTGGAGCGGGAAAGGCAGGATGTCTTCCGAGTCCTCCAGTGCCTCCGTGAAGGTGTTGGCCAGTCCCCGGGCCGGACGGCCGGAGAAGGCGCGCGTCACCACGGTCGCGTCGTCGTGTGCCTCGCGGAGCGCGGCCTTGTAGACGGCGGCGATGCCCGACTCGGGGCAGCTCAGGAAGGCCGTGCCGAGCTGCGCGCCGCTGGCCCCGAGCACCCGGGCCGCGGCGATTCCCCGTCCGTCCATGATGCCTCCACTCGCCACCACCGGGAGCTCTTCTGTGGAGCATAGGAGGAACAGGCGCGCTCTTGCGGGGGGGTGCTGGGCGGCGAGGTGGATGAACTCGATGGCTGCACCCGCGCTCTGGCAGGGGCGGGCGGCCTTCGAGGTGCTCTCTGCTGGCGGTGTGAGCGCACCCCTCCCCAAGTCCCGCCTCCCAGGTGAAGGCTGCGGGCGGGTGGGCGCGGGGGCTGGTGCGTGTGCTTGGGGGGCCTACTGCCAGAAGTCTGGCTGGGGCGGCCCGCGTGCGGGCGCCAAAGGCGGCACGTCGGTGGGCAGCTTCAGGTGCACCAGCACCTGCCGCACCGCAGGCGCGTGCGTCAGCCAGGCCACCACCCGCCGCCTGCCTCCACACCTCTGGCACTCCAACACGTCCTCGCGGAATGTCCGCTTCAGCAGGCCCGCCCAGTCGAGTCTGGCCGTACGGCAGCGGCGCGCTCCCTGCGCTTCAGCTACGGGGCGCGCGGTGCGCAGGCGCTGGAGCGGCTGTCACGAGCGGAGGACGGTCGCATCGCCTATCGGATGAAGCGCCCACTGCCGGGCGGCACCACGCACCTCTTCTTCACCGAGTTGGAGTTGCTGCGTCACCTGGCGTCCCTGGTACCCCCGCCTCGGGCGAACCTCACGAGGTTTCATGGCATCTTCGCTCCGGGCGCGAAGCTACGGCCATTTCTGGTCCCCCAAGCGGGAGCGGGAGCGGAGGAGGCGAGCGTGGCGCCTGAAGCGGTGGCGAGACAGGAAGCGAGGAAGGAGCGGCCAGCGCGAGTGGACTGGGCAGGGCTGCTACGAAGGACCTTCGTGCTCGACGTGTTCGCCTGCGCGAGGTGTGGAGGCAGGCGGCGGGTCTTGGCGTACGTGAAGGCAGGCAGGGGAGTGCGCGCGATACTGGCGCACTTGGGCTTGCCCACGGCAGGTGCGCGGCTAGCCCCGGCGCGCGGGCCCCCTCAGGCCGCGGGGTGTTGAGGCTCAAGCTGCCAGGGCCAGGAGAGCCAAGCCCCTGCCGCGCACCTCATGGGCGAGCGGCCAGGGCCGGCGTGTATTCCAACGGGCTGCGCGGCCTGTCCTCCCGCTTGGCTCACGGCTCGGGCGGCCCCTGTCAGCGGCCCTCCACCACACCTCCGCTCCTGCCCTCACCCGCAACATGGCCTCTATCCTGCCTATACGCCGAGCTGATGAGGACTTGGTAAAATTTCTCCTTCGGGTTCATGGGATCCTCTCCTTTCTTGCGTTGGCTTGTTCCGTTCCGAGCTCAGCCCTCTCATCAAATCGTCGGGACCGTGCCGCCGTCGATGACGTACTCGGCGCCATGAATCGAAGCGGCGCGCTCTGAGACCAAGAAGGCGACGAGCTCGGCGACCTCTTCGGGGCGATTGGGGCGGCCGATCGGGATCCCGCCCAGAGAATCCATCAGCCCTTGGCGCGCAGTGTGCTCGTCGACCCCGCGCTCCTCCGCTAGCCGCAGGATGAGACGGTGCGCCGCCATCGTCTCGGTGAACCCCGGCGCGACGGACACCACCCGAACGCCCTTGGGACCAACCTCGTTGGCGAGCCCCTTGCTGTATGTGGCGAGCGCCGCCTTCGCGGCTGCGTACGCGAGCGTCGCGTCGTAGAGCGGAAGGACGCGCTGGATGGAGGTGACATGAACGATCACACCCGATCGCTGCTCGAGCATCGCCGGCAAGAGCGCGCGGTCCAGCCGAACCGCCGCCAGCAAGTTCAGATCGAGCTCGCGCTGCCACTCGTCGTCGGTAAGCGCAGCGAAACCGCCTGCCGGCGCGGATGATCCACCGACGTTGTGAATGAGGATGTCGACGCCGCGGTAGCGGTCGACCACAGCACGAGCGACGGATTGCACGCCGGCGGAGGTGCTGACGTCAGCCTGCACGTAGAGATCCGACGCATCATCTCTCGGCCGCTCGGACCGGGCGGTCGTCGCCACCCTGGCGCCCGCCGCCGCTAGCCGGGAAACGATGGCGGCGCCCACACCTTCGGTGCCGCCGGTGACCAGCGCGCGCTTGCCGGCGAGCTCAGTCGGTGTGACGGGGAACGTCGTCTGAGTCGCCATCATCCGATCTCCAACCGGGAGATCTTCTGACCCTCCAGGGTGAAGGCGTACTGGAGGGTGATCGGGCTCCCGGGAAAGGTCCCGCGCAGCGAGACGAGCACGACGGCCTTCTTGCCCGTTCGGGACGACTCGAGCGGATC
Source organism: Vitiosangium sp. GDMCC 1.1324 (assembly GCF_003044305.1). Lineage (GTDB taxonomy): Bacteria > Myxococcota > Myxococcia > Myxococcales > Myxococcaceae > Archangium. Next base: position 11,470 of record NZ_PZOX01000046.1, on the reverse strand, counting down.
GACCTGGTAGTCATACTTCTCGATCGTCTCCTTCATCCACGTGCGAATCGCGGTCAGGCCGTGGTGGTCTCGACCCTCGTCGTGCACGGTCGCGCCCTCGGAGAAGGCGGCGCTCATCGCCGCGACGTCGTGCGCGTTGGTCGCGGCGAAGTAGTCGGCGAGCAGCGGGGGTAGTTTTGCAGTCATGGAGACGTCCTCCTTTCGTTCCTCAGCGAACCTCACAGCCCTCAATCTACGGCCGGTACAGATTTAGAAAACTGGCTATAATCTGCATGTGGTATGAAGCTGTACTAACAAATGCGAGATGACCTAGCGGGACTGCGAGCGCTCCTTTGTGTCGCGGAGAAGAAGAGCTTCACGGCCGCCGCCGCCGAGTTACGGGTGACTCCGTCCGCCGTGAGCCAGACCATCCGCGCGTTGGAGGACCGCATCGGCGTGCGGCTCCTCGCACGCACCACGCGCAACGTGGGGCTCACGGAGGCGGGCGCCCAATTCGTCGCGCGGATCTCGCCCGCCCTCCACCAGATCGACGAGGCGCTCGAATCGCTCGGCGAGCTTCGCAGTCGCCCATCGGGGCTCTTGCGCCTCACGATGCTGCGGACCGGCTACATGGACGTCGTGAGGCCGATCCTCGCGCGTTTCCTCGCCGAGTACCCCGACGTCCGCGTCGACATCTCCCTCGACGAGACCCTCTCGAACATCGTCGCCGAGGGATTCGACGCGGGGCTTCGCCTCGGCCACACCCTCGATCGCGAGATGATCGCGGTCCGAGTGAGCGTCGATCAGCGCCTCGTCGTCGTGGGCTCGCCGAGCTATTTCGCGGCTCGCGGGAAGCCAACGCACCCCCGCGAGCTGCACGCGCATGACTGCATCAACCTGCGCATGCCAACGCGGGGCACGGTCGAGCGGTGGAGGTTCGTCGAGAACGGCAAGGACCTCGAGATCGCGGTGGACGGGCACGTCGTCACGAACGACGGCGCCGTGCTGGTGGACGCCGCCCTCGACGGGCTCGGCCTGGCGTACATCTTCGAGAAAATGGTCACGCGGCACGTGGCGGAGAAGACGCTCGTACGCGTCCTCGACAAGTACTGCCCGCAGTTTCCGGGATACTTCCTCTACTATCCGAGTCGCGTGAACATCGCGCCCAAGCTGAAGGCGCTGGTCGACTTCCTCAAGAGTGGTCAGGGCCGGCATGATCCGACGCGCGCGCAGGCTTCGCGCGCCAAGGGAAAGCCAGCATCATGAGCGATGCGAGGCGCATCGACCGAGCCGTCGTCGAACGGAGCTGGAGGGAGCGCGGCTTCTCGTGCGGGCTCTGGGTCGATCCGCCGGGCCAGGTTCAAGCGGGGAGGGAGGCGGGCCCACAGAAGGAGAGCCTCTGCTTGGCCGCGACGGTGGAGGAGCCGAGGAATCAGAGGACGGCGCGGGTGGATTGGGCCGGGCTGCTCCGCAGGACGTTCGCGTTGGATGTCTTCACCTGTGCCAGGTGTGGAGGCAGGCGCCGGGTGTTGGCGTACCTGATGGCCTATGCATAATGCCCCTCCTCCTCCACACTTATTTGAGCAGCTCCGCGTCCGCTGGAGTTATTTCCCTGGGCCGTGGCGGCCCTCAGCCGATTGAGCGTCGAGCGATCGAGCTTGTACCACCGAGGAGTGCCAGGACCGCCGCCCTCGACACATCGCAGCCAGCCCTTCTCCACCCAGGAGCGCACTACTGTCTCAGTAACGTCCAGCAGTGCGGCGACACCGTGCGTTGAGTACAGGCCGTCAGCCCGGCGCTCCGGCTGTCGAGGCCGTCCTCGCCGTCGTCCCACCGGCTGACGGTGGATGCCGTAGCGCCTGCGCACCCAGCGCACCGCTTGCTTGTCCCAAGCGCGCTTGACTCCGGAGAGCAGCCCCCGTTGGTTCAGCTCAGCCGCTATCTCCCTATCGGTCCTCTTCTGCTCCACCAGTGTGCCAATGAGCTTGATGGTCTCGGGCAAGGTGGCCCTCGTGTAGGAAGGGCGGCGTGCAATGGTCAGGTCGCTGCACGCACCGGTCTGCCATAGCACCTGGATGTGAATACCGCGCTGAGCATAGGAGGAACAGGCGCGCTCTTGCGGGGGGGGCTGGGCGGCGAGGTGGATGAAGTCGATGGCTGCACCCGCGCTCTGGCAGGGGCGGGCGGCCTTCGAGGTGCTCTCTGCTGGCGGTGTGAGCGCACCCCTCCCCAAGTCCCGCCTCCCAGGTGAAGGCTGCGGGCGGGTGGGCGCGGGGGCTGGTGCGTGTGCTTGGGGGGCCTACTGCCAGAAGTCTGGCAGGGGCGGCCCGCGTGCGGGCGCCAAAGGCGGCACGTCGGTGGGCAGCTTCAGGTGCACCAGCACCTGCCGCACCGCAGGCGCGTGCGTCAGGTAGGCCACCACCCGCCGCCTGCCTCCTCACCTCTGGCACTCCAACACGTCCTCGCGGACTGTCCGCTTCTGCAGGCCCGCCCAGTCGAGTCTGGCCGTACGCCAGCGGCGCGCTCCCTGCGCTTCACCTGCTTCGCCGCCCGTACTCTCCCCTTCCGCCGGTGCGGCTGCTGTGGGCACCAGAAATGGCCTGAGTGTCGCCCCCGAGGCGAAAACACCGTGGTAGCGCACCAGGTTGCTCCTCGGCGGCGGCACCAGGGCGGCCAGCCTGCGGAGGAGTTTCAGCCCGGAGAAGCGCAGGTGCGTCGCCCCATCCGGCATGGGTCGCTTCATGCGATAGAGAATGGCTCCGTCCTCCCCTTCCTCGAAGCGCTCGAGGGCCAGCGCTCCACGCGCTCCGTACCGGCAGAGGCGCTCCAGGCCCTCCCTGTCATTGGCATGTAGGTGGGTGTTGGCGTGCAGGGAGAAACCTTCCAAGTACGCGCACCGGGGCACCCTCCTCGGCGGCGGCTTCACGTCCGGGCCGGCGAAGCGCAAGCGCTGCTGCAGGGAGTGCACCTGGTACGCCTGCTTGGCATCCTCGGGCCCCTCCGCTGGCAGCACGCCCCGCCTCTCCAGTAGCCGCAGCACCCGCGTGCGCACCACCGCTACCAGCCTCTCCACCTCCTCCTGGCTTGGAGGGGGTAGCAGCACGAAGCGCACCTCGTCGTCCAGCGGCACCCACACGCCGTCCGGCACCACGGAGTGGAAGTGCGGGGTGAGCTGCAGCGCCGAGCCGAAGTACTGGGTGAAGGTGACGGCCCTTGTCTGCCCACCCCGCGTGCCGAGCCGTCTGGCACGCCGACGCTGCAGCGCGAAGAGGGCCCGCAGGAAGACGCCCAGCACCTCGGACAGCAGGCCCGCGTCCTTCAGCAGCACCCACCGCACGCGGTGCGGGAAGGACAGTGTCCACTGCCGGTAGGGCACTTGTGGCAGCACCTGCTCCACCAGGTGCGCGGCGGTGACGTGGGCGCGCCGGGCGTTGCACGAGGGGCACACGCCACGGCCCTTGCAGGAGAAGGCCACCAGCAAGTCATCCTTGCACGTCCCGCACCACACCCGTGCAAAGCCGTGCGCGAGGACGCCGCACTCGAGGTAGCGCGCGAAGTCGCGGTCCACGTGCCGCGGAAGCCCACGCCCCAACTCCGCGGCCTCGTCCCGCAGGGAGGCCAGGTTCTCCTGCACCGCCCGGTACAGCAGCGTCTTCTCCGGCGGCCGCCTGCGGTACGCATGCCCACCTGTGAGGCGCACCGCACCCGGACAGTCGCCCTCGCCCATCCCGCCCCCTCCACACCCAGGCGAGGACGCTACGGGAGGGCTCCGACACGCCGCCTCCGCGCCGTGCCGTGAGGCAGGGGAAGCGCATCTAAATCTGGGCTGGTGCCAGAGATGGCGCGGGTTAGCCGCCATGTTGGACAGCACCAGGCGGGATGTGGACTACCGGGGACTATGGACAAGTCCCCAGCCCGAACAGCGAGCCTGGCGCAGCACTTCTCGAAGCTGGAGGACCCACGCGTCGAGCGGACGAAGAAGCACTCGCTGATGGACATGCTGGTCATCGCCGTGTGCGGCTTCATATGCGGGGTGGACAGCTGGGTGGCGTTGGAGGAATTCGCCAAGGCGAAGCGCGAGTGGTTTGAAAGCTTCCTTTCGTTGCCCAACGGCATTCCCTCACACGACACCTTCGGCCGTCTCTTCGCAGCGCTCAACCCGGAGGCCTTCAGCCGTTGCTTCATGTCGTGGGTGAAGGCGGTGTCGGAGGCTGGTCGGCGGCGGACATGTGGCTCTTCGCCGCGGAGCTCCCTCAAGCAGGGGCGGAGCCGGGGCAGGAGGAGGAGGAGGAGAGCCCCGCCTTTGCCGTGACGGTGGAGGAGCCGAGGAAGGAGCACACCCCGTTTGGACTGGGCCGGGCTGCTGCTCAGGAGGTTCGCCCTGGATGTGTTCGCGTGCTTGAGGAGTGGAGGCAGGCGGAGGGTGTTGGCGTACGAGAAGGGAGCAGGAGGGGTGAGAGCGATTGTGGAGCACCTGGGGTTGCCCACGGCGAGTGCGCACCTGGCCCCTGCGCGAGGGCCGCCCCAGAGCGCGTGGTGTTGAAGCGCAAGCCGCCCCAACCAGCCAAGAGAGCCAGGCCCCTGCCGCGCCCCTGCTGGGAAGGCGGCTGGGCTGGGCTGGCGTGTGTCTGCTGGAGATGAAAGGCTTCTGCGCCGGCTCGGCGTGCGGCTCATGGGCTCCCCGTCAGCGTCCCTCACCTCCCCCTCTGCTCCCGCCCGCTACGCCCAATAGGGCTCCTGTCCTTCCTATGCTCCAGCGGCCCTCCTCGGCCCCTCCGCTCTCGTCTGCTACGGGGCGCGCGGTGCACTGGCGCTGGAGCGTTTGCCACGAGAGGAGGATGGCCGCATCGCCTACCGCATGAAGCGCCCGCTGCCGGACGGCACCACGCACCTGCTCTTCACCGGGCTGGAACTGTTGGGGCCTTGGTGGCGGTCGCGATCGGTATGTGGCTCGGCGCCGCCCGCGATGGTCCAATATGAAGCCAGTAGCTCGGGTTGTTCAGTCATGATGCCTTGCGTTTACCAGCCCTGGTGCGGTCAATGGTGCTCGACGCGGCGTGAGCAGCAGGAGTTGGACATGATGACGCCCGGGACCCTGAACGAGGGACCCGGGCGTTCGTCGTTTGAGGCCTCAAAGGCGAGAAGACCTCATGGAGGCTCATTGGGCGAGGGTGGGGGCGGCGTGCGACCAGCGGTGCTCGTCGAGTTCGCGGATGATGAACCGGGCGAGATCGGTGCGGGTCACCTTCCATCCGCCCGGGGGGGTTCCGCCATCCTGGACGCGGTAGAGCCCGGTGGGCGTCTTGTCCTCGAGATGGGAGGGGCGAACGAAGGTCCAGTCGAGGGTGCTCTCGCGGACAATCGATTCCATGAGGCGCATGTCGTCGTAGAGCTCCTTGAGCAGGGTGCGAGCGATGCAGCGGTACCAGAACGCGAACTGGGGGTCGTCGTGGCGGACGCCAGCCGAGGAGAGGGCGATGATGCGGCCGACACCGGTGCGTTCCATCGCGGTGACGAGGGCCCGGGCGCCGTCGGAGTAGAGACCGAGCGCGCGCCGGCCGGGAGGGCCGATCGCGGAGACCACGGCGTCGTGGCCCGCTACGGCGGCTTGCACGCTGGCGGGGTCGCGCACGTCGGCGCGCACGACGGCCATCGTCCCTTGCTGGGTAGAGGTCCCGACGGTGACCGGTGGGAACTTCTCCGGGGTGCGGACCGCGGCGGTGACGTCGTGCCCGGCACGCAGAGCCTCCTCGACGATCAAACGGCCAGTGCGTCCATTTGCTCCGAAGATGATCACCCGGCTCACGTGTGCTCTCCCTTCGCGGCCCGCTCCGTCCTGCTAGGACGGCACCTAGTCGCGGCCAACACGCCGGCCCCAGCCATGACATGGAAAGAGATGAACAGGAAATCCATGGCGACGTTCGTCCAGACCTGATGGTTCGATTCGCTGAATTACTGTCCGAACAACCCGTTTTCCGGGAAGTTTTCGGTCCAATATGAGGGGATAGCTCAGGGTTCCACGGCGTCTTCGCTCCAGGCGCCAAACTGCGGCCATTTCTGGTCCCTCAAGCAGGTGAGGAGGAGGTGCGCGCGGGGCTTGAGGCAGCGGGCAGGAAGGAGCGGATGAAGGAGATGACACCGAGAGTAGAGTGGGCCGAGTTGCTCAGGAGGACGTTGGACTTGGACGTGTTCGGCTGCGTGAGGAGTGGAGGCAGGCGGAGTGTATTGGCGTAGGTGAAGGGGGCCCCCGGGGTGAGGGCGATTGTGGAGCACCTGGGCTTGCCCACGGCCTGTGCGAGGTTGGCCCCGGCGCGAGGGCCAGCCCAGGCCGCGAGGTGTTGAGGCGCAAGACAGCCACCAGGCCGGCGGCCCCAGCCACGCACCTGATGGGAGCGAGGCCTGGGCAGGCGTGTACCCCAAGGGGGTTCAAGCGGTCTGTCCACCGGCCGGGAGCATCGCTCGGGAGGCCCCGTCAGCGGCCCTCCTCGGCCCCTCCGCTCCAGCCCTCACCCTCAACAGGGCCTCTCTCCCGCCTATATGTATACGTCTCCCGCGCGCGCCCACATCCCGTGTTCACTCTCCTGGGCTCATACTGATTCACGACTCAGTCAGATGAGGCGTGAATCAGGCCCGCCTGGAGATAGGAAACGCGAGCGACTCCGGCGTACCAGCGCGGGTCAGGCGCTCTTCTTCGACAATGAGCCCGCGAACTTCATCGGAGGGGGACTCCACCCGCCTTCGTATGCGCGAGGCTCCGGGACGTAGAGCCGCATGACCGCGTAGAACGGGGCAGCAGGGGCTGGCAGCCAGTTCGGATCCCCCCCCTTATCTTCCGACAGGCGATCCTTCTGGAGGTAGATGGTGATGGAGCCGTCCTCCCCACGCGTGAAGTCGTCCATCATCGTGCTGTTCACCAGATACTTATTGATGGGGTTGTTGATGAGCAATTGGGTCTTGGCGTCATACATCGTGATGGACCAGAACGCCTTGGCCGGTGGCAGTTCGGTCAGGGTGATCGTGTATTTAGACGTCGAGCCATCAGGTATCTGATCCGCATCATCCACGCTGTAGAACGGATAGATGGCTTCCTGCTTGGAGTTTCCGTAGATTCCGTTCTTCGCCCCCGCGAAGCGGTACAGGTAGTTGTTGTTGAGGGATTCCCGCGTACCGAAAAAGTCGTTTGAGTTCGCCTCGCCTGTGGCGACTTGCTTGTTGAGTGTCTCGAACTCCTCCCATGCATCGGCAATGCCTGCTTCGAAAGCCGCAAGCATGTCGGGGCTCAGGGACTTCACATCGAACGGCAGGCCGGCGCCCACTCCGATTCGAGCGAAACGCTCCATCAACCCCACCTCGGTGGGATTGGTGGGGCAGAATTGGAGCATGAAATTGATGACGCCGAAGACCTCGGGTGTCTTGCTCTTATCTCCGACAACGGGGGACGGCCAATTCTTGATGGAAGGAGCACGGGGCGGCTTCGAGGTCCCGAGAAACTCACTCAGGGTCTGGACCTTATACTGACGCTGGAGGTCCTGGACTGCGGAAATTTCTCCAGAATCGAAGAGCTGCGTGCGTCCGATAAGCAGGGCGAAATGACTCTCGCAGTAGCAGATGCCATCGAACCTGGACCTGTCCCCGCCCTCCCACGAGGGGCCCGCCAGCAGGAAGTGGCCCCCACCGTTCCCGGTAGCCCGGGTGCCGATGTAGCTGAAGTTGAACGTGTAGAGGTCGATCAACTGGAACGAGAAGTAGCGCCTCTCCGGCACCATGGCCGGCACGCTGATCACCAAAGGCTCTGCTCTGAGATCCGCGGAGATGAATGAGTAGGGGGTATCGGAGTTCGGCGTCACGATGGCCGTGTCAGCCGGGGTGAACACCTTGGAGTCATTGAAGATCTGATTGAAGGGAGCCTTGTAGTTCCCGCTCTCCGGATCAATGGAGTAGGCATAGATTGTGTTGTAATTTTCGGAAAGAGGCCATCCATACAGATAGGCATCCTTGACAATGGCGCGCGCCTCGGCGGGGCTGACCGTGATAGGCATACCACTCCTTGGTTTGGGGAGCTGAAACGATATGAAGTTTGAACATTCCGTCGCAAGCGACAAAATCACGCGCCTGCGTTTTCCAACGGGGCGTCGCTCAGGTGGATGGTGATTGGTGTCGCAACGGGTCGGGCTGTGTGTCTCGACTCGAGGGCTGATAAATCCCAATCTCTCACACTACGAAAGGGTGGACTCTCAACCAACGTGCAGGCCGGGTGCGTGGCCGATGGCTGACTGCCCGAGGCGGCAGTGCCCCATGGCGTACCTGCTTGCCCGAGGCACCTCGCGCGAGGCGGAAGCGACGGCGCTCCCTCAAGCAGGTGCGGAGGAGGTGCGCGCGGGGCTTGAGGCAGCGGCCAGGAAGGAGAGGACGCCGCGAGTGGATGGGGCAGAGTTGCTGAAGAGGACGTTCGACATCGACGTGTTCGCCTGCGTGAGGTGTGGAGGCAGGCGGCGGGTCTTGGCGTACGTGACGGCCCCCGCCGGGGTGCGCTCGATATTGGAGCACCTGGGACTGCCCACGCAGGCGCTGAAGCGGGCCCCGGCCCGGGGAGCACCCCAGCAGGCGTGGTGCTGAAGCGAGGGCGGCCAGGGCAGGGGTGTGCCCCAAGAGGTTGTACCGTCCCGTGTAACCGGCGCGGCGCGCGGCCTTGCTGGCCCCGGCAGCGGCCCTTCTCGGCCCCTCCTCTCCTGCCCTCACCCTCAACATGGCTTCTCTCCCGCCTATACGCCGCGCCGAGGTGATCGCCACGAACACGCCCTGGTTGCGCGACCACACGCACAATCCGGCGAACACCGCCGTCCGCCAGAAGCGCCCATCCCAGGCGGAGGCGAACGCGCCGAGCGACAGCAGCAGGAACAGCCCCTCGGTGTGGTGCGAGTGCAGCGTGAAGCTGGCCGGGCTGAAGAGGAAGAAGAACCACCCCCATGCGGTCCAGGAATAGCCCCGCGTCACGATGTTGCTGTAGAGCTCGGAATCCCAGTGCTGCAGGCCCTCCAGCAGCGGAATGCCCCGACGGACCGCGATCCAGCCCCACAGCCCGAAGTGGTGCACCAGCAGGAGCGCGGAGAGCCCCTGCACGAGCCGGAGCTCCGGACGCTCCACCTGCTTCCTGCGCTCGCTCATGTGGATGTGGCCGCGGCCATGGGCTCGGCGTCCTCGGAGAGGGAGACTGCTGGGGCGTCGGGGAAATCCATGCGCAGCCAGAGTACCAGTGGGCAAGGCAATCTACGTCACCTCGACGCGCTTCTTTAGCTCCAACTTGCGCGGGTGGCGGTCCAGCCCCCGCCCTATCTCCGCGACGACGTCCCTCAGCCAGAGAGAGCCCGGGTCCATCTGTGCCCGTGTCGGGCGGAACATGAATTCCTCGAAGGTTCCCGGGTCGATGGGCGGGGGGACCGCCAGGAGTGACAGACAGGCGGCATGCGCTTCAATCAAGCGCTGAGGAACGAATGCCACGAGGTCGGTACGGGCGGCCACGTGCAGTGCCTGCAGGTAGCTCGGCACGGCCAGCGCGATGTTCCGCTCGACGCCCTGTTCCCGCAGCCATGTGTCGATGGGATCCTCTCGCTGTCCCCTTCCGACGACCGCGACATGCCGGGCCGCCCGGAAAGGCTCCAGCCGCTTCAGGCGTGTGCCCACGGGATGCTCGCGCCGGAGGGCGAGTGCCTCCGTGTCGGAGAAGAGCCGCTGCCGGTGGAAGCCCACGAAGGATTCGCTCGTGCACGCGATGACGAGGTCGATGGAGTGTGCGAACTCGGCGGTCATGACGGCGGGCCCGCGCCAGGGCGTCACGTCGAGCCGGACATGCGGTGCCTGTTCGGCCAACCGTTGCTCCAGGGGCGGCAGGAGGAGGTCGCCGACGTGGTCGGGCATCATGAGCGCGAAGCGCCGCGTGCTGGTCGCGGGGTCGAAATGCTCGGTGGCGAAGAGCCTCCGCACCTGATGGAGGGCGTCGGCGAGGGGCTTGCGCAGGGACTCCGCACGAGGCGTCAACACCATGCGCGCGCCCACGCGGACGAGCAGTGGATCGCCCATGGCCGCGCGCAGGCGGTTGAGCGCGTGGCTCATCGCGGGCTGGGAGAGGCCGACCCTCATCGCCGCGCGCTTCACGCTCGTGTCCAGCAGCAGGGCGTCGAGCGCGACGAGGAGGTTGAGGTCGAGGGAAGCCAGATTCATGGCGTGAATTCACACCATGAGGGCCATCGATTGGAAGAAGGGGCGCCAGCGGGCCAGTCTCTCCGCGGAACCTTCAAGGAGGAGCGTTCGATGGGTGCGATGGAAAACAAGCAGATGCTGCAGCGAGTCTTCGCCGAGCTGGCGAAGGGCAATGGAGCGCCCTTCGTGGAGAGCCTGGCGGATGATGCCCGGTGGACCATCATCGGAACGACGAGCTGGTCAAGGACATACCAGGGAATGAAGGCGATCCGCACCGAGCTCCTGGACCCCCTGTTCTCCCGATTCGCCGACCGGTACACGGCCACCGCGCACCGCTTCATCGCCGAGGATGACCATGTGGCCGTCGAGGTCCGGGGACGCGTCACCACGAAGGAGGGGAGGCCGTACAACAACACATACTGTTACGTCTTCCGTCTCGCCGATGGCAAGGTGCGGGAGCTGACCGAGTACTGCGACACGGAGCTCGTCGCGATGGCGCTGGGCAGCCCGGGCATTCCCCCAGGAGCCCGGTAGCCACACTCCCGCCACGACGCGCCCCCCTTGGGATTCCCGGCTGGGGGCCACTGTTCGTTTCAGGTCCGAGCCGTTGGCACCAGGCGAACACCCTGGGGAATGAGGAAGGAAGCCGCCGCGAAAGGAGAGACCTTCGCGCCTGGCGCGAGCGTGAGGCGGTAACGGCGCGCCACCGTCGCGATGACGAGCACCAGTGCCAGCTTCGCGAGTGAAGCGCCCATGCACAGGCGCGGGCCACCCCCGAAGGCTCCTCCCGCTGAGAGCATCCACCGCGCCTGTCCTCCCCGCCCTCACCGGCCGCGGGGGGGCTGGTACTGATCGCCCTCCGTGCACACCGTGTCTCCCTCAAGCGGGGAGGGAGGCGGGCCCACAGAAGGAGAGCCTCTGCTTGGCCGCGACGGAGGAGGAGCCGAGGAAGCAGAGGACGGCGCGGGTGGAGTGGGCCGGGCTGCTGCGCAGGACGGAAGGCCCTGGACGTGTTCGCCTGTCCGCGGTGTGGAATGTCGAGGGAGGAACGCCACTCGGCGTGACGGTGGACGAACTCAACGCATGGATGGATGAGGAGTCTCATCCGTAAATCTCCACACCCAGGGTCCGCTCGCGTCGTTCAGCGTGACATCCAGGGTCCCGCCTACCGGCAGGCTGGCCGTCCAGAGAGCCCCGTGCGGCCGGAGTTCGATCAACACGTCCTCCAGGACATAGACCATCTCGGCCGTGTCGAAGCGTGCCCGGCCGCGCCCCTTGAAGACATTCCGGGGTG
>NZ_PZOX01000045.1 GCF_003044305.1 Vitiosangium sp. GDMCC 1.1324 | reverse complement strand
GCTGCTCAAATAAGTGTGGAGGAAGGTGGGGCATTATGAGGAGGCCATCAGGTACGCCAACACCCGGCGCCTGCCTCCACACCTGGCACAGGTGAAGACATCCAACGCGAACGTCCTGCGCAGCAGCTTCGCCCAGTCCACTCGAGGCATCCGCTCCTTCATCGGCTCCTTGCTGGCCGCTGCTTCAAGCGCCACGCTCGCCCCCTCCTCACCTGCTTGGGGGAGCGGAGGGCCGGGCAATGACTCGCGAGGCCAGACTTGGAGCGCGGCCGACGGTGGCTGGCGGGCAGGCTGCGCGGTTCCCGCTTGGGAGCATTGACGGACGGGAGGAGAGCGCCGCGTTCCTGTTCGGCGTCCTTTTCAATCAGGGGCAGCGCGCGAATCAGGCGTGGCTCGCGCCAGGGCACCTGCGGGAGAGGCTCGGGACGCTAGAGCCGGCGGAACTCGTGCGGATTCCCCATGAGGTCCTCGAGGACGCCCTCCGGCGGCCGAAAGCCCTGCACCGCTTCCCGGGGATGATGGCGCGCTACCTGCGCGCGGCCTGTGAGTTGCTCATGCGGCAGTACGAGGGGGATGCCCGGAGGCTCTGGTCGCCTCCGGCTCCGGCCAGCAGAGTCTGACACCCCGCCCTGGGTCCCTCCGCCACGGGGGGCGCTCAGAATGTCAGCTCGTGCTCCAGCTCCTGGACTCTACCATCCAGGAAGCGCACGCGGATGCGCACGGTGGAGGGCCCCCATGCCGTTACCTTGAGCGGGAAGGCCTGTGCCCCCGTTCCCCGATCGCAGACCTCACGAATAGGGTCTGGAAACGTGCGGTCGAGCACGTACTCCACGCACTTGACTCGCTGAAGGACGTCTTTGGGCGCCTGGATATAGACGGTCCAGCGCCAGAGCTTCTGCTTGAGATGTGTGGACACGTGGCCCGCCCGGAGCTCTTCATCCTGCTGCAGAAGGACGAAGGAGAGCCGAGGGATGGGCGCCCTCGCTGTCCCGCCCTGGGATCGCGCATTGAATGTCGGGGGGGCGCCCGGGGTGAGGGGTCCGAGCAGCAGCAACCCGAGTGCGGCAAGAGGAAGGATCATGGACGGCCTCCCGCGTGTTCTTCCGCCTCGCTCTTGTACATCTGGACCGGGACGGAGGGGACCTCGAGGGAGTCGCTCGTCCAGGTCTGCTTCCCGTCCTTGGCCTGAAGAATGACATTGTCACCGACATGCAGATCCTTCACGATGGCGCGGATTGAAGCCTTTTCGGGCTGTGCAATCACCTCCACCGGCTGCGGCTCCGGCCTCGTCGTGGAATAGACCTTCGCGGACACCTTGACGTCCGCGAGGTCCCCTGGGCTTGCCGCCTCCTCCTCGGAAAAATCGAGAAGGTACAACATGCTCACGGACTCCTGTTGCTTCCGCCGCTCACGCTCCTGTATCACCTGGTCGTGGAGATCTCGCTGCTTCGTCTGCGCCGCGTCGAGTTCCCCACGGTAATTCTTGAAGCGCGGGAACAGCGCGGCACCCACGAGCAACACGCCGACGAGGGCAAAGAGCCCGACGGCGTTCGTCTTGAACGTGAAGAGTTCCTTGATGGAGAGGCGATGGATCGTTCCGTCATCCTGGAGCCGGCCCTGTGCCCTGATGGTCCGGAAGATGAGGATCAGGCCGGCTGACAGGAGGATGGCGTACACCAGGGCCTCGACGACCCAGTCCCGGTCCAGCCCCGTGGCCGGCCTGGACTGCGCAAACAACCGAGCAACCGCGAGCATGGTCGACTACCTCCTCCCAGGAACATCAGTGGGCGCTTGGCGGCAGGACCCACCCTCGCCCTACTATTGAGACCCACTCGTGAGAGTGCATGAGCGGGCGGCCAGGCCTCCAAGCCGAAGGGCGTCACCTCGAAGGTCATGGAAGGTGTCCCGTGTGTTGTTCCGCCTCGCGCTTGTGCATCGGGACCGGGACGGAGGGAACCACGGAGTAGTCGCTCTTCCAGCTCTGCTCCCCGTCCGTGGCGTGAAGGCTGACACTGTCACCGGCATTCAGCTCCTCCACGGTGGCGCGGATCGCACCCGTTTCGGGCTTTTCAAGCACATCTACCCTCTGCGGCTCCGACTTCTCCGAGGAATAGACCATTGCATACACCTTGACGTCCGCGAGGTCCCCCGGCCTCGCCCCCTCCTCGGGAAACTCGAGAAGGTACTCCAGGCGCACGGACTGCTGTTCCTCTCGCAGCGCACGCTCCACCTTCAATTCGCTCTCGAGCTCTCCCTGGGTCGTCTCCACCGCGTTGATTTGCCTGCGGTAGTCCTTGGTGCGCAGGAACAGCGTGGCACCAATGAGCAACACGCCGATGAGGGCAAAGAGCCCGACGGTGTTCGTCTTGAACGTGAAGAGGTCCTTGAAAGTGATGAGCTGGCTCGCTCCGCCACGCTGGAGCCGGCCCTGCACCTTGATGGTCAGGAAGATGAGGCCCAGGCCGGCAAACAGGAGGAGGACGTACCCCGAGATCTCGACGACCCACTCCCAGTCCAGCCCCGTGGCCGGCCTGGACTGCGCGAACAACCGAGCAACCGCGAGCATGGTCGACTACCTCCTCCCAGGAACGTCGGCGGGTGCTCGGCGGCAGGACCCCCCGCTGCTCTCCAACAAGTATTGAGACTCGCTCGTGGGAGTGCATGAGAGCGCGGGTGTAGCCCCTGGGCTCGTAGAAATGGCGCGCCGTCTCGTGGTCGGTCCGGCCGCTCGTCTTGAGCACGAGCGTGCGCCCCCCGGCCTGCCGCACCGCCTCCTCGATGGTCTCCTCTCGGATGACCAGGAAAATCGTCTGACACCTTCCCTGAGACGGAGCGCTGAGCGGCACACCGTGGGACTCGCGCTCAACCCTCACCCCGGCCCTCTCCTGCGCACTCAGGTGCGCAGGCTCGGCTGGCCCGTGCTCGTTAGGCCTCACTCGAAGCGCGCGCCCCCGCGGTGTCCCGGGGGAGCGTCCTGGAGAGTGACTTCTCCATAGAGCATCTTGTGGTCGGAGCAGTCCTTGCCTCCGTTGCTCGAGCACTTGCCACCGTCGAGCACCCGGGCCGTCATTCGCCGGTCGAAGAAGCCACTGTTAGCGAAGATGTAGTCGAGCTTGCCCTCGGCATGGGTGGGCTCGCCCCGAGGTGGCTGCCCTCGGTCCATGTCGACCTCGAAAAACACCCCCTGGCCCCCCACCTCGGGCGCATACAGGCGCTGGAGGTAGTGCTCGGGCGTGGCGTTGAAGTCCCCGAGGAGGAGGGTGGGCCAGTCTTCAAGGGTCTTGTGGAACTTGTCCACGATGGCGCTCGCCTGGGCCACGGGGGTGGCCTCTGTTGCCCCGCCGGGGTCGAGGTGAATCGCACAGACCCGCACGGGGTGGGTAAAGTCCGCCGTCAGGCAGGTGAAGCCGCGGGTCTCCGTCGAGCGTTCCTCGACGATGTTCGTCCCGCTGAACCAGTAGTCCTTCTCCTCGCGGATGGGCGCGGTGGTGAAGACGGCGTTGCCCGCCCATGCGTCCGCGCCGAAGAGCCCGTTGCACTGATTGAGAAAGTTCTTCGACGCCCGCCCGAAATGCCAGTTCATGGCGATGCCGCTCTTGGCGAGCGAGTCATGCAGGAAGGTCGCCTGGCTGTGGCACACCTCGTTGATGGAGACGATGTCCGGCCGCAGCTCCTTGATTTTCTCCACCAGCCGGTCGACGGGCGGGCCGTCCCCTCCGTTGCGAGCGGCGCCGGCCATGTTCCATTGCAGGATTTTGAGGGGCTGGGACGCCTCGGCCCTCGCGCGCGGCACCAAGATGGCGGCGAGCACGAGCACGGCGCCGAGGACTTGCTTCGGACGCATGGTTGTTCGCTCCTTCTGGACTCAGGCCTTCCGTGACATGGGTAGGGCCAGATGGAGCGATTTGCAACGGGCGGTAGGCTCGCGGACGTCCTCGCCCTGGGAGCATAACCGACAAGGGCATGTGCTGGACGGTGTCGGCCGCGGGCATTGACGAGGCAGTCGCCCGACTCTTTCTGGAGACAGTCCAGCCTCCGGAGATTGAGCTGGGCCTGGCCATCACCGTCTCCCTCCGGAGGCGCTCGTCCGCGGGGGCCGAGACCGCGTTGGGGCGCTTCTTGAAGTCGGCCCGCACGCGCCTGAGCTCCTTCCCATGAGGTCTCAACGCGTCCTTCCCGGCCAACTCGAAAAACCTGATATTCAAGCCTGCCCCCTTTCCCCCAAGGAGTGAGTCGCATGCGCCTACTGTCAATGCCCCTCATCGTCGCCACCCTCCTGGTCGGTTGCCGAGAGGATCCAGACCCCACGCCACCGGACTCGGGCGTCACGCAGCAGCAGGACTCTGGCGTCCCTGGTGACGACGCGGGCGTCCCTGGAGATGACGCGGGCGTCCCTGGTGACGACGCGGGAGTCCCTGGTGACGACGCGGGCATTCCGGAGGATCCGCTTCCCAGCGGTCCCCCGGTTCCGCAGGGCCCGCCCAACGTGCCCGAGTTCAAGCCGGCCTTCCCCGGGCAGACGCGCGTCCCCGCCATCAAGACGCAGACGCCCATCAAGGTCACGGAGATTGCCTCGGGCTTCAGGAACCCCTGGGCCATCGCCTTCCTGCCGGACCAGCGCATGCTGGTGACGGAGAAGGCCACCGGCTCGCTCTACATCGTCACGCAGCAGGGCGCGAAGTCCCCCGCCGTCAAAGGCCTGCCCGCCGTGGACGCACGCGGTCAGGGCGGCTTGCTCGACGTGGAGGTGGGCCCGGACTACGCGCAGAGCGGGCTCATCTACTGGACCTATTCCGAGCCCCGGACGGGCGGCAACGGGCTGGCGGTGGCGCGCGCGCGGCTCGTGGACGGAGCGCCGCCTCGCGTGGAGAACGTCCAGGTCATCTTCCAGATGATGCCCACGCTCGAGTCGACGCTGCACTCCGGGGGACGGATGGTGTTCACCCCGGACGGCAAGCTGTTCGTCACGCTCGGGGAGCGCTCCATCCTCGAGGGCCGCGTCCAGGCCCAGGACGTGAGGAGCCACTTCGGCAAGATCGTCCGCATCAATCCCGACGGCACCGTGCCCCAGGACAACCCGTACCTGAACAACCCGGAGGCGAAGCCGGAGATCTGGTCGGTGGGTCACCGCAACGTCCTGTCCGCGGCGCTCGACAGCCAGAACCGGCTGTGGACGGTGGAGATGGGTCCGCAGGGCGGTGACGAATTGAACCGCCCCGAGGCAGGCAAGGACTACGGCTGGCCCACCATCGGGTATGGCGAGGAGTACTCCGGCGCGCCCATCCACGAGACCACCCAGGCTCCGGGCATGGAGCAACCCGTGTACTACTGGGATCCGGTGATTGCCCCCTCGGGGATGACCATCTACTCCGGGACCCTGTTCCCCGAGTGGCGGAACAACATGTTCATCGGCGGCCTGGCCTCCCAGGCGCTGGTGCGGCTCATGGTGCGCAATGACCGCGTGGTGGGCGAGGAGCACCTCCTCAAGGACCTGAACTCGCGCATCCGCGAGGTGGTGCAGGGCCCCGAGGGCGCCCTCTACCTGCTCACAGACGCCACCAACGGCAAGGTGCTCAAGGTCACGCCGCAGTGAAGCATCCGTAGGTCACGGCGCGCTCCGCTCCCCGAGAGAATCAAACCTCGGGGAGCGGGGGCCAACCGCAACCACTTCAGTCAGGTCGCATCCGGTCGATGAACAGGATTTCATCCACGGGCTTGCGCGGCTTCTTCGTCCAGTTGCCCTCGCCTTCGTGGCCGACACAGATGATGAGCGAAACGAGATAGCGGCTCGGGATGCCAAAGGCCTTGCATATACCGTCGGCATCGAAACCTCCGACAGGGCCGGAGACGTAGCCCAGCTGAGCTATCCCCTCATATTGGACCGAAAACTTCCCGGAAAACGGGTTGTTCGGACAGTAATTCAGCGAATCGAACCATCAGGGGCAGAAGTCTGTCTTCCGGCATCATGGGAATGGCCTGGTAGTATTCGCAGCCTTGCCTGAAGAGGGAAGATGACGCCCAGCACCGCATAGGACAAGGAGAGGATGCGCTTGGCGTGCAGGTCCTCCTCGAAGAGCGACTCCAGGAATGCATGGACCTGCTGGTCATTGAGGCGTGGCTTGCGCATGACCGCAGAAGTAATCACGCCCTTCCTACTTCTCGCACCAGTCTGCCTACACGCCGCTCCCTTGCTCCCCTGCTAAAATGAGGGGATGGCTCAGCACAGCTACAGCTACAGCTACAGCTACAGCTACACCCGCATGGGTGAGGCCCAACCGGCAAGCGTGGCTGTGCGGCTGCGTCTCAAGAACCCCGGCGCTGAGCCCTGGACGCTGGCGGGGGCGGCGCTGGTGGACTCGACGGGGGAAGAGGTGGAGCTTGCCGCGTGGCAGGAGGCTTCCATCCCCCCGAATGGTGCCGGTGCCGTCGTGGTGGGCATCGAGGGTGAGCGCGCGCAGCTCGCCTGCCCCTGCACCCTCAAACTGTGGGAAGCGCAGGGGCCGCGCACCGTCACCCTTGGGAACGTCACATTCCCGGCCGTCGATAAGGCTCGGCGCGACGATGGTGCCGCCACCCCATGAAGTACTCGGGCATTGCATGGCCGTCAGGCGTTCGCGACAGGCAACGTTGCGCTACGGGATGCGCACCAACAGCAAGAGGTCCGTGCGCACCAACCCCCGCAGCGAGTGCCTTACCCGCTGTCAGGCGACAGGAATTTTTGACCCCCTTACGTCACTAAAACTGACCCCCTCCCCAGGGCCCGTTGTCCTACGTCGAGATGCTACGTCGTTCTGCTGCGTGCGTCCGCCGGAGCTCGCCCTCGCTGCTTCTTGAGCGAGGGCGAGCGGAGGCGACTGCCGAGGCTCAGCGCTCGGCCTCAGCTCCGCTGTTGGTGGCCTGCGGCACGCCCCGGCTCAGCAGTCCGGCCTTCTTCTTCTGCCGCAGCCGGTAGCTCTCGCCCTGGATGAGCAGCGTGTGGCTGTGGTGCAGCAGCCGGTCGAGGATGGCCGCGGCCAGCACGTCATCGCCGAAGACGCTGCCCCACTGGCCCACCATCTGGTTGGTGGTCAGCAGCATGCTGCCCTTCTCGTAGCGACGCGCCACCAACTGGAAGAAGAGGTGGGCGCTGCGCTTCTCGAAGGGCAGGTAGCCCAGCTCGTCCACCACCAGCAGCTTCGGCTTGGCGAAGTAGTTGAGCTTGTCCTTGAGCACCCCCTCGCTCTCGGCCTTGGCCAGCGCCGCCAGCAGCGCCGTGGCGTTGGTGAAGAGGACGGAGTGCCCGGTCTCCACCGCCGCGCGGCCCAGTCCAATCGCCAGGTGCGTCTTGCCCACTCCCGGCGGGCCGAAGAGCAGCACGTTCTCCGCCTGGGCGATGAATCTGCCGGTGGCCAGCTCCCGCACCAGCCGCTGATCCACCGAGGGTTGCGCCTTGAAGTCGAAGTCCTCCAGCGTCTTGACCGCTGGGAAGTGCGCGATGGTGATTCCCATGCTGATTCGCTTGCGCTGCTTGGCCCCCATCTCCTCGCGCAGCAGCGCGTCGAGGAAGTCCAGGTAGGTGGGCTCGGTGCGCGCCGCCTCCGCCAGCAGCGCGTCCAGCCGCTCGACCAGGTGTCCAAGGCGCAGCCGCTCCAGGTGCTCGAGCACGCGCGCGTGGATGAGCTCGTGGCTCATGCGGCACCTCGCTTCTCGGCCTGCTCCACCACGGCGGCGTAGTCCTCCAACGAGCGCCCGTGCACGGCCAGCTTGGAGCTCTCCTCAGCGGGCTCCACAGTGCGCGGCCGCCACAGGCCCTTCCAGTGCGCCTCGTCGACAACACGGGCGTGCGGCTCCTTGCCGCGTGCGTGGGTGGCCACCAACTTGCCGGCGTGGAAGATGCGCACCTGCTGCTCGCCCACCTGCACCTCGACGCTCTCGCGCACCAGCCGGTGCGGCACGCTGTAGCGCACCGTGTCCACGTCCACGAGCGCGTCATTGGCCACCTTGCGCTTGAGCCTCTGCTGGCGGCGCGGCAACGGACGCGAGGGCAGCGGGCGCAGCGCGGCCTTCTCCTCGCGCTCAAACCTGTCGAGGGGACGCTCGTGCGTGGTGCCGTGCACGCGTGCATCCGCTTCGGCCATCCACTCCTCCAGGTGCCTCTGCATCGCGCCGAAGGAGTCGAAGTCCCTGCCCGCCAGCGCGTTGCGCTTGACGTACTTGACGCCTGACTCCGTCTTGCCCTTGGTGCGCGCGCGGTACGGCCCGCATGCCTTGGGGGTGACGTCCCAGTCCTTGCAGAACTCCACCCAGGCCGGGTGGAAGCGCACGGTGCCGGCCTGTCTGTCGTGCTCGTCGACCAGTGGCCGGGCATTGTCCCCGAGCACCTCCAGCGGCACGCCTCCGAAATGGACGAACGCCGCGGCCACGCCCTCGCGCCAGTCGTCTCCTCGCTGATTGAGGAAGGCGCGCACGAACAGCCGGCGCGAGAAGCTCAGCACCGCTACCAGCAGGAACACCTTCACTAACTGCCCGCCCAGGCGCACCTTCTTCTCGCCGAAGTCCACCTGCATCTGCTGCCCCGGCTTCGTCTCGAAGCGCACCGTGGCCACCTGCGCCGCGTGCACCTTCCGCCGTCTCTCCTCCACCGCTCGTTGCACGGTGCGCACGCTGGCCTCCACTCCCTCTTGGGCCAGCAGCGCCTTGACGACGACGGCGTTGCCCTCAGCTGCTCCGTCCCACAGTTCCACCGCGCGCTGCTGCTCGGCTCCTGTGAGCCGCCGCGCCTTGGGCCGCACCTGCTTGTCGGCCGCGCTGCCCTCGCGCAGGTAGCGCCTCACCGTGTTGCGCGCCACGCCCACCTCGCGAGCAATCCGCTTGTGGCCCCAGCCCGCCTCCGCCAGCACTCGTATCCGCCGCACCACTTCCTGCTCGACCACCGGCACCTCCGCCGCGCGGGGTGCCACAACTGCTGCCGTCTCTCCCATCGAGGTTACCTCCCTGGTGTGGAGGCCCCGGGATGGGGGTCAGTTTTAGTGTCGCGAGGGGGTCAATTTTGCTGTCGCTCTACACCCGCTTCTCCTCGCGCATGTCCATCAACACCCATCTGTCACTAGGAAGGTTCTGGCGCGTCGCCCTCCTTTTTAGGTCAGCCGAGTGTCCCTCTGTTGAATAAGGAGGGATCACATCGGCCGCTGTGAGGTGAAACCGGAAGCGGACACAGCCCCTATGCGGTGAGAGTACAGACAAAACCTAGCAGCTCGGCCCCCTCACAGCATCTACGGGCACACTCCCGATCATCGCTCTCCACTGCGGTTTCACCCAAGCTAGCCAGTCGGTCAACCAAGCGGCCTGCCTCATCCACCGCGAGGCCACCATCCTCCGAGAGCAAGTGAACCAGAGATTCCCGATTCGCGTTGGGTCTCAGGCCAGTGAAATAGAGCTTCGGTCCCTTCACGGCTGCATATAGTCCGATACCTGCACCGAGTTCGCGCACCCGTTTCGCGACCAGCTCATTGGAGACCTCGACCATCTCCACTGGCCGAGCAACAATAGAATCCACGATCCGCTTGGAGACACCAAGCGATAGCTTGAGTTCACGACGAAGAAGATGAACGAGATCCACCGAGCGAGGCTCGTCCTTCCAGCCCGAGAATACGAGTTGAATGGGGCTCATTTTACACGGACTCGAATTGGACGAGGCGTGTGACCGGGGCGCGCTCCGGTCGTTCGCGTCGCACCTTGAATGATGACTTCGCTTGCACCACGTGATCGCCCGAACTCACGGATAATCTCACCCATTTCCTTCAAACCGCTTGTTCCGGCGCCCTGACCTTGAATGTGGGCCTGATCAAGCGTGATCGTCCCCTCATTGATTTCGATGTTGCCCATGATTCGAATCTCGCCATTCTCGCCTTCTGCAACGATCTCAATCACGCCCTCCTCTTCCGTGACCTCAGTAATCCTCGGTCCAGTCTTCGCATCTTCCTGCTCCTTGGTGTTCTCATTAAACAGCGACGTGAACGATTCCGTTTCAGGCACGGGCCGCGTTTCAGGCGCGGGGCTTACCTGGGGACGGCCCCTCTTCTCCGCGTAGGTATCCAACGCTTCTTTGATGGCGAAGCCCACCACCACCACGCCCGCGACGACCACAGCCCCCACGACGATCTCCGGCGCCGCGAGGACGCAGACCCCGAGCCCCATTGCCGCGGCACCCGCAGAGGCAATCGCGCATCGTCCCGCGATGTCGTGAAACTCGATCCGGTCATGGTCGAGGGCATAAAAGCACCGCTCCGCCAACACGGGCCAGGGCTCAGAAGCTTCACGGACGGCGCAACGCCCCCCGTCCGTCCAGG
The DNA here is from genome assembly GCF_003044305.1 of Vitiosangium sp. GDMCC 1.1324. GTDB lineage: Bacteria > Myxococcota > Myxococcia > Myxococcales > Myxococcaceae > Archangium. Next base: position 17,560 of record NZ_PZOX01000045.1, on the reverse strand, counting down.
GCAGCGTCGCCGCTCGCTGGAGGTTGGCGAGCCTCGGGTCTCGGGCCGCTGACTCTCGGGGGCTCGGCGCTGACGTAGCGCAGGCTGAGACATAGAGCAGAAGTGCGATGCACGCTCGGAAACGCATGGCTACATCCTCCATCAAGTCAGGACCTAGCGAGTCCTGGTGGGGCTGTTCGGAGTATGCGAGCGCGCCCTGACAGGGACGAACGAGCACGCGAGGGGGGGCGGCACACGGCAGCCACAGCTCGGGCCAGGGGGCGCGCCAATGCAGCCGACAGCCCATTCGGGCGCAATGCAGGCCCCAGGGCGCGAGGTTGCCGGGCCTGTGGAACGGTGAGGCGCGAACCAGGGGCGCGCGAGAGGGCTCCAGCGGCGCGGCTGCTGCGGCTCGGGGCAGGTGGAGGGGGGCACACACGGCAGCCGCAGCTCGGGCCTGTGGGCGCGCGCTCGCGGACGGTGCCGGAACAGGGACCGCTTGCCCGTGACTGGAGGGGGCCGGGTATCCAGGCCGCTCGCGCCTCGACTTATCCCTCCAGCATCGCCCCGGTTGAGCCCTCGCAGCCGTTCGAGCCGATGCCCCTGCCGCAGCAGCTCCGGCACAGGACCCCGGCACCGGGAGAGCGAGCTGTACGTTCAGGAAGGCCCCGCCAGTCGCACACCGCCCGGCGTGGGGATGGCCGCAGGCGGGGAGGTGGGGCGCATGTGCCCTCAGTGTGGCCCTCCAGCGAGGTTGGAGACTGCACACGAAGGAGGGGGTGGGACGGGACGGGAGGAAGAACCCGAGGAGAATCAAGGCGATAGCGGGTAACAGCGCGTCCTGCTTAGGGTTTTCTATCGCCTTGCTCACGGGTTCGATTCCCGCCGCCTCCACTCTTCAGGGCTCCAGGTTCTTTGGAACCTGGGGCCTTTTTCTTTTCCGGGGGAGCACCGATGCCAGGGGGCCATTCGGAGCGCCTGTTACGGGATGAGGTGCGGATTCCCCTGGAGCGGCACGTGTCGGCCTTTTTGGGCAGGACGTGGAGGGTGCTCGGAGCGCGGGACCGGAGCGATGCGGCCTCGCACCCCGCCGCCATCCTGAGCGACGACACATTCTCCATCTTCGTGAAGCTGGGAGCCGGGGACCTCGCGCGGGACCAGTTCCACCGGGAGCTCGCCGGGCTGCGCACGTTGACCGAGCGCGCCGGAGTGCTCACCCCGACAGGCCTCGGCATCGTGCAGGTCGGCGATGAGGCGCTGCTGGTGTTGGAGGCGGTGGAGGTCGTGGAGCGAACCCCCGAGCACTGGCGGCGGATGGGGCGAGCCCTGGCGCACCTCCACGGCGTGAAGGGCGAGCGGTTCGGATTCGAAACGCACGCCTACTGGGGCAGCCTCTTCCAGGACAACACCCCGCTGGCGGAGTGGGTGGATTTCTTCCGCGAGCGCCGGCTCATGCCTCGCCTACGAGCCGCCGTCGCCTCGGGCAACCTGCCGCTGGAGGTGGCGGCGCGTGTCGAGCGATTGGGCGACCGGCTCCCCGAGCTTTGCGGCCCGCCCGTCATGCCGGCCCTGCTGCACGGCGATGCCCACCAGAACAACTTCCTGAGCACGCCAGCGGGGCCGGTGCTGCTCGACCCCGCCGTCTACTACGGCCACCCCGAGTTGGAGTTGGCCTACATCGACTTCTTCGCGCCGGTGCCGGAGGAATTCTTCCGCAGCTACCGGGAACTCGCCCCCGTGGACCCGGGCTTCGCCGAGCGGCGCGAGCTGTGGCGCATCCCCGCGTGGCTCGCGATGGTGGAGGTGGACGGAGCCCAGCACGTGGATGCGCTCACCAAAGCGCTACGAGCGTATGAGTGAGAGCCTGGAAAGCTCGTGCGCGGCGAGTCTGACCATTCCAGCATGAAAGGCATTGCCGGTATGCTCTCTCAGGGGGTGCCCGTGGCCGTCGTTCCCGCCATGTGTCCAACCCCCCCCCTCGTGTCGCTCGAGTTCTTTGACACCCTCTCAGCTTCGCCTGGAGCCGGTTCACCTCGCGCTCGAGGACGTCGTGGATCTGTTGCTCCCACGCTCCGTCGCCATCGCCCAGGTAGGCCAGGATGACGATGGCCAGGTTGTGCGCACGAGGTTGCGGGGCTCCCGCTTCCTGTCCGCCAGCAACTCCTTCGCGCGTCGGGCCAGCTCCAGGTGTTTCAACTGGTGAAGCCCGGCGAGCGCCCAGAAGCGCACCCAATCGCTGGGCTCCTGGGCCGGATCGAGGTGCCGCAGGAGGATCGCGAACGTGGCCTCATCGGGTACCTCGTCGCTCGCGGCGGCGATCGCGGTGAGGATCCACCCCCGAGTGACCTGGGTCTGGGTGCTCTCCTCGTGCTTCCCCACGGGGGCGGCCTAGTCCTTGGATGCCTGCAGCTCGAGCATTGAGTCCGCCGGAAGCTGCCACGCATTTGTTACAATTGCTGGCGTGCGGAAGAGTCTCGGGAACGGGGCTCCGCATGCATGCCGGTTTCCTGGCTTTTGGCATTGCAAGAATGCCAGCCTGCAACACTTTCGCGTGGATTGAGTATCAGGGCGTGGCGGGCAGTGCCCAGGTGGTGCTCTTCCGGCGAGCAAGGGCGCGCCGCTGACCATGAGCCTCGCCGGGCTCCCACCCCCTCCACCATCGATTCCATGGACACGAGTACTAGGGCGTGACCGCCCGCTACCGCGGCTTCAGTTGGGCGGACCATTCGGGGGTCCAGCGGAGGGTCAGCTCAGCCGTGGCGGGTCGGCGGTTGTTGGAGACAGGGGCGACCTGGACGCTCCAGCGACTGATGCCTTCTCCTACCCCCACCAACTGGCCGGAGATGAGCACGTCCTGCCCCAGTGTGATGGGCGCGCCGAACTTCAGGTGGACAGACTTGAGGCGAGCTTCATGGATGGCGTCGCCCAGCCCTGGATGAAGGAAGGAGTACAACGCATCCGTCATCCACCGCAGGTAGAAGCCATTGTTGACGTGCCGGGCCATATCGATCTCCTCAGGTTGCACGGGGCGCTTCACCTGGAAGGAGACGGCCTCCGCGGCCGGAGTCACCGCCGCGGGCTGATACTGGTTGTAGAAGGACTGCCCGTTGGGCCTGAACCGGTCGACGAGCTCACCCCAGGGGGCTGGAGCGCGGGCTTTCATGTCCACCAGGATGATTTCGGTGCGCCCCTGAAGGACCACCCTGCCGTCCTTGGCGCGTCGTAGCTCGAACTCCCGGTGGGCCGTGTGCCCCTCCATCGTGGAGAACCACGTCCGGGCAATGACGCGGTCCCCGTAGCGGATGGGGTGCTCCTTCTCGAACCGGGAGACACTGAAGATGGGCGCCATGTTCCTGGTCAGGAACCATGAGGGAGGTATTCCCCCAGCGCTGGCCGCTTCCCACGCAACCTCCTGAAGCCAGTTCATATAGGTGAGCGGCTTCAGCTCCAGCACGGCATCCACCTCATAACTGCGGGCGACGAACTCCATCTCCGTGACCGGTGTCTCTGACATGGCGCTATCCCCGGCTCAGGCTTCCTTGATCCAATTGCAGAGCAGGTCGCAATATTCCTGGCTCGTCTCCAGCTTTGGAGAGTGCCCCGCGTGCTGGAAGCTGTGCCACTTCACCTGCGAGAGTTGGCTCATGATGGATTCCTTGTCACTGCGCGCGTGCGTGCGATCCGCCAGACCCCAGCTCACGAGCGCCGGTTGCTTCACCTTCACTGGTGGGGGGGTGTACCCATGGAACCACTGCTGCCAGAGCGAGCCCAGGCAGCAGAAGGCGCCTTTTTGTAGGGCCTGCTCCAGCTTGGGCATGAAGTCGGGGTGGTGGTTGCTGGCCAGTGCCGACCTGTACCATCCATATCCAATCGTAACCGTTCACCGTGATGAAGAGTCCGGACGGGCATGAGGAGGTCCATCAATGGCACACCTGTCGGATGCGCGACATTGCTGATGCTGAGCAAGGACGCACATGGATGGGTTGAAGTGTGGACGGAGAGGAGCCGACCGAACAAGTGGGGCTGGACGGAATGACGTCTAGCGTGGTGTATCAGCTCCATGGTGGAGGTGGACCCCAGAGATGCCCGCATCGCGGAACTGGAAGCGCAGGTGGCCGAGCGGGACGCCCGCATCGCGGAGTTGGAGAACGAAGTGAAGGTGCTCACCCGTCGGGTGGCGGAGTTGGAAGCGCGCCTGGGGCTGAACTCCACCAATTCATCCAAGCCGCCGTCGTCGGACCCGCCTGGAGTGAGACGAACGCCCAGAAAGCCCACGGGGCGTCGTCCAGGTGGACAGCCCGGCCACCAGCCGCACAAGCGGGAGAGGCTCCCGCCAGAGCAAGTTGGCCGGGTCATCGATGTGCCACCACCGGAGCGCTGCAGCAGGTGCAATGAGAAGCTGGAGGGTGGGCAGCAGCAGGTACTTGTGCACCAGGTGATGGAGATACCGCCGCTCAAGCCGCTGGTGACGGAGTACCGTTGCCACGCGCTGGAGTGTGCGCACTGCGGCACGCTGAACCGGGCGGTGCTGGAGTCCGAAGTAGCCGGACATGTGTTTGGCGAGCGCTTGTCGGCGATGGTATGCCTGTTGGTGGGCAAGTACAGGCTTTCCAAGCGGCTGGTGCGAGATGCGCTCTCGGACTTGCTGGGAGTGCAGCTATCGCTGGGAGCCATCAGCAAGCGCGAGCAGGAGATGAGCGAGGCCTTGTCGGAGCCCGTGGTCCAGGCAGGGGAATACGTGCGCGAGCAGGACGCCGCCAACCTGGACGAGACGGGCTGGTACGAGGGCAAGGCGGGTGGGCAGCAGCAACGTGCATGGCTGTGGTTGGCAGCAACCTCACTGGTGGCCGTATTCCGAATCGCCTCCAGTCGGGGCAGCGAAGTGGCCAAGGAGTTGCTGGGGGAGGATTTCGCCGGATTTCTCACGACCGACCGATGGAGCGCGTACAACTGGTACGACACGGCCCTGAGACAGCTGTGCTGGAGCCACCTCACCAGGGACTTCCAGGGCTTCATCGATAGAGGCGGCGAGGGAGCGACAATAGGCCGGGAGCTCATGAGAGCGCGCAACCGGATGTTCAAGTGGTGGCACCGGGTGCGAGATGGAACGATGACGCGTGAGGAATTCGCGCGCCGGATGAGGAAGGTGGAGCGCAAAGTGGGACGTCTGCTCCGGCAGGCCGCGGTGTGCGCCGAGGAGAAGACAGCAGGCATTGCGGCGAAGATTCTCTAGCTCGAGGAGGCCATGTGGACATTCGTCCAGGTGGACGGCCTGGAGCCGACCAACAATTTCGCCGAGAGGCTCATCCGCCCTGGCGTCATGTACAGGAAGACGAGCTTCGGGACGCAGTCGCCTGAAGGGAGCCGTTTCGTGGAGCGGATTCTGACAGCCGTGACGACACTCGACCTCCAACAACGCAACGTGTTGGAGTACCTCACCGAACTCCTCTGCGCGCATCGGCGGGGGCTTCCACTGCCTTCCCTCCTTCCATTCACGACCAGAGCTCAGGCTGTGCTCTCTGCCTGAGCCTGTGAACGGTTACATCCAATCTTCTCGGGCTTCAAGGCGGTGGCGAGCTGCCCGAAAAGGGGGCGAGACAGGAATCTCTTCTTGTCCACGTTCCGAGCCCAGGTGACCTGCTGCTCCCATGAGGGACTCTGCCAGAGCAGCAGCCTGGCAACCATCTCGGGCTCCTTCGCCGCGATCTGGAGCGCGAGATGCGCCCAGACACATGTGAAGGCGAGCACGTAGGGTCCTTCATCCAGCGTGCGCAACAGGTTGTCGATGCCGGCAAGATATTCGTCGAAGGTGAAACGGAAGGACGCGCTCGGGCATGAGAAGCCGAACCCGGGCGGTTCGAAGACGACCACCCTGCCGTGTGGCGTGAGTCTGTCGAACACGTCATCGAAGTGCTCGAGGACATTCGGTGGATCGCACACCATCACGAGGGTGGGCCAGTCCGCGTTGCGCGCTCCGCCGGTCCTCACCCGCAGGGTGGCTTGTGGCAGCGCGTGAAACGCAACCCCGGGGCGAGAGCTCGCCGCCCAGCCCTTCTTGATGCTGCCAGCCCGGGCGCGGAGCCGGAAGCTATCAATCCATGTCACATTGAGCACGGTCCCTCCATTCCGGGGTGTTCAGCGTGGAGCGTCGAGCACCATGCAGGTGGCGCGACCCGAGGCGACCTGCTCCCCGTCCGGAGAGAGGATGGTGGCATCGGCGACGACGATCTTTCGTCCATGGTGGATGGCCACTCCCTCACAGCGGATGGGCCCCGTCGCCTCGGTCACCATGCGGAAGAAGGAGACGCTCAGGTTGAGCGTCGTCCACCGCGAGCCATGAGGCAGCAGCGACATGCAGGCGATACCGCAGGCGCTGTCGATGAGCGTGGACAGCATCCCCCCGTGAACCGTGCCCATGGGGTTGTAATGGTATTCGGCGGGAGTCCCTGTAAACACCGCGCGCCCCCGGCCGACCTCGACCAGGCGAATCCCCATGGACTCGCAGATGGGCGGAGGAGGGTAGCGCCCCTCTGCCCACCCCTGCAGATAGTCCTCTTTCCTGGCATACGCGCCGATCTCGTGGATGTCCGCCCAAGAAACCGTACGGCTCCTGCTCCCTGGCCTGGTGTTCTCTGTCATGGTGTTCCCCCAAACCTTCCCATTCCATGCACTGGCTTTCACCCGCTGCGACGCCATGAACCGAGCACGGGCAACTCACCGCTGAGGTACATGTCCTTGCAGGCCACGCGTCGAACCTTGCCGCTGGAGGTCTTCGGCACCGTGCCGGGCGGCACCAGCACGACGCCCGCCGCGGAGAGCCCATGGCTCGCGGTGATGGCGCTGCGCACGTTCTCGCAGAGCGCCGCGGCGCGTACCTCCGGCAGGGCCACGTCTCCTCCGTCGGTCTTGCGCACCTCGACGACCACGATGAGCTCGGCGTCATCATTCGTGACGAACGCGGCCGAACAGCCCCGGCGCAGCATCTGGGGTGCGCTGTCCTCGGCCGTCACCTCGATGTCTCGGGGGAAGTGGTTCTTGCCGCGGATCTTGAGGACTTCCTTGATGCGCCCGGTGACGAAGAGCTCCCCCTCGAGGATGAGCCCCAGGTCACCCGTCCGCAGATAGAGCTGGGAGTCATCACCCACAAGCCGGGCGCCGAAGCTCTCCTCGCTCAGCTCGGGGTTCTCCCAGTACCCAAGCGCGACGCTCGGCCCGCGCGTCCAGATCTCCCCCATCTGTCCTTCCGCAACGGGCGTGCGCGTGTCGGGCTCGACGATGAGGAGCTCGCTGTCGGCGCTGGCCCTGCCGCAGCCGACCATGACCTGCTGTTCGCGGCCATCCTGGACGGGAATCGAGCGCACCACCGGTGCGGCCGTCTTGTTGCCGCCGGACACGTACAGCGTGGACTCGGCCAGCCCGTAGCACGGGTAGAACGTCTCCAGACGGAAGCCGCAGCGGGCGAACTTCTTCGAGAAGGCGCTCAGGCCATTCCAACGAACCATGTCGGAGCCGACGAAGGCCACGCTCCAGGACGAGAGATCCAGCTCTTCGAGCTCGCTGTCCGGCACGTTGCGTGTGCACAGATCGAACGAGAACGCGGGTCCGCCACTCGTGGTCGCCCGGAACCGACTGATGGCGCGCAACCAGTTGATGGGCTTCTTCAAGAAGTCAAAGGGCGACATGAGCACCACGGGGAACCCCGCGTACAGTGGCTGCAGGATTCCGCCGATGAGGCCCATGTCGTGATACGAGGGCAGCCAGATCACTCCCATGCTCTGGCGTGTGTGCTCGAAACGCGCCTGGATGACAGACAGGTTGTGGAGCAGGTTTCCGTGGGTCAGGACCACACCCTTGGGAGCACCCGTGGATCCCGACGTGTACTGCAGGAACGCAAGGGTCTCCTCGGCGGGCGGCCTCACGAGCTCAAGCTCCGCCGCCTCGGCCACTTCGTCGGTCGCAAGCCAGACCTTCTCTTCCGCGCCCTCGATTTCAGACGTCAGCATGCGCGCCAGGCCCAGCGTCATCGAGTCGCCGAGGATGGCTCGAGGCCGCGAGTTCTGGATGATTCCCAGCAGGAGCGGCAGCGCCTTCTCCAACCGCGTCGGGTCTGGCGGGTACACGGGGACCGCGACCACGCCCGCGTAGACGCACGCGGCGAACCCGACGAGGAACTCGAGCCCGGGTGGGTAGAGGAGCAGCGCCCGCTCGCCCACGAGGCCGGAGGCCACCAGTTGGCTGGCAATCCCTCGAACCCTGCGCAGGAGCTGTCCGCAGGTGAGGCTCGCGACGACGCGCTCTCCGTCCTCGACGAAGCGATAGATTTCGAGGTCCGGCTGCTCCCTGCCGGCATGCTCGATGAGCTCGGCGAGTGACCTGAACCGGGGAGCCTGGCTGTGCCTCTCCATGACTGTCCCTACCTCCCAGCCGGCCCGAAGAGCGCGGCGGCGTTATCCCAGAGCACCTTGCGCAGCACCTCCTCGGGCAGGTAGCGCTCCAGCTCGCGCATCTCCAGATCCGGGTCATACGGGAGGTTGGGGAAGTCGGTGCCGAACAGGAACCGATCCGGCCGCTCCAGGATCTGGGGGACGAGCTGCTCGAGCGCGGGCTTCCATGGCTCGGGCAGGCGTGGCTTGCGGTTCTTCTCGTAGCTCTTCATCGCGAGCGGCCGGGCGTCCGGCAACTCCTCTCCTCGGGCCACGCGGTACCCACCGAAGGCCATGGCCGTGTCCAGGTAGAGGTTCGGGAATTCATCCAGCATGTCGAGGTAGAGCTGGACCTCGTCGTACCCGATGTGAGGCACGATGACCTTGATGTCCGGCGTGCGGCGCATGGCGCGGATGAAGCGGGGAACGGCGCACAGGTCGTCGATCTCGTGCTTGTGGGCGTTGCTCTCCGAGACTGGACCGCAGTGGATCTGCAGGACCTTGCCCGTTTCCGCGAGGGTGTCGAACACCGGCCGCATGCGGTCGTCGTCGGGCGCAATCTTCTGCATGTGGCAGTGAATCTTGATGCCGGAGAGGTTGAGGTCCCCAAGCGCACGTCGGAGCTCCTCCTCGAACCCTTCTTCCCCGGGCAGGACGGTGCCGAAGCCGACGAGCCGCTCGGGATGGGCGGCTACCAGCTCGGCCATGAAGTCGTTGAGCATGCCGGCGACGCCGGGCTGGTGCGTGTAGCAGAGCCCGACCATGCGCTCGATTCCGTAGCGGGCGAGGAGCTCGAACGTCTCCTCGGGGGCGGGCTTGTGCCGGATCGGCCAGGCGTTCTCCTCGAACCACTTCCAGATGAAGCGCGCCAACATGCCGGGGAATAAGTGCACGTGCACGTCGAAGGCGCGCGGCCCCCGAGGAGAAGCGGCGTGAGATTGCGGAGCAGCGGCGTGATGTTCTCGAGTGGCCATGGAGAGCTCAGGTCGGTGTCGCCAGGGGTTTCTTCCTCTTGGCTTCCACTGCCTCCGGGTTGGGGATGCGCACGTCACGTGTGAGCCGGAAGAGCGCCAGGAACCGGATGAGCAGGCCCGTCAGGTCCACCTGCCACCAGCGCAGGCCCGTGACGGCATAGGCCGGGAAGGTGTGGTGATTGTTGTGCCAACCAGCGCCGAGCGTGACGATGGCCTGCCAGAACGAGTTCCTGCTGTTGTCCCGGGTCGCCAGAGGGCGTCGCCCGCCCAGGGCGTGCCCTAGGGAGTTGACGCTCCAGATGGCGTTGGTGGCCAGGAAGATCCTCACGGTGCCACCCCAGAGAAACCCGAGCAGCACTCCCTGGAGCGAACCATGGACGAGGCCGCCAATGGCCGCCGGAAGCGCCAGCCCGAGCACCAGCCAGTAGTCGTACATCATGTGGAACTTGAAGAGGACCGGATCCCTGTACAGGTCCTTCGCGTAGTTGCCCCACTGCTCCGGCCGCGCGCACCGGGCATCCATCAGCCACCCCACATGGGCGTGGTACAGCCGCCGGAGACGGCCGGGATACTGCGGCCACCAGGGGGAATGCGGATCTCCCTCCTGGTCCGTGTTCTTGTGGTGGATGCGGTGGATGGCCACCCACCAGATGAGCGGTCCCACATATGCCAGGGAGCCGAGCACTCCCAGAGCGATCTCCACCGCGCGGGGCGCCCGGAAGGACCGGTGCGCGAAGTAGCGGTGGTACGCCAGCTCCATCCCGAGGATGTTCAGGGCGTAGAACACCCCCAGCAGGATGAAGTCCGCCGCCTTCGGCACCACCCTTCCGCTCCACCACAGGGCGAGGGCCGCACCCGTGCCCAGGGTTGGCACGAGGATGACGAGGCCATGGCGCAGCAGGGACGCTGTGGAAAGCCGCTCTTGGGCCGAGACGTTCTCACTCATGGGGCGGGCTCAGTCTTTGCCGAAGCGGTTGGGCTCGATGCGCCGGAAGGTGATCCGATAGAGGTGGAAGGCCCCCAGATCGAACGAGTAGCTCATCGTCCGGTACATCCGCTCGTAGCGCTCCACCACCTCGAGGGGCACCAGCTTCAGCGCCTTCTCGCGGTTGCGGCGCAGGTTCTCGAACCAGGCCCGCATCGTCTTGACGTAGTCATGGCGATCATTGCGCAGGAACTCGACCTCGAAGAGCATCTCGGAGGAGCGGACGATGTCGGCCAGGTAGGGCAGGTCCGACTCCGGGAACACCTCGCGGGCAATGAACAGGTCCTTGTGCTTGCGGTCGCGGGGTACGTCGCCGTAGGCCATCGTCTGCAGGGACATCCGGCCACCGGGCTTGAGGAACTCGTAGCAGCGCTGGAAGTAGTGCCGGTAGGCCTCGAGCTTGTCCTCGTTGATCTTCGCGAAGTGCTCGAACGCGCCCAGGGAGATGATGCCGTCAAAAGGCTCGCTCGGCTCGTAGTCCTGCCAGTTCTCCAGCCGCACCTCGATCTGGGGCAGCCCGATGGCCTCATGGATGTACATCTTCTGCTCCTGGCTGAGCGTGAGCCCCACGGCCTTCTTGACGCCGTGGTTCTCCACCAGCCGCTTCATCAGCGAGCCCCAGCCGCAGCCAATGTCGAGGATTCGCTCGGCGCCCTGAGCGCGGATCTGCCCGATGTGGTAGTCCAGTTTGCGAATCTGGGCCTGCTCGTGCGTGTCACCTTCCTCCCACATGGCGGAGGAGTACGTGCGGGTCTCTTCCTGAGCGAGGGCGAGGAAGTCGTTCCCAATATCATAATGGTACTGAATGGCTTCTTTCGAGGCGCCGACCTGCCCCTGCGAAGTGCTTGTTGTTGACATGGCGATGTCCCTGTCCCGGTTGCCGAATGGGTGACGCGCTCAGCTCTTCCCCGCCTCCAGGTACTGGGAGAGAGCCTCGATGGTCGGGTACTTGTAGGGCAGGCTCGGAGACAGCCGGCGGCCGACAAAGTCCTCCAGATCGCCGACCATGCGCACGGCCTCGGCCGAGTCGAGCCCGAAGCTGTCAAACGTCTTCTTGATATCCACCTGCTCGGACGGAATGCCCAGCTTTCTGGACAGGTAGTTGCACATCCACTCACGGCATTCCCCGGTCTGCTTCCTGGCGGCTGCTGCGTTGCTCACGGGACATCCTCCATACCCACGGTTTTGTTTTCGGGGCTTGTGTTTTCGGGGCTTGTATAGAGTTCTTTGAGGGCAATCATCTCCGGGGTCGGCTTGCGCACATCCCAGACGAGCCCCAAGGACCGTAACGTCCACACGACCCACCCTCCGAAGTCGATCTGCCACCACTTGAGCCCCGTGTACGCCGAGCTGGGAAACGCGTGGTGGTTGTTGTGCCAGCCCTGACCGAACGTGAACAGCGCCAGCGTGAAGCTATTCTTGCTGTAATCCCGGGTGCGGAAGTGGGCTTTTCCTATCAGGTGGCACAGTGAGTTGAGAGACCAGATGCACTGATTCACAAGGAAGATGCGGACCATGCCGCCCCAGAGGAAACCCATCAGGGCCCCGAAGAGATTCCCATACACGAAGCCACCCACCGCGGTGGGAATGATCAGGCCGAGGATCAACCAGACGTAATATTGCAGATGCATGCGAAGGACCAGTTCGTCTTCATAGAGGTCCTTGACGCGCTCACGCCAGTTCTCGGGACGTGTCGAGCCGGCCGTGAAGAGCCAACCCATGTGGCTGTGGAAGAAGCCCTTCAGCTTGCCCCAGACCCCATCCCCCGAGAGCCTGGGGGAGTGCGGATCGCCTTCCAGATCGCTCAGCGTGTGGTGGCGACGGTGGATCGCACACCACCAGATGGCAGGTCCGTGGAAGGCCATGGACCCGGCCGCGAGGAGGGCCGCGCGCAGGCCCGGACGGGCCTTGAATGCCCGATGCGCCAGGTGCCGGTGGAATCCGACCTCCAGGCCAATGACCGTGACGATGTAGAGGACCGCCGCCGTGATGAGCTCCGGTGCTGCTGGCGCATGACCAGCCCACCACAGCGCTATCGCCGCGGCAGTGCCTAGGGTTGGGACCACTGTCACGACGACAGCCAATATTCGATCCAACCGAGTCTGCTCGCTGAAGTCAGACCCTCCCACAAGGCTTCGCTTGCTGAGGTCGTTTCCCATCCCGTGGCTCCCTGGTGCCAGTCGCTCTAGACATGGGGAGTGGCGAAGGTCGCGGTGTGATGCTCCCGTCTGGGGGCCTGCCCGCCTACCGGACAGCGCCCCGTTCCTCTGCGGCCGAGGGACCGAGAAGCTGGCCACTCGGCGTGGGGCCCGGCCCGGACCGTGGCACGCCTCTCCACGAGCACACCGGAGGGAGGGCCGGAACCCAACCACTCCAGGGGGTGACGCGTCAGCGGATGCACGCGCGACCTCGCAGTCGAAAAGAGTCCGCCTTGAGGTAGGTCGCGGCAAGGGGAACCGGAGCTGCGGCCCAAGGGGATGAGGGAGTCGGAGAGCCGCGAAGTAGCGAGGAAGTCGGGGAACAGGTGGCACAACTGGACCCGGCGGAGCGAAGGCGGCTCGTGTTGGGAGTGAGCTTCAGGAGGGAAACATGGCCGCTACACGGAGAGCGGGAAACATGTCACCGGGACTTTTGAAGGTAATGGAGAGCGCGAAACAAGACCCGAAGGCACAATTCACTTCGTTGGCGCATCTGCTGGATGCGGAGGCGCTGACGCGAGCGTTCCACCGGCTCAGACGGAGCAGGCGTGGCACAAATGGCTGAACCGTCGGAGTCAGCGCTCGCGGCTCAACTGGAAGCGGTTTGCGGACCTGCTGAAGGATTTCCGCTCCCGCGACCAGTCATCCGGGTACGCACCTGGGGTGTCACTCCATAAGCCATTTCCAACGGAAGAGCCGATGGTGGAAATCTCCTCGTCCGGATCTGGCGGGGGCCCTGGCAGGGAAACTGGCCGGGGCTACCCTACAACCCAGGGAGAATCCCACCATCTTTTCACCGTGAGACTGGACTGGTAAAGAGAGAGGCCTCACGCCCACTGAGGCCCACTTCGGAGCCGTCGCATGTCTCGTCGAATCGCCCTCGCCACCCTCGCTCTCCTGACCTCGGCCTGTGGAGGAGAGCTGGAACGCTCCGAGCCCCTCCAGAGCATGCGCCAGGCCCTGACGAGCACGGTGCGGGTCTCCGTCCACACGAATGGCACCCAGGCCAACAACTCGGTCGGCTCGCGCTTTGCCGCGTCGGACAATGGCGCGTTCGTCGCCTTCGAGTCGTCCGCGTCCAACCTGGTCGACGGGGACACCAACGACGCCCAGGACATCTTCCTGCGCAACGTGGCCGCGGGCACGACGACCCGCATCAGCGTTGGCCCGGGGGGCGCGCAGAGCGTCTATTGGTCCTCCTCTCCCTCCATCAGCGCCGACGGGCGCTATGTCGTCTTCGAGTCCGCGGCCGACAACTTCGTCTCGGGGGACACCAACTACCGGAATGATGTGTTCCTCTATGACGCGGTGGCGGGCTCGCTCACGCGCGTGAGCGTCAGTGCCACGGGAGCCCAGGTGAATGGCAACTCCTACTATCCGCACATCAGCCCCAACGGGCGCTACGTCACCTTCACGTCGAGCGCGTCCAACCTGGTGACGGGCGACACGAACAATTACGAGGATGTCTTCGTCAAGGACCTGCAGACGGGCGCGGTGAGGCGCATCATGGGCAGTGCCCAGCCCAATGGCGCCTCGATGCTCTCGTCGGTGACCTCGAACGGCTCGGTGGTGTTCCGCTCGAACGCCTCCAACCTGGTGTCCGGCGACACCAACGCGCGCATGGACGTCTTCTTCTTCGACGCCGCGACCTTGTCCCTCAGCCGCGTCAACGTCACGTCCTGGGGTGGGCAGGTCACCCCGAGCACCAGCTCGGTGTCCGACACGCCGCGGGTGAGTGACAACGGCCGGTATGTCGTCTTCAGCTCGAGCGCGCCGGACCTGGTGAGCGGCGATACGAATGGCTGGGACGACATCTTCGTGCGCGACCGGGTCGCGGGCACCACCACGCGGGTGAACACGTCGAGCGAGGGCTACGAGGCGACGAACGGCTCCTCGCGCACACCGTACATCAGCGCCGATGGCACCCAGGTGATGTTCCACTCCTATGCGTGGAACTTGGCGCCGGGAGGGCGGGGGGTGTTCGTGAAGACGCTCGCCACCGGGGCGCTGGCGCGCGTCGACGTGGCGTGGGACGGCTCGCTGCCCTCGGTGGGCGGCGACTACGCGGCCGCCAGCACGGACTTCCAGAACGTCGTGTTCTACAGCCCGGCCACCAACATCGTGCAGGGAGACACCAACGCCCAGGCCGACATCTTCTTCGCCGACAATCCCGCGCTCTGAGCGAGTGACGGGGGGGCCGGCACATCAGCCGGCTCAGTTTCGGTTCAGGAGCCGAGGGGTGGGCTCGCCCTTCCACCACAGTTCCAGGGCGTTCGGCTTTACGCCGACGCGCAGCATGTCGACGCCATCCACCGCCGAGGCAGCTCCTTGGTCGACCAGCACATAGAGCGGCTTGCCGATCATCCGGCCGGCCGGAAGGTGGTCGGGCACGCGCGTCTGGACGGGCTCGCGTCCGGCCTTCTGGAAGGTGAGCTCCAGCGTTCCCGCCTTCAGGAAGTGGCTGACCAGGTACTGCACTGCCCATGTACCGGCCAGGAGGGTACTCCACGTCGACGTAGCGCCGACCGTCCTGGCTGCGAATGAACCGGGCGACCGGCAGCATCACTCCCTTGAGGGGGTGGACCGGCAGCGTGACGGTCACGCGCTCAATTAAGGGTAGAGGACCCGTGGCAGTGTGTCGATGCCGTCCTGAAGGCACCTGGTGGGGTACGCGCCATTTTGAAGCACCTGGAGTTGCCCACGCGGCCTGCGCAGTTGGCTGCAGCGCAGGGGCCACCCCAGTACGGGTATGAGTTCGACAGGCCGCAGCGAGCCCGGGCGACCTCCAACCCGAACAACCATCAACGGGGAAGCAGGCCGCGGGGCGGCGCATTGCGCGCGTGGCTATCGCTTGGCGTCTCGCATTCGTCTTCTGTAGTGCCCAGGTGGTTCGCCAGCCCACGCGCGAAACGCCTTGCTGAACGTCACCTCCGTCTCGTAGCCGACTTGCTCCGCGATCTGGCCAAGCCCGTCGTTGCTCGTGCACAGCAGCCCGGCCGCGAGGTGCATCCGCCTGCTGGTGACGTAGGCCATGACGGTCTCGCCAACCAGACGGCGAAAGCGTTGTGCAAAGACCGTTCGTGAGAGCCCGACCGCACGAGCCAGGCGCTCGACGGTCCAAGGCTCGGCAGCGCGAGCGTGCACGAGCCCCAGGGCGCGTCCAATGGAAGGGTCGAGGAACCCCCGCAGCCACCCGCTCGAGGGACCATCCTGCACCGAGGCGATGTGCGTCCTCACCGCCTGCACGAAGAGAATGTCGGCGACACGCTCCGCGATGGTCGACGCACCTGGGGCCTCGGAGAACGCCTCGTCGATGAGGAGGCGCAGGGCGTTCTCAAGCCACGACGGGCCTCGACCGTGCTCGCCAGCGACGCGGAGCAGCGGAGGAAGCGCCTCAAGGACGGGGTTTCGACGTGGGTCTCGAAATGCGAACACGCCCGAAATCACCCGAACGACCTCACCTTTGGCCGAGCCGAACCGGATGACGACGGGACGGCCGACCCGCTTTCCCGGCGCCCACGTCTCCACGACTCCGTTTTGCAGCAGAACCGACTTGAACGGTGTCACCGGGGCAGATGCCGAGGACGACAGGGTGTGAGCGTCGCCATGGGGGAGGACGACCAGGTCGCCGGCTGTGAGCTCGGTCGGCTTCTGGTGTTCCATTCGCAGAAGGCAGCGCCCTTCGATGACCACATGAAAGGGCGCGCCCCCCGCGAGCCCGTCCTTCCGCAGGCCCCATGGAGCGTGAAGCTCGAAGACACTCAAGACCGTGCTCTCGAGTCGCAGGTCGCGGAGGATATCGCTGAGAAGGTCCACGCTCCGTACGATGGGCGAAGAAATCGCTCGTCGCAAGCATTCCTCGTCCCGATCGCGGCCGCTACAAGGGAGGGGCGGTGCTCGACGCGCGACAGGCGCGCGCCGGAGCTCACGAAAGGACAAGGCAGCAATGGGCAGCGAGCAGAGAAGAGGCGTGCTGATCACAGGCGGCGGGTCAGGGATCGGACTGGCAATGGCCGTGGAATTTCTGAAGCTCGGATACGACGTCGCGATCTGCGGACGCGATCCCGAGAGATTGGCCGCCGCAAAGGCGAAGCATCCGGGCCTTCGCACGATGCAGGCGGATGTTGCGCGCTCCGAGGATCATGCGAGGTTGGCTACGTGGCTCGCGACCAACGTGCCGCATCTCAGCGTGCTCGTGAACAACGCTGGCATCATGCACGCTTCAGACTTCCGCGGAAGCGTAGGGCTCAGCGAAATTCGGTCCGAGCTCGACACGAACCTGCTCGCTCCCATTGCGCTGACTGCCGCGTTGCTCCCGATGCTCGCGCGCAACGACAAGCCCACGGTCGTCAACGTGACTTCCGGTCTCGCCTTCTGCCCCTCGGCGGAGTTTCCCGTGTACTGCGCAACGAAGGCCGCGCTGCACTCCTTCACCCTCAGCCTGCGGCATCAACTGACGGGACGCGTCCGTGTGGTTGAGATCGCGCCGCCCATCGTCGCGACCGGACTTGACAAGAGGAGTCATGATCCGCGTCCCGCTGAGGGAGCTGGGTCGCCCGTCCTCTCCGCCGAGACCTTCGCGAGCGAGGCGGTGGAGCGCCTCGAACAAGGCGAAGCCGAGATCGTCATCGGTGTTGCGAACGGGCTGAGGCAGCGCGGCGAGGCGTTGTTTGCCGACATGAACCCGTAGCTACAGGACCGTGAAGCCCGAGAAGAAGTATCCCTGTTGCGACGTGAGGCGCGAGTGGGCATGGGGCGCTGAGGGGGCAGGAGGGTCCTCCATGGCTTACGAGTCGTCTTACGAGTCGTCTGACACCCGGGCGGGGCTGGCCGAGCAGGGCCAGGCGCTCGCGGAGGTCTCGAGGCGGCTGGGCACGTTCCTGGACGCGCTGGGGGCGGCGGGGCTGAAGCCGGGCGTGGTGAGCGGTGGCTCCACGCCCACGCTGTGGCGCTCGCACGAGGTGGTGGGGATGAATGAGGTGCGTCCGGGCATCACGCCGT
>NZ_PZOX01000044.1 GCF_003044305.1 Vitiosangium sp. GDMCC 1.1324 | reverse complement strand
CCTCCCTGTTGTGCATGAGGATGCTCGCGGAGCTGCCGGAGGACCGCCTTCCTGTCGCGCCGTTGTGTGCGGCACTCAGTGAGACGCTGTCCAACGCCGAGAATGACGCCGCCTGGGATCTTCCGCTCATTGACCCGGACGATCCGCAGCTAATGACGACTGGCGATGACCCGGAACGGCGGGAGCCGAACGAAACGCGGCGCACGTTCCTAAAGCTGACGAAGCAACGCCCCCGGCGCGGGCGGCCCCTCCCGGATAAGGCACCCGTGCTCTTCCTGCCCGCGCAGATGGCAGGCGCCCCGCCCCCGGCCGCAGCGGTAGATCCGGACGAGAGCCCCAGGGCGGACGCGCCGCAAGCGGCCCCGCCCCCCAGGGAGCACGAGGTGCCCGTTAAAAGCGCCCCGGTGCCGCCAGCTCGCGAACTCGAGCCCGCCGCCGCTCCCCACCCTCGTCGCGCCGCGTGGCGCCTGGGGCTCGCTGGGGCCGTGCTGCTGGTGGCCGTCGTTGCCCTGTCCGTGGGCGCGAACCTGGGGGGACCTGGCTCTACGGGGCGCACCAGCGAGGCAGGGCCGGAGGTGCCGCTACCATCTACGTCCCCGGACCCTCACGCTACCGATGCAGGCGTGCGCGGTCGTGAAATGGCGCTTGCGGCAAAGCCGCTGGAATCTCTCCCCGGAGGAGACGCGACACCCGTTGGGGCTCAACTTCCCGCGTCTACCGCTAACGCCATGCTTCGCACGTCCGCTCAGACGCCCAAGAACGAAACGCCGAAACCGCAGCCGCAAAGCTCGGGGCCGCGCTTGCCGGTGAAGCCCGCTGTAGCCGTCGCAGTCTGCGCGATGCTCGACGGGGGATGCACCGCGCCCGCTTCCCAGGTGCGCCCCGAGCCCCCCGCGATTTCCTGCCCGCAGGATTGGCGGAAGACCCACGAGCGGTTCAACGTTGCTAGGGGTGAACCGATGGCAACGGTGAAAGGGTACAAGGGCGAGCGTGGAGAGCTGGCCAGGGTGAAGGATGGCCCCGTTACCCTCCAGGTTGGTATCGAGGGGCGCGTGGGCAATCTGCCCGCCGGGACCTTGCTTCTTGGACAGTGGCAGCTCGGCGACAACCGCCTTTTCGGCACCTTCACCGAGGCGAAGATTCCAGGCGAGGGGACTCTTCCCGTGTGTTTGGTTGCTGGCCTGAAAGGCGTCACGGTCTACGTGGACGAGCACGGCAAGCTTTTTGATTGCCCCCCCGGCTTGGGCGTGTGCCTCGATCCCGGAAGCACGCCCAGCAACGTCAAGACAGACACGCGCGTTCTCCTCATTGAGCCTGTCGGGCAGCCCTGATTATTACCTTGCCCTTTGAGCCCTGATTATTACCTTGCCCTTTGGAGGTTGAGTTTCCGTGCTGCCCCCCTCTTCCGGTGCCGTCCTGCTGGCCGCCCTGCTCGCTGGTGCTGCGCAAGCCGCAGAGCCTCCCCCCGTCCCCCGCTGCGCCGCGACAGCGCGTTTTGACTTGTCGGCAGGGTCCCCGGAGGGAGCGCCGGAAGTGTGCGCTAGCGCGGACGAGCCGACAGCGTTTGTCTTTGACTCCCGCGTCGCTGGGGGGGCGGTGGAGTTTCAGCCAGTGGGACGCCTCGCGCATTGGGCACTCGGGGAAGACGGGCTGAGTCTCTACGTCATTCCCAGGGGGGATTATCTGCCAGGGGAGCGGGTAAAGGTGACGGTGCGCTTCGCGGATGGCGCGGCACCGGCGAGCGCGAGCTTTTGGCTCGTGGGCCATGCGGCAAAGGGGACGCGCCGGGTGTATGTGTTCCGGCAGCCGCGCCCGCCTGACGTTTGCGAGAAAGAGAGGGACGAAGCACAGGCCGAAGCGCGCCAGTGCCAGGAGGACAAAGCGCGGCTTCTGGCCGAGCGTCAGGAGCCGGGCGGGCTCATGGGGGCCGCATGGCTGGAGGGGGCCGGGGTCGTGGCGTCTACAAGCATTCGCCAGTCGGTGACGAAGCAGCCAGCCAACGCGCTCGGGCTGGAGGTGGCCTGGAGCTACAGCTACACGCCCACGGGTGAGAGCCGCCCGGCAAGCGTGGCTGTGAGGCTGGGCCTCATTAACCCCGGCGCTGAGCCCTGGACGCTGGCGGGGGCGGCGCTGGTGGACTCGACGGGTGAGCAGGTGGAGCTTGCCCGGTGGCCACTGGCGCCCATTCCCGCGAATGGGGCCGGTGCCGTCGTGGTGGGCATCGAGGGGGAGCGCGCTCAACTCGGCTGCCCCTGCATCCTCAAGCTGTGGGAGGCAGGGGGGCCGCGTACCGTCACCCTGGGGAACGTCACATTCCCGGCGAGTCAGAAGAAGGAGCCATGAGCACGGCCACTGCGAGTCGTGCCGAGCCTCAAGGGGTGGAGCGCCCGCCGATCTCCGGGAAGCGCTCGTAGGCCCGTTTGAGCGCGTCCAGGTGGGCCGGGTTGTCCAGGTCGAGCGGCGCCTCGGTGAGTTTGACGACCCACCCACCCGACGTCGTGCGCCGTGAGCGCGAGAGCAAGTCCGCGTCGCGGGCGGGGTCCGGAAAGCCGATGGCCCGTGCGGCAGCGGCCGACCAGTAGTTGAGCCACCCGAGGTAATAGGGAATCTCGGGCGAGCGGATGTGCTCGAAGAGCTTCAGGGCGGGCAGCCCCCGGCGTGGGGACGGCGGCCCTTCAAGCGTGGGTGCTGTCTGATACGCGATGTCCCCCTCAGCGTCGTCTGGCGTCGCACGCCCCCATAGCGCACACGCCCCCTCCGCCACGCCCTCAAGCACAGCCGCCGCTGAGGCGATCACGGGCTCGTCCAGTGGCAGTCTTGCATGCACTTCAAACTGGTCCTGACCGCCTGGGCTGAAGAGTCCCGATCTCCCCCTTCCCGAAACCGTCACGGGATAGCTCTCGTCGCCATTGCACAGGAGCGGGAATCCCCCGTCCTCAATCCTTTCTACGAGCCACGCGTCGCGCTGCGGCAACGCGGCAAGCCGTCGCCTCTCGGTAACTCTCCACTCCAAGCGCAAGCCGGGGAGCGCCCTTTCCATTCCATGGACGCTATCGAGCGCGCGGCGGTCGTTGCCCACGAGCGCAGGCGCGTAGACGACGATTCCGAGTCTTTTTCGCGTAGTCATCGTTTGCACCCCGTGACGACGATCTTGAAGGTGGAATCTCGCTTGAGCAGCGCGAGTTTGTGCGCGTCGGTGCTCACGCCAATTACGAAGTCATATCCACATGCCGCCGCAGCTTTTCTCTCCTTGTCCAATTGCTTCATTTCCTTATCAATCTCCTTGTCCTGGATAAAGTCAGGGTACGTATCAAATTGATGGGTCTTGATCTCCCACAGTACACGCACGCCGACTTGCAGCGCATCGAAGCTCACGCCGCCCACGAGCACATCCATTCCGGGATAACGGTTGGGCGGAAACTTATCGGCGCACTCGTTATGCGCGTCATCCTTGCCCTCGTGCGGTTCCGGGATGGGCTCGCACTCCGGGCGGCGGTCTCGCTCCGTGACTTCGGGTGGCAACGGGGGCGGCCAGTCCTGCCCTGCTGGCTCCGGCTTGGGCCTTTTTTTCGGCGAGGGCTTCGGCGGGGCGGGCTTCGTTACAGGCACGGGCTTCACTTCTGGCACGGGGCGCGTTTCAGGCACGGGCAGTGTAGGCGGCGGCCGAACCTGGGGACGGCCCCTCTTCTCGTAAGCCTCCAGCGCCTCTGAGATCGCGAAGCCCACCACGACAACGCCCGCCACAATCACCGCTCCCACGACGATCTCCGGGGCGGCCAGGACGCAGACCCCGACCCCGAGTCCCATGGCAGCGGCACCCGCAGAGGCAATCGCGCATCGTCCCGTGATGTCGTGAAACTCGATCCGGTCATGGTCGAGGGCCTGATAGCACCGCTCCGCCAGCACGGGCCAGGGCTCGGAAGCCTCCTGGACGGCGCAACGCCCCCCGTCCGTCCAGGGCAGCGTCGCCGCTCGCTGGAGGTTGGCGAGCCTCGGGTTCCAGGCCGCTGACTTTCCTGGGCTCGGCGCTGACGTAGCGCAGGCGGAGACATAGAGCAGAAGTGCGATGCACGCTCGGAAACGCATGGCTACATCCTCCAACCAAGTCAAGACCTAGCGGGTCCTGGTGGTGTCGTTCGGAGTATCCTAGCGCGCCCCGACAGCGATGGATGAGCACACGCGAGGCACGGCACACGTCAGTCGCATCTCGGGCCAGGGGCGAGCGCCAACGCAGCGGGCAGCCCATGCTCGGGCTCGGTGTAGGCCCTGGTGCTACTCGGTCACTTACCAAAGTCCCTTGCGATTCTCTGAGGAGACTTGCACTCGGGCTAGACCGAAGCAATCGAGTAGCACTAGAATATTCGGCGGATGCTGCGTAGATAAGGCAATATATCCACCAGCTATGAGCTTGGAGGGGAGTTGTGGCTAGGCTTGCTCCTGTTGTGGCTTCTGCCGTTCGGACGGTCGGGCTTGTTCCTGATGACGTTGAGCTGGTGCTCTCGCGACTCGTCGCTGCTGTACCTCATCTCGAATTTGATGAGGACTGGTATCACTCCTCCAGGAAGGACGAGCAGATGGAGAAGGATGACCAGTGGGCTCACCGGCATGAGGAGAATGATGCTCATTGTCATTTCTTTGTGAAGGGAAGCATTCACATCGCCACGCGCGTCAGGGCTCGATCTGGCGAGATTTTCGATGAGGATCTGGAGTTACTTGATTGCATGGCTAAAGAGGCGGCGAGATTGCTTGATGCCGCCGGAGAGGCAAGCATCTCACTGTCAGACCTGGGGATTCATGCTGTCTCTGTTGTAATTGCGAAGCTGTTACGGGTTCCGAGCGGCAGGATCGGGAGCTATATCAAGTTTCTTCGCTCAATGGCAGCTCAGACCTATGAAAGTCAAAAGCTTTCGTATGGCCTGATTCTGCTTGACGCCAAAAAGCGAGAAGCGTCGGCGGTGTTGGAGTTTGACAACAAAAGATTCAAGCGACTTACGGACGGATTTTCGACGGCGCTGACGCTTGATCGAAATGGCAGTATTGTCGACATTGTGTCTTTGACGCCAAGACGAGAGAACAAGAACTCCAGTTTAGGGCGCCCATGGTGGCTTTCCGCTCTGGCCGACACGTCTGCTCGGAAAGGTGGAATGGGCATGGCTCTTACTCGAGGTGGAGATATTTTGGTTGTTTACGGGCGTGAGTTGTTGTTCTCCCAAAGAGTCGGAGAGTGGCGCATCTGGCGGCACAAGTCGATTTTGGGTGCTATTCAAGATTCTTGGCGTGTCAAAGGCCGCAAGGGGAAGTTAGAACGCGTTCTTGCGATGCTTTACAAGGTGGCGCTCGACCTTTCTTTCCGCCGGTCAGGCGGCTTGCTGGTTGTGGCTGAAAGCCGCGCCAAAGCCTGGAAACTTGTGAGTTCAGAGAATGACTTGATTGGTGCTGAGTCGCGCACAGATGCCGAGCGCGCGCTGGATGGTCGACTTGCCAGTGCAAATGTGCTGACGCTTGATCGCCGCGTGCTTGCTGACTTGGCGAGTCTGGATGGCGCTCTTGTGATCGATCGCACCGGCAAACTGATTGCTTATGGTGCGATGGTGCGTTCTGCGGGAAACAGTCGTGAGCAGGGGGCACGAACTCGGGCAGCAGAGGGGGCCAGCAAACTGGGACTTGCTATCAAGATTAGCTCTGATGGCGGTATTGCTGTTTTCAGAAAAGGGCGAAAGGTTCTTTCGCTCTAATGCCATGCTAACGCTGCTAATACTATGCTGCGCGGTCACTTCCTCTACCTCCCGAGCAGTTCTGCCCTGGGGATAGCCACTTGGACGCTGGAGGGAACTCCTACGAGGGTCCTTCCCTCGGAAAGTCGCCCGATATGACCGGGTATTACTAGGCGCGAGCTTGCACGCCCCTGCCTCCCCCCGGGCCGGTGGGACGATGAGGCGCGAACATGGGGCGCGCTAGAGGGCTTCAGGGGGGCGACTGCTGCGGCTCAGGTCTGGTTGAGGGGATGAGCAGGGCAGCCGCTGCTCGGTCCTATGGATGGATCCCAGGGCGCTAGCCGTGCCAGTGGGCGCGCGCTCGCGCACGGTGCCGGGACAGGCGACCGCTTGCCCATAGCTGGAGGGGTGCCGGGTATCCAGGCCGCTCGCGCCTCGATTGGCGCCCCCGGCATCGCCCTGGTTAGCCGTCAGAGCCGATACCGCAGCAGCCCGGCAACAGGGCCCGGCACCGGGGGAGCGAGCTGCACGTTCCGGAGGGACCCGCCAGTCGCACACCGCCCGGTGTGGGGAGGAATGCAGGCGGGGAGGTGGCGCATGTGCCCCCAGTGTGCCCCGCCAGCGGGGAAAGGGGCGGAACACGAGGGCACGGGGTGGGACGGGACGGGATGACGAACCCGAGGAGAATTAAGGCGTTAGCGGGTAACAGCGCGTCCTGCTTAGGGTTTTCTATCGCCTTGTTCACGGGTTCGATTCCCGCCGCCTCCACAGGAACACAGCCGTTTCAAGCGGTGCCGGGCATCACGGGGCCGAGCGCCTGCCGATCTCCGGGAAGCGTTCGTAGGCCCGCTTGAGCGATTCCAGGTGGGCAGGGTTGTCCAGGTCGAGCGGCGCCTCGGTGAGCCTGACAACCCACCCGCCCGTCGCCGTGCGTCGCGCCCGTGACAGCAGCTCCGCGTCGCGGGCCGGGTCCGGGAAGCCGATGGCCCGTGCGGCAGCGGCAGACCAGTAGTTCAGCCACCCGAGGAAATGTGGAATCTCGGGCGTGGAGCTGTCCCAGGGGAGATTGAGCGAGGGCAGCCCATAAGGTGGAATGTGAGGCTCATCGCCGGGGTGGCGAAACTGTTGCGCCACGACCCCACCATAGCCGCTCGGCGTCGCATGCCCCCATACCGCACGAGCGCCCTCCGCTACACCCTCTAGCACATCAGCAGCCGCAGCGATGCCGACTGCGTCTAGCGGCATGTCCGCATGGACTTCAAAATGCGGCGGACTCCCTGCGGCAAGACCGTTTGGGTTTTCCAATCCCGCAATCGTTACGAGGTGGTTATCGTCCTCATTGCACAAGAACGGAAACCCTCCGTTTGTCAAGTTGGCCGCTACCCACTCGTCACGGCGAGGTAATGCGATGAGGTCTTCCTTTTCCGAAGTCGTCCACCCCAGGCACAAACCAGGCAGCGCACGTTCCATTGCATGGACAACAGCAGTCGGGCGGTCGTCGTGGTCCATGAGAGCAGGCGCGTGGACGATGATGATGAGGGCTCTTTGAGCAGCTGACATTTCAGCACCAATCCATGACGACGACCTTGAGGGTGGGGTCTTCTTCGAACAGCACGGCTTTGTGCGCGGCGCTTCGCACTCCAATGATGAAGTCATAGCCGCATTCCCTGGCGAGCTTGGCTTCGCGTCTCAGCTCAGGCAGCTTCATCCTGACAAAGAACCTTTGAGAGCGAGGCGGTTGTTTGTCAAAATCATCCGTCTTGACATCCCACAGAGTGAGCGTGGCCAATTGCAGCCCGTCGTAATCCTTCCCGTTGACGCGCACATCCCAGCCGGGGAAGCTGTTGTTTGGAATTTTGTCGGCGCATTCGTTGTGCGGGTCATGACCGCCACGGTGCTTCACCGGTCGAGGCTCGCACTCCGGGCGGCGGTCTCGCTCCGTGACTTCGATTGGCCCCAGAGGAGGAAAATCCGGCCCTTTTGGTTCCGGCTTGGGCCTTTCTTTCGGCGAGGGCTCCTGCGGAGCAGGTTTTGTTTCGGGCACGGGCTTTGTTTCAGGCACGGGACGCGATTCAGGAGCGGGCCTCGTTTCTGGCGCGGGCTTCGCTTTCTCGGGATCGTCCCTTAACAGCGCATACGCATCCAGAGCCTCTTTGATGGCGAAGCCCACCACCACTACGCCCGCAACAATCACTGCACCCACCACGATCTCCGGTCCAGCCAAGACACAGACTCCAAGTCCCATGGCAGCCGCGCCCGCAGACGCGATTGCGCATCGTCCCGTGGGGTCGTGAAACTCGAGCCGGTCATGGTCCAGGGCATGAAAGCACCGCTCCACCAGCATGGGCCAGGGCTCGGAAGCTTCGCGGACGGCGCACTGCCCACCGTCCGTCCAGGGCAGCGTCGCCGCTCGCTGGAGGTTGGTGAGCCTCAGATCTCGGGCCGCTGGCTCTCTTGGACTGGGCGCTGACGTAGCGCAGGCCGAGACATAGAGCAGAAGTGCGATGCACGCTCGGAAACGCATGGCTACGTTCTCCAACCAAGCCAGGACCTGGCGGGTCCTGGTGGTCATAGTGGGGTCGTTAGGAGTATCCCAGAGCGCCCCGAGCAGTACAGTCCCTGGCGGACTGGGAAATGGAGCTACTGCGAGGTACCACAATGAAGATAGGAGAGATTCTCAGCTTCGAGGCTCCACGGCTCCTCGGAAGATACCTGACGGAGCAGACCTCTCCCGAGGAGAGAGAACTGCTCCTGGTGGCGAGAGATGCCTTGTTGTTCATCTCCGAGTTTGGTCAGGACTACCGCTTCGAGGATTATCGCCGGAACCCCGACTCCCCCTCTCGGCCTCTGGGGGAGGGACTTCCGTCAAGACGCTCCTGGGTGAAGCGGCAGGGCTCATGGTCCGGCGCCGAGGGGAGCAAGTGGGAGCGTGAGCAGGGGACGTGAGACAGGCCGGTTGGCATAAGACGAATTGGGCAGTGTCGAGGGCAAGGGATTAGAGCAGCGTCGACTTCGAGCCGGGCCCCGCGAAGCTTCGTCGTCATCCGGGGTGCACTGCGTCCTGTTCCCATCCGGGTGTTCAATCCCTGGAGCACAAACGAGCCTTCCGTCTGGCTCGGCAAATTATCCCAATCTCACAATTCCTAACACTCTGGGTGGACTCCCGGTTTTCACTTGGGCCATCTTTCGCCCTATGTTACTTGCTCACACGAAGTGAAAAAACACTTCACAGGAAATCCATGAAAAACACTTTGCGTGGCATTGGCGCGACCCGCGTCCTTTTGTTGCTCTCCTCCTTCCTCGTGGCTTGCGAACCCGCGGCCGAGCGCGTCCCAGGCATGGAGGTCGTGGCTGTGGGTTCACAGCAGGAGCCGCTCTATGGCAAGGTCGGCAGCTACTGGCCCACGAGCGCCTCGGGCTTCACCGACATTCCCGTTTGCTGGACGACGGCAGGCTGGAACTCGGAGAAGACGTGGGTGAGACAGACCATGGAGGACCAGTGGGACGCGAACAGCAGTGTGCGTTTCACGGGCTGGGGCACCTGTGACGCCAATACTCCCACTGACGCCATCCGCATCCAGGTGGATGAGAGCGGCCCGCGATCCGCCATCGGTCGCACGAGCAACAACCCCAGCATGTGGCTCAACTTCAACTTCGCCACCTGGAGCCATATCTGCAATGACGGTGTGGATGACGCATCGCTGCCAGGAACGGATGATCGCGAATTCTGCATCCGCAGCGTCGCCTTGCACGAGTTTGGCCACGCCCTGGGTTTCTACCACGAGCAGGACCACTCGGGTAATCAACCCGGCACAGCGGGCTACTGCGATAACACCATCGTTCGGGAAGCCGATGGCGACGTCATCACCGCGTACGACCCCAACTCGACCATGAGTTACTGCGCCCAGTGGACCCGGAGCACCTTGAGCGACCTGGACAAGCAGGGCGTGCGCACTGTCTATGGCGTGGCTCCCGTCGAGTTCCAGTACCACTATTACCCGTTCCCCTCCGCGTGCACCCTGGTCAACGAGCCGAGCGATTCCCACGGTTGGAATGACAATTACCTCTGTACCGCGGGTACCGAGGGGGTGAGCTGGTCCTCTTCGGGCTCCATCTCGGGCCAGCGCTGCACCCAGATCACCGAGCTCCTCGATCTCGATGGCTGGACTGACAACTACCTCTGCGTGCCCAACTACAGCCCCCTGCAGTTCGTCTGGTCCTCGCTGCTCCCGGTCCCCGGGATGCGCTGCGCGCAGTGGAATGAGCCGAGCGATCCCGACTCCTGGAACAACAACTACCTGTGCTACACGCAGCGGCTCGCGTTCTCCGCCGCGGGGAAGATCGCCGGTACCACCTGCATCTCGGTCAACGAGCCGTCCGACTCGCATGGCTGGAGCGACAACTTCCTGTGCTCCGAGCTGGACGAAGGCATACGTTTCAGCAACGCGGGGCCCATCAGCGGCATGCGGTGCACGTCCGTGAACGAGCCCAGCGACCCCGACACCTGGAGCGATAATTACGTCTGCGTGCCCACCCTCAGCCTGCTCAACTTCCAGTGGTCCACCACAGGCCCCATCTCCGGAAAGACCTGCGTCGCGTGGAACGAGCCCGCGGATTCCGCTCACGGCTGGAATAACAACTATCTCTGCTACTGAAGTGAGCCTCGAGGAGCGGAGATGATGGCGCCCGGGCCCCTGAACGAGGGTCCCGGGCGTTTGTCGTAGCACGAACTCCCGGGAGTACCTCCATGTCGGACGAGAAGGCATCGCAGCTGAACGCGGACCTGGTCGCGGCCATCGAAGACGCGGACGCCGAGGCCTTGAGGAAGGACTGGCGCGCGGCGCCGGAAGAGCTCGCCGCCCTGGAGCAGGCCCTCGGAACCGGGCTGCCCCCGGACCTCCGTGCCTTCCTGCTGCGCTTCGGAGGGGGAGGTTCACCTTCGACGGTGAAACCCTGTTCCGCGACTGAGGCTTCGTGACGCGCAGCGACATGGACGCGTCTACGAGGATTCCCCTATCAGGCGTGAGGCACACGAGGAGGTGGCGCGTCTGGCTCTCCGGTGTTTGGATTTATGCTGCCTCGGCCATCCAGCCTTGGATGGTCAGATACCCCAGGAGTGTGTGCCATGAAGCTCAGAGTGTCTTCGCTGTTGCTGTGTGGAGTCCTTTCCCTGTCCGCGGGTTGCCAGCCCGAGGAGGCCGACGCACCCGCGTTGAAGAGCCAGACGGAGGCCTTGAGCGATGGGGTCGGGAGTTGGGCTCCCACGGCTCCCAAGGCCAATGGCAATTTCACCACCTGTGCCGCCGTGCTGAGCGGCACGGGCGAGGTGCTGAATGCCTACTCTGGGTCCGTGCAGAGCTACGACCCGTACTCCAACACGTGGCGGGTCGTGGCTTCCCAGTGCACCCCGGGCGCCTGCGCGTCCGTCTCCCTGACGGAGCTGGCCTCGCGCCAGGTGCTGGCCGAGGTCCTCTACCCCTCACGCTCGGGCGGCACGTCGTATCTGAAGATCTACGACCCCGCCACGGACCAATGGACCTCGTCGCTGGCCCCGTCCAAGCGCAACCAGACCGTGACCCCGCTCGACTCGGGCAAGGTGCTGATCGCCGGAGGGTACAACTACATGAGTGCCACCCTCTCGTTCAACGGAGCGGAGGAGTACGACGCGGCGACGGATACGTACACCTTCATGGGCAACATGCTCACGGGCCGCGCCGAGCACACCGCGACCCGGCTCTACTCGGGTCAGGTGCTGGTCACGGGAGGCTACGCCGACTCGGGCAGGCTGGCCTCGGCCGAGCTCTACGACCCCGCCACGAAGACCTGGACGTCCGCGGGCTCGATGTCGCGCGCTCGCGCCCAGCACCGCGCGATCCGGCTCTTCTCGGGCAACGTGATGGTGATGGGCGGCACCTTGAGCACCACCGACACCTCGGTGGAGATGTATGACCCCTACAACGCGGCCTGGTTCGCGGGCCCGGCCCTACCCATCACCCAGCCCACCTCCGCCACGCTGCTCTACTCGGGTGAGGTGCTGGTGACCAACAACGCGGGACAGGCGGCAATCTACTCCCCGTCGCAGAACGCGTGGCTGCCCGCCGCGTCCGCGACCTCGGCCAACTCTCCAGGCGCCTCGGTCCTGCTCCAGACGGGTCAGGTGATGCGGCTCAATGGCAGCTCCGCCACCGCGGACGTGTTCTCGCGCTGAGAGCAAGTGACGGGGAGGCGCTCCTCATGGGCGCCTCCCTGGGGCTCTGGGGGCCGTCCTCGAGGAATGGTGGCATGCGTAAGGCTCAAGTGACGATTGTTCTTGTCTGGCTGGCGGGGGCGGCTGTCTATTCAGGAGTCTACGCCAGACACCAGTTGGAGTTGGGTCCCCCCGACGAGTACGCACGTACCTGGAGCTTCCAGTTGATGGCATTCGCGCTCGTTCGCATGCCATTTCTGCTGGCTGCTTTGGGAATCATGCTTTGGTTGTCTGGGCGGTGGCGCAAAACAAGAAATCCGGAAGGTTGAGGTTGGAGCAGAGAGGCCTATGCTCTGCTGCCCCGGCACGGTGGCCCACAGCTACGCCGCGGGTCTCTCCCGCAGCGTCTCCAGCGCCGTCGCAGGGGGTTGATACACCCACGCGGGTCAGGGCGTGTACACCTCCGCCGGGATGCTGTTGGAGGAGCCCCCGCTGCTGAGCACCTTGCCGCCAGGCAACAGGGTCATCTGGTAGGCAACGCGCATCACGGCCATGGAGTTCGTGAGGCTCCAGGTCCCCGTGGACGGGTCGTACACCTCCGCCGACGAGAGGAAGGACGCCACGCGATCGGAGCCTCCCGCGACGAGCACCTTGCCGTTGGGCAGCAGCATCGCACAGTGGCCGTTGCGGGGCGCCGCGACCATGGAGCTCGTGGGGCTCCAGGTCCCCGTGGCCGGGTCATACAGCTCCGCCGACGCGAGGGAGGTCTGGCCCATGTCCTGAGTGCCTCCCACGACGAGCACCTTGCCGTTGGGCAGCAGCGTCGCCGTGTGTTCGCGGCGCGCCGTGGCCATGGGGCCCGTGAAGCTCCAGGTCCCCGTGGCCGGATCGTACAGCTCCACCGACGACAGAGCGACGCCGTCCGCTTCGCCCCCCGCGACGAGCACCTTGCCGTTGGACAACAGCGTCGCCGTGTGGTGGTAGCGAGCCGTGAGCAAGGGCTTCGTGTAGGTCCACTCCTCCGTGGCCGGGTCGTACGTCTCCACCGATGGGAGGTCGGCAATACTGACGCCCCCCGCGACGAGCACCTTGCCGTTGGACAACAGCGTCGCCGCGTGGGCGGTGCGCGCGAAGTGCAGGGGGCCCGTCATGCGCCAGGTCCCCGTGGCCGGGTCGTACAGCTCCGACGTGTTCAAGGAGCCGCCTGCGCCTTTACCCGATCCGCCCATGACGAGCACCTTGCCGTTGGGCAGCAGGACCGCCGGGTGGTGGGCGCGCCCTCCCCAGACCATGGAGCCCGTGGAGCTCCAGGTCCCCGTGGCCGGATCGTACAGCTCCGCCGACGAGCGGAAGCGAGGCTCGTCGCCGCTCCCCCCCGAGACGAGCACCTTGCCGTTGGGCAGCAGGACCGCCGCGTGGGCGATACGCGCTTCGACTGTGGAGCCCGTCGCGGCCCACCCCGAGGCACAGGGCGGCAGCCCCGTGGGGGTGAAGACCGTGCTGGCCGTCAGACCGAAGGCATTGGTGACGGTGGCGGTGAGGGTCGTGGGCGTGCTCGGGGAGGCACAGGCGGGCGCGGTCCAGGACGCACGGCTGCGGGTGGTGTCGGAGACGGGGGTGCCCACGCTGCCGGAGCTGGCGCTCCAGGTGAAGGTGAGCACGGACCTCTCCGGGTCACTGGCGGTCACCTTGAAGTCGATGGTGCGGCCCGGGCGGACCTTCGGCGAGGACTGGGAGGACTGGGTGATGCGGGGAGAAGCGTGAGGGCGGGATGACGGGGGGGAGACCTCTTCCAGCTCCAGGAGGATGCGCCGGGTCTTGTTCGGGGCGAGGGTGATGCCGGAGATGGAGTCCTCGAAGAGCAGGGTATTGGAGGCGTCGAAGGCCTGGGCTCGGAAGGAGCGCTGGGGGCCGGGAGGGATGTTGTCGAGGGTGCCCTTCCACACGTCGCCCGTGGCGCTCAGGTCCAGGGAGAGCGGGGAGAAGTCGTCGGCGCTGGCGACAACGGAGACGCGGGAGACGGGGGCGTTGGGGGACTCGGGCACCGAGACGATGAACTGGGCCGAGCTGGTGTTCCTGGCGAAGGCGTCACCCGAGAAAAGCGCCAGGGTGAGCGCCAGGAGGAGCGGTGTGAATGCTGTATTCATGGGATGGAGCAACCTCGTTGAGATCAAAAGCAGCCGTCAGACGAATGTCTGTCCTGGAAGACAGGGGAATGGACGGATCGCCCATGTTCAGCGAGGCGATGGGCGAGTCTGACGGCGGCGGGCAGGATTGATTCAACGTCCCACGAATTTAATAGGCATACAGGATGGGCTGCTTTCGGGTCGACGTCCTGCTCCACCCGGATGCTGTAGTCGCAGCCTTCCCTGGCCGCATGCGCCTCCTGGACGACGGGCAGGTCGGCCCAGGCGGGAGACCCAAGCAATGTGACGATGCCGACGGCACTCATTCCGAGAATGCGCACGGCAACGGACTCCTCGAGGGAGAGTCCCACGAGACGTCCAGGGCACACGGCTATTCAACGCGGAGTATGAGCCGGCCGCTTCCGTCGTGGGCGCATCCGCTCCGGAGCGACCGGCCCAGCTGGAGGGGCGCCTCACTCGTCCCTGGAAATGGAAGTCAGGCGCACCTGGGGCGTGTTCTCGGCGAATTCCCCGGTGAACGTCGCCTTGGCGCCCCCCTCCTGGTAGCCGATGCCGACCTTCATGCGGATCTTGTAACTGACCACCCCCATGGAGCTGGAAGAGATGGCTTTGGGAGCGCTCGTCCCCCCCGAGGAGTTGAACACCAGGTACATCCACTCGGCGGAATCGGCAATGAGGGCCCACGAGGCATCCGCGTGGTCTGGCAGGTGCATCGGCGCGACGAACGGAGCGCCCTTCATGTAGAGAAAGGGCAGGGCCACGTCCTCATCCATCTCGGGACCATCCTCCTCGCTGCTCGGCGAGTGCTGATCGACCGCGAGCCCGAAGGCATACCGGCCCGCGACCTTGCGGCCGACGAGCTCCCGGTTGACGTCCGTGGTCGTCGGGAAATCGGGATCATCCGCCCGGAGCCATTTGAAGAGATCGTCGCCATAGGCCCACCCGCGTTTGCCATTGGCGGCGACCCGTACCTGGAACCACAGGCCGCTGAAGTTCTCGCCCTCGCGGGGCGGCGTGCGGTGCTCGCTCTCCTTCCTGATTTCCACTACCGTCCCACAGGGCCATGACTCCCGGACCGAGGCGGACCAGTCGGGGGCTTCTCGCAGCTCCACTTCTCGCTCGAAGACGTTGCACAGCACGCCGAGATTCTCCGCATCATCCAGTCCGGCGATGGGCGCCTTCATCTGGCCCGGCTGCCATTGGAGCATCAGCTCGGCGAGCCGGGGCTGGAGCTCACGCAACACCGCGTCGTAGGTGGCGGCCTGGCCCTTGGGAACGGCGATGGCCAGCGGGGATTGACCCGCCTCGACGCCGATGAGGCGCAGCGAGGTCCCCTCGAGGGCCTGCAGCAGGCCCACGTCCTCATCGAGGGCGCAGTCGGCCTCGTCTTGCTGGACCGCCGCCACCGCCAGCTTGGACGAGGCCGTGGGGACGAGCGTCGCCTGGGGCAGGACGCGTTGTGCGGCCTCGAGCGCGGGCCCCTTGGGCACCGCCACCCGCCCCGTCATCCCGGCGAGCGCCGCGGCGTCATCTGGCACCATCGATTCGCAGGATTCTCCACCCGCGAAGCGGTAGGAGATCGTCACGTAGGGTTGCGTGAAGTCGACCTGCTGCCGCCGCTCCTCGGTGGGCGAGATGGAGTTGAGACCCAGGTCCACCTTGCCCTGGGCGATGGCGCTCACGCTGTCCAGGGACAGGCTGCGCGGGTTGATGAACTCCACCGGCCGCCCGAGCCGCTGGCCCATCAGCCGCGCGAGGTCCGCCTCGAGTCCCTCCATCTGGCCCGCGCGCGGGAAGTGCAGCGGCACATAGGAACCGGCCAGCGCCACTCGCAGCGGTTTGGGAGGCGTGAGAGGTGTGGGCGCCGCGACGGTGACGGCCTTCTCGGGGGGTTGCGCCGCTCCGTTGCAGCTACAGCCCACGCCCGTGGAAACACAGGTGGCCAGCGCTCCCAGCGCGAGCCACCCTCGCATACGACTCTTCATGAACTCCCCCCCTCTGGATGAGTGGAGGGAATGCTACCCCAACCTGGCCGGGCTCGTTCAACTCACACAGAGCGTCGCTCCGTGTTCGCCGAAAGTAGCGCGCTACCGTCGCAGCTTCAGCGTGGGATCCCCCAGGACGACCGATGTCGCCGTGTGAAACTCGCGCGACTCATTCCAGGGGTAGATGAGCGGGACGTTCACGTGGTGCCGAATCGCCGCCCCGAGGCTGTCACCCTGCGAGAGCGCGGTCGCGACGTTGTATCCGAAGAATCCCTCCTGATTGTTGCCCATACCACCGGAATTGTTGGTCGTCCCCTTGGCCACGAGCACGCGGCTCGTCGGGCTGTAGAGGACCGAGCTCAGGAAGTTCGCGCGGGAGTCCAGGTTCCCAACGGCGCAGCCATTGCTCCAGAAGAAGACCGTCTGGACGGGGTTGGACTCGACCCAGTTGATCGTCAGCTTGCCATGCGCGCCCGTCCATCCATGCGAGTCCCCGACGAAGAAGTCGGCCGCGCCGTCGCGCAGAGCGGCATAGCCCTGGTCGACGCTCAGGCCCCCCGGCGGGCTGTCGAAGAAGATGCGGGCTGAGTCTTCCAGGCTGAACGGTTGCCACGAGTAGGTGCCCGAGCGCATGCCGTCCAGAATGCTCTCGTGCTCGGCGCTCGTCGTGGCCGTGAAGTGCTCGCTGACCTCGATGAAGGCGCGTGGCAGCGGATCTGCGCCCACGCGATAGGCGTGGTTCTTGTCAAAATAGCGGACGAGCGCCGCTTCGGTGTCGCTCACGCTGCCCTGATAGATGGGCAGCACGCCAACCCAGATCTCCCAATCCACGTTGCCGCCGTGCTGGTCGTATGAGTACGTCCGCCCTTTTGGAGAGTGATACCCCGGCGATGCCGTGAAGCTGCCATCGAGATCGGCGTAGAACTGGTAGGAGATCACCTCCTCGGAGAAGGACGGGAAGTCGGGGTTGGCCGACTCCGCGGTCACGGACTGGTAGGCGCGCGGGGCCTCGCCCACGAGGATGACGCCGTCGAGGCGGCTCCCCAGCGCCGAGCGACGCGCCCGCAGGTGCTCACGGAGCTCCACCGGCGACGCGAACGAACGACGGGTCTCGGTCACCTCGTAGCCGTCCGCGCAGAGATCCTGGGCGAAGCGCTCAAGACCGGGGTTGATGGCGGGACCGAGCCCCGGGTTGACGATCACCTCGACCGTCCGTTTGGCGGAGGGACACGCCGAGGGCGGCGAACAGGCGCCGCACCAGACGAGAACGAGGAGACCCGCAACAGCGCCAGTGTTCCAGTGACTGCGCTCGCGTTTCAGTGTCATCGCAGGGGCACCGTATCTACTCGGCCGAACGACAATCAAGCCCGCCTTCAACCCCCCGTCCATTCAGCATCCGTGGCAGGTGGTTGCGCAAGCGCAGCAGGAGGAGCTTCCAGGTGCCACTCGCCTCCACCGGAGTCTCGGGCGCAAGAAGTCTGGCGTGCACCGAGTGGCCGCACAGCTCACAAACCCTAACGGACGAGCAGTACCCCGGGCCGATGGCGGGGCGACAGGCTCGTGGAAAACTTCGTGGCGAACTGCACCAACCGAGGGAAAGAAGGTCGCGATGAAACGTGTCGTCGTCGATCACTTCGGCGGGCCCGAGGTCGTGAGGGTGGTGGAGGAGAACGAGCCCCGACCGGGTCCGGGAGAGGTCCGCGTCAGGGTTCTGGCCGCCGGCGTATCGTTCACCGATGCGCAGCTGCGCGCCGGCACGTATCTGGGCGGGCCGAAGCCGCCGTTCACGCCCGGCTACGAGCTCGTCGGCGTCGTCGAGGAGCTCGGCCCGGGCTGCTCGAGACTGCGAGCGGGAGACCGCGTCGGCGCGCTGACGGTGTGGGGCGCCGACGCGGAGCGCGTCTGCGTGCCGGAGAAGTACGCGGTCGAGGTGCCCGAGGACCTCGACCCGGCCGAGATCGTGAGCCTCATCTTCCCCTATATGACCGCCTACCAGCTGCTTCACCGCACGGCGATGGCGAAGCGCGGGGAGACGGTGCTCGTGCACGGCGCGGCCGGCAGGGTGGGCACCGCGCTCCTCGAGCTCGGAGCGCTGGCCGGACTTCGGCTCTTTGGCACCGCTTCAGCTCGCAACCGCGCCGCGGTCGAGCGGCTGGGCGCGGTGGCGATCGACTACCGCAACGAGGACTTCCTGGCGCGGGTGCGCGAGCTGACCGGCGACGGTGTGGACATCGCGCTCGACGGGATCGGTGGCACGGTGTCGCTTCGCTCCTTCCGCGCGCTGCGTCCCGGCGGAAGGCTGGTCGTGTTCGGCCGCTACGCCACGCTCGCGCACGGGCGCAAGAACTGGCGAGCGGTGCTCGAGTGGTACGCGGCGACCGCATGCGTCGCGCTCTGGGGCCTGCTCTCGCCCCGCCGGTGGGTGTTCTCCTACCGGATCCAGAAGCTGCGCATCCGCCACCAGGATTGGTTCCGGGAGGACTTCCTCGCGCTGCTCGAGCTGCTTCGTCGTGGAGACATCCACCCGGTCGTGGCCGAGCGCATGCCGCTATCCGACGCTCGTCGCGCTCACGAGCTGCTCGAGCTCTCGGCGGCGAAGGGAAAACTCGTGCTCGTGCCATGAGCCAACGAGGACGCTCGCGGGTGGATGCGTCGGGAATCGAACCCATGGCCACGCAGCTGGGAAAGGGCTGGAGGCGCTCGCGCCCGGCCGTCTGATGCGTGGCGCCCGGCTTGACGGCATGGGCCGATGGGAGGGAAGCAATGCCCATGCGCCCTCCTCTCTCGAAGACATTCCTCGTTCTTCTCCCGAGCCTGCTGCTGAGCGCGTGTCAGACGACACGCACGGTGACGCTGGTGGGAATGGCGGACTACCACTCGCGCGCGGTGCCCATCTACTCGGAGGGCGAGCCGGGCCAGGGCGGAGTGGCGCGAGCCATGGCCTACCTGCGCGCGGCCCGGTCGAGGCCGGACACGCTCGTCATCTCCGGGGGAGACACGGTGAACCAGGGCGTGCCCACGTGGAGTGACGTGTATGGGTGCGTGGAGTGGCCGTGGTTCAACAGTGTGGTGGACGTGATGGCACTGGGCAACCACGACCTGGACTACGGGGCCGAGGCCTTCGCGCGCTGCCGGGCTTCCATCTCGTACCCGGTGCTGAGCGCCAACCTGGTGGGCATGGATGGCAGACCCTACTTCCAGGTGGACGGCAAACCCTACCTGGTGCGCGACCTGGGGGGGCTACGACTGGGACTCTTCGCCCTGGCGGGGCCGGACATGCAGCATCTGGTGAAGGCCGAGCACCTGCCTCCGGGCACCCGGTGGACGAACGCGACCGAGGCGGCCCGGGCGGTGGTGGAGGCGCTGCGCCAACGCGAGCACGTGGACGCGGTGGTGCTCATCGGACACCAGACGCGCGAGGAGGATGTGGCGCTGGCGCGGGCGGTACCGGGCATCGACGTCATCCTCGGCTCACACTCGCACCTGAAGGAGGAGCTTCAGCAATTGCCAGGGACGAACACGTACGCCCTGTCGCCCTACCAGTACCTCACCTACCTGTCCGAGGTGCGGCTGCGCTTCCAGGACAGAAAGCTCGTGGGGGTGGACGGAGGCCTGGTGAAGATGGATGCCTCGAGGCCGGAGGATGCCCGGACGGCGGCGGAGGTGGCGCGGCTGCAAGCGGCACTCGTGGCGGACCGGCCAGAGCGCTTCGTCGAGATGGGCCGGCTGGCGGCGCCGCTGCGGGACGAGGGCGTCACCACGGGCCGGGCGGAGGTAGGCAGCTGGGCCACGGAGGTCTGGCGGCGGGCGGTGGGTGCCCATGTCCTCTTCGCGACGGCGTCGACCTTCCGGGCGGGACTGCCCGCGGGCCCGGTGGTGGCGGAGGACTTCTTCTGGGCCTTCCCGTACCGCAACAAGCTGGTGACGGCGAAGATGACGGGCGCGCAGCTCAAGGCGTGGGTGGAGCTGAGCGAGTCGAAGCGGGGCACGGACACCTACAGCCAGTACAGCGGGGTGCGTTACTCGGTGCACCAGGGGCGGGTGGAGGGATTGAGGGTGCTCGTGAATCCCGCCGCTCCCGAGCTGGGGGACGAGCCCGTGATGCCCGAGCGCACCTACCGCGTGGCGACCACGGAGTTCCAGGCGTTCGTGGCGGCGGGATACAAGGAGGCCTGGGCGCGGGCGGGCTCGTCTCAACTCACCGAGTGGGACTCCCAATCGCTGCTCGCGGGGGCGCTGTTGCGCTGACAAGTCCTCGGAGGCACGACTCCCCTCGAGAGAGGAGCACTTGTCACCGCCGGGCTCGAAGGCGTTGCGGGCGACTACCCGGCGAGTGGCGAGTAAAGACTAGCGGCCGCCCCCGGCTGCTTCGACGATGCGTTTGACCTCATCATCGAGCAGCGCACTCCCGTCGAGTCCCATGTCCTTGAAGACAGAGGAGAGCTCGAGGCTGACGATGCCATGCAGGCGCGTCCAGAAGAGGACGCCCAGGCGCAGGATGTGCGGCGGGAAGCTCACGTTGCCAGCGCGACGCTTGGACCAGGCCGTGAGCTGACGGTCGAGCGCGTCGGGAGGTCTGGTGACCGGCCGGTCGCCCGCGATGTCGGCGAGGAGCCGCAGCAGGAGGAGCATGCCTTCGTGAATCTCCGCGATGGCCTCCGCCGGGTCCTTGAAATCTTCTGCCCGCCCGCCAAACAGCAGCGCGTACCGGCGCGGATGCTTCAGCGCCCATCCACGGTAGGCGGAGGCGTACGCGGCCAGGTGCGCGGAGGGTGAGCGCCCCGTTGACGCCTCGACCGCTTCCCGGACCGCTGTCACCAGCTGGACGTAGATGTCGGTGTGAAGCGCGCCGAGCAGCTCGTCTCGTGAGGCGAAGTACCGGTAGAGCGCGGGGCCGGACATCCCCAGCTCCTTCGCAATCGCGTTGAGAGAAAGCGCCGCGAGGCCTCCTTCGTCGACCTGCCGCAGGGCGATGTCGCGGATTTCTCGGACCGTCTCCGCATGGATGCGCTCGCGCCGGGACAGAGGGGGGAGGGACATGGTCCTGAGAATAATAGGGTCACGCGATTGCGTCATGCTGTCATCTTAGTTATATGGTCTAACCAAGATGACAGCCACTAACGACGGAACGCATCACGAAGAGCCGCTCCCCGCGGCCGCTCCCAGCACCTCCCGGCAGGCGAGGGGTGGAGCCTCCGCCAGCGGCTTCCGGCCGCTCATCCCACTGGCCCTGGCCCAGTTCGTCGTGGTGCTGAGCACCTCCATCGTCAACATCGCGCTGCCGTCGATTCGCAGCGGCCTGGGGCTCGCGCCGGCCGGACTGACCTGGGTGGTCAACGCCTACGTCCTGGCCTTTGGCGGCTTCCTCCTCGCCGGAGGGAGGGCGGCCGACATCCTCGGGCGCCGCCAGGTCTTCACGGTGTCCCTGGCCGCCTTCGGTATGGCCTCGCTCGCCGCCGCCGTCGCGCCTGGGGCTGGCTTCCTCATCGCCGCCCGAAGCCTGCAAGGCGTCGCCGCTGCCGTCTTGTCTCCCACGGCGCTGTCCATCGCGCTCACCCTCTATCCGGAGGGCGAGGCCCGAAAAGTGGCGCTCGGTGTCTGGGGTGGAGTGTCCGGCGCGGGCGGTGCCGCGGGAGTCATCGCGGGAGGGTTGCTCACCGCGACATTCGGGTGGCGCTCGGTGTTCGTTGCCGCCGTCCCGTTCGTGGCCGTGGCCCTGGCCATGTCCCGCTCCTGGGCCGTCTCCTCCCCCAGGCCTTCCGAGCGGCCGGCCTTCGATGCCCCCGGCGCCCTCCTGGTCACCGCAGCACTCGGTCTCCTCACCTACGGTCTCGCCGGTGCCACGCACGACGGCTGGCTCTCGGCCCGCACGGTGGGGCTCCTCGCGACCGGGGCGCTCCTGCTCGCCGCCTTCGTCCAGGTCGAGCGGCACAGTGCGGCGCCGCTGGTGCATCCCGGCATCTTCGCCAACCCGAGCGTGCGCTTCGCCAACGCCGCCATGACACTCGTGGGGGGCGCATGGATCGGGCTGTTCTTCTTCCTTCCCCTCTACCAGCAGCAGGTCCTCGGCTATGGCCCGCTCCGAACCGGGCTCACGCAACTGCCACTCGCCGTGACGCTCATGGCCGCCTCGGCTCAGGTCCGCCGCATCACCGAGCGGATGGGGACCCGGAAGACGCTCGTCACCGGCCTCGTGCTCCTCACCGCCGGGCTTGCCTGGTTCGGCCGGGTCCCGGTCGAAGGCACCTTCGCCGCACACCTCCTCGGCCCGTCGCTCCTGGTTGGCACCGGCCTCGGCATCGCCTTTGTCGAACTGACCCGCCTCGCCACCCACGGCGTCACCCCGGCGGAGTCCGGATTGGCCAGCGGGCTCGTGAACACCACCCGCCAGTGCGGCGGCGCCATCGGCCTGGCCCTGCTCATGTCACTCGCCGCCAGCCGCATCGGGAGCGCCGCGGAGCCCGGTGTGGCCGCCCTCACCGAGGGCTACCGCGCTGCCTTCCTCGCCGCCTCGTTGCTCGCCGGCCTCGCCGCGCTCCTGGCGCTGCGCGCCCCCACCCTGCCGGCGGCCCTTCCTTCACCTGCAACCCACAACCCCTGACCCGCAAGGACATACGCACATGCAAGGACACACGCAAATGAACACCCACGCTCCATTCCTGTCCGGTCCGTTCACGCCAGTCCCCGACGAAATCACCGTCACCCACCTGCGAGTGCAAGGCACCCTGCCGTCCGAGCTCCATGGGCAGCTCGTGCGCAACGGCCACAATCCCATGCCGGGCGTCGTGCCGATTCATTGGTTCAAGGGCAGTGGCATGCTCCATGGGATTCGGCTCCAGGAGGGGCGGGCCGAGAGCTACCGCAACCGCTGGGTCCGGACGCCCGCCCTCCAGGGTGCGCCCTACATGACCGAACACGGCCCTGATTTCACGGCCCACTCCGCTGGCACCCACGCCATCAGCCACGCGGGCCGGATTCTCGCCCTCAACGAGGCGGGCCTCCCCTTCCAGGTCACGCCCGAGCTCGACACCGTGGGCGTGTTCGACTTCGCGGGGAAGCTCACCACTCCGATGACGGCCCACCCGAAGATCGACCCGCGCACCGGAGAGCTGCATTTCTTCGGCTACGGACCCTTCCCTCCGTACCTCACCTACTACGTCGCCTCGCCCCAGGGAGACATCATCCGGGCCGAGGTGGTGCCCGGCGCCGGCCCCTCGCTGATGCATGACTTCGCCATCACCCAGCGCCACATCGTCTGGTTCGACATGCCCGTGGTGTTCGACATGAACGACACGTCGGGCATGCCCTACGCCTGGAATGACCACTACCCGGCACGCATCGGAATCATGTCCCGCGCGAGCGGAGCGGTCCGCTGGTTCGAGGTCGACCCCATCTACGTCCTTCACGTCACCAACGCCTACGACGACGCGGAGGGCAGGGTCATCCTCGATGCCCCCGCGTTCGACCGCGCCGGCTGGGTGCGCTCAACGGCCTGGTGGGCGGGCCGTGCCGACCGGGGCCCCAGCCTCCTGAGCGGGGCGAGCCACCGGCGCTGGACCATCGACCCCGAGAAGGGAGTCGTCGGCTTGCAGACCGTGGATGACCTCATCGTCGAGTTCCCCACGGTCAGTCCCGCCATGGTCGGGCAGCCCTTCCGGTACGGGTACGCGCTCGCGCTTCCCGGTGGCGAGCAGGGCCCCTGGGCCCTGGCGAAGCATGACCTGACCACGGGCGCCCGTCAGCTCCGCACCTTCGGGCCCGGGCAACTGCCGAGCGAAGGGGTCTTCGTGCCCGCGGCCGGAGCGACCCGCGAGGATGCCGGCTACATCCTCACCGTGGTGAGCAACGCCGACCAGTCGCCGGCGGAGCTGCTCGTGCTCGACGCCACGAACATCGCGGGCGAGCCCGTGGCGGTGGTGGAGCTCCCTCGACACGTCCCCGGGGGCGTGCACGGCTCGTGGATTCCGGAGGAGGCATGACCATGGCTTCCGCTCCCACTCCATTCGAGACATCCATGGACATTGATCGAAATGCCCCCGTCATCGTCGCCGAGGAGCTCCAGGTCCTGGCGCCACCCGCCCGTGTCTGGGAGTTGCTCACGGACATTGACCGGTGGCCGGACTGGAACCCCGACATCAGCACCGCCGTCCTCGACGGTGCGGTAGCGGTTGGCTCGACGTTCCGGTGGACGACCGCTGGGCTCGCCATCGTCTCCACCATCGGCGAGGTGGTACCCGGCAAGCGGCTCGGTTGGTCGGGCGACACCGGTGGAATCTCTGGCATCCACGTATGGACGCTCGAACCCGGTGATCCGACAGGCCAGACCACCCTGGTCCGTACCGTCGAGTCCTGGAACGGAGAAGCCGTCCGGCAGGCTCCCGAGACCATGCGAGGTCTGCTCAAGACCGCCATCACTGCGTGGCTCGGCCATCTCCGCTCCAAAGCGCATCTGACCTACAACATCCCTGAATGAGAGCGTGAGCCGTCTGCTCCACGGCCACCACTGAGTCGGGGGCGCTCACCGTCGACGCTCACACGCCTGACGCCCGGGCGAGAGACCGTGGAGCGCCGCTGCCCTTCACAGATTCAGACCTTCGCCTCAACCCAGGTGACCGCCGAGCGGTGCACACAGCCAACACGAGAGGTGAAGAGATGTCGTTTGATGAAACACAGCAACCCCCTTCTGTGCAGGATCCGGCCCGGAGCCAGACACTCGACGTCCGCTCCAACGGAGAGATCGAGACCTACTTCGTCCCCGAAAACGACCCGGGCCACATCGTGCTCGCGAGTACCCAGCACAACGTGCGGAGCACGTGGGACCAGATCATCCCCGGTTTCTACACGCTCTTCGCCGAGGCCCCGAACCTGCTCTTCTACGACCGGACCGCGGGGCTGGGAGAGTTCTACACCACGGGCGAGCGCGGAGTGCTCCAACTCCTGCGCCGGCACGACAACCTCCGCCGCAGCTGGGACCTGATCGTTCCAGGCAGCTTCGCGGAGAGCAGTGGGGGCACCAGTACCCTGCTCTTCTACGACCGGGCCGCGGGACTGGGGGAGTTCTACACGACGGATGGCGCTGGCGGCATGACCCTGAAGAGGAGGCACACAAACTGGCGCCGGAGCTGGAACCTGATCGTTCCGGGAGCGTTCGTGAAACCCGCCGCCGGCGCACAGCTCAGCTTCGAGTCGCTGCTCTTCTACGACCGGGCCGCGGGGCAGGGGGAGTTCTACGCGACGGATGGGCAAGGGAACATCTCGCTGGCGGCGAAACACACGAACTGGAGCCGGAGCTGGGACGTGATCATCCCGTACGTCCATTTTGGCCCCCAGGAGAATCAGACCTTCCTGATGTTCTACGACCGGGCCGCGGGACTGGGGGAGTTCTACGCAACGGATGGAAAGGGAAACATCTCGCTGACGGCGAAACACACGAACTGGCGCAGGAGTTGGGACCTGATCATCCCGTTCAAACTCCCCACCGGCACCAACGGGCTGCTCTTCTACGACCGGGCGGCGGGGCAAGGGGAGCTGTACACGGTGGATGGCAGCGGAAACATCTCCCTGGTGGCGCAGTACACGGGCTGGCGCCACACCTGGAAGGCAATCGTGGACGTCCTCATCACAGGCAGCGGCGGTCCCCTGCCCGAGCCGGGTCTGCTCTTCTACCAGCCGTAGAGGAAGCCGCATCTCCGTCCCCGGCCCTGGAATCGCGCCAGGAGCCGGGGACGACCCCGCGTCAGCGCCTGCTCAGCTCGCCGCTGGCGCCGCGGCGCCCCTGGGTGCCAGACGCATGGGCTGTGCGCGGCCGTAGGTGAGCGAGCGCCACAGCCACTCGGCCGGGCCGAAGCGGAAGCGCGACAGCCACCAGTGGCTCAAGGGCACCTGCAAGGCGAAGACGGCCAGCGACACCGCCACGCAGCTCGACGGCGGCATCCGGCCCACGAGCCCCAACCCCCAGCCGTCATAGATGCACAGGCTCACCACCGTCTCCAGCAGGTAGTTGGTGAGTGCCATGCGGCCCACGGGGGCCAGCACCTGCATCACCCGCCGCCACCGCTCGCGCTGGAAGAGCAGCGCGAAGGCGGCCACGTACACCGCGGCCAGTCCCAGGTAGCCCACCTCCTGGATGACGGACATGACGAACATCCAGGAGTCCTTCGCCGGATCCACCAGCCCCGCGATGCGCAGGCGCTGCATCACCAGCCCCGTGCCGTTGCCCAGCACGCCCAGCACCAGCCCCCAGATAAGCAGCCGCCGATGCAACGGGCGGTGGCGCTCCACGTCCTGCAGCAGCAGGTGCCGCCCCGCGAGCAGGCCCAACAGGAAGCGGCCCAGGATGACACTCATCCAGAGCAGCCGGTTGACCCGGAAGAACATGTCCACGTAGTAGCGCGCGTTCGCCTCCTGGGTCGTCCAGAAGGAGCCGCTGGAGAGCCCCGCCAGGAATTGAGCCTTCTCCTGAGCCTCTTGGCTTTCACTGGCCTTCGCCGCCTCGGCTGCCGCCTGCGCGCCGTGCAGCAGGATGGGGCCAAAGCGCTGAATGGCGGGCACCACCAGGGGCACCGCCACCATCAGCACGAACACCCACGCCAACAACGTCCGGTCCGAGCGCTGGTAGAAGAGCAGCAGCGCGAAGCCCACCACCGCGTAGGTGGACAGGACGTCGCCCACCCAGAGCGCGAAGATGTGCGTCACGCCGATGCCCAGCAGCACCAGCAGCCGCCGCGAGTACAGCGGAACGATGGGGACGCCCCGGGCCTGGGCTCGCGTGAGCTGGATGGAGAAGCCCAGCCCGAAGAGGAAGGAGAAGAGGGTGACGAACTTCTGGTTCACGAAGAAGCTGTAGAGCGAGCTGACGACGGTCTCGAGCGGAGGTGCCGCCAGCGCCTGGGCCTGTTCGCGCGGCAGGAGGACGCGGCCGCTGAACCAGGAGAAGCTGTTGGAGACGAAGACGCCGCACAGCGCGAAGCCGCGCAGCACGTCCAGCAGCGTCACCCGCTCGGAGACGTCCACCGGGCGGGCTTCGGCGCCACGGGGAGGCGCGGAAGGAGTGGGTTCGGACATGCATCCAGCAGATGCCGGC
Source organism: Vitiosangium sp. GDMCC 1.1324 (assembly GCF_003044305.1). Classification (GTDB taxonomy): domain Bacteria; phylum Myxococcota; class Myxococcia; order Myxococcales; family Myxococcaceae; genus Archangium. The sequence continues at coordinate 6,989 of NZ_PZOX01000044.1, read as the reverse complement.
CTTCCCCCCGCGTCAATCAAGTGCACTTGAGGTCAAGCCCAAGAGAAGCCCACCCGCGCCCACGGCTGCGCACCTGGCCTCGTCTGCCTAGAAGGAGACCAGCGCACCAGGGTGGCGCCCGCCGCGAGTCGCCCGCCACCACTCGGTCTGATAGAGAAGCCCGCACAGCAATGCCCACCCTCTCCCAGAAGGTCTTCCAGCTGCTCGCCCACTTCACGGTGGGACTCGCACTGGTGCTCTCCGGTTTCCTCGTGGGCCCTGCCTCGGCCCAGCGGCTCCCGGCGGAGGGGGCCGCGGGTGACGCCTTACGGAAGGCAGGCCCCGCACGCGGCTCGCCCATCCGGCTGCCCATCGAGGTGCTCGGCCGCGAGGGGTTGACGAAGACGGTGACGTTCTCGCTGGCCGCTCGGGACGTCCAGCAGCCGCTGCGCCTGTGGATGCAGGTCCACAGCCTGAGCTACGAGAACAAGGGCAGCATCCGCTTCAATGCCGGCGCCTGGCTGCCCCTGAGCAACGACACGGTGACGGTCGAGGGGCTCGGCAAGAACTTCGGAGGCATCGGCGGGGCCTTCGCGACGCTGAAGCTGAACCTGAGCGTGCCCGCCGGAGCGCTCGCGGCTGGCACGAACCAGCTCACCTTCCGTTTCAACACCTCGGACGAGCGCTCCATCGGCTACCGGGTGCTGAAGTTCAACCTGCTCCGGGCAGATGGAAGTCGCGTCCTTCCCGACACCACCTTCGAGGAGGACAACCCGGCCACCTGGCAACCGCCGCTCAAGGATGCCGCGTCCATCGCCGAGGGAGAGAAGCTCTGGCGCACGAAGCAACTGGTGCGCTCCTACAAGACTCGAGCGCCCATCCGCGCCCGGTGTATGGACTGCCATACCCAGGACGGGAGGGACCTGAAGTATTTCAATTATTCGAACCTCGCCATCATCGAGCGCGCGAAGTTCCACGGCATGACCGACACGGAGGCCTACAAGGTCGCCTCCTACATTCGCGCGCTGCCGGGCGTGCCGAACCCGGGGCGGCCGTGGAACCCTCCGTACCAGCCCGGCCCGGGACTGGACTCCAGGCCCGTCGAGCAGTGGGCTGCGGGAGCCGGAGTCGACGCGGTGCTCGAGCGGGACAGGGAGCTCCTCCGGTACATGTTCCCGGCGGGCATCACGAAGGAGGCGGTCGCCACCACGGCGAACCTCAGCGCCCGGGAGATGCCCATCTACTTCCAGCTCCCCGACTGGAATCACTGGCTGCCGAGCATCCACCCCAAGGACGCCTGGGGCGATGCCTTCGTCCAGGACAAGCTCAACACGCTCTACGCTGGCGAGGGGAACGCGAAGGGCATCACCGCGCCCCTGCGAGGCCTGGCCGCGAAGGTCCGCGCCACGGGCTACACCACCTACAAGAGCGCGCTCTACTATCCCCACTCCCTGTTCAACCAGTACCTCTACGAGTTCCTCCTGCCGAGGTACCAGGACACCCGCAAGAACCTGGTTCCGGATACGCAATACTCGCGCAAGGTCTACTCCACCGCGCTCTGGCACATGGTGAAGACGTGGGAGCTGATGCAGGAATTCGGCCTCGAGGGCCAACAACGCCAGCTCTTCCCCACCTCGCGGGAGACGCGCGGCTGGATGCGCAACAACAGCTTCGACACCTCCCCCAACCTGCTCAAGTTGCCGAGGAACAACACGGGCATCAATAACAACAGCCCGCTGATGTTCACCTACTTCTCGATGGCCTGGTATCAGCTCGCGCTGATCCTCTACAACGGCAACCATTCGGACGGAGCGGCTCGCAATGCCCAGCGGCCCATCGACTGGGGCTACGTGTACGGCTTCATCAAGGAGATGCGGATCGTCCCCCAGGGCACGCCTCCCAACAACGCGCTGCTCACGCTCTGGTTGGTGAAGGGAATGCAGGTCTCGGACAACACGCTCGGGCCCGGTGCACCGGGAGGGGCCGGGTGGAACCCGAAGGCCGTGGCCGACCTGAGCCGCCTGGTGTCACCGGACCACATGCCGGGCTGGAGCGACATCACCCCCCAGGAGCGCACGGCCATCCTGGAGGCCCTCCTGTCCACCTGGTGGGACAAGACGCGGCGGTACCCCGCGGCGGACTGGTGGAACGGAGGCGGCGCGAGCAAGACGGAGCGCATCAACGGCTTCTATGACGGCAGCCTGGGCAACCGCCTCTGGTACATGCTGCCGCAGTTCAAGTCCCTCGGGGTGAACCCCACCCTGGTCAACACCATCGCTGATTGGGCGCAGACCCTCTGGCCCCAGGCCGACTGGTCCGTGGTGAAGAACACCACCTGCACGTCCACCCGGCCCTACGTCCACTGCGCCTCCTCCGCGTTCTGAGCGCGAACGAGGAGGCAGGCGATGGACGCGGATCATGGTGGGCCTTCCGACGGGGTACGTGTATGAGGCACGTGATGCAAGAGCCGAGGACTCTTCTTCACCGCGCGCACGGGCTCCTGGTGCTGGGCCTGTACCTGATGTACCCCACGAACGCGCGGGCCTGCTCGTGCAGTCCCCCCACCCTGGACGAGGCGCGTGAGGGTTCGGACCTCATCTTCGCCGGACGGGTGGTGGACCCGGGATACAGCATCGGTGGAGGACTACTCACCGGAAAGGTGCGGTTCGAGGTCCTCGACCTCTACAAGGGCTCCGTAGGCAAGACGGTCCGTGTGAGCATGTACTCACGGGGCAACTGCGGCCCTGACCTCCTGCCTGCCGGAATGGAGCTGCTCGTGTTCGCGAACAACGACGAGGATTGGCTCCCAGGCCCCAACTACTGGGTGTATCCCTGCTCGCGCACCGCGCTCTTGTCACACGCGACAGAGGAGGTGCGGGCGTTGGGTGCACCGATTCCCATCTCGAGCGGGGCGAATGTGTCCGGGCCCGTGCTCGTCACGCTCGCATCCCTTGGCGTGCTCGCTTGCACCGGGGTGGCCTGGCAGCTCCGGCGCTGGAGGCGCGGGGACTCCTGACGTCTTCTAGCGGATCGCCTCGTAGGCCGAGCGCCAGAAGTCCACGAACGCCGCGGGCGCGACCGGCGAGTCCATCAGCCGCTGCATCATCAGGATGCCGATCAGACCGGTCTCGGGGTCCCAGTCGCAGGACGTTCCGTACCCACCATCCCAGCCAAAGCCGCGAGGCTCCCCGGGCTCATGCTCAAGGACGACGGAGAGTGCATAGCCCCAACTTCGCTTCTCCCAGAAGCCGGGGCTGAAGGGCGACACGGCCTTCTGCTGGGGCTTGATGTGGTCGGTGGTCATGCGCTCGACCGAGCGCTCCAAGAGGATGCGTCTGCCCCCGTGACGTTGCATCGTCCGCTCCTCTCCCGTATTACTGATTGCGAACCACAACTGGTTCCACGGCATGAACACTGGTGCGAGAATGCAACCGGTTTTCCCTGGAGCAGAAGGATGAGTGTCGAACACCGGTCGGGCTGCCCGATCAATCTCTCGCTCGAGGTATTCGGGGACCGCTGGAGTCTGATCATCCTGCGCGACATCGTCTTCGGCGGCCGGCGGCATTTCCGGGAGCTGCTGACGCAGTCCGAGGAAGGCATCTCGTCCAACATCCTGGCCGATCGCCTGAAGATGCTGCTGGACGAGGGAATGATCACCAAGGCGGACGATCCCAGCCACAAGCAGAAGGCGCTCTACAGCCTGACGGAGAAGTCCATCGCGCTCGTCCCCATCTTCGCTCACCTGGGCGCCTGGGGGCGCAGGTACCTGCCGGTGTCCGAGGAGCTCAGCATCCGAGCGCAGTTGCTGGAGGAAGGCGGCCCAGCCATGTGGGAGCAGTTCATGGCCGAGCTGCGCGAGGCGCATCTCGGGAAGCCGGCGAAACGAAAGGGCCCTTCCGTCGCCGAGCAGCTACAAGCCGCCTACGAAGAGGTGCGCGCCCGGCAGGCAGCGAAGACCCGGCGGTGAGGCGCGGGTCAGCGCGATGGTGGACGTCACCACGCAGCGCACACGCTACGTGACAGGATGGGGTGCCTCGAGTAGCTCTCGGACCGATGCTTCGCCGCCCGATGCCCTTACGGACACCGCCATCACGCTGCTCCAGCACAGGGGCTTCCTCTTCAGCGGCACCCTGGGCATCTCGTTCTTCTGAAGTCGTCTCTGGCCCGGGACACCACCTGGCTCCGCGGCAGCGGCAGAGGGGGCAATGGCAGACAACCCCCCCTCTGCGAGCTCGGGCCCGAGCCGGCCGGCGCCTCACTCTCCCTGCATCAGCCCAGTAATCCTGCCGTCGTCGTGGACGACGATGCGGCGCGAGGCCGGCTCGCGCGGCAGGCCGGGCATGGTGAGCAGCTCCCCCGTGAGCGCCACCAGGAAGCCCGCCCCCGCGGACAGCCGCACCTCGCGCACCGTCAGCGTGAAGCCTCGGGGCCGGCCAGCCTTCGTCGGATCGTCCGATAGCGACAGGTGCGTCTTCGCCATGCACACCGGCAGCCCCGCGCCGCCCAGTGCTCGCACCGCCTCCAGGTCCTTCATCGCCCCCGGCATGAACGCCACGTCGTCCGCGCCGTACACCGTGCGCGCGATGGCGCGGATCTTCTCCTCGGGCGACTGCTCCAGCGTGTAGAGGAAGCGCGGTGTCGGCGGCGCCGCGTCCGTGGAGTCGAGCATCGCCAGCACCGTATCCGCGAGCTCCAGCGAGCCCTCCCCGCCCCGCGAAAAGCCATCACATACCGCGATGCCCACCCCGCGCGCCTTCGCGAAGGCCCGCAGCTCGTCCAGCTCCGACTCCGTGTCCTGCGGGAAGCGATTCACGCACAGCACCGCCGGCAGGCCAAACGCCGCCACCGACTCCAGGTGCTTCTCCAGGTGGTCGAAGCCACGCACCAGCGCCTCGCGGTCCGGCTCGGCCACCTTCGCCAGGGCCGCGCCGCCGTGGTGCTTGAGCGCGCGCAGCGTCACCACCAGCATCACGCCCCGGGGCCATAGGCCCGCGCTCCGGCATTTGATGTCGAGGAACTTCTCCGCGCCCAGGTCGAAGCCGAAGCCCGCCTCCGTCACCACCTCGTCCGCGTAGGCCAGCGCCATCCGCGTGCCCATCACCGAGCTGCACCCGTGCGCGATGTTGCCGAACGGCCCCGCGTGCACCAGCGCCGGGCCGCCCTCGCGCGTCTGCGCCAGGTTGGGCATCAGCGCGTCCTTGAGCAGCGCCACCATGGCCGCCGCCGCGTCCACGTCCTTCGCCCTCACCGCCGAGCCGTCCGGCGCCTGCCCCACCACGATGCGGCCCAGCCGCGTCTCCAGGTCCTTGAGGCTCTCGGCCAGCGCGAGGATGGCCATCACCTCGCTGGCGGCGGTGATGTCGAAGGACGTCTCGCGCGGCACGCCGTTCGCCTTTCCCCCCAGTCCGACGATGACGTTGCGCAGGAACCGGTCGTTCATGTCCAACGCACGCCGCCAGCGCACGCGCGTGGACTCCAGCACCACCGGGTGGCCGTAATAGACTGAGTTGTCCACCAGCGCCGCCAGCAGGTTGTGCGCGCTGGTGATGGCGTGCAGGTCGCCCGTGAAGTGCAGGTTGATGTCGGCCGCGGGCTCCAGGCTGGCCTCGCCGCCGCCCGTGCCGCCACCCTTCACGCCGAAGACGGGCCCGAGCGACGGCTCGCGCAGCGCCGCCACCGCGCGCCGGCCTCGCCGCCGCAGGCCCATGGCCAGCGCCACGGACATCGTCGTCTTGCCCTCACCCGGCGGCGTGGGGTTGATGGCGGACACGAGCACCAGCCGGCCCTGGCGCGAGCGGCGGCCGAGCGCCTCCAGCGACACCTTGGCGCGGTCGCGCCCCCACGGCAGCACATCCTCGGGAGCGAGGCCCAGCTCTGCACCGACTTCAGCGATGGGACGAAGCTTCATGCCGCGGACTCTCGGCGCCCGGGCCGCCGAGGTCAACGCTCATGACAATCATTGCGTGGCGGCGACCCGGTGCCCCCTTCTTCCACGCGTTCGTCGCAGTGCGTCGCGCTCTGTCCCTCAGCCCGGCAAGAGTCATTTCCTCAAAGAGCGATAACACCCGGAGTGTCAGTCAAGACGAGTAAGGTGTTGCTCGTAACACCCAGGAGCGAGCCGTCAGCGCTCCGCCCCCCCCCAACATGGAGCAAGCCATGAAGAAGCTGTTCCTCATCACCCTCTGTCTGACCCTGCCGGCTTTCGCCTCGGAGCCCGAGCCCTCTCCCTCCAGCCAGTCCACTGTCGAGACGAGCGGCGAAGAGAACACGGATACGGAGTCTCTGATGTCCGGCCCGGTCCTCCTCCCCTATTGCTGGAATCTTGATCAGACAAGCTGTTCCCCTGCCGGCGCGACCCAGGGCTGCACGGATGGAATCTACACGGACTACGTGTGCACCTGCGTGAGCTACACCGTGGGTACCACCCGGACCGTGAAGTGGGATTGCCCCGAGGTCCGCTAGACCCCCCCTCGGTCAGCAGCTCGCTCCAGTTCTGGGGCGAGCTGCTGTACCTGATGGCCAGGGAGTGAGTGCTTCACGCGCCTGGCCGTCTGGGTGAGGTCAGCGCCCCAGCTCGACGTTCTCGAGGACTCCGAGCGCGTCGGGGATGAGGATGGCCGCGGAGAAGTAGGTGCTCACGAGGTAGGAAATAACGGCCTTCTCGTTGATGCCCATGTGCCGGACGGAGAGACCGGGCTCCACCTCATCCGGGATGCCGGTGTGGTGCAGACCGATGACGCCTTGATCGTCCTGCCCCGTACGCATCACGATGATGGAGCTCGTGAGGTTCTCGGAGATGGGAATCTTGTCGCAGGGCAGGAGGGGGACCCCGCGCCACGCCATGACCCTTCTGCCCTCCACCTCGACGGTGGGCGGGTAGACTCCCCGGCGGGTGCACTCCCGGCCAAACGCGGCGATGGTGCGCGGATGGGCCAGGAAGAACCGCGACTTCCTGCGCCGGCTGAGCAGCTCATCCATATCGTCAGGGGTGGGTGGCCCGCTGCGCGCTT
>NZ_PZOX01000043.1 GCF_003044305.1 Vitiosangium sp. GDMCC 1.1324 | reverse complement strand
TCTCCGCGCTCAACGGCGACAACGTGGTGCAGCGCTCGGAGAAGATGCCCTGGTACCAGGGCCCCGTGCTGCTGCATCACCTGGAGAACGTGCACATCGCCTCGGATCGCAACCTCATCCAGGTGCGCTTCCCAGTGCAGTACGTCTCCCGGCCCATCTCCAAGAAGCTCCATGACTACCGGGCCTACTCAGGGCAGTTGGTGGGTGGGGTGGTGCGGCCCGGAGATGAAGTGATGGTGCTGCCCTCCGGCTTCACCTCGCGCATTCGTGCGATTGAGCTGGCGGGCAAGCCCGTGGAGGAGGCCTTCCCTCCCATGTCCGTCAATATCTCCCTGACGGACGAGCTCGACATCAGCCGCGGCGACATGCTGTGCCGCCCGGGCAATCCGCCCACCGTCGCTCAAGACATCGACGCCATGGTGTGTTGGCTGGTCGAGCAGCCCCTGCAGCTCGGGGCGAAGCTGGCCATCAAGCACACCACGCGCTCGGCCCGGGCCCTGGTCAAGGACATCCAGTACCGGCTCGACGTGAACACGCTTCACCGGGACGAGGAGTGCAAGGCCCTGAAGCTGAACGAGGTCGGCCGCGTGAAGTTGCGGACGACCGTGCCGCTCTTCTTCGACGAGTACCGGCGCAACCGCCACACCGGCAGCTTCATCCTCATCGACGAGGGGACGAATGCCACGGTGGGCGCCGGAATGATCAACGGCCCCGCGGCCTGAATGGCGGGAGTGGACGACACAGGGGGTCCTCCGTGAGTCAGCAAGCTACAGCAACAGCAGGAATTTCGACTGAGACCAACACGGCCCGGGCCGGCGGCTTCATCCTCTGGTTCACCGGCATGTCCGGTGCGGGCAAGAGCACGCTCTCCACGGCGGTGCGCCGCCAGTTGGAGCCCACCCACTCGGTGGAGGTGCTCGACGGAGATGAGATCCGCACGTTCCTCTCCAAGGGCCTGGGCTTCACCAAGCCTGATCGCGAGGAGAACATCCGGCGCATCGGTTACGTGGCGCGGCTGCTCGCCAAACACCGGGTGGCGGTCATCTCCGCGGCCATCTCTCCGTACCGCGAGTCGCGCAACGAAGTGCGGCGGCTGGCCACGGAAGCCGGCACCCCGTTCATCGAGGTGTATGCACAGGCCAGCCTGGAGGCGCTCGTCCACCGTGACGTGAAAGGTCTCTACAAGAAGGCGCTGGCGGGAGAGATCCCCCACTTCACGGGCATCTCGGATCCCTACGAGCCGCCCGAGTCGCCCGAAGTGACCGTCCACACCGACTCGGAGACGGTGGAGCAGAGCGTGGAGCGCATCCTCGGTGCGCTGCACCAACGAGGACTCCTGGGGTCCACTCCCCGGTGAGCCCGGAGGTCCGCGGACGAGCAATCTTCCACTACCAACCATGTCGTTGTGTGGGGCCCGCCGTTTGATTCAGGCTCCCGGCCTCGCGACAGAGACCTTTCCCCTCACCATCATGCACGCACCTCTCTCAAGATGGATTCTCGCGGGCACACTGCTCCTGGGCTCGGCGGCCATGGCCGACCCCGGCGAGTCCGTGGCCCAACCCGCAGCCCAACCCGTGGCCCAAGGTGTTTCGGTCGGAGTCTCGAACTTCCGCCACTACGGACTGCTGCGCCCCTCGGAGGAGGCCACCACACTCGAGGCCGCGTACCAGCGCGCCCTGGGCACCGAGGGTCTCGGACAACACCTGTTCCTGGGAGGCGGGCTGCGCTTCGCCCTGCCCTCCAACAAGGTGAACTTCCCGCTCGAGGTCTTCGCCCGGGGTGAGCTCCGGACGCGGCTGGGCTTCTGGGAGCCCGCCGGGGGACTCGAGTTCGGATACAGCCAGGTGGCCCTGCCCTGGCAGACCCTGCGCATCCCCTTCGCCAAGGAGCTGTTCGCGGCGGAGGATGCGCGCACCGGTCCCTTGTATTTCGCCATCCATGCCGCGCCCCTGCGCTTCCACTTCGGCCGCTTCGTGGTGGGAGCCTTCGAGGTGCAGTGGGGACCCGTTGGCCCTCCCTTTGGAACGGTGCAGCGGCTCCATGTCGGTCTGGCCCGTGTGGAGATGCAGCTATGAGCCTCTCGATTCGTTCTTCCCTCGTCATGCTCGCCGCGGGCCTCGGCCTGGCTGGCGGCGCCTCGTGCACCCCGACCCAGGTCCTGGAAGGGGCGGATGTGCCTCGCCTGAAGGCCATCTCCGAAGAGGTCGATACCGAGCGCGTCTGGGACAATCTCAAGGAGCTGACGGAGCAGCACATGTCGGACCAGTCGCTCCCCTGCGAATCCCTGTTCCCGGCCAACATCCGCAAGGCCTACCCCGAGCTGTGCAACCTCTCCAACACCAAGTCGGGGAAGTGGGTCCGCGACCGGTTCGCCCACCTCGAGCTGTCGTCCCAGGACGACGTGTCGACCGGCGACACCGACGTGAGCACCACCAACATCGTCGCGGAGATCAAGGGCACCTCCAAGCCGGACGAGGTCATCCTGGTCGGCGCCCACTACGACGCCTTCTGGCAGGGCGCCGATGACAACAGCAGCGGCGTGGCGGCCATGATGGAGCTGGCCCGGGTGCTCTCGAAGTACAAGTTCGAGCGGACCATCCGCTTCGTCGGCTTCGACCTCGAGGAGTGGGGCATCTCCGGCAGCCACCGGTACGTGAAGGCAGGCAATGGCGAGAAGGTCGTCACCGCGCTCGTCTTCGACTGCATCGGCTACTACTCCGAGGAGGAGGGTTCCCAGAAGTCGCTGCCCGGCCTGCCCTCGCCCACCAAGGCGGACTTCCTGGCCATCATCGGCAACGACGAGTCCGCCTACGAGGCCTCCCAGGTCTACGCGCTCAACAACGAGCTGAAGCTCATGAACACGGTGCCGCTGATCTCCTCCGGCAACGGCACGCCCACCATGGGTCAGGCCCTGACGCTCAGCGATCACCTGGCGTTCTGGTTCGCCCACCACAAGGCCGTGTTCCTCACCGACACCGCGCCTTTCCGCAACCCGAACTACCACAAGAAAACCGACACGCTGGACACGCTGGACAAGGCTCGGCTGGGCCAGGCCACCCGCGTGGCCGCCACCGCGATCGCCTACTGGGCTGGGGGACCGACTCCGTGAAGACCGCACAGCACACGTTCATCAAGGCCGGCGCGCTCGCGCTGGGGCTCGGACTCGTGGGGACCTCCGGTGACGCGAGGGCCGAGGAGTCCTCGTCCCTCCAGCACCGGTTCTCCGTCTACGCCGCGGCGGGCGCTCAGGTGTACCTGTCCAATGCCCGGACCATCGGCGGCATCGGGGGCGGCATCGGCGTTCGGGACACCCTCAACGACCGCTTCATCCTCCAGGCGGACCTCAGCTACCTGTCGATGCTGGGCAACACGGCGTCGTTCCGCGTCGGGGCCGGCGTGCAGCGCAGCGGGACGTATGCCCCCGCGGCCCTGCTCACGCTGTCCACCCTGTTCGGCGAGCGCCTGAGCTTCCTGACCCCCGAGCACCCCACCCGCATTAGCGGGCCCGGAATGACGTTGGGCGTCACGCTCGCGCCGGCGCGCTTCGATCTGAAGTCGGTCCAGGTCTCCCTGCTCCAGCTGGGCATCGGCGCCGGCACGGACCTCCCCGGTCTGGGCCTCAGCTACTCGGTCGGCCTGCTGGAAGTCGGAGCCACCTTCTAGCATCGCCTCCGCACAGGCAGTTCGAACCCTTCCCCACGCGCCGCTGGTGAATCCGGCGGCGCGATGGGCACCCCTATTGCGCAGGACGAGGAGACTCCATGACCACCCGTGCGATTCCCGGCCCCTCCACTGTCCCGGACGTGCGCTGCGACACGCTCGTCGAGCTGCTGCGGACCCGGGCCCAGCGTGAGCCCGACACCCGCGGCTACACGTTCCTGGTCGACGGCGAGAGCGAGGAGGCCCACCTCACCTACGCGGAGTTGGATCTCAAGGCGCGCGCCATCGCCGCCTCGCTCCAGCGCATGGGGGCCCAGGGCCAGCGCGCCCTGCTGCTCTACCCGCCGGGACTGGACTACATCGCGGGCTTCTTCGGCTGTCTCTATGCCGGCGTCACCGCCGTCCCCATCTACCCGCCGGACCCGATGCGGCTGGGACGCACCCTGCCCCGGCTGCTCGCCATCAGCAACGACGCGCAGGCCACGGTGGCGCTCACCACCGACTTCATCTTCGGCATGGCCGAGATGCTCTTCGAGCAGGCCCCGGAGCTGAAGTCGCTTCAGTGGATGGCCACCGACACGCTGGAGTCCGCCGTCGCCGAGGGCTGGAAGGATCCGGGCGCGACTCCCGAGACGCTGTCCTTCCTCCAGTACACCTCGGGATCCACCAGCACGCCCAAGGGCGTGATGCTCACGCACTCCAACCTGCTGCATAACCTGTCCCTCATCCACTCGTGCTTCGGGCACTCGCGCCAGAGCCAGGGCGTCATCTGGCTGCCGCCCTACCACGACATGGGCCTCATCGGCGGCATCCTCCAGCCGCTCTACGGTGGCTTCCCCGTGGTGCTCATGTCGCCCGTGGACTTCCTGAAGAAGCCCATCCGCTGGCTCCAGGCCATCTCCAAGTACAAGGCCACCACCAGCGGCGGGCCCAACTTCGCCTATGACCTGTGCACCCGGAAGGTCACCCCCGAGGAGCTCGCCGCGCTGGACCTGAGCCACTGGGACCTGGCCTTCAACGGTGCCGAGCCCATCCGCCCCGAGACCCTCAAGCGCTTCTCGGACACCTTCGGGCCCCGCGGCTTCAAGGAGCAGGCCTACTACCCCTGCTACGGCCTCGCCGAGGCCACGCTCATCGTCACCGGTGGCCACAAGGCCGAGCCGCCCATCCAGCGCACGTTCGACACCGTCGCGCTCCAGAAGAGCAAGGCGGAGATCGTTCCGACCTCGCACCCCACCGCGCAGACCCAGGTGGGCTCGGGCCGCTGTCTGACCGACCAGAAGCTCCTCGTCGTCCACCCCGAGACCCTCGTCCCATGCGCCCCGGGCGAGGTGGGGGAGATCTGGGTCTCCGGCCCCAGCGTGGCCCAGGGGTATTGGGGCCAGCCGGAGGCCACCGCCCGCGCGTTCCAGGGCGTGCCCCAGGGCGCGAAGGACGGCATGCGCTTCCTGCGCACCGGAGACCTCGGCTTCCTCCTCGACGAAGAGCTCTTCGTCACCGCGCGCCTCAAGGACCTCATCATCATCCGAGGCCGCAACCACTACCCCCAGGACCTCGAGCTGACGGTGGAGAAGACCCACCCGGCTCTGCGTCCCGGCTGCGGCGCCGCGTTCGCCATCGAGGTCCAGGGCGAGGAGCGTCTGGTGGTGGCGCACGAGATCGATCGCAAGGCGGTCGAGTCCGGCAGCGTCGACCTGGAGGCGCTCGCACAGAACATCCGCCAGGCCATCGCGGATCAGCACGAGGTGCAGGCCCACGGCGTGGTGCTGCTCCAGGCCGGCAGCATCCCCAAGACCTCCAGCGGGAAGATCCAGCGCCACGCCACCAAGAAGGACTTCCTCTCAGACAGCCTGGAGATCGTCCACAAGAGCGTCCTGGACGCGCCTCCGGCTCCGAAGGAGCAGGCCGCCGCTCCGAAGCGCGAGCCGAGCTTCATCCAGAAGGCGCTCGCCGCCGTGCAGGATCCCCAGGCGCGTCACTCGCTCCTGCTGCTGCACCTGCAGGAGCAGGCCTCCCGCGTCCTGCGCGTCCCCTCCAGCCAGATCGATCCGAACAAGACGCTCTACGCCTTCGGCATGGACTCGCTGATGGCGGTGGACCTCAAGAGCACCGTGGAGTCGAGCCTCGGCATCGAGGTGCCCCTCTCCGACGTCATGCAGGGGCCCACCCTCACGAAGTTCGCGGAGCTCGTCCTCGGGTATCTGGCCGCGCCCGCCACCGCGCCCGCGAAGGAGGCACCGAAGCCCCGCGCCAGTGGTGACGCGCCCCTGTCCGGCGGACAGCAGGCCCTGTGGTTCCTGCATCAGCTCGCGCCCGGCAGCTCCGCGTACCACGTCCCCGTCGCCGTGCGCATCCGCTCCGCGCTGGATGTGCCGGCGCTGCGCCGCTGCTTCGAGATGCTCGTCACGCGCCACCCCGCGCTGCGCACCACGTTCACCATGACCCCCTCGGGTCCCGTCCAGCACGTGCACGCGCAGATGGCGCTCGACTTCGAGCCCGTGGACGCCGCCACCCTGGGTGACTCGGAGCTCGACGCGCGCCTCGCCGACGAGGCCAAGAAGCCCTTCGACCTGGAGCACGGCCCGCTGCTGCGCGTGCGCCTCTTCACCCGCTCGGCCCAGGAGCACGTGCTGCTCATGACGATGCACCACATCGTCACCGACTTCTGGTCCATCGCCGTGATCGCCGAGGAGCTCGACACCCTCTACCCCGCCGAGGCCGCCGGCAAGAAGGCCGAGCTGCCTGCGCTCGAGGCCACCTACGTCGACGCCGCGCACGAGCAGGCCGCCATGCTCGCCGGGCCTCGCGGCCAGGCGCTCGAGAAGTACTGGCGCGAGCAGCTCGCCGGTGAGCTGCCCGTGCTCAACCTGCCCACGGATCATCCGCGCCCGCCCGTCCAGACCTTCAACGGTCTCATCCACACCACCCGGCTCGACTCGAAGCTGGTGGAGCAGCTCAAGGCGCTCGCCCAGGCCCAGGGCTCCACGCTCGCCATGGTGCTCCAGACGGCCTTCCAGGTGCTGCTGCACCGCTACACTGGCCAGCAGGACTTCACCCTCGGCGTGGTCAGCGCCGGCCGCGGCAAGGCCGACCTCTCCCGCGTCGCCGGCTACTTCGTCAACCCGCTCGTCCTGCGCACCCGCTCCTCTCCGAACCAGACCTTCGAGGCGTTCCTCTCCAAGACGCGCCAGACGACGCTCGACGCCTTCGAGCACCAGGACTACCCCTTCAATACCCTCGTCGAGCGGCTCCAGCCGGTGCGCGACCCCAGCCGCTCGCCGCTCTTCCAGGTGATGTTCTCCTACCAGCGCGCCTACAAGCTCGATGAGCGCGGGCTCACGCCGTTCGCCCTCGACATCCCGGGCGCCAGGGCCGAGCTGGCCGGCCTGAAGCTCGAGTCCCTCACGCTCGAGCACCACGTCGCCCAGTTCGACCTGACGCTCACCCTGGGCGAGGCGGACGGCGGCATGGTCGCCTCGTTCGAGTACAACACCGACCTCTTCGAGCCCGACTCCATCTCCCGCATGGCCGGGCACCTGCGCACGCTGCTCGCTGGGATCGTCGCCGACCCGCGCAAGCCGCTCGCCGAGCTGCCCCTCCTCACCGACGCCGAGCGCCAGCAGCTCCTCGTCGAGTGGCACGGCACGCACGTCCCCCTCACCGAGGACATGAACGTGCCGGCGCTGTTCTCGGCCCAGGCCGAGCGCACGCCCGATGCCGTCGCCGTGCTCTTCAAGGACGAGCGGCTCACCTACCGCGAGCTGAAGCAGCGCGCCGGGCGGCTCGCCTCGTGGCTGCGCTCGGAGGGCGTGGGCCCCGGCTCCATCGTCGGCCTCTGCCTGGAACGCTCGCTGGAGACGATTGTCTCCGTGCTCGGTGTGCTCCAGACCGGCGCCGCCTACGTGCCGCTCGACCCGGCCTACCCCGCCGAGCGTCTGGCCTATGTGCTCGCCGACGCCCAGGCCCCCGTCCTGCTCACCCAGTCCTGGCTGCGCACCCAGCTCGGGCAGCTCTCCTTGAAGGACGGCGAGGTGCGCGTCCTCTGCCTGGACACGGACATGGACTGGAGCTCGGGCACCGAGCAGGCCCCCGCCCGCATCCAGCCGAATGATCTGGCGTGCCTCATCTACACCTCCGGCTCCACCGGACAGCCCAAGGGCGTCATGCTGGAGCACGGCGGCATCACCAACCTGGTGCGCTCGTTCATCGACTCGTACCAGCCCGGTGCCAACGACCGGATCCTCCCGCTCACCTCGCTCGCCTCGGCCAGCTTCGTGGGGGAGATCCTCCCGCTGCTGTGCGCCGGGGGCACGCTCGTGCTTCCCACCGAGGATGAGATCCTCGACCTGGAGAAGCTCTTCGGGCTCATCGCCCGACACACCGTCTCCATCGTCAGCACCGTGCCCGCCGTGCTCGCCGGGCTCAACGCTCGCAAGGACGAGCTCCCGCCGATCCGGCTCGTCCTCAGCGGCGGCGAGGCCCTGGTGGCCAGCGACATGGAGCGCCTGCTCGACACCACCCAGGTGGTGAACGGCTACGGCCTCACCGAGACCACCGTCTGCTCGACCTACTACCCCATCCGCCCCGAGGACCTGCAAGCCAACTCCTGGGTCCCGATCGGCAAGCCCGTCATCAACACGTCCGTGTACGTGCTCGATGCGCAGCGCAACCTGCTGCCCGTGGGCTGCCGCGGTGAGCTGTACGTGGGCGGTGCCGGTCTGGCGCGCGGCTACTGGCGCCGCCCGGAGCTGTCCTCCGAGCGCTTCGTCCCCAACCCGTTCCGCCCCGGCGAGCGCCTGTACCGCACCGGCGACATGGCCCGCTGGCTCCCGGACGGCGTGCTCGAGTACCTGCACCGCGTCGATGACCAGGTGAAGATCCGCGGCTTCCGCATCGAGCTGGGCGAGGTCGAGGCGGCCCTCAAGCAGCACCCCCAGGTGCGCGATGCGCTCGTCATGGCGCGCGAGGACTCGCCCGGTGACAAGCGCCTGGTGGCATATGTGGTGCTCACCGACTCCGCGCAGACGAGCAGCGAGCTCCACGCGTGGCTGTCCGAGCGGCTCCCGCCCTACATGCTGCCGTCCGTCTTCATGCCGCTCTCGGCGCTGCCGCTCTCGCCCAACGGCAAGGTGGACACCAAGGCCCTCCCCGTCCCCGAGGGCGAGCGCCCCGCCCTCGCCGCCGCCTATGTCGCTCCGCAGAGCTCGCTCGAGCGCGACATCGCCACGGTCTGGCAGGAGATCCTCAAGGTCGACCGCGTCGGCCTCCACGACAACTTCTTCGAGCTCGGTGGTAACTCGATGCTCATCGCCCGGGTGCACCGCCGCCTGCGCGAGGAGCTCAAGACCGAGCTCGCCCTCGTGGACATGTTCAAGTACTCGACCGTCAGCTCCCTGGCGCAGTTCCTGAGCCGCAAGACGGACGACTCCTCCGCCAACGCCCAGAAGCTCAAGGACGAGGCCGACAAGCGCAAGGCCGCGATGGGCAAGCGTCAGCAGCTCGCCCAGGCCCGTCTGCGCAAGCCCGGTGGCAAGTAGCCGCTGGCGCATCCACTCCTTTCCCCTTGATGGACCCGGAACGCCCCATGACCACTGAGACCACCCCTGAGTTGGAAGGGATCGCGATCGTCGGACTGGCCGCCCATGTCCCCGGCTCGAGGACGATCGCCGAGTTCTGGAAGAACCTGCACGATGGCGTCGAGTCCATCTCGTTCTTCTCCGAAGAGGAGCTGATCGCCTCCGGCATCGACCCGTCGCTCGTGCGCGCACCCAACTACATCAAGGCGTGCGGCGTCCTGGGAGACACCGACCAGTTCGATGCGGCCTTCTTCGGGCTCAACCCGCGCGAGGCGGCGTTGATGGACCCGCAGCACCGCGTCTTCCTCCAGTGCGCCTGGGAGGCGATGGAGACCGCGGGCTACAGCCCCGAGCGCCAGCCGGGCCGCACTGGCGTGTTCGGTGGCATGAGCATGAACACGTACCTGCTCACCAACGTGTACCCGCACCTGTCGCACGTGGCGTCCGTGGAGAGCCTCCAGGCCTCCATCGGCAACGACAAGGACGCGCTCACCACCGAGGTGGCCTACCGGCTCAACCTCAAGGGGCCCGCGGTCACCATCCAGTCGTCTTCGTCCACGTCACTCACCGCCATCCACTACGCCTGCCAGAGCCTCCTCAGCTACGAGTGCGACATGGCCCTGGCCGGCGGCGTGTCCATCCACTTCCCGGAGAAGCAGGGCTACCTGTTCTACGAGGGCGGAACCACCTCGTCCGACGGCCACTGCCGCCCCTTCGACTCCCGGGCCGAGGGCTTCGTCTCCGGGCACGGCGCGGGTGTGGTGGCGCTGCGCCGCCTCGCGGATGCCATCGCCGCTGGTGACACCATCTACGCCGTCGTGAAGGCCACGGCGGTGAACAACGACGGCTCGCAGAAGGTCAGCTACATGGCCCCCAGCGTCGAGGGCCAGGCCGAGGTCGTCTCGCTCGCGCAGGCGCTCGCGGGCGTGGAGCCGGACAGTATCGGCTACGTGGAGTGCCATGGCACCGCCACCCAGATGGGAGATCCCATCGAGATCGCCGCCCTCACGCAGGCGTTCCGCGCCGGTACCGACCGGAAGGGCTTCTGCGCCATCGGCTCGGCGAAGAGCAACATCGGCCACCTGGACTCGGCCGCGGGCGCGGTGGGCCTCATCAAGGCCGCGCTGGTGCTCCACCACAAGCAGATCCCCGCCACCCTCCACTTCGAGTCGCCCAACCCCGCCATCGACTTCGACAACAGCCCCTTCTACGTGAACGCGAAGCTGTCCGACTGGCCCGAGGGGGAGACTCCCCGCCGCGCCGGCGTCACGTCGCTGGGCATGGGCGGCACCAACGCGCACGCCATCCTCGAGGAGACTCCCGCCCTCCCCGCCTCCGACAAGCCGCGCCGTCCGGCCCAGGTGCTGATGCTCTCGGCGCGCTCGGATGCGTCGCTCGAGGCCGCCACGGATCGGCTCGTCTCGCACCTGCGCGCGAACCCCGAGCTGAACCTCGCCGACGCGGCCTTCACGCTCCAGATGGGCCGCAAGCGCTTCGCCCGACGCCGCATCGTCGTGGCCCACACCCTGGCGGATGCCGCCGAGGCCCTCGCTTCGCGCGAGCCCGCCCGCGTCTTCACCGGCGGCCATGAGACCGAGGGCCGCCCGGTCATGTTCATGTTCTCCGGCCAGGGCTCCCAGTACGTCGACATGGGCCGGCACCTCTACGAGTCCGAGCCCCTGTTCCGCGGCGAGGTCGACGCCTGCGCGAAGAAGCTCGAGAAGCACCTCGGCTTCGACCTGCGCACTGTCCTGTACCCCTCCGAGGCCCAGCGCGAGGCCGCCACCGAGCGGCTCAAGCAGACCTCGCTCACCCAGCCCGCGCTGTTCGTCATCGAGTACGCGCTCGCGAAGCTGTGGATGTCGTGGGGCCTCAAGCCCCAGGCAATGATCGGTCACAGCATCGGTGAGTATGTGGCCGCCTGTCTCGCGGGCGTGTTCTCGCTCGAGGACGCGCTGGCGCTCGTGGCCGCTCGCGGCCGGCTCATGCAGCAGATGCCCGCTGGCGCCATGCTCGCCCTGCCCATGACCGAGGCCCAGGTGCTGCCGCTGCTCGGTGCGGAGCTCTCGCTCGCCGCCGTCAACAGCCCCGAGACCTGTGTCGTCGCCGGGCCCATCCCCGCCATCGACGCGCTCGCGGAGAAGCTCACCGCCCAGGGCGTCAGCACCAACCGCCTGCACACCTCGCACGCGTTCCACTCGTCCATGATGGACCCCATCCTGGATGCGTTCCGCGAGCAGGTCCGGCGCGTCTCCCGTCAGGTGCCCCAGCTGCCCTACCTGTCCAACGTGACGGGCAAGTGGATCACCGCCGAGGAGGCCACCAGCCCCGACTACTGGGCCAAGCACCTGCGCCAGGCCGTGCGCTTCGCCGACGGGCTGAGCGAGCTGCTCAAGGAGGCCGACGCCGTCCTGCTCGAGGTGGGCCCCGGCCAGACGCTCGCGACGCTCGCCCGGCAGCACCCCGCCAAGGGCGCCCAGCACGTGTTCATCAACTCCCTGCGCCACCCTCGCGAGCAGAAGAACGATCTGGACTTCCTGCTCGGCGCGCTCGGCCGGCTGTGGCTGGCCGGTGTCGAGCCGGACTGGGATGCCTTCTACGGCGACGAGAAGCGCCGCCGCATCGCCCTCCCCACCTCTCCGTTCGAGCGCCAGCGCCACTGGGTGGATCCGCCCGCGGACAGCGGTCACGGCAAGAAGGCCCAGAGCGCCTCGGCCGACAAGAAGCTGCCCCTACCGCAGTGGTTCTATCTGCCCTCGTGGCAGCGCGCCCTCCCTCCCGCCAGTGCGTGGAGCGAGCAGAAAGCGAACTGGTGGCTGTTTGTCCCCGAGACGCATGGGCAGGGTGGGCTGAGCGCCCGTCTGGCCCGGCGCCTCGCGGAGGCCGGCCAGCAGGTCGTCACCGTCTCCCCGGGCACGCACCTCGCGCAGCTCGGTGAGCGCCACTGGTCCATCAACCCGCGCGACGCCTCGGACTTCGCGTCCCTGCTTCAGCAGCTCAAGGCCCAGGGCCTCGAGCCCGACCGCATCCTCCACCTCTGGAGCGCCGTCCCCGACAGCACCTCCGGCTCGCGTGGGGCCTCCTCGTTCGACCCGGCGCAGGACCATGGCTTCCACAGCCTGCTGTTCCTGGCCCAGGCGCTCGGCCGCCAGGAGGCGAAGCCCGTGTCGCTCGCCGTGGTCACCCACCGGATGCAGGCGCTCGGAGACGAGCTCCCCAGCCCCGAGAAGGCCACCGTGCTCGGCCCCGTCCGCGTCATCCCCCAGGAGTTCCCTCACATCGCCTGCCGCTCGGTGGACGTGAGCCTGCCCTCCCCGGGAAGCTGGCAGGAGGCCCAGCTCGTCGAGCAGCTCCTCGCCGAGTGCGCCGATGGCTCCCGCCGCGAGAACGTCATCGCCTGGCGCGGCCAGCAGCGCCAGGTGCAGGTCTTCGAGCCCATCTCCGCTCGCGCTCCAGACCAGGTCCCCCTGCGTGACAAGGGCGTCTACCTCGTCCTCGGCGGCTTCGGCACCATCGGCTTCAACCACGCCGAGGCCCTCGCCAAGCGCGTCCAGGCCCGGCTCGTGCTCGTCGGCCGCTCCGCGCTGCCCGAGCGCTCCGCGTGGGACTCGTGGCTCGCGACGCACGACGAGAAGGACCCCATCGGCCAGAGGATCCGCAAGGTGCGGGCGCTCGAGGCGCTCGGTGCCGAGGTGCTCGTGGCCAGCGCCGATGTGGCCGACGCGGCCCAGCTCCGTACCGTGGTTGACCAGGCCCTCTCGCGCTTCGGCGCGCTCCACGGCGTGGTGTTCTCCGCGGGTACTGTCGACGCGTCGCTCTTCCGCAGCCTCGCGGACGTGACGCCCACCGACGCCCGCTTCCTCTTCCAGAGCCGGGCTCTCGGTTTGTACGCACTCGAGGAAGCCCTGCGCGGCCGGCAGCTCGACTTCTGCATGCTGGCCTCGTCGCTCGCGGCGGTGCTCGGGGGCGTCGGACGGGCCTCGTACTCTGCGGCCATGAGCTTCATGGACGCGTTCGCCCTCCGTCAGACGCAGGAGTCCCCCACCCCCTGGTTGAGCGTGGGCTGGGATGCCTGGGCCTCCGACTCGGGCCCCAACCCCTTCGGCTCGCTGTCCATCTCCGCCACCGAGGGCGCCGAGGCCTTCGCGCACCTGCTGTCGCTGGGCCCGGTGGCCCAGGTCGCCGTGTCCACCAGCCACCTGCCCGCCCGCATCGAGCGCAACTCGCAGCCCGAGCCCCAGCAGAAGGCCGAGGTCGCCAAGGCCGAGCACGTGGTGCCCGATGCGCAGAGCCAGCAGGCCGCGCCCCGGCCCGCCCTGCAGAACGCCTACGTGGCCCCGCGTGACGAGCTGGAAGAGGCCGTCGCGAAGCTGTGGGAGTCCATGCTGGGCATCACCCAGGTGGGCATCCACGACAACTTCTTCGAGCTGGGGGGCAACTCGCTCGTCGGCATCAAGTTGATTGCCCGGGTGCGCGAGCAGTTCGGCGTCCCGGTCCCCGCCGTCACCCTGTACGAGGGCCCAACGGTGGAGGCGCTGGCGAAGCTGCTCAAGGCCGCCTCCGGTGGTGCCGAGGAGCCATCCGACGACTCCGAGAGCCGCAGCCGCGGCGAGCGCCGCCGCGCCAAGAGACAGCGCCGCGGCGACAGCACCTCCGACGAAGAGAACTGATCCGCTCCGTTCAGGGAACCACTGCCCATGCCTCCCGAAACCTTCATTGACGAGCAGGACATCGCCATCATCGGCATGACCGGCCGCTTCCCCGGCGCGAAGGATCTCGACGCCTTCTGGAAGAACCTGTGCAACGGCACCGAGTCCATCCGGCCCCTGAGTGATGCCGACCTGGAGAAGCTCGGCGTGGATCCGGCCCTGCGCAAGGATCCGCACTACGTGAAGGCGAGCGCCGCCCTGGAGGGCATGGAGCTGTTCGACGCCGGGTTCTTCGGCTTCACGCCTCGCGAGGCGGAGCTGATGGATCCGCAGCACCGCGTCTTCCTGGAGTGCGCCTGGGAGGCCCTCGAGCGTGCCGGCTACACGCCGGACCGCTACGACGGCGCCATCGGCGTGTTCGCGGGCGCCTCCACCAACACGTACCTCATCTACAACCTCGTCCCCAACGCCGACCGGCTCGGCGCGCTGGATCAGGTGCAGATCGACGTGGGCAACGGCGGCGACTTCCTCAGCACCCGCGTCGCCTACAAGCTCGACCTGCGCGGCCCCAGCTACTCCATCCTCAGCGCCTGCTCGACGTCGCTGGTGGCCACCCATGTGGCCTGCCAGAGCCTCCTCAACCAGGAGTGCGACATGGCGCTCGCTGGCGGCGTCTCCGTCCACGTCAAGCACCCCGAGGGCTATTCGTACATCCCGGGCGGCATCGTGTCCCCCGACGGCCACTGCCGCGCCTTCGACGCGAAGGCCGAGGGCACCGTGTTCGGCAGCGGCGTGGGCGCCGTGGTGCTCAAGCGGCTCAAGGATGCCCTCAAGGACGGCGATCACATCCACGCCATCATCAAGGGCTCGGCCATCAACAACGACGGCTCCCACAAGGTCGGCTACACCGCCCCCAGCGTGGAGGGCCAGGCCGCCGTCATCGACGAGGCGCTCGGCGCCGCCGGCGTGGAGCCCGAGACGATCGGCTACATCGAGGCCCATGGTACCGGCACCCAGATGGGTGACCCGATCGAGCTCCGCGCCCTCACCAAGGCGTTCCGCTACAAGCCCGGGACTCCTCGTGCGGCGAAGATGCGCTGCGCTGTCGGATCGCTCAAGAGCAACATCGGTCACCTGGCCAACGCCGCGGGCGTGTCCAGCCTCATCAAGGCCGTGCTCTCGCTCGAGCACCAGAAGCTGACGCCCAGCCTCCACTTCGAGAAGCCGAGCCCCGAGATCGACTTCGCCAACAGTCCCTTCTACGTGAACACCACCCTGGCCGACTGGAAGGCGCCCGCCAACGGCCCGCGCCGCGCGGGGGTGAGCTCGTTCGGTGTCGGCGGGACGAACGCCCACGTCGTCCTCCAGGAGGCGCCTCCCCTGGCGCCCTCGAGCACGTCGCGGCCCGTGCAGCTGCTCGTGCTCTCGGCCAAGTCCGAGGCGGCGCTCGAGGTGGCCACGGACAACCTGGCCCGGCACCTGAAAGAGAACCCTGGCGTCCACCTGCCCGACGTGGCTCACACGCTTCAGGTGGGCCGGCAGGCCATGGCCTTCCGCCGCGTGGTCGTGAGCCGCGACCGCGAGGAGGCCGTGCGCGCCCTGGAGACCCGCGACCCCCAGCGCGTGTGGACCGGTTCACCCACCGCGCAGGACCGGCCCGTGGCGTTCCTGTTCCCCGGCCAGGGCTCGCAGTACGTGGACATGGCGCGCGAGCTGTACGCCTCCGAGCCCGTGTTCTGTGCGCACCTGGACTCCTGCGCCACGCTCCTCCTGCCGCACCTCGGCGTGGACCTGCGCAAGCTGCTCTACCCCGAGCAGGCCCAGGCCGAGAACGCCGCCCAGGCGCTCACCCGCACGGCCATCGCCCAGCCAGCGCTGTTCTCCATCGAGTACGCCCTGGCCCAGCTCTGGATGTCCTGGGGCGTGCAGCCCAAGGCGATGCTCGGCCACAGCATCGGTGAGTACGTGGCCGCGTGCCTCGCCGGAGTCTTCGAGCTGCGTGATGCGCTCGCGCTGGTCGCCGCCCGCGGACGGATGATGCAGGAGCTCCCCGCCGGCTCCATGTTGAGCGTGGTGCTCCCCGAGGACGAGCTCCGGCCGCACCTGGGCTCGGAGCTCTCCGTGGCCGCCGTCAACGCGCCCTCCTTCACCGTCGTCGCCGGACCCACGCCCGCCATCGAGGCGCTCCAGGAGAAGCTGAAGGAGCGCGGCGTGAACGTGCAGCGGCTGCACACGTCTCACGCGTTCCACTCGGCGATGATGGACCCCATCCTGGCTCCGTTCACCGCCCGCGTGCGCCAGGTGAAGCTGAACCCGCCGAAGATTCCCTTCGTCTCCAACGTCACCGGCACCTGGATTGAGGCCTCCCAGGCCACCGACCCCTCCTACTGGGCCACGCACCTGCGCCAGGCCGTGCGCTTCGCCGATGGGTTGAAGACGCTCGCGCAGAAGCCCCAGCAGGTGCTGCTCGAGGTGGGCCCTGGCAATTCGCTCGCCAGCCTCACCCGGCAGCAGGGCGCACAGGGCGAGCGCGTCGTGCTGTCCTCGACCCGTCACCCCCGCGAGCAGTCCTCGGATGAGGCCGTGCTGCTCAGCACGCTCGGCCGGCTGTGGCTGAGCGGCGTCACGCCCGACTGGTCCGGGTTCTACGCCCGCGAGAAGCGGCGCCGGCTCCCGCTGCCCACCTACCCCTTCGAGCGCCAGCGCTACTGGCTCGACGCCCGGCCCGGCAGCCTGGCTCCGCGTCCGGCGGCCTCCGCCGAGAAGAAGAAGGACATCGCGGATTGGTTCTACGTGCCCTCGTGGAAGCGCACCCCGATCCCGCGTACCGCTCAGGCGCAGGGCGCGAAGGGCTCCGGCCGTGGCTGGCTCGTCTTCGCGGATGCGGCCGGAGTGGCGGATGCGCTCGCACCGAAGCTCGCCCAGGCGGGGCAGTCCGTCATCCGCGTCGTTCCCGGTGACGCGTTCGGCCGCCTCGCCGATGGCACCTATACGCTCCATCCCCAGCGGCGCGAGGACTACGCCGCCCTGCTCCAGGCGCTCCAGACGCAAGGGCAGGCGTTCGACGGCGTGGTGCACCTGTGGAGCGTGACGTCCGAGCCCGTGTCGCTCGAGCGGGCGCTGGACACCGGCTTCTACAGCCAGCTCTTCCTCGCGCAGGCGCTGGGCACCCAGAAGCGCTCGGAGCCGCTCGCGTGGTGGGTCGCGTCCAACGGCGCCGTCAAGGTGGAGAGCACGGACGTGCCCTCGCCGGAAAAGGCGACGCTGCTCGGTCCCTGCCGCGTCGTGCCCCAGGAGTATCCGCACATCACCTGCCACTTCGTGGACGTGGCTCCCGGCCAGGCGGGCGGTGCGGAGTCCGTGGCGGCCCAGTTGTTCGCGGAGCTCCAGGCCGGTACGTCCGAGCCGGTCATCGCCTGGCGCGGCCGTCAGCGCTGGGTCCAGACCTTCGAGCCCGTGCGCCTGGAGGCCGACGCCGCTCCCCTGCGGACGCTGAAGGAGCAGGGCGTGTACCTCGTCACGGAGGGACTCACGGGCATTGGCCACGCCCTGGCCCGTGAGCTGGCTCGCACCTCGCGGGCCCGGCTGGTGCTCGTGGAGGGCAAGGAGTTCCCCGCCAAGGACCAGTGGGCCCAGTGGCTGTCCACCCGTGGCCCTCAGGACGCCATCCGCCAGAAGATCCAGGCCGCGCAGGCGCTGGAGGCGACGGGTGCCTCGGTGCTGGTGCTCGGTGCCGACCTGACCGACGAGGCCGGGATGCGCCAGGTGCTCTCCCGGACCGTGGAGCACTTCGGGCGGATCGACGGCGTCATCCACGCCGCGGGCGGCCTGCGTCAGGGCTCCTCGCTGGGCATCATCCAGGACACGGGCCCCAGCGAGTGCGCCTCGCACTTCGCCCCGCAGGTGCACGGCCTGCGCGTCCTGGAGAAGGTCCTCCCCGCCGAGGGCCCCGCGTTCTGCCTCCTGGTGTCCTCGCTGTCGTCCATCCTCGGAGGGCTCGGGCAGGTGGTCCACGCGGCGGCCAGCCAGTTCATGGACACCTTCGCCGAGCGCCGGAGCGAGTCGGGCTCCTTCCCGTGGCTCAGCGTGGACTGGGATGCCTGGCAGTTCGAGGAGGCTCCCTCCATGTCCGCGATGAGCCCGGCGCTCGCGCAGTTCGCCATCCAGCCCCAGGAGGGACTCGAGGTCATCCGCCGCATCCTGACCCAGGCTCCCGGCGGGCAGCTCGTCATGTCCACGGGCGACCTGGAGGCCCGCAGGCGGCAGGGGCCTCGCGCTTCCACGGCCTCGGAGAAGAAGGCGGCGACGTCGAACCACGCCCGGCCCTCGCTGGCCACCGCCTACGTGGCGCCTCGCAACGACCTCGAGCGCTCCGTGGCCTCGGTGTGGCAGCAGGTGCTGGGCATCGAGCAGATCGGCGTCAACGACAACTTCTTCGAGCTGGGCGGGCACTCGCTGCTCGCCACACAGTTGCGCAACCAGCTCCACGCCGAGCTCAAGGTGGACCTGCCGCTGCGCGGTCTGTTCGAGACCCCCACGGTGGCAGCCACCGCCGCGAAGCTCGAGCAGGAGCTGGCCAAGAACGCCGCGGCCGCGGAGAAGCCCATCGGCGAGCGGCTGCGCGCCGCGTTCCCCACCGAGCGCCAGGGCATCATGGAGGACTACCTGAAGCGGAAGATCGCTCATGGCCTCCGGATCGCCATGGAGCAGTTCCCCGCCGATGGAAGCCTGAAGAGCTACGATCTGCGGCTGCTGGGCGCCGAGGTGGAGTACAACCTGCGGCAGGACTTCAAGTTCCAGCTCTACCCGCACGAGATCCAGGAGCACGCCTCCATCCCCGAGCTGGCCCGCTACCTGCTGGCCGAGATGGAGCGCCTGGCGAACCCGTCGAAGTACGTCTCCGACAAGCCGCTGTCGGCCTACGCGCTCAAGCCCTACCGCAAGCACGCCGAGGGCAGCACGGCCACGGCGAAGGGCGGGCGCAAGAACCCGCCGATGGTGTTCGTGCACTCGAGCCCGCGCGCCGGTTCCACCCTGTTCCGCGTCATGCTCGCCGGGCACCCGAAGCTCTTCTGCCCGCCCGAGGTCAACCTCCTCTTCTTCGAGAACATGAAGGAGTGGCGCGAGAACATCGGCTTCGGCCACGAGATGGAGTGGACGGAGGGTGGCCTCCAGTGGGCCTTCATGGAGCTGATGGGCATCGACTCGAACGCGGGCCAGGCGCTCGTGGACCGGTTCGTGGCGGAGAACACCCCGGCCCAGGAGATCTTCGCCAAGCTCCAGGAGCTGTCCGGCCCCCGCCTGCTGGTGGACAAGACGCCCTCGTACGCGCTGGACCCCGAGACGCTCTGGCGCTCGGAGGTGATGTTCGATCAGCCCAAGTACATCTTCCTCTACCGCCACCCGTACCCGGTCATGGAGTCGCTGTTGCGCGTGCGCTTCGACCGGCTCTTCGGCCCCAGCCTCTTTGGCAACGCCGAGGTGGATCCCCACGTGGTGGCCGAGACCGTCTGGGCGCTCTGCAACCGCAACCTGCTCGAGTTCTTCTCGCGCGTCGAGAAAGAGCGTGTCCTCTGGGTGCAATACGAGGAGCTGGTGCGCGACTCGCGCCCGGTGATGACCCGCGTGTGCGACTTCCTCGGTATCCCCTTCGATGAACGCGTGCTCCAGCCTTACGATGGCAAGCGCGAGCGCATGATGGGCGGCCTGGGCGATCCCAACATCCTGCAGCACAAGGGCATCGAGAAGGGCCTCGGCGAGAGCTGGAAGAAGATCAAGTGGCCGCGTCCGTTGGACCCGACCACGCTCGAGCTCGTCGCCCGGCTCGGCTACGAGGTGGAGCAGGCCGCTCCGCCACCCGCCAAGCCCGCCGCCCCGAAGGCCCCCTCCAAGGAGGAGGCCGAGAAGCTCCTGCAGAACCTGGATCAGCTCTCGGATGAGCAGGTCGCGGAGCTGCTCGCGATTCTGGAAGCCGATAAGGAAAAGGCCTGACGTATGGCATCCCCCCCCGACGACAAGCGCGCGTTGCTGGCGCAGTTGCTGCGCGAGAAGACCCAGAAGGCGAAACAGGCGCCCCTGTCCTTCGCGCAGGAACGCATGTGGTTCCTCTACCAGTGGAACCCCGCCAGCGCGGCCTTCAACATGCCGGGGGCGGTCCGCCTCTCGGGTGAGGTCGACCCCGAGGCGCTGCGGCGCGGCCTGCAGGAGCTCGCGCGCCGTCACGAGACACTGCGCACCACCTTCTCGGACCAGGAGGGGCGTCTGCTCCAGGTGGTCGCGTCCTCGCTGGAGATCCCCCTGTCCGTGGAGGACCTGAGGGACGTGCCGGAGGAACAGCGGGAGCAGCGGACCCGCGAGCGCATCACCGCCGAGGCCCGGCAGACCTTCGACCTGACCCGTGGGCCATTGCTGCGCGCCGTGCTGCTGCGCCTGGCCGAGCGCGAGCACGTGCTGCTGCTGAGCATGCACCACATCATCTCGGACGGCTGGTCCCTGGGCGTGCTCGTCCGCGAGCTGGCGGCGCTCTACGCGGCCTTCGTCCAGGGACAGCCCTCTCCGCTCCAGGCCCTGCCGCTCCAGTACGCGGAGTTCGCCTCGTGGCAGCGCGAGTGGCTCCAGGGTGAAGTGCTCGACACGCAGCTCTCCTGGTGGCGCGAGCGGTTGGACCCGAACGCCATCCTGGAGCTGCCCACCGACCGGCCCCGCCCCCCGGCGCTCAGCCCCCACGGCGCGCGCCAGACGCTGCTGCTGCCCCCCGAGCTCGCGCAGACCCTCAAGGCGCTCGGCCAGCGCGAGGGCAAGACGCTCTTCGTCACCCTCCTCTCCGCCTTCGAGGTCCTGCTCCACCGCTACACCGGGCAGGAGGACCTCGTGGTGGGCACGCCGATCGCCGGCCGCAACCGGTCCGAGCTCGAGGGGATGATCGGCCTGTTCATCAACACCCTGGCCCTGCGCACCTCGGTCGCGGGCCGGCCCACGTTCCGCGAGCTCATGGGCCGGGTCCACCAGACGACGGTGGACGCCTTCGCCCATCAGGACCTGCCCTTCGAGCGGCTGGTGGACGCGCTCAAGCCCGAGCGCCGGCTGAGCCACAGCCCGCTGTTCCAGGTGATGTTCATCCTGCAGAACGCGCCCATGCCGCCGCTCCAGGCGCCCGGCCTGGTGATGGAGTTCCAGCAGCCCGAGACCGGGACGACCAAGTTCGACCTGACGCTGATCGCCACCGAGCTGCCCGAGGGCCTGCGGATCGTCGCCGAGTACAGCACGGACCTCTTCGGCACCCCGGCGATGAGCCGGCTGCTGGAGCACTACCGGATGCTGCTGCAGGGCATCGCGGCCAACCCCGATCAGCCGATCGACTCCATCCCGCTCCTCACCGGCACGGAGCACCGGGCCCTCCAGGAGTGGAACGACACCCCAGCCAGGTACCCTCGAGACGTGTGCCTGCACCAGCTCATCGAGGCCCAGGTCGAGCGCACCCCCGACGCCATCGCCCTCACCTTCGAGGGCCAGTCCCTCACCTACCGTGAGCTCGACTCGCGCGCCAACCAGCTCGCCTGGCACCTGCGCTCGCTCGGCGTCGGCCCCGAGTCCCGCGTCGGCCTGTGTCTGGAGCGTTCCCTGGAGATGGTCGTCGCCCTGCTGGCCACCCATAAGGCCGGCGGTGCCTATGTGCCCCTCGACCCCGCCTATCCCCAGGAGCGCCTGGGCTGGATGCTCGAGGACGCCCGCCCCACCGTGCTCCTGGCACAGGAGCGGCTGCTGTCGCGGCTTCCCGCGAAGAGCACCCACGTGGTGTGCGTGGACTCGGGCTGGGCCGACATCTCCTTGCAGCCCCGTCATGCGCCTCCCGCGCAGGCCACCGCCAACAACCTCGCCTACACCATCTTCACCTCTGGCAGCACCGGCCGCCCCAAGGGCGCCATGAACGAGCACCACGCCGTCGTCAACCGGCTGCTGTGGATGCAGGACGAGTACGAGCTCGGCGCCCAGGACGTCGTCCTTCAGAAGACGCCCTTCAGCTTCGACGTCTCCGTCTGGGAGTTCTTCTGGCCCCTCATGCAGGGTGCCCGGTTGGTGCTCGCGAAGCCCGGTGGCCACCAGGACCCGGACTACCTGGCCCGCCTCATCGCCCAGGAGCGCGTCACCACGCTCCACTTCGTGCCCTCCATGCTCAAGGTGTTCCTGGAGGAGTCCGAGCTCGAGCAGCGCTGCGCGTCCCTCAAGCGCGTGGTGTGCAGCGGCGAGGCCCTGCCCGTCGAGTTCCAGGAGCAGTTCTTCCAGCGGCTGCCTCACGCCGAGCTGCACAACCTCTACGGCCCCACCGAGGCCGCCGTCGACGTCACCTACTACGCCTGCAAGCCGGGCCAGTCCCACCGCTCCATCCCCATTGGCCGCCCCGTGGCCAACACCGTCATCCGCATCCTGGACGCCCAGCTCAAGCCGGTGCCGATCGGCGTGTCCGGTGAGCTGTACATCGGCGGCGTGCAGGTGGGCCGTGGCTACCGCGCCCGCCCGAACCTCACCGCCGAGCGCTTCATCCCGGATGCCTTCAGCGATGCGCCGGGCGCTCGCATGTACCGCACCGGTGACGTGGCCCGCTGGCTGGAGGACGGCAACATCGAGTACCTCGGCCGCGCCGACTTCCAGGTGAAGATCCGCGGCTTCCGCATCGAGCTCGGGGAGATCGAGACGCTGCTCGCCCAGCACCCGGCGGTGCGCCAGGTGGCGGTGGTGGTGCGCGAGGACCGGCCCGGCGACAAGCGTCTGGTGGCCTACGTGGTCGCTGCGTCCGAGCAGCCCCAGGCGAACGAGCTGCGCTCCTTCCTCCAGTCGCGCCTGCCCGAGCACATGGTGCCCTCGGCCTTCGTGGCGCTCGAGACGCTCCCGCTCAGCCCCAACGGCAAGCTCGACCGCCGCGCCCTCCCCGCTCCGGAGCTCGGCAAGTCCCAGGCGGGCCAGCTCTTCGAGGCGCCTCGCACCGAGCTGGAGCAGCTCATCGCCGGCATCTGGAAGGACGTGCTCCAGGTGGAGCGCGTGGGTGTGGACGATGCCTTCTTCGCGCTGGGCGGCAACTCGCTGCTCGCGCTCCAGGTGCACCGCCGCCTCAAGACGGCCCTGGGCACCGAGCTGGCCCTGACCCAGCTCTTCCAATACCCCACTGTCCGGGCCCTGGCCGAGCGGCTCTCCAAGCAGGACAGCGCGCCGGACTCGGCCCAGACGGGACGCGCCCGCGCCGAGGCCCGCCGGGCCTTCACCCGCCGCGCTGGCGCACGCGCACGCACGGACTCGCAAGACGACGGAGACGATTCGGATGTCTGAGCAGCACGAAGAGGTGGAGCGCATCGCCATCGTTGGCCTGTCCGGGCGCTTCCCGGGGGCGCGAGACCTCGAGACTTTCTGGGACAACCTCCGGCGCGGCGCGGACGCCCGGCGGACCCTGACCGACGCGGAGATGGACGAGGCGGGTGTGCCCCGCGCCCTGCGCGAGCGCCCCGAGTGGGTGCGCGCCGCCTACGTGCTCGACGAGGCGACGCACTTCGATGCCGGCCTCTTCGGCTTCAGCCCTCGCGAGGCGGAGCTGATGGATCCGCAGCAGCGCCTCTTCCTCGAGTGCGCGCAGGAGGCCCTGGAGCACTCCGGCTATGAGCCCGAGCGCTTCACCGGCGCCGTCTCCGTCTTCGGCAGCGTGAGCCTCAGCTCGTACCTGCTGCGCGCGCTGATGCGGCAGCCGGAGCTGTTGGACACCGTGGGCTCGTACGGGCTGATGCTGTCCAACGACAAGGACTACGTGGCCACGCGCGTGTCGCACCGCTTCAACCTGCGCGGCCCGAGCGTCACCGTGCAGACGGCGTGCTCCAGCTCGCTGGTGGCCATCCACCTGGCCTGCCAGAGCCTGCTGTCGGGCGAGAGCGACATGGCCATCGCCGGTGCCGCCTCGGTGTCCTTCCCGCAGACGAGCGGCTACCTGTACCAGCAGGGGATGATCCTCTCGCCGGACGGCTACTGCCGCGCCTTCGACGAGCAGGCCCAGGGCACGGTGCGTGGTGCCGGCGCGGGCGTCATCGTGCTCAAGCGCCTGTCGGACGCCCTGCGCGACCGCGACACGGTGCATGCCGTCATCCTCGGCTCGGCGGTGAACAACGACGGCTCCTCGAAGGTGGGCTACACCGCTCCCAGCGTCGAGGGCCAGACGGCCGTCATCTCCGAGGCCATGGCCATCGCCGGTGTGGAGCCGGAGGACATCCAGTACATCGAGGCCCACGGCACGGGCACCTCCATTGGAGATCCCATCGAGGTGGCTGCGCTCAACCAGGCGTTCGGCGGCAAGCGCGTGGGAGCGAAGCGCTGTGCCCTTGGCTCGCTCAAGGCGAACATCGGGCACCTGGACGCGGCCGCGGGCGTGGCCGGCGTGCTGAAGACGGTGCTCGCGCTGAAGAACAGGCTCATCCCCCCGACGCCGCACTTCCAGCGGCCCAACCCGCGCATCGACTTCGAGGGAGGCCCCTTCTACGTCGCCGCGGAGCCGCGCCCCTGGGACGGCGGCGGACGGATGCGGCGCGCGGGCGTCAGCTCCTTCGGCATCGGCGGCACCAACGCGCACCTGGTGCTGGAGGAGGCTCCCGCCGAGCAACCGGCCACGGCCTCCAAGAAGCCCTGGCACGCGCTGACCCTGTCGGCGCGCAGCGCGGCCGCTCTGGACGAGGCCACCACGCGGCTGGCCGCCCACCTGGAGCGCCACCCCGGAGTGGACATCGCGGACGTGGCGTACACGCTGCAGGCCGGCCGCCGCACCCACGAGCACCGGCGCGCCGTGCTCTGCCGGGATGCCGCCGAGGCCCGCGCCGCGCTCGGAGATGCCCGCCGAGCGCTCGCCGGCTCGGGGACGAACCTCCGCCGGCCCGTGGTGTTCCTCTTCTCCGGACAGGGCACCCAGCATCCCGGAATGGGGCGGGCCCTGTATGAGTCCGAGCCCGTCTTCCGCAAGCACCTGGATGCGTGCGCCGACGCGCTGAAGCCGCACCTCGGGAAGGATCTGCGCGAGGTGCTCTACCCCGCCCAGGGCGGCGAGGAGGCCGAGGCGCTGCTGCGCCGGACCGAGCTCGCGCAGCCCGCGCTGTTCGCGGTGGAGTACGCGCTCGCGAAGCTGTGGATGTCCCTGGGCATCGAGCCCGAGGCGATGATCGGCCACAGCCTGGGCGAGTACGTGGCCGCATGCCTCACTGGGGTCTTCCCGCTGGAGGACGCGCTGAGGCTGGTGGCGGTGCGCGGGCGGCTGATGCAGTCGCTCCCGGCCGGCGCCATGCTGTCCGTCCACCTGACGGAGGCCGAGCTCACACCGCTGCTCCCGCCCGGAGCCTCGCTCGGCGCGATCAACGGCCCGGCCCTTCAGGTGGTGTCCGGAACGGAGGAGGCGGTGTCGGCGCTCGAGAAGGTGCTCACCGGTCGCGGCGTGGAGGCCCGCCGGCTGCACACCTCGCACGCCTTCCACTCGGCCATGATGGACCCGGTGCTGGAGGCGTTCACGCTCGAGGTGTCGCGCCTGCGCCTGTCACCACCGAAGCTGCCCTATGTGTCCAATCTGACGGGCACCTGGGTGACGGCCGAACAGGCCACGGACACAAGCCATTGGGCGAAGCACCTGCGCCAGCCCGTGCGCTTCGGCGAGGGGACCGCGCTGCTGCTCGGCAACCCCGAGCGCGTCTTCCTGGAGGTCGGCCCGGGGCACGCCCTGGCGACGCTCGTGCGCCGCAACGCGCCGGCAGGCACCCACCCCACGGTGCTCACGTCGCTGCCGCAGCCGCGTGATGCGCAGGACGCCGCCCAGCATGCGACGGAGACCGCCGCGCGCCTGTGGCTGGCCGGAGCGAAGATCGATCTGGCGAAGCGGTACGGGAAGGAGCCGCGCCGCCGCGTGCAGCTCCCGGCCTACCCCTTCCAGCGCGAGCGCTATGATCTGCTGAAGGGAGGCGCGGCTCCAGTCTCCCGGCCCGCGGTGGCCGAGGACGCCTCGCGGCGCGAGGGTGCTTCGGACGCGTCCCGGGTGGAGCTCTCCGTTCCCGCCTGGAAGCGCGCGGCGGCCCTCTCCACGGCGCCCTCGCTCCAGGGTCAGCGCTGGCTGGTGCTGGAGGCGGCGGGAGCCCTCTCCGCGCGCATCACCGAGCGGCTGCGCGCCGGAGGTGCGGACGTCGTCACGGTGGACTCCCAGCGCCCCGAGTCCCTCCGCGAGCAGGTGGAGCGGCTGCGCACCGAGGGCTGGACGCCCGACCGCATCGCCAACCTGTGGCCCCTGGCGCCCGAGGCGGGAGAGGAGCTCGTCCTCCACGGACTGCTCGATCTCGCGCGGGCGATCGGCCCCGATGTCGTCAATCACTCCCTGACGCTCTCCGTGGTGACTGCGGGAGCGCAGGATGTGACGGGTGAGGAGCCACTCCACCCCTCGCGAGCCACCGCGCAGGGCGTGTGCCGCGTACTCCCCCTGGAGTACCCGGGCCTGCGCTGCCGCGCCATCGATGTGACCCCGCCCCAGGAGGGCGCGAACACGGAGCTCTGGGTGGAGCGGCTCGTGGCGGAGCTGGCCTCGGACGGTGAGCCCGTGGTCGCGCTCCGCGGCCCCTACCGCTATCTCGAATCCTTCGAGACGGTCCCCGCTCCCCAGCAGGCGGCCTCGCTGAAGGAAGGCGGCGTCTATCTCATCGCGGGTGGACTGGGGCGCATCGGCCTGTCGCTGGCCGAGCACCTCGCCTCGGCGGTGCGTCCGAAGCTGGTCCTGCTCTCGCGCCGGGCCCTCCCGGCTCCCGAGGAGCGCGACGCGTGGCTCTCCAGTCACGGCACCGAGGATCCGGTATCGCGCGCCATCGAGCGCGTGCGTGCGCTGGAGCGGACGGGAGCCCAGGTGCTGGTGCTGCGGGCGGAGCTCGGTGACGCCGGCCAGGTCGAGCGCGCCCTCCAGGCGGCCGAGTCCCGCTTCGGTCCGGTGGACGGCGTGTTCTTCGCCTCGGGAGATGGCGGGAAGGCCGCGATGACGCCGGTCTCCGAGGCGACGCGCGAGGCGAGCGCTCCGGTGCTCCAGGGCCGCCTGTCGGGCCTGCGCCATCTCGCCGAGTCCTTGAAGGGGCGCCGTCCAGCCTTCGTGGCGGTGCACTCGTCCCTCACGGCGGTGCTCGGAGGCTTTGGCTGCGCCGTGCTCGCGGCGGCCCATGCCGGCATGGACGCCTTCGTCGCGCACCAGGCCCGCGTGTCCGGCACCCGCTGGTACAGCATCGACTGGGATGTCTGGGGCGTGGGCACGGGCTTCCGTCCCGAGGCCGTCATCGCTCCGGACGAGGGCTTCCGGCTCCTGCTCGGACTGCTCGCATCGCCCTCGGGTGGACGCTGGCTCGCGGTGAAGGGCTCGCTGGAGGCCCGGCGACGCACTCCGGCAGCGGGCAGCGACCCGGCCGGGGCCACTCCCACGAAGACAGGCAACCGGCATCCACGCCCGCCGCTCGCCAACGCCTACGTGGCTCCCCGCGACGAGAACGAGCAGAAGCTGGCCGGTATCTGGCAGGACCTGCTCGGCATCGAGCAGGTCGGCATCACCGACAACTTCTTCGAGCTGGGCGGCCACTCACTCCTGGGCGTGCAGATCCTCGCGCGCGTCCGCGAGGCGTTCCGGGTGGAGCTGCCCCTGCGAGCCCTCTTCGATTCCCCCACCGTGGAAGTCATGGCCCTGGCCATCGTGCAGACACGAGCCAGCGAGACCGATACCGCCACCCTGGAAGCGCTGCTGGCCGAGCTGGAACAGCAAGGCTGACCCGAACGCCGCGCCCGACAACTTCGACGGAGCATTGCCAGTCTTATGAACGATCTGTCCAAGCGCATCGCCAACCTTCCGCCCGAGAAGCGCGCGGAGCTGCTGCGCCGGCTGGAGCAGGCGGGTAACAAGGTCTCGCGTCCCAGCGCACGCGTCCGCGAGCAGGGGCGCCCGCTCCCGTTGTCGTTCTCGCAGCAGCGGTTGTGGCTCCTGTACCAGTTCGAGCCCCGGAGCGTGGCGTACAACCTGCCCAACCTGCTGCGCATCCAGGGCCGGCTCGACACGGACATTCTGGAGCGGGCCCTGCGCACGGTGGTGGAGCGCCACGAGACGCTGCGCACCACGTTCCGCGCTGGCACCGAGGGTCCGGAGCAGGTGGTGGCGCCAGCCGTCCGCTTCACGCTGGAGCGCTCGGACCTGACGTCCCTGCCCACCGAGCGCCGCGAGGAGGCGGTCCACGAGCGTGCGCGCGCCGAGGCGCAGCGCCCCTTCGACCTGACCACCGGGCCGCTGCTGCGCGCGGAGGTGCTCCGGCTGGGCGAGCAGGATCACATGCTGCTCGTGGTGCTGCACCACATCGTCACGGACGGGTGGTCCTTCGGCGTGCTCGCACGAGAGCTGCTCGCCAGCTACGACGCCTTCGCGTCGGGCAGGGTGCCCGCGCTCCCACCGCTGCCGCTCCAGTATCCCGACTTCGCGCTCTGGCAGCGCGAGCGGATCCAGGGCCCCTTCCTCCAGGAGCAGGTGACGTACTGGCGCAAGCAGCTCGAGGGAGCGCCCACGGCCCTGGAGATGCCCACGGATCATCCCCGGCCCGCGCTGCCCACGGGGCGGGGCCGGGAGCACACCTTCTCGCTGCCTCGCGAGCTGTCGGACGCGGTGCGCGCGTTCGCGACCCGGGAGGGCGCGAGCAGCTTCATGGTGTTGATGGCCGCGTTCAACGTGCTGCTGTCGCGCTACAGCGGGCAGGAGGACCTTTGCGTCGGCACTCCCGTCGCGGGCCGCAGCCATGCGGAGCTTGAGGGGCTGATCGGCTTCTTCATCAACACGGTCGTCATCCGCTCGCGCGCGGCCGGAGGGCTGAGCTTCCGGCAGTTCCTGAAGGAGGTGCGTGAGACTTCACTGGGAGCCTTCGCCCACCAGGAAGTGCCCATCGAGAAGCTCGTGGAGGAGCTGCGTCCGGCGCGAGAGCCGGGCCGCAATCCGCTCTTCCAGGTGGTGTTCGCGCTGCTGCCCCAGCAGGCGGCCTCCATGAACGTCGCGGGCCTGGACGTGCGCCTGGCCCCGATCACCTCGGGAGCCTCCACCTTCGAGCTCACCTTCCTGATGTCGGATCGCCCGGAGGGGTTCACCGGCCGCATCGAATACAGCACGGACCTCTTCGAGCCGGAGACGATCGCCCGCCTGGCCGAGCACCTGCGGGTGTTGGTGTCGGCCGCCATCACCACCCCGGAGGCCCGGCTCGCCGAGCTGCCGCTGCTCACGGAGGCCGAGCGCCACACGCTGCTCGTCGAGTGGAACGACACGCGCGTCGACTACCCGCGCGACGCCTCCATCCACGAGCTGTTCGAGGCCCAGGCCGCGCGCACTCCGGATGCCATCGCCGTGGAGTTCGAGGGGAACGCGCTCACCTACCGCCAGCTCGACTCGCGCGCCAACCAGCTCGCCTGGTACCTGCGAAGCCTGGGCCTGCAGCCCGGCGCTCCGGTCGCCATGAGCATCGAGCGCTCGCTGGAGATGGTGATCGCCACGCTCGCCATCCTCAAGGCGGGCGGCGCCTACATTCCGCTCGACCCGTCCTACCCCCGCGAGCGCCTGGAGTTCATGCTCCAGGACGTGCGCGCTCCGCTGCTGCTCGTCCAGCGCCACCTCGCCGAGCGACTACCCGAAGGGCACGCACGCAAGGTGCTGCTCGAGTCCGACGCGCACCTCGTCGTCCAGCAACCCGAGACCTCTCCAGGCGTCCGCGTCTCGCCCGACGCGCTCGCCTATGTCATGTACACCTCGGGCTCGACGGGCCGGCCCAAGGGCGTGTGCATTCCCCACCGCGGCGTGGTCCGGCTCGTCATGGGCGCGCGGTACGCGGACTTCGGCCCCAGCGAGGTGTTGCTGCAACTGGCGCCCACCTCCTTCGACGCCGCCACCTTCGAGCTGTGGGCCAGCCTGCTTCACGGCGCCCGGCTCGTCGTCCTCGCTCCCCACGCCCCGACCTTCGAGGAGCTGGGACAGGCGATTCAACAGCACCGCGTCACCACCCTGTTCCTCACCACCGCCCTCTTCGATCAGATGGTGGTCACGCAGCTCGAGGCCCTCGCGCACGTGCGCCAGGTGCTCTCCGGCGGTGACGTGATGCCTCCGGAGCGCGTGAAGGCGCGGCTGGCTCAAGGCCAGTTCATCAACGCCTACGGCCCCACCGAGAGCACCTCCTTCGCCACCACCCACCTGCTCACGCGCCTGGAGCAGGTGGGTCACACGGTCTCCATCGGCCGGCCCATCGCCAACACACAGGTGTACGTGCTGGACTCGCGGCTGCAGCCGGTCCCCGCCGGCGTGCCCGGCGAGCTGTACATCGGCGGAGATGGCCTCGCCTGGGGCTACCTCCACCGCCCGGATCTCACCGCCGAGCGCTTCATCCCCAACCCCTTCCCCCACACCCCGGGCGAGCGCCTCTATCGCACCGGTGACAAGGTCCGCTGGCTCTCCGACGGTACGCTCGAGTTCCTCGGCCGCCTCGACTCCCAGGTGAAGCTGCGCGGCTTCCGCATCGAGCTGGGCGAGGTGGAGTCCGCGATCCGCCAGCACCCCTCCGTCCGCGATGTCGTCGTCATCGCCCGCGAGGACAGGCCCGGCGACAAGCGCCTGGTGGCCTATGTCGTGCCCTCGCGCGAGGAGCACGACACCTCCGAGCTTCGTGCGTACCTCAAGGAGCAGCTGCCCGGGTACATGGTGCCCTCCGCCTTCGTGACGCTCGCGCAGCTGCCGATCTCGCCCGCCGGCAAGGTGGACAGGAAGGCCCTGCCCGCTCCCGAGGCCCAGGAGTCCGAGGCCGGGTACATCGCTCCGCGCACCGCCACCGAGGAACAGCTCGCCTCCATCTGGGCGGAGATCCTCTCTGTGCCGCGCGTCGGCGCCGAGGACGACTTCCTCGAGCTGGGTGGCCACTCGCTGCTGGCCACCCAGGTGCTCTCCCGCGTGCGCGCCGCCTTCCAGGTGGAGCTGCCCATCCGCGCCCTCTTCGAGGCGCCCACGCTCTCCGGGCTCGCCCGGAAGATCGACGAGGCCCGCATCCGGCAGGCCAGCCGTGCACCCGAGGCGCCGGCGCTGAAGCCCACGCCTCGCACGGAGGACAGCCCGCTGTCGTTCGCGCAGCAGCGGCTGTGGTTCCTGGATCAGTTCGAGCCCGGCGGCTCCTTCTACAACATCCCCGCGGCCCTCCGGCTCTCGGGGCGGGTGGACACCGAGGCCCTGCGCCGCTCCTTCGAGGAACTCGTGCGCCGTCACGAGTCCCTGCGCACCACCTTCATCTCTCGCGATGGCCAGCCCGCGCAGATCATCGCGCCGTCCCTGTCCATCCCGCTCGAGGTGCTGGACCTCCAGGACGTGCCCGCCTCCGAACGAGAGAACCGGGCGCGCGAGCTGCTGCGCCAGGAGGGCCTGCGCCCGTTCGACCTGGCCCAGGGCCCGCTCCTGCGCACGTGCCTGCTGCGGCTGGCTCCGGATGATCACGTCCTGCTCGTCACCCAGCACCACATCATCTCCGATGGCTGGTCCATGGGCGTGCTCGTGCGCGAGATCGCCGCGCTCTATGCCGCCTTCTCCGCGGGCCAGCAGCCCGCCCTGCCGCTCCTGCCCATCCAGTACGCCGACTTCGCTCAGTGGCAGCGCTCGTGGCTCCAGGGCGAGGTGCTCGATTCGCAACTGGGCTACTGGAAGCAGCAGCTCTCCGGCGCTCCGGCCCACCTGGAGCTGACCACCGACAAGCCGCGTCCGCCCGTGCAGACGTACCGGGGCTCCCAGTACATCTTCCACCTGCCGCCCGAGCTCTCTCAGGCGCTCGCCGCCACCAGCACCCAGCACGGCGTCAGCCTCTTCATGACGCTGCTGGCTGGCTTCCAGGCGCTGCTGCACCGCTACTCCGGACAGGACGACGTCTCCGTCGGCTCGCCCATCGCCGGCCGGCGAACCACCGAGCTCGAGGGCCTCATCGGCTTCTTCGTCAACACGCTCGTCCTGCGCTCGCGGCTCTCCGCGGACCTCTCGTTCCGCGACCTGCTGCGCCAGGTGCGCGACACCACCCTGGCCGCCTACGAGCACCAGGACGTCCCCTTCGAGAAGCTCGTCGAGGAGCTCCAGCCCCAGCGCGACTCCAGCCGCCCGCCCATCTTCCAGGTGATGTTCGCCCTGCAGAACATGCCGATTCCCGAGCTGGCGCTGGGCGGACTCACGATCTCGCCCCTGGAGCTCGAGGGAGGCATCTCCAAGTTCGATCTCGCCCTCTACATGCAGGAGACTCCGCGAGGGCTGCGCGGGTTCCTCGAGTACAACACCGACCTCTTCGAGCCCGCGACCATGATCCGGATGGCCGAGCACCTGCGGGTGCTGCTGTCCGCCGTGGTGGCCTCGCCCGACGTGCCCGTGTCCCGGCTGCCGCTCCTCACGGACGCGGAGAAGCACAAGCTCCTCGTCGAGTGGAATGACCTCCCTCTCGACTACCCGCACGAGGCCACCCTCCACGAGCTCTTCGAGGCCCAGGTGGCTCGTACCCCTGACGCCGAGGCCCTCGTCGACGGCTCGAGCTCGCTCACCTATACGCAGCTCAATGCCCGCGCCAACCAGCTCGCCCACTCCTTGCGTGCTCTGGGCGTCGGTCCCGAGACTCCTGTCGGCATCTGCTCCAGGCGCTCGGCCGACCTCGTCGTCGGCCTGCTCGGCATCCTCAAGGCCGGTGGCCTCTATGTGCCGCTGGACCCTGCCTACCCTCGCGACCGTCTGGGCTTCATCATTGAGGATGCCCAGCTTCGCTTCCTCGTCGCCCAGTCCTCGGTGACGGACAGCCTCCCGGCCCACTCCGCTCACGTCCTCCTGCTCGACAAGGACACAGAGGTTTTGTCTCGCGCCAGCACCAGCAACCCCGCTCGTGCGGCCACAAGCAGCAACCTCGCCTACCTCATCTACACCTCGGGCTCCACGGGCCGTCCCAAGGGCGTCTCCATCGAGCACCGCAATGCCGTCTCCTTCCTCTTCTGGGCCCGCAGTGTCTTCTCCCCGGAGCTCCTCTCCGGCCTGCTCGCCTCCACCTCCATCGCCTTCGACCTCTCCGTCTTCGAGCTCTTCCTACCCCTGAGCCTCGGCGGCACCGTCATCCTCGCGGGCAATGCACTGGAGCTGCCCTCCCTCCCGGCCTCCCAGCGCGTCTCCCTCGTCAACACCGTCCCCTCCGCCATGTCGGAGCTGTTGCGCTCCGGCGGCCTTCCTTCCTCCGTCCGCGTCGTGAATCTGGCCGGTGAGCCCCTGGCCGCTTCTCTCGTCCAGCAGCTCTACCAGCAGCCGGGCCTCTCCCTCGTCTACGACCTCTACGGCCCCTCAGAAACAACCACCTACTCCACCTTCACCCTCCGCCACTCCGACAAGCCCGCCACCATCGGCAGGCCCATCTCCGGCACCCAGGTCTACCTGTTGGACGCTCACCTGCAGCCGGTGCCTACCGGTGTCCCTGGTGAGGTCTTCATCGCTGGTGCCGGTGTCTCCCGCGGCTACCTCGGCCGCCCCGAGCTCACCTCCGAGAAGTTCCTCCCCGACCCCTTCGGCTCTGTTCCCGGTGCTCGCATGTACCGCACCGGCGACCTGGCCCGTTACCGCTCCGACGGCAACCTCGAGTACCTCGGCCGCACCGACTTCCAGGTCAAGGTCCGTGGCTTCCGCATCGAGCTCGGTGAGATCGAGACCGTCCTCGACAAGCACCCTGGTGTTCGCCAGGTCGTCGTCGTCGCTCGCGAGGACAGGCCCGGCGACAAGCGTCTGGTCGCCTACCTCACGCCCTCCGGCCAGCAGGTTCCCACTGCCGCCGAGCTTCGTGCCCATCTCAAGCAGCATCTGCCCGAGCACATGGTGCCCTCCGCCTTCGTGGCGCTCGAGCAACTGCCCCTCACTCCCAACGGCAAGATCAACCGCAAGGCCCTGCCCGCTCCGGAGGCCCCTCAGGACTCCGGCGCCGAGTACATCGCCCCGCGCACTCCCACCGAGGAGAAGCTCGCCGCCATCTGGACGGAGGTCCTCTCTGTTCCTCGCATCGGCGCAGAGGACAACTTCTTCGAGCTGGGCGGCCACTCCCTGCTCGCCACTCGCGTCCTGTCGCGCCTGCGCACTGCCTTCCAGGTGGAGCTGCCCGTGCGCGCCCTCTTCGAGGCGCCCACCCTCTCAGCCCTCGCTCTCAAGATCGACGAGGCTCAGCGCTCGCGGGTTTCGCCGCAGGCCGTGCCCCTGCGGCCTGCCCATCGCGAGGGGGACATTCCGCTGGCCTTCTCGCAGCAACGGCTGTGGTTCCTCGACCAGCTCGAGCCCGGCAGCCCCGTCTACAACATCCCCGCGGCCCTCCGACTCACGGGTTCGCTGAATACCGAGGCCCTGCGCCGTGCCTTCGAGGAGCTCGTGCGCCGCCACGAGTCCCTGCGCACCACCTTTGCCTCTCACGATGGTCAGCCCGTCCAGATCATCGCCCCGGCGCTCTCCATTCCGCTCGACGTGCTGGACCTCCAGAACGTGCCGGCCTCCGAGCGCGAGGCCCGCGCCCACGACCTGGCTCGTCAGGAGGCCCTGCGTCCCTTCGATCTGGCCAACGGCCCGCTCCTGCGCGCCTCGCTGTTGCGCATGGCGCCAGAGGACCACGTGTTGCTCGTGTCCATGCACCACATCGTCTCCGACGGTTGGTCCATGGGCGTGCTCGTGCGTGAGGTCGCCTCGCTCTACGCCGCCTTCGCCTCCGGCAAGCCTCCTGCCCTGCCGCTCCTGCCCATCCAGTACGCCGACTTCGCGCTCTGGCAGCACTCGTGGATGCAGGGCGAGGTGCTCGACTCCCAACTGCGCTTCTGGAAGCAGCAGCTCTCGGGCGCTCCTGCCCACCTGGAGCTGAGCACCGACAAGCCCCGGCCCCCCGTCCAGACCTTCCGCGGAGCCAGCCTGCCCGTGGCGCTCCCCAAGGCGCTCTCCGACTCCATCAAGTCCCTGTCCACCCGCCTCGGCGTCACTCCCTTCATGACGCTGCTGGCCGGCTTCCAGGTGCTCCTGCACCGCTACTCCCGTCAGGACGACATCTCCGTCGGCTCTCCCATCGCCGGCCGCCGCAACACCGAGCTCGAGGGCCTCATCGGCTTCTTCGTCAATACGCTCGTTCTGCGCTCGCGCATCTCCCCCGAGGCTTCCTTCCGCGACCTGTTGCTCCAGGTGCGCAACACCACCCTGGCCGCCTACGAGCACCAGGAGATGCCCTTCGAGAAGCTCGTCGAGGAGCTCCAGCCCCAGCGCGACCTCAGCCGTCCTCCCTTGTTCCAGGTGATGTTCGTCCTGCAGAACGCGCCCTCCGAGGCGCTCTCTCTGCCGGGCCTCACCCTGAAGCAACTGGAGCTGTCGAGCTCCACCTCCAAGTTCGACTGGACGCTCTCCCTCAGCGATACGCCCAACGGCTTCGCGGGCGGCCTCGAGTACAACACCGACCTCTTCGAGCGCGACACCGTGGCTCGCGCCATGGAGCACCTGCGCATCCTCCTCGAGGCCGCTGTCGCTCGTCCGGACTCCCGCCTCTCCGACTTGCCTCTCCTCACGGACGCGGAGAAGCACAAGCTCCTCGTCGAGTGGAACGACCTCCCTCTCGACTACCCGCGTGAGGCCACCCTTCATGAGCTCTTCGAGGCCCAGGCCGAGCGCACTCCTCACGCCGAGGCCC
Source organism: Vitiosangium sp. GDMCC 1.1324 (assembly GCF_003044305.1). Taxonomy (GTDB): domain Bacteria; phylum Myxococcota; class Myxococcia; order Myxococcales; family Myxococcaceae; genus Archangium. The sequence goes on along the minus strand of NZ_PZOX01000043.1, from coordinate 765 downwards.
TCGTCGACGGCTCCCGTTCCCTCACCTACGCTGAGCTCAACGCCCGCGCCAACCAGCTCGCTCACTCCCTGCGTTCTCTGGGCGTCGGTCCCGAGACTCCCGTCGGTATCTGCTCCAGACGTTCAGCTGACCTCGTCGTCGGCCTGCTCGGCATCCTCAAGGCTGGCGGCCTCTACGTCCCGCTGGACCCTGCCTATCCCCGCGAGCGTCTGGGCTTCATCATCGAGGATGCCCAGCTTCGCTTCCTCGTCGCTCAGTCCACGGTAACGGACAGCCTCCCGCCTCACTCCGCCCACGTCCTCCTGCTCGACAAGGACGCCGAGGCACTGTCGCGCGCCAGCACCAGCAACCCTGCTCGTGCGGCCGCCAGCAGCAACCTCGCCTACCTCATCTACACCTCGGGCTCCACGGGCCGTCCCAAGGGCGTCTCCATCGAGCACCGCAATGCCGTCTCCTTCCTCTTCTGGGCTCGCAGTGTCTTCTCCCCGGAGCTTCTCTCCGGCCTGCTCGCCTCCACCTCCATCGCCTTCGACCTCTCCGTCTTCGAGCTCTTCCTCCCCCTGAGCCTCGGCGGCACTGTCGTGTTGGCCAACAACGCCCTGGAGCTGCCCACCCTCCCCGCCTCTCAGCGCGTCTCCCTCGTCAACACCGTCCCCTCCGCCATGTCGGAGCTGTTGCGCTCCGGCGGCCTTCCCTCCTCCGTCCGCGTCGTCAACCTGGCCGGCGAGCCTCTGGCCACTTCTCTCGTCCAGCAGCTCTACCAAC
>NZ_PZOX01000042.1 GCF_003044305.1 Vitiosangium sp. GDMCC 1.1324 | reverse complement strand
AAATGCGCGACGAGCTGCGCGCCTACCTGGACACGTTGGATCGGCCCTTCGGAGAAGTGGAGCTTGCCGACGAGCTGAAGACCATCTGGGAGGCTGCCGCGAGGGCCAAGCGGCTGATCGCGAACCCTATCGAGCGAACGGCGCTGTCGCCGGACGAGCACGGAGACTAGCGCCGATGAAATGGAAGAAAGGCACAAAGTCCACCGGCGAGAGGGGGCGAGTCAGAACCGATCTCACGATTCAGATTGGCAGGGCAGCGCGGGAAGCTCGGCAGCGGCTTGGATTGACGCAGGAGGATGTCGCCGAGCGCGTCAGAATTACCGCCGAGGTGTATGGACGGATAGAGCGCGGCGACATGCTTCCGGCGACTCCTACGCTAAAGAGAATCTGCGGAGTGCTCGGGATTTCTGCCGACTCCCTAATAGGACTCACGGGACCGGAAGCCCCCCAAACCCGACCGTCACCCGAGGAAGCGCTGACTCCCGATGTTAGGCGATTGCTGCGGGTGGTGCGAACGCTGGATCCCGGGCAGCTCGCCGTCTTCAGAGGAACGGCGGCAGGGTTTCTCAGGCTCAAGAAACGCCGGCAGCGGCAGCAGCACAAGCATGATAAGTCACAGGGCGCCATCACCTGAGAGGCATAGCGCATGGAAGACGACCTTCTACAGAAGAGACTCGGCGAGGCAGCCCGAACCGCACGGGAAGAGCTTGGGCTTACTCAGGCCCAAGTAGCGAAAAAGGCAGGCATGAGCCCGGCTGTCTATGGACGCATCGAGCGCGGCGGGATGATGCCGAGCGTTCCGGCACTTCGGCGGATGGCGGTCGCGTTGGGTGTTTCTCCGGCTGTGCTCCTGGATATGACCCGCCAAGAGGTTCCCTCCTCTGATCGCGACCTGTCGCCCGAAGCGCGTAAGGTCGTGGGGCTCGTGCGGACGTGGTCAGAGGCGAGGATCGCGGTCGGGAACGAGCTGCTGCGGGTTCTCGACGCCGTGCCGATGGTCGACGACTAGACCGTCTCAGATTAGGGACTGGGGGGGCGGGTGGGTGGCGGCCGGCTTGGAGCGGTCGCCACGCCTGGAGGGGTCCACCCGCCTCCCCGGTCCCGCCTTTCAGTCCGGATCCCTCCGGTTATGCTACGGTCCCCCATCTAGGAGGTAGAGCGCGTGGGACTGGCACTCAGGCACCCGGACATCGGCGAGATGATCGGGGACTACAAGGTCGTGGGGCTGTTGGGCGCGGGGGGCCTCGGGATCGTCTACAAGGTCGAGCGTGGGGGCCGGTTCTTTGCGTTGAAGATCCTTGCGGTCCCGAAGTTGGACGGCAGGGCCAAGCGAGAGATCGGCATTCTCATTCACCTGGAGAACCCCTGCGTCGTCCGTTACGTGGGCTCGGACTTCTGGCCTGACCCGGTTATCGGTCATCCCTATATCGTCATGGAATACGTGCCGGGGGACACGCTTTGGGTGTTTGCCTACAAGCACAACCCGTCGGCGCGTAAGGGGACGCGCATCATTTTGGATGCGGTATTGACGCTCGGGGAGGTCCATGCGGCGGGTGTTTTCCACCGGGACGTGAAGCCAGAGAACATCATTATTCGCGGAGTAAGCGAGCGCCCGATCTTGATCGATTTTGGGATTGGCTGTCTTGCTAGTGCACCGCTCGTTACCGGCTCGGCGCTTCCACCCGGGACTGAGGAGTTTCGTTCCCCCGAGCAGATACGCTTCGAGCGCGCAAACAGGGACAAGTCGGCTCATTACGAGTTCGGCCCCGCTGACGAGCTTTGGGCCGTGGGGGTGAGTTATTACTGGCTGCTTACCGATGTGATGCCCTTTGGCCTGCGCTCAGATACGGGAGGGTTGGAAGGTCTGCACGAGCGCATCCTGACTCAGCGCCCGATTGCACCGCACGTCGTCAACCCCCGCGTGCCGCTGGCCGCCTCCCTGTTGTGCATGAAGATGCTCGCGGAGCTGCCGGAGGACCGCTTTCTTGTCGCGCCGTTGTGTGCGGCACTCAGTGAGACGCTGTCCAACGCCGAGAATGACGCCGCCTGGGATCTTCCGCTCATTGACCCGGACGATCCGCAGCTAATGACGACAGGCGACGACCCGGAACGGCGGGAGCCGAACGAAACGCGGCGCACGTTTCTAAAGCTGACGAAGCAACGCCCCCGGCGCGGGCGGCCCCTCCCGGACAAGGCACCCGTGCTCTTTCTGCCCGAGCAGGTTGCTGGCTCCTCGCCTCCGGCCGCAGCGGTAGAGCCTGACAGGATCTCCATGGCGGAAGCGCCGCTAGCAGCCCCGCCCCCCAGGGCTCATGAGCCGCCCGTAATGGCCCCTCCGGTGCCGGCAGCTCGCGAGCAGGTCGACGACCCGCCCGCGGCTCCCCACTCCCGGCCCCTCGTGTGGCGTCTAGGGCTCGTGGCGGCCGTTCTGGCGATGACCGCCGCTGCCGTGTCCCTGGGCGCAGACCTTTGGGGGCCTGGCTCGGCGAGCAGCACGAGCAAGGCGCAGCCAGAGCTGCCGCTACCGTCGACGTCCCCTGACCCTGGCTCGACTGATGGGGGCGTGCGCGGTCGTGAAGTGGCGCGCGACCCAAAGCCGCTGGAATCTCTCCCCGGAGGAGACGCGGCGCCCGATAGGGCTCAACCTTCCGCGTCCAACGCCAACGCCATGCCTCGCACGCCTGCTCAGACACCTAAGAACGAAACGCCGAAATCGCAGTCGAAAAGCTCGGGGTTCACCTTGCCGGTAGTCGTCGCGGCCTGTTCGCTGCTCGACGGGGGATGTACCGCGCCCGCTTCGCAGGTGCGCCCCGAGCCCCCCGCGATTACGTGTCCCCAGGGATGGAGGGAGACCCACGAGCGGTTCAACGTTGCTAGCGTTGCGGCGACCGCAACGGTGAAAGGGTACAAGGCGGAGCCCGGAGAGCTGGCCAGGGTGAAGGATGGTCCCGTTGCCCTCCAAGTCCGTGTCTTCGGTCGCGTGGGGGATTTTCCTGCCGGGACCTTGCTTCTTGGAGCGTGGAAGCTTGGCGACGACCGCCTTTTCGGCACCTTCACCGAGGCGAAGATTCCAGGCGTGGGGACTCTCCCCGTGTGTTTGGTTGCTGGCCTGGAAGGCGACACGTCCTACTTGGACGAACGCGGCAAAGAATTTCTTTGCCCCCCTGGCTTGGGCGTCTGCCTCACTCCCGGAAGCACGCCCGGCAACGCCAAGACAGCTACGCGCGTTTTTCTTCAAGAGCCTGTCGGGCAGCCCTAAAGCCTGCTTCAGTAGGACCAATCCCTGGCCGGGTGTCGCTTAGCCATAGATACAAGTCCCCAATTAGTAGGTTTGAAAAAATGCACGAAGGTAGAATGCGATGATTGTTACCGATGAGGTTTCGGGCGCTCCTGTTGAGCTTACAGGTGCCCCTGTTGTGGTAATCTGGCACCGCACCCTTGTGTGGGCCGTTGATGAATTAGTCAAGCTAAGACCAGACCAGTTGAAGTCCCTTAAAGTGAGGGCAGGAGAGCACCTAGCTGCGATCCTGACAACCTCGCTCATGGGCGTGGCCCCCTCCCAAGTGGATACCAATGGAGGGCCAGATCTGCTGTTTAATCTATCCGAGAAGAGGCCCCAGTTTCTCCCCATACCACAAAGCGCATCGACTGCGGCATTTGAAGTCAAATCCATGCGGGGTTCATTTCGCGAGTTCGACAGCGAAATCAATCGCACAAATGACAGAGGAGGGGATGCTAGTGGCCGTAGCTTCTTGCTCCGTGCACAGACAGCTCGGGAAGTTCTGACGCAAGCCAGACCGTTGTTGGATTCTGCTCAGACAGGCTTGGCGTCCAAGGTTGTGAATCCAGATGCGACATCAAGGAATATTTTCCTTATTGTGCATCCTTTTGATGCGCTCGCCGTTGAACTGGAGCACCCGGTGCTTGGGCCATTTCTTCCTGATTTGGGCCACTTGTCCGACATTGACAGTGTATGGGTCCTTTGGGTACCCGATCACTTGACCATGTGGTCCAGAGAGAAGAAAGAGTGGACCGACCTGATGTTCGACGCAATGGGTCCAGACGAGATTCCGTCTCAAGAGTTGTCTCCATTGCAAGCGGCCGAAGTCCGATTCCTTAGTGCTCGTGGAGACAAGGATGGCTCGCCTTATCTGTTCAAGATTCGAGATCATGAGCCTTGAGTGCCTGTTTGGTCCGGGAGTTACTGCATTCCTGCTGTAATAGGCTCTAAATATTGCCCGCTCTTGGAGGTTGAGATTTCGTGGTGCTCCCACTCCCTGGTGCCGTCCTGGTGCTCGCCCTTGCCGCTGGCGCTGCGCAAGCCGCAGAGCCGGCCCCCGTGCCCCGCTGTGTCGCGACTGCTCGGTTTGACTTGGCTGCGGACCCCTCGAAGGGGGCGCCCGACGTGTGCGTTAGCGCGGACGAGCCGACGACGTTCTTCTTCGACTCCCGCGTCGCCGAGGGGGCGGTCGAGTTTCAGCCAGAGGGCCGCCTTGTGGATTGGTCGCAAGGGAAAGAGGGCCTGAGCATCACCGTCATTCCCAAGGGGGATTATTCGCCAGGGGAGCGGGTAAAGGTGACGGTGCGCTTCGCGGATGGGACTGTCCCGGCAAGTGCGAGCTTTTGGCTTGTGGGCCATGCGTCACGGGGGACGCGGCGCGTAGAGGTGTTCCGCCAACCGCGCCCGCCCGAGGTGCTCAAGAAAGAGCGCGATGACGCACAGGCCGAAGCGCGCCAATGTCAAGAGGACAAGGCGCTGCTGCTGGCCGAGCGTGAGGGGCCGGGCGGGCTTATGGGCGCCGCATGGATGGAGCAGGCCGGGGTCGTGGCGTCCAAGAAGCTTGGCTCGTGGGTGAGGGAGCAGCCAGCAAACGCGCTGCGGCTCGATGAAGCCTGGAGCTACAGCTACACCATTAAGGGCGAGACCCGCCCGGCAAGCGTGGCTGTGCGGCTGGGCCTCTCCAACCCCGGCGCTGAGCCCTGGACGCTGGCGGGGGCGGCGCTGGTGGACTCGACGGGGGAAGAGGTGGAGCTTACCCAGTGGCAAAAGGCACCCATCCCCGCGAATGGTGCCGGTGCCGTCGTGGTGGGCATCGAGGGGGAGCGCGCGCAGCTCGGCTGCCCCTGCACCCTCAAGTTGTGGGAGGCAACCGGGCCGCGCACCGTCACCCTTTGGAACGTCACGTTCCCCGAGGGCAAAGCCAAGGGGCCCTGAGCACGGCCACTGTGAGCCGTGCCGAGCCTCAAGGGGCCGAGCGCCCGCCAATCTCCGGGAAGCGCTCGTAGGCCCGTTTGAGCGCGTCCAGGTGTGCGGGGTTGTCCAGGTCGAGCGGCGCATCGGTGAGCTGCACGACCCACCCACCCGACGCCGTGCGCCGTGCGCGCGAGAGCAGCTCCGCATCGCGGGCGGGGTCCGGGAACCCGATGGTTTGTGCGGCAGCGGCAGACCAGTAGTTCAGCCACCCGATGCGACGCGGAATCTCAGGCGAACGAATGTATGCTGGGAACCTGAGCGCGGGAAGCCCTCGTGGCGGAACTCCTGGCTTACGCACCGGATCGACCGTCTGCCGCGAAATTTCCACGGCCGCATTGAAGGGCGTAGTGTGTCCCCAATACGCGCGTGCGCCTTCCCCAATCGCCGCCAGCACATCCGCTGCCGCCGCGACACCGCCCGCGTCGAGTGGCAGTTGCGCATGAATTTCAAAATGCGGCGCGCCATCCGCGGAAAGACCGTTCGGGTTTTCCCACCCGGAAATCGTCACCAAATGGGTATCGTCATCATTGCAAAGGAACGGAAACCCTCCGTTTGTCCTGTTGGACGCGACCCATTCATCGCGGTGAGATAGCGGTATGAGGTCTTCCTTCTCCGAAGTCGTCCACCCCAGGCGCAATCCAGGAAGCGCACGCTCCATTCCTTGTACGATGGCAAGCGGGCGTCCATCGTCGCCCGTGAGCGCAGGGGCGTACACGCTGATAGTAATCTCATTTCGACCAAACGCCATGTCAGCACCAATTCATGATGACGACGGTGAGGGTGTCATCCAAGCTCTCTAGTACCGCTTTATGCGCGGCGCTTTTGACGCCAATGACAAAATTGTAGCCACACTCTTCCGCGAGCCTTTTCTCGCGTTGTATTTCCGGCAGTTTCATTTTGACAAAGAACTGCTGCGAGCGAGGCGGTTGTTTCTCAAAGTCATCCGTTTTGACCTCCCAGAGCGTGCGCGTGGCCAGTTGCAGCGCGTCAAAGCTCTTCCCATTCACGTACACATCCCCCCCAGGGAAGGTGTTGCCCGGCATCTTGTCGGCGCATTCGTTGTGCGGGTCATGCCCGCCAAGGTGGCGTGGCAAGGGGATGGGCGTGCATCTCGGGTCGTCTTCTTCCTGGGTGAGGGCGGTCGCGGGCGGCTTCTGCGGAGAGGGCTCCCGGGCCGGTATTTTCGCCGCACGAGGCTGGGCCTCAAGTTCCACCATGAGCCGCCGCGACTCCTCCGCCACCTCCCGCAGACGGGCCTCGTACTCCCCTTGCGCGTCGACCCACTCCGGGCGACGGTCGATGTCCGGCCCGGCGGTGCTAGAGGGGTAGAGCAGGACGAGGCCCACGAGCAACGGGCCCACCCGGGGGAGGAATTCAGCCAGCGTCCTGGCGCGTCCCGCCTGCACGACGCCCTCCGCCCCCCTCACCACCTTGGCGGCGTGCCCACTCGCTTTCGCGGCGCGCGAGAAGCGCTCGAAGGCCCGTTCCGCTGCGGTGAGCTTGCGGTCCAACTGTTCCCACTGACGCGGCTCGATGTCTTGGCGTGCCCGAGATAGCAGTGCCCTGGCCTTGTCCAGGTCCGCCTTTCCAATCCACGACCGTTCCGGTGTCGGCTCCATCGGCGAGGAAACGAGCCGGATGCGCGGGCCCGAGGTGGGAGTCGACGCGAAGTCATGGGGCCGTGGCATCGACTGCGGGGCGGGCGCGCTAGCGCAGGCGGTGAGCAGCATCAAGAGCGCGCTCCAGGTTCGCAAGCGCATCGTCACGTCCTTTCATCAAGTGGGGGGCAGGCTTAGGTCGGGTCCGTTGGGGAGTATGCCAGCCCGCACCGACAACGAGGGACGAGCACGCGGGGGAGTGGAACACGGCAGCCGCAGCTCGGGCCTGTGGAGGGCTCCCAGGGCGGTAGCGGTGCCAGCAGGCGCGCGCTCGCGGACGGTGCCGGGTATCCAGGCCGCTCGCGCCTCGACTGGCGCCCCCGTCATCGCCCTGGTTGACCCGTCGCAGCCGTCAGAGCCGCCCCCCCTGCCGCAGCACCCCCGGCACCAGGAGCGAGCTGCACGTTCAGGAGGGCCCCGCCAGTCGCCCACTCGCCCGGTGTGGGGAGGGATGCAGGCGGGGAGGTGGGGCGCATGTGCCCTCAGTGTGCCCCGCCAGCGGGGAAAGGGGCTGCACACGGGGGAACGGCGTGGGACGGGACGGGATGACGAACCCGAGGAGAATCAAGGCGATAGCGGGTAACAGCGCGTCCTGCTTAGGGTTTTCTATCGCCTTGCTCACGGGTTCGATTCCCGCCGCCTCCACTCCGTATCTCCCGGATCGTCACGGGTGAAGACTGCGGTGGCTCTCCAGGTTGGATCTTTGTCCACGTTCTCGCCGAGCTGGTGCCGGGTGAGGATACAGGGCGAGGTCGTCACGAGGTCCGCGAGGTGAGCATCGCGGAAGAGCGCCTTGAGTACCCCGTAGATGTTGTGGACGGTCTTCGGCGCGATGGAGCCCTGGACCCGGAGCTGGCGGAAGAGATCGACGAGGTGCCGGGGGCGGATGTCCTCCAGCGCCATCTCGCCGATGTACGGGAGGACATGGAGCCGGAGGCGGGACTCATCCGTCCTCAAGTCCGCAATGAGACCCTTGCGCTGTTGCAGCCAGCGCTGGGTGTAGCGGGCCAGGGTGACGGGGCCTTTCTCGGGCTCCCCGAACTCCACTTTGGCGAAGTGGCGCCCCCGTGGAAGCCGCCCGAAGCTGACGCAGGCGCAGCGCCCCCGAGGGCGAATACCCCTGCGCCCGTCACCACCGTGACGCTCAGCTTGGGAACGACTCGCATGAAGAAGAAGGCCCCCGGCTCACAGGCTCAGAGGGAGAAGACGGGCAACGGCTCCACTGGGGCCAATGTGCTGCTGGCCGTGGCTGCCGCCGCCAACATGGCCTGTCCCGGCGCCCAGGTCCGCGAGGAGCCCGCGCCCCAGGCGTGCCCGGCCGGTGCCGTCGAGACCATGACCCGGCAGCTCGGCCTCCGCCTCGGAGAGAGACACGGTGCCGACATGCCCGGTGAGAAGCAGGGCAGTTCCGAGCCCGTCCCCGTGAAGGAAGGCCCCATCTCACTAGAGCTGGCGGGTGCCTGGAAGGCGGGAGCTGATGCCATGGGCCGGGGTAGGCGAGTCGTGCTGCCCGGCATGCGCCTTCTTTTCCTCGCCTTGCTGCTCGGCCTTTGGCCCTCCCAGGCCCGCGCTCACCTAGATCTCGTCTTCCTCATCGACCCACCGGCTCCATGTCCGGAGAGATTCGTGAGGCCAAGGAGCGCGTGAGGGACTTGACCGAGGCCCTGCGCTCCTTCCGCCCCAGCGAGCGCATCAGCGTGGGCGTCGTCGCCTACCGCGACCGCGGCGATGCCTATGTCACCCGCGCCTCCCCGCTGAGCCCCGACATCAACTCCAGCTACACCTTCCTCGCCACGCTCACCGCGGATGGCGGTGGAGACACTCCCGAGGACGTGCTCTCTGGCGTCCACGCCGCCCTCTACAATCTCTCCTGGGACGAGGGGCCTGATAGCGGGCCACAGCGCGAGCGGCAGGGCCTTCGTGAGAGCCATGGCCGCTCAGCGCTGCGGACAGCAGGGTGTGCGCTGCGTGGCCATCACCGACCTGCAGCTCTCCGATATCGAGGACGTGTGGCCCTCGGTCTCCTCCTTCTGGCTACATCTGGACGCCGATGGTCGAAGCCGTTGCCGGAGAAGGTGGTGACCAGGACGCCGGACGTCTCCGCTCGCACGCCAGGCCGCCACATGCTTCTTCCACGTAGCTGCATCCGCCATCCCCTGCACCCTGCACCGCTCAGCCGGTCATGCTCAAGACGGGGCTCGTGCAGCGGGTACGCCGTGTTGCGCGGCGAGAAGGCTCCCGACGACGCGCTGGCCCGCGAGCTGGGCGCGATGGGGCTGCTCTGAGTCAGCGCGCGCGCCGGTAGTGCATGGCGACCACGCCGCTGCGGAGCGGCTTCGCCGAGACCAGCTCGAGCCGTCGCGTGCTGGGCAGCCCGCTCTGGTACAGGGTCGGGCCGTGGCCGGCGATCCTGGGGTGGACGAGGAATTTGTACTCGTCGATCAGATCCAGCCGGTCCAGCTCGGTCGCGAGCTTACCGCTACCGAGGAGCACGCCGGCCGGGGTCGCGTCCTTGAGCTTCTGCACGCCCGTGCGCAGGTCGCCGGCGATGTGGTGGCTGTTGGTCCACGGGAAGTCCTTTCGCGTCGACGACACCACGTACTTCGGCTTGGCCTCCAGCTTGACCGCCCACTCGCGCATCGCCGGCGGCGCCTCCTCGTCGCCGCGGGCGACCGCCGGCCAGTAGCTCTCCATCATCTCGTAGGTGACGCGGCCCCACAGCATCGCCCCGCCCTCGTCCATGAGGCGGGTGAAGAAGGCGTGTGTCTCGTCGTCGGCGATTCCCTCCTGGTGGTCGACGCAGCCGTCCAGGGTGACGTTGATGCTGAAGGTCAAGAGTCCCATGCGGCGAGTCTAAGCCATACACTCCTGGCGATAGAACGGCAGGCCGTCGCAGAACTTGGCGTATAGGCGGGATAGAGGCCATGTGGAGGGTGAGGGCTGGAGCGGAGGGGCCGAGGAGGGCCGCTGACGGGGGCCGCCCGAGCAGTGCGCCAGGCGGGTGGAGAAGCCGCGCAGCCCCTTGGGGTACACGCCGGCCCTGGCCGCCCGCCCATGAGGTGCGCGGCAGGGGACTGGCTCTCTTGGCCCTGGCGGCTTGAGCTTCAACACCACGCGGCCTGGGGGGGCCCGCGCGCCGGGGCCAGCCTCGCACCTGCCGAGGGCAGGCCCAGGTGCTCCAGAATCGCTCGCCCCCCTCCCGCCTCGTACGCAGGCGAACACATCCAACACGAAGGTCCTTCGTAGCAGCCCTGCCCAGTCCACTCGCGCTGGCCGCTCCTTCCTCGCTTCCTGTCTCGCCACCGCTTCAGGCGCCACGCTCGCCTCCTCCGCTCCCGCTTGGGGGAGCTCGTTCCATCGTCCGGGGACAGTCCCACGTCCTTGAGCAGCACCCACCGCACCCGATGCGGAAAGGACAGCGTCCACTGACGGTAGGGCACGTGAGGCAGCACCCGCTCCACCAGGTGCACCGCTGTCACCTGCGCGCGCTTCGCGTTGCAGGAGGGACACACCCCTCGGCCCTTGCATGAGAAGGCGACGAGCAGCTCGTCCTTGCAACTCTCGCAGCGTACCCGCGCGAAGCCGTGCGCCAGCACGCCGCACTCCAGGTACCGGGCGAAGTCCCGCTCCACGTACCGGGGCAGGCCGCGCCCCACCTCGCTCGCCTCCTCCAGCAGCGTGGCCAGGTTGTCCCTCACCGCCTCGTACAGCACCGTCCCCTCCGGCCGCCTCCGCCGGTACGCCCACCCGCGCTCCTCCACCCGCCCCTCCCCAGCCACATCTCGCCAGGGCGCCTCTGCGCCACCCGTCAGGCCGCCCACCGCGCCACCAGCTCGCGAGGCACTTCGAGGCGTGGTCCCATTCGGGCCCGGCGGCGGGACATCCCAAAGCCCACCGCGAAGGGTTGGCTTTGCCATAGCGTCGATGCGAAAGGGCGCGCACTCACCACACGAAATACTTCGGCGCCTTCTGGAACGCCTTCCGACAGCCCTCCGAGCAGAACAGGTAGTGCTGCCCTTCGTGTTCGAGTGTCAGGGCGTGCTTCGGGTCTACCTTCATCTCGCAGACCGGGCACAGCGGGTGCTCCGCGGTGGACACAGGCCGCTTCGCGAAGGCTGCATTGCTCGCGGGATCCTTCCAGCCGGTCCCCTGGTATTCGAGCAGGGTGGCGGTCGCTTCGGCAACCTCGCGCCCGAAGGTGCGAGCCACCACGTGCAGCGCCAAATCGATGCCCGAGGTGAGTCCACCGGCGGTTGCAACCCGGCCAGAGTCCACGAAGCGGGCACCACGCTTGACGTCGACTGCCGGGTAGTTGGACGCGAGCAAGCCCAATGCCGAATGATGCGCGGTGGCCTGCTTGCCGTCGAGGAGTCCCGCCGCCGCGAGCACGAAAGCGCCGTCGCACACAGACATGGTCAACTTCGCGTGGGCGCTGACCTTCTTGAGCCAAGCGAGCACCGCGGGCGAGGGCTCCGCCCCAAGGGCCGGGACGACGACCACGTCGGGCATGGGCGCATTGCCCAAGCTGAAATCGGGCAACACGGTGAGTCCCCCCGAGACCTTCAGCGGTCGCTTCGCCTCCGCCACGGTGAATAGCTTGTACGCCGGACCCGAACTGCCGGGCACGTCCACATGCTCGAATACACCCCACGGGCCCGCGAAGTCGACCACCTGAGCACCTGCCGCAAGCACGAAGGCGACGGAGATGGGGAGTTTCGGCTGTTGCTGGGAGTCGGCGGGTTCGGCAGCAATCGCAGCCGTGGCCAAGCACAGGATCGGGAGCAAGGCATGAAGTCGTTGCATAGGTCCATATTTTACTGGCTTCGACCACGAACCCACTGCGTCTTGTTGCCGCAGTCGGCGCCTGCAGGGGTTGACCGCAGCCACGCCGGATCGCTTTCGGCGCGGCTACTGCTGGCTGACCCGGACGCTACGCCCTAGACAGCAGCAGCAGAGGCGTTCGTGGACTCCTCGGGCAAGCAGGTGAGACTGTCCGCATGGCAGGCAGCCGCCAACCCCTCGGGTGGAGAGGGCACGGTCGTCGCTGGCCTCTCCGGAGGCTGTAGCAAGGAATGTAGCAATGCCCCGGTCTCCATCAGGCGAGCCGGGGTTTTCTTTTTCGGCCGAGGCCGCCAGCGGCAGCCGGACGAACTGGCCGCGCTCGTGGCGCTGGACCTTGAGCTTCGCCACCTCGGCGCAGAGGGCCTCCCACGGGAACGTGGTGTAGAGGTCGATGGTGTTGCCGCTCTTGCGCTACGCCGTGGCGCTGCGCGCGGCGGGCGTACCGGCCGAGTACCGGTGCTTCGCGGGGGCGGCTGACGTGCGGATGCAAACGGGGGCGCTTCCGGCGAGAATGAGCGGCGTGGCGCCGGCCGTGCGCCTTCCCCAGGAGAGAACGATGAAGAGACTCGTGTTCGCCGTCTCGAGCGTAGTGGTGTTGTGGGCGTCCGGTTGCTCCAATACCCTCGAGCAGGAGGATTTCTGCACCGAGTACGCGAAGGCCAACTGTGAGACGTCGGTGAAGTGCTGTACCAGCCGGAGCATCGACCTGGCGAGCTGTCAGTCCGGTTGGAAGGCGCTGTGCGAGCGCTCCATCCTCTCCGGGATCGAGGCGAAGAAGTCGATCTACGATGCGAGTGCGGCCGCCGAGTGCATGGGCGACATCCGAGCGCGGCAGGATGAGTGCAAGATGTTGCAGGACACGGATAGCTCCTGCGACAGGGCCATCGCGGGCACCATCTCCGAGGGCGGTGACTGCAAGGACTTCCCCAGCTCCTGCGCCCAGGGCCTCACCTGCTACCTCCGCATCTCGAGCGAGACCACGAAGGGCTCGTGCGTGAAGCTCGCTGGCGAGGGGCAGAGCTGCGCGGACGCGCCGTGCGAAACCGGCTTCTACTGCGACTCCAGCACCCATCTCTGCAAGAGAGAGGCGGCGCTCGGTGCGGACTGCTCGAACACGCGGTGTTCCCGCGATGGGTACTGCGATAGCCAGACCAATAAGTGCATGGAGCTCAAGGACGTGGGCGCGGCGTGTGGCAGCCCATGGGAGTGCAAGTCCATCGAGTGCACCAGCGGGATCTGCACCGCGAACGGTTCCTTGACGACCGGGTTCTGCTTCGTGCCGAAGGCGCCGTAGTCCACCGACAATGAGCGCTGGAGCTCCCTCGCGCTAGAAGTTCGGTTCGGACCGGTCGCGCCCGGCAGGGCCTCCTCTTCAGGGACAGTCCTGAAGAGGCTCAGGGAGTCTTCATTCCCCAGCGCTGCATCAGCCGGTAGAGCTGGGGGCGGTGCATCCCGAGGGCTCGCGCCGCGGTGCTCACATTGCCGCCGTGCGTGGCCAGCGTGGCCTCCAGCGTGGCGCGGTCCGGTGGCTCCGACTCTGGAGCCAGGACGCTGTCGTCGATCGAATAGGTTGAGCGTGTCTTGGCGAGAGCCTCCTCTGTCATGTCGCACGTAATCCCGACAATGGCCATGCCATCCTTGAGGAGGGCGTCTCCAAGAAGCACCGGGTTCCAACCCAGCGCCAGCAGGCGCGGAATCCAATAGTCTTCACAGACAACACTCAACTGTCGGATACCCTGGGACAGACAGAACTCCAGAATGCCGCAGTAGACGATGCCGGCGGCCTTGCTGAGCCGTCCGGCCTCACGCTTCGCGGGAACGACGAAGATCCGCGTCCATTCGAAGATGTCGTGTGCTCGCGGCAGCCCGCGCTTATTGGCAAGCTCTGGAAAAACATCGCTCATGAGATGCGGCTCGAGAGTCGGTACGAGGAGGGAACCCCCGACAACTCCCTTGCCGGGCTCGATACCAAGCAGGTAGACGGCCTTATCTGTGTCGAACTGATCGACTTCGCGTCCATCAGGGCGCTCCAACTCCATCCACATCCGCTCGCCGACATAGATGTCGTGGCGGATGCGGTAGTGTTGTTCCAGTGCCTCTTCGTAGAGGTGCCGATTACCGGCATGAATCGCATGAATCTTGAACATGGCCCCCCTCCGTGTTGTGTTGAAACATAGAGGATGGATGGGTCTTGCGTATAGAAGGGATTGGGGCACGGTTGAGGGCAGCGGGTGTGCGCCGAGGGTTCGAGGAGGGGAGGCAGCCGGGTGCAGCCTGGGCTGCCTGACTGACTGGATTGCGAGTGCTCGTCCGCTCGAAGGCAACCACCCTACTTGCAGGTCCTCGGAGCCGCCGCGAATTTGAGGTGCAAGTGCAATGGGAGCTTCACGATGGAAATCACGCCCCAGGCCATGGCCATTCCCAAATCGACCGAGCACCTCAAAAAGGGGAAATACGGTCCGATCTTCCCGAAAACCCCCGCATGTTACGGCTTCACGATCATCGCCCACGTCAAGCCGGGGCGCGCCGATGCGGTTCGCAGCTACGGCCAGCGGTTGGCCGAATCGCTCAAGGCGGACCCTGGCCTTCTTGCGCCGCTCAAGCTCCACTACCTGCGCTGGGTGCTCTTCGATAACGACACCCGGTTCATGTACCAGGGCATCTTCGATACCGATTTCGACAAATACACCGAGGACGCGGTCGTTCTCTTCACCAAGTCCGGAATCAATACGGCCTTCGAAAACCTCGAGGGCTTTCCCATGGACTGGAAGACCAACACGCCTGCGTTCATCAAGTTCATCCGAGAGCACCAGTGCAACAGCTTTCTCGAGTACGGCGAATACCCGTACTTCACGAGCGATGAGATCAAGAAGGCACTGAAGATCAAGGCCGCGCTCGCCGAGATGCTCGAGCAGATGCAGTAGGGGTCTGTCATGGCCGAAGCGCGCGCGCGAACGTACAACCAGAACCACACGCCGAGGAAATACTCGAAGGGTCACCGGCGTGTCAGCGTCTACACGTCCTGGAGCTACCCCGGAGAAGCCAATCGGGATCCGACCGAGATGGACAACCGGTTCTCGACGATGACCGAGGTTCGCCGGGTGCTCTGGCCCGACTACGAGTCTCCCCAGTGGGCGGACCCGTTGCGGTTCCAGCAGGGGATCGCGGGCTCACTGGAGCTCTTCTTCTGGGCGTGGGTGAAGTTCCAGCAGGTGGTCGAGGATGTCACCGGGCACGTGGTCCCCATGTTCCAGCGGGTCGACCAGGCGGGCTTCACCCTGCCGCTCGACGAGCGAGTCCTCGCCGATGCGGACACGCTGCTGGTCTTCGGTCTGGACCACAACGTCACCGGACAGGTGGCCGCCCCGGAGGAGATTGAAGCGGTTCGCGCGTTCCTCGAGCGCGAAGGCACCTGCCTGGTGATTGGCCCACACCACGACGTCGGGCATTCGGAGGACATGAAAGAGCGCGCCCTCGAATACGCCCACCATGGCGACGCGCTGGTGCCTCGTCAGCAACGCTTCGGCGGCTATACACGCTCGTTGATGAAGGGGCTGGGAATTCCTGTCGAGAATCGCTGGGGTCTCCGCCCCGCCGTCGTCAAAGGGACGAACCGGAGCGCGCCCTTGACGGTGTTGAAGGACCTGGACTCGCGCGGTTGGCTCACCGGGGTCCAGAACTTCAACTTCCACATGCACCTGCCGCACTATGCGGTCACGACGGAGGACTCCCGTTCGATTCACGTTCTGGCGAAGCAACCCATCGACCTGACCCGGCCACATCCCTTCACGAACGCGGGAAACACCGAGTTCAACGCGCTGGTGTGGATGCCGCCGGGCGATGGCAGGGCCGGCGACGTGCTGGTGGCCGACTCCACGATCTTCAGCACCTTGTTCGGGGCGGACGAGAGCCTCGAGCGCTTCTGGAAGAACCTCGCCACGGCCCGGTGACATGCTCGAACTGGACGACATCCAGAGCGGAGTGCTGCGGCCCCGGCCTTCTCCGTACGTCGCGACCTACATCCTCCTCCGCATCGACGACCGGAGGGCGGGACGGGAGTTGATGGGCCGGCTCGGCTCGGTGGTGGCTTCGGCCGCCCATCCGGAAAGCCCGACTGCCGATTGCTGGGTCAGCGTCGCGCTCACGTATCACGGGCTCGAGGCGCTGGGCGTGCCGCAGGACTCCCTGGACAGCTTCGCGTGGGAGTTCCGGCAGGGGATGGCCGCCCGGGCGAGCGCGTTGGGAGACGTTGGCGAGAGCAGCCCCGAGCACTGGGAACCGCCGCTGGGAACGAGAGATGTCCACGTCGTGTTGACGGCTCTTTCGCCGGACCGGGTTCAACTCGAAGCCGCGCTGGCGCGCGCGCACAAAGCCCTGCGGGAGTCTGGCGGGGTCAAGGCGATCTGGCGTCAGGACTGCCACTCGCTGAGCACTGGCAAGGAGCCGTTCGGGTTCAGGGATGGCATCAGTCATCCGGCCGTCGAGGGGAGCGGTATTCCAGGAAGCAATCCCCGCGAGGAGCCGCTCAAGGCAGGCGAATTCGTCCTCGGCTACCCCGACGAGACGGGCAGCTTGCCCCCGATGCCCCGGCCCGACGTCCTGGGTCGCAATGGAACGTACGTCGCCTTCCGCAAGCTTCATCAGCGAGTGGCCGCGTTCCGGCAGTACCTGAAGAACAACTCGAGCAGCCCGGAGGACGAAGAGAGTCTGGCCGCGAAGATGATGGGAAGATGGCGAAGCGGCGCGCCGCTGGCGCTGTGCCCTCACCACGACGCTCCCGACCTGGGCGCCGATCCGCGGCGCAACAATGACTTCCGCTATGCGGATGACCCGACCGGGTACAAGACGCCCCCCTCGTCTCATGTCCGGCGAGCGAATCCTCGCGACGCGTCCGTCGCTGGCGTGGTCAGGCTTCATCGGATGATCCGGCGCGGAACCGCCTACGGGCCCGAGCTGCCCGAGGGCGTCCTCGATGACGACGGCGCCGATCGCGGGTTGATGTTTGCCTTTATCGGCGCGCACCTCGGACGGCAGTTCGAGTTCGTGCAATCGGAGTGGCTCAACGGTGGTGAGTTTCTCGGGTTGGGCGAGGCGAAAGACCCCATTGCTGGCGCCAACGACGGAACCGGCGTGTTCTCGTTCCCGCGGCGGCCCATCCCCAGGCGTCTGCGAGGCCTTCCGCAGTTCGTGGTCACGCGCGGAGGAGAGTACTGCCTCATGCCCGGGCTGCGCGCTCTGCGCTGGCTGGCGGACCTCCGGACATGAACGCCTCGACGAGCATGGACGTCGTGGTCATCGGTTCCGGACCCGCGGGACTGCTCGCAGCGCTTCGAGCCGGTGACCTGGGCGCCCGAACCACCCTCGTCACCCGCGGCGAGTTCGGCGGCATGGCGGCCCACGACGGACCGGTTCCGGTGAGAACGCTGGCGCATGCGGCGCGGCTGATCCGCGACGCCCGGCAACTGGGCCGCTATGGCATCGCGGTCACCGAACCGGTGCTGGATTACGCGCGACTGCTCACGCGCGTGCGCGAGGTGGTCGGCGATGTTCGCGCGCGAGCGGCCCTGCGCGAGCAGATCGATGCGGCGGGGGTCACCGTGCACGAGCATGCCGGCGCAGCGCGCTTCGTGGACCCGCACACCGTCGAGACCCAGCACGGGCTGCGATTTCGAGCGGAGAAGTTCATCCTCTGCACCGGCGGCGTCAGCCGGCGCCTCCCGGTCCCGGGGTTCGAGCTCACGGTGACCCACAGCGATGCGTGGCACCTGACGACTGTTCCACCGACCATGGTGGTGGTCGGCGGCGGCGCGACGGGAGTACAGGTCGCGTCGATCTTCAGCGCGTTCGGCACGAGGGTGCAGCTCTTCCAGGCTGCGGCGCGCATCCTGCCGACCGAGGACGAAGACGTGTCCACCGCCGTCGCTGAGTCCTTTCGTCAGGCCGGCATGGCGGTGCGCGAGGCCTTCGGCGAGATCGAGCGCTTTGAAAGGGCGCCGGGCGGCGTGCGGATGGTCTTCTCCAAAAACGGAGTGCGGGACAGCGCCGAGGCCGCGCTCGTCGTCGTCGCGGTGGGATGGACGGCCGACACCGCCGCGCTCAACCTCGCGGCGGCGGGCGTCGAGACCGACTCGCGAGGATTCGTGCGCGTCGACGCTCATCTGCGAACCTCCGCGCCGCACATCTTCGCCGCCGGAGATGTGACCGGGCGCCTGATGCTGGTCCCCCAGGCGTTGCAGGACGGCTTCGTCGCGGGCTCCAACGCGGCGAACGCTCGGATGATCACCGTCACGGACGAGGTGTGTCCGATCGGCAGTTTCACCGATCCCGAGTACGCGCAAGTGGGCCTCACCGAAGCGAAGGCGCGTCAAACGCACGACGTCGTCGTGGCGGTGGTGCGCTTCGACTCGACGACGCGCACGATCATCGATGGTCGGACGACCGGGTTCTGCAAGCTGATCGTCGACCGCGCCACGCGCAGAATCCTCGGTTGCCACGTGGTGGGCGAGCGGGCGGTCGACATGGTCCAGACGGCGGCGATCGCCATCGAGGCGGGGATGCGAGTGGATGAGCTGGCGCGCGTTCCGCTCTCGTTTCCCACCTATACCGGGGTCCTGGGTCGCGCGGCGGCCATCGCTGCCCGCCAGCTCCATGTCGGCGTGGACCGGGCTCGCTTCGCGGACCTCCTTTGACCGTTCCCCAAGGTCGGAAGGAGTGGCCGGGTCCGAGCGTGGACCGCATTTCTCTCGCCCGGATTGACACTCGCTCCCGCATGAGACAAATATGTCTCATATGAGACGACGAGGTATCGGAGACCCTCCATCCTCCGCGGCCCCTTCTGGGACCCGGGCCCTGCTGCTGAGCACCGCCGCGCAGGTGTTCGCGGCCAACCCCTCCGCGTCCTTGGACGAGGTCGCGAGAACTGCGGGCGTAGGGCGTGCGACGCTGCACCGGCACTTCGGTTCGCGCACGGAGCTGATTCGCGCGGCGGGTCTGGATGCCATCGCCCAGCTCGAGCAGGCCCTTCGCGCCCATCCGTTCGAGAAGCTCCCTCCGGCGGCGGCGCTGGACGCGATGGCGACCGCACTCGTCCCATGGGGTGAAAAGCTCCGGTTTCTCCTCGTCGCTTCCGAGCTCGAAGAGGACCCAGAGCTCAAAGCCGCTGAAGCGCGCGTCGATGAGCGGATCGGAGCTGTCCTGGACCGGGCTCGTGAGAAGGGCGTGCTTCGCCGGGATGTTCCGCTCGCCTGGCTGTTCTCCTCCTTCGAGGCCCTTCTGTATGCGGCATGGATGGCGGTCGCTCGCGGAGACCTCGCCGCGAATGACGCCTCGCGCACCTTCCTCGAGACCTTCCTGCACGGGCACGCCGTGTCCTCACTCCCGGGTGGAAGGCAGGAGAATCGGCGATGACGGACTCACCCTCGGCATCGGCGCGCATCCACGGGTTTGACATTGCCCGCTCGCTCGCCATCTGCGGCATGCTCGTGGTGCACTCGGTGCTCGTCCTGGGGCCACCCACGGAGCGTCTGTCGGGCCTCGACCGCTTCGTCTTCAACCTGTGCGACGGACGCGCCGCAGCCACGTTCGTCCTCTTGGCGGGCCTCGGCGTGGGACAACTCCTGGCACGGACGGAGGACTCCAGTCATCGCCGCGTACTGTGGCGCCGGGCCGCGTTCCTCGGCACGCTGGGGGTGCTCAACCTCGTCATCTGGCCTGGCGACATCCTGCGGCTCTACGGCGTCGCACTCCTCGCCGCGCCGCTGTTGCACCGAGGGTCATCGCGAGCACTCACGCTCCTCATCGCGGTGTTGGTCCTTGGCTTTCCTGTCGCCGCTGCATTCATCGACTGGGATGCGCGCTGGGAGTGGGCAACGCTGACCTATCGTGGTCTCTGGACGCCCTCCGGATTCGTGTCGAACCTCGTCATCGATGGATTCCGGCCCTTGATTCCGTGGCTCGCCTTCTTCGTGCTGGGCTTGCGCCTCTCCCGTCTGGACTGGCGTGACGGCGGGACAGCGCGGCGGATGCTGCTCACGGGGGGCGTACTCCTTCTTGTTGCGGAGCTCGCCTCGATGGCGCTCATCCAGCTGGCGGGTCGGAGCTCCCTGGCTTCGAGCCTGGGTCCGCAAGGCATCGCCGCGATCCTTGGCACGCATTCGATGCCGCCCATGCCGCAGTTCATCCTCTCCGCCTTCGGGTTCGCGGGCCTGGTGATTGGAGTCGGCTTCGTCCTCGCGGAACACCTTCCGGCACACGCGCGGAATGCGCTCGTGTCCACGGGGCGTCTGGCGCTCACCTGGTATGTCAGCCACATCCTGCTGCTGGTCGGCCTGGCCGTCACCGGGTTCCACAATCGCCTCGCGGCGAAGAGCGCGATCATGCTCGCGGTCGCGGGGTTCGCGGCCATGGTGGCCATCTCCCACGCCCGGGACGGCGCGCCGATGCTCCTGGAGCGGATGCTCCGCGGCCAGTCGAACCGCGCCACTCCACGGTGATCGGGTGGCATTCACCTGGAGAGGTGTCAGAGAATTCGAGTCGTGCGATGCGCTCTACGAATCCTCTGACACCTTCTTCGCCTTCGGCGGGGGTCGGCACGGGGGTGGGCATATCCGGGGCTGCTCAGTTAGCGCCTCCTCTGACGCCGTGTTCGCACCGCTCGCGAGCGCCGAGGTGCTCACTCCGGCAGGCGTCGGGCATTCTCGCTGTCAAAGCGGGCGGCATACCCCAGAACGGAGCCGCCTTGACCCACGGCGCCCCACTTGTTTGATAAGGACGTCCCCATGCGTCTACGCGCTTGCTTCTCACTGCTGCTATTTCTCTCTGCCTGCGCGAGCGCGCCCCCCCCCGCCGCCGATGCCTCGGCCTCACGCCTTCGTCCCGACTCTTCCCTCGGGCCCCAGCATCCGGCTCGTGTCCGCGCCGATGGAGCCGGTGCAGCAAGGGTCGCGAATTGGAAAGGTGGACCTGGACCAAGCCAGGGCCCTGCTGTCTCGAGCGCGTAATGACTTGGAGCCGCGTCAATGGGAGGTGTTGGATCGCAAGCTTACCGCAGCGGAACGGGCCTTCGAGCGCTTCTCCAGCGCCGCGAAGACGAGCGGGCAAGCCGCCGAGGTAGTGAGGAGGGCGGAGGGTCTTGCCCAGGCGGGCCGAGCCAGAACGGTCGCCGGAGCGCTCTCCCGGGTGGGTCCGTTGCTCGTGGGCTTGGTCCTGCTCTACCCCTCCAATACCGCCTCAGCAGAAATCGACCGCCGCCCGGAGTGGGTAGACGCTCAACGGGAGTTCGAGGCACGGCTGCGAGACGTGTCGGAGGCCTCGCAGCAGCTCATGGTGGAGCTTGAGGCCCAACCGCGTGCGACGAAAGCACCGGCCCGGGAGCTCTCGACGCAGAAGCAGCCCCCGTCCGCCCTCGTGGAGGAAGACGACCCGAGATGCAAGCCCATCCCATTGCCGCGCCACCTCGGCGGACATGACCCTCATAACGAGTGCGCCGACAAGATGCCGAATAACAGCTTTCCCGGCGGGGACGTGTATGTGAATGGGAAGAGCTTCGACGCGCTGCAGCTGGCCACGCGTACGCTCTGGGAGGTCAAGACGGATGATTTTGGCAAGCACTCACCTCACTCGCAGAGGTTCTTCATCAAAATGAAATTGAGCGAGATACAGCGCGAGGCCAAGCTCGCCAAGGAATGTGGGTATGACTTCATTGTTGGCGTGCGCAGTGAAGCTCACAAGACCGCATTGCTATTCGCGGATCGCTCCCTCAAAGTCGTCGTCATGGACTGGTGCTGAAATGACGTCTGGTCACAATGAGCTTGGCATCATCGTCTATGCGCCTGCACTCGTGGGTTCCGATATGCGGCCTCTCACCATCATTTATGGGATGGAACGTGCGCTTCCGGGCTTGCGCCTGGGATGGACGACTTCCGAAAAGGAAGACTTTATTGCATTGCCTCGCCGCGATGAGTGGGTCGCGGCAAACAGAACAGACGGCGGGTTTCCGTTCCTCTGCAATAATGACGATAACCACCTCGTGACGATTGCTGGTTGGGAAAACCCGAACGGTCTTGCTGCAGGCAGCCCGCCGCACTTTGAAGTCCATGCGGACCTGCCGCTAGACGCAGCCGGCATCGCGGCAGCAGTGGATGTGCTGGAAGCCGTAGCGGAGGGCGCACGCTCGTTCTGGGGGCACGCGACGCCGTTCAACGCGGGTGTGGAGATCGCACAGCAGACGAATCCCACATTGGAAGGGCCTCCACGTCCACCACGCGGGCTGCCAGCGCTCAAACTCCCCGACAAGATCCGCTTGCCCGAGATCCCACATTATCTGGGGTGGCTGAACTACTGGTCGGCCGCCGCTGCAGAAGCCATCAGGTTCCCAGACCCTGCTCGCGATTCGGACCTGCTCTCACTGGCGCGGCGCACGGCGTCGGGCGGGTGGGTTGTGCAACTCACGGATGCGCCGCTCGACCTCGACAACCCTGCCCACCTGGACGCGCTTAAACGGGCCTACGAGCGTTTCCCGGAGATCGGCGGGCGCTCCAGCCTTTGATGTTCGGCACCGCTCGCGGGTTGGGGAGGTGTCTTGGGGAGGTGTCATACTCGACTTTCGCCATTTTGAGGAGAGCTGGCGAGGAGGGCGGGAGCGCAGGAGGAGGGCGGCCAACGGGAATGGTTGAGAAGTCGACCAAGACTTTTCCCATCCAGTACACCGATGACCGCCCCCTCATTGAACACGTTGCTGTCGATACTTCTGCTCGTCGGCCCCGCCTTCACACGAAGGTCTCAACTCCACCGCCTCAACCTAAAGCCACATGCACTGAGGCTCTCTCCGGCCTGAAAATGGCGAAAGTCGAGTCTGACACCTTCTGCGGGTCGTCTGGCCAATTCTTCGTCTGGCGCGCGATGTCCACGCTTGCCCTGATCGGCATGGCGGTCCGTTGCCTCACCGGGCCAGCGCGTAACCCATCAACCATTCCTGGGTGCCGTGGCCCTCGCAGTCGGACTGGTTCGACACGAAGTGCTGCTGCACCTTGGAGTCGTAGCAGCGGTAGAGGGGCAGGGTGTTCGGTTGGGGTTCCTCGAAGACCCACCCCGCCGTCCGCAACCAGGAGTACCCGTCCGCCGCGCAGTCGGCCAGGAGGTGGTCGGGGTGTCCGGGCCAGTCGCTCACGCAATCCTCCAGCTTGACCGTCGCCAGCGTGGGATGGGGCTTCGTCATCAGATAGCCCAGGAGGCCCTCGTACACATACGCCCCGTCGCCGTTGGGGACGGGTGCCGTCGTGCTCCAACGGTCCTGGGTGGTGGCGTTGTACCAACGCGACAGTGCAATGCCGACCTGAGGGGAGACGGGAGTGGGGGACATCCACATCCAGACGTCGCGGAACACCAGGTACCGCTTGTCGAACCCCTCCCCCGGCTGGACATAGGTATAGGTCAGGATGAACGGGTTGCGGATCTCATGGTCGACGGTGTCCGGACTCAGGACACTGGGGTAGGCGATGAGCTCCGTCGGCGCGGGGCGCTTCCACGAATCGCCATCCAAGAGGATCAACGGCTCGCCCAGGGTGCGGAAGCTGTGCTTGTCGCTGGAGAAGGAGGCCTTCAAGCCCCCGAACCATTCGTCCGTGCCCAGCAGGAGGATTTGATCCTGGGTCACCCAGTGCGCTGCCGAACTGCCCAGGGCCCCGAGGCCGGTGGCCTCTCCGCCCAGTCCGGGCTGGCTCCAGGAGGTGCCATGATACTTGAACCAGTTGCCGGGACCCGGGCTCGCCACCGGCGCGCGCGCGACGATGGTCTCCCAGTCGCGCGCCCGCAGGCAGTACGCGTAGTAGTAGCCGTCAGCGGCCCGGATGATGGTGCAATCGCCCTCGCCCGTGTGGATGCCTGAGGTCGGCGCATCGGTGCCGGTGAGGATCTGCCCCCGCATGTGAGCCCTTCATCGGTGGACGTGGCGAAGCTCATCGCCTTGTGGGTCTGCTCCATCAAGTAGTTGCAATCACTCTCCGTGTGGACGAACCCGAGGACGGTACCGCCCACCTTCACCGTGTCGCTCATCCATCGCCCGCACTCGTCGGAGGAGCCCGCTGGACCGGCGCTCAGAACCGCACGCCGTACGCCCCCCATGTCCCCGGCTTCCTTGCCGTCAATCGCATAGGTGGTCGCGTTCGCGGTGAATCCCCGCTTGAGGCCATTGGCCAGCCGGATCTCGTTGAAGAAGCCGTCCAGCTCATCCGCGGCAGGTCCCCGGACGATACGCGGGCGGTCGATGCGGACGTTGATGCACTCGATGCAGAGAGGATCGGCGGCACTTCCAGTCCGAACGACGAGCAGGCTGAGCAGAGCCAGCAGGCTCCACAAGTGGTTCAACAGGTGTCGCATGGGTCGCGAGCTCCTGATGTGTCCCGGCCAACACCTGGCAGCCAGCCTGCCGCGACTGTGCGCGCCCGGCAAGTCCCAGCCCTCGAGCGCTGGGGAGGTGTCAGAGGATTCGAGTCGTGCGATGCGCTCTACGAATCCTCTGACACCTTTCGCGGCGTCTCTACTGCTGTGCGCGGATGCCCTTGCCGCGGATCTGCGGTCCGAGCGCGTCGGCGCGCAGGTGCACCAGTGTACGCAGCTGCTGCCCCTGCTTGAGCTCCGTCAGCCGCTCCGGCGTCAGGTGGCCCGAGGGCTCACCCGGGTTGAGCCGGTACAGCTTCACGTCCAGCTTCTCCACCGCGTCGCGCAGGCTCATTCCCGGCACGCGCACCACGACCGTTGTCTCGCGCTCCGCCTGGAAGTGGTGCCCCGAGGTTTCATCCGCCCGCCCCCCGTAGCTGTGCGCCTCGAAGGGATCTGGCAGTCCCTCCACCGCCAGCGTGCGCGCCCCGTCGGACACCTCGTACAGGAAGTCTCCCTTGGGCTCGGGGGAGAGGGCCACCTTGCCCGCCAGCTCGGTGGCGCTCACCAGCTCCGCGCTGCCGTCCGTGGTCACTCGCAGCACCAGCACCAGGTGTGAGCCCTGGGATGCTGCGTCTTGCCGGGCCCCCTGCTGCGTGCCTCCCCGGGCCAGGGTCGCGGGCGCGCTCGGCTCGCGGCGCACCACCGGCGGGGACTGGCGCAGCGCCTCCTCCATGCTCATCGCCTGCCCTCCCGCCGCGAGCGCTCCGGGGCTCGCCTCCACGCCTGGCCGGGCCTTGCCGGGAGGCAGCTCGCTGCCGGGCATGCGGCTGCCCGAGGTGACGGAGATCCGCTCCCCTTGCTGGGCTCGGCCCTCGGCCTGGAAGCCCTGGGGCGTGCCAGCGTGGGGGTTGTCCGCCATCGCCGGCAGGCTGCTGAGAGCACCCGCCAGCGCCATCATCAGGACCTTGCGGCCCGGGGTGTTGCTCCTCTTGGAAGTCATGATTGCAAACCTCTGCGTGTTCGAAGTGGAAGATGGGTACGTGGGCTCGTCCGCGCTCACGGCATGCTGTCCGACCAGGGCTTCGAGTCGTACAGAGGCGTGTAGATCCAGTGGTAGTAGTGGCGATCCATCGTGAAGCCGGAGCTGGTGCGGCGGATCAACCCGAACCACTCGGTGTTGCGCACGAAGAGGTCCGCCTTGCCCGCGCCGCCCTCGTAGTTGGCGCTCAGGAACTGGTCCGAGACGCCCAGGTTCCAACTGCCCACCCAGTCCGCGGACCAGCTGCCGCTGAGCGTGGTGCCCCCGGACATGAGGGTGCCCAGGTACTGCGTGTTCCAGTCGGTGGTGTTGTAGACGAACAGGTCGCCCCGCCCATCCTTGTTGGCGTCCGAGACGAAGAAGCGGTCGCCCTTCTTCATCGTCCAGCCGGGGATGTTGGTGGCCCAGGCGGTGGCGGAGTCGTCGTCGTAGCGGGCGGCGTAGTCCAGCGTGGTGCCCGAGGAGTGCGTCAGCTCCAGGTAGGCGACGGACCAGTCGGTGCCGTTGAAGACATACAGGTCATCCTTGCCGTCCGCATCGATGTCCGCCACGAAGTGCTGGTCATTGGCGCCCATGTTCCAGCCGGAGGCGAGCGTGGTGGTGTACAGCTTGATGTCGGAGATGCCGGTGCCGGAGCTGCGCAGCATGCCCAGGTACTTGTAGGCCCAGTTCACGCCGTTGAAGACGTAGAGGTCCTCGCGGTTGTCGCCATCGAAGTCGGCCACGTACAGCTTGTCACCGGCGCGCATGCTCCAGCCGGGCACCGCACCGTCGTAGCGGATGGTGGTGGTGAGGCCGGTCCCCGTGGAGTGCAGCAGGCCCAGGGAGACGGTGCTCGAGCTCGAGCCCGTGAACAGATACAGGTCCTTCTTTCCGTCCGCGTCGAAGTCCGCGACGAAGAGCTGGTCCGCCGTGCCGATGTTGCCGTAGCCCGGCACCGAGGTGCCGTACCAGAGGACGGCCTCGAGACCGGTGCCGTTGGAGCGCAGCAGTCCGATGTAGGGGGTGTACCAGTCGGTGGTGTTGATGACGTAGACGTCATCCTTGCCGTCACCGTCGAAGTCGCCCACGGAGTAGCGGTCCCCGGGCCTGAGCGTCCAGGTATAGGATCCGCCCGGCATCGCCGGCACCAT
Organism: Vitiosangium sp. GDMCC 1.1324; assembly: GCF_003044305.1. GTDB lineage: Bacteria > Myxococcota > Myxococcia > Myxococcales > Myxococcaceae > Archangium. The sequence goes on along the minus strand of NZ_PZOX01000042.1, from coordinate 11,671 downwards.
GTTGTTGGCCGTCCACACGCGGTTGGACTGATAGGGGCTGGTGCTGGTGCGATAGATGGCCAGGTCGCCACCATTGTGGATGAGCACGTCATCGCGCCCGTCACCGTCGAAGTCGCCGGTCAGCGCGGTGTCGAAGGTGTGCTCCAGGTTCGGGTAGAGCTGCTTGCGCATGAGCGTCTGGCACACCGGGCAATAATTGGGCGTATTGCCTTTCATCCGGCAGTTGTGCACCGGCCGGTAGATGCCCGAGTCGTAGGTGCTGCAACCCGTGAACTCGCCCACCGTGCGGTTGCTGTCCATGCCGGCCAGCAGGCTGGTGACCACCGGGGTGGCGGGGTCGATGAAGCGGTTCCACACCACCGAGCTGCGGTCGAGCACCGACGAGCAGTTCATCGTGTTCACCAGCGAGCCCGAATAGGCCCCACGGCCCGCGGAGTACTCGTCACGCAGTCCGCCAATGCCATGGCCCGCCTCGTGCGCCACCACCTGCCACGAGATGCCCAGCGGCTGGACGATGTCCCGAGGCCCCCGGTTGCACCCGCCGTAGGCCGGGTCGTTCAACAGCACGATGACGTAGTCCGCGTGGCTCAGTCCGTTGTTGGCCAGGGCCGCGTTCTTCGCGCTCTCCGTGAGGTCGATGCCACCCGACCAGGTGTGCTCCAGCCAGCAGTGTGCCCACGAGCCCGAGAAGCGATAGCGCAGCGGCGTGTTCTTGTCGGCGATGCTCACCACGGTGTCATCGCTGCCGTCGCTCGAGGTGCCGTTCTCGTCGTAGGTAATCTTGCTCATCCCCGAGTCCACCGAGGTGAGGTTGATGCGGTACACGTTGAAGGCGTTCTGCTCTTCGGCGAAGAAGTCATTGCCGAACATGCCCTGCGTCACCAGGTTCAGCACGTTCGTGTTGTACGAAGTCTGATCTCCCGACGCGAAGCCGTCGCCCATGATGACGACGACCTTCTTGCCCGCGTCTGGACCGTTGTCGATGACCTTCGTGCAGGCGGGCGCCGTGCATGTCGCCGCCTGCGCCTCTCCCAGCGCCGCCATGGACGCGCACAGCGCCCCCAGCAGCATGATCGTCCTCGAAATTGTCATGAAAGCCTCCCGGCCTCGTGGCCTGCGTCCCCCTTCAGCAAGACGCCGGCCAGGATTCCTGGCGCTCCAGGGAAATGGGCCTGAGCACGGAATCCGCTCGAAGATCCGGGGGTTACGTCGGACGGCGCGAGGGCGGCGCTTCGGCGGGTGGCACAGGTGCGGTGGCACAGCTGTGCCACCGTGCCAGCGCGTGTGCCTGCCTTCGCTTACGACACGGGCGAGGCCACGAGGGGCTCGCGCAGCCCCGAGCGGAACACGCGGAAGCAGACCCAGGTGGGCGGCATGTTGACGACGAGCGCGAAGAGCGCCCATGAGATGTAGCCATCGGCATTGAGGGTCGGGCGTTGCTCGTGGATGCCGGAGATCGTGAAGTACCAGAGCAGCCCACAGAAGCAGAGCCCCAGGCCCCCCAGGCCGAGTTTGACCCACGCCCAGTAGGTTCGTTCGAGAGGGGGCTGGCGTGGGACCCCAGCCCATTCCACCTCCGGTGCCATCTCCGGGCCCGTGTCACCCGTGGCGAGTGCCCGGGCCTGGTGTTCCAACACATGGAAGAGCCGGGTCTGCTCGTTGCGGAGTGCCATGAAAAGCTTCCGTCCCCAGTACAGGCCAAGGCAGCTCACGGGGAGCGCCAGGAAGCAGGCCCGAACGCTCCGGGTGGCCAACGGGGTCACCACCAGGACGTGCAGGAGGATGGCGCTGCCCAGCCCCGTGGCCATGAGCTTGCGGCGCTGGGCCCCGTCGGAGGTGAAGTGCGCGCGGCCCACGCAGGCCCCCATCACCATGCCACAGGCGGCTTGCCCCATGACCGAGAGGACCATGCGCGGCATGGCGAGGCTCGGGCTGTCCAGGGTCGCGATGAAGAGGTTCTCGAACATGGCGAAGCCGAGCGAGGCGGTGGTGCCGTAGACGACACCATCCAGGGGCTCGTTGAAGGCGGGCTTGCTCCGCACGTAGAGGGACAACAGGAGGAACTTGCAGACCTCCAGGGGAATGGCGAGCAGGAGGAGGGTGCTCCACCATGCCGTGCTCCACAACCCCGTCGCCAGTCTCAGGCTCTGCGCATGGAGCGGCACGCTCAGGAGGATCGCCAGCGGGCAGAGGCAAAAGCCGAGGAAGAAGGTCCTCACCCGGAGTGCGCGTGGCTCGGGGAACTGGTCGTAAGCGTAGACGTACCAGAGCACGACGAGGCTCGGGATGAGCGCCGAGCCCCAGAGGAGGATGCGTTCCATGCGGGTGCACCCTAACAGGCACCAGAGCCCGCGGCCCCGATTGTGTGTACCCTCCGCGCATCCAGCAGACGCAGAGGAAGGAACACACCATGCCGACGGACAACCGCTTCCTGGAGATTCGCACGTACAAGCTGCGCCCCGGCACGCGGGAGCGGTTCGATACCCTCTTCCGCACGGGCGCCGTCGCGCTGATGCGGCGCCAGGGCATCACGGTGGTCGACTTCGGCCCCTCCCTCCATGACACGGACAGCTACTGCCTGATGCGCGCGTACCCGTCGCTCGAGCACCGCACGAAGGTGCTCGACGCCTTCTACGGCAGCAAGGAGTGGACCGAGACGTACGACGCCGAAGTCATGGCGATGATCGACACGTACAACACCGTGGTGCGCCCCGTCCTCCCCGGGCTCCCCCACTCGTTCGACCAGGGCGAGGCAGGAGCCGTTGAGAACCGCCAGGAGGGAGGCACGATTACCCTCCCCGAGGGCGCGCCGATGAAGGACTACCAGCGCTACATCCACGAGCTCGAGACGCTGCATGGATGGCTGAAGGTGGACCTCGTGCACAACTGCTTCCTCATGGGGGAGGAGATGGGGGAGCTGTTCAAGGCGGTGCGCCGCTACAACAAGCTCTTCGACGAGGGCCAGGGCACGCCGACGGACAAGGCCCGAGCCAACCTCTCCGAAGAGCTGGTGGATGTCTTCAACTACCTGCTGGCCATCGCCAACCGTGTCGGCGTAGACCTGGAGCAGGCGTTCCGGGAGAAGAACGCTCGCAACCAGCAGCGCACGTGGAGCTGAGGATGCTCCAAGGGAAGAGGGGGCACAGCCGTGTCACGACGCCGCTGCGCCTGGGACTGCACTGGAAGGGTCCTTTCGGGCCCTTCCAGATGCTCGGCCTGCGAGCCTCTTCTGGCTACTGGATGGAGATGCCGCAGCGGTACGAATCGGTGGTCAGATCGCCCCAGTCCACCGAGGTGACCAGGTTGAACGCCTCACCGAAGTAGCCGCGCGCATAGACCGGGACGCCGATCGGGTCGAGCAGGTTCCCCAGGGCACAGGTGGTGCAGCCACCGCTGGTGATGTCATCTTCATTGGGCAGGGTGAACTGGGAATTGACCAGCTCGCAGTGGTCCTGACCGTGCCCGGCGTAGTCCGCGATCTCATAGTAGGTGCCCGTCTCGCTGCTGCTCATGTACAGCTTGTAGCGATTGGACTCGCACAGCTCGGCGCCCACCCACTTGTTGTACTTGGGCACGTAGCGCACGTAGCGATCCCCTGAGCAGTAGCGCACCGAGCCGTAGGTCTTGAAGGTATAGGTGCGCCACTCGGTCACGGGCACACCGCACTCGTACCACTCGGTGCTCAGGTCGCCCCAGTCCACCGCGGTGGCCAGGCTGAAGGCGCCGCCGACGGCGCTGCGCGCATAGACCTGGACGCCGATCGGGTCGATCAGCGCTCCCAGGGCGCAGTTGGTGCAGCCTCCACTGGTGATGTCATCATCGTTGGGCAGGGTGAACTGGGTATTGACCAGCTCGCAATGGTCCTGACCGTGCCCGCTGTAGTCCGCCAGCTGGTAGTAGGTGCCAGTCTGGCTGCTGCTCATGTACAGCTTGTAGCGGTTCTTGCTGCCGCACAGGACCGCACCCACCCACTTGTTGTACTTGGACACGTAGCGCACGTAGCGCGCACCCGTACAGGCCGTCGCGCTCCCAGCGCCGATCTGAAAGTTGTACGCGAACCAGCCGCCCGCCGTGCCAGCAGGTGTCAGCGCGGCGGCCGTTGTGGCCAGCTCTTCCGGGGTCAGCTTCTCCCCATCGGCGGGTGGCTCGACAACCCCTCCGCAGCCGCTCAGGGCGATGGCTGCCACCAGGGCAGTAGTCGTGACGGTCCAACGGATCGACATCAATGGCATGGGAGTCCTTCTCCGGTGAGTGCTCCAGTGAGCGTGTTCAGGTTCAACGGCGAAATCGCGGCAGAGGCCCATCCGAACAGAGATGCCGAAATAATCTTGTAATGCTGGATGGGCCTGATTGTCAGTTTAAACTGTTTTGGTCGAATTAGGAACTTCCTCAAACGAGACGGAGCCGGAAGCGCCCAGACGCTCTCGGGCCTTCATGAGCATGAGAAAGAGAGAATCCTTCCAAGAAGGCATGGAGAGGTGTTTCCCCGCCGAGTGGTAGTCTCCGCCGTCTGCTGTCATCCAGAGAGGGGGAGTCATGTCGCGTAGCCGTTTCCGCAGGGTTGCATTCCTGTTGCTCACGTCCGCTTGCGCCACCGCGCCCAGGCCCGCGTCCGAGCCCGCGTCCGAGCCCGCGTCCGGGGAAGGCTCCGGCGTGGCTGTGGCGCAGAACGTACGCTCGGAGCCACGTACGCGGGCTCACGCCTTCCTCTCGCCCTCGGAGTTGATTCAGCGGTTGCAGTCCTCTCCGGTGGAGTACCTCATCCGTGACCTCGAGAGCCTCGAGGGCATGGCCCCCGAGCAACTCCTGGACTTCGTCTGGCCCTACGGCCCCGACCCCATCGAGTACCCGGTGGTCGAGCTGACCGCGGACGGCACGCGGGTCGTGCGGCCGGCGAGGTTCGATTCCGGGGCGATGGCGCTCATCGAGCAGGCCGAGCCGCATTACCGGGCCAGGCGCTACGAGGAGGCGGAGAAGCTGTATACACAGGCGCTCGCGAAGGAGCCGGGCAACTACCTCGCGGCACTCGGCCTGGGGGATGTGGCGCTCTTCTCGGGTGACCCGAAGACGGCGCTCACGCGCTACGAGCAGGCCACCCGCCTCAACCCCGATGACCACCGCAGTTACTTCTTCCGCGCCACCGCGTTCGCGCAGCTGGGTCGGTTTGGCGAAGCGCGCGACATGTACGCCTGGGCGCTCGCGCTACGTCCCGAGCACCCGTACGTGACGAACGCCGTCACCTCCAACGCCACCAGGCTGGGCATCCAGTTGCAGCCCCGCGTGCTGCGGCCTCGGACCATCGCGCGCCCCGAGGGCAAGGGTGTCACCGTCTACGTCGAAGCGGGTTCCGCATGGATGGTCTATGGATTGTGCAAGGCGTTCTGGCTCGGAGACGAGGGCCACCGCGAGGAGATGACCGGCGAGCGCGCGTACCACCGAACTGATATCGAGGAGTTCGAGTGCCTGAGCATGCTCGGTGTCGCCTACTCGCACCGGGAAGAAGGAAAGCCACAGGACCCGGCCCTCGAGCGCTTCCTGCGCATCGCTGAGGAGGGTTATGGCAAGGAGCTCATCTTCTACGAAGTGATTGCGCGGCAGGCACCCCACGTGGCGCTCACCCTCGCGTCCGATGAGCGCGAGCGGCTGCACCAGTACGTGCTGCGCTACGTGCTGCGCTACGTGTTGCCGCTCGAGGCCGGGAGCGGCGACAGCACTGCCTCGCGCTGAGCGGCGGAAGGGGTGCGCATCTGTTTGATGATCATCATTACCGCCGCGCAGCCACAACTGTTCATCTTCTCCTGGGTGTAGAGTCTGTAGGTGGTGCCCTGGCTGTCCGTGACGCTCGTCCAAGCCATGTGCTGCTCCTGGTGTCTCCTCATGGAGATGGCTGATGAGGGGTTTTGTGAAGAGGCCTGGATGAAGGGGTTGTGACGCGCATCACGCTTCGCGAGTGAGGTCCATCACAGTCACCGACCCTCGCTTTCCTTACTATCCAATCATTCACCGCAGCCCAAAAGGAGAGGGAATCATGAAGTGGATGATGAGTGTGATGACCGCTGTGATGATGTTTGTGTCTGTTGGTGCGGCGCGTGCGGCGGATGCGCCCTCCTGTGATGCGAAGACCTCGCCCATCGCGAACCAGAAGGCGGCCGACGCGGCGTGTCCGGGCGTTTGTACGAAGGCGGGCTACGGCAAGTGGAACGGCCAGTGGACGAACACGCCGCCGTCTGGAGTCGGACCCGTCTGCGGCTGCGCCGCCAAGTCGCAGGACGCCAAGACGAGCCCCATCGCGAACCAGCAGGATGCGGACAAGCGGTGCCCGTCCGTCTGCAAGGGGGCCAATGGCGTCTGGAATGGGCAGTGGACGAACACGCCGCCGTCCGGCGCCGGGCCCGTCTGTGGTTGCTACCAGATGAAGGCGGCGGACGTGAAGACGAGCCCCATCGCGAACCAGCAGGATGCGGACAAGCGGTGCCCGGCCGTCTGCGCCGGCGCCAAGGCCACCTGGAACGGCCAGTGGACGAACACGCCGCCGTCCGGAGCCGGGCCCGTCTGTGGTTGCCTCACGCCGTCCTGCTGAGCTCAGACCTCCAGCCCAGAGCCTTGGTCGAAAAGCGGATGCTCAGCCGCCGCTCGGAGCCACGCGCGCGTGGACTCAAGGCCGGTCGAGGGTGAGGATCACTCCCTCGGCGCCGACCATCCACAGATGCTTGCCGTCGGGTGTTCCGTGCAGGCCGTGGCGCAGCTCGCGGGCGACCTCGGCCTGGCGCCCGGGCACGCCGCAAGGGTTGTCCGTGGAGAACACCACCGCCTGGGCGCCGCGCCAGTTGCCGGCGCCCCACGCGAGGCCCACGGTCGGCGCGAACACGTCATCGTAGGTGTCCGCCTCCGCCCAGTACTGCCGCTTCCAGGTCGCGCCGCCATCGTCGCTGCGCGCCACCATGCCCTGCGCTGCGTTGAGCACTTTCGCTTCGCCTACTGCCCACAGGTGGGTCGCGTCCGCACCCCAGATTGCCTTCAGGCTGCCGTCGTCGATCTGCACCTGGCGCCAGGTGGCGCCGCCGTCGGTGGAGATGGCAACCGCGGCCTTGCCGGTGATGCCGTTCCCCGGGGCGATCCCCGCGGCGAAGACGTGGTTCGCGTCCGCGGCCCACAGGTCGGTGACGCAGGCGAGATCCTTGATCGTGCTCGGCTGCCAGTTCTGACCGCCATCGCTCGAGCGGTACACGGTCGCGCCCGCGAAGATGCAGAGGCCGCCGCCGGTCCACAGGTGGTTCGTGTCGAGCCCGAAGAGGGTGAGCAGTTTCTCGTTCACAGACGCGCGCTCGGACCAGGTGTCGCCGTGGTCCTGCGAGTAGTGGATCTTCCCGAGCTCGTCCGTGACCCAGCGTTGGGCGCCCACGCCATAGACCGCGGTGAGCCTGGTCGCGGCGGTGCCGAGGTCGCGCCTGGTCCAGGTGGCGCCGCGATCGGAGGTGTTCACGACGGTGGAGGCCTCGCCGATGGCAATCACGTGGTCAGCATCGACGACCCAGAGCGCGTGCAGGTCCCGGTTGTTTCCGCGCGTGGCGTCGGTCCAGTCGGTCCCGTTCGCGGTGGTGACGAGGTACCCGTCGATGCCTGCCGCCCAGGGTGCACCGGACGGCGTCCCGTGCATCGCGCCGAAGCGGGTGGAGAAGCGCTTGTCCTGGACCGTCCAACTGGTGCCGCCGTTCGAGCTCCCCGCGACGCTGCCCACCACGCCAGCCACGTACAGGTGCTGTCCATCGGCGGTGAAGATGCCCGCCCACTGCTCGCCGCCGGCCTTCTGCATCTGCACGGTCCAGTGGTCTCCGTTGTCGGTGGACGTCGCGATGGTGCTCGCGCCGCCGGCGATCCACAGTTTGCCTGCGCCGTTGGTGGCGATCCCGAAGATGCTGGAAGGCGCCGCGGTGGCGCTCTTGGTCCAGGTCGCCCCCGAATCGGTTGACCGGTAGAAGGCGCCGCCGAGCGTCCCCGCCCACATCTCCGAGGCGCTCCGCACGTACAGCGCGCTGAACTGATCCGAGGACTCGAAGGCCACCGAGGCCCAATGGTGGCCGCCGTCGGTGCTGCGCAGGATGTTCAGCCGGCTCGCCACCAGGAGCGTGTTCGCGTCCAAGCCGGTGAGCTCCATCGGGAGCGCGGCGACCGCGCCCGGCGGGAACTGACCCACCTCGGTCCAGGTGGCCCCGCCGTCGGTCGTGGCGTAGAGCGAACCGGCCTCGTTCACCGCGAAGACGTGGGACGCGTCGGGGCCCCAGACCGCGCCGAAGATCGCCTCCGGGACACTCGCCACCATCGTCCAGGACGAGCCGCCGTTGACCGTCTTGAAGATCGAGCCGTTGAATTCCACCGCGTAGCCGGTGAGGGCGTCCGCGAACCACACGTCGGAGAACGACCCCTGCACGAAGCTGCCGCGGCGGTGACCCACTGCGCGCACCCAGCTCTCGTCCGGCGTCTTCTGCACCTGGTAGCTCGCCGTGCCCGCGACCTCCGAGCCGAAGAGTTCCTTCGCGGTGAAGCTGAAGCTCTGGGTGCCCGTCTTCCAGTCTCCGGCGGGCGGGTAGAACTCGGCGGTGTCGTTCTCGCGCTCCGTGGTGGACCACAGCTGCGGGATGGGCCCCGGTTGGGCAATTGAGCCGCCCGTATTCAGGGTGGCGTCGTGGACCGTGTCGGAGAACTGCACCTTGATGGGACACTTGCTCTGCAGCGTCGACCCGTCGGAGGGAGCCAGTCCCACGACGGTGAGCGGGTTCTCCGAACTGCGGCAGGCCACGAGCGTGAGAGCGGCCATCGCCCAGAGCGCATTTCGCATCGGGTTCCTCTTATGTATGAACGGCGCGCCCGAGGAGACGGTCGCGCAGCTCCAGTGGCGCGGGTCGCATGGAAACCGGGCGTTGCGTGTCATTGCCTTGGCCTCCGCGACCTTGGTGCAATCTATATCGCGCTCGGCCACATCGGTGGAACAGGTGCCATCGTCGCCATGGGTGAGGAACCCGAGCTCGCTCGTGCTCCCGTCGGGCGCGCGGTAGCGGCCGAGGCGCATCAGGCGCGGCGCCTCCTCCGCGAGCTGAGATCAACGCCAAGGCTGCCCCGGCAAGGTGATGCATGAGCGGGCCAGAGAGGGGCCGGCTGGTTTCCTGCCAGGTGGAGTACTCCCTTCGTGTTGCGCATCTCAGGCGCGCAGGACGGCCACCGCCTCGACTTCGAAGAGCATCCCGTCCAGCGCCAGCCGCGGGACGGGAATCAGGGTGCAGGTCGGCTTCATGCCCCCATTCCAGGCCTGGTCGAGCTCGGGGCCGATGATGCGCAGCTTCTCCTCGGAGTGGTCCACCACCAGCATCGTGAGCTTGGCCACGTCGCCCACGTCCGCTCCCACGGACTTCAGGGCCGTGCGGATGTTGCTGAACGCCTGCCGGACCTGGAGGCGGAAGTCCGGTTGGAGCTGGCCGGACTCGTTCTCGCCGCCCTGTCCCGCGAGGTAGATGAGCTTCGTGCCGGGCGCCACCTGGGCGACGTGGGAGAAGCCGTACGGGCTCGGGTCGAAGAGCCCCTTGGGATTCGTCAGCACCAGTGTGGCCGTCTTGGAGGGTTCAGCGCTCTGTCCCATGGTTCACCTGTTTCTGTGAAAACTGATTGAAGGGCCGGAGGAGGCGTTCCGCTGCACCGAGATTCGAAAGCGGTGCGCCGAAGCCAACCCCGCCTCGCGGGAGTTCCTGCGGCCGTGTGCCATCGCCGCCGCCATGCACAAGGCCGAGCTGGCCTGGCGCCGGGAGCTGGCCTCGCAGACGCTGGCGGACATGATGGCCGCGGCACCGCGCTCGGCGGCGGAGGGGGCCCGGCGTTGGTTCGGGCGGACCGGCAGTTGAGCCTTCCGCGCCGTGTGATGGGTGCGGCATCTGGCGCATGGGCTGCGGTTCGACGACGGGCGGGCTCCCGGGGCACGCAAGAAGGCCGGTCACGTCGGTTCGTTGTGCCGCACTATCTCGTCTTGCCCCGTCTTGTCCCGTTTGCGGGCATAGCGTCAGCCGGACTGCTTCTGGCTCTGTGCCCTGTTGCAAGTAGAACAGGCGTCCTTCGCTGTGCAGCTCACGCCTCACTTATCAATGTGGAGGTGGGGACCGCTCCAGACCGCCTGTCCCCGCGGGCGCGACCGCTCATCGCGCACGTTGTAGCCGTGGCTCCGGGCATCAGCGATGAAGGCGTCGATGCGCTCCGGCGAGACGCCGCGGGTGCGCACGTCGATCGCCCGTCCCTGGTAGTGCTTCGAGCCGGGGTTGTGCTTTCCTCCCATCGTCGAGGTCACGGTGAGGCCGTGCTGTTCCGCGAGCCGAGCCATCGCCTCGTACGGCCGGCCAGTCGTCGACGGGACGCTCGAAGCGCGGGTGGTTGTCTTGGAGCCGTTGAGGGCATCGAACGTGTGCCGTCCCACGACGCCATCCGCCTTGAGTCCCACCGAGCGCTGGAAGTCGCGAACCGCCTTCTCCGTCATGCTGCCGAACTTCCCGTCAGTTTTTCCGGGATTGAATCCCGCCGAGCGCAGCCGATCCTGCAACGCCCGGACGCTCTCATTCGCCGCCCCCTTGCGGAGCGATCCGCTCGTCGTATAGCCGGCCACGCTGGCCCGATCAGCCGCCCGCGCCGAAGCCATCGAGCCAGACTTCGAGAAGCTGCTCGCAGCGGAATACCCGGCCACGCTGGCCCGGTCAGCTGCCCGCGCGGCCGCCATCGAGCCGGACTTCGAGGGTTTGCTTGCAGCGGAGTACCCGGCCACGCTGGCCCGATCAGCCGCTCGCGCCGAAGCCATCGAGCCCTTCGAGAAGCTGCTCGCAGCGGAATACCCGGCCACGCTGGCCCGGTCAGCTGCCCGCGCGGCCGCCATCGAGCCGGACTTCGAGGTGCTCTTCGAAGCGGAAGACCTCCCCACGCTCGAACGATCGGCCGAGGACCTGCTTCCAGAACTGCTGCGAGACGAAGAACTTGCGCCACCGACGGCCATGGGGGGCTCCTGTGGAGGGGAGGGGGCGCATGATGTTTACGCCGCCACGGTTGTAACTACATTGTCGGACGCGCGGTGAAAGAGTTGCGGCCGAATCCGTCCCGACTGTGTCAATGAGCTTCTGGTACAGCGATGTCGAAACGCTTCACCGGGCTGGAACTCCTCCGTCGCCTTGCCTCCCTGGTGCCTCCGCCGCGGGCGAACCTGACGAGGTTCCACGGCGTCTTCGCCCCAGGCGCGAAAGTGCGGCCATTTCTGCTCCCTCAAGAGGGGGCGGAGCCGGGGCCGGAGGAAGACCAGTGCCGCGCCCCGCCAGGGAAGCCGGCCTGGGCTGGGCAGGCATTACTCCCCCGCCAACTCACCCGCCCAGTAGAGCTGGCCATCGGCGGGATCCCAGCCGAAGGCATGGCCGCGGATGTGTTGCTGACGTCCCGTTTCGAGCTCGTAGACACCGGCCTGGGGCGAATCCTCGCTGCTGTTGGCGTAGTTCCACGCCAGGAACCGCCCATCCGGTGACCACAGCATCCCCCAGGGGAGGCCCTCTCGAACGACCTGGCGCGACCGCATGTCATAGAGAAGTCCCTGGCGCCAGTGCTCGTCCCCGACGAGCACCTGGTTCGTCCCCCGCCGCCACGACACGCCTCGGGCCGG
>NZ_PZOX01000041.1 GCF_003044305.1 Vitiosangium sp. GDMCC 1.1324 | reverse complement strand
GGTACCTGTCCATGCACGAGGCCACCCTGCTGCGCTGGCGGGAAGGGGTGGTGGAGGGCTCGGCGTGGCTGGCGCAGCGGGGCGTGGAGGAGTTGGCCCTGTGGATGGCGGCAGGCATCATCGCGAAAGGCCTGGGCTTCTTCGCGACGGAGGGGCTGGAGTGGGTGACGAGGGCGCTGGGGCGTGAGCCCGAAGCAGCAGCCGGCTGGCTGCGCACCGCGATCAAGCGCCTGTCCGGCGAGGAGCGAGCGGCCTTCGAGCAGCTCTGGAGCAAGGTGGCGCTGGAAGGCGAGCAGGCCCTGAGCCGGAGCGAGCGCAAGATGCTGCGGGGCCTCTTCATCCGCCTCGAACAAGCCGTCCAGGAGCCGCTAAACGTTGATCTGAAGAACGAGCTGCGACGTGATGCTCGTGCGTATTATGCGGAGCTGTATCCGCAGTTCGCTGAAATCTTGGATGAGCAGGGCCGCAGGCTTCCCATCCACCATCGGCGTCCACTGCTATACGCGCACCTCTTCCCAGATGAAAACATCAATGCTGGGGAGAACCTGGCGATGTTGCAAGAGTACGTCCACGAGGAAATCAATTTCTTGTGGGGGAGGTTCCGAAGAGCTCGCCCCAACCCGACAGCGGATGAAGTGAGGCGAGTAGCCGAAATCATTGATAGGCAGTTCGACCCCTGGTACCACCGCGTCGATAATCCACCAGGGCTCTTGAAAACCGCCGAACAAGCCAAGGAAGCCGCATTGCGCGAGTTGCAGAATCGATTCCCTGGCCTCGACTAACCAAGGAGGTACGATGGAGTCCATGGCGCTGCCCGGCTTGGAGCGGCTGATGGAAGTATGCCTGAGGTTGAATCTGGGCCTGAAGACCTCACCACCGTCCCGTAAGCCGTTGACGGCTGGGAGCTTGTTGGAGGGTGTTCCCTTCGATCCAATACTCGCGGGCGTCTATGCGCGCATGGGACATGCGGCATTCGCTACCAAAGTGATGAGGTGGGTGCTCGCCCGCTCCGACGAACAGGTACATTGGCTGGAGGAGGATAACAAGCGTTGGCGGGAGAAGTGGTGGAAGGAGTTGGGGGAGCCCGTGATTGTTTTTGGTGGTGACGTCTACACCTATGCCACCGTGCCTGGCCTCGCGGATACGTGGGGAAGGCAGCCCGTGGTGATGGTGGACACCTATGAGTTCGAGCCCAAGGTCATGCCCATAGCCTCAAACGTAGACCGGTTCTTCGATACCTGCGCGCGCTATCTAGAAGCCAAGGTCTTACACCCGCACTACCAGGGGGCAGGTGACTTGGATCTCAGGTTTCCTTGGGACGCGATCGAAATCCTCGCGCGGGACGAGCGGTTGGCGGAATTGATGCGCGCGGGGCGCTTCGATTCATTGATGAAGAATGCGGACGACGAGACACGCCGCTGGGCCGCCAAGGTGATGGGCACCCAGGTGTGAGTGCCTGGCCTGCTCTCTCTCCACACTGAGGAGGAACGATGGAGCCCATGACACTGCCCGGGTTGGAGCGGCTGATGGAAGTATGCCAGCGGTTGAATCTTGGGCTGGAGACTTCGCCGCCCGCTCGTGAGCCTTTGAAGGATGGGAGTTTGCTGGAGGGTGTTCCCTTCGACCCGGTGCTGGCGAGCGTCTATGCGCGCCTGGGACGCGCAGCTTTCGCCACCAATGTGAAGTGCTGGGTTCTCACCCACTCCGACGACCAAGTGCACAGACTGGAGGATGACAACAAGTGGTGGCGGGGAAATTGGTGGGAAGAATTGGGGGAGCCCGTGATTGTTTTCGGTGGCTACGTTCACACCTATGCTACGGTTCCTGGTCTCGCGGATGAGTGGGGACGACAGCCCGTGGTGTATGTGGATACCTACGAGTACGAGCCCAAGGTCATGCCCATCGCCTCGAACGTAGACCGCTTCTTCGACAGCTACTCGCGCTACCTTGAGGCCCTGGTCGCGGAGCCTCGTTACCAGGAGAATGGGAAAACGGACCTCCTCTTTCCCTGGCATGCGACGGAAATCCTTGCGCGGGACGAGCGATTGGTCGAGTTGATGCGCACTGGGCGCTTCGACTCGCTGATGAAGCACGTGGATGACGAGACGCGCCGCTGGGCCGCCAGGGTGATGGGCACCCAGCAGTGACTCCGTGGGAGCACCCGACTCCCGCTCACGTCCCGATGAACTCCCGGAGGCGCGCGACCACGATCTCCGGCTGCCGGATGGGCAGATCGTGGCTCGCGTCTGGAATGGCCTCGCAGGTGATGTGCGGAATGAGTGAGCGCGCCCGAGCCATCATCGGCTCCGCGTCGTAGATGCGCTCCTGCTGGCCCACGAGCAGGAGCGTCGGTGCGCGGATGCTTCGCAGGACCTCCTCCTTCACCACCCCCGGCCACTGACCCCGGTACCACCCGAAGTAACGAAGCCCCGTCCACATCACGTCCGCGATCCCGCTCATCACCGCGTCGTAATGCGCACCCGCCTCCGTCTTCGGAACCGCCGCCCAGCGGAGATAGGCGTGGACCCACTCGCGGCGCGGCCAGACGATGAAAGGGATTCCACGCAGGACGAAGTCCGTATTGAAGGGAAGGAAGGTGGCTCCGGGCGCAATCAACACCAGCTTCGACACCCGCTCCGGGGCTCGCGCGGCGTACTGCGCGGCGAGCCATCCTCCATACGACATCCCTCCCAGGTTCGTCCGCGACAGCCCTAGTGCGGTGAGGAGCTCATCCAGCCAGCCGAGGAGCTCCCCAGCGCGATTCAGGGGACGGTGCGGCACGCTGAAGCCGTGATCGCCCGGAGTGTCCGCGGCGTAGACCCGGAAGGACTTCCCGAGCTCCAGGGCATTCGCGGCCCACATCCCGGAGGTGACCTTGAAGCCGTGGAGGAGCACGAGCGGCGGTGCCCCTTCCCTCCCCCAGACCTGCACCCGGGTGCGCGCGCTCGGAGTCTCGATGTCCCGTGACTCGGGCGCGGCCGTCCACAGCGAGAGGAGCTCGTCGTACGCCCGTCGAAAGGCCGCCTCGTTCTTGGGGTTCATCTCCAGGAGTCTACGCCCTACTGCATGGCCGGCGTGGACTGCTGCGCCTCCGCCTGCTGTGCGAGTGACTCGCCGCGCCGCGCGTAGTCGGACATCCCCTCGAAGTCCACCATCAGGCAGGCCTCGCCACCCACCACCCACGCGTCATGTCCGGGGGGGATGTAGGCCACGTCCCCCGCACTGAGCATCCCCCGGGAGCCATCGTCCATGACGATCTCCATGCTCCCGGAGACGATGTAAAAGGTGTGTGCGACCTGGCAGCTCTTCGTGCCCGCGATCGGCTGGACGTCCGTCGACCACCTCCATCCCGGCTCGAAGACACCCATTCCGATACTGCCACCCTTGAGCCGGATGAGATCCACATGTCCGTGCGCGACGAAGAGTCGCCGCTCATCGGGTTGCGCGAACTTCTTGATGACGAGCTGGCTCATGGCATGCACCTCCGCGACCGCGGGAGAGACATGACACCGGGCCGTGGGCCCGGGCGGTCGCCTTCAGGGAAACTGGGGACACACCGGACCCGGGGCAGGAGCCAGCGCGGGGACCGGGCCCTCTCACGGCCGTGGCTCGGCCTGACCCAGGATGCGCTGGAAATAGCGGACGAGGAAGTCCGCGAAGGCCCGCACCTTGAGCGGCGTCAGCTGGCGGTGCGGGTAGACGAGGTAGATGTACCGATGGGCCACCACGTGCTCGGTGAGGAGCGCCACCAGGGCACCCGAGCGCAGCTCCTCCAGCACCAGGTAGCGCGGGAGGTTGGCGATCCCCCGTCCCAGGAGGGCCGCCTGCCGCAGCACGAGGTTGTTGTTGGCCATGAAGCGGCCCTGGACCCTCACGTTCCGAGTGCCCTCGGGCCCCTGGAACTGCCACTCCCTCACCACGCGGCCGGGCTTGAAGAGGAGGCACTCGTGGCGGACCAGCTCCTCGGGAGCGCGAGGCCTGCCGGCACGCTGGAGATAGAAGGGGCTCGCGCATAGGACACGCTCCTCGGCCGCGAGACGCCGGACCACCAACGCGCTGTCCTTCAAGCTGCCGGCGATCCGCACCGCCGCGTCGAAGCCCTCCTCCACGAGGTCCACCACCCGATCGCTCGCCTCGAGCTCCACCTGCACCTCGGGGAAGGACTCCTGGAACGCCGCCACCGCGGTCCCGACGTGGAGCTCGCTGAGCACCGCGGGCGCGGAGATGCGCAGGGTTCCCCGCGGGCGCTCGTCGAGTGCCGCCATCGCGAGCCGGGCATCCTCCAGCTCCCCGAGGATCCGCTGGCAGCGCTGGTAGAAGATGCTGCCCGCCTCCGTGAGGCTCAGGTGGTGGGTCGTCCTCCGGAGCAGCCGGGTCCCGAGCCGCTCCTCCAGGTGGGCCACCTGCTTGCTCACCGCGGAAGGAGTCAGGCCCAACCGCCGCGCCGCCGCCGAGAATCCCTTGTCATCGACGGCTCGCACGAACACGACCAGGGGCATCAACCCCTCGAGCAGCACCGGACTCTGCTTTTTCCGTTCAGGCACAAGTGTCTTTCCTCCGGACCACGTTCTCAACCACCGGGACAAAGCGCAAGAAGAGGGCGTGAGGACCCTGTGCGGCCCTGGCCCTCACCCCTTCCGCTCTGGAGCCCCTGCTCGGAGGGATTCCCCGCACCGCACTGGAAAGACGCAATGAAGACCCCGACCTCCCAAGAGGACACCTCGCCCTCCGTCCTCGGCGTCAGCCACGCGATGGCGGGCCACTTCCTGCTGCGGCTCGCCCTCGGCATCAACATCCTCGGGCATGGCCTGGTCCGGATCGGCAACCCCGGAGCCTTCGCCGACACCCTCGTGCAGCTCTTCGCCAACACCTGGATTCCCTCTCCGCTGGTGCGCCTCTTCGCTCTGGTGCTGCCCTTCCTCGAGACGCTCCTCGGCGTACTGCTCACCCTCGGGCTGCTGACGCGCACCGCCCTCTTCACCGGTGGCCTCCTCATGGTGTCCCTCATCTTCGGCACCGCCCTGCGAAGCGACTGGGAGACGGTGGGGCTGCAGATGATCTACGCGGCCCTCTACTCCGCGCTCATGGCCACGGCCCACTTCAACCGCCTCTCCGTCGATGCATGGTGGGCCAGGGCCCGCGGAAGCAGCCCGGCTCCCAAACCCACGACGAGCCCCGCGCCGGTCCCCTGAAGCACGCGAGTCACCCCACCCCGTTCCCTCCACCCACCATCGCTGTCTCCAAGGAAGACCCCATGGCCTCCGCTGACTCACAACCCACCCCCACCCTCCCCGAGCGCCGCGACTTCCTGCGCCACTCCGGCATGCTCGCCGCCGGCACACTCGTCGTGGCGGCCCATTCCTCCGACACGCTGGCCGCGAGCCCCACGCCCTCGGCCCCGCGAGAGCCCTCCCCGGCGCGCGGCGAGCGCTCCTCTTCCAAGCAATTCTGGCCGGAGGGCGCGCGGCTGGTGATCTCCCTCTCCATGCAGCTCGAAGCGGGCGCGCAACCCGAACGGGGAGCGAGCAGCCCCTTCCCTCCCATCGACCCGAAGTACCCGGACCTGCCCGCCGCCACGTGGTACGCGTATGGAATCAAGGAGGGCATTCCCCGGCTGCTCGAGCTCTTCGAGCGCAAGCGCATCAAGGTGACGTCCCACATGGTCGGGCAGGCGGTGGACCTGAATCCCAAGCTGGCGCGGGAGATCGTCGAGCGGGGCCACGAGGCCGCTGCCCATGGGCAGACCTGGACGCCCCAGTTCTCGATGACGCCCGAGGAGGAGCGGGCCTCGTACGAGGCCAATGTGCGGAGCATCGAGCGCGCCACGGGGACGCGGCCCGTGGGCTTCAATGCCTTCTGGCTGCGAGGGACTACCCACACGCTGGAGATCCTCCAGAGCCTCGGGTTCACCTACCACATCGATGACGTGAGCCGGGACGAGCCGTTCCTCATTCTCGTGAATGGCAAGCCCTTCGCGGTCGTGCCCTATACCCTGGGCATGAATGACATCGTCCAGTTCGAGGGACGCAACGCCTCGGCCCATTCCTTCGGACAAGAGCTCAAGGACGAGTTCGACGTGCTCTATGCCGAGGCCGCCACGCGGCGGCGCATGATGTCCATCAGCACCCACGATCGGATCGCGGGCCGCCCCTCGCGCGTCAAGGTGCTGGAGGAGTTCATCACCTACGCCCAGAAGCAGCCGGGTGTGGTGTTCCTGCGCAAGGACGAGATCGCCCGCTTCGCGCTGGAGAGCCCCCTGACCGTCCGGGAAGGCGGCATCTGAACGAGCCCTGACGGCGCGCTGGTATGCTCGTGCCTCGCCCGAAGCGCGGGTGATGGAGGAGCGGTCCGTGGGGCAGAGCAGCAGGAACATCGATGCCGTCGTCGCCGGCTGCATCGGGGTGGACACCAATGTCTACCTGTACGGAGCCGACATCGACTTCAACGTCGAGGCCAACTTCTCGCAGAACATCGACTGTGTCGGACAGGCGGGTGGCTACTCCTCGCTCGGCTTCGCGAGCCTGGGCCTGCGCACGGCCTTCATCGGCTCGGTGGGCCGCGACTGGCACGGCGAGCACATCCGCCACGAGCTGCGCCGGGCGGGTATCGAGCCCCTGCTGTTCGATGATCCGCTCGGCACGCACCGCAGCGTCAACTTCATGTACCGAGACGGGCGGCGGAAGAACTTCTACGACGGCAAGGGGCACATGGACATCCGCCCCGACCTCGAGGCCTGCCGCGCCCTGCTCTCCCGTGCGCGCGTGCTGCATGTGCACCTGGAGAACTGGTGCCGCGAGCTGCTGCCCCTCGCGCGACAGCTCGGCGTGGTGGTCTCGTGCGACCTGCAGGACGTCACCTCGCTGGATGACCCCTACCGGCGAGACTTCATCGAGCAAGCCGATCTCCTCTTCTTCTCCACGGTGAACTTCCCCGACCCACACGAGGCCATCTCCCGGCTGCGGCAGGGCCACCCGGACCGGATGGTCATCGGAGGTATGGGGGCTCGGGGCTGCGTCCTGGGCACTCGGGATGGAGTCCGGTTCTTCCCACCGGTGGAGCTGGACGCGCCTGTCGTCGACACGAACGGAGCGGGAGACGCGCTGGCGGTGGGATTCCTCACCGGCCACATGCTAGAGGGCCATGCTCCCGAGGACGCCCTCCTCCGCGGGCAGATCGCCGCGCGCCATGTCTGCGCCCAGCGCTCTGGACAGAAGCAGCCCATCACCTCCAGCCACCTGGACGAGCTGTTCCATCGCCTCAGCCGGACCGGATGAAGCAGGACTCCTCTTCCGCCTGATTCGCGCTGGGCAAACCCGCGAGTGCAGGCGAGGGGCGCGGGCGCTCACGGGGACTGCGCGATCGTGTACTCGAGCTCATAGGAGTGCCGCCCCTCGTCGATGAGGATCTTCATCGAGCCCGCGAGTCCCACCAGTTCGCCAGTGCCTGAGTCCGGTACGACAGTCACGGAGAGCTGGGGTGCACCGCGATTCATCATGCCCGAGTGCTGCAAGATGAAGGTGCCGCTGCGGCCGTGCAGCGTCCCGCTGACGCGCTCCAGCGCCACGTACCCCGCCGAGCCCGAGACGGCCGTTCCCGCCGCGAGCATCTGCCCCTTGCTGGTCGCCTCCAGTTCGCCGTGAAACCGTTTGTCGATGGTCATCCGGCCGATGGGGGAGTCACCGGCGTCCGCGTCCGGGACCATGCGGGTCAACTTGACGTCAAAGGCCCCGCTCGCACGCTTCGTCATGATCGTCTCTCTCCGGGTTCAGTGAGAGCCACCGTGTCTCCGCCACCGGCAGCTCCCGCGGTGGATAGGCTGGGCCGTGTAATATCCCCTGGCGCCGCACCCGGATTGCAAAAACGCGACACCCGGGCGGCGGGTTCGATTCCCGCCGACTCCACTGGATGTACCCGGGACCCACCGGGCCACGGTGTCACGCAGGCCGGCTGGGCCGCTCGAAGGCCCGCTCGCAGGACACGAGGTACTGGGAGAGAAAGTCGCGCAGCAGCGTCACGCGCTTGGGCAGGTGCCGGGAGGAGTGCACGAGCGACTGCAGCGCGCCGGTGGAGACGTAGGACGGGAGGCACGGCCCAAGGGCCCCTTTCGGATGGCCCGCGGTAGGACACCGGCCCGCCGCACGGCCGACGGTTATACTTCGCCGCGAAGGCCTCCAGCGCCACGCGCTGAAAAGCACACTCCGCGTCCTTTGACAGCCTCGCGTGGTTCTGGCCCCCTCCCGCGCCCATGGAACGCTGTCACTCCTGCAACGCTCCGTACACCGCGCTCACGCGCGAGCCACCCCCCGAGACCGCGAAGCCCGCCCCTCCCTGAGCCCGCGGCCGCTCTGGAGACCCTCACCCCGCGTCCGGGAAGGTATCTCGAGGACGCCCTCCTCCGTGACGAGCTATTCCATCGCCTCAGCCGGACCGGATGAAGCAGGGCTCTGTGTGGTAGTAGCTCTCCAAAATTCCCTCCGGAGGAATCATTTCATGCGTGGATTCATCGCGTTGACCGTGCTGTTGCTCTCCCTCCCGGCGCTCGCCGCCGAGACACGTGTGGTGGTGCGTGCGCGCGCCAGGGATGGCAAGTTCATCGGCACCTCCATGGGCGGAGCCCGGGTGGTGCTCCGCGACACCGAAACCGGCCAGGTGCTGGCCAGCGGACTCACCACTGGCACCACGGGAGACACCCAACGGTTGATGACGCAGCCGCACGCCCGTGGCACACCGCTCACCGACGAGCAGGCCGCGAAGTTCGAAACGACACTGAACCTCGACGAGCCCCGGCTGGTAACGGTGGAGGTCTCCGCCCCCGAGGCCCAACGGCAGGCGCGCGTCCTCAGCTCCACCCAGGTGTGGCTGCTCCCAGGCAAGCACCTCCAGGGGGACGGCCTCATCCTCGAGGTTCCAGGCTTCGTGGTGGACGCGCTCGCGCCCCAGGCGCATGAGCGCCTCAAGCTCACCGGCGGCAAGCTGATGGTCCCCGTCCGGGCCAACGTCGTGCTGATGTGCGGCTGCTCCACCGAACCGGGCGGGCTGTGGGACTCCAACCGGTATGAGATCCAGGCCGTGGTGAAGCTCGAGGGCAAGCCCCTCACGACCGTGCCCCTGTCGTACGCGGGGAAGACGAGCACCTTCGCGGGCGAGATTCCCGTGCAGCAGAAGGGAGCCTACGAGGTCACCGTCACCGCGTACGACCCCGTCACGGGCAACACCGGCGTGGACCGGACCTCCTTCCTCGTCGAGTAGCCCTCACCTGGAAAGGCCGGACATGGCATGAGCCGGGACGAGCCGCTCCTCGTCCCCGCACATCCGCTGAACCGGATGGGGTAAGTCCCCTTCATGAGTCATCCGGACGATTCACGTGAACCCGAGCAGATGCCGCACGACTGGGTCGTGGCCCGATTCGAATACGAGCGCGGACTGGGTGCCCTCTCGCGAGAGGGAGAGACCGAGGTGGGCTTCGATGTGACCCTGTGGCGGTACGATCCGGAGACACAGAGCCGCAAGGAGATGCACGGCGCGGCCAGTTGGCTACAACCCGGGGAGCCCGTAGCGGTGACCTGGAAGCGCTCGGCCTTCAGCGGCCGCGTGATCCCCGCGCTCATCGTTCCCACCAGCCGGAAACCCGCGCGCAAGCGCCATCGCCCCGGGACGTGGCTCAAGGCGGTGACCCGCATCACCGGGCACTTCAGTGGGCTGACGCTCAAGCGGTTGAACCAGTTCCTGCGCGAGCCCGATGCGGAGGTGTCGCTCGACGAGCAGTTCCCCTCCGACGATGAGTTCGAGGCCGAGGAGTTCTCGGAGCTCCTGCACCACATCGCCCAGCTGCGAGGGCTGGCGCCGGACGCATACCGGGAGCATGCCGCATGGCTGTATGCGGATGACCACCGGTGGGACCGCGAAGACGCCGCCGCGCACCTGCCCCCGATTCTGGGATTGCCGCCGCGCGCGGTAGAGCCCGAACCGGACGAAAGCAACGAATCGCTCGCGGACTATGCGGCACGTCTCAATGCCCTGGCCGAGGCGCGTGCGCTACCGCTCCGGCTGCACTCGCTCGCACACGACAGCGATTTCGAGTTGCTGGCGGCGCTCACCCCGGCACAGATGGACAAGCTCGAGAGAGGCAGGTACCTGGTGCGCTGAGGGCAAGCTCAGCGGGTGCGAACGGCGTAGAGGAAGCGTGCGTAGCCGAACTTCCGGCTGCATACTGTATGCACAAGAGCGGTGCCTCTCTTTAGAACCCGAGGAGCCCATGCGTCTGATTCGTGCGTCCCTGTTGCTCGCCGTCCTCCCGCTGTTGCCCGCTTGTGAGCCCGGGGACTGCTCGGCCACGCCCAACGGAATCCTCATGGTGACCGTGGTGGACACGCGGGGCAATCCGATCCGGGATGCCCGCGTCACCTTCACCCCGGAGGGAGAATCCGAGCAGCCTGCCTGGTGCGCCGAGTCAGCTGGGACCGGGCAGAACTGTGAGAGGTGGACAGGCGGCGATGGAGCCGGGAACTATCTGGTCCAGGCGACGAGCGCGGACGGCACTCGCACCGCGCAACAGAGCGTCTCCGTGAAGGAGACCTCGTGCGGATTCACCTCCGGCAACGTGCAGCTCACGCTTCCGGACTGAAGGCGGGAGCTCCGCTCGAGAAGCGCAGCCACCGCTCGTGTCAGTGATTCTCGTCCTCGACGGCCCCGTCCATCTCCGGTGTTCTCGAAGTGGGGATTCAAGTAAACCTCGGCGGATGATTCTCCGCGCCATGCACAAAGCGCTGTGGACGTTCACCTGCGTGACGGCCATGGGCTGCACCTTCAAGTCCGATCCCGTGGTGGCCACCGTGGACCGGCCCGTCAGCGCGAAGCTGGTGCGCCACGTGGTGGACGAGTGGGGCATTGGTGGGCACAGGAGCGCCACAGCGGAGCTGCTCGTGGATGGGCGCGAACCGCTCAGCGTGCGTTGTGAAGCGAATGATGGGGAGCTCGTCGCCCACCCTTCGGGAAAGCGGCTGGCCTTTCATTGCGGCAGCGAGGATTGGACGGTCGTCTACCTCGGCGAGCAGCGCGCGCTGTTGTCGGAGTCCGGCTCGCCCGGCTCCGAACCCATGAACTGGGCCAGGGCCAAAGACCTCCAGGATGAGGCGTTGAGGGTGGCGGATGTGTGGCGCTGGACGGAGCTGCGAACCGTTTTCCCGGAGCTGAGGCCCACCGCGCCGCTCTTGCGCAAGGCGTTCTGGAGTCCCTTCCCCGACGAGCAGTGGGGAGCGGCCGTCGACGCACTGCCATTGGAGGAGCAGGCCCGGCTGAAAGCGGAGGTGGCGGAGGACCTCTGCGGCAACCAGACGGTGCGAAGCGCCCAGCGGCTGAACGCGGAGCGATTGAACCTGGGCGCCGAACCCGAGGCGCGGAAGCGGTTTCTCGAGTGCCTCAAGCACGCGTTCTCCCCTCAAACCTGGGCGCCTGGCGACTCGTCCATCGCCGCGATCATTTCGCTCCTGGGCGCGGAGCCGCAGCTGCAGGTGCTGGCGTGTCGGGCGCTGCAGGACGGCTTCGCCACTGCGCCCGCGCTGGAACTGCTCCACCGCTCGGAGGCGCCTTGTCCCGTCGAGGCCAGGGTGGTGCTCGACGCGAAGGCACTGTGCGAGCAGCCGAAGGACAGCCTGCTGTTCGCCGTGGCGCTCCGGGGCAACCCCACGCTTCGCGCCCCATTGGAGCGGGCGATGGCGCGTCTGGGTTACGCCGTGGTGGCGCCGCAGGTACCGGAGTGCGCCTCCGCGAATGAAGGGGTCGCCTGTCACTGCGACTTCAGGCTCTGCGAGGCGGCAGGAACGCAAGGGGCGGCCGTCACGCTGCGGGAGTGCGAGCTCACGTTCGACGACGCGAAGAAGCAGGTGAACGTGCGCCGCGCGAGCCGCTGAGGCCCAGGGCCAGGCGAGGCGAAGCCTCACCAGAGCCCCTATCCGTCTTATGCTCACCGACATGCCAATGAACGAACCATCTCTCTCGTTTCGCAATCTCGTGACAGCCGCTGCTGTCCTGGCACTCGTGCTGTGCGGCTGCTCCGACGTGACCGGAGGCAGTGGACCAGGAGATGCCGGTCCAACGCCCGACGCCGGTGCGAGCAGCGACGCTGGGACCTTGGATGCCGGCCTACCCAGTGATGGGAGCACGCCAGCCTGGTTGACGGGCGCCGCAGTCAATCAATGGATTGAAATTCCCGGCACCAGCGGGGCAGGCGGTGCGCCGGTGGATGCCTTCAGCGGCATGGCCATCAAAGAAAGCACCAGCGAGCTCATCGTCGCTGCCGCCGGCGGGCATGGCGACAGTGCCGACAATCGCACCGTCTCCATTCGCATCGACGTCGATGCGCCTGTGTGGGTGGTGCGCAAAGCGGCATCACCGGTGGCCGGAAACAACGTCGGGTACAACGCCGATGGCCAACCCGCCTCGATGCACACCTACCAATCGACGCACTATTCACCGACTACCGATCGCGTCTTGAGAGTGCGACCGCGGTACACGTATCCATCGGCCTGGGACGTCAACACCAACGATGGGTTCGACCTCAGCACCAACACCTGGGACGGCGAGGGTGTTCATCCGCTGGCGACGGGTGGGTATGGGTTCGTGCGCGACAGCGACGGCAACGTGTGGACCACGGCATTCGAACGGTACGATCCGTTGGCGAAGCAGTGGTCCAAACCCATCACCACCCGCACTGCCGACCAGGTTCGTTTCCCAGGCGCGTACGACTCGAAACGCCGACAGATCTTCACCTTGCAATGGGGTGACGGCCAGGGCGCAGACACTGGACTCTCGGCTTCGCGCATTCCAATTGATGGCCATTCGCAGCTGAGTGTGACCTTCACCAGCAATGCGGCCCTGGAGCAGTTGAAGGCCGACCAACCGATGTACGCCGCGATGGACTACGATCCGCTCAACGACGAGTTCTTGTTCTACGCGGGCGGTAGCTGGGCGGGTGCGCGACTCGCTCCGATTCCAGAACGTGTCTATGCGGTGACGCCGGTCGACTCCGGGCCGTGGACGATCCGGCTCAAGGAAGTGACCGGCGTTCCTGCCGCGGCGAGCCCGGCGGGGGTGCAAAACCGATTTCGCTACGTACCGGCTTTGAAGGGCTTCGTGTTGCTACCGTCGTCGAAGACGAACCTCTGGTTCCTGCGCACGAAGTGACGTGCGCCAGAATCGCGAGTGAGCCTCGAAGCAAGCGGACAGGCAGGACTCGACAGCGCTCGCGGCGCATGCAACACACGGGAACATGGACGCACCGCATCAGACCTCGGCCCCGGCCCCCACCCTGGGGCTGTTCCGGCTGACCTGGCCCATCTTGCTGGAACTGCTGTTGTTCATGCTGATGGGCACGTCGGACACGCTCATGCTCAGTGGCGTCTCGGACGACGCCGTCTCCGCCGTGGGCGTGGTCAATCAGTACATCTTCCTGTGCATCCTCATCATGAATGTCATCAGCCACGGCGCCTCCATCGTCGTGGCGCAGTACCTCGGAGCGCGCCGGAGCGCCGAGGCGGCGCGAATCTCCGCGTTGGCCATCACGCTCAACCTCCTGCTCGGGCTCGTGGTGAGCGCGACCCTGCTCGTGCTCGGCGACCCCATCTTGAGCCACATGAACCTGGCGGGCCCGGTGTTGGCTCACGCGCGGGCGTACATGGGCATCGCGGGCGGGTTCATCTTCCTGCAAGCCCTCATCAACGTCCTCGCCGGCCTCATCCGCACCTATGGCTTCACGCGGCAATCCATGTACGTGTCACTGGGCATGAACGTGCTCCATGTGGCGTGTAACTACGCCCTCATCTTCGGCCACTTCGGACTGCCGGCGTTGGGGGTCACCGGGGCGGCGGTGTCCACGGGGTTGAGCCGGGCCACCGCGCTCGTCGTCTTCGTGTGGATGCTCTACCGGGTGATGGACGTGCGGATGGTGCCGCGCGACTACATGACGTTCACGAAGGAGTACATCCGCAAGATCCTGAAGGTGGGCGTTCCCGCCGCCGTCGAGCAGGTCACCTATCACTCGTGCCAGACGGTGTTCTTGTACTTCGTCACGCTCCTCGGAGCCACGGCGCTGGCGTCACGCCAGTACGCGATAGCCATCTCCCAGTATGTCTATCTCTTCAGCCTGGCGCTCGGCATGGGAACAGCCATCCTGGTGGGGAGGATGGTCGGAGCGCGCCAGCCGGACGAGGCCTACCGGCAAGCCCTGGTGAGCTTGAAGTGGGCCGTGGCAATCACCGTCCTGGTGGACGTGCTCGTCATCCTGGTGCGTCAGCCGCTGGTGGGGTTGTTCACGGCCAACGCGGACATCGTGCAACTGACGGCGCGGATCCTCCTGCTCAGCCTGCTGCTGGAGTCCGGACGCTCCTTCAACCTCGTCCTGGTGAACGCCCTGCGCGCTGCCGGGGACGCGCAGTTCGCCGTCTACATGGCCTTCGTCTCCATGGTCTGCATGAGCCTGCCGCTGGGCTACGTGCTCGTCTTCCACTTCCAGCTGGGCCTGCCCGGCATCTGGCTGGCGATCGCGGCGGACGAATGGACGCGCGGATTGGTCTTCTGGTACCGCTGGAGGAGCCGGGCCTGGGAGCGGCAATCGCTCGTCGCGCCCCAGGAGCAGACTGGCACAGTGGCTCTCGACGGGTGAGGACTTCGATGCTTCGTCTCTTTCTATGTCTCCTGCTGCTCGGTTCCGGCGCTCACGCCGCTGAAGCCAATGGCTTCCTCGACGACGCACGGTCGATTGAGAAACTGATCAATGACCAGTACGCCTATCTTGATCGTTTCCCGGATGGGCGGATGCCCATGTCCGCGAAGCTCCGGGCGGAGGCGGAACAGGTCCACGACAAGCCATCGCTGATCCGCTTCGCCGAACGCGCACTACTCTCCCTCGCCGATCATCACGCCATCACCGGTAGCTCCCTGGCCGATAGCTGGGCGCTCGTTCCAAGCCGTTCCGACCTTTGGATCGAGAAGCGTGGAGCCGATTTCCGGGTGGAGGCCGTGCGGCGGGATTCACCCGCCGAGCAGGCGGGGCTCCGCGTGGGGGACCGGTTGATCGCGATCGAGGGCGTGCCCACGGCGCAGGCGGTCGATTCCTTCTGGGCGGACCTCGGTATGACTTCGAACGAGGAGCGGGCGGGCTTCGCCGCCCGTGTTCTGGCCGCGGGCAGGCGGGACCGGCCGCGGAACCTCTCGTTTCAACGTGACCAGGGCAAGCCGCGCCGGATGGTCCTGCCAAACCTCTACACGGTGAAGGTTGCGCCCGAGCGCCCCCTCCTCACCACCAGCGCTTCAGATGCCGACCTTTTGATCAAGCTCCATGACTCCCTCGGTGATGACGAGGTCATCGCGGCCTTTGACACGGCGATGGCCCAGGCGCGGCCGGGGCAACGGGTGATCCTGGATCTCAGCGACACGCCGAGCGGCGGCAATACGGTGGTCGCCCGGGCGCTCATGGGCTGGTTCGTGTCGAAGCCAGGCGCCTATCAGGTGCACAGCCTCCCCGCCGAGGAGCGGGAGACCGGGATCCCCCGCCAATGGGTGGAGCAGGTGCTACCGAGGGCCGGGAAGCACCATGAGGGTCCCGTCCTCGTTCGCGTCGGACGCTGGACCGGGAGCATGGGCGAGGGGCTCGCCATCGGCTTCCATGCCATCGGAGCGCAAGTCGTTGGCGATCCCATGGCGGGGCTGCTGGGCGCCATCTCCGATCACAAACTCACCCACTCCGGACTGGTCCTGAAACTGCCGACGGAGCGGCTGATGGCGGTGGATGGAACGCCGCGCGAACGATTCATCCCGCTCCCACGTTGACGCTTCTGCCCCCCCTCGAAACAGCCCTCAGCGTGAGGGGAGCTCCGGGAACAGGCCGCTGGCGACGAGCAGGTTGAGGCGGGCCTGCCGGACCGAGTCCTGCGCAAGCAACTCCGACGTCTCCGCGTCCCGCGCGCCTCGCTCCGCGTCGATGACCTCGAGGTTCGTCGTGGCGCCCGCGCGGTAGGCCAGGTTGGCCAGCTCGAGCGTCTCGCGCGCCGCGGCGGACGAGCGCTGCTGCTCCACCGCCGAGGCCTCCGCGCCCTCCAGTTGCTCGGCGGCCGAGCGCACCTCGCCTCGCGCCCGCTGGAGCGTGGTGTCCAACACGGCTCGGGCCTCCGAGGCCAGGGCCTCGCGCTCGTGTCGCGCGCCATAGCGGAACCCCCCGTCATAGAGCGGCACCGCCAGCAACACCTGGGCCTGCCAGCCCCACGTGGGCAACGTGGGCGTGGCGGGCGTCTGGAAGAAGGGCTGCCCCACGGCGGTCAGCGTCGGCATGAAGTCCGTCCAGCTCTCGCGCACCGTCCGCTCGGCCAGTCCCAACCGCTGCCGGAGCTGCACGACGTCCTCGCGGTTCCCCACGGACTCGAGCGCGGATTCAATGGAAGGAGGCTCGGTGAGCACGATGTCCCCCGCCGCATCCAGGGGGCCATCCTGGCCCACAGCCACGCCCAGCGCCTCCTGCACCCGGGCAACACCCGCCAATGCCAGACTCACCCGCGCCTCGTTGTCGTGGAGCTCGCGCTCCGCGCGCACCTCGTCCAGGCGGTTGCCGAGTCCCTGCTGGCGCCGTGCCTTCGCGAACTCGAGGTGGTTGCGCGCGGTGTCCCTCGCCTGGAGGTTCGTCTGGAGCAGGCGCTTCTGCAGCACCACGGCGAGGTAGGCCTGGGCCGTGACCACCGCCACCTGCCTCCGTGCGTCGGCCTCTCCCGTGCGCGCCACCTCGACGGCCTGCTCGGTGCGCTCCGCCTGGAGCCAGCGCTGGGGCACGAACAGCGGCACCGTGAGGATGAGGTTGGCATTCACCGCGCTCGCCGGCTGCAGGACGCGATCGCCCTGGAGCCGCGCGCTGTCGAGCTGCGTATAGGCGGCATTGGCCGTCAGCACGGGGAAGTAGGCGGCGCGCGCCTCCGTCACCAGCGCTCGGGCCCGCTCCACCTGCGCCCGGGCCTGACCCAGGCTCGGGTTGCGCCCGAGCGCCTGCCGCAGAGCATCATCGAAGGACACCGCCGGAGGTCCCGCCGGAGCCTGCTCAGAGGGCTCCGCGCCTCGTGCCAGCCCGGCCACCAGCACCAGGGCGAGCGAGCCCTTCCACATCCGCCGTCGCATCACGCCCTCCCTCACCGGCGCTCCGCCGTCGCCACCACGGCGTCCACGGGGCCTCCGTCCTTCACTTCACTGCCGGCGTTGAGCGCGACCAACTCGCCGCCCT
This sequence comes from Vitiosangium sp. GDMCC 1.1324, assembly GCF_003044305.1. GTDB lineage: Bacteria > Myxococcota > Myxococcia > Myxococcales > Myxococcaceae > Archangium. The sequence goes on along the minus strand of NZ_PZOX01000041.1, from coordinate 24,279 downwards.
GCAACCCGGAGAGGATCTGCGCCGTCCGGCCATCGTGCTGGCCCACCTTCACCGGCACCACGTGGGCCTTCTGGTCCTTCACCACCGCGACGAAGAGCTGCTCGCCCCGGGTGAAGAGGGCCTCGGCGGGCACGAGCGGCCAGGGGCGCGCCTGCAGGTGGAGCGTCGCGTGGACGAAGCTGCCCGGGTACAGGCCCAGCTCGTGGTTGTCGATGTCCACCTCGCACAGCATGGTGCGCGTGCGCGCGTCGAGGCTGCGCGACATCCGCGTCACCTTCGCCTGGATGGAAAGCCCGGGGCGCTGGTCCACGGTGAGGGTGACGGGGTCTCCCTCGCGCACCGCGTCCGCGTCCTCCTGCCCGAGGTAGATGTAGACGCGCAGCCGATCCATGTCGGCGATCTCCACCACGGGCTGGGCGCTCTGCGTGGAGCCGGTGGCCGCGGGCAGCAGCGCGCCGGGGTCCGCGTAGCGCGCGGTGATGACGCCCGCGAAGGGAGCTTGAATGGTCCCATACGCCTGCTGCGCCCGCGCCCGCGCGAGCGCCGCCTCGGAGATCTTCACCGCGGCCTCGGCATCATCCACCTGCTGCTGCGAGCTGACGCCGGACGACACCAGCGAGCGGTGGCGTTGCAGCAACTGACGTTTCACCTCGACGTCCGCCTGGGCCGCCGCCACCTGCTGGTCCGCCTCGGGGGACTCCAGCGAGGCGAGCACCTGCCCCTTGGAGACGCGGTCTCCCTTGTCCACACGGATGTCGCGCAGGTAGCCGCTCACCTTGGCGTAGAGGGTGGCCTGGGCCCAGGCGCGCACCTCGGCCGGCAGGGTCACGGTGCGCTCGGCCTCGGCCAGCTTCACCGTCGCGGCACGCACACGGGGCCCGGCGGCCACGACGGCCTTGCGGGCCTCGGCCTCGCGGGCCTCGGCATGGCTGCGGCTCGTGGCCAGGAGGGCAACCCCTCCCGCGGCGATCGAGATGCCCAGCAGCCCCACCGTGTACAGCCCACGGGCGGAGGGGCGGGCGGGTGCCACCGGAGAGGGGGGCGGAGGAGTCGGAGGAGTGGCTTCGGTGCTCATGGGTGGCTTCCGGAAGAAGGAGAAGGAACGAGGGCGCTCTCGGCCTCGAAGCGCTGATCCAGCTCGTGCTGGCGGGGCGGCGCCTTGCGCAGCAGCGAGTAGACGACGGGGACGAAGAAGAGCGTGGTGACGGTGGCCGCCAGCAGTCCGCCGATGACGGCGCGGCCGAGCGGAGCGTTCTGCTCACCGCCCTCGCCCAGCGCGAGCGCCATGGGCACCATGCCGATGATCATCGCCAGGGCCGTCATGAGGATGGGCCGCAGGCGGGTACGGCCGGCCTCCAGGGCAGCCTCCAGGGCGGACAGGCCGCGCTCCACACGCACGTCGTTGGCGAAGTTGACGAGGAGGATGGAGTTACTCACGGCAATGCCCACCGCCATGATGGAGCCCATGAAGGACTCCACGTTGAGCGTGGTACCCGTGGCGGCCAGCATCCAGAGGATGCCCACCAGCGCGCCCGGCACGGCCGCCATGATGATGAACGGGTCCATCCAGCTCTGGAACAGCACCACCATGAGCAGGTAGACGAGCACGATGGCCAGCAGCAGGCCCATGCCCAGGCTCCGGAACGAGGAGTACATGCTCTCGCTCTGGCCGCGCACGGTGATGCGCGTCGTCTTGGGCACGCCCTTCAGCCCGGCGATGGCCTTCTCGATGTCGCGGGTGACGCTGCCCAGGTCGCGCCCCTCGGCGGAGGCCTGCACGTTGATGACGCGCTGGATGGTGGCGTGGTTGATGAGTGCCTTGTCCTGCGAGGGCGACAGCGTGGCGAGGCTCCCCAGGTACGTGGTGGTGGAGGCGCTCGTGTCCGCCACGGTGCGCGGGGTGGACTGCCGCAGCGGCGCCGTGCCTCCGCTCACCGGCGTACTCATCAGATCGCCGACGGTGCTCATCCGGGGCAGCGGCGTCTGCACGGCCACCATGTAGTTCACGTTGTTCTGCGGGTTGACCCAGAACGAGGGCGACACCGTGGAGCTGGAGGACAGGGTGGTGAGCAGGTTGTTGGCCACGTCGCGCTGGGTGATGCCGAGCTGGGCGGCGCGCGTGCGGTCCGCCTCCACGTTGAAGGCCGGGTGGTCCATCACCTGGGCGATGCGCACGTCCGTGGTGCCGGGAATCTCCCGCAGCCGGTCGCGCAGCTCCCGCGCCAGCTCGTAGGACTTGTCCAGGTCGCTCCCGGCGATCTGGATGTCGATGGGCGCGGGCAGGCCAAAGTTGAGCACCTGGCTGACGATGTCCGCCGACTGGAAGTAGAGGCTCACGCCCGGGAACTCGCGGGGAATGGTGTCGCGGATGGCCTGCATGTACTGGCGCGTGGGCCGGTGGTGCTCGGTGAGCGCGATGAGGAACTCCGCGTCCTGGCTGCCGATGTTGTCCGTGGGAACCATGGCCAGGTTGAACGCCTGCGGCAGGCCGATGTTGGTGTTGATCGTCTCCAGTTCCTCGGGCGGGATGAGGGTGCGGATGCGCTGCTCCACCGCCTCGACGAGCTTCTCCGTCTCCTCCAGGCGCGTGCCGGTGGGGGCGCGCAAGTGCAGCCGCATCTGCCCGGCATCCACCGAGGGGAAGAAGTCGAGCCCCACGACGAAGGGCAGCACCGCGGTGCACGCCACCAGGGCCGCCGCGCACCCCAGCACGAAGCCGCGGTGGGCGAGCACGAGCGACAAGCCTCTCGCGTACGTCTCCTGGAAGCGATCGAAGAGGCGGTCGCGCCAGACGTTGAACCGCCCCCAGGCCCCCTGCTCCGCCTCGGGACCATGCGCCTCGTGCTCCAGCAGCATGCGCGCCAGCGTGGGCACCAGGGTGCGGCTGAGGAAGTAGCTGGCCATCATGGAGATGACCACCGAGAGCGCCAGCGGAGTGAAGAGGAAGCGCGAGGGCCCCTCCAGCAGCACCACGGGGAAGAAGACGATGCAGATGGTGAGCGTGGCGGCGAGCGCGGGGACGGCGATCTGCTCGGCGCCCACGAGGATGGCCGGGGTCAGCGGCAGCCCCAGCGTGCGGTTGCGGTGGATGTTCTCCACGGCCACCGTCGCGTCGTCCACCAGCATGCCGATGGCCAGCGCCAGTCCGCCCAGCGTCATGATGTTGAGCGTGTGCCCCATCAGGAACAGCCCGCCCACGCCCACCGCCATGGCCAGCGGGATGGAGGTGGCCACCAGCAGCATGCTCCGCCAGCTCCCCAGGAAGACGAGGATCATCAGCGACACGAGGATGGAGCTGATGAGTGCCTCGTGCATGACGTTCTTCACCGCCGCGCGCACGAACACCGACTGGTCGAAGCCAATCTTCAGCTCCATGCCCTCGGGCGCCGAGGCCTGGAGGGCGGGCAGCATCTCCCGCGCGGCATCCACCACCGCGAGCGTGGAGGCGTTGGCGTGCTTGAGCAGGGTGAGGTAGGTGGCGCGCTTGCCGTCCACGCGCACGATGTTCTGCTGCACCGCGAAGCTGTCACGCACCCGGGCCACATCCCCCAGGAACACCGGCGCGCCGTCCACCACGCGCACCGGCAGCGCGTTGAAGGCGTCCACGCTGGGCGGGCTCGCGTTGAGCTTCACGTTGTACTCGGTCTGGCCGATCTGCACCGTGCCCGCGGGGATGAGCACGTTGGACTGCAACACGGCCTGCACCACGTCCTGGAGGGCCAGCCCCTTGGCGGCCACCTTCGCCGGATCCACGTCCACCATGATCTGCCGCGCCTTGCCGCCATAGGGCGCGGGGATGGACATGCCCGGGATGGTGAAGAGCCGCACGCGCATGAAGTTCATGCCGTGGTCGTACAGCTGCTGCTCGGGCAGGCTGTCACTGGAGACGGTGACCTGCGCCACCGGCACGTTCGAGGCGTTGTACCGCATGACGTTGGGCGGCTGGATGCCCGGGGGCATGATGCGGCTGGCCGTCTGCGACACGCTGGCGATCTGCGCGATCGCCGCTCCGATGTCCGCATCCGGCTCGAAGTACACCTTGAGGATGCCGAGCCCGGAGATCGACTGCGAGTCGATGTGGCTGATGCCATCCACCGTCGTCGAGTAGGCGCGCTCGCTGATGAGCACGATGCGCCGCTCCATGTCCTCGGCCGACAGCCCCGGGTAGTTCCAGACGACGATGACGACCGGGATGTCGATGGCCGGGAAGATGTCCACCTTCATCCGCGCCGCCGACATCACCCCGAAGAGCAGGATGAGCGCCGACAGGACGGCGATGGTGTAGGGGCGCCGCAGCGCCAACCGGACGATCCACACGGGTGTACCACTCCCGGAAGGACCTCTCGGCGGTGTTCCCTATGTGGGGCCCGCGGAGGTCCCCCCCTGATGAATGGCCCCTCTAATGACGCGCGAATGCCCTCGGCGTCCAATACTTCGGAGGCACGTCATCAAGACTTCTGGGATATCGACACAACGCGTCCCTCTCGGCTCGCCAGCTCGGCCGCCGCTACCTCTCGGGCCACCTCGATGAAGGCGCGCACCAGCGGCGAGCGCTCCCCTGCCCGGCTCGCGACCGCCAATTCCAGCTTGGGAGTGGGCTCCTGCAGGTGCCGGTACACCACCCCGTCGCAGCGGAACTTCAACATCGACACGGGCACCAGCGCGACTCCCAGGCCCCCGGCCACCAGGCCGATGCGCGCCTGCAGCTCGGTCGCATGCTGGGTGATGCGCGGAGTGAAGCCCTCGCGCTGACACACCTGGTGGACCAGGTCGTACAGGATGCCGCACCCGCTCTCGCGAGGAGGGAGGATGACGGACTCGCGGACGAGCACCGCCATGTCCACCTGGGAGCGCGCGGCCAGGGGGTGGCCCTCGGGGAGCACCGCCATCAAGTCCTCCTCCAGCAGATGCTCGAGGTGCAGCCCGGCGGCATCCTGCACCTTCGTCGGGCGCAACAGGCCCACCTTGAGTTTCTCCTGATGGAGGGCCACGACCTGGTCTTGCGAGCGCAGTTCCTGCAGCGACAGCTCCACGTCGGGGTAGCGGCGGCGGAAGGCGCGCAGCAGGGCCGGGAAGAAGTGGAGGGCCACCGAGGCCACGAAACCGACGGTGAGGAAGCCCTGCTGTCCTCGCGAGGCCCGCTGCGCCGCGAGCGCCGCCTGCTCTGTCTGGCTCAGGACGAGCCGGGCCTCGCGCAGGAAGGCCTCGCCCGCCTCCGTCAATTTCACGTGACGCTGGCTGCGCTCGAAGAGAAGCACCCCCAGTTCCTCCTCGAGGCGGCGGATCTGCTGGCTCAACGGTGGCTGGGCCATCCCGAGCCGGGCCGCCGCGCGACCGAAGTGGAGCTCCTCGGCCACGGCGATGAAGTAGTGGAGGTGGCGCAGTTCCATGGCCGGCCAACATAACGGCGCCCCCAGAATTCCGCCGCTCGCTCGCCTGCCCTGGAACCGCCCGCTCCGTCAGGTCTTCCGCAGGCGGATGCGGCGCACCTTGTGATCGGGGCCCTTCACGAGGATGAGCCGGGCACGCGAGCGGGTGGGCGCGATGTTCTGCGCCAGGTTGGGGCCGTTGATTTCGCCCCAAACGGACTCGGCGCGGGCGATGGCCTGCTCCTCGGTGAGTTCGGCGAAGCGCCGGAAGAAGGAGCGCTCGTCGCGAAACGCCGTCTGCCTCAGGTGGAGGAACCGGTCCACGTACCAGCCACGAATGTCCTGCTCGTGCGCGTCGACGTAGATGGAGAAGTCGAAGAAGTCCGAGAGGAAGGTGTGCGGCATCTTCCCGCCCGCCAGCGGCCCCGTCTGCAGGACGTTGAGCCCCTCCAGGATGAGGATGTCCGGCCGGCGGATCGTCACCGCCTCGTCGGGGACGATGTCATAGACGAGGTGCGAGTAGACGGGCGCGGTCACCTCGGCGCGTCCGGACTTGAGCTCCGCGAGGAAGCGCACCAGGGCGCGCCGGTCGTAGCTCTCCGGGAAGCCCTTGCGGTGCATGAGGTTGCGCTCGGTGAGCACGCGGTTGGGGAAGAGGAACCCGTCCGTGGTGACGAGCTCCACGTGGGGGTGGTCCGGCCACCGCGACAGCAGCGCCCGGAGGATGCGCGCCGTGGTGCTCTTGCCCACCGCGACGCTGCCCGCGATGCCGATGATGAAGGGCACCTTCTGGGTGAAGCCTCCGAGGAACGCCTGCTGCGCGGCCCAGAGGCTCTGCGTCGCCGCCACGTGCAGGTTGAGCAGCCGCGAGAGGGGCAGGTAGACGTCCGCCACCTCCTCGAGGTCCAGATGCTCCCCCAGGCCGCGCAGGCCCTCGACCTCCTCGGCGGTGAGAGGGAGCGGAGTCGCGGCGCGCAGGGACCGCCACGCCTCGCGCTCGAAGTCGACGAACATGGACGCGGCCTGGTGCTTGGGTGCGGACATGGGGCCGTCCTCCCTGACGGCGCCGCCATCCTACCCAAGCGTCCGCCGGTGGACGGCATCCTCGTGAACTGTCCGCCGCCCTACGTCTGGAACATCCCGGGCACGACGTTCGGACGGAAGAACGTCAGGTAGGTCTTACAACGAATCCCTGAATCGCCGCATTTTCTCCAGAAACCTACTTTCGGCCCATGGCTTTGGGGGGAAGCAAATGGAGACCACGGTGACCCAGGAGAGCCGCTGTACCCATCGAGGTTTCGGAGCTGGACAGTGGACCGCCGCGTGGCTGCTGGCACTCACCGTGGCCTGTGGACAGGTGGACCCGGCAGCCGACCCCGCCGAGCAGCAGGAGCCCACCCCCCTGGCCCAGGAGCTCGAGTCCGCCAATGGTGTGGGGCTCAACGGTTTGGCTTTCAATGGCCTTGCCTTCAACGGGCTGGCCTTCAATGGCCTCGCCTTCAACGGGCTGAACAGCCAGGCCTTCTCGGCCTGGTTCGATCAGAACCCGGCGCTGGCCGACGTGGTGATGAAGTACGTCGTCGGCTGCGCCGTGCCCGCGGGACAGACGCGCACCTTCACGGGCAGCACCGGCAAGACGTATGTGTGGACGGGCTCGCTGGGGCTGACGCCGGACTGGGCCGATGGCCAGCCGGCAACGGTGACGGAGCAGCAGCTCATCTCCGGGTGCCTGGCCGCCCACGTCAACAAGTTCGGGCGGAAGGTGGCCATCTCCGTCCAGGGAAACAACGCGAGGGGAGAGCCCATCCCCACCCCGCCGGCGGAGCTCCAGGAGTTCGCGCAGCGGGAGGGGTGCTTCTTCGGCAACCTCTTCACCCACGAGGGCGTCTTCGCTGGCCATGATGCCAGGCCGCTGGCCTGGAACGAGAGCAGCGTGCGGGCCTGTGCGCTCGGGCAGGGACGCAACGCGTGCGCGCCCATCACTCAGGTGGGAAGCTGTGCGGCGAACTGCACGCCCGACCCCACGAACAAGTACTACACGCGGTGCACTCGCAACGGCATCTCCTACGCCGCCATCACCACCCGGCTCCATCCCAATGACATCTACATGTGCGGCGACGGTGTCTGCCAGTTCACCGAGTCGTGTGGCATCGGCCTGGTCACCGTGCAGTGCACCCTGGACTGCGGCATCTGTCTATTCTGAGCCGCCGGGCAGCGCGGGCCGCCCAGCGCACCCGGCCGAGCGTTATTCCCCGGCCGACTTGAAGAGGAACGGGTACGTCACCACGACGCTCCCGCCCCCCTTGAGCTTGGGGAACACCCAACCGCGCACCTTGCCCGCCACGCACTTCTCCAGCTCGGGGTTGCCGGTGGTGGCCTGCGCCACGTCCGAAGTGGCCACCGAACCCTCCGCCGAGATGACGAAGCGGACGGACACCTTGCCGGCCAGCGTCGGGTAGCGATTGAGCAGGCTCTCGTAGCAGTAGCGCACCTGCGAGCGATTGCGCTGGATGACCTGGCGCACGAGCTCCCTGTCCAGGGGATTGGAGACCAGGGGCTCCTCGGAGGCGATGCTCACGCTCACCCCCGTCTTCGGGCCGAGCTTCGCCATCTCTCCGCCGTAGTCGTCCTCTCCGTTGGAGCGGCCCCGGATCCCGCCATTGCCGATGAGGCCGACCGTCTGGGTGGAGCCGTTCCCGCCGGGCCCGTTGCGAACCCCCGGCAGGCCGAGATTGCCGAGGCTGCTGGTCCGGGTGTTGCCGAGGTTGCCCAGGGCACCCGCGAGCGTGTGGCTCAGGCCCGAGCCCTGGAAGAGCTTGGAGGCGCCGCCCCCGCTGAACAGGCTTCGCGCGAAGTCGCGAGCCTCCGAGGGCTTCCGCTTCGAGCTGCGCGTGGGCAGGCTCGGACCCGACTCGGACTTCTGGGTCCTCGCCACCGGGGTCTTGCTCTCACGGGTCCTGGATGCCTTGCGCAGGGCCTCGTCCTCCTTCCGTGCATCGAGCTGTTGGAGCAGCCGGTTCTTCTGCACCTCGGGCGTCTTGACGAGGAACTTGGCGATGCGGGACCCGTTGCCGGCGAGCTCGTCCGCGTACGCGGCTCCACTCGCGTCCTGGTTGGCGGCACTGATGACGAAGAAGGCCGCGAGAAAGAACGTCACCAGGAAGATGTTCACGACGGTGAAGTCCAGCGAGTCCATCCACGGCGACACCGCGCGGCGCGGCACCGGCAGGAAACACACCTCGAGCCGGACGCCCCCGAGGTCCATCCAGAGGACGTCCTCCGTCTCCAGGGTGAGGGCATAGGCCTCGCCCTCGTGCGAGGCGAGACCGGACTCGATGACGTCCCGCAGGTCGCGCGTGTCCCCGCTCCGGGCGAGTTCGCCCCGCATCCCTCCGGTGAAGCACACGGTGAAACCCTGCCCCTCGGCGCGCAGCACCTCGAAGCACGGGGTGCCCAACCGGGCGTCGCCCATGACGAAGTCCACGCCCTCGGCACTGCCCACGCTGAAGCCCTTGCGCGTGCCCGGTGCGACGAAGAACTCGCCCACGTTCCGATCACCCCACAGGAAGCGCAGACTCACGCCGAGCGGCCCCCGGGTCTTGTGCGACGCGCTCCGCCGCACGCGAGGCGTGGGCTCGCTGGGAACGGCCTGCGGCACCTGAACGGACGCCTGCGCGGCCTGGGACAGGCTCACACCCGGCGAGACCTCGGGAACGGCGGCGGGAGAGGGCGAGGCCACAGGCCCGGTGCTCGCGACGACGGAAGCGAGCTGACGTGCGGCCACCTCCACCGGATTCTCCAGACGCAGGGTGGTGTCCCCCACGCGAATCTCATCTCCGAAGGTGATGCGGCCCTTGGACACCCGCTTCCCGTTGACGAGCGTCCCACCCACGCTGCCCATGTCGGTGATGAACAGACCGCCGTCGCCCCCCACCTCGATGACGGCGTGGATGCGGCTGACCTTCTCGTCCTCCAGACAGAGATGCGCGGATGCGAGGCGGCCGAGCTTGATGATGTCGCGCTCGAACTCCCGGGACGCGACGAGCACGTCCCCCTTGAAGACCTTGAGTCTCACGGGAATGGCCATGGTGGCCTCCGATGGGTTGGCGAAACACCAGACACCGCGCGCCGCCGCGGGTTCCCATGAAAGGGCTCCCTTGCATCACACCTGTGGCACAGTCGCGTCCGTGAACCGCTCCGCACTCGTCCTGTGGCTGCTCCTGTCCTGTGCCGTGGCCTGCTCGCGCAAGCTGGAGTCCAACACGCTCGGTCTTCAGTACGAGCCCCCCTCGGGCATGGCCTTGCGCACCGAGGAGCCCGGTCCTCCCGCCGTGGCCCACTTCGAGGGAGGTCTGGAGCTGCGCTCGGTGCAGGGCACGCCGCCCAAGGTCGAGGCGGCTCCCGAGGAGGTGCTGGGCGCCGCGGGCATCGCGGTGCCGGGCAGACGGCTGAACGCCACCCAGGGCACGCTCCCCGCGGGCCCCGTGGCGCGCTACGAGTTCCAGCAAGGCACGTCCCGGACCCTCGTGTACTTCCTTCCGCTCGGCGATCGCTCCGTGTTCGTCCTCTACACCGCGCCGGAGCGGGACTACGGCCCGGGCTCGTCGCGCGTCGAGCGCTCGCTCTCGACGCTGAAGCCCACGCGCTGAGCCGTGGCGGGAATGTACCCCGGGCCGCTTCCCTCCCGGTGACCCCTCCTGGGAGGATGCGCCGGTCATGTCCCTTCCGCGACTCCTGGTGTTGCTGTCCGCACTCGCCACGCTGCCCGCCCGCGCCGAGGCCGGCTTCGTGGTGACCGAGCCCCCTGCCTGGGTGGAGCCCACGCCCGTGGACGGGGAGCGCCCGCTGCGTGCGGAGGACGCCGTCTCGGGGCTCCACGTGCTGCTGTCCGAGGAGCAGGTCCGCGTCTCGCCGGAGATGACCGAGCGCTTCGTGCGCCAGGTGCGGCGCGTGGTCAGCAGCCGCGGTGTGGAGACGGGCTCGGAGCTCCGGGTGAACTTCCGCAACGCCCACGAGCGCCTGCGCCTGCACGGCATCTGGCGCACCCGTGACGGCGTGCGCACCCAACTACTGCGCGCCGAGGACGTGAAGCTGCTCCAGCAGGAGCGCGCGCTGGACATGGGCATCTACAGCGACGAGCGCACCGCCCTCGTCTTCCTCCAGGACGTGCGCGTGGGCGACCTCATCGAGGAGTCCTACACGGTGGAGGACACCCATCCGCTCTTCCGCGGGCATCTCCTGGAGTCCATCGCCCTGGTGAGCGAGGTCCCCACGGGCCATCTCGTCCACCGGCTGCTCGCGCCAGCGGACCTGAAGCTCACCTTCAAGACGCACGGCGCGGCGGCCGCCGAGCCCACGGTGCGCGAGCGGGGTGCCCTGCGCGAGTACCGGTGGGAGCGCAAGGACGTGCGTCCCCTCACCCCGGAGGACGGCATCCCCTCCGACCTGGTGGTCTGGCCCCATGTCCAGGTGAGCAGCTTCCAGAGCTGGGCGGACGTGGCCGCCTGGGGCCTCGCGCTGCAACAGGGGCTGCCCGTCTCACCCGAGGTGACGGCACGCGCCGAGTCCTGGCGCTCGCTGCCCACCGAGGAGGCGCGTTTCCTCGCCGCGACGCGATTCGTCCAGGACGAGGTGCGCTACCTGGGCATCGAGCTCGGCCCCAACACCCACCAGCCCCACGCACCGGGACAGGTGCTCGCCCAGCGCTTCGGTGATTGCAAGGACAAGGCGCTCCTCCTCGCCACCCTGCTGCGCACGCTGGGCATCCCCGCGGAGGTGGCCCTGGTGCACTCCCGGCGGCACGGGGGCGTGGCCGCCTTCCTCCCGTCGCCCTATGCCTTCAACCACGCCATCGTGCGCGCCCAGGTCGCCGGGCGCACCGAGTGGGTAGATGCCACCATGACCCATCAGCGGGGCAAGCTCGGCGCACGCAGCCCGCTGCCCTATGGGAAGGCGCTCGTGCTCGCGCCCGGCATCACGGACCTGGAGTCCATCCCCGAGCCCGCTCCGGTCGAGCCGGAGATGGATGCGCGCTACGTGCTCTCGGTGGAGGACGATGGCACCGGGACGCTCGCCATCACCACCCGCTACAGCCGCTCGCAGGCGGACCGGGCCCGCTCGTGGCTCGCGAGCCTGTCGGCGGAGCAGCTCACCACCCGCTCCCTGGATCGCACTCGCGCCTTCTTTCCCAAGCTCCAAGCCGAGGGCACTCCGCGCGCACAGGACGACGAGGACGCCAACACGGTGACGCTGGAGGAGCGCTACAAGCTCGAGGACGTCTGGGCCAGCGGCGGACTGAGCGTCGGCGTCACGCAACTCGGCGAGGAGCTCGCCCTCCCGCGCCGCACCGAGGGGCGCGTCTTCCCCCTGACGGTCCCCTACCCGAGCCATATCCGCGTCCGCTGGGAGGTGCACTCCGACTCCCTGCTGAATGTGGCCTCGGACCAGCACACGGTGGAGGGCCCGGCCTCGCGTCTGGAGACGTCCGTGCTCTCCGAGTTCGGCGGGTTCGTCTACCAGGCGGAGTACCGGAGTCTGGTGGACCGGGTGGCACCGGACGCGCTGGCGAAACACGTCGAGGCGGTGGGCGAGATGCGCTCGCACCTGGGCCTGTCCTTCTCCGCGCCGCCGGGGGCCACCTCCTCCACTTCCAGCTCCGAGCCCGGGCAACTGTCGAGGACCACCAGCCTCGCCCTCAGCGGCACGTTCCTGCTGCTGCTGGGAGTCTTCGGGCTGCGCCTGCCCCAGCGCGTCCGCGGCTTCGTGCGTGAGCGGCGGGCCCGGCGAGCCACCGCGCCACGTCCCACGCGGCACCTGCGCGAGCGGGAGGAGAAGGGTCCGTCCACCATCGTCGTGGACAGCCTGGATCAGGCCGAGCAGCACATCCGCCGCGAGCACTGCTCCTGCGGCGGCACCTTCGAGCGCGTACCGGACGCCCTGCAACTGCGGCACACGGGGAGCGACGGCCGGATGATCACCGTGCTCCGCGTGCAGTGCTCGTCGTGCCGCGCGCCCCAGTTCCTCTCCTTCGACGTGCGGCCCAACTGAGCAGGCGAGCCGGGAGCCCGGCCCTCAGAAGTCGAGGAACGCGGTCTCCCCCTGCATACAGCTCCTGGCCTTCACCGTGACCGTCCTGGCCACGCCCTGCTCGGGGGTGGTCTCCGGCTTGGAGGGAGTCCCCTCCTGGCCCACCGTGCTGCCCTGCTCCGTGCACCGGCTCCGCGCGAGCCCGGGAGCCGGGGCGATCCACACCGTCACCTTCAGGTCCTCCGGGACACAGCCCAGCTCATCCAGGGTGGTCAGGAGCTTCACGGAGGCGGAGGCGGCGTCACAGAAGTAGCCCAACCGGAGGCCCGTCCTGTCCTTCGGCAGGCCCGCCCGGGACTCGTAGCGGATGCCCACCTCCGCCGGGAAACCCTTGTCCCACTGCGCCTGGAACCGCTCGGAGACGGTCACCTCCACCGGCGCGGTGAAGGCGGGATCGCAACCGGCGAGGCACGACAGGGCCGTCAGGGAGAGCAGCAGGCGACGCGGGGTCTTCGTCATGGGCGGTCCTCTCCCGCATGAGCACTCGCAAACCTCGTGCCGCGCCCTCTTCCCTCTGGGAGACGCACCTGGAGCCACTCCCGGTGTGACATGCGTGTCGCGCACGTCCCCGGGAGGCACTGGACGAACCGACCTCCCCGCCCCACCCTCTCGTATCACCGAATACATGGGAGGTAGGGGATGGGTGTGTGGCGTCATATGGCACTGGTCGGCTCGCTGGCGGTGGGTTGTGGAGGGCCGCTCCCGGAGGAGTCCCTACAAGAAGGCGAACGGCCGCAAGCCGGCTCACCAGCCGAGGCAGGGGACGGAGAGTTGACCGCGCAGTGGGGCAGCCCGGCGTTGGGGACGGCGCGGCTCGTCAAGGACATCTTCCCCCAGCAAGACGTGCCCGCCTGGTTCGGGCCGTTCCCGGAGAGCCTGGTGGAGTTCCGGGGGAAGCTCTACTTCGCCGCCAACTTCAATGACGGCCGCAGGGAGCTGTGGAAGAGCGACGGCACCCTGGCGGGCACCGTGCCCATCAAGCGGTTCCCGCCGTTCCCGGGGTCCTCCTTCTCCTCGATGAGGGAGCTGACCCCCCTGGGCTCCAAGCTCTTCTTCGTGGTGAGCGACGAGGCCCACGGCCGGGAGCTGTGGGTCAGCGATGGAACCACCGGGGGCACGCACCTGGTGAAGGACATCACACCGGGGGCCGGTGACTCGAATCCGAACAGCCTGAGGGTCGTGGGGAGCACCCTGCTCTTCTTCACTTCCACCCTCGCGACACCCACCACGCCCGAGCACACGGAGCTGTGGAAGAGCGACGGCACCGAGGCCGGCACGGTACGCGTGAAGGACCTGGGGGCCGACACGAGCGTGGGCAACGCGCTGCTCGTCGTGAACGACACGCTCTACTTCAACTTCACGGAGCCGGCCCACGGGAGCGAGCTGTGGAAGACCGATGGCACCGACGCCGGTACGCAGCTCGTCAAGGACATCAACCCGGGCCCCGACAGCTCCTTCCCGTTCGAACTGCGCGCCGTGGGCAGCGACGTCTTCTTCACCGCCACGGAGCCAGCGCACGGAAACGAGCTGTGGAGGAGCGATGGCACCAGCGCCGGCACGGAGCTCATCGCGGACGTGACGCCGGGCCCGGACAGCAACTTCATCCGGGTCCTCGAGCCCATCGGGAACTGCCTGTACTTCTCGACGTCCGATCCTTCCACCCGCCGGGCGCGCCTGTACAAGCTGAAGGACGCCACGGGTGACGCTCACGTGAAGCTCGTCACCACCCTGCCCAATCCCTTCAGCCAACCGAACGTGGATGGCACCATCCTCCAATCCGTCGTCGCGAACGGGAAGCTGTACTTCGAGCTGGCCTTCTTCGGCTTCGGCCCGGCCCCGGTGGATTCACAGCTCTGGGTGAGCGATGGGACGAGTTCCGGGACGAAGCTGCTGCACCGCCCGTTGAGCCTGAACGACGAGTTCGGGTCCACGATGTTCGCCCTGGACGACCGCGTCCTCTTCAGCGGCTTCGACAGCGCGACGAGCCTGGAGCTGTGGGTGACCAACGGGACGGTGAAGGACACACGGCTGCTGCAGGACATCGCCCCGGGACCCAATGCCTCCTACCCCCGGAGCTTCACCCGCGTGGGCTCGAAGGTCTTCTTCGTCGCCAATGACGCGGTCCACGGCAACGAGCTGTGGGTCCTCCCGCTGCTGAACTCACAGCAGGGCGCGAACGAGACGGCCGGCGAATGACCGGACCGTGAAGCGGAGGGAGGCCCGCGAGTCATTCACGGGCCTCCCGCTGACTACTTCGCCAACAGGTTGCGCAGGCAGAGCACCCCATACGCCACGGAGAGCCCCGCCATGACGGACTGGGCCACGATCGCGGCGGGCCGCTCCACCTTCTCGCCCCGCAGCAGCGCGGGCAGCCTGACGAGCCCACGCGCCGCCCCCAGGAAGCCGAGCAGCCCCAGGAGCGCCGAGCCGCCCAGCACCGGTCTCCGGGGGACGCCCCGCCGCTCCAGCAAACCGAGCCCCAGGGCCGCCGTCCCAAAGCCCGCGGGGATGAGCGCCGTCTTGTGCTGCGCTCCCGTCGCGACGAACCCGCCGACACCGAGCGTCGTCAGCAGGGTTCCATAGCCAAGCGTCAGATTCTCCACGCCACACCTCCTCGATTCGGATCCACCCGGGCCCCGTGGAAGGCCCGGGGGAATCTGGGCATGGCGCGGGCGTCCTGCTCACCAGCTCATGCTGGCCTTCGCTGGCGCGGCGGCGGGCTGCGTGGAGACGCCCTGCTCGAGATCACGGAACCCCTCCTTCTTCGCGCGGACGCGGTAGTTGCCCTTGTCCACGTTCTTGAACCGGTAGTTGCCCTGCTCCGTGGTCATGGTCGACTGCACGACGTTGCCCTTCTCGTCGACGAGCTCCATGAGCGTGTTCGCGGACTGGCCCTGGCCTCCGGCGAGGGAGAGCTGCCCCTCGATCTCCCCGTACCGCTGGCGCTGGACGGACTCGCTGTCGTGGAAGAAGAGCACGCTCTCGGTCTGCAACACCTTGCCGCCCGCGTCCTGGTACGTGATCCGGGCCTGATACCGCCCGCGCGGCCTCGCCTTGCCGTCACTCCCCTTCCCGTCCCAGGCGAGCTCGACCGCGCCGCCCTCTCCCTTCCGCGTCGTGGAGAACACCTTGGACTTCGGCTTCGCCTCGCTGCCCTCGCCCACGTCCCAGACCTCGAACGCGATGGTGCCACCGGAGCCCGGGGCAGACAGGTCGCGCAGGGTGATGAGCGAGCGCTGCGAGGCCTCGTCGAAGTTCGCTCCCACCTGCGTCATGAAGACATTGCCGGCGAACACCTCGAACCGGCGACGGCTCGTCTGTCCCTTCGCGTTGGTGGCGACGATGTCCAGCACGTGCTTGCCATCCTTCAGGCCCGCGGTGCGCCACGCGTACGAGAGCTTCCCGCCACAGGCCGTGTGCACCGGGAGGTCATCGACGAGCAGTTCCAGCCGGGCGATACCGCCGGACTGGTTGTCCGAGGCCTCCACCTGGAGGTTCATCGTGTCCGTGACGTGCTGACCATCCACGAGCCCGTTCACGGCGATGCTCGCGACGTCGACCGTGACGAGCCCGAGCACGGCCCACATGGTCTCCGCCTTCTCCGCGCCGCCCTGGCCGCTCGCGTACGTCTTCCACGCGCCGGAAGCGTCCTGGCGCTGCACCAGGTAGCGGATGGCACGGGAGATGGGCGCGTCCGCGTCCGAGTAGCCCGCGAGCTTGAGGGTGTAGACCGTCTGGCCGGTGGCGAACGCATCGCTCTTGCCCTTCTCCAGCCCCCAGCCGCCATCCTGGTTCTGCCGCTCGAGGAGCATCCGCTGGAGCCGGAGCGAGCCGGGCTCGGCGCGGCCAACGCCCGCGGCATTCAGGCCGAGCAGCGCGAAGTTGATGTCCTGGAGGTAGACGTCGGCGCCCGAGCGCTGCCACTGGGCGGACGTCGAGGTGAGGAACGATTCGGCCTTGCGCAGCGGCGCGAGCCACTTCGCATCCGCCGTCCTGGCATGGGCCTGACGCCACGTCTGGGCGGCCTGGAAGGTCGTCTGCATCGTGCCCCCCGTCACCGGACGGCGCGCATCGTCATCCGGGAGGCTGCCGTTCTGCGCCTGGAGGGAGACGAGTTCCTTCGCGTACCGCAGCAGCTCATCGGTGTACTTGGAGTCGACCCACCGGTCGTACCGGGCCCAGGCCGAGCCCTCGAAGGCGACGCCCGTCACATGGCCGCCCGCCGTGACGCCCAGCTTGAGGGCCTTGACCATGGCGTCGATGTCCTTCGGGGCGACGTCGTACTGGTGGTGCCTGCCGGCCGTGAGCGCCTCGAGCGTGACGGCCTGGACGTGACAGCCAAAGCACTGGTGCTGCGCGGTCCACTGCGCGCTGGAGCGGGAGAGATATCCCAGTCCCTTGTGCGCGGCCTCGCGGGCCTTCGGGTCACCCCGTGACGCGGCCACCTGCGGGGGCTGGAGCTCGCACTTCACCGGGGGAGCGGGGGGCGGCGAGGTGTTGGGCGCCTGCGCGAACGCGGGAAGGGTCAGCGCCAGACAAAGCGCGGCCAGGGCCGGTCGGGCCATTGTTGGGACCTCCAAATCGAGTGGAATGGAGGGTTCAACGGACGACGCGGAAAATCGGTCTACGGCCCGCCGGTACCTACTCCCCGACCCGGGTGAGCGTGGCGTTCTGGAAGAAGGAGCCCGGGTACATCTTCCCTCGAGCCGTGGCCGTCACGGTGCCGGCCATGTCGAACCGGCCGCTCTCCCCGGAGAGCGAGACCGTTCCGTGTGTGAGGGTCAGGGTGAAGGTGATGCCGTTGTCGCTCCAGGTGCAGGAGGTGCCCCGCTCGAGGCGCGCCACCTCCCCCTCTATGTCCGCGAGCAGGAAGCACCTTCCCGCCGAATCGGTGAGGACGAGATCCGCCGTCGTGCCCTCCGACACGCGGAAGGTGTCGGAGACCTGGGAGGACGGGTTGCCGAGCTCCTGGATGCTGTAGTGGGCGGTCCCCGTCACCGCATACAGGCCGAGGAACCGCTGGCCCGCGGAGCCGCAGCCGAGAGTGGTGAACAGGAACAGGGGCACGACGCACAGGCGCTTCATGAGGTCTCCTCGTGGGGTCATCCGCGCCGCCCCGTGCACGGGGCCTGCCAGTTCCACCCAGGGGTGCGCTCCGAGCGGCACGCCCTGGGAGGCCGTGCGTCGCCTGTCCGGAAAATGGGATGGGCATCGCGCCCAGGAAACGGAGTGGCTCTCAGTGAAGCAGCGAGACGGGCACCGGATGGAGGGGGAGTTCCACCAGGAAGGCCGAGCCCACGCCCGGCATGCTGTTCACGGAAATGGAGCCGCCCAGCTTGCGGACGATCTCCCGGACGATCCACAGCCCCAATCCCAGGCCGGTATAGTGCTGCTCGGACACGGCACGCTCGAAGCGCTCGAAGATGCGCGCCTGGTCCTGAGGCGAGATGCCGATGCCCTCATCACGCACGATGAGCCGGGCACGGTCCACGTCCGCCCGCACCTCCATCGAGATGGGCCGCCCCCGTCCATACTTGATGGCGTTGGTCAGCAGGTTGACGACCACCTGCTCCAGACGCAGCCGATTCCACCGCCCCACCACGGACACATCCAGCCCGGTCATCATCAGCACGTTGCCCGCCTGCGCCAGTTCCTCGCGGAAGCGCGCCGCCACCTCGCGCACCACGTCGACCAGGTCCACGTCCTCGAAGTGGAAGGACAGATGCCCCTCCGACAGGCGCGAGATGTCCAGCAACTCGTCCACCAGCAACCCCAGCCGCTCCACCTGCCGGGAGATGCCCCGCACCTTGTTGGTGAGCTCCCCCTGCGCGAGCGGCCGCACCGGCTGGCTCATGCCCCGCAGCAGGCTCTGCGCCTGCAACCGCAGCGCGGTCAGGGGCGTGCGCAGCTCGTGCGAGGCGATGGAGAGAAACCTGTCCCTCAGTTGGATGGCCTCGTGGGCCTCCTCGTAAAGCCGGGCACTCTCGATGGCCATCGCCATGCGGCGGGCCACCTCCTGGGCCAGGGACAGCTCGACCTCGCGCAGAGGGCGCGAGGGCTGGGTGGTGAAGGTCGCGACGCCGAGCACCCGGTCGTGGCTCGTCAGCGGCAACCGGAGGCAGGCGCCCTCGGGCCCCGTGAGGCGGACATGGCCGGCCACCAACGAAGCATCCTTCGGCTCGGGTTCGAGCAGGGCGAGGGACTCGGGAAGGGAGCGCAGCCGCGCCTCCTCGGCCGCATCCCGGTGGACCACCGCCACCCGCCGCAACCGGCCGTCACGCTCGAGCAGCTCCACCATGCATCCATCCGCCACCAAGGGAACCACCCAGCGCGCGGCCCGGGCGAGCATGGCCCGGACATCGAAGCCCTCGGCGAGCACGGCACTGAGCTCGGCCAGCAGGGCGAAGCGCTGACGTGCGGCCTCCGCCTCGGCACGTGCCGCCTCCACCGCCCGGGCCTGTGTCTCGAGCGCGCGGCGGGTGCGCAGCTCGATTTCCGTCATCACCGAGGTGGCCAGCTCGTTGAGGACATACAGGTCATCATCCGTCCAGACACGCGGCTGGGTGTCGAGGACACAGAAGGTACCAATGACCTCCCCTTCGGACGTGGTGAGGGGCATGCCCGCGTAGGCCACCACTCCGAGCTGATCGACGGCCAGATTCTCCCGCAGCACGGGATGCAGGCGCGCGTCCTCGATGATGAGCGGCTCTCCGGTGGCCACCACGTGCATGCAGAAGGAGTGCGTCAGGGGGGTCTGGCGCACGTCGCACCAGGGAGGGGGCAGCCCCACGCAGCTCTTGAAGAACTGGCGGTCCTTGTCCACCAGCGTGACGAGCCCCACCGGAGCGTTGATCATCCGGGTGGCCAATCGCGCCAGACGGTCGAATGCCTCCTCGGCAGGAGTGTCCAGGAGGGCCGTGCGGCGCAGGGCGTCGAGCCGGCGCTGGCAGAGCAGGACCTGCTGGATCTCCCGCAGCGTCTTCTCCGCACCCACGCCGGAACCCTCGCCGGAGGACGTCACCAGGGCGCCGTGCGCCTGCACCTCGGTATGAGAGTCGGACACGACCCCTCCTGAGGGAGGAACAGCACCGGCTTTGGACTGATTGCGAGCAACGAAAGGAAGGAGCGCACGGGCCCCTCTCCGCACCTCAGCGCTCGCGGGACGGGCGCAGTTCCGGCTTCAATGCCATCAACAACACCGGACTCAGGAAGGCATCCGCCAGGCCCGCCACCCACAGCGTCAGCCCGGTGAGCAGGCCCAGGTGGGCAATGCCCTCGAAGCGCGAGAACTGCAACAGCAGGAAGCCTCCCGCCACCGCCGCCGAGGTCACGAACATCGCCCGTCCGCACTCGGCCAGGGACTCCAGCGCCGCGCGCTCGTGAGGCGCCTGAGCCCCCTCGGCCTTCAGCGCCAGATAGCGCCGCTTGAAACGCACCAGGTACTGCAACGTGTCGTCATCCGCGATGACCAGCGCCATGCTGGCGATGATGACCGTGGACGGCTTCAGGCTGATGCCCAGCAGCGGCATCACCCCGAACAGCACGCCCACCGGCAACACGTTGGGCACCAGCCCGATGAGCGCCAGCTTCGCGCTGCGCAGCACCAGGAAGAACGCCAGGAAGCTCACCGCCAGCGCGGACAGGAAACTCTGGAGCAGCCCCTGCGTCAGCATCCCCGTCACGTGCTCCGTCATCGCCAGGTTGCCCGTCACCGTCGCCCGGTAGCCCGGGGGCACCTCGCGCGACACGAACGTCCGCGCCGACTCCACCAGCTCGTGCATCCGCCCCGATCCCACGTTGGGCAGCAGCGCCACCACTCCCGCCGCGCTCCGATCCTCCGACAGCACCGAGTCCAGGGGCTGGTAGCGCGCCAGCCGCGTCACCGCCTTCGCCGTGGTCTCCTCGGTCCTGGTGAGCAATCCCAGCGGCCCGAATACCGCCCGGTGCACCGGCTCCACCAGGCGAGGCAGGCTCACCACCGGCGGGTGCTCGGGCAGGGCCGCGAGGTACGCATCCACCCGCTCCTGGAAGTCCATGGCCTCCGGCGACAGCGCGGCCCCCTCGCGCCCCTTCTCTGGCTCCAGGAAGACGGCCAGCGGCACCAACCCCCCGAGCGCACCCTCCGCGTACGTCAGCTCGGCCGCCAGTGGAGAGTCCGGCCGCAGATCATCGAACACGCGGTACTCGTGCCGCAGCCGGGTCATGCACAGCAGACTCAGCAGGGCCACCACCGCCGCCGCCCCCATCACCCGCCGAGGGCGGTGCACCACCTGCCGCTCCACCCACCCCAGCACCGAGTCCAGGGGCCGAGTGCGCGAGGACTCCAGCTCCCGCCGCGCCCGGGCCGCCGAGGCCCGCGAGCGCAGGGACAGCATCCACGGCAACACCAGCATGTTGGCCACCCACGCCAGCACCACGCCCATGGCCGTGGCCAGACCGAACTCCCACACCGCGGTGAGGCCGATGAAGCCCATGGACAGGAAGCCCGAGGCGATGACCAACTCGGTGGCCAGACACGGCCCGGCGGCGCCCGCCATGGCCTCGGTCAATGCTCGCGCATACGGAGTCCCCGAGCGCCGGCGCTCCTCCAGGTCCGACAGCACGTGCACCGTGTCCGTCAGCGACACAATGAGGATGACAATGGGCGCGAACGAGGTGAGCACTCCGAAGGGCACTCCCACCCAGCCCATCGCCCCCACCATCCACATCCACGCCACCACCAGCGTCGCCGCCGTGGCCAGCACGGACCAGAGGTCGCGATAGGCGAACGCCACCAGGCCGAGGATGACGAGCAGAGCCAGGGGCAGCAGCCGCCCCATGTCCTCCTCCACCATGCGAGCCAGGGTGGCGCGCACCGCGGGAGCCCCCGAGAGCGTCAGCCTCAGCTCCGGCCCCGCATGGCGGGCCAGCACCTCTCCGGCCTGGAGGGTGAAGGCGCGCTCGGCGAGAATCCGCTCGACGCCCGCCCCCGACGCGAGCGACACCTGCACCACCGCGAGCTCACGCGTGGGGTGCACCATCGTCCGGGCCAACGGCTCCTTCCGAGCCCGCGCGAGCGCCTCACGGAGTTCCTCCGCCCGCCCCCGGGATTCCTCGGGGAAGAGGAGTCCCTCCGCACTCCGGGCCGAGGCGGGCCCCACCACATGCCGCACCCGGGACAGGCCGCGCAGTTCCTCCTCCAGCTTCGCCAGCATGGCCAGGCCCCCGGGAGAGAAGACATCAGGGCCCTCGGCGATGACGAACACCTGCGAGTCCTCGCCGGGAAAGGCGCGCCGGTAGCGCTCGAAGTCCGTCTTGGCCGCGTCTCCGATGGGATGCATCCGCTCGATGGAGGGGTCCATCGGCACACGCGCGGCGCCCAGTCCCGCCAGCACACACAACGCGAGCAGACCCAGACCGAGCCGCCCCCGGTGCGCCAGCAGACGCTCGAAGAAGACGAGCCAGGTCACGACCGCTGCCTACGCCAACCGGAGAGGAAGTACAGCATCTCCTTGCGGAAGCCGAACGGCTCACGGGCGTGCGGAGGCAGCCCCACGGGAGCGGTGGCCGTTTCGGGCTCGGGCCAGCGCGCGGTGCCGAAGACGACGTCCCACACCGTCAGCGTCCCACCGTAATTGCCCGTCCCCACGCGCCGGTGGTGGTGGCGGTGGTAGGCCGGGCTGATGATGAGCCAGTCCAACCACCCCAGCGAGTACCCACGCGACGAGTGGTGGTAGGTGAGCACCACCGAGTACAGCGCGAAGTAGAGCTGCACCGACACGGGCGAGAAGCCGAGCCCCGCCAGCAGTGCAACCAGCGCCGTGCCCGACAACACCACCTCCAGCGCGTGCGTGTGCGTCACCATCCACACGCTGAAGTGCTCCTCGCGGTGGTGCTGGAAGTGGAAGCGCCACAGGAACGGGTGCTGGTGCTTCACCCAGTGGCTCACCCAGCTCACCAGCTCGGCCACGAGCGTGCAGGCCACGAAGTCCACCACCAGAGGCAGCGTCCCCGGCCGCATCAGCGTCGGCAGGTGTGAGTGGAACCACGCCGCCGCGGACTGCACCACCAGTGTCGGCACGAAGCTGGTGAAGAAGAAGGCCCAGTTGCGCCGGCGCCTCGGCCCCGCCGCGAAGCTGTCCGCGCGAAACTGCGGGTCGCGCAGTTCCAACAACACCAGCACCAGCATCGCCAGCGCCGTCCCGGTGTGAATGAGTCCCACGGTGTTCATCTCCGAACGAGACTTGCACGGGCCGGGCCGCGATGCCCAGTCCACCCCCCTTACGGGAGGGAGGAGTCGTCGCTGTGCAGGGCGTTGCACGGAGCCGTGCAGGGGTGGGCACGGGTTCGACTACCGTCAGGGCAGCCCAATCAAAGGGGCCATCACCCCGGGAGAATCCCCATGAATCCAGGATGGAGGGCGGTGCTGCTGGTACTGCTCACCCCATGCATGACGGCCCACGGAGCGGACGGAGCCAGCCCCTCGCCATCACCAGGAGCCAGGCCCGCGACGAAGAAGGAGCTGCCCTGGCTGAACGTGCCAGGTGGGCGGATGAAGACGACACTCTTCTACGGTCCCTGGCAGTGCAGGCAGGAGTTCATGAACGGGTGCCAGAAGGAGTGCGCTCAGCAGGGCTACCCGCTCATGGGCTGCATGTGGCTGGCCGATATCAAGCTGGACTGGGAGGGCAGCCTCGTGGCCCTACCCATCCCCGTCAAAGCCGGTAGCCGATACGGCGTCTATCACTGCTGCTGCAACTACCCCGAGCTGTCGACTGAAGAGAAAGAGACCCTGCGCGATCGCTGGGACGACTTCAGAGACTCTTTCCGGGAAGACTGGTCGAAGAAATTCGGGAAGTGGCCCACCGACAAGGGTGAGAATTGGCCAGGACACCACATTCGCGATCTCAAGCACGGGGGCAACCCGGTCGATCGCAACAACATCATTCCCGCGCAGCCGGGTACGCACAAGCTCTTCAACAAGGCGTACCCCGCCTGCTACAGAGGCCAATCGCCCTGGAATTCAGTAGGCCCCGACCTTCCGTACACGGACAACTGATAATGGCCACGTCCATGAGTCGCCTGCTCGAAGAGGTCTCCCGCGACCACTTTCCGTATCCCCCCGCCACACCCGAGGAGATCAACGAGTTCGAGCAGCGAGTGGGCTGGCGATTGGATCCGGACCTTCGAGCGTTCTATCTGCATTGCAACGGGGCCGAGCTGTTCAAGCAGCGACCAGGTTGTCCCTACCGCATCCTTCCCTTGTCCGAGATCATCCGGGCGAGGGTGGCCATCTACGACGAAGATGACGACCAGTGGGGTCCAGCCTCGGTGTATGCGCTCTGCTATCTACAGGATGGCGACTACGTCGTGGTGGACGTGAGTCGCCAGGAAGACGGCGGTTATCCCCTCATCGACGGGTGGCATGAAGCATGGCCGGATCCAAAGCAGTGCAAACAGATCGCCACGTCCTTCTCGGAGTTCTTGGAGGCAGCCCTACGAAGTAGGGGACGCAAGTTCTGGCTGAAGCATCCAGCCCCCTCCACATAGGGGATGCCTTTCCGTCAGAGCAGCCGTCCTTCCCAGCACCCCTATCCTCCCATCCACTCGGCTCCGCACACCTTCATCGAGCCAGGCAGTTTGAGCGTTCCCGCGCAGCGAACCCTGGATGTCCTCGACCTCCAGCGTGAGCATGGCGAAGGCGCAGAAGTGCGTCTTGCTGAGAATTCTTCCCGCACGCCTACTCTTCGGCGGCGGCTTTGTCGGCGTCAGCCTGAGCCGCGCCAGCGGCCGCTGTTGCTACCTGCTTGCCCTCGGCGACGGTCTTCAGCTGGGCGAGCCCTTT
>NZ_PZOX01000040.1 GCF_003044305.1 Vitiosangium sp. GDMCC 1.1324 | reverse complement strand
GGAGACGGCGCGGCAGTTCAATGGGGCGATGAGCCTGGAGGGCCTGCGGGAGTTGGTGCGGGAGGTTCGGGCGAGCCGGGAGGCAGGCCGCTTCGTCGCCGTGGGCGGGGCGGACGCCGCGTTGGCGCTGCATGAGGCCGGAGGGGACGTGGCCAGGGCACGGCCGCTCATGTCCAGGGCACGTCCCGGGGCCACGGGCTCGGGCACTCCACCCGGGAAGAGTGGCGCGGGGACCGGTGCCGGGAAGGCCGCCGTGACGGAAGAGGTCGCACGCCCCTCCGCTACGAAGGCCGGTGCCGCGGAACGCCAGGGCACCCTGGCCTCGCTCGTGGACGAGGGAGTTGGCCACACCCTGGATGTGGTGGAGGCGAAGCTCGCGGCGGCGGAGCTCGAGGCCACGGGCCCGCGCCTACCCGCGGACGTGGGCGTGCTGGAGAAATACCGTCCCTCCCTCGACGCCCCGCCGCCCGAGGCTCGGGGCAACCCACGCTGGCGCGAGTACGTCGACTACTACAACAGGCGCTTCAAGGAGGTGAAGGAGGGCACGGCCGCCGAGGGCCCCCTCAAGTGGGAGCCCTACGAGCGGATGCGCGCGTGGTTTGCCCGGGGGCTGGCCTTCGAGCGCGACATGGTGAAGCTGCTGCAAGAGGACGCGAAGAAGCCTCGGGCCGAGCGCACCTTCCTCGGGGACTTCGACAAGCCCCGAATTGAAACGCAGGTGGGCGTGAGGAAGCCGGGCCCTGGCCTGCGCTACGCGGATGTGCTCGTCATCGAAGAGGGCAAGCTCGGTGGGCAGCCACGGCGCGTGGAGACGTTCAGCTTCAAGAGCCGTGATCTTTCGGGGCTGAACCCCAAAGCCCTAAAGGCGCAGATGGTTGAGGATGCGCGGGAAGCTCTGCAGAAGTACGGCGAGCGGCTGGACATCCGCCGGGACTCTCTCCAGTCCCTTTTTCCGGGAGGCATCGAGGTGGAAGTGCCGCGAGTGCACCTCGTTTACGAGGGCGGCGAGCTCAAGCCTATGAACGCAGACGCTTTGAAGGCAGCCGTGGACGCGACGAAGGATTCCGTTCCGGGAGTGGAGGTACTGTTCCAATGAAGGTGCTGAACGTGCGTGATTTGAAGGCAGAGGACAGTCTTCTGCTCACCTTTGACGGTGCCTTCGATCCAAACGCTAACCTTGGGATCGAGCTGGAGCCTTATTTCCAGGCACTCGAACTATACGCCGACGGGTGGATGCCGGACGTCGTCGAGGGTAAGCGGCGACGCAAGTACGCCCGCGCCGCCATTTGGAAGGCGCTGGAGGAGGAGCGCGACGAAAGGACCACGTCCATCGGTCTCTACCGGACGGCGTGGCCCGCATTGGATATGTGGCCAAGGCTCAATTACCCGCCGCTTCCTCTTAAGTTTGCCACCTTGCTTGAGGTGCGACCGCTTTCGTTCTTCTCCGAAACGGAGCGCTGCCAAAAGTTCGTCGAGATGGTGCGAGCTTGGGCCAGTCGCTATCCAGTCTACCATGCCAAGGCCCACAGCACTGATGACACGCAATTGACGGACTCGCCGAATTTCGGCCGCGACGACGAGACTCGACGCAGAGACGGGTTCGACAAGGTCTACGAGGTGTTCTGGCTCAACGTCTTCGGCCCCAAGTTGGTGGAAACCGTGGGTCGCGAGCGCGTGTTGTCCACACCAGCTCACCGGGTGGAGGAGTTGCCCAATGGCTCCGTCCTCTTGGTGCTGTGGCCCATTGTGGCGGATTTCGCGAGCAAGGAGGCACGGCTCGCCCAGGCCCGCGCCCACGCCCACCTCCGGCCGGACCTGGACTTCGACACTGTGCTGCGCACCTTGCTTGAGCGCAGCGCCAAGCTCGCTCCCGTGGAGCCCCGCTTCCACCCGGACCTGGCCCCGCTCCTCTCGCGTGTGGTGGACCGCGCTCCCAGTCACGAGCGCCAGCGCAGAATCGCCGAGCTCAACGCTTGGCGTCCGCCCGAGCCCGAGGAGTGGCGCCCCGCCGACTCCGCACTGCCTCCGGACGTAGAGGACCAGGCACGTGCGTGCGAGTATTACAGAACCCTCGCCGAGCACCTTGTTGCGCTGCTGCATTCGGAGGTACCCTCCGTCTTCGAGTCGAAACCCGAGTCCCTCACGGACGCCGACTTCTATTTCTGGCGCGAGGAATTCCCTACGAGCCGCCTACGGGAGGCGATTGACGAGCACGCAGTGTCCGCCATTGGTGCGTACCTGGGTGAAGTGCTGGTGCGCAACCTCGGTGGCAGGTGGATTCCGCGCCAGAAGATCGAGGAGGCACAAGTGCTCGTGGGCAACCGCGTGTGGTTGCCCTTCGCCAGAGCCCGCCACTACATGCGCTCGCGTCAGGCGCTGCTGGACTACTCCCTCACCCAGTTCTTCCGCGTGGCCGAGCGGCACCGGGGCTGAGTACCGGCAGGCAATGCCTCCGTGCTGGAGGGGCGGCTCCGCGAGCCCGGGTTCACTGTGCTCACCGCCACGGCGGATGCCGGCGCTACCGTCTCGTCGCGGAGTTGACGGAATTGGCGCCCGCGTCGAGCCTGCCCTCGCATCCGGGGACGAGCGCACCACTGGAAGTGCCCCTGTGCGCGGCCAATCCCTCGAGCCACGCGAGGGCCTCACGTCGAAACGGGGCGTGGAGGAGTTGGCCCTGTGGATGGTGGCAGGCATCGTCGCGAAGGGCCTGGGCTTCTTCGCGACGGAGGGGCTGGAGTGGGTAACGAGAGCGCTGGGGCGTGAGCCCGAAGCAGCAGCCGGCTGGCTGCGCACCGCGATCTAGCGCCTGTCACCTGCCCATGAACCATTGAAAGCCGGGAGCTCATTGGAGGGCGTTCCCTTCGACCCGGTCCTGGCGAGTATTTATGCGCGCCTGGGGCATGCTGCGTTCGCTACCGAGGTGATGGGCTGGGTTCTCAGCCGCTTCGATGACCAGGTGCACACGCTAACGAAGGATAATAAATGGTGGCGGGAAAAATACTGGGAGCGACTGGGCAAGCCCGTGACTGTTTTTGGTGGTGAGATGGCAATGGCCTATACCTATGCCACCGTGCCTGAGCTCGCGGATGAGTGGGGACGGCAGCCCGTGGTGTATATAGATACCTACGAGTACGAGCCCAAGGTCATGCCCATCGCCTCAAACGTGGACCGCTTCTTCGACAGCTACTCGCGCTACCTGGAAGCCCTCGTCGCGGAGCCGAGCTACCAGAAATCAGGAGAAACGGATCTCCTCTTTCCCTGGCACACGACCGAAATCCTCGCGCGGGACGAGCGGTTGGTGGAGTTGATGCGCGCGGGTCGCTTCGACTCGTTGATGAAGAACGTGGACGATGAAACGCGCCGCTGGGCCGCCAGGGTAATGGGCACCGCCTCGCCGTGAGCCGTGGAAGGAGCACGAGCGGCGCGGCCGCACGGGAGCTCCTCATGGACACGTCCCCAACGACTCTCATTCTCTCGGACATTTTGGTGGAGGTGGAGTTTTCACGGGCCGGGAGCCGGTCGCCGCCGTCCGCGAGCGCCTGCGCAAGGAGAAGCAGGCGGACCTGCACGAAGACATTCTGTTGGAGCTCTACCGGCACCGTATCCTGATGGAGGCCTGAGTCCGGCCGTCTCAAGGAGGAGAACGGATGCGAGTGGATATCGTGCGGGTGAGGAGCTCGTGGTGGGTGTCGTGCGTGCTGGCCCTGGTGTGCACAGGGTGTGCGGAGTTGCGGAACGCCGTGGTTCCACCTCCGGAGGCTCGGACGCGGCAGACCGCCCAGGTGCAGCAGGTCCAGGCTCAGGGGCCTTCTCCGAAGTGCCCGGAGCGCATCGCCCTGGAGGAGCCGCTGGAGCCGGGCCGCATGACCCTGCCGGGCGCCCGCGCCTTCGTTCCGGGCCTGTCGCTGCCGCAGCTCGGTCTCCTCGACGCGCGCAGCTCCTTCCAGTCCCAGCTGACGTTCGCCGAGGGTTCCCTGGAGCTGGTGGGGGTGTCGTACGAGAACGGCGCGGGCCTGCTGTTCTTGCGGCCGGAGGCGGACGGCTACTGCGTGGTGAACACGTGGTCCACGTGGCAGTCGAGTGACGTCCAGTACACGGTGGACTCCAAATGGACGTCCCCGGATGGCCGCATGGCCATCCTCCTGCTGAAGCTGATGGTGGCTCCGGGTACTCCGGGCGAGGAGACGCGCTGGGTGGTGCTGGGCACCGACGGGTGGCGCGCCTGGGTCGCCCTCGGCACGCCGCCCGAGCACCAGCTCCTGGTTCACTCGGTGAGCTTGCTGCCCAAGGGCAAGCAGCTCTACCTGGACGTGAAGATGGAGCGGACCTCGCGCTTCGCGCTGGGCAAGGACGGACACTTCATCACCGGGCAGTAGGTCCTCGGAACGACCCTCCACTCCTGGAGGCCGTGCCCTCGGCCGTGCCTCCAGGCGCTCGCTCATGCTGCTGCTGCGCGCGAGCGGGAGGCTCGCCACTCCTGATGCAGGGCTGCGTCATGGGACTCGCGGCCAGGAGATGCGAGATGGTCACCGAGATCCTCCGGGACTCCTTTTCTCTCTACCGGCGTTTCGCGGGGCGGTTCATCGCGACAGCCGCCATCGTCTTCGCGGGGCTGGATCTCTTCTCGGCACTCAGCAACGTGGAGTCTCGCCGGGGGCACACGGCGGGAGCTGTCTTCTGGGGGATCATCGCCCTCGTGGCCTGGGTGGTGGGCTCGTTCTGGATCCAGGGCGCCATCGTCGAGGCGGTGGAGGACGTGCGTGACGGCCGCGCCGACATGACGATCGGCCAGCTCTACGAGCGGGTCCGGCCCCGTCTGGCCACGCTGATCGGCGCCGGGCTCCTGGCGGGCCTTGGCATCGCCTTCGGCCTCCTGCTGTTCATCATCCCCGGGCTGTACCTGCTCACGCGGTGGATCGTCCTCGCCCCCGTCATCATCATCGAGAAGAGGAGCATCTCCGAGGCGTTCAGCCGTTCGAACAACCTGGTCCGGGGCGACGGCTGGGAGGTCTTCGCGCTGGTGCTCATCACCGGCATCCTCACCGTCCTCGCCCAGGCCATCATCGGGGCCGTGTTCTCGTGGCTGCCGCTCTTCCTGGATGTGTGGATCGGCAATCTGATCGCTCACAGCCTGGTGATGCCCTTCGTCCTCATCGTGTGGACGCTGCTGTACCACCAGCTCGTCGCCCGCCGGGTCCAGGTCCCCCCACTCCCGGGCCCGCCGCCCTTCAGACCTCCGACTCCGACGACGCCGTAGGACGGGCGGGCGGAGTGACCTGCCGCAGCAGCTCCAGGGGGCCCAGCTCCTGGAGCTTCTGGAACTGCTCCGGCGTCTTGACGAGCAGCGAGCCGGCGAACCCCATGGCGTTGACGTTGATGCCATGGGTCTCGGCGCACGAGCGGGGCACGAGCAGCATCCAGTCCCGCGTGGCGAGCAGGTTGTAGGGAGGCAGGGCGTGCTCCATCCCGAGCGTGGCCCTCAGGGACTGGTAGGCCTCGAACAGCCGCGCCCCGTCCCTCCCGGCGGAGGACTCCCACGGCCCGAGGCCCGTGAGGACGTGGAGGAAGTTCAGGGCGGGCACGGTGGTGACGTGGCCTCGCGCGGGCGGCGCGGAGAGCAGCGTCTCCATGGGAGCGCGCAGGCCCTGCGGACCCAGCGGCGGAATGAGCTGAAGGTGCTTGTGCCGCTGGCTGGCACCGGCCATCTCGCCCGAGTTGTAGAAGGCCAGCCCATCCAGGCCGCTCATGCAGAAGGCGAGCGCCTCGAAGTCCGCGGCCGTGAGCGGGGACTCCTGCTCCTCGAAGATGCGTGTCACGAGGAGCAGGTGGTGCTCGACGACGTTGAACTTGTTGAGCATGCACGTGTGGGCAGGTGGAACGTCTCCGACCACCATGACCGGGTCCGGGTTCTCGAAGGGATTGAAGGGCGCCGCGCGGGGCTTCTCGCGCTTCGCCCGGTCATCCTTGAGATGCGCCCGGCCGAGCACGCGCACCTGGAAGGGAACTTCCCGCTCCTCCAGCGTCTGACACTCGGTGGCGATCGGTTGCAGGGCTCCGGTGGCCAGTGCGTTCCGGGTCGTTTCGAGGGTCCGGGGCCACAGGTCCTCGGGCTGCGGCAGTGGCCGATGCGGGGCGGGGGGCGTGCTCATCGCGGCGCACATTACCGCAGGGAAATCGTGTGGAGTGCCAGTCGTAGAGAATGAGAATGCGACACGCCGCTTCCCTCACCGTCCTGTTGGCCCTGTTGGGCACCGCGCCGGCCGCCCTCGCCGAGGCCCCCGCCGCCACGCCCGGTCCCCTCAAGAAGATCTCCATCCTCGAGTCCTCCAACCTCAAGCTGGACGACCGCTACCGCACCCTGAAGCTGCCCGAGAGCCCCGATACCCCCGAGCTCCGCCAGTTGCGCGAGTACGTCCTGAAGGAGGTGGACCTCTCGAAGCGCTCGGAGCCGGAGGTCATCCTCGCGGCGCTCGAGTGGGTGAGCATCCAGTGGGACCACGACGGGATGAACGAGCCTGCCCCGGGCACCTCGTCGTACCAGATCCTCCAGAACGTGAAGCAGGGGCAGCGCTACCGGTGCGTGGAGTACGGCACGGTGGTGTCGGACCTGCTGCTGTCGCTGGGCTACCCCTCGCGTCCGCTCGGCATCAAGACGCCCGATGCCGCCTACGGAGGCTTCGGGCAGGCCCACGTGGTGTCCGAGGTCTGGTCCAATGCGCTGGACAAGTGGATCTTCATCGACCCGCAATTCAGCATGTACGCGACCCACCAGGGGCGCTACCTCAACTTCTACGAGATGTACCAGCTCGAGCGAGAGGGCCGGTTCGGGGAGATCCGCTTCGTCCCGTCACCTCGCTATCTCGAGCGCCACAAGAAGGATCCGGCCGAGCTCGACAAGGAGTACCGCGCGTTCCTGGGCCGGTACTTCGGCTACATGAACATCCCGTACCTGCGGGATGGGAAGAAGGCCACGTTGATGCTGCCGCTGAAGGGGAAGGGGCAGTTCGCGACCTTCCAGGGGTTCCAGTCGGATGGCCTGCTCTTCACCGATGACCCGAGAGAGCTCTACTTCCCGCTCAACCACACCCAGGTGCTGCTCACGTACAACGACGCGCGCCGGCCCATCGACCTCATCCAGGAACACCACGTCACCACGGAGCAGGAGTTCCTGAGCAAGCGGCCGCTGTTCGCCGCGCGGCCGGACTACACACTCACGCTCCAGCACGGCATGCCCTGGTTCGACCACTACGAGCTGCGTGTCGACGGTGGGGAGTGGAAGCGGCTGCCCGGCGACACGGCGCCCGCGAAGCTCCACGAGGGGGAGAACACGCTCGAGGTCCGGGCCGTGAATCGCGCCGGGGCCGCCGGTCCCGTCAATCGGATGAAGATTCGCTACGCGGCGGACCCTTGAGCCGAGGGGCCTCCAGTGGAGGCTCCTATCCGTTCGAGCCTACGCGGAACGCCTGGAAGCCCGAGTCCGGATCGTTTCCCGTCACCTCGATGCGGCCCCGGATGGACCACTCGTGCTGGGCGTAACGCCCGGTGAAGGAGGGCTGCGCGCTGGAGGGCAGGGTCACCACGCCCTCGAACACCTTCGTCTCGTTCGGGGCGAGGGTGAAGGCCGGGGCGATCCGCAGCTCCTGCTCGAAGGTGGTGTGCGAGGTCTGGATGGGCTGCTCCACGCCCACGGTCGTACCCCTCGGCAGATTCACCCGTTCGACGGCGCGGAGATCCGTGAAGACGCCACCTGACTTCACCTGCGCGCCCGTGGACGTGGCCGTGATGCGCACGGAGATGTTCTCCCCGGGGAACGCCACCTGCGGCTCGTACTCGATGGAGACGCGGGCTGCGCCTCCCGTCACCATGTTGGCCACGTCCTTCAGCTTGTCGAACAGTCCCATGCCGCCCTCCAGGCATCGTGAAATGAGGCGGCAGCATAGGCACCAGCAGTGGCTCTCCGCGAGCCTCAGCCCCGCAGCAGCCGCTCCACGAGCGCGACGTACTGTTGCTTGGCTGTCTCTCGGCCCACTCCCTTGCGGCCGGCCCACGCGTCGTACTTGGCGCGTCCCTTCAGGTCGAGCATCCCCGGGCGCTTGCCCTGCACGTCTCCCTCGGTGGCCTGCTTGAAGAGCGAATACAGCTCCAGCAGCGTCTCATTGGAGGGGCGGGTCTTGAGCGTCTTCACGCGCTCCTGTGCGGAGCGGAAATCATCCTCGAGTGCCATTCGGTGTCTCCTCTGTCATCAGCGTCTCCAGCCAGCGCGCGAAGGGCTCCGAAGCCACGATCGGCGCGAGCCTCCCGCGCAGCGCATCCCGGCCCACCTTCTGGAAGGTGTCGAGCAGTCCGAGTGTCCCGAGCACCTCGCGCACCGGGCGCTTGCCGTTGCGCTCCATGGCACGCGTGAGCCAGCCTTCCAGCTCCGCGGTGGCGTCCTTCGAGGCGAGCCACTGCGAGAGCCCCTTGCGCACCACCGCCACGCCACCCGGGACGTCCACGCGGGACAGCTCGCGTCCGAGCCGCGCCAGGGGCTGGCCCAGCACGCCGTCGAGGATGGCCACGCGCATCTCCGCCTGCTCCGAGGCCCGGTTCGGGTCGGTGAGCGCGTCGGCGAACTGCTGGAAGATGCCGGACAGCGCCGAGTCGGTGAAGTCCCGGGCGCGCTTCTCCACCTGGCGCTCGATCTCATCCGAGAGCGCACTGGCGATGCCACCCAGCGCCCCGCCGGAGCTCCTGGCCTGATCGGCCGCGAGCTTCGCCAGGCCGGAGAAGCCCTTGGCGATGCGGTTCTCCGTCACGGGTGCGCTCACCTTGCGGCTGAACTCGATGAGCACGTTGAGCAGCAGTCCGCGCGCCAGCGAGCGCACGGGCGGCCGATCCACCACTGCGAGCACCAGCGCCCGGTCCGGCGAGTAGCGGCGGGCGGCCAGCTCCGCCAGTCCCTTGGAGAGCTCCGGTGGCACGGCCTCGCGCACCGTGCGCGGGTCCTGGGTGAGCTGGCGGTGAAGGTGCTCGATGGCGGAGGCGAGCTCGCGGTCGGCGGTGTCTGAGGCGAGCCACCCCTCGAGCGCCGTCTTCAGTGCGCGCGCCACCAGGGCGGGCGGGAAGAGGGTCTCGAGAGGCTGGGAGAGCTCGTGCTCCACGACGAGCGCGGCGAGACGGTCCAGCGGACCCTCGGCGGAGGTGTCCTGGAGTCGGGCGAGGAGTTGCTGGGAATTCATGGCTGCATCACGGGGAGGTTCATCACGTCCAGGCGAGTATGGCTCGCCTCACGGGTCCTGCGTGTCTGAAAGCGCGGCCTGTCCGGTTCAGGGTTGCCCGCCTGGTGGGGCGGGTGGCGCGGCGGCGGCGGACTCCTGGTGGCCGATGCGCGAGTGCTTGCGGCCATAGCCGAAGTAGATGCCGAACCCGAGGGCCATCCAGACCAGGAGCCGCAACCACGTCGCGAGCCCCAGGCCCAGCATGAGGGTCCCGCAGATGAGGATGCCGAGCACCGGCACCACGGGAACGAAGGGCGTGCGGAAGGGCCGGGGCAGGTCCGGCTTCTGGTAGCGCAACACGAGGATGCCCGCGCAGACGACGACGAAGGCGAACAGGGTACCAATGGAGACCAGCTCCCCCAGCAGGCCGATGGGGAACAGTCCCGCCACCACCATGGACACCACCCCGGTGATGAGGGTGGCGATGTACGGGGTGCGGAAGCGCGGATGCACCCGGCCGAAGAAGGGGGGCAGCAGGCCGTCGCGCGCCATCGCGTAGAAGATGCGCGGCTGTCCCATCAGCATGACGAGCACCACCGAGGCCAACCCGGAGATGGCTCCCAGGCTGACGATGGGCCGCAGCCAGGCGAGCGCCGGTCCCGCGTTCGCGATGGCCACGTACACGGGCTCGGGCACGTTGAGGGTGCTGTAGTGCGCCAGCCCCGTCATGACCAGCGCCATGAGGACGTACAGCAGGGTGCAGATGGCGAGCGAGCCCAGGATGCCCACGGGCAGGTCCTTCTGCGGATTGCGCGTCTCCTGCGCGGCGGTGGAGACGGCGTCGAAGCCGATATAGGCGAAGAAGATGACGCCCGCTCCCGAGAGGACTCCGCTCCAGCCGAACTCGCCGAACCTCCCCGTGTTCTCCGGGATGAAGGGCTTCCAGTTGTCGGTGTTCACGTACGCCGCGCCGAAGCCGATGACCAGCAGCACGACGCCAATCTTCACGAAGACGATGATGTTGTTGACTCGCGCCGACTCGTGGACACCGACGACGAGCAGCGAGGTGAGCAGCCCCACCAGCAGCACGGCTGGCAGGTTGATGAGGGCTCCCGTGGCATGGGGGATGTGCGAGCCCGGCCGCACGTCGAAGGGGGCGCTCGTCAGCTCCGGCGGGAGCTGCCAGTGCAGGTAGTCCCTCAGGAAGGCGGTGAAGTAGCCGGACCAGCCCACCGCCACCGCCGAGGAGGCGAAGAGGTACTCGAGCATGAGATCCCACCCGATGCTCCACGCCACGAGCTCGCCAAGCGTGGCGTAGCCATACGTGTAGGCGCTGCCTGCCACGGGAATCATCGCGGCGAACTCGGCGTAGCACAGCCCCGCGAAGAGGCAGCCCACCCCCGCCATCACGAACGCCAGGGCGATGGCTGGCCCCGCGTGCTGCGCCGCCGCCGTGCCCGTCACCACGAAGATGCCCGCACCGATGATGGCGCCCACGCCCAGCAGCATCAGGTGGAAGCCGCTGAGGGTGCGACGCAGCTCGTGTGTGGTTCCTTCCTCGCCCTGCAACTGGGCGATGCTTTTCTTCGACCAGAGACCCATGGCCGGCAGTCAACAATGCTCCGGTCCATCGCGGAAGGATTTCACTTCAGGGTCGCGTGTTCTCCGCAACAACTCCGGGCAGAGCTTTCGCCGACGTGTTATGAGGGCTCCCGGTGCTTCGCGTCTGGTTCTTCCTCAGCCTGCTGCTGTTCGCCCCGGTCGGTGGTGGCCTGCTGTCCTCCGCCAGCTCGGGTGACGTGTGCGTGCAGAGCTGCCGGGATGATGACGAGCGCGGGCAGTGTGCCCCGGACTGCGTCGATTGCACCTGTTGCTCCCATGGGCGTCTGGTCGTCGTGGCTCCCGTTGCCTCGGTCGTCCCGATGGCTCCGCGGCCTCCTCCCACCGCCGGGCACGAGGAGGATGAACCCCCCTCCGCCGAGGTGGGTGACATCCTGCGTCCCCCGATAGTCCACCTCGCGTAAGGCCCTGTTCGTTCATCCGCCTCGAGCGTCATGAGGAGACGTGTGCCCCGTTCGTCCTGGGGGACTCCTCTTCGTGGCTGCTCGCGTACTTCCGCGAGGTTTTCCGTGTTCTACCGTCTGGCGACGGCAGCCCTCGGGCTCGCCGCCGTGATTCTCTGGCCTCGTCCTGGTGCGGCCTCGTCGTCCGAGCTCACCCTGGAGGAAGCCCTGGCCCTGGCCCGCCAGCGCGCCCCCGCCCTGTTGGAGGCCGCGGGCCGCGTGGCCGAAGCCCGAGGGCCCGTGGCTGGCGCTTCCCCCCTGTTGCAGTCCAACCCCACGCTGGAGGTCGAAGCGGGCCCTCGCACCCTGGCCTCCGGAGAACGGGCGCCCAATGTCGTGGTGGGGCTCGCGCAACCCGTCGAGCTGGGCGGGAAGCGAGGGGCCCGCCTCGATGCCGCCCGCGCTGGCCTCGCCCGGGAGACCGCCCGACAGCGAGACACGGAGCGGTTGGTGCTCGGAGAGGTAGCAGCCACCTTCTTGCGGGCGCTGCATGCGCGGGACCGGCTTCGCCTGGCGCGAGGCTCGGAGGAAACCTCTCGGGACATCTTCCAGTCCACCCAGCGGCGATTCGAGGCCGGGGATGTGCCAGTGGTGGACGTCAACGTGGCACGCGTGGGCCTGGCGCGGGCCCGGGCGGAGGTAGCGAGTGCCGAGGGGGATGAGGCGGCCCTCCTCGGCGAGCTCCGCGGACTGCTCGGCCTTCCCGCGGACGCGGCTTTCGCGGTGCGCGGTGAGTTGAGTGCGCTGGCCGCTCGAGCCGTGGAGCTTCCGTCCACCCTGCCGGAACGGCCGGACATCACCGCCCTGACATCAGAGTTGGAGGAGGCCCGGGCGGAGCAGCGCCTGGGTGAGAGCTCCCTGTGGCCTGACATCAGCGTGGGGGCCCGCTATGCGCTCGAGGGCGATGAGCGTGCGATCGTCGGTGCCCTGGGCGTGTCCCTGCCGCTCTTCGCGCGGGGACAGTCCGCCCGGGTGACGGGTGCGGCCCGCGTGGGGCGTCTCCAGGTGGCGTTGGAGGCCGCTCGCCGGGCGCAGTCCGTCCAGGTGCAGTCCGCCCTCGCCCGGTATCGCAAGGAGCGCGAGGCGGTGGAGCTGCTGGAGCGCGATGCCCTCCCGTTGCTCGCGGACAACGAGCAGCTGGCGCGCAAGTCCTATGACGCCGGGGAGATGGGCCTGGCCGAGTTCCTCCTCGTGCGCCGTGACGTCCTCGAGGCTCGTGCCGACTACCTCACCCGTCTCCTGCAAGCCGCCCTCTCCCGCGTCCAGCTCGCCGTCCAGACCGGAGCCCTCCCATGAAGTCCCTTCACGTTCTTCTGCTGTGTCTCCTCTGGGTGTGCGCCTGCAAGCGCGAGACGGCTCCGCACGAAGAGGAGCAGGCCCATGCGCCGGAGTCCGAGGCCCATGCCCACGATGGAGGCGAAGACGAAGCGCTCGTCCGCATCGACCCGGAGATGTTGAGGGATCTGCGCGTCACCACGGCCCCGGTGCAGGAGCGCCCCGGGGGTGAAGGCGTGACTGCCCTGGGCGAGCTGGGAGTGAACGAGAACGCCTACGCCGAGGTGGCCTCGCCCATCACCGCCCGGGTGCTCTCGCTCCTGGCCTCACCCGGTGAGCAGGTGAAGAAAGGGCAGTCGCTCGTGGAGCTCCAGAGCCCCGAGCTGGGCAAGGCCCGCGCGGCCCTCCAGGCGGCCCAGGCCCGCGCCAGTGCCGCCCGGCAGGCCGCGGAGCGCAAGCGCACCCTGGGGGCCGAGCGCATCGTGGCCGAGAAGGAGGTGCAGGCCACCGAAGCCGAAGCGGCCACGGCCGAGGCGGAGCTGGCGGCGGCCCGGTCCGCACTGCTGGCGCTCGGCGTGGAGTCCCAGGAGGCGGCCAATGGCCGGGGAGCCGCGGGATTCACCCTGCGCTCGCCCCTCGCCGGCACCGTCATCGAGCGCTCCGCCCTGATGGGGCAGATGGTGGAGCCTTCCCGGACCCTCTTCCACATCGGAGACCTGTCCCGGTTGTGGCTCACCGTGCATGCCTTCGAGCGGGATGCGGTGCGCATCCAGCACGGAGCCCTGGCGCGCGTCACCTTCGCCGCCCTTCCCGGCAAGGACTTCGCCGCGAAGGTGGGCTTCGTCGGTCAGCGGGTGGACCCGGCCTCG
Organism: Vitiosangium sp. GDMCC 1.1324; assembly: GCF_003044305.1. GTDB lineage: Bacteria > Myxococcota > Myxococcia > Myxococcales > Myxococcaceae > Archangium. The sequence continues at coordinate 33,322 of NZ_PZOX01000040.1, read as the reverse complement.
CGCACCATCCCCGTGCGGCTGGAGCTGGACAACCCGGACGGCATGCTGAGGCCGGGCATGTCCGCCTCGGCCTTCATCCCGCTGGGGGAGCCGGGAGCCACGGTCATCACCGTCCCGGCGGCGGCCCTTCAGCGGCTGGAGGACGGCTGGTTCGCCTTCCTTCCCAGGAGCGGGGACACCTTCGAGCGGCGAGCGGTGGGGCGTGGCCGCACCCTCGGCGGGGACGTGGAGGTGCTCTCGGGGCTCACGCCCGGCGAGCAGGTGGTGGTGGAGGGCGCCTTCCTCCTCAAGGCCGAGGTGGAGAAGTCACGAGGCCAGGGTGAGCACCATGAGCACTGAAAGGAGGCTGTCATGATCGCGCGGATCCTCAAGTCATCCTTCTCGCGTCCGGGCCTCACGGTGGTGCTGGCCCTGGCGCTCTCCGCCTTCGGTGCGGTGGCGCTGCGGGGCCTGCGCCGCGACGTCTTCCCGGACCTGTCCGCCCCCATCTTCAACGTCATCGTGCAGAACCCGGCCATGGGGGCGGAGGAGCTCGAGACGGCCGTGGCCATCCCCATGGAGGTGGCGCTCGCGGGCCTGCCGGACGTGCGCCGCATCCGCTCCACGTCGCAGCTCGGAGTCACCCAGGTGACGGTGGAGTTCGAGCCGGACGCGGACTACTACCGCAGCCGCCAGTTCGTCGCGGAGCGCGTGGCGGCGGCTTCGGGCGAGCTGCCACCCGGGACGGATACGCCGCTCGTCTCCAGCCTCACCGGCCGGCTCAACGAGGTGTTCGAGTTCACGCTCGAGGCCGAGCCGGGAGCCGTGGACCTGATGACACTGCGGGACCTGGCCGAGTTCGAGGTGAAGAACCGGCTGCTCGCGGTGCCCGGGGTGGCGGGCGTGGAGCGGTTGGGAGGCTACCTGCGCCAGTTCCAGGTGCAGCTCGACTCGGAGCAGTTGGCCGCCCGGAACATCTCACTCGACGAGGTGGAGCATGCTCTGGAGGGTGCCAACCTCAACGCCGCGGGGGGCTTCGTGGTGCAGGGGCCCATGGAGTGGACGATCCGGGCCGTGGGGCGGGCGAAGACGCTGGACGACCTGCGCGGCACGGTGGTGGCCCTGCGAGGGGGAACGCCCGTGCTGATCGGAGACGTGGCCGACGTGCGCGAGGCGCCCGCCATTCGCAGGGGCATGGCCCACCGGCTCGACGGTGAGGTGGTGAGCTGCCGCGTCAGCAAGCAGTTCGGCGCGGACACCATGAAGGTGGCTGAGGGCGTGCGCCGGGCCATCTCCGAAGTGCAGTCGAGCCTCCCGCCCGGTGTCCGCCTGCGCGTCGTGTACGATCAGTCTGAGCTGGTGTCCTCCTCGTTGGGAGGTGTCAGCCGGGCCATCCTCATTGGGGCCTTCCTGGTGGTGCTCGTCCTCTTCGGGCTCCTGGGAGACATCCGCGCCGCGGCCATCGTCACCCTCACGCTGCCGCTGTCGCTCGCGCTAGCCGGCCTGCTGCTGAAGGCCACCGGTGTCGGCATCAACACCATGACGCTCGGCGGGCTCGCCATCGCGGTGGGCCTGCTGGTGGACGCGGCCATCATCGTCACCGAGAACATCGTCCACCGCCTCCAGGCCGGAAACGACAAGGCCTCCCGGAAGGCCCAGGCGCTGAAGGCGGCGCGGGAGGTGGGCCGGCCCATCACCTTCGCCACGCTCATCGTCGTCTCCGTCTTCATCCCCCTCTTCGCCATGTCGGGGATTGAAGGGCGCATGTACCGGCCACTCGCGGCGGCCGTGGTGTCGTGCCTCGCCGCCTCGCTGTTGCTCGCGCTCACGTTGGTACCGGTGGCTTCGGCGCTCCTGCTCCGGCCCCGGCAGGTGGGACAGCCCGAGGACGTGTGGCTCATCCGCCGGGTGAAGGTCCTCTATGCCCCCCTGTTGGATGCCTGCATGCGGCGGGCGGGCCTGGTGCGCGTGGTGGCGCTCGCCATCACCCTGCCGGCCCTAGGACTTGCTCTCGCGGTGGGCAGCGACTTCATGCCCAAGCTGGACGAGGGGGCGCTGCTCCTCCAGACGATGCTGCCGCCCGAGGCCTCACTGGAGGAGGTGGATCGGCTCAACCACCGCGTGGAGGACGTGCTGCGCGAGTTCCCCGAGGTCGAGGATGTGGTGCGCCGCACGGGACGCGCCGAGCGCACCGAGGATCCCATGCCGCATACCGTCTCCGACGTGCTGGTGGTGTTGAAGAAGGACAGGCGGCGCGGCATGGACGCCCTGGAGGACGCCATGCGCGAGGCGGTGTCCCGGGTGCCGGGCGTGTCCGTCCTCTTCACCACGCCGCTGGGGATGCGCATCGACGAGGGCCTGGGCGGCAGCCCCGCCGACGTGTCGGTGCGCATCTTCGGTCCAGACCTGGAGCAACTCGCGCAGCTCGCCGAGCGGGCCCGTGCCGTCATGGCGCGAGTGGAGGGTATGGAGGACCTGCGCGTGGAGAAGCTCAGCGGGCTGCCTCAACTGCGGATCGACGTGAACCGCGCCGCGGTGGCCCGGGTGGGACTCACGCCTGGCGATGTCATCCGGGCGGTGCGCGTGGGGCTCGTGGGCGAGGAGGAGTCCCAGGTGTGGCTGGGCCAGCGTCGGTTCGACCTCGTGCTGCGTCTGGCGGACCACCACCGGGGAGACATCAACGCCATCCGCAACCTGCTGGTGGATGGGCACGATGGCACTCGGATTCCTCTCAGCCAGCTCGCCACCCTCGAGGAGACGACGGGGGCGGGGAGCGTGCGTCGGGAGGCGGGGAGTCGCCGCATCGCCATCGAGGCGAGCGTGGCGGGGCGCGATCTGGGAAGCACGGCGGCGGAGGTGCGCGAGCGGTTGGCGGAGCTGAAGCTGCCCACGGGTTACTTCCTCGACGTGGGAGGCCGGGTGGAGAGCCAGGAGCGCGCACAGCAGTCCCTGGTGCTCGCCATCGCGGTGGCGCTGCTCGCCGTCTTCCTGCTGCTGTACCTGGCGCTGGGCTCGCTGGCCGAGGCGCTCGTCATCCTCGCCACCCTGCCAGACGCCTTCGTGGGCGGCATCCTCGCGTTGCTGCTGGCCGGGGAGACGTGGAACGTGTCCAGCCTCGTGGGACTCATCGGCCTGTTCGGCATCGCGGTACAGAATGGCCTGGTGCTGGTGGCGCAGACGAAGGGGCTGGTGGCGGAAGGCAGGCCCTTCGCCGAGGCCCTTCGCGAGGCGAGTCTCGGCCGCGTGAGGCCCAAGCTGATGACGGCGGGGACGGCCATTCTCGGCCTGCTGCCCCTGCTGGTGCTGCCGCTCCATGGCACGGAGATCGAACGTCCGCTGGCCGTGGTGATGGTGGGCGGCCTGCTCACCTCGACCGTCTTCACGCTGCTGGCCCTGCCCACCTTCTACGCGCTCGTCCACGGTGTGCAGGAGCGGATGGGCCGGCGCCTGGAAGCCCGGAGAGCACCGTGAGCCATCGCCCGTTCAAGAACGGTGGCGCTCGGCCTCGCGGTAGAGCTGCGTGAGGGAGTAGTCCAACAGCGACTGGCGCGAGCGCATGTAGCGCCAGGCTCGGACAAAGGGCAACCAGACGCGGTTGCCCACGAGCACCTGCGCCTCCTCGAGCTTCTTGCGAGGTATCCACCGCCCGCCCAGGTTGCGCACCAGCACATGGCCCAGGTACGCGCCAATGGCGGGCACCGCGTGCGCGTCGATGTTCTCCCGCTCGAAGACTCTCGGGAAATCCTCGTGCCAGAACTGGTAGTCCACATCGGTGAGGGACTCGGGCGTGGCCGCGAAGACGGAGGGCACCTTCGTGTGCATCAGCGCCACCAGGAGCTCGGCCAGGTAGCTGTAATGCTCGCGAGCACGCTCCGGATCCTCCACGTCCGGAGGCAGGGCGGAGTCAGCGGGGCGCCACTCCTCGGGGTTGGGCGGCCGCCAGGCATTGAATTTGGAGATCGTCCGCTGGCGCTCGTGAATGGCGACGTCATCCACCACACGTGAGAGGAGCGGCGCCACGTCCGGGTGGAAGTGGGGTTCCACGGGAGCGAGTGTGGCACTGCGCTCGCGCAAGGTGCGCAGCACGGTGTCGTAGTCCAGGTCCGGCCGGAGGTGGACGTGGGCGCGGGCCTGGGCAAGGCGCGCCTCATCGCTGGCGAAGTCCGCGGCGGTGGGCCACGTCACCAGGAGGACGGAGCCGTTGGGCAACTCCTCCACCCGGTGGGCCGGCGTGGACAGCATGCGCTCGCGGCCGACGGTTTCCACCAGCTTCGGGCCGAAGACATTGAGCCAGGATAGCTCGTAGATTTTGTCGAACCCGTCCCTGTACGTGGTTTCGTCATCGCGGCCGAAATTGGGAGAGTCCGTCAACTCCGTGTCAGCCATGCTGTGTGCCTTGGCATGTGAGACCGGGTAGCGTGATGCCCAGGCGCGCACCATGTCCACGAACTGGCGGCAGCGCTCCACTTCCGCGAAGAAGGACAGGGGTTTGACGTTGATCGTGATGTCTAGTTCCGGAGGCCGTGGTGGGAGCCGGAGCCAGAGCGACATGTCCAGCGCGGGCCACTTCGTCCGATAGAGCCCGCAGTGTGCGTATCTTTCGTCGCGCCCCTCCTCCAGCGCCTTCCAGATGGCAGTGCGGGCATATTTGCGTTGCCGCTTTCCTTTGATGACGTCCGGCATCCACTCGCCTGCGTACTCCTCGAGCGCCTGGAGAAAGGGCTCCAGCTCGCTCTCCAGTGCGGCCTGCGGGTCGAAGGCACCTTCGAAGGTGAGCCGAAGGCGATCCTCTGGCTTCAGGTCGTGCAAGCTCAGCACCTTCATTGGAACGACACCTCCACTCCCGGGACCTCTTTCCGAGTTTCTTTCACGGCTGCCTTCAACACGTTTACATCCTTGGGCTTGAGAGTACCGCCCTCGTAGATGAGGCGGACCCTCTGGACGGGCACCTTGCTGCCTTCTGGGAGAAGGCGTTGGAGGGAGGGCCGACGGATGTCCAGCGTCTCGCCGTAATACTCCAGGGCCTCCCTCGCGTCCTCAATCATCTGCGCCTTCAACGCGTCTTCCTCCAGCAGCGCGAGGTTTCGGCTCTTGAAGCTGAGTGTCTCTACGCGACGGAACCGGCCGGTGAACTGACCCTCTTCAATGATGAGCACGTCCGCGAAGCGCAGGCCGGAGCCCGGCTTCCACACGCCCACGCACCTCTCGATGCGGGGACGGTCGAAGTCCGCGAGAAAGCGGCGCGCCGCCCGAGGCAGTTTCGCGTCGGCTTGCAGCAACGCCACCATGAAGCGCTCGAAGGCCATCCCCCGTGCGAACCATCCCCACATCCGCTCGTAGGCCTCCCAGCGCAGAGGCCCTTCGACGGCCATTCCCTGTTTGATTTCCCCGAGACGCTTCTCCCGGTATGCGACGTACTCACTCCAGCGCGGGTTTCCTTCTGCTCCAGGTGGTGGGGCGTCGAGGGAGGGGCGCTGCTTCTCCAGCACCGCCACGTCTGCGGGCAGGCGTGGTCCCGTAGACTCGAGCTCCGCCAGCGCCAGTTTGGCCTGCACCACCTCCTGCGTGAGACCCGCTTGCGGGTCCACCAGCGAGGCCAGCCCTCCGGGGCGCTCCGCTGCACCGGCTCTCTTGGGGTTGGGGCGTGCTGCGTCATCCGCCACGGTGGCCACTTCCCCGGGGCCTGTTTCCGTACCGCTCCTCACGATCGAAGAGCCAGTGGCCCCGGACCTGGCCTTGGACATCATTGCCTGCGCCCGGGCTACATTGCCCCGGGCCTCGCGTAGGGCCAGGGCGGCATCCACTCCTCCCACGGCCACGAAGCGGCCCGCCTCCCGGCTGGCTTGTATGTCCCGGGCCAGATCCCGCAGGCCGTCCGCACCCAGCCGTGCCTCCAACTGCCGTGCCATCTCCTTGAGGGTCTTGAGGCGCAGCTCCGCTAGCCCCAACCCTTGCGCGCCTCCGAGTCCGGCGCCCGAAGTACCTCGAGCCTTGGACAAGGCGCGCAGGCCTTTGCCTCCGGCGTACAGGGTGCCCCACAGCAACGCGGGCGCCACCTCGCGTGCGGCCTGCTCGTACTGGCCCTGAGTGAGTGAGTACGCCCCATGGCCCGCGCCGGCCAGCAGATAGTAGAAGCCCAGCGGCGCGCCGAATGTCATCGCGTCGAAGGTGCCCAACGTCACACTGCCCGGGGCGAAGTGCCGCAGCGCCAGGGCCCGCTCCACGTTCTCGCCGGCCTGCTGGTAGGGTGGTGGCAATTGCGCCCGCCGCGCGGTCATCTCCGTGTAGCGGGAGCCGTCGCTCCCCGGGCTAGTGGACAGTACGTCCCTGGCGGCGCGGCCCATGCCCCGCAGCACATCACCGGCCTGCTCGGCCCTCTCCGGGTAGCGCGAGAGCGGCATTCCCCGCTGCTCCAACTCCTCGCGTACGGCCGGCATGAATGCCAGCGTCTGTCCCAACTGCTTGTCCCGGGCCAGCAGCCGCAGCACCTCGTCCACTTCGTCGTCATGGGCCGAATGCAGGACGAAGAGAGCGAACACCTCGGCATGGAGGAATCCGTAGCGCTCGGTGGTGGTGACGAGGAACGAGGCGCGCTTGCGCTGGAGGAGGTGGGCGGCGTCTTCGCGCACGGGCCCCAGGGCGCCCAGCCGCACCGCGTGCCAGTCGTCCAAGGCCTCCACCAGCCGGGGCATGTCCACGCGTTCCTGCAACGCGATGAATTCGGCGGGCGAGGTGCACGCGAGGAAGGGGGCGAGCAGCGCCTCTGTATCGCTGGAGGACAGGTCGGGCCAGCCAGGAGGACGTGCCTCTTCCTCCAGGCAGCCCGTCTCCTGCGCTCCTTGGAAGGCGTTCACCTTCTGCTCGGGGAAGCCACCCGCGCCTCCCGAAGCCTCCGTCTGTGTTGCGGAGGAGACCGGCTGCTTCGGCCCTGAGCCTTGACGGAACGAGGAGGGCCGAGAATGGATGCCAAAGCCGCTCAGCAGGTTCGCGCGAGGATGGTCCGTGGCGCACCCTCCCATCAGCATCACCAGGAGCAACCCAGGGGCCAACGTGCCCGCGTGCGTGTGCAACCGCGCGCCCGCCGGGTGTGGACCAACGAGACGGGTGGACATGCCGCACCTCCCCAGTGAGCCACGTGGGCTGAAATCGCAACCCTGGTACTACGCGGAAGTGCGGTTGCGGCTGTCAAGCAACCAGGTCAAGCCCGCGCCACCTGGGCCGGTGGTGGCGCCTGGCTCGTGTCAGGCTGCGAGGCCTCCGCGAGCGCCTCGATGCGCAGCAGCAGCTCCTCGATGTGTCCACGCTCCACACGGGTGGCGGACGGGTTGCCCAGGTCGGAGAATCGCAGCAGGGTGAGCTGCGCTGCCAGCTCCTCGACGAGCCCGATGCTGTGCTCCAGCTCGGTCGCGGAGTGCTCGTACAGCCGGGTGAGCCGCTCCTTCACGCTCGCGGGGGCCCTCGCCAGCGCTGCCTCCATCTCCATCAGGCGCCGCTCCTGGGCTCGCAGGCGCGCGACGAACCCGTCCAGCAACCGGTGCTCGCGCGCCTGCTCCGCCGCCCATGAGCTCTCCACTGCCGCCTGCCTCCAACACTCCTCGAGCCGCCCCGTCACTTCATCCAGTCGCCGTGCCCGCTCGCTCCGGTCGCCACGCTCCGGGCGGAGGGCCGCGTCCCCAGGGGACAGCAGCACGGGCAGCAGGAAGGGCCAGAGGGCGAGGGTCAGCACGGCCTGTCCGAACCGGTTCGCAAGCGAGCCCTCCTGCTTGCGGACGAGGGAGAACACCGCCGCCACCAGTCCAAGGCCTCCATACACCGCGAGAATCACGAGTGCCGTCATGGTCCGTTCTCCTCAACCCAGCGCGTTGAAGGCCCAGAAGCCGAGGCCCGACGTGAACGCCACCATCATCCAGGAGACGCGAGCGAGGATGCCCACGCGGTAGGCGTCCTCGGTGGACAGGACGGCGGAGGCATTGCCCAGCGCGGAGCGGGTGACTTCCTCGGCCATGAGGCTCAGCAGCCGGTGGATGCGCGCTCCCGCCGCCGCTCCAGAGAGCAGGAACGCCGCGATGAGCAGCAGCGGCCCCGCCCACTCCGCGTCCAGTCTCCACAGCAGGTACAGGGGCGGTGCGAGCCCCGCGAGCAGCAGCGAGCCCGTCGCCGCCGAGGCCAGCAGCGCCGCCACGAGCCGGGCAAGGGGCACGCGCGCCGCCACCAGGATGCTCGCCGCGTAGATGGGGCCCAGCGACGCCGCGAGCGCCATCAGCACGTTCACGGACGTCAGCGCCGCCGGAACCACCCAGGACTCCACGTGGCCGCGGGCGGCGCTCGACGTGGCGGCGAAGAGGCTCGTGCACACGGCGATGACTCCCACCGAGCCGAGCACCAGGCCCTGGAGCCTCGCCGGATCCAACAGCCGCTCCACGATGGACGAGGGCTCTCGCAGGAGCTCCACGAGCAGTTGCCGCTCGGGCGCTCCCACGGTGGCGGGCTCGGAGAGGGGAGCGCGCTCCTCCACGGACCAGGGCATGAACGGCGTGAGGGGCTCGGCGTTGAGCGTGACACTCTGGGAAAGGGCTTCCATGGGGAACCTCGTCAGGACTCAGGAGAGGTGGAGGAGGAACGTGTGGATGCGCAGGAGGAAGACGGCGCCGAGGAAGAAGGCGAAGGCCCGCGACATCCACCAGGCCGCTCGCGAGGAGTCGAGCGAGGTGATGACGCGCACCGGCAGGGCCGCCAGGGTGGCGAGCGCGAGCCCGGGGACGAACACCGTGGGGAGCGAAAGGATGAGCGGGGCCTCCTTCGAGACCAGCACGAGGAACGCCATGAGGGGCATGACACAGGTGGCCACCAATCCGGCGGCGAGCAGCCCGATGGAGGTGGCGGCCAGCAGGACGCGCGTGGAGAGCCGCAGGCGCAGGTAGATGGCGAAGACGAGGGTGCCGGGGATGACGACGAGCAGCGCCTCGAAGATAGCGCGCAGGGCATCGAGCCTCGGTGCGAACCGCGGACCTTCGGGAGAGACGAAGCCCGCGGCGGCCGAAGTCGCCGCCACGAGGAAGATGCCGAGCAGCGCGGGTGCCAGGGTGGCCGCGAGCGGGCGCCGGGCCATGTCCAGCGCCTCGCGAGCGGGCCGGTCCACCGCGCGTAGAAGTGAATTCACCAGGTCCAGGCGGCCCACCGCCGCCCCGGGAGATGCAGAGCCCATGAGGCCTCCTTGAGAGCGCGTCATCGCGCCCCCGGAGGCAGAGCAAGCCCCGTGCCTTCACTCATCGACTCGCGCCCGTCCCGCGTGTCCCTCGGGAGCGGGGCGGTGTGGGGGGCCGGGCTTCCATCCTCCCACCCGTGAAGCCAGGGCGTTACCTGACAGAGCTATGTAAGGCCTTACACAGGCATGCCACCGGCGAAATGGGAGGTTCAGCCGATGTGCAACTCTTCGCGGATGTCGTGCTCGTGAATCTTGTTGAAGAGGGTCTTGTAGCTCACGCCGAGCAGCCGCGCGGCCACGGTCTTCTGTCCCTTCGCGGCCTGGAGCGCCGCGATGACGGCGGCGCGCTCCGCTCGGGCCACTGCCTCCCGGAGCGGCAGGACGGGCGCGTGGGCCTCGGCGGGCGCGGTGGGCTCATGGACCTCCACGGGAGTGGACGCGGGTGCCGCCTTCGCGGGCTGTGGCATCCGGAGTGACTCCGGGTCGAACCGGCCGAGCACGACGGAGCGCTCGACGAAGTTCTCCAGCTCGCGCACGTTGCCGGGCCAGGGCCAGGACTCGGCGCGCCGCAAGGTCTCCGCATCGGGGCGGGGGGGCCGGAGTCCCTTCTTCGCCGCGTGTTTCTCCAGGAAGTGATGGATGAGGCCGGGGATGTCCCGGGTCCGCTCGCGCAGCGGTGGCAGGAGGATGGGAATCACCGCGAGCCGGTAGAGGAGGTCCGAGCGAAACTGCCCGCTGGCGGCCATCGCATCGAGGTCGCGGTGGGTGGCGGCGATGACGCGGATGTCCACCTTCACCGGCTCGCGCCCGCCGATGCGGGTGAGCTCCCGCTCCTGGAGCACGCGGAGCAGCCGCGACTGGGCCTCGAGCGACATGTCGCCAATCTCATCGAGGAAGAGCGTGCCTCCCTCGGCGGCCTCGATGAGGCCCTTGTGGCGGGCATGGGCCCCGGTGAAGACGCCGCGCTCGAAGCCGAACAGCTCGGACTCGAGCAGGGAGGAGGGCAGGGCCGCGCAGTTGACGGAGATGAACGGCCCGTCGAGCCGCGACGAGGCGGCGTGGATGGCGCGGGCGACGAGCTCCTTGCCCGTCCCGGACTCTCCCCGCACGAGCACGGTGGCGTCCGAGGCGGCCACCCGGGGCAGGAGCGCGACCACGTCCCGCAGTCCTCCGTCGGCTCCGACGAGTGCGCGGACGGCCTCCGTGCCCGGGCCGAGTGTGGGGGCCGCCAGCTCCAGCTCCACCAGACGTCGGCCCGACTCCAGCGCGGCCTCCACCGAGGAGATGAGGCGCTCGTTGCCGAACGGTTTGACGAGGAAGTCCGCCGCGCCCGCGCGCAGCGCCTGCACTGCCCTCTCCACGGTGCCGAACGCGGTCATCACGATGACGGGAGTGCGGAACCCCCGCCCGCGCAGCCTGTCCAGCAGCACCAGCCCATCGCCATCGCCCAGCCTCACGTCGAGCACCAGGAGGTCTGGCACACGCCGGGCGAGGTACGCCTCCGCGGCCGCCACAGAGTCGAGCGGGACGACGTTCAGCCCCCGCGCGCCCAGCACGTCCAGGTAGAGCTCGCGCACGTTGCGCTCGTCCTCCACGAGCGCCACCTCGGGCCGCTTGTCCACCGTGCCTTCGTCCACCGTCATCGCACGTCCTCCCTCGCCGGGCGGCTGTCTCCCGGTGCCATGGGTAGCTCCACACGGGCCACCGCGCCCGGAGCATCGGGCCGGGGCACCAGGTCGAGCTTCCCGCCCATCGACTCGATGGCCGAGCGCGAGATGGCGAGCCCCAGCCCCGTCCCGTCCGACTTCGTCGTGTAGAAGGGCCGGAAGAGCCTCTCGCGGTCCACCCCGCCGAGCCCCGGGCCCTCGTCGCGTACCTCGATGACGGCGCGCCCCTGCTCGCTCCGGGCCACCACTTCGATGCGACCGCCCGCTGACTCCCGCATCGCCTCGGCGGCGTTCTTCAGCAGGTTGAGCAGCACGCCGCGCAGCGCGTCCTCATCCCCCACCACCCGCAGGGTCGTGTCCAGCCGGGGCACGAGTGTGGGGAAGCCCGGCTCTCCCTCGGCCACCGCCATCGTCTCGAGCACCATGCGCGACACGTCGAGCGTGCTCCCGCTCTTCTCGCCGCGCGGCGCCCTCCCGAGGCTGAGCAGCTCGGCCACCCGCGCGTCGATGCGATCGCTCTCCTCGCAGATGATGCGGACGGCCTTCTCGAAGCGGGCCCGGTGCTCGGGCGCGACGTGGGGGGCCTGGCCGGCGAGGAGCTCGGCGTAGCCGCGCACGGCAGTCAGGGGATTCTTGACCTCGTGGGCGATGGCTGCCGCCAGCTCCCCGGCGATGGAGAGCCGCTCGGCGCGCTCCAGCCGGCTGCGCAGCGCGGCGGCCTCGGCCCGAGAGGCCGACAGCTGCCCGGTGAGCCGCACCTGCTGGGGGAAGAGGATCTGCTCGATGCCCCGGTTGAGCTGCTCGCCCAGGCCGATGAAGAGCAGCGAGGCCAGCAGCGCCACCGCCACTGCCACCGCCATCTGGACGAGGTCCACCGGGCGGCCCAAGGCGCGGAGACCCGCGACGACGGCGAACGCCACCGCGACGGCGAGCACGGCGTGGGTCAGTGCCCGGGAGACGGGCAGCCGCACGGCCACCTGTTCGTGGAGTGTGTAGCTGAGCGTCGCCGTCTCCGCGACGAGGATGACGCACAGGAGCATTCCGCTGCCGGCGACTCCCCCTCGGCTGAGCTCGAACAGGGTGCGGACCAGGCAGACGAGCAGCGAGGCGCTGATGAACGCCACCATGTGCCGGGACAGGCGCCGGGTGGCCGCGTTCTCGTGCCGGCAGAGGACGAGGCGCATGCCGCTGAGCAGCCCCACCGTGGCGAGCGCCAGCACCTGGGGGAACAGCGCCACCATGGGTTGCTCATAGAGCGCCGCGCCCAGGGCGGAGAGCCCGAGGAGGCCGAGTCCGAGGGGCACGAGCGAGACGAGCAGGCGCGTGCGTGCCGGTGACGGCCCGAGGTCTCTCAAGGCATCAGCGGCGAAGCCGGAGACGGACAGCAGCGCGGCGAGCCCGACGGCGACGCGGACGGAGGGCTGGGCCTTGGGCTCCAGGAGGACGACGAACCACCCGATGGCGAAGAGGGCCACTCCGGCGGGTCCACAGGCGAAGAAGAGCTTGCGCGGCTCTCCGCGGGCCGAGGCGAGGACATAGCCTGCCAGCAGGCCGTTGAAGAGCGCCACGACGAGCGCGACCACCGATGAAGCGAAGAGATGCGCCGACATGCTGGCCCCCCGGAGCGGCGGCGCGCCCGTGGATGGTCCCGAGCGTAACATGCGCGGCGCGGTATCATGTCCGGGATGCGTGTTTTCGCCCTCCTCGCCGTCCTTGCCTCCTCGGTCGCTTTCGCCAGTGAGCCGGACCTCTCCGCCTTCGCGAGCCTGCCCGCCGATCCCGCCCCGTCCGAGATCGTTCGTGGAACCCACTACTGGATTTCCAACGAGGACAGCCTCGACCTCTTCCGAGATGCGGTGAAGGACAAGGGCGGCATCTACGTGGGAGTCGGGACGGATCAGAACTATCTGCTGGGGGCCTGGGCGCGAGCGGAGGTGCTCGTCCTGCTGGACTTCGATCAGGCCGTCGTCGATCTCCACCGTGTCTACCGAGTCCTCTTCCGGGCGGCGGAGACGCCCGAGGACTTCCTGCGCCTGTGGCGGTTGGAGAGCCGTGCGGAGGTGCGCCGCCTCATCGAGGAGGGCTATCCGGACAAGAAGGAGCGGGTGCCCGTGCTCCGGGCCTATGGCGTTGCCCGCTGGGCGGTGGAGCGGCGCTTGAAGCGCGTGGTGGCGCAGATGGGGAAGGCATCCCTGCCGTGCTTCCTGGTGGATGAGGCCGAGTACGCGCACATCCGCCGCCTCTACCAGGAGGACAAGGTCTTCATGGTGCGGGGGGACCTGACGGCACAGCGGAGCGTGAGCGCCGTGGGCCGGGCGGTGGCGCAGGCGGGGAAGAAGGTGGGAGTGCTCTACCTGTCTAACGCCGAGCAGTACTTCCCCTATGACGCGCAGTACCGGCGCAACATCCGCGAGCTCGCTCTGGACGAGCACAGCGTCGTGGTGCGCACGAGCGGCCAGCGGGGAATCACGCACCTGAAGGGCTCCTACTACCACTACAACACCCAGTCGGGTCCGAGCTTCCTGGCCTGGCTGGCCGACGCGAAGACGCGGAGTGTGCTCGCGATGCTCCGGTACGCGCCGGACACGGACAAGGTGCACGGATTGTCGCGGCTGGACATCGGGCCCGACGAGGCGCGCGAGGCGGTGAAGCAGAAGCTCCTGGCGAAGCGGCAGGTGAAGAAGGCGAAGGGGTTGTCGCGGCCCGTGCACGGTGAGGCGGTGCCGTGAGCGGCGACGTGCGGAGCTTCTCCCTGATGCTCGGGCTCCTGCTGGCGGGCGTGGCGAGAGCGGAGGAGCCATTCCCCGGTGCTCCCGAGGTGGTGCCCTGTCTCGAGGCGCCGGTGTCCAGCATGGCCTGCATCCCTGGAGGCCCCTTCCTGCGCGGCGTGGATGGAGGGCACCATGCGCCAGCCCGGCCCCAGGCGAAGGTCTGGGTGCGGAGCTTCTACATGGACACCCACGAGGTGACGTACGGCGCCTACAAGGCCTGCGAGAAGGAAGGGCGGTGCCGGAAGTCGGGGCCCAACTACCGGGACTTCGACAACCCCCAGCAGCCCATCAACGGGGTGAGCTGGTACGACGCGAAGACCTATTGCGAGGCCCACGGCAAGCACCTGCCGACGGAGGCCGAGTGGGAGAAGGCGGCGAGGGGCACGGACGGGCGGCTCTATCCCTGGGGCGACGAGCCCGCCACCTGTGAGCGCGCGGTCATCATGGACAGCCGGGGGCGCAGCTGCGGGAAGAAGCAGCACTCGGCGACGCACGCCGACGTGGGGCGCCCGGAGCCGGTGGGCACGAAGCCTCCCAACCCCTACGGGCTCTACGACATGGCGGGCAACTCCTGGGAGTGGGTGGCGGACTGGTTCACGCCCTCGTGGAAGGCCTGTGGCGCGGCGTGTCTGGGCGTGGACCCCAAGGGCCCGTGCGAGGGCCGCGAGCCCTGTCCGGGCTACACCGAGAAGGTGGTGCGAGGAGGCTCCTGGTTCTGGCCGGCGTCGTATGCGACGACGGTGTACCGGCGGCCCCACGTGCCGGCCAACCGGCCCATCTTCCACCACTTCGGCTTCCGGTGTGCGGCGAGCCTCGACGAGGCGCGAGCACTCGCGAAGTGAGCCGCGGGCCTCAGTGCCGGGTCGGAGTGCCAGGTGAGCGGGGCAGCCGCGCCGTGAAGGTCGTGCCCTCGTCCTGGCTCGACTGCGCGGACACGGTGCCCCCGTGCGCCTCCACCAGGTGCTTCACGATGTACAGGCCGAGCCCGATGCTGCGGCTCGCCCGGTCCATCTCCCGGGTTCCGCGCTGGAGTGGCTCGAAGAGGTGGGGAAGGCGGTCGGGCGGGATGGGCGCGCCCTCGTTGTGCACGGACAGCACCGCGGCCTCGTCCTCGGCGCGCAACTCCACGCGCACGGGAGTCTCCGGGGGGCTGTACTTGAGGGCGTTGGTCACCAGGTTGGACACCACCTGGGCCATCCGGTCCGAGTCCCACTCACCCCAGGCGCTGCCGTGCTGGAGCACCTCGATGTGGCGCTCCGGCCAGGCCCCTTCCACCTCGTCCAGCACCTGCTGCACGAGCAGCCGCAGGTCCGTGGGCCGGCGCTCCAGCGAGATGCCTCCGCCCAGGCGGGCCTGGGTGAAGTCGAGCAGATCGCGGATCATCCGAGTGGCGCGCTCGGCCGAGGAGAGGATGCGGCTGGCGGACTTCGTGGCTCGCGCGTCGAGCTCCTCGCGCCGCAGCAGCGCGTGGGCGGCCAGGGTGATGGCGTTGATGGGGTTGCGCAGGTCGTGGCTGACGATGCCGAGGAGCTGTTGCTCGAACTCCATGCGGCGGCGCAGCTCCGCCTCCTGTTCCTTCTGCAGCGTCACATCCTGGACGATGGCGACGCCCGCGATGATGCGGTCCTCCTGGTCCCGGATCGGACTGGATCTCACCCGCACCAGCGCTCGGGTCCCGTCTTGGCACACCAGGAGCAGCTCCTGGTCCACCAGCTCCTCGCCATGGAGCAGCGAGCGCGCCAGAGGCCACTCCTCGGGCTGGATGGGGCGGCCGTCCGGGTGGAAGCCGCGATAGTGGATGAACTCCTCCAGGGAACTGGCGGTGAACGGAGGGCCGCGCAGCAGCTCCACCATCTGGTGGTTGCAGAACGTCAGCCGGCCCGACGGCTCGGAGAGGATGAATCCGGCGGGCATCTGCTGGAGCACCGCGTCCAGCAGCCGCTGCTTGGCCTCCATGTCAGCCACGTATTGTTGCTCGCGGTGGAGTGCCTCCTGGCGCACCTGGGCGATGGCGAGCGCGGCGCCCACGCGGGCCACCAGCTCGCGCGCGCTGAAGGGCTTGATGAGGTAGTCGTCCGCGCCGGCACCCAGTCCCTCCACCGTGGCTTCCTCGCCCGCGCGGGCGGACAGCAGGATGAGGGGCACGGTGTGGGTGTGCGCGTCCTCGCGCAGGGCGTGCAGCAGACCGAAGCCGTCCAGCCGGGGCATCATCACGTCGCTGAGGACGAGGTCCGGTGGGCGCGCGCGGGCCGCCTCGAGCGCGGTGGCCCCGTCTGCCACCGCTTCCACTTCCCAGCCCTGGGTGCGCAGCAGCCGCTCCACGTAGGCGCGCATGTCCGCGTTGTCGTCGGCGAGCAGGATGCGGGCCTCGCGCGGGACGGAATGCGGCAGAGGGGCCGCGGCGCTTGGGACGGTTGTTGCGGGTGGCATGCACTCGGCAGCGGAGGAGGGAGCAACTTCCATCCACCCGGCGGCCTCCTGGAGGAAGGGGCTCGCTCCCATCGCGGTGGAGGCCTGGGTCCTCGCCGTCCCGAGCCGCTCGGGCGGCAGGTGCGCGTTGCCCGTGGGAATGCTCACGGTGAAGGTGGTGCCCCGGTCCAGCTCGCTCTGGAGCTTCACGGTGCCGCCGTGCAGCTTCACCAACTCCTGCACCAGGGCCAGCCCGATGCCCGTTCCCTCGAAGCATCGCCCTCGCGCGCTGTGCACGCGGTGGAAGCGCTCGAAGATGCGAGGCAGCTCCTCGGGGGTGATGCCGGTGCCCGTGTCGCGCACGGTCAGCTCCACGTGCGGGCCCCGCCACCGCAGGGCGACCTCCACCTCTCCCTCGAAGGTGAACTTGAAGGCGTTGGAGACGAGGTTGAGGACGATCTTCTCCCACAGCTCCGGGTCCACCCAGATGGGAGAGGGCAGGGAAGGGCAGTCCACCACCAACCGCAACCCGGCGCGCTCCATGGCCGAGCGGAAGGTGCTGGCGAGGTCGGCGGTGAGGGTGGCCAGGTTGGTGGGGACATAGGAGGCCTGTATGCGTCCGGCCTCGATGCGGCTGAAGTCCAGCAGGGCGTTGACGAGCTTGAGCAGGCGCACGCCGTTGCGGTGCACGGTGGAGAGCTCCTCGCCGGCCAGACACTTCTGGGGGGAGGCCAGCGCGTCCTCCATCGGGGAGAGCATCAGCGTGAGGGGGGTGCGGAATTCATGGGAGATGTTGGAGAAAAAGGTTGTCTTGGCCCGGTCCAGCTCGGCGAGCTGCTCGGCGCGGCGGCGCTCGGCTTCGTAGGCCTGCGCGTTGACGACGGCCGAGGCCACGTGCCCGGTGGCCAGCGTGAAGAAGCTCCGATAGCACTCATCCAGCCTGCGGCGAGGGGACACGCCCGCCACCAGCACGCCGTAGGGGGCTCTCTGTCCGGGCTGCGAGATGGGCAACAGCACCGCTGAGTGCGGGGACTCGTCCCAGGGGCCTCCCGGCAGGTCTCCGAAGAGCTCGCGCACGTGGGAGACGATTTCCATGCGCCCCGTGGCCGCCACGCGCGCCAGCGGCCAGCCGTGGGCACCTGATTCTTCGAGGCTCACCTTTCGAGGGCTCGCCGCCCCGCCTTCCTCCAGCCCCGAGGCACCGACCAGGGTGGCCTGGGTGCGCCGCTCGTCGAGTTGGTACATCAGCGCGAAGGGCACGTCCGCCGGGTTGGCCGAGAAGGTGCGTGCGGCCTGCCGGCAGGCCTCCTCGGGCGAGCGGGCCTCGCTGACGTGCTCGGCGAGCTCGCGCAGGGTGCGCAACCTCCGCTCGCCAATGACGCGCTCGGTGCTGAAGTTCACTGCGGCGAAGATGCCCTCCACCCGGCCCGTCTCGAGGCCAATGGGGCTATAGGAGAAGGTGAAGTACGTCTCCTCCAGGTAGCCGGCCCGATCGATGACGAGCAGCAGATCGTCCGACCACGTGGCCTTGCCCGTGGCGAGCACTCCAAGCTGCATGGGCCCGATGATGTGCCAGATCTCCGACCACACCTCGCGGCTCAGCTGACCCAGGGCCATGGGATGTTTGCGCCCGAAGATGGGAATGCAGGCGTCGTTGTAGAGGACGAGCAGCTCCGGCCCGCAGTAGAGGACGGTGGGGAAGCGCGAGGTGAGGCAGATGCTCACCGCGCTGCGCAGAGATGGGGACCAGTCCTCCATGGGCCCGAGCGACGTGGCCGCCCAATCGATGGCCTGCATGCGGGCGCCCATCTCTCCGCCGCCCGCGAAGCTGTCATTCAGAAGTATGGGCGGAGGGGCGTGAGCCGCCTCGTGCGGATGCGTCTTGGGCGGGAGGGCGGGGGCCCCATGGGCGTGCTGGTTCATGAGTGCTTGTCGGTCGTAGAAGGACCCGACATGCCTCAACAGCGCTGAAGTGCATGGGATTCGCCGTCGTGCCTCTGCCTGGAGGGAACCCAGGCATGGCGCACGCTACGTCCACTCGCGGTGGCGGAACTCCTGGGCCAGGCAGTCGAGGAGCTTGCGGACGCGTGGCGGAGGTGAGCGCCCGGCGGCGTGCACGGCGTAGATGCCGACGGGGCGCGGGGCGAAGCCGTCGAGCACGGTGACGAGTCGCCCTGCGCGGAGGTCGTCGTCGATGAAGAAGCGTGGGAGCACGGCCAGTCCCACTCCCGCGAGCGCCGCCTCGCGCAGCAGGGTGCCATTGCTCGCGGAGAACGAGCCGGACACCGGCACGGACACACGCCCGGAAGGGACCTGGAAGCGCCACTCGTCCTCGGCGCGCAGGTGGAGGTAGCGGAGGCAGTCGTGGCGGAGCAGGTCCTCCGGGCGCTCGGGCTGCCCACGGCGCGAGAGGTAGTCAGGGGAGGCGCACACGTGCAGGGACGAGGAGGCGAGCCGCCGGGCGACGAGGCTGGAGTCCTTGAGCTTCGTGATGCGGATGGCGACATCCACCCGCTCCTCCACGATGTCGACGAGGCGGTCGCTGAGCACCACCTCCACGTGCACGCCGGGGTTGGCGGCGAGGAAGGACGCCAGGGGCGGCGCGAGGTACATCTGCGCGAAGCTGACGGGGGCGTTGACGCGGATGTGGCCTCGCTCGGCATTGGAGGCCCCCCGGGTGGCAGCCTGGGCCTCCTCGAGCATCCGCGCACAGCGGGCGTAGAGGCTCAGGCCGGCATCCGTGACGCTGAGCTTGCGGGTCGTCCGGACGAGCAACCGCTCGCCGAGGCGCGCCTCGAGCTGGGAGATGCGCTCGCTCACCACGGACTTGGAGATGCCGAGCGCGGTGGCTGCCTGGGTGAACGAGCGGTGCTCCACGACGCGTGCGAAGCAGAGCATTCCGGGCAGATCTTCGAAGAGCGGGTCCACGGGAGCGGGGTTGTACCCGATTTTCGCGGTCAGGTCCGAAAACGGCCAGACAGGGACGCGCGTCCACGCTACGAAAGCCGCGTGATGCAGACACTGGAAACCGAGACCTGCTACCGGGCCCTGACCGCGCGAGACCGGCGCTTCGATGGGCTCTTCTTCGTCGCCGTGTCGACCACGGGAATCTACTGCCGGCCGGTGTGCACGGCGAGGACGCCCCGCCAGGACCGGTGTGCGTTCTACCGCACGGCCGCCGAGGCCGAGCACGCGGGCTTCCGGGCGTGTCTCCTGTGCCGCCCCGAGCTGGCGCCGGGCAGCGCGCCAGTGGACTCCGTGCCGCGGCTCGTGGCGACCGCGGTCTCGCGCATCGAGGGGGGATACCTCAACGAGTCGTCCATCGATGACCTCGCGGCGGAGCTGGGCGTCACCAGCCGGCACCTGCGCCGGGCCATGGAGGCCGAGCTGGGGGTCTCACCTGTCGAGTTGGCCCAATCCAGGCGGCTCGCATTGGCGAAACAGCTCCTGCAGGACACCGCGCTCCCGTTGGCGGAGATCGCGTTCGCCAGCGGATTTCAGAGCGTCCGGCGCTTCAACGCGCTCTTCCAGGAGCGCTTCGGCAGGCCGCCCTCGGAGCTCCGGCGCAAGGGGGCGGAGGAAGAGGGCTCACGCTCGCTCGTCCTCCGGCTGGACTACCGCCCGCCGCTCGACTGGGGGCAGCTCCTGCTCTTCCTGCGGGGACGCGCCATTCCGGGGGTCGAGCACGTGGGGGACTCCGAGTACCGGCGCACGGTGCGCCTGGGCGGCAAGACGGGCTGGCTCGTGGTGCGGCACGATCCGAAGCGCCCCGCGCTGCTGGCCGAGGTCTCCCTCTCGTTGGCGGGCGTGCTGATGCCCGTGGCGGCGCGGCTGCGGACGCTCTTCGATCTGGACGCACAGCCGGAGGTCATCGCGGAGTGCCTCGGGCGCGATGCGCTCCTGGGGAAGCTGGTCCAGCAGCACCCGGGGCTTCGCGTGCTGGGGGCGTTTGATCCCTTCGAGATGACGGTGCGTGCCATCCTCGGGCAGCAGGTGTCCGTCCGTGCGGCGACCACGCTGAGCGGGAGACTCGTCGCGCGCTTCGGCGAGTCCCTCGACAGCCCTCATGCGGAGATCTCACGGCTCTTCCCTCTGCCGGAGACGCTGGCGGCGGCGACCGTGGATGACGTGGCGTCGCTGGGACTTCCGGGTGCGCGCGCGAAAAGCCTCCTGGGGGTGGCTCGGGCCGTCGCGGAGGGCTCCGTGCGGTTGGATCGGCACGCCGAGGTCGACGAGACGATGGCGGCACTCGAGGCACTGCCGGGCATCGGCGCGTGGACCTCGCACTACGTCGCGATGCGGGCGCTGCGCTGGCCCGATGCATTTCCCGCGAGTGATCTCGGGATTCGCAAGGCACTCGGCGGAGTGACGGCGAAGGTGGCCGCCGAGCGTGCCGAGGCCTGGCGGCCCTGGCGTTCCTACGCGGCGGTACACCTCTGGACCTCACTCTCTGAAGGAGCAGGCGGATGACACTGTTCACCACGACGATGAAGAGCCCCGTGGGCACGCTCCGGCTCTACGCCACGGAAGACGCGCTCACGGCCATCTACATGGAGAACCACAAGGGAGCGCCGGTGCTCGTCGCGAACGAGCGGAAGGACCATCCGGTGCTCGAGGCCGCGCGGCGCCAGTTGGAGGAGTACTTCGCGGGCGAGCGCGTGTCTTTCGACTTGCCGCTCGGACCGGCCGGGACGCCGTTTCAGCAGAGCGTGTGGGCGGCGCTGCGGGAGATTCCGTTGGGCGCCACGTGGTCCTACGCGAACCTCGCGCGCCACATCGGCCGGGAGGGATCGGCGCGGGCCGTGGGAGCCGCGAATGGGAAGAACCCCATCTCCATCATCGTCCCCTGCCACCGGGTGGTGGGGACGGATGGGTCGCTCACCGGCTACGCGGGAGGAGTGCCCGTCAAGCAGTGGCTGCTCGAGCACGAGCAGCGGATTCGGGCGGGGCGTTGAGAATGGGATGCCAGACCGGGCCCGGGTGCTGAACGAGCCCAGGCCCGGTCCAGGAAGCGCCTACGGGTGGTCCGAGACGACGATCGAGAAGGGATACCGATCATCGGTCCTCAGGTCTGGATCATACGTACCCGTCGGGAGGACGTTCACGATGAGGGTCCGGCGCTGATCCGCCGCGAACTTCAACTGCTTTGGACCCGACGACAGATCCAGGAACTCACCATCGGAGTCAGGCGTGAGCCCGGGCACGGCCTGGACGACGAAGCGCCGTCCCGCATCGCTCGGGGCTTCCAGGGACACGTAGACCGTCTGGGGGGTGCCCGAGCCGGCCGACAGCTCGATGTAGCTCGTGCCGAGCATCATCGGCGCGGTCTTGCTGTCGATGCTGATCGTCCCCGGCGTGGCTTCCTGCTGGGCCGCCAGCGTGAGCTTCGCCGCCTTGAGGTTCTCCAGCCCGTCCTTGAAGTGATGGAAGTGGCGGTCGTCGACGTGATCGCCGGTGTACCAGCGCCAGCGTGAGAACTCGGGGACGGTCTCCACGTAGCTCGAGCGCTTGTCCTTCAGCATCGCGTCGAGCGCATCGGCGAAATCGGGCTCGTTGAGCGTCTGATCATCCTGCGCGCCGGGCGGGTTGCGAGACCCGAGCCACATGTTGGAGATGAACTGCGGCTCGCCCCCGAAGAAACGATCCTTCAGGTAGAGCAGGTACATGGAGGAGCCGTACATGTACCAGGTCTCATAATCGTCGTAGTAGTCGAGCGCCCAATCAGGGTGGGCCTGGAAGTCGTCGAAATAGGTCTTGATGTAGCGGTCCGCGTACACCTGGTCCGTGAAGACGGCGGACATCTCGAAGGTGATGGGGGACTCGTACCAGTCGTCGGCGGCCTGGGAGGCGTGGGCCATCTCATGGACGACGGTCTCCTCGAGCTCGGGGCCGCCGTAGGGACCCCACGGATCGACGATCATGTATCCGCGCCGGTCATCCCACGGGGTGGAAGCGTCGCCAGAGAGGACGTCGACCAGGCAGCTGCGGTGCCCCTTCCACACGAACACGTCGAAGAAGTCATCGGGTCCGCACTCACCGCTGTCTTTGATCGCCGGGCGCATGCCGAGCCGGTTGACGTGATAGTCCCAGCCCTTCTCGACGGCCGCGAGGACCTGCCGGGCCGTCTCCCACTCGGATTCCTTGTAGTAGTGGACGAGCACCGGGCGCTTCGTGGAGCGGATGGAGTAGGGGAACATCTGCTTGAAGTCCGGCCGCCCGCAGATCAGCTCTCCCTCGGCCAGGGGGTGCGTGTAATCCTGGTCGTCGGTCGGACCGCAGCCCGCGATGGCGAGCCCCATTCCGAGGCACGTCAACCAGGACAGGAGCCTGGAGGCGCGAGGGCTACGGGATGAGCGTTCGCGGTGCACCCGCGGAGCTACAGCGCTGGGGGTCGAGAGCATGTGTGTTTTCCTTGGCGCACGGTCGGTGCGGTCCACGTCCCTTCTGGACGCGCAGTGACTACAGCAACGCGCGTGCCTGAATCCAAGGAACTCTCCGTCCGGCCCCTCGGGAGAGGGGGAAATCCATGGGGCCGGATGAATCGGCCCGGGCGCTTGGCGTGTCAGTCCCGGGTGGGTGACGTGTCAGCCGGGTCCGTTGACACGCCGGTGCGCCACGGCCGCGAGGAGGTTGCTCAGGTGGTCTTCCGGTGGTGGACCGTCGGCTTGTAGTCCCCCGCCTTCGTGCGCATGGAGATGGCCAGCCGGTTCCATGCGTTGATGGTGGCGATGGCCAGCGTCAGGTCTCCCAGCTCCTTCTCGGAGAAGTGCGGGCGCACGGCCTGGTAGACCGAGTCGGGCACGTGCCCATTCGTCACGAGCGTCACGGCCTCGGTCCACTCGAAGGCCGCCCGCTCGCGCGCCGTGTAGTAGGGGCTCTCGCGCCAGCCATCGAGCCCGTACAGGCGCTGCTCCGTCTCGCCCAGGGCCCTCGCGTCCTTCCAGTGCATGTCGATGCAGTAGGCGCAGCCGTTGACCTGGGAGGCCCGCAGCTTGATGAGGTGAAGCAGTCCCTCCTCCAGACCGCACTGGCCCAGGTATTTCTCGAGCCCCAGCATCGCCTGATAGCCACCGGGAGAGGTTGCACCCATGTTGAAACGCTGTTCCATGACCGTTCTCCGAAGTTGTTTCGTGTCCGTCCAACGAGGCGTTGTCTAACGGCCGCCGCCGCCGCGGACGAGAGCCACTCTCGCGCGGAGGAATGGGGCCACTTCTCGTGGAAATGTGCGTCAGCGAAGGGCCTGGCGCAGCCGCCGGACGCCCTCGGAGATCTCCCGCTCGGGCACGGCCGCGTAGCCGAGCACCAGTGCGCCGCGTGCGGACGGCTGACTCCGCATCCCGGAGAGGGGATGGGTCAGGACTCCGGCGGCGGCGGCTCGCTCGGAGGCGGTGCGATCGTCCACCCCTGGAGGCAGCCAGCCGAGCAGGTGCAGGCCTGTCTCCGCGGGGCCTATCTCGAGCAGCCCCGGGAGCTCGCGCCGGGCCTCCTCGACGAGCAGGGCCTGCCGCTCGGCATACAGGGTGCGCATCCGCCGCACGTGCCGGCTGAAGTGGCCTTGCGTGATGAAGTCCGTCAGGACCGCCTGCTGCAGCGAGGGCGAGTGCACATCCGCGAACACCCGGGCCTTGAGGAAGGCTTCGATCAGCGCTTCCGGTACGACGAGGTAGCCCAGACGCAGGGACGGCGACAGCACCTTGCTGAAGGTGCCGCAGTAGATGACACGCGCGTCCGGCGTGAGCCCCTGGAGCGCGGGGAGGGGCCGGCCGACGTAGCGGAACTCGCTGTCGTAATCGTCCTCGAAGATCCACGCGTTCCTGCGCTCGGCCCACTCCAGGAGTGCCCGCCGGCGTCTCAGGCTCATGCCGACGCCGAGCGGGAGCTGGCTAGAAGGCGTCACCACGGCGAGCCGGGCGTCCGGACGCAGCCGGCTCGCGGCCTCCACGTCCATCCCCTCCGCGTCCACGGGAACGGGCACGAGCGTGGCGCCCGCGGCGGTGAGCGCGCCCCGGGCCGAGGGGTAGCCCGGATCTTCGACCCATGCGGCCTCGCCTGGATCCAGCAGCAGCTGGGCGATCAGGCTGATGGCCTGCTGCGAGCCGTTCACGATGAGCACCTGCTCGGGACCGCACCGCACGCCGCGCGCGGTGGCCAGGTAGTTGGCGAGTGCCTGGCGCAGGGGGAGGTAGCCCCGGGGATCCTGATGGGAGAGCACGTCCCGCCACGAGCGCTGCCACCGCTGGTGGAGCAACCGGCCCCAGAGCTCACTCGGGAAGGCATCCGGGGCGGGCCCGACGCGGAACGCCATCGAGGTGGCCGGCACGCGGGCCTCGAGCGGGAACGGCGCCGGTGTGGTGGCCACCGCGGTGCCACGCTTCGATAGGGGGGGAGGGCTCGTGCGGGGCGGGCGGGACGGCTCCGGGGCGTGCCGCACGGAGAGGGCGCGCTCGGGGAGCTCGTCCGCCACGTAGGTCCCCGAGCCGTGGCGGCCGACGAGGTATCCCTCGGCGAGGAGCTGCGAGTAGGCGCTCATCACCGTGTTGCGTGACAGGTCGAGCTGCTCAGCCAGTGCGCGGGTCGCGGGCAGGCGCGTTCCCGGAGACAGGCGGCCGGCGACCATGGCCTCGCGAAGCGCCCGGTAGAGCTGCTCGTGCAGCGGCGCATGCGACGACGCGTCGAGCACGAGCGAGGTGGCCATGAGGGCCTGCCTCTTCCTGGGTTTCCGTCCCGATGTGGCTCCTGGGCTCATGGCAGGTGCTGGGGGCGGACGCACGAAGGGCTCGGAGCCGGTATGCGGCTCCGAGCCCCGGACCTCAGATGTTCCAGCGGATCATGCCCTGGAGCACGTTCTCCGTCTTGTTCTGGATGAGGTAGCGGTTGAAGGCGAGCTGGTACTCGACGCCCACGAGCAGCTTGTCGGGGGTGAAGGTGATGACCTTGCCGAAGTCCCACAGGAGCTCGGGCTGGGCGAGGAAGAAGCGGTTGCCCTTCTGCGTGGGGTCGAGCCGGTGCACGCCCTCACCGAAGAGGCCCGCCTGGAAGAAGCCGAGGAACTTGAAGTCCTGGCTGCCGAGCGCGAAGGACTTCTGCCAGGCCAGGCCCACCTGGAGGTCGACGCCGCGGAACATGTAGTCGTCGCGGATGACGGTGGTGGCCGACACGAAGTCCATGAAGGGCACCGCGAGGTCCCACTGCACGCCGTAGTAGCTGAGCATGCCGAACTTGGCGACGTGCTCCGCCTCGTACTTGAGCGACACGTTGGCGAGCGGACCCCAGTCCAGCTGGCGCTGCATCAGCTTCTCGCTGAAGTACTTGCCCGACAGCGTCACCGTGATGCCGCCGAAGAAGCCGCCCTTCTCGTTGGCGCTCGACGTGTTGGCGATGGCGCTGTTGAAGGGTCCGGTGATGTCGTAATACATGAACATCGTCCCGAACTCCCACGCCTGGAACGCCTTGATGGTGAGCGTGGTGCGGGAGCCCCCGCCATTGAAGTCCTTGTTGAAGCAGTCGACGGAGCCTCGGTAGTGGCCCATCACGCCGTCGTCGTCGACGAGGTTGTTCTCCTTGCCCGACCAACAGGGGGCGTGGAGGAGCTCGAACCAGACTCCGGCGAAGGCGTTGGACGAGGACAGCAGGATGGCGAGCAGGGCGAAGAGCTGCAGTGGTTTACGGGTCATGGGGGTCCCCTCGGGTGCGCGCGCGTTGTCATGATTGACGACCCATCTGTCAAGGGCGGATTGCGTTGTTCTCTTCTGTGGCCCTTAAGTAAACGTGCGCTGGCCGAGTGAATCCGGGCACTTCGGATGTCCCGAGCTCAGAAGAGGGGGATGCGGAAGTCCTTCACCACGCCCATGTGCTGCATGTTGGTGGCGGCGCTGTCCCCGGGCTGTACCGGAGAGATCTCCGACAGGGGGGTGTAGACGCGGCTGTCGAGGACGAGCCCGGCCGCGAAGACATTGGAGCCGATGATCGTGGCCTGCTGATACTTGCGGAGATCCTCGTCCACCAGGACGTAGTCGTAGGGCTTGCTCCGGGGGGCGCTGGTGTTGGTGTTCCCGTTCTTGTCGGAGGGGTAGGGACTGGCGGTGACGACCACCTGTGTGAGGACGGAGAGGCAGGGCTCGCTGCGGTTGGCCGTGTTGAGGTCGCCGCCGATGACGAGATAGTCGTCTGCGGGCACGGTGGCGCGGATCCGCTCGATGAGCGCGTTGGCCTCATCCTGGCGAACGGTGCTGTCGGCGGTGAGCAGGTGCACACTCACGGCCCAGAGGTCGCGCGGGCCTGGGATGTCGATGCGTGCCCAGGCGAAGTCCCGGGTGCCCGTCAGGGGATCGTCCCACTCACCTGACTCAATGATGGGCCAGCGGCTGATGATGCCATTGGCGATCTGCGCGCCCTCCTCCCGGTAATAGTGATAGCCCGAGCCTACCTGAGCCACCATGTTGCGGATGTCGGCCTCTTTGTTGGATGCGTAGTTGAACTCCTGGACGAGCACGATGTCCGGGGCCACGCCTCGCATCAGCCGGATGCCCTCGCCCGGGTCGTAGGACTGGGCATCCCCGCTGGTGAGGTTGGCCGCCATGATGCGGAGGTTCGCGTACTCGGTCCCCGCGTCCGTTCCCGGATTCACACCACCGTCCACCCCCGATGGCGGGACATGAGGTGATTCACGTCCCTCGCAGGCCAGGGTGAGTACGGCGATTGAAGCCGCGGTGCACAGCAGGAAGGAGAATGCCTTCGTCATAGGGGCTCCCAGGTTCCTGACTTCCGCGGGGAAGGAGGTGGACGACGATGGTGACCCGCGGACGACGAGGACAAACTAGGGCCTGATGGGGCAATGGCCTCATCATGGATTCATCATGAATTCAGCAGCGAAAAGGCAGACCTCGCGGCGTTCGTGGCGTGGATGTTTCTTTGGGAAAACAAAAAAAGCCGCTTACCGTGCATTCCCCCTCTGAACAGGAGAAGGTGTGCATATCAAGGCATGGAGTTCGTGGATCTTCAGTCTCGGTCTGGCAGGGAGCACGGGTGCGCTGGCGGCGGACTCGGAGCAGGCGGCGCTGGCGGCAGTCTCGGAGCAGGTGCGGGCGCTGGGCGGTGAGGAGCGCGTCGAGGCGGACCTGCTGGAGATCAAGTTTCACGAGAGCCAGCTCATCCGGCTTCGCAACGGCGTGCCCACGGACCTGGCGGGGCGCGGACTGCGCACGGCGGAGGCCGCGGTGCTGCTGAAGGCAGTGGCGGGCGGCAAGTGGATGCGCTCTCACGACGTGTCCGAGGAGGCACTGGAGTCGCTCCAGGCCGAGGGCGAGAAGCTGACGGCCGAGGCTCAGCCGGACCTCAATCTGTACTTCCGCGTACGGCTGCCGGTGGGCCTGGACGCCAACCGCATGGCGGAGCGCTTCCGCCAGTTGCCGGAGGTCGAGGCTGTCTACCGCGTCCCCCTTCCCGTGGAGCTGCCGACAGCGCCGGACTACTACTCGGTGAGCGCGGGCTCGTATCAGAAGTACCAGGACGCGGCGCCCGCGGGCATCGATGGACGCTATGCCGGCACCCTGGCGGGCGCGCGCGGTGCCAACGTGAAGATCTGCGACGTGGAGTACGCCTTCAACAGCGCGCACGCGGACCTGGGCACGGTGACGGTGGTGGGCCCCGCCGGTGTGGACCCGTTCAACGACAACAACCACGGCACCGCGACGCAGGGGGAGTACGGCAGCCTGCCCAACGGTGAGGGCACCACCGGCATCGCCTACGACGCGCAGAAGCTGTTCGCGTATTCCAATACGGCGTCTGGCTACAACGTGGGTGCGGCCGTGACGACGTGCGCGGCCAACATCAACGCCGGAGACGTCATCCTCATCGAGCAGCAGATCGTCGGTCCCAACGGCGGCACGAACTACGTACCGCCCGAGTGGTACAAGCCCTGGTACGACGCCATCAAGGCGGCGGTGGCGGCGAATAAGGTCGTCGTCGAGACGGCGGGCAACGGCAGCCAGAACCTGGATGACGCCATCTACGCCACGGGTAACGGCGGCCACTATCCGTTCCTGGCGGCCAACGATTCGGGCGCCATCCTCGTGGGTGCTGGCAAGTCGCCCGCATACGGCAGTGCGGCGCGCTCCGCCCACAGCTACTCCAACTACGGCTCCACACTGGATCTACAGGGGTGGGGTGACAGCGTGACGACCACGGGCTACGGCGACCTCTACAGCGCCGAGGGCGTCAACCGCTGGTACACCAAGACCTTCTCGGGCACCTCCAGCTCCGCGCCCATCGTCACCGGCGCGGTGGCCAGCCTCCAGGGCCGCAACCGGGCCCTGTACGGCGTCCCCCTGACGCCGGCCGTCGTGAAGTCCAAGCTGCGGACCTATGGCACCGCGCAGACGGGCACCCAGACCATCGGTCCCCTGCCGAACCTGGGGCTGGCGCTGCCGTCGCTGTAGTCCTGGACTTCGTCCGCTGAACCCAGGCCCGGTCCCTTCTCAGGGGCAGGGCCTTCTTCATTCAATCGGCTCTCATCCCTCTGATGCGCCGTCTATGTTTGGGAAATGAAGCGGCTTCTCCGTCTGCTGTCTGGCTCAGCGCGTGAACACTTCGAGACAATTCTCGGCGCGCGGCCAGACGGGTGCAGGTCCGCCCGCCATAGTGTCGAGTGCCACGAATGCGGTGAACGCCCAAGGCCCCCATTCGGCTATACTCTCGAATCGTGAAGGTGCTGACCTGGAACGTCCTCCACCGTGTGCACGCCGAGAACTACGGCGAGCCTGTCATTCACCGATGGCGCGATGAGCCCGAGCGCGTGCGTCATGTCGTCGACCTCGTGTCGAAGGCCTTGCGCGTCGACGGCTTCGAGGCCGCGCTGCTGCAGGAGGTGAGCGGCGACGTGCTCGAGTCCCTACGCGACCACCTGCCGACGTGGGCCGTGCTCGATCACCCGTACCCGCGCGTGCCGAGACTGAAGCGGCCCGGTGCGCCGATGCGCGACCTGAGCGAGCACCTGGTGGTCGTCGCACCCGAAGGCTCGACGGTGCTCCGTGCGCAGACCTTCGCGGGCGACCCCGGCAAGGGCGTGCTCGCGGTCACCATGCCCTCGGGGCTGGTCGTCGCCAGCACGCACGTGAGCTGGGGCCCGAAGGGCGAGGAGCAATTCGCCACGCTCCGGGAGTTGTTCCACGCGTCGAGTGCGCCCGTTTGCATCGGAGGTGACTTCAATGCCGAGCGCGAGGTGCTGGTGCGCGCGCTCGGCTCGGAAGTGGTGGTGGGCGCGCTGCCTCCCGGTTTGCCGCGCACGCGCCCCGCGGAGGACGCGACTGGCGGCGCGGACATAGACCACCTGTTGGTCTGCCGCGCGGAGCTCAGTGACCTGAGTGTGCTCGACCACAGAGAGCTGTCTGATCACCGCCCCGTCGCCGCGACCGTGACGTGAGCCGTGGTCGTTCACCGCCTCTTCACCGGCGGGTGCCCATGACCCACACGAAGTACCTCCTACTGCCATGAAAGTGCTCTGGCCAGAGCGGATTCCAACGCGATCAGCCGTCTGACCCCATCATAGAGCCCCCAATAGATTTCGCGCTCCGTGATGCCGAGCCGGTACTTGTTGGAGATGTCATGGATGCCATCCAGGGCCTCGGAGTGCTCGCCGTGGAGGCCGCGAATGGAAAGCCCCAGTTCATCGCAGATTCTTTCGAATCCGGGCTGCCCGGAAAGCAGGGGGAGCTTGATGTGTACTGATGCGCGCATGGCCGTGCCGAGGTTCGTGGGGCACGCCGTGTGAAAGCCACGAATTTCGTCGGAAGCGAAATCGAGCTTGCCACCGATGGCGTCGAGTGCGGTCTTCAGGCGGGTGAACGCTTCCGCGATATCGGCCCCCTCCTGCATGCTGATGATTCGCATGGAATCCTCCTCGCCCACCCAGACCAGGAATCTCTTGTCGGACGAGTGATAGATTCCGCGGCCCTCGGGCCAATCCCGGTTCACCCCCGCGCTTTCCAGGAAGCGATCTCCCTGTTTGAACAAGAAGTGGCCATCGACCATCTCCTGGCGCTCTTCCTCGGTCATCCCGCCCAGCGGATGATACGTGCCCGTCAATTCGCCCGTGAGCCCCAAAAGCACGCCGACGATCTCGGCTTCCAATCGAGCACGGTCCCCGGCGCTGATGGCCGGCGGAAACGCGTACGTCGCGAGGTTGCGCCCGACACGGATACGGGTCGAGACGATGAATTTCCCCTCAGGGTCCAGGTTTTCCGTGGGGAGCCCTTCGAGCGAGAAATCGCTTGGATGCCCACGCATGTCGTACCTGGAATGCTCGCGGATGACCGGGTCGAAAACCCGCGAGAACATGGCGTACGAATCGCTGTCGCCCGCGTAGATGCCGATGCTGGAGTCGGGATTGTCGATTCCGCTTTGTATGGCATGTCGCAGGGTCCATCCGTTCCTGGTCGCCAGGCCCTCGAGCTCCGCCTTTGATTCGAGCGTGAGATGCTTTTTCATCAGCATGTCTGGACTTGCCGGCTCCATGGCACTTCGTGTCCTGCTCCGAGGGGGACTTGCCACGCCACCGGCGCGGCATTCCCATGCTCAGCAATTACCGCACCATGCTGTGCCGGGCCCGTGAGCTGCCAGGAGGAGGCCCTCGCGAGGGAGAGATGAACGCGGTGCTAGCGAGGGATTGACGCGTCAGTGACGTGTCAACCAGGGGTTGACGCGTCATGGGCGTTCCCTCGAGCGGGGGCCGAGCCAGAGGAGGAGCGCCTGTTCTTGGCCGCGACGATGGAAGAGCCAAAGGCGGCATTTCGCTTGCACTCCCGTGTCGTGCGCTCGCTGTCCTGAATCACCGCGCATTCCATGACCTGGAAGGATGGAAACGATCGTTATGAGAGGATTCTCGCAACTCGCCGCGCGCTGCGCGGGTTTGCTGGTGTTGGCGGCTACTTCGGCCTGGGCGCAGCAGGAAGAACTCTGGCTCGAGTCCCGGAGCGCCGCCCCCGTTCCCAGCCAGACGGTGCTCAAAAAAGGCAGGCCGTATCTTCTCACGATGCAGGGGACCTATACCGTGTGGGGGAACAACGTCGTCCCGGGCGCGCAATCCGGTCAGCCAGAGCCCGCGCCCATGTTTCCGAGCCCGGGGGTCGCGACCCGCAATGTCGCCGCCGACCCCGAGTTCCTCTTCGCCGGCGTGAAGGCCCCGGGGACTGCTCCCCTGAGAAGTGGTGCCATCCAGATCAGCCTGGACGGGGGGAAGACCTGGAAGCACCCGGTCAGCACGGCCTCCTTCAACGCGACCAACCACAAGTACGCTTATGAGCTGGTGGGGGAGGACAACGCGCTGCAGGTGCGCATCGCTGACAATCCCGTCTCCGACAACCTCGGACGCCTGCAGATCTTCGTGCTGCCGGCCGAAGAGCTGTGGATTGAGTCCCGGAGCGCCGCCCCCGTTCCCAGCCAGCTGGTGCTCAAGAAAGGCACGCCGTATCGCGTCACGATGCAGGGGACCTTTACCGTGTGGGGGAACAACATCGTCCCTGGTGCGCAATCAGGTCAGCCGGAGTCCGCGCCCATGTTCCCGAGCCCGGGGGTAGCGACCCGCAATGTCGGCTTCGACCCCGAGTTCATCTTCGCTGGCGTGAAGGCCCCGGGGACTGCTCCCGCGAGAAATAGCCCCATCCAGATCAGCCTGGACGGGGGGAAGACCTGGAAGCACCCGGCCAGCACGGCCTCCTTCAACGCGACCGACCACCGCTACACCTATGAGCTGGTGGGGGAGGACAATGCACTGCAGGTGCGCTTCTCCGACAACCCCGTCTCCGACAACTTCGGGCGCGTGCAGATCTTCTTGCTGCCCGGTGCATAGGAGCCTTGCGGCACTGCCCTCGAGCCCAGTCCTGCGTTCCTGAAAAGAGGAACGCGGGGCCTTTTCGAGCTGTGCAGGCCCAGAGGGCAGCTTCCGCGTCAGAGGTTCGCCCCAGGTGTGCTCAAGGGTGGGCGTCAGCCCGTGAGCCCTCCATCTTTGAGCGTTCAGCAATGCAGTGGCCGTACCAGCAGCCGGGACGCGTGCCCTGTCTCTGAGGCGAAGTAAGGTGGCAGACTCTATGCCCTCCATTCGTTCTACCGTTCTCTCCTGCATCGTTGTGCTCGGCTTCGTCGCTGCTTGCGACGACGATTCCACCTCTGGCCCCGGCGACACACCCGACGCGTCCGTGCCGGTGATGTGCAACGGCGTCGGCGCCGAGCTGTGCGGCGGCTCCTGCGTGAGCACCGAGAGCGACCCGAAGCACTGCGGTGGTTGCGACCAGGCCTGCGCGACCGGCGAGGCTTGTGAGGGTGGCGTCTGTGTCGCGATCTGTCAGATCGACGACAAGCAGGTCGTCGCCGGGGCGGTGAACGCGGCGAATTCGTGCGAACAGTGCACCCCGGCGACGTCCGCGACCGCGTGGACGCAACGCGCTGACGGGACACCGTGCGACCCGGGACAGGTTTGCTCGGCTGGCGTGTGCGCCCCGAAGTGCTTCATCGACGGCGTGGTCTACGCCGCGGGTGCGCCGAACCCGGCGAACTTCTGCGAATCGTGCGTGCCGGCGACGTCGACGACGCAGTGGACTGCACGCGCGAGCATTCCGTTGCTGGTCGGCGGCGACGACATCACGGCGCAAGGCTGGACGACGGTCGCGCAGGCGCCGAACACGCTCACGTACGGCGCGGACTACGTTCGCCTCGAGACGTCGACGAACGGCGGCGCGCGGACGAGCGGGCAGTTGCTCATCACGCGGGCGAACGCGCTCGACGGAACGAAGCCGTTCAAGCTCCGTGTGACGATGCAGGTCGAGTCGGTGAACCCCCACAACCAGCTCGACAGCGGCGCGGCCATCCTGGGCAGCTTCACGCCGTCGGCCGGCAACGGCACGGATCGTTCAGAGATGATCTACCTCGACAGCGCGAAGATCGGCTGGGCGGACGACACGCAGTCCGCGGCGTTCTCGGTGACCGACGGCGCGTATCATGTCTACGAGCTCGCGGTGGACGCAGCGAAGGTGGCGACGGTGAGCGTCGACGGCGTCGCGAAGCTGACGCGGAACAACTTCACGACGAACGGCAACATCGCCATCGGCGACCAGACGAACGACCCGAATGTCGACGGAGCGGTGCGGATCAAGTCGGTCGAGCGGCTCTGTCCCTAAGTAGGTAGGCAAAAGTTCCTTTACATTAAGGAATGGAGCCAGAAGTGGAGGGAGAGGACTCCCGCCTTGCGCAGCGCCTGCTGCGCAGAGAGGCCCAGGACCCAGTCTTCGGCGTCCTGGGCC
>NZ_PZOX01000004.1 GCF_003044305.1 Vitiosangium sp. GDMCC 1.1324 | reverse complement strand
CATGCACCTGCTGTTCGTTGATGGCTTGAGTACCCACTTCTCCGGTAACATCCATGCCCCTACTGCTCAAACCACATGGCCAGATACGCGCTTCCTCGCCTGCTTGCTATATGAGGGGATGCCTCAGGGGCAACCGAGCTGCGCGGGCGTCCCCTCGATGCCCACCACGACGGCACCGGCACCATTCGCGGGGATGGGTGCCTGTTGCCATGTGGCAAGCTCCACCTCTTCCCCCGTCGAGTCCACCAACGCCGTCCCCGCCAGCGTCCAGGGCTCGGCGCCGGGGTTCACGAGGCCCAGCCTCACAGCCACGCTTGCCGGGCCGGTCTCGCCCTTGGGGGTGTAGCTGTTGCTCCAGGCATCATCCCACACGAGCGCGTTTGCCGGATGCTTCTTCAAAAGGAGCTGGTGGAGCGTGCCGCAGAGGCGCGCCGCCGCTGAGGGCCGAGCGCATCATGGTCCACAGACGGACGTCCAGGTCGCCAAAACCGACCTGGCGGCGGCACGTTGCTTGACTGTCCTTCCGAGTCGCTCAAAGACCTCCTGCGGGTACTCCTCGGGAGGAACTCCCTTGTGCCAGGGGGGGGCTTGTTGTCGTCGTCCAGCCTGCGGCCATCCCCAAGCCGGGCAGTGTGCGGCTGGCGGGGTCCTGTTGAACGTGCAGCTCGCGCTCCGGTGCGGGGTCCCGTGCCGGGGCTGCTGCGGCAGGCTGCATCGGCTCCGACGGCTACGGCGGCTAACCGGGGCGATGCCGGGGGCACCAGTCGGGGCGCGAGCGGTCTGGATACCCAGCACCCCTTCAGTGAGAGCGCGCCCGCTGGCACCGCTACCGCCCTGGGCGCCCTTCTCAAGTCAGAACTCTGCGGCTGCCGTGTGCCGCTCCCCTCGCGTGCTCGTTCGTGGTTGTCGGGGCGCGATGGCATACTCCGAACGACCCCACATGGTTATGCTCATCTGGTCGAGACCAGGGAATCAGTTCCGTCGCTCACTGCGCTCAATCGGTCACACGTGCGTACCCATCACCTTGGCTGCCCAGCGGCGTGTCACGTCGTCCACGTTCTTCATCAATGAGTCGAAGCGCCCCGCGCGCATCAATTCCACCAAGCGCTCATCCTGCGCGAGAATCTCGGTTGCATGCCAGGGAAAGATGAGATCCGTGTCTCCTGACTTCTGGTAAAAGGGGTCTGCAACCAGCGCTTCCAGGTAACGCGAGTAACTGTCAAAGAAGCGGTCCACGTTCGAGGCGATGGGCATGACGTAGGGCTCGTATTCATAGGTATCCACGCGCACCACGGGCTGCTTTCCCTGCTCATCCGCGAGGCCAGGTACGGTGGCATAGGTGTAGGCCATTCCCGCATCACCACCGAAAACAATCACGGGTTCCCCCAGCACCTTCCACCATTCCTCCCGCCACCGCTTGTTGTTCTCCTCCAGCCTGTGCGCCTCGTCGTTGGACTGGGTGAGCACCCATCCCATGACCTTGGTGGCGAAAACAGCGTGCCCCAGGCGTGCATAGACGCTCGCCAGTACCGGATCGAAGGGGACACCCTCTAGCAAGCACCCAGCCCTCAATGGTTCACGGGCGGGCGGCGAGGTCCTCAGACCCAGATTCAAACGCCGGCATACTTCCAACAACCGCTCCAACCCGGGCTGAGCCATGGGCTCCATCGTTGCTCCTCGTTTACTCTAGACCAGGGAATCGGCGCTGCAGCTCGCGCATTGCGGCTTCCCTGGCTTCATCGGCGGTCTTCAGCACTCCTGGCGGATTCTCGACACGGTGGTACCAGGGCTCGAACTGCTTATCAATGATTTCGGCTGCTTGCCGCACTTCGTCTGCTGTTGAATTGGGACGGGCTTGTCGAAACCTCCCCCATAGAAAGCTGACTCTGTCATGAGCGTACTTCCGCAACATCGCCAGGTTCTCCCCGGCATTGATGTTTTCATCCGGGAAGAGATGCGCGTATTGGAGCGGACGCCGATGATGGATGGGAAGTTCCTCGCTGAGTTTATCCAGGCTCTCTGCAAACTGCGGATACGCTCGTTCCGGCTCAGGGCCTGCTCGCCCTCTAGCACCACCTTCTGCCAGAGCTGCTCGAAGGCCGCCTGTTCTTCCTTGGAGAGGCGCTTGAGAGAGGTGCGCAGCCAGCCGGCACCACCTCGGGGTCTCGCCCCAGCGCCCTCGTCACCCACTCCAGCCCCTCGGTCGCGAAGAAGCCCAGGCCCTTCGCGATGATGCCCAACGCGCACCACAGGGCCAGTTCCTCGGCACCCCGCTGAGCCAGCCAGGCCGAGCCCTCCACTACTCCCTCCCGCCAGCGCAGCAGGATGGCCTCGTGCATGGACAGGTACCAACTCGGTCCGGGCACATGCGGCGGGCGCTCCACCCGTGCGGACTCCACCCGGCCCCGCGCCTGTGCCTCTCCTAGCCGGTGCTCGGCTCGCAGCACGACGCGCACCGTGCGCGGGCCCAGCCCCTCGGTGAAGGGCAGCAGCGCTTGAACCAGGTGCCCCGCCACTTCAGACGACAGCGGCCGTGGGCTGCCTCCTGGCCCCTCGCCCGTGCGCCACACCTCTTTTAAATCTCCGCCTACGAGCCGGCCGTCCTCCAACCGCACTTCGAGAGCCGCCCGCGCCGCCCCACCGGCGGGTACCTGCACGGCGCGCAACAACTTCCTGGCCACCTCGTGGAAGGCGAGGAAGGTATTGGCCCGGGTGCCTTGCGTGCGCACCGCGAGCGTCCTGGCCTCGGGAGGACGGGCTGACGGGCGAGTGGCGTCGTAGTCCACTGCCCAGAGCGACTCCTCGCGTCATGGGCAGGCCTCAGATGACACGTGCGGTCACCGGACTGACCGGACGGCCGCCGCGCCATGGGCAGCGTCCAGTGCCCTGAGCGCGACCCCTCAACGCTCCGGGTGGTCCCACGTCGCTCCGCTCAGCACTCGTGCCGCATAGGTGACGAAGGCCTGCACCTTGGGCGCCACGAAGCGCTGCGCCGGAAATACCAGATGGACGGGTGTGCTCTCGGAGCTCCACTCGGGTAGCACCGGAACCAGACGGCCGCGCCGGAGTTCCTCCATGCACGAGCTCTCCGGTAGGAAGGCGATGCCCAGGCCCGCCGCGGCGAGCTTGCGGACGGCGCCGATCTCATTCGCGGAGAAGCGGCCTCGGACGGGCACGCGCACTCGCTTCCTACCGTGGCGCAGGTCGTAGACGTGCGCCTTGTCCGTGGCGAACGTGAGGCGCAGGCAGTCATGGTCTTTCAGCTCGTGAGGGTGGGTGGGCATCCGACGGCCCTTCAGATATTCCGGGCTGGCGTAGAGCTTGAAGACCGAGGTGCCGACGAGCCGGGCCTTCATGCGTGAGTCGCGCAGGGGTCCGGCGCGCACCGCGATGTCCAGGTTCTCGGCGAGCAGGTCCACCACGCGCGAGGTCAACAGCAGGTCGACCTCGACGTTCGGGTGCTCCTCGAGGAAGCCGGCAATCACATCTCCAATGATGCCCAGGCCCATGTTCACGCTGGCGGTGATGCGCAGCGTCCCCCGTGGTGCTCGCTGGGCGCGCGTCAGCGTGGTCTCGGCCGTCTCGAGCGCGGCCAGCGCCTGGGTGCAGGCCGCGTAGTAGCGCCGCCCGTCCTCGGTCAGGCTGAGCCGCCGCGTCGTCCGGTGGAGCAGCGTCACGCCGAGCGTCTGCTCGAGTTGCGACACACGGAGGCTGACCGTCGACTTCGGCATCTCCAACCGGCGCGCGGCGTCGGTGAAACTGCCTGCCTCGACGACACGAGCGAACACCGAGATCGCATTCAGGTCCATGGCGGGCATTGTGCAATCCCATGGACGATGTTTCCACGGCCTCCCACCTTGTGGACGACGCATCCGGGGCGCATACCTTCCTCATGTCCAAGACCATCGTCATCACAGGCGCCACGGGCAGCGTGGCATCGCAGATCATTCCGTTGCTCACCTCCGCGGGCGTCAAGGTCCGTGCCGTGGTCCGCAACGTCGACAAGGCAGCGGCGCTGGCGGCTCAGGGCGTTGCTCTCGTGGAGGGGGACCTTGACCGGCCGCGTACGCTTGGCAAGGTCTTCGACGGTGCCGACTCCGCCATGCTCATCGCGCCGCCGGGACCACGTGCGCCCCAGCAGTACTCGAGTGCCCTGTGGGCGGCGCGGCAGAGCGGCGTCAAACACGTGGTCCGCCTCTCGGCCATTGGCGCGGCGCACGATGCGCCGACCGTGAACAGCCGGTTGCACGCGCTCTCCGACACCGAGCTCGAGCGCTCCAACATCCCCTACACCATCCTCAAACCGCACTTCTTCATGCAGAACCTGTTCATGGCGGCGCAGTCGGTGGCCCAGGAGGGCGCCATCTATCTGCCCATGGGCGACGGTAGGATGGGGATCATCGACGTCGCCGACATCGCGGCGGTGGCGGCGCACGTGCTGACCACGCCGGGTCACGAGAACAAGACGTACACGCTCACGGGCCCGCGCTCCATCTCGATGCACGAGGTCGCGGCCGCCTTCACCGAGGCGCTCGGCAGGCCCATCCAGTACGTTCCGGTTCCCGCCGAGGCTTTCGATCAGCAGCTGGCGCAGGCGGGCGTGGACGAGTTCTCGCGGACGCTGCTGGGCGACTACTTCGCCGCCTACAGCAGGAACTGGGGCGACCTGGTCACCGATGTGGTGCCGCGGCTGCTCGGGCGGCCGGCGCGCTCCATCGCCGAGTTCGCCCGAGCCGTCGCGCCCGCGTTCGGAAAGCGTTGAGCTCTCGCTTCCCGCTGCCCCGAGGCCTCACAGCTTCAGCACGGCCTGCTCGCGCCGCAGTTGGAGCACCCTCACGTCCGGGTCCACCACAAGCCGCTCGGGCTCGAAGTCCGAGCGCACCGTGAGCTGGGCCTTCTCCTTGGGGCCCAGCACCGTCCTCGCTCGCGCGTCGTGGTAGTCCGGCGACTGCCCGGCAGGGGCCCCGGTGGCCTCCTTGTCCTTCTGCTCGACGAAGCGCTCGCCCCGCACCGCCGCCACCTCCACGGGCATGCGCCCGGTGCCCACGTTCTCCAGTGTCACCGTGGTCACCCACTCCGCGCCCTCCTTCGTCACCGTCCCCTCGGACAGCCGGTACTCGGGCACGTTCACCTCGAAGAACCACTGCTTCACGAAGGCGTCGTAGGCGGCCGCGTCCGGCGCGAAGGCGCGCATGTGCTCGACGAAGTCTTCCACCACCGGGTGGTCCGCGTTGCCCTGGTACTTGCGGATGAAGGCCTGGATTCCCTTGTGGCACGCCTCGCGTCCCATCAGGTCCTCCAGCATCCAGAAGACCCAGCCGCCCTTGTCGTATTTCGCCGTCACGTCCCCCTCTCGAGAGCCGTCGTTCTTCACCAGAGGCCGCTCTCCGTCCACGCGCCGCCCCTTCGCGTAGCGCTCCTCGAGCCGCTTCGCCGTTTCCATCCGCACGTGCGTGCCCTTCACCTGCTCCATCAGCTTCAGCATGGAGTAGTGCGAAGTGGCCTCTGAGAGGATGTCTCCGCCAGGCCCCTTGCCCGGCACCAGCAGGTTGCCCCACCACTGGTGTGCGGCCTCGTGCGCGGTGACGAGGAACGCGGCGTTGGCCCTCGGGTCGCTCTTCGTCAGGAAGCCGATGTCCTCCGAGAACGTGATGTTGGTGGGAAAGCCCTGCGCGTACAGCGCCAGGCCGGGGAACTCGGAGAGCTTCAATTCCTTCCACGGGTACGGGTGGAACCACTCCGAGTAGTACCGGCGTGAGGCCTCCAGCCCCTGCTTCATCTCCTCCACGTTGTAGGTGTGAGCGGGGTGGTGGAAGATCACCGTGCCCTCGCCGCGCACCTCCGTCCAGCGTCCGGCCACGATGTTGAAGAAGTTCACCGGGAAGTCGCTCTTCCACACCGACACGCGGCGGCCGTCCTTCACTTCGTCGCTCACGCGTGTGCCCACGCCGTTGAGCGTGTAGTCCGCAGGGCCCGTCAGCCGCATCGTCGTGGTGTAGGGCGTGCCCGTTCCCCATGCCGCCTCGGTGACGCCGTCGTACCAGCGTCCCACGTACACCTTCGGCTCGTACTTGTTCTCCTTCTCGTCGATGCCGATGGTGTCCTGGTAGCCGATGACGGGTGCGAAGCTCGGGCCCTCGGAGGTGAGCACCACGCCCGCGGGCAGGATGAACTCGTTCTGCTTCCCACCGTTCTTGCTCACTCCTCGTGGGTAGTGCCCGTGGAACTGGAAGCCCACACGCACGGTGGCTCCCGGCGCCAGCGGTTGCTCCGGCGTGAAGACATACAGCCACGAGCGGTCCTCGGGGGCGTAATCCTTGTCATCCACCGTCCAGCGCACGTCCTCCCAGTGGTCTCCGCCCGTGAGGGCATAGCGCTCCAGTGGGAAGGCGTGCCGGTTGATGAGCGTATAGGTGCCGCGCGTGGTGAAGGCCTGACCCTCGGGGTCGAGCTCCACGTCCAGGTCCACGTCCACGAGGGCCGGCTGGGGCGCGTCCTTCCAGGTGGCCAGGTTCTTCTGCCAGTACTCCTTGGCGCGCTTCTTCGCCGCGTCTCCCTGGTGGCCGCGGTCCACCTGCACGTTCAGCGCGATGACGAGCGCGAGCGGCACGATCGCCACGGGCAGCAGCCGCAGCGTCCCGCGCCACAGGCCCGCGGGTTGGAGCCGGCCCAGGGTGAGGACGGCATCCGAGGCGCGCCGGGGGTCGAAGCGCACGGCGAGCGCGAAGAAGAAGACCGCGAGCGACAGGGCCGCCAGCCGGTTGAGGACGAGCACGGGCCGGTCGAGCTGGAAGGCGCCGAGGTCCGTCCACCGCACCGCGCTCCACAGGGGCCAGTTGAAGACCCAGGTCATCTTCTGGGTGAGGGAGAGGTAGCCGGTGAGGACGAGCACGCCCAGGCCGAGCCCGTACGCGCCGAAGCGGCCCCGCGTCAGCGCGCGTGCCGCCAGCATGAACGCGCTCCACAGCAGGAAGGTGGGCAGCAGCAGCAGTCCCCAGACGAGCAGGTACGGCCCGACGTTCAGCGGCACCCGTCCCTGAGCGAGCTGTGCGATCACTCCGGCCAGGCCCACCGCGAGCATGATGGCCACGCCCACCACGCCATTGGCGAGCCCCTTGCCCAGCAGCACGGACGCGGTGCGCAGAGGTGTCGCGTCGTGGATGGGGGCGAAGCCGCAGGCGTGCTCCCGTTCCAGCGACTCCACCGTGTAGAACATCAGCAGCAGGCATACGAGCAGCGTGGCCTGGCCCATCGACTCCACCGCGAAGCGGCCCGGCGTGGCGAGCAGCGGCGTGTCGAACGAGCCCACCTGGTACAGCGTGTTCTCGATGGTCTGCAGCAGGATGAGCGGCGTGAAGAGGTAGAGGCCCGGCTGGCGCAGGAGTCCGCGCAGCTCGGCGCCCGCCACCGTGGCCAGGCCGGAGAGCAGGCCCGGTGCGCGCACCTCCATGCCGAGCGACGACAGGGGCGCCGTCACCTCGATGACGGGCAGGGACTCGGAGGGGGTGCCCGTGTCCGGCATGGGCACGGCCCGCGGGCGAGCGGAGCGCGAGCCCCCGTGCATCGCTCGCGCGAGGTGCCGCTGGCTCCACGCCACCGCGAGCAGTCCCAGCGCCAGGTAGAGCACGCGGTTGAGGAGCAGCGTCGCGTCCAGGCCGATGGGCGAGGTGTTGTAGAAGTCCACGCCCCGGTCGACCTTGATCCACGTCTCGAGCAGCCAGCGGAAGCCGGCCGGGTCCAGCACCATGAGGAGCCGGTTGATGCGTGGGTCCAACCAGCCCGGTGACCAGGACCAGAGGAAGAAGCCGCACAGGAAGAACAGCGCCACGGGCAGGAAGTAGATGAGCACCGGCCGGCGGAACACGGCGCCCACCGCGAACGCCACGCCCGAGAGGAAGAGGACGAGCGGCACGCCGAAGAGGAGGGCGGGTCTCAGGTAGTTGGGGAGGACGAAGGGGCCAATGAAGTCCACGCTCGCGGCGCTCGGGGCCACGTGGTGGAAGAACATCAGCGTGCCGAGCAGCCCGCAGAGCCACACGCCATAGGTGACCGTCACCGCGAGGAACTTGCCCCACACGTACTCGCCGGGAGTCAGGGGCGTGGCGTGCAGCACCGGGCCCACGCGCGACTCGTCGTCCGAGGGGATGCTCATGCCCGCCGCCACGGAGATGAAGAAGGACGTGCAGAGGAACACCAGGAAGATGACCGTCTGCCCCACGGCGAACTCGGACGTCATCCACGCCTTCTTGCCGCCCACCTGGGAGCCGCCCGCGGAGATGGTCACGTTGCCCGAGGACAGGCCCCACACCGTCAGCACGGTGATGAGGACGAGGAACCAGAAGAGGGGCCGGCGCAGGTGGTGGCCCAGCTCCATGCGCACCACCGCGCCCAGGCGCTGGAGGTTCACGGCGCCACCTCACGAGCGCGCTCGGGCGGAGCGGCGGTGGGGGCCACGCCCTGCATCAGCAGCAGGTAGGCGTCCTCCAGCGTGGGCGGGACGCGCTCGAAGCCCGGGGGCACGTCGCCTCCCGGCTCGTGCAGGCGCACGCGGTGGCGTCCCTCGAAGAGCACGCCCTGGGTGACTCGGCGGGTGCGTTGCAGCTCGGCGAGCCCCGCCAGGGTGACGGTGCCCTCGTAGATGGTGCCCTGCAGGGCGGCCTTCGCCTCGGTGGGACTGGTGATGGCCACCAGCCGCCCCTGCCGCACCGCCGCGAAGCGCGGGCACAGCATGGCCACGTCCTCCACGATGTGCGTGGACAGCAGCACCACGCGCTCGTCCGCCATCTCCGCCAGCAGCCGGTAGAAGCGCAGCCGCTCCTCCGGGTCCAGTCCCGCCGTGGGCTCGTCCACGATGAGCAGCCGGGGGTTGCCCGCGATGGCCTGCGCGATTCCCAGCCGCTGCCGCATGCCTCCCGAGTACTCCTTCACCTTGCGCTTCGCCGCGAACGTGAGGTTGACGCGCTCCAGCAGCTCGGCGCACAGGTGCTTGAGGCCCCGGGGCGCGCTGACACCCTTGAGGCGCAGCAGGTACAGCAGCATCTGCTCGCCGGTGAGGTACGGGTAGAAACCGAACTCCTGCGGTAGGTAGCCCAGGTGGGGCCGCAGCCGCTCGGGCTGGCGCACCAGGTCGATGTCGCCCAGCCGCAGCTCTCCCGAGGTGGGCTCGAGCAGGCCCGCGAGAATCTTCATCAGCGTGGACTTGCCCGCTCCGTTGGGGCCCAGCAGGCCGAACATGCCGCGCGGCACCTCCAGGTCCAGCCCGCGCAGGGCCGTCACACCGGAGGGGTACACCTTCACCAGGTTCTGGATGGAGAGCATTCGGCCTCTCTACGCCCCGAGTGCACAAGGATTGCATCCAACTTCCGCGGTCATATTTTCGTGCCAACTTCCGCGGTCATGTCTACAGTGCCGCAGCCATGGGGAACGAACCGCACGACAAGGCACGGCCGGAGCATCGGCCGACGGGGGATTCGCAGGAGCTCACCGGACAGGAGGAGGCCTCGGGCTTGCCCCTGACCTTCTACGAGCACCTGATGGCGGCCTCCGTGGACGAGAAGCTGGTGTTGGCGCGCGAGGCCGCGCGGCATCCGGGGTTCGACGAGGAGGATGCCTTCGAGGTGGCCAGCCGCGTCGAGCAGGCCCTGGAGGACTCCGGCCGGTACGCGGAGTTCGAG
The DNA here is from genome assembly GCF_003044305.1 of Vitiosangium sp. GDMCC 1.1324. Classification (GTDB taxonomy): domain Bacteria; phylum Myxococcota; class Myxococcia; order Myxococcales; family Myxococcaceae; genus Archangium. The sequence continues at coordinate 760,874 of NZ_PZOX01000004.1, read as the reverse complement.
GGGCTGCTGGATGCCTGGAAGGAGCTCGCACCACGGGTACATGACGCGGAGCCGGCGGTGCGCACTTGGCGCGTGGAGTTGGCGCTGCGGCTGCCGGGCCGGGACTTGAAGGGGGCGCTCGTGTCGCTGGCGCGGCACACGGGGGATGCGGCCCTGGTGTCGCGGCTGGCCGAGTGGTGTCTCTTCCGGGGCCGGCTCGAGGAGGCGCGGGCGGGGCTGTTGGAGGCGTGGCCGCGGGTGCGCGAGGACGAGTCGCTCGCCGAGTGGACCCGGATGGACTACGTGACGCGGGCGGTGCTCACGTGCATGGACGCGGAGCTGAGGGACTCGCCGGACCTGTCGCTGGATCAGTTGAACGAGCAACTCTCGGTCTTCGCCCGGGCGGTGCCTCACTGGGTGGGACTGGGGCTGGGGTTGCGCACCGGCCGGGAGCCGTGGCCGCGCAGGACCGGGAAGGAGGTGCTCGACCTGCCTCCGGAGGAGTTCTTCGACGAGCAGCGGGCGCTGGTGCTGGCTTTCGAGCCGGAGCTGCGGATGCGGCAGGGATGGCCTTGGGGGCGCACGCAGCTGCTCTTCCCGGAGCTCTTCCGTCTGTTGCCCGGCCCCTTCGGGCATCACGGCAAGGTGCAGCGGGCCATGCATCTGCTGCTGCCCGTGTTGAGCGACCTGGAGCACTGGGTGCGCGGGATGGCCGAGGAGCGGGCCCTGCATCCGCACGCGCATGCCGCCACGGCGCTCGCGCTGCGCCCGTGGGGCGAGTTCCTGCATGGGCGGGGGCTGGTGGACGCCTCGGAGCTGGCCGAGTGGTGGGAGCAGGCGTGGCAGTTGCTCTCGGCGCTGCCCGAGCAGTTCGCGGCCTCGGGGGATCCGCTGCTCGTGGAGGAGGTCCACCGGCTCCTCCGGGGAGGCTGGCCCCATGGGTGAGGGGGATGCGCGGGAGCGGGTGCGCCAGGTGTTGGAGCACTCGGAGAAGCTCCCCGAGGACTTGAACGCGGACCTTCTCTCGCGGGGCTCCGAGGTGGTGGAGCCGCTGTTGGAGCTCCTGCGGGATGAGTCGCTGGTCTCCAGGACGGCGCCGGGAGAGGGGTTCGCGCCCGCCCACGCGGCGAGGCTGTTGGGACGGCGGAGGGACCCCGAGGCCCTCGCGCCCATGGTGCGGCGGCTCATGCACGCCGACCCGGGGGAGGTGCTCTATGTGGCGCTCCTCTGGGGGCTGGAGGCGTTCGGGTCCGCGGTGGCTCCCGTTGCTCTGGAGGTGCTCGCCGACGCTCGGCGCGCGGACGAGCGCTTCGGGCTGCTCTCCTTGTTGTCCCACTGTGGCGTGAAGGACGAGCGCATCTACACGGCGTTGCTCGGGCAGCTTCAGGAGGACCCAGAGCGGGGGGCGATGAACCTGGCGCGTTATGGGGACTCGCGCGCCCTCGAGCCCCTGGCTCGGGTCCTCGATGAGTACCCGCTGGACGAGGACGTGGAGGATCTGTTCGCCGATCAGACCGTCATCGAGCTGGAGGATGCCATCGAGCAGCTCGGTGGGACGCTCGACGTGGCACAGCGGGAGAAGGTCGAGCGGGCCCGGCGTTCGCGTCACCGGCTGAGCATGCTGTTCCAACGCGAGCTCGGCATGTCGTCTCCCGCGAAGCGGCGGGAGCGTCCCGGGCGCAACGACCCCTGCTGGTGCGGCAGCGGGGTGAAGTACAAGAAGTGTCACCTGGGCAGAGACGGCGCCCGGTAGGGCAAGAGGGCCCCGGCTCGTGGTGCGAACCGGGGCCCGGTGATGCGAGGGCTACCTCACGGCGTGGACGTCGCGGCCGCCGGGGCCTCGCACGTCACGCGGAAGTCCTGCGTCAGCGTCTGCCAGTTCTGCAGCTTGATGGACTGCGGCGCGGAGCTGATGGTGGGCGCGGTGCCGTTGTCGCACTTCCAGGCCGACGACGGCGTCACGGTGAACTGCAGCTCCTCGCCACCGCTGGGCAGGTGGGCGACCTGGTAGCTGCAGCGGCCGCGGCTGACCTTCACCATGCGGTCGCCCAGCACGTCCTCGGGGGCGCTCGCGTGGGTCACCTTCACGGTGAGGCCCTCGCAGAAGTCTCCGGTCTTCGGTCCCACGCCCTCGCCCAGCATGATGATGCCAGTCACGGTGCCATTGCCCTCTCGCGCCGCGCGCCCCCCGGTCGCGCTACGGTTCGTGCTGCACCCTGCGGCGGTAGCGAGCAGCAGGATGGTGATGGTGATGCGCTTCATGGATGTCGGGCTCCTGATTGGGGTGTAAACGCCTGGGGTGCAGGCGGCCTGGGAGGCGCCCATCCGACAATCGTCCCGGGTCTTCATTCCAGACACGCGCGTGTATGGATTCCGTAGAGGCTTTCTGGCTATCCGGGGTGTCGGAGCCGAAAACTCATACGGGCAGTGTGGGAGATAAGACAGGGTTAATCGAAGGAAAATGGAAGGGTTCCGGGACGGGAATCGCCCGCCTGCCGGGAAGCGCACGCGCGAGCGGACAGGCGGTTGCCGGAGCGTCCGCTGCTGGAGCAGGGTGCGCCTGGCGAGGGAGGCACGAGAGGCGATGAGCGACGAGCAGGGCTGGAGGCCCGTGGAGGAAGGGCGCACGTTGGGGCTGGAGGGGTCCGAGGGTGGCATCATCGTCCGGGATGAGGAGCACCCGGCGGGGTTGCGCATGACGCTGGAGGCGGAGCCGGCGCGCTCGTTCCATGCGCTGACGTGTGGGATTTCGGGGTGGCTGGTGCATGCGCGCCACTTCGGAAGCGAGGCGGAGGCGCGGGCGGCCTGGGACGAGATGAAGCCGGCGCTGGTGACGTTGGCGATGCAACTGCCGGCGTCGAGAGGGTCGGGGTTGGATCCGGCGACGCGCGAGGCGGGCGCGAAGCTGGGCGCGTTCCTGGCGCGCTTCCCCTGAGCCGGAAACGCACGCGGGAGACCCGAGGGCATGAGCGCCCCCGGGCCTCCCGGAGTGGCCAGAGGAGAGTGTCTGGCTAGTAGGTGCCGCCGATCTGCAACAGCGCCTGGTAGCGTCCGTCCCACGCGCCATTGGCGCCGCTGGGCGCGAAGCTCTGCGAGAACGGGAAGTTGTAGTCCACGCGGGCGTCCGCGGTGAGCAGGTGGCCGATGTTGTAGCGCAGGCCCACGCCGGCGGGCACGTAGCCGGCGGTGTCATCGGTGTAGCCGAACAGCGGGCTGAGGCCGCGCACGTTGTAGTTCTGGATGCCGATGCCGCCCATCAGGTAGGGCTGCAGCGCGGTGGCGGTGAGGCCGACGGTGACGGCCGCCTGGCCCGCGTTGCGCACGATGTCCGCGCCATTGGCCGCGCCGCCCGGGCCCGCTCTGTCGATGTCAGTGAGTCCGCCGTTGTAGCCGACCTCCAGGCCCAGCATCTTCGTGGGCTTGTAGCCCACGGTGGCGCCGTAGGAGAAGCCGATGTTCAGGTCGGGCGCGTTCGCGCCGGTGTAGCCCTCGGTGCCTCCGCCCAACAGGACGTAGAGCCCGGTCTGGGAGCCCAACCCCTCATGATGGTATGTCGACGCCCCCTGGTTCAGGCCGGAGCCGCCGTATGACTCATCCCCTGCCAGGGCCGCGCCGCCCCACAGCGCTGCCACACACAAACCAATCCGGACAACGGACTTCATGTGTCGGACTCCTTTCGAGTGTCCGCTGGCAAGCTGTGGTTTGGGGGAATGGAGCTGCAATGGGGCGTGAATGACGGGCCCGGTTCCCCGGCTGGTGGCGCGCCAGACGGAGCAGGGCCCGGATGCGCTGGACTGTCAGACCCGGAGGGCACACTGCGTCGCTGCGGCGTTCCTTCTCGGGGAGGCCACCATGTTCCATCCGTCCGGACAGCTTCCCTTCACCGCTCAGTGCACCGGGTGTCTCGGCTTCCCGCGCACGGGTGTCGAGACCCAGTCGACTCGCTTCGAGGGCCCCGGGTTGCCTTCGTTCGTGTCCTCGGCGCCGCCCCGCTCCGAGGGCGAGGCCCTGTTGCGGCGCATCTTCTCGCGCACAGGCTCCGGGGTGTAGGTCCTGGGAGCTCCAATGGGTTCGAGGAGGCGTCGAGGCAATGCCTTGCTCGGCTCCTCGTCCTGTTTTCACGCACAGTCCTGGGTGTGAGGGCCGCGGGCGCTCGTCCCGGAGGGGCCGGTGAGGGGGTTTGCTCCGGGACAGCCGGGCATGGCAGATGATGGCCGGAATGCGACGAGACGGGATGCTCGGCCTGCGGGTGCTGGCCATGGCGGTGCTCATGGGCGTGTGGCAGCCCGCGCTCGCGCTCGACCCGGCCCGGCGCGTCACGCAATACAGCCACGAGGCCTGGAAGGACGAGGACGGGCTGCCGCAGAACACGGTCTTCTCGCTGGCGCAGACGCGTGACGGCTACCTGTGGCTGGCGACGTGGGAAGGCATGGCGCGCTTCGACGGCGTGCACTTCACCGTCTACGACAAGCGCAACACGCCGGAGCTGCGCGACGAGGTCATCCGCGCCATCGCCGAGGACGCGTCCGGCACGTTGTGGGTGGGCTCGGGGCGGGGACTGTTGGTGTACCGGGAGGGACGCTTCCACCGCATGGCCTCGGGGGGGCCGGGCGAGGTGGAGGTGTTCTCGCTCGTGCCGGCCGCGGAGGGGGGCCTGTGGGTGGGTGCGCAGGAGGGTCTCTTCCACGTGAGGGACGGGCAGACGCGCCGCTACGGCACCGCGGAGGGGTTGCCGTCGGAGTGGGTGAACGCGCTGCTGGTGGACCATGGCGGCGTCGTGTGGGCGGGCACGGCGAAGGGGCTGGTGCGTCTGTCCGAGGGCCGGGTGGAGACGGTGCGCCTGCCGGGGGGCGTGGGCCGGGTGGCGGTGCGGGCGCTGCTCGAGAGCCATGATGGGGCCACCTGGGTGGGGACGGACAACGGCCTGGTGCGCCTCCACGAGGGCCATGCCCGGCTCTTCACCACGCGCGATGGGCTTCCGGACGACCGGGTGATGGCGCTGGCGGAGGATCGGGACGGCAACCTGTGGGTGGGCACCAACGCGGGGGGGCTGGTGCGCATGACGGAGGGGAGCTTCTCGGTGTTTGGCCCGAAGCAGGGCCTGCCCGGGGCGGGGGTGCTCTCGCTGATGGAGGACCGGGAGGGCTCGCTCTGGGTGGGGATGATGACGAGCGGCCTCAGCCGGCTGCGGGACGCGCCCTTCGTCACCTTCGGCCAGCCCGAGGGCCTCCGGGACGAGCTGGCCTCGGTGGTGTTGGAGGACCGGCAGGGGGCGGTGTGGGTGGGCTCGTTGTCGGGCGGGCTCACGCGCCTGAAGGACGGGGTGCTCACGCACTTCGGCCCGGAGGAGGGGCTCGCCCAGGAGAACATCCGCGCGCTCGCGGAGGACCGGGAGGGCACCTTGTGGGTGGGTACCACCGGGGGCGCCTTCCGCTACGACGGCCGGAGCTTCACCCGGGTGGGCCGCGAGCAGGGGCTGCCGGACGACGTGCTCTTCTCCCTCTTCGCCGACTCGCGCGGCGGGATGTGGTTCGGCACCGCCAGGGGCTTGAGCCGGCTGCACGAGGGCACCTTCACCGCCTTCGGCGCCGAGCGGGGTGGCCCGGCGCAGCCCGTCGTCGCCGTGGCCGAGGATTCCGAGGGGGCGCTCTGGTTTGGCACCTTCGGCGGGCTGTACCGGCTGTCGGGCGAGTCCTTCACCCGCTACACCACCGCGGACGGGCTCGCGGGCAACCGGGTGCTGGACGTGTACGCGGACCCCCGGGGCGGCGTGTGGGTGGCGACGAACACGGGCCTCACGCTGCTGCGCGCCGGGCGCTTCACCCGCTACACCACCGCGCAGGGCCTCTACGACGACGCCGTCTTCCGCGTGCTCGAGGACGCGGAGGGCCACCTGTGGATGAGCTGCAACCGGGGCATCTTCCGGGTGTCCCGGCGCGAGCTGGAGGAGGTGGCCGAGGGCTCGCGCACCACGGTGGCGCCCATCATCTTCGACCGGCGCGACGGCATGCGCAGCTCCGAGTGCAACGGGGCCGCGCTCCCCTCGGGGTGGCGCGCGCGGGACGGGCGGCTGTGGTTTCCCACGCTGCGGGGCGTGGTGTCGGTGGACCCGGCGCGCGTGGTGGTGCACCGGCCGTCCGCCGAGCCGCGTCTGGAGGAGGTGCGGGTGCAGGGCCGGCCGGTGCCGCTCTCGGGCAGGCTGGTGCTGGAGCCAGGACAGCGGGACGTGGAGTTCCGTTTCACCGCGCTGTCGCTGGAGGACTCCACGCGGCCGCCCCTGCGCTACCGGCTGAGGGGCCATGACGCGGACTGGGTGGATGCCGAGGACCGGCGCGCCGTCTCGTACACGCACCTGCCTCCGGGGGACTACCGCTTCGAGGTGACGGCGGCCAACCGGGACGCGGTGTGGACCGAGCCCGGTGCCGTGGTGGAGCTGACCGTCACTCCGCGCTTCCACCAGACGCTGTGGTTCTACGCGCTGTGCGTGCTGGGCGTGGGGGCGGTGGCCGGAGGCGTGTACGCGCTGCGGGTGGGCCGGCTCAAGCGGCGCGAGCGCTGGTTGGAGGCGCGCGTGGACGAGCGCACGCGCGAGTTGGCCGCCGCCAACCGCGAGCTGGACGAGAACCTCCGGGCCCTGCGTCAGGCCCAGTCCCAGCTGGTGGAGGCGGGCAAGATGGCGGCCGTGGGCACGCTCGCCGCGGGCGTGGGCCACGAAATCAACAACCCGCTGGCCTACATCGTTTCGAACCTGGAGTACGCCATCACCGAGGCATCCACGCTGGGGCGGGAGCTGCCCCTGGGAGCGCCGGGCCGCAGACGGCTCGAGGACATCGACCGGGTGCTGAGCGAGGCCCGGCACGGCGCGGACCGGGTGCGGCGGATTGTGCAGGACCTGAAGACGTTCTCCCGCGGCGACGAGGAGGCGCGCGGGCCGGTGGACCTGCATGCGGTGCTGGACTCGGCCGTCAAGCTGGCGGGCAACGAGCTCACGCCGCGGGCCCGCCTGGTGAAGGAGTACGGGGGAGAGTCCGGGTGGGTGGACGGCAACGAGTCCCGCCTGTCCCAGGTCTTCCTCAACCTGCTCATCAACTCGGCGCAGGCGCTGCCCGAGGGGCAGGCGGCGCAGCATGAAATCCGTCTGGTGACGCGGCGCGACGGAGAGCGGGTGGTGGCCGAGGTCCGTGACACCGGCTGTGGGATACCCCCGGAGGTGATGGGTCGCATCTTCGACCCCTTCTTCACCACAAAACCGGTGGGTGTGGGGACGGGGTTGGGGTTGGCGCTATGTCACCGATTCATCACGGCCATGGGGGGGGAGATCGCCGTGGAGAGCGAGCCGGGCAAGGGGACCGTGGTTCGTGTGACACTACGGGCCGCCGCGGCGCCGGAGAGCCCATCCCAGGTCGTGCGTCCGGTGCAACAGGAGCAGGAGAGTGCGCGAGTGCGTGGCCGGGTAATGATTGTCGATGACGATGTGATGGTGAGTTCGGCGCTGCGGCGGACGCTGGCGCGCGAGCACGACGTGGAGGTGATGACGAGCTCGCGCCAGGCGTTGGAGTTGCTGAAGGGCCCGAAGGGCACCGAGGTGGACGTCATCCTCTGCGACCTGATGATGCCGGACCTGACGGGCATGGAGCTGCACGCGGACCTGTCGGCGGCGGCGCCGGGAGTGGCGCGCCGGATGGTGTTCGTCACCGGAGGCGCCTTCACGCCCGCGGCGCGAGCCTTCATGGACACGGTGCAGAACGCACGGGTGGACAAGCCGTTTGATCCGCAGAAGCTGCGCGAGCAGGTGCGCGAGTGGGTGGCCAAGGCGCGCACGTGAGGCGCCGGGCCCGAGGGCCTACAAATCCAGCACGAGCTTCCTGGAGCGGGCGCGGGACACGCAGACGAGCATGTCGCAGCGCGCGGCGCGCCGGGCCTCGGGCAGGAAGGTGTCGCGGTGATCGGGGTCGCCGTCGAGCACGCGGGTGAGGCAGGTGCCGCAGGTGCCGGCCTCGCAGTCGCTGGGGACGCGCAACCCATTCTGGCGCAGCACGTTGAGCACCGTCTTTCCCGGAGGCACGGGGTAGCAGGCGCCGGTGCTGCGGATGACGACCTGGAACTCGGTGTCGGCCCGGTCGCTGATGGCGCCCGAGGCCTCGGCGGAGAAGGCCTCGAAGTGGACCTTCTCACGGGGCCATGTGTGCTGGAGGGAAGCCTCGCGCACGGCCCGCATCAGCCCGGCGGGGCCGCAGCAGTAGAGGCGGGTGCCTCCGGAGCGCGTGGAGAGCAGGGCTCGCACGTCCAGCCCCCGGGCCGGGTCGCCTCCGTCGTGGTGGAAGGTGACGTGGCCGGCGAAGGCGGGTGAGGTGAGCAGCTCGCGGAAGGCGGTGCGCTCGGGCGAGCGGGTGCAGTAGTGCAGGTGCCAGCGAGCGCCCTGGCGCCGGAGCGCGTGGGCCATGGACAGCAGCGGGGTGATGCCGATGCCTCCGGCCACCAGCACATGGCTTCGCGCGTACAGCAGGGGAAAGTCGCAGCGCGGGAGGCTGGTGGTGAGCACGTCGCCCACGCGCACGCGCTCGTGCATGGCCTGGGAGCCGCCGCGTCCCTTCGGATCGCACTGCACGGCGATGACGTAGCGGTGCCTCTCCTCCGGGTCATTGCAGAGCGAGTACTGGCGCAGGAAGCCTCCGGGCACATGGACATCCACGTGCGAGCCGGCCTCGAAGGGGGGCAGGGCGCCACCCTCCATGGGGACGAGCTCATAGGACCGGATGCCTTCGGCTTCGGGCGTAATACGGGTGACGCGCAGGCGTAGGCTGTCATGGACCACAGTGATTTCCCCCCTCGAACCTCAGGGCCGCACCAGGTCCCTGGAGGGACTTCCGGTCCGGCCGCGGGTGAGAATGGGCAGCGCCTGTCCCCGGAGCAACGGACCGGGGGACGCAGCCTTCGATGGAAGGTGGACAGCGAGGGCCGCCCGGCGATGCTCAGCCCTGGGAGCCGTCCGGGGAGAAGGGAATCTCCTGTCGGCCCAGCAACAGGTTCCCCGCCTGGAGGAGCTCCTCGCGCTGCTGGAGGATGCGCTGGCGCAGGTCCGGCGCGAGCCCATGGAGCAGGGCGGGGTCCCTCTCGGCGAGCTGGGCCTGGAGGGCGGCCTCGATGACGGCGCGAGGCGCATCCGGACGGACGCCGAGCAGCGCCGCGGCCTGGGCGCGCGAGGCCTTCGAGGGCGATGCATAGTGACCCACGGGCTCGTGAGCCGGAGCCTGAGCCTCGTCGCGGGACGAGTCGTCGCGGCGCCTGCTGCGCACGAGCGTCAGGACGAGCGCGGTGATGAAGGAGACCCCCGCCCCGCCGAGGGCCATCTGGACCTTGAGGGGCCGCTCGCGCTCCTCGCGGATCATCGCCAGCGAGATGAGATGGGTGTCATACGCGTCGCCACTGGCCGACTGGAGCTGCCGGGAGTGCTCCGCCTCGAGCTGGTCGAGCTGCGCCTTCGAGTACGACGAATAGGGCGTCTTGTTGAAGAACTGCAGGTAACCCGCGAACCCCCCCGCGAGCAGCGCGACCAGGAACAACAGTATCCGCATGGCTCTCCCCTCCGCCGCCCGAGCCTTCGCGAGCCGGGGCCGATGGGGCACGACAATACCGCTCCCCGTGCTTGGCGGAAGACCCTGGAAGCGAGGGAGCGTGTCACACGGAGGGGGCTCACCTGTTCACCAGACGGCCGGCCAGACCGCTCCACCGTGCGCTGCCACGGCTTTCCCGGGGACGCACCTTGAGGAGGAACCCTGAGCCCCAGGAGGCCCTTCGATGCCGGTCGTGCGCACAGCCCTGCTGCTCGTCCTCTTGATGAGCACCCTGGCCCCAGCCGTCATGGCCCAATCCAGGCAGCCACCCCCTTCGGCTCCGGCGGCGCCGTCGGTGGTGCATCCCTCCGAGCGGACCCTCCGCGTGGAAGGCACGGGCGAGGTGAAGGTGGCGCCGGACGAGGCCTTCATCGACCTGGCGATGGAGACGCTGGCGCCCACGGCGAAGGCGGCGGGGGAGGAGAACGCGCGGAAGATGGACAAGGTGATCGCGGCGCTGGTGCAGGCGGGCATCCCTCGCAAGGAGATCGAGACGCGCAACTACACGGTGTCGCCGGAGTACCAGCCCCCGGCGAAGCCGGACGAGGCGCCGAAGCTGAAGGGCTACCGGGTGAGCAACGTGGTGGAGGTGCACGTGCGCGAGCTGGCGCGGGTGGGGACGCTGCTGGACACGGCGCTGGGCGCGGGGGCGAACCGGGTGGAGTCGGTGCGCTTCGGGCTGAGCAAGCCGGAGACGGTGCAGGGCGATGCGCTGCGCAACGCGGTGGAGCGGGCGAGGCAGTCGGCGCAAGTGCTGGCCACGTCGTTGGGGGTGAAGCTGGGGCCGGTGCTGGACGCGAGCACGGTGACGGAGCCGCAGCACCCCATTCCGGTGGTGGGGCGCTTCGAGCTGTCGAGGGCGGCGGACGTGACGACTCCCATCCAGCCACAGGAGCAGACGGTGCAGGCGACGGTGACGCTCGTCTTCTCGATTGAACCGGGGCCGGGGCCGGGAGCGGGCCGTTAGGGAAAAGAGAAGCCCCGGAAGGCTCGAGGTCCTCCGGGGTTTCCGGGCGAGACTCAGCGAGGCCGCTCCGCGGCCCGGTGCGAGGCCTCCCAGGTGCCGGCCACGTTGGGCGGCATCTCACTGCCAATCTTGTCCGCCAGCTTCTCGGTGATCTGCGAGCGGATGGCCGAGAAGACGACATAGAGCACGAGGCGGACGTTCTCGGGCTCGGTCTGCATGTGCTCGGCGATGTCCAGGTAGAAGTCGTCCTTGTCGAACTTGCGCGCCGGAGCGCTCCTCTCCTTCCAGCAGTGCTGGAAGAGCTGGCGCAGGCTCTCGGGGAACTGCTCCCTCAACTCCTGTACCAGGCCGCCAGGGAGCCGTGCGCAGAGCGCGCTCATCACCGCCTCCGCTGCGTCGGCCGGAGAGTACTCGGGTACCTCACGATTGATTCGCGCGAGGAAGGACTCCGAGTTCGTTCCTACGCCTTCACCAGACCAGGACTCCGTCTCCTGATTGTGCATCATGCCCATGGGGTGTCCGCCTCCTTTCCCTGTCAGGTTGGCGACGTACAACCCGGGCGGCAGCAGGCAGGGGACGGACGCCCTGGCGGCCCGGGTCCCCGCTCCCGGGCCGTGGCGAGCGTCCTCAGGGGGCCGGCTTCGCCTTGGCTCCCTTGCCCGCATACAGGTCGATGACCTCGGAGATGGCGCGCTGGCACACGGAGCAGAAGGGCACGCGGTCCCGGGTGAACATCACGCAGTCGAGCTGGGGCCGGTAGTAGCCGCGGGCCTCGTACATGGCGCCCTCGAAGGCACCCACCTGGCCGGAGTACTGCTGGTGGGAGAGGAACTGCTCCTCCCAGTCGCGCTGCGAGGTGAAGAGCGCATCCATCTCCGACTCGGGGCGGCGCTCGGCGCGGATGCGGCGGCGCTCCTTGAGCACCTGGTTGGCGTGCTGCTCGTACTCCTCCTTCTTCCACGGCGTGGGCAGCGGGGTGCTGGCGGCCACCAGGTCCTTCCACTTGAGGCGCGAGGGGTCCTTGAGCGCGGTGACGTTCTTCTCCCAGGGCTCCACGCGCTCCTCGGCCGGGGCATAGGCCGAGTCCGAGGTGTAGTACTCATCCGCGAGCCCCGCGAAGTGGTGGCCGAACTCGTGGACGAAGACGTAGGGAGACCAGAGGCTGTCGGCGGCCACGGTGCTGTAGAGGCCGAAGATGCCGCCGCCGCCGTAGGTGTTGCCGTTGACGAGCACCTCGACAAACTCATAGGGGGCGAACGCGGCGATGTCGCGGAAGCGGCGGTTCTCGAAGGTGAGGACGTAGCGCTCGCTGCCGAAGGCGTCATAGGTGGCGCCCACGGGCGAGTCGCGGTGGATGCCGGTGGAGGGGCGGGAGATGCCGGACTGCCGGGCCACGGGCATGAGTCCCCAGACGTTGAAGTCGCGCTTGCGCTCCTTGAAGGGCGAGTAGGTGAAGAGGATGTCCACCAGCCGCCGCGCGTCCTTCTCGAACTTGGCGCGCTCCTGCTCGGTGTAGCCGTCCCCGAGGATGAGGAAGTCCACCTTGTCCGCAGCGGGGCCGTTCTCCACCAGCTTCAGCAGTGCGCCGGGGGAAGCGGGGACGGACGGGTCGACGAACATGTCCTGGGGGTCCACCGTGAGGCTCCACACCTCGCGGAAGGAGTTGTCCTTCGCGCGCTTCTTGAGAATCACCTGCACGGGCTTCTCCGGAGCGGGGAAGCGCAGGGACTCGTGGAAGGTGCGGTTCACCTCGCGCGCCTCGGGAGTGGACTCCCACTCGCCATAGATGGAGGCGAAGCCGCGCGAGTACACCAGACGGTTCGTGTCCCGGTCCCGCACCTCGAAGAGGTACTTGCCGAGGTTGGTTTCGTCGATGGCGCGCGAGGAATTGCCGGGCCAGGGCAGGGGCTCCACCACGAGCCGGTCGAGGCTGAAGCGCTCCTCGGTGGCGTTGCCGGTGTGGAAGTAATCGACGCGGAAGGCGCGGGGGGCCGGAGCGCTGGTGGCGCTCGCGGCCAGGAGCAGGGCCAGGAGTACGTTCATGCGCGGGAACGTACCCGAGCCGGCGTCAGAACGTCCCGGAGAGCGAGGCGCCCGCGCCGTCCGGGCCCGCCACGACGCCCACCGACACGGGCGGCGGAGCCTCGGCGGGCGAGAGGAAGAACATCACGGCTCCGGTGGCGAGCGCCGCGCACGAGCCGATGAGCAGCCCGTTGTGGAGGCGGACCTTCTGCGCCATGCCGCTGAGGATCTCCCGGCCGGCGGGGTCGTTGGCCTTCACATTGCCACTGGCGGTGAGATGGCCGCCCTCCTCGAGTGCTTTCGAGTCCTGCCCGATGGCGATCCGCAGCACGCCCACGCCCGCCAGCGCCGCCACGCCCGCACCCAGCGTCACGTAGGAGGCCACGCGCAGGGGACGCACGGTGCCGGACTTCGCCGTCACTTCCGTGGCGACCGGGGCGGACGCGGCGCTCTCGGAAGACTTCTCCCAGGGGGGCTGGATATCGGCCTGGGCGACCACGACGCTGGGCTGGGCCTTGCCGGTGGTGATGAAGTCGACCAGCGCGGAGAGCGAAGCGGCCGGGGCGTCGAGCCCCTGCGTCTTGAAACCGCCCTCGCGCAGCTTCTGGCCACCCTCCACGTTGAGCACGGTGGCGGCGAGCCACTTCGGTCCGCTGCTCGCGCGCTCCAGCTTCACGACGATGACCTCTTCCACACCCAGCGTGCCGCCCATGCGGATGGCGTGGGAGAGCCCCTGCTCCCCCTCCGCGTTGGACGCGAGGCAGGGAAAGGGATTGGCCGAGATGGAGCCCTCATAGGCCAGGTCCACCAGCACCGGCGTCTCCTCGCCCTGCACGGGGAGCTGGCGCGGGAAGCTCACGGTGTCCCCCTTCTTCACGGTGAGCTCATAGGTGCCGGTGGGCACCTCCAGCGTCAGCGGCGTCTGCCCCACGCTCCGGCCATCGAGGAACACCTCGGAGGCGGGCAGGGTGGACTTCACCGACAGCTTCACCTTCCTGCCCTTCACCAGCTCGCGGCGCAGCTTGTCGAAGGCCTGGCGCGTGGAGGGCGTGTAGTAGTCCGGGTCGAGCTTGTACTGCGCGTCCAGCCGCAGCACGTCGCGGAAGGCGTCGTCGCTCTCCTTCACCTTGCCCATGGAGCGGTAGTTGAGGGCCTGCAGGAGCTGCGCGTCCACGTACAGCTTCCAGCGGGCCGCGCCCACCGGGAGGCGCGCCACCTGCCTCAGCACCTCGTCGATGGCCTGGGCGGCCTTCGCATAACGCGCCTCGTAGAACTGACCCTGGGCGGCCTCGAGCTGCCGCTGGATGTCCTCGAAGCTGCCGGAGGGCTGGGGGAACAGACGCTCGGTGAAGTCCGCCGCGGTGAGGACGTTCTCCCCCGGGCGGGCCACCAGTGTGTCGTAGAGGGCCTTGGTCTGACTGCTGAGCTCCGCGTCCTTGCAGTCGCCGTTGGCGACCACCACGCGGCGTGGGGCCGCCTCGGCCGCGCCACCGAGCGCGAGGGCGAGCACCACCACCACCGGGTACGAGTTCTTGATGAAGGTCATGATGTGCGGCGGGGATTGCAGGGCCCGTTCCGCCGGCTACCGGGCGTACGACCTTGCAGATACCAGCCGTGCCGCCATGCTCACAACCCACCCCGGGGGACTCCAAAAACGCCGTCATTTCACGGCTTTGGGCGGGAACCCGGCTCCCTACCCGTCACGGTGTCTCCCCCTGTTGGGGACGAACCCCCACCGCCGGTGTGGGGCTCGCCGTCCCGATCATGGACGGTATGTCCCCTGACCTGGAGTTGGCACCCCGCCCACCAGGCGAGGGTCCTGGACGGCCCCTCGTGCGCCGCTGTGCGTCATCTCCATCTTGGGCAGCGAGGGTCTGTCGGCAACAGGTGGAGGGCCGATGCGGCGCGCATGGCGGAACAGAGTCCTCGAGATCGCGGGCGCTCCCGAGGGCCCGGCGCCTTCTGCTGGCGGGTGGACGCCTGGTCAGCGCGTCCGGCTTGCGCCGGGCCGGGGCACGCCACAGCCTGGGAGAGCGCTCGCACTCGGACGGGGAGAGGGAGCCCGCCTGTGTCCGTTACCGGAATGTGATGGTCGGGCGCGCCCGCCATGACCAAGCCGTGACATGGCTCGGGGAGAGTGACATCGCCATGAACATCGCCGTAATGGTCAACCTGCGCGCACGCCGCGGCTCGGAACGGGTCGGCGGGATGGTGCAGCGCGTCTTCCCCCGTGCCCGCCTCGCCCTGACCCGCTCATTGGAGGAGGCCCGGACCTGGATTTCCGAACAGCTCCGTCCCAACCCGCCCACGCTGCTGCTGGCCGGAGGCGGAGATGGCACCATCACCGGACTGCTCAACGAGCTGCGGGAGCAGGGGCTGGCGCTGCCGGCCATCGGCGTGCTGCCGCTGGGCACGGGAAATGCGTGGGCGCGCGTCACCGGGGCGCCGAGGCCCTCGGAGGCCCTGCGCCAGCTCGCCGCGTGTGGCGAGCGCCTGCCTCCCCTGCGGCTCTTCTCGCTCGTGCGGACGGAGAACAAGGTGGCGCCCTTCGCCGGTACGGGCTGGGACGCGGAGATGCTGCAGGACTTCAAGAACCAGCTCTCCAAGTTCCCGCCCGGGCCCCTGCGCGAGGCGAACGCGGGCCTGCGGGGCTACCTGGGCGCCATGTTCACCCGCACCATTCCCCGGCACACGTTCGGCGCGGGAGACCCCCGGGTGAAGGTGTACAACCTGGGCAGCCCGGCGCTCACCGTGGATGCGCGCGGCACCGTGGTGCCCCTGCCCGGTGGAGAGACCGGCGCGCTGCTCTACGAGGGCCCCGCTGGAGTCGCTGGCGCGGCCACCACGCCCGAGTGGGGCTTTGGCTTCAAGGCCTTCCCCTTCGCCCAGGCGGTGCCACACCGGCTGTCCGTGCGCGTGTACGGCGCGGGGGTGCTGGAGGCCACGCGCAACATGTTCAAGCTGTGGCGCGGCGCGCACCCGCTGCCCAAGATGCATGACTTCTTCGTCGAGCGCCTGCGGATGGACTTCGATCGCGAGGTGCCCTTCCAGATGGGCGGAGACGTCATGGGCATGCGCCGCTCACTCGAGTTCTCCCTGGCCGAGGAGTCCGTGCAGCTCGTGGACTGGCGGCAGTTGGGGCGGCTCGTCGCGATGGCGTGAGCCGGGCGAGCCCTACTCCTCTGGCGGCATCTGGGTGATGGGACTTCAGCGGCCCCGGAGTCCTTCGTCCGCGATGGCGCGTGCCTTCTCGTTCGCATCCTTCGACTTCGTGCTCACGGCTCCATCAATCGATTCGAAGCCCTTGAGGCCCTTCACCACCAGGTACTCCGCGAGCTGCTTGCCCGGACCGCCTCCATTCTCGTTGAGGGCGTAGCAGGTGACGCGCTGAATCACCGCGAAGGGCTTCCCACCCTTCATCCGCCACTCCACCTTGTTGCCGTAACGAGCCACCGGGCACTCGTTCTTCGACGGACGCAGGGTGACCGAGAAATTGGCGCGCTCGTCTTTCAACGAGACCCTCCGGTGGACGTCGAAGACGCTGAAGTACTCGGTGATCTCATACTCGCCACCTGGACCCGGGCAGATGTTCGGCGCGTCGGAGCCGTGCTCCTCCGCATCCGCATCCATCGAAGTGTCGCGCGGACAGTTCGTCAGGTCGGTGTACTCGTAGGTCACGGTCTGCGCCCGCACCGGGCTCACGAACGCGAGGCAGAGGGCGGACAGGGTGAAAGCGAAGGAGTGGCGCATGTGCGGAGATTCCCATGACGTGCGGAGCGTCACCAGCACGGCGTTCCCGGTGGCATCCCGGCGGGCGTCTCAGGCTCGCAATTGGAGGGACTCGCCTCAGGGGTTGGCTCGGGCGGTGGGAAGCCCGAGCACGTAGGTGAGCGTGCCCTTAGCGGGCTGCGGGAGCTGGCCCACTTCCCAGGTGTAACCCTCGTGGGCCAGCGAGGCGGTCAGGGCTCGCAGCTCCTCGGGGCGGTGCGCCCTGAGCGCGGATACCAGCCCATCCCAGGTGATGGTGAGGGGCGCCACCGGTATCACATAGGTAAAGAGTAGACGCAGCGGACTCAGCGGCCGGATGAGCGGAGTGAAGAGCAGCACCAGCAGCGGGACGGCCAGGGTGGCGAGAATCCCCTTCGGCGTGCGCTCCACCACCTCGAATCCGACGAAGGGAACGCCCCGGGCCTGCGCATCCGCGAGCATCGCCCGGACCTGCTCGGGCCGGAAGTGGTGCAGGGCGTTGAAGGACGTGCGCGTGCCCCTCAGGTCCTCCGGCACCCGCAGAGCATCCACGGGCCGCTCCAAGTAGTCGGCTCCCTGAGCCCGGGCCCGCTCCGCCGCCCGGGCGTTGGGAAACAGGTCGGTGAGCACCACGTGGGGCTTCAACCCGTGCTTCGACTCCAGCAGCTTCCGCAGCCGGGGCAGGGGACCGCCGCCGCCCGAGCCCAGGTCGAGCAATTCCTCGCGCTCCGAGGCACGCAGGGCCCGCGCGAGGACGTCCACCGCGCCGTCGAAGATGCCCATGCGGTTGCTGACGGTCTCGAGGTAGTCCGTGCCCAGGTCCCGCAAGGCGCGGGGGTACCAGTCCTGGTCGATGAGCTCGAAGAGATGCAGTCGGGGGAGCAGGGCCATGGCGGAAGCGTTCTCGTTCATGGGCGGAAGGTGCCAGCCGCAAGCGTGTCGTGCATTGGCTCCTGGCGCCAGAACGGCTTGCCGCGGACGCCAGCCGGTCGCTACCGTCCTTGCTGGCGATGCCCTCTCCCCCTGCCGCCCTCTCCTCCCGGCTGGTCCGTCAGGCGCTGAACATCGCGGCCGAGCACGGTGTGCCCGTGGAAGAACTCTGCCGCGAGGTGGGCCTCCATCTGGCCGACCTCGACGACCCCGAGCTGCGCATCCCCTACACCGTTCTGGACACCTTCCTGGAGCGGGCGGTGGAGATCACCGGGGACGACAACCTGGGCCTGCACATGGCGCGCATGTCCGAGGTGGATCCGGATGATGCAGCCGGACTCATCATTCTCACGAGCGCGACGTTGAAGGAGTCCATGGTGCGCGGGTGCCGCTACCAGCGCGTCTGGGGCGACGGGGAGCGCTTCCTGGTGGAGGAGACGGAGCGCGGCGTCCGCATGCGCTTCACTCCCGTGGGCCCCTGGCGTCCGGCCCACCGGCACATGGTCGAGGTCGCCATGGTCCAGCTCGCCATGGGGGCGCGCTTCTTCACGGGAGCGGACGTGCGCCCGCTCCTGGTGCGCTTCGTCCACCGCGCGCCCGCGGACATCCGGGAGCACGAGGCCCTCTTCGGCTGCCCGCTCATCTTCGGCGCACCCCATAGCGACATCGAGTTCTCCCGCGAGGACGCCGAGCGGCCCTTCGTCCACGCGGACGCGCTGTTGAGCGCCATGTTCGAGAAGCAGGCGCAGCGCGTGCTCGCGAAGCTGCCGGTGAATGCCAGCCTCACCGAGCGGGTGCGCGAGCAGGTGAGGCGCACCCTGGCGGGTGGGGACTTTTCCTTCGAGGCGGTGGCCAGGGCGCTGCACATGCCGCAGCGAACGCTGCAACGCAAGCTGGCCGAGGAGGAGCAGAGCTACGCGAGCATCCTGGAGAGCGTGCGCCGCGAGCTGTCTCAGGACTACCTGAGGCGCCGGATGTCCATCGCGGAGGTCTCTTTCCTGCTCGGCTATGGCGAGCCCGCCACCTTCCATCGGGCTTTCAAGCGGTGGTGGGGCATGAGCCCCGAGGCCTTCCGCCGGGCGCGAGCTCCTTCACCCTCCGGGCCTGGGCCCGGGTGAGGAACCCGAGCGTCCGTCCCTGTAGGCTCCGGCTGGCCGTGATGTCTCCGCCGTGTCCCGGTCCCTTTCCCTCCACGACGAGGCTTCTCCCATGAGACTTTTCCGCTTCCCGCTGCTGCTCGCCGTTGCCCTCCTGTCCTCCGCTCCGGCCTGGAGTGGCGATGCGAAGTCGGTCGAGAAGACGGTGGCCGGCAAGCTGGTGTCGATCGAAGACAACGGAATGGGCGAGACGTACACCGTCGAGACCGCCGATGGGACGCAGGTCAAGGCGAAGGCGGACCCAGGTACGGAGTGGCCGGAGAACGTGAAGCCCGGGGACCTGGTGGTGATGGACTACGCCGAGGTCTCCACGCCACGAGTCGCCGAGGTCCGTCTGCCCGGCGGTCCCAAATTCAAGAAGAAGCCTGCCTCCACCGTTCAGGGCACCCTGGTGGGTTACCAGACCGGAGACATGGGAGACTACATCGTCATCAAGAAGAAGAACGGCCAGCAGGAGAACTACCTCGCCGACTTCGGGGTGCTCGAGGAGGAGCAGGTCAGCGCCAACCAGGGCAAGAAGGTCGAGCTCGCCGTCTACACGTTCCACTCGAAGGAGTTCCGCGACATCAAGCCCCGGCCGTAGGGAAGGCTTGACTTCGTGTGGCTTCAACACTACTGGCGGAGGCCGACCCCACGACGAGAGGCAAGCCCGTGAGCTACACCTATGAGTACCCGCGTCCAGCGTTGACGGTGGACTGTGTGGTGTTCGGTCTGGACGAGGAAGACCTGAAGGTGCTGCTCATCCGCCGGGGAGTGGAGCCCTATCAGGGCAAGTGGGCCCTGCCCGGCGGCTTCGTCCGCATGGATGAGTCGCTCGAGGACGCCGCGCGCCGCGAGCTCCAGGAGGAGGCCGGCATCCGCCCCAGCCTCCTCGAGCAGCTCTACACCTTCGGCGCTCCAGACCGTGACCCGCGCGGCCGGGTGGTGAGCGTGGCCTACTTCGCCCTGGTGAAGCTGTCGGACCACCGCATCCACGCCGCCACCGATGCGAAGGATGCCGCTTGGTTCTCCGTCTATGACGTGCCCAAGCTGGCCTTCGACCACGCGGATGTCCTCGCCACCGCCCTCCAGCGCCTCAAGGGCAAGGTCCGCTACCAGCCCCTCGGCTTCGAGCTGCTGCCTCCCAAGTTCACCCTCACCCAGCTCCAGCGCCTGTACGAGAAGATCCTCGAGCGCGAGCTCGACAAGCGGAACTTCCGCAAGAAGATCCTCGCCATGGAGCTGCTCGAGGAGCTCGACGAGGTGGAGCAGGACGTCTCCCACCGCGCCGCGCGGCTCTACCGCTTCGACCACAAGAAGTACAAGCAGCTGGAGAAGGCCGGCTTCAACTTCGAGCTGTAGGGCTCCCAACTCCTGACTCCGGGCGAGCGGGGTGGCGCCCGTGTCTGGCTTGACTTGGTGTTATTCGGACACTAACTTGGTGTCCGTAGAACACGGAGTCCGCCAGGCCACCTGGAGAGGAGAGCCATGTCCTCGCTGCCCTTCGAGCTCGCCGCCGCCACCGTCCAGGGCCGGGAGCACGCCCGAGCTGGGCGCAACAATCAGGATGCCCTCTGGGCCCGGGCCAGCGAGCACGGACTCGCCGCGGTCGTCGCGGACGGGTGCGGCAGTGGCGCTCAGAGCGAGCTGGGGGCTCAGCTCGGCGCCCGCAGGGCCGTGGAGGCAGCGCTCTCGCTCCTGGCCCGGCAGGTGCCCGTCGACTCGCCCGAGTTCCTCCAGCGTCTGGGCGCGGATGTGCTCTGCTTCTTCCAGGCCATTACCGGAGAGCTCGGGCAGAGGACCATTGGCGAGGCGCTCCTCTTCACCCTCGTGGGCACCGTCGTCACCCCGGAGCACACGCTCGTCTTCTCTGCGGGTGATGGGCTCTGGGCCCTCAATGGTGACGTCCACCCGCTCGGGCCCTTTCCCGGTAATGCGCCACCGTACCTCTCCTATGGACTGCTGAAGCCTGGTGCCGTCTCCCTGAAGGCCAACACCCTCCGGCCCACCGCCGAGGTGGACTCGCTGCTGCTCGGCACGGATGGCGTGTCGGACCTGGCGGGCCTCGCCGAGGCGCGCGTGCCCGAGCGAGATGAGCCCGTGGGTCCGCTCTCGCAGTTCTGGAGTGAGGACCGGTACTTCTCCAACCCGGATGCGTTGCGCCGCCGCCTCGCGCTCCTCAACCGCGAGTCCGTCCGCGCCGACTTCGCGGCCCACCGCCTCGTGCGTGTGCCCGGGTTGCTCTCCGATGACACCACCCTCGTCGTCCTGCGCCGCCAGAAGGGGAGGGTCTGACGCCATGGATGTCTACCTCGAAGGCAAGAAGCTCCGGTTGGATCCCACCAAGGCGCTCGGCAAGGGCGGCGAGGCCGATGTCTTCGACCTCGGTGACGGGCGCGTGCTCAAGCTCTTCAAGCCCCCCGAGCACCCCGACTACGACAACCTCCCCGACGAGCAGGCCGCCGCTCGCGCCCGCATCGCCCAGCACCAGCAGAAGCTGCCCGCCTTCCCCAAGATGCTGCCTCCTCGCGTCGTCTCGCCGCAGACGCTCGCCACCGACAAGAAGGGCAAGACGGTGCTCGGCTACGCCATGCGCAAGCTCGAGGGCGCCGAGCTTCTCCGCCGCTTCGGCGACCCGGCCTTCCGCCGCTCGGGCGTGCCGTCCTCTCGCGTCGCCGAGCTCTTCCGAGGCCTGCACCGTTCGCTCTCCGCGCTCCACGGCTGCGGCGTGGTGGTGGGCGACTTCAACGATCTCAACATCCTTGTTACCGGCAACGATGCCTGGCTCATCGACGCGGACAGCTTCCAGTTCGGCCCCTATCTCGCCTCGGTCTTCACGGAGAAGTTCCTCGACCCGTTGCGCCTGGGCGGCTCGGCCCAGGGGCTCATGCCCACGCGCCCGGCGTCCACGGAGAGTGATTGGTATGCCTTCGCCGTTTCGTTGATGCAGAGCCTCCTGTGCGTGGGGCCCTATGGCGGCATCCACCGTCCCACGCCTCCCGCGCCCAAGGCCACGCCCACCGCTCGCGTCCTCCAGCGCCTCACCGTCTTCCATCCGGACGTCCAGTACCCCAAGCCCGCCACGCCCTTCGGCGTGCTCCCGGATGACTTGCTGCACTGCCTGCACCGGGTGTTCGTCGAGGACGCCCGAGGGCCCTTTCCGCTGCCACTGCTGGACTCGCTCCGCTTCAGTGTCTGTCCCTCGTGTGGCGTGGAGCATGCGCGGGCCTCGTGTCCCACGTGCCGCCCGAGCGCGACGGCAGCCACCACGCCCGTCACCACCGTGCGCGGCCAGGTCGTGGCCACCCGCCTCTTCACCACCGAGGGCGTCATCCTCCACGCCTGCGTCGAGGACGGCACCTTGCGCTGGCTCTTCCACGCGGACGGGGCCTACCGGCGTGAGGATGGTTCGGCCGTGCTCCAGGGCGCGTTGGACCCCACGCTGCACCTGGGGGTCCAGGAGAGCGTCACGCTGGTGGGGAAGGGCGGGGAGTTCGCCGTGCTCGCCCCGGGCCAGCGCCCCGAGCGGCTCGGCGTGGATGCACCCGAGCAGCGTCCGGCCTTCGCCGCGAACGCGCGTCATCGCTACTGGGCCCATGCCGGTGCCCTGTGGCGGGATGGGGCGTTCGGTCCCGAGCGCATGGGCGAGGTGCTCGCCGGACAGACGCGCCTCTTCGTGGGGCCACGCTTCGGGCTGGGCTTCCACCGCGCGGGCTCGCTGCGAGGCGCCTTCGTCTTCGACGCCGAGCGCCCTGGCCTCAAGGATGGCCTGACCCTGCCGTGGCCCTCGGGCAGGCTGGTGGACGCGGAGGCCGTCTTCGATGGCCCGCATTGCTGGCTCTTCCTCGCCGAGGAGACCGGTGGCCGCACGGTGCACCACTGCGTGGTGGTGGGCGCGGATGGCGCGGTGAAGGCCAGTGCGAAGGGGGAGGCGGGCGATGGCTCGTGGCTCGGCTCACTGAGGGGCAAGTGCGCCGCGGGAGAGGCCTTGTTCGCCGCGACGGACGCGGGACTCGTCCGCGTGGAGCTGCGTCAGGGCCGGCTCGAGGTGGTCCGCGAGTTCCCCGACACCGAGCCCTTCGTCGACGCCGACAGCCGCCTCTTTCTCACGAGGCACGGACTCACCGTCGTCCGCCGCCAGGACGTCACTGCCCTGCGCATGACCTGACACTCCGGCCTACCCGGGTGCCATCCCGGAGCGGGCCACCTCGCCTTGACATGGTGTTATATGGACACTATGTTGGTGTTGTCTGGACACGAAGGGAGATGCACATGAAGGCCCAGTCGAAGCTCAAGGAGCTGCCGCTTCCGTCGTTCTACAAGCCTGCCAACGCTGGTTCGTACGCCTACGGCCCCAACGCCCTTCAGCTCCAGGGAGAGGCCTCCACCTGGCGTGGCGCCCACGGCCTCTCCGCCGCCGCCACCGACTCCTTCAACCTCCACCTGCTCCTCATCGACGTCCAGAAGGACTTCTGCTTCCCCGAGGGATCCCTCTACGTCGCCGGCCGCTCCGGCCGCGGCGCCATCGATGACAACCGCCGCATCGCCGAGTTCGTCTACAAGAACCTCGGCGTCCTGACGAACGTCACCACCACGCTCGATACCCACTTCGCCTACCAGATCTTCTTCCCGTCCTTCTGGGTCGACCAGAACGACCAGCCCCTCACCGCCTACCGGGAAATCACTCGCGAGCAGATCGAGCGCGGCCAGGTCCGTCCCAATCCCGCCATGGCCAAGTGGCTCTGCGGCGGCAACTACCCCTGGCTCCTCAAGCAGGTGAAGTACTACTGCGAGGAGCTCGAGCGCGCCGGCAAGTACACCCTCTACCTGTGGCCTCCCCACTGCCTGCTCGGCAGTGACGGTCATGCCCTCTCCGGGGTCGTCCAGGAGGCTCGGCTGTTCCACTCGTTCGTCCGCGGCGCCCAGTCCTGGGCCGAGGTCAAGGGTGGCAATCCGCTCACGGAGAACTACTCGGTCATGCGGCCCGAGGTACTCACCCGCCACGACGGCCAGCCGCTCGCTCAGCGCAATACGCAGTTCTTGAAGACGCTCCTCACCGCGGATGCCGTCGTCATCGCCGGCCAGGCCGCCAGCCACTGCGTGAAGAGCTCCATCGATGACCTGCTCGGAGAGATTCTCGCCCAGGACGCCGCGCTCGCCCGCAAGGTGTACCTGCTCACCGACTGCATGTCCGCCGTCACCGTCCCCGATGGCAAGGGAGGCTTCGCCGCCGATTTCACCCCGCAGGCCGAGGCCGCGCTCAAGCGCTTCGCGGACGCCGGCATGCACCTGGTGAAGTCCACGGATGCGCTCGCCGCGTGGCCGGATCTCCGCATCGCGTAGTCCGCTCACGCAACCCAGATACCTTTGATGGAGGACTCCCAGATGAGCTCCAAGCCCAGCAATGGCAACAGCCGCAGCGCCCATGTCTCCCAACTCTTCCAGGCCGCTCATGCCGAGGGCGTCCTCAGTCCCGCAGCACTCCAGGCCCTCACCGTCGTGGACCTCGGGGCTCAAATCCAGGCGGGGCTCGGCATCAGTGTGGACGACGTCCAGGCCTCCGAGGTCGTCCTCGTCACCGTCATGCCCGATGACTCCGGCTCCATCCAGCACGCCGGGCACGCCCGCACCGTCTGCGACGGCCACAACCTCGTCCTCGATGCCCTCCTCTCCTCCCAGCAGAAGGACGGCATCCTCTTCCACACCCGCTACCTCAACGGCTTCGTCCTCAATCCCTACCGGCCCCTCGAGGACGTTGTCCGCATGCACTCCAAGAACTACGACCCCGACAAGGGCACGCCCCTCTATGACCAGGCCGTCATCCTGCTCGGTACCGTGCTCGCCAAGGCCCAGGAGTTCACCCGCAACGGCGTCTCCGCACGCACCGTCACCCTCCTCATCACCGATGGTGGTGACTGCCACTCGCAGAGCTCGCGCGCCCGTGACGTCGCCGCGCTCGTGAACGACCTGCGCCGCGCCGAGAATCACATCGTCGCCGCCATGGGCATCGACGACGGCACCACCGACTTCCGCAAGGTCTTCCGCGAGATGGGCATCGAGGACAAGTGGATATTGACCCCGGGGCAGAGCGCCCAGGACATCCGCAAGGCCTTCCAGGTCTTCAGCCAGTCCGCCGTCCGCGTCAGCCAGGGCGCCGCCAGCTTCAGCCGCACCGCCCTCGGCGGCTTCGGGGCGTGACCATCGGAGCGTGAATTCCGCTACCTTGCGGCCCCCCCAAGGCCGCAAGGCCGTCTCAACCGACGGAACGCATCATGCTCCACTCGAAGAAACGACCCGTCTCCCTGGCCGGTGCCCTCCTGGCGCTCGCCTTCGTCCCTGGTTGCGAGTTGGAGGAGCCGAATCCTCCGCCTCCTCCGCCTCCTCCAACGACTGCCTTTACCCTGCAGATCCTCCACGGCTCGGACATGGAGTCCGGTCTGCCCGCCACCGCGGATGCTCCGCGCTTCTCCGCCGTGCTGCGCGCGCTCGAGGAGCAGTACCCCACCCAGACCCTCAAGCTCGCCAGCGGTGACCTGTGGCTGCCCGGCGTCTTCTTCAACGCCGGTGGTGACCCCGCCATGAAGAACGTTCCCGGCGTGGGCAAGGAGAGCTCCGGCCGCGCCGACATGGCCATGTTCAACGAGATGGGCTTCCACGCCGCCTCGTTCGGCAACCACGAGTTCGACAGCGGCCCGCGCGAAATCCGCAACATCATCGTCAAGGACGGCGACTGGTCCGGCGCGAAGTTCCCCTACCTCACCTCCAACCTCGACTTCAGCGATAACGCCGATCTCAAGTCGCAGGTCGTGTCCGCCGGGACCGTCATCAACGCCAGCAACCCCGGCACGGACATGCACAACAAGATCTCCGCCAGCGTCGTCTTCGACGTGAACGGGCAGAAGATCGGCGTCGTGGGTGCCACCACCCCGCAGCTGCCGCGCATCTCGTCGCCGGGCTCCGTCGTCACCTCGCCCTCGGACTCCGTCGACTATGACGGGCTGGCCGCCATCATCCAGGCGAGCGTCGACAAGCTGCGCGAGACCGGCGTGAACAAGATCATCCTCATGGCGCACATGCAGCAGTACGTCATCGAGGTGGACGAGCTGCCCAAGCGGCTCGAGGGCGTGGACGTCATCATCGCCGGCGGCAACCACGCCGTCTGGGCCGACGCGGATGACGCGCTGTACTCCGGCGATACCCGCGCCGAGGAGTACCCCAAGTGGAGGAAGTCGAAGTCCAGCCAGCCCATGGCCGTGGTGAACGTGGCGTCCAACTGGCGCTACGTGGGCCGCTTCCTCGCCAACTTCGACGAGGCGGGCGTGCTCATCCCCGAGATTCATGACGTCTCCAAGAACGGCGCCTACGCCACGGACGACGCGGGGGTCGCGCGCTTGCAGGCCGCCTCCAAGGTGGACCCCGAGGTCAAGGCCATCGCCGACGGTGTGAAGGGCGTGGTGATCGCCAAGGATGGCGCCATCTTCGGCAAGACGCAGGTGTACCTCAACGGCCTGCGCACCTCCGTCCGCACCGAGGAGACCAACCTCGGCAACATCACCTCCGACGCCAACCTCTGGCTCGCCCAGAAGACAGACCCCTCCACCTCCATCGCCGTGAAGAACGGCGGCGGCATCCGCGACTCCATCGGTGCCGTGAGCACCGGCTCCAACCCCACCTATGGCCCGCCCGCCGCCAACCCGGCCGCCAACAAGAAGGAGGGGGAGATCAGCCAGCTCGACATCGAGAACAGCCTGCGCTTCAACAACGACCTGTCGCTGGTCACCGTCACCGCGTCGCAGCTCAAGGAGGTGCTCGAGCACGGTGTGGCGGCCGTGGCCCCCGGCGCCACCCCGGGCCAGTTCCCCCATGTGGCTGGTCTCCGCTTCGAGTACGACGCCAGCAAGCCGGCGCAGGTGCTCGACACCAGCTTCAAGGTCACCACCCCCGGGCAGCGCATCCGCAAGGCCGCCATCGTGAACGAGGCGGGCGACGTGGTGGACACCCTGGTGGACAACGGCGCCCTCGTGGGTGAGCCCACCCGCACCTTCCGTCTGGTGACGCTCAGCTTCATGGCCAGCGGCGGTGACAACTACCCGTTCCCCCGCTTCAAGGCCGAGAACGAGGAGCTCTTCCACCTCGTCTCGCTGGACACCACCAGCGGCAACCAGGGCTTCTCGGACGAGGGCCGCGAGCAGAAGGCCTTCGCGGACTACCTCGCCGCGAAGTTCCCCGCCTCCGGCGCGGGCTACGCCGTGCCCGACACCGCCAAGGGCTCCGACGCGCGCGTCAAGCTCGTCAGCCCGTGAGGTGAGTCACCCGGGAGCGGGGGCTCGCTTCCTCGCCTCCGCTCTCGTCTCAATGGTTCCCCTCCTGCCGGGCGTGGGAGGTCGGCTTCTTCCGGACACATCTTTTGTTCCAGAAGGGATGGCGCGGGAGGACCGCGCCCCCCTTGTGTCTCCGGGAGGAATCGCGTGGACCTCCGCAGCCCTCGCCACGTGCCGCACGGTGGATGCCCCCGCCACCCGGAGGTGTCATGAGCCTCAAGGGCGTCATCACCACCGCCGTGGCCGCGTTCGGCGCCGTCACCCTGGCCGCCGCCGCCTCGCTCGTCATCCTGACGACCTACCTGCACCGCACCACCACGAACATGGGGGACTCGGTCGAGGGCGTCCGGCTCGCCGAGGCGCTTCAGGTCGACCTGCTCAACCTCATCCGGTTGCCCGATTCCGTCCTGAGTCTTCCCTCCGATGACGACCACTCGATCGCCAGGACGGAGGCCAACATCCGCAGCCACCTCATCGGGGCCCAGCACAATGCCCAGACGGAGCAGGAGCGGGCTCTGTTCGACGACGTCGAGCACTCCATCTCCGACTTCTTCCTCGCCCACGAGCGCGCGAAGAACCTGTCTCCCCAGCAGATGCGCCAGGTGATGGCTCCTCGCATGGAGGCCGCCCTCACCGCGTTGGACCGGCTGGTTGCGTTCAACGTCGAAGAGGCCCGCACCACCCAGCTCCAGGCAGACCGGTGGGACCGGCTCGCCAACATTGGAGGCGTGGGCGTGGCCGTGCTCCTCGTCGTCGGTGGGGCGGGACTGCTGCTGTGGATGCGCCGCTTCGTCTTCCGGCCCCTGTTCGACATCAGCCAGGCGATGCGCCGCTTCGGTTCCGGCCGCAAGCGCACCCGCGCCCCCGAGGAAGGCCCCACCGAGCTGCGCGAGATGGCGAGCACCTTCAACGAGATGGCCAACTCCTTGTCGCGCCAGCAGGAGCAGCAACTCACCTTTCTGGCCGGTGTGGCGCATGACCTGCGCAACCCTCTCTCCGCGCTGAAGATGTCCGCCGCCCTCGTCTCTTCCAGCCGCCCGGTGCCCGAGGAGCGCCTGCGCAAGACGATGGCGCTCGTGAGCCGTCAGGTGGCCCGGTTGGACCGGATGGTGGGGGACCTGTTGGATGCCACCCGCATCGAGGCCGGACAGTTCGAGCTGAACCTCGAGGAGCGCGACGTGCGCGGGCTGGCCACCGAGGTGTTGGAGCTCTACCAGTCCGGGGGTTCCTCCCATGACCTGCGGCTCCAGCTTCCCGAGGAGCCCGTCCTCGTGAACTGCGACCCCATGCGCATGGATCAGGTGCTGCACAACCTGGTGAGCAACGCGCTGAAGTACTCGCCAGCGGGCAGCAGGGTGGAGGTGAGGGTGGGCCGCGAGGGGGACGAGGCGCTGGTGTCCGTGATGGACCGGGGCATCGGCATCTCCGCCGAGGACCTGCGCACCCTCTTCACGCCCTTCCGGCGCACGGGGATGGCTCGCGAGACGGCACCGGGCGTGGGGCTCGGCCTGTCGGTGGCCCGGCGCATCGTGGAGGCCCACGGGGGCCGCATCGAGGTGGAGAGCCACCCGGGCATGGGCTCGACCTTCCGCGTCCGGCTGCCCCTGTTCCGCGCCGCGGCACGTCTGCTCGAAGCCAGGCCCGAGGAGGCCTCGAGCCCGGCCGACACCGTGCACTGAGCGGCGCCCGGGTGGAACGGCTCGCTCAGCGCGCCTGCGTCACCTTGTTGTTGGTGCCGACGCGGTTCACCTTGGGCTTCTTGCCGCCCACGGCCCGCTTCCAGGTGACCTCGTTGTCAGCGCCCTCCACGGAGATGGTGCCCGTGGCCTCCACCTTCACCTTGTTGGTGCTGCCGCTCACGCTCACGCTCTTGCACTCACCCGTCAGGATGATCTCGTTGTCGCTGCCGCTGATGTTCACATCGGTCTTCGGCGAGCAGCGGTGCGTCTCCTTCGCACCCGAGTCACTGATTTCGAGGCTCGTGCCGGCCGGCGTCTCCTCGTCCTGCGCGCTCGAGCCCTCGTCGGACCGCGCCTCCACCTCGGCCTCATCGGTCTGGGCATCCACGCCCGTCCCGTCGACCTTCACCGCCGACTTGCCCGCCTTCACGTCGACGTGGCCGTTCTTGCCCACCTTCACGTAGGTGTGGTGGCCCTGCGCCGCTCCCATGGCCGGAGCCAACAGGAGACTCGCGAGCACGCCCGACAGAACCGTTCCACGAATGAACTTCGACATTGCACCCCTCCCTGTGACGATGTCTGGAGCTATGTGTCGTGGAGGCCAGGACGGCCTCCACGGCGGCGCAATCAACACGCAGTGCCCGTGAAGTTCAAGGCCTCGCCATCCAGCGGCGCACGAGCTTCGAGAGCTCCAGCGCCGTCACCGGGATGAGCCCCAGCGCGAACGCCAGTCCCAGCTCCCACAGCCGCAGCGCTCCCAGTCCGAACAGCTCTCGCGCCGCGGTCAATTCATAGAGCCCCAGCTGCAACCCCGCGGAGAAGAGCACCACTCCCAGCAGCACCCGGTTGGTGAGCGGCCCCACCTCCCAGAAGATGCGCGTGGCGCTCCGCGCGGCGAACGCTCGCAGCAACTCCGCGAACACCAGTGTGGAGAAGGCCAGCGCCCTCGCCCGCTCCACGTGCTGGGCCGGGTCCGCCCAGATGAAGACCCCCAGCACCACCGAGGCCTCCAGCGCTCCCACCAGCAGGATGTGCCGCCACTGCGCAGCTCCCAGCATCGGCTCGTCCGGGCGCCGCGGCGGGCGCGACAGCAGCTCCGAGCGAGCTGGATCCATCACCAGCGCCAGCGCGGGCAGGCTGTCCGTCACCAGGTTGATCCACAAGAGCTGCAGCGGCAGCAACGGCAGGGGCAGGCCCACCAGCGAGGCGGCGAACATCACCGCCAGCTCGCCCACGTTGCCCACCAGCAGGTACACCAGCGTCTTGCGGATGTTCTCGTAGATGGCGCGGCCCTCGCGGATGGCCGCGACGATGGTGGCGAAGTTGTCGTCGGTGAGCACCAGGTCCGCCGCCTCGCGCGTCACCTCCGTGCCCGTGCGTCCCATGGCGATGCCGATATGCGCCTCGCGCAGCGCCGGCGCGTCGTTCACCCCATCCCCCGTCATCGCCACCACCTCGCCCCGCTCCTTCCAGCGGCGGACGATGCGCAGCTTGTCCTCCGCCGTCGCCCGCGCGTGGATGAGCTCCGCGGCGTCCTCTCCCGGCTGGAGGATTCCCAGCTCGCGCCCGATGGCCCGGGCCGTCTCCGCGCTGTCTCCCGTAATCATCACCGTGCGCACCCCCGCCGAGCGCGCCGCAGCCACCGCCGCCACCGCCTCCGGCCTCGGCGGGTCCGCCATGCCCACCAGCCCGAGCAGCTCCAGCCCCTCCTCCTCGGGTCCCTGGCCTCGCGCCACCGCGAGCACCCGCAGGCCTCCGCTGGCCATCGTCCGGGCCGCCTCGGTGGCGCCCTCCGTTCCCGCGCGGCAGCGGGGCAGCAGCACCTCCAGCGCGCCCTTCACGTAGAGCACCCCGTCCGCGCGCAGCACCGTCATGCGCTTCGTCTCCGAGTCGAAGGGCCGCACCGCCACGCGCGGGCGCTCGCGCTCGAGCTCCTCGCGGCGGATGCCCTTCGCCAGTGCCGCACGCAGCAGCGCCAGCTCCGTGGGGTCTCCCGTGCCGTCCTTCCCGTCCGGCCCCAGCGAGGCGTCACAGCACGCCGCCGAGGCGAAGAGCACGGCCCGCTCGTCCGTCCCCCACACCTGGCGCACCTCCATGGTGCCCGTGGTGAGCGTGCCCGTCTTGTCCGTGCACACCACCGTCGCCGAGCCCAACGTCTCCACCGCCTGCAGCCGGCGCACCAGGGCGTGCCTCGCCGCCATCCGCTGCACGCCCAGGGCCAGGGCGATGGTCACCACCGCCGGCAGCCCCTCCGGCACCGCCGCCACCGCCAGCGAGATGGAGGACAGCAGCACCTCCAGCCACCCGTACCCGCGCCACAGCCCCAGCGCCCCTACCAGCACCACGATGACCCCGCAGGCCACCAGCAGCGAGCGCGTCACCCGCTCCAACCGCTGCTCGAGCGGAGTCTCCGTTTCGCTCGTCGAGGCCAGCAGGTGGGCAATCTTCCCCAGTTCCGTGCGCATGCCGGTGGCCCGCACCTCGGCCACCCCCGTGCCGCGCGTCACCGCCGTCCCCAGGAACACCGAGTCCGTGCGCTGCGCCAGCGGCGTGTCCTCGGGCACCGGCCGTACGGCCTTGTCCACCGGTACGCTCTCGCCCGTCAGCGCCGACTCGTTGGTGGCCAGCGTGTGCGCCTCCAACAGCCGCGCGTCCGCCGCCACGACGTCTCCGGCCTCCAGCAGCAACACATCTCCGGGCACCACCTCCGCCGCCGGCAGTTGCACCGCGTAGCCGTCCCGCATCACCCGCGCCCGCGGCGCCGTCATCGAGCGCAGCGCCAGCAGGGCCTGCTCCGCCTTGAACTCCTGCGCGAAGCCGATGATGGCGTTGAGCACCACGATGGCGCCGATGGCGATGGCATCCGCGTGCTCTCCCAGCAGCGCGGACACCGCACACGCCCCGAGCAGCAGGGCAATCATGGGCGAGCGGAACTGCTCCAGCAGCACCGACACCGGCGAGCGCGTCTTCTCTCGCTGGATTTCATTCCGCCCGTGCTCCGCCAGGCGGCGCTCGGCCTCGGCCCGGTCCAGCCCTCGGGTTTCCACTCTGGCGCCGGCGGGCCCCTCCATTTCGGAGACCCCCGGAGGTGCCTCCCTCGGGACGGGCGTGGGAGGAGGGCCGTTCATCCCTGGCCTCCCACCGTCGGGGCCCCGAGCGCCTCGGCGAGCTCCTCCTCCGCGCGCTCCGCCTCGGTGGGGGCCTTCCTGGGCGCCTCGGGCACCACCATCAGCGGCTTGGGGCATTGCCGCAGCAGTGCGTCCGCCACGCTCCCCAGCAGCGTGCGCGCCAGTGCCCCACGCGCCCGCGTACCCACGATGACCAGGTCCACGTCCTCCGCCTCGGCCGCCTTCGAGATGGCCTCCGCCGGCTCGCCGTGGAGCACCGCCGTGCCGATGGAGGGACCGCTGTGGCCGGTGAGCAGGCGCATCTCGGTGAGCAGCCCATTCGCATAGTCCTCGCAGGCGCTCTCGAAGGCGGCGAAGTCGTCCGTCTCTCCCTCGGCCACCGAGCGCGGCAGCACGTGCACCAGCGTCACCCGGGCTCCCATGCGACCGGCCAGGTCCAGCCCCACGCGCGCCGCCTGTCGCGCCACGTCCGTGCTGTCGACCGCCACCAGTATCCGCCGCATCTCGCTTCCTCCGGGCCCGCTCATCGCACCACCACCACGGGCTTGCTGCTCGTGTGCACCACCTGGGTGGCCACGCTGCCGAGCAGCAGCCGCGCGACCGCTCCCTGTCCCCGGCTCCCCATCACCACCATCTGGATGTCTGGCGCCTCCGCCCGGTCATAGACGACGATCGCCGGGTCTCCCACTCCCAGCTCCGTCTCCACCGTCGCGCCGAGGCTCTTCGCCTTGTCCGCCAGGGACTCCAGCAAATGCGTGCCCTCGGCTCGCAGGGAGTGCTGTAGCTCCGAGAGCGCGCCCGGGCCACCCCCTCCCACCGGGAGCATCACCTGCGGCATCGCGTGCAGCAGGACGACCCCCACTCCCAGCTTCGCCGCCAGGGAAGCCCCGAACTCCAGGGCACGCAGGGACGGAGCGGAGCCATCGATCGCGATGAGGATGCGAGTCATACCCCGTCCCCTTCCATGTCCCATGCCAGACCGTCTTCCGGGCACGGGCCTGGCGTCATGTGGGCGAGCACGCAAGGGCTGCGTGAGAAGGGCGCAAGCGTTGCGTGCCCGCACCTTCCCCTCAAAGTTGCACACCCCTCGCCCGAGCCGCCGGGGCCTGGTGGCGAGGGCCGTGGTGCCCAGGTTCCGGGCTTGCCGGGAAGCGCTCGGGTGCTCGGTGGCAACACGCTCCATCTGCCTGGGCTGACGCGCCACGGACATGTCGTTGACGCGTCAGCTCCACCGGCGGCGCCGCCTCGCGAGACCAGGGCTCGTGCCAACCCCTCGAATCTTGAGGCTCTGGGGTCTTCCGGGAACCGGTTCCCAGTGGGGTCTCCGCTTTGCTAAGGGGCGCGGTTCCCATCCCTCACAGGAGTGAACAGAGAAATGAAGTTCGAAGGAATGCCTCGTCTGCGGTGGATTCCGGCCACCGCCGCGCTGATGTCGCTCGTCGCCTGCGGTCCCGAGGAGGAGCAGAAGCCGGACCCGCAGCCCGCGGCCTGCACGCAGGAGACGTACGACGAGGCCGTTCGCGATGCCGTCGAGCCCGCGCAGGAGGACGTCGTCGACGGTCTGTGGGCCATCACCCCGAGCAACCCGCGCCTGGCGTGGAGCGAGGACAAGAGCGCGGTGCGCATGGTCGCATGGACCACGTACACGGGCTACAAGTCGGGCGACAACACGTTGACCCGGGAGATCTGGGTGACGGCGGTGCCGCAGCTCCAGGAGCTGTGCAAGACGCTGCCGGACGACGCGGCCCGCATCGTGCGCATCAACCAGTTCCTCGGCCTGCCTCCGGCCAACGAATCCGACAACGGGCGTCTGTTCGTCGAGATGTGGGTGAAGCCGGGTGACATGTTCCGGCCCTGTCCGGACCCGGAGATCGACGATGGCACGTGTGGCCTGACGTTCCCCGTCGAGGTGTCCACCGAGCACAAGAACTGGTTCACCAACAACTACGCCTCGAGCTACGGCTTCTGGCAGAAGACGCGCTACCCGTGGACGGGCCTGGGCTACACCTATGACTGGTGCAGCCACGACACGAAGCACGTGGGCGCCAGCGAGTTCGTCGTCCGCCCCGGCTCGGTGGTCAACGTGACGGGTTACATCAACCGCGACACCTACTGCGCGCAGTAGGCGCGGCCCTGGCGGACATGCCGGCCGGGGTGCTGGCATGTCCGCAGGTGGGCTGTCATCCCCCCTCTGCTTGGAGTTGAAATCGTCTCCAGGAGAAGCAGTTCGAGAAAATGAGGGGGCTGAGGCCCTGGCCGGGTCCCCAGGCGGAACAAGTCCGTGTCGGGCGGTGTAGACTGCCCTACGGCGCGATCTCCGCCAGTCCTCATGCAGCTCAAGATCTCCGACGACCTCTCGACGACCGCCGTGCACTCGCGGGGCAAGGATGCCTCGTCACCGCGCATTCTCCCGGCCCTGACCATCGTCTCCCACCCGCAGCCGCAACGCATCGGTGAGCGGCTGCTGCTGGAGATGCTCGCCGCCGTGGGAAGGACGGCGTCCGTGTCGCGCAATGCTCCGGACTTCTCCCGCCCCGGCAGCCTGATGGCCCTGCCCCTGGGAGATCCTTTCGTCAGCCGCAAGCCCGTGCAGTTCGAGCCCGGCTCTCGCGGAGGGCTGCGGATGATCGCTCCCGAGGATGGGACGCAGGTGCGGGTGGCCGGCGAGCTGGTGACCGGGGGAGGCCGGGAGTTCTCCCAGCAGGAGCTGGCCGCGGGCGTGCCGCTCGTGTTCTCCGATCGCGTGGTGCTGCTGCTCCACCTGACGTCCTCGCCCGGGGAGTCCGGCCCGGGGGACCTGGGCATGGTGGGCCAGAGCGAGGGCGTGCGCCGGGTGCGCGAGGATGTCGCCCGCGTGGCGGACCTGAAAGTGCCGGTGCTCATCCGCGGTGAGACGGGCACGGGCAAGGAGCTGGTGGCCCGCGCCATCCATGAGCACAGCCCGTGGCGCGCCGGCCCCTTCATCAGCGTCAACCTGGGCGCCCTGCCCAAGGAGCTGGTGGCCGCCGAGCTCTTCGGGGCGCAGAAGGGCGCGTACACGGGCGCCACCCGGGACCGGGAGGGCTTCTTCCGCGCCGCCCACGGGGGCACGCTCTTCCTCGACGAGGTGGGCGAGGCCCCGCCCGAGGTGCAGGTGGCGCTGCTGCGCGTGCTGGAGACGGGCGAGGTGTTCCCGGTGGGCGGCCACGCCCCGGTGCCCGTGGACGTGCGGCTGCTCACCGCCACGGATGCCCACCTGGAGGAGCGCATCCGCCAGGGGCTCTTCAAGGCTCCGCTGCTGCACCGGCTGGCCGGCTTCGAAATCCAGGTGCCGCCGCTGCGCGAGCGCCGCGAGGACATCGGCCTGCTCTTCATGCATTTCGCCCGTCAGGAGCTGGAGAGCACGGGCGAGGCCCAGCGGCTGTCGTCCTCGGATCCCCGCGCCGAGCCGTGGTTGAGCGCCTCGCTCGCCGTCCGGCTCGTGCGCTACGCGTGGCCCGGCAACATCCGCCAGCTGCGCAACGTCGCCCGGCAGCTCGTCATCGGTAGCCGGGGCCTGCCGGGTCTGCGTGTCGATGCGCGGCTGGAGCAGGAGCTGGACTCCGCCGCCGCCCCCATCCCCGGTCAGCTCCTGTCGGCGGCGGCCCCGGCTGCTGCTTCCGACGAGGCGGACTCCGCCGAGGACAAGGCCGCCCGGCGCAAGCCCTCCGACGTCGGCGAGCAGGAGCTGCTGGAGGCCCTGCGCGCCAGCTCGTGGGACCTCAAGGCCGCCGCGGAGCGGCTGGGCATTCCCCGCTCCTCCGTCTACGTGCTCATCGACAGGAGCACCCTCATCCGCACCGCCAGGGACCTGAGCCCGGAGGAGATCACCCGCTGCTATCGCGAGTGCCAGGGCGACCTGGACCAGATGGTGCGGCGGCTCGAGGTCTCCAAGCGGGCACTCCAGCGCCGCGTGCGCGAGCTGGGACTCGATGAGGCCTGACGTGTCAGCCCGGGCCGATGACGTGTCCGTGACGCGTCCGCCGGGGTCCTGAGACTGCCCGGTAGACCGGGCTTCAGAGGGGGAGGGATGTCAGAACCATTGGTACGGTGCCTGCAACCCTCCGTCAGCAACGTTCTTCCCGCATCCCCGAGGGGGCAAGGAGCGCAGAACCATGTCCAATCCCTATACCGAACTCACCATCAGCATCTCGTATATACCCACCAACCCACCCGGTGATCGCATCCAGATCGCGTACGACCACGCGCCGTACGTCAAACCTGGCGGCACGGTGACTTTCCAGCTCCTGACCTCCGGTGTGTCCGTCTCGGTGGATTTCGGAACGAACAGCTGTTTGAGCGCGCCCAGCTTTACGCTGCCCCCGAGCCCGCACACGGAGCCGGTCGAGACCTCTGCCTCGGGTTGGTACAACTTCACGGTGAACGCCCCCGACATCTCGCTGGCCGAGAAGGAGCGGAAGCTCGGAGGAAACTACGAGGCGAAGGTGGGCAAGCTGGACGTGACGACGGATCCTCCTCCGCCGAAGGAGGACAAGAAGGACAAGAAGGACAAGAAGAGCAAGTAGGCGCGGGCTATGGCACCGGCGGGCCCCCCACGGGCTGCTGCAAGGCGGCGAGCTGGTTCCGCCACGCGGGCCCGAGGTGTGGGTTGTGGGCCAGGGCCTGCTCCAAGTCCTCCCGGGCCTGGTTGTGCCACTCCCGCCTCTGCTCGGCTGGGGCATTCGTATCGGCCAGTGCCTGGAGCACGCTCGCGCGCAGGGCCCGCGCACGGGCCCACCGGGGCCGGGTGGCGAGCACCTGCTCGGCCAGCTCGAGGCCCTGCTTCAACACCGGGACGGAGTCGGCGTCCCGGTGTTGCTTCCACTCGGCCCAGGCGCGGCGGAGGTGGCCGGCGGCGAGCCGGTACTCCAACTGCCGGGGTTCCAGCTCCATCGCCTGCTGGAAGGCCTTCACCGCCTCCTCGAAGTCCTCGTCCGGGGCCTTGTCCTGCCGCGCCAGCCAGCGGGCCCTCACGCCACGTGCCTCCCCGAGGTAGCGCCACGCGTTGGCGAGGCGCGGATTGAGCTCGCGCGCATGGGTCAGGGCCTCCTCGGCCCGGGCCAGCTCTGGCCGTGGGTCTCCTCCCTGCTCCAGCACCCACGTGGCTTGCACGTCGTGCATCCGGGCCAGGTTGGCCCAGAAGTCGGCATCACCGGGCAGCAGCTCGAGCGCCTTGCGATAGAGCTCCACGGCCGCGCGGGTGTCCGGGCCCGGGTCCTCCCGCCGCGCCAGCTGGAACACGGCCCGCTGGAGCCGCACCTCGCCGAGGTTGTGGTAGGCGTAGGCGTGCTGGGGCGCGAGCTCCCGGGCCTGCTCGAAGGACTTCTGGGCCTCGGCGAGCGAGGGCTCGGGGTCGCCGCCGTCCTCCCAGAGTTGCTCCGCCTGCCAGAGGAGCACCGCGCCCAGGCCATTGTGGAGCTGCGGCTGCTTGGGGTTGATGGCCAGCCCCTTGCGGTAGAGCGCCAGGGCCTTCTCCAGGTCCGGTCCGAAGTCCTCGCCCCGGTCGCGGCGCCGGTGGGCGAGCTGGTTGGAGACATCCGCTCCATTGAAGCAGGCCAGGATGTTGGAGGGGTTGAGCGTCAGCGCCCGATCGAGCGCGTCCCGGGCCCGCTCCAGGTCTCCCGCCGCGTCGGGAGCGCGAGGGTTCGAGGCCCGCTCACGATAGGCGCTGCCCAGGTTGATCCACGCATCCGCCTGGCGCTCATCCAGGTGGATGGCCGCGAGGTACGCGTCGACGGCCCGGTCCAGATGGGGGAGGGGGTCTCCACCGTGCTCGCCCTCATAGTCGGCCCACACTCTGTGGGTGACTCCGAGGTTGGCGAAGAAGGAGTAGTCGCGGTCCTCGGGGCGCAGGTGCTCGAAGGACTCGATGGACTGGCGGAGCTGCTCGCGGGGGTCCAACCCCTGCTGCTGCCGGTAGCGGGCCCACAGCCGCCAGGTGACGGCCAACTCCAGCGGGACACGGGCGCTCGGGGGGGCGAGGGCCTGGGCGGCGCGTGCGGAGGCAATGGCCTTCTCCAACAGCGGCTCCACATCCTTGCCGCCCTGGTTGGTGCGCTGTTCGGCGAGCCGGCGGTGGAAGCGCGCTTCCAGCACCTGGGAGCGGTAGTGGTCGGGCGCGGCGGTGAGTGCGCGCGACAGGGACTCCAGACCCCGCTGGTAGTGGGGAAGGACGTCGCCCTGGCCGTACAGCTCCATGACGAGCGCGGCGAGCTCCAGCCGTCCCAGGGCGTAGTGGACGTCGGGCACGCTCTCGGCGGTGGAGATGGTGGCGGCATAGGCTTGGTGGCTGGCGGTGAGATCCGCCTGGGAGCCCGGGCGGTCTCCCTGGTTCCAACGTTGGGTGGCTCGGGCCAGGAGCACGTCGCCCCGGAGCAGGGGCGCCTCGTAGAACCAGGGCTGCGTGTTGCCCAGGGTGTCCAGGTGGGTCAGCGCCTCCTCGAGCCGGCCTTCGTAGAAGGCGAGGAGCGCCTTGACGTAGAGCGGGGGGGCGGGGACGTCGGGGCCCTCGGCCTGGCGGAGGTAGGCGAGGGCCGGGTCCCGGTAGCGTTGCTCGAGCGCGCGGCGGCGGGCCTCGCGCTGCTCGGGGCTGCGGCGCTCCACCTCCAGCAGGAGCTGCTCGCGGTAGAGGTTGCCCAGCACCAGCGCGAGCGCCCACGCCACGCGGGGCTCGCGGTAGCCGAGCTCCCAGGCGGACTCGAGCCGTGTGCGTGCGCCCTCCAGGTCACCCAGGGTGAGCAGCGCACGGCCCAGGGCGTACTCACCTGGACCCTTGGCCTTGGGACCGGCCTGACGGACCTCGGCCTCCAGGGCGTCCATCTCCGCGCGCAGGGCCTTGCGGTCCTCGCGCGTGTCATGCAGGCGCGAGAGCGCGGAGTAGCGCGCCGAGGCCTCGATGCGCTCCACGCGCTCGGTGAAGCGGCGGGAGAGCCGCTCGCGCTCGGCCACCTCGCCGCGGGCGAGCACGGCCTGGCCGAGGGCCAGCGTCACCACGAGCAGCGTGCCGGCGCCGAGCGACAGCGCCACCCGGTGCCTGCGGGCCTTCTTGCGCAGCCGGTAGCCCAGGCCCTGGCGCGCCAGCACCGGCTCGCCGCCGAGGAAGCGCTCCAGGTCCTCGATGAGCGCGCGCACCGAGTCGTAGCGGGCCGAGCGCTCCTTCTCCAGACACTTGAGGACGATGGCCTCCAGGTCCGAGGGGATGTCCTTGTCGAGCGAGCGCGGGGGGCGGGCCTCATCGGACTGGAGGCGGGTGATGACCTCGAGGGCATTGGTGCCGGTGAAGGGAGGGTGTCCGGTGAGCAGCGCGTAGAGCGAGGCACCCAGGGCGTAGACGTCCACCCGCCGGTCCAGCCGGGACACCTCGCCGCGGGCCTGCTCGGGAGCCATGTAGTGGGGCGTGCCCAGCACCGCGCCCGAGGCCGTGCCCTCGTCCCGCCAGTCGCGTGCGAGGCCGAAGTCCATCACGAAGGGCGCGAGGCCGCCGTCCTCGGTGCGCTCCACGAGGATGTTGGCGGGCTTGATGTCGCGGTGGACGAACCCGGCGCGGTGGGCCGCGTGCACGCCCTCGGCGGCCTGGCGCAGCACCAGCACCTTCTGCTCCAGGGTGAGCGAGCCCGCGAGCTGGCCCAGCGGCTGCCCGTCCACGTACCGCATGGCGATGAAGCCACGGCCCTGGACCTCGCCGACCTCGTACACCTCGCACACGCGCTCGTGACGGACGCGGGCCTGGGCACGGGCCTCGGCGAGGAAGCGGCGTGCGAGCTCGGGGTCTCCGCCGCGCACGAACTTGAGGGCCACGTTGCGGCGCAGCAGAGGGTCGTAGGCGAGGAACACCAGGCCCATGCCGCCCTGGCCGAGGAAGCGCACGGGCTGGTAGCGGTC
Source organism: Vitiosangium sp. GDMCC 1.1324 (assembly GCF_003044305.1). GTDB lineage: Bacteria > Myxococcota > Myxococcia > Myxococcales > Myxococcaceae > Archangium. The sequence goes on along the minus strand of NZ_PZOX01000004.1, from coordinate 721,452 downwards.
CCAACCCGGCACCGGGAAGACGGGCTCGCGAGGCTCGTCGGCGATGGCGCCTCCACCGGAGGGAGACGGAGTCCCTGGGGTGATGGGGGAGGGGGTGGCGGCCCCGGGAGTGACAGGGGGCAGGGTGGCGGCCTCCTCGGGACCGGAGCTGTTCGGAGTCGGACGATCGTGCCGGTCCGTGCCGTTCTCCGTGCCTTCCCGGGAGAGCTCCCCGCGCAACAGGACCAGGGTGTCCTCGGAGAGCCGGCCGCGCTCGCGCAGCAGCTCCAACGGGCTGCGCTCCAGGCGGAGCGCCTCCTCGCGCAGGGCTCCAGCTTCCCCCTGGGAGATCAGTCCTTCATCCAGCGCGAGGAGCAGCTCCTCCTCGTACGCCTCATGCTTCGCCCCTGTTGTCCTCACGGGGCGAGCATACCGGTGGTTCCGAGGTACGCGGGAGTTCCAATATGTGGGACTTGGACTCCTGCTCGCGCCGACTCCTCGCGGATGCCTCCTCGCGTGGACTCCGGGCGGGCCTGCGCCAGAGGTGGGAGGTCACGCCCGCACCACGGAGACCTGGCGGCCCGAGGGAGAGGCGGCGGCGGTGGCACGGGTGCGTTCGGCGATGGGGGGCTGACCACTCCTCCGGTCGAAGATGACGAGCCATCCGCTGCCGAGCCCCAGGCCCGCCAGATAACCATCGAGCTGGGCCAGTCCTTCGTCCAGCGGATCCTTCTCTCCGTCGCGCCACACTTTCAGCTCGAGGGCGAGCGTGTCCGGTCCATGGCGCAGGCACAGATCCATGCGTCCCGTGCCAATCGCATACTCCCGCTCCAGAGTTCCCCCGCCATTGGCCACCCGGTGCAGGAAGGCCATGAGGACCAGATGGGGAGCAATCTCATGGTAGGGCGCGGTGCCGAGCAGGGGCTGACCATGCTGCCGCCAAAAGGCGAGGAACGCCTCCATGAGACGCTCGGTGTCCAGACGCCCGTCGGCTCGCAGCCAGGTGACGGCCTGGGGCGGGAGCGAGGCGAAGGCCGTGTTCGCCAGCACCCGGGGGATGACTTCCCGGTAGAGGGGATTGGCGACTTCCAGGCCGCCCGTGGGCGCCAGACGGACCAGTCCGAGGTCCTGGACGAAGCGCAAGTCATCCGCGGGCACCTCACCCAGGGCGAGACCGGCGAGAAGAGGCTCGAGGATGCGGCGCACGCGGGGTTCGCGCAGGCGCTCGGCGAGGCTGTCCAGGTGGGTGTCCTGGCGGCGCAGCAGGATTTCCTTGGCGGCGTCCACGTGGGCGGCGGTGAGGGCCTGGCTCGGGTCGGGCACCAGCTGCTCCACCATCTGCCGGGCGAGGGCGTTGACCAGCCAGGGCTGGCCCTGCGTCCAGTAGAAGGCCCGATCGATGGATTCGGAGAGGAAGACCTGGCCGGTGTCGGAGGTGTGCTGGGCGTAGAGCTCGGCGACCTCGTCACGGGTGAAGTTGCGCAGGGTGAGCGACTCGACCTTGATGTTGAAGGGGCTGGTGGTCCCGAGATGGCCGCGCTCGCCCGAGGTCACCTTGTAGTCGCGCACGTCGCGCAGGCCGATGAGGGCGAGCGAGGCGGGGAAGTGCTCGGGGCGACGGCGGTAACCGTCGCGGAGCTGCCGCAGCACGGAGAGCAGGACATCGTTCCGGAGCGCATCGATCTCATCCAGGAAGACGACCACGGGCCTGGAGGAAGACTCGGCCCAGGCCGAAAGCGCGGCGCTGATGCGGCTGCCCGGAGGGGCTTCGGGGAAGGGCGGGGGTTGTAGCTCGGGTGGGAGCTGCGCGCGGATGTCTTCGCGCCAGCTCTGGAGCACGGCGGATTCGGCGGCGCCCACCTCCTGGAAGGCAGCGCCCAGCTCCATGGAGACGAGGACAGAGACGTAACGTCCCTGCGCTGTCAGCTCGCGAGCGAGCGAGGACAGGGCCGTCGTCTTACCCACCTGCCGAGGGGCATGGAGGACGAAGTAGCTCTTCTGGTCGATGAGGCGGTGCACCTCTGGCAGACGCCGAAAGGCCGGGAGCATGTAGTGGTCGTCCGGCTCACAAGGACCGGCGGTGTTGAACCAGCGAGGCATGGCGGGAACGTAACACCGCCGTCGGAGTCCACCACCTCGGTTAAGGTGTGGCCCCGTGAATCTCCTGGAAACCGAGCGCCTGAGCCTGCGTCGGCTGTCGGTGGATGCGGATGCCGAGTTCATTCTCGAGCTGCTGAATGAGCCCTCGTTCATCAAGAATATTGGAGACAGGGGCGTTCGGTCTGTCGAGGATGCCCGCCGGTATATCGTGAACGGGCCGGTGGCCAGCTATGAGCGATATGGCTTTGGTCTGTATCGGGTGGGGCTGAAGGCGTCGGATGAGCCGATGGGCATGTGTGGCCTGCTGAAGCGAGACTCCATCGAGGACGTGGAGGTGGGTTTCGCCTTCCTGCCGCGCTTCTGGTCGAAGGGCTACGCACTGGAGTCGGCGGCGGCCGTGAAGGCCCATGGCAGGGATGTTCTGGGTTTGAAGCGCCTCGCCGCCATCGTCAATCCAGACAATCAAGGCTCCATCCGGGTGCTCGAGAGGATCGGGTTGAAGTACGAGCGGATGGTTCGGTTGCCCGGAGAGGCGCAGGACATCCGATTCTACGCGGTGGAGCTCTAACCCGCGGCATGGTCGGGAGGGAGAGGCCGGTCTGGCACGCTGGCCGACATCTCCCTCCCGGTGCGCCGCACATCCCCCCGGGCTCAGGGCTCCCCGGAGGACAACCGGCGCTGCAGCTCCTCGTACACCACGGGCTCCCGAGGCTGGGAGGGATCGGCGGGCGCGGGCCGGGTGGGCTCGGCCGGCCGGGGTGTCCCTTCACGCGGGTCCAGACAATACGCACGCATCTGGGCGTTGCCTCGCGGGTCACTGGAGTAGCCAGTGAGCGCGCACAACTGCTCGCCCGGGCAGTCGCGCCGGCTGTGGCACTCGACGTTCTCCTGGCGCACGCAGTGGTCCAGCACGCAGGCCTCCCCCGAGTCGCAGTCGGCATCCGTCGCGCACGGGCCGCAGTGTCCGTCCGTGCACGCGGCGGCGAGGCCACAGTGGTTGGCCTCTCCGCACAGCGCCCGTACCGCGAGGTCCACCTGCATGCCCTGCCACTCGTTCGGGTCCCGGGGCTGGGGTGTCCGGGGTGGCAGGGCGCCGGGTCCCCGCTCCGGTCTGGGAGCGGGTGCCGGGGTACGTCCCAAGGAGGCGGGCACCGGCCGCGGCTCTGGCTGCTGCTGCGCGAGCGCGGAGGTGGGCGGGCGTGGCTCCGAGGCGGACGGACCGTCCTCGGGGAGTTCCGGTGTGAAGGCCATCCGGAAGCCCATGACGGCCAGGGCGCCCAGCAGGACTCCGCCGATTCGCAGGGAGTGTCTGACGTAGGAGCGTGCCATGGCGGTCTACGGGGGGCTGCAGTTGCGAACGTACGGCGTGTAGACGGTCGTGCCGTTCTTGTTGAAGTAGTTCATTCGGTACGAGTAGCTGCCGCGTCCGTCCCAGTTGTCGATGGCTGTGTAGGTGGCGTTCCAGGGCTCGTCGATCTGCAGGGTGCTCGTCCCGTTGTCATAGAGGGCGAGCACGTTGAGCATCTTCCAGTAGTTGCCGGCGCCTTCCGCCACGGTCTCCTGGTCGTCCACGCTGTCGTAGACGTCCCAGAGGAAGCGCATGGCGGTGAGGGGCCAGCGGCTCTCGCCCGTGGCACACGCGGACCCGCTGCTGGTCTCCAGGTTGAAGCTTCCCGTTGCGCACGGCGCGGAGGCGGCCAGGCAGCTATGGGGCTCGGGGCTGTCGGGCCAGTAGAGCGCGCTGTCCGCCAGGAAGGTGGCGAGCGCCTCCTCGAAGGCGGCCGTTCCGTGCTCGGCGGTATTGAGGGTCCACCACTGGCAGCCCGCGGGGAAGTTGCTGGTGCTCGGGTAGCAGTACCCATTGCCACCCGCGCCGTTGTAGGGCTTCGCCAGATAGGACGCGATGTGCCCCATCTCGTGCATCACCCGTCCCTGGGGCGCGAACGCGGCGTTCTCGTCGAGCTGCACCCGCTTGGTCGCACCGTTGGCGCAGCTCGTGTTACAGGTGCCATTGAAGTCCGGCATGCTGTTGGCGAAGCCTCGAATCTCCACTCCGGTGAAGTAGCTCTGCATCACCCCGAAGTAGTCGAGCCCGTCCCGCCACATACGCTCGGCGCCGTCGTAGGCATTGGCCCACTGGTCCGTGCCCCAGGCCGCCGTCCCGATGTTCTGCGGGCTGGTGGAGGTGGTTGCGTTGGTGAGGGTGAAATAGTTGGTCGGGTACCAGCGGTACGTCCCGTTGGAGTAGCGGAGATAGAAGCGGCCGTCCTTCTGGTCCGGCACCCAGTACACGTAGACGCCCGTGGGCGACGTGGTGCCCGGGGAGTACCAGGAGACGGTGTAGTCGCCGTTGACGTCCGTCGAGCCCTGGCCGATGACGCCATTGGCCGAGTCACTCCAGATGTAGACGCGTGCGTTGCGCACCGGCTGGTATGTCTGGAATTGGTCCTGGGTATAGGCCGCGCCCTGGCAGTTGCGGTAGCTCGGACAGTAGTTGCCCTGGTATTGCCAGAACTGCATGCGTCCGCGCACGTAGCCGGAGGCGGCCCGGGTGGGGCTGGCACCGAGCAGGGTGCCCAGGAACACGAGACACAGGAGCAGGTTCTTCATCGCCGCACCGCCTGGTTGGAACGCGAGCGCATGTGCCAGTCATCACCCTCGAGCAGCAGGACCTCGCCCCCGCGGACCTCGAGGAACACCTGAAGTTGCTCCGAGGCCTGGGTGCGGCTGCCCGCCGCCGCCAGGTTGAGGAAGCCGCGGTAGAACCCATCCGGCAGGCCTGCGGGGATGACGATGCGCTCCGCCGTGCCCTGCTCTCCCTCCTTCAGCTTCACCGCGGGCGAGTAGCGCGTGTCCTCGACGACATGGCCCACGTCGTCCATCAGGCGGAAGGCATACATGGCGCGCACGGGCTCGCCGAGATGGCTGGACAGCGTGGGGCGCAGCTCCAATGACTGGCCCTCGGGCCCGGTGCGATAGGCCTCGGGCGTGAGCTCGACCTTCAGCGGGCTCTCCATGCCGCCGATACAGTCGAGGTTCGGGGTGGACACGGCCGGAGCCGTGGGTGACGGGAGTGGCTTCTCCTGTGGGCGAGATGGCTCGGTGCTCGGGATGAGCGCGGAACCGCCGAGCCCCCCAAGGGCAAAGCACAGCGCCCAGGATGTGAGTTCCTTCATGCGTATCCTCCGGATGACTGATGACGAGAGCCGCTCGTGACCGCGACGGCATGGCTCCCGTTCAGAGGTGACGACGAGACCCTTTGCTTCTTCCCAGCGCCTGTTCCGGAACGAGGAACGTGTCACCCGTTCCCGAAAAAAAATGCCCCCCGGGAAGATGGACACCCCTCGGACGTCACCCTGGTGATGACAGGGGACTCTTCGTTGATCCATCCGTGGGAGCCGTGCCAGTCTGCGAGACGGATGCCCGTCTCCCACCTCAGCACCGAGCGGTCCTTCCGGGAGCTGGCGCGGACGCTGGATCCGATCCTCTACAAGGTCGCCCTGCGCGCCTGTCGCGACCCCGCGGTCGCGAGGGACCTGGTCCAGGACACGTTCGAGCGTGGGTTGAGGAGTCTTCCGCAGCTTCCGCCGGACACCAACCTGCGCGCCTGGCTCACCACCGTGCTGCACAACCGCATCGTGGATCACTGCCGGGCCCAGGCGCGGCGGCAGGTGGAGCCCCTCGAGGTGGCGGAGCAGATTCCCCAGGAGCGGGTGGATGATGCGGCGTGGGCTCGAATCACCTCCGAAGACCTGGAGGGGGCCGTGGCCCGGCTTCCGGAGAAGTTCCAGCGCGTGTGCCAGCTCTTCCTGCTCGAGCGACTTCCCTATGACGCCATCGCGCGCAGACTGGGCATTCCGAAGAACACCGTGGGGACGCGGCTGGCCCGTGGCCGGGAGCGGCTCCGCGCCCTGTTGCTCGATGGCACCGAGGAGGTGGAATGAGCTCCCGATGTGAGGACCTCGAGCTCTTCGCGGATGGAGAGATGGCGGATGCGGACGCGGACTCGTTCCGCGTTCATCTGGCCTCGTGCGCCCGGTGCCAGAACCGGCTGCTGGAGTTGATGCACCTGGAGGTGATGGGGCAGGAGGTGTCCGCGCGCAAGCGCTCGCGCCGGTGGGTGGTGCCGCTGGCGTTGGCGGCCTCGCTCCTGGCCGTCTTCATCGGGGCGCTGGTCGCCTCTCGCGAGCACTCCAGGACGCCCGAGCCGCTCACCGTGGCGCTCCTGCGCCCCATGGAGGCGCGCCTCACGTACTCCGGTGCGAGCGCGTACCGCGGCTATGGCGTGGCGCGGGCCGGGGAGGGCTCCTCCGGCGAGCAGGTGCCCGAGGACGTGCTGGCACGGTTGATTCAAGACAAGGATTTCCATGGCGTGGCCACGGCCTACCTGCTCATGGGGGCTCCGAAGCTGGCGGGAGACGCGCTGACGAAGACGGCCTCATCGCCGGACGTGGACTGCGATCGCGCCGTGGTGGCGCTGGCCCAGGGCGCTCACTCGGAGGCACTCCGGTTGCTGGAGGGCGTGTTGTCCGTCCGTCCTGCCCACCCGCAGGCCCTCTGGAACCGGGCGCTGGTGCTGCGAGACCTCGGGCTGCCACTCGCCGCGGCGGAGACCTTCTCCCGGGTGGCCGCGCTCGGCGAGTCCGGCTGGGCCCGGGAAGCCGAGGAGCGCGCACGGGCGCTCCGGCAGGAAGCGGAGGCTTCGCGCACGGCCTGGCTCGGGCTCGACGCGCGCTCCCTGGAGATGGTGAAGGGAGGCGCTCCGCTGCCTGAAGAGGACGCCCGCCGCAATCCCGGCTTCTCCCGGTTGCGCCTGTACGACGCGGCCCGTTCGGCCACCTCCCCGGAGGAGGTGCGCGGACTCCTGCCGCTCGCCCAAGCCCTGGACCGCGAGTACCGGACGGACGTCCTCGAGCGCTACCTCCGCTCGCTCGTCCAGGCCGACTTCCGGCGCCGGAGCGCGGCCGCCCGCGAGTACCGCCAGCTCGTGCTCGGATCGCCTCCCTCCGACACCGAGGCGCTCCTCTCCCGGTTGCGAAGCTCCGGCGAGGGGGACATCGAGCTGGGCACGATGGTGCTCTCCCGGAGCACGTCCCGCCGCCCCGAGCGCTTCAGCGAGCTGGTGGCTCGCGCGGCGGACCCCTGGTTCGACATCCTCGCACTGCATGAGCGGGCCAGGGAGTTGCTCCTGCGCGACGAGTCCGCCGAGGCCGAGTCCGTCCTTCTCTCCGCGCTCGCCCGCTGCGAGCGGGAGCGCCTCGACTACCGCTGTGCCCGGCTCGAACTGGAGCTGGCGGGGCTGTACAACACCGTCCACCGCATCGAGGCGGCGCTGCTCCAGGCCCGGCGGGGGCTCGAGCGCGTGCGGCGCACCCACGAGTGGGAGCTGGAGCAGATCTTCCTCCAGCGGCTGGCGCAGATCGCCCGCTTCCAGGATGACTTCCCCCTCGCGCGGGCCTACCTCGAGGAGGTGCTGCTTGAGAGCGAGGGCGGCAGGGACGCCTGCGCCATCAGCAACTACGTGCACGAGACGCTCGCCAACATGGCGCTCATCCGCGTGGACCGCGAGACGGGCCTCCGGGAGTTGAAGCTGGCGCCCACCTGTGGTGCACCGCCCTCGGCGTTCCGTGCCGCCATCCTCGCGGACCTCGTGCGCCTGGGCGCGCCGCCCGACGTCGAGCACGAGTTCTGGAGTGCCCTGGCCACCCTCCGCGCGGCGGAGGACTCGGGCGAGGGGACGCGCATCTTCCTCGACTACCTGGAGGGACGGGTCGTCATCGAGCGGGACTCCGCTCGAGGCCAGCGCCTGCTGCGAGACGCCATCGACAGGGCGGAGCGTCAGCCCGTGGACAACATCCAGGCGCGCAAGGCACGCGCCTCCAGCCTCGCGGTCCTGGCGATCGACGCGCTTCGGACGGGAGTGCCCCAGCAGGCGTTGGAAGCCATCTCGCGGGCCATGGAGTTGCCCACGCCCGAGCGCTGCGCGCTGGGTTTCGCGATGGACGACGAGCGGCTCGTCATGGTGGCGCGGGACGGGCAGGGGAGGACCCGGGGCGAGCTCCAGGTGCAGGTGACAACGGGCCCGCTGGAGCCCGAGAAGCTCGTGCCCGAGAGTCTGCGGACGCACCTCGCCGGCTGCCCGAGGGTGGAGGTGCTCGCGCCCGCGCCCCTCCAGGGACGGCCCTCGCTGCTGCCACCCGAGGTGGCGTGGAGCTACCGGCTGAAGTCTGGAGCGCCCCCGGGGGCACCAGGCCTGCCCGAGCGACGGCTCGTCGTGCATGACATCCAGGCGCCGGAGTCGCTGAACCTCGCGCCCCTGGGGCCTTGGAGTCCCGAGCCCCGGTCACCCGACCTCGTCGAGGTGCGGGGCACCGAGGCCACTCCCTCGCGCGTGCAGGAGTTGATGGGGGAGGCCACCGTCATCGAGTTCCATGTCCACGGCTTGGTGGACCAGGCGGAGGCCTCGGCCCTGGTGCTGTCCCCGGACAGGGACGGCCGCTTCGCCCTGAAGGCGCGCGAGGTCCGCGAGCGACCGTTGAAGGGAGCACCGCTCGTCATCCTGGGTGCCTGCGACGCCGCGAGGACCCTGCCCTGGAAGCACGAGGCCTGGAGCCTGCCAGCCGCGTTCCTGGAGGCGGGGGCTCGAGGGGTGCTCGCGTCCACCTCCCGGGTGCAGGACGCGGACGCGAGCGTGTTCTTCGATGCGGTCCGAGCCCGCATCCGCGCTGGTTCCACGCCCGCGGCCGCCCTGCGCGACGAGCGCCTCGTGTGGCTCTCCCGGGAGCCGCGGAGCTGGGTCCGGGACGTGATGCTGTTCGAGTAGTGCCTTGCGAAGGAGACTCCATGAAGATGCTGTCGCGGTTCGTCCCGTGTCTGGTGTTGCTGATGGCTGGCGGTCCCACCCTCGCAGCCGAGCAGAAAGGCAGTAGCGCGAAGGGCAGTGCTGCGCCGAGGGGCGGTGCTCCTTCTGCAAATGTGAAGGAGGCCCAGACCACGACCTCCTGCACCACCTGCCTGGACCAGGACACCAATCCCAAGGTGACCACCTCTGGAACGGGCGGAACCGATCCCGACCTCTTCAAGCAGAAGCCCGCGAATACGAAGGTGAAGGTCAAGGAAGACAAGGCGGGGAACACGCCGCAGAAGGCCCCGGCCGCGCAACCCAAGCCGTAGCGAGGGAGATGGCACGGGAGCTCCTCGCGGGCTCCCAGGCCACACGTCCGCCGTCACGGGATGTCGATGAGCACCTTGCCCACCGCGTTCTTCTTCACCGCGTCGAGTGCGGCGGCGGTCTGCTCGAGCGTGAAACGATGCTCCGGCAGCGGCTCGAGCGCGCCGGCTCGGAGCGCCGCGGTGACGTCGCGCACGCCGTCCTCGAGCATCTGCGCGGTGAGCCCGTAGACGAGCATGCCCCGGATGCTGAGGTTGTTGGTCATCAGTGCCCGCACGGGCAGCACGGGGTCCTTCTCCTCGGTCGCGTAGGTCCAGATGACGGCGTGGGGCGCGAGCGCTGGGAGCATGGCCTCGAGGTTCGCCCCCAGCGCCACCTCGACGACGTGATGAATCCCACCAGGCGCGGCGGCCTTCAGCTTCTCGCGGAAGTCCGCGTCGCGGTAGTTGAGCACCCCGTGCGCGCCCGCGTCGGAGGCGATCCGCGCCTTCTCCTCCGAGCTCACCGTGGTGATGACTCGCGCGCCCGCCCAGCGCGCGAGCTGAATCGCCGCGTGTCCGACCGCACCCGCGCCGCCGCTGACGAGCACCGTCCGGCCCTGCACGCCTCCATCGCCGAAGAGGCAGCGGTGCGCGGTCAGGTAGGGGATGCCCAGGCCCGCGCCCTGCGAGAACGAGATGCCCTCCGGCAGATGCACCGCCTGGGCCGAGGGCACGACCGTGTATTGGGCGGCGGTCCCGTTCGGCCGCTGGCGGGCCGCGTGATAGACCCAGACGCGCTGACCGCGCCGGGAGGGGTCCACGCCTTCTCCGACCGCGTCGATCTCCCCCGCGCCATCCTGGTTGGGGATCTGCTCCGGCCACGGCAGGTTCCGGGCGGACCACTCGCGCGCCTTCCAGTCGGTCGGGTTCACGCCCGAGACACGCACCCTCACCCGCACCTCGCCCCAGCCCGGCTTCGGATCCGGAACGTCCTTCACCACGAGCTCATGGCTCTTCGAACCGCCCGCTCCGTAGACGGCAGCACGCATCGTTCATCCTCCTGAATCTGGCGGAGCGTTCTAATCATCGGACCCTTCCATCGCTCGCCCGAGTGTTGAACGTGTGGCGAGAGGCCCGGGTGCCAGCGCGGGCCGTGTCTGGACCCGGCGCTTGCGATGGGGCAGAACCCGGGCCTGGAAGTGACCCCACGAGGACTCCGCGCATGCCCGCTCCGCTCCGTCGTGCCCTCTCGGCCGCTGCCCTGACAGCCCTGCTCCTGCCGCTCGGGTGTTCCACTGCCCTCACCACCAAACGGGAAGAAGAGAAGCTCATGAGCTCTTCCGACGACGTCTCCAAGCCCGCCCCGCGCTGGGGCATCGTCATTCACGGCGGCGCTGGCGTCATCAAGCGCGAGTCCCTCACCCCGGAGCCCGAGGCCGCTGTCCGCGCCGCCCTCGCCGAGGCCCTCCAGGCCGGTCACGCCGTTCTGGCGAAGGGAGGCTCCAGCGTGGATGCCGTCACCGCCGCCATCCGCGTCATGGAGGACTCGCCCCTCTTCAACGCCGGCAAGGGCGCCGTCTTCAACCATGACGGCAAGAACGAACTCGATGCCGCCATCATGAACGGGCGTACTCGAGAGGCTGGCGCCGTGGCGGGTCTGCACCATGTGAAGAACCCCATCACGCTCGCGCGCGCCGTGATGGAGAAGTCCCCGCACGTGATGATGGTCGGCGAGGGCGCCGAGGCGTTCGCGAAGCAGCAGGGCGTGGAGCTCGTCCCCGAGAGCTACTTCTTCACCGAGGAGCGTTGGCAGGCGCTGCAGCGCGCCCTGGAGGCGGAGAAGAAGCAGCAGGAGGCGCCGCCCGAGCCGGGGCAGCCGCAGGGGCCCTCGACCTTCTACGAGACTCCCGACGGGAGTGACCACAAGTTCGGCACCGTGGGCGCGGTGGCGCTCGACCAGTCCGGCAACCTCGCCGCGGGCACCTCCACGGGCGGCATGACGAACAAGCGCTTCGGCCGCGTGGGGGATTCGCCCATCATCGGTGCAGGCACCTACGCCGATCCGCGCTGCGGCGTCTCCGGCACCGGCCACGGCGAATACTTCATCCGTTACGGCGTGGCCCGAGACATCTGCGCCCGCGTGGAGTACCTGCAATTGCCGCTGCTCGAGGCCGCCAACCAGGTCGTCCTGGACGTGCTCGTGAAGGCCGGTGGCGAGGGCGGTGTCATCGCCATGGACTCGCAGGGCAACGTGGCCACGCCCTTCAACTCGACGGGCATGTACCGCGGCTACATGGGGCCGGACGGCGTTCCCTCCGTCGCCATCTTCAAGGAGTAGCGAGAGCGACGAGGAGGGTGGGGCTCAGGGGGCTGGCGAGGCTCCGAGGTTTCGCGCCGCCGTGAGCAGTGCGAGCACCTCCTCGTCGTCCACCTGATGGAAGTCCTCGTACCACGCCCCCACCGAGCCGACCATCTCCGGCTCCTGCACCGCCACCACCTCGTCCACTTCCTCGCTGCCCAGCCCCTTCGCTGTCTCCTCGCCAGCTACTGGGACCGCGAGCACCAGTCTTTCTGGCCCCAACGCGCGCACTGCTCGCGCCGCCGCTCGCGCCGTGCCTCCCGTCGCCAGTCCGTCGTCCACCAGGATGACCGTGCGTCCTCGTACGTCCGGCAACGGCCGCTCGCCCCGGTACAGACGCACCCGCCGCGCCAGCTCGCGTGCCTCCTCCAGCGCCACTGCCCTCACGTCCTCGTCCGTCAGGTCCGCGTACGCCACCACCTCGGGGTTCACATACATCGCGCCTCCCTCGGCGATGGCTCCCATCCCCAGCTCCGGCCGCCACGGCACTCCCAGCTTGCGTACCACGAGCACCTCCAGCGGTGCTCCCAGGGCCATCGCTATCTCATAGCCCACCGGGACTCCGCCCCGAGGCAGCGCCAGCACCACCGGCGACTCGTCACGCAGCTCCTTCAGGCGCTCCGCCATCATCCTTCCCGCTTCGCTCCGGTCCCGGAACCTCATCCGCATCGTCTCTCCTCCTCGGGCCGCTTCATGGCGCGTGCAGCTCCTCCCGCAGCTGCGCGACAATCTGCTCCCTCGCCTCGTTCAGCGCGCGGCTCACGTCCACCGGGTAGGGCGGCCGGGCTGGCTCCAACCGCGTCACCTCCAAGGGCAGGCGTGCCAACTCCTCCCTCGCGTGCGCTCGTATCGCCTCCAGCGAGGGCGAGGCGCCTTCCAGCCTCGTACCCGCGTGCATCACCTGCCGCAGCAGCGGTCGTCCCGGCAACACCTCGCCGTGGCGCGCCAGCACGTCCCTCCTCGCCACGCCGTCCTCTTCCTCGCGGAACACCTGCTTGCGTCCAGGCAGCAGCGCCTTGCCCGTGGACAGCTTGAGCCTCCCGCGGCCCGCGTACTCCACCAGCTTGTAGGCCATGTCCAGCGCGGGCACGTCCGCGGACACCCCCATCGCCGTGCCCACGCCGAAGCCGTCGATGGGTGCGTGGTGCGCGAGCAGCATGTCCACCTCGTCCTCGTCCAGCCCGCCACTCGCGAAGATCTGCACTCGCTCCAGGCCCGCCGCGTCCAGCAGCCAGCGCGTCGAGTGCGCCAGCGACACCAGGTCTCCCGAGTCCAGCCGCACCGCGTGCACCCGGAAGTCCGGCCCGAGCTCTCGCGCCAGCTCCACCACCTTCCGCACGCCCTCCAGCGTGTCGTACGTGTCCACCAGCAGCGTCGTCTCGGGGAAGCGGCGGACGTACGCGCGGAAGGCGGCGAGCTCGTCGTCGTGCGCCTGGATGTAGCTGTGCGCCAGGGTGCCGGACACAGGAATGCCATAGCGCTGGCCGGCCTGCATGTTGGAGGTGGCGCTCACTCCAGCGACATAGGCCGCACGCGCCACCTTCAGGCCCGCGTCCTCTCCGTGCATCCGCCGCACCCCGAAGTCCACCACCGGCCGGCCTCGTGCCGCCTCCACCACTCGCGCCGCCTTGGAGGCCGCCAGCGTCTGCAGGTGCATCTGGTTGATGAGGTACGTCTCCACCAGTTGCGCCTCGGGCAGGGGCGCGACGACCTCGAGCAGCGGCTCCTCGGCGAAGACAGGCGTGCCCTCGGGCACCGCGTGCACGTCTCCGGTGAAGTGGAAGTGCTCCAGCCAGTCCAGCAGTCGCGGAGAGAAGCGTCCCAGTGACTCCAGCCAGGCGAGCTCCTCCGCCGAGAAGCGGAGCGACTCCAGCCAGGTGAGGGCGTCCTCCAGCCCGCTGGCGAGCAGGAAGTTGCGGCGCGCGGGCAGCCGGCGGACGAAGAGGCTGAAGGCGGCCTCGTCGTGGAGCCCCTCCGCGAGGTAGGCGTCCACCATGGTGAATTCATAGAGGTCCGTGAGGAGCGCCGACGCCATGCCTCTTCCTCACCGTGCCCTCAAACCGAGGCCGACGGCCCCTGACCCTGCGCGGCCGACAGGGCCCAGCGCTCCAGCTCCGCCTGGGGCAGCAGCCCGCTGCGGCGTGCGACTTCCCGGCCGCCGGAGAAGACGACGAAGGTGGGAATGCCCTGGACGCGCAGCTGACTGGCCGCCTGGGGATTCGCGTCGGTGTTCAGCTTGAGGATGACGAGCCGGCCCGCCTGCTTGCGGCCCACCGCCTCGAGGATGGGGGCGGCGGCACGGCACGGGCCACACCAGGGCGCCCACAGGTCCAGCAGGAGGGGCACGGGTGAGGCACTCACCGCCCGCCACAAGGCCTCCCCGTCCACCTCCTGGGGGGCACCCGACAGGTCGAGCGGCCGCTGACAACGGCCACAGGTCGGCTGGCCAGGGGGAGGGGGCTCTCGCACGCGGTTGAAGGCGCCACAGGAAGGGCAGCGGAACATGGGATTCTCCAGGGCCTCTTCTGCTGAAGGTAGCGATGCGGGGAGCGCCAGCCCGGGACCGGAGCCGGCCGTCCGGGCGTTCCGGGGGCGGACGTGCAGGCTCTGCGGTGGGCTCCCCCGAGTGCGCAGCTTTTACGCCTGGCGCGAGGGCGTTTGTCCCGCGCCGGAAGAGGCCCTTGCTGGCTTAGAGTGCCCGGCACGGGAAGTGAACCGACCTCTTCGATGACCCGGGCCGCCGGGCCCACCGTGTTGGAGCCTCCATGACCATCCTTTGTGCCACCCATTTCTCGGACGCCGCGCAGCGAGCGGCCACGGCCGCCGCGGAGCTCGCGCGTAAGTTGAACGAGCCCCTCTTCCTGGTGCACGTGCTTCCGGGCGACCTGGCGCGCGCCTTCGGCAAGACGTTGCAGGACACGGCGATGTCGGCGCTGCGGGACGAAGTGCAGCGGTTGGAGAAGCTGGGGACGCGGGTGAGCTTCCAGCTCCTGACGGGCGAGCCGGCCGAGGAGCTGGCGCGCTTCGCGGAGGAGAAGGGAGCGGGGCTGGTGGTGACGGCGGGGCCGACGAGCGCCTCGCCCTTCCTGGGGGTGGGAGGGACGGTGGACCGGCTGGCCACGGCGCTGCCGGTGCCGCTGCTGGTGGTGCGGGACGCGGAGCCCTTCGAGGCGTGGGTGCGCGAGACGCGGCCACTGAGGGTGATGCTGGGGGTGGACCGCTCGCAGCCCTTCGAGGCGGCGCGGGACTGGCTGCAGCGGCTGCGGCGCTACGGCCAGGTGGAGGTGGTGGCCGGGCGCATCTACTGGCCGCACGAGGAGTACCAGCGCATGGGGCTGGCGCACCCGATGTCCTTCCAGGACGTGACGCCCGAGCTGCGGCGCGCGCTGGAGCAGGAGGTGCGCACGCTGGCGGGGCCGCTGGAGGCAGCGGGGCAGCCGCCGGTGCGGGTGAGGCTGGAGCCCGGGGTGGGGCGCATCGCGGACCACCTGGTGACGCTGGCGGCGGACGAGAAGGTGGATGTGCTGGTGGTGGGCTCGCACCAGCGGCGGGCGCTGGGCAAGCTGTGGAGCGTGTCGCACCATGCGCTGCGGCTGGCGAAGATGTCGGTGGCGAGCGTGCCCGTGGCGGTGGCGGCGCGCGGAGTGGCGGTGCCCATCCCGGTGCTGCGCTCGGTGCTGGTGGCCACGGACTTCTCGGATGCAGCCAACCGGGCCATTCCGTATGCCTTCTCGCTGCTGCCCAACGGGGGCTCGGTGTACCTGGTGACGGTGGGCGAGCCGCCGCAGGCGACGGAGCACGAGCGGGAGCTGCGGCAGCGGTTGCACCAGCTCGTGCCCCGGGACGCGGATGGCCACGGGCGCAAGGTGCAGGTGGAGGTGCTCACGGGCCAGGACGTGGCGACGGCGATCCTCCAGGCCGCGCAGCGCTTCGACGCGGACGTGCTCTGCCTGGGCACGCACGGACGCACGGGACTGAAGACCTCGTTGATGGGCTCGGTGGCCAAGGCGGTGATGTCGCGCTCGGACAGGCCCGTGCTGGTGGTGCGCCCGCCCGAGAGCTGAGGGCGGTGAGGCAGTGGCCCGCGCTCACGGGAGCAGGCCGGGAGTGCTGCCTCCGGGGCGCGGCTCGAGGTGATAGCGGACGGAGCCGCGCAGCCCATGATGGCGCCGGTGGGCGTGCGCCGGACTTCGGAGGGGCTGGGCGGGGACGTTCACCACGTGAGCTGCGTGGGTGTCCGGCGGCGCGAGCGGCGGAGCCTCGTTGCTCAGCGCGACACCCTCGGGAATGACGTCCGGGTGGGGCTCTGGCCGCATCGCCTCGGTGATGCGGTCGCTGTCCTCGTCACGTATCTCGCGAGTGCAGGAGGTACACGCCGCGAACAACCCGGCGGACAGTAGCAGGTAGGGACTGATTCGCGGCATCGAGCACCTCTCGTGCGCAGTAGAGAGCGCCCGTGATGTCCGATGCAAGCGGGAGCCGTCAGAGCGGCATGTACGCCCGCTTCGCCTTCACCGAGTAGAAGTGGCCTTCCGGCAGCACGTACGCGGTGAGCCGCTGGCCGTAGACGCAGCCCGAGTCCAGTCCAATGGCATACGGGTATTGCTGCACGCCTCGCAGCGCGTCGTGGCCGAAGATGACGAGCTCCGGCCCCTTCCACAGGCTCGCCCACGGGACACCATCATCCACCTTCTTCGAGGGCTCTCCGTCCGGCGTGATGCTGCGCAGGTTGAGCATCAGCTCCGGCTTCTGTTCCTCCAGCGGAACCCCGGGCACCAGGCCTCCGTGGACCACGCGCACGTTGAGCTCGGGGAGGTGCAGGTGCAGGGGCCGCGATTCGAGGTACGCCCAGTCCTCGTCCTCCAGCGTCTTCAATACCTGCTTGTGCTCGGGTTTGAGCTTCTTGCCCTCGGGCATCTTCCCCGCGTGCCAGCGCAGCACGTGCTCGTCGTGGTTGCCTCGCACCGCGAGCATCCCCTGCTCCCTCGCCCGGCGCACCACGCCCGCCGAGTCCGGTCCCTTCGCCACCAGGTCGCCCACCAGCACCACCCGGTCTCCCTGGCGGTAGCCGCACTCGCGCAGGAGCGCGTCGAGCTCCTCCGCGCAGCCGTGCACGTCTCCGATGAAGAGGGTTCGCGTCATGGCTCTCGTGGGATTCAACCCTGGGGGGCGGCCGAGCCTTCCGGTGGCGGCTGCACCTTCCAGCGCCGGTGTAGCCACAGCCACTGGTCCGGGTAGCGCCGCACGTACTGCTCCAGCACCGCCGTCACCGCCGCCGTGTGCGCGGTGATGGCGTCCTGCTCACTCAGGCCCTCGGGCGCCCGGATGGGCCCTTCCACCTCCAGCCGCATCTTCCGGCCGCTCGCGTCCCGGATGCCCATCACCACGAACACCGGCGCGCCCGAGCGCTGCGCCACCACCGCCATCGCCGGAGTGGTGGAGGCCGGCCTGCCGAAGAAGGGCACGAACACCGCCGCCTTCGCCGGCAGTGACTGGTCCAGCAGCATCAGCACCGTCTCGCCGAGCTGCACCGCCTCCTGGGCCTGGGCGATGGCGCCCTTCGGATAGATGAGCCCCGCGCCCGCGGCGATCCGGTTGTCCACGATGCGCATGTTGAGTGCCCCATTCAGCGGGCGCACCAGCGCGTTGAGCGGGACGCCGCGCCGCAGCAGCATCTTCCCCGCGCGCTCCCAGTTGCCGAAGTGCGCCGTCACCAGCAGCGCGCCCTGGCCCTTCGCGATGTTCGCCTTCAGCGCCTCCCACGCCGGGCCCTGGACCTCCGGTATCTCCCACCAGGTCTCCACGTGCTCCCGCTCGTCGATGGACTCGATCACCACGCGCGCCATGGTGATGTAGGCCCCGAGGGCAATCGCGCGCCGCTCGGCCTCGCTCTTCTCCGGGTACGCGTGCGCCAGGTTCTCCAGGGCGACGCGGCGGCGGATGCCCAGGGTGAACGCCAGCCAGCCCACGAAGCGGGCGAGTCCATCCCTCCATGCCGCGGGCAGCGCACACACCGCGTCCATCACCCGGTTGGCGAGCCACCCCACCACCGGAGAGGGGCGCTTGCCGAGTATCTCGGTGAGCCGGGCGGGAGGAAGCGGGAGCGGGAGGGGCGGGGACTCGGGGGACGGAGCGGGGGCGGACACGGCGGCGCACTCCACCTGGAAGCGGGATGCCAGGCAAGGGGGCTGCGACGGCCCGTTGCTACCCTGCCCGCCCTACCTGGGCTAGACCCTCGCCCCATGCCCAAGACGACCCGACGTGCTTCGCTCGCCCTGCTGGCCGCGTTGACGGCCTGTAGTGCTCGTCAGTCCGTTCCCACCTCGGATGCCGCCCCCTCGCCCGTGCCCCAGGCTCAGGCTTCGGCCCGGCCCGCGCCCGTGTCCCCCTCGCTGCGCCTGCCCTCCCAGGTGCGCCCCACTGGCTATACCGTCGAGCTCACGCTCGATCCCTCCCAGCCCACCTTCCAGGGTGTGGTGGACATCGACCTGGAGGTGAAGGAGGCCACCGATGCCATCTGGTTGCTCGGCCGCTACCTCACGGTGAAGGAGGCGACGCTCACCGTCGGTGGCAAGGCCGTGGCCCTCACCCAGACGAAGGGTAACGGAGACTTCCTCGGCTTCATCCCCGCGAGCACGTTGCCGCCCGGCGCCGCGCACCTGCGGCTCGCCTACGAGGGCCAGCTCTCGGAGCGGGAGACGATCGGCGCCTTCCGCGCCCAGGACCATGGGGCGTGGTACGCGTACACCCAGTTCGAGCCGCTCGGGGCCCGGCGCGTCTTCCCGTGCTTCGACGAGCCGGGCTTCAAGGTACCCTGGCAGCTCACCTTCCACGTGCCCGCGGGCAACGTGGCCGTCACCAACACCCCGCTGGTGAACGAGGAGCCTCGTGCCCAGGGCGGCACCACCTATCGCTTCGCGCGCACCCAGCCGCTGCCCAGCTACCTCATCGCCTTTGGCGTGGGCCCCTTCGACTTCCTCGAGGCGAAGCCCTCGGGCGAGAAGGCCGTGCGTACCCGCATCATCACCCCGAAGGGCCAGGCCGTGGAGGGCACCTATGCCGCCCAGGTGACGCCGGAGATTCTCGGCCACCTGGAGAAGTACTTCGGCATCGCCTACCCGTTCGAGAAGCTGGATGTGCTCTCCGTGCCGCTGCTCGGGGGCGCCATGGAGCACCCGGGGCTGGTGACGTTCAACTCGGAGCTCATCCTGTCCAAGCCCGCCGAGGACTCCATCGGCCGGCAGCGCCGCTTCTACGACGTGCAGATGCACGAGCTGGCGCACCAGTGGTTCGGTGACCTCGTCACCATGGCGTGGTGGGACGACCTGTGGCTCAACGAGGCCTTCGCCTCCTGGGCGACGCCGCGCATCGTCGAGGGCGCGCAGCCCACGTGGGACGCTCCCATCGAGCGCGTGCGCGAGCGCTCGTACGCGCTGGGCTCCGACAGCCTGGTGACGGCGCGCCACATCCGCCAGCCCATCGAGAGCGAGGACGACATCCTCAACGCCTTCGACGGCATCACCTACGGCAAGGGCTCCGCGGTGCTGTCCATGACGGAGAGCTGGCTGGGGCGGGACGTCTTCCAGCGCGGGGTGCAGCGCCACCTGCGCGCCCACGCTCACGGCAACGCCACCGCGAAGGACTTCCTGGACACCATGTCCGCCGAGTCGGGCAAGGACGTGTCCGGGGTGCTGGGCTCCTTCCTGGACCAGGGCGGCGCGCCGCTCGTCACCGCGCGGCTGGACTGCTCGGGCAAGGTGCCCGTGGCGAAGCTCTCGCAGAGCCGCTTCCTGCCGGTGGGCTCGGCGGGCAGCGCGAAGCAGACGTGGAAGGTGCCCCTGTGCGTGCGCTATGGCACGGGCCGCGAGTCGTTCCGCGCCTGCACGGTGATGGAGGGCGAGACGGCCGAGCTGCCGCTCTCCGAGTCCAAGGCGTGCCCCGCCTGGCTGCTGCCCAACGCGGACGGCGCCGGCTACTACCGCACCGCCCTGGACGCGCAGATGTTGGGCCGGCTGCTCTCCTCCGGAGGCGTCCCCCTCACCCGCGCCGAGCGCGTGACCCTCGTCGGTGACGTGCAGGCCCTGGTGAGCGCGGGCACGATGGCGGCCTCGGATGCCCTGGGCCTGCTGCCGGGCCTGGCCGGGGACAAGGATCGCCAGGTGTTCCAGGCCTCGCTGGAGCTGCTGGGGCTGGTCAGGCCCTCGATGCTGTCGGACGCGCGCCAGGCAGACCGGGAGCGCTTCCTGCGCGACACCTACGGGGCTCGGGCCCGGGCACTCGGATTCACCCCTCGCGCCAACGAGGACGAGGACACCCGGCTGCTGCGTCCCATGCTGCTGCGCTTCGCCGGGGAGCAGGGCGGAGACGCGAAGCTGGTGGCCGAGGCGAGGAAGCTCACGGACAAGTGGCTGGGTGACAGCAAGGCGATTGCTCCGGAGCTGGTGTACACCACGCTGGGCATCGCCGCCGCCCACGGGGACGCGGCCCTGCACGCGAAGCTGATGACGGCCATGCGCTCGGAGAAGGATCGCCGCAAGCGGGAGCAGCTCATCGACGCGCTGGGCGGCTTCCGGGACCCCGCGCTGGTGCGGGAGAACCTGAAGCTGCTGCTGGAGCCCGGCATGGACACGCGCGAGCTGGTCATGCTGCTCTTCATGGCCGGCCAGGTGAAAACACGGGACGTGGCCTTCGGTTTCGTGAAGGAGAACTACGACGCGCTCGCCTCGCGGCTGGAGGAGGACCGGATCGCCGCGCTGGTGTGGTCGGCCGCCGCGTACTGCGACCCGGTGCACCGCCAGGAGGCCGCCGCCTTCTTCACCGAGCGCATGGCGCGCGCTCCGGGTGGGCCCCGCATGCTCGCGCAGATGCTCGAGGGGATGGACCTGTGCATCGCCTTCAAGGAGGCCCAGGGTCCTGGCATCGAGTCCTTCCTCGCCTCGCCGAAGAAGAAGGTGCCGGCGCCCTCCGGACGCTGAGCACTGTTGTCTGGACGACAGTCGGGTCTTTCCGGGCTTTGGTTGGAAAACAGATTCTCCTGCCAGAGCCCGGCTGCCTTGACCGTCCAGGAGGGGAGCCCTAGCCTTTTCACCCGGAGTAGCGGTTCTCCTCGGAGGCGACGATGGCGCACGAGACGGACGACGGCCTGACTCCCCTGGTGGTTCCCCCTGCATCTTCCGTGGAGGAGACGGCCCCGGCCGAGAGTCCCTCGCGCCAGAGCCTGCCGAGGACGCCTCCCCGAGTGTGGCCGCCGGTGTCGCCGGCGGACATGGGGCGGGTGGTCCGGAGGATGAAGGCGACGCCCCAGCGCGTGCGCGACGACGAGCCGGATGCGACGCTGCTGGAAGGGGCGGCGTAGGCCCCCGGGCTACTTCTTCTTGGTGAGGAAGGCGTTGAAGGCCTCGCGGGCCTCGGCCGAGCCGAGCCGCTGGACGAATTGAGTACCCTCGCGCGAGAGGGCCTCGTCGACGGTGGCGCGCAGGGGCTCGCGCAGCAGGCGCTTGGTGAGGCGCAGGGACTCCACGGGCTTGGCGGCGAGCGCGGCGGCGCGCGTGTTCACCGTGTCGGCGAGGCTGGCGTCGGGCACCACCTGGTTGACGATGCCGGCGCGCAGGGCGGTGGCCGCGTCGAAGGGCTCGCCGAACATGAGCAGCTCGGAGGCGAGCGCCATGCCGGCCACGCGGGGCAGCAGCACACTGGAGGCGCCCTCGGGGCTCAGACCCAGGTTGATGAAGGGCATGCTGAAGACGGCGCGCTCGGAGGCCACCACGTAGTCACAGTGCAGCAGCAGGGTAGTGCCGATGCCCACCGCCACGCCGTCCACGCCGGCCACCACGGGGCGCGAGTGGTGCGAGAGGGCGCGCAGGAAGCGGAACACGGGGCTGTCCTCGCCGGTGGGGGGGTGCTCGAGGAAGTCCTTGAGATCATTGCCCGCGGTGAAGGTGTGGCCCGCGCCGGTGAGGACCACCACGCGCACGGCGTCGTTCTTGTCGGCCTCGAGCAGGGCGCGAGCGGCCGCGTCATACATCTCCCCCGTGAAGGCGTTCTTCTTCTGGGGGCGGTTGAAGGTGAGGGAGAGGATTCCGGATTCCAGGTTCGTGAGCAGCGTGTCGGACATGGAGGGGAGATTAACCGGAGGACGAGGGAATGGCCCGGGGCTTGCTTCGCTCCCTGGCTGGAGGACTTCCTGTGGCTCTCCGGCCACAACACGGTGCAAGCCATGACGACCCCGCGCTCCGGATTCACCTCGTACTTGCGTCACCACGGGCTGTTGCCGGTGCTGCTGAGCAGCATCGTGGCCGTGGTCATGCTGTACCTGCGGCTGGAGTGGAGCGGGAGGATGAGCTTCGTCTTCCTGGTGTGGAACCTGTTCCTCGCGTGGGTGCCGTATGGGCTCGCGCTGCTGGCGGGGCTGCTGCAGTCGCGGGGGTGGGGGAGGTGGTGGAACCTGCTGCCGCTGGGAGGGGCGTGGCTGCTGGCGTTTCCCAACGCGCCGTACCTGCTCACGGACTTCATCCACCTGAGGCCGAGGCCGGGCGTGCCGATGTGGTTCGACGCGGCGATGCTGGCGAGCTTCGCGGCCACGGGGTGGCTGCTGGGGCTGCTCTCGCTGGAAGTGTGGAAGCGGCTGCTGGAGGAGCGGTGGGGGAGGGCGGTGGCGTGGGGAGGGGTGCTGGCCGCGTCGGTGCTGTGCGGCTACGGCATCTACCTGGGGCGCTTCGAGCGGTGGAACAGCTGGAACGTGGTGAACCGGCCCCGCTCGCTCCTGGAAGCGGTGCTGGGACACGTGAGCGAGCCGCTGACGTACCAGTGGCTGGTGGGGACGACGGCCGTGTTCGCGGGGCTGGTGGTGCTCTCGTATCTCGTGTTCGAGAACCTGGTGCCGCGGCGGAGGAAGCAGGAGCGGGCGAGCGCGTGAGGAGAACGTCGACCGGATGGACCTCCGGTCGCGAGTCTGATGGGTTGAACGGGAACCCGGGGTCTCGGGCTCCTTGGCATGCACACCGCGACAAGCGCCCCCGCCCTTTGCGAACATTCCGCGGCATGACTGGGCTCACCACTGCCGTGACGGCTACACGACGAAGCCGTCTGGGACGCTGAACATGGATTACCTGATCTGGAGATACAACGACGTGGAAGGTGCCTGCTCCCTCCTCGAGCCGAGCGGCATTGACTCAATCGTTCCCCTGAAAGAGGGCACTTCGATATGGGCTAGCCTCGGAAGCGCGGGCCTCTCCAGCGCGATGAATCCGGAAAGCCCGACCGAGCTGAGGCTCCTGGACAACGTCCACAACACCGACGGGATTCTCGTCGTGTCCGAGCGCCTGCATGCCTTCCTCGATGCGCGCGGCCTGACGCACGTCGAGTACCTGCCCATGACGATCCTGGACCACGAGGGCCGTGTCGCAAGCAAGGACTATTGGGTGGTGCATCCCATCGAACCGGTCGATGCCATCGACATGGAAGCATCGGGATGCAAGATGAGTCGCATCAAGAAAACCCGCATCCAGTCGATGGAGCGACTCGTGCTGCGCCCCGAGGCAATCCCCGCTGGGCGAGAACTGTTCCGGCTGCAAGGGCTGTGGGGCGTAACGCTGGTCAGCCAGCCGCTTGCTGACGCCATCACGGCAGCCGGTTTCACAGGCGTGGACTGGACCGGGACTTCCGCCTATCCGGGCGCGTGACGCAGGCGGCCCAGTCATCCAGCGTGAGGAGCGCGCCTACGACTTCAGATGGCCTCAGGCCTGCGCGTGTCCAGTGAGCAGGTCGAGGAAGCCTCGGGGTACGTCGTCGTCTCTGAGGGCCTTGTGGAGGAGATCTCCCTCGATGGCGACCGCGACGGCGCGGGGGAACAGGGCCGTCTCGTACTCCGCGAGAGCGGCCTCGACGTCATGGGGGTGCGCGGCGATGGCCTTGCCGAGCTCGGCGCCGTCGTACATGGCGAGGTTGGCGCCTTCGCCCGACGGAAGCATGAGGTGGGCGGCGTCGCCGAGCAGGGTCACCCCCGGTTGGCGGTCCCACCGGTGTTCGTTCGGCAGCGCGTGGAGGGGGCGCAGGACCAGCGCGGTGTCGCTCTCGGTGATGAGCGCGGTGAGCTCCGGTGCCCAGCCGTCGAACTCCTGAGCGATTCGCGCTTTGGCCGCGGCGGCATCGGTGAAATCGATACCAGCGAACCAGTCCTGCGGCCTGGAGAGTGCCACGTAGGTGTGAAGGGTTCCGCCTCGCTCCCGGTGCGCCTGGATGCTCTTCCCGGGCGCGAGCGCGTAGAGCGCCCCGCCGCCGACCGCTTTCGCGCTGGCCGGGTGCCGGGTGTCGCTGTCGAACAGCCAGGTCTCGATGAACGACATGCCGCCGTACGTGGGGGTGGCGTCACAGAGCAGCGGCCGGACGCGTGACCACGCACCGTCCGCGCCGACCAGCAGGCTGGTGACCACCGTGGTGCCGTTGACGAATTTCACCTCGTGGCCGCCGTCGCCGAGGGCGCGGACGCTGCTGACCTTGTGACCCCAGCGAATGGCGCCGGCGGGGAGCGAGTCGATCAGCATCTGTCGCAGCTCGCCGCGCATCACCTCCGGGCGTCCCCGTGAGCCGTCGTCGGATTCTTCGAAGAGAACCGACCCGTTCGAGTCGACGACCCGCATCGCCTGGCGGCCCTCCAGGATGAGCTTGCGGAATTCGTCGGTCAGGCCTGCCGCCTCGAGCGCCAGTTGGCCGTTGTAGTCATGGATGTCGAGCATCCCGCCCTGCGCGCGCGACGTCGGTGACGGCTCCGCCTCGTAAATCGCGGCTGCGATTCCGTGGACGTGCAGAACGCGCGCGAGTGTGAGTCCGCCGAGGCCGGCGCCGATGATGGTGACGGGGGGGTGCATGGTTGCTCCTTCTGGAATGCTGTTCCATAATAAATGGAACAGCATTCCAACCATGTCAAGGTGGGTCCATGGCATCCCGGAAACGCAGGTCAGAGCGGCGCACGGATGGGCTTTCTCGTGAGCGCATCGTCGAGGCGGCCATCGAGCTCCTCGACACGGTCGGCGAGGGCGAGCTGACATTCCGAGCGCTGACCGAGCGCCTGGCGACCGGGCCCGGGGCGATCTATTGGCATGTGGCGAACAAGAACGAGCTGCTCGACGCCGCGACCGACGCGGTGGTCGCTGCCGCGCTGGCCGCCGAGCCCGCTGCGTCTTTGGGCTCGCCGAAGGACGAGATTCGCGCCGTCGCGTTCAGCCTGTTCGATGCGATCGCCGAACACCCGTGGCTCGCCGCGCAGCTCTCAACGCAGCTCTCCCGGAGACCCTGGGGGTCGGTGACGCCGCGCATCGTCGAGCGCATCGGTCGTCAGGTCCGCGCGCTGGGCGTGCCCGAGGGCGACCAGTTCAACGCGACGTTCGCGTTGGTGCATTACATCCTCGGTGCCGCTGCTCAGAACGCCGCCAACGTCGCGAGCGCGCGCTCGCTCAAAGATGACGTGGACCGTAGGGCGTTCCTCGACGAGGCGGTGACGGCCTGGGAAGCGCTCGACCCCGACGAATATCCCTTCACCCGGGCCATCGCCGACCAGCTGCGCGACCATGACGACCGGGCCCAGTTCATCGCCGGGGTCGATCTCATCCTCACCGGCATCACCTCGGTCCACCCACCCGCCAAATCCGGTCAACGCCGTGCACGACAGGCACCCTGACGAATCAGGCCTTTTGAGCGCGAATCGCGCGCGGCCATCAGCGCTTCGAGCGGCAGGTCGCTGTGCAACATGGTTGACGTGTCAGCCTCCCGGCCTGACGCGTCAATCGTGGCGCGACATGTCCGCCGCCACGGTGTGACAACGCCCGCTCCGAGGGAGAGTGGCACGGGCCGGACCTGGCCCATGACTTGCTATCAGTCCCTGCGCGGGTGCCCAGGCAGAAGCCACGAAACCCACGCCCGCCTCGTGCCCTCGAGCCGGTACGAGTCAACCGACAAGGACGACCATGATCCTCCCTAACCTCAATCTGTGTCAGCAGGCCTTCATCCTCTCACACGAGTCCAACTACCTGGGGAACGATGATGCGAAGGGCCTTCCCTTGGTCCTGGCCATCCAGCTGGCGGAGCACCTCAACAAGGCCGTCTTTCCCAATCTGGGCGGTAAGTGGTCGCTCGTCTGGGGCCCCGTGGTCTACGCGCCCCTGGGCGTCCCAGCCAATGTCATGTACGTCGCGGCGAACCCCGACCGGTCCGCCTACTTCGTTGCCATCGCGGGGACCAACTTCAATGCCCTCCTGAGTGATGTCATCCTGGAGGACAACTGTGTCGTCGGCGCGATCCCCTTTGCGCAGGCGTTCCCGTCGCTGGGTGGGTGCAATGCGCCCTCGGGCTTCGACACTCCGCACATCTCGCAGGGGACCCAGATTGGCGTCAACAACCTGCTGAGCATGGTCGACAACCTGACCCAGAAGAGCCTGGTGGATTTTCTGTGCTCGCTGGGCTCGACCGGTTCGAAGACGCTGATCTTCAACGGCCACAGCCTGGGTGGCGCGCTGGCGCCGACTCTGGCCCTGGCCCTCGCTACTTCGAAGGGCACGAAGTTCAGCACCTCCAACTGGGGCAACGTGTTCGTGCTCCCGACGGCCGGCCCGACTCCTGGCGACGCGAACTTCGCCAAGCTCTTCCAGCAGGTGTTCCCGCCGGTCAGCCTGGGCCTGGAGCAGGACTATTTCGCCTGGAACCAGAACATCTGGAACAGCCTCGACGCCGTGCCGCACGCATGGGTCACCTCCATGATCGCCGAGATTCCCTCCCTCTATCCCGCGCCCTGGACGACGGGACAGACCGGAGTCCCCCCCCAGCCGATGCCTTCGGGTCTCGAGAAGCAGATCGATGGAGCCATCGGTTCCTCGCTGCTCTTCGGCATCAACGCATTCAGCCCCTTCACGCAGCTCCCCAACATCCAGGTGAAGGGCTCCTTCAACGAGCAGATCCCCATCACCGGTAAGGACTCCGATGCCCTCTCCGCGGCCTTCATGGCGCAGGTCGGCTACCAGCACATCGATGCCTACGCGAAGTTCTTCAGCGTCCACGGGCTGGTCTCCTCGAATGCTCAGGAGGGCCTTCGCCAGAGGACCGAGGGGATGATGGCCGCCATGAAGCGAATGGCCGAGAAGCCGAAGCGCCGCGCTGCCATGGAGAACCTGGTTCAGCACCTGGGCAAGAAGGTCCGCCAGTCGGAGTGATGTTGGCAGGCTGTGCGCAAAGAGCGGTGTCGTCACGATATTACGGAGGACTGGGAGGCTGGCCCCGGCGCAGGGGTCACCCCAGAGCTCCCAGCACAACTGCAGGCCTCATCCAGTGCCGCGCCCCGCCTGGGAAGGCGGCCTGGGCTGGCCGTGTGTTGTGCTCTTCGGTTGGGAGGCGGGACTCAACCCGGCTTCTATCGCTTCCGCAACACCTCCGTGAAAGAAGGGACTGCCGGCCGGGGAATAACTTCCCTGCGACCACGTTGCCCCGCCGGCTGCGAAAACACCCACCCACTCACGACACCGGAGCATTCGTGAAGCTGTCGTTTCTACTCATGGCCTGTCTCATGGCCTCCCCCGTCATGGCGCAGGCCAGCCCGAAGGACACCGGTACGCCGGTCAAACAAATCGAAGCCGTGATCGAGGACTTCCGATCCGCCATCATCACCAAGGACAAGGAGCGCTTCCTCAAGCTGCTCCTGCACGAAGACATCACCTGGCAGGCCGTGATGGACGACGAGAGCCTGCAGCGCATCCGTCAGAAGAATCCCAAAGCCGCCAAGGTGGAGGTCAACCGCAAGTACAACCCCATCACCTTCATCGACGGCATCGTGGCGGACAAGCAACGGACCGAAGAGAAGTTCTCCAACATCCGCATCGACACCGACGGCGACGTTGCCTCCGTCTACTTCGACTACAGCTTCCATGACGACGGACGCGAAACCAACCACGGCAAGGAAGCCTGGCATCTGGTGAACACGGAAGCCGGTTGGAAGATCGTTTCCGTCGTCTGGTCGGAGCGCTTGAATCCAGCGCCGAAGAAGTAACCTCACGTACGGATCCCCGACTCTGCGTTGGGAACGGTCCCCGAGACGGTGTCAAAGAACTCGACATGTTGGTGGACTGGAGTGGCGCCAGGTCCATCGCCACTCACCGTCCTGCTCCCATGAAGCGAGTTGCTCAAGGATGTCCCTCGAACTGCTGCAGTCAACCTGCAGGCCAGGGCTGTAACTTCCGCAGCAGCCCGGCTCGGTCCAGCAGCTCGTGGACGCGAGCGGCTCCACGCCCCCTTGGCCGCCTGGCCGCTTTATCTCCTCTCTAACTCAAATCGTGAAGGCCCACGGGGGCACGTTGCAGGTGCGCTCCACGGAGGCTGAGGGCACCTGCTTCTGGCTGACCCTGCCGCGCCATCCGCCGCCCCTCGACCGGGCCTGGGCCCCGCCGACGGACGCCCGTTCCGTTGCGCCGCGCCCTACGCGGGTCCTGGTCAGACCCCCCCTCACCGGGGCAGGTCCGTGGTATCCAGCGGATGAGTCAGGTATATTTCCACGCTCACCTGCCCGCGGGGAGGGCCGATGGCGAACACGGTAGGCGTCAACAAACTCTCTGTCGTGACCAAGGACTCCAACGGCGTCACGGTGGCCTTCCCAGACGTTTGCAAGACTCCGAGCCCTGGCGGGCCCGTGCCCATTCCGTATCCCAATATCGCCAAGTCTTCGGACACGGCTAAAGGCACCAAGAAGGTCCTAGTGGAGGGCAACCCGGTGTGCGTGAAGGACTCCAACTTCAGCACGAGCACCGGGGACGAGGCCGGCACGGCTGGAGGGGGTGTGGCCTCGGGCAAGACGAAGGGAAAGGCCGAGTTCGTCAACTACTCCTTTGACGTGGAATTCGAGGGGAAGAACGTGGCGCGGGCCCTCGACCTGATGCTGCATAATGACAAGAACACGCCGCCCGCCCCGTTGATGCAGCCTCCTGTCGTGGGCTTCGGCAAGTCGGCCCATGACGAGTGCGACGTCTGTGGTGAGGAGCGTTAGCCCGTACCGCGGAAAGGAGCTGTGCACATGGATTCTGATGGGAACCCCCGCGACAAGGCCCGGCTCGACGTTCTCGACTCTTCCGAGCGTATCCTGGAGCCGCGGATTGGCTGGCTGCTCGGGATGAAGGATGGCTGCGCCCTGGTGGACTACCCGGCCAATAGCCGGGGGCCGCTTGCCGCGCGCCTCGCGGTGGCGCTGGAGGCTCAGGTCTTGGCCCGGGCCATCGCCGACCGCCAGTCGGTGGTGCTCCTCTTCGCGGAGGGGGACCCCGCTCAGCCTCTGGTCATGGGGCTGCTCCAGGCCGCTGGCCCCTCCTCCATGCTCGAGGCCGTGCTCGATGAGACGCTCGCTCGGAAGCCGCAGGAGGTGGAAGTGGATGGCCGGCGCGTTCTCGTCGAGGGCCGGGAGGAAGTCGTCCTGCGCTGTGGCAAGGCCTCTCTGACCCTGCGTCGAGATGGATTGGTGGTGCTTAGGGGAGTCAATATCCGCACCGAGGCGGACGAGCTCCAGCGGCTCAGGGGTGGGAAGGTGCAGATCAACTGAGGCGACGGGCTCCAGGGCCCCGGTGCGCATGCGGACTGACGGGAGAGCACGATGTCGCAGAAGCAGCACAACTGGGACGCGAAGAACCTGAAGGGCAAGCACAAGCCGGTTCCGGGCTCGACGGACGGGGGGAGTTGCCTCAACCGCCACATCGCCGACCGGCACAAGGGCCCCGAGGGGGTGCTCAAGGAGCATTCCTGCAACTACCGGTGGCAAGGCTTCAAGCGGGCCCTGGAGGACCCCAAGCTCTACAACTGGCCCCGCTACAAGGCCCTGTGCGAGCAGATCAGCCGCAGCCCGCGGCTGACGATGCTGGCGCGCACTGTTGGTGGACGCATGGAAGTGGATGCTCCCAAGGAGGGCCTCTGGGACGTCAAGGACGGCGGGAAGAACTTCCGCACGTCCTGCAACCTGCCCTATTGGCACGAGTCCCATCACATCATCCCCGACAGCAACTTGACGACAGCCATCGCCAAGCTCGGGGCGGGGACACCCTACGAATTGGAGTACAAGAAGCTGGTTCGCACCGGGCTGCTGGAGGAGAGCTACAACCTCAACCACACGCTCAACATGATCATCCTGCCCATGGATGAGCGGATCGCCCTGACGCTGGGGCTGCCCCGGCACCGCATTTCAGCGGACACCTTCTCGCACAATGCCTACAGCGAGAAGGTCCAGATCCGGCTGGATGCGCTCTTCAATCCCGTGCAGGAGAAGCTCCAGAATCACGAGGCCCCGGACTACAAGTTTGCCAAGACGCAGTTGGAGGCGCTGTCGAAGGAGCTGTATCCGATGATCGTCCTCGCGGGGAAGCTCATGAAGAAGGGGCGTGTGAGCGGAGGCTCCGTGGAGGAGATGCCCAAGGACCTCTTCCGCCTGCCGCAAGAGACTCCTTCGGGTTCCGCCGCCGACTTCGTATTCTGACGCTAGACCTCGACTGGAAACCCAATGCGTTTCTTCCTGTTGGATGTGCTGGGAAACGTCAATGACCGCAGCCGGTGTGTGATTCACGACTTCGTCAAGGGCATCGAGATGTCCGCCTGGAAGGTTGGCGCGGGCAAGCGGGTGGGGGCGGAGTACCCGCAGGACGCGAAGATCTACATGTCCAAGGAGTCCCCCGGCATCAAGCTGGCGGACCAGCTGAGCACCGTCCGGAACATGCTCATCGTCTCCAGCAAGTTCCGTGCGCTCATCGAAAAGCACGCCACGAACGACATCGAGTACCTGCCGTTCACGCTGTACGATCATCGCAAGCGCGTCTACAGCCAGGATTACAGCATCATCAACCCCATCGGCACCTTCGACTGCCTCGACTTCAAGGCGAGTTCGATTGTCTGGGAGGATGAGGCGAAGCAGTCCGGCCGCATCGTGAGCCTCCAGAAACGCGTGCTCGACCGGAAGAAACTGGAGAACGCCCCCCAGCTCTTCCGCATCGACCAGGCCCCGGATTCCTATGTCGTCCGGCTGGAGCTGGCGAAGGAGATCAGCGCTTTGAAGCTCAGCAATGTCTTCTGGTCGGAGCTGGACATCAATGACAAGGCGAGGCTGCCGTGAGCCCTGATGTCGCTCTTGCCTGCTCATAGCCCCCATGCTTCGCCGAAGAATCCTCTGGGATGTGGTGGAGCAGCACCTCGACGAGTCGGCCTTCTTCTGGTCGCAGCGGGAGCGTGCGCTCCTGTCCTTGGAAGACGTGCTGGCGGAGGTGACCGAGGGCGACGAGGGGCGGCTCCTGGCTCACCTGGAGGGGCTGCGCGTTCATGGAGCCCCGGTCATCGAGCGCCTGTTGCAGCCCGCGTTGGAGGGCGACGACTGGGCGCGCGCAGCGGTCGCGGCCCATGTCCTCCTCGCCACGCCGGAGCTCGACGGGAGCGGCCAGGTCCGTGACGCTCTCGTGCGGTCGGAGCCGGAGGCACGGCGTGGGCTCCTGGGGGCGCTGGAGCTGAGCGGCCGCAAAGAGCTCGACCAGCTCCTGATGCGTCTGCTGCCGGAGGCCGGGCCTGGACTTCGTGGACCGTTGCTGGGCTGCCTCGCCTTCCGGCAGGTGGACACGGGGGTCGTGCTCAGGAGGCTGTCGCTCGAGGGCGCTCCCGGAACCCTGACTGCCGCCCTGCGCGCGGCACGCTTTACCTCCCAGGACGTGGCAGCTGGGCTCGTGGCCCGGGGGCTCACGTCTTCCCATCCCCAGGAGCGGGATGCCGCCCTCCTCACGGGCCTGCGCTTCCACGCGAAGGTCTCTTGGGCACTGTGCCGCAGACTCGTCGAGGCGGGGGGTCCTTCGCTGGCGACGGCGATGATCGCGCTGGCCGTGGGCGGGGGCCCGCGTGAGGTGGAGCTCCTGGTGAAGGCGCTGGCGGTGGACCCGCTGCGCGCCGACGCCGCCTGGGCGCTCGGCTTCAGCGGGAGGAGGGCGGCGGCTGAGGCGCTGTTGGATGTCCTGCGAAAGGGCGGGGGAGGCTGGCTCGAGGCAGAGTCGTTCGCCGCCATCACCGGCATGCCCCTGGAGGGAGTCCTCGCGGCGGCCAGAGAGGACGCGGCCGAGGAGGAAGCCGCGCCGATGGCCGCGGACGAGGAGCAGGGCAAAGGGGCTCTTCCCGGCCCCGTGCTCCTGCCCGGCACGGTGCGTGTGGAAGCGGTGGACGCATGGTGGCAGCGCGAGCAGTCGCGTTTCGACAAGGCGGGGCGCTACCTCTACGGGAGTCTGTGGAGCGTGAAGGCGTTGGTGGATGCCTTGGAGGTGGCTCCCATGCGACGGCGCCCTGCTCTCGCCTGGGAACTCGCCGTGCGCAGCGGGGGCGCCTGCCAACTCGAGACACGGGCGTGGACCTGGGAACAGCGCCGCCAACTGCAGGCGGCCCGAGGGCTCCGGTTCGCCTCGGGGAGCCAGCCCTTCGAGAGCTTTTTGAAGGAGATGCCGTGCGCCTCGCCTTGACTGGAATGGGAGCAATCACCTCCGTGGGCCGCACGGCGGATACGGCCTGTGCGGCCATCCGCGCAGGCATCGCCCGCCCGCGCAAGGTGAAGGGCTTCGCCCTGGTGGACGAGGAGTCGCAGGAGCGCATCGCACTCATGGGTCACCCCATCCAGGGATATACGGAAGGGTTCCACCTGGTGGGCCGGTGGCTGCGGCTGGCCGGCGGCTGTCTCGGGGAATTGCTGGCGCAGCCGGGACTCCTGCCCGAGGCCTCCGACAAGCGGTTCTGGGCCAGCACGTTGCTGATCGCGGTCCTCCCCCCTCTGGATGCCGACATCTTCCTCTCCTCGGAGGAGCAGCTCCCGGAAGTCGTCCGCAAGGCCTACCTGCTTCCGCTCCTCGGGATGCTGGAGCGCCCGATTGCCCACCAGGACGCAAAGCTCGTCACCGTCGGTCATGCGGGCACCGCCCTGGCGCTGCAGGAGGGAATGCAGCGGCTCGCTGGCTCCAGCCTGGAGCGAATCCTCCTGGTGTCGGTGGATAGCTGGTTTGACCCCTTGTTGCTGCAGCGGCTGGCCAACTCGCGGCGGCTGAAGTGCGAAGAGAGCCCCACCGGGCTGATGCCGGGAGAAGCCGGCGTGTGTCTGCTGCTCGAGAGCGAGGCGGGCGCGCGGCGCCGCGGGGCGGCGGTCCATGCCGTCGTCACGGGCGTGGCGACCGGACAGGAAACCGAGAACAGCCCTGGCGGTGCCAGGGGGTCCGCGCGGGCGTTGTCGACGTGCCTTCGGATCCTCCTCGGGCGCGAGAGCAAGGGGCTGCTGCCCTTCCGCGGTGACATCTACTCGGACCTGAACGGCGAGGAATGGCGGGCCCTGGAGTGGGGGAGCGCGCGGGTGAGCCTCTCGGACCTCCTGGCGGAGCCCCGGATGCATCTGCCCTGCGCCGCCGTGGGAGACACCGGGGCCGCCAGCGGAGCCCTGGGGGTGTGTCTAGCCGCCCAGGACTTGCGCGGGCGGTGGGCCCGTACCGGCCAGTCGGTGGTCCTCTCGCGCTCGGAGCGGGGCGCCGTGGGGAGCATTCTCCTCCAAGCGGAGGGGTCGTGAGGTTCGTGACCGGACCTTCACTGTCCAGGAGCCTGTCATGACGATGCCTTCGGAGTTCCTGCCCGCCTTCATTCAGAATGCCACGGTGGACAATGAGGAGTTGCTGCCGGAACTGCTCGGTGGGCGGGTGCAGTGGGAGACGCTCCTCGCCTTTTGCCGCAACTTTCGCATCATCGGCACCGGCCTGCTCTTTCTGGGCGGTACCGCGGAACGGTTTCTCCCGTGCCTCCACCACAGCGGCAGGGCCTTCGCCCACTTTCTCGAGAAGGTGGCCGAGGACTCCAAGCTGACCAGCCAATGTCTGCCCTTCTTCGATGCGGTGGCCGCGGGTGATTCCGAGTGCGCGTCCCGGGTGGCGCGGCATGCCAGGCGGACGTGGGTCCGGGGCTCGGAGTACGAAGAGGATTTCCTGTTCGTCGAGCTCCTCATGCAGCACTTCTTCCTAGGGGCTTCCAATGCGGACTGCTCAGCCCTGCTCGAGAGGTACGAGAGGGCGCTGCAGGGAACGGACGACATCCGGTGGGAGCTCTGCCGGGCGCTCCTGGAGAGGGACTCGCGTCTCTTCGAGAGTTCGCTCGAGCGATTCCTGGCAGAGCGCCGCGATGCCATGGAGGAGGCCGAGGACAGCGGGCGCCTCGCCCCGGAGGTCTTCGCCACCGAGGGACATTTGTCCGTCGAGGGCCTGGCATTGGTACGGCTGGCGGAGTTCAAAGGGATGGACACACAAGAGGACTACCTGCATGTGCCCTCGGTAGCCCGGAGCCCGGCCAGCCGGCTGCCCGAGCCCGATGCCTGGATGCATTTCCGACTCTAGCCCACCCCTCTCTGCCTCCTGGGCCGCGAAGGGGTGGGCGGCCCCCGCGTGAGTCCTTCTGCGAGAAGGGTCGCTCTGGGCGTCTTCGTGCCGCAGGAGGGCAGCGTGCGCTTCGAGTCGTTGCCCCCGCTTACGCGAGCAGAGGTGGAATGGTTGCTGAAGGTGGTGCGTCATCGATGCGCGGCGTTGCCGCCAACAATCCACATGTCAGGAGACGGCGCCTGCCCGGGCACTCGGCGTCGGCAGGGCGTCGAGGAAGGAGCGCAATGCGACCGTGAAAGGCTCCGGCCGTTCGAAGAACGGGAAGTGTGCGCCCCCCTCCTTGGCGGTGAAGGTGTGCAGCAGGGCTCCGGGGACTTGCTCGGCGCTCCACTTCTGCGATGCCGGATTGACGTGGCTGACCTCGCCAGCGATCACCAGCGTCGGCACGTCGATGCGTGGCAGCACGTCACGCCAGTCCTGCATGAGGTGGTCCAGCAGCAGCCGTGTGCCGAAGCCTCCGTCGAGCTTGAGGTTCTCCTGGTAGAGCCACTCCAGGTCCTCGCCGGAGATCTGCCGGGTAAGCATGGAGACGAGGAAATTGCGCCGCGCGCTCGCCGCATCGGGACCGGTGAATCCCTTGCAGAAGGCCTCGGCGCCGGGGAAGTCCACGATGGCACCGACCTTGGCCGCCTCTGCCGGGTCGAGCCAGGGCAGGATTGTGCAGGCGCTGGGCTGGTCGATGATGATGAGCGAGCTCACCTTCGCGGAGCCGAACAGGTCGAGGTAGCTCCACAGCACGGATGCCCCCATGGAGTGGCCCGCGAAGTCCGCCCGCTCGATGTAAAGGTGCGTCAGGAGTTCGTCGAGGTCGCGCGCGAGCCGGGCGATGCGAGCGCCATGCGAGGGGTGGCCGGATTCACCGTGGCCACGCTGGTCGTAGCTGACGACACGGTAGTGCCTGGCGAGCATGGGAATCACCCGATCGAACATCGCGCGCGACTGCGACCAGCCGTGCAGCAGTACCAGGGTGCGCTCGCTCGAGCTCGAGCCCGCGAGGTGGTAGTCCAGTTTGCATCCGTCGGCGGTGGTGAAGGTTCTCATCGTGTTCTCCTTGTGCTGAGCTCGGTTCAAGGCCAGAGACGTGAGGTCCACTCGCGCCACTTCTGGATGCGCTGCGCATCGGCACCCAGCTGCGTGGCCTTCCAGATTCCATACTGCTGCGACTGCTCGACCGTGACCCTTCCGTTCACCGCGTTCATCACGAAGTTGCCCGGTTCAGGCTGTGCCAGGGGATTCCGGGTCTGATCCACACAGAACGCGAATCCGGCATACGGCTCGTTCTCTCCCAGCTCCGTGTTGGCCGGATCACAACGCCGCCAGTTCGCGGGCTCGGTGTCGGTGTACAGGACATTGAACTGGTTCATCGCCCCGTTGAGCACCTTCAGGTACAGGCCCGGTTGGAGTTGATCGAACTTGCTGAAGGGCGTCTTGGCGGAGCCTTGTGTCGTCGCCTGGTCCATGAAGTTGGTAGGGGTCAGGTGTTTCAGGGTCTGCGCCCGGCCGAAGCGTCCGCGGTTGTCTACGAGGCTGCCTGTCTGGGTTGGCACGTAGATCGGGATGTCGTTGTTGACGTACTGGGCCGACTTGATGCGGGCCTGCAGCAGCCGGATGTCGCTCAGGAAGGCCGCGTTCGCGTGAGCGGGTGTCGAGGTGCCCACGGTTGCCGCCAGGAGCTCATCGAAGCCGGTCAGGTAGGGCCAGTCCACCGAGTAGTTCGCCCAGTCGCCTTGAGCTCCCGGGTTGATGGAGACCTGCATCTGGTACCAGGCGTTGGTCCGGTAGTACGAGCCCACGATGTTGGAGCGCTCCCAGGCCAGGTACCACTCCCGCGTGACCTTCCCCGAAGAGGTCTCGTCGGCCTGGTACAGCATGTGCGGAGCCAGGAAGAACACGCTCACCGTGTTGAAGGGCCAGCCTCGCACTTCACCCCGGCCTCTCCAGGTCTGGGTGGCGGCGTTGAAGTCGCCAATGAACCACTGCTGGTTGCCTTCGAGCCCATAGGTGTGAGCCCACTCCCACTGCTTGATGACGTTCCAGTGGAGCAGGCTCATGACGGCGCGCTCGATGAAGGCGTTGGGGGTGAAGGACGCCGGATCGCTGTCCGTCGTGGAACTGGCGGCGCGCGCGGCCAGGAGGCGGGCTCCGACCTGCGCGCCGTACTCGCCTGAGCTGGCGATGTGATTGCCGCGGCCCCCGCCCAGGAAGCGGTAGGCCTCCCAGCCAAAGGCGCTGAAGTAGCCCTGGATCTCGTTGCGCTCGCTCGGGGTCAGGTGGCGCCAGTCCCCGTACTGCCCGTTGGGATTCTCGTGGGCCTCGAGCCAGGCTTCGATCTGGTCCGCACTGGCTTTGGGATGGGTGCGGCTGCTCTGCGCCCATTGGGCTCCGTTCTCGAAGGAACCGGCGCTGCTGGCGCCCGCGGGCCACACGTCGAGCGGATGGATCGTGGGCAGCCAGGCGTTCCAGTCGGGGTACTGCAACGGCATGGCGACTTCCCGCGCGTTCAGGGTGGCGTTGGCGTTCATCACGGCATCGACATCCGTCTGACTCAGATTCAGTGGCTGGGGACCCAGCGGCTTGCCGAAGAGGGCCTGGAGGGCCTGGGTGGGGGTCTCGAGCACGGCGCTCAGGCCAGCTCCGGCGGCCCATTCGATGATGGGTTTGCCGTCCAGCCCCGGGCCGGGCTGGTATGGCGGGTTCCACGGCGCGGCCTGGGGCACGTGGGGCACGTTCCGCTGGCTGTAGCGAAGGTAGGCGACGATCTGTCTGCCTTGTGCATCGCTCAGGCCGTGGAAGCGCGAGCGCTGCACGATGGCGTTGTTGGAGTAGTTGAAGTACTGCAGATCCCGCCCATCGGTCGCGTGGCAGGAGGCGCAGGCGGCCTTGATGTTACGCCTGACGATACTGCTCTTGAGGAGCGTGCCCTGGCCATGCCAGAGCGCTTCGCCCGCCGGGACATCGGCACTCCAGGTCTGGCCGGCCACCTTCTCGGCCTGGATGTCGGCGAACCGCACGGGGTTGCTGGCCAGGCTGGTGCCCTGGGCGTCCTGCAGCTGGAGGTCGAGGACGCGGTATCCATTGGACTCGCCATCGGTCCCGTTGAACCGGAACTGGATGCGGTTGGCTCCAGGCGCGGCCACGAGCCTTGCCTTGGTGGCGGCATCGAGCACGAGGCTCATGCGCGTGGTGTAGAACCCGCCTCGGGTCAGACCACCCTGGACACGTTCCACATCCGCCAGCTTCACGGTGGCGTCCGTGATGTCGATCCAGGGAATGCCGTCGGCCTGCTCCGGGCTGATGCCTCCGAGCACACGCACACTGGCCTTGAGCCGGGTGGGGGGTTGGCTCGTCGCTTCGAACTCGGGGGCGCCAAAGAAGGCGCAGCGGTGGCACACCCACCACAGTTGGCTCACGTCGCCGAGTTTGCTGGCGTCAACATGGAGGTTGGCCTCGGCGAGCGCTGGGAGCGACGGGGAGCCATCGCTCAGCAGCTCGAGTGGAAGCTTGAGCAGATGGGCGGAGCCGGTGGGCGCCGGTTGCGTCACGGCCTCCAGCCGCCACTGCTGGTTGGACTGACCGTTGCAATCCCATTGGATGATCTGCCCGCCCTCGGCCTGGCTCATGCCCTTCACGTCCATGCACTTTCCGCTGTGCGAAGCCTCGAGCAGGAAGGCCTCTCCCACCGGGGTCACCCTGAAGCGTTGGTTGGGCCCACCGGAGTCGCTCCACTGCTGGAACGGCTCGCCATTGAGCGGGGTGTTCCCGCGCACGTCCAGCGGCTTGTCACTGTGGACGCCACGCAACTGGTAGGTGCCATCCACCGAGGGCAGAACCTCGAAGTGCTGATGCGCCACGTTGTCGCAGTGGGCTTGCTGGAGCTGGGTTCCATCGGCCGTGCTGGCGCCTGCGAGCTCCAGGCACAGGTTGGAGCTCACCGAACGCAGGCTGTACTGGCCCACGGCGAGGGGGCCCCGGCTGTCGCCGCTTCGGGGATGGAGGAGGAAGTGTTGCGGCGCCTGGCTGTCGCAACTGGCCTGCCGCAGGCCGGCCCCCTCGGTGCTGACGCCTCCTTCGATGGCCGCGCATTTGTGGCTGCCCACGTTGACCAGGCTGTGGAGATTGCCCTGGTCGCGTCGCAGCAGGAAGCGTTGGGCACTGGAGCCGTTATCGCTCCACTGCTGGATGACGGCGCCGTCCGCGGTGGAGCCACCGTTCAGGTCGAGCACGCGACCGGTGCCCACGTTGACGAACTTGTAGCCTCCGTCGGCTTCTCGAATCACCTCGAAGGTCTGGCTCGGACCGTCGACGCAGGTGGCTTGTTGGATCCTCCCTCCGTCGGTATTGCCTGGGATTGCCTCCACACACTTGCCGCTCAGTGCACTCACAAGCACGTAGCGGCCGGCGGGCAGCGGGGGACCGACATCGTCCGTGCTCAGGGCGGCCGGATGGGGGCTGCTTCCGAGCATCGCGGCTTCGGGGTTCGCCTTCGCCGCTCCACGGTCTCCGCATGCCGCCAGCAGGCCCACGATCGTCAGCGCCATCGCCCTGCGCAGAATGTGGAGAGGGTCTTTCACGCAATCATCTGATGTCTCGAGCACGCGCGCAGGGTAGATCGTCAGGCCTTGATGGAAATCACCCGAAAGAGGGATCGAACGCTCATGCGTCGTGGTGATGCAATTCACGAACAGGGATGAGAGATGGGACGGCATGCACCTCCTGGATGGACAGACGCCGCGAGCTGCCCCGGCGCATGTCCCGACCGCCCCCGCGCGTTGGCCGCTGCTCGGACATTCCTGGCCCCTGCTCACCAGACCGCGCGAGTTCCTTCTCTCATTGGAGAAGGTCGGGAGTCTCGTCCGTGTCTACATCGGACAGATGCCCATGGTGGTCATCACCGACCCCGAGCTCACGCGTCAGGTCCTGCATGACAGCGCGACTTTCGACAAGGGTGGCTCCCTGTACGAGAAACTGAGCGAGCTGACGGGAAATGGGCTGCTCACGAGCCAGTCGGAGCCGCACAAGCGACAGCGGCGACTGGTGCAGCCCGCCTTCAAGAAAAGCTCGATCAAGGACTACTCATCCGTCATGGCCGGGGTCGCCGAGGGGGCGCTTCGCGACTGGGAGGAGGGTGCCGTGGTCGACATGAAGGCCGCCGCCTATCACATCGCCTCCCGCATCGCGGCACGCTCGATGTTCTCGGCGGAAATGGCCGACGCCTCCATCGCGAGAATCGCCGATGCCTTGTCCATCTACCTCAACGGTCTTTTCGTGCGGACGGTGGGGCCGGGCGTGCTCTTCGAGCGGCTGCCCACTCCTGGCAACCTCCGCTACAAGCGGGCGCTCGCGGTCCTGCATGAGGAGATCCGGAAGATCATCTCGGAATACATCGCGTCCGGCGTGGAGCGCGAGGACGTGTTGTCCATGCTCCTGAGGGAAAAGGACGAGGGCGGAGGCGCGGGACTCTCCCCCCAGGAGGTCCACAATCAAGTCACGACGCTCCTGCTGGCGGGAATCGAGACGTCGGCCGCGACCCTGTGCTGGTGTCTGTACCTGCTGGGCCACCATCCGGACGTCACCCAACGGCTCCAGGCCGAGCTGGACGGTGTCCTCGGTGGGCGGGCCGCGCAATGGGACGACATCCCCGAGCTGAAGGAAACACGTCGAATCGTCATGGAGGCGCTGCGCCTCTATCCACCGGGCTGGCTCTTCACCCGGGTGACGATGCGTGACACCGTCCTGGGCTCCTACCAGCTCCAGCAGGGAACCGGGATCGCGTACAGCCCCTATCTGCTCCACCGCAGTCCCAGGTCTTTCGAGCAGCCGGACCGCTTCGAGCCCGACCGGTGGCTCCCCGAGCGCGCCAACCGCTTGTCGATGAACAGCTTCGTCCCCTTCGGCGGGGGGGTTCGCCGCTGCATCGGGGAGATGCTCGGGGTGACCGAGGTCATGCTGACCCTGGCGACGATCGCCTCGCGCTGGGAGGCGCGGTGCGTGCGGGAGGGGCCGATCGAGCCCGCGCCAGCGCATGTCTCATTGATCCCGAAGCAGCTGCGGATGCGGGTCACACGCCGGAAGAGGTAACCTCTTGGGAGTTCGAGTGAATCAGCAGTCCATCTGCAAGGCATTGGAAACGGTCGACTGGGGGCCTCCGCCTCCCATCAACAGGCACTACCCGGGGATCCACCGGGAAGCGGATGACTGGCTGGAGAGCGTGGGGCTGACGGACAAGCCGGGTCGCCTCGAGCAGCACCGGAGGATCGCGGTTCCCATGTTCGCGGCCATGGCCTATCCCACGGCCTCTCGCGACAACCTGCTCCTGGCCCATGACTGGATGGCCTGGCTGTTCGAGTACGATGACCAATTTGATGAGGGGGACGACGGGCACAGCACCGATAGGGCCCGGCAATCCCGGGAGAGTCTGCTGTCGCTCCTCGGTGATACGTCCGCCGTGGCGCGGGAGTTGCCTCGGCGAACGCTCCACTCGGGGCTGAGTGACATCTGGTCGAGACTGCGGGCCGTGGCCTCTCCAGGTTTGCAAGAGCGCTTCGCGGGGCATGTCGCGGACTACCTCGAGTCCTATGAATGGGAGACCCACAATCGCCGCGTCGGGTACTGCCCGGATGTCGAGGAGTATCTGGCGAAGCGACAGCACACGGGCGCCGCCCATCCTTGCTTCGACCTGGTCGTGCCCGCGGCGGGAATCCAGTACGACCGCGTGGATTGGACGAATGCCAGGAGGGGGCGCCTCGAATACCTCTCGTCGGAGATCATCACGCTGTCCAACGATCTCGTCTCCTTTCCAAAGGAAATGGAGCAGGGAGACGTCCACAACATCGTGATCATCCTCATGCGGCGGCACGGTCATCCGGAGCAGGAGGCGGTTCGCCGGGCGGTGGAACTGCTCAGGTCCCGCATCGCGGATTTCGAACGGGAGGAGCGCGGGCTGGTGCGAGCGTCCCAGGGCCTGAATGACGATACGAAGCTTTACATCCACGGCCTGAAGGTCTGGTACCTGGCTAACTACTTCTGGTCGTTGAAATGCCGTCGCTTCATCGTTGACCCAGTGGATGAGGCGGCCCGCTGAGC
Organism: Vitiosangium sp. GDMCC 1.1324; assembly: GCF_003044305.1. Classification (GTDB taxonomy): domain Bacteria; phylum Myxococcota; class Myxococcia; order Myxococcales; family Myxococcaceae; genus Archangium. The sequence continues at coordinate 680,343 of NZ_PZOX01000004.1, read as the reverse complement.
GGAGAAGGGCGGAGAAGGGTGTCAGACGACTCGTAGGGGCGACTGGGAGGCAGCGCAGAGCAAGGAGTGCTCCAGGAGGCTTGAACGGCCCTTCGTATGACGGGATGGGTGAATGGTATCGTGCGCGCATGAGCGACCGAGCCAGCCCGCCTGAATCCGTCACCACCATCTACACGCTGGTGCGTAGCGAGGATTGGCGGGCGGCCAAAGCAGTGGGCGAGTACCGGGGCAGCGCCGACGACACGCGTGACGGCTTCCTGCATTTCTCCACCGCCGCGCAGGTGCGCGCCAGCGCCGCCAGGCACCGCGCCGGAGAGCTGGACCTGCTCCTGGTCGAGGTAGACGTCGCCGCGCTCGGAGATGCCCTGCGCTGGGAACCGGCTGCCAGCGGTTCCCGTCCCGGCCTCTTCCCGCACCTCTACGGCCCGCTCCCCCTCGGAGCCGTGCGTGGCATCACGAAGCTGCGGTTGAACCCGGATGGGACGCACGCCTTCCCCATCTGGATCCCCTGAGAACACACCAGAGGCGCCCGTCGGCCGGCGGGCGCCTCCGCCAATGGGTTCGGTCAGTTGTAATAGTCCGTGTAGTTCACCGAGACCGTCAGGTCCGTCACCGGGCGGTCCCTGGCGACAAGCGTCAGGTAGTATCGCCCCGTCTTGCCCCAGCCCATCGTGCAATAACTCGCGGGACCGAGATTGTAGCCCTTGCAGTCATAACTCTGGGGCCCCGCCACCGATTCGAACTTCACGTAGTAATCGACACTGCCAATGCCGGTATTGGCTCCGCTCGCGACACCGAACTGGAGGTCGCTCTTTCCCCACGGCAGGTCGATTTCGTATCGCCGCTGTTCGCCCGCGGCCAGGGAGACGCCGACGTACGGCTGACCGCGAACGAGGACGGGCGCGGTGTAGGGGCGATCCAGGGTGGTGATGAGCTGGGCGCCACTGCTGTCGGACGTGCCGTAGAGCTTGATGTAATACGTGCCAGGGGTTGGGTAATACAGCGTGCAGGTCTCGCTGTTGCTGTAACCCGCCGACTTGCAGTCATACGTGTCCAAGCGAGGCCAATCCAGCTTCCGGACATAGAGGTCCCCATTGCCGGTGCCGCCGGAGGTGGTGAAGGTGACGCTGTTGACTCCGGTGGGAACCGTGAACATGTATCCGCACGAGAACATCCCCTGCGGCGCGTTCACGTTCAGGTAGTAGCGTGACGCGTCCATGATGGTGGAGCTGCTGCAGGCGGTGGCGTAGGTCGCCTTGAGGCTCGCGCCGCTGTACTGGCCGTACCCGTAGAGTCGGACGTAGTAGGTCCCGGCTTGCGGCGACGGAATCGAGCACTGGTCGTCGTTGGTGGCACTCATCGAGCGACAATCGTACGACGTTCCGTCCGGCACCAGGTTGTATCGGACATACAAGTCCGCGTCGCCGGTCCCTCCCGACGTGGTGAATTTGAGCGCCCCCGCGCCACTCGGAACGGTCAACTTATAGATGCAGGACCAGCTTCCCTGCGCTCCCGCGAGATTCGATTGCGCCACGTCCTTGGTGAGCGAATACGTAGACGAGCAATCCGCGAGCGCCTGGAGTTGAGACGCGGCGATGTCCAGTTTGGGCGCGGGCTCCGGATCCTCGCTGCCCGGAATCGGGTTCGGGCCACAGGCCGCCAGGGCCGCGAGACACGCGGTGTACATCGCCTTCAAACCAGTGGAATTCAATGCCATACCCCCAGGGTTTCTCTCCGAACTGGCCATCAGTTCGGCGTTGGGGCACACCTTAAGTGAGTGGGCTGACACTCCTGGTTCATCGCCGCTGGAATCGCTGGGAATTCCATCGTGGTGATGTGCCCAATGCCTGGTCTCACATTGGCAGAATCCGAGTAGGCCTCGAGGCGGATGTAATCAAGAAGATGAGATCCAACGTGAGCCTGCTTTCTCGACGAGTGCGCGCAGAGCGTCGGACACGGCGTGCAGCCGGCGCAGCGCACTCGCATGGTCCGCATTGCCGATATCGCGCCAGATCTCGGCCTGGGTCCTGGTCAGACCCTCGAGCGTGAGCGGGTAGGTCGAGGCTTCGGTCAAGGCGCCTTTCTCGTTGATGAGGTAGCGGCCGTTCAAGGCGAACAGCACCTGCGCCACGCAGCTCAGCGCCCGGTAGGCGCAGCCCGCGATGTGCATCTGCTCGGCACGCCGGGCGGCGAGCTCGGCATTCTCGATGGCGAAGCCCACCTCCCAGCCGAAGCGGGCAATCAATGCGTCCCGGAGCGGCTCTGGGAAGGGCGAGGTTTCGTTCTTCAGCTCCGCGATGCGGCCAGACGCATCGAGGAGCGGCCGGCAGGTCGCGACCTCCCCCATCCAGATGACCGAGCTGAAGCCGTGAGGGTGGCCCGGCTGGTAGTTCATCGAGAAGCGGCCCTGCCGCGCCTCGGTGATGACCTCGCGCACGCGTCCGAGATCGCGGTAGAGGAGATCGACTTCCACTCCCTCGATGGTGAGCCAGCCGCCGCCGTTGATCCACGGCCCCCACTCGCCGAGCCGGGTCACCGTCGACGAGGGCTCATCGACGAGTGGGGCAATGGCCGCCTGGAGTGCCGCGACATCGAGCGGCGCGTCGGGCTCGTAGTACAGGCCGAGGTCGTAGTCGGAAGCGGGGCCGGCCGTGCCCCTCGCCCGCGAGCCGCCGAGCACAAGCGCGACCAGGCCTCGGACGGGCCGGAGAGCCTCGACCACACGGGCAAGCACTGGATGTTCCATGCCTTCAATCTGGCATCCAGCGAGCCTCGTTGCCACGCCATTCAATCTTTGGCGTGTCGGAGGCTGCGGGTCCGAAGGAATCGCGGAGAGCCCCGGGCTGAATGACGGCACCGTGGTTCAAAGGCTTGAAGGCAGCCCTGGGTTGGCCGTCAACATCGTCGCATCGACGGACGCACAGTCCTCCCCTGGCGCTTAGCGACGGGGCCAGGCTCGCATCAAGGTTTCGATCTGCCCGACGATGGCGGCGCGGATGCCCGGCTGTCCGCACTCCGCCAGCCGCTCCGCGACCAGATCGGCAATGGGAGCGGGAAAATACTCGTCGCGTGTGAGCGTGGGGATGGGCGGTTGGGCAACCCACCTGAGCCGCACCTCCTCCCCGCTGGAGTCGAAGAGCCCCGTGTCCTGGATGGGACGGGTGAAATACGGGAGGCTGGCGCGCAGGTGCTCGTGCACCTCCGGGTTGACGGCGGCGAAGAGGGGCAATTTCTCCCACGAGTCCTCCACGCCCGCGGAATAGGACTTCTGCTCGAACATCCCCCACACCAGGTTGGCGATCTCCAACAGCCGCTCCCAGGCCGGGGCCTGCTCGCCGGGCGAAAGAGCGCTCAGCAGCTCCGGGGTGACCCTGGCCCAGGAGTCCACGTTCACGCTCCTGGCCAGGCCCGTCAGCGCTTCGTCCAGCACGTTCTTGCAGTACTCGGGCACGGGCCCCTGTAGCTGGGTCAGCTTGCCGTTGATGGCCTTCAGGACCCGGCCAAACCAGAAGAGTGTCCAGTCCGTGGCCTCGCGCTCGAACCACTCCTGCCGGAGCTCGCGCACCTTCTCCCAGTCATGCCAGTCCTCCGTCCGGTGGAGGATGGCCAGCAGCTCGCCATGGCGCTCCTTGTAACTGCTCGTCGCGCGGAGCACGTAGCGCGCGACGAGGTTCCTCCCATTGAGCAGCCGTTCCCCCAGCTCCTCCGAGAGCTTTCCGAGGGCGCGCAGCGTCTCGTCGCAGCCCTGCTGGAGCTGGAACAGGTAGGGCCGTGGATCCACGAGCCGGACGTTGGAGCCGCCCGCCTTGCGGAACAACCGGTAGGCGAGCGTCTCTGGGGTGCCCTCCTGGCCACTGGTGACATCCGTGGGATCCAACGTGCTCAGCAGAGGCCCGATGTCCTCCCGGAAGATCAGCGTCCGCGAGAGGTCGCGGAAGGGGTTGGCGAAGGCGTTCTCCAGGTCGATGGGGTGCGGGAGTCCCGAGTGGACGAGCACGTTCTGCAGGTGCATGTCCTCCATGCAGAAGACGTAGGCCAGAGCGCACAGCCGGCCCTGGGCGAAGTAGAAGGCGCGCACGTCCTCCTCGCCCTGCGCCGTCCGGTCCCGTTCCAGCTCGTGCGAGAGGTATTGGATGTAGCCATAGGGCGAGGTGTCACCCTGGCGCGGGGCGGTGGCGGAGTTGGCCGGCCACACGACGTAGGTGGGCAGGGCGAACCCGTTGCCCAGCTCGAGGTTGAGCAGCTCGGCGAGGCTGCGGCACGTGCGGTGCGTGCAAGGCCGCGCCGTGTAGACGTAGGGCCCTCCCTGACAGCACAGGTGACGCGTGTCCCCCACGAAGAACCAGTCCATATCCAGAGCGCTCGGCTTGTAGACGAGCCGCGCCGTGAGGGAGGCGGACAGGGTGGGCAGCTCGCCCGTGGGCGCGAGCAGGAAGGTGAGGATCATCACCTGTCGGCCACCGTTGTGCAGGTCGCTCCCCGTGGGCGTGATGCATTGCAAGGACACGAGCTGGTGCTTCTCGAGGTCGCTCCAGAAGAAGAGCTTCTCGAGGCTGTCCCAGTCCGTGAGCAGCCGGGAGCAGGTCTCCAGCAAGGAATCCGCGTAGCGTTCGGTCAGCTCCTGGGCGATGGACCGGGTGTTGGGCGCACCGGCATCCATCCATCCGACGTGCTCGTGCAGCAGGTCCACCAGGCCGCCGAGCAGCGGAACCAGGCTCGCTCCGGTGAGGGCCGGGGTCAGCCGCGGCTCGTCCATCTGCTGTTCATACGCTTGCAACACCTTCCGCAAGCTCTCGAGGCACTGCCGCCAGGTCTCCGCCGTGGAGGCCAGCTCCGGCTCGAGCTCGAGCTGGGTCCCGGCGATGTCGACGGTCTTCTTCATGACTTCACCTTCATGGGTTGAATGACCTTGGTGATGAAGGGAGCGGCATCGCTCATGTAGGAGGCCTCGATGAGCAGTGCCTCCACGTACCCGACGAAGACCGCCGGGCAGGCGCTGAGGACCTCTCGCAGCTCGGACATGACCTGGATTTGCGCCTCGGACATGCCGTACATCGTCCCGTCGTCGAAGAGGCGCCCGGTGGCGATCTCACACACCTTGCAGGCCACCGCGGACTGGAGATCCCAGGCCGTGGGTTGAGAGGCGTTGCCGTTCGCGAACTGGTAGTAGCCCGTGCCCACGAAGGGGTTGGTCCCAGCGAGGCTTTGCTGGGCGACCGCCATGAAGCGCCCGGTCAGGTCGCCGCTGCCCTGATCCAGCTCGCACCATCCGCACTGGGTTCCGAACTCGACGCTCCGCTCCGTGTCCCAGCTCCCGCCCACCGCATGCACCACCGCACAGGCCGGGGCCGACTCGTCGCTCTTGCCCCGGATGGTGTCGACCAGGGCCTCGAAGTCCTGCAGGGGGATGCCTCGGCTCGGCGCCTTCTTCTCTCGCGTGAGCAGGGGTCGGAAGTCCGCCTGGAGCAGCAAGCGCCTCAACCGGGTCTTCTGGTGGAGCTTCTGCTTGCCCAGCGTCGTGCTGGCCATGCTTTCGCCGTAGGACAGCATCCAGGCACGGCAAAGGGCCGCGCAGCCGGGCAGGAGGAGGTGGAGGTAGGGCGCCAGCGTGGCGTCCGCCGCCCACTCCGCGCTGGCCTGGATGAGGCATGTCAGGATTGCGGAGACGGTGCGAGCAGGGGAGTCGGCGAAGTAGGGGGCCTTGGCCAGCTTCGCCTTGAACGACTGATAGAGGCGGATCAGCAGCAGGGATTCATCCAGGTTGAGGTTTTGTCCCTGGCCGCGCAGGGCGAGGCTCTCGCGGAAGATGCGCTCATGGTCCTCGGTGCGGGCGTGGCCTCCCCAACTCACGAAGGAGGAGAACTCCACCAGGGCCAGCCGGATGCCACTGCTCATGGTGGCGCGGGACATCACCGAGTGCGCATGGGCTGGCTTCTTGAGGAAGGCTCCCACGGCCCGCTGCAGGTAGTCCCGCTCCTGGCCGGCCTTGTTCGTCTCCAGCCAGTTCTTCCAGTTCCAGTCCTTCCACTTCGCCTCCCTCACCCGGTCATACAGCCGTTGCCACTTGTCCGATCTGGCAACGCCGGTTTGATACATGGCGGCCCCGCTCGTGCCGAAGCCCACCCTTTGCGCTGGAGCGAGGGAGGGGGGGAGCCCCGCCACGTCCGTCGGAGCGAGCGTGTCGCCCTCGCCCTTCCACCTCCCGGCATCCTGGATGACCTGGGCCGCGGCCCACAGCGCCTTGGTGGACTCCACCCCGCTGCAGCTCGCGCACGTCTGGGTTTGGGAGAGGGTCTTCGCGGTCTCCTGGTAGCCCATCAGCAGCTCGTCATAGTTGAAGTACAGGAGGCTGTTCATCAAGGCATCGAAGCGGATGCTGTTGCCAGATGGCTTGGGATTCTCGTTCAGGAACTTTTCCTGCATCTGTCCACCTCTCCCCGACCATGGGAATCGAGAGACAGACGCCGGGCGGACTTTGCTTGTGAAGGCACCGGTTTCGAGCTGGGCGCGCTTCACCGGGAGCCGGTCTCGCCCGTCCTGGGAAGAGAGCGGTTTCCCCTACCTGACTCCGCCGGAGCGAGCTCCATGCCCCTGACGCTGCAACAACTGGAAGATGTGGTGTTTCGTCTCAAGGATCAGGTCGAGGAGCTCTCCGAGCGGCTGGAAGACCTCGAGGAGCCCTCCAAACGGCGGCAGATGACGGGCAGGCCACCGCGCCGCGCCAGGACGAGCCTCGAGCTTCAGGAGGAGCTCATCACCCGCGAGACGCGGAAGTGGAGCGCCATCGGGCTGGATTCCGATCTCCAGGACTTCGTCAACGTCTCGGGCACCGCGCCCCATCAGCCACGCCTGGATGCCATCACGGACGTGGCCTCCATCCTCTTTCCCTTCCGGGACATCATCCAGAAGGTGTTCTCGGTCTTTGGCCCTGAAGGCTCACGGGTGCGCATCAAGTTCCGTGGCAGCCTGGTGCGTGGCCTGAAGGCCTATCACAAGGGACCCAACAAGCTCACCTCGCAGGCCTTCGATCCCAACCAGTTCGACTGCGACGCGTTCATCGAGGTGCCGGATATCCTCTGGGAGAAGTTCCTCAAGGCCGGCTTCAAGAAGCAGGTCTACGATGTCACCGGGACGCCCATCCCGGGCAAGCAGACGCGGATCTCCATGGATCGCCGCTATGAGTCCCTGCAGAGCATCGTGCTGCCGGCGCAGCCTCCCTTGCCTCAACCCAACGCCATGAGGTGGTGGGACGTCCTCCGGACGCTGGTGGATATCCAGAACTTCATCCGCACCCAACTGCTCGCATTCGTTCCTGGCTACCGGACGATTGGAGGGGCCTACGATTTCGAGTTCTACCTGCGCCCCATCAGCAACGTGTGGTGGATCTACAAGGAAGGCAACCCCTACTACCAGCACCAGGACCTGAGCGGATTCTCCTTCGCCGCGGCCGCCGAGTTCGACGAGTTCCTTTTCAAGGACGTGCCGGACATCCAACGCTATGCGGAGCAGTTCGGCACCGAGGGGAGGCTGGCGCCCGACCTCCAGTGCGTCATCGATGAGGATACGGGGTGGTACGTCGAGACCCAGGAGGTGTTCGACTGGCTCATGGAGACGCGCCGGAACGAGCGGATCAACCCGCAGCACGAGCGCGATCGACGGAGCGTGTTGAACCATTCGATCGCGCAGCTCGGCGCTGACGGGAAGATCGTCACCGGGCCCTACAACTGGGACACGGTCGATCAGATCCGCCAGAACCCCGTGTATGACAACCTGTTGATGAACACCGTGGCACTCGTCAGCACCACGTACCAGGGCATGCCCTGAGGGCCGTGCGGGCCTGTCTGGCGGACTCCCTCGTCCACGAGGCGCGCTGGCGTCAGACAGCCCCTCCGGTTCGTCCTGGGGCGCTGAGGGACACGTCACTCAGTCATGGTAGTGACCGGGGACTTCGCGTCAACGTCGAGCTCGGCCTTGCCGGCCAGGGGACGTACGTCCTCGACCAGATGCACGAGCATGCGACCGGGCTCCTCCACCATCGCCATGTGGCTCGAGTTCTCGAACCAGATCAGCTTCTTCTTCGGCGCGCGGACACGCTGGAGCCATGCCGCGGTGGGTTCCGAGGGCGTCGTGAAGTCATGCCGCCCAGCGAAGATGAGGATGGGGCATCGGAAGTCCCGGACATTCGTGTAGTTGAACTTCCCGAGGTCGGGTAGCAGGCGCGGCACCGACAGCGCGGCGCCCTTGTCGATGGCGGCCACATCCTCGTCGGAGTAGTCCGGCGAGAGCTCCGCCTGGTTGAGGTAGTACCCCAGGTTGTCCCGGCCATGGCTCAGTCCGCCGAGCCGAACGGACCATTTGCGCTCGAGGCCGATCTTCTCGAGCGGCAACGTGCCGTCTTTTTCTGGATAGGGTGCAATCGACTTCAGCTCGCGAATGGCCTCGTCGTTCCTGGCCGCCTCGGCGGCGCGGAGCGTGAGCTCGTACCCGGCGCGCTCGCTCTCCTGGCCGTTGATGACCTGGCCCATGCCCACGTAGGCGTGAAGCCACTCTGGATGCTCATGCGCGAGGCTCAGGCCCACCAGGCTCCCCCACGAGTGGCCCAGGACGAAGATCTTCTCCTTGCCATAACGCTTTCGCAGGGCCTGCACGACTTCGGCCGCGTCCTGGGTGATTCGTTCGAGCGACAGCGTGGGTTGGACCGTGGCCGGGTCGTTCGAGGTGTATGACTTGCCAGACCCGCGCTGGTCCCACTGGACGACAGTGAAGTAGTCCTCCCACCCCGCCTGGAATGCCCAGCTCGTCGGCATCTCCGGCGAGGCGGGACCGCCGTGAATCATGAGCAGGAGGGGATTGCGACGGTCGCGTCCTCGCACCGAAATCCACTGCTTCGTTCCGCCAATCGGCAGCTCGAGCAACTCCTGGACCCCGTTAGGGGTGACGATCCGGCGGGCGTCGGCGATGATGTCTCTCGCCTGCGCTTTCGTGAACGCGGGGACTTCTGCTGGGGCCTTCGGGGTCGACTTCGCCGGAGTCACCTCCGTATCTGGCGCGGCCGCATGGGTGGTTATGGGCACGGCCAGAAGCAAGGCAAGGCCCAGGACCGAACCGCCATCGACTCTCATCGGATGCCTCGTAGGGAATGTGCGCAGTGTTCCCCCTCCCTACGAACCTGAGGCAACACGATTTCACTCGAACCGCACCACCCTCCTGTACGGCGCGCCGCGTCAGCGCACCAACTGGGGCATCGTCCGGTTCCACGATGGGCGCGTGGCGAAGGTGGAGTTCTGGCCTGATTGAGCGGACTCCCGCGCCGATAAGGCGTCATGGGACTCGTTCCGACACTTTGTCCCTGACGAGTCAGCCACTTCGTACGGCACCGCCGGGACACAAGGAGGCAAGGCCCTGGCCATGCCTCATGCAGAAATGATGTGCAATCGTGTCAGCGCGTGGCTGACGGGGTCGCGCCCTGGCTGTAGCTGTCACAGAGCGCCAGGTACTCGTCGCTATCGAGGGCCAGGGCGGCAACGCGCATCTTCTTGACCTTGGGCTTGTCCAAGGTGGTCTTGATCTGAACCATCTTGAGGATCGGAATGCCCATGTACGTCTGGTTGAGGTAGACGTTTTCCTGCATGTCGTCCCAGCCGATCAGCAGGCCGTCCTCAAAACGGATGCCATCCTTGCCGATGATGAGCGCTGGCTTGTCCAGGCTGCCCAGGGGCCGGACGCAGTTGAAGAACATCCTGATCGCCCCAAACGTCACCAGGCCGGTGAGGAGCATCGCACCGGTTTCGGCCCTCAATCGATAGGTGAGCAGGCCGAAGAAGGCCATACCCAGCGTCCAGATTACGGCGCCGGAGATGAGCTTGGTGCGGGAGTAGTAGATCGCATGTGGCTGTTCCGTCTTCTTCTTCGTCTGAGCGGAGCTATAGATTTGCATGATGTGATGCCTGTGAGTGGTGGGGTTGAAGTCAGTCGCCTCGGCGGCCTGACAGGTAGGCCAGCAGAACTGGCGCGTTGACGATCTTCGCTTCGTCTATCTTGCGGAGCTTGCCCTGGGTGACGATGACCAGCTCGCGGGTCGCCACGCCTTGCTCCTCTTCGTCCTGGAGGCGGATGCTCTCGATCTCTTCCCAACGCATCAACCGCCCCTTGTGTGTCAGCCCCGCGCCGTTGAGGGTCAGCGGACCAAAGTGCACTGATTGGCCCGCAGCGACCTGACGGTTCACGCGGTCCAGCAGCCCCGACACAACATGGGTGGTCACTTTGCGGTGCAGGTGCTCCGCGTCGCTCCACAGGTTCAGCCGCAGCCGATAGAGCCCGTTGCGGTGACGCAGGACGACCCGGTCGTGCTGGTGCTGCTCGATGATCGCACTCACGTCCTTCCACGCGATCCGGGTGTTGGCGGCGCGCAGGCCTTCGTCGTCCAGCTCCAGCGAGCGTGGCGCGCGCATCCAGGCGAAGATGTCACTGGCCCGCCAGCCAATCAGGTAGACGCCGCAGGGAATGCCAAACAGCAGGATGAGGAACCCGAAGCTGTGTCGGAGCAGGCTTTCGATCACCCCCCGCGGAAGCAGGTGCAGCGATGTGGGCGCGAGGATCGCCGCCGCCACCAGGTAGATCATGACGATGCCGGCGACGAGCCAATACAGGGCGGGCGTGGGGAAGACCAGGGTGTACGAGCGCTTCAGCAGTGCCTCCAAGCAGGCCGGGGTTCGGCCGCAGCCGGGCTTCGTGAGCCTCAGCGAAAAGTCCGCGCTCGTATAAGCAATCGCCTGTGTCTTTTCGACTTCATTCGACCATCAACCACCAGCGCATTGCCCCTTTGCGGAACGCGCCGTCCTTCACCCCTCCCTCAGAGAAAGTCGTTTCGCTCCAGGTGAAGACGGAGCGATGCAATTCCCATAAGCCGAGAGAATCAGCGAGGGCCGTGCCAGGAAACGCATAGGCATTCTCACTCGATGAGAACGTAGTGCACGCCGGCTTTCGCCTGATTGTTCGCGCATCGCCGCGGGCATGACTCCTCGCGTGCGTTCGCGGCCGTCAACCCAGACCGCCTCGGAGTGGGTTTCTCAATCCTTGTCGTCCGCTGGGACCTTCACCGCGACCGGCCGGATGCTGAACGGCACGTCGACGTAGGAGTCGATGGTGTTCAGCACCCGGGCCATGACCGTCGGCCGCTCTCCTCGAGCCAGGGCCAGCCGCAGCTGAGCCTGATGCCAGGCCGTGACGGAGCGGAGCGTTGGCGGGGTGAGGTTGATGGCCCGGCGCATCGCGCCCTTCAGGAGCTTCCACGCGCGCTGCTCTCCCGGTCCCCAGGCCAGTCCGTACGCCTCGCGCCAGCGCTCCGGTAGGAGGCCGGCGGTGAGCAACTCATCGAGCTGTCCCCGGGTGAATGGCGAATTGAAGAGCAGGCTCGCCAACTCGAGCGCCGTGTCTCCCACGCGCAGCGTATCCCCCGCCAGCTGTTGGTTGTACCACTCGTAGAAGGTCTCGAGCGTGGGCGACACCTGCTCCGGCAGGAGCCCGAACTGCGCCGCGGCGAGCAGCGTCTCCTGATAGTAACGGCGCTTCTCCTCGATGCTGAGCGGCCGCACGAATGTCTCGAAGACCAGGATGGCGCCGTCGATGAGGGTGGCGAGCACCCAGCGCTGCAGCGTGGGATCGTTCGCGCGATAGCGGCCGTCACCGTGCGGGTCGGCGCCGGCCGGAAGTGAGCCGTAGACTCGGCTGTGGAGGCTGTGGACCCGCTTCGCGGCGCCCATCGCCTCGCGGAGGCCACCGAAGACGAGCTGGTACATCGCCGTATAGGTGCGTCGCGCACGGCCGAGCAGGTCACCCCGGAAGTTGCTGTTCTGGGATACGCCGTGGGCCACCGCTGGATGGGCGATCTGCAGCAGGATGGCGCGCAGTCCGCCGAGGAGGATCACCGGCTCGCGATAGAGCTCCCAGGTCATGCTGCCGGGGCCGTAGAAGCCCTCGAGCTCGCCTGCTGCGTGCTCCCTCAGGTAGTCGAGACACTTGCGGAAGTGCTCGCGGTCCTGGTTGAGCTGCTGCTCCACTTCCGGCGGCGGCGCCCACCGCCTCGGGTTCGCGTGCGTCCCCATGGCTCTGCCTCCATCGCGCTCGTCACAGCAGCCGCCGGGTGCCTGCGCGGCTGGCTCATGGGGCGGACTACCACAGCCGTCCTGTCCCTTGCACGCGTCGATGAATCGTGCGCGAGAAGGGGGCCAGAATGCGCGAAGCAGGCGAGCCCCGCGACGTACCGAGCCGATTGTCCCTCATCGAGTGCCGGACTCCGTGGCGAGGGGTGCATCGAGCGCGCGTTTCATGCAGACGCGGCTCTCGGGAGGGAGGCCGAGCTCCGTCTCGTGTGCGCGGATGGCGCGCAGCCCGGGCCCCAGCTCCTCGTTCCGAAGGATGCGGAAGCCCAGGCGCTGGTAGTAGGGCGCATTCCACTGCACATCCCGGAACGTGGTGAGCAGCAGCGCCGGGTAGCCCCGCCCTCGGGCCCACTGTCCCAGGAGCCCGAGGACAGCCCCTCCCAGCCGCTGCCGAGCATGGGCCGGGTGCACGGACAGCTCAGCGATGAAGAGCGCGCCATCCACCTCCTTGCACACAGCGAAGGCCGCGATGTCCCCGTCTTTCGTCACGGCCACCCATGCGCCACCGTGCCGCTGGTACTCGTTCAGCTGTTCGAGTGACTGCACCGGCATCTGGGCAGCGAAGGGATGTGGCGAGTGGAGGAACTGCTGCCCCGCGAGTTGCTCGACATCCGGCAGCGCCGCCAGCTCCTCGGGCCTGGCACGTCTCAGGGTGTAGCCACGGTAGAGAGCCTCCATCGTACGGCTCAATCTGGTGAACCCTGAGGCCGGGCGCAACATGCCTCGCTGGACGGACTTGTTATCAAAGTCCCCATCGCTTCCCGCTCACTCGTCAGCCGCTGAACCATTTACACTGCTCGCCATGTCACGATGGCTGATCGCGCTGTTGGCTCTTTCGGGATGTGTGAGTTCCGTCACGTCGTCCGATGCGGGGACTTCCAGTGACGCGGGCCCTGTCGTCAGCGATGCGGGCGAATCGCTCGACGCAGGTAACGACGGTGGCGTCGATGCAGGCGTGCGCGATGCCGGCGACTCCCCTGGCTGGGGTCACGGCACCCAGCCCGGCACGTTCATCAACGATGTGTGGACGCCCGGGCGCGACAGCGACGGCCGAGTGAACGAATCGAGCTGGGCGCTGGTGCCGCACGGCCGGTGGGTGAGCGTCGCGGGCACGAAACTCGAAGGCCTCGGTGCGCAGGTGCAGGCCGCTATTCCTGGGTGGAGGGACTACGGCAGCATGGGCTGGAGCGGCGTCACCGAAGCGTGGAACGCGCCGGCCTTCGACCTCGCCGGCCGCCGGCTGTGGCGTCACGGCGGTGGTCACAGCGACTCGAGCAACAACGGCATCTACCGCTTCGATCTCGACTCGATGCGCTGGTCGATCGAACACATGCCGAGCGACACCAGACTCTGGAGCCAGGCGTACCGCGAGTCAGGCACCTTCGCGGGCTGCCCCGAGTCTCGCGCGGCCTACGACGCCGAAGTCGACGCAGGGACCTGGGCGCAGCGCGACCACTGGTACTACGACGAGATCTTCTGGGATCGCACCGAAAGCAACCCCATGGGCAACCCCACGGCGCGGCACGTGTACGACGGCTTCATCTACGTGCCCGAGAGCAACGAGCTGATCGTCGCCTGCCGCCGGCTGTGGCGGTATTCACTCGCGAGCCACAAGTGGACGATCAAGACGCACCCGCGCGCCGACGGTGACTCCTACGCCTTGACGGAGGAGGTGATTGCGGTGCTCGACCACGAGTCGAAGCTGGTGATCGGCTCCTGTGGCTCCGGCGGCCCCTTCGCAGCCGATTACGATCTGCGCACCGACACCTGGCTCGCCCCGCGCGCGACCTGGGGCAGCTGGGACTGGAGCGGTGGCGCCTACACGCAGGAAGGCGACATCGTGACGATCTTCGTGCCACCGAACAGCGCCGGGTACTACGCCTCACCTGGCCGCTGGCAGCGCTACGATGTGGCCACCCACACCGTGCTCTCGTCGGGCTCGACGTGGAAGTACGAAGGTGGCCTGTCGCTCGCCTCGTTCCCCGACACCGATCACGCCACCGACGGCCACGGCATGGTCTACGTGCCGACCGAGGACGTCTATTGGGTGTACACGAAGCTCAACAGCGGCATGACCTGGCTGGAGCTCGACCTCAAGACCACGCCCGCGACGCTGCGGCCGAAGACCTTCGCCAACGCCGCGCCCGTACTGCAGAGCGGCATCGCGCGGCGCCGGGCGATCTACTTCCCCAGCCTCGACGCCATCGTGTGGATGAGCCCCGGGGATCAGGACGTTCTCGTCTTCCGTCTGTGAGGCTTCCTGTGCAGGGGGCCGCGCCCCACCATCTCCCTCTCCGACGAGTGGGTCCCCGCCCGCCCCTCCGGGCCCTGGCACATCCCGGTTACGGCAACGGCACGTCGAACCAGATGGGCGATGAATAGGCTTCATTGATTGGTTTGTCGGCACCACTCGCGTCAACGAGCTGCGCCCGGACATAGAGGTCCCTGTCGACATTCAGGGGGATGACGATCTCCCTCGTCCCAGAGACGGTCTGGTTGAGGAGATCGGTTTCGCTGGACAGCCCGAGCCGCCCCACCTTCACCTGGAGCTGCCTCGTGACAGGCGCGTTGACGGTCACGACGACCTCCCACAGACGCGAGGCTCCCGAGAGGGTGAGGGGGACGACGGAACCCATCCAACGGTAGTCGCTCGGGTCGTGGGGCATGCTGGGGTCCGGGTTGACGGGCCGGACCCAGAGCGCCACGCCCGCGCCGGTCGAAATGTAGGAGCGGCCCGCGCGCAAGGCCTCCACGATGCCCGTCATGGTGAGGCTCTTCGCATAGGGGACGGTCGCCCCAGCATCGCTCACCGGGTCCGCTCCGTTTTCCCCATTGCAGCTGTGCGCATCGCGGCCAAAAGTGGGCAGGGCACGCGCTCCTTGCAGCAGGAACTGGGTCCACAAGGTCATGGAGACCCTGTCCTGAGGCTCCATCTCCTTGTTGATGACTTCCATGCTGAAGGGCATGCGAGTCGCCAGATCCGTCTTCAGGACCTCCGCGAGGACCTGCCCCCGCATCGTGGTGTTGCCATCCACGTCATCATAGGGATGGGCGATGATGGGAAACCCGCCGTGGTCGTGAATCTCCCGAATCACCTCAGCCGTCTCTTCGTGCCCCGTCCTCTGTGACCTCCATCCCTGGCACCCCCGCGAAGCCCTGTTTCTGCCAGTTGTCCCGGATGCTGTCGTACTCATCCCCGTACTCCTGTACGTCCATCCAGAACCCGCCATAGCGGGAGGGGTAATGGTCCGTCATCGCGGCCCAATCGATGCCAGGCATGCCCTGGTAGCGGCTCAGCATGTCGGGCCACGGGTTCTCCCCGTCGGAGACCACCGAGTGATTGTGGGGAACTCCCGGGTGCCAGTACGTGAGACTCTCGCCCACTCCCTGGGCCAGGTCCGCGGGCAGTGGGGGTTTGAAATTGGCTGGCGTTGCCCTGGCGACGGGCGCTTGCACTGCCGCGCAGAAAAGGCCGGTGACGACACCCAAGACATGGAGACTTCTCATGATTTCTCCCTCGAACGCTGGATGCTTCAGTGCCCCGGATTGGGCTCCGAGGAACGCGAGAGCAAGGGGAGTGCCAGCTGGCGGGAGTCGCCCCGGGGGAGATGGGGCCGCATCCATGCAAGGATTGCTCGGGGGACGCCGGGCGGGGAGTGCAAGAGTTGCACAGGTGGCAACTCTTGCACCGTCGAGATGTCCACGGCCGCGCGATGCGGCTCAGATGCGAGCGAGCTTGTCCGGGTTGAGGACCGAGCGGATGGCGTGGATGTGAGCGCCATCCGTCTCGAAGGAGATGACGTCGAAGACGGCGCCGTTCCACCGCAGCACCAACCCGGGCCAGCCATTCACCTCGGCGAACTCTGGAACGATTCCGGCCGGGGCCTTCTTCATGATGCCGAGGAACAGGCGAGCCACGGCGTCCGCGCCATGGACGGGGTTGCGCGACGCGCCCCGGACCTTGCCACCTCCGTCGGCCCAGCTCGTCACGTCATGGGCGAGCAGGTTCTTGAGGCCCTCCAGATCGCCACTGAGACAGGCGGACATGAAGCCCGTCACCAGCCGCTCATGCGACTCCTTGGAGGGAGCGAAGCGCGGCCGCCGCGTCCGGATGTGGTCCCGGGCGCGGTGGAGGATCTGCCGGCACGCGGCCTCCTCCTTGCCCACCATCTCGGCGACCTCGGAGTGGCTGTACCCGAACACCTCATGCAGCAGGTACACGGCGCGCTCGACGGGCGACAGGCTCTCGAGCAGCACCAGGAACGCGAGCGAGATCGACTCGGAATCCACCTGCGTGTCGGTGCGGACGGGCTCGGGGAGCCACGGCCCGACGTACTGCTCGCGCGTCACCTGCGCGCTCTTGAGGCGGTCGAGGCACAACCGGGTGACCACCGTCGACAGGAACGCCCGATCCGAGCGCACGTCCTCGCGCCCCGCGGCCTCCCAGCGCAGCCACGCCTCCTGGACGATGTCCTCGGCCTCGGCGACCGAGCCGAGCATCCGGTAGGCGATGGCGATCATCGAGGGCCGATGGGCCTCGAAGGATTCCAGGGCTCCGTCCGTCATGCTGCCAGTCTCCCCTCTTGCGCCGCCGGGGGCGAGAGCTTCCGACCCGTCTTGGTCCAGGCGTAGAAGCTCAGGCCCTTGCGCTCGGCAGCGAGAGTCCAGCTCACGCCGAGGCAGATCGCCTCCTTGAGCCAGGCGCCCAGGCGGTTGCGGAACACCCAGCCCGTCGGCGAGCCATGACGGTAGGGCTGCACGAGCCCGTCCCGGCGCCCCAGGCTGATGCAGAAGGCCACGTCCATGTAGTCGAAGGGCTCCGAGTCCTGGCCCCGCGAGAGTCGCGAGAGCCTCTCGGCGGCGTACACCCCCATGGGCATGGCGGTCTTGCAGCCCATGAGCATGGAGGAAGGAGGATCGACGGGCGCGGCCGCGTCACCGATGACGTGGAGGTTCTCGTGCCCGAGCGCGCGCAGGTACGAATCCACGAGCACCTGTCCGCGTGCGTTCACGGACAACCCCGACTGACGCAGGAGCTCCGGAGCGACGAAGCCGCCGGCCCATAGGCAGGCATCGAACGGCACGCTGCGATCCTCGAGCTCCACGGAGCCTGCCTGGAGCCGCTTCACCCTCCCCTGCTCGAGGGTGACGCCGAGCCGGTTCAGGCTCCGGCGCAGGTGCTCCCGTCCGGCCTCGGAGAGGTTGCCTCCCAGGTCTCCGGCGTAGAGCAGCGTCACCTGGAGGCCTGGGTGGGCCTCGGCGAGCTCGCTGGCGCCCTCGATGCCCGTGAGGCCTCCACCGACGACGACCACGCGTCCCTTGCGGGCGGCGATGGCGGGGAGGCGCTCGGACAGCGATGCGGCGGAGGCGGCGTCCAGCGTGAAGGCGTGCTCGCGGACTCCCGGCACTCCGTCCAGGTCCACGTGGGAGCCGAGCGCCACCACCAGCTGCTCGAACGGCAGCCGCTCGTCGCCGAGGAGGACCTCGCCTCGCGGGTCGATGCGGGTGACGCGGCCGATCTTCAGGGTGATGCCCGTGCCCGCCACCATCTCGGCGAGCTCACGCTTCACCGGCTCCGAGCCGGCCGCCCGCTCATGCAACCGGATGCGATCCACGAACCACGGGCTCGCGCTCACCAGCGTGACCGCGACCTGCCCGCGCGTGCGCCGCGCGAGCCGAAGTGCACAGATGAGTCCCGCATAACCACCACCCAGGATGACAACGCGCATGATGACGTCTCCTTGTTTTTCGCCCGGGAGACGACTCAGCGCGCAAGGGCGTGACACCCGTGCGCGAAATCTCGAAGACCTCGTGATTTCAACCCCTTACACCAATGCCCCACCTGCTTGAGGGCTCAGGCAGCGGGGAGCGGATAGCCGCCTGCCTGCTCCAGCGTCGTGACCACCTACAGCCGCGTCATGGGCAAAGCGAGGTAGCAAGTTCATACAAGGCCCGAGGAGGACGGTCGCGGCAGGGTCGTGGGCATGAGCACCACTCCCACCGCGGCTCGCCTCCCGGCCTCGCCTGTCACCGGGTCCATCCGCCACACAGTCCTGCGTTACGGCTATGCGCCGCTCCTGCTCCTCGGAGCCAATGGCGCAGCGGTGCACCTCATCGCCAGCAACGCGCCCAGGGGATGGTTGCTCGCCCTGCTGCTCGGCGCGGTGGGCCTCTCGTTCCTCGTCGAGCACATCATCCCCTATGAGGTGGAGTGGAACCGCTCCCACGGCGACGCACTTCGCGACGTGCTACACGCGGTCGTCAACGAGGTGGCCAACCTCGTCAGCCTCGCGACGTTGCCGCTCATCACCGCTCTCGTGACGGTGGCGGACCTCTGGCCGCGGCAGTGGCCATTTGTGCTTCAGCTCCTCTTCGCCCTCCTCGTCTTCGACTTCGGCGTGACACTCACCCACTTCGCGAGCCACAAGCTGCCGCTGCTCTGGCGTTTCCACGCCGTGCACCACAGCGTGAAGCGATTCTATGGCTTCAATGGCTTGATGAAGCACCCGGTGCACCAGGCCCTGGAGATGACGGTGGGCGTCCTCCCCCTGGTGCTCATCGGCCTGCCGGAGGACGTGGCGACCGCGCTGGCGTTCTGCACCGCCATCCAGCTGCTGCTGCAGCACTCGAATGCGGACTACCGGATGGGCGCCCTGCGCTACGTCCTTGCCCTCAACGAGGGGCACCGCTTCCACCACCTCAAGTGGGCGGGCATCGGCGACGTCAACTTCGGCCTCTTCACCCACTTCTGGGACTGCCTGCTCGGCACCTTCACCGCCGATCCGAAGAAGCGCTTCACCACGGAGGAGCTCGGTATCGGCAAGCAGCCGGACTATCCCACCGCCTACTTCGCGCAAATCCTGGAGCCATTCCGCACCTACGGGCGTGAAGCCCCGCGGCGCCCCGGTCGCTGACACGTCCTGACACATCCGCAGGCACAGCCGAGGGAGACACGCAATGCCCAAGGCACAGGCAGTGACGCTCAGACAGAACCCGGTGTGTACCCGGCGCGGCATGGGAGCGTAAGCGGCGAGGACTCCGTCCCGGGGGCCGAAACGAGTCCTATGACACATTCCCTGGGGGCCCGAGGTGCTCGAGGCCTTCGGCGCCGACATCCATGTGGGCACCTACGAAACGGCCCTCTCCGTCTTCCGATAGGGAGCTTCACTTTCGCTGGCGACACTTGAAGGAGAGCACCTCGATCGTCTCGAGGGCATCCTCCCTGTTCCCGCGCTGAAACATCGCGAAGCCACCCAGGACACTGGGGCACTCCACCGATTCGAGAGGGGGGGGCGTTCAGACCACATCCTCACCCGGATGCAATCGTGCACCCGCTCGTCCATGACGACCTTCACGTCGATGGCCAACGCAAGCCGGGTGTCCACCATGCCGTCGGCATCGGGGTCCCGCTTCGTGGGAGGGCGGCAGGATGAAGGCACCTCACCTGAGAGCCACGGCTTGAGATCCACGCGGATACGAAGCGGCCCTTCCGCGGGTGGCGCTCCAACGCGCCGCCACACCTCTTCCACCCTTTTGACACCCGGACACGGCTCCGGGCGGGTGCCACACATGATGTCACCGCCGTAGGAGGAGATGCGCTGGGTTACCTCTACATCCACACGCTTCCCGCCGACCTCCAGGACGTCCCGACGCAGGAATTGCTGGGAGAGGACCAGGCCATTTCCCCAGAGCGACGGCTCGAACTCCATCGAGCAGCACTGCTTGCTGCGCGTCCCATCGCTCTGCACTCGCTCGGAACGCAGCTCCGCCCGGAAGTCACTGTCGGGACGCATGCGCGTGATGTGCTCCACGAAGGGCGCTCCCCCTCCCGCGGGCAGGTGGCGCCGGGTCAAGGTGCTGCCCGGTTTGCACTGCGGCCAGTAGAGCGGAGCGGGATGTGTCCACTCCACGGGAACGGGCTCGCGCTTCATGGATGGGGGCCCCGCTCCGAGGAGGAACAGGGCCATGCTGAAGAGGACACCCCGTGCGGCCTTCATGCACTCCACCTGGAGAAGGGCTTCAAGGCCGAATTCGCCTTTTCAAATTCCTTGATCAACTGCTTCAAGATCTTGCGTTGTTCGTTAGTGCTTGATGGAGCTAAAAGTCGTCCGTTCAAGCATTGGTACCAGGCTTCAGTTTTGTGGGGCCACGAGACTAACAAGTTAAAAATCCCTTCCGCGTCACCGGCTGATGCGAGGGCCGAGATTTTTTGATTCAAAAGATCGTCATGACTTGGCGTCGGGGTTGGATTTTCCGTGGGCTCATTCGACGAATCGGTGTCGACTATTTCCGCATCGGGGTCTTGAACAACCTTGTCCAAGAAATTCTTCAGCAATTCTTCAATGGCCTGAGGCGCTGGTTTTGATTTGAGTAGTTTTTCGAATTTCCCCCACTCATCTTGATGGTAATGGAGAACATAGGTTTTTCCATTTTGATCAAAGACGAAGTAATCATAAGACTCATCATCAATTTTGAAAAAACCAAAGCAGCGCAGCTTGGAATTGATCTCTTCAATTTCTTGCGGCTGAAAGCTGGATTCAATTTCGGGTCGTCCGCCCCAGCTCCGATCCAACCATTCTAAAAGTCCCGGAAACATTTGATCCAGGCCCAGAGGCTCTACGAAAAGACAAAGACTTTCCCAAGAGTCCGTATCATCAGGAACCGCAACTCGAGAATGCTCGGTGAAGAAACTCTTGAGTTCTTCTGGGATTTTGGTTTTGTTTATCTTTTCAAATTGCTCGAGAGCGTCTTGGGAGTAGGGATTTTCAACTGTCTTTTGGAAGACTCTCAGGGAGTCTTTGATGATTGAGTTAGATTTTGCGTTTGTCATATCTATTTCCCTTTCCTCGTTGTCCAATTGGGCATGTCGAATCCTTAGCGCTTGCAGCCCTATTTGATGAACAAGTGGCTCAATCGATCTTGCATGCCACGATCGGCCACAACCTGGCATGGATGGTCCCGCACACATTCATCAGGCCGTCCAAGGCATCGGCGTGCGCGCGGAACCGCGAAATGTGCCAGGTCAATCGATCACCAAACCAGTCCACCTCTTCCAAGAACTGGAATGAGCATTTCAGAGGCTCCACCGGCGAAACACCATAAGCCCCGGACGACGCTGCATGAGCCCACAGCAGCAACAGTTGTTCGATCTCGCCTTTCCCTTCGTCCGGCGGCGAGCCATTGAATGACAGATTCAGTTCGAACTTGTCCTGCCCTTCATGCGAAATGTGGTTCGGGAAAGGCAGCGTGGCTCTTGGGGGATACGACTGCTCCACACGCCCGTCCAGCGGCAGAACACTCGTGCAGGTCTTGCCTTTGGCTGATATCTCGACGCGCTCCAACAGAGGGGCGACGTCGCCACTCATGAAGAGACTTGCGAGCACCGCAACGGCATCGTCGCCGGCAGGCCAACCCGTGAGCGTCCAGGCAAGGAATTCCTCCCCTTCCTCCGCCGACTCGAACAACGGCGTCATGGGATCGAAGCCCTGGGGCGGCACCACGCCGAAAGCGCCCGTCGCGCAGAGAACGCCGAAGTGCATGAGCTTCGCGTGAAGTAACGGGCGAACGTCGTCCATGTCAGGACGTCCGGCGACCGTCAGGCTGACGCGAGTGGAGATGCCGGCGCCAAAGAGCGGCCCCTCGGACACCAGGAACTTGAAGGGAAGTTGATAGGTGGTTGAAGGCTTCATCAGTGTTCTGGACCGTTGCCCGATGCGCACAGGTCATCTGCGCCCGGTGTGGAGGCAGGCACCAGGAGCTGGCATGCCTGACGGCTCCCCGTGGGGGGCGCGCTCTTTTCGAGCACCTGGCACTGCCCTCTCCGCCCGCTCAGCTGGCCCCGGCCCAGGGGCCAGCGCAGCTCGCGTGGTGTTGAGCGCCAAGCCCCAGGCCGGGTGTCAGACGACTCGTAAGCGGCGAGGACTCCGTCCCGGGGGCCGAAACGAGTCCTATGACACATTCCCCGGGGTGAGGGGGCCACGGGCCCCAGGTTGGGCCCGAGCCCCCGAGGCCGTTCAGCCGACGACCAGGTTGATGATGCGGCCCGGGACGTAGACGAACTTCTTCTCCGTCTTGCCCTGGGTGTGGGCCAGGACGTTGGGGTCATTCGCGATGGCGGCGCGAACCTCGGCCTCGGTGGCATCGCGGCGCAGCTTCACCTTGCTGCGCATCTTCCCGTTCACCTGGACGCCCATCTCGACGACATCGTCCACGGTGAGGGCGGGGTCGTAGGAGGGCCAGGGCTCGTAGGCCAGACTCTGGGTGGCACCGAGCCGCTCCCACAGCTCCTCGGCCAGGTGGGGCGCGAAGGGCGACAGCAGGAGCGCGAACGTCCGGGCCGTCTCGAGCGGCACGCGAGGACTATCCGCGAGCCGGTTGGTGAGGATCATCAGTGCGCTCACGGCGGTGTTGAGCCGGAGGGCCTCGATGTCCTCGCCGACCTTCTTCACCGTCTTGTGCAGCAGCCGGAGCGTCTCCTCGTCGAGCGTGGCTTCGGCGGCGCCGGGCTCCTCGCGGACGAAGGCCAGGGTATTCCAGGCGCGGTCGAGGAAGCGGCGGACGCCGGTGACGCCCTGGGTCTGCCAGGGCTTCACGGCCTCGAGGGGGCCCATGAACATCTCGTAGACGCGGAGCGAGTCGGCGCCGTGGCGCTGGACGACTTCGTCGGGGTTGACGACGTTGCCGCGCGACTTGGACATCTTCTCGTTGTTCTCGCCGAGGATCATCCCCTGGTGGACGAGCTTGCCGAAGGGCTCGGGGTGCGAGACGACGCCGCAGTCGAAGAGGACCTTGTGCCAGAAGCGGGCGTAGAGCAGGTGGAGCACGGCGTGCTCGGAGCCGCCGACGTACAGGTCCACGGGCATCCACGCGTCATAGGCCTCCTGGGAGAAGGCGGCCTGGGTGTTGTGTGGGTCGAGGAAGCGCAGGTAGTACCAGCACGAGCCGGCCCACTGGGGCATGGTGTTCGTCTCGCGGGCGAACCACTTGCCGTCCTTCTGGAAGAAGCGCCAGTCGAGCGCGCGCGACAGCGGCCCCGCGGGGTCGTCCGAGGGCTTGAAGTCCTCGAGCTCGGGCAGGCGCACGGGCAGCTCGCTCTCGGGCACGGCGATGGGCTGGTCGTAGCGCACCGTGTGCGGATGCTTGCGCGGATCCGTGGAGCCGGGGGGCAGCTCGACGGGGAAGTAGACGGGGATGGGCTCGCCCCAGTAGCGCTGGCGGGAGAAGACCCAGTCGCGCAGGCGGTACTGCACCCGGCGTGTGCCCAGGCCCTTCTGCTCCAGGTGGGAGCTCATCGTGGCCTTGGCCTCGGGCGTGCGCTGGCCGTCGAGGAACCCCGAGCGCACGGCGACACCCTCGGCGGTGAAGGCCTCGGCCCAGGAGGCGGTGTCGTGGAGCTGGCCGTCGGGCGAGACGACCTCGACCACGGGCAGCCCGAAGGCGCGGGCGAACTCGAAGTCGCGCTCGTCGTGCGCGGGCACGCTCATGATGGCGCCGGTGCCGTAGGAGCCCAGCACGAAGTCCGCCACCCAGATGGGCAGCCGGGCCCCGGTGATGGGGTGGAGTGCGTAGGCTCCGGTGAACTCACCCGTCTTCGTCTTGGTGAGCGCCGTGCGATCCATGTCGCTCTTGCTGACTACCGAGTCCCGGTAGGCGAGCACCTTCTGCCGGTGCTCCGGGGTGGTGAGCGACTCGAGCAGCGGGTGCTCGGGGGCGATGACCATGTACGTGGCGCCGAAGAGGGTGTCCGGGCGCGTGGTAAAGATGCGGAGCTTCTCGCCGCGGCCCTCGAGGGCGAAGTCCACCTCGGCGCCCTCGCTGCGGCCAATCCAGTGGACCTGCTTCTCCTTCGTCTCGGGCCAGTCGAGCCCCTGGAGCTCCTGCGCCAGGCGGTCCGCGTAGGCGGTGATGCGCAGCGTCCACTGACGGAGCGGGAGGCGGACCACGGGGTGGCCACCGCGCTCGCTCTTGCCGTCGATGACCTCCTCGTTGGCGAGCACGGTGCCGAGGGCGGGGCACCAGTTCACGGGCAGCTCGGCCTGGTAGGCGAGCCCGCGCTCGAAGAGCTTGAGGAAGATCCACTGTGTCCAGCGGACGTAGGCCTCGTCGGTAGTGGCCAGCTCGCGCGACCAGTCATACGAGAAGCCGAGCGACTTGAGCTGCCGCTTGAAGGTGGCGATGTTCTTCGCCGTGGTCTGGGCGGGGTGGGTGCCGGTCTCGATGGCGTGCTGCTCGGCGGGGAGGCCGAACGAGTCCCAGCCCATGGGGTGGAGGACGTCCACGCCGCGCATGCGCTGGTAGCGGGCCACGATGTCGGTGGCGGTGTAGCCCTCCGGGTGGCCCACGTGGAGCCCCGAGCCGGAGGGGTAGGGGAACATGTCGAGGATGTACGCCTTGGGGCGGCCCGGATGACGGCGGGCTGCGAAGGTCTTCTCCTGCTCCCAGCGGGCCTGCCACTTGGGCTCGATGGATGAGGGATCGTACTTGGGACGCTCGGTGGACATGGCTGCCGTATGTAGCACGACGCTCGGGGGAGACGCCGTCCTCTGTCGAGGTCCCGCCGAGCCCTTCCGAACACGGAGTCGCACGAACAGTCACGGTCGCGTCAGGGACGATGACCTGCTCCCGTATGCTGGGCCTGGCCACGGTGATGACGTACTCCCCTGAACGACTCCGTGAGCCCGCCCCCATGCCACACGGCCCCAACCACGAGGACGGCCCCATGCCCCCGGCTTCAACGCCCGCCCCCTTCGCACGGCTGTGGCATCGAGGGGGCGCCCAGGCTTCGCGTGCTGAGCTTGAAGGATAATGACTTCTCCGAAGAGGGCATCGATGCCCTGGTGGAGTTCGCCACGCGCCTGCCGTCGCTGCGGGTCCTCGCGCTCGACATGAGCCTCCCGCTGAAGCCGTGGCGCGCGGACGACTTGCGCAGGATGGGACGCCTGTCCTTCCTGGACACCCTCAGCATCATGCAATCGGAGGAAGAGATGCCGGAGCGGCTGGAGAACCTCCTGCGGGGTCTGCTGCCCGACACGGACGTGCGCTCCCGGTGGACCTGGCGCCAGGCCTCGGGTGGGCTTCGCGGGCGCACGGTGCTCGACCCGGGACTCCAGCACCCGTGAGTGGGGCTGGCGGGCGCGAACGTGGCGGCGCAGGTACTCGACCGAGAGGGAGAGTCTGCTACGGAGCGCCGAAGAAGTGGAGGTAGCCCATGCAGACGGCGAAGAAGCCGCTGATGACCAAGTTCGAGTTTCGCACTTTTAGCGACGCTCGAGCAGCGGCCTTCAAGGAGCCGGGTAGGAGCAGGAGAAGGTTTTGTCGACCCTGTTTGTCCTGCCCCTGCTCGCTCCAGCTTCGCTCCCCCGCGCCGTCTTCAGGCGAGCTGGAAGGCGCCACCGGGAGCGGGGGCTACACAACTCACCAGCTCACCCTCCGCTCGCTCATCCCGACCGCTCGAAACTGCGAAACTCGAACTTATGTGATGTCGGGGACTTGCCCTACTACCGCCTGGGGGACCGCATCCACTGGGATGCCGCCCCCATGGTCGTGGCGAAGCGCCCTCAGTCTCTCAAGAGGAGAATCAGTGCATGCCGGTTGACCCTGAGTACCTCCCAGTCGAACTCCAGGAGCTTGCCCCAGCCATCCAGATGCGCATGCCGCGTGGGGGGGATCACTTGCGGCGGCGTCCTTCGGACGTTCCACGGGAGGTGTCGGCCTGGGTCGAAATCACCTTCGACCCCGCGTCTCCGATGCTGCCCGAGTCGGTGCGAACCTGTCTCGCGGCGGCGCTGGGCAGCACCAGCGTCGTGCGAGTCCTTGTCTACAGTGAGCGTTCGGTGTTCGCCAACAAGGAGGTCGCGCTCGAGCAATTGAAGGCGCAGCTCGGCTCGTTCCTTTCCCCCGGGCACTAATCTCGTGCTGCGCCGTTGTTGATCGTAATACCTCGCCGTCCCACGTCGTGACGGCGAGGTATTACAGAGGAGAGGGAGGCACCGCGCGCCCACACCAGCAGGTGGAAGTGGTTGGAAGCGAAGGTGAAGGCGTGCAGGCGTACGGAGCCGGAGCAGTCAGAAACACTTTGACACCTTCTCCGGCCGGTCGGCGCAGCAGCCCGCCGCATCAATGGGTGTCGAAAGAGCCCAGTTCATCGGACGCGAAGCGTGCCGCGGAGCACGACGGCCCCGCTGCCAGACAGCTCGGGCTCGGGCGTAAGCCGGACGTGCAGCAGGCTTCGGCGTCCCATGGCGACGCCCTGCTCCACCAGCAGCGCGCCCTCCTCGCGTCCAAGGAGATTTTCCGCGCCGAGATAGCCGCAAAGCGGGCCGGCCGCGGTGCCCGTCGCCGCGTCTTCCCAGAGCCCCACCGTCGGGTTGAAGAAGCGCGCATAGGCTGAGCCCGGCGCGGCGCTGTCGAAGGAATAGACGTAGCAGCCCTCGGCTTCGGCATCACGCAGCACCTTGAGGAGCACGTCCGCGGTGGGCCTTGCGCGGTCCACCGACGCGGCGTCGCGAACCCGGACCATCAGGTGACCCGCACCTGTGTCCGCGACGCGGGGCGCAGGTCGGGTCAGAACGTCCGCATCGTTCAACTGGAGCGCTGCGGCGAGCGCAGAGACGTCCGCGAAGGGTCGACCCAATCGCAGGGGAGCCTGCTTCATCCTCCCGAAGACACGCCCGTCGCGGCGCTGGAGCGTGATGGGCAACACGTCGTTGCCAATCTCCTGGTGGAACGTCCGCGGGAGGTCGAGCCGACCGAGGAGGCCTCGCTCTGCGAGCCACAGCCACGCCCCGAGCGCGTTGTGGCCGGCGCCGAAGATCTCCGCGCCGCTCGCCGTGAAGGAGCGCAGCCTCCAGTCCGCGCGCGTGCTCCTCAGCAGGAACGTCGTCTCCGCCTGGTTGAACTCGCCGGCGACCCGCCGCAGCGTCGCGTCCGGCAGCTCGTCCCCGCCTTCGACCACGGCCAGCGGATTTCCGTTCAGAGGCGCATCCGCGAACACGTCGATGAGCCCCGCTACCAATTCCGTCATGTGCTTCGCTCCCGCGTGGATGAGTGCTGCTCATCTTTTATTCGGCGAAAGGGTATAGTTTCGGTAGAGCGTCTGGCGCAAAGTCGATGTTTTCAGCCCTGAGATGAAAAGAGCTCAGCATGACCCGGTATGATCTTCCTCCGCTGGCAGCGCTGCGGGCCTTCGAGGCAGTCGCGCGTCACAGCAGCTTCAAGGCCGCAGCGGCCGAGCTCTTCGTCACGCCGACCGCCATCAGTCACCAGATCCGACAGCTCGAGACCGAGCTCGGCGTCCGGGTGCTCGATCGCACACCGAGATCGGTGGCCGTCACACCCGCCGGGAGAGAGCTGCTCGATGCCGTGGTGATGGGTTTCGCCGAGATCAGTCGAGCGGTATCGCGCCTTCGGCCGGGGAGGTCGCGCCCTGCGCTCACACTCTCCGCGACCACGGGCTTCTTGAGTCAGTGGCTCGTGCCTCGGCTCGAGGAGCTGCGGAAGCTTCTGCCCGAGGTCGATCTCCGACTGCACACGAGCGGGGCTGCCGTTCCGCTGCAGGCGGGAGCGGTCGACGTTGCAATCCGGTACGGCAGAGGCCCCTACGCCGGAGTCGACACGACTGTCCTGCGGGCGGACTCCTTCTCTCCCGTGTGCAGTCCCCGGCTCGGAGTCTCGCGACCGAGCGACCTGCGCCGCGCCACGCTCCTCCATGTCGACGGCCAGCGGGTGCCGCGCCCACCGCCGACCTGGAGCCGCTGGTGCGCCGAGGCAGGAGTCGCCGGCGTGAATACTGAAGTGGGTCCGCGCTTCAGCGACAGCCTCCATGCGGTGCAGTCCGCTCTCTCAGGTCAGGGGGTCGTCATCGCGAGCATCGTCCTCGTCGACGACGCGCTCAGGTCAGGATTGCTGGTCCGGCCGTTTCGTGAAGCGCTGAGCGGCGCGACGTACCACTTCGTGTCCGCGCCGGAGCTGAGCGAGCGCGAGGACGTGATCGCGTTGCGGGCGTGGTTTCAGCGCAAACTTGCCGAGGGCTGACGCTTCGAACGTGGCTTGAAGAATGCTGGAGCCGCATGCCCGCACCGAAAGACGCATCGGGCGAATGGGAGGCCAATGGAGGGTGGGAGGGCTGGAGCAGAGGGGATGACAACTCCAGGAGAGCAGCGCTGGCCCTTGGGCCGGGGCCAGCTTCGCGGGCGGCGAACTCCGTCCGCGTACCTGCCACGACTCCCTTACTACTGCGCCTGGAAGGTCTCCCATTTCCCCTTCCGCCGGATAAGCACCTGCTTGGAAATCGGGTGGTCGCCCCCGGCGAATGTCTCAGCGGCCAGAGCGCTGACCTTCTCGACCCCAGCCTTGCTCCGTGACCCGGTAACGAGGAGGATGTCTCGTGCGGGAACGGCGACGACGAAGTCGCCCTCCTTCTCTGTTGACTTCCCATCCCAGAGCTCATCGAACAGCAACAAGCTTGCCTCGAAGTTCCCGCCCGTCTTGGGAAGGATGAACATCCAGGTACCAGCGCCCCCCCGTTTCTCGACCGGCGGAATCTGCTGCCGGAGGTTCTTCAGAGCGGTCGCCCGAAGCTGTGCTCTTTCCAGCTTCAGCCGCTTCAGGTCCGCATCGGTCACGGGCATGAAGTGGGTGGGCTTGTTGAACGCATAGATGACCCACAGATCGCCAGCGAGCCTTTCTCCAATCTGGTTGTACTTGCCCGCCTTGATCATCTGCACGGATGCCTCGACCTCGCCCCTCACCAGGGGAACGATCTCCGACAGCTCACCCATTACCTTGCCGAGTGAAGCCTGGACCACATCCCGAAGCTGTTGAACATGGTTCCAAACGGCCTGTGCCCTGCTACCCGGCGAAGCTCGCCAGGGGTTCTCGAATCCAACCATCAGCTTTGCTCCCTGGCTGGTAACGGCGACCTTGAACGGGGCGACGACTGACACGGTCGCCTCCGGATCGGCGGCCCGGACAGCTTCGGCACAAAGGGCCGTAAAGCGATCCTCGTCGATTTTCGCGTCGCTCAGCCTGGTGGCGAGTTCCTTGGGCATTTCCGCGGCGAAGGAGGCACACGGGAGGAGTGTCATGGTTATCGCAAGGAGGAGGGCTCTTGATTGAACATGGCTCATATGTAGCGTCCCATTCTAGGCGCGGGTCTGACAGTCATCGGCGTGTACTCCAGCGCGCTGCCGGCTCGGGACCCCGAGAGGGTGTCAAAGAACTTGAGCCGAGAGGGTGTTCCGAGAGGGAGTCAAAGAATTCGAGCGACGCGCTCTGGCACCACACGCGGAAGGAAGGAGAAAGGCGGGAAGGGCGCAGAGAAGTCCCCACGCATCCAGCGAGCGGCTGCCTCTCGGAAAGCCGCGACGAAGGAAAGGTACTGCTCACTCAACTCGCGCAGCGCCTGGAGCGAGGATGCATGCCCCAGAGGCCGAGGGCTGCGCTTGAGGTGCTCGGGCCAGTCCTGGGCGAAGAGTTCCTGCACTCCTGCCTTGTCTTCGCTCCCCCTCTTGCTCCAGCGTTTCGTCCAATTGAACCACGGGAACAGTCGTCGCGCCGGCCCCAGCAATTGAGGCAGACACGTGAGGCCCGGCCACTCGGCGCTCTTCTCCACCAGCCCCTCTTTCACGCCATGGGACAGCACGTAGCGCAGCCGGCCTACCAGAGCCGTGTCGTCCAGGACAGGCTCAGCCGGGTAACGCCTTTCCCAGAAGCTGCCGCTCCAGTCCACGAGCCTGCCCACCTTCTTGGAGAGATTGGAGCGCAGGGTTGGAAGCGAAGGTGAAGGGCCAGAGCCAAGTCCTCAGAAAGACTTGAAGAGCGGTCGGTTGCCCGTCTACGGCGAGCCTTGTTCTCGCTCGGGTCCCTCGTCTCGAGTTCTCTGACGCCTTTCCCGCAGCGGGATGCGGGCGGGATTGTATCCGACTGTATCCGGCCGGGGACGCTACACATTCCGATGCCCTTCGGCGCCCGCCACGACACACCCGGGATACGCAACGACGGTTTCTTGTGCACATCGGCTGACCGACAGCCGACGCGCCCAAGGCGCAGTCATCAACCGCAACGGGAAACCCAACCATGGCACAGATCGACACCGTCCTCTACACCGGCAAGACCCACACCACCGGGGGCCGCGACGGCGAAGCGCGCAGTTCCGACAACCACCTCAACGTGAAGCTCTCGCCGCCCGGCTCCACCGGCCTCGGCACCAATCCGGAGCAGTTGTTCGCCGCTGGCTGGTCGGCGTGCTTCATCGGTGCGATGGGCCTCGCGGCCCGCGAGCGCAAGGTCGCCCTGCCGAAGGACACCGCGGTGGACGCCGAGGTCGACCTCGGCACTAGCGAAGGCGCGTACTTCCTCCAGGCCCGCCTCACCGTGAGCCTGCCGGGCCTCGACCGCGAGGTGGCCCAGGCCCTGATCGAGGCCGCCCACCGCACTTGTCCGTACTCGAAGGCGACGCGCGGAAACATCAACGTCGAGCTCGCCCTCGTCTGAGCCAGCGCCATTCCGCTGAACACCGCCCGATTCCCACGCTTCCCCATTCATTCCATCACCCAACCACTACAGGGATTGACCATGCGCAAACCGCTCACCATCGCCATCGCCGCGCTCGCCCTGGGCGGCTCCGCCGTCGGCTTCGCCGCCGACGCACCGACCCCGCCAGGCGTGAAGAACATCGTCATCGTGCCGGGCGCCTTCGTTGACGGCTCGGGCTGGCGTGTCGTGCACGACATCCTGATCCACAAAGGCTACACCGTGAGCATCGTCCAGCCGCGCATCGAAACGCTGGCCGACGACATCGAGCTGACCCACGAGCAGGTCCGCAAACAGAATGGCCCGGTCGTGCTGGTCGGCCACAGCTATGGCGGCGCCGTGATCACGCAGGCGGGCAACCGCGACAAGGTCAAGGCGCTGGTCTACGTGGCCGCGGTGCAGCCGAACGTCGGCGAGAGCCTGTCGCAGTTGGTCGCGTCCATGCCGTCGCCGAGCAACGACGTGGTGCCCACCCGCGACGGGCACCTGTTCTTCGACGAGAGCAAGTACGGCACCGACTTCGCCGGCGACCTCACGAAGAACCGCACGGACTTCATGGCCGTCTCGCAGGTGCCGGCCACCACCGCCGCCTTCGGCGCCACGATGCAGGTCGCCGCATGGCTCACCAAGCCGACCTGGGGCGTCGTCGCCACCGAGGACCGCGCCCTGAGCCCGGACCTCCAGCGCTGGATGTACAAGCGCGCCGGCTCGAAGGTCACCGAAATCAAAGCCAGCCACGTCGTCTACATCTCGCAACCGGAGAAGGTCGCCGAGGTGATCGAGGAAGCAGCGAAGAGCGTCAAGTAAACACCACCCCCTACACAACCCCGTCAACCCAAGCCCACCACGAAGGAGACACACCATGACAACCATTGCCACCAGGTCCCGCACCCGCCTCGCCGCCGCCGCCGCGCTCGCCACCCTCGCCGTCGCCTCGATCG
Source organism: Vitiosangium sp. GDMCC 1.1324 (assembly GCF_003044305.1). Lineage (GTDB taxonomy): Bacteria > Myxococcota > Myxococcia > Myxococcales > Myxococcaceae > Archangium. Next base: position 648,710 of record NZ_PZOX01000004.1, on the reverse strand, counting down.
GCTCGCCGGTCAGCGCCGCCGACAAGGCTCCCGCCAAGGAGCAGCCGGGTCGCTGCTATGGCATCAACACCTGCAAGGGCAGCAGCCTCTGCGCCACCGCCAAGAACGACTGCAAGGGCCTGAACAGCTGCAAGGGCCAGGGCGTTCTGGTGAAGACGCCGAGCGAGTGCAAGGCCGCCGGCGGCACGCTGACCGAGCCGAAGTAAGCGCCACGCGGGACCGGCGATTGGCCGGTCCCGCCCCCTCTCGCAGCAAGGAACAACGCCATGTTCACGCCACCCCCGAGCTTCTCCGGCTACGGCCTCGGCCTGCGCAAGGAGCATTACCGCGATTTCCTCGAGACCGATGTGCCGGTCGACTTCGTCGAGGTGATCTCCGAGAACTTCATGGTCGACGGTGGCCAGCCGCGTCACATCCTGCGCCAGGTGCGCGAGAAGCACCCGGTGGCGTTGCATGGCGTGTCCATGTCGATCGGGTCGGCCGATGGCGTGGACCGCGCCTACCTCCGTCGCCTGAAAGCACTGGCGGACGAGATCGAGCCGTTGTTCGTTTCCGATCACCTGAGCTGGTCGCGCATCGACGGGTTCAACGTTCACGACCTGCTGCCGCTGCCATACACCGCGGAGGCTCTGGCGATGGTCTGCCGGAACATCGACATGGCGCAGGAGACGCTGGGCCGGTCGATGCTGTTCGAAAATCCGTCCAGCTACATCGCCTTCGACTGCGCGTCGATGAGCGAATGGGAATTCCTCGCCGAGATGTCGCGGCGCACCGGCTGCGGCCTGCTGCTTGACGTGAACAACGTCTTCGTCAGCGCCAGCAACCACGGTTTCGACGCCCATGCGTTCCTGCGCGGCATTCCCGCCGATCGCGTGCGGCAGATCCACCTCGCCGGTCACACCCAGGGACCGGAACTGCTGATCGACACGCACGACCAGCCCGTGTGCGACGACGTCTGGTCGCTCTACGCCACGGCGATGTCGCGGGTCGGACCCGTGGCGACGATGATTGAGCGCGACGACTCGATCCCTCCGCTGGCGGAACTGCTCGACGAATTGAACACCGCGCGCGGCATCGGCCAGGGCCGGGCGCAGCGCATGCTGGAGGTCGCATGAACCTCGCCGAACTGCAGCGCGATTTCCGCGCCTGGCTGGTCACCGCCTCCGACGATTCGGCGCGGCGCTTCGGCGACCGAGCGACCACCGGATTGGCGGTCTACCAGAACAACTACCGTTCCCAACTGTTCGGCTGCCTGGAAGCGAGCTACCCGCAACTGCGCCGCTGGATCGGTGACGACGCCTTCCGCGAAGCCGCGATCACCCATATCAACAGCCGTCCGCCGCGCACGTGGACGCTCGATGCCTACGGCGGCGACTTCGGTGACACGTTGCTCGCGCTGTTTCCGCACAACCCCGACGTACACGAACTGGCCTGGATCGAGTGGGCGTTGTCCGAAGCCTTCGTCGCAGGCGATGCCACGCCAGCCTCGAACGACGAGCTGTTGCGGGTCGACTGGGACATGGCACGCCTGCGCCTGACCCCGAGCTTGCGCCAGCGCGTGGCTACCACCAACGCGGACGATATCTGGTCGGCCCTGCAGGACGCGGTCGAGGCGCCGAAGAGCGAGATGCTCGACGCGCCGGGCGGCCTTGTCGTCTGGCGATGCGACTTCACCTCGCGACTGAAGCGGATCGACCGTGTGGAGCACGCGGCCCTGCTCAGCCTGCGCGACGACGATCGTTTTGGCGCGTTGTGCGACACGCTGGTTGCACATCTCGGCGAGGAGGAAGGCGTGACCCGCGCCGGCACGCTGCTCGCCACCTGGCTCGGTGCCGGCATCGTCGTCGGTGTCGACGACTGACCTCACGGAGATTCCACCATGCGGGAAGACCGGGCTCGACTGAGCTCGGTCGAGCCCGCAGAGGCCCATGTTTCACATGAACCTGCGAACATGGGCTCCTGCCATCCATGCATTAGCAGCTACAGGGGGTTGTTTCTTTCTGCCAGTTCCAGTTGGTACAGGTGTACCAGTACTTGTCCTTCCCACAGACCCGGGTCCCACAGGGCTGGCTGTAGAGCTTCACGCCGTTGCAGGTCTCGCCAATGGCGCAGTTGCAGGCAAGCATGGACGGATCAGGTTCCGAGCTGGTGTCGACTTCGGACTCCACGCTCTGCATGCAATTGGATTCCATGCTCTGGGAGGAGCCTTGTTCCTCGGTACTGGAGGGGGCAGTTCCCTGAGTGGCGCTGCCCGCCGCATTCAGGGGAATGACCATCGTCACGACAAGTGCACCCAGGGCCAGACCCATACAAGAAAACAGGGATGTTTTCATGACACCTTCCAGCGTAATGAAGATGAGCTGCTTGTGTTGTCCAATGGCAAATGTGCCGTGCAGACTCTACACGCACAGCCCGTGAAGTGCAAAATGGCCGCGGTTGCGCGCCAGGAGCGAAGACGCCGTGGCGCCTCGTGAGGTTTGCCCGAGGCGCAGGGCCAACCGCGCACATGCCGTGGGCAATCCCAGGTGCTCCACACGGACGCGGGGGCGAGGCTTCGCCCAGGGGGAGCTGCTCACCCTGGTCTACAAGACGCCGTCCGTGCGCGACAACAGCGGCGCCATCACCTGCAACTCGCCGCGCTCAGGCCGCCACGCTCGCCGGGGCGGCGACCTCCTCGTCGAGGTTGGGGCCGAGCCAGCGCGCCGCCTCGTCGATGCTCATGCCCTTGCGCCGCGCGTAGTCCTCCAGCTGATCCAGGCCGATCTTCCCCAGCCCGAAGTACCTCGCCTCGGGGTGGTTGAAGTAGAAGCCGCTGACGCTGCTGGCCGGCGTCATCGCGAAGCTCTCCGTGAGGGACACGCCCGTGGCGGCCGTGGCGTTGAGCAGCGCGAAGAGCGTGCCCTTCTCCGTGTGCTCCGGGCACGCGGGGTAGCCCGGCGCCGGACGGATGCCCCGGTACTGCTCGCGGATGAGCTGCTCGTTGGTCAGGTCCTCCAGCTTGCCGAAGCCGCAGAACTCCCGGGCTCGCTTGTGCATCAGCTCCGCCAGGGCCTCGGCAAGCCGATCCCCCAGCGCCTGCACCATGATGGCCGAGTAGTCGTCGTGCTTCGCGCGGAAGGAGTTCGCGAAGGCCTCCACACCCAGGCCCGCCGTCACCACGAAGCCACCGCAGTAGTCGAGGCGGCCGGACTCCCGGGGCGCCACGAAGTCCGCCAGGCACAGGTAGGGCTGCTCCTGGGGCTTCTCCGCCTGCTGCCGCAGCATGCGCAGGTGGCCGAGCACCTTCTTGCGCGACTCGTCCGTGTACAGCTCGACGTCATCCCCCACCGCGTTGCAGGGCCAGAAGCCCAGCACGGCGCGCGCGGTGAAGCGCTTCTCGTCGACGATGCGCTTGAGCAGCACGCGCGCGTCTTCATAGAGCTTGCGCGCCTCGGCGCCCACCTTGGCGTCCTCCAGGATGCGCGGGAAGGCGCCATACAGCTCCCAGGCGTTGAAGAATGGGCCCCAGTCGATGAAGGGCACCACCTCGCTCAACGGCACGTCCTGGTACACCCGCGTGCCCAGGAAGGCGGGCCGGGGGATGTCCACCGAGTCCCAGTCGCAGGTGGCCCGGCGTGCCCGCACCTCCTTGAGCGGCAGCAGCCGGCGCCGCACCCGGCGCGAGGTGAAGTCCTCGCGCGCCTGGCGCTGCTTGTCCGTCACCTCCGCGAGGAAGCCCGGCTTCTGCTCGGGAGACAGCAGGGCGCTCACCACGTTCACCACCCGCGAGGCGTCGAGCACGTGCACCACGCCGGGCTCGTACTCGGGCGCGATCTTCACCGAGGTGTGCGGCTGGCTGGTGGTGGCGCCGCCGATGAGCAGCGGCACCTCGAAGCGCAGGCGCTTCATCTCCCGGGCGACGTTCACCATCTCGTCGAGCGACGGGGTGATGAGGCCCGACAGGCCGACGACGTCCACGCCCTGCTCCCGGGCCGTGGAGAGGATCTTCTCGCACGGCACCATCACGCCCAGGTCGATGACCTCGTAGTTGTTGCAGGCCAGCACCACGCCCACGATGTTCTTGCCGATGTCGTGCACGTCGCCCTTCACCGTGGCGAGCAGCACCTTGCCCTGCGAGCGCGCCGTGCCGCCGGCCTCCTGGTGGCGGCGCTTCTCCTCCTCCATGAAGGGCGTGAGCCACGCCACCGCGCGCTTCATCACGCGCGCGGACTTCACCACCTGCGGCAGGAACATCTTGCCCGCACCGAACAGGTCGCCCACCACGCGCATGCCATCCATGAGCGGCCCCTCGATGATGTCCAGGGGCCGCTTATAGAGCAGCCGCGCCTCCTCGGTGTCCGCGTCGATGAAGGCATCGATGCCCTTGACGAGCGCGTGCGACAGCCGCTCGGCCACCGGCGCCTTGCGCCACGCCAGGTCCTCCTTCACCTCGGCCTTGGAGCCGCCGCCATCCCGCGCCTTCATCTCGTCGGCCAGGGCGATGAGCCGGTCCGTCGCGTCCGGACGGCGGTTGAGCAGCACATCCTCCACGCACACGAGCAGGTCCTTGGGAATCTCCTCGTACACGCCCAGCATGCCGGCGTTGACGATTCCCATGTCCATGCCCGCGGCGACCCCGTGGTACAGGAAGGCCGCGTGGATGGCCTCGCGCACCGGGTTGTTGCCGCGGAACGAGAAGGACACGTTCGACACGCCACCGGACACCTTCGCGTGCGGCAGCGTGGCCTTGATGAGGCGCGTGGCCTCGAAGAAGTCCACCGCGTAGCTGTTGTGCTCCTCGATGCCCGTGGCCACGGTGAGGATGTTGGGATCGAAGATGATGTCTTCCGGCGGGAAGCCCACCTGGTCCACCAGGAGCCGGTAGGCGCGCGTGCAGATGCGCACCTTGTCGTCGCGCGTGGCCGCCTGGCCCTGCTCGTCGAAGGCCATCACCACGGTGGCGGCGCCATAGCGGCGGATGAGGCGCGCGCGGCGCAGGAACTCCGCCTCGCCGTCCTTGAGCGAGATGGAGTTGACGATTCCCTTGCCCTGGATGCACTTGAGTCCCGCCTCCAGCACGCTCCACTTGGAGGAGTCGAGCATCAGCGGCACCCGGCAGATCTCCGGCTCGGCGGCGATGAGGTTGAGGAACTTCACCATCGTCGCCTCGCCGTCGATGAGCGCCTCATCCACGTTGATGTCGAGGATGTTGGCGCCGGACTCCACCTGCTGGCGGGCGATGGACAGACAAGCGTCCCAGTCTCCGGCCTTCAGGGCCTTGGCGAACTTCGGAGAGCCGGTGATGTTGGTGCGCTCGCCAACGAGCTGGAAGCGCGTAGCCTGATTCGTCACGACGGGGCCTTCTTTCTACGGCTCACGGAACGAGGAGCGGTTCGAGACCACTGAGGCGCAGGAGGTGCGAGGGGGGCTGGAGGACGCGGTGGGCGAAGGGGCGCACGGCGGTGGCGATGGCGGCGATGTGTGCCGGCGTCGAGCCGCAGCAGCCGCCCACCATGTTCACCCAGCCCTGACGGGCGAAGTCGCTCAACGCCCGGGCCATGTCCGCGGGCGTCTCGTCATAGCCGCCGAACGCGTTGGGCAGGCCCGCGTTGGGGTAGCAGGTGACATGGCACTCGGCGACCGCCGACAGCTCCTGGAGGTAGGGCCGCATGTCCTTGGCGCCCAGCGCGCAGTTGATGCCCACGCTGAAGGGCCGGGCGTGCCGGATGGAGTGGTAGAAGGCGGTGATGGTCTGCCCCGACAGCGTGCGCCCCGAGGCGTCGGTGATGGTGACGGACACCATCACCGGCACGCGCACGCCCAGCTCCTCGAAGCAGCTGTCGATGGCGAAGAGCGCGGCCTTGGCGTTGAGCGTGTCGAAGATGGTCTCCACCAGCAGCACGTCCACGCCGGCGCGCAGCATGGCGCGCACCTGCTCGGCGTAGGAGGCCACCACCTCGTCCCAGTTCACCGCGCGGTAGTCCGGGCGGTTGACGTCCGGGGACATGGACAGCGTACGGTTGAGCGGCCCGATGGCGCCCGCGACGAAGCAGCGGCGGCCCGGCGTGGCGGCCTCGGCGGCCACCGCGGCCCGGCGGGCACACTGGACCGCCGCCTCGTTCAGCTCCGTCACGATGGAGCCCAGCTCGTAGTCCGCCTGGGCGATGGACGTGCTGCTGAACGTGTTGGTCTCCACCATGTCGGCGCCCGCGGCGAAGTAGCGCGCGTGGATCTCCTCGATGATGTCCGGCCGCGTGAGGCACAGCAGATCGTTGTTGCCCTTGAGATCCTTGGGGTGTGCCTGGAAGCGCGTGCCCCGGAAGTCGGCCTCGGTGAGCGGGTAGCTCTGGATCATCGAGCCCATGGCGCCGTCGAGCACGGCGATGCGCTGGGAGAACAGCTGCTCGAGCTCCTGGGTGGTGTGCGCGGGTCGGATCATGACGCTCTCGTGCCTGGGGAGGACTTGCGAAGGGGAAGCGGGACCGGAAGCGCCTCGGAGATGGCGCGCGTTCCCGTGAGGAGGAAGGCCTTGAAGGGGGAGGCCACGTCCCGGGGCGCGGACACGAGCGTGGGCGCCTCCAGCCCCGCTTCCCGTAGCAGCTCGCGCAGCGTGTCCGGCTCGAAGCCCAGGTGCTGGTGCCCCAGCCGTGAGCGCACCCACTGCTCGTCATGCGGCAGCAGCTCCAGCACCACCATGCGCCCGCCGGGCTTGAGCAGGCGCGCGCCCTCGGTCAGCACCCGCGCGCACGACTCCACGTGGTGCAGGCTCTGCGAGAGCACCACCAGGTCATACGCCGCGCTCTTGAGCGGCAGCTCCTCCAGGTTGGCCTCGAGGAAGGTGATGTTGTGCAGGCCCTGGCGCTCGGCCTCCGCGCGGGCCTTGCCCAGCGCCGAGGCGCTGCGGTCGATGGCCGTCACGTGCCGGGCCCAGCGCGCCATCTCCATCGTCAACACGCCCGTGCCACACCCGAAGTCCACCCAGTCCAGCGGTGGCAACAGGCTCGCGAGTGCCGCGGCCCACAGCCGCCAGGACTGGCCGGGCTCGAGCAGCTTCTCGTTGAGCGTGTGCACGTCCTCGCGCCGCTGCAGCAGGTCCGTCAGCCGCGCCAGGTCCCCATGCTCGTCGGGCGCTTCCTTGGCCAGCCGGATGAGCGGCCAGAGTGGCGCCTTCTCGTCCACCGCCAGCGAGTAATAGGTGAAGCCGCCCTGGCGCTCCTCGCGGATGAGGTCCAACGCCTTGAGCCGGGTCAGGTGGTGCGACACCGACGACTGCGCCACCCCCACCAGGGACACCACCTCGGACACGTTGAGCCGCGCCTCACCCACCAGCCGCAGGATGCGCAGCCGCGTGGGGTCGCCCAGGGTCTTGAAGGCTTCGGTCAGTTCCTGCATCTCGACGTATGAAGATACATCGATGCCGCCTGCACCACAAGCGGGAACTCAAGAAGAACAAGGGGTTTCTCTCCTGACGGCATCCGGGCCTTCCAGGATTGGCACGGCTCTCCAGGAGTCGTGCAGGGGGGACGCATCGAGGAGATGAAGCGGCTGGGGGGGGGGCCAGAGGGAGCCTCGGGTCCAGCTTCTCTTCCCCGGGCCAGCGGAAGCGGAAGAGGATGGCGCAGGATGTCCCATCGCGTTTTCCCCCGGCCCCGCTGTCCGCGCTGCAACCTCCCCTCGCACCTGTGCCTGTGCGCGGAGATACCCCGGGTGGAGACGCGCACCCGGCTCCTGCTCCTGCAGCACGTGATGGAGATCGCGAAGAAGAGCAACACCGGACGGGTGGCCGCGCTGGCCCTCGCGAACGTCCGGCTGCTCACCTATGGCTCACCGGCCGAGTTCCTCGACACCGCCCTGCTCTCCGAGCCCGGCACCTGGCTGCTCTACCCCGATGGTCCCACCGCGCCGTCGGACGCCCCGCCCCCCAGGCAACTGGTGGTGCTGGATGCGAGCTGGTCACAGGCGCGGCGGATGACCCAACGGCTCCCCGTGCTGCGCGCGCTCCCCCGGCTGGTGCTGCCGCCGCCCGAGCCCGGATTGCTCCGGCTGCGCGAGCCCACGCATCCCTCCGGCATGTCCACCCTGGATGCCATCGCCCGCGCGGTGTCGGCCCTCGAAGGACCCGACGTGGCGGCCCCCTTGGAGCGGCTGGCCGCGCTCCGGGTTCAGCGGATCGCCGAGTGCGGAACGCTCATGTGAGCCGCGGATACTCCTTGGAATTTCCAAGAAACAGGAAATGTCCGCTTAAATTGAAAACCCGAGCCAGGACGTGGTACGAGGGACACGACAACATCCTCCGTCTTTCCAGGAGATGACCCGTGTTCAAGTCGATTGGCGGCAAGAAGCCGTCCCTCCCGAGCATCCAGGCTCCGCGAACCCCAGCGTCCAGCAGCTCGGTGCCCGCTCCGGCGACTCCCCAGGCTCGCACCGGCTCTTCCTCGCCCGGGAGCGGCGATGGATTCTCCGGCTCGAGCTCGTCGGCGGTCGGTTACGTGCCCGCGAAGACCATCCCCATGCCACCCCCGAAGGCACCGGGAGGCACGAACGTCTCGGCGAACCTCGCGAGCAATCCCGTGATGTTCACGGCGAACAACGTCCTCAACGTCAACAACACGGTGCCGCCGCCGGGTCTGCCGCTGCCCACGCCGAACCAGACCTTCGTGCCCGCCGCTCATTCCACCGTCACCGTCAACGCCTACCAGCACAATCCCGGGGACAAGACCAAGGTGGGCAACGCGAACCTGGCCTTCAATCCCGAGGGAGGTCAGGGCCTGCAGGCGCATTACCTGCACTACCTGTCGGCGGATATGGGTCGCTACGCGGGCATCAGTGGCGTGCCCCAGCATCCCCCGCCCGGCGCGCCGACGACCATCATCACGGGACAGCTCAATGGCTGCGCCGTGCACGCCTTCCACGACAAGAACACCCAGACGCTGTCTTTCGTGCACCACGCCGACTTCTCGAAGAACGGCCAGGCGGAGTTGGCGGACTTCCTGAGGAGGAATCCGAACCTGCAGCACGCCGCCACGCTCGGGCCCGCGGATTACTCGCACCCCACCAGCATGAAGTTGAAGGATGGAACGCCCCTGGCAACGGGTGCCACGGTCTTCGCCCAGTATGAAAGGCCCAGGCCTGCTCAGCCCGGTCAGCCCGCGCAGCAGGGACAGTGGGTCATGGTGGGCCAGCTCCATCAGCAAAAGCCCAACGCGTACCAGGAAGGGCGTCCCGAGCTCATGCGTCCGGACTTCAGCCACCTGGCAGAGAAGCCCTCGCAGTTCCTGTACGTCCCTGTTCCCCCGCCCCGGGACGAGTAATCCCAGCGCAGGGACTCCGGTGCCTATGTCTTCGCGGCGCGCTTCCTGGCCAGGTGGTGCACTTCCGGAAGCGCTGGCTCAAGCGGTTCATCATGGCTTTGCGCAGGGCCGGGCTGGCGATTCCCACCCTCCCTACTTGCGACGCCCGAAGACGTAGTGGTTGTCGTTCGCGTGGAAGATGTCGATGGAGACGGCCGAAGGCATCTCGCCAACAGGGCCGGGAGACAGGGGCGTGCTCGGGAGCCCACTTCCGGGCATCCTCTCTCCATCATGAGTCGATCGGGGTCTCCGCCCCATCCACGGCCGCCTTGGCGGTCAAGCAGAGCAAGAGCACACTATTGGCTGCTGCGGTGACTGCGCCTCCAGTGGAGGTGACGAGGGTGGGGTCAGCGGCGCCGTTGGTGAAGCCGCCCCCAGCGTAGCCGCCACAGGCACTGCTTCCACGCCAGCGCGAGCTGAATGAAACGCTTCATTTCGTGCCCCCGGCGCAACGTCACTGCGAGGGACATCAACACAGCGCTCTTGCTGGGCAGTGGCGTGACGGACACTTTGGGCAGCGCCGTTACACCCCACAAGAAACATGCAGAGCAGCACAGCCCACGCGCGTGACATGCAGCGCCTCCTGGCGTTGACTCCTTCCACACAGAGTTCGATTCGAGATTACGGATAGGTCGTGCGTTCATGCCAACACGATCCGCGTGTAGACGTCCGCTTGAACGGCACGAGCGCCCCGACGGGCAAGCCTTTCAAGCTGGAGATGAGCACGGTGGGCCGCTGGAAGGACGGCGTCATGGTCGAGGAGTTCCTGTTCTGGGACAACCCGATGTTCATGAAGCAGATCGGGCTCGTGCAGTAGTGCTCTGGGAGATCACCCCGAGAAAATGGGCTTTCGCGGTGAGTGAACGCTCTGTAGGGTGCGCGCCGATTTTTTCGAGGCAGAGGAGAGTTCAATGAAGAAGAAGTTGTCGGGGCCCCGGATTTTGTGGGCGGTATTTTTGGGCCTGTTTGTGACGGCTTGTGTAGTGGATGACTCGGAAGGTGACCTGCGCGAGAGCGAGCTCTCGGCGCAAACGGGAGAAGCGCTGCCCTCCGACGCAAAGGACGAACGGACCGTGGCCGCCGCGCTCGTCACCAGCGGCCCCGTGACGAAGGCCCTCTCCGCCGGTAACACCCACTCCCTGGTCCTGCGCACGGACGGCTCGGTGTGGGCGTGGGGACAGAACTCATTTGGGCAGCTTGGAAACGGGACGCTGACCCTCAGCCCCGTCCCGCTCCGCGTGACGGGACTCCCCGTCATCAAGGCGATCGCCGCGGGCAGGAACCACTCGCTCGCGCTCGGGGTGGACGGCTCGGTCTGGGCCTGGGGCCAGAACGCCTCGGGCCAGCTCGGGGATGGAACGACGACCGGCCGCCTGACGCCCGTGTCCGTGACCATTCCGGGAGGCGCCGTGGCCATCGCCGGAGGCCTGAACCACTCGCTGGCCATTGCCGCCGATGGCAGTGTCTACGCGTGGGGCGCCAACAGCGATGGCCAGCTCGGGGATGGAACGACGAACGCCCGGCTGACGCCGGTCCACCTCAGCCTGCCTGCCACCATCGTGGCCATTTCGGCGGGGTGGTTCCACTCGATGGCGCTGGGGGCGGACGGACATGTGTGGACGTGGGGCCGCAACCTCAATGGGCAGATCGGCAATGGGAGCGCCTCGAGCGTCAATCAGCTCACGCCGTACCAGGTGAACCTGGCGCTCCCAGCCACCGCCATTGCTGCCGGAGCCACCCACGCATTGGCGCTGCTCTCCAATCAGAGCGTGGTGGGGTGGGGACAGAACACCAATGGACAGCTGGGCAACGGGACGACCGCCACGGCGCAGAGCACGCCCGTGGCGGCGGCGCTCACGGGGGCGGTGAAGTCCATCGCCACGGGAGGCAACTTCTCGCTGGCCATCGACGCCACCGGGGCCGCCTGGGGCTGGGGCCAGAACAGCTGGGGCCAGCTGGGCGACGGGACGCTCACCCAGCGTACCAGCCCGGTGCAGGTGCAGGGGTTGAGTGATGCGCTGGCGATCTCCGCGGGACTCTCCCACTCCCTGGCGCTGCGTCCCGGCTGCCCGTTCTGGGCCTGGGGGCTGAACTCCTCGGGGCAGCTGGGCGATGGCACGCAGACCAATCATTCCACCATGACCCAGACGCAGTTGCTGAACATCTACTTCTACGATCTCGATACCGATGGCTATGGAGGCGACCTGTTTCCCTCCGAGGAGGGCTGCCAGCCTTCAAGCCCCGAGTACGTGGAGCAGGGCCTGGACTGCGATGACTTCGATTCCACGCTCAATCCTGGAGCCACGGAGGTATGCGATGGCCGGGACAACAACTGCAATGGACAGGTGGATGACGGGGCGTCCGGGGGCACCTGGTATCGCGACGCGGATAACGATGGGTATGGCAATCCGGCGGTGATCACCCATGCCTGCGCGAAGCCCACGGGCTACGTGTCCAACTCCGCGGACTGCAACGACGACCTGGCCAGCGTGAAGCCTGGAGCCACCGAGGTGTGCAACAAGGTGGATGACAACTGCAATGGCTCCATCGACGAGGGGCTTCCCGTGAGCACCTGGTACCGCGACGCGGATGGGGACAGGCGCGGCAATCCATCGGTGATCGTCCAGACGTGCTCGGCACCGTCCGGTTACGTGTCTGACTACAGCGATTGCGACGATACCAACGCCACGTTGCCTCGCTATTACTCCTGGGATGCCGATGGAGATGGTTATGGACAGGGTTTTGTTGCGGGCCCCGCCCCCGGCCCCGCTTCCTACCTGGGCTGCACTCAGCTGGTGGGCTACGCCGCTAATTCCGACGACTGCAACGACAGCAACTCCTTCGTGCATCCTGGAGCCACCGAGGTGTGCGACAGGATGGACAACAACTGCGATGGCTCCGTCGACGAAGGCTGCTCGTGCTCGGCGTGGTTCAGCAGTCCCACGGTTCCCAGTGGTGGCACGGCGACCTTCGGTTTCTCAGCGTCGGGCTCCTACCCCGCGGGCTCAAAGGCCTACTTGTATGGAACAAGGAATGGCGTGGTGGATACGAATGGCACGTTCTCCTACGACCAACTCACGTTCTCCTTCCTCGTCCTCAACTCCCCCGGCCTCGAAGGCTACTATCAGAGGTATCTCATCATCCGAGGGCCTAACAACGTAGACCTCTGCAGGACCAACACCGTCTCCCAGACGTTCCTCCCTCCGTAGTCCTTCCACGTGTTGTGGTGGACAGGGTCCTATCCCCTTGGGGGTAGGGCCCTGCGATGTTCTTCGAGGGAGACGGTGTGCCCCGTGGGAGGTGAAGCGGGCGTGCTGCATCAGTCCTTGCGCAAGGACGAAATCGAAAGAATGGCCCGTGGCCATCAGAGCCGAGTGTGCTCCTGATGACTACGCGGCATGCATGGAGGACTGCATGCTGGAGATGGAAAGGAGAGGCTGGAAGTGAGGGGGCGCGCGTGGCTTGTCGTCCTGTTGGCCGTTCTGCTGCCGCTCCTATTGATATGGGCCTCGACCAGGCTGCTGCTGGGTGGTCTCTATGCATCTACTGCGCGCGAGGACGACCACAGGTTCGTCCCAATTCTTGCGCCAGACGAGACGAGACGGTTGCTCTCGTTCGATAGAAATTGTCAGGGTGATGCGGACTGTGATGCTCCGCTCGTCTGTCTTCCAGCCCAGCTCCTGCTCAGGAGAGCCTGTGTGGCCAGCACTTGTACAACGGACGCAGATTGTAGCGGAGGCCTCTCCTGCCATTCGATTGCAGCAGGCGAACGCGTGGTTCGCATGTGTGGTGCTCCGGGTGAGGTCGCGGAGGGGAAGCTATGCATGGAGTTGCCCCGCTTGCGGAGATGGGCGTGCGCGCCGGGCCTGGAGTGTACTCACACGAAATGCCGCCGCCCCTGTCAGCCCCAGGAGCCCCGGAGTTGTCCAGAAGGTTTCTACTGCCATGCGGCGGATGCGAAGGGCTCCGTGTGTCTGCCGACCTGCGAGGGGCGCACCTGCCCCGAAGGGCAACGATGCGTGGCTTTGGAGCACGGCATATCGATTTGCGCGCGGGTCCAGGGTACGGATTGTCAACTCCATCCCTGCCCGGCGGGTCAAGTCTGCGAAGTCTCGGCCCGCGAGTCCCAGAATCGCGTGGGGATGATGTGTCTGCGCTCGTGCGGCCCTCAGGCGCCATCGTGTCCCGAGGGCTTCTCGTGTATGGGTGATCGCTGTATCCAGAGTTGCAAAGCGGATGCGCCGGGCACCTGCGGGCCGCTGGAGAAATGCGCAGGGGCGAGTGAGGACCAACCCGGGTTGTGTCTGTTCGACCTCGACAAGTGAGGTGTGAGCCTGCCCCGATTTTGTGGCTCTCCCGCACTTCGCGTGGTTCTGCGGCGGCAAGCAGGCGAGCATCTCTCATGCAACCGACGCGATGACCGCAGGTTTCACACAAACTGCGGGAGAGCCACGTAATCGGGGCAAGCCCACTTGCTCGCCCTGTTCTAGATCAACCTCCAGGTTTGTCCCGCTTGCTCCCTCTCCGTCTATCAGTAGCGGCGCGCTCCGTGCGTGGTCGGCTGCGCTTGGTCGGCGGTGCCGGAGGGGCTTCTTTTGACTGCCCCGTATCATCCTCGGCAGGGTCCAGTGCCCAAGTGCCCTCTTCCCACCGCTTCAAGGCTTCGGAAGCTCCGAACGGAACCAACCCTTGCCCCTTTGCTGCCTGTTCCAGAACTGCTTTGGCCTCCGCTGTCCGATGGCGGAGCAGGAACACAGCAGCCATTACCCGCACGTCCATGCGAGGATGTGAGAACAGCACCGCGAGCGCGTCGCGCCCAGTATCTCCGTGAGAGCGAAGTTGCATGAATGCGGCTATGAATTTCTTGGCGTGCTTGTTTCCGGCCCTTGCATCTCCCTTGAAAATCTCCTCATTCTGGGCTTGCACGTGATAAGCAAACTCTTCAATGAGCTTTTCGAAACTCTTCACAATATCCCACTCTGTACGTTCTTGATTGCAAGCAGGCCAAACGCTCGCTGCGCCTCGTAAGACTGGCTGCTCAGCCATTTCCGAACGCCGAAAAGGGTGTCAGACGACTCGGAGGGCCTCCGGTCGCGAGTCGTGCGGACTGGTCCGACCACAGGGTTGGTCGGAACAGCGGATTGAGCCTGAGCGGCTGGAGGGCATGGCGAATGCCCTTCTCTCTGCCAAGACTGGGGGCTTCCTCGCTCGGCCGCCACTCCCTATCTGTTCTGACCAACCCTGCCATCGGACCAGTTGCTCGAAAGCGCGCCCGGGAGCGCCGCCTCCCTCAGCGCCCGGTGCCCGTGACGCGGCGGATGGCGTCTGCGAGCAGCGGGGCGAGGCTCACCACCTCGTGCTGGAAGGGCAGGTCCGTGCGGTGCAACACGCTGTCGGTGGAGATGAGGCGGTGGATGGGTGCCTTGCTCAGTCGCTCCACCGCGGGGCCCACCAATAGCGCGTGGGTGGCCACCACGGTCACCTCGTTTGCGCAGCCCGCCTCCCGCACTGCCTCCACCGTCGCCGCGATGGTGCCCGCCGTGGAGATGAGGTCGTCCACGATGATGGGCCGCAGCCCTCGCACCTCGCCCACCAGGCCCCGGACGTTCACCTCGGAGCCGCTCGTCCGGCTCTTGTGCACGATGGCCAGTGGCAATCCGAGCTGACGCGCATAGCGCTCGGCCAGCTTCACCGCGCCCAGGTCCGGAGACACCACCACCGCGCCCGGGCCCGCGTAGGGCCTCGCGGCCTCGGCCAGCAGGGTCCCCGCGTTGAGGTGCTCCAGCGGCATGGCGAAGCAGCCCTCCAGCGAGGGCGTGTGCAGGTTCACCGCCACCAGCCGCTCGAAGTGTCCGCGCTCCAGCAGGTCCGCCACCAGCTTGCCGCCGAGCGCCTCGCCGACGTTGCTGCGCCGGTCCTGCCGCGCGTAACCGAAGTAGGGCAGCACCGCCATGAGCCGCGTCGCGCCTCCGCGCCAGCACGCGTCCGCCATCAGCAGCAGCTCCAGCAGGTTCTCCCCCACGGGCGGCACGGTGGGTTGAATCAGGCACACGCTCCGCCCTCGCACGTCCTCCTGGAGCTCCACGTGCAGCTCGCCGTCCGGGAAGCGCTCGAGGTGGCACTTGCCCAGGTGGCGTCCGAGCGCCTGGGCGAGCGCATCACCCAAGGGGCGGTTGGCGGTGCCGCTGAAGACGGTCAGGTCCATGGTCCCTCCGCGGGCCCTCGGGCCGGGCTGGCCGTGGGGAGTGCTCGCATCATCCCTCATTCCGGCGGGACGTGGGGCGTGGGATTCGCGCACCCGTGCCGAGAGGGTGGCCATGCCCTCGGTGGGGCGTCGGGAGCCAATGGCGCGCCCCATGCTTCTCCTAGAGAGAAAGACCTTCGCCCTGGGGGGAGTTCATGCGCTTTCGAAACAGGAAGGACGCGGGCCAGCAGCTGGCGGCTCAATTGACGAAGTTCCGGGCCGAGTCGCCCCTGGTGCTCGGTCTGCCTCGTGGCGGCATTCCGGTGGCCTATGAGGTCGCCCGGACGCTCGGGGCTCCGTTGGACGTGTGGGTGGTGCGCAAGGTGGGGGCGCCGGGGCAGCCCGAGCTGGGGCTGGGGGCGGTGGCCGAGGGCGGGGCGCTCTTCCTGGACCGGGGAATGCTGCACTCGCTGGGCTTCTCCGAGACGGAGGTGATGCAGACGGCCGAGCGGGAAGCGGACGAGGTGACGGCCCGCGTCGCCCGTTTCCGGGGCCCTCATCCCCCGCCGGACCTCGAGGGCCGCACGGTCATCCTGGTGGACGACGGCGTGGCCACGGGCGGCACGGTGCGGGCGGCCATCCGGGCGCTGAGGGAGCGCAAGCCGGGAAGGATTGTCCTCGCGGTGCCGGTGGGCGCGGTGGAGTCGCTCGAGGTCTTGCGCGACGAGGTGGACGACCTGGTCACCGTCCATCCGGCCGAGTTCATGATGTCGGTGGGCGAGTTCTACGACGACTTCAACCAGACGTCCGACGAGGAGGTGCAGGAGCTGCTGGCGCGGGCACGCGGGCAGCGCCGCCGGGACGAAGGGAGCCCCGAGGCGGCGATGGACGCCGGGGACACCTGGTGGGTTTGAGCGCGAGAGGAGGAGCGACATGGCCGTGGAACGGGAAGTCGAGGTGATGGCGGGGCAGGCGAGGCTCGGAGGGACACTCGCGGTTCCGGAAGGGGCGCGGGGGTTGGTCATCTTCGCGCACGGAAGCGGGAGCAGCCGGCACAGCCCGCGCAACCGCTACGTGGCGTACTCGCTGCGGATGGCGGGGCTGGGGACGTTGCTGTTTGATCTGCTGACGGAGGACGAGGAAGCGCTGGACGAGGTGACGGCGGAGCTGCGCTTCGACATCGGCTTCCTGGCGAAGCGGTTGGCGGAGGTGACGGACTGGGTGTTCGCGAATCCGGAGCTGCGCCAGTTGAACGTGGGCTACTTCGGTTCGAGCACGGGGGCGGCGGCGGCGCTGGTGGCCGCGGCGGAGCGGACGGATGAGATTGGCGCGGTGGTGTCGAGGGGCGGGAGGCCGGACCTGGCGGGAGAGGCGCTCGAGCGGGTGATGGCGCCGACGCTGTTCGTCGTGGGCGGGGCGGACGACATCGTGCTGGACCTGAACCAGCGGGCGTTGGAGCGGCTGCGGGCGCCAATGAGGGCGATGGAGGTGATTCCGGGAGCGACGCACCTGTTCCCGGAGCCAGGAGCGCTGGAGCGGGTGGCGGAGCTGGCGGCGGGGTGGTTCAGGCGGTTCCTGGTGGGCTTGCCGCTGGGTCAGGAGACGAGGCCCTCGGCGCCCTGAGGTGCTCCGGCCCATGGTCCCTCTCCTTCGGGAGAGGGCCGGAGTGAGGGTCTTCCCGATGCAGGCAGAGCCGCCGAGAGAAACACCCACCCTCGGAGAGACACCTCCGGGGGGAGAAGGTGCCCATGCCTGGGGCCATCTGCGCCACGGCTCGGACATCGGCGTCTGGGGCCGGGGCCGCACGAGGGAGGAGGCCTTCGAGCGGGCCGCGGTGGCGCTCTGTGGGGTCATCACGGAGCCGTCGCGCGTTGTCCCCAGGGAGCCGGTGGAGGTGAGCTGCGAGGCGCCGGACGTGGAGGTGCTCTTCACGGACTGGTTGAACGCGCTCATCTACGAGATGTCGGTGCGGCGGATGCTCTTCAGCCGGTTCGAGGTGCGGCTCGCGGACGGGCACCTCGAGGGCCGGGCGTGGGGCGAGCCGGTAGAGGTGGAACGGCACGAGCCCGCGGTGGAGGTGAAGGCGGCCACGCTGACGGGGCTGGAGGTGAGGCGGGAGCCGGATGGGGGGTGGTACGCGCAATGCGTGGTCGACGTGTGACGCCGGCCCGCGGGAGGAGCAGCGATGGACCTGTCACGCGTGAGCAGGCACGCCGAGGCGGAGTGGTGGGTGGAGCCGCACGGGGCGATGCGGGTGCCCGCAGTGGTGTACGCCTCCGAGCCGTTGATGCGGGAGATGGACGAGAAGGTGTCCGAGCAGGCGTGCAACGTGGCGAGCCTGCCGGGCATCGTGAAGGCGGCGTACGCGATGCCAGACGCGCACTGGGGCTATGGCTTCCCCATTGGCGGAGTGGCGGCCTTCGATGAAGAGGAGGGCATCATCTCGGCGGGAGGGGTGGGCTTCGACATCTCGTGCGGGGTGCGGCTGCTGGAGACTCCTCTGACGCGCGAGCAGTTGGAGCCCTTCAAGGAGGCGCTGGCGGACGCGCTCTACCACGAGGTACCCGTGGGGATGGGGAGCACGGGCCGGGTGCACCTGGATGACGCGGAACTGGACGCGATGCTGGCCGGGGGCGCGCGGTGGGCGGTGGAGCAGGGGTTTGGCACGTGGGCGGACCTGCCGCGCATCGAAGAGGGCGGATGCATGGCGGGGGCCCATCCCGAGTCCGTGTCGCGCCGGGCGAGGCAGCGGCAGGCGGACGAGATGGGGACGTTGGGCTCGGGGAACCACTACCTCGAGGTGCAGCACGTGGCGCACGTGGAGGACGCGCGGCTGGCGGAGGCCTACGGGCTGCGCGAGGGGCAGGTGGTGGTGAGCATCCACTGCGGCTCGCGAGGGCTGGGGCATCAGATTGGCACCGAGTACCTGCGTGAGATGACCCTGGTGGCCGCGAAGCACGGGCTGTCGCTGCCGGACCGGGAGCTGGCCTGTGCGCCCATCCGCTCGGACGTGGGGCGCGAGTATCTGGGAGCGATGCGCGCGGGCATCAACTGCGCGCTGGCGAACCGGCAGATCATCACTCACCTGGTGCGCCAAGTGTTCGCGCGGGTGACGGGCGCCTCGGAGCTGCGGCTGCTCTTCGACGTGTCCCACAACACGTGCAAGGTGGAGGAGCACGAGGTGGACGGGAAGCGGCGGAGGCTCTTCGTGCACCGCAAGGGAGCGACGCGGGCATTCGGACCGGGACACCCGGACCTGCCGCCGGGGCTGCGCGAGGTGGGGCAGCCGGTGCTCATTGGCGGGAGCATGGGGACGGCGTCCTACGTGCTGGCGGGGACGGAGGAGAGCGAGGCGAGGGCCTTCAGCTCCTCGGCGCACGGAGCGGGGCGGAGCCACAGCCGGCACGATGCGCTCCGGCACTGGAGGGGCCGGGACGTGGTGGAGTCATTGGCGAGGAGGGGAATCCTCATCCGCAGTCCGTCGATGCGGGGGGTGGCCGAGGAGGCCCCCGGAGCCTACAAGGACGTCGTCGAGGTGGTGGACGCGGCGGAGGTGGCGGGGCTGTCGCACAAGGTGGCGAGGCTCGAGCCCCTGGCGTGCATCAAGGGCTGAAGGGGGGAGCGCGCGATGGAGACCCGTACCGAGAGAATGACCTTCCGAGGGGCCGGGGGCCGCACGCTGGAGGCGCGCCTGGACCTGCCGGCGAGGAAGCCGGTGGCTTATGCCCTGTTCGCGCACTGCTTCACGTGCGGAGGAGACGTCTTCCCGGCGGAGGCCATCAGCCAGGCGCTGGCGGGGCACGGGCTGGCGGTGCTGCGCTTCGACTTCACGGAGGCGGGTGGAGATGCCTCCTCCCCGCACGACTTCTCGGACGTGGAGGACGTACTGGCGGCGGTGGCACACCTGCGAACCCAGCGCGAGGCGCCCCGGCTGCTCATCGGCCACAGCCTGGGAGGCACGGCGGTGTTGCACGCGGCGGGCTCGGTGCCCGAGGCGAGGGCGGTGGCGACCCTGGGGGCGCCCTTCGTTCCGAGCCTGGTGCACGGGCTGCTGGCGCCGGTGCTGAAGCAGGTGGAGGAGCAGGGCGAGGCGCGGGTGCGGCTGGGGCAGGGGACGGTGCGCATCTCCCGGCGCTTCCTGGAGGAGCTGACCGAACCGGCAATGGAGACGGCGTTGCACCAGCTGGGCCGGGCGCTGCTGGTGCTGCACTCGCCGGTCGACGGAGTGGTGGGGATGGGGAGCGCGCAGCGCATCTTCGAGGCGGCGCGGCAGCCGAAGAGCCTCCTGGCGCTGGAGGGAGCGGACCACCTGTTGAGCCGGCCCGAGGACGCACGTTTCGCGGCGGCGGTGCTGGGGGCGTGGGCGGGGAGGTACGTGGGCTCGCGGGAAGTGGAGGCGCAGCGCGAGGCCGGGCCGGAACTGGCGCACGGCGTGGTGGAGGTGCACGAGGCGGGCGAGGGCCCGTTCGCGCAGGACATCCGGGTGGGGCGGCACCGGCTGCGAGCGGACGAGCCGACGGAGTACGGAGGAGAGGACACGGGCCCCTCGCCCTACGGGCTGCTGGCGGCGGCGCTGGGGGCGTGCACGGCGATGACGCTGCGCATGTACGCGCAGAACAAGGGCTGGCCGCTGGAGCACGTCTCGGTACGGCTGCACCACTCGAAGGTGCACGCCGAGGACTGCCGGCACTGCGAGACGAAGGAAGGCAAGGTGGACCGCATCGACCGGACGGTGACGCTGGAGGGCCCGCTGAGCACGGAGCAGCGCCAGCGGCTGGTGCGGATGGCGGACCGCTGCCCGGTGCACCGCACGATGGAGTCGGAGATCGACGTGCACACCTTCCTGGAGGACGCCGACAATCCGCCCTCTCCGTCCGCACCGGTGAGCGGACCCGGGTTACACTGACCGCCACATGCCTGCACCCACCTCACCCCCCTGTTTCATATGGCTCGACCTGGAGATGACCGGGTTGGACCCGGAGGAATCCACCATCATCGAGATTGGCGTCATCATCACGGGCCCGGACCTGGTGCCGAAGGCGGAGCTGGAGCGCGTCATCTGGCAGCCGGACGAGGTGCTCGCGCGCATGGAGCCGGTGGTGAAGGAGATGCACACGCGCAACGGGCTGTGGAAGCGGGTGCGCGAGTCGCAGACGTCGCTCTGGGTGGCCGAGCGGGACGTGACGGCGCTGGTGTCGCAGCACTGCTCGCTGGGCGAGGGCATCCTCTGTGGCAACTCCATCCACACGGATCGGCGCTTCCTGGCCAAGTACATGCCGATGCTCGACCGCTTCCTGCACTACCGGCAGGTGGACGTGACGAGCCTCAAGGTGCTGGCGAACGCGTGGTTCCCGGACATGCCCCCGCTCAAGAAGAAGACCACGGAGCACACGGCGCTGGCGGATTTGCGCGCGAGCATCCACGAGCTGACGCACTACCGCACGCACCTCTTCCGCGCGGCCACCGGCGGATAGCACGCGCCCCTGAGCTCAGTGCGCCTTGTCGAGCTCCGCGGACACGGTGTTCAGCAGGTCGTCCAGCTCGAAGGGCTTGGCCAGGAAGCGGCTGCCCTGCAGCTCCGACTTGGACACGCGCCCGGCGCTCATCACCACCACGGGGATGTTTCGCAGGTCCGGGTCCTCCTTGAGCCGGCGCAGCATCTCCTGGCCGTCCATCACCGGCATCATCAGGTCCAACAGGATGAGGTCCGGCCGGTCCTTGTGCACGTGGTCGAGCCCCTCGGCCCCATTGGCGGCCGTGGCCACCTCGTACCCCTCCACGGAGAGGATGTCCGTGAGGGCCTCCAGGATGGCCACCTCGTCGTCCACGATGAGGAGCTTGCTCATGAGCGGCTCCGTCTCCGGGAGGGCATGCGCCGGCCCGCTTTCTTGCGCCGGGTCTTCATGTTCAACGGCCGGGCCTGTCCGGTCAGGATGGCTTCGGCGCTCTCGAAGGTCTCCGCCACGTCGATGCCTCGGGCTGAGATGGAGAACTCGCGCAGGGCGGGTTCGTAGTCGCTCTCGCGCATCTTGAGGATGGACAGCATCCGGTACAACTGCGAGCGCAGTTCCACATACCGGAGGAACACGATGTTGTCGACGATGGCTTCCAGGCCCTCCAGCTTCGCCTCCAGCCGGGGTCCGAAGAGCACGTGGGTCTGCTGGGTCATCAGCACGGTGACGCCGCGCGAGCGCAGCCTGTGGGTGAGCGCGGTGAGGAAACCCGGAATCCTCCGGGAGTCCATCGTCTCCTGGACGAGGGGCTCCAGTCCATCGATGACGAGCCGCCGCACCCGGTGGTGCTCCACCAAGCCCAACAGCTCGTATGCCAGGGCGTCCGGGAGCGTCTCCGTCGCCACTCGGGTCTTCAACACCAGTCGGCCCGAGTCCACCCACGGCCGTAGCTGCAGGCCCACGCCCGCGGCCTTCTCCACCAGCCGGGCGCTCGTCTCCATGAAGCCGTAGTAGAGCCCGGGCTCGTCCTGCTGGGCTCCCTGCGCCAGGAAGTGCAGCCCCAGCAGCGTTTTACCGCTGCCCGGCGAGCCGAACACCAGTGTGGACGAGCGGGGAATCAGCCCGCCCCCGAGCATCTCATCTAGCCGGGTCAGGCCGAAGCCGAGCCTCCGCTTGCCGTCCGGCTGCTCCGGGCCTGGCGGGAGAGGGGGGAGGGACTCGAGGCGTGGGTAGACGTCCAGCCCGTTGTCGGTGATGTGGAAGGTGTGCTTGCCAGCGAGCTGTGCCTCGCCGCGCAGCTTCGTCACTTCCAGGGTGCGCACGGCTCGGAGTCCTCGCAGTTCCAACATCAGCACCCCGTCCACCATGGCGAACTGGGGGTCCGCGGGGCTCTCCTGCTGGTTGGTGAGCAACAGCGTGGTGCAGCCGGCCAGCGCGTTGTGCACCCCCAGGGCGTGGAGGAACTCGCGGAAGGCCAGCGCCGAGCCGACGCTCTCCTGCACCGCCAGCAGCCCGTCCACCACCAGCACCGTGGCCTGGTGCTCGCGCACCGAGCGGTAGAGCAGCCGTGCCAGTCCGTCCAGCCCCTCGGCCTTGAGCGTGGCGTAGCCGCTCACGTAGTGCAGCGACTGGCCGATGACGTCCCGCCGGAAGAAGTGCATGCGACGCAGGTGCGTCATCATCCGCTCGTGGGACTCGGACAGCATGGTGACGAAGACGGCGTGGCCCCCCGAGGCCACGTGCGAGAAGCAGAGCTGGTTGCCGAGGATCGTCTTCCCCGCGCCCGGCGAGCCGGTGACCATGTAGGTGCCACCGTGGGCCCACCCGCCATGGAGGATGGTGTCCAGGCCTGAGGAGCCGGTCGACACCCGGCGGACGGGCTCCTCGGACTGCTCGGCTTCGTTCACGCTCGCCGCTCCTCTCGCCTCCCTGACACTACTGGCCCCCGCCGGGCGCCGAGGAGATTTCCGTTGCGAATGTCGGAAGGTGCCCGAAGGTTCAGGTGACTGTTGGCTTCTGGACGTTCGGGTGGGGCGGCAGTCGCTCCCGCAGTAGGTGCTTCTGCACCTTGCCGAGCGCGTTGCGGGGCAGGGCCTCCACGAAGACGACCTGGCGCGGCTTCTTGAAGCTGGCGAGCCGGTCCTTGCAGTAGTCCACCAGGGCCTGGGGCTCGGGAGCGGGGGAGCGCGGGACGACGACGGCCACCACCTGCTCGCCGAAGTCCGGATCCGGCAGGCCGAGCACCGCCACCTCGGCGACGCCCGGGTGCGTGGCGAGCACCTCCTCCACCTCGCGCGGGTAGACGTTGAAGCCGCCGCTGATGATGAGCTCGCGGGCGCGGCCGGTAATATGGAAGTAGCCGTCGCCGTCGCGCAGGCCGAGGTCCCCGGTGCGGAACCAGCCCTCGGGGTCGAAGGACTCGGCGGTGGCGTCCGGGCGCTGCCAGTAGCCGGCGAAGACGTGGGGGCCGCGCACTTCAATCTCCCCCGTCTCCCCGTCCGGCAGCGGCTGGCGGGTGCGCACGTCCACCACGCGGGCCTCCTGGCCGGGGTAGGGCATGCCCACGGTGCCGGGGCGCCGCTCGCCCTCGTAGGGGTTGGTGGTGTTCATGATGGTCTCCGTCATCCCGTAGCGCTCGAGAATGCGCTGGCCGAACGTCTCCTCCACGTCGTGGAAGAGCTGAGGGCTGAGCGGAGCGGAGCCGGAGACGAGCAGCCGGAGGGAGCGCGGACGCGGCCCGGCGCGGCGGGCCTCCTCGACGAGCCGGCCGTACATGGTGGGCACGCCGAAGAACATCGTCAGCGAGGCGTCCTCGCGCAGGGCGGAGAGGACCTCGGGGGCGGCGAAGCGGCGGCGCAGGTCCACGGTACCGCCGGAGTAGAGCGTGCCATGCAGGCCCACCATGAGGCCGTGGGTGTGGAAGAGGGGGAGGGTGAGCAGGAGCCTGTCTTGCTCCGTCCAGCGCCAGGCCTCGGTGACGGCGCGCACGTTGGCGAGCAGGTTGCGGTGCAGCAGCATGGCGCCCTTGGAGCGGCCGGTGGTGCCGGAGGTGTAGCCGAGCACCGCGAGCTGCTCGCCCCGGGGCAGGGGGAGGGCGGCGGAGGAGTCCCCCTCGGAGAGGAGCGCCTCGAAGGCGACGGTGGGCCACGGCACGGGGGCGGTGGGGGGCTCCACGGTGACGAGCCACTCGAGGGCGGGGAGCTGCTGCTTCAAGGGGGCGAGCTCGGCGGCGCCCGAGGCCCCGGTGACGCAGGCGCGCGCACCGGCGTCGGAGAGGATGTGGCTGAGCTCCACCATGCGGTACTGGGTGTTGACGAGGACGACGACGCCCCCGGCGTACCAGGTGCCCAGGTAGGAGATGACGAAGGCGGGGCTGTTCTCCAGGAAGAGGGCCACACGCTCCCCGGGCTTCAGCCCGCGGCGCTGGAGGGCGCTGGCGAAGGCGGTGACGTGGCTCGCGAGCTGGCCGGCGCTGAAGCGCTGCTGCTCGAAGTCCAGGACGGGCCGCGCGGGCTCCTGGCGGGCGCGGGTGAGGAAGAGCTCGAGGAGGGAGGACGCCATGTGCGCGGAAGCTACCCCCAGGGGACGTGTTCCGCACTAACCTGCGCGCGGCGCCGGAACCCCCCGGCACCGTTCATCACCCTCGTGAGGAATCGCCCGTGGGAATCGCCCGCATCCTGGGATTCGTGCTCGTCGTCGCTGGCACCATGCTTCTGGTGAGCGCCTACCGCGCCACCGGCTCTCTTTCCGAGCGCGCCATGGAGACGCTCACCGGGCGTTACACCGAGCGCACCCAGCGTGATCTCATCCTCGGCGGTGCGGGCGTGGTGGGCGGCGTCCTGCTGATCGCCTTCGGCGGAGGGCGCCGCCGCCGCTAGCCCACCCCTTTCTCATGTGACCACCTGAGATCCAATCGGGTCTCAGGAGATCAATTCCCAACATGGGACCTAGCCCAGGGTCTGAGCCGACCCGGGATGGACCCTTTTTCCTGAAGCCGAGAAGATTCGACGGTCAGGGGAGGGGGGTCAGGGGGAGACGTGCGCTCGGAAAAGTTTTCTTTGCTCGTGCGTGTGCTGGAGGAGCTCCAGGCGGGGCGGGCATCAGTGGCCCGGCGGTCGCTGGCGGCACTCACACGAAAGCTGGACATCGATGCGGTGGCCGAGGACATGCAGTATTTCCTCTTCGCCACGGCGCTCGCCCGGAGACTGGGGGTGGGGGATGCCCAGAGGATGAACCTCTACCTTCGGCGCTTCGAGCTGCCGCAGATCGCCCTCTTCAACCTGGTGGCCGAGCGGCTGCCGATGGTGAATCTGGCGGGGCGGATCGCCAACGATGTGATGTGCCGGCTGTTCGCGGGCCATGAGGAGGCCTCGCTGCTGGACGTGGGCCTGGGCATGGGGCGTCAGGAGGTGGCGCTGCTGCGGACGCTGAAGGCGCGTGGCACGGCGCTGCGTCGGCTCACCGTGGTGGCCGTGGAGCCCGACGGCGACAGCCTGCGGACGGCGGAGGCCGCGCTCCTGGGCGTTGCACGGGAGCTGGGCATCGCCCTGCACTTCCGGGGCATTCCCAAGGTCATCGAGGCGCTCGACGAGGACGACTGGCGCCTGCTGGGCGACAACCCCGGGCCTCGCGTGGTGCACGCGGCCTTCGCCCTCCACCACATGGCCGCGGGAGCGGATCGGCAGGAGCTCTTCCACCGGCTGCGCGCCGTGGAGCCCTCCGCCGTGGTGCTGGTCGAGCCGAACTCGGATCATGCCACCGACTCGTTGCCCGAGCGCTTCCACAACGTCTGGCACCACTTCTCCCACAACTTCGACCTGGTGGACGAGCTGGACCTGCCCCCGCGCGAGCGCAACGGCATCAAGCTCTTCTTCGGCCGGGAGCTGGAGGACATCCTCGGAGTGGTGGACGACTCACAGCGCTACGAGCGCCACGAGCGGGTGGAGACGTGGCTGGAACGGTTGCGCCATGCGGGTTTCTCCCCGGCGTCGGCCCTGCTGCTCGAGGGCTCCTGGTCCTTTCCGCACCCTTCGGTACACGTCCGCCAGGGTCCGGGCTATGTGGGGGTGGGCTACCGGGAGGAGATGCTGGTGCCGGTCATCTGTGCCACCGCGGAAGCGAGAGGTTGATGGACGCAGGACTGGAGGAGCGGGCGCGCCGTGTGCTGGAGGCCTGCCGGCGCGCGGGCGTCCGGCTGGCACTGGCCGAGGCCAGCACCGGAGGCCTCCTCTGTGCGTGTCTCACGGACATCCCGGGTTCCTCGGCCGTGGTGGAGCGGGGCTTCGTCCCCTACTCGAACGAGGCCAAGACGGAGCAGCTGGGCGTGCCGGTGGAGCTGATGGTGGCCCACGGGGCGGTCAGCGAGCAGGTGGCACGGGCCCTGGCCGAGGGTGCACTGGCCCGTTCCCATGCGGACCTGGCGCTCGGGGAGACGGGCATCGCCGGCCCTTCCGGTGGCTCGGCGGCCAAGCCCGTGGGGCTCGTCCACCTCGCGGTGATCCGCCGGGGGGGCACGGTCCTCCTCGAGCGGCACGTCTTCCCGGGTGACCGGGCGGCCATCCGGCGTTCGGCGGCGGCGCGGGGATTGGAACTGCTGCTCTCTCTCTTGGAGAGGGGCTGACTACCGGACACCCGAGGGCGGGGGGGATCCTCATCCCAGGGCGTGGGATGTTAGGCTGGACTCCTCCTGAATCTGTCCCCTTCCTTCGTACCCGTGCTCCCCCCACACGGAAGGAGATTGCTCGTGTACAGGATCGACGTCGACAAGCAGCACGCCATCATCGAACTCGTTCTGGACGGACTCATCCGGCCAGAGGAGATGCTGAGGTTCGTGGATGAACTGAAGGCCGCCACGCTCGGGTTCGCCGGAGGGGCGATCAAGATCAAGGCGGACATGCGCACCTTCCGTCCCTCCTCGCCAGCGGTCGCGGAGATGCTCAAGGAGGTGCAGCAGTTCGGGCTCCACAACGGCGTGGTGCGGGTGGCCGAGATGGTGGAGAGCCCACTGTCCGCCCTGCAACTCAACCGCGTGGCGCGCGAGAGCGGGACGGACAAGATCCTCCGCCGCTTCGCCGAGGACAGCGCGGCGCGGCGCTGGCTCATCCACGGCGACGAGGAAGCGCTCACCGCGTAGGCCTGGAGCCCACGAGGGCCCCAGCCACCGTCCACCGCACCCCGCGGCCCGTGTGGGCGCCGCGAGGCACGGGAGTGCTCAGCGCGCGAGCACCTGGGGAATGGCACTGCGCAGGTCGGGCAGCGGGCCGATCTGCTTCGTGCTGGAGGCCTGCGGCGTGCCGGTGGCGCGCAGCAGCTCGCGCAGGGCGCGCGGGTCGATGGGGCCCTTGCCCGCGGCGTTGGCGACGCCCTGGAGATCGGCCACCGCGCCCACCACCATGGGAGCGGCGCTGGAGCTGCCGCTGAAGCTGGCCGTGTACCACCGGTTCTCTCCGGCGGCGGAGAGGTCGCCGTAGCCCAGCGTGACGACCTTCTCGCCCCAGCCCTGCACGTCCACGCGGCTGCCGTGGTTGGCCCAGCACATGGGCGCGCGGGTGGTGGCGGTGCCAGCGCCCACGAGGATGGCGCCCGAGTCACGCACCGAGAGATCAAAGGCTCCGCGGTACTCGGGAGCGTCCAGGTTCACGCTGCCGTTACCGGCGGCCTCCACCACGTGCACACCGGCGGCGGTGGCCTGGGCGATGGCGTCGAAGTTGGCCTGCCAGAACTCCAGGGGGATTTCGTTGCACTGGCTCGCGTTGCAGGCGCAGCTCTTGTTGGTGCGAGGCCCCACTGCCTGGAGCTGCACCAGCACGACTCCGCCCCGGCCCGCGGCGAGCGCCGCGCGGGTGATGGCGCTCGCGATGCTCTGGTTGGCGATGCCCTCGCGGCCCACCTGGGCCCCGTGGGCGATGCCGGTGATGCCGTAGCCGTTGGCCTTGCCCGCCATCACCCCCATCACCGCGGTGCCGTGGTTGCGCCAGACCGAGTCGATGAACTGGATACCCCCCTCGTAGAAGAAGGGCGGCAGGTCCTCGTGCGAGCCGTTCCAGGCTCCCTCCACGTCGACGATCTTCACGCCCGCGCCCGTGCCCCCCGGCACCGTCCAGGCGTAGCGTGCGTCGATGCCGCCGGGAGCCATGTCCAGGTAGCCCTGCAGGCTCTCGTACGTGGTGGAGGCCGACGCGCCGTCGCTCTCCCCCAGGGAGAACACCGCCGGCTCGGTGGCGGCCTCGGCGTAGGCGATCTCCACGCTGTCGAGCGCGTTGAGCTGCATCACCACCGGGTTCACGTCACGGGCGAGGGTGCCGGGCTGCAGCGGCACCTCGAAGTACAGGTCCAGGTCCGCCATCTCCTTGCCGCTGCGGTCCTCGGCCAGGCTCTTGCGCTCGGCGAGCGTGAACTCGTCCTGACGGAAGAGCCGCTCCGGCGGACCCATGCGCGGCAGGCTATCCAACAGCATCAGGGCGATCTGCAAGTCCGCGCGCAGCTTGCTGTCGAAGAGGCTGTGACGCCTCATGCGCGCACGCTCGTCCAGGCTGCGCTCCAAGGCCATCACCCGCATGCCGCTGCCCCGCTGACGCACCCGGGTGCCCTCGTGGAACTTCACCACCAGGCGCTGCACCGGCGTCTCCGGATCGAGCTCGGGGCTGGTGGGCTTCACGGTGGACAACCGCGGCTCCAGCACCTTGACGCCGCTGGCCTGTACGGCGGGAGCCGCCATCAGGCACAAGCCCATCATCAGGGTGCGAGTCACGCGGGATTTCAGAGAAGAGGCCTTCATCGTCCGTCCTTCCTACGGGTGGAGGGGATGTACGGCGATGTCGGCGAGCTACGGGCTGGGGGGATAGCCCGGAGCCTCCCCACTGCCGTCACACCGACAGCGTGCCATACGGGTTCGCCGCCACAGGGGCGGCGTGCCGGAATTGTAGAATTTTACGTTGATGCCATTATTAGCAGAGTTTCTTGAGTAGGGGAAGTTGACGAAGAGATCCAGATTTCCTGTTCTGAACGGGTGAGGGGAAGCACCGCCGCCGAGAAGAAGGGCTTCTACGGCCCGGTTTCTCGACGGGGCGCGTCATGCGCGCGGGCTGATCCACCCGGGAGCGTCAGGGGGCGCCGAGTCCGAGCGCCATGGCGATCAACCCGCCGAGGCTGGCGTAGAGCGGGATGTTGCAGGCCAGGGTGATGCGGTTGATGCGGCGGAAGCGGGCCTGCTCCTCGTCGGCGAACCAGATGCCCTCCTCGCCGGTGGTGTGCCCCTCCACGGCCTGGAAGAAGAGCGTGGCGTACAGGACCTCGACGAAGAGACTCACGAGCACGAGGGCGACGAGCGACAGCGCCCACGCGTCCATGCGGGAGAGCGGCCCGTCGCGGTGGAGCTGGAACCAGGAGAGGCCACCGAGCACGAGCAGGATGCACAGCACGTCGTGGCCGATGCCGTAGGGAGGCCGCCAGTTGTGGGAGACGTAGAGCATGTAGAGCTCGGCCACGCCGCGCATCCACATGCAGGCGCCGAAGCCGCCGAGCACCACGCGCAGGTGGGGACTCACGGCGGAGTCGAGCGCCACCAGGGGGCACAGGAGGAACCAGAGGAAGATGGCGTAGAAGAGCCAGGCGAGCTTGGGCGGAGAGATGCGGCCGCCGCGGGAGCGCCGCACGTTCTGCTTGTGCCAGAAGAGGAAGCCGAGCAGCGCCGACAGTCCGAGCAGGGCGAGGATGAGGACGCGAGAGAGCGGGGAGAGCATCGGGGACGGCGCGAGCGGGGGGCGCGCGCAGGGTAGCGCAAGAGGGACCCGGTGCGCAGGCGGGCCGGGGGTGAACCACGCCCGTGCGCGGATTCGAGGTGTGCCCGGAGTTTGCAGTCGGGGCCGCGCAAGAGGAGGGAGACATGGGATTCACCAGACATGCAAACCCCCCGCCCTGGACAATGAGAGCGGGGGCGCGGCAGGCTCGGCGCGCGCTCGGAGGCGCATCCCATGAGAGCTGAGCAGGAAGTGACACACCCGGTGCCTCTGAGCACCGCGGTGCACACGGCGTCCCGCGTCGAACGCTGGGGCTGGGTGTGGCCGCGGTGGAGTGATCCGCGCATCCCCTTCGCGGCGATCCTCACGCTCTATGGCGTGCTGGGCTTCTCCTTCTTCGGCTTCAACCGCAGCCCATGGCAGATGGCGGCCATCGTCGTCAGCGGGAGCGCGCTGGACGCGGGGCTGGGCTGGCTGCTGCGCCGCGAGAAGGTGGTGCCCCTGAGCGGCTACATCTCGTGCTGCTCGTTGGCGCTGCTGCTCAATTACTCACACTCGAGCTGGCTGTTGTTCCTGCCGGTATGGCTCACCATCGGCTCCAAGTACGTGCTCACCTTCGAGGGCCGCCACGTCTTCAACCCGTCCATGTTCGGAGTGGCCACCTCGCTGCTCTTCACCCGCGAGCTCATCACCGCCGCGCCGGCCTACCAGTGGGCCAACGGGGAGATCGCCCTCTCGGCCTTCATCCTCATGGCCGCGCTGGTGCTCTTCTTCTTCCGCGTGGGCCGCACGTGGCTGGTGCTGAGCTTCCTCACCTTCTACGCGCTGCAGACGGGCCTGCGCGCATACATCCTTCGCCACCACCTGCCGCCCGAGGTGCTCTTCCTCGGCACGCTGGGGGCGCCGGCCTTCTTCATCTTCACCTTCTACATGATCACCGACCCCGGCACGTCTCCGAAGACGCCGCGCGGACAGGTGCTCCTCGCGCTCGCCCTCACGCTGGTGGACCTGGTGCTCCACCTCAAGGAGAGCGTCTTCACCTTCTTCTACGCGGCCCTCACGTGCGCCACGGCGCGCTTCCTCTTCCTGCACGGGCGCGCCTTGTGGCAGCGCGGGCCTCGCGAGTACCTGCGCGGTCTCTTCTCGCCGGGGCCCCTCAAACGGCTGGCGGCGGTGGGGGGACTCGGGGTCGCCCTGGCCGCGGGCCTCTCGCTCGCCGTGTCACCCGGGGCGCTGAACCACCCGCTGCCCTTCCACATGGAGCGCATGGAGGCCTCGCGCACGGGGCTCGGCTCCACCATGGGGGATGTGCTGACGCGCGTGGACCCGCGCGTGCTGCACGTGTCCAAGTGGGTGCTGAGCGTGGGCGACGCGGTGGCCGCTGGCGACTTCGACGGAGACGGGAAGCTGGACCTCTTCCTCACCAACCCGCTCAAGTCGGACGCGTACCGCGCCGCTCTCTACCGCAACCTGGGTGACTTCCGCTTCGAGCGCGTGAAGGTGCCCGCCCTGGAGCGCATCGCCGCGAACTACACCACCGATGGCGCTGCCGCCGGAGGCACCTTCGTGGACTACGACGGAGATGGGGACCAGGACCTGGCCATCGCCGTGGCCTTCGGGCCCTCGAAGCTGCTCCGCAACATGCTGCGTGAGACGGGCTCGGCCACCTTCGAGGACGTCACCACCCCGGCCGGAGTCGGGGACCACTCGGTGAGCATGGCCGTGACGATGCTCGACTTCGACCGGGATGGGCACCTGGACCTCTTCGTGGCGAATGCGCTCACCACGCACCTGCCGGACTACGCCACACCCACGCCCTTCAACTTCTTCCGGCTGCCGCCGCCCGAGTACCCCGGAGACCGGCGCATGTTCCGCTTCTTCCACAATGGCTGGCACAACGCCGACAACGGTGGCCTCAACGTGCTCTACCGCGCGCGGGGGGATGGCACCTTCGAGAAGCTGGACTCGGCGGCGATGGGGCTGAAGGAGACGCGCTGGTCGCTCGCCGTCAGCACGGTGGACCTGAACCAGGACGGCTGGACGGACCTCTACATCGCCAACGACTTCGGCCCGGACGAGGTCTACCTCAACGAGCAGGGCAAACACTTCCGCCGCATCGTGGGGAAGCTGTTCGGGGAGATTGGCAAGGACACCTACAAGGGCATGAACGCCACCGTGGCGGACTTCGATCGCAACGGGTGGCTGGATGTCTATGTTTCCAACGTGCACCACTCGCTGCAGGCCGAGGGCAGCCTCTTGTGGATGGTGTCGCCGGGGAAGGACCCGTTCGTCCCCGAGTTCAAGGACGAGGCCACCTTCCGCGGTGCGCTCAACGAGCGGCGCTTCGGCTGGGGCGCGGCGGCGGGGGATCTCGACAATGACGGATGGCCCGACATCGTGCAGGCCAACGGCCACCTCGATGACCGGCTGGACCACCTGTATGACTCGGGCCGCAAGGACTACTGGTACGTCAATCACAAGCTGATGCAGTCCGGCCCCGAGGTGCACACGTACGCGGACAAGTGGGGCGACATCCGCGGGCGCGTCATCTACCCGAACGAGCCCCGGCGCGCGTACCTGAACCTCGGCGACGAGGACCCCGGTCACTTCGTGGATGTGGCGAAGGAATTGGGCATCGACGACCCGGACAACTCGCGCGGCGTGCTGCTCGCGGACCTGGACAACGATGGGGACCTGGATGCCGTCATCACCAACCAGCACGGGCCCGTGTCCGTCTACCGCAACAATTTGCGCGAGGGCGCGGGCAGGGACGCGGCGCACTTCGTGGGCCTCGCGCTCGTGGGAGACGGACAACGCACCAGCCGGAGCGCCGTGGGCACGCGCGTCGTCGTGTCCTACGAGGAAGGCGGTCGGCGCGTGGAGCAGGTCCAGGAGGTGGGGCTGATGGGAGGGCTGAGCGCCTCGGCGGATCCGCGCCTGCACTTCGGGCTCGGCCACCACGCGGGCCCCGTGACGGCCACCGTCCACTGGTACGGCGGCGAGGTCCAGACCGTGCAACTCGATGCCGATCGCTACCACGTCATCTCGCAGGGCGCCGTCACCGCGGGCCTGCAGGGCAGCCGATAGGGATTCCGATGTTCTCCGCCTTGAAGGGTGCCACCGTCCCGTGCGAGTCGCTCACCGAGCGGCAACGCGCGCAGATGCTCGCGCTGATGCAGGTGTGCTACGCGGGTGTCAGTGCCGAGCGCTTCGCGAGGGACCTGGCCGAGAAGCAGTATGTGGTTCTCCTGTCTGCACGGCGCTCGGGCGAGCTGGTGGGCTTCAGCACCGTGCGCGTTGCCGAGGAGCAGGTGGAGGGGCAGGTGGTAGAGGTCGTCTTCTCGGGCGACACCGTCATCCACCCGGACTACTGGGGACAGAAGGAGCTGCAGGTACGCTTCGCTCGCTTCCTGCTCGCGCGCAAGCTGCGCCGCCCACTGCGGCCGTTGCTGTGGTTGCTGTTGAGCGCGGGCTACAAGACGTACCTGCTGGCGGTGAACCACTTCCCGCGCACCGTGCCGCGCCACGACTGGGAGGCTCCATCCGGACGCGTGTCCTTCCTCGGCTCGCTGGCCACGCGCTGGTTCGGCACGCAATACGACCCGGCGCGCGGGACGGTGTGCTTCACGGGCACGCACTACCGGGTGCGTGATGGAGTGGCCCCCATCGACCGGGAGGCCGCGGCGCATCCGCACATCGCGTTCTTCGCGCGAAGCAACCCCGGGCACGTGGAGGGCGAGGAGCTGGTGTGCCTGGCGGAGGTCCGCGTGAGGGACTTGATGTGGGCCCTGACGGAGCTGACGATGAAGCAGCTCCGCCTGTGGACGCGCCGGGGCCTGAAGCTGATCGGCGTGAGGGCGAGGGCATGACGCTGCCCGGCCTCGAGGCCGCACCAGGCGCCTCCCTGACGTCGCGCCGGATGCTGGCGGGCCTCATGGCGGCCCAGGCTCCCTCGGCGCTCCTGTTCCGCCAGGCGCTCTCCCGTCCCGAGCAGGCCCAGGCCGAGTGTTTGTCCCGCGTCCTTCGCGCCACCCGGGACACCGCGCAGGCCGCGAGAGTCTCGGGCTTCTCGCGGGTCCGCACCGCGCTCGAGTTCCAGGATGCCGTGCCCCTCTCCACACCGGACTCGGTGCTCGCGGACATCGAGGCGCTCAAGGCGGGCACTCCGCGTGTCCTCACCCGCGAGCCGGTGGTTCGCTTCGAGCCCTCGGGAGGTTCCTCGGGGGCGTCGAAGTACGTTCCCGTCACCCGGGGGCTGCTCGACGAGTTCCACCGCGCGCTCGCGCCCATGTTGTTCGACCTGCTCCACTCGCGGCCCGCCGTCCGCGAGGGCCCGAGCTACTGGTCCATCTCGCCCATCGGCCGCAAGAAGGGGCGCACCGCCGGGGGCATTCCCGTGGGCAGCGTGGAGGACTCGGCGTACTTCCCGCGCTTCCTGCAACCGTTGCTCTCGCGCGTGTTCGCCGTGCCCGGCGCCGTGGGCCACCTGCCCGATGTCGAGTCGTGCCGGTACGTGACGCTGTGGTTCCTCGTGGCGTGTGAGGACCTCGCGCTGCTGAGTGTGTGGAACCCGAGCTTCCTCACGCTCCTGATGGACGCCCTGGAGCGGCACGGGGAGCGTCTGGCCGAGGACCTGGAGCGCGGATTGTGCAGGCCTCCCGTGGCGGATGCGGAGGCACTGGGCCCGGTGCTCTCCCGGATGCACTTTGCTCCCCGGCCCGAGCGGGCCCGCTTGCTGCGCGAGGTGCTGCGCTCCGGTCTCCAGGGGAGACGGCTCTGGCCACGGCTCGCGCTGCTCAGCATGTGGACCGATGCCCAGGCCGCGCACTCCGTCGCTCCCGCCTGCCGCCGCTTCCAGGGCGTCGAGGTCCAGGGCAAGGGGCTGCTCGCCACCGAGGGCGTCGTCACGCTCCCCCTCTTTGGCGCGCCCGCGCCGGTGCTCGCCGTCCGCAGCCACTTCTTCGAGTTCCTCGACCCCGAGCACCCCGATGCACGCCCCCGGCTCGCCCATGAGCTCGAGGGAGGGCGCACCTACGCCGTGGTGCTCTCCACCTCGGGAGGCCTGCTGCGCTACCGCATCGGCGACCTCGTCCGCGTCGAGGGCTTCCACGATGCCACGCCCTGCCTCCGCTTCATGGGCCGCGCGGATTCCGTGAGCGATCTCGTCGGCGAGAAGCTCGCCGCCACCCGCGTCTCCACCGTGCTCGATGCCTTGCTGCCCGCGGTGCTCGGAGGCCAGCGTCCCGTCTTCGCCATGATGGCTCCCGAGTGGGAGCCCCACGCGCCTCCGGCCTACCGGCTCTTCCTCGAGACACAGGCGCCCGACGCCTGCCTCGAGGAGGCCGCTCACGCGCTCGAGCGCGCTCTCTGCGAGGGCTACCACTATCGCTATGCCCGCGAGCTCGGGCAGCTCGGGCCCGTGCGCGCCATCCGCGTCACCGAGGGCACCCGCCGCTACGAGGCGCGTTGCATCGAGCTCGGGCAGCGCGCGGGGGACATCAAGCCCACCGACCTTCATCGCCAGGCAGGCTGGACGGCCTGGTTCTCCGAGCAAGGAACGAAGCACCCATGAGGAACCCACACGAAGCCCAGAACCTCGCGCTCGTCACGGCGCCGGCCGTGGAGCTCGACGCCGAGGCGGACCTCGCCCGCTGTGGCGCCCTCAAGGACTTCTGGTACGTCGCTTGTCTTTCCACCGAGCTCACTCCGGACAAGCCGCTGGCGCGTACCCTCTTCGGGACGAACGTGGTCCTCTTCCGGGACGAGCGCGGCCGGCCCGTCGCGCTGCGCGACCGCTGCCTGCACCGCAACGCGCGCCTGTCCGCCGGAGCCGTCTTCCACGGCCGTATCGGCTGCCCGTACCACGGTTGGGTGTATGACGCCTCGGGCGCGGTGGTGGAGGTGCCCTCGCTCGGGCCCAAGCAGTGCGGCGAGGTGCTCGATGCGCGGGGCCACGCGAGCGCGGGCCTCCAGGTGCGCCCGTGCGATCTCGGGAAGTTGCAGCGTTTCGACACGCTGGAGCAGGACGGGCTCGTCTTCGTCTTCATGGGCGGGGACTCGAAGCGCGCCCGCCGTCCCGCCTTCCGCGTGCCGTACTGGGGCGACCCGAGGTGGACCGTCTACTTCATGGTGACGCGCTTCCCCAACGGGGTGACCAACCTGGTGGAGAACTTCATGGACGTGCCGCACACGGTGGTCGTCCACGAGGGCTGGTTCCGCCGCAAGACACGCAAGCGGGTGCCAGCCACGGTGAAGCGCTTCGAGGGCAGCGTGCTCGTCACGTACAAGCAGGAGCAGGACGCGGTAACGGGGCTCGGCCGCATCTTCAACCCCGAGGGCCTGCCGATGGTCCACACGGACCACTACTTCGTCCCGAACGTCACGCGCGTGGATTACATGTGGGGCGACCGCAGCGGCTTCGCCATCAACTCACAGGTGACACCCATCGGTCCCACGGACAGCCTCGTCTACACGGCCATCAGCTACCGGCTGCCGTATGACCTGCCGCGCTCGCTGGTGGCGCGCGCGCTCAAGCCGCTGGTGAAGTGGTACACCACGCAGGTCATCCTCCAGGACGTGGACATCATGAAAGTGCAGCGCGAGGGTTTGCTCGACGGCCCTGGCGGTGGCGTCTTCACCGGCACGGAGGCGGATCTGCTCCACGCGGACATCGAGGCGTACCGCCTCTGGCTGCGCGAGGGCGGACACGGCCCGGGACCGAGCGACGAGGAGCGCGACATCGTCTTCTGGATTTGAGCTTCGTGCGGCTCGGAGCAGCTTCTGAGCTACAAGCCTTTGTCCATTGAGTGCCAGCCAGCCGTTGTTACTCCCCAGTTGGGTATTACGCGCCTACCTCAATGACACGCCACTATCCTCGAATTCGCCCTGTGGGCGTTCCCCCTGTGGACTCCGCGCACGGCGAAGAGTTGCTCGCCCGCGAGGTCATCCGGCTCGCTTTCTACCTGCCGTACGATCATCCGGACATTGCCGCGAGCGTAGGTCTTGCCCTCGACAGCTATATGCAGGCTGTTGGGGAGGGCCCCGAGACGATCGACGAGGCGTTCATCGACGATGATGAGGGGGCCCCTCTTTCTCCAGAGCGATGGAGTGCAATCCGCCAGCGCCTCCGGCCCGAGCGCCATTGGCGCTTCGCTGACGACTACACCGAGGTCTACGCGAATCGAGTGGAGAAGAGACGCTACGAAACGCAGATCTTCCTCAACGGAGGAAACGCCCGGAACGGCTTCAGCTTCCGGTATCGAGCGCGCATCCCATGGCGGACGCCCGCCCAGAACAAGGTGAGTGTGCTCGCGGCGACGGTTCCCACCGAGTACCTGGAGTCCCATGGGCCTGCTCGGGTGGTCGAGCTCGCTCGCACCATGGCCTCCCAGCTTCAATTCACCACGGGTCACGCGGGCCTCTCCCTTCAACTCTACTGGCCCTTGCGGTCCACGGATGGCTCCCTTCGTACCGCGGCTTTTCGATATCCAGGTATCGACCTGCGCCCTGCCTGGCTCTGGGAGGAGGATGTGGGCTTCCACGTGGATGGGGCCCACTGGCTGAACTTCTTCGCTCCGCCAGTGCTCGAGAAGCTCGGAGGAACACACGGTCTTCGAGAGCGGCTGCGCTCCAAGGATACGACCGTCGAGGAGCTCGACGGTGACCGCGTGGTCGTCGCACTTGGGGAGTGGCCTGAGTCGGGCGACCTGCAGCAGGGGTTGACCCTGCCTGCCTATCGGGAGCTCGCGCACGCTCTCGGGCCACTGCTAGAACCGCTGACGAGGTCATCTCCCGTCACCTGGATGGCCGCCGGGAATTCTTTCATGGGCTTCACTGAGGAAGAGGCACTTGGATGGTGGCGCCGTTTCCGCGACTGACGCGGACATCAAAGCGTACCGACGCCGGCTGCCTGGCCCGCCGTGAGCGACGCATGGCTAATGAACAGTCGATGAAGCGTCGCTCTCCTGGGGCGCCTCCACGCGTGCCTCGGTCAGCCCCTCGCGGGCATGCACGGTCCAGGGCAGACGCAGAATGAAGGTGCTCCCCCGGCCCGGCTGGCTCTCCAGTTCCAGTTTCCCACCCTGTGCCACCGTGGCACGGAAGGCGATGCTCAAGCCCAGCCCCACGCCACCGGGTTGCCCGGGTTGCACGGGCCGGAAGAGCTCCCGCTGGCGCTCGGGGCTGATGCCGGGGCCGGAGTCCTCCACCTTGAACACCACCTCGTCCTTCCGCTCCTCCAGGGTGACGCGAACGAAGCCCTTCTGGGTGTACTTGATGGCGTTCTGGATGAGGTTTCCGAGCGCGTCCACCAGCAGGTCCGGGTCCGCCTGCATGCGCGCGGACCGGTTGGCGGAGATGTCGAGCCGCAAGCCCTTGCGGGTGGCATCGTGCCCGTAATCGGCGACGAGCTGGTTGATGACCTGGGCCGGGGCAAGGGTCTCCGGATGGACGGGGAGCTCGTCGGGCTTGAAGCGCTCCAGGCGGAGGATGCCGTCGACCAGCCTGCCCAGCCGGCTCACCGTGCGGCGGAGCCGCTCCACGCTCTGGGCGTCCGGCGTTCCATGCTTGCGATCCAATTGCTGGACGTACAGGTTGAGCGTGGAGACAGGCGTGCGTAACTGATGCGCGATGCCCGCCACGTACTCCGAGCGCTCGCGGGCCACCTGCTCCGCCTGGAACTTCGCGTACCGTCGCGCCGACTCGGCGGCGAGCTCGAAGATGGCGAGGGAGAAGAACGAATATTCCTGGAAGGAGACCTCCTCGTTCCGATCCTCGAGCCAGTTGCGGATCGTCTCGACGACGTAGGCGTACTCGCGCACCATCTCCTCGATGGGCATCTCATCGCGTACGCGCTGCTCGGGGTCCAGCCGTTCGTGCTTCTCCCACAGTTCCCGGGGCGACTCCTTGGCGCCTCCCTTGCGCAGTGCCTCGCCAATGGTCCGGAGTTGGAGAGGCAGATGGTCCTTGAGCACGGCCTCCGTCAGATCCGGGATCACGGGTCCCTCCTGACGCCACCGCTCGTACCATCGTTGCACGAGCTCATCGGTATGTTGACAGAGCAGCTCGCCGAGTGAGGCCATCCCTTGCCCTCCTGTGGGCACCAGGCCTCAAAGGAAGATGGCGATTCCTGCTTCCATTGCCCACACCGCGGGGGCTGCCCTTCCCGCGCGAAGGGCGGCCGAGCGGGCCGGCAGGGTCGCAGCCAGTCCATTCCCTTCGGCGTCTCGTCGCCCTGGTGGCTGGCCAGACGGGCAGGCAGCGGGGGAGCAGCATGAAAGCTGGCCTCCGCCAGGAGTCGAGGTTACGGGTAAGCCCCATGGAATCCTCGACCTCCTCGGCGGTGGCTACCTGTCTGCTCTGTGGTTCTGAAGCATCTCCGGCCCTGAACCTGCCTCGTTTCGGTGGGGCCTCGTGCCAGGGGTGCGCCCGGCGCGTGGGGCACCTGCTGGTGGAAGCTCCCGCGTCGGTGACGGACATCTGGCCGCTCCTGTCCGAGGACGAGGACGACGACTCGGTCGAGCCCTCGGTGCAGCGCCCGGATGGGACCACGGTGGAGTTGCGTCAGCTCACCGCCGAGCTCAAGCGCGAGCTGTCGGTCGAGGACCGCATGAAGCTCGCCGAGCTGTACGGCGACATCGGCCTGCGGCGCGAGCAGCTCGAGGAGTGTGGCCGGGTGCTCGTCGCCGCGCCCTCTGCCGAGCTCACCCAGCGTGCCCTCAACGTGCTCTTCTCGCCCGAGCTGTGCTCGCCTCGTGGGCTCGAGGACCTGCGCGGGCGCCTGTTCCCAGTCTGAGCCGGTGGGGTTCGAGGGTTTGATATAAGGGCACGCCCTTGAACCCCTCCAGCCTCGAGTCCTCGTCCGTCGCACCGCGAGAGGCCGCCTCCGTCGAGCGCGGTGTGCGAGAGCGGCTTCTCTCCATCTTCGGTGGCTCGGTCGGCAATCTGATCGAGTGGTACGACTTCTACATCTACTCGGCCTTCTCGCTGTACTTCGCGAAGTCGTTCTTCCCGAGCGACAACCCCATCGTCGAGCAGCTCAACACGGCCGGTGTCTTCGCGCTCGGTTTCCTCATCCGGCCCATCGGAGGTTGGGTGATGGGGCTCTACGCGGACCTGCGCGGGCGCCGCGCCGCGCTCTCGCTGTCGGTCACGCTGATGTGCCTGGGCTCGCTCGTCATCGCCCTGTGCCCGACCTATGCGGAGATTGGTGTGCTGGCGCCCGTGGTGCTCGTGCTGGCGCGGCTGCTCCAGGGGCTCTCGCTCGGCGGTGAGTACGGCACCAGCGCCACCTACCTCAGCGAGGTCGCCACCTCCCGCCACCGCGGCTTCTACAGCTCCTTCCAGTACGTCACGCTCATCATGGGCCAGTTGCTCGCCACGGTGACGCTGCTGGTGCTGCAGCGGCTGGTGCTCACCGGTCCACAGCTCGAGGCGTGGGGCTGGCGCATCCCCTTCCTGTGCGGCGCCGCGCTGGCCGTCTTCGGCTTCTACATGCGCCGCAACATGGTGGAGACGGAGGCCTTCCAGGCGGAGGCGGCCCGGAAGACGGTGCACCGGCCCATGCGCGAGCTGCTGCGGCACCCCAAGGAGATCGCCCTCGTCGTCGGCCTCACCATGGGCGGCACGCTCGCCTTCTACACATACACCGTCTACATGCAGAAGTTCCTGGTGAACTCGGTGGGCCTGACGAGGGATCAGTCCACGCTCATCTCGGTCGCTTCCCTGTTCATCTACATGCTGCTGCAGCCGGTGTTCGGCCTCCTCTCCGACAAGGTCGGCCGCAGGCCCGTGCTGATGTGGTTCGGCGTGATGGGGACGCTGTGCACCGTGCCGCTCATGACCGCCCTCACGCGCACCCGGGACGCCTTCACGGCCTTCCTGCTGGTGCTGGCGGCGTTGGTCATCATCTCGGGGTACACCTCCATCAACGCGGTGGTGAAGGCCGAGCTGTTCCCGGCGAGCATCCGCGCCCTCGGCGTGGGTCTGCCCTATGCGCTCACCGTGTCCATCTTCGGCGGGACGGCCGAATACCTGGGCACGTGGCTCAAGCTCCGGGGCCACGAGAGCTGGTTCTTCTGGTACGTGTCCGGCTGCATCTTCTGTTCGCTGCTTGTCTACGCGTTCATGCGGGACACGCAACGCACCCACCGCTTCGGCTGACAGCTCTCACTGGCGAGTCTGCTCTGTCGTTCCCCGTGCAGCACAGGTAGCTAACTTCAATCCAGCTGCTCTGCCTGTGTTGAAGGACACACTTCGCGAGTGTTGCGCTCTCCACAGAGAGGCATGCGAGCACTGCCGCTCGCGGGGAGGTGATGCAAATCAAGCCCGTATGCTTCCCCCGGGCCTCCTGTACGAAGAGCAGCGACTCCAGGCACTCCAGCGTTACGACATCCTCGATACTCCACCCGAGTCCGAGTACGACGACCTCGTGCAGCTGGCCGCCAGGCTGTGTGAAGTCCCCATGGCGCTCATCAGCCTGGTGGACCGTGAGCGGCAGTGGTTCAAGGCGAACGTGGGCCTGCCGGGGGTGACGGAGACGGAGCGCTGCATCTCCTTCTGCACCTTCGCCAT
Source organism: Vitiosangium sp. GDMCC 1.1324 (assembly GCF_003044305.1). Classification (GTDB taxonomy): domain Bacteria; phylum Myxococcota; class Myxococcia; order Myxococcales; family Myxococcaceae; genus Archangium. The sequence goes on along the minus strand of NZ_PZOX01000004.1, from coordinate 607,435 downwards.
CGAGCAGGAGGAGCTCCTCGTCGTCGAGGACGCCACGAAGGACGCGCGCTTCGCCTCCAACCCGCTGGTGACGGGGGGCCCCTTCATCCGCTTCTACGCCGGAGCCCCCATCCGGACCGAGGAGGGTTTCACCCTGGGCACGCTCTGCGTCATCGACCTCGAGCCCCGCGCGCTGAGCGAGGACCAGCGCCGCAGCCTGCTCGCGCTCAAACGGCAGGTAGAGCTGCTGCTGAGGCTGCGCCTCCAGGTGAAGCAGACCCAGGAGCGCGACCGCCAGCTCATGGAGTCCTCCGGCGACGCTGTCTTCCTGCTCGACGAGGCGGGGCGGGTGGTGGAGTCCAACCCGGTGGCCGCGCGGCTGCTGGGGCGCGACGCTCCGGCGCTGCTGGGCACCTCCTTCGAGGAGCTGGCCCCGGAGAGCGAGCGCGAGCCCCTGCGCCGGGCGCTCCACACGTTGCGCTCGCGCGGAACGGTGCGGCTGGAGCAGGGGCTGTGGTCCGCTCAGGGCGAGCGCGTGGTGCTGGACATCGCCGCCACGCTCCAGGAGGTGGGCTCGTCCCGGCGCCTGCTCGTCGTGGGCCATGACCTCACCGAGAAGCGCCGGCTGGAGCAGCAGAGCATCCAGAATGACCGGCTCGCCTCGGTGGGGGCGCTGGCGGCGGGCATCGCCCATGAAATCAACAACCCCATCGCCTACGTGCTCTCCAACGTGAGCTACCTGCAGGGCTGGCTCGAGGAGCTGGAGCGGAGCCTGGCGGCGGTGCCCGGGTTCCCGGCGCACCTGGCGGACGTGCTCGTCGAGGCGAAGGAGGTCCTCTCCGAGTCGCTCGACGGGTGCACGCGCATCCGGGACATCGTGCGCGACATGCGCTCCTTCTCGCACGCCTCGGACGAGGCGCTCGCGCCGGTGGATGTCAACGCGAGCCTGGACTTCGTGCTGCGCATGGCCTGGTCGGAGCTCAAGCGCACGGCGACGCTGGAGAAGGACTACGCGCAGGAACTGCCCGCCGTGTTCGCCAGCGAGAGCCGGCTCGGCCAGGTGTTCCTCAACCTGATCATCAACGCCATCCAGGCCATGCAGTCCAGCGCCTCGCGGCGGCACATCCTGCGCGTGCGCACCGTGCGCGAGGGCGAGCACGTGCGCATCGACGTGTCGGACACCGGCCACGGGATTGCTCCCGAGGTGCTGCCGCATATCTTCGACCCCTTCTTCACCACCAAGCCGGCGGGCTCGGGCACGGGGCTCGGCCTGTCGATCAGCCACTCGCTGGTTCGGAAGATGGGCGGGGAGTTGAGGGTGCGCAGCGCTCAGGGCCAGGGCACCACCTTCTCGCTGCTGCTGCCCATGGGTGAGCGCACGCTCGAGTCGAGCAGCGCGCTGGTTTCCTGAGGCGCGAGGCCCCGCGCTCGCGTGGTGCTCCCCCGCGGGCTGGGTTGGGGCATAGTCCGCGCCATGTCGAGTGCTTCCCAGGGGTGGCCAGGCAGGTCCGGCCGCCCGGAGCGGCAGGAGCGGAGGTCTCTGGGCCGGACCGTCTGGTCGTGGATCCGGACCCGGTTGGACGCCGTGCTCTCGGTGCGCCTGCTCCGGGCGGATGCCATCGAGCTCAGCCGGGCCCGGATGCTCGTCGGGATGTGCTGGCTGCTGCTCGGGTTGGATGGGGTGTTCGTGGGCCTCGCGTGGCTCACCCCCCATGCGTGGAGCCTGAGCATCGTGGGCGGGCTCTGCGCTGGGGTCCTCCTGGTCTCACTGGCGCTGCTGCGCTGGGGGTCCTCGACCCGTCTCCCGTCGCTGCTCGTGTGCACCGCGCTGGTGGGAGGGCACCTCTTCAGCACGTTCCGCATGGAGTCCGTGGCCATGGCCACGCACGCCGCGAGCATGGTGGTCCCGGTAGCCTCGGTGTACCTGCTGGGGTGGCGGCTCGGAGGGTTCTTCTGCTCGCTCGTCGCCTTGAACGCGGCCCTCCCTCTGTTCGGCTCCGGCCTCGGTGGCACGGACGGGTTGTTGAGGTGCTTCGCGGCGCTCTTCCAGCTGTCGGGCTGGATGGTGAGCGGGCTGTTCCTGGCCTCGAGGACCGAGTCGCACGCGGTGAGCCAGCGGGCCTTGAGGACGCTGCGTGACAGCGAGAGCGAGCTGGTCAGCATCATCGAGAGCACGGATGACGCCGTGTGCTCGCTGGACCTGGAAGGGCGGTTGATCATCATCAACAAGGCCGCGCGGCTCTACTTCCGGCGGCTCTTCGGGCAGGACCTCCCGCGCGGCGAGTTCATCTACGGCCGATCTCCTCCCGAGCGTCAGGCCCGGTGGATGGAGCTGCTCGCCCGGGCTCGGGCCGGACAGACCGTGAGGGAGGAGCTGCCCGCCGTGGCGCATGGCGGGGAGTCCGTGACGATGGAGATCGTCGTCAGCCCCGTGCTGTGTGAAGAGGGGGAGGTGGTGAAGCTCACCGTCTTCTCGCGGGACATCACGGAGCGCAAGGCGGCCGAGGCGCGGTTGAGCGAGTTGCACCGCGGCCTGGTGGATGCCTCGCGTCAGGCGGGCATGGCGGAGGTGGCCACGGGGGTGCTGCACAACGTGGGCAACACGCTCAACAGCGTGAATGTGTCAGCCAACCTCCTGGATGAGCGGTTGCGTGGCATGCGAGTGTCCGGCCTGGAGAAGGCGGTGGCGCTGCTGCGCGAGCATGCGGCGGACCCGGGCACGTTCTTCACCTCCGACCCGCGGGGCCGGCAGCTCCCGGTCTACCTCCAGGCCGTCACCGCCCAGCTCGAGAGGGAGCGGAACGCCGTGCTGGCGGAGCTGCGGACGCTGAGCGAGGGGGTGGAGCACATCCGGACCGTGGTGGGCATGCAGCAGCAGTACGCACGCTTCTCCGGGCTGGTGGAGCGGGTGTTCCTGCCCGAGCTGCTCGACGGGGCGCTGCGCCTGCAATCCACTTCCATGGAGCGGCTGCGCATCGAGGTCCGGCGCGAGTACGCCGAGGTTCCGCCCGTCTGGGTGGACCGGCACAAGCTGCTTCAAATCCTGCTCAACCTGCTGAGCAACGCGCGCCATGCGATGCAGGAGAGCGGCCGTGCGGACCCATGCCTCACCATCCGGGTGGAGCCGGGGGAGGAAGGGTGGTTGCGCACCTCCGTGTCCGACAACGGGGTGGGCATTGCCCCGGAGCATCTTCCGCGCCTCTTCACGCATGGCTTCACGACGAAGAAGGACGGGCACGGCTTCGGGTTGCACACCAGTGCGCTGGCGGCGCAGGAGCTGGGCGGAGTGCTCTCGTGCGAGAGCCCCGGCCGTGGAGAGGGGGCCACCTTCACCCTCGAGCTGCCCGTGCGGCGCGAGGTCGCGGGGGGTGGCAAGGAGCACCTCCGGGCCGAGACGTGAAGCCAGCGCCCGGAGGAGGGAGGGGAATTCAGCCCTGGTAGGACTCGTCCTGCTCGATGCGGCTGAGCACCCAGTCGAAGTCGCCGGATGTCACCCGGGCCGAGCAGTGCGTGCAGTTGCCCGCCATGTTGATGGACAGCGGCGCGCCGCACGACGGACAGTGCTTGTCCGTGCTCGGACGGCCCCGGGTGTCCGCGCCACGGATGAGCGTCCAGTACTCACTGTACTGGCGCTCGCGTGAACGGCTGCCACCCACCAGCTTCCCGTCCGAGTCCCGCACCGTGTAGTCCAGGCTCGTCGCGAACAGGCGCACCGTGATGGCGTGGTAGTACTTGTCGACCACCACTCGCGCTGCCTCCACGTGGGTGATGCGCGCGTTCTCCGTCACGTTGCTCAGCCCCGCCTGCTGGTAGGCGTCCATCCAGTAGAGCTGCGTCTGGAAGAGGCTGTCGCTCACGTACGGGCGCACGCGCTCCCATTCGCGGTTGGACCAGGCCACCTGCAGCTCCTGGAAGATGAGCTCCAGCCGCTGCGTGAAGGCGTCCCACGTCAGCTCCGGGTCGGTCACCAGCAGTTGCGCCAGGCGCCCGTCCACCTTCGGTTGTTTCACCGTGGGCAGCTCCGTGCCCTCCTCGGGTGTGTCTCCGCCGAGCTGCGGGCCTCGGGCCTCGCGCTCCTCCACCTTCACGCTCTTCACCACCCAGTCGAACTCGCCCGTGTCCACCTTCTGCTCGCAGTACGAGCAGGTGCTCCCCCGCATTCCGTCCAGGGGCGCGCCGCAGTGGGGGCACTTGAACACCCTCGCCTGGTCGGGCGCGCGCGACTTCACCGCCGTGGCCCGCGTCAGCGTCCAGACCTCGGAGACGTAGTAGCTCTGCTCGGAGCCGTTCTCGGCCACCTCCGTGTAGTTGGCCTCGAAGCGCAGACTCACGGACACCCGCTCGCTGGACGGCGTCACGTCGGAGGCGAGGAGGTACTGCATCGAGCCCACCACCACGGTCTCCACCTGCGCGGGCTGGCTGATGCGCCGCAGGGCATTGCGCGCCGGCTCGCTCAGGTATGCGGCCAGCGTGTCCAGTCGGTTGTCACCGCGTGCCTCGTGCGCCCGGGCGTACAGCGCGTAGACGAAGTCCTCGAAGGGCACCAACGAGAAGTCCGGGTCGAAGGGCACCGGCCGGCCGTTCGGCCCGGGCGGGCCCACCGTGCGCAGCCGCATGAGCTTCGCCCGCACCTGGGCCGGGCTCTCTCCTGGTGGCCTCCGCTGCGGCTGGGTCGTGCTCCACTCGGCGGGCTGCTCCTTCGTCGACGAGTTGATCGCGATGACCACCACCAGGCCAACGAGCAGCAGCACCATCAGCACCGTACAGAGGCCGCCGGAGGACGATGAGTTGCTGCTGGACGAGTAGCTGCTTCCGGAGGAGGAGCTGGAGTAGCTCCGCGAGGAACTGCTGGACCAGCTCCGCGAGGAGCTGGAGCTACTGGAGGAGCCGCGCGAGGAGCTGGAGCTACTGGAGGAGCCACGCGAGGAGCTCGAGCCCCGGTAGGTGTTGCCACCGCCCGGTCGGGCCTCGACCTGCGGCGCCCCGAGGGCCAGCGCCAGCAGCAGCGGCGCGGCGAAGGCGAGCCATGGGAGAGAGCGTCTCATGGGGTTCACGCGGCCTGGGGGGCGTCGGGGAGCTCGTTGATGTCGTCGACCGAGCGCGGCAGCGCCCGCTCCAGCGGAGGCGCCAGCAGACGCATCGCCTCGAAGAAGGGCTCGGGGGACTCGGAGGAGGCCACCGCGGCGGACAGCTTCGCCAGCGCCTCTTCCCACTCCCTGCCCAGGGCGGCGGTGTCCACGCCGATGTCCGCTACCACTTCCACGCGCCGCTCGAGCGTGGAGACGAACACCAGGATGCCGGTGCGCCCCGAGGTGCGCGAGATACCCAGCTCCACGAAGGCCGAGCGCGCCATGGTCCGCACGCTCTCCTCCATCAGCTTGCTCGACGTGAGCCGCCGGCGCAGGCCGGTCAGCTTCATGCTCGCGAACGCCCCCAGGCCGAACGAGGCGAGCATGCCCACGGGGAAGATCTCGAGTGGGAACTCGGTGGGCAGGTAGAGCAGGGTCACCAGGGTCAGGAACGACAGCCCGAAGCCCACGAGGTAGTTCGTGTGCCCGTAGTTGCCGGAGGCCGCACGGACGGCCACGACCACCTCGGCGGCGGTCCGGGCCTCGATGGCCTTCACCTCGTCAGCAGCCCTTGCCTTGGTGGCTTCCTCGAAGAATGCGCGAGCCCACATGGGTCATCTCCTTGGGGGCTCGCAGCGTAATCGAGCAGGTGCCAGGGCCCAAACCCCCAGCACCCGTCCTCCGCGTCACGGCTGGCCGGGCTTCGTCGAGGACATGGGCTTGAGCTGCCCCCGCAGGATGGAGAGCACCATCTCCCGCGTCTCGTCGTAGGAGGGCTCGCCCTGGAAGAATCCATACGTGTCGTGCGCGTTGTCCGGGTGGTAGCCGTCGAGGTGGAACAGCCGCGGGCCCGTGGGGTCCTTCTCTCGCGCGAACGCGTTGGCGAAGGCGTACGAGCCCAGCGAGATGACGAGCGTGGGCCGCTCCTGGCCCGGTGCGTACACCTGGAACTCGTAGCGCCGGGCCCAGTCGCCCTCCAGTTCGAAGTTCTCCACCGCCATCACGGTGCGGCCCGCCTCGTTGAACTGCTCGCGGACGAAGTAGTCCTTGTCCACCTTGCCCGCCTGGTGCAGCAGCAGCAGCGCCTCGCGCTCGGTGTCCCGCTGGGCCTTGTGCCCGAGCGCCTGGTGGAGCTGCACCAGCTTGGCCCGTGTCCTCCAGTCCTGTGGCTCCAGCTCCGCCGCCTTCTGGAAGCGCTCCAGCGCGGGAGCCGCCTCGCCGCGCAGTTGGTAGAGCTGCCCGGCGTTGTAGTGCGCCATCGCGAAGTCGGGTTCGGACTCGCATGCCTTTTCGTAGGCGGCCAGCGCCTCGTCGGGCCTGCCCTGGTCCATGTGCAGGAGCCCGAGGAAGAAGAGCGCCTGCGCGTTCCCCGGCTCCAGCGCGAGCGTCTTGTCGATGGCCGCCCGCGACTCCCCGGGTCTGTCGAGCTGGAGGTACAGTGTGCCCAGCAGTTGCCAGTACCGGCCTTGCCGCGCATCCAGCTCGGTGGCGCGGGTGGCGCCGGCGAGCGCTGCCTCGGCCTGGTTCCTGCCTCCGAGGATGAAGGCCTTGATGTAGTGGGGCTCGGGCTGGTCCGGCGCGAGCGCGAGGGCCAGCTCGGCCTCCCTGAGGGCCTTGTCCTCCCGGTGCAGGAAGAAGGCCGTGCGCGCCATCTGTCCGTGCAGCCGGGCATCCCGGGGATTCTTTTCGAGCCGGGACTCCAACTCGCGCGCGAGCGTCTCCAGGTCCGAGAGTGTGGCCTCCCGATCCGGCCCCCGCAGGCCGAGGCGCGCCCGCTCCAGCAGCGCTTCGGTGGCGTCCGAGCCGCTCTCGGGCGGAGGGGCACGGCCCGTGAGGCAGCCCGAGCCGGTGAGGAGGATGGCGAGCAGGCTCCCCAGGATTCGGAGTCTTGGCATGGGCGAAGCATGAGATGCCGGACGCACCCTCGCAAGCACGCTCGACCCGCCGGGGTGCTTGCGAGCAGACTCGGGGTAGGAGGACTCCATGACAGCCGTGTCCCTTCCGTGGGTGGACCCTCGCGTGCTCGCCCGGCGTATCGAGAACGCCCAGGCGGAGCAGATCGACCGGACGCCGTTCCCCGCGCGCCGGGGTGTCCCCTCGCTGCGTATCGCGGGGGGGCGGGCCATCTTCCTCGGCGTGCGCTCACCGTACTCGGCGGCGATCGGCGTGGGGCTCGAGGGCATGGTGGGGATGGATGACCTGGATCGCATCGAGAACCTCCTGGGCCAGGGAGGCGGCGCCGTCCGCATCGAGCTGAATCCGTTCTGCGAGCCCTCGCTCGCGGGGAAGCTGGGGGCGCGGGGCTACCGGGTGGAGCGCTTCCTCCAGGTGTGGTGGCGCACGCCCTCGCCCCTGCCGCCGCCTCCGCCGGGCATCGAGGTGCGGCCCATCTACCCGGAGGAGGAGCGGAGCTGGGCCGAGCTCTTCTTCCTGTCCTACCTGGGGCGGCCCGCGGGGTCCGAGCTGGAGCTGTCCGGTGGGTTGGGGCTCGTGCGCACGGAGGGGAACACCTGCTTCCTCGCACTGCAGGAGGGTGAGCCTCGAGGCGTGGGCGTGGTGTCGGCGACGGACGGAGTGGCCCTGCTGTCAGCGGATGGGGTGGTGCCGCCGTTTCGGGGGAGGGGGCTCCAGGTCGCGCTCATCCGGGCGCGGATGGCGTGGGCGGCGGAGCGGGGATGCGATGTGGTGACGGCCTCGACGGAGCCCCTGACGGCCTCGCAGCGCAGCTACGAGAAGGCGGGCTTCCGCTGCGCGTACCCGAAGCTCGTGATGATGCGTCCACCCTTCGCGTCGTATTGAGCGGAGCGGGGCCTCAGACCAGGGCCATCTCGAAGCCGGTGCGCCCCGCGGGGAAGTGCTCGCGCGCCAGGCTCGCGGGAGTCACCGCGTAGAGGTGGAAGTCCAGCCTCCGCTGGAAGAAGCCCTCCAACGCTGGGTGGAGTGGATCGCTCTCGTCCAGGTACAGCGAGAAGAAGTGATACCCCTTGCCGTGCTGGTCCGCGTACACCTGCTCCACCAGCGCGCGCAGGATGGCCGGGTCCTCCCCCGCGATGCTGGTGTTGCACAGGTAGAAGTAACGGAAGTCATTGCCGGGGTCCGGCAATCTCGGCGCGCGCAGCACCGTGGCCATCGCGTCATAGCCCCACTTCACCCATCGCATCGAGCCCCGGTACGCCATCACCCGGTAGCGCTTCACCGCGTCCGGATCCCAGACCGACGTGCACCCCACCAGCTCGCCGCCTCCGTCGAAGGCCAGGTAGCTTTCCCCCACGCTCAAGCCCGGCCAGCGCTCCAGCCGGTGCTGCAACTCTCCCTGGTCGTACCGGTAGCCAAAGGGGCGTGCGCGGTGGTCCGCATCCAGCATCGCCGCCATGGCCGGCACATCCCCGGGCGTGGCGCGCCGCACGTGGAAGCGGCCGGGTTTCGGTCTACGCCGGCGGGTGAAGTGCACCGACACCGCCGAGAAGCGCCGCAGCTGCGCATAGTGGGGCTGGGCCTCGCGCTTCTTCTTGCGCTTCACCAGCGCCTGTAGTGCCGCCGCGTTGGTCGCCATCACCGAGGTGAGGAAGACGTCCACGCCCAGCCGCTTCGCCGTCTCTTCCAGCACGGGTCCGTAGAAGCGCGCCAGGCCCCGGCTGCGTCTCGCCGAGAAGCGCGTGCGGAGGTCTCCGAGATACCCCACCCGGCACGGCCGGCCCTCCAGCCATCCGTCCCTCACGAGGATGGCCCCCATTCCGTCCAGCCCGTTCTCCACCTCGTGCACCCAGAGCTCCGCGTCCCCTCGCTGCATGTCGTAGAGGCTGAAGAAGTCCGGTGAGCGCTGCGTGGCGAGCACCAGTTCGCCCTGCATCGGCACCGCGCCGAACAGCTCGAGCAGCCGGGGATTGTCTTCACGGGTGGCGCGTCTCAGGAGGCTCATGGGCACCTCGCAGACTACGCGAGGCGGGCTCCCGGTGGGCGGAGGGGGCACCGTGGGCCCTGGTTGCCAGTCCGCTCAGGGCTTCAGCACGCCATCGGCGATGGCCAGCTGACGTACTCGGATCACCTCGAGCTGGATGCGGCCCGAGTCCGGGAAGAGCTTCTCCGCCTGCTCACCCAGCCGCAGCGCCTTCTCCAGTGACTCCTTCGTCCGCTCGTGAACCCAGGCGCGTAGCAGCCCCGCCCACGCGTCCTCCAGCGTCTCCAGCGCTGTCGCGGCGCCCTCCTCGTACAGCTTCGTGGCTTCCTCGGGGGCGTTCCGGATGGTGTCCAGGAAGTACCCCAGCTCCACCACGGCGTTCGCTTCTCGTGCCGAAACCTGGACGGCCTGCTCCAGCAACCGCTGGACCTCCGCGAAGGCCTCTTCGGCGTCCACCCCGGGCTCGTCCGTGAGTTCCAGGAGCCGGCCCAGCTCCAGGAGGGCTGGAGTGAACGTGGGGGACTTCGCGACCAGCTCGCGGTAGCGCTTCACCTGCTCCAGTCGAGCCTCGGCGGCACCTCCTCCCCGCCGGGCCTCGCGAAGCGCTTCGAGCAACTCTTCCACACTCGGGTGCAAGGGCGTTCGGGTCATTGCACCTTCCCCATCAACCGGTCCTGCTGCTCGATGAGCTTCTCGGCCAGCTTCAGTTGTGCCTGGGTCGCCAGCGTGTAGTCCTTGTTCTCCAGGAGCTGTTTGATCTGGAAGAGCGAGTGCTCGCGCAGCTGTGACGGGAAGTCCTGCACCCGCTGCAGCGTGGCCGGTATCTGCCCCAGCCGAGTGCTGAGCAGCGTGATGCGCTCCAGCATCCGCGCCGCCTGCTGCTGCTCGATGAGCCCCGCCGCCGTCGACTCGGCGATCAGCGCCTGCGCCTCCACGAACTCTCCCTTCGCGATGAGCGCCCAGATGCGCAGGGAGACCGTGCCTCCCTTGACGCGCGTGCCCTCCTCGAGCTCGTCCGCTTCGCAGGCCCCCTCGTCCCCCCGGGCACACGCCACCCCCAGCCCTTCCCCGGGTTGCTCCCGTCGTGCCGCCTCTGCATGCCCACACCCGGCGGCGCACAGCAGCGCCCATCCACCGAATAAGACCTTCCAGGTGCGCACAGTCCACCCCTATTAAGGCCAAATACGATTATTCCTGATTTAGCCATAGGTGGATGTCGGGTGTCAAGTTGTAACCCATCAAGTTGGGAAACGTCACGGGTCATGATAGACCACCTGTCCTCGGCGGTCACCCCGGTGACACTTCAGAAGGCGTAGCCGAGGGAGAGGGAGATGATGGGGAACTGCACGTACTTCTCCAGGTTCCTGTCCAGACGGTTCTCGGCGAGGCGTGAGAAGGCGGTGACGACCAGGGGCAGGCTCGGCTCGAAGCGGGGCTCCACGCGGCTGTTGGAGTCCAGGGTGAAGGCGGCGCCCAGCGCGGTGCGCGCCGTCCATCCCGCTCCCAGGCCCCAGCGCCAGCCCAGCTCCGCGTCCAGCATGTGCAGCACCGCGCGCACGTGGTACTCGCGGTTGAGCGCGGTCTCGCCCTCCGGGGGCGTGATGCCCGTGCGCGCCACCAGCACCGCCTCCGGGGTCGTGTTGCCGCCGAGCGACAGCAGGCCGTAGCCGGCGTCCACGTAGAAGCCCGCGTTCGGGAAGGGCCGCCAGCCCAGGTGCGTGCGCCACACCAGCGAGCTCTGCAGCGTATCCTCGATGAGGTTCGCCTCATTGCGTCCGTAGGCGCCCAGCCCCACGGCCACCTCGTTCACTCCCTTCAGGTACAGCCGCGGCAGGTAGCCCAGCGAGGTCGACAGGCGCAGCCGCCACGGAGACTCGACGCCCAGCCGCCCGCCCAACGACAGAGGAAAGTCCGTGCTCGCCTCCGCCGTGAAGTCCCAGCCGTGCTGCTCCTGGGCTCCAGCCCGCGCCTCCGCTCCAGCGAGCAGCCCCGCGAGCAGCACCAGCGCGCCCACCCCATTTCGTACCCTCATCCGTGCCCCCTTGCTTGGGGTACCCTCGTGCGGTTCCCCGCTCGTGCACGGTGGCCACATGTGGGAGGCGAGGCCATGCGACCAGGGGACGGGGTGGCTGGCTCGGAGGGCGAGCGGGCGGGCGCTACGGGCCGCGGCCCTCCACCCATGTCTTCAGTCCACCCGCGCCCATCAGCGTGCGCCAGCCCTCGCGCAGACGTGGGACGGTGTGCTCGTCCACGCGGCCGAAGACGGCGTCCTCCACCCGCACCACCGTCGTGGCGCCCTCGTCCTTGAGCGTCAGCCGCACCGTCGTCGTCGCGGGCCCTCCGAAGGACGGCGTCAGGTGCCCGGCCAGCTCCAGCACCGCTGGCGGTTCCACCACCAGCACCGTGTACCAGAGCGCCCCCGCTTCATCGCCCCAGTCCTCGTACACCCGGCCTCCCGGGCGGGCCTCGATGACGAAGCTCTTCGGTGTCCGGCCCACGTAGAAGTCCCGGGGCCACCACTGGCTCGCCTCGTCCACCAGCGCTCGCCAGACGCGCTCCCGCGGCGCGCCCACCGTCACCTCCACCTCCACCCGCGCCACACCCACTGCTCCGCTCACGGTCTGCGTCATGTGTGCTCCTCGCGGCCCACTTGGGGCGCTTCATGCATCATGGCGGGTTCCTTCGCCGTCAGTGCAGGCCCGCGGGCGTGGGAGGAGGGGAGGACAGCCGTATGTTGGGCCCCGCCAGCGGCAGCACGAGGTGGAAGACGGAGCCCTGGCCCGGCGTGCTGTCCACGTCCACCACTCCGCCCAGGGCCTCCACCAGCTGCCGGACGATGTAGAGCCCCAGCCCGAAGCCGCCGTACTTGCGCACTGGCACCGCACGCTCGAACTTTCCGAAGATGCGCGCCACGTCCTCGGGCGCGATGCCGATGCCATGGTCCGTCACCTCCAGCAGCGCCATGGCCCCGCTGGAGTGCACGTGGAGCTCCACCGGTGCCCCAGCCCCGTACTTCATCGCGTTGGACAGCAGGTTGGTCACCACCTGCTCCAGCTTCGCCCGGTCCCACCTGCCCACCACCGGCTCCTCTCCCCGCAGCTCCAGCGGCGTCCCCGTCCGCTGGGCTTCCTCCTGGAGGCGCTCCATCACCTCGCGCACCACCTGCACCAGGTCCACGTCGCTCAGCTCCAGCCGCAGCCGCCCCTCGGCCACGCGCGACACGTCCAGCAGGTCGTCCATCATCCGCGCCAGTTTCTGCACCTGCCGCTGGGCCTTCTCCAGCCGCTGCTCCGTCTCGGCGTCCTCGGGCCGCCCGCCCTGGCGCGCCCGCTTCAGCAGTGTCTGCAATTGCAGCCCCAGCGAGGTGAGGGGCGTCTTCAGCTCGTGCGAGGCGATGGTCAGGAACTCGTCGCGCACCCGCACCGCCCGCTCCGCCTCCGCTCGCGCCTCCTCCGCCTCCTCGAAGAGCTGCGCCCGCCAGCGCGACTCGCGCTCGCGCTGGGTGACGTCCACCGCCAGCCCGAGCGTGCCCGCCAGCCGCCCCTCCGCGTCCTTCAGCGGCACCCAGTGCGTCTCGTACACCCTCCCGGTGCTCAGCGTGTTCAGGGAGAAGAACTCATCCCCACCGAGTGCCCTGCGCACGACGGCCATCAGGGCCGGCTCGGTGCGATAGAGGTCGAACACGGACATGCCCACCACCTGCCCGGGCTTGAGTCCGAGCGCCTCCAGTCCGTGGCCCTCGGACAGGTTGAAGACGCCCTCGCGGTCCAGCGCGAAGAGCACCACGGGCGCGTAGGAGATGAGGGTGTGGAGCCGGTCCTCCGTCTGCCGGGACTCGGAGCCCTCCGCTGGCTTCCAGTCCGTCAGGTCCAGCGCGAACGTCACCACGCGCTTGTCGCTCAGGTCCGCCGAGCCCAGCAGCACCGGCATGCTGGAGCCGTTCTTGCGCAGCAGCTCGCCCTCGAAGGACTGGAAGAAGCCATCCGAGCGCAGCCGGCGCAGGAATCGCTCGATGGTGATGCGCTGGCGCAGCGGGGTCAGCACCGACCACGTGAGGCGCCCCTCGCTCACGTCCCGCCGGGAGTAGCCCAGCATCCGCAGCAGGGTGGTGTTGGCATCCATCAGCCGGCCGTGGGTGTCGCTGATGAACAGCCCCAGCAGGTCCGCGTCCCATAGCTTGCGCACGGCCTGGTCGCGCGTGCGCTCCTGCTCCATGAGGGAGAGCCTGTCCAGGAAGCGCCCGAGGTGATGGCCGACCGTGCTGGCGATGGCCTCGTCCGCGTCGTGCTCCTGGCGAGGGGCGCGGCTGAGCAGCTCCATCACGCCGTACCTCCGGCCGTCGCCGCCCGTCACCGGGAAGAAGAGCCCTCCGCGCAGCCTCTGCCGCGCCGCCACGTCCGCCCGGAGGAAGCGCTCGTCGTGGGTCACATCGGGACTCCAGACGGGCTCCTGGTGCTCCCAGGCCAGGCCGGGCAGGCCATCGAGGGGCGCGAAGGTGTGCCGCAGGGTGACGTCCACGAACTCGCTCAGCCCGGAGGTCGCCGTCCACAGGGTGGCGGGCACCAGCACGCCTTCCCCCTGCTCCATCCGCCAGTACGTGCCCAGCGTCCAGCCCTCCATCTCCCCGCAGGCCCGGAGCACGGCGTACGCCGCCTCCTCTTCGTCCAGGGCCTGGGAGAACACCTGGGTCAGCGCGGCTTCCAGCAGGTGCAGCCGGTGGCACAGTCCCAGTTGCCGCTCGAACTCCACCTGCTCGTCCAACGGGTGGAAGGAGAGGATGCACAGCCCCTCCGCCTCTCCACCGGGCCAGGGCGACAGCCGCACCTCCACCTCGCGGGGGCGGCCATCGCGCCGCAGCGCGCTCACCCGGACGGACGGCGGGGGCAGGGGCCGGTGCGGCTCCGGGCTGCGGCTCGGGGGTGGGGCGGTCGAGCCTTCCTGGGGCAACCCGGGCACTCCCCCGGGAATCACCTGGGTGAGCGGATGGCCGAGCAGCTCCCGTCCGGACCAGCCCAGCAGCTCCTTCATCCCCGCGTTGGCGTGGAGGATGCGCGCCGAGCGGTCCAGGGCCAACAATGGGTCTCCCAACGAGTCCAGGACGCGCCGCACGTCGATATCCATGCCCCGAGTGCCTCCCGGTCCGTACCGGGGCAGGCTCCTCTCCACCCGGAGGGCGCGGAGGAGCGCGGCGGGCCTGGGCCCCCGATTCCCGGTTCACCGGAAAAGATAAGGACGCTCTGCTCCCCAGCCGGGCCGCCCCTTTGTATAAGGGCGCCGGCACGGGCAGCGCTCGCTGCCCTGGTTGGAAAGAAAGGCAGGACACATGCGGAAGATTCTGGTGGTGGCATTGATGCTCACCGTGGCCGGCTGCACCAAGGAGGGCGGCGGTGGGGGTGGTGGCGCTGGTGCCAACCCGCAGACGGACGATCAGAAGACGTTCTATGCGCTCGGCCTCACCCTGGGTCGGCAGATCCAGGTGTTCGACATGACGCCCGAGGAGCTCGAGTACGTGAAGGCGGGCCTGGGCGCGGCGGTGACGGGCAAGGAGCCCGCGGTGGACATCCAGGCGTTCGGGCCGAAGCTGCCGGAGCTGGCGCGTGCTCGCGCCACGGCCCGCGCGACGAAGGAGAAGGAGAAGTCCAAGACCTTCCTGGAGGAGGCCGCCAAGGAGCCGGGCGCGGAGAAGACCGAGTCGGGCCTCATCTACAAGTCGCTGCAGGAGGGCACTGGCGCGCAGCCGGGCGCCAGCGACATCGTGAAGGTGAACTACCGGGGCACGCTGCCGGACGGCAAGGAGTTCGACAGCTCGTACAAGCGCAACGAGCCGGCCCAGTTCCCGCTCAACGGCGTCATCCGCTGCTGGACCGAGGGCGTGCAGAAGATGAAGGTGGGCGGCAAGGCCAAGCTGGTGTGCCCCTCCGACCTGGCGTACGGCGACCGCGGCACGCCGGGCATCCCGGGTGGCTCGGCGCTCGTCTTCGAGGTGGAGCTGCTGGACGTGCAGAAGAACGAGCCGCCTCCGGCCCCGCCGGCGCAGCCGGGCCAGCCGGGAGCTCCGCAGGGCCAGCCCCAGGGTCAGCCCGCCAAGCCGGGTCAGCCCGCGGCGCAGCCGGGCGGCCAGCCGGCCAAGAAGTAGTCGGACGCGAGCCTGTCCACTACGGGCCATCGGGTTCCTCCCCTCGTCGGGGTGGGCACCCGGTGGCCCGTCGTCTTTCTTGCACCCGGAGCCCTCCGCCGGGCGCGGCCCCTGGCGTACACGGGGAGAGTCGCGCTACGCCGGGAGCTTCAGGACGTGCGTGGGGAAGAGGCCCGGAAGAGAGGACGCAGATGAGCACGAGGATGACGTTGGCCGTGGCGGCGGTGCTGCTCACCCTGAGTGGCTGTGCGACGAAGCAGGGCGCGGGGGCCGGGCACTTGGATGCGCGGCACGGGGAGTTCGGTGGCCTGACGGAGAAGCAGTTCGAGGCACTGCACGAGTTGAAGGCGGATGCGGCGCCGCAGCGCAAGGGACACATGGTGGAGGTGGCGGGCGCGCGGGCCTACCTGAGCCTGCCGGAGAAGGCGGAGACGCCCATTCCGAGCGTGCTCGTCATCCACGAGTGGTGGGGACTCAACGAGCACATCATGCACTGGACGGATCGGCTGGCGGCCCTGGGCTACGCGGCGCTGGCGGTGGACCTGTACGACGGCAAGGTGGCCACGACGCCCGAGGAGGCGATGGCGCTCATGAAGACGGTGGACCCGAAGCGTGCGCAGGAGATTCTCAGGGCGGCGCACGCCTTCCTGGTGACGTCCAACCGGGTGCAGGCCACGCACACGGCGGTCATCGGCTGGTGCTTCGGGGGGGCGTGGTCGCTCCGGGCGGGGATGAGCATTCCCGAGCTGAACGCGGTGGTGATGTACTACGGGCGGCCGGTGACGGACACGGCGGAGCTCAAGTCCATCAAGGCGCCGGTGCTGGCCATCTTCGGGACGAAGGACGAGTCCATTCCCAACGACACGGTGGAGGAGTTCGACGAGGCGCTGGCGGATGCGGGGGTGGCGCACAAGGTGTTGAAGTACGAGGCGCCGCACGCCTTCGCGAACCCATCGGCGCCGGGGCGCTACAACGCCGAGGCCGCCGCCGCCGCGTGGGAGCAGGTGAAGACATTCCTTGCCGACCACCTGAGGAAGTGAGCCCGCCTGGACCTATTTGGCGAAGCGGTTGTCGTTGAGCAGCTTCCATGCCTTCTTGTGGACGGCTGACTCTCCATGCTTGATGACGCCGAGGGGCACAGCCAGCAGTTCGCGAGGGAACTCCCTGGTGATGCTTCCCTTGCGGCATCTGCCAATGAAGGAGATGGCTGGCTCGACGAGGTTCTCGTTGGCGGCACAGCCAGCGGCGGATGCGGACGGGATGAGCTGCAGTCCGTGCTCAGCGGATGTGACGCAGAGGGACAGGGCCGCCGCGATCACATGGAGAAATCGCTTCATGGGTCGACCGTCCCTCCCAGCAGTGGCTCGAAGGCACGGTAGGCGTCGTAGTTCTTGAAGTGCCGTGCGTAGAGCTCGGAGCCATCCTTCAAGTTGTCGTCCAGGGCGGGACTGACATCCACCATGTGTTTGAGGGACCAGCGGATGGTTTTTCCCTCTGCACTCTCGTAGCGGATGTCCTGCCGGCGTGCGTGCTCCAGGGCCCGAGCGCGGGCCTCCTCCTCGTTCGTAGCCTGGAGCAGGACGAAGGACTCCTGATACATCGGTTCCTTGTCGCCTGATTCGGACGTGGATTCGTAGAGCAGGACGGCGATGTAGAAATGCTTGGGACGTTCTTCGGACACGTTTCCTCCGTCACGATCCAGCTCGAGTGATGCCCAGAATCCATCCTTCCTCTTCGAGGATGGCGGCCAACCGGGCGGGCTCCAGTTTCAGTAAGGGATTGAACAGTTCGGCGAGGCGTCCGTCCGCGTCGAGCGCGGCGAAGTGGCGCGCGAGAGCCTCGACCTGGAGCTGGTCCTTCACGAAGCCCTCGATGGACGGCACGGTGAGGAGGGAAGGGTAGACCTCCGCCAGGATGAGCCGTCCCCTGGGCGATGAACGCGAGGGCAGGGCAAAGCCCGTCTCGAAGGGCCAGACCGAGATGTGCTCAGCGAGCCGGGAGTCCTCGAGGAGCTGGCGCAGGCGGGGAATCCCCAGCAGCGTCTGGCTGCCCACGGAGCCGATGCCGCAGAGCTTCCAGACAGGCTGGGCCCGGGGCGTGCGTGCGTCGGCGAGGCGCTTCTCCGCGAGTCCTCGCACCGGGTAGGCGAAGGACCGGGTCGCGCCGAGGTTCGCGGACGCGTAGCCCCGGGGATGGCCCCAGAAGGGGCCGGCTCCTCCCGAGATGCGCGCGTTCAGGGTGGAGGCCACCTCGAAGCGGTTGTTGCCATTGTCTGGCGTGTCCGTGACCAGGCGGCTCCACTCGTTCCAGAGCGCCCTCCACGGCTCGCCTTCAAGCCCGAGCGCCGCCGCCGTCCCCTCGGGGTAGCCGAGCGCGAAGTCGAAGCCGACGAGCACACTGGCTCCGTCTGCCACGGCCTGTGCGAGCCGGGCAGCGATGGACTGGAGGGCCTCGGAGCGGGTCGGGGGATTCTCGGCTCGTTCGAGGCGGAGTCCGCGCTTCGTCCACGCCGCGAGCGCCCACCAGATGCTGTCCCGGCCTCGCTTCGGGGTGCTGGAGGCACTCCAGTCCACCATCAGATAGGCATCGAACCGCATGCCTCAGTAGGGCTTCTGTCCCACGTAGTTGCCCGGAGGCGCGTAGTCGCACACCCAGAGCTGCCACTGGGGGTACTGCGCGCCGAAGGGCGAGTTCTTCGTGCAGGTGACCGTCGCGCAGCCCACCTGCGTCGTGTTGCGCCACACCACCTGCGTGTAGTGGCCGCACACCTTGCCCGATGCGCAGCTGTTGTCCGCGTACGTGTAGTTGGCCCCCTCGGACACCCAGTCCTGCACCACCTGCGTGTTCGTCCGTGAGCCCGCGGGCGCCGCGGCCGCGATGTTCTCCCCGTAGTTGCCCCGGTCCTTGTTGTGCTCGAACCTGCACTCGGCGGCCCACTTCTCCGCCACCTTGGCGGCGTCCGTGGACCAGGTGAGTGGGGGCAACGCCGGTTGGGGCGTGGGCTTCGCGTTCGCTCGCGCCTGGTTGTGCGCCGCCAGCAGCTCGGTCGCCAGGGGCGAGGTGGCGGAGGTGTCCGTGCCGGGCGTCGTCCCGTCTTCGCTGTCGCCGCATCCGGCGGCTCCCAACGCCAGGCAGGTGAGGGACAGGGCGAGCAGGCGGTACGTGGGTCGGGTCATGAGGGGCTCCTGGGGGAGCCAACACTCTACCAGCGCACTTCGAACGTCATGTCCTCCAGGCCGGTCTGCTTCCAGCTCGTCTGGGGCGAGTGCACGCCGGTGATGCGCAGGGCGGCGTGGAGGATGCCGTTGTAATAGTCGCCGGGCAGGGGCACGCCGCGGAAGTGCACCCGGTACTCGTTCGCGCTCAGCCGCTCCGTCGTGCGCTCGCCGAAGTTGCTGCTGCGGCCCACGAACTCGGGAATCTTGCGCACCAGCCGCTCCGGGCCGAGCAGGTGCAACGCGGCGAGTTGAATCTGTCCCAGCAGCGTCTTGCGGTAGCCCTCGAAGAGGCACTCGCCCACGTGGAAGAGTCCCTCGGACGCGGGCAGTGTCCCGAAGTGCTGGCGTGCCAGGAAGTGGAGCACCTCGGCGAAGCGCTCCACGGCGATCTCCGAGGGCACGTAATCCGTTCCACCACTCAGCCGGACGATCTCCCGCATCTCGGCGGAACGCTCGTCGATGCCCAGGCCCCGGAGCAGACCTTCCAGGGGAGCGTAGCGCATCCGTCGGGGATCGGATTGGAGCAAGGGGGCTGCGGCAGGGGGCATGAATCACCTCGGGGGCAGGCTCACGCGGCCCGGAAGACTGACACATGCATGGACCTCGACACCACCCGAAGCAGGAGCCTCGGGTGGGGTCGGGTCCTGACGCATCGCGCCACCTCGGAGCTCAGTGGCTCAGTTGCCACTTCCAGTGGACCTGGCCCACTGGGGGAGGTGATTGGTGGAGGCGAGGTTCTGCATGGGCAAGGCGAAGGCCGGGAAGGAAGGATCCAGTCCCAGGTCCAGCTTGTCCGGGTCCACCGCCGCCATCCACAGGAGGGCGCTCCTGGGGTTCTCAGCGCTAGCCGTGTTGTTCTTGGGAGCGCGCAGGCCATACATCCGGGTGGAAGCGAACGTGACCCACATCAACCGGCCGTTGCCTTCCGGGCCTCGCGTCACGAAGGGGTTCCACTTCGGATAGCCGTTGGTCAGGCTCGTCATGGCTCCGTCCATGAGCCCTGGCGCGTTGGCGCGCGTCAGCTCCACCGGGGCTGCGCTGGCTTGCAGCTTCGCGGCCCACAGCTTCGCGGAGGGATCTGCCTCCGAGTTGCAGTCCATGTGGAGCTCACCCGCGCCGTCGGGGCAGGTGGACTCGTCATAGGCGAGGAAGGACGAGTCGGGGGCGATGGCCGGCGCATAGCGGTGCTTTCCGCTCAGCGGCGGCACCACCGTCACCGGAGCGCTCCAGGTGCCACCCGGCTGCTCCTGCACCATCTGGATGGAGCCCTTGTAGCTGCGCTGGAGCGTCCCCTTGAGACCAATGGACGTGAAGGCGATCACCTTGCCGTCCGCGCTCCAGTCGGGGTGGCTGGCGGGATTGGCCAAGGTGCCGGTGTTGGTGATCTCTCCCTCGAAGGCACCGGTGTCCCCGTTGAAGAGCAGCAGATTGAAGCGCGTGGCGCCGGAGTCGCCATAGGCGCCGACGAACCTGCTGCCGGTCGGATTCCACGACTCGAAGATGCTCATCTTCGTGCCGCCCTGCGCCAGGGGGACCCGGGTGGAGGGGGTGAAGGTGGACAGGTCCACCAGGGCGAGCCGGCCATCGTTCTGCCCGTTGGCGGAGATGGCCATCTTCTTGCCGTCGCGGCTCACCGCGTGGCAGCCCACGCAACTCACGCTGGTCCCACTGATGTTGTTGGGGGTCATCACGGTGGTGGAGGTCGGGGCGGAGGGAGCGGAGAAGTCGTAGCGCTGGATGCCAATGCCCGACCCGAGCGAGAAGTAGTAGAGCGCGCCCTCCAGCCTGGAGCCGGAGATGTGGAGGGCAATGGGGTCGGAGACGCCGACTGTGCTCGTGCCCGAGTCGTCCGTGGCGCGCAGGGCGAGCTGGACGGGCTGGCCCCCGCGGTTGCTTTCGGCCACGAAGCTCCACACCTGCTGCGAGGGCGTGTAGATGCAGCCGCGGCTCACGCCCGAGGGCAGCGAGAAGCCACCCGGCAGATAGCAGCGCAGGTAGACGCGCACGTCGGTGAAGGCGTTCTTGAAGGACAGCTCGAACAGCGTGTTGGTGGCGGGCCCGGGCAGGAAGTGGATCTCCAGTTGCTCCAGGTTGGGGGGAACCATGACGCCGGTGTTGGGATAGACGATCCGCGGCTTGCGCTCGGTGTCCACGGCTCCGTTGAACCGCGTCTCCGGCTGGGAGGGCAGGGGCGAGGAGCCGGAGTTGGAGTCCGCGATCTTCTGCTCGAGCTTCACGGTGAGGGGCGCGGAGACCGACAGGGTGCCCACGCGAGCGCGGACGGTGCTGTGGCCGCCCACTGTGGTGTTGGAGGAGAAGGTGGCTCCGAGAAAGGCGCCCAGCCGCGTGTCGTCGAGGCTGAAGGCGGCCTGGTCCGTCACATCCTCGGTGTGCTCGTCCGAGTAGGTTCCGGTGACGGTGAACGCCTGGGTGGCGCTCGTGTTCCCGCTGGCGACGAGCTGGACGTCGTCGGGTGCGAGGGTGAGTGAGCGCAGGGTGGCGATGCTGCCAGCGTCCGTCGTGCCCGCGTCGTCCGGGGTTCCGGCATCGCCCAGGCCGCCGCCATCACCCGGGCCTCCGTCGACGCCCGTTCCCTCGCCGCCATCGGCTCCGCCGTCATGAGCCACGTCACCCGCGTCCGGTTCCGTAACTCCGGCGTCCGGGGCCGTGCTTGCGTCGGGCTCGCCGCCGCCATCGGTTCCACCGCCGTCCCGGGTCACACCTTCGTCGTGGCCATCATCCGGGCCATTGCCGCGAGGGCAGCCGGTGAGCGTGGCCAATGCCAATATCGTGCTGAGTGTCCAGATGCGCTTTGTCATGAGCCAAAGAGTGTTACTTCCCGGCTCTGACACGGCTTGGGCTTCCTCTCATGCATCAAGACACCAGGGGGCGCTGGCACCCTCGCGTGTAAGGGATTTCCCGGGGGTCCGCTCACCAGGGGTGCGTCCGGCGTTACTCCTTCAGGCTGTCCAAGGGCCTCGTGCCGTCGTCGCCGAAGCGGTCCACGCCGACGCCCACCGACTGCAACATGAAGATGAAGAGATTGGCGATGGGCTGCCCGCCGTAGCGCACGTGCCGGCCTGGCGTCACCGTGCCGCCGCCGCGCCCCGCGAGCACCACCGGCATGTCCGAGTGCCCGTGCGAGTTGCCATCCGCCACCTCGCTGCCGAAATACACCAACGAGTTGTCCAGCAGCGTCGCGTCCCCCTCCTGCACCGACTTCATCCGCTGCAGCAGGTAGCTGAACTGCTCCATCTCCCAGTGGTCGATCTTCGCCAGGGCCGCGAGGTTCTCCGGGACGTGCTGGTGGTGCGAGTACGTGTGGTGTCCGCTCGTCAGCCCGAGGAAGTCATACACCCGGTCGCTCCGCCCATTGCCCAGCATGAAGGTGGCCACGCGGGTCAGGTCGCACTGGAAGGCGAGCACCATCAGGTCGCACATGACCTTCGTCTTCACGCGCATGTCCCCCGTGGGCTCGGGCCGCGGACCCTTCGAGCACCGCGGGCCCTGCTGGTCGAGCGCCGCCACGCTCAGCTCCAGCTCGCGCACGCTGGTGAAGTACTCCTCCAGCTTCTGGTTGTCCCTCCTGCCCAGCCGCTGCTTCAGTGCCTGGGCGTCCTCGCGCACGAAGTCCAGGATGCTCTGCTCGTAGGCCTTGCGCTTTTCAATCTGCGCCCGCGTCGCGTCCGGGTCGAAGCTCGCGAAGAGCCGGTCGAACACGTCGCGCGGGTTCGTCTCCTTGGCCCGAGGGCTCGTCGGCCCCGCCCAGGAGATGTTGCGCGCATAGGCGCAGGAGAAGTTGGCATCGCACGAGCCCGTCCCGTCGCCCCCATCGATGCCCAGCTCGAGCGAGGGCAGGCGCGTGTACTGGCGCAGGGCTTTCGAGGCCATCTGGTCCATGGAGGTGCCGGCGCGCACGTCGGCCGCGTCGTCCGTCCTGTGAATCTTCACGCACGAGAGGAAGGCGCCCGTGCCCGCGGCGTGGTGGCCGAACTGGTCCGGCCGCCCCGGCTCATGGGACAGTCCGGAGAGCACCAGCACGTCGTCCTTCACCGGCGCCAGGGGTTGCAGCGTGGGCGAGAGCGTCCAGCTGCGCCCCGTGTTCCCCGGCGTCCATTGGGACATGTTGATGCCACAGGGCACGTAGAAGACGGCCAGGCGGCGCGGCGTGGCGGTGGGCTCGGCCGCCCGGGCCACCGAGGGCACCATCTGCTCCAGCAGGGGCAGCGCCATCAGCGTCCCCATGCCTCGGAGCAACGTTCGCCGTGACAGCTTGAAGTTCTTCATCGCGACCCCTCCACGTTGGTGTCCTCCGCCTCTCCCCGGCGGTGGGTGAAGGCCTCGCTCCGGGTGATGGAGAGGATGAGGTCCGACAGCCGTCCCCCTCGCGCCTCGGTCTCCTTCGAGATGCTCTCCAGCGTGCAGGCATCCGCGTGCACCGGCCCGCGTCCCAGCCCGTAGGTGAACAGGTGTTGGGCGATGCAGTGGTCCAGTGCCGGGTCCGCCTTGAGGATGGCGCGCAGCTCGATGCCGTCCTTGAATGGGATGCCTCCGGGCAGCTCGCCGCTCGGGTCCACCCGGGCGCCGCTCACCTCCTCGTTCTGCCGCCACGCGCCCACCGCGTTGAGGTTCTCCAGCCCGTAGCCGATGGGGTCCATCATGGCGTGGCATCCCGAGCACGACGGGTCGGTGCGGTGCTGGGCCATGCGCTGCTTGATGCTCATCTTTGGGTCCACCGGGGGCGGCAGGCCCTCCACGTTGGGCGGAGGCGGAGGGGGGGCCTTGCACATGAGCTGCTCCAGCACCCACAACCCGCGCTTCACCGGCGAGGTGCGATCCGGGTGCGAGGTGACGGAGAGGATGGAGCCCTGGCCCAGCAGGCCCGAGCGCTCCGGGTGTCCGGCCAGGCTGATGCGCTGCATCTCGGTCGTGCCCGGGACAGGCAGGCCGTAGTGCTGGGCGAGCCGATCGTTCACATAGGTGAAGTCCGCGTCCACCAGGTCGCGTGCACGGTGGTCGCCGTGGAGGAACTCGCGGAAGACGAGCCACGTCTCCTGGCGCATGGCCTCTCGCAGCGCGTCGTCGAAGGGGTAGAGGAGCGGGTCGGGGTGGACGCTCTCGAGCGCGCGTGTGTACAGCCATTGCCCCGCGAAGTTGTCCACGAGCGCATCGGACTTCGGGTCCTCCAGCATCCTGCGCACCTGCCGCTCCAGCTCCTCCGGCGTGTGTAGCGATCCCTCGTCCGCCGCCGTCATCAGCGCGTCGTCCGGCATGCTGCTCCACAGGAAATAGGAGAGCCGGCTCGCGAGCTCATGGTCGTTCAGCGGGTGCGAGGCCGTCGAGGTGGGGTCCGGGTCCAACTCCACGCGGTAGAGGAAGTGCGGCGAGAGGAGCACCGCGCGCATCGCCAGCTTCAGGCCCGTGTCGGAGGTGTCTCCGCGTGAGAGGGCGAGCGGGAGGAAGGCCATGAGCCGGTCCACCTCGGCCTGGGTGACGGGCCGGCGCCAGGCCCTGCGGGCGAAGCGCTCCAGGGTGAGCCGTGCGCAGGGCAGGGGATCCGCCGGGTCCGGCGTGCAGACGCGCATCCGCGTCCAGGAGGCCTCGACGAGCGTCTCCGCCGCGGCCGAGTACTTCTCCATGAGCAGAGGGCCCAGACTGAGTACGTCCGCGTTGTTGTCGAAACCGTAGCCATGGTCATCCATGGGGAAGTCGCTCGCCGGGTGCGTGGTGTCGCCGAGCAGGTCGCGCACGGTGTTGTCGTATTCGGCGCGGTTGAGCCGGTGCAGGGTGACGCGGCCGGGGTCGTTCGGGCCCTGGCAGGCCGGGTTCTCGGGGTCTGGCGGTGTCTGGGTTTCCGGCGGGTTCTCGGGCAATACCTTCGCACGAGGCAATGAGTTGCCACGACAGCCAGCGAGCAGGAGCACGCAGGCCATGCCCGATAACATCGTTCGCCAGCCGCGTGAGACAACCTTGTGCACGTCGGACCTCCTCTTCGCGCGGGCTCATGAGAGGTCCTGAGCAAATTCGCCACCAATCCATGTGTTCGTCGGCCTGAACACAGACGTACCCGACGGCGGGGTGGAGCCGCGTTGGGAAGCCATCGGACGGATGGGAATACGTGTGCCCGGGAACGGAAGCGGAGTGCCGCCCATGGGTCGGGATTGGCGTCACGGTGGGGCGTGCGCGGTACTGGGGTTCCGCCCGGAGAACAGGCGCCGCTGGGAGCGCCGGTTCCTCGACTGACCTCGCCCCGGCTTCAGTGCTCCCACTGGAGGAGGAAGGCATTGCCGCCCGGGAGCGGGTTCAGCGGGCCGGTGCCGAGGTCCACGGGAGCCCGGAAGGTACCCGTGAGGGCTCCCTCTCCCTCGCTCCCCACGGACAGGTCCACGGGCAGTGCCGACGCGGAGGCATGGGTGTGCACCCCCTGGAGTTTCCCCGTGAGGCGGTGCAGCCGCAGCACGTACAGGTTGGTCGCGCCCGGGTAGCCCTCCAGCGGGCCGAGTCCGAGGCCGAAGTCCTCGCCTCCGGTGTAGCGGCCGGCCACCACCACGCCCGAGTCCGGGCCCATCGCCACCAGTCCCCAGGTGCTGCCGAGCAGGACGCCCCAGCGCTCATCTCCGTCGCGGTCGTAGGTGAGCGCGAAGCCCCGGCTCGTGGGGGCCAGGAGGGGCGCCCCGCGGAAGACGAACCTTCCCGTGAAATAGCCAGACACCACCACGTGGCCGCCCTGGGCCGCCACGCTCATGGCCAGGCCCAGGGCGCCCTCGAGCTGCCGTGTCCAGAGAGGCTTGCCCTCGGAGGAGATGTGGGTGAGGAAGGGCGTGAGGCGGAGCGAGGGCGGAAGGAACCGGCCTCCGGACAGGTACAGGTCTCCCGAGTCGTCCAGGGCGAGGTCCATCGGCAAGCCTCGCGCGGAATCGACGAAGACCCAGCGTGGTGCGCCCGTGGCGTCGAACTGGACGAGATAGGGATTGCCGGTGCCGGTGACGGGGGGGCCTTTGCCGAAGTCCACCTGGCCCACCAGCATCCCCGCGAGGGTGATGTAGCCCCGCTTGTCGACGGCCAGTTTCGTGGCACTGGTGGGTAGGGCGCGCGCCCAGAGGGGATTCCCCTCCGCGTCCAGCCTCGCGAGGAAGGCCCCGGGCGGGAGCACGCTTCCGCCGATCTCCAACCCACCGCTCTGTGTCCCCAGGACGAGGAGGGTGCCTTGCCTCTCGACCGCGAGCGCCTGGCCTCGCACGAAGGGGCTCGTGCCCGCGAGCGGCGGGGCCTCGAGGATCCGGACCCACGACAGCTGGCCATCGGGCGTGCACTTGGAGACGGCCAGGACGGGCGCTCCCGCGGAAGAACCCAGGGCGCCCTGCCCGAAGTCGATGGGCGTGCGATGGTTGCCGAGCGTCAGCACGTTGCCTGGCGCGTCGTGCGCGACGGCCACGGGCGCGTCGGTGTCTTCCGCGCTGCGCACCGTGTGCACCTGGAGGCGCTCGTCCCCGGTGCCGGTGTCTCCGCCGTTGTCGCCCTCGTCGTCGTTGTGCTCGTGGCGGAGGGGGGAGTCCCGGGCTTCCAGCTCCTGCTCGGCCCGGGCCGGGGGGGCCACGCCACAACTCGTCAGCACGGCCATCGCGAGGACGAACTCCAGGTGCCTGCTCGACCGCTTCCAGTCTCGTGACATGAAATGCCTCCTTCGGCCCGTGCCGGCAACCCGTCGGGCGAAGGTGGGGATTGCCCGCCGAGGTTTCAACAGTGACTGGGTTACAGGTCTGATACCTCCTGTCCGGACGGGAGGTGCGCACGTCGGGCCTTGAACAGCCGTCCCGGACTGAGGGCTTCCGGGCTCGGGGAACCTGCTCTGCTGTCGGCCTCGCTCCGACCCGCGTGCGAGACTCCGCGGGGAGGTGCCACGTGACGGATGCCGAGTGCCTGGAGTTGCTGCGGTGGGCCGCGCCGCGCCTGGGTCTGCGCTACGAGGGCTTCCGCCGCGTGCGTGGGCAGGTGTGCAAGCGTGTGGGCCGGAGGATGAAGGAGCTCGGCGTGCCGGGGCTGGCCGCCTACCTCGAGCGGCTGGAGGCGGACCCCGCGGAGCGGGCGCTGTTGGATGCCCTGTGCCGTGTCACCATCTCGCGCTTCTACCGGGACCACGGCGTCTTCGAGGCCCTCCGCGAGCCGCTCCTCCCTCGGGTGTTGGAGGCCGCACGCGCCCGGGGCGAGCGCGTCCTGCGCGTGTGGAGCGCGGGGTGTGCTTCGGGCGAGGAGCCCTACACCGTGGCCGTCCTCTTCCGGTTGGGGTTGTGGCCGCGCTTCCCGGACTTTGGGCTGGAGGTGGTGGCCACCGACGCGGATGGCGCGCTGCTGGAGCGGGCCCGCCGTGGCTGCTACCAGCGCGCCACGTTGCGCGAGCTGCCCTCCGAGTGGGTGGACACGGCCTTCACGCCCCAGGGGGGAGAGCTGTGCTTGCGGCCCGAGTTCCGCGAGGGGCTCGACTTCCGCCGCGAGGACCTGCGCCAGCGCATGCCCGAGGGCCTCTTCCACCTGGTGCTCTGCCGCAACGTGGCCTTCACCTACTTCGCGCCGCCCGTGCAACACGAGGTGCTGGCGCGGCTCCTGGAGCGACTGGCTCCCGGGGGACTGCTCGCCATTGGCGCCCACGAGTCCCTCCCCGAGGACTCCATGGGACTCACTCGCGCCGCCGGGGCGCTACCGCTCTTCCATCGGGCCGACACGGGGATTTGACGCGTCTAGACTTGATGGAATGTGACAGTTCCTCTAAACGCGAATTTCTCTCGTTTTCTGCGTTTCCGGGAAAGACCGGCGCGGGAGGGATGTGAGTATATGCGGAAATTCTTGGGCGCAGTCGCGGCAGTGATGCTGTGGGGCTGTGGTGGGCAGAGCAGCGGGCCGGTGGGAACGCAGGACGCCGCACGTGCGGCGGACGGGCTCGAGCTGACGCAGGAGGCCGGCGGGGTGTCCGGCCGCTTCACGCAGGAGGGCGTCGAGGCGCGCTTCTCCTCGAAGCAGGTGGAGCAGGGCGTCTACCGGGTTGAAGTGCGGCAGAACGGCATGACGCTGACGGGCCTGGTGGACGCGGTGAATGGCGTGTCGTCGCTGGACGGCTTCGCGGAGGAGAGCGGCCAGGGCACGCAGATGCTGGATGGGGATCGGGCGCTGCTGTCGGGCCTGTACGCGGCGCTCAACGAGCAGCTGCCCGCGGGTGACGCGGCGACGGCCGAGGCGAAGTACCTGCGGCGCGCGGTGGGCCTGTGGGCGCAGCACCCGACCACGGTGGAGCTGCAGCGCACGGTGATGGGCGAGCAGGGCCGTGGCTATACCATGCTGTGCAGCTACGCGAAGTGTAACGGCTCGTGGACCGGCAGCTGCGGCGGCGTCTACAACTGGTACTCGTACGCCAAGCACGACTGCCAGCACGGCGGCTTCGACGCCACCATCAACCAGCAGATCGCCCAGCTCGGCGACCACACCACGTGCAGCGGCGACGAGTACTACCTGAGCGGCAGCACCTGGCTGTGCGGCGAGCCGGACCACTGGAGCCGCCCGAAGGTGATGGGCATCTGCTTCGGCCGCTGCGGCGGTGGCTGTGGCGGTGACACCCAGTACACGCTGGACGCCACCAACCACGACGGCTGCGTGCGCAACGGCCACGCGCTGGCGAGCGCCTACTGCGACGACCAGTTCGCCTCGGCGAGCGACGACGAGCTCTACGCCCCCAATTGCTACTGATGCCACGCTTCCTGACGGTGAGGGCGGTGCCGCGCGCCGCGATGTGGCTGGGCCTGCTGGCCGCCCTCGCCTGCAACTCGGAGTCGAGGAAGACCGAGGCCGCGCGGACCACGGTGCAGCGCTTCTTCGAGGCGTTGCCCTCGCGGGACTGCGCGGTGCTCGGTCCCCTGCTGATTGGCAAGGCGGCCGACACCTGCCGTGAGACGGTGGACGACCTGAACGAGCACGGTTTCTCCCTGGTGGAGGTGCTGGACGCGAAGGTGGATGGGCGGGACCCGAACGCGGTGGTGGTGCGCGCGCGGATCGCCCGGGACGGGCAGGTGCACGAGCAACCCCTGCTCCTGCGCGTGGAGCAACATCCGGACGGGTGGAGGTTGCGCCTGTGAGCAGCGGTCCTTTTCGGGAGAGAATGGACGAGCGATGAACAACCGGGTCCGATTCGTTCCACCGCTCGCCGCGGTCCTGCTGTTGGGAGCCGCGCTGGCACTGCGCTTCTTCTGGCCTGGACCGGCGGAGGGGCCGCCGGTGAAGGATGTCTCGCACGTGGTGGCGGCCCCAACGCCCGCGCCCGTGCCCGTGCCTCCGGTCTCCGCACCGGTGAAGGCCGAGCCGGTGAAGGCCGAGGTGGCGAAGGCCGAGCCGCACGTGGAGATGATGGAGGGGGGCCGGGCGACGGTGGTGCCCATCGGGCCGGGGGACGTGGTGCCGGAGCCCGAGGTGGCCAACCCCCCGCCGCAGCAGAACGATCCCATCGAGCCGGAGAAGCCGCAGACGGCGGCGTGGAGGCACGGGAAACTGGTGCGCATCACGGAGCTGCTGGGGAGGGATCTGGAGCGTCTGGAGAAGGAGCGCAAGGACGCGGAGTCGCGAGGGGACGCGGCGGAGGCGAAGCGGCTGGAGGTGCAGCTGGCGCGTCACCGGGAGCGGCTGGGCAGGCTGCGCGAGGAGACGGCGGAGCTGGCGGAAGCGGCGCTTCAAGAAGAGCGGGGCGCGGTGAGCACAGCGCGGTCCCCGTGAGAGCGCGGGGCTTGTGAGCGTGGCCTCTTCTCCGCATGGCACCTGGGGGCTCCGGGTCCTGTCGCTGTGGATGCTTTGCGCGGCCTGTGCCCCCAGCTCCTCCCCACCCGAGCCCCACCCGGCCACCGCTTCGCGAGTGGATGCCGTGGTGGGAGGCACGGACGCGCCGGACGATGTGGCGGTGGTGGCGCTGATCGCCCGCCGGGCGCGCTGTACGGAAGATTCATTGACGCTGCTGTGCTCGGGGGCGCTGATCGCCCCGGACGTGGTGTTGACGGCGGCGCACTGCCTGGAAGTCTTCGGCGAGGACGGCGATTACGAAGTCTTCCTCGGCGAGCGGCTGCCGCCGGAGCCCGGAGCGCGAGGCCGCTTCGTCCGGGTGGCGCGAGCGGTGGCGCATCCGCGCTACGACCGGACGACCCATGCCCAGGACGCGGCGCTGTTGCGCCTGGCCACGCCGGTGGACGTGTCGCCGCTGCCACTGCCCGAGCCAGGCTGGGGAGCGCTGGAGCCGGGGCAGCCCGTGCGCGTGGTGGGCTTCGGCGACACGAAGGACGCCGGTGTTCCCTCCGGCCAGCGGCGTCAGGGCGGGATGGGGGTGACGGAGGTGGAGCCGGGTGCGTTCCGCGCGGGGCCCGCTCCGGCGATGAGCTGTGTGGGGGACAGCGGCGGGCCGGTGCTGGCGCGCGGAGCGGACGGGCGCGAGGTGCTCGTGGGAATCACCGCGAGCGGCGACGTGGCCTGCCGGAAGGAGGCCTTCAACGTCCGGGTGGAGGCGCTGCTCGAGGACTTCCTCCGTCCCTTCCTCGCCGAGCACCCGGAGCCCCCGGCCCCGGTGCTGTCACTCGAGTCCCTGTGCGTCGCCACCTGCACGCGCGACGCTGAGTGCCCCGCGGGGCTCGCCTGCGAGCGTGTGACGGAAGGAGGCCCGGGCCGCTGCCTCCAGCACGCCTTGCAGGAAGGAGCCTACGGTGCTGCCTGCTCCGAGGATGCGCAGTGTGGAGCGGGCGGGGTGTGCGCGCGCCTGGAGCCGGAGGGCGAGGAGGCCTGCCGCTGCTTCACTCCCTGCGCGCCGCCTCCGTCCGAGGAGGAGGCGAGCGGTTGTACCGGAGCACCGGGAGGGCCCTCTTGGGTGTGGAGTCTGGGAGCGTGGGCGCTGGGCCGGGGAGCTTCGCGGCGGCCTTCGTCCCGCGCCAGGGCCCGGGACGTGACGGCCCCTCGTGTGCCCCGAGGAGGGCCTCCCTGACGCGAGGCCCTCGGGGGCGGGGAATGCTGCTCAGCCGCCGTGGATGGGCATGCGCTTGCGAGGCCCACCCCGGTGGGTGATGTCCATCTCGCTCGGGGGCTTCTTGCGTCCCTTGACGGGCGAGCCGCGCTTGCTGCGCACCTCATGGCGCAGCTTCGCCTCGTTGAGCGACCGCTTGGGACGCTCCTCGTCGAGGCTCTCGGGATGCTTGTCGTGAGGGAGGGCGGTGGGACTCTTGACCCGGGCCCGGGTGTGCTGCCCGTGGCGGTATTGCGCGGCGGCCTCGTCCGGAATCGTCTTGCGGCGCGAGGTGCTGCTACCGGTCTCGGGCACGGGGAGCTGGATGCTCTGGGCCGTCTTTCCCTTGCCGGGCGGACGGTGCTCGTCCACGGACCGATCCTCGAATCGGGCGCGGCCGACGACACCCCGGCTCTTCTTGAGGGCATGGGCACTCTTGGCGGTGGGCGCGCGGCCGGTGTCCGAGACCTTCAACGCCATGGTCGTGCCCTCGGCCTTGGCGCGCTTGGCTCGCAACTGCTTGGGTTTCTCTGGCATGGGAACCTCTCTCCTCTTCTGAGGTAGGGATGGCCGGCCGGATCCGCCAGGGGGCCGGTCCATCCACCAGAGGGCTACACGCCGTTGCCGCGCTTCGTCTTGCGCCGGGTGACGGTCTTCTTGCCGGGCCGCACGTCCGTGCTGGGAGACGCGAGCTCCACGGGCTCCAGCATGGCGGGACCGGGCGTCGCCTTGCGCATCAGCTTCTGGCGCCGCAGGGCCGCTGCCTGGTCGCGAGGCAGGGTCTTCTGTCCCCTGACCCGTCCGGCGGTCTCCTGGTGGGGCTGCGCCTCGCGAGGATTCGTCACCCGCCTCTTGTTCTTGATGCCTGCTACCAGCGTCCTGACTGCCATGGTGGCCTCCTGACTCGGAGGTAAGGACGCCCGGGCCGTTTTTCCATCCCCCCGCCCCACCACCTCCGGGCCGGGCGCTCGCAGGCTCAGCGCCCCATCCTGGCCGAGGCCACCGGGCAGTCCGCGACGACCGCCTGGGCCTGCGCGTCTCCGTCCTCCGCCGCGCTTACCGCCCGCGACAACGACGTCGAGCACTTGAAGGGCGAGGGAGGAGTCCTCCCATGGCAGCAGCGCCATCCGTCCAGCTTCTTCAGGTAGGTGAGCGCCTCGCGCTTCGTGGGCATCACCATGAACCACACCGACGCGAACACCATCAGCAGCCAGAAGCCCTGCCAGCCCAGCCCGCGCTGCCACTTCTTCGTCAGCGGCGGTACCGACTCCGGCTGGATCTTCAGGAAGCGATCGGCATAGCGCCGCTGCAGAAAGGGGGAGATGGGCAGGTCCACCAGCGCCAGGAAGGCGCGGGCCAGCCCTCGTGCGGGGCCCGGTGTGCCGCCGTCCGTCTCCAGCCGCAGGCCCATCACCCCCCGCCACAGCGTCCACCCGCTCAGCCCGCCCGCCACGGACATCAGTAGCCACATGACGATTCCTGCCTCCACGAGCGCACGTGGCGTCCGGTCCACGTCCATCGCGCGCAGGACGGCCCAGCCCAGCAACGCCGAGGTCGCCACATCCAGAAGGTCCGCGAACCACAGTCGCCAGAAGTACCGCGTGTCGGCGGGTTCGAACTCCGAGGAGAACAGCGCGTCGCTCATTCTCCCCCCAGCATAGACCGCGCGCCGCGCACGTCTCGGAATTGTTGCCGGAGTCCGGCTCAACCCCCGTGGCGCTTGATGTGCATCTGGCTGGGCGGCTTCTTGCGCCCGCGTACCGAGGTCTCCAGGCGGAGCGTCTTCGGCAGGTGGAGGGTCGCCGCCGGACCCAGCCGCGCCCGGGCCAACAGCCGCTCCCTCCTCAGCAGGGGAATCTCATCCTGGAAGGGGAGGGGCTTGCCCTTGCTGGTCTGCGGACCGGAGCGCGCGGAGTGCGCGTCCGCCTGGCGCCGGTTCTTGATGCCCACGGTGTCGGTTCGAACCGCCATAGGTCCTCCTTCTTGCTTCCCAGGAGGAATGAGCGCGTGGGGCGGTGCCGTCATCCTACCGGGGAGCGGCCGAGGGCCTCGGACGGCTGCCTGGCCTCACGAGTCCCGGCGCTTGCGGCCCGCCATCGCCTCGGGGGGGAACAGCAGGCCGTCCGAGGGGCTCGTGGAGCGGCGGGCCTTGGCGGGCTTCTCGTTGGCCGTGTCCACCCGCGTGGCCTTCACGTCTCGGCCGGAGGCGTCCGGCAGGGCCTTGAGCGGCGGCAGGTGCACCTTGCGGCAGTTGCGGCACCACGACTGGGGCCGGCGCTCACCGCGGATGATGCGCGTGCCGAAGTCCTGCTCGGTGGGGCCCACGTGCCCGCAGCGGGGGCAGCGCGAGAGCGCCGTCTTGCCCACCTCCTTGGCCGTCTGCCGCCCGTACTGCACCACCAGCGCCAGCGCCTTGGCG
Source organism: Vitiosangium sp. GDMCC 1.1324 (assembly GCF_003044305.1). GTDB lineage: Bacteria > Myxococcota > Myxococcia > Myxococcales > Myxococcaceae > Archangium. The sequence goes on along the minus strand of NZ_PZOX01000004.1, from coordinate 574,700 downwards.
AACCCCACCTTCTTCGGTGCGGCTCCCGGCTTGCGGGCGCGCTTCTTCCGTCCGTTTCCGTTGAGAAGAGGCATCAGATCCGCCCCGCCGAGAAGGCTGCCCTGCTCCAGGACTCGCATCGCGCCGTTGGTGGTCGAGTGGCTCACGGCACCACTCATACTGGGGGGGTCTGACATGGCCTGCTGATCGGCCAGGTTGCCCGCCCGCTCACCGGCCGGATGACCCTGAGGATCACCCAACCCCCCCTCTTCCCCGGGGCATGCCCACCTTTCAGCAAACACCCCTACCCAGGAGAAGGGACATGGCCGACACCCCCACAGGCGGTCCCCAGAGTCGCAGCGAGAAGCGCCACCAATCCCACATCGGCTCCACCTACGCCGCCTTCATCAAGCACCTGTGCGAGGTGGGGAAGCTGGATGCGGGGTTGGCGGAATGTGCGGCGGTGTCGGTCATCAATGCCCTGTTGCACCGCATCCAGCCCGGCGAGGCGAAGGACCTCCAGGCGCAGCTGCCGCGCAAGCTGTTGGACTTCCTTCCCAAGGAGGACGGGAGCAAGCCCCGGCGGATGCTGGGCAAGAGCCGGGAGGACTTCTTCCGGGCGGTGGCGGAGGACCTGCGCAAGGACGTCTCCGAGGTGGAGCCCATCGTGCGTGCCGTCTTCCAGGGGCTGCGCGAGCACATCTCGGAGGGCGAGGCCGAGGACGTGGAGAGCAACCTCTCCAAGGACCTGCAGGACCTCTGGCGGCGCACGCAGTAGGGTGGGCGCCCCCCCCTCTTGATTCCAACTCTGCGACGGAGTTAGTTAGTTAATACTAGCTAACTAACGACGTGGCGGGCGAAGTCATGGGACATCCTCTGCAGGTACTGGACGAGGAGATTCTCGACGCGGGGCGCAAGGCGCGGAGCGCGGAGGGCGACAAGCCCGCGAGGGCCGCCGCGGACCCGGGTGTGGACGTGAGGGCGAGGGGTTGGGGCTCGAGGCTGCAAGCCTTCTGGCGCGTGCGGGACGTGCACCTGCGAGGCGTGGACGTCGTCATCCTGGTGTCGTGTTCGCTGGCGGCGCTGGCGCTCGTGGGGCCGGCGCGCTGGGCTCCCGGTTCCACGAGGGCCGCCGCGCACTTCGCCTTCTTCGCGCTGGGGCCCCTGGTGCTGCGCACCCTGGAGGCCTCCTTCCCCCGGAACCGGCTGCTCTCCTTCGTGGCGTCCTTCTGGCTGCTGCCGGTGCTGGGCCTCAGCCATGAGTTTCTCGCGCCGCTGGTGAACGCCATCACGCCGGTGCTGCGCGACGCCCAGCTCGCCGCCGCGGAGCAGCAGCTGCTGGGGGTGAAGGCCTCGGTGGCGCTCGGACACCTGGTGCCCCCCTGGCTCACCGAGGTCCTGATGCTCTGCTACTACGGCCACTTCATCTGGCCGGTGGCGCTGGGCGTGGTGCTCTACTTCACCGGGCGCCGGGACGCCTTCGACGAGTACCTGCTGGCGCTCAGCCTGCTCTTCTCCTTCAACTACTTCAGCTACGCGCTGGTGCCGGCCGTCGGCCCGCGCTACTTCCTGCTCGACGCCTTCTCCGAGCCCCTGAAGGGACTGTGGCTGACGCCCCTGCTGGACTCGGCGATGCGCGCGCCGCCCTTCGCCAAGGACTGCTTTCCCTCGGGGCACACGGGCACCACGCTGGTGGTGCTGGCGTATGCCTTCCGCTTCGAGCGGCGCGTCTTCCGGGCGATGCTGCTGCCGGGCATCGGCCTCATCGTGGCCACCCTGGTGGGGCGCTTCCACTACACGACGGACCTGCTGTGTGCGCTGCCGCTGGTGCTGGTGGTGCTGGGGCTCGCCCGGTGCTGGAGCCGGGCGGCGGCGCGGTTCGAGACCGTGACGCGCCCGGTGTCCGACTCCACGTATGCCCCCGAGCCCTGGGGCGCCCCCCTGCCTTCGCCGACGTCGACGGGCCCGAGGCGATGAGCCGCCGCCCGGGCTCAGGGCACGGCCGTCTCCGCGGCGCTGGGCGGGAAGACGGGCGTGCCCCCCGGGGTGGTCGGGTCGTGCGGGAGGCTGCCGCGCGGGCTGCGCAGGTAGACGAAGGGCGTGGCGAAGAGGAAGTTGCTCACCCGCGACGTGTAGATGTCCGCGTAGCGCTCCACCTGGCGTGCCAGGTGGCTCTTGTCGTTGCCCGCCCGGGTGAGCAGACCCCAGATGGGGTTGGCCAGCTCGCTGGCGGCGCGGGCCATGGGGGCGATCTCCGCGTCGAGCTGCTCCAACTGCTGGCGCAGCTCGGCGGCGCGGGCGTGGAGGGCATCGTCGGGCGGCGTGGGCGAGCGCGGGCCGTAGCCCTGCCGCCGCCGCTGCAGCTCCAGCCGGACCTGGCAGGCCTCGGCCTCCAGCCGCTCCTTGTGCTCCATCCGCTCGGCGAGCCGCACCTCGGTGGGGCGGAAGGCGTTGATGGCGCGGATTTCGTCCTCCAGCTCGCGCAGGATGAGGGCGGTGCGCCAGCGCAGCACGTTCTTGGTGACGTGCACGTCGCCGAACATGTGGTCGCCCACGTAGAGGATTTCATCCCCGCTCATGCCCAGAAAGCGCTCCACCTCGGTGGCGCTGCCGCCGAAGTAGGGCACTCCCGCCTTGAGCGGCCCCGAGTGCGGCCGCAGCAGGCCCTCCTGGCCCGGCGTCGTCACCACCTCGAAGAGCGAGGAGCGCGTGGTGAAGAACTCGGGCTTGCGCGCGCTGACGATGACCACGTCGAACAGTTCGCGCCACGTCATTCCCCCGGGCAGGTACGGGTCGAACGCGGCGTGCATCATCGGCAGCGTGTAGGCCCACTCGCTGTTGGTGATGAGCAGCAGCTTCTTGCCCGCGTGCTTCTGGTCCAGCAGCGACAGCGCCGTGTCCGACTCGGCCAGCACGTAGCGCGCCGGGTCGGCGATGATCTCCGCCTTGAGCGCGCCCTCCATGTGGGTGGCGTCGAGGCTGCGACGCACGTGCTCGTAGACGTCGGTGTAGCCCATGGGGCCCGGCAGCTTGCCGGCGTCCAGCAGGTCCACCACCTGGGCGTAGAGGCACGCCTCGGAGAGCGAGAAGAGGGTGTTGAGGAACACCCAGCGGCGCTCGGACAGGTCGATGATGGTGCGGGCGTACTCCTCGCGCTGGGCCTCGAAGCCCAGGGGCCGGGTGCCGTGGAGCGCCTTCTTCACGAAGCCGAAGCGGTTGGCCTTGAGGAGGTTGCCCTTCTCCGTGTCGATGATGAGGCCCCGCATGGCGAGCAGGGGGTCGAACGTGAGGTGGGCCACCGGCCAGCCCAGGGCCACGAGCCGATTTCTCATATGCTCATAGGCTCGTTGTTCCCACGCCTCCACTCGGTAGTGGATGAGCGTGTAATCCATGTCATAACCAATGGCTTTGATGGCCCTCATGTTGAGGGTTCGATTGCAGAAGAGCCCACGTTCCGGTGGGGGGGCTGTCAGGTGGCCGATCATGGCTACCTTCGTGCCCTGGCCGGTGCCAAAAGTCGATGCTTCTGGCGTGTGGGTGTTGCTGGAGGGCGGGGGCCGGCCGGATCCCCGCCAAATCGTGAGGGGAGCCGAACATGAGGACTCTGCCGGGCCTGACGGCCCTGGTGGTGGCACTGGTGGCGGGAGGCGTGGGCGGTGCCGAGAACTGGGAGACGGTGTCCACGGGCGAGGTGGCCATCCGGGCGCGCCCGCGTCCGGACATTCCCGGAGGCCGGGAGGTCTGGGCCGAGGGAGTGCTGACGGCGAGCCTCCAGGACATCCAGTCGGCGCTGCGGGACCACGAGAACTTTCGGGTGTGGATGCCGTACGTGAAGGAGTCGCGGGTGCTCTCCAGGGAGGGCGGCAAGCGCGTGACGTACACGCGCCTGGACCTGCCCGTCATCTCCAACCGCGACTATGTGCTCCAGGTGGAGGACGTGCAGTTGGCCGCGGCGGATGGGACGGGGGAGTTCCGCCAGAGGTGGTCGCCGGCCAACCAGGCGATGCCGGAGCGCAGCGGGGTGGTGCGGCTGCGCCACAACGAGGGCAGCTGGCACTTCACCGCGAGTGACGAGGGCAAGGTGCACTTCGTCTACCGCTTCACCGTGGAGCCCGGAGGCTCCATTCCGGGCTTCCTGGCGGGACTGGGCCAGAAGGACGCGGTGATGGACACGGTGCGCGCGGTGGAGAGGCGGGCGCAGAAGCTGGCCATGGATCGGGCCTCGGCGCGCTGAGCCCCGGGCATGCGGCATGAGCGCTCCCACCCCATGAGCGCTCCCACCCCATGAGCGCTCCCACCCCATGGGCGCTCTCCCCATGAAAGACAGACATGCTGCTCCCTGTTACCTCTTGAGAGAATGAGTCATCTCCAGAGAATTCTGGGGAAAGCCGCTAAACCCGTGCAACGTGAGCGTCCGGGCGATACGCTCCGTCGCCATGCTCAGCCAGACACCGACTCGAGAGTTCGGGCCCGACTTCATCCTCGACCTGGACGACCCCACCTTCGTCGCCAACCCCTATCCCACGTACAAGTGGCTGCGAGAGCAAGCGCCCGTCTACCGCTGGAAGACGCGGGGAGATGCCATCGTCTTCTCCCGGCACAAGGACGTCCGGGCGCTGCTCCTGGATCGCCGCTTCAGCAATGACTACCGGGTCTGGGAGTTCGCCCAGGACGAAGTGCAGTGGCCTCCCGAGCACGCCGAGTACAAGAAGATGATGGACAACGGGCTCTTCAGCCTGCCCGATGCCGATCACACGCGGGTGCGCAGGCTCGTCAGTGGCGCTTTCAGCCCGCGGGCCGCCGAGCGGATGCGCGAGGAGATCCAACGCGCGGTCGACGACATCATCGCGGACAAGGTGCGGGGCGACCGGGTCGACCTCACGGCCATCACGGAGCCGCTGCCCATGCGGGTCATCAGCGACATGCTGAAGATTCCGGACGCGATGCGTGCCGAGTTCCGCGCCTTCGGGCTGGCGGTGATTCGCGGCTCCATCCTCTTCAACAGGACCGAGGAGCTCTTCGCGACCATCGCCCCGATGCCGCGGTGGCTCGGGATGCTTCGCGAGGTCATCGCCGAGCGCCGCAAGCACCTGCTCGAGAACGATCTGCTGAGCACCCTCATCTCCGCGCATGACGGCGGAAGCAAGCTCACCGAGGACGAGCTGCTCTCCCTCATCCAGGCGTTGATCGCCGCCGGGTCCGACACCACGGTGCACGCGGCCAACTGGGCGCTCTACACCCTGCTGCGGCATCCCGAGCAGCTCGCCCTGCTGCGTGCGGACCCCTCGCTCATCCGCAACACCCTCGAGGAGACCCTGCGCTATGACATCTTCGGCAAGGGGGGCATTCCGAAGTTCCCGAAGGAGGACCTGGAGTTCGCTGGCCAGAAGCTGCGCAAGGGCCAGATGGTCATCCCCTTCATCCCGGCCGCGCTCCACGACCCCGAGGTGTTCCCGGAGCCGGAGCGCTTCGACATCCGCCGCGACGTGAGCCAGACCATCGCCTTCAGCGCGGGCCAGCACTTCTGCCTCGGTGCCGCGCTCGCCCGCCAGGAGCTGGATATCGTCGTCGGCACGTTGGTGCGGCGCTTCCCGGACATGCGGCTGTCGGGCGAGCCGGTGTTCCAGCCGCACCCCATCATGCGTGCCATCACCCGGCTCGAGGTCTCGGTGGGCTGACGTGGTTCCCGGGGGACCGCGGAGCGAAGCGTTTCATTGCGTGGTGTGAGCGCTTCAATGGTAGTCCCCTGGGCTCATGAAGGCACCTCAACTCCCGGTGGTCAGCCACCGTCCCGCTCTGCGGCTCGTTGGCCTCGAGGGCGCGGTTCGCAAGTTCTGGTCGTACGAGCAGCACGGCGCGAGCCTCGACCTGCATCACGGAGTGGTGGGCACGGCGGGCAAGCGTGAGTCCAAGACCTTCCCCTCGGAAGAGGCCGCGGCGACCTTCGCTCGGAAGACCGTCGCGGCGAAGGTCGACAAGGGCTACTACGCCAGCGACCTCGCCTTCGAGACCTTCACCTGGGAGCAGGTGAAGGGCGAGGTGATGGCCGCCGGCTACTCCGAGAGCGATCGCGTCCTGGTGCTCACCGGGGACGTCGTCGTGCCCCACAACCTGTGGCTCGACTACCGCAGCGGCCTCCTCGCCCTGGCCGATGAGGACGACCCGCCCTTCGTCGGGCTCATCGTCCGCGGCAACCTGACCATCGAGGGCTGCCTCCTCAATTACGAGAACGACTTCGGGCCATTCCTGCAGGTCCACGGCAACCTCACCGCACTGGGAATCGCGACCGGCGGCTCCCTGATGCGGGTCGACGGGGACGTCACGACCGGGGACATGGTCGGCGTCTACAACCACGGCTGCTTCGCGGCCGGTGGCAACCTCTTGGCCCGTACCATCGCCACCGAGCACACCATCTCGGCCGGGGGCCAGCTCGACGCGCACCGGTACCTCGGCTGGGGTGCGAAGGTCTACGCCGTCTCGGGCGGCGTCGAAGACAGGCAGGACCCCTACGAGGCGAAGGGCGTGTTCGTCCCAGCGGTGGTGAAAGACGAGCGTGTCGACCTTCGCAAGGCGCGGGAGCTCCTGGCCGCCGGCAAGCCCATCTCCCGGCCCGAATTCACCAGCGTCCGGGGCGCGTTCCGGAAGCTCGTCGCCAAGAAGCTCGAGGAACCCGACAAGGTCAAGAGTCTCTCCCTGGCAGGGAAGGACCTCACGTCGCTGCCGGAGGAGCTCTTCCGCTTTCGCCGCCTCGAGAAGCTCGACCTCACGCACAACAAGCTCCGGACGTTGCCCGAGGAGCTCGGACTCCTCACGGAGCTTCGCGAGCTCCGCCTCCGGGGCAACGGCCTGCAGACGCTGCCCGAGTCCATCGGCGCGCTGACGAAGCTCCGCTTCCTGAACCTCGAGGCCAACTGCATCTGGCGTCTCCCGGAGTCGCTCGCCCGGTGCGTCGAGCTGCGAACGGTGAACCTCACCAACAACCCGTACTCCTACGTTCGGGCCTCTTTTGGCGGCTGGCAGAAGATCGAGCTGATGTGGGACTTCCCCGAGGTACTCACGCGCCTGCCGAAGCTCGAGGAGCTGACCTTTGACGGAACGTTCTTGCGCACGCTGCCCACGCGGCGCTTCGACAGCACCACCCTCCGAAAGGCGATCGTCAAGAACTCACTCGTGACGCAGGTCGACCCGGAGCTCCACTCGCAACTCAGCGTGGCCGTGGAGGACAGCGCCCAGCGCGCCGTCAACTACATCCGGTATTGGTTCGACACCGACGATATTCATCTCGAGGACTTCTACGACTTCAAGGCGCAGCGCTACGACTTCAAGGAGGTCATCGCGCTGCTGGGACTGCTCCTGCGCATCAACATCCCCACGGCGGCGCCGTACGACGCGTCGCTGACGGAGTTCGAGAAGCAGAGCGGATACCTCGCCAAACGTCTCAACTGGGACGGCAAGGAGGGCCATCACGTGCGCGCGCTGTTTGGCGCACTGCGCGATGCGCTGGACACGCTCGGCGAGCCCTACCCCGGCAACGCGCTCATCGCCGGCCTGCGGACCCTCTTCGCGGCCCACGCCGCCTGATTCGCGGACATCCCACCGGTGTCCGCACAATGCGTGTGACCGGTGGATGGCACGAGGGCAGTGGGGTCCGATCGGTGGACTTCCGGGCGCGCCTCGTTCGGTGTAGACGACGCGCGCCTGTTCCCGCTCGAAGCTTGCGAGGTCTCCCATGGAAGCAAAGCCCTCCTCCTACATGCTGATCTTCCGCGACTCGACGCCCGAGGCCTACCACGCGATGTCTCCGGCGCAGCGGGAGCAGTCCATGCAGGACTGGAACGCCTGGTATGACGGGCTGGTCGCGCAGGGCAAGGTGCAGCACGGCCACCCGCTCGAGCCCCGGGGCCGGGTGGTTTCCGGCGCACGCGGTGAGCGCGTGGTCGACGGACCCTTCGCGGAGGCGAAGGAGGCCATCGGCGGCTATTTCATGCTGACGGTCGCCAGCCTGGACGAGGCCACGGAGATCGCCCAGCAGTGTCCGAATCTGAAGAACGGGATGATCGTCGAAGTGCGGCCCATCACCGAGGTCTGCCATGTCGCGCAGTCGCTCGGGTGGCAGACGATGCGGGGGTAGGCGGCTCCCGAGTCCCATCCACAAAGCCTGAACGGATTCAGCTCTCCCAATGCCCGGCAATCTCCTCTTCGTCCTGACGTTCGTGTCGGCGCTCGCCTGTGGGCTGATGGCCGGAGTCTTCTTCGCCTTCTCCTCCTTCGTGATGAAAGGCCTGGCGCGCCTCCCTCCGGCACAGGGCATCGCGGCCATGCAAGCCATCAATGTCGCGGCGCTGGAGCGCGTGTTCATGGCCGCGTTCTTCGGAAGCACGGTGGCCTGTGTCGTGCTGGCTGTGTCCGCGCTGGTGTCGTGGCACAAACCCAACTCGCTCTACCGGCTCATCGGCAGCGGGGTCTATCTCCTCGGCGTTTTCGTGGTGACCGCCGCGTTCAACGTGCCGCGGAACGAAGCACTGGCGGCTGTTCAGCCGGACAGCGCTGACGGCGCGATCCGATGGGCACAGTTCGTCGCCGAATGGACGACCTGGAACCACGTGCGGGTGGTGGCTGCCCTGGTGGCGGCGGCATTGTTGACCCTCTCGCTCCGCGAACACGACTGAGCCAGGTGCGCGAAATGAGGGGCCTTTCACGTCTGGCCGCTCGCCATGCCGCTGCTGGCGGTGCTACCGCCCCCGCAGGTACTGCAAGCGAGCAGCCTTGCCTGCTTCGTGAGGAGCGCTTCCGGGGTTGAAGGCCCTCGATGAGGCGCAGGTGCGGCGGCTCGTGGAGGAGGGTTTCCTTCGGTTCGGCCAAGGCGGCTCGTCCCCGTCGAGGAGGCAATCCGCCTGGGATGGGGGTTGCCAGCGCAAGGGGTGCGGAGGGCTCCAGGGGACCCGCAAACCTTGCGCGCTCAAGACGGGGTCCAGGGGCCGGGGACGGAGGCACGCTTCCTGAAGAGGGCTGGGACCCACACGCCGGCGGCTCACACGGCGCGCCGGGAGAAGTGGGGATGCGCATCATGGACGCGTGGACGAACGAAGCGCGGGAAGCGCTGTTGCAGCGGCGCAGCAGCCTGCGAGGCCTGTTGCGCCACAACGTGGCGGAGGCCGAGGTGCTGCAGAGCACGCGGGAACCGGGTCTGGTGGACGGGGCCAACGAGGCGAGCGCGGGAGCGGTGCTGGAGCAGTTGTCGGAGCGGGAGCGGCGGGAATTGAGAGACATCGATGACGCGCTGCTGCGCATCGAGCAGGGCCGGTTCGGGCACTGCGCGCGTTGCGGCGGAGCGATAGGCCGGCACCGGCTGCGGGCCATTCCCGAAGCGCGTCACTGCATGGCGTGCAGCGCGCTGGTGGGGCGTTGAAGGCTCGCGCTCTCTCGGGCGGGGATGGTCAGGGAGGGATGGGCATCGTGGCTGCCCAGGTTTTGCCGACCGTCTTGGAGGTCTGCCCGGGGGCGGAGGGAGGGAGTGGGCGGGGCCGTTGGAGCCCAGGCAGGAGCCCCGGGAGCGGGGCGCGCGTGGCACAGCCTCCGAGCATCAACAGGAGCGCCACTCCGAGGGCGCGTGGACCGGAATGCCTCCGGGAAACGCGAAGACGAGAGCCCGTGGAATCGACGTGCATGACACCCCCCCTGGATGAAGCCCGGCGTATTCACCGAGCATCCTGAAGTCTCGTTCGTCGCGTCAACGTGGGCCGGGCGCTCCGAGTTGAAAAGACAAAGGCCGGTGACTCGCGTCCGGCGGACATGATTCCAGAAGTCAACTTCCGCGAAGTGACCGCGCAGGTGGTTTTGTGCTTGCTCCCGCGGGCGTGTTGCTCCTAGTTTGCGTGTGTGCGCCCTGGAGTCTGGTTCCTCCTGCCCTTCCTGCTCTCCCTTTCGGCCTCCGCATGGGGTGGGGTAGGGGGGCCAGCACTCCAGCGGCGCACGCTTGTGGTTCCCTCGCGGCCGAGGCAGGTGCCGCCCCTGGAACTGCACGTGGCGGTGGGCGTGGCCACGCTCGTGCGGTTCGAGGTGTCCTCGCAGCCCGAGGCCCTGGAGCCCGAGCGGGATGGAGGACCTGTTGTGTTTGCCCGGATGGAGGATGGCTCCTGGGTGTTCGTTCCCAGCAGGGACCTGGCGGTGGGCGAGCAGGTGGTCGTCACCTTCGCTGCCGGAGCCGGCGTCGAACCCCTGCGCTTCGTGCTCGTCACCCGGCGTGATGTGGTGGACCTGGCGGTGCGCGTGGTGCTCGCCCCGTCCTCTCAGGAGGACCAGGGCGCGGAGCTCGTGGCCCGGAGCCTCCTCGACGCGCCGGATGCGCGCCCGGCGCTCGCTGTTCCTCGAGAAGTGGTGGAGCACAGAGCAGGGGACTCGCGAGGTCAGGTCGACTCCGTCCTCTGGATGGGGAGGCGCTTCTTCGCCACCGTGGCCGTGCGCAGCCGGAAGCGGGGTGTTCCTCCCTGGAGGTTGGTGCAGGCGCGGTTGAGGGCAACACTCGCGGACGGTGTGCTCGTGGAATGGCCCGCGCACCTGTTCTCGGGCGCGGTGGGTCCAAGGCTTCAGCGCCATATCGTGACCGGCCTGCTTCCGGAGGGTGCCGCGCGGATGGAACTGGCGCTCGACGATGCGAATGCGCCCGGGGACTTCCAGCCGCTGTCTCCCGAGGCCGGGCCGGTGGGTCCATGAATTCGCCGCAGCGCCCCCATCATCTGGTGGAGGGAGATCTCGTGCGGGACTTCCGCATCCTGCAACTGCTGGGCATGGGCGGGTTCTCCTTCGTCTTCCTGGTGGAGCGAGGGGGCCGTCGCTTCACGATGAAGATGGCGGCCCGGCCCGCCTCGCCTGCGGACGAGGACCGTGTGGATGCCTGGATGCGCCGCGAGACGGCCTCGCTGGAGCACCTGGAGCACCCCAACTTGCTACCGGTGCTCGAGTGGGGCCGGTGGCCCGACCCCGAGACGGGTCATGGCTATTTCGTGACGCCCCATGTGTACGGGAGCACCTTCCACACGTGGCGCTGGAACGTGCGCGCACCCCTTCAGCGGAGCCTGGGGGTGCTGTGCGAGCAGTTGAAGGTGCTGGAGGTGCTCCACGAGCGCGGCGTGTGTCACCGGGACATCAAAGCGGACAACCTGTTGGTGCAGTTCGCGGATGACAAACCCTTTCTCATCGACTTTGGCTCGGTGCACCTGCCCTGGGCGCGTGTGCTGACGGAGGGGCTGGCTCCGGGCACGCTCTACTGCCAGCCTCCCGAGGCAGTCTCCTTCCTGGTATCCGAGGCCGCACGTCCTGGTTCCCGTCTGGAGGCCCGGCCCGCCGCGGACCTGTATGCCTTTGGTGTTCTGTTGTACGAGACGCTCACCAACTGTCGGCCTTTCAGTTCCCGGTTGCCGCTGGATCAGTTGCTGATCGCCATCGCTACCATGGCTCCGCCGGATCCCCGGACGCTCGACCCCGGGCTTCCCATGGAGTTGTGCGAACTGACCCTGCGGCTGCTGGAGAAGGATCCCAACAAGCGGCCCGTGGATGCCCGCACCGTTCGTACAGAGCTGGAGCGTCTGCGAGCGAAGGACGGGCTCACCAGCGCGTGGCGGACTCCAACGAGACGGCCTTCCGAATGCAGGTGGACGCTGGAACTGCCCGCGGGCGTGGAGCCGCTCGAGGAGCCGAAGGAAGAAGCACCCATGCGCCCATCCGCTCCTCGCGCACCGCCTTCCGAGCAGGTCCGTGCGCCTGAAGGGAGCTCGCGGCGGAAGAGAACATGGCCTTGGTTCCTTGCCGCCGTGGCGCTCACGGTGGGGTTGCTCGCGATAGGGTGGGCACTGCTTCGCGTGGTGTCTCCTCCTTCTCGGGAAGAGTGCGTCCGCGCGGAGCCCACCGCGCCGGCCCCTCCGGCGCCTCCCTTCAAAGGAACGCAGCCCGTGCCCTCTTTTCCCTCTTTTATCGATTGCCCCGACTCGATACTCGTTCCCTCGCGCGCGTGTGCCCTGTTCACCACCCTGCTGAGCGTGTTCGCCGCGCAGCTCGCCGGGTGTGCCACCGCTCCAGTGCGGCCAGACCCCGCCGGTTATCTCGCGCACTGCTCGCCCGAGGCCCGCGCCACTCCCGTCGAGCTGGACATCAAGCCCGATGAGCAGGCGACCTTCCTGGATTCGGGGACTCCGGCGTCGGACGTCTCCATCCTGGACGGCGGTTCCCTCAACCTCAAATCCGGGCCCGTCAACGCCACCATGTACGTGATGGTGAAGGGCAAGGAAGTGGAGCTGAAGATCTCCGGCGAGGCGATCGCGACGCCCAACCGTGTCTACATGCAGTTCGATCGGGTCTACCTGCCAGACGGAACCTCGCGGCCCATCTGCGGGGTGGCCGTGGATGGCGTGCACGAGTATGGCATTCCGACGTACGCGAGGCTGCCCATCCGAGGGGCCAAGGTGGACCCGGCCCGGGTGGACCCGAGTCCGGGCAGCGTGGTTCTCAACGATCCGCGCTTCGAGACGGTGTTGCAGGGGCCCGAGGGCTACTACGTGCCGCGCATCAACATGGCCCCGCCGGACTGGCGTTGAGCGAGGCGCGGAGCCCTGCCCGAGCGCGGGGGCCACGCTCAGTCGAGGAAGCGGCGCTCCCAGCGGCGCATGTCCTCCTGGGTGAGAACGCTCAAGCGGTAGCGGTCGTAGTAGAGCCAGGGCTCCAGTACCTGCGCCAACTGGCGGTGCAGCGGCAGGTCATGGCCCTGCTCGAAGTCGCCCGCTTCGGGCGACGTGCCGAGTGTGATGACTACCTGCCCTTCGTCCATCTCCTGGAGGGTGATGTCCGGAGAAGAGAGGCGGGAGCGCAGGCCGGTCACTCCCCCCAGCTCGCCAAGCACCGGCTGGCCCAGGAATGTCAGCCAATGGGGGGCGCGCACGCGAGTGCCCAGATCCTCCGTGACCATACCCAGCTCGAGGGCATCCATGCCCGGGTAGCGGAGGCACAGTGAACGGAACTCCGGGGGCAGGAACAGGAAGTGGAAAGCGGGGCCAGCGTGGCCGGAGTTGAAGGGCAGCTTGCCTCCCAGCTCCAATGCGAGCTCGCGCACCCGGCTCGGGCCATGCTCAACGAGGAATTCAGTGGGGAGCCGGAACGTCATCCCACTGACGGCGCCCGGGTTGCTGCCATCGAGCCGTCTGCCTCGGTATTCGAACGCGTACTTGCTGACGGCATCGGGCCTTTCGTACAGCCTGACAAGGCCTCCTCTGGATTCGTGCAGCTTGTCCCTGATGACCTGCCAACCCTGGGTGTCCAGCTCCTGCCAGTCGCCTTCGGGGTCCACATACCAACCGAGCGCCTGCGGGCCCACCGCGCGCACGTACGTGTCCAAGGCACTCCTGACATTTCGCGCCACCTCCTGATGGGAGCGGCGCATGTAGAAGCAGATGCTCAAGCCATCGCGCAGCACGAGCGCTCCATGCGCTGCGTAGAGCCTTATTTCAGGGATGAGCTCCATCGGATGATTCTCCATATGGGGGCTACGCGGTCGGGTCTTATTCCTAGAAGCTGGAGGTACGTATCTCCCTGGAGAGAGCCATCGGCGTACTCTCTCCAATCCGGGTAGTTGCTGGAAGGACACGGGAATTTGAAGTCATAGATGGCCAGGAGCTCGAGCGGGTTGCCCGTGTGGATGACCACATCGGGAACGACCGTCCCCTTGAGCTCGTCGCCACAACCCATTTGCCGGAGGAGCCGCTCCTCCTCTGGGCTGACGAGTTGCTTCTGTCCCGTCTGGGGGTCGTAGCGGTAGCGCTGCTCCAGACTGAAGCGTCCCGGAATGAGCGCGCCCAGTTTCTCCTCCGTGCACTGGCGGGCCAGTTGGTGCTTCTCGGTACCCAGTTGCATGGCGCGGGTCACCTTCTTCCCACACGGATCCTTGCCTGGCAGCACCTCCTGACATTGCTCGCGAGAGGGGGTGTTGCCACCGAAGCGCCGGAGGTTGACCTCGGCGTGGGCCCACTCGACGCACTCCACCAGGGCGTCCTCAATGTCGGACTGCAGCTTGGGAGTCAGCACCCGGAGTGCGGCGCCCACGGAGACAACCTCCGCGGCACCACGGACGGCGGTGGGGACCACGGTCTCCTCGCCGGCGACGGCGGCGCAGTAGACCGGGTTCTGCCGGCAGGCGCTCGAGGCGGAGTCGACGGCGTAGCCCGTCGAGCCGCAGGCCATGAGCAGGGTGCTCAGGGCGAGCACTGCTTGTCGTAATCGGGCCTTCAGGGATGACGGCATGGATCGGCTCCTCATCGTACCGAGGGGAGGGGCGGATGTTCGCACAAGGGGAGCCGGGCCGGCCGATCTGATGCGGTGTGTCCAAATCAAGGCCTCGCAGGGGCAGGCGACCGAGAAGGCGTGCGCGGTGCGGCTCTAGAGGCTATAGCTCCTACACATGACCGACGTCTCCACCTCCACTGCGCGGGTTCCTCCCGCGGTGTTGCCCAAGCCGAACGACCCTTGCTGGTGCGGCAGCGGCACCAAGTACAAGAAGTGCCACCGGGGCGCGGACGCCGTGGAGGCACGCAAGCGAGGGCCCGAGGCCCGCTCGCGTGGTATCCGGCCGGGCGTCATCAGCCCCATGCGCCCCGTGCCTTCCCACATCCCGCGTCCCGACTACGCGGACTCGGGGCGGCCCAGCCGCTTCCTCCCTCCCTCCGAGGTGAAGAGCCCGGACGTCATCGCCCGCATGCGCCGCGCCTGCAAGGCCGCCGCCGAGGTGATGAACGCCACCGCCGCCCACCTGCGCCCCGGCATCACTACGGACGAGCTCGACGTCATCGCGCACGAGGAGTACATCCGCCGCGGCGGCTACCCGAGCCCCCTCAACTACCACGGCTTCCCCAAGTCGCTCTGCACCTCCGTCAACGAGGTCATCTGCCACGGCATCCCCGACAGCCGGGAGCTCGAGGAGGGCGACATCGTCAACCTCGACATCACCATCTTCCTCGAGGGCGTTCACGGGGACTGCTCGGCCACCTACTTCGTGGGCGCGGTGGACCCGGACAGCGAGCGGCTGGTGCGCGTCACGCGTGAGTGCCTCATGCTCGGCATCGAGGCGGTGAAGCCGGGCCGGCCCATCAACGACATCGGCAGGGCGATTGAAACGCACGCGACCAAGCACGGCATGGGCGTGGTGCGTGCCTACTGCGGCCATGGCATCGGCGAGCGTTTCCACAGCGCGCTCCAGATTCCGCACCACTTCGACCCCGAGGCCAAGACCGTCATGGAGCCCGGGATGACGTTCACCATCGAGCCGATGATCACGCTCGGCCACTGGCACCACCGGGTGTGGGACGACGGCTGGACGGCGGTGACGGCGGACGGCAGCCGCACGGCGCAGTTCGAGCACACCATCCTGGTGACAGACCAGGGCGTGGAAATCCTCACCGTGGCCTGAGCGTGAGGGCTCCTTCGGGGGCGCTCACTTCTCCGGGCGGGCCCGCTTTCCCGCCGGGCTCGCGGCGTTCGCCTTGAGGAGCCGGGGCGAGGCGCACCGGAGCCACGCCTCGCGGAGGAGTGCTCGCAGCAGCGGGCGGTCCACCGCGCCGAGCCGGACGATGACCATCGGGTAGTCCTGGTAGTGGGGCGTCACCAAGAAGGTCTCCGGCTTCGTGCTCAGGAGGACCTCGCGATGATCCATGTCTACTTTGATGACGATGGACTCCTCGTCGAGGACCCGGGCGAAGAGCTTGTCGCTGACGCGGAAGCCCGGAGTGCCGTAGCTGGGCCGCTCCTCGGTCTCGGGTAGGGCCAGCGCGAGCTCGCGGACATCCTCGAGGGTGAGCCCCCGTTTCCGGGGCGTCCGCGTGGCCGGTGTGGAAGTGCGGCTGGAGGTGCGGCGCTTCGTGGGCATCGCGCGAGTATACCCATGCCCAGGTGCGTGCCCGGCCCGTCTCTGGTAGGAGGGCCGATCCTCCAGCAACTCCCGGTTCCTGGAGGAACGTTGAAGAAGTCTTTCATGGGCGGCGTGCTCGCCCTCTGCGTTGGATTGTCCCTGGAGGCGAGCGCTTCGGACTTCGCCTCGGTGCGCGTGTCGTTGCTCGCCAGTGATGATGACCTCGACACGGGCGACTTCGGAACCGCCGCTCACCTCGGGATGCACCTGCGCTCGCCCGAGCTCGCCTCGGGGCTGAGCGCGGATGCGGAGGTGTCCCTGCTGATCTCCGCCAACAACACCGGGGGCCTGGGTTTCCGGGACAACGCCAGCTACGTGCGGTTGGCCTGGCGGCCGTCCTCCTGGGGCGAGGGAGAGGGGCTCGCGCTCACCGTGCTCCCGCTGTCGTCGACCCGGCTTCACCTGGGCTACGAGTACCCCGCGACGTGGGGACGCACCGTGTACGCCGGCTTCACGGGAACGGGCAGCAGCCCGTTCAACGGTGTCCCGGGACTGGAGGCACGGCTCACACGCGAGCACTGGTATGCCTTCGTCGCGGCGAAGAGCTCGCTGGACTTCAACGAGTTGTCCCGCGAGTCCGAGCGTCTCGTCCTGGGGATGGCCGGGGCGGGCGTGGACGTACTGCCCTTTCTGCGGTTGGAGGCCGCCGGGGCACTCGCCCAGCACGGGGTGATTCCGGGGCGCGCCCAGTTCGGAATCGAGGAGCGGGCCTCCACCCGGGCCCTCTCGGGCCGCATCCTCTTCCACCAGGGCGCCCCCATCGGGCCTGGTGTGGACCTCTCGCTCTACCGGCAGGATCCCGAGCTGTTCGAGAAGGTCCTCGCTCCGGAGTCGTATCCAGGCGGCGTCTCGACGTCGGTGTCCCTGGAGGCCAGCCACCTGGCCCAGACGCTGGCGGATTCACTCAGGAGCGAGGGTACGGTCGGTCAGGGGGCGGATGTCCTCGCGCTGCAGGCGAGGCTCAAGGTGGATTTCCTGCGCGTGCACGCCCTGGCGCTCTACCGCTCGGCGTCCTTCGTCTCCTCGGAGGTGCCGGGGCTCCCTCCCTACAATGCCTTCACGCCGGACACCACGACGCAGCCCGAGCTGCTCCTGTCGGCTGGGGTGGACCATCACTTCCAGGGGCCGGGGCTCACCCCCGGTCTCGTCCTGCGCGCGGTGTGGCCCGCCACGTTCGACACGCCTGGGCTCTTCGGCGGCAACAATCCGCCACCGTCCCTGACCAGTGGCATCACCCTCCTTCGTGGCGCGAGCGAGTTCTCCTTCCTGCCGGAGGGGCGCGAGCGCCAGCCCATCCTCCTGGCGAAGGCCACGCTGCGCTGGGACCTCGGGAGCACCCTCTCCGTCGTCGGCGAGGCGTTCTACACGCATGACCCGAATCGCACCGTCTTCCAGGAGGGTCCGGTGGGAGTCTCCGAGCTGGTGCTGGCGCCCCCGTCCACCGTGGGCTTCAGCGCGGTGTTGCAGGCCCGGTTCTGAGGGAGTTTTCGCGCCGGGCCCTCGCGCTCAGCTCACGCGCCGCACGCGGCTGCGCACGCTGGTGAGCACGCACAGCATCACCAGCACGGCCGCGCCGAGTGTGCCGCGCCCCACCGGCTCGCCGAGCAGCAATGCGCACCACACCAGGGTGAGCAGCGGCTGGGCGAGCTGGAGCTGGCTGATGCGCGCCACGCCGCCGAGCGCCAGTCCCCGGTACCAGGCGAAGAAGCCGAGGAACATGCTCACCACCGAGACGTAGCCCATGCCGAGCCATGCGCGGGGGCTCGCCGAGAGCATTCCGGGCTCCACGGAGAGCGCCACCACGGGCGCGAGGAAGGGTGCCGCGAGCACCAGCGCCCAGCAGATGACGCGCCAGCTGCCCAGCTCGCGCGAGAGTGCCCCGCCCTCGGCGTAGCCCACCCCGGCCGCGGCCACGGCGAGCAGCACCAGCGTATCCCCCGCCGTGGGCTTCCCCGCGCCCTGCGCCAGCGCGAAGCCCAGCACGCTGCCGAGCCCCGCCAGCGCGGACAGCCAGAAGCCCCACGAGGGACGCTCACGCGCCCGGAAGACGGCGGCCACGGCGGTGGCCGCGGGCAGCAGTCCCACCAGCACCGCGCCGTGCGAGGCGGGCATGTGGCGCAGCGCCAGCGAGGACAGCAGGGGGAAGCCCACCACCACGCCCGCGGCCACCAGCGCGAGCCGGGGCCAGTGACGGCGCTCGGGGAGCTTCTCGCGGCGCACGGCCAGCACCAGCCCCGCGAGCACCGCCGCCACCAGTGCGCGGCCCAGGCCCACCACGGTGCTGCCCAGCTCGGGCACGGCCACCCGGGTGGCGGGCATGGTGAGGCTGAAGGCCGTCACCCCCATCGCGCCGAGCAGCAGTCCCTCCAGCAGTTGCGAGGACTCGGGCTCCGGCGTGGGGGCGAAGCACAGCCGTGCCGGACGCAGGGCCTGCACCACCACCCTCCCGTGTCCCTCCACCTGGAGCGCGTCCCCGGGCTTCAACACGTGGTCCTCGCCATCCCCCTCGCGGGTGAGCCACACGGAGCCCTCGCAGCAGGAGAGCATCAGCCCTCCCATGCGGGGCTGGTACGTCCACAGCGCTCCCTGTGCGAGCGCCAGGCCCGCCGGCTCCTCTCCGGCTAGGGGCTTCTTCCAGGCCATGTCTTCTCCACCTCCTCTTGCCCGCTCAACATGCGCCTGACGCGGCGAGGAGAACAGATTCAGCGAGGTGCGTTTGTAACCGGTACAGTTCATCCCGGGTGAACTGTGCTGGTCCTCGCGGGGGCCAGCTGTGCCTGGGCCGGGGGGAGCCACCCCCGTTAAAGCAGGAAGTGGCCCGGAGCCAGGAGTGGAGGGCGCGATGAGACAGATGAGCGCGGCGCACACGTCGAAGCTGTACGAGCAGGTGGCCGAGCGGCTGGAGGAGGCCATGGCCTCGGGCACGCTGCGGGCGGGGGACCGGTTGCCCTCGGTGCGCCAGCTCAGCGCGAGCGAGCGGGTGAGTGTGTCCACGGTGCTCCAGGCCTATGTGCACCTGGAGTCGATGGGGCTCATCGAGACGCGGCCCCAGTCCGGACACTACGTGCGCCGCCGCGAGCGCCCCCTGCCCGGCGAGCCCCAGGTGTCCCAGCCCGCGGCCTCGGCTTCTCCGGTGAGCGTGGGCGCACTCGTGTCCCGGGTGTACCGCGCGGTGGGCGATCCGCGCATCATCCCCCTCGGCGCCTCGCTTCCCTCTCCGGAGCTGCTGCCCGTGCGGCGGCTCCACCGCGAGCTGACGCTCCAGGCCCGCGAGGCCAGCGACGTGGCCATCGACTACGACATGCCGCCGGGGTGCCTGGAGATGCGGCAGCAGGTGGCGCGCCGCTCGCTGGACTGGGGTTGCCCGCTCGCGCCGGAGGACTTCGTGATGACGTGCGGGGCCTCGGAGGCGGTGCACCTGAGCCTGTTCGCGGTGGCGCGCCCGGGCGACACCGTGGCCATCGAGTCCCCCGCCTACTACGGCACGCTGCAGGCCATCGAAGCGCAGGGGCTGCGCGCGCTGGAGATTCCCAGCCACCCGCGCCACGGCCTGGAGCTCGACGCGCTGGAGGCCGCGCTGAACAAGCGCAAGGTGGCCGCGGTGCTGGTGGTGCCCAGCTTCAGCAACCCGCTGGGCAGCTGCATGCCGGAGGAGAACCGCCAGCGGTTGGTGGAGATGCTCGCCGCCCGGGGCATCCCCCTCATCGAGGATGACATCTACGGGGACCTGCACTTCGGCCCCGAGCGTCCGAGGCCCGCGAAGGCCCACGACACGGAGGGCCTGGTGCTGCTGTGCGGCTCGTTCTCCAAGACGCTGGCGCCGGGCTATCGGGTGGGCTGGGTGGCGCCGGGGCGCTTCCGGGAGAAGGTGGAGTTGCTCAAGTTCGCACAGTCGGTGGCTGTGCCCACGCTGCCCCAGCTCGCCATCACCGCTTTTCTTCGCAATGGGGGATATGACAGGCATCTGCGCTCGCTGCGCCGGCAGCTCGCCTCACAGGTGCAGCGGGTGGTGGAGGCCATCGGCGAGCTCTTCCCGGAGGGCACCCGCGTGACGCGGCCCCAGGGCGGTCTGCTGCTCTGGGTGGAGCTGCCGCGCAAGGTGGACGCGCTGGTGCTGCACGAGCGGGCGCTCGCGGCGGGCATCAGCATCGCGCCCGGTCCCATCTTCTCCGCGCAGAAGCGCTATGGGAATTTCATCCGCATGAGCTGCGGCTTTCCGTGGTCCCCTCGGCTGGAGGGCGCGCTGGCCACCCTGGGAAGCCTCGCGCGCAGCCTCGCTTAGGAAGATCCTCGCTGCCATACTGTCCGTTCCTCCATGCTCTCCAAATCCTTCGCGAATGGAACCAGGACGTGGACCGCCCCCGGCGGAGAGCTGCGTTTCTGGAGGCCCGCTCCCTATGTCCTCGTGTTGAGGTTTCGCGGGTCCCTGTTCGACATCGAGTTCGCGCGGATCGCCGTGATGGCCATCAACGAGGTCGTCTTCAGCTGCCCGGACAAGGTGGACATCTTCCACGACTGGGAGGCGATGGAGCTCTACACCAGCGACGCCCGCGCCGAGCTGACGGAGCTGGGCCTGCGGCTCGTGACGCGGCTCAACTCGCTCAGCGTGTTGACGGGCTCGAACCTCGTCGAGATGGGCGTGACGATGGCCGGCATCAAGCTGGGCGGCATCCGCATGTTCAACACCCGGGCGGACTTCGAGCAGGCCGTGCGCTACGCCGTGGAGTCCCGGGGCGGCACGTACATGCCGCTCCCTCCGGAGTGAGGCGGAGCGTCAGCCCGCGGAGCCCACCGCGTCCGCCGCGGGGCTCTCGGGCACGCGGGCGGTGCGGACGGTGCGCCACCACGGCTCCACACTCTCCACCCGCGACGGCTCCACCGGTGCGCCCAGCCTCGGCATCACGAGCCGTACCCCCTGCTCCCCTCCGAGCCGCAGGAGCGTCTCCGCGGGCTCGTCCCAGGCGTGGATGGCGAGGTTGAACGTGCCCCAGTGCACCGGCAGGAACGCGCCGCCTCCGAGCAGCGCCAGCGCCTCGAGCGCGTTCTCCGGCCCGAGGTGGATGTCACCCCACGCCGGGTGGAACGCGCCGACCTCCAGCATCACCAGGTCGAACGGCCCGAGCCTCTGGCGGATGTCGCCGTACTCCGGCGTGAGCCCCGTGTCGCCGCTGAAGAAGACCTTGTGCTTCGGACTCTCGAGGACGAAAGACGACCAGAGCGTGCGGTTGCGGTCTCCCAGGCCCCGGCCGGAGAAGTGTTGCGAGGGCGCGGCGGTGATGCGCAGCTCTCCCCGGGGGAGCGTGGCGGACTCCCACCAGTCCAGCTCGGTGATGCGCTCGGGCGGGATGCCCCACGCCTCCAGGTGCGCGCCCACGCCCAGCGACGTGTAGAAGGGCACGTCCGTGCGCGCCAGCTCGAGGATGGTCGGGTAGTCGAGGTGGTCGTAGTGGTCGTGTGAGACGATGACCGCGTCCAGGGGCGGCAGTTGCGAGAGTGTCACCGGCACCGGATGGAAGCGCTTGGGGCCCGCGAGCGACCACGGCGAGACGCGCTCGCCCCAGACGGGGTCCGTGAGCACGCGCAGTCCGTCCACCTCGAGCAGCACCGTCGAGTGTCCGAGCCACGTCGCGCGCAGCCCCGTGTCCACCGGCCGGGCCCACGTCGCGAGCGGGCTCTCGAGCGGCAGCGGCGCGGGCGGCGTCCGGTCCTGACCGCCGAGCAGGAACTCGCTCATCGTCGAGAACGTGGTGCCGGGCTTGAGCCCGGGGCTCACCGGCGTGGTGTTCTTGAAGACCCCGTCCAGGAAACGGGGCGAATGGCGCATGCGCTCCAGGCGCGCGCCGTGGGCCTTTCCACCGAAGACGGAACCCTTGGGCATGGCCCGGGTTTAACGCCGCTCCGTCCCTCGTGCCAGCCGGTACGCCCGGAAGCGAGCGGCCCACTCACCCCGTGGGGATGCGCACCACGAAGGTGTAGTCCACGTCCAGCGGCTTGCCCTGGGCCATCACCGGCGTGACGCGCCAGGTGGACAGCGCCTCGAGCAGCTCCTGCTCCATGTAGGGCAGGCCATTGAGCAACCGGCAGTTCGTCACCCGCCCCTCGCGCGTCACCACGCAGCGCACCAGCGCCGTCCCCCGCACGCGCTCGGCCTCGGCCTGCGCGGTGAGCTGCGGATCCCTCCCGCTCAGCCGCTGGGGGCGTGTCATCCCCCCGGGCTCGAAGGGAATGGGCTCGGAGGCGCCGAGCGACGCCGACGCCCCTTCCTGCGGCCTCCTCGGCTCGGGCGTCCTCGCCGACACGAGCGTCTTCGTCTCGGGCTTCTTCGCCTCGGGGGCGGGCCGGGGCGTGGTGCGTTTGGCGGCCTTGGGCTTCTCCGCTTTGACGACCGTGGCTGGAGCTGGCTCCGGCTCGGGCGCCGGAGCGGGCGCGGCGACGGGCTCGGGCGTGGTCATCGGGGAGGTAGCCACCCGTGTGGTCGTGGCACACCCGGTACCACCCAGGACTGCGCACGCGGCCAGCAGCCAGACGAGGGTAAAGCGGGGATTCTCGGAGTGGAGCCAGCCAGTCATGCGGCAATTTTACATCAAAACCGGCCAGCTTGCTTCCCAGACTGTCTGATCCACACCGTGCCCCAGGCGAGCGGGAGGTGGAGAGAGGTGGGATTCGGAGCGGGGCCGGGTGTTATCCAGAGAGAGAGGAGGTGGCCCATGGCGCTGCGAGAAGACATCCCCTTGTTCCAGCTCGAGGACGAGAACGGACACCCGCGAGGGACGCGAGACGCGTGGCAGCGGAGGGAGATGCTGGTGGCGCTGCTGCACGCCAATTGTGATGCCTGCCAGGGGCTGCACCGCGAGCTGAGGGCGAGGGCGCCGGGGTGGCGGCAGGAGGAGGTCGAGGCCATCTCGGTGGTGATGCCCGGCCGGCCCGGAGAGCCGCTGCTGCCGGGGGCGCTGGCGGACCCGGAGGGCACGGTGACGTGGAAGCTGGCGGAGCGCTTCGGGCGGGTGCCGGGGACGGCGGTGCTGGCGGTGGCCAGCCGCTTCGGCGAGCTCTACCGGGTACTGGACGTGCACGGCCGGCCCACGGAGGAGGTGCTCGGCGAGGCGCTGGAGTGGTTGGACCTGGCGCAGCGCCAGTGCGGCGAGTGCTCCGCGCCGCTGTGGGACTGAGCCTTAGCTCCGGTGGGGCGTCACGTGCACCGGGGGCTCGATGAGCTCGGGGTCGGTGGCCTTGGGGTCATCGGGGTCGTAGGCGGGAGCGTAGGGGCCGGCCTTCGTCTCCTTCCACTTGCGAGGCACGCGCCGCAGGCCCACGGGGAACACGGTGAGTTGCCCGTCCGGGCCGATGCGCAGCCGCAGGAAGTTCTTCCAGTCGGGGATGGCCAGGGAGATGAAGGCCTCGTTCGAGTGGGCGCCGAAGCCGTTGACGCTCACCGTCAGGTACAGGCCCATGATGAAGGGCCCGACGAGGAAGCCGCCCACGAAGGTGAGGAGGGAGCCCATGAGGAACTTGGCCCACACGTGCTTCCAGCCCGCGGCGCATAGGACGACCCCGGGGACCAGCCCCGAGTTGTTGTGGGCGACTTCCTGGCAGATGCCCATCACGCTGATGGTGAAGTACATCGAGCCCCAGGCCACGAGGAACGCGGCGAGGATGTGCGCCAGTCCGTGCAGTCCGCCGGCCAGCAGGCGCCAGCGCCCGAAGGCCTTGTCCGCCATCCCCATCAGCCCGCCGATCGTGGCCAGCCCCAGGGTCAGCGACCACGGGCGGGTCACCACGGAAGAGGCCACCGCGCTGACGGCGTCCTGCATCTTGTCGAGCCCGAAGGCGCCGATCTCCGTGTACGTCGCCAGCGCGAGCAGCAGGTAGAGCGCGCCCGTCATCAGCCCGAAGAGGGGGCTGTGGCGGATGAGGAGGAGGTTCTGGCGCGCCAGCTTCCGGGACGTCTTCTCGTCCGGGTAGGCCTTCTTCTGCACGTACCCGTCGCGCAGCCGCCGCGCCGCCGGAGCATGGGTGGGGGCGAGGAACGCTCCGCCGCCGCCCGCGGTGATTTTATGCCGGCCCTCGGGGCTCTCGTGTCGCTTGTAGTGGTGCAGGTCTCCCGCGAGGAAGAGGCAGATGCGCCGGCCGAACACCTTCTCCTGGAGGTACTCGAGGTTGTTCTCCAGGTAGCCGCGGCGCCGCTTGGAGGCGGCGGCGAGAATCCACGCGGGCTCGGCGTTGCAGAGGATGATGCGGTCCCCCGGCTCCATGTGCGTGGCCACGTGGCGGAAGTACTCGACCTGGGGCACGTCGATGTCGCTGTTGAGCTGCACGTCCGTGCCGATGAGCCACCAGCCGCGCGGCAGCTTGAGGGCGAAGTAGCTGCGGCTCTGGCGCGTGCGCCGTCCGGCCACCCAGCGGTTGGCGCAGAACAGCCGCATGAAGGCGGCCAGCCCGTCGTACCAGTCATGGTTGCCGGGGATGGCGAACAGGTCCGGGCTGGGCGCCTGGGTGCGGGACATCGCCTCCTCGTAGGGTTGCACCAGGCGCTCCTCGTACATGTCGCGGCTGGCGCCCGGGTACACCTGGTCTCCGCCGAGCACGAGGATGCGTCCGCGCTCGAGCGCGTGGGACTGGCCCTCGGGGTCCTTCATCTCCAGCGAGGGCAATGCCATCAGCCGCGCTATGGCGTAGGTGGAGTTCCACCCGTCGCCGGTGTCCGCCACATAGTCCAACCAGAAGTCCTCGCCGGGGGACTCGTCCGAGTAGTCGAAGTAGTGCGGCTGCGGGCGCACCACGGCCTCGATGAGCCGGTGGTCCGCGCGAGCCCCGAACATGGCGGCCACCAGCGCGTCCAGTCCGGTGCGGATGAGCATGGCCGGGTGCAGCCAGCGCACCATGTCCGCGTGGCGCTCGGGCTTCGTCGCGGTGCCGGTGTCATGGGCGCCGGCGTCGTGGAGGGAGAAGTCGCGGGACTGTTCTTCGCGGGAGCGCTCGTCGTGCGTCTGCGCGGGGTGCGGCTTCTTCGCGGTGCCAGGCTCGTGCGGTGTCACTGGACACGACGGTCTCCCAGCCCCGTGCTCCGGTCAACTCCCCGACCGGAAGAGAACCCGTGAGGTCCGTTGCCGTCCGTGGGATCCGATGGCGAGCGGACCCCGAGGCGCTCCTCCCTTCTGCCGCCCACCAGGCGAGCGGGCGGGCGGGCGATTCCGGTTGCCCCGAGCGGCGGCTCATGGTGCATGACCCCACCATGAACGACTTTCCCATCACCGTGCGCTTCCCCGTGCATTGGGGCGAGATGGATGCGTACGGCCACGTGAACAACGCGCGCTACTTCACCTGGTTCGAGGCGGCCCGCATCGCCTACATGGCGCGGGTGGGGCTGGTGAGCCCCGAGATGCAGAAGCCCGACGGAGGCGTGGGCCCCATCGTCGCGGCGACGAACGCGGAGTACCTGCGCCCCGTCGTCTTCCCGGCGGACGTGGTGGTGGGAGCGCGCGTGTCGCGCATCGGCACCACGAGCCTGAACATGGAGTACGCGGTGGACGATGCCCAGACCGGGGTGCGCTATGCGCGCGGGGGCGCGGTGCTCGTCACCCT
Source organism: Vitiosangium sp. GDMCC 1.1324 (assembly GCF_003044305.1). Lineage (GTDB taxonomy): Bacteria > Myxococcota > Myxococcia > Myxococcales > Myxococcaceae > Archangium. The sequence continues at coordinate 549,193 of NZ_PZOX01000004.1, read as the reverse complement.
GCGCTACCCCACCTACGAGAAGGTGGCCGTGCCCCCGGAGATTCGTGCTGCCATCGAGGCGCTCGAGGGCCGCATCTTCGAGTGAGGTCCCAGCGGCCCGGTGCTACGGCGAGGTCTGGCTGGAAGCGCGAGGGAACGGGACGCACCGCCAGGGCTCCTTGTCAGTCTTGCGATGGCAGGTGAAACCCGGCTCGCAGGAGGAGGGGTCCTCGGGAGCGCAGGGCTTCTGGCACCGGTATTGGTGGCAGACGGTGCCCTCGGGACAGGGGGGCGCGCCCGCGCCGCAGCCCAAGGTGCACTGCATCCACACCGCATCCACGGGCTGTGGGGCTGTTTGGAGCATGCAGAACTGCCCCTGGGGGCAGGGGTTCTGCTGGCAATCCTGTCCATACACCCTGGCGCAGATGGAGGCATGCCTGCCCTCGCTCCCGGTTCCATCCAGGGTGACACAGTGCTGGCCCTCGGCGCAGGTGCGGCCCTCACAGGTGGGCAGGCAGGAGGGTTCATCCTCCGCCCCGTCATGACAGAAGTACCCCTCGGGACAGGAAGCGGGGTCATCCAGTCTGCACGGACGGCCACACCGGCCCTGGCAGAGCAGGCCCTGCTCACATGCGTAATCGTTGGCGGGCGAGTGCTTCATGCATATCTCGCCTTCCTTGCGCATGCCCACCAGCGAGCAGACGCGGATGGGGTCCCCGGAGGTGGTGGTCTGGGTGCGGCAGGTGAAGCCCTCCTGGCATTGCATGTCCGTGACGCACCTGCTGTCCGAGCAGTAGTGGCTCATTGTGTGGGTGCTGAAGAAGCATCGGAGGGGCGGCTCGCAGTCGCCATCCGTCTTGCAGTCATGCCCATAGGTGAGCAGGCTCCGGCGCTCCTCTGGAGAGAGCATGGGGACGGGGACCTTGCCCTGGGCGCGTGGTTCGTTCACACCCTGCCCGAACATGGCGATGTAGAAGAGCCATGCCAGCGGCAGCGTCATGAGCAGGCCCAGCATGGAGGCCAGGAGCGTACGCCATCTCATGTGTTTCTCCTGACTCATGGCATGCCAGGAGGAGAGGGGCGACACTCAGGGGGACAAAGTTGCTGTGCCGTAGGATTGTCTTTCCTCTTGTCAAAAGCTGCACAGACGTCGAGCCACTCTTCACTATCGAGCGCACAGCTCCTCAGTGAGTGGTACTCAATCAGGTCGCGCTCCAGGGCTTGCTCGATGGTGCCTCCCCGGCCCCAGGCATGAGGGCACGCGGTTTCGATTGCGAGCAGCAGCGCCAGCCCCAGCATCCGTCTCGCCATGTCGTCCCCCATAGTGGCCTTCACGGTAGCACGGGGGACGCCACATCGAAGTTGCGCGCTGCGGTGGGTGGCACTACCCGCCCTTGCGAGCGTCCGCTGGGGCGTTGGGGTGGCGCTGCAGCAGCATGCGCAGCTGCGGCTGCCTCCGGACAGCCTCCTGTTTAAGCAGGTGGGCGATGAGCACCGGGGGCGCCGCGCTCCAGCGCGCGATGTTCTGGATGAGCATGGGCGAGCGGTAGGTCCGCCCGCACAACAGTGCCGCCGTCTTGCCGTCCACCGCCAACCCCACCAGCGAGGCCAGCACCCGGCCCTCGGTGTTGAGGATGAGCTCCACGCGCTCCTCGGCGGGCGCGGTGTTGAAGCGGGTGCGCATCACCTCGCGAGCCGTGCGCCGGGTGCCCTCGGGCACATCCCGGTCCATCGCCACCTTGTACTGCTCCATCAGGCGGCGGCCGCTCCACAGCCGGCGGAACAGGCTCCCGGGCAACTGTGGGTTGCGCACCAGCCAGCGGCGCACCCCGGCGTCCGATGCGAAGGCCGCTCGGCCACAGAGGGCCTCCAATCCCACCGGGTTGTGGTGGTGCCGGGCGATGAGCCGCGCATGCGCCAGGCCCACGCGCGTGTTCTCCAGCACGGACTTGATGACCGCGGGCACCGGGTCGAAGCAGAACGCCGACAGCTCCGGATCCTCGGCGGCCCGGGCCATGTGGGCCCGCTCGTCCTCGGGGAGCGGGTGCAACCGCCGCTCGAAGAGCTGCCTCCAGTTGCCCGCGGCGGCCTCGGCCGAGGCGTCCTCCTCGGGAGCCTCTTCCTCCTCGGGGGGAAGTGGCTCCTCGCCCTCGGCGGGCGGGGCGGTCCGGGTGCCGGATGCAGCGGGTGGGGGCACGGACGTGGGGGTGGGAGCGGGTAGCACGGCGCCGTGCTCGACCAGGCGCGCGAGGATGACCTGGATACGCTCGGGAGGGAACCCGGTGAGGGCGGTCAGGTGCCGCACGGGCGTGGCACCGTCCAGCCGCGACAGGACGAAGCCCTCCTCGGGGGTGAGGGGGAGCTTGGCGAGCGCGGCGGAGGGATTGGGCTTGGGTGTCCAGTCGTTCACGGTCCGTCACCCCGGAGCCTACAACCTAGGCCGGATGACACCGGATCGCCAAAGAGACGTCGCAGAGGGTTGACGAATGGGGAGGCTCCGGACGCACAATTCTCCCATGACCGAGCGCATCCCGACCTACGCCGAGTTCTGGCCGTACTACCTCCGTGAGCACTCGCTGCCGATCACCCGTTGGCTGCACTTCGTGGGCACCTCGCTGGCGGTGAGCCTGGGGGTGACCTCGGCGCTGACGGGCAACGTGGCGCTGGTGCCGGCGGCGCTGGTGTCGGGCTACGGCTTCGCCTGGGTGAGCCACTTCACCCTCGAGAAGAACCGCCCGGCGACCTTCAAGTACCCGCTGTGGTCGCTCATCTCCGACTTCCGGATGGCGGGCCTGATGCTGGTGGGCCGGCTGTCCAAGCACCTCGCGCGCGCGGGCGTGAAGGACGAGGACGATCAGTCCGGTGGTCACCTGCGCCCGGTGCCGGTGCCCGTGCGCAGCCGCCGCAACGATCGCTGAGCCGCTGAGCTTCTCCGGGGATTCGTTCCCCCGGGCCGAGGTGGGCATTCTGGGAGCGCGGGCTCCTGGCCGTGCCGCCGCCGGCATGGATTCAGCCATGCCTGACTTCGCCTTCACGGGAGAGGCTTGAGACGCCCTATATTTTGAGGCGTCATGCCGCCACCCATCACGCGCCAGCTCGTCAGACTGGGCAGCGACCTCCGCCTGGAGCCCGTCGTCGAGTTCTCGCCGGTGTTCTATGCCCGCCAGGAGCACCTGTCTCCCGAGGGGTCACTCAAAGAGATGGCTCTGGAATGGCAGCACTATTGGGAGCTGTGCCTCGCGGACTCGGGCCTCCATCTGCAGCCGCTGTTTCCGGGGAGCTGGCTCGTTCCGCTGTCACGTCTCACGGACCCTCACGTCCTGCGCGAGCTGCTCCGGGTACCGTTGCAGTACGTGGACGCTGCGGAGGCGCAGACGGAACCCCTGCTCGAGCGCGTCACCGCGCTCACGGGCGGCCATGCGTTGCTCGATGGCGAGCACGTCGTGCTGACCCCCAGATGCTGCTGCGACCTCGGGTACCTGGTGAGCTGGGAGAATGCCGCGCGCCTGAAGTGCAACGGGTTCTGGATGGGCCACCCCCAGGTGTTCGCCTCCTGGGAGGAACCGTGGCTGGCGCTTTGCGAAGATGAGCCATACTGGGAGGGGGTCTGCCGTGAGTGGCACCTGTCGCCCCTGGTGCTCGGACGAGCGGCCCGTGCGGCCCGGAAGGAGCAGGAGGATTTCGCGCGCAGGCTGGTGCCCCTCCTGTCGGATCGTTTCCCTCCAGGAGAGGCACGTTCCCTCGCGTTTCATCTCGCGGGACTGGACGGGCTCGAGGACCCCGGCGTCTCCTGAGCGGACTTCACCCGGAGCCCTTGGCCGCGGTCTGTCGCCGATAGGCTTCGACAGGCAGTCCGCCGACTCCCCAGTTCTCCATCTCGACCTCATCGATGACCACGAAGGTCGCGGACGGGGGCTTGTTCAGGACTTCGAGCAAGAGGTCGCTCACGCCCTTGATCAGCGCGGCCTTCTGCTCGGGCGTGGCGCTCGCCTGACCGGGCGCGGCGCCCTCTCGGGTAATCTTGATGTTCACGTAAGGCATCGCAATTCTCCTGGTGTGCCGGCTCACCACCGGCCGGCGTGAGCGCCACCGTCGACGTGGAGGATCTCTCCGGTCACGAAGGCCGCGGTCTCGAGGTAGAGCACCGCATCGACGACCTCCCGCACCTCGCCCATGCGCTGCATGGGATGAAGCGTGGCGAGGGCCTCGTGGTTGCTGGCCGGGTGCATGGGGGTCTTGATGATGCCCGGCGACACCGCGTTTACCCGCACTCCCTTGCCGGCGTACTCGATGGCCAGGGACCGGGTGACGGAGTTGAGGCCCCCCTTGGTCAGGGCGGGGATGGCCGCGGGCACGGAGGCCATCGGCTGTTCAGCCAGGGTCGTCGTGATGTTGACGATGTGCCCGGCGCCCTGCCGCAGCATCTGGGCGGCCGCCTTCTGCGTGACGTGGAAGAACCCGAACAGGTTCAGTGAGACCAGGGCCATCAGATCGTCCTGGGAGTAGTCGACGAACGGCTTGGAGATGAAGACTCCGGCGTTGTTGACCAGGGTATCGATGCGGCCGAAGCGCTCCAGCGCCGCGCTGACGACGCGCTCCGCGGTGCGCGGTTGGGAGATGTCTCCATCGACCGTCAGGATGTTCGGGGAGGTGCTCGGCTTGATGGACCGGGAATTGGCGACGACGCGGTAGCCGCGCTCGAGGTACCCTTCCACGAGGCCCGCGCCGATTCCCTGGGATGCGCCGGTGATCAGGACGACCTTCTGCTCTGTGCTCATGATGTGTCTCTCTTCTTGAATGAGGGGATGGGGTTACCGGTTGGAAAGCTTGCGGCCGAGGAAGTCGCGCATCAGCGGGATGATCTCGTCGGCCTTGTCCTCGAGCGCGAAGTGCCCGCTGTCGATGAGGTGCAGCTCGGCGTCCGGGAGGTCGCGCTTGAAGGCCCTGGCGCCCTCGGCGGGGAAGATCTTGTCGTTCGCACCCCAGACGATCAGGGTCGGCGGCCGGTACTCGCGGAAGAAGGACTGGAAGCGCGGGTAGAGCTGGACGTTGGTGCGGTAGTCGTAGAAGAGGTCGAGCTGGATTTCGACGTTGCCGGGCCGGTCCAGCAGGGCTTGATCGTGCACCCAGTTGGAGGGATCCACGCGGGAGACGTCCTTGACGCCGTCCAGGTACTGGAACTTCGTGAACTCCAGCCCCATGGTCGGGCGCAGCGCCTCGCGGTGGGCGGCCGAGCCGTCCGCCCAATAGGCCCTCAGCGGATCCCAGAAGGACTGCAGGCCCTCTTCATAGGCGTTGCCGTTCTGCACCACGAGCGCGCTCACCCGCTCCGGGTGCTTCAGCGCCAGGCGGAAGCCGACCGGCGCGCCATAGTCCATGACATACAACGCGTAGCGCTTCGCACCGAGCTGACCCAGCAGTCCATCGACGAGGTCCGCGTACTTCGCGAAGCCGTAGGTGAACTCCTTGCGGTCGGGCATCGCGCTCTGGCCGAACCCCGGGTAGTCGGGGGCGATGACGTGGTAGCGATCCGCCAGCGCGGGGATGAGGTTGCGATACATGTGGGACGAGGTCGGAAAGCCGTGGAGCAGCACGACGACGGGAGCACCCGCGGGACCGGCTTCACGGTAGAAGAGCTCGACTCCATCCACCTGGGCGGTGCGATGGTGCGTGACGGCGGAGTGGGTACGAACGGCAGGGACGGACATGGTGACTCTCCTCGGTCCAGACGCCGGAGGGCGTCGGCGGCGCGGCATCGCGTCGACGTGAGGAGAGATAAGCCGCTGCCCGGGACGACTGAACGTCCACGCGCCAAAAGGAACTCTTTCGCCAGGAGGAAGAATCGTGGATCGGATCGACGCGATGCGCGTGTTCGTGACGGCGGTGGACGAGGGGAGCCTGGCGGGGGCCGGTCGGCGCCTCGGCCGCTCCCCAGCCGCCGTCACCCGGGCCATCGCCTTCCTGGAGGAGCATGTCGGGACGCAGCTCCTGCACCGCACCACGCGCTCCATCCGGCTGAGCGACGCGGGCCAACGTTACGCCGCGGCCTGCCGGCGCGTGCTGACGGAGCTCGAGGACGCGGACATGCTCGCCATTGGTGAGCACGCCGCGCCGCGCGGCATGTTGTCGCTCACCGCCCCCGTCGTCAGCGGGAGACAGATCCTCCGGCCGATCCTCGATGCGTTCCTCGACAGCCAGCCCGCGGTCAAGGCCCAATTGATGCTGCTCGACCGCTGGATGAGTCTGATCGATGAGAGAGTCGACGTGGCGCTCCGGATCGGACATCTGCCGGACTCGAACATGATCGCGATCCGTGTCGGCGAAGTCCGGAAGGTCGTCTGTGCGTCGCCGTCCTATCTCGCCGGCCGGCCACCCATTGTCGAGCCGGGTGACCTCGCCCTCCATCAATGTCTCTCACTGGCGCAGTTCGGAGAGGACTCGTGGAGCTTTCCGCCCGCCGCGAGGAGCACTGCTCCTCGCTCCATCAATTTCGAGCCCCGGTTGGTCGTGAACGGTGTCGACGCCATCATCGAATCGGCGGTCGAGGGCCACGGCGTGACAAGGGTTCTTCTGTACCAGGTGGTCGAGCACGTGAGGAATGGGCGGTTGACGCTGTTGCTGGAGGACGCCGAGCCGCCACCGATGCCCGTCCATCTGATTACGCCCGAGGGACGACTGTCGATCGCCAAGGTCCGCGCTTTCGTCGACTTCGCCGTGCCGCGGCTCAAGGCCGAGTTCGCGCGGTTGGCTCAGCCCTAGCGACTGGAGGGGGGGGCGGGTTCCGGGGGCCCGGGACATCTGTCATCTCCCGGGTGTAAACCGGGGCGCGATGCGAACCCGACTCCTCGCCGCCCTCTGTTTCCTGCTTCCCTCCCTCGCCCTCGCGGGTGATGCCCGCTGCAAGGGCTCGCCCAAGGCCCGTGCCGCCCGCTTCTCCGACAAGGCCCTCAAGGGCAAGTCCCCCGCCGAGCGCTATGCCGAATACGTCAAGGCCTGCGCGCTCGACGAGGTGGTGGACCTCACGAAGTCGCTCGTGCGCTTCAAGACCGTGAGCAGCGAGCCGTCCGCGGTGAAGGGCCCGGAGCTCGCCGCCATGGGCCGCTTCCTGGAGAAGTGGGCACGCGAGCATGGTCTCGGCTTCCGTGCTGTGGGGGACAATGACGTAGTCGAACTGTCCTGGGGCGAGGGCGAGCCGAGGCTGGGGCTCATCTTCCACGGCGACGTCGTCCCCGCGCCCGCGCACGAATGGAAGAAGCCTCCCTTCGAGCCCTACGTCGAGAAGGGCCGCCTGTATGGCCGAGGGGTCGAGGACGACAAGGGCCCGCTTGCCTCCACCCTCGTGGCGCTCGCGCTGGCGAAGGAGCTGGGGCTCAGCCCCCAGCAGGGCAAGGTGCTCGTGGTCATCGGCAACGGTGAGGAGAGCGACTGGCGCGGCATGAGCCAGTACGCCGAGGCGCAGAAGCCGCATCCCACGCACGTCATCTCGGTGGACTCGAACTTCCCGGTGGTGGCCGCGCAGTGCGGCTTCGTCGCGTGGCAGCTCGAGGCCGAGCTCGGGGCTCCGCCCGCACAGCCCACGGCGGGACGGATGCGCGCGGTGGACGTCACCGCCGGCGAGTTCCTCACCCAGGTGCCCGGCGCCGCCGTGCTGAAGCTGGAGCCCGCGGGCCTCGCGCCGGAGAAGGCGCTCGCCGCCGTGAATGAGGCCGTGGCCGCGGTGCGCCAGGCGCGTCCCTCGCTCCAGGCCGAGGTGAAGCAGGAGGGCACCCAGATTGTCCTCTCCACGCATGGCAAGGCGGTGCACGCCTCGGTGGCGGAGGAGGGGTCCAACGCGATGTGGGACCTGGCCGCCGTCGCCGCGAAGCTGCCGCTGGAGCCCAACGGCATCGAGGCCATGCTGCGCGTGGTGGCGAGCCGCTTCGATGGGGACCACTGGGGCGAGAAGCTGGGCGTGGCCTACCAGGATGAGCTGATGGGCCGCCTGCTCGTCGCGCCCACGGTGCTGCGGGTGAAGGATGGCAAGGTGGGCCTGGGCATCAACATGCGCCGGCCCCAGGGCCGGGACGCCGCCGCCTTCAATGCCTCGCTCGACGAGGCCGCGGCCCGGCTCACGCAGGAGACCGGTGGCCGGGTGAAGGAGTTGAAGGAAGTGAAGGGCGGTGAGGGGGGCCGGTACGTGGGGGATCCGCATGTGGCGGACACCTCGGGGCCGCTCGTCACCACGCTGCTCGACATCTACAAGCGGCACCGCAACGTCCCGGATGCGAAGCCCATCTCCGTACGGGGTGGTACCTACGCGCGTCTCTTCCCTCGCGCCGTCGACTTCGGCCCCGCATTCCCTGGCGACCTCTACACGGGCCATGCCCCGGACGAGTCCATCTCGCTCGACAACCTCGACACCACCGCCCGCATGGTCGCCGAGGCCCTCCACTCCTTGGCGCTCACTCCGCCGGCGAAGTAACGGGAATGACATTCATATCTTTCACCAGGGGTCTGTTTTTGATTCGCCACCGGTGATGCCTCGTGGGAGGCGCACCGTGAAGGTGGTTCCCTCTCCCTGAGCGGAGTGCACCTCCACCGAGCCCCCGTGCGCCTGCGCCACCTGCCGGACGATGTAGAGCCCCAGCCCCACGCTGCGGGTGGCCGCCTTGCCGGTGGTGCCGCGCCGGAATGGCTGGAAGAGCATGGCCTGGAGCTCGGGGGGGATGGGCTCTCCCTCATTGTGGACGTGGAGGTACACGTCGCTCCCGGCGTCCCTCACCTCCACGCGTACGGGTGTGTCCGGCCGCCCATGTTGCAAGGCATTGCCCACCAGGTTTCCCACCACCTGCGCCAGCCGGTCCGCGTCCCAGCACCCCACGCCGTCTCCCTGCACGTCCAGCTCCAGCCGGCGGCCCGGGTTGGCCACCTGGAGCTCCTCCAGCGTGCTCCGGCAGATGTCGTGAAGGTTCACCCGCTCGCGGTGCACGGGCAGGCCGCCGCCCATGCTGCTGCGCGCGAAGTCGAGGATGTCGCTGAGCATCCGCGCCATCCGCCCCGCGCTGTTGCGGATGCGCTCCACCGCGCGCTGGGCTCCCGCGCTCAGGTCCTCGGTCCGCTGCAGCAGGAAGGCCGAGGCGGTGATGGCGTTGAGCGGGTTGCGCAGGTCATGCCCCAGCACCGCGATGAGCTGCTCGCGCAGCTCGCCCGAGTGGCGCAGCTCGGCCTCCACCGCCTTCTGCCGGGTGATGTCCACCACCACGCAGCCCAGCCCCAGCACTTCGCCGTTCTCCGCGCGCACCGGGTAGTAGTTGCCCAACCAATGGCGAGGCGGGCCGGTGCCGTCGCGGGGTTTGCTGACGAATTCGTGGTTGGTCACCGGTTGGCCCGTGGCCAGCACCTGCCGCAAGAGGGGCTCGTAGGTGTCGGAAATCCAACCCGGTAGCACCTCGCGCACCGTCTTCCCCAGGTGGAAGGCCACCGGGTGGCCGTTGATCTCCGCCAGGGTCTCGTTGATGCGCAGGTAGCGCAGCTCCCGGTCCACGAAGCCGATGCCCACCGGCGAGGCCTCCAGCAGCGTGTTCAGCAGCGCCAGCGAGCTCTGGGCCTCGGCCCGTGCGAGCCGCTCGCGCTGCGCCAGCTCCGCCTGCACGATGAAGCCGGTGGCGCGGTTGACCATGGCGCGGAAGAGCAGCTTGTCGGACTCGCTGAAGTCATAGACGGTGGTCGAGCTCATGTGCGCCACGCCGACGAGCGTCTCCCCGTGCAGCAGTGGGACGCTGTAGGCCGCGCGGATGCCGAGTCTGCGGATGACGTCGTACGCCAGGTCCGGATGGTTGGACACCGAGCGCAGGGTCAGGGGGCGGCGCTCGGCGGCGACCTTGCCGGTGAGGCCCTCGCCGATGCGCAGGGTATAGTTCGCCGCCATTCCCTCTTCGGCTCCGAGCCCCTCGGCCGCACGGACCCGCAACCGGTCCTCCCCCTCGCGCAGGAGGATGGAGGCCGCGTCCACCGCCACATCCACTTCCATCAACACCTTCAGCAGCTTGGGCAGGAAGGTGTCCACGTCCTCGCTCTCGAGCGCCGCCTGCGACACGCGCTCCAGCGCTTGCAGCATCCGCTCGCGCACCTGGGCGTAGCTGGTGATGGCGTGGATGACGCCCTGGTCGATGGCCTCGTCGAGCAGCTCCAGCTCGGTGAAGGTCGGCCAGTAGTTGTCGCGCTCCAGCCGCCGGAGGATGCAGCTGCGCAGCAGGCCGTACTCCAGGGCCACCTCTCCCGGCTCATATCCCAGCTCCAGCCGTTGCAGGGCGTGCTCGTCGGTGATGGCCTGGAGCTGCTGGGGAGGTTGTTCGCCGTGGGGGTGCTCCACCGCCTCCGCCAGCCGGTCGAGGAACTGGGGCATGTGGTCGCGCAGCAATGCACCGCCCGGGTCCTGCTCCGGGTGGCGCAAGCGCAGGGACTGCTGCCAGTCCGAGAGGATGTCCTCCCGGTGCCGCCGGAGGAAGTCCGCCAGTCGGTGCTGTTCACCCGGCTCCGGTCGCGAGTCCCGGTGCGGTTGAGGTGGATCCTGATCCCCCATGAGCGCGCTCCCTCAAGGCTGCCTCCCGTCGCCAGCCTTGAGACTGCTCATGGCGGAGGGCCGCAGCCTCGTACCAGCGATCCTGGAGAGAGGGGCCGGGAGGCGCCCGGCGAACCCCTCGTCTCGCGGCGGTGCGCCCTGACGCTCCATGCCCCGGCCGTCCCTCCCCGAGGGGCGGGTTCCCGTTCGCTCCACCAAGCTCCGGTCCGTCCACCCGGAAGGGGAGGGAAGGGTTAGGTTGGGAGAAGATGAGCACGCTCCTCCTCAACCGCACCGACGTCATCCGTCACATGACGACTCTCACCCTGCTGTCGGAGATGCGCGACGCCTTTCGCGCGGACTCCGTGCAGCGCACGGTGGAGCCCCAGCGGGCCCGGGCGCCCCTGCATGACAAGGGCACCGCCCTGGTGGTCTTCCCCGGCACCCTGCCCGGCATCCCCGCCTACACCGTGAAGGTCCATGCGAAGTTTCCCGGCCGCACTCCGGCCATCCAGGGCGTGGTGCAGTTGTATGACCTGGAGACGGGCGCGCTGCTGGCGGTGATGAACGCGGCGCACCTCACGGCGCTGCGCACCGGGGTGGTGGGCGCGCTGGCCGCGGACGTGCTCGCCCGGGAGGACGCCGCCCGGGTGGCCCTCATTGGCGCGGGGGCCCTGGCCTCCCTGCAGCTCAAGAGCCTGCGGCTGGTGCGCAGCCTCGAGCACGCGCGGGTCTATGACGTGGACGCGGCGCGGGCCGTGGAGTTCGCCCACCGGATGTACCAGACGCTGAAGCTACCGGTGCGGCCCGCCATGTCGGTGGAGGAGGCGGTGGAGGACGCGGACATCGTCATCACCGCCACGCCCTCGCGCGAGCCCTTCCTCTATCCGGGGATGGTGAGGGGCGGCACGCACATCACCGCGCTGGGCGCGGACGAGCCGGGCAAGGCCGAGGTCTCCGCCGGGCTCTTGCGGCAGTCCACCTTCTTCTGTGACCACCGCACGTTGAACCTCGCCATGGGCGCGCCCGCGGGGGTGGGGCTCGGCGAGGAGTTCATCCACGCGGAGCTGGGCGAGGTGCTGGCCGGCACGAAGCGGGGGCGGAGCGACGCGGGGCAGGTCACCATCTTCGGAGCGGTGGGCCTGCCCTTCCAGGACCTGGTCGCCGCCTGGCACGTCTATCAGGGCGCGCGGACGGACGACTCGGTGCAGCGCGTGGACTTCGAGGTCTGAGCCCCGTCCACGCGCGGGCGCTCCCCCTCAGTGCGTGGTGCGCCGGGCCGGGCGGGGAATCTCCCGGGGGCCGGACAGGAGACTGTCCGGACCATGGTTGAGGTACACCTCGTCCGCGATGACCTCCCGCACGTCATCGAGCGGCACGGAGTAGTCCTTGCGCCAGACGAGCAGCCCCTTCTCGACGATGAGCTCCTCGTCCGTCACCTCGATGACATGACCGAGCTTCTCGCCCCGGTGGGTCCACACCGTCATCCCCTCGTGCAGCTCCGAACGTTCCACCATGTGCTCGCTCCTCTTCCCTCGGAAGGGGCCGAGGGCACCGGCCCCGGAATCCAAGCTAGGGACGTGGAACCCGCCCGGCACCCGGCGAGCGGCCAGGCTCGCGCGGAGGGTTGGCCGGTGCACGCAGGCGGCGAGCGGCCGAGGGACGATGGTGTCGTCTGCCCACGCATGTCCATCTTCCTCGGGCCTGGAGGTGCGTGATGATGGTGGGGTTCATGGCTTCGAGGACGGGACGCTGGACGCGCATGTTGGCGGGCGCGTCCCTGGTGGTGGGGGGGCTGTCCGCGAGCTCCGGCCGGGGCAGGGCGCTGGCGCTGGTGGGGCTGGTGCCCCTGCTGGCCGGAGCGTTCGACGTCTGTCTCTTCGGTCCGCTCTTCGGTCTGCCCCTGAAGGGGGAGGCCATCCGCCGCAAGGTGGGGCTCATCGGCGAGGACTCGCTGCTGCCGCACCCGCCGATGCCACTGACGGAGCGCCCCACGCTGCTGCACTAGCCGGAGTGCACGAAGTGCACGCCGAAGGGGATGGAGACGGTGCCGAACTGCTCTCCGGTGTCCGCGTCCACCAGGCGAGCCTGGAGGGTGACCTGGCCCTCTCTATTGCCCACGTTCTGGAAGTAGAGGAAGCCCGTCACGTTGCCGCCAGGCTTCAACGTGCCCTCGGGCAACGCCTTGCGCACCATGTCCTGGGTGGGCAGCGGCTCCGGAGGAGTCCAGTAGTAGGGCCCGTACCAGCCCGGGTAGCCATACCAGCCCGGCCCCCAGCCCAACCCGCCGTACCAGCCTGGCCCCCACCAGCCCGGGTAGCCATACCCCCACGGGCCGTAGCCCAGGCCTACGCCTACGGACAGCGATGCGTGGCCGTACACGCCCGAGCCTCCCATGGCGAGGCCTTGTTCACGCTGCTGGAAGGGCGAGAGGGCGGAGTATTGGAATCCGGAGCTGCCCTCGAGCACGAACTCCTTCGCCTGGATGCGCAGGGCCCGGCCGCTCTGGTTTTCGATGTGGACCAACACCGGGACGACGATGCTCTCGAGGTCGGAAGGATTGCCGTGCCAGGCGCGCCCATTGGCCAGAAGCAGGACACCATTGGCCTCGGCCTTGGCCGCACCTGAGGGTGTGGTGGGGGCCGACGGAAGGGGTTGCAACGTCGTTTCGGTTACGCAACCCGCGGCGAGCAGCAGCGCCGCGAGCATGGGCCACGAGACATGCGCACGCATGGGGACTCTCCTGCTGAAAAGCTAGGAGTGGGTCCGGACGCGTGCGCGAGGGCGGATGGTGGTTGCCCGGTGGACGGACTAGGTGAGCGAGGGCTCGGCCGCGGTGGGGCCTCGCCAGGGAGGTCCCAGCAGCGTGTCCCAGTCCTGCAGGCGCGCCCAGTCCTCGAAGGTGTGCCAACCCACCTCGGGGTAGTCCCGGCGCAGCCCGGCGATGTCCGCGTGGTAGCCCTCGCGCTGGAACCACTCGAACATGCGCGCCGCGTCCTCGCTTTGCGAGCGGAGGGCTTCCAGGGGAATCTCCTCGTAGCGCGCCTTGTGCCCGCTCACGTAGGAGATGAGGGCGGCGGCCTGCTCGCCCGTCACCTCATCGGAGGCGATCTCGATGCGCCGGCCGAAGAGTTCATCGGGCCACTCCAGCACCCGGGTGCAGAAGGCGGCGATGTCCGCGGTGGGAATCATTTGCAGCCCGCGGTGGCGCGGCAGGGGCATGGCCAGCACGCCCTCGCGCAGCCGCTCGGTGAAGGTGGGCCCGACGAAGTTCTCCATGAAGAAGACGGGGGCCACGATGGTGTAGGGCAGGCTGCTGCGGCGCAGGTGCTCCTCCACCACGAACTTCGTCTCGAAGTGGGGGATGCCGGTGTTCTGGTCCGCGCCGGCCACCGAGGAGTAGACGAAGTGGCGCACGTGGGTGATTTTCGCGGTGTCGATGAGGTGGCGGCCGTGGCGCACTTCGGCCTCGAGGCCGCCCGCGGCGAAGGGGGTGGCCATGGCGTACACGGCATCCACGCCCTGCATGGCGCGCTCGAGGCTGTCCGGGTCGTCGAAGTCTCCCGAGACGAGCTCCGCGCCACGCTCCTCGAGGTCCTTCGCCTGGGGTGAGCCAGGGGAGCGGACGAAGGCGTGCACGCGGTGTCCCCGCTTGAGGAGCAGGCGGGCCAGCGCGCCGCCCTGTTTTCCGGTGGCTCCGGTCACCAGCACGGTCAGGGGTCGGAACATGCGATTCCTCCGGGTGCGACTTTTCCCCAAGGTGGGGATGGACGGTGCGCGGGTCGAGGGTGGCCCTTCAGGGTTGGCGCTTCTTGCCTGGTCCCTTCTTCCCGCCCTTCTGCCTGGCGTTGGACGAACGGCTCGTCCGGGCGGACACCTCGCGGGCCACCCGGAGCACGCCCGACACCGTGTCCCCGGCCAGCTTGCGCGCTCCTACCAAAGGACGGCCCCGGGCGGTTTCCTTGGCGGCCTGCAGCACGCTCGACACCGCCTGCTGCGCCAGCTCCCTCCAGTTCTCGAGTCCGCGCGCGTCCGGCTTGGGGGCCTCGTGGTCCTCCACGTCCTCCTTGTCATGGAGGATGGGCTCCGCGCGGGCCTTCTGGGACGGAGCCTCCGCGCTCCGTGGCTCCTCCTGGAACCCGGCGCCCCCCTGCTGCCGCACGTGCTCCCGCTCCTCGCGGTGCTTGCGGTACAGCTCGGCGGTCCGCGCGTGCTGGCGGCCGTAGTGGAGCTGGCCCTCCTCCGAGGGGGGCACCTGGCCCTTCGCTTCCTCCACTGGAGGCGTCTGCCGGGCGCCGCCGGCGTTCGCCACGGTGGGCTCCGGCTTGTCCGCCATGAAATGATCGAAGCTGTAGGTCCGCATCCTGCCTCCTGGTTCGTCCGCTGTGTCTTTCAGTCACCTGTCGCGAAGGTAGGGAGCGCCCACCGGGACAGGAACCGCAGCAGAAGACGGGCAGGGAAGTGGGGCCCCGGTTGCCAGGAGGCTGGAGCGCGGTGGCCCGGGCGCAGCGGCTCAGCTCAGATAGGAGGGGGCGAAGTCGTGGGCATGGACGATGGGCTGCCGTCCCGCGAAACCCCCGTCGAGCTCGTGCCAGTGCGACACCGCCGGCTCGCCATAGCGCCAGCAGAGGTACACCGGGCGCCCGCCCTTGAGCGCATGGAAGTCCACCAGGCCATCCGCGGCCTTGATTTCAACGCCCAGGTCCTGGAACTGCACCAGCTCGGAGTGGATCCGCTCGAGGATGGCGTCGCGCTCGGCGCGCAGGGGCGCCATGCGCTCCGGTCCGGCGCCGGCGCTCTGGAGTGACTCCAACTCGCGGACGAGGGTGTGGGCGCGGGCCACCCACGGACGCACCTGCTCGAAGGTGCGAGTGAGCAGCGGGATGAGACGGTTGGCCTCTTCCACTCCGAAGTAGCGCATGGCGGCTCCAAGTCTATCGCCTGGGCCCCGCGGACTCAGCGCTTCCCCGTCCGGCGCCGCTCCGGGCCGGGTCGCGGCGCACCTACCGGTCCTTCCGTTGAGCCCTCTTCCCACACGCCAGGTAGGGCCAGGACGTCACTGCAGGTACTCAGAACGCAAACATGACATGGCGGCTGGAGATCGCCGCTGGTGCGTCTGGAAACTTCCAGCAAAGGCTTTTCACTCCGGGGGCGGGGCGCGGATGACCTGGGGGGTCAAAGTGACCTACCCGAAAAACCTGAGAAAGATGGAATGCCACAAAAGCCCAGATGGAATTCTACGCACTCCTCCCTCTGAAGTCGTGCGCCGCGGCCCATCCCGGTTGTGTGTCTTGAGACGACCCGGGACGTGGGTCCGTGCCTTGCACTGTGTCTCTTCGAGTCGGAGCCGCGGCTCGTTGTGGGGGATCATCATGGATGCCTTTCATCTTCCGAAGCTGTACTGCCCATTCCCGCAGGAGCTGAACCCCCTCATGAATGACATCGAGGGCGAGGCGCTGGAGCGTTGGGCGAAGTACCTGGGAGTGCATGCGAAGCACTCGGTCTTCCGGAAGCTGCAGCGCAGCCACTTCCCCGTGCTGTTGGGCCGGTGCCACCCGGGCGCGACCAAGGAAGCGATGCGAGCGGCGCTCGACTTCCTCATCTGGAACTTCTCGTGGGATGATCAGGTGGACGTGGGGGACGTGCCCGCCGAGTGGGTGCGCCAGCAGAGCGAGATGGCGCTGGCGGTGCTGAAGGGAGCCATCCCGTACCACGACGCGCCGCCGCTGCTCTGGCTGCTGGCGAGCATCCGCGAGCGCATCTCCGAGCGGATGCCGGCCGAGTGGATGGAGCGCTTCATCCACTCCTGCCACTGCTACTTCAAGGGCACCATCTGGGAGGCGGAGGTGCGCAGCCAGCGCGTGTGCCTGGACGTGGACACGTATATTGAACTGCGCCGCCTGTCGGTGGGGACGTACATGGGCTTCACGCAGGTGGAGGCCATCGAGGGCTTCCTGCTGCCCGAGTCGGTGCTGTCACACCCGGCCATCGCGGAGCTCATCCAGACGGCCACGGACGTGATTGCCTGGGCCAATGACTTGTTCTCCCTGGCGCAGGACCTGAAGGACGACTTCCACCCCAACCTGGTGTTCTCCATCCAGAAGCAGCACGGGCTGCCGCTCCAGGAGGCCATCGACAGGGCGGTGGAGATGCACGACGCGGCGGTGCGGCGCTTCATCGAGCTGGAGACGAGCCTGCCCTCGTTCGGCGAGCACGACGCGAACGTGGCCACGCTGGTGTCGGGGGTGCGCCGCTGGATTCGCGCCAACGTGGACTGGTCCATCCAGACGGGGCGTTACCAGGAGGGCGGCGAGGCCGAGGCCATCTCCCCGAAGTCGCGCGTGGCGTGAGCCACGCACGCGGGGCCGGGAGCGCCTACTCCCAGGAGAAGTCCACCGTGGACTCGGTCAGGCTCAGCTGCTTGCCGATGGCCTGGCCCTTGAGCTGCGCGGCCGAGAGGATCTGCAGCACCGAGCCGGCGAAGTACTGGACGGGGATGACGTTGGTGTAGGCGAGCCGGCCGCTCTTGGGCCCGTTCCACGTCAGCGAGCAGCTGCCATGGTCCCAGGCCGTCTTGTAGGCGGTGGGCATGCTGTCGATGAGCCGCTTGGGCTCCTTGCCCACCAGCGACAGCAGCATCTTTCCCGTGGTGGACTCGAGGAAGCGCGGCGCGGCGCGGAAGCCCAGCTGCTGCATGGCCCCGTCGAAGCCGCCGTACTTGCCGCTCAGCTCCCGCGAGGCCGCGTAGCTCAGCTTGAGCAGGGTGGTGACGGGGTAGGAGAAGAAGGCCGTGAAGTTGCTGTTGCCGGCCGCCTCCACACAGCGCTTCAGGCCCTCCGCGTCCGCCTGGCTCCGTACCAGCTCCAGCGCGGCGCTGAAGAGGAAGCCACGCGTGGTGTCCTTGGGCCCCACCACGGCCAGACGCTGCTCCAGTTCCCTTTGTGCGACAAACCCTGGGGACGACTGCGCCGTCGAAGTGCTGTTCATTCGGTCCTCCACCGCGCGTGTCACTCATTGCTCGCCGGGTGACGGGGGATTGCGGTGCTCCTGCTTTCTTACCATGAAATTCATTGTCATATCGACAGTCCGGCGTGAGGTTCGCCGGGCCGCCGTCATTGAAGAATTGCAGTGGTGAGGTTTGTGTCTGGACCTAGAGTTCAAAATACGCCAGCAGTGCGCCCAGGTCCTTGTCTGACAAGGCCTCACGGGCATAGAGGGGCATGTTCCCTCCCACGCCGAAGAAGCGGCCGTGGCGCACCTTCTCGATGAAGACGAGTCCGGGGGCCACGCCGGGGAAGGCCACGCCGTAGTCGGCTGCCACCTCGGGGAGGATGGGAGCGAGCTTGCTGGGCCGTCCCTTGCCGGTGTGGGCCTCGCCGTGACAGTCCTGGCAGGCGGCGCGGTACACGTCCGCGCCCCACTCGGCGCTGCCTCGCGGCACGTCGGTGATGTCCTTGACGAGGGTGAAGGGCTGCGCGGGCGCCTGTGCGTCCGGGCTGATGCTCACCAGGTACTCGTAGAGGGCGCGGCTCTTGGGGTCGTCCGGCGTGAGCGGGGTGACGCCGCGCATGAAGGCCGTGTAGCAGAAGTTCACCGCATCCAGCAGGTTCGTCTCGTAGCCGCCCCACCAGTGGGGACGGGACGCCACGTTGTGGAGCGAGAGGCCCGCGTACACCTTGCCCTGGGGAGGCGTGGCCGCCGTCGAGTGGCACGTGGCGCACGAGAAGGTGTTGTATTGGCTCTCCGAGAGCTTGGAATCGCCGAAGAGCTCCTCGCCGTACTCCGCCGCGGGCGTCGGGCCACAGCCGACCACGAGCAGCACCGCTCCCAATCCCAACCACCTCATGGCTTCCTCCGGAGGATTCCCACAGAGTCCGGGAAGATTCCCATCGGCACCGTCTTCACCACCGTGCCCGCGTCCAGGTCCAGCACGTGCAGCGTGCCCGGGCCGCGATGGTCGCCCTCGCACACCACCAGCGCGTGCTGGCCGTCCGGCGTCAGCTCCAACTGGTGCACGTTGAGGCAGCCCGCGGGGGAGAGTTGAATCTCCCGCTTCACGGCGGACGTGGCGGTGTCGACGACGGCCACGGCCTCGACGGTCTGGTAGGGCATGTAGAGCGTGCGGCCATCCGCGCTGACGGCGCCGAACATGGGCGAGCCGCGCAGGCCGTAGATGGCCCGCGACGGCACCATCTGGAGCGACTCGGGGTCCAGGTAGTGCACCGTGCGGCTCTTGAGCGAGCTCACCCACAGCGCGCCATCCGTGGGCGACAGGGTGAGCGCGTACGGCTCGTGCTTCGGCGCCAGGGCGGTGCCCGGGTTGGGAACCTGGACGTGGGTGACGGGATGATTCTCGTCATCCAGTTGCACCACGGCCACCTCGTCCGAGATGCAGGCGACATAGGCCCGCTTCTCGTCCGGGGAGAGGCGCACCGCGTGCGGCGCAGGACACACGGGCACCATCGCCTTGCGCGCCAGGGTGTCCGCGTCGAGGATGGCCAGGCGCGCGTCCATCTTCCGCTCGTCGGTCTCGCCGCGAGCCGCCGCCTCGGTGATCTTCAGCAGGTCGAAGTGGGTCTGGTACAGCGTGCGGCCATCCGCGCTGATGATGAGGTCGCCCGGGTTGCGGTCCACGCGCACCGAGCCCACCAGCCGGTTGTCCTTCGCATCCAGCTTGAGGCAGTAGCCGTCCGCGGTGCCGGTGCCATGCGCCCCGTGCGGACCCGAGCCGGCGCCGGGCACGAAGTAGGAGAGGCCCACGTAGTAGTAATCCCCGCTCGGGGACATGGCGGAGTGGTGCGGCCCCTCCAGCTCCACGGGGTTGAGCCCCACCGGCACGCGGGCCAGCTCGGCCCAGTCTGGCGAGCCGAGCGTGTCGAGGTCCAGCAGGCTCACGGTGTCGTCCATGCTGTTGGTGACGACGACGCGCCCGCTGCCCATCGGCGGCAGCTCGGGCCCCGAGGGCCACGGCTGGTCGATGGAGAAGTCGAGCTCCGGTGTGTCGGAGCTCGTCGTGCAGGCCCCGAGTGCGAGCGGGGCGAGCAGCGCGAGCAGGGGGCGTCTCACTGCGCGCTCCGGCGGAAGGTGCGCGGCGGGTCCAGACGGTAGGGGCCCTCGGTGACGCGGTTCTGCACGAGGTAGGCGCTCATCACCTGCACGGTGAGGTCCTTGCCCGCGTTCTTGCCCAGCTCGGCCCAGGTGTTGGCGTCGAGCTGCCAGGACAGCTCCGAGGTGAGCACCTGGACCACGGGGCACGTGCTGCCAGGAGTGGAGACCTCCACCCAGTAGAGGTCACCCGTGTATGGCGGCAGGTGCGCGTGGGCCGTGGGGATGAACAGGTCCCCGAGCCATGCGGTGAGGGAGCGCGAGGGACGGGGTGCGGCCTCGAGCGCGAGCGCGCCCTGCTGGGGACGCATGAGCGAGGCGCGCAGGGGCGAGGTCCACTCCCAGGCGGGCGGGGTGGCATCGGCCGGGTACACCTCACCCGAGGTGGGGGAGAGGAGGTTGACGGCGCGGGAGGAGTCGATGGGCTTCGACTTCACGTCCACCATGGCGTGCCAGGCCTCGTCGGTGGCCTTGCCGGCGTAGAGGGGCTCCGCGCACTCTTCGGTGGTCTCCGAGGTACAGGCGGAGGTGGCCAGGGCGAGGGTGGCCACACAGGTGATGCTCAGGTGTCTCACGTTCATGCGCGGTGTTTCTCCGGGTTGGGCCGCCGCGAGCGGCGGAGGGTGGTGAGCACGAGGAAGGCGGCTGCGGGCGCCAGGCCTCCGGTGGCCGAGCACCCGGACTTCTTGGGCGGGGCCGGAGGCTGCTCGGGGCCAGCGTCCGGCGTTCCGGCGTCTGGCTCCGGCTCGGTCAGGGTCGGGTCGGCCCCGATGGTGGGAGCGAACTGGGGCCAGAAGTTCCGGCAGATGTCATGCCCCGGGGTGCCGGCGGGACAGGTGGGGGGCCTGGTATCGGGTAGGTTGTAGAGGGGCGTGTACGTGGCGCCCTCGTCGGTGGTGGTGGCCAGGGCCCAGTCGTGCACGCGGCTGGCACCACAGACGTAGAGGAGGTTGCCCTTGCGCTCCACGCAGGCGTTGCCGTCGGGCAGGGAGAGCAGGGTGGCGGCGGTGTCTCCCTCCCGCACGCGGAAGAGGCGCGTGGGCGTGGCGACCCAGAGCGTCTTCCCATCGGCGGACACCTCGATGCCGATGAGGGACTCATCGGTGCCGTCGTGGGTCTGGTTCTCCGGGTGGAGGACGGACTGGAAGGTGTGGCCTCCGTCCTTGCTCTCCATCACGTACGTCCAGCCCTGCCAGGAGACGCGCGCCCAGAGATGATCCGGGTTGTCATCGGCCACCCGCAGGACGAACAGGTCGTACGGCCGCGTGTCCGTGAACTCTGGGAAGGGCTGGGGAATCTCCTCCCAGGTGACACCTTCGTCATCGCTGCGGTAGAGGCGCAGGCCGTTGGGCGTGCTGCCCGAGACGTAGATGCGCCGCGTGTCCGAGGGCGCCACCTTCACGGAGGTGAAGACGGAGTTGTCTCTCGTGTCGGGGGTGTTGCTCTGGAGGGAGGTGGCGGTGAACGTCTCGCCGCCATCGTCGCTGCGGAAGAGGCCGTTGGGTGTGGCGGCGCGGCCCGTCGACACCCACAGCCGCGAGGGGGTGGACTCGGGAGACGCGAGCCCCATGGGCCACAGGCCCCGGGACTTGAAGTAGGGGTGCGTCTGCCAGGTGCAGCCGCCATCGCGCGAGCGGAGCAGATCCGCGCCGGTGGCCGCGAGCAGGGTGCCGTCGGGCTGCCAGAAGAAGGCCTCGGGGCGCCAGCCGCCGTAGCCCATGGCCTCGGGGCAGATCCAACTCCAGGTCTTCCCGCTGTCGTGGGAGACGGCCGCGCCGAAGGTGGCGCCGAGGAACATGTCCTCGGGGTGCTCACGGCGGAGGGTGACGCTGGTGGTATCGGGATATCCCAGATGCGCGAGCGCAGGAGGGGCCAGCAGCGTGAGCGGCACCAGCATCCAGCCGCGGGAGAGCGAAGTCAGGAGTTTCATGAGGAAACACTCCGGGGGCGGAGCCCGCACGATAAACGTCGTGGCACGCACGGTATACCGGGGCCCGGCGGAGAGGACTCGATATGTGGGCTCCGCCCGCTCGTTCTCCGGGCATGCGCGGAGGCCGGTCTCCACCCCGCACGGTGTGGCGGTATCGTGGGCGCCCCGTGTCATGAAAAGGACCGCTCACATGAGATGGATGCGTAGCGCCTGGGCCGTGCTTGCCGCCTCGAGCGTGGTGATGTCCGGTTGCAACAAGGAGGAACCGGCTCCGCCTTCCGTCACCGACTCGCAGTCGGACTGGGAGGATATCGGCCGTTACGCCGCGTGTACGACGTTCGACAGCACGGCGATCGCCTGTGGGGACGAATCGTTCTTCAACCTCTCCGGGTGCGACAAGGCCTCGCTGGCCGGCGTGTCGCGGGGCATCTACACCCTGGTGTACCGGACCGAGCACGAGACGCCCTTCATCGGCGTGGGCTCCTTCCGTACCTCGGCGGACGGCAGCCTCGACTCCTTCCGGGGAGGCCCGCCGACGGAGCGGCGGCTGGCCTCGGACGGCTTCTACCTGTCGAGCACGCGCAAGACGTCCTCGACCGTCACGATGCGCTACTCGCTGGTGGGCTGCCGCGCCGAGGGCAACCGGCTGTATGGCTGCTATGCCAACTGCCGCAACGGCAGCCTCAACAGCGTGGGCACCTTCATGGCGGTGAAGTGGGAGCCGCGCGCGGGGGAGTCGGAGGCATCCGGGTTGCGGCTCGTGTCCGAGTCCTTCGTGGAGCCGGGCCTGCCCGTGGACGTCTACGTCACCCACGGCCATGCGTACGTGGTGTCCATCCGCAACGGGAACGAGGGAGGCGGCCTCTCGGTGTTCGACGTGAGCGACCCGTCGGCGCCGGTGCTGAAGACGACGATCAGCCTGCCGACGGACAACTACTGGAACGGCGTCTGGGCGAAGGGGAACGCGCTCTACGTGGCGAGCCAGAGCTCGGGGGTGATCGTCTTCGACATCTCCGAGCCCGCGGCCCCGAAGCAGCTGCTCAGCGTGCCGGGGATGGGGCAGATCGACGTGCACACCGTCTTCGTGGAGGGGGACCGGCTGTACGCCATGTCACCGGGTCCGCAGCCGAAGACGCTCATCTTCGACATCCAGCAGCCCACGGCTCCAAGGTTGCTCGGCGAGTACATGGAGACGGGCGCCGCTGGGAACACCTCGGTGGTGGGCTACCCGCATGACGCGCTGGCCTTCGAGGGGCGGCTGTACATCAACCACTGGTCGAGCGGGTACCTCATCGTGGACGTGAGCGACCCGGAGCACCCGAAGAAGCTGGGTGGGTTCTCGTACCCGTACGCGACGAGCCATGCGAACGCGGTGGGGAAGTTCGGGGACAGGCTCATCGCGTTCGAGGGAGGAGAGAACTGGGGGGCGCACCTGCGGGTGCTGGACGTGACGGACCCGGCGAGCCCGCGGCGGGTGGGCGAGTTCAAGCTGGAGGAGAACGCGTCCATCCACAACATGGTGTTGAAGGGCGAGCGGCTCTACATCGCGCACTACCAGCATGGCGTGCGGGTGCTGGACGTGTCGGAGCCGGAGAACCCGAAGCAGGTGGCGTACTACAACACCTACCGGGAGAAAGATCCGGGCCGGGGGGAGAGCTTCTACGAAGGGGCCATCGGCATGCGGGTGCCGGGAGACGGATACGTGTACGTCGTCGATACCTCGCGAGGCCTGCTCATCTTCCCCGAGCCCTGAGCATCGCTCGGGACTACGCTCGGCGCCCCCCAAGGAGGCATTCATGAACCCGAGCGTCGTTCCTACCTGCCGAACCCTGTACCCACTCCTCACCGCGGTGCTCCTGGCGGCCACCGCTTGCACGCACCACTCGGCCACGGGCGAGCAATCCCATACACAGCATGGCCACGGAGCGCACCACGGGGCGATGCCGCATCGCTTCGAGGACGCGGAGGAGTGGGCGAAGCGCTTCGATGACCCCGCGCGTGACACGTGGCAGAAGCCCGACGAGGTGGTGAAGGCGCTGGCGCTCGCGCCGGACGCGAAGGTGGCGGACATCGGCTCGGGGACGGGCTACTTCGCGGTGCGGCTGGCGCGGGCGGTGCCGCAGGGGCGCGTGTATGGCGTGGACATCGAGCCCGACATGACGCGCTACCTGGGCGAGCGCGCGAAGCACGAGGGCTTGAGCAACCTGGTCGCGGTGCTGGGCGAGCCGGCGGACTCGAAGTTGCCGGAGCCGGTGGACCTGGTGCTCATCGTGGACACGTACCATCACATCGGCGACCGGGTGGCCTACCTCAAGCGGCTGGGTGAGAAGCTGAGGCCCGGTGGGCGGGTGGCGGTCATCGACTACCGCGAGGACTCGGAGAAGGGGCCGCCGCGGGAGAACAAGCTGACGCCCGGGCAGGTGCGGGAGGAAATGGAGGCGGCGGGGTATCGGCAGGCCCTGACGCACGACTTCCTCCCGCACCAGTACTTCCTCGTGTTCGAGCGCGCGGCGCCCTGACGCGGAGGCCTGCTGCGCCACGGTGATGTCCCGTGGTACAATTGCATCCAGGTTGCCCATGAAGATGGGTTGCCCATCAGGAGGATGCAACGTGATGAGACATACCGCATGGGGTCTTGGCATCACCGTGGCGTTGGCTCTGGGTTCTCTGCTCGGGTGCGGAGGGACCACCGACTTGCAGACTGGCGAGGACGGGCTCTCCCAGGTGGAGCAGCAGCTGCTGCCGTGCGCCAGTGGGTATACGTGTTCCGCTGGATACACCTGCGTCCAGGGCACCTGTCGTCCGGAGTGCGGTGCTCCTCCCGTCGAGGTGCCAGTGAAGGACGGGCGCGTCGCGGCTGAGTCCTATCGCGACACGCTCTCCATTGGCTCGTGCGCCTCTGGCTACAAGTGCTGCCCTGGGTATTACTACTCGGAGGACCGCGTCACCAATCCCTACTGCCTCCCGAATGCGGGGAGCTGCGCGACCTTCCCTTGAGGTGACGCACCCCAGGGCCATCACATCGCGATGGGGTGGGCTCGCAGCCACTCCTGGGCGCGGTGGATGCGCTCGGCGGCGTTGGGAAGGCGCTGGTCCTCGAGCAGCTTGCGATAGGGCTCGAGGTCCTCGGCGGTCCACCGCGTCTTGGCCTCCAGGTCCGCGCGCAAGACTTCCTCTTCGGCCGAGCGGGCCTTGGGCTCGCCGCGGGACGTCAGGATGGCGGCGAGCACCATGCGCACCGGCTCCGCCTCGAAGGCCACGGCGGCGTCGCTGTAGAAGGCGAGCGTCAGCTCACTGAGCGTCGCGTCCTTCGACAGGATGCGCAGCCGCTCCAGCATGCCCGCGAGGAACTCCTTGTCCGAGTCCAGCGCGCGCCTCATCGCTCCCAGGAAGGACGACACCGCCGCGCTCCGGGCCTTGGCGTCCAGGCCCGGTGCCTTCAGCGCGCTCAGCGGCTCCCAGAGGACGCTGGTGAGCCACACCTGCTCCTCGGGCGCGAAGACGGAGGGCGTGTCGGCCTGGCGCATCGCGGCCTCCACCCGCTCCGCGCGCTCCTTGGCCTCCTGGGCGATGCGCGCGGCGAGCCGTGGGTCTGACTCCACGTACTTCACCAGCGGCGCCATCTCTCCCTCGCCCGCTTTACGGAGTACCTCGCGCGCCTCGTCGGGCAGGTCCGCGGTCGCCGCGAGCGTCTCCAGCTTCGAGGCCAGCTCCTGCCCGTGGCGGGCGCCCCACTCGCGGAACTGGACGCCGAACACCACGTCCAGCACGGGCCGGTCCTCGGGTTGGAAGCGGCCGGTCTTCGGCGTGGAGGCGAGCAGCGCGCCCAGGCACAGCGCCTGCCGCTCCTCCGACGAGAGTCCGGGCGTGGTAGCCCGTGCCAGCAACGTGGAGCGCAACTTCTCCAGGAACGCGCGCGTCCCCAGCTCGCGCACGGTGCCCAACCTCAGCGCGTTCCGGGCCTGGGCGGGGTCTCTCTCGACGGCCTCCTCCAGACGCTCGAGCTCGCGGGACACATACGTGTTGAAGGCCCCGGCATCGAAGCGCAGGCCCGGGGCGGGGCCCCATCGGGTCAGCAGCGCTCCGAGCGTGTCCAACGTCTCGGAGACGCGCGTCAGGTCCGCCTCTCCGAGCATGTCCATCGCCGCCTGCAGATCCTTCGCGAGCGGGTGCTGCGCGGGAGCCGGAGGCGGCGCCGCGGCCTCGCGCTCCCGGTCCTCGGCGGCATGACAGGCCTTGTACTTCTTGCCACTGCCGCAGGGGCAGGGGTCGTTGCGTCCGGGCTTCTGGCGGCTCACGTCCGTCCACCTCTCCTGAGAAATGACGAGGCCCGGCACATCGTCGGTGCCGGGCCCCGGTGTCTGCCCCATGCCCTCTAGCAGGGCAGGCGTGTTACAGCGAGTAACCGACCGACAGTCCAATCACGTGGGACAGGCCGTCGTAGGTGCCGGGCAGCAACGGGAAGGTGCTGCGCTGCTCCTGGAGCACGACGAGGTGGTAGCCCAGGTCCACCCGGGCGTGGGAGTGCTCATAGCCAATGCCCGCCGTGAAGTTCAGGCGGGTGGCATCCGGCAGGTCCGGCGTGAGCGTGTCCTCGGGGGTGGGCGTCGGGTCGTAGATGAAGCCCAGGCGCAGCGCCAGGTTGGGCATCGGCTTGAACTCTCCGCCGATGTGGAAGTTCCACTTGTCCTTCCAGTTCTTGGGCAACGGCTGGTCGAGCGTGGGGGTGGTCTGGAACCGGAAGGCGAGCTCATCGACCGTGGACCAGTCCACCCAGTTGACGTCGACGGCCAGCGTCAGCTTCTCCATGGGGGTGAAGGACACGCCCAGCCCCAAGGTGGCGGGCATCGTGAGGTCGAGCTTGACGGGCTGATCCACGAGTGCCGCGGAGAACGGCGCCGGCACGGTGAAGTCCGCGGTGCCCTGCGTGTTCATCTTCACCCAGCTGCGGTAGGTGGCGCCGAGCGTGAGCATCCCCGGGAGCACGTCCGCCTGGACGCCCACGTTGTAGCCGAAGCCCCAGTCGTTGGTCGACAGCTTCACCGAGCCCTCGGTGGTGCCGAAGGCGAGCGCGCGCTCGACATCCACCGTGCCGTAGATGATCTGCGCGCCGGCTCCAATCCGCAGCCACTTCAGCGGCGCGAAGCCCACCGTCGGATTGATGTCGTAGGTGACGAGCTTCGACGACTTGGCGAACTGCCGCCCCACGAAGTCATCCGGCCACTTGAGGTTGGCTCCATAGGGCGTGAAGACACCCACCCCCAGCGCCAATTGCTCGCTGAGCTTGTAGGCGAAGTAGCCGTAGAACGGAGGGGACGGCGTGGTCTGGGTCT
This sequence comes from Vitiosangium sp. GDMCC 1.1324, assembly GCF_003044305.1. Lineage (GTDB taxonomy): Bacteria > Myxococcota > Myxococcia > Myxococcales > Myxococcaceae > Archangium. Next base: position 522,306 of record NZ_PZOX01000004.1, on the reverse strand, counting down.
GCTTCGTGCCACCCTCGGGAGTGAAGCCCAGGTGGACGATGATCAGCGAGTCCCCGATCTGGGCATCGAGCTTGTTCACTCCCAGGATGCCCGCCGGGTTGTAATAGATGGACGAGGAATCCTTCGAGCTCGCCACCCCCGTCGAGCCCATGCCGGTGGCCCGGCCGCTCTGGGTATCGATGGTGAGACCCGCCGCCTGGCTGACGCCGGCGGCGAGCAGTGTCACGACCGTGAGTGTCTTCTTCATACGCGACGCGAGTCCTTTCTCGCGGTGACCGACTACGGTTTGGTGAGGAAGTTGAACACTTCGAGCTGCGCTTGCTGCGTCACGGAGGGATTGGCGTTGTTCATCAGGAAGCCATGGCGGGAATCCCCGGGGAGGTCGGTATCAGAGGGGTCGTATGGCGTGACGGTCAGCAGCTTGGAGCTGCCACCGCGCGCGTTGGCCGCGTTGATGAGGGCGAGCGTGGAGGAGTTGGGGACGACCTTGTCGCGGGTGATGTATTGCACCAGGGCCTCGCGATCCGCCGGGATGCCGGCGCCGTTGCTGACGTACCAGGAGTAGTTCACGGGATCCCCCGGGTCGAGGATCCACTGCGCGCTGCGCACGAAGGTGTCGAAAGCCGGACTGCCCTGGGGCATCTGCTTGGAGGCGAGCGTCGAATAGAGAATCGACCGGATGTTCACGAAGTCGGAAGCGGTGGCCTCGTCGAGGAGCTGGGTGAGGCGCCCGCCCGGAACGTTGAGCACCGCGCGGTGCACGTCCGGAGACACCGAGGTGTAGAGGGTGCCGAGGATGCCGCCGAGGCTCCCTCCCACGTAGTCGATGCGAGTGCCGTCCAGCGTGGGGGCGCCCAGCGCTGTCAGCTGCTCGTCGATGGCGTCGCCCTTGAGGACGCGGACGACCTGGGCGAGGTCGATGACCTGGTGGCGGAAGTTGTCGCGGGTGACGAAGAAGTTCTGCAGATCCAACATGTTCCAGCCGGAGATGGTCACCGAGCCGTCCGAGGTGTTGGTGCGGAAGGTACCGCCCTCGCAGGTGTCGTCCGCCAGGCAGCGGCCCTGGCCCAAGGCGGAGCAGGTGAGATCGGCCTTCGCGTCGGTGTGGATGCAGGGCTCGCGCGCAACGCCGGGTCGGGCGATGCAGCGGCCGTAGGTGGGGCTGGCCGGCTCATTGTCGCAGCGCTGCTTGGTGGGGTCGGCACAGGCGAAGTCATCGGTGGCGGTGGGGATGCTGGGCAGGAACAGGACCGCGGAGCCCACGCACATGCTGCGCTGTCCGTGCTTCACCGTGTCCACGGCGATGACAGCGCGTCCGGTGGCCGCCAGCGTGTCGGCGATGGCCAGCACATGCTGGTGGTTGCCCCGCAGGCCGTGGCCGAACAGGGTCACCGGATAGCCCGCCGCGGGGGCGGTCGAGGAGGGCAGGACCAGCAGGAACGGGACGCGGTCGTAGCGCAGCAGGTTCGCGTCCTTCGTGGCCAGCAGATTGGGCGGAAGGATTCCGCCAGGCCCGGTGAGGGCGAAGGGCACCACGAGCTCTCCCTGGAGCACCTTGGAGATGTGGTCGTGCGGAATCTTGGGGAAGAACGTGGAGCTGGCATCGACCAGGAACTTCGGCGCGTCGGGCAGCCGCGGGTCGGCGCCCAGATCCGTGGGCAGATTGTGCAGCGCCTTCAGCGTGCTCACGGTGCTCTGCGTGGTGAAGGCCCACGCCAGGGTGAGGTCCTTGCGCGGGATGCCGCCGGCCACCAGCCCGTCGATGAGCAGCTTGAGCTTCTGACGTCCCGCCTCCAACTTGAGCGCCTGGTCATCCGTCACGCCGGACACCAGGCTCTTCTTGCTCGCATCCACCAGCGGCGCGCTCGAGCGCAGCAGCGCGAAGGCTCCCGCGGGCACCACGCGCTTGCCCTGCTCGTTCTTCAGTCCCGAGGTGAGCACCACCGCGTAGGTGGTCCGCTCGCTGAGCGGCAGGCGCGGGACGAACTGGAGCTGAGAGGGATTGTCGGTGGGGGTGGTGCCATCGGCCTTCTTGCTGTTCTTGCAATCCAGACAGACGTCCACGCCCGGCTGCGGCACGGCGCCGGTCGCGGTGACGCGCAGGAAGCGCGTGGCGGCGGTGAGCAGCGAGGCATCCAGCTTGCCCACGTCGATGGCGCCGCGCGTGTCACTGTTCTCCGACACGATGGGCGACGTGGTGGAGAAGCCATCCAACTGGTTCAGGCCCTGGTAGAGCGCCTTTACTTCCGCCGGAGCGTTCTCGGGGATGGGCAGCTCCACGTGGGTCCCGGTGGAGTCCCGGAGCAGGTCGAAGGGGAAGGGGACGACGCTGTGGTCCGGATCGAAGACGACCTCCGGCAGGCTCATCACCGTGAACGTCCACAGGAGGGCCACGTCGTCGCGCTTGATGCCCTTGGCCTCCAGCGCATCGAGCACCGGCGCGTACTGGACCCGCAGCGCCTCCAGCCGCAGCGCGGTGGCCGCTTGGTCCTTGATGCGTATGAGCTCGTCCTTCTCCGTGGAGGGGATGACGTTGGTGGTGGCGTGGCAGGTGTCGGGGGTCCGCTCCACGCCCTCCTTGCACGAGACGAGCGGGGTGGGGAAGCGCAGCAGCGCCCACGCGGGAGAGGCCACCACCTTCTTGCCTCCGGTGCCCTTCACGCCATTGGCGCCGCCAATGACAGCCACCGCGTAGTGGCCTCCCTTCGGCCAGCCCGAGGCCGGGGGCGTCACGGTGAGCAGGCCTTTCTGCGAGTCATAGCCCAGCACCGGCGTCACTGCCGGAAGCTTCGCCTCGGGCTTCAAATCCAGCAGTACCACGCTGCTCGGGCTCAGCGTGGCGGGGTCCACGTCGGCAATGGCGGTGCCGGCCACCGCCGACGTGGGGAATCCATCGAGCGTGTTCAGGTAGTCGCGCGTGAACTCCTGCTGCGCGGGGGGCGCGCTGGGGTCCACGGGGGCCTCCACCAGACCTGTCTTCGGGTTGATGGCCAGGTCGTTCGGCGTCGGTACGATGGGGGGCACTGCCGCGGGGTCGAACTGCGCGACCACGAGATCAGTAGGGGGGGGTTCGATGACGGACTGCTCGCACGCAGTGATGCCCAGGGCGAACGCCCCGACGACCCACAGCTTCCTCATGATGGAGACCTCTGGATGTTGAGGAGACGGCAGTCTGCGGCGTAGCACGTCCGTCATATGCACAAGAAGGCACACATGACGTGACGCGTCGTGTCATCCCTCCGGGAGGTTGGTGCCTCAAACGAGCGCGCCGCGTTTCCACTCCGAGGGCCATGACGCTCGCACGCCCAGACAGGAGAGAGGACTTCGGGGCGCTCGGGGAGCCAGGATTCGCGCGGAGGGGGGCCGACCCGTTGCGTCGGATAGGAAACAGACGATGCTGGGGGGCCGTTCTCGATATAGGTTGGGCCCATGAAACGACTGTTCGGTGCGATGACAATCATGGCGGCCGTGGGTGTGGCCCAGGCCCAGACGCAGCAGACACCTCCCCAGGCCCCGCCCGCGCAGGCGGCCCCGCAGGGTGCTCCCGAGGCGGGTGGACTGACCTGGTCGGCGCCCGCGGGTTGGGAGTCGCAGGGCACCCGGCCCATGCGCGCGGCCACCTATCGGATTCCCCCTGCAAAGGGAGACACCGACGCCGCGGAGCTGGCCGTCTTCTATTTCGGCGCCGGCCAGGGTGGTGCGGTGGACGCCAACGTGAAGCGCTGGCTGGGTCAGTTCCAGAAGGCGGACGGCACTCCCGTCTCGGACAAGGACGCGAAGACGAAGAAGGAGACCCTCAACGGCCTCGCCGTCACCACGGTGGACGTCAAGGGCACCTATACCGGTGGCGGCCCCATGATGGGCCCCTCCACCCCCAAGCCCGGCTACCGTCTGCTCGGCGCCATCGTGGAGGGCCCCGAGGGCCCTCTCTTCTTCAAGCTCACCGGCCCCGATCGCACCGTCGCCAGCGCCGAGAAGAACTTCCGCAAGCTGCTCGAGTCGACGAAGAAGAAATAGGGAAAAACTTTTCCCACTCCGCCTCTGAATTCTTGAGAGGCATTGCGGTCCTCCGTCATCATCCGGAGGACCGCGTCCATCCAGCGGGCACCTGACAGTCGTGAGGCCGACGCGAGTCCGGCCCGGGTGTCGTGAGATTCACAGGCAACTTCGTTCTCACTGCATGGAGCGGTGCGCGGACACACGTTGAGTGGCGAGCCGGAGCGTGTGCACTCCGCGACCCTTCCACCACGCAAGCCCGCCAGTGACCACGTCGCCAAGGCTCCTCCTCCCTGGAGAGGGGAGGTGCGTCCTCATCCCCATGCCTTGGATGGAAAGCGTCATGAGAAGTCCCTCGAAGACAGGCCCCTGGTCCCCGTCAATCTTCCTGACACTGCTGATGTTGGCGGCGGCCGGGGCCGGATGTAGCCAGCAACGGCAGCCGACGAGCGAGCAGGTGGACAAGCAGCAGCTCGCCGAAGACTCGCGTGCCATGGCGCAGCTCTATGAGCAATGGCTGCGGTCGCTCCACGCGCAGGCTCTGAAGAGTGGCGCCAACGAGCAGATGCCGCTCAACCTCGTCGACGACGTGCAGTACCGCTTCGTGTTGAACCGGCTCAAGGCCTCGGGACTCACCGCCTGGAATGCCCCGCGGCTCTACAAGCGTCTGGATGACATCCACCGCCGGGTGGGCCCTCCCGAGCGGCCGCTGGCGGCGCCAGGCGGGCAGGCCCGGGCCGCGGACGAATCGGGAACGATCACTGCGGATGAGAAGTGGTGCGGTCACATGATTCCGCTCGGGAGCGTTGGCAATGACGCGAAGCTGGCCCGCTTCCAGGGGACGGCGCTCTCCTCGTGCTTCGGCGGCTCGGACTATGGCTATGTGGACATCAACGCGTTCATCACGGACAAGGCCCAGACGGCCTTCAGGCTGATCGCCTCCGAGTCCGATGAGGAGTACGCCGGCAAGGTCCTGGAGACGGCGCCCATCTCCGTCTCCGTGGAGCGGACGGCTGGCGACCAGCTGCTCACGGATTCGCTGGCCCTGGCCTTCAACGAGACGACCGGCCAGGAGAACCTCACCTATACGTCGTTGACGGCCACGCTGCACCCGCCGGTGCCAGCGGGAGACATCCTCGTCGAGCACCCGCGCGAGCTGCTCAGTGGGAATCCGTGGGACCAGTCCATCCGCATGTGCCTCGAGCGCGGGAGCGTGCATGGCTTCCTGGACTGCGACTACGGCTCGGTGCGCGTCTATCCGGATGGCCGCTGGCAGCCGTTCCCGGGTACGGGCGCCACGGGCATCGCAGCGGTGGACGCAGCGGCCTCGCTGGCCACGACCACCGGCGGTGGCACGCCGACGTGGATTCCGGACAAGAGTGCGTACTGGGAGCCCGCGGTGCCTCCTTACAATCCGGCGCGCTTCCAGGTCCCCGCGCGTGGGACGTTCATGCCCCACGTGCTCGATCAGTGCCAGGTGACCCAGATCACCAGCAAGGTGGCGGCCATCCTGACTGACTCCGGCGGGTGGTGCACGGCGGGGACGTCGCCGGGCACCGTGGTGGGCAAGGGCGAGCTGCCCTTCCGGCCGTCCACCGTGCCAGGGGAGTACCCCTTCAACGGCATCATGGACTTCGGTACGGGCAACTGCCTGAACAACGCGCAGAACGTCCGGTTGGAGATCTGGGTCTACGCCGAGGGCACATGTCCGGACCCCTGGGGTGGGCCGCCCGAGCCCTTCCGTTGCCCCTCGATGACGGAGGTGAAGCCCGTGGACTACAAGCGGGTGTGCATGGCGGAGGGGACGCAGGTGGCGAGGGCGGATGGCAAGGCCGTGAAGGTGGAGAAGGTGAAGGTGGGGGACAAGCTGCTGGCCAATGGCAGGGGCCTGGCGCTGACGGTGACGACGGTGCACCGCGGGGGCGAGAGCAAGCCGCTGGTGAAGCTGCGCGACGACCACGGGAACGAGGTGCGGGTGACGGAGACGCACCCGATGGTGACGGCGAAGCGCGGGGTGGTGCAGGCCGGCGACCTGAAGTTGGGTGAGGCCGTGCTCACCCGCACCGGGGCGAGGAAGCTGGTGGCCGTGGAGCGCGTGCCGTACGACGGGCGCGTCTACAACTTCTCGCTCGGCACGCCGGAGGAGCTGGCGAACCTGGGCCCCGAGGCGCGGACGCTGTATGCCAACGGCTTCCTGGTGGGTGACAGCCAGATGCAGACGGAGCTGGAGAAGCGGAAGCGGGTGGACACTCGCGAGGTGCTGGCGCGGCTGAACAGCGCCTGGCACGAGGACTTCCGCCTGTCCCAGGCCCGGCATCCGAGCGCGCGGCGCTAGGCCGTTCGCATCCAGTTGCCTCACTCGAGGGGCCGTCCCGGACAACCGGGGCGGCCCTTCTGCTTTGGGGCGATCCGGAGAGGGAAAACCTTTACCCAATCCCTTGTATCGACGGAGAGGGAAAGCCTTTACCCAATCCCTTGTACCGACGGACGAGGGAAAACCTTTACCCAATCGTTTATACAGACAGAGGCTGGAATCCTTTCAGAATCTTCAGGGGTCCGACTTGGGGGGAGCAGCCGGAGGCATCCGCTCGTCCGGCCGGGTGCCCGTCCCGGTGGATGCAAGGGATTGTTTGTTGTTCTCGGGTTTTTCTTGAGTTGTGTCTGTGTTTGGACAGGTGGGGAAAAGCTTTTCCCAGCCCGTCTTCACATCCCGAGAGGCATCCCCAGGTTGTGGAGCGAACCCGCGAGATGAGCCGTCCAGGCTCTCTCGTCCCCCCTGAGGTGAACTCCATGAACGTAGCGTTGAACACTTCGTCTCGGATGCTCCAGCGTCTCGTCCCGGCCCTGGTGTGCCTGGCGATGCTGGGTGCGGGCTGCGGCCAGCAGATGGTACCGCCGCAGCAGCAGGAGTCGGATCGGCAGGCGCAGGCCAATGATTCCCTCTACATGGCCCGGCTCTACACGCAGTGGCGGCAGGCCGTGCAGTCCCAGGGAAAGGGTGGAGGGCAGCACGGTGATGACCGGCAGATGCCCATCGACCTCTCCGATGACACGCAGTACAGCTTCGTGAAGAACCGCCTCAAGGCAGCGGGCAACACCCTGGAGAACTCGCCGCAGCTCTTCCGCAGCCTCGAGAAGGCGCGCAAGGACAAGAGGAGCGGCAACCCGGACACGGTGACCCGCAAGGACATGCTCACCTCGGGGACCACCAGCACGTCCCAGGCGCGCGAGTGGTGCGGCCACCTGCTGCCGCTCAATGAAGTGGCGACCAACGACCCTTCGGTGGCCCGCTACCAGGCCAGCACCCTCGTCACGTGCTTCAACGGCTCGGACTACGCCTACGCCGACGTCACCGCCTACGCCACCAACCTCGAGCATACGCAGTTCCGCGTGCTCGGCTCCCAGGCCCTCGAGGAGTACGCAAGCAAGGTGCTCGAGACACCGCCGGTCGACCTCGACGTGAAGGTCAACCCCCAGGAGATGCTCTTCGTGGACTCGGTGGCCATGGCCTTCGACGAGGCGACCGGCGAGTCGCACATGTCCTATACGGTGGCCGAGTCGTCCATCATTCCGACGGGCGCGCAGTATGACGTCAACATCATCCGTGTCGAGCACCCGGTCGAGCGGCTCGGCTGGCACAACCCCGCGGACAATCCCATCCGCACCTGCCTCCAGCGGGGTGCGGTGCGCGGCTCCCTGGATTGTGATTACGCCTCGGGGAACTTGGATCCCTCCTCGGGTCTCTTCAGGCCGTTCGCCGCGCCCTACACTGGGATCGCCGCCGCGGATGGTGAGACGAGCGCCCGCACGGGGGTCTGGACTCCCGGCCGTGGCGAATACTGGGTGCCCGCGGGTGGCTTTGACGCTTCCCACCTCTACGTGGCCGCTCGTGGCGAATACCTGGTCATGCTACCGGCCCCCGAGCCCCGGCTGACGTCTGCCGGCTGCACCCTCGACTCCCTCACCAGCCAGGTGGATGTCGTCCTGCTGGAGCGGGGCGGACGGTGCACCGCGGGCGATGCTCCCGGCACCCTTGTGCTCAAGGGGAGCCTGCCGTTCAAGACGCCCTACGTCGACGGCTACGACCCGAAGGTGTTTCATACGCCCTTCAATGGCCTGATGGACTTCGGGAAGGACTGTCTCAATGTCTTCCAGAACTTCAAGCTCATGCTGCGTGCCACCGTGAAGGCTACCTGCGTCGATCCTCGCACGGGCGCGAGCAAACCCATCACCCGCTCGCGCTACCAGGAGATTTTGAACCTCGACACTCGCAATGCCTGCCTCGCGCAGGGCACGCGGGTGACGAAGGCGGACGGGAAGACGGTGAAGGTGGAGCAGGTGAAGCTGGGGGACAAGCTGCTGGCCAATGGCCAGGGCCTGGCGCTGACGGTGACGTCGGTGTCTCGCGGCGGAGAGAACAAGCCCCTGGTGAAGCTGCGGGATGACCACGGGGGCGAGGTGATGGTGACGGAGACGCACCCGATGGTGACGGCGAAGCGCGGGGTGGTGCAGGCCGGCGAGCTGAAGCCGGGGGAGGCCCTGCTCACGCGCACGGGGACGGCGACGCTGGTGGGCGTGGAGCGCGTGCCCTACTCCGGCGAGGTGTTCAACTTCGCCCTGGGCACTCCGGAGGAGCTGGCCAGCGTGAAGCCCGAGGCCCGGACGCTGTATGCCAATGGCTACCTTGTGGGCGACAGCCACATGCAGCTCACGCTGGAGAAGCAGCGCGTGCTGGACGCCCGCGAGGTGCTGACGCGGCTGGATGGTGCTTGGCACGAGGACTTCCGGCTGCACCAGGCCCGTCAGGCGCGCAAGTGAGAGCTCGCAGGGGCTGAGCCTTCGCGTCACCCAGGGCCGTCCGGTCTTCGCCGGGCGGCCCTTTCCTTCTGACGTGGGGCCGGGCGGGGTTGCTTCAGAAGGGCAGCCAGGAGGGTTTGACGCTCTTCGGGTTCGTCAGCGTATAGGCGAGCTGCGACTTCAGGTCCCCGAAAGCCATGTTGTCCAGGTACATGGCCTCGATGCGCTGCCGGCCCACCGCCAGCTCGATGCGCTTGCCCCCATCCGCCGGCGTGGCCACCAGTGTGTCTCCGCCGGCGTAGCTCACCTGGTAGTGCTTGCCCTTCACGTCCACCGGGACGTCGAAGCTCAGGTTCTTGGGGACGTTGGCCGAGTAGTTGGTGCCCTTCGAGCCCGGCACCTTCAGGTCATCGAGGAAGTTGCGCAGGAAGTCGCGCGTCACCTCGCGCGACTGCGAGTCCAGCGCCGGGTCCACCTTGTCGTCGTACCCGAACTTCAGGGTGCTGTCGCTCTTGCTCGGGTCCGTCAGGTCCCACGTGGGCAGCGACAGCATGAACTGGTTCGTCTTGGGCTGCGTGCGGTCCAGGTAGTCGTTGTAGTCCGACCCCGAATCCTTCATCAGCGTGTAGCCATTGAGGGCGTTCCAGAGGACGTTCGTCGAGTCCAGGTTGCCCGAGGGCAGCGGCTTCGTCGTGTCCTGGTGGGACGCCGGGTGGCCCGAGGCTCGCGAGGTGAGCGACGCGCCAATCTGGGGCAGGTCGTTCTTGTTGTAGCCCATGGGCAGGTTGTCCAGCGCGCCGCCGTCCACCAGGTGCACCCGGCGGCCCGTGGTCGGGTCCACCACCTGCACGGGCTCGAAGACGCCCGGAATCGCCATGGAGGCGCGCACCGCCAGCGCCACCGGGGTGTCCGGCGTCGTCTCCTGGCTGAAGACGAAGATGCGGTCCTTGGCCGACGTCATCCCGCCGGGCCCCGCGCCGGTGTCGTAGTCCTTGGTCGCCAGAATCTGCAGCGGCACCTTGAGGTCCGCGAAGGTCACCGGCCGGTCCGTGATGCCCGTCAGCCGGCGCAGCTCCTGGTCCACGAGCTCGAAGGCCTTCTGTCCGTTGAGCAGGCCCCCGTCCTTCATGTCCAGGTCCCAGTCGTAGAGGTTGCTCAGCCGGGGGTCCTTCGCCAGCGCTTGAATCTGCTCGGGGCCGGCGCCCGTGGCCGCGAACGCCGCAGCGATGGAGCCCGCCGAGGTGCCGCTCAGGCTCGTGGGTACCACGCCCAGGTCATACATCTCCGCGAGCATCGCCCCGTACCTCTTGCCCTTGCCGCCACCACCCTGGAGGCTCAGGTGCACGCCCACGGGCTCGCCGTCCTTCACGGGCATGCCCAGCTCGGCGCGCCGGGCCGCCACCGCTGCCCGGTACTGCTCGGGTGTCCGCACGGTGCGGGCCGTGGGGCCTTCGCCGAGCTTCAGCTCGTGCGGCCCCTTGCCGAAGAGGAAGTCCATGGGCGCGGGCGGCTTCGTCACCGGGGTGCCCGTGGGGAACTGGCTCGCGTTCAGCTTTCCTCCCGGCAGCTCCTTGGCGAAGAACTGCGGGTCCACCCACAACGCGCCCGGCCGGGGCGCGGTGGTGCGCGTGTAGCCGGACTCCGCTTTCAGCTTGCCCTCGGCCGCGTCCAGCGCCTTCTGGAGCTCGGCGCGGCGCGGGCTGGTGGCGGGCGTCATCTCCAGCTCCAGGGACAGCTGGCGCACCTTGCCCAGCGTCTCGCGGAAGTCCTTCGTCTGGTCGACGAGCTTCTTGCCTGCGTCGTCGTGCACCTTCGGGGGGAAGATGCGCTCGAGCACGTTGCGCAGGTCACCCAGGTCCACCTTCTTCAGGGCGTCGAGCGGAATCTGGAGCGGCTTGCCCGTGAGGGTGATGCCTTCCCAGGGCTTCGTCCCGGCCGGCTGGTTCAGCGAGGGCAGCTTCGCCTCGAAGGTGTCCACCACGCGATTGACGGTCTGGCCGATGCCCTTCGCCGCGTGCTGCAGCGCCTGACCCACCTTCTCCAGGGGGTTGGATGGGCTCGCCTCAGGCTGGCGTCGGACGGGAAGTGGGTTCGCGCTGGTGGGCTTCACGGACATGGTGAAGCGATTATCTCTCAGCCTCTGCGAAAGTTGTGTGGAGGACCCAGAAAGGGAGGCGCGGGAGCGCGGCAGGGGGATTGCTACGCCCGTGAAGGGCCTGGATGGCTTTCTTCCTGGAGGTACCCGTGACGCGCCGCTCCGTGGAGACCCAAGTCGTTGCAATGCCTGACATCATCCTCTATCCGCGGGATACGGTGATGCGCGCGCTCGAGGTGATGCACCGTTACGGCGTGCACCTGTTACCAGTGGTGGATGAGCGACACGGGGAGGTGCTCGGGCACGTCACCGAGGAGGAGCTGCACCGCATCTGGTCCACGCTCCCGCTGGCCCGCATGTCTGAAATTCTGACCGCTCGCGCGGCCCTCGCTTCGGAAGGAATTGCAGGCGAGCGTCCCTGGCGGTTGGTGTTCGTGCCGGGTGGGCAGGGCTCGCGCTCGGCCTGGGTGCACTAGCGCGCGTCCGCCACCCGACGGATGGCGGCGATGATGTCCTCGGGTACCTCCTCCTGGAGGAAGTGGCCCGCGGCGGTCTCCGTGACACGGGCGCTCGGGAAGAGCTCGCGGTGACGCCGCAGCGCCCGGCCCAGGATGGGGTCCTTCATTCCCCACACCAGCTCCACGGGCCCCTGGAATGAGCGGGCCCAGGCATCTCCCTCGGTGAGCTCCGCCACGGTGGGGTGCTCCGGGTGGTTGGGCACCATGCGCGCCAGGGCGAGCGGCGCGGCCCGGTCCACCACCCTCCGCAGCGGCCAGGCATAGGCCCTCGCCACGTCTCCCGAGATGGAGGACGGATCTCCCTGGGTGCGCCCCAGCAGGGGCAGCGGGAAGTTGAACAGGCGGAAGGCCACGTCACTCACCAGCGGCAGGTGAGAGAAGCGGTGGAAGGCCGTGGTGCGGAAGCGCTCGGGCTTGAAGAGCGCGGTGTTCATCACCACCAGCCCCGTCACCCTGCCGCCCGCCCGCGCCGCCATCCATGCGCCAATGGGGCCTCCCCAGTCCTGCACCCCCAGCACCACATCCTTCAGGTCCAGGGCCTGTACGAGCTCCAACACGGACTCGCCGTGCCGCCGCAAGGTGTGCGCGGACAGCTCGCGGGGCTTGTCGCTCAGCCCCAGGCCGATGAGGTCCGGCGCCACCACCCGGTAGGGACTCCCCGCGAGTCCCGCGATGACCTTCCGGTAGAGGAAGGACCAGGTGGGGTTGCCGTGCAGCAGCAGCACCGGGCGTCCCGAGCCCTCCTCCACGTAGTGCATCCGCCCGAAACGGGTGGTGATGAATTTCGAGCGATAGGGATGGAGCCGGGTGATGAAGGTGGGGAGTTCGCTCATGGGCGGAAGGACGTAACACTTCCATTCATGGTGAACACCTCGGCTTCTTCAAATGCCGTCTTCCCGACGGCCTGCCCCCGGGTGCGCGGCGAGATCGCTCCACGCTTGCCAGGGTGTAGCACGTCGCCCCCACGCCAACCGATGGGGGCTCGAGGAGGCGTGGCATGAAGGCTGTGGCAATCATCCTCGCCGCGGGGGAGGCCAGGCGGATGGGCTACCCCAAGGCGCTCATCGAGCATGAGGGGGGTAGGAGCTTCCTCCAGTCGCTCGTGTCGACGTTTGGCAAGGCCGGATGCTCGGTCATCGGGGTCATCGGCAAGGACGCCGAGGCCGTGAGGGAGCAGCACCCCGCGGTCCACCTGGTGGAGAACGAGCAGTGGCAGGACAGTCAGCTCGGCTCGGTGAAGACCGGGCTGGAGGCGGCATTCGAGGATGGCGCGGACCTGGTGCTCATCCATCCCGTGGACATGCCCGCCTTGAGGGCTTCCACGCTCAAGTCGCTCATCAAGGCACTCGGGGACTCGGTGGAGGGCATCCGCCCCGAGTTCGAGAGCGCCGCGGGCTTCCCCATCATCCTGTCGCGAAGCACCGCCGAGCGCCTGCGGAGCATGGATTCGGGTGAGACGTCGCTCGAGGGCGCGGTGAAGGGGTTGCAGCTGCGCCGCATCCCCGTGAAGGACCCGGGCGTCGTCGTCAACATCAACACCCCGGAGACCTACGAGCGGTTGTTCGGCTCGGCACCGAAGCTCGCTCCGCCGCCCAAGCGCCGGGGCAAGAAGGGCGCCGCCGCCGAGTCCACCTCCGCGGGGTCCTCGGCTCCGGCCTCCCTGGAGGCGGCGGCCTCCGAGGGCGCTTCGGGGCAATAGGTCCGGAGCGCGGGGGAGCCACACCCTTTCCCTCTCTGAAGGGAGAGGGGTGGGGCGGTCAGATGTTCAGTCCGAGGCCCGCGTAGGGCCCGCTGAGGACGTCGCGGTGGGAGCCACCCCCCGCGAGGCCCCGGTCGTCCAGCAGTAGCACCCGCCAGCCGCCGCGCAGCGTCAGCACGCCCAGGTGTACGGCGAGCCCCGCCTGCGACTCCAGCTGGAGGTGCGGCACGGGGACGAGCTGCCCGCGGGCTTCCACATCCAGCGCGCCGAACAGGCAGTGCTCGAAGGACAGGCCGGCGCTCGGGCCCACGAAGGTGATGTCCGGTGCTTTCGCCCCGGCCACGCCCAGCTCCGCGCGCAGCCGGCCACGGTGGCTCGTGTACAGCGCGTATGTCAGGTGTGCCGCGTACAGGCCGAGCTTGTCCTCTCCCTGTGTCCCGTCATCCGTGAGCAGGGTGAGTGACGACACATCCGCGGACACGCCCCAGCGCTTGCCCTCGAGGCCCAGGTTCAGTCCCACCGCCGCTCCATCCCCCAGCGCCTGTCCGTCGACGCCCAGCCGGAACATCAGCCGGTTGTGGTTGCCCGCCACCGGTTCCGGCCGCTGCTGCACCTCGACCGACGGGGGCGGCACGCTCGAGACGTCCTCGTCGCTGGAGGTGTTGACGTAGACGGTCGTCTCGTAGCGCGACGCTCTCGCGGAGGTGTCCGCGACGAAGAAGAGGACGTCCAGGAGGGTCGAGACGGCGTTCACGCTGCTCGATGAACCCCGGGAGCCGTGGGAGCCGCTGGAGCTGTTGTCGTCGTCGTCATCGTCCGAGCCCACCGGCGAGGCGTCGTGGGTCTTCCCGCTGCTGTCGGAGCTGGGGCGCTTACCGAAGCGCGCCTCGGCCGTGACGGGGTGGACGAGCAGACCAAGCGCCAGGGCCGCGGACAGCAGTTGCCTGAGGTTGGGCACGGGGAGTCTCCAGGGCGGAAAAGAGAGGGCGAGCGTGTATGGCCTGGCGCTCGGACGTCTGCCCGCCCTGTTTATTCAAGGGATTTTCAGGGAAGGGGGCTGACGCGGTGGGTCATCTCACGTTGCCCGGGCGCTTCTTGGCCAGGCGCGAGTCCGCGGGCGCCGGTGCCGGGGCCGTGGGTTTCAGCGGAGGCGGCGCGGGCATGAGCTGCAGCTCCAGTCTGCGGTTGCGCTCCCGAGCCTGCGGTCCGTCGTCCGGAACCACCGGGTGGTAGGGCCCGTAGCCGGCCGCCACCAGCTTCTCTGGCGACAGCTTCGTCTTCTCCCCCAGGAAGCGCACCACCGTGACCGCACGCGATGCCGACAGCTCCCAGCTCGTCGGCGCGGAGGCTGGCTCCGGCGTCTCCGGCACCGCGTCCGTGTGCGCCGCCACCTGCACCAGGTGTCCCTCCACCGCCAGCTTGGAGCCCACCCGCGTCAGCAGCTCCGCTCCCGCGGGCGTCAGCGCCGCCTTGCGCGGCTCGAAGACGAGCCGCTCCGCGAGCTCCACCCTCAGCCGGCCCTCCGACTCGTCCAGGAAGGCCTCGCCCCGCTCCAGCTCCGCCTTCAGCAACTGCTCCAGCTCCACGCGAACCGCCTCGCGCCGTGCGAGCAGCACACTCTGCTCTCCGGTCCGCTTGCCGAGGGCGGTGTTCTGGGCGGTCAATCCCTGCTGCTGTTGCTCCATCAGGCGCAGCCGCCGCGCCATGCTGTCGCGCAGCACCTGGAGCTCCGCCACCTTCGCCTCGGACTCGGTGGCCTCGCGCTCCAACTGCTCCACCCGTGTCAGCAGCGAGGAGATGGAGCGCGCCGCCAGCCAGCCGCCCAGCGCCGACACACCCAGCGAGCCCGCGAGCAGCAACCAGGGCAACCGCACGCGCCGGCGCTTCTCCGCGTCGCTCGCTGCTCGCTCCATCCGGGCTCCTCCTCGGCGCTCGTGGGTTGAAGCCGCGAGCCTATTCAAGGCGCTCGGGTAGGTCTCAAGGGAAAAGGGGTGGGCCCTCGTGTGGACCGTTCAGTGCAACAGGCTCGCGAGCACCCACGCCGCCAGGGCCAGGGGGGTCAGGAAGACCGCCATGGCCAGTGCGGACATGAGCAGGGCCGCCACCGACCAGCTCGCGAAGGAGCACCGGTCCTTCCATGTCGGCGCGGGCACCGGCGTCTCCATCCCGAGCTCGCGCCGCATGTCCTCCACCGTCCGTCCCAGCAGCGTCTCTCCGTACTCGGAGCGGTAGAGGTTGCGCGTGTGCAGGCCCCGCTGGAAGGCCCTCGCCAACCTGCGGGGCATGAAGAACAGTCCCGCGCCCATTCCCATCAGGTTCAGCACCCAGGCCGCGGCGTGGTCCGTGCACCCGCCCGCCACCTCCCAGGCGGAGATTTCGCACTCGCCCGGGAAGTCGGTCCGGTAGCCCGTCAGCACGTGGTGCAGGTCATGGAAGCGCAGCGCCCGCACCCGCTCCTTCGAGTTGGGGAACCAGAAGGGCACCGGGCCCACGTCCACCCGCACCCAGCGCTTGTCGTAGTTGCCGCCCTGCCCGAAACCGTTCTCCTCGAAATAGCGCTCGCGCGCCTGCCTCAGCGTCAGGGTTGCCTCATGGCTCATGGCTTCCTCCGTCTGCTCCTGGAAGGAGTGTCCGCACCCGATGGCCCGAAGCCCCTCAGCTGGAGCGCGAGCGCACGTTCGAGCATCGTCCTCCAGCTGTCCCCGGGGCCCAGTGCCCCGGACAGCCAGGTCATCAAGGTCGTCAGGTACAGCGAGAAGAGGTTGAAGCCGGTCATCTCCAGGTCCACGTCGGGTGCCACCTCGCCGCGCTCCTGGGCCGCGGCCACCAGCGCCGTCAGCCGGGCCGCGAAGGCCCGCTCCATCTGCAACCGCTCACCCATGGGGCCTGGCTCCATGAAGAGCAGCTCCCGGATGAACATGCGCGCCAGCTCTGGCTCCTTCGCGTAGAAGCGAAAGAAGCCCTCGAAGATGTGCAGCAGTTGCTCCAGCAGCGGGGCCTCCCGGGGCAGCGTGCCGAAGCGCTCCTCCTGCACCGCCACCACCCGCTCGGCGAGCACCAGCAGCAGCAGTTCCTCCTTGGTGCGCGCGTAGAGGAACAGCGTCCCCGTTCCCACGCCCGCCCGCTCGGCGATCTCCCGCGTCGTCGTCTCCGCGAAGCCCTTCTTCGTGAACAGCTCCCGCGCCGCCTTCCGGATGCGCTCCAGCTTCTCCTGCTTGTTGCGCTCCCTCAGTCCGGGGGCCTCGGCGGCCTCCTGCTGGGGACGGCTCTTTCGAGAAGTGACCATGCTCAAGAATGAGCATGCTCAGTTTTCGGGCGCGGCGCAAGGGAATCGCCCGGGGTTGCACCTGGGGGAGGGGCACTCAGCCGAGCGGAAGGTGGAGGATGAAGCGCGAGCCCTGGCCCAGGGTGCTCTCCACGCTCAGGTCTCCGCCGTGGGCGCGGGCAATCTGCCGTGACACGTAGAGGCCCAGTCCCAGGCTCTCGCGCGAGTGTTTGCCCGAGGCCCGCTGAAAGCGCTCGAAGATGCGCGCCTGGGCCTCCGGGGAGATGCCCGGCCCGTGGTCCTGTACCCAGAGCACCGCCCTGGGCTCCTGGCGCTCCACGCCCAGCTCCACGGGCTGGCCGGGGGCGTACTTCATCGCGTTGGAGAGCAGGTTCATCAGCACCTGCTCCACCCGCAGCCGGTCCACCTTCGCCATCACGGGCGAGCCCGCGCGCACCACCGGGGTGCACCCGGCCTCCGCCAGCTTCTCCTCGAAGCGCACCACCAGCCGTTGCACCAGTTGGGAGAGGTCCACCAGCTCCAGTTCCAGTTCCAGCCGCCCGGTGGAGATGCGGGACACATCCAGCAGGTGGCTGACGAGCTGCTCCAGCCGCTCCGTCTGCCGCCGCGCCGTCAGCAGCGACTGCCTCAGCCGCTCCTCCGTGGGCGGGCGTCCCATGTCCACCGCCCGCTGCAGCGCCGTCAGTTGCAGGCTCAGCGCGGACAGCGGCGTGCGCAGCTCGTGCGTGGCGATGGCCACGAATTCGTCCCGCGCCGCCACGGCCTGCTCCGCCTGCTGGAAGAGCCGCGCGTTGTCCACCGCCAGCGCCGCGCGCCAGGCCAGGTCCTCCATGAAGGCCAGGTCGCGCTCGGTGTAGTGGTGCAGGGGATCGTGACTCACCACGGTCAGCACCCCCAGCGTGCGTTCCCGGGCGATGAGCGGCACCATCATGCCCGAGCTCGGGTGCAGTTGCCGCAGCAGCGTCCGGTGCTCGGGGTTGTTGGCGGCGCCGTCCAGTACCGCCTCGGAGAGCTCGGGGAACAGCAGGGCCTTGCCCGACTCCAGCACCTGCCAGATGGGGGAGTCCGGCCGCGGCGGAGGCGTGAAGCGCATCAACTCGTCGAGGAGCAACTGGGCGTCGGGCTCGCGCGCCACCGCCGCCACGCGCTCCAGGCCCTGTTCGTTCGCGGACCGCATGTCCACGATGCAGGAGTCCGCCATGTGCTCGACCACCAGCCGCGCGGTGTTCACCAGCGTGGTGTGCAGGTCCAGTGAGGCGGACAGCCGCGTGGTGGCCTCGGCGAGGAAGCGCAGGCCGTCCTCCGCCCGCTTCTGCTCGGTCATGTCCAGCACCATCACGCCCGCGCCCAGCGTCTCCCCCTTCGCCTTCACCGGGAAGAAGGAGCTGCGCACCGGACGCGGCGGAATGCCGGGGCGCGCGGGCACCGTGATGTCCTGGTTCAGCACCGGCTCACCGCTCTCCATCATGCGCAGCAGCAGTTGCTCCACCTCGATGGCCTCCATGAGCTCCGGCAGCACGTCGCGCACGTGGCGGCCCAGGTGCTCCTCGATGGGTTTGCCGTTGATGGTGGCCAGCACCGGGTTGATGTGGATGTAGCGCAGCCCGCGGTCCACGAACCCCATGCCCACCGGCGAGGCGGCGAGGAAGGCCTCCAGCAGCGCCAGCGAGGTGTCGCGGGACCTCAGCGCCTGCTGTGTCTCGCGCAAGAGCCGGGCGTGCTCCACCACGAAGGCCACCCGCCGGGCGAGCTCCTCGGCATACCCCAGTTCCCGCTCCGTGTAGTGCCGGCCCGGCGTGGCGAGGATGAAGTTGATGATCCCCACCTGGCGCGCTCCCACCGACAGCGGCACCACCATGCAGGTGCCCCCCTCCACCAGCTTCAGGATTCGCAGATGCTCGGGCGAGCGCGCCAGTTCGCGCAGCAACTGGGGGGAGAGCTCCGGCACGAGCAGCGGGCGGCCCTCGGTGAAGACCCTCGCCAGCGGGCTCGGGCCGCCCAACTTCGGCGGAAAGCGCATCAACTCGGGCAGCACTGCCTGGTGGGCGGGATTCCTCGCGGTGGCGACCAGGCGGTGCAACTCGCCGTCGTCGCCCACCACGTCGATGATGCACAGGTCGGCCAGCTGGCGCGTGGCCAGCCGTGCCATCGCCTGCAGCGTCCCCTCCCATTCCAGGGACTCCACCAGCAGGCGCGTGGCCTCGGCGAGGAAGGCCTCGGCGTGCTCCGTCTGGCGGCGCGTGGTGATGTCCACCTTCACGGCCACCGCTCCGACGATGGTGCCCCGCGCATCCCGCAGGGCCGTGGTGGAGTGCAGCACGGTGCGCCGCAGGCCGTCCTGTCCGACGATCTCCACCTCCTCGTTCACCACCGGCTGCCCGTCGCGCAGCGTGCGCGCCAGCGCCCACTCGTGGGGCTCCAGCCTCCGTCCGCTCCCGGGCCAGTAGCCCTCGTAGACGCCGTAGCCCTCCAGGCCCACCCGGGGCAGCGGTCCTCCCCAGAGTGCCTCCGCGGCGGGGTTGGACTCAAGCAGCCGTCCCTGCGCGTCCACGATGAAGACGCCCACCGGCATCAATCGCAGCAATGCCCGGAGATGCTCGCGCTCGGTGAGCAGGACCGATGCTTCGGGAGAACCCGGTAGGTCGTTTTCAGTCATGCCTGCGTGGAACCCCCCTCCACACAATAACGTCACATCCGGGTACGGCTCGCGAGCCCATTCCCCCGAGTCGTCGACTGCGCGGCGCTTGCGTGGGCCCGGCCTTGCACGGTGGCGATTCCCAGGGGGTGGGAGTAGGTACAAGTCTCCTGCCTCGCGCGAGGTGCGCGGAGCCCACCCCCTCCCACGCAGGGAGGGCAGTGGGCGGCCACCCGTGAGTCCGGGCATCAGACCGGGAAGCCCCCCGTTTCTTCCTGAGAAGGTCGCCGCACGGGCGTGGGCCGGAGTGGAGGCGGCCTCCCAGGCATGCTCGTAGGGCAGGCAACTGGACTGACGAGGGAGAGGACGGACCGTGTTGAGGTCGATCGCCAAGCCCGCTGTCCTCCTGGTGGATGACCATCCCACCAACCTCCTCGCGCTCGAGGCGGTGCTGTCGCCGCTCCAGGTGCGCAGGGTGAAGGCCACGTCGGGCGAGCAGGCGCTGACATGTCTGCTCCGGGAGGACTTCGCGGTCATCATCCTGGATGCGCGGATGCCGGGAATGGATGGCTTCGAGACGGCCCGGCTCATCCGGCAGCGGGCGCGGCACCGGGACACGCCCATCATCATCATCTCCGCCTTCCACCGGGACGAGTCCTCCATCGTGCAGGGCTATGTCGAAGGCGCGGTGGAGTACCTCATCAAGCCGTTCGACCCGGAGATGCTGCGCGCCAAGGTGGGGCTCTTCGTGGAGCTCTTCGAGAAGGACCGCCAGCTCAAGCAGCGGGCGGCCGAGCTTCGGGAGGAGCAGGCCGGGCTGCTGGCGCGCGAGCACGCGGCGCTCATGGAAGCGGCCGTCCAGCGGGCCCGGCTGCATGACGTCTTCACCCAGGCGCCCGTCGCCATCGCCATGCTGCAGGGGCCCATGCACGTCTACGTGTACGCCAACCCACGCTACCTGCAGCTCATCGGCAAGCGCGACATCCTCGGCCGGCCGGCGCGCGAGGCCCACCCCTCGTTCGACGGGCAGCATGTCTTCGAGCTGATGGACCATGTCTTCCGCACGGGCGAGCCGGTGTCGGGCAAGGCGATTCCCATCAAGCTCGACGGGCCGGGAGAGCGGGAGACTTCCTTCTTCGACTTCGTGTACCAGCCCCTGCGCAAGGCGGATGGGGGCACCGAGGGCCTGCTCATCTGCGCCTCGGAGGTGACGGGGCAGATGCTCGCGCGCCTGCGGGCCGAGGAGTTGTCGACGAGGCTGCAACGGCAGCACGAGGCCCTGCAGGAGAGCGAGGAGCGCTTCCGCTCCTTGACGCATGCCGTCTCGCAGATTGTCTGGACGACGGACGCCGAGGGCCGTGTCTCCTCCGACTCGCCGAGCTGGAGGGCCTTCACCGGCCAGCCGCGGGAGAAGTACCTGGATGCGCGGTACGGGTGGTTGGAGTGCATCCACCCGGAGGACCGAGGGCGGACGGTCCGGCAGTGGGTGGAGTCGTTGCGCAACCGGAAGGTCTTCGAGTCCGAGCACCGGGTGCGCCGGCATGATGGGAAGTACCGTCACCTGTCCGCCCGGGGCGTGCCCGTGGTGGGGGAGGACGGCCAGGTGCGCGAGTGGGTGGGCCTCCACATCGACGTCACCGAGCAGCGGCGCTCCGAGCAGGCCTCCTCCTTCCTCGCCCGCGCGAGCGCGTTGCTGTCGGCGTCGCTCGACTATGAGGCCACGCTGGAGAACGTGGCCCGGCTCGTGGTGCCCACGCTCGCGGACTGGTGCGCGGTCGACATGCTGGCGCCGGACGGGAGCGTCCAGCGGGTGGCGGCGGCCCACCGGGAGCCGGAGAAGGTGGAGGCGGTGAAGGAGCTCCAACGCCACGTCTCCCTGGACTGGAACTCCAGCCGGGGCCTGTCCAGGGTGCTGCGCTCGGGCGAATCGGAGTGGCTGCCCACCGTCCCGGAGACGTTCTTTGGCACCGGGGCGCGGGACGAGGACTTCTCGCGCCTGCTGCATGAGCTCGGCCTCGCGTCCTACCTTTGCGTGCCGCTGCTCAGCCGGGGGAGGATTCTCGGGGCGCTCACGCTCGTCTATGCGGATGGGGAGCGGGAGTACGACGAGAGGGATCTCCGGCTCGCGGAGGACCTGGCGCGCCGCGCGGCCATCTCGGTGGACAACGCCCGGCTCTTCCGCGAGGCGAAGGAAGCCATCCAGGTGCGCGACGAATTCCTCTCGGTCGCCTCGCATGAGCTGAAGACGCCGCTGACGCCCCTGCGGCTCAAGCTCCACACCCTGCGCCAGTCCGCTCGCCGCCAGGCGGAGGCGGTGAACCGGGACACGCTGCTGTCGCACCTGGACGTCGCCGAGCGTCAGGTGTCCCGGCTCTCCCGCCTCATCGACAGTCTGTTGGATGTCTCACGCATCGGCGCTGGCAAGCTCGAGCTGGACTGGGAGGAGGTGAACCTGGCGGAGGTCGTCCGCGAGGTCGTCAACCGCTTCGACCCCCAGGCCCTCAAGGCGGAGTGCCCCGTCACGGTGTGGGCTCCGCGGCCCGTCATCGGCCGGTGGGACCGGCTCCGGCTGGAGCAGGTGGTGACGAACCTCCTCACCAACGCGCTCAAGTACGGAGCGGGCAAGCCCGTGGAGCTGAGCGTGAGCGAGGAGGCCGGGCACGCCGTGCTCCTCGTGCATGACCACGGCATTGGCATCGAGGCGGGCAACCTCTCGCGCATCTTCGACCGCTTCGAGCGCGCCGTGTCCGAGCGCCATTACGGCGGCCTCGGCCTGGGGCTCTACATCACGCGCAAGATTGTCGAGGCACTCGGGGGCACCATCCACGCCCAGAGCACTCCGGGCGAGGGTTCCACCTTCGTCGTGACGCTTCCGGGCCTGTACTCCGCGCTCCCACTCCAAGCGCCCGGACATTGAAACGGGTGTGCGAAAAAAGTTGAGGCGGCGAGCCCGGGGAGGGGAGCCGGACTCGCCGCCCCCGCCGCCTCGCACCCGAAGGTGTCCGGCGGAAGTGCAGCCCTACTGCATGAATGTTCCGGTGGCCTTCCCAGGGGACCTCCGGAACACGCGGCGCCTTCGTCGCGCCGACACTCTGGGTCTACATGGAGGGTCTGACATATCCCCGTGGGCCCCAACCTCTCCCCTGCGCTGGGGCCCACGGTTCCTCCTGTCGACCGCGGACTCGTTCTACACGCAGGGTCTGACACGCCCCCGCCACCGGTGGTTCCCCATTGAACTGACGCGCTCCGGCTTGATTCCGGGGGTGGAGGGGGCCTATTTCCCACTTCCTGCGACAGAGAGGACTCAGGACGATGGCGATTCGATGCGTGGTGCTGGATTTCGATGGGACCTTCACCGATGTAGCGGAGGAGGGAGCACCCTTCGTCCTGCACTTCCGCCGGCGCCTGTCCGAGGAGCTGGGCCGCGACGTGATGGAGGCGGGTTGGGCCGAGGTGGAGGCCGGGGTGGTGTCCAGCAACGAGGAGCACGGCTGGGAGGTGGGAGGGCGCGTGGTGGCACCGGCCACCGCGGACCCGTACCTGCTGGCCAACTTCGTGGCGCGCAGGCTGTGTGATCGGCTCGGGGTGATGACCGACAAGGCCGAGCGGGCGGCGCTGTTGGACAAGCTCTACCGCGAGGCGTACGCGCAGGTGGGCATGGCCTTCAAGCCCGAGGCGAAGGAGGTGTTGGAGGCGCTGCTGGAGACGGGGCTGCCCATCCACGTCGTCACCAACGCGCACACGGCCACGGTGGAGGCGAAGCTGACGAAGCTGGCGCCGCGCGGCCGCGAGCGCCTGCGGGTGTCCGGGGATGCGCGCAAGTTCCTCATCGAGCCCCCCACGGCGTCCGACGCCATCTTCGACGCGCTGCCCGAGACGGTGCAGGTGGACGCGCTGGTGCGTCCCATCCACCTGCGCCGGGGCCGGTACTACGAGGCGCTGCGCCGCATCTGGAACGAGACGGACACCTCTCCGGAGACGACGCTGGTGGCCGGCGACATCTTCGAGCTGGACCTGTCGATGCCCGCGGCGCTCGGGGCCAGCGTGCAGTTCGTGGCGCGCACCAACACGCTCGAGTACGAGCGCCGGGCGATTCAGGCGCTCGGGGCGCGGGGTGGCATGGACCCGAGCCTGCGCGCCATCCTCCCTCGCTTGCGCGGCTGAGCGGGCGGCGCCGGGCGTTGGTGCTGTGACTCCGGCTCATGCCTGGACGCTCCGCCGGGTGTGAGCCCTTACGGTGGAGTTCCTCTGTCGAGGGAGCGTCTGGCTGGGAGTGGCTTGTGGCAGCTCACCTTTTCCCGGCCATCCGCGTCACACCATGAGGCACAGCTCACGCCGGGCGGGCTCGCGTCCGACAGGCGTGTTCCTTCACACGTGTAGATGTTTTTGCCATCTCGCGTCTCGCACGTGTACGTCCATCGTCCCAGGAGGCAATCGCCGAGCGCGCAGGGAGGGGCCAGCAGGGGCACCTGGCCACAGCGCCCGTCGCCGGGGTAGCAGGGCTCGAGATCCTCGGGGGTGGCTCGACCCTCCGCGAGCCTTTGCATGGCCTCGGCGGCCTGGGTATCGGGGTAAAGGCATTGCAGTCGGGGCGGGCTGCGCTCATCGAGGGTTTTCTGCTCGGGGCTGGGCTCCTCCAGGGGCTCCGCGTCTGGAGCGAACGGGTCCTTCTGCTCGCGGATGGGCGGCGGCGGGGGCTCCAGCCGGGTGCGTCGCAGGTGGCAGCGGCCCTGTACACGGCCGACCACCTCGTGGCGTATCACCGTGCGCACCGTGGCGCCTGAAACCACGAGCTGTTCCCGGCGGAGGACGGAGGCCGGAGAGCAGGTGCGCGCCCGGGCAATGAAGCAGCCAAAGTCTTCCTTGCAGTCCACTGAAGGCAGGGTGGATGCATCCTGTGGCGAAGACTTGTTGCAGGCGATCTGGGCGAGGAGCAGAGCGGAGAGAAGGGCCCTGACGCGCAGGTGTGGCATGCGGGTGGCTCAGCGTTTGTTCCGGGGGACGGTGGGCGGGCGAGGAAATTGATATTTCGGGCTGTGAGGCATCTGCTCATGGGGGAGCTCCTGGAATTCAACGGAGCCGCGCTCACCCATGGCCTCGCGCATGGTGCTGGCCATGTAGTCGGCCCCGTACAACTCCACGGTGTCCTCGCTGGTGTTGAACTTCTCCAACTGGCTGGGCTTGTGGGGCCTCGTCTCCTCCACCTTCTCTCGCCACACCTCGGCCAGTTCCTTCCAGGTCCGTTCGGCATCGGTCCTGCCGTGGAGGCGGAGGGTCATCTTTCCCCAGAGGGGAGGGATGAACTGGGAGGGATTGTCGAACAGGTGGGCGATATCGCGCCCGCAATGGGTGCAGTGCTCCCTGCTATCGGAGTTGTAGCCACAGTACTCGCAGAAGAATTGCTCGTCGCTCATGGTGCCCCCAAGAGGTACGGCATCGCCTTGCCATACCGTTTCAGCATGGGTCTGACAGTGCTTCATCCTTTTTTCAGGGGGATGCATCCACGGGCCTGCGCTAGATTGGTGCCATGTGCTTTGTCCGACAGCTGTGTTTGGTTCTCGCCACGGGTGCCGCGCTGAGCGCCTGTGCCACGCTGTCCGCGAAGCGCGAGCCCAACGCGTTCAAGGCGTGGCCTTCCAGGCCGCCGGATTGCGACTTCGATGTCTTCGAGGAGGACTTCGAGCCGTCGCGTCCCTACGAGGTCCTGGGCACGCTGCCTTTCAACGGCAACCAGTGGATTGGGGAGAAGGGGCGCAAGGAGTTGCTTCGCGAGACGGCGTGCAAGGCCGGGGCGCAGGCCGTCCTGCTCTCGCGTCCCTATGAGCGGCGGATGGGAAAGGAGAACATCCGCACCTACGACGTGCGCTTCGTTGTCTACACGGACGTGCCGCCGCCGCCGGAAATCCAGGCCGCGCGCGAAGCGGCCGGCAAGCCGCCTCCGCCCCCGCGGCCTGCTTCGGGCACCGTGGTGATTCCGTCCTCCGAGTGGACGGAAGACGCGGAGGGGACGTCGGTCACCCGGCAGCAGTAGGCTGGAGGGTGACGCGGGACGTAGCCGCACAGCCGCAGGGGGTGAAGATGAGTCGGATGCGAGGGTGGGCGCGGGCCGTACCGGGTGCATCGCTGGCGTTCGTGCTGGCGCTGCTGCCAGGGTGCAAGACGCCGGGCAGCTACCGGGAGCCCGTGGCCCAGTTCCAGAAAGGCAACACCGAGGCCAGTGCCGCGCTGGGCCAGTACTACTCGGAGCTGAACCGCTTCGAGAGGGACCTCTACCTCGACGAGCGCCTGTACGACGCGGGCCTGGAGGTGCTCGCCACGGACGCGGCCGGCCAGCCCACGGCGCTGGTGGGCAAGCTCTTCTCTCCCGAGTCCATCCAGGCGCGCATGGACGCCATCGCGCTGCTGGGCGTCTACGCCGAGCGTCTGGCCACGTTGGCGGGCGCGGAGAACGCGGGCAAGCTGCCCGAGGGGGCCACGGCCCTGGGCACGCAGCTCGGCGCGCTGGGCCAGAAGCTGCAGACGCTGGCGGGCAAGGGTGACGCCACGGCCAGCAAGTACGTGGAGCCGGTGACCACGCTGGTGGGCGTGGTGGGCTCGCTCTTCCTGGAGAGCAGACAGGGTCAGGCGCTCCAGAAGGCAATCGAGCAGGGCTCGCCCCAGGTGAACGCCATCATCGATCTGCTGGAGCGGGACATGGTGGAGGTGCTCGGGCCCCAGCGGCTCACCGGCGCCAAGCAGGCACTCGCCTCGCGGGTGATGTTCTACAACCTCCACCGCGACAAGCTCTCGCTGGCCGAGCGCCGCGCGGTGCTCGACGACATCCGCCGCGCTTCCGACGACTACGAGGCCCTGGTGGTGGCCAACCCGGTGGAGCTGGCCCGCGCCCTGCGCGACGCGCACGAGGCCCTGCTGCACTTCGCCCGCTCCGAGCGCAAGCTGGAGTCCTTCGAGGAGCTCTCCGCCGCCATGCAGTCCTTCCAGGGCCGCGTGGACACCGCCGCTGCGGCCGTCCAGCGCATCAACGCGCCTCCCAAGGAGTGAGCGCCATGACTTTCGACACGCAGACGTTGACCCGCCTGGTGGAACGCTGCTTCGAGCTGTCCATGAGCGGCGCCCTTCCGCAGGAGACCCGCGTCCAGTACCTCGCCCACGGCAAGCGGTTGCGCGAGCTGCTGATGAGGCTGTTGGGCGCGCGCTTCGACGCGGACTCGGCCGAGTTCAAGCAGGCCTCCGCCGCCATGGACGAGACCAACCGCGCCCTCTCCGAGGCGGCCGAGGACCTGGACAAGGTGACCCAGGTGGTGGGCCGGATCGCCACGCTCGCCGGCTACCTGGACAAGGCGATTGCGCTGGCCGGGCGGGTCATCACCTGAAAACACGAAGCCCCGCGTCCCTCCTGGGGAGCGCGGGGCTCGGGTGAAGCTTCAGCTCTCGCTGGCGCCGATCAGACCTTGGCGCCCGGGGTGGGCTGGAAGACCTCGTTGAACTCGGTGATGCACTTGTTGAGCGCGGCCTTGATGTCGTTGGTCAGCTCGCGCTTGGCGGAGATGTCCTTGGCGATCTGCGGGTAGCGGCCGTCCGAGTACTCGAGGAACTCGCGCATCCAGCGGACCACGTCGGCCACGGGCACCTGGCGGATCCACCCGCGCTTGTTCGCATCCTCGCGGTTGGTGGCGGCGTAGAGCTGCATGACCTGCTTCTCGACGGGCATGGGCTCGTACTGGCCCTGCTTGAGCACCTCCACGAGGCGGGCGCCGCGCGCCAGCGTCTCCTGGGTGGCCTTGTCGAGGTCCGAGCCGAACTGGGCGAAGGCGGCCAGCTCGCGGTACTGCGCCAGGTCCAGCTTCAGCGTACCGGCCACCTGCTTCATGGCCTTGATCTGCGCCGCGCTGCCCACGCGCGACACGGAGAGACCCACGTTGATGGCGGGACGCACGCCCGAGAAGAACAGGTCCGTCTCGAGGAAGATCTGCCCGTCGGTGATGGAGATGACGTTCGTGGGGATGTAGGCGGACACGTCACCGGCCTGCGTCTCGATGATGGGCAGGGCGGTGAGGGAGCCGGCGCCCTCGGCGTCGGACAGCTTGGCGGCGCGCTCCAGCAGGCGGCTGTGGATGAAGAACACGTCGCCCGGGTAGGCCTCGCGTCCCGGCGGCCGGCGCAGCAGCAGCGACAGCTGGCGGTAGGCCACGGCCTGCTTGGACAGGTCGTCGTACACGATGAGCGAGTGCATCTTGTTGTCGCGGAAGTACTCGCCCATGGCGACGCCGGCGTACGGCGCGAAGAACTGCATCGGCGCGGGGTCCGAGGCGTTCGCCGTGACGACCACGGTGTACTCCATGGCGCCGAAGCGGGTGAGCTTCTCCACCACCTGGGCCACGGTGGACTGCTTCTGGCCGATGGCCACGTACACACAGAAGACGTTCAGGCCCTTCTGGTTGATGATGGCGTCCACGGCCACGGCCGTCTTGCCCGTCTGGCGGTCACCGATGATGAGCTCGCGCTGACCGCGGCCGATCGGCACCAGGGCGTCCAGGGCCTTGATGCCCGTCTGCAGGGGCTCGTGCACGCTCTTGCGCTTGACGATGCCGGGGGCCTTCACCTCCAGCTTGCGCACCTCGGTGGCCTGGATGGGGCCCTTGCCGTCCAGCGGCTCGCCCAGCGCGTTCACCACGCGGCCCAGCAGTCCCTTGCCCACCGGCACCGAGGCGATCTGCCCGGTGCGCTTGACCAGGTCACCCTCGCGGATGTCCTTGAAGTCACCCATGATGGCGACGCCGACGTTGTCCTCTTCGAGGTTGAGCACCAGGCCCTTCACCCCGTTGTTGAACTCCACCAGCTCGCCGGCCAGCACGCCCTCGAGGCCGTAGATGCGGGCGATACCGTCGCCCACGGAGAGCACGGTACCGGTCTCGGCGACGGTGACCTTCTTGCCGTAGTCCTTGATCTGCTCCCGGATGATTCTGCTGATCTCGTCGGCGCGGATTTCCATCTTGCGTCCTTGTACGGGGGCGGCCGGTGGGAATGCCGCCAGAAAACCTGAAATTGGCCGGGCCCCCTTACCACGCGCACCCCCCTACCGCAACGCGCAAGGGCCCCCGAGGGCACACGTTGTCATCGCCGCTGTAAGCGTCGCTGGGGAGGAGGGGGCTTCTGCCTCTAGGCGCCCGGGGCATGCCGGGGCAGCCACACGATGAAGCGCGTCCCCAATCCGACGCCGGACTCCACCGAGATGCGGCCCCCATGGGCCATGACGATCTGCCGGGCGATATAGAGGCCCAGGCCCAGGCCGTCGCCCGTGGCACGCTTGCCGCGCTTGAAGGGCTCGAACAGGGTCGACCGCTCCTCCAGCGGCACCGGAGGCCCGTCGTTGCGCACCATCAGGGTGATGCCATCCGACGCCCCGGTGAGCTTCACCTCGACCGGGGTGTCCTCGGGGCTGTGCTGCACGGCGTTACCCACCAGGTTGTCCAGCAGCTGACCCAGCCGGGACTCGTCCCAGCTCCCCCGGGTGTCGCCCTCCGCCTTGGCGACGATCAGCCGGGTGGGGTGGGACACCTGGAACTGCTCCACCACCCGCTCCAACTGCTTGTCCAGGGCCAGCGCTGAGGGACGCACGGGGATGCCGCCCGCCAGCCGGGCGCGCGTGTAATCCAGCAACTCGTGGATCATCCGCTCCATGCGCCGGGCCGCCGTGGCCACGTGCGTTACCTGGCGTGCCTGGGTGTCGTTGAGGTCCCCGGCGCGCTGGAGCGCCCCCACGCTGAGCTGGATGGCGTACAGCGGAGAGCGCAGGTCGTGCCCCACCACCCCCAGCAACTGCTCTCGGAAGACGTCCGCGCGGGAGGCGGCCTCCTCGGAGGCCTTGCGAGCGCTGATGTCCCAGACGGCCGTCATCCGCACGGGACGTCCGGCGTACTCCACCTGCCGTCCCAGGACCTCCAGGAAGAGCCGCTTGCCGTCGCCGCGCATGCCCGTCAGCTCGTACGGGGACTCCACCTGCCGGGCGAGCGAGCGCTGCACCGTCTCGCGGGACTCAGGGGCCACCCAGCGCATCAACTGCTGGCCCAGCATCTCCTCGCGCGTGCAGCCGAACAGGCCGGCCAGCCCGGCGCTCACGTCGAGGATGACGCCCGCGTCATGGAGCATGAAGCCATCACAGGAGACGGCGACGAGGCCGCGCAGCCGCTCCTCGCTCTCGCGCAGGGCCTGCTCCTGCTCCACGCGCTCCGTCTCGTCCTCCAGCGTCAGGCCCACTCCCGAGCGCAGGCCACCCGTGGACGCGGGCAGCACCGACACCCGGAAGTGCCGCGGGCCGTGCGTTCCCATCGGGCCGGACACGCGTGCCCCCACCACCGTCTCTCCCTGGATGGCCCGGTTCAGCAGTGGCACCAGCCCCGCGGCCAGCCCCGGCCAGACCTCTCCGGTCGTCCGGCCCTCATAGGAGGTTCCGGGCAGCCCACTCAGGGTGATGAGGGCGTTGCTGACGAAGCGGAAGCGCAGCTCCCGGTCGAGAAAAGCCAGCCCAAGACCCGTGGCTTGGAGCAGCGCTCCGAAGCAGGGCAGGGCCTCCTCAGGAAGGGAGGGGGCCGGGGTGCCGACGTGGGAGCGGTGGAGGACTGGCTGCGCCATGGAAGGAGATGAGTCACGGGCTGGGACCCGTGCCCCCCACCATATCCTTTCCATGGCCCGCTGGGAATACCGGGCTTGCTGGGAAGTGCGGGGGACCCGACAACGCAGGTCCTCCCTGGAAGCAGGGCAGCCGGGGAGGCTAGCGCTGCTTGAGCTCGCGGCGCAGCTGCTCGAGCTGGGTGCGCAGGGTGCCGTCGTAGAGGGTGCTGCCCACCTGGGCGGCGACGCCGCCGAGCACGGTGGGGTCCACGCGCGCCTCCAGCACGACGTTGCGCTGGGTGATCTGCTTGAAGGAGCCCGCGAGCTTCTGGAGGGTATCAGCGGTGAGGGGGACGGCGCTGGTGACGTGGCCCCGCAGACGGCCGGCCTGGGAATCGGCCATGTCGCGGTAGAGGCGGGCGATGTCCGGCAGGTAGACGAGCCGGTTGCGCTCCACCAGCAGGCGCAGGGTGTTGCCCAGCACGGGCTCCACCTGGCCGAGCACCTTGAGGAGCGCCTCCACCACGCGGGAGCGCTGCTCGCGGGAGTAGGCCGGGTTGAACAGGACGTCCGCCAGCTCGCGGTTCTGCGCGAGTGCGCTGGCAACGGAGGAGAGCTGCTCGGACACGGCATCGGCGCGGCCAGCTTCAGTGGCGACGTCGAGGAGCGCGCGGGCGTAACGGCGGGCGATTGACACGTTCACCATGGCGCGGCGCGCTTAGCATGCCCTCCGCCCCGGGGCAACGCCGGGGACATGGCCCGTGCGGGGTCTCCAATAAGTTCGCCTGGGGCTGTATGGAGGGGAGGCACGAAAG
Organism: Vitiosangium sp. GDMCC 1.1324; assembly: GCF_003044305.1. Classification (GTDB taxonomy): domain Bacteria; phylum Myxococcota; class Myxococcia; order Myxococcales; family Myxococcaceae; genus Archangium. Next base: position 491,854 of record NZ_PZOX01000004.1, on the reverse strand, counting down.
GGGGGCCTCTGGAACCGCGCATCTCCGGCGTATCATGCGAACACAGGCCCCTGCTCCAGCCCTCGGACACCGGCTTCCTCTTCAATGCGCGACCCCGTCATCGGCATCGACCTGGGCACCACCAACAGCGCCGTGGCCTCCGTGGAGGAGGGCCGGCCTCGCATCATCCCCTCACGCTCGGGAGGACGGCTGACGCCCTCCGTCGTGGGTCTCACCCCGAAGGCGGGTGAGCGCGTGGTGGGCACCAAGGCCCAGGCGCTCGCGGAAGAGCACCCCGAGTGCGTGGTGTGGGCCACCAAACGTTTCATCGGGCGGCGCTTCACGCCGGAGCTGGTGCAGGGGGCGAAGGCGGTGGTGCCTTATCCCCTGGCGGGCGGCAACACCGGGGACGTGCGCGTGAAGATGGCCGGGCGCACCGTGCCGGTCACCCAGGTGTCGGCGATGATTCTGGGCGAGCTGAAGCTGGACGCGGAGGCGTACTTCGGGCGCCCGGTGGGCAAGTGCGTCATCACCGTCCCGGCCAACTTCGACGACGGCCAGCGCCAGGCCACGCGCGAGGCGGCCACCATCGCCGGGCTGGATGCCATCCGCCTCATCAACGAGCCCACGGCCGCGGCGCTCGCCTACGGGCTGTCTCGCGGCTTCCAGGGCCATGCGCTCGTCTTCGACCTGGGCGGCGGCACCTTCGATGTCACCGTGCTGGAGATCACCGACGGCGTCTACGAGGTGAAAGCCACGGGCGGAGACCCGGCGCTGGGCGGCGAGGACTTCGACCTGAAGATTGTCGACTGGCTGCTGGCGCAGGTGGACGACAACCACCGCGAACTGGTGCACCGCGACGCGGTGTCCATGCGCAAGCTGAAGGTGGCCGCCGAGCAGGCCAAGCGCGAGCTGACGGAGTACGAGGAGACGCTCATCTCTCTGGCGGGCCTGGGCGACCACACGCAGCCGGCGCGCAAGCTCACGGGCCTGGAGACGGCGCTCACGCGCCAGTTCTTCGAACAGCTGTGTGAGCCGCTGTCCCAGCGGTGCCTCGCGGTCTGCGAGTCGGTGATGAAGGAAGCGGGGATGGAGCCGCACTCGGTGGACACGGTGCTGCTGGTGGGCGGCATGACGCGGGTGCCGATGATTCGCCGGCTGGTGGCGGACTTCTTCGGCAAGGCGCCCTCCACGGAGGTGAACCCGGACGAGGCCGTGGCGCTGGGCGCGGCCATCCACGCGGACGAGCTGGCGCGGCAGTCGGGCGCGGCGCTGCTGCTGGACGTGGTGGGCAGCTCGCTGGGCGTGGGCGTGCTGGGCGGGAGGGTGAAGCACCTCATTCCCCGGAACAGCTCGGTGCCCGTGGTGACCAAGGACGTCTTCCACCCGAGCGCCCATGGCCAGACGGAGGCGCGCATTCCCATCTACCAGGGCGAGAGCGAGCTGCAGGACGAGAACCGCAAGCTGGGCGAGGTGGTGTTGCGCAACCTCCAGGCGGGCTCGCGCGGGGATACGCCGCTGGAGGTGACGTTCGAACTGTCCAACGAGGGCACGCTGTCGGTGCGCGCCACGGACCTCAAGACGGGCCTGAGCGAGGCGGTGCGCCTGGAGGCGCGTCCGAACCTGCCGGGACAGGAGGCCGAGCGGCTCGTGAAGGAGCAGGCCTCGTACGCGCAGAAGCAGGCGCAGTCGGACGCGAAGAAGACGGAGGAGACGTTCCGCAAGTTGCTGGAGCGCGGGGAGAAGCTGGCGAAGCTGCTGCAGCGCACCGCCGAGGAGAACCCCAGCGATCAGGCGGATGCGGCGATGATCAACGTGAGGTCGCTGCTGGCGTCCGGCCATGCCGCCCTGGAGGCGCGCGACGCCGAGCAGTGCGCCCAGGTGGCGCGCCAGCTCACGCAATTGCTGTCGGGCCGCTGAGGGGCCCTCGTTCCTGGCGAGGGATTGTCTGCCCCCTCGATGCCAGCCCGGCCAGGCACTCGGGTTTGACAAAAAGCACGACCGTTCGTATTTCTTGAGGCATGTCGAAGGGAGCCGCCACCCGGGAGCGAATCCTCGAGCACGCCCTCCGCGTCGCCACGCGGGATGGGCTCGAGGGGCTCACCATCGGTGCGCTCGCCGAGGAGCTCGGCATGAGCAAGAGCGGCCTCTTCGCGCACTTCGGCTCGAAGGAGGACCTCCAGCTCGCGGTGCTCAAGGACGCGGCGGAGAAGTTCGAGAGCCACGTCATCCGGCCTTCGCTCGAGGCACCCAAGGGGCTGCCCCAGCTCGAGAAGCTGTTCGACCTGTGGCTCGACTACCACATCCACCCGATCGCCCCCGGCGGCTGCATCTTCATCGCGGCCTCCACAGAGCTCGACGACCACGAGGGCAAGCCGCGTGACTTCGTGGCCGGTGCCGAGCGGTACATGAGCGACTCGGTGGTGCGCCTCGCCCGCAGTGCCATCGAGGCGGGTCAGCTCCGCAAGGACCTCGACGTGGCTCGGTTCGCCTACCAGGTCCACTCCCTCATCCTCGGCGCCCATCACTTCTGGCGTCTCCTGCGAGACCCTCGCGCCGAGGCCCACGCCCGCGCCAGCTTCCAGCAGCTCCTGGACTCCTCGCGCCCCTCCCCCTGAAAGGACCTCTCGTCATGACCTCCCCTGCATCGTCTTCCTCCAAAAATAGCACGACCGTTCGTCCGGCTGGCGGGTTGGATGTGGTGGTGATCGGCGCCGGTCCCGGTGGCTACGCGGCGGCCATCCGCGCGTCCCAGCTCGGCCTCAAGGTGGCACTGGTCGAGCGCGACAACCGGCTCGGCGGCGTGTGCACGCTGCGCGGCTGCATCCCCACCAAGGCGCTGCTCCACACCGCCGATGTGCTCGAGGACGCTCGGCACGGCGGCGAGTTGGGTGTCGTTGCCTCCGACGTGAGGTTGGACCTCGCGGCGGCGCATGCCTTCAAGAACCGCGTGGTGGAGAAGAACAGCTCCGGCGTCGGCTTCCTGATGAAGAAGAACGGCGTCCAGGTCGTGCAAGGCTTTGGAACCCTCACGGCTCCCGGCCGCGTGCAGGTGAAGGATGACCGCGGGGAAGTCCGCGTGCTCGAGACTCGCAACGTTCTCCTCGCCACCGGCTCCGCTCCCAAGCCTCTCCCCGGCCTGCCCTTCGACGGGGAGCGGGTGCTCTCGTCCGACCACGCGCTCGAGCTGTCGCGCGTGCCCGCCTCGCTCGCCATCATCGGGGCTGGAGCCGTGGGCGTGGAGTTCGCCTCCCTCTACAGCCGCTTTGGCAGCCGGGTCACCCTCATCGAGATGCTGCCGCGTCTGCTGCCCATCGAGGACGTGGATGTCTCCACCGAGCTGGAGCGGAGCTTCCGCCGCCGTGGCATCGAGGTGCACACCGGCGCGAAGCTCGAGGACACCCGTGTCACCGGAAACGGCGTCACGCTCTCGCTCCGCACCTCCACCGGCGAGGTCCGCACCCTCGAGGTCGAGAAGCTCCTCGTCGCCGCCGGCCGCCGCCCGCTCACCGAGGGGCTCGGGCTCGAGGCGCTCGGGGTGACGTTGGAGCGGGGCTTCGTCCGCGTGGATGGTGAGATGCGGACGAGCGCGCCGGGCCTCTACGCCATCGGCGACATCGTGCCCACGCCCTCGCTCGCGCACGTGGCCACCATGGAGGCCATCATCGCCGCCGAGTCCATCGCGGGGCTCGCGCCGCAGCCCATCGTCTACGACCACGTCCCCTCGTGCACCTACAGCGCGCCCGAGGTCGCCTCCGTCGGCCTCACCGAGGCGCGGGCGAAGGAGCGCGGATACGACGTGCGCGTCGGCCGCTTCCCGTTCTCCGCGCTCGGCAAGGCGCGCGTGCTCGACCACACCGAGGGCTTCGTCAAGCTGGTGAGCGATGCCCGTTATGGCGAGCTGCTCGGCGTGCACCTCATCGGGCCGCATGTGACGGAGCTGCTCGCGGAGGCGGGCGTCGCGCTCCGGCTCGAGTCCACCGTCGAGGAGCTCGCGAGGACGATGCACGCGCACCCCACGCTCTCCGAGGTCATCCACGAGGCCGCCGAGGCGGCGCTCGGACACCCGCTGCACATCTGAGCCGGCCCGTTCTGGCTCGGGGCTCCACGAAAAAGAAGGGGGTCCTCGGTTTTCCGAGGCCCCTGCCGTAGCCCCGAGCGCGTCCAACCCCCTGGATTTCCGAGCGCCTGGTGAGGTGCTCGGTCCCTTCGGCCCCTGGCACACGGGTGGCAACTCCCGCCGCGCTGCCGGAAGACGATCCAGAGGAGTCAATTCATGTTCAGGAAGAACCACAGTGGGTGGGTACTCGCGCTGCTGGGACTGGTGGGGTGCGCTGACAAGAGCAGCAGCATCCCCGAAAACCAGCCGGTGCAGATGCAGGCGAAGCTGGAGGCCTTCGAGGGCTGTGAGGCGCTCGAGTCCTATATCGAGGACGCCGCGGTGCTCGACATGCGCGCCACGATGGAGAGCTCCAAGCCGTCCTACTGGAAGTCACGGGGCGGTTGGTTTGGCGGTGTGCCCGTGGCGGATGGGGCTCCGCCGAGCTCGGAAAACTCAGGGGGCGCGGGGGCGCCCGCGCCGAGCGACTACACGGGCACCAACAACCAGGTGGCGGGCGTGGACGAGGCGGACTTCGTGAAGAACGATGGCACGCGCATCTTCGTCCTCTCCGGGCAGAAGCTGTACGTGCACCGCTCCTGGCCGGCCGAGTCGCTGCGCGCGGAGTCCTCGCTGACCATCGAGGGCTGGCCCCAGCAGATGTTCCTGCGCGGTGACAAGGTGATCGTCTTCTCCGTGGTGTACGAGTCACTTCCGGGCATGGGCGGCGGGTATGGTGGCGGGTATGGCGCGCCCGGGCTCGAAGTCGCGTGCACGCCCATTGGCCCCTGCGCCAACTATGGGGCGGCGTTCACCAAGGTGACGACGGTGGACGTGTCCAACCTGGCCGCGCCCCAGGTGACGGGCGAGCTGTACCTGGCGGGCTACTACCAAGACGCGCGCCTGGCGGGCAGCTCGGCGCGGCTGGTGATGAACGACTCGTTCCGTTGGCCCACGGGCGTGCGCTGGTGGCCCGACTACTCCTCGACGCTCTGGAACGACCAGAAGCAGCTGGAGAAGGCGATCGACGAGCTGATGAAGCAGAACGAGCAGCTCATCCGTTCGCGCTCCCTGTCGGACTGGATGCCCCTGGGCCGGTCCAAGCGGCCGGATGGGACCGTGGAGTCGGTGGGCTACGACTGCCGGGACTTCCACAAGACGAACGCGCCCACGAGGCTGGGCTTCGTCACCGTGGTTTCGCTCGACCTGGATGCGCAGATAGCGCAGCTGCCGAGCCGCACCACCCTGGTGACCGAGCCGGGTGAGGTGTACGCCACCGCGGACTCGCTCTACCTGGCCACGCGCCACTGGTGGTGGTGGCTGGAGCCGGGGCAGTCGGACTACACCTACGTGCACAAGCTGGACCTCAGCCAGCCGCGCCGGGCCACGTACGCGGCCAGCGCCACGGTGGAGGGCACGCTGCTGGACCAGTTCAGCATGGACGAGCACGAGGGCGTGTTGCGCGTCGCGACCACCTTGACCAAGCGCGTGCCGGAGGACAGCAACCCCTGGGGCCGCACGGAGACGAGCAACCGCGTCTCCACCTACCACCTGGAGGGCGACAGGCTGACGCTGCTGGGGCAGAGCGAGGAGCTGGCCAAGGGCGAGCGCATCTACAGCGCGCGCTTCCTGGGCACCAAGGGCTACGTGGTGACGTTCCGCCAGGTGGATCCCCTCTTCACCTTCGACCTGTCGGATCCGGCGCATCCGCGCAAGGTGGGCGAGCTGAAGGTGCCGGGCTTTTCCACGTACATCCACCCGGTGGATGACACGCACCTGCTGACCGTCGGGGTGCAGGTGGCGGAGAATGGGGACTGGCGCTCGCGGGCCCTCAAGCTGTCGCTCTTCGACGTGACGGACCCGGCCAACCCGCGCGAGGCCTTCACGCAGCTGGTGGGCACGGCCTACGGCTGGAGCGAGTCGCTCTACGAGCACAAGGCCTTCAACTACTTCCCGGCCAAGGGGCTGGTGGCCATTCCCTTCTCGGACTGGACGCAGCCGTACAACGGCGACTACTGGGGCGGCTTCGTGAGCGACCTGCGTGTCTTCCGCGTGAACCCCGCCACCGGCTTCTCCCCCGTGGGCGCGGTCTCCATGAAGGACGTCTTCCAGACGGTCAACTACTACACTTGGAGCTACACCTACTCGCCCAACGTGCGCCGCAGCGTGATGGCGGATGACTACGTGTACGCCATCAGCGACGCCGGCGTGCGCGTGGCCCACGTGAGCAACCTCTCCCAGCCGCTGGCCACCTCGCGCTTCGCTCCCATCTACCCGTGACCCGGAGCCTCTCCACCATGATGCCTTCTACCTCGAAGAGGCCCTCCGCTCCCTCCCTCACCACCGTGCGCCGGGCCACCCCGCTCACCGCCGCGCTGGGTCTGCTCCTGGCGTGTGGCGGGCTCGGGACGTGGGGCCCCGCTCCCGAGGAGAGTGGGCAGAACCACCTGGATCTGCACGCCCTCCCCGAGCACTGCGAGGTGGACAAGACGTGCGGGAACCTCGTTGGAGTGAACTGCCGGTCCGAGGTGGACGGGCCGTACTACTACGTGGAGCAGGGCACGAACCGCATCGTCGAGACGTGCGGCGGAGCGTGCATGGGCGGGCCCAGGCCCGAGGAGGGCCTCTGCGTGGAGTGCCCTCCCAAGGCGTGGTCCTGCGATTGAGCGGGGCCGTCCGGCCGCCTGGAGTACGGGCGGCCGGCTGATGGGTCAGGCGAGCGGGGCTTGGAGCGTCGGCGACAATTGCCGGGCATCCCCGGCACAAAACCATTAAAGGCCCCGCTCCCATGTCGCCCGCAACCCTGCCCAGCCGTCGTGAAGAGTTCCGTGAGCTCTGGAAGCTCGCCCTGCCCATCGCCATCGCGCAAGGGGGTCAATCCCTCATGAGCTTCGTGGACACGGCGGTGGTGGGGCGGGTCGGGACGCAGGCCCTGGCGGCGGTGGGCCTGTCCTCCTCCGTGTTCTTCGCCATCAGCAGCTTCGCCATCGGGCTCATGATGGGGGTGGATCCGCTGGTGTCCCAGGCTTTCGGGGCTCGCAATACACCGCGCGCCCGGGAGCTCCTCTGGCAGGGCTGTTACCTGGCCACCATTGTGGGGACGGTGCTGGCGGTGCCGCTGATGGTGGTGCCCCGGGTGCTGCCGCTCTTCGGTGTGAACTTCGCGGAGCTTCCCGAGGTGCGGGACTACCTCACGTGGCGCGCTCTCAGCCTGCCGCTGCTGCTGCTCTTCATCACCACGCGAGCCTATCTCCAGGCGACGGGGCGCCCCCGGTCGCTGGTGGTGGCCACCGGGGTCGCCAACCTCTTCAACCTGGGGGCGAACATCCTGTTCGTCTTCGGGGGCGAGGGGCTGCCAGCCTGGTTCGGGCCGCTGCGTCTGATGCCGGCCCTGGGGGTGAAGGGCTCGGCGATCGCGACGCTGTTGGCCTGCGCGATGGAGTGGGTCATCGTCGCGTGGGCGGTGCGCAGGGCGCCTGTGGCCGCGAATCGCGCCTGGGTGAAGCCGGTGCGCGCGGACATCCTCAATGCCCTGCGGGTGGGGTTGCCCATTGGCCTGCACATCGCGGCGGAGGTGGGGGTCTTCTCGCTGGCGGGCGTGCTGTCGCGCTGGCTCGGCCCGGAGAGCATGAGCGCGCATCAGATCGTCATGTCCTTCGGCAGCATCACGTTCGCCGTGGCGCTGGGCATCGGCAACGCGGGCAGCGTGCGTGTGGGTTGGGCGGTGGGGGCGCGCAATACGCCGCGAGCGCGGCGCAGCGGGCTGATGGCCTTCGCCTCGGGCGCGGGCTTCATGGTGATGAGCGCGCTGTTCTACGCGCTCTTTCCCCAGCAGCTGGCACGCCTGATGGGCGCGCCGCCCGAGGTGATATCGCTGGTGGTGCCGCTGTTGATGGTGTGCGGCGTCTTCCAGATTTCCGACGGCGTGCAGGGCGTGGGCGCGGGCGTGTTGCGCGGGGCGGGGGATACGCGCTTCACCTTCTACGCCAACATGGTGGGGCACTACCTGGTGGGCCTGCCGGTGGCGCTGCTGCTCGGCTTCGGGATGAAGCTCGGCGTGGTCGGCATCTGGTGGGGCCTGTGCGCGGGGCTCACCGCCGTGGCGCTCGCGCTCTTCTGGCGCTTCGAGCGCCAGAGCTCGGGCACGTTCCAGCCGCTGGAGGCGTGAGGGGCGGGTGGCCTACCCTCGAAGCATGAGAATGCTTCGAGGGGTGGTATCCGGGCCATGAATTAGGACAATCCTCCAGGCAGCCAGATGCCTCGCCAGCATGTCTATATGCTCGATTATCTGATGCGCATGCGGCAGGAAAAGACGAGGGGACTGTTGCTGGATATGGGGGAAGTCAATGTCACTCGGATGGTGGCATTCATGGATGGGTACCGAGCCTGCCAGCGCGCCAATGGCATCAATGATGAGGAATACATCCGTTTCCATGACTGGCTGCGCGAGGTGAAGCACGAGCTGCCCACCGAGGGCTGGGCCGCCAAATACCTGCGGGACTGTGATGGCGACCACGAGCGCGCCATCCGAAAGTTCCTCGACTTCGTCGCCGAGTTTGTCGCCCTGCGCGAGCGTGAGATGCAGGGCGGCTGAGCCTCACCACGGCAGGTAGTGCTGAATCATCTCCCGCCACACCGGCCAGTCGTGCGTGCCTCCCCACCAGATGGCCAGGTGGTTGCCGATGTCCTTCGACCACAGCAGCTTCGAGAGGTGCTCGTTCGACGGCCTGCAGAAGTCGTGCTCGCCCACCGCCAGCACCATCTCCACCCGCCTCAGCGCCGCGAGCTGCGCCGGGTCGCCCACCCCCGGCAGCCACTGCATGCTCGAATGGAAGTACACGCTCTCGTCGTGGTAGCCGTCGAGGAAGTCCTCCGTTTCGAACTTGCCCCCCATCGACAGCAGCCGCCGGAAGGTGTTCGGGTTCCTCAGCCCGATGTTGTAGGTGTGGAAGCCGCCGAAGCTGCACCCGCCCAGCGTCAGCCGCCCCCCCGTGCTGCGGGACATCAGCAGCGGCACCGCCTCGTGCAGCAGGTACTGCTCATACGCCGCGTGCCTCGCCACCCGGTCATGCGGGTGGATGGACTTGTTGAACCAGCTCTCCTCGTCCACCGAGTCCACGCACAGCACCACGTAACGGCCCGCCTGGATGCGGTCCGAGATCGCCCCGATGAGCCCGAAGTCCTCCGCCTGATAGAAACGGCCCTTGCTGGTGGGCAGCAGCAGCACCGGCTCGCCGGAGTGCCCGAAGAGCAATACCTCCATGTCCCGGCCCAGGCGCGGGCTGTACCAGCGATGGTATTCGCGATTCATGCGCCCACCTTACCGCCCCGTTCACGGGCCTCGGGCGTCTTCTCGCCCCTCGGGGTGGGGCGCCGCGCGACAGTGAACACCCGGGCCCTGGGATGGGCCACCCGGGCGGCCGCTCAGAAGCGCAGCGTGGGGCCGAGCAGGATGGAGTGCAGGGGCTTGGCGCACTCGTCGGAGGTGGGCGCCGTGCTGCTGTCCACCCGGACGTCGCACCACTGCCAGGCCGTGGACGCCGTGATTCCCAGGTGGGATCCCAGCCACGTGTCCAGGCCGATCCGCACCGCCGTGCTCAGCCCGTCGTGCAGCATCCGCCGCGGCGCTCCCAGGTCATCCAGCGTCAGCGGCGTCGAGCGGCTCTGCGCCACGCGCACCCCGACCCACGGATTCACTCCTCCGTCCCTCAGGAAGCGCAGCCGCAGCTCCAGTCCCAGTGAACGGTAATCCAGTTGTAGCTGCTGTCCCTGGATACGTGCGCCCCACGTCTCGGCACCCTCGCCCACCACGCCGAGCGACAGCCCGAAGGGAGTCTCCACGCCCAGGTAGGCCTGCAGGGCACCTCCCTTGGCCCTGATTCCCGAAGTGTGGTCGATGACGAAACCGGCGCTGGCCGCGGCGTAACCCCGCCACTCCCCCGCTGCCGATGTCCCCGCCCACAGCACCGCCACCAGGCTTCCGAGACTCGCAACGTGTCGCATGAGGGGGCGGAGCTTAGCCCAGACCCGCCCCGTGAGGTCCACCTACACCGTGTGTACGTCTCCCGGCGGGCATTCGGGGCGGGGACGGGAGCCGGGTAGAGTCCACTCCCATGTCTTTGTCCTTTGACGCGGCTGCTTCCTCGGTGCGCGACGCCCTCACCGACGCGGGGCGCGGCCTGGTGGAGCGCGAGGCCATGGTGGAACTGGTGGCGCTGTGCGCCGTGGCCGGCGAGCACCTGCTCGTCATCGGCCCGCCCGGCACCGCCAAGAGCGAGGCCGTGCGGCGCACCGCCCGGGCGCTCGGGGGCGGCTACTTCGAGTACCTCCTGGGCCGCTTCACCGAGCCCTCCGAAATCTTCGGCCCGGTGGATCTGCGCAAGCTGCGCGAGGGCCTGGTGGAGACGGAGACGGCCGGCATGTTGCCCGAGGCCGAGGTGGCCTTCCTCGATGAGGTGTTCCTCGGCTCCACCGCCATCCTCAACACGCTGCTGGGCCTGCTCAACGAGCGCGTCTTCCGCCGCGGCCACACGCGCATGAGCTGCCCTCTGCGCGTGTGCGTGGGCGCCTCCAACGCCCTGCCCGAGGACGAGGCGCTCGCCGCCTTCGCCGACCGCTTCCTGGCTCGCACCTTCGTGGAGCCCGTGCCCGACCCGCGTCTGGAGGACCTGCTGGCGGGGGGCGCCTCGCTGTGGAGTGTAGAGGAGGCACGCACCGCGTCATTGGAGGCCCTGGACGTGCTCGCCCAGGCGGCGCGCCAGGCGGACCTCGGGCCCGTGCGTCCCCACCTGGCCCACGCGCTGCGCACCCTGCGCGGCGCCGGGATTGGCTTGAGCGACCGGCGCATGGTGAAGGTGCAGCGCCTGGTGTCCTCCGCCGCCGCGCTCGCCGGGCGCCGCGTCCCAGGCGTGGCCGACCTGTGGCCGCTCATCTACGCCGTGCCCACCAAGGAGGGACAGGCGCTCGCGCGGGACGTGCTGCGCGAGCTGTTGGCCCACTCGGAGAACCCGGCCCTTGCCGCCGCCGCGCTCGAGGCCAGCGCCGGGCCGCTCGCCCGGGCGCAGCGCATTGCCCAGGCCGGCCGCGTCGTGCTCTCCGAGCGGCCCGCGGAGGCAGACCCCGAGGCGCTCGCTTCCTGGCGGCTGAAGCTGGAGGGCGTGGCGCGCGAAATGGACGCGGGCTTCGCCCCCGAGGCCCTTCCCGAGGACCTCCGCGCCGTGCGCGAGGAGCTCCGTGCCGCCCTCTTCCAGGAACCCCAGACAGAAGCGGCCTGACATCCCCCACCGGCTGCCTCAGGGCAGCTCGCCCTTGCCCGCGAAGGCCTTCAGCCAGGCGTGCTCGTCGCGGGCCCTGGGCTCACAGGACTCCTCCTGCAGCGAGGCCAAGGGCCAGCGATACCAGGCCGCCCGCTTCAGCGCTTCCTCCCACTGTCCCAGCTCGACCCACAGGCCGATGCTGTCCATCCGGGTCGGGCTGTGCCCCGTCAGCTCGGAGCCGTACATCTGCAGCTTCAACCCCGTTTCCAGCTCCAGGCGCGAGCGCTGCTCACGCAGGCGTGTCCCTGTTTCCCACAGCAGCCGCCCCAACCACCGCCGCTCGTCCTCGTTCAGGTGCGCCGCGCTGTCCCGGGCGCGCCGCAGCAACTCCCGGCCCAGTGACACCCCCTGGGCCCAGGAGGCCAACAGCCAGGCATGGTGACCGGGCAGGAGCATCATCCCCTCGAAGCGCTCGCGCATCTCCAGGAAGAAGCGCTCGCTCGAGGGCTGCTTCCATTCGAGGGTGACGAGCGTTTCGAGTGTCTCCAGGTCGCGGCGCTCGAGGGGGGCCTCGGGCGGACGGCCCGTCAGGAAGGAGTGCAGGGCGAGCTGGAGGGTCCGAGGGGAGGCGCCGGCGAGCTGCCCGAGCCGCTCCTCCACCGTGGGCAGCAGCCGCTGGCGTGCCGGCATTCGCGCAGGGAGCACGAGCAACCGCTCGCGCAGGGCCATGAGGAGGGGCACGGAGGTGCTGGCGCGCACCTGGGGGAGTCCCCACTCCGGGCGGGACGCCTGCTCATCCGGCACCACCGTCACCAGCGGCAGGCGCCGTGGCTCGTCGAGCGACTCGAGGTCCCCGTGGACGAAGGGGAGGATGACTTCGTCGTTCAGAGGCTCGGGGAGCAGGGGACTCTTGCTGAAGTCCGGCCGCCCGAGCGCGTTCCAGGCCTCGAAGAAGGCATGCCGCCAATCAGGTGACCGGGAGCGGCGCTCGGCCAGCTCGAGCAGCAGACGTGCCTCCGGGGTGTCCCGCAGCACGGGGGACGAGAGGTTCTTCCGCGCCAGGTCCCACTTGCCTTCTTCCATGGCCCAGCACGAGTACACCAGCTCGGCGGGCGCATAGGACTCGACGGCCTTGAGCGCATAGACCAGATAGCCATTCGCGCTCGGGTGGCGGGCGAAACATGCCCAGGCGCCCTCCTGGGTAAACTGTGCGGCCACTGTCCGCGCGTCCGGCGCGCCATCTGGCGGTCCCCCTCGCTCCAGCCCCGCCTCCGCGCGATACCCGTCCACCGGCCCATCTGGCTCCCCGCTGTCGTCCTCCACGCGCCTCGTGGGGGCGCCCAGCCAATGGAACGAGGCCCACCCACCGCCCGCCGCGATGGGCACCAGCCCCAGGGCCCACCGCAACAGCCGACGGCGCGGCCAGTGCCGCACGCGCTCTTCCTCTGCCGCGGGTGGCTGCTCGCTCCCGGGTTCCACCCCCGTGCCCTCTGTCTCCTTCATGGTGTCCTCTATAGTCGCTTCCATGCTTCATACCGCGAAGATTGGGGTCGTGCGGCTGCTGGTGCTCCTGGCCGTGCTCCAGGCGGGGTGTTGGGCGGAATCGGTACCCGTCGAGGTGGTTGCGGAGTGTGGTCCACGGGACCTGACCCCGGAGTGCTGTCTCAAGCGTTTCCCCACTCAGTGGGAGCGCTGCACCGGCTCGTCCGAGATCGCGCGGGCCATGGAGGAGGCGGAGGCCGCCGAAGCCCTCGGGCGGACTCCCTCCGTGCCGCTCAAGATCATCGCTGGCGGCGTTGCTGTGGCCATGGCGGGGCAGTCCGTGCGCATCGGCTCCGCTGAGCAGCGGGGCGTGGAACTGGCATCGGATCTGCGCAAGAAGGTCGAAAAGGCCATCGTGCGGTGCGCCCGCAAGGCGGATCAGCAGGTCAACGCCTATCATTTCAAGGGAAAGAGCCCGACTTGGGAGCAGTGCCAGCAGATCAAGCTCGGCGAACAGACGACGTGGGCCGCCTACCTGGGGCTTTTCAAGCACGAGGAGTCCTGGTCATGCCTGCGCGAGGCACTGGACAAACTGTTGCCGCAGAAGAACTACTGGCTCCGCCCCCGCTTCTATGTCGACCCGAAGACGGGGACATGGAAGCACATGGACGAGAACATGATGAGTCAGATTCTGTCGAAGGAGGGCTGGTCGGGTCTGAGGGGAACCATCGAGCCGGACATCGTCATCCTGGATGAGAATGGCTTCATCATCCACGTGTACGATCTCAAGTTCCCGTGTCCGGAGACCAATGGTGCTAATTGGGATACGTACGGGGAAGGGACTCGCTGGGAGGATCAGTCACAGGGAGATGTCTATGAAGACGCCCTCGGGGTAGAGCCCTTGCTCGTATCTCCGCGGTGGGGAGTATCAATACCGAGGAACAAGTAGAACGAGAGGCCCATAATGCGCTACCCGAGGTTGCGGTACCACAACAAGCGCGGCTGGCTGGGTGCGAGCGATGCCCTGCTCATGTGCTTCTACATGCCGCATCCCAACGAGCGGATCGCACCTGCCATCATTCGTGCCGTGGAACTCTTCCGGGAACGGATACGGCCCTACCGGCTTGCCTGGAACAATACGGGTGATGGGCAAGCCGAGCCGCTCGATGACGCTTCCTGGGAAAGGACCCGCAAGAAGACCCTGGAGGCGGGGCCCGACAGGAGTGGCACCCTGATGCTGGAGGGCAAGGGAGGAGTGGATGACCTCCATGTGGACTACCGGGGATTGTCCTCTGTCCCACTCCCCTGGCCAGAGCGGAAGGATGATGTCTGCGTCCTGTACTTGCGCCTGCCCACGGAGTACCTGGAAGAGTGGGGCCCGAAGCACGTTCGTGTGCTCGCCCTCGAGCTGGCGGCGGAGCTCCCCTTCAGCTCGGGGTATGTGGACTTCGTCCTTTGCTCGTCTCGCGCGGATTCGGTCGAAGCCCTCAAGCTCATCCGCCCGCGTTACCAGGGAGTGCATCTCGCTTCGAGCGGGGCCACCATGAACGTGAACACCTGGGTGGAGGGCATCCACTGGATGAACTTCCTCGGGCAGCCGGTGCTCGGGAAGCTCGGCGGTATGTCCGGCCTGCGCGAGCGTCTGACGCTTCCAGGCTTCTCCCTCCAGGAGATGAGCGGAGACCGCGTGCTCATCACGCTGGGAGAGCGGCCGGAGGTGGGGGACATGGAGGTGGGCCAGACGCTTCCCCTGCACCGCGCGCTCGCCCGGCTCCTCGAGCCCTACCTCTATCAACGCAAGTCGATGTTCGGCCGCCCGCTCCCCGAGGAGCTGCTGCGCTGGGACCGCCGCTTCCTGGACTGACGGGCCTCCAGCCCTCCTCCCATGGCACTGCCGCACTTCGGTGCCGTGAGGACAACCCGCGGTGGTGCGCCGCGGTGGTGATGTCCTGCTTCGCGTGGAGCGAGCCGTCCGGCCTTTGTCCGAAGCCGGGACTCGCACCGGCTGCCCCCGATGCCGGCAACCGGTGCTCAGGTGCGGTAGGCTTCGTCCCGTGGCGAGCCCGTTGAGTCCCGACCCACACTTCTCGCCCGTCTGGAGTCCTCGGGCCCAACCGCTGCCCGCGCTCGCGGTGGCGGGCGTGGGGCCGGTGGCGCTCGCGCTCGCGCGCCGCGCGCTGGCGGTGGAGGATGGGGTGCTCGCCCGGTGGAGTGGTGTGGCCGGGCCAGGCGTGCTGGTGCTGCTCGGCGACACGGAGTCGCTCCCGTGGGTGGATGGTGTCGTCTACCTCGGGCGTGACGCGGCGGCGCCCTCGCTGCTGCTGCCGTGCACGCTCGCTCCGGACGTGGCTCCCTCGCTGCTCGAGCGCGCGCTCGTTACCCGGGCCCGCGCGGGGACGCCGCTCGCCGTGCTGCCCCGCTCGGCGCACCTCGTGCCCGTGGGCGCGGCGCGTCCCGTCTCCCGCGTCACCCTCGGCGCATGGTTGGCGAAGCAGGAGGCCCCATGAGCGCGCTACCCGAGGCGCTGCGTCCCTGGGCGGCGCACCTGTCCCTCTTCCCGGAGGACCTGGCCCTCAGCGTGGGTGCCCATGTCGCCCGGCTGGCCGCGGCGCTCGGCCCCCTGCGCGCTCGCAACGAGATGGAGGGCGGCGAGCTCCAGGGCTATGACGGCCTCACCCGGCGCGGTTCGCCCGAGCGGCTGCTGATGAGCGAGTGGCTCATGGCCCTCGAGGCCCCGGACGAGTTCGTGCGCCGCGCGGCCTTCGGCGAGCAGGCCTACCTCCGGCCCGCCTACCGCCAGCCCCAGGGTGGACGCCGCACCGTGGCCCTGCTGGATGCCGGGCCGGATCAGTTCGGCTCGCCCCGTATCGCGCACCTGGCGCTGCTGGTGGTGCTCGCCCGGCGTGCCGAGGCCGCGGGCGCGGGCTTCTCGTGGGCGGTGCTCCAGTCTTCTCCCCAGACGGTGCCCTTCTCCAGCGTCGATGCCGCCGCCATCGGCCGTTGGCTGAAGGCCGTCAGCGCCGAGCCTCCCACGCAGGCGCAGCTCTCCGGATGGTTCGAGGCGCTCGAGCTGGGTCACGCTCCCGACGACGTGTGGTTGGTGGGTGGCGCGCGGCTGTCGCGGCTCCCCGGCACCGAGCGGCTGTCCCGCGTGGCCGTGGACGAGGTGGTGGCTCCCGGCGCCCGGCGGCTCTCGGTGGAGGTGCGGCCCGCGTCCCGGCCCTCGCGTCAGGTGGTGCTGGAGCTGCCGCCCGCGCCCCAGTGCGTGCGGTTGCTGCGCGACCCCTTTGGTACCGCCGTCGCCGCTCCAGTGCTGGACTCGAGCGCCAGCGCTGTCCGCGCCCTCGGCTTCTCCGCGGATGGGCTGCGGTTGCTGCTGGCGCACAATGACGGCAGTGTCGCGGCGCAGGCGCTTCCCCAGTCTCCTCGCGCCACCACGCCCAGGCCCAAGCGCTTCCACCTCGTGCGCGACGAGGCCCTGCTGGCCGTGGGCTGGCGCCGCAGCGGCGGGTTGATTGCCGTGACGCTGTGTGGGCGCACCCTGCGCGTGTATGGCTCATTGAAGGGCTACCACAAGGGCCGCTTCGTGCCCTTTCCCCTGCCCGAGGGGATCGCTCCACCTCGGATGCAATGGAGCCCGGAGGAGCGCCCGTTGCAGGCGATGACCCAGTCGCATATGGGCCGAGAGATCGTGGTCCTGTTGGATGCCGCGGGTGTGCTCTACCGGCTCGATGGGCGTGAGTCGGCGGACCGCTCCGTCCTCCCCATCGCCCAGGGTGTGACCGCGCTGGCCGAGCGCAATGGCTCCCTCTTCTATGTGGCCCGGCACCCGCCGGACTCGGCGGACGAGGACGGGTTGCAGCTCGGGTTCTGGACGCCCGCGAAGTCCTGGCAGCGACCCATGCAGATGGGAGGGGATGGAGCGGCGTACTTCGGCCATAAGAAGGACATGGCCGACGGCGAGGCGGGTCCTCTCATGGTGCGCCACCAGTCCGTGCACTGGCGGGTGCTGTACGACCTGCGCTACCTGGACCAGGAGCACCGGAGCCCGAGGAGCACGGACCTGTCTCCACCCCCGAGGACGTGGGTGGTGGGATTGGCCCCCTGGCTGCCGGGCATGGTGAGCTGGCCGGGACTGGTGGTGTTGGGGCAGGACCAGCGCGGATTCTCCCTGTTGGCTCAGAAAGGCATCGCCGAGCGTCTGGTGGATGCTCCAGCCCGGGTCGTCACCGCGACGCTCAGCCATTCCCAGCCCCTCCTGGCCTGGCTCACGGAGACGGGGGAGGTGGGGGTGTGGAGCTTCCAGCACCGGGCCCTCGTCTTCCGCTCCGTCCCGGGAGGAAAGCGATGAGCACCGCGAGAACTCCGCGGCCTCGCGCCCATGTCCACCGTGGCTCGGTGGAGGGCGTGGCGCTCTGGTTCGACCCCTCGCTCCTCGGCGAGGCGGAGGCGCGCCGGCGCGTGCTGGCCGCGTGGACGCCGGGAGCGGGCGTGTACGCGCTCGCCGGAGGCTTCCTGCTGCGGTTGCCGGCCCCACGCTGGATGGACTGTGCCTCGGCGCCGGGACTGCCCTTCACGTTGGAGGGCGGTGTCCTGCTCTCCGCTCCTCTCACCACGTCCGAGCGCGAGCGCTTGGCGCCCACCGAAGGGGCCGTCGTGCTGGTGCGCGCGGGGAGGGTGGAGGTGCATCCGCTCGAGGCCTCGCGGCGGGTGGACATGTCCGCGTGGCTCGACGTGTCGGGCTGGGACGTGGTGCCCGTGGAGGGACTCGGGGCGCCGCCGCCACCCGTGGCCACGCTCGTGCCTGTCGCAGCGCCCACACGCGCCAGCTTCGGGCTCGGAGCCCCCGCTCCCGAGGCCGAGGTGATGAGGGCCCGGATGGAGGGGCGGCCCGTTCCGGCGAGCGCCGCGCCTCGCAAGCCGGGGCTGCTCGACAGGCTCCGGTCCTGGTGGCGTGGGGAGACCCAGCGGCCCGGCGCGGCGACCGTGGATTCCGCGGCCCCCGCGCGTGCTTCGCTCCTGAGCCGGCTCGGTGCGTGGCTGCGCGGGAGTGGCGGCAAGACCTCCGCCAACGCCAGTGGAACCCGAAGCCTCGCGATGCCCTCGTTCCTGGGCCGCATGTTGGCGCCGCTCCTATCGGTGCTGGCCTCACTTCGCGGTCCCGGGTCCGCCACCTCCTCCGCGCCCGCCAAGGCACCCTCCGCACCGCCGCCTCCTCCGCCCTCGGGTCCGGGGCTCCTGTCCCGGCTCGCCGAGTGGCTCGCCACCTCCACGCCCCTGGGCCCGCTACTGGGCCGGCGTAAAGCGGAGTACGTGCGGCGGCTCTTCGACATGCTGGATGGAGGGAACCTGGACGAGGCGCTGCGCTACGCCATCCCCCTGTCGAAGGGCGGCATGACGGAGCAGGCGAGGGTGTCGCTCGGGCTGCCCGGCCCCCGGGAGCGGCTCGACATCCAGCCTCGTCAGGGTGGAGGGGGCCGCGTCTTCGGCGGCGGCGAGGCCGTGTACAACGCGCTGCGCGAGCGCTACCGGGCGGCCTTCGAGAAGCTCAAGCGCGAGGGGCGCATCGAGGAAGCGGCCTTCGTCCTCGCCGAGCTGCTGAACGAGGAAGAGGAGGCCGTCTCCTTCCTGGAGCGGCACGGGCGGCTGAGGTTGGCGGCGGAGCTGGCCGAGGGCCGCAAGCTGGCGCCAGGGTTGGTGGTGCGGCAGTGGGTGCTGGCGAAGGACGTGGCACGGGCGGTGGACATCGCGCGGAGCCGGGGAGCCTTCGCGGACGCGGTGCTGAGGCTGGAGCGCACGCACCCATCCGAGGCGCGAGTGTTGCGGCTCCTCTGGGGCGAGGTGCTCGCGCAGTCAGGGGACTACGCGCGCGCGGTGGAGGCGGTGTGGCCGCTGGAGGACGCGCGGCAGCTCGCCCGGGCGTGGCTCGAGCGGGGCTCGGAGGCGGGAGGTGTCAGTGGGGCCCGGATGCTGGCGCGCAGGGCCGTCGCTGTTCCCGAGCACTTCGAGATGGTGAAGGCGCGTGCGCTCGCGCTCCTGGACGCGGACGACGCGGAGGGAGCCCCCGCGCGCCTGGCCTTCGCCGGAGCGCTGACCCAGGAGGTGGAGCGCGACAAGAACGCGGAGCCGGGCCGTGTGCTGCTCGGGCCCGCGGTGCGCGCGGTGCTGAGGGATCGGGCGGCGGGCTTCGTGCCCTCGACGAACAGGGACATCGAGCGCTTCGTGCTCGCGACGGGAGACCCGGTGCTGCGCGCGGACCTGCCCCCGGTGTCCCCGTCGCCGCGGCTTCCCGAGCCCGGGGGCTTTCCGTCCGAGGGTCGCCCGGTGGCCCACGTCTTCGACGCGGGGGAGGGAGGGCCCTGGCCCATCTACGACGTGCTGCCCCTGTCCGGAGGGCGGATGCTGGTGGCGCTCGGCGAGGCGGGGGCGCGGCTCGTCACGAGGGACGGCCGGTGCGTGGCGCACTTCGACGTGCCCGCCTTCTCGCTGGTGCTCTCGGTGCACGAGGACCGGGCGCTGGCGCTCGCGCCGCGCGGGACGCTCAAGCGCCTGTCGCGGTTGGACCTGACCCGGCGCCGGGCCGAGCCGTGGTGCGACACGCGTGCCGATGCCTTCGCCTCGATGTACGACGGGAGCCTGTGGTTCCTCGCCGTGGACGACGCGGTGATGGCGGTGGATGTGCTCACCGCGGAGCCTCGCGCGCTGTGGCGGGTGCCGCAGGTGGGCGGGCAGGTGTTGGCGCTGGCGATGGGGCCGACCGAGCTGAGCTTCGCCACCCTCACCCCGGAGGCGGAGATCGAGCGCTGGAGCTACACGTTGCCGGACCTCACGTTGCGCGCGCGTCAGATGGTGTCCGGAGGGAAGGTGGAGGCGCTATGGCATCTCTCGCTGCGAATGGATGGGGACCTGACGGTGCTCGCTCCGGACGGCGTGCGGTGGGTAGGTCCCTACGGGGGGCGTCTGGTGCCGCTGCCCGCGCTGCCCGAGATGGCGCTGGCGGGACTGGTGCTCGGCGGGGAATGGATGGCGGCGCTGGAGCACACACCGGTGGGCGTGGGGGTGCGGCTGATGGAACGGATGCGGGGGCGGGTCCGCGCGCAGTTCCTCTTCGAAGGTGAGCACCCGGTGTCGGTGCGGTTCCCGAATGGTGAGCTGCTGTTCTTCGACACGGCGGGGCGGCTGGTCCGGGTGGACCTGACGCGGGGCGAGGTGTGGCGCGTGGTTCTGCACTGATCCTCCCCTTTCGTGCCCAGAAGGCGACAGAAGGGCGAGCCGCGAGGCGCTCCGAATCTTGCCGCTTTGTGTGTGGATGCCCAGCTTGGGCAGATGGCCCTCCAGTTCACACTGTCGCAGCAGGTGTCATACCTTCTGTCGCACTGTCCCACGGCCATGAGGGGCCGCATCCTCCGCGAGCTCTCTCAGTGGCTCGAGGGCTCCCGGCCTCCGCCTCGCAGCGGTCTCGAGGTGGGCGTGCTCCGGCTGTCCTCTGGCATCCAGGTCAGCTACCGGCTGGACCGCTCGCGGCAACAGGTGGAGATGCTCGACGCCGCTCTCTAACGGCGCCGAGTGGCCGTCTCGAGCAGGACGCGCAGCGCGTTCAGGTCCACCGGCTTGGGCACGGCGCCGAGGATGCCCTCGGGTAGGACCTGGGAGGCGCCCGCGCCAGACACCACCACCACCGGGAGCGAGCGCAACGCCGGGTCCCCGCGCACGTGCTGCATCAGTTCCCAGCCGCTCATCACCGGCATCATCAAATCCAGCAACATGGCCATCGGCCGGGGCGCGCACCTCAACCGCTCGAGTGCCTCCAGCCCGTTGCCCGCCACCTCCACCTCGTAGCCGAGCGCCTCGAGGAACTCTGCGAGCAACTCCCGGCTGTCCGCATGGTCCTCCACGACGAGGACGGGGTGACGCCCTTCACTCATGGTCCTCCGGTCCTTCCCGTTCCCTGGCGCGCCATAGCACGGTGGGTGTTCGGGGCCGGGAAGACATGTGAGCCGGGCCTCGCCAAGGGTTGGCTCCTGGACCGATGGGGGGGACTCCAGGGCAGCAAAAGCCACCCGGCGTGGGGGTTCGGGCCGGATTCGTCCAGAGAGGGACATTCAGGGGGCTCTTGCAAGCCGAAAATCAGGTCCCATGTCCCAAGCAGGACGTGAATGGTCATCCCGTCACCTGTCGGCTCTGGCAGAACAGATGACCTGGTGCGTTCGGTTCACCTCTAGAACCGGACGTCAGGTGGCGAGGGGGTCGCGGTGATCGCTCCTCTCGTTGCGCCGAGCACCGTTAGGGTCCCAGGTTTTCCCGACTACCCGTCCTGTCCTGTCGCGGGTTCCGCTCCGGCTCTAAGCAGATGGCCTGATGGGCCGCCTCTCCGAGAGCCAAAAAACCACCATGGGACAACCGTCGACCGGGAAGCTGGCAGCGAACGTGGGCGAGATCGCGCGTGAGTCGCGGCTGCGCGCGGGGCTGACCCAGGCCGACGTGGCGGAGCGGGTGGGGCTGGCGACGGAGGTGTACGGGCGGCTGGAGCGGGGGCGGATGTTGCCCAGTGTGCCGTCGTTGCGCCGGCTGTGCATCGCGCTGCGCACACCCTCGGACACCTTTCTGGGCCTGAACACCGGCGAGGTGGCCACGTGGGTGGCCGAGTCCTCCCCGCCCGAGTACGACGAGGTGCCCGAATTGCGCCGCCTCATGCGCACCCTGCGCAAGCTGGATGGCTCGCAGCTCAAGCTGATCGGCCTGGTGGCCGCGGCGTTGCAGAAGCGCTAGCGAGCAGACAGGCCCCTCCGTGGTAGTCAGGGCTTGTCTTGCCTCAGGGGGGCTGGCCTCATGAGGCACTTCGCCGCACGGACGGGTGCACATGAAGAACGAGCAGTGGCGGTTGAACGCGTGGTGGGGGCTCCGCGTGGCCCTGGGCCTGGTGCTGGCCGGGTTGCTTCCCCTCTCCTCCGCTCGTGCGCAGGCACCCACTACGCCTCCTGGCCTGCAGAACCTCCCGGACGTTCCCCGGGCCGGTGCACCCGACGCGGGCCTGGTGCAGACGGAGGTGGACGTCCAACGCGCCGATGGAGGCTTTGCCCTGCAAGGGGCGGGTGACCCGGACGGAGGCACGCAGCCGCGCTTCGAGCCACCCATACTGCTGACGGACTCGCCCGCGCGCTACCCCGAGGCGCTCGCCGCCCAGCCGGTGGCGGGCACGGTGCGGCTGGAGCTGCTGCTGGACGAGCAGGGCGAGGTGGCCGAGGCCCGGCTTCTCGAAGGCTCGCACCCGCTGCTCAACGACGCCGCGCTCCATGCCGCCCCCGGCCTGCGCTTCTCTCCGGCGAAGGTGGAGGGCGTGCCCGTCCAGGTGCGCCTCGTGTTCGAGTACCGCTTCGAGGCGCCCCAGCAGCCGATGGCCACGGCGGAGCAGCCCCTGCCGCCCGTCACGTTGCGAGGCCTGATACGGACCAAGGGCAACCGCAAGCCGGTGGCCGGCGCGGTGCTCGTGTCGGACCTGGCGAAAGACTCGCCCGTGGAGACGGGGCCGGATGGCCGCTTCGAAGCGCGGCTGCCCCCGGGCACCCAGACGGTGCGCATCACCGCTCCCGGCCACAAGCCCGGCGCCTTCGTCGAGGACGTGCGCAAGGGCGAGGCGCTCGAGGTGGTGTACGGCCTGGAGCCGCTGGTGGTGAACCCCTACGAGACGGTGGTGCGCGGGGACCGCGAGCGCACCGAGGTGTCCCGCGTCACGCTCCACGACGCGGAGCTGCGCGAGATTCCCGGGACGATGGGAGACCCCTTCCGGGTGATGATGCTGATGCCCGGCGTGAGCAGCATGCTCTCGGGGATTTCCTACCCGGTGGTGCGCGGCAGCCAGCCAGCCTCCACCGGTTACTTCCTCGACGGCATCCGCGTCCCCATCCTCTTCCACCTCTTCCTCGGGCCCGCGGTCATCCACCCGGACTTCATCGACACCATCGACTTCTACGCGGGCAACCCGTCCACCCAGTACGGACGGCTCACCGGTGGCGCGGTGGAGGGCAAGCTGACCCGGCCGCGAGATGACCGCGTCCACGGCAGCGCCTACGCGGACTTCATCAACGCGGGCCTCTTCATCGAGTACCCCTTCCAGTCCACCGGCACCAACGTCTCGGTGGCGGGCCGCCTCTCGTACACGCCGTGGGTGATTGCCCTCGCGGCCAACGCGTTGCAGCCGCCTGGCGCGAACGACTCGAAGCTGGTGCTGGACTTCTACGACTACCAGGCCCGTGTCGAGCAGGAGGTGGGGCAGGGCCGGCTGCGCCTCTTCGCCTTCGGCTCCTCGGACACCTTTGGCGCGGAGGCGAAGACGGACAACGGCACCACCGCGCTGCAGGCCATCCTCTTCCACCGCCTGGACCTGCGCTACCGGCACCCGGTGGGCGGCGGCGAGCTGGAGGCCGGCGTCACGCTGGGCTTGGACCGGTTCGCCATCTCCAACGAGAGCCCCGTCACCGGCGGCGGCACCTTCAACGTCGACCAGCGCGACGTCATCGCGCGACTGGGCTACGAGCGGAAGCTCAGCGAGGGCGTCTCGCTGCGCAGCGGCCTGGACGTGGACCACAAGCGCGCGCTCGTCTCCATCAATCAGCGCACTCGCGCGGAGGTGGGAGACCCCTTCGATGAGGTGAAGGTCGACCTGCCGGTGGCGATCGCCACCTTCACCGGCTTGTGGGCCGAGTTGCTGTGGGAGAAGGACACGCCCTGGACGCTGGTGCCCGGCGTGCGCCTGGACAACTACCACCTGGCCGGAGGCGTCAACGAGCTCGTGGTGGAGCCGCGCCTGTCCGTGCGCCGGAAGATGAGTGACGCGCTCACCCTCAAGGGGGGCGTGGGCCTCTATCACCAACCGCCCACCACGCTCATCAGCGTGCCCGTCATCGACATCGCCGCGCTGGACCAGGGGCTGCAGCAGGCGCTGCAGATCTCCGCGGGCGCCGAGTACAAGAACCTGTGGGGCTTCGACGTGAGCCTGGATGGCTACGTCAACCCGATGCTGCGCACGGTGGAGCTGACACCCTTTGGCAGCGAGGACACGAGCTTCGAGACACCGTCCATCCCCGACGGGAGCGGGGGAAACCCGGGCAACGGGAGGCCGCCTCCCACGCCGGACCCGGGGACGACCGGGGGCCGGGGCCTCACGCGGGGGATGGCGCAGGTGGACAACCCCATTCCCAACGTCAAGCTGCCGGACCTGAGCAGCCATGGCCTGTCCTACGGCCTGGAATTGCTCATCCGCCGCCCGCTGGGTGGCAACTGGTTCGGCTGGCTGTCCTATTCGCTGCAGCGCAGCACGCGCTACGTGCGCTTCAACCGCTACGACGCGCACGGCCAGCCCGTGGGCCAGGCCGAGGGGGACCTGCCCTACGTCTTCGATCAGACGCACGTCGCCAACCTGGTGCTCAGCTACAAGTTCTCCAACAACATCACCGTGGGCGGCGTGGTGCACTTCAACTCCGGCCGTCCAGAGTCGGGCAACCTCACCAGCAGCACGCAGACGGAGGGCACGGACATCACCGGCCAGCCGACCTGGGTGCGGGTGGACCGGGACAAGGTGGATCGGCTCCCGCCCTTCTTCCGCTTCGACATCCGCCTGTCCAAGGCGTGGGCCTATGACACCTTCACGCTCGAGGCCTACCTGGACATGCTCAACGTGACGATCAGCCAGGAAGTGGTCGCCTTCGACTACATCGGTGGTGGGGGCGCGCCCCTGCGCAAGTCGGCCACGGGCGTGCCCATCGTGCTGCCCATCTTCGGCCTCAAGGGACGCTACTGAAGCCCCGGGCGTCCCCGGCACGGCCCGAAATCAGGCACTTGGGGGCGCCCCCGGGCTCGTGGCGGGAGGTCATGGCCGACACCCGTGGGTCATGGCATACTGCCCGGCCGCATCCACCTCCCGGGCATCCCAGCCCCCGCCTGGAGGGTGGAGGTGCGGGGGGAACTGCATGGCTTCATCCTGGGTTCCAGGGCCCGAGCTTGCCTGGATGCTGCATGCGGAGTGTCCCGACCCGTGCATCCTGTGGGAGTCCGTGCGGGATGACGCCGGAGCGCTGATCGACTTCCAGTGGATGGCGCTCAACCCGGCGGCCGAGGCGCTCGTGAAGGAACTGGGCCTGGGCCGCGCGCTGTCCTCGTGGCGCACGGTGGAGGGCCTGCCGGAGCGGGATGTCCTGAGAGGGGTGGTGGATGGCGGCAAGCCGCTGTCCTTCGAGCTTGAGCTGCACGGCCGCGTGAGCGAGGCACGGCGCTGGTACCGGGCGCGGGTGGTGAAGCACGGCGAGGGGCTCGTGCTGTGGCTCTCCGATATCACCGAGCTGCACGAGGAGCGGCGCTCGCTGCGCGAGTCCCTGGAGCGGGAGCGGACCACGCGGGCGCGGGAGGAGCACCTGCGGTTGGCGCTGGAGACGGCGCGGATGGTGACGTGGGAGTGGTCGGAGGCGAGGCTCACCATCCACTGGTCCCCCAACGCGGAGGACTTCTTCGGCCGGCCTTCGGGAGGGACGGGGGACACCCTGGAGTGCTTCCTGGAGCGCGTGTGCGCCGAGGAGCCGGCACAAGTCGCCGAGTCCTTCGAGCTGGGGCTGCTCGCGGAGGGCCCCTACACCTTCCACTTCCGAGGGCGATGGCCGGACGGCTCGGTGCACTGCTACGAGGTGGTGGGGCAGACGTACCGGGAGGAGGGCCGGCCCACGCGGATGCTGGGCCTGGTGATGGACATCACCGAGCGCGAACGCGCCCAGGCGGCGCTGCGCGAGGCCGAGGAGCGCTACCGGCTGGCCGCGTGGGCGACGAATGATCTGCTCTGGGACTGGAAGCTCGGCGGCGACCACATCCACTGGGGCGAGGCGACCGTCTCGGTGTTGGGCTATCAGCCCGAGGAGATGGGGGGCCTGTCGTGGTGGACGGAGCAGATCCACTCCGAGGACCGGGAGGTGGTGCTGCGCAGCCTGGACCACGTGGTGGGGTCGGGCGGGGAGTCGTGGATGGCCGAGTACCGCTTCCGGCGCAAGGATGGCACGTATGCGCACGTGCTGGACCGGGGGCTGGTGGCCCGTGACGCGAGGGGAGGCTCCTCGCGGATGATCGGTTCGATGATGGACATCACCGAGCGCAAGCGCGCGGTGGAGCGGATGCAGGAAGAGGCGCAGTTCCGCGAGCGCTTCATCGGCATTCTGGGGCATGACCTGCGCAACCCCCTCAATGCCATCTCGCTGACGGCGCGAGCGCTGCGGCGGCGCAGCCCGTCCCAGTCGCACCAGCAGCTGGCGCAGCGGATAGAAGCGAGCGCGGCGCGCATGGGGAACATGATTTCCGACATCCTGGACCTGACGCGGGCGCGGCTGTCCGGGGGGATTCCCCTGAACCTGGAGCCCACGAGCCTGCTCGCGGTCTGCCAGCAGGTGGTGGAGGAGCTGACGGTGGCGCATCCGGGGCGGAGCATCGTCCTGGAGACTCGGGGCGAGGGGGAGGGCGAGGGCATCTGGGATCCAGAGCGCCTGGCACAGGTGGTGAGCAACCTGGTGGGCAATGCGCTGGAGCACGGCTCGCGCGAGGAGACCATCTTCGTGCGCTGCGAGACCGAGCCGGAGTGGCAGGTGTTGGAGATCTCCAACCAGGGAGCGCCGATTCCGAGCCACCAGCTGGCCACGCTGTTCGACCCGTTCCGCCAGGGGGGAGGAAGCCGGAGCGGGCGGGGCAGCGGGCTGGGACTGGGGCTGTTCATCGTGCGCGAGCTCGTGGAGGCCCACGGTGGCCAGGTGACGGTGCGCTCCACGGAGCACGAGGGGACGACCTTCACGGTCCTCCTGCCTCGGGACGCGCGCCAGTCGGGCCAGAACGGAGGGCCGGTGCCGGGAAGGGCGCGCACCGGCTGACGCTTCCTCTCCCGGGTGTCCGGTGAGCGGGCGCGCGCCGGGCAGGTGTACGGCTCCGGGGCGTGCGTACGTTCACCCTGGGGCTTCAGGCCAACGGCCCGGGGCCCTTTCGCCTCTCCGAGGGCTCATCACCCCGGGGGAAGGGAGGACGTCATGGGTGCCCTGGCTCCGCTCGGCCGGCTGCTCTTCTCGGCCATCTTCATCCTCAGCGGCTTCAACCACCTCGCCAACGGCGAGGGGATGATTGGCTACGCGCGGAGCGCGGGCCTGCCGTTCCCGGCGCTCGCCATCTATGGCTCGGGTGTGGTGCTGCTCGTGGCCGGGGTGTGCATCCTGCTGGGCGTCTTCGCCCGTATCGCCTCGGTGGCCATCGCCATCTTCCTGGTGCTCGCCGCCCTGACGGTGCACAGGTTCTGGGGCCTCCCGCCGGACCAGGCCGCGATGCAGATGGTCCACTTCTTGAAGAACATCTCCATGGCGGGTGGGGCACTGCTGCTCACGTACTTCGGGCCCGGTCCCTACAGCGTGCGAGCGAGCTCGCGGGTGCTCGAGGAGCGGCGCGCCCATCGCCCGCCACCGCCCCTGCGGCCGCGCCCTCAGTCGTGAGCGCGAGGCGCCGCTTGGAAATCGTTTGACACCAGGTCATTGACACCCTGGTCATTCTCGATTTCCAATAATGGAATGAAAAACACGCTTTTCAAGTTTTGCGCAGTGGCCCTGGTGTCCTCTGCCTGCGGAGGAGAGGTGTCCGTCGATGAAAGTACGGGAGCGGGGGAGGCGCTCTCGGTACGAACGCAGGCCGCGTACTCGGGAGTGAACGGCACGTACTGTCTGGAGAGCCCGTACAACTGCAAGCTGCAGGACCCCGGCGGCAATCGAGTCCCCACCAACGATCCCGCCGATGACAACTGGGGCCTGGTGACGGGAGTGCCCATCCGTGATGGCAACGGCACGGTGATGGGCACCAACACCCGGACGAGCTCCGCCTTCAACTACGGCCAGACGCGCACCTTCGCCGGCGAGCTGCATGCCTTCGCGGTGTCGACCTCCAACTCGAGCGCCGGGTGGCTGCCCATGTCCGCCATCCTGGGACGGACGTCCTTCGAGCAGAAGGTCGGCCACGTCTCGGCGCTGGGCTCGGGGCTGGCGAAGATGGCGTGCTACGCCGTGCGCAACTGGCATGACTCGGCCCTCGAGGTGAAGAAGGTGGTCTACGACACCACGTCGAGCAACGAGCGCGCGGGCGACTACCTGCCGCTGGTGCGCGCCAATGGCCTGCGCTCGGTGAACCTCACCTTCAACGTGCCGGGCATGGCCCTGGGCGGCCCGGCGGTGGACCACTTCCCCGCGGGCACGAAGTTCCAGCGCCTGGACGTGCCGACCGACTCCGGTGCCCCGTCCATCGACATTCCGCTCTGGGTCCAGGACAGCGCGGGCCGCTACCGCCAGCAGTCGGGGACGATGAAGTTCATCTACGGCTACGTCATCGCCGCGACCGGCACCAAGCGCAACGGATGGATGGCGTACGACGCACTCGAGGTCAGCTCCGGTTGCCCGTGAGCGGCAGAAGGACCCATCCCGCTCGGGGTTTCAGTGTCGTTCAGGAGCGGTGCCGCTCGGCCACGCGGTAGAGCTGGGTGAGAGAGGAATCCAGCAGTGACTGGCACGAGCGCATGTAGCGCCAGGCCCGGACAAAGGGCAACCAGACGCGGTTGCCCACGCGTACCTGTGCCTCCTCGAGTTTCTGGCGCGGTATCCACTGGCCGCCCAGGTTGCGTACCAGCACCTGGCCCAGGTACGCGCCAATGGCGGGCACCGCATGCGCGTCGATGTTCTCCCGCTCGAAGACCCTGGGGAACTCCTCATGCCAGAACTGGTAGTCCACGTTCGTGAGGGACTCGGGCGTCGCCTCGAAGACGGAGGGCACCTTCGTGTGCAGGAGCGCCACGAGGAGCTCGGCGAGGTAGCTGTAATGTTCGAGGGCACGCTTCGGGTCCTCCACGTCCGAAGGCAGTGCGGCGTCGGCGGGGAGCCACTCCTCGGGCTCGGGCGGCTGCCAGGTGTTGAGCTCGGCAATCTTTCGCTGGCGCTCGTGGATGGCGAAGCTGTCCACCACGCGCGAAAGGAGTGGGGCTACGTCCGGGTGGAAGCGGGGCTCCACGGGGGCGAGCGTGGCGCTGCGCTCGCGCAGGGTGTGCAGCACGGTGTCGAAGTCCAGGTCTGGCCGGAGGTGGACATGGGCGCGGGCCTGGGCAATGCGCGCTTCCTCGCTGGTGAAGTCCACGGCGGTGGGCCACATCACCAGGAGGACGGAGCCGTTGGGGAGCGCCTCCACCCGGTGGGCCGGTGTGGAGAGCATGCGTTCGCGGCCGACGGCTTCCACCAACTTCGGGCCGAAGACGTTGAGCCAGCTTACCTCGTAGATTTTGTCGAACCCGTCCCTGTACATGGTTTCGTCATCACGGCCGAAATTGGGAGCGCCAGACAACTGGTCGTCAGCCAGACTGTGGGCCGAGGCGTAGGCGACCGGGTAGCGAGAGGCCCATGCCCGCACCATGTTCACGAATGAGTGGCAGCGCCCCTCGTCTGCGAAGAAGGACAGGGGTTGTACCTCGAGCAGGATGTCCAGTTTGGGAGGGCGCGGCGGGAACTTGAGCCTGGGCCACATGTCCAACGCGGGCCACTTCGTCCGGTAGAGCCCGATGGACGTGGTCCTCTCGTCGTGCTTTTCCTCCAATGATTTCCAAATGGCGGCGCGTGAGTATCTGCGTCGCCGCTTGCCTTCAACGACGTCCGGCATCCACCCGTTGGCGTACTCTTCGAGGGCTTGGAAGAGAGGAGCCAACTCGCTCTCCAGTGCCGCCTGCTGGTCGAAGGCACCCTCGAAAGTGAGAAGGAGGCTATCCTCCCGACTCAAGTCGCGAAACTTCAGCACCTTCATTGGAACAACACCTCCACTCCCGGAATCTTCTCCTTGGTTTCTTTCACGGCTGCATTCAAATCTTTTACCTTTTCAGGCTTGAGTTTGCCGCCCTCGTAGACGAGGCGGACCCTCTGGACAGGCACCTCGCTGCCCCCAGGGAGAAGGCGCTGGAGGGAGGGCCGGCGGATATCCAGGAGCTCACCGTAATTTCCCAGGGCCTCGCTCGCGTCCGCCTTCATCTGTACTTCCAGAGCTGGACCCTTCAGCCCCGAGAGGTCGCGGCTCTTGAAACTGAACGTCTCCACGCGAGGAAACCGTCCAGCGAGCTCGCCCTCTTCGATGATGAGTACATCCGCGAAGCGCAGGCCGGTGCCCGGCTTCCACACGCCCACGTATCTTTCGATGCGAGGCCGGTCGAAGTCCCCGAGAAAGCGGCGCGCTGCCCGAGGTAGCTCCGCGTCGGCTTCCAACAACGCCACCATGAGGCGCTCGAAGGCGAGTCCCCGGGCGAACCACCCCCACATCCGCTCGTAGGGCGCCCAGCGCAGAGGCCCTTCGACTGCCGTGCCCTGCTCGAGTTCTCCGAGGCGCTTCTCGTAGTAGGCGACGTACTCAGACCAACGCGGGTTGCCTCGGGCCTCGGGCGGCGGAGCGTCGAGGGAGGGGCGCTGCTTCTCCAGCACCGCCATGTTCGCGGGCAGGCGCGGGCCCGAGGACTCAAGCTCCGCCAGTGCCAGTTTGGCCTGCACCACCTCCTGCGTGAGACCCGCCTGCGGGTCCACCAGCGAGGCCAGCCCTCCGGGGCGCTCCGCTGCACCGGCCCTCTTGGGGCTGGGGCGCGCTGCATCGTCCGCCACGGTGGCCACTTCCCTGGGGCTCGTTTCCGCGCCACCCCTTACCGCCGAGGAGCCAGTGGCCCCGGGCCTGGCCTTGGACATCATCGCCTGCGCCCGGGCCACGTTGCCCCGGGCTTCATGCAGGGCCAAGGCGGCATCCACTCCTCCCACGGCCACGAAGCGGCCCGCCTCCCGGCTGGCTTGGATGTCCCGGGCCAGCTCCCGCAGGCCCTCCACACCCAGCTGTGACTCCAGCTGCCGCGCCATCTCCTTGAGGGCCGTCAAGCGCGGCTCCGGTAGTCCCAGCCCTCGCGCTCCTCCCAGTCCGGCGCCCGGGGTTCCTCGCACCTTGGACATGGCGTGCAGGCCCTTGCCTCCGGCGTACAGGGCTCCCAGCAGCAACGCGGGCGCCAGCTCGCGCGTGGCCTGCTCGTACTGGCGCTGTGTCAGCGAGTACAATCCATGGCCCGAGCCCGCCAGCAGGTAGTAGGAGCCCAGCGGCACTCCAAACGTCATGGAGTCGAAGGTGCCCAGCGCCACGCTGCCCGGGGCGAAGTGTCGCAGCGCCAGGGCCCGCTCCACTTTCTCACTGGCCTGCTGGTAGGCCGGTGGCAATTGCGCCCGCCGCGCGGTCATCTCCGTGTAGCGGGTGCCGTCGCTCCCCGGGCTGGTGGACAGTATGTCCCTGGCGGCGCGGCCCATGCCCCGCAGCACGTCACTGGCCTGCTCGGTCCGCTCTGGGTAGCGCGAGAGTGACATTCCGCGCCGCTCCAACTCCTCGCGCACCGACGGCATGAGGGCCAGCGTCTGTCCCAACAGTTTGTCCCGGGCCAGCAGCCGCAGCACCTCGTCCACTTCGTCGTCATGGGCCGAGTGCAGGACGAAGAGGGCGAACACCTCGGCATGGAAGAGGCCGTAGCGCTCGCTGGCGGTGAGGAGGAAGGAGGCCCGCTTGCGCTGGAGGAGGTGGGCGGCGTCTTCGCGCACAGGGCCCAGGGCACCCAGCCGCACGGCGTGCCAGTCGTCCAAGGCCTCCACCAGCCGGGGCATGTCCACGCGCTGCTGCAACGCGACGAATTCGGCGGGCGAGGTGCACGTGAGGAAGGGGGCAAGCAGCGCCTCCCCGTCGCCGGAGGAGAAGTCGGGCCAGCCCGGGGGCACGGCCTGTCCTCCGCAAGTAGGAGGGCCTTGGGTCGTAGTCCCCGCGCTCGCCATGGCGATGTCCGGGCCCGGCCCAAGGGCGCTGTGGCGGCGGTGCAGCCGCTCCTGCCCGCCTGGCCCGGTGGAAGAGGGCGCCTGGAGTGGGAGCGTACCGGCCGCTGTCTCTCGCAACGCGGACCTGGAGCCGCTCCCGCCGGGCGGCGGCTCCAGCGTGACGCAGCCCGTGGTGAGCAGTACCGCCCCCAGCAGCAGCGCCAGCCCGTTGGTGGCGTTCAGTCGCTTCACATCGTGCCCTCCTTCGACGGAGGAGACCGGGAGCATTGACCGCATGTCTTCATCGACGGGTGGGTTATCGGCTCGTTCAGCCCGGGATGGCAGCCGCGCCAGCAGTGTGGACGTCATCAGCACCCCCGATGGATGACTCCCATGTTGGCAGGTCCTGGGGTCCTGTGCCTCTCGGGTTCCATCTGGGGACCCGAGCAGTGGATGCTGTCTGCCCGGTGCAGCCTGACCTGGCCTCCATCATCATGCGGGAGGCGGGCGGTTCTGGCGACTCGGCTCCAGTGCGAATGACTCGACAAAATATGAAGACCGGTCTAGTTATTCGGACATGAGCAAGGGACAGGACACCCGGCAGCGGATGATCGCCGCGGCCGCCGAGGTGCTCGAGCGGGCGGGTTACGCCGGGGCGGGAATCAACGAGTTGCTCGAGGCAGGAAAGGCGCCTCGGGGCTCGCTCTACTTCCACTTCCCTGGGGGCAAGGAAGAGCTCGCCGTGGCGGCGCTCGAGGTGTCGGCCGCGGAGATGACCCGGCTGTTGCAGGAGCACCTGTCCGCGGACCGGGCCCTCGTGCCGGGGTTGCGCCGGGTGCTCACGGTGCTCGCGGACCGTTCCGAGGCCGCGGGGTTCGAGAAGGGCTGCCCGGTGTCCGCCGTGGTCCTCTCGTCTGGCGCCACGCCCGAGCCGGTGCGCCACGCCGCTTCCGAGGCGCTGCGGACCTGGCAACATCTGCTCGCCGAGCGGCTGAGGGCCGAGGGGCTGGGCCCCGCCGAGTCCCGCCGCCGCTCGGGCCTCCTGCTGTCAGCCGTCGAGGGGGCCCTCCTGCTCGCGAGGGCGCACCGCAGCCGTGCCCCCGTGGATGAGCTCTCGAAGGAACTGGAGCGTCTGCTGTCGCTCGAGTCATAGGCCCCTCCGCCGGAGTGGGCGGTTCATTCCGGCATGGGGTCAAAATATGTAGACCGGTCTAGATATAGGAGGAGTCATGTTCGCTGTGTCACCGGATGTTCTCGTCGTGGGAGCCACGGGCATGCTCGGGCGCTGGCTGGTGCCGGAGCTCACCCGCCGTGGGCGTGTGGTCGCGGCGGTGCTGCGCAACGCGGGGGCTCGGGCTGAAGAGTACCGTGCCTGGGTGAAGGCGCTCGGCGGGGAGCCGGAGCGGCTGCACGTCCTCGAGGGGGACCTCGATGCACCACGCTTCGGGTGGAAGCCAGGGCAGGAGGAGGCGCTCGGGCAGGTGCGCGACGTGTACCACCTGGGCGCGCGCTTCGCCTGGAACCTGTCCGCCGACGAGGCGCGGCGCACGAATGTGGAGGGCACGCGTGCCGTCGTGGAGCTGGCCTCGCGTCTGCCGGCGCTGCGGCGGCTGGTGCTCATCGGCGGCTACCGCATCGGTCCCCGGTATGGCGCGGCGGGCGAGCGGGTCCCCGCGCCCGAGAAGAGTCTCAGTGCCTCGGGCTCCTACGAGGCCTCGAAGGGACTGGCCCACCGGGTGGGACTGGAGACCGCGGCGCGCCTGCGCGTCCCCGTCACCACGGTGCACCCGTCCTCCGTCATCGGCGACAGCCGCACGGGCATGACCGTGCAGCTCCTCGGGCTGGGGGCGACGATGAAGCGCATCCACGATGGGGCGATGCCCGTGCTCCTGGGTTCACCCCAGACGTTCGTGCCCGTCCTGGCCGTCGACTACATGGCCAGCTTCCTCGCCGGGGTGCCCGAGCTCCCCGAGGCGGAGGGCGGCGAGTACACGCTGCTCGACCCGGACACTCCGCCCTTGCATGACCTGGTGCGCTGGGCGGCGGCGCGCTCGGGCCGGCGGGCGCCGAGTTTCTCCCTCCCCGTCTCGTGGGTCCGCTGGCTGCCGGAGCGCCTGCTCGGCGCCTCCACGGAGGAGCTCGACTTCCTCGACACCGCTCGCTATCCGGTGGAACCGGCACTCGCGCTCGCCAGGCGCATGGGGCTCGTGATGCCGCCGGTGCGCGACGTTATCGAACGATGGTTCGATTATCTCCGAGGGGTGGATTTCTCACCGGACGTCCATCGGGCCCTCTCCGCGGCGGTCCGTCCAGCTGCCCGCGGCGCTCGTCCTGACTGAGAGTCGCGAGACGGCACGTCCTGTGTGCTGTATGAGGTGTCTGATACCTTTGGCACCACCATCTTTGGTAGGCCAACATTCAATGCAAGGAGCCTTCTCTTGGCCGGATCCAGCCTGCTCGCACTGATCGACGACATCGCCACCATCCTCGACGATGTGACGGTGATGACCAAGCTGGCCGCGCAGAAGACCGCCGGCGTGCTGGGCGATGACCTGGCGCTCAATGCCCAGCAGGTCACCGGCGTCAACGCCGACCGCGAGCTGCCCGTGGTGTGGGCCGTGGCCAAGGGCTCGGCGGTGAACAAGGCCATCCTGGTGCCCGCGGCCCTGGCCATCAGCGCCTTCGCGCCCTGGGCGGTGACGCCGCTGCTGATGGTGGGTGGTCTCTACCTGTGCTTCGAGGGCGTCGAGAAGCTGGCGCACAAGTTCCTGCACACCCAGGCCGAGGACGACGCCCACCACGCCGAGCTCTCCCAGGCCCTGGCCGACCCGAACGTCGACCTGGTGGCGCTCGAGAAGGAGAAGATCAAGGGCGCGGTGCGCACCGACTTCATCCTCTCGGCGGAGATCATCGCCATCTCCCTGGGCGTCGTGGCGTCCTCGCCCTTCATGACCCAGGTGTTGGCGCTCGTCGGCGTGGCCGTGCTGATGACCGCGGGCGTCTACGGGCTGGTGGCGGGCATCGTGAAGCTCGACGACCTGGGGCTCTATCTCAGCCAGCGCACCGGCGCCGCCCAGCGCTCCCTGGGGGCGGGCATCCTCAAGGCGGCGCCGTGGCTCATGAAGGGCCTGTCCGTCGCCGGCACCGCGGCCATGTTCCTGGTCGGTGGCGGCATCCTCACGCACGGCATCGCCGCGCTGCACCACGCCATCGAGTCGATGGCCCACCACGCGGGCGAGGTATCCGGTCTCGGCGGTCTGCTGGAGGCGCTCACCCCGATGGTGGCGAACGCCCTGGTGGGCATCGTGGCCGGCGCGGTGGCGCTCGGTGGAGTGAGCGTGGGCAAGCGCGTGCTGAGCCGCGGCAAGGCCTGAGCTCAGAGCCCGTCCGTGGAGACCGCGAGCTGGTGCCATGAGGCCACCTCCTGCGCGACGCTCCGGTTCTTGGCCTCGATTCGGGCGATCGCATCGCTGCCCAGGGGCAGACGCAGCGGCGGCCGGGCGGCGTTCACCAGCTCGAGGATGGCCTTGGCCAACCTGGCGGGATCGCCCGGCTGCGCGTGGTTCAGCCCCTCGGCGACCGAGCGCGTGGGCGGGTCCTCGAGGACTGGTGCCCCTCCTACCCCGGCTTCTTCCTCTCCTGTCGACCCGTGGAGCCAGGCGTGATGCCCGCGTCCTGGCTCCATGGGACGTGCAAGTACCGAGGGTGTCCCCATGAAGCCGATGCCACGGAACTTCGACGGAATCGTCACGACGCGCATGCACCTGCCCGGGTGACCGTCCCTCCCCGTGCGCCTTCGGGCGCAAGGGAGAAGACATGCGTGGATGGAAGGTTCCTGTCATCGGTGCACTGGTCTCGGCGTTCTTCTGGGCCGGCGCGGGGTGTGGACAGGAAGGGTTTGATGCAAGCAGTGCGGAGACCGGGTTCTCCGTTGACGCCCAGGGGCTGGGCACGCAGAGCACGTCGTTCCAGGATGGGGTGTCTCCGTCCTCGAGCTACGCGGGCACTCGCGACTCGATGATCGAGGAGGAGAATCCCGACGACAACCACGGTGGCGACACCAGCATCTCGGCGAGCGGCGATACGCCCTCCGGCAGCGGCAATGAGAACTACATCCTGCTGCAGTGGGACGTGTCGAGCATCCCGGCGAATGCCAGCGTTCGCGCCGCCTCCATCGTCGTCACGGTGTCCGACAAGGCGGACCAGACCTACGACTTCTACGAGCTGACGCGCGCATGGACCGAGAGCCAGGTCACCTGGAAGGCAGCGGACAGCAGCCACGACTGGGCCTCGAATGGCGCGGACGGCAGCGGCGATCGGAACACGGTCTCGCTGGGTTCCATCAAG
Source organism: Vitiosangium sp. GDMCC 1.1324 (assembly GCF_003044305.1). Lineage (GTDB taxonomy): Bacteria > Myxococcota > Myxococcia > Myxococcales > Myxococcaceae > Archangium. The sequence goes on along the minus strand of NZ_PZOX01000004.1, from coordinate 455,843 downwards.
GCGTCCTCGACGGGGACGTACACCGTGACCCTGAATGCCTCGGGGCTCGCGGTGGTGCAGAAGTGGGTGACCACTCCTTCCAACAACCGCGGTGTCATCATCGCCAACAAGGACAATGACAACCGGCTGGAGCTCCGCTCGAGCGAGTACTCGACCAAATCCTCCCGCCCGAAGCTGACGGTGACCTGGGAGCTTCCCACCAGTCCGGACGCGGGGACCGGTGGTGGCGATGGCGGCTCACCGATGGTCCCGGGGACATACAAGGGCACCTGCGATGGCTCGGGCGGCGTGTGGATCGATTCCACCCACTTCCTGAACTTCAACGACGAGTCCCAGGGCGCGCGCATCTTCACCCAGGGCCAGAGCGCCTCCGCCGTGCAGAACAAGGACCTGAGCAGTGCGCTGGGCCTTTCGTCCTCGGACGAGGCGGACTTCGAGGACGCCGCTCGCGTGGGCAACCGCATTTACGTGACCACGTCGCAGGCGCGGAACAAGAACGGAGAGCTCGAGACCTCGCGCTACAAGTTCTTCGCCATCGACCTCTCGGGCACGGTTCCGAATGTCTCGCTCCAGGTCGCGGGGACCTCCTCGAATCTGCTCAAGGACATGCTGGATGCGTCCAACTGGGTCAATGCGAACACCTCGGTCATCTCGCTGCTGAATGACCGCTCGCGGCTGTCGGAGTCCACGGTGGCGGACCTGGCGCCGAAGCTGAACGGCACCAACGTCGAGGGACTGGCGGCGCTGCCCACCGGTGGCCTGGTGATCGGCTTCCGCAATCCGCAATCGGGCTCGAGCGCGCTGATGGTCACGCTGACCAACCCGGACGCGGTGGTCGGAGGCTCCAAGGCGAGATTCGGTCAGGCCATCCTGGTGAACCTGGGCGGGTACGGCATCCGGGGCATGGCGTGGTCAGAGGCCCACCAGACGGTGCTCATCCTCAGCGGGCCTCGTGACGAGAGCAACGGGCCCTTCGCGCTCTGGAAGTGGAGCGGTGATGCGAGCAGCGCACCGGTGAAGGTGATGGACCTGACCGCGCCATCGGACTCCGCTCCGGAGGCGGTCATCCCCTATCCCGGCACGAAGGATGTGCAGATTCTCTTCGACATGGGATCGCACCTGATCAGCGGGACGCAGTGCAAGGACGTGTCGTCCTCCAGCCAGTACTTCAGTGACACGATCGTCCACCTGGACTGAGAGAGGGTGGACGATCCGCTGCCCTTCGCGTTGGCACGACAGGCGACGCGAAGGGACAGGAGGGCTGTGCGAGGAGGTCCCGGGCGCGTTTTCCCGCAACTGGTCCGACCACAGGGTTGGTCAGAACAGATAGGGAGTGGCGGCCGAGCGAGGAAGCCCCCAGTCTTGGCAGAGAGAAGGGCATTCGCAATGCCCTCCAGCCGCTCAGGCTCAATCCGCTGTTCCGACCAACCCTGCCATCGGACCAGTTCGCGTAGAACGCGGCCGGAAGGTCCCTCGGTTCGGGAGGTGGGATGGCTGCGAAGCTGTTCGAGCGGGTGGTGCCTTGAGCACCGTTCGGCAACCTTGCTGAAGGGGATGAGGCGCCCCGTCAGCGCACCGGGCGCCGGACGCGGCAGGGATTGCCCGCCGCCAGCACGTAGGGCGGCAGGTCCTTCGTCACGACACTGCCCGCTCCCACCGTGGTGCCCTCTCCAATGCTCACTCCGGGGAGGATGAGGCTCCCTCCGCCGATCCAGGCCTTGGCGCCGATTCGGACGGGACGCGAGAGCTCCGGGCCTCGGATGCGCTCATCCGGGTCCAGCGGGTGCGTGGCGGCGTAGATGTGCACGCCCGGGCCGAAGAAGACATCGTCTCCGATCTCCACCCGGTTGCAGTCGAGCACCACGCACTGGAAGTTCATGAAGACGCGCGCCCCGAGGAACAGGAAGGTGCCGTAGTCGCAGTGGAAGGGGGGCTCGATCCACGCTCCGGGGCCCACCGCTCCGAGCAACTGCTCCAGCAGGGCTCGGCGCACCCGCGTGTCCTCCGGGTCGCTGTCGTTGTAGGTCCGCAGGAGGCGGCGGGCTCGCGTCCTCGCCGCCGTCAGTTCGGGATCGCTGGCCAGGTAGAGCTCGCCCGCCAGCATCTTCTCCTTCTCACTGCGCTCCACGGTGGCCCTCCCGCTCGCTGGCCGTACCCGCCCCAGGGAAGCTGGACACGCGAGGGACGCGCGGCAATGGCTCCCGTCGGCGGTGGCGAGAGGGGAAGCGAGCTCAGTGCGTGGCCGCTGCCTCGGAGGGGCGCAGCGTGAAGAAGGCCACCTCGGGGTACGTGCCGCGCCGCAGGTACGGCCCGCCGAAGCCAAAGCCCAGTCCCATGTTCACGTAGAGCTGGTTGCCTCGCACGTGGTAGTGGCCCTGGATGTAGGGCTGGCCCGCACGGCGGAAGATGGCCTCGGTGAGGCCTCGCACCACGAACTGGCCTCCGTGCGTGTGTCCGGAGAACTGCACCAGGTTGGCGTTCGGTGGCAGCTTCTCGATGGTGGGCGGCGAGTGGGTGAGCACCAGCCTCGTGCCCGACTCGGGCGCGCCTTGGAAGGTGAGCTCCACGTCGTCGCGGCCCGTGCGCCCATCGTCGATTCCCAGCACCGTGAGCGGCGCCCCGCGCAGGTTCACCACCCGGTGCTCGTTCTGCAACACCGTGTAGCCCAGGCGCTCGAAGCCGGTGCGCAGGTAGCTCGCGTCCACCCAGTGGTCATGGTTGCCCAGCACCGCGAACACCGGGCTATTGAAGCCCGACAGCAGCTCGATGACCCGCGGCAGCGGCTTGGGGCTGTGCGTCACGTAGTCGCCCGTGAGGAAGACCAGGTCCGGGTTGCGCGCGTTCACCTCGGCCACCGCCCGGCGGATGCGCACCGCCGACGTCGCCTGGCCCACGTGGATGTCCGACAGGTGCGCGATGCACAGCCCGTCGTGCTCCCGGTGCATCCCCGGCACGTACAGCATGTTCTCCGACAGCGTGAAGTGGTCCCTCCAGCGCAGCCGCGCCTCGGGCCGCAACGGATCCGGTCCAATGGCCCTCAGCTCGTTCCGCATCATGCGATTCCGGTTCGGCCCGGAGGCAGGTGCGGAGACCACCTCGGCGGTCTGCGAGGCGGAACGGCGGCGGGCGAGTCTCAGGGGCATGCGTGTCCTTCCGTCGGATCGATGACGGCTCGAATTGTAAAGGACACCGGCCACACCCGACGAGCGGAGGCTCCAGGTCCGCCCGCCCGGTCTCCAACCGGTGTCAGCGGGCGAAAGGTAAAGGCCAAGGAGCCCCTGAAAATTCCGGGCCGCGGGAACGAAGCCCGGCGGCCTGGTGTCTGAGCGAATCTCCGACGGTATGGGGGCACCCGAGCGGCTGGAGTGTCTCTCCCAGGGGGCATGGGCCTCAGTGGCCCCGGATGACTGTGAGCCCCTTGTTGGTGAGCACGTAGAGCATCGCGGGCGTCACGGTGGGGTCGTACAGGAGCTGTCTCACCACCACGCCGTCCACGCCCTCCACGTGCGTGAGCCGCAGCTGGGCGTCCAGCCTCCAGAGTCCGAAGCCCGCGGTGCCGATGAAGAGCGAGCCGTCATCCGTGGCCGCCAGCGCGTGGAGGCTGTCCGTGGGCAGCCCCTTCACCTTGACGCCATGGGCCTCGGAGCGGCGCGAGATGTCCATCCGCCACAGGCCGAACCGCTCGCTGGCCAGGTAGTAGCTCCCGCCCGTGGTCTGCTGGATGGCGCGCCAGGAGTCCATCTCCTCCTGGCTGTTGACCTCGGGGATGAAGGAGTTGAGCTTCTCCGGGTTGAGCGAGTCGACGACCTTGTCCCAGTCCGCCAGGTTCTTCGAGGGCGTCACCACGCCCACGTTCCACTCGTTGCCGATGAGCACGTCGCCGTTCTGCGCGATGCCCAGGGCGTACGTGTAGCCAGCCATCTGCGTCACGCCGCCGTCTGGCCTGGGTTTGAACCACACCGGATGCCGGTGGCTGTTGTACGTGAGCCCCTGGATGCGCGTCACGCCATGGTTGGTGCCGATGTAGAGCTCGCCCTTGTGCTCGCCGCGCATCACCTTCACGCAGCTGAGCACCGAGCGGTCCTCGTCGAAGTGGTGGTCGTTCGTGTTGCGGATGCCGATGTCCTGCGGCCCGTTGCTGCGCGCCGAGCGGCCCAGGTGCGTCTCCAGCGCCACGCTTCCATCCGGCTGCAGCCGCACCACGTCCAGGTCCCCTTTCTTGTATTCCTCGTAGCGCACGGGGTCGAAGCGCGCCGGGTCTGGATCTTCGTAGCCGGGGAACGAGCTCCCATCCGGGCTGTAGATGAAGGCGTTGTCCAGCTCGTAGGTGGAGTAGCCCACGTAGGCGCGGCCCGCGCTGCCACCGCAGATGACGGTGGAGCCCAGGGCCAGCTTGTCGGACCCGAAGCCCGGCGCCGCCTGACCCACGCCGCTTGTCCACCGTGGCGTGTTCTCGCCGGGACGCAGCACGCCGAGGCGGTCTCCGTCCAGCAGCCAGATGTTGTACGCGTCGTCCACGGCCACTGCCCGCACGACGCCCAACTCGTAGCGGCTCGAGTAGTTCACCAGCGGCTCGTCCGGCCACGGCCCCGCCGTCACCACCGGTCCCGGGTCCGGGTCGCCCGGGTCGGTGCCTGGGTCCGGGTCGGTGCCCGGGTCCTTGTCGCCGGGATTCGGATCCACCGGAGGCGAAGTGGGCTCGGTGCCCGGTGGCGGTGGCTCGGCCGGCGGGGGCTGTTCCCCGACATGCGGGTTCTCGTCCACTCCGGGTGTGCGAGGCCCGTCCGCCGTGCTGCCGCAACCCCATGCCACCATCGCTCCCACCGCCCACGCTCCCAACAGTCTGCGCATGACCTATCCCGCCTCCTCGGGCCTGACTCGAAACATGTTGGCGCAGAGCAAGTGCCATACCCGCGAGGGTGGGTCGGCCGAGGGAGCACGCGGGACGGAGGTGGAGTCAGGAAGGAAAGCGGAGTTCACCTCGCGTTCCCTCGAGGCACCGGAGCCTGGGCGTAAAACGACCGGGCCCGTTCCCCGGCGAGGGAAACGGGCCCGGCTCCGTCCGCGGTGGACGGTCACGTGTTACTGCTGGGGCGTCGGCTGGGTGCTCGGAGTACCCTGGTGCGTTCCCTGCGTTCCCTCCGTCGGAGCAGGAGTCGTTCCAGTGGGGGCAGGCGCGTGCTTGGTCTCCTTCGTGCTCTTGGTGCCCTTCTTGGCGCCGCCCGCTACGCTCTTGGGCGTCGAGGCATCCAGCTCCACGGCGATCGCGTTGTCCCCTTCAATCTGGAACTTGGCGCGGACCATGGAGCCCTCGGGGATGTCGGCCGCCGAGACCGTCTTGCCGTCCAGCCGCACGATCGTCTGGTCGCGCACGGCCAGTTGGGCGTCCGGCAGGCCTTCCTTCTGGCGCGAGAGCGTGACTTCATCCTTCTTCGAGCTCTTGAGGTCGCCGCTCAGGTTGAAGGCGTGCTCCTTCTCCTTCTTCATGGCGGAGGCTTCTTCCTGCTGCTTGTGCTCCTTGGTGGCCTTCGAGCCGCTCGCGCTCGGTGCCACCTCACTGGCGTCGACGCCCGTGCTGACGTGCTTCTTGGTCTGCGACTCTTGCTGGGTGTTCGCGTTGGACTGCGCCAGGGCAGCCGTGCTCAGCGTGATGACCAGTGCGGCCAGAAGCTTCTTCATGATGACCCCTCCAGTTTTCCGTGTGGGAGACCTGCCGGAAAACGGTGGGGTTGCCACGGGCGGACGCCAACCCCACGGGGCCGGAGCGAAGGGCTCCGGCAGGAGGGCAGGCGGGCGGGGAGGGCGTGCTCTGGACGGCAGGAGCCGGTGGGCCTAGACGCAGCGGTCACACAGGCCGCGCAGCTGGATATCCACCGAGCGGGCGGCCACGGCCTTGGGTGCTCCCTTGGCCGGGGTGAGGCGGACGGATTCGGCGGGCAGGCAGGCGACGGTGCCGCAATCCGTGCACGTGAAGTGCGGGTGCGTGCCCTGGTGCGACTTCTCCTCGCGCTTGAGCTCGAAGCGCCACACGTGGTCGCCCAGGTCCGCGCGCATCACCAGCCCGGCCTCGGTCAGGTCGGTGAGGTTGCGGTAGATGGTGACCCGGTCGTAGCCCTCTTCGCCCAGTGCCTCCACCAGGTCCGCGTGACTCAGGGGTGCCGTCGCGGACTCCAGTTCCCTCAGCACCGCCACCCGCGGTGACGTGCTGCGCAACCCCGCGGCGCGCAGGCGGTCCTGGTAATCGGCGAGCTTCGGCTGATGTGTGTTCTTCCTTGCAGCCATCTCCATCCGCATAACTCAACTCCTGAAAAGTTGCATCTCACTTGCACCATCAAAACTCACATACTCCATCAAATTGAGACTCAGAACCGCGCGGACGTCTGGAGTGGATGCTGGCCGGTCAGCAGACAGCCGGGCGGCTCTGGGTGCGCCAGTGTGCCGGAGTCCAGGTTCATGTGCGACGGGGATGCAGGTGCATTTGGATTGCATTGAACAGGGCGCGAGGGGCGGAGGGCGGTTCGTCGGACCCGGGGTGCCAGCGTCTTCACTCCGAGAGTGGTAGGAGTCTTCGCGGGCCTGTCCGGAAAAGGGTACCTTCTACCGCCTTCTGGCTTGCGAGCGAGGTCCCCTGCGTCGGACGCTCCAGGGTGCAGCCAGTGCGCGGAGGACGGGACGTGTTACGGGTGCTCGTGCTCGAGGACGATGAAGACCTGAGAACCATCCTCTGCGAGCTGCTGTCGCTGTCCGGAGTCGGCGAGTGCGTGAGCGCGGGCTCCCTGGAGGAACTGCGGCACAAGCAGGCCGAGGCGCTCGGGTGCGGGCTGGCGCTGCTGGACATCAATCTGGGAGCCGAGGTGCCCAGCGGGTTGGATGCGTACCGCTGGCTGAAGGACAACGGGTTCTCCGGCAGGACGGTGTTCCTCACCGGCCATGCCCGCTCGCACCCGCTGGTGCGCGAGGCCCTGGAGCTGACCCACGTCCAGGTACTGTCCAAGCCCATCGAGTCGAAGATCCTCCTGGCACTGGTGGAGAGTGGTCTCCATGGAACCGGAACGGGCTAGGCCGCTCACGTTCGGAGTGGAGGAGGAGCTGCGGGCCCGGGCCTGGCGCGGCGCGGTGGTGGGCTGTGTCCTGGTTGCCCTGACGGAGCTGGCCTTCGTCTTCATCGACTACCGGGTGTTCCACGGCGCCACCCTGCCGCTGCTGCGCGCGCTGCACGGGCTGTGGGCGCTGGTGTTGCTGGGCGTGCTGCTCGCGCGCCGCCAGTGGCTGCGCACGAGCGTGGTCGATGCCTGTTTCGCGGGCGTGGTGCTGCCCTTCCTCCCCGTCTTCGCCCTGGCCGAGCACGCCATGGCCCGCTCGGGTCTCGTCTGGGTGCCCATGAAGGGCCCTCAACTGGTGATGCTGGCCCTGGGGGTGTTCGCGCCCATCGGACTGTGGCTCGGGGGCGGGTTGATCTCCGTCTTCGCGCTGGAGGCGGTGGTGCTCTGGTACACGCTGGGGCTCGGGGAGCACCCGGGGGTGCGCTCTCCGTGGGAGCCCTGGGTGACGCTCGTCTACGGGGGCCTGGCCCTGGCGATGCTGGCCTACCGGGTGCGCAGTCACACCATCGAGCTGAGGCTGCGCGAGGCGCGCGCCGAGGCAGAGGCGCTGGAGCGGCTGGCCCGGCTCTTCCTCGTGGTGCGCGACGCCACCAACACCCCGCTGCAGACGCTGGAGCTGAGCCTCGCCCTGCTGCGCAAGCGCCATCCCGAGTGCGCGCCCACCGTCGCTACCATGGAGCGGTCCGTGGAGCGGCTGCGCGCGTTCGCCCAGCGCCTGGGCATCGCGGACCCGCTGGTGGTGTGGCGCGAGGGCGATGAGTCCTTCGACGCCGAGTCCATGCTCCAGCGCCTGGAGGCGGACCTCGCGCGAGAGCTGGAACGCAGGCGCCGCTGAGCCCTGTTCCGCTCGCGACACCCGGCTCGCGGCCGCCTCTTGTCAACCCCGTACCCCGTCCCCAGCTTCCGGCCCGAGAACCACACGAAAGGACATTGGATGCCGGAGAAGCAGACCATTCAGCGCGCGCGGCAGGCGAAGCGCTCGGGCAAGCGGCCGACGACGCAGGCGGGCGAGTTCGTCCGCGAGGAGATGCACCACATGAAGGAGGGCAGGCACGGGCCGGAGTCGCCCAGGCAGGCCATTGCCGTCGGCCTCTCCAAGGCGCGGCGGGCCGGAGTGCGCCTGCCTCCGCCGGGACCCGGACAGGCGAAGCGCAAGACGCGCCAGAGCGCCCGGAGCGCTTACCGTCTGGGCCAGGAGGAAGGGGAGCTGAGCGAGAGCAGGAGCACCGCGCCGCGCCGCCGCCGCTCCACCACTGGTAGTCGCACCACCGCCCGCCGGAGCACCTCGTCACGCGGAAGCACCACCCGCCGGGGGACCAAGACGGGGAGCCGCACCACCGCCGCCGGACGCACCGGCCGCGCGAAGACGACGTCTCGCGGTGGCACCTCCCGCCGGGGTTCCTCCACGGGCCGGGGCCGTTCCTCCTCTCGCTCGAAGAGGTAGCCGAGCGCTCCCGCTGCGGTGAGCCCACGGGCCGGCGCTCCTTTCCCGGAGGCACCGGTTCTGTTTTCGTGGGCTCCCCGCACCATGGACAGCGCTCCGCTCCGACCGCCGCAGACTCCTTCCGCTCTCGTGTCGCGCGTGGGCGCGCTGGGGGCCCGGGTGCCCGTATGGGCGCTTGTCTTCATCGTGGCGCTTGGGGTCCGCCTGGCGTACCTGCTCACCGCCCACGGTCCCGCCTTCGACGCGCCGTTGATCGACGCGGACTATTACGACGCGCTCGGCGAGCGGCTGGCCCGGGGCGAGGGCTTCGACGCGGGGCCCTTCTGGCAGCCCCCGCTCTACCCGCTGGTGCTCGGCGCCCTCTACGGGTTGGGTGGGCACAGCTTGTGGTGGCCGCGCCTGTTGCAGGCCCTGCTCGGGGCGCTCACCGCCGCGCTCGCGGGTGGCGTGGCCCGGCGCGTCTCCGGCGATTCCCGCGTGGGAGTGGGCGCGGGCTTGCTGGTGGCGTTGCATGGGCCGCTCGTCTTCTACGACGGGGAGCTGCTGGCCACTTCGGTGGGTACCTTTCTCGGCGCCGCGGCGCTCTGGTTGGCCCTCCGTGAGGCTCCGGGCGTGGGGACCGCGCTGCTGTGCGGAGCGTGTATCGGCCTGGGGGCGCTCGCGGTGGCGCCGCTGTTGTTGCTCGTCTTCCCGCTGGCGTGGGCCCTCGCTCGGGGACGCCCGGGCAGAGCCGTGCTCTGCGTGGCCGCCTGTGCCGCATGCGTGCTGTGCACCGCGCTCGTGAACCACTCGCGCTCCGGTGAGTGGGTGCTCATCTCCGCCAACGGTGGCATCAACCTGTGGCTGGGCAACAACTCGGACGTGGACGGCGCAATGGCCATCCGCCCTGGCGCGGCCTGGGAGACGCTCATGAACGAGCCCTCGCGCCACGGCTTCCAGACTCCGGCCACCCAGGATGCGTACTTCACCCGGAAGGCGCTGGACTGGTGCCGCTCACGGCCGCTCGATTGTGTGGGCAACCTGCTGTGGAAGGCCCGGTTGCTGCTCGTCGCCCGCGAGCTGCCCCGCAACGAGGACCTCTATGTCGTCCGCTCGCAGTCCCCCGTGCTGTGGGCGCTCACCGCGAGGCTCGGCGGCTTCGCGCTTCCGTACGCGTTGCTCTGGCCACTGGCGGCGGCGGGAGCCGTGGTGCTCTGGCGCAGGTGGCGCGCGAAGGACGACGCACGTGTGGCGCTCACCGTGGCGGGTGCCAGCCTGATGCTCGCGGCTCCGTCCGTTCTCTTCTTCGTCACCGGCCGATATCGCGCACCCCTCACGCCGGTGTTGTGCGTGCTCGCGGCGTTGGGGCTTCATGCGCTGCTGTCGCGTGGCGCCTCGCGCATGGTGCCCGTGGGAGTGGCCCTGGCCGTGCTCGTGCTGTCCGTGTGGCCTGTGCGGCTGGCGGTGGACGGCGTCGACTTCGAGGCCGAGCTGCACTTCGCGGTGGGTGGCCGTCATGCACGCCTCGGGAACGACGTGGCCGCGGTGGAGGCGTGGCGGCAGGCGGTACTCCGGAGGCCGGACTATCTGGAGGCGGGCTACAATCTGGGGCTCGCGCTGGAGCGGCTGGGCCGAACCGGGGAGGCCGTCCGCACCTATGAGGCGCTGCTGCGCTGGTACCCGCGCGAGGCGCTATTGCGAGAGCGGCTCTCGCTGCTTCAAGGCACGGTACGAGACGGTGGGCCGTGAGGCCTCGAGCGGTTCGACTTCATCGTCCACTGAGAGGTGCTCAGGTCATCAGCCGGTTCAGGCTGAGGTCCAGCCGGCTCTGGACCAGGCCCAGCAGGCTCTCCAGCTCGCGGCCGTCGAGTTTCAGCCGGGCCCCCAGTTCGCGGCGGGTGAGCTTCAGCAGGCGCTCGCGGGCCTGCGCCACGTGTCTCGCCACGCTGGAGCGGGGCTCGCCGTACATCGTCGCCAGCTTGTCCATGGTGAGGCCATGCAGGTGGTGCAGTCGCAACAGGGCTCGCTCCCGCTCGGAGAGGGCCGCCAGCGCCACCTGGAGTGACTCGGTGAGCGCCTCGCGCGAGTCGGCCCGGAGCACCTCGCGCTCCGGGTCGTCCGGGGACAACATCCGCTCGAGCGCCTCGGGGGGTTCGGAGAAGAGCTCCTGGCGCCCGTCCCGGCTGGACAGCTCTCCGGCGATGCGCGCGGCGACGATGCGCACCCAGCCCCGCAGCGGACCCCGCCCCGAGTAGTCCGCGATCTTCGGAGCCGCTCCTCCCACGCCCAGCAGCAGCCGCTGACGCAACACCTGCAGCACCTCGTCCAGGGTGGCGGCGGGGAGCTGGCCGAGCCGCGCGGGCACCTTCTGGAGGATGTGGCGCTCGAAGTGTTGCAGGGCCTGGGGCTCGCCCTGGGCGCACGCGCATGCCAGGTACAGGTCCGCGGCGTGGAGCTGGCGCAGCGCGTCCGCGGGTGCGCCTTCCGCAGGCAGGTGCCGGGCCAGGTGGCGCGCGAAGGACTCCGGTGCGAGCGTCACCGTGGGCCACGCCGTGCGTCCCGCCTCGAGGTGCTCCTCCAGGAGTCTCTCCAGTCCCTGTTGCGCTCGAAGCCAGGCGCTTCGCTCCGGTGGCGCGTGGGCCAGCACCTGCTCCGTGAGGGAAGCCGCCACATCCTCGCTCTTCATCATCGGGTGACCTCGCTCACGGCCTGGGGTTGCCGGGCCTGCCAGTCCATCACCTCGCGCAGCTCCAGGCGCGCCCGCGTCCCCAGGGGCTCCAGCCAGCTCCGGGCCTCCTCGGCGAGGGCGGTGGCGCGCGCCCGCTCCTCGCGTGAGTGCCGCGCCCAGAGGGCTCGTGCCAGGAGGAAGGAGGCTCGCGCCTCGTCCAGCTTGTCCAACGGGGCATGCGCGTGGATGCGCCGGGCGCGCTCGAGCAGCGGCACTGCCTCCTCCGGTGCTCCGAGCCCCAGGTGGGCCTCCCCGAGACACGCCAGGTCCAGTGCGACGTCCGGGTTCTCCGTGCCCTGGGCCTGCTCGTCGAGCTTCAGGATGTGCTGGCAATTCGCGAGCGCTGGGCCATGGGCTCCCGTGGCCAGGTCGACCCGGGCCAGGACGCGCAGCACCTCCGCGGCCACCACGGTGTCCGGGCCGTTCTCCTTCTCCAGCAGCCGCAGGGCGCGCGTCACGTGCTTCCGTGCCTCGGTGGGGTGGCCCGCCCGCAGGTGGACGAGCGCGAGGTTGCGCAGCGGTAGCTCGGCGCGCGGGGTATCCGGCCCCATGCCGTGCTGAATCCGCTCCAGGGCCTGCTGGTTGTAGGCGAGCGCCTCGTCCAGGTGGTGCGAGTCATAGGCCACCATTCCCAGTCCGCAGAGCGCGGTGACGGTGTTGGGGTGGTCCGGACCCTTGCTGCGCTCGAAGAGGGCGAGCGCCCGCTGGAAGTGCTGCCGCGACTCCTCCAGCCGGCCCTCGCGCCGCAGCACGACGGCGAGGTTGTTGAGCGGGGCGGCGAGGCTCGGGTGGTCCGGGGAGCGCGCCGCCTCCAGCAGGGCCAGCGAGCGCCGGAAGGTGGCGAGCGCCTCGTCGGGCCGGCCCTGCGACAGCAGCTCGCTGGCGATGTTGTTGAGGTTGAGCGCGAGCGCGGGGTGCTCGGGGCCCCACAGGCGCTCGCGCAGCTCCTGGGCCTGGCGGTAGAGCGTCAGGGCCTCCGTGCTGCGCAGCTGCCGCGAGCGCACCCGGCCCAGCCCGGACAGGAAGTAGGAGGTGCGGATGCTGTCGGGGCCATGGGCTTCGCGCGACAGCTCCAGCCCCTGGGAGAACTCCGCGTCCGCCTCGTCCAGCTTGCCCTGCACCAGCAGCAGTCCGCCCATGCGCAGGTGCAGGTCCGTGGCGATGGCCGGGAAGCGCTCGCGTCCCAGCCGCTCCACGGCGGCGCGGGCGTGCTGGACGAGCCGGTTGGCCTCGTCCACCCGCGCCATCTGCTCGCCCACCACCCACAGCAGCAGAATCCACACGCGCGCTACCGTCTCGTCGTCGCGCCCAGCCTCGGCGGCCCACAGAGCGCGATAGAGGATGTCCTCCGCCTCCTTGAGCTTGCCGACCATCCCATGCAGGTGCCCGTGCAGGGTGAGCACCTCGGCCTCCAGGGGGCGGTAGTCGAGCCCCTGAATCTCCTTCAGGAGGGCCGTGGTCACCGCGAGGGCGGCGGTGTGGTCTCCGCCGTCCAGGTGGGCGCGGGCCTCGGCGAGTCGGCGCCGGGCGGCGTCGACCTGAGGGCGCAGGGCATCGGGCGGCTGCGGCCGGGTGGCGAGCTCCGGTGCCTCCCTGCACCCGGCGAGTCCCTCGAGCGAGGCCACCATCTGCGGCGCGTTCTGCACCGTCTGCGCGTCCGCCTTCTCCAGCACCGAGGTGATGGCGGCGAGGTGCCACAGCCGGGTGTCGAGGCAGGCCGTCGTCTGCCACGCGGTGCTGGAGGAGTCCCGGGCCGCTGCCAGGCAGGACTCGGTGCGCAGCGCGCGCCACGAGGCGGCATGCGCATCCAGCGCGCTGGAGACGGCCTCCCAGGCGGACGCGGCGTAGGGCTTGCCGGTGGCGAGGAAGGCCGTGTGCACACGCTCACGCCGCTCGGGGCTCCAGGCGGCGGCGAGCTTCTCCGTCTCCTGGGCGCAGCGCACCTCGCGCCGGTGCGCCACCACGTAGCCCAGGACGATGCCCATCAGGCTGGCCGCGACGGCGGAGATGGCCACCCGCGTGCGGATGCGCAGGGAGCGTGGGGCGAGTGCCACCAGCAGGGCCTCCATGGAGGGGAAGCGCTCCTCGGGCCGGGCTCGTAGCCCTCGCAGCACCGCGCGCCGCACGCGGGCGGGCACTTTCACCTCCCGCCCGGGCGGCCGCACCCGTCCCTCGCGCGCGGCCTGGCCGAGCTCCTCGAGGCTCGTGCCCTCGAAGGGCCGCACCCCGTGGAGCGCCTCATAGAGGGCCACGCAGAAGCTGAACTGGTCCGAGAGCGCGTCCACTCCCTGTCCGTCCAACTGCTCTGGCGCCATATAGGCCGGCGTGCCCAACAGCATGCCCGTGCGGGTCAGCGGCGTGAGGGCGTCCTGCCCTCGCGGATGGGCGAGCGGGGGCGTGGGCACTTCCCGAGGCGTGGGGACCTCCCGAGGCGGGAGCACCTCCCGCGGCGTGTCCACCCGGTTGGAGGGCCGGGCCAGTCCGAAGTCCGTCACCCGGACGCGGCCGTCCAGCCCGACGAGGACGTTGGCGGGTTTGAAGTCGCGGTGCACCAGGCCCGCCGCGTGCGCGGCCGCGAGCCCCCGCCCCGCATCGAGGAAGACGCGCAGCACTTCCCGCCACGGGCGTGGCTGCTTCAGCCAGTCCGCCAGTGTGGTGCCCTCCACCAGCTCCAGGGCCAGGAAGATGCCATCCCCGCAGATGCCCACGTCGTGCACGGCGACGACATTGGGATGGGAGAGCCTCGCCAACGCCTGGGCTTCACGCAGCAGCCGCAGCCGCAGCTCGTCCACGCGACGGCCCTCCGGGCGCAGCAGCTTGAGGGCCACCTGACGATCCAGCTCCGGATCATACGCCGCGTACACTTCGCCCATGGAGCCACGGCCGATGCGCTCGAGCACCACGTACCGTGCGAGCGTGGCTCCTGGGGCCAGCGGCGGCTCCTCACCCACCGCCGGCACGCCCGGGCTGGAGCTGGCGCCCAGGGCCACCTGCCGCTGGCAGTGTTCGCAGCCTTCCACGTGCGCCAACACCCGCGCCCGCGTCTCCTCCGAGAGCTGTCCCGCGAGGAAATCGCTCAGTGTCGTCTCGTCCGGGCACCCCATCCGGGAAGGCACACTAACAGAGGGAGACAATTCTTATCGGTATGTAAGAATTGACCGGGCTCGCGGGGATGTCAGATATCCGGCCCCATGTGGAGCCATGTGACTCAGGACTTCTTGCTGGTCATGACATTGACGGACGAGATGCGCTTCTCCACGGACTTGGTGCGGTGGCACTTGGGGCACTCGGCCACGCGTTCATCGTGCTCCTTGATGTGCATGTGGCTGGTGAAGGGCTGCTTGCACTTGGTGCAGAAGAACTCGTAGTCCGGCATCGCGACTCCCTCCGTCGAGGTCGGGAGCAACTTCGGTCGGGCGGGCCGGGAGTGCATCGCCTCGGGGTCCAGAGCGCGCGGAGGAGGGCCTGGCCGCCCGTCTGGGCGCGAGGGCCTGACCGGTGGTTGCCCGGCGAGCACGTCCCTAGCTTGCGAGGAAGCGGGGGAGGTGCGGAGCATGGTGTGTGAAAACTGCCGGGTGCGGCCCGCGGTGGTGTTCCTCAAGCAGCAGATGGTTGATGGGCGCGAGAGCACGCTCGGGCTGTGCAACCACTGTGCGAGCGCGATGAGCGTGGGAGCGGGAGCGGGGCCCCTGGGATTGGAGGGCCTGCTCGCGCAGATGATGGGCCCCCGGCCGAAGCGGGAGAACCTGCTCGCGCAGTTGTCGGAGCAGGCGCAGCAGGTGCTGGAGCACGCGGCGCGGCTGTCGCTGGAGTGGGGCTCCGAGCGCATCCGCAACGAGCACCTGCTGCTGGCGCTCATCCAGAAGGTGCCGGAGATTCGCTCGTTGCTCGAGGAGGAGGGCACGGACGTCGAGGAGTACGAGGCCCGGCTGGAGCAGGTGATGGGGCGGAGGCAGCCGCGTCAGGCCGAGGGCGTGGGATTGTCCTCGGGGGTGAAGCGCGTGCTGCAACTGGCGCGGCTTCAGGCGGTGCAGATGGGGCACACCTTCATTGGCCCCGAGCATCTGCTGCTCGCCATCATGGCCGAGGGCGAGAGCTTCGCCGCCCAGTTCCTCTCCGACATCGACCCGGATGAGTTGCGGCAGCGGCTCGCGGGGGGAGGTGCTCCCGGGACGGCGGGGGCCACGGCCGGGAGCCGGGGCGCGGACAGGCTCCCGCCCAACCTCACACGCTTCACGAGGGATCTCACCGCGCTGGCGAAGGCGGGAGAGTTGGATCCCATCATCGGCCGCGAGAGGGAAATCGAGCGGGTCATCCGCATCCTCAGCCGCAAGACGAAGAACAACCCGGTACTCATCGGTGAGCCGGGCGTGGGCAAGACGGCCATCGCCGAGGGGCTCGCGCAGCGCATCATCGCGGGAGAGGTGCCGGACCTGCTCAAGGACAAGAAGGTGCTCGCGTTGGACCTGGCGGGCGTCATTGGCGGCTCGAAGTTCCGCGGCGAGTTCGAGGAGCGCTTCAAGGGATTGATGGACGAGGTGCGAGCCCTCAAGGGCCGGGTCATCCTCTTCGTCGACGAGGTGCACACCATCGTGGGGGCTGGCGCGGGCGAGGGCTCGATGGACGCGGCGAACATGCTCAAGCCGGCCCTGGCCCGGGGCGAGCTCCAGTGCCTGGGCGCCACCACGCTGGATGAGCACCGCAAGCACATCGAGAAGGACTCCGCGCTGGAGCGCCGCTTCCAGCCGGTGCTGGTGGCCGAGCCCACGCCGGAGCAGGCCATCGAGATTCTCCGGGGCCTGCGCGACTCGTACGAGGCGCACCACCGGGTGAAGATCACCGACGCCGCGCTCACCGCCGCGGTGGAGCTGTCCGACAAGTACATCAGCGACCGCTTCCTGCCGGACAAGGCCATCGACCTGTTCGACGAGGCGGCGGCGATGGTGAGGCTGGGGGCGCGCACCGAGCCGGGCCGCATGAAGGAGATGGAGGAGCGGTTGGCGCAGAAGGAGAAGGAGAAGGAGGCCGCGGTGGCTGGCGAGCGCTACGAGGAGGCCTCGCGGCTCAAGACGGAACTCGAGGCGCTGCGCGCGGAGCTGGAGGGGCTGCGCACGCAGTGGCAGCAGGCCAAGGGCGTGGCCGAGCCCACGGTGACGCCCGAGTCCATCGCCACGGTGGTGAGCGAGTGGACGGGGATTCCAGCGAAGAAGCTGCAGCAGGAGGAGTCGCAGCGGCTGTTGGAGATGGAGCAGGCGTTGCGCAAGCGCGTGGTGGGCCAGGAGGAGGCCCTGCGCGCCATCTCCGAGGCGGTGCGCCGGGCGCGTGCGGGACTGAAGGACCCAGGCCGACCCATCGGCTCGTTCATCTTCCTGGGACCCACGGGCGTGGGGAAGACGGAGACGGCGCGAGCGCTCGCCGACTACCTCTTCAACGACGAGAACGCGATGCTGCGCTTCGACATGTCCGAGTACCTGGAGCGGCACACGGTGAGCCGGCTCATCGGCGCTCCTCCGGGCTACGTGGGCTACGAGGAGGCCGGGCGCCTCACCGAGGCCGTGCGGCGGAGGCCCTACTCGGTGCTGCTGTTCGATGAAATCGAGAAGGCGCACCCGGACGTCTTCAACCTGCTGCTGCAGATACTGGACGACGGCCGGCTCACGGATGCGCGCGGGCGCACGGTGGACTTCAAGAACACCGTCATCATCATGACGTCCAACCTGGGCGCGGAGCAGCTGGGCCTCCAGAAGGGGACGCTGGGCTTCCAGCAGCCCACGGAGGGCGTGAACGTGGAGGACGAGCGGGTGGCCGCCACGGTGATGGACGCGCTGCGCGGCCACTTCCGGCCAGAGTTCCTCAACCGCATCGACGAAATCATCGTCTTCCACCCGCTCAACCGCGAGCAGCTCAACCGCATCGTGGACTCGATGCTGGATGCCACCCGGCGCAAGCTGCACGGGCAGAACGTCGCGCTGGAGGTTACCGAGGCGGCGAAGGACGAGCTGGCGCGGCGCGGCTTCGACCCGAAGTTCGGCGCGAGGCCTCTGCGGCGGGTCATCCAGCGCGAGCTGGAGACGGAGCTCAGCCGGATGATGCTGCGAGGAGCGCTGCACGAGGGGGCCCGGCTCCTCGTGGACTTCGCGGACGGGAAGTTCACCTTCCAGGTGGAGGGGAAGGCCGCCGGGCAGGAGGCACCGGCCCCGGTGCACTGAGCCCGGGCCTCACGCGTGTACCTCTTCGCGCTGTCCGCCGCGGGGCTGCTGCTCGTCCCGCGGCGCTTCCTTCTTCCCGGGCGCCGTCCCGCGCGCGCGCACGCTCCACCAGACCGAGACCCCGATGCACACCACGATGATCGCCACCGAGAGCAGCGGGGGCACGTGCATCCAATCGGAGGTCATCATCTTCAACCCGGCGAACGCGAGCACCGCCGCGAGTCCCCAGTGCAGATAGCGCAGCTCGTGCACCGTCTTCGCCAGGGCGATGTAGAGCGCTCGCAGCCCGAGGATGGCGAAGACATTGGACGTGTAGACCACGAACACGTCGCGGCTCACGGACAGCGCCGCGGGCACCGAGTCGATGGCGAAGGCCACGTCCGACAGCTCGATGGCGATCAGCGCGATGAGCAGGGGCGTCGCCTGCATCTTGCCGTTCACACGCTTGAAGAAGCGTTTCCCCTCGAACTCCGTCGTCACGGGCAGGTGCTTCTCCAGCCACTCCACCAGCTTGTTGTTGTCCGGCTCGTCTGAGGGATGGCGGCGCGCCACTCGGAAGGCCGCGACGAGCAGGATGGCGCCGAAGATGTAGACGACCCAGTGCCAGTGCTCGAGCGCCTCCATGCCCAGGAGGATGAACAGGGCTCGGAACACGAGCGCTCCGAAGATGCCCCAGAAGAGCACCCGGCGTTGCTTGTCCCCGGGCACGCCCAGGCTGGAGAAGATGACGAGGAAGACGAAGAGGTTGTCCAGGCTGAGGCTCTTCTCGATGAGGTAGGCGCCCAGGTATTCCTGCGCGGTGGTGTCGCCATGCCTCGCCCAGACGAAGCCCGCGAAGGCCAGGCCCATCAGTACCCACGCGGCGCTCCAGGCATACGCCGCCTTCTTCGACTCGCCATGCTTCTTGCGGTGGGCCAGCAGGTCGATGCCGATCATCGCCAACACGATCACCCCGAAGAGGCTCCACTCCCACGGGGCGACCGGGTGGGCGTTCATTCACGCGCTCCCGGCGCCGAGGGCTCCGAGATGGGCAGGGCGTCCTTCAGTGTGTCCTCGCCCCGTTGGGGATGCGCCAGCTCCGCCAAGCCGGCCCGCTCCGCTCTCTTGCGCTCGGGGTCGAGCCCCAGGCGTGCATCCCGCTCGCGCGTCAGCCGTGGATCGATCTCCCCCTCCCGGTTGAAGGACCAGGCCAGGCACGGCTCACCCATGGGCAGCGGCTCCGCCTCGTGCCCGATGCCTCCCGTCAGCCAGAAGTGCCACGTCTTGCCGTAGCTGTTCACCTGGCGGCGCATCCACTCCATCTCCGCCCGCGCGGGGAGGTCCGGCGCCACGAGCTGGCCGGAGAGGATTTCATGGTTGTGCGGGTGCCAGTACGGCTTCTCGTCCTCGGGGAGCGTGTCGTACAGGCGCTCGGAGATGATGAACTCCACCCCGGTGAGCCGGGCATCCGCGCCGTCGCCGTCGAAGAGGACGCACTGCAGGAAGTCCTCGTTCACCTGGTGGCAGTAGTGGTGGACCTCCAGCTGCCTGTCCGGGTCGTCCTTCAGGAGCTGGAAGCCGGTCAGGTGGACGTCGAACTGGCGCACCGGGCCGAGGTCCCGCAACAGGCGGGCACCCGTGCTCGCGGCGCGGCGAAAGCGGGCACGGGCGAGGACACCGGCCGCCATCGCGGCGGCCCCGAGCATCACCAGGCGTAGGAACGGGCGCGTCATGCGCACAACCTGACAATCCAGGGTGCCATCCACAACCGGGGCTGCCCCGGTGTACGGCGTGCGGAGAGCATGGCGCCCGTCCGTCCGCCCTCCCGGGAGGTGCTCACCCCCCGCCGTCCGCACCTGAAGTGAGGGTGCGTTGATCCACTCGGAACCCCTGCGCTCAAGAAGGAGGAGGCAGACCCTCACCCAGGGGGGGAGGGCAGCGCGCGAGGGTTGGCATGGACGTCACCGGAAGAGCATCGTACCAGTCGTGGTTGGAGTCCTTCGCCTCCGCGAGGGATGTCCTGGCCGGCACCGTCCACCTGCGGCGCGGCGATGCCCTGGAACTGGTGGCCACGCTCAACATCCCACCCCCGGTGATGAACGCCGTGCGCGTCATCTCCAACGGCAAGGGACTGACGGGCATCGCCTTCGCGACCCGGGAGCCGGTGCAGCCCCATGACCTCCAGGTGAACGGGGGCAGCGCCTGGGTCATGCACGTGCACGCCGCCGTGGCCCTGCCCGTGCTCGACGCGGCCGGAGAGGTGCGCGCCGTGGTGGGCATCACCTTCCTGCGGGAGGGAGTGCTCTCCGCCGAGCTGACGCACCGCCTCATGGCCGCCGCCGCCGCGCTGCCCGCCGACGTTTCCTGAGCCATGCTTCGCGGGGTGGAGGGACACCTCCCCACGAAGCACGCGCGCTCCTGGCGCTCAGCGGCGCGGGGGCTCGGAGGGCGCCGGCTCGAGCGCCACCGGCTCCAGCGTGTCCGCCAGCGCCAGGCCCATCACCCGCGAGTAGAAGGACAGCTCGGCCTCCAGCGCCTTCTTGATGTCGGCGTTGATGCGTGGGCCGTAGGGCTCCCCATCGACGAGCATCACCGCGGCCGGCACGCCATTGGCGCGCAGCTTGCGCACCATCTCCTCCGTCTCGCGCTGCGGCGCCTGGACGTCCTGCCGGCCCTGGATGAAGAGGATGGGGCTGCGCTTGATGTTGTCGATGTGGAAGCAGGGCGAGCGATCCTGCAGCAACTGCTTCGACTCGGGCAGGGGCCCGAGCACCTGGTCCACGTAGTGGGCCTCGAACTTGTCCGAGTGCTCCGTGAGCGTCTCCAGGTTGGCGATGCCGCCGGCGCTGGTGCCGCAGCGCAGGATGTCGCGGAAGGCCAGCAGCGACAGCGTGGTGTAGCCGCCGGAGCCGTTGCCCCGAGCCACCAGCCGCTTCGCGTCCGCCTTGCCCTCCTGCACCAGCCGCAGCGCGGCGTTGGCGCAGTCATCCACGTCCATGACACCCCAGTTGCCGTACAGGGACAGTCGGTACTCGCGGCCGTAGCCGGTGCTGCCCCGGTAGTTGACGTCCACCACCGCGAAGCCCCGGCTGGTGAAGTACTGGATGGCCCAGTCCAGCTTCGTCGACGCGGAGGCCGTGGGGCCGCCGTGGTTCATGATGAGCAGGGGCGGCTTCTCGCCCGAGGGCGCGGTGAAGTCCGGATGGGTGGGCGGGTAGTACCAGGCGTGGGCCTCGCCCAGCTCCGTGGTGGGGAAGTGCAGCGGCTCGCAGCGCGACAGGTAGGGCGTCAGCTCCTCCGGCAGCCGGCTGGAGGCCTTGAGCACCTGCGGCTTGCCGGACTCCATGTCCAGCCGCACCACGGACGCGGGCTGCTCCGGACCGCCGCCCACGAAGTACGCCGTGGCGAAGCCCCCGCGCACCTGGGAGATGTCCGTGAAGGGCGTGGGCAGCTCCGCGAACTGGCCCAGCACCACGTCCAGCCGGCCCAGCTTCCACTGGCCCAGCTCGTTGAAGGCGCACACCACGTGCCTGGGCGAGATGAAGGCATACGTGGACATGCCCAGGCTCCACTGGGCCGCGCCGAACTCCGCCTTGCGCTCCAGCACCGGCACCACGCTGCGTCCCTGCAACCGGTAGAGGTTCCACCAGTTGTTGCGGTCACTCACGAAGTACAGCTCGCCCTGCGGGGACCACTCGGGCTGGAAGATGGACTCGGTGGAGCCGCCGGCCACCAGCCGCGGGTGGAGCAGCTTGCCGTCCTCGTCCACGTCCGCCACCCACAGCTCGCAGCCGTCCCACGGCATGCAGGGGTAATCCCAGGCGAGCCACGCCAGACGCCGGCCATTGGGGCTGAGCACGGGCGAGGAGTAGAAGTCCCGCCCCTCCATCAGCACCGTCTGCTTCTGCCCGTCGATGTCCACCGCCACCAGCGAGATGCGCGGCTGGCCGTCCTTCAGGTTGCGCCAGTCCTCGCGCACGCACAGCACGCGGTTGCGCGAGCGGTCGATGCTCAGGTCTCCATAGCGGTGCTTGCCGCCCGTGTCCGGCGTGAGCGGCACCGGCGTGCGGCCCGGATTCACCCGGTACAGCCGCTGGTCCGGGTGCGTGCCGGTGCTCGAGTGGTTGACGAAGACCACCAGCCCCTCGGACACCGCGAACGAACCACCTCCATGGCCGTACACCAGACTGCGCGAGCTGTAGGCCGGCCGGCCCTCTCCGGGGATGGGCAGGATGTCCGAGACGGCCCCGTCCGCGGTGCGCCGCACGAGGGCATGCCGTCCCCGCTCGCCCGGGCGGACTTCCAACCAGTACACATCATCGCCATCGACGGCCACCTCGCCCAACGAGAGCGTCTGGGTGGCGATCATGTCGGCGGTGATGGGGGACTTCCATGAACCGTAGGGAGCCTCCCGACTTGCGAGCGTCATGAGCAGGCCTTTCCTTGGAGCGCGTGAGTGGATTGCGCACAGTGTCTAGCACGTCGGCACGACGCGTCGTGCCGGGGGCGGCGAGCCGTTTCCAACGGAAAGTGTTGCATTTTACGCACCCCGCGTCGACCGTCGGGCCTGCAAGGATGGCGTGACGCTGGAAATACGGCCGCTCGAGTGGGAGGCCTTCAAGTGAGGGCTTAAAAGGTACCTCCCAGTCCGAGCAACCCACCGTGCGAGGAGACGGCCAGCACCGGCTGGAGGCGGGGTCGCGCGGAGACCGCGGCCGGCGGTGTGCCCTGCTCGGTGAGCTCATAGCCCACGATGGAACCGATCAGACTCAGGGGAATGCCGAGCACCACTCCAGCGAGGAATATGGAGGACATCGCCGTGCCCGCGAGGATGCCCACGAGGGCGCCCGAGCCCATCCCCACCAGGGCTCCGAGCAGCCTGCCATCTCCGCCAGCGACCTCGCCGCCCCAGAAGGTGCCCAGCGAGAAGCCGAGGCCGGCGCCCGCGAGGAGGCCCACGCCCGTCGCCTCCAGGCAGGGGAGGAAATCACCGGAGCGGCCGATGTTGGCGGAACCGCACAACCCATCCCCGGCCAGCATGCCGACAAACCCACCGCCCAGGCCGGTCAGGAGGCTGGCTCCCGTCTCCGCGAGGATGCGCAGCCCCCGGGAAGGGCGCTCGGGCTCTCTTGCCCAGGAGCCCGCGTCCCCGCCCAACCGCACGGGCGCGCGCTCCTGGGTGCCGGGCAGTCCGGAGTCGCTCGAGCTGCTTCCGGCGGCGGTCGTGGTTCGCGGCGCGTCCTCTGCGGCCAGGCCCACGCGGGGGACGAGCAACAACAGGGACAGGAGCAGGAGAATCCTCGACCCGGAAGACAGGGGAGTTGTCATGGCCGCGACGGTCTGCAACGCCCGAGCCGCCCGTTCGCCTCCCCTGAGCGAAGACACCTGAAGCCTCCGCTGGGACTTCCTGGCGTGTACAGCACCATGCACACGCCGCGCACTCCGGTGTGCACGGAGGGGAGTTGTTTCAGGGGACCTGACGTACGCTGTCGCGAATCCACTGCAAATACGGTGCGTGGCCTCCTTCCACGTCCAGCCGCAACACCTCGGGGCACTGGTAGGGGTGCACGGCCACCACGCGCTCGCGCAGCGCCTCGAAGAGCGGGGCGCGCGACTTGAGGATGAGCAGCGCCTCCGGCCCGTCCTGCACCTTGCCTTCCCAACGGTAGATGGAGCGCAGGCCGGGCACCACGTTGCCGCAGGCCGCGAGTCCCTCCTCCACCAGCGTGCGGGCGATGTCCGCGGCCTTGTCGGCCGAGGGCGCGGTCACGAAGACGACGATGGCATCGGTCATGGGCCCACGCATATCCGCGCGCCCGCGGACACGGAAGAGCCAATCGATGGGTTTCACTTCTCACCGGTGAGAAGTGGAATGGACGGGGAGCGTCAGAGTGAGCCGTCGTTTGGAGGGGCAGAGCTGCTCAATACGTACCTCTCCCGCTCGTCGAGTTCATCTGCATCGAGCGTCACATCACGTCTCCCTCCCTTGTCATCCAAGAGAATCCAGGAGTACGGACTCGGAGAATCGGATGATACGAGAGACTCACACTTCCATAGCCGACACAATTCAAACATCACCTCGAACTCATCACCCAGGTCCACCGGACTCCATTGAGGAACGATCGACACATACAGCACGAAGTCACCTGAAGTCTTGCGCGCGCCCACGAGGACACGCACCGTCTCATCGAGATCGATCGGCTCCAGTTGGGGGACCACGAGAACCTCTTCTGGCCGGACACCCAACACGCGCGCTACCCCTGAAGCAATTTCGTCAAAACCCAGATTTCTGTTCACGAAGAAGTCTTGCCAAATCACGTATCACTTCCCCCTAGCATCCGAATGCTCCGTGCACGTGAGCCCGTGGCCCCGGGCCTGGCCCTGTGGACATCATCGCCTGAGCCCGGGCCACGTTACCCCGGGCTTCGTGCAGGGCCAGAGCGGCATCCACTCCTCCCACGGCCACGAAGCGGCCCGCCTCCCGGCTGCCTTGAATGTCCCGGGCCAGCTCTCTCAGGTCGTCCACTCCCAGCCGCGCCTCCAACTGTCGCACCATCTCCTTGAGGGCCGTCATACGCGGCTCCGGTAGCCCCGGCCCTCTCGCTCCTCCGAGTCCGACGCCCGGGGCACTTCGAGCCTCGGACAGGGCGCGCATGCCCTTGCTTCCGGCGTACAGGGCTCCCGGTAGCAACGCGGGCGCCAGTTCGCGTGCAGCCTGCTCGTACTGGCCCTGTGTCAGCGAGTACGCCCCATGGCTTGTTCCCGCCGCCAGGTAATAGAAGCCCAGCGGCACTCCGAACGTCATGGAGTCGAAGGTGCCCAGCGCCGCGTGGCCCGGAGCGAAGTGCTCTTGGGTGAGGGCCCGCTCCGTTTCGTCGAAGGCCTCCTGGTAAGGTGGTGGCAGGTGGGCTCGCGTGGCGAGCACGCCCCCCGCCTTGGAGCTCATCCACCACCGGAATGCTGGAGGCCACGTCGTCGGCGGCGCGGCCCAGGCTCCGCAGCACGTCCCCGAGTTGCTCCCGGTTCGTGCGCATCGAACCGGTGGGCACGCTCGGTGACGGCGAGCCACTCCGAGCACGTGGCCTTCATGGCGCGTGCGCGGGTGACTGAAGCTGAGGACCCTGGTCACGGGTCCCCACCGGCTTGTCCACTTGCGTGCACGCCACGGGCAGCCAAATCCTTACATGCCCTACATCTCGGCTCGTGAGAGTTTTTGCCCGAGCGGATCATTCCTGACGCGCGATATGGAATGTTTTGCCTTTCCTGAAAATGCCTGGCCAAGACTGTGGATAGTCAGACAACAGGTTTTGGTAGGGCCATGTCCGACCCACATGCGAAGGCATGTCATCGTCGGTTAGCGGACGGAACAACCCCCCGGTCTTCCGAGGGAAGCCGTCCTCGGGAGCCTGCGGTGCTGGAGGAGTGTCCGCTAGCCTCCATGGGCAGGTCTCCGCGCGTGCGGACTGCAGGCGGGCAAGCGCGATTTCCCGTATTCCATTGCATGTGTTTTTCACGCAGTACTCCTCGATTTCTTGCACCCGTCAAGGAATTGGAGTCCCGGGGGGTCGGGTCCAGACAGTCTCACGGGGTCACGGGGGAACCGCACCATGCCACTCGCCACGCATGCGTTGTCCCATCAGTCTGGGGTGTCCGCGGAGCCGTCTCGCAAGGTGTTGCTCGTCGACCAGGCCAAGGAACTGCGGCTGTACCTGACGGCCCTGCTGCGCACCGTGGGCTGCGAGGTGGTGTCGGTGGACAACCTGCTGGCCGCTCGGATGGAGCTGAGCCGCTTCCGGCCCTTGATGGTGCTGGTGGACTGGAGGGCGCTGCCGGCGGATGGAGGGCCGGGGTGCGCGGCGTTGCGCAGCCATCCGCAGAACGGTGACGTGCCCGTCCTCATCGTCGTGGGAGAAGGCACGCCGGCGGAGCTGCTGGAGGCGTGCGTGCAGGGCGGAGCGGATGACTGCATGCTCGGCCCCGTGCGCATCACCGAGCTGCAGGCGCGGCTCGACGTGCTGCGCGACAAGTCGCCCTGGGCCATCTCGCCCCGGCTGATGGAGCGGCGCAGCCCGCGCACCGTGTTGATGGTGGGAGAGGCGGCGAGCAGCCGCGAGGGCCTGGGCGCTCACCTGGAGGCGTGTGGCCATCACCTGCTGTACGCCCCCACCACCGAGCGCGCCGTGGCCCTGGTGGCCGAGTACGGCGAGCCCGTCCACCTGTTGCTGGTGTGCACCCATGTCACGTCGGTCGAGGAGATGATGCGGGTGGAGCGCCTGCGCACCGAGACGCGCCTGGGGCGGGTGCACACCGTGGTGGTGACGGACAGCGACGTGGCGGAGGTGCCGATGCTCGGGCAGGTGTGGCTGAGCGCGCGCACCCTGGCTCCCCGCCACCTGTTGGCCCGCATCAACGGCCTCTTGCAGCGCAACGCGGTGGCGCTCCTGGTGGACGAGCGCGTGCCCTTCGTGTGCCCCGTGGAGTTCCGCGAGGTGGGGGGCTTCTCCTGGTCCTCCTGCTACTCCAGCGCGCTCAGCCCGGGCGGCCTCTTCGTGCGCACCCTGGTGCCCGCGCGTCCCGGTGCCGCGCTCGAGCTGCGCATCCACCTGCCCACCACGCGCGAGGTGCTCGAGGGTCCCGGTCTCGTCTCCTGGTCCAACCCCTATGCACCCCGCCGCAGCGCCGCCTATCCGCTCGGCATGGGCATCCAGTTCCTGGGCATGAGTCCCCGGCGCTTGATGCAGCTGCGCGAGCTCATCCGCGCCAGCAGCTTCGCCTGAGCTCCCGTCTCCCTTTCTTCTCACCCCCTCGCCGGAGGAACGCCATGCCCAAGAAGAAGATCCTCCTCGTCGACGACTCGAGCACCGTGCTGTTGCTGCACCGGATGATGTTGTCCCACTGCGGCTACGAGCTGCTCACCGCGCGTGATGGACAGGAGGCGCTCGACAAGGCCTCCACCGAGCGGCCGGACCTCATCTTCCTGGATGTCCTCATGCCGCGCATGGATGGCTTCCAGACCTGCCGGGCCCTGCGCTCGCGCACGGAGACGCGGGACGTGCCCATCATCCTCGTCACCACCCGGGGCGAGCCCCACTACGTGCGCCAGGGTTTCGAGAGCGGCTGCACCGACTACATCACCAAGCCCTTCGATGGTGAGGAGTTGCTGGCCAAGGTGCGCAGCCACCTGGAGGAGGCACGGCGCGCATGAGGGAGGAGCTCCGCTGGGAGAACGAGGCGTTGCGCGCGGAGGTGACCACGCTTCGCGCGGAGAACGAGCACCTGCGGGCCTCGCTCGCGCGGTGCCAGGGGGACGAGCAGCAGCGGGCCCGGCGTCTGGGCCGGGTGGAGACGGAGCTCGCCCATCTGGTGCGTCTGCGCGTGGCTTCCCAGCGGCTGCACGAGTCGCTCAATCCCCTGGAGCTGATGGACATCCTCCAGGACCTGCTCATCAACCTGGTCGGCTCGGAGATGCTGGGCATCTACGAGTTGGATGGCTCGGAGTTGGTGTTGCGCGTGTCCCTGGGGATCGATGCCGAGCGCTTCCGCCGGCTCCCGCTGGGAGAGGACGACATCGGCCGAGCGGCCCGCACCGGAACTCCCTGGTTGGGAGACCTGACCGTGGCAGGCAGCGCTCAGAACCAGACAGACAGTCCTCGCGCGGGCGTGCCGCTGAGACTGGGCAGCCACGTTCTGGGGATGATGGTGTTGTTCGGGCTGCTGCCTCACAAACCCTGTCTCGAACCCGCGGATCGTGAGCTGTTGGAGTTGCTCGCGACGGAAGGGGCGAGGGCCTTGTACTGCGCTCGCGGCATCGCCGCTGGCAAGCCGTCCTGAGTGGGCGGCCTCTTCGTGGGGGGGGACACCTTTGGAACTGGATCGCGAGCGGCTGCTTGCCACCTTCGCCGAGGAATCTGGAGAGCTGCTCACCGAGATGGAGGAGACGCTCGTCTCACTGGAGGAGCACCCGGACGAGGAGCGGCTGCGCTCCATCTTCCGGGGTGCGCACACGGTGAAGGGCGCCGCGGCCGCGCTGGGCTTGTCCGGCATGACGGACGTGTCGCACGTGCTGGAGGACGTGCTGGAGACGCTGCTGGAGCGGCGGCTGCTGGTTCCGGACGAGCTGGTGACGCTGTTGTTGGAGACGGTGGACCGGCTGCGCGAGCTGATGCAGGCGGTGCTGGCGGGACAGGAGCGGCCTCCCGAGGAGGACGCGGAGCTGGTGGAGCGGCTGAGGGCCAGCTGCGAGGCGCTGCGTCAGCAGGAGGCACCCCTGGGGTCCTTCGCTCCCACGCGGACCGAGGAGCCGGCGGCGGAGGAGGCGCCGGTGGGAGGGCGGCGCGGGCGCACGTTGCGCGTGGACGTGGAGAAGCTGGACCGCATCGCCATTCTCACGGGGGAGCTGGCCATTGCGCGCACGCGGCTGGCACAGGTGTTGGCGACGGGCACAGCCGAGGAGGCCCTGGAGGTTCACCGCGAGGCGGACCGGCTCCATGAGGAGCTGCAGGAAGAGGTGATGCGGGTGCGGATGGTGCCGGTGGGACCACTCTTCCGGCAGCACATGCGCACGGTGAGGGATTTGACGCGGACGGAGCGCAAGTGGGCGCGGCTGGTGCTCCGGGGCGAGGACGTGGAGGTGGACACGGCGCTGGTGGAGGGCCTGCGCGAGCCGTTGTTGCACCTGGTGCGCAACGCGGTGGACCACGGACTGGAGACGCCCGACGAGCGCAAGGCCGCGGGGAAGGAGGCGTGCGGCACGCTGATGTTGAGGGCCTTCCACGAGCCGGGCTCGCTGGTGGTGGAGCTGTCCGACGATGGCCGGGGCCTGCGCCACGACAGGCTGCGGGTGAAGGCGCTCGAGCTGGGGATGGACCCCGAGCGGATGACGGTGGAGGAGCTGGAGGAGCTCGTCTTCCTGCCAGGGCTGTCCACGGCGGAGGAGGTGACGGAGGTCTCCGGGCGCGGGGTGGGGATGGATGTGGTGCGCCGGAGCGTGGAGGCGCTGCGGGGCCTGGTGACGCTGAGCAGTGTGGAGGGCAAGGGCACCACGGTGACGCTGCGGGTGCCGCTGACGCTGGCCACCATCCAGGGCTTCTCGGTGGGCGTGGGCGACGAGACCTACGTGCTACCGCTGGATGCGGTGCGCGAGTGTCTGGAGTTGCCGGTGGAGCGGAGCGGGCAGCCCGGTGGCGGCGTGTTGAACCTGCGAGGCCGGTCCCTGCCCTATCTCCGGCTGCGCGAGCTGCTGGGCGTGGAGGGCTCCGGGCCTGGCCGGGAGAGCGTCGTCGTCCTGGGCCACGGAGGCAGCCGCGCTGGCCTGGTGGTGGACACGCTGTACGGCGAGGGCCAGTGCGTCCTCAAGCCGCTGGGCCGGCTCTTCCGCCATCTGCCAGGGGTGTCCGGCTCCACCATTCTCGGCAGTGGCCGCGTGGGGCTCGTCCTGGATGTTCCCACCCTGCTGCGCACGGCCATCCGCCAGCGGGCCGCCCAGGGTTGATGCCCCGAAGCTCCGAACTTCCAACCGTCTGAAAGACAAACATGCTCCAGAACCTCACCATCTCCCGGAAGCTGCAGCTTGGATTCGGGGTCCTCGTGGCACTGCTCGCCACCGCCATCTGGGGGGCCTACGCCTTCTTCATCAGTTTGGCCTCCTATGACTCGTACTACCGCTCCCATGATGTTCGGATAGAGCTGCTGACCGTGAGCGCCAACCTGGTGGCTATGCAAGACAAGGTGGTGGAGTTCTCGTTCACGGGCGACGAGGCCGCCCTCGAGACAATGCCCCAGCTGCAGACCGCGGTTCTCAAGGCCCACGGCAAGCTGAAAGAGCTGCTGTCCTATAGCCCCCAACAGCAGGAGGTGCTGCAAAAGCTGCTGGAGCAGTACCAGCAACAGTTCCTCCCCCATCTCGAACATCAGATGGCACTGCGGCGGGATGTGGACACGGGCCGTGTTTCCTTGGCGCAACTCACCGAGTACGTGAAGAGTGGCAAGGGAGGGAAGCTGCTGGTCAGCCTGCAGAGCATCTCTGACTCCATCGAACAGGAGGAGATAGAGCAGCGTCGCCGAATCATGGAGACGTCCGACACGCAGGTGGCATCGGTCAAACAGATGTTGGTGGGAGGAGGAATCGTGGGGCCGGTGCTGGCGATGCTGCTGGCGTGGGTGCTGTCACGCAGCATTACCCAGCCATTGCAGGAGGGGATGAGGCTCACCGGGCAGCTGGCGTCGGGAGACCTGACAGCCACCATCGACGTGCGGGGGAGGGATGAGACGGCGCGGATGATGATGGGGATGAGGGAGATGGTGCAGAGAATCGGGAGCGTGTTGGGGGAGGTGAGGGGAGCGGTGGGCTCGCTGTCGGGGGCGTCGGGGCAGGTGGCGGCGGCGGCGCAAGCGCTGTCACAGGGGACGAGCACGCAGGCGGCGTCGGTGGAGGAGACGACGACGAGCCTGGAGCAGTTGAGCAGCTCCATCAGCCAGAACGCGGAGACGAGCAAGCAGTTGGAGGCGATGGCGGTGAGGGGAGCAGCGGACGCGGAGGAGAGCGGGCTGGCGGTGAATGAGACGGTGGAGGCGATGGCGGCGATAGCGGAGAGAATCTCGATAGTGGAGGAGATTGCGTACCAGACGAACCTGCTGGCGTTGAACGCGGCGGTGGAGGCGGCGAGGGCGGGAGAGCATGGGAGGGGATTCGCGGTGGTGGCGGCGGAGGTGAGGAAGCTGGCGGAGAGGAGCCAGAAGGCAGCCAAGGAGATTGGAAGCCTGGCGGGCAGCAGCGTGAAGGTGGCGGAGCGCTCGGGGAAGCTGCTGAAGGAGCTGGTGCCGTCGATTCGGAAGACGGCGGAGCTGGTGCAGCAGGTGGCGGCGGTGTCGAGGGAGCAGGCCAGCGGGGTGGTGCAGATGAACCGGGCGATGGTGCAGGTGGACCAGGTGACGCAGCGAAACGCATCGGCGGCGGAGGAATTGTCGTCGACGGCGGAGGAGCTGGCGGCACAGGCGGAGTCGCTGCAGCAGATGATGACGTTCTTCCGGGTGACGGAGGAGGTGAGGCCGGGGCTGGGGGGAGCGCAGCCGGTGCGCTCGCTGAGGCCGCCACCGGTGCATCTGCCGCCAGTGCACATGCCGGCGCAGGGGTTGAAGGCAGTGGCGCAGGGGCTGCCGTCGGCGCCGGTGTCTCGCACGTCCTTCCCGGCGGTCCCCGAGCGCGCCGCGTCCGGCTCGGACCATGACTTCAAGCGCTTCTAGGACCGAGTGATCCCTCTCCTCTGGCATCTATAGGCAGACCATCCATGCTCGACAATCTCAGCATCGCCAGGAAGTTGCAGCTCGGATTTGGCGCACTCGTCGCGTTGCTCCTCACCGTCGCCTGGGGAACCTTCATTCTCTTCCAGGGTCTGGTGAACAGCGCCGTGGACACCTACCGCTCCTATGAGGGCATGGTGGAGTTCCGGGGCATGGGCATCTCCTTGATGGATCAGGAGGCTCGGGTACAGGGGTTCGCGCTCACCGGTGATGAGGCCTACATCGAGCCGGTGCCTCAGCTACAGGCCACCTTCCTCAAGACCCACGCCAAGGTGAAGGAGCTGACGGCCAGCAACGCCTATGAGCAGGAGTTGCTGCAACAACTGCTGGACCAGTACCAGCAGCGGTTCCTCCCGCACCTCCAGCGTCAGATCGCGCTGCGCCGGGACGTGGATGCTGGCCGCATCCCCATGGAGCAGCTCATCGAGTACGCGAAGGACGGTCAGGGGCAGAAGATCGTGGGGGCCATGCGTGACATGGCGAACGCCATCCGTCAGGAGGAGCAGTCTCAACGCGACCGGCGGAGCGAGAGCGGCGGGAAGCGTACGGAGCTGGTGAAGCAGATGTTGGTGGGAGGAGGAATCGTGGGGCCGGTGCTGGCGGTGCTGCTGGCATGGGTGCTGTCACGCAGCATCACCCGGCCATTGCAGGAGGGGATGAGGCTCACGGGGCAGCTGGCGTCGGGAGACCTGACAGCCACCATCGACGTGCGGGGGAGGGATGAGACAGCACGGATGATGATGGGGATGAGGGAGATGGTGCAGAGAATCGGGGGCGTGCTGGGAGAGGTGAGGGGAGCGGTGGGCTCGCTGTCGGGGGCGTCGGGGCAAGTGGCGGCGGCGGCGCAAGCGCTGTCACAGGGGACGAGCACACAGGCGGCGTCGGTGGAGGAGACGACGACGAGCCTGGAGCAGTTGAGCAGCTCCATCAGCCAGAACGCGGAGACGAGCAAGCAGTTGGAGGCGATGGCGGTGAGGGGAGCAGCGGACGCGGAGGAGAGCGGGCTGGCGGTGAATGAGACGGTGGAGGCGATGGCGGCGATAGCGGAGAGAATCTCGATAGTGGAGGAGATTGCGTACCAGACGAACCTGCTGGCGTTGAACGCGGCGGTGGAGGCGGCGAGGGCGGGAGAGCATGGGAGGGGATTCGCGGTGGTGGCGGCGGAGGTGAGGAAGCTGGCGGAGAGGAGCCAGAAGGCAGCCAAGGAGATTGGAAGCCTGGCGGGCAGCAGCGTGAAGGTGGCGGAGCGCTCGGGGAAGCTGCTGAAGGAGCTGGTGCCGTCGATTCGGAAGACGGCGGAGCTGGTGCAGCAGGTGGCGGCGGTGTCGAGGGAGCAGGCCAGCGGGGTGGTGCAGATGAACCGGGCGATGGTGCAGGTGGACCAGGTGACGCAGCGAAACGCATCGGCGGCGGAGGAATTGTCGTCGACGGCGGAGGAGCTGGCGGCACAGGCGGAGTCGCTGCAGCAGATGATGACGTTCTTCCGGGTGACGGAGGAGGTGAGGCCGGGGCTGGGGGGAGCGCAGCCGGTGCGCTCGCTGAGGCCGCCACCGGTGCATCTGCCGCCAGTGCACATGCCGGCGCAGGGGCTCAAGGCGGTGGCGCAGGGGCTGCCGTCGGCGCCGGTGTCTCGCACGTCCTTCCCGGCGGTCCCCGAGCGCGCCGCGTCCGGCTCGGACCATGACTTCAAGCGCTTCTAGGATGAAGAGCCCCCCATGAGCACGATCACGAATGCCCCCTCCGAGGTCGCCCGTCCGGCGCAGTACCTGGGTTTCTCGCTGGCCGGCGAGACCTATGCCATCGAACTGCTCCGCATCCGGGAGATCATCGAGCACGTCCCCATCACACGGGTGCCAGGCATGCCTCCGGCGATGCTGGGCGTCATCAACCTGAGAGGCCGGGTGGTGCCAGTGGTGGACCTGGCGGTGAAGATGGGACTGGGCCCGCGTCCCATCACCCGGTGGACGTGCTTCGTCATCGTGGAGGCGTTGCTGGAGGGTGAGCGCACCACGCTGGGGTTGCTGGCGGACTCGGTCAGCGAGGTGCTCGACCTGGGAGCGGATGACATCGAGCCGCCGCCTTCCTTCGGCACGCGCACGCCCGTGGACTATCTGCGAGGCATGGGCCGGCAGGAGCAACGCTTCATCCTCTTGCTGGATCTGGATCGGCTGTTGTCCGCGGAGGAGTTGTTGGGGCTGGTCGGCGCCACGGCCGGTGGGGGCGCATGAGGGCAGAAGGATCCTCGGAGGAGGTCTCGCTGCCGGGCGTAGGTCCGCTCCCGTTGACGGAGCGGGAGTTCATTCTCTTCCAGGCGCTGGTGGAGCGGGAGGCAGGCATCCACCTGGGTCCATCGAAGCAGGCGCTGCTGGTGGGGCGCCTGTCGCGGCGGGTGCGCGCGCTGGGGCTGACGTCGTTTGGTGCCTACTACCGGTTCGTCATCGCGCGAGGCAACGAGGCGGAGCGGGTGCGGATGCTGGACTGCCTCTGCACCAACGAGACGCACTTCTTCCGCGAGCCGGAGCACTTCGAGTTCCTACGCCAGCGAGTCTTCCCCGAGTGGATGCGGCGCGTGGCTCAGGGGCAGATGGCGAGGCGGGTGCGGGTGTGGAGCGCGGGGTGCTCGACGGGGGAGGAGCCCTACTCCCTGGCGATGGCGTTGCTCTCTCATTTTCCACCGGGCTCGGGATGGGAGCTGGAAGTGCTGGCGACGGACCTGTCCACCTGGGCGCTGGAACGGGCGAGGCAGGGGATGTGGCCGTTGGAGAAGGCGGTGAGCATCCCGCGGCCGATGCTGCGGACCTTCATGCTCAAGGGGGTGCGCAGCCAGGAGGGGTGGATGAAGGCGGGAGCGGAGCTGCGCTCGGTGTTGCGTTTCGCGCGAGTCAACCTGAGCGACGAGCGCAGTTGGCCCGCAGGGCCGTTCGAGCTCGTCTTCTGCCGCAACGTGCTCATCTACTTCGGGGCGGAGGCCCGGGCGCAGGCCTTGAGCGGGTTGTTGCGGCGGCTGCCGCCCACGGGCTACCTCTTCCTCGGGCACGCCGAGAGTCTCACCGGCAGCGCCGAGCCCGCCCGCTGCGTGGCGCCCAACATCTACTGCGCGAGGGCTCCCACGGCAGCGGGTCAGGCCGCTCCTTGATTCGAGCGCCTGGGGATTTCAAGGCACGCTTTCGGGTTGGTTCGAGAAGAGCGCATGGAAGAGGGTCGTTTCTGGCGGCTCCTTCCATTCCACGACGAGCGGGACGGGGGTTTCGGCGAGCTCTCGCGGAAGCGCGGTGACGCCGAACGTGGCCTCGATCTTCCTGGCGATGACATCGGCGGGGTGTCTCATCTGGGGGGGAAGCGGCTCGAAGCTGACCGTGGAGCTGAGCCGCACCTTGCCGGCACGCTCGAATTCGATTCCATACATCATGTAGATGGGCGCGAGGATGCTGATGCAACCCACGACGACCCAGTCGAATGGCGGCAGAGGCCGGCCCTTGACGGGATAGGCGACACACCGGAAGCAGGCGTCAGGGGTCGCGGTGCCATCTCCAATGGTGAAGCCGGGAAGCTCCTGCTTGAGGTCGGTCAGGAACGCATGCCAGCGGTCGACCTTCTGTAGCTTTTCATCCCAGCGCTCTTCGAGCCTGTAGCCCTCGGGGCCCTGCTCCTGGGTGATGTGTTGATACCTGTCCGAGCGCCAGTAGTTCTTCGCAATGGAGAGCAACTGCTCTGCTGTCAGGTCCATGGGCTCAGGGAATGGATTCGCCGAACCGACTACTTGATGCGCTCCAGCGCCAGGTCGAACAGCGCCGTCTCCAGCCGCTCCGCGTCCTTGTCCGACAGGCCCTGGATGGCGAACGAGACTCGGTGCGTCCCAATCTTGCGCTGCACCGACACCATCTTCACCCGCCCCTTCACCGGCTCCAGGTTGCCCGGCAGGCGCAGCGTGAAGCCCGGTTCCTCGGACTCGACGGGCGGCTTGTGCATCATCACCGAGAAGCCCCCCACCGACACATCCAACGTCATGGCTCGGATGGGCCCCGTGGCGAAGCTCAAGTCCACCTGCAGCCCCTGGGCGATCCGGAACGTCCGGCGCGCGGACTGGCTCGGCGGAAGGCTCATTCCCTGGGCCGCCGTCAGCGCTCGCGCAAACTGCTCCCGCGCGGCCATGTAACGCCGCTTCTCCTCCTCCGGCAGCTGCCCCTTGCGAGCTCGCGCATGGAGCGCCCGGAAGTTCTCCACCCACAGATTGGCGCTCATCACCACTCCCCGTGGCGTCCGCTCTCAACCCATGCCGTGGGCCTTCACGGAGGGGTGATGCCGACCCGCTCGAGCGCGAAGTCGATCAGAAAGCCCTCCAGCAGCTCGGACTCCCGCTCGGTCAGGTCCAGGAAGGCGAACGAGGCGCGGTGCTTGTCCGCCCTCTGGAACTGCGACACCACCCTCACCCGGCCCGCCAGCGTCGAACCGTCCGGCAGGTACAACAGCGCGCTCGGCCTCTCCTTCACGTCCACCGCGTGCGGCAGCATCACCGAGAAGCCACCCGCCGAGATGTCCAGCGTGTTCGTCCACACGTTGCCGTACGCCATCTGCAGCTCCACCGGCAGCTGGTGCGCCACGCGGTAGTGCCGCCGGGCCTCGGCTCCGTCCAGCATCAGGCCCTGGGCGTTGAGCAGCGCCCGCGCGAACTGCTCGCGCGCCGCCAGGTAGGCGGGCCGCTCCGTCTCTCCCAGCTTTCCCTGCCGCGCTTTCGTATGGAGCGCGCGGAACTCGTCGATGAACTGGATCACGCCCATGGTGTCGCTCCTGTCTCCTCGTTCTTACTGGGAATTTCGCTCTCCCGCCATCAGGGAGTGGGTGTCAACCCCAGGTTGCGCGCGGCCTCGCGGAAGGTTTCCACCGCGGGCGTAGCTCGCCGCGTCAACTCCGCGCTGCTCCGGTCCACGCGGAACAGTCCGAAGCGCGGCTCGTACCCATCCGACCATTCGAAGTTGTCGATCAGACTCCAGTGGAAATACCCCCTGACGGGTGCTCCCTCCGCCACCGCCTGCTCCACCGCGTACAGGTGGCTGCGCAGGTAGTAGGGACGGCGTTCCCCGCTCCGGTCATCCAGGCCATTCTCCGTCACCACCAGCGGCAGGCCAAAGGCCGCGTACCTCTTGAGGAAGAGGTAGAGGCCCTCGGGATAGAGCTCCCAGCCCAGGTCGTTGGTGTCATGTCCCGTGGGTACGTACTTGTGGGAAAAGGAGGGCGACAGGTCCTGCCGGAGGTGATCCCTCGTGTAGTAATTGATGCCGAAGTAATCGATGGATCCCTTCAGGTCCGGCACGTCGCGCTCGAGGGCCACGGAGCCAGGCACGAAGAGCGAGATGTGGCCGGTGCGCAGGGCCTTGGGGATGCTCTCGTTGAAGAAGTCGTCGGTGAGGCCGGCCACGGCGACGTCCGTGGTGGAGCCGCTGGCGGGCTGGAAGACGCGCACGTGGTGGGCGATGCCGATGAGCGTGGCCTTGCCATCCCCATCCGCGTCCCACGTGTCGTGGATGCGCAGCTGGCGCGCGGCGCGGGCATGGGCGTCCAGGAGGTTGGCCATCACCTCGGCCGTGGCCACGGTGTCCTTCTTGCCCGGAGGCCACACGCCGTCCATGTAGCCGAACACCGCGTACACGTTGGGCTCGTTGATGGTGCACCACCAGTCCACGTCGGCGCCGAGCAGCTCGGCCACTCGGCCCGAGAAGCGCTCGAAGGCCTCGATGTTGGCGGGGTTCTCCCAGCCGCCGGACTCGGACACCCACTTGGGCAGGGTGAAGTGGTAGAGCGTCACCATCGGTTCAATGCCCTGCGCGCGCAGTGTGTGGGCCCACTGGCGATAGCGCTCGGCGGCCTCGGTGTTCCACGCGCCCGGTGTGGGCTCCAGGCGGCTCCACTCGACGCCGAAGCGGTAGGCGTTGGAGCCCAACTGCTTCATCAGCGCCACGTCCTCGTCGAAGCGGTTCCACGAGTCCGTGGCGGGGCCAGACACGCTGTGGTCCGCGATGTGGGGCGTGCCGTCCGGGTAGTTGCCGCGCTCCCAGTCCGTCCAGTCGTTCTCGTTGGCGCCCTCGACTTGATGGGCGGCGGTGGAGGTGCCGAGGAGGAAGTCGCGGGGCAGGCCCTTGCCGATGGGCGCGGCGTTCACCTTCGCCGGGTCGAAGGAGGGCCGCTCGCTGCAACCCGCGAGCAGGGCGAGGCCGAGGAAGAGGGGGCGGAGGCTCATGGCCGGGTTCCAGGGGAGGGGCGGGCGGTGAGGCCCACGGTGAGCATCGCGGACTGGGCGATGCCGAGGCGGAAGGCGAAGCCCTCCACGCGCAGGCCCAGGGAGGAGGTGAGGGGGATGTTCGCCCAGGCGCGGGCACCGAGGGGAAGGACGTAGGCGAGGCCGAGGCCCTTCCAGGAAGCGCCGACGTGGGCGGGGACGAGGCCATGTACATCCAACACGCCGGCGTGCAGATCCACGGGGCCCACGCGGTAGAGGGCCTTGAGCGAGGGGAGCACCTGGAGGGCGGGCTGGGCGGACCAGGCGATGCCGAAGACGGGGCCGCCGATGAGGCTCCAGCGCTCGCCGGTGTAGCCGACGCGGGCGGTGAGGGTGAGGCTGGCGCCGGCGCCGCCGCGTTGCAGGGGCACGAGCGAGAGGACGCCGCCGTCGAGGGTGAGGCCGCCGAGGAGGAGGTGGCCCGAGGCGGCCTGGGAGGCGAAGGGCTCCATCCAGGCGCCGTCGCCGTGCGTGTAGCCGCCGGTGAGGGCGCCGAGGTCCACGTGCAGCTCCGAGTCGGGCAGGGCGCGTGTCGGAGCGGTGGGGAGGAGCGAGTCACCGCCGGTCGTTTGCGCGCGAGCGGGCAAGGCCACGGCGAGCGCGAGGATGGCGAGCAGGAGGGAGCGCATGGGCGCCCACACGATAGCCGGGCGCACCGGCGGCCGGAACCCGGAGGACGTGGTTTCTCTCCAGGCGCGCTTCCGCTTCCGTTGGGAGAGGGCGGGTGGGTGGCGTTAACCTGGGCGGCCTGTTTCTGCTTCCGGGAGATAGGTCCATCTGAGGGAGGCCGCCAAGCTCATCAAAGAGCAGGCGCGGCTCATGGAGAAGCTCTGAGGTTTTGATGGCACATCCCAGTCTCGACGAGCTGATGGTCAGGATGCGGGAAGCCCGTGAGGCGGGTTCCTCCAACGCGGCGAGTCCGGAGCAGCTTCAGCAACTCCGGGCTTTGGTCCGGGAATGTCCCGCTTTCACCCCCAATCTGTTGGAACTCTCGCGGCTGTTGCGGCTGACCGATGAGCCAGGGGTTGGTTCTGAAGAAGCGCTTGCGGAGATCCAGCGGTTGTTGGAGCAGGCCGTCCAGGCCTCGGGCCGGGGTGCTCCGGCGCTGCTGGAGCTCGCCCATTTCATGTATGTCTTTCGCAACTCGCCCGAGTTGGCGGAGACGCTCTTCGAGGAGAGCGCCGCGAGTGCTTTGCACGCGCTCGAGAATTCCTGGGCCGGACTCATCGACTTCTGGAGCACCGAGAGAACGAAGGACACGCTGCAGAAGGCCCTGAAGCTCGGTGAGTTGGCGGAGCGGGTCTTCCCAGCGTCCTCCCGCATCCTGAACGCCGTGGACGACGCGAGGGAGAAGGCCGCTCGCGCGGGTCTCCTCCCTCGGAATGACGGCTGATCAAGACGGCGCGGGCCCCGCGTACTCCGGTGAGCTCAGTCCCGCCACTCGGGTGGACACGGGCCGCGCCGCGCCGATGACGATGGGCGGCTCGATGAGCTCCGGAGGCGTGGCGTTCTTGTCATCGGCCACCCACTCCGGCTCACGCACCGTCTCCCCGGGCTTCCACGCGCGTGGCACCCTCCGGATACCAATCGGGTAGATCCACAGACTCCCGTCCCGATCGATCTTCAGCCGGAGGAAGTTCTTCCAGTCCGGAATGGCCAGGGCCGAGAACGCCTCGTTCGCGTGCGCTCCGAAGCCATTGAGCGAGATGAGCAGGTACAGCCCGAAGAGCGTCGGTCCAAGCAGGAATCCCCCCGCGAAGACGAGCACCGCCCCGAGCAGTTCCTGCGGGACGCTCCCGAGTCTCAGGAAGGAACCCGTGAGGGCGAAGGCTACCCAGAAGACCAGGAGCGATGCGGCCAGGTGTGCCAATCCGTGCAGCAGCCCCGCGAGCCACCGTCCCTTGCCGAAGCGGGCGTCCGCGAGGCCAATCAATCCCAGCACCAGGAGCGTCGAGACGATCAACACCCCCGGGTTGACGATCGCCGCGCTCAGCACGCGCGACAGCTTCCAGGTCACCGTGGTGCCCTCGCGCAGGTCGGCCACCTGCATCCACGTCAGCAGCAGGTAGAGGAGCCCCGTGAAGATGCCGAAGGTCGGGTTGTGCCCCAGGAACCCCAACGTGCCCCAGCTCAGCCGTTTCGACTCCTCGGCCGTAGGGAACATCTTGCGTGCCGTGAAGTCCCCGGGCAGCGGGCCCTCCTGGCGGGGCGCGTGTGTCGGATGCATGAAGGCGCCGCCCCCACCCGCGATGATCTTCTGCCGTCCCTCCGGATTGGAGTGCCGCCGGTAGTGGTGGATGTCCCCCGTGAGGAACACGCTCACCTTCTTGCCGAGCACCTGCTCCTCGAGGAAGTCGAGGTTGTTGTCCAGGTACGTGCGCTCGCCCGGAGCGCGCACCCGAGCCAGCAGCCACGCGGGTTCGGCCAGGACCAGGATGACGCGGTCATCGTCCCGCATGTGCTTCGCCAGCTCCTGGAAGTACTGCACCTGTGGCTCGTCGATGTCCGACTCGAGCTGCATGTCCGTGCCGAGCAGCCACCACCCGTGCGGTAGTTTCACCGCGAAGTAGCTGCGCCGCTGGTGCGTCCGCCAGCTCGCGGGCGTGCGGCCCTGACAGAACAGCCGCATGAAGGACACCAGCCCATCGTACCAGTCGTGGTTGCCAGGGATTGCGAACAGGTGCGGCGCCGGCCGCTGCCCTCGCATCGCCGACTCCCAGGGCCGTATGGTGCGCTCCTGGTACTCGCTCACGCTCGCCTCGGGGTACACCTCGTCCCCTCCGAAGACGAGCACCTCACCCCCCTGTGTGTCGTAGGTCGTCCCCGTCTCGTCCTTCAGGGACAGCGTGGGCCTCGAGACGGTCTGTGCAATGGCATACGTGGAGTCCCAGCCGTCCCCCAGGTCCGCCACGAAGTCGAACCAGAGCTCCTCGCGCGGCCGGCCCGCCTCGTCCACTGAGAAGTCGCTCGGCTCCACCTTCGGCGTCGCCAGCGCGTCGAGCAGCCGGCGATCCGCCTGCTCCCCGATCGTCGTCGAGATGATGGACCTCACGCCCGCCTTGGCGAGCACGAGCGGATCAAACCAGCACACCATCTTCCGGCCCTCCGGGCGCCGGGTGGGCGCGGGCCGGGCGGCCGCTGGTGTGGTGAGGATATCTGTTCCCGAGGCCATGGCTCTCCCTCCGTTCGGACGGAAAGGGGCAGGCGGGTGGGAGCAGGGCGCTCCAAACGTGGGGTGGGCTACTTCCCGGGGCAAGCAGGTATCTCCTCCCGCGCCCCAGTGTCGGGTTTCCCGCACGGAGTGGGGCGTGCCAGGGGAGCGCCCCGTTCCGGGACTTGCCTCCGCGTCCCCCCCGACCCATTGGTAGTGATCACCGCCCGCGTGGCAGAGGGAGTCGCACCATGGACGAGTTCTCCTCGGAGGCCGGTCTACAGCAGACGTTGCGGGCGCTCGCCTCCGCGTCTCGCTCCCATGCTTCCGAATCCGAGGAGTATGCCGCCATCGCGCTCGCGGCCCGTGCCCTCCTCTTCCTCCACTCACGCGAGGAGCTCAAGGACTTCCGCGGCTGGCTCGAGGCTCGCGAGGCCGCGGGTGGCTCGTCCGCTCCCGTCCAGACCTTCCCCTCCATGGCCGAGGCCCTGGGTTGGTTGGAGGGCCGGCCCGAGGCCGCCTACGGCTCCTTCGTCGAGGTGGAGCACGAGACGTATGTCATCTCGCTCGGGCCCACCGGCTCCTTCGTGCTCGTTCGCACGGTGAGGCACCAGGAGCCTGTGGGCGTATAGGCCCACAGGCCGGGGGCGGTGGAGGCGCTACCTGGAGGGGTGGGTGTCGTTCTCGGCGTTCTCACCGGCCAGTGGCAGCGTGAAGGTGAAGGTGCTGCCCTTGCCCCACTCGCTCTGCGCCCAGATGCGGCCCCCGTGCGCCTCCACGATGCCCTTGGCGATGGTCAGCCCCAGGCCCGTGCCCCGGCTCTCCGCGTCCTTCGCCTGCCAGTAACGCTCGAAGACGTGCGGCAGGGCCTCGGGCCGGATGCCCGCGCCCGTGTCCCGCACCCACAGGTGCAGCTCGCCCCGGTGCACCCGCGCTCCCACCGTCAGCTGTCCGCCATCCGGCGTGAACTTCACCGCGTTGCCCAGCAGGTTGCCCAGCACCTGCAGCACTCGCGTCCGGTCGCAATCCACCCGTACGTCCTCGTCGGGCAGCTCCGCCGCCACCCGCAGTCCTCGCGCCTCCGCCAGCGGGCGCACGCTCTCCAGCGCCTCCGTCAGCAGCGACGACACCTCCTGCTCCGAGGGCTCCAGTGGCAGTCCACCTGCTTCGATCCGGCCCCAGTCCAGCAGGTCCGAGATGAGCCGTCCCATCCGCTCCGCCGCCGCCTGGATGCGGCCCGCCTGTTTGCGCACCTGCTCGCCGCCCGGCTTCCCCTGCCAGCCCCTCAGCAACAGCGCCGAGGCCAGCTGCACCACCCCCAGCGGGTTCTTCAAGTCGTGTGACACCACCGCCAGCAGATCCTCGCGCGCCCGCGTGGCCCGCCTCGACTCGCCGAAGAGCCGCGCGTTGTCGATGGCCAGGCTCGCCCGCACACACAGGTCCTCCGCCAGCGCCAGGTCGTTCGGGCCGTAGCGCCGCCCCGAGGCACTCGAGACGAACGTCACCGCCCCCAGCGTGTGCCCCCGCGCCTTCAAGGGGACAATCATGTACGAGCGCGCCTGCAGCAGGCTGAGCAGTGCCGGGTGCTCGGGCTCGGAGGCCGCCGCGCGCAGCAGTGAGTCCGTCACCGCCGGCACCAGCTCCGGCTCGCCCGTGTGCAGCACCCGGAGCACGCCCACCGGGGCCTCGCGCCGCTCGAAGCGTCTCGTCAGGGCGCGCGCCTGCTCGGCCTGGGTCGGGTCCAGGTGGGCCACCGCCACGCGCGACACGAACGGGCCCTGCTCCACCGCGTCCACCAGGCACCAGTCCGCCAGGTCCGGCACCGCCAGGTGTGCCAGCAGCGTGTACATGCCCTGCGGATCCGGCGGGTGGGCGAAGAGCGTCGTCATCGCCTGGTAGAGGAAGGACTGGCGGCGCTCGGCGGCCTCCACCTCGGCGCGCGAGGCCTGCTCCACGGCCAGGGCGCGCGAGAAGACAGCCTCCGCCTCCGTGAGCGGCCGCACCGTCACCAGCAGTTGCGGCGCGCCTTGTCCGTCCCGCACCGGGGTGAAGCAGAAGGAATGGAGGCGGGTGCCCCTCTCACTGGGCCACGTGGCCTCCACCGAGTGTGGCGCCCCGGTGGCCAACGCCACTCCCCGCCCGGAATCCAGCAGGGCCATCTCCTCGGCCCCGAGCGCCAGCCGGGCCCAGCTCTGTCCGGCGAGCAGCTCCTCGGGCATCCCCAACACCCTCGCGCCCACCGCGCTGCATGCCAGCACTCTTCCCGCCTCGTCCAACAGGTAGGTCGGCTCCGGCAGGGCCTTGAAGGCCATCTCGAATCCGGACAGGGGCAGGCTCATGGTGTCGCCACAACGGGCGCGGGGGGGCTCCTCTTCATTTCACGCCACCCGGGCTTCGTCCAGCCGGGCGGGCGGTCGCCCCGGCGGTTGTCTCTCCAAAGATAGGTGATGCGAATACACGCCACTCACGCTCCTCTCATGCCCGCTCGGACTCCATCCCGGCGAGCTCCCGGAAACGCCGGGAGAAGTCACTCAACGGCAGCACCTCGTCGGCGACGCCCGCCGCCACCGCCACCCCGGGCATGCCGTAGACGATGCTCGTCGCCTCGTCCTGGGCCATGACCCACCCTCCCGCTTCGCGCACTTCCCGCAAACCCTCCAGACCGTCCTGTCCCATCCCCGTGAGGACAGCGGCGGCCGTACAGGCGCCAAAGACCCGGGTCGCCGAGCGGAAGAGCCACGTCCCCGACGGCCGGAAGCCGCCGACCGGGGAGGCGTTCGACACCTCCACGCGCCTGTCCGCCCGCACCCCGAGGTGCCGATCATCCGGGGCGATGTAGACGACACCCGGGCGCAGCGCCTCGCCGTCCTCGGCCACCTTCACCTCCAGCGGGCACACGCTGTCCAGCCACGTGGCCAGTCCCTTGGCGAAGCCCAGGGCGATGTGCTGCACCACGAGGATGGGCAGCGGGAAGTGGGCGGGCAGCTCCGAGAGGATGCGGTGCAGCGCCGCGGGGCCTCCCGTGGAGGCGGCGATGGTGAGCAGCAGGGGCTTGTTCCGGCGCGCTGGCACCAGCGGAGGCTTCGCCACGGGGGCCTCGTCGCGCGTGGGCCAGTGCCGGATGACCTTCACCTCGGCCATGGCCTTCACCGTGTCGCGCAGCCGGCGTGCCTCGTCCTCGAAGTCCGGCGCGTGGGGGCCCACCAGCTTCTGCAGCACCGCCAGCGCCCCCGAGCGCAGCGCGGCCATGGACGTCTGGATGTCGCGCTCCACCAGCGTGGACACCACCACCACCGGCGTGGGCACCTCCGTCATGATGCGCCGCGTGGCCTCCAGGCCATCCATGTTCGGCATCTGGATGTCCATGGTGACGAGGTCCGGCCGCAGGCGGCGCGTGAGCTCCAGCGCCTCCACGCCGTCCTTCGCCTCGCCCACCACCTCGAAGGAGGGGTCCGCGCGTAGGATTTCCACCAGCAAGCGCCGGGCGGTGGGGGAGTCTTCGGCGACGAGGACGCGGAGCTTGTCGGGCTTCATAGGAGGTGTCTCAGGGTCTCCAGCAGGTGGGTCTGGTCGAACGCGCTCTTCACCAGGTAGGCGCTGGCACCCACCTGGAGTCCACGCGCTTTGTCCTCGGGCTTGGAGCGTGCGGTGACGAGGACCACGGGCAGCCGGCCGAAGCGCGGCGAGCCCCGCACCGCCTCGGTGAGGGCGAAGCCGTCCATGCGCGGCATCTCCACGTCCGAGACGACGGCGTCGGCCCCCTCCGCCTGCAGCCGCTCCCAGCCCTCCTGTCCGTCCACGCACGCCAGCACGTCGTAGCCGGCCGCCTCGAGGATGCTCTGCTCCAGGGCGCGGGTGGTCATCGAGTCGTCCACGAGGAGCACGCGCTTGCGGACCTTCTTCTCCACGGGCGAGGGGAAGAGGCCGGCGGGAGCGGTGCGGCCCTCGGCGGCGCGCACCAGGGATGGGGCGTTGAGCAGCGGGGCCATGCGTCCGTCCGGCAGCACCGCCATGCCCGAGACGTGACGCGCTCGGCGGATGCGCGGGCCGAGGCCCCGGATGAGCACCTCCTGCTCGGCCAGCACCTCCTCCACCACCAGCACGGCGCGCAGCTCGCCCGAGGCCAGCACCATGGCGCCGGGACGTGGGCGCGGGGCACTGGCGGGCAGGCCGAGCACCGTCGTCAGCGTGGCCAGAGGCACCAGCGCTCGGGGCGCCACCCAGAGCTGCCGGCCCTCCACCACCCGCACCTCCCCGGGCTCCAGGCGCAGCAGGCGCTCCACGCTCTCGCCCGCCACCGCGAAGGTCTGCCCGCCCGCCGTCACCAGCAGCACCCGCAGCGTGCTGAGCGTGAGGGGCACGTCCAGGATGAAGCGCGTGCCCTGGCCCGGCTCGAAGGCCACGTCCACGCTGCCTCGCAGCGCCTCCACCTGCGAGCGCACCACGTCCAGCCCCACGCCCCGGCCGGACACGGCCGTCACCGACTCGGCCGTGGACAGGCCGGACATGAAGATGAGCCGCGCGTCTCCGGCGTCCTCCAGCACCGTCAGTCCCAGGGCCCGTGCCCGCTCGCGGATGGTGTCCAGGTCCAGCCCCCGCCCATCATCCTCCACCACCACCTGCACCCGGCCCCCGCGCAGCCGCGCCGTCAGCGTCACCCGGCCTTCCTCGGGCTTGCCCGCGGAGCGCCGTGCCGCCGGCGTCTCCACGCCGTGGGCCACCGCGTTGCGCACCAGATGCAGCAGTGGCTCGCGCAGTCC
Source organism: Vitiosangium sp. GDMCC 1.1324 (assembly GCF_003044305.1). Lineage (GTDB taxonomy): Bacteria > Myxococcota > Myxococcia > Myxococcales > Myxococcaceae > Archangium. Next base: position 410,917 of record NZ_PZOX01000004.1, on the reverse strand, counting down.
CTGGAGCAGCGAGCGGTCCAGCTCCAGCGCGCCGCCATGCACCTCCAGCCGCACCTGCTTGCCCGAGGCGTGCGCCAGGTCTCTCGCGTTGCGCTCCAGCCCCGCGCAGGCCTCGGCGAAGGGAAGCGTGCGCGCACGCCGCACCTCCTCGTCCAGGCCGCCCGTGGCTTGCAGCAACGCCCGCCCATCCACCGCGAGGGCCCGGCCGAGCTGCGCCAACCGCTTCTCCAGCCGCCGCGCCGCCGCTTCGTCCGCGCCCCTCAGCTGGAGGCGGAGTTGGTGCAACTCCTCGCGCACCGCCTCCATCATCTCCACCCGTGACTCCAGGCGCAGGCCCGCCACGCGCAGCTCGCCACTGCGGCTCAGCAAGGCGTCCAGCTTCTGCGCGGACACGCGCACCGGCAGCCCCTCGGTCGCGGGGGCGGCGCTCTCCGGGGGCGCCGGGGGTGGTGTCTCGGGCACGGGGGCGCGCGCCGGCGGGGACCCGGGTGCTCGCGCCGCTTCCTCCAACCGGGGCAGCAGGGCCTCCAGGGGCGAGCCCTTCATGTCCTGCTTCTGGGCCAGCCTCCGCCCCGCGTCGTCCAGCGCATCCGCGGCGGTGAAGCACAGCTCCATCAGCTCCGGGCTGGCGTGGCCCAGCCGCTGCACCGCCATCAGCACCTCTTCCAACCAGTGGCAGGCCGTCTCGATGACGCCCACGCTCACCGCCCGCGAGGCCCCCTTCACGCTGTGCACCGTGCGCAGCAGCGCCGTCATCCGCTCGGCGAAGTGCGCGGGGGAGGGCGCCTTCTCCAGCGCGAGCAGGTCCCGGTTGAGCGCGGCCACATGCTCCTCGAGCTCCTCGAGGAACGTGGCCATCAGCGCCTGGGCGAGCCTGTCCCGGTCCATCGTCATTCGGCGCGTCCGTACTCGCTCAACAGGCCCTTGAGCTTCTGGCCCATGGCATTGAGCTCCTGCACCGCGCGCTCCGTCTGCCGGGTGCTGGTGAGCGCCTGTTGGGTGGCCTGGCTCACGTCCCGCATGGCCTGCCGTATCTGTCCAATCCCGGTGGCCTGCTGGTTGGCGGAGGCGGAAATCTGCGCCGCGGTGAGCGAGGCCTGGGCGAGCAGCTCGCTGAGCGTCTGGATGTGGGCGCCCGCCTGCGTCACCACCCGGGTGGCCGAGGCCACGCTCTTGGTGCCCTCCTCCGTCGTCATCACCGCGCCCTGGGTGGCCTTCTGGATCTGCCCCAGAATCTGCCGCACCTGGTTGGTGGCCTTCTTGGACTGGTCCGCGAGCGCCTTCACCTCGGCGGCCACCACGGCGAAGCCCCGGCCGTGCTCTCCGGCGCGGCTGGCTTCGATGGAGGCGTTGAGGGCCAGCATGTGCGTCTGCTCGGAGATGTCGTTGACGGTGGTGATGATGTCGCCGATGGCCTGCGCCTGCTCGGCCAGGGCGAGAATGCGCGAGGCGATGGACTCCACCTGCTCGCGCACGCTGCCCATGGAGGCGATGGCCTCCTCCACCGCGCGCCGGCCGCTCTTGCCCACCTCCTCCGAGTGCCGCGCCGACTCGCTCACCCCACGCGCCCGGCCCGCGGCCTCCTCGGATGTCTGCGCTATCTCCTCGATGGTGCTCACCGTCTGCGCCACCGCGCTGCCCTGCTCCTGGGCGCCGGCCACCTGCTCGGTGGTGCTGGCGAGGATCTCCGCGCTGGTGCCCGCCAGTTGGTTGACGAACTCGGCCACTGTCCGCAGGGTGTGCTCGCGCTCCCCGGCCTGCTTCGCCAGCTGCGTCTCCGCCTGCTGGCGGCGCTCGGCCATGGCGTTGAAGGCGCGTGCCAACTCTCCCGTCTCGTCTTCGTTGTGCACCTCGATGCGGTGGGCGAAGTTGCCGCGGCCGATCTGCTCGGCGCCCGTCACCAGCTTGTCCAACGGGCCGGTGATGCTGCGCGTGACGAGGTAGCTGCCCAGGCCGACGATGAGGAGGCCCAGCACCGTGCCCAGTCCCAGCACCACCATGCTGCGCCAGGCGCTGGCGCTCGCCTCTCGCTCGAAGTCGGCCCAGCGCAGGTCCTCGATGCGCAGCATCTCCTCGAGCTCCTGGCGGATCTGATCCATGAGCTGCTTGCCCTGCCCCTGCTCGATGCGAGTCACCGCCGGCTGCAGACCCTGCTCCCGCCGGATGCGGATGACCTCGTTGAGCGAGTCGAGCCGCTCGCGGATGAGAGGCTCGACGTGGGCCAGCCGGGCATGCTGATCCGGCTCGTCGCTCAGGTACTGGCGCAGGGTGTCGAGCTTGGTGTTGATCTCCTGGATGGCCCGCTCGAAGGGCTGCAGGTAGCGCTCATCGCCGGTGAGGAGGTAGCCGCGCTCACCCGTCTCGGCGTCCACCAGGAGCGCCCGCACCTCGCGGATGGCACGGCCCTGGTCGCGGCTCTCCACCAGTCTCTCGGCCGTCTCGTTGAGCTGCCGCGCGCTCTGGAAGGCCACCAGGGACACGGCGAGCAGCATCACCAGGGACAGTCCGAATCCGAGGGCGATCTTCTTCCCGATACTCATGCAGTCCTTTCTTCGGAGAAGTCGAAGAAGAGGCGACCATCCTCCAGCAGGGCCTCCCCCTCCAGCACGATGATTCCGTCACGGCTGATGCCGGACACGAGGGTGCGCTCGCGCGCGTCGAGCGCCCCCGGTGGAGGCAGGAGCGTGTCGCGCGAGACGAGGAGCAGCTCCTCCACCATATCGGTGCGCAGGCCCAGCTCCGGCCGTCCCATGCCCACCACCAGCACGGGCCCGTGGGTGGTGGGCGCGTCCCGCCCGAAGAGGGGCGCGAGCTCCACCACCGCGAGCACCTCGCCATGCAGCAGGGTGAGGCCGCGCAGCGTCTGGGGCGCGCCGGGCAGGGGCACGAGCTGCTCCGGGGCGCGCAGCACCTCCAGCACGAAGCGCGCCTCCAGCGCGTAGTCCTGCTCGCCGGAGCGGAAGTGCACCAGCTCCAGCAGGGGGCCGGTCCGGGCCTGCTGCTCGAGGGGCCGGGCCAGGGCTCGCGCACGCTCGTCGAGCAGCGCCGCTTCCCGCTCGGGGTCCGCCGTGGTGGCGGCCTCGCTGGCGGCGGCGAGCCGGGCCAGCCTCCGGTAGGCAGCGGCCCAATCCAGCCCGCCACCCCGGGTGTCATCGCCTCCTGTCATTCATGCTTCTCCTCGAGCGCCGTCAACCGGGTGAGCTCGTTGCGGACTACCTCTAGCAACCTGCCGGCGCGCTCGCCGTCGGCCAGGAGCACGGGCGTCTCTGGAGGCAGCGCGGCACACAGCGACTCGGCCATGCGGAAGGAGCGCCGGGCCCCTGGGAGGTCCCCCTGGCGGCGGCGGAGATGGCCCAGCATGAGGTGGGCCACGGCCAGGGAGGGCTCAAGGTAGAGGGCCTGGCGCACGGCGTGCTCGGACTCCGGCAGGCGGCCGAGCCCCAGCAACAACATCGCCTCCAGGTAGCGCAGCTCCACGGCCAGCGGGTGGCGCGCGGCGGCCTCGGCACAGGCCCGCACGGCGGCCCGTGGGTCCAGGTTCGCGAGCGCCCGCACCGCCACCGCCGCCGCGACCGGGTCCTCCGCGAGCGCTCCGGCCCGCTGTGCCGCCTCCCGCCAGTCTCCTCGGGCGAGGGCCTGTTTCGCTCCTTCCAGGCCGTCGGGCACGGCGGAGGGCCTGGGTGGGGGCGGTGGTGCGGCCGGCAGCGGCGCGACGGGCGGGGGGGAGTGGGACTGGACGAGGGGCGGTATCACGCGCGCCGGGAAGTGGCGGAGGGCGTGGACGCGGGGGGTGTGGCCCGGGGCGGGCCGGTGGTAGACGACGCCCCAGTCGGTGACGATCGTCTCGAAGGGCGCGAAGCCGCTGAGCGGCGGGTCCGAGGGGCCGGCGATGAGGAAGCCGCCCTCGGCGAGCGTGGCGTGGAGCCGCTGGGCCACCGCCTCGACGGTGAGCCGGTTGAGGTAGATGAGGACGTTGCGGCAGAAGATGATGTCCATGTGCCAGAGGCCCCGGGACTGGGACGGCCAGGTGTCCTCGGCGAGGTTGAGGTAGCCGAAGTGGACGCGATCGCGCACTTCGGGGGCGAGGGTGTAGCGCTTGCCTTCGGCGTGCAGGAAGGGGCGCATGCGGCCGGCTTCGGTGCCGCGCAAGGACCACTCTCCGTAGCTGGCCACCCGGGCCCGTGCGAGCGCGGCGCGCGACACGTCCGTGCCCCGCACCTCCATCCGGTCCTTGTAGCCCTCCTCCAGGAGGAGCACCGCCAGCGAGTAGGGCTCCTCTCCCGAGGCACAGCCGGCACTCCACACGCGCACCGGGTGTCTCGGCCCCCGGAGCCGTTGGAGGTCCGGCAGCACCTCGCGGCGCACGAAGTGGAAGTGCTCCGGGTTGCGGAAGAAGTACGTCTCCCCGATGGTGAGCTCCACCAGCAGGTCATCCAGGATGGCGGTGTCCGTCTCGAGCCGCGTGAGGTAGGCCGCGAAGTCCTGGGGCAGGCCCGCGCGGGCCATGGCCCGGTCGATGCCCTCCATGGCGGCGGGAGGGCAGCTGGGCGGCAACAGGCCGGCGCGAGCGGCGACGAGGTCGAGCACCGCGACGTAGCCCGGGTGACGCCAGTGCTGGGGGGCTTCACCACTCACCGCGAGGCTCCCTCCTCCGCGAGCGCCTCCTCCAATGCGAGCGCCTCCGCCGCGGAGAGGAAGGTGCGCAGGTCATGCAGGAGCACCAACCCATCCGGCAGCTTGAGGGCACCGGCCACGTACCCCACGCCTGGCAGCTCCGCTGGTGTCCTGTCGATGGCGCTTGGCTCCAGGGCGAGCAGGCCCTCGGCCCGGTCCACCCGAAGCGCGACGCGACGAGGCCCGGCCTGGGCCACCACGAGGTGGTCCTCGGAGGAGAGCGGGCGGGCGGGCAGGCGGAAGCGGCGGCGCATATCCAGCACGGGGAGCAGCTCGCCGCGCAGGTCCAGCAGCCCTTCCACCACGGCGGGGGCGCGGGGCAGCGGGGTGAGGCGCACGGCCCGGACCAGCTCGCGCACGTCCTCCACGGGCAGAGCGTAGCGTTGACCCTCCAACGAGAAGAGAAGGACCTCGCGAGCCGTGGGTGTCACCATGTGTCTCCCAATTCTGTGCAATCTAGGTCCGCACCGCTCACCGTAGCCGCTCGCGTGGCGGGGAGCGCGGGGAGCTGACGTCTGGTGGACGCCGCGCGGAGCCGGCGGAGGTGACTCCAGAGGTTGTCCGTCCGAGGGGCGCGGGGGCCGTGCGGGGCCAGGTGTGCTGGCCGCCCTGGGAGGGAGCCTGCGGGCATTGGGCGAAGGGGCCCGGCCTCACGAATGGCGGCTGCTCCATCTTCAGGGCATGGCGGAGCCTCCCACGACCCTGGACTCCCCAGGGTGCTTGCACCTGCATGACTTCCTCCGCGCTCACCGCCCGCGCATCCTGGAGCACTGGGGCTGGGCGGTGCGCCAGTTGCCCTGTACACGGGGCCTGCCAGACCCTCGGCTTGGTGCCCACCTGCCGGCGCTGCTCGAGCGCATGGCGAGGATGATGGAGGCCCTGCAGCACGGCGAGGGGTACGGGGAGCTGGCGGAGATGCCGGAGCTCCAGGCCCTGGAGCGGTTGGACCTGGGCTATGACTTGGAGGAGGTGTCCGGCGAGTACTCGGCCCTGCGCACGAGCATCCTGCGGCTGTACACCGAGCACCTCGAGCGCACCGCACCGGGTGGGCTGGCCCTGACGCTGCGGGAGGTGGAGCGCTTCTGCCGGGCCTTCGACGAGCTGGCAACCGCTGCCATCACCCGCCATGCCCGGGGGCGCGCGCGCACCTTCCATGTCCTCGAGCGTGTCTCCCAGGCGGCGATGGGGACGGAGGACCTGGACACCTTCCTGCCGAAGCTGCTGCGCGTCATCCTGGAGGCCACCACGCCGGTGGACTCCGTGACGCTGATGCTGCGCGAGGGGGACGTGCTCCAGGCGAAGGCGTCGGTGGGCCTGGAGGAGATGGTGGCCTCGGGCTTCCGCATGCGGGTGGGCGAGGGCTTCTGCGGGCGCATCGCCGCCGAGCGCCGGCCGATGGAGCTGCGCTCGGCGTCGACGGACCCGCGGGTGAAGACGGACGCCTTCCGCCACCAGGGGACGCGGGGCCTCTATGGAGTGCCGCTGATGCAGGGAGACGAGGTGCTCGGGGTGGCGATGATGGGCAGCCGCACCGTCTTCGAGTTCTCCACCGAGGACAAGCTGCTGTTTCGCGCGATGGTGGGCCGGGCCACCGCCCTCATCCTCCTGGCGCAGCTGGCCGAGCGGGAGCGCCTGGCGCGGGAGGAGGCCGAGCGGGCGCTGGAGAAGCTCCGGGCGCAGGAGTCGCGCACCGCTCGCCTCCAGGAGGTGACGGCCGCGCTGTCGCGGGCACTCACCACGACCCAGGTGGCACACGTGGTGCTGGAGAAGGCGGTGCGGGTGCTGGGGGCCGCGGGCGGCTCGCTCGGGCTGCTGTCGGAGGACGGCCGGTGGTTCGACCTGCTGGAGACCCCGGGCGATGCCGAGGCGGAGGTGCGCGAGTGGATGCACCTCCCGGCCGACACGTACGCCATGTACCGCGAGGCGGTGCGCACGGGGCCTGTCTTCTACGAGTCACAGGTGGAGGACTCCGGCGCCTTCGTCGCCCTGCCCCTGCGGGTGGAGGGCCGGGCCATGGGCGTCATCGGGCTGTCCTTCCGGGGGAGGCATTTCTTTCCCGAGGAAGAGTGGGCCTGGATGCTGGTGGTCGCGGGCCAGTGCGCCCAGGCGTTGGAGCGCGGGCGCCTCTACGACGCCGAGCTGCGGGCGCGTACCTCCGCCCAGGAGGCCCTGTCCCGCCTGGACGGCATCATGGAGACGGTCCCCGTGGGGCTGGGCTTCTGGGACACGGAGCTGCACTTCGTGCGGCTCAACGAGCGCCTGGCCCTCATCAATGGGCTGTCACCCCAGGAGCACATGGGGAAGACGGTGCGCGAGGTCTTGCCGGATCTCGCCGACCAGGTGGAGCCGCTGCTGCACCGGGTGCTGGAGACGGGACAGCCGGTGATGGACGTGGAGATAGCGGGGGAGACGCCCGCGCGGCCCGGGGAGAGGTGTCATTGGCTGGCCAGCTACTACCCGGTCCGTGACGAGGGGGGCGCCATCTCCGAGCTGGGCGTGGTGGTGGTGGACATCTCGGAGCAGAAGCGCGCGGAGGAGCACCTGCGCCGGACGGCCGAGTTCCGCGAGCGCTTCATGAGCATCGTCTCGCACGACTTGCGCAACCCGCTCAATGCCATCCTCCTGTCGGCCAACGCGATGCTGCGCCTGGAGGACCTGGGGGGGCGGCAGGTGAAGGGAGTGCGCCGCATCATCACCAGCGCCGAGCGCATGAAGCGGATGATCTCCGACCTGCTCGACTTCGCGCGCGGGCGGTTGGGAGGGGGAATTCCCATCAGCCCGAGGGAGGTGGACCTGGGCGTGCTGTGCCGCGAGGTGGTGGACGAGCTGGAGGCGGGGCGCCCCGGGCGGGAGGTGAAGCTGGAGGTGGAGGGGGACCTGAGGGGCGAGTGGGACGCGGACCGGCTGACCCAGCTGTGCATCAACCTGGGGAAGAACGCGCTCGACTACAGCCCGGAGGAGACGTGGGTGCGCTTCGCGCTGGGGGTGGAGAACGGGTTCGTCCGGTTGGAGGTGCACAACGAGGGGCCGCCGATTCCGTCCGAGCGGCTCGGCTCCATCTTCGAGCCCTTCCGGAGGTACACGGGGGAGGATCAGTCGCCATCGCCGACGGCGGGGCTGGGACTGGGGCTCTACATCGTCGAGCAGATTGTGCGGGCGCATGGGGGCACGGTGTCGGTGTGGTCCACACAGAAGGAGGGGACGACGTTCACGGTGCGCCTACCCCGGAGTCCGGTGGGCCCGGGGGCGACCTGAGGCCACTCGTCCCCGCGTCGCCGGGTGAACCCGCGTCCCCGCCCGCGTCGGGAGTGCCTCCATCCAGGTCCGGTGCGGGCACTGGTGGGGACGCCTGGGGAACGGGAACGCGCTGACCGTCCCGCCACTGCCAAGTCCCCGCGTCATCAAAGGGAGACATGGTGTTGCCGAGCGGGAAGTCGGGACCCACTTCGATTGGTACAAAACCCGGGATCGGCTTGAGGACGATCACGTCGGGCATGGTCACCGGTTCGGTGGTGACCCTCAGGACTCCACTGTCGGGCCTGTCCAGATCCTCCAGGGTGGGGCTGTCGCTCGACTCCGTGACGACCGTCACCCTCCCGCCATCGGGAGTCTCCAGACTCCAGACGTGATCATCCTCGTCCAGCCCATCAAGGACGCGCCGGAGGATGCGACCGTCCTTGCTGATGGCGTATTTCGCGCCTGAATCCAGAGCGGGAGTCGTGCGACCGCAATAGGCGAGATCTTCGTTGACGTAGACGAAGATGACGTCTCCCCGACGGGCGAACCGGAACGTATGGGCCTGCGGTTTGAACCTGCATGGCAGCTCCAGTTTGGAGGTGTCTGGAGGAAAGAGGTCATTGGAGACGAGCATCAGCGCACGCAGCACCTCGCCATCCAATTCATACGTTTCCTCTTGGGGCTTGATCTCGACAAGGCCACTTCCGACGGACAGTGGGAAGATGACAGTCCTGTCCTGTTCCGGCCGTGTCGAGAAGGGCTCCCACTTTCGTATGCAGCTCGAGAGTGCGAGGGCAATGACGACAATCAGTTTTCTCGGACTCATGAATCACCCTCAATGTGGATTCCGGCCGGCGTCTTCCTGGATGCTTCTAAGCCGATAGGTTTTGTCATTGCGCCACTCGAGGATTTCGTGCTTCTTCATCTTCCAGCGGCCCTGCGTCTGGACCCACGTCATGACCTCGCGTGAGGCGGGAACATATTGATAGAAGCCATCGCAGGTAGGCGCCGCTGGGTCCTTCGATTGCGAGAAGAAGGCGATGATCGCGAGCCGGACCTTGCCGTTCCTCGTTTCGACTTCCCAGTCGTGATGGTGGGCCATCTTTTCGATGAACCGGTAGTCAATCAAGGAGAGGGTGCCGCCGAAGGGATGATTGTGAAGGGCGAAGATGTACTTGAGGTCGCCCGGCGCATAGCGCGAGTCATTCACGTACGTGGGGAGCACACAGGTTTTCTTGTTGGCTACGAGATCATCCGGCTGAGACAAGTCCGTCAGCATGCTCATCTCGTACTTGTGCTCCGGCGTGTAATAGAGCCAGGCGCAATATTCGGTGGCGGTTCGGGCTGCCAGTTCGGGGTTCAAGTCCTGGAGATAGCCCACGGTGGCGTTGGGCTTGGAGAGGATCATCGGGCAGGCCGCCAAGATCGCATCCGTATAGGTGTCGAACGGCCCGAAATTCTTCAGCGGACCCGGGATGTACTCCGCATCCTCTCCGGGGCCGGGACGCCAGACGCCTTCGACGGGCTTGGGCGATGAGCACCCCAGCCCGATGAGGATTGAAACCAGCAGGCGCTTGGGGAACTGCCTTGTTCCGGACATGACGGCGAACCTATAGCACTCGTGGAGGCGCATGGCGTCGCCTCCCTTCCTTCCTTTGGAAGCCGAGCCCATGGGCAGCGGTGTATCCGGTGTGGACCCGGCCTTGGACTTCGAGGAGCCCTTCCCGGGCTCCATCTCCGAGCCAGGCTCGGCGGCGGGGGTAGGTCGCTGACGGGCCGCTCGCGCTCCACTCCGAAGAGCCGGCCCTTCGGACCCCACTCGGCGCCCACCACGGCCGGGTCGTGCCCTCGCGTGGCCTCGGCCGGCTCGGTGTAGGGCTCGGGGTGGAACAAGTTCTTTGACGCCTTTCCCGGGAACTACCCTCGTCGCTTCATTTCACTCATAGTGCGCCCCTCTTCCACCAGAGAAGGAACCCACCTTGATGACCCATGAAACACTGCCGTCGCCCCATACTCGGAGGCCCGGGAGATGGATCCTGCTCCTGCCGAGTCTGTTGCTCGGTTGTAGCCTGTCCGAGAACCCAGGCCCCAAGGACGGGGATGCGGCTCCAGTCATCATCGGGCAGCAGTCCGAGTCGTTGGCCGTGGCGCCGATGAACCTGCCTGGAGAGCCGACGCAACTCCAGTTACCGGCGCGGGGGCCTGCCATTGAGGCCTGGCGCCATGCGTCCAGCGAGGACAACGCCCTGGGGCTGGCGCATGCGTACTTCCCGGAGTTCTCCGCGGGAGTGAACGAGGAGTCCCAGAAGCTTCCGGTGAACCCAGCCGCCGCGCTGCGCGTGAAGCTCGCGCCGACGCGTGGCGGCGAGATGGAACTCTCCACCCGAGGGTATGTCTTCAAGGTGAGACAGGAGGGAGGCGGCGCCCAGGTGGCGAAGCATGGAGCCGGGGTGGCCTTCGACGGGGCAAGGCACTTCTGGAAGGCCGTGGGGGGACAAGCCGTCGAGCAGGAGGGCTGGTGGCTGACCCAGAGGGTCGAGGAGTTCGTGGTCGTGGAGGCAGGAGCGCCGTCGTACCAGACGCGCTATCAGGTGACGGTGCCGGAGGGCATCGAGCGGCTGCGGGCTGCTCAGGATCATCTGGAGTTCTTGGATGGGCGAGACGTGCCCGTGCTGCGGTTGCACTATGCGGTGGCGCGAGACCAGACAGGGCGGAGTCGTCAGGGGGAGGTGAAGTTGTGGGGCGCGGGGGTTGCAGCCAGGCACGTCCAGGATGGCGTCACCTCTTTCACTCTCACGACTCGGACAGTGCGCGTGGAGATGGTGGTGAGCGGGCTCGAGGGCATGACGGGGCCCGTGGTCGTTGATCCCGGGTGGAGCTCCACCGGCACTCTTTCCACCCCCCGCAACTTCCACACGGCGACACTGCTGCGCTCGGGCAAGGTGCTCGTCACGGGAGGAATCACTCCCGGTGCGTACCTCGCCAGTTCGGAGCTCTATGACCCCGGGACTGGCACCTGGACGGCTACCGGCAACCTCGCCACCGCCCGCTTCCGCCACACGGCGACGCTGCTGTCCTCGGGCAAGGTGCTCGTCTTGGGGGGTATCAATGGCGGTGACTTCAGCGGCCTCGCCAGCGCGGAGCTCTATGACCCCGGGACAGGCACCTGGACGGCCACCGGCAACCTCGCCACCGGCCGCGCCAACCACATGGTGACGCTGCTGCCCTCGGGCAAGGTACTCGTCGCGGGAGGATTCAACACTGGCCCAGGCTTTCCCCTCGCCAGCGCGGAGCTCTATGACCCCGGGACAGGCACCTGGACGGCCACCGGCAACCTCGCCACCGGCCGCGTGTGGTCCACGGCGACCCTGCTGTACTCGGGCAAGGTGCTCATCGCGGGGGGCGCCGGCGCGGAGCTCTATGACCCCGGGTCGGGCACCTGGACGGCCACTGGCGACCTCCTCACGCCCCGCCGCTTTCACACGGCGACGCTGCTGCCCTCGGGCAAGGTGCTCATCGCGGGGGGCGGCAACGACGACGCTGTCCTTCCCCTCGCCAGCGCGGAGCTCTATGACCCCGGGACAGGTACCTGGACGGCCACCGGCAACCTCGCCACCGGCCGCGAGACCCACACGGCGACGCTGCTGCCCTCGGGCAAGGTGCTCGTCGCGGGGGGGTTCAGCAGCAGTACCCTCGCCAGCGCGGAGCTCTATGACCCCGGGTCGGGCACCTGGACGGCGACCGGCAACCTCGCCACCGCTCGCGATACCCACACGGCGACGCTGCTACCCACGGGCAAGGTGCTCGTCGCGGGGGGAAACAATTTCGGCATGCTCGCCAGCGCGGAGCTTTATGAGCCCGGGTTGCGCAACTGGACGGCCACCGGCAACCTCCGCACCGGTCGCTACGGACACACGGCGACGCTGCTGCCCTCGGGCAAGGTGCTCGTCGTCGGGGGCCGGTACACGCTGAACTCCTCGGAATACCCCGGCTATCTCGGCAGTGCGGAACTCTATGACCCCGAGCTGGGCACCTGGACGCCCGCCCGCTCCCTCATCATGGGCCGCACCGGACATACGGCGACGCTATTGCCCTCGGGCAAGGTGCTCGTCACGGGGGGCATGAGCATTGGAAGCGGCCTCTCCACCATAGAGCTCTATGATCCCGTCCTCGACACCTGGACCACCGTCGGCAACATGGTCGCCGTTCGCTACTACCACACGGCGACGCTGCTGCCCTCGGGCAAGGTGCTCATCGCGGGAGGGGGCCTGAGCTTCCACCCGACCGCGGAACTCTATGACCCGGTGCTCAACACGTCGACGGCCACCGGCAACCTCGTGACCAACCGCCTGAGCCACACGGCGACACTGCTGCCCTCGGGCAAGGTGCTCGTCGCGGGGGGGAGCTATGTCGGTATCTTCGCCAGCGCGGAGCTCTATGACCCCGAGTCAGGCACCTGGTCGTCCACGGGCAACCTCTCCATCTCTCGCATCGGACATACGGCGACGCTGCTGCCCTCGGGCAAGGTGCTGGTCGCGGGAGGAACCACTCCCGGTGCGTACCTCGCCAGCACGGAACTCTATGACCCTGGGTCAGGCACTTGGTCGCCCGCGGGCAACCTCGCCACCGCGCGCAGCGGCCACACAGCGACGCTGCTGCCCTCGGGGGCGGTGCTGGTCGCGGGGCAGGCCAGCGCGGAACTCTATGTCCCCTGGCTGGATTTCTGGATGACGAGCGGTCCCCTCATCACCGAGCGCACCAGCCATACGGCGACGCTGCTGCCCTCGGGCAAGGTGCTCGTCACCGGGGGCTACATCAGCTGTTGTACCCCTTTCTCCACCTCGGAGTTGTATTGACGAGCGGGCGTCTTCGAGACGACGCGGGGGGGAGGGGACGACGTTCACGGTGCGCCTACCCCGGAGTCCGGTGGGCCCGGGGGCGACCCGAGGCCGCTCGTCCCCGCGTCGCCGGGTGAGCCCGCGTTGGGAGTGCCTCCATCCGGGTCCAGGGCGGGCACTGGTGGGGACGCCTGGGGAACGGGAACGCGCTTCCCGTCCCGCCACTGCCAAGTCCCCGCGTCATCAAAGGGAGACATGGTGTTGCCGAGCGGGAAGTCGGGACCCACTTCGATTGGTACAAAACCCGGGATCGGCTTGAGGACGAACAAACCGGGCATGTCCATTGGCTCCGTGACGATCTTCACAATCCCACTGTCTGGCTTCTCCAAATCCTCCAGCTTGGGACTGACCCCCGGTTCCGCGACGACCGTCACCTCTCCTCCGTCGGGTGTCGTCAGACGCCAGATGACGTGGTCTGGTTCGGAGCCGATGACGCGCCGGAGGATGCGGCCATCCTTGCTGATCGCATACTTCGCTCCCGAGTCCATCGCGTGGACCGTACGGCCGCAATAAGCGAGATCTTCGTCGACGTAGACGAAGATGATGTTCTCTCGGCGAGTGAACCGATACGTGTGTGCCTCCTGTCTGGCCCAGCACGGCAGGTTCTGTGTGGACGCTCTCGGGGGAAAGAGGTCATTGGCGACGACCATCAGGGCACGCAGCACCTCGCCATCCATTTCATACGTCCCTTGCCTCGCGTTCACCTCGACGAAGCCACCCCCGGTGGACAGAGGGAAGATGATGGAGTTGTCGTTCGCGGACGGAGTCGAGAAGGGCTCCGGCCTTCGTACGCAGCCGCAGAAGAGGATGGCGGCCGACAAGATGAGTTCCCGCAGGGTCATGGACATTCCTCTATGGGTTGATTCCAGCAGGAACGCGCCTATTGCTTCTCGATACGACGGGGTCTGGGTTTGTCCCAGATTTCCGGGTCGATCAATTCATGCTGCCATTGGCCTTCGCGCTGGGTCCAGAGCGTCATGGATCGCGTTGCCGGTACATACTGGTAGAAGCCGTCACATGAGGGGGCCGCGGGGTCCTTCGACCTGGAGAAGAATGCGATGATGGAGAGCATGATCTGGCGAGCGTCCTTCGTCTTGATGGACCATTCATGAATGCTGGCCATGTCCTTGATGAATTGAATGTCCTGCGGCGAGAGGATGGACCCGTAGGGATGGTTGTGAAGGGCGAAGATGTATCGGAGGTCGCCGGGCGCATAGCGCGCATCGCTCACGAACGGAGGAAGAATGCAGCTCTTCTTTCCTGTCACGAGATCCTCCGGCCTCGATAGGTCCGTCAGCATGCTCATCTCGTATTTGTGCTCCGGCGTGTAATACAGCCAAGCGCAATACTCGGTGGCGGTTCGTCGCGCCAGCTCGGGATTCGAGTTCTGGAGATAGCCCACGGTGGCGTTGGGCTTGGAGAGGATCATCGGGCAGGCCGCCAAGATCGCATCCGTATAGGTGTCGAACGGCCCGAAATTCTTCAGTGGACCCGGGATGTACTCCGCATCCTCGCCGGGGCCGGGACGCCAGACGCCTTCGACGGGCTTGGGCGATGAGCACCCCAGCCCGATGAGGATTGAAACCAGCAGACGTTTGGGGAACTGCCTTGTTCCGGACATGACGGCGAACCTACAGCACTCGTGGAGGCGCATGGCGTCGCCTCCCTTCCTTCCTCAGGAAGCCGAGCCCGTGGGCAGCGGTGTAGCCGGTGTGGAGCCGGCCTTGGACTCCGAGGAGCCCTTCCCGGACTCCGTCTCCGTGCCGGGCTCGGCGGCGGGCGGCGGGGGCGGGTCGCTGACGGGCCGCTCGCGATCCACTCCGAAGAGCCGGCCCTTGGGACCCCACTCGGCGCCCACCACGGCCGGGTCGTGCCCCCGCGCGGCCTCGGCCGGCGCGGTGTCGGGCTCCGGGCTGGTCTCTGGCGCGGCCACCGGCCCGGGCGTGGCCGTGTCCCGGACCTGCACCTCGGGCGGGTATATCCAGCGCAGCAGTGGCGAGGTGACGACCGTCGTCACCAGTGCCATCACCACCATCATGGTGAAGAGGGTGGGGGAGATGACGCCCAGGTCCAGGCCGAGGTTGAGGACGATGAGCTCCATCAACCCGCGGGTGTTCATCAGGACGCCCACCGCGCCCGCCTCGCGCCAGGGCAGGCCGGTGAGCCGCGCGGCCACCGCGCTGCCTCCGAACTTGCCCACGCATGCCAACAGGATGATGAGGCCGCACATGACCCAGTGGTCGCCGCTGGACAGCAGTCCCACCTGGGTGCGCAGCCCGCTGTAGGCGAAGAAGAGCGGCAGCAGCAGCACCACCGCCATGTCCTCCAGCTTCGCCGCCAGCGCTTCCGCCAGCCCTCCCTCCTTGGGAATGATGGCTCCGAAGAGGAAGGCGCCGAAGAGCGAGTGGATGCCAATGACCTCCGTGGTCCACGCCGAGGCGAGCAGCAGCAGCAGCGTCACGGCCACCACGTTCTGCGTGAGACCCTCGCGGTTGGCCACGCGCGCTCCCAGCCGCTTCAGCAAGGGCCGCAGCACCCCCACCATGAAGCCGATGTAGAGCAGCGAGAAGAGCGTGGTGTACCCCGCGTGCAGGATGTCCGAGGCGCGCACGATGGAGACGACGAAGGCCAGCAGGCACCACGCCGTCACGTCGTCCACCGCCGCGCAGGTGATGGCGATGGCTCCCACCTTCGAGTTCATCAACCGCCGCTCGGTGAGGATGCGCGCCAGCACCGGGAAGGCGGTGATGCTCATCGCCACGCCCATGAAGAGCACGAAGGAGGAGAAGGGCACCGAGGGGTCGCGCAGCCTCGGGTAGAACCACAGCGCCGCCGCCGCTCCCAGCGCGAAGGGCACCACGATGCTGGTGTGGCTGATGACCACCGAGGCGCGTCCCCGGCCCTTGAGCAGTTTGGGGTCCAGCTCCAGCCCGATGAGGAACATGAAGAGGATGAGCCCCACCTGGCTCAGCATCTTCAGCACCGGCATGCTGTTGGCCGGAAAGAGTGTGCCCATCACGTCCGGCGCCAGCCACCCCAGCAGCGACGGGCCCAGGAGGATGCCCGCGAGCACCTCGGCGATGACCAGGGGCTGGCCCAGCCACCGCATGCCCCGGCCCAGCAGCCGTGACAACCCGATGATGACCACCAACTGCACCAGGAGCAGGCCGACCGTGTTGGGGTTGAGCGCGTGGATCATCGGCCCTCCTGCCGGTGTGAGGAGTCATCGACTAACAGTGGGCCGTGCACAGCGTCAATCCGGGTAGGACTGGGGCAGGCCGGGTTTCGCGCGGACGTGGGGTCGGGGAGGCGGCGGAGGTGCCTGCTCGCCTGGAGGGCTGCAACCGGGTCCGGTTCGAGGCATCGTAGCGCCGCCATGGTACGTCACGTCATCGTCGTGGGAGCGGGACCCGGGGGGTTGTCGGCGGCCATCAACCTCGCGGGGCTGGGGTTGAAGGTCACGGTGGTGGAGAAGGAGCCGGTGCCCGGAGGGCGGATGAAGGGGCTCACCTTGGGGGAGCGCGGCGAGTACGCCGTCGACACGGGGCCCTCCATCCTGCAACTGCCCGGAGTGCTGGAGAGCATCTTCGAGCGGGCGGGCCGGCGCATCTCGGACTACGTGAAGCTGGTGCCGCTGGACACCAACACCCGGGTGCACTTCTGGGATGGCACGCACCTGGACACCACGCGGGACGCGGCGCGGATGGAGCGCGAGGTGGCGAAGTTCGGCGCGGACAAGGCGCCGGCGTTGCGCCGCTGGTTGGAGGAGAGCCGGGAGAAGTACCCGCTCGCCTACGAGAAGTTCATGGCCACGCACGCGGACAGCCTCGCCTACTACGCGCCCTGGCGGCTCTTCTCCACGCTGCGCTTCAAGCCGTGGCAGACGCTCTACAAGCACCTGGACGAGCACTTCCACGACGATCGCCTCATCTACGCGCTGTCCTATCCCTCCAAGTACCTGGGGTTGCACCCCACCACGTGCTCCTCGGTGTTCAGCGTGATTCCGTACCTGGAGCTGGCCTTCGGGGTGTGGCACGTGGAGGGCGGCTTCCGGGAGCTGGCTCGGGGGATGATGAAGTGCGCCGAGGACCTGGGGGCTACCTTCCGTCTGGGCACGCCGGTGGAGCAGGTGCTGGTGGAGTACGGCCGGGCGGCGGGGGTGCGGCTCCAGGGCGGTGAGCGGCTGGATGCGGACGCGGTGGTGGTGAACGCGGACCTGCCATATGCGGCCCAGAAGCTCGTCCCCGCCGAGGCCCGCGCCGGCACCCGGCTGACGGACGCCTCGCTGGAGAAGGCGAAGTACTCGTGCAGCACCTTCATGGCCTACTACGGGGTGGACCGCGTCTGGGAGGACCTGCCCCACCACCTCATCTACCTCTCCGAGAGCGCGCGGCGCACGGACAGGGTGGCCTTGGAGGACCAGGAGGTGGACCTGGACGACCCGCCCTTCTACGTCTGCAACCCCTGCGTGACGGACAGGTCCGGGGCGCCCGAGGGCCACTCGACCCTGTACGTCCTGGTACCCACGCCCAATACCTCGCGTCCTGTGGACTGGGCGGCAACAGAGCGCACCCTGCGCGAGCGGATTCCGGCCATGCTGGAGAAGGTGGGGCTGAAAGGGGTGCGCCCGCACATCCAGGCCGAGCGCTACTTCACCGCGGAGACGTGGCGGGATGACTTCAACGTTTTCCGGGGAGCGGTGTTCAACCTGTCGCACAACTGGACGCAGCTGGGCCCCCTGCGCCCACACGTGAAGAGCCCCAGCGTCGAGGGCCTCTACTGGGTGGGAGGTGGTACACACCCGGGGAGCGGGCTGCTCACCATCATGGAGAGCGCCAACATCGCGGCGGACTACCTCTCCCGGGAGGCGGGCAAGGGGCCCCTGGCTGGCTGGCCCCATGTCCCACCGGTTGAAGGGGTTGCGGCCGGGCTTCCTGCACGTGTGGGCTGAGGTCGCCTGGAATACGTGGTAGGACTCGGAGCCTTCCGACACTCGAACGAATGAACGAAGCGCTCCAAGTCCTGTTGGCTGATGGTGTGATTGACGAAGTGGTGGGCCGCCTCAAGAGTGGCAAGGAGGCGGACGTGTACCTCGTGCGCCACGGCGGCGAGGTCGTCGCGGCGAAAATCTACAAAGAGCGCGAGCACCGAAACTTCCGCAACAACTCGGGCTACCGGGAAGGCCGGCAGGTGCGCAACAGCCGCACCGCGCGAGCCATCGCCAAGGGGAGCCGCTTCGGAGTGCAGGCCGCCGAGGACGCGTGGAAGACGGCGGAGGCGGACGCCCTGGGCAAGCTGTTCGCGGCCGGGGTGTGCGTGCCCAAGCCGGTGATGTTCTACGAGGGCGTGCTGCTGATGGAGCTGGTGCTGGACCTCGAGGGCCACCCGGCGCCGCGGCTGGAGGAGGCCGCGCTCACGCCCGAGGAGGCGTCGGCGCTGTACTTCGACCTGCGCAACCAGGCCATCCGGATGCTGTGCTGCGACCTCATCCACGGAGACCTGTCGGCCTTCAACATCCTGCTGGGCAACCGCGGGGCCACCATCATCGACTTCCCGCAGGTGGTGGACGCGGCGGCCAACAGCCAGGCCGAGTTCTTCTTCAAGCGCGACATCGAGAACCTGCGCCGCTACTTCGAGATGACGGACCCGGGCCTTCGGGTGCGCTCGGGTGACGCGCAGGAAATCTGGCGGGCCTACGTGAAGCGCGAGCTGACGCCGGACTTCGAGCCCACGGGGCGCTTCCAGGGCGGAGGCGGGGGGCCGCGCGAGCGCCGCTTCTCCGGGCCGCGCAACGGCGAGGGCCGTCCCAACGGCAACGGCGCGGGCGACAGGTTCGGCAGTGGACGTCCGCAGGGGGACCGTCCGCAGGGCGACCGTTCCCCCCGGGGAGATCGTCCTCAAGGTGAGCGCTTCCCGCGGGGAGATCGTCCCCAGGGAGAGCGCTTCCAGCAGCGCGGAGACCGCCCGCAGGGTGAGCGCTTCCAGCAGCGCGGAGAGCGGTCCCAGGGCGAGCGTCCGCCTCGGGGGGACGGGGAAGGTCAGCGCCCGCCGCGAGAGCAGGGCACGCGCTCCGCGGAGCAGCAGGGGCCTCGGGAGATGAGTCCTCGGGGTGATCGTCCGCCACGGGGCGAGCGTCCACCACGGGGCGAGCGTCCACCACGGGGCGAGCGTTCTCCCCAGGGGAACGGAGAAGGCCAGGGCCAGCGGGGAGAGCAGGGCGCGAGGCCCTCGGAGCAGCGCAATCCGCAGCAGCAGGGCCCGCGCGGGCGTCCTCCGGAGCGGAGGGGCGACGGGTCCGGGCGGTGGCCGCGTCAGGGTCGGGGGGGCGGAGCTCCTCAGGTGTCCTACAAGACTCCGGTCGCTCCCGCGTCCCCGGCGAAGCCGGAAGACGAGTCCTAGCGGTAGCGCTCCGACTCGGGTTGGCAGGCCACCTCGAGGAAGGTGGTGCTGCGCCCGCGCACGAGCGCCCAGAGACATCGCATCAGACAAGCGGCTCCGAACTCGCGGTAGATGAGTCCCAGGTTTTCGAGCACCTCACGTCCGGTGATGACTCCGCGCATCGCGCACCCCCTGAAGAGCTTCGCGAGGGGCCTTTTGCAAAGACTTTGCCGGGCCATTCCAGTCGGAACTACAGGGTTTGTTCTGGCCCGGACGCGCCAAGCATCCCGTCCACCGTTGAGCGATGCACGAGGACCTGCGCCGAGGTGTGACCGCCCTCCCTGAACCCTGAAGTTCCTACAGGGGGCATGTGGAAAGGTTGACGGGGGGTCGTGGATGATGGGCTCGCGGTCCAACCCCCCTCAGCCAGGAGCCCTCCTCATGCGCCGTACCGTCATCGCCGTCGCCGTGGCCTTTGTCCTGGGTGGTTTTACCCAGCGCGCGTTCGCCGAGAAGCAGCCCAAGATGGAAGAGGCGCTCGTCCACCTGCGCTACGCGCTGGCCTCGTTGAAGGCGGCCACCCACGACAAGGGCGGCCACCGCGCCAAGGCCGTCGAGCTCACCGAGAAGGCCATCGACGAGGTGAACAAGGGCATCTCCTTCGACGAGAAGCACTGACGCCTCGCGTCAAGACCCCGCCGGGGGTGACCTCGGCGGGGGCGGCTGATCGGACGCCGGGTCCTCGCAACTCGAGTTCTCCAAAGCCGATAATCGAAGCCAGGTAGCTCCACGCACATCTCCCGCGCCGCGCGTACCCAGGGGGCGCCGGTCATTTCGCGAGGTCTCGCCATGGCGATCGACAGAACCGGTGGTTCGAAGCCCTACAACAAGCCCAAGCCGCCAGAGCCCAAGCCGGAACCGAAGCCGGTGGCGAAGAAGGCCAACACGGCGAAGGCCGAGCCGAAGGCGGCGAAGGCGGGTCCGGGCGCGCGCAGCGAGGTGAAGCGGCAGCAGGCGCGGGACGGGTTCGACAGCGGCAAGAAGACCTCGTTGGCGCAGCGAGGCCAGACGGCGGAGCGGTTGGGGTCCACCACGGCGCCCGCGGCGGCGCAGACCGTCGGCATGCAGGACAAGAGCGTGCTGGAGAAGCTCGGCCTGACGGCGGATGACCTCAAGAAGGCGGGCCAGGCGGCGTTGCCCCATCTGGAGAAGGCGGCGCAGGCGGTGGTGGGCGGTCATCCAGAGCAGGCGCTGGAGCACCTGCGCAACGCGGCGCTGGCGTCGCCCGAGGTGGCGCAGAAGGCCATCAAGGGGCTGGCGCAGAACCTGCCCGAGGGCCCGGCGAAGACGCTGCTGACGGATGAGAAGGTGGCCAAGGAGCTGGTCACCAACAACGAGCTGCACGCGTCGGTGGGCAAGCTGCTCCAGAACCCGGGGGACACGGGTGCCATTCGCGAGTTGCTCAACAACGACAAGGCACGCGACGCGGTGCTGGGCGCGCTGTCGAACGACAAGTCGGTCAAGGAGCAGCTGGCGAAGGTCGGCCTGGAGCCGAAGGACCTGGTGGAGGCGGGCAAGGCCGCGCCGAAGCTGTGGGACGCCTTCGACAAGCTGAAGGCCGGCGATGTGAAGGGTGGTCTGACGGACATCCAGGCGGCGGTGCAGGCCGCGCCGGGGCTGGCCGCCAAGATTGGCGAGAAGATCGAGAAGGCGCTGCCGCAGGGCGTGAAGGACCAGTTCGCGAAGCTGGGAATCACGCCGGAGCAGATCCGCACGGCGGGCCCTGCGCTGCCGCACCTGTACGAGGCGGCGGACGCGGCGAGCAAGGGCGATTGGGGCAAGGCCTTCAACAGCCTGAAGGAGGCGGCGATCTCCGCGCCGGACCTCACGACGCAGGCGATGAAGGGCCTGGCGCAGCAGCTGCCGAGCCAGCTCGGCGCGGTGAAGACGCTGCTGACCAACGACGCCTTCCTCAAGGAGGTCGTCACCAACCGCGACCTGCACGACCAGGTGGGCAAGCTCTTCAACGACTCGACGCGGATGGAGGGCCTGCGCGGGCTGCTCAACAACGACAAGGTGCGCGACACTGCGCTCACGGCGTTGGGCACGGACAAGGGCGTCCAGGACGCGCTCAAGAAGGTGGGTCTGGAGCCGAAGGATCTGGTCGAGGCGGGCAAGGCCGCGCCGAAGCTCCTGGACGCCGCCGAGAAGATCCAGAAGGGCGACGTGAAGGGCGGTCTGGAGGACATCCAGGCGGCGGTGCAGGCCGCGCCGGGCCTTGCCGCCAAGATTGGTGAGAAGCTCGAGAAGCTCATTCCGCAGAGCGTGAAGGACCAGTTCGCGAAGCTGGGAATCACGTCGGAGCAGATCCGCACGGCGGGCCCTGCGCTGCCGCACCTGTACGAGGCGGCGGACGCGGCGAGCAAGGGCGATTGGGGTAAGGCCTTCAACAGCCTGAAGGAGGCGGCGATCTCCGCGCCGGACCTCACGACGCAGGCGATGAAGGGCCTGGCGCAGCAGCTGCCGAGTCAGCTCGGTGCGGTGAAGACGCTGCTGACCAACGATGCCTTCCTCAAGGAGGTCGTCACCAACCGCGACCTGCACGACCAGGTGGGCAAGCTCTTCAACGACTCGACGCGGATGGAGGGTCTGCGCGGGCTGCTCAACAACGACAAGGTGCGCGACACGGCGCTCACGGCGCTGGGCACGGACAAGGGCGTCCAGGACGCGCTCAAGAAGATCGGCCTGGAGCCGAAGGATCTGGTCGAGGCGGGCAAGGCCGCGCCGAAGCTCCTGGATGCCTTCGACAAGATCCAGAAGGGCGACGTAAAGGGCGGTCTGACGGACATCCAGGCGGCGGTGCAGGCCGCGCCGGGACTGGCCGCGAAGATCGGCGAGAAGATCGAAAAGGCGCTGCCGCAGAGCGTGAAGGACCAGTTCGCGAAGCTGGGAATCACGCCGGAGCAGATCCGCACGGCGGGCCCGGCGCTGCCGCACCTGTACGAGGCGGCGGACGCGGCGACCAAGGGGGACTGGGGCAAGGCGTTCAACAGCCTGAAGGAGGCGGCGATCTCCGCGCCGGACCTCACGACGCAGGCGATGAAGGGCCTGGCGCAGCAGCTGCCGAGCCAGCTCGGTGCGGCGAAGACGCTGCTGACGGACGATGCCTTCCTCAAGCAGGTGGTCACCAACCGGGACCTGCATGACCAGGTGGGCAAGCTCTTCAACGAGGGCACGCGCCTGGAGGGCTTGCGCGGGCTGCTGGGCAACGACGCGGCGCGCGACGCGGCGCTCACGGCGCTCGGCAATGACCCGAAGGTCCAGGAGATGCTGACGAAGGCGGGCCTGGACAAGACGGACCTGCTGCAGGCCGGCAAGGCGGCGCCGCACCTGTTCGACGCGGTGAATGCGTTCTCCGAGGGGAAGATCGACGACGGCATCACCGCGCTGGGCAAGGCGGGCGAGGCGGCGCCGGAGCTGCTGAACAAGATTGGCGAGAAGCTCATCAGCAAGCTGCCCGAGGGCCTGCGCACCAACATCACCAACCTGGGCATCACCCCGTCCGAGCTGCTCCAGGCGGGCAAGGCGCTGCCGGACCTGCTCAAGGCGGGCCAGGCGCTGGGCCAGGGCGACTTCCAGGTCGCGCTCAAGAGCCTGAAGGACGCGGCGAGCAAGATGCCGCCGTCCATCATCGAGAAGGCCATCACCACGACGGCGGGGAAGCTCTCGGACCAGGGCTTCGCGGGCGTGGCGAAGTCGCTGCTCACGGACAAGGACTTCGTCCACCAGCTCGTCACGAACAAGGACCTGCACGCGGCCTTCGACAAGATGATGTCGGGCGACCTGGTGCAGGGCACGAAGGACCTGCTGAAGAACCAGGCGCTGGCCACGGCGGCGGGCAACGCGCTGGCGAAGAACGCCGGCCTGATGGAGAAGCTCAAGCCGTTCGGCATCCAGGACGGCAAGGACATCGCGTCGCTGGGCGGAGCCATCTTCGACGTGATGCAGGCCGGCCAGCAGCTGGCGTCGGGCGACCCGGGCGCGGCCCTCAAGTCGCTGGGCCAGGCGCTGGCGGACGTGCCGCCGGACCTGCGCGGGCGCATGACGGGCGCGCTGGCGGAGAAGCTGCACGTGCCGGAGTGGGCCAAGGACACCCTCGTCGCGGCGACGAGCCTGCTGGGCAACGAAGCGGTGGGCAAGGCGCTGGGCGACGCGTTCGGGGCGCTGCAGCGCGGGGACTTGGGCGGCTTCGTGGCGGGCATCGCCACCACGGGCAAGGCGATCGCCCAGACGGCTCCCGAGGCGGCCAAGGCGTTCCTCAACTCGCTGGCGAAGATTCCGGGCAGCCTCGGCAAGCTGTTCTCGGACCATGAGCTGAACGCGGCGATGGTGGACTCGGGCGCGGTGACGAACCTGTTCGAGGCCGCCGAGAAGCTGGCGCACGGCGACGTGGGCGGGGCGCTGAGTGAGATCGCCCAGGCGGGTGGGGCGCTGCTCACGCAGGGAGACCACTTCGAGGTGGCGGGCCAGAAGCTGCCGTTCGGGCGTCAGGGCATCGAGAACC
Source organism: Vitiosangium sp. GDMCC 1.1324 (assembly GCF_003044305.1). Taxonomy (GTDB): domain Bacteria; phylum Myxococcota; class Myxococcia; order Myxococcales; family Myxococcaceae; genus Archangium. Next base: position 387,166 of record NZ_PZOX01000004.1, on the reverse strand, counting down.
TCACGCGCATGTTCGGCCGGTTCGTGGACGCGCTGCCGGACAAGCTCAAGGAGTCCATCACCAAGGAGGCCACGAAGTTCGCCGCCAAGGCGGGCCTCAAGTCGGTGCCCATCCTCGGCAACATCGTGAGCGCGGGCAGCGCCATCGGCAGCGCCAAGGACCTGTGGGACGAGCTGCACAAGGACCCGAAGGACGCGCTCAACATCGCGCTGACGGCGGGTCAGCTCGGCCTGGACATCGCCGGGGTGGTACCGGGGCTCAACAGCATCACGGGCCCGCTGCAGATCGTGCTCGGCACGGCCAAGGTCATCAAGGGGGCCTCGGACTTGATAGGCGATATCCACGAATTCCAGCAAGGACTCATCGCGGCCTGACGTCCACCCGGGCTCCCCCCACCCCTTTCCCTCGGGATGGGGGTGGAGTGACCCCCCCATGCCGCGGCGGCGGCTCCTCGGTGTAAGGTGTCGCCGGGTTCCACTCGCCCTGGGGGGCGTCTTGCAACGAGTCCAATCACCCATGAAGCACGTGCTGTCGGCTGTCCTGTCCCTGGTCACCTTCCTGTCGGTTCCCGCGCTCGCCGCGCCTCAACTGCGGGTCAACCCGCCCAAGAAGACGAAGAACGCCTGCATCCGCAAGGTGGCTCGTCTCTCCTCCTCGCAGAAGTACGAGGAAGCTCTCTCCGAGCTCATCACGCCCGAGTGCAATGACGGCCTCGGGGACGAGGATCGGCTGTGGGTGGACATGATGCAGGGCGTCCTGCACCAGAGCCTCGAGCAGACCGAGCAGGCGGAGGACGCCTACTGCCGTGCGTTGCAGTCGGAGCCCCTGGCCAGTCTGCCGCTCACCAAGCCTCCCGCGGAGATGGATGAGCTCTTCGAGAAGCTGCGGGTCGAGTGTCCGGAGCGGGAGAAGGCCAAGGAGGAGAAGGCCAAGGCTGCGGCCGAGGCCAAGGCTGCCGCCGAGAAGGCTGCGGCCGAGGCGGCGGCCAGGCCCCCGCCTGCCACCGAGCCGACTCCGCCTCCCGAGGCCAGCGAGGAGCCCACTCTGTTCTCTTCCGTGGGCAGCTCATTCGAGCTGCACGCGGGTGTGCGTGGCGAAGCGGACATCGAGAGGTCGGGACCGCTGCCGCTGTGGGGCGCGGGCGTCAACGGCTCGGTGCATCTCTTCCACGGGCTGAGGGCGGGGGCGGGCCTCACGGCGCTCGCCTCCACGCGGTTCCCCTCCGGGCCCATCTTCCTGCTGATGGTGGACGCGCGGCTGGCCTATCCCATCCTCCCGCCCCAGGGTCGCTTCGGACTGCACGTCTATGCGACGGGTGGCCCGCTGCTCTACACGATGAGCTCTCCGTCGGCCGGAGCCAGGGCCGGCGCCGGGCTGGCCCTGGACGTGTCCAAGCTGCGCGTGTCCCTGGGTGGCGCCTACGAGTGGCGGAACCACTACCGCCTCGGCTACGGGTCGCCCATGGCCTTCCTGGAGGTGGGCTGGAAGCTGGCGGGCTCGCCCTGAGCCTCAGCCCCTGAGTCTCAGAGGAATGGGCGGGACAGCTCGTCGATGCGGCGCAGCTCGTCCTGAGAGAGCTTGAAGCCCATGGCTCCGACGTTCTCCTCGGCGTGGCGCCGCTTCGTCGCGCCGGGGATGACGACCACCGTGTCACCGTGGAAGTGGGTCAGCCAGTTGAGGGCGACCTGCGAGGCGGTGGCACCGTGGGCGGCGGCGATCTTCCGGAGCTCGTCGACGAGCGGCCGGCTGCGCGCGAGTCCCTTCGCGCGGAAGGCCGGCAGGTACTTGCGGGGGCCCGGACTCTTGCGGATGAGCATCGGGTCATCGTGGAACTTGCCCGAGAGCAGTCCCTGCGCGAGCGGTGAGTACGCGATGAGGGTGATGCCCAGCTCCTTGGCGGTGGCGAGCACTCCATTGGACTCGATGCGCCGGTCCAGGAGGCTGTACTGCATCTGATTGGAGACGAGCGGGATGCCCCGGCGGGCGAGCGCCGCATGGGCCTTGCGCATCCGCTTCTCGGAGAAGTTGCTGACGCCCACCGTGCGAATCTTCCCCGCCTCGACGAGGTCCGCCATCGCGTTGGCCTGGGCCTCGACCGTGGCGAGCGCGAAGGGCTGGTGGATCTGATGCAGGTCGATGCCAAAGGGGCTCAAGCACGCGAGCCGCTCGTCGATCGTGTTGCGGATGCTGGAGGCCCCGCGCGGGAAGGGAAACCACTTGGTGGCGATGCGGACGTCACCGGGCTTCTTGCCCAGGTGCGTGAGGGCGGCGGCGAGCGCTCGCTCCGAGCGGCCATTCCCATAGGCCTCGGCGGTGTCGAACCAGTTGATGCCGCCGCGCAGTGACGCGTCGACGATCTCCTGGACCGTCTCGGAGGGCAGCGCCTCCCAGAAGCCGCCCGCCAGGCCGAATCCCTCGGAGAACTGCCAGCACCCCAGTCCGACGGCGGACAGCTCGATGTCTGTCCGTCCCAGTCTTCGACGCTCCATCGCGTGTTCCTCCTGATGACTGCGTAAGCGGGTGCTGGCGCGGGGCCTTCTCCCTCACTGCAGGCGGATGCCGTCGATCATCAGCGGCTGTTTGGCCCCTTGCTGCTTCCAGAGGTCCGTGAGCACCGAATCCGCCGGCTCGTTCTGGTTGACGAGCGCCTTGAGCTGCATGCCCTTCTGCACGAGGTCGGCCTCCGCCTTGGAGAGGAGCACTGGATCCTCCTGGACGGTGTGCTTCTTCAAGGGCCCGACCTCCGTGCACTCCTTGCGGTAGACGGGCTGGAGGATGCGGCCCGCGACGCTGAAGCCCACGAGCTCACCGGTCTTCCGGCACTCGACCTCGCGGTAGGTGCTCGTGAACTTCTTGAAGGTGATCCACACGCCTTCCGGGGTCTCGCGTTTCGACACCACCACCGCGAGCATGCCCCGGACATCGCCGATGGTGCGAATGGGGGTCTGCATGTGCCGCACCTGCTCCATCATGTCGTTCGAGGCGCTCTCGGTCTCGGGCACCTGGGGATAGTCCTCGATGGACTCCCAGTTGGGGATGACCTGCACGCGCTGCTCCTTCGTTGGCAGGTCTCGTTTGGCCTGCCACTGCGCATGCAGGCGCGCGTGGAAGACCTTCTCCTCCTCGGTCACCTGGCGCGAGCCCTTCATGAGACTCTCCGCTTCCAGCTTCGCGCGTGCGAGGTGGCCACGTACCAGGTAGCAGGCGGCGAGCGCCTCGGTGAGCTGGAACCCGAGCGGATGGCCGGTGCGCAGCGCCTGCACTCCCGCTTCATCCTTCGGCTGGAGCTCGGCCTCGAGCCTGGCGCGCAGGGGGAGCAGCTTCTCCACGCAGTCGGCGGGCATCTGCTCGTGAGCCCCGCGACGCAGCGCCTCGGCCGTCATGGGCTCCAGCGTGCGCAGTTCCTCCGCGTAGCGCACGAGGAACTCGGCGTGCTCACGGCGCGCCGCGTCGGCCGAGTCGCGGAAGACGGCCTTCATCCGCGGGGACTGGGCCTCGGCCTGCGCGAAGGCAGCGTCCAACTCCTTCCTGGCCTCGAGCGTGCGTTGCGCGGCGTACACGAGGTTGGTCTTCTCCCAGGCACGCCCGGGGAAGACAGCCTCGGAGGCCGCCTCGATCTCCGCCTGAGTGGGGACTGTCTTCCCCAGGGCCGCCTCGTCACAGAAGAGATAGGTGCTGTAGTGGTCGGGCACCTTCCAACCGGTGGAGGCGTAGCAGTGGAACATCAACGCCAGACGGTGGAGCGTGGTGCGGGGAGAGTCGGGTGCACCCGTCTGGAGCGCCCGGGCGAACAGCCGGCGCGGGTCCCAATCGGGGAGCTGCCCACTCCACAGCTGGTCCTTGTCGAAGGAGGGCTCCACGCCCTCCACGTCGTAACCACAGGCGAGTCTCGCCAGGTAGTCGTCCGGGCCGGCATTGCCAAACGGGCCGGGGCCCGACGGACCGCCGTCCCACGAACGCCCGAAGAACATTCCAAACGCGATGCCACCGGGAGTTTTGCGCCGTATCCCCCCGGTCTGGGGTTTGAGTCCCGCGGCCACATCCCAGTCGTCCGTGGTCCGGCAGCGTTTCGGCCTCGCCTCCCAGCGAGTGCTCACCGACTTCTCGTCCCCGCCCGGGCTCGTTGCCGCCGCCGCGTCCTCCGCGGCCTGGATCAGGCGCTTCGCCTCCTCGTAATCCCGGAGGACGTCCGCGTACCCGGGCAGCTCCCGCATCCCGTCGGCCGCCTTTCCCTCGAGGCACGTCTCCCTGACGATCCGGAGCATGGTGGCTCCCCCGGCGGAGTCGCCCTTCTGTAGCCGGAGGAGGGCGGTGCGCGCATCCTTCTGACAATACGAGAGCGCGCCCGAATAGTCTCCGGCACGGGCCACGGTGGAGACCGCGAGCGAGGTGACGAGGAGCAGGGGATGGGGTTTCAAGGATGAAGTCCTCCTGTGTTTGAAAGAGGACAATGCCATTCTTGTGGGAGGACGGGAGGAAATCAGGCGGGGCATCCCCGCCGCGCCCCTCCTGATGAGGAATCCCACGTAGATGCTGACGCGAACGGGAGGCGCTACCCGAGCTTCTTGATGAAGGCGGCGGCGAGCTCGGCCTTCTTTGCATCACTCTCTTGTGCGGGGACCACGAGGATGCGCTCGGCGGGGAGCACCTTGCGGGCGCGCTCCTGGAGCTGGGCGCTGTACTTCGCCACGTACTCGTCGGCGGTCTTCTTGGGGACGCCGGAGGCGAGGCCCTTCGTGCGCTGCTCCTCGAGTCCGGCGAAGTCGAGCACGCAGCCATCGGCCTGGCCGAGGTAGAGCAGCCAGCTGGCGCTGGAGAGGCCCAGGCGCTCCTTGCCGGCGGCGACCTTGTCGAGCGCGGCCGTGTAGAAGGGCGCGAGCCGGGGGTTCTCGCCGGGGGGCAGACCGCCCTCGAGGAGCAGCTTCTGGGCGTCCTTGTTGTCGGAGATCACATCGGCGATGGCGTCGTTGTCCACGAAGGTCAGCCCGGACACCGAGCAGGCCCTGGCCATCCAGGGGGCGGCTTCCGCCGGCTCGTTGTCGAAGACGATGACGAAGCGCTTCATCGAGGGGTCTCCAGGGGAGGGAAGGGGAGGCCATCATAGCCGCGGGAGGCTGGCTGGGGGGCATCCGGGCGGGCGGAAACACCAGGGGCCTGGGCCGACGGGGTGACGGGCGGGGCGAGCCCCTCGGGAAAGGGAGCTGCGGCGCGCGAGGGAGCGCCGGGTTAGACAGGAGGCCGTGTCTCCACCGTACTCCGCCCCTCGACCTCCCCAATCCCTCAAGGCCCGGCTGAAGAACGCGGGCAGCCTCTTCCGGCAGTTGCCGGGCACCTTCCGCCTCTTCTGGGAGTCGAGTCCCCGGGGAGCAGTGGTGCTGGGAGCGCTGACACTGGTGGCGGCGGTGCTGCCGGCGGCGATCGCCTGGGTGGGCAAGCTCATCGTGGACGGGGTGCTGGCGGCGCAGAAGGCCGGGGACCCGGCGTCTCGTGCGCACGTGCTGCAACTGGTGGCGCTGGAGTTCGGGCTGATGGTGGGCTCGGTGGTGGTGGACCGGGCGCTGTCGCTGGTGCGGGAGCTGGTGCGGGCCAACCTGGGCAACCTGCTCAACGAGCGCATTCTGCAGAAGGCACTGGGGCTGGAGCTGCGGCACTTCGAGGACTCGGACACGTACGACAAGATGCAGAACGCGCGGCGCGAGGCGAGCAGCCGGCCGCTGTCCCTGGTGATGGATGCGTTCTCCATCGTGCGCAACCTGGTGACGCTGTCGACGTACGCGGTGCTGCTGGTGACGCTGTCGCCGTGGAGCGTGGCGGTGCTGGTGGCGGCGTCGATTCCCGCGTTCATCGCTGAGGCGCGGCTGGCGGAGGAGGGATTCCGGCTGTACTCGTGGCGCGCGCCCGAGGGGCGGAAGCTGAACTACCTGGAGTGGATCCTCACGCGGGACAGCCACGTGAAGGAGGTGAAGGTGTTCGGGTTGGGCCCGCTGGTGCTGGGGCGGTACCGGACGCTGTTCCAGAAGTTCTTCGAGGAGGACCGGGCGCTGGCGATGAAGCGGATGGGGTGGGGGTTGGGACTGGGGCTGGTGTCGCTGGGGGCCTTCTACGCGTGCTACGCGTTCGTGGCGAACCGGGCGGCGCTGGCGGCCATCACGTTGGGCGACATGGTGTTGTATCTGGGGGTGTTCCGGCAGGGGCAGGGGGCGTTCCAGGGAATCCTGTCGAGCGTGGGCAGCATGTACGAGGGAGCGCTCTTCATGAGCAACCTCTTCACGTACCTGGAGATACCGACGGGGCAGGAGGCGCCGAGGGTGGTGCCGGCGCTGACGGCGTCGAAGGGGAGGGGGAACGCCATCGAGCTGCGCAACGTGTCGTTCCGCTATCCGGGGAAGGAGGCGTGGGCGCTGCGCCACCTGTCGCTGCGGCTGGAGCCGGGGGAGAAGCTGGCGCTGGTGGGGGACAACGGGGCGGGGAAGAGCACGCTGGTGAAGCTGCTCCTGCGGCTGTACGAGCCGACGGAGGGCGAAATCCTCTATGGGGGCGTGAACCTGAAGGACATGGACCCGGAGGACCTGCGCTCGAGGTTCGGAGCGGTGTTCCAGGACTTCGTGCGCTACCAGTTCAACGTGGCGGAGAACATCGGGTTGGGGCACGTGTCGGCGCTGGAGGACCGCAACCGGATTGTGCGGGCGGCGGAGCACGGGGGCGCGAGCGGGCTGATCTCCACGTTGCCGAACCAATACGACACGATGCTCGGAGGTTGGTTCGAGAAGGGGCACGAGCTGAGCGGGGGCCAGTGGCAGAAGCTGGGAGTGGCGCGAGCGTTCATGCGGGAGGACGCGGAGGTGCTCATCCTGGACGAGCCGACGGCGAGCATCGACGCGGAGTCGGAGCACGCGCTGTTCGAGCGATTCCAGGAGCTGGCGGCGGACCGGATTGCCCTGGTGATTTCCCACCGGTTCTCGACGGTGAGGATGGCGGACCGGATCGCCGTGCTGCACAACGGCCAGGTGGAGGAGCTGGGCAGCCACGCGGAGTTGATGGCGCGCAACGGGCGCTACGCGCACCTGTTCAATCTCCAGGCACGCGGCTACCGGGACTGAGCGGGGTTGTCATTCTCCGCGCTGCTCGCGTGGGGTACGCTCTCACGCGAGCAGGAGGCGCCTCGCCATGTTGGACATCGTCCCCAACCTCATTCCCGTGGTGATTGCGTTCACGGTGTGGGGTGCTTCCCTGGAGGGGTCGCCGGCAGTTGCCCGGGGCGCGCGGTTCGCGCTCATCGTCACGTCCGTGATGGCGATACCCCCGGTCGCGCTCGCCGCCAGCGTGGGTTTCAAGTCGCTGGGGATGATGTTCATGCTCACCTTGCTGCTGGCCGTCGCGAGTGCCGGGGCCGGGCTGGTCGCCTACTTCCTGGGATACAAGACGGCGGAGCGTGCGAGGTAGCAGCGCTTCAAAGCCAGCACCCGCCGCCAGCCCGAAGCTTCGTCATGATTTCCGGCGGGAGGAGCGGCTGCTTTCGAGCATCTTCGAGTTGGGCGTCGGAGATCCATCCCAGGGCCCGAAGGTGCGAGAGCACGAAATCCCTCCGCCGGAGTGCCGTCTCGGGCCGGCAGACCGGGTTGCTTCGCGCGGGCGATTGTGCCAGTGCGGCGAGGAACGCGGCCTCGTGGAGCGCGAGCTGCACGGGCTCCTTGTCGAAGTACCTCCGCGCGGCGGCGTCGAGGCCGATGAGGTTCCTTCCAAACCGGGCGCCCTCCGCACCAGCGCTCATCAACTCCTCCGCGGTCCAGTGGCGCGAAATCCAGATGGAGAGGGCGAGCCCATGAAAGTGCCAGTTCAGCATCGGCGTGCGCTCCTGCTCTGGCCGTGAGGCCAACCACCGGAGCGCCACGAACGAGGAGAGGTGGGACCCGGCGGGTTGCTGTCTGTCCCTCGGGTGGCAGTAGAGGTGGGCGAAGTTGGCGATGAGCGTCCAGGGCCAGCGAGGCTCGAGCAGGAGGGGCCCCTCTTCCATGGAGGTCCAGAGCACCCGGGTGGCGAAGTCCGTCCGGGGCCGGGGGGCCCGTGGCAACTCGCCCACGCGGGAAAGCCCATAGCGGTACAGGGCCTCCACGCTTCCGAGCAGCAACAGCGGAACGAGGAGAAGGACGGCGAGAGCCCACCGCCAGAGGCGGCGATACCCGGTGTGGCTCCTGGGACGCATGTCGCGAGCAGCAGCAAGCGGGATGCCATGGACGCACACGGGACAGAGGGGCCAGGGAGGCGGGGAGTCGGACGCCGGGCACCTACCCACTGACTACTTGCGGCCCGGCCCATGAGAGGTAAGAGCCCCCGCATGCGCTACACGCCCATCATTGGCACCCTCGGCTACGTGCTGTCTCCGGACCGGACGAAGGTGCTGCTCATCCACCGCAACGCGCGCCAGGACGACGCGCACCTCGGCAAGTACAACGGACTCGGGGGGAAGATGCACCCGGACGAGGACGTGGTCTCCTGCATGCGCCGGGAGATCCGCGAGGAGGCGGGCATCGAGTGCACGGAGCTGAAGCTGCGCGGCACCATCAGTTGGCCCGGCTTCGGCCCGAAGGGCGAGGACTGGCTGGGCTTCGTCTTCCTCATCGAGCGCTTCGAGGGCACGCCATACGAGCGCAACGCGGAGGGCACCCTCTCCTGGGTTCCCGTGAAGGACATCATGGGCCTGCCGCTCTGGGACGGAGACCGCCACTTCCTGCCGCTGGTGTTCGATGACGACCCGAGGGCGTTCCACGGCGTCATGCCCTACGCCGACGGCCGGGCGGTGAGCTGGTCCTTCACGCGCATCTGAGACACGGCTGCCAGGGCCCGCCTGCCCGTCCTCTTGGATTCCTGAGTCCCCACGAGCCGTGGGGTCCTCGAAGTCCGCGAGAACACGTGGATTTCGAGGCGGCATGTGCATTGCTCTGTCCTCCGGGCATGAGAAACCTCCTGCGTCTGTGTTTGATGTCCTCGAGCTGCTGGCTGCTTGCTTGTGGCCCCATTGGGGCTCCCGGGAACGACGACTCCAGTGAGCCGTGTATCGAGGTGGTCCAATACGCGCGCCCAGCCGCTGGGGGAGGGTGCCAGCGGTTCGCCACACCATGTGCCGTGCCCGAGGGCTACGTCGTGTGCTGTGGCGGACTCGGCTATGGGAGCTGTCTGGGGCAGAGCAAGTGCGTCGATGATCCCACGGATGCGTGCAATCCCTCGCAGAGCGGCGCGGACTGCACGGGCATCTGTCAGCCGTAGCCGGACCGGGGGCCTCAGCGCAGGGGCCGCTTGAAGCAGTAGGTCAGGGCCGAGTCGACGGTGACGAGTTCCCAGCCCTGCTGACCCGCGGACTTGAGCTGTTCGGAGAGCCCTTCTGGCGCCGGCAGGCCAAACGCGGGGATTTCAGGCCTCATGCAGTAGTACTCCCAGCGCGGCGTGTCCGTCGCCGACTGCGCGAGCGCGGGTGGAACCCACTGCACCCGGGAGGCGGCGCAGCCGGCCAGGAATGCGAGTGCGAGCAGGATGTTGCGACGGGTATTGGTGTCCAGGGTTGTCCCTCCTTGGGATACCCTATACCTCCCATGGCCCAGTCCGTCCCATCACTCCCGTCGTCTCCCACGCCCCCGGCCTCTCCCGGTGCTTCCCCGGAGGGTGCTCCGCGCTTCGGTTGGTTGCCCACGCCGGGCTCGTGGAAGTTCCACCTGATGCTGAGCGCGGTGGCCATCCTCGTGCTCGGGCCGCTGGGTGGAATCGCCGCCTCGTACATGAACTTCAGCCTGGGCTTCTTCGTGGGCGGGCAGGTGCTGGCCGGCATCCTCGGCAGTGCCGTCACCTACGGCTACGGCCCCGAGGGCAAGCACGGCGCCAACTACATGCAGACGATGGCCGCCTCGGTGGCCTCCATGTGCGCCATGGCCGTGCTCATCCAGGCCATGGTGTGGCTGGGCATGCCGCAGCCGCCGGCCTGGCACCTGATGCTCTTCGTGGGCTGCGTGGGCATGTTCGGCGTGGGCGTGGGCATGCTCTACACGCCGCTGCTCGTGGACCGGCTGCAGCTCGACTACCCCTCGGGCTTCGCGGTGGCCAACATCCTGCGCGCCCTCACCGACAAGCGCCTGCTGAAGGCCTCCATCGCCAAGCTGGGCGGTGGGACGAGTCTGGGCGTGACGGTGGCGTGGGTCACCGAGCACGTGGCGGCCCTCGGGTCGCTCGGCATGAGCGCGTCCTCGGTGGGCGCGGGCATGGTGGTGGGTAGTCGCATCACGGTGCCAGCCATCATCGGAGGTCTCATCGGCGCGGCCTTCACGCCCTACCTGCGAGAGACGGGTTGGCTGAAACCGGAGGAGCCGTTCCGCAAGATTGGCTTCCTCATCGGCCTGGCCATGATTTGCGGTGCGGCGGCGGTGGACCTGTCGCTGCTGGCGGTGCAGGCGGTCGAGCGGGTGCGCAACCGGGCGAAGGCGCCCGCCGGCGAGGTGCCCGCGTGGAAGCAGGTGAACATGCCCAAGCTGCTGGCGTGGGTGGCCTTCTGGGGCGTGGCGGTGGTGCTGGTGGCCACGCAACTGCTGGAGCAGCCGCTGGGCTTCATCGTCTTCGGGCTGGTGCTGTCGCTGCTGTTCGTGCTCATCAACGGCATTGCCTACGGCATCACGGACCAGAACCCCATCTCCAGCGCCTTCGTCATCTCGGTGCTGCTGATGTCGCTGCTGGGGCTGAAGAACCCGCTGGTGGGGTTGATGGCCGCGAGCATCCTGCTCATCTCCACGTCGGTGGGGAGCGACATGCAGCAGGACCGCTCCACGGGCTGGCGCCTGGGTACCGACCGCGTCATCCAGTTCCGCTACCAGGTGGTGGGCATCGTGATGGGAGCGGTGTTGTGCGTGGTGCTGGCGCGGGTCTTCATGAGCGCCTATCCGGTGCTGGCCGTCAACCAGCTCGACAATCCGAAGGTCGAGGTGGGCCAGTGGAACTCCGCGATGACGTACAAGTTCGTGGGCGCCATCCGGAGCCTGGGCACGCTGTCGGAGCACACGGTGAAGGCGCTGGGACTTGGCCTGGTGCTCGGTTTCACTATCGAGGTGGCGCGCAAGCTGCTCAAGCGCAGCGAGCGCTATCAGGGCTTCGTGAAGGGCTCGCGCACGGGTTTCGCGGTGGGGTGGATGATGGATTCGGTGCTGCTGTCCAGCCCCTATGCCTCGTCGTTCGGCGGCTTCGTGAATCTGCCATCGGCGCTGTGGTTCGGCGTGGGTGGCATCGCGTCCTCGGCGTGGAACACGCTGGCGAAGAGGCCGGCGCCGCATCCAGCCGGTTCGCCCGGCGAGGGCGAGGCGTTGCCCGAGGACATGAGCACCACGTCGCTGGTGGGTGGCGGGCTCATCGCCGGCGAGTCGCTCTACTTCCTCTTCGTGGGAATCATCGGGCTGGTGTCCCTGCTGTGGTGACTCCCTCTCGGCAGGGGTGGGGCGTGCCGTGACTCCAAGGGCTGGATGAGCCGGCGGGGGGAGCGTGTGGCTCCCGCCGCGGGTGTCATGTCTGGGCCGCGGTGCTTCGGAGCCAGGTGCGGAGTGCCGCGATCTCCTGGCGCGTCCCTGCCTCTGCGGGATGGACGAGGTGGTAGCGGTAGCCGTCGAGCACCGGCCCGAAGGGTTGAACGAGGGCCCCGCTCTTCAGGTCGTCAGCGACGAGCCGCAGGCTCAGGAGCGCGACGCCTTGTCCCGCGAGCGCCGCCTGGATTGCATGGCCCTCGTCGGTGAAGGTCGTCCCGCTCGTGGCGTCGATACCGCGCAGTCCGGCGCGCTCGAGCCACAAGCGCCACGTCGGCGTGTCGCGCTCGACGCGCCGCCACTCGAAATGCAGCAGTGAGCGGCCGCGCAGGTCCTCCTTGCGTTTCACCCCGAGGCGGGGGCTGCACACGGGAGCGAAGCGGTCGGAGAAGAGCTCCTCGGTGACGAGCCCGGGATACGGTCCACGCCCGTACCGGATCGCCGCGTCGGCGACGCCGGAGCGGAAGTCGACGGGCTCGTCCGAGGCGTGCAGGCGCAGGTCGATGCCAGGGTTGGCCTCGCGGAAGGCCGCGACGCGGGGCACCAGCCACCGGGCCGTGAAGGCGGTCGTCGCGGAGAGCGTCACCACACGGCGGGACGGGCGCGCGGTGAGCGCGTCCAGCGCCTTCGCGAACGCATCGAAGCCGTCGCGGAGCACCGGGTAGAGGAGCTGCCCCTCGGGGGTGATCAGAACCTGCCGGGTGCGGCGCTCGAACAGCCGGACCCCGAGCAGCTCCTCGAGTTGCCGGATCTGATGGCTGATGGCGGTGGGTGTCACGCCCAGCTCCTCGGCGGCCCGCTTGAAGCTGAGGTGGCGGGCCGCGGCCTCGAAGGCCCGGAGCGCGGAGAGGGGAGGCAGCTGTCTCATGGTCCTGGATGGGTGAGCTCAGCTCAGCCATCGGCTGAGAAAGACACGTTTGTCACGGAACGTGCCCGCGCGCATCTTCTTCCACGACTCAGGGCCGCCGCGAGAGCGCGCACACGGCGCGGAGTGGCCCGGAAAACCTCATGGAGCAGGGGAGACAAGACAATGACCGCGCTGCTGCAGATCGACTCGAGTGCCCGTCCAGGCGGGTCCGACGTCCACCGTCATGGCTCGCATACCCGCCGTTTGACGGCTCGATTCGTGGCGCGCTGGCGGGCCGCTCGTCCTCAGGATGGGCTCATCTATCGGGATGTCGGGCTGAATCCGCCCACTCCCGTGACGGGCCGGTGGATCCACTCCGCTTTCACGAAACCGGCCCTGCGCGAGCCCTGGATGCGCGAGACGCTCGCGGAGAGCGATGCGTTGGTGGATGAGTTGCTCGCCGCGGAGGTGATTGTCACCGGCGTGCCGATGTACAACTTCGGTGTCCCCGCGCAATTCAAGGCCTATATCGACAACATCGTCCGAGTGGGCCGCACGTTCGGCTTCGATCGCGCGCGGCAGGGCGAGCCCTACTGGCCCCTGCTCTCGGAGGCGAACAAGACGCTCGTGGTGCTGAGCTCGCGCGGCGACTTCGGCTATGGGAAGGGACAGCGAATCGAGCACATGAACCACGTGGAGCCGAGCATCCGGACCGCCTTTGGATACATCGGCATCACCCATGTGGAGTCGGTGGCCATTGAATACGACGAGTTCGCCGACGAGCGGCTCGCGGCGTCGATCGTCCGGGCGGAAGCCGAGGTGGATGCGCTCGTCGACCGGCTGCTCGAGCCACGCCTCCCCGTGGCTCGAGTGGGCTGAGCGCCCTCACCGGGCAGCACGCGGTGGAGGGCGCGTCCTACCGGCGGCCCGGGCTCGGCCGGAACCACGTGGGCTCGGACCGGACCGTCGTCCCTCCCGTGAACATGCCGCCCGTGAAGAAGGCCTCCTCGAAGAAGTGGTACGGGTGGACGAGCTCGGGGCGGCTGGCGGCCTCCAGCCGCTCGGTGAGCGGAGCAGGGATTTCCACGTCGAGCGCGTGGAGGTTGGCCTCGAGCTGCTCCAGCCGCGTCGCGCCGATGATGGTGGACGCCACGCCGGGCCGGCGCGTCACCCAGGCCAGGGCCACCTGCGCCGGAGGCCGGTCCAGCTGCTGGGCCACGTCCTTCAGCGCGTCGACGATGGCCCAGTTGCGCTCCGTGAAGAGCTTGAGGAACCCCGGGTTCTCGGAAGCGGAGATGGAGGGGAGCCGGCCATCGCCCTTCGCCTTCACGCCCTCGCGCGTGTACTTGCCGGACAGCAGCCCCGAGGCGAGCGGGCTCCAGGGAGTGATGCCCGCTCCGAGCGCCAGCGCCGCCGGGATGTGCTCGCGCTCGATGTTGCGCTCGACGAGCGAGTACTCCAGTTGCAGCGCCGCGATGCGCTCCAGGCCCTCGCGCTCCGCGAGCGTCTGTGCGCGGGCGAAGTACCAGGCCGGCACGTCGGACAGGCCGATGTAGCGCACCTTGCCCTCGCGCACGAGGTCGGTGAGCGTGCCCATCACCTCCTCCACGGGCGTGAGGCCGTCCCACGCATGCAGCCAGTAGAGGTCCACGTAGTCCGTCTTCAGCCGCCGCAGCGAGCCCTCCAGCGCGCGGTAGATGTTCTTGCGGCCGTTGCCCCCCGCGTTGGGGTCCCCCGGCGAGGTGTTGACGGTGAACTTCGTCGCGATGACCGCGTTGTCCCGTCCGCCGTGCTGCGCGAAGTACTCACCGATGAGCTGCTCGCTGGTGCCGCCCGTGTAGCCATCCGCCGTGTCCAGGAAGTTGCCACCCGCTTCCAGGTAGCGCGCCAGGATGCGGTGGGCGGTGTCCTTCGGGCTGCCCCAGCCCCACTCGGTGCCGAAGGTCATGGTGCCCAGGCACAGCGGGCTCACGCGCAGGCCGCTGCGGCCCAGCAGGTGGTACTGCGCCAGCGAAGTGATGCGATTCGTCGTCGTCATGTGTCCTCCGTGATGGCCTCAACCTGCCGCCCGGAGGCCGCGGAATGAAGGCGCGGAATCCGCACAGACTTCTTAGAATCCCTTCACAATGGCCCTCACGCCCCTCAATGCCTTGGCTGTGTTCGTGACTGTCGCCCGGCGCCGCAGCTTCACCCAGGCCGCCAAGGAGCTCGGGGTCTCCTCCTCCGCGGTGAGCCAGGCCGTCCGCCAGTTGGAGGAGAAGCTCGGACAGGCGTTGCTCGCCCGCACCACGCGCAGCGTGTCACTCACCGAGGCCGGACGCCGGCTCATGGAAGGCGCCGCGCCGGGTCTCCAGTCGGCACTGGAGGCGCTCGAGCACTTGTCCGCCGAGGCCTCGCAGGTGATGGGCTCGCTTCGCCTCACCGTGCCCATCCTCGCACTGGCCCCCGTGCTCGAGCCCGTGCTGCCGAAGTTCCTCGCGGCCCACCCGCACGTGCGCGTCGAGGTGTCCGTGCAGGACCGGTTCGTCGACATCGTCAAGGAAGGGTTCGACGCGGGCATCCGGTTGTCGGAGTCGGTGCAACGCGACATGGTCCAGGTGCGCCTCACCCCCGCTTTCCGGTTCCTCGTCGTGGGCGCGCCCGCGTACCTCGAGCGGCACGGGGCTCCTCGCCGGCCGGAGGAGCTGGCCAACCACGCCTGCCTCGGCTACCGCTCGCCCTCGACGGGGCTGCCCTATCACTGGGAGTTCGAGCAGGGCCGCAAGGAGCTGAGTGTGCCGGTGAAGGGGCCGTTCGTCTCGGACCACACGCCGCTGCTCATCAGCATGGCCGCCGCGGGCCTGGGACTCACCTACGCGGCGGAGCTCTCCGTCGCCCCCTGGCTGCACACCGGTGCGCTGCGGCCCGTGCTGGAAGAGTGGGCGCCCACCGTGCCGGGCCTCTTCCTGTACTTCCCCAGCCGTGCGCGCGCCTCCCGCCCCCTGCGCGCGTTCCTCGACATGGCGCGTGAGGTCCTCCCACGCCGCTGAGACCGCGCGAGGCCGCAACCGCGTCAGGGGCTGGACGGTTCATCCTCACCCTGTGTCGCCTCCCAGGAGACCGTCAGCACGTTCTTCGTGGGTGCCACGCGCCGCACCTGGACGAAGAGTCCTTGGGGGTGAACGGCCTGGAGCACATGGACCACCGCTCCCTCGATGAAGGGAGGCGGGAGGAGGTTGCCATGAAGGTGGAGCTGGCCGCTCGTCGTCCCCGTCCAGACCAGTGTGCACGAGCCGTGGTCATAGACCGTCGGGTACGCCACGGGGATGCCGCTGATGAGCTGCTTCACGTTCGTGCCCGAGAGGGCCATCAACATCTTGCCCACGGCGGACTTCATGAAATCCGGAGCAGACCTGGCGCCCAGGTGCCACATCGCCCTTTCGAATCCCCCGTACTTGCCGCTCAGCTCCCATGCCGCGGTGTAGAACAGCCGCAGCAGCGAGCGGATGGGGTAGTTGAAGAACGGGATGAAGGACCCGCCCTCGGCGGCGGTGGCGCATCGCTTCAGCACCGCCTCTCCCGCCTCGCTTCGCACCGCGTTCAGGGTGGTGATGAAGACGAAGCCTCGTGCCATGTCTCTGGATGGGACCAGGTTCAGTCGCTGTGCCAACTCCTCATGAGAGCCAAGAGCCAGGACGGCATCCCGTGTGGTGGTATCGCTATCGTTCATGCGTACTCCAGTGGGATGACACCGCCGGTGGCAGGCGGGATGGCATGCCACGCCCCTGGCGCAATGATAGCCACTTTCGAGAAGCCCGGGGCAGAGGTCTCCACCGCGCCGGGTGTTTGCGGCTCGGAGTGCGGCTCTCCCGAGCCTGCTCGTGATGAATGGTCAAGAGGGGACCGCTCCCGTGTGTCATTGATTTCACCATCTGTGAGCCGGAGCAGCGCGCGCTCCGCGGTCGCTGCGAATCTCATTTCTGTCGTCGATGTGCTCTTTCGAATCGAGGACCAGGTTGAATATTGTCGACCAGGTTGAACTCGTCACCGAGAGTCTCTGGGGTTTTGCGCTGGCAGTATTTGGGAGGGTGAGCGTCTGGCTGGAATCGGACAGGAGAAGGGTTGGATGTGTTAACAAATCGTCCTGCCGTACCTGTTCGCGCGGACGCAGTGGACAGCAAGAGGGGCAAGAGCCCATGTCGAATGTTTCTTCGGGTCGGACGTGCTCGCCGATGAGCGGCTCTTTTGCCGTGGTCCCTGCCAAGGCGGCGGCGAAACTCCCACGCGACAACACTGCACGTTTCCAGTTTCGCGTGCCGGCATCCTGGCGGTCTCCGGTTACCCGGAATCCCTTCGCCAGCCAGGCCCAACGCAGCGTGCTCAAGTGGTTTGCCTCGCTCGACTGCACGTCCCAGGAGCTCGAACGGGCGAGGGCGTTTGATATCGCGGGCTACGTCGGCGTGCCGTTTCCGACACTCCCTCTGGACAAGACGCTCCTCTTCGCCCGGTACCTCTCCCTCTGGTTGCTCTGGGACGACATGCATGTGGAGAGCCTGGAGAGTCGCTGGAGGCTCGGAGCCGAGCATGTGCTGACAGGGCGCCGCCCCTCGGGGATGACCCGCTTCGACGAGGGGTGGTGGCAGCTCTTCGAGGAGCTCGCCTCCGCGCGCAGCGCCGGGTGGGTCCAGGGCATCTGCCAGGCCATGGCGACCTGGAGCAATGCCGCGGAGGAGGAGGCCGCCGCCATGCGGCGCTATGGCGAGACCGGCGTCCCTCCCGGCTTCGAGCGGCAGCTCGAGCTGCGCATCGCCACCATCGGGATGTATGTGGCCTTGTATCTGCTCGAGAACGCGTACGAGGCCGAGCTCCCCCACGAGTTCCACCAGCACCCGACCGTGCGGCGGCTGAAGCTGCTGGCCAATGAGCTGGTGGGGTTGGGCAACGACATCTTCAGCTTCGCCAAGGACCGGAAGCAGCGGCAGCTCAACCTCGTGTCGACGCTGATGGAGGAGCGCGGCCTGTGCGTCGAGGACGCCATCAAGGTGCTGATCCGCAAGCATGACGAGGCGATCATCGAGTTCGACCGGCTGGCGGGGTCGCTCGGGAGGTGGTCGCCGCGAACCGACCCGCTCATCCAGCGCTGGTTGCGCGACGTCCGGTATGCGGCGCTCGGCTTCAGCCTGTGGGAGGCGCAAGCGCCGCGCTACACGGCGTACAAAGTGGTGGTCAAGGAACGGGCGATTGAACCGACCTTCGTCTTCGTCTGACCCGCGACAGCCGGCCTGCGTCCGATGGGGGCCTCGCGCGGAGGCCCACCCCACCGCCGCGCGAGCGCACCGGCCCTACTGCGCGGTGTCGTGCTTCTTGAGGACCTCGCCCTCGGTGGTCAGCTCGTAGATGAGGGGCACGCCGGTGGCGAGCTCCAGGCCCACCACCTGCTCGCCGGTGAGCTTGTCGAGCCTCATCACCAGGGAGCGGTTGGAGTTGCCGTGGGCCACCACGAGCACGTTCTTGCCCTGGCGCAGGTCGCCGGCGATGGCGCGCTCGTAGAAGGGCAGCACGCGCTTGGCCGTCATCTCCAGGGACTCGCCATTGGGGGGCGGCACGTCGAAGGAGCGGCGCCACAGCTTCACCTGGTGGTCACCCCAGCGCTTGGCGGCGTCCTCCTTGTTGAGGCCCTGGAGGTCGCCGTAGTGGCGCTCGTTGAGGGCGGCATCGCGGATGGTGGGGATGGACTGCCCCAGCGTGTTCAGGATGATGGCCAGCGTCTCCTGGGCGCGGCTGAGGGCCGAGGTGTAGGCCACATCGAACTTGAGGTGCCCGAGGGCCTTGGCGGCCTGCCGGGCCTCGATGCGGCCCTTCTCCGTCAGGGGCACATCCACGAAGCCGGTGAAGCGGTTCTCATGATTCCAGAGGGACTGACCGTGTCGGACGAGAGCGAGAATGGGCATGAGTCCGCCCCCTACTTCAACCCGGGCTAGTCTGTAAACCGCGACGAGCATCCAGCCCGGGGAAGTGTCGCCTCGTGACTCCGTGGGATGAGCCGAGGCGCCAGTTCCTGGCGTGCGTGCTCTTCGAGGCGAAGTCCACACCGTTGCGGGACTCGGTGATGAGGGCGAAGCCATACGGCCCCGCACTTCGGGGAGGGGCGTTGCCCTCGGTGTGACGAGGTCCGAGGGCTGCATGATGCGGGGTGGTGCATGTTTCAGCCCGCGGGGGCTGGGCCGTGTACATCACCCGACGGGCTCAGCGGCCTCGTGCCGGAGCCGGGCGGCCCTCGGTGGGGTTGCTCCCTCGGGTGGCCACGGTGCCCACCAGCGAACGGGCACGCTCCAGCAGCGACACGAACTCCTCGCGCTCGGCGTTGCCGGGAGGCGTGGCGCCGCGGGCGATCTTCAACACCTGGTCGAAGCTCCAGCGCTCGGCATGGGGGCTATGGCGGAGCAGCTCCGCGGCGCCCATGACGGCGGTGGCGAAGCGCAGGTCCGGCGAGGCCTCCGCGAAGGAGGCCGCGAGTGCTCCGGCGGGGAAGCGGTACGCGTGCTCCGAGGCCGTCTCACCCCGAGGCCGCTTGGCGCGGATGCGCACGGTGGCCAGTCCCTCGCTCGCGCCGGGCTTGAGCTCCAGCTCGTAGAGCGCGGTGACGGTGTGGCCCGAGCCAATCTCTCCCGCGTCCACCTTGTCATTGCGGAAGTCCTTGTCCGCGATGTCCCGGTTCTCGTAGCCCACGAGCCGGTAGCGGGCCACCTGGGCCGGGTCGAACTCCACCTGGAGCTTCACGTCCTGGGCGATGACCTCCAGGGTGCCGCCGAGCTGCTCCTGGAAGATGCGGCGCGCGGCGAGGAGCGAGTCCACGTAGTAATGATTGCCATTGCCCTGGTCGGCGAACTGCTCCATGAGCGTGTCCTTGTAGTTGCCCATGCCGAAGCCCACGGTGGTGACGGCGACGCCCTCCTTCACGTAGCCGCGGATGAGCTTGAGGATCTCCTCGTGCGAGGAGGGGCCCACATTGGCGTCGCCATCCGAGAGGATGATGACGCGCGACACCGAGCTTCCATCGAGCGTCTTCATGGCCTGCTGGTAGGCGAGCTGGATGCCGGAGGCCATGGCGGTGGAGCCACCGGCGGTGAGGTCCTCGATGGCGGCGTGGATGAGGGCCTTGTGCTCGAGGCCGGTGGGGGGGAGCGCGAGCTTCACGCCGCCCGCGTAGGTGACGAGCGCCACGGTGTCGCCGTCGCGCAGGTTGTCCACGAGCATGCGCAGGGAGCGTTTGGCGAGCGGCAGCTTGTCCGGGGACTGCATGGAGCCGGAGACATCTACGAGGAAGGTGAGGTGTGCGCTCTTGCGCTCGGAGATGCTCAGGCGCTTGCCCTGGACGCCCACGCGCAGCAGGTGGCGGCCGGGAGTGAAGGGCGAGGGGGCCGCGTCCAGGTACACCGCGAGCGGGGCGCCCGGCGGGGGCTCGGGGTAGGAGTAGCGGAAGTAGTTGAGGAACTCTTCCACGCGCACGGCCTCACGGGGCGGTGGCGTGCCCTCGAGAATCTTGCGCCGCGCGAGGGTATAGGAGGCGGTGTCCACGTCGATGGAGAAGGTGGAGAGCCGATCCTCGGCGGCGGTGACGAAGGGGTTTACGCCGTAGTCGCTGTAGTGCTCGGTGTTGCCGGTGGGCGGCTCGGCGGGGATGTTGGCCTGGGGAATGCTCACGCTGCTCTTGCCGCCGAGGCTCTGGGTCCCCATTCCGTAAGCGGCCGCGCCCATTCCCCGGCCCCGGGTGCCCACGCTCCCGATGCCGATGCTCACGCCGCCCCCGCCTTGACCCGCACCCTTGAGACCCAGCCCTCCGAGTCCCTGGGCCGTGCCACCGCTGTTCGTGCCGAAAATCTTCGCGGCCATCGCCTTGGATGCTTCCTGGCGGGCTCCGGCTGGGGCCGCGCTCGGAGCGGCCGGGAGAGGCGCTTCCTCCTTCTTCTTGGCCGGTGGGGACTCCGCGCCCATCCTGGCCTCGGCCTGCTTCTGAGGCGCGGCCGACTCCGGAGTCTTCTCCGGCCCTCGGTCCTCGGACCGCTGGCATCCGCCGAGCGTCCAGCATCCAACTGCCAGCGCGCACACGACTCCCGTGACGGCGAGGGGGCTTCGCCTCATGTACTGCCTCCAGGATGGGTGGATTTCGTCTGTCGGAGGCCTTGGACAACGGCGCGTGCGGCAGGTTCCCGGGTGGAGATGCGAAGGCGGAGGCCCCTTCCTCCCACTGCCCGGATGGGACAGGCTGAGGTCCATCGTGGAACGTTCGCGCCCCACCGTCCGAGCCCCTGAAGCCACTGCCGAGGCCTTCGAGCCCGTCAGCCTCGGGGAGGTGCCGTCCTTGCCCTGGGTGCTGGAGCAGGTACGGGCACCTGACGCGAGCCGTCATGAGGTGGATGCGCTCCTGCGCGCGGTCGTGCTGCCACCCGGGCCCGGAGAGAGCGCCCGCGAGCGGGCGGACTTGCTGCACGGCATCCTGGCGGACACGCAGGTCCGTGAGTTCACGGGCAGCGATGGACGCCGGGTGGACCACGTGGCGGTGATGGCGCTCGCGGAGCTCGGTTTTCCGTATGCGCTCGAGGTTCCTCCCGAGCTGTTCGCCGAGGCGCGTGCCGCCGGAGGGAATGCCACCGGAACGAGGCCTTCGAGCTTCTCACGCCCCCGCGTGGGCGCGGTGTTGACCAGCATCGCGGGGTTCGTGGAACTGCTGCCCGGGCTCGTCCTCGGCATGGGTCTCGAGATGTGGCCCCTGACCCTGGGCTGGGCGTTGCTGGTGACCCTCACCTCGTTCCTGCCCGCCTTCGTCGCGGCGTCCGAGCCGGTGTTGCGCAGGCGATGGCTGCACTACCTGCTGCTCCTGCTGGTGGTGCTCCCGGGCCTGCCCTCGTTGGGAACCGCCGCGTTCCTCCTGGGGGACGCGAAGCTGGACGGGTGGTCCATTCTGGTCTTCCTGCTGCCATTGGCGCTGGCGATGATGCGGTTCGTGGGGGCTGGCTGCCTGTATGGCGAAGCGCCCGCCGCCGACGCCCCGGAGCCCGATGAGGCCACGTGACGGGCGTGCACATGGCTGACCGCCTGTCGAGCGATGGTGGAGAGCAGAGGAGCGGGCGGGGCCTCGTCCCTGCGCATGAAAGGGGCGGGAAGCATTCCTAGCTTGAGGCGTATGCGCCGCCGCACGAGCCTCGTGCTCCTCAATGCGCTTTCACTGTCCCGCCTGCCACTCGCGGCCTTCTTCGTGGTGATGGAAGATCCGCTGGTCCGGGTGGGATTGGTGGCGGCGGCGGCGCTGTCGGACTTCCTGGATGGGTACATCGCCCGTCACAAGCACCTGGAGTCGTACTGGGGCGCGCTCATCGACCCGATCGCCGACCGGTGCTTCGTGATGGTGGCGCTGCTGACCTTCGTGCTGGAGGGGAAGCTGACGCCGGTGGAGTTCGGAATCCTGGTGGTGCGCGATGTGGCGACGGCCCTGGGGTTCGTGGTGGCGCGCATCGTGCCGCGGTTGCGGCCGGTGGAGTTCAAGGCGCGGATGCTGGGCAAGGTGGTGACGACACTGCAGCTCGGGGCGCTGCTGGCGGTGCTGGTAGTGCCGGTGCTGGTGCTTCCGCTGGTGATAGCAATAGGCCTGATGGCGCTCGCGGCGGTGGCGGACTACACGGCGGCGGTGTGGCGCGCGAGGTCTCGTCCGGCGGGCCCGGGTGGACCCCACATCCCCACGCCCACCGGTGGAGGCGTGGCGTGAAGGGGTGCTCCAGCGTCAGGCACGAACCCGCGCGAAGAACCGCGTCAGCTTCTCCTCGTCCAGCTTGCCCTCGGTCCTCACGCCGCTGCACAGGTCGAGCCCGAAGGGCCCGACGTGCTGGATGGCCTCACCCACGTTCTCGGCCTTCAGTCCTCCGGCGAGGAACACGGGCACGCGTGCCTGCTCGCGGATGCGGCGGCTGACGCTCCAGTCGTGGACGCGCCCGGTGCCTCCCAACTCCTTCACCGCCAGGGATTGATTGCCCGAGTCGAGCAGCAGCGCATCCACGTGGGGTGCCACGCTCAACGCCTCCTCCAGCGACTCCTCGCCCGAGACATGGATGACCTGCACGAGCGACACGCCGGGCATGGCTCCCCGCAGGTCCGCGTAGCTCCCGGTGGTGAGCCGATCGCAGAGCTGCACGGTGTTGGTCCGGCAGCGCCTCTGCTGCGCGATGATGTCCCGGACGTCCTGGCCGCAGGTGAGCAGGAAGGTGGCGATGGGGGGCGGCACGACGGCGGCGATCTCCGCGATGAGCGACTCGGAGATGACGCCGGGGCCGCTGGGCATCGAGGAGACGAGCCCCAGCGCGGAGGCGCCGGCACGGATGGCGGCCCAGGCCTCCTCGACGCTGGAGATGCAGCAGACCTTGACCCTGGGGGTGTGGATGGCTTCCATGGTCACCACTCGACGTGGGCAGTGAAGTCGGTGCCGGAGGCGTTCCTCACCTCCATGCGCACGCGCGCGGTCACCTTGGCTGCCTTCAGGAGGGCCTGCTGCACCACGCCCTGCATCCACGCCGGGCCGAGCAGCTCCCCCTGGCAGACCAGACGGCCAGAGCGGGGGCCCACCCGCTCGTATGTCCGCTCGCCGAAGGTGGTGACGGCCTTGTAGGCGGAGGGAGAGCTCGCCATGAGGCGGTGGGGCTCGTCTCCGGACAGGAAGGACATCATCTTGCCCGCCTGGGAGTCGAAGAAGTAGTTCACCGCGGCGCGGCCGAACTCTGAGATGGCGCCGTCGTAGCCGCGTGCGCCCGTCTTGTTGCGCTGCACGCCCAGGTCGACGAGCTTGAGGAGGTCGGCCACCGGGTAGCGGAAGAAGCTCACGATGTTGCGCGAGCCGAGGACCTCCGTGCGTACGGCCTTCGCTTCCGTCGGGCCCAGCGTCCGCTCGAGGTTCTCCATTGAGCTGTCGAAGAAGATGCCGAGTAACTGGTCCTTCTCGGTGGCTGCTCGGATGCGAAGGGTCAACATCTCACGGGTGTCCACGAACTGGCCCCCTGGGAAGAGCGTGGAAGTCGCGCGCAGTATGCGGGGGGCCGCTCCGGGGCATCAACCCATTCCGCTCTACCCGACGAGTGGCCGGAAGCCCCAGATGGAGCCGCTCGGTCTCCAGGGTCCTCGGGGGGGCCGAGCGGCCAGACGTGCGCGCCGTACGCCGCCGGGTACGCCTCCAGGTGGCCGTTACTTCGCGGGAGCGCTCCGACGGGCCTCGTCGCAGGCGTGCTCGTAGCGGGTGAGCCGGTCGCCCAGGGTACGCAGGACCTCGGGCGAGGTGCTGGCCCTCGCGCTCACCACGGACAGGGTCTGACGCAGGGTGCGCAGGCCATCGGTGCAATAGCCGAGCTGCAGGGCGGAGATGGCATAGACCTCCAGGCTGAGGGCGCTGGAGGGGGCCAGCAGCCACGTGCGTGTCGCCGGTTCCAGGGCCTTCTCCGGCAGGCCGCGGAAGATGTAGTGCCGGGCCAGGTCTCCCTGGGCGGAGGCGGAGTCGGGCAGCAGCGCCACCGCTTTGCGGAAGGCCTCTTCCTGCTCCGGAATCGGAGCCTTCGTCGCCTGGAGGGCCCGCCCGAGCAGGCTCCAGCCCTCACCCGCGTCGGGCCGCGCCTTCACCAGGGCGCGTGCCAGCGCCAGCCGTTCCGCCTCATCCCGGGCCATACTGGAGCGCAACACCACCGCCGCCACGTTGGAGGCGTCCTCGCTCAGCGCCTGCTGCACCTCGGGCCGCGCCCGCCGCAGGCGCTCCTCCCAGGCCATGCCGCCCGGGGAGCGCAACCACAGCTGGGCACGGATGGCATGGACTTCCGCGTGCGGCAGCTTCTCCACCCGGGCGGGTGGAGGCTCCGGCGGTGCGGCGAAAGACGTGGCCTGGTAGATGTTGACGCGTACGTACTCCTGCAGGCCCTTCTCCAGGTCGCCCGCGTCACCGAAGGCTTCCTCCCAGGCTTGGCGGGGCTCCCGTGCGTCGTACAGCGCCTGCTCGAAGCGCGTCAGGCGCTCGCGGTGCATGCCGAACAGGTAATGAAACCAGAGCCAGGAAGAGGCGTAGAAGTTGTGCAGCCTGGGGTCCTCCAGCGCCGGTCGCTCGTCCCACCGCCACAAGGTCTCCACCGGCATGCACCCGTGGGCGCGCAGGTACTTGAGATGGCCTTCATGCGGGTAGCCCAGCACGGTCCCCGCGGGACCCTCCCCCATCCGCACCGTTTCGAGGAAGGCGGCCAGCCCCTCGCCCACCCAGCGTGAGTCGCGCCGAAACAGGAAGCGCGTGAGGTGATGGGCCAGTTCGTGCGCCAGCGTGGACCGGTCGGCCAGCTCCTCGAAGCGCTCCCCCTGTACGCCCATTGCCATCAGGGGAACGTCATTCGCATCCTCCGCGTGGAAGCCTCCAACCTGCTGTCCGACCTGCTGCCCGGTGAACTCGGCCAGCTCGCGCTCGCGCAGGAGGATGACGTCGACATACCCCGGGGGGTCGAAGGCCGGGCCCCACAGGGAGCGCATGGCATCCCGGAGCCGCTCCAGCTCCCGGGCCGCGCGCCGGGCGGAGTCCTCGTCCAGTGAGGTGCGGATGTGGAAGTGGGTGCTCGTCACGCGGAGCCACTCGGGGCCCGTGGCGCGGGGGCTGGCGGGAGGGGACGCGGGCCCCGCGAGGCTCGCGTGGGAGAGCACCAGCACGCCCAGGAGCGCGAAGGCGTACAGACTGCGGACGGAGACTCGGAACCAGAAGCGCATGGCGTGAGACATACCTTTTCTGGTAGTGTTCGCAAGGTGACTGCGGCGGTAGAGTGCCGGGCGGCTGGTCGCCCGCAACGCGGTCGGATAGGTCGTGCCGCGCCATGTGGAAGGTTCTGCTTCGCCGGTCTGCCCTGCTTCTCGGTCTCGTGGCCTTCGGGGCCGGGGCCAGGGAACGCGAGCCCAACGAACGGAACCTCTACCTCTCGGACCATCCGAGTCGGGAGGCGTCCGACGTGTACGTCGTGGGCGGCATCGTGACCGTCCTCCGCTTCGAGCAGCTCTGTGATCCAGCGCGGACGAAGATGCTGGGGTGGGAAGGCCGCTTCGAGCCCGTGGTGTGTGCCGGGAAGAGGGTGTTCCTGGAGCCGCTGCACGACATCGAGCCCGAAGACCGCTTCCTGCTGCTGGTGACGCTCGCGGACGGAACGGAGGTGCCCTTCACCGTGACGTCACGGCAGGAGACCACGGACGACCGGACGGGCGATCAACAGGTGAACGTGTTCCGTGACCGCGAGTCCTCGAAAGCGGTGCTCGCGTCGCTGCACGACTCGCTCGGGAGGGAGCGGAAGCTCGCGGAGGAGGTCGAGCGGTACCGGAAGGAGGACTCCGTGGACCACGCGCTTGCCGCGCTCCTGGTGAAGGGGGCAGAGAAGATGACGCCATTTCGTCCGCGTCTGTTGAAACTGTTCAAGAGCCCCGATGGTGTGGAGTTTCTGATCTCCGTTCTCACCTCCAAGAACCGGGACAAGGCGGCAGTGGTCTTCACGGTGACTAACAACAGCCCGGCTGAATCCTGGGGACTGATGGAGGCGCGTCTGGTGTCAGAGGCGAGCTGGGAACGTAGACCATTTGCTTTGCGCGCCTCCCGAATGCATTGGGGGCCGGGAGGAGAATCCGGTCGGATCGCGGTGGTCATGGACGCGAACGCCTTCAACTCGAAGGATGGCCTTGAGCGGCTCGTTCTAGAGCTCTTCCGAGAAGGAGACGGTTTGAGGCAGGCATACGTTCTGCTGGAACCGCAACTTCTGCGCTAGTAGATCGTTCCCACATGGCTCCGACCTCCGCGCCGCTTCTCGCCTCTTCTCTCATCCTGCTCTCATTGTCCTCAGGATGCACGACTCCAGGAGGTGTCTCCCTCCGCCCGGATGGG
This sequence comes from Vitiosangium sp. GDMCC 1.1324, assembly GCF_003044305.1. GTDB lineage: Bacteria > Myxococcota > Myxococcia > Myxococcales > Myxococcaceae > Archangium. The sequence goes on along the minus strand of NZ_PZOX01000004.1, from coordinate 360,867 downwards.
AGCCCAGGTCCGCAGGAGTGCCCGGAAAAGGCGCTCGAAGCCATGCGGATTCTTGGCATGCACGTAGGGGATGGCTCGTCCGTTGAGTTGGACGTGAACCAGACCGAGACCAGCCCCATCACACTGTACGACGGGCCCGTGGAAAGCATGTTGAACAGCAGCCTCGGGCGTCTTTCGGGAGTCACACGTCTCTATGGTCGGGTGTGGACCGGGGGCCCGCAGGTCGTCATCCGGTATTACGAGGCGCACCCACCGGACGAAGAGCCGATTCCGATTTGCGCTGTGGCCCGGCTCGCGGGCGGTCAGATGAAGAAACTGCCCGGGTCCAAGCCGGGGATGGCCATCCTCGAATTCTCGAGTGCAGGGGTCTTCATCGTGAACTCGTTCCGGTGAACTACGCACGCCAATGCCTATAACAGCGGGGACGGTAGGGGGCGCCGTTCGTAGGGAAGGGTGAGCCTGCTCTTCAGCCACTCGTCATCCCAGAGGTGTGAGTCGGAGTTGAAGGTCAGCTTCCCGCCGAGCCGCTGCATGACGATGAACTCATAATTGAAAAGGAGCACTGAGTCCTGTGCTTGCTCCAACAGCAGCATTGTGGCCTGGAACATGATCTGTCTGCATGTGTTGTAATCATCATCAGTCTTATCGTTGAATCGGAATCCGACCAGCAACGTTGGAAGGAATCCGAAGCCGTCCTTGATGGTCCCTGGCCAGCTTCTCGATGGCTCGCTAACGTCAATGTTGATTGTCGGGCCCCACAAGTAGTCGCTGTTCTTGCCGTTCCAGGTCAAAGTCAGTCCGCCGATGTGTCTGGATAGTAGTTCGAGCGTCTGCGTGGGGTTCATGCTGGTTGATAGTTCAAGTTCGTATTCGAGTGCCACTTCAGACTCCTGCGCTGGTATGCATACAATGGTCATCGCCCCAAGCAAAACCGCCAATCCGGCTTGCCAGCATCTCCAGTGCTTGTTTCTCGTCGATGCTGGCTGCCAGCTCAAGGTCGTATTCTAGTGCCATCTCGAGCTCCTGTTTCGAGGCAATTATTCAGGGATAGAACAAGATGATTTTTCCGTCCTTGATGATGATGATTTCCTTCAGGGCGGCAATAGGGTTTTTCAGGAGTTCTTCCTTGAGAGCCTCAAGCGTCACGTGGCTGTCCTCAAGGTTGAGGACGATCCGATTTGCTTGTCCCTTGTTAACTTTCTTTGCGACTGTGTCGAGAATGCTGCGAGGAGCGTCGGTACTGGGGGCGTAGCAGTCCGCGTACTCTCCGTTGAGCTTGTAATCTGGCGCTTTGAGGTTGCTTTTGATGGGTGGGTTCTGTTCCACATTGTAGCCGTTCTCGGCGAGGATACGGGCCGATTCGTTCTCGCGGACACGCCCCCTTGTCGTTTCCTTATCGTCGTTCGGGCGAGGCTGCTTGGGCTGTCCGGTGAGACTGCCCTTCTGGGGTGCAGCGCCGCCGCCCGGCCCCATGGCGGTGGCGGCTACCGCCGTGGGAGCCAGCACCACTGTCAACTGCTTGACGCCCAGGGCCACGGAGCGCACCTGCCCTGCCGCCTCCAGTGCCACCCCCGTGCGTGCCTGCGAGGCCAGCGCCGCCCGTCCGAAGCCGGGCAACCCCGGCCCTCTCCCCGCGAAGCCCGTTCCACCCGACAGGGCCGCCGTCGTCAGCAACAGCAGCACACGCATACCACTGTCCCCCAGCACCCGGCCGAAGCGGTGCCCCGCCTCCTTCAGGTGCTCGACGGTGGTGGCCCGCTGCGAGTCCTCCAGCAAGCGCCACCCGGCTTCCAGCATGGACAACACCGGCCCCAGACCAAGGTAGGCCACCAGGTACAGGGTCAGCGCCGCGGCCAGCCCCTTTGTCATGGGCTCGGGCATCATCAGCGTGAGCAGGTAGGTGCTCAGCGCCGCGTAGACCATGAGTTTGAAGGCCAGCGGGTCCAGGTACTCGCTAAGGGGCACGGCGGCCCCTTCCCACACGGTGTCCAGGGCGAAGGAGAGCGCCAGCCGCATGCGCATCAGCGTCTGCGGAGGCGGCGCGTTTCCAGGCAGGACGAGGCAGCCGTCCGGGGGCTCCGAGGGCGCGCACTGGTGCTCCATCATCCGCTGGACAGGGTCGCGTGACTCGCCTTCCCAGGAGGCGAGCTGTACCCGGCCCTCGCGCCGCGGCAACTCGAGCGACAAGTGCATGTGCAGCACCAGCTCCGTCAGGGCCGAGACGAACTCCTCCTGGCGGACCTCCACCGGCGGGGGCTGGTCGGCCGGAGGGGTGTAGAGGATGGGTGCGCCCTGGCCCGTCTCCAGGCGAACCTGGGGCCCGCTCACGCAGCCCACCAGCCAGGGCACCACCAGCAGCAACCCGAGTCCACTCCAGGTTCCGCGCATGTGCTCCTCCTCACGTCCCCATGGGTAGGGAGTGTGAGGCAGGAGTCTACATGCATCTCCGATAGGGACGCTTGGGACGCGCGGCAGCGGCGGTCAGATGAGGAAATTGCCTGGGTCCAAGCCAGGGATGGCCATGCTCGAATTCTCGAGTGCGGCAATCTACGTCGTGAACTCGTTCCGGTGAACCACGCACGCCAACGCCTATAGCAGTGGAGATGGCAGGGGGCGCCATTCGAAGGGAACGGTGAGCCTGCTCTTCAGCCAGTCGTCATCCCACATGTGATACCCGGAGTTGAAGGCGAGTTGCCCACTGAATTGTTGAAGGACGATGATTTCCCCATTGAAGAGGAGGATCGCGTCTTGGGCGTGCTCCAACAGTAGCATCGTTGCTTGGAACATGATCTGGCCGGCCCTGTCGTGATCGGTATTGTTCACGAAGCGGAACCCAACCCTCAAGGTTGGGACGAAGTGAAATACATCTTCGATGAGGCTTCGAGTGCGCGCGAGTGGCTCCGTGGCGATAATCGTCACTGTCGTATCGACGAGGAAAGAGCCGTCTTCGCTCCAATCCAACCCGTCAATCTGGCTGGTCAGTCTCTCCAATGCTCGTCTTGGCTGGAGTGCGGTTGTCAGGTGAAGAGTATACTCGAGTGCCATGTTGAACTTCCATTCCGGTGGTGGTTCTCAAGGATGGAATAGGGTGATTTTCTTGCCTTTGATGATGATGATTTCCTTCAGGTTGGCGATGGGGTTTTCCAGGAGTTGTTTCTTGAGGGCCCCCAGATCAACCTGGCTGTCCTCGAGATTGAGGATGATCCGATCGGCTTGGTCCGTGTTTGCCTTTTCTGCGATTGTGGTCAAAATGTTGCGGGGATTGTCAGTTCTGGGGGCGTAGCAGTCTGCGTACTCTCCGTTGAGCTTGTAGTCAGGGTTTTTGCCTTTTCCATTGGTGGGTGGATTCTGCTCCACGTCGTAGCCGTTCTCGGCGAGGAGTCGGGCTGACTCATTCTCACGCTCAACAGATTTCAAGCCGCTTTCGGTTTTTTCATTGGCGCCTGGCTTGGTGGGCTGTCCGGTGAGACTGCCCTTCTGGGGTGCAGCGCCGCCGCCCGGCCCCATGGCGGTGGCGGCTACCGCCGTGGGAGCCAGCACCACTGTCAACTGCTTGACGCCCAGGGCCACGGAGCGCACCTGCCCTGCCGCCTCCAGTGCCACCCCCGTGCGTGCCTGCGAGGCCAGCGCCGCCCGTCCGAAGCCGGGCAACCCCGGCCCTCTCCCCGCGAAGCCCGTTCCACCCGACAGGGCCGCCGTCGTCAGCAACAGCAGCACACGCATACCACTGTCCCCCAGCACCCGGCCGAAGCGGTGCCCCGCCTCCTTCAGGTGCTCGACGGTGGTGGCCCGCTGCGAGTCCTCCAGCAAGCGCCACCCGGCTTCCAGCATGGACAACACCGGCCCCAGACCAAGGTAGGCCACCAGGTACAGGGTCAGCGCCGCGGCCAGCCCCTTTGTCATGGGCTCGGGCATCATCAGCGTGAGCAGGTAGGTGCTCAGCGCCGCGTAGACCATGAGTTTGAAGGCCAGCGGGTCCAGGTACTCGCTAAGGGGCACGGCGGCCCCTTCCCACACGGTGTCCAGGGCGAAGGAGAGCGCCAGCCGCATGCGCATCAGCGTCTGCGGAGGCGGCGCGTTTCCAGGCAGGACGAGGCAGCCGTCCGGGGGCTCCGAGGGCGCGCACTGGTGCTCCATCATCCGCTGGACAGGGTCGCGTGACTCGCCTTCCCAGGAGGCGAGCTGTACCCGGCCCTCGCGCCGCGGCAACTCGAGCGACAAGTGCATGTGCAGCACCAGCTCCGTCAGGGCCGAGACGAACTCCTCCTGGCGGACCTCCACCGGCGGGGGCTGGTCGGCCGGAGGGGTGTAGAGGATGGGTGCGCCCTGGCCCGTCTCCAGGCGAACCTGGGGCCCGCTCACGCAGCCCACCAGCCAGGGCACCACCAGCAGCAACCCGAGTCCACTCCAGGTTCCGCGCATGTGCTCCTCCTCACGTCCCCATGGGTAGGGAGTGTGAGGCAGGAGTCTACATGCATCTCCGATAGGGACGCTTGGGACGCGCGGCAGCGGCGGTCAGATGAGGAAATTGCCTGGGTCCAAGCCAGGGATGGCCATGCTCGAATTCTCGAGTGCGGCAATCTACGTCGTGAACTCGTTCCGGTGAACCACGCACGCCAACGCCTATAGCAGTGGAGATGGCAGGGGGCGCCATTCGAAGGGAACGGTGAGCCTGCTCTTCAGCCAGTCGTCATCCCACATGTGATACCCGGAGTTGAAGGCGAGTTGCCCATCGAGCCGTTGCAGGACGATGGTTTCCCCATTGAAGAGGAGAACTGCGTCTTGTGCGTGCTCCAGCAAAAGCATCGTGGCCTGGAGCATGGTCTTCTTGAATCTGTCGTAGTCGGAATTGGATATGAAGCGGAACTCAACCGACAGGTCTGGGATGAATCCAAATCCGCGCCCGATAACTTTCTGTGTTATTTCAGGTGAGTTCGTGGTGCAGATTGTGCTTGTTGGGTCAAATAAGACAAACATGTCTTTCCCCCAGGTCAAGCCCTTGATGTTGCTGGCCAGTGCGTCCATCGTCTGCGTCGGGGTCGATTTCGTTGATAGTTCAAGGGTGTACTCGAGTGCCATTTCAAGCTCCCGTCCTGGTGCGTAGGCTCAAGGATAGAACAAGATGATCTTCCCGCCCTTGATTACGATGATTTCTTTCAGGGCGGCAATGGGGTTTTCCAGGAGTACTTGTCTGAGGGTCTCTAGCGTCACCTGGCTGTCGTCAAGATTCAGAACGATCCGTGCGGCCTGCCGCGTGTTTACCTTTCCTGCGATTCTTTGGACGATGCTGTAGGGATTCGTGTGACTCGCCTTCCCAGGAGGCGAGCTGTACCCGGCCCTCGCGCCGCGGCAACTCGAGCGACAAGGGCAGGTGCAGCACCAGCTCCGTCAGGGCCGAGACGAACTCCTCCTGGCGGACTTCCACCGGCGGGGGCTGGTCGGCCGGAGGGGTGTAGAGGATGGGTGCGCCCTGGCCCGTCTCCATGCGAACCTGGGGCCCGCTCACGCAGCCCACCAGCCAGGGCACCACCAGCAGCAACCCGAGTCCATTCCAGGTTCCGCGCATGTATTCCTCCTCACGGCTCTGCAGGTAGGGAGCGTGAGTCAGGAGTCTACTGGGCGTCTCCAATGGGAGGCGCGGTGGCGGTGCGATGGGGCGCGACTACGGCTCGAGGGCGGACGGGCTGCACCCCCAGAGCGAGAGGTCCTCCGAGACGGTGGCGCACATCCAGCCCGGGCCGCAGGAGTCGAGGTCCCGGGGGTCGCACTGGCGGAAGCACACGCTGGAGGTACCGCCCGCCCATCCGCAGACGTGGCCCGTGGGACAGCCGCCGGGTTGGATGGGATTGCAGACGCGGGCACACCAGAAGGTGCCACGGCTCCGGCTTCCATCCATCATGCAGCGCTCGTCCTCGGCGCACGGGGTTTCCGGACAGGTGCCCGAGACGCGCGCAAGGCACCGATTGCCGCCCCGGGGGAGGCGCTTGCACCGCTGGCCCTGGGGACATCCGAGCTTCTCGCAATCCGGCACACAGCCCGGACCGTCCCCGTCATCCATGCAGGTATGCCCGGAGGGGCAGCTCGCGGAGTCCTCGAGCCGACAGGGGACGGTGCATACCTGATTGATGCAGCGAAGGCCCTCACGGCAGGCGCCGATGCGGGAGATGTAGTCAGGGTCACAGCTCTCACCTTCGCGCCGCTCGCCCACGGGGACACACCGGCGGATGGTGGTGTTGCTGGTTCCCGTGAGGAGCGTGCGGCAGGTGAAGCCGGGGAAGCAGTGCGCGTCCTCTTCGCATTCGGACGCCATGCACTCGAGGCGGCGCGTCTCCCGGTTGACGAGGCATCCCTGGTTCGGCGCGCAATCACCACTGGTCCGGCAGCTTCCACACTTCAGGACGCCGCCGGTCCATTGGCAGTGCATGGCGGCGGCGGGCAGTCCGTCCGAGGAGATTTCCGCGGAGGGGAGTGGCAGGGGCGCATCCGCGGAGGAGCCTGGGGCGAAGCTGGCGAGAACCGTTTCAGAATGGGGAGGGGGTTGAGCCGGTGGGCCCGGGCGCGTGTCACGAGATGCGGCCACCGTGCTCAGGGGGCGGCTCCCCACGGCCTTGGCATCTAGCATTGGAGGTGGCTCACCCGGGGACGCGCGGAGGGCCGTGGGCCGGCCTGTAGGCGGCGAGGCCTCGCCAGGCGCGGCCTCGCTGATGGAGTTCGAGGAGGATGGGACGGTGGCCCAGAGCAGCAGGCCGAGCCCCGCCGCGAATGCCGTCATAAGCCATTTCAGGTAGGGCCTGTCACGCCGCATGGGCTCATCCTCCACGGTGTCCCGGTCAGCAATACACAGTGCAGTAGAGGTAGCCCCCATCATTGGCACAGCCGCAGGCGTACACCTTGAAGCACTCAGGGGCCGCCGCGGAAGCCACCCCACCCATGAGTGAGCCCGCGGCTCCGGCCGCCAGCATCCAACGAAGAAGCATCTTCTTGCCGCGCGTCATGGGACTCCCTCCGTGTTCAGGATTTCCAGACACGATGAATCCGCTGGGAGCGCGCGGTCAAACAACGGGCGGGAGTGGATGTCCGTTCCGCAACGCCAGACAGTCCAACTCCCGCCCCGGGTGATGCGTGAGGCAATGCCTACTTCGCGTCGAGGTACGTGCGGTACGCCTCGAAGCCGTAGGGCCGGCCGAGGAAGTCCTTCACCAGGTCGGCGGCGGGCTTGGAGCCACCGGGCTCGAGCACCGTCTTGCGGTACTTCATCGTCGTGGCCGCATCCAGGTAGCCGTGCTTCTGGAACTCGGTCTCCAGGTCCTTGGCGATGACGAGTGACCAGACGTACGTGTAGTACGCCGCCGAGTACCCCTCCAGGTGGCCGAAGGCGAGCTGGAAGTACGTGCCCTCCCGGTACTCGTGGCGGAACGGGCTGTACTTCTCCTGCAGCTTCTTGAGGGCCTCGGTGGTGTCGAAGCCCGGCGTGCGCGAGTAGTAGTCCAGCGCCACCGCCGACAGGAACATCTGCCGGCGCGTCCACAGTCCCTTGCCGAACTCCTTCGACGCCCGGAGCTTCTCCACCAGCGCGGCGGGAATCGCCTCGCCCGTCTGGTGGTGGCGGGCGAACTCCTGGAGGATGGTCGGGTTGGACGCCCACTGCTGCAGCAGCATGGAGGGCGTCTCCACGAAGTCCCACTCGGTGGAGATGCCTGTAATCCCCTTCCACTGCTGGCGGCCCGCGAAGACGTGGTGCAGCAGGTGGCCGAACTCGTGGAAGAACGTCTCCACTTCGTCCTGCGTCATCAGCTCGCCCTCGTGCGGGAAGTTGCACACCAGTGCCCCCTCCGGGTAGCGCTTGCCGGCCTGGCCCCCCACGACGTCGAACTGCGCCGCGTGTTTGTATTTGTCGTCACGCGGGTGCATGTCCAGGTAGATGCGGCCCAGCAGCGCACCGTTCTCGGTGACGTCGTAGGCCTCCACCTCCGGGTGCCACACCGCCGCGTCCTTCACCGGCACGAAGGTGATGCCCCACATGCGCGAGGTGATGTCCATCACCCCCTTCTTCACGCGCCCGTACTCGAAATAGGGGCGCAGCGACTGCGAGTCGAAGCCGAGTCGCTCCGCCTTGAGCCGGTCCTCGTAGTAGTCCTGGTCCCAGGGCTCCATCGCGGTGGCCTTCGGGTCGTCCTGGCGCTTGCGGGCCAGCAGGTCCGCGTACTCCTGCTTCGCGCGCTGCTCGGCCGTGGCGGCCACCTTGTCGATGAACTCCGTGGCCACCTGCTGCGTGCGCGTCATCTTCGTCTCGGTGACGAACGCGGCCCAGGTGGGGTAGCCCAGGAGCGTGGCCAGCTCGTGGCGCTTCGCGATGAGCTGGTTGAGCACCTCCAGGTTCTTCGGGTGCGCGCGCTGGTGGTAGGCGCGCCACACCTTCTCGCGCGCCTTGCCGTCGCGGGCGTACGTCAGGAAGGGGAAGTAGTCGGGGTAGTTGGAGGTGATGACCACCTTGCCGTTGGCGCCCGGCGCGTGGGCCTTGATGAAGTCCTCGGGCAGGCCGGCGAGCTCCTTCGGGTTGAGCTCCACCTTGCGCACGTCCTCGGCGATGTTCTGGTTGAAGTTCTGGCCGAGCTTGAGGATCTCCTCGTTGAGTGTCTTCACCTTCGCGCGGGTGGCCTCATCGCGGTCCACGCCGGCGCGGCGGAAGTCGAGCAGCGTGCGCTCCATCCAGTAGCGGGTGGCGGCGTCGGACTTGGAGAGGTCCACGGCGGCCAGGGCGTCATAGACGCCGCGGTCCTGGGAGATTTCGACGTTGAGGGCATCGGCCTTCTGCTCGCACTCGCGGGCGGCGTCGCGGAAGGCGGCCTGGGGGTGCACCTCGCGGGTGAGGCCGGAGCGGCTCAGGGCGTTGCCGATGGCGGCCGTGGCCTCGTCATAGGCCTCGAGGAGGGCGCGGCCGTCGGTGGCCGCCTTGAGTGTCTTCAGGGCGGCGATTTGAGCGCGAGCCCGCTCCAGGTCCGCGGTGCAGGTGGCGTTGAAGGCCTCGAGCGTCCCGGACATGGGCTTGGAGCCCTCGGGAGGAGGGGGGAGGGGCTTGCGGGCTTCTGCCTGGGCGGAGGAGGAGGGCTCGGGATTCGGCATGGTCGAGTGGGAGCAACCGGCCGCACCGAGGGCGGCCGCGAGGGTGAGGGCGACGATTCTCAAGACGACTCCTTCTGGGGGTACGGAGCGGCGGACTCTAGCGCCGGGGGCAGGTGGCCGCAGCCGGGACCCTGCTCTCGAGCGGGCAAGTCCGGTCCCTCGCTCCCCGTGCTCACGAGGCGCTACGCTGAGGGCTCCTGACTCAAAGGTGTCATGACCGTGCATCCGCGATGTGGCGTGTGGCTGTTGAGCTTCTGTCTTCTTGGCGTGTTCCCCGGCTGTGACGCCGGCTCACCTGGCACCGGACCGGGAGTGAGCGCGTGTGGAGCGAACGGAGTGCTGCTCTGTGATGACTTCGAGAGCGCGTCCGTGGGCGGGGCCCCCAGCCCGGAGTCCTGGGCGGTCCGCGTCTTCGAGCAGCAGGGCGGCATCTCCATCGACGGCACCCAGGCGCACTCCGGCTCGAGGTCGGTGCACGTCAACGGCACCGGACAGGGCAGCTACCGTTCCGTCCTGTTCTCCACCACCGTGCCCTTCCCGGCCCAGAACAACAGCTTCTACGCGAGGGTCTTCCTCCGCTCGAAGAATGGAATGAGCCAGGGCCACAGCACCTACTTCGGCGCGGGCTCGGCGGACGACCAGCGCATGGTGCGCATCGGCTTCAATGAGTATGTGCTCGAGGCGAACCTCATCCACCCGGGCACGGAGTACGAAGTCCTCTCCGGCCCCTGGGGCCAGCCCGCCCAGGGCATCCAGCTCCAGCCCGGGAAGTGGCACTGCCTGGAGGCCTTCTTCAATGGAGCCCAGCACGAGCTGCGCGCGTGGTTCGATGGGAACGAGGTTGCGCCCCTCCACACGACGGACTGGAACAAGAACCTGACGAGCTGGTCTCCCCAGTATGCCCGGGCGTGGTTCGGCTTCGAGACCTACCACGGCGAGCAGGACGAGCTCTGGTACGACGACGTCATCATCGGGACGCAGCGGATCGGCTGTGGCGGGTAGTTCCGAGGCTACATGACTCGCCGCGTCATGCCTGGAGGACAGGCCTCCAGGGCATGTCCATCGCGTGCCCAACAGCGTGGACCTCTCCTCCGTTTCTTTGGGTTGTCGTGCTTCCCTCTGAACACCACTACTCTGGCGCTCTCGGTTCTCCAGAGGACAAGAGAGAGGATGGCGTCAGGCGCGCATGAAGTACTTCCAGGTCGTGCCAGGTAGGCCTTTATTACAGTTTAATGCCAGTATTATGTTTTACTGGTAAAGGACGAGCGGGACTTCTCCCGGGACGTCCCGCCCGCCGCGAGGTGCCGATGATTTCCGCCAGCCCATCCGGTTCCGCCGCGTCCCTTTTGGAAGAAGTCCCCCTGTTGCGAGGCCCCAGCCTGTCGACGTTGCGGATTCCCGCGTCATGGCACTCGGAGCCGAGCCTGCATGCGAAGGCCATCGAGCGGGCCACGCGGGCCCGGGTGCTGTCGCTGAAGCTGTTGCCGAAGGTGCAGGCGGTGGTGCGGCGCTTCGATGCGAGCCAGTTCGGGCTGCTCGCGGCGTACACGTACCCACGGGGGACGCGGGAGCGGTTGGAGCTGTGCAACGACTGGCACGTGTGGCTGTTCCTCTTCGACGACGAGGCCGACGAGCGCCAGGAGGTGGGCCAGCGTCCGGAGTACCTGCAGGCGTATGTGGAGGCGTGCCTCGAGGTGCTGCGGGGCGGCCCGCTGCGGGCCCGCGCGACGCCGCTCGAGTGCTTCACCCATGATTTGCGCAAGCGCTTGCGCCGGCTGGCCAGTGGCATGTGGCTGGAGCGCTTCGCCGCCGACGTGGAGGACTACCTGTACCGGGGCACGCTCCCGGCGGCGCGCCACTGGGCGGCGGGCACCGTCCCCGAGCTCGAGCCCTACATCGAGCAGCGCGCCATGGACTCGGCCATGTACACGGCGCAGGACCTGGTGGAGTTCGCCCGGGAGGGGCAGGAGCTGCCCGAGCTGCTCTTCCACTCGCCGCGCGTGCAGCGGCTGCGGCACCTGTGCTCGCGCGTGGTGGGGCTGACCAATGATCTGTTCTCCTTCGAGAAGGAGGTCCTCTGGCACCGCAACCCGAACAACTTCGTGCACGTGCTGCGGGTCAACCGGGGGCTCGGGCTGGAGGAGGCCATCCACCAGGCGCTCGAGCTCATCAACGAGGACACGGACGCGTTCATCGCGTGCGAGCAGGAGCTGTTGGCCTCGGGGCCGGTGGACCCGCGGGTGCTCTCGTACGTGGAGGGCATGAAGGCGTGGATCCGCGGCAACGTGAGCTGGTCGATGGTGACCGGGCGCTACAGCTCGCCGACCTCGCCCTTCCCCGAGCTGCGCCGCCCGCCGGGTGGACCCCTCACGCCGCGGGTAGGTGGTCGCGGATGACGCCGAGCCAGTACTCGCGTCCGTAGTACTGGCTCATCTTCCCGAGCAGCTTGCCGTCCCGGAACAGGAGGAAGGTGGGGATGCCATACAGCCCGAAGCGCCGCGCCAGCTCCTCGTGCTCGTACGCGTTCACCTTCACCACGCGCATCGGTGCCCCCGCGAGCTCGGAGAGCAGCGAGGGCTCGGCCGCCGCGTAGATGTCGCAGTTGGGGCAGCCGGGCCCCCAGAAGTCCACCACCACCAGCTCGCCCCGAGGCTCCAGCACCAGCGTGTCGAAGGTCTCCGTCGTCGCGTCGTAGCTCACGGGATGGGACATGCCCCTGACTAACGGCTCGGGGGGACCGCTTCAACCGGGGAAGCGATCCCCTGGCCGGGCTCAGCGACGCTCACCCGCAGGCGGGCGGGCCTGCCGCTGCTCGGGCTGCTGGGGCTGTTGCGGCTGTGGACCGGCCTGGGCCTGGGGCTCGGACGGGAGCTGACCGAGGAGCCGGTAGGCCTGGTCCCGGTGCTCGCGGAGCGTGGGCAGCAGCCCGTCCAGCAGCGGCGCGAGGTCGGGGTAGAGCTGCCGGCCGAACGTCACGATCTGGATGGCCTCGGTGTGGGCGGTCACCTGCGAGGCCAGGTACTCCTGCTCGAACAGGGAGCCCTGCAGCACTTCCAGCTTCGCCTTGGTGGCCTGCGTGGCGCCGTCGATCCGGAACTGCACCTCGTTGAGGGGCTTCACCGCCGGGTCGAGCTGGATGTTGCGCTGCTTCGCGAGGTCCGCGATCTGCTTTTCGGCCTTCTTGTGGTCCTGCACGATGCGCTCGGCGTACTGCTGCACGGCGGGCGTCCAGGCCTTCTCATGGGCGATCTCCGCGAGGGAGATCTCCCTCCGGTTGATGGCCTGGAGCTGCGAGAGGAAGGCCGGGATGCCATCCGCGACCATCATCTTGCTCACATCCCGGGCCTGGTCCTCCATGGGATGGAGCTTCTTTTCGTGCTTCTCCTGGGTCGTCTGGGGTTTGGAGCCCGGCACCCCCTGTTGCGCCATCGCCGAGCTTCCCACCACCATCGCTCCGAGCAGTGCCCACCGTCCCCACCAGCAGCGCTTCATGTGCTCCACTCCTTGCAGGCCTTTACCGGGAGAAGCTGGGCTCGGGAGGGGGCGGGAGGACAGGGGAGGGCGGGCCGCCGGGCGAGGCCCCCCAGGCCGGGCAGGGGGGCCCCGGGGGGCGAGGGGCTAGCGTGCCGTGACGTCCAGGGTGAGGGTGATGACGCCCTCGAAGTCCCCGGAGGACGTCCGGGGGGTGCTCCCGCGCAGCCCGAGCCGGAAGTCGCCCTGAGCCAGGTTGGCCGCCAGGGGCTCGAGCGACGCTCCGGTCGTGTCCAGCTCCACCTGGGCGCTGCCCTTGGGGTCCTGGGTGTCGGCGATGTCGACCTGGACGCCGGTCGCGCTGGCGCGCAGGAAGGCCGTCACCTCGCCGGTGAGCACCTCCTGGAGCGTGCCCACGTTCTTGGACTTCGTCACGTCCAGCTGCATGCGCACGTTGGTCACCTCGAAGCGGGAGGGGGCCTCGCCCAGGGTGTCCTGGGCCTGGGACAGGAAGGCCTTCCACTGGGTGTCGTCGGGGCCCACGTGCACATCGTCGGCGATGGTGCTGCCCGTCACGCTGCCGGGCTTGAGGCGCACCTGATAGGTGACGGTGCCCTCGTGGGAGGGGCCGCAGGCGATCAGGGAGAGGGCGAGGGGGATGAAGAGGAGGAGGCGTCGCATGTGGGCTCCGGAAAGGGATGTGGAGGGGTGCTCCCGAGGGTTGACTCAACACGGGATCTGCGGCTCCCGGGTGCGGAAAGGCTGCCCGCCGGGGCGCTGGCTGTGCACAATATCCGACGAGGCGCACTGCGCAGCAGGCCCCAGGCGCCATAAGTTGGGGCCCTTCGACGCGGAGGGGACATGCACGAGTGGCTGGAGGGACTTCAGAAGTCGGCGAAGCGGACGGTTGCCGGAGTAGGAACCGAGGATGTCCGGCGGGCGGAGACCGAGAGCGGGGTGCCCTTCCCCGCGGAGCTCGGCCTGCTGTACGGGAAGTTCGACGGCGGGGAGTTCCAGGGGGAGGTCATCCTGTTCCCGCTGCATGGCCCCGAAGGCGCGCCGAGCGTGCTGGAGAAGACGCGGGTGAAGCTGGAGGGACTGCCGGCCGCCGGAGTCTGGCGCATTGGCGTGAAGGGTCCGCACCGGCAGTTGTTCGCGGCGCGCAAGTCGGCGATGCAGGAGCAGGCCGATAGCCCGCTGCCGGGCTGGGCGGAGCCGCTCTCGGGCGAGGATTGGATCTACGGCACCTGGGAGACGGAGAAGCGCGAGTTGCGGCTGTACCGCTCGCTGCGAGACATGCTCGAGGTGCTCGTGCCCCCCGCCGAGGTGGAGGAGTTTGGCGACAGGACCTTCGCCCGGGCCCTCTCCGCGGTGCAGGGCGCGCTGAGCGAGCTCCACGTCGAATACGAGGATGGCCGCCGGCCGGAGGTCGCGGAGGAAGAGGGCGAGGAGGAGGAGGAGGGCGAGGAGGAAGAGGGCGAGGAGGAGGAGGAGGGCGAGGAGGAAGAGGCCGAGGCGGAGGAGGAGGGCGAGGAGGAAGAGGGCGAGGAGGAAGGTGAGGCCGAGGAGGAAGAAGAGGGCGAGGAGGAGGCCGAGGCGGAGGAGGAAAGAGAGGAGGAGGAGGAGGGCGAGGAGGAAGAGGCCGAAGAGGAGGAGGCCGCAGAGGAAGAAGGGGCCGAAGAGGAAGAGGGCGAGGAAGAAGAGGCCGAGGAAGAAGAGGCCGAGGAGGAGCGGGTCGCGGCCGCGGACGAGGAAGAGGCCGAGGAGGCACTGCAGCAGCCCGTGGTGGCAGCCGCCGAGCGCCGGGTGGTGCAACTGCGGCAGCCGGCCGCCGAGGAGCAGGCCGCGCCCGTGACCCCCGTGCGGAGGGTGGAGAAGCCGGCCGTGGAAGAGGTGTATGGCGGTGCCACGCCCGCCGCTGGCGGGAAGGCTCGGGCGAAGCCAGCAGCCGAGGTAAAGCCTGCCGCGAAGGCGCCGGCGAAGAAGGCGGCTGTCGAGAAGGCCCCGGAGAAGAAGGCGGTCGCGAAGGCGCCGGCAAAGAAGGAGGCTCCGGAGAAGAAGGCAGCCACGAAGGCACCGCCGAAGAAGGCGGCCGCGAAGAAGGCCCCGGCGAAGAAGGCGGCCGCGAAGGCAGCCGCGAAGAAGGCACCGGCGAAGAAGGCGGTCGCGAAGGCACCGGCGAAGAAAGCGGCCGCGAAGAAGGCACCGGCGAAGAAAACGGCCGTGAAGAAGGCACCGGCGAAGAAAACGGCCGTGAAGAAGGCAGCCGCGAAGAAGGCACCGGCGAAGAAGGCACCGGCGAAGAAAGCGGCCGCGAAGAAGGCAGCCGCGAAGAAGGCTCCTGCCCGGAAGGCCGCGAGCAAACGGACCGTCAGCAAGAGTGGTGCTGCACGCGGCCGACGCTGAGCCGCGTCGTCTCTCGGCCCTTCTCCTCGGGTGGAGGGCCGGGAGTTCCGTGCTGAATCGCGGGCGGCTCGGCGGAGGGCCTCTCGCGGTGTCTTACGTCCGCGGGAGCGAGGATGCGCCGCATCATCTCGCTCCTCTCGTTGCGCCACTGCTCCCGCCTTCGCGCCAATCGGTCCTGGAGCAGCACCTGGACCGTTCCGGCGATGGGCCGCGGCAGCAGTGCACCGACGGGCCGGCCAGGCTCGTGCTCCCGTGTCGACGCCGCCGTCACCAGCCCCCGCCTAGCCTTCGGGCATGTCGTTGAGCGGAATGGGCCGCAGCGGTTCGTGCGGACGGGCGGTGATCTCCTCCTCTTTCTCCTCTTCATCACCCCGCCGGAACTCGTGAATCTGATCCGGGAGGATGTCCCGGTGATCCGGCTCCTCATCCAGGGGCGGGCTCATGGCCAGCTCCTGGTCCGTGGGGTTGATCTGCTCCAGTCCGGTGACGGGGTCCCAGGTGCGCAGGGACTCGGACTCGCCTACCGCGTCCTCGCCGAGTTTCTTGAATCGCATGACGCTTCCTCCGAGCACGCCGGGTTGGCTGCTCCGAGCCAACGGTGCGAACCCTGTGGATTCCACGCAACACACGGTGGCTGCCCGCTTGTCAGGTGGCTCAGCGGGGCGTGGGCAGTGTCCGGCCGGAGGGGTAGCGAGGCTCCGCCTGGGCCAGCACCATGCCCAGGGCCAGCACCCGGGAGAGCGTCTCACGTAGGGCATAGCGGCGGGTACGGGGCCGGCCCTCGTCCGCGGCCACGCCCCAGGCGTCGATGCCCACCGAGTTGGCGATGTAGAGGGCCCGTGTCAGGTGGAAGCGCTGGGTGACGAGCACGGCCTCGCGCACCCCGAAGACGGTGTGGGCGCGCACGGAGCTGTCGTAGGTGGACAGGCCCGCGTCGTCCTCCTGCACGGCGGAGGCTGGCACTCCCCGGTCCAGCACATAGCGCACCATGGCGCGCGTCTCGTCGTGGAAGGGGTCCGAGTTGTCCCCGCTCAGCAGCAGCCGGCCCACCTTTCCCGAGTGGTACAGGTCGATGGCTGCGTCCAGCCGCTGGGCCAGCACCGCCGAGGGCACCCCTCCGGGGGCCAGGCCCGCCCCGTACACGAGCGCCACCGGCTTCTGGGGGGCCTCGGACCGGGGGATGATCCGATCCGCGTAGCGCTTCTCCACGTAGAGGGAAACAGCCCACACGCACAGGACAGCCGCCAGCCCCGTGGCCAGCAGCCCCAGCACCCACCCGCGCACCCGACGTGCCTTGTTGCTGCCTCGCCCCATGGTCCCCGGCCCAACCGCCGGGAGGCTCATTCTCGTCCCTTCGTGCCCGTTGAAAAGCCTCTCTCTTGCCTGGTGCTCAGACGGGGACACCGGCGGTGGGGTCCTCGGCCCTCAATCCGTGCCGTTCCACCGTCTCCAGGAGCCGCTTGGGCTCCGCGGGCTTGCCCAGGAAGGCGGCCACCCCGTAGCTGGCCGCGTACAGGGCCCTGTCCCTCGGGTTCATCCCCGCCAGGGCCGCCGAGAGGATGACGACGGGGATGGAGCGCAGGAAGGCGTCCCCCTTGCGGGCGGTGAGCAGCCGGTGGCCGTCCATGACGGGCAGGGACATGTCCAGCACCACCACGGCCGGCCGGGGCGTGCGGCCCAGGTACTCGAGGGCCTCCTTGCCATGGCTCGCCGCGCACACCGGGTAGCCCTGGGACTCCAGGTAGTGCTGGAGCGACTCCCGGATGTCCGGGTCGTCCTCCACGATGAGTACGGGGCCACGGAGGGACACCATGGTTGAGAGCTCCGCCTGGCAATGGGAACCTGCCCTCGAAGGCTAAGCCTCCGGGGCCGTTGCGGCATCCCCGGAAACGGGGGGTCCTCCGCGCTTGGATGGCCCGGCGCCAGCCTCGGTGCGTCACTTGTTGGAAGGCCACGGTTGACCGGCCGCCACACCGCCCTATATAGGGGGCCGCGTCCGGGTCCCGCCTCCTTCCCCGCGGGGGCGCTCAGGCTCGCGTTTCCAGAGGAGTTGGTGGCCCCATGGCGTCCCTTCGCGACATTCGCAAGCGCATCCGCTCGGTGAAGAACACGCGGCAGATCACCAAGGCGATGAAGATGGTCTCCGCCGCGAAGCTGCGCAAGGCCCAGGATGCCATCATCGCCGCGCGTCCCTACGCGCAGATGCTGGACCAGATCATCTCCGACCTGGTGACCCGCTCCTCGGGCGAGGGACTGGCCCACCCGCTGCTCACCTCGCGCCCGGTGCGCAAGGTGGAGGTGCTGCTGCTCACCTCGGACCGCGGCCTCGCCGGCGGCTTCAACTCCAACGTCATCCGGCGCGCCAGCCGCTTCATCTACGAGAACAGCGGCCTGGAGATTGAAGTCTCCACCGTGGGCCGCAAGGGCAACGACTTCTTCCGGCAGCGCGGCCAGAAGATGCGCAAGGACTTCGGCTACCTCTTCCAGCGGCTGGACTACCCCCACGCCTCGCAGGTGGCCGAGGAGCTGAGCGCCCGCTTCCTCAAGGGCGAGGTCGACGCCGTCTACATCATCTACAACGAGTTCCTCTCCGCCATCAGCCAGAAGGTGACGCTGGCGCAGCTGCTGCCGCTGCAGACGCTGTCGGTGGGCTCGCCCACGGCCGCGCAGGTCGGTCAGGCCGCTCCGGAGGCCGGTCCCACCCCGGCCCTGGTGGACTTCAAGTATGAGCCGGGCCGCCAGGACGTGTTGGATCGGCTGGTTCCCCAGGCGGTGTCCATCAAGCTCTACCGCTCGCTCCTGGAGAGCGTGGCCAGCGAGCACGGCGCGCGCATGAGCGCCATGGAGAACGCCACCAGCAACGCCTCGGACATGATCGCCAGCCTGTCGCTGACCTACAACCGTACGCGCCAGGCGGTGATCACCAAGGAGCTGATGGAGATCGTTTCCGGCGCGGAGGCGCTGAAGTAGAAGTTTCGCTTCTGGCCACACGGCCTTGAGGCTTGACCCCTGGGGGAGCCCACCTGTAGAGGGGGCCCGCCCTTCCCCCGGGCCACAAATTGACGAGGGACGGAAGACATTCCATGAGCGCTCAAGTTCCGACGGTAGGTAAGGTGACCCAGGTTCTCGGTCCTGTGGTCGACGTGGAGTTCCCGCCCGGTGGTCTCCCTGAGGTGTACACCGCCCTCAAGGTGAGCAACCCCAACATCAGCGCGGCGGCCGACAACCTTACCCTCGAGGTGGCGCAGCACCTGGGTGAGAACACCGTGCGTTGCATCGCCATGGACTCCACCGACGGTCTGGGCCGTGGCCAGCCGGTGAAGAACACGGGCGCGGCCATCCAGGCGCCGGTGGGCAAGGCCACCCTGGGCCGCATCCTCAACGTCACCGGCGAGCCGGTGGACGAGAAGGGCCCCGTCAACGCCAAGGAGAGCTGGCCCATCCACCGCCAGCCCCCCGCGTTCACCGAGCAGGACGTGCGCGTCCAGATGTTCGAGACGGGCATCAAGGTGATCGACCTGCTGGCCCCCTACACCCGTGGTGGGAAGATCGGCCTGTTCGGCGGCGCCGGCGTGGGCAAGACGGTGCTCCTGCAGGAGCTCATCCGCAACGTGGCAGTGGAGCGCGGTGGCTTCTCCGTGTTCGCCGGCGTGGGCGAGCGCACCCGCGAGGGCAACGACCTGTACCACGAGATGCAGGACTCCAAGGTCATCAAGGTCGACAACCTGGAGGAGAGCCAGGTGGTGCTGGTGTACGGCCAGATGAACGAGCCGCCCGGCGCCCGCGCTCGCGTGGCCCTCACGGCGCTCACCATCGCCGAGTACTTCCGCGACATCGAGGGGCGTGACGTGCTCCTCTTCATCGACAACATCTTCCGGTTCACCCAGGCCGGTTCCGAGGTGTCCGCCCTCCTGGGCCGCATCCCGAGCGCCGTGGGTTACCAGCCCACGCTGGCCACGGAGATGGGCGGTCTGCAGGAGCGCATCACCTCCACCACCAAGGGCTCGGTCACGTCCGTGCAGGCCATCTACGTGCCCGCCGACGACCTGACGGACCCGGCGCCCGCCACCGCGTTCGCCCACCTGGATGCGACGACGGTGCTCAACCGCGCCATCTCCGA
Organism: Vitiosangium sp. GDMCC 1.1324; assembly: GCF_003044305.1. GTDB lineage: Bacteria > Myxococcota > Myxococcia > Myxococcales > Myxococcaceae > Archangium. Next base: position 341,747 of record NZ_PZOX01000004.1, on the reverse strand, counting down.
GCTGGGCATCTACCCCGCGGTGGATCCGCTCGACTCCACCAGCCGCATCCTGTCGCCGGAGATTCTGGGCCAGGAGCACTACACGGTGGCCCGCCGCGTCCAGGGCGTCCTCCAGCGCTACAAGGAGCTGCAGGACATCATCGCCATCCTCGGCATGGACGAGCTGTCCGAGGACGACAAGCAGGTGGTGGCGCGCGCCCGCAAGATTCAGCGCTTCCTGTCGCAGCCCTTCTTCGTGGCCACGGTCTTCACCGGCGCCCCGGGCAAGTACGTGAAGCTGCAGGACACCGTGCAGGGCTTCAAGGAGATCTGCGACGGCAAGCATGACGACCTGCCCGAGTCGGCCTTCTACATGGTGGGCGGCATCGACGAGGTGGTGGAGAAGGCTCGCAAGATGGCGGCGGCCTGAGAAGGCCGCACCGCGCCGGGAGGTCGCTCACGTGTTGCGCTCCGCCCTCGTTGTGGTGCTCCTGCTGGTGTCGCTCCCGGCCACTGCCGCGGAGCGCTCCAGCCGTACCCGGGTGAGTGCCAACGGGGCCTTCAGCGTGCGCCTGGTGGAGAAAGACGCCGGGAAGTGCACGCTGGAGGTGTCCAAGGAGAGCGGCCCCGTCTGGACGGTGCAGGAGTGTGTGGGCGGGGTGGACGACCTGTACTTCGTCTCCAACGACGGAGCGCGGGTGTGGGTGTTCTACCCGCTGGCCCCCAAGGGCACGAAGAAGCTGTCCGGCAAGAAGTACAAGAAGGTGCCCGCGTGGGCCAACACGGTGGTGGCGGTGGAGTTGGACCGCCAGGGTGGGCGGTTGCAGGAGCGGAGCCTGTTGGACCTGGTGGCCCAGCGGGAGCTGAGCGAGGTGCGGTTGTTGGGCCAGCACCTCAAGTGGTTGGAAGGCCTGCTCGGGGTTCCGGGCAAGGGCCCGCGCCTGACGGATTCCGGGCGCATCGAGTTCGAGACGGTGGGTGGCAAGTCCCACCAGTTGTCCTTCTGAAAAGAGCGGTACGCAGGGAGCACGCAAGCCCATGGCCAAGCTGACGGTCGAGATTGTGACCCCCGAGAAGCGCATCCTGTCGGTGCAGGCGGACGAGGCGATCGTCCCCGGCGGCAAGGGTCTGTTCGGCGTGCGGCCCGGCCACACCCCGTTCCTGACGCTGATGGAGCCGGGCCCGCTGACGCTCATCGATGGTGGGCGGCGCGAGTACTACTTCGTGGCGGGTGGTTTCGCCGAGGTGAGCAACGACAAGGTGCTGGTGCTGGCGGATGTGGCCGAGCCGGTGACGGGCATCGACGTGGAGGCGGCGCGCAAGCGGATGCAGGAGGCGCAGGAGCGCCTGCGCGGCATGTCGGCGGATGACGTGCGCTTCGACATCGAGCAGGCGACGGTGCGCCGCGAGACGGCTCGCATGACCGCCGCCTCGATGCGCTGAGCCGCCGTCCCGTCAGCACCCCCGTCTGAAACGAAACCCCTCGCCTCGCAGGCGAGGGGCGGGGCGAGCACCATACCCCTTCGAGCCGTACGGCCTCACAGGCCCGGCAGTGCCAGGACGCGCGACTCCCGCTCTCGAGTCGCCCCGGCTGCCCGTCGTGAGCACCCCTCTCCCTTTCCGACCCACTTCGTGCCCGGGCACAGGCCCACGCACGTCCACCTGCCTCCACCGCCTCATACCCACTGTCCGGGGTGCGCGAGCGGTTGGCTTGACTCTCCGTGACTAAAGGAGCATTTTATGTGCACCTTTAAAGATGCATTTAAAATGCATCATATGGCGGACCAGACGAGGTCCGGGGAGCGAGCGTAATGAGCACGGATGTCGCGGGGAAGCAGAGCAGCCTGTACGAGCGGATTGGCGGGGAGCCGGCGATGAGCGCGGCGGTCGAGCTGTTCTACCGGAAGGTGCTGTCGGACGAGCGCATCAGCCACTTCTTCGAGGATGTGGACATGGAGCGCCAGGCGGCGAAGCAGAAGGCGTTCCTCACGATGGTGTGCGGAGGGCCGGCCGCGTACTCGGGCCAGGACATGCGCAAGGGGCACGCGCACCTGGTGAAGCGGGGGTTGAACGACATGCACTTCAACGCGGTGGCCGAGAACCTGGCCGCGACGCTCACGGAGCTGGGCGTGGCCAAGCCCCTGGTGGACCAGGTGCTCGCCATCGCCGAGAGCGCGCGAGCGGACGTGCTCAACCGCTGAGGCAGGGGAGGGCACGCACCATGGCCAGGGTGAATCACGAGGGACAGTGGTACGGGCTGGAGGAAGGCGAGTCGGTGCTCGACGGCTTGCTGCGGCAGGGCGTGCAGGTGCCGCACTCGTGCCGGGCAGGGGCGTGCCAGTCCTGCCTGATGCGGGCCGGGCGCGGAGAGGTGCCGGCCAAGGCGCAGGCCGGGCTGAAGGAGACGTTGAAGGCCCAGGGGTACTTCCTCGCGTGCGTGTGCCATCCAGAGAGCGAACTCGAGGTGGCGGGCGCGGGGGCGGACCTGAGGGTGCCCGCGCGCATCACCGCGCTGGAGCGGTTGAGCGACAGCGTGCTGCGCATGCGGCTGCGTCCCGAGGGGGGCTTCGAGTACCGGCCCGGTCAGTACGTGTCCCTGCTCCGGGCGGATGGACTGGCTCGCAGCTATTCGATCGCGAGCCAGCCGCACGAAGAGTCGTTGGAGCTACATGTTCGCCGCATCGCCGGGGGCCGCATGAGCGGCTGGCTCTTCGAGGAGGCCCGGCCCGGTGATGCGTTGGACCTCCAGGGACCCGCGGGCGAGTGCTTCTACGTGCCGGGCAGGCCCGAGCAGCCGCTGCTCCTGGCCGGGACGGGGACGGGCCTCGCGCCGCTGTACGGCATCGTCCGGGATGCGCTCGCCCAGGGACATACCGGGCCCATCTGGCTCTTCCACGGCGCCGTCGAGGCCTCCGGGCTCTACCTCGTCGAGGAGCTCCGGGAGTTGCAATCCCGTTATAGCCAGCTCCACTACCGTCCTTGTGTTCTGAGAGGACAGGAACGGGTGGGCATCTCGGTGGGGGCGGTGGATGCGTTGATCAAGGAAGCGTGCCCCCGGCTGACGGGCTGGAGGGCCTGGCTGTGCGGCAACCCGGACCTGGTGCTATCCCTCAGGAAGAAGCTCTTCCTCGCCGGACTCTCGCTCAAGGACATCCACGCGGATGCGTTCCTTCCGAGCTCGCCTCCGCCGCAGGTGGGAGCGGGAGCGATGGCCAGTGCATCTGACTCTTCACGCTGATTACGCGCTGCGCGTGCTGCTGTACCTGGCGGCCAACCCCGCTCGGGTGGTCTCCACCGGAGAGGTGAGTGATGCCTACGGCATCTCCAAGCACCACCTCGTCCGGGTGGTGCAGGGCCTCAACCGCCACGGCTTCGTGGAGGTGCGGCCGGGACGCTCGGGAGGCGTCGTGCTGGCTCGGCCCCCCGCGGAGATCTCCGTGGGACAGGTGGTGCGCCACATGGAACCGGACTTCCACATCGTGGAATGTTTCGATTCCGCGACGAACACCTGCCCCATCACGCCGGCCTGTGGGCTCATCGGCGTGCTCAACGAGGCGACGAAGGCCTTCCTGTCCACGCTGGACAAGTACACGCTGGAGGACCTCATCCGGCGCAGCCCGCGCAAGCTGTCCAACTACTTCCTCAAGCCCACGGTGGAAGCGGGCGGGGCGAGCTGACGCATGGTGGGGCGCGCGCTGGAGCTCTTCCACCGCATCGCGGACCCGCCCTCGGCGGAGGCGCGCCGCTACGTGGTGGACTACGCGCTCGAGGACCGGGTGCACTTCCGCAATGTCGCCTTTCCGGAGGCCGAGGCGGAGTGGCGGAAACTCGGTGGACACAGCACCCCGGCACTCTGGGATGGCGAGCACCTGCACCAGGGCGCCCAGGCGGTCGTGGCCCGGCTGCAGGCGGTTGTCAACCTCGGCCGCGACGCGTAGCCCGTCCGGCACGGCGCGTGCCAGCGTCCCACGCGCGCTCGGGCCTTGTGGTGGGAGAGCACCCTTCACCCAACCTATGCACCGGCATGCAGGGAACTCACGGAGGGATGAAAGTCGGGGCTAGTCATGGAGCGCGGCTCGGTTATCTTGCCGCTCCCCATGTCGCTGACACCCGCCGAGCGCCAGGACAGGTTCCAAGCGGCATTCCTGGGACTCGCCATCGGGGATGCCCTGGGCTTTCCCCTGCGGGGCATCCCGCCTGCGAGCCTCGCGCGGCTGCCTGGGCTGGCGGAGGACTTCGCGCCTCGGCCTCGGGGGAAGTTCGCCAAGGGCCAGTTCTCGGATGACACGCAGCTGATGCTGGCGGCGGCCGAGAGCGTCATCCGCGAGGGGAAGGTCGACGGGCGCAGCGCGGCGGCGCACTTCGCGTGGTTGTGGCAGGAGGGCATCATCCTCCAGCCGCCCAAGGCGCTGGCCGAGTCGCTGCAGAAGCTGGCGCAGGGCACGCCGTGGATGAGCGCGGGGGCGTCGCTGGGGATGAAGTGTCCCTCGGTGCTCAGCCGCGCGGTGGTGGTGGGCCTCTTCGAGAGCAAGAGCCGGGTGCGCATCCGCCACGACGCGGGCGTACTGACGGTGCTCACGCACAAGGACCCGACGTGCGCGGCGGCCGCGGCCGCCTTCGCGCAGGCGGTGGCGCTGGGCCTCACGACGAAGGAGCCCCCCACGCCCGCGGAGTTCTGCGAGGAGCTGGCGCTGGCGGCGGCGGCGCACGACAAGGAGCTGGCCGAGGAACTGCGGCACCTGCCCCGGCTGCTCACCTGGGACACGGCGCGGGCGCTCGGGCAGCTGCGCAAGGTGAGCGTGCCGCCCAGTCAGCTCCGGGGCGTGGACGGCCTCCCGCCGCACGTGGTGCCGGTGCTGCTCACCTCCCTGTACGCCACGCTGAAGGTGCCCCACGACTTCCGGCAGGCGGTGGAGTTGACGCTGCGCTGCGGCGGCGAGGCCGACGTGGCCGCGGCATGCACCGGGGCCCTGCTCGGGGCGCACCTGGGCACGGCCGCGATTCCCGCGCGGCTGCGCAAGAACGTGCTGTACGCGGACACGCTCCTGGACACGGCGGATCGGCTCTTTCAGGCCCGGCAGGTGCGCGAGACGCTGGCCACCGCGCTCGCCCAGCAGAACCCGCACAAGCGCCGCCGCTGAGCCGCCCCTCCCTCTGGGGCATGGCCTCGAGCCCCTGGCTGCCCGCCCGCCCGGGGGAGGAGGGGACCGGGCATGCGGGGGCTCTGGCGGCCAGACTTCCCCCGGCATCGTCCCGCTCCCACCTTCCGCAAGGAGACCGCGGGAGGCGGCGACGTGGAACTCGAATCTGAGCGGCTGGAGCGCATGCAACTGGAGTCGTTGTCCACGGCGGAGCTCGTCCGTCATGCCATCGAGGAGGCCCGGCTGCTTGCTCGTGCGGAGGTGCTGCACGCCAAGAAGGAGCTCCAGGAGGAGCTGAAGGCGGCGCGCACCGCGGGCATCCTCCTGGGCGCCGGTGGCGTGCTGGGGCTGCTGGGCCTGGCGGCTCTCTTGGTGGCGGTGGGGCTCGCGCTGCCGCTGGCGCAGTGGCTCGGGGTGCTCCTGGTGGGCGTCTTCCTGTTGCTGCTGTGCGGCGGCTTGGCGTTCGCCGGGTACAAGCGGCTGCCCACCAAACCCCTCCCGCGGACGCAGGATCGGCTGAAGACGGACTTCGCCCGCACCCGGGAGACACTGCAATGAGCGAGCAGGAGAACAAGGGCGGCGGGCACATCACCGCCAGCATGAGCGACCGTGAGCAGGTGGAGAAGACGGCGGACCGTCTGCGCGACGAGCTGCTGCTCACCCTCGAGGAGCTGGAGCGCCGCCGCGAGCGGGCCATGGACGTGCGCTACCAGTTCCGCCACGCGCTCGGCAAGAACCGCGACGTCATCCTCAAGGCGGGCGGCGTCGCACTCGCGCTGGCGCTCGTGGGCATGGGCTACTCCTGGTGGAGGGAGCGTCACCGCGAGGAGCTGCTGTGGAAGCACCGGGCGCAGGCGCTGCGGCGCGCCTGGGTGCACCCGGATCGGTTGGCTTCCCACGCAGAGGAGCGCCCCGTCGCCATCGAGCTCGGCCGCAAGCTCGTGCTCATCTTCGTCACCACGCTGGCCTCGGCCATGGCGAAGAGTGCCGTGCAGTCGTTGGTGCCTTCCTCTTCCGAGACGCCGGAGCAGCCGGGAAGGACGCGTCTCGGACTGCTCACCACCCAGTCCCCCGCTCGCGCGTAGTGTCCGGCCCGGGATGCGGACGTGGCACCGTCGGGCGATGGGGGCGCCGCGCTCATGTCGGGTGGTGATAGATTCATAAGAATTGGTGATTGCGTGGAATTGGTGCATAAAGCACACTCATCCACGTCATGGACCTGCTCTACGCACGCGCCCAGATGGGGATGTCCCTCGCCTTCCACATCATCTTCGCGGCGGCGGGCATCGCGCTCCCGCTGCTGATGGTGCTCAGCGACTTGAAGGCCCGGAGGACGGGAGACCCGGACTACGTGACGCTCAGCCGGAAGTTGGCGAAGGGGACGGCCATCCTCTTCGCGGTGGGCGCGGTGAGCGGCACGGTGCTGTCCTTCGAGCTGGGGCTGCTGTGGCCCTCGTTCATGGGGGCCTACGGAGAGGTGATAGGGCTGCCCTTCTCGCTGGAGGGCACGGCCTTCTTCACCGAGGCGGTGTTCCTCGGCATCTACCTGTACGGCAGGGAGCGCATCTCCCCGGGGCTGCACCTCTTCTCGGGGGTGATGGTGGCGCTGAGTGGCGCGGCGAGCGCCTTCTTCGTCACGCTGGTGAATGCGTGGATGAACCACCCGGCGGGCTTCACGCCCACTGCCGGCGGGCCGGTGAACGTGGACCCGGTGGCGGCGATGTTCAGCCCGGGCTGGCAGTACCAGGTGGTGCACACGCTGCTCGCCTGCTACCAGGCGAGCGCCTTCGCCATGGCGGGCATCCACGCCTTCGTGCTGCTGCGCCACCCGGGGGCGGCCTTCCACCGCAAGGCGCTCTCCATCGCGCTGCCGCTGGCCTGCGTCTCCGCGCTCCTCCAGCCGCTCGCGGGACACCGGGAGGCGGAGCACATCGCGCATGCGCAACCGGCGAAGCTGGCCGCGGCCGAGGGCCTCTTCCAGACGCAGCGGGGCGCTCCGCTGACCGTGGGCGGGCTGCCGGATGTGGAGACGGGCACCATGCCCTACGGGCTCGAGATTCCGAAGGGGCTGTCCCTGCTGGCCTTCAGCGACCCCAACGCGGAGGTGAAGGGACTGGACGCGTTCCCTCGCGACGAGTGGCCGCCGGTGGCCAAGGTGCACCTGGCCTTCGATCTCATGGTGGGCACGGGGAGCGTGATGGCGCTGCTGGCGGTGGTGACGCTCTTCCTGCGCTGGCGGCACAAGACGTGGCCCGAGGGCCGGCGCGTGCTGTGGGGCTGGCTGCTGTGCGGGCCGCTCGGGGTGGTGGCGATGGAGGCGGGGTGGCTCGTCACCGAGTGGGGCCGCCAGCCATGGATTGTCCGAGGAGTGATGCGCACGGCGGACGCGGTGACGCCGGTGCAACCGCTGGCGGTGCCCTTCTGGACGTTCACGCTCGTCTACCTCTTCCTGGGCGCGATGGTGGTGTTCCTCCTGGTGCGGCAGGTGGCGGGCACGCTGCCGGGCCACGAGGACTCGGGGGAGGCGGCCCATGCCCACTGAGCTGATTCTGGGCAGCGTGCTGGTGGCCTGCTTCGTCCTCTACGCGCTCTTCGGGGGCGCGGACTTCGGTGGGGGCGTCTGGGATTTGCTGGCCTCGGGGCCGCGCAAGGCGGAGCAGCGGGCGCTCATCTCCCAGGCCATCGGGCCGGTGTGGGAGGTGAACCACGTCTGGCTCATCATCGGCATCGTCATCCTCTTCTCGGGCTACCCCCGAGCCTTCGCGGCGCTGAGCGTGGCGCTGCACGTGCCGCTGACTCTGCTGCTGCTGGGCATCGTCTTCCGGGGCACGGCCTTCACCTTCCGCACCTACGACGCGCGAGGCGACCAGGTGCAGCGGCGCTGGGGGCTCGTCTTCAGCGGGGCGAGCGTGCTGTCTCCGGCGCTGCTGGGCATGTGCGTGGGCGCGGTGGTGAGCGGGGACATCCGCGTGCGGGGGCTCCTGGTGGAGAGCGGCTTCTTCTCCGCGTGGCTGTCTCCCTTCGCGCTGGCGGTGGGGCTGCTGGCCCTGTGCCTCTTCGCCTTCCTGGCGGCGGTGTACCTGCTGGCCGAGACGCCCGAGCCCGCGCTCCAGGAGGACTTCCGGCGGCGTGCCCTGGGCGCGGGTGTGGCCGTGTTCCTGGCGGCCTTCGGCGTGCTGGTGCTCGCCCGCGAGGGGGCGCCCCGGGTGTGGACGGGGCTGACGGGCTCGCCCTTCGCGCTGGCCCTGCACGGGGCGACGGCGGTGGCGGCCGTGCTGGCCTTCGCCCTGCTGCTCGCCCGGCGCTTCTGGCCCGCGCGCGTGGCGGCCGCGGCCCAGGTGGGGCTCATCGTGGTGGGGTGGGCGGCCTCCCAGTACCCCTACCTGGTCGTGCCGGACCTCACCCTCCAGGCGGCCTCGGCCCCCGAGGCTTCTCTGCGAGTCCTCCTGGTGGCGCTCGCGGTGGGGGCGGCCCTCATCGTCCCCTCGCTCCTGCTCCTGTTGAGGGTGTTCTCGCCGACGCTTCCACCCCCGGTCCGGGAAAAAGCGCGTCCGGACCCATCCAGTAGGGACTCCAAATGAGGTAGCGTCCCGGGTTCTCAGGCACAGGGGGGGCCTTGTGACGAGACTGCCCGCCCAATCCTAGACCCCAAGGAGCCCGAATACATGGCGAGCCCCAAGTTCGAGACGCTGGTCGATGTCTTCCTGCAGAGCACGGCCCACTTTGGCCCCCGCAACCTCTTCGGTGAGAAGAAGAACGGACAGTGGACGTGGATGACGTACGCCCGCTTCGGGCAGATGGTGGATGACCTGCGAGGTGGACTGGCCCAGCTCGGCGTGACTCCGGGGGACCGGGTGGCGGTCATCTCCAACAACCGGCACGAGTGGGCCGTGGGCGCCTATGCCTGCTACACGCTGGGAGCTGCCTACGTTCCCATGTACGAGCAGCAGCAGGAGAAGGAGTGGAAGTACATCCTCAACGACTGTGGCGCCAAGGTGGTGTTCGCCGCCACCGACGCCATCGCCGCGAAGGTGAAGGGGCTCCAATCGGAGCTGCCCAAGCTGGAGCACATCATCCGCTTCACTGGCACCGAGCACGAGACGGACAGCTTCGCATGTCTGCTGCGCCGCGGCGCGGAGACGCCCGTGCCCGTCATCTCTCCCAAGGGCTCGGACCTCTGTGGCCTCATCTACACCTCGGGTACCACGGGCAACCCCAAGGGCGTGATGCTCAGCCACTCGAACCTGGCGCGCAACGTGGGAGCCCTGCACGACATCTTCCCCATGGCCTCGGAGGACAGCTCGCTGGCGTTCCTCCCCTGGGCGCACGTCTTCGGCCAGACGGTGGAGCTGCATGGCCTCTTCTCCATGGGCGCCTCCATGGGCATCGCCGAGGCGGTGGAGAAGATCATCGACAACCTGGGCGAGGTGAAGCCCACGCTGCTCTTCTCGGTGCCGCGCATCTTCAACCGCCTCTATGACGTGCTGCAGAAGCGCATGGCCACGGAGTCCCCCATCAAGCGCATGCTCTTCTCGCGCGGAATGGCGGTGGCGGCGCAGCGCCGGCAGCTCGCGGAGAAGAAGCAGAGCAGTGCGCTGCTGGACCTGCAGTACACCTTCTTCGACAAGGTCGTCTTCTCCAAGGTGCGCATGCGCTTCGGCGGCCGGCTGAAGTACGCCTTCAGCGGCGGCGCGGCCATCTCCCGCGAGGTGGCGGAGTTCATCGACAACCTCGGCATCACCGTCTACGAGGGCTACGGCCTCACCGAGACGTCGCCCATCGCCACCGCCAACTTCCCCGACAACCGGAGGATCGGCTCGGTGGGCAAGCCCCTGCCCGGTGTGCGCGTGGAGATCGACCGCACCGAGACCGGTGACCCCAAGCAGGGGGAGATCGTGGTCCACGGCCACAACGTGATGCTGGGCTACTACAACATGCCCGAGGAGAACGCGAAGTCCTTCACCGGCGATGGGGGCTACAAGACCGGCGACATGGGCTACCTGGATGACGAGGGGTACCTGTGGATCACCGGCCGTATCAAGGAGCAGTACAAGCTGGAGAACGGCAAGTACGTGGTGCCGGTGCCCATCGAGCAGGCGCTGCAGCTCTCGCCCTTCATCGTCAACGCGATGCTGCACGGGCAGAACAAGCCCTTCAACGTGGTCATCATCGTCCCGGACATGGAGTCGCTGAAGAAGTGGGCGGCGGAGAAGGGGCTGGACGCCTCGTCCATCCCCGAGCTGCTCAAGCGGCCTGAAGTGCAGCAGCTCTACCGGGAGCAGATCTCCGAGTACACCAAGGAGGCGAAGGGCTACGAGAAGCCGCAGCGCTTCCTGCTCATCAGCGAGGACTTCTCCGTCGCCAACGACATGCTGACGGCGTCGCTGAAGCTCAAGCGGCGCGGCGTGCTCAAGAAGTACGGCGAGGCGGTGGAGGAGCTGTACCGCGAGGCCGAGAAGAGCGGCGATACGCGCGCCGCCTGAGCCGTGCCCCACGTCTCTCTCCCCTCGGGAGAGGGACAGGGTGAGGGTATCCGGGTCCCGGGTTGTCTCCCGGGCCCTCCGGCCCTAGGGCCCAGGGGGGAGCCCATTCCCCTCACCCAGGCCCCCTCCCGGAGGACGGGAGGGGAGCGGTGACGCGGGGGTTACTTCGGCGCGGGCGCGGCGACCTTGCCGTCCACCGGCCGGTACTTCACGCCCAGCTCATTGAAGAGGAAGGCGTAGAGGTCCACCGACTCCTCGATGATTTGAGCCAGGGGCGTGCCCATGCCGTGGCCCATGTTGTTGGTGCGCAGCAGCACCGGGCGCTTGGAGCTCGTGGCCTCCTGCAGCCGGGCCACCATCTTGCGCGAGTGGAAGGGATCCACGCGCGGATCATTGTCTCCCGAGGTGAAGAGCACCGAGGGGTACTTCGTCCCGTTCTTCACGTTGTGGTAGGGCGAATAGGCCTGGAGCGCCTTGAACTGCTCGGGGTCCTTCACCGTGCCGTACTCGGTGACATTGAACTGGCCGTTGTTCGTGCGCTCCGAGCGAAGCATGTCGTAGAGGCCCACCTGGGCAATCACGGTGCGGTACATCTCCGGGTGCTGGGTGAGCGCCGCGCCCATCAGCAGGCCGCCGTTGCTGCCACCCTGGATGGCCAGGCGCTCGGGCTTCGTCCACTTCTTGTCCACCAGCAGCTTCGCGCAGGCGTAGAAGTCATCGAAGACGTTCTGCTTCTTCGTCAGCGAGCCGTTGGCGTGCCACTCCTCACCGAACTCGGAGCCGCCACGCAGGTTGGCGATGGCCACCACGCCCCCCTGCTCGATGAAGGCGAAGTGGCGCACGTTGAGGCCCGGGCTGAGGGAGATGTTGAAGCCGCCGTAGCCGGTGAGCAGCGTGGGGTTGTTGCCGTCCAGCTTCGTGCCTCGCGCGTGCAGGATGTTGAGCGGCACCTGGGTGCCGTCCTTGGACGTGCACATGACGCGGTCCACCACCACGTTGCTGGTGTCCACGGGCGAGGTGCGGCCCAGCGTCGTCTTCGTCAGCGCCCCGTCCTTCGCCGCATAGCGGTGCACGGTGAAGGGCTCGGTGTAGCTGCTGGTGGACAGGAGGATGTCGTCACCGCCCAGGGCCACCACGCCTCCCGCGGAGGAGACGGGCGGGGTGGGCACCACGCCCAGGTCCTTGCCGTCCAGGCCCACCATGCGCAGCTGCGAGGGGCCGCCGAGCTGCTCCATCACGTAGAGGCGCGTGGCGGTGGGGCGGAAGCCCTCGATGGCGGCCTTGCCCTCGGGGATGACGACGGTGGCCTTGTCCAGCGACGGCGTGGCGAGCGGAATCCGCAGCACCTTGCCGCGCGGCGCGCCCTTGCGCGAGAGCACGTAGAGCGCGCCGTCCTGCCCGAAGGCGCCGCTGTCGAGCTTGTCCTCGAACTTCGACAGCTGCGTCCAGGTGCCCGCCGGGCCGCGCAGGTAGAGCGCGTACTCGCCGCCGTCGCCGTTGCCCAGGATGGCCAGCACGTGCGCGCCGTTCTCGGACGTCCTGAGCGCGTAGTTGGCGATGCGCGGGGCGTCCTTGCCCAACTCGTAGGTGTCCTTGTCCGTCGGCGTGCCGAGCTTGTGGAAGTACACCTGCTGGTAGAAGTCGCGGTCCTCGGCCGGGCGCTCCTCGCCGCGCGGGTAGCGCGTGTAGAAGAAGCCCGAGCCGTCTCCATTCCACGCGAGGCTGCCGCCCGCGGTGCCGCCGTTCACCCGGGGGACCAGCTCTCCGGGCAGCGGCTTGCCGGTGGCCATGTCGTAGATGGAGACGTCACCGCTCTCCGTGCCGTCCTTCGACAGCGACACCGCCACCTTCTTGCCGTCCGGCGAGGGGACGAAGAAGTCGATGGTGGTGTGGCCGCTCGGGTCGAGCTCCACCGGGTCCAACAGCACGCGCGCCGTGGAGGGGTCCTCCAGCGAGGGCAGCACCACCAGGAAGGCCTGCTGCTTGGGCGGCTGGAACTTCATGGCGAAGAAGACGCCGCCCTTCTGGATCATCCCGGAGTGGGCCGGCGACTTGTGCGTCATCAGCGTGGTGAGGCGGGCGCGGATGGCGTCGCGCGAGGGCAGCTTGTCGAGCACCGCGCGCATGTGGGCGACCTCTCCGTCCACCCACTTGCGGACCTCGGGGTCGTCGCTCTTCTCGAGCCACTGGTACGGGTCGTCGACCTTCGTGCCGTGGTAGGTGTCCACCACGGCCTTCTTCGCCGCCACGGGCGGCGGGGGCACGGCGCTCTTGGCACCGGCCAGCGACGTCAGCGGCAGCATCAACGACAGCGCGGCGAGCGTCGGCTTCAGGCGTTGTTGCACGGAGTCCCTCGTGTATCGGGTTGAGGTGAGGGCCCGTAGCCTGCCACGCGTCGCCGCCGTCCGCTCGTCCCGCCGCGTCAGCTCACGTCCCGCCCCGGAGTCGCGCGGCCACCTTCGCCAGCTCGGCCTGGTCGGCGGGCGTGCCAGCGAGGGACGGTATTTCCGCCATGGAGTTGGTGGGGATGAGGTGCACGTGCGCGTGCGGCACCTCATAGCCGAGTACCACCTCCACCACGCGCTGGCACCCCGTGCGCTCCTTGAGCAGCCGCGCCACCGTGCGCACCGCCTGCGTCAGCGCCCCGTACGCCTCGGGGTCCATGTCGAAGAGATAGTCCCCCGCCACCTTGGGGATGACGAGCGTGTGCCCCGGCCTCAGCGGACGGATGTCCAGGAAGGCCAGGTGCCGGTCGTCCTCCCAGACCTTGTGGCAGGGAATCTCGCCTCGGACGATCTTCGCGAAGATGGTGTCTGCGGCCACGGTGCTGCCTCCGTTGAATGAAGAGGCGGCAGGATAGCGGCTGCCACCGGGGAGGGCGCCAGGCTCGTGCGCGAAGTGAGGCCAGGCGACAGTCTCAGGCGCGGCGCGAGGGCCGTGCCGTCTTCTTCTTCACCGGGGCCGGGGCCTTCTTCGCGGCGGGCTTCTTCGCCCGGGCCTGCTTCTTCGCGGGAGTGGACTTCGCCTTCGCCGGTGCGGGCTTCTTCGCCGCTGGGGGCTTCTTCGTGGGGGCGGACTTCTTCGCCGCGGGCTTCTTCTGCGCGGCCCGCAGGGAGGCGTCCACCGCGCGACGGGCCCAGGGCAGCAGCAGGTGGGCGTCGTCACTCGCGTCCGGCGGAGGTGTCCAGTACGACATGGTGACGGGCTTGCCCCTGCCCGAGTCGTAGACGAATGGCTCGCCCCCCGCGGACTCGAAGGCGGAGCGCGTGGTGTCATCCGTCTTGAGGTAGAGCCGGTCCTGGATGATCAGCCCGAACATCCTCCCGCTCGAGTACAGGCCCCATCCGCCGAACATGGCGCGCGCCTGCACCGGGCCGAGTGGCTCCAGCAACTCCAGCGTGTACTCCACGAAGCTGTCCATGCGTGCCATGCGGTGGTCTCCCGTTCCACTCCATCATGGAGCCTGGGACGCGGCGGTGGCCACGCTCTTCTTCGCCCGGGGCGGTGCGTTCGCCACCACGGCCGTGCGCTCGAGCAGCGCGTCCAGCTCGTCGCGCGGCAGCCAGTGTCCACGCACCATGACCCCCGCGATGGCGCGCGTGTTCTTCACGTCCTCCAGCGGATTGGCGTTCAGCAGCAGCAGGTCCGCGCGCTTGCCCCGGGCTACCGTGCCCCAGGTGTCCGCCTCGCGCATGAACTCGGCCGGGTTGCGCGTGGCTGCCTCCAACACCCCATAGGCGGGAATCCCCGCCGCCGCCAGTGCCTCCATCTCCCGGTGCACCGCGAAGCCCGCCACCATGAAGAGCTGCGGCGAGTCCGACCCCACCAGCAGCTTCGCCCCCGCCGTGTACAGCCCGCGCACCAGCTCGCGCCGCAGCTCGGCGAACCTGCGCTTGCGCTCCGTCGGCACTCCCTCCATCTGCGGGTCGCTCGAGGCCATCTGCGTCCACGCCGTCACCGCCGCCTGCGACACGTAGCGCAGCTCCGGACGCGAGCGCAGCGGCTCCGCGCCGTCGGGGCTCGTCACCGTCTCGAAGAGCGCCAGCGTCGGCGAGCTCCATACCCCCGCCTTCCTCGTGGCCTCCGCCAGCGCCGGGATGCGCGCCGCGTCCATCCGGTCCAGCGCCGCACCCACCTCCACCTGGCCCACCTCGGCCCTCGCGGGGTCGTTCTCCGGCAGCAGCTCGTTGAGGTAGCCGTCCAGGTGTTCAATCTGCTGTCCCGACTCCAGTGCGTGGAAGAGCCCCACGTCCGGTGTCACGTGGCCGCTCACCACGAGGCCCCGTGCCCGCGCCTCGGCCATCATCGCGTCGTACGTCTCGCGGCCGAGGGAGCCGTGCGTCTTCAGCAGGTCATAGCCCGCTGCCTTGTACTCGCGCACCCGCTGGCGCACCTGCTCCGGGCCCTGCACCGACCTGCCATGGAGCGAGGGGCCCGCCACGTACAGCGTGGGCCCGAGCACCTCGCCGCGCGCCACGCGGTTGCGCACCACGAGCGGAGTGTCCTTGGGACCGCCCAGGGCTCGCGCCGAGGTGACACCGTTGGCCAGCAGCAGCGAGAGCACCTGGCCCGCGGGGTCCTCGGGCTGGCCCGTGCCCGGAACCAGGTGCAGGTGCATGTCGACGAGCCCCGGCATGAGGTAGCGGCCCTGGCCCTCGACACGCACTGCGTCCGAGGGGACGGAGGTGGAGTCCGCGGGGCCGAGCGACGCGATGCGGCCCTTGCGCACCACCACGGTTTGATGGGGCAGCAGGCGCTCGGAGTCCATGGGGACGACGTTCACGTCCACGAAGGCCACCGTGTCTTCCGAGGGCCGCTCCGCGTCCACGGGCGGTGTGGCCGAGGTCGTGCCGCAGGCCGTCATCCCGAGTGCCAGGCTCAGGGCCACCCACCGTATCTCTCGCGTCATGTCGTGTGCTCCCCCAGGCCCGGTGCCACCCGGGCGGCGCCGCAACATCGATGCCTGCGGGCTTGTTCCCGAGGCAGGCGAGCATTGTCCCCTGCTTTCAGGCCCGGTGTCGCTCGGCCTCGCGGTAGAGCCGGGTGAGGGAGTAGTCCAGCAGCGACTGTCTCGAGCGCATGTAGTTCCAGGCCCGGACAAACGGCAACCACACGCGGTTGCCCACGAGCACCTGCGCCTCCATGAGCTTCTTGCGCGGTATCCACCTGCCGCCCAGGTTGCGCACGAGCACCTCGCCCAGGTACGCGCCAATGGCGGGCACCGCATGTGCGTCGATGTTCTCTCGCTGGAAGACCCTGGGGAACTCCTCGCGCCAGAAGTAGAAGTCGGCGTCCGTGAGCGACTCGGGCGTCGCGTCGAAGACGGAGGGCACCTGGGTGTGCAGCAGGGCCACGAGGTGCTCGGCGAGGTCGTCGTAATGCTCGCGAGCTCCTTCCGGGTCGTCCACGTCCGGGGGCAGGGCGGAGTCGGCGGGGCGCCACTCCTCGGGCTCGGGCGGTTGCCAGGCGTTGAGCTCGGCGATCCTGCGCTGGCGCTCGTGAATGGCGACGAGGTCCACCACGCGCGAGAGGAGTGGCGCCACGTCCGGGTGGAAGCGGGGCTCCACGGGGGCCAGCGTGGCGCTGCGCTCGAGCAGGGTGCGCAGCACGGTGTCGTAGTCCAGGTCCGGCCGGAGGTGCGCGTGGGCGCGGGCCTGAGCGAGCCGTGCCTCCTTGCTGGCGAAGTCCGTCACGGTGGGCCACGTCACCAGGAGGACGGAGCCGTTGGGGAGCTCCTCCACCCGCCAGGCCGGCGTGGACAGCACGCGCTCGCGGCCGACGCTCTCCACCAGCTTCGGGCCGAAGACGTTGAGCCAGAACACCTCGTAGATTTTGTCGAAACCGTCCCTTCGCGAAGTCTTGTCATCGCGGCCGAAGTAGGGAGCGCCAGACAACCCCCTGTCCGCCATACTATGGGCCATGGCGTAGGAGACCGGGTAGTGAGCGGCCCAGGCGCGCACCATCTCCACGAATTGGCGACAGCGTTCCATCTCCGCGAAGAAGGAGAGTGGCTTCACATTGAGATAGACGTCCAGCATGGGCGGAAGAGGTGGTAGGCAGATCCCGAGCGACATCTCCACCGCGGGCCACTTCGTGCGAAAGAGCCCACAATGGGTGTATCTTTCGCCGCCCCGCTCCTCCATGGCCTTCCAGACGGCGGCGCGGGCGTATTTCCGTTGCCGCTTGCTTTTCACGACGTCCGGCATCCACTCGCCCGCGTGCTTCTCGAGGACCTGAAGAAGGGGCTCCAGCGCGCTCTCTCGTGCCGCTTGTGGGTCGTAGGCACCGTCGAAGATGAGCAGGAGGCTGTCCTCCGGCTTCAAATCGTGCACGCTCAGCTTCTTCATTGGAACAAGACCTCCACTTCCGGAACCTCTCTCTCAATTGCGCGCGCGGCAAGCTCCAATCCGTCTACGTCCTTGGGTGTGAGTTCGCCGCCCTCGTAGATGAGGCGGACCCGCTGGACGGAAGCCTCGCTGCCCTCGCGGAGAAGGAGATGGAGGGATTCTCGGCGGATGTCCACGGTTTCGCCGTATTTCCGCAGAGCTTCCCTCGCGTCCTCTCTCATCTGCGTCTTCAAGGCCTCTGGCTCCAGCTGCGCGAGATTTCGACTCTTGAAGCTGAATGTCTCGACGCGAGGAGGCCTTCCGGCGAGCTCGCCCTCTTCGATGATGAGCACATCCGCGAAGCGCAGGCCGGTGCCCGGCTTCCACACGCCCACATACGTCTCGATGCGAGGCTTGTTGAAGTCCCCGAGAAAGCGGCGCTGCGCCCGAGGCAGTTCCGCGTCGGCCTGTAGCAGCCTCACCATGAAGCGCTCGAAGTCCAGCCCCCGGGTGAACCACCCCCACATCCTCTCGTAGGCCTCCCAACGCAGAGGCCCCTTGGCGGCCTTGCCCTGCTTGAGCTCCCCCAGGCGATTCTCGTAATAGGCGACGTATTCACCCCAACGCGGGTTGCCTTCAGCTCCGGGTGGCGAGGCATCGAGGGAGGGGCGCTGCTTCTCCAGCACCGCCACGTCCTTTGGCAGGCGAGGGCCCGTGGACTCGAGCTCCACCGCTGCGAGCCTGGCCTCCACCACCTCCTGGGTGAGACCCAGTTGCTCGTCCACCAGGGAGGCCAGACCCCCGGAGCGCTCCGCTGCACTGGCCCTCTTGAGGGTGGGACGTACGGCGTCGTCCGCCACGGTGGCCACTTCCCCAGAGCCCTTCCCCACCTCGCTCCGCACCGCCGAGGAGCCCGTGGCCCCGGGCCTGGCCCTGGACATCATCGCCTGCGCCCGGGCCACGTTGCCCCGGGCTTCATGCAGGGCCAGGGCAGCATCCACTCCCCCCACGGCCACGAAGTGGCCCGCCTCCCGGCTGGCTTGGATGTCCCGGGCCAGCTCCCGCAGGCCCTCCACGCCCAGCTGTGACTCCAACTGCCGCGCCATCTCCTTGAGGGCCGTCAAGCGCGGCTCCGGTAGTCCCAGCCCTCGCGCTCCTCCCAGTCCGGCGCCCGGGGCTCCTCGCACCTTGGACATGGCGTGCAGGCCCTTGCCTCCGGCGTACAGGGCTCCCAGCAGCAACGCGGGTGCCAACTCGCGCGCGGCCTGCTCGTACTGGCCCTGCGTCAGCGAGTACAATCCATGGCCCGAGCCCGCCAGCAGGTAGTAGGAGCCCAGCGGCACTCCAAACGTCATGGAGTCGAAGGTGCCCAGCGCCACGCTGCCCGGGGCGAAGTGTCGCAGCGCCAGGGCCCGCTCCACCTGCTCACTGGCCTGCTGGTAGGGTGGTGGCAATTGCGCCCGCCGCGCGGTCATCTCCATGTACCGGGTGCTGTCGCTCCCCGGGCTGGTGGAGAGCACGTCCCTGGCGGCGCGGCCCATGCCCCGCAGCACGTCTCCGGCCTGCTCGGCCCGCTCCGGGTAGCGCGAGAGCGGCATTCCTCGCTGCTCCAACTCCTCGCGCACCGACGGCATGAGGGCCAGCGTCTGGCCCAACAGTTTGTCCCGGGCCAGCAGTTGCAGCACCTCGTCCACTTCGTCGTCATGGGCCGAGTGCAGGACGAAGAGGGCGAACACCTCGGCGTGGATGAGGCCGTAGCGCTCGGTGGCGGTGGTGAGGAAGGAGGCCCGCTTGCGCTGGAGGATGTGGGCGGCGTCTTCGCGCACGGGCCCCAGGGCGCCCAGCCGCACCGCGTGCCAGTCGTCCAACGCCTCCACCAGCCGGGGCATGTCCACGCGCTGTTGCAACGCGACGAACTCGGCGGGCGAGGTGCACGTGAGGAAGGGGGCGAACAGTGCCTCCTGGTCGCCGGAGGAGAAGTCGGGCCAGCCCGGGGGCACGGCCTGTCCTCCGCAGGTAAGAGGGCCTTGGGTCGTAGCCCCCGCGCTCGCCATGGCGACGGACGAGCCCGGTCCACGAGCGCTCCGGCGGCGGTGCAACCGCTCCTGTCCACCCGGCTCGGTGGAAGAGAGCGCGAGATGCGTCTGGAGTGGTGGCGTACCGGCCGCCGTCTCTCGCAACGCGGACATGGGGCCGCTCCCGCCGGGCGGCGGAGTCATCGTGGCGCAGCCCGTGGTGAGCAGCGCCACCCCCAGCAGCAGTGCCAGCCCGGTGGCGGCGTTCAGGCGCTTCACATCGTTCCGCCCTCCAAGCGTGGCCAGGGCCACGCGGCACGGGCCGACACGGTCCTTCGTGACAAGGCACCTCCCGTTGACGTGCGCTCGGTCTTCCTTCGCCACGGGGGACGCTCCCTTGAGAGGCACCATCGCTCTAAAGGATAGCTCCGCCTGCCCGCCTGCCTGCCGCCCGGGACCAGCGGCCAGGCAGCGGAGCCAGGCTGGATTTGGAATAGTAGGGGAGCACTGCGTCGTTTTCGCGCGGCCCCCACTATGATCCTGCCTACGCTCTTCCTTCTCGCTTCGGCTCCGGCAGTTCCCCCCGCCCGCAACACCGTGGCTCCCGAAATGGGCGTCCCCTTTGCCTGTGGCCGTGTGTTCCCGGTCAGCCAGGGCCACGACACGGGCAGCCACCTGCAGAACGACACCTATGCGTGGGATTTCCGCATGCCCATCGGCACGCCCGTCGTCGCCGCGGAGGAGGGGGTGGTGCGCATGGCTCGCGGTGACAGCACCCAGGGGGCCTGCGACCCGAAGATGGCTCAGTCCGCCAACTACGTCGTCATCACGCACTCGGGCGGCGTGGAGACCCAATACCTCCACTTCAGCGCCGTCGTGGTGAAGCCCGGCGACCAGGTACACAAGGGTCAGCTCATCGGCTACTCGGGCAACACCGGCTGGTCCTGCGGCCCCCACCTGCACTTCAAGGTGGCTCGCACGGAGGGCTCCGGGTGGAACAACCCCTCCGTTCCCGCGCTCATCGCCGGTTACGGCGACCCGGTGCGCGATACCCTCATCGCCGCGCCCGCGTGCGGCAAGAACCAGGACATGCCGGTGATGGCCGCCAGCGACCCGGCTCGCGCCAACCTGCCGCTCGCTCCCACCCCGGCCCTGCCGAACGACAACCAGCAGGCCGCCGGTGGTATCCCCCCGGGTGCCAAGGCCGTGCTGGAGCAGGTCTCTCGGACGGCCTCCGAGGCTGCTCCGAAGCGCCAGGAAGCGCCTCAGGTCCAGGCCTCGGACGACGGCTCGGGCGGCTCCCGCTAGCGCCGCCGCTCGACTGGACGCCGTTCACTTCCGAGGGCCCGACAGCACCAGGGTGATGGAGGTCGCGGTGGTCACACCGCCGCAGCGCGTGAGGCGTTGGGCCTCGAGAGAGACCTCGAGCCCCTCCTGTTTCACGCCGCCGCTCCCACTGCTGAAATTCAACGTGGAGGTGCAGGCGTCATCGGATGGCAGTGCGCACGACCTGTTCCGCAGGGTGAAGGTGCGCGCGCCGACCATCTGTCCCTGGAAGTCGCAGCCGAGTCCCACGAGCTCCAGCGTCAGGGCCTCCCGCGAGGTGCCGGCCTGGAGCACGAGCGTCTCGCCCGTCGGGCTCGAACTCGAGACGCCATGGACGATGGTGGTGAGGTTCCCCGTGACGTTGTAGGTGCCGATGAGCTCGCGAGGAAGCGCCGGTGTCGAGTCCTCCTCCACTTCCGAGCCGCCGCAGGCGGACACGAGGAGACACGCGGACAGGGCGATGGTGGAGGGAAGGCGCATGGGAGGCGGACTCCAGGCAGGCGCGCCCGGGTGGGTGGGGTGGGGTCGTCCTGCAGGCTCGAACGTGGGTGCTTGCCCGCCTGGTGAGTACCCGTCCCGGAGTCCGAGGGAGGTGTTCATGGGCGCGCGTGCGCACGCCCATGGGTCCGAGGCCCGTGTCGCCTCCTCAGCGGAGCCGGAGCAGGGCGCGCGCCGCATCACGTCCGGGACGGAAGCTGTCCTGGATCGTCTCTCCCAGCCGGCCGCCGAGTGAACCCAGCAACGCGGTGAAGCGCCCGAGTCCCGCGCGGCGCACGGCGCGAGTCGTCCCCGCGAGGCTCGCCGAGGCCAACAGGGCCCCGGTGCCCGCCAGCACCGCGAAGAGCGCCCCCGCGTTGAGGAAGTACTCCACGCCCAAGAGCGGGCCCTCGACGTACGCGCGCACCACGCGGTAGCCCACGTGTCCCAGCAGCGCCAGCAGGGGCAGGTTGATGAGCGGCAGCAGCAACCAGCGCGCCGTGCGCCACCAGCCGGCCACCGCCTCCGCCACCGCCGTGGTGACCGTGTAGCGCCAGGCGCTCGCGCGTGCGGACTTCAGCTCCACCAGCAGTGTCTCCACGTCCGGCAGTCCCAGGGACTCCGGGGACAGTCCACTCGCGTGCGCCAGGCTCCGGGCCTCCGCCAGCGCGGCGCGCGCCGCCCCTTCCACGGAGAGCTCGTCCTCGAAGGGCTCCACCACGGTGGTCTCCGCCGCTCGGGCGCGCGTCTTGTCCCGCACCGCGTCCAGCACCGTGGAGGTCGCCGCCACCGCGAGCCCCACGGGCAGACTGCGCCTGGCCAGCAGCGTCGCCGCGCCCAGGCCCCCGGCGCCCACGTACGACAGCCGCATGCCCCACGCCGCCGGACCCCAGAAGCGTCCCGCCGCCTGGCTCCGCACCTCCGAGGCCAGGTGACCCTGCGCCAGCGCCAGCCGCGTGTCGAAGTCCGCCTTCAGCCCCTCGGAGGCCCGCCCGAGACCCGACTCCAGCGCCGCCCGCGCCCGCGCCAGGGTGTCCTCCGTGTCCTTCAACGCCCCCTCCACCCGCGAGGTGATTTCCTCCAGCGCGCCCCGGGCGTTGCTTCGCCGCACGCGCTCGGCCACCGCCTGCGTCGCCAGGGACTTGAGCTGGAAGAGGAAGGTGCCGAACTCGCCCGAGGGATCCTTGCCCTCCTTCGCGGCCCGGCCGCTGATGGCGAAGACGGGCACGGACTCCGCCGGCAGCCCGAACTGCTCCGAGGCCAGCCGGCGCGCCTGCGCCTTGAGCGTCTCGCGCGAGTCGGTGGACAGCTCATCCGCGAAGTTGATGAGGAACACGAGCGCGCGGCGCCGGGCGAAGTCCGCGAGGAACTCGGCCTGGGTGGCCTCGGCCACGCTCCCGCGGTGCATCACCACCAATGCCACGTCCGCGCGCTCCAGGGCCGAGCGCGCCACCTCGCGGTGCTCCCGGGCCACGCTGTTGAGGTCCGGCGTGTCGATGAACACCTGGCCGCTCCACAGTCCGCGTGGATCCACCGAGTAGCGCACCACCTTCGCGCCCACGCGGCCCAGGTCCTCGAGACCGGCGCCCTCGGGGGCAAAGACGGTGGCGGCCGTGCTGGTGGGGCGATCCTCTCCCTCCCGCGCGAGCGACTGTCCGGCCAGCGCGTTGATCAGGGTGGACTTGCCCGCGCCGGTGGCGCCCACCAGGGCCACGGTAAGGGGCGCGTCCTTGCGCTCCAGGCCTCGTGCGTAGTCCTGGCGCAGCCGCTCGAGGCGGGCGGCCTGGGGTTTCAGGGCTGGCAGGGCCAGCGCGGCGGAGAGAAGGGGCTCGAGCTCCTCGGGAGCGGGCAGGGTGTCCACGGGCCCAAGACTCGCCAAGGAGCGGGCTCATGCCCAGCACGGAGTTCACGCGAGCTTCCGACAGCGGGCACTCCAGGCCGGCCGGGCCCTCGCGCCCGCGTGCTACGGAGTGGAGTGCTCGGGGAGCTTCACCGCGTGCCGGCAGCGGCCCAGGGCGATCGCCGCGAGCACCAGCCCCATGGGGAGCCAGCCCGGAGGGCCATAGGCGGCGCCCCTCGGCCCCACCTCGACGCCCTGCAACAGCAGGGGCAGGCCCGCAGAGAGCGTCAGCACGGCGTTGGCGATGGTGGTCGGGATGACGCTGTGTGAGGCGAGCCGCAGCCATCCCAGCAGGGCGCCCAGCAGCGTGCAGGTGAGGACGAAGGGCACGCCGTGCAGGGGAAGGGGCGCGGAGCCCGGCGCATCGGCCATGAGCAGCAGGGGAGGGGCATACCACAGGCCCCAGAAGAGGCCATGAAGGAGCAGCCCCTCCCAGGGGCCGAGCTGCCGCATGAGCCGGGTGAGGAAGTAGCCGCGCCATCCCACCTCCTCGGCGAGCGCCTGCAACCAGATGAGGAGGAGGGAGGCGAAGAACGCCAGTGTCATCACCAACGCCGCCGGGAGCGAGCGCACGGGAGCGTGGGGGGCGCGAGGGATGGGCAGCTCGAGCGGACCCGTATAGCGCCGCAGCTCGTGGAGGCCCCAGGCGCTCAGCAGCGCGGCCCCGGCGAGCACCAGGGGCGCGAAGGTCGCCAGGACGTTGTAGGAGAACCGGGCGGGATGGAGTCCGGAATCTCCGGGGCCGGGCGGCTCCACCCAGCGGCGCACCACCCAGGAGGCCGCGAGCGGCTGCCACCCCATGGTCACCGCGTAGAGCAGTGACGCCGCGAGGAGCTGATGCGAGAAACCGCGCGTCACCCCGGACAGCACATCGCGCAGCAGGAATGCGGGGAGCCAGGCGAGCGCGAAGGTGAGGACCAGGTAGACGGCGAGTCCCCTCCACGCGGAGACCTGGGGAGTCGCGGATGCCATGCGCCGGATTGTACCGGGGTCCAGGCGGTCGTCGAGCGCGGTGAAGCCGATGCCCCAGGCGCGCAGCAACCGGCCTGGTTGCCGGGCCGCCAGTCATGCGACGTGGGGTCGTGGATTCGTGGCGCGAGCGCCTGGGCTGCTCGTCCCAGATCCAGGATCCTCCCGTCAGACGCGGCCTGTCCACGCGCTGGCGGTGTGTTGCAATTCCAGGGAGTTGTCATCTACTGGATGCTGGCGTGGGAAGTGCTCCAGGCGTGGGCACATGAAGCCCGCGCTGGAGAAGATCCACGTCAGCAACTGATTCCACGACCTGAAGAGTGTCTCGGTTCCGCGGTCCCATCGCGAGAGCTCCCTCTTCACGACTCACCCCGAAGCCATACATCTGGGGCATTTCGCCCCGCCATCCCCAACCGCCCCGAGGCGGCTGTGAAGTCATTCACCTGGAGTATGCGATATGTCCGTCAAGAGATCGCTCATCATCACCCATACATTGTATGCAGTCTTCCTGTTCTCCCTCATCGTGGTCGTCGCCTTGTTGTACCGAGGGGCACAGCGGGCCCGGGAGCAGGAGTACATCCGCTATGCCTCGTACCAGCTCGCCGACGAGCTACGTCAGTCTTCAGAAGACCTGACACGGCTCGCCCGGACGTACGTGGTCACTGGCGATACCCGGTACGAGCGCATGTATTGGGATGTGCTCGCGGTCCGCAATGGCGAGAAGCCGCGCCATGACGGCCGGTCCATCTCGCTCATCCAATTGATGAAGGAGCTGGGGTTCACCCGGGAGGAACTGGACAAGCTCGCCGAGGCGGAGCGTGTTTCCAACGACCTCGTCAGGACCGAGTCCATCGCCATGAACGCGGTGAAAGGGCTCTTCGCCGACGAGAGCGGAAACTTCACCGTCCGCCGCGAGCCGGATCCCTCCATGGCGGTGCGGATCATGCACGACGGCGCCTATCACACGCAGAAGGCCATCATCATGCGGCCCATCGATGAGTTCTTCTCGATACTCGATGCGCGCACGCAAGCGGCCGTCGTGCGCGAGACGGAGCGGGTCGAACTGTGCATGGGGGTGCTGTCCATCATCGTCGTCGCGTTCATCGTGCAACTGGTCGTCAGCGCGCTGACCACCCGGGGAATCCTCAAGAAGCTGGGTGGCGAGCCCAACCACGTCGCGGAGATCGCTCGCCGGGTCGCCGACGGAGAGCTGACCATGGCCATCGACACCCGTGGCGCTTCCGAGGGAAGCCTGCTGCATGTGATGAGGGTCATGTCGGAGAAGCTGGCGGAGGTCATCGGCGAGGTGCGCGGAGGGGCGGACGCGCTCGCCCAGGCCTCCGCGCAGGTCTCCGCCTCCAGCCAGGCCCTGTCCGAGGGAACCAGTGAGCAGGCCAGCAGCGTGGCGGAGACGACGGCGACCCTCGAGCAGATGTCCGCCACCATCACCCAGAGCAGCGAGAACAACCGCCTGATGGAGCAGATGGCGGTGAAGGGAGCTCGCCAGGCGGAGGAGAGCGGCCAGGCGGTGAAGGAGACGGTGGCCGCGATGAACTCCATCGCGGAGAAGATCTCCATCATCGAGGAGATGGCCTACCAGACGAACCTGCTGGCGCTCAACGCGGCCATCGAGGCGGCGCGCGCGGGTGAGTATGGCAAGGGCTTCGCGGTGGTGGCCACCGAGGTGCGCAAGCTGGCCGAGCGGGCGCAGACCTCGGCCCAGGAGATTTCAGTCCTCGCGGCGGGCAGCGTGAAGGTGGCCGAGCGCAGTGGGCAACTGCTCGGCGAGCTCGTCCCCTCCATCAAGAAGACGGCCGAGCTGGTCCAGGAGATCGCCGCCGCCAGCCGCGAGCAGTCCACGGGCGTGTCGCAGATGAACCGCGCCATGGAGCAGGTGGATCAGGTGACGCAGCGCAATGCCTCGGCCTCCGAGGAGCTGGCGAGCACCGCCGAGGAGCTGGCCGCCCAGGCCGATGCGCTGCGGCAGCTCGTCTCCTTCTTCCAGGTCCGCGAGAGCCATCACCTGCCGGCCGCTGCTCCCCGGCCGGGGATGCCTGGCTACCTCCACAGCCCGTTCGTCCCCGTGCGCAATGCCTCGGCGGGCCGTACCTGAGTGTCATCAACCTGCGTGGCCGCGTCGTGCCGGTGCTGAACCAGGGGCCCGGCTTCTTCCCCGGAGATCTGCCGCGCGTCTTCGAGCCGTTCTACTCACAACGTCCTGGGGGGTGGGCCTGGGCCTTCCCATCGTCCAACGTATCGTTGGGGAGCATCACGGGACGGTCTCCGTGGGCAACAGGCCCGAGGGGGGAGCCGAGGTCCGGGTATGCCTGCCAGCTGAAGGGGAGCCGAATGCGGCGACGGATCCTGGTGGTCGATGACGAGCTGGCGGTCCGCTTCGGCATCCGCCACTTCTTCGAGGCTCATGGGCTGGAGGTCATCGAAGCGGAGAACTGCCGGGAGGCCCGCGAGCTCTTCCGCGGTTCCCGGCCGGACCTGGTGCTGCTGGACTACCGCCTGGCGGATGGCACCGCGCTCGACCTGCTTCCGGAGATGCGGGCGATGGACTCCTCCATCCCCGTGCTGGTGCTCACCGCGCACGTCTCCATCGAGACCGCCGTCCAGGTCATCAAGCAGGGCGCGGAACACTTCCTGCCCAAGCCGGTGGAGCTGCCCACCCTGTTGGTCATGGTGGAGCGCCTGCTGGAGGCCCAGCAAGCCCGCCGCCGTCAGCAGGCCCTGGTCGCCAGCAGCTCCGAGGAGATCAACCCCTTCCTCGGCGGGAGCCGCGTCATCCGCGACCTGGAGGCCACCACGCGCCGCGTGTTGGACAGCGACAGCCCCGTCCTCATCCTGGGCGAGACCGGCACCGGCAAGGGCGTGCTGGCCTCCTGGCTGCACCTGCAGGGCCCTCGCTCCGGAGGCCCGCTCGTCCAGCTCAACTGCGCGGGGTTGATGGCCCAGTTCCTGGAGACGGAGCTCTTCGGCCACGAGCGCGGTGCCTTCACCAGCGCCGTCAGCCGCAAGCAGGGCCTGCTGGAGGTGGCCCACCGCGGCACCGTGTTCCTCGACGAGATTGGAGACATGGACCTCCAGGTGCAGCCCAAGCTCCTCAAGGTCATCGAAGAGAAGCGCTTCCGGCGGCTGGGCGAGGTGGAGGACCGCTCGGTGGACGTGCGCCTCATCGCCGCCACCCACCAGAACCTGGCCGAGTCCGTGCGTGCGCAGCGCTTCCGTGGAGACCTCTACTTCCGCATCAGCCCCCTGCCGCTGCGCATCCCTTCACTGCGCGAGCGGCCCGAGGACATCCCCGTCATCGCCCGCGCCATGCTCTCGCGGCTCTCCCGCGAGATTGGCCGTTCCGGGATGGACCTGACGCCCGCGGCCGAGTCCGCCCTGCGCGCCTACGCCTGGCCCGGCAACCTGCGCGAGCTGCGCAACGTGCTGGAGCGCGCCGTGCTCCTCTCCTCCACTCCCGTGCTGGGTTCTGATGACTTGCAGTTCAACCATGCGCTCGCGCGAGCGCTCCCGCGTCTGCCCGCGGAGGCAGAGGGGACTCTGGCCGGAGATCCGGAGCTGGACCTGACCCTGCAGGAATTGGAGCGCCGACATATCGAGCGAGTGCTCGCCGCCGAGGGCGGGCACGTGGAGCGGGCGGCCAGACGGCTCGGGATTCCGCGCAGTTCGCTGTACCAGAAGCTCAAGCGCCTGGGCCTCTCGTCCAAAGTCTAGAATTCAGATTCCAGATTCCAGACACGACCCCTTCCACAGGCTGTGAGAGATTGCGATTCCAGGACGTTGTCATTTGCCGGACAGTGGTGTGGAAATTGCTCTTGACGCGGGCAGATGAAGCCCGAGTTGGAGAAGGTCCACGCCGTCTTCCTCACCGAAACGGAAGAGCAGCTCGTCAGCCTGGAGCAGGACCTGCTCGCCCTCGAAGCGTCTCCCGGGCCGGAGACCCTGCGAGCGGTCTTCCGCACAGTGCACACGCTGAAGGGCGGCGCGGCGGTGATGGGGCTCACCGATGCGGTGGAGCTGGCCCATACGCTCGAGGACCTGCTCACCCGGCTGGAGGCCGGGGTGCTGGTGCTGCACTCGGGGTTGGGCACCCTGCTGTTGCAGGCGGTGGACGCGCTGCGTGAGCTGGTGGGCCTGAGGCCCGTGGCCGAGCCCGACCTGCGTCTGCCCGCCAAGGACGTGCACAGCCTGCTGGCCTCCACCGTCGAAGCGGCCCGGCCCATCACTCCCCGTCCGGGGAGTGGTGGCACGGAGCGGCACGGTTTGGAGGCGCACGCGGAGTGCGCCGATGCGCCTCCCACCCGCGAGCGCACCCTGCGTGTGGGATTGGACCGGTTGGACCGGATGCTGGACCTCACGGGGGAGATCTCCATCGCGCGAGGGCGCCTCACGTCGATGCTCGCGCAGGCTCACCGCTACTCGCCCCAGCAGCTGCTGGAGGCGCACCGCGAGGCGGACCGGCTCTACCTGGACCTTCAGGAGCTGGTGATGAAGGTGCGGATGGTGCCCATTGGCCGCACCTTCCAGTCCTTCACGCGCACGGTGCGCGACCTGTGCCTGGCCACCTGCAAGCAGGTGCGGCTGGAGGTGAGCGGCGAAGACGTGGAGGTGGACACCACCGTCGCCGAGCTCATCCGAGACCCGCTCACCCACCTGGTGCGCAACGCGATGGACCACGGGTTGGAGACGCCCGAGGTGCGCCAGGCGCGTGGCAAGGATCCCACCGGCATGCTCGCCCTGCGCGCCTTCCACGAGGCGGGCACCATCGTCATCCAGGTGTCCGAGGACGGGGCCGGACTGGACCGCGAGCGCATCCTCGCGCGGGGGCGGGAGCGCGGGATGGTGGGGCCGGAGGACGAGCCCACCGACGCGGACGTCTTCGGCCTCATCTTCGAGCCGGGCTTCTCCACCGCCGAGCGCATCACCGAGCTGTCCGGCCGGGGCGTGGGCATGGACGTGGTGAAGCGCAACGTGGAGCTGCTGCGCGGCACCATCTCCGTGGACACCGCGCCCGGCAAGGGCACCACCTTCAGCCTGCGCCTGCCGCTCACCCTCTCCATCATCGAGGGCTTCTCCGTCGGGGTGGGCGAGGAGACGTATGTGATTCCGCTGGAGAACGTGGTCGAGTGCGTGGAGCTGCCGCACGCCGAGCGCCGTCCCGGCCGCACCGGCTTCGTCAACCTGCGCGGAGAGCCACTGCCCTACCTCCGCCTGCGCGAGCACTTCACGCTCGGGGGGGAGCAGCCGTCCCGCGAGAGCATCGTCGTCATCGGCCATGGACCCGGCCGGGCGGGCATCGCGGTGGACACGCTGCTGGGTCAGGGCCAGACGGTCATCAAGCCCCTGGGCAAGCCGTGCCAGGGACTGCCCGGGCTGGCGGGCTCCACCCTGCTGGGGGATGGCCGGGTGGCCCTCATCCTCGACGTGCCCGCGCTCCTTCAGCAGGCCTTGAGGGCGGCCCCTCCCGCCGCCGCGGCCTGAGCCTTCGCCCACCGAAGACACTGTCATGACCTGGTTCCAGAACCTGAAGATCTCCTCCAAGCTGTTCATCGCCTGTCTCTGTCAGGGCGCCCTCACCGTTCTGCTGGGCTTCTTCGCCATCCACCAGATGGAGGCGATGAACACCGCCACGGATGATGTCACCGACACCTGGGTGCCGAGCCTCAAGGACGTCTCGGACACGAACACCGCGACCTCGGACTTCGTCATCGCGGAGCAGCGCCACATCCTCGCCACCGACGCCGCGCAGATGGACGAGGCCGAGCGGGACATGCGGGAGCTGCGGGAGGCGATCGACCGCAGCATGAAGCGCTACCAGACCCACATCCTGCTCGATGAGGAGCGGCGTCTGTACGACTCGTTCACGGCGCGTTGGAAGGACTACCTGGACGTGAACGCCAAGGTCATCGCGCTCTCGCGTGCGAACCAGAAGGAGGAGGCCCGAGAGCTCAGCCGCACCCGTTCGCGGCAGGCCTACGACACCGCCAACGGACTGTTGGGGGACCTGGTGGAGGTCATCCAGGTGGGCTCGAAGAAGGCCTCGGACTTCTCGGATGCCACCTATGTGCTCGCGCGAGGGTGGATTGTCGGGGGCATTGTGGTGGGATTCTTCGTGGGCCTCCTGCTCAGCATCCTCATTGCCCGGGTCATCTCCCGGCCGCTGACCAGCGCGGTGCAGATGGCGGACCGCATCGCCGAGGGAGACCTCACCGTCCGCATCTCCGCGGAGGGGACGGATGAGACGGGCCGGTTGCTGGCGGCGCTGCAGCGCATGGTGCAGAAGCTGGCCCAGGTCATCGGCGAGGTGCGAGAGGGGTCCAGCGCGCTCGCATCGGCGTCCTCGCAGGTGTCGGCGTCCTCGCAGAGCCTGTCGCAGGGCACCAGCGAACAGGCCAGCAGCGTGGAAGAGACCACCTCCAGCCTGGAGCAGATGACGGCCAGCATCACCCAGAACCGGGACCATGGCCGGCAGATGGAGCAGATGGCCGTGCAGGGCGCCCGGGACGCGGAGGAGGGCGGCAAGGCGGTGAAGGAGACGGTGGAGGCGATGGGCTCCATCGCGGAGAAGATCTCCATCATCGAGGAGATTGCGTACCAGACGAACCTGCTGGCGCTCAACGCGGCGATAGAGGCGGCGAGGGCGGGAGAGCACGGAAAGGGATTCGCGGTGGTGGCGACGGAGGTGAGGAAGCTGGCGGAGCGCAGCCAGACGGCGGCGAAGGAGATTTCAGGGCTGGCCTCGAGCAGCGTGAAGGTGGCGACGCGCTCGGGACAGCTGTTGGGAGAGCTGGTGCCGTCCATCCGCAAGACGGCGGACCTGGTGCAGGAGGTGGTGGCGGCGTCGACCGAGCAGTCCAGCGGGGTGACGCAGATGAGCAAGGCGATGCAGCACGTGGACCAGGTGACGCAGCGCAACGCGTCGGCGTCCGAGGAGCTGGCGTCCACGGCGGAGGAACTGTCCGCGCAGGCGGAGGCGCTCAGCCAGCTCGTGTCCTTCTTCCACGTGGGGGATGGAGGTTCTCGTCTGGGGCCGCGCCAGGTGTTGCGGCCCGCGACGGGCGGACACCCGGGAGTGAAGGTTCCCTCCGCCGCGAACGGATTGAAGGCCGCGGCCCAGGCCGTTGCTCCCCAGGCCCCGTCTCCCCGTACCTCCAGCCACGCTCCGCTTCCGGATGAGGACCGCGAGTTCAAGCGCTTCTAGGTGATAGCCATGAGCCCACAGACTCCCGTCGTATCCACGCAGTACCTCAGCTTCATCATCGCCGGAGAGGAGTACGCTCTCGGCATCCTTCAGGTGAAGGAGATCATCGAGTACGACACCGTCACGCGCATCCCCGGCTCGCCCCCCTGGGTGCGAGGGGTGTTCAACCTGCGAGGCAGTGTGGTGCCAGTGGTCGACCTGGCGGTGAAGCTGGGGATGACCCCCGCCTCGCTCACCCGGTGGAGCTGCATCGTGGTGGTGGAGGTGAGCCTGGGCGGAGAGCGGATCGTGCTCGGCCTGCTGACGGACGCCATCGGACAGGTCATCGATCTGGAGTCCGGAGACGTGGTGCCGCCGCCCTCCTTCGGCACGCCGGTCCACGTGGACTACCTGCTGGGCATGGGCCGCATGGGCGCCGGGAAGAAGTTCGTGCTGCTGCTGGACATCGACAAGGTGCTCAGCAGTCAGGAGGTCCTGACGGCCAACGCGCTGCGAGCCTCGGAGGATGCTCCCCAGTCATCCCCCACCCCGCCCCCGGAGCCGCCGCCGTCGAGCACGCCCTGACGCAGTCCCCTGGGCAGCACGGCTTGGATCCTCTCCTCCGCACAGTGAGCCATGACCTGGTTTCTCAATCTGAGGATTTCCTCGAAGCTCCTCGTTGCATTCCTCGTCCTGTTGGGCTTCACGGCCTTCCTGGGCTTCTTCGCCATCTCGCAGATGGATGACATGCGCGAGGCGTCCGACGAGGTGTCCGAGAACAGGCTACCGAGCATCATCTATCTCGCGGACACGACCGACCGTCTGGCCAGCTTCCGCCGCGCCGAGCTCCTGCACTCCATCGCCCAGGACGAGAAGACCATGAGCGATTACGAGCAGCGGATGCACGAAGACGCCGACAAGCTCGAGCACAGCCTCGAGAAGTTCGAGTCGCACGCCAGCACCGAGGAGGAGCGTCACGCACTCGAGGAGTTCAAGTCGCTCTTCAAGGCGTATGTGGTCGACCACGACCAGATCGTCGCCCTCTCGCGGGCGAAGCAGACCGCGCAGGCGCAAGACCTCATCGCCAACCAGTCCCACCACAACTTCTTCGCGGCCAACACCCAGCTCCGGACGCTGAGGGACCTCCACTACAAGGCCAGCATGGCGGCGGTGAAGCACTCGAACACCACCCAGGAGAACGCACGCAAGTGGATCTTCGGGGTCATGATGGGCTGCCTCGCCGCGAGCCTGCTGTTCTGCTTCTTCGTGGCTCGGGTGATCTCCACGCCGCTGGTCAGGGCGGTGACGGTGGCGGACCGCATCGCCGAGGGCGACCTGGGCGTGAACATCGAAGTGAGCTCCGAAGACGAGACGGGCCGGATGCTGGCGGCCATGCAGCGCATGGTGCACAGGCTGGGCGAGGTCATTGGCGAGGTGCGGGATGGTGCCAACGCACTGGCCGCGGCGTCCTCGCAGGTGTCGGCGTCCTCGCAGAGCCTGGCCCAGGGCACCAGCTCGCAAGCCAGCAGCGTGGAGGAGACCACCTCCAGCCTGGAGCAGATGACGGCCAGTATCGGCCAGAACCGGGACCATGGCCGGCAGATGGAGCAGATGGCCGTGCAGGGCGCGCGCGACGCGGAGGAGGGGGGCCGGGCGGTGAAGGGGACGGTGGAGGCGATGAACACCATCGCGGAGAAGATCTCCATCATCGAGGAGATCGCCTACCAGACGAACCTGCTGGCGCTCAACGCGGCCATCGAAGCGGCGAGAGCGGGAGATCATGGCAAGGGATTCGCGGTGGTGGCGACGGAGGTGAGGAAGCTGGCGGAGAGGAGCCAGACGGCGGCGCGCGAGATATCGGGGCTGGCCTCCAGCAGCGTGAAGGTGGCGGTGCGCTCGGGGGAGCTGCTGGGAGATCTGGTGCCGTCCATCCGCAAGACGGCGGACCTGGTGCAGGAGGTGGTGGCGGCGTCGGCGGAGCAGGCCACTGGCGTGGCGCAGATGAACAAGGCGATGACGCACGTGGATGAGGTGACGCAGCGCAACGCGTCGGCGTCCGAGGAGCTGGCGTCCACGGCGGAGGAGCTGTCCGCCCAGGCGGAGGCGCTCAAGCAGTTGGTGTCCTTCTTCCACCTGGACGAGGGCTCCCGGCGAGGCTGGCTCCCGGTGTCCCGGTCCGGTCCTGGGGGGCACCGGGGCTCGTCGGAAGCACACGGGCCGAGGGCGACCTCTTCGGCGGCCTGAGCCCTCCCCCTTCTCCTGAAAGCCTTCATGACCTGGTTCAACAACCTGAAGATCAGCGTCAAGTTCATGGTGGCCTTCCTCGTGCTCATCGCCATGAGCGCTGGGATGGGGGGGCTCTCCGCTGAACAGGAGGCGACGGTCCGCGGGGTGGCCCATGAGGTGGCCAGTCAGCGGCTGCCAGGCGTTGCCGCCATCGCGGACGCGAACACCAACCTCTCGGACTTCCGCGTCGCGGAGCTGCAACACGTCCTCGCGAAGGACGCCACCCAGATGGCCGAGTACGAGCGGCAGATGCGCATCGAGCAGGACAATCTCGAGCGCAATATCAAGAAGTACGAGCCGCTCATCCAGCGGGACTCGGAGCGGCGCCTGTTCGATGAGTTCATGACGCACTGGAAGGACTACCTCGAGCAGCACGACAGACTCCTCGAGCTCTCGCGGGCGAACGATGATCAGGCGGCCCAGCAGGCCCTTCGCGGCCGCTCGCAGCAGTCCTTCCAGGCCGCCGGGACCACGCTGGGTAAGCTGGTGGAGCTCAACGTCGAGAGCGCGAAGGCGGTGAGCGAGAGTCTCGATGCCTTCCATGTGGGGAGGCAGCGGTCGGCTGTCTTCATGACCCTGTTCGGATGCGCCGTCATCACGTCTCTCTGCCTCTTCCTCGCCCGGTCCATTTCCCAGCCGCTGAGCAAGGCGGTGGCGCTGGTGGATCGCATCGCCGAGGGGGATCTCTCGGTCGAGGTCGACCTGCGGCGTGATGACGAGGTGGGCCGGCTGCTGGCGGCGCTGCAGCGCATGGTGCACGGGCTGGCCGAGGTCATCGGCGAGGTGCGTGAAGGGTCCAGCGCGCTCGCATCGGCGTCCTCGCAGGTGTCGGCGTCCTCGCAGAGCCTGTCGCAAGGCACCAGTGAGCAGGCCAGCAGCGTGGAGGAGACCACCTCCAGCCTGGAGCAGATGACGGCCAGCATCACCCAGAACCGGGACCATGGCCGGCAGATGGAGCAGATGGCCGTGCAGGGCGCCCGGGACGCGGAGGAGGGCGGCAAGGCGGTGAAGGAGACGGTGGAGGCGATGAGCTCCATCGCGGAGAAGATCTCCATCATCGAGGAGATTGCGTACCAGACGAACCTGCTGGCGCTCAACGCGGCGATAGAGGCGGCGAGGGCGGGAGAGCACGGAAAGGGATTCGCGGTGGTGGCGACGGAGGTGAGGAAGCTGGCGGAGCGCAGCCAGACGGCGGCGAAGGAGATTTCAGGGCTGGCCTCGAGCAGCGTGAAGGTGGCGACGCGCTCGGGACAGCTGTTGGGAGAGCTGGTGCCGTCCATCCGCAAGACGGCGGACCTGGTGCAGGAGGTGGTGGCGGCGTCGACCGAGCAGTCCAGCGGGGTGACGCAGATGAGCAAGGCGATGCAGCACGTGGACCAGGTGACGCAGCGCAACGCGTCGGCGTCCGAGGAGCTGGCGTCCACGGCGCAGGAGCTGTCCTCCCAGGCGGAGGCGCTCAGCCAGCTCGTGTCCTTCTTCCACCTGGGTGACGGCGCCGGGCGCGGTTCTCGTCTTCCGTCCCCCTCCTCCGGGGCTTCCTCGAAGCGTGAGCTGAAGGCGGTGGTGTGAAAGAGCGATCCCTGGAGGAGCGGGAGTCCTTCCTTCCTCGCGAGCCACCCCCCCTCTCCGACCGGGAGTTCACCGGGTACCAGCAGCTCGTCTATCGCGAGGCGGGCATCTGGTTGTCACCGGCGAAGCGGGCGCTGCTGGTGGGGCGGGTCTCGCGGCGGCTGCGCGAGCTGGGAGGGATTTCGTTCGGCGCCTACCTGCAGCGGGCGGAGGCGGACGAGGC
The DNA here is from genome assembly GCF_003044305.1 of Vitiosangium sp. GDMCC 1.1324. GTDB lineage: Bacteria > Myxococcota > Myxococcia > Myxococcales > Myxococcaceae > Archangium. The sequence goes on along the minus strand of NZ_PZOX01000004.1, from coordinate 306,858 downwards.
GGAGCGGGTCCGGCTGCTGGATGCCATCTGCACGCACGAGACGCACTTCTTCCGCGAGCCGCGGCATTTCGAGCTCCTGGAGCGCGAGGTGCTTCCGAGGTGGCGCGCGAAGGGCGGCACCGGGAGCGGCGAGGGGCGGCGCGTGCGGGTGTGGAGCGCGGGGTGCTCGACGGGGGAGGAGCCCTTCTCCCTGGCCATGGTGTTGCGTCACCACCTGCCGGCGGAGGAGGGGTGGAACATTGAAATCCTGGCGACGGACCTCTCCACGAGCATCCTCGAGCGGGCACGCCAGGCGCTCTGGCCCCTGGACAAGGCGGAGGAGATTCCGAATCACTACCTCCGGGCGTACATGCTGCGCGGGGTGGGCAGCCAGGAAGGGAAGATGAAGGCGGGCCCCGAGCTGCGCTCGCTGGTGCGCTTCCAGCGAGTGAACCTGAATGACGGCCACGGCCTGATGGGTCGTTTCGACCTCGTCTTCTGCCGCAACGTCCTCATCTATTTCGACACGGCCTCGAAGGCGCGCACGGTGGAGCGGCTGCTGAGCCACCTGTGCCCCCATGGGCTGCTGTTCCTCGGACACGCCGAGAGCCTCACGGGCATTGGCTGGCGCGTGCGCACGGTGATGCCCACTGTCTACACACCTCGGCCCCCGGTTTCGGAGGCCGCCCGGCGAGGGTGAGGCATGGCGCTGCGCATATTGGTGGTGGATGACTCAGCGGTGGTGCGTCAGAGCATGTTGATGCTGCTGGAGCACGTGCCGGGCATGGTGGTGGAGGTGGCGTCGGATCCCTTCATCGCTCAACAGAAGATGAAGAGCCACCGGCCGGACGTCATCCTGCTCGACCTGGAGATGCCGCGCATGGACGGGCTGACGTTCCTGCGCCAGTTGATGCGCGAGGACGAACCGGTGCCGGTGGTGGTGTGCTCCGGACTCGCGGGGCCGGGCTCGGAGACGGCGGTGCGCGCGCTGGAGGAGGGCGCGGTGGAGATCATCACCAAGCCCACGCTGGGCGTGGGGGATTTCCTGCGCGAGTCGCGGTCCCGGCTCGTGGAGGCGCTCCGCAGCGCGGCGAGGTCTCGTCCCCGGCTGGCGAGGCGGGCGGCCCCGGTGCCGGTGGAGGTGGTGGTGCCGGAGCGGCCGGAGCGGCCGGCGCCCTCCCTGCTCACGGTGACGACGGACAAGGTGGTGGCGGTGGGGGCCTCCACGGGAGGCACCGAGGCACTGCGGCAGCTCCTGGAGCCGATGCCTCCGGACTGCCCCGGACTCGTCATCGTGCAGCACATGCCGGAGCAGTTCACGTCCGCGTTCGCGAAGCGGCTGAACGAGCTGTGCCGCATCGAGGTGAAGGAGGCGGCCTCGGGAGACCGGGTGCAGCAGGGCAGGGCGTTGATTGCCCCGGGCAACCGGCACCTGTGGGTGCAGCGCAGCGGTGGGCACTACCGGGTGGAGTTGTTGGATTCGGAGCGGGTGTCGGGGCACAAGCCGAGTGTGGATGTGCTGTTCCACTCGGTGGCGCGAGCGGCGGGAGCCAACGCGGTGGGTGTGCTGCTGACGGGGATGGGGGATGACGGAGCGGACGGGCTGTTGACGATGAAGCTGGCCGGAGCGGCGACCATCGCGCAGGACGAGGCGACCTGTGTGGTGTTCGGGATGCCGCGAGCGGCCATCGAGCGAGGCGCCGCGGAGGATGTCCTCCCGCTCGGGGCCATCAGCAGCGCCGTGCTGCGACGGGCTCGCAAGTAATACCCGCGTCCCCGGGTCGCACCCTTCGGTTGGGTGGTGGACCCTGTGGTGGGGCGGACGTTGTCTTTCGGACCGCATCGGCCGCGGGGACTACCGGGCGGGGGCTCGGGAAGGTGAACGTGGGCGAGGGGGAGGGCCGTCCATGTTCACGATGGTGGATGTCTTGCTCGGCGTCACCTTCATCTTCCTGGCGATGAGCCTCATCTGTTCAGCGGCGGTGGAGGGACTCGAGGTCTTCATCCGCAAGCGCGCGAAGGCCCTCCAGCAGACCCTCACGGACATCCTCGGAGACCAGGGCGCCAGGGACTTCTACTCACACGCGCTCATCCAGTCGCTGAAAACGGTCCAGGGCAAGCCGCCTTCCTATATCCCCACGCGCACCTTCGTGATTGCCCTGGTGGAGGGGGTATTGAAGCGGGGCGTCAAGGGCACCATGGATGACGTCGAGCGGAAGGTGCAGGCGTTGCCGCCGCAGGCCGACAAACTCAAACAGTCGCTCCTGGCGCTCATCGCCGCCGCGGATGGGGACCTCGAGCGCTTCCAGACGAGCCTCGAGGACTGGTTCAACGCCGCGATGGATCGGCTCTCGGGCTGGTACAAGCGCCGGACGCAGGTCATCGTCTTCACCGTCGGCCTGGTGTTCTCGGCCGCCTACAACATCGACACCATCCAGATCTTCAACCAGCTCTCGCGTGACAGCGCGCTGAGAGCCGCGCTGGTCACCGCCGCCGAGAATCAGCAGCGGGCCGGGTTCCCGCAGGGGACGGAGTCGGAGCAGGACAAGGAGCACTTCCAGGAGCAACTCAAGGCGCTCGGAGAGCTCGGGCTGCCATTGGGCTGGAGCTCCGGTAAGGCGACCGAAGGGAGCCCGCTGGCGAATCTCCGCCAGCCGCCGACCACCCCCATGGGGTGGGTGCTGAAGGTGCTCGGGCTGCTCATGACGGGGTTCGCCGTCTCGCTCGGCGCCCCCTTCTGGTTCGACGTGCTCAACAAGATCATCGTCGTCCGCTCGACGGTGAAGCCGGGCGAGAAGAGCCCCGAGGAGCGCTCGAAGTCCTGAGCCCGGCGTCTACGGTTTCTTGTCGGGCGGGGGGCTCCCGGGCGGAGGGCCGCCATAGCCCGCCGTCGCGAGCCGCTCGGCACCCCGCTCATAGACCTCGGCCGGGTGGATGCGCACGCCCGTGGCATCCGCCCACCGGTTGTAGAAGTTGAACAGCGCGCAGACGGTGATGGCGTCGTAGAGGGCCTCGTCCGTCCAGCCCGCGGCCTTCACCGCGTCCACGTCCTCCTGTTGGATGTGCTCGGACTCGCGGTTGACCTTCTCCACGAAGCGGAACAGTGCCCGCTCGGCCTCCGGGATGGGGGCCGCGTCGAGGTCCTCCAGGACGGCGGCGACCTTCTGCTCGTCTTCCAGCAATCGCGCCGCGACCGCGGCGTGAGAGTTCGTTCAAAACACACACTGGTTGCGCCGCGACGTGAGGGCGGCGATGAGCTCGCGCATCCCGGGCGACAGCGGCGAGGGGCCCCGCATCGCCGCCTGGGTGAGCTGCGCCAGGGCGTTCGTCATCTCCGGCTTGAAGGCGAACAGGTGCCAGAGTCCCGAGGGAGGCACCTGGGTCTGCCGCGCTCGCCGGATGAGATCCGAGTAGGGCCCCGTGCCTTCGTGTGTCTCCACATCCTTGAGGAACATGCACTCACTCCCTGCCGGGCCCGGGTGCGGTCTCCCGCCCCGCCCAGTTGTTTTCGCCTGAATTCCCATTGTAGCACGGTTAACAGGGCTGCCAGCCGGCATGAAGCAGGCAGGCACTCAACAGAGGGCAACTCCTTTGAACCGACGTCTTCCAATAATCCAGGCGCGAGTCCCCGTGGCCGCGCTGGCGCTGGGCGTGTGCATGTGGATGCCGCCCGCCCTGGCGCAGGGCACCTCCGTGCTGACCGGCACGGTGACGGATGCCAGCACCAGACAACCTGTCGCGGACGTGGTGGTGACCGCCACCTCTCCCAACCTCCAGGGCGAGCAGGTGGTCGTCACCGACGCCACGGGCCTCTACCGGATTCCGCAGCTTCCTCCCGGCGTCTACACGCTGCGCTTCGAGAAGGAGACCTACAAGGTCTTCGCTCGCGGCGACATCACCCTGCGCCTCAACACCACCGTCCGCTACAACGCGGAGCTCCTCCCCGAGGGAGTGACGGAGAACGTGGAGGTGGTCGCCACCGCTCCCGCCGTCGACGTGGGCTCCACCCGCACCGGCACGAGTGTGGACAAGGATGTGCTGAACCACCTCGCCGTGGTGCGCCCCGGCTCCAAGGGCTCGGCGTCGCGTTCCTTCGAGAGCCTCGCGGAGCTCGCGCCCGGCGCCAACACGGATGGCTACGGCGTGTCCCTCAATGGCACCACCTCGCCGGAGAACGGCTTCCTGGTGGATGGCCTGTCCACGGGCAACCCGGCGCTCGGCATCCTCGGCACGCCGGTGTCGGTCGAGTTCATCCAGGAGGTGAACGTCATCACCGGCGGCTTCATGCCCGAGTTCGGCCGCTCCACCGGTGGCGTGATGACGGCCGTGACGAAGTCCGGCTCCAACGAGTTCCACGGCTCGCTCTTCGGCAACCTCACCCCGGGTTTCCTCGAGGGCTCGCCCACCCGCGTGGCGCGTGAGGGCACCGTCATCACCACCAGCCAGCGGCTGTGGAACCTGGGTGACTTCGGCGCCACCCTGGGCGGCCCCATCCTCAAGGACAAGCTCTGGTTCTTCGCGGGCGTGGCACCCTCCTTCACGCGCCGGGCGCTCGACCGCGGCCTCAATGCCTTCGTTCTCGGCGATGACGGCAAGCCCATCAAGGACGCGAACGGCTTCTCCGTCACCGAGCCCATTCCCAACACCACCCAGCGCTACTTCGCCGACCAGCGCTCCGTGCAGTACATCGGCAAGCTCACCTGGCAGGTGCATCCGGACCACAGCCTCTCCCTGTCTGTGTATGGCACGCCGAGCGGTTCGGGCGGCAATGGCAGCTATGGCTACAACCTGGACACCGGCGCCGTCGAGACGGACAACCTGATTGGCCGCTACGAGGCGCTCGCCCACCGCTACGACCAGGATGCGCGCGACGTGGCCCTGAAGCTGTCCTCGTCGTTCCTCGACAAGCGCGTGCTGCTCGACGCCAACCTGGGGTGGCACCACCAGACCGACACCACCCTGCCGGTGGATGGCAGCGGCATTGGCAATGTCTCGGGCCTCTCGGGCGTGCCCCAGTTCGAGATGCGCCGCACCGGCACCCGCACCGCGCCGAACTACTACTCCATCAATGACTTGGAGCAGCTGCCCGACCCGTCGCTGTGCGACCCGGCCGGCACGTCCAACGCCGTGCGCTGCCCGGTGGCCGACTACTTCCTGGGCGGCCCCGGCTTCCTGCTGGATCGCACCGTGGACCGTTACCAGGGCAACGTCGTGGGCACCCTGTTGCTCAACGCGCTCGGCCACCACGTCATCAAGGCGGGCCTCGACGTCGAGGTGATGACCAACCGTGACAAGCGCGCCTACTCGGGCGGCGTCCTCTACAACGAGTCCACCGATGGGAAGACCTTCACGGACTTCCGCTCGTTCGGCTATCTCACCGGCCCGGACCAGGTGGTCATCCAGCCGTACGTCCCCACCTCCACGCGCGCCAATGCCCTGGGCGCCTTCGTGCAGGACAGCTGGAGCATCCTGGACCGCGTCACCCTCAACGCCGGTGTGCGCTACGACACGCAGAACATCTACGGCACGGGCGGCGCCCTGGCCTTCACGCTGCCGGACCAGATTTCTCCGCGCGTGGGCGTCGTCTACGACTTCACCCAGAAGGGCCGCTCCAAGCTTTTCGCCAGCTACGCGCGCTACTACCAGAACGCCGTGCTGGCCATGGTGAACTCGCAGTTCTCCAACATCACCCGCATCCGGGCCACGCGCAGCCGCGCCCCCATCGCGGGCGGTCCAGGGTGTGACCCTCTCACCCAGTCCGCGCCGTATGCGGAGTGCGCGGACAAGCGCAACGTGCCCGTCCCCAGCGGCACCAGTACGGGCATCAGCCGCCAGTACACCCAGACGTTCGCCATCAACAGCCCGGTGGACCCCGAGCTGAAGCCCCAGTCCTCGGACGAAATCCTCGTGGGCGCCGAGTACGAGCTGCTGCCTCGCGCGACCCTGGGCGCCTCCTACACCCGGCGCTACATGAACGACGTCATCGAGGACATGTCCGTCAACGAGGCCACCAACTACTTCATCGGCAACCCGGGCCGCGGCATCGCCTCCCAGTTCCCCAAGGCCGTGCGTGACTACGACGCCGTCAGCGTCTACCTCAACAAGGCTTTCTCGGACCTGTGGCTCGTGCAGGCCAGCTACACCTGGTCCTCTCTGCGCGGCAACTACTCCGGCCTCTACCGCCCGGAGAACAACGTGCTCGCCCCCAACGTCACCTCGGACTTCGACCTCATCTCCCTGACGCAGAACCACACGGGCCCGCTGCCGTTGGACCACACGCATGCCGTCAAGCTGTTCGGCGCGAAGGAGTTCTCGCTCTCGCCCACCGCGAGCCTCAACGTGGGGCTCTCGTACCGGGGCCTCTCGGGCGCGCCCCTCAACGTGTTGGGCTCGGACTACATCTACGGCACGGGCTTCACCTTCATCCTGCCGCGCGGCAGCGGTGGCCGGCTGCCCTGGGTGCACAACGTGGATGCCCACCTGGGCCTCAACTACAAGCTCACCCAGAGCGTCACCGCCGCCATCACCCTGGACAGCTTCAACCTGTTCAACTTCCAGGCCGTCACGTCGGTGGACCAGAACTACACCTTCGACAACATGGATCCGCTCGTGAATGGCAAGACGTCGGACCTCGAGAGCGTGAAGAACCGGGCGGGTACCGCACCGGCCCTCAACCCCAACTATCAGAAGCCCACCTCCTACCAGACGCCCCGCAGCATCCGCTTCGGCGCGCGCCTCTCGTTCTAGCCGGAGCAACGCATCATGAAGACACATCGAGCCCTTGGGTGGATTCTGCCGCTCGGGTGCGCGGCCTGGTTGGGCGCGTGCGGCGGTGAGCAGCCGGCGCCCCAGTGCGCCGTGGGGCGCGGCGATCATGCCGTGCGTTATTCGCTGAAGTCGGGCACGGGCATATGCGCCCAGAAGAAGGCGGAGATCATCGGCGCACAGGCCTTCCGCACGCCCGGCTCCGGCGTGCCTCCCACGCTGGTGCTGAAGCCGGCGACGTTGGCGGCGTGGGAGGGGAAGGATCCGGCGCACTCCGTCACGGCCTCGGGAGACTTCACCACCGAGTACCCCGGCGAGGACGGGGTATGCGTGGTGCCGAGCCTGTCCGAGGCCCGGCAGGTGGTGAGCCCGGAGCCCGGGACGACGGTGGACGTGCGCTTCCTATGGAGCAACCTGCGCATCCAGGACCAGGCGGCGATTCCTGGCACGCAGTGGACGGCGGAGCTGACCTTCTCGGAAGGGGACTGCACGGCCACCTACGAGGCGGTGGGCGTGTTCCCGGCCATCAAGTGCGAGCGGGATGTGCCGAATCCCGAAGACCCCACGAAGACCCTCAAGGTCCGCGACCCGCGCGTCTGCAAGGAGCCGAAGGCGGGGCTGTCGTTGGATCCGGCGTTCCCCATCGTCTGTGAGGAATCGACCAACCTGTGTGTGTTGGATGGCCAGCCGCCGGCCTTGGTTCCCTGAGGTGTGCGCCCGGAGGGCGGAGCGAGGGGCTCATTCCCCGTCCCTCCTCCGCCGTCCGAGTGGCCCCCCGAGGCTCCTGGCTCCAGGGCCTCCTCGAGCCGCTTCTCCAGTTCCCGGATGTCGAAGGGCTTGCGCAGCGAGGCGAAGGCACCCAGCTGGCGGTGCGTCTCCTCCTGTCTGTCGAGCTCCCGGTGGGCGGAGATGAGGATGACGGGTATCCGGATGCCTCTCTGGCGCAGCTCCACGAGGACGTGGGTCCCGTCGAGCACGGGCAGCATCAGGTCGAGCACCACGGCATCGAACTCGTGCTTCTCCACCAGCTCCAGGGCGGTGGTGCCGTCCTCCGCGGGGGTGACGGCGTAGTGGGACTCGAGTAGCAGCGTGAGCGAATCGAGGATGTCGGCGTCGTCGTCGACAACGAGCACACGTTTCATATCGGCACCGCCTCTCGTGTTTCGGGAAGGAGGATGGTGATGGTGGTTCCCCGTCCCAGCTCGCTCTGGATGCGGAGTTCGCCGCCGTGCGCTTCCAGGATGCCCTTCACGAGGTACAGCCCGAGCCCGAGCCCGGGGAAGTTCTCGACGGAGGCGTTGCTCGCGCGGAAGTAGCACTGAGTCAGGGAGGGGATGTCGGCGGCGGGAATCCCGATGCCCGGGTCCGTGATGGACAGTGCGAAGCCCGAGCCCTCGCGGGCCAGGCAGACGCGGAGGGTGCCTCCCTTCGGAGAGTATTTGGCCGCGTTGGCGAGCACGTTGCTCACCACCTGCTCCAGGCGCTGGCGGTCCCCCCGGACACGGAAGGGGCCTGGGGCGATGGAGAGCTCGAAGGCGTGACGCGGTTGTCCCCGTGCGCGGAAGGACTCGGTGTCGCGGTGGAGCGCCACGACGGTCCGGACGAGCTCGGCCAGCTCCAGCTCCTCCTCCTGCAGGACGAGCGGCATGTCCGCGTCCAGGCGCCCGGTGTCCTCCATGTCCTGCACCAGGGTGGAGACCCGCTCGAGCTGCGCGCTCATCCGCGCGAGCGCGCCGGCTGTCGTGGGTTCCCCTTGAGCGAGCTGCCGGCGCAGCGCCTCCAGGTACATCCGCATCGAGGTGAGCGGCGTGCGCAGCTCATGAGCGGCGAGCGCGAGGAATGTCGCCTTGGCTCGCTCCGCCTCGTGGCGCTCGTGCATGTCCACACAGCTGCCGATGAAGCCGGCGAACCGGCCCTGGTCGTCAGTGAAGGGGACGCCCCGGTCGAAGATGTAGCGGTAGATGCCATCGTGCCGCCGCAGCCGGTATTCCATCTCGAAGGGCTCACGCCGCTCGAAATGGGAGAGGTAGGTCTCCATGCAGCGGTCCAGGTCCTCCGGGTGGACACCCGAGACCCAACCGTTGCCCACCTCCTGCTCGTGCGTGCGGCCGGTGAAGCTCAGCCAGGTGGCGTTGAAGTAGTTGCACAGGGCATCCAGCCCTGAGCGCCACACCATCGTCGGGGCGTGCTCGACCAGCAATCGGTACTGTTCCTGTGGAAGTGATGTGTCCATACGCGGGCATCCCTCGGAGGCTCGTGAGGTGCCAACCTCCGTGGAGGCCCTTTTGTTTGGACAGGGCGGCCCCGTCCGCCCCTGGGAGAGCTGCCGGGCGTGCGCTCGGCACTCGGGCCCGCTCAGGACTCCGGGAGGGGCTCGAAGTGGATGGCCGTGCCGTGGGGCCGGACGAAGTAGAGGTGCACGGCGATGCCGGGGAACGTCTTGCGCAACTCCTCGGCGGCGGCGCGCAGGTCCGAGAGCTGTTGCTCGGCGACGAAGTCCGGCCCGAGCGAGCCGTGGCGGGACTGGTAGTAGCCACAGCCGGCATGGGCCAGGAGCAGCACCTCGGTGATGTGGTGGCCGCGGATGAGGAAGTGCGCCGCGCGTGTCACCATGTCGCTCTCCAGGTAGTCGGCGGACCACCGGTTGAGCAATCCGGGGCCTCCGGGGAGCGTCAGGGTGTCGATGCGCTCGTGGCCCAGGTGCTGCGCCAGGTCCTCCACCGCGTCCGTGAAGCGCCCGTCCGAGCAGTAGACGGCGAGCACGTGGGGGTGGCTGGCTTCATAGGGCACCTTGGAGACGAAGGGGGGAGCGGACATGTCCCCCAGGCTACCCCGGACCAGCAGCCGCGCCAGCCAGCCGCTCCTGGCTCGACAGGCCCATCAGCTCCTCGCTCCAGGACCACAGCCGCTCGACGAGCGCGCGGTCCTTCGCCTTCCTCGACGCGTGAGCGGGCTTCTTCCCGGAGAGGGGGGGAAGTGCAGGCGGCGCTGGCCGGGACGAGTGCCTACCCTCAGAAGATGGAGGTGCGCCGGGGAGTCTCTCCGGCCTTCGTTCGAGGAGGTGGCGAACATGCGATGGCTCAAGCTCGAGGTGGTGGCACTCGCGTTGGCGGGGCTCACGGTGGGCACGGGATGCCGGGAGAGGGAGGACGCGCACTCGGCTGCTCCTTCAGCGGATGGGCAGGCTCCGGCTGCCCAGCAGGAGCGCGAGCGGGCGGCTTCACGGGAGGAACTGAGGCAGCGGGCGGAGGAGCTGGCGGATGCGGCCTCTCGCACCGCCACGGCCGCGGGCGAGGTGGCGCGGCAGGAGGCCGACGAGCTGGACGAGCAATTCCAGGAGGAGGCCCCCAAGATTCGCGAGAACCTGAACAGCGCGGTACAGGACACGAAGCAGCAGGCGCGTGAGCTGGCTCGGGACCTGGGGGACGCGGGGCCCACGGAGGCCGAGCAGGGCACGGTGAGTCCTCAAACGGGCACGGTAGCGGGCACGGTCGCGAAGGCCTCCGGGGGCGAGCTCCAGCTCCGGGAAGCCGATGGCAAGCGCGTCGTCCTGTCCACGGATGGCCAGACGCAGGTGCTGCGGAATGGGCACCCCGTGGGGCTGGATGCGCTCCAGCCCGGTTCCGAGGTGCGTGCCTCCTACGTCATGGATGGCGGTGAGTGGAAGGCGCGCCAGGTGGACGTCGTGGCCCCCGAGAAGAAGTGAGGGGCGCCGTTCATTGGTGCAAGCTGTGGCGTCATGAATGTCACCGGTATCGTATGGGTGTTGTCCCTCTTGAGCGCGCCTCCCACTCCATCGTCGGACCTGTTGTGCGCCCAGCGCGCGCCCTGCCAGGTGGTGGAGACGCTGGATGGGGGGAAGGACGCGCAGGGCCGCGCCCTGGAGGTGAAGCACCTGGAGCTCGGGTGGGCGGACGTGGAGACGTCGAGCCAGTTCCTCGGGCGCAAGTTCGGACCCGGTGGGCGCAGCGAGAGTGGCTCGCGAGAGAGTGGCCAGTGCGAGGTTGGGGAGTGGTGGCTGGTGCGCCCGTCCCAGCCCGCGCAGCTCCTGCTGTCGGTGTGCAACAACGGCTATGGCGCCGCGGGCGTGGGCGATGACTCGGTGACGGTGGGCGACAACTTCTTCACCCACGAGCAGTCGGGTGGCAGCCGCGAGCGATGGACGCTCACGCGCACGTTGCAGCTCTCCCCGCTGCGGTTGCTGCGCGAGAGCCAGCGGAGCTACGACGCGCTGGACGATGGGGACAAGGAGAGCGGCGAGCTCTGGGACTTCGAGACGCTGCGAGGCGAAGTGATTCGAGCCGCCCCCACGTGTGAGCCGGGCGAGTCCTCGCTCGGAGAGAGGAGCCTGCCGTACCTGCCCCAGGTGCAGGTGGACAAGACGTACCTCGAGGAGGGGTGGAAGAAGGCGGGGCTCGGCGAGTGTGGCTACACCGCGGGAAATTTCCTGCTGGGCAACCAGGACGACCCGAAGGACGCGTCGTTGAAGGCGCTGCTGGTGGCGCCGGACACGCTGCTCGTCGAGGTGCATGACGACAAATGGACGGGCCCGAGCGCGAAGTGGCTCAACGATGACCACGTGGAGGTGTGGCTGGCACCGGAGGCGCCTCAGGAGCTCACCGGTTGCGGCAAGCCCACGGCGGAGCAGAAGCCGTCGCAGTGGGGCATCCGCATCGTCGATGGTCAGGTGTTCCCCGCCTTCGGTTCGCCCAGGCAGACCTTGCAGGTCGAGCGCGCCGCGCTGCCTGGCAAGAAGGGCTACCTCCTGAAGCTGAAGCTGCCCACGCCCTTCAAGGGCATCAGCGTCGTCTACAGTGACAGTGACAGCGGCAAGAAACAGGAGCTGATGTTGGCCACCAGCCTGGTGAAGTTCGGCCGGCCGGAGACGCTCAACCCTGTGCGCGTGGTGTCGCCGAAGGAGGCCACGTGCGCGGTGAAGAACGGGGTGCTCGCCGTGGTGCCCGGGCCGCCGCCGAAGACCGAGCCCGACGTGGCGGTGCTCGGGATGCCGTAGCCAGCGCCGAGCGGGGGCAGTGGCGCACGCGCTCAGGGGCCTTTGGGATTGACGGGGTCTGGAATTGGAGTGGCTGGCGCGGGGGTGGTGGGTGGTGGCGACGCCGGGGAAGCCGCAGCCGGAGGTGGTGTCGGCACCTCGGGCGCGGGCGGAGGAATCTGGGCCGGCGCGGGCGTATCGCCTTCTGCTTTCGAGGGCGGAGTGGCAGGTGTCTGTGTTTGCTCCGCCGGGGGAGGGGGAGGCGGGGCCGCGGCCACGACTTCGCCTTGGGGGGTTACCGCGTACACGTACCACCAATCGAGCACGCGTCCGCGTGGACCGCCGCACCGATTGAACCGTTGATTCAGCTTCACGTAATACAAGCCCGGAGTCGGGCCTGAGAACACGGCGACATCCAGTCCCTGCTCGGGGCTGGAGCATCCCCGGAACAGTCTTGGATCCGTGTTGGTTTTCACCATCTCGCGGATGGCGGCCGCCGCAGCGAGCGTGGCTCCTGCTTCCACGGATGGAACGACAAGCTTGGCAGAGTGCTCATCTGGCCACTCGACTTTTCCCTTCCAATCAGTGGCGGGCACGACACATCTTGGGAACACCGCCGCGAGCCCTGCGAGCGCATAAGCCTTGATCATCTTTCTCTCCTGAGTCCTCGCCTGGCATCTACTCGCGCAACAGCCGCAGAGGTTCCTCGCTGCATTGGGGGCCAGTGCCGATGCTGTTGTCTCCGCGTGGCGCACAGTGACCAATGGGAACCCAGCTGGCTCTTGCGTCATCGTATCATGGGTCCCTTCGGGCCTTCTGCGCGGGCACGGACTCTGAGAGAGCTCTCAGAGTCGTCTCATGCGAGGGATGCGCGCTCTCTCTACCGTGCGCGTCATGGTTGCCGTCCTCGCCGCGCTCGTATTGGCCGCTTCGCCCTCGGAGGTCACTCCCCTGACCTTCGCGGAGGCGCTCTCGCTCGCTGAGCGCACCCCTGGCCCCGAGGGCGCTGCTCGCGCCGCGGAGGTCCGCCGTGCAGAGAGCGCCCTTTTGTCTCCCTTCGTCTTCAATCCTCAAATCACTGTCGAGCCCGGTTACCGCCGGCGCCCGGACGAACAGGGGGCCGATCTGCGCGTGGGGGTGAGCCAGGCGTTCGGCCTCTCTGGCCAGGCGAGTGCCCGCGATACCGCCGTCCGTGCCGAGGAAGCCGCGCTCGATGCCGAGGCTCGTGCCGCCCTGCTCTCGCGCAGGCTCGCCATCGCCGAGGCCTGGTTGCGCCTCTGGGCCGCCGAGCAGGCCGCCACCCAGAGCCTCCACGAGGTCGAGCTCGCCGACTCCTTCCGGCAGGCGGTGGAAGGAGCCTCGCAGCTGGGGGCCTCCACGAAGCTGGAGGTGGCCGAGGCCTCCGCGTACCTCGCCGAGGCGAAGCTCGCCGGGTTGGACGCGGAGGGCCTGTTGGCCGAGCGACGGGTGGAGCTGGCGAAGCTGCTCGGCCGAGACCCCACGCGGCAACTCCAGGCCCACGGTCCTCTGCCCGAGGTGGAACTGCCTCCGGACGCGGCGCGAGAGCCATGGGTGGCGCGGGCCTCGCAACTGCCGGAGGCGATGGCGCGGGTGCTCGGGGCCCGGGTGGAGCGGGCGCGTGCGGCCGAGGTGCATGCCTCTCGAGGTACCTGGCTCCAGGTGGGCCTCGCCGGGCTGCGCGAGTACGACGGGGCCACCGGTGGCGCCCTCACGTTGACGCTCACGCCGTCGCTCTTCGAGCGCGGTGAGCGGGACCGCGGCACGCTGTTGGCCACCGCCGAGAAACTCGAGGGCGAGGCGCGCGACGTGGGCCACCGGGCCGCCGCCGAGCTGGCGCTCTCCTTCCACGAGGTGCAGCACTCGCGCGAGGTGTTGGACACGCTGCGAGGCCAGCTCCTCCCCGCCGCCGAGGAAGCCGCCCGGTTGCGCGAGCTCCTCTTCCAGTCCGGGGACTCCACCGTCCCCGAGGTGGTGCTGGCGCGTCGCGCGCTGGCCTCCGCCCGCATTCGTCTGGGTCACGCCCGGGCCCAGGAGACCTGGGCGCGCGTGAAGGCCCGTCTCCTCATCGACGCCCTCTCCGGAGTCCCCACGCCATGAGTCGCTCCGCGCTCCTCTCTTCCATCTTCCTGCTGGGCGCGGCCCTCGGCTGCTCCACGCCACCGCCCGCTCCGGCCGTGCCGCCACCCGCCCGCTCCAGTGCGCGCACCGCCTGGGTGCACCCGCGCCCTGCCCGGGGCGTGCCGCTCACCGAGGCGCCCGCCCGGGTGCTTCCGCATCCCGAGGGAGCCGCGGCGCTCGGTCTGCCCTTCCGGGGCAGTGTCACCCGCATCGCCGTGCGGCCCGGCCAGACGGTGCGCAAGGGCGAGGTGCTCGTCGAGGTGCTCATGCCCGAGGTGGTGCGGGCCGCCGGAGACTATGAGGCCGCCTCCCTGCGCCTCGAGGCGTACGAGCGCCGCACGGCCCAGTTGAAGGCCCTCCAGGAGCAGGGCATGGCCCGCGTCTTCGAGCTGGCCGAGGCCGAGGCGAACCTGGCCGAGGCCCGCGCGGCACGGCAGAGCGCGCAGGCGCTGCTGAGGGTCGCGGGACTGGAGGGCTCGATCGCCGCCAGTGTGGCGCAGCGGGGCACGGTGTCGCTGCGCAGTCCGATGGACGGCATCGTCACCGCGGTGGACGCGGTGCTGGGCGAGTCGCGTGAGAGTGGCTCGGCGCCGCTGGTGCGTGTCGCGGGCGAGGGCCCCGCGCGCATCGAGGCCCGGCTCGCCCACGCGCTGCCAGGGGACGTCGCCTTCGAGTTCTCCTCGCCGGGTCTGGAGTCGGTGCCGGTGCGGCTGGTGGGGAGGGCGCCCGCGGTGGACGTGAGTGATGGGTCCTCGGCCGCGTGGTTCGAGCCCGAGCCGGCGCGCTCCCTGCCCTCGGGTCTGCAGGGCACGGTGCGGGTGAAGGCGGACGGGTTGCCGGAGGTGACGGTGGTGCCCGCTCGCGCGCTGGCGTTGTCGGACGGCGAGGTCTCGGTACTGGTGCGTGACGGTGAGGGCTACCGCCGCCAGCCGGTGAAGGTGGTGGTGCAGTCCGGCGCGGACGCGCTGGTGCGCGGGCCGCTGAAGGAGACGGACGCGGTGGCCGCGGATGCCTCGCGAGTCCTTCCGGCGGAAGGAGAGGGCTCATGATTTCCCGGCTGGTGGAAGGCTCGGTGAAGCATCGGGGCTGGACGCTGGGGCTCACGGCGCTGTTCGCCGTGCTGGCGTCGGTGATGGCGGCGCGGATGGAGCTGGACGCGCTGCCGGACATCACCACCAATCAGGTGCTGGTGCTCACCCGCTCTCCGGGCATGACGCCCGAGGAGGTGGAGCGGCTGGTGACTCGGCGGGTGGAGACGGCGCTGGGCGGTGTGCCCGGCCTGGAGGAGCACCGCAGCCTGTCGCGTTACGGCATCTCCTCGGTGACGGCCGTCTTCGGAGATGACGTGGAGCCGTACCGCGCGCGCCAGCTCGTGCAGGAGCGGTTGAACGCGCTCGCGGGCGAGCTGCCTCCGGGAGTGGAGGCTCCGGAGCTGGGGCCACTCACCGGGGGACTTGGCGAAATCTTCCACTTCACCCTCAGCTCCGCGGATCGCACCTCGGCGGAGTTGCTGGAGCTGGCGGAGTTGCGCGTGGCGCCGCTGCTGCGCGGGGTGCCCGGCGTGGTGGAGGTGAACAGCTGGGGTGGCCAGCAGCGCACGCTCGAGGTGCGAGCGGATCCAGTGAAGCTGGCGCAGCGGGGGCTGACGCTGGAGGAGCTGCGGCGGGCGTTGGAGGACGTGTCGGGCAGCGTGCCCGGGGCGAGCCTCACGACGGGAGACCGGCAGGTGCTGGTGCGCGCGGTGGCGCGTCCCCCGGGCCCGAGCGAGCTGGGGGGCGCGGTGGTCCGTGGCTCGGAGGGCCGGACGGTGCGGCTCGCGGACGTGGCCGAGGTGGTGCCGGGAGCACTGCCACGCATCGGCACCGCGACCTCCAACGGCCGGGGCGAGACGGTCTACGTGATGGTTCAGATGCTGCGTGGCGCCAACGCGCTGGAGGTGATGAAGGGCCTGCACGCGCGGATGGAGCAGGTGCGCGAGGCGCTGCCCGGGGACGTGCGGGTGGACGAGGTCTATGACCGGAGCACGCTGGTGCGCGGCACGCTGCGCACGGTGGCGAAGAACCTGCTGGAGGGAGGCCTGCTGGTGGTGGCGGTGCTCTTCCTGCTGCTGGGCAGCTTCCGGGCGGGACTGGTGGTGGCTTCGGCGATTCCACTGTCCATGCTGGGGGCGGCGGTGGGCATGGTGCTGTTGAAGATTCCAGGCAACCTGATGAGCTTGGGCGCCATCGACTTCGGCCTGCTGGTGGACGGCGCGGTGGTGATGGTGGAGGCCGTCTTCCATCACGTGGGCCATGAGCGGGGAGGCCGCCAGGGATGGCGGGAGAAGGTGTCGCACGTGACGGGCTCGGTGGCGCGGCCGGTGTTCTTCTCGGTGCTCATCATCCTGCTGGTGTACGTGCCGGTGCTGGCACTCAGCGGGGTGGACGGGAAGATGTTCCGCCCCATGGCGCTGACGGTGATGTTGGCGCTGGCCACCTCACTGGTGCTGTCGCTCACCTTCATTCCCGCGGCCATCAGCCTGGTGCTGCGGCCCGAGGACGTTCCCGAGCATCCGCCCCTGCTGGTGCGCTTCTTCGACAAGGTGTACCGCCCTGTGCTGGAGCACATGGTTCGTCATCCGCACCGGGTGGCGCTCGTGGCGGTGGTGCTGCTCATGTTGGGCGTGGGCCTCTTCATGCGCGCGGGCAGCGAGTTCGCCCCGCAGCTCGATGAGGGGGACATGGTGGTGCAGACGACGCGTGGGGCGGACATCAGCCTGGAGGCGGCGACTCGCGAGGCGGGGCGTCTGGAGGCGGTGCTGCTGAAGCACATCCCCGAGGTGAGGCAGGTGGTGTCGCGCGTGGGCAGCCCCGCGGTGGCCACGGACATCATGGGCCTGGAGCAGGCGGACGTCTTCATCCACCTGAAGCCGCATGCCGAGTGGCGGCCGGGCCTCACGCGCGAGGCGCTCATCGAGGAGATGGCGGCGGTCCTGGACGACAAGGCGCCCGGAAGCGAGCCGGCCTTCACCCAGCCCATCCAGATGCGCTTCAACGAGCTGCTGGGAGGCACGGTGACGGACGTGGCGGTGAGCGTGTACGGCGAGGACCTGAAGGAGCTGCGCCGGCTGGCCGAGCTCGTGGCGGCGGAGGTGGGCCAGGAGCCCGGGGCCGAGGACGTGCGGGTGTTGGCTCCGCCGGAGGTGTCGATGCTGGAAGTGGTGCCGCGCCCGCTGGACGCGGCGCGCATGGGCTTCAGCGTGCGCGAGGTGCTCGAGGCGGTGCAGGCGGTGCGCACGGGTCTGGAGGTGGGGGCCACGTACGACGGTGCGGTGCGGATTCCCATCGTGCTTCGGGTGTCCGGAGCGGAAGGGGCCTTCTCCCTGGCGGAGCTGCCGCTGCCGGTGGCCTCCGGGAGCGTGGTGCCACTGTCGCGGGTGGCGGACGTGAAGCTCGTCCCCACTCCCAGCCTGGTGAGCAGGCAGCAGGGGCAGCGCCGGCTGGTGGTGGGCTTCAACGTGCGAGGCGCGGACCTGGGCACGGTGGTGGAGCGGGCCCGGGCGAGGGTGGGCACGGCGCTCCGCCTGCCGGACGGCTACCGCCTGGAGTGGGGCGGCCAGTATGAGACCTTGACGGAGGCGGCCCGAAGACTTTCTCTCGTCATCCCCGCGGTGCTGGTACTCATCGTGACCGTGCTCTGGCTGACCTTCCAGCGCCTCCGCCCGGCGCTCATCATCTTCACCCACGTGCCCTTCGCGTGCGTGGGGGGCATGGTGGCGCTCATGCTGCGGGGGATGCCGGTGTCCATCTCGGCGGCCATTGGATTCATTGCCCTGTCGGGCATCGCGGTGCTCAACGGGGTGGTGCTGATGGCGAGGCTGCTCCATCACGAGGCGGGCGGCCTGCCGGTGAAGGAGGCGGTGCGGCAGGCGGCGTGGGATCGCTCGCGGCCGGTGCTGATGACGGCGCTGGTGGCGGCGCTGGGCTTCGTGCCGATGATGCTGGCCACCGGCGTGGGCTCCGAGGTGCAGCGCCCGCTGGCCACGGTGGTGGTGGGCGGCCTGGTGACGTCCACGTTGCTGACGCTGGTCATCCTTCCATCGCTCTATCCCTGGTTCGTGGGACAGCGCACGGGGGCCTCCGGGACGCGGGGGCCAGGGGCCGAGCGCACGAAGGCGCACCCGCGCGAGGAGCACGAGCCGGGTCCCCGGGAGGCCGCCGCATGAAGCTGCTGCTCGTCGAGGACGAGGAGAAGATGGCCCGGTTGCTCCAGCGGGGCCTGACGGAGGCGGGTCACCAGGTGGACGTGTGTCAGCGGGGCGAGGACGCGCTGGAGCAGGCGCGGCAGATTGCCTACGACACCGTGCTGCTGGACTGGAACCTGCCGGACCTCGACGGGTTGGCGGTGCTGCGGCGCTGGCGCGAGCAGGGCTTGCGCACGCCGGTGTTGATGCTCACGGCGCGGGGCACGGTGGGGGAGAAGGTGGTGGGGTTGCGCGCGGGCGCGGACGACTACCTGGTGAAGCCCTTCGCCTTCGAGGAGTTGCTGGCGCGGCTGGAGGCCCTGCACCGCCGGGGTGATGCACAGGGGCCGGCGCAGCAAGTGGGCCCGTTGGTGTTGGACTCGAGGCGGAGGGTATTGAGGCACGGGGAGCGGGAGCAGCCGCTCACGGGGCGCGAGCTCGCTCTCTTCTCCGAGCTGGCCAGCCACGTGGGCGAGGTGCTGGCTCGCACCACACTGCTCAGTCAGGTGTGGGGTGACAGCTTCGACGGGCCGCCGAACATCGTGGACGTGTACGTGGGCTATCTGCGCGGGAAGCTGAAGAAGCTGGAGGTGGAGCCGATGGTGTCCATCCAGTCGGTGCGAGGGGTGGGCTTCCGGTTGGTGGTGGGGGGGCGCGGGTGAAGCTGGCGACCCGGTTGTGGTTGCTGGGGGCGGTGGTGCCCATGGCGGGCGTCCTGCTGGCGTTGTGGCTCGCGGGAGCGTTCTTCGAGGCATGGCTGTCGCGCGAGGTGGACCGGGCCCTGCTGTCGCAGGCAGCGGTGGAGTCGGTGAGCCTCTTCGACGGACCCGGAGGCCAGCCGCACCTGCACCTGCTGGACTCGCCGCTGGAGGAGGAGGTGCGCCCCTTCGCGCCGGTGGCCGAGTTGTTCGGCCCGGAAGGCCGACGGCTGGTGTCCTATCCCTCCTCGGCTGAAGGCGTCCATGGGCCAACGCCCGCGCCGCTTTCCGCCGGAGAGCCCCCGCGTTTCGAGACGCTGCAGGGAGCGGATGGCGCACGGTTGCGGCAGCTCACCGTGGGGGTCAAGGCTCCGTCCGGTGGGGTGTACACGCTGCGGTTGTCGGCCTCGCTGGCGCAGCAGGACTCGGCGGTGAGGGCCTTCCAATCGGTGACGTTGGCGGTGGCGGTGCTGCTGGGCGTGGTGTTGTTCGCGTTGCAGACATGGCAGGCGCGGTGGTTGGCCGGGCGTCTGAATCAGCTCCGGGCGCGCATTGGCCGGCTGCGCGAGGGCGTCCTGCCCGCGGCTCCGGGGACGAGGCGTGGGGACGAGGTGTCCGAGGTGGAGGGGGCACTGCACGAGGCGTCGGAGCGGCTCAACGAGGCGCGCGAGGCGCAGGAGCAGCTCATCGCCCGGGCAGCGCACGAGCTGCGCACGCCGCTGGCGCTGATGCGCACGAGCTTGGACCTGGCGCTCTGGAAGGAGCGCGACGCCCAATCCCTGCGCGAGGCCCTGGAGGAGACGCGGCGCGAGGTGGCGCGGCTGAGTGCGCTGGCGGGCAACCTGCTGGACCTGGCTTCGTTCGGGAAGGGGGGCTGGGACGTGCGAGCGGGAGACCTGCGAGAGGTGGTGGAGGACGCGGCCGCCGCGGCGCGTGCGGAGGCCGAGGGGCGAGGAGTCTGGGTCACGGTGGACGGCCCCGAGCCGGCGCCCTGTGCCTTTCATGGGGCCTCGGTGCGGCAGGCGGTGGACAACCTGCTGGCGAACGCGTTGCGGTACGCGCCGAAGGGGACGGAGATCTCCGTGCGTCTGGCGCACGAGGGCAACGGGTGGAGGCTCTCGGTGCGGGACCGGGGCCCCGGCATTCCGGTGGAGCACCGGCAGTCCGTCTTCCAGCCCTTCCATCGAGTGGAGCCGAAGGGAGAGGGGACGGGGCTGGGTCTGGCGGTGGTGCAGGAGGTGGCGAAGCGCCACGGAGGCCGGGCCTGGGTGGCGGAGGTGGAAGGCTCGGGAGCGGAGGTGGTGCTCGAGCTTCCGGAGTCAGGCCCTGGCCCGGCGACGGCCGTCGCCTAACGCTCCTTCAGCACGCCCAACCGGCAGTACACGTTCAGTGTCAGGCCCACTTCCTCGAGGGACACGGGGCTCTGCTCCACCAGGCCTGGCGCGGAGCAGTCCACCACGTGCAGGGGGGCCTCGGCCGAGCCCACGGTGGTGGCGAGCTCGCGCACCCGTGTCACGACGCGGCGGAGCAACTCCGCGCGGTGGGACTCGGGCTGCGCGACCAGGGCCTCCACGGAGCCGAAGCTGAAGCGGGGGAGTTTCTTCGACTGACGGCTGTCGGCCTGGGCCTCGTGGCACGCACGCGCCAGGGTGCCCACCCGCGAGCTTCGCGCCCAGAAGTCCGGCTCTGGTGGGAGTGGCACCTCGAACGTTCCATCCACGGCGACGAAGGTCCCGTCATCCTCCGGGAGCGCCAGCTTCCTGGGGGCGGAGCGGTTGAACCGCGCGTCCTTCGGCCGGAACGTCACCTCGGTCCCGAGGGCGTCCCGGACGCGCCGCTGGAACTGCTCGCAGGCGCGCTGCAGGAGGGGCAGGGACTGCTCGACTCCCTGGGTCTCGAGGGATGCGGAGAAGGACACGCGGAGCAGGTCCGGCCGCACGATGAGCTCGGCCCGGATGGGGGCGGGCTCATACGCGTGTTCGGAGGCGCTCGCTCTGTAGGAGTAGGACATGGCGGATGCCGAGCCTACTCGCTGGCTGGTCGCGCGGCACAGGCCCGGGCTCAAATGGGCTCGCTGGGCGCGGGGGCCTCGGTGTCTTCGTCGAGCGCGCGCTGGAGCGCGGCCGCGCCGTCCTTCAGGATGGGGCGGCCGTGTGCGAAGCAGACCACCTCCACGGGCAGATGGTCGAGGATGCGCCGGACGCTCATGCGGGTGCGGGCCGGGTTGTCCTGGTACTCGTTCTCCACGAAGCGCGGTGTGCCCGGCCTGATGTGGGTGAGGAGGTCCGAGATGAAGACGACGCTTCGGGGCCGCTCCAACCAGAGGGAGTACATGGAGTCGGCGGGGCCGGGGGTGTGGTAGGCCACGAGGCCGCCGGGGAGGTTGTCGCCGCCCGAGTAGGTGGCGTCCGGTGTGTCCTCGAGTCCGTAGGCGTCCTGCGGTGCCCACACGGGGGCGCCGAACACCTTGCGCAGTTGCCAGGACGCGCGCTGGTGGTTGCCGGCGGTGAGCACGATGGCCTCCACCCGTCCCAGCTTGCGCAGGGCCTTCTCGTCAATGGGGAGCGGATCGATGAGGGTGACCGCTCCGTCCTCGGCCACCACGGCGTAGGCATCACTCTCCGCGCCACCGATGCGGTCATCGCTGACGCTCCAGCGGTGGATGCCGGGGATGACCTGCACCGTGCGGTGGGCTCGTTCCTTGGGCTCGCTCATGCGGCAAAGCTAGGCACCCGGCTCCACGACGTGTGGAGGCCCGGCTGCTCGGGCCCTTCCGGGGCGAGGGGTTGGCCTCCCCAGGCACCCGGCCTCCGGTGCTTCCAGGTTTGGAAGAAGCAGGAGGGAGCCCCATGCGTGCTGTCAGCCCCCAGGGCACCAAGGCGTTCTTCCGGACGCCCGGCTACCTACCCACGCGGCGTCCG
Source organism: Vitiosangium sp. GDMCC 1.1324 (assembly GCF_003044305.1). Taxonomy (GTDB): domain Bacteria; phylum Myxococcota; class Myxococcia; order Myxococcales; family Myxococcaceae; genus Archangium. Next base: position 285,141 of record NZ_PZOX01000004.1, on the reverse strand, counting down.
CGCCGCCGTGCGCGAAGGGTGACGCGCCTCCTGGGTTGGCTCGCCGGGCGCTCGGTGGCGCCACCGCATCACCGGCTCGTGAGGCAGGTGTTTCTCCGGGCCCTGGGCGGCATCTACCTCATCGCCTTCACCTCGCTGGGTCGTCAGGTGCGGGGCCTCTACGGCTCGCGCGGCATCCTGCCGATGCGCGACCTGCTCACCTCGCCGCGGTTGAAGGCACTGGGGCGGGATCGCTTTCTTCAACTGCCCTCGCTGTTCTGGCTGGACGCGTCGGACAAGACGCTGGTGCGTGGCATTCGCGCCGGGCAGGCGTTGTCCCTGGCGGTGATGCTGGGCCTCGCGCCCCAGGCGGCGCTGACGGGGCTGTGGGCCCTGTACCTTTCCTATGTCTCGGCGGGGCGCGAGTTCCTGTCCTTCCAGTGGGACGTGCTGCTCCTGGAGATGGGCCTGCTGGGAATCCTCTCGGCCCCCGCGGGACTCAGGCCGGGGCCGGGCCGCTCCGAGCCCTCCGCGGCACAGGTGGCGCTGTGGCGTGCGCTCGTCTTCCGGCTCTACTTCGGCTCCGGGGTGTCCAAGCTGGAGTCCGGTGACGAGACATGGCGCAAGCTCACCGCCTGCGACTACTACTACGAGACGGAGCCGCTCCCGAACCGGGGGGGCTATTACGCGCACCACCTGCCGGAGCGGGTGCAGAAGCTCTCCACGCTGACGGTGCTCGCACTGGAGACGGTGGGTCCGTTCCTCGCCTTCGCTCCGAGGCCGTTGAGGCTCGCGGGCTTCTGGCTCTTCTCCGGGCTGCAGGGAGTCCTCATCGCCACGGGCAACTACGGCTTCTTCAATGTGCAGGCGCTGGTGCTCGGCCTGTGGTTGTTGGACGATGCGGCCCTGCGGCGCCTGTTGCCCTCTCCGCCACCGGCGAAGCCGAGGCCTCTGTGGCGCATGCTGGGAGCCTGGCTCCCGGCCATGCCGCTCCTCGCCCTGGGCGCGAACGAGATACTGGCCCGCTTCGACCGGACGCGCCGCCTGTCCCCGCGGTGGCTGGACAGGCTGGAGATGCGGGCCCGCCCGCTGCGCATCGTGAATCCCTATGGCCTCTTCGCGGTGATGACGGTGCGCCGGCCGGAGATCTCCGTCGAGGGCTCTGACGACGGCGAGACCTGGAGCGAGTACACCTTCCGCTACAAGGTGAGTGACCCAACGCGCGCGCCGAGGCAGGTGGCTCCGCATCAGCCCCGAGTGGACTGGCAGATGTGGTTCGCGGCGCTGAGCTCGCCGCCCATCTGGGTGCTCGCCCTCCTGTTGCGTCTGCTCGAGGGCGCTCCAGACGTGCTGAAGCTCTTCGCCCGCAATCCCTTCCCCGAGCACCCACCGCGCTACATCCGCGCCGTGCTCTACGACTATCGGATGACGGACCTGGAGACACGCCGGCGCACGGGGGCGTGGTGGACTCGAGAGCGGGTGGGGCTCTACCTGCCGCCGTTGAGTCTCAACCCGAGCGGGACGACCAGCCGGCTGCAGTGGCACGTCGAGGAGTGACGGCTCAGCGGCCGGGCTGCTCGGGGGCGGAGGGCGGCGCTGCCGGGGCGGCCGAAGGTTCCTCGTCGGCCTCGGGCGCGGGGTGGGCGTAGACGCCGCGGTACTCGGGGGGCAGCAGCTTGGCCACCCGCCGCATCATCGCGTCGGTGAGGGCCTGGCGGGGGTCCTCGGCCCCGGACGTCTCCGCCTCGAGCTCGTCCATGCGGAACGGTGTGCCGAAGCGGACGGTGAGGTGGGCGCGGCGCACCTGCTCCCGGCCCATGTCTCGATCATCGATGGGCATGAACTTTTCCGTCCCGGTGAGGGCCACGGGGACGACGGGCACTCCCGCCCGCCTGGCGATGAGCGAGGCCCCCTTCTTGGCCTGGATGAGCGCCCCCGTCCGGCTGCGGCCGCCCTCGGGGAAGATGAGGACCGAGTGCCCCGCCTTGAGCGTCTCCACCGCGCGCTTGAGCGGTTCGATGTCCGCCGAGTTGGGGCGGATGAAGATGGTGTCCACCGCCTCGGTGCCCAGCCGGGTCATCACGGTGGTCTGCAACTTGATGCCGGCCAGGAAGAACACCTTCCGGGGCCGCAACGCCCGGTCGAGCGTGAATCCATCCGCGTTGGAAAGATGGTTGCAGATGAAAAGACAGGGCGGGTCCGGGATGTTCTCGTGGCCGATGACTTCCTGGGAGGTACGCAGGTCCCAGACGGTGTCCATCAACCTGCGGACGGCGGCCCGGCGAGGGCGCTTGGGCAGGAGGGAGAGGAGCGAGAAGACGTTGTGGATCACGGACAGATCCCCCGGTGGACCGCGAGCGGGGCGAGACTACGCCCTTCGCGCGAACCGGCTCTGCTGGAGTTGCATTCCACCGTCGAACATCGGGCAGAAGCAGGCAGAGGGGCTGGCGGGCGTGCCTGCAAATGATTGCGCGGGGGCCCTGGCGAAATACAGTGATGGGCGCCTCTGTTCGAGAGGCGCGCCGTGCGCCCGCAAGCCCTCCTACCGCCGTGAAGATGCCGACGTCCTTCCGTTCACTGCTCGTGCTGTCCGTCCTCGTGCTGGGGGCGTGCCGTTCCGCTCCGGCCACCCTGTCCCTGGAGATGCCGGAGAACCGTCCGCTGCACGCTCAGGGCGAGTCCATGGTGCTCCAGGCCAAGGCGCTGGATGCCAAGGGCGAGCCGGTGGAGAACCCCAAGCTGCGCTGGGTGAGCTCGGCGCCGGAAGTGGCCACGGTGGAGGATGGGGTGGTGGTGGCGCGCCGGTCCGGCAGGGCGACCATCGCCGCGGCCTCCGGCAAGGCGCGGGCCTCGGTGGAGGTGCAGGTGTCCATCCCCAGCCAGGTGGACATCCGGGTGGATGGGGCGGACTTCCTGCTGGCAGGCAACTCCATCGCCATCTCCGCCACGGTGAAGAACGAGCTGGGCAAGCCGCTGGTGGACGTGCCTCCTCAGTGGAGCTCCAGTGACGAGTCCGTGGCGCGCGTGGAGAACGGGCGGCTGGTGGGTGTGGCGCCCGGGCGGGCCACCATCACCGCCACGGTGCCGCCGCTGAGCCGCAACCTGCAGGTGCAGGTGGTGCGCTCGGACTTCGCGCGGGTGGAGGTGGACCCGACGCACCTGGTCTTCGCGAAGGTCGGGCAGATGCTGCAGCTGCGCGCCAAGACGTTCAACAACCGCGGGGTGGTCATCAATGAGGTGCCCATCACCTGGTTCAGCTCGGACTGGTCGGTGGCGACGGTGTCCTCCACGGGGCAGGTGACGGCGGTGGGGCCGGGCCGCACGGTGGTGACGGCCACCGCGGGCCGGCGCAAGGCCGCCGCCGAGGTCGTCTTCGAGGTCAAGACGGCCAACCGCTGAGCCGCGAGGCCATCACTCCTGGGAAGGCTTCGCCGGGGTGGGCGCCTGCTTCGAGAGCAGGACGGCGAGCTGGGACAGCAGGCGCAGCGACTGGGGAGGCAGCTTCCGGGCGCGCTGGAGCATCCGCTGCATGTGTCTGGAGTCTGGCGGCTGAGGATGCGCGGCTTCCGCGGCGGGGATGGCTTCGCCCGTGTTGGCGGTGCCCAGCATCTTGTCCGCCGAGAGGTACAGGGTCAGACACAGCTTGCGCAGGGTGGAGATGCTCGGGGCGATGACGCCGCGCTCCAGCCGGCCGTAGACCTCGGTGGCGATGCCGAGGCGCTCCGCCACCTCCTCCTGGGTGAGTCCCATGTGCAGGCGGGCTTCGCGGGCAGCGCTTCCAATGGTCTGGCGCAGGGAATCTTTCGGTGAGACCTGGGGCATGGTCGGACGAGGGGCTGGGGGAATGGATGGGGCCGGGCCACGCGGGGGCCGGCTTCGAGATGGCCCGGACGGTAGCACGCGGATGACTCCTGAGAACGGCCCAGACGGCATGACCTCCTGCATTGGTGTGCAGGAAGTCACGCCAATGGAAGTGGCTCGAGGTCAGGGCCGGAGACCCGGTCGAGGTGGCGGCCGGGACGTGTGAAGGGGGGGGCGATTCACCCGCCCCTGCTCAGGGCCGTGGGGCCGTCAGCGAGCGTCCGGGGCAGGCTTGTAGTGCTCGGACGGCTGCCGCTTGCCCTTGGTCTGCCTGGCCGGGGGTTGGGCCTGCTCGGCGGCGGGGTCCGGTGGGCAGGCGGGAAGCGGACCGTCGACGGGCGGCTGGATGGTGAACTCGACACGACGGTTGAGCGCCATGTTCGACTCCGAGTCGTTCGCGGCCAGCGGACGGCTGCGGCCGAAGCCCGCCGAGCACAGGCGCTCCACGGCGATGCCGCTGTCGAGCAGGAAGTTCATCACACTGGCGGCGCGGCGGCGCGACAGGTCGTAGTTGTACGAGTCGCTGGCGCGCGCATCCGTGTGGGCCTCGACGAGCACGCGCTGGATTTCCAGGTGCTTGAGCAGCTCGTCGGCCACCTCCTCGAGGATGGGGAAAGACTCGGGGAGGATGACGTCCTGGTCCGTGGCGAAGTGGACCTGGTCGAGAATGATGATCTTGTTGCCCTCGATGCGCGCGAGCGGGCAGCCATCGCGGCCCCGGGCGCCGGTCGGGTGCGCGGGGCAGCGGTCGAGCCGGTCCACCACGCCATCGCCGTCCTGGTCCGTGTCTGGGCAGCCGCCGTTCTCGACGGGGCCCGCGGCGTTGGGGCAGCGGTCGCCCTCTCCGATGACGGAGTCTCCATCCGGGTCCACGGGCGGCGGAGGCGGAGGAGGCGGCTCCGGAGGATCCTTGAAGCGCTCGATCATCTCGTACTCGCGCGTCTTGGCGGGCACCCAGATGATGGAGGTGAACATGCGCAGCGTGGGGGCCGTCAGCGAGCAACCACAGCCGCCGCCACCGCCGACGGTGAAGGTGAGGCCGGTGGAGCTGTACCAGCGCAGGCCGATCAGCAGCTCGGCGGGAATCTGCCGAGGGCTGTCGGGGAGCTTGTCCAGGGGGGTGCTGCCCGAGAGCAGGCCCAAGGCGGTGATGGTGCCGCGGATGATGGGCACCTCGGCGCCGAGCCCGAAGGTGCCGGCATTGCCCCACTGCACGCCGGCGAACTGGCGCTCCGGGCGTATCCAGAAGCCGGCGTTGAGCGACAGGAGGGTGCCCCGCTCGAAGCGGTAGTCCACCACCAGACCGGGGTTCCAGGTGACGGTGCCGTCACTGGCGAAGGCGTCCTGGATGCCGGTGGGCAGGCTCATCCCCAAGGTGAGGGCGGCGCCAAACCCCGGCGTCATATCGCCCACGCGGAGCAGGCCGGGGATGGCGACCTTGCTGGTGAGACGCAGGTCTCCGGGGGTGAAGGACCGGACGGGGCCCTCGGTGCCGATGGCCTCCAGGTTGTCCGAGCCCTGGGCGAGCACCAGGGGCATGTCCAGGCCCACCTCCACCCAGTCGAGCAACCCCACGGACGCCATCACATCGAGTTGGAGACGGTTGCCCACCACGCTGACGGCCTTGGAGTGGGTGCCCGCGGCGACGAGCACCAGCGGATCCAACGAGAAGTTGAGGTAGGCGCCGCCGGAGATGGACAGGTGGGAGATGGGACGGGACTGGTTGACGAGGACCAGGTCCCGGGGTGCGCCGAGCGGACGGAAGGACTGGATGTCGAAGCGGGCGTCCTGAGCGGAGGCGAGCCCGGCGGTGACGAGTCCCAGGACGAGGCCGAGCGCGATGACGACGGAGCGCTTCATGCAGTGCCTCGGGAGCGGAGGGCGAGGAAGGCGGCCACGAGCAGCAGCAGGCCGATGCCCCCGGGAGTGCTGTCCGCGGTGGTGCCGCAGCAGAATGCACCGCCTTGAGGCTCGGTGCCGGGCTTGCGGCGGCCGCGCTCACATTGCTGGGTGTCGGCCGAGCAGTGCTGGACGCCGAGGCAGTCGTCGCTGTTGTCGCAGGAGGTGGTGCAGATGTTGCGAGCGGTGTCGCAGGTGCCGCCGCAGGGGCAGTGGGCATCGGCGAAGCACTCGACGCACGCGTTGCCGTAGCACACCTGGCCCTCGGCGCAGGTCACCGAGCAGGTGGAGGCGGAGCAGGTGTGGGTGGTGGGGTTGCACGAGCCGCCCGGGCCGCAGTCGGCGTTCTCGCGGCAGCCCACGCACGAGCTGCCCGCGGTGGTGCCATCGGTGAGGCAGAAGGGGGACTCGGTGGGGCAGGCTCCGCAGCGCGCGCCGCAGCGCTTGTCGGTGGTGCAGGAGGCGCACTCGCCGCTGAGGCAGAACTGACCGTCACCGCACTCGAGGTCCGAGCGGCACGCGACACAGACCTGGCCGTCGAGGCAGTAGGGCCGGTCGGAGGGGCACTTGACGCACTGGTCACCACAGCGCTCCGAGGTGTTGCACTCGGCGATCTTCTCCACGCAGCGACCGTTGGCGAGATCGCAGCGCTTGCCGTCGGCGCATTGGGTGTCGTTGGTGCACTCCACGCAGGTGGGCGAGGCGCCGGGAGTGGGCGAGGCGCACTGGAGTCCGCCGGGGCAGCAGTTGCAGGAGGTGCCCGCGCAGCTGTCCTTGGCGGAGCAGGCCTGGCAGGTGTTGTCGGCGCAGACCTGCCCGCGGGGGCACTGGTCGTCGGTGGTGCACTGGTGGCACTCGTTATCGGTGCCGCAGTGCTGGCCGGAGGGGCAGTTCGCGTCGGTCCTGCAGCCACGGCACTCGTTGGTGGTCAGGTCGCAGCGGCCATTGGGGCACTGCGAGTCATCCGAGCACTGAACGCAGGTGAACGTACCGTTGCGCTCGAGGCACAGCGGGGTGGACGGTCCACATCGTGAGCAGCTGGGACCGCAGAAGATGGCCGAGTCACAGGGAGCACACAGCGCAGCGCCGTTGCAGTAGTAACCCGAGTCACATCCGTTGTTGCCGGCGGTGTTCACGTACTGCCGATTGCACTGCTGGCATTGGCCCAGGTCCGGGTAGGACGGGCGTCCACTCTCCGTCTGGTAGAAGGCGGTGGGTCTGGCCAGGGTGAATCCCGAGTCCTGCAGTTTGACGACGGGTGCCTCGTTCGCTGGCCTCTCGAAATCGGTGAACGTTCCAACCAGGATCGCCATCTCCAACGCGGCGTGCTCACCAAACTCGGCGTAGAGCACCTCGACGGGATAGAGACCGGACTTCGTGAAGGTGACGCTATTGGTTGTGCGATAGGTCGGATACCCAATCCGTGGTGGCCGGTTGAGCACCGGGTAGATGAGGCCACTCCGGTCGTAGATGGTGAGCGCGACCGCGTCGTCGGCGTAGAACCCGAAGTGGACCGGCAGGCCCACCATATCCGAGGTGACGTTCAGGTAGCCGCGCAGGCGACTGGCGAAGGACGCGGAGGGATTGACGCCGGAGAAGTCGCAGCCGCCACTCGGACACCCTGGCACGACGTTCTCGTAATCGCCGTAGCTCAGCTTCAGCCCGGAGGTGTTGTTGTTCGACAGATCGAACAGCGTCCGGAGCACCGATGTGACGCGGGAATTGGGATTGGCGGTGTTGGGCGGGGTCTCCAGGAAGGAGTTCACTCCTCCACTGAAGAAAGAACTGCTCTGCGAGAAGTCCGTGCCTGGGTCGGTGGAGACTCTCGACGCGACGCACAAGCCTGTTCCAGGCTGCGCGGGGGCGGGGGCCACCGGATCACCGTTGATGACCACCGTAGGGAGCTGCTCGGCGTCGGCCGAAGTGGCCAGCCCTACCAGCAACATCGCCGCCAGGGCGGCCATTCTTCGGAAGAGGTGCTCGAACACGGGGCCTGGAAGATCCCCTGACCTACTTCTACGGTCAAGTTAAGGCCGGGGACACTGTGTGGGGTGGGACTGAAGTGTACCCGGCTCCCGGCTCGGCCTCTAGCTTCGGGTGCTTACTCTTTCTTGAGGGCCACAGCCAGGCGGCCCAGCAGCTTGATCTGCCCGGAGTCCAACTGACGCAGCACGCGCAACACCGCACGCACCTCCGGCTTCTCACCCTGCTCGCTCGGCGGCTCGGCGAGGCGCAATGTGCCGTCCGGACCCGCCAGCCCCAACAGTTCGTCCGCGGAGATCCGCAGCGCGCGGCACAGCCGCAGCAACGTCGGTACGCTCGGCACCATTCCACCGCGCTCGATACGGCCGTACACTTCTGTCACCAGATCCACCATCTCTGCGACATCTGCCTGGGTCAGCTGCGCACGCAGGCGGGCCGAACGGGCGGCCTCTCCAATCGTCTTCGCCAGTTTCTTGTCCATTCCAGAACCCACCCTACAGTGTAGGCAAGGCGGAATACGACGCATCAGGTTGTCGGAACAGGACTGTAAAGGTCACTAACGCAACCCTATTTTAGAAGTCACCCTGGTCATTCCTGTTTCCCGCCAAGGCCGGAACACACGGCCTTCGTCCCCTGCGCCCGACCCCATTCTTCCCTCGGGACAACCCATGTCGAAGTACTCCCACCTGCATCTTGTGGTCCGCGAGTTGCGGATGGACACAGCATGCACGAGGGGTCTGACACGGCGGGTGTTCAGGAGGAGATCCGCGAGGTTGTTTCGGACAGGGTGGACGCGGTGCGGGCCCAGTCCGAAACCTGGGTGTCGAGGTGGCCGAGCAGGTCCGCGAAGAAGCGCCGTTCCAGGGCCTGGGCGAGGGTGGCGCCGTGGGCGTCGGCCCACTTCCGGGTGACGCGCTCGCGGAGGTCCGCGCCCAGCAGGTCCACGAAGCGCTCCAGCAGGGGGGTGGACAGGAGCGTGCCGGCCCAGATGACGGCGTCATGGCCGAGGCCGCCGGTGGCCACCGTCACCACCGCGGCGGCCCCCGAGGGCACCGAGTAGACGAGCGTGGTGAGGGTCTGCAGCAGCTCCTCGCGCATGCCGCCCTGGAGCTCCGAGCCCACCAGCCCCCGGCAGAAGGCGTAGAGGCTGTCCCGGTCCGCGGCGTGGGCATGGAGCGCCTCGAAGCCCAGGGGCTCGTCCAGGCGTGCCAGGTGGGCGGGGCCGAAGGACTCGGAGAGCAGCTCGCGTGTGCGGGCATCCCCGTGCCAGGCGGCCACCTCCGGGGCGAACACCTCCACCATCCGCCGTACCCCATCACGGAGGGTGTCCTCGGTCAGCTGCACCACCGGGGCGGACGTGGGCTCGGGGCCGGTGAAGGAGCGGCGCACCTGGCGCGAGAGGAAGGTGAGGGCGGTGGCCAGTCCCCGGAAGGGCAGACGCACGTAGCGGTGGAAGGCACTGCGCGCGTCCAGCTCGTCGCGGAAGGACTCCACCAGCACGTCCGCGGGCACCGCCTTGAGGGCCGCGTGACGGCCCACTGTGAGCAACTCGTGCCGCAGTCGCTGGCGCAACCGCTCCGGCTCGTGGGTGGCGGTGGCGGCGGCCCGGGCCAGTTGCTCCATCTCCGCTCGCGCGTCCCGGAGCGAGGCGGCCAGGGCTCGGGCCTTGAGGGAGCGGGCGTGCTCGGCCTCACCCAGGAGCGAGGTGAGCGACGGGGCGCCGTCCAGTGGGTGTGTGGCGAGCGGCTTCTCTCCGGCCTCCACCTCCGGCTGGTGCGGGGCGAGGTAGCGCGACATGGGAGGGTGGCCCACATCCGAGGCCAGCTTCTCCATGTGCCCGCGTGCCACCTCCTCGCGCGTGGCCTCGTTGTAGACGAGCAGATAGGGGCGCCCATGGCCCACGGCGGCGCGCAGGAAGTCCACCAGCGCCGCGTTCTGGTACGTCTGCCGGCTGACGACGAAGACGAGCACGTCCACGGTGACGAGCAGGGCCTCGGCGCGCTCGCGGTTGTCGCGGTAGACGCTGTCGAAGTCCGGCGTGTCCATCACCACCAGGCCCCGCGGTACCGCCTCCGCGAGGACGAGGTAGAGGCGCCCGGCCGGCCCGGCCTGGTCCACCGGTGCGGCCTCGCCCGAGGTGACTGGGACGATGTCGTAGCGGCGCGTGAGGAAGTCCTTGAGCGAGCCCGTCCAGGTGTCCGGGTGCGCGGCGGCGAGGCACTGCTTGGTGAGGCCTCCTTCGGGACGGGCCGGGGAGAGGGGCGTGCCCACCAGCGCGTTGAAGAGGGTGGACTTGCCCACGTTGTTCGGGCCGGCGATGGCCACCAGCAGCAGGGGCGCGTCCGCTCCGCCCAGCCGGGGCAGCAGGTCGCGCCGCAGTCGCTCCAGGAGGCGGCGGGCGGTATCCGCATCGGCGGCCTCCGGGAACCGGTCGGGGGGAGGCAGGGCGTCGCGGGCGGACTCGAGTGCGGTGCGCAGGTGGGCGAGGTCGTTCATCCGTTCGCGCGGAAGACAGCACGTGACGGGCCGGATGCCCACGGAAGATGTGCTGCGTCTGTCGGTCCTGGACGGATGTCACGGGCGGCACGGCAGGACGCCCTCAGGCTGGCTCCCACGGTTTCACTCCTGCCCGGCGAGGGGAGCCGTCCCGAGCATCCCCGTGAAGCCGCTCAAGAGGCGGGTCACCTCATCCGGCTTGAGCTCGGAGGTGCCAAGCCCGATGTCGAGCACTTCCCCCATCTCGGGGGACAGGCGGCGTGCGTAATCCATCACCAGGGCGATGACCAGCCGGGCCACCTCGGGGCTCAACCCGGACCTCTGGGAGACGTAGTGGACGATGTCATCCATGACGGCGGTCCTTCCGGGAGTCAGGGTTGCTTCGAGGCGGAGGGCAGGGGAGCGGCGGACGACTCCTGCTTCGGCCCCGTCTTCGCCATGCGCCGCATATCGCGCTCGAGCTGCTTCTGGATGCGCTCGGACTGGGCGCGGAGCTGGCGGATTTCCCGGGCGGCCTCGTCTTCCTGCGAGGCATGGGCGCTCGAGGCGAAGGTGAGGGACATGAGGACGGCCAGGGCGATGCGCTTCATGGGGGTTCTCCTGAAACCCTTGCAGCGGGTCGCGGCCAGGTACTGCGACGGACGTGCCACGGCGCCCTCCTCGGAAGGAGCCCGGCGTCTGGAGGCGCGCGGCTGTGGCGTTCCGCCGCAGTGATGGGTTGCCGGAGGGGGTCGTGCCGGCGCATCCCAGGGAAATGGCGGGAGTGGGGACGCCGGTGCGGCATTTGGGGACTGGGGCGATCCGCCACAGTCTCGTTTGCCAGGAAGTGAGAAGGCTCAGCGGCGCGAGCGCAGCGCCCGGCCCACCTTCCGGGCCAGGTCCGTGGGGTCGACGGGGAGGGGCACGTAGTCGTACACGCCGCTCGCGACGGCACGTGACATCAACGTGAAGTCCTCTCCACTCCCGCAGAGCAGTACGGGGGGCGAGTGGGGCCGGGTGGCCAGGGTGCTCGCCAGCGCCAGGGCCTCCTCCTGGGCCTGGTCGCTCCGGGGCACCACCACCAGGGCGAACATCCCCTCCAGGGAGTCATCCTCACGGCAGGGCACCACCCGGTAGCCGGCCACCGCCAGCGCGGTTCCGATGCCGTGGGGATTGGCGGGGCCACCCGGCTCGATGACGGCCACGGGCTTCGCGAGGAGTTCGGCCGGAGGGGAGGCGGGCGCGGTGGGTGGAGGTTGCGCACGCTCCTGCTTCTTTCCCTCACCGCGTGCGGGAGAAGGGGGCTCCAGCGCCTCACGGAGCCGGGCGGCCAGCTCGCGTGCGCTCGCCGGACGCTGAGCCTTCGCCTTGGCGAGACAGGCGAGCACCAGCGTCTCCAACTCCAGGGGGATGCCGCGCTCCGGCATCAACTGGCGCACGGGCGGAGGAGGGCGGTAGAGGTGGCCGCTCATCACCTCCACGGCGGGCGAGTCCCCGAAGGGAGGCCGGCCCACGAGCAGCTCGTGCAGCAGGCATCCCACGGAATACAGGTCCGCGCGCCCATCGAGCGGCTCACCGCGGCAGTGCTCGGGAGACATGTACGCGGGGGTGCCGAGCACCTGTCCGCTCTCGGTGATTCGGGCCTGTTTCTCCTCGTGCACGAGCGCGGCGAGCCCGAAGTCGAGCACCTTCACCTTCGGAGCGGAGCGTTCGCCCACCAGCATCACGTTGGAGGGCTTGAGGTCGCGGTGCACCGTTCCCAGGGCGTGTGCGGCGTCCAGCACCTCCAGCACCTGCGCGGCGATCTCCACCGCGGCCTTCACCTCCAGCAGGCCGTGGGTGTCCAGCACCTCGTCCAGGGGCACGCCGAACACCCGCTCCATGGCGAGGTAGAGGTCCTCCCCGTCGGTGCCGTGGTCGAAGACGTGCACCGCGCCCGGGTGCTTCAGCCGGGCCATGAGCTGGCCCTCGCGCTGGAAGCGGGCCGTGGCGCCGGGTGTCTTCGCGACATGCGGGTGCAGCACCTTGAGGGCCACATAGCGCTCGAGGCCCAGTTGCTCGGCCTCGTACACCGTCCCCATGCCGCCCTGCCCGAGCTTCCCCGTCACCTGGTAGCGCCCGGCCACCACCCGTCCCAGCCATGGGTCCGCCGTGCCCGCCATGCGCTACTCCCCCGAGCCCTTGATGCGGTCGAGCTTGCGATAGAGCGTCTTGCGGTCCAGCCCCAGAATCTGCGCGGCGAGCGACTTGTTGCCCTTCACCTCCTCCATCACCCGGAGGATGTAGCGGCGCTCGACCTCCTCCAGCGTGGTGAGCTCCGAGGGGTCTCCACTGGCCACCACCACGTGCGAGGCGCGGTAGGCGCGAATCTTCTCCGGCAGGTCCTCCACCGCCAGGCGCTCGGTGACGGTGACGGCCACCGCGCGCTCGATGCAGTTGCGCAGCTCGCGCACGTTGCCGGGCCAGCTGTAGCTCATCAGCCGCTCGGCCACGGTCTCGTTGATGCCCGTCACCCGCTTGTTGGCGCGGGCGGCGAAGTGCTCGATGAAGTGCTGGGCCAGCAAGAGAATGTCCCCTCCGCGCGAGCGCAGCTGCGGCAGCTCCATCTGCACCACGTTGAGACGGTAGAAGAGATCCTCACGGAAGCGGTTCTCCTCCACCATGCCCTCCAGGTCGCGGTTGGTGGCGGCCACCACGCGCACGTCGAAGGACACCTCGTGGTCCCCACCCACCGGGCGCACCACGCGCTCCTGCAGGGCGCGCAGCAGCTTGGGCTGCAGGCCCAGGGGCATCTCCCCCACCTCGTCGAGGAAGAGGGTGCCGCCGTGCGCCTGCACGAACAGGCCCGAGCGCGCCGTCTTGGCGTCGGTGAAGGCGCCCCTGGCGTGGCCGAACAGCTCGCTTTCCAGCAGGGCCTCGGGCATGGCCGCGCAGTTGACGGCCACGAAAGGCCCCGAGGCGCGCCGGCTCTTCTCGTGGAGCGCCCGGGCGACCAGCTCCTTACCCGTGCCGCTCTCTCCGTTGATGAGCACCGTGGCGTCCGAGTCCGCCACGCGGGTGATGAGCTCGTACACCTTGCGCATCGGCGGGCTGGAGCCGAGCAGGCCTCCCAGGCGCTGGGACTCGGTGACGACCTTCTTCAGACGCACCACCTCGCCCTTGAGGTGGTGGTGCTGCACGGCGCGGGTGAGCGTGTGCACCAGTGCGTCCATCTCCACCGGCTTGGTGATGAAGTCGTAGGCCCCGGCGCGGATGGCCGCCACGGCCGTCTCCATGCTGCCAAAGGCCGTCACCACCACCACGGGCAGGTCCGGCACGTTGGCCACCACGCGCTCGCACAGCTCCGTGCCGCTCAACCCCTGCATGTTCAGGTCCGTGAGCACCACGTCGAAGGGCTGCTCCATCACCAGTGGCAGGGCCGCGTTCGGGTCGGTCAGGGAGGTGATGGTGAAGCCGCGGCGCGTGAGGCGCGCCTGGAGCAGCTCCACCATGCTCGGGTCGTCGTCGATGAGGAGGACTCGGCCGCTCATGTGTCCTTAGAGGGGGAGGAAGAGGCTGAAGTGGGTTCCCTGGCCGGGTGTGCTCTGCACATCCAGCCAGCCGCCGTGCTCGCGGACGATCTCCATCGATACCGGCAGGCCCAGCCCGGTGCCCTCGCCCACGGGCTTGGTGGTGAAGAAGGGTTCGAAAATCTTCTGCAGGTTCGCCGGGTCGATGCCGCTGCCCCGGTCGATGACCTCGATGAGGGCGCAGGGCTTGGGCGTCTCGGTGGCCGACAGCTTCAAGGTGACGGTGCCCTTGTCGGGCGAGGCCTGGAGCGCGTTGACCACCAGGTTCGTCAGCGCCTGCTGGAGCTGGGCGGGGTCCACCTGGGCGCGCAGGGGCTCCGAGGGCTCCTCGAAGTCGATGCGCTGCATGCGCCGGCCACTCAGGGGCGCCAGCAGGGTCGTCACCTGCTTGAGCACCGCGCGCAGGTCCACCTCGGACTTCTGGGGCTGGCGCCGCCGCGAGAAGTCCAGCAGCTGACGGATGATGCGCGCCATCCGGTCCGCCTGCAGGATGATGGTCCGAGCACTCTGGCGGGCCGCCTCGCCCTCCACCTCGGCGTCGGCGATCATCGCCGCGTGGCCGGAGATGACGGCCATGGGCGTGCCCAGCTCGTGCGCGATGCCGCTCCCCAGCTTGCCCACGGTGCTCAGCCGGTCCGCGTGCCGCAACTGCTCCAGCGCGGCCACGCGGGCGGCCATCTCCGACTCCAGCTTCTGGTTGGCCTCCTTCAACGAGGCCGCCAGGGCGCGCAGCTCCATGTCGGCGCGCATGCGCTCGGTCTCGTCGCGGGTGATGAGCACCGCGCCCCAGCGGGAGCCGTCCGCCCGGGTCAGCGGCGAGGCCGTCCCCGTCAGCACGTGCAGCGCGCCGCTCGCGTGACGCACGCCCCAGCCGATGCCACGCACCACCTCGCCGCGCAGGGCTCGCTCCAGGGGACGGTGGCGCCGTTCAATCGGCTTCTGCGTCTCCAGGCTCAACCAGGCCTCCGGCTTCATCAGCAGCATCGAGGCGTCCGCCTCGGACACGCCGAATTGTTCCTGGGCCGCGGGATTGAGGAGCTGCATCCGGCCTTGCGTGTCCACCACCAGCACGCCATCGCCCGTCTGCTGGATGAGCGCGTCCAGCATCTCCTGGCGCTCCTGGTCCCGCTCCAGCGAGGAGCGCGCCGCCGCCGCCACCCGCCGCCGCAGCTCGATCTGCGCCACCACCTGGCGCCCCAGCGTGCGCAGCGCCTGCTCCTGCAACGGCGTGGCTCCGCGCACCTCGGGCATGAGGACGCACAGGGCGCCCAGGGCCGTGCCCTCCGCGTCGAACAAGGGCACGCCGAAGCAGGCCCGGACGTAGGGCTCGCCGAGCACCAGCGGGTGGGTGGCGAGGAACGGCTCCTGCCGCACGTCCTGCAGCACGAACACCTCGCGGCCGCTCAACAGCGTCTGCTCGCAGAAGGCGAGCGAGGGGCCTCGCTGCTCGGCCGTGAGCCCACCGATGCACGCCAGCAGCCGCTGCTGGTCCTGCTCCACGCGGCTCACCAACGCCACGGGTGCCTGACAGAGGTTGCTCGCCAGCGTGGCCAGGTCGTCGAACTCCTGCTCGGTGGGGTTGTCGAGCGCCGCGTAGCGGCGAAGGACCTGCAGGCGCGTACTCTCCGCGGGGCTCATGGGCGTCGCTCAGAAGGAGGGGGCCCTACCATATCGCACTCCCCGTGCCTCGGACCCCGGACCCCATGGGCTTTCTCCCCTGCTCGTCCCCGGAGTAGGGTGCCGGCCCGATGCGATCGCACATCTCCAGCCTGTTCGTCGTGGGTCTGTTGGGGTGCTCCGCCGCGCGTACCTCGGCCGTCTCCGAGCCGCCGGCCGCGCATGCCCAGGCCCCTCTGCCGTTCATCGAGAATGACTACCCGCGAGCCCTCGCGGAGGCGAAGGCGAAGGGGTTGCCCCTCTTCGTCGACACCTGGGCTCCCTGGTGTCACACCTGTCGCTCGATGAGGGCCTACGTCTTCACGGATGCGGCGCTCGCGAAGCATGCGGGGCGCTTCGTCTGGGTGGAGATCAACACGGACCTGCCGGAAAGCGCGGCGTTCCAGGAGAAGTTCCCCATCGAGAGCTGGCCCACCTTCTTCATCATCGAGCCGAAGGAGGAGAAGGCCCTGGTGCGCTTCGCGGGTAGCGCCACGGTTCCTCAGCTCGAGAAGATCTTCGAGGACGGCGAGCGCGCCTTCCGAGGAGGAGCCGCGGGTCCCGAGGCCCTACTGGCCCGGGGCGACGCGCTCTATGGTGAGGGCAAGGCGGCCGAGGCGGCGGACGTGCTCGCTCAGGCGCTGACCGAGGCGCCAGCCGACTGGTCCCGCCGTGGCCGCGCGTTGGAGTCGCTCCTCACCGCGCAGTACGGCGCGAAGCGCCACGAGGCGTGCGCCCGGACGGCGCTGGCGGAGCTACCCCGGGTGCCGCACTCGGCCTCGTGGGCGAACGCCGCGGGGCTGGGGCTCGCGTGCGTGCTGCAGGTGCCGGCCGGCACCCAGGGCGCGAAGGAGCTGACGGCCTCGCTGGAGGCGAAGGGGCGCGAGGCTCTCTCTCCGGACATCACCATGCCGGCGGATGACCGCTCGGGCGTGTACGAACTGCTGGTCGAGGCCCGCGACCAGTCGGGTGACGCGCCCGGCGCGAAGGCGCTCGCTGAGCAGTGGCTCTCCTTCCTCGAGGGCGAGGCCGCCAAGGCGCCGACGCCCGATGCGCGCTCTGTGTTCGACTCGCACCGCATGGCCGCGGCGCTGGTGCTGGGTGACCCGATGCGCGTGGTGCCGGCCATCGAGCAGAGCGAGAAGGACCTGCCCGGCGACTACAACCCGCCCGCGCGTCTGGCCAACCTCTACCGGAAGCTGGGCCGGCTGGACGATGCGCTGGCCGCGAGCACCCGGGCCCTCTCGAAGGTGCAGGGGGGCCGCAAGCTGCGCGTGTTCTCGGAGCGGGCGGAGATCCACCTCGCCCGGGGCGAGCGGGATGCTGCCGTGCGCACGCTGGAGGACGCCCTCGCCTACGCGAAGACGCTCTCTGGTGCGCAGGCCTCTCCGCGCACGGTGTCCGCGCTCGAGAAGAAGCTGGCGGACGTGAAGTCGAAGTAAGGGGACGGGCCCGAGCTCAGGGGCCCTCCTCGTCGAAGAGCTCGCCCGGGTCGTTCTGCCACCGGGCGAGCTGCTCCCGGGAAGGGAAGCCCTTCACCCGGTAGCGCTCCGGATAGAGCCCCTCCACCGGCACGAGCAGCTCTCCGGCCGCCTTCGCCACCTCCTCCCACCGCGCGATTCCCACCGGCGGGGCCTCTTCACCGAGCGCCGGGTCCATGAAGAAGATGACCTCGGCCCGGGGGAGGATGGAGTCCACGCCCTTCAACCAGACGGCGTAGCTGATGCTGCGCCCGCGCTCGTCCTGGTACGGCGTGTAGGCGGCCACGAAGACGTCCTCGCCCTTCTCCTGGTAGAGCTTCTCCAGGCCCTGCGTCTGTTCGGCGTAGTCACGCGCCCGGGTGAAGAGCTCCAGCTTGCGGAAGTCCGGCCACGCATTGCTGAGCCGCTCGGGCATGAAGGGCACCCACCCCTCGGGCGCGAGGCGCAGGGCGCGGCCGTCCAGTGCGCGCGGGGCCATCATCGCCCGCAGGGCCTTGGTGGCCACCTGGTGCAGTCCGTCCTCGTCCTCGGAGCCGGTGATGAGAAACAGGTCCCGGTGCGGCACGACCACCACGGGCGCCCCGCGCACCTTGCAGCGGCGCACCACCTCGTCGAGCAACAGGCGCGAGGCCGCGTAGTTGTCCTCCCAGGGAGCCTGGCAGGCGCCCGGGGAGAGTTGCTCGAGCGGCTCGGAGCTGCGCTGGCGCAGGTTCTCCAGGCCCACGCCGAGCGCCTGGTCGAAGGAGACGCTCCAGCGCGTCAGATCGTCCGGCCCGAGGTAGCGCAGGGTGTCCGGCCCATCGAAGGCCAGCCCCACGCCGAGGAAGGGGCCCAGGGGCTTCCAGGAGATGGGCACCGGCTTCGCGGCACCGTCCTTCACCACCAGCCGGAGCTGCTCGAAGAAGGTGCGTCCGCGCACCACGGGAAGCAGGTTGGGCCGGGCCTCGGCGTACGTCTTCGGCAGCTCCGGCATGTCCCGCACGCGGGAGATCCGGGTGAAGACCTCGTCCTGCATCTCTGGAGGGAGGGCGCGGTACTCGTCGTAGAAGTTGGACAGGAACACCATGGTCCCATCCTTGTCACCGAGCCGGAGCTGGAAGCCCGCGGCGTCATACTGGATGGAGCGCGTCTCACCGGAAGCGCGCAGGGCCTCGATGGCCCGCCGGGCGAACGCATCCCGCTCCGCCTGTTCCTCCTCGGGAGAGGGCTCCTCCTGCGCGTCCGTGTGCTCCGCCAGGCGCGCCTCGGCCGCCCGTGCCTCCCGCGTGGCTCGTGCCTCCTTGTCTTCCACCGGTGCATTGCCAGCGCCCGCGCGCGAGTGCCCGGTACATCCCCCCAGGCCCAGGGCGCCCACGAGCGTCAGTCCCACCCATCTCCGCGTCGTCATCATCCCTGTCCTTTCTGGAGTGCGTCCCCCCGCGGCCGTGCAGGTTCGCGGGTGTCGAGATCAAACAGCTCGAATGCCTCCAAGGGCGACTCGCGCATGCTTCCATCGGTGAAGACGAGCACAGCCTCACCGGGGCCGGTCGGGGGCGGGGCGCTGTGGCGGTAGTCGAGCGTGGTGCCATCGGTCACGAGGGAGCGCAGCACGCCGTCCCGGGCCTGCCCGTGGGTCAGTGCGAGCAGCTCGCGGCTGCGCTTGTCGCGCGTGTGGCCCACCACCTGGATGAGGCCGAGGGGGAGCCGGTGCGGGTTGAAGCGGCGGCGGGGCGTGATGGCGTGCCAGGCCGCGTCCTCGGGGCGCAGGCTGGGGCGCTGATAGAAGATGCCCCGGCCCTCGCCATACGCGGCGTTGCCGGGGTGGTGCAGCCCGGGGATGGAGAACGGTCCCTGCTTCCACGCCGCCACCGAGGTGTCGAGCGCCCGGTTGAGCGCGTCCGCGACCGAGGGCGCATGGGCCGAGAGCGATTCGGGCAGCCCCAGCGCACCCAGGTCTTCCCGGGTGACGCCCGCGTGCAGCACGAGCAGGTGCTCCGCTGCGGCGTGGGCCACCCGGAAGCGCCTGGCACGCAGCAGGTCCGCGACCCAGGCCCGCTGCACCTCGCGGAAGGTGCCGAAGTCGCGGGCAACCAGCTCGACGTTGGGCACCTCCGGGTAGCGGGTGAGGAAGTCGCGCTCCCGGGCCTCGTCGGTGTCGTCTCCCTGATAGATGCGGTCCGCTTCCACCTGGGCGGCGGCGAAGCGCGCGTCGGTGAAGTCGACCAACTCGCCCACGCGGCCCAGGTCATGGTTGCCCAGCAGCAGCACCGCCTGGTCCGCGGGATGCGCGGCCATCCAGGCGATGAGCTTCACCGCGCTCGTGGCCACCTCCTCGCGCTCCTGGGCCCTGCCCCAGTCGAAATGGTCTCCCACCGAGACGAGCTGGACCTCCGGGAGCAGCCACCCCTCCGGACCGAGCAGCCCATGCCGGTCGAGCACGGCGAAGAAGCGGGTGATGTCCGCCTGGGGATCTCCGATGGCGACGTGGCGGGTACGGGGATGGCCGCCGGGCGGAGCCGGGTGGGGGCCTCGGTGGGAGGCCTCGGTGGCGCGGGCGAGGGCGGCCTCGATGCGGGGTGTGCTCACGAGCGCATCCTAGTCCCACCCGCCCGGGGGCGCCGCACCCGTCTCTCGGGCCGGTGCGGGCCGTGGCCCGGTTGCCCTCCGGGCTCAGGTGGCCAGGAAACACCGGGCGATGAGCGCCGAGCGGCTCTCCACCTGGGCCTTGGCCAGGACCCGGGTGACGTGGACCTCGACGGTGCGCTCCGCGCATCCCAGGTGCAGGGCAATGGCCTTGTTGGACTCGCCGCGCACGAGCCGCCCGAGCACTTCCGTCTCCCGCGCCGTGAGCCCCCAGCTGGCGCCCAGGCTGTGCACGCGGGCGAAAGCCTGCGCGGACTCGCCCTGGACGGTGGCCAGGTAATGCGGAGCGACACCGGCCAGGCGCAACGGCGAGAAGGCGAGCTGCTCACCGCCCGGCTCGCCACGCAGGTACTTCTTCAGGGCCTCCGCCACGAGCCCCGCGCCATGCTCGAGCCACGCCCGCCCCGCGGTGTTCGCGTGCGCCACGCGGCCGGTGGACGTCACCACGAACGCTGGCTGGCTCATGGCCTCCATGGTCGCCTCGAGCGCCGCGTGGAGCACTCCCGTCTCGCGCAGGCGCGCGTCCAACTTCATCCTCCGCTGGAGCGACGGGATGAGCTCGCGCATCAGGTGCTGCTCCCGCGCCCCGAAGGGCTCCGAGCGGATCGTCCCCACCCATCCCAGCAGGGCCGGGCCGTCGCACACGAGCATGCGCAGGAACACCATGCGATCCAGCCCGACCGACTGGAGGAAGCCGCCCATGGCGGTGCGGACCTGGGCGTGCATCCGCGCCTGCTCCTCGGAGGCGATGCCGAGCTTCTTCCAGGGCGCGAGCCGCTCGTCCTGGGTGGGCTCCGTGGGCGCGGCGTTCGTCCCGGGTGCCTGGAAGTGCAGCACCCGGTTGCGCTGGGTCGGCTGGGGACAGGCGGGGTTGAAATACCCCCACGGGTCGCGCCGGGTGCCGACGAATCCATCCAGATACGAATGAGCTTCCTCCGTGGTCATGAGGAAGCCAGAGATATGGGTGAAGCTCGCCTGATAGCGTTCAGGCCCGATGTCCACGCCGTACGCGAGTCCGCGCTCCGCGTGCATCGCCTCACGCAGCGCGCCCACCAGCGTTGGCAGGACATCCACCCCCAGGTCCACCGTGTCGATCAGGGCTCGCAGATCCCCCAGAAGCCGCTGATCCTGCGAATTCAATGGTTCCAAGCTGTTACGACTATAAGCAGCGGATTCAATGGAATGCCAAGGAACTCCAGTGAAGACGTGGAGAACCATACGCGCAGTGCGCTTGGCTAGGGGATTCCCCGCATGGGGTTGATGGGAGGCGCCCCGCGGGAGCGGGACGCCTCGGGGCCGTTACCCGGCCATGACCTCGCGCCGGATGCCGAGCCGGTCCTCCTCCGGGCGCGAGTACACGCCAGCCGCCGCGCCGATGAACACGCAGACGGCGTGCAGCACGCTCCACCCCCAGAAGCCGAGTCCGTAGAAGAGGTAGAGCATGTCGGGCGTATCCCAGGCATAGAGGAAGGCGAAGAACGCCGGCACTGCCACCGAGGCGAAGACAGCCGCCTGGAGCGCGGGGCGCCAGCGTTTGGCGAAGAAGCCGCCGAAGGCGCCGGCCAGCAGGCCATTGAAGCCCGGCGCGAAGTAGGTGCTGATACTGAGCAGCACCATGGTGAAGGCCGCGATGGCGAAGGCGCGGTGCTTGAGGGAGAGGCCTTCCGTGGGCACCTCGCGCACCAGCACGTCGTGGTAGCTGGTCTCCTCGATGTCGGGGAGGGGCTCGGCAACGGTGGTACGGACCTCGGGCCGCCCCATGAAGTCGCGTTCATACTCACCGCTCTCGAGGATTTCGCGGCGGGTAAGGGGCTTGGGGTTCTTGGGGTCGATGGGTTCGGACATGCGTGCTCTCCCGGTGGGTGGAGGCGGAAGGCTCCGCCGTGGGTGCTGATGCCGTTGAAGATGCGGCGTCCCGAGGCGGGAGACAGCGGAGGCTGTCCCGTCGGAGGCCGGGCGTCCGGACGGGCGGGACGGTATTGGGCGGGCGATGGCCGGCCGGTATGCTGAGCCTCTCTCGTGCCCCTGCCTGCCTGGATGGAGACCGCCATGCGCCCGATGCGTCCTCTGTTGTGTCTCGCCGTGCTGTCCCTGGGTCTGCTGTCGGCCTGTACGTTGCGGCCGTACTACCGGCAGGTGCTGCCGCCGGAGGTGGCCCGGGCGAAAGCCCAGGAGGTCCGGGGGTCGGAGGACGTGTTGTTGCGCGTGGTGGAGCCGGGGACAGACATGCCCATCGCGGGGGCGCGGGTGCTTCTCGGGACGGGCCGGGAGCGCATCAACGTGGTGAGCGACATGAATGGCATCATCAAGCTGCCGGTGACGCCGGGGTTGCTCGCGGAGAATCCCCTGGTGGAGGTGAGCTTGCCCCCGGGTGTGCACGGCTACACGTTTGAGCTGGTGAAGCCGGAGCCCGTGCCTCAGCAATCGGCGAGTGAGCCCGCGCCGCAGCAACCGGCGAGTGAGCCCGCGCCGCAGCAACCGGCGAGCGAGCCCGCGCCGCAGCAACCGGCGAGCGAGCCCGCGCCGCAGACGCCTCGCGGTTGAGCGGGGAGGACGCAAAGGCGACGCGCGCCGGGACGCTGGGGTATCTTCTGCACCCATGCGCTTTGCGTGGATGATCGGGGGACTTCTGCTTCTCGCCGCCTGTTCGAACAAGGCGACGGACAGCGCGGTGGCCCTCACCGTCAAGTATCAGGGCTATGCTCCTGTCTGCCTCCGGGTGACCGCGATGGACGCGACGGCACCGGAGCGCAAGAGCTCCGAGTTCCTCAAGCAGTCCAAGCTGGCCGCGGACGAGGACAGGACGCTGATCCTCGCCGTGTACCGCGAGAAGACGTGGAGCCCGCAGCTCCAGATCGAGGTGGCCTCCTATGCCACACCGGACTGCACCGGCGACGCCATCGAGACGCGCGTCCTGCCCTCGGCGGTGACGCTGCCCGCCAAGGGGAGCGTGCCCTCGACACTCGCGCTGCTGGCCCAGGATGTCGACAAGGACGGCTATCCCGCCATCACCTTGAGCGACAGCGCCATCCATGGCCTGGACTGCAACGATGGCAAGGACACCGTGCACCCCGGAGCCGTGGCCGTGTGCGACGGGTCGGCCAGCCTCAACACCGACTTCAATTGCGACGGGAAGGTGGATTGCAACGGCTCGACCTGCTCGAACGGTGCGATGTGCGGCTCGGGCTACTGCGTGGGGGGCTTCTGCTGCGACAGCGCCTGCGACGCTCCGAATCAGTGCCAGAGCGCGGGAACGTGCGGCACGGGGACCTGTGTGTATAAGGCCACCCCCAACGCACCCTGCGATGACAAGAGCGCCTGCACCACCAACGACAAGTGCAACGCGCAGGGGGTGTGCACGGGCACCGCGAAGGTGTGCAACACGCGGCCGGCTCAGTGCTTCTCGGACGCGGGCACCTGCAATGCCTCGACGGGTGCATGCGAGTACCCGCCCCTGCCTGGCACGACGACCTGCAACGACGGCAATCGCTGCACGGACAATGACATGTGCAATGGCAGCGGGGTGTGCGCGGGCACCGCGAAGACGTGCAATACGCGGCCGGACCAGTGCTACTCCGACGTGGGCACGTGCAATGGCTCGACGGGCAATTGCGATTACCCACCCCTGCCCAACACGACGGCCTGCAACGATGGCCAGGCCTGCACGGACAATGACAAGTGCAATGGCAGTGGGGCGTGTGTGGGCACCGCGAAGGTGTGCAACACGCCGTCGACGGATTGCTACGCGAAACCGGGAACCTGCAACACCACGTCGGGAGTATGCGAGTACAGCCCCCTCCCCAATACGGCGAGCTGCAATGATGGCAAGTCCTGCACCACGGACAAGTGCGACGGCTCGGGGAATTGCATCGGCACGATGAACTGCCCGCCGCCGAACGAGTGCAAGATAGCCGGGGCCTGTGCCGCCGATGGGTCCTGCCAGTTCGTGGTGGACACCACGAAGGTAGGCAAGGTCTGCCACGAGGCCGGAAGCACGGGAACCTGTCAGCAGGATGGGACGTGCCTGGCGTTCAAGTATGCCGTCACGAGCAACTTCGACCCGGCGGACGTCGCGACCAACAACACCATCGATGACCTGAGCATCTTGTGCGCCACCACCCTCGATTCCTCGGGTACGCCGACGTGGACTTTTCCGGGAGGGTGCAGCTTCGCCACGCCCACGCCCGTGGTGACCGCTGGGGATGTCGTGGTGATTCCCATCCGCAACCTGACCGTGAACGCGCCTCTGCGGGTGGTGGGGACTCGCCCGGTCGTCCTGGCGGTGTACGGCAACGCCACGGTGAACCAAGAGATTCGCGCCAATTCCGTCCGCACGGAGACGCAGGTGGGCTCTGGGAGCGGGGTGCGGTGCGGCACGGGCTCGGGCGGGGGGGCAGGGGCGAACGGTACTGGCACGGGTGATGCGGATTGGGGTGGGGGTGGTGGCGGTGGCCTGTTGTCGAAGGGCGGGGATGGTGGTGATGCCGATCACGGTGGCGGTACGGCGGGCCAGGGTGGGTCTGTGTTGTCCTCGACCGGGTTCTCGCCGTTGGTGGGCGGCTGCGCGGGAGGTCAGGGTGGAACGCCTGCCAGCGGTCCGACACCTGGGGCGGGTGGAGCCGGAGGCGGGAGCCTCCAACTCTCCGTGGCGGGCACCTTGACCTTGCGCGAGGTGGTCTCTGTCAGTGGAGCGGGTGGCAAGGGTGGACGGGCCGCTACTGGATCGGCGACGGGTGGTGGGGGGGGCGGTAGCGGTGGGATGTTGGTGCTCGAGGCCGACAATCTCGTCGTCGAGGCTGGCGCCAGGCTCACCGCGAACGGTGGGGCGGGTGGGGAAGGCTCGAGCGAGCTGGGTGCGCTCTTCCATGGCAATGATGGGGCCGACGGAAGTACGGGGACCGCCGCGCGGGCCGCGGGTGGCGCCGGTGGTGGGGATAACGGGGGTGATGGTGGAGCGGGGGGCGTCGGGACGGCGGGTGGAGCTTCCGGCCCGGTCAATGGTGGAGATGGGAAGGGCGCGGATGGGGGAGGCGGCGGAGGGGGTGGTGCCGCTGGCCGTATCCTCCTGCGCGGCGTGTCTACCTGCACCGTCGACTCGGGCAGCATCAGCAGCCCGGGGTACACCAAGACAGGAGGCAAGTGCCCGTAGCGGGACTGACCTCGAATCTGAGCGCATGCCCCACGAGGCGGTTATGGTTCGCGCCGCTTCGACTTGAACGGGGTTTCCAACATGAAGAAGGTTCTCCTCTCCGCGCTGTTGCTCCTGCCCGGCGCGGCGCTCGCACAGTTCGATCCCGCCTCGCTCGCGAAGGTCCCGGTGAAGGCCACTCCGGTGGCGGGCAACGTCACCCTGCTCGAGGGCGCGGGCGGCAACATCGGCGTCTCCGCGGGCCCGGACGGGGTGCTCATCGTGGACGACCAGTTCGAGCCGCTGGTGCCGAAGATTCGCGAGGCGCTCGGCAAGCTGACCAAGGGCAAGACCAAGAAGCCCGAGTACGTGCTGAACACGCACTGGCACTTCGACCACACGGGAAGCAACGCGGTCCTGGGCCGCGAGGGCAGCACCATCGTGGCGCATAAGCACGTGCGCACGCGGCTGATCAACGGGCTGGACATGGCGGCGTTGAAGATCAAGATTCCCCCCGCCCCGAAGGAGGCGCTGCCGGTCATCACCTACGACCAGGGAATCTCCATCTTCTTCAACGGAGAGGAGATCCAGGTGACGCACCTGCCGGCGGGCCACACGGATGGCGACAGCATCGTGTACTTCACCGGCTCCAACGTGCTGCACATGGGAGACCTGTACACCGGGGACAAGTACCCCTTCATCGACCTGGCGAGCGGAGGCTCTTTGGAGGGCTACCTGCGCAACGTGGAGCAGGTGCTGCAGACGCTGCCCGCGGGGGTGAAGATCATCCCGGGCCATGGCGCGCTCTCCGGGCGTGAGGGACTCGAGAACTTCGCGGGGATGCTGCGCGACACGGTGGCCCTGGTGAAGGGGAAGATCGCCGCGGGCAAGACGCTCGAGCAGGTGACGGCCGAGGGCATGCCCGAGAAGTACAAGAGCTGGGAGAACGAGTTCATCAGGCAGGACCAGTGGCTGGCGATTGCCTACCAGAGCCTGAGCGGGCAGAAGCCGGACGCGGCGAAGTAGGGAGCTCCGTCCCGAGCTCCCGCAGTCTGTGGGCCGTGCGCGTGAGCGCGTCCCGCTGCTCGCGGTGGAGCTTCACTCCGGGACGTGCGCGCCGCAGGTGTTGCTCGGCGCCGTGCACGTCCTGGCTGTGGCGCGGGAGCCACGCCAACGTCACGCAGGCTCCGCCGCAGGCCATCAAGAGGAGTCCCGTTCTCATGGGCGCGGAGTGTTGCATGCGCCGCGCCGGGTATGTCCCGCGCCGCAAGTGGCTCGGAGCGGGTGGGGTGGATTGAATCAATTCGCGGGGGCCGCGTCGGTAGGAGCAAGAACGATTGGGAGGACACGACGATGGCGCTCCAGCACGGAATCTTCACCCTGGCTCTCTCCGCACTGCTCCTGGCTCCGGTTGCCGCGAAGGCCGATGACCTCCGCTGGGGTGGTCGGCACGATGCCTCGCCGGTGGGCGTTGATGTCCGCGGCGGGCAGTACACCCACAACGGTGGCCGCTACCACCCGGCGCCGACGCCTCCTCCCGCCCGGCCCTCGCGCGGGCGAGGCCAGGATGGACGCTATGAGTTCCAGACGGTCCAGAAGTGGGTGCCGGGCCACTACGAGCAGGTCTGGGTCGAGCAGAACTGCAGGTACAAGCCGCGTCGCCACGAGACGAGGTGCAGCGGCGGCTACTACGACCAGCGCTGGGTGGAGGGGTACTACCAGCCGGTGCAGGAGTGGGTCTGGGTCCCCGCCCCCCATCGCCCCTACGTGGTCGTCACCACCCGTTGGTAGGCGCCACTTCCCCCCTCCAACCCTCGCCTCTTCCTCGGACGCCTCGGCCTTCCCGGCCGGGGCGTTCGTATTTTCGGGCGCGAAGCCGCCGGCTGGGCCGCACGCACAGTGAAAAGGGGCTGGCTTCGTGGACGCGGGGGCTGGGCGCTGCGAGCGCCTGCCCCTCGGGCGGGGCTTCCGCGGTTCTGCACCTGACAAGGAGACTCCGGCGTTCAACTGCCCCTGAGGCGGAAGCCGGGGTAGAGTCCGGGGCGTGTCTCCCCACGAGTCAGCTCACGGTGTCGTCCTGGTGCCCGCGGCCTCGGCCGCGCGTGAGCAGCTCGCTTGCGCCGCGGCCCGGGCCGGACTGCGGGTGGTGGAGACGCCGGAGGAGGCCATCATCGGCCTGGTGGACCTCACCTTGCCGGAGGGGTCCTCCGCGCTCTCGGCGCTGCTCGCCACGCCCGCGGGGGCCGGGCTCTCCCTGGTGGCCCTGGTGGAGCCGGGAGAGGCTTCCTTCGCCATCCTGGAGTCCCTGAGGCCCGCGGAGGTGATGACCGCCGGGGGCCAGCTCCACGAGCTCGCCTGGCGGTTGTGGCGCGTCGCCGATCGCCACCGCGAGCGCCTGGAGCTCATGCGGCGCCAGCAGGACCTGTCGCTCCTGGTGGAGCTCACCGCGGACTATGCCGAGAGCCTCGACGTGGAGGCGCTCCTGCACGACGTCACCCGAAGGCTCGCGGCGCGGCTCGGCATCGGCCGCGCCGCGCTGGTGATGTTGGACCGGAACGGGGACGGGGCCCGGATGGTGGCCGCCAGCGACGCTCCCGGCCAGGAGGACGTCCGCATCGACCTGGAGCGCTACCCGGAGGTCCGCGAGGCGGCGCGCACGGGCCAGCCCGTCATCGTGGAGGATGCCTCCCACCACCCCTTGCTGGAGGGCGTGCAGGACGAGGTGGCGGCGCGGGGCATCCACACGCTCGCGGCGCTGCCCCTGCACATCCGGGGCGAGGTGCGCGGGGTCCTGCTGCTGCGCGCCTCGGGAGGGGAGCGGCGCACCTTCGCCCGGCACGAGATCGAGTTCCTCAACACGGTGGCGCATGCCACGGCGGTGGCCCTGCGCAACGCCTCGCTGTTGCAGTCGGTGCGCGGGCAGACCGAGCGCGAGATGACGGCGCGCATCGCCGCGGAGGCCAAGGCCGCCTCGCTGGAGACGTACCATCTCTTCTTCGCCAACGTGCGCGAGGGCGTGGCCATCCTCGATGACCGGGCGGCGGTGCTCAGCCTCAACCCCGCGGGCGAGTCCATCCTGGAGATGACCTCCGAGTCCGCCTACGGTCTCCATCTGGTGGACGTGACGCAGCCGCTGGACGAGACGGTGCTGATGGAGCTGGTGACGGCGGCCCGGCGTGGCGAGTCGCGCTCGGACGTGGACATGATGGTGCGCACGCCGGGGGGCAAGCGCCTCACGCTGAGCTTCTCCGCGGCCCCGCTGGAGGATGGCCGCCGCGCCATCATCCTCTCCTTCCGGGACGTGACGCAGGCGCGCCAGCTGGCGGACGAGCTGCGTCACACCAAGGACTTCCTGGAGCGGCTCATCGACTCGTCGGTGGACGCCATCGTCGCCGCGGACATGCAGGGCCGCGTCATCCTCTTCAACAAGGGCGCCGAGGCCCTTTTCGGCTACACCGCGCTGCAGGCCCTGGGGGGCATGCACGTGAACCAGCTCTATCCGGCCGGGGTGGCCCAGCGCATCATGACGCTGCTGCGCAGTCCGGAGCACGGGGGGCGCGGCCGGTTGTCGGTGTGCCGTCAGGACGTGGTGAACCGCACGGGGCAGCTCGTGCCGGTGAACATGACGGCCTCCATCGTCTACGAGGGGGGCCGCGAGGTGGCCAGCGTGGGCATCTTCACGGACTTGCGCGACCGCATGGAACTGGAGCGCAAGCTGTCGGACGTGGAGAACCGCCTGGAGGAGAGTGAGAAGAACGCGGTCATCGTCGCGCTGGCCGGCACCGCCGCCCACGAGCTCAACCAGCCGCTCACCTCGGTGATGGGCTACGCGGAGCTGCTCAAGCGCAGGCTCAAGGAGGAGGACTCTTCCTACAAGCCGGTGGACATCATCTACCGCGAGGCCGAGCGCATGGCGGAGATCGTCCGGAAGATTGGCCGCATCACCCGTTACGAGACGAAAGCCTACATGGGGTCCCAGCAGATATTGGACCTCGACAAAGCCAGCTCCCATGACGACTGAGTCGCGTCGCGTGCCCGTGCCGGAGGTCCCCTCCGCCGAGGACTTCCGTGCCTTTTTTGAAGCGGTGGAGCTGCCGTCGGCGCTTTGCGACACGCAGCTGCGGATGCGGTTGGGCAACGCCGCGTTCTCCCGCTTCTGCTTCGACCACGGGCTGACGGTGGAGCAGATGATGGAGTCGCTCTCGGGGGCGCGGGTGCCCGAGGACGGAGCCTCGTGCGTGGTGGAGGTGCCGCTGCCGCAGGGGGGCGTGGTGGTGATGGAGCTGGCGCGGCGGGGCGCGATGGTATCGGTGGTGGGGCGGCGCGAGTCGGAGCTGATGCGGGGCCAGCTGGTGGTGGTGGAGCAGGCGCTGCTGGAGCAGGCGCGCACCGAGGGCGTGCTGCTGGACCTGGGGCGCAGCGTGGCCGAGGCGGGCAGCGAGGAGGAGCTGGTGGCGGCGGTGGCCCGAGGGGTGAAGGAACTCTTCCCCGGGCGGAGCTTCTGCATCCGCATCATCGACGCGCGCACCGGCGTGCTGACGAGCCTCTACGCCGAGGGACGTTTGAAGGAGGGCTCTCGAGAGCCGCTGGTGCTCAAGCGCAGCGCGATGGGCAAGCTGCACCTGTCCATGGATGCCATCCCGGCCGGCAAGGTGGTGGTGGCCGCTCAGGTGCCGCTGCTCTTCGAGGGCAGCACGGGCGGGGCGAGCGCGCCCCTGGTGGCCAGCGGGCAGCTCTACGGCGTCATCAACCTGGAGTACCCCGTCACGCTGCGCGAGGAGCCGGACCTGCTCCAGGACGAGCGCGTGCTGGTGCAGCTGGCCAACCAGGTGGCGGTGGCGGTGAAGAACGCCAAGCTCATCGACGAGCTGACGTTCGTGCGCAAGTACCTCGAGGAGCTGCTGGAGAAGGCCAACGCGCTCATCCTGGTGGCCAACCGGGACAAGAAGGTGGTCGTCTTCAACCAGGCCATCAGCCGCCTCACGGGCTTCAGCAAGGAGGAGGTTCTGGGGCAGGACGTCTTCTCGCTGGTGCCCGAGGACGAGCACCTGCGGCTGGCCTCCGTGCTGGCGGCGGCCCTGCGGGGTGAGCCGGTGCCCAACTTCGAGCTGCGGCTGCGCACGCGCTCGGGCGAGGCGCGCGTCGCGTTCGCCACGTCCTCGGCGCTCACCTCCCAGGGGGAGGTGGAGGGCGTCATGGCCATCGGTCAGGACGTCACGGTGGTGGAGCAGCTCGAGCAGCGCGTCATTCACGCGGAGAAGCTGGCCTCGATGGGGCAGCTCGCCGCGAGCGTGGCGCACGAAATCAACAATCCGATGACGGCCGTGGTGATGAGCGCGGAGTCGCTGCTGCAGCGCTCGATGATGATGGGCAGCACGGGCGCGTCGGACTCGGAGAAGCTGCGGAAGATATTGGAGAGCGGCCAGCGCATCCTCCGCTTCACGAAGGACCTGACGTCGTACGCGCGGCCGGCGAAGGACAAGGTGGAGCAGGTGCAGCTCAACGCGCTGTTGGACAAAGCGGTGGGCTACTGCGAGCACGTGGTGGCGCAGGCGAAGGTGAAGGTCGAGCGCGACTACGGAGAGATGCCGTCGCTGTCGGCGGTGCCGGCGAACCTGGAGCAGGTGTTCGTCAACCTCATCACCAACGCGTGCCACGCGATGCAGCCGGACGGGCGGGTGTTGCTGCGCACGCGCAGGGAGGGGCGCGAGGCGGTGGTGTGGGTGAAGGACACGGGCAGCGGCATCGCGCCAGCGAACCTGTCGCGCATCTTCGAGCCCTTCTTCACCACGAAGACCGAGGGGAAGGGGACGGGGCTGGGGCTCTCCATCGTGCAGCGCATCGTGGAGAAGCACGGGGGCCGGCTGAGCGTGGACAGCGAGCTGGGCCACGGCACCACCTTCACCGTGCGCCTGCCGCTCGCGGACTGACGCTCCCCCTGGCTCGGACGCGGAGTTCCGGGGGCTCAGCTCCCGGACTCGTCGTCCAGCTCGCGGGTGAACTCCTCCTTCGTGAGCAGTCCCTTGCGCGCCATGATGCGCATGAGGGCCCAGAACTTGCGCTCCAGCTCCTCCACCGGGTCCAACGCCGCTGGTGCGGCGGGCAGCACGTCGCCGAAGAGCGAGTCCAGCTCCGCGCTGATGTCCCCGGCGCGCTTCGTCGAGGCTGAGGAAGTGGGCCGGGTCTGATCTCGCTTGCGCCGCCGCTGCTGCTCGCGCTCCTGGATGAGCTGCTCGAGCGAGACGCGGCGGGTGTTCTCCCCGGGGGGCAGCTCCTCGCCGACGATGATCTCCTCGACGTCGTCCTCGAGCACCTCGGGAACGGACGGCTGCGCGGGCGTGGGGGAGGCCGGAGCGCTGGCCGGTGCCGGGCGGTGGTAGTAGCGCTGGATGGCGGCGCGCACGGCGGACAGCGGCGCCACGCGCGGGCTCACCTTCAACCCGGTGGTGAACTCCATCTCCTGGACGGCCGCGGAGTCGAGCGGGTCCGCCATGGCCACCACCAGCAGCCGGCGCCCGCCCACCGTCTCCAGGGCCACGGGGAACAGCTCGTGCTGCTCGCAGAAGCGCGTGCGCAGCAGGTGGATGGCGCTCCAGTCCGGGGTCCGCGCCGCCAGGTCCATCACCGGCACTCCCAGCGCCTCGCTCAGCGCGTGCGCCAGGGTCTTCTCGGTGATGGCGCCAAGCGACACCAGCGCGGCACCCAACCGCTGATGGGTCCGCTGTTGCGCCTGGAGCGCTGCTTCCAACTGGGCCGAGGTGATCGCCCCCCTCTCCAGGAGCAGCTCGCCGATCCGCTTTCGGGCCATGATCCGGCCGCCCTTAGCCCCACCTCCCGGGTCCGTCAAGCAGGCGACGCAGCGCGACACACCATGTATGCCTGCCACCACACCTGCCCTCCTGCCGATGTCCGATCGCAAAATTCCCGTGGGATTTCAGCAACTAAGAGCACCGGGCGTGCCTTGACACTCCGAAGTAGCCGTTCCTAAAGTCCGACGTCCATTCATGCCATTCCCGGCATGGGGAGCCGTGTAGGTGGTTGCACGGGGACCTGTCCGGGTGGCACAAGGCCCGCCATGCCGGGCCGCCCCTCTCTGGAGGCCATAAGCAATGAACCTGGGGTTTCTGACGAATCTGACCATCCTCGCCAACGCTGGCGGCGGCGCCGAGCGCACGCTGTTCGAGGAGATTGCCCGGCGCTGGGAGGCGGGCCAGTGGGGTATGTACCCCATCGCCACATGCCTGGTGTTCGCCCTGGCCATCATGATCGAGCGCGGCATCGTGCTGTTCGGCAAGGCCTCCATCAACAAGGACGCCTTCCTGCGCGGTCTCAAGAAGCACATCTACGCCGGTGACCTGGACAAGGCCATCAACTACGTGGCCGGCCAGAAGCAGACGCCGCTCACCCAGGTCATCAAGGCCGGCCTGATGAACGTTCCCAAGGGCGAGGAGGAGGTCCAGGCCGCTCTCGACGAGGCCAGCCTGCGGGAGACTCCGAAGATCGAGGCCCGCACCGGTTACCTCGCCATGCTCGGCAACGCGGCGATGCTCGCGGGTCTGCTCGGTACGGTGTCCGGTCTGATCGCCTGCTTCGAGGCCGTGGCCAACGTGAACCCGGCCGACAAGGCCACCATTCTCGCCAACGGCATCTCCGAAGCCATGAACTGCACGGGCTTCGGTCTGCTCACCGCCATCCCGTCGGTTATCGCCTTCTCCATCCTGTCGGGCCGCGCTACCTCGCTGGTCAACGACATCAACGAGACGAGCGTTGCCGTCCTCAACCTGATCGTGAACAACCGCGACAAGTTCAAGAACGCCACGGTCTCCGCGGCGTCGGGTCGTCACGAGGAGGAGTAATCCTCCTGTTGGAACCCGGAGTCCGGGCGCGTTGTCGGTGGGTGTGACGCGCGCCCTTCTTCATTTGAACGTCGTATCAGGCGCGGCGGAAGGAGAGTTCCATGGCCGGCGGAATGGACCTCGGGGGAGGTAAAGGCAAGAAGTCGCTCGACGTTGCCATCAACCTCACCCCGTTCATCGATCTGATGGCGGTGACCATCAGCTTCCTCATCATGACGGCGGTCTGGACCCAGATTGGCCGTCTCCAGGTGTCGCAGGCCGGTGGCCCCGCGACCGATGAGGAACAGAAGCAGGAAGAGCAGACCAAGACGGTCCAGCTCACGCTCTTCGTCACGCCCACCGAGCTGCGGCTGGTGGCGGACCAGAGTGAGTTCCCGGCCATCGAGGCCAAGCGCGGCTCCAACGGCAAGTTGGACCTGGCGCCGCTGTTGGCCCGGTTCAAGGAGCTCAAGGGCCAGTTCCCGGATCAGTCGGCGATCACGCTGCAGACCGAGGACAAGGTCAAGTACGAGGACCTGGTGCGCATCATCGACCAGTGCATTGGCGCCGGCCTGCCCCAGGTCTCGGTGTCCGCCATCATGGGTTAGGAAAGGCCTTCACCATGCCCATCAAGGCTCCCGGTAAGCGCTACTGCAAGCGGCTGCAGCACTCCAAGGTGTTCGGCCACGGCACGCATGGTCACAAGAGCGGCAACGCCGACGTGCTCATCACGCCGCTCGTCGACATGTTCGTCATCATCGTGCTCTTCCTCATCGCCAACTTCTCGGCGACGGGCGAGGTGCTGATGATGACCAAGGACATCCAGCTCCCCGACGCCGTCAACGTCAAGGAGATCGAGATGAACCCGGTGGTGATGGTGTCGGGAGATGAGGTCTCCATCTCCGGCAACGTCGTGGGCCGGGTGCAGGACCTGGTGAAGGAGGAGTACCTCAACATCCCCGCGCTGGAGGAGAAGCTGCGGGACATGAAGAAGCAGTTCGAGGACCTCCACGCCATGGCCGAGGGCAACACCAACGCCTTCAAGGGCGACGTGAACATCCAGGCCCACAAGGACGTGGAGTTCTCCATCATCAAGCGGGTGATGTTCAGCTGCGCCAGCGCCGGCTACAACAACATCAACTTCGCCACCCTGCAGAAGGGCGAGGCCGGTGCCGCGGGTGAGTCCACGGCCGCCGCCGCCACCCCGTAGCAGGCCGTCCTCCAGGCAGCCCGCCTGGGAAAAAGCCCACGCCCCGCGCCTCGGACTTGTCCGGGCCGGGGCGTTGGTGTTTCCAGGGTCCATGCTCATGCACCTGCGCGCCGCGCTCTTCGACCTGGATGGGACGCTGTTGGACTCGCTGCACGACATTGGTGCGGCGATGAACCACGCGCTCGCCACCCACGGCCTGCCCGTCCACCCGCTGGCCGCCTACCGTCACTTCGTGGGCGAGGGCGTCCGGGTGTTGGTGTCCCGCGCCGTGCCCGCGGACCAGGAAGCGCTGCACGAGCCGGTGCTGGCCGCCTATCGCGCCTTCTACGCCGAGCACATGCTGGACCACACCCAGCCCTATCCCGGCATCCCCGAGGTGCTCGCCCGGTTGGCCGGCGAGGGCGTGAAGCTGGCGGTGTTGAGCAACAAGCCCGACGCGGCTACCCGGCGGCTGGTGGCGGCCCTGCTGCCGGACGTGCGCTTCGGCGCCGTCTACGGCGAGCGGGCGGGAGTGCCTCGCAAGCCGGACCCCACGGCTGCGCTCGGCGTGGCGGCCGAGTTGAACGTGGGGCCCGGAGACTGCGCCTTCGTCGGAGACACGGCGGTGGACATGGAGACCGCTCGTGCCGCCGGCATGTATGGCGTGGGCGTCACCTGGGGCTTCCGCGATGTGGAGGAGCTCCAGACCCACGGGGCCCGCGCGCTCGCCCGGACTTCGGATGAGCTGCTCCAGGCCCTCTTCGGCGCGCTCCGCGCCGCTACACGACCCTGACGGGGAAGCTCCTCATCCTCTCCTTGTCCTCGGCCCGGTTGTGCGCGGTGGCCGCCGAGATGAAGTGGCACACCCAACCGAGCAGTCCGCCGGTGCCCAGCCAGAAGCCCGGCGTGATGATGAGCCAGATGAGACCCCGGAAGATGTCCCCGTTGTAGATCTGACCCAGTCCGGGGATGAAGAATGACAACACGGCGGCAATGCCAGGGCGGGACATGTGTCTCGACAACCTCCTTGTCCTTCCCTACGCAGCTCGGGCCCGGCCATTGCCTCGAGAGACCCGCTCGCATGCGTGTCTGGTGAGCGGGCAGGCGAGTTGGGAAGACGTTTTCCGCGCGCACCGGGCGGGATAGCATGACCCTGCAGCGCCGCTGGCTGGGCCAGTATCCGGGGGGAAGCCGTCATTGCAGCCGCATCCACAGCGCCTCGACCGTCCTTCCGCTTACGGCCTCCGGGGTCTCGCCGAAATGCTCGTGCTGGCGGTCGCGTACTTCGCCACCTCCTGGTTGGGCCTGACGCAGGCGACCATTGCGGGTGCCGCGAGCCCCGTGTGGCCCGCGACGGGTGTGTCCCTGGCGGGCCTCTACCTCCTCGGGGTGTCGCGCTGGCCCGCCGTCTTCGTGGCTTCCGCCGGCTCCATCCTGTGTTTTGGCATCGTGCCCCCGCAGGCCGCCCTGGCCATGGGTGTTGGCAACACGCTGGAGGCGGTGCTGGGGGCTCTGTTGCTCAGGCGCCTGGGGTTCTCTCCCACGCTGGGCCGCATCCAGGACGTGCTGGCGCTCACCTCCGCGGCGGGGGCGTGCACCCTGGCCAGCGTCCTGATGGGGACGCTGAGCCTCGTGGTGGTGGGGGGGCCTCATTCCTGGAATGGGCTCCTCCTCATGGGGTGGGTGTGGTGGCTGGGCAATGCCATGGGGGCGCTGGTGGTGGGGTCGGCGGTGATGTTGCTCTCCCGTTCGCACCCGGAGCCGCGCTGGCGTGAGGCGCTGGTGTTGACGGGACTCACCCTCGTGGTGGGCTTCTGGGCGTTCAGCGGTGGCCACCAGGGCTCCCCGCTGGCCTACGCGCAGGTGTTCCTCCTCTTTCCCCTGGGAGTCTGGGCGGCGTTGCGCTTCGGCTCACACGGAGCGGCGCTCTCCACCCTGCTCATCGCGGCCATGTCCATCTGGGGCACCATCGCCGGCCATGGCCCGTTCATCTCGAGGAATGACGGACGGACGGTGGACCTGCTGGAGCTGCAGCTCTTCCTGGCCGTCGTCGCCTTCACGGGGTTGCTCCTGGCGGCGGCGCGCGTCGAGCAGGGCAAGGCCCACTCGCAGCTGGAGTTGCTGGCCACCGCCGTGCGCAGCGTGCGCGAGGGCGTGCTCATCAGCACGGTGCACCCGGGGGAGGGCCCTCGCCTGGTGTACGCCAATGAGTCCTTCCGGGAGATGGTGGGGTGGCGGCACGAGGAGCTGGTGGGCCGCACGCCGTGTGAGCTGTTTGGCGGTGAGTTGGAGCCGGAGGCACAACAACGGTTGGAGGTGGCCTTGCGCGAGGGCGACTTCTTCCGCGGCGAGGTGATGCTGGCGCACAAGGACGGCTCGCGGGTGGTGCACAGCGAGATGCAACTGTCCCCGGTGCGCGGCGCGGACGGCCGGGTGTCGTACTTCGTGGCCACCCATCGCGATGTCACCGCGCAGAAGCAGCTCCAGGCGAAGCTGGTGTCCGCCGAGCGCATCGCCGCGGTGGGCACGCTGGCCGCGGGCGTGGGGCACGAAATCAACAACCCGCTCTCCTATCTCTTGTTGAATCTGGACGAGGCGGAGGAGGGTCTGGCGAAGGGGCCCCAGGGGCTCGCCGAGGCCCGGGCCCGGTTGGAGTCCGCCCGCGAGGGCGCCGAGCGCATCCGTGTCATCGTGCGCGACTTGAAGGTGTTCAGCCGTCAGGAAGGAGAGGAGCGGGCGATGCTGGACGTGAACGAGGTGGTGGTTCCCGCACTGCGCATGGCGGCCCCCGCGGTACGCCCGCGCGCCCGGCTGGTGGAGGAGTTTGGCCGTCCGCCCCGGGTGATGGGCAGTGAGGCG
Source organism: Vitiosangium sp. GDMCC 1.1324 (assembly GCF_003044305.1). Taxonomy (GTDB): domain Bacteria; phylum Myxococcota; class Myxococcia; order Myxococcales; family Myxococcaceae; genus Archangium. Next base: position 248,605 of record NZ_PZOX01000004.1, on the reverse strand, counting down.
AGGCTCGGGCAGGTGATGCTCAACCTGCTCGTCAACGCGTTGCAGGCCATCCCCGAGGGCAGTCCCGAGCTCCACGAGGTGCGCGTGCGCACCGGCAGCGACGACTCGGGCCGCGCCCTGGTGGAGGTCTCGGACACGGGCTGCGGCATGTCACCCACCGTTCTGGCGCGCATCTTCGACCCGTTCTTCACCACCAAGTCGTCCGCGGAGGGTACCGGATTGGGACTCGCCATCTGTCAGCAGATCGTCCAGGCCCATGGCGGTGAGCTCCGGGTGCGCAGCGAGGAGGGCAAGGGCTCCGTCTTCACCATCCTGCTGCCCTCCGCCGAGGCGAGGCCCTCCAGGACTCCCGTGCCCGTCGTGGTGCCCTCCGCCCCCTCTGCGCCCGTGGCCACCCAGCGCCGCCGCATCCTCATCATCGACGACGAGCCCCGCCTGGCGCAGTCCATGCGCATGCTCATCGAGCCGTCACACGACGTGTCCGTCACCACCCGCGGCGCCGAGGCCCTGGCGTGGGTGGACGAGGGCCAGCGCTTCGACCTGGTGCTGTGCGACCTGCAGATGCCCGGGACGACGGGGATGGACGTCTACTCGCACCTGCGCCAGCACGCGCCGGAGCTGGCCGAGCGGCTCGTCTTCATCTCCGGCGGAGCCTACACCCAGGCCACGCGCGACTTCGTGCGCTCGGTGCGCAACCGGATACTGGAGAAGCCGGTGCGGCCCGACGAGTTGCTGGCCACCATCGACGAGGCGCTCGCCTCCATGTCGGCGGCTTGAAGCGCCTCGGGGGGCCGGTTCAGACGCGCAGCCACTTGCGCGCGGTGGGCCCGAAGAAGCGCATCACGCCCGACACCAGGAAGAAGCGCACCGAGCGTCCCAGCACCGCGGCCAGGAAGAAGCGGTCCAGCGGCACTCCCACCATGCCACTGCCGATGGCCACCACCTTGAAGGGCGTGGGCAGGATGGAGCACAGCAGCGAGAGCACCCAGAAGTTGCGCCCCAGCAGGTCTCCCACCGTGGCGTTCTCGATGCCCAGGCGCGGGGAGTTGATGGTCGCGTTCAGGTCGATGTGCAAAAACCCGATGGCGCCCTGGTTGATGAGGGTGCCCAGGTAGTACCCGATGAAGCCACCGAAGAGGCTGGCCACCGTGCCCAGCAGTGCGTACTGGAGCCACTTGCGCGGCTGCGCGAGCACCATGGGGACGAGCAGCGCGAAGGGTGGAATGGGGAACACCGAGCCGTCCACCACGGACACCACCAACATGGCGGCCAGGGCGTGCTTCGTGGAGGACAGGGCTTCCACGCGCAGGTAGAGCCTGCGGTACCAGGAGAGCTTCGCAGGAGGAGCGGCCACGGGGCTGGGGTCGGTCATCTCGGCCGCGCACCCTAGCGGAAAGTGGCGGCTTTACCAGCCTTCCGTCCCCGCTCCGACGCCTGCCCGGCGGCTGGGGATGCGCCGCATTCACCCCGCCGCTATTACCGGGGTACGGTGTCCCATCCCATGACGACGGCCCTCGAACGCATCGAGCGCGCTACCCAGGCGCTGAAGGTCTTCCCGCTCCCCTCCGCGGTCCTCTTCCCGCACGCGGCCCTGCCCCTCCACATCTTCGAGCCCCGCTACCGCGCCCTCGTGCGCGATGCGCTGGCCGGGGACAAGGTGCTGGCGCTCGCCCAGCTGGAGCCCGGGTGGGAGGGCCAGTACGGCGAGCGGCCCCCCATGCATCCCATGATGTGTGCTGGGCTCATCATCTGGCACGAGGAGCTGCCAGACGGGCGCTACAACATCCTCCTGCAGGGCATCACCCGGGCCCGCCTCCTCGCCGAGCCGCCCACCGACAAGCTCTACCGCGAGGTGCGCGTGCAGCTCCTGCCCGACCCCGTCTACCAGGGACCCGAGGAGGAGCGGCTCCGGCAGGCCGTCTTCGAGCTGGCGGGACGCGTGCCGGCCTCCTTCGCCGAGAACCTGCTGCCGGTGGTGGCCCGCTCCAGTGGAGGCGCCCTGGCGGACGTGGTGGCCGCCGCCGTCGTCCCCGAGCCCGAGCGCCGCCAGGAGCTGCTGTGCGAGCTGGATGTACGCACGCGGCTCGAGGCGGTGCTGGACGACGTAGGCGAGCTCATCTCCCGCCTCAGCCCCGTGAAGCCGGTGGGGCCGTTGAATTAGGCCGGGGCGTCTGCTAGCGCGCCATCTCTACTTCCGGGAGGAACACTTTCCATGCGGCTCGTGAAGATTGGGCTCGCCAGCGTCAACGTCACCGTGGGCGCCTTCGCTCGTAACGTGGACAAGGCGCTCGACATGGCGCGTCGGATGGCCGCCGACGATGTCACCGTGGCCGTCTTCCAGGAGCAGCTCGTCGGCGGCTACCCGACCGAGGACCTGGTGCAGTGGCAGGGCTTCGTCGAGCACCAGTGGCCCCAGCTCGAGCGCTTCGCCCGCGAGACGGCCTCGCTGCACACCCTGTTCCTCGTGGGCGTGGCCATCAATCACCAGGGCCAGCGCTACAACTGCGCCGCGCTCGTGGCCGGTGGCAGGATTCTGGGCCTCGTCCCCAAGGAGAAGCTGCCCACCTACAACATCTTCTACGAGGGGCGCACCTACTCCCGCGGCATCCCCGGCATGCGCGAGCAGTACCGGGGCATCCCCTTCGGCGACTACCTCTTCCGCTTCGACTTCGGCCTGCTCGCCCCCGAGGTGTGCGAGGACATCTGGAGCCCGGACGGCCCCATGCGCCGGCGCACCTACTCGGGCGCCGAGCTGGTGGTGAACCTGTCCGCCTCGCCCTTCCGCCTGGGCTGCGTGGACACCCGCCGCGAGCTGCTCGCCACCCGCGCCTCCGACTTCCAGTGCACCATCGCCTACTCCAACGCCCTGGGCAGCAACGACGGCCTCATCTTCGACGGCGGCGGCTTCATCAACCAGAACGGCAAGCCCATGGCGGAGGAGCCCCGCTTCCAGGAGGGCTTCGCCTCATCCGTGGTGGACCTCGACCGCACGCTGCGTCTGCGCGCGGAGAACACCACCTGGCGCGATGACCGGGAGGCGTGGTTGCGCGCGGGCGGTCAGCTCGTGCCCACCGTCGACTGCACCAGCGCCTTCACCAGCCGCCGCGAGAAGCTTCGCTACCCGGTGCCCGCGCACCGCAGCTTCTTCCTCCCCGGCCCCGACACGCGCCGCTCTTCCCGCGAGGTGCTGTGCGAGGACATCCTCGACGCGCTCGCGCTGGGCATCGGCGACTACTTCGAGAAGACGCGCGCCTTCAAGGTCATCGGCATCGCGCTGTCCGGCGGGCGCGACTCGCTGCTCACCCTGCTCATCGCCCACCGCTACGCGAAGCGCGCGCGGCCGGACAACCCGGGCAGCCTGCTGCGCGCCTTCTACATGCCCAGCCGCTACTCCAGCGATGCCACCCGCGAGGCCGCGGAGACCATTGCCCGCGAGCTGGGCGTGCCCTTCCAGGTCGTCCCCATCGAGGAGGCCTTCGAGCGCGAGCTGAACATCGCCCGCACCATGCTCGCTGGCGGCGAGGTGACTCCCATCACCGAGCAGAACATCCAGGCTCGTCTGCGTGCCCAGCGCATGTGGAACTGGTCCAACTCCAGCGGCGGCCTCTTCCTGCAGACGGGCAACATGAGCGAGCGCGCCGTGGGCTACACCACCACGGGGGGAGACCTCATGGGCGCCCTGGCCGTCATCGCCAACGTGCCCAAGACGGTCGTCATGTACCTCTTGGACTACCTGCTGGAGAAGACGGGCTACGAGGGCATCCGCAAGGTGCTGGCCAAGCCCGCCGGGCCGGAGCTGGCGCACAACCAGGTGGGCGAGGACGAGCTGATGCCCTTCCCCATCCTCGATGCCTGCTTCTACCTGTTCGCCGGAGAGAAGCTGGTGCCCGCGGAGATGCTCGTCGCGCTGGAGGCCATGTTCCCCGAGGTGGAGCGCGCGCGGCTGCAGGGCTACGTGGAGAAGTTCACCCGGCTCTTCCTCCAGTCCATCTACAAGTGGGTGCAGGCCCCGCTGTCGCTGCACATCGGCAACCTGGACCTGGACCGCGAGCGCGCGCTGCAACTCCCCGTGGTCACCAGCAGCGACTGGACGCGCGGGTAGTCCAGTCCGCGCCTCGAGGGGTCAACCCCCCCATCAGTACCATCCGCCCCGCCTGGCCGGGTACTCCTCGGCCCGGGGTCCCGGCTTCGTCCATCACTGGACCTCCGCCTTGCCGGATGTCTTCCCGGTAACGAACTTCCCGTCAGCCACCCGACGTACGGAGGTTCGGATGAAAGCGAAGATTCTGGTTGGCGTTGTCTCGGCGCTCATCTGCGGCGGTGCCGCGATGGCTCAGGATGTAGACGAAACGCAGCGCGACACTGAGCAGAAGTCGCCAGACAATCTTGGTGGTTCCGGGCTGGAGAAGCCCAACCCGAGTGACATCAACACCCTCGAGCAGCAGGATGTCGCGCCCGCACCGGCGGAGCCTGGTGCTGCTCAGGACCAGGGCGTGGGCGGCTCGGGCCCGACCGCCCCCGTTCCACCACCCCCCGCGGCCAAGCCTCTCCCCGGCGCCACCATCCAGGGCCAGGGCGGGATGACCCTCTACTGCACTCCGTTGAACCAGCAGGGCACTGGCGGCGCCGGTGAGTCCCAGTTCAACCAGCCCCAGCAGCCCTCCTCCCTCCAGGGCAACGAGCAGTCCTCGCTGCAGCGAGAATACGACGTAGGCCAAGCCGCACCCGCGCCGGCGCCCGTGCCCGCACCCGCGCCTGTGATCGAGCCCGCGCCCGTTCAGGCGGAGAAGGCCGTTGGCGGCTCTGGCTACGAGGAGAAGAAGAACGAGCACCTGCGCGGCGTGAGCGTGGGCATCGGTGGCGGCGTCGAGGGCTACACGGGCAGGCTCGCTCCCAACGTCAACCCCGGCGCGGCGGCGAACGTGAGGGTGGCCATCCGGCCCACCAGTGTGCTCGGCATCGAGGTTGGCTACAACGGCGCGGTGAATGAGATCGACAGCCGCTTCGGGCCCAACACCAACGGCACGGACATCGTGCGCAATGGCGGCCAGGCGGCACTCACGGTCGGTCTCGCTGCCACTCCCGTGCAGCCCTACGTGCTCGGCGGCATCGGCGTGGATTGGTACAACGTCCGTCACGGCTTCTACGCCGGCTTCCAGGATGACACCAGTGGCAGCGTGCCGGTGGGCGTGGGCTTGAGGACGCAGGTGGGCGCCTTCACGGCGGACCTGCGCGGCGACTACAACTTCCTCTTCAGCCAGAACTTCCTCCCGAGCGTGAACAACAACGCGGGCTCCGGCCGGTACATGGGCTCGCTCAACATCGGCGGCACCTTCTGACGCGGCGGATGTGATGGCGGTCTGACAGTCTGGCGGCGCGGTGACTCGGCGAGCGAGCACCGCGCCGCGCTTTTCGCGTTCCGGTGCAGCGCGCGCGAGGCCAGCGCGTTAAGGTGAGGGCTTTCACGGGAGACAGTTCATGAGCTTGAAGGTGGAAGATCTGAAGGTGGGCACGGGCGCCGAGGCGACTGCGGGGAAGACGGTGACGGTGCACTATGTGGGCACGCTCACCAACGGCTCGAAGTTCGACAGCAGCCGGGACCGCAACGAGGGGTTCACCTTCCCGCTGGGCGCCGGCCGGGTCATCCAGGGCTGGGACCAGGGAGTTGCGGGCATGAAGGTCGGGGGCCTGCGCAAGCTCACCATCCCGCCGGAGCTGGGCTATGGCGCTCGCGGCTTTCCCCCCGTGATTCCCCCCAACTCCACGCTCGTCTTCGAAGTGGAACTGCTGGCGGTCCGTTAGGAGAAGCCCACCATGGCCACGCTCGAAATCGGCAAGGAGAACTTCGAGTCCACGGTGTCCAAGCAGGGCATCGTGATGCTCGATTGGTGGGCAACGTGGTGCGGCCCCTGCCGGGCCTTCGCGCCCGTCTATGAGAAGGCCTCCGAGAAGCACGCGGACATCACCTTCGGGAAGATCGACACGGACGCGCAGCCGGAGCTCTCCGGCATGTTCCAGATCCGCTCCATCCCCACGCTGATGATCTTCCGTGACGGCATCCTGCTCTTCGAGCAGGCCGGGGCGCTGCCGGCTCCGGTGCTGGATGAGCTCATCGGCAAGGTGCGCGCGCTGGACATGAACGAGGTGCGCCAGGAGATCGAGAAGCGCAAGAAGGCCCAGGAGCCGCAGGCCTGAGATGACTCCGAGCGCCGTTCTGTTCGACATGGATGGAGTCCTCGTGCGCAGCGAGGAGGCTTGGCTGCGAGTGTTGGAGGACGCGGGACGGCGCTTCCGGGGCAGTCCGGTGACGCGCGAGGAGTTCGCGCCCACCTTCGGGCAGGGCACAGCCGAGGACGTGCGCGTCTTCGGTCTGCGCTGCACCCCCGCCGAGCTGGATGCCTTCTACGTGGAGCACCTGCCTCGCCACGCCGGCGAGGTGTGGGTGAACCCGGACGCTCGCGAGCTGCTGGAGTCCCTGGCCTCGCGGGGCGTGCGGCGAGCGGTGGTGACCAACTCGGTGTCCGCACTGGCCAGGACGCTGCTCGGGGCCGCGCGCCTGCTGGACTTCTTCGAGGTGCTGGCGTGCTCGGACCTGGTGGTGAACGCGAAGCCGGCGCCGGACCTGGTGCTGTATGCGCTCGACCGGCTGGGCCTGGAAGCGGGAGCGGCGCTGATGGTGGGCGACTCGCGCTTTGATCGGGGCGCGGCCGGGGCTGCTGGCGTGCACTTCGTGGGGCTGGGCCTGGACGGTGATGCCCGCATCGAGCGTCTGGGCGAGCTGCTGCATTTCACCGCGGGCCCTGCTTCGTCGCGGGAGGGGCGTCGCTGAACCACGCGACGAAGGCCTGACCGCCTGACCGGCCTCCGGTGCGGCAAGCTGAACAGCTCGGAGTCCCCGCCTACCGGAGCGGGGCCATTCTGAGGCAGGCTTGATGTCATGGCGTTGCAACAGGTCCGGTCCTGGTGGCGGGGCAAGACGGCGCAGCCGCTGCGTCCACTGGTGGAGTGGCTGGGCCGCTGCCCGCTGCTGCTCGTGCTCCAGGCCATACCGGTGAGCATCGTCTGGGGCGGGTTCGAGGCGCTGGGGCTGCCGAGCCTCTTCTTCCACGATGTGCCGCGGGTGACGTTCGTCGCGGCCTTCATGGCGGCGATGCTGCTGGGGCAGCTGTGCTTCATCGGCTACCTGCTCGACGCGGACGAGCTCTGGTGCCTGGCCTCCCGCAAGGGCAAGTCGGCGGGGGTTCCGCCCACCATCCGTTGGTACCTCTTCCGCACCGGCATCTATCCGGCATTGCTTGTGGTGCTCAGCATTCCGAGCTTCATCGACCGGCACTTCGCCTTCCTCTTCGGGGTGCTGGCCGCGGTGGGGGTGACGCTGCTCCTCACGCGCGGCGCCGAGCGGCTGCAGCGCTGGTACGAGTCGGATCGCAAGCGCCACCGGTGGATGCGGCTCATCGAGGTGACGTTCTTCCGCAAGCGCTCGACGCACGTCGTGGTGCTGCACGTGCTGCAGGCCGGACTGCTGGCGCTGTTCGTGCTGGGCTACCTGCTCGTGGCCGTGCACGTGGCCCTCACGGGGGACCATGGGTGGGTGTCACCGGCGGTGGTCATCTGCGTGGCGATTGGCCTGTGCGGAGCCGTCTACGGGGCCTTCCGCTTCTTCTTCCCCGAGCACCACATGGGCGCGCTCATCATCGTGGGGGTGGGGGTGGTGTTCGTCGGGCGGGGGTGCTCGGACACGTCCTTCTATGACGAGCTGACCCTGCCCCAGCCCCCCGCGTACGCGAGCACGAGCCTCGTGTCCCCACGTGACGCGGGGCTGCTGGGAGACGATGCGGCACTGGATGCGTGGTTGGCGCGGATGCGGGCGGAGCCTCCTCCGGGGGTGACGTGGCCCACGCAGGGCGAGACGCAGCCCGCGTCGGGGCGGACGGAGCTGCGTTGTGCTCCGGGGCCGAGGCCTCGGCTGGCGCTGGTGGCCACCAGTGGCGGTGGCATCCGCGCGGCGGCGTGGACGGCGCACGTGCTCTCCAAACTGCAGGGCCCCCAGGGCGTGCCGGGCTTCCACCGCTACGTGCGCCTCGTCACCGGGGCCTCGGGCGGCATGGTGGGGGCGGGCGCATGGGTGGCGGGACTCCGGCCCGAGGGCCTGCCGGAGGACGTGTCGCTCCCCACGATGATGCAGCAGGACAGCCTCTCCGCGGCGGCGATCGCGCTGCTGCTGCCCTTCGGTGAGAACCGCGGGCGCTCCTTGGAGCATGCCTGGGTGAAGTACACGAACGGCCTCCTGGGGCGCTCCTTCCAGGAGCTGCGCGCGGGCGAGGCGGAGGGCTGGCTGCCGTCGCTGGTGTACACGCCGATGCTGGTGGAGGACGGGCGGCGGCTGCTGGTGAGCAACCTGGACCTGTCGGTGTTGACCACGTCGGAGGCGAGCTCGCTGGTGATGGAGCAGCACGGCGACGAGCCCCGCGAGGACTCGCGCGCCCGGCTGTCGCTGTCGGGGGTACAGCTCTTCCAACTCTTCCCCCACAAGCAGGAGGTGTTCCCGGTGGCGGCGGCGGCGCGGATGAGCGCGTCGTTCCCCTACATGAGCCCGGCGAGCGCGTTGCCCACGTCGCCGCGCGTGCGGGTGGTGGACGCGGGCTACTACGACAACTACGGGGTGGACCTGGCGGTGCTCTGGCTGCACACGCATCGCGAGTGGGTGCACGAGTGCACTTCGGGCGTGGTGCTCGTCCAGATTCGCGACCACCTGGGCAACGGCCGGCGCACGAAGCTTCAGGCGGCCAGCGGGGGCGAGCTGCTGGGCGGGCTGATGTCTCCGGTGGAAGCGGTGCTGCGGGCGCGCGAGTCCAGCATGTCCTTCCGCAACGACGAGCTGCTGAGCCTGGTGCAGGACGAGCTGAACGCCAGCGAGCCGTGCTTCTTCACCACGGCCATCTTCGAGTTCAGCGAGACGGCGCCCCTGAGCTGGGCGCTGACGGCGCACGACGTGACGCAGCTGGAGCGCGCGGCGGACAGCGCCACACTCCAGGCGCGGGTGGACGCGGTGCGCGAGTGGCTCACCGCGGGCCCGGAGACCCAGGCTCGCGCCCGAGGGCTCGGATTGTGTCCTGGCAGGCGTGAGCTGAAGCCGTGAGCCGCGGCGGCCCGACCCTTCCGCTCACACGCCGGGGATGATGGGCCTCAGCGCCGCGGCGAACTCCTCTTCACCCTCGTAGACGGGGTGGCGCACCCACGTGCGTGCTTCCACTCCGCCCCGCAGCAGCTGGTTGCCGCTCTCGGGCTCGAACGTCCACTCCGGCACGTCCCCCACCAGGTACTCCACTCCCCAGGGCGAGGCGCACTCTTCCCAGTCCTCCTGGGGCAGGTTCCCCCATGGGTAGCGCCGCCCATCCGTTCCCCGCGCCGCCATCTCCCACTCGTCAGCAGTTGGGAGGCGGATGTGCGCGTTTTCAATCTGTGAGAGCTCCTCGCACATCCGCTCGGCCTCCTTGAAGGAACCGAGCCATACCTGCTCGTGGTCAAGCACGACACGAGTGGGTAGGGGATTACCCACCCATTTCGCCAGGGGCCTGTCCATGGGGACCTGGGCCACGAAGAAGCCCGGGGAGCGCACCCGGCGGGCGGGGCCGGAGCCCAGCCAGTGCTCGACGGGGGCCACCCACCGCAGCGGCAGCCCCGAGCGCTCCAGCAGGAAGCGGCCGTCCTGCTCGATCACCCCCGTGGGCAGCCGAGTCGGCCTCATCGCCGGCTCCAGCGGTGTGGTGAGTGCGTGGAGCAGCAACGATGCCGCGTCCGTCACCTCCAGGTCTCCGGCCAGCAGGCGCCACAGCGGCTTGAGCGGGTCCCTCCCCGGCAGGCTGTCCCCTGGGTTACGGCGCTCCTGGAGGTACCGAATGACCCCATGGCAGAGCTGCTCGAGGTAGCGGCGCTCGCGAGGCTCGTCGACCTCCTGGAGCAGGGAGGGCATGTCGGAGGACTGGATGGCTGGGAGGACCTCGCGGGCGCGCAGGCGCGCGGCCACCAGCACCGCCGTCATGCGCACTTCCAGGTCGGAGTCGCGCAGGGCGGCGCGCAGCATCTCGTCGAAGCGGGGGTTGGAGGCCGGCTCGCGCATGAGCCAGCGCAGTGCCTGGCGCCGCTCCTCGAGGGTCGACAGGCCCCGGGCCAGCACCGTGCTCTCCTGGTCGGCGCTGGCGTCGTCGGGGGGGTGCTGGGGTTGCCAGGACCCGACCTCCAGCGTCCCAGCCGTACCCCTTCCGACGAGCGACTGCACACGCAGGGTATAGGGGCCGATCACGAGTTCGTCCTCGAATCTCAACACAGAGGGATGGGCCACGGGCTTGCCGTTGAGCCAGGTTCCGTTCTTCGAGCCTTCGTCCAACACGATGGTGGCTCCTTCAATTGCGACCAACCGGCAGTGAGTGCGCGACACGCTCCCGCTCTCGAGAACGAGGTCGTTGGTGGGGTCCCTCCCGATGGCGATCTCTCGCGACGACAGGGTCCCCGTCTTCGTGTTGCGCTCTCCGATGAGCCCGACAGTGATGTTGAACACGCGTGCTCCTGGGGTTGGAGGGCCGGTCCATCCGGCTGCCGGCGTGATTTCAAAGCACGCCGCGTGCCAGCAGCTGCCCCCCCATGCCGGGCCCCGTGTTCCCAGGTATTTCGGGGTACGGGTGCCGCCTCTTATCATCTCTCCGGCGACGGGAGCCTGTCAAAACTGCTATCAATCGTGACAGCAGAACTGCTTGTGGGAGCGTGGATGACGAGCGAAGACGAGGCGTCGGGCGGAGTGGAAGGTCAGGAGAGGCCATCCCCTTCGAGCCGTCCCTCGCGCCGGAGGACCCACCAGGCCGTCCCCGCGAGCGGGCCCCAGGAGGAGGACCCCGCCATCGACACGCGCAACGAGCGGTTGAGACGGGAGCCCCGGGCGCGAGAGGCCGCGGAGGTGGGACGGAACTGGGAGGCGGCGCCCTACCGCGAGCCCAAGGCGCTGCTCGTGCAGCGAGAGGGCATCGAGGATCTGACGGTGCCGCTGTACCCGGATCGCTCCTATGTCTTCGGGCGGGCGCCCGAGTGCACCGTGGTCTTTCCCCACGACGCGGTGTCGCGGCAGCACGGGCGGCTGTCGTTCCGGGAGGATCACCGGTGGGTGTTCCGGGATCTCAACTCGAAGAATGGCAGCTTCATGGGGCGTGAGGAGGAACAGGCCCCGGTGGACGCACGCCTGCACTTCCAGCGAGTGGGCCCCTCGCGCGACTGGGTGCTCGAGGTGGGGGACGTGGTGCTGCTCGGCAACAGCAAGAGCCGCATCACCCTGCTGGCGGAGGTGCCGCTGGGCCTGGGAGTGGGGCCTCGGGCTAAGCAGGAGACGTCACCCGTCACGACGCGGCTGGAGCGCTCCATCGACCGCTGCGCTCGTCACTACCTGCCGGTGTTCCTCCGAGGCGATTCCGGCACGGGGAAGACGTTCATCGCGAGGGAGATCCACAGCCGGGGAGGGCTCGAGGGCAACTTCGTCATCCTCAACTGTGGGCGGCTGCCACAGGACCCGGCCGCGCTGCAGAGCGAGCTGCTCGGACACGTGAAGGGCGCGTACACGGGGGCATCCATCGCGCGGGTGGGCAAGCTCTACAGCGCCAACGGGGGCACGCTCTTCCTGGACGAGGTGGAGTTCCTGCCCCGCATCGCCCAGGACTTCCTCATCGACGTGCTGGAGGGCACGGGCAGCCTGGCGCCACTGGGGGCTCCCGCGGACTTCCGCGAGCCACCGCCCCGCTTCCGACTCATCTCCGCGTCCAAGGTGCCGCTGCGGCAGACGGCGTTGAGGCCGGATCTCGCGCAGCGGCTCGCGGCGGGAGACTTCATCATCCTCCCCACGCTCGAGGAGCGCAGCGAGGACATCCCCCACCTGGTGGAAGTGTTCCTGCACCGGCTCAAGGTCGAGCAGCAGTACGACGCCGAGCTGACCCGGGATGCCATCGCCTTCCTTCAGCGGTCGAGCTGGCCGGGGCAGATCCGCGAGCTGGAGTCGACGGTGAAGACGGTGGTGGCGCGCGAGGCGGCTCAGCAGGAACTGGAGGGACTCGAGCGCCAGCGGACCCTCGTGACGCTGGAGGCGGTGAAGTCCTATCTGGAGCAGCGGGAGCTGGGGTTCGGAGGCGCGGTGCCCACGACTCCCGCGAGGATCTCCCCGCTCTCCGAGGAGCCGCCGCCGGTGGTGCGCAAGCGCCCCAGCGATCTGACAGAGCTGGACATCCGGGGGGCCCTGGAGAAGCACCAGGGCAACAAGACCCGGGCCTCGGTGTCACTCGGCGTGGCGCTCAACACCTTGAAGGCCCGGATGAAGGTGCTCGGCATCGAGTGACGCCGCTAACGCGTCACCACCTGGTTGCGTCCCGCCTGCTTCGCCTGCACGCACGCGGCCTCCGCCGCGTCCAGCAGGTTGCCGTAGGGCTCTCCGGGCCGAAGCCCCGCGATGCCCACCGAGACCGTGAGATGGAACGTGTCTGACTCCGAGCGGAAGCGCCTCGCCGAGAGCCGGCGGCGCAGCCCCTCCGCCAGCCGCGCGCCCATGTCCTGCGTCACCGCGTAGAGGCTCGCCGCGAAGGCGTCTCCCTCCATGCGGCCAATGGGCCCTCGCCCGTCCAGCTCCGCCGCGAGCTCGTCCACCAGTCCGCTCAGCGCCGCGTCCATGGCCGCGCGCCCGCGCGTGTCGTTGCCTTCCTGGGTCTCGTCCACGTCCACCCAGAGCACCGTCAGTGGCATCTTCGCCAGGTGCGCGTCCGCCACTGCCTTCGCGAGCAGGGACTCGAAGTGGGGGCGCAGGTACGCCCCCGTCAACGGACACACCTGTGGCGCGTGCTCGGACACTCAGCTCGCCTTGCGCGAGGCCGCTTTCGTCTTCGCGTGCGCCTTGTCGAAGCCCTCGTAGAAGCGCACCGCGTGGTCTCCCACCTTCTGGATGTGCTGGTTGTTCAGGTACGCCGTCACCGGCGCCGCCACCAGCGGCATCGCCCGCCCCAACGTGTGCAGGCCGCCCTTCTTCAGCAGCACCTCCGCCACCTTCCCCAGCACCCGGGGCCCCGAGCGCTGCACCGGCCCCACGCCCGTCGTGTAGCCGTACAGGTCCAACAGCTCGTCGCGCGACCGCTCGCTCTTCAGGTTCACCTTGTACAGCGTGGCCAGGTCCACCAGCAGCGTGAGCTGCAGCCACGCCATCACCGTCAGGTCCACCGGCAGGCCCACCAGCCCGAACACCCCGCTGATGCCTCCCGTCATGCTCGCCACGTGCTTCTTCTCGTCGACGAGCCGCTGGGCCTTCTCGCGCACCCCCGCCGACGGGTAGCGCTGCTCCAGCTCCAGCACCCGCTTGCGCGCGCGCGGCACCTCCTGCTGCACCAGGTCCGACAGCTTCGTGTCCGCCAGCTTCTTCAGCTCCGCCGGGGTGAGCCTCTTCACCTTGTCGGCGATGGGGTCATAGAAGGCCATGCGTGTCTCCTCCCCTCAGTAACCCCGCTCGGCGAGGTAAAGGTCCACCAGCGCTCCCTCTTCGTACCAGGCGTGACGCATCTCCGCGTTGAACCAGCGCGAGTCCGGCCTCGCCGTGCGCACCTCGATCTTCACCTGGTTGGGCGCCGTGTCGATGACCGCCGCCCGGGCCTTGCACGCCTGCCCCGGCTCATCTCCATAGCCTCCCTCCAGGCAGATCTCGTCCCCCACGGCCAGCCGCCGCGTGTACTCGGTCCCCAGGTACTTCGCATCGTCACAGTGGCTGCGCACCGCCGAGGTGCCGTGCTGCACGCACCGGTCCTTGAGCGGCGCTCGCACCATCGGCATGGCGCCTACCAACGGATCCTCGTCGTTGGGGTTGGGCCGGAAGGCCTCCTTGGTGGTGATACAGCCCGCCAGCGCCAGCAGCAGGCCTCCGCATGCCCACGTCCACTTCATCGCGTCCTCGCCTCCGGGGCGCCATCGCCCCTCGCAGGAGAGCACGAGCATGGCAAGCCCGCGCGAGAGCGTAAAGCCGCGCGGAACGCGAGCGTCCGGCGCCGTTCAGGCGATGCGCCGCGCCGGGCCCGGAATCTCCTCCGTCCTCCCCGGCACGATGCGGTTCTTCTCGTCCACGAAGACGACCGTGGGCTTCCAGTTGGCCGCCTCGTGCGCCTCCACCTCGGCGAACGTGGCCAGGATGACCAGGTCCCCCGGCTTGTTGAGGTGCGCCGCCGCGCCGTTGATGCAGATGACGCCGCTGCCCGCCTCGCCCTCCAGGGCGTACGTCTCCAGCCGCGTGCCCCGCGTCACGTTCCACACCGCTACCTTCTCGTAGGGAAGGATGTCGGCGGCGCGCAGCAGGTTGCTGTCGATCGTGACCGAGCCCTCATAGTCGAGGTCGGCCTGGGTGACGGTCGCGCGGTGGATTTTCGACTTGAAGAAGATGCGGCGCATGGGTGGCCCGAAGGAATGCCGCGCAACCGTAACGGGTGGCGCGCCGGGGGACAACCTTCAATAGCTCGTCCGCCCGGCGACCCTCCTGTCAGCCCCGCTAGCGCTTGAAATTCAGGAGTTGCGAGATATCCAGGGGGACGTTCTGCCCGCCCGAGAGGAGCTGGCCGTCCATCTTCACCTGGGCATTGCCGCCCGAGCGCAGGGCACTGGCGGCGGCGGCGGCGCTGAGGAAGTTGATTTTCAGGGGCAGGGTGAGCTGGCGGGTGCTGCCGGCCTCGAGCGTCCCCAGGTCGCCCGTGGAGAGGTTGCCCACGCTGGCGCCGGCCACCTTGAGGGCTCCGTTGATGCTCGCCACCGGCAGGGGGAAGCTGTTGCGGTTCTTCACCATGAGGGGGAACTCCACCGTGGCGCCCTGGAGGGTGACGTTGGAGATGCGCGGCGAGTCGAACTGCACCTGGGGAATCTTGGGGACCTCGAAGGTGCCCTCGTGCTCCAGGGGGAAGCTGATGACGCCGATGGGCGTGTTGAAGCCCACGCTGCCCTGGGCCTTGTACTGGGCGGAGTCCTTGTTGAGGAACGTCTGCACCACGGGGACGATGTCCGCGAACTTCACGTTGGCGGGGAAGACGAGCTCGGACTTGCCGTTGGCGGCGATGTTGAGGCCCTTGGCCGGAGTGCCCGCCACCACCTGCTTGCCCTCGACGAAGAAGGCGTAGCTCACCGAGGCCAGGCTCAGCCCCAGCGGATTGGGGTTGTCCAACTGGTAGACGAGGTCGACGGTGGCGTCGGCGAGCGAGGCCTTCGACAAGCGCGCCGTCTTGAAGGTGAGCTGCGGCTTCTTGAAGGCGTTCTTGAGGAACTTGTTCAGCGAGGCGCAGCCGGCGAGCAGGGCCAGGCTGACGGTCGCGAGGACGAGGAGCGAGCGGTTCTTCTTCATGGTCATGGGCTTAGCAGCGGACGCGCGGGCCGCGGAGCAATTCAAACCCGCTTGAGGGGTGGGCTGCCATCCGGGGACGTGCGCGGGCCTGGGCAGGGGTGGTACTCCTTCGCCACCGTGAGAACGCACAACGCATCCCGGCTGCTGCCCGCCGTCCTTTGCGCCCTGCTGTCCCTGCCCGCCTGTACGCGCAGTGCGGCCCAGGAGCCGGGGCGGAAGGTGGCGCTCTCCCCGTGCCGGCTCGAGGGGGTGGGCCGGCAGGCCCTGTGTGGCACCTACGAGGTGTGGGAGGACCGCGCGGCGAAGCAGGGGCGCAAGGTGCCGCTGAAAGTGGTGGTGGTGCCGGCGCTCGCGTCCTCGCCCGAGTTGGATCCGCTGGTGTTGCTGGCCGGTGGTCCCGGGCAGGGCGCCGCGAAGCTGGCCCGGCAGGTGGTGCCCCTGTTGGATCGCATCCAGCGCAACCGGGACCTGGTCTTCGTGGACCAGCGCGGCACGGGGGACTCGCGGCCGCTCGATTGCGACCCGGTGCCTCCCGATGCGCCGCTGGCCCAACAGTTCGACGACGCCTTCCTCGAGGCGGCGTTCCGCAAGTGCCTCGCCGGCTACGACGCGGACGTGCGCCTGTACACCACGCCCATCGCCATGGACGACCTGGACGAGGTGCGTGAGGCGCTCGGCTACGAGAAGCTGAACCTGTACGGCGTCTCCTATGGCACGCGCGCCGCGCTGGTGTACCTGCGCCAGCACCCGGAGCACGTGCGCACCGTCATCCTCGAGGGCGTGGCGCCGATGTCGCTCCTGTTGCCCCTCTACGTGGCTCGCGACAGCCAGCGCGCCCTGGACCTGCTCTTCACCCACTGCGAGCAGGACGCGGCATGCACGAAGCGCTACCCGGACCTGCGGGGCCGCTTCACGTCGCTGCTGGCCCAGCTCGAGAAGGCACCGGCCCACTCGCGCGTGGAGCACCCCCTCACCGGTGTGCCCGAGGACGTCACCATCACCCATGGCGGTTTCACCGGGGTGCTGCGCGGGCTGCTCTACATGCCCGAGGCGGCGGCGCTGGTGCCGCTGGTGCTGGACCGGGCCACCCAGGGCGACTGGCGCCCCCTCGTCGCCATCCAGCAGAGCATGAGCGGTGGTTTCAGCCGCAACCTGAGCCAGGGCATGTTCTTCTCGGTGGTGTGCGCGGAGGACGCGCCCCACATGCCGGACGAGGCGATTGCCCGCGAGACGAAGGGCACCTGGCTGGGCGAGGCGGGCGTGCGCAACATGCTGAAGCCGTGCGCGTTCTGGCCGCGCGGCGAGCTGCCCAAGGACTACCGCGAGCCGGTGAAGTCGGACGTGCCGGTGCTGCTGCTGTCCGGTGAGTTGGATCCGGTGACGCCGCCCTCGTGGGCCGAGGACGCCAAGCGCACGCTGACGCACAGCCTGCACGTGGTGCTGCCCGGCGTGGGACATGGGACGAGCTCCATCGGCTGTGCCCGCGCGCTGATGGCGGACTTCGTGACGCGCGGAAGCGTGGAGGGGCTCGAGTCGAAGTGCGGCGAGGGTCTCAAGCGTCCGCCCTTCTTCACCTCCTTTGCCGGCCCGGTGCCCTGACATGATTGAAGTGACGAACCTGCACAAGCGCTTCGGCGCGGTGACGGCGGTGGAGGACGTGAGCTTCCGCGCCGAGGACGGCGTGGTGACCGGTCTGCTCGGGCCCAACGGCGCGGGCAAGACGACCACGCTGCGCATGCTCTACACGCTCATCCGGCCGGACAAGGGCAGTGCGAAGGTGGACGGGCTCGAGGTGGCCGAGCGTCCGCTCGAGGTGCGCCGCGCCATCGGCGTGCTGCCGGACGCGCGAGGTCTCTACCCACGCCTCACCGCTCGCGAGCACGTGCGCTACGCCGGTGAGCTGCACGGCCTGTCCGGCGCCGCGCTCGATGCGCGCATCGGCGAGCTGGTGGAACTGCTGGACATGAAGGACATCGCCGACCGGCGCACCGAGGGCTTCAGCCAGGGCGAGCGCATGAAGGTGGCACTGGCGCGGGCGCTCGTGCACGGGCCTCGCAACGTGCTGCTGGACGAGCCCACCAACGGGCTGGACGTGATGAGCACGCGCGCGGTCCGCACGCTCATCCGCCGGCTGCGTGAGCAGGGACATTGCGTCGTGTTCTCCAGCCACGTGATGCAGGAGGTGGCCGCGCTGTGCGACCGCATCGTGGTGGTGGCTCGCGGGCGCGTGGTGGCGGAGGGAACTCCGGACGAGCTGCGCGCTCGCACGGGCAAGGACAGCCTCGAGGAGGCATTCGTGACGGTCATTGGCACTGACCAGGGGTTGATGCAGTGAGAGCGCTCCTTTCCACGGTGTTCCGCAAGGAGCTGCGCGACCACCTGCGCGACCGGCGCTCGGTGATGAGCGCGCTGGGTTTCACCCTGATGGGGCCGATCATCTTCGGGGTGATGTTCACGGTGATGGCGTCCTGGTTCAGCAAGGACAAGCCGCTGGAGTTGCCAGTGGTGGGGCGGGCACACGCCCCGAGCCTCATCGCCTTCTTGGAGCGCTCCGGCGCCACGCTGACCGAGCCGCCCGCCGACTACGAGGCCCGCATCCAGGCCGGCAAGCTGGACGCGGTGCTCATCATCCCCGAGGACTACGGCAAGGACTTCGAGGCGGGACGCACGGCGTCGGTCCACCTGGTGATGGACAACTCGCGCAACCAGGCGCGCTCCACCATTCATCGGGTGGAGCAGTTGCTCAACGCGTACTCGGGGATGCTGGGCTCGCAGCGGCTGCTGGCGCGCGGCGTGGCTCCGGAGCTGGCCGCGCCCGTGAAGGTGGAGGAGGTGGACCTGTCCACGCCCGAGCGGCTGGCGGCCAACCTGCTCACCATCATCCCCATCTTCCTGGTGCTCGCCGCCTTCTCGGGCGGGATGAACGTGGCCATCGACGCCATGGCTGGCGAGCGCGAGCGCGGCTCGCTGGAGTCCCTGCTGCTCAACCCCGTGCAGCGCGAGGCGCTGGTGGCGGGCAAGTGGCTGGCCACGGTGGTGTTCGCCTGCGCCGCGGCCACCGTGTGTCTGATGGGCTTCATGGCGGTGATGCACCGGGTGCCGCTGCAGGACCTGGGTGTGAAGGTGCGGCTGGACGCGGCGACGGTGCTCGGCTTGTGGGCGGCGGTGCTGCCCCTGGCGCTGATGGCCTCGTCGGCGCAGATGCTGCTGTCCACCTTCGCGCGCTCCTTCAAGGAGGCGCAGACGTACATGCAGCTGCTCACCTTCCTCCCCACGTTGCCCGGCATGGTCCTGGTGCTCTCGCCCGTGCAGAGCAAGACGTGGATGTTCGCCGTGCCGGTGCTGGGTCAGGAGATGCTCGTGCAGGAGCTCATGCGCGGCGAGTCGATGGGCGCGTTGCCCTTCCTGTTGGGACTGGTGAGCTGCGGCACCCTGGCGCTCGTGTTCCTGGCCTGCACGGCTCGGCTGCTGGGCGACGAGCGCATCATCTTCGGCCGCTCCTGAGCCGCCTCGAGTCCGTGGACACCCGGCCGTGATGAAAGCGTCCTGGAATGTCCACGGCCTCGCGCGCGCAGCGTGAGGCGTGCTCTAGCGCGGGTCCGCGGGAGCCGCGGCGCAGTAGCTCTTGTAGGTGTACTCGTAATAGGCGCTCGACCGGCCGTACACGTAGGCGCTGCTGTCGCCGCAGAAGCACAGCCAGGTGCCAATCTCGGTGATGTGCTCGGGCTCGGCGTAGAAGATGCGCTCGTACTGCTGGCCGCCGCACGCGGGCAGCGCGTCCTCGCGCGTGCCGAGGTCCGACTGCTCCTCGACGTTCGCCACGGCGCCGCCACAGCCCACCGACAGCAGGCCCGCCATCAACACCATTCCGCCCATGAACTTCGCTCGCACGTGTCTCTCCTGGGTGTGTGTTTCATGAGTTTGCTGCACTCCCGGTATATCGCGTTTCACGGGATGTGATGCTCGGGGGTGGCCTCATGGGGCGCTCCAGCTGGGTGCCCCGCGTGCCGCTCGAGGAGGGTCCTTCCGTTCACACGGGGGACATCGTTCTGTGCTCGAGTGATCCGTCGCACCCCAGGGCCGGGTGGCGTATGGGAAGGACATGGCCCACCTTGAGAAATGAAATGACTCCGGAGCGAGAAGTGAGTCTCCTTGCGGCGCCGGCCTCCGTGGCCACAGCGTCCGGTGAACCCCGATTCGGCACCTACCAGGGCGAGCTGCCCGAAGTGGACCTCTCCCGGCTCAAGGGCCGGTGGGCTCCCGCGGCAGCTCCTGCACGGTTGCTCAAGCGCAAGCGCTGGCACTACACCCTGGCCGCCACGCCCGAGGTGCTCGCGCTCTTCGCGGTGGTGGACGTGGGCTACTCGGCCAACGCCTTCGCCGTGGCGCTCGACCTCAAGGAGCAGCGGCTCCTCTGTGACGTCAGCTTCCTGGGCGCCCCGGGCCCGCTCGCCGAGGTGAGTGACAAGCCGGGCGCGGGGCTGTCGGCCTCGTTCCGCACCCTGGGCGGACGGCTCTCGGCGCGCCGCGGCGAGGACGACGAGCGCTACCGCCTGCTGGTGGACGTGAGCCGGCTGCGCACCGGCAGCCTCCAGTCCTTCCAGTGGAACGGGGAGTTGCTGGTGGCCGGTGGCCCTCCGGCGCTCACCGTGATTGCGCCCGTGGGCGGGGATGGCTTCGTCAACGTCACCCAGAAGCGCGGGGGGATGCTGGCCTTCGGCAGCCTGGAGGCCGGGGGGAAGCGTTTCCGGCTGGATGGTGGGGTGGGCGGCACGGACTACACCCAGGGCTACATGGCCCGGCACACCACCTGGCGCTGGGCCTTCCTCGCGGGACGGCTGGCGGACGGCACTCCGGTGAGCCTCAACCTCGTCGAGGGCTTCAACGAGAGTGCCGGCGCCAACGAGAACGCCCTCTGGCTCGGCGAGCGGCTCTACCCCCTGGCCCGCGCCCGCTTCGAGTACGACCCTCGCGAGCTCATGAGCCCCTGGCGCATGCGGACCGAGGACGGGGCGGTGGACCTGCGCTTCCAACCCCTCTACGTCCACCGCGAGGACCACGACTTCAAGGTGGTGGTGAGCCACTTCGCCCAGCCGCTCGGCCTCTTCGAGGGCACGGTGCGAGTGGAGGGCCGGACGCACACCCTGTCCGGGGTGCCGGGCGTCACCGAGGATCAAGACATGCTGTGGTGATAGGCTCTGGGGGCCTTGTCCTCCATCGAGCCTGGGACCATCGTTGGCCGCTACCGAGTCATCCGCCTTCTCGCCCAGGGCGGCATGGCCGAGGTCTATCGCGCCGAGCAGGCCCTCACCGGGGGCATCACCCGCCCCGTCGCGCTGAAGGTCATCCGGCCGGAGTTCTCCGAGTCCGAGGACTTCCGCGAGATGTTCCTCGACGAGGCGCGCACCGCCTGCACGCTGAGCCACCCCAACATCGTCCACATCTACGAGGTGGGTGAGGCGGACGGGCTCCTCTACATGGCCATGGAGCTGGTGCCCGGTGAGTCGCTCGCGGGAGTGGAGAAAGCGCTGCGTTCCCGGGGCGAGCGCTTCACGGACGAGGGGCTGCTGGCGATAGGCATCGCCACCTGCGCGGCCCTGGAGGCCGTGCACGCCCGGCCCAACCTGGTGCACCGGGACGTGTCGCCGCAGAACCTGCTGCTGACCGCGGGGGGCTCGCTGAAGCTCATCGACTTCGGCATCGCCAAGGCGGCCACCAACCGCAACCTCACCCGCGCAGGCACCACCAAGGGCAAGGCGGGCTATTTCTCCCCGGAGCAGGCCATGGGCAAGCTGCTCGACGGGAGGAGCGATCTCTTCTCGCTGGGCGTCACCCTCTACCAGCTCGCCGCGGGCGTGGGCCCGCTGGACTCGTACCCCACGCTCATCTCCCGCCACACCGCGCTGGTACGGGGCGACTGGGAGCCGCTCTCGCGCGTGTGCCCGGAGCTGCCTCGCGGCCTCATCACCGTGGTGGAGCGGTCCATGCGCCTCAAGCCGGACGAGCGCTACCCCGATGCGCGCACCATGCGCGAGGAACTGGAGGCGGTGGCGTTCGGGGCCGGTCTCCCGGTAGGCCCCGGCTCGCTCTCGGGCTACGTCCGCGAGGAGGGCGAGCAGGTCTCCGTCTCCACGTCGAGCCCACGCCGGGCCCGGGGAGGCGGCTCTGGCGTGTCATCGGCCGTGACGGCCTCGAAGGTTCCCGCCAGCCGTCGCACGGGCGGCCGCAAGGTGTGGGCGCCCGTGGCGGGAGTGGTGGTGGCGTTGGCGCTCTCGCTCGCCGGGGCCGCTTTCCTGCTTCCACGCCAGGAGTCGGCGCCCATGGAGCAGCCCGCTCCGGTGCCCCCCGTGGCCGCGCCCGCCCCGGTGCCCGCGCAACCGTCCGCGCAGGCGCCGAAGCTCGAGGCGCGCGAGCCCGTCGCGCCCCCCGAGCCCGCCCAGGCCCAGGCGGTGGCGGCTGCTGCTTCCGAGGTGAAGCCGGAGCCGCTTGCCGCTCCCTTGGCCCGTCCGAAGCGCGAGCCCAAGCACTCCTCCCGGGAGCAGGTTCGCTCGGGTGCGGCACCTGCTCCCGCGCCAGCTCCCGCCGAGGAGGTGTTGGAGGGGGAGGGGGAGCTGCGCCTGGGCACGGTCCCCGCGCTGATGGGGAAGGCGGCGGTGATGTTGCCGGAGCGTGGGCGCGAGGAGTTGCCCCTCACCCTGCGCCGCTGGAAGGCGGGCCGCTACAAGCTCGAGTTCTCCGCTCCCGGGAGCTCGGCGCGCTGCGATGTGAAGGTCCGTCCCGATCGGCGCACCCTGGTCGTCTTCGACGGTACGGGCTGCAAGGTGCAATACCTCGACTGAGAGGGGCTCCAACCGGGCAGGCTCGACGCCGCTGTCCGTGGCGGGCGGGGGCCGTTACCACCGCGAGCCACCCCTGGCCTAAGCTGAACGCCCCCCGCTTTGGACTCCCCCCATGAACTGCTCGAACTGTGGCCACGCCATTTCCGATGAGTCGCTCGGCTTCTGTACCGAGTGTGGCCAGCTCCTCGACTCCCAGGGGGGCGGAGAGGGCTACAACGCGGGCGAGGATGGCTACAACCCGGACTACGCGTGGGAGGCTCCGCCCCCCTCGGCCGCCGAGCGGTTGGAGCAACTCCTCTCCAAGGTGGCCGAGCCCCTGCGCTCCGTGGGCGGGCTGGTCAGCGAGGCCTTCCAGAGCGTGCTGGACCACCCGGCTCTGCGCTCGTTGCTTCCCGGTGGCTCCCTGACGCTGCTCGGCCTGGGGCTCGTGGGACTGGCGCTGCTGCTGTCGATGGTGCCATTCATCGCGGGCATCGGGGTGGCCGGCGCGGCGGTGATGCTCCTGATGGCTCCGCTGGTGGCCGTGAACGAGTGGCGACTCATCAGCCAGCCCGAGTTGCAGGAGCGTGGTGCCACTCCCCTTCGCCGCCTGCCGGAGTCGCTCGAGAACCTCCCCGAGGACACCCAGCACCCGGCCATCGCGCAGCTCTTCGCCCTGCTCACCTGCACGTTCGCCCTGCGCATGCTGGGCGTCGGGTTCATCTCGCTGGTGTGGCTGCTCGCAGCCCTGATGCTCGGCTACGACCAGGGCCGCATCTATTTCGCGGACACGCCCGAGGACTCCGGCGACTTGGAGGCGGGCACTCGCGGCATCCGCTCGCACCGCTGGGTGGTGCTGGGCGTCGTCATCTGCTCCTTCTCGCTCCTGCTGCCGTGGACGCGCGGCACGCTTCAGGTGTCTGGTTTGTCGGGCGCGGAGCAGCCGCTCTCACCGCTCACCCAGGGCACGCTGCTGCTGCTCGCGTGCTCCGCCGTTCGCCACCGCGGCCTGTCCGCGCTGCACCCGCTCGTGCTCATCCTCATGGGCGTCTGGGTCTCGCTGTGGTTCTTCCTGATGATGAGCCCCTATGCCGTGGGCCCGTGGTTCTACCTCCCGGGCCTGTTGGTGCTCGACGGCATCATCGTGTTCCACTTCCTGCCGCAGCGCCGGGCCGAGAGCGAGAGTCCTCCCGAGGAACTGGCCTCGGACATGGACTCCCAGGGCTGAAGAGAAGGCCGGAGCAGGTGCTCCTTGTCTAGAATGTCTCTCAAATCGGAGGGGACATGACGCAATGGGTTCGAGGTTGGGTGGGTCCGCTGGCATTGGTTCTCGCCTGCGGGCTGTGGGGACTGGCTCTTGCGTGCAAGGGGTCCGGTCCCGGGACGGAGTCCGATGCAGGGACGGAGTCCGATGCAGGGACGGAGTCCGATGCAGGGACGGAGTCCGATGCCGGGACGGAGCCCGATGCAGGGACGGAGTCCGATGCCGGGACGGAGCCTGATGCCGGGACGGAGTCCGATGCCGGGACGGAGCCCGATGGTGGGATTCCGGGTTCTTGCACTTCATGTGCATGCGTGGAACCGGACTTCACCGTCTTGCCGCGCGGGCAGAATCAATATCCCTTCGACTTCTTGTTCCTGCCGGAGGGGGGGCTGTTGGCTGTGGGCACCGAGTCCCATGGTTCCGAGGGACCCCTTGGGGGAGTGATGAGGGTGGTCCTCGGGCCGGACGGCGCACCCCGCAGCGGCACGTGTGGCTTCATCTCGGATTGGGGAACCTGGGCCAGTGACATCGTCCGGCGCGACGACGGGACCTTCTTCATCGTGGGTTACCTCTCCGGCCAGCCGCAGTCCCGCCAGGAGGAGATGAGGCTTTGGAAGACGAGTGCTCCGGACGCCCCCCTCGACCTGGTCGCTACCTACTCGAAGGCGACCGGAGGCGTGAAGGACTTCGGGCTGGCGCTCACTGCAGAGGGGTCCCCCGTGGTGGGGTTCAATACGCTCTCGGACAGCGGGACGGGGTGGGTGTTGAGGCTCCACCGCTACCTCTCCAATGGGGCCCTGGACCCGACCTTCGGCACGGGCGGCGTAGTGCAGTACAGCGGCGGAGCCAGCACCTCCGGTAACGCGCTGACCCGGTTGCCGGACGGTAAGCTCGTGGTGATGGGAGTCGTCAACTCAGGCGTGAAAGACGTGTTTGCGTTGCGCTTGCTGCCCGATGGTCAGCTCGACTCCACGTTCTCGGGCGGAGTTGTCCACATCGAGAGCCTCGAGAATGAAGGGGGCCTGAAGGTGGTGCCACTCGAGGACGGTGGATTGATGCTGGGCGGCCGGAGTGGCTCCTCTCCCAGTGGAGTGCGGCTCGCGCGGCTCCTGTCCGACGGAACGCTCGATTCGACATTTGGAGAGGGCGGCCAGTTGAGGCTCCCGTCCACGGAAGGAGCGCTGGTCGACTTCCTGGTCCGTCCGGGAGGAAAGCTGCTGGTCATTACGACGAAAGGCCTCCTGCAACTCCTACCAGATGGGTCACTTGACCCGGACTTCGCTCCGGGCGGCACGCCTCCGTTCCGCCTCAGCCCGACCGTCGGGAAGCTCGCGGAGGATGGCACACTCGTGCTGCTGGGGACGGTCATCAACCCGCTCGACTACCGGCGGACCGACTTCGCCATGCAGCGCATCCGGCTTCCGTGACCGTCCATGTCTGGACTTCCCGGGGCAGGAGAGGCGCTCGCGCCACCTCCAGCCCTGCCCCGGGTTTCGTGGTGGGCGCTCGGGCTCAGCCGCCGCACTGCCAGGTGTTCGAGTCCTGGTACCTCGTCCGCCTGCCTTCGAAGTACAGACTGCCGTCACACGTGCAGTCATACATCCCCGCCCACTGCGTCAGGGCCGCATCGTCGTAGTAATCGATGCGGTAGCCCATCGAGCCATCGCACAGCCAGATGGCGTCCTCTCGCGAGGCCTTTCCACCCTGGGCGTCCGTCTCCACGGCGGTTCCACCACATCCGCTCGACAGCAGCCCCGCCGCCAGAAGCAATGCTCCGGTGATGCGCTTTGCTCGCATGTTGTTGTCTTCCTCTTGGTGTAGCGCGGTTCACTCCGCGCATGAGGAGTATGCGCCAAACCGGGAGGCCGGGGTGCTCGCAATTCGGGTCCACGACATGCCCCCACCGGGCCCTCTCACGGCGTGAGAAGGCCAGGCGGGGTGCCGGGCTTCAGCAACTCATGGCTGGCGTTTGAGCCAGGTGCTCACCTCGGGCATGGCGCGCTCGCGCAGGGCCACGTCCTGCTCCAACCGCTCCAGCGTCTGCCCCATGGCCTGCTTCGCCTCCTCCACCGGCTGCGCCGTCAGCAGCTTCCGGGCCTCGTCGAGCTGCTTGCGCTCGCGCAGTGCTCCCATCGCCTCCACCACCCGCCGCAGCAGCATGGGCGCTCCGCCCGTTCTCGCCAGCACGTCCTTCCACCGCTTCTGCGTGTCCGCCCACCATGCGTCGCGGCCCGTGCGGTTGCTCATCAGCCCCGTGATGAAGCTCGCCACGTCCTGCATCTTCACCTTGTCCGTGAAGAAGAGCTTCTGCGCCTCCGTGGCCAGCGCCGGGTCCTCGAAGGCCGTCAGCGCCATGAGGTAGCGCCGCTGCGTCGCGGGGTCGGGTTCCCCCGGCATCTTCGCCAGCACCTTCTCGTAGAGCGCCCGGTCTCCCGAGCGCGCCACCATGCCCACCGCCGCGTCCAGCAGGTTGGGCTCCAGCGCCGTCTTGTCCCCGCTCAGCATCCGCTCCACCCGGGGACGCGCCTCCGCCAGCGCCTCCGGGCTGCGGGCCACGCCGCCCACCGCCCGCACCAGCGCCGCGCGCCGCAGCTTCACCCGGTCCGACTCCCCCGGCGCCGAGTCCCAGCCGAGCTTCTTCAGCCCTGCCCCCAGCAGCTTCTCCACCCAGCGGCGGAAGCGCTCCTGGTCCGCGCCCTCCACCAGCCGGCCCTCCACGTACGCCAGCCGGCCCACCAGCTCGTCCAGCACCGCGTCGTCCTCCTCGGCGCCGAAGCGGCTCGCGAGGTCCAGGAAGGCCGCCACCGACGCCTGTCCGCTGCGCGCCAGCGCCCACTGGTCCGCCAGCAGCGAGATGCGCTCCGCGGGCGCCAGCGCCTGTAGGTTCGCCGACAGCCGCTCCAGCGCCTGGGCGTCGTACTGCACCCGGTAGAAGCCCGTGGAGCCCGCGTTGGCGCTCAGCCACTTCACCTCGCCCGAGCCCTCCAGTGTCACCTTCGCCTGCCCCTCGCGCAGCAGCACCCGCTGCTCGCGCACCCCGCTCGAGTCCGCGTACCGCAGCACCATCGGCACCGGCCAGCGCTCGCCGCTCTGCACGCCCGGCTCCGAGTAGTACCGCCGCTGCGACAGCGTCACCGTCCGCCCGTCCAGCGCCACCGACACCAGCGGGTAGCCGCTCTGGCCAATCCACGCGTTGGCCAGCTCCAGCACCGGCTGCGACGAGGCGTTGGCCAGCGCCTTCCACAAGTCATCCGCCACCGCGTTGGAGCGCGCGTGCGTGCGCATGTACTGGCGCATGCCCTCGCGGAAGGCCTCCTCGCCGAGGAAGCCCTCAATCATGCGCAGCACCGCGCCGCCCTTCTCGTAGGTGATGAGGTCGAAGCTCTCGCCCGCCTCGTGGGCGTTGTGCACCTCGCCGCGGATGGGGTGCGTGGAGCGCAGCGCGTCCAGGCCCAGCGCCGCCGCCTTCCCCGCGTCGAAGTCCAGCCACACCCGCCAGTCCGGCTTCCAGCTGTCGACAATCTTGTACGCCATCCACGTGGCGAAGGCCTCGTTCAGCCAGAGGTCGTCCCACCACACCATCGTCACCCAGTTGCCGAACCACTGGTGCGCCAGCTCGTGCGTCACCACCTCGGCCACCCGCTTCTGCACCGAGAGCGGCGCCGTGGCCGGGTCCAGCAGCAGTGCGATTTCGCGGTAGGTGATGAGGCCCGCGTTCTCCATGGCGCCGGCCTCGAAGTCGGGGATGCCCACCTGGTCCACCTTGCCGAAGGCGTAGGGCAGCCCGAAGTAGTCCTGCAGCCGGGGCAGCGCCGCCAGCGCCGCGTCCTGGCCGAAGCGCGCCAGGTGCTGCTTCTCCGGCAGCGCCCAGGTGCGCACCGGAATCCCCTGCACCTTCTCCTCGGGCGTGCCCACCAGCGGGCCGCACACCAGCGCCACCAGGTACGAGCTGAGCACCTCCGTCTCCGCGAAGGTCAGCTTGCGCAGCTTGCCGTCCGGCTCGTCCTTCACCAGCGCCCCGTTGGCCAGCGTCGTCAGCCCCGGAGGCACCCGCACCGTGAGCGCCCAGCGCGCCTTGAAGGCCGGCTCGTCGAAGCAGGGGAAGAGTCGCCGTGCGTCCGCCGCCTCGAACTGCGTGGCCGCCACCTTGCCCGCCGAGTACAGGCCCCGCAGGCCCTCGGTGAAGCGGCCCGTCCACGCCACGTCCAGGGTGCCCGCGCCCGAGGGGAGCTGCTCGCCGAAGCGCAGCACGACCGTCTCGCTCTCCTGCACCGGCCGCAGCTCGGTGGGCTTGAAGCTCTTGCCGTTGGCCGCGCGGAACGTCACCTCGCCGAGCTGCAGCGCGATGGCGTGCAGGATGATTTCATTCGAGGGCTTCTCCAGGTTGAGCTCGATGGTCTGCTGGCCCGAGAAGGCCTTGGCGTCCATGTCGAGCGTCAGCGTCGCCGCGTAACGTCGGGGACGGATGGAGAGGGGGAGTCGGAAGTTCTTGTCGTCGGTCGCGTGCGCCATAGGGACCCGACTCTAGCGGGAGTGAAGGCGTGTGCCCGTCGCGACGTGCGGGATTCCCGATGCAGGCGTCCACCGGGTAACGGCTCCGCCAGGTGTTGCCCGGCAGGCCACGGGTGCCATGACGCGTCCGGAACCTGGGAGGCGCCCGGCGAGCCCTCGTCCCGTGACGCGGGCTGTCAGGGGTGTTGAGTACCGGGCACCCCGGAGCCCGAGAGGGTGACCCGTCCCCGTGCTAGCCTCCCCGGGCCCGATGTCCCTCTCGTCCCGTGCCCGCGCCGTGGTGCTGGCCTGCGCCGCCGTGGTGCTGGCCGTGCTGGTCAGCCATGGGACGATGCTCGCGAGGCAGCCGGTGTCGCCGGACATCCTCTTCCTCTTCCTGCCCAACGCCTCCTTCCTGCGCGAGCAGCTCCTGCGGGGCGAGCTGCCGCTGTGGAATCCGCTCCTGCTCGCCGGACACCCGTTCCTGGCCGAGCTGCAGACGCAGGTGCTCTACCCGCCCAGTCTGCTCTTCCTCCTCGGGCCGCCCGAGCGCGTCCTGGGCCCCTTCCTCTTCGTCCACCTGGTGTGGCTGGGGCTCGGGACGTGGCGGTTGGCGAGGTACTCGGGGGCGAGCCGCCGCGCCGCCGTGCTGGCCGGGCTCGCCGCGAGCCTCAGTCCCCTCGCCGTCGAGCAGTACACCCACCCCAACATGCTGTGCGGGCTGAGCTGGGTGCCCTGGGTGTGGGGCTCGGGCCGGCTCCTGGCGCGCTTCCCCTCGCGGCGTGGAGTGGCGGGGCTCGGGGTGCTGGTGGCGTGCAGCGTGCTCGCGGGCTCTCCGGAGCTGACGCTGCTCGCGCTGGCCGGGCTCGCGGGGGGTCTGTGGCGGCGGACGCGGTGGGTGGTGGGCGCGGTGGCGCTCGGGGCGGGGCTCTCGGCGGCCACGTGGATTCCGTTCCTGGAATTGCTCGCCCGCTCGGACCGGGTCGCGGGCATCGGCGCGGGCGAGGCCTCGAGCTTCGCCCTGTCCCCGGCCGAGCTGGTGGACCTCGCGCTGCCCTTCGTCCGCTTCGGCGCGAACCGCCTGGGCGCGCAGAGCTTCCAGTCGGTGCTCTTCGTGGGCACGAGCCTCCTGCCACTGGCGGCCCGGGGACTGTGGCGGCGCAAGGGGCTCGCGGTGCTGTGTGGGGTATTCGTCCTGCTGGCGCTGGGGGACGCGGGGTGGCTCTTCACGGGGTTGCACCGGTGGGTGCCGGGAGCGAGCCTCTTCCGCTTCCCCATCAAGTTCCTCGCACCGCTGCCGGTGCTGCTGGCGCTGGCGCTGGCCTCGGGCTTCTCCGCGTGGGAGCGAGGCGTGCAGCCCGGTACTCGGCTTCCGGGGGCGGTGTTCGCCGTGGTGGGCCTGCTGGGCGCGTGT
This sequence comes from Vitiosangium sp. GDMCC 1.1324, assembly GCF_003044305.1. Lineage (GTDB taxonomy): Bacteria > Myxococcota > Myxococcia > Myxococcales > Myxococcaceae > Archangium. The sequence continues at coordinate 219,230 of NZ_PZOX01000004.1, read as the reverse complement.
GCGCTCGCGGTGGCGGGTGCCGGGGCGGGCCCGGTGGTGAGTGTGGCCTGGGTGGGGCTGGTGGGCGGCGCGCTGCTGGCCTCGCGCCGGGCGGCTCCGGAGCGGCGCGGGTGGGCGGTGGCGGCCATCCTCCTCATCGAGTGCGCCGTCTTCCAGCAGGGCGTGGGGACGTTGGCGAGCCGGAGCGGCGGGGAGCCGTGCCGTCCTTCTCCGGCATTCCGGCCCGAGGGCCGTGTGGCCTACGACATCGACTGGGGGAGCGTGGACCTCAAGCACCGGGCGGAGGCGTGCGAGGTGGGCATCCCCAACGCGAACATGGCGGCGGGCTTCGCCGCGCTCGACGGCTTCGTGGTCCCGGCCCCCGCGTACGTGAAGCGGCTCGTGCGCGAGGAGCCGGAGCGGGCGGCGGCGCTGCTGGGGGCCTCGGTGGTGGTCATCGACGACGAGGCGAAGCGCGCGGCGTACCCGGGAGAGGTGCTCTTCCGGAACGGGATCTACGTGGCGCTGCGGTTGGGCAGGCCGGGCCGGGCGGTGCTGGAGTCGGGCGGGGAGCGGCTGGCGCTGGAGCCCGAGGTGGACCAGCCCTCACGGCTCGCCTTCGTGCTTCCGCGAGGGGGAGAGCGGCTCACCGTGCGCGATGCGTGGTTTCCGGGCTGGGAGGCGGAGGCGGACGGCAAGCGGGTGCCGGTGCTCGAAGCCGAGGGCCTGCGCTCCATTCCCCTGAGTGGGAACGAGCGGCGGGTGGAGCTGCACTACCGCCCGGGTTCCTTCCACGCGGGGCTGGGTGTGTCACTCGTGAGCCTCGTGGCGCTGGGCCTGCTGTGGTTTCGTTCGGGACGTCGGCGCTCGTTTCCTTCATGAGCCTACCTATCGCTCCCTGGCACGCCTGCTCATGGTGTTGCTGGCGGGAGCGCGGGGGGTGCGTTAGAGCCGCCTACCAGCATGTCCTCGCCCGACCCGTCAGCCGCCTCTCTCTCGGTCTTCCGTCACCGCGATTTCCGCCTCTACCAACTGGCCCGGCTGTGCGCGGTGCTCGCCGTACAGATTGAATCGGTGGCCATCGGGTGGCAGGTGTACGAGCTGACGAACAGCCCCCTGGCCCTGGGCTACACGGGTCTGGCGCAGTTCCTGCCCTTCCTCGCCTTCGCCCTCGTGGGAGGACAGGTGGCCGACCGCGTGGACCGGCGCGCCATCCTCGTGGTGTGCCAGTCCGTCATGTTGCTGTGCAGCCTGCTGCTGCTGTCCTTCACGTTGGGCCACGTCCGCGACGTGCGCTTCGTCTATGGGGTACTGGTGCTCTTCGGCACCGCGCGAGCCTTCTACTCGCCCGCGGGCTCGGCGCTCGTGGCCCGCCTGGTGCCCACCGAGGAGCTCTCCCGCGCGGTGGCCATCAACTCCACCACCTGGCAGGTGGCCACCATCGCCGGTCCCGCCGTGGGTGGTGTCCTCTATGGGTGGGCAGGAGCCAGGGGGGCCTATATCGGCTCCGCGTCGCTGTGCGCGCTCACCGTGGTGTGGATGCTCTCTCTGAAGGTGCGGACGGGCCAGTCCTCTCGCGAGCCGTTCTCCCTGTCCACGCTGATGGCGGGGTTCCACTTCGTGCGCCGTCAGCGGTTGCTGCTGGGCAGCATCACGCTGGACCTGTTCGCGGTGCTGCTGGGGGGCGCGGTGGCGCTGCTGCCCATCTACGCGCGAGACGTGCTGCACACCGGGCCCTGGGGCCTGGGTCTCTTGCGCAGTGCGCCCGCGGCGGGCGCGGCGGTGGTGGCCGTGTTCCTCGCCGTGCGTCCGCTGGGCGGCCGGGCCGGGTGGAAGATGTTCATCTCGGTGGCCATCTTCGGCGTGGCGACGCTCGTCTTCGGGGTGAGTACCTCGCTGCCGCTGTCGGCCGTGGCCCTGGCGGTGGCGGGGGCCGCCGACATGGTGAGCGTGGTGGTGCGCGGCACGCTGGAGCTGGTGTCCACGCCGGATGAGATGCGGGGCCGCGTGGGCGCGGTGAACATGATGTGCGTGGGCGCCTCGAACGAGTTGGGCGAGTTCCGTGCGGGCGTGTTCGCCGAGCACCTGGGGGCGATCTCCGCGGTGGTGTCGGGCGCGGTGGGGACGCTGGTGGTGGTGGCGCTCTGGGCGTGGGCCTTCCCCGAGTTGCGGCGGGTGGACGACCTGGAGCGCGCGGCTCGCGAGCCCCTGCCCGCGGACCCCGCGCCCGAGGTCGCCCCCACGACTTCCTGAGCGTGGGAAGGAGCGTGCGGGGCGTTCGCGAGATGTCCTCGGAGGTCGGGTAGGTAGGACTACTCGATAGGTAACAAATTCCTCGACACTGCCGGGGCTCACGCGTAGAGTATGTGCCGTGAGCCTGGGGGGCTCACGCATGCCCGAAGAGCGAGGAGGAAGGCCCGATGGCGGATTCGATGGGGAGTGACATCGGTCAGCAGGTGCTGAAGGCTGTCTATGAGTTGGGCGCGCAGGTGAAGAACCTGAGCGAACAGGTGAAGAACCTGAGCGAACAGGTGACGGGCTTGACCGTCCGGATGGACAAGCTGGAAGCCCGGATGGACAAACAGGAGGAGTGGTTGCAACGTCTGGGCCTCGAGCTCATGGAGACGCGCGAGGACGTCAAGCGGCTGCGAGCGGGGCTGATGGCGGAAATCGAACAGACCCGTAAGGATTTGCGCACGGAGTTGCGAGTGGAGATCGCGGCCATCCGCACGGATCTGCAGCTCGGGAGTCGGCAGGTGCATGATCGCATCGACCGGAACAGCGATGCGATGCTCATGATGACGTCGGGGCTGCAGCGGACGACGACGGCGCGTTTCGACACGATGGAGCAGCGCCTGCACGTGCTCGAAGCGCGCTGACCGGGCGTGAGCCCACGAGGGGATGATGAGGCGACTTGGACCTGGCGATTACCGCGACATGCCCTGGAAGAACGGAGGCGGGGTCACCCGCGAGCTGTTGAAGTTGCCTCATCCCTCCGACCCGGCCCGCTTCCTGGCGCGCCTGTCGATCGCCTCGGTTGCGGAATCCGGCCCGTTCTCCGTGTTCCCGGGCATCGATCGGACCCTCTTGATGCTCGATGGGGTGGGGATGGCGCTGACCTTCGGGAGCGCACCGGAAGTGGTGCTCGACCGCTGCTTGTCCCCGTTCGCGTTTCCAGGCGAGGCGGTGGTCCATTGCCGGTTGCTCGGCGGCCCGGTGCGGGACTTCAACCTCATGGTGGACCGGGCCGTGGCTCAGGCCACGCTCGAGGTGATTCATCTGGCTCCGGGCATGAGCCGAACGGTCGCGGGCTCCGGGACCGTGTTCCTCCATGCCCTGGAGGGCCTGTCGACGGTGTCCGGGTCTCCTCTCGCCGTGGAAGAGACACTCTGGCTGGAGTCTCCCGAGGCGCTGACGTTGCGGAGCGAGGAGGGCGCCACGGTGATCGCCATCCACCTGACCCGCCGGGCATAGGGCGGACCTCCCGGCGAGCGGGGCCCGCCCCCATCCCACGGCGCTCCGGTTCACACCGCGAGGGCTCCTGTGGTGACGTCCTCGCGCTGCTCGCGCGGGCCCTCGTACCAGGTGCCCTCCGGCTGCTGGACATGGCTCGCCAGGTCTCTCTTCATCCTCTGGAGTGCGGGCCCCAACACATCCTGGTAGCGGAGGCCCACCCGGTCCGGAGACCAGTCGAAGTCCACGCTGCCCTGGATGAGGAACTCCGTGAACGCGTCGAGCAGCGGGAGGCCGGCCGCGTTCTCCACGAAGAGGAACTGACCTGCCTGGTTGACCTCGAGGAAGACGTAGCGGCCATCGGGGCGGACGATGAAGTCGAAGCACCCGAAGACGATGTCCAGCTTGCGCATCAGCGCGAAGCACTGCCGGGCGATGTCGGCGGGCAGCTCGAAGGGCTCCATGCGCAGCTCCTCCTGGGCCTTGCGCCAGTCGATCTTCCCGCCTTGTGTCTGCTGCGAGAGCAGCCGGGCCGTGAACGCGCGCCGGCCCATCATGGTGACGCGCAGCTCGTAGGCCTTGGGCACCCGCACCTGGTAGATGCCGGGCACGGCCCGGAGCAACTCGTCCTCGACCAACTGCTCCTCGGTGAGCGGGCTGGTGAAGGTCATGTAGTACGTCGCATCGTCCCTCCACGCCGTCATGTTGAAGGGCTTGTAGACGACCTGCCCGGGGTGCTCGCGCAGGAAGGCGCGGATCTCCCCGGGGTCGTTGGTGTAGAGGGTGTCGGGCACCTCCAGGCCCACGTCGAGCGCGAACTGGTGCTGGCGCAGCTTGCTGGTCCGCTCGATGGCGCGCTGGGGGTTCACCCAGAAGGCCCTCTGCGCGAGCGTGTCGAGCAGCGAGCGCCGGAAGGTGGTGCAGCCGAGCTCCACGAACTCGCGATCCGCGGGGTGCAGGTGCAGCTCGTCGAGGACGAGCGCGGGCCTGCGGTTCCAGACCGTGGTGACGGAAGACTCGGTTACATCCAGCTCGGGTCCACGAAGCCGGACCGAGCGTCTGCCGCCCACGATGGAGACCGTCTCGGTGACGCGCGAGGGGAAGTCGGAGGTGTGCCAGAGCACGGCCTCCGCCCCCTTGCGTGCGAGGGCCTCGACGACGGCGGAAGCGTGGATGTCATTGGGCTGGGAGAGGATGAGGGTCTTCATGGTCGTGGGCAGTGGGGGCTCGTGCGTCGCGTGCGGCACGCGGCCGGACGGTGCGGATCCGCCCGGCCGCGCGAGGGTCAATCGCCATCCGTCTGGCCGGGTCGGCCTCCGGTGAAGTCCAGGTTGCCGTTGTCCTGCACGGTCTTGCTCCCGGTCGCCCCGAGGAGGGGTGGGCTGTAGCCTCCGCGGGCCTGCTCGAGCTCCTCGGCGAGGACGCGCCCGAGCACGCGGCCCGGCATCGTCTCCACTGCCTTCTTCTCCGCCTTCTTCATGGCTGTCTCCTGTGTTCGCCCCGAGGGGCATTCACGGAGAGCTACGGGGGCGGGGCGTTTCTGGATTTACGAGCGGTGGAGCCGTCCGCCCGCCGCCAGAGCAGGCGGGCAGGGTGCTCACTTTCATGTGTGCCTCCACGCGCCTGGCATAGAGTCCCGTCCCCTCATGCCGCCCCGTGCTCCCCTCGTCCACCTCCAGGACCACGCCCTGCCCGATGACGACTTCTCGCGCCTGTGGCGCAAGGTTCGCGCGCTGGGCACCGAGCGCCTGCGCCAGACGTATCAGACGACCTTTTGGTTCGACCTCGGCGAGCCCACCAACCTCGTGGAGCAGGTCATCCTCGCATTGCGTCCGCGCGTGCCGGTGCGCCGGGGGCTCGCGGGCGTCGAGTGGTGGTTCTCTCGCATGCGCACCACGGACGTGCAGGTGGACTTCCACCAGGACCGCGACGAGAAGCTCGCCCTGCGCGGAGGCCCGCTCGTGCACCCGCGCTTCACCTCGCTTCTCTTCATGAACAGCGTTCGGGGCGGAGCGCTCGCGGTGACGAAGGCCCTGCCCTGCGAGGACAACCCGTCGCTCGCGCCGGACACGGACGACTTCGACCTCGTGGCGCCCAGGCCCAACCGCTTCGCCTACTTCCGCGGGGACCTCACCCACGGCGTGCTGGACGCCCACAACCAGATTCCCACCGGGAAGCTGCCGGGCACCTCGCGCCTGCGGGTGACGCTGGTGGTGAACTGGTGGAGCCAGCGCCCCACGGACATCCCGACGTTCAATGAGTCGAAGGTGTACCGCTCGCTCGCGCTTGTGCCGCGCATCGCGCGCCAGCGGCCTACTTCCTCGGGTCGGAGGCGATGAAGAACACCGTCGCCGCGCCCACCACCAGCGCCGCGCCGCCCGCGTAGACCCACGGGCTCTCGTACCAGGGCTTCTGCTCGATGACGGAGAGCTGCAGCGGGGCCAGCGGGTTGGCCGCCCGCGCCACCGTGTTGCCCTGGCTGTCGAGCGCCTCGACGAAGTACCAGGCGGTGAAGGAGGCCGCGCGCGTGGGGGAGGGCAGCTCGCCCTCGCACGTGTCCTGCTGGCACACCATGGGTGTGGCGCGGTAGGGGCCTCCCGGAGCGGGGGCGTGGCGCAGCAGCACCTCGTTGGCCTTGCCCCGTGGGTCCTTCAGGCTGGCGCGCACCAGCTGTGGCCGGCTCGAGTCCTCGCGCGGCAGCACCTCCAGCTTCGGCCTCGCGGCGAGCTTCGCGCGCACCCGCTCCACCAGGTCCTTCTGCTTCTGGGGCGCGTCGGCGGGAGGCCGCACCCAGGCGTCCAGCTCCAGGGCCTCGGTGGTGCGCTGCTCGGCGTTCACCGCGTCGTCCAGCAGCAGGTGGATGAAGCCGAGCTCCAGCAGGGCCTGCGCGCGCTCGCCGGAGGGACGGTTGGCGTCTCCGAGGTAGCGCTGGTACTCGACGACGGCCTCCTCGTAGCGCAGGGCTTCGGCGAGCTCGCGGGCATGGGCGAGGTCCCCCTGGGCCTGTCCGGACGCGGGGGCCTGTGCGAGCACGAGGGCGGACGCGGCGCGGGCGGGCACATCGGGGGCGGCGGTGGCGAGGGCGAGAATCGTGAGCGGGAGCACCGCCTCGGAGCCTACCCGGGCTTCCGGGACTTGTCAGACCGGTGCGCTAGGAAACGTCCGTGCGCGGGCCCGATTTTGGGGTCCGTGGCGCATGTCGTCACCGTGGAGAGCCGGGTCCGGGCGGGTCTCGGGCCCGGCTCTTCGCACTTCCCTCAGAGCCCGCTGGGCCCCAGTGCGCCCTCGAGCCCCTGGAAGGGCCTGGCGACGACGACGTGCAGGATGATGTCGTTGAGCTGGAGCTCCAGCGGGAACGTGTCGATGCCCCCTGTTCCCACCGCGGACACCGAGTTGTCGACGATGATCCAGATGCGCTGCTTGCCAATGGCCTTCACCAGCGAGGGCGAGTCGATGACCGCGGGCGTGTGCGTGTTCGGCGGGAAGTCGCGCTCGGGCATCAGCTCCTCGGCGGTGGCGAAGTACGGAGGCGGGTTGCCCTCCGTGTAGAAGATGGGCTTGTCCGGCGTGGCGTTGCCCGTGAAGGACAGCCTCGCGGACGACTTCAGTGTGAGCGCCTTCGCGGGGTTGAACACCGTGAGGGTGGCGTTCGCCGACTTCACCTCGACGTCGAGCTCCTGCGTCTCGGAGGGCAGGTCCACGGCCACCTCGACGTAGACGGGTCTGGCCACCGACGTGACGGGGATGGTGACCGACTGCGGAGGCGTGTCCACGGCCAGTTCGGCGGAGCACGCGGAGAGCAGGAGCGGGCAGAGCAGGGCGAGGAGGTGGCGTCTCATTGGAAGGTCCAGGACAGGTCGAAGGTGGGGGCGAAGGGGATGCGGCCGTTGTCGACGGGCAGCAGGGAGTCGGTCAGGTCCACGTAGGCGGCCCCCAGTGAGAAGCCGAAGTTGTCTCCGGCGTAGCGGATGCCGGCCGCGCCTCGCAGGGGGTAGCCCTCCTTGAAGCGGACGCCGAACTCACCGACGACGGCGAAGTTGCCCACGAGGTTGACCACCAGGGCGCCCGTCGCGGTGGTGGACACCGTCTGGTAGCGGTAGTGGCGCACCTCGGCCTGCACCAGCACCCGGCCGAGCTGCAGGCCGTAGAGGGCGTAGGCGCTGGGTCCCTGGAAGTCGATCGCGAAGTTCTTCACCGCCGGCTGCTGAGAGGCGACGTAGTCCGTGATGACCTCGTTGCCCAGGAACTTCGTGTAGCGCGCGCCGACGACGAAGCGGTGCGGTCCCGCCTCCAGCGCCCAGCGCACGCCCAGGTTGGCCGCGAGCGCCGCGTCCGCGAGGACGGAGGTGTCCACCGCGAAGCCCAGCCCCAGGGGCAGTGCCGAGCGCTGCAGGCCGAGCACGGGATGTTTGATGACGGCGGCCTCATCCGAGGACAGCAGCCGCGCGTTGCCGGCGTGGTTGAAGGCATGGGCCACGGCCGGATGGACGAGGGCGATGAGCGCCCAGAGGACGATGTATCGAGATTTCAACCCACTCGCTCCTTGAGAGGACGGGGAGGCCCCTGGTGTACCGCGCCCGCGCCCGCGCTGTCACACGCACCGGGTGTAGTGCCGGGTACGGAATGTCACTCGGAGGGGAGGCAGGCGGGCGCGGTGCACGTACGTCTTGCGAAGCGAGCCCGTGGGGCGTATTCGAGAAGAATATATGGGCTCCCATACAGTTCGACGCGCACGCACCGCGGCCGCCCCGGCCGAGACGGAGGACGTCCGGACGGTGATGGATGCCATCCGGCGCATCGTCCGCCTGCTGCGCGTGTCCGCCCGGGCCTCGGAGGGGCTCGTCGGCATCAGCGGCGCGCAGCTCTTCGTGCTCCAACAGCTTGCCGAAGCGGGTGCTTGCTCCATCAACGAGCTGGCCGAGCGCACCTTCACGCACCAGAGCTCGGTGTCGGTGGTGGTGAGCCGGCTGATGGAGCGGGGGTTCGTGTCGCGCCGGCCCTCGGAGGTGGACGCGAGGCGGGCGGAGGTCTCCCTGACCTCCGAGGGCCGGGAGCTGCTGCGCACGGCTCCGCCCATGGCCCAGGCCCGGCTCATCTCGGGGCTGCGCAAGCTGGAGCCCGCACAGCGCGCCGCGCTCGCGGAGGGACTCGCCACGCTGGTGCGTGAGCTGGGCCTGGACGCGGAGGCCGCTCCGCTCTTTTTCGAGGATGAGGCGCCTTCGCGGCGCCGGCAGGGGAAACGACACGATGAAGAAACCTGAAATCACGTCGGTCGCCGAGGGCCTGGGCGACAGGGAGACACTCCCGGTCGCGCCGTCGATGGGACCCGCGTTGGAGAACGAGCCACGTGGCCCCCTGACCAAGGGGCCGGTGGATGGCCGCGTGGTGTTCATCAGCGGCCTGTGCATCCTGATCGCGCTGGCCGCGGGCCTGGTGGCGCGGGTGCTCGGGGCGCTCATTGCGCTCATCACCAACCTGGCCTTCTTCAGCCGCTTCTCCCTCCACGAGGCGTCACCGGCGGAGAACACGCGGGGGCTCTGGGTGCTCGTCATCCCCGTGCTCGGAGCGCTCATCGTGGGCGTGATGGCGCGCTATGGCTCCAAGGCCATCCGCGGCCACGGCATCCCCGAGGCCATGGAGCAGGTGCTGCTCAACCGCAGCCGGATTCCGCCGCGCATCACGTTCCTCAAGCCGCTGTCGGCGGCGGTGGCCATTGGCACGGGCGGGCCGTTCGGTGCCGAGGGCCCCATCATCGCCACGGGTGGAGCGCTGGGCTCGTTCTTGGGGCAGGTGCTGAAGGTGACGGCGGACGAGCGCAAGGTGCTGCTGGCGGCGGGCGCGGGCGCGGGCATGGCGGCCACCTTCGGCGCGCCGGTGTCCGCGGTGCTGCTCGCCATCGAGCTGCTGCTCTTCGAGTTCCGTCCGCGCTCGGTCATCCCGGTGGCGCTGGCCACCTCCACGGCCACGGCGGTGCGCATGGCCTTCATGGGGAACGCGCCGGCCTTCGCGATGCCGGACGTGGCGGCGCCGAGCGGGGCCGCGCTGGCCTTCTACATCGGCATGGGCGCGCTCATCGGCGTGGCCTCGGTGGTGGCCACGCGGGCCGTCTACCGCATCGAGGACGCCTTCGAGAAGCTGCCCATCCACTGGATGTGGTGGCCAGCGGTGGGTGCCATCGCCGTGGGCGTGGTGGGCTATTTCGAGCCGCGCACGCTGGGCGTGGGCTACTCCAACATCGAGGCCATCATCTCCGGCCACCTCGTGGGCATGGCGGCGCTCGTCTTCTGCCTGCTGAAGTTCACCTCGTGGTCCATCGCGCTGGGCAGTGGCACTTCGGGCGGGACGCTGGCGCCGCTCTTCACCATTGGAGGGGGGTTGGGCTCGGCGCTGGGTGCGCTGGCGGTGTGGCTGGTGCCGGGGCTGGGCGTGGACGTGCGCATCGCGGCGCTGGTGGGCATGGCGGCCATCTTCGCCGGGGCCTCGCGCGCGCTGCTGGCCTCGGTGGTGTTCGCCTTCGAGACGACGCGCCAGCCCATGGGCCTGCTGCCGCTGCTCGGTGGCTGCGCGGCGGCCTACCTCGTGTCGGCGCTGCTCATGCGCCACTCCATCATGACGGAGAAGCTGGCCCGGCGCGGGGCGCGGGTGCCCATGGAGTACTCGGCCGATGTGCTCGCCAACACGCTGGCGGGGGCGCTCGTGCCGCGGCCGGTGGTGACGCTCTCGGCGGATGACACGGTGGCCCAGGCACGTGCGTGGCTCACCAGTGGGGCCGTGGGCACGCGGCACCAGGGCTTCCCGGTGATGGACGGCGCGGGGCGGCTCGTGGGCGTCATCACCCGGCGCGAGCTGGTGGAGGCACAGGCGGTGGACGGCCAGCGCGTGCGGGAGCTCATCCGCAAGCCCCCGGCGGTCGTCTTCGAGGACAGCACCCTGCGCGAGGCGGCGGACCACATGGTGCGCGAGGACGTGGGCCGCCTGCCGGTGGTGAAGCGCGAGGAGCCGTGGAAGGTGGTGGGCATCATCACGCGCAGCGACCTGCTGTCCGCGCATCGCCGCCGGCTGGAGGAGGAGCACCAGGCCGAGCAGGGCATTGGTGGGGGCCAGCCGCCGTTGAAGCCCCGGTCTCCCACGCCGGCATGATCGAGGGCCTCGACACGGAGCACCAGCGGGTGCTGGAACTGCTCAAGCGCTACGGGTGGAACGCCACGTCCTTCCAGGTGCTGGAGCCAGGGTATTCGTACTGGTTCGACGGCGACGACGCGTGCGTGGCGTACGTGGACACGGGCAGGGCGTGGGTGGCGGCTGGTGCACCCATTGCTCCCCACGAGCGCATCGCCGAGGTGTCGGAGCGCTTCGAGGCGCACGCGGCCGCGTCGGGCCGACGGCTGTGCTTCTTCGCCACCGAGCAGCGCATGCTGGACGCGGCTCCGGTGAAGGGGCTGTCCATCGGCGAGCAGCCCGTGTGGGACCCGCGGCGCTGGGAGGAGGACGTGCGTGCGAGCCGGAGTCTGCGCGAGCAGCTCCGCCGGGCGCGGGCCAAGGGCGTGACGGTGCGCGAGGTGTCTCCAGCGGAGCTGAAGGACTCGACGCACCGGTTGCGCGCGGGGGTGGACCGGCTGATGGAGCGCTGGCTGGAGTCCCGGCGGATGGCGCCCATGGGCTTCCTGGTGCAGCTCTCCCCGTATGCCTGGGCGGAGGAGCGGCGCTCCTTCGTGGCGGAGCGGGACGGGGAGGTGGTGGCCTTCCTGTCAGCGGTGCCGGTGTACGCGCGCAACGGCTGGTTCGTGCAGCACCTGATGCGGGACAGGAAGGCGCCCAACGGCACCGTGGAGTTGCTGGTGGACGCGGTGATGCGCGCGGCGGCGGCCGAGGGGCGCGGCTACCTGACACTGGGGCTCGCGCCGCTGGCGGGCGAGGTGGCGAGCTGGCTGCGCGCGGCCCGGTTGCTCGGCACGCCGCTCTATGACTTCGAGGGACTGCGAGCCTTCAAGGCCCGGCTGCGTCCGCATGCGTGGGACCGCATCCACCTGGCCTGGCCCGAGCGGCACGCCTCGCACCTGCCGATATATGACGCCCTCACCGCCTTCGCCCAGGGGAGCCTCGCGCGCTTCGGTGTGGCCACGCTCCTGCGCCGACCCCTGCTGCTGGTGTGGCTCATCACGGTGCTGCTGGTGCCCTGGACGGTGCTGCTCGCGCTGCCGGCCAATGCGCACCGCTTCCCCTCGCCGCTCGTGCAGTGGGGCTGGGTGCTCTTCGACGTGGGGCTGACGGTGGGACTCTTCTCGCTCGTCCGCCGCTGGCGCCCCTGGCTCGCCACCCTGCTGGCCTCCGTCATCGTGGGAGATGCGTGCCTCACGCTGTTCGAGGCGCTCCTCTACAACGTGCCTCGTGCGAGCGGGCTCGGGGATTGGCTCGTCATGCTCGTGGCCGTGCTCGCCCCCTCCCTGGCGGCGGTGCTGCTCTTCTGGGCGCGCCGGCACCCGACGCTCGAGCCCGCCTGACGTCCCACGCTTCGGGGGGTGTCAGTCCTCGGGGGGCACGGTGGTGGGCGCGGCCGCCAGGTACACGTCCCGGTCCTGGACTCGCTCCACCCGGTGGAAGTGCACCATGTAGTCCCGCCGGGCGGGTTGCCCCTGCCCCAGCTCGAAGTGGGTGTCCCCCACGTTCGATACCGTGCCGAGCTTCCGCCCGTCCCGGTCCCTCACCGTCATTCCCTCGTGGATGTCGCCAGGGTCGATCATCTGAAATCCTCTGTCCGGGCAGGCCCGGTGTTCGTCTGTCTGGGTATGCCCAGTGTCCCCTCGGAAGAACACCCCTGGACGGCTCGCGGCCGCGGCGCTCGCCTCCTCCCGGCGGGAGGGGAGAGGCCCGTGCTTCCCAGCGGAGGAGCGGGCGGGCGGTCTTCGGGCCGGGTCACCGCGGGGGCTCCCTCATACCTTCTCTCCAGTGGGCTCATGACTCACGGGAGAGGTGCCCATGGCCGAGGCCCAGGCCCAGAAGTTGAACATGCTCAGGATTGACCGCTCGGCTCACCCCCGGCGGAAGCTCCTGCGCAGATGGCCGTGGTGGGTGGCGCTCGCCGTCGTGCTTGCTCTCGCCGTGGGGGCCCTGGTGGTGGGCCGTGCTCCCAGCGTGCGCGTGGCCGAGGTCCGCGAGGCCCGTCCTGGCGAGGAGCAGACCGAGCTCACCGCGGCCGGCTATGTGTCCTCGCGCCGACGCTCGGTCATCGCGCCCCAGGTGGCAGGACGGCTGGTGGAGGTGGCGGTGGACGAGGGCGATGCGGTGAAGAAGGGGCAGGTGCTCGCCCGGCTGGATGACCGGGATGCGCGGGTGGCGGCTGCCCGGGCCCAGGCCGAGCTCCAGGCGGCCAACCAGAGGCTCATCGCCGCACAGGCCACGGCGACACGGGCGCGCAGCGATCTGGCCCGGGCCGAGCGCCTGGCGAAGGCGGAGGTCGTTACCCGAGCGAGCCTGGAGGAGTCACAGGCCACGGCCCGAGCCACTGCCGCCGAGGAGCAGGCCGCGAGTGCCCAGCTCGCCTCGGCCCGCCGGGCGGCGGAGGAGGCGGAGCTGCAACGGGCCCACACGGTGGTGCGAGCGCCCTTCTCGGGCACCGTGGTGAAGAAGCTGGCCGACGAGGGGGCGGTGCTGGCGCCCGCGGCGCTCGAGCAGGAGAACATCGGCGGCATCGTGGAGCTGGTGGACCTGGGGGCGCTGGAGGTGGAGGCCGAGGTGAGTGAGGAGCAGCTCCCGCGCATCGAGGTGGGGCAGCCCGCGCTCGTCTTCCTCGACGCATACCCGGACCAGGCCTTCCGGGCGCGGGTGCGCTCGGTGCGGCCGACCATCGATCGCTCCAAGGCCACGGCGGTGGTGAACGTGCAGTTCGACGAAATACCTCCGGGGGTGCTGCCGGACATGGGCTCGCGGGTGGCCTTCCTGAAGGAGGAGGTGCCGCCGGAGGCGCTCGCGAAGAAGGACGAGGCGCTGCGGGTGCCGGCGGCCGCGGTGGTGCAGAACGGCGGGCAGTCCGTGGTGTGGGTGGTGCAGGACGGGCGGCTGAAGCGCCAGCCGGTGCAGGTGGCCCGGAAGGTGGGGGACGAGGTGGCGCTGGCCCAGGGACCGTCGCCAGGGACGCAGGTGGTGGTGTCGCCCGAGGGCAACCTGCGTCCGGGGCGCAAGGTGAAGGTGAGGAAGGAGGGCGGATGAGCACCGCGCCGGTGGAAGCGGCCTCTCCCTTCATCCGGCTCCGGGGTGTCTCCAAAGCCTACCGGCGCGGCGACATCGTCGTGCCGGTGCTGGAGGAGGTGAACCTCGACATCGAGGCGGGGACCTTCGAGGCCTTCATGGGCCCATCGGGCTCGGGCAAATCCACGCTGCTCAACCTCATCTCGGGGCTGGATCGGCCGTCGACGGGCGTGGTGGAGGTGGGCGGGCAGGATCTGGCGCGCATGAGCGACAAGGAGCTGGCCGACTGGCGCGCGGGGCACGTGGGCTTCGTCTTCCAGATGTACAACCTGCTGCCGGTGCTCACGGCGGCGGAGAACGTGGAGCTGCCCCTGCTGCTCACGCCCCTCTCCCGCTCCGAGCGCCGCGAGCACGTGGCCGCCGCGCTGGAGGTGGTGGGCCTGAGCCACCGCATGAGCCACCGCCCATCGCAGCTCTCCGGAGGCGAGCAGCAGCGGGTGGCGATTGCCCGGGCCATCGTCACAGACCCGGACCTACTCATCGCGGACGAGCCCACGGGAGACCTGGACCGCAAGTCGGCCGAGCAGGTGTTGGACCTCTTCCAGGAGCTGCACCACGAGCTGCACAAGACACTGGTGATGGTGACACACGACCCGCATGCCGCCGAGTGGGCGGACCTGGTGCGGCACCTGGAGAAGGGGGTGCTGCAATGACGTTTGGACGGCTCGTGTGGAAGGACCTGCTGCGCAACCCCCTGCGGCTGGCGCTCACGGTGCTGGCGGGGGCGGTGGGGGTGATGGCCTTCATCTTCCTGCGCACCGTGGTGGACCTCTTCTATTCGGGTGCGGCGGGGGCGCAGGTGGATCGACTCTTCACGCGCAGCAAGGTTTCCATCACCGCGGACCTGCCGCTGTCCTATATGTCGCGCATCTCGGCGGTGCCGGGGGTGAGCGACGTCACCTTCTACGGCTTCTTCGGCGGGCGCTACGGCGAGTCCCAGAAGGACTTCTTCGGCACTGCATTCATCGACCCGCCCTCGTTCATGCGTGTCTTCAACGAGGTGGTGGTGCCTCCCGAGCAGGTGGCCGCCTTCGAGGCGGACCCGTGCGGCGCGCTCATCGGCAAGGACCTGGCGAAGCGCTACGGGTGGAAGGTGGGAGACCGGGTGACGCTCAAGGGCACCATCTACCCGGGTAACTGGGACTTCACCGTGCGCGGCATCTACGACGTGAGCAGCGGGGGCATGGACAAGAGCTCGTTCTTCTTCGGCTTCCGCTGCCTCAACGAGAAGCTGCCCGAGGCGCGCAAGGACCGGGTGGGGGCCTTCATGTTGCGGGTGGAGGACCCGTCGCGCTCGGCGGTGGTGGCGACGACGATCGACGGCATGTTCGCCAACAGCCCATATCCCACGCGCACCGAGAGCGAGCGCGCGGCCACGCTGGGCTTCATCTCCATGCTGTCGGCCATCATCACCGCGGTGAAGGTGGTGTCCTCCGTCATCCTGCTCATCATCCTGCTGGTGATTGGCAACACGTTGGCCATGAGCGTGCGCGAGCGCACGAGGGACCTGGCGACGCTCCGGGCCATGGGCTTCAAGAGCGGGCGGGTGGTATCGCTCGTGCTCTTCGAGTCGGTGGCCATCGGCCTGGCCTCGGCCGGGCTGGGGGTGCTCGTCGCGCCGCCGCTCGTGAAGGGCTTCATGGCGGCCGTGGGCCCGCAGCTCGGGGGTGTTCCCGCGAACTTCATGCGCGAGGGCACGCTGCTGCTCGGAGCGCTGGCGGCGCTCGGTGTGTCCCTGCTGGCCGGAGCCATCCCCGCGCTGCGGGCCATCCGCATTCCCGTGGCCGAGGGGTTGAGGAAGGTGGCCTGAGCGATGATTCCGCTCTACTACAACACACGCAGCCTCTGGGCGCGGCGCCTGTCCACGGGGCTCACCGTGCTGGGCCTGGGGCTCGTCGTCTTCGTCTTCTCCGCGGTGTTGATGCTGGCCAATGGCATCGAGTCCGCACTGGCCTCGGGAGGAGACCCGCGCAACGTCGTGCTGCTCAACAAGGGCTCCACCAGCGAGCTGATGAGCAACGTGGGCCGGGACGCCCTGCGCGCCCTGGGCAGTGCGCCGCAGGTGGCCTCGTCGGCGGAGGGCGACCCGCTGGTGGCGGGCGAGCTGGTGGTACCGGTGCTGCTGCCGCGCGGGAACGGCCAGGAGGCCAACATCAACGCGCGGGGCATCGGACCCCAGAGCTTCGCCACCCGCCCGGTGGTGCGGCTCATCGCGGGCCGGGCGCCGAGAGCGGGGACGAACGAGATTGCCCTGGGCTCGGCGCTGGTGGGGCGCTCACCGGGGGCCAGGCTGGGCGGAGCGCTGACCTTCGCCGAGCAGCGCTGGCCGGTGGTGGGCATCTTCTCCGCGGACGGCGGGGCCTACGAGTCGGAGCTGTGGACGGATGTGAACCGGCTGGGCGCGGCGTTCGACCGGCCGGGGCTCAGCTCCGTCATCGTGCGAACGGGCTCGGAGCAGGCGCGCGACGCGTTCATCAAGGAGGTGAAGGGGGATCCTCGCTTCACGCTCGACGCGAAGCCGGAGCCTCAATACTGGGCGGAGCAGGCCACGTGGCTGGCCACGTTCATCCGGGTGCTCGGCCTGTTCGTGTCCTTCATCTTCAGCGTGGGCGCGGTGCTGGGCGCGATGATCACCATGTACGCGCAGGTGGCGTCGCGCATCACCGAGCTGGGCATGCTGCGAGCGGTGGGCTTCCGGCGGCGCAGCGTGCTGGCGAGCATCCTCATCGAGTCCGCGGTGCTGGGGGCGGCGGGCGGAGTGGTGGGCGCGCTGGGGGCGCTGGCCACACGGTGGATGGAGATCCGCACGCTCAACTTCCAGACGTTCGCCGAGGTGCGCTTCGGTTTCACGCCGACCCCGGGCATCGTGGTGGCGGCGATCGCCTTCGGGACGCTGATGGGCGCGCTGGGCGGATTGCTGCCCGCCCTGCGCGCCTCACGGCTGTCGATTCTCGACGCCCTGCGCGCCTAGCCCGGCTGGCAGACCTGGCGGAGGATGTCGAGCGACTCGAGCGCCTTGCCCGCGCCCATCACCACGGCGGACAGCGGATCCTCCGCGAGGAACACCGGCAGGCCCGTCTCCTCGCGCAGGAGCGTGTCCAGGTTCTTCAGCAGCGCGCCACCACCGGCCAGCACGATGCCGCGGTCGGCGATGTCACCGGCCAGCTCCGGCGGCGTGCGCTCGAGCGTGAGCTTCACCGCCTCGACGATGCCGTTGACGGGCTCGCTCAGCGCGTCTCGCACCTCGTCGCTGCTCACCGTGAGCGTGCGCGGCACGCCGGCCACCAGGTCGCGACCCTTGATCTCCATGGTCATGACCTCCTCGGTGGGGTACGCCGTGCCGATGCCCATCTTGATGAGCTCGGCCGTACGCTCGCCGATGAGCAGGTTGTACTTGCGCTTGACGTACTGGATGATCGCCTCGTCCAGCTTGTCGCCGCCAATGCGCACGCTCTTGGCGAACACGATGCCAGCCAGGCTGATGACCGCCACGTCGGACGTACCGCCGCCGATGTCGACGATCATGTTGCCGCTGGGCTCGGTGACGGGCAGCCCGGCGCCGATGGCCGCCGCCATGGGCTGCTCGATGAGGTAGACCTCGCGGGCACCGGCATTCGCGGCGGCCTCGCGCACGGCGCGGCGCTCCACCTCGGTGATGCCCGAGGGGATGCCGATGACGATGCGCGGGCTGACGAGCGACTTGCGGTTGTGCGCCGTCTGGATGAAGTAGCGAAGCATCGCCGCGGTGATCTCGAAGTCGGCGATGACGCCGTCCTTCATGGGGCGGATGGCCACGATGTTGCCCGGCGTGCGGCCGAGCATCTCCTTGGCCTCCTTGCCCACGGCGAGCACCTTCTTGCCGCCGCGCGCGTCCTGTTGGACGGCCACCACGGAGGGCTCGTTGGAGACGATGCCCTGTCCGCGGATGTAGATGAGCGTGTTGGCCGTGCCCAGGTCGATGGCGAGGTCACGCGAGAAAAGAGTGTGGAGCCAGTCGAACATACGGGGGCGGAAACTTTCAGAGGTGCGGCGTCATTTCCCTGAACCAAAAGGAACCGCGCGGCAACCTACTACGCAGGGCCCTCAGCAGGAAGAAAAGGCAACTGTCAAGGACAGGGCCCGGCCGGAGGGCGTCCGGCCCCATGGGCCTGCTGACCTGCCCCTCACCATCCCCTTTCCCCCTCGGAGAGAGGTCCGGGATAAGGGGATTTCCCCACATCGGGCTCGGTTTCCTGTCTCCTTTCAGTGGATGGGGTGGAGCTCGGTCTCCTCGGCGAGGAGGAAGGTGTCCGCCGCTTCCCCGGCCTCCTGCTCGGTGGAGACGGGGGTGAGGTGGTGGGGCTCGGCCACCGAGCCGTTTTCCACGGCATGGCGGTACTCGGGCGTCTGGCGCAGGGCCTCGCTGGTGACGCGCAGGAGGGCCTCGCGCACGGGCTCGAAGAGCAGGCTGGCGGCGTACCAGAAGGGGGCGTAGTCCAGGCGGATGAGCCCCTTCACGTTCCAGCCGCGCTTCTCGTAGTCCCAGGGACAGCGGCCGAGCACCCTGCGCAGCAGCCATCCGGTGGAGAACTCGACGCCGAAGATGACGGCGGTGTAGGCGAGCGCGCGCACGGGCCGGGGCAGGAAGCGCAGCCGGTCATGGAGCTGCTCCATCCCCAGCGCGGTGGCCCCGTAGATGGGGTGCATCCAGAGGTACGTCTTCGCCGTGCCGTGCCTGTCCCGCTGGAAGAGGGCCGTGCCCATCCCGGTGAAGCACACCTCCATCACCCAGCCTGCACACCCGTAGAGGAGGAATCGCGGAAGCACTCCCCGAAGCTAGGAACCGCCCTCGGAAAGGGCACCTGGGAGGGGCGGCGGGGGAGCAGCCGCTAGGCGGGCGGGCGGCGGGTAGTGTTGGCCGCCGGACAGACAGGGGCGGGGAGGCTCAGCGTTTGATGGAGTACTTTCCGATGGCGTAGAGCGCCCGGACGCCGTCCTTCCAGCCGATCTTCTTGCCTTCCTCGTAGGTGCGCCCGTGGTAGCTGATGGGGACCTCGAAGACGCGCCAGCCGCCGCGGGCGACCTTGGCGGTGATTTCCGGCTCGATGCCGAAGCGGTCCTCCTCGATGTCCACCGACCGGATGACCTCGGCCCGGAAGGCCTTGTAGCAGGTCTCCATGTCGGTGAGGTTGAGGTTGCTGGTCATGTTGGACAGGGTGGTGAGGAGCTGGTTCATCACCGAGTGCCAGAAGTAGAGGACGCGCCGGGGCGTGCCGGTGAAGCGGCTGCCGAAGACGACGTCGGCGTCCCCGTCGAGGATGGGCTGGAGGACGCGGGGGATTTCACGCGGGTCGTACTCGAGGTCCGCGTCCTGGACGATGACGATGTCGCCGGTGGACTCGCGGAAGCCGCGCCGCAGGGCCGCGCCCTTTCCCTGGTTCTTCTCCTGGAAGAGGATGCGCAGTTCGTTGCGGTTGGTGGGAGTGGCGCCGATGGCGGACAGACCCTCGGAGGCCAGACGCTGGAGCAGCTCGCGGCTGCCGTCCCGGGAGCAGTCGTCCACGATGACGAGCTCCTTGGGGAAGTCCACCGCGGTGACGCGGCGGAGGAGTTCAGCGAGGGTGGAGATCTCGTTGTAGACGGGGATGACGACCGAGACGAGCATGGCGGAGCGGCTCTACCCGATTTCCGCGCCCCGCGCGACTCTTCGGTGCGCTGGCTTGGCGAGAGACCGGTGAAGAGGAAGAAGATGGCACCCGTTTTCCCAGATGGACATGATGCCCGCCAGGGAGCCGGGCTCTCCGCCGGAGGTGGGACATGGCGTTCTCATTGAGCGTGCGCAACTACCGAGGCCTCCGCCGTGTCGATTGGAGCCCGTCGGGGGTCTGCGCCCTGGTGGGGCCGAACGGGAGCGGGAAGACGACGCTGATCGACGTGCTGCAACTGCTGCAGGATGCGAACAGGAGTGGGTTCTCGAAGGCCATCATCGGGCACGGTGGGGCCTACGGCCTGCGTCACTTCGAAGCGCCGCGAGACGAGCCGGTCGTCTTCAACCTGCGTGTCGAGGATGCGAGTTGGGAGGCCCGGCCCGAGGTCTTCCTGGGTCCTGGTGGGGCGCGCCTTCCGAGCCGGGAAGTGCTCACCGTGGGGGAAGACATCATCAACGAGGGGGAGTTCGAGGCGGAGGCCGAGTACTCGGAGTCCGCTCTTCAGGAGGCCCTTCGCAGTACAGAAGTTCCGGAATCGCTCCGGCGTCTGGTCGAACTCCTCTTCTCCTACCGCTACTACCGCCACTACGCGCTCGCGGGCCTTCGCCGGGAGGGCTCCCTCCTCAGTGGAGATCTGCGGCTGCTCGACGATGGGCGAAACCTTTTCGCGGTCCTGATGAACTGGCGTAACCGGCGTGACCAGCGGGACCGTTGGGACTTCGTGGCCAAGGGCTTGCGCGACTGCTATCCGGAGCTGTTCTCGGACTTCTCCTTCCCGATCGCGGCCAACATCGTGTCCTGCGAGGTCCATACACCAAGCGGCCACACGCTGACTCCGGCGCTGCTCCCGGATGGGTTCCTCGTTGCCCTGATCCACCTCTGTGCCGTCGCGTCGACGATGCCTGGAGGCGTACTCGCCATCGACGAGCCCGAGAATGCGCTGCATCCCTACTCCATTCGCCGCTTGATGGATGCCTTCCGCGAATGGTCGGACGCGCATGACATGACAGTGCTCCTGGCCACCCACTCCCCCGTCATCCTCGACACGTTCAAGGCGTTGCCGGAGAAGGTGTTCGTGATGGAGCCGGGTCAGGAGGTGTTGCCGGTGCCACTCGACCAGCTCAAGAAGCGGAGCTGGCTGGCCCACTTCTCGCTGGGAGACCTCTACGAGCACCTCAAGTACGGAGCGCCAGTGGGAGCGGATGAGGCGTGAGCGCACGTGTCGGGCTCATCGTGACGGGGCAGTGCGAGAAGAAGGGGCTCGGTCACTCGCTCGCGCGCGTTTTTCCCGAGGTTCAGTTCGA
Source organism: Vitiosangium sp. GDMCC 1.1324 (assembly GCF_003044305.1). Taxonomy (GTDB): domain Bacteria; phylum Myxococcota; class Myxococcia; order Myxococcales; family Myxococcaceae; genus Archangium. Next base: position 198,562 of record NZ_PZOX01000004.1, on the reverse strand, counting down.
GTTGCTCGACCGGGTCGAGTCCTTCACGAGCGCTGATGTCCGGGAGACTCCCAGCTCGAGCGAGCCGGGCACGACACTCGACAAGTTCGCTGCGAGCATCGTGGCGGCGGTCGAGGAGGAGCCGCCGGACCTCGTGGTGGCGATTGACGACCTCGAGTTGGTCAACGCTCCCCACCCCGAGCTGGTGGTCAGCAGGGTGCGCGACGCGGTTCATGCGCATCTCGCCCGCCACTCGTGGACGTCCGAGGCAACGCGCGTGAAGGTCACCCAGCGCGTCCGGGAGCGGTGCTCGTTCCACCTGCTAGCGCCGATGGTCGAGGCCTACTTCTTCGCCGAGCCGGCAGCGCTCGTACGCGCTGGGGCGAGTCGGCCTTCTGGCGTCGATGCGGCGGCCATCGACCTGGAGGCGTTCGTCACGGACGACCCCGGCTTCCTCAACCATCCCTTCGCTCGGCACAAGCAGAATCCGAAGCAGAAGTCCTGGGCCATTCCCATGCCTGACCGGGCCCGGCACCCGAAGCACTACCTGCGCTTCCTCTGCGACCCGATGAACCCCTACACGGACCGTTACGTCGAGACGAAGGGCGGAGCCGAGGCCCTGCGCGAGCTGGACTGGGCTCGCGTCTTCGCGAACAGGGAGCGTGTCCGTCTCGCCCGCTCACTGTTCGAGGACATCTCCGAGCGGCTCGGAATGCCCCACCCATTCCCTGGGACGGGGCACCCGGCGATGGCGAGCTTCAAGACGGCGCGCGTCCTCCGCAACCTCTGATGTCAGGCCGCCCGGCGCAGGGCCTCCAGGAGCGCGTCCAGGTCCGCGTCGGTGGTGAGCGGGTTGATGAGGGTGGTGCGCAGCCACACTCGGCCGCCGAGCGTCGTCTGCACCAGGTAGAAGTCGCCGCTCGTGATGAGCGACTCGCGCAGGCGCACCTGGAGCGCGTCGAGCTCCGAGGCGGGGACACCCCGGGGCGTATGCCGGAAGCAGACGATGTTGCAGTCGGGAGGAACGGCCAGCTCGAAGTCCCCGGAGGACTGGAGGCGGTCGGCGAAGCGGCGGGTCAGGTCGAAGGTGTCGGTGATGTAATCCGCGAAGAGCTTCGTGCCCAGCACGCGCAGGCAGGTGTACAGCTTGAGCGCCATCATCTCCTTGGTGCACTCGAGCGTACGCAGCGCCACGTCGCTCCAGCGGCGCGTGTCCTGGCCCGTGAAGAGGTAGGAGGCTTCCTGTGCGAAGGCTTCGAAGGAGCGGGTGCCGTCGCGGAAGAGCACGGCGGTGATGAGCGCCGGCATCATCATCATCTTGTGCGCGTCCCACACCACCGAGTCGGCGCGTTCAATCCCTTTCACCTGGTGGCGGTAGCGGGGGCTGAGCGCGGTCGAGGCGCCGTGGGCCCCATCCACGTGGAGCCAGAGGCCATGCTTCTCGCAGAAGTCGGCCACGGCCTCGAGCGGGTCGAAGGCACCCGTGGCGGTGGAGCCGGCGCTGGCCACCACGGCGATGGGGCGGCGGCCGGCACGTCTGGCCGAGGCGAGCGCATCTTCCAGGGCCTCGGGGCGCAGCCGGTAGCGTGCGTCCACGGGAACGGGGGTGACGCCCTCGGCGCCCCAGCCCATCACCTTGGTGGAGCGGGCGATGCAGTAGTGGGCGGACTCGGGGACGAGTACGGTGAGGGGAGGGCCCGCGGTGGGGCCGCCACTCCACGCGTCATATCCCGCCTTCGCCTGGCGCGCGGCGAGCAGGGCGGTGAGGTTGCCGGCCGAGCCGCCCGAGGTGAGGACACCGCCCGAGCCCTCGGGCAGGCCGAGCACCCCGGCCATCCAGCGCAGCACGTTGTGCTCCATGGCGGTGGAGACGGGCCCCATCTCGTAGACGGCCATGCCGTTGTTGAGGAGCGAGGAGACGAGGTCGCAGAGGGCGGCCATGGGAAGGGGGGCCGACACCTGGTGGCCCACGTAGCGCGGGTGGTGCAGGTGGTGGGAGGCGTCGAGGACTCGCGCGAGGAGCTCCGAGAGGTCGCCGGAGGGTTGCTCGGGGAAGTCCGCGGGGAAGTGCTCGAGGTGGGTGGAGGGTGGGGCCCAGGGCAGCACGGGGCCCTCGCGGCGGGTGGTGCGGGCGAGGTGGTCGGCGAGCTGGTCCACCAGCCGGTGCCCGAGCTGACGGAAGTGCTCGGGGTCATAGGCGGCGGCGAGGTTCGGGCGGAGGGAAGACATGGGCTGTGCATCGCGCTGGTGCGCTCCGGCGTCAACCCTCCATTCCGGAGGGGGCGGGCAGGCGGGGGGCAGGCGGGAGCAGAGCCCACGGCGGAGGCCCCTTAGCGGCCAGCTTCGGCGTCGCGATGGCGATCGACCCGAAGGACCACATCGTGCTCTCCATGAATGCCTCGGGGCGGCTCGTCCTGGGGGCGATCGACAACGATGGCCACATTGGCATCACCGGCTTCCTGCAGGGTGCTCCCGGCGCCGGGCCTGGGCATGGTCACGAGGGGTGCTAATCTGTCATCGAACTTTGTTTCAAAGGGGGGCGCTTGCGAGCCCGTCACCTGTGGGTCCGTGTCATCTGGGTCGTTTGGGGGTTGTTCCTCTCGACGGCTGCAGCGGGTGGACAGGCCGACCCAACCCCCTTGTGCAAGCGGACGCCGCGGATTCGCGATGCCATTCAACGCGCGAGTTGCCCCAAGTGCTCCTGTCAGCAGGTTACCCGGGAGCAACTGGCCGCTCTGCGTGAGCTATCGCTGCGCCAACTGGGCCTGACGGCGCTCAAGCGGGGGGATCTGTCGGGTTTGACCCATCTGGAGGTGCTCGATCTCACGGGCAATCCGTTGAAGGCACTCCCCGACAGTCTTCCCTCCGAGCTCGGCGCGCTCAAGAGCATGAAGTTGGACCTGTCCTTGTTCACCAAGCTCCCCGATGGTGTGGTGACGCCCCTGCTCGACAGACCTGGTTTCAGCTGGGAGATGGCCTACCCGAGTGGGTCCTGCGCAGCGTACGAACTCAAAGAACCGCAAGAAGAACCAGCCCTGCCCCTGTCCGAGCTCGAGGCGGTTCTCCAACTGTCCCCCTCTCATGGGAGGATCGACATTCGGGCCTGGACCAGAGGCATCTATCTCGTCGGGGTCTGGACCAGGACGAACGATCTGGACCTGTTCGCGGTTTCCAAGGGCCCTGATCAGCGACTCTCCCTGCTGGCCAGAGCGGAACGCCCTGTCGTCCTTTCGGGCGACTTCCTCTATGGATTCGATCTCGCCCCCTATCGACTTACCCCAAGCGAGCGCGGCTTCGGGCTCCGGCGCGACGCGAGTGGGGGCGTTCCCTATCAACGGCTGGCCGAAGAGGAAGAACTCCAGATCTTCAGGATTCGTGAGGGGAAGATCGAGCGGGTGTTGAGGACGGTCGCCTACACGCGCTACATCCAATCAGGATCTCCTCCCGCACTTGCCGATGCCGAGGACATCGATTACGCGGAGTGGAATTACGAGGAGCAGACCTGCTCCGTGATTGCGGTTGCCCGCTCGAAGACCCGAGGAGTCTTCAACTGGGTCAAGGCCCAATCGAACTACACCACGAAGAAGCAGGCCGCGGACGAGAAGCCCGGTGCCGAGTTCTCCACAGTGGTGTTCCGTTGGACGGGTGAGCACTACGAAGGCTCGGGTGAGCCCACGACCTCCTATTTCTTCAACGACGAATAGCCCCATCCGGGCCGTCATGGAGGAGCGTGAGCCCACCGGCCTGCCACTGGCCTTGGAGTGCTCCGCTGTTCAGCCCCCCATCACATATGTCATTCTCCTGCGTGGGGGGGGAACTCATGAATGTGACGTATCCGTTGTTCGGTTTGCCCGGAAGTCCAACCAGTCCTTCGGCACTGCCCTCGGCCCTGTACGACAATAATGAGCGGGGCGGTGGTGGATTCTTCGGGGTGGGGGCCAATCGCTTCTGGCACGGCGGGATTCACCTCTGTGCCAAGGACGTGCCTATCCGGGCTATTGCGGATGGGCACGTGGTCGCCTACCGGATGAATGATGTCCTTCAGGAAGCAGACCTCGCGGATGGCCATCCGGCACGGAAGTTCTCCTCGGGGTTCGTCCTGATCAAGCACAAGCTTGTCACACCCAAGGGGGGCGAGATCCCCTTCTTCTCCCTCTACATGCACCTCAAGCCCATGACGGCGGAGGAGACCAATCAGGAAAGCGGCCTCAATGAGGCGCCGCACATCTTCAAGAAGACCCACTACGTCGTCGCGGACAGCCCTCGTGGCTCTGGCTTGCCGGTCATCGACGACAGGGCCTCCACCCTCAAGGGGGTCATCCCCTTTGGCGCGCACTTCACGGTTCACCCAGATGATGACAAGTGCAAGAACGAGCGCTATCGCAAGATCAAACTCCTCACGGCTCGTGTGAAGGGATATGTGGTGGTGGATCCGTCCAGGCTCAGGGCTCCACTTCCTCTCCTCAGGAGGAGCAAGGGACGAATCTTCACCGAGGACGCGGTGCCCATCCTCGACGATAACCTGCAACCCACGGGCAAGAGCCTTCCCAAGAATGGGTTCTTCATCTCCGAGGTCACGCCCGCTCAGTACTCGAGGCTGAGGTACGCGAAAGTCGTCTGTTTGAAGCGTGACCCCACTGTCGGCTTTATCGAGGACTTCGCTGCCTGCACGGAGCGGGTCTCGGGTAACTACTTCCGGGTGAAAAGCGACAAGCCGTTGTGGGATCCCGGTAGCGGGACGACTCTCATGACGGTGAGCGCGGATGCTTATGTCGCCTTGGAGGGGGGAGCCGTTCCCGCCAACCATTGGACCCGGCTCACTCCCCACAATACCAAGAAGTTCACCAAGGTCCGGTTCTTCGCGAACGCCGTCACCGGCTTCGCGTTGATCGACCCGCCCCGAGCTGTGGCAGTAAAAAAGACGGCAAAGCGTCAGCCTCTCGAGGTGCTCGATGCGACCGGGCTGCAACTCGCGACCATTGGCGCGGAAGAGGAATACCTCGCGCTGGGTGAGCGCCCTGCATCCGACTCGGTCCTGGCCCCCTTGACCGTGTGCAAGATCAGCTATCCCGATCCGTCCGCGGCCGAGCGTACCGAAGGCTATGCCTTCCTTCGTGCTGGCTACGACTTCATGAAGCTCGATCCCACCACTCCGGAAACAAGCACCCTCCATCTGTGGGGGGAGCCCTCCATGACGGCGCTGTGGGACAATGGCATCCTGGATGCCACTGGCAATGCCATTAAAGTTGGCACCAGGCCAGTGGAGCTCGAAATGGACCAGGTCTTCGAGTTGCTGGACGATTCGAGCATTCCAGAGGGCCACTGGTCACGGCAGGTCGGATGGCGCAAGGTGTCGTTCACCCACGCGGCAAGGCAGGGGCAAGCCTCCCTCAACATCGAAGGGTATGCCTGGGTGGGGTCTCACACGACGGTGGTTGCGCCTCCGAGCGGAACTTCCACTGCGGCCAGTCCCCAGACATACAAGCTCTTCAACCCCTACGTGGCCCGTGGGATGATTCAGCACCAGCCCCCCGAAACCGCGACCTGCTCTTACCGACCCAATGGGAGCATCAGCAATTACCTCAAGACGGAGAAGGTGGCCACTAAAGGGCATTCCTATTCTTGGGATGGCCGTTTCGACGGGGTGACCGTCCATGTCTCCGCAGATGAGAAGTCCGCGGTCCTGGGGGTGCTAGAGATGGGCACTACCCTCAAGCTCAAGGCGGACGTGACCTTCAAGTCCCAACTTCTGGATGGCAATTACGGTTGGGTACCCACGGTCACCAAGATGCAAGAGCTCTCGGACGGCGGATTCGTCTACGTGGATGGACTCCAGGTCACCAAGCGGACCGAATTGCCCAAGCCCATCGAGTTCAACAAAGTGGTCACCCTGGCCACACCCATCCCCATCAAACGGGGTGACATCGTTGGATTCCCGGGCCAGACGGACGAAGGAGGGGATCAGTTTCATTTCGAGGTGTTCATGGACGATCACTCCTTCACCGACAACCCGTCCGCGGACAAATGGGGTCAGGCGTTGGTACACATCGATCCAGAGGCGAAGTTCTACGTGCGCCAGGTCAAGGCGGCCTCAGCGAGCGGTACGCTTTCCCTGCAAGGGCCGAGTCTGGTCACCATCGCCGAGAAGGATTTCTCGCAACGGGATGCGCCGGGAGGGGTCATCCTCTTCAAGGTCAAGAATGCACCGACCACGGGATGGATTGCGTCCGCGGACATCGATACCGTTGAGGGCTCCGGCTCGGGCACCCTGAAAAGAGACGTCACACGACTCTACAAGGAGACAGTGAAGGTCGAGAAAACGATCCGGGAGACCATCAAGGACGAGCACAATGTGGACAAGGTGGTCGAGAGGAAAGTGGAAGTGCAGCAGGTCAATCCTGCGCGTGGCCACTATGCGATGAATGGCACGACGGGACGGACCCTCAAGGTTCTCGAGACCGAAGGAGAGGCCGCTCGTGTCGAGATCGTGGAAGACATCTCCGGTTGGCTCACCAAGGCCGAGTTCGAGTCCAAGGCCACGAACGTGGGGTGGGACGCGGAGAAGGTCTACCGGTACGAATTGTCCTCCGCAGTCACCCTCTTCAAGGACAGTCCGGCGGGTTCCTATGAAATGAAGGAGCCCACGGGCGTGGACAAAGAGCGCTTGAAGGGCAAGGTGGCGGCACTACCGAGGAAGAGAAGGCTCGACAAGGACTGGCTCGAGTTCGACGGAAAGGATGTCGAGACGTGGATGGAGCTCTCCGGCAAGCAGTGGCTCGGAGTGAAGGCCGACTCCACGCAGACGATCTGGTTCGACTCCTCCGTGGCTCGGCATCTTTCTCCGGCATACGATTGGCTTGACTGGCAGTTCTTCCAGGAGGCGGCGCGAGCTGACGATCCGGCGACCACGAGCGTGGCCGAGAACACCTTTGACAAGGACGGCTTCTGTGATCTCGAATCGCTGCTTGAAATCACTGGCGCGCCGAGCCGTAGGGAGAGTCTGCCGAAGTTGAGGCGTTTTGGTTTCGCTCATCCCACCGAATGGATGTATCAGACAGATGCCTCATTCAATAAATGGGAACGATTGAGGCATGCGCCCTGGAGTTACGAGGACGAGCCCTATAACAAGCTGCTTGACTACATCAAGTCCTTCCAGTGGTGGAACGCCGTGTCCGGTGTCCCCGCGGCGAACAAGGTCTGGCACGTCCACCCCGTAGGCTTCATTGAGCAGTTGCGCGGAATGTTCCGGCTCAATGCAAATCAATTGATCGAGATCTTTGGCAGTAGTACCGCGTCCAGGATGAGGGGCGTTATCGAGCCTCTCTGCGTCACCCTTGACCGGTACCAGATTACAACGCCCCTTCGCATCGCGCACTTCGTGGCTCAGACGGGGGCTGAGACAGGGGCTTTCGCCTTGATGCGGGAAACGGGCAATCCGGACTACAGTGACCGGCCCGACCTGGGGAACATCTATCCAGGAGATGGAAAGACTTTCTTCGGGCGGGGGTTCATGCAACTCACGGGTCGCTTCAATTACGAGGCCTACGAAAAATACATCGGGGAAGACGTCACCTCCTCGTACAATCAGGCGGACAAGCTCGCCGCCGCACGTTTGGCCTTCGACTCCGCTGGATGGTTCTGGAAGAAAAATGGCCTCAACGAACGCGCTGACAATGCGCGGAAACGGCCTGATTTCGAGGTTGTTCGAGAAATCTCGACCATTATCAATGGTGGTTGCAATGGCCTTGGCGCTCGTCTGCACTACTTCAAGCGCGCCAAATACGTCCTTTGCGGAGACATTGACTCCTAAGAGCCTATTTCGGTAGGAGCGCGTGGAACCAGGTGATGATGCCCAGCGCGAAGTGCAGCATCGCTAGGTAGGTGTCCTCTCGCTTCTCCCAGCGCACCAGGAGACGGCGGAAGCGAGTAAGCCAGGAGTGGGTACGCTCCACCACCCAGCGCCGCGCCTTCTTGCTCGCACTGCGCTTCACCTTCTTGGCGTGTGGCTTGCGAGGTGGCAGGTGCAGGGTGAAGCCGAATTCCTCCGCCAGAGCACGTACCTCGTCATAGTCGTAGCCCAGATCCACGCACAGGTGCTGAAGCTGGCCTTCAGCGGCAGCGGGCCGCGGCACCGGCATGGACTCCACGGTGTTGCGCATCAACTTGAAGTCTGGGGTGTTGGCGCCGCCGACTGCGATACCGACAGGTGCCCCGCGTCCATCCGTCAGCACGCTCTTCTTGGTGCCCTTTTTCGCTCTGTCGGTGGGGTTGGGGCCGGTTTTTTTCCCCACCCAGCGGGGCCTTACCCATGGCCCCGTCCAGAGACAACCACTTCCAGTCAATGCCCGTCAGGGCCTGGTAGGCCAATAGCCCTTGGCGCCAGAACTCCAGGAACACGCCTGCCTCCAACCACTCCCGGAAACGCCGGTAGGCAGATGAGGGGCCGCAGATGCCGGTGGCCTTGAGCGCTCGCCACTGCATGCCCGTACGCAACACCAGCAGGATGCCGTCCAGGGCCCGCCTATCCGGTGTGCGCGGGTTGTGGCAGCCCAGCGGGTGCTGCGGTCGAGGCGGTAGGAGCGGCTCCAGTTTCGCCCACAATTCGTCCGGAACCCGCCAACCGTCGTCCTGCTTCACCAGTCCCATCGCTCTACACCTCCAACCCATATAACGTCGGAGGTCATGTCCGCATTCCTACCGGAACAGTCACTAAAGGGAGGGGGTAGGGGAAGAGCGGCGTGCCTGAGGCGGGCAGGTGAGGGGGGCGGAGCCGCCCGAGGTGAGGACACCGCCCGAGCCCGCGGGCAGGCCGAGCACCCCGGCCATCCAGCGCAGCACGTTGTGCTCCATGGCGGTGGAGACGGGCTCCATCTCGTAGACGGCCATGCCGTTGTTAAGGAGCGAGGAGACACGGTCACAGAGGGCGGCTCATGAGAATGGGCGCCGACCCTTGGTGGCTATCGCGGCGGGTGGTGCGGGCGAGGTGGTCGGCGAGCTGGTCCACCAGCCGGTGCCCGAGCTGACGGAAGTGCTCAGGGTCATAGGCGGCGGCGAGGTTCGGGCGGAGGGAAGACATGGGTTGTGCATCACGCCAGTGTGCCCCGGCGTCAACCCTCCATTCCGGAGGGGGTGGGCAGGCGGGGCCCAGGCCGGATGTGTGTTCCGGCGCGGACGCAACGACACCCCTCGCGGACAGCGGTCCCTGTTGGTTTCCATACCTACCCTTCTGCCGCTGGGTCCTGTTGTCTCCAGCGGAGGGGGGGAGTGCATGAGACAGTCAGTGAAGGCGCTTTGGGGCGTGTTGGCGTGGGTGGGCCTTGTGGCCTGCGGTGTTCCGGTTGCCGAGGAGGAATCGGCGCGAGCGGTGACGGAAGAGGGCTCGGAGGCCGGCGCGCTCTCGATGGAGAAGTCGCATCGGTCTCCGCCGCCCACCGAGCCGGAGTGGGTGCGCACCATCTCCGGCACTGGCGAGCACGAGACCTTTGCCGTCGCGCACGACCCGCAGGGCGATGTCCTCGTCCTGGTGTCGGATATCGGGGGACCTATCGACTTCGGCTCCGGGCCCATGAGCGCGCCGAGCCCGGATGAGCGCTTCGCGGGGCTCGCGAAGTACTCGCCCAGCGGTGAGCTGCTCTGGGCCCACCTCATTCTGGCCGAGCCCACGGCGGAGGCGCCCTTCGCCGCCACCTTCGGTGTCACGATGGCGATCGACCCGAAGGGCAACATCGTGCTCTCCATGGCCGTCTTTGGGCGGCTCGTCCTGGGGGCCATCGACGTGCCCTCGGGGGAATACCTGGTGAAGCTGGACCCGGACGGCGATGGGATCTGGGCGCGCCGGCTGCCCACCCGGGCGACGGATGTGGCGATCGACGGTGACGGCCACATTGGCATCACCGGCTACCTGCAGGGTGCTCCCGGCGCCACGTTCGATTTCGGCAACGGGCCCATCACGGCCGCGAAGCAGTTCGCCTTCGTCGCCCGTTACTCCTCTCGGGGCAAGCTGGACTGGGTCTTCGTCGATGACGAGGTGATCTTCACCGAGTCGTTGGCCACGGACGAGCATGGGAACTTCTACTTCGGTGGCATGCGCTTCCCGGAGATTCAAAGCGGCATCGGCACACCCTATCTGCGCAAGGTCACCTGCAAGGGCCAGGGCTCGTGGTCGCGCCTCCTGGAGGGCAGTATGGGCTCGATTGTGGGCATCGCGGCCCACCATGACCGGGTTGTCGCGGTGGGCCCCTTCACCGGGTCGTTTCTTTTCGCGGAGCGGACCCTGGTCTCGGCTTCCTCGGAGCTGCCCGCGGGCTTCCTGCTCAACTTCTCGCAGGGCGGCCGGGAGCGCTGGGCCCAGCAGTTGGACGGCCCGCTCTTCGCGGTCGGCCTGGACCACGAGGGCGGCGTGTACGTCGCGGGTGAGATTGGCGCCTCGGGCCCGGACCCCTGGCTGCTCACTGCCCGCTATTTCAAGGAAAGTGGCAACAGGGATTGGGTGCTCAGCTTCCGCGACCGCTTCCTTTTCGCGAGAGACCTCTCCGTGACGCCTCGGGGGGACCTGGCCATCACCGGCCCCAGCATCTACGTGCTGCAGTTCAAACGCTGAGCGGACTCCAGTTCCCTGGAGCACACACTGGAGGAGCACCTGGGCGTGATGGACAGGCCTGGGCCACCCGAGGAGCCCTGAGGAGCCAGGGCCCGCGTGGAGAGCAGTGGCCCGCTTGCTTGCATGCCGCTCGTCGTTGGGTGTTTGAATCCCTACACCCAGATGGAGGCGCACCCTCGCGCCCCATCCATGTAGGAGGCCCACCATGGCCGCCCGTATCACCATCACGTATTGCAGTGCTTGAGGCTACAAGCCTCGGGCCGCCCGTGCGGCGGCCGTGCTGAAGCAGGCGCTCAACCTGGACTCGGAGTTGAAGGTAGGTCCTTCCGGCAGCTTCATCGTGGCAGTGGATGGCAGGCCGGTGGTGAAGAAGGAGTCGTTCGACTTCCCCACCGAGCAGCAGATCGTGGAGGCGGTCTCCAAGGTGATGGGAGGACCCCCCACTCCGGCCAGCTCGTAGTCCCTGGCATGCGGGCAGCCGGGGGCTCGCAACCCGGCGCCCGCGCTCCCCAGCGGTAGACCCGGGCCTCACCTTGTCCGAGTGGAGGTGAGGCCATGGGTGTGGACTGGTTGAAGTCCCCCTTCGAGCGGCGCTCGATTCAGCACGGCATGAAGGTGCGCGGCCAGGACGGCAAGGTGCTGGGGCACGTGGCGTTCATTGGCGAGACGGTGCTCTTCGTGCGCCAGCGCTTCTCTCGCGAGCTGAAGGCGGTGCCCCTGTCCCACGTGGAGCGGGTGACGGGGCGCGGCGTGTATGTCCTGGGCCGCTCGCACGGCGCGGTGGAGCCGGTGGGAGACCGGCTGGGCAGGGAGATCATCACGTTCGTCTACCCCCTGGCGGAGCCCTTCGGAGCGGGGATGGGGGCGGGGACGCACGTGTCCGCATGAGGATGATGCGCCGGGCGGGGTTTCGTGCTTGAAGGAGCGGCCATGTCCCCCATCGAGAATCTTTCCCAGAAGGTGTCCGCGGCGTTCGCGGACCGGGCGAAGCTGAAGGATGCGGAGTATGTCGCGGCGGTGCGCGAGACGTTGGCGCTGCTGGACGCGGGCGAGCTGCGCGTCGCGGAGAAGGGGCCCGAGGGCTGGAAGGTGAACGCCTGGGTGAAGGAGGCCATCCTCCTGTTCTTCGCCATCTCGGAGATGAAGGTGATGGAGGTGGAGCCCTTCGAGTTCTTCGACAAGATTCCGTTGAAGAAGGGGCTGGAGGCGGCGGGGGTGCGGGTGGTGCCGCCGGGCGTGGTGCGCTACGGGGCCTTCGTGGAGCGCGGGGCGGTGGTGATGCCCGGCTACGTGAACATCGGCGCGCGGGTGGGGGCGGGGACGATGGTGGACACGTGGGCCACGGTGGGCAGCTGCGCGCAGGTGGGGCGTGACGTGCACCTGTCGGGTGGCGTGGGGCTGGGCGGGGTGCTCGAGCCACCCACCGCCTCGCCGGTCATCATCGAGGACCGGGCCTTCATCGGCAGCCGCTGCATCGTGGTGGAGGGCGTGGTGGTGGAGGAGGAGGCGGTGCTGGGTGCCAACGTGGTGCTGACGGCCTCCACGCCCATCATCGACGTGTCGGGTCCGGAGGAGAAGGTCTACAAGGGCCGGGTTCCGGCGCGCAGCGTGGTGATTCCGGGGATGAAGGAGAAGCAGTTCCCCGCGGGCCGCTACATGGTGCCGTGCGCGCTCATCATCGGGCAGCGCAAGGAGAGCACGGACAAGAAGACGAGCCTCAACGCGGCGCTGCGCGACTTCGCGGTGCCGGTGTAGGCCAGGAGGCGCGTGACCCATGAGGCGGATCTCTCTGCTGGGGCCCGGGACGTTCTCCGAGGAGTCCGCCCTCCACTTCCTCGGAGAGCAGCCGCATGAGCTCGTCCCCTTCAAGCTCATCTCCGAGGTCTTCCAGGCCGTCGTCTCGGGCCGGGCGGACCTGGCCGTCATCCCCATCGAGAATACCCTCGAGGGCTCGGTGAGCCAGCACCTGGACTGGCTGGTGCACGAGGTGGACCTGCCCATCCAGGCGGAGTGGGTGTACCCCATCACGATGAACCTGCTCGGCCCCGCCCGCCCGTTGGAGGGAGGGGCGCAGGAGCGCGAGGCCCGGCTGGCCCGCGTCCGCAAGGTCCTCTCCCACCCGGTGGCGCTCGGCCAGTGCCGACAATTCCTCCGCACCCGGCTGCCCCAGGCCGAGGTGGAGCCGGTGGGCACCACGGCGGAGGGCGCGCGTCAGGTCCGGGAGCGCTCGGGCGAGGAGGGGCTGGCCGCCATCGGCAGCCGTTCGGCCGCGAAGCTGTATGGGTTGGAGCTCCTGGCCGAGCACATCGAGGACCACCCCGACAACGCCACGCGCTTCGTGCTCGTGGGCCCCCAGCCGCTCTCCCTGCGCGGGACCGGCCGGCCGAAGACGAGCCTCCTCATCACCCTGCCCGCGGACTTCCCCGGGGCGCTCCACCAGGTGCTGTCCGCGTTCGCGCGCGGGCAGGTCAACCTCGTGCGCATCGAGTCCCGCCCCACGCGCAAGAAGCTGGGCAACTACTTCTTCTTCATCGATGTCGAGGCGCCGTTGTCCTCCGAGCCGATGCCCGCGGTCCTCGCGGAGATAGAGTCCCTCGGGTGTTCGGTGCGAGTGCTCGGCTCGTACCTCAGCCATGGAGTCTAGGTCGCCATGTCCGACGTTCCGGATCTTCAGAAGCTGCGTGTCTCCATCGAGAAGGTGGACGAGGATCTCCTCGATGCCCTGCGCCGCCGGATGGACCTGGCCGAGGACATCGCCCGGGCCAAGTTGGCCGCGGCCTCGCCCATCCGTGACCAGCGGCGGGAGGACCTGCTGCTGCAACGCATCCGCGCCGCGGCGATGGCGCGCAAGCTGGACCCCCACGAGGTGGAGCGCCTCTATCGCTTCATCATGGAGATGTCCGTCGCGCGGCAGCACGCGCTGGTGACGTCGCTGCCCACCACGCCGCTGCGGGTGGCCTACCCGGGCGTGGAGGGCTCCTACAGCCACCAGATGGCGCACAAGCGCTACGCGGGCCGCCCCGGAGGCGTGCTCCTCTCCGGCTTCGACACCCCGCGCGAGGTGGTGGATGCGCTCCGCCGAGGCGAGGTGGACCTGGCGCTGCTGCCCATCGAGAACACCACCGCGGGGGCCATGTACGAGACGTACGATGCGCTCGCCGAGGAGGGGGTGACCATCATCGCGGAGATGGTGGATCAGGTGCAGCACCGGTTGCTCGGACTGCCCGGAGCGAAGCTGGAGTCCATCCAGAGCGTGCGCTCCCATCCACAGGCCCTGATGCAGTGCGAGGCCTTCCTGCGGGAGAAGCTCCCCTGGGCGCGGCTGCTTCCGGAGCTGGACACGGGCGGCGCGGCGCAGCGGGTGCGTGAGGGGAATGACCCGACCGTGGCGGCCATCGCGAGCGAGTCGGCGGGGCAGCGCTTCGGGCTGGAGGTGCTGGCGCGGGAGCTCCAGGGGGCCAAGGGGGACTTCACCCGCTTCCTGGAGGTGGCGCGAGAGGCCTCGCCCCTGCCCGCGGACGTGCGCTGCAAGACGTCCCTGATGATGGTGCTGGAGAACAGGCCCGGCACGCTCGGCAAGGCACTGCTGGTGTTGGCCGAGCGCGGAGTGAACCTCGCGCGGCTCGAGTCCCGGCCGCTGCCGGGCACGCCGTGGGCCTACCGCTTCTTCCTGGACCTGGAGGGGCACGCCGCCTCCGCGCCGATTGAAGCGGTGCTGCGCGACCTCCAGCCCTACACCACCTCGATGCGGTTGCTCGGCACCTACCCGTGTGTGGAGCTGCCCCCAGGTTGAGACCCATGACCGACCTCGCCACCCGCCTTGCCCACTCCACGCTGGCGCTGTGCCAGATTCCGAGCCCCATCGGAGAGGAGCGGGTGCTCGCCGACCATGTGGAGCGCTGGGCGCGCGCGCACTTCCCGCAGCGCGAGGTGTTCCGGCAGGGGCACTCGCTGGTGCTGGGGAGCCTGCAGGACGAGCGGCCCACGGTGGCGCTCGTGGGGCACCTGGACACGGTGCCGGCGCACCCGAACGACCGGGAGCCGCGAATCGAAGGGGAGCGCGTCTTTGGGCTGGGCGCCTCGGACATGAAGGGCGGGCTGGCGGTGATGATGGCGCTGGCGGAGGACCTGCCGCGCCCGGAGCTGCCGGTGAACCTGGTGATGGTGCTCTACGAGCGGGAGGAGGGCCCGTACCTGGAGAGCGGACTGGGGCCGCTGTTCGACACGCGTCCGGAGCTGAAGCGGGTGAAGTTCGGCATCGCGATGGAGCCGACGGACGGAGTGGTGCAGGTGGGGTGCGTGGGGAGCCTGCACGTGACGTTGCGGTTCAAGGGGCGGAGCGCGCACTCGGCGAGGCCGTGGCAGGGGGAGAACGCCATCCACAAGGCGGGGCCGCTGCTGGCGCGACTGCTGGCATTGCCGAGGCGCGAGGTGATGTACGGGGAGTTCGCCTTCTACGAGGTGATGAACATCACGAAGGCCTCGGGAGGGCGGGCGCGCAATGTCATCCCGGAGGCGTTCGAGCTGAACCTGAACTACCGGTTCGCGCCGGGGAAGACGGTGGAGAAGGCGCAGGAGGACGTGCGGGAGTTGGTGGGGGACGCGGCGGAGGTGGAGTTCACGGACCTGGCGCCGAGCGGCCGGGTGTGCGCGGACAACCCGCTGTTCCAGCAGTTGATGAAGCTGACGGGACTGCCAGCGGCCTCGAAGCAGGCGTGGACGGACGTGGCGCGCTTCTCGGAGTTCGGAGTGGACGCGGTGAACTTCGGGCCGGGAGAGACGGCGCAGGCGCACCAGGCGAACGAGAGCGCGCCGATTTCCGCGCTGGCGGTGGCCTACGAGAAGCTGGCGACGTTCCTGAAGCAGGCGGGTTGAGCCCGGGGCGGACTCAGTTCTGCTGGGCCTCCTCCTCGGGAAAGAAGCCCTTGAATTCGTTCATCCACCCCAGCATGAGCTGCTTTGTCTGCTCCCTCGCCGGAGACTTGTACGAGGGCCTGTCGGGCATGACCTCTCCCAGGTTCCGCCGCTGCTCACGGTAGGCGTTCTCGGTGAGTGCCTGGTTGCGATGGTTTCCCAGCCCCACCGTGGCGTACTCCTCTTCCGGGACTTCGTTGTCCAGCCCGCCGGCGATGGTGCGGTCCTTCGGGAGGGCGGTCCCCGTCCCCAGGTGGTGCGCGTGAACGAGCTCATGGAACAGCGAGACATGGCCGGGCATCTTGGCCCAGTCCTCGGTCGAATCCGGCATGACGATGTCCTCGCCCGAGTGGTGCACGGTCGTGTTCGCTCCCTGGCCCGGCCCGTTCGCCTGCGCGTACCCCTGGAGCTTCTCTTGCCTGTTTTGCCCCGTGGGCATGGCCTGGAACTTCAAGGGATTCGCCTCGTGCTTGAGGGTCGTCGTGTGTTTGGCGTTGGGGCGCCCGAGCGCATTGATGAGCGTCCGTCCTGACTCCGTCTGCATCATCTTGGCGATGTTGCCCATCATTCGATTCTTGTAGGCCTCCTGTTCCTGGGGATCGGCCAGATTCGATGCGTCTATCCTCAGCTTCACCCCAGCTTTTCCTGCCGAGATGGCGTCATATTGCTTCTTGAGGTTGTCGAACTCGGCCTGCTTCACGCGGTTGCCCTTCGTCACCTGGTCGGCGTCGTTGGGGCCGATGATGTTGAACAGGGTGTCGAGGTCGTGGACCCGGTTGATGACGGCCCCCTGCGACGGCTGAATGACCGCCCCGGGGTCCGCACCCGGAATGCGGACAGGCTGGCCGGAGACCGCCTGGGACGCGGCCCGATCCGCCTCGGATTCGAGGCCCGGGTGGGCATTCACCGGCGCGCCCTCGCCCGAGGGCACCGCCACGCGTCCGTGGTGCTGCTGCACCACATGAGCGAGCTCATGCCCGATGAGCCGCTCCCCCGTGGCCGAGTCCGGCTGGAAACGGCCGGGGGCGAAGTGGATGTGGGTCCCCTGGGTGTAGGCGAGAGCGCCCACGGAGGAGGCGGCTTCCCCCTCGTGTACCCGTACCGAGGAGAAGTCGGCCGCGAAGGCCTGCTCCATCCTGTTGCGCAGCGCTTCGGGGAGGGGGCGTCCGCCGGTGGGTCGCGGGAGTCGCACATCGGGGAGCCGGAATTGATGCGCTCCGGTCTGGAGTGCCTGGAGCCGCTTCGAGGCCCGCGCCCCATCGCGGGCGAGCTGGACCGGGACGGAGTCTGGCGTGGAGGGAGGGGAGCGCACGGCGACGGACTCGAACCGATGACCGAAGCGCTCCGCGGAGTCCCGCGAGGCCTCCAGGGAGAGGGCGCCGTGGGTCTCCGGCAGCGCGGACTCCCGGTCGGACATGGCGGGAGCGGAGGGCGTCTGGCGTGTGGCCGGTGCCGGGTGGGGCACTCTCATGGGAGAGGATGAGCTCAAGACGGACACCTCCAGGTCGGGGTTGAAACGGGGGCGAGGGAACGCTCGTGACGACGCCGTCAGGACACGGTGGGCGCGATGGCCTCCAGCTTTCGCAACCGGGTGGCGAGCTGCCCGAAGAAGGCCACGAGGTACCGGTCCAGGTGGCCGAGGTTCGCCTCCGTGCCGCGATACTCGCCCTGCCAGCACAGCGTGCTCCCGCCCATGGAGCGCTCGACGGATACGGTGGCGCCGCCCGCCAGGATGTGGCCCTGCAGGGACGCATACTCCAGCAGATGGGGAGGCTCGAAGCGCTTCACCCGGTAGTGCACCACCGCTCCACGGCCCAGCATGGTCACGGCGAGCACCGAGCCCACGGCGAGGGGAGGGGGCTGCAGTGTGCGGATGGTGGACACGTCGTTGGACCAGAGCACGGCGTTCTTCGAGTCGAGCAGCGCGCGCGTGAACTCCGCCCAGAGAAGCTCGGGCACGAGCGTCGTCGGGAACGACTGGGAGAACTGCCGCGCGAGGTCGTCTGGAGCGGACGTCTTCAGCGGGAGCGTGGTGGGGTCGAGTGCGGTCGCGGTCATGACACTCGTGACTGTATTCCAGGCCCGGCGCGGCATTCACGCGGGATGGCAGGAGTGGAATGGTGCGGAGGGGGTGGCTGGACGTCAGGCCCGAAGGCGCATGAAATTGCGGCGTGGGGGTGTTGGAGACGCAGATGAACCCGCAATCGCTCCTTCAGGAATCCGCGTCGTTCCGGCGGACGGTGGTGCTGATGGTGTTGATCGCCATCCTGCTCTTCCATTGGGAGCCGGACCCTCGCCTGCTCGGCGCACCAGCGCAGCGCCGGGAGGAGGAGCGTCCTCTGCCCGAGGATGGGAGCGAGGTGGGCGCTCAGGCGGCGAGGCCGCTCCGCCCGGCGCACCTGGAGGACGCGCCCCGGCCGCTGCCCGGAGTGCGGCAGGCGGCGAGGCGCCGTCCGGGGCGTCGAGGCTAACGCCAGAACCCCACCGAGACACCGAAGTTGGAGTAGCGCCGCGACACGTCGAAGGACGCCGTCAGGGCCCAGTCATCCATGTAGCGGAACAGGAACAGCTCGAAGCCTCCCGTCAGGTGGGGCCTTGGCAGTTGGCCCTCGAAGGGCGAGGGCTCGATGAACGTCCCCAGTCGCGTGCGCAGCCGTCCCGGCCACGTTTCGTGCTCCACGCCCAGGCGCGGCTGAATCATCGCCGAGCCACCCACCTTCTCCGGCTCGGTGATGGCGGTGAACGAGTGCATCGACACCGCGTTCTCCACCCGCGAGATGAAGTCCGCCTGCGCGCTGATGAGCCACCGGCCCGCCAGTGCATTCACATCATCCTCCGCGGGCACCTCCGCGAAGTGCGCTCCCTCCAGCATCTGCTGGCGCGCCGCGGGCGAGAGCCGGTTGTAGCGCTCGGCCCCCTCGCCTAGCCGGAAGCTCGCTCCCAGCGACAGCACCGCGGGCGACACCACCGCCGAGTAGAGCTGCCGGCCCGCGATGAAGGGCACCTGTCCCGTGTCCCTCCGCCACTCGCCCACCACCTCCGGCCGCACCGACATGCCCACCCGGTAGGACCGCCCATGCGGCCTGTACAGGATGTCCAGCGCGATGCCCGTGTTCCCATAGTTCCAGTTGCCCTCGGGCTTGTGGCTGAAGATCGCCTGCGCGCTGTAGATGCCGAAGCCGAGAATGAAGTCGTCGCGTCCCAGCGACACCGCGCCCGCCAGCGCCGACTGGACGAGCGACACCCGGATGAGATCGCTCGGGTCGCAGTGGGCCGTGTTGCAGTAGCCCACCTGGTAGTTGCGCATCGAGAAGCCGAGGCCGACGTTGCGGTACTGCAACATGATGGCGCCCAGCAGCTGCAACGTCTGGGGGGCGTCGTCGGCGAGGCCGTCGTTGTCCAGGTCCTTGCCCTTGGCCTTCGCCAGCGGCAGGTCCAACCAGGACAGGGTGAAGCCCACGTCCCAGTCCTTGTCCAACCCCGGCGAGCGTTGGGCGAGCGCGGCCATGTTGTTGGCGAAGCCCGCCACGCCCTCGGCGATGCCCACGTAGGCGCCGCCCATGCCCACCACCCGGGAGGAGCCCATCAGCACGCCCGAGTTGATGTACAGCCGCTCCGGCCGGGTGGCCTCGGGCACGTCCTCCTGTGCCCGGGCCGCCGCCGGAGCCGCCCACAGCGCCCATGCGACGAGGAGTGCCGCCCGCATCAGCCCTGCTTCACCACCTGGGTGAACAGCGTGTCCGCCTCGGCCGCCAGCTTCGTGTCGCGCCAGGTGAGCCCACCCGCGTCATGCGTCACGAGCGCCAGCGTCACCTTGCGCCAGCGGATGTCGATGTCCGGGTGGTGGTCCGCGGCCTCGGCCGCCTTCGCGACCCGGCTCACGAACTCGATGCCACCCAGGAAGCTCGGCGCCTCGTAGGTGCGGCGCAGCATTCCTCCCTCGTGCTTCCACTCGGGGTGCTCGGCGAGGAACTGCTTCAGGGCCTCGGGGGTCAACAGCGTGCGGTCGTAGGCCATCGGAACTCTCTCCTATCGCGAATCGGGGGCCGCTGTCTCAGGCGCGCTCCACCGCGCGCCGCCACTTGGTGAGGTACCGCTCACGCACCTCGGCCTTCATCTTCGGCTTGAAGACCTTGCCCACCTTCCAGGCGCGGCGGATGGCGTCCGTGCCGTTCCACACGCCCGCTCCCAGGCCCGCCAGGAAGGCGGCGCCCAGACTGGTCGTCTCCAGGTTCTGCGGGCGCACCACCTCCGTGCCGAGCATGTCCGCCTGGAACTGCATCATCAGGTTGTTGGCCGAGGCGCCTCCGTCCACCTTGAAGGCGGGAATCTCCCGGCCGCTGTCGCGCCGCATGGCCTCGGCGAGGTCATGAATCTGCATGGCCACGCCCTCGAGCGCCGCGCGCGCCAGGTGGGCCGCGGTGGTGGAGCGGTCGATGCCGGCGAAGAGGCCGCGGGCCTCGGGGCGCCAGTGGGGGGCTCCCAGGCCCGCGAGCGCCGGGACGAAGACCACGTCCCCACTCTCCTTCACGCTGGCGGCGAGCGGCTCCACGTCCGCAGCCTTCTTGATGACCTTGAGCCCGTCGCGCAGCCACTGCACCGCGGCGCCGGCGATGAAGGAGCTGCCCTCGAGCGCGTACGACGTCTTGCCGCCAATCCGCCAGGCCACCGTGGTGAGCAGCCCCGCCTTCGAGTACACCGGCGTATCGCCCGTGTTCATCAGCAGGAAGGCGCCCGTGCCGTAGGTGCACTTGGACTCGCCGGGGGAGAAGCAGGCCTGTCCGAAGAGGGCCGACTGCTGGTCTCCCGCCATGCCGCTGATGGGGATGCCGTCCGGCAGGCCGCGCATGCCCCGGGTAGTGCCATAGACTTCGGCCGAGCCGCGAATCTCCGGCAGGCACGCGGCCGGCACGTCGAAGAGGGAGCGCATGCCCTCGTCCCACTCGAGCCGCTTCACATCCATGAGCAGGGTGCGGCTGGCGTTGGAGACGTCGGTGACGTGCGCCTGGCCCCCGGTCATCTTGTAGACGAGCCAGGTGTCGATGGTGCCGAAGCACGCGTCGCCCTTCTCGGCGCGCTTCCGGGCCCCCTTCACGTGCTGCATCATCCAGGAGAGCTTGGTGCCGGAGAAGTACGGGTCCAACACGAGGCCCGTCGTCTCGCGCACGCGGGCCTCCTCGCCCTGCTGGCGCAGCTTCGCGCAGTGCTCCGAGGTGCGCCGGTCCTGCCAGACGATGGCGTGAGCCAGGGGCTTGCCGCCCTCGCGCAGCCACAGGCCGGACGTCTCGCGCTGGTTGGTGATGCCCACCGCGGAGATGTCCTTGCCTGCCAGCCCGGCGTCCTTCAGGGCCAGGCGGATGCACTGCTCGACGGAGGCCCAGATTTCGTCGAGGTCATGTTCCACCCAGGAGGGCTTGGGGAAGTACTGGGTGAACTCGCGGTAGGAGCGCCCCACCACCCGGAGCTTGTCGTCGAGGATGGAGACGTGCGTCCCGGTGGTGCCCTGGTCCACTGCCAGCACGTACTTCGCCTTCGCCATGAAAGAAGCCTCCTGAGGCTGCCTGGGTGGTGTACGGGCGCACCATACCCGAGCCAGGGCCCTTGGCACGCGGGGCGTGCGCGCCTAGCCTTGCGCGCCATGCCTTCGGTGAAGGAATTGCGAGCGCTGCCCCGGGTGGACGTGAAGACGTTCCAGTCCGCGCATGGGCCGGTGGCGCTCATCCAGCAGCCGCCCGCCCCGGTCTTCCAGCAGGTAGCCCAGCAGATGGGGAGGGCGCGCACGGTGTTCATGGCCCACCGCTCGCGCCTGGCGGACCGGCTGATGGCGATGCTGCAGGGCTTCGAGCACCTGCAGGTGCTCTTCCTCAACCCGAAGACGGACGGCGAGGTGTTCGCGGTGGGGAGGTTGGAGACGAGTTCGCTGGTGGTGCACGACCCGTCGGTCTCCAAGTTCCACGCGCTCATCCGGTGGAACGCGGGGGATGGGAGCTGCTACGTGCGGGACGCGGGGTCGATGAACGGGACGTTCGTCAACGCGATTGCGCTGGGGGAGCAGGAGCAGCAGTTGTTCGACGGGGACGGACTGGGCTTCGGCGACGCGCAGTTCCTCTACGTGCGCACCGAGACGCTGCACGCGCACCTGGCCATGGCCGCCCCCACCACGGCCCGCTGAGCCCTACCGGGTCACGGCCCGCGCGTTTCCTGGCCAGGAGATGGGACTGGCTCTCGCGGAGGCTTGAGGACTGGGATCGCGGGGGTCTGCAGCCATGACTCCGTTTCCTCGAAGTGCCCGTCTTCGTCCGCATCGACCCAGATACGAACGCGGAACATGTCCCCTTCCGCGAAAGCGGTTCTCAGCCTGTCGAAAGTGCCGTTGCGATTCGTGTCGTCGAAATACCAGCCATTGCCGTCCTCCTGAGAGAGGATTTCGGGTTTGCCGTCCTGATTGGAATCGACGACGGTAATGATCGTCTCGTCTGTCAACGTATCCGAAAACCCCTCTGGACGTCCGTCTCCATCCTGATCCAACACGAGGCGTCGGCGACCATCAGGCAAGACGTACTCCGCCCAGCCATCAGCTTTTTGTTTGAGCACGCCTCCCTTCGTAGGCGAGCCAAACTCGTCGTAGAGCTGAAGCATTCTCGCAGTGGCATGGGCCCTCCAACCCATCTGTCGTTCCTCAAACCTTTCTCCGGGAGTGGCACAACTGGAGAGAGATAGAACTGCGGCAGTCGATACGAGCAGGTGAACGTTCATTGGCACATAGGGGGCTTGACATTGCAGCCATTCGGCAACGTCGGTGTCGATGTGCAGGGTATGTCATTTGAGCGATTGGCGGTCGCAGGGCACGTTTCACAGCAATAGAAATCTCCTGCCGAACCAAGTGGCTGACCCGCGCAGTCCTGCTCGACAACGCCCTTGCACTTCTCGCAGGCCTTATTCGTGAGGATGCCTCCATGGCAGATCGCGGCACTGGGACACGCCACGTGGGCAAGCTTTTTCTCGATACCGCATTTCCGCTTTTCTTCAGGAGAGCCAGCACATCGGGCACAGTTCTCGTTCGCGGTCGGCTGAGGACTGACAGCAGTGTCCGTGCGGCACCCAGAGCAATAGAGTGAGCATGCGTACACCTGATCCCTTGGATCTCCGTCGTTGTGGTTTACGCCCGTAGTCGCGACACCAGAGGCGTGCAGGAGTTCATGAAAAATTGTTTCGCAATTCGCATCTGCGGAGTCTGTCTCCCAGAAGTAACGACTGTTTAGATTGATGTAGGGAGCAGATGTTCTGCTGCCTAGGGTTGTGGCGCCCACCCCATCGCAATTGAGTCCGCATGCTATCTTGATGCGCTTCTTGAGTAAGCTAAATCTAAAATGGTCTGCCATGGAGGAGTTCGTTGCCTTGAGGCACTTGAGGCCTTTCCTTTCACTCTGGAGGCCAAGCGCGCACTCGACGGCGGCGACTACCGAGCTGATTTCGTAATCATTACAGGAGCCCTTGGCTGCCCCTCCAATGATGGTGACGACGGGAGTCGATTCGAATTTGATGTCTCTCGGCTCCACGTCCTGGTCTCCAAGTTTAGGGAAATCACCCGTCATGAAGTCATTCTTCTTGCATTCTTCGTATGTCGCGGGAAGTGCAAGCGGAAGCGAGTATTCGGTGCTCAAGGCGAAGTTTCCATTTCCGGTTGGATCGATTTCGATGACTACCTTGGTGCTGTTTTCCTCTTCCGTTTCGGTTCGTCGCTCTTCCAGACGGCCATCGCCGTTGGTGTCTCGCCATAGCACGCGCAGTTTGCCGTTGAGTGTGACTTCCTCGCGGCGCTCGATGTGCCCATCACCATCGGTGTCGATCCATGTCAGCACGTCCCCTCTGGGACTCATCTCCATGATTCCGTGCAGGCGACCATCTTTCAGGGGAGCAAACTCCCAGCGCATGCCTCCATCGGGCATGCGAACCGAGGTTGTTTCAGGAACTCCATCACCATCCAGGTCAGCAGCTTCGCCACGGCTCGCCTTGGCATATTCCTCGAAGAGCTTGATGGTTTGGGGCTGGCCGTACTTGCGCCAAGCAGCAAACGCATCATCTTGCTCGGTGGAAGGTGGTTCAGAAGGTGATTGCACGGGCGTGCAGGCAAACAGCATGGTGAGAATAATGAAAGCGGGCGAACGCATGAATCTCCACCAGGTCATCTTCATGTCAATCCATGGAGTGACAGCGCGTGCGATGGCCGGCCACAAAGCGCACAACGACCACATCCCCAAGCGGCGAGATGCTGCATGCGTGAAGTCACCCGAAGTACGACCGCTCAGCCCATGGCAAGATACAGGCCAGGAGCAGCATCCCGACATCTCGTGTCGTTAGGTGACAGGGAGAGCGCTGTTGGTGTCTCGGAACGTGTACGCCGTCCGCGAAGCGAGATGGTCGATGCCCCGGTCCACATCTGCTGCGTGCCTTCGGTGACGCGCAGTTCCTCTCAATGCCGCCCCCGCTCCGGCGCTCTGCGAACTCCCTCTGCGTCAGTTCGCTCGCCTCGTACTCCTCGGCGATTCGAACCCACTCCGGCTTCTCATTCTGCTTCGACCTGCCCGGCAGGGTCCGTCGGCTCCCTCTCCCTGGCCAAGCTCCCCAGCACGTCGTTGGCAGGACGGATACCCAGTTGCAGGAACATGTCGGGCAGCATCATGGCGAGCTTCCTGTCGGGCCGAGGTAGTGCCCGAACCCGTCAGCTCACCACCGCTCCCATCAGCATCGCCAGCATGACCTCCAATGTCTTGCCGGTGCTCGCTCCAGCTTCGTTCCCCTGCATCGTCTTCAAGAGGGCTGAAACATGCCAACGAGAGCGCGCGGGCTACTCAGCCCACCAGGTTATCCGCTGCTCGCTCTTCCAACTCCCCCGAAACTGCGAAACTCGAACTAAGACCTTAGGAAGGTCCCGATCCGTCCTATACTCCACGGCGTCGGTGTAACGGGTAAGTGGCCGGGATGCTCATTGCTCGATGCTGATGACCCGCAGCGTGGGATGGGCGCGCGCGGTCCAATCCGTGGTCCAATCGGTTATCTGCCCATCCGGGTCTGGGTCGTGAGGTACCGCTCCGAGTAGAGCAGCTCCCTGTGGTGACATACACCCCGTGACGACATATACCCGGCATCTGCGGGTGCCGGGTGGCGTGCTCTTTGTGGTGGGGAGCCGAATTCCCGGCCCATGCTGTCTGCTCCGCCGCTGAGCCGCGCCTCCTCCCGAAGAGTCAGCAGCGACGGTTGTGAAAGCAGTCCAGAAGGTCAACTAGCACGTCGTCGTTGAGGGATGAGCCAATGGACAGGAGTTCTTCCTGAAACAGCTTGCCCCGCTTCATGTTGGCTATGTCCTTAAACGCCTGACCAGCGCGACGGCGACTCCGCTCGCTTTCATCCAGCTTGTTGAGGTCGGGCAAGTCCGAGCGAGTGGCCTCTCGGTAGAGCATCCGCAGATCGGTGGCACTGCGGATTCCGAACTGACGAGCGCTGAGGATGTCCTCCCGCAGGTAGGTGATGAGGAGGGCTTGGTCGATCCAATCAACGACGCGCGCTAGCGGGTAGTGAGTGCACAGCGACAGCCATCCAGGCTCTACTCGGGCCAGTTGCTGGATGTTGAAGATTCCCAGAGTCTTGAGTCGTTCGATATCGAAGTTGGTGACGCCATCCAGGTACTCCCATTTCAGGTACTCCGCTCCAGGGGGTTCTGGTGCGAAGACCTGTCTGAACCGTCGATGCAGAATCTCTAACCCAAGTGCGGGAAACAAGCCCAGGCCGAAGTACAAAAAGGGCGCCAATATGCCCTTGCGTAGCTGGAAGACACCCATGAGGCCCAGGGCATAACCCATCATCATTAAGAGAAAAGAACGGATAGCAGTGGTCAGGAGGAATCCGGTGGAGAGTGTTCCTGCCCAGATTCGTAGGATGAGGAGCCCTATAGTATAGGCATAGACGCCGCTGCCGGCCAACGCCAGACCCAGGAGCCCGTCCTTGTTGATTGGGTTGATTGGAAGGAGGCGCTGCTCCGTCGTAAGAAGAAGGGCAAGGCCTAGGAAGGGCAAGGCGAGCACTAGCGCACCAAGGAGCATGCGCACGGAGCGTCCCTCCCGTTGGAGCGACTCGCCCAGTGGAGCCTTGTTGAAGATATTATGGGAAAGTTCCCCGCCAGCATGTCTCTCGGCATAGGCGGCCAAGAGTTCCTGGTACTGTCTCACCCTAACCCGATGTCGAATACGAGCACGCCGGGTGCCCAACAACCGGTATCCAAGCAGGAGTATGCTTGGTGCCAAGAGCAGGAGACGACTGTCCATAAATTCCATGCTCCGTATCAGTTCCCAGAGCACCGGCACGATACTGATACTCAACAGGAAGAGCAGCAGCCCCCCCAGATAGAGTTCAGCTAGACCTTGTAAACCTGGATTCCAGTCAGCCCCAAGAACATTCCGCAATGGTTCATGTCCTGCCTTGTCACGGCGCACGAGCGTCCTCCATAGGCGCGTCACTTCAGGCTAAAGATTGGGACCGCAGAATCTGTGAATCACAGTGCCGACTTGAGGCTTCGGATGCCTGACAGCTCACTTCAAGTGGAGCGTGCTGTTGGCTACTAGTACGCTAGGCGACTTGGCTGGCCTGCGCCTCTTTCTTGGACAGGTCCCCGAGCGTTTCTCTCTGCGATCTCATTTGCAAGGTTGGATGGTGCTACTCCGCCCCCAAGCCCTTTCTATCTTTCTTGTTGGAAGAATTTCCGTTTCCAAGTGCTTGGAGCGATCTGCTGGGGGGTCGATGAAACAGCGTACTTGCGCATTGCGTGCCGGCGCCCGCTGGTACACGCGTCCCTTGCTGCTGATAGCAGCAATAGTCCCCATCGTTTCCCTGCTTGCCTGCATCCTCTTCTTGCCAACCTACATTGTCGAGCGTGACCTCGGCTCTACATCCTCCGCACGACTGGAGCCCGCAGAAATTGTCAAAGCCAAGAACGATGTTCGGACCACTCTCCTTCAGGCAATGGGAGGGGCGGTCCTTCTTGCGACCGCTTATTTCTCCTGGAGAGGGCTCAAAAACAGCCGTGAAGGACAACTCACGGAACGATTCACCAGGGCCATCGAACACATCGGGAGGACGGAGACCGATATCCGCCTGGGGGGGATCCACGCCTTATCTCGAATTGGCAGGGATTCAAGAGTCGATCGAGCGGCAATTACTAACATTTTGGCCGCGTACATTCGAGGGCATTCCCTGCGGAAGCAGCTAGCTGCCCCTAAGGTGCGGCAACATGATGTGAAATCAAAGTTTCTGGAACTCCCATCTCTTCAGGCTCGCGCACCGGATGTCCAGGCGGCCATGACGGCGCTGACACGTAGGATTCTTCATTCCGGCCATGATGAAATCATCGAGTTGGAAAGAGTCGATCTCCGGCGTATCGCACTCCATGACGCATGGCTCGAAGGAGCCCGTCTCGAGGGCATCCGCCTCGAAGGAGCCCGTCTCGAGGGCATCCGCCTTGTACGGGCCCACCTGGAAGGCGCCCATCTGGAAGGCGCCTACCTCAAAGATATCCACTTGGAAGGTGCCTACCTCGAAGATGTTCACCTGGAAGGCGCCCACCTGGAAGGCGCACACCTTGAGAGTGTCCACCTGGAAGGTGCCCACCTGGAAGGTGCCCACCTGGAAGGTGCCCATCTACAACGCATCCACCTACAACGCGCCTATCTCCAATGCGCGCAACTCCGGGATGCTCACATTCAGCGGGCGGATCTCTGGGGCGCCCACCTCGAAGGTGCGAACCTTCAGCGCGCCCACCTCGAAGGTGCGAACCTTCAGCGCGCCCACCTCGAAGGTGCGAACCTTCAGCGCGCCCACCTCGAAGGTACCATCCTCTGGGGTGCTCAACTCCAAGGTACCATCCTCTGGGGTGCTCAACTCCAAGGCGCAACGCTGTATGCGGCCCGAGCTGACGAGCTCACCCAGTGGCCGACGTATGATTTCGACCACCACTCGGTGGGGGTTACCATCGCGACGCACTCGTACTGAGGGGGTGGCGCCGTGGCTAGGGTAGCTCCTTCTTCGTCGCGGGATTGGCTCCAGGTGATAGAGGAGGCCTCGCTCCGAAGTTGGCTGATCCACACCCGGCGAGGAGTACCAGCAGTACTGCCGTCCAACCCAGAGTCATGAAGGTTCTCCGTGATGATGGCCACCCCCTGATAGGTAACCGGGCCTAGGGGATACCCAGCGGGGCTAACAACTCTGGGTGCTTGTATGTTCGCCGCTCTCAGCAGCGTCATCTGTGGGGTCATCAAAACAGCCCGTGTTTCGGCATAAGGATCTTGGCGGTCATCCACGCTGATGCTCTGGCTGCTTGGCCAGTGTGTCTTCATCCAATCCACCCGAGGAGGAACGCAGATGGAACACACCGGCTTCTCGGCTGAGCTGGAGGAAATTCGTTATGCCATCGAGGGCGCCCACCGGCCAGCCGGGCTCACAACTCGGGCGGCCCCCGCCAGCGGCCCTCTTTTGCTCCTCGTCACTTGGCTCAAGCATCAAAGCATCGACGCGCCCGAGAAGTACCTCGTGCACCTTTTCTCGGACGCCGAGAGCTGGCTGAAGAACGTGGCGGGAGGAGCGATCGAATTCGCCAGGCACGCGGGCGCGGTCGTCGGGGGAGGGGGTCTTGAAATCGACCTTCAAGCTCTCGAAGGTGGCTACTGCCACGCTGATGAAGAACGGTGGGGGCGGCCCGTCAGGTGGGCTGGGCCCTCGGTCAGGCCTACGGCTCGGTTGCCGGTGACGCTGCGGCGTTGCTCAAGAACACGGGCTATGCCGTCGAGGACGTTGGCACCGCGTTGCAGTCGGCCTTCCGAGCCGGCGCAGAGGATGCCACCAAGCTGTTGAAGAACATCGGTTACAACGCGACCGACGTCAACAAGGCCCTTGGGAGCGCCTTCGGCAAGGGTGCCGATGAGTGTGAGATGAGAAGATATAGGAAAGCGTCGGGTTCAGCTCCAAGGACGTAAGTGCTGCGCTGTAGTTCGCTGGCAAGACCGTGGAGAATGGTTTGGAAGAGGCCTGAAGTTCTGGTGAGGGCCCGGCCAGCGCGCGGATTGAGTACACGACACCCGATGCGTCTGGAAACAGACAGGATGGAGGAAATGCCCCCCGGGGCAGGTCCCTCGGACCCCTGACTCCATGTAGACCTCCCCAGGTAGCACTGACCAGTTCCGAGGGGGGAACTCATGGCGGCACTGACAAAGATGGCCAACCAGGCCATCTCCAAATCCATTCTCATCGTGGCGTTGTTCATCTGCTCTTCGGCGAGCGGTGTGCCCTCAGTGGCCCCCTCCTTCACGCTCTTCGAGAGCGGACAGGTCCGCCCGCTCGCGCTCTCGCCGGATGGCAAGCTCCTCTTCGCCGTCAATACCCCTGACAACCGCCTCGAGGTCTTCCATGTCGGAACCCCAGGCCTCCGTCACCGCGCCTCGGTACCCGTGGGGCTCGAGCCGGTCGCCGTCGCGGTCCGCGGCAACGATGAGGTCTGGGTGGTCAACCACCTGTCCGACAGCGTCAGCATCGTGCGGCTCAACCCGAACGGAGAGGAGGGCACTGTCGTGCGGACCCTGCTCGTGGGCGACGAGCCTCGGGACATCGTCTTCGCCGGGCCCGGGAAGAGCCGCGCCTTCATCACCACCGCCCACCGTGGCCAGAACGCTCCCTTTGATCCGCAACTCACCACGCCAGGCATTGGCCGGGCCGATGTCTGGGTTTTCGATGCCGCCCACCTGGGCACCTCGCTCGGGGGCAGTCCGCTCACGATCCTCACCCTCTTCAGTGACACACCCCGGGCTCTCGCGGTGACGCCCGACGGCTCGCGTGTCTACGCAGCCGCCTTCCACTCTGGAAATCGCACCACGGCGCTCAGCGAGCTTCAGGTGCCCGATGGGGGCGAGGCGGCCGGCGGCGTGCCCGGACCGAACTTCAGCCTCGCGGGTGTGCCAGCGCCCGAGGTGGGACTCATCGTCAAGTTCAACGGAGAGCACTGGGTCGACGTGCTGAACCGCCCGTGGGATGACCAGGTGAGGTTCTCCCTGCCGGACAAGGACGTGTTCGTCATCGACGCCAACGCCAATCCGCCCGCGAAGCTCACGGGCCCGGGCGGTTTCTACTCCGGCGTGGGCACGGTGCTGTTCAACATGGTCGTCAACCCCGTGAACGGGAAGGTGTACGTCAGCAATACCGAGGCGCGTAACGACCTGCGCTTCGAGGGCGCGGGTCTCTTCGGCGGCAGCACGCTCCGGGGGCATCTGCACGAGAGCCGCATCACCGTGCTGAGCCCCACGGGCGTCACCCCGCGCCACCTCAACAAGCACATCGATTACGGCACGTGCTGCGCCCCGCTCCCCAATTCCGAGAGCGAGAAGAGCCTGGCGCAGCCGCTCGGCATGGCGGTCACTTCCGACGGCACCACCCTCTACGTGGCCGCCTTTGGCTCCTCCAGGCTGGGCGTCTATTCCACCGCCGCGCTCGAGGCCGACACCTTCGTGCCTGGCTCGGCCAATCAGATCCTCCTGAGCGGTGGCGGCCCTACCGGCATGGTGTTGGACGAGGCCCGCAGGCGCCTGTACGTGCTGACGCGCTTCGACAACGCCATCTCCATCGTCGACACCTCCACGCGCGGTGAGTTGGCTCACGTGCCGATGTACAACCCCGAGCCTCCCAGTGTGGTGGCGGGGCGGCCCTTCCTGTATGACGCGCGGCGCAGCTCCAGCCACGGTGACTCGTCCTGCGGCAGCTGCCACATCTTCGGCGATTTCGACAGCCTGGCCTGGGACCTGGGCAATCCGGATGACGCAGTGGTGAACAACCCGGGCCCCTTCGTCCCGCTGCTGCCTCCGTTCGGCGGCGATCCCCTGCTCGGCCTCGATCCCGATTTCCACCCGCTGAAGGGGCCGATGGTGACACAGAGTCTGCGGGGCATGGCGAACCATGGCCCGATGCACTGGCGCGGTGACCGCACCGGTGGCAACGATGCGCCCAGTTCCCAGCCGAACAGCGGCGTCTTCGACGAGTCCGCCGCGTTCAAGAAGTTCAACCCCGCCTTCATGAGCCTGCTCGGGCGGTCCGCGCGGCTCTCCGCCACGGAGATGCAGCAGTTCACCGACTTCATTCTCCAGGTCGCCTACCCGCCCAACCCGATCCGGAACCTCGATAACTCGCTCACGCCTGCTCAGCAGGCCGGGCGGGACTTCTTCTTCGGGGCCCGGGTCGCTCCGCAGGGCACGTGCGAGACCTGCCATCGGATCGATCCACTCGCCAACCCGGGGGAGGGAGCTTTCGCCGGCTTCTTTGGAACGGACGGCCGCTCGGCCTTCGACGCGGAGCCTCAGATCTTCAAGATTCCGCACTTGCGCAACCTGTACCAGAAGGTTGGCATGTTCGGCGCGGGCTTCACCACCAATACGCTCGGGCCCGATCCCTTCCTCGGGGAGCAGGTCCGCGGCTTTGGCTTCAACCACGACGGCACCGTCCCGGACCTGTTCCGGTTCAATAGCGGGTTCGATGAGAACGCGCTGAACCCCGTCGGCATCCCGCACACGCCCGCGGGCGTCCAAGCCAAGCGAGACATGGAGCAATTCATGCTGGCGTTCGACAGCAACCTGGCGCCCATTGTCGGTCAGCAGGTGACGCTCACGGCAGACAACCAGGCGGTCGCGGAGCCTCGCATCCACCTGCTGAAGGACCGCGCGGACGCGGGCGAGTGCGAGCTGATCGCCAAGGGCCGCCTCGCCCGGTTCGAGGTGGGATTCCTCTATCTGGGAGATGGGCAGTTCAAGAGTGACCGGGAAGCCGTGCCCTCCATCTCCGATGCGGCCCTGCGCGCGCTCGTGGCCTCGGGCAAAGGGGTGCTGACCTATACCTGCACGCCCCCGGGGTCGGGACAGCGCATGGGCATCGATCGGGACCTCGACGGGGTGCTCGACGGAGACGAGCGGGCCGAGGGCAGCAACGCAGCGGCTCCCAACAGCAGCCCCTGGTGGAGCACCCGGTAGCCGCTCGCATCCGAGGCTGGAGCACTCGCTCCCCGCTCAGACCCCACTGCCTGAGCGGGGAGGTGAACCGCCATTGGACGTCAGTACCGCATCGTCAGATCGAAGCCCAGGAACCACCGCTCGAGCGGCTCCTCCAGCGGTATCGAGACGGAGACACCCGGCTGCCACGAATCAACCTTGTCGGTGATGAACCGGAGCGAGCCACCGAGGGAGTGATGCATCTCACTCCTCGAGGAGGTTGTCTCCGCATACCGGGCGCCCGCCATCTCGAGCGTGGCGACGACGGGGTTGGCGCGATAGGAGAACCCCGCTCCCCAGTGTGGAGAGAGCTGCAAGGCTTTGGTGAAGGGGAAATACGCATCCATCCCGGTGTCCAGCCGGAGGGAACAGGACGAGCCGACCAGTATCATCGCAGCGCCCAGCCTTCCGCCCAGGGCTCCTGGCTGGAACAGCACGGCCTGGGTCGGACGCATCGCCGCCACGGTGGCATTGAGGGAGGAGGCCACCTCATCCTCGTCCCCGGTGGGAAGGAGCATCCCTCCACGGAGCGCGAACCAGGTGTTGGAGAGGATGGGCAGGGTCCAGGCCACTCCCAGGTCGATGTTGCTCAGCGCCGAGGCCGACCTGGATGCTCCCGTGAGCTTCGTCAAGGAGACGGCCGCGTAGGGACCCAGGCCGCTCGCACTCATGAACGCCATGGCGAGGTGGGGCGCTGCCGGAGCAGCTCCAACACATATTCCAGGTGGACGCGGATCCGGAGCTCCTCATCATCGTGCACTGTCGGGGGCCGGCCGAAGCGAGCCTGGAAGCTCGCATCCCCGAGGATGAGGCTGACGGAGTCCGTGTGGAGTTGCTCCGGAGTGGGTGGGGTGCCGCACGAGATGAAGCCGACCATCAAGAGAATGGGGAAGAAAGCCATACGCCGTGACAGGGTCATGGGAGCGATACCCTCCAGGAGTGCATCCGAACCGGACCCACGCTGGCGGGCCGTTGCACCACACTGAGGGATTGCTCGAAGTCGAGCCGCACGAGGGGCTCATTCGTCCATCACGATTTCATCACGACCCGATATGCCCTCTCCGGCCGGGCATTGCGAGACAGCGATACAGGTATCGCCCGGCAATCATCGAATCGGGGTGACACCTGTGCCGGGTTATCGCCGGGGCGGGGCGGGCCGCTTGACGAGCTCGACCTTCATGCCGAGCAGCGCCCGGCTCTCGCCCTTCGTCCCGCACAGCTCGCCGTCCGCGTACGGTCCGGAGGGCGTCTGGGCGCCCTCCACGAGGCACCAGTAGCGCACGGTGTAGTCACGCGCGGCGGGGCCGGCGAGGCGGAAGGCGAAGGCCTCCATCCGGCGGGACTCACCCGTGGTGCCGCAGGGCGTGCCGGCGTTCAGCCACGGGGAGTCGCCGATGTCCTGGAGGTGGCACATGTACTGGAGCTCGAGGCCGCGCACGGGGCGGGGCAGGTGGAGCTCGAACTGCTCGACGCGGCGGGGCTCCTGGGGGAGCCATGCGGCGGTGGAGTACTTCTGGTCCCCCACGTCGGCGCTGTGGACGGTGCCCTCCCAGCGGGAGGGGACGCGCGGCGGCAATGGCGGGGACAGCGGCGGCCAGCATCAGCGGGGCAATCAGGGACTTCATGGCGGGCACCTCATTGGAGATGCCCCGACAGACCGGGGGAGGGCGAAAATATTCACTGTCCGTCACTTCTCCTTCGAGAGGATGACGACGCTGTAGGGCCCCAGGGGGTTGACCTGAATCAATCCCAGACAGCGATACGCCCGAGCTGTGGGGGTCTCGGGCGAGCGGGAGGCGGCGAAACCCACCGCCCCCGCCAGCCCCTCTTCTCAGAAGAGGGGGCCGACGACGTCCACCTTCAGCTCGCCCCGGTTGGCGGCGACGATGAGCTGCTTGGCCAGCGCCTCGCGCTCGGCGGAGCTCAGCATGGGCATCAGCATCTGCAACTGGCCCCTGTCCTCCACGGACCAGGTGCGCCGCGACAATCCGACTTCCACGACGCGCCGCGCTTCACCGTAGTGAGGGCTGGGCGGCTTCGCGTCGGCTTCGTCGGGGTGCGCCTGCTCCTCGTCCTTGGGGGCGGGCGCGGCGGCGACGGGCTGCTGCACCGGCACGGCGGGAGGCGCGGAAACCACCGCCGCGCGCAGCTCCTGGCGCACGGCGGTACGGATGGCCTCCACGTCGGTGGACGGCTCCGGCGGCCGCACTGGAGCCGCGCGCACCACCGGGCTCGGCGACGGCGCGGCCGGCGGCGGGGTGGACCCGAGCGCCAGCCACATGCCCCCCGCGCCCAGCAGTCCTCCGGCCACGAAGGTGAGAATCTGACGCGCGCTCATTCCGGGTCCTACGGCAGGTTATAGGAGGCGTTGACGCTGATGACGCGGTCGCAAGAGCCGTCGGCGTTCACCACGAAGTACAGATAGGACGCCGGGTTGAGCGTCTGGACTACCTTCAGCATGTTGGCGTCGCTGGTGAAACAGGACGCGTACTGGCCCGTGGCCGAGGTCGCATAGCAGGTGGCCGAGAAGCTGCTCGTGTCATAGGCATAGAGCGAGCACCCGATGTATTGCTGCGTGTCCGCGCTGTTGCGCACCGCCTTGAACGTGCCGTTGGCGTTCGTCTGGCCGGCGCTGTCCGTCCAGATGTTCACCTGCTGGCCGCCGCTGCTGCCGGCCACCGCCACCGTCGAGACCGCGAGCACCGCCGAAACGAAGAGCAGCTTCTTCATGGTGTCCTCTCAGGCCCGGTCCATCCGGGCCCACTCCCCCACGGAGTGTCAGGAGAGGGTATGCCGGAAAACCCGTACTTGTCGACAGCCCATACTTTCCCGTGACTCGCGCAAGGGCAGCTCCACCGTGGCGCATGAATGTGAAGCCGCCATCAGTCCCCGCCCGGCATGCCAGGGATGGCGGAGTTCACTGATAGCGGAGTGCATTAGAAGGTGGTTCTGGAGGACGTTCTCATGCGCCGCACCGTCGTCCTGTTGTTCCTCGCCGTGCTGGCCGTGCTCGCCGTGCTGGTGGCCGTCCGTGAGACGGAGGCGCAGCCCACTCCGGTCGCCACACAGGCCCCCACGCCCACGCCGGCCGAGACCCCCCTCAAGGAGGTTCCGGCGCCCGAAGAAACCATTCTCCTCGGTCAGGTGGGCAGCCTCACGGGGAGCGAGGCCACCTCCCGCATCTCCGCGAGCAAGGGCATCGATCTGGCCATCAAGGAGGCCAACGCCGCGGGCGGGGTGAAAGGTAAGAAGCTCGCCGTGCGCGTCTATGACAGCCAGGGCAAGCCCGAGGAGGCCGCTCAGGCGGCCGCGCGCCTCATCACCCAGGACAAGGTGGTGCTCATCTTTGGCGACGCCGCCTCCTCCAACTCCATGGCCATGGTGGACAAGGCCCAGACAGCCGGGGTGCCGATGATTACCCCCTCGTCCACCCATCCCGCCGTCACCCAGAAGGGCGACTACATCTTCCGCGTCTGCTTCATCGATCCCTTCCAGGGTTCCGTGATGGCGAAGTTCGCCCGCGACAACCTGAAGCTCAACCGGGTGGCGGTGCTGCATGACAACAAGAGCGAGTACTCGGCGGGATTCAAGGACGTGTTCAGCCGGAAGTTCTCAGAGATGGGCGGCACCATCGTGGCCAACGAGAGCTACTCGAAGGGCGACACGGACTTCCGCGCGCAGCTCATTGCCATCAAGAAGGCGAAGGCGCAGGCCCTCTTCGTACCCGGGTGCTACACGGAGGTGGACATCATCGCCCGCCAGTTGCGCGAGCTGGGGGTGAGGGTGCCGCTGTTCGGCGGCGACGGCTGGGAGTCCAACATGCTCTTCGAGCTGGGCAGCTCCGCGCTCGATGGCAGCTACTACTCCAACCACTACTCGGTGGATGACTCGGGCCTGCGTGTGCAGAAGTTCATCGCGGACTACAAGTCTGCCTACGGCGCGGTGCCAGACAGCATGGCGGCCCTGGCGTATGACTCCGCGTGGCTCGCCATCGACGCGATGAAGCGCGCCCCCAACCTGTCGGGCGCGGCCATCCGCGACGCCATCGCCTCCACTAAGGATTTCCCCGGCGTGGTCGGCACCATCAACCTCGACTAGATCCGCGACGCGGTGAAGTCTGCGGAGACCCAGGGCCGCAGGACGAAGCTCGTCACCACCATCAAGCCCTGAGGCTCTTGCGAACGCTCTCGAGATGCAGCCCCTGCTTCGCGCGCTACCAGAGGAGCGCTATCAATACCGCAGCGTCGGGCCTGCGGCGACGAGATCCAGTCGGAAGGGCTTCCCCTCGCTCGCCTTGCTGAGCTCGTGGATCGGCTCCCGGTAGAAGGCATAGGTGGAGTGGTGGATGGGCAGCACGTAGCGCGGGCGGATTGCATCAGCCAATGTGACGACATCCGCCGCCCTCATGCTGATCTGTCCGAAGGGGCCGGTGGGTCCCACCCCGCCGACATGCGGCACCAGGACGTCCGGACTTCCACGTGCACTCACCGCCTCCACGACGTCGGGGGTCGGCAGGGTGTCACCCGTCCAGTACAACGTTCGCTTCCAGGCGCCCTTGCTGAACTCGAGCCAGTATCCATTCCCCGTACCGAGGGCTTTCGCGATTGCTGGAGCTCTCGAATGGCGCGCGGGCATCGCGGTGATCCGGACCCGTCCCGCACTCGAGTCGAAGGTGCGAGTCTCTCCCCAGGTCAGGCCGTCCACCATCCTGAAGCCCTTGGTCCGGAGCGCCGCTACATCGGCCGTTGGTGCGAGCACCGCCAGCCCTCGGTCGAGAGTGGACGCGGCCTGCTGGTCGAAATGGTCTTCGTGGATGTGGCTCAACAGCAGGAGATCGACTCGCCGCAAGTCGACGCCGGCGACTGGCGTGAGCCGGTGATGCGACCTGACGGTCTCGTGGTCCACTGCATCGTTTGGATCGCCCATGGCGAAGGACTCGCCCAGGGTCGGATCGGTCAAGATCGTGAGATCGCCGAACGTGATGACCAGGGTGGGCCCCCCCACCCACGTGACCTCCACGTGAGGCTCCGCCGGTCCGTCCTTCGTCCTGGCCGATGCGTCGGGGGCGAGCATCAAGCCGACAATCCCCCATGCCATGAACCCTACGACTCGCAGCAGTTCTCGTCTCGTCAGCGCCATCGGTCCCTCCGCTGTTGAACGAGAGAGAAGCTAGCGGCTGTGCCTCCAGCGCATTAGTTGGACGTCCTTGCGCAGTGTGTCTCGGATCTTCGTTCAATGATCGGTCTTGCCCAGATCCAGGCGTTCCTGGAAGTCGCTCGCTCGGGGAGCTTCGCCAGCGCCAGCCAGCGCCTCTCCCTTCCCCGCTCCACCGTCAGCGCGCGCGTCCGCGCGCTCGAGGCGCATCTGAACGTCCGGCTGCTGCATCGGACCACCCGGCGCGTCGCGCTCACCGATGAGGGCCGGCGGTACATGGAGCGCTGTGAGGAGGCCCTCGACAAGCTGGCCGAAGCCGAAGCCGAGCTGCGGTTCCCGGATGAGCTCTCGGGCACGATCCGGATGACCGTGCCGATCGATATGCCGAAGCTCGGCTTGACTGAATTGCTCTGCGCCTTCACGGACCGTCATCCGTCGATCCAGATCGAGGTCCTCGTCACCGACGAGCCCCTGGACCTGGTGGCCAACAATCTGGATCTCGCGCTCAGAGGTGGCGCACCAGGCGCAGCCGGACTGGTGGCGCGAAAGCTGGGTGAAGGAGACCTCGCGTTTCACGCCAGTCCTGAATATGTCGCCCGCCGGCTGCCCTCGCGGACGCTTTCGAGCTTGTCGGAGCACGTGATTTTCGACCCCGCGCATCGGCTATCGCGGCGCTCTGACGCAAAGGTCCAAACCGGGAGCGTCACAACGCGGAACTTCGAGCTGGTAAAGATGCTCGCCATCCGCTCCCGGGGAATCGCGCTCTTGCCCAGGAGCTTCTGCGCGCAGGAGGTGGCGTCTGGAGCGCTCGTCGCGCTGACTCATGACGGGGCGATACCGGCACTGCCGTTGTATCTCGTCATGCCTTCCAGGCGGCACGTGCCGGCCCGCGTGCGGGCGTTTATCGACTTCCTGACCGCGCCCGGCGACGCCTCGGGGGAAGGTCTGGCCGGAGGCGGGTTCGGCTTGGGCGTAGGGGTTGGAGTGGGCGCTGGGGTTGCGGCGACCTCGTGACTCATCGCGAGGGGGGTGGTGCGAGCGCTGCCTGAATGAGCGGCAAGGCGCGTTCTCGGATTTGAGCCGAGAGGAAATCTTCCGCCTCCGCGTCGAGCGAGCGATAGGCGAGGGGAAACGCCAGCTCCAGGTCCATGAGCACGTCGAGGACCACCTCATCGAGAAGGGGTTCGACCCGGTCCCGTCCGCACTTGGAGAGGGCACTGGCGATGCGCGCGGGGTTGACCAGCCGCGCGGACCAGTCTGCCAGGGCCTCCACGGAGAGCGGTTGGTGGGGGTCCCATGCCTCGCTCTCGTCGAAGCGGCCTTCGTTGAACTCCGTAATCTTCCGTTTGACGGAGGCGCGTGCGTTGGGGGGAGCGCGCTGGTCGCTCTTGATGACGAGCCCCTCCGCCACGTTGTCGGCGATGGGCGGCAGGCCCAGCAGGCCTGGGACCCGTGTCGGGCCGCGCGTGGGGACGGTGTCCATGTCAGCGCGCGTCCCTCGCCGGAGGACGGGCGGCGTCAGGACTCCTGCGTCGCTGGCCACGGCCTCCAGCTCGTGGTGGGCCAGCAAGGTGCCCTCGTCCTCGTCATCGCGAGCGACCAGGACGTCGAAAGGAGACCAATTCAGGTCTGGCGCGTACCAGATACCTGTCTGCACGGCGGACAGGCCCGGCACGGAGGGCACCGCCGGGTGGGGGTAGTGTCCGCCGAACAGCTCACCGTAGAAGTACACGGTGCTGGCCTCGGCCTTCAGCGCATGGGTCATGCGTTGGGCCGCGGCCCCCAGTGGTGCGCGCAGGAGTTGCCAGCCAAAGAAAGACTCTTCCTCGGACAGCCACGCTTTGCGCTTGCCGAACCACACCTGTCCCGCGCGCACCGCGATGACGAGCTGTGCGCCGTGAATCTTCTCGAGCGCAATCCAGGGGCCGCCAGGGCTGGGTTGGGACCTGGGCTCCCCAGAGGCAGGCATCTTGGCGTAGGGCCGGAAGCGCGGAGGCTGTTCCATGGACGGAAGAATGCCCGAGAAGGGGAGGAGCTTCGAGGACCGGGAGCGCGTCACCACCGCACGGGGAGTGACTCGAAGCCGCGGAAGAGCAGGCCGTTGCACTTGATGCGCGGCAGCCGCGTCTCGTCCAGGTGCAGCTCCGGCATGCGCTGGATCAGTGCCTCGAAGGCCATCTCCAGCTCGGCGCGGGCCAGGATCGAGCCCAGGCAGTGGTGGGGCCCGAAGCCGAAGCTCATGTGTTTCTGCGAGTGGCCGCCGCGGGTGATGTCGAAGCGGTCCGGGTCCGGGAAGACCGCCGGGTCATGGTTGGCCGCCGCCAGCCCGAGGAACACCACGTCCCCCTTGCGGATGGTCCGGCCGCGCAGCTCGAAGCTCTCCACGGCGATGCGATGGATGAAGGGCAACGCCGGGGAGAAGCGGAGCATCTCCTCCACGGCCGACGGTAGCAGGCCCGGGTTCTTCCTCAGCAGCTCGAGCTGGTCGCGGTGGATGAGCAGCTCGTACAGCCCATTGCCGAGCTGATCCGTCGTGGTGAGGTAGCCGGCCGAGAGGATGAGGCTGGTATTGGCCACCACCTCCTCCGTGGTCATCCCTCCCTTCTCCGGAGGGACCTGGAGCATCAGGCTGATGACGTCGTGGCCTGGCGCACGGCGGCGCTCCTCGACGATGGCCGTCAGGTAG
This sequence comes from Vitiosangium sp. GDMCC 1.1324, assembly GCF_003044305.1. Taxonomy (GTDB): domain Bacteria; phylum Myxococcota; class Myxococcia; order Myxococcales; family Myxococcaceae; genus Archangium. The sequence goes on along the minus strand of NZ_PZOX01000004.1, from coordinate 159,159 downwards.
CGGTTGATGTCGCGCTGGCCCTCGTTGGCCCTGCGGGCCACGTCCACCATGTTCATCCCCGCCGCGGGGCTGGTGAGCTGAGCGACGGGCTCGGCCCACTTCATGAAACGCTCGCGGTCCTCGGAGGGGATGCCGAGGAGCTCCGCGATGACGAGCGGAGGCAGCAGATAGAAGACCCCCGCCGCCAGGTCCGCGCCGCCCTGGGGCTGCACTTCGTTCAGCAGCGAGCCCAGGATTCGGCGGATGGCCGGCCTCCAGGTGTCGATCTCCTGCGGACTGAACCCCGGGCTGACCTGCCGGCGCAGGCGCAGATGGGCGGCGCCATCCTTGACGGCCATCTCCTGCTTGAAGGTCGCGAGGATTTCTCCCACCGATTCCGCACTCAGTCCCATGAACCGGAACTGGTGCTCCATCACCTGGACGCGGTCGGCGCTCAGCCTCGGGTCACGCAGGCCATTCATCACGTCATCGTGACGGGTGAGCAGCCACGCATGCATCGCGTCCGACCAGTGCACCGGCTCGTTCTCCCGCAGCTCCTTGTAGAAGGGAGCCGGCTCGAGCTGGTTCTCCGGGTCGACGGGGTTGAGTGGATGCTTTCGGGCCGCGCTCGCCATGGTCCGCCCTCCTTGTCAATTGATGGGAATTTCTTCTTTGGCGCGAATGGCTGGGATGGCCAACCTTCCTGGGATTGATATGCAGTTGACAGGCCAGGGTCATGCAAGCGATTGGCCGACACAGCGGCGCTGGAAAGCTCCGTGGTCGGGCGCCTTTCGTGGGTAGGGCCGGGTGGGCACCGTGGGGCCAATCCACTCGATTCGCGGGGCGCGGGCGGGGTGGGGGCGGACACTCCCGGGTCCCGCGCTACCCTTGGGAGCGGGTGGTCACTAACGCACGCACGTGGAGGTCAGCAGCTCCACGCTCCCCCCGGCCGCGAGCAGCTCCATCCGCCCGTCGCCATCCCAGTCCTGAGCCTGGAGGGCATGCACGAACAACAATGCGGCCTGTCCCTGGTGTCGCGAGAAACCGCCGCCCTCCTGGCCCGGAAGGAGTCCCACCCGCCAGTTGTCCTCGGCCACCGCGATGTCCGGATGACCGTCACCATTGAAGTCGCCGAGCACCACGTCGGTCGGTGACCTCCCCACCGGGTACGTTCGCAAGGGGCCCCCCGAGCCAGGCAGGACGCCCACCGTGCCTTCCTGGTTGGCGACCACCACCTCCGCCAGGCCATCCCCATCGACATCCCCCGCGGCGAGTGCCATGGGCGTCTTGCCCACCGTGGCCTTCGTCTGGAGCGTCAGCCGCCCGCTGCCGTCATTGAGGAAGCGCCACACGGAGCCATCGACGGAGTGGGCCACCACCAGGTCGAGGTGACCGTCCCCGTCGAGCTCGGCGAGTGCCAGGGCTCGAGACGCCGGGCCCACGGGCACCACGCGCCACGGAGTCAGGGTGCCCGTCCCGTCGTTGTGGAGAAGGTGCACCTGGCTCAAGGACGGGAGGAGCACGGCCACGTCCGATGCATCGTCCCCGTCGAGGTCTCCGACGGCCACCGCTCCCGGGATGGCCGAGAGGGCGAACTCGCGCTGCGTGAAGGTCCCGCCGCTCTCATTGCGCATCACGTACACCTTGGGAGCGGAGGTCCCCACGATGACGAGGTCGGACAGGCCATCCCTGTCCATGTCCGCCCCGACCCCCGCCACCGCATTCAACCCGGGCATGGGCACGGACCGCACGGCGCGCGTGCCGTCCGGTTGGCTGATGAGCAGCGAGCCGCTCCCGCCACCCATCCCGCCGACATCCACGACCTTGTCACCGTTGAAGTCCCCTCGCACCAGGAAGACCGCCCCAGAGATGCCTGTGGGACGCGAGGAGGAGAAGGTGCCGTCACCCTGGTTGAGCAACGGGAGCACGCCCGCCTTCGAGGACACGAGCAACTCCGGGCGCCCATCTCCGGTGAGGTCTTCCGCCGACACGCTCGCGGGGTCGACCGACAGCCTGAGCTGCTCGCCGGGGCGGAACCCTCCGGCCACATCCCGCCGCACCAGCACCAGCCGGTAGGGAGGATCGGTCGAGATGAGGGCGATGTCCCTCCCACCATCCCCATCGACATCCGCCACCGCCACCGTCCCCACGTCCGCGTCGGTGGAGACATCCACCGGGTCCGCGAATCGGCCCTGCCCTGGATGGCCCAGGAGGGTGAGCTTCCTGACCCCGCCGTAGTACCGGACGAGCACGTCGTCGCGCCCATCGCCGTCCACATCCGCCTGGAGCAGCCCACGAGGCATGTCCCGCAGGGCCATCGTCCCGGCATTCACGAAGCGGCCATCCACCCCGGCCTGGAAGACATGAATCATCGACTGGGGGTGCACGACCAACGCCGCGTCCGCGCCCTCCCCCGGTCCTCCGGGCACGAGCACCACCGCATCGTCGTCGGCATCGGCCATGAGAGGGCTGCGCACATCGGGCGCGAACACCCCGCCGCCCTGGTTGAGCAGGACATGCAGTGTCAACCTGTACATCCCCCTGACCGTGTACGCCACATCCAACAGGCCATCGCCGTTGACGTCCACGACCCACGCCCGTTTGACACTCTCGCCCACCGCCTCCGCGCCCCAGACGAGGGGCTGCGGCGGGAAGAGGCTGCCGTCTCCCCGGTTGAAGCGCACGGCCACGATGTCTCCCGCGGAGAGCAGGTCTGGCGCACCGTCACCATCGAGGTCCCCCACCGCCAGCAACCCCGACACGCGCTCCGAATCCGTTTCGCGCAGCACCAGCGTCCCATCGCCCGCGTTGTCGTAGATGCGGCCATCCGTGGAGACCACATCCGGGTGGCCGTCCCGATCCAGGTCCACGGGGAGCAGCGGGCTGTTGGTGAACCGCGGATCGCCGAGGATGTCCGCCCCGACCACGGGGAGCATGGGAAGGGCGATGGTGGCGGAGCACGCGGGAACGAACGAGACCTTCGTGTCCATGGCGAGCCCGCCCGCCGTCGCGGAGACGCGCACCTCCCGGGGCTGCGTGGAGGTGAGGGTGGCGGAGAAGACCCCGCGGCCATCCGTCCGTCCCGCTCCGCTCGCTGGAACGAGCACGGCGCCAGCATCGGAGACGGACAGTTGCACGGGCGCATCCACCACCGGGTTGCCGCCCGCGTCGAGCAGTTGCACCCGCAGGAGCGCCTGGGCCTTCTCGCTGGCCACGAGCCGCTCCGGCGTGGCGCGTAGGGAGGACGCCGCCGCGTCGGGAGGACCCGCGAGCACCGTGAACGGTGTGCTGACCGCGTCCTGCAATCCCTGGCAGTGGGCCACCAGCCGGACATCCTCTTCGGGGCGGAACACTCGCACCGGGGGGAGGGTCATGAAGCCCTTGTCGAACCTCGTGGACGAAAACGCCGCGAGCGGGGAGCGCTTCCCCTTGCGTTCCACGGAGAGCTCCACCCTCCAGCAGGAGGAGGGAGAGGGGTTGCGAGGGTTTCCATAGTCATCGGTGAGGGCCAGGGTGATTCCAGACGTGAGCGGCGCTCCCGCCGGCACGGAGGCGGGGACGGGCGTGTCGAAGCGCAGCGCGCTCTCCAGACTGGAGTAGACCGTGAACGCGTTGCCGGTGACGGCTGGCGCGCCCATCGCGCTCGCGACAAGGGTCGCGGACCCCGCGCCCAGGATGCGCAGGTACGGGAAGACCGCCTCTCCCTTCGCCAGCGGGACGGTGAGCTGCCCCTCCAACCGGTTGGCCTCGGAGCCGGGGGCCAGTGCGAGGGTGACGCGGAAGGGTCGCGTCACCGGGTGGTTGAATGCATCCACCGCGCTCACCGACACCAGGCCCTCCAGCGTGGCCCCCGCGACCGTCGAGAATGGATGACTCTTGAATGCGAGCGTCCGGGGCGGCCCCGCCACGAACCGCAGCACGGGCTTCTGGTCGAGCACCACCGACGCGTCCCGCCAACGCACATGCGCCTCGAGCGTCACCGTCAGGAGCTCCTGGGCCACCATGGAGAAAGCCGTCTGGCCCGATTCGTCCGTGGGTCTGACGTCGAAGGACTGCTCGTCCGAGCCGAAACGGCCGACGATGGTCACCTCGGCTCCCATGACCGTCTCGCCATTCGAATCCACGATGCGCACCACGCCCACCGAGAAATCCGAGGGGTCCGTCATCACCTCGGTGCGGCTCACGGTGAACGTGGAACGCTCCACGTCCACCACCGGCGCCATTTCCGGTGTCGATGGCGCGGGCCCCTGTTTGCAGCCCGCCACCGAGAAGGCCAGAAGCAGGGACAGGGCTCCCGCCATCCGCCATCCTTGGGACAGCCAGAGAGCGCGAGGCGATGCGTGCTCGACCATATGAGACCGACTCCCGTGTGAGTGGGGAGACCGCAGTCTACCGTCCACCTGAGTTGTTTCTGCTGTCCCTCGTCCGGTGGAGCGCGGCGGAGGGGAGCTCCTAGGGGAGGGGGAGCTCCAGCGTGGCCGTGGCGCCCTTTCCGGGTCCCTCACTCTCCAGCGTGAGATTCCCTCCCATCTGCTGCGCCGCCAACACGCTCGCGTGCAGGCCGAAGCCGTGGCCGTCCTTGCGCGTGGTGAAGCCGTGCGAGAAGAGCCGCTCGCGATTCTCCGGCGCGATTCCCATCCCGTTGTCCACCACCTGGATGCGCGCCCTCTTTCCCTCGGAGGTGAGCCGCACGCACAACGCCCGCTGGCTCTCGGGGAGCACGTCCAACGCGTGCTTCGCGTTGCTGATCAGGTTGATGAGGATCTGCAACACCTTGTGCTTGTCCACCTGCACCTTGGGCAGCTCGGACAGCTCGCGGGTGACGGAGATGCCGTGGCGCTTGAGCGACGCCAGTTGGATGCGCAGGGCATCATCCACGAGCTGTCCGAGGTCGCACTCCACCGCCAGCAGCGACGTCTTGGCGTAGTTCTGCTGCACCTGGACGATGGCGCGGATGTGCTCGATGTGCCGGCTCATCGCCTCCACATCTCCCATCAACCGCTCCTGCTCGCGGATCAGCTCGTCGGAGAGCTCGGCGAGGTAGTCCGGGAGCTGGTTGCCTCGCGAATCCTGGGTGAGGAAGTCCGCCAGGTCCTCGCGGTGCTCCAGGAGCAGGGCCGCGGCCTGTTTCACCCGGCCCACGCGCGAAGCGCCTACGTGCCTCCGCATCATCTCCACGTTGATGACGGCGCTGGTGAGGACGTTGCCCACGTTGTGCAGCACGTTGGAGGCCACCTCGGTCATTCCCACCTCGCGGGCCGTGTCCACCAGCCGCGCCTGGGCTTCCTTCAGCTCGCGTGTGCGCTCCTCCACCCGTTGCTCCAGCTCCTCGTTGGCCTGGCGCAGGGCCGCCTTCCCCTCCTTGATATCCGCGTACAGCCGCGCGTTCTCGATGGAGATCGCCGCCTGTGAGGCGAGGTGGCTCAGCAGGGAGATGCGCTCCTCGCTGAAGGCGTTCGTGGCCAGCTCGTTCTCCAGGTACAGCGCTCCGGAGAACACCTCTTGCCGCATCAGCGGCAGGCACAACACCGAGCGGGCTCTGCCGCGCCGCAGGTACGGGTCGGACGGGAATTTATGGGGCTGGGAGGCATCGCCGATGAGCACGTGCTCGTGCGTGCGCTTGACGTAGGAGATGAGTGCCCACGGCAGCTCGGGCAGCGCGTCCTCCCCCGAAGGGATGACGGCGCTGTCCGGCGAGGCACCCGAGATGGCGGCGACCGAGAGCGTGTCCCCGCTCGGCAGCAGCAGGGCGCCACGCTGGGCTCCGGCATTCGCGATGGCCACCTGCAACAGGGTGGTCACCAGCCGCTCCAGGACGATCTCTCCGGAGATGGCCTGCTGGGCCTTCACCACCGTGAGCGCGTCGATTCGCATCGACTCCGTACTGGTGGTCTCGTCAGCCGAGGCAGGTGGCGGAGCCGACAGGCCAGGCCAGCGCGCTTCCAGGACCCGCGCCTTGCCCAGGGCTCCCCACTGCCGGTACGCCGCATGGGCCTCGCTCGCGAAGGCCTGGGCGACCGTTGGCGCCTGCCGCGCTCGCCAGAAGTTCGCCGCGAGCTCCGCCGCGATGCCGACGTTCTGGGTGAAGCCGTTCTCCTGGGCTGAACGGATGGCCGCTTCATACCCGCGGATCGCCTCATCCAGCCGTCCCTCGAGTCGGGCCAGCTCCGCGAACACCATCCGCTCGAGGGCGCGGAAGGTCTCGGGGACGCTCTCCGCCCATTGCGCCAGCTGCAGGTGGTGCTCCCGGATGGCCTCGAGGGATTTCTCCCGGGCCTCCGCCTCCTGGCCCTCGCAGTTCGCGGCCAGCGCCAGGGCACGGTAGGTGTGGTAGTCCAGGAGGTTGATGCTCCCCCTCATGACCCAGAGAATTCCCGCCAACCTGTCCGCGGCGTCGACCGCCTCCTTGTAGGCGCCGCACATGAAGCGGGACTTGAGCCGGGTAATCCAATAGACGCAGCGCAGGACGCCCATGCGCGTGGACGTCAGCGAAGCCTCGAATGCCTTCTCGTCGAAGCCCTCCCCGCTCAACGTGTCGAACGAGAGCGAGTGCCCGCGCAGCTGCTGCACGTAGCGCTGATGGACGAGGAGGATGTCCCGCGCATCCACGGACCCGGCCCTGCGCGCGAAGTCGCCTCGCACGACCGACTCCTGGTAGACGTCATCCAGGTGGTGACCCATGACGAGGCGGTTCGCGGTGATGGACACGCCGCAGTAGCAGGCCGCCGGGATGTCCCCCATCTGCATCGCATGGTGGAAGCCGCGGAGGGCGATCTCCTGCGCCGCGGAGAGGGGCTGGCTCCAGAAGCTGATGAACTGCAGGCTGTAGAGCACCTTCCCCCGTTGAGAGGACACGTTGTGCCGCTCGAGGAGCTCGCGAGCGAGCTGGCCCCACGCAAGGCCTTCCCGGTACCGCTTGAAGGCGGAGCCGGCCATCACCCCCAGCCAGCAGAATCCAGACAGGGAGGTATCCGTGAAGCCGTAACGAAGCGAGAGGGAGACCATCCGGCACAGGACGATGATGAGCAGGCGGTGATCCGTGAAGTACGCCGGTGCGAAGAGCGAATCGAGGACGCCCATCGCCACCTTGATGTCCGGATCCGCCATGAGTGGAAGGTCGACGAGGCTCTCGATGGGCCGCTCTCCGAGCCGCGTCCGCACCTCCTCATAGGCGGCCACCGCCTCCTCCTCGGAGGGTTGCAAGGGAATGGACATGCCCAGCAATGCCAGACATTCCAGCGCGCAGGCCTTGGCCTCCGGGACCTGGCCCATCCCCAGGAGGATGGCGGTCTTCAGGCGGTAGACGGCCCCCATGTCCGTGTGGGCACGTGCCCGGGGAAGGAGGTCCTCCACCAGGCGGCGCGCCTCGGCGGAATTGCCGCTCATGAACTCGCACGTCGCCCACTCGAGCCGCACCTTGAAGGCCAGCGCGGCATCCGTCTCCCACGGGTCTCCGGGAATGAGCGAGAAGGCCGTCGTGAAGTAGGTGACGGCGGGGCGGTGCGCCACCGAGGCCCTGGCCTTCATGCCCGCTTCCGCGTTCAGCCTCGCGAGGTGGTGGCGCTCCGCGGGCTCGTGCATCAGCTCCACCGCGGCGTTGAGCTGGCTCACCACGTCGAAGAGCTTCTCACGCAGCGCCTCGGGGGCGAGGCTCGCCAGCAGCGACCGGCCGATGCTCAGGTGGATGGCTTTGCGCTGCTCCTCGGTGAGGAGCGCCTGGGCCGCCTGGTGGATGCGATCATGGAGGAACCGGTACTGCTCCGGGCCTCCGTGCATCACCAACCCCTCCTGAAGCGCGGGCCCGAGTCCCTGCTCCACCTCACCCACGTCTCCCAGCGCCGAGAGGGTGTGCAGCATCGGAAGGGAGAAGACATTGCCCAGGCACGAGGCCAGGCTCAGCAGGCGTTGCGCCTGCGCGGGCAGCTGGCGCAGCTTGTCCAACATGAAGTGGACGACGTTGTCCGAGTAGCCCATGGCTCGGACACCTTCGGCGTTCCATTGCCACCCCCCCTCGGGCGTGCGGGTCAGCAGGCCATCGTGGTCGAGCGTCAGCAACAGCTGGCCGAGGAAGAACGGGTTGCCGCCCGTCTTCTGGTGGACCAGCGCCGACAGCGGAACGACGACCTCCCGTTCCGCCCCTGGCAGCGCATCCGCGACGAGCTGCTGGACCTGCTCTTCGCTCAGCGGCTCGAGGTGGAGGTCGGTCACCCGCACGCCCGACTTGCGCACCCCTTCCAGGGTCAGCATCAGCGGATGGGAGGGGCTGACCTCGTTGTCCCGGTAGGCCCCGAGCAGCAGCAGCGGCGGCGTCTCCGGGTGGGTGAGCAGGTGCTGGAGGAGCTGGAGGCTCGCCTGGTCGGCCCACTGCAGGTCATCCAGGAACATCACGAGCGGATGCTCCGGTGTGGCGAAGACGCCGAGGAACTTGAGAAGGACCTGCCTGAAGCGGTTCTGCGCCTCGGTGGGCGGCAGCTCCTGGAGTGGAGGCTGTTTGCCCGCGACGAGCTCCAGCTGGGGAACGAGCTCCACCAGGACCTGGCCCTGCTCTCCCCAGGCCGCCTGGAGGTGCTCGCGCCACCGGGCCAGCTCCGCGTCGGTCCCCGCCAGCAGTTGCTGCACCAGCCCCCGGAAGGCCTGGGCCAGCGTCGCGTAGGGAACGCCGAGGTGGAATTGATCGAACTTCCCACTCAGCAGGAACCCGCGCTGCTGCACCACCGGCTTGTGCAGCTCCATCACCAGCGACGACTTGCCGATGCCGGAGTAGCCGTGGACCAGCATGAGCTCCGCTTGTCCTCCCTGGAGGACGCGCTCGAACCCCCGCAGCAGCGTGGAGACCTGGGCCTCGCGCCCATAGAGCCGCTGCGGAAGCTGGAACTGCTGGGGGACGTCCCGAGCCCCCAGGGGGAACACCTCGAGAGCGCCCTCGCGGCACTTCTCCAGGTCGGCCCGGAGGCCCTCGGCGCTCTGGTAGCGCTCCTCGGCCGTCTTGGCCAACAGCTTCATCACCAGCGCCGAGACGGCCGGAGGGATGGAGGGGATGAGCTCGTGGGGAGGCTTCGGGCGCCACGCCATGTGGGCGTGGAACCACTCGAGCGCGTCACTCCCCTGGAACGGGCGGCTCCCCGTGAGCAGCTCGTAGAACGTCACGCCCAGCGAATAGAAGTCGGTGCGGTAGTCCACCAGGCGGTTCATCCGCCCGGTCTGTTCGGGCGACATGTACGCCAGCGTTCCCTCGATGAGGTGGGCCGGTGCGGCGTCCAGGTGCTCCACGCGCTGGAGCGAGGCCACCCCGAAGTCCAGCAGGCGGGCTCCTCCTCCCTCCGGTTCGGTGACGATGTTGGAGGGTTTGATGTCCTTGTGGATGACGCCGTGGCGGTGGAGCTCCGCCAGGGTCGAGGCCAGGGAGATGGCCAGCTCGAGGAATCGTGGCACCTCCATGGGCGGGCCCACGAGCTCGGACAGTGGCTTGCCCTGCAACCGCTCCAGCGTGATGACAGGGCGGCCGAGAACGTCCTCATGGGAGTAGGCCCGGACCACGCCGCGCACATTCCGCAGCCGTTGCAGGATGCTGAACTCCCGGCGGTAGCGCTCGCGCTCGAGTGGGCCTGGGGAGCGGACTGCGGGCGTCTTGAGGATGACCGGCAGGCCATCGGACTCCCGCATCGCCTGGATGAGCACGTTCGCGCCCGTCGTGCGGAGCGTACCGAGGAGCTTGTAACCTGGGATGTCGAGCATCATGGCTCAGCCGGGGCGCTGACTCTCCTGGTGCACAGGTTCACAGAGTTAACAGGGCCGGAGAACCCCGGCCATGCGCCTCCCCTCCGCCTCCCCCCCCGGACTCCCCACGCTACCAGACAGGACACCGAGTCCAAGCGGCCTGGCGGGGCCCCGCTCCCCGCTCAACCCAGGCGGCGGACTCGGAGCTGGATGCCGCTCTTGGGCTTGGGGAAGGGAATCTGGGTGTATTCGAGATCCTGCCCCGGCACGAGCTCCCACGTGTAGTGCTTCAGCAGCAGCGCCAGCATCACGCTCATCTCCACCATCGCGAAGTGCTGGCCGAGGCAGATGCGCGGCCCGCCGCCGAAGGGGATGAACGTGCCTGACTTCTTGTGCTCGTTGCGCTCGGCGCTGAAGCGGTCGGGATCGAACCGCTCCGAGTCCGGCCAGTTCGCACCCCCATGCGCGTACCGGATGCCGACGGGCACCGTCCACCCCTTGGGGATGCGGTAGCCGTTGTAGATGACATCGCGCGTGGTGACGCGAAAGGCCCCGCCGATGGGGGGAATGAGGCGCATCCCTTCTTGGATGAGCTGGGCGAGGTAGGGCATCGCCCGCAGCCCATCCAGCGTGAGGGGGCCTTCGAGGCTGGCGACCGCCTCGCGGCCCCGCTGGAGCACGTCCGGGTGCTGGGCCAGCAGCAGCATGAGGTTGGAGGTGGCGGTGACGGTGGTGTCGTGCCCGGCGAAGAGGAGCAGCTGCAGCTCCTCGACGATCGTCTCTCGCGACAGGGGCTGCTCCCCGTCCTCCCGGTGCTGGAGGAGCGAGCCCAGCAGGTCCGGCGGTTGCTCGGTCCGCTTCTGCCGCTCGGCGACCACCTTGTCCAGGTAGTCAATCATGGCCTTCTTGGAGGCCATCGCCCGTCCGAACATCGTCCAGGGCAGGTTCACCGGGAAGGGGACGAAGAGCCCCGCCGTCCACGTCTGGAAGTGGCGCGTGAGGAACGGCACGTCCACGGCGTCCTGGCCGAAGATGAGGGTGAGGGCGATCTCGAAGGCCAGCTCCCGCATGGAGGGCCACAGGGTGAAGTCGCCGGGCTGCGCCGCCCAGCGCTCGAAGTGGCGCGTGGCGAGTGACTCGATGACGGGCACGAACCCGCGCATCGTCGCGTAGCTGAAGTGGGGCGCGAGCAGGCGGCGCCTCTCCAGGTGCTCGTCACCTTCGATCAGCGAGAGGCAGTTCGCCCCGAGCAACTGGCGGACGCCGTTACTCCAGCGGTTCTTCAGGTACTTGCCCTCGCCCGCGAAGATCCACTGCATGGCTTCCGGGCCCACCAGGAACACCGTGGGGGAGCCCAGCACGTGGGAGCGGAAGACGCCGCCGTACTGGCGGAACCGGCGCTCGGTGAAGTCACGGCTGGAGCGGAGATACTCCACTGTCTCCCCGAGCAGCGGGAGGCCCGACCTGCCCGGCGGGAGCGGGAACTTCTCGGGAGACGCGGGGTTGAGATCCACCTGCGGTGTCTGGTCGGTCATGTCCTGGTTGCTTGGAAGAAAGGCCCCCTCCGTGCTCAACGATACAAGAGGTTCCGGGCGGCACGTGAGGCGCCGCCCCTCCAGGACTTGCCCTCACCCAGAGTGAGGACCTGTCTGGGTCGAACGCCTGCCTGGTCTGCTTGAAGCGCTCCCAGCCGAGATGGAGCGCTCATGCCGGCAGCGTTTGCCCCAGGCGGTGAGCGGTCGCTCAGTCCGCATCAATCGGGCAGATGTTTCTCACGCAGCAGGCCCAACAAACGTCGTGATCTCCCCCGGCCTGCTCACAGGCATAGATGCACGCCGCCATCTCCGGCGTGATGCTGGGAGGGCTGCCTCCCGGAGTGCCGCCGGAGGAGGCGGCTGCCGCTCCCCCAAGTCCCAGGCCGAACAGAAAAACGCTTGCGGCAAGCAGATTCTTCTTCATTTCAGGCTCCTCCAGGATTCCAAGGAATATGCCCCTTCCCGGGGTGGATAGACCATAGCCCGTGCACCGAGTGCTCCCTCGTTGAAGGAGGAGGAGTCGGCGGAGTCCGTGCGGCTCCATTGACGGGTAGTCAACAATCCAGCGGCGTGCCCGGACCGGGCCGGGCTGTGACCGCACAGCTTCGAATGGAGCGGCCGCCGCCCGGCCATGCCATCGGCGGGCAGTGCCCCTACCTTCCCCGGTGTCCCGGCCGTGGCGGTCCCGGGGAGAGGGAGGAAGTGGATGAAGGGGTTCATCTTCGAGGAGCTGAACGGAGGGGCGAGTTGTCGCACGTACCTCATCGTCAGCCCACGAACACGCGAGGCGCTCATCGTGGATCCGGTGCTGGAGCTCGTACCGGCCTACATGCAGCGGCTGGCGAAGGACCAGCTCCGGCCGGTCCTGGTGGTGGACACGCACACGCATGCGGACCACCTGTCCGGAGGCCGGGAGCTGGCCCGTATGACGGGCACCGTGCACGCGGGGGCTCCTGCGGGCTCGGTCCAGCGCGTGCTGGGCGAGGGCGATGTCCTGGTGGTGGGGGACCTGCGTCTCACCATCTGGGCGAGCCCGGGGCACTCGGCGGACGGGCTGGCGCTGGTGATGGGGGACCGGGTGCTCACCGGGGACACGCTGCTCATCGGTGCCACGGGCCGCACGGACCTGCCCACGGGCGATGCCGAGTCCGAATACCGCAGCCTCCAGCGGCTGCTGGCGCTGCCGGAAGACACGCTCGTGTTTCCCTCCCATGACTACGGGGGGCGCACGTTCAGCACCATCGGCCACGAGCGCCTCACCAACCCGCGCCTGCGGCTGGACCACGAGGCCTTCATCCGGTTGATGACCACCCCACGCACCGAGAAGCCCGCGCGCCTGGCGGAGTCGCTCGCCTACAACACGCGCCCGCTCGACGCGCACGACGCGCCGGCCGAACAGCTGCCAGCGCTCTAGCGGCTCAGGCCACCCGGATCCTGTGTTTGGCCCGCTGCCGCGCGAGGGCGGCGGGCGCCTCCTCCGGGGTGGAGACGAACTCGACGTCGGCGGTGTACTTGCCGGCCAGGTAGAACACCACCGAGAGGCTCTTGACGGCGGCCTTCGCCACGAAGCTCGCCCCGACGTACACGACGCCCCGGTACCACTCCGGACGGATCTGCTTGGAGGCGACGCCTCGGGCCTCCGAGGGAATGGTGCCGATCTCCGACATGTCCGCGATGAGATAGAAGGGCTCCCGGGCGCCCAGCTCCGCGCAGATGTCGATGAGCTGACTGGCCTCGTCGACCCGGATGTCCCCCTTGATCTTCACGCTGAGGGTGTTCGGGGACTCGAAGCGGGCCTCGTGGGTGCCAATCTTCCATTCACGGTGCTGGGTCATGATGTGGCTCTCTGGCTCTGGATGCGCTCAGGCGACGCGCGCGGCGCGCTGGGCGCGCTCCCGGATGATGAGCTCGCGTGCCTCTCGCTCCGTGGAGACGAAGTGGAGGTCGAAGGTGAGCCGGCCCGTCATGGCATGCACGAAGGTGAGGCTCTTGGCCACCGCCTTCTGCACGAAGCCCGCGCCAATGTAGACGGAGCCCAGGAACCACGCGGGATTGGAGTGCTGGGAGACGTGTTGGCGGGCCTCCGCCTCCACGGTGGTGGCCCCCGTGAGGTCCGTCACCACGAAGATGGGCTTCTGCACTCCCAGCTCCCCATAGAGCTGTGTCAGGTCGATGGCGTTCTGGAGGGTCGTCTCCCCCTGGATGCGAACCCACAGGATATCCGGCTCCTCGAACCGGGCCAGGTGCGTCCCCAGCTTCCACTCACGGCTGATGGTCATGCGTCCCCCCATGACAGGTGCGCGCATCCTATCCGGGCGGTTGCGGAAGGGTAGCGGGGTTGCAACGGTACTCAGTGGCATTTGTCCAACAGGGAGCGCTCGTGGGCGATGATCGCCCGGGCTTCGGCCTCCGTGGTGACAAAGTGCTGGATGAGGGCGGGCTTGCCGGTAATCGAGTGGAGGAAGCCCATGCTGCTGGCCACGGCCCGCTGCAGCAGCCCCGCTCCGATGTAGATGGTGCTCCGGAACCACTCCAGCTGCAGGTTCCAGGAGACGTGGTCTCGAGCCTTCAGGTCCACGGCGGTGGCTTCGGTGAGGTCCGTCACCACGAAGAGAGGGCCTCGGCGTCCGAGCTCGCGATAGAGCTCGAGGATGAGGATGGCGTCCTCGAGGGAGGTCGGCCCCCGGACCTTCATCCACAGCGCGTCCGGCGGCTCCAACCAGGCGTGATGCGTCCCGATAGTCCAATCGCGAGGTTGCTGCATGGTGCTGGCTCCGTCCGGCCGAACCCCGGCGTGGTTCTGCCTCAGCGTCCATGTCTGGGCGCATCCGCGTAGCCCGTCAACTCCACGTAGCCACGGCCATCCACTGGCCGACCTTCGTGTGTGCCCGACAGCCGCACCGAGCCCTCCCAGTAGCGCACGCTCACGGGCAGCTCCTGGTCGGCCAGCGCGGGGGTGAGCTCCAGCGTCAGGCCTCGCGAGGGCACCGCGAGCCGCCAGCGGGCCGGGTACGTCACGCCGCTGCTCGGGCTCTTCCAGGTGTCCAGCACCTCCAGCCGCACGTCCTCGCGGGACAAGCGCACCGGCTCTCCCCGGTCGGGGACGAGGGTTCCCGCGGTGAACGGGTCCACCGTGCCGTCCCGCCGGCGGAGCTGGTAGTACATGAGCTCGCTGCCGTCCGAGAGCTGGAGCGCGAACCAGTCCCAGCCCACCTGCTCCCCGCTGAGGGCGCGCGTGCTCCACTCGCGATCCATCCAGCTCTGGCCCGTCACCTCGTACGCACGGCCGTCCACCGTCACCTGCCCGCGCGTGGGCATCCGGGTGAGCGAGTAGTAGTAGGACGCGGTGCCCGGCTCGGGCCCCTTCCGGCTGAGGCCCCGGTCTCCCTGGAGCACCGGGGGCTTGCCCGCCTCCAGCACCAGTGACAGCGACACGCCCTCACCCCTCGCGGTGAGCCGCATGGGCAGGGCTCCGTCTCCCACCGCCTCCGCGCTCCAGTCCTCCAGCCATACCCGGAAGGGCTCGGCCCGCGCACCTGCGAGCCCCAGGGCGTCGCGGCTGAAGCGCTCGGAGGCGTGGAAGCGTCCCCCGCCGATGTCCGAGAGCGCCAGGTGCCCCATGTACACCCGCCGCGAGCCCCACGCGGACGCGCGCTCCTCTTCTCCGGGAGCCAGTGCGCTGCGGAAGAGGGTGAGCTGGTAGCCGAAGTCGCGCCCCTCCGCCGTGGAGAGATTGCCCGTCCAGTACCACCACTCGTTGCGGAAGCCGGGGTGCGGCCCATGGTCCTCGGGGAAGTGGAACTCCCGGGGCTCGAGGGCGAGCGTGTAGCCCTGTGTGCCGGCGTCCGTGCCTCCGAGCGTGTCCGCCACCTTCAGGGTTGGTGCGCGCGCCGAGGGCAGCGAGGCATCACGCATGACGTAGGCCGCGCCCACCGCGAGCCCCGCGAGCACCACCGCCACGCCGATGACGAGTCCGCGTCCGCGCATCGCCTCACTCCTCCCTCAGCGCCGCCGCGGGGTTGGCGCGCGACATCTTCCAGGAGGGATACAGTCCCGCGAGCGCCGCCGCCGACAGCGCCAGCACCAGGGCCTGGGCCAGCACGTCCGCCGACACGAGGAGTTGCAGCGTCCACCCAAAGGAGCGCTGGTTGATGACGTGGACGAGCACGTACGCGAGCGCCACGCCGAGTGGCAGTGCGAAGAGGCCCGCGAGCAGGCCCAGCAGTCCGGTCTGGAGGGACACGAGGCCCCAGAGCTGGCGTGGCGTGAGTCCGGTGGCGCGCAGCACCGCCAGCTCGCGGGAGCGCTCGAGCTGCAACGCCATGAGCGCGCTCAGCACGCCGATGAAGGCCACGCCCACCGCGAGTAGCCGCAGCACGTAGGTGATGGTGAAGGTGCGGTCGAACACCTCCAGGGACGTCTCGCGCAGCGCGCGGTTGGAGCGGATGTCGAGCGCCTGCACGTTCCCAGCGCGCTCGCGCACCTGGGCCACCAGTGCGTCCACGTCCTGCCCGGGCGCGGCGTAGAGCGCCACGCCACTCACCCGGGGGTCATCGAAGTGGTGCAGGTACGTGTCCCGGAGCATCAGCACCGTGCCCGCGTCCGAGCCATAGTCGAAGTACACGCCCACCACGCGGAAGCGGCGCGGGCCCTTGTCCGTCGCCAGCTCCACGGTGCCGCCCACACCCAGCCGGTGGTGGAAGGCGAAGGGCTCGGAGACGAGGACGGCGTCCGGGGCCTCGAGCTCCTTCCACACGTGCTTCGCGTCTCCCTCCTTGAGGTGGTAGGGGCGCACCGGGGTGTTGCCGAAGTCCACCGAGCGCACGTCCGTGGGCACTCCGTCCACGCGCACCGGGACCGTGCGGATGGTGCTGCTGCTGGCCACGCCGGGGGTGGCGCGCACCTGCTCGGCGAGCCCCGGCGCGAAGGTGGCTCCCCCGCGCCGGGTGACGAGCGAGGGCGGGGAGACGTAGATGTCCGCCTGGAGCGAGGACTCCAGCCACTGGGCCACCGTGCCGCGGAAGCTCGTCACCATCAGCCCCACGCCCACCGTGGTGGCCACCGCCACCATTAGCGCGGCCAGGGCCACGGCGGTGCGGCTGAGGCTCGCCGTCACGCCCCTGGCGGCCATGCGCCCCAACAGCCCGAAGGGACGTCCCAGCGGACCCGCCGCCGCGCCCGCGAGCAGTGCCGTCAACCAGGGCACCAGCAGCGCCGCGCCCAGCATCACCGCGAAGAGTCCCCCATAGGCCGGTAGCAGCTGGGGAGTGGGCAGGGCCAGCAACCCTACGCCCAGCGCGAGGACGAGCAGCCCCAACAGCGCGAGCCGTGGAGCCCTCCCTCGGGACACGTCCTCCAGCATGGAGCGGCGCAGCGTCACGGCGGGGGCCGAGTGCGCGGCCTCCCAGGCGGGCCGCAGCGCGGCGGCGAGCGTCGCGCCCAGGCCGAGCACCACGCCCTTCACCAGCGTGAGGGGTTCCAGCGTGAGGCCTCGCACACTCACCACGAGGTACAGGTCGTTGAGCGTCCGGGTGACGAGCACCACCAACCCCCGGCCCATCAGCACGCCCAGCAGCAGCCCCGCCACCGTGCCCACCGCGCCCAGCACCGCCGCCTCGCCGAGCACCAGGGCGAACAGCTCGCCCCGGGTGACGCCCACCGCGCGCAGCCGCCCGAGCTGCTCGCGCCGCTGCACCACGGAGAAGGTCATCGTGTTGTAGATGAGGAACGTGCCCACCACGAGCGCCAGCAGCGACAGCGCGGTGAGGTTGGTGCGGAACGCCCGCGTCATCTGCTCCACCGCGTTGCCTCGAGCCCGGGGCCGCAACACCTCCACGCCCTCGGGCAACAGCGGGCGCAGGCGCTCCAGCCGGGCCTCGTCGGTTCCATCACCCGGCAGCTTCAGGTCGATGCGCGACAGGCGCCCCACCTGGCCCAGCAGCTCCTGCGCGGTGGAGATGTCGGTGAGCACCAGTCCCTCCATCGCGCGGGCGCTGCTCTCGTCCGTGGGTTGGAGCAACGCCACCACGTGCAGCCGCTTCGTCACACCCTCGACGCCCACCTCCAGGAAGTCCCCGGTGCCTACGCCCAACGCCTGGGCCGTGCGTTGCGTGAGGATGGCGGCGCCGGGCTCAGTGACGAAGGTGCCCAGGTCCACCGTGCCCCCGCCACCCGGGATGAAGGAGCGGAAGGGCGCCTCGGCGAACGGGTCCACGCCCAGAATCGTGAGGGGGCGCTGGTCCCCGCTTCTCGCGCGCACGTGGCCCTCCACCACCGGGGCGGACGTGGGCGCATCGGGCAGCAGACGGAGGTCCCGGTACACCGACTCGGGCAGCCCCGAGGGCCCACCGACGAGCTGATGGGTGGCACGGCCCGCCACCGTGTCCGTGGAGCGCTCGAAGGCGCGCATGGCGCTCGCGTTGGCGAGATCGATGGACACCACCACCGCTACGCCGAGCGCGATGCCCAGCAGGGACAGAGCGGTGAGCCACGGGTGGCTGCCCAGGTGGCGCAGGCTCGCTCGGGCGAGGAGGCGCTGTTTCACGCGCGAACCTCCTGCTCGACGAGGTGGCCCGCCTCCAGCTTCAGCACGCGATCCGCCCGGGAGACGAGGCCCGGGTCGTGGGTGACGATGAGCGCACAGGCCTTCTCCTTGCGTGTGAGGCCCTCGAGCAGGTCCAACACCTTGCGTCCCGTCTGCTCGTCGAGGTTGCCGGTGGGCTCATCGGCCAGCAACAGGCGCGGGGCGTGGGCGAGCGCGCGGGCCACCGCCACCCGCTGCTGCTCGCCTCCGGAGAGGCGATCCGGGAAGCTCGAGGCCCGGTTGCCCAGGCCCACCGTGTCGAGCAGGCCGCGGACCCGTTCGCGCGACTCGGGTCCCGTGCGCCCTGTGAGTTCCAGGGGCAGGCGGATGTTCTCCTCCACCGTGAGGGTGGGCAGCAGGTTGAAGGCCTGGAAGATGAAGCCGATGCGCTCGCGGCGCAGCAGGGTGCGCTGGTGCTCGCTCAGGGCGACGAGCTCGCGACCATCCACGCGCACCGTGCCCCGCGAGGGCAGGTCGATGCCGCTGATGAGATTGAGGAGCGTGGACTTGCCCGAGCCGCTGCGGCCGAGCAGCACGACGAACTCGCCCGCGTGCAGGGTGAGCTGCACGTTCGAGAGCACTTCACGAACGGCATCGCCCTCGGCGTAGGACTTGGAGACGTCGTGGAGCTCGACAACGGGCTGGGCGGAGGACATGCGAGGGAGTGCCTAACGGATGTACGAGGCCCATGCACGTCCCGAGTGAAGAGCAGGTTCTCGTCAAGATGGACGGCAAGCCCCCAGCCAGCAGCGCCCAGGCACGACTCATCGTTTGTTCTCCTCGACACCCGGATGGAGACAGTCGCTCTACGGCGAAATCACGGGCTCCGCCTGGCTCGTGCGCTGGAGCTCCTCCCGCAGCCAGGTCCGGTAGGTGTACGTGCTTGTGCAAGCAGGCTCTTTGCCCAGACGTCTGCTCGAGATCCCAACCAACGTAGCGCCCTGTCCGTCCTCTCGGAGACAAGGCCCGCCGCTGTCATCCGTCTCCGTCTGACGCTTCGGCTGCTCCAAGGGAATCTTGCCCTCCTGTGGCTTCGCGCTGTCCACAACCTTGCTCCGGTTGATTCGGCGCTGCCCGCGGATTCCGCTGCCAGTGCCATCATCGCCATAGCCTACGATGACGATGGACTCACTGCGCTCGACTTCAGCCGTTCCTGGCAAGAGGGGGAGCCGCGCAGCCTCCACGGGCCTCTCCAAGACGATGGTGGCCAGGTCCGCATGGCTCGACACGACTCGTTCCTGAGCATCCAGCAGCACCTTGAACTCGGGATGAAGGCGGATCACGCCCTTGTATTCCTTGTTCACATACGCCAAGTCTTCTCCCTGTGTGGACGGCTCATAGGTGACCGTTGTCACGGTCGCGCTGGCCGCGCACCCTGAACCGTCAATCACGGTGCTCCCCTCATCCATGGGGGCCGTACCCTTCCGTGGCTTGCATACACAGTGGCCCGCCGTGAGCACGAGCCGAGGCGCCAGCAAGGCACCGCTGCACCCCACCTCTCCCCCTGACGCCAGAGGGAAATGAGACGTCACCATGACGGCCGCTGGATATTGATTCTGGAGATCTACCTCGCCCGCGAGACGTGCCACGTCTCTTGCGGCGGGAGGTAACGGTCGCTCCCTGATGAGCCCGCTGCCAGCGTCTTCTCTCTTTGCGGATGTCAGGCCCCCCTGCGTCCCAGGAACTGCGCGACCCGACTGCTGCGCCACCGCAGCATCCCGG
This sequence comes from Vitiosangium sp. GDMCC 1.1324, assembly GCF_003044305.1. Taxonomy (GTDB): domain Bacteria; phylum Myxococcota; class Myxococcia; order Myxococcales; family Myxococcaceae; genus Archangium. The sequence goes on along the minus strand of NZ_PZOX01000004.1, from coordinate 139,623 downwards.
TTTCTGGGTTCCTCCGCAGCCCGATCCGTGCAGCCACTGGCCACCCACAACGCCATGCTCAAAGGCACCAGGGAGGTGAGCGCCGCTCGTGTACGAAATTCACCCAAGGCTCGTGGGAACCAAGCGGTCATGATGGCGAACTGAGTGCGTGCACGAGGCATGTCTCTGGACGGTATCGCGTGCAATGAAGCTCAGACAAGCTACATGCTCAGGACCACCTTGCCGGCGGCGCGCCGCTGGCTCCAGGTCTCGCAGCGCATGCGCGCCATGCTCCAGCGGATACACCGGGCCCGCCAGCGGCTCTACGATGCCCTGGGCTGCGGAATGGAGGAGGCGAGTGTGGCGCCTGAGGCAAGGGCTGGGCTCCACCTTCACGGTCTCCCTACCGCTGGACGCTGCACCGCGAGCCCCGGCTGGGAGTCCGACGCCGTGCGGCTTGGGGCTGGAGTGGGTACTGTTTCTGGTACTGTGAGGCGCGGCATATGAAGCTGACCGAGGACATCAAGCCGGTGACCCACGAGGCCCTCCGTGATGCGTCGCCGCTCCTCCAACTCATCTCGCAGGGAGAAGCGGACGTTCAGGCCGGGCGGACGACGCCGCAGTCCGAGGTGTTCGCGCGTGCACGGCGGCGGCTCGCTCGAAAGAAGTAGGTGGGGCACGGCGCTTCTCGGTCGACTGTGCGGCCTGTCCGCCAGCGTGCCGGAGAGCACAGTACGCATACCTCTCCCCTTGCGGAGACAGGCGCACCGACACATCAAGTGAACGCCACGTATCCCGCGACGGCGAGCATGCAGGTGCCGAACGTCCATCCCTGGATGCGCATTGCGCGCTCGCTCCGGAAGCGTCCCAGGAGGAGCTTCCCTCCATAGATCCACGGGAAGTGGCACGCCACACAGACGACGAGAAAGGCCGCCGTGAGCTGCGCCGTCTGCATGAGCATCGCGGTGTCCGGATCGAGGAATTGCGAGAACATCACCACGATCATCGAGTGGATTTTGGGGTTGAGCGCGACCGCGAGAAAGCCTTCTCCGAACCCGAGTCTCGCCGGTTCCTCACGCGCTCCACCTGGAGTGGCGGATGAGCGGAAGAAGCTCCACGCGAGGTAGAGCAGGTACACGACGCCTCCCCAGCGCATCGCCTGGTGGAGCTGGGGAAGTTGATGCAGCACCCGTCCGAGCCCGAGCCCATAGATGGCGCAGAGCGCGAGGTTGGCCACCTCGAAGCCCATCCAGAAGGGGAGTGAGCCCCGAATGCCGAAGCGCCCGCCCGCGGTGGCGAGCACCGTGTTGCCCGGCCCGGGACTGAAGACCATCGGGACGGTGTAGCCCACGAACAACCACCAGACTTCAGAGGAGATCATGACAGGTTTCCCTCGCGCACCCGCGCGTCCGTCGCGCTTTTCGCTGCGCACCAAAGACACCGTTTCGAGGCGGGGAGAAAGCGAACTATCCTCGGACGCTCGATAAAGGGAGTTCATCGAGCATGCGCCGCATTCCACCGCTCGGCGCCCTCCGTGCCTTCGAGGCAGGGGCGCGGCATCTGAGCTTCACCCGCGCCGCCGCCGAGCTGTGCGTGACGCAGGCGGCGATCAGCCATCAGGTGCGGCAGCTCGAGGACTGGCTCGGCGTCACGCTGTTCGAACGCCGCGGTCACGCGTTGGCACTCACCGCGAAGGGGGCGGCGTATCTCCGGGAGCTGACACCCGCGTTCGATCGCATGTCCGAGGCGACCGCGCGCTTGTACGAGCGCGAGCAGGGGCCCCTGCGGCTCACCGTGTTGCCCTCGTTCGCCTCGTGCTGGCTGTTGCCTCGCCTGGAGCGCTTCCGCCAACTTCATCCGGACATCGAGCTCCACCTGACCAGTTCGGCCGAGCTCTGGGACTTCCTCGACGAGCGCTTCGACGTGGGCATCCGTTCGGGACTCGGTCGATGGACCGGGCTCAAGGCGGAGCAGATCTCCCAGGAGGCGCTCAGCCCCGTGTGCAGCCCATCGCTCGCGAAGAAGCTTCGTTCGCCCTCGGAGCTGCGGAAGGTCCGGCTCCTCCATGACACGCCGAAGGATGGGTGGCGGCGCTGGCTGGATTTCGCCGGAGTCGATGGGGTGGATGCCGAGGTTGGACCCGTGTTCAACGATGCCGGGCTCGCGCTACAGGCCGCCGTGCAAGGCCATGGGGTGGCCCTTGGACGTCTGATGCTCGCCTCCGATGACTTGAAGGCCGGGCGCCTGGTGCAGCCATTCGCGAAGGTCCTTCCCAACGACTTCAGCTATTGGCTCGTCCATCCACGGCCACTGGCGGGAAGAAGCGATGTGGCTGCCTTCAGGACGTGGCTGCTCTCCGAGGCGAAGTCCACCGTCACGGCTTCCCCGTCGCTGGACGCTTTGGCCCGAGCCCCGGCTGGGAGTCCGCCTCGCGAAGATGGGTGAAGAAGCGGCCCACCTCCGTTGCGAGCAGTGGCCCGCTCTTGTCGCGCGGGATGATGTGGAAGCCGGACGTCAGCGAGATGAAGCGCACCTGGGGCGAGGCGGTGAGGCCTCGAGCCAGCACCTGGCCGCCCTCGGGGTCCACCACGTGGTCCTGCTCGGCCACTGCCACCAGCGCGGGGCAGCGCACGTGGGGCAGGGCGCTCATCGCCGCGTCCTGCAACTCCCACATGTCCTGCAGCCGCGCCGAGGGGAAGGCCGGAAGGATGGGGGCCTCGGCGAGCACCGCCGGGTCGGACAGGTCCGTGCCCGTCTTCTGCACCCAGGGCTTCAGCCGCTCGAGGAGTCCGGAGCGCCGCAGACGCTTGAGCAGCCACATGTGGGGCCCCTTGAAGCGCAGTGCCGGGGCGACGAGCGCCAGCCCGTGCACCCGCTCGGGGATGTCCACCGCGAGCCGCAGCGCCAGCAGGGCCCCCATGGACAGTCCCGCCACGAAGATGCGCCGGTAGTCACGCAGCGACAGCAGGCCCTGGGCCGCGGCCTCGGTCCAGTCCCGATGGTTCACGCTCAGCAGGGCCTCGGGGGTGGTGCCATGGCCCGGGAGCTGGATGGCTCGCACGTACAGCCCCTGCTCGGCCAGGGCCTCGCCCAGCGGCCGCACGTCCCAGGGGCTCCCGGTGAAGCCGTGGAGCAGCAGGCAGGCGTCCTCGCCCCGCCCCAGCTCGAACGGCGCCGTCTTCTCCGGATTCATCCGCTGCGCTCGCACCGTCTCTCAGTCTAGTCACGGCGCGCGTCTGGCGGTATGCCCCCTCCCATGTCGGATAATTCCAAGCCCCCGGATGTCTCCCTACAAATTCAGATGGATGATGACGTCGCCAACGGTCAGTACGTGAACATGGCGATGGTCAATCACTCGGAGACCGAGTTCACCCTGGACTTCATCTACGTCCAGCCGCACCAGCCTCGCGCCAAGGTGCGCTCGCGCATCATCCTCAACCCCAAGCACCTCAAGCGCCTGGTGGCCGTCCTCCAGGACGGCATCTCCAAGTACGAGGCGCGCTTCGGCACCATCGTCCTCTCCGACGATGGCCGTCCCATGCACTGAAGGCGCTCCCGCCTGGGGGACGGGCGGGAGGCCTCTTTCAACAGCCGCGTCCGCTCACCATGTGAAGCGGGAGAGGACGGGGAAGTGGTCGGTCGTGGTGGTGCTGTAGTTGGAGATGTACGAGTCCACCCGGTACGCCTGCACCGAGCCCGAGACGTAGGACGCCTCCAGCTCGTTGGTGACGAGCTGGTGGTCGATGGCGTCCGGGTAGCTGGTGGTGGTGGCGATGTGCGCGTCGGATAGAGCCTTGGTGGGGAAGGTGTAGTCGGCCGAGTCGCTCACGAGGTTCTGGTAGGGGGACGCCTTGCCGGAGGTGATGGAGGTGTCGAGGTCGTCGTTCCAGTCGCCGAACACCATCACCTTGGCCGTGGGGTACGTGCTGTCCAGGTAGGACTTGAGGGCCGCCGAGGCGTTGGCGCGGCGCTGCCAGCTCGTGGTGTCCTTGAAGGCCTTGGCGTGCAGGACGATGACCACGATGTCCTCGGTGTGGCCGTTGAGCGTCACCCGCAGCTTCACCTCGAGCGGCGGCCGCCCGGCGAAGTCATAGTCATTGGCGGTGAGGATGATGCGGGCGCTCAGCACCGAGGCGACGCTCGTCTTGTAGAGGATGCCCACCTTCTGCTCGCTGGAGCTGTAGTACGACGCGCCGCTCGTCACGGTGGCGTCGTTGGCGAGGAAGCCCGCGTAGCCGGGGAGCTGTGACTTGAGGGAGTCGAAGCTGGTGGTGCTTACCACCTCCTCCAGGCCCCAGATGTCCAGGTCGGCGCCGCTGATGACGTCGCGCACGTTGGAGAGCTGCAGCGACTCGTTGGTGGGGCCGCTGAAGGTGGAGCCGAACCACTCGATGTTCCAGTTGCCGAAGTCGAGCGTGGAGGCGGTCCCCTGGGCGGGGATGGTGACGGCATCCTCGCGCGTGGCGAGCTCGGACTCGTGAGCGAGGTTCTCGGGGGTGCCGCCGCATGCGGCGGCGAGCGAGGCCAGCAACAGCAGCGACAGGCGCAGACGGGACATGGGGCCTCCTGTTGGGAAACAGCAGGGGGGGCGCGCAGGGTGGAGGCTGCCCACCGTGCGGCCAAGCCAAGACTCGGTCACATCCTCGCTGGCCACCCGTCCCGAGGCCTCCCTGGCCTGGGGGTACAGGTCGCGTCATGGCCCGGGTGTTCCGGGGAGGAAGAACCCCATCCGGATGCTGGCCTCCGGCGCCGGGTCAGCGCAGACTCGGAGGCCTCGTGCGAACCGTCGTCCATCTACTCGCCCTGATTGTCCTGTTCGCCCCGGCCGCACACGCCGCCTGCCCCGTGGATGGGGTGCAGGTGTTCCCCGTGCCCGGCGCGGTGGTGCCCGTCAACACCCGCTTCCTGCTCGAGGGCCTTGGCGCCTTCAGCTCGAAGGTGGCCGAGCTCCCGGGCCGCGTCCTGCGGCTCCAGTCGGATGGCCACGAGGTGGAGGTGCGCATCCAACGCGGCTGGTCGAGCACCCTCGGTCGTTCCACGGTCATCCTGCGGCCCTCGGGTCCGCTCAAGCCGGGGCTCGTCTACACGTTGCGCCTGGACGACGTGCTGCCGGGCGCGAAGGTGCTCAACGGCGCGGGCTCCTCGCTGCCCGAGTGGCACAGCGGCCGGGGTCAAGACGTGGCGCGCCCGCGCTGGCTCAAGCAGCCCGCCGTCAGCGAGGGCCTCTTCCGCCGCACCCGCGACGGCACCGAGCGCTTCGTCAAGCTGCGCATGGCCCTCAGCGAGGACAGTCCCGCCTATATGGTGGTGACGCTCTGGCGCCGCGGAGAGGACATGGCACCTCAGCACTACTTCACCCCGCTGCACGACGGTGTGGCGCTGGTGGGTCACGATGCCTGCAGTGGTGCCTTCGCCCTGGAGGATGGAAAGAGCTACCGCGCGAAGTTGGAGGTCTTCGACGCAGCGGGTAATACGGCGCCCACGGCGCCTGCCCTGCAATTCGAGGCGCCCGTGGCAACCCAGGAGAGCCGATGACGGTGGATGTGGAGAAGGTGAAGGAGCGGATGGGGGAGTTCATCCACGCGCTGCAGGACGACATCTGCGGCGCGTTGGAGCGGCTCGATGGGAAGGCCCGGTTCCGCGAGGACCTCTGGCAGCGTCCGGGAGGTGGCGGTGGGCGCAGCCGCGTGCTGGAGGACGGGGCCGTGTTGGAGAAGGCAGGCGTGAGCACCTCGGTGGTGTTCGGCGAGCTGGAGGAGGCTTTCGCGAAGAAGTTGCAGGGTGAGGGCCGCACCTTCTGGGCCGGAGGCATCTCGCTGGTGCTCCACCCGCGCAACCCGCACGTGCCCACGGTGCACGCCAACTTCCGCTTCATCCATCAGGGCGGGAAGGCCTGGTTCGGTGGCGGCGCGGACCTGACGCCGTACTACCTCTATGGAGAGGACGCGGTGCACTTCCACCGGGTCTTCAAGGAGGCATGCGACAGGCACGACCCGGCGTACTACCCGCGTTTCAAGGAGGCCTGCGACAAGTACTTCTACCTGCGCCACCGCGAGGAGGCGCGCGGCGTGGGCGGCATCTTTTTCGAGAACATGGGCGGTGACCTGGAGCAGGAGCTCGCCTTCGTGAGGGACGTGGGCCGGGCCTTCCTCCCCGCGTACCTGCCCATCGCCGAGCGGCGCAAGGACACGCCCTACACGGAGGCGCAGCGCTTCTGGCAGGAGGTGCGGCGCGGGCGCTACGTGGAGTTCAACCTCGTCTGGGACCGGGGCACCACCTTCGGGCTGGAGACGAAGGGACGCACCGAGTCCATCCTCATGTCCCTGCCGCCGCAGGTGCGCTGGCGCTACGACTACCACCCGGCGCCCGGCTCCGAGGAAGCGAAGCTGGTGGAGGTGCTCCGCAACCCGCGCGACTGGGCTGGCACCCGGTAACGAGGAGGTGGGTCCATCGTGGAGAATCCCGTTCCCGAGAAGCCGCGCATGTCCCCCTGGAAGAAGGGGGCGCTGGTGGTGGCAGTGCTCGCGATCCCCTGCCTCATGGCGGTGGCGGGGGGCGCCTTCTATTTCCTCAGCCGCCGGTTTCCCGCCCCGGACAAGTCCCTGAGCAACGAGGCGCGCGTCAACGTGCTCACGCTCTGTAGCGACGTGCAGTCCTACCGTGACGAGCACGGCGTGTTCGTCGCCGCGGGCCCGGTGCCGAAGGAGGTGCCGCGGGGTGGAAAGCCGGTGCCCTTCGAGCCGGACGAGGGCTTGAAGAAGATCGGCTTCGAGCCCGGCGAGCGCATCCATTACCAGTACCAGGTGGTGGTGCAGGAGACGCCCCTGGGCGAGGCCGAGGTCACCTGCTACGCGCGAGGGGACCTGGATGGCGATGGGCAGGTCTCCGTCTTCAGCGTGACCCTGGATGCCAACGGGATGACTTCTCCCGTGAAGGCGGAGCGGGAAGAGGAGTAACCCAGGGCCCTTGGGCAACCTGGCGGGCGCCCGGACGATAATCCGGGTGATGAACCACGCTGGACACATCAAAGGGGGGCCTGGGAGCCCCGTGGGCCCGCTCCCCACCCGGCCGTCCGAGGGCGGTCATCCGGGCCGTTCCGACACGCCGGGCCATGGTTCCGGCGGGGCTCGCGAGGAGAAGACGCGCATCGGCCGCGTGCCCTCGCATGGGGAGTTCCCTCGTCAGGGGGACCTGCCCGAGGAGAAGACGCGTATCGGTCGCGCGCCCTCGCAGCCGGAGCTGCCTCGACAGGGGAATCCGCGCGAGACGAAGCCCGAGGCGCCGAAGACCGGCATCTTCAATTTCGCCCAGGATGGCCTGGAGATGGGTGGGGCTCCGCGCTCCACCAGGACTCGCGAGCTCAAGGCCGTCGGCGTCTTCGAGGGTCCCCAGGAGCGCGAGAGCCCTCGTTCCACCCGGGAGGGCACCCGTTTCGACAAGCCTCCCTCGGCGAAGACGGCCCCGCTTCCGGAGCAACATGCGCCATTCCAGGAGCGGCGAGCCACGCCTCCGGAGTCTCTGGCGAGCAATTCCCCCACCGCCCGGGAGCAGAAGGACAGCCAGTTCGACGCAACCCCCGAGCGGGCGCCCCGGCAGAACGGGGACAGCGTCCCGGCGGCGTTCGACCCGAAGGAGCCGGAGCCGTCCGAGAGCCTGCAGACAGGCGCGCTCCCTCCGGGCCCGCTGGTGCCGGGGATGGTGCCTCCAGGTGTGAAGCCCCTGTCTTGCCAGGACGCGGCTCCGAATCCGGATGACGTTCAGGGCCGTGAGCGCCGGGGTACCCACAAGCGTCTGGGTGCCAACATGTTCTGGAATGCCCTGCACGGCCTGCGCGACTCGCCGGAGGACAGCGCGGTGCTCCAGGAGAAGTGGAGCCAGGTGGCCTTTGGGGCCATCATCGCCCTGGCGGGTGCGGCTCTGACGGTGACCCTGCTCGCCAACCTGTGAGAACCCGAGCAGGACCGTTCCCTCACCTGCCAGACGAGCACTTTCCGGCCGGCCGGCTCCTACCGCTCGTTATGGGGTGTTGGGCCGTGCTCGCCAGCCTGTGTGGCCGCCCGCCGCTGAACGTCCCATTTACCGAGAATGCTTGGGGCCAGAGGCGCTCATGGTAGGGTGGCGCACCCTTGGCTACCGACGATCTCACTCTCGTCAAGCGCGTCCGCAGTGGAGACCAGCGCGCCTTCAAGCTCCTCGTCGAGCGCTACCAACGCAAGGTCTACGCCGTCGCGTTGGGCATGCTCAAGGACAAGGAAGAGGCGATGGACGTCTCCCAGGAGGCGTTCGTCAAGGTCTACAAGTACCTCGACCACTTCAAGGGCGACTCGTCCTTCTACACCTGGCTCTACCGCATCACCGTCAACATCTGTATCGACGTGATGCGTCGGAAAGGTGCCTCCGGCGGTGAGACCGAGGAGTTCGACGAGTCCATCGCCAACGACCTGTCCGAGGCCCGCATCGGCGCCCTGGGCAGCCGTCTGGGCACCAACCCCCAGAAGAGCGCCCTGCGCCGTGAGCTGGCGGAGAAGATCCAGGAGGCCCTCGCCGCTGTTCCCGAGAAGCACCGCGCCATTCTCCTGCTGCGCGAAATCGAGGGAATGAGCTACGAGGATCTGTCTCGCACGCTGGACATTCCCAAGGGCACGGTGATGAGCCGGCTCTTCCACGCACGGGCCAAGGTTCAGAAAATCCTCAGTGAATACCTGGAGTTGGACGAGGCCAAGAGCGGGGTGGGCAGTGAGTAAAAGGGACTGGAATATCGGTTCCCTGCTGCCGTCCAACCCCCGAGTCCCCCATTAACACCGGGTGAGGAACATGGCCGGAAATCCCGCGTGCGAGCGCTTTGTCCCGATGCTGTCCCCCTACATCGACGGGGAGCTGACCCCCGCCGAGCGCGTCAACGTCGAGCGTCACCTGTCGGCCTGCCGCGACTGCGCCAGCCGCGCCGCGGACCTGCGCGCCGAGTCCGCGCTCCTGCGCGTGGGCCTGGAGATGGCGGTGGACGAGGTGGACTTCAAGGACTTTACCCAGCGCGTCATGGCGCGGGTGACGCCCGAGCGGCCCCCCTTGTTGGAGCGGCTGCGCATCTCGCTGTCGGAGATGTTCCTCTACCACCGCACCGCCATGGTCTCCTCGCTGGCCACGGCGGCCGTGCTCGCGCTGGTGATCATCCCGCTGCTGGCCAGCCAGAGTGATGTGCCGCTCGGCTACGGGGCGGACCGGATGCGGGTGCGCGCGGTGCGCGCCTCCGAGGGCGCCAAGGTGGATCCGGTGGTGCTCGAGTCCGATGATGGCAATACCATCATCTGGGTGATGGACCAGGACGCGCAGCCGCAGCACGATGCGTCCGCGGTGAAGAAGAAGCCCCAGGCCACGCACGAGGACGAGGCGGATGAGCTGGATGGAGAGCCCCTGAACAAGGACTCCGCCAAGGCCCACCCGCCCAAGGGAGGAGAGCTGTGAGGATGACGACGCGAACGCCGACGGCACTGCTGACCCTGGCCATGCTGGGGCTGTTCCTCCTGCCCATGGCGGCTCGCGCCCAGGAGCAGAAGCTCAAGGTCCAGGTGGAGGTGGTGCTCGTCTCCCAGAAGGGCACCGAGGTGGATCCGCCTCAGCTCCAGAAGATGAAGGAGACCTTCCAGAAGCAGAACTTCAACTTCACCTCCTTCAAGCGCCTGTCCCAGCAGACGCTGGAGGTGGGCAGCAAGGAGCCCACCGAGGTGAAGCTGCCCAATGGCGTGAACGCCTCGCTGAAGCTGCTGCGCATGCAGGGCGACACCGCCACCCTGCGCGTGGACGTGCCCCAGCTGTCCGCCATGGACGTGGAGTTGGGCCGCGAGGGCGCCGTCTACCAGCGCGCCGGCAAGCACGTGGGTGGCGAGCTCATCCTCGTCCTCTCCTCGCCGCCCGCGAAGTAGCCCCTCGGCTCACCAGACAATCTGGTAGGTGCAGGCGCCGCCCCCCTTTCTGGCGGCAGCCCTGCGGACCGTGCTCGACGCGCACCCACACCGAGTCCTTCGGCCGGAAGCGCTCGCACAGGGCCTCCTCTGCGGCCACTCCGGCTCCGGTGGCACGTCGCCTTTCCGATAGTGGTGCTGTGCTGTGCGCGAAAGGGTGCGCCGGACGACGGTGGAGGGGGCCGACATCGCTCGCACCGGGTGCGCGCGTCTCCGTGTGTGTCGGCTCCGGTCATTCGTTCCGGTGGGTGCTCCCCCTCGTCGGAAGAAATGTCAGTCCGTGGCACGGGTCTCCTGGGCCTCCCTCCGTGTGGGACTCCTGTGGTTTCAGGGAGTTGTGTGCGGGCACGCGGGTTGCTCTGAGGGTCTGCCGTGAGGGCGGCGGCGTGGGGCGTCGGCAACGAGACGGACAACCCAGACCAGAGGGAAGGGCGAACCATGGCGAAGACCCAGCGGCGTGGACAGGTGATGAAGCGGGTGGCGCGTCGGGTGAAGGGCACGGCGGGGCGGGCGGTGGCGAAGGCGAGCAGGCCGGTGCGCAAGGTGCAGGTGACTCTGGGGGATTTGATCGCCGCGGCCTTCGACGTGGCCGGTGAGGCGACGGCGGCCGCGAAGCTGGTGTCGTCGCGGTCCATGGCCGAGGTGACGGGCAAGCACATCGTCTTCGTCGGCTGAGCAGGTGTCGGGGCAGCGGCCCGCGTCCAGGGGAGTGCCGGGAGTGAGTGGGGAGTGGGGAGGGGATGGGGGCCATGGGTGGGGCCTCGCTCCCGGACACCTCGCTGGACGCGGGCCGAGTTCTCGAAGTCCGCGGAATGCCTGACTGCTTGCTTTCCGAGGAAGCAAGTCACGCGTGTGTTTGAAGTGCTGTCACCGGGCGGGCGGCGGGAAGCGCGGTAGAGTGGCGCGCCATGATTGGTGCCCTCGTTCTTGCCTCCGTGCTCCAGCAGGCCCCCAAGGCCTATGTCGAAAACCCGGAAGCGCCCGCGGAAGAAGGCGTCCACTTCCAGGCGGCCCTCGAGGTGGGCGGACAAGCCCTGCCCTCGGGGAGCGGAGCCAACGGGATGGACGTCTTCGGGGTCGTGGCTCCCCGTCTGGCCGTGAGGGGGGGCGATGAGTTCCAGTTCGAGCTGGGCGCTCCACTGCGGCTGCGCCTGTTCGATCAGGATCCGCTCCAGACGGAGCAGGACTACGGCGGCCGGCTGCGGCGCGAGGACTGGGACGAGCGCAGCGACTTCGGACAGATTCTGCGCTGGCTGCGCATCGGCCGGGACGATGGCCACTACCAGTTGCGCGCGGGCGACTTCTCCACCTACACGCTCGGCGCGGGCTGGTTGGTGAACCGCTACAACAACCGCATTTCGCCGGACTACCACCCCGCGGGCGCCAACTTCACTGCGTACCTCGGACCCACCCGGGTGGAGGTCTTCGCCAGCGACGTGCTGGCCACGCGCCTCTTCGCGGGCGAGTTCCGGTTGGACCTCGGCCGGGTGCTCAGTGACAAGGACACAGCCTTCGACCGCTTCCTGCTCTCGGTGGACGTGGCGCATGACTTCGGCAAGGGCGGTGGCACGACGCCCTCGCTCTCCGCGGCGAGCCTGGGCCTGCAGGCGGGCGTGCTGAAGAACGAGAAGGTGCAGCTGTGGCTGCAGGCCGCCGCGGGCGCCCGGGCGGACACGCTCATCGAGTCGGTGCCGGACTACGGCGCGGCCTTCGGCGTGGTGGTGCGCGGCAGGCCGAAGGAGATGCTGGATATCACCGGTCGGCTGGAGGCCCGGCGCCAGGGCGGCCGCTTCCGCTTCGGCTTCTTCGGTGCGGGCTACGAGTTCGCGCGCTTCTCCGGTATCGGTCTGCATGAGCAGCCGCTCGCCGAGGAGGTGCTGCCGGGGACGTTCTCCGGCTACGGCGAGGTGGCGGCGATGGTGAGCCGGGGCGGCCCGGAGGACCTGGAGCTGACGGCCAGCGCGTCCGGCGAGTACTTCGTCTCCACCGGCCGGGTGGACGCGGACGCCGTGCTCCAGGCGCACCTGCCCGGAGGCAAGACGGTGGGCGAGCTGCGCGTCATCCTCACGGACCTCACGGGGAAGCCGCGCTATACCGGGGCCCTCGAGGTGCGCCACCGCTTCGTGCCCGCGCTCTACGGCATCGTCACGGGCGGCATGGAGCTCTTCCCGCAGGCCGACGGCCGTCTGCTGCAGGGCTACACGGGGGGCCTGGGGATCGGCGTAGACTTCGAGCGCTGAGACCCTCCCATGGCGAAACTCGCGAAGGTTCCCCCCGTCCCCTTCCGTCCCCGAGCCCTGGCCCCGCTGTCCGCGGGCCTGGTCATCCTGGGCGGCCGGCGCGCGGGGCTTCGTGACGTCTACTACTTCTTCGTCTCCGGCTCCTGGTGGCGGCTGCTGGGGGCGTTCGTCGTCACCTACCTCACCCTCAACCTCCTCTTCGGGGCCGCCTTCCTCACCGTGGGCGGGGTGCAGAACGCCACGCCCGACAGCTTCGCCGACCACTTCTTCTTCAGCGTCCAGACGTTCGCCACCATCGGCTACGGGGCCATGTTCCCCACGGGGCTCGCCGCGCACCTGCTCGTCACCGTGGAGTCGATGCTGGGCCTCATGTACGTGGCCGTGGGCACCGGGCTCGTCTTCGCCAAGTTCAGCCGCCCCCGCGCTCGCGTCCTCTTCAGCTCCGTGGCCGTCATCACCCCGCGCAACGGCGTGCCCACCCTCATGTTCCGCGCCGCCAACGAGCGGAACAACCACATCGTCGAGGCGCAGATGAAGGTCGCCATCCTGCGCACCGAGGACACCCTGGAGGGCGAGCGCATCCGCCGCATCATCGACCTGCCCCTGGTGCGCAGCCAGACCCCCGTCTTCACGCTCTCCTGGACGGTGATGCACTCCATCACCCCGGACAGCCCGCTGTACGGCGCCACGCCCGAGTCGCTCGCGGCGCAGCAGGCGGAGTTCATCATCAGCCTGACGGGAATGGATGCCGTGATGGGGCAGAGCATCCACGCGCGCCACTCCCTCCTGGACACGGACCTCGTCTGGAATGCCCGGCTGGTGGACATCCTCCGCACGGACTCGGAGGGGCGCCGGGTGATGGACTACACGCGCTTCAACGAAGTGGAGCCCCTGCCCGATACGAACGAGCGCGCGACGCGGCTGTCCGTTACCCAAAGTTAGAAAGAGGCGCGCACGCCCATATGTGACGGAAGGAGGTCGGCGCGCCATGGAACAGGCTCCCGAGCTCCTCCAGGAATTGGTGGTCGTCTTCGGGGTGGCGGTGGTGGTGGTCCTGGCGCTCAGCCGGCTGCGTCTGCCCACCATCGCCGGCCTCATCGCCGCGGGTGCACTCATCGGCCCGAGCGGCCTCGGCTGGGTGCCCGACACCTGGCGCCTGGAGACCCTGGCCGAGATTGGTGTGGCCCTGCTGCTCTTCGGCATCGGCCTGGAGTTCTCGCTCGAGCGGCTGAGGCGGCTGTGGAAGGTGCTCACCCTGGGCGGAGGCCTCCAGGTGGTGCTCACCCTGCTCGCGGTGGTGGCGGTGTCCCGGGCGCTGGGCTTTCCTGCCCGCAAGGGCGTGTTCCTGGGCTTCCTGGTGGCGCTCTCCAGCACGGCCATCGTGTTGCGTGCGCTCGCCGAGCGGCAGGAGACGGATGCTCCCCACGGCCGGCTCATCGTGGGGGCGCTCATCTTCCAGGATTTGTGCGTGGTGCCGATGATGCTCGTCATCCCGCTGCTGGCCGGGCAGGAGGTGGGGGGGGCGTCCATCGCCTGGGTGCTGGCCAAGGCGGCGCTGCTGGTGGTGGCGACGCTCATCTTCGGACGGGTGGCCGTGCCTCCGCTGCTCAAGGCGGTGGCGGGTACTCGCCGGCGTGAGCTCTTCCTCCTGGCGGTGCTGGGGTTGTGCGCGGGCATCGGGTGGCTCGCCGCGCTCGCGGGCCTGTCCCTGTCGCTCGGGGCCTTCATGGCCGGAGTGGCGCTGGCGGACAGCGACTACGGCTACCAGGCCCTGGCGGACATGCTGCCGCTGCGCGAGACGTTCGCCAGCCTCTTCTTCATCTCCATCGGCATGCTCTTCGACGTGCGTGTCGTCCTCGCGCACCCGCTGCTGGTGGCGGGCCTGCTGGTGGGCGTGCTGGTGGGCAAGTCGGTGCTCGCCGCGGTGGGAGCGCTGGTAATGCGCTTTCCGCCCCGGGTGGCGGTGCTGTCGGGCGTGGGGCTGGCACAGATTGGCGAGTTCTCCTTCGTGCTGGCCAACGCGGGGCTTCAGGCGGGGCTGCTCTCCTCCGAGGAGCGGAATCTCTTCGTGTGCATGAGCGTCCTCACCATGGCCATCACCCCGGTGGCGCTGAGCTTCGCGCCCCGGCTGGCGGCGGGTGTGGCGCACCTGCGGCCGCTGGAGGTGCTGTTCGGCGCGCATGGGCCCCACCGGCTGGAGCCCGAGCACGAGGAGCTCGTCGGCCACTTCATCGTCGCGGGGCTGGGCACCGCCGGGCGCATGGTGGTGCGAGCCCTGCGCGCCAGCAACCTGCCCCACGTCATCATCGAGTTGGATCCCCACGTGGTGGCCGAGGCGCGCCGGCGCGGCGAGGTCATGTATTACGGGGACATCACCAGCACAGAGATATTGGAGCGGGCGGGCATCCACCGGGCTCGCGCCCTGGTGCTGCTCATCAGCGACCCGGAGGGGTCCCAGCGGGCGGTGTCGGCCGCGCGGAGGCTGTCCCCGGACGTGCCCATCCTGGTGAAGGTGCCGCGGCTGCGGGACATCGGGGACCTGCACGAGCGGGGTGCGAGCGACATCGTCGCCGGTGAGTTCGAAACGGCGCTGGAGGCGGTGACGCGGGTGCTGCACGCGGGCGGCGTGGCGGAGGAGGCCATGAACGGGCTGCTGGCCGCGCTGCGCCACGAGGGCGTGCCCGAGCACGGTCCCGTCTCCGGGCCCCGGCGCATGCTGGGAACCATGGGAGGGCTGCGGCGTGGCACGGCCACCACGTGCGAGCACCTGCACCTGCTGCGCTATGACGTGCTGCCCCGGACCGCGGGCTGTGAGGAGTGTCTGGCCCAGCGTCTGCGCTGGCACAACCTGCGGATGTGCCTGACGTGCGGCCACGTGGGCTGCTGCGACTCGTCCTTCGGCCGGCACGCGATGAAGCACTACGAGTCCACGGGGCACCCGCTGATGCGCTCCGCCGAGCCGGGGGAGCACTGGGGCTGGTGCTATGTCGACGCCATCGAGATCGACCCGAGGCCACCCCTTCCTCCCCTGGAGTCCGCTGCCCGGACCCCGATGGAGTCGGCGCCCGTGTCCTCCTGATGGGGGCTCGTGGGCGGGGTGCTCTTCTATTTCTTCCTCTCGTCCTTCCGCTCGCCGCTCGTGTCGCTGCCTGCGCCACCCGTGCCAGGTGTCGCCGCCTGCTGGCCCAGGAGCTGCCAGGCCCGCTCGCGGAGCTTCATGAGCTCGGGCTGCATCTCCCCGAGCAGCTTGCCGAGTGGCTGTCCGGAGAACATCTGCTGGCCCGCCAGGACGCTCGTGATGAGCCGGTCGTGATCATTGACCTGGGCGGCGAGGAAGGCCTGGTCGAACGCCTCTCCGGAGAGTGTCTTGAGCTGGCTTTCCATGGCCTTCTCGGCCGCGACGATGCTGCGCTCCTCGTCAGTGCGAGGCTTGAAGGTGCCGGCCTGCTGCTTCTGGTCCTTCAGGTACTGCTTCAGCCGATCACTGAATTCCTGATGGGTCTTCACCAGGGCGATGGCGAGCTCCTTGACCTGCGGGGACTGGCTGCCGCGCTGGGCCATCCGGGCCTCGCCGATGAGCTCTTCGTGCAGGTAGAGCATCCGCTCGACGAACTGCTTCGGGTCGGTGGAAAACGTCATCCCCCGGAACTCCATCGTCTTGCCGTGAACCGCCTGGGCCCGCGCGATTCCCGGGGCCCACAGCATTCCAACGAGCAGCAGTGCGTTCACGACAAGTCTCATGTGCTCTCCCCTGGGGGGACGGGAGGGACGCTATGAAATGCGCATACCGGGGAATCCAGTGGGCGAGCTTCCCGCAGGTGCGGCGCTGGACACTCGCAGCGCGCGAGGTTTCGGTGCTGGACGGAGGAAGGGCGGTAGAGTCCCCCCGTGAATTCATTCAGTTGGCGTTCCGAGAGCGACGAGCCTGTCCCGTCGCGGCTTTCACCCATCGATGACCGCATCACCGCCGACGCCGCGTTGAGACGCGTCCGGCGCGGCGAGCACCTGCTCTACACCGGAGATTTCCACAACGCGAAGCAGCTCCTCGGCGCCATGGGCCGCCGCCTCCCCGAGCCCCCCGCGTCACGCTCGCCCCTCGAGGCCTTCCGGGCGGAGCGCCGTGCGCGTCAGCTCGAGCATGAGACGCTCTCGCGCATCGTGGTGGAGCTCGACCGCTCCTACCGGTTGGAGTTGAAGCGGGCTCCCGACGTCGCCGAGGCCTGCCGGTGGGTGTGGGGCGAGCCCGATGCCGATAGGACCGTGGTCTCCTTGAAGACCCTGCTCGGCATGCTCGGCGCCGCGGAGTGGCGGCGCAAGGGCCTCGCGGTGCCCGGCCTCGAGGGCAAGCTCTACCCGCACTACGGCGTCTACCTGCCCACGCGCACCGACTACGTCGAGCTGCTCCTGTCGGTCACCGACGTGAAGGGCAAGAAGGTGTTCGACGTGGGCACGGGAACAGGCGTGCTCTCGTTCCTGCTCCTCCAGCGCGGAGCGGGTTCGGTGACGGCGACCGACTGCGACCCACGCGCCGTGGCGTGTGCCCGGGAGAACGCCGAACGGCTGGGGCTCTCCAAGCGCTTCGAGGTCATCGAGGGCGATCTCTTCCCGCCCGGCAAGGCCGACCTCATCGTGAGCAATCCGCCGTGGCTTCCCGAGCCGCCGAAGAACCGGGTCGACCGCGCGGTGTTCGACGAGGACAACCGCTTCCTCCGCGGCTTTCTCGAGGGACTGGGCGGACACCTCAACCCCGGGGGCGAGGGGCTGCTGATTCTCTCCGACCTCGCGGTGCTGCTCGGGTTGCGTGACGCTGACTGGCTCGACCAGGAGCTCGCGCGCAGTGGGCTCGTCGTGAAGTGGAAACGGTCAACCCCCGCGCGCCACTCGAAGGCGAAGGACCGGTCCGACCCTCTTCACGCGGCTCGGTCTCGAGAGATCACCACCCTCTACGGGCTCGCGCCCCGAGACTGAGGCTCGGGTGCTTCTCGACGGCTGTCCGTGTGTCCGTCAGGCCCTCAGCGCCCGAAGAAGCCCTTGCGCTTCTGGGGTCCGCGGTCCTGCTGCGCCATCTTCGCCAGCCGCTGGCCGAGGATGCGGCTCATCTCCAGCGCCATGGCGGGGTTGGCCATCACCACGCCCCGGAAATCATCGCGGCCCACGCTGGCCAGCTCGCACAGGTTGGCGGCCACGGCGCTCGTGGAGCGAGGCTCGCCAGTAAGCAGGGCGATCTCTCCGAAGAAGCCCCCGGGCTTCACCACCTCCACCACGCGTCCACCCTCGGCCAGCAGGCTCACCTGGCCGGAGACCACGACATAGAACGCCTCGCCCGCGTCGCCCTTCTTGAAGATGGCCTCGCCGGCCTCCTTGCGCAGGTACTCGGCGCCTCGCGCCACCGTGGTCAGCTCCTCGTCGTTCAGCGGCGCGAGGAAGTCTACCCGGCGCAGCATCTCGGCGAGCGGCGTGTCGGACGCGCGCTGGGGCTCGCTGGTGAGGCACTCCACGGCCCGGGCCAGCTCGGCGCGGCGGGCCACGAGGATGATGGTGTGTCCCGCGCGCAGCGTCGTGTTCCCGTCCGGCAGGGTGATGCGGCCTTCCGGGTCCACCAGTCCGATGAACACGCACTCGCGCGGGAAGTCGGGCAGGCTGCGCACCTGCGCCACCGTCCGGCCCGCTACCAGCGCCTTCGCGCTCACCTCCAGCTCGAAGAGGATGGCGTGCCCGGCCGCCAACGGCAGCGACCCCGCCACCTGCGGAAAGTCCATGGCCGTGGTCATCTTCGCCACCACGACCTCGGCCTCCTCTACCAGCTCGCTCACCCCGGCGAGCCGGTAGGCCTGACGGTAGCGGCTGTCCAGCATGCGCACCATGACGCGCGCGCTACTCATGGATCGCACCAGCGTCGCGAAGGCCAGGTTCTCCGCGTCTCGCGCCAGCACTCCGGCCGCGATGTCCGCGCTGGAGATGCCCGCCGACTCCAGCACATACGGGTCGTTCGCGTCCCCGCACACCGTCACCACTCCAATGTCCTCGAAGAGCCGGTTGCAGGTGACCTGGTCGCGATCCACCACCGTCACATGGTGGTGCTCCGCCACCAGCCGCGCCGCCAGCGTGCCGCCCACCCGTCCACCGCCCGCGATGAGAATCTTCATGACGCCTTCCTCCCGTCGCCCGCCGCGTCGTCATGGGCGTCCGACAGCACGTGCTCCAGCTCGAGTGTGCGCTCGTCCAGCTTCGAGAGCTGTGCCTCGGCGGTGGCCTCCGGAATGAGCCCCGCGCGCCGGGCCGACAACAGCGCCGTGCGCTCCGCGTCGATGAGGCGGCGGCGCGTGGCCAGGACGATCTTCGCCCCCTGCGCCAGGTGCTGCTCGCTGAGCCGGCGCAGCTCGCGCTCGGCGCTGGCGATGCCCACCTGGTAGTCGCTGCGCAGGTGCTCGTAGGCCGCGCGGGGGATGAGCCCCTGGTCGTGCAGCGTCTCCAGCTCCTGGCGCGCGGCACGGTTGGCGATGAGGCGCGCCTGCTGCTCGGCCACCGCGTAGGCCACCGGATCCTCCCGGAAGAGGCCGAGCCGCTTGAGGATGCCCGAGAGCATCAACCCCTGGACCACCAGGGACAGGAAGGTGACGCCGAAGGCGATGGCCACCAGCAGCTCGCGCGAGGGCGTGGCCTCCGGCAGGCCGAGCGCCAGGCCGATGGAGAGCGCGCCCTTGATGTTGCCGAGGATGAAGACGTGCTGCCAGCGCAGGGGGACGGCCTCGGAGGGGCGCGTCAGGCGCAGCACGAGGAAGGGGAGGTAGATGGCCACCGCGCGCCCGGCGAAGACGCAGGCCACCGCGAGCACCGTCTGGGGCATGTAGCGCACCAGCGTCTCCGGCCGGGTGGTGAGCCCCACCGACAGGAAGAGGAAGGTGTTCACCCCGAAGGTGGCGTACTCCCAGAAGGTGTGGATGGCCACCTGGCTCTGCGGGGCCACGTGGCGCCGCAGGTTGATGCCCGTGCTCAGGCCGGCCGTCACCGCCGCGATGGCGCCCGACAGGTGGAGCTGCTCGCCAATGACGAAGGCGGCGAAGGCCAGCGCCGTGGTCACCATGATTTCCGCGAGCGGATCCTCGGTGTGGCGGATGATGAAGCCGGCCACCAGTCCCAGGGCGAGGCCGATGGCCAGTCCACCCACGGTGGCCCCCAGCACCTTGGCGCCGATCAGCGGCAGGGACGGCGAGGCCTCGCCGCCCACCACCACGCTGGCGATGGCCGCGTAGGCCACGAGCGCGGTGCCGTCGTTGAAGAGGCTCTCGCCCTGCATGATGCCGGAGAGGCGCCGGGGCACGGGCGCGCGGCGGAAGGCGTAGAGGATGGAGACGGTGTCGGTGACGGCGAGCATGGCCCCGAGCAGCAGGGCAGGCCCCCAGGCGAGCGCCAGGGCGAAGTGGAGCGCCGTGCCGGTGGCAGCAATGGCCAGCACCATGCCCAGGGTGGCCAGCATGGCGATGGGCAGGAGGTTGGCGCGCACATTGGCCACGTCCGCGGTGATGCCGCCCTCGAAGAGGAGCAGCGGCAGGCAGACGAGGAAGACGACCTCCGGGTTGAGTGGAGGGACACCCGGGAGGATGCCTCCCACGGAGATGAGCAGGCCACCGACCACCAGCGCGACGTTGTAAGGGATACGAACGCGCTTGGCGGCGATGGCGAGCGAGCTGGCGGCCACCATCAGGCCGATGATGAGGGGCATCTCGAGGTGCACGCGGGCCCAAGACTCGCAGATGCGCGCGGTCTCCGCACGAGTTGATTGCGTGGAGGGACGGGGGCGGCGAGCCCCGGCTCGGGTGCCCTGGGAGCGGAGCGGCGGGCAGGATGGAGTGGAGCCTCCGGTTTGGGGGCCATGAAACGGCTCATCCTGTCGCTTGCTGCATGTCGACGCGGTGAGCCTGGTCGCTCCTGTCCGGGTTCAGCGGCGGATGCGCAGGATGACGTCCTTGCGCTTCTGGCAGTCCCCGCGGCCATCGCAGTTGCTGGTGGTGACGTAGAGGTGGCCGTCCGGGCCCATGATGGTTTCGCGCAGGCGGCCCCACTCGTTGCGCAGGTACACCTCATGCTGGGCGACCTGCCGGGGATTCTCCTGGGAGAAGACCACGCGGTGCAGGTGCTTCGAGCCGAGCGTGCCAATGAGCAGCGAGCCCTTCCACTCGGGGATGGCGGTCCCAGTGTAGATGGCGGCACCGCCCGGGGGCGCCGCGTCGTCCCAGGTGAGGGATGGGGTGATGAGTCCCTCGGAGGACTCGCAGCTGTAGATGGTGGGCCAGCCGAGGTTCTCTCCCTTGCGCACCACGTTGACCTCGTCATGGCCGCGGCGGAACGTCTCGCCGCTGGGCCCGTGGTCGGTGACGTAGAGCGTATCGCGGTCCTTCCAGTCGAACCCCTGGGTGTTGCGGATGCCGAGCAGGAAGACGGGCTTGCCCGGGAAGGGATTGTCCGAGGGGACCTCGCCCTCGGGGGTGAGGCGCAGCAGCTTGCCGGAGGGGGTGTCTACGTTCTGCGAGTTGCTCGGCTCGCGGGCGTCACCCGTGCCGACATAGAGCATGCCGTCCGGTCCGAAGCGGATGCGCCCACCATCGTGGTACACGGCCGCGGGGATGCCGCCGAAGATGACGCGGTCGAAGGTTGCGGTGGCGTGGTCCGCGGAGAGGGTCCAGCGCTCCACGTGGTTGCGCGCCGAGCCCTGCTCGTCGTTGGTGACGTAGACGTAGAACTGGCGGTTGGTGGCGAAGTCGGGATGGGCGGCGATGCCGAGCAGACCGCCCTCGCTGCTGTCGGCGATGTTCACGGTGGCGACGGGAGCGGGCTGGAGCGTGCCGTTGTGCAGCAGGCGGATGCGGCCGGGGCGCTCGGTGACGAGCGCATCGCCTCCCGGGAGCCAGGCGATGCCCCAGGGCACCTCGAGTCCCTCGGCGACGACGTCGACGGTGATGGGCACGGTGCCGTTGGGGCCGAAGTCATCCTCGACGAGGATGCAGTCGGGGGCGGTCAACTGCTTCGCCTGGCTCTTGCGGCAGCCGGAGCAGGCGGCGAGGAACAGCAGCAGGGTGGAGAGCACGAGGCTGGTGCGCATGCCGCATCTATGACGGGCGGTGGGAGTGTGCGCCACCGAGCAGTGGAGGGCACGTCAGGAGGTGGACGTGGCGGATGGCGGGGACTGGCTTGTGACAACCGGGTCGCACGGGCTCCGAGTAGCGTCTTCCTGAACTGTGCTCCGGGAGGTGGTGATGCTGCGTTCCGCCTTGCTGCTCGGCCTTGTCGTCCTGTTCTTCACGACGGCGTGCGTATCGTTCGTCGGCGGAGACGGCGGTGGGGGTGGCATCTCACCGTTGCAGTTCATGTTCGAGCCCTACGTGCCACCCGATGCGCTGGAGCCCGGTGGGTGGAAGGCCGCGCGGGTCATCATCAACCTGGTCCGCAAGTCGGACGAGGGACTGCGGATGGTTCCCTGCCAGGTCCAGGTCGAGGTGCCGGAGGTCAACCGCTTCGGCCCCGTTACTGACGAGTTCGCTCAGCAGGAGGCCGCGAAAGCGGCAGACGCCGCGGTCGAGCGAGTGCTTCCACAAGGGCTCGTGTCGGCGGCAATGTGTCTGAGGTTTTATGAGGAGATGCGGAAGATATTGGAGAGCTCCATTCCAGGAGCGCGAGTCCGTAGATTCATCGACATGAAAGGGAACGCCCCTTGAGCTCTTCACCCTTGTCTTGGATCGAGTGCCATGACTGAGGACTTCTCCGCCTCGCGGCTCATCGAGTTGGTCCACCGCTACTACCCCATCAATCTGTACGGTGGCGAAGAGGGCTATGATGACTCAGAGCAGTACCAGCGCATGTTGGCGCTTCGTGAGCACGCGCTGAAGAACCCGATGCGGTGGAAGATGCTGCTCGCCCGGTTGCGCGAGGCGCTACCGGAGTGCAAGGTGGAGGACTGGACCGCGCTCTTCTCAGACGACAACTGCTGGCGCGTCCGGGTGTACCTGCCGGAGGCTCGGAAACTCCCTGGGGGGGTCGAGGAAGCGCGTGCAGTGGTCGTCCTGGTGAGCATCCTCGCGCCCGTCTACGTCCTCTACAGTTCGTTTCAGCAATACGCTGGAAAGACGGCCTCGCCCTCGACGCGCTTCTACGAGGACATCCCTGAGACGAAGCCCTATGCGGACAAGGTCGAGGCCATCGTGAGGGACGTGCTCAACGTCCATCGCCTGCCCAACGAGACGCTCTTCACGCCCGTGCCCGACATCCAGGTTCGCAACACAAGCCTCGGCGACGCGAAGTTGATCGACTGCCTCTTCACCGACGACCGGTGGTAGAGGGCTCGCGAACCTGTGAGTTTCTCTCCCCATCCCACGCTTTCGAGGTCCCTCCTGCGGCGGCTCGCCCTCGGCGCCTACGTGTCTCCCAGGGACCCGAGCGCCTATGCCGCCATCGAGGTGCGCATGGAGCGCGCGCTCGCGTACGTGGAGGCCATCCGCGCCGGCTCGGGCCAGCGCCTCACGGTGACCCACCTGGTGGCCAAGGCCGCCGCCGATGCGGT
The DNA here is from genome assembly GCF_003044305.1 of Vitiosangium sp. GDMCC 1.1324. Taxonomy (GTDB): domain Bacteria; phylum Myxococcota; class Myxococcia; order Myxococcales; family Myxococcaceae; genus Archangium. Next base: position 116,890 of record NZ_PZOX01000004.1, on the reverse strand, counting down.
GCGCCGCTACCCCGAGGCCAATGCCATCCTGCGGTGGAACCGTCCCTGGCTCCGCAAACGGGTGAGCGTCTGCGTCCTCGTCGTCCAACCCGAGCCCCTCGGCCGGGTGGACCTCACCACCGCCACCGTTCCCGATGCGGATGTGCTCTCGCTCCAGGGCTTCGCCGCCGCGATGGAGGCGCGTGTCCAGCAGGTCCGCCACCGCCGTGACACCGTCATCGAGCGGGGCAAGCGGCGCTCCTCGCTCGTCCCCGGCATCTTCATGAATGCCATCCTCCGGCTGCTCTCCTTCGTCTGGTACACCCTCAACGTGGACCTCGCGTGGGTGGGCATGCCGAGAGATCCCTTCGGCTCCATCGCCGTGTCCAACGTGGGCTCACTCGGGCTCGAGCGGGCCTGGCTGGCCATGGTGCCCTACACCCGCGTCGCCCTCTACCTCGCTCCCGGCGCCGTGCGTGACGCTCCCGTGCTCGAGGGGGACTCGCTCGTTCCCGGCAAGCTGATGACCCTCTCTTGCACCTTCGACGCCCGTCTGCTGGACCACGAGCTCGTCTCACGCGTCCTGCATCACATCGGCGCCGCGCTGCAGGACCCCGAGTCCGCCTGGGGGCCACCCATACCTACGCGATAGGCACGGGCTTGAAGACAAGGCCATCCAGTCCCAGGCGCCGGTAGGCGTCGGCGAAGCGCTCGGTGCAGATCTCAATGGAGTAGTCCGCCAACCGGAACAGATCCAGGTCGGCGGGAAACGTGCGGGCGTCCAGCAGGAGTTTCTTGGGCTTGTGGACTTGAGGCCGACTACAGCGAGGGCAGGGCGGAGGGGAGTTTGGTGGCAGGCAGTCGGGGTGCAGACGGCCCACGGGGAGGAGTTCCAGCTCGAGCAGGTCGGGCGAGTTGCGCTGGCGGAAGCGCACCTGCATGCGGCAGCCCTTGAGTCCTCGGAGTCCCTCGGCCTGGAGCTTCTCCAGAGCCTCGCGCCGTACCCTCAACGCCCCGAGGCAGCTCATGGTGAACGACCCGAAGCTGCCCTGGGCAGTACCGACCGCGGGGCCAAAGGTCGTTCCGGGTTCCAACAGCGCACCGGGAGGCAGCAGGGGACGTACCAGCTCGCGCAACCGCTCATACTCCTCAATGGGCTCGGCCCGGGCCTTCTCGAAGTCGGCCAGGGCGGCCACCGGGGTCAGATCCACGGAGGGATACGCGAGTATGGAACTCCAGGTGGTCTTGCAGGCAGGGCAGTTGCGGACTCCTGGAAGCCCCCATTTGTGCGCGGCGTTGATGAAGCCTGTGTAGCCAGCGGACTTGTCTTCATCGATGGCGAAGTACTGCATGCGTGTGCTTACCCTCTTCTCAATCACAATAGTAGGGGACGAGTGGGCCGTTCACACCGAACCGCATCATGAGCTCGCCCGCGAACCGCCAGATGTCCTCCGGTGTGACGTCCTTGCCCTTTTCTCTCGCGAACTGCCGCCACGCTTCGTTCCATTGCCCGCCTCGGGGCCCTCCACTGTGCAACCATTGGTGGAAACTCCTGGGCAGGCGGATGGTGAAGGCGTGGATGTCAATGCCATTGCGGTCGAACCATATGGCCAGGTCTTCTTCTTGAGGAAAGATGTGATGCTTCTCGTAGGGCTCGCGCGGACCCTGGATGCAGTAATGGCGGTACGTCTTCTGTGCGAGCCGCTGGCTCTCCCGCTCCCTCCAGTTGTGCCAGGGGATTTCGAAGACGGGCTCCCGCCCCGCGGGCGCGCCCAGGGGGACACCCCACCAGCGGCTGGGATTGTCCACCCCGGGGGAGCGGAGCATCGGCGCTGGCTCCAGCACCGGAGGCTCAACCGGGAGCGTCACCTGCGCCAGCAGCACGGGGTGGACGTCCACCTCCACCACGTCCTGGCAGCGCCAGAGCGCGCAGCGCTCCTCGTCGCACAGCGGCACCACGCAGCTCGGGTCCGCGCGGGCCTCTTCCCATGAGGCGGACACGGTCTCGGGCGCTTCGTCATCCCCACGCACGGCGGGCGCCGAGGTGACGCATGCGCTCATCAGCACGCCGATGAGCGCGAGCCATTTCCGCGAGACCGGAGGGTTCATGCGGTGCTCTCTATCACCGGCCGCCGTCTGGCCCGTGACCGTTCCCGCATGACCCTCGAGGCGCGTGGCTCAGCGGCCCTCTTCGCGGCGCATGAGGATGCGGCTGCTCTCTCCGCCCTCCTCGGTCCCGTCGGCGCGGGTATAGATGTAGTCGTCCACATCCTTCAGGGGGACGCTCACGAGCGAGCCGCGGCGCAGCCCTTTCACGCTGAACGGCTCGTTGGCGAGCGTGCCGCGCAGCCCGTCCTTGTCCCACCCGGTGACCACGAACCACATGTGCTCGGAGCTGCCGTCATCGGTGGGGAAGCCCGCCTTGACCGTCAGTTCCTCGGGAGGGTGCAGTCCCTTCTCCACGCGCGGCCGCAGCTCGTTCAACCGGGCGCGGGCCTTGGTCGCCACCGCCTCCAGCTCGGGGTCCCCCGGCTTGACCGGCGTGATGCTGTCGGGAGCCTTCCCGAAGAGCGCGTCGAGCGCCGCCAACTGCCGCGCGTGCGTCGTCCCGCTGCCGGGGAAGGCGAGCTCGATCAGATGGTTCTCCGGGTCGCCCTTGTCCCGGTTGGCCTCGAAGGCCCGCAGCTTCACGCTCTTGCTCGCGTCCTTCCGTCCCTTGGCCTCGAGCTGGCTGCGCGCCGTGGCGTTCTTCACGCGCGTCAGGTCCACGTCCAGGGTCCCGTTCTCCGGCAGCTCGAGGCCCTCGGCCAGCAACTGCGCCACGCCGTTGACGAGCTTTCCCATCTCGCGCGTCATGGATTGCGGAACCTGCTCCACCACGAGGTCCGGCAGGCCGAACTTCGCCATCCCGAGGGTGATGATGCGAATGCTCTCGCCCTCGCCGTACGCGTGCATGGTGATGTGCGCCGACATGATGGGGGCGCCGCTGCTCCAGCCGTCCAGCCGCTCCTCCTTCCAGCGCTGGGGTGAGTAGTACTCGCGCGTCTCGGCGTCCCACAGGATGGCGCCGCGCTCGGACGCGAGCTGATGGGCGAAGCGGGTGGCCGCCAGGAGCGCCTCGTTGCGCCGGGCGAACGGCACGTGGAAGGACAGCTTCGTGGCGTGCTTCGCCCCCATCAGGCCCTTGCGCTCGCTCTGATTCAGCCTCCGGCCGAAGTAGCGCAGGTAGTACTCCTCGATGGGCTCGAGCTCCTCCGTGGGTACCGGCCGGATGTCGACCTCGGGGGCGGGCGCGCCGGGCTTCCACGTGGAGGCGAGCTCCTTGTACTTCGACGTCAGCAGCTTGCGCGCATCGGCCACCACGTCGCCCTTGGGCGGGGTGGGGTGGTAGAGCACCACGGTGTAGGTGATGTCCTCCGAGTGGAGCAGCGGAGCGGGGAAGACGGTACGTGCCGGGGGCGTGGCCGGCTCGGCCGCGGGGGCCAGGGGTGCCAGGCACAGCAGCAGCGCACCGAGCAGCCGCGCGGCGACGGGCGCGCGAAGGAGGGACATGGAGGGTCTCCGGAAGAGGGAATGGTGTGAGGATGTAGCGCACGCATTATCCCGGCTCCGCTGACACCGGGCCATCGTCCTCGCCGGAGTTCCGGGAACGCCTGCCTGGAGGGCTGGGATAATCTGCTCTCATGGCTGCGGAAGACAGAGCACTGCGAGACACCTTGGAGCGGCTCCAGACGGAACTGCGTGAGGTGAAGGACGATCTGGCCCGCAACCGTGCCGAAGTGGCCCGGTTGGAACAGCTCTCCTCACAGGAGAAGCAGGAGCGCACGCGGATGGAGACCGCGCTGGCCGATGCCAACTCCCGCGCACGCGAGGCGGATGCCGCCTTCCAGCGTGCGCTCCACCATCTCAATCGTGCCCGCGAGCAGCGCAAGCTCGCACCGTTGGACTCCACCTCGCTCGCGCGCGAGCCCCTCGAGTTCCCGGACAAGGGCGGCTTCTGGTTGTACCGTCTGGATGCGAAGATCCGTTTCGGAAAGGGGGCCTTCATCGGCACGGTGATCGGCCTCGGCCTCGCGCGCGCCCGGGGTCTTTCGTTCCTCGCGTCAGCGGGACTCGTCGTGGGCTCGGCCCTGGTCATGGGCCTGCTCGTGTGGTGGCTCGACGACTTCCTCTGAGCCTGCCCGGAAGGCGGGGGCACCCGAATGGCGACGGGGCGCCCCGGTCTCCCGGAAGCGCCCCGTGTGGAAGCCTGGAGGAGGCGGGCTCAGATGTCGTAGTAGAGCTGGTACTCCATCGGGTGCGGACGCAGGCGGATGGCGTCCACCTCCTTCTGCTTCTGCTCAATCCAGCTGGTGAGCGAGTCCTCGCTGAAGACGTCGCCCTTGAGCAGGAACTTGTGGTCCTTCTTCAGGCAGTCCAGCGCCTCCTCCAGCGAGCCCGGCATCTTCGGCACGTCCTTGAGCTCCTCGGGGGACAGGCCGTAGATGTCCTTGTCCAGCGGCTCGCCCGGGTCGATCTTGTTCTCGATGCCGTCCAGGCCCGCCATGAGCTGCGCGGCGAACGCCAGGTACGGGTTGCAGCTCGGGTCCGGCGAGCGGAACTCCAGGCGCTTGGCCTTGGGGCTCGCGCTGAACATGGGAATCCGGATGGAGGCGCTGCGGTTGCGGCTGGAGTACGCCAGGTTCACCGGCGCCTCGTAGCCCGGCACCAGCCGCTTGTACGAGTTGTTCGTCGGGTTGCACAGCGCCGCCAGCGCCCGCGCGTGCTTGAGGATGCCGCCGATGTAGTGCAGCGCCATCTCGCTCATGCCCGCGTAGCCGTCGCCGGCGAACAGCGGCTTGTTGCCCTTCCACAGCGACTGGTGCGTGTGCATGCCGCTGCCGTTGTCCCCGTACAGGGGCTTGGGCATGAACGTCACCGACTTGCCGTGCCGCGCGGCCACGTTCTTGAGCACGTACTTGAACCACATCAGGTTGTCCGCCGTCTTCACCAGCGTGTCGAAGCGGAAGTCGATCTCCGACTGGCCCGCCGTCGCCACCTCGTGGTGCTGGCGCTCCACGGTGATGCCCACCTCCCCGAGGATGCGGACCATCTCGTCGCGCATGTCGTTGTGCGCGTCCGTGGGCATCACCGCGTTGTAGCCGTCCTTCCAGTTGGGCTTGTAGCCCAGGTTGCCGCCCGGCTCCTGGCGGCCCGTGTTCCACGCTCCCTCGATGGAGTCCACCTCGAAGAACATGTGGTACGGGTCCGTGCTGTAGCGCACGCCGTCGAAGATGAAGAACTCGGCCTCGGGGCCGAAGTACGCCGTGTCCGCCAGGCCCGTGCTCTTGAGGTACTTCTCCGCGCGGTTGGCGATGTTGCGCGGATCCCTCATGTACAGCTCCTTGGTGATGGGATCGCTCACGTTGCACAGCAGCACCAGCGTGGGCGTCTGCGTGAACGGATCCATCACCGCGGTGTTCGGGTCCGGCATCACCAGCATGTCGGAGTTGTGGATCTCCAGCCAGCCCTTGATGGACGAGCCGTCGAAGCCGAGCCCCTCCTCGAAGACGCCCTCGCTCAGCTCATGCAGGGGCACCGCGAAATGGCGCCAACGGCCGATGAAGTCGATGAAGCGCAGGCTCACCATCTGCGCGCCGTGCTCCTTGGCCAACGCCAACACGTCCTTCGCCGTCTTGGTGGTCATGGTTTCCGGAATCCTTTCCTGCCGGGGGTGGGTACTCCCGGGGCGTCGCGGACACTAGGAACGTGCCCCGCCGGAGGAAAGAGGAACCTACACGCGGCGAGACAGACACCGCGTGCCCCAGAACGTGCGCGGGGCTGTCACGTCAGCGTGACGACACTCGGGGGCTCCGGACGCCGCTCAGCGCCTGGCGCGGGTGATGAGCACCACCGCTCCGAGGATGGCGCCCATGGCCAGCATGCCGAAGGTACTCAGCGACTCGCCGGCGAAGAAGGAGCCCAGCAGCACGGCCACCATCGGGTTGACATAGGCGTAGCTGGTGGCGACCGCGGGCCGGGCGTTGCGCAGCAGGAACCCGTAGGCGCTGAAGGCCACCAGCGAGCCGAAGACGACGAGGTAGCCCACGGACAGCAGGGCGCGCGCGGGTGGCAGCGCGGCCAGGTGCTCGCCCCGGACGAAGCTGAGCAGCAGGAACATGGCGCCGCCGGTGAGCATCTGCGTGGCGGAGGACATGAGCCCCGCAGCCAGGGGCAGCCGGCGAGACCAGATGGAGCCGAAGGCCCAGCTCACCGGGCCCACCAGCAGCGCGAAGGCGGCCCACAGGTTGCCGCTCATGTCGCTGCCGAGGTTGAGCAGGATGATGCCGCAGAAGCCGATGGCCAGGCCCCAGCGCTCGGCGCGTCCCGGCCACTGGCCGAAGAGTCCGCTGAAGAGCGCGGTCCACAGCGGCACGCTGCCCACCACGAGCGCCGCCACGCCCGAGGGCACCCACTGCTGCGCGAAGACCACGGAGCCGTTGCCCATCACCAGCAGCAGGAAGCCGAGGACCGCGCCCGCTCCCCACTGGCGCGCCGAGGGGTGCGCATCCCCGCGCAGCCGCAGCACGGTGTAGAGGATGAGGCCGGCCAGGGTGAAGCGCAGCCCCGCCATGAGGAAGGGCGGGAAGCCCCCCTCCAGCGCCCAGTGGATGGCCAGGTACGTCGAGCCCCAGACCACATAGAGGGCGAAGAGACAGAAGAGGAGCAACCCACGGTTCGGGTCGGCGGGAGTGGTGTCCGCGGGCAGCGACGTGGTGGAGAGCGACGAGGTGGCGGAGGACAAGGCGCCGCGCTTTTAACGCCCTGACGTCCGGCCCGCGATGTACTCCGTCGGCCTACCCTGCGGGGCAGGAGCATGGCCGCCTGGCTCACATCGGGCGCGGGCCGCGTCTGTTCTGCGACACCCGTCCCCCGGGCGCGATGGAGGCGTTGGAGGTCGCTCCCTAGGGTGGCGGCGGAGGGAACAGGACATGCGCAAGCCCCGAGCGGGTTGGCTGGCGGGCATCGCTTGCATCGGCATCGCACTGGCTGCTGCTTCGTGCTCCAAGTGTTCGGGCGAGCAAGCCGGGACCGGGGGCTCGGGAGAGCCAGCACCCCTGGGCCAGGACGGCACGAAGCAGGGCGGCAAGGACATCTCCCTGGAGGTGACCGGGTTGACCATTGGGAACGCGGGAGCAGCCGCCGCCCCGAAGACCACGTCCTTCGTGGTGGGAGACCCCATCACCGCGCGGGGCCGCGTGCGCAACGCGGCGGAGCTCGAGAGCCACATCCAGTGGAGCCTCCAGCCGGTGAAACCGCAGACGGGGGATGCCGTTCCCTCCACGCACGAGGGGCTGGACGCTGTCTTCCAGGCCGTCTCACGCGTGGGCACGGCGGGCAGCCGCACGCCCAACCCCCCGCTGGAGTACGAGCTGGTGGCCTTGTTGCCCCTGGAGGGCGGGAAGACGCTCCAGGTCCGCCTGCCTCCCACCACCTTCCTCCGGCAGGACGAGGAGGACATCGTGCGGCAGGAGTACATCGACTTCGGAACGAGCTTCCGGCCGAGCCGCGCTCAGATCTCCATCCCGGGCCGGACCACCTTCAACACCGGCAACTACAGCGTCATCGCCGAGAAGGACTCGGGCGGGCTGGCGAGTCTGCTGGACCAGATGCAGGAGCGGGTCAATGCGCTCCTCAACGATGACGTGCAGGAGAAGCCGGTGGGAACGCGCGGGCTGGCGCCGAGCACGGTGGTGGTGTCTTCCGGAGCGTCCATCCTCACGGTGGGGGTGCTCGGGGATACCGACCCCCAGGGAGACGATGTCTGCGGGGGCGTCCAGGTGGGTGGCAGGTGCGCCGGTCCCATCCTCGCCGGACGCAATGGCATCGCTGAAACGCGGGCCAACAACCGGCAGACGCAGTTGAAGCTGGGGGACCTCGTCAGCAGTGCCTTCCGCAACCCACAGCGCAACCGTGCCGCCGGCTCCGTCGTCCTCAACAGCTTCCACACCCAGGGGCGCGCGCTGGACATCGACCCGCGCCTGGTGTCCGTCCCTGGGAAGACGTCGCAACAGTTGATGTGCATCATCGAAGCGGCTGGAGACGCCATCGTCGGCACGAGCAACTCCTTCACCGAGCACGGCGCGGCCCGCTTCCTCCCGTGCGACAGCCCGGAGGCCGACCATGTCCATGTCGAGCGCTGAGGTCCGGAAAGGAAGCCTGCCCATGCGTCGTTACATCGTCCCTCTGCTCGCCAGCGCCATGCTCCTGGGCGCCTCCTGCGCCCACCGGCGCACCCCGGTTCCAGAGCAGCCCGCTCAGAGCCAGCCCGCACCGGCTCCGCGCGAGACCACCCCGAGCCAGCCCACAGCCGGAGGCCAACCCACCACCGGGAGCGAGCCCGCCACCGGCGGGAGCCAACCCACCCCGGGCGAGGCCGCTACCGGGGGAAGTCCGCCCACCACGGGGGCTCAGTCCACTACCGGAGGCCAGCCAACTACCGGAGGCCAGCCAACTACCGGAGGCCAGCCAACTACCGGGCGCGAGGCCGCCACTGGGGGAAGTCCGCCCACCACAGGGGCCCAACCCACCCCGGCTCCGAGCCCGCATCCGGCCCGCGGGCGGCCCGCGCCCTATGTCCCCTCTCCGCCCTCTCCGGCAGCCCTCGAGGCCCTGTCGCTCTTCAAGGTGGGTTGCCAGGCCGAGGACTTCGACGACGCGACGTGCGGGAAGGCCGTGCTCCAGCTCGAGGCCGTCGTGCGTGACGACCCGAGTCAGCTCGATGCGAGGCTCGCGCATGCGGATGCCCTCTGGAACCAGTCCTTCCGCCAGCCCGAGGGCAGCGCGGAGCGAGCCCGGCTCAGCCAGCGCTCGCTCGACCTCTACCAGCAGCTCGTGGACGAGGACATCCCGGATGCGCGGCCGTACTACGCGCTCAGCGTGCTGACTCGGGACCCGGGCACCCGCTTCCTACTGCTGCGCCGCGCCCTGGATGTCGAGCCCAAGCACCCCGAGGCCCACAAGGACATGGCGTGGCTGTTGCTGGACCAGGGCCGGACGGACGAGGCGATACGCGAGTACCGCCTCCACCTCTCGCTCAACCCGAGCAAGGAGCGTGCGGACGCGTTCGACAACATCCGCTTCGCGCGCAGGCTCGGCGAGCTGGGGCGTGTGCGCGAGGCGGCGGAGATCTATGACGCCGTCTGGGACTCCCTTCGCGGCGAGAGCCGGGCCGAGCGCTGTCAGGTCTTCAAGACCGTGGACCTCGACCCCTACGAGCGCATCGGTGCCCGTTTCGCACAGCGGGTCCGGGAAATTCGCGCCGCCTGTTCCGGCACGCCTCGCCTGGAGCGCGCGCAGGAGTTGGAGCGCCAGGGTCAGGACGGCGCCGCCGCGCAGGAGCTGGAGCGCCAGATTCAGGAGAACCCCATGCCTCCGGAGCCGTACCTCGCCCTGGAGCGCCTCTATCTGAAGCAGGGCAGGGCGGACGAGGCGGCGCGCGTCATGACCCGCTACTTCCAACAGGAGAGGGACCCCCAGGAGCGATGCCGACACTTCCGGACACTCTCCCCCCAGACGGCGAAAGCCCTGGACCCGGCACTCCTGGGCGAGTGGGACCGGGCCTGCCGGTCGCAACCGCCCTGAGCGCCGTGTGGGGACAGGTAGCGGACGGGCCGGTTGGAGGTTTCCTGCCCGCTCCCCTACCCACCTGGCAGGGGATTGAACCGGTCTCGCTACCTTCTTAATCTTTCAGGGCATTCTCGATGTTTTCGCCGACCATCGTGGGCGAAACCCCATTGGGGAGCGTGAGGAAGGATGTCTGAGGAGCTGGGTGAGCGCGAGAAGGAAGTCCTCCGCGCCGTCGTTCAGGAATACATCGCCACGGGTGGCCCCGTCGGGAGCCAGCACCTCGCGCGCAAGCCGGAGTTTGACGTGTCCTCGGCCACGCTGCGCAATGTGCTGGCGGACCTCGAGGAGCTGGGCTTCCTGGAGAAGCCACACACGTCCGCAGGCCGGGTGCCCACGGATCGGGGCTACCGCTTCTACGTGGACACGATGGTGCGGTTGAAGGACCCCGCGCCGCGCGACCGCGAGCTCATCCACGCGGGGCTGGCGCACGAGTCCGGCATGGAGGAGCTGCTCGCCGAGGCCTCTCGCCTGCTGCACTCGCTCACGCGGCACGCGGGGGTCGTCGTCACGCCGCGCCCGGACGCGGCGGTGTTCCATCGGATCGAGTTCGTGCGGCTCCGGGAGGACCGGGTACTGGCCATCCTGGTGGGGCAGAACGGCCAGGTGCACAACAAGTTGTTGTCGGTGGACTTCCCCGTCACCTCGGACGAGCTGCTCAAGGCGAGCAACTACCTGTCCGAGCTGCTGCACGAGGTGACGCTGGAAGAGGCGCGCGAGCGGATCCGCGCCGAGCTGGATCATGACCAGGCGCTCTACAACGCGCTGACGGCCAAGGCGCTCAAGCTGGGCGCGGCGGCCACGGATCTACAGACGGGGGAGCGGGTGCTCATCGAGGGCACGGGCTCGTTCCTGGAGCAGCCCGAGTTCGCCGACGTGGAGCGCATGCGCGCGCTCTTCAAGGCGCTCGGGGAGAAGCACAAGCTGCTGGCGCTGCTGGACCGGGTGCAGCGGGCGCGCGAGATGCAGATCTTCATCGGCACCGAGAGCGAGTTCTCCTCGGCGGGCGACGTGACGGTCATCGCCAGTCCGTATGGCAGCCGCGAGCAGGTACTGGGCACGGTGGGCGTCATCGGGCCCACGCGGATGAACTACCAGCGCATCATCCCGCTGGTGAACTTCACCGCGCAGGTGCTCTCCCTGGCGCTCGACAAGGCGTGAAACCCGAGGGGGTCTTCCCGCCCTACCTTCCCGGGCCCTTGCTCTTGCTGCGAGGCCCTAGGGCCACCGAGCCGAAGTGGTGGCCCTGGCGCGCCGCTCGCTCCAGCCTGTTCCACGGGTCGTTGCGGACGGCCTTGAGCACCCCTTCCCGGGCGTAGTCGTCGAGCGGGCCCCCGCCCGTTCCGCCACCCGCGGCGAGTTGCTCGAGCTCCGGCCATGGCTTGCGCAAGAGCCGTGCACCCGTCCGCACCCGCTCGGCATACGCGTGCAGAAGCCGCTTCTCCTCCCGTCTCATCAGGATGCAGTTGCGTACGCTGCGCGAGGAGGGTTCCTCCGCGAGGAGTCTTTCATCTTCTTCGAGCGACGTATCGAAGCCCGAGAGCCGCGCTTCGCAGGCCGCACCCAGGGCCGCGAGGACCCGCTCTTCATTCGCGATGCTCAGGGGTTCTACCTGCCCTCCACTCGCGCCGGGGGTCACCGACAACCTCGAGAGCTCTTCGGCTTCCGCGCAGGCTATGCGCAGAAAGGAGAACATCTCCTGTGTCGACTCGTGTCCGTAGGGGAGGCGGCTCTGGAAGCGGCGGCGCTCGGACGGGGAGGACAGTTCCAGCAGCCGCTGCTTCGTGGCCGACCAGGGATCGCCCTCGGGGATGCCCAGGTGGACGACGAGCTCATCGTGCTCGTTGTCTTCGAGCACGAACCCGTAGTGGAGCAGGAACCGGTGGTTGGACTTGGCGCCGTAGCTGTCGTGAATCTCCTGGCCTGCTGGCAGGGCCTTGAGCGCGACCATCTCGAATGACTCTTCGTCCTCCGAGAGCCCCCAGTGGACGTCGGGAGACGTCTTGTGGTTGAGCATGTCCGCCAGTGGGGCGAGACATCGGACAGGGTTCCCCCGCAGCTTCACACCGAAGTTGCGGCTGGAGACGACAACGCAGGCCCAGAGGAACTCGGTGGCGGTGAGGCTGGCCCAACCCGGGATGTGCGCGCGGAGCAGGGCGTGCTGGGTATGGAGCATCTCTCTGCGCGCCTCGAGCTCCTCCAGCACCGCGGAGCCCTGGAGCAGCTGGAGCTCGCGCTCCTCGAGGAAGAGGAGCGAGTGGGGGACGCTGGCGGGCAACGTCTCGAGGTAGGGCCTCCAGAAGGAGCCCTCCCGCTGCTTCTCTTGGAGCAGGAAGGCGGCCAGGTACAGCTCATCGCTCTCGGCCTCGAGGTGGGACTCGAGGAGGCGTCCGATCTCGGAAGACCTGGCGAGCCCGGTGGTCAGCAGGCACTCGCGGGGCACCCGGAGGACCACTTCACCTTGGGCGACGTCGGCCAGGGTGAAGACACCACGCTCGCCTCCAGGCAGGCGGATGACGCGCAGCTTGGGATGGTGGGCCCCTGCCCGCTCCAGCCAGCCGTACAGGGCCTCGAGGCCCTGCTCGTCACCGTGACTCCCGCGCTGTGTTTCGGTCATGCATGTCCGCCATGTCATGCCCGGTGCTCTCAGGTCATCTGAGCTGGCGGTGCTCGCCTGACGCGCCGGGAGTCGGTGGTGGGAATGAGCCTCAGTCCGCTCGGGTGAGCAGCAGCGTCTGCTCCGCGCCACCCTCGCGCCGCACCGTCACCTGCACCGGCGTGCCCGGGCCGCCCTTGGTGCGGCTCTCGGCCTCGGTGCGGCTGCGCACTCCCTGTCCATCCACGCTCAGCAATCGGTCTCCCACGTGCACTCCGGCCCGGGCCGCTGGACCCTCCGGCGTCAGCCACGCGAAGAAGACCCAGCCCCGGTCCTCGCTGAAGCCCGCGCCCACGGTGCCCTTGTCCGCCTTGCGCGTCGTCAACTCCACGTCGCCGAGGTCCACGGCCTCGCTCGTGGCCACCGTCACGGTGCGCGTCTCCGCCTTGCCGTCGGGAGTGAGCAGCCGCACGGTGTGCGCTCCCGGTGTCACGTCCTCCAGGCGGAAGCGTCCATCGGGTCCCGTGTGCGCATCGGCTCCCGAGCCCGGTGGATGGTCCAGGTAGATGCCCACGCCCGGGACCGGTGCGCCCGAGCCGCTCCACACCGCCCGTCCCGAGATGGAGGCCGTACCGCCCGTCAGAGGTACCTCCACGTCCGCGCGCTGTCCCGGGGACAGCGTCACCGAGGCCTCGCCAGTGCGCCCGTCGTGGGTGCGCACGCTCACCTTCAGCGGCTGGGCGGGTGCATCGGTGAGCAGGAATTCGTCGCCCGGGAAGGTCCGCGGCGTGTCGCTGGCCCAGGCCGGGGCCGAGCCGTCCGCGTTCAACAGGCGCAGCGTGAAGGCGCTCGGGGCGGCGCCGCTCCGGGCCACCACGCGTCCCCGGAGGGTGGCCGCGGGACGGAGCTGGAGTTTCTGCTCGGTCGAGCCGTCCGTGACGTGGGCGGGCTCGCTCAACCGGCCCGCGTTGTACGCCTGGAGGGTCAGGGTGGTGGGCCTGGCGTGGGGTGGAAAGCTGAAGTGCCCCTCGTCGTTCGCCTCCTGGGTGACGGAGAAGGGGAAGTCTCCGCCCTGGGTCGCCACCACCACGGCGTAGGGGCTCGGCGCGCCCGAGGGCTCCAGCACCAGGCCCCGCAACCCGCGCTCGTCCATCAGCGTCAGGTCCATCGTCACGGTGGTACCGGTCTCCACCGTCACCGAGGGGTCGTCCACGTTGAAGAAGACATAGCTGGCGCCCGGCAGCACGGCGGTGAGTTGGTAGACGCCTGCGGGCAGCTCGAGCTGGTAGCGGCCCTCCGCGTCCGTGTCCGTGAGGCCCATGTCGAGGACTCCGCCCTGGCCCTCCTTCGCCATCGCGCGCACCAGCGCGGGCTCGGACAGCGGTTCGCCCGAGGCTCGCGTCACCCGGCCCGTCACCATTCCCGTCTCCGAGAGCGTGAAGTCCGCCCGGCCGCGCGTGCCTGGGTTGAGCGAGAGCGTCCTGCTCGCCCACACGGCCGAGCTGTCCTGCTTCGCGCGCACTCGCACCGTGCCCGCTGGCAGCCCCTCCAGGACGAAAGCGCCTGTCGCATTGGTGCGGGTGTAGCGCTCCTCGCCCGAGGAGCCCCGTAGCAAGCCCGCCCGCACGGTCACGCCGGCCAGGGGTCGTCCCTGGGCGTCGGCCACCGAGCCCTCCACCGCGGCGGTGCCTTCCAGGCGGAAGTCCGCCACGGCGGAGCGGTCCGCCTGCACCACCAACCCGTTGATCATCGCGCTCGTGAGGCCCGGCGCCGACACCGCCACGTCATAGTCACCCGGTGGCAGCTCCAGTGCGTACTGGCCCGTGGGGTCTGTCCGGGTACGTCCCAGCTCGCCGCCCGCGCCCGCCGGGCTCACCACCAGCGACGCGCCCTCCACGGGCTTCGCGTCCACCGAGCGCGTCACCGTGCCCGACAGGTGCCCCGTGGACCCGAGCCGCACCGTGATGTCGCGAGCGGTCTCTCCGGGTCCCACGATGATGAGGCCCGGTGCCCGGCCCACCTGGGTGCCCTTCCGGGCAATCACCCAATACGTTCCGTTGGACACCTCCAGGGAGAAGCCACCGCCCGCGCCCGTGGTGGTCCGGAAGTCCGAGGGCCCGCCCAGCACTCGCACCTCCGCGTCCGGCGCCGGTTGCCCGTCCGCTCCCACCACGAAGCCCTCCAGCGTCGAGGCCGCCCAGAGTTTCACCACCAGCTCGCCCGAGGCGGGCACCGAGACAATGCGCACCGTGCGGCGGCTGAAGCCCGGAGCCTCCGCCACCAGCTCGTAGCGGCCCGGCGCGAGCCCGGTGAAGCCAAAGCGCCCATGCTCGTCGCTCGTCGCCACCGCCACCTCCTCGGGCAGCGCATGGGCCTGGGCCGAGGGCATCGCTGGCTCGGTGTACGGGCGGAGCGTCACCTCGGCCAGTGGCACTGGCTCATCGCGGCCCTCGGCCACCGTGCGTCCCCGCAGGGATACGCCGGCCGGCAGCGACAACTCCACCACCGTCTCCGGCTCACCCGCGGGCCGGGGGACCTCGCGTCGCGCGGGAGCGTGGCCCTCGGCCTGGGCGGTGAGGAGGTAGAGGCCGGGGGCCGCGGGCATCCGCAGGGTGCCGTCCTCCGCCGTCGTTCCCTCGCCCGCCCGGCGCCACGTGGCCTGGCCCGCACTGTCCTTGGGCCCCTTCATCCAGGCGCGCACGCGGGCGCCCGGCACGGGAGCGCCCGAGGCCACCACCCGCACCACGAAGCTGCCATCCGCGAGCGTCGCGGGCGCGTCGAGCGGCGGAGTGGGGCGCGGAGCGGGGCGGGCGGAGGCGTTGTCGGTGTGGCCGGGGCGGGCAGGGCTCCGGACCACCGTGGCCGCCGTCTCCGAGGTCTCTTCCAGGTACGAAGGGCGAAGCCACAGCAGGAGGAGCGCAGCCACGCTGAGAATGGCGGCAACCACGAGCGGGAAGAGAGGACGTTGGCGCACGAGCTTCTCCGCGGGGGGGACGGGACGGACCCCCTCGAGTGGGAGAGCCTAATCGCGATCCGGTTGTTCTCCGAACTTCCAATTCAGTGCGGGGCCGGAGCGGGCGCGTAGACGCGGAGGGCGGCGGGGGCGAGCTCGAAGCGCACCGGGGTGTGGCCGATGATCTCCCCATCCGCGTTGACGTCCTGGGGCGGCTGTGCGTCCACGTACAGGTGCGAGCTGCGGATGGCGGTGACGGCAGGGTGTGTCACGTGTTCGCCCCGGCGCAGGGACAGCGCGACGCGCGCCAGGGTGGAGAGGTCCTGCACGTGTCCCAGGCCGGTGCCCTCGCGTCCGGACTCGGCCGAGGGCGCGGCGACGGTATAGGCGTCCAGCCGGTGGTCATCGAGCGTGGCATCAGGCGTGACCATGTTGCCCGCGCCATGGTAGCGCCCGTTGCCCACCACGAGGTGGAGCACTTCCTGCTCCATCTCTCCGCGCTCCGTCGCCATCCGCACGTGGAAGGGCTGGTGCTCCCAGAGCTCGGCGACGGCCGCCACGGGGTAGGCCAGCTTGCCGGCGCGCCGTTTGAAGCGAGGCGTCAGCCGCCGGGCGATGGCGGAGGCCAGGCCGAGGCTCACCGCGTTGAGGAAGGGCCGGCCGTTGGCGAGCCCCACGTCCACGCGCGCCGTGTAGCCCGAGGCGATGATGTCGCAGGCGGCCTCGACCGAGGGAGGAATGCCGAGCGAGCGCGCGAAGTCGTTCCCCGTGCCCAGCGGCAATACGCCGAGCGTCACGTCGCGCCCGAGCAGGTGTTGGACCGCGGCGTTCAGCGTGCCGTCCCCGCCGCCGATGAGGATGCGCCGCACGCCGCTCTCCAGGGCGTCGTGCAGCACCTGGTCCATGCGTTTCTGGCGGGAGAGCCGGTGGCAGCCCACGAGCGGGATGCCTCGCGCCTCGAGCGCCGCGAGCGTGGCCGGGAAGGACTCGCGTCCCATGCGGCACCGGGTGTTCACGACCAGGAGCGCGGGCCCGTCATCGAGAGAGCTGCGCTTGGGAGGCGCCGTGAGGGCGACGTCTGGAGAAGCCTCGCTTGCCATGAGCGGCAACGGTGTGCACGAGCGGGCGTGGGAGCCAGGGCGGGCCTGGGGCTCAGGGGGCGCTCCCTCCGCCGCTCGCGTGGCGGGGGAGGGAGCGAGGGGGACGTCACCTCAGTTGGCGCCGTTGCCCTCGATGATGCGGCGCTGGATTTCCTTGCGCAGGGGCAGGGCCTCCTCGGTGCTCAGGCGGCCGTCCTGGTTGGTGTCGTACTGGGCGAGCAGGGCCTGCCGGCGCTCGCGGGCCGCGGCGATGCGGTCCTCGCGGAGCTGGGCGCGCTCGGTGTCGTCGAGCTTGCCATCACCGTTGGTGTCGTACTTGGAAACCAGCTCCTGGCGCTTCTGCTCCCAGGCCTGGCGGGCGGCTTCGCGTGCGGCCTGACGCTCGGTGTCGTCGAGCTTGCCATCCTGGTTGGTGTCGAACTTCTCCACGGCCTGCTGGTGGAGGCGCTGGCAGCGGGCCTCCAGGGCATCCACGAGGGCGGTGCGCTCCTCGGTGGACAGCGTCTTGTCGCCATCCTCGTCGAAGGCCCAGCGCACGCGCCAGAAGGCCCAGTGACGCAGGCGCATCCCCCTGCGGGCGAAGCGCGGGGCTCGGTCCTGTCCGGCGCCGAGGTCCTCCTTGAGGGCCCTGAGCTCGGAGCGCTCCAGCTTGCCGTCCTGGTTGGTGTCGTACTTCTCGAGCACCTCCTGCCGGCGAGCGCTGAAGTCGCACACGTCCGGGATGTCGGAGGGGGCCACGGTGGAGGTGTCCACGTCTTCGACGCTCATGGAGGAGAGCGTCTCGGAGGAGGCGTCGGCCACGGCGTCCGCGCCGATGTCGCCGGACTCATCGGAGGTGGAGAGGAAGGACGCGGCCTCTCCGACGGCGAGGTCCGCCTCGCCAGGAGAGGGGTTGCAGGCCACGCTCGCCAGCGGGAGCGTGAAGCAGAGGGCGGCGGTGAGCAGACGGCGGTAGGGGGTGGTGCGGTTCATGGGCTTTCTCCAAGGGTCGATGTCCGGCCTTGGCTCCATGAACCCGAGTCCCCCGAAACGGTTGCGGGCGGGGATTCAGTTCTCACCGTCTCGCCGCCGGGAGACCGGGAGGGGCGTGGGATTCCGCTGTGATTCCAGGGCCTTGGACCCCTTGCGAGCTCGCCGCCACGGCCAGGACGAAACCGGCGCCCCATCCAGGCCGGCACGGCACTAGATTGTGTCGGGATTGCACGGCATGGCGAGGGAGCTGCTCCATGGGTGACGTTCCAACGGCCCGAGGCCTCTATGGTCAGAGGCCGAGCAAGAGCGCGGACACCGCGCGGCGGCGCGAGTTCGAGCGCCTGGCCGCGATGTCTCCACGGGAACGTGTGCTTCTCGCACTCTCGCTCAAGGAGCGTAGACGCTTCATGGGAGCGGCACCTGAACACCCGCAGGCGGGAGATGTGAAACGCAAGTGAGTGAATCGAAAGCAACCAATCGGCAGGAACGCACGCTCGAAGTAGCCGATCGGGTTGCTGAGATCCTGCGGCAGCATGAAGTCCAGGTGGCGGTCATTGGCGCGGCGGCCCTGGCCGTCCACCTTTACCCTCGCTACACCGAAGACTTCGACCTGGCGATCAATACGGAGCCTTTCCCTACGCTTCGCCGTGTGGAAGAGGCCCTTCGGGGAGAGGGCTTCGAAGCGCGGTTGGAGGCACCTGACCCCGAGGATGCGCTCGGGGGCGTGTTGCGCGTGACGGGTGATGATTTCGAACCGATTGAGGTCGTGAACTTCTACAACCCATGGCCTGGAGCGCGTGATGCTTCCGTTCTGGCTCGGGAAGCTCTTCGTGACGCGAAGATAGCGTTGAGTCCGGATAGTCCGTTGCGCGTCGTCAGCCTGCCCCACCTCATCGCGCTGAAGCTCTACGCGGGCGGGTTCAAGTCGAAGGCGGACGTCGCGGAGCTGCTCGAGCGCAACCGGGACCGCCTGGACCTCGCCGAGCTGCGTGACGTGTGCAACCGCCACGGGCTCGGCGCGGCGCTGGAGCCCCTTCTGCAGGAGCTCGGCTTCATATAGGCGTCAGCGCGGCTCCTCGTCCTTGGCGGCGGCCACCGCGTCCGCGGCCCATGGCCAGGTGTCTGACGAGGACTCGTAGTGGGCCAGCAGGTCCGCCGGGTCCTTGTAGATGGCGCGGCAGCCCGCCGTGCGCAGGTCCTCCTCGGGAAAGCCACCGCACAGCAGGCCCACCGTGGGCAACCCCAGCTTGCTCGCGGCCAGCGCGTCGTAGGGCGTGTCCCCCATCACCACCGTGGTGTGTGGAGCCGGCCGGCCCAGCTTCTCCAGCGCTGCCTCGAAGATGTCCGGGTGTGGCTTCGACTTCGAGGCGTCGTCCTTGGAGGTCGCGCCCTCCGTCAGCCCCTGGATTTCACACAGCCGCACGTAGACCTCGAGCTCGTCCTCCTTGGCGCTGGAGGCCAGCGTGATGCGCAGCCCATCCTGGCGCAGCTGCTGGAGCAGCTCGCGCACCTTCGGGAAGCAGCGCAGCTTGGGCATGAACTCGCGCTTGAAGAGCGTGGACCGGTAGTCGCTCAGCTCCTGGCCGAACTTCTCCAATTCGTCCTCGGTGAAGAAGACGGGCAGCAGCTGGTCCGCTCCTTTGCCAATCTGGCTGCGCACGTGCGCGAAGGGCACGTCCCGGCCGAATTCCAGGAAGGCGCGTCTCCAGGCCTCGGCGTGCTCGTCCACCGAGTCCACCAGCGTGCCATCCACATCGAAGATGACGTTCTGCACCAGGGCCATGACCTCGGACTCCTTCCCGGCGGGGAAGGTGGGGATGGCCCCGGGGTGCTTCAACCCCGGACGGGCCCGCTACTGCGCCCCGAGCGCCGCGAGCGTCTTCGTCTCAACGCCGTAACCCCCCGGCGCTCGGAGCGTGAAGGTCTCCGCGGGCAGGGTGGGGTTGAGCTCCACGCGCGAGAGGTGGGTTTCCGCCACCTGCTGCCCTCCGGACCACTGCGTCAGCCGTCTGGGCACGCACAGGGCCAGGGCCTGCTCGCACTGCTCTTCCTCCACCCGGAGCTCCGCGGTGGCGCCGCCGCTGCGGGTGCGCTTGCCCAAAAAGTCCATGCCCGGCCAGCGCAGCACGTATGTCACCTCCACGTCGGTGCCGGCGGGCTTCACCGTCAGCTCCACGGCCTCGGGGCCGCGCGGGTGCGAGACGCGGTGGGCACTCACGCCCTGCTGGGGCAGCAGCGGTGCGCGGAAGCCCTCGGGAGCGAAGGGCGTGAAGAGCGCCGTGAGCACGCCCGTGCGGGCCTCCGGGGTGAGCGTGTCGCCGTAGGTGAAGAACTTCTTCGCCGCGTCGTCGCGCTCGAAGAGGTGCTCTCCATCCCAGGCGAAGGTGCGCGAGGTGGGCGCCCCCAGCGTCCCCAGCATCTTCTGCGGCGCGCGGTAGGCGAATTGGAAGTCCATCGTCTGGGTGCCCTCGCGGGCGGTGCCCTCCAGCACGTAGCTGGTGAGCTTGCCGTCGCGTGCGGACAGGCGCTGCTTCGCATCGGCGAGCAGGGCGGACGTCTCGTCACCGCGGCGGCAACCACCGAGGACGAGCAGGAACAGGGGCAGGAAGCGAAAGCGCATGGAGCACAAAAGAAAAAGGCCCCGCTGTCACCAGGGGGCCATTGCACACCAGGTGCAAGCGAAGCGGGCGGACTACTTCACCGCCACGCCGGTGGCCTGCGAGTAGGGGAAGCCGATGATGAGGCCGGTGAGGGCGAAGATGCCGTGACGCGGCGTGGTGCTGGCGTCGAGCAGCTGCACCTTGTTGCCGCCCATGGCCTTGGCCTCGGCCACCAGGAGCTTGTTCACCACGGTGTCCAGGTCGCTCTGCACCAGGTCGATGACGTGGAAGATGGCGGTGAAGCCGAGCGCGGTGCCCTGCACCACGGCGATGGGCTCGCCACCGGCGGCGGAGACCTCGTTGCCCGAAACGACGGCCGTCTCCACGCTGGTGCACGCTACGAGGCTGCTCGCGAGGATTGCCGAAACAATCGCCTTCTTCATCGTGTGAGTCCCTCCCAGTTAACGCTCGCGGAGCTGGCCAGACGGGTGACCGGGCTCCCGGCGGTTCGATTGGTCTTCAAGTTACCGTGGGTGTCGTAGCAAAGGCACCTTTCAAGTCAAGCAATGGATCCTGCGAGTATCAGGCGTCGTCCATCTGGAGCCGCCCCGCGTTGAAATGTGTGAAGGGCGTTGCTACCCCCTCGAGTCTCATGGAGAGCGCCCCCGCCCGCAGCGTCAACCGTCCCTGGCTCCACCTGCTGCTCTTCGTGCTGACGGTGGGGACGACCTCGTTCACGTTCGACAAGGCCTTCCCCATGGGCCCGTTGCCGGACAGTGAGCGGCTGGCCCATGCGCTCACCTTCAGCGCCGCGCTGCTCTCTATCCTCGGCTCGCACGAGATGGGGCACTACGTGCTGGCGCGTCTGCACGGCGTGGACGCGTCGCTGCCGTACTTCATCCCGCTGCCGTACCTCGGGGTGGGCACCCTGGGCGCGGTCATCCGCATCCGCAGCCGCATCCCCACGCGCAACGCCCTGGTGGACATCGGGGCGGCGGGGCCGCTGGCGGGCCTGGTGGTGGCCCTCCCCCTGCTGGTCTGGGGCCTGGCGCACTCGACCCTGGTGGACGCACCGCCCGTGCGGGACGTCTTTCCGGGGGACACCTCCCTGTGGAGCCTGGGGGGCGACCTCCTCCAGTGGGCCCGGGTGAAGCTGTCCCTGGCGCCCGCTCCCCCGCGGGAGCTGTCGGACTTCGGGCATCAGGCCATCATCTTCAGCGACAGCCTGCTGATGCGGGGGCTGAAGTGGCTGGTGCTGGGGCCTCTCCCGGCGGGCAAGGACATCCAGGAACACCCGGTGGTGATTGCCGGCTGGTTCGGCCTGCTGGTGACGCTGCTCAACCTCATCCCGGTGGGCCAGTTCGATGGTGGACATCTGGCCTTCGCCCTGTGGGGCAGGCATGCTCGCTGGGTGGGCAGGGTCATGGCCTTGGTGCTTCTTTTCCTCACCCTCTTCTACACCATCACCTGGGGCATCTGGTTGCTGGTGGCCACCAAGGTGGTGGGCTTCGGTCACCCGGAGGTGTCCCAGCCGACCGAGCCTTTGGGACTCGGGCGGAAGGTGGTCTGCGCGGTATGCTTCCTCGCCCTGGCGGGGTGTGCCATGCCCGTGCCCATCCGAATGGTGATCTGGTGAAGTACTTCTGTGAGGCTTGCGAGCGGCTCGTGCCCCCGGCGGCGTTCCGGGTGGAGTTCGGTCTGCTCGTGGTCAAGTGCTCCCGCTGCAAGGTGGAGATGCGCTGCGGGCCCGACCAGGAAGAGGCGCCCGCCCCGGCGCCGGCCTCCAAGTCGGCGGGGGGGCCGGTGATCATGCTCGGGGAGAGCGATGCCGAGCCCGACCCCATCGAGAACGAGCCCACGCGGCGTGTCGCGGTCCCGGCGGCGGTGCTGGCGGCCATCGAGGCCGAGGCCCGGGAGGCGCGCCGGAAGAAGACGAAGGAGTCCGAGGCGGCGAAGTCCTCCCCGACCCCGGAGCCCGAGCCGGTGAAGGCCGCGGCCTCTGAGCCAGCGGCCAAGACGTCCACTTCTCCCAAGCTCGCGATGTCGGAGGCCGCGGCGGCGTCGAACCTGATGGTGTTGCGGCTCTCGGAGGTGAAGCCGCGCGCGGCGCAAGAGCCCACGCCCCCGCCGGTGCCCGCGGAGCCGGCCTCGGCGCGGGCCGCGAGCGCCCAACTGCGCGTGGTGCCGGACGCTCCGCCGGCGCCCACGCCGGCCCCGGCGGCTTCGTCCACGCCGGAGGACCCCTTCATGCCGCCGTCCGGCTACTGCCCCAAGTGCATCGGGCCCCGCAAGGACGGCGCGGCGGTGTGTCCCTTCTGCGGGCTCGAGTACGCGCGCTTCCGGGCCGACGAGTTCCGTCCCTCTCCGGTGCTCTCCTCGACGTGGCTGGGAGTGCAGGAGCTGTGGGAGAGCAAGGGGGCCCACGACAAGGTGCTGGCGCTGGCGTCGGAGCGGGGGGAGCTCGCCGGACTGGGCCGGCTCTACCGCATCCGCCTGGCCCGCAACCCGGAGGATGCCCCGGCGAAGCGGGGACGCGAGGAGGTGCTCCGGCTGGCCTCGGCCGGGTCGGCCTTCATGCCCACGCCGCCGCCGGACAAGCGCACGAAGATGAGGATGGCCGGGCTGGGCCTGCTGTTCCTCGTCCTGCTGGTGGCGGCCGTGCTCATCGGCGCCCAGGTGCGCCGCATGCTGATGGGTGGCGGTGGGCCGTAAGCCGGTGCGCGACGCTCACGCCATCAACCTCTCGTGGCTGCTGCGCCTGCGCTGGGGTGCCATCGTCGGGCAGGTGGCGCTCATCCTGGGCGTGCACTTCGGGCTGGGCATGCCGCAGCGGCTGGGGCCCTTGTTCGCCACCATCGCCGTGGCGGCGGTGAGCAACGGGGCCGTGGGGCTGTGGGCCCGGCGGGAGCGCCCCATCCGCGAGGGGCTGCTGTGGTCGGTAATGGCCCTGGACGTGGTGCTGCTCACGGTGCTGCTGGAGCTGAGCGGGGGTCCGCTCAATCCCTTCAGCGCGATGTACGTGGTGCACATCGCGCTGGCGGCGGTGGTGTTGCGCGCGGGGTGGACATGGGCGTTGGCGGGGCTGGCCGTTGCCTGCTTCGGCGCGCTCTTCGTGGACCACCTCTGGTTCCCCGCCGGGGGGAGCGAGCCGTCAACCGCGCACCCCCCGCAGCACCACATCCATGACGTGCGGATGCACCTCGAGGGCATGTGGGCGGCCTTCTCGATGGCGGCGTGTTTCATCGTCTATTTCGTCCAGCGGGTGACGCGGGCCCTGGCCGAGCGCGAGGCGGAGCTGGTGGCGGCGCGTGCGGCCTCGGCGCGCCACGAGAAGCTGACGGCGCTGGCCACGCTGGCCGCGGGTGCGGCGCACGAGCTGTCCACACCGCTGTCCACCATCGCCGTGGTGGCCCGGGAGCTGGAGCGCCACCTGGTGCGCACCGGGGCGGAGGCCTCGTCGCTCGAGGACGTGCAACTCATCCGCGAGCAGGTGGCGCGCTGCCGGGACATCCTCGCGCAGATGGCCTCGGACGCGGGGGCGAGCCGGGGCGAGTCCATGGTGGCGCTCGCGCCCGCGGCGCTGGTGGAGGAAGCGCTGGAGGGGTTGCCGGGCCGGGAGCGGGTGCTCTCCGAGGTGGATGCCCGGGCCCGGGAGGATCGGGAGCTCGTTCCGGCGCATGCCTTCGCCCGTGCCATCCGGGGAGTGGTGAAGAATGCCCTGCAGGCCTCGGGACCGGGGGCGGAGGTGCGGCTGGCGCTGGCGCGCGAGGGCGAGGGGTGGCGGCTCACCGTGGAGGACGCGGGGGCGGGCATGCCCGCGGAGGTGCTCGCGCGGGCGGGCGAGCCCTTCTTCACCACCAAGGCTCCGGGCGAGGGCATGGGGCTGGGGCTCTTCCTCACGCGCGCGGTGCTGGACCAATTGGGGGGCCGTCTGGTGCTGCGCTCGGTGCCCGGGAAGGGGACGACGGTGGTGCTGACGTGGCCGGCGGGGGGGCTGCGACAATCCGCCACGTTGCCACCGGGGGCGTCCCGGGTGCAGCTAGCCCCATGACGAGCCCGACGCCCGGCCATGCTCCCACACTGCTGCTGGTGGACGACGAGGCGGTGTTCCGCGAGCGCCTGGCGCGGGCCTTCCGCGAGCGAGGCTTCGAGGTGAGCACCGCGGGCTCCTATGACGAGGCGCTTGTCCTGGCCACGAAGGAGTCGCCCGAGCTGGCGGTGGTGGACCTGCGGATGCCTGGCCGCAGCGGGTTGGAGCTGGTGAGGGCCCTGCATGCGCTGGATGCGTCCACGCGCATCATCGTGCTCACCGGCTACGGCAGCATCGCCACGGCGGTGGAGGCGGTGAAGCTGGGGGCGTTCAACTACCTGCCCAAGCCCGCGGACGTGGACGACCTGATGCTCGCCTTCTCGCGAGGCCCGGGCGAGCCCACGCAGGTGACGGAGGACTTCCAACCCCCCACGCTGGCGCGCGCCGAGTGGGAGCACATCCAGCGCGTGCTCGCGGACTG
The DNA here is from genome assembly GCF_003044305.1 of Vitiosangium sp. GDMCC 1.1324. GTDB lineage: Bacteria > Myxococcota > Myxococcia > Myxococcales > Myxococcaceae > Archangium. The sequence continues at coordinate 92,513 of NZ_PZOX01000004.1, read as the reverse complement.
CGGAGGCAACATCTCCGAGGCGGCGAGACGGCTGGGGCTGCACCGGCGCTCGCTCCAGCGCAAGCTGCAGAAGTACCCGCCCGCGCAGTAGCAGCCAGACCACCGGGCGGATCCATCTATACTCTGGCGGTGCTGCGGATTCGCCAAGAACAGATGGACGCCTTCCGGGCCGACCGGGAGCGGAAGTTCGTTCGTGATGTGGCCAGGTACCTGCGTGACCGCTTTCCCGGTGCTGTCGCCGGCCTCGACGATGCCGAGCTCGAAAGACGGGGGCTCCTGGGGCTTGCGCGAGGACGCAAGCACGGTCTGAGTGACGAGCAGAGCCTCCTCTCCTTCATCTCGCTCATGTTCCGGTTCGCGCCGAACTTCGATGAGCACCCACGCCTCGGAGCGGTACTGAGGGCGAGCGGAGAGCCACCCGGGCTGCGATTCCAGAGGATGACCGCACTGGCGACGGAGGCGGACTGGGAGGAGGTCCAGCGCGGGCGAGATGAATCGGCCTGGGAGGAGGGTGCTTGCTCCTCCCGGCGTCCCTGATGTGCTGGCACCTGGATTCTCCCGTGCCCTGTACCCGATGACGAAGGAGAATGGATGTATCCGCCGAAGCTCCTGTTCGAGGACTTTCATGAGGGGAGCCCCTCCTCCCTATCCTTGGAGCAGTCCTGCCCGCGCGAGAGCGTCAAGCGGTGCGGCATCACGGGTCTCTCCCTGAAGCCTCACTCGGCGGAGGCCCACTGCTTCACGGCCGCTCATCCGCAACTCGAGCCCGGGGCCGCGGGGCGGTATCAGCTCGCGCCAGGCGCGGAGGAGGGGCTCAAGCTCGGTTGGTCCTTCTCCGGCTCCACGCACATCCGCTCGGCGGTGCTCGAGCTCTACACACGCTCGTCATCCCCCTCCGAGCCGTTCTGGAAGAGGACCCTCTCCTGGAAGAGCGTGGAGGCCCGGAAGGACTCGGGCGAGTGTCCTTTCGATGGAGCCTTGAGCGGTGGAGTGCGGAGCGAGGGCGGGCTCGAAATCCTGGATGTGGCGGTGAACGTCTCGAAGGAGATGTTCCCGGCGGGTTACCTGAGCGTCGAGCACGCGCCGTATCTGCTCAAGATGACGCTCTCCCCCGAGCCCGATGCGGCCGTGGAGGTCGGGTCCGCGTGGATATACCTGGACGTCGTGGCGGCGGAGATTCGGCTCTCCCTGGGTGACGAGGACGTGCTGCGCACGTCTCCCGAGGGGGACAAGGATCGGGCCGTCACCCGGGAGATGCGGGAGGCGGGGTCTTTTCCAGCGGATGGAAAGAGCCTCGCGAAGGTCCTGCTGCCCAGCAACGTCTTCAGCACGAATACCGACGAGTGGCACGAGCTGAGCCAGGACGTGCCATTCGAGAGGTACAAGGCCGTATGGGGGAACGGGCCGGAGCTTCCCCTCTTCGCGGAGCTCCTCGTGCGCGACTCGCGGGGCGACGCCGTGTTCGCGCCCCGGGCCGTGGCGGGGTCCCAGCTCCTGTGGGATTGGAGCGAGCCCCTCTTGCCGCCCCTCAATCTCAACGGGGGTCGCACGGCCGAGGACGACGAGGTGCTCATCAACGAATATCTTGCGCGCTACACGAAGGGCAAAGAGGCCTCCACGGTCTTCTCCAAGGGCAACAACTGTCACATCGACCATGGCGGAAAGGGCAGCTCGAGCGATGCGCCGGATCGCGTCCTCTCCCTGGTCTCCCGTGAGAGCCGGAGCGGATTCCCGTTCGATGTGCGGAGTCCCTCGAACCGGACGTGGGCCGCCATCAGCCGCATCCAGGGCGAGGGCTCCCATGTTGGCAAGACCGGGGTGATCTTCCAGCCCTCACGCATGGCCGGAGATTCGTACCGGGTCAGCGCCTGCTGGCACTACGACGGAGCGGGGACCGGTGTCAGCCAGCTCGATGACACCCAGGAGGACCTCCAGGTGACCCTCCGTGGGACGACCGGTACCTTCCAGGTCTGGCGGCAACTCCATCTGGTCCAATACTTCGTCCAGGAGTCTCCAGCCCTCCAGGTCGTCACGTCAGCACCTTCTCTTCAGACGAGCACTTCCAGCAGACCACCGAAGGAGGAGTTCGACGAGCTCGACAGTGCGTTGAAGGAAGCCTTCGACGAAAGCGGCTTCGGTCCCCACTATAAGGACTGGCGTCCGAGATGGCTCAAGACCGGGAAGGATCCGGAGTTCATCCTCGGAGAGCTGGCACTGGAGGATGCCACGGGGATGGCGAAGAGATTCCGGACCCTCCACCAACAGCTCGAGTCCGACCAGAACCCCCTGCCGTCCATCTCTTCCGCCACGACGTCCGAGCCTGCCTGGAAGAGGGAGTTCGATCGACTCAGCCGGCGCTACGCGCACGCATTCATCGATTTGAAGTGCTTGTTCCAGAAGCCCACGTCCATTCAGGACTTCCACAAGAAGGTCATCGCCACGGTCCGGAAGCTCAACAGCGATGTCCTCTCCGCGGCGGTGAAGCTGGACGACGAGAGGTGGCTCAAGGGCGCCTACGTCCTGCATTTCCGCAGCTACTCCGAATTCAAGAAGGAGTACCTGAAGGAGTCCGGAGGCAGGTCGCTCGAGAACCTGCTGAGTTACTTCTCCGAGCATGGGCCCACAGAGAGACAGCGGCGCATGCGGATTGCCAGCGAAGAGGTCCTTTGTGAGCTCTACGAGGCGAGCAACAAGGGGTGGGCCCAGTGGGTCCTCGAGACGGTCGTCGAGGAGGAGCTGACGGGGGCGGCGGAGGGCGTCTATCTCCTCGACCTGCCGGGCTGCTGTCGCCGTGACCGTGAGGAGAGTGGCGAGCCGCTGGAGGTGACCCTCCTGGGTTATGCCATGCTCTTCCCCTCGCTGATGGGGAAGGTGGCCGTGTTCGCCAACCTGTGTAGCGCCGAGGACTACGATGATGCCAAGAGGAAGTCCGGCGCGAAGAAGGATGTCGAGCAGAGCATGGGGGTTACCGCGGCCCACGAGCTCGGTCACTCGCTCTTCCTGGCTCACGCCCCGCTCGCCGCGGATGATCGGCCCGAGAACTCCGGTCACACCGCGGGGGTCGAGCCGGACTTCCACCACTCGGCGATGCTGACCTGCCTCATGGGCTACCACCCGAACAACCAGTACTTCTGTGGTCTGTGCCTGCTGCGGCTCAGGGGGTGGTCGCGACAGAAGCTGAAGTCTTGAGCTGGCTCCCCAGGTGTCAGGCTCTCCAGGCGGGTATCCGAGCTACTTCGTCACAAAACCCGACGAGCGAGCGGCGCGCTGTTATCCTGGCGTGCCCCTTCCTCCCCTGCGCCCCCTCGCAATGTCCTCGCCCGCTCCCTCGCTCCGACTCTCCGTGGATACGCTGCTCGGCCCCGGTGGCGCGCTCCAGAGCGCGCTGGAGTCCTACGAGTACCGGCCGGAGCAGTTGCAGATGGCGCGTTCGGTGGAGAAGGCCTTCAACGAGCGAGGCTATCTGCTGGCCGAGGCGGGCACGGGCACGGGGAAGACGCTGGCCTACCTGGTGCCGGCGCTGATGTCGGGCCGGCGGGTGGTGGTGTCGACGGCGACGAAGACGCTCCAGGAGCAGATCTTCTTCAAGGACCTGCCGCTGCTGCGCGAGCGGATGGGCCTCACCTTCGAGGCGGCGTACCTCAAGGGACGCAGCAACTACCTGTGCCTGCACCGGTACGACGCGTTCAGCAAGGATCCGCAGTTCGCGACCCGCGAAGAAGGGCGGTACTGGAAGCACCTGCAGTCGTGGGCGAGCCGGACGGAGACGGGAGACCGGAGCGAGCTGGAGCTGCCCGAGTCCTTCAGTGCCTGGAGCCGGCTGTCGACCACGTCGGACACGTGCCTGGGGTCGAAGTGCCCGGTGTACGAGAACTGCTTCGTGACGCGGGTGCGGAGGGCGGCGGAGGCGGCGGACCTGCTGGTGGTGAACCACCACCTCTTCTTCGCGGACCTGGCGTTGAGGGGCCGGGGCCAGCGGGGCGAGGGGGTGCTGCCGCAGTACGACGCGGTCATCTTCGACGAGGCGCACGCGCTGGAGGACGCGGCGGGGAGCCACTTCGGGCACTCGGTGTCCAGCTTCCGGCTGGAGGACCTGGTGCGGGATGCGCTGGGCACGCTGTCGCCGCAGGACACGCGCTTCGGGATGCTGTCCTCGCTGGTGGTGCGCCTGAGGACGCATGCGGAGGCACTCTTCTCGCATGCGCCGCGGGTGCTCGGGCTGAACGAGAGTGAGGGCGCGGTGGCGTTGAAGCCCGAGCGGCTGGCGCTGTTGTCGGGCTCGATTGAGAAGGTGAAGGAGTCACTCTCGGCGCTGTCGGCCTTCACCCTCACGGAGCACGAGCCCGAGCTGACGCTGCTCACGCGCCGGTGCGCGGAGCTGGTGGCGGACCTGTCCTTCCTGGAGAAGGTGGAGTCGCACGACCACGTGTACTGGGCGGAGGCGCGAGGGCGGGGCGTGTTCCTGAGAGCGAGCCCCATCGAGATTTCGAGGGAGCTGCAGGAGCGCCTGTACGGAGGGGTGGACACGGTGGTGTTCACCTCGGCGACGCTGGCGGCGGAGGGGCGCTTCGACTTCTTCGCGCGGCGCATGGGGCTGTACGACGAGGAGGGCGTGCCGGTGGCGAGCGTGCGCACGGTGTCGGTGCCCAGCCCGTTCGACTTCGAGCAGCAGTCGGCGCTGTACCTGCCCACGCACCTGCCGGACCCGGCGGCGCCGGGCTTCATCGAGGCGGCAGCGGAGGAGATCATCCGGCTGTGCGAGGTGACGGGGGGGAGGGCCTTCGTGCTCTTCACGTCGTTGCGCAACATGGAGCGTGCGCACGCACTGGCGCGCAACCGGCTGCCCTACCAGGTGTTGTTGCAGGGCGAGCGGCCCAAGCAGCAGTTGCTGGAGGCCTTCCGCGAGCTTCCGAGTGTGCTCTTCGCAGCGCACAGCTTCTGGGAGGGAGTGGACGTGCCGGGGGAGGCGCTGAGCCTGGTCATCATCGACCGGCTGCCGTTTGCCTCGCCGGGAGATCCGGTGGTGGCGGCGCGCATCCGCCAGCTCGAGGCGCGGGGCGAGGAGGCGTTCGGTGGCTACCAGCTCCCGCAAGCGGCGCTGGCGCTGAGGCAGGGCTTCGGCCGGCTCATCCGCACGAGGGCGGACCGGGGCATCGTGGCGATGCTGGACCGGCGCATCGTGACCAAGAACTACGGACGAGCCTTCCTCACGAGCCTCCCGCCGGCGCGGCGCATCGACCAGCTCGACGCGCTGAGCGCCTGGTTCAACGGCACGGCCGAGCCCGAGGACGACGTCGACTTCTGAGGCTCCCGGAGGGGCCGAGCCATGTCGGCCCTGCTGGGGACGCACGGAGCTTGCCGTGCCGAAGAGCGTCTCCCGGACGGGACGTGGCGCACCGGGATGGATGGTGCCGTGTCAGCGAGCCCCTCGTGCGGTTGCATTGGCGCGCGGCGTGCTGGGGCTCTGCTCGCCATGTCCGGTCCTCATGACCTCTTCGTGCGCTTCACCCTGGGCCACCCCGAGCGGGCGGCGGCCGAGCTGCGCGCCGTCTTGCCTCCGGACATCGTGTCCCGGGTGGACTGGTCCACCCTGCGCCGTGAGCCCGGCTCCGTCGTGGATCCGGAGCTGAGGGAGACCCAGAGCGACCTGCTCTTCTCGGCTCGTCTCCGCAGCGGACAGGAGCTCCTGCTCTACATTCTTCTCGAACACCAGTCCTCGGTGGACAAGTGGATGGCGCTGCGCATGCTCCGCTACGTGGTCCGCCAGGCCGAGCACTGGCGTAAGGAGCACCCGGAGAGCGAGCGGCTTCCGGTGATTGTGCCCCTGGTCATGTACCACGGGCCGGATGGGGCCTGGACGGCGCCTCGCCGGGTCGAGGACCTCTTCGAGTTGCCGGACGAGTCCGAAGAACGGGAGCGTTGGCGAACACTGGTTCCTCACTTCGAGTTCCTGCTCGACGATCTGACGGCCGAGCGTGCGGAGGGGTTGATGGCGCGCCCTGGACCGCCTTTGGCACGGCTGGCGCTGCTCGTGTTGCGCTACGGACGCTCCGAGGAACTCAGCCGACGGCTGGCGAGTTGGACGGCGCTGTTCGCGGAGGTCCACGCCGCCCCTGATGGGCTCGAGAACTTGCGCGTGGTCGTCCGTTACCTATTCCAAGTGGGAGACGAGGCGGCACGCGAGAGCACAGAGGCGGTGCTACGCTCCGTGGCAGGTGCCCAACGAACGGAGGAGCTGATGATGACCGTGGGTGAGAAACTCATCGAGAAAGGCCGCCAGGAGGGCAGACTCGAAGGGCGTCTCGAAGGGCGCGCCGAGGACATCCTTCGGATTCTCACCGCGCGTGGCATTCACGTGGACGACAAGACTCGCGGGCTCATCATGGCGTGCAGGGACCCGGCGCTCCTCGAGCAGTGGTTCGACCGGGCCCTGACCGCCTCCAGCATCTCGGATGTGACTTCGGGTGGGTAACTTCCAGCCCCGGGCGTGTTTGTCGTGGGCTTTGCGCGAGCCGGTGCGCGCGCTTTGAACCCAGAAGCACAGCGGTCCGCCTCGGGTTTCGGAGCGAGCCGCTGTGTGGGGTGAAGCGTGTCAGGTGGTGGGATTGCGCGGCTCCCGTGCTACTTCGGGGCCGTTCGCAGCTCGCCTTCGGCACAGGTGAGGCCAAGAGAGACTGCTACCGGCTTCTGGGGCTCCGTCTTGAACAGACCTCCGCGGATGGAGTCCTGGTCCCCGGCCTTCAGCTTCCCGAGGACGTAGTGGCTCCCGTCCGGTTTGCGGACGTCGCACTGGGTCCAGGGCTGCTCGCTCTGGTTGTAGACCGTGACGCGAGCGCCCTCCGCGACCGCGTAGCCCTTCAGGCCAGCGTTCCGGGACGGCTCGGCGAAGAGGAACTCGGCTTCACCTTCGGCACACCGTACGGTCACCCGGTCGTAGGGCGGCTCCGGCGGCTTCGGAGGGCTGGTGAACTTCACCTTCATCACGGTGTCTTCTGCCCCTGCCTCCACGGTACCCAGCTTGTAGAAACGGTCGTCCGAATAGCGGAGCTCGCACTGGGTCCAGGCCTTCTTCGAGTCGTTTTGAATCACGACGCGGACAAGCCCCTCTTCCAGCGTGCCTTCCAGCTTCGGTGCCGGAGGCGCGGCAGGGGCTGCTGCGGGCGCAGCGGCTGGGGCTGCCACGGGAGCGGACGCTGGAGCTGCGGCGGGCGCAGGGGCAGGGGCCGCGACGGGCGCCGTGGCGGGTGCCGCGGCCGGCGCAGGAGGTTCCGGGGCCTTGGTCAGGCGCGCGAATTTGGCGCCGCTCTTGCCCGCCTCCGTGTTGAGCCTGACGAGAGCGCCCTTCACCTCCATCACCACCGCGGTGCCGAGCACGGTCTTGCCGCCTTCGTCTGCCAGGAGCGTCACCTCGTCACCGACGCTCGGAGCCTCCTTCGCGTCGACTCGCAGGTACGTGTTGCCCGAGTCGACGAAGAGCTTGATGGGCTTGTTCTGGGCGTGGGCCACGCTCCCGAATAGAAACAACGAAACAAGAAACGCTCGCATCAGGTTCTCCGGTTGAGTCATGTGTTGTACGAGCCCTGGTGGACCTGGTCGCCGATGACGACCCGCTGCGCGGTGGTCAGTGACGTTCGCAGTGAAGTCTACGTACCAGGGCCCGAGCATCCTGCGACGTTGTGATTGCGCCGCGGAACTTGTAAACGCGAATGCCGCAGAGAAATTCAGCCAATGGCTGGCCCGCTGGAATGCGCTGCTCGCGGACTCCCAGCTCCGCGCGTGTCCGCGTGGGGGCTCAGTGCCCGCCGCCAGGCTCCGCGGTGTCGAACTCGGGCACCTGGAACTCCGGCTTGATCCGCTGGAGCAGCTTGGCGAAGGCCTCCTTGTCCTGGGCCTTCTCCATCGCGGCTTCTGGGGTGATGGTGTTCGCGGCCACCAGCTTCTCCAGGTGCATGTCCAGCGTCTGCATGCCCAGGTTCTGGCTCGCCTGCATCTTGCTCGCGATCTGAAACACCTTCCCCTCGCGGATCATCGAGGCGATGGCGCTCGTGCCGATGAGGATCTCCAGCGCGGCCACGCGGCCCTTGCCGTCCGCGGTGCGGATGAGCTGCTGGGCGACGATGCCGGCGAGGCCCTCGGCGAGCATGCCGCGCACCTGGGGCTGCTCCTCGGCGGGGAAGGAGTTGATGATGCGGTCGATGGTGGCCGGGGCGCTGTTGGTGTGCACCGTGGCCATCACCAGCACGCCGAAGCTGGCCAGCTGCAGTGCGAGCTTCATCGTCTCGTTGGTGCGCAACTCGCCGATGAGGATGACGTTCGGGTCCTCCCGGCCCGCCGAGCGGATGGCGGTGGCGAAGTTGGAGGCGTGGATGCCCACCTCGCGGTGGGTTATCTGGCACTTCGCCGACTCGTGCACGAACTCCACCGGGTCCTCGATGGTGAGGACGTGCGCCGCGCGGGTGTGGTTGATGTGGTGGATCATCCCCGCCAGCGTGGTGGACTTGCCGCTGCCGGTGGGGCCGGTGACGAGCACCAGTCCACTGCGGCGCTCGGCGAGCTTGCGCACCACCTCCGGGGTGTTGAGCTCCGTCAGCGACAGCACCTTGCTGGGAATGGTGCGGAAGACGGCCGCCAGGCCCGTCGTCTTGTAGAAGTAGTTGGCGCGGAAGCGCGCCTTGGTGCCGTAGCTGTAGGCGAAGTCGAGGTCGAACTCCTCGGTGATGTGCCGCTTCTGCTCGGGGGAGGCGATCTCGAAGAGCAGCGCCTCCATCTCCTGCTGGGAGAGGAGGGCCTCGCGCAGGGGAGTGAGCTGACCGCGGATGCGGCCCAGGGGCGGGTGGCCGACGCTCAGGTGCAGGTCGCTTCCCTTGTTCTCGAGGAGCTTGTCGAAGAGGGCGGCGATGCGCGGGGCGGAGCTCATGGTCAGGCGCTCTTCCGGTTGAGGAGGTTGCCCATCTTGGACAGCAGTTGCTTGCCGCCTTCACCTGGGGCCGGGGGCTCGGGAGGCGCACCGGGCCGCTTGCCGGTCACCACGGCCTCCAACTCGTCGGGGCTCTCGGCGTAGCCCTTGGCGATCTCCAGCGTCGTCTTCCCGGAGCGCACCAAATCGGCGAGCGAGTCATCGAAGCGCACGATGCCCAGCGACTTGCCGCGCTGCTGCAGGGAGGGAATCTGGTACGTCTTGTTGTCGCGGATGAGGTTGCCCAGGGCCACCGAGCCCGGGAGCAGCTCGGCGGCGGCCACCAGTCGCTGGCCGTCCGCGCTCGGCAGCAGCCGCTGGCTGACGATGAGGCGCAGGCTGCTGGCGAGCGTCACGCGCACCTGGGCCTGGTCTCCCGGCGGGAAGAGGTCGATGAGCCGGTCGATCGTCTTCGCCGCGCTGGGCGTGTTCATCGTGGAGATGAGCAGGTGGCCCGTCTCGCTGGCGGCGAGCGCCATGCGCACCGTCTCGGTGTCGCGCAGCTCGCCCACGAGGATGACGTCCGGGTCCTCGCGCAGGCTGCCCTTGAGGGCGCTGGCGAAGGTCTTCGTGTGCGTGCCCACCTCGCGCTGGCTCAACAGCGCCTTCTTGCGCGAGTGGAGGTACTCCACCGGGTCCTCCACGGTGAGCACGTGGTGCGTCGTCTCGCGGTTGATGATGTCCACGATGGCGGCCAGCGTGCTCGTCTTGCCGTGGCCGGAGGGGCCGGTGACGACGATGAGGCCCTGGTGGTGGTGGGTGGCCTTGGCGATGTCCGCCGGCAGGCCGAGCGACTCGAGGGTGGGCGTCTCGCGCGGGATGAGGCGGAAGCAGCCCTTGTAGCCGGTGCGCTGGCGGGAGACGTTGACGCGGAAGCGGCCCGCCTGGTGCAAGTCCAGCGAGAAGTCACAGCTGCCCTCGCGCTCGAGCACGGGACGCAGCCGCGCGGGCACGTGTGGCAGCATCATCGTCTCCACCGTCCCGGCCGGGATCGGCTCGCCATGGGACAGCAGCTCGCCGACGATGCGGAACAGGGGCGGGCGATCAGCGATGACGTGCAGGTCGCTCGCGCCCACGGTGCGCGCGTCCTCCAGCAGCATCGTCAGGTCGCGGGCGGACTCCGGCCGCACGACGATGCGGGGGCCCTTGGGCGCCTCGGGCGCGGGCTCCTCGTCCGGCAGCGGGATGTTCTCCTGCGGGGGCGGCGGCTCGGGCGTCTCGCGCTCCGTCGGGAGGATCTGCATGCCTGCCTTGCTCTTGGCCGGCACGCCACCCGGCGGAGGAGCCGGGCGCGAGGCGGCGGGCGGGGCCGGAGGAGCGGCGGGCTGGCCGGCTTTCGGAGCGGGAGCGGCCGGAGGGGCCGCGGGAGCGGGGGCGGCCGGGGCGCGAGCGGCGGGGGCGGGGGCGGGTGCGGCGGCCTGGGGCTCATTGCGCACGATGCGCACGTTGAGCACGTCTCCGCGGCGCAGGGCTCCGACGATGACGGGCCCGAGTCCCTCGAGGCGCAGCGCCCACTGGCTGGGCTTGTCGGAGACGCTGGAGGCGCGGGCCTCTCCCACCAGGCCCTGGAGTGCCGCGAGCAGCCCCTCCGCCGTGAGGACGGTGTCGTCCACGGACTCGAAGCCACTGCCCGTCTTCACCATGGGCGTACGCCCGCTGATCAATGCGAGCTCCACCACACCCGGACGAGCCAGGCAGCGCAGCAACTCCGCGAAGGTCTTCATGCTCGGCCCACTCTTCCTCCGTCCCGGGGACATCCGGCCCCCGGGAGAGCAGGTGCAGCATAGCCGGGATTTGCCATGAATCCGGTAAAGTGAGCGGGAGGACAGGGGCTCGTCCCGGTGCGCCGGGCCGACGAGTAACCACGAAAGAAGACGCCCGGCGCGGCCCCTCGTGGAGGGACCAGGCCGGGCGGGGATTCAGGAGGAGACAGCCCTGGAGGAGATGACCGTTCCTCTCGTTCAGGGGTGCGTCACAGCTCGCGCGACATGAGGAGGCGCAGCTTGCCGGACTTCTTGGACACCACCGTGGCCACGGTGGTGAAGCCCGCGTTGCGGTAGAAGCTCACCGCGGGGGCGTTGGCCGGATCCACCCGCAGGGCGATCGTCTTGCGGTACATGTCCCTCGCCACCTGGAGGGCGTGGTTGAGCACCGCCATGCCCACGCCGCGGCGGCGCAGCTCCGGCTTCACCACGATGTTGCGCATGTAGGCCGCGCCCGGTACCGGGCCGTCCCGCTCTACTGTCACGTAGCCCACCAGCTGGTTCTGCACCTTGGCCACGTGGACGAACGGCCGCAGCCCCGTGAGGGCCTTGAGGCTGTCGTCCAGCGTCTCGCCCCGGCTCTTCCAGGGGTCCGAGTTGGCGCGCAGGGCGGCCACGGTCGCCATGTCCTCATCGCTGGGGACAGAAAACTTCACTGCCGGCGCCAGGTCGTTGGGCAGGTTGGCCATCTCCGGCACTGGGATCGCGCCTACCTCCACGCCCGGGTCCACCCGCTTCATCGTCATGCCTTGCTCCTCCATTGCGCTACGATCCTAACCGCTTCACCGGTGCCCATGCACGCCCTGGGTTCGGCGCACATTTCCCCCCACGGAGAGGAGGGGGCCGGGTTTTCCCAAACTGCGCATGCGTACCGGGCATTCCAAGGCCGCCCGCTCCCGCCTCATCCGGGGGGTCCCACATGCACATGGCGGGGGGCGGCTTTCAATGCTGAACACCTTTCACTATAAAAAACCGTCCGCCTGGAGCGGGTTGGCCGACCCTTCCCCCTCCCTCTCGGCAGCCTGAGCTCCGCACGTGCAACTCAATCACGCCCAGCGCGAACTCACTCTGAAGATCGTCTACTACGGCCCCGGGCTGAGTGGGAAGACGACCAACCTGAGGTGTATCCACGCTCGGGCGAGGCCCGAATCCCGTGGCCGGTTGCTCAGCGTGGAGACGCACGAAGACCGAACGCTCTTCTTCGACCTGCTGCCGGTGTTCTTCACCAGCAGCTCGGGCTTCAAGGTGAAGCTCAAGCTCTTCACGGTGCCCGGGCAGGTCGTCCATGACGCCACGCGCCGCGTGGTGCTGCAGAACGCGGACGCGGTGGCCTTCATCGCCGACAGCCGCCGCAGCGCCGCCGGGGAGAACAACGCCTACTGGCGCAAGCTCCGGGCCAACATGCGGGAGAACGGTCTGGACGCCACCCAGGTGCCGGTGGTCATCCAGTTCAACAAGCGCGACCTGCCAGACGCCCAGTCGGACGAGGAGCTGGAGGCGGCGCGCAAGCGCGGTGCGGAGCCGGTGGTGGGCGCGGTGGCGCTCCGGGGCGAGGGCGTGATGGAGACGCTGCACGCGCTGCTGCAATCGGCCTGGCGCAACCTGGATGAACGCATGCGGCTGTCGCGAAACGTCGGTCTGACGGAGAAGGAATTCCTCTCGCACATCTTCCAGCAGATGGACCTGAAGGGCACGAGCCTCGAGTCCCAGTATCCGCCGGCGGAGGGGAAGTCGCGATGAGCGCCGACAAACCGGGGGCCGCGGGAAACGGTCCGGAGCACGCCGGGTCGGTGCTTCAGCGCAAGCTGTCGTTGGTGGACATGCTGGACCCGGTCACCTTCGGGGACGTGGTGGACAGCCTGGGCGAGCTGTACCGGGTGGGCATCCGGGTGCTGGACGAGCGGGGCCGGACGCTGGCGGACGCGAAGGGGAGCAACGGGGATTTCTGCGGCTTCGTCAACGCCCAGGGGGAGGGCCATGCGCGGTGCACCGCCCTGGTGGCGCGGCTGAACGAGGGCCCGCTGGCACCCACGCAGGGGGCACAGGTGATGCCCGGGGGGAGCCCCCTGGGCGGCGAGCTGCTCTCGCAGCCCTGCTTCACCGGGCTGCGCTACGTGGTGATGCCGGTGCTGTGGGAGGGGGACGTGCTGGGGCGGGTCGTCGTCGGGCCCTTCGCGTCCGAGGAGCTGGCGGAGCTGCCGGCGTCGCTGGGCGAGGTACCGGGGTTGGACCTGGCGCGGGCGCGCGAGCTGACGGCGAACGTGCAGCGCATGCCCGACACCCGGGTGACGAAGATGCTGGCGCACTTCGCCCAGGTGATGGCGGCGCTGCTGGCGGCGGGGCAGAAGTCCTATCTGTCGGGACAGCTGCACCTCGAGGCGATGCTGGAGACGCAGCGGGAGTTGGAGTCGCAGAACGCGCAGTTGCTGCGGCTCAACCAGCGGCTGAAGGAAGCCGACCGCATGAAGTCCAGCTTCCTGAGCACGGTGAGCCACGAGCTGCGCACGCCCCTGGCCTCCATCATCGGGTACTCGGAGATGCTGGCCGAGGGCCTGGTGGGCGCGCTCAACCCCGAGCAGATGCAGTTCGCGCGCACCATCATCGACAAGGGCAACACGCTGCTCAAGCTCATCTCCTCCATCCTGGACATGAGTCAGATCGAAGCAGGCAAGGTGCGGCTCGCCTTCGAGTGGGTGGACGTGCAGGAACTGGTGGAGAGCGCCATCACCAGCGTGATGCCGCAGGCGCAGCGCAAGGGCCTGACGCTGAAGGCGCAGATGCCCCCGGTGGTGCAGGCGCGGGTGGTGGCGGATCGGGAGAAGCTGCGGCAGGTGGTGGTGAACCTGCTGGCCAACGCGGTGAAGTTCACGCCGACGGGGGGCAAGGTGGACGTGCGGCTGTCGGAGCTGGGCAACCAGCTGGAGCTGGGCCTGGCGGGCTACCGCATCGAGGTGGAGGACTCCGGGGTGGGGATTCCGGAGGATCAGCGCGAGCGCATCTTCCAGAGCTTCTACCAGGTGGACGACAGCCCGACGCGCGAGTACGGAGGCGCGGGCCTGGGGCTGGCCATCGTGAAGAGCTACGTGGAGGGACATGGCGGCCAGGTGGCGGTGACGAGCGAGCTGGGCCGTGGCTCGTGCTTCCGGGTGGTGCTGCCCAAGGAGCCGCCGCAGTCGAGTCAGGGGCTGGCGTTCATCCCGCCGCCGGTGGACATGGACACGGAGCCCGAGCGTTTCTGATGGGGCGGGTCTACGCTCCGCGCCGTGAGCACCCGGCCCGCGAGCGAATTCGCCCTCATCGACCTCTTCCTGTCGCAGTTCCCCCGGGCGCGCGTCCCGGTGGGGCCGGGAGATGACTGCGCCGTCCTCGCGCCGTCGAAGGGCGCGCAGTGCATCACCACGGACGCTGTGGTGGAGGACGTGCACTTCACGCGCGCCTGGTTCTCCCCCGAGGACATCGGCCACAAGGCCCTGGCGGTGAACCTGTCGGACCTGGCGTCGATGGGAGCGGTGCCTCGCTGGTTCGTCTGCGCCCTGGCCCTGCCCCGGGACTTCCCACGCCGCGAGCTGCTCGGCCTCGCGAGGGGCATGAGCGCGCTGGCGCGCAAGCACGGCATCGCGCTGGTGGGCGGCAACTTCTCCTCCGCGGGCGAGCTGTCCGTCACCCTGACGGCGGCGGGAGAGCTGCTTCCAGGCACCGCGCCCATCACGCGCGCCGGAGGCAGGCCCGGCGATGTGCTGTACGTCTCGGGCACGCTGGGCGACGCGCGGCTCGGCCTCCAGCAGCTTCAGGCGGGCCTGAAGCGCTCCGCGGCGATCCTCCGCCAGAAGCGCCCGGTGCCGAAGGTGGAGCTGGGCCGGCTCGCCGCGCGCTTCGCCTCGGCGGGGCTGGACATCTCCGATGGTCTCGCGCAGGACCTCGGACACCTGTGCGCCGCGTCGCACGTGAGCGCCGAGCTGGACCTCGAGCGCCTGCCCCTCTCACGCTCCGTCCGTGCTTCCCTGGGGACCGAGGGAGCACTCGCGGGGGGCGAGGACTATGAGCTGCTCCTCGCGGTCCCACCTGAGCGCACCCCGGCCTTCGAGCGGGCTTGTCTCCGAGTGGAAGAGCCCATCACACGCATTGGCCGGCTCACCCCGGGTCAGCCCGGACACATCCGGGACGCGTCGGGGCGGAGCCTGCGCTTGCCTGCCGGGTTCGACCACTTCCGAGGAGGTGGGCGGATTGACCGTTCTGGACGGTAGGGCTAAACCCACACACCGCTGTCGCCGTCTCCCGGAAAAGCGAAACCCGTGCGCCGCCCTCTCCGCGACGATCCATCCCCCGGCCTCCTCTCCCCCCGCCGCGATCCCGTGCAGCGGCTGCTCCGCAACGTCGAGCAGACCGGCTCCGGGGGGCACGAGGTCTCCCTGCAACTGAAGATCTTCAGTGGCTACATCGTGCTCGGAGGCGTGCTCACGGGCGCGCTCATGGCCACGGAGCCGCTGGGGCCGAGCTGGTTCTGGGGACGCATCGGCATCGGTGTGTTCATCAGCGTGGCGCTGTCCGTCACCCTGCCGCGCTATCTGGCGCGCGTGACGCGCGTGCGGGTGCTGTCGCGTTCCGCCTTTGAAATCTCCCAGGGCGACCTGTCCAAGCCGCTGCTGGTCGAGCCGCCGCGGGCGCTGCGCCGCGATGAGATCGACGAGCTGGCGATGGCCATCCGCAAGATGCAGGAGAACCTGCGCGACCTGGTGGGCAAGATTCAGGACACCGCCAAGAGCGTGGCGGACACGGCCAAGGATCTGCAGGGCTCGGCGGAGAACGTCAACGCGACCAACGAAGAGGTGGGCTTGTCCATGGACAAGATCGCCCAGGGCGCGGAGACGCAGTCGCAGCTGGTGGGCAAGACGTCCAAGGTGATTACGGAGATGGCGGGCAGCATCCAGCGCACCGCCGCGAGCGCCGAGGACGCGGCCCGCACCGCGGCCGAGACCAGCAGTGCGGCGGAGAACGGCAGCAAGGCGGCGCTGCTGGCCGGCGAGAAGGTGAAGAAGGTCTTCAACCGGATTGAGGCGGCGAGCCAGCAGGTGTTCGCCTTCGGCGAGAAGACGCAGGAGATTTCGAAGATCGTCGATGCCATCACCCAGGTGGCGCAGCAGACGAACCTCCTGGCGCTCAACGCCACCATCGAGGCCGCCCGGGCCGGCGAGTACGGCCGCGGCTTCGCGGTGGTGGCCGACGAGGTGCGCAAGCTGGCCGAGAGCGCGGGCCGCTCGGCCGAGCAGATCTCCCGCCTGGCGCGCGACATCTCCGGCCAGTCCACGGTGGTGGTGAGCGCAATGAAGGAAGGCATCGAGGAGCTGGCCGAGGGCCGTGAGGACCTCACCGGCATCGTCCGCTCCATGGGCGCCATCACTGACACGGTGCGTAAAGTGGCCGAGAAGGTGCACCTCATCTCCGACAGCGCCCGCGAGCAGCTCAAGGGCAGCGAGGAGATGGTGAAGGCCACCGAGGAGATCTCCCTGGTGGCCAAGAACAACGCGGCCTCCACCGAGGCCATCCAGGCCGTCATCCAGGACCAGACAGACGCCATGGTGCGGATGACCTCGCTGGCCAGCGAGCTCACCAACCTCTCCATCGAGCTGCAGAGCGTGGTGCGCAGCTTCCGGCTGAACGCTTGATCGCCCCGCCCCCGAGCCCCGTCCTCCCTCTCCCCATGGGAACGGTCCAGGAGGCGGGTTGTTCGGTTGTTTGCTTTCGCGGATTTCCCTGAACCCGTGACCTGCTGATAGAAAGTCTTCTCTGTGCGGCACGTCATCTTCCGGGTGGAGAAGGAGCGCTACGGGCTACCACTGGCCGCGGTGAAGGAAGTGGTGGTGCCTCCCGAGCGCTTCACCCGGGTGCCTCGGGCGCCCGTGGCGGTGGCGGGGGTGATGAACCTCCGGGGGCGGGTGGTGACGGTGGTGGAGCTGCGCCAGTTGCTGGGCCTGCCGGATGGGCCCACGCCACTGGGCCGCGTGGTGCTGTTGGAGCGCGGGCGGCGGGACTTGGGGCTGCTGGTGACGGATGTGGATGGAATCGAAGCGGTGGAGCGGGTGACCACGGCTCCGGGCAAGGCGGTACCGGCGGTGCGCGGGGTGGCCCGGTTGAAGGGACAGGCCGTGACGGTGTTGGATCCAGAAGGGCTGGATTCCGCGGTGGTTGGACTCTTCACCGCGGCTCAACAGAAGTGAGTAGCCGCCCGAAATCGGCGGGTGGTAGTGTCCGCGGCCCTCTCGGGGCCTTGAGCGGAGGCGGAGCTTCAAATGGCTAAGCGGGTGCTGGTCGTCGACGATGCCATCTTCATGCGCAACATGATCAAGGACATCTTCGCGTCCGGCGGCTTCGAGGTCGTCGGAGAGGCGGCCAACGGGTTGGAGGCCGTGGAGAAGTACAAGGAGCTGAAGCCGGATCTCACGACGATGGACATCGTCATGCCGTTCAAGAGCGGCATCGAGGCCACACGGGAGATCATCAAGTACGACGCCAACGCGGTGGTCATCATGTGCTCGGCGCTGGGACAGGAGAGCCTGGTGATGGAGGCCATCGAGGCGGGCGCCTCGGACTTCATCGTCAAGCCGTTCCGCGCCGAAGACGTGCTGGCGGTCGTCAAGAAGGTATTGGGCGAGGGCTGAGCGCCTCCCCACGCACGCACGTCCGAGGCCGGACATGACGATGGACATGTCCCGCTACCTCGGTCTGTTCCTGACCGAGGCGAGCGAGCACCTGGAGGGTCTGGGGCGGGACCTCGTGCAGCTGGAGCGCGAGGGGGCCCCCGCCGTGGTGGACTCCATGTTCCGCCATGCACACTCGGTGAAGGGCATGGCCTCCTCGATGGGCTTCGAGCCCATTGCCGTGCTGGCCCACCGGGTGGAGGACCTGGTGGACGCCATCCGCCAGGACCCGAGCAGGTTGGAGCGCACCCTCGTGGACCTGCTCCTGTCGGCCACCGACGTGATGATGGCCCAGGTGCGCGCCGTGGCGGACAGCAAGCCGCCGGATGATGCGTCGGCGCTGCTCGGTCAGCTCGCGGACCGGGTGTGCGTGCTCACCGGCCGCACGCCGGGAGCCACGCGGGTGCTGAACCGGGCACCCCCCAGTCCTCCGCCCGCTCCCGCCGTCGCCGCCCGGGTAGCCGCGGACGTTCTCGTCTCGCTCGAGACTTCCGAGGCTCCTCCTCCCGCCTCCGCCGCCGAGGCCCGGGTGGCCGCGGTGGTGCCGGAGGCCTCGAGCCCCGCCTCGGCTCAACTGGCCGCGACGGTCGCCGCCGTGGTGTCCGCCCCCAAGGTGGAAGGGGAGGCGAAGGCGGAAGGTGCGCCGAAGACGCCAACGCGCTGGGCGGTGCGGCTGCGCATCGCCGCCACCTGCCAGACGCCGGGCGTGCGCGCCTTCCTGGTGCACAAGCGGTTGACGAACCTGGGCTCGCTGCACGACCTGCAGCCTCCCCTGGAGGACCTCAAGGCCGGCCGCATCCCCGAGGGCCACATCCAGCTCGAGCTGGAGACGGCCGAGGGCGAGGACGCCATCCGCAAGGCGCTGCGGAACATTGCGGAGGTGGAGCTCGCCTCCCTGAAGTCGGCGGTGGTGGCGCCTCCGCCCGCGCCCGCCTCGGTGGCCGCGAGCTCGGCTCCGGCGGAGGCTGCCCGGCAGTCCCCGGCGGGCGCGGACGCCACGCGCACGGTGCGCGTGCGCACGGAGTTGCTGGACTACTTCCTGGACACGGTGGGCGAGCTGCTGCTGGCCACGGCCCGCCTGCGCGAGCTGGGCAAGGTGCTTCCGGAGGGCTCGCGCCCGCCCATCGAGGAGGGCGTCTACCGGCTGCACACGCTGGTGAAGGACCTGCATGACAAGGTGATGAGCGCGCGCATGACGCCGCTGTCGCTCATCACGGACCGGCTACCCCGCGCGGCGCGCGACATCGCCCGGCGCAGGGAGCGCGAGGTGGACCTGGTCATCACCGGCGCGGAGATTGAACTCGACCGGGCCATCCTCGACGAGCTGGCGGACCCGCTGCTGCACCTGCTGCGCAACTGCATCGACCACGGCCTGGAGCCGGCGGAGGAGCGGGTGGCGGCGGGGAAGGGCGCGCGGGGGCGCGTGCTGGTGTCGGTGCGGCGCGCTCGCGACCGGGTGGTGCTGGAGATGGAGGACGATGGCCGCGGCATGAACGCGGCGAAGCTGAAGGCGGCGGCGGTGGCTCGCGGCGCCATCAGCGCGGAGGCGGCGGCGCGGATGACGGACCGCGAGGCCTTCCTGCTCTCGTGCCTGCCGGGCGTGTCCACCGCGAAGGACGTGTCGGAGATTTCCGGCCGCGGCGTGGGCATGGACGCCGTGAAGCGCGTGGTGGAGAACGTGGGCGGGACGCTGGAAATTGAAAGCGAGCTGGGGCGCGGGACGCGCTTCACGCTGCGGCTGCCGCTCACGGTGGCGGTGGTGCACCTGCTGCTGGTGGCGGTGGGGGACGAGGTGTTCGGCCTGCCCATCGCCAAGGTGGTGGGGGCGATGGAGGCGGATGGCGAGGCGCTCGACCGCAGCCGCGAGATGCCGCTGTTGCCTCACGGCCAGGGCCTGCTGCCGGTGTATGCGCTGGACGAGCTCGTGGGCGTCGAGGCGCCGCCGCGCAAAGGGGTCCGGCCCTTCGTGGTGATGGAGGGAGACGCGGGACGGGTCGCGCTCGCGGTGGACCGACTGGTGGGGCAGGAGGAGGCGGTGCTCAAGCCGCTGTCCCGGCCCTTGGACTTGCTACCGGGGCTCTCAGGGGTGACCATCCTGGGAAGTGGCCGCCCGGTCTTCATCCTGGACGTGCCGAGGTTACTGTCCGCGTGAGCCCTCAACCGAGCGACATTCAGCTGGACGCCCTGCGCGAGGTGGCCAACATCGGCTGCGGGCATGCGGTGAGCGCGCTCGCGCGGCTGGTGGGAGGCCGCACGGTGAATCTGTCCGTGCCGCGAGCGGTGCTGGCGGGGGCCGCGGAGGTGGCCGTGCTGCTCGGCGGGAGCGATGCGCCCGTGGTGGCCGCGAAGCTGGGCATGGAGGGCCAGCTCCGGGGCGTGCTGCTGCTGGTGCTGCCCCGGGAGGACGGCTCGGCGCTGGAGTCGCTGCTGCTGCGGCGCCAGGACGCGACGCCGGAGGATCGGGCGAGCGCGCTGGCGGAGGCCGCCAACATCGTGGCGAGCGCGTGTCTGTCCGCCATTGGCACGTTGACGGGCTGGAGGCTGCTGCCCACGGTGCCGGAGTTGGTGCGGGGCCAGGCGGCCCAGGTGGTGGCGAGCGCGATGACGGAGGCCGAGGGCGACAACCGCATGGTGGTGCTGGAGACGCGCTTCTCCTCGGTGGGCGCGCCCGCGGTGTCCGGCCAGGTGCTGCTGGTGCTCGAGCGCGAGAGCTCGAGGGCGCTGCTCGCACGGCTCGGCGTCTGACGCCCCCGCTCCCCTGGCAGCAACCGAACAGTCGTCTCGTTCCGTGGAAGGGTTGCGACCCTTCTCCCCCGGTTCCACCTTCCCCCTCGGTGGGAGGTGCATTCCTCCCGGGGGGAGGCGAGCATGAGGAGACTCATCTGGGGCGCGCTGTGGGGCGTGGTGGTGCTCGCGGGTTGCCGGACGGACGGCACGGTGGCGATGCGCAAAACCCCGGGCAGTGACGGCACCCTCGCGAAGAATCCCTACTCCCTCGAGCGGGGCTTCACCCTGAAGGGGACCGTCGCCGCCGAGTACTCGGACGTGCTCGTCATCAAGGACAAGTGGGGCAAGACGCGCTACCTGCGCATCACCGACCAGACGCGCTACTACCAGAGCGGTAAGCAGATCGGCCGGGAGTTCCTCGCGCCGGGCTCCTCCGTGCGCGCCTCCTTCGCCAACCAGGACACGGAGATGATCGCCCGCGAAATCACCATCGTGGAGGACGTGGGCAAGGCGGATCCCCTCCAGCTCCCGGACAGGACGAACACCGTGCCCTGACGCGCGCAGTCTCCGGGTGGTGCAAGGCTTTGACACGCTGCGCTGTCGCGGTGTGTCATTTCTTCCCGTCCCGCGCACGGGGGGTCCACGCACAGCGCGCTTCACGTGAAAAAAACATGATAAGCGCTCGGATTCCCGACTGATTCGTGGCCGTCCGGGTGGAAGAGTTCACTTTCCAGGGCGGGTATGGAAAAGTCCCGCGCAATGGTTGATTCGTCGCCTCGTCGCCCCTCGGCCAGACGCGCGAATAGTCGTCATCAGCTTGCCTCCTCCCTGTTGCTTCTCCCCCTGGCGTTCTCGGCGTGTGCCCACCCCCAGCAACCGCCCGCCCAGGAAGCGACCTCGGAAGTGGGCACGCGTGCGTCGGCTCGAGCGACTCCTGCGCCCGCCGCTCCGGCACCCACGCCGGCTGCCACTCCCGCGGCCCCTTCGCGCCGCTGGGCCGACGAGGTCCTCTACTTCGTCGTGCTGGACCGCTTCGCTGACGGCGATCCGGCCAACAACCTCAAGGTGGACAAGAAGGCCCCGGGCGCCTTCCACGGCGGAGACTTCAAGGGCCTGCTCGCGCAGCTCGAGGAGCTGTCCTCGCTGGGCGTGACGGCGCTGTGGATCACCCCGGTGGTGAAGAACATCGACGGCTTCGTCACCGGCGCCGGCTTCCCGGACTGGGGCTACCACGGCTACTGGGCGGATGACTTCCACCAGCTCGACCCGCGCTTCGGCACCGAGCAGGAGCTGAAGGCGCTGGTGGACGCGTGCCACCAGCGGGGCATCCGCGTGCTGCTCGACGTGGTCTACAACCACCCCGGCTACGTCTCGCGCTACCTGACGCTGCCCGAGACGCGTGGCTGGCTGCGCTCGGAGGAGAAGGGCTCCTGCGGACAGGATGACGTGACGACCTGCGTGTCCGGCCTGCCGGACTTCAAGACGGAGCAGCCCGAGGTGGCGAAATACCTGCTCGACGCGCAGCTCTCCTGGGGCAAGCGCTCGGGCGTGGACGGCTTCCGCCTGGACACGGTGAAGCACGTCGACCATCCCTTCTGGCAGGAGCACCGCCGCCGCACCCGCGAGGAGCTGGGCAAGGACTTCTTCCTGCTCGGCGAGGTGTGGGGCGGGGATCGCGAGTCGCTCGACCCGTGGTTCGTCAACGACGAGATGGATGCCGGCTTCGACTTCGGCTTCCAGGGCAGCGCGCTCGCGTGGGTGCAGGGGCGCGGGCGCACCGTGGCCTTCGATGCCTACCTCCGCTCGCGCGGCAAGGTGCGCAAGGGCTACCTCCTGTCCCACTTCCTGTCCTCGCACGACGTGCCCGGCTCGCTCTTCCAGCTCCAGGGCGACAAGGCGCGCTTCCGGCTCGCGGCGGCGCTGCAGCTCACCACCTCCGGCATGCCCGTCATCTACTACGGCGAGGAGGTGGGCCGTCCCGGTGGCGACTGGCCGGCCAACCGTGGTGACATGCCCTGGGGCGAGCGCGCGGTGCAGCCCGGCGCGGGCCTGCCGCGTGACGAGTCCCTGCGCCAGTTCTACCAGAAGCTCATCACCATCCGCCGGGCGCACCCGGCGCTCTCGCGTGGCGCGCACAAGGGGCTCGCCACGGATGGAGATGTCTACACCTTCCTCCGGCAGGAGCCGGAGTCGGGTGACGCAGTGGTGGTGGTGGTCAATCGCGGTGACAAGAAGTCGTCCGTGTCGTTCCCCTGGCCCGAGGCCTGGAGCGGCGCGGACGCGGAAGATCTGCTCGGTGGAGGCCGCCTGACGGCAGCTCCCACGATGGAAGTCGCCATCGAGCCGCTGTCCGTCCGCATCCTGGGACGAGCGAAATGAACTGGAAGCAGTCTGGCAGCAGGCAACCGGGCCACCAGAAGTGTGCCCGCGAGGGGAGAGCCTGAATGGCTGGTGTCGTTTTCAAGAATGTGGCCAAGCGGTACGGAGACGTGTCCGTCATCGAGGGGTTGAACCTCGACATCCGCGACCATGAGTTCATGGTGCTGGTGGGGCCGTCGGGTTGCGGCAAGTCCACCGCGTTGCGGATGATCGCCGGCCTGGAGGAGATCTCCGGCGGCGCCCTCTCCATCGGCGAGCGCGTGGTGAACGAGCTGCCGCCCAAGGACCGGGACGTCGCGATGGTCTTCCAGAACTATGCGCTCTACCCGCATATGACCATCCGGGAGAACCTCGAGTTCGGTCTGAAGATCCGCAAGACGCCCAAGCCGGAGATGGATCGGCTGGTGAACGATGCCGCGGAGATTCTCGGCATCACCCACCTGCTGGACCGCAAGCCCAAGCAGCTCTCCGGTGGTCAGCGCCAGCGCGTGGCGCTCGGACGCGCCATCGTGCGCAAGCCGGCGGTGTTCCTCTTCGACGAGCCCCTGTCCAACCTCGATGCCAAGCTGCGCGTGCAGATGCGCTCGGAGATCAAGAAGCTCCAGCAGCGGCTCGGGGTCACCTCGGTCTACGTGACGCACGATCAGATCGAGGCCATGACCATGGGCCACCGCATCGCGGTGATGAAGGAGGGCAAGCTGCAGCAGCTCGGCACCCCGCTGGAGGTGTACGAGCGCCCGGCCAACGTCTTCGTGGCCCAGTTCATCGGCTCGCCGCCCATGAGCTTCGTCTCCGCCACGCTCTCCGCCAACGGCGAGGTGCTCGAGGGCGACAGCTTCAAGCTGCCGGTGCCGCAGAGCCTGCGCCCGGTGACCGCGGGCAAGGGGGGCCGCAAGCTGAAGGTCGGCATCCGCCCCGACAACCTCGTCTCACCCTCGGCCACCGCTCGCGGCGAGACGGCCCCGGTGGAGGTGAAGGTCGACCTCGTCGAGCCGCTCGGCAACGAGGTCATCGTCCACTCCCGCCTGGGCGAGCACTCGCTCGTCTTCCGGCTCCCGCCCCAGCACACGCCCGAGACGGGCGCGAAGATGCAGGTCGTCGTCGAGCTGGATTCACTGCACCTCTTCGACGCTGAGACCGAGCAGCGTCTGTCCGCCTAGTCCGAGTCCCATCTTCCCGAAGGAGTTCGTCCACATGAAGAACCTGCGACTGATCGCGGCCGCGTGCCTGTGTGCGCTTGGCCTGCTGTCGATGCCCGCCGCCGCCGAGACGAAGGAGATCGTCCTGTGGCACGCCTACCGCGCCGAGGAGAAGTCGGCGCTGGAGAAGATGATCGCCCAGTTCAACGCCGCCAATGCCTCCAAGGGCATCCACGTGTCGACGCTGGTGGTGCCCTACGACGCCTTCGCGGACAAGATCTCCGCCACCGTGCCGCGCGGCAAGGGCCCGGACCTCTTCATCTTCGCCCAGGACCGCCTGGGCGGGTGGAGCGAGGCCGGCAACACGGTGGAGCCCATCGACTTCTACCTGGACGACGCGCTCCGCAAGCGCTTCATCCCCTCCACGCTGGAGGCGATGACCTACCGCGGCACCGTCTACGGCCTGCCGCTGAACTACAAGGTCATCACGCTCATCTACAACAAGAAGCTCGTCCCCACGCCGCCCAAGACGAGCGGCGAGTTGGTGACCATGGCCAAGAAGCTGACCGACGTGAAGGCGGGCCGCTTCGGTCTGGCCTACTCGTACGCTGACTTCTACTACCACGCGGCCCTGCTGAACGGCTTTGGCGGCGGCGTGTTCGGCCCGGGCGCCACGCCCACCCTCAACTCGCCGCAGAACGTGAAGTCGGCGGAGCTGCTGCTGAAGTGGGTGGACAAGGACGGCATCATGCCCGTCGAGCCTTCCACCGCGCTCATCACCTCGCTCTTCAACGAGGGCAAGGCCGGCATGGTGTTCTCCGGTCCCTGGTTCCTGGGGGAGATCTCCAAGGACGTGGACTATGGCCTGGCCCCGCTGCCCACGCTGGATGAGGCCGGTGGCAAGCCCATGCGCCCGTGGATGACGGTGGAGGGCGTCTTCATCTCGGGCTCGTCGAAGAACAAGGACGCCGCCTTCGAGGTGGCGAAGTTCCTCTCCAGCGAGGAGGTCGCCAAGGTGCTCGCGGTGGAGGGCCGCCAGAGCCCCGCCAACCAGGCCGCGTACGCCGACCCGAGGATCGCCGGTGACGCGCAGCTCAAGGCGTTCCGCCAGCAGGTCGAGGTCGCGGTGCCGATGCCGAACGTGCCGGAGATGTCGATGGTCTGGTCGCCCGCCACCTCGGCGATGAATGCCATCCTCAAGAAGTCCTCGACTCCCAAGGCCGCTCTCGATGTAGCCCAGAAGTCCGTGGCCAAGGACGTAGCGGGTCTGCGCAAGAAGTGAGGTATTGACGTGAGCAACACGGCTCCACATCGTGCCAGCGGCGAAGGGGGCGCCGCTGGCCACCCGCTCGATGAGCGCGGTGCCACCGATTCCCTTCACAGCGCGGGTCTTCCTTCGGGCGGCTCGCGGGATCCCGGTGCTCTCCGCCGCGTGCGGGTGCTCGTGGGGCTGTCCCTGGCGCTCGGCCTCTCCCTCGTGCTCGCCCAGGGCCTGCTGGCGCGGACCCTGGCGAGCATCTCCACCGAGCGCGCCGACCGTCAGGCGCTCGTGTCCCTGCGTGCGCTGGGGGAGCTCGTCCAGCGCGCGGGGGGAACGGGTGACCCGGTGCGCGCCGTGGTGTCCACCTGGAAGGAGCAGCTTCCTCCGGGAAGCGCGGTACGGGTGAGCGCCTTCTCGGGCATCCGGCTCGAGGCCTCCACCTTCCCCGAGGACCAGGGGGAGCGCGCGGCGCCACGCCGGCTGTCGCGCGAGGAGAAGCCGCTCTACGACCGTGGTCAGCGGCTGCGCGCCGCGGTGGAGATCAACCGGGAGGAGAGCACCGCGCGCAAGCTGGAGATCGAAACCGAGGCACTGCCCGATGGCAGGCGCCTGCTGAGCGCGCCGGTGGAGGTGGATGGCTCGGTGGTGGGCATGGTGGAACTGGCCACGGTTCCGCAGGAGGTCCCGCTCGAGCCGGGCCTGGGTGCGCTGCTGTTGTGGTTGCTGCTGCCGGTGGCGCTGTGCGCCGGCGCATCCTTCGTGGTGCGCCGCCAGGGCGTGCTCGTCGTCGTGTCGGTGGTGGCGCTCGGGGTGGGGCTGAGCGGTTATGCGTCCTACTCGCAGGGCTTGCTGGGCTCCGAGGTGCGCGGGACGCAGACGCTCGTGGCCGGACAGCTGCGCGCCATGTCGCAGCGTGCCCAGGCGGTGCTGGCCGAGCGCCAGCTCGCGGTCGAGCCGCCGTTGCAGCCGGGCAACTGGGACGCGGACGCGTACCGCCGTCCGCTCGGGCTCGTGACTCCCGCGGGCGAGGTGAACGAGGCGGCGGTGACCGCGCGCCTGGGCGAGCTGCGCTCGGGGGCGAACCGTGCGTTCGGCGGGCTGGTGACGGTGGCGCTCGCCCTGCTGCTCTTCATCGGCATGGGCGGCCTGGCCCGGACGGTGGAGACGGTGGTGGAGAACCGCACCGCCTACCTCTACATCGCCCCTGCCATGGTGGGCATGGTGGTGCTCGTCTTCTTCCCGTTCTTCTACGGGATTACGTTGTCCTTCACCGACTCCAACCTCTACAACACGGGGCAGTCGCTGCCGGACATCTGGGTGGGCCTGCGCAACTACGCGGAGATTCTGGGCGACTTCAACATCGCCAGGCGGGCGGATGACGGCTCCATCGTCTTCAACTACCTCAACTTCTATTACACGCTCTTCTTCACGGTGGTGTGGACGGTCACCAACGTCACCCTCGGCGTGACGGTGGGCCTGGTGCTGGCCCTCATCCTCAACGTGCAGGGGCTGGCGCTGCGCCCGGTGTACCGCGTGCTGCTCATCCTCCCCTGGGCCATGCCCAACTACATCACCGCGCTCATCTGGAAGGGGATGTTCCACCAGCAGTTCGGCGTGGTGAATCACGTCATCCGCATGTTCGGCGGCCAGGGGCTCGCCTGGTACGGCTCGCCCTTCAGCGCGTTCCTCACGGTGCTCGCCACCAACGGCTGGTTGAGCTTCCCCTTCATGATGGTGGTGTCCCTGGGCGCGCTCACGTCCATCCCCGTGGAGCTCTACGAGGCCGCTCGCGTGGACGGGGCCTCGCGCTGGCAGCAGTTCCTCTCCATCACGCTGCCCTCGCTCAAGCCCGCGCTCGTGCCGGCCATCATCCTGTCGGTGGTGTGGACCTTCAACCAGTTCAACGTCATCTTCCTGGTGACCGAGGGCGAGCCGAGCAACTCCACCGAAATCCTCGTCACCCAGGCCTACAAGTACGCGTTCCAGCGCTACCGCTACGGCTACGCGGCGGCGTACTCGACGGTCATCTTCGGCATCCTGCTGCTCTACAGCGTGGTGCAGAACCGCGTCTCGCGCGCCACGGAGGCAGCCTGATGTTCTCGCGTCGCGAAGGGGTGCCCCACTGGCCGCTGCACGTGGTGCTGGTGGGCTTCACCCTCTTCACCCTCTACCCCATCCTCTGGGTCATCACGATCGCCCTGTCGGGCAAGCAGAGCCTGGCCATCACCACGCTACCCGAGTCCCCGACGATGATGGACCGCGTCCGGGCCGTCACTCCGTGGCCGGAGCGGTTGTCGTTCTCCAACTTCAGCTCGGTGATGACGGACCAGCCCTTCGCGCAGTGGATGCTCAACAGCGCCATCATCGCGCTGGGCACCACGGTGGTGGGCGTGTTCCTGGCGTGCACCGCGGCCTATGCCTTCAGCCGCTTCAAGTTCACCGGCCAGCGCACGGGCATGATGGCCTTCCTCGTGTCCCAGATGTTCCCGGGCACGCTGATGCTCATCCCCCTCTACATCATCCTGGTGCAGTGGTTGGGGCTGGGCAGCTCGCGCCTGGGACTGATGATCGTCTACGCCACCACCTCCATCCCCTTCAGCGTGTGGATGCTCAAGGGCTACTTCGACACCATCCCCAAGGACCTGGAGGAGGCCGCGCTCATCGAGGGCGCCTCGGTGGGGAAGATCTTCTGGAGCATCATCCTGCCGCTGGCCAAGCCCGCGGTGGCGGTGACGGCGCTCTTCTCCTTCATGACTGCGTGGAACGAGTTCATCCTCGCCGCCACCTTCATGGACCAGGAGGCCATGTACACCGCGCCGGTGGGACTGCGCTTCTTCGTGGGCGGCTTCTCCCAGCAGTGGGGCTACTTCGCCGCGGGCTCCATCCTCGTCTCCATCCCGGTGGTCGTCCTCTTCCTCTTCCTCCAGAAGTACCTCGTGTCCGGCCTCACCGCCGGCAGCGTCAAGGGTTAGTCCGTCGTTCCCCCAGCAAGGAGATGTTGCACATGAAGACCTCGCGTTTCGCGCTGTTCACGCTGGCCGCGGCCCTCCTGGGCGCCCCCGCCCTGGCCGGTGACAAGGTGTCCTTCAAGGATCCGACTGGTGACGACAACGGTCCCGGCACCTACAAGTACCCGACCGACGCGGTGTACAAGCGCGGCTCCTTTGACCTGACCGACTTCACCTTCGAGAAGAAGGGCGACAAGGCGGACATCACCCTCGGCTTCAACACCACGCTCGAGGACCCGTGGAAGATGGGCAGCGGCTTCTCCGTGCAGATGGCCTTCATCTTCATCGACACGGATGGCAAGGAGGGCAGCGGCTCCACCGACTCCCCGCCGGGCCTCAACGTGAAGTTCGCCCCCCAGTTCGCCTGGGAGAAGGTCATCATCATCTCCCCGCAGAACTCCGCCCGCGTGAAGGCCGAGGTGGGCAACAAGGCTGGCGCCGCCAAGGACAACATCCTCGTCCCCACGCGCACCAAGGGCTCGGGCCGCAAGGTCACCTCCACCGTGGACCTGGCGGGCCTGTCGGGCGATCCCTCGCAGTGGCACTTCCAGGTGCTGGTGCAGTCCAACGAGGGCTTCCCCGGGGGCAATGATCTGCTCACCCGCAAGGTGAACGAGTACGAGGGCCAGCACCGCTTCGGTGGTGGCAACGACGGGGAGTGTGATCCGCACGTCATCGACCTGCTCGCCGGCGACGCCAAGGGCGATGCCTCCGAGGTGAAGGCCCAGCACGACATGCTGAGCTACGAGTGTGCCGAGGACGGCACCTCGAAGAAGCCGGCCACGCTCACCATGGTGGGCGGTGCGAAGCCGGCGACGGCCCAGGAGCAGAAGTAGTCGTAGTCGTTTCCAGATTCGAGCATCTCTGCCGGGAGGCCGCGCGGAGGGTGTTGAGCCCTCCGCGCCGGCAGCCGGGAAGCCCCCCTTCCCGGTTCGGTCGACAAGAGAGGGGAATCACCCATGAAGACGAAGTCCCTGCGGAAGGGCGCAGTCGCCCTCACCGCCGCCGCCACCCTGCTGCCCGCCGCGCCCTCGCTCGCCCAGGAGGCTCCCAAGCTGCAAATCGGTGGTACCACCTATACGAAGTGGCTGTATGGCAACTCGCGTCAGCAGGGCGCGATGTACAACTTCACCACCATCCCGG
The DNA here is from genome assembly GCF_003044305.1 of Vitiosangium sp. GDMCC 1.1324. Taxonomy (GTDB): domain Bacteria; phylum Myxococcota; class Myxococcia; order Myxococcales; family Myxococcaceae; genus Archangium. The sequence goes on along the minus strand of NZ_PZOX01000004.1, from coordinate 63,442 downwards.
GTGAAGGCTCGGGCGAGAACGGTATCGGCACCGAGCTCGAGCTGCTCCTCAACGCGCGGCTGTCCAGCGCGGTCGAGGTTCGCGGTCGCCTCCACAGTCGCTTCAGCCAGAACTTCTGGACGAACTTCGGCGGTTTCGGTGGTAGCCCCACCGCGGACTGCGTCGCGGGCAACTGCGGTGAGTTCGACTCGCGTTCCAATCAGTACATCAAGCTGCGCGGCCTCGCCGTCACCCTGACGCCGGGCTACCTCGTCGACTCGGCCACCATCGGCGCCAACGACTTCGGCCAGTTCGATCCGTACGTCGTCGGCCGCATTCGCTACATCGACCGCGACAACGCCTACGGCGTGCTCGTCCAGGGCTCGGCGCTCGAGCGCAAGCTGACGTACGACGTGGCCGGTATCTCGCTGCCCCGCTTGTGGGCTGGCCCGAACTACACCACGGGCGCGTTCCACACCACGGACGCCTCCTACGTCTTCCAGGGCAAGTACACCATCAACGACATGTTCGACGTGGGTGGCATCTTCCAGTACGCCATCGACAACGAGCTGAATACCAACGACACGAACCCGGACAACGGCAAGGATCTCTACCCGCGCTTCCGCAACGGCGTGGGCGGCGTCAAGGCCGGCTTCCACCTCGGCTCCACCGTGGACGTGCGTGGCTCCTTCTACCGTTCGTACATGCATGCCGAGGACACGAACTACTTCGGCGAGAAGCCGGACAACAACCCGGCCTACGTCCCCAAGAGCTTCGGCATCAACGGCTACTCGCCGATTCCGGCGGGCAAGCACGAGGACAACACCTGGAAGATCGACGTCACGCTGAACGACCCGCTGGAGATCGGCCTGTCGCTCAACGCGCAGGCGTTCAGCATCGGCGCGGACTACGTGTCGATCATGGCCGCCCGGCGTGAGTCGGACGTGCTGCTCACCGAGGGCAACGACGGCTCGTTCGCCTTCCCCGGTCCCAACAACGCCAAGTACGGCGTCTTCGCGGGCAACCCCTCCGTCATCGGCTATGGCGGTTGGACGAGCGAGACCCAGCAGGTGGCCACGCTCAACGTGGACAACGAGTTCACCGACTTCGACGAGCCCATGGCCGAGACGGTCATCGGCTGGAAGGGCGTGACGCTCAACCCGGTGTACAGCAACGGCGCGCTGGACATCGCCGGTGAGTACTCGTTCATCACCTACAACACCAACTGGCAGGCCTGGGGCGACGACACGCGCTCCATCACCGACACCCTGTACCCGGGCGCGGAGCTGGACTCGGGCGTGCTGCACAACTTCCGCAGCGCCTACCAGCCCTTCCAGGACAAGCAGACCCACATCCTGGTGGCCAAGGCCCGCTACGTGGTGGACATCGGCCGCGGTCTCGATGTGTTCGGCAAGTTCAAGTACATCCACGACTCGGACAAGCGCCTGAACGACAAGAAGTACCTGCCCTACCAGGACAATGACTGCCCGGGCGGCGGGGCGGCCTGCGCCAACGTCAAGCGCTACTACGATGCCGACGGGAAGCTCTCCACCGCGGACTTCTACGGCAACCCGAGCGTCTCCGCCGACGGGACGGGCTACCAGTTCAAGCCCTTCAACGACATCGCCGATGACGACCGCACGCTGAACTACACCAGCTTCAACATCGGCACCGGCTACCAGCTCACCGACGACCTCTACATGTCGCTGAGCTACACCAAGTTCCTGGCGGACCTGCAGGACGGCAACACGGCCTTCCAGTCGTACAACCTGCACGAGATGGTGTCGGGCAAGCACGACAAGAACCTGCTCTCCGTCAAGGCCAAGTACATCCTGGCGGGCGTGGAGTTCGGTCTCGAGGGCCAGTACCTCTTCGGTACCTTCACGCCGGACTTCGGCACGGGCTTCGTGGCCCAGACCGCCGACGAGAAGATCGCCAAGGACCACAACGTGGCGGTGGGCTCGCTCGGCTTCACCAACCGCTACGGTGGCTGGAACAGCCTGGAGACGCGCACCTTCGAGCACGTGCGTCTCAAGGCCTTCATGAAGGCGCAGTTCTAGTCGTCTCGACCATGCAGTCCGAGGGGGCCCGGCGCGCGTGTGGTGACGCCCGCCGGGCCCTCGTCTTTTCCGCCTCTCCGAGGAACCTTCGTATGGTGCTTCTCCGCCGCATTCCCCTGCTTCTGTTGCTGGCCACCCTGGGTGGCGCCTGCCATGGCGGTACGCGTGGTGGCTCGCCGCTCTTCTCCCTGGAGGATCCGCGTGGGGACGACCACGGGGATGGCGAGCTGCGCTACCCGCTGCGCGAGGACATGGGGCCCGGTGCGTTGGACCTGCTGTCCTTCCGTGCCTGGCCCGAGAGCGGAGGCACCCGCTTCGAGGCCACCTTCGCCAGGCCCATCGCCGTGCCCCAGCGGCGCACGGTGGACTCGGCGGGCAACACCCTGGCGGACCTGGCCCGCCTGGGTTTCTACACCTTCAACCTGGACGTGTACGTGGACGAGGATCGGCAGGAGGGCTCCGGCCGCACGGACACGCTCCCCGGGCGCAACCTGTCGCTCGCGCCGGGCAGCGCCTGGGAGAAGGCCATCGTCCTCACCCCGCGCCCCTACGAGGCCCGCGACGTGCTGCGCAAGCTGTGGCGGGAGTCGGCGCTCGCGGAGGCCCAGCGGCAACAGGGCTCGGTGAGCGCGTCGGCGGTGCGCGCCCTGGATGAGCAGGTGGAGCGGCAGATGGAGGAGCGCGTCTTCTTCCCCACCCGCGTCCGCGTCTTCGGCCCCACGGTGTCCTTCTTCGTCCCGGACAGCTTCCTCGGCGGCGAGGCGAAGCCCTCGTGGGGCTACGCCGTGGCGGTCACCGGGGCCACGCTGGACCGGCGCGTGGAGCTGCCCGCCCTCCTCGGCGGCGTGACCGCGCCTCGCGCACAGGGACTGATGGTGCTCGGCATCGGACCGGGCGTGTCGCAGGAGCGCTTTGGCGGCGGGCGCGTGGGCGGCTCGGAGCAGTCCCCGGTGGTGGATCTGTTGGTGCCCGAGGGCGTGCGGCAGGAAGAGGTGCTCGGGCCGAATGCACCGGGCTGGCCGGCGGTGGTGCCGGCCTCGCCCGCTCTACCGCAGGCGCCAGATGCCGGTGGCGTGACCGGGGAGGGTGATGCTCCAGCCTCCTCCGCCCCTCTCGAGTGAGCCCACGGAGGAGTCGGCGAAGAGCACCTCGGCCGACTCTCCCTCCAGCGCGAAGGGGCCCGCTGTCGCGGAGGAGTCGGACAGGTTGTGCACCACGAGCACCTGCTCGTCCCCGAGCGTGCGCAGGAAGGCGAGCGTGGGCGTACGGCCCTGGGTGGAGGTGAGCAGCTTGAGGCCACCGCGCTCCAGCACCGCCGAGGCGTGGCGGGCCCGGATGAGCTCGCGGTAGCGCGAGAGCAGTGAGCCCGGGTTGCTCGACTGCGCGGCCACATGGTTGCTCTCGCGGCCCGGGGCGAAGGAGAACCAGGGTGTGCCGGTGGTGAAGCCTCCGCCAGCGCTCGAGTCCCAGGCCATAGGGGTGCGCTTGGCCTCGTCGTTGTTGGTGGTGCCGTTGGCCATCCCCAGCTCCTCTCCGTAGTAGACGAAGGGCGAGCCGGGCAGGGTGAGCAGCAGTGCGGCCGCGGTGCGCAGGTCACCTTGTTTGCCGGAGAGCTGTGTGGCCACGCGGATCTGATCGTGGTTGGTGAGGAAGGGCGCGTCCGCCATGCCCTTGGGGTAGCGGCTGCGCATCTCCGCCAGCTTCAGGGCGATACCGTTGCCATCGCCCGTCTGGGCGGCCTTCAGGAGCTCATCCGCGAGCGGGAAGTTGAAGTTGAGCGGCAGCTCGTCTCCGCCGGGCACCTGGGCCGTGGAGCCGTAATAGGTGGCGATGATCGGCGTGGTGGTCCAGTTCTCTCCCACCAGCGCCGCGTCTGGCTTCACGCTTCGCACATGCGCGGCGAACTCCTTCCAGAATGCGTGTGTCTCCGGCGTGTCGGCCTGCGCCTGCACTCCACCGCCTGTCTCGATGAGATAGCGCGCCGCGTCGAGCCGGAAGCCATCCGCGCCCTTGCCGAGCCAGTACGAGGCGATGCGCTTGACCTCCTCGCGCACGGCGGGCGTCTTCATGTTGAGGTCCGGCATGCCACCCCAGAAGACGCCGTAGTAGTAGGCGCCGTTGAGCTCATGCCAGGTGGAGCCCTTGGAGTAGATGTCCCAGGGAGGAGTCCAGCCCGGGTCGGTGTTGCTCCACATGTACCAGTCCCGCTTCGCCGAGCCGGGCGAGGAGGCGGAGTCCACGAACCACGGGTGCTGCGAGCTGGTGTGGTTGATGACCAGGTCCAGGATGACGCGCATGCCGCGACGGTGGGCCTCGGCGCACAGGCGCTCGAAGTCCTCCACGGTGCCGTAGTCCGGGTGGATGCGCTCGTAGTCCACCACGTCGTAGCCGTGGTAGCTGGGCGAGTCGAACACGGGCATGAGCCACAGCGCGTCCACACCCAGGTCCGTGGTGGTGCTGGGGTCGCCGTCGTTGAGGTAGTCCAGCCGCGAGATGAGGCCGGGCAGATCTCCGATGCCGTCGCCGTTGGAGTCCTGGAAGCTGCGGACGAAGACCTCGTAGAAGACAGCGTGCCGGTACCACTCATTGCCCTCGGGCGCGGCGAGCTCCACGGGAGGAGTCGTGTGCGGGGTGGACGTGGCCGGCCCCGAGGTGCAGGCCGACAATGCGAGGAGGGGGAGGAGTCGCAGGGGGCGGGAGCGCGGCATGGGTGCAAGGCTTTACCAGCGCCAGGGCGTGCCTGCCAGCCGCAGCAGGTGAAGGCTGCGGGGCCTGGTTTGGGATACGCTGACGGGCACTCCGGCGTGCCGTGTCCTCGCGAGGCGGTCGCGCGGGAGTGCTTCCCTCCGGCCTCAACAGGTGACCCGCCATTCCATCTCCGGGACGGTGGGTTCCTTCGACAAGGTGTTCCAGATGAGAACTGAAGTCCCCCCCACCAGAAAGCCCCGAGCGGGGGCGCTGCTCGGCGCGCTCGCGTTCCTCTCGGCTGGAGCCGCGGCCGCGGAGCCCTCGAGTGTCACGCTCGTGGGTTCCGTGCAGACCCCGCTGTCGTGCACCGCCGGTGACGCGACGTGTACCAACTCCCGCCTGAGCTTCGACGCCAGTGACAACGCATGGCAGGGCGTGTTCTCCCTGCCCGCGGGCACCTATACGTTCCGCGCGGCCGTGGACGAGGGCGGCTCCCTCACCACCTACGGCAAGGGCGGCGCGTCCGACGGGGAGGAGCTCTCCCTGACCCTCAACGCGGCGGCGCAGGTCAAGTTCTACTACGACAACACGACGCACTGGGTCACCACCCGGCTCAACTCCGTCATCGCCGTGGCTCCCGGCAACTTCCAGAGCGAGCTGGGGTGTCCCGGTGACTGGCAGCCGGACTGTCTGCGCTCGTGGCTGACGGACGTGGATGGGGACGGCATCTACAGCTTCTCCACCACGGCGCTTCTCGCGGGCAGCTACGCGGGCAAGGTCGCCATCAACGAAAGCTGGGACGAGAACTACGGGGCCAATGGCGCGCCGGGTGGATCCGACATCGGCTTCTCCGTGCACGCGGACTTCGCCCGGGTGCTCTTCCAGTACGATTCGGTCACCCACGTGCTGGGAATCGATGTGGCCGGTGCGCCCAAGGGGGACATCATGAGGGCTCAGGCAAACTGGGTGTCGGGCGGGCTCCTGGTGTGGAAGCCGAAGGTGATTGCCATTCCGGCGGGCGCCTCCTTCCGCCTGCACTACGACCCCAACGGGGCGATGACGCTGGACGGGTCGGGCATCTCGGGGGGCGAGTCCATCCCCCTCACGGTCGAGACGCCGGGGCTGCCCCCGCAGATCGCCGCGAAGTTCCCGCACCTCGAGGGCCAGCCCGTGCTGCGCATCGCCGATGCGGACCTCGTCAAGGTCAAGGACATCCTCAAGGGCCAGATTGCCCTCTCGCTCGTGGATGCCGAGGGCAACCTGCTGGACGCGACCTCGGCGCAACTGCCGGGCGTGCTGGACGAGCTGTATGCCAATGACGAGGCGCTGGGCGTCACCTGGAAGGACGGCGCTCCCTCGCTGAAGGTGTGGGCGCCCACCGCCCGCAACGTCACCCTCCATGTGTTCGGCAGCTCGGATGCGTCCGCGTCCGCCGAGGCCACCTTGCCGATGACGCTCGAGCCCTCCACGGGGGTGTGGAGCCTCACCGGTGACGCGAGCTGGAAGGGCAAGTTCTACCTCTACGAGGTGGAGGTGTACGTCCCCGCTTCGAAGAAGGTCATGAAGAGCCTGGTCACGGACCCCTACTCGCTGAGCCTGTCCACCAACAGCAAGCGCAGCCAGATCATCGACCTGGCGGACCCGGCGCTCGCGCCCTCGGGCTGGGGCTCGCTGGTGAAGCCCGCGCTGGCGGCGCCCGAGGACATCGTCCTCTACGAGCTGCACGTGCGCGACTTCAGCATCGGCGACGCGACGGTGCCGGCGGAGAAGCGCGGCACCTTCCTGGCCTTCACCGAGTCCGGCTCCAATGGCATGAAGCACCTGCGGCGCCTCGCCGCGTCCGGCCTGACGCACGTGCACCTGCTGCCGGTGTTCGACATCGCCACCGTGGACGAGGACCGCTCCCAGCACCAGGTGCCGGCCGGAGACCTCGCCTCGCTGCCTCCCGACTCGGATCAGCAGCAGGCCGCGGTGAAGGCGGTGAGCGAGACGGACGGCTTCAACTGGGGCTATGACCCGTACCACTACACGGTGCCCGAGGGCAGCTACGCGGTGAACCCGGACGGCACCGCGCGCATCGTCGAGTTCCGTCAGATGGTGAAGGCGCTCTCGGACAGCGGCCTGCGCGTGGTGATGGACGTGGTCTACAACCACACCAACGCTGCGGGGCTGGCGGACAAGTCGGTGCTCGACAAGGTGGTGCCCGGCTACTACCACCGGCTCAACGCCGACGGCAACGTGGAGACCAGCACGTGCTGCCAGAACACCGCGTCCGAGCACGTCATGTTCGAGAAGCTCATGGTGGACTCGCTCGTCACCTGGGCGAAGTTCTACAAGGTGGATGGCTTCCGCTTCGACCTGATGGGCCACCACATGAAGTCCAACATGGTGAAGATCCGCGAGAGGCTGAGCGCGCTCACCCTGGAGAAGGACGGGGTGGATGGCTCGAAGATCTACGTCTACGGAGAGGGCTGGGACTTCGGCGAGGTGGCCAACAGCGCGCGTGGCGTGAACGCCACCCAGCTCCACATGGCCGGTACGGGCATTGGCACCTTCAGCGACCGTCTGCGTGACGCGGCTCGCGGCGGTGGACCCTTCAGTGGCTTGCAGGAGCAGGGCTTCATCAGCGGCCTCTGGTACGACCCCAACTCGGCCACCTCGGGCAGCGCCGAGGACCAGCGCCAGCGGCTGCTGCACCACATGGATCAGATCCGCGTGGGCCTGGCCGGCAACCTGCGCGACTACACGCTCGTCAACAAGGCGGGCGAGACCGTGAAGGGCTCGCAGGTGGACTACAACGGCCAGCCCGCCGGCTACACGCTGGACCCGCAGGAGGTCATCACCTACGTCTCGGCGCACGACAACGAGACGCTGTTCGACGCCGTGCAGATCAAGGCACCTGCCTCCGCCGACATGGATGCCCGCGTGCGCATGCACAACATGGGCTTGAGTCTGGTGGCGCTCGGCCAGGGGATTCCCTTCTTCCACGCCGGTGACGAGCTGCTGCGCTCCAAGTCGCTGGACCGCAACAGCTTCAACTCGGGCGACTGGTTCAACAAGCTCGACTTCAGCTACGCGTCCAACAACTGGGGCGTAGGCCTGCCTCCCGCGGGGGACAACCAGAGCAACTGGCCCATCATGGGGCCGCTGCTCGGCAACGCGGCGCTGAAGGCCAGCCCGGCGCACATCCTCCAGGCGCTCGACCACTTCGAGGAGCTGCTGAAGATTCGCAAGAGCGCGGGCCTGTTCCGTCTGCGGACGGCCGAGGACATCCAGGCGAAGGTGCGCTTCTTCAACACCGGCCCGTCGCAGATTCCTGGCCTCATCGCCATGAACCTCCACGACGAGCTGGCCACGGACGGCGTCACGGACGTCATGGTGCTCTTCAACGCCAACGATGAGCAGCAGGTGCTCCACGTCGCTGAATACGCGGGCAGCGAGATGCAGCTGCACCCCCTGCAGAAGGACTCCGCGGACCCGGTCGTGCGGAATGCCACGTTCGAGGCGTCCGGCGACTTCGTGGTGCCCGGCCGCACCACGGCGGTGTTCGTGAACAAGCCCGTCCCCGTCCCGGACGCGGGCACTCCCGACGCGGGGCCCGGCGTCGACGCGGGCACGCCTGACGATGCTGGAACGAGCGATTCGGGCTCGGAGGCCGATGCTGGCACGAGCCCGGATGCGGGCACGGACGACGCGGGCACCACTCCCGGCACCGACGCGGGCACCACCCCTGGTACCGACGCGGGCACCACTCCCGGTACGGATGCGGGTACTGGCAACGGCGGCGGTGACTCGGGCGGTGGCTGCGGCGGCTGCGCTGGCACCGGCGGCGAGGCCTTCAGCGCCCTGGCGCTGCTCCTCGGCGGCGTGATGCAGTCCCGGCGCCGCCGGCGGGCGTAGGCCGTCGCTCGCCCCGGGCACGGGGACCGGCGCTTCCGGGCCGGCTCTCGTGCCCTCGTCTCACCCGGGAGGACCTGCCCCCACCTCGGCCGGGCAGCCTCCCGGGGACAGGTTTCGCACGCTCCTGATTCCTCTGGCGCGCACAGTGGGGTAGAGGGGCGCGCATGGATGAGAAGACGCTCACTCGACTGCTCGAGCAGGTGAAGGGCGGCAAGGTCTCCGTGGATGACGCCGTGGGGCGGCTCAAGGACCTGCCATTCGCCGAGCTGGGCTATGCCACCCTGGACACCCACCGCAGCCTGCGCTTCGGCTTCCCGGAAGTCGTGCTGGGCGAGCCGAAGACAGCCGAACAGGTGCTGGGCATCGTGGGCAAGCTCGTGGAGCGCAAGCAGACGGTGCTGGTGACCCGGTTGCAACCGGACAAGGCCGAGGCGCTGCTCGCCGCCTTCCCCAAGGGCGAGTACCACGCGGTGGCGCGCATCTTCCACCTGAGGCAGGGCAAGCCGAAGGCGGGGAAGGTGGCGGTGGTGACGGCGGGGACGAGCGACATCCCCGTGGCCGAGGAAGCGGCCATCACCGCGGAGGCCATGGGTGCCACGGTGAAGCGCGTGTACGACGTGGGCGTGGCGGGCATCCACCGGTTGTTGCGGCGGCGCGAGGAGATTCAGGACGCGCACGCGGCGGTGGTGGTGGCGGGCATGGAAGGGGCGCTGGCGAGCGCGCTGGGCGGGCTGGTGGGGATTCCCGTGGTGGCGGTGCCGACGTCGGTGGGGTACGGGGCCAACTTCGGTGGCGTGTCCGCGCTGCTGGCGATGGTGAACTCGTGCGCTTCCAACGTGGCGACGATGAACATCGACAACGGCTTCGGTGGCGGCTTCTACGCGGCGCTCATCTCGCGCACGAAGGGTCGGCGCTGAGCCGTGGGAGAACGAACCGTGCGCAGAGTGCTCTACCTGGAGCCGGTGGGAGGCATCGCCGGAGATATGTTCCTGGCGGCGGGCGTGGACCTGGGCGTGTCACCGGAGGCCATCGCGCGGGCGCTGAGCGGGCTGAAGGTGCCGGGCTGGAAGCTGGCGGTGAGCCGGGCGGTGCGGCACGCCATCAGCGGTACGCACCTGGACGTGGTGCTGGACGAGCGCGAGGCGCATCCCCACCGGGCGTACTCGGACATCCGCGAGCTCATCGAGGCGGCGCCCACGCTGTCGCCCCGGGCGAAGGAGCGGGCGCTGGCGGTGTTCCGGGCCATCGGCGAGGCCGAGGCGAAGGTGCACGGGGTGTCCATCGACGCCATCCACTTCCACGAGGTGGGGGCGGTGGACTCCATCGTGGACATCTGCGGGGCGGCGGTGGTGCTGGACCTCCTGGGAGACCCGGAGGTGTACGCGGCGCCACCTCCGCTGGGGAGCGGCACCATCCGGGTGGCGCACGGGAACATGCCCATTCCCGTACCGGCCACGTTGGAGCTGCTCAGGGACGTGCCGGTGCGCTTCGAGGGCGTGGGCGAGCTGACGACGCCCACGGGGGCGGCGCTGCTGAAGGTGCTGGCGCGCATCGGTCAGCCGCCTCCGGACTTCATCGTGGAGCGCATCGGCTACGGCGTGGGGACGAAGGACTTCAAGGACCGGCCCAACGTGTTGCGCGCGTCCATCGGCCGGGCCGAGGCGCGGGCCGAGGGGCTCTGGGTGCTGGAGGCCAACCTGGATGACAGCACGCCGCAGCTGCTCGGGTATCTGCTGGAGCACCTGCTCGGGAAGGGGGCGCTGGATGCCTGGGTGGTTCCCGCGACGATGAAGAAGGCGCGGCCGGGCCACGTGCTGAGCGTGCTGGTGGAGGGAGGCGCGAAGGAGTCGGTGATGGACACGTTGACGCGCGAGTCCACCACACTCGGAGTGCGCGCCTACGCGGTGGAGCGGCTGGCGCTGGAGCGGGATTGGGTAGAGGTGGAGACGCCGTGGGGCCGGGTGCGAGTGAAGCGCGGCCTGCGCAACGGCGAGGTGCTCAACGCCCACCCCGAGTTCGAGGACTGCCGCAAGGTGGCCGAAGCCTCCGGGGTGCCGCTCAAGCAGGTGATGGCGGCCGCGCTGGCAGCGCTCGGTTCGGGGCGCTGAGGCTCCGCTGCTCGGCGAGCAACCTGTCGCATCTGGAACACAGTTGCAGTTCCAGGTAAGTGGACGTCGGCGTGAAGTCCTCTCTCGCTTTTCGAGAGGCCGAGCGCTGCTTCGGCGTCAGCAGCCTGACGGTTGTGTGGCGCGCCACTTTTTTCCGGGAATATCCATGCTCACATTGCTGTCGATGCCCATGGTTCGATAGGATTTGAGCGTCGTGAGTCATCGAGTCTTGTCCAGGTATCTAGCGTGGTTCATCTGCCTCGTCCTGTCGCTGGGACTGCAGCCTGGACAACTCACGCGTTCGCTGAACTCGGCGCTCTCCGCCCGGGCTCCAGCCGGACAGCAGGGCCAGAGCCAGTCCAACACGGAAGAGCACCACGACCACGCGGTGCAGGTGAGCCTCAAGGGCATCTCCCAGAGGATTCACCCCAAGGGTCCGCCGAAGCCGACGCGTGGCTGGCTGGTGTTGCGCGCGGCGCTGAACGCGCACCCCACTGCTCCCGAGCCCCTGGTCTCCGAGGACGTGCGGCATGTGCTGCTGCCGCGCCGCACTCCTCCTCCCGAACCGGACCAACAACACGTCTGAGCACCGCCCTTTCGAGGGCCTGAGTCCTTTCGTGTCTCGCGTGGGCACGCGTGTGTCCGCGCGAGGTGGTTTCCACCGGTTTTGACAGACACCGCTTCTTGTCTCTTCCGGCCCCTGGCGGGGCCGACGTCGGGAGGCGTGTGTCCAGGGATTTTGACCATGCAGAAGTTGATCGAAGGTCTTCACCGCTTCCAGTCCGAGGTCTTCACCGCGCAGCGCGATCTGTTCACCCGCCTGTCCCAGGGGCAGAGCCCCGAGGTGATGTTCATCACCTGCTCGGACAGCCGTATCTCCCCCACGCTCATCACCCAGACGCAACCGGGGGACATGTTCGTGATGCGCAACGCGGGCAACATCGTCCCGCCCTACGGGACGGGCGCCAATGGCGAGGACGCCACCATCGAGTTCGCGCTGGTGGGCCTGCGCGTGAGGCACATCGTCATCTGCGGCCACTCACACTGCGGAGCGATGAAGGGCCTGCTGCACCCGGAGATGCTGGAGACGCTGCCGGCGATGAAGACGTGGCTGAAGCACGCCGAGCCCACGCGCAAGATCATGGATGCCAACTACCAGCACCTCCATGACAACGCGCTGGTCACCGCGACGGCGGAGGAGAACGTGCTGACGCAGCTGGAGAACCTGCGCACGCATCCGGCCGTCCTGGAGCGGCTGGAGCGGCGCGAGCTCACGCTGCACGGCTGGGTCTACAAGCTCGAGACGGGCCAGATGTTCAACTACGACCACGCGGTGGGGCAGTTCACGCCGCTGGTGCGTCCCGAGCCCCAGCTGCTGCACGAGGTCGAGCGCGCAGTCGGCTGAGCCGCCGCGGAGCTCCGGCCGTGCCTGGCGTGAACGGGCCGGCCGGAGCGCGGACCCCTTCTCTCTTTTCGTCCCTTGGCGCCGGTGTGCCCGACGCCCGGGGCATTCCTTTGCCTTCCCCTCCTCCTTTGATGATTGGAAACGATGGTGACGTCTCATTCTGAAGTCTCGGATTCGAAGGTCGACCTGTCCCCGCTGCGCAACTTCCGGTTCGACCTGCCGGCGGGACTGGTGGTGTTCCTGGTGGCGCTGCCGCTGTGTCTGGGGGTGGCGCTCGCGTCGGGCGCGCCGCTCTTGAGCGGACTCATCGCGGGCGTGGTGGGCGGGCTGGTCATTCCGCTGGTGAGCCGCTCGCCGCTGTCGGTGTGCGGGCCCGCGGCGGGGTTGGCCGCCATCGTGCTCGCGGGCATCCAGCAGATGGGCTCGTTCGAGGCGTTCGCGGCGGTGGTCGTGGTCGCGGGCGTGCTGCAGCTGGTGCTGGGCCTGTCGCGAGCAGGAGGCATCGTGTCGTTCATGCCCTCCAGCGTCATCAAGGGCATGCTCGCGGCCATCGGCCTGCTGCTCATCCTCAAGCAGCTCCCGTACGCGCTCGGCCTGCCCGGAGGGAAGCTGGACTTCTCGCCGGGCGCGCTGGCCGGCATCCACCCGGGGGCGCTCGCCCTGGGCGTGGTGTCGCTGGCCGTCCTCATCCTCTGGGAGCAGTTCAAGCCGAAGCGGCTCGCGGTGGTCCCGAGTGCCCTGCTGGCGGTGGTGGTGGCCACCCTGCTCAATGAGGTGCTGCGCGCCGTCGCGCCCTCGCTGGCGCTCGGCACGGGCTACCTGGTGACGCTGCCGGTGGATGGCGCGGCGAGCCTGGTCGAGCAACTGCGCTCGCCGGACTGGCGCGTGCTGGGCCAGAGCGGCGCCTGGGTGCTGGCGGTGACAGTGGGCGTGGTGGCCAGCCTGGAGACGCTGCTGTCGCTGGACGCGGTGGACCGGATGGACCCGTACCACCGCCGCACGCCGCTCAACCGGGAGCTGGTGGCGCAGGGCCTGGGCAATGCGTTGTCGGGGCTGCTGGGCGGGCTGCCCGTCACCTCGGTCATCGTGCGCAGCAGCGCCAACGTCAACGCGGGTGGCCGCACGCGGCTGGCGACGATGGTGCATGGCGCGCTGCTGCTCGGTGCCGTCCTCCTGGCGGGAGACCTGTTGCGCCGCATTCCCCTGGCGAGCCTGGCCGCCATCCTGCTGGTGACGGGCTACAAGCTGGCGAAGCCGGCGCTGTTCCGCGCCATGTACAGCTTGGGGTGGAACCAGTTCGTGCCCTTCGTCGTCACCATCGGCGCCATCTTGGTGACCGACCTGCTCAAGGGCATCGTGGTGGGACTGGGGGTGGCCCTGGCGTTCATCCTCCGCAACCACCTGCGCGCCCCGTACACGCTGCGCCACGAGGGGGACCGCTTCGTCATCTCGTTGAAGGGGGAGGTGTACTTCTTCAACAAGGCGTCGCTGTTGCAGGCCCTGGAGCGCCTGCCGGAGGGCTCGGTCGTCGTGGTGGATGGGTCGGCGGCGGACTTCATCGACCACGACATCATCGAGGCGCTCGGCAGCTTCGGACACGCGGCGCCCCAGCGGAACATCCGGCTGGAGATGCGGGACATCGGACGCACACCGGCGATGGTCGCGTGAGGAGCGAGCGGCGCCCGGGCTACACGCTGGCGCCGCTCCCCCGTCGGACTCCCTCCTCCCAGCTCATGCTGGAGGAGGAGGGCGCCGGACATCAGCGGCTCACGGGAAGGGGCATGCGGTCTGGCAGGACCAGTTGTACACGCAGCAGATCTGCCCATCCGCGCAGGTGATGTCGCCACAGATGAGAGGCTCGTCCGACCCGACCCGGCAGGCCGAGTTGATGCAGTACTGTCCGTTCGTGCAATCGGCGTTGGTCCGGCAGAACTTCAGGTCCTGCTCCATCGACGCCGGCTCCTGCCCCGCCGCCGAGCCGTCCTCCATACCGCCACAGCCCGCCAGCGCACCGAACCCCAGGGCCGCGAACATCACCAGGCCACGCAGCTTGTTCCTGCTCATCTCGATTCTCCTTGAAAGAGGAAAGATCGATTCTAATGGTTCAGGTTTCGCGGGAACAGGACAATCCTTGCCCACACGGCTCAGAGCCCTTTTGGTCACACGGCGGTGCCCATCACCTTGGCAGCCCAGTGGCGCGTCTCGTCGTCCACGTTCTTCATCAACGTGTCGAAACGCCCTGCGCGCATCAACTCCACCAACTGCTCGTCCCTCGCGAGGATTCTGGTCGCGTCCCAGGGAAAGAGGAGAGCCTGCTCACCCGTCTGCTGGTAGCGCGGGTCCGCGACCAGGGCTTCCAGGTAGCGCGAATAACTGTCAAAGAACCGGTCCACGTTCGAGGCCACCGGAATGACTTTGGGCTCGTACTCGTAGGTGTTTATCTCCACTACGGGTTGCCTTCCCCGCCCATCCGCGAGGCCAGGCACGGTGGCGTAGGCGTAGACGTGACCACCGAACACAATCACGGGCTCACCCAGGCGAGCCCAGTCGCGCTCCCGCCACGATTTGTTGTTCTCCTCCAGCCTGTGCACCTGGTCGTCGGAGCGGGTGAGTCCCCATCCCCCCACCTTTGGGGCGAAAGACGCGTATCCCAAACGGGCATAGACGCTCGCCAGGACCGGATCGACGGGAACACCCTCCAACAAGCTCCCGGCCTTCAGTGGCTCACGGGCTGGAGGGGCGGTCTCCAGCCCCAGCCTCAACCGCTGACACACGTCCATCAGCCGCTCCAGCCCGGGCAGGTTCATGGGTTCCATCGCTCCTCCTCGTCTAATCGAGGCCAGGGAATTGGCGCCGCAGCTCCCTCAGAGCTGTGTCCCTGGCCTGCTCTGCTGTCCTCAAGAGTCCTGGCGGATTGTCGACGCGGTGGTACCAGGGCTCGAACTGCCTATCAATGAGCTCGGCTGCGCGTCTCACTTCGTCCGCAGTCGGGTTGGGCCGGGCCTTCCGAAACTTCTCCCATAGGAAATTGATTTCCCCGTGAATGGGACGCCGCAACATCGCCAGGTTCTCCGCTGCGTTGATGTCTTCAGCCGGGAAGAGGTGCGCGTACTGGAGTGGTCGCCGGTGATGAATGGGAAGCTCCGCTCGCAATTCATCCAGACTCTTGGCGAACTGTGGGTACAGCTCCGCGTAGTACTTGCGGGCCTCCTGCCGAAGTGAGTTCTTCAAACCATCACCCAGCGGCTGCTGGATGGCTTGTTCGAGGCGGATGAAGAGGCTCCGTAGCGCCTCGCGCTCGCTCCGGCTCAGGGCCTGCTCGCCTTCCAGCGCCAACTTTTGCCAGAGCCGCTCGAAGGTTGCCCGCTCCTGTCCGTTCAGACGCTTGAGCGCGGTGCGCAGCCACCCGGCCGCCACCTCGGGTTCGCGGCCCAGCGCTCTCGTTACCCACTCCAGCCCCTCCGTCGCGAAGAAGCCCAAGCCCTTCGCGATGATGCCTGCCGCCATCCACAGGGCCAACTCCTCCACGCCCCGTTGCGCCAGCCACGCCGAGCCCTCCACCACGCCCTCCCGCCAGCGGAGCAGGGTGGCCTCGTGCATGGACAGGTACCAGCTTGGCCCGGGCGGCTGCACCGCGCGCTCCACCCACGCGGATTCCACCCGTCCTCTCGCTCGCGCTTCTCCCAGCCGGTGCTCGGCCCGCAGCACCACGCGCACCGTGCGCGCGCCCAGCCCTTCGGTGAAGGGGAGCAGTGCCTGCACCAGGTGGCCCGTCACCTCGCCCGTGAGCGGCTGGGAGCTGCCTCCTACTCCCTCGTTCGTGAGGCGCACCTCGCGCAACCGCCAGCCGGCGAGCCGGCTGTCCTCCAGTTGCACTTCGAACTCCACCCGCGCCGCGCCCCCAGACGGCACCCGCACGGCGCTCGTCCATCTGCCAGCCGCTTCGTGGAAGGCGAGAAAGGTGGCGGCCGGGGTGCCTTGCGCGCGCACCGGGAATGTCCGGGCCTCGGAGGGGCGGACGGACAGGTGCGTGGCGTCGTAGTCCACTGCCCAGCGCGCCTCCTCGCGCTGCAGCTTCAGCACCACCTCTCCCGTCCGCCGCCCGATGTACTCGGTGAAGACGCGGCGCAGCACCCGCGCCAATCCCTCGGCGTCCACCGGCCTTCCCACGTGACTGCCCTTGCGCTCCTCCTGGTAGCCCATCGGCGTCAGCGCGCCCCCTTCCACCCAGAAGGTGAAGGCCAGCACTGTCCCCACCTCCCTCACTTCGCTGCCCAGGCCCACCACCCGCGCCAGCGCCCTATCCACCTCCGCCTCTCGTGCAGCCTCTATGTCTCTCCCCTCTCGTTGCGCTGCCAACGCCAGCGCCGCCGCCCGGGCCTGCTCTGCCCGCCGCGCCCGCTCCTGGGAATCCTGCGCATGGGGGGCTCCGCCGTCAGGCCCCCATGCCCCTGTCGAGGTTTGCACGGAGATGGGGCTTGCTTCGGCACCGCCGCTACTACCGACAGCGGAGGGCACCACTCGCGTGGGCGGTGAGCCGGTGGAGTCCTGGTGCATGAGCGGCCGGTAGCCGTACCTGCCTACGCCGCCCTCCAACGGTGCACCCGTGGCGCAACCCACCTGCAGTACGAGCGCCGCCACGGCCACCACGCGCAACCACAGACGCCGGCGCGCACCGGCCGGGCTCGGCCCAATACGACGGATGGACACACCGCACCTCCCGGCAAGTCCCAAGGTCTGGAAACCGTGACATCAGAGGCCGGTACAGGGCAACTCGACCGTGAAGGTCGCCCCTTCTCCCGGTTGGCTCTCGACCTGGATGTTGCCTCCATGCGCCTCGGCGATTCCCCGGCTGATGTACAGGCCGAGACCCAACCCGCCGTAGTGCCTTTCCGAGACGGCGCGCTCGAAGCGGCCGAAGATTCGAGCACGCTGGCTCGGCTCGATGCCGATTCCGTGATCCGTCACCGTCAAGCGGGCCCTTCCGTCCTGCTTCTCGACCCGGAGCTCGATGGGCCGGCCCGCTCCGAACTTGATGGCATTGGATAGGAGGTTGGCGACGATCTGCCCGAGCCGGGTGCGATCCCACACGCCCACGGCACGGGTGTCTTCCTGGATGGAGATCGGACACCGGGCCCGCGTCAGCTCCGGTGCGAAGTGCTCGACCGTCTCTCGGACGACGGCTCCAAGGTCGACGTCCCTGAGCTCCAGGGGGAGCCGCCCCGAGTGGAGCAGCGAGACGTCGAGGAGGGCGCGGTTCAACCTGCTGAGGCGTGCTCCCTGCTGCAACGCGCGCTCGAGCTGCCTCTTCAGGTCCTGGGGCTCGACGAGCCGTCCCATCTGGAGCGCCCGGAGCAGGGATTGAAGCGCGAGTGTGAGAGAGGTCAGCGGTGTATTGAGCTCGTGCGAGGCTACGGACAGGAACTCGTCCCGCACACGGATGGCGTCCTGGGTCTGGCCATAGAGCCGCGCGTTGTCGATGGCGGTCGCGGCGCGGCGCGCCACCTCCTGCGCCAGCTCGAGCTCGGCGTTCCCATAATGGTACCCCGCCACCCCCGAGACGAGGGTGATCACCCCGAGCATCTGTCCACGCGCGATGATCGGGACGACCAGCGCGGTGCGGCTCCCCAGCTCCTGGATGAGCCGTTGGTGCTCCGCGTCGTCGGTCATGCGCCGGATGAGGTCGTCGGACAGATCCGGCAGGACGAGCGGCTGGCGGTTGCGCTGAACTCCCGTCGCCCCGTGGGCCGAACCCTGATGGGGCGGATGCTTCTGCCGGAGCGTCTCGAGCAACGGCTCCTTCAAGGGATCGGCGTGCGCCCCCGTCAGCCGGCGGAGCTGCCCGTCCTCCACGACGTCGATCACACACCAGTCGGCCATGGAGCGGACGCACAGCCGGCTGAGCCGCATGAGTGTCTCCTCGTAATTGAGCGACTCGGAGAGGAGCTCTCCTGCCTCGGCGAGGAACCTCGAGCGGCGCTCCGCGAGCTCGGCCTTGGCCCGGGCCGACTGCTCCCGGGCGAGCAGCAATGCGTTCTCCAGGGAGATGGCGGCCTGGGAGGCGAGCAGCTCCAGTGCGGCGAGCCGCTCGTGGGTGAACGCGCCTGGGACGAGGCGGTTCTCCAGGTACAGCAGTCCGATCACCTCGGCCTGCCGGAGGATGGGCAGGCACAGGAGTGCTCTGGGCCTGACGCGGGCCAGGTACGCGTCCGAGGCGTATTTCACGGACCCGGCGGCGTCGTCGAGAATCACCCGCTCCTTTGTCCTCACCACGTAATGGACGAGCGAGACGGGGGCGAGCGCCGGTGAGAGGGGCTGTGACTGCAACACCTGAGACACCACCCCTCGTCCCTCGACGAGGTTCGCCTCGGCCTCGAGCGAGAGGGCGCCATTCCGGGACAGGATCAGGCAGCCCCGCTGCGCTCCCCCTTGCTCGAGCACGACCTCGAGCAGCGTGCACAGGAGCTTGTCGAGGATGATCTCCCCCGAGATGCTCTGCGACGCCTTGACCACCGAGAGCAGGTCGAGCTGCTCGGTGTGAGCGGAGATGGTGACCAGGGGCTCGAGGGGTTTGTGTTCCACGAGGTGGGGATGGCGCTGGTCGAGCCACCTCACCTTGCCGTCGGCACCCCAACGCACATAGCAGGCGCGGGCTTCGCGCAGGTACGTGTCGGCGAACATCCCGAACCCACGGGCCCGGTAGAACCGCGCCGCGTACTCGTAGGCGAGTGCCTCGTGTTGTACGAGGCCGTTCGTCCGAGCGGACTGGAGGGCCTCCTCGTAGAGCCGCATGGCCTCCTCGCCCTGGCCCGACAGGTGGGCGAGCTCCGCGGAGACGAGGGCATGGGCGCTCTGGAAGGTTGGCGGGTAGTTCTCCGCCCACTCCCGGAGCTGCTCGCGGTGGGCGGTGAGCGCGTCCATGGCTTCCCGCTTCCGCTCGGACGGGAGCTCGGCGCAGACCGCCGCCAGCGCCATGGCGTCATAGAAATGGAAGAGGTAGACGTCGACCAGGGCGAGGCAGGAGCCCAGCAGCTCCCGGCCCTTCCTGCCCGCGGCGAGGGCTTCTTCGTAGTCGCCCGCCATGAACAGCGCCGCGAGCCGCATCAGGTGATACAGGCAGACCACCGTCTTGTTCCGGTTCCCGGTCAGCCGGGCCTCGAACTCCGCCGCGTGGAAGCGCTCGCCGTCGAAGCTCGAGAGGTGCCGTGTCTCTCCACGCAGGGCCTGGACGAAGCGCTCCACGACGAGGAGTGTGTCGTAGGCATCCTGAAACCGGGCCCGGCGGATGAAGTCGAAGCCCTGCTCTGATTCGCGATGAACCTCGGCCAGGGGATCGCCCCGCGCGAACATCTGGGTGACGATGTGGTGCCAGGCGAAACAGCTCGCCAGCACGTCTCCCTCCTCCACGCCGACCGTGAAGGATTTGCGCGTGTGCTCCAGGCTCGTCTCGATGGGGCGGCTCCAGAACGAGACGACCCCCAGGCTCGCGTACACCTTCGCCTTGTGGGCGATGAACTCGGGCCGCTTCGTCAGTTCCAGGGCCACGCTGGCGAACCGGTACCCTTCCTCGTACCGGTGATACGCATGGCACAGGCTCATGCCAAACCAGGTGTAGATGGAAGGTGAGGCGGCGGCATTGCCGTAGCGCAGGCAGAGGAGTACGGAGTGGCAGAGGGTCAGGTTGAGGAGGTGGAGGTCCGTGGAGAATGACGGCACGCGCATGCTGACCAGGAGGTTCATGGCGGCCTGCACGTCAGGGTCCGTCATGGGCGGCAGCGCGAGGAACTCCTCGATTGGCCGGTCTCCGAGATGACTCCAGACCGAGCGGTAGACCAGCTCCACCTCGCCTGCCGAGGGATGCGGCGACATCTCGATCCCGAACATCCGAAGCCCCTCGAGCGCGATCTCGATGGATGCGCCGAGCTCACCCCGGGTGAGCTGGGTGCTGCTCTGGAGGCAATGGACGGCGGCGCGTTCCGCGCGTGTCCGGGCGTGCCGCAGGAGCTCGGGGAAGAGCCGCTCGGCCTCGTTGAAGTTTCCGCTCAGGAACTCGCAATGCGCCCGCTCGAGGAACAGCCCGTAGGCGAGTCTGTACTCGCGCTCCCAGGAGCCGCTGTCGAGCATCTCCATGCCCGTGGTGAGGTAGCTCACGGCGATCCGGTAGGCCGCGGAGGCCTTGGCCTTGCGCGCGGCGCGCAGATTCAACTCCGCGATACGGGTCCTCTCCTGCGGCTCCGTGACCATGGGCGCCCCCAGGTCGAGCTGGGTGACGACCTCGAAGAGCTGCTCGTCGAGCTCCTCCTGGGGAGTGCGCGCCATGAGCAGGCGGCCGATCCGCAGGTGCAGCTCGCGCCGGTGCCCTTCGGACAAGAGGGAGTAGGCGGCCTGTTGCACGCGGTCATGCGCGAAGGCGTAGGCCTCGCGCGAGTAGAGGACGAGCCCCTCCCGGACCGCATCGAGCAAGTCATGGCGGGTCTCCTCCTCGGACTTCCTGCCCGCGAGCGCGAGGAGGGACATCTTCCCCTTGCTGCCGATGCAGGCCGCGGTCTCCAGGACGTCCTGTACGGGGGAGGGAAGCCCCGCGAGCTTGCCGAGCATGAAGTCGACGACGTTGTCCGTGTAGCCCTTCTGGCGGATCCGCTCGAGGTCCCACCGCCAGGCCGTGGAGGACTCGTCGAACTCGAGCAGCCGCTCCTCGTAGAGGGTCGTCAGGAATTGGAGGATGAAGAAGGGGGTGCCGCCCGTCTTCTCATAGACGAGGGTGGCCAGCGAGCGGGTGCGCTCTGGCTCCGCCTCGTGCACGGCGTCCGCCACGAGCTGGACCACGTGCTCCAGCCGCAGCGGTGAGAGGCGAAACCCACTCATGGCCGCAGAGGTCTTCTTCATCCGCTCGAGCAGCAGCGTGAGCAGATGGGAGGCGGAGACCTCGTTGTCGCGCCAGGTCCCGATGAGGAGGAGGTGGCGCGTTCCGGGCTCGACGAGGAGATCCTCGATGAGCCCGAGGCTGCCCGAGTCGGCCCACTGAAGATCGTCGAGGAAGAGGACGATGGGGTGCTCCCGCGTCGCGAACACCCCCAGGAACTTCCGGAAGGTGCCGCGGAAGCGCCGCTCCGCCTCGGACGGCGGCAGCTCGGGAACGGGAGGGAGCTCTCCGAGGAGCAGCTTGAGCGGGGAGATGACGTCGAGGAGCAGCCGGGTGTTCGGGCCGAGCGCTTCCCAGAGCGCTTGTCTCGTGGCGTTCAGCCGTTCCTCGTCCTCGGCCAGCAGGTCGAGCACGAGCGCCTTGAAGGCCTGGGCCATGGTGGCATACGGGACGTTGCGCGCGTACGGGTCGAACTTGCCCGACAGGAAGTTTCCTCCCGCCCGGACGACGGTCTCGTGGAAGTCGCGCACGAGCGCGGACTTGCCGACTCCGGAGTCCCCGCCCACCATGACGAGCTCCGGAGTCCCCTGGGTCCTCACGCGCTCGAAGGCGCCGTGCAGGTGGGCGAGCTCGGCCTCACGGCCGTAGAGCCTCTGGGGAATCCGGAGCAGGCCGGTGATGTCTCGCTCTCCCAGGGGGAATGGCTCGAGGGTGCCGTGCTCACGCCATTGCACCAGGCACCGCTCCAGGTCGTGGGCAAGCCCGCGGGCGCACTGGTAGCGATCGTCCACCGCCTTGGCTAGCAGCTTCATCACGATGCGCGAGAGCGTCTCGGGCACCGTGCAGACGAGCTCGGAAGGGGACGGAGGTGTGCGGGCGATATGGGAGTGGACCCACTCCAGGGGGTCTCTCGCGTCGAACGGAAGCCTGCCCGTGAGCATCTGGTAGTAGATGACGCCGAGCGAGTAGAGATCGGAGCGGTTGTCGATCGCCCGGTTCGTCCGCCCGGTCTGCTCTGGAGACATGTAGGGCAGGGAGCCCTCGATATGACGAGGGCTCCGCGGGGACGCGTGCTCGCGAGGAATGCGCGAGGCAATGCCGAAGTCCGTCAGCTTCACCTCACCCGTGGAGGCTCTGACGAGGATGCTTTGGGGCCTGAGCTCCTTGTGGACGACGTCCTGCCGGTGGATGTCCGCGACCGCCGCGGTGATGTGCAGGGCGAGGGGGAGGAATCGCCCGATGTCCATGGGCGAGCCGAGGAGGTGATCGAGCGATTCGCCGCCAAAATCCTCGAGGACGAGGACCGGAAGACCCTCGTACGTCTTGAGGGCGAGCGGACTGGTGATGCTCCGGACGTCCAGCGCCTTGCCGATTTCGAGCTCATGCTTCAAGCGCTCGAGGTCCTGGGGGCGGCTGCGCTTCGAGTCGATGACCTTGAGGATGACCGGGTGGTGATCGGCGTTGCGGATCGCGCGAAGCAGGCGCGTTCCATTGCCGTCCCCGTCCTGGAGGGTCGTGACGATGGTGTAGGGCGAGGCAGTGTGTGTCGTCATGGCCGTTGCGGCCCCAATCGGCCATGGAATGGCCGACGCCCAGGCCACTCTCAGTGCGTGGGCGCACGAGCCGGCAACGCCGCGACGCCAGGAGATCGTACGAACCTCGTCAGGTCGGATCAACCCCGAGCGCGGCGCGCCCCCGCTCGGAGAGGGAGCCCCCGGGCGAAACGCGCCCGCGGCAGGGGCTGAGGCGCTGGGCAGGCTGGCTTCTGGAATGACGCGAATATCAGCTTTTGCTGACTTCGCGGGAAGAGTCCGTGATAGTTCGCGCGAGGCTTACCGCCTTGCTCATGGAGGGCTTCCTCGTGTCATTGCACCGCTCACGCTGTGTTCGCCATGCCGTCCTGGTCCTCGCTGTCTTCCTGCTCATGCCGGCGCCCTTCGCCGCCGCCCATGGCCGGTATCTCAACGACGCCGGCTCCATCCCCACGAGCCATCCCAACTGGATGCGGTGGATTCCCGACTCGACGAGCCTCGCGGCCCTGTCCCTGCCGGGCACCCACGACACCATGGCCAATGACACGGAGTGGTACGTGACCGCGATTGAGCGGGCCTGGGTCCTGACCCAGAGCCTGGAGCTTCGTCCCCAGTTGGA
Source organism: Vitiosangium sp. GDMCC 1.1324 (assembly GCF_003044305.1). Taxonomy (GTDB): domain Bacteria; phylum Myxococcota; class Myxococcia; order Myxococcales; family Myxococcaceae; genus Archangium. Next base: position 40,288 of record NZ_PZOX01000004.1, on the reverse strand, counting down.
CGCGGGCATCCGTGTGCTGGACATCCGCGCCCGCCACATCGGGGATCGCTTCACCATCCATCACGACGCCTATTACGTCATGGCGAACTTCGATGATGTGTTGGGGACGGCCATCCAGTTCTTGAGGGACAACCCCACCGAGACCGTCCTGATGCGGGTCAAGAAGGAGTACAACGAAGAGAGCACCACCCGCTCCTTCGCCGCCACGTTCGAGTGGTATCGCAATCAGGCGGCCTATTCCCCATACATCTGGCGCGGCACCACCGTCCCCACGCTGGGCGAGGTCCGGGGAAAGATTGTCATCCTCGATGACTTCGCGGGGGGCGCCTATGGAATCAGTTGGGACAGCCTCAACAAGCAGGATGCGTGGACGGAGACCAACACCACCAACAAGTGGAACCTGGTGCGCACCCACCTCGAGGCGACCAACTCGGGCAGCCCCAATACCTTGTATGTCAATTTCCTGAGTGCTTCGGGGGCAGGGGGAACTCCCAAGGGCGTCGCGGGCGGTGTCAATGAACAGGCCCTCCACTACCTCGTTGGAGGCAACGTCGTCCGCACGGGAGTGCTCATGATGGACTTCCCGGGGGCGGGGTTGATCGACGCCATCATCGCCCATGACTTCCGCCTGGCCGCCAGCGCGGGCACCGTGGGGAATGACTTCGGGACCGCCTTCAACAACGTCTCCTATGGTTTCCACAGCGACGGTGATGACGAGGCGCGGGACCGGGTGCTCGAGGCCAGGGCCTTCGTGAACCATGTACTGCCGGGCGTGTACTGGCACGTGCTGGTGTCGGGCACGCCGGGCGGCGACAACTGGGGGTACTCGGTGACCTACCAGGGCCTCTACCGGCAGTCGGATTGGAGCGATGGCTATAGCCATGTGGCGTTCAGCACCGTGTCGAGCGACAGCGCGGTCAGCGAGAGCTTCCTGGCCAGCTACGTGGACGGAGTCCTGAGCGGACTGGGGGGCACCGCGGAGCAGCGGGCCGCCCAGCTGGCCTCACTGGTGCGGGCGCGCTTCCCCTTCCAGTCCTGGAGCGTCCTGGTCAAGCGCGCACCGGGCGGCTTCGACAACTGGGCGTACAGTGCGTGGGGCGCTCAGTACATGCGTTGGTACGGCGACTACGCTTACGCGGTGTGGGGTTATTCACCCCAGGCGGGTGTCTATCTGTATGAGCACACGGGCTATCTGGGCGACGTCCGTCAATTGACGGGTTCGGTCAGCTCGCTCGAGAGCCTGGGCTTCAATGACAAGACCTCCTCCATCCGTATCATCGGGAACTACCGCGCCAATATCTGGGAGCACATCAACAACGGTGGCGCGGGCCTGTACGTCCCGCAGACCCGTGACGATCTCGTCAGTCAGGGATGGAATGACCGGGTCTCCTCCGTCGAGATCTGGCGCTACTGACGGCGCTCAGCTCGGGGTGGTGAGGCGGTCGAGCACCAGGCCGAAGAAGTCGCTCTCACCGTGGAAGGCCCAGCCCAGGTGCGCCTTGCAGGCGGCGCACAGGGCGTACTCCCAGGTGGAGCCGGGGAACCAGCTCGCCTCCGCGGTGGGCGGGCCGATGACGAGACAGCCCTCGGCCCGGGTGAAGCAGCCGAAGTGGAAGACGTACCCGGAGGGGTTGACGCGGGTATGGGTGTGGCGGCCGTTCAACGTGGTGCGGTCCCGCTCGCGGGTGATGACGTGGCCACAGCGCGTGCAGCACAGCGGCGTCTCCGGGGCGCGGGACTCGGTCTCCTCCTCGGCCTGGCTGGCGGGCGTGGCCTCGGCGGGGGTGGCGGGCGTGCCCTTGAGCCACCGTGCTCTCGGGGACTGCCGTGTCCAGGGGGAGGGATTCATGACGCGATTCCACGGAGGGGAGGCCCTCCCCGCTGCTCTTGCCCATGCGCGTGGCCGGATGCAAGGCCTCGCTTGCGTGGTATGTCCAGGCGAGCGGGCTGCTGCTCGGCCCCACCAGCCTCGTCTGCCTCCATGCTCCCGACCCTCATCACCGACCTGCACCTCGAGCCCCTGGACCTCGCCCTCACCGAGCCCTTCGCCATCGCCACGGGTGCGCCGGACATGGCGAACAACGTGCTGGTGCGCTTGACGCTGGCGGATGGGACGGTGGGCCTGGGTGAGTCGGCTCCCCTCACCGCGGTGTCTGGCGAGACGCAGGCCAGCACGCTCGAGGCCATCTCCTCCGTGCGCCAGGGGTTGCTCGGGCGGGATGCTCGCGGCTGGCGCCCCATCGGCGCGTGGCTCGGCGAGGCCATTCCGGGTGCTCCCTCCGCGCGCTGTGGCATCGAGCTGGCGCTGTTGGATGCCCTGGGCCGCCACTACCGGATGCCGCTGTTCGCCTTCTTCGGTGGGGCGGGCACCGGGCTGGACATCGACATGACGGTGACGGCGGGGGACGAGGCCCACGCGGCCTCCTCGGCCCGGGCCATCGTCGCGCGAGGCATCCGCACCCTCAAGGTGAAGGTGGGGGCGCGCTCGCCGGAGGAGGACGTGCGGCGCATGGAGGCCATCCGCCGGGAGGCTCCCCACGCGCGGCTGTTCGCCGACGCCAACGGGGGCTACACGGTGGCGCAGGCGCGGACCTTCCTGGCGGGGCTGGAGGCCTCGGGCATTCCCCTGGCCCTCTTCGAGCAGCCCGTGCCTCGCGATGACTGGGAGGGCATGGTCGAGCTGACGCGCTCGTCCCGGGTGCCCATCTGCGCGGACGAGTCGGCTCGCACGGTGAAGGACGTGGTGCGCCTGGCGCGCGAGGGTGGTGCGCACGGCATCAATCTCAAGCTGATGAAGAGCGGCGTGGTGGAGTCCCTGGCCATGTGGAACCTGGCGCGCGCCCACGGCATGGAGTTGATGATGGGCGGCATGGTGGAGAGCACGCTGGCCATGAGCAGCGCGGCGCACTTCGCCGCGGGGTTGGGCGGCTTCGACTACGCCGACCTGGACACGCACCTCTTCATCCGGGAGCACTCCTTCCGCGGGGGCCTGACGATGCGGGATGGACGGGTGGACATCGGACATATCCAGGTGGGCCACGGCGTCGACCTCGGCTGAGCCCGTTGGGCGTCACGGGTCTCTTGTGCGAAGGTGCCGCGCGCCGGCCGTGAAGAAGCCGGCAGGGGGAGGCACCACATGTTGGACGCACTGGTGGTGGGAGCAGGGCCCACGGGCCTGACGATGGCCTCGGAGCTGGCGCGGCACGGTCTGCGCTGCCGCATCGTGGAGCAACTCGAGAAGCCCTCGGTGTTGTCGCGTGCGCTGGCGGTGCAGGCCCGCACGCTCGAGGTCTTCGACGACTTCGGCATCGCCGACGAGGCCGTCTCCCGGGGGCGCAGGGCCGAGGCCTTGAACGTGGTGGGCGTCGGGGGCGTGCGCTCGCGAGTCCCCATGCAGATGTTCTCGTGGCTGGAGACGCGCTTCCCCTTCATCCTCATGCTCCCGCAGGACGCCACCGAGGCGCTGCTCACCGAGCACCTGGGCTCGTTCGGTGTGACGGTGGAGCGCGGCTTGACGCTGGAGGATTACCGGCAGGACGCGAACGGGGTGGAGGCCACACTGAGGCGCGCGGATGGCGGAGTGGAGCGGGTGTCGGCGCGCTGGCTGCTGGGGTGCGACGGCGCGCGCAGCCGGGTGCGCAAGGTGGCGGGCATCCCCTTCGAGGGCGAGACGTATGACGATGCGTGCATGCTGGCGGACGTGCACGTGGACTGGCCGTTGGGGCAGGGCGAGCTGTGCCTCATGCCGTCCATGCACGGCGTGGTGGCGGCCTTCCCCATGCCGGGGGAGAACCGCTACCGCCTGGTCTGCATCATGCCGAGGGACACACTCCCGGAAGGCGACGAGACGACTCCCCTCACGCTGGAGGAGATGCAGGCAGTCCTGGACCGCATGGCGCCCGTGCCGGTGCGCGTGAGCGAGCCGCGCTGGCTCGCGCGCTACCGGCTGCACCGCCGGGGCGTGCCGCACTACCGCCAGGGCCGTGTGTTCCTCGCTGGAGACGCCGCGCACATCCACAGCCCCGCGGGCGGGCAGGGGATGAACACGGGCATCCAGGACGCCTACAACCTCGCGTGGAAGCTGGCGCTCGTCACGCGGGGGCACTCGCCGGAGTCGCTGCTCGACACCTATGAGCAGGAGCGGCACCCGGTGGGGCAGAAGCTGCTGGAGGGCACGGACAGGCTCTTCGGCGTCATGGCTCACGGAGGGCTCTTCTCGCGGTTGCTGCGCGCGTACGTGATGCCACGGGTTGCGCGAGTCCTGTTCGGCAGCACCTTCGCGCAGCGCCGCATGTCCCGCTTCGTCTCCCAGCTCGCCATCCACTACCGAAACAGCCCGCTCTCCACCGAGCGCATCTGGGGCGAGGAGGCCGGAGGCGTGCGGATGGAGCAGGGCCCCGCGCCGGGGGAGCGTGTACCGGAGCTGCCGGTGAAGGGGGAGGGCGTGACGCGCCTGCACGAGGTGCTGCGCGGACCCCAGCACACGCTGCTGCTGTTCACGGGCCTGGAGCCCGAGGCGCGGGTCCGGAGCGAGTTGGTGACGCTCGCGCGCCGGCTCGAGGCAGCGTATGGGCCGCTCTTGAAGGCACGCGTGGTGGTGGCGGGAGAGGGGACACCGGCGCCCTTCGTCCTGGCCGATGAGGACCGCGCGGTGCATCGCCGCTTCGGCGCCGGAGCGGAGTGCTTCTACCTCGTCCGGCCGGACGGGTACGTGGGGCACCGCGAGCGGCCCATCGAGCCGAAGCGGCTCGAAGCCGAGCTCACGCGGCGCCTGGGCTCGCCACGTGCGAACGACGAGAAGCGCGTCACGGGGTGAGCGCGGGGTTCAGTCCCCATCCACCTTCGCGCGATTCAGCCCCGTGCGCCCTCGTGCGTGGGCGTTTCGTCCACCGGGGATGCGCTGCTGCCTCGGGCGCCCAGCAGGGTCCGCCACGCGGTGGCGAGCAGGATGATGGTGCCGCCCACGAGCGCCCAGGTGCCGGGCCGCTCCCCGGCGAAGAGGAAGGTCCACACGGGGTTGAGCACCGGCTCGAGCAGGATGAGCAGCGAGGCCTCCACCGCGGGCGTCTCGCGCAGGCCGCGCTGGAAGAGGGCATAGGCGAGGCCGAGCTGGAACACGCCGAGGAAGACGAGCAGCCCGATGTCCAGGGCCGTGGGCTTCGGTCCACCGAGCGCGGGCAGCAGGACGCTGGCGCCGGCGATGAGGTTGCCCCACACGAGCACCGCGGAGCCCTCGTCGCCCAGCGCGCGCAGTCCGAGGATGCAGAAGGCGAAGGCGAGGCCCGAGCCCAGGGCCACCACGTTGCCCAGCATCTGCCCGGGGTTGAGCTGGTCGAGGAAGAAGAGGCTCAGCCCGAGCAGGAACACGGGCACGGCGGCCAGCTCGCCCCGCGAAGGGCGCTCGCGCAGCAGGAGCGGGGACAGGAGCAGCACGTAGAGCGGCGCGGTGTCCTGCAGGAAGATGGCGTTGGCGGAGGTGGTGAGCTTGTTGGCGATCATGAACAGCACCACCGTGGCGGCATAGGCCACCGATGCCGCGAGCCCTCGCCAGGACGGAAGCCGGCGGCCCGCGGGGATGGTGACTGCGAGCATCAGGGCCGCGACGAGCGAGCGGCCGGAGGCGAGCTGCCAGGCCGACAGGGTGGAGAGCTTCACGGCGGCGCCGGCCGTGGACCAGAGCAGGGCGGCGGCGAGGAGATAGAGGCGGGAGCGGAGCATGGGACGCGCGGGTGACTCATACGTCGGGCACCCGGTGAAAGCCACCGCCGCGGGGCCGCACGCAGGAGGGGCGGCTCGGCGCTCACGCGGAACTTCTGGAGCGCCTGGTCGGACGCAGGGTCCTCGGGCCACCGGGAGGGGACGTCAGGGGGCGGTGGCCGGAGCGCCCGCGCTGAACACGAAGCGGCTGGTCACCGGGTAGTGGTCCGTGGTGGTGGCCTTGTACTGGGAGATATAGGTGTCGGGATTGAGGACCTGGGCCGATTTGGGCACGTAGCTCGTGAGCAGCTCGTTGCTGACGAGCTCGTGGTCGATGAACTGGGTGTTGCCCACCGTGCTGCGCTGGCCCGAGAGCGACAGGGGCCGGGTGACGAAGGTGTAGTTCGCCGCATCATCGAGGAAGTTCTGGTACGGCGTGGGCAGGTAGGCGCCACTCGTGGTGTTCCTGAGGATGGACTCATCCACGTCATCATTCCAGTCGCCGAGAACGATGAACGGTGTGCTCGCGAGCTGCGTATCCAGGTAGCTCTTGAGCGCCACCCCCGCGCTCTGGCGGCGGTTGTACGAGGTCACGGAGGAGTCCGTCTGCGCCTTCATGTGCAGGATGATGGCCACCACGTCCTGGCTCGCCCCGTTGCGCGTGATGCGCAGCTTCACCTGAAGGGGAGGCCGCCCGGCGAAGTCATAGTCGTTCGAGGTCAGGATGAGCTTCTTCTCCACCACGCTGACCACGGCCGGGTTGAAGAGGACTCCCACCTTCTGCTCGTCGGCCGAGTAGTAATAGGAGCCGGACGTGATGCCCGGGTCGTTGGCCATGAAGCCGTCGTAACCGGTCTGCTGCTTCAGCGCCTCGAACTCCGTGGCGTCCACCAGCTCCTGCAGGCCCCAGAAGTCCGCCCCGGTCGTGGTGATGACCCGTTTCACGTTGTCGAGTTGCAGGGCATCGTTCGTGGGACCGTTGCTCGGGTCCCCGAACCATTCGAGGTTCCAGTTGGCCACTTTGAACGCGAAGGTATCCGTTCCGCCATCGCCCTCGAGCACATCCAGGTCCAGCAGCTTCTCCGCCTGCGCGCCATGGACGTCCTGCACGCGCACGGTGGCGGAATAGGCACCCGGCTCCTGGGGCACGCCCGTGAGCTGGCCGTCCTCGCCCAGGGCGAGACCCGTGGGCAGCGTGCCGCCCGCCAGGGTCCAGCGCATGGGCCCCTTGCCTCCCCCGGCCTCGAGCTGGAATCCGTACGTCTGTCCCACGCTGGCGGTGGGTAGTGCGAGGGTGCTGACGGTGAGCGCGGAGTAGACGTACAGCTGGTACGTCCGCGTGTCCGTGGCGCCCTCGGCGTCCTTCACCTGCACCGTGAAGGTGTACTGGCCCGGCACCGTGGCCGGACCCATCAGCAGGCCCTCGTTCATGTGGAAGATGAAGCCGGGTGGCAGCTTCTCCAGCGAGTGCCGCAGCGGCGGGGTACCTCCGGTGGCGCCGAGGCTCACCTCGTAGGGCGCGCTCTCGGTGGTCTCGAGCTGCTCCAGGTCGGGCAGCTGGAGGGCTTCATTCGTGGAGGGGGACCCGGTGCAGGCACCGAGAGCGGTGAGGACGGCGAGCGTCCCCAACAGGCGGGCGAACGGCATGGGGAGTCGGGCTCCGGCTTTGGGACCTGGGGAGTCCCGTGGGGGGAGCCCGACTCTAACGTGCTCACAGGCCGCCACTGAAGCGCGGCACGGCCTACGGCTGCTGCGTCGCCAGGATGCGTTTGAGCTCGTCCTTGTCGCTGGAGTACTCGAAGGACTCGTACAGCTTGAAGCCGTTCTCCGTGTCCAGCAGGCGCGGGCGCAGCAGGCGCATCGCCTTCAACCGGTCCTTGGAGAAGGTGAAGAGGCGCAGAATCTGCTGCGCCTGGGACACCAGGAAGTACTGGGTGGACGCCGCCTGCTCCAGCACCTCGAGCTGGTCATCCGCGAAGGGCTCGTTGCGGATGGCCGACACCAGCGAGCGCAGCATGGCCTCCGTGATGGGCTGCACCGCGGGCTGCGGCAGGGGCGGAGGCGGGGGACGCGGAGTCTCCACGCGTGCGGACGGAGCATTCGTCACCTGCCGGCCCACCTCCTTGAGCTCCGCTCGCGCATCGTCGATCTGCTTCTGCAACTGCCGGTCCTTCTTCGCCCGGGCCGAGGCCGAGGCGAGCTTCTCGTTGATGCTGGCCAGCTGCTGCATCAGCGTTTCGCGGTCCACCACCACCGGGGCGCCCTGCTGCGGGGAGGGGAAGCCCGGGTTGCCGCCCCGGAGGGGCACGGCCTGGGTGGGGGGTTGCACATCCGCGCTGCCGCCTTGGGCCAGGGCCGGAGCCGTCATCAGGGTGGCCACGGCAATCAGTACCGCTCTCATCCGTCTCTCCAGGGGTGAAGATTGCTTTGCACGCCGGGCGGGGGTGCAGTCAGATGGATGAGGCTGCACTCGCCGGACGGGGGGCTCACTATAACCTGCCTGGACGGGCGCCAGCTGGCTCGCACTGTCCGTGAGGGAGAGAGATTCATGGCCGAGAAATGGGACAAGCATGTGATGGACTTCCTCAAGCGCGCGGGCGACGAGCTCAAGCGCACCGGCGAGGACCTCAAGTCCGAGGCCCAGAAGCTGCTGGTGGAGGTGAAGGACCCCGCCAAGCAGGCCAAGGTGAAGGAGGGCCTGGAGAACCTGCGCACCTGGGCCGTGGCCACGGGCAAGCAGGCCGCCGAGCGCATCGAGACCGCCGTGCGCCAGGTCGAGGAGACCATCGAGAAGTCTTTTGAGGGCAAGGAGGCCCCCCCTCCCGCCGAGCCGACCCGGAAGGCCCCCACGGCTGCTCCGGCGGCCCCGCCCGCGGAACCCGCGCCCCGCGCCGAGAAGAAAGCGGCGGTCAAGCCGGGCGCCAAGTCCATTGGCCGCAAGAAGACAGCCGGCACCAAGTCCCCCGCCAAGAAGGCGGCGGCCAAGCCGGGGACGAAGAAGACCCTCGGCCGCAAGAAGCCCGCCCGTCCGGCATCCTGAGGAGCGTTCATCCGCTCTGCAAACCTCCAGAAGGGTCACCAGAGCGGCTCATGTTCGGGAGCACCGGCCGTTGGATCAACCCGAGCCCCATGACATAGTGCGCGCGTGGCCGGCTCGAATCGTGATGAGAAGGGCAGCTTCCAGGCGGATATCTCCCAGGACGTCATCGACGCGGCGCTGAAGAGCGTCGAGCGTCGTGCCCAGACTCCTCCACCGGAGGAGGACGGGTTTCCCGAGGGCGGGAGGACATTGGAGGTGGAGATGCCCGAGGGCGGGGTGACCGTGGACGTGGACGTCCCGGCGACCGTCTTCGGTGAGCCCGAGGCCGGCGCTGGCGCCGGCACGGGCGAGCTCCAGGCCGCGCTGGATGAGTCCCGCCGCGAGCTGGACGAGACGCGTCAACAGCTGGAGCAGGCCCGCCGCGAACTGGAGGAGACTCGCTCGCAGCTCGAGTTCAGCCAGACCCGCGGCCGCGAGACGATGGAGCGTCTCAAGGAGAGCCACGAGCGTGCCCTGCGCGCCACGGCCGACCTGGAGAACTTCAAGAAGCGCGCCCAGAAGGAGAAGGAGGAGGTCCAGAAGTTCGGCTCCGAGCGCCTGCTCAAGGACTTCCTCCCGGTGGTGGACAACCTGGACCGCGCGCTGGAGGCGGCCCAGAAGTCCGCCGACTTCGACAGCCTGCGCACCGGCGTGGAGATGACGCGCAAGCTCTTCGACACCGCGTTCTCCAAGCACGGGGTGAAGGGCTTCTCCGCCGCGGGCCAGCCGTTCGATCCCCGCCTCCACGAGGCCATGCAGCAGGTGGAGAGCGCCGCGGTGCCCGCGGGCCACGTCCTCTATGAGGCCGTGCGCGGCTACATGCTCAACGAGCGGCTCATGCGGCCCGCTCTGGTCGTGGTGGCGCGTGCGCCGGCGGTTGCGCCGCCCGCGCCCGAATCAACTTCTTCTTCAGGCACGGCGCCGGGTGGTGAGCCCACGGGGGGGACCACCGCCGAGCAGACCGGAACCACTCCCACGGGGAGCCAGTAGGACGTCATGGGCAAGGTGATTGGAATCGATCTGGGGACGACGAACTCGTGTGTCGCCGTCATGGAGGGTGGCGAGCCGGTGGTCATCCCCAACAGCGAGGGCAGCCGCACCACTCCGTCGATGGTGGGCTTCACCGAGTCCGGTGAGCGGCTGGTGGGCCAGATTGCCAAGCGGCAGGCCATCACGAACCCGGAGAACACGGTGTTCGCCGTCAAGCGGCTCATCGGCCGCAAGTTCGACTCGCCCGAGGCCAAGAAGGCCATCAGCGTGAGTCCCTTCCGCGTGGCGCCCAGTCCCAACGGCGACGCCTGGGTGGAGATCCGCGGCAAGGGCTACAGCCCGCCGGAAATCTCCGCCATCGTGCTGATGAAGATGAAGCAGACGGCGGAGGACTACCTCGGCGAGCCCGTCACCGAGGCGGTCATCACCGTCCCCGCCTACTTCAACGACAGCCAGCGCCAGGCCACCAAGGACGCGGGCCGCATCGCCGGCCTCAACGTGCTGCGCATCATCAACGAGCCCACGGCCGCGGCGCTCGCCTACGGTCTGGACAAGGTGGGCAACGCCGGCTCCGAGCGCATCGCCGTCTACGACCTGGGCGGCGGCACGTTCGATATCTCCATCCTGGAGCTCAGCTCGGGCGTCTTCGAGGTGAAGTCCACCAACGGCGACACCTTCCTGGGTGGCGAGGACTTCGACCAGCGTCTCATCGACTTCCTGGCCAAGCGCTTCGCCGAGCAGAACAACGGCCTGGACCTGCGCAAGGACCGCATGGCGCTGCAGCGCCTGAAGGAGGCGGCCGAGCGCGCCAAGCACGAGCTGTCCAGCGCGACGGAGACGGAGGTCAACCTCCCGTTCATCACCGCGGACGCCACGGGCCCCAAGCACCTCACGGAGACGGTCGAGCGCAGCACCTTCGAGTCGCTGGTGGCGGACCTGGTGGATCGCTCCATCGAGCCGTGCCGCATCGCGCTCAAGGACGCGGGAGTCACCGCGCAGCAGGTCCACCAGGTGCTGCTGGTGGGCGGCATGACGCGCATGCCGGCGGTGCAGCAGAAGGTGAAGGAGTTCTTCGGCAAGGAGCCGCACAAGGGCATCAACCCGGACGAGGTCGTCGCCGTGGGCGCGGCCATCCAGGGCGGCGTGCTCAAGGGCGAGGTGAAGGACGTCCTCCTGCTGGACGTGACGCCGCTGTCGCTGGGCGTGGAGACGGCCGGCGGCGTCTTCACCAAAATCATCGACAAGAACACCACCATCCCCTGCAAGAAGAGCCAGGTGTTCTCCACTGCGGTGGACAACCAGCCGCTCGTGTCCGTGCACGTGCTCCAGGGCGAGCGCGAGATGGCGGCGGACAACAAGACGCTGGCGCGCTTCGAGCTGGTGGGCATTCCCCCGGCGCCGCGCGGCGTGCCGCAGATTGAGGTCTCCTTCGACATCGACGCCAACGGCATCGTGCACGTGAGCGCCAAGGACCTGGGCACCGGCAAGGTCCAGCAGGTGCGCGTGGTGGGCAACTCCGGCCTGTCCGAGGCGGAGATCCAGGCGATGATCTCCGACGCCCAGGCCAACCAGTCCAACGACAAGGTGAAGAAGGAGCTGGCCGAGCTGCGCAACAACTCCGACTCGCTCATCTACACCACCGAGAAGAGTCTGGAGGAGTACGGCAACGTACTCCAGGAGAAGGACCGCGGGGAGATCAAGGCCGACGTGGACAAGCTCAAGGAGCTGCTCAAGGGCTCGGATGCGGCCGCCATCAAGGAGGCCTACCAGCAGCTCGAGGCGAGCGCCTACCGCATCGCCGACGCCCTCTACGCGGACCAGTCCAAGTCGGGTTCCTGAGCTGTCCCGAGGGGCCCCTTCCCGGGGCCCGCCTTCCCGGTGTTCAATGCGCACCGTGGAATTCCCCTCGCTCGACGCCGAAGTCGCCTTTCTGCGCGGCCTGACCGCCGTGGTGCGGATGGCGGATGACATCCTCGAGGACTGCCTGGAGCGAGGCCTCAACCTCGACGCGGCGGTGGATGTCTTCCTCACCCAGTGCGCGCGGCTGGTGCATGCCTCGGCGGGTTTCGTCTGTCTCCGGGGCACCACCCGTCCCGTGCTCACCCGCGTGCTGGGGCAGCTCGGCATGGACGTCTTCGAGGCCGCGAGCTGGAAGGGCACCCGCAACCTGTCCGACGGGCGGATGCTCTTCTGCACGCAGCTGGCGCTCGGCAGGCTGGAGCTGGGCACGCTGGGGCTGGTGGTGGACGGCAGCTTCGAGGACGGTGGCGCGCTGGTGATGAAGCTGGTGGACGCCATTGGAGATCAGCTCGACAACGCGGTGCTCGCCTTCCTCGCGCTGACCGACGGCCGGAGCGTGCTGGAGCGGCTGGATGATCTGGCTCCCGAGGAGGATCCGGTGACGGGCCCGCGCGGACGCATCGGCCGCTACGAGCTGGTGACGCCGCTGGGGACGGGCGGCATGGCGCAGGTGCTGGTGGCGCGCACGCGAGGCCCCGAGGGACTCGGGCGGCTGGTGGCGCTCAAGCGGATCCTCCCGCACCTGGCCTCGGACCCGGACATCGTGAAGCAGTTCCTGGACGAGGCGCGCATCGGGCTGCGGCTGTCGCACGCCAACCTCGTCACCTTCCACGACTTCGGCGAGTCCCAGGGCGCCTACTACCTGGTGATGGAGCTGGTGCGCGGGGTGGACTTCGACCGGCTGTTGAAGACCACGCGGCCCTCGCCGCCCGTGACGATGGCCATCGTGATTCAGGCACTGCACGGTTTGCACGCGGCCCACCAGGCGCGAGGCGAGGATGGGGCGCCGCTGCAACTGGTGCACCGGGACCTGTCGCCGCACAACCTGATGGTGGGCTTCGACGGGCGGGTGAAGGTGCTGGACTTCGGCGTGGCCAAGGCCCGGGCCCAGCGCACGGTGACGCTGCCGGGTATCGTGAAGGGCAAGCCGCTCTACATGTCGCCGGAGCAGGCGAGGGGCAGGCGCCTGGACCTGCGCAGCGATCTGTTCTCCATGGGACTCATCCTCCACGAGGCGCTCACGGGGGTACGCGCGTTCGACCGCGGGGACGAGCTGGAGTCCATGCACGCCATCTGCGACGACCGGCTGAGCCGGCCGAGCGCCATCCCGCTGCCCCTGTGGGAGGTGATCGAGGTGGCGCTCGCGAAGAGTCCGGAGCAGCGCTACTCCAGCGCGCTCCAGATGGCGGAGGCGTTGGCGGAGGTGTGTCCCCCGGCGCGTGAGGTGGAGGTGGGCCGGCTCATGGCCCAGCACTTCCCCGAGCGCCTGCGGGGCTTCGAGCGTCTGGAGCGCGTCCACCTCTCCTCGAACAGCGCGGGAGCCGCACCGCCACAGCCGGCGCGGCAGCGTGCCTCCGCGCCCGACGGGTCCGGCCGTTAGATGCCGCGCTTGTCCTTCGGCTCGGTCTCTCCGCTGAGGTCCAGCTTGCGCGTACCCTCCTCGGTGTCGGTGCGAGTCTCCACGCGGCGCGGCTCCTCGTAGAGCTCATCGTGGACGATGGGGGACTGCTCGCTCGTCATCGCGCGGCTGCGGGCCGACTCCTCCTCGGCGCGCAGCGGCGTCCCCACCGTCGTGTCGGGAGTGGAGGCGCTCATGGCCGGCCGGTCCATTCCCTCGCGATGGATGGGGATGCTCACCCCCCCGTCCTCCGACGCGAGCGGCCGCGTGCCGATGTCGCTCATCCCCCGCTCCCGGTCCTCCTCGGTGAGGAACGGGCTGGCCCGGGCCCCCTCGGTGTTGTACGGGCCGGTCTCCTGCTCGCCCAGGTCCCTTGTGCGCAGGTCCGAGCCCAGGGGGACCCCCGTGCGCTCACCCGCGTTCAGCCACTCGGCATCCGAGGTCTCCCCGCGGGTGACAGGGGTGGTGCCGATCCCCTCGCGCTGGCCGATGGTGCCGGAGCCATAGGGCACCTCGTCGGAGAAGGGCCTCAGGCTCTCCCTGCCGTGGACCAGGATGACCTCCCCGGTGCGGATGTCGCTGATCTCCGCGTACAGGACGGAGTAGTCCCTGGGAAAGAAGAGCCCCTTCTCGATGTGGAACTCCGTCTCGCCGACGGCGTACACCTTGCCGAGCTTGTGTCCGTCGATGCTGCGGACCGTCATTCCTTCCTTGAGGTCTGCGCGCTGATACATGTCCGCCTCCTGATGGATGTCTTCTTCCTCAAAGGTGGGGCCGAGGGGGCAGGAGGGCAGCACCGGGGTGGAGGGCACGAGAGGCTCGGCGGCCCGGCGGGAGACCGGGGCGGCCCGGGGCCTGGGACTCCGGGTGGAAAAGTGTCTGGAGGGCTTGCTGGCATGGTGTTGCGAGCTTGACCCCTCTTTCGCATCCCCATAGAAAACCGGGGCTTTGCCGTGGCCCTGCCCAGGAGGATGCCCCGCATGCGCCGTTCCGCCCCGATGCTGCTGCTCGCCGCGTTCGCGCTGTTCGCGGCCGCCTGCCAGAAAAAGTCTCAGCCCACGTCTTCCGGAGAGGGAGCGCAGGGAGGCCAGGCTACCCAGCCGGCGGCCGCTGGAGGCGGGTCCTCCGACACCATCCTGCTCGGCGAGGTGGGCAGTCTCACCGGCGCCCAGGCCACCTTCGGTGTCTCCACCCGCAACGGCGTGGACCTGGCCATCAAGGAGGCCAACGCCGCCGGTGGCGTGAAGGGCAAGAAGCTCGCGGTGCGAGTCTATGACGACCAGAGCAAGCCCGAGGAGGCCGCCCAGGCAACCACGCGCCTCGTCACCCAGGACAAGGTGGTGGTCATCCTCGGCGAGGTGGCCTCGTCCAACTCCCTGGCCATGGCGGAGAAGGCCCAGTCGGCCGGCGTGCCGATGATTACGCCCGCCTCCACCAACCCCACCGTCACCCAGAAGGGCGACTACATCTTCCGCGTGTGCTTCATCGACCCCTTCCAGGGCTACGTAATGGCGAAGTTCGCCCGCGAGAACCTGAAGGCGAACGACGTGGCCATCCTCCAGGACAACAAGAGCGCCTACTCCTTCGGTCTCACGGACGTGTTCAAGGTGGAGTTCCCGAAGATGGGTGGGAAGATCACCACCATCGAGAGCTACTCCCAGGGTGACACGGACTTCCGCGCGCAGCTCACCGCCATCAAGAAGACGAAGCCGCAGGCCATCTACGTGCCGGGCTACTACAACGACGTGGGCATCATCGCCCGCCAGGCGCGCGAGCTGGGCCTCACGGTGCCCCTGATGGGCGGGGATGGCTGGGACTCGGAGAAGCTCTTCGAGCTCGCCGGCAACACGCTCGACGGCAGCTACTTCTCCAACCACTACTCGCCGGACAACCCGGATCCGAAGGTGCAGAAGTTCATCGCCGACTACAAGGCGGCCTACGGCAGCGTGCCGGACGCCCTGGCGGCGCTCGGCTATGACGCGGCCAAGGTGGCGATCGCGGCCATCGAGCGGGCGAAGGACCTGAGCGGCCCCGCTCTCCGCGATGCGATTGCGCAGACCAAGGACTTCCCGGGCGTGGCGGGCACCATCACGCTGGACAAGGATCGCAACGCGGTGAAGTCGGCGGCGGTCCTCAAGATTGGCGACGGTAAGGCGCAGTTCGTCACCACCATCACTCCGTAATGGCCCAGCTCCTCCAGCACCTCATCAACGGCATCGCCGCTGGCACCATCTACGCGCTCGTCGCGCTCGGCTACACGATGGTGTACGGCGTGCTCAAGCTCATCAACTTCGCCCATGGCGACGTGATGATGGTCGGCGTGTACATGGGTTACGCGACGGCCTTCATGCTCGGCCGCCAGGCGCAGAGCACGCCCTGGGGGGTGCTGGTCATCTTCCTGGTGGCCATGGTGGGCTGCGCGCTCATGGGGTTCCTCATCGAGCGCTTCGCCTACCGGCCCCTGCGCGACAAGCCCCGGCTCACCGCGCTCATCACCGCCATCGGCATCTCCTTCACGCTGTCGTATGGCTTCCAGCTGGACATCGGCTTCCTGCCGGGCTCGGCGCCGCGCGCCTTCCCGCAGATCATCAAGCCCGCCCAGTGGTTCACCATCGGTGACCCCGAGTTCCCGGACGTGGTGCTGTGGAACTGGCAGGTCATCTCGTTTCTGGTGGCCGTGGTGCTGATGCTGGGCCTGCAGCACCTGGTGTTCCGCACCCGCTTCGGGCGCGCGATGCGGGCCGTCTCCTTCGACCACCGCGTGGCGGCGCTCATGGGCATCCCCACCGACCGCATCATCTCGTTCACGTTCATGATCGGCAGCGCGCTCGCCGCGGGCGCGGGCCTGCTGTACGCCATCAAGGACACCTCGGTGAGCCCGCTCATGGGCCTGTACGTGGGCCTGAAGGCCTTCGTGGCGGCGGTCATCGGTGGCATCGGCAACGTGCCGGGAGCCATGGTGGGCGGCCTGCTGCTGGGCCTGGTGGAGGAGTTCGTGGTGGGCTACGCCGCGAGCACCTGGCGTGACGCGGTGGCCTTCGGCTTCCTCATCCTCGTGCTGCTCGTCCGGCCCGGCGGTCTGTTCGGCCGGGTGGCGGCGGAGAAGGTCTGACGCCGCGCATGGAAACCGCCGCCACCGTCTCTTCTGGTTCCGGGAACTCTTCCATGATTCCCGCCGCCCTCCGGGGCATCTTCCCCGTCCTGGTCGCCCTGCCGGCGCTGCTCTTGCTGGAGTGGCTGCTGAAGGACTCGCCGTTCGCCACCTACCTGCTGTCCATCATGGCGGTGAACATCATCCTCGCGGTGAGCCTCAACATCGTGAACGGGATGACGGGCCAGTTCTCCATCGGCCACGCGGGCTTCATGGCGGTGGGGGCCTACATCGCTGGCGTGACGTCCCTGGCGCTCAAGGACGTGGCCATCTCCGCCCTGCCCGTGGCGGTGAGCGACCAGGTGTTCCTCGTGGTGGCGCTGCTGGTGGGCGGTATCGCCGCGGCCAGCGCGGGCTTCCTGGTGGGCCTGCCCTCGCTGCGTCTGCGGGGTGACTACCTGGCCATTGTGACGCTGGGCTTCGGGGAGATCATCCGCGTGGCGGTGACGAACACCGAGGCCTTCGGGCGGGCGCTGGGCCTGAGCGGTATTCCCCAGACGTCCTCGGTGGCCATGGTGGGCTTCTGGGTGTTCCTGGTGGTGCTGGTGGCGCGCCGCATCGCGGGCTCCAGCCACGGCCGAAGCTTGCTGGCCATCCGCGAGGACGAGGTCGCCGCCGAGGCCATGGGCGTCAACACCACGGGCTACAAGGTTCGCGCCTTCGTCGTCTCTTCCTTCTTCGCGGGCATCGCGGGCGGCCTGTTCGCGCACTTCGTCCCCATCATCAACCCGGGCTCCTTCACCTTCGTGAAGTCGATGGAGATCGTCGTGATGGTGGTGCTGGGCGGGCTGGGCTCGACCACGGGCGCCATCGTGGCGGCGGTGTTCCTCACGCTGTTGCCCGAGGCGCTGCGCTCGGCCTTCGCCACCTTCGGGGCGGAGAGCAGCCTGGCGCAGCAGGTGGATCAGATCCGCATGCCCGTGTACGGCATGATGCTGGTGGTGCTGATGCTGTCGCGCCCGCAGGGATTGTTCGGCACGAAGGAACTGTGGGAGGTCATCCCGCGCTGGATTCCTCGCAGCCGGAAGGGGATGTGATGAGCGGGCCGCTGCTCGAAGCCGTGGGGGTGAGCATCCAGTTCGGGGGCCTCAAGGCGCTCTCGGACTTCAACCTCGCCATCCACAAGGGAGACCTGCAGGGGCTCATCGGCCCCAATGGCGCGGGCAAGACGACCGCGTTCAACGTGCTGACGGGCGTGTACCAGCCCACCCAGGGCGAGGTGCGCGTGACCGGGCAGCGCGTGAACGGGTGGCTGCCGCATCAGATCAACCATCTGGGGCTGGCGCGCACCTTCCAGAACATCCGCCTGTTCCGAGCCCTGACGGCGTTGGACAACGTGAAGGTGGCGTGCCGGGCACAGGGGGCGCTGAACCCCGAGGGCGTGGGCCTGGGCGCGAAGTTCCGCGGGGCCGCGCTCAACTACCGCGACTGGTGGCGGGCGCTGCTGCTGACG
This sequence comes from Vitiosangium sp. GDMCC 1.1324, assembly GCF_003044305.1. GTDB lineage: Bacteria > Myxococcota > Myxococcia > Myxococcales > Myxococcaceae > Archangium. The sequence continues at coordinate 22,500 of NZ_PZOX01000004.1, read as the reverse complement.
CCGGGCTTCCTGGCCGAGGAGCGCGAGCTCACCACTCAGGCCGAGCACCTGCTGGAGGTGATGGGGCTGGCGCACCGGCGCGACGAGGAAGCGCGCAACCTGCCCTACGGCGAGCAGCGGCGGCTGGAGATCGCCCGCGCGCTGGGGACCCGGCCCAAGGTGCTGCTGCTGGACGAGCCGGCGGCGGGCATGAACACCCGCGAGAAGTCGGACCTGATGGTGCTCATCCGCAAGCTCCGGGACGACTTCAACCTGGGGATTCTCGTCATCGAGCACGACATGAAGCTCGTGATGGGCATCTGCGAGAGAATCACGGTGCTGGACCACGGCGAGACGATCGCCCGGGGGGCGCCGGCCGAGGTGCGCAACGACCGCAAGGTCATCGAGGCGTACCTGGGTGACAGCTACCTGGAGTCGCACGGAGGCGCGGCGTGAGCGAGGCGCAGGTGAAGCTGCTGGGCGAGCGCCGGGAGTTCCCGCCCCTGCTGGCGGTGGACGGGGTGAAGGTGTCCTATGGGGCCATCCAGGCGCTCAGGGGCGTGACGCTGAAGGTGGGCAAGGGCGAGGTGGTGGCGCTCATCGGCGCCAACGGAGCGGGGAAGACGAGCACGCTGCGCGCGGTGAGCGGGATGCTCAAGCCGGTGGGCGGGCGCATCCACTTCGAGGGCGAGGACACCACCGGGGCGAAGGCGCACACGCTGGTGCCGCGGGGCATGGCGCACGCGCCCGAGGGCCGAGGCATCTTCCCCAACCTGACGGTGCTGGAGAACCTGGAGCTGGGTGCCTACCTGCGCAATGACGCGGACGGCATCGCGGCGGACCTGGAGAAGAGCTACGTGCTCTTCCCGAGGCTGAAGGACCGGCGCAAGCAGCTGGCGGGGACGCTGTCGGGCGGCGAGCAGCAGATGTTGGCCATTGCCCGCGCGCTGCTGAGCCGGCCCAAGTTGCTGCTGCTGGACGAGCCCTCGCTGGGACTGGCGCCGCAGGTGACGGAGACCATCTTCCGCAACCTGAGGGACGTGAACGCCTCGGGCGTGAGCATCCTGCTGGTGGAGCAGAACGCGCACCTGGCGCTGAACTTCGCCCACTACGGCTACGTGCTGGAGACGGGCGAGGTGGTGATGGCCGGCCCGGGCAAGGCGCTGCTGGAGAGCCCGGAGATCCGCAAGGCCTACCTCGGCGAGTAGCGTGGGCCGGAGGTGAGGGGCCTCAGGGCAGGAATCCGAGGACGCTCACGCCACCGGGGCCCACCGAGAGGGCGGCGACGCCCGGTTGGGGCGACGCCGGCCGGTCATTGAGCCAGAGGTAGGCGCCCGCGCCGACGAGCACCGCGCCCACGCCCGCGCTTATACCCGCGAGGGTGCGCTTGGAGCGGGCATCGTCGCGCAGCTGGGCGATCTCCCCGAGCTGGTCGCGGGCCGGGTACTTGTTGTCCTGGTAGAACTCGTTGGACTTGGCCATGTCGCTGTTGCTCGAGAGGGCGAAGAAGCCCGCGAGGCCGAGCGCCACGACGCCCACGCCCGCGGAGGCATAGGCGGCGGGGGTCTTCCAGGTGCGTCCGGTGCTCGAGGCCTTCACGTTGAGGGCCTCCGCGGGGACGGGGGACTGGGGAGCGGGCGGCTCGGCCTGGGCCACGCCCGGAGTGGACTCGGGGGACTGGGCGGGCGGAGGTGCCGTCACGAGCGGCGGGGGAGGCGGCTGCTCGACGAGCGGGGTGATCTTCAGGGGCGTGAGGTTGAGCTGCTCGCGCAGGCGGGTGAGGGCGGTGCGGAGCAGCTCGCCCTGCGACTGGCCCCGGCTGCGGATCTGGATGCTCTTCTGGTCGACGACCTCACCGTGGGGATTGACCACGACGCCGGAGACGCGGGTGAGCTGCCCGGGGTTGACGGTGATGAGGACGGCGCGGCTGGCCTGGGTGGCGGTGGCGAGCCTGCCGAGGCACTCGGTGGGCTTCTTGGCCTGCGCGCACGACTTCTTGGGCTCCTTGTCGAGGAAGGCGCGGACCTGCTCGGACGGCACGAGCTGCACGTCGCCGCGGGCGATCTCCGTGGCGCAGGTGGTCTGGTAGTCGGGGACCTTGTCCTTGTCCCTCTCGCCGACGATGTGGCACGGGTGCAGGGCGATGAGGTCCGTTTGGGCCTGGGTCTGGGCGGCGGCGGGCTCGGCGGCCCGGGCGGCGGGCGCGAGCAACAGGCCGAGCGCGAGGAGGAAGCCAGGCCGCGAGGAGGAGAGATGTTTCACGGTGGACCCTCGAGAAGGAACGGGTCGGCCGCGCAACCGGTCACCGAGAGGGATGACCCGGGGAACGCAACCTTCCGCGAGTAGGGAGCCCATGCTATCCACCATGGCTGGGCCGTCAAAGGGTTTGGAGAGGTGACGTGATGCTTCGCAAGGTCCTCGGAACGGTGCTGCTGCTGGGAGGGCTGTCGGCATGCACCCAACCGCTGCGCGTGTGCGAGACGGACGCGGATTGTCCGAACGGTGGCGCGTGCGATCAGGAGACACACCTGTGCTTCGCCACTGGCGAACAGGTGGGGGCATGCGAGCCGGCGTGTGCACCGTACCTGGCGTGCATAGGACCGAACACTTGCGCACCGAGGTACACGGCGCTGGTGGTGACGCCGGGTAACGGCGGTTTGGTGGGCGCAGGCGCGGTCACGGTGCAGGCCGAGCTGCGTGTGAGTGGCAGCCTCAATGGAAACTTTCCGGAGACCTTGAAGTTCAGCGTGGCGCGGAAGGGTGGGGGAGCGGGCGGGTCGCTGGGGGCGGTCACGAAGAACGAAGGGGTCTACACCACCCAGTGGACACCGGCTGGGGACGGGGTGTTCCTGCTGACGGCGGCACATCCCGAGGCGGGAGGCCCGAGCACCACGGTGGAGTTGACGGTGGATGCGACGCAGCCGACTTTCGTGGTCACGGTGCCTCCAGCGGATGCGGGCGTGCCGGGCGGAGGGACGACGTATGCGGATCCGGCGCCGGGGTTCGCCACGGCGTGGCGGCGGGACCAGGTGGTTCCGGTGGAGATCCGGACGAACGAGCCGAACCTGGACCCGAGCACCGTGACGGTCGCGTTGCAGGGGACGGACGGAGGGACGACTGTCGCGGTTGCGGCGACGCCCTCGACCGGGGCCTGCGACGCCGGGTTCTGCGGCATTGCCGAGTTGAAACTCTGGGAGCCTGCTTTTGACGCGTTCCGGGGCTCACTCCCCGTCGTGGTGAAGGGGAGTGATAAGGCAGGCAACGCGGGTAGTTCGTCATCTTCCAGCGTCAACGTGACGCGGTGGAAGTGGGTGTTTGATGCGCAGACAGGCGTCATCAAATCCACGCCAGCTATCGGTCAGCAGGGACTTGTCTATTTGGGGACTACGACGGGCACGGACGGTAGGGTGTTTGCCATTCGGCCGGATGGCCCCAAGCTTTGGGATGCAAGTACAGGGGCCGTCATCAGTGGACCAACCATAGGGACTTTTAACTCAGGCGTGGAAAATGTCTATGTTGGCATTAACCCCAGTAGTACATCCGCAGCGTTGGTTGCGTTTAATGGGGGCACTGGCACTGAGATTACCCGCTGTGATGTCAATAAGGGACAGATAGCGAGCAGTCTTGTCCTGACGCAGGTTTCATCAGGGGGGAGTTCAATCGAAACCGCACTCGGGGTCATCAACGTGAACGTGGGCGGCTCTACCGGAACCGTGGGAGCCCTGCTTGCCCTTCGGCCAACAGGGGCAGCAACGACGTGCAACTCAACGGATCCCGTTGTGCGGGGGCAGGTGACAGGCAGCGGTGTTGGTCCCCTGGTCGTAGAGGGGGAGACAGCCTTTTTTGCTGACACATCGGGTCGGCTGACGAGTTATCAGCTTGGCAATGCAACCGCGCGAACGGGCTGGCCTGTGTCAACGAGCTTTCCCATCAATGGATTGGCGTTGGTTGGAGGCGATGTCGTTGGGGCAAACGGCGGCTCGTTTTCGGATCAAGGACAACTTTTCTCGATCCCGAAGGTTGGTGGAGTGACATCTCTTCCGTGGCGCTATCCCACTACGGCGAACATGTTCGTAAATCAGCTTTCTGTTGGTTCGGGGAATCTCATTTTCTTCGGCGCAGAGAGCCTGCCCAACCCTCCTGGTTCAGCGGGACTGGCAACTGTTTCACTGAGCGGGAACACCCTAACTGCCTTGCAGTCCGGAGGGGGTAGTTTCAAGGGCGCACCTGTGCTTGGACATGGTGGTGCGCTTTATGCGGCGAGTGAGGGGACTGGCTTGGTTGGCGAGTGGTCTACGAGCAATTTTAGCAATCGCTGGACGCTGACCAGTGGCATTGGGCCCACCTCGATTTCGCCTGCACTCGACTGCGCTCGAGACGCGGCAGGGGCCGCGCGTGCTGAGAATCTCGGTGCGCTCTATGTCGCAGAGGGCGGCAAGCTGTACGCCTTCGTCGTCGACAGTCCGGGGCTGGACTCCTCGGCTCCCTGGCCCAAGTACCAGCACGACTCGCGCAACACCGGCAACCCCGATACCCCCATCTCGTCGTGTCGTTAAAGGCGTGTCGGCTTTGTTCCTCGTGAAAGCCGTCACTCCTCTGAATCCCACGTAGCGACCGGCGGCGGACTCGTCTAGCGTCCCTCCGCCGGTCATCCTTTTCACCCACAACCTTCAGGACTCGCACTCATGTCATCGCCGTCCCGACTGTTCGCCGCTCTCGTCACCCTCTCGCTGATTGGTGCTGCCTGCGCGACCAAGGAGGCCGCCACCGGTCCCGCTGGTACCTCCACCGTCGAGGAAGTCCCCCACGAGGGCTCCACCACTCCCACCGAAGAGCCCAAGCCCCAGGCCCAGCTCCACAAGCTCTCCGCTCCCGAGGGCTTCAACGTCCTCTTCCCCGGTGAGCCCCAGCCCCAGCGCGGCAAGGTCTCCATCCCCGGTGGTGAGGTGCAGACCGCCGCCTGGACCATCTCCGATCCCAACGGCGTCCTCTACTCCATCAGCACCGCCGACTACCCCGAGAAGGTCGTCGCCGCCAACCCCGCCTCCGCCTTCCTCAACGAGGGCAAGACGGGTCTCGTCAACCAGCTCAAGGGCACCATCAAGGCCGAGGAAGACATCACCCTCCAGGGCTACCCCGGCAAGTCCTTCACCGTCTCCTCCGACTCCGGTGAGGTGAAGGCCCGCAACTTCCTCGTCGGCCCCCGCCTCTACACCCTGCTCGTCCTCTACAACCCGAGCATCGGCGCTCCCCAGGCCGATCAGTTCCTCGGCTCGCTTGAGCTGGTCAACCCGCCGCCCGCCGTCACTCCGGCCTCCGCCGCCGCCCCGGACGCGGGCACCGGCACCGACGCCGGCACTGGCACCGACGCCGGTACGCCCGCCGACGCCGGTACTCCCGCCGCCCCGCCCAAGAAGCGCAAGTAGTCCTCTTCGCCGGACACGTGGGGCCTCGGCGCTCGCGTGTCCGGCTGCTCGGTGCGGTGCCTCCATCCACCGGGCGCCTGGCTCTCTCCGGTCTTCCTCTCCGGCTCGCTGAAGCCCCTCGCCGAGTCACTGCTCGTCCCGCGGCAACGCGTGGGAGTGCCTCGCGCGGCCAGAGGACTCGTGGAGGCCTGTCCCATGTGGAATCCCCAGCAGTACGAGCACTTCCGCGATGCGCGCAAGCGTCCCTTCTTCGAGCTGCTCGCACGCGTTCCCGTGTCCTCTCCCGGTCTCGTCGCCGACCTCGGCTGTGGTACGGGGGACCTCACCCTCACCCTCGCCGAGCGCTGGCCCGGCGCTCGCGTGTCCGGTGTCGACTCGTCCGAGTCGATGATCTCCGAGGCCCTCCGCCGCCCCTCCCCCGAGCGCGTCCGCTTCGAGTTGGCCGACCTCGCGCTCTGGCGGCCCTCCGCTCCGCTCGACGTGCTCGTCTCCAACGCCGCCCTGCACTGGCTGCCCGACCATCCCGCGTTGCTCTCGCACCTGGTGGGGCTGCTCGCTCCGCAGGGGGTGCTCGCCTTCCAGGTCCCCGCCAACTTCGCGGAGCCCTCGCACACGCGCATCGACGAGGTGCGGGCGCTGCCTCGCTTCGCCCCCGCGCTCGCCTCCGTGCGCCGCGGGCATGCCGAGTCACTCGCCTTCTACGAGGCCCACCTCGCGCGGCTCGGCTTCTCCGTGGATGCCTGGGAGACGGCATACCTCCACGTGCTCCCCGGTGAGGACGCCGTGCTCGAGTGGTTGCTCGGCACGACGCTGCGGCCGGTGCTCGTGGCGCTCGGCCCCGAGGAGGGCCAGGCCTTCCTCGACACCCTCCGGCCCCTCCTGCGCCAGGACTACCCGGCGTCCGAGCACGGCACGCCCTTCCTGTTCCGCCGGCGCTTCGTCGTGGCCATGCGCCCCTCCTCCTGAGGCGCCCCGCTCACTGCGGCCAGTGGTAGCGCTTCCCCTTGTCGCCCACCACCCAGATGTCCCCCGGGTTGGAGCCGGCGAGGTCATTGAACGGCTTCCCCGCAGAGCCCACGATGGGCACCGCGCTCCAGGAGCTGCCGTTGTACCGGTAGACATTCCCGCTGGCCGTGGAGACGTAGACGACGCTCTTCCCGAAGGCGAGCACCGAGAGCAGATCCTCCGAGGAGGGCCCCGGCATCGGGCTCCACGACGTGCCATTCCAGATGAGGACGGAGCCGTTGTTCCCGACGGCATAGGCGAGCTTCGGGCTCACGACCCAGACACCCTGGAGGTTGCTGTCCACCACGCCTGGGATGGACTGTACGTTCTGGTCTTCCCAGGTGTTCAGGCCCGGATTGAAGCGGTAGATGCGCGCGTTGACCCCGGACGGATCGTTATCGCCGCCCACCGCGAAGAGCACCTCTCGCGAGATGCCGTGCACGTCCCACAGCGGGGCCGCCACGGTGTTGTTGTCGGGGGTGGTGGTGACTCCGTCGGAGCGGAGCACCCGCCCTCCGGAGGGAGAGGCCTTATCGGCACCGACCATGTGGAATTCGAAGGTTCCGCCTGACAAGGGCACTCCGACGATTCCCCGCACGTCCGTGTTCGTGGCGTAGGCCCCGTAGTTGTCGCAGGTGGTACCCGTGGGTGTGTGGCTTCCGAGGACGGCGCTGTTCCCTCCGAGCGCGGCAGTCCCATTGCCTGGATTCGCCCAGACGGCATTCCACACGCCCGAGCATTGCCCGGTGAGGCTCGTGAAGGACGTCTGCCCGGGCTGGCGCACCGCCAGCAGGTTGGTGCCTCCGGTGACCCACACGCCCCCATCACCCCAGACGGCCACGGACCGCCAGACGTCCCCGCCCGCCGAGGAGTAATCCACCCAGCTCCCGCTGCCCGAGGGGCACACACCGCTCTCGTCCGTCGTCGTGCCGTTGCAGTTGTTGTCCTCCTTGTCGCACAGCTCCGGTGCGTCCACGTTCGTGAAGGGGTTGCCGTCGTCGCAGTCGCCGGCATCGAGGATGTACCCGGCGTCCGGCGCGCAGGTCAGGACACCCGCGTCTTGCTTCCCGTGCTGGTCGAGGTCCTCGTCCGGATAGTAGTTCAAGGGCAGGGTGACGTAGTCGCACCGGGTGCCGCCGTCCGCCTCGCAGGCCTTGGTGCCCGTGCAGCCCTGGCCCGGATCGCAGCTCGTGCCCACGCCGAGGCCATCGTCCGGCGTGCCGTCACAGTCGTTGTCCAGGCTGTCGCAGAGCTCCGGCGCGCCGGTGTACACGTTCGCCCGGGTGTCGTCGCAGTCGTCCGAGCTCTCCACGTAACCGGGGCGGGTGGGCTCGCAGCTCGACACCCCCGCGTCCGGGGCGCCGTGGTGGTCGTTGTCATTGTCCGCGTACAGCATGGTGGGGTTGGGGCTGTTGCACACCACGCCCCCATCCGGGGCGCAGGCGCGCTTGCCGTTGCACCCGCTCTCGCCCGTGCAGTCGTCCCCCACACCCAGCCCTTCATCCGCGACATCGTCGCAGTCGTCATCCACCGCGTTGCATAGCTCGGGCGCCCCCGTGTAGCGCCGCGCGTTGGTGTCGTCGCAGTCCAGGTCGTTGGGCACGTAGCCCTCGGGCGGCTTGCAGCTCGTGACGCCCGGGGCCGTCCGCGAGCCCTGTCCGTCCTTGTCCACATCCGGCCGCCACATGCCCGGCTTCTGCTCGCAGATGCGCGCGCCCTGGGTACCGCAGCTCCAGACGCCCGTGCAGCCCTCCGCCGCGTCACACGCCAGGCCGAGCTGGAAGCCCTCGTCCAGCACTCCGTCGCAGTTGTCGTCCCGGCCGTTGCAGAGCTCCTGCACGCCCGGGTGCACCTCGATGCTGTTGTCGTCGCAGTCGCTGCCCCCGGTCGACTTGGACACGTACCCGTCCTGGTCCGCGTCACTGGCCTCCAGCTTCAGTTCCTTCTCGGCCACGTCGCCCCGGCCCACCGTCACCGTCTCCGTGGCGGTGACCACCGGCGAGCCCTCGCACTTCTGCTCGAAGGCCTCGGCCGTGACGGTCAGGGTGTTGCTCCAACCGGACTCGCGGTAGGCAGCCACCGTCACCGTTCCTCCGGTGACCTCTCCCTTTCCCGCGAGCTCCGTCGTGCGCGCCTCGCCCGCGCCCTCCGCGTCCTTCACCCCCACCCGGAGGCAGCCGGGCTTGAAGCCCGAGTACGAGACAATGAGCTTCACCGCTCCGTCATTGTTGCGACAGCCGGTGCCAATGAAGGCCAGGAGACCTGCGAGGAGGAGAAGACGCGGAGACATGGCTCCCCATTATGCCCCTCTTTGTGTCCTCAGCGGACTTCCTGGAAGTCCGAGTGCACCACCGTGAGGCGCTCGTCCGCGGCGAGGCTCGCCGGAGTGATGAGCTCCAGGTCCAGGGGCACCTTCCCGCCGTAGCGCTCGCGGAGGGCCGGCCCCAGCTTCTTCACGTCCAGTGTGCCCAGGCGCTCCATCTTCCCGAAGTCCACGCCCGCGGCGGCCGAGTACGCCTTGCGCGCCAACTCCGAGCAGTACATCGCCTCGTCCCCCCAGCCGAAGCGCCAGTCGTACGGCTTGCCCAGGTGCCGCTTCGCCTCCGCCACCGCCGCGGACCGCTTCTCCTCGGGGAGTTGCTCGGGCCGCAGCACCAGGATGCGCCCGTTCACCCCGCGCGCCTTCCACCGGGCGAAGGGCACCCGCTTCACCGGCTGTACCGCCTCCACCACGAACACCCCCGAGGGCGTCACCTCCACCAGCCCCACGTGCGACAAGGGACTGTTCGTCGCCGCCCGGATGGCCGCCGACTGCTGCGAGCGCGAGGTGTGGAAGACGAGGTCCCCCGTCTTCAGCTTCCCCTCCAGGGACTGAGGCGCGGCGGCCGCGGTGTGGGCCAGGAGAGACAGAGAGAGCAGCGAAAGCATCAGCCAACGCATTGAAACCCGGTCCTTTTCTGGCGCGAACCCCGCGCCCACCGGGTGACCGTGCAGGCCGGATGCCAGCCCTACCCGCTCAAGGCCACTTCGGCGCGCGAGTGGTATTGGCCCCCCAGGCTCTCGAAGAGGATGAGCCGGTCCACCCGGGCCTCGCCCCACTTCGCGCCGTGGAGCGCGCGCACGCACTCGGCCAACTCCCGGTCTCCCCGGGGGACCTTCGCTCGCGCCAACGTGAGGTGCGCGGAGTACTCGCGGTGCTCGGGCTCGAAGCCCAGCGGTTTCAATGCTCCCGCCACGTCCGCCTGCAGCGCTCCCAGGGCCTTCGTGTCTCCGCCGACCCCGGCCCACAGCACCCGGGGATGCGCGGGCGGACCGAAGCTGCCCCCGCCTTCAATGCTCAGCACCAGGGGCGCGTGCACGGGTCCCACGCGCTCGAGGGCTTGCTTCACGGCGGGCACCCGCTCCGCCTCCACTTCCCCGAGGAAGCTCAGGGTGAGGTGCATGTGCGAGGGCGGTACCCAGCGAGCATGGCGCGCCAGGCCCTTGAGGCGCTGGATGGCGGCCGTGGCCTGGGCCTCGATGGTTTCTCCGAGCGTGACGGCGACGAAGAGGCGCATGGCGTCAGTCCTCCAGCGGCCGGCTCGCCCGGCGGCGGGGCCAGAGCGCATAGAGCCAGAAGGGCAGGAAGAGGAGCAGCTCCGCCTGCACCACGTACAGGCCTCGGGCGGAGAGCATCCCCAGGCCGATGGGGGCCACGGGGATGGGGCGCCACGGGAAGAAGTAGCGGGCCTGGGTGAAGGGCCAGAGGAGCGCTGCGCCCAGTCCGCCCGTGGTCATCGCGTCCAACAGGCCGTGGCTGCCCATGGCCGCCAGGGACAGCAGCCCCGCCTTCAGCGCGGGCCCTCGGGACAGGCGCGTTACGGCCGCCACCGCCAGCGCCACCCCCGCCGCGAGCGCGAGCGAGTGCGAGGCCCCCCGGTGTCCCCACTCGGCCGCGTAGGCGATTCCCAGCTTGAAGGAGAGGGCGTCCGCGTCCGGCAGCAGGGACAGCACGGACAGCCCCAGCATCCAGGCGGCGACGCGTCCCGGCGGCGCTCCTCCCGCGCCGAGCCGTCCGAGTGCCAGTCCCACCGCGACGTGTCCGAAGCTTGCCATACCGACCTCCGAGGATAGCCCACGCGGCCCCCTCCTGGAGAACGCGCCGACGCTGGACTAGCCTTCACACCCCGTGCCCACCGAGTCCGTTCTCGACGACGTCCTCCGCCAGCGGCTCGACGCGCAGCGCGTGCGAATGGGGCGCTGGGTGTACCGCTTCCGCGTGCTGGGCGCCCTGGGCTGGCTCGCCTGTGTGTACCTCTTCGACTGGACCATGCCCCTCACGGGCGTGGCGGCGTACGTGGTGCTGGCAGCGGCTTGGGGGCGGGCGGACGCTTCCTCCCGCTGCTCCGCCACCGGCCGGACATCGGCGTGGTGCTGCTCGACATGCCCGCCTTCTTCGCCATCCAGGCCCCGGCGGTGGCCGCCTCTCCCAACGGCCAGGCCATCGCCGGCCTCTCGGTGGGCATCTTCACCTTGCCTACTTCGGCGCGCCCCTGGCGCTGTCCGGGCACCCGCAGGCCGCGGTGTCGTGTGGGCTCGCCATGCTGGACGCCCTGGAGGCGCTCAACGCCGAGCGCCGTGCCCGGGGCGAGGAGCCGCTGCGCATCGGCATCCACACGGGCAGTGTCGTCGTCGGGGACGTGGGGCCCGAGCAGCGCCGCGAGTACACCGTCATTGGTGACGCGGTGAACCTGGCCAGCCGCATCGAGGGGCTCACCAAGAAGGTGGGCGTGTCGGCGCTCGTGTCCGACGCCACGCGAGCCCGGTGTGGTGAGGAGTTCCGCTTCGAGGCCGCCGCTCCGCTCCCGGTGGCAGGCAAGAGCGAGTCCGTGGCCACCTTCGTGCCGGCCAGCAAGGGGCTTCGCGCCGCGGGGTGAGGTGATAGGAGGGGGCTCTCAACAGTCTCAACAGGAGGAGGCTCTCCCGTATGGAACTGCAGCTCACGGGCAAGGTGGTGTTGGTGTCAGGTGGTTCGGAGGGACTCGGTGCCGCCGTGTGCCAGCGGCTGGTCGAGGAGGGGGCGCGCGTGGCGCTGTGCGCCCGGAATCCGCAGCGGCTGGAGGTCACCGCGGCCTCCCTGCGCTCCCTGGGCGGGGACGTGCTCGCCGTTCCCGCGGATGTGTCGCGCGCCGAGGACGTGGAGCGCTTCGTGGCGGCCGCGTACGAGCGCTGGGGCCGAGTGGACGCGCTGGTGAACAACGCCGGCTCGGCCTCGGCGAAGGCCTTCCTCTCCGTCACCGACGCGGAGTGGGAGGAGGATCTCCAGCTCAAGCTGTTCGCCGCGATGCGCGCCGTGCGCCTGGTGGTGCCTCACCTGCGTACGGCCGGGGGCGGGGCCATCGTCAACGTGCTGTCCATCAAGGCCAAGGAGCCCGGGAAGAACACCACGCCTTCCTCGGTGTCCAGGGCCGCCGGTATGGCGCTGACCAAGGTGCTCTCCAAGGAGCTCGGGCCGGACAACATCCGCGTCAACGCCGTGCTCGTGGGGATGATCGAGAGCGGGCAGTGGGCCCGCCGCGCCGAGAGCGCTGGCAAGCCGCCGGAGGTGCTGTACGCCGAGCGGAGCCGGGAGGCGGGCGTCCCGCTGGGGCGCATCGGCCGGGCCGAGGAGTTCGCCGACGTGGTGGCCTTCCTCGTCTCGTCGCGCGCCTCCTATGTGACGGGCACCGCCATCAACGTGGATGGGGGACTCTCCGGCGCTGTGTAGCCGGGGGGCCTGAATAAGGCCGAGGCCGCTCCGTCGCTCGCCGACTGCCCGGGTGCTAGGGTGACCCTTTTGGTCTGAAACGAGGACTCGCGGTGGAAGGCCCTCCGAGCCAAGAGCGTCCCACGGTGTTCATCGTGGATGATGACCCTTCGGTGCTGCGCAGTCTCAAGCGCATGTTCCAGCTGGAGGGGTATGCGGTGGAGGGCTTCACCCACCCCCGGCGGATGCTGGAGCGGGGGCCCGGGCCGCGTCCCGGGTGCGTGGTGATGGACCTGCGCATGCCGGAGCTCAACGGGTTGGAGCTTCAGGAGGAGCTGAGGCGTGTGGGGTGGAAACAGCCCATCGTCTTCATGACCGGGCACGGGGATGTGCCGGCGGCGGTGAAGGCGATGAAGGCTGGAGCGGTGGACTTCCTGCCCAAGCCGGTCAGCACGGTGGAGCTGCTGGCGGCGGTGGAGCGGGCGCTCGCGCAGGACCGTGCGGCGAGGGTCTCCGAGCTGGAGCATGAGGCGCTGCGGGCCCGCTTCTCCTCCCTGACTCCCCGGGAGTTGCAGGTCTGCCGGCTGGTGGCGCGGGGGCTGCTCAACAAGCAGATCGCCGCCGAGCTGGGCACGGCCGAGCAGACGGTGCGCCTGCAGCGCGGCCGCGTCATGGAGAAGCTGGCGGTGGAATCGGTGGCGGAGCTGGTGCGGCTGATGGAGCGGTTGGACTCGCAGCCCTGAATGCCCGTCAAAAACTTCGGAATCATAGTAAAAATACGAATTGGCTGTCAATTCAACAAAATGCCTATGGGCTAATTCCTAGAGGACTGCCTACCTAGAGGCGTTCTCGCCGCCTCTCCGGGGAGTCGTTCTCTGCTGGGCAGGTCATTCCCGCTCAGGAGTCCCATGCTGACCAAGCACAGCCAGAGCGCTCCCGAGCTCGCCTCGACACTCGTGAAGGGGCAGCCGGAGCCACCTGCCGAGCGCAGGAGGATTCCTCCGTCCCTCGCCGCGCGGTACGAGGACATCCAGTTCGCCGGCGAAGGCGCGATGGGGACCGTCTACCGGGCCGTGGATCCGCGGCTCGGCCGCCCCATCGCGCTGAAGCTCCTCAAGAGCGACAACCCATCGCTCGGCCGGAGGTTCATCGCGGAGGCGCGAGCCCAGGCACGCATCCGGCACGAGCACGTGTGCGGCGTGTACGAAGCCGGGCAGGCGGATGGCGAGCCGTTCATCGTGATGCAGTACATCGACGGCGAGCCGCTGTCGCGCGCGAGCGCTCACATGACGCTCGAGCAGAAGGTGAAGCTGCTCCAGGAGGTCGCCACGGCGGTGCACGAGGCGCACCGGCTGGGGATGATCCACCGGGACCTCAAGCCGGGGAACATCCTCGTCGAGCGGCTCGAGGACGGGACGTGGAAGCCGTACATCGTGGACTTCGGCCTGGCGCGCGAGGTGGCCGAGCAGGGACAGACGCAGACGGGAGAAGTCCTCGGAACGCCCGCGTACATGTCGCCGGAGCAGGCCAATGGGGACGTGCGCCAGCTGGACCGCCGCACGGACGTGTACTCGCTGGGGGCGACGCTGTACGACGTGATCGCCGGGCGGCCTCCCTACGTCTCGGACAACCCGTGGAAGCTGCTCATGATGTCGGCGCTGGAGGATCCTCCGCCGCTGGGGCAGGTGCAGCCGGGAGTCCCCAAGGACCTCGAGACCCTGGTGATGAAGTGCCTCGAGCGGGAGCCGGCGCGCCGCTACGACACCGCGCGGGCGCTCGCGGAGGAGCTGCAGCGCGTCCTGGACGGCGAGCCCATCCAGGCGAAGCGGGCCTCCTGGGGGTACCGCCTCTGGAAGAAGGCCCTGAGGCACAAGCTGCTCACGGTGAGCCTGGGGGTGCTCGTGCTGGGAGCGCTCGGACTTGGAGCCGTCTGGGTGGGGGCACAGCGGCACGCGGAGGAGCAGGCGCGGCTCGCCCGGGAGCTGGGAGAGAGCGTGAAGGAGATGGAGCTGTTCCTTCGCGCGGCATATGGGCTGCCGCTGCATGACGTGGAGCGGGAGCGGGACGTGGTGCGCGCCCGGCTCGAGGAGATCGCCCAGGACATGCGCGCGTCGGGCGAGGCCGGAACGGGGCCCGGACACTACGCACTCGGGCTGGGACAGCTCGCGCTCGGAGAGCCAGGGCAGGCCCGGGAGCACCTGGAGAAGGCGCTCGCGGCCGGGTACTCGTCGGAGAGTCTCGAGTATGCGCTGGGACGGGCGCTCGGAGAGCTCTTCCGGCGTGCCCTGGAGGACACCCGGCGCATCACCAACCCCCAGGAGCGGCAGAAGAAGGTGGTGCTCCTCGAGAAGGAGTTCCGCGAGCCCGCGCTCCGCCACCTGCGGGCGGCGATGGGCGCACGGCTCGAGGTGCCCGAGTACGTGGAGGGGTTGATCGCGCTGTACGAGGGCAACCACGAAGAGGCGATCGCGAAGGCGAAGGCGGCCTTCAAGAAGGCCCCCTGGATGTACGAGCCGAAGAAGCTCGAGGGGGACGCGCTGTATGCCGAGGGCAGCAAGTACCGGCACGACGCGGCGTTCGACTACGAGAAGATGAAGGGCTACTTCGAGCGGGCCGCGGATGCGTACCGGGTGGCGGCGGAGATGGGCAGCAGCGATCCGGCCATCTACCAGGCGCAGTGCGAGCTCTGGGAGAAGATGGGGTGGGCGGACTTCTCGAGAGATCTGCCGCCCGGCCCATCCTTCGCGACCGCCGAGGTGGCGTGCAACCGCGCGGTACGCTCGAGCTCGAGGGATGGCGGAGCCCTGGTGCAGCGGGCCCTCGTGCTCCTGGCTCGAGTGCATGTGTTGAGCGACGACGCCTCGGAGGATACGGCTCGCGTGGTGGAGGAGGCGCTCGAGGCCGCCGAGGAGGGGATGCGACTGAGCCCCAGCAGTGTCATGGCCCACTACGCGGTGGCTCAGGCTCTCTACCTTCGGACCCGGCTCATGTTCGAACTGGGCCGCGAGGCATCCATGGATCCAGCCATTGTGGCGTACCGGCGAGTCCTCTCGCTGGATCCGGGTTTCACATGGGCTCACAACGAACTGGGAGAGGCGTATCTCGAGGAGGCCAAAAGAGCCATCACGCGGGGTCAGGATGCGGCATCGCTGCTGGAGAATGCGGTTCGCCAGTACGAGCAGGCCCTGGCGCTCGACCCGGGATTCGCGCTGCCCGTGGGCGGCTTGCTGGAGGCATCAAAGGTCAGGCTCGAAGCAGAGAGCGCCCGGAGGCGCGAGGCGCCAGAGGCGTTCCAGGCTCTCTCCCACGCGCTGGTCCTGCTCGAGCAGATGGGCTCCAGCCCCTCGGTCGTGGCGCTGTGGAAGGCTCGTGCGCATCGGCTCCGCGCGCACCACGATTTCGTGCTCGGCCGGGATCCTCATCAGCCATTGGAGGCCGCAGTCGAGGTGATCCGTGCCGTCGCCGGGGACCCGCCGGATGACTTCTGGCTACTCGAGGAGTTGATCTTGGACCGCCTCCTCGAAGCCGAGAGCGAGCTGCGCCTGGGGCGGGATCCGGCGTCGGCCCTGGCAAGGGCGCGGGTCGCGATGCGGAAGCTGAGCGAGGCGAACAGGGGGCGCGCCGAGTCGACCTGCCAGGAGGCAAATCGGATGAGCCCGTTCCTGGCCCGGGAGTGCCAGCGTCTCCTGAGCGAGGCCAGACGTCTCCACTAGATTCACAAACTCCCAGACTTTCTTTCGCAATTCCATACATCAACCACAGAGGATCCAATGCAGATACAGCACGTACGTTTTCTGTTCATTACAGTTGTCATGGCCGGCCTCGCCGGATGCGGAAGCACCGAGGAGGGCCTCGAGCAGGGGCTTCAGCGCGCACCCGTCGAGCAGGCGGCGTTGAAAGATGATCGCGCACCGCCCAAAGGCTTGAATGGCACGAGCCCCTCCTGTTTCTGGGCCAATGGCACCCAGCAGGCGCTCAGGACGCTGGGCGGCATCGCGCTCGACCAGGGCGCGGGGTTCCTGTCGAGCATCCCCCTGAGCCAGGTGTCCCAGTCCTGCCGGAGCGTCCTCCGCTCCGCCGTCGAGTGTGCCCTTACGCGGGAGCAATCCGTGCGAGATCCGGTGACCGGCGAGCTCTACACGGGTTGGTGGGGGCTCGCCCCCTCGTGGCTTGGCAACGTGCTGGACACCCAGGGCCGCCGGTATGTGACGGCGTGCATGGTCCAGCGGCTGAACTACTACGGGACCTCCGTGCCCATCCTCTTCGAGGGACTCCATTCCGCCATCGCGCGCAACCCGGCCTATGACTCGGAATACCCCATCGAGGAGTCGACCGTCTTCGGCGACCTGTTCTCGTCCACCACTCCCCTGTTGGGGCTCCTGCCCGCGTTCAACGTGTACGTGTGCTGGGAGTCCCTGCTGCCCCAGTCCTGTGGCCTGCTGGGGCTGCCGCTGCTCCTCGAGAAGCGGATCTGCGACGACGTGCCGCTGTGCGGCGTCGTGACGCTGGGGCCGTGCGCCTTGTCGTGCGTGCAGAATGGTCCTTATTGGAAGTGCGGGTCGGACCTGCTCTCACCGCCGACGTGGACGGAGACGGTACGAGTGAAGCTGGAGACGGCCACCTGTCAGTAGGTCGGCACAGGCCTGGATGGAGCTTGGTGCCAGGGCTTGTTTCGTGGTGAGAGCCGCACCCCTTCACAAGGGACCCCTGGTGGTGGTGGGGGCCTCCTCCTCCAAGTCACGGGTGGATTCCAAGAGCCTGGGAAATTCGGACGCAACTCCGCAACGGACACCGCGACAATCGTTGCAGGAGATTTTCCATGACCACCACCTACCGCATCCGCCCGGGCGACACCCTCTCCGGCCTCGCCGCTCGTTTCAAGACCAGCGTCTCGAGCCTGGCGCGCCTCAACAAGATCGCCAACCCGAACCTCATCTACGCGGGCAAGACCCTGCGCATCCCCGGCCATGACCGGGGCGACAGCTTCGAGTCCACCAAGGGCGGTACCCACGGCCGCAGCGGCACGAAGGGGTCCAGTGGCTCGGGCCGCAGCAGCGGCACGAAGGGCAGCGGGCAGGTCAGTGAGAGCCCTGGCGCCGGGGGCATCAAGGTGACTGCCGCGATGCGCAAGCTCGCGAACGCGGGCCATGCGGCCGCGATGAGCATCGGCGGGTACAACAGCCAGGGCCTGTGCGCCACCGGCGTGAGCAGGGCCATCCAGAACGCCTTCGGCTTCAAGGTCTGGGGCAACGGCAACCAGATCGACAACAACCTGCCTCGCGACAAGTTCAAGCAGGTCAACATCTCGCTCGCCGAGGCGCTGAAGATTCCGGGTCTCGTCCTCACCTGGGAGAAGACCTCGACGGCCGCGGGCAGCAAGTACGGCCACACCGCCATCACCACGGGCGATGGCCGCTCGTCCGTGAGCGACTTCATCGAGCGCAACACGCTCGGCGCCGGTGGCCGCAGCGGGCTGAAGATCTTCGTGCCGACGATGTAGACGCCGGGACTCAGCCGCCCCGCGCGAGCGGGAACGGTGCCGTCGTCCCGGGCAGCTCGATGGACTCCACCTGGTCCGCGCGCGGGCCCAGGGTGGGGATGATGAACCATGCGGCGTCCCGGAACGCTGCCCGCGGGCGCAGCGCGGCCTCGGGCGGGAGGGGCACGGTCTCGCTCTTCCCGCCCCCCAGGTGGAACGTGACGCGCAACGTCTCCGGCACTCTGCGGGGGGCGACGAAGAAGGCCCACCGGTCGCGCGCGTAACCGGTGCGGATGAACGCCACGCCCTTCACCACCGCGCTGCCGGTGTCCACCTCCAGGTGTTGCACTCCGGGCGGTAGCTCCGGCAGGGGC
The DNA here is from genome assembly GCF_003044305.1 of Vitiosangium sp. GDMCC 1.1324. GTDB lineage: Bacteria > Myxococcota > Myxococcia > Myxococcales > Myxococcaceae > Archangium. The sequence goes on along the minus strand of NZ_PZOX01000004.1, from coordinate 4,512 downwards.
GCGGGCACGGAGAGATCGTACAGACGGAGCGCCGAGCCCGCTGGCACCTCTAGCGAGGCGAAGGGTTCGGCGGCGGGCGAGGCGAGGTAGTGCCGGTAACCCTCGGCCCGGCCCCAGTCCAGCCGGGGGTTACCCTTGAACGCCATCCGGCCGCTCCAGAACATGAAGTTCAGATGCTCGAACTGCTCCGGCGCGTCCATCTCCATGCGCATCCAGACGAGCGCCTGCTTCGGGAGGAGCTTCGCCGCGGCGAGCCCTGCCTCCTTCGTGTTCGTGCGCTCGCCCACGTCGCGCCTGGCCTCGCGCATCTTCTGGTGCGCGAGCGCGGTGTGCGGAACGAAGAAGTAGAGCGCGAGCGCGGCGCTCGAGAACCCGAGTCCGAGCGTGAGGGGCCGGCGCGCGCGGGGAACGAGGAACAGGACGCCCACGACGAGCGCCAGCGTGAGCGCGAGGCAGAGGCCCTCGAACAGTCCGGGGGTGTTCCGGGTCTGCTCGAGCGCGGCCGGCAGCCGGTTCCGGAGAGGCGCGAGGAAGGCCAGTCTCGGGAGGAGGAAGGGGGTGGAGAGGGCGCCCACCACGGCCGCCGCGAGCACCGGACGGCGGAAGCTGTCCCGCAGGAGCAGTGCCAGCGCGCAGAACACCGCCGTCACCGCGCCCCAGCTCGTCGCCGGGACCTTGGCCGGCGCGAGCGAGAGGACGAGCCAGGTGGGCCAGAGCCACAGCGCCACCGCGGTGGTCTCGAGCTCGCGGGTGCGCAGCGCGCGGTAGAGGAGCCAGAGCCCGGCGAGCAGCGGCAGCGCCTCCGGGAAGGGCTCCAGGGTGCGCAGGTGGATCTCATTGAAGACCGCATCGAGCGGACGGATCCACATGACGATGGACGGGTTCTTGCGCGCGTCGTCCAGGAAGAGATGGCTCCGGGTGACATGCGATTCGATGGCCCAGAGGTCCGGGTATGCATGCTGCGCGTAGAGCGACCAGGGGAGCGCGACGGTGGCCGCGCACGCGAGGAGGAGGGCGAGCTGGCGGAGCGTTGGGCCCGCGGTGAGCTTGAGCAGCCGGCCTGCCGAGAGCACCGCCGCGACGCCCACGGGGGTCAGCGCGAGGGTGCTCTTGCACAGGTAGCCGAGGCCCACGGCAATGCCAGCGAGCGCCGCGAGCGGGAGCGAATCGCGCTGGATGGACATGACGAGGAGCACCATGGCCAGCGCGAGGCAGCCCGCGAGCGAGGTGTCGGTCATGTCGCCGAACATGAAGCCCTGGGTGAGCTCGTAGGTGAAAGGCAGGACGAGCAGGGTGCAGGCGGCAATCGTGGACCAGAAGCGCCCGGCGCTCGCTCGCATGAGGAAGAAGACGCCCAGGGCGGCGGCTCCCATGCCGAGCACGGAGACAAAGCGGGCCGAGCCCGTGCTGACACCGGTGATGCTCATCGAGAGCGCCGCGAACCACATCGCGCCGAGCGGCTTGTGGAGCCAGAGCCCCCCGTTGATCCAATCGTCGATGGGCGGCTGGTGGAACGGCTCGGCGTAGACGTGGGGCCGGAGCGGCGTGTCCATGAGCCCGCGCGAGACGGCGAGGTGGACGGCCTCGTCCCAGTTGTGAATGCCGGGGTGGTTCAGCCCGGGGAGGAGCGCCACCAGGGCGGTGGTGACGATGGCGCTCACACAGAGGACGTCTAGCGGTATCCGGCGCATGCGAAGGCCCGGGACTCTATCCGCTTCGCCAGGACGCGATCCACCCGGACCCCAACGCCATCATCATTGTCAATCCATTCTCTCTCGGCGCCGAAGAGCACAATGACTTGCATGTCAATCATTGCCGGAGCCATTCCAGGCCGCGACGTTGACGGTCCGGGTCCCAGCCTTTTCCTGCTGTCCGATGTTCTCAGAAGGGGAGAGTCAAGTGACGAAGCAGGAACGGACGCGCGACTTTCCCGGAGCCCGCGGCAAATGTGGGACGGAAATTTGTGGATCCGAATCGTCAACACTAGAAGGGACAGGGGGTCCGAGTGAGGAGGGCTGAAAGTCCGATGAGGTGCAACCATGGCTGAGGCGCAAGGCAAGCAACCCTTTGAATTGCCGGAGTTCTATGTCCCTTGGCCGGCACGCCTGAATCCCCACCTCGAGGGGGCCCGGACGCACTCCAAGGCGTGGGCGCATGAGATGGGGATCCTGGGCACACCGAAGGACGAGGGCGTCCCCGAGATCTGGGATGATGCGAAGTTCGACGCGATGGATTACGCGCTGCTCTGCGCGTACACCCATCCCGAGGCTCCGGGCCCGGAGCTCGACCTGGTGACCGACTGGTATGTCTGGGTCTTCTACTTCGATGATCATTATCTCGAGGTCTACAAGCGCCCCCAGGACCGGGAGGGCTCGAAGAAGTATCTCGACAGGTTGCCTTTGTTCATGCCGGTGGACCCCTCCGTCACCCCTCCGGAGCCAACCAATCCGGTGGAGCGCGGTCTGGCCGACCTCTGGGCCCGGACCGTGCCCACCAAATCCGTGGAATGGCGGCGCCGGTTCTTCGAGAGCACCAAGGCGCTGCTCGATGAGTCGACGTGGGAGCTGTCCAATATCAGCGAGGCCCGTGTCTCGAATCCGATCGAATACATCGAGATGCGCCGCAAGGTGGGCGGAGCGCCCTGGTCGGCGGACCTCGTGGAGCACGCCGTCTTCGTCGAGGTCCCGGCGAGGATCGCCGACAGCCGGCCGATGCGTGTCCTCAAGGACACGTTCGCGGATGGAGTGCACCTGCGCAACGACCTCTTCTCCTACCAGCGCGAGATTCAAGAGGAGGGTGAGCTCTCCAACTGCGTCCTGGTGATGGAGCGGTTCCTGAACGTCGATCCGCAACGCGCCGCCAACCTGACCAACGACATCCTGACGTCCCGGCTCCAGCAGTTCGAGAACACGGCCGTGACGGAGCTGCCCTCCCTGTTCGCGGAGTACGGCCTGAACCCGGTGGAGCAGGCGAACGTCCTCACCTATATCCGGGGACTCCAGGACTGGCAGTCCGGCGGCCACGAGTGGCACATGCGCTCGAGCCGCTACATGAACCGCGGCGCCAGCAACTCCGGGACCGAGGTACGGCTTCCCCTCGGTCCCACGGGGCTGGGGACCGAGGGAGTGCGTTTCCCATGGTCAGCCGGCTCCCTGGGGTTGGGACGGTTCAAGAGCTTCACCCACGTGCCCTACATGGCCGTAGGCCCGGCGAAGCTGCCGAAGTTCTACATGCCGTACTCCACGAACTTGAGCCCCCATCTGGATGCCGCACGGCGGAACTCCAAGGAGTGGGCTCGCCGGATGGGGATGCTGGACACCCTGCCTGGCTTCCCGGGCGTCTACATCTGGGATGACCACAAGTTCGATGTCGCCGACGTGGCCCTGTGCGGTGCGTTGATTCATCCCGGGGCATCCGGTTCCGAGCTCGACCTGACGGCCGGCTGGCTGGTCTGGGGAACCTACGCCGACGATTACTTCCCGGCGTTCTACGGGCACACCCGCGACATGGCGGGGGCGAAGGTCTTCAACGCCCGGCTGTCGGCGTTCATGCCCGATGACCCCTCCACCCTCACCGCCGTTCCCACCAACCCGGTGGAACGCGGCCTGGCCGACCTGTGGGCTCGCACGGCCGGTCCCATGACCGAGCGCGCGCGGCGGCAGTTCCGCCGTGCCATCCAGGACATGACCGAGAGCTGGTTGTGGGAGCTCGCCAATCAGATGCAGAACCGGATTCCAGACCCGGTCGACTATGTGGAGATGCGCCGGAAGACGTTCGGCTCGGATCTCACCATGAGCCTGTCCCGGCTGTCCCACGGCGTCGATCTCCCTCCCGAGCTCTTCCAGACCCGGCCGATGCGTGGGCTCGAGAACTCGGCCGCGGATTACGCCTGCCTGACCAATGACGTCTTCTCCTACCAGAAGGAGATTGAGTTCGAGGGCGAGCTCAACAATGGCGTCCTGGTCATCCAGCGCTTCCTGGACCTCGATGTGCCGAGGGCCGTCGAGGTCGTCAATGACCTGATGACGGCTCGGATGAAACAGTTCGAGCATATCGTCGCCACCGAGCTGCCGGCGCTCGCCGAGGACTTCCGCCTGGATACCAAGGCCCGGGAGAAGCTGAACGGCTACGTGGAGAAGCTGCAGCAGTGGATGGCTGGCGTGCTCAGGTGGCATATCGCGGTGGACCGGTACAAGGAATTCGAATTGCGCAACACCCGGAAGCCCGGGCGGTTGTTTGGGAGCCCCACGGGGCTGGGAACCTCGGCCGTGCGCATCGCGTCGCTGTTCAGCGGCAACCGGTCTGGGTTTTGACATCAGTGTGTAGAGAGAGCGTGTTCTTTTGCCTGGTAGGGAAGGTAGATCATGACGAATCCTGTGAAGCCCGGTGGTGATGCTGAGAAGCTGCAGATGAGTCTCGCGACGGAAGCGGCGCGCCAGCTGGCGACGACGGTCAAGTCCGTCCCGCAGATGCAGGGAATCTCCACCCGGTGGCTGCTGAAGCTGCTGCCGT
>NZ_PZOX01000039.1 GCF_003044305.1 Vitiosangium sp. GDMCC 1.1324 | reverse complement strand
TGACTCGCGCAATCGTGTTCCACCTCCCAAGTAGTACGCACGAGTTGACCTTTGACACCAAGCGACCGGACAGCCGCATCCTGGCTGCTCCGGTAGGGCTCCTCACGCTACTAACGCAGTAGTGCTATATCTCCCCCGAGGCCGTCGCGGGCCGCCCCCTGGACGGGCGCAATGACGTGTTCGCCCTGGGCGTGGTGCTCTTCGAGCTGCTCACCGGCCAGCAGCCCTTCAAGCGCGACCACGATGCGGCCACGCTCAACGCCATCATCCGCGAGCCAGCTCCCGTGCCGTCACAGCTCAATCCGACCATTCCCCAGGACGTGTCGGATCTCATCCTGCGTGCCCTGGTGAAGGAGCCAGCGCGCCGCACGCCGTCCGCCGCGGCCATGCGCGAGGAGATCGAGGCGGTGATGGCCCACCACCGGCTCAACTCGTCGCCAGCGGCGGTGGCCCAGTTCTTCAAGGCCACGCTGAACGATGGGCTCGCGGAGTTCGGACCCACCCAGAGCGGCCCGTTCATGGGCTCGTTCCCGAGCACGGGGGGACAACAGCGCACGGCTTCTGGCAGTTCGCTTCGTGCGCACGTCACGCCAGTGGGGGTGGGTGAGCACGCGGGCTCGCGCCCCCGGCCTGGTGCAGGGGCCTGTGCCGGGCCGCATGGAGCCATGCCGCAGCCCCAGGCTGTGGCGGCACCGCGTCCCCCCGCATCGCTCCCCCCGCTTCCTCCCGTTGCGTCTGGAGCGGACGAGCCCACCGTGGTCGACCGGTCGGCACAGCGGAGATTCACTTCCCCGAAGGCCACGCCTCCCGAGCCTCTGACGCGGAACGTCTCGGCTCCAGGGCCCTCGGTGCCTGCCGTGACCTTGCGCGCCAGGCCAGCCGCCGGGCCTCTCGTGCCGCAGCCCCCTGCGCCGCGGCCCGCCGCCCGGATGTCTGGCCGCTCGATGGCCAAGGCGGCGCCCCGAGCTGCTCCGGTGGCTGCTCCTCCCAGGGCTCTGGCACTCGCGGCCGCGGTGAGACCCGCCACGTCCAGGCCCTCGCCGCTCAAGTGGGTCATCCTGGGCGTCGTCGGGCTCCTGGTCATTGGCGGGGCCGGCGTGGTGGTTCCCAAGATGTTCTCGGGTGAAGGCGTCGAGGTGAGCGACCGCGAGCCAGGTGAGCCGAGGCGGCCAGGCGCATTGCGCTCAATGCCGCGCGGATTCACGGCAGACCCGGCCGGCTCAGGCCACTGAATTCCTATTGCCACTTCCTGTATCGAGAGGTTCAGACGCTCCGGAGAGCGTGTGCACGTTTTCCCACGTTTATATTGAAATCATTTATTTCAGGACTAGAATTTGCTTCCGGCACTTGATGCTTTTCCGGAGGTTGGACAATGAAAGATGTTCGGCTCGTGGTGGTGCTTGCGTGCATGGGTGCTTCGGGCATCGCGGAGGCCCAGCTCACCTATCGCTGCACGTCGGATGATCGGCTCCTCACGCCAGCACAGCGGGCGGGCCGCAACGCCTGGTCCCGCAAGTGCGGGTACATCAGCGCGACGCGTGAGTCCAACCTGAACGCCTTTAGCGAGTACCAGGTGTATGCCAATGGCTGTTTTCAGCAGCCATGCGCGCCCAAGGTCAACAACTGCGTGTACTTCGTCCCCGCTTCGGAGAGCGCGCCCTGCGTCTCGGGGCTGTCTCCGGTGGGCTCGTGCGAGGCCAGTCTGGATCTGGCGCCGGGCGACTCCCTGCTCGCGAGCATCGCCTCGCCCGCCACCCGCTATCTCTGGGGCTCCGCGCCCGGCCTGGACAGCATCTTCGGGGCGCACCCGGCTACCTGAGCGGAGCGGGCGCTCACACATCCCGGCCGGAGCGCACTTCCGCTCCGGCCGGCCTCGAGCGGGCGCCTCGTCGGGTGCCCGGCTCGGGGGACGGCAACTACAGCACCCATCCGGCGGACTTCGGCTCCCGGACGAGTCCCGTGGCCTTGCGGTTGACCAACTTGTTGCCCGGGTCCACCAGCACCTGCCGGACCGTCCAGGAGGGCGCGCTGATGGACTTGGTCACCGTCGCCGACTGCGGATTGAGCGTGAAGTCCACGGTCACGAGCTGCTTCTGGCTCGCCAGGTCTCCCCGGAGCTCGATCTCCACCGCGCACGGGTAGACGACGTTGGACAGCGTCTGCTGCATCACGGTGAGGGTCAGTTGGCCATTTGCCTTCGCATGGGTCACCGCGAAGAAGGGCCAGTCCGGCTCGCCACTTCCGACCAGCCAGGTCTGGAAGTAGCGCTCGAGGTTGGCTCCCGAGGCGGCCTCGAGGGCAAAGCGGAGATCGTCGATGCTCCGGGTTCCCTGAATGGAGAGGAAGGTGCGGATGCCGGCGATGACCTTGTCCCGGCCGATCAGCGGCTCCAGTTGCAGGAAAAGGATCATCGGTCCCGTGCCGTACACGTCATTGATGAAGGACACATAGTCGGGCGCCGGGTTGTCCTGCGGGCGCAGGTAGTAGCTGGCCGTCCGGGCCTGCTTGTCCCAATAGGCGAGCGTCTGGGGCGCCTCCCAGTTCCGGTTCTGCTCCTCATAGAGATACGTGAAGTACTCGGCCAACGCCTCCTTCCAGGGATAGTCCATGGGGCTTTCCAGCGTGGTCCGGTTCCCCGCCCACTGGTGCACCACCTCATGCATCAACGTGTGCATGGTCATGTTGGCGTAGTCCTGGCGGAGGAGGGGCAGGTCCTCGCGAAGGATGATGTTGGCCGGGTGCTCGATTCCCAGCCACTCCGTGGGGGCGCTCGCCACCCGCAGCTCCCGGCCGTAGGGCAGCGGACCGAGCTGCTGGGTAATCCATTGCAGGAAGTGGCCAACGGCGTTCGCGTCGAGCGCGTCGACGAGCCGGCCCTCCGGAATCTCATAGAAGTCCAACTGCGCTGCCGTCGAATCCACCAGCCGCGTGCTCACCCACCTCGGGTTGGAGGCCACCGCGAAGGACGAGTAGGTGGGGGCCTGGGTCCCTAGCAGCTCGCACCGGGTCTGGGTAGTCCCCGAGGTTCGTGCTCCGGGACAGAGTACGGTCTGGCCCGCCGGGTGGTTCACCGTGAAGGTGTAGTTGGCGAGGCGATTCGTCAGATCGTCGCAGGGGCCGAAGAGATCACACGACTCCACCCAGCCCAGCAGGTACGAGAAGGTATTGCCCACGAAATCCGGGCGCCGGGAGAACCCGACCTGGGAATAGAAGTACGTGGCCTCGGGAACCGTGTAGTTGCTCTCGAAGTTCACCTGTCCGGCGAACTGCGGCGTTCCGCAGACTCCCAGCATTCCGTTTGCCTGGCTGACCCGCGCCGGGCTTCCGTTCCAGGTGGGGTTCGTGATGCCCGCGGGACCGGGAATGCTGAAACAATCCCCTCCGGGCTGGAACACATTGAGCAGCACCCGTGAGGAAGCCTGCCGGGTCGTGAGATCGAAGGTGTAGTCGTACCGGGAGACCGAGTACTCGAAGGTTCCCGAAGCCACCTCCTGGGTGTTGCGCGTGCACGCCACCGCTTCCTCGCATGGAGTCAATGGCGGAGGGGGCTCCACACCCGGATCCCCACATCCCGAGCCGAGCACGCTTCCGAAACCCAGGATGAGAACAACGGAAGAGAGACTTGCCCGTGCACGGCGCCCCGGGGCAGGGACGGCAACGACCTTCATCGATGATTCCTTTCAATGCAACACGACGGTTGATCTGAAGACACACAGCGGCCCACCCTCCCGCGCCGGAGCTTCGGGAGGGTGGGTCATGCACAGCGGCTCGAGGCTAGAGACCCTGGACGTTCGCCTCGTCACGCAGACCCAGACGGTAGTGGATGTCCGCCCACTCGTTCTGGAAGCGGATGGAACCCGTCAGCAGGCCCTCCACGTCGAGGATGTTCTCGATCTTCTCGTGGCTCACCGGCTGGACGTTCCAGACGTAGCCCTTGAAGCGGAAGACGGTGACCTCGGTGATGGGAACCTGCTTGCCATTCGAGGCCAGCAGCTTGTCACCCAGCTTCAGGGTCTTCGCCTTCACGATGTTGCCCTCGCCATCCACCAGGGGGTGGTCGGCCGTCACCTCGATGATGCGCCCGTCCGCCGTCTTCAGGGCGAACACATCCTCGTCGGTGTCACCCGAGACATAGGTGCGGATGGACTGCTCCCCGAAGGCCGGAGCGTCCAGCGTCGCGTTCTGGCTCAGCGCCGTCACGGTCCGCTCTCCCGCGCGGTAGGCCTCGGGAATCTCGGTCCGCTTGCCGTTGAATGCCACCTTCTGGGTCGGCGTGAAGCAGCCCACCGGGCAGCTGCCGAGCTTGGCCAGCTGATCCAACGGGATGCAGGCCTCCGACTCCGAGGCCGGCACGTACCGCGTGCAGCTCGAGCCCGCGACGACGTTCGGGTACGAGTAGCACCCCTGCAGGAACACCTGGTACTCGCCCTCCTCGTTGAGGACCGCTTCCTTCGCCGCTGTGATGAAGCCACACTTGCGAGCCCAGGCATTGCGCCCGGCGCCCAGGGCCGCCGTGGTGAGCTGATCATCCAGGGTGCAGCGGGCCGTGTGTTGGGCCATCGCCGTCGACGAGACACCCGTCACGGCGAGCACAGCGACAACTAACAATGCGCGCATGGTGAATCCCCCTTTATCAGAGTATGCAGTTTGGACAGCGAGTTCAAATTAATGACAATTGAACTATGGGTCAAGACTGTTCGGACTATTGGTGTATCCAAAGTCAAGACAGAATTTGGATGCACGCCCCTTGGCTTCCTTGAAGGTGTGAATTTCCAATAATCCTTTATTTCCGGGCCCGTCCTGGAGTAGATAGTCCTATCCCCATTCCAGGAGGGAACCATGACGGCGTGGCTTCCAGTGACACAATCCGGTCCCATGAACGTGAACGCGCGAATCACAGGGGGACTCGCGCTTGTCTTGACAGCCCTTGTGGTGGCGTGTGGTCCCAGTCCCGGGGCGGGGCAGGGCCCAGACGCGCTCTCGACATCCAAGGCCTCCATCGAGCAGTGCCCGCTCCAACCGGTCAGCGATGGAGCGCAGTACGTCAACTATTGCAACTACTGCGGCGACGGTTTGTGCAGCGGCGCTGAGACCCAGTACAACTGCCCCGATGACTGCGGTTATCCCAGCTACTGTGGTGACGGCTGGTGCAACAATGCCGCCAACGAGACCGAGGCGAGCTGCCCCGCGGACTGCTACTGCGGTGATGGCGTGTGCAACGGCAGTGACACGGTCACGAGCTGCCCGAAGGACTGCGGCTGCCCCAGCCTGTGTGGCAATGGCGTCTGCAACAACAATGAATCAACGGCCTCGTGTTGGAGCGACTGCGGTACCCTCTGTGGTGATGGAGCCTGTAACGGCGGTGAGAACGTGAGCAACTGCTCCAGTGACTGCGGCTATTGCGGTGACGGACTGTGCGTTGGCGGCGAGACCATCTCCAACTGCTACACGGACTGCGGTTACTGCGGCGATGGCGTCTGCCGCACCCCGGAGACGCGCTTCAACTGCGCCGCAGACTGTGGCGGCGTCATCTGCACGGGCGTGCGCATCTGCGAATACGAGCCCCTCGCGGAGCCGTGACACCGCACCGGCCCCGGGCATCTGCCGGGGCCGGTGGGTGGGGCACCGGGGCCGCGCTCGAGTCATCCGGCTCGAGCGCTCCCGGGTGCCCACGTGTCAGGCGTCAGCTCACAGGCCGCTGACGTCGAGCTCGTCACGCAGGGACAGGCGGTAGTCGTCCGCCGCCCACTCGTTCTGGAAGCGCACGGAGCCGGTGAGGAAGCCCTCAGCGCTCATGACGTTCTCCGTCTTGTCGTGGCTCTCCGGACGCACGTTCCACACCTGGCCCTTGAAGTTGAACACGCTCACCGTGGAGAGGGTCAGCTTCTTCCCGTCGGCGCCCAGCAGCTCATCGCCGGCGCTCAGGGTCCGGGCCTTCACCATGACGCCATCGCTCTTGAGCATCGGGTGCTCGGCCGTCACCTCGATGCTGCGGCCGTCGGTGGTCTTCAGGAGGAAGATGTCCTCCTTCGTGTCACCCACGACGTAGGTGCGGATGGCCTGCTGGCCGAAGGCCAGCGCGCCCACCTGCGCGTCCTGCGAGAGGGCCGTCACCGTCTTCACTCCGGACGCGTACGCCTCCGGCACCGGCACCTGGCGGCCGTTGAAGTCGACGCGCTGGCTCGGGGTGAAGCAGCCGGTCACGCAGCTGCCCAGCTTGACCAGGCCGGTGAGGCACGCCGCGGACTCCTCCGACGGCACGTACTGGGTACACGTGGAGCCGGCCACCACGTTGGGGTAGTTCGAGCACGCGTTGGAATAGACCTGGTACTCGTTCTCCGAGTTCAGGTACGCCTCGCGCGAGGCGGAGATGTAGCCGCACTTGCGGGACCAGGCGTTGCGGCCGTGAGCCGCATCCACCGTCGTGAGCTGATCATCCAGCGAACAACGGGCGCTGAGCTGGGCCATGGCAGGGGTCGACACGCCGGCGATGATGAATACCAGCGCGGTGATGATTTTCTTCATGACGTCTCCTTGTTTCGGGTGATTGCTACGTTCTGACCGCACGGGCGCCTACGGCACGCCCACGGCACTCCAGGCATCGCGCACCGCTTGCACCACGGTCGCGTCGTACCGGTCCTGCGCGGCCTGGGCGGTCCAGGTCTTCGCCTGGGACATGGTGGTGGTGCTGGTGAAGTAGTTGGCGTTGGCGTGGTACCAGGTCTGCGCCGCGCGGTGCATGCCCACGCCCGTCACGTTGACGGCCGTCTTGCCACGCGGGTGCGTACCACCGGTGACCAGCAGCTTGAACGCCAGGTTCGGGATGCCGGAGTTCCAGTGCACGCCGCCGTTGTCGGACGTACCCGTGTAGCGCTCGGGGTAGTAGTCACGCGACGAGCCATCGAGCGTCGGGCTGTTCATGTAGCGGAGCGCGTCGCCCGCGGTGCCCGGCGTCCAGATGTCCTCGCCAATCTTCCACACGTCCGCATCGATCACCGAGCCGCGCGACCAGCTCTCGCAGAAGGCCGCGGCGATGTCCGAGTAGCTCTCGTTGAGCGCGCCCGACTCGTTGCGGTAGGCGAGGCCGGACTCCCGCTCCGTCACCGCATGGCTGATCTCGTGCGCGGTCACGTCCAGGTCCAGGCCCAGCTGGGTCGAGTTGAAGTTGTCGCCATCGCCGAACACGATCTGGAAGCCATCCCAGTACGCGTTGACGTAGCTCTGGCCGTAGTGGACGGTGCTGGTGATCTGCGCGCCGCGGTCGTCGAACGAGTCGCGCCCGAAGAGGGTGTCGTAGCAGGCGTACGTCGTGCCGATGTGGTTGTAGTTCGTGTCGAGGTGGTTGTCGCCCGTGGCGGCGCCGCCCTCGCCGCGGCGCAGCGTGCCCGGCGTGGTCCACTGGTTGTTGGCCGTGTAGAGCGCGCGGTTCAACGCGGAGTGGATCTGCGGCCGGACCTCGAGCACCTTGCCGGAGCTGGCGCTCACGTACACCAGGTCGCGCGCGGGCTCGCCCTCGCGCGTGCCCGCCACCGTCACCTCGTACGCCAGGGACAGCTCGCCCTCGGCGCTCAGGAAGTACACCTGGTTCGGAGCGCCCTGGGCCTTGAGGGTGTCCACCCCGCCAATGGCCGCCACCGCCGCGACCTCGGGGGACACCCGCTTCAGGGTGAGCGGCTCGTTGGCGCCGCGGGCATTGCCGTTGGCCGCGTACACCTCACCGGCGGCGTTGACGTGGAGGATGAGCTCTCCGCCCACCACCCGCAGGCCGTTGCGCACCTGCTCATAGCGCGCGTGGGTGAGGCCCACGTCGTCCGTGCGCGTCGAGCGGATGTTCAGGTCCTCCGCGCTCAGGCGGAAGGCCGGGGCGATCCGGCGCAGGGTCGGCAGCAGCGCCTGGTGGGCGCGCTCGTTGGAGGCGTGCAGCCCCTTCGCCACGAAGGACGTGTCCACCGTGCCGAAGTTGCCACGCAGGAACGTGGGCACGCCGTCCGCCGCCATGCTCACCACTTCGACCTTGCCCAGCGCGGCGAGGGCCGCCTGTACGTCGTCACCCCGCTGCTGCTGCTGCAGGGCGGAAGGGGCGTCCATCTCCGGTGCGCCTCCGCACGCCGCGGTGAGCGCCACACAGCAAGCCCCGATGAGTCCTTGCTTCCAAGAATGAGCCACTGATCTCTCCTTGCTTCGGTAGGTACGGCGTTGCCTTGTGCCACTACGACTCCACGGGCCGGACAGACCCGTGCCCTTCCGGCCGGACCCGTGGGAACACGGTCCGCCGGCGGATGCTCTCGAGACGTCCCCAGGACACACGCCTCCCGTTCACCTCACGGGGTGGGCTCGGACAGGGGACGGGGATGTGTTGGTTTCAGACTTCCGTTCAGAGGGTCCGCATCAGCCGCTGCACTTCGTCCATCGTCGCGCCGGACTCGGCCAGCCCCGCCATGAGGGCCTCACGCAGCAGGCTCTTCATCTTCGGGCTGTCGAGCCGGGCGTACGAGTCCAACGCGAGCTGCCGGTCCAACTGCGCCAGCCGGAAGAGGAGATCGTACTTCTCTCCGACCAGCCCCTTCTTGGCGGTGTCGGGCAGGCCGCGGTCGACGGGCTCCAGCAGCAGCTCCACCATGGTGTCGCGCGCGGCGGGATCCTTGGGCGCCATCGAGTAGAGGATGTCGATCATCGACATGCGATCCAACACCGCCTCCGGTTTGTTCTGCAGGAACTGCGTGTCCGCGGACAGCGAGGTGAGCGCCGCCGGGTCCGACAGCTCGGCCTTGAGCGCGGCGAGCTGGGCCGGCCCACCCTGGGCGAACTCCTTCAGGAAGGGCTCCTCGCGGAAGAAGGCGTTGAAGCGCCCGGTCCGGTACGTGCGCGCGGCCTGACGCACCGCCTCACGGTGCTGGGCCAGCTCCTGCGCCTGCTCCGCTTCCGTCAAGGCAACGGCCGGCGCGGAGGCAGCTCCAGTGGCCTGCGGGGCCACGGGCGCGGCGGAAGTGGCCGGAGCGGACCTCGGCGGGGCGCGGACACTCCCGGCCGCCTTGGCGGTGGAGGACTCCGGGGTCCGCCCCTCCGCGGGCGGAGCGCTCTGCTCCGGAGCCGCACCCACCGGCGCCCGCCGGGCGACGAGGGTGTACGTGCCCGCGCCCGCCAGCAGGAGGAGCGCGAGCCCGGGGCCTCCCCACCGGGACCACTGGAAACGCTGCGTGGTGTTCTTCTCTTCGTGTCGTGCGTTCACTCGAACATCCCCCTCTTCACTTGCTCAGCTGAACGTCGGAACGGCTCGGGACTCAGAAGTGCCAGCGCGGCGGCGCGGCCTCCTCCAGTGCACCGAAGAATCTGCGATTGACCACACGGCTGTCCGGGTCCACCGACACCTGCAGGACGGGCTCGGGGAAGGGGACCGTGACGCTGAGGGTGCCGCTGGTGGGTGCGAGCCCGTAGTTCAGGACGACATCCTTCGTCTGGGTCTCTCCCCGGACACGCACCGTCACGGCCACCGGATAGATGCCGCCCTCGTAGGACTGCTGCGTGGCCGTGAGGGTGAGCTGGCCGTCCACCTGCTCCGTGGTCACGTCGAAGTAGGGCCAGTCCGGCTCTCCGCTTCCGTAGACCCAGGCGTCGAAGTAGCCCCACAGCGAGCCTTCCGGCAGTCCCGCGGCCTGCTCCAGGGAGCTGCGCAGCTGCTCGGTGTCTCGCACGCCCGGCACGGACAGGAAGTGCTGGATGCCCTCGACGACATCGGCCTGGCCTCCCGGCAGCAGAGTCTCCAGTTGCAGGAAGAAGATCATCGGCCCGGTGCCGTACACGTCCGCGGCGAACGTCAGGAAGGGCTCCGGGTGGTCCGCCGGCTTCGGGTAGAACATGGCCGAGCGCGCCATCCGGTCCCAATAGACTCGCGTCCGGGCGGCGTCCGAGGGCCACTTCTGGGCCTCGTAGACGTAGGACAGGTACTCGGCGATGGCCTCCTTCCACGCGAAGTCATACGCCTCCGCCATGGTCGTGCGGTTACCCGACCACTGATGCGCGATCTCATGCATCAGCGTGTGTCGGGGCCCGTTGGCGTACTCGCTGCGCAGCAGGGGGAGATCCTCGCGCAGGACGATGTTGGCGGGGTGCTCCATGCCGAGGAACTCCGTGGGCCCGCCCACGACGCGCAGCGTGTCTCCGTAGGGCAGCGGCCCGAGGAGGCTCTTGAGCCACCCCAGGTAATCCGTGAAGTCGGCCGGGTTGAGCGCCGGGGCGAGCAGGCCGCCGGGCACCTCGTAGAACTCGAGCCGGGTGGCACCCGCTTGCGCGAACAGCGTCTTCACCCAGGCGGGATTGGAAGCAATGGCGAACGCCGAGTACGTGGGCGCCTGCCGGCCCGGCCCTATCAGGCAGAACGTCTCGGTGGGGCTGTCGCGAAAGAGCTGGCCCGGGCACAGCACGACATCGTTTTCGGCGTGCTGCACTTCAAAGGAAAAGGTGGCGAGCCGGCCGGGCGCGTCGTCGCAGAGCCCCAGCCGGTCGCACTGCTCGACCCAGCTCATGAGGTACGAGAACGTATTTCCCTTGCGGTCCTGCCGCCGGGAGAAGCCCACCTGCGTGTAGTCGTACGTCATCTCGGGGACTGTGACGTCCGCCTCGATGAACAGCAGATGCCCCTCGGACACCGGGAGGCCACAGATGCGCAGGGCCCCGTCGGCGAGCGGCTCGACGCGACTGGCCGGGGCCCCATTCCACAGCACCCGGGTGAGCCCCGGAGGGCCCTTCAACACGGTGCAGTCACCGCCCGGGGAGGGCACACTCATCAGCAGGCCCGAGTGCGCCTGGCGCGACGAGTCCTGGGTGGGCCGGAGGTCGAAGCTGTATGAGTAGTGGAATACCTTGGCGGGAAAGTCGCCGGTGCGATGGCTTCTGTCTTTGTCGATCTCCTGGCTCTCACTGCCATGGCGGATGGTACCTGGCCCGGGGTCCGGCTCCCCGCAGCCAGACAGGAATCCCGCCATTGCCAGCATGAGGCCCATTCGCCTGACGGAGGCTGTCCCCCCGCGCATCGACTCGCCGTATCCATGGACCCACTGCATCGGCATTACCCCCTCACGGCTGATTGAGCGATGAGACAAGTGGCTACGAGAACCGTGAGGAATTGACGCTCCTCATGATTGGCCATGACCATGGAACCTGCCCGTCCACGTCATGGACCTTCACCGCGCGGTCAACTCCAGCGCGGCAGCAAGAACTCGTGCCTGCCGTGCCCCCTCGAACAACATGAGAAAACCAGGACTATCTGTACGTCCCTATATACACCAACAGAACGGCGAATCAAGACTATCCGTATGAATCGGGGTTTTTTCAGGACTCGCGCCAGCACAGACGCCGGTGTGACCTCGGTGTGACAGTCCAGTCACCGGCGCAACGCGGCAAGACAATGCCAGTCCAAATCGGGTGGAACATTCCAATGCTCATGGCGCGAGGCTCGAGCGTTCAGGGAGGCAAGCGGGAGCCGGATGCTCGCGCTTGCCTCCGCCAGACACTCGAGGAGGAATGTCCGCGTCCCGGAATGTCCGCGTCCCGGACTAACCGCAAATACCCAGGGGCTGTGAGCCGGTCAGATTGAGCAGTGACCAGTTGCGCGTGATTCCGGACCACTCGGCGATGGTGACCCACCATGTCTTCTTGAAGAAGAGGAACTTGATCCGGGCGAACAGCTTCAGGGTACCGGACAGGGTGTTCAGGTCGAGGTTCGACTTGAGCGTCCAGTCGAGCGTGCAGACCGGCCAGAACAGCTCACCCACGGAGGGCAGGGAGGCATTGATGAGGGACAGGGCTCCCTCCAGGCCGAACGCGAGGATGATGACATCCACCGAGGCGGAGGCGGTGACGTTGGACCAGCCCCCCGGCGTCGCGGTCAACCGGGCCACCGTCGGGCCGACAATGCCCTTCACGGCGAGCTTGACGCCGCCGGCGAGCGAGGCCTTCACCGTGATGGGCACGGGGCCCACCATGAAGCTCTTGGAGGCACTGAAGAAGGTCCGGCTCCAGTTGATGGGGGCAGGCTCGTAGGTGGCGTAGAGGTTGGTGGACCAGATCTCCTGCCCGAGCGCATACAGCGCGGCGGTGCCGCTGTTGGCGCCGCCCTGCTGTCCGGAGACCTGCGCGCGCCCGCGCACGAGCTCCTTCTCGTAGTTGAAGGCGGTGCCGACGATCTTCCCCTCGGCCATGGCGTCGACCCGCTTGTCCTGGGTCGGCGTCGCCGTCTCGGCGGTGATCGTCGCATTCACGGCGTAGCCCGCGCCGAAGATGTTGTTTCCGAACCGCTCGACGCGCGAGTAGGTCTTGTTGAACGTCCCGAACGGTGTCGTCCACGGCAGGATCTCCGTCGGCGCCGGCACCATGTGCTGGGTGGCCTCCGGAATGGTGGGCTGCTCGATGGTGATGTTGTGGGAGTAGTCGGACGGATCAAAGGACAGCGTGCCGCCCGAGCGGCTCAGTTCGTCCTGGATGATCGCGTTCTGCTGCCCGACTGAATACGCACCATCGGGATTGAAGGGGGCTACCGTCGATTCCCACGCATAGTGGTCATTCAGCAGGTAGCCAGGAGCGTAGGCGTTGTAGGGATACTTCTGCGGTTGCACGACGTATGGAGTGGTGTCGACGAAGCTCTGGGCCGCCGCAAGTCCTGGAACCACGACAGCCAGCACTGCGATGGATCGCAACACTTTACTTTTCATGTGGGGTGGGTCTCCCGCGGAGTGAAAAAGGCTACGCCTGGAGTGAAGCAGACTACGCGTACCACTGTGATTAGAGTGAAAATCTCAATAAAAGTCAGAATGTTCATCCGTGAACATTCGGGCTCTGTGCATACGTGTTCCGCCAGGGCCCGGCCCCGGGCGGGATGACTCCGGTGGGGAGTCTGGTTTTAGCGGGTGGGGGTGGAGTCTGGCTGTGAGGGGACCGGCGTCGTGGGGGTGTTGAGGAAGACGGTGGCCATCTGCCGGAGCTCGGGATGTGGTTCGTTCTGACTGGCCCAGCCCAGCAGGACCAGGGCTTCAGGCACGCTGCCCCGGATGTTGCCCAGGAGTTGGATGATGTCGGAGCGAACCGCGTCCGATGGATCCTTGCGGAGCGCCTGCCCCAGCGCTGGCAGGAGAGGTCCGGGGGGCCGGAAGCTGCAGGCGAAGACGGCGCTCCTGCGCACCTGGACCGCGGGATCCGCCAGGAGTTGCGAGGACAGGAGTTGATCGGCCTCGGGCCCCGGGACGTTGCGCAGCGCGACCATGGCCGCCTCCCGGACCAGCACGGAGCTGGAGCGGAGTGCCGTCCGGAGGGTGTCCAGCGTGCCCGGGGCGCGCGTGTTGCCCATGGACCTGAGCACGATGGCCTGCTGCTCCGGAGTGCTGGCGGTGCGGTAGCCGTTGGAAAGTTCGTAGACCAGCGCTTCCGCGCCGCGCGCGTCGGTGTCGCTCATCTGGAATGCCGCATTGCCAAAGGCCAGTGTCGCCGTATCCCGCAGCATCGGATTCGGGTCACGGCCCAGGTTGCGGAGCGCGTCCACTCCCTCCCGGGTGGGCTCGCCCGCCATGCCCAACGCGGAGACCGCGTCCATGCGGACATCGGTGGACAGTGCCTGGTCTCCGGAGGCCGTCACCAGGGACTGGATGGCCTGCGGGGTGCTGGCCGCGGAGAGCGCCCCGAGCATGGGGCTGGCGGCGAGAGGGGAGAGTCCCGAGCGGAGGATGTCTGGAACCTTCAGGGCCTCCTCGGGCTTGAGCATGAAGAGCGCTCGGAGTTGCTCCAGCGCCCGTGTCCGCGCGTCATCGCGGGCCTTCTCCTCCGCTGGCAGCGAGCGCAGCTCCTTGACGAGATCCTCGAAGGTCTTGTTTCCCAGCACCTGCCGGTAGTGCGCCAGGGGATCTTGTGACCGTCCCTGGAAGCTGGCCAGGGGGGAGGTGCTCAACAGGCCCTGGCGCGCCTCGAGCGAGCCAATCAGGGAGGGCACCCTCCGGCGCTCCAGCAGGCGCAGGCTCAGCTCGAGATCGGTGAGGGCCGCGGGCAGGCCCGCGCTGGTATCCACTTCCAGGTGTTCGTTCGACTGGAGGGATTGGGCCCAGAGGTCCTCACCCAGCTCGAAGGCCGCGCGCGTGTTCACGCTGATGCGGATGTCCGAGCCCAGTGGCTGGAGCCCCTGTGGCGTCGCCACGTGGGTGTACGACTGCTTGGTCTTCTCGAAGCGGTTGGGGGCCAGGCGCTGGTACACCGCGACGTACTTGCCCGTGGTGTCGTGCTCCTCGGCCTGCCAGGAGGCGGTGGGCGCCCCGTACACCACGAACTGGGACGACGCCACGAGGGTGCGGAGGACGCCGCGAGAGAGGTCGTCCACCCCCTCCTCGAAGTGGGTGAGCGCCACCGAACCCGACCTGCCGAGCGTCAGGAAGAAAGGCATCTCGAGGGCCGTGGTCAACGTGCGCCGCACCTCGGGGGTCAGCACATCCTTGTCCTCGGCGCTCAGTTGGAATGTGGACAGTTTCAGGTTCACCCGGACGTCGATGCGCTCGCCGTCAATGGCAACCACGCCGACGTTCCACTCGCCCTGGATGGACAGATGCATTCCCGGAAGCGCGGAATCCACCCCCGAGGGCGTCTTGTTGGCGAAGGCGACCTTCTGGTCCGTGCTCACCTCGTAGCGGTAGAGCATGCCGGGGACCCATGAGCGCGTCCCGTCAGCCGTTCGCTGGGGTGGAAGGCCCGGCGCCATGACGGACGTGGGCGCCTGCGAAGGGGCCGGTGCAGGCCGCTGCGCCTCGGGGGCCGGCCCGGGGTGGCGCCACCAGGCCACACCCAGGCCCATGAGCACGAGGACGACGGCAACCGACAATGAGAGGGCACGTCGAGACTTTCGTAGCATGGCGTTCATGGCCGGGACAGGTTGATCGAGAAGTCCCCGAAGCTGGATGAACTATAGCCGTCCGTGTACAGGGCTCGCAGGGCCGCCCCTGGCGTGACGGCACCGCTGATGGTTGATTGCAGGCCGCACGCATCGTCATTGCACGCGACGGCCGGGGTATTGCCCTGGCGGAAGTAGAGCACCGTGTCGAAAGAGGCCAGTCCGCACGTGGTGGCGGAGAGGGTGCCGCCCAGGTAGCTGGGGCAGGTGGTGTAATAGTGGGTGACGTCCCGCCCGCCATAGGAGCCGGAGCAGGTGGACTGGGTCCTGTCGGTCAGCAGGGGAACACCCCGGTTGGCCATGTTGTCCGTGCTCGAGCTGAACTGCGATGACTCCGGCAACTTGTAGAGGACGTCCGAAGCCGGCAGGTGCTGGAAGTGGATGTTGAAGGCGCCGCATTGGCCTCCGAAGCCGCTCACGACCAGGTAGTAGGTGCCCGGCTCGAAGAGCTGCACCATCTGGCTCTGGAGGGTGCCGCACTGGTCATCCACGCACTCGAAGCCCTTGTTCTGCTCGGTGGAGCAGACGTCGGTGAAGAAGAGCACCGTGTCGTAGGTGGAGCTGAAGGCGTCCACGTACACCAGGGAGCGCTGGTTGACCGTGAATCTGTAGAAGACGTCCGGTGCCGCGTATGGCCTGCAGTGCGACAGGGTGTCGGGGGTCGCGTTGCAGGTGTTTCCACTGAAGGTGGAGACCGTGCTGAAGGCCCCCAGGTTGACCACCTGGGCCGAGCCACACTGGTCATTCGCCTCATACGCGAATGCGCTTCCGGCACTCAGCAGCAAACCACCCACAAGACCTGCCATCCAGGAACGAATCATGTCAGCCCTCGAAGACGTGTGAGTAGGGGGGGCGGCCGTGTCTACAGGCCGGAGACATTGAAGGAGTCCCTCAACAAGAGGCGGAAGGAGTCATCGGCCCATGCGTTCTGGAAACGGATGGAGCCCGAGAGCAGTCCCTCCGCATCCAGGATGTTCTCGGTCTTGACCGTGCTCAGGGGCCGGACGTTCCACACCTTGCCCCGGTAGTGGAAGGTGGAGACGTTCACCAGCGCCACGGGGAGTCCGTCCGCGCCCAGCAACAGATCACCCGCCTTGAGGGTCCTGGCACGGACCATGTCGCCCTGGGCATTCACCAGGGGATGCTCCTGGGTCACCTCGAGCCTGCGGCCGTCCGCCGTTTCGAGCACGATGATCTCTTCATTGGCCTCTCCCGAGACGAAGCTCTGGATGGGCTGCTCGGAGAACTTCAACAGGCTCCGGGTGGACTCGGTGCTCAGCCCGGTCACCGAGGACGTGTGTGCCTGATAGGCCTCCTCGATGGCCGTGCGGATGCCGTTGAAGGCCAGCCGCTGCTTCGGGGTATAGCAACCCACCACACACGTGCCGAGATAGATGAGGCCCGCCTGGCAGGGCGCGTTTGCATCCGCGGGGACGAACAACTGGCAGGTGGAGCCCGTTGGCACGTGCGGGAAGGTGTTGCACCCGTTGATGAAGACGACGTACTCGCCGTCCGCGTTGAGGTAGTCCGCCTTGGTCTGCTTGATGTAGTTGCATTTGACGGCCCACTGGTTGCGGCCGCGCCCCGCATCGGCCGTCATCAGCCAGTCGTCCTGGGTGCAGCGCGTCGTGTGCTGGGCCATGGCGGTGCTTGACAGTCCCACGACGACGATGAAGCACAGCAGTGGTGTCAGGTTCTTCATGCTCTCTCCTCGTTTCGGCATGAGCTCCGGTGAGACAGGAAGACGCGCATCCCGCGCTCGGGGATAGCCCCTGGAACTCATTCCGGGAGCTTCACCACGCACGACTGGATGTCATGGGTTATCTCCACCTCTCCCTTGGAGGTGAGCCAGGCCATGTCGGGGTGAGCGTCTCCATCCAGCGTTCCGACGGCCAGGGCGGTGGGCCAGTTTCCCTGGTAGAGGGGAGCGGAAGCGGGAGAGAACGAGCCGTCGCCCGTTCCCTTCAGCAGCAGGACGGCGCCCTCCAGCGTTGATACGGCCAGGTCGGGCGTTCCATCTCCATCCAGGTGGAGGCTCACGAACGCATCGGGAGAATCCAGGCCGACCCTGCGCTCGGGTCCGAATGTTCCCTCGCCCTGGTTGAGGTAGATGGAGAGATGGCCTGGAGAGGCCAGGCCATGCGAGACCAGGAGGTCCGCGGCGGCGTCTCCGTTGACATCGAACAGCTCGAGGTGCAGCGGGTCTTCCGACAGGTCGAGCCGGGCCGGAGCGGAGAGGGTACCGTCCGCCTGCCCACGGAACACGTCGACGACGTTCTGGTTCGTGATGGCGACGAGGACGTCGGTCCTGCCGTCCGAGTCGATATCGGCGATGCCGAGGTCTCGTGGAAGGCCTGTCGTCGGGTAGGGCACCGCCGCTGCGAAGCTTCCATCCCCGCGCCCCATCAGGACCGTGATGTTGAAGAAGCCTCCCGAGCCAGCATTTTTGGTGACGACGTCGAGGTGGCCATCCGCGTTGAAATCCGCGAGCCGTAGCTTCTGTGAGTGGTTGCCCAGCGGATAGGACCTGGCCTCCTGGAAGTCTCCTCCACCCGTTCCCAGCAGGACCGTCAAGGCATTGGAGAAGTGACCCACGACCAGGAGATCTTTCTTCCCGTCTTCGTTGATATCGGCAACGGCGATGTCACGAGGCGTCGGGCCCACGGAGTATTTCCTGGGCGCAGCGAAGGTGCTGTCCCCCTGGCCCGCGAAGAGCACCAGGAATCCCTCGTCCTGGAGTACGGCGAGGTCCCCGTGGCCATCCCCGGTCACGTCCTCGAGCCTGAGCTCCCGGAAGGATGTCCCATCCAAGCGCAAGGAGGTGCGGGCACAGGTTGGCTCGGCTCTCTTGGGCGGAGTCACCGCCGGAGGAGTGCAACCGAGGAGCGCGAAATGGGTTGCCATCCAGGTTGTCGCCAACGTTCCCCAGATGACACATCTGCTGGCTTCAATTGGAGACAACGCCATGAGTCACTCCCCCCTCCAGTTGAGACATCTCTACGTGATGGCAACAGCTTCCACGGCCAGACGGCGAACTCGAGCACGGCACGGGTAAAACGGGCTGTTCACGGAAAGTGCGTGTTACTTTACGTGCAGAATGTTCTCGTTGCAACCTTATTGTGGTGCACACCTGTGGCCACCAGCGCCTCTTCTGCGGCCGGGACTGCGTCCAGCGCTGGCTTGCCCGCACCGGGCACGCCTCCACGGCCCCTTCTGGGGTCTCTAGGGCTGGTTCCCACCACGGCCGAATCCAGCCCGGTGCGGGCATGGTCAGATATCGGCCATCACATGTCCGTCTTCGGACTTCTGCCGTGCCACCGCCGGGGATACTCCTGCAGCACACCACTCGCTGGAGGAATACCCATGCGTACCCTGACGGCCCTCGCGTTCACGAGCACCCTCTTCATGCTGCCCGCCCATGCGAAGGACCCCGCCCTCGGCGCGACGACCTTCACGGTCTACGAGGCCTTCCTGAGCCCTGCCCAGGAGCCCGGTGAGGAATCAGAGACCCCGAAGCTGCTGGAGAAGAGCCTCGGGGCCACGGCGCCCTCGATTCCTCGCGAGGAGCGGAAGTCCAGGGGCCATGGGCAGATCCGCTTCGCTCGAGACCTGAGCAAGGCCTATGTCGACGTCGAGATTCAAGGGGTCAATCCCGCCGACATCCTCATGTTCCATATCCACTGCGGCCCGCCGGGATTCCTCGGTCCCATCATCGTGGACTTCGGGGAGAGCGTCAGCGCCTCGAAGCAGTTCGCCCAGGGCAAGCTCACGGTGGAGCTCACCAACAAGAACGTCAAGTTCGTCAAGGACATGCCGGGTCTGAAGCCCTCGCTGCCCGAGAGCTGCCCCTCCGATATCGGTCTCCCGAACCAGACGAAAACCATCGCCGGCCTGGAGTACCTGGCGAAGAAGGGCGTGCTCTATTTCAACCTCCACACCAAGGCGCACACCTATTACGGAGAGATGCGCGGGCAGATCTACGCCGTCAAGGAAGAGACGGCCCGTTAGAGCGGCTCCAGGGCGCGGAGGATGTGCGAGAGCACCTGTTTGATCTTGGGAATCTCGGCGAGCGCTTCGGGCACGCTGATGCGTAACGCGCGCTCACGTCCCACCACGTCCGGCAGCACGGGCACCAGCAGATCGGGGGGACTGCCCGGGTCGGCCAGCTCGACGCTGGGCACCAGGCCAATGCCCAGCCCGGCGATGCAGCAGGACCGGATCAGGTGGATGTCCGTCGCGATGAGCGCCGGCTCGACCGCGAACGAGGTGCCCCGGAGCGTGGGCCAGATGCGCGCATCGTCTCCCGGGGCCTCCCAGGAAAAGAGCTCGTGGCCTCGCAGCTCCTCCACCGAGCGCGGAGTCCCTCGCTGCCGCAGGTATTCCTGGCTGGCGATCAGGCCCTCGCGCATCCGAAGCACCACGTGCGAGAGCCACGGACCCTTGGGGGTGTCCTCCCCGAAGTGGACCGCCATGTCCACGTTGTCCAGCGGCTCGCCGAGGGGGTTGTCGCTGAAGCGGAAGTGGGCGCGCAGCAGCGGATAGGCGCTCCGCAACAGCCCGAAGAGAGGCGTGAGGAGGTGCGGCGGCAGCCCCACGGGCAGCACCGTTCGCAGCACCCCCGAAGGCGCCTGGCCCACCTCGCGGATGGATGCCAGCAACGCGCTCGTCTCCTGCATCATGATCCGCCCGCGCTGGGCGAGCACCTCGCCGGCTTCGGTCAAGACGATGCCCTGGCGAGTGCTCTTGAGGAGTGGCACACCGGCGCGTGCCTCGAGCGCCTCGACGCGGCGCCTCAAGGTCGTGCGAGACACGCCCAGGGAGTCCGCGGCGGACAGGAACGAACCGGTATTCACCACGTCGAGAAAGGCGCGCAACTCTTCCAGATCCATGCTCTTCCCTCGTGGCCTGGAGTGTAGCGGGTTGCGAATCCCGTCGGGCGTAGGCGGCAGGCGCGTCCTGTGGATCACGCCCACGCGCCTCGCCGGTCTGCCGGTACCACCTCAGGCAAGCGCGGGAACCGAGCGCCGCAGCCCCACGTACTGCAGCCCGGCGAAGACCGCGACCGCCAGCGCCTGCCCCCCGGTGAAGAGGTAGCCCCAGAGTGTGGGGTCGGCCCAGCCGGTCACCAGCAGCAGCACGCTGTCGATGACCCACAGCAGGTTGGCGCTCACGACTCCCCAGACGACCCACCGAGGGACGATGGTTCGCCCGGCGAGGTACACCAGCAGGGCGGAGAAGGGGAGCAGGCTGAAGCCCGCTGTCCGCAGCAGGGCCACGTTCAGCCCCAGCAGTCCGGCCAGTGGGCTGGCGGCGATCATCATCAGGGCCCCGGTGGTGCCACTGATGACACCATCGGCCAGCAGGGCACGGCGCAGCAGGTTCCACGAAGCAGTCATCGAGCTCATGTTCAGCGTTCTCCCGTGAGGAAGGGGGTTCACGACGGGGCGAGAGGCCTCCGTCGCTTCAGTCACAAAATGCGCGGCGACCCATCCGGAGTCGATTACGCCCGAGGTAATTGGAGGGATGACGTCCCGCCCCTATCCTCCCGGCATGACGATTCAGGGCCGACCGGTGGGAGAGATGTTGCGGATGTGGCGCCAGCGCCGAAGCCTCAGCCAGCTGGAGCTGGCGCTTCGTGCGGAGGTCTCCGCCCGGCACGTCAGCTTCCTGGAGACGGGCCGATCGCAACCGAGCCGGGAGATGTTGCTTCATCTCGCGGAGGAGCTCGATGTGCCTTTGAATGACCGCAACGCCCTGCTGGTGGCCGCGGGGTTCGCCCCCGTCTATTCCGAGCGGAACCTCGACGACCCCGCGCTGCGTGCCGCACGGGAGGCGGTCGACCTCGTGCTCACCGGGCACGAGCCCTATCCGGCACTCGCCGTGGACAGGCATTGGACGTTGCTTGCCTCCAACCGCGCGGTGGGCTCGCTGCTCGCCGGGATAGCGCCCGAGATGCTCCAGCCTCCGCTCAATGTCTTGCGGCTCAGCCTGCACCCTTCAGGGCTTGCGCCGCGCATCGCCAATCTGGAGCAGTGGCGCAGCCACGTCCTCACCCGGCTCCATCGGCAGATCGAGCTCACCGCGGATTCGACTCTCTCCGCGCTCCATGAAGAGCTTCGCGGCTATGCCTCTCATGGGGGCTCCTCCCACGCCTCGCAGGGGCCCGCCCGCGAGCAGGAGTACGCGGGAGTGGTGGTGCCCCTGCGCCTCCAGACTCCCCAGGGGCTCCTGTCACTCTTCAGCACCACCACTGTTTTCGGCACCGCCACCGACATCACGCTCGCCGGGCTCGCGATCGAGTCCTTCTTTCCCGCGGATGCGGCGACCGCCGAGGTGCTGAAACGAGCCGCCGCGGACTGGCCGAGCACTGCCACGTGAGGTCGCGGTCTCAAATGCAGCTTTTCACAGGGACTGGAGGAAATGTGACTCCTGGTGTATAAATCCCCTGAATCCAAGCCAGAGGGGAAAAACATGAAAAGGTGGGCCAGCCGGTTCATCTGTGCGATAGCGCTCGTCGCGGGTCTGGGCGCATGCGGTGAGCGAGCTTCGTCAGGGCAGGAGGAAGGACCTTCAGGGAGCGGGGCAGGGGTCTCGGGTCCCCTGCACTCGGAGCGCGGAGGAATCGGCCTGCTGTTGCCGGAGCGCCAGGGGGTCTCGGCGCAGATGGTGGTGCCGGTGGATCCACGCCGCTCCCTGGCGGTGACGGACAAGGGCATCCTGGCCAGCTTCTCGCTGGTGACGGTGCTGAACCAGATGGTGACCCAGAATGGTGGAGGTGGCTTCACGGCCACCCAGCTCTTCCGGCAACTCTGGGACACGCAGAACCCGGCGCCGGGGCAACCGGATCTGCCGTTCAGCCCGCACTGCACGGACAACGGGGGCACGCTCAACGGCTTCACCTACCCGTGCCGCCCCGGTGAGGGCTCCCAGGCTCCTCTAGGTGCGACGCCGTCCATCAACGACTATGTGGCGGTGGGCCTCTACAACCGCTTCGATCTGGCGCCGGCGAACGGCTCGGACTGCGGCGAGTACCGCATCGTCTTCGCGAAGAAGGTGGGTGTGGGGCCCGGCCGCAACTTCATCATCTTCGAGGCGGTGCTGCCCAACCCGCGGCAGGACCTGGGGCTGGAGGGCTGCCGGCCCGTGGCCGACTTCTGGTCCGATCTCACCGCCGATCCCAGCATCCCCTCCCGGGCGGCGAAGCTGAGCAACTTCTATTTCAACGGGCTCACCGGCTTCTCGCCTGTCGTCCACATGCGCAACTACGGCTTCAACGCGGGGAGCCTGGGCCAGGTGCGCACCAACCAGTTCATCCAGGGCCCATGGTTGCTGCACGAGTTCAAGCTGATGCGTACCTGTTCCTCGTCCTTGGGGTGCACCCTGCAGTTCGTCCCGGTGACGGTGAAGACCAACCCCTGGGGTGATCTGTTCGATCCGGCCTCCGCCCACCCGCTGGCGCCTGCCTTCCAGAGCGCGTTCCTCTCGCAGGTGCAGAGTCTGGCGGTGAACAACATCAACACCTTCAATTACACGGTGGCGGATGTCTTCAACGCCGGGCAGAGCGACTCGCAGACGCCGGGGACGGTGGATGATTACGTGACCCGCTTCGGCGCGGGGCCGAGTGCCTTCCACGCCAACATCCAGGCGCAGCTCACCGCCATCGGCAGCCCGCTGACGCCGAAGGACATCGTGGCTCGGGCCCAGGCGCTCTCCTGCGGTGGATGCCACCAGCGCAGCAACGGCCAGTCGATGGGCGGGGGCCTGACGTGGCCGCCCTCCTCGCGCTTCGTGCACAGCACCGAGTTCGATGATCCGACGGACCCGACGCGCTTCGACATCTCCACGGCGCTGCGCACCACCTTCCTGCCGCACCGCCAGCTGGTCCTGGAGACGTTCCTCACCACGCCTCCGCTCGGTGCCGCCTTCGTCAGCCAGGGGGTGCCCACCACGGTGCAGGCGGGGACGAGCTTCACCGTCACGGTGACAATGAAGAACACGGGGACCTCCGCCTGGACGGAGCTCAACGCCTTCCGTCTGGGTTCACAGAGTCCGGCGAACAACACCGCCTGGGGCCCCAGCCGCGCCTTCCTCGCCCCCAGCGAGACCATTCACCAGGGTCAGCAGAAGTCCTTCTCCTTCACTGTCGCCGCGCCCGGCACACCGGGAAGTTATCCCTTCCAGTGGGAGATGGTTCAGGACGGTGTGGGCTTCTTCGGCCCGTTGACGCCGCTCGTGAACATCACCGTCACGCCCTGAGTCGGGCGCGTCCGCTCGAGCAGCCCCGGTTCGTGGGGTGGGGGGTGCTCGGGCGGCGTGGGCGCTGGGGCCTGGAGGGGACACGAGCTCCCGGACGAGCTCGATCCCCGTGATGACCCCGCCCACGAGGAGCAGCACCCCCATGCCGCGAACCATCCAGGCCAGGGCCTGACGCGAGAACCGGCTTTGGTAGCGCCGCAGCAGCCCGACGAACACCAACTCCCAACTCGCCACTCCCGCGCCAGCGGCGGCACCGAAGGGGAGGGCGAGCAGCCCGGAGAAGGCAACGAGCTGTTGCGAGTAGAGGAACGCGACCGCCGTGCTCCAGGTGGCCAGCAGGGTGGGGTTGAGCGCGGCGATGGTGAAGCCGAGCAGGAAGCCCTGGAGGTGCGGGTTGTGGCCTCGAGCGGGCTGCTGCTCGTCCCGGGGCTTCCACCGGGCGAAGTGCACCCCGAGCACGGTCAGCACGAGGGCACTCAACCCGTGCGACACGGGGAGGACCGCGGGGCGGTTCGCGAGGAAGGTCGAGAACCCCCAGAAGGCCACGCTGGCGTAGATCGCCACCGCCAGCGCGGCGCCCAGCCCGATGCGCAGGGCGGTGCCGTATTGCTTCTGTGCGCTCGTGGAGAACACCAGCACCGCGATCGGGCCCGCCAGGGGCATGGAGCCGATGAACCCGAACGTGAAGGCCACCAGCGCGGTGATGAGGGTGTTCATCCTCTAGGGGAGCGCCGGGGCGGCACGGAGCGGGCTCATACTTCCACCTGATTCATCAGCCACGCCTCGAGCTCGTCGAGCTCGCGCTCCTGACCCGGGTGACGGGGACGAACCCCAGTGACGGCGTCCTTCACTCCGGAGCGGCTGTAGGGCTTTCCCACCAGGGCGGCCTGGAGCTCCTGCACCAGATCCGGGAAGAGCGCGTCCGAGAAGACCTGTGCACGGCTGATGTGGCCGTTCTCGGAGTCGATGTGGACCTCGAAGAATCCCCACGAGAGGTACTCGACCATCTGATGGTGGAACTGGGGCGCGTTGCCGAAGCGCCAGTCCCAGGACGAGAACTTCTCGAACATGCCCTCGAGCGACGGCTGGCTCTTCAGGAAGTCATGATCCAGGGGCTCGGGCTCGGCCGTGGCCCCGTGGTGGTCACAGAAGGCGCCGATCATCGCCTGCACCAGGGACTCGTGTGTCACCGCCGGCTGGAGGTCCGTGATGTTCATCACCCGCGCGCGAACGGAGGTGCTCCCCTTGGACTCGAGCTTCTTCGGGTGGGGGGTCAGGTAGTTCGTCAGGCGTGTGAGGTTCGTGGAGATGAGGAACGTGCCGTGATGGAAGGCCCGGTCACGGGTCTCCCGGTACGCGCTGCCGCTGATCTTCCGGGGCCCGTCCTCCAGCGGAATCACCAGATCGTTGCGTCCCGAGGCCTCGGCCGTCACTCCGAGCCGCTTGAGTGCATTCAAGAGGATCGTCACGTTGGTGGTCTTGTTGTAGCCCTCCTTGGAGGAGAGGAAGGTGAAGCAGGTGTTGCCCAGGTCGTGGAAGACCGCGCCACCGCCGCTGGTCCTCCGCGCGAGGAAGACCTTGTCTTCCTCCATGCGCTTCAGGTTGCACTCGGACCAGGGGTTCTGGTTGCGGCCGATGACGACCGTCTCCGCATTGCGCCACAGGAAGAGCGTCTGCGTGCTGGAGTCCATCTCGCGGAAGATCCAGTCCTCCGTAGCGAGGTTGAACCAGGGGTTGAACGTCTGGGACAGGAGGATGCGGACTCGCTTGGGCGACATGGGGGGCAAGCTACCTTGGGGAGGAAGCGCGACAAAGACTTGACGTGACTCGGGCGGCGCGGCGACGGTTGATGGATGAAGAAACTCGTCAATGCCCCCCGCTCGGTCGTGGGGGAGATGCTCGAGGGACTGGTCTCACTCTCTCCAGGGTTGGCGTTGCTGGAGGGCGAGGCCGTGGTGGTCCGCGCCGACATTCCCGCGGACGTCCATCAACGCGAGGTCGCCATCCTCTCCGGTGGCGGCAGCGGACACGAACCGGCGCATGCGGGCTATGTGGGCGCCGGAATGCTGCACGCGGCCGTCTCGGGGGATGTGTTCACCTCGCCCAGCACCGACGCCGTCCTGGCCGCGATCCGGGCTGTCTCGGGACCGGCGGGCGCGCTGCTGATCGTGAAGAACTATACGGGTGACCGGCTGAACTTCGGCCTCGCCGCCGAGCTGGCGCGTGCGGAGGGCATCCCGACGGAGGTTGTCGTGGTCGCCGATGATGTCGCCCTGCGCGACACCGTCGAGCCCGGACGGCGCCGGGGTATCGCGGGCACCGTGCTGGTGCACAAGGTGGCCGGTGCCGCCGCTGCCTCGGGCGCTTCGCTCGCGGAGGTCGCACGGGAAGCCGCCGCGGCCGCCGCCGAGCTCGGCACCATGGGCGTCGCGCTCGGTCCCTGCACCGTGCCCGCGGCGGGCCGTCCCGGCTTTTCGCTCGAGGAGGGAGAGATCGAGCTGGGCCTGGGCATCCATGGCGAACAGGGTGTGCGGCGCGTGCCGCTGCAACCGGCCGACGCGCTGGTGGAGACCCTGCTGGCCACCATCCTGGAGGACCGGCATATTGGCTCCGGCGACCGCGTGGCCTTGCTGGTCAACGGTCTGGGAGGCACGCCGCCCATGGAGCTGGCGATCGTGGCCCGCCGGGCCCTGGCCGTGTTGCGCGAGCGGGGTGTCTCCGTGGAGCGGGCCTGGAGTGGCTCGTTCCTGACGGCGCTGGAGATGCCCGGCTGTTCGCTGTCCCTGTTGAGGGTGGATGACGCGCGGTTGCACCGGCTCGACGCGGTCTCCGGCGCACCGGCCTGGCCGGGCAACGGCAAGATCGCCCCGGCTCGCCGGAGCCAGCCCGTGCCGCCCGCGCCGCCAGCTCCCGCGGGCACCCACGAGGAGCACCCCGGGATGGCCCGGTTCAGACAGGCGGTCCTCGCGGTCGCCGACGCGTTCGACGCGGCCGAGGCGCGCTTGACGGAGCTCGACAGTGCCGCGGGCGATGGCGATCTGGGCATCAGCCTGGCTCGCGGTGCGGCGGCCCTGCGCGCCCTGCCCGAGTCCTCCTGGACGAGCCCCTCCCGGGCGCTGACGGCCATCAGCGGAGCCTTGCGGCGCAGCATTGGCGGCAGCTCGGGGCCGTTCTACGCCACCGCGTTGTTGCGCGCCGCCCGCCACCTGGCGGACACGAGCCCGGACGCGACCGCCTGGGCCGAGGCCTTCCAGGCCGGTGTCGAGGCCGTGGCGGAGCTGGGCGGTGCCCGTCCCGGGGACCGCACGATGCTCGACGCCCTACGCCCGGCGGCGGACGCATTCTCGCAAGCGCTGAAGGCCGGGAAGCCTCCCGCCGAGGCCTGGGACGCCTGTGTCCAAGCGGCGGAGAAGGGCGCGGAGGAGACGTCGCGGATGAAGCCGCGCCTGGGGCGAGCGAGCTATCTCGGTGAGCGCGCCGTCGGTGTCCCCGACGCCGGGGCGGCGGCCGTCGTCGTCTGGCTCAAGCCGCTCTCCCGGTACATCGGCTGAGGCGGGCGGCGAAGCCCGCCTGGAGAAGGGTTCACTCCACCCGGATGACGACCTTGCCGAAGTGCGCGCCGCTCTTGAGGTACTCGAAGGCGGCGGGCGCTTCGGTGAAGGGGAAGACGCGGTCCACCACCGGGTGGATGTTGTGCAAGGTCAGCGCACGGTTGAGGGCCTCGAAGGATTGGCGGTGGCCCACGAAGACGCCCTGCACGCGCAGGTTCCCCATGAGGATGGGGGTGAGGGGCGCCGTCCCCGCTCCTCCGCTGAGCACGCCAATGACGGACACCGTTCCCCCGAGGCGCACGGCGCGCAAGGACTTCTCGAAGGTGCCGGCACCGCCCACCTCCACGACATGGTCCACGCCGGTGCCACCGGTGAGGGTGCGTGCCGCCTTGTCCCAGTCCGGGGTCGTCACGTAGTTGATGCCCTCGTGGGCACCCAGTGAGCGGGCGCGCTCCAGCTTGTCGTCACGGCTGGAGGTGTGGAGGATGCGCGCGCCCAGCATCCGAGCGATCTGCAGCGCGAAGATGGAGACGCCTCCCGTGCCCTGGAGCAGCACGGTGTCGCCCGCCTTGAGTCCACCCTGGGTGACGAGCGCGCTCCACGCGGTGACGGCCGCGCAGGGCAGCGTGGAGGCTTCCTCGTCCGACAGGTGCGGAGGCGTGGGCACTACGCCCTCCTCGTGGAGGAGCATCATCTCGGCGAGCGCCCCATCGAGCGGCCCGCCCAGGGTGGTGGCTTGCGCGGTGCGGGAGGGCTCTCCGGCGAGCCATGCCTGCGAGAAGAGGCCCATCACCCGGTCCCCGGGCTTCACCCGGGTGACGCCGGGTCCCACGGCATCCACCACGCCCGCTCCGTCCGAGTTGGGAATGAGGGGCAGTTTCTGCCGTGGGTTGTAGCGGCCCTCGACCATCATCAGGTCCCGGTAGTTGAGGCTCGTGGCCTTCACCCGCACCCGGACCTGGAAGGGGCCGGGAGTGGGGTCCGGCCGCTCGCAGGGCACCAGTTTGTCCAGCCCGAATCCACCGCGAATCTCGTATGCCTTCATGGCTCCGGGTTCTAGCGCGCCTCACGCCGGAGTGGGAACCGGAGCCACGAGTTCGGCTACTGCCGGCCGAAGTCCTGCGTCCAGTAGTGGCTGTAGGTGCTGCCGGCCTTGTAGAAGTAGCCGACCCCGAGATGTTTGAAGTTGGGGTTCATGATGTTGTTGCAGTGGCCGGTGCTCGCCATCCAGCCGTTGACCACGGCGCTCGGGGTGCTGTAGCCCGCCGCGATGTTCTCGCCCGCCGCCGTATAGGTGTAGCCGGCGTTGGTGATGCGCTGCCACGGAGTGGATCCATCCGAGCCGTTGTGGTCGAAGATGTTGTTCGTCCCCATGTCCTTCGAGTGCTTGCGGGCGGCGCACTGCAGCCGGGTGTCCAGGGTCAGCGCGGGGGCGGCCGGCTTGGCCACGCCACCACAGGTGGCACCCGCCGCGCGCTTCTGGTTCACCAGGGTGAGCACCTGACTCTCGAAGCTTTGCCAGGATGCGTCCCAGGTGAGCACGTCGTCACAGTAGGCCGCGGCGACGGCCAGGGACTGGAGCTCGCTGCCCTGTGAGGATTCAGCCGCCTCGCCCAGGAACCCCTCTCCCACGGGCGCAATGGGTACATCGGCTCCGCAACCCGCGAGCAGGGTGACACCGAGGAGGAGGGACGGGACGCTCAGGTTTCGGTTCATTCGGAGCCTCTTCTGGGGTGAAAAATTTCAAGATGTGCAAAACAGGATAAAGCTGAAATGCTATAAAGCCTGTCTGGCAATGGCTGTCAATCCATGGAAGCACTCAGCCTGACGAGGGCTCGCGGTGCCCGCACACGGAGCGAAGCGTGTGAAAGAAGTCGGTTCACGTCTCCCTGGGTTTGACGGTGGACCTGGCTCGTTCGGAGACTCCGGGAGCCATGTCCTCCGCCAGCGTCGTCGCCCGCCACCTGCTGCTCGCCGCGCTCCTCGGACTCTGCTCAGTGGCTTGTCAGACAGCGGCTCCGGCCGTTGCTGCTGTTTCCGCCATTGCTCCTGTGTCTCCAGAGGCACCCGCGGCCCGGACGTCCTCTCACGACTCAAAGGAGCCGTCGGGCTCGAGCGATGCGGAGCAGGATCCGCTCAAGGCCCTCAATGCGCTCTTCCACCAGCAGTACGCGAGTGCCCGTGCCGCCTATGTCGCCCGGCTTGGCACGGGCGAGCGCCCGGTGTTGCTCATGGACGGGACGCTCACCCTCTCCTGGCAGGGAAAGACCACGCGTTATCCCGTCTTCACCTCGCGCTACCACACGCTGAAGGCGCTCTCCCATGTCCCCTTCAGCGTCTATGCGGGGTTGCTCGGCAACGTTGGTCCCGAGTTCTCCGAGGAGACGAAGGAGCGTTTCCGGAACACGCGAGAGCTCATCCCCGCGGTCCTGGCGGCACTCGATGACCCTGCCTCCACGACCCGGAGGGACGTCCCACCCGAGCTGCTGGACGGTGCGCGCACGCTGTTGCGCGAGTCCGATACCCTGCTCGCGGAGTGCCTCTCCCGCGGAAGGCCCACTCCCGAGCGCCTCTCCCGGTTCGTCCAGGCCGTGCGCCCGGTGCTGATCGCCCATGTTCGGGCCGCGGCCCGCGACGAGCTCGACCAGCTCCACCAGCACGTCCGCACCATCCGCTCCACGATGCCTCCCGCGCAGTGGGAGCGCGTCGTCGTCGTCATCAGCGTCGTCCGCCAGGCGCGGGCGCGGGAGGGGTCCCTGCAGTATTTCGAGCGGCTCCTGGGCGAGCCGCCGACGGGGGAGGGCGCGTCCAGGGAGGGCCGTATCGTGGTCCTGGAGGCCTTCGGCTCGCGCGAGCCGCTCGAGGTGATGGGTGTCCACGAGCTGGACCGGGACTCCGCCGCGGGTCTGCTGGGTGATCCGCTGCTGCTGCAGAGCGACCTGCTCGCGCCGTATGCCGCCGAGTACCTGAAGCAACTCCTGCCCTGAGGTTCAAGACGTGAACGGCCGCGCGTGAGGGGGGAGGGGGCTCCCGGGCCGCTGCTGGCCCGCTACCCGGCGGAGCCTGCTCTGGTGGGCTCATGGCGCTTTGCGTCATCTTCTTTGTTACTGAACCCAGGGCGTCAGGTATCCTGATGCGTCAGTCACAAGGCCCTGCCGGCGGAGGCGCAGTCGTGAACGTCGTCTTCATCTCGCCCCACTTCCCCCCTCAGTTCTTCCACTTCGTCACCGCTCTGCGCGAGCGGGGTGTCACTGTCCTGGGTATCGGTGACGCCCCCTACGACGCCCTCCGGCAGGAGCTGCGCGACTCCCTCACGGAATACTTCTTCACCCCCAACCTCCACGACTCCAACGCCCTCCTGCGCGCCACCGGCTACCTCACCTGGCGCCATGGCCGCATCCACCGCATCGACTCGCTCAACGAGACCTGGCTCGAGGTGGAGGCGCAACTGCGCGAGGACTTCCACGTCCCCGGCCTCCTGCCCGCAGACATCGCCCGCCTGCGCTCCAAGCTCGGCATGCACGATGTCTTCAAGCAGGCCGGCATCCCTCACCCCGATGCCATCCCCGTCAAGGACGCGGCCGGTGTGAAGGCCTTCGCCCGGAGCGTTGGCTATCCGCTCGTTCTCAAGCCCGACGTGGGCGTGGGCGCCGCGCGCACCTTCAAGGTCTCCAGCGACGCGGAGGTGGACGGGGCCTTCGCGGAGCCGCTGTCCGGTTACATCGCCCAGGCCTTCGTGCGCGGCACCATCGTCACCTATGACGGCCTCGTGGACCGCGAGGGCCACATCATCTTCGCCTTCAGCCACGAGTACAGCGACGGCATCATGGAGTCGGTGCTCGAGCAGAAGGATCTCTCCATCTGGAGCCACAAGGAGCTGCCTCCCGCGCTGGATGCCATGGGCCGCAAGGCGGTGGCGGCGCTCGGCCTGCGCGAGCGCTGGTTCCACCTGGAGTTCTTCCGCCTGGCCAATGGGGACTTCGTCGCGCTCGAGGCCAACCTGCGTCCGCCCGGAGCCTTCCTGACGGACATGATGAACTACGCGTGCGACATCGACGTGTACCGTCTGTGGGCGCGCCTGCTGACCGGCGAGGACCTGAGCGGATTTCGCTACACGCCCAAGTATCACGTGTGTCACGTCGGCCGCCGCACCGGCCGCGAGTACCGCTACGGTCACGCGGAGGTGGTGGCCCGGCTGGGTGGGACGCTGCTGCAACACCGCGAGCTGCCCTCCGTCTTCAGCAGCGCCCTGGGCGATGAGATGTACCTCCTCCGGCACTCGGAGCTGCCGGCCATCCAGGAGGCCCTGCGTTTCATCCAGGCGCGGAGTTGAGCGCGAGGCCCCAGGCCCTCAGCAGAGCAGCCAGCGCATGGCGAGGGGGAGCCGGCGCTGCCAGTCCTTCTCGTGGTGGTTCCCCCCGGGCTCCAGCACGAGGAACAGCTCGTGGCTGGCGTAGCCCAGCCGCTGGAGGTGCTCGAAGAAGCCGCGGGTGGCGTCGCCGTAGTACATGGTGTAGCCCACCGGATCGATGATCTCGTGCAGGCCCGCATCCAGGTAGATGCGAGACCAGCGCCGGGTGTGGGCCGACCACTCCTCGAAGAGCCGGTTGAAGCCCCACATCACCGAGGGCGATAGCCCTCCGATGCGGCCGAACAGCTCCGGGTGCTTGCACCCGAGATACAGCGAGATGAGGCCGCCCATCGACGAGCCCATCACCGCCGTCCACTCGGGGCCCTGGCGGGTGCGGTAGGTGGCCTCGATATAGGGCTTGAGCGTCTCGACGAAGAAGCGGACGTAGGGGAGGCCTCGGGCCTGGACGTGGCTGCGCGGCTCGTCCCACGGCGAGTACTCGGCGAGCCTGTTGGGCGTCGAGTCCACCGCGACGATGAGCCAGGGCTCCAGGCTGCCCTCGGACACCAGGTGCTCCAGGGTGACGTTGGCGCACCAGGTGTCGTAGAGCGCGGACTCGGGATGGGCGAAGACGTTCTGCCCGTCGTGCATGTAGAGCACGGGGAACCGCCGGCCAGGCTCATGGTCGTACGCATCCGGGGTGTAGATGCGGACGGTGCGGGTGAGCCCCTCCTGCGGAGAGGCGAAGTCTCGGATGATGTGGACGTGTCCCATGGGATGGTGGATGCGACGGCGTCCATCCACCATAGATGGATGGAAGCGCCGCGTCATCCTCCCGCATTGTCACCGGGCGGCCTTACCCGGCCTCCCTAGTCTCCGCGCCGCTTCGCTCGCGAGTGCTGCCAGCCTTCCAGGGTGCGGTTCCGCTCGAGGCGTTTGTGCTCGCGTTGCCCGGCGCTGCTCGCCTGACGCGCGTGGTAGGCCTGCTCGCGCTGGAGCTTCTCGAAGCTCGCGAGCCGCTCTGGAGAGAGCACCCCGGAGTCCACCGCGGCCCGCACCGCGCACCCCGGCTCGCGTTGGTGCGCGCAGTCCGAGAAGCGGCAGTCCGCTGCCAGCGCGAGGACATCGGAGAACGCCTGGCCCAGGCCGTCTTCCTCTCCCCACAGCCCGAGTTCGCGCATCCCCGGCCCGTCGATGAGCAGGCCTCCGTGGGGCAGGACGAAGAGCTCCCGGTGGGTGGTGGTGTGGCGGCCCCTGTCACCCTCTTGGCTGACGGGCTGGGTGGCCAGCCGCGCCTCTTCCAGGAGCCGGTTGACGAGGGTCGACTTACCCACCCCCGAAGAGCCGAGCAGCGCCCCTGTCTTCCCGGCGGGAAGCCGTGCGAGCAGCTCCTCGAGCCCCGTTCCGTGTAGCGCACTCAGGGCGAGCACGGGGACTCCCGGAGCCAGGGCCTCCACCTCGAGGACGCGGGCGGAGACATCCTCCTGGAGGTCGGCCTTGCTGAGCACCACCACGGGCTCGGCACCGCTGTTCCAGGCCACGGTGAGCGCCCGTTCGATGCGCCGCGGGTTGAAGTTCCCATCCAATCCGGTCACGAGGAACACCACGTCGAGGTTGGCGGCGATGAGCTGGCCCTCGTGCTCGCTTCCCGCCTCGCGCCTCATGAGGACGCCGCGGCGGGGAAGGACGGCATGGAGCAGCGCCTCTCCATCGCCGGAGGGCGGCACCAGCGCGACCCAGTCGCCGATGGTGGGCAGCGCCTCGGCTCCAGGCGCGTGGTGGAGGAGCCGTCCCGAGGGACGCGCGAGGAGCGTCCTGTCGGAGGTCTGGAGGGTGAGAAGCCCGCGCTCCTGGCGCACCACGCGGCCGGGGACGAGGGGGAGGGAGGATTGGGAAAGGAGAAGCGAAAACGCGTGGGCGAGGTCTGGACCCCAGCCGAGGGATTCGATGAGCACTGGAAGGATTCCGGGCAGAGCGGTGCCTACGGCGCACCTGATTTTCAGGGCACCCAGCAGGGGCGGGACCGCTCTACGACGGGCCTTCGGAGCCGGCTTAAGCGGCCTGCGCCTTCTGGGCGAACAGGACTGCGACCGCGGCAGGGACAATGGGCGAGTTCATGGTGCCTCCGAGTGCTCGCGGGCGGCGCTCATCGCCGCTCTGCACCCCACGCCATAACAAGCTTCGGGATTAAGCGACAGCTCGCGTTGTTGGGGAGCCGATTTCCGCCTACTCGTCCTGCCACCGCGCTTCCTGACGGAAGCATGGTCGCCACACGGCGTTCGAGTGGCCTTCCCAGGGGTTTCTTCACGTGACAGTTCGATTCAAACGTATTCCGGGAGCCGTGCGCACGGTTCTCACGGCCAGTGCATCCGCGTGGCTCGCCGCATGTGCCACCTCCGCACCGGTGGAGAAGGCGCCCGCGTCGGCCCAGGCCCAGCCTCCCGTCGCGCCAGCCGCCGCCCCGGCTCCAGCTCCGAAGCCCACCTATGGCAGCTTCGGTGTCGACACCGCGGGGATGGATCTGTCCGTCGCTCCTGGCGACAGCTTCTTCCGTTTCGTCAATGGCACGTGGCTCGACAAGACCGAGATCCCCGCCGACCGGTCCAGCTACGGCATGTTCACGAGACTCGCGGAAGAGGCGAGCCGGCGCACGCGCTCGCTGATCGAGGAGGCCTCGAGCGCCAACGCCCCCGAGGGCAGCGAGGTCCGCAAGCTGGGTGACCTCTTCGCGAGCTTCATGGACGAGGCGGCCATCGAGGCGAAGGGCCTGTCGCCCCTCAAGCCGGAGCTCGACGCCATCGCCTCCATCGCGAACCGGAGGGCGCTCGCCGCGGCCCTCGGCCGTACGCTGCGCGCCGACGTCGATGCGCTCAACACGGGCCATGTCACCACCGAGCGGCTCTTTGGCCTCTGGGTGACCGAGGACCTCAACGAGCCGTCGCGCTATGCCGCCTATCTGCTGCAGGGCGGCCTGTGGCTGCCAGATCGGGACTACTACCTGGTCGACAACGCGCGGTTCTCGGAGATCCGGCAGAAGTACCAGCAGCACATCGCCACCATGCTGGGCCTGGCGGGCATCTCCGACGCGGAGGCCCGTGCGCGCCGCATCTTCGAGCTCGAGCGCAACATCGCCCGGGCCCACTGGGCCCAGGTGGACACGCAGGATGTCGCCAAGGTCAACAACCCCTGGGCCCGGAACGAGTTCGCGCGGCGCGCACCCGGCCTCGACTGGGACGCCTATCTCGGCGCGGCGGGCCTCGGGCAGCAGCGCGAGCTCATTGTGTGGCAGCCGAGTGCCCTGACGGGAATGGCGAAGCTCGTGGGCAGCGAGCCCCTGCAGACCTGGAAGGACTACCTGACCTTCCACGCCATCGCGCGCTCCGCGGCCTTCCTGCCCAAGGCCTTCGTCGACGAGTCCTTCGCGTTCAACGGCCGCGTGCTCTCCGGCGCACAGCAGCCTCGCGAGCGCTGGAAGCGCGGTGTCGACGTCACCGGCGACGCCATGGGTGAGGCCATCGGCAAGCTCTATGTCGCGAAGTACTTCCCGCCGGAAGCCAAGGCGGAGGCCGACAAGATGGTCCGCAACATCGTCTCGGCGCTCGGCCGGCGCATCGACGCGCTGGCGTGGATGGCTCCGGAGACGAAGGCACATGCGAAGGAGAAGCTGGCCACCCTTCAGGTCGGCATCGGCTACCCGAACACGTGGCGTGACTACTCGGGGCTGGAGATCATTCGCGGCGACACCTTCGGCAACGCCGAGCGCGCGTCGCGCTTCGAGTATCAGCGCAACCTGAACAAGCTCGGCAAGCCGGTCGACAGGTCCGAGTGGTTCATGGTTCCGCAGCTCGTGAACGCGCTGAACTCGCCGCAGCAGAACT
The DNA here is from genome assembly GCF_003044305.1 of Vitiosangium sp. GDMCC 1.1324. Taxonomy (GTDB): domain Bacteria; phylum Myxococcota; class Myxococcia; order Myxococcales; family Myxococcaceae; genus Archangium. The sequence goes on along the minus strand of NZ_PZOX01000039.1, from coordinate 41,852 downwards.
CCATCATCTTCCCCGCGGCCATCCTGCAGCCGCCCTTCTTCGATCCGAACGCGGACCCCGCGGTGAACTACGGCGGCATCGGCTCCGTCATTGGGCATGAGATCGTCCATGGCTTCGACGACGTCGGCGCTCAGTTCGACGCTCGCGGCAAGCTGGCCAACTGGTGGACGAAGGAGGATGCGGCGAAGTTCAAGGCCGCCGGCGAGGCGCTCGCCGCGCAGTACAGCGCCTACCGCCCGCTGCCCGACGCCTCGGTGAATGGCGAGCTGACGCTCGGCGAGAACATCGCGGACGTGGGAGGCCTGTCCATCGCCTACGACGCCTACCAGCTGTCCCTGGGGGGGCAGCAGGCGCCGGTGATCGACGGCTACTCCGGTGACCAACGCTTCTTCCTGGGCTTCGGTCAGGTCTGGCGCTACAAGTACCGCGAGCCGACCCTCCGCCGCCTCCTGCTGACGGATGGGCACTCTCCGGGCGAGTACCGCGCTTCGACCGTGCGCAACGTCGATGCCTGGTATCAGGCCTTCGGCGCCACTGCCGGCCAGACGCTCTACCTCGCACCCGAGCAGCGCGTGCGCGTCTGGTGAGAAGGAGGGCAGGGCGGGAGACCGGCTGAGCCACAGGGGCCGTCTCCCGCCTTTCAGTAGCCCCGGAGCACCGTGAGCCCCGCGTCGGTGAGGACGTAGAGCATCGCCGGGGTGCCGTTGGGGTCGTAGACGAGCTGCCTCACGCTGCGGCCCTGGATGTTCGGCACCCGCGTGAGCTGCTTGTTCGCGTCCATCCGCCACAGGCCCGAGCCATCCGTGCCGATGAAGAGCGAGCCGTCATCCGTGGCCGCCAGCGAGGTGAGGCCGTTGGTGGGCAGGCCCGGGACCTTGATGCCCTTCTGGAAGGGATTGCCGCTCGAGATGATGCTCAGCTGCCACAGGCCGTACTCCTTGCTGGCCAGGTAGTAGCGGCCGTCCTTCGTCTGCTGGAAGCCGCGCCAGAAATCGAACTCGGGCAGCGAGTTGACCTCGGGGAGGTACGAGGACTGCACCTTCATGGGGTTGAGCTCCTCGGGGACCATCGCGTCCCAGAGGCCGAGGTCCGCGTTGGGCGTGACGATGCCGAAGGTCCAGTCATTGGCGATGAGCACGTCGCCGTCCTGGGCGATGCCCACCGCATAGGTGTAGCCGGCGCGCTGGCTGCCGTTGTCCCACCACACCGGGTGGCGGTGGCTGTTGTAGTCGAGCCCGCGGATGCGGGTGACGCCGTGGTTGGTGCCGATATACACCTCGCCCTTGTCCCGGCCGCGCATCACCTTCACGCAACTGAGCACCGAGCGATCCTCGTCGAACCTCCAGTCATTGGAGTTGCGGATGCCCATGTTGTTGCTCGAGTTCCACCCGAGGCCACCGGGATTGTCCGCTTCGCGCCGGAACGAGTGGGTGATGTGCTCCTCCAGGACGAGGTTGCCGTCCGGAGTGAGCTTCACCGCGTCCAGGTCCCCTTCCAGGTAGGAGGCGTCCTGGTAGGACGAGCGCATGGGCTGGACGAGCTCTTGCGCGTAGTAGCCCACATAGGCGCGGCCGGCGCTGCCGCCGCAGATGACCGTGGAGGAGAAGCCCCGGCCGGCCTGGCCGATATCGCTCGCCCAGAGCGGCTGCGTGTCTCCGGGCCGCAGCACGCCGATGCGGTTGCCGGCAAGCAGCCAGACGTTGAAGGCGTCATCCACGGCCACCCCCTGCGGATGGCCCACGCCGAAGCGCTGCGTGTAGTTGACCGCCGCCTCCTTCGGCCATGGGTCCGGTTGCTGCCCGCCGGTACCTCCATCCGTGCCCGCATCCGGCGGAGTCCCGGCGTCGGGGGGCGGGGTGCCTCCGTCATCGGGCGGGGTGCCCGCGTCTGGCGAGGACGTGCCTCCATCCTCGGTGGGCGGAGGGCCCGCGTCGGAAGTTGGCTCCTCGACGGGTGGCTCTCCCTCGAGTGCCGGGCGCGCCGTTTCGTCCTTGCCACTGCATGCCCATACCGCTGCCACCAACACGCCCGCCCCACACACACCCAGCAGTTTCCGAATCACCGTCGTCCGCCCCCCTCGCCGGGAAGCGCAGGAGCAAGCCGCGTACCGGTTCCGAAGGCCGCACGGAGCGCGTGGACGGCTCGGAATGGGAAACGATGTTCCCTCGCGGGCACCCCGCCGCTCTGGGGGTGGAGTCGGCCTGCCCCGAGCTTTCCCAGGAAATCCCACACAGGTAGCCATGCAGGCGAGCGCCAGGCGGAGGCCGTGTCTAGACTGGAGGCATGCCCTCTCTTCGCTCCTGGTCCCGTGGGTCGCTGCTGGGTGTCGGTCTCCTCGTGGGCGGCGTGGCCGCTGGCGCGCCCGACTCCCCGGTCATCGCCGTGCACCTGCCCTACGAGAGTTACAACCTGCAACTCAGCGGGGACGATGTCCTCTCCGCCGACATCCAACTCCACCGCTCCGCGACGGAGCTGCGGGGGAGGGCGCTCGGTACGGCGGCGCGGCTCACGCTGAAGGAGGGCGGGGCCTCCGGGGTCGTCGGCTCCACTCCCGTCAACCTGAAGGTCCACAAGGAGGGCGACACCCTGCTCGCCGAGGGAGGCTTCGTCGATGGGCGCGTGACGCTCCGGTTCAACTCGAAGGAGCTTCACGTCTACATCAACCAGTGCCGCTACGAGCTGACGTACACCGAGGGCTGGTATGAGGGGCCGCGGAGCTGCGACAGCCGGCTCGCACCTCCCGTGCGGCTCTCCGTGCCGCCCGAGTTTCTCTCTCGTAGTGCCTCGGAGCAGGCGGCGCTGCTGCTCTTCGCACTCGCGCCCGCCGGGCGGTAGCGCACGCTCCGGACCCGAGCGCATCGGGTCCGGAGCACATCCACTGCTAGCCGATGATCGGGATGCAGGCGCAGCGGGTCATGTCGCACCGCGAACCCGCGCCGCAGCTATTGCCGCAGTCCGGCTTGCAGACGCACTGGTTGCCCGTGTCGTTGCAGCCGAGCAGCGGGCCGGTGCAGTGGTCCGGCTCGTTCGGGGTGTAGTTCGGGTCGTCCTTGCACGGGACACCGCCGTTGGGATCCTTCACGTCATCCACCCAGTACTGGTACGACACCGCCACCTGGGTCGTGTCGGCCGCGGGGCGGCAGGCGCCGAAGAAGGACAGGGTGCGAGCGCTGCCGTCGAAGTCGAAGCCGTTCACCGTGCTGCGCGGAACGTCATTGCTCGTCTTGCAGACGGCCGGATCCCTCACGTTCTCCATGGCCACCTTGATGGAGGCGCCGATGGGCGGCTTGAGGGTCTTGTAACCCGCGTTGCCGATGGTGTCGTTGATGATCGCGTCCATCGAGGCGCCGATGGAAGCGGTGTCGAGGATGGAGCCGATCACTCCGCCCGAGGCGTTGACCACCGCGGCGTGACGCTGCTTGGCCACACCGTTCTCGGGCTGCGGGTTGAACTCACGTCCCGAGTTGGACAGGTTGCAGGTGCCCGAAGTGCAGCCGCAGGCCTGGCCGGACGGGCACACGATGCCGTGCACGGCGATGTGCTTGCCCGTCTTGTTGGTGGGCTTCGGCAGCTCCGAGGTCGTGCCGAAGAAGTTCATGAAGGTGGTGACGTTCTCGCAGTCGGTTCCCGCCTTGTTCTGGGTTCCACCCGCACCGCAGTTGCCGGCCGTGTTGGTGTAGCTGATGGTCTGATCATCCGCGTCACCGAGCAGCACCACCACGATGTCCGCGTCACTGCGGACCAGGCTGTCGGACTCGGAGGCGGTCGGGGCGGTGCCCGGCGTCATGTCGTCGACGGCCTTGCGGGCGGCGCCCAGCACACCCTCGGCGGCATCGCCACTGATGCCCACCCAGCAGCCACCGTTGGCGCCCTGGGTGGAATCACCGGGGCAGGACGGGGCGGTCGGAGCCTCGGGCGTCGTGGTGACCCCGCTGCACGTCCCCCCCGAGGTGCCCGAGCACGTGCTGTTCTCCGTGAGCCACGCCTTGACCTTGTTCACGTTGCGGGTGAAGCGCCGCACCTTGGCCACATTGTTCGTACTGCTCGAGCTGCCCGTGTGGTAGCTTGAGGAGACGAGCGCCATGCGCCAGTCCAGCGACGAGGCATTGAGCGCGTCCACCGCGGCCTGGGCGGCCGTGGCCAACGAGGCCTGCGAGCTCTTCATCGAGCCGCTGTCGTCCACGACGAAGAGGAAGTCCACCTTCGACGTCTTGAGCGAGAAGCGCTCGCACTGCACCGCCGTGGGCTCGCCGAACTGGGCGAGCGCCGAGCCATCCGAGAGATCCTTGACGGAGAAGGCCGCGGTCGTGCTGCGGTTGTTCCCCGTCACGTTCGCCAGGGGGGCCACGGCGATGAGCACCACGAGGCTCTGGGGCGAGCGGTGCACGAAGAGCGTCTGGAGCCGGAAGTTCCCGTTCACGCCCGCCGCCGCGCTGCTCAGGCGGCCCGTGCTGCCCGGCAGGAGCGCGTCCACCAGCTGGTCGGTGCGGCGCTTGAGGTCCGTCGTCGTGCCGGCCTGGTCATAGAAGGCCTGCACGGCGTTGAACCCCTCCCAGGTCTTGAACACCTGGGCGGTGCGGTTGCTCAGGGTACCCTTGGAGTCGATGGAGGGCCGCAGTGCCTCCTCGTCGCCGAGCGGATCCGTGGCGCCCGTGGGAGGCGTGGTGCGGAAGGCCAGGAAGGCGATCTTCGAGGTGCTGTCGTAGCCCACCAGGCCCTTCACCTCGCCGCCCGAGGTGATCTGGGTGACTTCCTGGAAGGTGGGAGGCAGTGCCAGCTTGATGTCCGGGCCGTCCTCGGACTTGAAGATCACGGGGCGCAGGTTGGCGGTGGTGCACACCTGGCCGGCCGGGCCCGAGGCGTCGTTGCTGTTGGGATCCAGCTCTCCGGGGTCCACCTTGCCATCCTGGTTGGTGTCCTCGGCGCCGTCACTCACGCCGTCGTTGTCGGAGTCCGGGTTGGTCGCGTCCGTGGTCGTGCCGGGATTGGCGTCCGGGCGGAAGATGCCGGTGCAGTTCGCCGTGTCCAGGTTGGTGGTGGCGCCCAGCTCCACGCCGTCCGAGATGCCGTCGCCATCCGTGTCGAAGCGGCGCGGGTCGGTCTCGGTGGCCTCGCGCTTGCCGTTGGCGTTCTGGTCCTCGCCCTTCACGCTCGCGGTGCTCGGGCCGTCGCGCAGGCCGTCGCAGTCGGTGTCCACGAGGAGCGGGTGGGTCTCGTCGTCGTCCACCCTGCCGTTGTGGTTCGCGTCCTCCACACCATCCGGGAGACCGTCACCGTCCGTGTCCGCCTTGACCGGGCTCGTGTTCACCGCGGTGCTCAGGTCCGGGGTGATGGTGCAGTTGGTGCCCGTCACCGCCTTGGTGACGCCCACCTCGAGCCCGTCCGGGAGCCCGTCCCCATCGGTATCCGCCACGCCGGGGTTCGTCTTCAGCCCGTCGTAGGCGACCTCGAACTCGGTCTTGTCGCTCAGACCGTCACAGTCGGTGTCCTTGGTGGCGTTGTTCGGATCGTTGGGATCCGTGGGCAGTGGGTTGGTGCCGGGGTCCGTGCCGGGGTCCGTGCCCGGGTCGGGTTTCGGATCACCGCTACACGCGGCTGCCGTCATCAGACTCATCGCGAGCAGCGCCGCGCTGAGGAGTCGTTTCGGATTCATTCGGGGCTCTTCCTCCCGCCAGTGATTTCCTGGCGTGTTTGAGAAAACCGCCCCCCCCTTCGCGGTATGTGTTTGACATCATACGCGATCGGGCGCGCAGGTCCGCATGTTTCGTTGGGACTGGGATTTTGTGCGTGGTGCCGGATTTCACTGGGGTTGGGCCATTTTCACTGGTGATGAGTCTTTGCGCGCACAGTGTGGATGGGGCGCACGGAGTGTGTGGGACTGGACACGGACAGGCGTTCGAGGCCGCGCCCAATCGGCATCACACCAGGTGTGCCCTCCTGTTGTGAGGGATTGGGGCATGAAAAGGCTTTCATTCCAGCCCCGCACCTCCAGAGGCGCTCGGTGTACGAGCGTGCGAGTGTCTCATCGTGGGTGACCAGGAGCCGGGCGCCGTCGTAGGCCGCGAGCGCTCGCTTGAGCCGCTCCACCGATGGGAGATCCAGGTACTGGGTGGGTTCGTCGAGCACAAGCCCCCACGCCCGCGTCGCCAGGGCCCGAGCGAGCAACAGCTTGCGCGCTTCGCCCGGGGAGGGAGACCGGGTGGCGAGGAGCTGGCCGGGTTCCGCCGAGCGCGGCCACCAGCGAGAGCACCCGCCTCCGGTCCTCCCGTGGCAGCGCGCGGATGGTGTCCACGGCCTCGAGCGCCCGAGCTTCGTCGAGGTCCTGCGGCAGCACGAACAGGTGCTCCTCGGCGTTCTCCGCCAGGTCCTTCGCCATCACCGAACGGGCATCCGAGTCATACCGGTCCTTCACCCGAGGGCCCACGCTGCGCGAGGCGCTCGCGCTCCGGAGTTGCTCCGCCGCCGCCAGCATCGCGCGGTGGAACTGGTGCTCCTCGCGCACGTGCTGTGCGCGCAGCGCCTCCTGCCGCTCACGCTCGGCCTCGCGTTGGGCGGCGGCCCGGGTGTAGCTGCCCACCCGGAGTTCGAGTCGGCCGTGCGAGACGAACAGCGTTCGCTCGGTGAGCGCATCCAACAGGCTCCGATGGCCGCGGAGCGCGTCGGTGCACGTGTCGAGCCGGCTCGTCTCGCAACACGTCAACGCGAAGCTCATCCCATCCAGGCAGTCCCACCCGATGTATGAGAACAGGGGCGCACCCCGGTGCGAGGCTTACGAGCCTTGTGCCGGGGTTGTCTCTTTCGGCTCTCAGCGGATGGGCTCTGTTGATTGGGATGGTGGCTGTACGTGTCAGCTACGACGCCGTTGCGCACTCGAGGGTGATAGGGGTGTCATGCACCCCCCCTTTGCGCGCATCCCATTCGGGTTGGAGGCCGCCGATGTACCGGAATTTGAGCTCCCTGGTGCTGATGTTACCCCTGCTGGCCCTGCTCGGGTGTGACAGGGCCACCGATCCCATCGTCAGTCCCCCCGACAGTGGAACCCCGGACGGGAGCACTCCTGGCGTAACGGTGAGCCTGGACCCGGCGTCGGTGACGCTCTCCACGGGGGAGACGCAACGCTTCACGGCGACGGTGACGGGGGCGAGCGACACGTCGGTGAGCTGGATGGCGACGGGCGGGAGCATCACCTCTGAGGGCGTGTACACGGCACCAGGAGTGGCGGGCTCGTATACGGTGCGAGCCACGAGTGTGGCGGATAAGAGCAGATACGCGGAGTCCTCGGTGAAGGTGACCGAGCCGCCTCTGCCGCCACCGACGATCACCCATTTCGCGGCGGTGCCATCGACGATCTTCCGGGGTGAGAGCACTGCGCTGAACTGGGAGGTGGCGGGAGCCGCGAGCCTGAGCATCTCTTCGGGCGTGGGCACGGTGACAGGGTCGAGTGTGACGGTGAACCCGTCCGAGACGACCACCTATACCCTGACAGCCACGAACGAGTCGGGGACCGTTACTGCGAACGCGACGGTGACGGTGGTGCCTCCACCGACCATCACGACGTTCACGGCGGAGTCGTCGACGATCTTCCTGGATGAGAGCACGGCGCTGAGCTGGGAGGTGGCGGGAGCCACGAGCCTGAGCATCTCACCGGACGTGGGCTCAGTGACGGGGACGAGCGTGATGGTGAGCCCGACCGAGACGACGACCTATACCCTGACAGCCACGAACGGCGCGGGAAGCGTCACGGCGACCGCGACGGTGACGGTGGTGCCTCCGCCGACGATTACGAAGTTCGGAGCGGAGTCGTCGACGATCTTCCTGGGTGGGAGCACGACGCTGAGCTGGGAGGTGGCGGGGGCTACGAGTCTGAGCATCTCACCGGGCGTGGGCACGGCGACGGGGACAAGCGTGACGGTAAGCCCGACCGCGACGACCACCTATACCCTGACAGCCACGAACGGCGCGGGAAGCGTCATGGCGACCGCGACAGTGACGGTGGTGCCTCCGCCGACGATTACAAGTTTTTCGGCGACACCGGCGACGATCAATCTGGGACAGAGCGCGACGCTGAGCTGGACGGTGACAGGGGCCGCGACCTTGAGCATCTCGCCGGGCGTGGGCACGGTGACGGGGACAAGTGTGGCAGTGAGCCCGACCGCGACGACGACCTATACGCTGACAGCGACGAATGGGGCGGGAAGCGTCACGTCGACCGCGACGGTGACGGTGGTGCCTCCACCGACCATCACGACGTTCTCGGCGGCGCCGGCAACTATCAACCTGGGCCAGAGCGCGACACTGAGCTGGACGGTGACAGGGGCCACGAGCCTGAGCATCTCGCCGGGCGTGGGCACGGTGACGGGGACGAGCGTGGTGGTAAGTCCGACCGCGACGACCACCTATACACTGACAGCGACGAACGGTGCGGGCAGTGTCACGTCGACTGCGACGGTGACGGTGGTGCCTCCGCCGACGATTACGAAGTTCTCTGCTGCGCCGACGACGATCAATCTGGGGCAAAGCTCGACATTGAGTTGGACGGTGACGGGGGCCACGAGCCTGAGCATCTCGTCGGGAGTGGGTGCAGTGACGGGGACGAGCGTGGCGGTGAGCCCGACCGCGACGACGACCTATACCCTGACAGCCACGAATGGCGCGGGAAGCGTCACGGCGACGGCGACGGTGACGGTGGTGCCTCCGCCGACCATCACGACGTTCTCGGCGGCGCCGACGACGATCAATCGGGGCCAGAGCTCGACACTGAGCTGGACGGTGACGGGGGCCTCGAGTCTGAGTATCTCGCCGGGAGTCGGCACGGTGACGGGGACGAGCGTGGCGGTGAGCCCGACCGCGACGACGACCTATACCCTGACAGCCTCGAATAGCGCGGGCAACGTCACGGCGACCGCGACAGTGACGGTGGTGCCTCCGCCGACCATCACGACGTTCTCGGCGGCACCGGCGACAATCAACCTGGGCCAGAGCTCGACACTGAGCTGGACAGTGACAGGGGCTACGAGCCTGAGCATCTCGTCGGGAGTGGGAGCGGTGACGGGGACGAGCGTATCAGTGAGCCCGACCGCGACGACCACCTATACGCTGACAGCCACGAACGGTGCGGGCAGTGTCACGGCGATCACGACGGTGACAGTGACTATTCCCCCAGACGTCTGGGCATCCCTCACCTGGGCTCACGAGCTCCCTGGGAATTATGACTCGGATGTCTATCGTTGGCTGGATTCCGGCCGGCAGCAGCGGACGGCGGTCCTCACGCGCAACGACTCCGTGGATCCGGGTGGAAGCCACGGCGGCATGCTCCGGCAGTTCCGGTTCTATCTGGGCACCCAGGAGCGTGTCGCCACGGGCACGGGCGCCAGCGGCAAGTGGAACGGCTGGGGCTACATCGTGAACCACGACAGCAGCGGCGGGGTGACCCACTCCGCCGACGTCTCGGGCAACTACCGCCAGGTCTTCGTGGGCCGGCATCACGCCATCCACGAGTTCACCTGGAACATGCCCATCAGCGGCAACCCCCCCATCAAGACCACGGTCCACTGGTTCTTCGCCACGGGACGGGACCATCCGGTCTACTCCGTCACCTTCGATACCAGCGCCGCCGGCTCCTCGGGCTTGTCCAAGAACGCGGACTCCCGCACTCCCTATGGTGACATCGCCTGGGATGGTGATGGCACCAACTCCAATGTGGATGGTGTGAAGTGGGGCGACAAGTACAGGTTCTTCTCCCGTGACGAACCGCTCCTGGCCCAGAGCCGCTGGGACTACAGCCAACCCAACGTCGTCCCCTATACCTTGACGTACTCCCGGAGCGCCGATGCGGAGATGGGCATGGTCCAGACGCTCAACTGGCTCCAGCACAACACGGGAGGCACCTGGTTCAATGACAACTGGGGCCGCACCTCCGAGACCCGCAATGATCCTTCTCCTGGCGACAACTGGGTCATGCCCGACAACTGGAACTGGCCCTATCAGATGTGCCAGTACGAGATGGATGGCTACAATCCGACCCGAAGCAAGCGTCTCGCCTGGGGCTTGATGTACGGTGCCGTCGGCAACCCTTCGTACTCGGGTTATGGCTACGAGAATAACTACTCGGGTCATCCCTACCAGAGCTACTCCGTCGTCATGGTCATGGGCCGGCAGAGCACGGGAGATGTTCTGGCCCAGACCACCCAGGTGGAGCGCATGCTCCAGGCGCAGCTCACCGCGACCCAGGGCCAGGTGGTCACCTCGGGTCCTGTCGGTGTGGCCCGCTCCGACATCTCGACCTATCCGGTGCCTGGTTACAACAGCGTCTATGGGGCCTATGAGTTCCAGGCAGCTGTGACCGGCGGGTTCTCCGTGACCCTGAATGCCGCGGGAGGAGACATCAAGAATCCCATCTTCCTCGTCCGCGGCCTGGGCGGCGTTCCGCCGAGCATCACCCTGGATGGCGCCACGTTGAAGGCAGACGTGGATTACTTCGCTTCCTTCGATACCACCACGGGCGTGATGTGGATGACCCTCAACCGTGTCTGGAGCGGTAGCCACACCCTGGCCCGGGGTGGGTAGCGAGGGTTGGGCAGATTCCGGCCACCGGCGCGAGGCTCGTGGGCCTCGCGCCGGGGCATCGGATGTCCGGGCTACTTCCAGGTGTCGTTGAGCGTCACGCTACCGCTCGCCGGAGTCGTCGAGGTGCGGTTGGAGCCGCTCTCCCAGGTGACGTTCCCGCTGCCGTCCTTCTTGATGTATTTGTATTCGAAGGACGTCGAGCCGGGCAGGCTGAGCGTCACGCTCCACGTCGGATAGTTGTCCGGTGAGAGCAGGATGGCCGAGCCGGTGTTCCAGCTCCCGAGCGCCGCGATGCTGCCCACGACGTAGATGTTCTGTCCGACCACGGTGCTGGCCGTCTCGTTGAAGGTGACGGTGGCCCCTGTGGTGCTGGTGGTGACGCTCAGGGCCGTGCTCTGGGCCGAGACGTTGCCCGCGGTGTCGCGCGCCCGCACCGTGTAGCTGTACGTGGTGCCGACGCTCAGGCCCGTGTCGGTGTAGCTGGCCGAGGTGGGAGAGCCCACGAGCGAGCCGTTGCGGTACACGTCATACCCGGAGATGCCGCTGGCGTCCGTGGAGGCCGTCCACGTGAGCGAGACGGAGGTGGACGTCTTGGACGACACCGCCAGGCCCGAGGGCACACTGGGAGCGGTGGTGTCGGCGGACGGAGCTCCCGCGGTGATGGTGCCGGCGTTGAAGGTCTGCACGCCCGCGGGGATGAAGTAGTTGAGCCCGCCATTGTTGTCCCAGGTGCCGCTGCCGTTGTTGAAGTCGCACTCGAGCTGCGTGGCCGTGCCCAGATTGACGGTGTACTTCGCGTAGCCCGCCACCTCCGCGTCGGGCATGGCGACGCCCGGCGCCGTCGTCCACGTGCCGCCCGCGGGGCGATAGTGGATGTAGGGCGTTGTGAAGCCCTTCTTGTAATAGACGGTGACGGAGTTGCCGGCGCTGGTGGTGACGGAGAGCGTCGAGCTGGCCGCCGAGGTGTTGCCCGCCGCGTCCCGCGCCTTCACGGTGTAGCTGTACGCGGTGCTCGCCGCGAGTCCGCTGTCCGTGTAGGTGGTGCCTGTGGGCGAGCCCACCTGGGTGCCATTGCGGAAGACGAGGTAGCCCGTCACGCCGACGTTGTCCGTCGACGCCGTCCACGAGAGGGTCACGGACGAGGCCGTGCTCGAGGGCGAGGTGAGGTTGCCAGGCACGGAGGGCGCTGTGGTGTCGACCACCGGGGCACCGGAGGTGATGGTGCCGGCACTGAAGGTGGAGGTGCCCGTGGGGAAGAAGTAGTTGCTGCCGTTGTTGTTGTCCCAGGTGCCGCTGCCGTTGTTGAAGTCGCACTCGAGCTGCGTGGCCGTGCCCAGGTTGACGGTGTACTTCGCGTAGCCGGAGATCTCCGAGTCCGGCATGGCGTAGCCCGGCGGAGTCGTCCACGTGCCGCCCGCGGGACGGAAGTGGATGTAAGGCGTTGTGAAGCCCTTCTTGTAATAGATGGTGGTGGTGTTGCCCGCGCCGGTGGTGATGGAGAGCGCCGAGCTCGCCGCCGAGACATTGCCCGCCGCGTCCTTCGCCTTCACGGTGTAGCTGTACGTGGTGCTCGGTGACAGGCCGGTGTCCGTGTAGCTCGTGCCCGTGACGGAGGCCGCCAGCGTGCCGTTGCGGTACACCTCATAGCCGGCGACGCCGTAGTTGTCGGTGGAAGCCGTCCACAGCAACGCCACCGAGGAACTCGTCGTGCCCGAGGCCGTCAGCCCCGTGGGAGCGGAGGGGGCGGTGGTATCCGGCGCCAGGGTGGTGACGGAGAGCGCCGAGCTGGCCGCCGAGGTATTGCCCGCCGAGTCCTTCGCCTTCACGGTGTAGCTGTACGTGGTGCTCGCGGTCAGGCCGCTGTCGGTGTAGCTCGTGCTGGTGCTCGAGCCCACCTGCGTGCCATTGCGGAAGATGTCGTAACCCGTCACCGCCACGTTGTCCGAGGCCGCGTTCCAGGTGAGCGTCACCGAGCGATCCGTCTTCGTGGAGGCCGCCAGTCCCGTGGGCGTGGAGGGCGCGGTGGTGTCCACCACCAGGAACGGATACGTGCCCTGCACCGAGCCGTTGATGTCCTCGACGTACTTGCCGCCGACCAGGTTGTACTTGCCCGCGCCGACGTAGACGGACTGAATCTCGCTGCGCGTGACGTTGCCCCGGCTGTCGGTGGCCTCGATGTAGTAGTCGAGGAGCTGGTCGCGGTAGTTGCCCAGGTAGACGTAGTAGAGGTCGCCGATCTCCTGCGCGGGCACCTTCGCCATGACGGGCAGGTAGGTGGGCTGCCACGCGACGCCATTGATGACAGGCTTCAGGTCACGCCGGGTGAGCGGATAGTCCACCCAGGCGCCCACGCGCGTGGTGTCGATGTTGGACACGCCGGCCGCCTTCAGCGCGGCGGGGTCATACACCTTGTGGGTGTTGTCCAGCGGGTCGATGCTCTTGTTGGTGTGCACGCGGACGCGGGCCTTGATGCTGGTGATGCCGCTCACGTCGTACGCGTAGGTATAGAGGGCGAAGGTGTTGTCGAAGTGGTGGAGTGTCCAGCCCTCGGACTTGTCCGTGTTGGCGCTGCCCGGGTTGTAGGGCCAGCGCTGCGGCCACCAGACGGACGGCCCCGTGCGGTCCTGCGCGATGCGGTCCTGCACGTAGGGCTTGGAGAAATAGAGCGACTGGTTGAAGGACAGCGTGGGCTTGACGTTGTCGTCCTGGTTCTCGTCGTAGTAGCCGAAGCCCGAATCAATGGAAGGAATCAGGAAGTACCAGGCCAGCTCCGCGGGGTTGGCGCCGCCCGCCCAGTCGTTGCTCGGGTCGCCCTTCACCGGATAGGACATCATCCAGGGATTGAGCTGGTTGCCCGCATACGTCACCTGGTTGTCCTGCGTGGTGGAGGGCTTCCAGTGGTTGGGGTGGGCGTCCAGCCAGATCTGCTCGGCCGTCTTCGCGTAGTTGAGGGAGGCCTGGAGCAGCGCGAAGTTGCGCTCCAGGTAATGCCAGCCGTACTCGAGCGAGACCGTCATGCCCTCCTGCACGCCGCTGAGGTTCGTCTTGGGCGCCAGGTTGAGGCCCGTGGCCGAGTTGAACGCGGGGAACTGGCCCTTCCAGATGCCAAACGGCAGCTTCCAGTGGTGCCACTGCGGATCGGACGAGGAGTCGCGCGTGTCCACCCACGAGCCGTCCTGCACGTGCACCACGTCCGTGGAGGCGGGCGTGTTGTTGAGCAGGTACTCGGTGATGCCCAGACACTGCACGCCATTGGTGCAGGTGACACTCCGGCCGTTGTACCAGGTGCTGGCCGAGCCCGCGCGTCCGCCCGAGTTGTCTCCGTCATGGGCGATGACGAAGAACTGCTTCTGGGATACGAGCCCCTCGAAGCTCTTGAGGTTGACGACGTCGACGGTGGCCTCGCCCTCCCAGCCCTCGAGCCAGGAGCCGTTCTGGTTGACGGGGATGCCCACGATGCGCGACTCGGCGCCCGTGGCCGGGTCCACGTAGCGCACCCAGTGCGGGGTGGAGGCGAACGGGTACTTGTTGCGGATGGTCTGCTGCTCATGCGCCATCTGCGCGCTCACCCAGCTTCCCACGTTGCTGGTGTTCTGCAGGTCCGCGCGGTTGGGCGGCGACACCAGCGTGTCCGAGCCCGGGTCGTTCAGGAAGGGATAGTCCTTGAGGGTGCGCGAGAAGTGGTTGTCACCGATGACGGACCACTGGATGCCCAGCTTCGTGAGCGTGGGGATGAGGCGCTCGGAGAAGCCCAGCTCCGTGGGGAAGAAGCCCTTGGAGGACTGGAAGTTGCTCCCCAGGAAGTAGGGCTGGGCCAGGGTGACGTTCTGGTAGATGAGATCCTTGAGGAAATATTCCGGTCCCACCAGCGGCCCCATGGAGTGGTGGCCGGTGAAGTGGATGAGATCCAGCGTCCGGTTGCCTCCCGGCGTGCGCAGGGCGTTGTAGCGGTCCCTCCAGGGCGAGCCCCAGTTCGTGTTGGTGTAGCCGGGGACGTTCTGCAAGGCATTGAGGTCGTTGACGTTGTTCACCACCGCCGCGGACATGGTGACGTGGATCTGCCCGGTGGAGGCGTTGCTGTTCATGTCCGCCGCCACATCCGGGGGCCAGTACAGGTACGCGCCCGTCTTCGCGTCGTGCGAGTAGTACGTGACCAGGTCGTCGTGCGGCATCGGCGCGCCCGACGGCAGGTAGTACGTGTAGTTCGCCGGCGGGCTCTTCTTCAGGTTGATGACCTGACCGTCGTACGTGTAGCGGATGGCTCCGCCTACTGGCGTGGACGCGTACTTGCTGACGTCGTAGTACGGCCAGAAGTTGGGCATGTGGTTGTGGTAGACGTGCGACGCGGCGATCTGTGCTCGCGCCGGCCCGGCTGGCAGCAGCAACAGCGCCGCCAGGGCGGGCAACAGCAACGCTCTCAATCGATGCATGGGACTCCTCGGTGGGGGGGTTGGGTGCTTCACTAGGAGAATTAGTTGGACTGATGCGGGTTGTCACTTTTTCCCGGTAAAACCTTTTTCAACGCGTTGCGTCGTTCAAGGCATCGCGTCGTTCAATGCATTGCGTCATGTGAAGAGGAGGAGTCCATGAGAAGGGTCTGGGTATTGGCGCTGCTCTCGGTGGTGGCGTGCTCGGAGAAGAAGCCACCGCAGCAGGAGGACAAGGCCGCGGCGGCCCTGGCGAGCAAGGATGAGAAGTGTCCCAGTGGGACGGTTCAGGGATGTCTCGACGCGGCCGCGGAGGCGGAGCGGAAGGGAGACATGGCGCGTGCGGCCGAGCAGTACACGCGGGTGTGCGACGCGGGCGTCGCCCGGGCGTGCAACGTGCTGGGCTCACTCGTCTGGCAGGGGCGTGGCGTGAGCGCGGATCCGGCGCGCGCCTTCTCGCTCTACATGCGCGCGTGTGACGGCGGTGACCCGGCGGGCTGCTTCAGCGCGGGCATCTGCCACAGGACCGGCGCGTGCGCCGAGAAGAACGACGCCGAGGCC
The DNA here is from genome assembly GCF_003044305.1 of Vitiosangium sp. GDMCC 1.1324. GTDB lineage: Bacteria > Myxococcota > Myxococcia > Myxococcales > Myxococcaceae > Archangium. Next base: position 26,298 of record NZ_PZOX01000039.1, on the reverse strand, counting down.
ACGAAGCTCCTGCAGCGCGCCTGCGACGGCGGTGACAAGCGCGCCTGCGCCAATCTGGGCGGCCCCAAGTGAGGGGATGACTCGGGGCGGGGCTCCTGGAGCCTCCCGCCCCGGTGGACTTCAGGGTGTGGTCGTCGTCGCCTGGGCCGGCGCGGTGGGCGCGGCCTGAGCCGCCTGGGCTGCCTCGGCTTCGGCCTTGGCCTTGAGCCGGGCCTCCCGCTCGAGCCGGTTCTTCGCTTCGGTCTCGGTCAGCGACTTGATGGTGGCCAGGCCCTTCTCGAAGTCCTTGCCGATCATCCCGTCCATGTCCACGAACAGGGAGAAGGCCCTGGCCATGAAGGTGTGGTGCCCCTCCATGGCCCAGCGGACCGTGACGCCCTCGGGCCCCGGCTGGAACGTGAAGACCACGGTGTTCGTGGCCGGCCAGGGCTTGATGAACTCGAGCTGGATGTGGATGGAGTCGTAGGGCTGTGACTCCAGGAGGGTCATCTTCCCCTCGCCGGCCTGCGCGTTGCCGGACCAGGCGTAGATGGCGCCGGGGCCCGCGTAGGGCCCGTCGAAGGTCTTCTTCATCGCCGGGTCGAGCGCCTCCCACGGAGACCAGAAGTGCCACTTGTGGAAGTCGTTCACGATGCCGAAGGGGAGATCCACGGGAGCGGCGATGGTGATGGAGCGCTCCACACGGAAGGTGGATGGCCGCGACGCCACCACGGCGGCGAATCCCACGAGGGCCACGGCGAGCGCGAGGAGGACCTTCTTCAGCATTTCACTTCCTTCGAGGCGGCAGGGGCGCGGAGCCGTGGGGGCTCAGCACTCGATGATGTTCACGGCGAGACCGCCGCGTGCGGTCTCCTTGTACTTGGTCATCATGTCCGCGCCCGTCTGGCGCATCGTCGCGATGACCTTGTCGAGCGACACCTTGTGCTTGCCGTCTCCCTGGAGCGCCAGCCGCGCGGCGTTGATGGCCTTGATGGAGCCCATGGCGTTGCGCTCGATGCACGGCACCTGCACCAGTCCGCCGATGGGGTCGCACGTGAGACCCAGGTTGTGCTCCATGCCGATCTCCGCCGCGTTCTCCACCTGCTCCGGCGTGCCGCCCATCACCTCCGCGAGCCCCGCCGCCGCCATGGAGCAGGCCACGCCCACCTCACCCTGGCAGCCCACCTCGGCGCCGGAGATGGAGGCGTTGAGCTTGTAGAGCATGCCGATGGCTCCCGCGGTGAGCAGGAAGCGGATGGCGCCCTCGTCGTCCGCGCCCGGCACGAAGCGCCGGTAGTAGTGGAGCACCGCGGGGATGATGCCGGCCGCGCCGTTGGTGGGCGCCGTCACCACGCGCCCCTGCGCCGCGTTCTCCTCGTTCACCGCGAGCGCGTAGAGGTTCACCCAGTCCATCGCCAGCAGCGGATCCGAGTTGCCGCGCATGTCCCCCTTGAGCTTGCGGTAGATGCCGGCCGCGCGCCGCTTCACCTTGAGCCCGCCCGGGAGGATGCCCTCGCGCTCGCAGCCGCGCTTCACGCACGCCTGCATGACGTCCCAGATGCGCAGCAGCCCCGCCCGCACGGCGGTCTCCGGCCGCAGCGCCTTCTCGTTCTCCAGCATCAGCGTGCTGACGCTCAGCCCGGTCTGCTGGCAGAGCGTCAGCAGCTCCGCGCCCGTCTTGAAGGGGTAGGGGATGCGGCTGTCACTCACGCCCACGCCGTGCGACGGCGTGCCATCGTCGTTCACGACGAAGCCGCCGCCCACCGAGTAGTAGGCGCGCGTGAAGGGCTCGCTCCGCCCGGCGAGCTCCGCGGTGAAGCGCATGCCGTTGGGGTGGCGCGGCAGCGACTGCCGCTTGTGGAAGACGATGTCCTCGGAGGGCTTGAACTTCACCTCGTGCTGGCCCAGCAGCTTCAGCTTCGCGGTCTCGGTGATGCCAGAGATGCGGGCCGGCACGGCGTCGCAGTCGACCTCTTCGGGGCGCTCGCCCTCCAGCCCGAGCAGCACCGCGATGTCGCTGCCGTGACCCTTGCCGGTGTGTCCGAGCGAGCCGAAGAGCTCCACCTTCACCGACTCGACGGAGCCCAGCCCGCCTTCCGCCTTCGCGAGGGTCTCCACGAACTGCCGCGCCGCGCGCATCGGCCCCACCGTGTGGGAGCTCGATGGGCCGATGCCAATGGTGAACATGTCGAAGACACTGAGTGCCACGCGCTGCCTCCCGCCCGATTGTCGCGCACCCTATATCCCAAGCGGACACCGCGTGCTGCGGTGGCCCCCTGGACGAAGAGGTGGCTTGCGGACAGTCGCGGGTGGTGGCTGACGAGCCGCGTCACGGCGACACGGTGCCGTGACGTGTCATGGCTGGAGGTCCAACGGCTCAGTGGCCCGAGGCCGCCGAGGCGGCGAACTCCTCCGGCATGAGCGGCCAGCGCGACGGCAGCTTCCAGCGCTCGCTGCCCGGCTGCTCGGTCTTCACCCGGGCGAAGGCACACAGGCCCATGCCGGCCAGGGACACCAGGCCCAGGGCGATGGCACCCGAGGTCGCGTCCCGGAGCACGCGAGGCCAGAGCGCGCGGACTCCCCACAGGCCGACGGGAACGACATAGACGGGGACGGCAACCAGGCCAGCGAGCACGAGCCAGCGCCGCTTGTCGGAAACTTCGGAGGCAGCGGTAGGAACCATGATTGCCCTAGAGGGTGAGGGCGGCTGTGCCTGTCGGGAAGGGGGACCCGGGTGCCGCTTGCATGAATACCCTCGGAACGGACGGGCCTCCGGGACACCTACTTGCCGTTCCACTCCTTGCGGCGCTGGTCCTGGGTGAGCTTGCGCGCGAGCGCGTCATCGAGCTGCCCGGGCATCTCCTCCAGCCGGGTGCGGTGCATCCGGATGCTCAGCTCGTACAGGCCCCGCTCCTGATCCGGGAGCTGGGAGCCGTACTCCTGAAGCACCGCGCTGGCGAACGAGATGTAGTCCTCCGACACCTTGCGCCGGTGGTCGTAGTACTGGCGGATCTCCTCCTCGGTGGCCGTGCCCGACAGCACCTTGCCGTAGAGATCGTTCCAGTGCTTCCCGTCCTCGGCGCGCTTGCGCTGGACCTCCGGATCCTTCGTGGGGACTCCGAGCTCCCAGTAGAGGTTGCCGGGCAGCCGCTCGCGCAGCTTCGCCAGGTCCACCGGATGCTTGCCGGGCTCCGCGGAGGGCTGGAATTCGGGGGGCGTGTCGGAGACGACGCCGGCGTCGGTCGCGACGGCGGCGAGGGCCTGGGGTGGCGCGGAGGGCGCGCTGGGGGAGGGGGGTGGAGCGGTGTTGCTCGCGGGCGCCGCGGTCTTCTCCTCGCGCTGGGGAGGCTCGCGCGTGGCGTCCTCTTGACGCGGTAGGACAAACAACAGCACGGCCAGCAGCACGAGCGTGGCCAGCGCCGCGAGCCACGGGAGAACCTTCGATCGGGTATTCGCGCCCATGCCGACGCAATAGCCCGCACCGCGCGTGCTCCGCAACCTGGGAAAAGGCGTTCTCCTGGTGGGATGGGCGATACAATTATTTCACGGAAAGTGATATAGACACGCGTCCCACTCTGTACCCCCCCAAGGAGGAATTGGGATGAAAAGCCATCTCTTGTTGGGCCTTCTCGCAGCCACCGCGGTCCCCCCGAGCGTCGCTCAAGCGGAGGTGCTGGTCTCCGGCATCGTCGACGTGCTGGTGGACGGCGGCAACACCTACGACTGGCAGAAGGTCGAACTGCCGGGAACGAAGTGTGGCAACGGTTCTCAGTACAAGTTCTTCGTCCACAAGAGCACCAGCGGCTCGAAGAACCTGATCTTCTTCCTCGAAGGTGGCGGTGCGTGCTGGGACTATGACACCTGTAGCGGGCGCGCGGGCGTCATCGGCGCGGCCAACCCGAACGGCATCGCGGACGACTACATGACGCAGTTCACGGCGAAGTACGTCTCGCCGATCGTGAACGGCGCCGATCCGGGCCTGCCCTTCCGCAGCCGCACCGACCTGGTGACGAAGGACTGGAACATCGTCTACCTGCCCTACTGCACGGGCGATGTGCACGTGGGCAACAGCGTGGCCACCTACCCGGATACGACGGGCGGGCAGCCGACGCTCACCTGGTACCACTCGGGCTATACCAACACGACGGCGGCCATCAACTACGCCAAGACGCAGTTCCCGAGCGTCCAGAAGCTGCTGGTCTCCGGCTATAGCGCTGGCGGCACCGCCACCTCGGCCGGGTACTACTTCATCCGCCGCGGCATCAATCCGGCGCGCGGCTACTTCATCAACGACTCGGGTCCCATCTTCCTGGCGCCCAACGTCAATGATCGCTCGCGCGCGCTGCACCTGAAGATCCGCCAGTCGTGGAACCTGGACTCGGTGCTCGGTCTGCTGCCGGCCTCGTTCGACCGCAACAACATGGGCACCATCAACCGCATGCTGGCCATGGAGTTCCCGAATGATCAGCTGGCCTACACGGGCTACACGATGGACTACAACTACTCGCGCTTCTCCTACGAGCGCTTCTACTCGCCCATCGATGAGGCCACCATCCACCAGTACTGGAAGGAGGACCAGGACAAGCTGGTCGCCGAGCTGAACCTCTACAACAACTACAGCTACTTCATCCCGCACAGCCGGCCGATCAACGCCAGCCACTGCAGCACCATCATCACCTTCGTGGGCGCGCACGCCTGCCAGAAGATGGAGAAGAAGCACTACTGGTACGAGTACATCACCGAGCCGTACCAGAGCTACAAGTGCTACAGCGAGTTCGTGCCGATGGATGTGTTCCTCAGCCGGTTCATCAACGACAACCAGCGCGTCCGCATCTACGAGCCGGCCAACGGCTACAACGATGAGGATCCCGGCATGGACATCCTCGCGCCGCTGATCAACGGCGCCATCGGCGGCTAGTCCAGGCCACCTGGCACCCGGGGATGAGGTCGGCCGCCTCCTCGAGGGCGGAACGAGCGGATTCCCCGGGTTGCCCGTCGCGGGCTCCATCCCCAAGGGTACGGAACGGGGGAGAGCCATGAAGGTCATCGTCTTCGGTGCGACGGGCGGAACGGGACATGCGGCGGTCCAGGAACTCCTGGACGGGGGGCATGAGGTGACGGCGTTCTCGCGTCATGCCGATCAACTCGGTCTCCGTTCGGAGCGGTTGCGGCTCGCTCCGGGAGACGCCCGGGATGCCGGGGCCGTGGAGCGCGCGATATCCGGGCAGGACGCGGTGGTGGTGTCGCTCGGGGTGAATGACAACCCGCTGAAGGTTCGCTTCCTCCACCGGTCGAACACGCCCACCACCATCTGCTCCGAGGGCACCCGCAACATCATCCAGGCGATGGGGAAGCTCGGGGTGCGCAGGCTCGTGGTGGTGTCTGCCTTCGGCGTGGGGGAGACGCGCGAGAAGCTGCCCTGGTTCTTCAAGCTGGGCTACCGGCTCATCAAGGAGCAGATCTCCGACAAGGAGCGCCAGGAGCAACTGGTGCGCAACAGCGGGCTCGATTGGGTCATCGTCCAGCCGGTGGGCCTCACCAATGGGAGGCCCCTCCACGAGGTGCTGGCGTCGACCCAGGGCGAGGTGCATCACCACACCATCCCCCGAAGCAGCGTCGGGCGCTTCCTGGCCTCGGTCGTGTCGGACGACCAGTTCCTTGGCCGGACGGTCGCCCTGTCGAGCTGAGGCTACCGCCCGTAGCCGCCGCTCCTCACGTCGACGAGCCGGCCGTTCTCGAACACCGCCACCTGCATCAGCCGGTTGGCGCCGAAGTTGTACGTCCACTCCTCGATCGTCTTGGTGACGACGTGCTCGGTGGTGGTCGTCGTCGTGGGTTCCTCCCCGGTCTTCTGCTTCGTCTTCTCGCCCACCGTCTCGGTGCGGCTCTCTTTCGCCGTCGGTTCCCCGCACTTGAGGAGCACGTCGGACTTGGAGGCGCCGTCCGAGGCGAGCTCCTTGCCGCAACGGAGCGTGGCCGCCTCACTGGAGCGGGGGAGGAGGAAGAGAGAGAAGATCAGGGATGCCAGCAGGGCTCGCATGGGAGGGGCTCCTTGGAGAATCTGGACCGGGGATGAGCCGGACGTCCCATCCTCGGGGATATTCATTCGCCGAGCTACTTCGCGGGCTTCTACCCCCTCGCTCGCGGTGCCCCGGAGCGATACCTTCTTCCGAGGAGGACGGGTGATGACGGCTCGGAGCGCGGGCTTGAGGCTGATGGTCTACGACCGCACCTGCGGCGGGTCGTGGGGTCTTCCGGGTCTCACCTTCTCGTGGCGCGTGGGCGGTGTGCTGTATCGCGCGCTCGGCCGGCTCGATGACTGGAAGGGGGCGGCGAGCTGGCCCGAGGCGCTCGATTGGTTGCTCGCCCGCTCGCGCGAGGAGCGCATCGCGGAGATCCAGTTCTGGGGCCATGGCAACTGGGGCTGTGTGCTCATCGATCGTGTGCCACTGGACATTGGAGCGCTCGCGCCGGGCCACCCGTGGCAGGAGCGCCTGGTGGCGCTGCGCGAGCGGCTCGTGCCCGGTGGGGAATCGCTCTGGTGGTTCCGCACCTGCGAGACATTCGGGACGGCCCGGGGGCATGCCTTCGCTCGCGCCTGGACGCGCTTCTTCGGCTGCCGCGCCGCGGGGCATACCTTTGTCATCGGCCCCTGGCAGAGCGGGCTTCACTCGCTGGGCCCTGGTGCGGAGCCCCACTGGCCGGTGGAGGAGGGCGTGCCGCCCCAGGCGCGCTCGGGAGTGCGGCGGGCACTGTGGTCGGGGCCTCGCGTGCCCAACACCATCACCTGTCTGCATGGCCGGGTGCCGCCGGGCTTCTGACACGCCGGGGCGGAGACCCTTGCCTGGCCGCGCTCCCTCTGCGACGGTGCCTCGCCATGACGACACGACCGTTTCGCATCCTGGGCCTCCAGCAGGTGGCCATCGGCGGGCCCGACAAGGCGCCCCTGCGCAAGCTCTGGGTGGACGTGCTGGGCCTCGAGCCCCACGGCACCTACCGCAGCGAGCGCGAGAACGTCGACGAGGACATCATCGTGGCCGGAGTCGGGCCGTTCCGCGTGGAGGTGGATCTGATGCAGCCGGTGGACCCGAACGGGAAGCCTCGCGTGCATGATCCCGCGCTCAACCACCTGGGCCTGTGGGTGGATGATCTGCGTGCGGCGGTGACCTGGCTCGAAGGGCAGGGCGTGCGCTTCGCTCCCGGCGGCATCCGCAAGGGCGCGGCCGGTTTCGATGTGACGTTCATCCACCCCAAGGGCAACGAGCAGTTCCCGCTCGGGGGCGAGGGCGTGCTCATCGAGCTGGTGCAGGCCCCTCCCGAGGTCATCTCCGCCTTCGACACGCTCGCGAAGGCCTCCGCGGCTCACAAGCCGTAGGACTCCAGCAGCCGGAGCCACACCTCGCTGACGGTGGGGTAGGCGGGCACCGCGTGCCAGAGTTTGTCGAGCGGCACCTCGCCGGCCACCGCGATGGTGGCCGAGTGCAGCATCTCGCCCACCTCGGGGCCCACGAAGGTGGCTCCGAGGAGGATGCGCCGCCGCTCGTCCACCACCAGCTTCACCGCGCCGTCGAAGCCCTCTCCCATCAGGCTCGAGCCCGCCACCGAGTCCAGGCCCACCTGCACCGTGCGCACCGGCAGGCCCCGCTTGCGCGCCTCCGCCTCGGAGAGGCCCACCGCGGCCACCTGTGGATGCGTGAAGATCACCTGGGGCGTTGCCCGCGTGTCCGCCCACGCCTCCACCTGCTTGCCCAGGATGTGGTCTCCGGCCAGCCGCCCCTGGTACTTCCCCATGTGCGTGAGCAGGTTGCGCCCGTTCACGTCTCCGCATGCGTACAGCCAGCCGCCCTCCACGCCTCGCGCGCGGAGCTGGTCATCCACCTCCACCGGCTTGCCCGGGGTGAGTCCCACCGTCTCCACCCCCAGGTCCTGCGTGGACACCACACGGCCCGTCGCCACCAGCAATTCGTCCGCGCGCAGCGTCTCGCCGGTGTCGAGCGTCACCGTGACCTCGCCCTGACCGCCGGGCCGGTGGACGCGCGTCACCTGCGTGCGCGTGCGCACCGTGATGCCTCTCTCTCGCAGGGCCTTCTCCACGAGCTCGCGGGCGAAGGGCTCCACGCGCCCGAGGATGTGCTCACCCCGCTCCAGCAGCGTCACCTCCCCGGTACCCAGCGCGCGCCAGGCCTGGCTCAGCTCCGTCGCCACCACGCCACCTCCCATCACTACCAGTCTCCGGGGCACGGCCTTGGATGCGGTGCCCTCGCGGTTCGTCCAAGGCTTCGCCTCGCGCAGCCCGGGGACGTCCGGAATGCGCGCACGGCTGCCCGTGGCCAGCACCACCGCCCGGCGCGCCGTCAGCTCGCGAGTCCCTCCTTCTCGCAGTGTTACCCGCACCGCCCGAGGGCCCGTGAGCCGGCCATGTCCGCGTACCACGTCTAACTTCGCGCCTCGCGCCCACTCGAGCTGGGAGCTGTCGTCATAGCCGTGGACCACCTCGTCCCGGCGCGCGAGGACCTGGGATGCATCGAGCGAGCCCTTCACCGCCTCGCGAGCGCCAGGGGAGTGCCGGGCCAGCCACAGTGCCTCGGGAGGCCGCAGCAGCGCCTTGCTGGGGACGCAGGCCCAGAAGGAGCACTCTCCGCCAAGCCGCTCCACCTCCACGAGGGCCGTTGAGAGTCCACCCGCGGCGGTCCGTGCCGCCACGTTCTCTCCGGCCGGGCCTCCACCGATGACCACCACATCGAATGCGTCCGCCATGTGCCCTCTCCGCGCTTCGGATTCCTGGGAGGCATAGGGGAGCACGAGCGGCGGCACCCTGCGGCGCGTGTTGGAGCTTTCATCCGAAAGACGTCACTCGCGACGTCACGTCCCTGATATCGCGCTCTCCAATAAGCGACTTGCTGGGGAGGTTCACGTGTCCACCCGTTCCGCAGGCCCTGGCCCGTCCCGGGTAGACGCGGAAGTTTCGTTGGTGTTTTCAGTGCACGCCGCTCCGGCGCTTCGTGGGCCTGGGTGGCGACCGGGTTCGGCCCTCCTGGCCGTAGTGGCGCTGGTGCTGTTTGGAGGCTGCGCGACGGGCTACCCCAGAGGGAGTCTGACGAGCGGTGACGGCCTTCACTCCCGGCCCGCGTCGTTCCGTCAGGGCACCAGCCCGCGGCAGCCGGTCTCCTCTCCGGTGGCTGCAGCGGGAGGGGCGGGCGGCTTCCCAGCGCGGAAGGCGGACGCCCCGCTCACTTGCGGAGGCGTGGCCATGCCTCCGGGCTGGCCCGACCTGTCCTCCAGTGATGAGGAGCTGCTCGCTCCATTGCTGGCGTGCTCACCCGCTGAGTTCGTCGACGTGCAGCAACGGGTGGATATGCCCCGGCTGGTGGAGGCGTTGGAGGATTGGTCCGCCGTCCGGCTCGGCGCCCTGGGGCCCGTGCGTGAAGACACTGCCGGAATCCTCAACCGCAAGCGCGCTGCCTTTCTCGTCGAGGTCGCCCAGGAGCGTGGCCTCGCTGGTGGACTTGCTGCGTGCCGACGCGACCCTCCCCCAGGCGCAGCGCCGATTCCTCATGGACTTCGCCAAGCCCCGCATCGAGACGTACGTGGGTGTGTGGAAGCCAGGCAGCGGCCTACGCTTCGCGGATGTGCTCGTCATCGAAGAGGGCGAACTTGCCGGACGGCCACCTCGCGTCGAGACGATCAGCTTCAAGAGCCGCAACCTTAGCTTGCTGGAGCCAAAATCGTTGAAGGCACAAATGAAGGCGGACGCGAGCGAGGCCCTGCGCTATTACGGCGAGATGCTGAACATCCGCCGGCCTTCCCTCAAGCCCCTTCTTGGCGAGGGCGGCAAGGTGCCGGTCCAAAGGGTTCGCCTCATCTACGAGGGCGGCGACCTCAAGCCCAAGATGGTAGATGACTTGAAGGCAGTCGTGCGGGAAGCCGAGAGGGAGGTCAAGGGAGTGGAGGTGCTGTTTCAATGAAGGTCTTGGAGCTTCACGACAATCCCGAGGACCACCTCACACTCACCCTCGAAGGGGCCTTCGACCCGCAGGCCGCACTTGAGAGCGAGCTGGAGCCCATCTTCCAGGCGCTCGAGGAGTACGCCGGCGAGTGGATGCCGGACGTTGTCGAGGGCAAGCGGCGGCGCAAGTACACCCGCGCTGCCCTTTGGAAGTCCTTGGAGGAGGAGCGTGATGAAAACAGCACGTCCATCGTGCTCCGTCGCACGAAGTGGCCCGCAGTGTATATGTGGCCCAGTTTTGATTTCCCGCCTCTTCCTCCCGAATTGCGCATCACGCTCAAGGTGCAGCCCTTGTCTTTTTTCGCCGAGGAGGAGCGCTGCCGAAGACTCGTGGACATGGTTCGTGCCTGGGCCTCTCGCTATCCGGTCGCCCATGCTTCAGCCCACAGCATGGCTGACAAGGCATTGACGGATTCACCCAGCTTTGGCCGCGATAAGGAGACCTGGTACAGAGACGGGTTCGACAAAATCTATGAGGTGTTCTGGCTCAACGTCTTCGGTCCGAAGCTGGTGGAAGCCGTCGGCCGCGAGCGCATGCTGTCCACGCCGGCGCACCGGGTGGAGGCGCTCCCCAACGGCTCTGTCCTCCTGGTGATCTGGCCCACCGTCGCGGACTTCGCCAGCGACGAGGCGCGTGAGGCCCAGGCCCGCGCGTACGTCCACCTCCGGCCGGACCTGGACTACGACACCGTGCTGCGCACCCTGCGCGAGCGCAGCGCCACGCTCGCCCCCGTGGAGCCCCGCTTCCACCCGGACGTGGCACCGCTCCTCTCTCGTGTCGTGGACAGCGTTGCCATTCACGAGCGCCAGCGGAAGATTGCCGAATTCAACGCATACCAACCTCCCGAGCCCGAGGAGTGGCTCCCCGCCGACGCCGCCCTGCCTTCGGACGTGGAGGACCCGAAGCGTGCGCTCGAAATCTACAGCTACCTCGCCGAGCTCCTGGTGGCGCTCATGCACACGAAGGTGCCCTCCGTCTTCGAGGCGACGCCCGAGTCCCTCACGGACGTGGACTACCAGTTCTGGCATGAGGAGTTCCCGCGGGTCTTCGAGCGGAAGAACATCGACGAGCATGCGGTGCCCGCCATTGGCGCGTACCTGGGCCAGGTGCTGGTGCGCACCCTGGGCGGCCAGTGGATACCTCGCAAGAAGTTTTCGGAGGCACAGGTGCTCGTGGGTAGCCGCGTCTGGCTGCCCTTTGTCCGGGCCCATCGTTACATGCGCTCGTGCCAGTCGCTGCTGGACTTCTCTCTCACGCAACTCCTCCGTGTTGCCGAGCGGCACCGTTCTGGCGCCGCCACGCAGCGGGTGTGAGGCCGTGGGCTCTCCGGAAGAGGCGGATGAAGTGCGTCACGTCCGCGTAGCCCACGCGCTCGGCGATGATGTCCACGCGCTCGTCCGTACCTCGAAGCCGCCGCCGTGCCTCGGCCATGCGGTACTCGAGGATCCACTCGCCCACCGTGCGGCCCGTCTCCTTCCGGACCACGCCGGCCACGTGCGTGGCGGAGCGTCCGATCGCTCGGGCCACATCCGTGAGGGACAGAGGTCCGAGGGCGTTTGACTCGATGTGCGTGAGCACTCGCCGGGCCAGGCCCAGGCCCGCCGGGTCCGGTAGGGTCTCGGGGCCGCTCATCCGCTCCAGTTCGATCAGCACCAACTGGAGCAGGGTGCTCACGGCCGCGTCGCGGGACTTCTCGTTGCTGGAGAGCTCGGACTCCAGGAGCTGCATCCATTGCTCGAGGCGCTGGCGTTGAGCGGCGGTCGGACGAAGGACCGGATGGCACCCGCTCCTGATCCGCAGCAACGGACCCAGCTGCGGGCCCGTGTGGCTCCCCCAGCTCGGGTCTTCGTGGGGGAGCGCCTCCGGGTGGAATGCGAGCGCCCATCCGTCCACGTTTTCCAAGTGTACCCCTCCGTGGGGGTCCCCGGGTGGAATGATGTGGACGTCTCCCGCCCGGAGCACCAGATCGCCGGTGTGCCGCACCTTCACCTGCCCGCGCTTCACGAGGACGATGACGGCGTACGAATGGACGGCGGTTGTTCCTCTCGGCTGGTTCGGCCGGTGGTCGGTACTGAACGCGCCGTAGCGTCCTACCCAGACGGGAAGGTGGTGCTGCTCGAACTCCTCGCGAGACAGCGACGGCCTCTTCGCTCCGGGTGCGGTCTTCTTCCTCGTCATCATCACCTTCGTAGCGGCTCCTACCGCGTGGGCTCAACCCCGGGGATGCACTCCGGAGTCCGCGTTCTCCAGGTTGAGGGCATGGTTCATCATGGCCGCGGCCTGGAACCCCGCAGCGGCGGCCACGGTCGCGGCCTGGAGGGGCGTCGTGAGATCGCCCGCCGCGTGGATTCCTGGAATGGAGGTCTCCTGGTGCGCATCGACGCGCACGAAACCCTTCTCATCCAGGGCGACGCCGAGCCGCAGCACGAGCTCCGTCTGCCGTTGGAGCGGACGGGCGAAGAGCACTTCGCGCGCCACCCGCGTCCCGTCTTCCAGCTCCACGGCCTCGAGGTGGTCTCCGTGCGGCTCGTGCCCGGTGCGGGAGATGAGCTGGCGGACTCGCCGGTGCTCGAGGCGGACTCCGGCGCGCTCGAGCCGCTGGCGCTGTTCGGCGGGCACCTCCCAGGCGCCATCGGTGAAGGCCACCACGTCGCGTGACCAGCCGGTGAGGAATAGGGCGAAGTCGAGGAGCGGCGCGCTCGTCGCGAGCACCCCGAAGGCGCGATCTCGCACCTCCCAGCCATGGCAATACGGGCACTGGAAGATGCTCTTGCCCCACAGCTCGCGATAGCCGGGCAGGTCCGGCACCTCATCCACCAGGCCCATGGCGAGCAGCACGCGGCGGCTCACCACTTCGCGTCCTCCCTCGAGGGCGACCCGGAAGCCCGAGGCGGTGCGCTCCACGGAGGTGACGCGGGTGTCTCGGACCTCGACACCGTACGGGCGGAGCTGCTCCCGCGCGATTCGCCGGAACTCATCAGGCGGAGTCCCATCGCGGGTGAGGAAGCCATGGATGCCCTCCGCCATGATGTTCCGACGGACTCCCCCATCGCAGAGGAGGACCTCCTTGCGAGCGCGCCCCAGCACCAGCGCCGCGTTCAGGCCCGCCGGGCCGCCTCCTACAATCACCACATCCTTCCGCTCCGAGCTCGTCATCATGTTCGTCCTCACGTGCTCAACGGATACGTGCGGACACACCGGGGCGTCAGAGCGGGTTCTCGTGCTGAATCGGCTTATCTTCCTGCTGGCACTGGAGGGCCAGGTCAGTGCTTCGAGGGCTCGATGTTTCCCCCGGTGAAGCGGCGCAGGTCCGCGCGCAGCGCTTCGTTGAAGCGCAGGGGATCGGGGCAGGCCCTCGACTCGCAGGCGGCCAGGTAATCGTTGAAGAAGGCGAGCGGACCCCTTGCCGGGTAGCTGTCGAGCCGCTCGGGCCCCAGTGCCTCCTCGAGCGTCCGGGCCATGTGGGCTCCCACCCGGACGAAGAGCCAGCCCTCGCTCGGTCCGTGGGCGGAGAGGATGCGCTCCCGCGCGGCGTTCGGAGCGCGTGCGATGGCGCTCCGATCCAGCATCCGCGTCGCCTGCTCGAAGGACTCCGAGAGCCCGTCCGTCCCGGGCAGTGTCCCCGGCCCTCGCGTGGCCCACAGGTGGTACGCGAGCCCATAGCCGAAGATGCGGTTCAACCCCTCGTTCACCACCGCGTCCACCGGATCCTGGAGGCGCGCGTTCAGCCGGGAGCCTTTGCCCTCGAGCAGCAGCTCGATGATGCCGTAGGCGATGCGCCGCAGTGAGGCGGCCTGGCCCTCCACGTTGCTCGCGAGCACGATCGCCACGTCCTCTCCGGGCAGCAGCAGGAGCAGCGTCGACGTCTCTGGCTGTGCCCCCGAGTGGGCCACCACGTAGTGGCCCCGCAGCGGCCAGGTCGCCAGGCCCATGCCGTAGTCAGTGAGGTGCCCATCCCGGGTGCTCATCGGCGTCTGCATCAGCCCCGAGCTGGCGCGCGACAGCAGCCGGCCGTCGAGCAGCGCTCCGCCAAAGCCGAGCAGATCCTCGATGGTCGCGCGGGTGCCTCCTCCCGCGAAGCGGCCGGACACATCGACGACCTTGGAGGGCACGAGCTGCCCCTCCCGGACGCGGTAGCCCGCGGCGTGGTGCTCGTCACGGGTGCGGCGATCATCCAGCGCCGCGTGCTCCATGCCAGCGGGTCCGAAGACGTGCTCCCGGAGGTACTCCCCATAGCTCTGTCCCGACGCGGCCTCGATGGCGGCGCCGAGCAGGTTGTAGGCCCAGGTGCTGTAGATGAAGCGGGTGCCGGGTTCGGCCTCGAGCTCATAGCCCGCGACGAGGGCCACCGCGCCCGCGGTGTCGAGCGGCCCGGTGTCATGGCTCGGGCCGAAGCGGCCGTAGTTCGTCACGCCGCCCAGGTGCCCGAGCAACTGCCGCACCGTCACCGGCCAGCGCTTCTGCGGCCACGCGGGCACGAGCGTGCGGATGTCGGCGTCGAGATCGATTCGGCCCTGCTCCACGAGCTGCAGCACGGCCACGGCGGTGAATGTCTTGGTGATGGAGGCCATCCGCCACGTGGTCCTCGGCGTCGCGGGCAGTCCGCGGGCCACGTCTCGCGAGCCATAGGCGCCCACCCAACGCTGACTTCCACGCAGCACCCCCACCGCGAGGCCCGCGTGCGGCTCCCGGGCGAACTCCGCGCGCACGAGCGCCTCGAGCGCCCGCTGCACCTCCTCGGGAAAGGGCCGCTCCACTTCCGGAGGCGGGGACGAGGGCCGCTCGCACACCGGCACACCTGAGGGCGCCGCCCACACCGGGAGGCCGAGCAGGAGGAGCGCGAGCCACAGTCCCTTCACCGTGCGTCCCTCCGGGGCGCGTACCGGGCGTGTGTCGTGTCGGCTCTGGATTCGGGGTGCATGTCGCGGAGTGCTGGCGGGCCCCACCGTAACCGGATTTCGCCCGGCGAGGGCGGATGTGGAAAAAAAGGACAACCCGCCGCGTAGACTGTCCCTGCCGTCCACAGCTCTTCACGCCCGCCGGAGTGATGTCGGATATGGAACATGGATTGCTGAAGCGTGGCGGGTTTAACCGCTCAGGTCCTTGGACCCCCAAGTTCCTCATCCCCGACATCAAGCACTCGCCCCGGGGCGAGTGGGAGGCACATTCATCATGAAGAGGCTGTTCAATCCGCTGATGGCCGCGTCCGTCGTCATGCTCGCTTCCGCCTGCCAGAAGGTGGAGCGCATCGAGGTGAAGCCGGCGACGGTGGAGCTGTCCGAGGCGGGCCAGGTTGTCGCCCTGGACGCGCGGGCGCTCACGGCGGACGGCAAGCCCGTGGAGAAGGCGAAGTTCGAGTTTTCCGCCAGCGACGCGAAGGTCGCCACGGTAGATGCCACCGGCAAGGTGACCGCGGTGAAGAGCGGCACGGCCGCCATCTCCGTCAAGTCCGGAGAGGTGAGCGGCGCGGCCGCCGTCGAGGTGGTCATCCCCTCGAGCATCAAGGTGACGGGCGCGCCCTTCACGCTCACGGGCCTGGGCTCGGAGGCGGTGGTGGAGTCCGAGGTGCAGGATGACGCCGGCCGGCCGGTGAAGACGGCGAAGCTGGAGTACAGCAGCTCCGACGCCAACGTGGTGGCGGTGGAAGGCAACAAGCTGGTCGCCAAGGCCGTGGGCAACGCGACCGTGACGGTGAGCTCCGGCAAGCTGACGCAGGGCTTCGAGGTCACCGTGAAGCTGCCCGCGGTGGACGCGGTGGCGTTCGAGACCGTGCCCGCCACCCTGAAGGTGGGCGAGAGCGCGGCGCTCACCGTGGTCGCCAAGGGCACCGACGGGGCCGCCATCAAGGGCGTGTCCTTCACCTACGCCACCAGCGACGAGAAGGTCGCCACCGTGGACGCCACCGGCAAGGTGACGGCGGTGAAGGCGGGCGCGGTCACCATCAAGGCCGAGGGTGGCAGCAAGGCCACCGAGGCGAAGCTCACCATCAAGAAGAAGTAGGCAAGAAGAAGCAGGCAGTCCCAGCCCGGGCTCCGGTGGGAGGTTGCCACCTGGAGCCCGTGGTGCGTTCAGGGGGCCGCGCGCCTACTTCGCGGCCACGAATTCGAAGGACACCTCGGTGTCCTGGCCTTCCTTCACCGTCACCTGGGCCGTCTTCGTGCCGAGCGTCTCGTGCCAGGCCTCGAGGGTGTACGTCCCTGGCGGCACGCCCTGGAGCGTGAAGGCGCCGTCCTCGCCGGAAGTGGCGAAGTAGGGATGCGGGCTCATCACCACGAAGGCGGTCATCCACGGGTGGATGTCGCACTTGAGGCGGATGACGTCCGCGTCCTTCGGCGGCTGGGCCTCCTTCGTCTTCAGGGGAGGCTGGGTGACGTTGAAGAGCTGCTTGCCGCCGGACATGCCGCGCACGTTGTGCAGCGTGCCATCGCTGTTCATCAGCACGAGCGGCTGGCCGGCGACGGCGCCCTGCACGCGCGGCTGGTAGGTGCACCGGTTCTGGTCCACCACCACCATGGTGCTCGGAGGCGTCGTGGGGGCGCCGGGCACGTTGCCCTGCACGCGCACCAGCACATTGGCCAGCTTGCCTGCCTTCACCTGGACGGGCTGATCCACTAGGTCCATGCCCTCGCAGTTGGGATCCGTGCCCGGGATGATGGGCGAGGGAGCGGGGGGCGTGCCCTTGAAGGTGACGAACCCGTGGACGGAGCCACCTCCCTTGGGGGCCTGGGCGGCCTCTTCCGAGTCCTGGGGCAGGGGCGTATCCGCGGGCAGCGGCGCGGCCTTGACGGTGGGCGCGGCCGGAGCCGGAGCCTGCGCGGGAGCGGGGGCGGCCTCGTCCTTCTTGCAGGCGGACAGGGCGCAGAGACCCATCGCACCGAGTACCGACAGGCCCAGCGTACGCAGCTTCATCGTGCAGTCTCCTCACACTCCCGGTGCGCGGGGGGGAGGCGCGCACCTGGGTGGGGAATGTCCGGGGCAGTCGTAACAGAAAAGCGGCCCGATGGGCGACTGGGTGGATGCCCCACAGGCGCAGGCGCTCGGGAGCTCCCCAGGGTGGCGGATCGACGCACCGTGCCTTCAATGGGGAGCGGGGAGGGGGGTCTCGTGAAGCATCTCCGGCAGGTGGGAGGCCGGCAGCTCCAGGGTGAAGGTGGTCCCCTTCCCGGGAGTGCTCGCGGCATGGAGGCTCCCGCCGTGGGCCTCGGCGATCTCCCGGGCGATGAACAGCCCCAGTCCCAGCCCTCCATACTCCCGGGACGACACCGCCCGCTCGAAGCGGCCGAAGATGCGCTCCATCGCCTCGGACGTCATGCCGATGCCATGGTCCCTCACGGTGATGCGGGCGCGCTCGCCCGTCTCGTCGACCTCGAGCTCGATGGGCTGACGGGCGCCGAACTTCATGGCGTTGCTCAGCAGGATGGTGAGGGCCTGTTGCAGCCTGTACCGGTCCCACCAGCCGGTGATGCTCGAGTGGAGCCGCACCGAGAGCGGGCAGCCCGCGCGCGCGAGGTCTCCCGCGAGGAGCTCCTTCTCCCGGTGGATCAGCTCGGAGAGATCCACCGCCTCCCGTTCCAGCCGCAGCCGTCCGGTGTTGATGCGCCCCACGTCGAGCAGCCGCTCCACCAGTTGGGACAGGCGATGGACCTGCCGGGCCACCAGTTGCAGCCGGGCCAGAAGCTCCGTGGCCTGCGAGAGCCGGACCATCAGGCGCGTCAGGCTCTGCAGGTGCAGCTTGAGCGCGGTGAGCGGGGTGCGCAGCTCATGGGCCGCGATGGCGAGGAACTCGTCGCGGACGTGGATGGCCTCGTTCGCCTCCTGGAAGAGGCGCGCGTTCTCCAGCGCGAGGACGCAGCGGTGCGCGAGGTCCTCGACGAAGGCCACATCGCGCGCATCCAGCGGATGCCACCCGGGAGCCACCAGCGCGAGCCCTCCCCGCACGCGCTTGCGGTGCAGCCGCACGAGCACGGCGACGCCCATCTCCGGGTCCCTCCGGGCGACGGTGGGGACCGACTGTTGGCGCAATTGCTCCTGGAGACGCTGCTCCTGCTCGGGCCGCAGTCCGGTCTGGGCCGCCTGCTCCCAGCGTCCGTCCTCGGACTCCAACCAGAGGGCGAAGCCGCTGGCGATCCTGGGGACGAGCAGGTGGGCGATGCGCGGCAGAGTGACGCGGTAGTCCAGGGATTCGGCGAGCACCGTGCCCACGCGGGCCAGCAGACGCTGAGCCTGCTCGGCGTGCTGGCGCTCGCACACCAGCGCGGCGAGGGTGAGCGCGGACAACTGCACCACGACGAGGAAGGCCTGGACGGAGAACATCTGCACCCGGATGGGGGCCAGGGTGGAGGCGAAGGGGCCATGGCCCGCGGTGGTGTGCCACACGGCCAGGGTGCCGACGACTCCCGAGGCCGTCGCCGCGCCGCGAGGTCCCAACCGGAGCGCCGCCCAGAGGAGGAAGGGGAAGCAGGCGTAGGGCAGCGAGAGCGGCAGGAGGTTGGGAATCCCCGGGCCGAAGATGACGTGGGAGAAGAGGGCCAGCAGCCCGCACGTCACCGCCAGTTCCACGGGGCGTTGGGGCGGGGCGAGGTGATCCTCCCGCGGTGCCCAGGTCAACAGCAGCGGGGTGACCAGCAGCGTGCCGAGCATGTCGCTGAGGTACCAGTACAGCCATTGCGTCCAGAAGGAGGAGGCGCCGACGTTCCAGACAATGGCCGCCGCGCCCAGCGTGGTACTGGGCAGGGGGCTGATCAGCCCTCCGGCGATCAGGAAGACGGCGACGTCACGGACCCGGGTGAACGACAGCGTGGATTCACCCGCCCACCGGCGCATCAGCACCGCTCCGAGCAGGGGGCTCAGGGTATTGCCCACCGCCCAGATGAGGTTCACCGCCAGGGGAGTTCCTCGCAGGATCTCCTGGACGAGGTGGGCCAGGAAGTTGGCGGTCAGGTAGGCCGGCCAGTGGCGGCGACGGGCGCGCACCAGCACCGCGAGGCTCAGCCCTGGGGGGAGCCAGAGGACCGCGTTGGACTCGGGGGGAAAGACGAAGCGGGAGCTCGCGTTGCTCAGGAGGACCACTCCGAGCGCGTACACGGTGGCCCGGAACCCCGTGGACTTCGATAGCGCTCGAAGACTGATGGATCCTCTCGACGGCATCCAGGTCCCCCTCGAGTAAGGCTATGCCTCGCCGTCTGTTCAGGGGAGGCGGGCTCGTCCGGTTCCAGGCGTGGAGGCCCGGGCTCACCCGTCCCCATATGCGGGGGACGGGCATGCCGTCGGGAGGGGGGCGGTCCGGACGCACCTTCGGGAGCTAGCGCGCCAGCGTGGAGAGCTGGAGCACCGAGGCCTGCACGTAGTCATTGGCCACACCCTGGCCATGGCAGCCGTTGCAACCTCCGTCGTTCGAGCCGTACTGGCCACCCACGGGCGGGCCGAGGCCGCGCCATGAGATCTGCCAGGGGCTCGAGGCGTCGTCGGGATTGCTCTGGATGAGCTCGAACCACTCCCAGTTCAACGCGCCGGCCTTGTTGTAGTCACCGCCGCGCTTGACCATGGCGAAGGTGCGGGGACCGCCATTCTCGGGGTCCCCGACGCCGTCCGTGCGTTTCACGATCATGGTGCCCGTGGGGAACTGCGTGGCTCCCTTGGGCGGACGCTTGTTGATGTAGATGTCGCGGTTGCCGCCGGTGTGCGGAGTGCCGTTGCCATCTCCCTCCAGATGGAAGTGCTCCCAGGAGGAGAACGACTGGAAGTCGCGCTGAAGGGCGATGAACGGCGTGTCGTCCGTGACATCTGGAGGGGTCGTCGCGTCGGGATCACCGCCGCAGCCGGTAGCGGCGAGGACGCCGAGCAGGAAGAAGGTTCGCATGGGATTCACGGCAGGCGGGGAATGCCGAGCAGATCGGCGGAGGTGTTCATCTCGCTCACGAGCGAGCCGGTGGCATCGGGATCCGACTCGGTGACGAGGACCTGGTAGAGCTGGCCGAAGGGGGTGGAGAGATCCTGCGCCGAGGGCTTCGCGGAGCTCCAGGTGGCGGGGACCTCGGGCAGCGCGTCACCCGTCAACGAGGCGTAGCGCTCCTGGACGCGCTGGAAGCCAGCGGCGATCCTCGCATCCTGTTCCTTGCCGCCGGGCTGCTCGAGCAGCCAGGGCTTGAAGTAGCCATAGATGGAGATGCCCGCCTCGACGTTGGCGCGCATGTCCGCCAGCGTGTACTGGGCGTAACGGGACTCCTCTTCGCCGGAGGCCGCCTTGTTGGCCTTCTCGACCTGCTCGCCCATGGAGCCGATCACCCCGCGGAAGGCCGCGGAGGTGTCCAGCGCGAGCGGGGCGAACTGGGCCTTCATCATCCGGACGTCCGCCACCAGCCGCGTGAGCAGCAACTCCTTGAACTCGCGTGCCTGGTTCTCGTTGGAGGGGAAGGCGGCTGGCTGGTAGTAGGGCAGGCCCTTCTCGAACTCCATCACGCGCTGGGGGATGGAGTCGGACCAGAGGACACGCTCGGCGGCGTGGATGCCGGTGACGCCCTCGTCGTCGAAGAGGTCATCATCCGGACCGGTGGCGATGAAGCCGTCGTAGCGCTGGTCGGTGGAGACGTCGAGCTCGGGGAAGAGAATGGCGATGGCGCCCTCCACGTGCTCGTAGGCGATGCGGGCCCGGCGCCAGTCCGCCTTCATCTTCTGCACCGCGGCGGCGTCCTGGGTGGCATTCCAACCGTCGGCATCGGGAGCGGGGGCATCCTTCTGGAGCTCCACCACCGCGCTGTGGAGCTCGTCCAGGTTGGTCTGGATGTAGCTCTTCACATCGAGCAGGGCCTGCTCTTGGGGAGGACGCTCGCTGCCGCAGGACGCGGCGGAGAGGAGGAGGAAGGGGAGGGGGAGGAACCGGCGGTACATGGGGGGTTCTCGTCGGGAGTGGGGGGATTACAGGGAGGAGACGAAGTCGAGCAGCGCGGACTGCTCGGAGCTGGAGAGCTGTTGGAAGCGGCTGAGCGAGTCATTGGCCTCGGAGCCAGGGCCCTGGTGGGCGAGGACGGCCTCGCGGAGCGTCTTCGCGCGCCCGTCGTGCAGGTAGGTCGTGAAGAAGCGCAGGCCGATGAGCGGGGCGGTGCGCCACTCGCGCGAGGTGGCGCTCTCGTCCACCATGCCGTCCGCCAGGCCGGTGCCCATGTCGTGCAGCAGCAGGTCCGAGTAGACGGGCGCATCACGGCCGGCGAGCGGCGCGAGGGGGTAGTCGCTCCGCGTCTGGAGCGAGGGCACATGGCACACGGAGCACCGCGCTTCCGCGAAGAGCCGAGGGCCGTCGGCGCCGGGCGTCGCGCGCTTGGGAATCTCGAGCAGACGCATGTAATCGGCCACCGCGTTCACGCGGGCGAGGTCCACGTCGGTGCCGGGCTTGCCGTCGTCGGTGAGACCATCCGGGTTGGCGGGCTCGGCCGGACGCATGGGCGAAGTGATGCCCATGTCGCCCTGCATCGCGTCCGCGGTGAACTCGTCGAGCGTGGAGATGCGGGCCTTCACGCCGAAGCGGCCGATGAGGTTGCCCTGGCCCGGCTGGTGGGTGTGGAACGGCTGCTCCGGGTTGGGCTGGGAGTGGTACGTGACGCGATTCACCCGCCCGTGGATGCCATCGGTCCGGGTGGACTGCTCGGCCTGCATCCGCTCGATCTCCGAGTCGGCGATGGCCTCGAGGTAGCCGCGGCCGAACACCGCCGGGCCCACGCGCAGCGACAGCTTCACATTCTGGGCGCTTCCCGGGGCCTGGATCGTCTGGGTGGCACCGGCCGTCTTGTAGGGGCGCACCGTGTGTCCCCAGGCGAGCGCGCTCTGGTCCTCGGAGGAGGTGACGCCGTCCGGCTCCACCACCGCCATCTTCTGCACCGCGCCCGGCCCCTTGCCCGCGGACTGGTGACATGAGGAGCACGCGGCCCGGATGTACAGCGGCCCGAGCCCATCCGATTCGTTGTAGGTGAAGTCGAAGAGCGCGTCGCCCTCCTTGAACCGCGCCTGGAGCTCCGGCGTTGTCTCTCGCAGCGGGAGATCCGTCCCGTCCTCTGCCTTCACCGTGAGGGGTTCGGAGTCTGACTTCTCACCACAGGCCAGTCCCGCGAGCGCGAGGACCACCGCGCCCAACCAACGCATGCTCCAGATGTTTTGCACGGGCGTAGTAGATGGAAACCGATGTTTGGCTGTCAATCGGGGCTCCTGTCGCGCTCGGAGGCGGTGTGTGTATGTCAATGCGTGTGGGTTGGGAGGGGGCGGCCAGGTAGCCAGGCCGCTCCCCCTGAAGCCTGTCACTCGTGGCAGTAGTTGACGGCGGGGGTGCACGTCCCATCGGCGCAGTTGCGGCTCGCGCACTGCGGGGGGATGTCACAGGCCGCGCCGTTGGGTCGCAGGGGCTGGCAGGTGTTGTCATCCGCGCAATACGCCACACCGGGGCGGCAGGTACCGGAGGCGGGGCACTCGCCACTGACGGGAGGCAGGGTGCAGACACCGTTCACGCAGCTCAGACCGGTCAGGCAGCCGTCGCTGAAGCCATAGTTGTTCGCCGGCGCGTCCATACAGGGGCCGCCCTCCGCCGAGGGCTTGACGCAACTCCCCGAGAGGGGATTGCCCTCGGAGTCCAGCCCCGCGCCCTTGCACACCAGTCCGTCGTTGCACTGGGCACCGCGGAGCGCGGGATCCACCTCGTCCGGCCCCAGCGAGCATCGCTGACCCTCGCCCTTGCGAACCGCGCAGATGCCGTCCTGGCAGTACAGGCCCTCCGCGCAAGAGGCATCCTCCTCACAGGCAGTGCCCTCCGTGGCCGGCGGCACGCACGTGTTGGTGCTGCTCGCGCAGCGGAGCCCGCTCTTGCAGCCGAGGTTGTCGACGCAGCTCTCGCCCTTGTCCACGGGCTTCACGCAGACGTTTCCCGAGCAGCGCAGGCCGGCGCGCTCATCGCACGGCGCTCCGTGGATGCGCGAGCACTCTTGTCCCTCGGCAAGTACGTCCGGACAGGTGGCGGGACACGTGTTCTCGGTCGTCCCTCCGCAGGTGCCCGCGGCACACTCGAAGAGGAACGAGCACGCTTCTCCCTTCTGCACCGTGCCCTTGACCGCGGCGTAGCAGAGCGCCTGCACCTCGTCGCTGAGGTCGTCCTGCAGGCACCGGGTCTTCGCGATGCCATTGACACACTGGCGCGCCAGGTCCGCGTCATAGACGAGCCTGCCGGCGTCCACGGCCTTCTTCACGTCGTCGGGGCCGATGAGCATGCTCGCGCCGGTCTTGCACCCATCGACCAGATAGGGCGCGAGGTTTCCGCACGCCTGCGCGCGTTCGCACATGGCCGCCGCGTATTCCTGCGCGAACTGCTCGGGCGGGATGGGCGTGCTCTGCGGTGTCTCATCCGTGGGCGTCTTGTCGGGAGACTTGCCGCAAGCCATGGCGAGCAGGAGCAGCGGAAGCACCGCGACAAACAATCGGGGGGAGCGGGGGTGTTGAGTCATGGGGCCCCGAACTCTGACAAGGCATGGCCTGTTTCGGGAAGAGGGCCCGTGTCAGTCCTTGGCGAGACAGGCGCCAGGCTTCGCGAAGCAGGACGCTCTGTATGTTTTGCGACATTTCAGTTGACGCTCTCGGTCAAAAATTGGCATGTCAATCAGGTGCTTGGTGTGTCGTCTATGCAATTGGCACGTCAAGCATGTGACTTGTCGTGTATGTCTGTGACTCGCCGTGCGTCGTCCGGGGGGGGCTCGCCCTGACTTGTGGAATCAATCCACAGCGCCGTGGGGCGGATTGCCCCGAGTCATACGCCGCGTATGGGGTTGTGCGGGGTGGAATGCCCCATCGTCTGGCTCATTGAGCAATTCCTTGCGCCTCGCGGGGCTGAATGCCCCAGAATCCGTGGCAATCGCTTGCGGGTGTGGAAATCTTGGACAGGCAGAGAAAAGTCTCAAAAACCAAGAGCCCCTCTTTCGCTGGTCTTCAGGAGATGTTAAGAAATGCGTCGCCCGTGACCGGAAAATTCCTTTGCCGGTCTTCCGAGGCGACATGTGAGGCCCCCCCATGCGCGCAATGCGTTACGTGATGCTGTCCTCTCTTCTGGCTGCTGTGGGTTGCGGTGGAATGGAAGAGCAATCCCAGGATGAGCAGACTCAGGACTCCGTGGATGTGAGGCCCGAGGGTAGGGGCGGCGGTCTCGCCAGCGAGTTCCTCTCCAATGCCGCCAAGCCGTCGGGGCAGGCCGCACCGGGCAACGGCATCTCCTATCACAGTGGACCGATCATCACGGGCACCACGAACGTCTATTATATCTGGTACGGCAATTGGTCCGGGAATACAGCCACGACCATCCTCACCGACTTCGCCAACAGCATCGGCGGCTCGCCGTACTACAACATCAACACCACCTACACGAACAGCGCTGGCGCCAAGGTGAGCAACGCGGTGCACTACGCGGGCAGCACCACGGTGGCCTATCCGTACGGCACCTCGCTGTCCGACGCGCAGATCCAGCAGATCGTGGCGGATGCCATCAACGGCGGCACGCTGCCCAAGGACACCAACGCGGTGTACTTCGTGCTGACCTCCTCGGACGTGAATGCGTCCTCGGGCTTCTGCACCCAGTACTGTGGTTGGCACACCCACGGCACCATCGCTGGCTCGGACATCAAGTACAGCTTCGTGGGCAACCCGGATCGCTGCCCGTCGTCGTGCGCGGCCCAGACCACGGGCCCCAACGGCAATGCCGGCGCGGACGGTATGGCCTCCATCCTCGCCCACGAGCTCGAGGAGGCGGTGACCGACCCCGACCTGAACGCCTGGTACGACAACCGCGGCTACGAGAACGCGGACAAGTGCGCCTGGACCTGGGGCACCACCTACACGACGGCCAATGGCGCCAAGGCCAACATGAAGCTCGGCACCCGTGACTACCTCATCCAGCAGAACTGGGTGAACGCGGCTGGCGGCTACTGCGCCGTGAAGTACTGACGGCGGGTCGCGGGTCCTCCAACGGATTGCAGAAGACATGGGCGGCGGGTCTCCAGAGCTACGGCTGGAGGCCCGCCGTCTTTTTTCTGCGCGTCCGCCAGCGCCCTGGAAGATCGGGCGGAATGCCCCATGATTTCATGTCAATCAATTGCATCCTCAAGAAAGCCGGACAGGCAAAAAAGAGCTGCAATCCAAGCCAGCCCTCTTTTCTTGGCCGGTGGGAAGTGTTAGGGATTGTTTCGCCCGTGACCGGAAACTTCTCTTCCGGCGCTCCGAGGCGAACCCGAGAGGTCCCCCCATGCGCGCAGTGCGTTACGTGATTCTGTCTTCCCTCCTGGCTGCTGTTGGCTGCGGTGGAATGGAGGAGCAGTCGCAGGATGAGCAGACGCAGGACTCCGTGGATGTGAAGCCCGAGGGCAAGGGCGGTGGTATCGCCAGCCAGTTCGTCTCCACGGCCGCCAAGCCGACCGGGACTGCCGCCAGCAACGGCATCTCGTACCACAGTGGCCCGATCATGACGGGCACCAAGACCATCTACTACATCTGGTACGGCAACTGGTCGGGCAACACCGCCACGACGATCCTCACCGACTTCGCCAACAGCATCGGTGGATCTCCGTACTTCAATATCAATACCACCTACACCAATAGCTCCGGCGGTATCGTGAACAACTCGGTGGTGTACGGCGGCAGCACCACAGTGGCCTATCCGTACGGCACCTCGCTGACGGATGCGAAGATCCAGCAGGTGGTGGCGGACGCCATCAACGCCGGCACGCTGCCCAAGAACACCAACGCGGTGTACTTCGTGCTGACCTCGCAGGACGTGACGGCGTCCTCGGGCTTCTGCACCCAGTACTGCGGCTGGCACACCCACGGCACCATTGGTGGTTCGGACATCAAGTACAGCTTCGTGGGTAACGCGGCCCGCTGCCCGTCGTCGTGCGCCGGTCAGACGGCCTCCAGCCCGAACGGCAACGTCGGCGCGGACGGCATGGCCTCCATCATCGCCCACGAGCTCGAGGAGGCGGCGACCGACCCCGACCTGAACGCCTGGTACGACACGTCCGGCGCCGAGAACGCCGACAAGTGCGCCTGGACCTGGGGCACCACCTCCACCGCGTCCAACGGCTCCAAGTACAATATGACGCTCGGCTCCCGCCAGTACCTCATCCAGCAGAACTGGGTGAACGCGGCCGGCGGCTACTGCGCCAAGAGCTACTAAGTAGGTAGGCAAAAGTTCCTGACACAATAGCGCGGCGGGGCCTACGGTGTGCCGATGAGGAAGGCACTGGGCCCCGCCCAGCGGGGGCTGACCAGGTACGACCGCGTCCGGCTCCAGCGAGCA
>NZ_PZOX01000038.1 GCF_003044305.1 Vitiosangium sp. GDMCC 1.1324 | reverse complement strand
CTGCTGCGGATTCTGGTGAGAGAGGTAGTGCTCAGCCCCGTGGACGTCCCGGAGCGCGCAATTCACATCCAGCTGCTATGGCAGACCGGGACGTGCAGCGAGCTGAGCATTGCGCGTCGCCCATCATTCGAGCGGGCCACCTCGCCCGAGGTCATCAAACTCATTGGCATGCTGGCCAAGGAGAGGAGCGATAGGGAGGTAGCAGCCGAGCTGAACCGAAGGGGGCTGCTCTCTGGAGTCAAGCGCGCCTGGGACAAGGAGGCGGTGCGCTGGGTGCGCAAGCGCTACGGCATACGGCGCCAGCCCGCGGGACGACGAGGACGGCCACGACAGCCAGAGCGCCGGGCCGACGGCCTCTACTCCATGCATGGTGTCGCCGCGCTGCTGGGCGTTACTGAACCCGTGGTGCGCTCCTGGGTGGAGAAGGGCTGGCTGCGATGTGTCGAGGGGGGTGGCCCCGGCAGCCCTCGATGGTTCAAGCTCGACCGCTCGACGCTCAAGCGGCTGAGGGCCACCAGGAGCCGGGGAAATGAACCCAGCGGGCGCAGACCTGCTCAAATAAGTGCGGAGGAGGCGGGGCATTATGCATAGGCCATCACGTACGCAAATACACTCCTCCTGCCTCCACTCCTCCAGCAAGCGAACACGTCCAGCGCGAACGTCCTGAGTAGCAGCCCGGCCTGGTCCAATCGTCGTGTGCGCTCCTTCTTCGGCTCCTCCACCGTCGCGGGAACGGACGGGCTCTCCTCCTCCGGCTCCGGCCTCGCCCCTGCTTGAGGGAGTGGAGGACTATGCGGTGGAGGGTTTCTCCCATCCGCGGCGGTTGCTGGAGCGGGGACCCGGGCCGCGTCCGGGGGGCGTGGTGTGGATCTGCGCATCCCGCCGCCTCCACTCTTCAGGGCCCCAGGTCCTCCGGAACCTGGGGCCTTCGCAGCGGGATGGTGGATGCAATCAACTCCGAAGCCCTTCGTAGGCGTCTTGTCACGCGGGCTCATCACGAGCCCCCCCGGAAGCCACCCATGAGCCAGACCCCATTCCGATTCCCCTCCATCGCCCTCGCGGGCCTCGCCGCCATCGGTCTCCTCACGGCCGCGGACACGCGCAAGCCCGCCACCCAGTGGCTCGCGAGCCCCTCCGAGGCCGCACGCATCGCCCGCGTGGAAGCGGGCCTCTCGCCCATCACCCTCCCCGGCGAGGCCCCCCGCAGCCTGTCGCTCCAGCAGTGGATGGAGCTGTACAAGATTCCCGGCGTCAGCATCGCCGTCTTCGACCGGGGCTCTCTCGTCTGGGCCAAGGCCTACGGCGTCAAGCAGACCGGCGGCTCCGAGCCCGTCACCGTCGACACCCTCTTCCAGGCCGCCTCCATCAGCAAGCCCGTCACCGCCCTCGCGGCCATGCACCACGCCGAGAAGCAACACTGGTCGCTCGACGCGAACATCAACGATCTCCTCACCTCGTGGAAGGTGCCGGACAACGACTTCACGAAGGAGCAGAAGGTCACCCTCCGCCGGCTGCTCGCCCACAACGCCGGCACGACGGTCCACGGCTTCCGCGGCTACGCGGTGGGTGAGCCCGTGCCCACCCCGCAGCAGATTCTCGACGGCAAGACACCCGCGAACTCCGGCCCCGTGCGCGTCGACACCGTGCCCGGCACCGTGACGCGCTACAGCGGCGGCGGCACCGTCATCGTCCAGCAGATGCTCGTCGACCGGCTCCAGAAGCCCTTCCCGCAAATCATGAAGGAGACCGTCCTCGCGCCGCTCGGCCTGGAGCACAGCACCTTCGAGCAGCCCCTCCCCAAGGCCCTGGAGTCCCAGGCCGCCATCGGCACGCGCCCCGGCGGCACGAGCCTCGAGGGCCGCTGGCACACCTACCCGGAGATGGCCCCCGCCGGCCTGTGGACCACGCCCTCCGACCTGGCTCGCGTCGCCCTCGAGGTCTCCAAGGCCTGGAACGGCAAGTCCCGGCGCATCGTCTCCCCGGCCATGGCGAAGCAGATGCTCACCCGCCAGTCCGAGGCCTTCGGCATCGGCTTCATGCGCCGCCCCGGCGTGGATTGGTTCGGCCACGGCGGCGCGAACGAGGGCTACCGCGCCTTCTTCATGGCCTTCGCCGACTCGGGCAGCGGCATCGCCATCATGACCAACTCGGATGACGGCTCGCGCCTCTTCGAGCGGCTCATCGCCAGCGTGGCCACCGAGTACGGCTGGAAGGGCTACACCGCCATGCCCGACGGCCCGGACACGACGGCGGACCTGCTCCTGCGCCTCCAGGGCACCGACGCCGCCCTCTCCTGGTTCAAGGACCACAAGAAGAACGCGGGCCCGGACGCAAAGCTCTCCTCCAGCATCCTCAACGAGCTCGGATACTCGCTCCTGCGTGACAAGAAGGTCGCTGACGCCGTGAAGGTCTTCGAGGCCAACGCCGAGCTCTACCCCGACGACGCCAACACCCACGACAGCCTCGGCGAGGCCTATGCCGAGGCCGGCCGGAAGGACGAGGCCATCCGCCGCTACAGGAAGTCGCTCGAGCTCGACCCGAAGAACAACAACGCCGTGAGGATGCTGGAGAAGCTCGGCGCGGCCTCCACGAAGTAACGTCCGGCCTACTTCCTCGCGTCGTTCAGCCGCGCGGCCTGGGTCAGCAGGTCGTTGCGCTCCGGGAGGCTCGTCGTGCGGTCCGCGGCCTTCCGGAAATTCCTCCACCCGCCCGGGGTTGGGCTCCACAGCTCAGGACGCTGGGTGAAAGCGCGGCGAGCCCTCCTGCAAGACCCCGATGAAACACGGAGGCTTTGCCGGAGTGCCCGCCGCTCACCATGAACTACTGGCACTTGTTCTGCTGATTGCAGGAAAGCCCCGCGCCGCAGGTTCCGCAGCTCGAGACCATCCTTCTGACACTGCAATTATCTCCGCCGACGGCGAGACCGCAGTCAAAGCCATTGCGCGAGCAGAAACTTGCATCAGACTCAGGCACGCAAGAAGAACGTTGCAAGCTGAGCTGAACCGTCAGTGCCGGATCGGTGTCGACGCTGCCGAAGACGAACGTGCCCGAAAACGTGTCGCCATTGAGAGTGCCGGAAACCGAGTTGTTGCCGGTGGTCCACTGGGCAGTCGTTCCAGTTCGACTCCCTGAAAGGGCGCCCATTCTCATGTACTCAGAACTGCTGGGCTCCGTATAAAATGTCACTCCCGTGAGCTGTCCATTGCTCTCCGTTATTTCGAAGCGAACACCCGAGGAATCAACCGGCCCCGTCAGCGTCCCCACCCACACTCCTGCAAGGCCATCATCAAGCCCTGCTCGTGACGAAGCTTCAGGTGAAAGCCTGACAGACTGCTCTGGCCGTTCAGAACACGCACCAACTGAGACGACCAACAACAACGAGGCCATCAAAGCGCTATTGAGTCTTGACATACACACCATCCAATCAACCCGGCAAAAGAACGAACCCAAACTCAAGGGCAGCAGATGCATGCTTCCTTTTGCGCATCGCCGTAAACCCCGCCCCCACGCAGATCCACCGCGGTATAATACACCAGGGCCACATCCAGGCACTTTCTACGTTCCGCCGAAAGCGGAGCTGGGTATGCGCTTTTGCATGCATTCTTTAGCGCAAACGCGAGGTCGAAGTCACAATTGCTTCTATTGCTATTACATGTGCCATAGCAGGCGTCGTGAGCGTTGCAGCCCGGATTGAAATCAGCCAATCCATAATTATCCCTGACAAGCAGACCAAGCCCAACCGGACCACAACCATTGACGTGACTGGGGTCGCTGGGATTCCATCCGGGCCTCGCAGTGCGGTTCGGACACCTGGTCAAGTCCGCAATCTGGAACTTCGGCAGAACCTCCTGACTCACGCAGCATTGAGTTGCAGGGTCATACGGCGAATTTCCACAGCGCGGCTTACATGCTCCATCGGAGCATATCTGGTCCGCCCCACAGCACGTGCTCCCGCAGACTTGACTTGAAGGCGACGCAACGCATGCGACATGAGCGCCGCTGTAGCTGCTGGACGGAGCGGTGTAAACACATGTCCCCGAACAACCATTCGTCGCCGTGCATGCCTGACCAGGTTGACACGGCCATTGGCGGCAACTGCTCGTTCCAGAAGGATATGTCTCAGCGGTCGTGCACCAACTGTTGAGGCTGTTGCAAGAGGGCCCCATGCCCGAACCGTATGGCGAATAGGTCATGGAGGTGCCGTCGCACGTGCATTGGTGAATCATCCCTTGAGCTGCGCCGGTGGTAGAAGGGCCGCAGTCGTAATAACAGTTCGATCCGGACTGCGAATAACAGAACGACTGTGCGAACGAAGGAGCAGAGGCAACTGCAATCAGAACTGCAATTGCCCCAAGGAAAGATTGCCAGTCGACATCAAGGATCTCTAGTGTTTTTCGTTTCATGATATTTATTTTTACTATTCGAGACGCAGCGACCATCACGACACAGTGTGGCGATTCGTTCACAATGGGGTTGCCATCGCCCTCTCAGGTTCAAGCCAAGGCTTGGTACGGCAGGGTTCGAGGCTTGGACACGGGCACATCATTGCTACCGTGTGCGGTGTGACCGGGGTGTGACGAAGACGAGCGACGAGAGCCTCAGGTCGCGGAAAACGCCTGGCCAGGTCCTGGAGCCAGAACGCGTCGACGACATAGTCCACAAAAATGCACGTCTTCGCGGGGAGTTGCCTGTACCCGGCGTAGTGCGACGACCCTTGGCGAGGATGCCCGCACCGCTCATTGGACCAACGGTGCGGGCGTGCTCGAACCGGCGACCGGCCCCGAGGAGGCAGCTACGCCAGACTCAGGGATACCACTGCCCCTTTATCACGTAGCTGTGGATGAGGTGCTGGGGCGCATTGAGCGGAATCTCTCCCCAGGAGCCAGCCGCACCGCCGCTCCAGTTCTGCGCGACGAAGCCCGTCCCGGTGGACAGGTTCACCAGCCACGTGTTCGCCGCGGTGAAGACAGCCGTGTCCGTCTTCCCATCGCCATTGAAGTCGCCGGTGAGCGGAATCTCCCCCCAGGAGCCAGCCGCGCCGCTGCTCCAGTTCCGCGCGACGAAGCCCGTCCCGGTGGACAGGTTCACCAGCCACGTGTTCGCCGCGGTGAAGACAGCCGTGTCCGTCTTCCCATCGCCATTGAAGTCGCCGGTGAGCGGAATCTCACCCCAGGAGCCGGCCGCACCGCTGCTCCAGTTCTGCGCGACGAAACCCGTCCCGGTGGACAGGTTCACCAACCACGTGTTCGCCGCGGTGAAGACAGCCGTGTCCGTCTTCCCATCGCCGTTGAAGTCGCCGGTGAGCGGAATCTCACCCCAGGAGCCAGCCGCACCGCTGCTCCAGTTCAGCGCGACGAAGCCCGACCCGGTGGACAGGTTCACCAGCCACGCGTTCGCCGCGGTGAAGACGGCAGTATCCGTCAGTCCATCGCCGTTGAAGTCGCCGGTGAGCGGAATCTCTCCCCAGGAGCCAGCCGCGCCGCTGCTCCAGTCCTGCGCAACGAAGCCCGTCCCGGTGGACAGGTTCACCAGCCACGCGTTCGTCGCGGTGAAGATGGCCGAGTCCGTCAGCCCATCCCCATTGAAGTCGCCGGTGAGAGGAATCCCACCCCAGGAGCCTGCCGCACCGCCGCTCCAGTTCCGCGCGACGAAGCCCGACCCGGTGGACAGGTTCGCCAGCCACGCGTTCGCCGCGGTGAAGACAGCCGTGTCCGTCGTCCCATCCCCGTTGAAGTCGGGTCCACGAGCCAGGAGCTCGGCGCCCATTGCCTTGCCCCAGTAAAGGGGCCCGAACCCGCTCAGCAACTTCAGCCCCGTCACCCAACTCGCCTGCGAGGCCGCCGAGAACGTCAGCGCTCCCCCACTGGAGTTCCCATAACGGATCTCCGAGCCTCCCGTGACCGTGTTGTAGAGGAAGAGATCCGTCTTCCCATCCCCGTTGTAGTCACCCGGCACGAGCTTCAGCCCCGTCACCCAACTTGCCTGCGAGGCCGCCGAGAACGTCAGCGCTCCCCCACTGGAGTTTCCATAGCGGATCTCCGAGCTTCCAGAAGCCAGGTTGTAGACGAAGAGGTCCGTCTTTCCATCCCCGTTGTAGTCACCCGGCACGAGCTGGAGCCCAGTGTTCCAGGCACTCAGGGAGGCGGGGGAGGAGCTCAGAGTCTGACCATTGGAATAGGCGAGATGCGCCGATCCAGTGTCCGCCCGATAGACGAAAAGATCCGTCTTCCCGTCTCCGTTATAGTCACCCGGCACCAGCTTGAACCCGAGAATCGGGCCCGACGAGCCGCCGCTCTGGGTAGCAGGAGCAAACGACAGGGCGCCACCACTGGAATTCCCGAAGCGGATTTCATTTGCCCCAGTGGCTGGATTGAGCAGAAAGAGGTCCGTCTTCCCATCCCCGTTGTAGTCACCTGGCGTGAACTTCAGCCCCGTCGACCAGCTCACCTGGGAGGCCGCCGAGAACGTCAGCGCTCCCCCGCTGGAGCTTCCATAGCGGATCTCCGCGCCGCCAGTCATTGGGTTGTAGAGAAAGAGGTCCGTCTTCCCATCCCCGTTGTAGTCACCCGGCACGAGCTGGTGCCCGGTGTTCCAGGTGTCCTGGGAGGCGGAGGAGAGCGTCAGAGCACCGCTGCTGGCATTGCCATAGCGAATCTCCACGTGTCCGGTCCCCGCTTCATAGACGAAAAGGTCTGACCTCTTGTCCCCATTGTAGTCACCGGGCACGAGCTCGAGACCCGTTCCCCAGGCAACCTGCGAAGCAGGAGAGAACGACAGGGCACCGTCGCCGGAGCTTCCGTAGCGGATCTCCGTGTTTCCCGTCTCCGAGTAATAGAGGAAGAGGTCGGCCCTCCCATCCCCATTGAAATCGCTTCCTCCATTCGGCCTGCTGGGAACACCGCCGTCGCTGGTGCCGCCGTCGCTGGTGCCGCCGTCGCTGGTGCCGCCGTCGCTACCACTGTCGGGCACGTACCACGTGATGACGAGCTCCATCTCCAGCTTAAAATTGGGAGTCACTGCAAGAACCGTAGGGGTGGCACGCCACACCCCATCAACCGATTGTCCCGCCCACGGCGCTGTCGAAGGAAGCGTTGCGGTCGGGAACCAGACACGCCCATCCGTATAAGCCAAGAAGACAGCGTCCGTCCACCCACCGTGGCTGAGGTTGATTCTATTGATGGTGATACCCTGCCCGGTCGGTGCTCCGCTGAGATAGACGCTCCTCACCTTGGCGCCCGTGGGCGCCGTGCCAATGACACGATAAGTCCCCTCCGCCCACGAGTACTGAATGGTCACCGACCCCGACGGGGAGCTCAGACAACCAGAGCACTCAGTCACCTGAGCACTGATTGATGGAAGCTGCTCTTCACCCAACGACGACAGTGGGAAGGCAACACAGAAAGCCACAATCACTGGCATCACAATCCGTAACATGGACATTCCCTCTCTAACGCCTCTCACAACAACCCTCCAGGTGCGATTCCTTGCGCCGCGTCGACGCGTCAGCAGGAGCCATTGCTACCGTGTGCGGTGTGACAGGGGTGTGACCGGAGACGAGCGACGAGAGCCTCAGGTCGCGGAAGACGCCGAGCGGCTCCTCATCGAATCCGATGAGACGGCACTCCAGGCGCGCTATCGGGCGGCGCGGAATCGCGTAGACTGCCCGCTCGGAGGTACAGGGACATGCAGATCTCGGATTTCACAATCGTCTCGAACTGCGGGCCGCCGCCGATTGAGGATCTGATCCGCTCGGCGTTTATCTTCATGGGGCCGCTCGTCGGGATTCCCCTGCTCCTGTGGCTGAGAGGGAGCACTCGAGACGCCCAGGACGTGCTCGGCTCCGCGCTCGCGCCTCCGGCCGGCATCTTTCGGCGCCTGCTCGACTCCACGGGCTGGCTGCTCCGGGTCGCGCTCGCGCTCCTGCTGCCCGCGAGGGTGACGGCGTGGATTCTCGCCTCGATATTCTTCAATCCCGAGCCCACCTTCCCGTCCGTCGGGGTGTGGAGCATCGAGTTCTCCTGGCCCTGGATCGCGGCGGCGGTGCTGGTGTGCAGCGCGTGTTTCATCCGGCTGCTGCGGACCTCCGCCTCCGAGCATGACGTGCTGCGTGTCGGGGTACAGGCGTAGCCATCCAGCACAAGAGCCTCCGGCGAGGGCATCACCAGCCTCAGCCTCGAAGAGGTTCTGCTGGAAACGCCGCCGGACGGGTAGATCCCTCCACCCAGGGTCGAAGCGAAGCGCTCCGGCCCCTCGGAGGAGGCGATCCCTGGAGGATCAGCTCAGCCCTGCGACGCGACTGCGATCGGTGCCTCGTCCACCACCGCCACCTCGGCGGCGGTGGCGACGGCGGCGGCAGGCAGCACCTGGAGGTTGGGGACCTCGGCGACCGCCTCGGCAACGGCCTCCATCGTCTCGGTGGCCTTGTCCTTGGGCTTGCGAGTCCCCGCGCCAGAGCGGCACGTGCGGCACCAGGGCTGATTGCGGATGGCCCCGTCCGCCATCTTCCGCAGACCGAACTGCGCCAGCGGCTTGAGCGTGCGGCACTTCAGGCACATCAATGAAATGAGCACCTCGTGCCCGTCGGCATCGTAGACCGCCGACTTGCGCCGCTTGCGCGGCTGCCCCGGCTCGCGCGTCGTCTTGGCCTCCTTCGAGGCCGGCGGCGGCATCATCGGGGTAACCTTGTAAAGCATGTGCGTCCCTCCCTGCCGGCGGGCCGCGATCGGTGCCTCAAAAGGCTCCTCGGATCCTGGCGCGCCTCCACTAGAGTAAGGAGGAATCCGGTCGTTGAAAACTGATCCCAGGCCGATTTTTCGGCTTGGGCAGTGATCCGTCCGGATCTCGGCCACTTGCGCATGCTCCCGCAGGACCCTCGACCGCGCGCGAGCCGATTTTCCGGCCCGCGCGTGGGTTGTGCCCCGTTGTCAAGGCCGCTCGGAGCGGGCGCCAGCAGGGCTCTTGGGGGCGCACTTCGCGCCATCGTCCACAATGTGGATGCGGCCTGTAGCAGGTGCCGAGATCGGCGTGCCGCGGCTCTGCCACCATGTGGCAATCGCGTCACGGAGGACCAGCTCACGGCTGAGCCCCAGGTCGATGCGCTCGGCGGGCACCTGCGACAACACCGCACCCAGGCCGCCAGCGCCTCGGGCCAGGAAGTCCGGCAGCACCACCCGGTACAGGCGCTTGGGGTCGAGCGGCTTGCCATTGGCCAGGGTGACGTCCCGCAGGCGCTCGGGGCCGGTGCACTTGCCGAGCGTCACCTTCAGGCCGGACTGCTGGAAGACGCCGCTGCCCGTGCCATAGGCGGCCGTCAGCAGGCGCCGCAGCTCGTCTCCCGTGACGGTGATGATGGCCACGGTGTTGTCGAAGGGCATCACCTCGTAGAGGTCACCGTAGGTCACCGCCCCGGCCTTCAGGTTGGCGCGCAGGCCGCCCGAGTTGAGGAGGGCGACGTCCGCCTTCTCCATCTCGCGCAGCGCATCCGAGAGCACGTCTCCGAGCGCGCTCTCGGCCTCATAGTCACGCCCCAGGGGCGCGGAGACGGTGACGCCCAGGGGCCGGCGCTGCTCCTCCTCCACACGCGCGAGCGCGGGGGCCAGGAGCGCCTCCACCTCCTTGTCCGGCACCACCGGCCCCCCCAGGAAGGTGGGCGGCACGAGCTGCACCGCGCCTCCCAGCTCCTTCAGCTTGCGCGGGTCACAGCTCCCGCTCTTCTCCTCCACCCGGGCACACACGGGAATGGCGGCCTGGAGGCGGGTGCGCTCCGGCAGCACCTTGTGAGTCGCCGGGTCCACGAAGAGCTCCAGTACGCCGAAGGAGCGGCCCTGGCCCCAGGTGGAGAGCACCGGCACGTTCGCGAAGTAGTGGCCCATCGCCTGGTGGGTGTGGCCCGCGAACACGGCGTCCAGGGTGCCCGCCGGCAGCGACTCGACGAGGCCGATGATCTCCCCGTCCGACCGGTCACAGCTCGAGGTGTCTCGCGGGTTGGAGAGGTCCGCGCACTTGCCTCCAGCGTGGGCGAGGCCCACCACCACCTCGGCGCCCTGGGCCCGCAGGCGCTTCGCGGCCTCCAGCGTGGGGGACACCATGTCGTCGAAGCGCAGGGTGGACACGAGGGCCGGGTTGGAGATGCGCGGGGTGGACGGCGTGGTGAGGCCCACGATGCCCACCTTCACGCCCTTCAGCGTCACCAGCAGCGTGCCGTCATTGCCGAGCCACGCGGGGGGCTGGCCCGAGGCGGCGTCGCGCACGTTGACGGCGAGCAGCGGGAAGCGCGCCTGGCGGATGCGCGCCGTGAGCGCTCCGAAGGGGTCCTCGCCCGGCCCGGGCACCGTCCTGGGTCCCACCGGCCCGTAGTCGAACTCGTGGTTGCCGAGCGCGGCGGCGGCATAGCCCAGGTGGTTGTAGACATCGACGACGGAGGCCCCCTCGGAGAGGTTGGAGGCGAGCGTCCCCTGGAAGAGGTCGCCTGCGTCGAGCAGCAGCACACCGCCCGGGTTGTCCGCGCGCAGCCGGGCCACGTAGCCGGCGAAGACGGCCGCTCCGCCCTCCTCCACCTGGAGGCCACCGGACAGCGTGGTGGTGTGGGGCATCAGCCAACCGTGGAAGTCATTGGTGCCCACCAGGGTGAGCCGCACGGGCTCGGCGGGCGCCTGGAGCGAGGAAGACGAGGAGGAGGACTCCACGGGACGCGGAGCGCTGGCGCAACCGGCGGCCACGAGAGCCCCGAGCGCGAAGAGGAGGCGGGAGGGGTACATGCGGGCGCCGAGTTGAGCCCAGCCAACCCCCGCAGGCAACCGGCATCAAGCTCCGGGGCGCCGACGCGCGAGCAGCAACACGCCCGCCAGCACGAGCAGCACCGTGCCCGGCACGGACGCCGAGGCACAGTTGCAACTGGTGGTGCCCCCACCGTTGAAGCCCGGCGGCGACTCCCCTCCGATACCGGGGGGCGGCACGGGAGTGGGCTGTGGGGCTCCACCATCCCCGCCGCCATCCGGCGTGCCCCCATCCGGAGTGGTCCCTCCGGGGCCGGTGTCCACGACGAGCGGGGTCGTGAAGCCGGTGGCGATCACCTGCCACGGGACGAGCTTGAAGTTCTCATTGGCGGCGGTGTTGGCGCCGTCGTGAACGGCCACCATCCCCAGTGGGAAGAGGCTGCCCAGGGCCCGGTTCGTCACCACCACGTGGCGAGGGCTCTCCACCGCGTCGATTCCCCCGTCCGCCACGACGATGAAGCTGCCCCGGAAGGTATGGGCGTCGGGCTGGCGCTCGTAGATGCGCACCGCGTTCTCGCCCCCGCTCACCGCGAGCAGGTAGCCCCGGACTCCGGACGCCGTGTAGAGGGCCACGCCTCCCAGCGGCGTGACGAGCCCCCCTCCCCCACTGGTGGCGGCATCCACCGAGGTCCGCGCGTCCGCGTCGCCGGGCTCGGCGCCGTACTGCCAGATGCCGACGTTCTGCTCGACCACGTAGAGCTTGCTCTGCGCATCATCGACGGCCAGGCCCACCACGGGGCCTCCCACGTCGAAGGAGCGGACCTGCGTGGCCGTGGAGCCACCGTCCGCCGCGGGAGTGAGCTCGAACTGGATGACGAGGCCCGTCGTGCTCCCGGCGAAGGCGAAGACACGCCCGGTGGTGGGGCTCACGTACATGGCCACGGAGCTGGGCGTGAATCCCGTCGCGACCAGGGGCGCCAGCCCCGCCCTGCGGATCGCGAGCGTCGAGGGGTCGATGATGTAGACGACGAGCGCCTGGAGCGGGGCGTTGGCCACCACCACCACCGTCTGGGTGATGCCAGCCACCGAAACGCCCTCCTGCACGTCCACGCCCAGCACCGCGCCCTCGGCGAGCAGCGCCCGCTGGGTGCCATTGAGGTTGTAGATCAGCAGCCCGTTCAGGTTGTCCGCCACGAGCAACAGGCTGTTGGCCGGGTCCGTCGGGTGGGGCCACAGGGCCGCGCCCTGCACCACGGGCCCGGTGCCGAGCACCGGCTGCGTCTCCAGCGTGGGCGTCACCTGGAGCGTCTGCTGGGCGAGCACGGGCAGTCCGGTGAGAAGGGCGGCCAGGGCTAGGAATGTTCGAAAGCGCACGACAGTCCCCTCTCGGCGGTGTTCGCCGCAACGGGGTGGCCACGAACGGCCGCCCGCGCAAGGTGAGAGCCCCTGGAGACGTTCACCCGCGAGCCAGAGCGGCGCTGAACGCCTGGGCCTTCGTCTGGGAGCGTACGTGGGCGGAACGAGGTCCCCTGGCTCCTCCGGAGTGAAGCAGGCTCGGACGCGCACTGTCACAAATCCGTCGCCGGGCACTCTTTCTCTCCCTGAAAAAGGAGGAGGAAGGCCATGGCGGAGCTCGACAAGGCGGACGCGGTATTCGAAGGCGGAGGTGTGAAGGGAATCGGATTGGTGGGCGCGCTCGAATGCATGGCCGATCGGGGGGTGCAGCTCCAGAACGTCGTGGGCACCTCGGCCGGAGCCATCGCCGCGGCGCTCGTGGCGGCTGGCTACTCGGCCACCGATCTGGGAGCCATCCTGGAGGAGCTCGATTACCGGCGGTTCACGGACCCGAGCGTGCTGGACCGCGTGCCCCTGATCGGCCCCGCGCTGAGCGTGCTGCGCGAGAAGGGGCTCTACGAAGGGAACTTCTTCGAGAAGTGGCTGCGCGCTCTGTTGCTCAAGGCTCCCCGGAAGGTCCGCACCTTCCGCGACCTGCACATGGAAGGTGAGCAGCCCGGGTCGAAGTATTTCTACAAGCTCCAGGTCATCGCCGCGGACATCACCCGGCGCAAGCAGCTCGTCCTCCCCTGGGACATCCGGGATTACGGAAGGGATCCGGAGGAGCTCGACGTGGCCTGGGCGGTGCGGATGAGCATGAGCATCCCCTTCTTCTTCGAGCCCGTGCGGATCCAGGATGCGCAGGACCTCAGCTGCTACATCGTGGATGGGGGCGTGCTGAGCAACTTCCCCGTGGACATCCTCGACGACGGCTCACTCAATCCGCCCTGGCCCACCTTTGGACTCAAGCTGGTGGACCGGGTGGGAGACACGGGCCTGGCGATCGACACGCCGAGCAACATCCGAGGCCCCATCTCCCTCTTCCGAGCACTCTTCAGCACGATGCTGGAGGCGCACGACGCGCGCTACATCCAGCAGAAGAACTTCGACCGCACCATTCCCATCCCCACGCTGGGCGTGAGGACCACGGACTTCGGCATCCAGCGGGACCGGAGCGAGGCACTGCGCGCCGCGGGCCGGCAGGCCGCCGAGCAGTTCTTCCAGACGTGGAACTTCCAGGAGTGGATCCAGAAGCACCGGGTCCCCGAGGTCATGGCCCTGAGGGCCGCGCAAGCCGCCGCTCACGCCGTCAGCGGCTCCGAGCCGATGCCCGCGATGATGTGAAAAAAAGGCCCCGTGGCATCCAAGGACGCCCGGGGCCTTCCACGCCTCGCTAGACCCCGCGGCGCCGGGCCAGCCCCAGCCAGCCCAGGCAGAGCGCGAGCATCAGGCCCGCGGGCCACGGCGAGCCGCCAGCACCCTGGCCGCAGCCGCATCCCGACTCACCCCCGTCCACGTCGCGAGCCCGGCCGATACCACTCACCGCCACCACGGCTTCCGGCTCGGTGGCGTTCCGCAGGGTCACTCGCACCAGGGCGTTGGCGGCCCCCGCGGACTTCGGAGCGAAGGTCACGGTGAAGGTGCCGCTGGCCCCCGGAGCGAGGGTGGACAGGCCCGAGGCCTCCACGATGAACGCCTCGCCGTCGGAGCGCACCTCGCTCACCGTCACCGGCTCGGTGGAGAGGTTCGTCACGGTGACGGACTGCACGGCCCCCGTCTCGCCCTCGGTCACCTGCCCGAAGTCGAGCGAGGTGGGGTCCGTCTTCACCAGCTTCGACACCGCACGCCCGGAGAGCGCCACGGTGAGCGCGGGCACCTTGCCGTCCCGGGTGGAGATACGCAGGGTGGCGCTCGAGTCCGCCGCGGCGGCCGTCGTGTAGACCACGCTCGCGGTGACGGAGGCCCCCGGCCCCAGCGGACCCGCCACACCGGACACCTGGAAGTGTGAGGCGTGGGTGCCCGTCACCTCCGGCTCGGCCAGCTCCAGCGTCTCGGCGGTGAGATTGGTGATGACCA
This sequence comes from Vitiosangium sp. GDMCC 1.1324, assembly GCF_003044305.1. Classification (GTDB taxonomy): domain Bacteria; phylum Myxococcota; class Myxococcia; order Myxococcales; family Myxococcaceae; genus Archangium. Next base: position 70,320 of record NZ_PZOX01000038.1, on the reverse strand, counting down.
CGCTCCTGGGCCCGGAGGCGGCCGGCAGGCGGAAGGTCCCGAAGGCCACCTCGGCCGGCGACGCGGAGAGCGCCTGGGAGACGCCCGTGCCGCGCACGGACACCTGCGCCCGCGGAGACTCGAGATCATCGCTCTCGATGAGGACGGTGGCTTCGCGCACACCCGCTTCCTCCACCGTCATCGTCACCTGGAACGAGGCCGTCTGGCCCGGCGCGAGCACGAGCGGCAGCGCAGGCACGCCCACGAGCGAGAAGGCCGCCGCGCCGCTCCCCTCCACCTTCACGGACGAGACCGTGAGCGAGCCGGAGCCCGCGTTCTTCACGGAGAGCCCGCGCGGCGACGAGGTCCGGCCCACCGGCTGCGCGCCGAAGTCGAGCGCGGTCGCGGACAGGCTCAGACTCGATGAGATGCCGGTCCCCGTCAGCGGGATGACGACATTGGGACGAGCCGCGTCATCCGAGAGGAGCGTCAGCTCCGCGCTCGCCGTCCCGACCCGGTCCGGGTGGAAGGTGACGGTGAAGCTCGAGCTACCACCAGCCGGGATGGAGAGCGGGAAGGTGTCGGGCGCGAGCGAGAAGCGCGAGGCCCCCGTCCCGGCCAGGCTGGCCGAAGCGAGGGTGAGCGGCCCCGTGCCCGTGTTCTTCACGGTCAGGGTTTGCCCGGCCGAGCTCGTGCCCACACGCACGTCGCCGAAGTCGAACGACGCGGCGCTCAGCTCCAGCAGAGGCGAGGTGCCCACCCCCGCCAACGCCACCTCGGCCCCCGCCGCCAGCGTGTCGTTGGTCACGAACGTGGCGCGGGCGGCACGAGCCCCGACCTCGCTCGGCGTGAAGGAGAACGCGATGCTGGCCGAGGTGCCCGGAACCAGTGTCATGGGCATCGAGGCAGGGGTGGCGAAGTCGGCCGCCGCGGCGCCCGAGAAGGACACCGCGCTGAGCACGAGGTCCGTCTCTCCGGTGTTGGACACCGTCACACTCCGAGACGCCGACGTGTGGCCCACGTTGGTGGAGCCCAGGTCGAGCGAGGCCGGCGTCACCGCCAGACGCGGGCCAATGCCCTCACCGTCCACGGGCACGCGGAGGGTACCGGCCCCAGAGGCATCGCTGGTCACCTCCAGCGTGGTGCGGCGCGCACCGTGGTTGCCCGGAGTGAAGCGCACCCGAAGCTCCTGCGAACCACCGGGAGCAACGGCCAGCGGGAGGGTGGGCGCCCCCTCGAGGGAGAAGTCCTCTGCCTGCTCGCCCGTGAAGCCCAGCGCCGAGAGGGTCAGCGGGGCGTCCCCGGTGTTGGAGAGGGTCAGGGTCGCGACGTCGCTCTGACCGAGGGAGATGGCGCCGAAGGACAGCGGATTGGGATTCGCGGCGATGAACGACGCCACGCCCTTGCCGGAGAGCGTCAGGGAGAAGGGCGAGCCCGGAGCATCGCTGGTGAGGGACAGCGAGCCCGAGGCCGCGCCCGTGGCCGTGGACGCGAAGGTCACGTCGAAGGACAGGCTCGCACCGGGGGCCACCGTGGCCGGCAGGGAGAGGCCACTGATAGAGAACGGACCACTTGCGCTCGCGCCGGACAGGGTCAGAGTGTCCGAACCGGTGTTGCTCACCGTCACCGACCTGGCCGCGCTGGCAGTGCCCACACGCACGTTGCCGAAGTCGACCGAGGAAGGGCTCACCGACATGCCCGGCTGGACGCCCGTACCGCTCAGGCTCACCACCTGGTTGCCATTGGAGGCGTCGCTCACCACCACCACCTGGCCCGTGGCCGCTCCCGTGGCCGTGGGCGAGAAGGCCACCTGGAAGGTGGTGCTGCTGCCCGGCGCCACCGTGGCCGGCAGATCCAGACCGCTCGTCGAGAAGGGACCCGTCACATTCAGCGCGGTGACGCTCAGGGAAGCTGCCCCCCCGTTGGAGAGGGTGACAGCCCGGGTGGTGCTGGTGACGCCCACGCGCTGGTTGCCGAACGCCACCGAGGAGGGGCTCACGGTCGCCCCCTCATCGATGTAGACCCGCATGTGCGGCGCCCAGGAGTTGGACGCATCGGGGAAGGAGGGGTCGTTCGTATCCAGGCTGTTGGAGCGGCTCTCCAGCACCTCGACGAGGCCATTCACGGTGTAGGGGAAGGACGGATCCTCCTGACGAGGGAAGAACGTGTTCCTCTTGGGGACGTAGAAGGCCAGGACGTACTCATGGTTGGCCTCGGCGCTGAAGGAGACGTCCGAGCGGTAGTAGGTATCCCCGCTGCCACCGCACACCGTGCTGCCATTGGCGACCTCCGCCTGCGTCGCCACGTCGTAGACGATGGCACGCACGCACGCGCCCGCCGCCAGCGACAAGCGCACATCGAGCGCCAGGAGGGTCGTGGCCCTCGTGAAGCGAACCCGGTAGCCCTTCACCACCCAGTACCAGACGTCATCCGACAGCAGGGTGCCGGTGGCCGGAGTGAGGGTGAGCGCCGTGCCCGAAGCGGCGAGGGCCTGGGAGGCAACCGCCAACGGCCGCGAGTCCTCGGCGACTGGACGCAGGGCCGCCGGAAGCCGCGCGACCGGAGGCGTGCCCACGAAGTTCACGCCCGCGATGTTCGTCACCGCCACACGAGCAGGTGCAACCTCAGGCCCTGGTGCCCTTTCGCATGCCACGAAAAAGCACAGCGCCAGACTCGCGAACAATGCCCCTGCTCTTCTCATGGAGTCGCCCTCAAGGAATTCTCAAGTCCAGGGAAGCTCATATGAGAAAGGGGCTCACGAGTTCAATCCCTCCAACAATATTTACCCAGGGTGGACACCACCAACCCCAGGGGAAGGATGGAACGGCTTCGTCCCCGGAAGGTCCGCACCTCAGAGGTCCGGTGTGAAAGCGTAGGGCCCGACATGCGCTTCCGATCCGCTCCGTGGACGCTCGGGCTCACCGTGATGGGAGGGCTGGGCGTCGCCGCCTTCCTCTCCGGCATCTGGCTGCAACTCCCCTGGCTGCGGCTCGCGAGCAAGGCCGTTCCCGTGCTCTGCCTCGCCGTATGGCTTTGGCCTCCACGCGAGCGCTACACCCGGTGGATCGCCACCGGCCTCGTGCTTTCCCTCGTGGGCGATCTCGTGCTGGAGACTCGCAAGGATTTGTTCCTGGCCGGCCTCGGCTCCTTCCTGCTCGCCCACGTGGCCTATGTCGCCGCGTACCTGACGGCCTCGCGCACGCCGCGCTGGAAACTGGGCGTACCCTTCCTCGTATCGGGTGCGGGCATCTGGTGGTTCCTCCAGCCCGGACTCGGCGAACTGGCCCTGCCCGTGGGCGTCTATGTCGCTGTCATCTGCACGATGATGTGGCGCTCGGCGGCCCTGATGGGCTCGGAGGGGCTCGCCCGCCGCGAACAGTGGGCCGCGCTCATCGGGGCCCTGTGTTTCGGCCTGAGCGACACCCTGCTCTCCCTCAGGATGTTCGTGCACCCGTTCGAGGGTTTGAGCTACGCCATCATCCTTCTGTACTGGGCCGGGCAGCTCGGCATCGCGCTCTCGGCCGTTCCGAGTCCTGGACGAAGTGAGGCTCAGCCGGTCGTGGTCGGCTCCAACTGATGGAAAGGCATTGCGCGCTCCGCCATCGCCATCCTCGATGGGCTTCGCGCCAGGCTACCGACGCAGCGCCGCCTCGTAGGCCTCGAGCGTCTCGTCCGCGCAGCGCGCCCAGGTGAACCGGGCCGCCTGCCGCTTCCCCTCCTCCGCCCAACGCCGCCGCTCGGCGTCCGAGCCCAGCAGCCGGTCCATCACCTCCGCCAGCCCCTCCGCGTCGTCCGGACGCACCGCAGGCGCCGCCTCGCCGCACACCTCGGGCGTGGCCCCCGTCGTCGACACGATGGCCGGAGTCCCCAGCCGCATGGCCTCCAGTGGCGGCAGCCCGAAGCCCTCGTACTTCGAGGGAAATGCGAACACCGCCGCCCGCCGCATCAGCTCGAAGAAGACGGCCTCGGACTGATACCCCAGCGGGCGGATGTCATGGCCCTCCGCGCGCATGCGCGCCACCCGCGTCTCCACCGCCCCCGAGCCGAACCAGCTCTGCCCCGCCAGCACCAGCGCGGCCGGCCGTCCCCGTGCCTTCAGCCGCTCGAGCGCGTCCAGCACCAGGCTCACGTTCTTGCGCACGTCCAGCGAGCCCGCGTACAGCACGAACTTCTTCGGCAGCGACAGCGAGCGCAGGAAGTCCTCGGTGGTGGCGTCCGGCACGTGGCGGTCCACGTGGTCCACGCCGTTGTGCACCACCGTCACCTTGTCCGCGGCCTCGGGGTGGCGCGCCAGCAGATCATCCCGGGTACACGCACTCACGCAGATGATGCGATCCGCCACCTGGACGCTCCGGGCGAGCCACAGGCGGAACTGCCAGCGGTAGGCCCGCGACACCGTCTCCGGCATCAGCAGGGGAATGAGATCGTGAACGGTGACGACATAGGCCTTGCCGGGGGAGCGCAGCAGCGGGAGGTTGAAGTTGCCGAGCGCGTGGTACAGCAGCGCCTCCGAGTCCCGCAGCGCCTGGGGCAGCCGGCCCAGCGCGTAGGCGGTGCGTCCCATCCGGCCCCGAGGGTCCTCACCCGAGACCCGAGCCCCCAGCCGTTGCAGGCGCACGCCGCGCTTCTGGAGACCGGTGGCCAGACAGTGGGTGTACAGGCCGATGCCCGTGGTGGGCTCGTCCCACAGACTCGCGTCGAAAGCGACAGGACCGATGGACACGGGGCGCCTCATAGCACGGTGCTGTGATAGGCAGGGTTCCCCTATGGCGGTCCATCAGCTGATTCCGAGCTTCGTCACGGGCGACGCCACCGGACAGGCGGCGCTGCACCTGCAGCTCCTGCTGCGCCGGCTGGGCCACTTCGGCGAGCTGTATGCCGGCGAGGTCGGCACGGGCCTCGAGTCCCTGGCCCACCCCGTCTCGGCGCTGCGCCCGGGCCCGGATGACCTCGTCCTCTACCACCACGGCATCGCCTCGCCACTGAGCAGCCGGCTGCTGCACCTGCCCTGCCGCAAGGGCGTCGTCTTCCACAACATCAGCCCCGCGCGCTACTACGCGGGCACTCCGCTCGCCGAGGCACTCTTTACGGGGCGGGCCCAGCTCGCCGCCATGGCGCCCTTCGTGGACGTGGCCATCGGCGTGTCGGACTACAACTGCGCCGAGCTGCGCGAGGCCGGCTACTCGAACGTCCACACCGTCCCCCTCTTCGTCGAGCCCCAGCGGTTCTCCGAGGCCAACGCGGACAAGGACATGCTGCGGCGCCTGTCCGGCACGGGTCCGGTGGTGCTCTCGGTGAGCCGGGTGGCGCCGCACAAGCGCTTCGAGGACCTGCTCGCGCTGCACGGGGAGCTGCTCAAGCTGCGTCCCGAGGCGCGCCTGCTGGTCGTGGGCGGCTACGAGCCGGGCAGCCGCTATTTCAAGTCGCTCGAGCGCACGGCGCGGGGACTGTCCGGGGTGCACTTCCTCGGGAGGCTCAACCACGCGGAGCTGGTGGCGGCGTACCGCTCGGCGAACGTGTTCGTCTCCATGAGCGAGCACGAGGGCTTCGGCGTCCCGCTCATCGAGGCCATGGCCGCGCAGGTGCCGGTGCTGGCCTACGGAGCCGCGGCCGTGCCCGAGACGCTCGGGGGCGCGGGCATCGCCTTCGACCAGAAGCGCTTCGACTTCCTCGCCGAGTTGGTGGTGGACCTGTGCGAGGACCTGTCCTTGCGCGAGCGCCTGCTCGAGGGACAGGCCCGGCGGCTGAAGGACTTCTCCGCCGAGGCAAGTCAGAAGGCGCTCGCGAAGGCCCTGGGTGAGAACAGGCGTCCGAAGCGGCGCGCCGCACCAGTGAGGAAGAAGCCCCGGGTGGGCGTGGTGGTGCAGCGCTACGGCGAGGTGACGGGCGGCGCCGAGCGGCACGCGCAGCAGGTGGTGGAGAACCTGGCGCCGCACTGGGACCTGACGGTGCTCACCACGTGCGCGAAGAACCACCTCTCCTGGGAGAACGTCTTCCCCCCGGGCGAGGAGCAGGATGAGAACGTGGAGGACGTGCGGGTGCTGCGCTTCCCGGTGACGCGCGTGCGCCACATCCGTCCCTTCAACGGACTGTCGAAGCAGGTCTTCGACAAGCCCAACGAGCGGCTGCGCGAGGAGCACTGGGTGGCCGAGCAGGGCCCGGTGGTGCCCGGCCTGCTGGAGCACCTGGACACGCACGGGGCGGACTACGACGGCTTCGTCTTCTTCACCTACCTGTACGCGCCCACGGTGTGGGGCCTGCCGATGGTGGCGGAGCGCTCGCTGCTCGTCCCCACGGCGCATGACGAGCCGCCCATCCGCTTCGGCGTGTACGCGGACGTCTTCGAGCGCCCGCGCGCCCTGCTGTGCAACACGCCCGAGGAGGTGGAGCTCATCGGGCGGTACTACCCGGACCATGCCGCCGCGCGGGTGGTGGGCGTGGGGGTGGATGTACCGGAGAAGGTGGACCCGAAGCGCTTCCGCGAGCAGTACGGCATCCGCAACCCGTACCTGCTCTACGTGGGGCGGCTCGAGGCCGGCAAGGGCATCCCCGAGCTGCTCGCGCACCACCGGGAGCTGCGCGCTCGCTTCCACGACGCGCCGGACCTGGTGCTCGCGGGCGAGGCGCACATGGACTTGCGCGGTGAGGGCGTGCGCCACGTGGGCCGCATCGGCGAGCAGGACAAATACGACGCGCTGGCCGGCGCGCTGGCGGTGGCGGTGCCCTCGCGCTTCGAGAGCCTGTCGCTGCTCACGCTGGAGGCCTTCGCCTCGGGCACACCGGTGCTGGTCAACGGGCACTCGGAGGTGCTGGTGGGCCAGGTGGAGCGCAGCCGCGCGGGCCGGACGTACAAGGACATCGAATCGTTCATCACGGGACTGCGCGAGGTGGGTGAGCAGCGCGCCACGCTGAGCCGGCGCGCGAAGACGTACGCGGCGCGGTACACGTGGCCCAAGGTGGTGGACGCCTACCGGGAAGAGATGGAACGCATCGTCAGGGAGAAGAGCCGATGAAGCTGATGGGACGGGACATCCCCGCGCGAGAGCTGCTCGCGCGCATCGAGGAGCGCCTGCGCACGCGGGGCCTGCCCACGTCGGAGCAGGCGGACGTGCCCGAGCAGGGCGTGGAGCCGCGGGTGGATCCGCTCTCCTTCAACCTCCACGCGCTGGAGGAGAACGCGGACGCCACCCGGGCGCTGCCGCTGCACACCCACCGGGGCGGCGCGGGCCAGGTCGTGCTGGTGGCCAAGTGGGCCTTCCGCAAGACGTGCCAGGTGTTCATCAACGAGGCGCTCGGCCGGCAGCGCGTCTTCAACGGCCACGTGCGCGACTCGTATGCTCAGCTCTCCGCCGAGGTCATCCGCCTGCGCGCGGAGGTGGAGGCCCTGCGCGCCGCCCAGGCCACCCCGCCCTCGGAGGAGCCAGCGCAGCCGGAGACTCCTGCGCCTCGGACCTCGTCCCGCTCGCGGCGCCCGTCGAAGTAGGCGGAGCCGGAAGCGTCAGGGCGCTGGCTCGCGGACCAGGACGGGCGACGGCGGGCTCCACCACACCCGGAGGGCCGCCGGACGCCGCTGCCCGGGGATGTCCCAATGCACGGACGCCACCCGGTTCGCCGTGAGCCACCGCTCCAGCGGACCCCCGGGGAAGCCGACCCAATAGGTGCCTCCTGGCGGCACCGGGCCGTGCACGCCCCCCGCGTCCTGCACATCCAGCGGTCCGCCGCGGCTCAGATAGGCGAACGGCTGGTAGACCCACCAGTTCTCCGCGACGACGCGCGCCCCACCGAGGGGAGCGGCCTCGGCCAGGATGCGAGCGAAGGCCGCCTCCTTGGGCTCCTGGGCTCCCGTCCAGAACGTCTCGTGCGAGGTGCTGCCCGTCTCCTCCAGGAAGCGGAAGTAGCGCAGCCAGAAGCCCCCGAGCAGCAGCACCGAGACCACCGTGGTGAGCACGTAGGGGCGCCACATGAGAGCGCCCCGCGCACCCGACTCGCGCAGCAGCACGGTGAGGGCCAGGACGGAGGGCACCACCAGACACATGGCGTAGCGCTCGAGGTGGGGCTGGATGGAGCTGTTGCCCGCGAGGCAGAAGAAGACGAGCAGGCTCGCGAGCCACCCCACCACCACGCCGGACGCGGCCCCCACCGGCTCCCGTCGCAGCCGAACCACGCCCAACCCGAGCAGTCCCACCAGCAAGGCGAGCACCGCCACATCCGCGGGCCCGCGAGCGGCACCCAGCCCGGAACCGGCGATGTACATGTACACCGTGTCCCCGGAGAGGAAGCGCGCGTAGAGCTGGGCGAAGGTGCCCCACTCCGCCGGCCTGCCCAGCCGCTCCAACACCTGCGCCCAGACGACGGACGTAGCCCCTCCGGACGTGGTGAAGGAGAGCACCCGGAGCGAGACGACCAGCAGCACGCCGTGCAGCCCGGTGCGTACCAGGGCGCGCTTCCACCCTCCTCGCTCCACTTCCGCGCCCAGCAGCGCCAGGACGAGGAAGGGCGCGAGGAAGACATTGGTGGGATGGACAGCGAGCGCCAGGGCGAAGGCGAGCGCGCTGCCCACGGGATTGCCCGCCAGGGCGAAATGCGCGGCGATGATGGCGACCAGGCCGGAGTGGCTCGGGTCCCACCCGAAGCGCGCGTAGGCGATGTTCACGGGCAGCACCGCCATCCACACCAACGCGAGCGCGCCGGTGGAAGCACCGAAGTGGCGGCGCACCACGAAGAAGGTGAGCACCAACTGTCCCAGCGAGGCGATGACGCTGGGAAGCCGCAGCAGCGTGAGTGACGCATCCGCCACGCGCTGCAGCAGGAGGAGCAGCCCCAGGTGCAGGGGGCCCGGGAGGTTGCCGGTGGGGGTGCGCCAGCTCACGGGGGCGTTCTCGAGGAAGCGCCGTACCTGCACCCCGTACCAGGCCTCGTCCCCGTTGATGCCGGGCAACCGGCCGAGCGCATACAACCGGAAGGCGACGGCCACCGTCAGCACGGTCCCCAGCACGGGCAGCCAGCCTCGCCACCGCAGCGGACTCTCGCGCCCCGTCTCCTGCATGGTGCTCAGCTCCCCGCTTCAGGAGCGACCACGGCGATCAGCGACACGCCAAAGGGCAGCGAGACCCGCGGCACCACATGACGCTCGGAGCTGAAGAGCGCCTCCAGTACCTGGTTGGTCAGGCTCGAGCCACGCGTGACCTCCACATCCGAGCGAAGCTCGTTCTTGCCCTGCTTCGGTAGCAGGCGCTGCAGCAGGCGCACCGCGGCGATGGGCGGGAAGAGGAGGCTGTTGAAGTACGAGGACCAGAGCGGGCGCAACCCCGCGGCCGACAGTTGCGCCGTGAGCATGTCCACGGTGTAGCGGCGCTGGTGGTGGTGCACCTCGTCGTGCTCGCTCCAGAGGAAGCCGAAGGCCGGAACGGTGAGCACCAGCAGCCCGCCGGGAGCCAGCACCGAGCGGATGCCCCGAAGCGCTCCCTCGGCGTCGGGGATGTGCTCCAGCACGTCGAAGGCCGTCACCACGTCGAAGGGGCCCGGGGGGAGGTCCTCGGGGATGTGGCCCTGGTGGAGCGGGAAGTCCGGCCCGAGCCGCCGCCGGCACAGCGCCAGCGCGTCCGCCGAGCCCTCCAGGCCCACCACCTGGCCGAAGCGCTGGAGGAGCGTAAGGTTGCCGCCCGTGCCGCACCCGACGTCCAGGATGCGCCGCCCGGAGGCTGGCGGCAGGTGCTGCCGAAGCACTGCCTCGATGATGTTGCGGCGACCCCGGAACCACCAGTGGTGGTCCTCGGTCCGAGCCATCTCCTCGAACAGGTGGGCTTCCATGGGGGCCCTGACATAGCCCACCCGTCCCACCTTGGACAGAGGCCCCTCGCTGCCTGATCGGTGACCTTTTCGGAGCCGGAAGGTAGACAGGCACGGTGACCACCCAAGCGCAGCCACAGGAGCCGTCCCCGGCGCCCGCCACCTCCCCGGAGCAAGGGACATCTCAACGGACCTCGCCCCCGCCCGGCCGCCGTCCCTCCGTGCGTCTCCTCGTGGCCCTGGTCCCCGGGTTGCTCGTGGCCCTGGCGGTGCTCGTCTTCCACGCGAGGGCCGCCACGCCCGGGATGGCCTTCGGCAGCGAGGACCTGCGCGAGTACTTCATCCCCGTCCGCTCCCTCCTCCAGCACCTCGTCCGAGGCGGGGACTGGCCCTTCTGGCAGCGCTCCATCTACGCCGGCTTCCCGCTCTGGGGCTCGGGCGAGGCGGCGCTCTTCCTGCCCACTACGTGGCTCTACTTCGCGCTGGATGCCGCTCGCGCCCTGACGCTGGGCTCGCTGACCCACCTGGTGGCGGCCGCGCTCGGCATGTTCACCTGGCAGCGCCACCGGGGCCGGAGCCTGGGAGCCGCCATGGCCAGCGCCTTCATCGTGGCGCTCGGCGGCTTCACCACGGTGCACCTGGACCACTGGACGTTCAGCGCGACGCTCGCGCCGCTGCCCTGGACGCTGCTGGGGGTGGACGTGGCCCTCCGGCGCGGCCTCACCCCGGGCCTCTTCCTCGGCACGGCGCTGGGCATCGCGGGGCTCTGGTTCGGCGGCGCGGCGCAGCTCGCCTACTTCGCCACGATCCTCGTCGGGGGCTACGTGGGCCTTCAGGTGCTCGGCACGCGGGGACGGGCCTGGCCGCTGCTGCTCGTCCTCCCGGCGGGCATGCTGCTCGCCGCGCCCCTCATCCTCGCGGGCGCCGAGTTCAGCGCCCACAGCCCTCGCATGGGAGGCATGACGCTGCGCTGGGCCAGCTTCTACCACTGGCCGAGCCCGCGCGCCCTGGCCCTGCTCCTCTTCCCCGACGCATGGGGCCGGCCGCCCTCGTACAGCGGGGAGTACAACTATTGGGAGATGACGGGCTACATCGGCCTGCCCGCGCTGGTGCTCGTCCTCACCACCCGGCCGAGGCGCATGGGCTGGTACTTCCTGGCGGTGCTCGTCTTCTCGCTCGTCCTCTGCTTCGGCGACGACACACCGCTCTACGGGCTGCTCTTCCGCTACCTGCCGGGCTTCGACAAGCTGCGCGTGGCCACGCGGGCGCTCTTCCTGGCCAACTTCGCCGCGGCCTTCCTCACGGCCGATGCGCTCGACGCGCTCATGGAGCGTCGCCGGTGGTGGCAGGGGCTGCAGGTGGTGGCAGGGGCGCTCGTGCTGCTCGGGGTGGCGCTGTGGATGGCGCCGCGGGCCGATGCCCTGGGCTTCCGCGGCGCTCCGTTGCGCGCCAACGTGCCCTGGACGGTGGGCGTGCTGGCCGTATTCGCCGCATGGGTGGCCGTGCGAGGCGTGCCGAGGTGGCCGGCGCTCTTCCCCATGGGCGCGGCGCTGCTCGTCTTCGCGGACCTGCACCATGCCTACAGCGGCTACATGCCCGTGCTTCCGACGAGGGAGCTGGCCCGGCACTACCCGCCTCTGGGGGCGGGTGAGAAGGACCGGGTGGTGCAGTTCGGCTTCAATCCGAACCTCACCGCGGCCTCGGGCGCCGAGGGCGTCACCGGCTACAGCCAGCTCCTGGTGGATCGCATCTACGATCTCCTCTACGCGACCCGCACCGGCGGCTTCTCCATCATCGCGGGTGCGCCCGTGGACGACGAGTACGGGAAGCTGTGGGCGCAACCGGGCAGCCCCCTCTTCCCGCTGTTCGCCGCGCCGCAGCTCATCACCCAGGGCCCTGTGGGAGGCATCGCGGCCCCACCCCGGCGGGACGGCCCCTTCTGGCGCTACACGATGCAGGCCCTGCCGCTCGCCTTCTGGAGCCAGCGCTACGAGGTGATGGACGGCCCTCGCTTCCGCGAGCAGGTGAACCGCTTCCGGCCCTTCGAGACGGTCACCGTGGAGCCCACGACGCACCCGCTCCCGCCCTCCGCGTCCACGCACGCGCCCCACCCGGCCACCGTCACCTCGCGAGGCCCCAACCACACGCAGGTCGAGGTCTCCGCGGAGGCGCCCGGGCTGCTGGTGGTGATGGACCCCTGGTTCCCCGGCTGGAGCGCCGAGGTGGACGGACAATCCGCCCCCGTGCTGCGCGCGGACTACGCCTTCATGGCCATCCCGGTGCCCGAGGGAACGCACCGCGTCGTGCTGCGCTACGTCCCGACCACCCTGTGGATGGGATTGGCGTGTGTCCTGTCCGTCCTCGCGGGCACGGGAGGATGGGCCTGGCTGCGGCGGCGCGGGGCCGTGCGCGCCTCGCATTCGCATTGAATTGACGGACCTGGAGGGCCGTGCTTTCAAGCCCGTCAATGACTCCGCGAACTGTCAGCGTGGTGATTCCCGCTTACAACGAAGGCGTCCGGCTCCCGGCCTTCATGGAGGAACTCACTCGGGCCTGCCTCGCCACCCCCTCGCCCACCCTGGAGCTCATCGTCTCTGATGACGGGAGCGCCCCGGAGCACGTGGAGAAGGAGCGGGCGAGCATCGAGTCGGCCCAGGCCCGGCTGGCAGCGGAGGGCTCGCCGCATCGCTTCCGTTTCGTAGCGGCCGAGCGCAATGGCGGCAAGGGCTCGGCCATCCGGAGGGGCTGGCGAGAGGCCGATCCCCAGGCGGACTGGCTGGCCTTCCTGGACGCGGACGGAGCGGTGAGCGCGACGGAATTCCTGCGCCTGGCCACCCTGGCGGCCACCTCGCGCGACGTCGACGTGGTGGTGGGCTCGCGCGTCCAGATGGCGGGGCGGCATGTGGATCGCAGCCTGTTCCGTCACCTGCAGGGGCGAGTCTTCGCCACCTTGACGGACCTCCAGTTCCACCTGGGCTACTACGACACCCAATGTGGGGCAAAGCTCTTCCGGGGCTCGCTCCTGCGGCCCCTGCTGGAGCGGCTACGCGAGGAGCGATGGCTGCTGGACGTGGAGCTGTTGGTGCTCATGCACGAGCAGGGTGCCCGACCTCTCGAGGTCCCCATCGATTGGGCTGATGCCGGCGATTCGAAAGTCCGATTCGGCGTGGATGCGGCCCGCATGTTCTGGGGGTTGAGAAAGATGCACCGCCGCTTGCTTTCCAACCGGTAAGCCGCGAAATAGGCCCGGTCTGGCGGCCGTTTTTTTCGCCGGTTGCCCACTCCAACTCTCCTGACATGCGTCCCTTGACCGCCCTTTCATCCAACGACGGCCCCTCGCTGACTCTCGGCATCCCCGGCTTCAGCTTCGAGGATCTGTACCGCCCCCGCGGGCTGCGCCGCCTGGCCGAGCGCTTCGACGAGCAGCTCGCCGCCGCCGAGCCCGAGCTCTTCAAGGACTTCGACGCCTACCGGAAGTCTGGAGGCCAGAGCGTCACCGGCCCCGCCGAGTCCGAGCTGCTCATCCGCGTGGCGCGCCACGTCTCCACCTTCGTGGCCCGGCTCTTCGGGCTGGAGGCCGAGTCGGAGCAGGTGGCCCGCGCCATCAAGGGCGAGCTGCCGCTCTTCGACTTCAAGCGCGAGTTCATCACGCGGCGCGTCTTCAAGAAGGGCGCGGCAGAGCGCCCCACGCTGGCCGAGTACCCTTCGCTGGACGCGAGGATGCGGCTGATGCTGTCGCTCGCCTTCCCCGAGGCGATCGCCAGTGACGACGTGGAGCGAGCCCTGGCCGAGTCCATCCTCACGCTGATGGACCTGGAACGGCTCTTCTCGGGCACCTCTGGAAACCTGCCGCCGCTGACGCCGGAGCAGGGCGAGACGCTGCGCGCGAAGTGGACGGGAATCCGGGCCGCGCTGCTGTCATCGCCCGAGGGCAAGGAGGCCTTCGGCTCGAGCCTGGTGACGCACGGGGACGACGCGGCGGAGCTGCAGTCGGTGCGCAACCTGCTGTCGCTGGCGGACCGCTGGACGTACGCGCGGGCGCTGCACCCGGAGATGAAGGAGCTGTTCCACAAGTGGTCCACGCACCGGGTGCCCAAGCCGCTGGTGTTCGACCAGCTGGTGCATCTGGAGCGGCCGGACGCGAACCTGCCCGAGGCCACGCAGGGCTCGGATCACCACCTGCGCTACCGGGACGGCTTCAAGCTGACGGACCCGCGCGGCACGCAGCGCGAGGTGATGGGCGAGGTGGACTACTGCGTCATCTGCCACGAGCGCGAGAAGGACTCGTGCTCCTCGGGCTTCAAGGCGAAGGACGCGGCGGCCGAGGGCCACACCTACAAGAAGAACCCGCTGGGGATTCCGCTCACGGGCTGCCCGCTGGACGAGCGCATCTCCGAGGCGCATGTGCTCAAGCGCGAGGGCAACCCGCTGGCGGCGCTGGCGGTGGTGATGCTGGACAACCCGATGTGCCCGGGAACCGGCCACCGCATCTGCAACGACTGCATGAAGGCCTGCATCTTCCAGAAGCAGGAGCCGGTCAACATCCCCATGGTGGAGACGGCGGCGCTGACGGACGTGCTGGGCCTGCCCTGGGGCTTTGAGATCTACGGCCTGCTCACGCGCTGGAACCCACTGAACGTGCGCCGCCCGTACGCGCTGCCGTACGTGGGCCGCAACGTGCTGGTGGTGGGCCTGGGCCCGGCCGGCTACACGCTCTCGCACTACCTGCTCAACGAGGGCTTCGGCGTCACCGGCATCGACGGCCTGAAGATCGAGCCCTTCGACGACGACCTGGTGGGGCGCAACGGCAAGGCGATGAGGCCCATCCGGGACTGGAAGGCGCTCACCCGCGAGTTGGACGAGCGCATCCTGGAAGGCTTCGGCGGCGTGTCCGAGTACGGAATCACGGTGCGCTGGGACAAGAACTTCCTCACGCTGATGCACCTGACGCTGGAGCGACGGCAGAACCTGCGCATCTACGGCGGCATCCGCTTCGGTGGCACGCTGACGATCGAGGACGCGTGGGAGATGGGCTTCGATCACATCGCCATCGCGGCGGGAGCGGGCAAGCCCACCATCATCGGGATGAAGAACAACCTCATCCGGGGCATCCGCAAGGCGAGCGACTTCCTCATGTCGCTGCAGCTCACGGGCGCCTTCAAGAGGGACTCGCTGGCCAACCTGCAGGTGCAGCTGCCGGCGATCGTCATCGGCGGAGGCCTGACGGGCATCGACACGGCCACGGAGCTGCTGGCCTACTACCCGGTGCAGGTGGAGAAGACGCTCGAGCGCCACGAGAAGCTGGTGGCCGAGCTGGGCGAGGAGGCGGTGCTCGCGCGCATGGACGCGGACGAGAAGGCCACCTACCTGAGCTTCCTGGAGCATGGCCGGGCGGTGCGAGCCGAGCGCGAGAGCGCGCAGGCCGAGGGCCGTGCGCCGGACTTCATCCGGCTGGTGCGCGGCTGGGGCGGCGTGAGCCTGGTGTACCGGCGCGGCCTGACGGAGTCGCCGGCCTACCGCCTCAACCATGAGGAAGTGGCGAAGGCGCTCGAGGAGGGCATCCGCTTCATCGAGCGCATGAGCCCGGTGGAGGCGATGCCGGACGAGAAGGGAGCGGTGAAGGCCATCCGCTTCGAGCGCATGGTGACGAAGGACGGCAAGCTGCGCGGCAGCGGCGAGTTCTTCGAGCTGCCGGCGCGCACGGTGTGCGTGGCGGCGGGTACGGCGCCCAACGTCACCTACGAGAAGGAGTACCCGGGCACGTTCGAGCTGGACGAGAACGGCGAGTACTTCAAGAGCTTCGAGCTGGCGGATCAGGCGGAGGGCTTCGGCCTGGCGCCGGTGCCGCCGGTGGAGGACATCGGGGCGAAGGTGGGCTTCTTCACCTCGTACCGGAAGGACGGGCACTTCATCTCGTACTTCGGCGACAACCACCCCACGTACGCGGGTAACGTGGTGAAGGCCATGGCGAGCGCGAAGGACGGCTACCCCGAGGTGGCGCGTCTGTACGCGAAGGAAGTGGAGGCCATGGACTTCCACGACGAGCTGGCGCAGGCGCGGCGTGACGAGAAGCTGGCGGCGCACTTCGGGAAGCTGGACGAGGCGCTGCTGGCCCGGGTGGTGACGGTGAACCGGCTCACGCCCACCATCGTGGAGGTGGTAGTGAAGGCGCCGTTCGCGGCGCAGCACTTCGAGCCCGGCCAGTTCTACCGGCTGCAGAACTTCGAGCGGAGCGCGCCGGTGGTGGACGGCGTGCGCCTGACGATGGAGGGCCTGGCCCTCACGGGCGCGTGGGTGGACAAGGAGAAGGGGCTGATGGGCACCATCGTGTTGGAGATGGGCTCGTCGTCCCGGCTGTGCGCCGCGCTCAAGCCGGGCGAGCCGGTGGTGCTGATGGGTCCCACGGGCGCGCCCACGGAGATCGGCCGCAACGAGACGGTGCTGCTGGTGGGCGGTGGCTTGGGCAACGCGGTGCTCTTCTCGATTGCGCGCTCGCTGAAGGCGGCCGGGTGCAAGGTGGTGTACTTCGCCGGCTTCCGTCAGCGCGCGGACGTCTTCAAGCGCGAGGAGATCGAGGCGGACACGGACCAGGTGGTGTGGTCGGTGGACGCGGGAGACGTCATCGAGACGCGGCGTCCGCAGGACTCGGCGTTCCGGGGCAACGTGGTGCAGGCGATGCTGGCCTACGCCAAGGGTGAGCTCGGGGTGGCGCCGATCGCCTCGCTGAAGGACGTGAACCGCATCATCGCCATCGGCTCGGACCGGATGATGCGCGCGGTGCAGGAGGCCCGGCACGGGGTGCTGCAGCCGTACCTGAACCCCGAGCACGAGGCGATCGGCTCCATCAACTCGCCGATGCAGTGCATGATGAAGGAGATCTGCGCGCAGTGCCTGCAGCGGCACGTGGATCCGCGGACGGGCAAGGAGACGTGGGTGTTCTCCTGCTACAACCAGGACCAGCGGCTGGATCAGGTGGACTTCGTGAACCTGAACCAGCGTCTGCGGGCCAACACGGTGCTGGAGAAGGTGGCGGACCTGTACCTGGCGCAGTTGCTCAAGAAGGTGCCGGGTCTGCGCCGCGTGTAACGCAACCCCTCTCCCACCGGGAGGGACACAGGGCTGGGGTGGGCTCGAAAGCCTCCCCGGCCCTTTTCATTTCCGGAGCCCTGCTTCCTACTGAGCCTTCGCTCCAAAGGAACGGAGCATGTCCTGGTAGTTGGTCATCAAGTCCTTCTCGCGGGTGAGGACGAGGTCCACGTTGGCGTCACCGTGAAGCTTGCGGACGGATACGAGCTTCTCCGTCTCCTGGACGCGCTGGCGCATGAGCTCGATCTGGGGGGCGAGCTCCTTCGCCTGCTCGGGCTTGAGCTTCGCCTGCATCTCCTCGAGCTTCTTGAGCTCACCGGCGAGGTCCAGCATGGCCGCCATGTGCCGCTGGGTGATGACGTCCGTCACCAGCGCGCCAATGCGGTTGACGTCCTCCTCGGTGAGCCCGGCCTCGCGGCGCGCCCGGGCCTCGGCCTCGGCCTTGCTCTCGATGGCCTTCATGGACTCGCTCAGGCTCGGCCCCTTGCCTGGTGTCTCCGAGCCCGCCAGCAGCCGCGCCTTCGCGGCCTGGAGCTCCTTCGCCATGGCGGCGTAGGCGTCCAGCACCTTGCGCTGGTAGCCCACGAAGGCGTCCAGCTTCGCCTGGGTGAGGACGTAGGGCTTGCTGTCGTCGAAGTCCTCGACGGCCTCGCCCGAGGCCCCCTGCTCGCCCTTGCTGGCCGCCATCCCGGTGTCCTCACGGGCAGGCGCGGGGGCCTCCTCCTTCTTGCAACCCGACAACACCCCCGCGGCGAACAGCACCCACAGCAGCTTGCGCATCCCCACTCCTCCAGGGGCTCTCCCCGGTCGAGACAAGGGGGCGGAGTATACGTCCGCACACGGCCCTCCAGGCAGGGAGTGCATCCGCCCCGAGCGGAATGGCCCCCGGCTGCCTGCCCACCGGAGGACGAGGCCACCACCAGCCAACATTCGCCGTATTACCTTTGACCAACCCGGGCGCGGTCGTGTACGAACCGCGGTTCGTTCAGAGAGGTGGAGGCACCTTGAGGATCTTCCTGGTAAGGCACGGCGAGGCGGACGCGGAGGCCCCCGAGGGACTCGGTGACGAGGCACGCGCGCTCACTGCCAAGGCCCGAGCCAGCACGGCCGCGCACTTCGCGTCGCTGACGGAGCGCATCGGTTCGGTCTCGCTCGTGCTGACGAGCCCGCTGGTGCGCACGGTACAGACGGCACAGCTGCTCTCCACCATCCTCAAGCACGAGGGCACCCTGCGCGCCCACCGCTGCCTCCTGCCGGACATGCCGGTAGGAGCCGTGACGCCCGTCATCGACGAGCACACGGGTGAGAACATCGTGCTCGTGGGCCACCAGCCTTCCATGGGAGCGCTGGCCGCCCACCTGCTGGGCATGCAGTCCTTCCCCAAGCAGGTCAACCCGGGCACCATCATCGCCATCGAGCGGCCGGACGCCACCGAGCCCGGTACGGCCCCTGCTCCGGCGAAGCTGCTCTTCTTCGCGGCTCCCGGCCAGCAGGTGCTCGACGTCATCCAGCCGTGATGATGGACGAGACCACCTACAACCAGCTCGTCTCCGCGGCGTTCAAGCGCATCGTCGCCGCCGCGGACGGGCTCGATCCGGACGTGCTCGAGGCCGAGAGCACCGGTGACATGGTCACCCTCACCACGGCCTCGCGCGAGAAGTGCATCGTCAACACGCAGCGCGCCGTGCGGCAGATCTGGGTCGCCGGCCGCGGGCAGGGCATCCACTTCTCCTACGACCCCGCCAGCGGTGCCTGGAAGGACGACAAGGGCAAGGGGCTCGAGCTGTTCCGCTTCGTGGCGGACGTGGTCCGCGACATCTCCGGCGAAGAGCTCGCATACCCGGCGTGACCCCGGTCCGGGGGTGACCGGGGAAGCCCTCTCCCACGGCGGGAGAGGGTAGATTCAAGCCTCTGGAACAGGCTCCGTGGACACCGAGCGGCCGCCCTCGATGCGATCTCCGCCCGCGGCCTGGGCCCGCCGCAGCGACTCCCCGGCCTCCTTCATGAGGCTGCCGAAGCTCACCTGGGCCTGCCCCTTCACCGCCGACGGCTCGAACACCGCCAGGCCCATCGACGCCGTCAGCCCCGACACCGACTCCACTTCCTTCACCCGCTGCCGCAGCCGCTCGGCCACCACGATGGCCCCCTCATAGGGCGTGTACGGCAGGAAGACGATGAAGCGCCCCTCGGCGAACGGCACCGCCACGTCGATGTCCCGCAGCGACTCGGTGAGCCGCCGGAGCACCTCGGCCAACGCAGACGTGCGCTGGGCGGCCGGCAGCGTCGCGATGCGCTGCGCGTACCCGTCCGGCTCCAGCAACAGGTAGGAGATGGGGTAGCGGTAGCGGCGGCTGCGCTTCACTTCCATGAAGAGCAACCGCTTGAGGAACTCCAGGTCCGCTCCGGACGAGGACGGCTCACGGCGCGGCCCCTGATGCTGCATGAGCTGCATCTCGGTGCGCACCACCGACACCGTCTCCCGGGCCTTCGCGAGTTGCATCATCAGGCTCACGCAGGACACCACGGTGGCGCGCTTCAGGGGCCCCACCAGGCACGCCTCGGCCCCCGCGGTGGACGAGCGCGATTCCGGCTGCTCCTCCTCCGGCAGGTACAGCAGGAGCACCGGAGTCCCCGGAGCCTCCTCCTTCACCTGCCGGCAGAGGCCCTCTCCATCGAAGGTTTCCGTAACGGAAGCCAGCACCATCGCGGGCGCCAACTCACGTACCCGTGCCATGGCCTCCTGGACGTCGGTCGCCACCGTCACTTCGTGGCTCGCGCCCTCCAGGAACCGGCGCAACGCCCCGGCGATCGAGGCGGATGGCTCCGCGATGAGGATGAAGGCCATCTCTCAGATCTCCATCACTTCCTTCTCCTTCTTGGAGATGATCTCATCCACCTTCTTCACGCCAGCGTCCGTCTCCACCTGCACCTTTTCCGTCAGGCGCTTGGAGTCGTCCTCGGTGATCTTCTTGTCCTTGAGCTGCGCCTTGATGGCTTCGTTGGCATCGCGGCGGATGTTGCGGATGGCGACCTTGTGGTCCTCGCCCTTGGTCTTCACCTGCTTGGCGATCTCCTTGCGCCGCTCCTCGGTGAGCGGGGGAAACGGCAGGCGGATGACCTCTCCGTCATTCATCGGGTTGATGCCGAGGTTGGCCTCGCGGATGGCCTTCTCGATGTCCTTGAGGACGGTGCGCTCCCACGGCTTGATGACGATGAGCCGGGGCTCGGGCGAGGTGATGTTGGCCACCCCGCTCAGCGGCGTGGGGGTGCCGTAGTAGTCCACCCGGATGCCGTCCAGGAGGTTGGGGCTGGCCCGGCCAGTCCGCACCTTCGTGAGCTCCTTGCCGAGATCGTCGAGCGTCTTGGTGATACGGCCCTTCAGTTCGGTCACGACGTCTGCCATGTGCAGGTCTCCTTATGAAGCGCGTCCGTGCTTCTCTCAGGCCCAGGCCGTCTCGCCCACGCCCACCACCGTTCCGATCTCTCCCGCATCGCCCAGGACGGCCTTGTGGATGTTACCGCGCTGGGTGAGATCGAAGACGATGATCGGCAGTTTGTTGTCCATGCAGAGCGAGATGGCCGTGGAGTCCATCACGTTCAGGTTCTGCTTGAGCACATCCATGTACGTCAGCGACCGGTAGCGGCGCGCTGTCGGATCCTTCTTCGGATCGGCGCTGTAGATGCCGTCCACCTTGGTGGCCTTGAGGATGACCTCGGCGTTGATCTCCATGGCACGCAGGGACGCGGCGGTGTCCGTGGTGAAGTACGGGTTGCCGGTGCCCGCGGCGAAGATGACGATGCGGCCCTTCTCCAGGTGGCGCACCGCGCGCCGGCGGATGTAGGGCTCGGCGATCTGCTCCATCTTGATGGCGGAGAGCACCCGGGTGTGGCAGCCCTGCTTCTCGAGCGCGTCCTGCATCGCCATGGAGTTGATGCAGGTGGCGAGCATGCCCATGTAGTCGGCGCTCGCACGGTCCATGCCCTCGGTGGAGCCCGCCACGCCGCGGAAGATGTTGCCGCCGCCGATGACCACGGCCAGCTCCACGCCCGCCTCCGCCACCTCCTTCAACTCCGAGGCGATTCGCGACAGCGTGGGGGGATGGATTCCGTACTTCCCCTCACCCATCAGGGCCTCGCCCGACAGCTTGAGGAGAATGCGCTTGTAACGACGGGGTGTGGCTGGAGCGGACATTGCTTCCGCTTGTATCCCTCGCTCCGGCGGCGATCAACGCCGGAGTGCCGCCGCCGTCCTCCAGTGGCCCCTCTCCGGGCACCCGGCCCCCGCAAGGACGAAGGCCGCACCGCTCCGGAATAGTCCGGGACGGGCGGCCCTCGGGTGCGTCCTGGGACGCGGGATGGCTAGGCCTGGCCCAGCGTCTTGGCCACCTCGGCGGCCAGGTCATCCTTCTTCTTCTCGATGCCCTCGCCCACCTCGTAGCGGACGAAGCGGCGCACGGCGACCTTCTCGCCGATCTTCGCCGCGCGCTCGGTGATCATCTCACCGACCTTCTTCTTGTCGTCCTTCACCCAGAGCTGGTCCACGAGGCACACCTGCTCGTAGTACTTCTCCACCTTGCCCACGAGGATCTTGTCCCACATGGCCTCGGGCTTGCCCTGCTGCTTGAGCAGCGCGCGCTGGATCTCCTTCTCCTTCTCCAGCTGCTCGGTGGGCACTTCCTCGCGGCGGACGTACTTGGGGCTGGCCGCGGCGACCTGCATGGCCACGTCCTTCACCAGGTCCTGGAAGTCGGTGTTGCGGGCGACGAAGTCCGTCTCGCAGTTGACCTCCACGATGACGCCGATGCGGCCACCGTGGACGTAGGTGCCGATGAGGCCCTCGGCCGCCACGCGGCCTTCCTTGCTGCCAGCCTTGGCGATGCCCTTCTTGCGCAGCCACTCCTCGGCCTTGACGAAGTCGCCACCGGACTCCGCGAGGGCCTTCTTGCAATCCATCATGCCCGCGCCGGTCTTCTCGCGGAGCTCTTTCACCATCGTGGCGCTGACCTCGGCCATGTTCGTCTCCAGGGGGCCCGCCCCGAGCGCCAAGCGCCAGGAGGGGCGTTCAGGTTTGAAAGGTACTGCGGCGGTTGAAAAGGAAAAGCCGGGCGGCGAACCAGGCGCCGTCCGGCTGGACTTCTCGCGCCCCGAGGACGAGGCGCGGCGGCGCTACTCGGCGGCGGTCTCTCCGCCCTCGCCACCCTCGGTGCCCTCGCCCGCGGCGGCAGCCGGAGCAGCACTGCCCTTCATCTCCACGAGAGGCCCGCGGCGGTCGCCACCGCGGTCGCCACCCCGGCGGTCACCCCGGTCCCCGCGGCGCGGCCCGCGGCGGTCGCCACGGTCATCGCGGTCACGGCGCTCGCCACGCTCCTCGCGACCCTCCTCCTCGTCACGGTCGGCCGCCCCGCTGGCGCGGTAGCGGGCCCCGCCCTCGATGCACGACTCGGCGATCTTCGAGGTGAAGAGCTTGATGGAGCGGATGGCGTCGTCGTTGCCCGGGATGACGAAGTCGATGCCGTCCGGATCGCAGTTGGTGTCCACCACGCCGATGACCGGGATGCCGAGGCGGTTGGCCTCGTGCACGGCGATGTGCTCCTTCTTCGGGTCGATGACGAAGATGCACTTGGGCAGCTTGCTCATCTCCTTCACGCCGCCCAGGTTCTTCTCCAGCTTCTCGCGCTCACGCTCGAGGGCCGCGACCTCCTTCTTGGGGAGGCGCTCGAAGGTGCCGTCCTCGGCCATCTTCTCCAGGGTCTTGAGGCGGTCGATGCCCTGCTTGATGGTCTTGAAGTTGGTCAGCGTGCCACCGAGCCAGCGGCTGGTGACGAAGAACTGACCGGCGCGGCGCGCCTCCTCCTGGATGACGTCCTGGGCCTGCTTCTTGGTGCCCACGAACAGCACGGAGCCGCCGCGGCCGGTGATGTCGGCCACGAAGCGGAAGGCCGCGCGGGCCATGTTGACCGTCTTCTGCAGGTCGATGATGTAGATGCCGTTGCGGGCGCCGAAGATGTAGGGCTTCATCTTCGGGTTCCAGCGCTTCGTCTGGTGGCCGAAGTGAACACCGGCCTCCAGGAGCTGCCGCATCGTGATGCCGCCGGCGGCGGCCATTGCCTGCTGCTGAGTCTCTTGCGTATCCATCTCGGTTCTTCCTCCACGCCCGCGGTGATTCCGGCCGTTGGCTCCCGGACAGGAGCACCGAGTGCCGGCACGTGCGTGTGTGTAGTGGGTTGACTGAAACAACGAGCCCGTTACCGACCTGGGCCGGCAACGGGCGGGCTTCTCTAACAAAACCCATGCCGACGGCGCAAGCTTCGCAACGCCGGAAGGTGGGTGGTGGACGGGAGCCGGGCTTCCGGGGAAGCCGGAGCCCGGTCCACTGTCAAGGCCTAGGCGCTGGCCTCGGCCGCACCGTGGCACTTCTTGTACTTCTTGCCACTGCCGCAGGGGCACGGGTCGTTGCGGCCCACCTTGGGACCCCCGGCCGGAGCAGCGGCGGCGGCGGCGGCCTGGCGGGTGGCGGCCGGACGAGGAGCGGGCTCGGCCAGCTTCCCCTCGGCATCCGCGCGGCCCTCCTGCATCTGCCGCTGCCGCTGGGCCATCTGCCGGGCCAACCGGGCTGCCTCCTCGGCGGCGGCGGAGGCCGCCTTCGCCTGCACCCTCATCATCTGGCTGGCGAACTGCGAGCTGATGGCGCCGAGCATCTGGATGAAGCCCGTGTAGCCCTCCTTTTTGTACTCCTGCTTCGGATCCTTCTGGCCGTAGCCGCGCAGGCCGATGCCCTGGCGCAGGTGGTCCATCGCCAGCAGGTGGTCCTTCCACAGCGTGTCGATGGTGACCAGGTAGCGCACCTGGAGGAAGCGCAGGAACTCCTCGCCGAACTCCTCCTCGCGAGCCTGGACGACCTTCTCCGCCGCCTTGTAGATGTCCTCCTGGATCTCCTCGCGCGAGCCGGCCTTGAGGAAGGACAGCTCCAGGTTGAGCGTCTCCTTCACGCCGCGGCCGAGCGCCTCCAGGTCCCACGACGCGGGGTTGCGGGACGGGCAGTAGGTGTCGGTGAGCGACACGATGACGTCCTCGAGCGCGTCGAGGATCATCTCCTTGTAGTCCGCCCAGGAGATGGTCTGCTCGCTGCGCAGCTTGACGCGCGTCTTCTTGTCCTCCTCGTACTCGACCAGCGGGATGCCGGCGCCGGCGGCCAGCACCTGGCGGCGCAGCTTGTAGATGGTGCGCCGCTGCTGGTTCATCACGTCGTCGTACTCGAGCAGGTTCTTGCGGATGTCGAAGTTGTGACCCTCGACGCGCCGCTGGGCGCTCTCGATGGCGCGGCTGAGCCACACGTGCTCGATGACCTCGCCCTCCTCCATGCCCAGGCGCTCCATCAGGCCCGAGATGCGCTCGGACCCGAAGATGCGCATCAGGTCGTCCTCGAGCGACAGGTAGAAGCGGCTGGTACCCGGGTCACCCTGGCGGCCGGCGCGGCCACGCAGCTGGTTGTCGATGCGGCGCGACTCGTGGCGCTCGGTGCCGAGGATGAACAGACCGCCCACCGAGAGCACCTCCTCGCGCTCCTTCTGCGTCTGCTCCTTGTACTTGGCCAGCACCTCCTCGCGGCGCTGCTTGTGCTCGGCGAGCGCCTGCTGGTAGCCGGTCAGGTCCACCGGCTGGCCGTCCGGCGAGGCCGTGGGCGGCTGGGGCTCGGGACCCACCTCGGCGTTGGCCATCACCTCGGGGTTGCCGCCCAGGAGGATGTCCGTGCCGCGGCCGGCCATGTTGGTGGAGATGGTGATGGCGCCCTTGCGGCCCGCCTGGGCGACGATGTCCGCCTCACGCTCGTGCTGCTTGGCGTTGAGCACGTTGTGGGGGATGCCCCGCTTCTTGAGGAAAGTGGACACCACCTCGCTCTTGGCGATGGACACCGTGCCCACCAGCACCGGCTGCCCCTTCTTGTGCAGCTCCTCGATCTCCTTGCACGCCGCCTCGAACTTCTCGCGCTCCGTCTTGTAGACCACATCCTCCAGGTCCTTGCGGACCATCGGCCGGTTGGTGGGCACCACCCGGACCTCGAGGTTGTAGATCTTCGCGAACTCCTCGGCCTCGGTGTCGGCGGTGCCGGTCATGCCCGAGAGCTTGGAGTACATGCGGAAGTAGTTCTGGAACGAGACCGTGGCCAGCGTCTGGTTCTCGTTCTCGATCTTCACGCCCTCCTTGGCCTCGACGGCCTGGTGCAGACCGTCGGACCAGCGGCGGCCGGGCATGAGGCGGCCGGTGTGCTCGTCGACGATCATCACCTCGCCATCGCGCACCACGTAGTCGCGGTCACGCTTGTAGAGCGTGTGGGCGCGCAGGGCCTGCTCCACGTGGTGGAGCGTCTCGATCTCCCCCGGATCGTAGAGGTTGCCGATCTTCAGGCGCTGCTGGATCTTCTCGATGCCGGAGTCGGTGAGGGACACCGACTTGTGCTTCTCGTCCAGGATGTAGTCCTGGTCCGGGACGAGCCCCGGAATCACCTTGTCGACATTGTAGTACTTGTCGGTGGTGTCCTCGGTGGGGCCGGAGATGATGAGCGGGGTACGGGCCTCATCGATGAGGATGGAGTCCACCTCGTCGACGATGGCGTAGTTCAGCTCGCGCTGGACGTAGTCCTGCAGACGGAACTTCATGTTGTCGCGCAGGTAGTCGAAGCCGAACTCGTTGTTCTGCCCGTAGGTGATGTCCGCCCGGTAGGCCTCTTGCCGCTGCCGGTCGTTCAGCTCATGGAGGATACAGCCGGTGGACATGCCCAGGAACCGGTGCACGCGGCCCATCCACTCGGCGTCGCGCCGGGCGAGGTAGTCGTTCACCGTCACCACGTGCACACCGCGGCCGGACAGGGCGTTGAGGTACGAGGGCAGCGTGGCGGTGAGCGTCTTGCCTTCACCGGTGCGCATCTCCGCGATGCACCCCTGGTGGAGGAACATGCCGCCGATCATCTGCACGTCGTAGTGGCGCTGGCCGATCACCCGGCGAGCAGCCTCACGGACCAGCGCGAACGAGTCGAACAGCAGCTCGTCCAGCGGGCGGCCGTTCTGCACCTCCTGCTTCATCCGAGCGGTGGCGGCGGGGAAGTCCTCATCCTTGAGCGCCCGCATCTTGCTTTCCAGCTCACTGATGCGGGCTACCTTCGGGAGCGCCTTCTTGAGCTCTCGCTCATTCTTCGTCCCGATGATCTTCTTCAGCGTCCATTCGATCATGCGATTCTGACTCTCTCGCCGGAGAATCCTCGAAGGGACGCGGCGAGTGAAGGGAAATCCCTGGATTGTAGGTGGGATGTAGGAAGGAAACCACGCGTTTCCCCCGAGTCATTCCACTTGGTTGGCCGCCGCGCGTGCGGCAGGACAGAGTAAAGCGGAACCGAGGCCACGCAATGCCCTCTCGTCGAAAAGAAGCCCGTCCTCCAGCAAGACGCCCTGCTCCCCGTCCTCAGAAGGGCACTGCGTCCACTCGGGGGACGAAGCCATCCCCCACCCCACTGCCCTCCATTCCACCTCGGGTAAAACCCCCGCCCATACCAGCGGTCACCCTCCCTTCACAACCCGGGCGGTGGCTGTGGACCTGCCGCGCCGGCTTCGAGCCCCACTTGTTCGAAGAGCTCGCGTGGGCGGGAGCCTCCCCCCGCATGCTCGGCGAGGTGCTCGTGGAGAGCGAGAAGCGCCCGGTGGAGCCGCCTGCCTTCGCCCGCACCGGCATCCGTGTGCTGGCCTCGCTCCCGACCGGGCAGACACCCGGGCAGACGCCCGAGCAGCTGGCTGAGGTGCTCGCGGCCCGGACGGTCGAGGCAGTGCCCACGGGCTCGCTCGTGCTCCAGGCCTTCACCCCGGACAGCCCGGCCGGAAACCGGCTGGCGGACGAGGCGGATGCCCTGCTGGAAGCGGTGAGGACACGTCTGCCCGCCAGCCGGCTGCTGGAGGAAACGTGGCGGGCCCGCGAGGCCGGGGCAACGCTCGTGGAGCTGTGCGTGGCGCCCGGGGTGGTGACGGTGGGCTCAGTGCCCGCGAAGGAGGCGCTGTCGCTCTCGCCGGGCGGACGCCAGCGGATGCGGCGCTCGGGCGACTCTCCCTCTCGTGCGGCGATGAAGCTGGAAGAGGCGCTCGTCAACCTGCCCTTCGAGCCGGGCCGGGGCGAGGTGTGCGTGGACCTCGGCGCCGCGCCGGGCGGATGGACGCAGCGGCTGGTGGCGCGCGGGGCGCGGGTGATTGCCGTGGACCCGGCCAAGCTGATGCCGGAGCTCGCCCGGCAGCCACGCGTGGAGCACGTGCAGGAGAGCGCCTTCGCCTATACCCCGGAGGAGCCCGCGGACTGGCTCTTCTGCGACATGGCCTGGCGGCCGCTCGAGGTGGCGCAGCTTTTGGCCAAGTGGGGCCGGCGAGGCTGGGCCACCCACCTGGTGGCCAACATCAAGCTGCCGATGAAGGACAAGAACCCCATCCTCGTGCGGGTGCGCCACATCCTCACGCAGGAGGGGGGCTGGCAGGGGCTGACGATGCGTCAGCTGTACCACGACCGGGACGAGGTCACGGTCACCGCGCATCGCGGCATCTGAAGCTCCACCTTGGGGCAGCTCCACCTTGGGGCAGGCCAGGGGGAGGGTCCATCCGCCCGCCCTCTCCCGTGCCCCCATGAGGCCCCTGCGCCGCCGCTCCGCCCGCGCTAAAGAGCGGCCATGCCCTACGCCATCGACGAAACCCTGGCCACCGCGCTGGTGACCCTCTACCCGCGGCTCGTGCAACGCTCGCCCGAGCCCGTGAAGGTCGCGCTCCAGCGCCTGCTCGATGAGGAGCACGCGCGCCGAGGCGTGCCAGACGCGACGGGCGCGCTCAATCCGCTCGCCCTCACCCAGGGGACGCTGCTCAAGGAGGAGTTCGATCTCTCCACGCACGCGCACCACACGGGCTGGACGGTGGGCGCGCTCATCGCGGACGTGAAGGGGATGATCCACATCAACGCGCGCCACGGCTTCCCCACGGGCGACGCGATGCTGCGGGCCGTGGTGGAGTCCCTGCGGGCCCAGTTCCCCGGAGCCAAGGTGGTGCGGCTGCAGGGGGACAACTTCGCCGTGCTGCTGGTGCCCACCTCGGGGCTCTCGGTGACGGAAGCCCTGCGCGAGTCCGCCCGCTCCCGGCTCGTGGCGGACGCACGCGCCGCGTTGCCCGAGGGGACCGAGGCCCCGGACTTCACGCTCGCGCTGCTGGAGCTCACCATCGAGCAACCCACCCACTGGCAGGTGCTGGGACCCCTCGTGTGGGGCGAGCTCGAGCGCGCCTACACCCTGGAGCGGATGGGCAACGCCGGGGGCCTCCAACACCGGCGGCTGCAGCTCGGCGGCTTCGTCCCCGGCCGCACCGAGCCCTGAAAACGCGAAAGGGGCGAGGGCACCCGGCCCTCACCCCCTTGTCTCCTCCCTCGAGAGAGAGGCACGACCCGGCAGGCTACTCCTCGAGGATGAACTTGCGCGGGTTCTGCGGGATGCCGTTGACGCGCACCTCGTAGTGCAGGTGCGGACCGGTGGAGCGGCCGGTGTTGCCCACGTTGGCGATGGGCGAGCCGCGCTTCACGTGGTCTCCCGCCTTCACCAGAATCTTCGACAGGTGGCCGAAGCGCGTCTTGATGCCGTAGCCGTGGTCGATGACGATGACGTTGCCGTAACCGCCCTCGAGCCCCGCGAACACCACCGTGCCATCCGACGGCGCGCTGACTTCCTTGCCGTGCGGGGCCGCGATGTCCATGCCCGCGTGCGTCACACGCTCCGCCGTGTACGGATCCAACCGCTGGCCGAAGTCGCTCGTCACCCAGCCGCGCGTCGGCCAGATGGACGGGGTGGAGGCCAGCAGCGACTTCTGGTCCTGGAAGTAGGCCTGCAGCTCCTGGAGGCTCTGCTCCTGGCGGGTGGCCTCGGCGCTCAGCCGGTCCAACTTGCCCACCAGCGCCTTGGGCGACTCCATGCTGGTCAGCTCGGTGAACTGCGTCTCCGCGGCGGGCGCGCCCACTCCCGGCGACTGCTCCACCGGGCCCATGGCTAGGTTGCGCTGCGGATCCGACAGCAGCGTGATGGAGCGCAGCTTCTGGTCGAAACGCTCCACCCGGTCCAGCGTCGAACCGATGTGCTCGATGCGCTCACGCACCGTCTTCAACTGGCCGCGCAGCGTCAGGTTCTCCTCTCGGAGGATCCGGTTCTCCGCCGCGTCCCGCGCCACCTGGAAGTAATGGAGGGTGGCCCCCAGGGCCAGACCCGCCAGCAACAACACCCCGCCCCCCACCTGCAGGATGAGCGATTTCGAGACGTTGAACCGCCTGACCGGGGAGTTGTGGTCCGCGATCAACATCAGGGTGTAGGTCTTTTTCGCCTTCGCCAATGCCAGCTCCCTTAGTGCGCCTCAGCGCTTCGGCGTGCGAACCCGGGGCGAGAAGCTAGGTCGTCCCCGAGCGCGTTTCATCTCCCCCACGCCCTGCCGCCCATCCACTCCGTCCACCACCGTGCCTCTCGTGACACGGGAATTGTTTGGGCAGCTACCACCCGACTTCTCAGGGTGTCAAGCAAGGACGCACGACACCCGACATTCCACGTCCAGTTGCGTGGAACAATTCCAGCCGCTCACTCGGAGCGACCGAATTCAGGAGGACATCTGCACCACGATGACCGTGATGTTGTCGTCGCCGCCGCGCTCGTTCGCCAGGTCGATGAGACGCTTGGGAACGTCCGCGAGGTTGGAGGAGGCCTGCACCACTTCGTGCAGTTCCCGGTCCTCCACCATGTTGGCGAGACCATCCGAGCACAGCAGGAAGACGTCTCCTGGCTCCGCCACCACACCCATCACGTCCACCTGGACTTCCTCTTCGAAGCCCACGGAGCGCGTGATGATGTTCTTGTAGCGGGAGTGCTTGGCCTCCTCGGGGGTGATCATCCCGGCTTTGATCTGCTCGTTGACCAACGAGTGGTCCTCGGAGATCTGCTGGATGAGGGGGCCCCGGACGAGGTAGGCGCGGCTGTCGCCCACGTGGGCGAAGAACGCGTGGTTGTCACGCACGACGAGCGAGATGACCGTCGTCCCCATGCCGGACAGGCGCGGATCCTCCTGCGCGGTGGTGAAGATGGCCAGACAGGCCTTCTCCACCGCCGTGCGTAAGGCATCCGGCAGGAGCGCGTCCTGCAGGTTGGGGCTGGTGACGAACGGGTTGTCCCGGCTCTCCCGGGCCCGTCTCAGTTCCTTGTCGATGGTCTCGACGGCGATGCGGGAGGCGGTACCGCCCCCAGCATGGCCGCCCATGCCATCCGCGACGACGTAGAGCTGGAGCTCGTCATCGATGAGGAAGCTGTCTTCGTTGTGGTTGCGCTTACGCCCCACGTCCGTGAGGCCGGCCGAGACGACCTTCATGCGGGGAGCCGCGGTCTGCCCTGCGGTTCTAGACACGGCGTGGATGCTATGTGAGGGACCTTATCGGAGCAAGGAGGCGTTGCACGTACTTGCTACGCGGTGCGCCGCAGCCTGCTCCGGGACCCGCCATCCGGGGTCGGTTCACGCCGGGCCCGGGGGGGTCCGGACGCCCGGTGGGCCGAGCGGACCAGGGCCTCGGCTGCTCCCAGCGCCTCTCGCGTCACCTCGACTCCGGACATCATCCGCGCCAATTCCTGGGTGCGCTCGGAGCCCGCCTCCAGGGGAACCACCTCCGAAACGGTGCGCTCGCCCTTGAGCCCCTTGCGGATGAGCAGGTGGGCATCCGCATAGGCCGCCACCTGCGGCAGGTGGGTGATGCACAGCACCTGGCGGTGGCCGCTGACATCCTTGATCATCCGACCTACCACGTCGGCGATGGCGCCGCTCACGCCCGAATCCGCCTCGTCCAGGATGTAGCAGCCGCAGCCATCACTGTCCGCCAACGCACGCTTGAGGGCCAGCAGGAGGCGCGAGGCCTCGCCGCCCGACGCCACCTTGGCCAGCGACCGGGGAGGCTCGCCCGGGTTGGCGCTGAAGAAGAACTCCACCTCGTCCAGGCCCTCGGCCTTGAGCTGGGTGCCGGGCGTCACCCGCACCTCGAAGGCCGCCTTGCCCAGCGCCAGCTGCCCCAGGCCCTCGCGCACCTGGACTCCAAAGGTGCCGGCGCACGCGGCCCGCGCCCGCGAGAGCGCCTCGCCACTGCGGCGGGCCCGCTCCTCGGCGGCCTTGCGCTCCCGGGCGAGCTGCTCCAGCACCTCTTGCCGGTTGTCCAGCGTGGACAGCTCCGTCTCCAGCGCGTCCCGCTTCTGCAGCACGCCCTCCAGGGTGGCGGCATGCTTGCGGCACAGCCGCTTGAGGGCGTCCAGGCGATCCTCCACCTCGCCCAGCCGGGCCGGGTCGGACTCCAGTCCCTCCACGTACCGGTTGAGCCGGCGCTGCGCCTCCTCCAGCTCCGACAGGGCCGCGCCCAGCGACTCCGCCACCGGGGCCAGCGTGGCGTCGCACTTCGCCGCCTCGCTCACCAGCCCCAGCGCGCGGCCCACCGTCTCCACCGCGCTCGACTCCTCGCCCGCGAGCAGAAGCTCCGCCTCGGCGCCCTGCCGCTTGAGCTTCTCCGAGCCCGCCAACCGGCGCCGCTCGGCGTCCAGCCGCACGTCCTCGCCCGGCTCCGGGTCCAGGCGCGTAATCTCGTCCAATTGGAAACGGAGGAACTCGGCGCGCTCGCGCAGCCGGGACTCGTCCCCGCCCAGCGCCTCCATGCGCGCCACCACCTCCGCCACCGCCGCGTAGTCCCGCCCATAGGAGGCCAGCTGCTCCTCCAGCCGACCGTAGCGGTCCAGCAGCACCCGGTGCAGCCCGGCGTCGAAGAGGCTCACGTGCTCGTGCTGGCCGGCGATGTCCACCACGCCGCGCATGAAGCGCGCCAGCACGCCCACCGTCACCAGGGAACCATTGATATAGGCCTTGGCCCGGCCATTGCGGCCCACCACCCGGCGCACCAGCACCTCATCCCCGAGGTCCGGCACCCCCAGCTCATCCATGCGCGCGGCCAGCGCCGGCGTGCGCTCGAAGACGCCCTCCACCGAGGCCTCCTCGCAGCCCGCGCGGATGGCGTCCGCATCCGCCCGCCCGCCCAGCAGCAGCCCGAGCGCATCCACCAGGATGGACTTGCCCGCGCCCGTCTCGCCCGTGAGCACGGTCAGGCCGGCTCCGAACGTCACCTCCACCTCCTCGATCACCGCCACATTCGAAATGCGCAAGCCCAGTAGCACGGTGCCCTCCTTCCGCCATTCGGCCCGTACCTGAACAACCTAGCAGTGGCCTCTGACACTGCACAAGCGTTCCGTCCCGTGGCTCGTGCGGCAGCCTGCATGCACGGAGGGTGATGTGAGCGGTCGGACTCCCGTGTAGCCCTCTGGGGTCACTCTCCCTGGAAGAGGTCGACGAGGTCCTGCTCGGTGAGGAGCTTGCCGAAGTCGGCATCCGCGCTGAGCACGCCCGCGGCCAGGTCCTTCTTGCGCTTCTGGAGGCTGAGGATCTTCTCCTCGACGGTGCCGCGGGTAATCAGCTTGTAGCTGATGACCGCGCGCGTCTGGCCGATGCGGTGGGTACGGTCCGTGGCCTGGTCCTCCACGGCCGGGTTCCACCAGGGGTCATAGTGGATGACGTAGTCGGCCGCGGTCAGGTTGAGGCCCGTGCCACCCGCCTTCAGGCTGATGAAGAAGAGCGGCGGCCCGTCCGGACGGTTGAACTCGTCCACCTTGCCCATGCGGTCCTTCGTCCGGCCGTCCAGGTAGAGGTAGCTCAGGCCCCGCCTGTCCGCCTCGCCCTTGAGCAGCTCCAGCATCTCGGTGAACTGGCTGAAGACGAGCGCCCGGTGGCCCTCGGCGACCAGGTCGTCCACGAGCTGGCCGAAGCGCTCCAGCTTCGCGCTGCCGGGCAGCAGTGTGCCGGGAGGCATCTTGAGCAGGCGCGGATCGCAGCACACCTGACGCAGGCGCATGAGCGCCGCGAGGATGGAGACGCGGCTGCGCTTGAAGCCCACCTTCTCGATGGACTCGTTCACCTTGCGGCGGCTCTCCTCGAGCACCTCGCGGTAGAGCGCGGCCTGGCCGGGCTCCATCTCGCACCACGCCACGCTCTCCGTCTTGGGCGGCAGATCCTTGGCCACCTCCGTCTTCAGACGGCGCATGATGAAGGGCTGGATGCGGCGGCGCAGCCGGTCTCTCACGGAGCTGTCGTTGGCCACCTGGATGGGCTGCTCGAAACGATCGCTGAAGCCCTCCGCGCTGCCGAGGAAGCCCGGCATGAGGAAGTCGAAGAGGCTCCACAGCTCGCTGAGCCGGTTCTCCAGCGGCGTACCCGTGAGCGCCAGCCGCGTGTCGCTCGGCAGCGACTTGCAGGCCTGCGCCGTGGCGCTGTCCGCGTTCTTGATGTTCTGCGCCTCGTCGAGGATGACGTAGCGGAAGCCCACCTGGCTGAGAGCCTCCAGGTCGCGCCGCACCAGCGCATAGGAGGTGAGCACGAGATCCGCGCCCTTGAGGTCCTCCACGCGCTCCTTGCGGTCCTGGCCGTGCCAGACCACGGTCTTGAGGTTCGGCGTGAAGCGCTCGGCCTCGCGCTCCCAGTTGGCGAGCACGCTGGTGGGGGCCACCACGAGCGACGGCTTGCGGCCCTCCTCGTTGCTCACCTTCTGCAGCAGGCTCAGCGACTGGATCGTCTTTCCGAGACCCATGTCGTCCGCGAGGATGCCGGACAGGCCGTGCCGGTGCAGGAACCACAGCCAGGAGAGACCCGCCTCCTGGTAGTGGCGCAGCGTGGCGTTGAGCCCCTCGGGCAGGGCCACCTTGGGCACGCCGTTGGTGTCGCGCAGCTCCGTCATCGCCTTGCGCGCCTTGGTCTCCACCTCGGTGAACTCGCCGAGCTCGACCAGCAGATCCAGCGCGACGGCCTGGTGCAACGGCAGGCGCGTACGGGTGCGGCCGGGCATGGCACCCGCCTCCTCCAGGAGGTCCGCGGCGCGCTTGATCTCCGCGACATCCGCCTCGGCATACGTGCCGTCCTTCAGGGGCACGAAGCGCCGGCCCGAGTCGAGCCACATGCGCACCGCGCCCAGGTCCACCGCCTGGTCATCCGTGATGAACTCGGCGTCCAGCTCGAACCAGCTCACCCCGCTCATTCCCACGCGGATGCGCGGACGCAACTTGGGCCGCAGGCGCACCTTGGGGGCCTGCACGCCGTAGCGCTCCCAGTCCTCGGGCAGCGACGCGAGGCCGCGCGCCCAGAACTCGATGGCCCCGTCCCCACTGGCATCGTAGGCGTGGGTGTGACCGTCATAGCGCAGCCCCAGCTCCTGCAGGCGCTTGCCCGCGGCGCGCTCGAGCTCCTCGCGGCGCCGGTACAGCTTGCGGCCATCCGTACCCACGCCACTGGCGTAGCCCAGGTGCGCGGCGTTGGGGGACACGGGCACGGTCGTCTGCCCGTAGCGCGCGGCGAGCTGCACCTTCACGCGCTCGGGAGTGCCCTCGAGCGTGAGCAGGAAGCGGGGCTCCACGGACTCGTCCACGTCGATGTCGTCCGCCTTGAGCGCCATGTGGAAGCGCGGCAGGTGGGCGGCGAAGAACGTGAGCACCCGGTCCAGCTGCCCCACCGGGAAGGCCATGGTGGGCTCCAGCAGCCACTTGCGCACCAGGCGCGGCGGCAGGTCCGGCTCCACCGGGTAGAGCATCTGCCCGGAGATGATCCACGTGCGCATGCCCGCCAGCAGGATGGCGTCCTTGAGGGCCAGGCTCGTGTTGTCCGGCATGAGCAGCTCGATGCGAGCGGTGGCTCCGTCCGAACGGGACTCGAGGTGGATCTGCGGCCGCACCGGCTCCTGCTCGAAGTGGAGCGCGGTGCCGCGGTAGATGACGCGGCGCTGACGCAGGAACTCGAGCAGCTCGCACAGATCCTCGTCGGAGAGGACGACGCGCGAGTCGTACCGGTGCTCGTGCTTGGCGAGCAGGATGAAGACGCGCTCATCGGCCGGGGAGATGCGGGTGCCCGCCTGGAGCATGCGCTTGACGTGCACGGGCCCCTTCATCTGGGCATCCTGGCGGCGAACATCCACCAGCCAATGGCGGCCTCCAGGGCCGGTATTGGAGGGAGTCAGCCGGTAGAGGAACTCGTAGTCCGGCAGGGCGGAGAGGCCCAGCCAGCTCTCCACCTTGGCGAGCGCGGGCAGGCTCACCGCATCCACCAGGGGCGAGCCCTCCGCCGTGGGAACGGGTGCATCCATTTCAGCGTCCACCTCGCCGTCGGGCGAGGGCTCCTCGGAAGAGTCGGCGGCCGGTGCGGCGGCCGGTGCGGCGGCCGCAGCGGCGGCGGAGGCGCTCGAGGCGATCATCGAGGCACGCAGGCGAGCGGCGAAGACGAGCGCCGCGGCGACCACATGCTTGCAGTGCGGCCCGTAGACGTTCCAGGACGGGCAGGTGCACTTGGAGGTGGCCTTGCCATCACCCACCTCGAGGGCGACCTCATAGCGCTCCTCGGGAGAGGCGGAGCCGGCCACCTGGGCGCGGATGCGGTTACCCTCCCGTTGGAGGCCGAAGACGCGGCGCGTCTCCGCGACTTCGCGGCCCTTCTTGAAGGTGGTGGGCTGAACCTCCGCCTTGAGGGCGCGCAGCCACTGGCCATCAAGCGGGAAAGGGGCTTCTCGTGTGTCGGCGGTGGAGGGCACGTTCTTGCAAGTCCCTTCCCCCCCGGTGCGAGGGGAATCCATTCGAGTACCACAGACGGGGCAGCCTCCGTCGTGGGAAAAATGAAGGTGGATGGTCGGGCGATGGTCGCTCGGTCATCCACCGCACGGCCCGCGGCTGTGCGAGCATCGGCGGTCGACATGGAACGCCCCACCCGCCCCCGAGTCTTCGTCACACGCCAACTTCCAGGCGTCGCCCTCGCCCGGCTGGCCGCCCAGGTCTCACTCCGAGTGTGGGAAGAGCAGTTGCCTCCCCCACGGGAGGTATTACTCGCCGAGGCCCGCGAAGTAGATGGGCTCATCACTCTGCTGACCGACCGGGTAGACGAGCCCCTGCTCGCCGGAGCGCACCGCTTGCGGGCCGTCAGCAATGTGGCGGTGGGGTACGACAACATCGACGTGGCGGCCTGTACCACGCGGCGCATCCCCGTGGGCAACACGCCCGGGGTGCTCACCGAGACGACGGCGGACTTCGCCTTCGCCCTGTTGCTGGGGCTGGCGCGGCGGGTGGCGGAGGCGGACGCGTATGTGCGGGCGGGCAAGTGGAAGACGTGGGAGCCCGGCCTGCTGCTGGGAACGGACGTGTACGGGGCGACGCTGGGCCTGGTGGGGCTGGGCGCCATTGGCGCGGCGGTGGCGCGGCGGGCGCGGGGATTCGGGATGCGGATTCTGTACGTCAACCGCCGGGCCCGACCGGACCTGGAGGCGGAGCTGGGGCTCACGCGCGTGGACAAGGCCACGCTGCTGGCCGAGTCGGACTTCGTCTCGCTCCATGTGCCGCTGAACACCGAGACCCGGCACTGGCTGGGGCGGGCGGAATTCGCGGCCATGAAGCCGGGGGCGCTGCTGGTGAACACGGCGCGAGGGACGGTGGTGGACCAGGCCGCCCTCGTGGAGGCGCTGACGAGCGGACACCTCGGGGGTGCCGCGCTGGACGTGACGGATCCGGAACCCCTGCCGCCGGACAGCCCCCTGATGAAGCTCCCCCAAGTCCTCCTCGCCCCGCACATCGCGAGCGCGAGCCATGTAACACGTGGTCGAATGGCGGCCATGGCAGTAGATAATGTCCTCGCCGCGCTGGAAGGGCGGAAGCCACCTCACTGCGTCAACCCGGAGCTCTTCACATGAGCAACAACCCATCCCTGTTCATTCCCGGCCACGACTCCACCCTTCTCGACGACGTGAAGGCGCGCATCCGCGACGTGCCGGACTTCCCGAAGCCGGGAATCTCCTTCAAGGATGTGACGCCGGTGCTGGCGGATCCGCACCTCTTCGGGCGGGTGGTGAACGCGATGGCGGCGCCCTTCCGTGGCCGGCACATCACGCGGGTGGTGGGCGTGGAGGCGCGCGGCTTCCTTCTGGGCGCGCCCATCGCCCTGGCACTGCACTCGGGCTTCGCGCCGGCGCGCAAGCCGGGAAAGCTGCCCTACAAGTCAGTGACGGAGCGCTACTCCCTGGAGTACGGAAACGACGGGCTGCAACTCCACGAGGACGCGGTGGGCCGCGGAGACCGGGTGCTCATCGTGGATGACCTGCTGGCCACCGGTGGCACCGCCGAGGCAACGGCGAGGCTGGTGACGAAGTTGGGCGGAGAGGTGGTGGGCTTCAGCTTCCTCATCTCGCTGGACTTCCTGCCCGGTCGCGAGCGGCTGGGCCGCGAGAAGGTCTGCTCGCTCCTCTCCTACTGAGACCGTCCCTGCCCGCTCCCGGCGGCCACACGCGGTCCATCCTCCCGGTTGCCCACCAGCTCCCGGATGACGCCCAGCAACTGGCCGGGGTCGATGGGCTTGACCATGTGCACATCGAACCCCGCCGTCCGCGCACGGCGGCAGTCGGAGTCCTGCCCATAGCCGGTGACGGCCACCAGCTTGATGCCCGCCAGGGCGGGGTCCTGACGGATCTTCGATGCGAGCTCGTAACCGTCCATCACCGGCAGGCCCACATCCAACAGCGCGATGTGCGGCCGGAACGCGCTGGCCTCCGTGAGCCCGGAGGGACCGTCGAAGGCCATCCGCGTGACATAGCCCTTCGAGTCCAGGAGCTCGGTGAGCAGCTCGGCCGCATCGCGGTTGTCGTCCACGACGAGCAGCCGCACGGAGTCCACCGCGCCCTGGGAAGACGCTTCGGGTAGATGGCTCCGGTGCTCGTCCGCTTCCGGGCCGCGCGGTGTGGCGAGCGGCAGGCGGACGACGAACTCGCTCCCCCGGCCCAACCCCTCGCTCCGCGCCGAGACGGTACCTCCATGGAGCTCGACGATGCTGCGAACGATCGCCAGGCCCAGGCCGAGTCCCCCTTGAGAACGATCGATCGACCGGCCCTCCTGGACGAACATGTCGAAGATCCTCGGAAGAACGTCGGGTGCGATGCCCGCCCCGTTGTCCCGGATCCGCAGCACGGCCTGCTCCCCTTCACGCACCACGGTGACGGAGATCCTCCCTCCGGGGTCGGTGTATTTCGCGGCGTTGTTGAGGAGATTGGACAGGACCTGGGCGATCCGCGCCGAATCTCCGTCGACAAAGAGCGGCTCGCCCGCCGGGGGCAATTCCAGGTGGTGCGACCGCTGCTCCAGCAGGGGGCTCGCCATCTCGACGGCCTTGGCCAGCACGGCCATGAGGTCGATGCACCCGCGCTTGAGCTGGATCTTCCCGCGCGTGATGCGTGAGACGTCGAGCAGATCATCCACCAACCGGATGAGGTGTTCGACCTGCCGGCAGATGATCGTCCGCTCGCGCTCGCAGGACCCCTCCTCCTTCATGCGCATCAACTGGAGCGCCGTGACCATCGGCGCGAGCGGATTGCGCAGCTCATGGCCGAGCATCGCGAGGAACTCGTCCTTGCGGCGATCCGCCTCGCGCGCCTCCTGATAGAGGCGGGCATTGT
This sequence comes from Vitiosangium sp. GDMCC 1.1324, assembly GCF_003044305.1. Lineage (GTDB taxonomy): Bacteria > Myxococcota > Myxococcia > Myxococcales > Myxococcaceae > Archangium. Next base: position 31,884 of record NZ_PZOX01000038.1, on the reverse strand, counting down.
CGAGCGCCACTCCCGCTCGCAGGCCCAGCTCCTCGACGAGCTCCAGGGCCTCGGTGTCGTACCGGCCCGGCTCCTCGGACCCCAGGACGATGGAGCCGAGGACCCGGCCGCGCGCGGAGATGGGAGCGATGACCGAGTTGTTCGTGACGCATGAGCGCGGCGCACTCCCCGTCGAGAGCAACGAGAGGGCCAGCTCGCGCGCCATGTCGACCCGCCTCGGGTCCTGGTGGACCACCACCGTCTTCGTCTCGTCGGTGCCGGACGGTGAGCGCTCCGTCACCTGCATCACGGCCCAGTCGGCGAACCGCGGCACCACCAGATGGGCAACCCGGGTGAGGGATGCACCCAGATCCAACGACGAGCCGAGGATCGCGCTCGCTTCCGCCAGGAGATCCGCCCGGGACTGCCTGGCCTCCGCCATGCGCCGGGCGCACCGCTCGGCCTCGAGCAACCGGGCGCGATCACACGCCTGAGCCGCCTGCTGGGCGATCGCCAGGATGAACGCGCGCTCATCGTCCACGAACGGCCGTGGCTCGGAGAAGCCGACGCCGAGCACCCCGAGGCAATGCGCGTCGACCAGCAATGGAACGGCGGCGAACACCCTGGAGGGAAACCGGGGCAGCTCGGGCTCCTCCACGAGAAGGGAGCTGTCACTGCGGAAGACGCCTCGCTTCCGGCGAAAGGCCTCCGCGAGCGGCAGGTCGGCGTTCGCCGGGATGTGCTGGAAGCCACGCATGAGCGCCTCGGGGTAGCCCACGGCCCGGAGCAGGCTCAGCCCGAGCCCGGACTCATCGGTCAGGAACAGGCACCCCGCGTGAGCCCCCATGGCGGCCAACCCCCGGGAGAGGAGCACCTCCGCGACCTGGGCGAAGGTGTTCGTCCGGGAGAGGCCATCCGAGAGGGCATGGAGCATCGCGAGCACGGAGTTCACACGCGAGAGGCGGGCCCGCTCCTCGGCGAGCTCGCGCCGTGCGCGCTCCTCACGGCTCGACTGCATCGCGAGCGCGACCTGGTTGGCGATCGTCTGGAGCAGGTGGCGCTCATGCGCGGTGGGGAAGTTCTCACGCCACGAGCCGACGATGACCGTGCCCGTCTCACCCAGGGGTGGGACCGCGACCACCCGGATGGAGTTCCGTCCGACGGTGTTCGGCCGTGGCAGCTCGAAGAGCGCCGGCGCATCCGGACTCGCACCGCGTCCCACGGACAGGAGCGCCTCGCGGTCCACCTCCGCGGGGAAGCGTCGTTCGAGGAGCCCGTCCACTCCATCGAACCGCAGGAGGGCCACGTCCAGACGCAGCAGGGACACGAGGACCTCGAGACAGCTCTCGGCGATCTCCCCCGGTTCCCTGCCCTGCCAGACCGACGTCAGCTCGAGGAGCGCGAACAGGTCATTGACCTGCCGGCGAAGCGCGAGCGCCCCCAGATCGGCGAGATCCGACAGCCGGAAGACTGTCCGCTCCCTGGTCAAGTGGACGGCCTTCCTCGCTCAGCCCCGCTCGTTCTTCGTGGAGGAGCCACGAAGCTCCTCGGGCGGGACATAGAACGGGTTCTCCCGGACCACGCCATCGACGAGGGCGTACGGGTGGGTCCGCAGCACGGCCATGACGGTCGGGCCGCTGAAGCGATTGAGATCGTAGACGCAGATCGCGGGCTGCTTCAGCCGGTTGAGCAGGTGGTTGACGCGCGATTCGTACTCGATGAAGTGCTCCACTCCTGGCCGCTCCTCGAACACCCACTCCATGTGGCCCATCATGCGAACGCGCGGGAAGCCCTCGGCCTGGCTCGTCTTCACCACCTCCTCGAGCAGCGCCATCATCGTCTCGCTGTCGAACCGGCCATCCTTGAGGTAGGCCTCGTTCCACCCCAGCACCTCGAGCTGCCCCGTCCTCGTGCAGTCGTGGGTGGGGACGCCCATCGTCTCCAGGCGATGGAGGTGATCATGTCTCAGATTGGGATCACAGATATGGACGGCCTTCTCGCCGGACGCGATCCCTTCCTGGATATAGGAGCGGAGCACCTCGTACTCCTCCTCACGAGACCGGAAGAGCGCGGCGATGTGGAAGTACTCGAGCTTGTTTCCCGCGATGGTCACGTCCTTCAAGGCAGTCCTCCTCGATGAGGGTCAGCGCTCGCCCAATCCCTCATGCCTCCCCCCTGGAAGGCAGAAAATCGCTCCCCTTGAGAATACGCCCGTGACGGAGGATTTGGGCCACACGGCCCCGAATCGCGTCCGGTAGAGGACAGCCGGGTGTCCGCAAGTGGATGCCCCTTGGGATCCAACGCCGAGAGCCCCGGTTGACGCCGCCCGTCCGTGAGCTTATAAATTGGTCAACCAACCTAGAAATGGAGCCGCGGATGGCCCGCCCATCGAACACGGAGGAACGTCGGCAGCAGATCGTCGAGGGGTTGCTGCGCGTCATGGCGGAGCGCGGCTACGAGCGCGCTTCCATCTCGGAGATCGCGAAGGCGGCGGGACTGAGCCAGGGGCTGGTGCACTACCACTTCACGGAGAAGCAGGAGATCCTCCTGACGCTGGTGGAGCAGCTCGCGGGGCGCGTGCGCGAACGGGTGAAGCTGAGGGTGGAGCGGGTGAGGGGCGGAGCCCGGGCGCAGGTGGACGCATTCCTCGATGCATTCCTGGCCACGGGGGACGACGCGGATCCTGCCTCGGTGGCGGCGTGGGTGACCATCAGCGCGGAGGCGGTGAGGCAGCCCGAGGTGCGAGCGGCGTACGAGAAGGTGGTGCGCGCCGACCTGGCGCACCTGGAGGAACTGGTTGCCGCGGTCATCGGCCGCAGACGCTCTCGCGCGGTGGCGGCGGGCCTCTTCGCGTCGGTGCAGGGCTACTTCGTCCTGGCCGCTGCGGCCCCGGACCTCATTCCCCCGGGCTCCGCCGCGAGCACGGTGAAACGCATGGCCGCGGGTCTGCTCGACACGGCGGAAGCCTCGGAGGGCACATGAAGACCGCGCTGAAGACCTCGACGAAGCTCGGACTGCTCACGAGCCTCTACCTCTCGCAGGGCCTGCCCTTCGGCTTCTTCACCCAGGCGCTCCCAGTGCTGCTGCGCAAGCAGGGCCTATCGCTCCCGGCCATCGGGCTCACGAACCTGCTCGCGCTGCCCTGGGCGCTCAAGTTCCTCTGGGCTCCGCTGATGGACCGGTACGGCTCGGAGAAGCTGGGACGGCGGCGCGGCTACATCCTGCCGCTGCAGTTCCTCTCGGCGGCGCTGCTGCTGGGGCTCGCCCTTCCCGAGGGAACCGTGAGCGTGACGGGGCTCCTGGTGACGGTGCTGCTCGTCAACCTGCTGGCGGCCACGCAGGACGTGGCCACGGACGGGCTCGCGGTGGACCTGCTCGAGCCCCGGGAGCTCGGCTGGGGCAACGGCATCCAGGTGGCGGGCTATCGGGTGGGGATGATCCTCGGTGGCGGATTGATGCTCATCATCTTCGACGAGCTGGGCTGGCGCCCCACCCTGGTGAGCCTGGGCGTGCTGCTGCTCGTGGCCACGGTGCCGATAGCGCGCTTCCACGAGCCCGCCTCCCCCACTCCCAGGAGCGAGCCCGTGAGCACGTGGCGCTGGCTCCGCGAGGCCCTGCTCTACTGGGTGCGCCGCCCGGGCGCGGGCACGTGGTTCACGCTGCTCATCCTCTTCAAGGCGGGCGAGAACCTGGCGACGGGGATGCTGCGCACCTTCCTCGTCGACGTGGGGCTGGGCCTGTCGCAGGTGGGCTGGATGCTCGGGTTCGTGGGCTTCACCACGGGGCTGCTCGGCGCGCTCGTGGGCGGGGCGCTCGTCAACCGGCTGGGGCAGCGGCGCGCGTTGCTCGTCTTCGGCACCCTTCAGGCGGGAGCGGTGCTCCTCTACGCGATGGCCGCGCGCGGGGCCTCCTCCCTCCCCCTGCTCACGCTCATCTGCGGCGTCGAGCACCTGACGAGCGGCATGGCCACCGCGGCCCTCTTCACGGTGATGATGGAGCTCTGCCGCCCGGAGCACGCCGCGTCCGACTACACGGTGCAGGCCTCGCTCGTGGTGATGGCCACCGGCACGGCCGCGGCCGTGAGTGGCTTCAGTGCCCAGGCGCTCGGCTATGCGTGGCACTTCACGCTCGCGGCGGCCCTCTGCGCCGCGGCCGTGGCCTGGGTGGCGCTGACCTTCCATCCGCCCCGGACGCTCGTATCCGGGGGTCAACCGGAGGTGTCGTGATGACCATCGCCGTCTATGCCGGCAGCTTCGATCCGGTGACCGCCGGCCACCTCTCCGTCGTCCGCCAGGCCGCGCGTCTCTTCGGCCACGTGGTGGTGGTGGTGGCCATCAACCCCGAGAAGCGCACCCTGCTCACCGTGGCCGAGCGCGTGGAGTTGCTGCGCGAGGTGGTGGCGCTCCACCCCAACGTCACCGTGGCCAGCACCGAGGGGATCATCGTGGACTACGCGCGGGCCATCGGCGCCAGCGTGCTGCTGCGCGGAGTACGCGGCGCCACGGATGCCCAGTTCGAGACGACGCTGGCCCAGGCCAACCGTGCACTCGCACCGGACCTGTCCACCCTCTTCCTCCCCGCCGAAGCCCACCTCGCCGCGGTGAGCAGCAGCGCGCTCAAGGAGAAGCTGGAGCGCGGCGAGGACGTTTCGGACTTCTGCCCACCCGCCGTCGCGGCGAAGCTGCGGCAGCGGATGAGCCCCACCTCCCATTGGAGCCCACGATGAGCCTGTCCTTCGTCACCCTCGGCGTCGGCGATGCCTTCTCCGCGCTGCGCTACTCCTCCTGTCTGGCGCTCGAAGCCGAGGGCCAGGTGCTCCTCCTCGACTGTCCGCACCCCATCCGCAAGATGATGCGCGAGGCCAGCCTGTCCTCGGGCGTGGCGCTGGACGTGGATCGCGTCTCGGGCCTCATCCTCACCCACCTGCATGCGGACCACAGCTCGGGTGTGGAGGGGCTCGGCTACTTCTCCTTCTTCGTGCTGAAGCGGAAGATGCAGCTGCTCGCCCACCCGGACGTGACGCACAGGCTCTGGGACGGCCACCTCGCCGCGGGCATGGAGGACCTCATCCGCAAGCCCGGAGGCGAGCCGCAACACCACGGCTTCGACGACTACTTCGAGCCCCCCCTCCCGCTCTCCACCGACGCGCCCGTGCGCTTCGGGCCCTTCTCCATCGAGAGCCGGATGACGTACCACCACGTCCCCACCACGGCCCTGCGCATCCGCGCGGGAGGCCGCTGCCTGGGCTACAGCGCGGACACCGCCTATGACGAGGGCCTCATCGCCTGGCTCGCCGAGGCGGACCTCGTGGTGCACGAGACGAACTACGGCGTGCACACGCCCTACGAGAAGCTGGCCGCGCTGCCCGCGCCGCTGCGCGCGAAGATGCGGCTCATCCACTACCCGGACGACTTCGACCTCGAGGCGAGCAACATCGAGCCGCTCGTGCAGGGGCGCCGCTACACGGTGTGAACCCGTCCCGCCCGCACCTCGAGCGGGGAGCCTCGTGGCCCGTCCGCCGCCCCCAGGGCGAGGGGGTGAGCGCACCTCGGCACACCGCGTCACGGGGGTGTCACGTGAAAGGGTGCACAACCGCGCCGGACATGGGAGATTCGCCGCCCCCGACACCATCCCATGTCCCATCCGTCCCGCCTGCTGAGCCCCCTCGCCTCGTCCCTGGCTGCGCTGCTCCTCGCCGGTTGTGCCACGCTGCCGGGGAGCGCATCCGCTCCGGAGTCCCCACCCGCCGCGAACGCGGCCTCCGACTCCACGCAGGACGACGAGCCCTCTGTCACCCTCACGCTGCTGCACGTGAATGACGTGTATCAGTTCTCCCCGGTGGACTTCGGGGCGCGGGGTGGACTGGCGCGGCTGTCCACGCTGCGCAAGCGGGTGCTTGCCGAGTCCCCGAACACCCTGTTCCTGCTGGCCGGTGACACGCTGGGCCCGTCCGTGGAGTCCACCTTCCACAAGGGCAAGCAGATGATCGACGCGTGGAACGCGCTCGGTCTGGACGTGGCGGTGCTGGGCAACCACGAGTTCGACTTCGGCCCCGACGTGATGCGCCAGCGGATGAAGGAGTCCCACTTCACGTGGCTGGGCGCCAACGTGATGGACAAGCAGACGGGCCATACCTTCGGGGACACCCCGCCCTTCATCATCCGCGACGTGGGCGGCGTGAAGGTGGGCATCTTCGGCGTGCTGCTGGGCAAGACGAAGTACAGCTCCAAGCCGGGGCCGGACGTGTACTTCACGGACACGTGCGCCAGGGCGCGCGAGCTGGTGCCGCAGATGCGCAAGCAGGGTGCCCAGGTCGTCGTCGCGCTCACGCACCTGTTCGTGGCCGAGGACAAGGTGCTCGCCCGCTGCGCGCCCATCGATCTCATCATCGGAGGCCACGAGCACGTGATGATGCAGGCGGTGTCCAACGGCACGCCCATCATCAAGATGTCGTCCGAGGCGCGGGAGCTGGGGCGCGTCACGCTGCACGTGGGCACCCAGAGTCACAAGCTGAAGAGCATGGACTTCGACGTGCTGCCGGTGACGCCCGAGGTGCCGGAGGACCCGGCCTTCGCCACGGCCATGCACGAGTATGACGCGATGATGGCCGATCTCTCCCAGCCCGTGGGCCGCACCGCCGTGGCCCTGGACGCGATCGAAGAGTCCAACCGCACCCACGAGACGAATCTGGCCTCGTTCGTCGCGGACGCCTACCGCAAGGCCACCGGCGCCGAGGTGGCGCTCATCAACGGAGGCTCCATCCGCTCGGACTCGGTGCTGAGACCGGGCCCGCTCACGCGGCGCGACGTGCTGGCCATCCACCCCTACCCGGGCTCGGTGGTGAGCATCGAGGTGACGGGTGAGGCGCTGCGCCAGGCGCTCGAGCACGGCGTCAGCCGCAGCGCCGAGGAGGCGGGCCCGGGACGCTTCCCGCAGGTGTCCGGCATCCAGTACGCCTTCGACGTGTGCCGGCCCGTGGGAGACCGCATCGTGCGCGCCACCGTGAATGGCGAGCCGTTGGATCCGAAGCGGACGTACACACTCGCCACCAACTCGTACATGTCGGGCGGCGGAGACGGGTACACCATGTTCAAGGGCGCGAAGTACCGCGTCTCGCCCGAGAAGGGGAAGACCACGCAGGACGTGCTGCGCGACGCCTTCGCCTCCGCCGAGTCCATCGCCCCCGTGACGTCCGGCCGCATCGAGCGGCTGCGCGGTGGCGTGCGTGACACGGCGAAGAAGGACGACAAGGACGTGCCAGCCTGCCCGGCGCACGCGGCGGCGCAGTAGGTGTGGCTCAGGCCCAGCCCCACAGCCGGTAGACGAGCCGCCCCACGAGCTCGCGCAGCACGTCCGTCCCGGCCGCCAGGTTGGACGCCCGAGGCTGCCACCAGGCGCCGCGCACATGCCAGTCGTGCGCGCGCACGTCCACCACGAGCGTGTCCGGCTTCAGCCCCACCGCCTCGAAGGTGCCCAGCGCCCGAGGCATGTGCGCCGCGCTCGTCACCAGCACCAGCCGCTTCCAGCCCTTCTCCCGGATGATGCGCTCGGACTCCACCGCGTTCTCCCGCGTGTTGCGGCTGCGGCCCTCGGTGACGATGCGCTCGGGTTCAATCCCCCACAGCCGGAGCTGCCGAGCCAGCACGTCCGCCTCCACCAGCGCCCCGGGCCGCGTGTCCAGCGTGCCCGCCGAGAGCAGCACCTGGCGCGCATGCCCATCCCGCAGCAGCTCGAAGCCCCGGAGGATGCGCTCCACGGGATGGGTGAACTCGGGGAGGCCGGAGCGCTCGGTGGCATCCGCGTCCACCGCTCCGCCCAATACGATGACGGCGTCGTAGACCACGTCCGGCCGGTACGTGGACACCGCGCCCGCCTCCACCCAGCACTGCAGCCCATTGGCCACGGGCTCGGTGGAGAAGACGTACAGCACCGCCAGCCCGAGCCCCTGCAACCACGCCGCGAGCCTCGCCCGCCTTCGCCGCAGCAGCAGGCCCGCGCCGCCCAGCAGCAGCCCCCACGAGAGCGGGGCGAGGAGCAGATCCAACAGCTTCGAGAGGAAGACGAACACGCCGCGCTACCGCTCGCCCCAGTGGAGCTTCTGCCGGAGGATGGTGAAGTAACCCACGCGGGTGTTGCGCACCAGGTTCACCCGGTTGGGCGAGCGCACCACCTCGATGATGTCCTCGCACTGCAGGCTGTGGCCTGTCTGTCCGTCCAGGGTGAGGAAGGTGTCCGCCGTCTCGCTGCGCAGGGCGACGCGGATGGTGCGGTCCGCGGGCACGATGATGGAGCGGTGCGTGAGCGCGTGCGAGCAGATGGGCGTGAGCACCGTGCAGTCCACCGAGGGGTGGACGATGGGCCCGCCCGCGGACAGCGAGTACGCGGTGGAGCCGGTGGGCGTGGACAGGATGACGCCGTCCGCCTTGTACGTGGCGATGGGCACGTCCTCGATGGACACCTCGTGGTCCGCGATGCGCGCCAGCGCGCCCTTGTTGATGACCACGTCGTTGAGGACCTCGTCCTGGACGATCACCCGGTCCTCGCGCACCAGCCGGCACGCGAGCTTCATCCGGGAGTCCACCTTGAAGCGGCCGGCGAGCACCTCGTCCAGCGCGGTGAAGAGCTCCTCCACGGGGATTTCGGTCATGAAGCCCAGGCTGCCCAGGTTGACTCCGAGGATCGGCGTGGGACGCCCGTCGAGCAGCCGGGCCGCGTGGATGAGGGTGCCATCCCCGCCCAGCACGACCACCAGATCCGCCCGGGCGGCCAGCTCCCGGTCCTCCATCCGCGGCCAGCCGAGCGCATGGGCCAGGAAGCGGTCACCCAGCACGTCCAGCGAGGGGTAGCGCTCGCGGATGCGCGCGGCGAGCTCCGCCGCCTCGGGCTTATCCTTCTTCGCAACGATCACCAGGGTCTTCACGATAAGTACGGTTTCTAATCCAGGCGGCCAGGAGAGCGCTGGATGAAATGACCCCTTCGATGACCCTGTGACAGGTGCTGCCCGGGCAGCAGGATTCCCCCATGGACCTCTTCGAGCATGCCAGCCGGAAGGATGAAGCCACCCTGGCGCCCCTGGCGGAGCGGATGCGCCCCGCCCGCCTGGAGGAGTTCGTCGGGCAGGAGCACCTGACGGGCGAGGGACGGTTCCTGCGCCGGGCCATCCAGCAGGACCAGGTGCCCTCGCTCATCCTCTGGGGCCCCCCGGGGACGGGCAAGACGACGCTCGCCCACGTCATTGCCCGCTCCACCGGCGCCTCCTTCGAGTCACTCTCCGCGGTGCTCTCCGGCGTGAAGGACATCCGCGAGACAGTGAGCCGGGCGCAGGAGCGCTGGAGGCTGAACCGTCAGCGCACCATCCTCTTCGTGGATGAGATCCACCGCTTCAACAAGGCGCAGCAGGACGCGCTGCTGCCGCACGTGGAGAAGGGCACGGTCACCCTCATCGGAGCCACCACGGAGAACCCCTCCTTCGAGGTGAACGCGGCACTCCTGTCCCGAGCGCGCGTCGTCACCCTGCGAGGGTTGGAGGAAGAGGAGCTCGTGGCGCTGCTGCGCCGGGCCGTGGTGGACCCCAAGGGCCTCGCGGACAGGGTACAGGTGGACGACGAGGCGCTCGGCTTCATCGTCCAGTCCTCTGGAGGAGACGCGCGCAGGGCGCTCACCGCGCTGGAGGCGGCGGCCGCGCACGGAGGCACCCGGGTGGACAAGGCCATCGCCGAGGAGGCGATGCAGCACAAGGCGCTGCTCTACGACAAAGGCGGCGAGGAGCACTACAACGTCATCAGCGCCTTCATCAAATCCATGCGCGGCTCGGACGTGGATGCCGCGCTCTACTGGATGACGCGCATGCTGGAGGCGGGAGAGGACCCCGTCTTCATCTTCCGGCGCATGGTCATCTTCGCCTCGGAGGACATCGGCAACGCGGACCCACGGGCGCTGGGGGTGGCGGTGGACGCACTGCGGGCCTTCGAGCTGGTGGGCCTGCCCGAGGGCACCTTGCCACTCACCCAGGCGGTGACGTACCTGGCGCTGGCGCCCAAGTCGAACGCGGTGATCACCGCCTACTCCGCGGCACGAGAGGCCGTCACCGAGGGCGGGCCGCTGCCCGTGCCCATGCACCTGCGCAACGCGCCCACGAAGCTGATGAAGTCGCTCGGGTACGGCGCGGGCTACAAGTACCCGCACAACTTCGAGGGCAACTACGTCCCCGAGGACTACCTGCCCGAGGCCCTGCGCGGCCGGCGCTTCTACGCGCCCACGCACAACGGCTTCGAGCACGAGCTGGCCGAGCGCTACGAGGACATCCAACGCCAGCTCGAGGGCCGGACCCGCGAGCCGGGCGAGGAAGGCTAGGAGGCGGCCTCGAGCGCGTCGTCGTCTCCGTCCTTGCCGCGCTTCATGGAGCGGCCGGCCACCTCGTACTGCTTGAGCAGGCGGCGGAAGTTGGAGCGGTCCACTCCCGCGGCGCGAGCGGCACTGGAGACGTTGTGGTTGTGCTTCTCGAGCAGCGCGGTGAGGTAACGCCGCTCGAAGGCGCGCATGGCCAGCCGCTTCGCCTGGGCATAGGGCAGGTGCGCGAGGCTGAACACCTCCACCTGTGCCCCAGCCTGCGGCGCGTCCTGGAAGCCCGGCGGCAGATCATCGACGTCCAGCACTTCCTTGGAGGTGAGCACCGCCGCGCGCTCGATGACGTTCTCCAGCTCGCGCACGTTGCCCGTCCACCGGTTGCAGGTGAGCGCCTCCATGGCGCGCGGCGTGAAGCCCGTCACCCGCTTGCCCATCCTCGCCGCGTACAGCTTGAGGAAGTGGTGCGCCAGGAGCGGCACGTCCTCGGGGCGCTCGCGCAGCGGCGGCAGGTCGATGGTGATGACGTTGAGCCGGTAGAAGAGGTCCTCGCGGAACTTGCCCTGCTCCTTGGCCCGGCTGAGGTCCACGTGCGTGGCGGCAATGACGCGCACGTCCACCTTCACCGGCTCGTTGGCGCCCACGCGCTTGACCTCGCCCTCCTGCAGCACGCGCAACAGGCGCACCTGGGTGGCGGGAGGCACATCACCAATCTCGTCGAGGAAGATGGTGCCGCCGTCGGCTGCCTCGAAGAGGCCCTTCTTGTTGGAGGTGGCCCCAGTGAAGCTGCCCTTCACGTGGCCGAAGAGCTCGCTCTCCAGCAGCGTGTCCGTCAGCGCCGAGCAGTTGACGGCCACGAAGGGCTTGTCCTTGCGCGCGCTGCGGTAGTGGATGGCCCGCGCCACCAGCTCCTTGCCCGTGCCGCTCTCGCCCTGGATGAGCACCGTGGCCGTGGAGTGGCTCACCGTCTCCACCAGCTTGAAGACGCCGCGCATCCGCGACGACTGGCCGATCAGCTCCTCGAACTGGTTGCGCGCGGTGAGTGCCTCTTCCAGCGCCCGGGCCCGGTCTCGCAGCGCCTTGCGCTCGGCGGCCTTGGCCACCGTCATGCTCACTTCGTCGATGTTCTCGAAGGGCTTGGTGAGGTAGTCGTACGCGCCGGCCTTCACCGCCTCCACCGCCGTCTCCACGGTGGCGAAGGCGGTCATCATGATGACCTCCACCTCCGGCCGCGCCGCCTTGATGCCGCGCAGCAGATCCATCCCGGACAGGTTGGGCATCTTGATGTCCAGCACGGCCACGTCGATGGACGGATCCTTCGCCGCGGTCAGTCCTTCCACCGCGTCGTCGATGGAGACGACCTGGTAGCCCTCCCGGGCGAGGATGGACGTGACCGCCTTGAGCACGATCGGATCGTCATCCACGACCAGGATCTTGGCGCGCTTGGTGGTGGTGGACGGCGACGGGTTCACGGCAACCTCTCAAGCTGCAGGGGAATGGGGATGTAGACGGTGAAGCGGGAACCCTCACCCATCTGGGTGTCCACCTTGATGATGCCGCCGTGGTCCTCGACGATGCGGTAGGCGATCGCCAGTCCCAGGCCGGTGCCCTGCCCCGGCGGCTTCGTCGTGAACGACGGCTCGAAGATGCGCGCCACATGGCGCTCCTCGATGCCAGTGCCTGTGTCGGAGACCCGGAAGAAGCAGCGGTCGCCGTCCTTGCCGGTCTCCAGGATCAGCACGCCACCGCCAGGAGGCAGCGCGTGCAGTCCGTTCTGCAGCAGGTTGAGCATCACCTGCGAGAGCTGGCTCGGGTCTCCGAACAGATCCGGCAGATCCGGCGCCAGGCGCAGCTCCAGCCGCACCTTGGAGTAGGCCTTGAGCTGCGCCCCGAAGAGCACCGCCGAGTCCTCCGCGCACTTGTTGAGCTGGAAGGTGCGGCGATCCTCCGTCCGGCTGTGGCGGCTGAACTTCAGCAGGCTCTCGACGATCCGCTTGCAGCGCAGCGCGCTCTCCTCGATGAGATCCAACGACTCGAGATCCGAGGCGCTGCGGCCCTCGTCGCGCTTCATCAACTGCGCGAAGGCGAGGATGCCGCCCAGCGGGTTGTTGATCTCATGCGCCACGCCGCCGGCGAGCTGGCCCACCGCCGCCATCTTCTCCGTCTCGATGAGCCGGCGCGTCATCTCGCGCTCGTCGCTGATGTCCCGGTAGGAGCACACGGCGCGCCCCTCGCCCGTGAGCGGGTAGGCGGCCATGGCGTAGGCGCGGCCGCGCTGGGAGATCTCCGCGCGAGCCCCCTTGCCGCTCTGGAGGGCCTCGGGCAGCGGACAGCCCGGGCAGGGCGTGTCCCGATCGAACAGCAGCTTGTGGCACAGCTGGTCGCTGCCCTCCTCGGACAGCGGACCCTGGAGCCTGTCTCCGGCCAGGTCCACGTAGGCCCGGTTGGCGCGGCGCACCCCGTAGTCCCGGCGCACCACCGCCAGCGGCGTCTCCATGGAGTCGAACGACAGCTCCCACTCGCGCTTGGCCTGGCTCAGCAGGTGCGTGCGCAGCGCCACGCGCGTCTCCAGCTCCGCGTTGAGCCGCCGCAGCTCCTCGTTCTGCTGCTGCGTCACCCGGAGCAGCCGCTCGTTCTCCGCCTGGAGCGCGTACTGCTCGAAGGCGCTCTTGACCGTGAGCACCAGGTGGCTGTCGTTCCACGGCTTGGAGATGAACCGGAAGATCTCCGACCGGTTGATGGCCTCTTCGATCGCCTGCTGATCGGCCTGGCCGGTGAGCATGATGCGCTGGGCTCGCGGCACCTGCGCCTTCACCCGGCTGAGGAACTCCACGCCGTTCATTCCCGGCATTCGGAAATCGGAGATGACCACCTCCGGCGTGAAGCGCTCGAGGGCCTTGAGGCCCTCCTCCGCATCGGAGGCCGTCTCAATCTGCCAATCGCCGCGACGGAGCACCCGCCGGATGGACTTCAGGATGTACTCCTCGTCGTCCACCAGCAGCAGCCGTCCGCGTGGCACCGCTCCTTGTGTCTGCGCCAGTTCCAGTGGAAACCTCGTCCTGGGTCCGAGACCCGAAGCGTTTGCAATGACGCTGCCAACGTCCACCGCCTCGCAAAGCCCCGAATACCGGGTGCTTCCACACCCGGGGCTCGCCTCCACCCTGGGTCCCTCAATACCCCGACCTGAGAATCGGGTCAATGATGACCCACGGAGAGTATGTGGGCAAGCTAACGAGAGGCGGAGCCGGCGAAGGGCATGGGGGAGGTGTAGATGCAGATGCGGTTCCGGCCCTCGCTCTTGGCGAGGTAGAGGGCCTGGTCGGCGGAGCGCACCAGCTGGTCGGCGCTGTTGACGGCGTGGTGGGGGAAGACGGAGACGCCCAGCGAAGCGGTGACGCGCAGGGAGCGCTGGGGGCCGGTGTGGAGGGAGCCCAGCTCGCGCCAGACGCGCTCGGCCACGGTGAGGGCGCCGGCCAGGGGGGTGCGAGGCAGGAGGATGGCGAACTCTTCGCCTCCATAGCGGGCGAGCAGGTCCGTTTCGCGCACACTGCGCTGCAGGGAGGCCGCCACGTCGCACAGCACGATGTCGCCCACCTGGTGGCCATGCTCGTCGTTGAAGGCCTTGAAGTGGTCCAGGTCGATGAGGATGAGCGAGAGCGGATCGTCGTAGCGCTGGGCGCGCCGGAACTCCTCGCGCAGCCGGTCCTGGAAGTAGCGGTGGTTGTGGACGCCGGTGAGCCCGTCGGTGATGGACAGGCGCTCCAGGGAGGCCACGCGGGTGATGAGCGCGTTGATGCGCTCGCGCTCCTGGATGCAGCGGGCCATGCGGGCCACCAACTCCTCGGAGTCCACGGGAGCGCGCACCACCTCGGCGCCCAGCCGCAGCGCGGCCAGCACCGCCGCTCGCTCCTCCGCGGGCACGAGCGCGATGACGGGCAGCGCACTGCCATCATCGTCCCGGGCCATCAGGTGCTGCAGCAGCGCCCGCGAGGGCCCACCGGCGGGGCCCAGCATGAGCAGCACCAGATGGGCCTCGTCGATGAGGCGCTGAGCCTCCCAACCGGGTGAGACCAAACGGACGGAGAACCCCTCCTGCTCCAGCGTGCTCGACAGGTCGGCCTGTCGCTCAGGCAGTTCGTCCACCAACAGAATGAGGCGCCTGTCTCCCACATTGCTCCCCGAAACCGAACCCAAGCCTCGACGCTACCATGGCCGAGCAAGACCTCGCGACCGTTGGATTGCGCACGGCCTGGGATGTTTGATAGCCAGCCGCCATCGCTGCGCCTCATTTGTCACGCGGCGCACCGCCGAGGTTTCATCGTGGGCAAATCCCCCAGCATCAGCCTCTTCTTCCCCGCCTGGAACGAGGAGGACTACGTCGAGCGGTCGGTGTCGCGCGCCATGGAGGTGCTCCCCCGCCTGACGGATGACTTCGAAATCATCGTCGTCAACGACGCCTCCACGGATCGCACGCAGGAGATCTGCGAGCAACTGGCCGCGCGCATCCCCCAGCTTCGGGTCATCACCCACCCGGTCAACCTGAAGCTGGGCGGGGCCATGCGCACCGGCCTGTCCGCGTCCACCAAGGACGTGGTGGTGTACTCGGACATCGACCTGCCGTTCGACCTGGAGGAACTGGAGCGGGCGCTGCATCTGATGAAGTACCTGGAGGCGGACATGATCTGCGCCTTCCGGTTCGACCGCACCAGCGAGGGGCCCAAGCGCATCCTCTACTCGTTCGCCTACAACCTGCTCATCCGCACGCTGTTCGGTGTCCACGTGAAGGACATCAACTTCAGCTTCAAGGTGATGCACCGGCGGGTGCTCGAGGCGGTGGAGCTCAACAGCCAGGGCTCCTTCATCGACGCGGAGCTGGTGGTGAAGGCCATCCATCAGGGCTTCCGGGTGTTCCAGATGGGCGTGGACTACTTCCCGCGCACGCGCGGCGTGTCGACGCTGTCCTCGCCCGCCGTCATCGTGAAGATGGTCCGGGAGCTGGTGAAGCTGTACCCGGAGACGCGCCGGCCCCAGGAGACGAAGCGCCCGGTGCGGCTGCCGCCCTCGGTGGCTGAGCTGCACAGCACGACGCGCGAGCGGGCGCGCGGCCACGGATAGAGCGGTGGCTCGCACGCGGCTCGTCGTCAACGCGGACGACCTCGGGCTGCACCCGGCCCTGGACGCGGGCATCCTCCGGGCGCATCGCGAGGGCATCGTCACCAGCGCGACCGTGCTGGTGATGGGCCCCGGCGCGCCCGAAGCGGTGGCCCGGGCCCGGGCACAGGGACTCGCCCTGGGCGTGCACCTGGCCCTCTCCACCCGGCTGCCCCCGGCGGCTCCCGCTTCGCACGTTCCCACGGTCGCCCCGGGTGGGCACCTGCGTGCGAGCTGGGCGGACTTCGCCCGGGCCTGGCTCACCGGACAGGTACGCCGTGAGGAGTTGGAGCTGGAGCTGGCTGCACAGGTGATGCGCGCTCGGACGCTCGGCGTGGAGGTGGACCACCTGGACGCCCACCAGCATCTGCACCTGCTCCCGGGCGTGCGTCCGCTGGTGGAGGCCCTGGCCCGGCGCGAGGACCTGCCCCTGCGCTGGCCCGACCGGCTTCCCCGGGTGTCGTGGCTGCGGGCTCCCGGGCCCGCGGTGAAGACGTCGTTGCTGACGCTGCTGGCCCGTGCCGCACCAGGGCCGATGCCCGGAGTGCGGCGCGTGAGCGCGGGCGGTGTCTTCGAGGCGGGCCAACTCACCGAGTCCGCCCTGCTCGCCTTGCTGGAGTCGCTGCCCTCGGGAGACTTCGAGCTGGGCTGCCACCCGGGCGAGGGCCGCCCGCACGTGCCGGAGGACCCGGGCTGGACCTACGGCTGGCAGTCCGAGCTGGATGCGCTCACCAGCCCCCGGGTGCGAGCGTGCATCGAGCGGCTCGGCGTGGAGCTGGCCACCTACGGCGCGCTGGCCGCTCCCACGTCCCGGGCCTCGGCCACGTAGAGGATGTGGGGCGTGGAGTAGCCCTCGCCCAGCACCACCGTCTCCAGTGGGGTGAGGTGGGCCTGGCGAAGCATCGCCTCCACCGCATCGCGGGGCTGGAGCCCGAGCGCTCCCCCCGCCTTCGTCCGGCCGAGCAGCTTCACCATCACCACCTCCTGCGCGAGGCACTTGAAGTGCTTCCAGGAGCGGTCTCCCTCGGCCTCCTTCAACAGGAGCCGCCCTCCCGGACGCAGCAACCGCCGGACCTCGCGGAGGAAGCCGGGCCAACGCTCCACGGCGAGCAGGTAGAGGACATCGCACACCACCACCGCGTCGAAGTGGCCGGGGAGACGCTCGGCGAGCGACTCCACGGTGCCCACCTCGGTCCTCACGTTGGGCAGGCGGCCGGGACCCTGGCGGGCCCACTCGATTTTGCGTGGGTCGGGATCGACCCCATGCACGATGCGGCGGGAGTCCCCCAGGGCGAGGAGCGCGGAGAGCAGCCCGTGGCCACAGCCCATGTCGGCCACGGCACCACCTGGAGGTACACGGGCGGCGACGGCCTCTAGCGGTGCGGAGAAGGCGCGGGCGTGGACGTGGAAGCGCTCGCCCGGCGGGAGGTGGGAAAACAGTGCGAGTGCCGGAGCGAGGGGAGCGTTCATGAGATGTAGTGGTCCAGGCCGAAGGCGGCGGACAGGACGACGAGCGACACGGCGCCCGCGGCGAGCAGAGCGTGCCGCACACGCGGGTGGTCGCGCAGCAACAGCGCGAGGGTGAGGAAGAGGGGGAAGGCGGAGATGAGGTAGCGCCCCATGCCCATGAAGTCCTTGGTCGCCACGGTGGGGATGCCGACGAGGACGGCGCAGAACACGCCATAGCCCCACCCCAGCCGCCGGAACGTGGGCCACACCAGCGCGAGCGCCCCCACCGTCAACAGCGCGTGGACGCAGAGCCGGATGCGGGTCTCGGCGTTGGTCTCATGAGAGAAGACGGTGTGGAACCAGTGCAGCTTCAGCCACGACTCCCAACCCGGAGCCTGTCCCCACCCCACCTGGACATCGGCGAAGGCGAACGGCGCGCCGAACCGCTCCCCGAGGTAGAGCATGTAGAGGCCGAAGCCGAGCGCGGACAGGACGGGCAACAGGTCGATGGCGCTCCAGCGCTCTCCCCGCTCGCGCTTCCACTCGAGCCGGCGGGCGAGCAGACCCAGCACCACCGCGGGCGCCACCGGCCGTGCCGCCGTCGCCACCGCGCCGAGCAGGACCGCCGGCACCAGGTGGCCCTTCTCCAGCAGGAGGAAGGCGCCCACCACCAGCAGGAGGAAGAGCGCGTCGGAGTACATCACGCCGTAGAGGAAGAAGGTGAAGGGGTACAGGGCGAGCAGCAACCCGGCATGGAGCGCGGTGGTCTCATCCTCCACCCGCATCCGGGCCCATCGCGCGAAGAGCAGGAGCGCGAGCGGGCCACAGAGCAGGGTGACGAGCACTCCCGCCTGGTACACGTCCGGGCCGAGCTGCTCCATGGCGCGGATGGCCAGCGGGTAGAGCGGGAAGAAGGCCACCGAGCTCTGCTGGCCGGGCGTGTACTCGTACCCATCCTGGGCGATGCGCATGTACCAACTGGAGTCCCAGCCCACCCAGCCCATCACCACGTACTCGTCGAGCCGCACCACGGGGGCCTTCGGGTTCTTGTGATGGAAACGCCAGGCCCCGGCGCCGGCCGCCGCCGCACAAGCGATGACGGCGGCCAGGATGACGACGGCCAGGGTACGTGAGGCGGAGAGGGGCATGCGGCGCAGGCTTCGTCCAGAACCGCGCCAGGGTCAAGACCCGAGGAAGAAGGACCTCGGACCCGGAGTGCGGACGCATGGCTCCTTGCCCTGCTGCGTCACGTGATGCTTTCCGCACCGCCACCGTTCGCCGACAATGCCGGCCTCCCCCACCAGGAGAGTGCATGCACTCCACGTTCCGCAGCCTCATGGTGCTCGTGCTTGCCGTGCTCGCAGGCCCCGCGAGAGCCCAGGCAGCAAAGCCCCAGCAGCCCTACGGCGACACTCAAGAGCGCGCCGACTACATCCGCTCGCACTACACGAAGTTCGAGTACCGGATTCCCATGCGCGACGGCACGCGGCTGTTCACGGCCGTCTACGTCCCCAACGACGCGCGTCCTGGGAAGACGTACCCCGTCCTGCTCACGCGCACGCCCTACACCGTGGCGCCCTACGGGCTGGACCGGTACGCGCGCAAGCTCGGGCCCAACGCGCAGTACGAGAAGGACGGCTTCATCTTCGCCTTCCAGGACGTGCGCGGCCAGCACATGTCCGAGGGCGAGTTCGTCAACATGCGCCCGCACGTCGCCAAGAAGAGCGGGCCCAAGGACATCGACGAGAGCACCGACACCTACGACACCATCGACTGGCTGGTGAAGAACGTGCCGGGCAACAACGGCCGCGTGGGCCAGTGGGGCATCTCCTATCCCGGCTACTACACGTCGGCGGGCGCCATCGACTCGCACCCGGCGCTCAAGGCGGTGTCGCCGCAGGCGCCCATCGCTGATTGGTTCTGGGACGACATGCACCGGCACGGCGCCTTCAACCTAGTGCTCGCGTTCGACTTCTTCGCGGGCTTCGGCAGGCCCCGGCCGCAGCCGACCGACAGCGAGGACTGGAGGCGCTTCGATCACGGCACGCCGGACGGCTACCAGTTCTTCCTGGACCTGGGCCCGCTGGGCAACGCGGACTCGCGCTACTTCAAGGGGGACGTCTCGTTCTGGAAGGACCTGTCCGCGCACCCCAACTACGACGCCTTCTGGCAGTCGCGCAATCTCCTGCCGCACCTCAAGAACATCAAGGCGGCGGTGATGGTGGTGGGCGGCTGGTACGACACCGAGGACCTCTACGGCCCCCTGCGGACCTACGGCGCCATCGAGAAGCAGAACCCGGGCATCTCCAACACGCTCGTCATGGGACCCTGGCCGCATGGCGGCTGGAACCGCACGGACGGCACCGCGCTGGGCGACGCCGAGTTCGGCTTCCAGACGAACGCTGTCTACCAGGAGTTGGAGTTCTCCTTCTTCAAGCACCACCTCAAGGGAGGCGACAAACCCGACCTGCCCGAGGCCCTGGTGTTCGAGACGGGCGCCAACCGCTGGCGGCGCTTCGACACGTGGCCGCCCAAGCAGGTGCGCGAGCAACGGCTCTACTTCCAGCCGAAGGGCGCCCTCGCCTTCAAGGAGCCCACGGCCGCCGAGGAGTCCTTCGACGAGTACGTGAGCGATCCGAACAAGCCGGTGCCCTACACGATGGAGCTCACGACGGGTTGGGCCAAGGGCTACATGACCGAGGACCAGCGCTTCGCGGCGCGCCGCCCGGACGTGCTCGTCTACCAGACGGAGCCGCTGACGAAGGACCTCACGCTGGCGGGCCCGCTGGAAGCGGAGCTGTGGGTCTCCACCACCGGCACCGACGCGGACTGGGTGGTGAAGCTCATCGACGAGAACCCCGGCAAGATGCCGGGCGGCTCGAGGGGTGATGACGACGAAGGCAAGCGAGACCGGGGCCACCAGCAGACGCTGGTGCGCGGCGAGCCGTTCCGCGGCCGCTTCCGCGACAGCTACAGCGAGCCCAAGCCCTTCAAGCCGGGCGAGGTGACGAAGGTGCGCTTCACCATCAACGACGTCTTCCACACCTTCAAGCGCGGGCACCGGGTGATGATCCAGGTGCAGTCGAGTTGGTTCCCCTTCATCGACCGGAACCCGCAGACGTTCGTGCCCAACATCTTCGAGGCGAAGGACGAGGACTTCGTGCGCGCCTTCCACCGCGTGTACCGCTCGGCGGCGCACCCGAGCTCGCTCAAGGTGAGCGTGCTGCCTGCGCTCGACGACTGACGCGAAGCAGAAGCGGGAGGCTCCCCTGGCGCGGAGCCTCCCGCCGTACCAAAACCGGAAGGAGGGGTCGCACGGCCCCCTGCCCTCCCGGCGCGAGCGACTAGCGCGGGTAGAACGTCTTGCCCGCCTTCACCATCTCCACCAGGGACGGCGCGGGGGTGAAGCGCTCGCCGTACTTGTCCTGGTAGTGCTCCAGGCGCCGCAGCAGCTCCGCGGGGCCAATGCTGTCCGCGTAGCGGAAGGGGCCTCCGAGGAACGGCGGGAAGCCGAGGCCGAAGATGGCCCCCACGTCGCCGTCGCGCGCGCTGCGCAGAATCCCCTCGCCCAGGCAGCGCACGGCCTCATTCACCATCTGCAGGGCGCACCGCTCGGCCATCTCGCGCGCGTCGATGTTCTTGCGGTTCTTCCCGTGCGGCAGCAGTTCGTAGACGGAGGCATCCACCTCCTTCTTCTTCTTGCCGTCGTAGGTATAGAAACCCTTCTTGTTCTTGCGGCCCAGGCGGCCATCGGCCACCACCTTCTCCAGGGCCCTGGGCGCGGACATGCGCTTGCCGAAGGCGGCCTCCATGATGGGGCCCACCTTCTGCGCCACGTCGATGCCCACCTCGTCCAGCAGGGTGATGGGGCCCACGGGGAAGCCGAACTCGACGAGCGCCTTGTCCAGCTCGGCGATGTCGGCACCATCTGCCAGCAGGTGCGCGGCCTCGTTCATGTACGGCGCGAGGATGCGCGAGGTGTAGAAGCCCGGCCCGTCATTGACGACGATGACCGTCTTGCCCTGCTTCTTGCCCACCTCCACGCAGGTGGCCGTCACCCAATCGGCGGTGCCCTTGTGGGTGATGATCTCCAGCAGCGGCATCTTGTTCACCGGGCTGAAGTAATGCATGCCAATCACCTGCGCGGGCCGCTTGGAGCCCTTGGCCAGCTCGGTGATGGGGATGCTGGAGGTGTTGGAGGCGAAGATGCAGTCCTCGCGGGTGACGGCCTCCACCTCGCCGATGATGCGGTGCTTGAGGGCCAGGTCCTCGAAGACGGCCTCGATGACCACGTCCACGTTCTTGAAGCCCTCGTAGCCGGTGCCGCCGGTGACGAGCGCCATCTTCGCGGCCGCCTCGCGCCACGTGAGCGAGCGCTTCTTCACCCGCTCGTCGTAGATGCTCTGCACCTGCTTGAGGGCGCGGCCCACGCCGGCATCGTCCTTGTCCTTCACGCGCACCGGCACGCCCTGCAACGCCGAGCTGACATAGGCGATGCCTCCGCCCATCAGCCCGCCGCCGAGCACGCCCACCTTCTTCACCTCGCGCGGCTTCACGTCCGCGTTGGCCGTGCCGTTCTCCTTCTTGAGCGCCGTGGTGGCGAAGAAGATCTCCACCAACTGCTTGGAGACATCGGACACCACCAGCTCGCCGAAGAACTTCGCCTCGGCCTCCAGACCCGCCGCGCGGCCGGACTCCACGCCGATGCGGATGGCCTCGAGCGCCTTCTCCGGCGCCGGGTACTTGCCGCGCGTCTTCTTGCGCAGCTGCTTGCGCGCCTGGTCGAAGAGGATCTTCCGGCCCACCGGGTTGTCCTCGAGCGCGACCTCGGTCCACATCTCCTTGTTGGTCAGCCCCAACAGCAGACCGCCCAGGCCCTTCTTGCCCTGCTGCGCCACGGCCTTGAGGCCCTGGCCCCGAGAACGCTCCACCTTCAGCATGCCCTCGGCCAGCTCGCGGGCCCGGCGCACGGCCACGGCGCGGAGGATGGGCGCGGGTACCACCTCATCCACCAGGCCCAGCTTCTTCGCCTTGGACGGCTTCACGTTCTTGCCGGTGAGGATGAGATCCAACGCGGCCTGCACGCCGATGAGGGCCGACAGCCGCTGGGTGCCACCCGCGCCGGGAATGAGACCGAGCTGCGTCTCGGGCAACCCGAGCGTCGTCTTCGGACTGTCGGTCGCGATGCGGTAGTCACAGGCGAGCGCCCACTCCAGGCCTCCGCCCAGGCACGCGCCGTGGATGGCCGCCACCACCGGCTTGGGGAACGCATCCAGCCGATCGAAGCCCTGCTGTCCCTGGCGCGAGACGGCAGTGGCCTCGGCGGCCGACTTGATGGTCTGGAGGAAGTCGATCTTCGCTCCGGCCACGAAGTTGTCCTTCTTGCCGGAGGTGAAGACGACCGCCTTCACCGCCGGATCCTTCTCCGCGCGGTTGAGCAGCGACGCGAACACCTCACCCGTCTCGGGGGAGAGCGTATTCACCGGCTCGCCCGGCTGATCGATCACGACGAGCGCGACACCATCCTCGACGTGGTAGGTGAAGCCCTGCTTCGCCTCGAGCTCCTGAGCAATCATCGCAGCCATCACGCACGCTCCAGGACCACCGCGGCCCCAAGGCCACCGGCGGCGCAGACGGTGCACAGCACCGTGTTCTTGTTCTGACGCTTCAGCTCATGCAGGGCCTGGGTGACGATGCGCGCCCCCGTGGCCCCAAAGGGATGGCCGATGGAGATGGAGCCACCCGACAGGTTGAGCCGCGTGCGATCCACCTCGCCCACCGGCGCGCTCCAGCCGGCCTTCTGGGCGAAGTCCTTGGAGGCCAGCGCCTGGATGTTGCTGGCCACCTGGGCGGCGAACGCCTCGTGCATCTCCACCAGGTCGATGTCGGAGAGCTTCATGCCCGCGCGCTGCAGCGCGATGGGGGCCGCGTACGCCGGCCCCTGGAGAAGCTGACCTCCCGGATCCGTGGCGGCATAGGCATGGGCGCGCAGGTAGCCGAGCGGCTCCAGGCCGAGCGCCCGCGCCCGCTCCTCGCTCATCAGCAGCAGCGCACCGGCGCCGTCGGTGAGCGGAGAGGAGTTGCCCGCGGTGATGGAACCGTACTTGCGGTCGAACACGGGCTTGAGCTGGGAGAGCGCCTCCAGGCTCGTGTCCTCGCGGACGATGTTGTCCTTCTGCGACACCTTCTCGTACTTCGGCGGCACCACCACGTGCATCACCTGGGCGTCGAAGAAGCCCTCCTTCCAGGCGCGCGCGGCGTTGTGGTGCGAGGCGAGCGCGATGCGATCCTGCTCCTCGCGGGAGATGCCGTTCTCCTTGGCCATCTTCTCCGCGCTCTCGCCCATGGTGAGGCCGGTGGAGTACTCGGCGATGGCCGGGGGCACCGGCACCAGGTCGCGCGGCTTGAGCGTCTGGAAGGCCTTGAGCTTCTCCGCGAGGCTGCGCGCCTTGGAGGCCGCCACGAGCGCCTGGGCCAGCGGACGGCTGGTGAAGATGGGCGCATCCGACATGGACTCGGTGCCGCCAGCGATGACCACGTCCGCCTCGCCCACCGCGATGGCGTTGGCCGCGGTTGTCATCGCCTGGATGGACGTGGCACAGGCGCGCGCCACGGTGAATGCTTCAATCTTGCGCGGCAGCCCCGCGGCCAGCACCACCTCGCGCGCGATGGACGGCGCGGTCAGCGTGGGGATGACCTGGCCGAACACCACCTGGTCGATGTCGTTGGGATCGATCTCCGCGCGCTGCACCAGCTCTTGGACCACCATACGGCCCAGGTCCAGCGCGGTGAGCTTCGCGAACTCGCTTCCCGCCTTCACGAACGGCGTCCGCAATCCGCGGACGATGGCCACTCGCCGGTGACCGTTGCGCTGCTTCTCGCGTGCCATGTGCTCCTCACCTTCCCTGCGTGGTGAGGCGCATCTAATGGCCCGTGGCGCATCGCGTCAACGGGAGATTGACTCTAGAGTCAATGGAGCGGAACCGATGTCCCTCGCCTCCTCGGAGAGCAGGCTCAGGGCGCGGCGCCCGGGTGTTGAGCAGCCGACTTTTCGAGCAGGAATGCCTCCAAGGGCCGGAGCTCCGGGGCGGCCCACAGCGAGGACAAGTCTGCCTGCTCGAGGCGGCGCACGAGGACGTCGGGAAAGGGCTGCTCGCCCGCTTGCGCGAAGAGCTCGGCGAGCACCCGGTTGGGCTCGTAGCGGCCTCGGATGAGCTGCTCGAACGAGGGACTCACCGGCACCAGGGAACGCAGCAGTTGCTCGTCCCGGAAGAGGAGCATCGCGACCTCGGGAGCGATCAGCAGGACCCGCCATTCACTCAGAGGCCCTGCCTCCCCCAGCATGTATTCCATCAAGCCGCGCTGCTCCGCCATCACGTCTGGCGCGAGCGTGTCCGCATCGCACACCACGGCCACTGGCTCGCGCCGGAGCACGAGGATGGTCCGCGCCGAAGAGAGAGCGCCCCCACCCCCCATGACCGTCCGAACCCGGACTCCTCGATCACGCAAACGGGGATGACAGGCCACCATGCGTTCGAAAAGTCCCCCAGCCACAGCCCCCGTGGTCACGATGACCGCACTCATCGGGCGTTCCTCCCTTCCACCAGATTCAAATCCGCGAACCCCGTTTCCACCGCGTGCCGCAGCTTTCTCCTCATCCCCTCGAGGAGCCGTTGACCCTGGAGGGCAAAATCGATCTCCGCGCCCTCCCACAGGAACACATCCGGCGGCGGCAGCATCCGAGCCAACGACAGCGCCGTCGCCGAGAACCTGCCCGTGTTGAACACCGCCCCCATGGTCGTTCGTGGGCGGCGCAGAAGCTGCGACTTCAGTTTGACGATGGCAATGGCATCTACCGGTCTGGTCACGTCCTTTGACTCTACCAGACAGGACACCCCATCGAAATAGATGATTCCATCGATCTGCTCCAGGAGGACCCCCGCCTGGTAGACCCGGTACGGCCAGGTCACCTCGGCTCCTTCCAACTGGAAGGCCCGGAGGATGAGGAACTCCAGCAGCACACCGCCGGGCCAATCGGGAGGCGAGACGCCCGCCCGAAGATGCCCCCACAACGCCAGCAACCCTGAATGATCGAGCGCGAGCACCCTGCGCTGGTACTCGCCGCTCCTGCCCTCGTCCGTCACGGCCCCGTCCCCTTCCCCAACCCCTCTCACGCCACCCTACCGGAGGACCCTGACATCCCCGGTTGACTCACGGGGTCATGCCATCAGGTGCCCTGGCGGAGTGCGGCGCCGTGCTTGTGCACGGCGTCCACCAGGAACTTCGCGGCGTCCGGATCCGTGGGCGGGAGGATGCCGTGGCCCAGGTTGAAGATGTGCCCCACGGGCCCCGCGCGCCGGAGGATGTCCACCACGCGCTGCTCCAGCTCCTCGCGCGGCAGGAAGAGGTGCAACGGATCCAGGTTGCCCTGCACGGCCACGTCCGGCCCGAGCACGCGCCGGGCCTCGTCGATCGGGGTGCGCCAGTCCTGCCCGATCACGTCCGCGCCCGTGCGCTTGAGCAGCGGCAGGTGGTTGGACATGCCCGTGCCGAAGACGATGACGGGCACCCCCTTGGCCTGCACCTCCTTCACCATGCGTGTGAGGTACGGAATACAGAAGCGCTCGTAGTCCCAGGGAGAGAGCTCACCACCCCACGAGTCGAAGATCTGCACGATGCTCGCGCCCGCCTCCACCTGCATCTGCAGGTACGGGATGAGCGTGTCGGTCAGCTTCTGGAAGAGCGTGTGCGCCAGCTTCGGCTGCTCGAAGAGCAGCCGCTTGATGAGGATGTAGCTCTTGGAGCCGCCGCCCTCGACCATGTACGCGGCGAGCGTGAAGGGCGCTCCGGAGAAGCCGATGACGGGCACCGAGTCGTTGAGCGCACGCCGGGTGCGGCGGATGGCCTCGGCGACGAAGCCAGTGCCCTGGACGGGATCGGGAACGCCGAGCCGCTCGATGTCCGCGGCGGTGCGGACGGGGTTGGGGAAGTGCGGCCCCTTGTCCCCGAGCTCCAGCTCGATGCCCATGGCCTCCACGGGGATGAGGATGTCCGAGAAGATGATGGCGGCATCCACCCCCAGCCGTGTGATGGGCTGGACCGTCACCTCCGCGGCGAGGTCCGGGTTCTTGCAGAGGTCCAGGAAGCCGATGGTGCCGCGCACCGCGCGGTACTCGGGGAGGTAGCGGCCGGCCTGGCGCATGAGCCATACGGGCGTGGTGTCCGTGGGCTGGCGGCGAGCGGCGCGGAGGAGGCGGTCGTTCAAGGGGTGGGCTCCATGTCTGCCCCCTCTCCCTCGGGGAGCGGGCGGTGAGAGGGTGTTGTCAGGTGCAGTCGCCAGGGTCAACGTTCCAGTCAGGAGCTGGCGGAATGATCCGTCCCTCGAAAACGTATGCTTGACAGTGACGATGGTGGCCGATACAAGGCCGCCCCGTCGCAACGCGGTGACGCAAGCGAGGGGCGGATAGCTCAGCGGTAGAGCGTCGCCCTTACAAGGCGAGGGTCACAGGTTCAATCCCTGTTCCGCCCAAGCAGCAGTCGTGGTAGTGGCAAGAGCAGTGTCGTGGGGAGTTAGTTCAGTTGGTTAGAACGCCGGCCTGTCACGCCGGAGGCCACGGGTTCAAGTCCCGTACTCCTCGCCAATAGAAGGGCCTGGAATCGCAAGGTTCCGGGCCCTTCGTCTTTCTCCCCACCTGCCTTTCCCTTCGTCGCGGAGCCCGTCTCCAGGATGTCTCCAGAAAGCGGGGCGCCCGCCGCGTCGAGCAGGCCGATGGCCGCGTCTTTCACCGCTGAGAGCGGCGAGCATGCGAGCACCTGGAGTTGTCAGCCCCATTGGGTATTCCCCCGATTCGGTTTCCTATCAGGGGGGTGGCCATCGCCACGGGGAATTCCCATGAAGCTGGGCTGGACGGCCGTACTGATGGTGCTCCTCGCCGGGTGTGGCTCAGCCAACCTCGGAACCAAACCCACTCCATCACCCGGGGCCAAGCCCGAGCCGCCAGCTCTTGCTGGCGCATGAGGCGGGCCACGCGCTTGCGGCTCACGCGCTGCCCACGGGCACGCAGCTCGGCATGCACGCGGGGGCTACCGTACGTGCCGCGGCTCTCCTTATGCTCCTCCGTCACTACCTCGGCCAGGGCCCGGTCCTCCTTGTGCCGCTCGGACTCCGGGCGCTCCTTCCAGGCATAGTAGCCCGAGCGCGAGACGCCCAACTGCTGGCACATGAAATCCACGGGAAAATGAGCCTTCTCCGCCTCGATGAACTCGAATTTCACTTCGAGGTCTCCTTCGCGAAGAAGGCCGCCGCTTTTTTTAAGAAGTCACGCTCCATCTCCAGATGGCGCACTTCCTTGCGCAGCCTGACCAGCTCCTCCCGCTCGGCCGTGGAGAGCGCGCCTGCCAGCTCCTTGCCCTTGTCGCCGTCGGTCTCGCGTACCCAGTTGCGCAGGGCCGACTCGGTCAGGTCCAGGTCCTTGGCCACCTGGGGCAAGCTCTTGCCGCCCTCACGCACCAGCCGGACCGCATCGGCCCTGAACTCCGGGGTGAAACTCCGCCTCTTCCTTCGCTCCATGAACACTACCTCCCGTGTAGCCGACTTATGAGGTGTGTCCACAAAACCGGGGCAGGCTCACATTCAACTGAAATCCGCTATCAGACATCCACACGGTGCAGGAGCGTCTGCTGTAGGCATGGTGGCGGCCGAGAGCGGCCCCGTGGGCGTAATCAGTGGCTCGATCGTTCAATTCATGGCCGCAGCTTTCATGACGTGCTCTGCGCGCTCGCCGAGTATTTCTCTCTGTAGAGCGTGCATTTCAGAAGAGCGCCAAGAGCTTCTGACCGACGCCGCGCTACGCATCACCATCCAACTAGGAGTCTGAAATGGCAGGCATCTCAGGAGCCTTGTTTTCGATCGTTCTCGTCCACGGGGGGTTTGTTGACGGATCCGGCTGGGAAGGAGTTCACCAGTTCCTCACGAAGGACGGCTATTCGGTCACTGTCGTGCAGAACCCAACCAAATCGCTCGCCGAGGACGTCGCGTTCACCAAGCGTGTACTCGACGCGCAGAAGAGCCCGGTCATCCTCGTGGGACACTCGTATGGTGGCGTCGTTATCACTGAGGCCGGCACGCATCCCAACGTCGCAGGGCTGGTCTACATCGCGGCTTTCGCGCCAGACAAGGGCGAGTCCGTCAACTCGCTGATCGCGAACCCGGCACCCGGCGCTCCAGTGCCGCCGATCCTGCCTCCGCAGGACGGCTATCTGGCGCTGGACAAGGCCAAGTTCGCCGCTTCGTTCGCAGCCGATGTGGGCAAGGCGAAGGCCGCGTTCATGGCCGACTCGCAGGTGCCGTGGGGTGTTGATGCACTCAACGGCACGATCACCGCTCCTGCATGGAAGGTGAAGCCGAGCTGGTACCTGGTGGCCACGGACGACAAGATGATTCCAGTGCCGGCTCAGCGCGCCATGTCCAAACGTGCGGGCTCAACCGTCGTCGAGGCATCGGGAAGCCACGCCATCTACGTGTCCAAGCCGAAGGAGGTGGCAGCCCTGATCGAACGCGCCGCCAAGGAAGCGGCAGGGAACGCAGCGAAGTAGACTCGAGCTATGCCGTCGGTCGTGCTCGGTCTCGCCCGACGGCACTCTTACGCTGTCGCCTTCGACACGTAGGTTCGGCGCCACGCCCCGGGGCTCATCGACACGGACGCACTGAAGACGCGCGTGAAGTGGCTCTGATCGGCGAACCCGCATGCGAGCGCAATATCGGACAATGACAGATCGGGATCCTTGAGCAGTTGCTGCGCGCGTTCCACGCGACGCTTGAGCAGATAGCGATGGGGCGGCACCCCGGTGGACTGTCGGAATGCACGGGTGAAATGCCGCACCGATAGGCCGCATTGCAGCGCCAGAAAGCTCAGGGGTATGTTTCCGTTCAGGTTGGCATCGAGCAACTCTTTGCTGAGCCGTTCTTGCCACGGCGCCAAGCCGCCCCGAGGGGGGCGTCTAACGGTGCACACACCGCCGTAGGCCTGCACCACGTGGGCACTGATCGCGAGAGCGACATGGTCGACATAAACCGCACTTGCCTCTTCCGGCCTTGCGAGCGAGGGGCGGATCGCCTGGAACAGGTGTTCCAGGGTGGGGTCTCGCAAGCATTCGCCGGGTTGTACAAGAAGGTCGTCCACGGGGGACGCCCCGAACTCCTCGGCCACCCCATTGAGGACCTTGAACGGCAGATGCAGATGGATGATGTGGAAGGGATCCCGCAAGTCGACGCGAGGATCGCGTCGCAGGTCATGAATCTGGATCACACCGGCTCGCCGATCCACGCCTTCGAGATGCCGTCCTTCGGAGAAGTAATCGCACCGCAGGCAGTCTCGCAATCGCAGTTGAACAAGGACCGCTTCATCATACATTACCGCCGAGGTCATGCCATGGTTAGGCGCACCCTGCAGTTCTGCGAGCGCCATGGTTGACTTGTGAAGCGACCGGGTCACCAACCGGGGTGCATCAGGAAGGCGAAACGCTGTCGCCAGCGCATGGTCGTATTCAGGTCGCGAAGCCATCGCACTGTCTCCTGTGGAGCAAAAGCATAGTAGACCGCGCGCCTCGAACGCGAGTCGGGCCCAGTGAAGTCGTGTCCTGTTTCGACAAAATGAGGCCTGATCGAGATATACGGCGCGCACCACGTTGACAAAGATCAGGGCATGAGAAACAGCCCCGCGCTCAATACGCCTACCGATCTGGGAGCTGACGCTACTCGGGACATCTCCGCAGCGATGAATGCGCTGCTGGCCGACGTGTATGCGCTGCATATCAAGATTATGAACTTCCGGTGGCACATGTCGGGGCCGCACTTCCGCGACTACCAGGCAATGTTGCAGGACCACGCCCTGCAACTCCATGCCTCCACTGCCAGCATCGCCGAGCGCGTCAGGGCCATCGGGGCCAGTACGCTGCATTCCATCGGCGACATCTCGAGGCGGCAGCGGCTGCTCGACAACGACGCGGACTACGTGACGCCTTCGGCCATGCTGACCGAGCTGAGAAATGACAATCAGCAATTGGCTGCCTACCTTCGCGAGACGCATGACGTGTGCGAAGAGCATGGCGACGTCGCAAGCGCGAACCTGACCGAGAGATTGCTCGACGAATCGGAGCGGCGCATATGGCAGTTGTTCGAAGCGACACGTGTGAGCGAATAGCCCGCGGCGATGACGCGACAGCGAGTTCGAGCTCCACGAGCACCGCAGGCGATTAGTCGATCTGGCATTGCAGTGCTTCGAGTGCGCACACGCCAGCACGTGGCGTTTCGTGTCGGCGGACAGGAGCCCGTGATGCGATGCATTGCTGTGCTGGATGCCTTTATTCAAGGCCGACTTGATAATCACACCACCAAGGCTGTGACCGACGAGGACCAGTGGCCCTTCGAGCATCTCAGGGTCGGCGCTCAAGCTCGGCAAGGCTCATCTCGTTGTTGAGGAGGGCCGCATCCAGCTTCGCTAGGAAGGTGGTCGCCTTCGAAATGGACTCGGCGTGCACCTTGCGGATGGTGGCCTCGTATCGGTTCAGCCTCCTGGCCTTGTAGCCCCGCAACCGCGCGATGAAGTCGTCCACCTTTCTCCGGAAGGCATGAGCCAGGTCCTCCAGTGTTGCCGAGCACGATCTTTGATGGTTCCACGGCGTTCCACGGACCAGCTCGTTGATGGGCGCCTTCAGGAAGCCCGCGGAACCACTGGAAAGCATCACGACCGTGCTCGGCCAGGTGTCACCGCTGATGATGAGCTTCTGCTCACCAGATTCCCCTCGGAGAATCGACAGTTGCCTCATAGCCGGGACCTGAGGAGGCTCAAGGCTGCCCGAAGGGCACCGCCGCCAGACGGTCGTAGGGCCTTGAACCGACTCGGCTTCCCGGCGTCCATCATCCAGTCGGCTCACCCGGCCGTCAACAAAGGTGCGCGGCAACAGCAACTCCCGCAGCGCACCCGCGCGAAGCCGTGCGCCAGCACTCCGCACTCCAGATACCGGGCGAAGTCCCGCTCCACATACCGGGGCAGGCCGCGCCCCACTTCGCTCGCCTCCGCCAGCAGCGTGGCCAAGTGGTCCCTCACCGCCTCGTACAAGCACCGTCCTCTCCGGCTGCCTCCGCCGGTACTCCCACCCGCGCTCTCCCACCTGTCCCTCCCCAGCCACACCTCGCCAGGGCACACGCTACCGTCAGCCTCCCAGGGGCTCCTCGTGAGCCCTGCGAGACCGGGGAACTCGGGCCGCTCGCGTCCGTGAGCGGCTTTACCCTGTTGGGCCGCATGTGCCGCCAGTGTGCCCCTCCAGCGTGGTTCGAGGCGGCACACTGGGGAACAACGCGGGACGGGGCGGGAGAAAGAACCCGAGGAGAATCAGGGCGATAGCGGGTAACAGCGCGTCCTGCTTGGGGTTTGCTATCGCCCTGCCCACCGGTTCAAGTCCCGTACTCCTCGCCAATAGAAGGGCCTGGAATCGAGAGGGAAACCTCGAAGATTCCAGGCCCTTCGTCTTTTCTCACCCACCTGACCCAGCCTCATGGCCCCTGGGCCGGGAAGAAGGTCGACCTGGGCGAGAAAGGCCCGCCCGAGCTGCTCGAGGAGGGCGACAACTGCGCTGCCCGCCACTCCAGGAGGGAATGATTCTCACCCGTCGTGAGCTCTATGCGGAGCCCCGGCTCGAATCTCACCTGCCGGACTCGGTGACCCGTGCGGCCATCTCCTCGGGGCCGCTGAGTCCGCGCCAGAGCGCCGAACACCTCCAGCGGCCTCGTCCGGAGCTCCGGATGCACCTGCACCCGTGAGCCTTCCGGAGTACTAAGTAGGTAGGCAAAAGTTCCTGACACAATAGCGCGGCGGGGCCTACGGTGTGCCGATGAGGAAGGCACTGGGCCCCGCCCAGCGGGGGCTGACCAGGTACGACCGCGTCCGGCTCCAGCGAGCA
>NZ_PZOX01000037.1 GCF_003044305.1 Vitiosangium sp. GDMCC 1.1324 | reverse complement strand
GGAGGCACTGCTCGCCCCCTTCCTCTCGTGCACCTCTCCTGGGGAAGTCCTCGCCCTGCAGGAGCGCGTGGACATGCCCCGGCTGGTGGAGGCCTTGGACGACTGGCGCGCCGTGCGACTCGGCGCCTTGGGCCCACCGCGCGAGGACATTGCCCGCCAGCTCAACGAAAAGCGCACCTCCCTCCTCGTGAATGCCCCCGAGGCCTATGGGCGCCTCAACGCGCAGGTGCTTGCCGTCTTCACTGTCGACTCAGCCTATGATGATGACTTGAGGGAAATTCTCTTCTTGCTGGCCCAGGACAAGCGGCTGGCGGAAACCCTCGCGTTGCTGCCCGCGTTCCAGGTGGCATTGGAGAAGCGGGGTCTGAAACCCACGGCCCGCGTGGACCGGGACTCCGAGCTTGGAGACATGGGCTGGGGCGTGGTCCGAGCTGGAAAGGACGTGCTCTCCAGCACATCCATGGCCAGGGACGGACAGGATTCTGCGTTCCTCACCATTCGACTCCAACTGCCGCCGGAGTATCAGGAGGCTCTCGCCACGGCCGAGAAGGAGTTGGTGCTCAACGCCTCGGCGAACAGCATGGCGGTGAGTGCGTTTGATGAACTCACCTTTGGTGTGCCGCTGGGTAGCTACGGCTTCGTCGCCACCACCCTCCATGGCGGGAAGTTGCTGTGGCAGGGAGAGCTAGAGGAGGGCACGCGCGAGGTGGCTCCGGCACTGGTGCTGGGCCTGATCGCGGGTGGCAAGGGTCTGCGCAACCTCGCCAAGGGAGAAGGCGCCGCGGGTGTGCGTCTGCGCATCATTTCCGGAGTCGAAGCCGCGGAAGCGCGCCTGCGGGCCCTGACGGAGACGGCGCGGCAGTTCAAAGGGGCGATGAGCCTGGAGGGCCTGCGGGAGCTTGTGCGGGAGGTGCGGGCAAGCCGGGAGGCAGGTCGCTTTGTCGCCGTGGGCGGGGCGGACGCCGCCCTGGCGCTGCATGAGGCCGGGGGGGATGTAGCTAGGGCTCGGCCGCTCATGTCCAGGGCGAAGCCCGGGGCCACGGGCTCCTCGCCTGTGAAGGCTGGCGCGGGGGCCGGTGCTGGGGAGGCCGCCGCGGTGACGGACGAGGCCGCACGCCCCTCCGCTACGAAGGCCGGTGCTGCGGAGCTCCAGGGCACCTTGGCCTCGCTGGTGGATAAGGAGATTGGCCTCACCCTGGATGTTGTGGAGGCGAAGCTCGCGGCGGCGGAGCTCGAGGCCACGGGTCCGCGCCTGCCCGCGGACGTGGGCGTGCTGGAGAAATACCGTCCCTCCCTCGACGCCCCGCCGCCCGAGGTCCGGGGCAACCCTCGCTGGCGCGAGTACGTCGACTACTACAACAGGCGCTTCATCGAGGTGGAGAAGGGCACGGCCGCTGAGGGTCCCCTCAAGTGGGAGCCCTACGAGCGGATGCGCGCGTGGTTTGCCCGGGGCATGGCCTTCGAGCGCGACACGGTGAAGCTGCTGAAGGCTGACGCGGAGAAGCCTCGGTCACAGCGCACCTTCCTCGGGGACTTCGACAAGCCCCGAATTGAAACGCAAGTGGGCGTGAGGAAGCCGGGCCCCGGCCTGCGCTACGCGGATGTGCTCGTCATTGAGGAGGGTGAGCTCGGTGGGCAGCCACGGCGCGTGGAGACGTTTAGCTTCAAGAGCCGTGACCTTTCGGGGCTGAAGTACGAAGCCTTGGAAGCACAGATGAAGATGGACGCGAGGGAAGCTCTGCGGAACTACGGCGGAACGCTCGACATTCGCCGTCCTGGGCTTGAGGGTCCTGTCGAGGTGCAGAGGGTTCGCCTCATCTATGAGGGCGGCAAGCTCACGCCCACGGATGTTGGTGCATCGAAGGCAGCCGCGAGTGCAACTGAGAAGGCAGTTCCGGGAGTGGAGGTCCTGTTCCAATGAAGGTGCTGGGGCTTGGTGACGTGAAGGTGGAAGACAGCCTCCGGCTCACTTTTGAGGGTGCGCTTGATCCGCAGGCTGCACTTGAGAATGTTCTTGAGCCATTTTTCCAGGCGCTGGAGGAATACGCGGGCGATTGGATGCCGGAAGTCGTCAGTGGCAGGCGACGACTCAAATACTCCCGAGCCAATATCTGGAAGGCTCTGGAGGAGCGGCGCGAGGAACGAAGCACAGACGCTTGGTTCTACCGCACGCGGCAGCCCACACTGGAGATGTCGCTGCATCTCTGGTTTCCGCCGCTTCCGCCCGCTTTGGATGTGATGATCACGGTGCAACCGCTTACCCTCTTCGCAGAGGAGGAGCGCTGCCACCAATTCGTAGAAATGGTTCGTACCTGGGCCTCCTGCTATCCAGTCACGCACGCCGCAGCCCACAGCGTGGCTGACAGGGCGCTGGCAGGTGCGCCTGATTTCGGACGCGATGCGCGGACCGCTCGGAGAGACGGGTTCGACAGAATCTACGAGGTCTTCTGGCTCAACGTCTTCGGCCCCAAGCTTGTAGAAACGGTCGGCCGCGAGCGCATGCTGTCTACGCCGGCTCACCGCGTGGAGGAGCTTCCCAACGGCTCTGTTCTCCTCGTGACGTGGCCCACCGCCGCGGACTTTGTCGGCGACGAGGCGCGGCGCGCACAGGCGCGCGCGCATGTCCACCTACGGCCAGACCTGGACTTCGACACGGTGCTGCGCACCCTGCGCGAGCGTAGCGCCTCGCTCGTTCCTGTGGATCCCCGCTTCTATCCGGACGTGGCACCACTCCTCTCACGTGTGGTGGATAGCGTCGCCATTCACGAACGCCAGCGGAGAATTGCCGAGTTCAACGCGTGGCGACCGCCCGAGCCAGAGGAGTGGCGGCCTGCTACCGCAGCCCTGCCTTCGGACGTAGGAAACGCCGAGCACGCTCTTGAGCAGTACAGCCTCTATGCCGAGCAACTCGTGGCCCTGCTGCACACCAAGGTGCCGTCCGTCTTTGAAGCAACGCCCGAGTCACTCAGCGATGTGGACTACCAGTTCTGGCACGAGGACTTTCCGAGAGTATTCGAGCGGCAGCTCATCGACGAGCACGCCGTGCCGGCCATTGGCGCATACCTGGGCCAGGTGCTGGTACGCAACCTGGGAGGCACGTGGATACCTCGCCAGAAGCTCGATGAGGCGCAGGTGCTCGTCGGCAAC
This sequence comes from Vitiosangium sp. GDMCC 1.1324, assembly GCF_003044305.1. Taxonomy (GTDB): domain Bacteria; phylum Myxococcota; class Myxococcia; order Myxococcales; family Myxococcaceae; genus Archangium. The sequence goes on along the minus strand of NZ_PZOX01000037.1, from coordinate 89,976 downwards.
CGTGTATGGTTTCCGTTTGTGCGTGCTCGCCACTACATGCGCTCGTGCCAGTCTCTGCTGGACTACTCCCTCACCCAAATCTATCGTGCGGCCGAGCGCCACCGGGGCTGAAACCAGTGGAACTGCATCGTGTGTGCTCAGTCGCGTACCCACATGGGCGCCGCGGTTCGAGAAATATGCCCGAGCCTCCTTTTCGCCCCGTTCAGAGCCGCTTCGGGATAAAGGGAGCAGCGAGCTGTCGCGGCTTCTCTTCCCGGCGTTGGGCTGTTACAGCATGGTGCACCATGCTAACCAGGCTACGAGTCCGAAACTATAAGTGCTTGGTCGATTTCGAACTGCGCCCGGGTGCTTGCCACCTTCTCCTCGGGCAGCCCGCAGCGGGGAAGTCGGCGGTGCTGGAGGTTCTCGCCAACCTGCGACGGTTGCTCGTGGAAGGCGTAGTCGTCGGGGAGGCATTCCCCCCGTTCACGCACAGTCGCTGGGGGGAAGGAGGCCAGCGCCTCTTCGAACTGGACGTAGAGACGGAGGGCTTCCGTCACGCTTATCAATTGGTTTTTGCCAGCAACACCAATTTCAGCACAGGGGCCAGCATTTCGTGGATTCAATGCGAGCGGCTCATGGTGGATGGCAGGCCCGAGTATTCCTACGAATGGGACGGGACGCAGTCTGGTCGCCAGTGGGCGTCTGGGCTTGCACCCCTGCTTGAGCGGCCCTCGACGGTTCTGGCTCCATTCGCTCGGTGGAGTTGGAGCCTCACCGTCCTGAATGACTCAACACTCAGCCGCTTTCCGTCATGGCTGTCGCCCATGCATCGGAGCGATGATCCCATCTTTCTGGACCGGATGCTCGTTTCCATTCTAGGCGCAGAGGGGTTTCAGTGCTTTGGCTACACTGATTCGGACGATGTTGTATTCGTGTTCTGGCGTTACCCTGAAGGTGCCCGACTGTCGCGCCGTTTTATGTACCGCTTCGCGGAATTGGCTCCGCTGCATAAGGCCGTAATCGCCACCTGTGCCACGTTGTACATGGGGGATGGGCCGGGGACGCTTCTCGCAGTGGACCAGTTTGATCCCCGCTTCTCCCCCGCCGTGGCGCTCGGGGGCCTCCTGACCCTGAGGAAGCGTATCTATTCCCAGTATCTTCTTGTGTCGCGGCCACTGACGGAGGACGAGGGCAACGCCCTTCCCTCCCCGACGTGTACTCACCTCGCTCGAGACGGAGCCATTGGACCTACGCTGGTGCAACCCCTGGCGGCGCTTCCAAGGAGGGGTAACTACCTCACTGGCACTGACATGGAGGCGCGTGTTCGCAGTGTCGCCACAAGACAATTCGCCGCGACAATCCGCCGTGCTCATGACGAACTGCGCGAACTCGCAGCGCCCGAACGGTTTTTCCCTGTCGAAGTAATCGGCTCGCGCAAGAACCTGTTTTTCCTCGTAGAGGGTGCCCTCCGGAGCCTATGCCAGTTCACTTCCCACAAGAGCTACTGGGATGAGGTGCCACCGGAATGGCGCCCTCGCCTCATGGCGGCAGGTTCCACCATCGACGCGCTATACCATTCGTTCGTGAAGTGGGACATTGAGGGCAACCTCCCGCCGGACGTACCGGCATTGGCCAGGAAGTGCTTGGCGGAATTGGAATTGGAGTCGAGCCCTCCTCTAATCTGACTGGCCTCCTTCTTACATAATTGCAGCCATGAGCCTGCCTCGGTTTCATTGGAAGGTGATGTTTTCCAGGGTGAGTTCGTGCCCTCCGCCCCACAGCTTGAGCGTGTACGTGCCCGTCAACTTCTGCTGCGTGGGCCCCACTATCAGGTCGATCTTCCTTACGACTCCGGCCGGAAGCGATACGTCCGGCAACACTCGGATGTTGCCGGGCGCTTGGTCCTCCCCTGCTGCGAGTGACGCACCCTCTGGGGTCCACGTCTCCGTGCCGACGTTCCGCAGCCGGAGGCGCACTGCCGCTGCGCGCTGCTCCTCTTCTACTTCCACGTGCGTTGTGGAGAGGTTCAGCACCCTGACGTCGCCTTGCTGGCCAACGGGAGGCTTCGCCTCCCGCCACCGGAGGGAAATCCCGCTGGTCGCGCCGAGTTTTAAGAGCCGCTCCAGGAGTTCTGTGGGACCTGCCTGTCCGCGGCCTTGCGCGAGCTGCCGTTCGCACCGCTCGGCGCGCTGCCGCTGTTCGTCGGCATCCTGTCGGAGCGAGGCGGGCGAACGCTCCCGGCGGAAGACGTTCACCTGCCGCAGCTTACCCATGCTCTGTCCAACGAGGATGAAGGTGGCGCTCCCGGGTTCGCGCCCGTCAGCGAAGTAGATGGTGAGCCGGCGCCGCTCGCCTACCGCGAGGCCGCGCGTGGCCTCGAGCATGACGCCCGTGGGGCTCGGGGTGACAGAAACCTCGCCGCCCTCGAGCACCGTCCTCTCCACGAGGATTGGCGTGTCGAAACGTAGGTACGTGGCCACCTCGGGCGCGACACACACCAGCAGGGGCGAGGAGCCCACCTCCAGCTCTACATTCTGAAGTTCCGCTCCGCACTCGATGGGCGGTAAGGGGGAGACCGTGGCGGCTCTACTGGGGAGGGCCGCCAGCAGCAGGACAGACAAGGGGAGCTTGAGCACGGCAGCGACTCCTGGCCACACGAGCGGGTGCAGGTACTTCTGTCCCTACAGCATACTCGCTGGGTTGGCCTGCTGACCGTCGCTCACTAGAAGCCCGGAGCGACGCCGCAGCCCGCGTAGTACCGCGTCACGGGCTTGACGTTGAGGGCTGGGTCCACCTTCCCGCTGCTGTCCAGGGGAGCGATGGCGCACATGCACACCTTGCTCTCCTTCCGCCCGACCGCGCTGGTGGCCCGGGTGAAGCGGAAATAGGCAGCGGGCTTCGACTCGTAGGCCCCAAAGGTTACCCTCCCATTGAGGGTGCTGAGTTCCGGCAGATCCTCAAGGGTTTCGAGAGTGGTGAGGACCACGCTGTCTCCGTCACTAAGCGCAACCGCTGCCGTGGCGCGCTGGTTGCGACCGAGGACGCCGCCGAGGCCAAACCCACCCGGCTCGATTCTGAAGGACTTCTCCATGGCCTCGATGGAACCCGCCTCACACGCCATGTCGTCCGGCGGCCGGGTGAGCGAGCCGCCACCCGCGCAGGCCCCGGCCAGGAAGAGCACGGCCGTGCAGCCCGCCACCTTCCCCGTGCTGCCCTTTGTCACTTCCAGTCGCTTCGAGTCGCTCTCCGGCTGCTTCTTCATGGTGTCTTCCTTGCGCTGCATCGCCGGTGGGGCGACGGCCGCGGTGGGGGGCTCCGCCGTGGGGGGAGCTGCGGCGAGTGGGTGTTGCACGCCCGCGTCAGAGGCCTGGGCCTCCATGGGCGGTGGTGGGCGGCCCGACACCTGTGCCACGGCGGCGGGAGTAGCTGCCTGCGTGGGCGCGTACATCCACGCCGCCGTGCCGAGGCACGCGGCCACGCCGGCGAGGGCAGCGAACTGGCCCACCCGGCGCCGCGCCCTCCTCGGGGCGCCCGGCGTCTTCTCCTGAAAGGGCGCGGGCCCTCCTGGCTGGGTGACGGGCTCGAGGAGGGGCACGCTCCAGGAGGCGTCCGCCGCGGCGAGCTGGGCCTCCAGCACGGTGCACAACTCCGCCATGCTGGCGTGCCGGGCCGAGGGCTCCTTCTCCAGCAGCCTCATGCACACGGCGCTCAAGGGGCCAGGCACGCGCGGGTTGAGGAGGTGCGGCGCGGGCGCCTCCTCCTCCAGCACGGCCTCCTCGTCCCCCGGCTCTCGCACCTCGAAGGGCCGCTTGCCGGTGGCCATTCGGTAGAGGATGACACCGAGAGCGTACAAGTCGTCCGCGGGGCTCGCCTTGTAGTGCGCCCCTGCCTTGCCGGACTTCTCCTGGGCGAAGCGCAGGGCCTCGGGCGCCATGTAGCTGGGGGTGCCCGGTGCCATGGGCCCCCGCGTGAGGGTGGCGGCCTCCTCGTAGGTGCCGCTGCCGAAGTCCACCAGCACCGCCTCGCCGTCCGAGGCGCGGACGATGATGTTGGCCTCCTTCACGTCCCGGTGCACCACCCCCGCCGCGTGCGCTGCCGTGAGGCCCCGGGCGAGCTCCAGCACCTTGCCCGCCGCGCCCCGCGCGTCCGGCGTGTGCTTCTTCCACCACACGTCCAGCCGCTCACCCTCGACGAAGCCGAGCTGCAGGCAGAGGTACTCGGGGGCCTCCTCGGGCCACACTCCAAGGCTCACCACCTGGACGAGGTTGCGGTGGCGAACCCGCAGCAGCATGGCGAATTCCCGCAGGGCCCTGTCCACCGCATGGCCGAGGGGGATGAATTTGAGGGCGTAGGTGGCGCCGTCCTCCCTCCTCGCCCGGTACACCGTGCCCCACCCGCCCACGCCCACCAACTCCTCCACCACCAGCCCGTTGATGTTTGTCCCCTTCGCAAGCTGGGGACTCGCACGCTCCAACATGTCGGCAACACTACCACCGGATACACCGGGTTTTCTCTCGGCCACCCTACCCCCTGAAAATGAAAAGGCCGGCGGCGAGCTGCTCGCCACCGGCCCCATGTGCTGCCCGCCTTCGCAGGACGCGGCCAACCACCTGCCGCGCGCCCCTCATGTCCGCGCTACCGGGGGGTAGCCGCGCCCTGCGCCACCGCCTACTCAGGTTGCGGCGAGCCTCCCGCCGCGCGTTCCTCCAAAACGCGCTACCGGGCGGGTGCCGCCCCCTGAGTCACCGCCTCCGCCACCCTCACCGCCTCCACCCACTCCACCTGCCGCCATGCCCGGCCGGAGGGGGCGTGCAGCGCCCCCACCTCGTAGCCCCGGGCCCGCGGCACGCCACCCACCACCTCCACCTTCCCCACCCACTCCACCGGCTCCCCCGTCAGCGCCCACGCCATGAAGCCCTCGCGCGTGAGCACCGCGAGGCCCTCGAAGCGCTTGAGGCGCTGGTTTACCTCCACGCGCGGCATGGGCTTGTCGCCGAGCACCACGTGCCACAGCAGCGCCTCCGCCACCGACTGCGGGGCGCTGGTGCCCGGGCCCGCGCTGCGCAGTTGCACTTCCGCCAGCAGCCGCTCCGCCTCCTTCACCGTCACCTCCCCTCCACTCGGCAGCAGGTGAGGGGGAAGGCCGCTGGCGAGCAGCAGGAGGTTGAAGTCGTCCACCACTGAGAGTGCTTGGCGCCGCGACTCGTACACCGCCGCACCATTGCGCGCGCAGCCACCCAGCACCACCGCCACCACTGCAACAGCCCAAAGCGTCCTCTTCACGGCTCCTCCCCAAGCGGGCGGCATGCCCGGCGCGTGGCAATCCACTCGTTAGCGTGGCGTGCCATGCGCGCATGGAATACCATGCGCATGCCCGCAGGGGAACCCCCTGGGCCCGGTGCGCGTTGTGTGCACCCGTATCACTCCCAAAGTCATGTCCTCACCCTCCCCTTCTCCCCTCCCCCTCTCCTCCACCCCGGCCCGCCGCCTCTTTCGCCCCGAGGACTTGCCCGAGCTGCACACCAGCGTCCTCGAAACCCTCAACACCCTCGAGCACGCGCGAGTCCACCTTTCACCCGAGGACTACGTCGCCCGCTGGGGCGCGGCCGAGGAATCTTTCCGTGAGGTGGAGGGCGTCTTCCGGGAGATCGCCTTCCCCCCGCCCGGGCAGTGCATGGTGAGCTTGGAGCCAAGCCTCTACGGCTCCTCCTTCAACTTCGTCGCGCACCGCCTCCGGGAGGCCGCCTTCTCTGTGGAGTTGCTGTCCGCGCAGTCCACCGGCGGCTACTCCCACGAGTGGCTTCTCCAGCACGCACCGGCCACCCTCGGGCCCGCTCCCTGGCAGCACCTGCTGCAGGAGGCCCTCGCCGCTCTCGGCCGGGAGCCCCTGGGCGACCTGGCCGCGCCCTCGGACAGTGAGGACCCCGAGCTGGCCGCCGCCTTTCTCCTGGGCCTCATGAGGGAGGCCCTCGACACCTTGGGGCGCGTCGCCTCCCGTCCACTCTTCCTCCAGGCCCGCCAGGAGACGCCTGCCTCGGAGCTGCGCAACGGTGTACTGGCCTTCGTGCGCCGCTGCCTCGCTTACGCCACCACCTACCGCACCTCCAATGCGCAAGCGGCTCAACTGCTGTGCTCGGCCGCTCCCAGCTTCCATGCCTTCCGCCAGGCGCTGGAGTCCTGGGAGCCGGGCGCGCACCTGGAGGCCTCGGCCGCAGCCACCCTCACCCGCCACGCCCGCGAGTGCCTGGATTTGCTCGAGCTCCACGCGCCCAACGGTGCCTGGGACGCCTTCCGCGGCCGGCACGCCGCGCAGGCCGCGTGAAGGAAGCGCGCCGCCATGCGAGCCAGGCCAGCGCGCCGCAGCGGGCCCCCTGGTGGGCCCGCCGTCCGCGCCACCCACCACCCCAAGCAGGTGTTTCAATGACTCCCCGCTACCCGCGAGTCCGCATCCCGGGCTCCGTCAAATGGAATACTTGGTCCGAGGAGAGGCAGCAGTTGGTTGAAAACTCCTGGGACAGACTCACCGCCCGGGACACCGTCCGCATCATCTTCTTCATGCCCGTGGACTACTTCTTCCTCGGCCCCGCCGTGTCCCGCGCGCTCGACTACTACGTGCGCGCCGTTGACGGGTGCCCGGGGGCCTTCTCCAATTACCGGCTTCGCGACTCGTCGGGCCCCTTGTCTCTTCACGGGTGGACGCGCATTCGAGAAGCCATCCACCGCACGGAGCCCTGGGTGGCCAAGGAAGGCTCCTACGAGGCCATGGAAGCCGCCAGGAAGGATCCACGCATCCCCCACCTCTACGTCTCCGGCGTGCAGGACAGCGGCTTCTTCTTCGCCTACAAGGGGCGCACCCCATACCGGCGCCCGTCCTTCGACAGCGTGAGTGTGCTCCTCGTCTCCCTGCCGACGGAATACCTCGAGGAGCGCGGGGCCGAGGCCGTGCGCGAGCTGGCCCTCTCCATAGCCGCCAAGCTGCCGTTTCAGTCCGGGCATGCGGGCTTGGCGCTCGATTGCTGGGGCGCCGAGTACCCGAGGTTAAACACCCTGCGCCATGTGATTTTCAGGCACCCGGGCTTCGACTTCCGGATTGCCGGCGTTAGCGACAACATGGGCGACCACGTGGACGGCGTCCACTGGCTGAACTTCCTCGGGCCCCCCTTCCTCAAGAGGCTTGGTGGAGCCGCGGGCCTTCGTCGTCGGCTCCAGGCCCCTTCCACCACCGTGCAGCGGGTGGCGCGTGAGCGCGCCGTCGTGTCGCTGGGCCCATGGCCCGAGGTGGGGGACGTGACGCTCGGTGACAACCTTCCCGCCTACCGTGAATTCGCAAGTGTCATTGAGCGCTTCGCGGAGCCATCACCTTGGAGCGAGCAGTGCGGCAGGCGGGTCCGGCCCGGCGACGACATGGAATTGGTGCGCTGGTGGTATCGCTTCACCAGGTGAGCCGGCCAGGGGCATCAACTGTGGAGGGGGCTCGGAGCGCCAGCGTTGCCTCGGGGTCCCGAGGCCCGGAGCCGCCAGCTCGTAAGGGCCGGCCCTCGTGTCGGAGCCGCACGGCACGCTCCTTCTCCTCGGGGGTGGTACAACCCTGGGGAGCATGAGCGCCGCGAGGCCCTTCCACATCGAGGAGCTTCACCTCTCCGGCTTCCGGGCCTTCGCGAAGACTCGCCTGCAGTTGGGTGATTTCACGGTGCTGGTTGGCCGCAACGGCGTTGGCAAGAGCACCCTCGTTGACGCCCTGGAATTCCTTCGGGAGGCGCTCACTGACTCGTTGGAGGCCGCCCTGGAGCGCCGTGGTGGACTCGAGGCGCTGCTCCACCGTGGCCCGCGCGAGTCGTCCCACCTCTCGGTTGCCCTTGGGGTACGGCTGTCCACTGCGTACCTCCGCGAGGTACGGCGCACCACCGGACTACCCCTGCCCCTCCCGCGCTCCCGTGCTGGCGCCACCGTCACCTACGGCTTCCGCGTCGTGCCCGCGCGTGGCCGCGCACGCTTTTCCGTGGATAGCGAAGTCTCTCAGGCTATGGACTGGGGCTTTCACCGCTCCGGCAGCCCCCCGTGGAATGTGTGGGGGTGCTCGGTACCTCCTGGCCTCCGAGCACCCTCGCGTCGCTCCCTGCTGCTGCCGCTTGCGGCCCAACATGACGGGCTGCACCGAGCGCTGCTGGATGCGCTGACAACGAGTTGCCGTGTGTACCGCCCGTCGCCCGAGGCCCTCCGGGTGGAGCCTCCCACCAGCGGCGCCGTCCTGCTCAACCAGGACGGCAGCAATGCCGGCGACGTGCTCCACCACCTTGCTCGACGCAAGGAGGACGTGGAGTGGGTAGCCCGGCACCTCGCCGCCGTCACCCCGGGCCTCGTCGGGGTGCGCGCGAGCGCTGCCGCTGGCCGATGCCTCCTGCGCTTCCACCTGCGCCAGGGCCCAGGCTCGCGCGCCGGCACCGAGCTGGACGTGCGTGCTGTCTCAGACGGCACCCTGCGCGCCCTCGTCCTCCTCCTTGCGCTTCGCCAGCGGCCCACGCCGGCTCTCGTGTGCATGGAGAAGCTCGAGGCCTCACTCCACCCTTCCGCCATCTCCGTCGTGATGGAGGCCGCCGAGGCCAGTACCCACCGCTGTCAGGTGCTCTTGGCGACGTACAGCCCCGAGGCCCTGGCTCACCCGGCGGTGACGTCCGCTCGCGTCCGTGTCGTCGTGTCCCGCGAGGGGCGCAGCCGCATACTCACCCCGCGCGCGGACGTGGCCGAACCAGCGTTGCTGCGGCGCTTTCTTGGTGCGCTCCTCACGGAGTCCGAGTTGTCCCCTGCCGAGGAGTCCAAGTACCTGGAGGAGGACTACCTCGTCGCGGTGTGACGTCCGCGAGAGAAGCTCCCTCAAACGCTGGCCCCACGTGGCCCCGGAAAGGGGCTGGCCACCAGGCCGTGCTCCCTCCTGGCCGACCGTCCTGCTGTCTCCTGTGTCGACTCGGCAGGGAAAGCAGCCGCCTGCGAGCCAACCCTCCAAGCGGCCCGCTCCTCGCCAACTCTCCTGTGCGGAGTGGGCCGCGTGCCGCCCCCTACTGCCCCACGTCCCTGGTATTTCTCCGCCTCGGCAATGACGAGCGCTCCGCAGGACACCCCACAGCAGCCGCTGACCGATGAGCAGAAGGCTGAGCAGTACGCCCAGAAAATCCGCGAGCACCTGGAGGCTGCCCGACAGCTGGCGGCCGACGCCGGGCAGCTCGCGCTGCACCATGGGCACGCGGAGGCCACCCGCCGCTACGTCCAGCTCGGCAAGCAGTTGGAGTTCTCCGAGAAGATCCGCGGGCACGCGGAGACGGCCGACATGCGAAGCTACCGCCACACCGAAGGCTGAAGCCGCACTGCACCACCCTGCCCCGGGCCGGCCCTGGGGAGTTTGCGCCAGGTCCTCCTGGCACGGGAGCGACGACCGTGAAGCCGACACCCCCGAGGCGGCAGTCCCTGTCCATGGAGCAGCTCGTCCAGTCCTTCCCCACCCTCAGCAAGGCACCAGGCGCTGATGCCTGGAGTCCAGGGGCCTTCCTGGAGTGGCTCGCTGGGCCAGCTCCCGGCAGCGGGGCACGCCACGCCGGCCGCTTCATCCTCGAGGTGGCCACCAGGAGGTACGGCACGGACTGGGCTCAGCTCGCGCGCGCCGAGGGCATTTCCGAGGTGGAGAGGGTGGTGGCGCCCTTCTCCTTCTTCGACGCCATGGGCGTGTGGGACCGAGCGCACGTCGCCGCCCTGGTCGCCTGGATGGGAAGCCCCGGGGCGGTGAAGCCCTCTGTCCTCGACAGCCCCGAGGCCCGCGACGAGCTGCGCACCTTCCACGGTGATGAGAAGGTGACGGAAACGACGGCGAAGGGCACCCTCACCGGCGAGAAGTGGCTCGTGGCGGGCTGGCGGCTGGAGATGCAGCAGCAGGCCGAGCGAAGCAGCCGCTGGCCCAAGGACAGGACGCTCGCCATGTCCGTGCTGGCCCGCTCTTTCCCTTCCCTGGCCGGTGCCCCGGGCCTCGAGCCCTGGAATGTGGACGCCTTCCTCCCTTGGCTCTGCTCGCCGGAGCGCGAGGCTACCGCCATCCACGCCGGGCGCTTCCTCCTGGGCGTGTGGAACCCAAGCACGCAGTGGCAGGAGGTGGCCGCCGAGCTGGGCCTCTCCCAGTGCACGGGCGCCCGCCCCTTCAACCTCATGGAGGCGGTGGAGAGCTGGGACGGCGAGCACCTCGCCACTGCGGTTGCGTGGATGGACGCGCCCTTCTGGCCCTGACGCTCGCCCACCCTCACCCGTCGCCCCTTCTCCCCGGCAACAGGGCGCAACCGAGCGCTCTCGACACCAGAGAGGAGTGGCGAATGAGGACTGTCACGAAGGTGGGGACCTGGACCATTGGGCGCACGAGGACGCAGGTGGTGACGCGGCTGACGCTCCCCACCCGTGTGGCGTGAAGGTGCGTCTCGGTGACAGGCGGGAGCTCGTCCTGGCCTGTGAGGCGGACGGGCGCCTCGTCACGGACGACTTCGCACCGGAGTTCGTTGAAGAGGTGCGCGGCCTCGTCGAGCGCGGTGAGGCCGAGCTCGTCTTCATGTAGTGCCCGCGCGGCCTCTGAGGCGCGAGCCTCCACAGGAGTAGGCGTGTGCCCGCTCCTGGCGGAGGCCCTCCTCCGCCCTGCTGACGCACGGCGAGCCCTTGCCCACCGCGGTGCTCGCCAACCCCCCTGCCCTCCTCATGGCCCACGACACCTCCAACGGGCTTGTGAATCCGGGCCACCGCACACGCTCGTTGACACGGACAGACGGGCGTAGGTACACCCCTTGTGCGACCTGTTACGTCGGGCCAGCAATGTGGCCCGGGCCGCGTGGCAATCCACGCTCGCCGCGTTGACCCCTCAGCAGGCGCCGCCCTATAACCGTTACACTCTCGACTCCCTACTCACCAACGAAAGGGCCCCAATGACTAGCAGGGCTCGACGCATCTGCGTCGCCAACAACAAGGGCGGCGTAGGTAAGAGTACGACTGCCATCAACCTCGCTGCGGTGCTTGCACTTCGTGGCAAGAGGGTGCTCCTGGTGGACTTTGACCCCGCCGGTGGCGCGAGCATCTTCCTGGGCCTGGCCGAGGAGGTGCGCGAGGAGCACAAGCCGCTCTACACAGTGGTGGAGCTGCTCACCGGCAAGCCCTTCGTGCCACACCGCTACGAGCTCGCCCCGGGCCTGGACTTGCTCCCGGCAAACACCCGCCTGTCGCACTATGCGCAGGAGTTGGACCGCGACCCGCGTGGGCACTTCCGCCTCGCCGAGGCGCTGGAGCCCCTCACCTCCGACTACGACTACATCATCTGCGACAGCGCGCCGACGCTGGGCATCCTGATGATTGGCGCCATCATCGCGTGCCCGGAAGTCGTGGTGCCCGTCCAACTGGACATCGGGACGCTGCCCATGACCATCGAGTTCAACAGCTTCGTGGTGAGCCTGAAGCAGACGGCACAGCCCGAGCTGCGCGTCCTGGGCGTGCTGCCAACCTTCAACGAGGGGCGCGCCAAGACTCCCCAGGCGATGCTCGGGGCCCTCAAAGGCCTCTTCCAGGGCCGCCTCTTCACGACTTCGATTTCCCGCCTGCGCGCCATTGGCGACGCGCACGGGCATGGGCGCCCCATTGTGCTTGCCCAGCCGGACAACCGAGGGGCTGTTGAGTACACCGCTTTCACCGAGGAGGTCATCCGTCGTGCCGGACATTAGAACGCTCACCACCAGGAAAGTTGCCGAGGGACCCCTGCCCACAGGTGACGAGGCGCCGACCGAGCAGCTTGTCAAGGTGCCGCTGGATAAAATCAGTGCGAGCCCCTTCCAGCCTCGCAAGTTTTTCTCCGAGGAGAAGGCCGCGGAGATGCGGGAGAGCCTCCGCGAACGCGGGCTCCTCGAGCCGATTCTCCTGGAGCCGGATCCCAATAAGCAGGGTAGCTACTGGCTCATTGGTGGTGAGCGCCGTCTCCGGGGCCACCGGGACCTGCTGGCCGAGACGAATGACCCGAAGTGGTCCACCATCCTCGCAGTCGTTCGTCCCTCCTCGCCCGACGGGAAGAATCGCGCCAATGCGCTCGTGGAGAACCTCCAGCGCGCGGACCTGACTCCTCTGGAGGAGGGTGACGCCTACCGCGCCATGGAGAAGGCGGACGGCCTCAATGCGGAGCAGATCGCCAAGGAAGTGGGCCTTGGCGTGGACCGAGTACAGCGCTGCATCCGGATTGCCGGAGGCCCCGAGTTGCTCCGTGAGGCCATGACGGCGGGCATCCGAGTCCCGAAGCTCGATGCTGAGGGGAAGCCCGAGGTGAAGCGCAATCCAGATGGCTCCGTGAAGATGCAGGTGGTGCAGACGCGCACGGGAGAGAAGGAGATTCCCGAGCCGGTCCTGGTGCTGCGCGTCATCAAGGAACTCACTATTGCCGAGCAGCTCGTGAGCCTGTCCTCGCACCTTGACCGGGCCGCGCCCAAGAATCAGCCCAAGTGGGCCGAGCGCGAATTCAGGAAGCACCTGGAGCATGTCCTTACTCAGGACATGGAAAAGCGTCGGGTGGCGGAGTACGTCAAGCGCGCCAAGGCGGGAGGCAAGGGCGAGGAAAAGGCCGCGAAGGAGCCCGCGGAGAACGCGCCCGTGAAGGTGGCGGCGCTTCCGAAGGGGACGCCCTTCGTCAGCACAGAGCGCCAGCTTGTGGTGATGAAGGACTCGCTTGGTGAGTTGAGCCCCACCCAGCGAGCGGCGCTTCGCGCCGAACTGGCCGCGCTCCTTGCCAGCATCCCCGAGGATGCCGCCGCCGCCTAGTTGTGATGGCGGGCAGGCACCCAAAGGAGGGTGCCCGTTCGCCGGGGCGCCTTGGGCAGGTGAGGCTCCAGCCTCCCGCCCGAGGCGCTACGCCCTCCTTCCTCCATGGTGCCGAGTTGGCGCGAGGCGCTGGTCGTCGGGGTGGCGTGGCCGACGAGGGTTGAGGTTGCTGGGTGGTCGGGGTGCTGGGCGTCGGTAATGGGTTTCGGGAAGGGTTGGGCGCGGACCATGGTGGTGTGCTGGCCCGCTTGTTTTGAAGGACGGGCTGGCCCGCTAGAGCGATTCCGGGCCCGCTTTTAGGCCCCTTCGGCGCACCGGTACGGTGCGGAAGTGGCCACCGGCTATAAGCCTCCGAATTTACACGGGAAACCCGTGAATGAAGTGCGCTGAAGCGGCACTTCTGGGGGGCCTGCGAGCAGGCCCCAAGAGGCTTCCTGACGGCGCGGTACGCTCGTGGAAGCCTCAAAATACGGTAAGTTACTGTAACTGCTCGGCGTTTCCGCCATCGCAGTGTGCCAGATGGCTCCTGAATCTGTTACACCAACCCCCTCTTTTCCCCCTTCCCTTCAGCTCAAGAGCCATCTGGCACATGTAGTAACTTACCGAAGCACTCGGAGCGCAGGCGGTCTCAACGGGCACTGTGACGTCGGGCTACGCCGGTTGACCGTACCGCCTTCACACGATACCGAGGTGCAGTTGGAGGGAAAGGGGAGGAGTTTTGTATGTGCCGGCCAGCCTCACAGCCCCTGTCAGCGCGCGGTGCCTATGTCAGCACCGACACCAACGCTCTACTGTTCGCGGGGCTGGTAGGTGGGGCACATGGAGGACTCGGGCACCACGGCGACTGGGCGTTGCGGGCCCTCGTTTGGGTGGGACGCCTGGGGTGTGGAGACGCCGCTCCGTCCTCGCATCCGATTCTTACCCGGGCCGTTGCTGGGGCCATCGGGTGCGCGGGTTGGGCGAGCTATCCCGCTCAGGTGGGGGAGGGGAGTGAAGCCAGCGACGGGGTGTGTCCAAGCGCGTTGCAGTTCGTCCGGTTCCCTGTCGCCCCGGAGGGAGGGATGACGCTCACCGGCTTCACCGGCGACAGCACACTGTGCCTTGCGGCCCCCGGTGGTGCTGACGGCTGCCTGCGGGAACGCCCACTGCCGCGCGGTGCCGTGCTGGCGGAGGTGCCGCGCCTCGCCCGGGCCCAGGACGGACTCGCGAGCACCAGAGGCTCTGCCAGTGCGCGGCGAAATGGCCGGTGCGGCGCGCGGGTGGGCCGAGTGAGAAGTCTCCTCCCGCCGAGGAGCTGCCGTGGCGCGGAGCGACACCCCGAGGCCGGGGGAGGGGAGGGGGCCCATGGGCATGTGGCAAATGGGCCGCGTCTCTTGCGCATCATGGTGCGGCAGCGCACTGGCGCGGGTGAGCGAATGGCCACAGTCCGCGGGGGCTCCGAGCTGGAGTGCTTCGTCACCGTCACCCCGGTTTCTCCTGGCTGGCGTCGGTCCACGACCCCCGAGGCTGGTTGCGCCCCCGCTGACGTTGGAGCGTTGCGGCAGCTAGTCTCCCTGGCGGGATGGATAACGACCGTGGGCGGCGGCTTGGCCCTTCTCGTGGGAGCTCCCGGGCCCGACGAGCAAGCCCTCTTGGGCTTTGAGGACGTGGCCCGCCGTGGTGAGGGCCAGGGGCCGCGCACCCGCTTCTCGCGACTCAGCGCCTTCCTCTCTTTCCGGTGGCAGGAGGAGTCTGCCGAAGCGGGCAGGGCGCGGATGTTGGGTCCTCGCCCACAGGGGGCGGGGCAGGGAGGTGGTGAGGTGGATAGGCCCCATGCGGCCGGCTTCGCGTCCTTCCTGAGCTCGCCCAGCTCGCCCCGGGAGGGAGCCCACCTCCCGGCGACTCTTCAGCACCACACGCCGAGCGCCCGCGGGCGCAGGGCGACTCTCGGCGGGCGTGGCGGGAGGCCCTGCTGCTCCACTGCCCCGCCCCCCCGCCCTGGCTGCGGTACACCACCCACCTGCGTAAGGGGTGCCCCTGGCCGACGCGGGAGTTTGCTGGCGTACGCGCCGGCGTACAGCGGCGCGCGGAGCCCGGCTCCTGCACAACTGCCCGGGCGCGCGGTGAGCTCCACGCTGAGTGGTATGTGCGCGTGCCCTCTTCGCCCATGCGATGGTGGGCGGCAGCGAGCCCTGTCGCGTGCGGCTGGTGCAGGCGGGTGGAGTTGCTCAGCCTTTCGAGGTGGTGCATGCGAGGGCTCGCCAGTGTGGCGGCGGGCTGCTACCCATGTGGCGGGGATGAGCTTCCGCCTTGAGGCTCGCGCAACGACTGCAGTTCCTACTCAACCTACGTGACGTGTCATGGTGAAGCACCCTCTGCCCATTCCCTCATCCGAGAGAGAGCGTGTAGTCATTAGCTGGATTGCGCGAGCTAACGTCGTCGAGAGGGAGCGCCTTGTGGAGCGCTTCTTTCGTGAGGAAGGCGAGACGCTCGAGGAGGCCACTCCGCGCGCCAGGTCTGCGTTGAGGCGGCTGGTGGCAAAAGGCTACCTTGAGCAGCGTCCCGTCCTTGTCGCGGGCGGGAGGGCTGACTCTTCTTCAAACCCTCTCCGCCGGGCCGAGCACCGCCAACTTTGGTGCTACAGCGTCACTCCTCGCGCGAGCGCAAGTCTCGGGGTGCCGCTGCTCCCGCCGCTCCGGGAGAATTCTGTCGTGCACCACTTCAAGGTTCTCAATGCGATTGAGACAGTGGAAAGGCAGCAGCGCGCAGCCGGTGGAAGGGTGTTAGGATTCAAGTTGGACGGGCAACTCGTTCGGGAAGAGTTTCGCGGCAAGGTTTTCAACGCGAGGACTCAACAGGTTGTCCCCAAATTCGCTGATGCCCAGCTCACCCTCCGGCACGCAGACGGCTCGGTCGAGGAAGTAAACCTCGAGTACGTCTCGACGAAGTACACGGACCAGATGATCCGCGACAAGGCGGCTGCCTGGCGAGGAAGCCGAACCATCTGGGCCGCACCCAACCAAGCCACTGTTGCCCGCGTAGAGGCCATTACCGGCCAGCCCGCTTTCACTGTGTGAGTCCATGTCTACCGCCGCTCCTGCCCGTCGCCGCCCTGGCCCGCGTCCCAGCCTCCCCGAAGTCGCTCCTGAGGAGCGCAGCCTCCTCGACTGGCTGCAGCGCCTGCGGGTTATGACTCCCTTCCAGGCCCACTGGTTGGTGGATTACTTCCATGGGTACAACTACGACACCAAGAAGGCTCGCACCGAGCGCAACACCCGAATGCGCCTCCAGCGCCTGGCCAAGGAGGGCTTCATCAGAGGCGCGCTGACACACCCGGAGAAGGGCGGCTTCTCGGGCATCTACTACCGGCTCGCTGGCAAGGGCCTGCGCGTCCTCGGCATTCCCGAGGAGAAGAATCTCCTTCGCGCTCCAGCACCGCCGGTGCTGCGCTACCTGCTGCTGCGTAACGAGGTGTACGCGAGAGCCCGCGAGGACAACTGGACCGTCCTCAGTCCTCTCCTCACGCCAGAAAAGGAACAAGCCAAGTTGCTCCAGTCAGTGCGCGCCTTTTTACTGAGGAGGCTTACTGCGCAGAAAGGCCGCAGCGAAGACGAGGACAGCATACTCCGGCGCCCTGATGTCTACCTGCCGCCGACGCTCACCTTCGAATGCCTCATTCGGTATAACCCGCTCAACACAATCACGGGGGCCGTCGTGCTCCTCGTCGTGGATGACATACGCCGCGCCATTGTCCCGCCGAAAAAGCCGAAGAAGCCGATAGTGAAGCCCTCCGACAAGCGGTGTCAGACGTGCGGCGGGCCCATGAAAAAGATGGTCGCGCCAACTGAGGTCTTCCTGTTCTGCATCACGCCAGGGCAGCGCTGCCCCAAGGTAGAGCTCAAGAAACCGTCCCCTCCGCAATTCGGCGAGATTCCCTTGACTCTTCCTGGAGCGAAGTTGCTGCTACGCGACACGCAGAGCGTGTACGACGTCCGGGAGGGGAAGCTGGCCAGGGTGAGCCCACGGCTGCGGGTGTGGCGGCGCGCGCTGGAGAAGCGCTTCGGCAAGGACTTCCTTGCCACCGACAATCTCTTCCCGGACGTGTGGGCCCAGCGCACCAACGCGCCGATGCCGGCGATGCCTGATTCCGAGCCGGCCGAGGGTGGAGGCTCATGACTCCGGCCGGCCAAGATGCGGCCGCGGCCGCGTGCTTGAGCTGCCGCGGCTACGCCACCACGCCGCCTCTGTCGTGAGGTGCCTCGGGGCAGGTTCGTGGCAGCCCGCGTGGGCCAGCGCGGCAACGCTTCTCGCACGTGTCGTCGCCGCGCGGGCCTACTGGCGCAGGCTCACCGGCTCCACCACCTTGGAAGGATGTCTCCGGCTGAGCTGTGCCGTCAACCAGCGCCACGCGACGACGAGGCCTCGCACCACGGCGGCCTGTCGCACGGGGAGTGCCCCGAAGGCCATGGCGACGGCGGCCTCGAGGTTGCGGTAGCGCGGGGGCAGCCGGACGAGGGGGAGTACCTCGCGCGAGGGCGCCGCCACCCGCACCACCTCGGGCCAGAGAAGGCCCCTCTCCACCTCCACGCACGCCACACTCTCGGCTACCTGCACCGTGCGCGCGGGCAGCACCAGCCAGGGGCGGAAGGTGAAGTCCACGGCTCCCGCCTCCGTGCGGGTGAGAGTCCCGTAGGTGCGCGCCGGCACGCCCTCCAGCTCCGCCGCGAAGGCGCGCACGGCGGTCCCCTCCACCCTCTGCCGCCGCCAGCGCAGCAGGAGCAAGTCCATGGAGGACACCCAGCCAAACACCAACAGCCGGAAGCACCGCCCGGCGAGCCACCACGCCAGGGCAAGGTACGCCGCGCATACGAGCAGCCCCAACGTGGGACTGAGGGCGGCGCACAGCATGGGAAAGCCCAGGAGGGTAAGCCGGGCCAGCTTGAGGGCCGTCCCCACCAGGGCGACGGGGCTGAGGAGGACGAGCACGTTGACGGCGTGACTTACCAGCCACACCGCCGCGAAGGCCCCCGCCGCCAGCACCAGGCCCACCCCGTAGAAGGCGGCTGCTGCAGCTCCGCTGAGGGCGGCGCTCGCTGGGCCCGCCGCGTGGGCCGTGGGGAGGACGAGCTGCGCCGCACTCGCCACCGCGCCCGCCAGGGGCAGGGCGAGGGCCGCCGCGGCGCCCTTTGTGACGAGGGGCATGGCCACGGCTCCGCTCACCTTGTTCTCCACCACCTCGGCCGCGTCCAAGGGCTTCTTGAGGACGGAGAGGCCCGGGAGGGCCAGGAGCGAGTCCTTCAGAGCGACGCACAGCACCAGCAGCAGCGCCGGGCCCCAGGCCCACGGCTGGAGGTGCCAGGGGAGGGTTGCACGCCTCTCCGCTGGCGCCTGGAGGTACGTGGTGGCTCCCAGGAGGCCCATGCCCAGCAGCGGCGACATGGCTACGCCCGTCAGCGTGGTGAGCTGGCGGGAGAGGGTGCGTCCATCCAGGGAGAGCTGCTGCATCGAGGCCGTGGCGAGCTCGTGCGCACCCTGGGAGGCCTGCATAGAGGCTCGTTGCTCGGCAGGGGAGGGGGCTTGAGATCGCACCTCACTGCCGGAGGAGGCCCAGGAGGAGGTACTCAGAAGGGTCAGCAGCAGGAAGGGCAGCTTCACGGTTTCTTTCACAGCGGGCCGCGGGCGGACTGGGCCGCGTGGTGCTGTCAGTGTGCCCACCGGAAGAGAGTCCGTCGGGCGCGCGCGGCAAGGTACACCGGCCTTGTAGGGCCTCGCTGCGGGCCTCCGGCGGCTGCCCCCAGGGCGGGCGGGGCGCCGGCGCCGCGAGAAAGGCGGGCTGGGTGGGTGCTCTCGCGAAAGTTGCCTCCCACTGCGAGCGTTCTACATACCCCTTACCCCGGAGCGACTCGTTCGCCCGGTCGTCTACCAGGGAGTCAGCAATGGGGAAGCTCGTACAAGTGGCAACGGAATCAGGCCTCGGAGGCATCCCGCGCCGGACGCTGGTGGGGCGGATGGTCACCCGTAAGGAGACGCTCCTTGCCATCATGCGTCACCTGGGCCACCCGTATGTAGCCGCCTACGAGAATGTGTCGCTGGAGGTGCTGGA
The DNA here is from genome assembly GCF_003044305.1 of Vitiosangium sp. GDMCC 1.1324. GTDB lineage: Bacteria > Myxococcota > Myxococcia > Myxococcales > Myxococcaceae > Archangium. The sequence goes on along the minus strand of NZ_PZOX01000037.1, from coordinate 71,099 downwards.
GGAGCAGGTGCTTCTCGTGGCCACCTTGCACACGAATACGTGGCCCGGCCCTACCAAGCCGCACCCCGTGGACGTGGCCCTCATGGCGGTGTTGAAGGCGGGGCTCGATGACTCCCTGGTGCGCAGCATCTTCGGCGGAGTGGAGAAGGAGGAGGACCTCAAGGCTCCCATCACGGCCTTCCTCACGGCCCAAGGCCATAAGGTTCATGCCGAGGTGGACGCGGGCGACAGCCGTGCGGACCTGGTCGGCTACCGGCACGCATTCTTCGAGCGAGATATCGTCGCGGTTGAGCTGAAGAATGAGGTGCGCGAGTGCGAGCGGCTCGAGGCACAGGTGGCCAACTACGCGCGCCGCGCCGATCGTGTTCGCGTCGTCATGACGCCGGAGTGCCTCGCCCGAGTGACGCTCGCGCGCGAGGAGCTGGCCAGGCCCGCCGCCTACTATGAGTACATTCAGAAGCACCAAGCCGAGCTCTGGGTGTACGACGCCAAGGCCGAGAGCTGCGTGCAACTGTCTCCTGGGTGCCTCGCTCGATTCGACAAGGCCGACTACAACGCGATGTGGACGTGCCTGGAGACTCGCCCGGCTGCTGCTTAACCCGAAGTTCAGTTGAGATGAGCGGCAACGCTCGGGCTCTTTTCCTCGGCACCAACGGAAAAGCAGGGTCGCGCCTCCTGCTTTCGCCCTAACCGAGGTTGTCTTTATGCTTCACGGTCTCGCGGGGAATCTCACCAGACATGAAATGCCACTTCGTCCCACAGGGATACTTGCGCCGGTTCACCAACGAGAAGAACCTTCTCGAGTGCTGCGACCTCCACCGGGATTATCAGCCCACCCGGACACAGGCGCCGAAGGTGACGGCGCAAATTGAAGACTGGTACGTGCTGCGCAAGCCACAGGACACGCCTGCCCTTGAGTATGTAGGAGAGAAGGACATTGAAGAGGCGTTTGTGTCCCTCTACGAGAAGGACCTGCCTGCGGCTCTGGATCGCTTGGAGCGCCAGAGTCTCACCTCTTCAGATAAGGAACTCCTGGCAAGGTTTGTGGCTATTCAACTGCACCGCGCCCCCATCTCCAGGGAGTATTACCGGCAGGTGAAACGTCAGGATGCCAAGCAGGAGCTTTCTCGTGAGCAAGCGCTGCAGCGCAATGCGGAAATTGCGCACGGCTTCCTGGGAACGCTCGTGAGCGGGATGACGCTCGAGCCATTCCTCATGGAGTCCACTTGGATGCTTGTCAGGAGGAGGGGGGCTACGCCATTTATTACAAGCGACAACCCCATCCTCGTCCAAAACCACCCGCAGAATCAGAACTACCTCGCGCAGGTGCAGGACTGGCTGGCCGCGCGCGGTCAATCGTTCAGTGACGCAGAGTCCAAGGCCCGAAAAGGCGCGTATTGCGTAAGCGTCTCGCCTCAGCACGTCCTCTATATCAACACGAGCCTGCCCAGAAACCCAGCAGACACATCCGTGGAGACTGGTAGTTGGGACGCCGCCAGGGTGCAGCAGTACAACGACCTCGTCTTCAGGTCATGCCTGAGCTGCGTCTACACCGTGACGAAGGAACTCGCGTTGAGCTACGCACAAAGGCACGAACGCGGCGAAATTCAGAATGACCTCTTCGTCGACGACCCTTTCCAGGAGGCCGGCGGGGGCCCTGGCACGGCAGGGTAGGATGAGCCAGGGACTGGAGCCACGCCCATGGGCTCAAGGAGCAATCCTGTTGTGCCTTCAGCTCACCTGAACTCCGTGTTAGCGGCACCACCCCCGGGACCCTGACTGCGGAGCGGCGATTGAAAGACGCACTTCCCATCGCCCACTCGCGTAGCGGCCGCGCACGCAGGGGTGGGGGGGCCCCTCCGTTTGCGCCACCTCGGTGCAGCCCGAGGCCCCCCGCTCGCCTCGTAGTGCCTGTCCGAGTAGGGCGCCACCGGTGCCACGACGCGCTCCTGCCCTGTCAGGGGCGGTGCCCCGCTCAGGGGGCCGCAAGCCCCCTTGCACCCCCCGACGCGCAACGCGGCCATCCGGGCCCGTCCGGTTCAAGGCCGCTAACGCGCCGCCTGCGGCGGTGCCCTTAGGGCAGCCTTGAGCCGGCCAGGCCCGCACGGCTCGCGGACGACGCATTCCCCGCTGCCGCGGGGAATAGCTGGGGCCATTCACCTCGGGCCTCCTTGCCCATCGTGCAGCGGGGGCTCTGTCGGTGGATCGAGGTGCCAGCCAACGCGAGCCCCGAGGGCGCGGGGCCCTAACGCGGTGCTCCCGGCGTGGGCTTGAGAGTCAATCGGAGCTCACGCAGGCCCATGGGCCCATGGCGATGTTTGCCACCGGCCTCCCCGCACGAGGGCATGCGTGCCGAGTTGCCACACGCGGCAGGCGGTGGTGAGTGTGGCATCTCACTGGACGGGCCCCGAATGATTGAGCCGGCGGTGGCCCACGCCGCACCGGAGCGCGTCCGAGTGGCCATTGCTGGGGAGATGCTATGGCCTCGGAAATGGGGCTCGCGTCTCCGGGGACTCGCGGCCAGGGGCCCCGCGCGAGGCGCAATTCACCAACCCCTGTCCTCACTCCGCGCCGACGTCAGCGCGACGCTCGAGGCTCTCTGTTGCCCGTGGCGTGCGCGCGCTACAAGCAGCAACAAGTGCGCGTGGCCTGCCATCCTCGTGCTATAACACTCGAAACGCGGGCCGGAGGGTCCGCCTCGACCACGGCCGCGTTGAAGCGGCGGTGCGCGCTTCCCACCTGCCAGCACCTGGAGCATAAGGACGTGGTGCCCTGGAAAACGTCCTACCCACCAGGGCGGAACGTTGTGACAGGATCTGTCCCGTGACGACGAAGAAACCGCAGAAGCCGGCGAAGCGCGAACGAAACTGGAAGAATGTCACCGTCCGGCTCTACGCCGACGAGTACCAGCTCCTTCTGGACTTGTGCGATGCACTCTCTGTCCCGGGCGCGAGGGTGGACAAGTCCTTCCTCCTGCTGACTGCGGCCGTCGAAGAGGCAACGCTCCTCGGTTTCTCGCCGGCGGCTCCTGACGGGGACCCCGCCGTCCAGAAGAGGCCCAAGGAGTGGAAATACGCGGTGCCGGAGCGAGCCGAGGAGAGCTACGCGGAGCAGTTGACGATTACCGCGCACCCGCTGGAACTGACAGCCGTGGAGCACGCCGCCGAGTGGGCTCACGTGAAGCTCCAGCGCTTCTTCATGGGAAGCCTCATGCGCTTTGGCGCCAAGCGCAAGCATGCAGACCCGGAGAACGCGAAGCTCCGCACCATTCCCTTCTCGAAGCAGTTCACGAAGTAGGCCTCTCTCCTGTCTGGTCTCTCCTGGCGGCGGGCTGCTCCTCCCGGTGAGGCTACCCGCCGCACCTCTTGTTCACGGGCCAGGGGCGACGGACAGGGCTACCGAGGCCAGGGCTCTTCCGCCAGGAATGGCGTGAAGGGGGCCCCTGGTTCCCCACCGCGGACCTCAGCATTCCCGGGAGTACCTATGGCCATCATTGTACAGACCTCCACCCCCAAGGCTCTGCTCAAGGCGCTCCGCAAGGCGGTTGATGACGGCAAGGTGGCGGCGTGGCGCTACGATAAGGACGGAGACTTCACGCACACGTCCTTGCAGTGGTCGCGCAAGGCGTGGCTCCACCCCTACCTCGGCACCGACGTCCTGTCGTTCGGTCTCATCGGTCGGGAGGAGAAGAAGATGACCAAGGTCATCTACGGCATTTACCACGGCAGGTTCATCTCCATGTTGCTGACCCACTTCGGTGAGAAGTTCTCCTCCGTGCGGGCGACCGCCGTGAAGGACGAACTGCGCGATCTCTTCTAGCCCTGAATGGTCCGAACCCCCGGTGCGCCGAGCCTCCAACTCCGCAGGTCTCCTCGCGGTTGGCGCGGAGGTACCATTGCTGGACCTCGCGCAACCGAAGCGTGGTCGTTCACCGGAGCGGGAGAAACTGCGATTGGGTGGCGCTGTGACTGTGGGCGCCTTAGATAGTGCGCCCAATGTCGGAGACCATTGCCCGTTGCATCATCCGTGCACCGAATCGCCGTACGGTCACGGCCTTCGTTGTTCCGCCCCTGAGCCCTGAAACGGTGGAGGCCACCCTGCAGAAGGCGAGTGCCCGCCTCCCTGGGACCAGGATTCTCGCGGTCAGCCTGGACGCGGCTGTGAACTCCCAGGCGCATGGGAACCAGTACCTCTTCGGGACCGGCGGAGTGCTCGAGTTCTCGGAGCCTCAGTCGAACGAGAAGCTGGAAGCAGCCGTGAAGTTGGTTGCCGACGTTTTCCTGGCGGATGCCTTCGAGGTGATGGGCCCGCTCGAGGTCGTTCCTGAGTCCACAAAGAAGTGAACACGAGCGGGTGTGCCCCTCCGAACGGGCCGCAGAAGGGGAGGGGCAAGGGTACTCGGGCATGCCCTGGAGGCACGGCCACCGTCGGAGCTACATGCCGAGCTGGCCCTTCACGGAGGCTGTTACCAGGTCTCCGAGCACCTTCATTCTAACGCCGTAGAGGTCGCCCCCGACTTTCGCTAGGCCCTTCTTCCACCGCTGGGCGGTTACCGGCGACTGCGGGCCCTCATTCGCCAGTGCTGGGAGATCGGCTTTGAGCTGCGCCCGCTCCTCTGCGCTGAGCGCCTCGGCGAGGTCCACCAACTCCGCCGCGGCCTTCAACCTCGCTTCCGTCCACGGGTAGGCGTGGCCGCACTGCGGGCAGTGCGCCGGGATTCTGTAGGGCTGTGCTTCCGGCGAGGGCAGCATCGAGAAGTCCCTGCGGGTGTGCAGGGGCGGAATCCGGACGCCCTGAATGTGGGCGCTGCACTGCCCGCACGTCTTCACTGCCCTGGCCCCGCAGTCCCGGCAGAAGGCGGCGTCGCCGGGGGAGGGTGGGCCGCGCACAGACGTCTTGGTGAGGAAGTGCCCCTGCTCGCAAACGTGGGCGTCTTAGTACCAGCGCTTGTGGTCAACCATGGTGTCCTCGGGGTGGAGTCTCTCTCTGCCGCCTGGGTGCAGGCGGAGTGGTGGCCGGGCTTCGGCCAGTCCTTATGGAGTTCCAGTCACCGGCGGGTAGCACCTCTTGCTCTCCATGCCGAATTCCTGGCCTTGGCGGCCAGTGAGGGCTCGGCCATGAGCGGGGGCGCCACGAGCTGTGGAGGGACGCAGTCCCTGGGCTCGAGGGCGGCCCTCCTCAACATATGGGCTCACCCGCCGCGTGAGCGGCAGCAGCGCCCTGGAGAAAGTTGGAAGCAACCGCGCATGGCGGTCTCAACGCTGGCCGGATCGGCTTGCGGAGCACCGAGGGCCGTCTGCTGCTCCAGCAGCGGTAGGAGTCGTTTCGGGTGAGCTGCCACTAGGGTATGGCACTGGCGTCAACGGTTACTGCCACGTGTCCTCTCGCCGCGCCGCCTGGACGAGCTCATCGAGCTCATACTGCCCGAGCTTCTGTGGCTGCTGCCGAAGAAACGGGAGGAGCGTCGCGTCCGTGACAACCGCGACATGCCGCGGTTGAAACTTCACCTTCAGGACTGGCTCAACGAAGACGAGCAGCCCCTGTACCCACAGGGCCTGTCGACGCGTGGCGCTCATGAGCTTCTCGCGGATACGCTTCGCCTCCGCCTCGGCCTTCTCCAGGTAGTCGGTGGGCTGGCCACGTATCTGGAGGTGAGGTCCCGCCACCCAGACGTTGCCCGCTACGTACTTCGTGTTGAGGACGAAGACGCCAGGCGGGCCAATGAGAAGGTGGTCGACGTTGGCGCCGTTGGCGCCGATTTTGACGTCGTGCTCAATGGCCCAGCCCTGCTCGCGCAGCGGCTCCAGCAGTCCCCCGACGCGCTCCTCACCGGCTGCCCCTCTTCCCCAAGCCCACTCCTCGGTCTTCATTCCAAGGAGCCGAGTGAAAAAGGTTTTGATGGGCGCTGCCTGCTGGAGCTGCGTCTGCCGCTCCCGCGCGCTCTGCCCAGGCCGACGCCCCGTGCGCGTGCTGGAGGAGGCTGGTTGCGTTTGCTTCCGCCAGGAGAACATGTGCCCGTACCTACTACAGGGCGATGCTCGACAGCTACGCGCTCCCCGCTCCAACAGCGCGTCCGCCAAGCGGCATACCTCGTAAAGACGCTGGAGCTCGGCTTCTCCTATGGGGAGCACCGGGGAGAGCTTGGTTGCCGGAGGCCACCGCTCCGAGTGCAGCTGCACACCTTTGCCTTGAGTTCTCCTGCGCGGCCGATCCGACAGCTCGGGCTACACACAGCGCGGGGCTACACGGCCACCGTGCATCACCGGCTGTCGCAGTCAGCGGCCGAGCTGGCGTACAGCATCGTCAATGAGGCGGCGGGTTGCCTCGTGCATTGTCGCCTCGGAGGCTGGGCGCAGCAACCGATAGAGGACGTCGGGAATGGGCGTCTGCTCCCGCCGGAGCAGGAGAAGACGGTCTTGCACCCGTCGGAGCTGCGCCTCATGCAGGTTTCCGCCGCTGGCGAGGCCTCCCTCCCAAGCGGAGGCGAGCTCGTCGCGCAAGCGCTCCTGCTCTGCTCCCGCGCGACGATGAGCCTTGAATGTCTTGATTGCATGCTGGACGGCGGGCAGCACGGGTAGCGCGAAATTGACAAGGAACTCGGTGAGGCTCTGCCTTGTGCCCATGGCAAGAGCCACGGCCCCCAGCGCCAACAGCAGCGCGACAGCGGCAAGGAAGGTCTGGTACCAGGCCCGGGAGCGGTGGTCCCAAGCCAGTCCGCTCCTCTGGCAAAGGAGAATGGCAAGCGAGCGGGGGAGGCGGCTCACATCCGCGTACCACCCCTTGAGCTTCGGGTCTCCCTTTCCTGCTTTTCCGGCGGCAACCACCAGTTCAGGTGCTGGCCGTGCACCAAGGGCCTCATTCCAGGGCAGCCCGAAGACGCGGGTGTCGAACTCCTCTTGGATAAGCGCCGCCTCCTGCCTGTTCTTCTCCTCCAGGCCATCGAGCAGCACCAGTTCGACGAGGGCCCAAACCAGCGCCCCAAGAGCCAGTCCGGCCGAGCCCTTCGGCCAGTAGAGTGTCACGAGTGGTGAGGCCACGGCCAGAAGCGTGGCCACCAGCGCACTCGCGCCACGTACTGACTTGGCACGCGAGTAGAGCGCGCGCAGTGCGGCCAGTCGCTCCAGGTTCTCCTCCAGGTCCTGTCGGACGCCAATGTCGTTAGGTGCGCTCACGTGCGTCCTTCTACCGGCGGGCAGGGTACTCATCGTTGAAGACGATCCGCCACTGCCGGAAAGCCTCGTCCAGGTCTCCGAGGTCCTCCGCCCGTAGGGCCGCATCGGCATGTTCGGCCGCATGCGCAGCATGGTTCGCCAGGCTGCGCCCCTTCACGTCGGTATAGACGATGGGAATGCGACCAGAGATGCCCAATGGGTCGTTCAGCGCGCGGCCCCCTCGGTCGCGGAGAAGCCGGAAGGCGTCGCGCATGCAGACGGCATAGCTCTTGATTCCATCGCACGTGCCCTCTGAGGCCAGGAGTAGCTCGACGTGGAAGGAGAGGAAGGGGATGTTGGAGGTACGCGAGTGCTTCCACGCCTTGAGGAGTCGAACCACCCTGAACAATTTGTGGCCAGAGGCCTTGTCCCTCTCCTTGAGGTACTTGCCGTGGCGCTGCGGCGACGTGTCGAGCCATCCGCCGTTTCCATCGGGAATGGCGTACATCGGGTAGCCGTCGTTCCCGGTGGGACCCCGGTAGTAGCCGGGCACTACGTCCACAGCGTCATCGCCTCCCTGGAACTTCACCACGACCGAGGGACCGTCGCCCCGCATCTCGGTATTCTTGAACCGTTCAGCGAGTGCCTTCCTCACATTCGTGAGCACGGTGCTGGACTGAATGACGCTCCCGCCGCGCATCACGTCGTCCCTGCCCAGTACCGCGAGGTAATCCACGTCCGAGTGGTAACGGATGGCCGTTCCTCGCGTGTGGCTACCAATGACTTCGAGCTTGTTGAACTTCTTGAAGGCCGCGTCGAGAGCCTGCTCGATGCTGCGCCGGTGCGTCGCGCGCGCGTTCACCTCTCCGGGCCTCGGCTCAATGCGGGAGAGAAACTCGGTGAAACCGTCGTAAATAGTCCTGGGCATGGAGTCTCCCGTATCCGAGGCGCGGGCCCCACCGCGGAGAGCATGCTCACCGCGAGCACTGCACCCCAGGGCTTGGGCTTCCTGTCTCCGGGAAGAATGTGCACCGTGCAGAGGACCTGTGCAAAAATTCAGGTGCTTGCTGACACTCCTGGCCCCGAGGTGCGGAGGCCCGCAGTGACGGCCGCTCCTGCGCCGATGGGACACCATGGCCCAGGCGCCAGTAGTAGCGCCTGGACCATGGTCCCTTTTATCAGGCAGGAGCAGCTCGCAGGGCCCGAGAGGCCCTCTGTACCCACCACACCACCGCCGCCACCTGGAGGTGGAAGGGCAGCTTGCGGAACTCCTCGCGCCGGCGGTGCTCCACCAGTGCGGTGAGGTACTCCCTCGGCGCCCAGTTACCCGTCCGGGTGACGGACACCGGGCCGTGGACTACCGGAGCCCCCGCTCTCCGGAGTGCTCGCGTCCACCGCCGAGCTGGGATGCGCGCGTAGCCTCGGCGCTCCATGGACTGAATGAAGCGTCGCGCGCGGCAGGCCTGGCTGCCGTAATGGGAGCGCAGCGGCTCAGCCGCGCCGCACCTCCCGCAGGTGAGCGTGCTCATGCCCTTACCCCAGCACGACAACCTGGAGTTCACTGCTGCCGAGCGGCCCTCCTCTTCTGGCCGTGGGCCGGGTCTTGCTGGGGGAGCAACGATGATTCAACCCTGCTTCGGACACACGTGTTTCCGTGGGCATGAGCCCTCCGCGCCGCCGCGTTGGCACATCAAGCCGCCGGGCGGCTCTCGGCTCGCCGCTTGATGCACGCGGTAGGGAGGCTCTACGGACAGTGAGCTTGTCGAGGGCCACTGGCCGTCAGCGACTCCCCAGCCGCGTACTCTGGAAGAGTACCTGGGAATCAAGGTAGGAAACCAGGACCTGACGGGTGCCAGGGTGTACCAGCTACGTGTCAAGGTGGCCCTGCGAAGTGAGGCATCGGAACCCTATGTCTAGGGTGATGCTCCCGGTTGAGCCGCCAAGTCCCAGCCACCCTCGGAGAATCGTCCTGGCAGGTCTCCCGGAACCTGAGGCCCCTGCGTAGGACAGTCGCCTGCGGACATCCTGACGTGTGGCCGCGGAAATGCTACAGTCCACCCTGTCGAGGGCCACTGGCCGTTGGCGACTCCGCCAGCGGAAGTGCCGGGGCCGGTGGGGAGAAATCCCCGCCGGCTCATTTTTCCCACCTGTGTGCGGGCCCCGTGCCCAGTGGCTGTATGGCATGCGAACGTGCCGTGGCATCTCTGGCGGCGCCGAGGCCCGTGCTCCTGGAAGAGTAGGCGGAGCCAGCGTCAAGTGCGGCGAGGACTGCCACGACGAGAGCCGCTGAGGGCTCCGGCTACTTTGCCTTGCTGTCGAAGCCTCGACGCTGAGGGTTTGGGCTGGGTACAGTGCTCATGCCGATCCGCGAGGTAGCGCAACCGTGCGCCTCAACCGCAGGGCTCGCGGGGACGCCGCCGAGAAGGGCGAGCTCCATCGGCGGCTGGGGGAGGTTGCACGATGAGCGAGGAGGGGATTGAGCAGAGAGCCCGGGCTGCGGCTGGGCGCTGGGCTCGCTGGCGCCTTGGGCCTTCAGGCTTCGCGGACCTCATTACGAAGGTAGAGGCTGAGCCGCTCCGCTACGGACGCCTCATCACCCGCTATGCCGTCAGGACGGCCTCGTGGCAGGAGGAGCCTAACGCTGGCCGGGCGTGCACCTCCGGTCAGCCCCTGGTGCTCGAGTCGCTGGACTTGTGGAGCGCCTCGCCCGAGCAGCTGGCGGAGCGCTCTTCCCACCTGGCGCCCTGCGGCACGTGCGGAGGCGATGGCCAGGTGACGTGCCCCACGTGCAGCGGGACCCTGCGCGCGAGCTGCGGCGGGTGCGGGGGCACCGGTAAGCAGATGAGCCGGGCGCGCAAGAGTTTCCGGCTGGTGAATTGCCGTGACTGCCGCGGCAAGGGAACGAAGAAGTGCACTCGCTGCACGAAGGGGCAGGTGAGCTGCTCGAAGTGCCGGGGCTCCGGGGCGATGCGCCGGTGGTTGCGAGTGGTGACGGCGCAGCGCACGCACGTTGGCGTGTGGCCCGAGGACAAAAGGCTTTCTGCCCACCCGGGCCTCAGGGAGGACTCCAGGCGGGCCCCCCTGTGGGGGGGCGCGCAGGCGTTGGCGTCCGTGGAGACCGAAGGCCCGATACCCTCCTCCGGAGTGGGGGCTGCGGCCCAGGCGGCCGGTTTCCCTGCGGCCCGTCCGTCTCTGGAGCCGGCACTCCACCCGCTGCGCGACCGGATTCTCACCCAGGTCCTGGATGTCTTCGAGGCCCCCTCCGCGACCGTTCACTTCGAGTTCGCCGGAAGGCGGGGTTTCATCAAGCTGCTTGGCAGTGACTGCCGCCCAACGGCCGATTCCGACTCGACACCATTGCTCCGGCGCGCGGGGATTCTGCTGGCGGTTGCTGTCGCCAGCTTCCTGGCGGCCCAAGTCCTCCTGGCCGCATTCCTGTCGCGCCACCCCTTTTATGGGGCTGCCCCGGGGAGTGGAGGAGTCGCGCTCGCTACGTTTGGACTGGCTCTTGGGGCCTGCCTGCTTACCGCGACGCGGCTGCGCCGGCGCCAGGTGGACGGGAGGACGGCTCCCGGCCGGTGGCATGACCGACTCGGGCCTTCTCTGAGTGGCGTGAGTGCGCTCGCCTATCTCGGACTCTTCTTGCTCATCCAACCCTCTGCCGCCGAGCTCTCCCGCCTGACCGCGGCTGGGCAGCTGCAGGAGGCGGAACTGCACGCCGGGGCGCTCGAGGCCCGCCGGGAAACCAGCTCCGAGTACATCGAAGCTCGCAACGCATTCGTGACGGCTCGCGCAAGGGGAATGGAAAACCGTGCCGCCGTGGAGCTCATCAGCCACTTCGTGGGCTCCGGAGCTGGAACGGAGCCACTGGAAGCAGAGCGGCGGCGCTTGCGCGAGGCGTGGGTTGCCTCGGCCCTCGCGCAGGAGCAGGAGAGCGTGGTGGAGCAGGAGTTGGAGGCGCTTCGGCAGGAAGGAGCACCCGAAGCCCTGGTGAATGGCCTCCGAGCAGAGCTGGAGAGCAGGCGGGTAGCGAAGGGCAAGGAGTTGCTGGCGAAGGGCAGGGTGGAGGAGGCCATCCACGCCCTGACGCGAATCACGGCCCCAGGGCTTGCCGCGGAGCGACCTGAGCCACTGCTGACGCAGGCCTACCTCGCGCAGGCCCAAGGCTGTCCCGAGCGGAACCTTCACTGCCGGGCCGAGGCTCTCAAGCGAGCTGTCGGCGTCGACACCGCTGGCGCGGCGCAGGTGGCGCTTGCGAGCTTCCGCACCGCGGAGCTTGCCCGGCTGCAAAAGGCCGCCCGGCCATCAGGCAACATCGGCCCGGCGCTGCGGGCCCTGCGCGAGGCAGAGGCGGACGCTGGAGGGCTCCTCACATTCTTCGAGGGTGATGCGGAGCTGACGGCGGCCCGGCAGGCCCTGCTCGCCCGAAGGCAGGAGCTCATCCGGGACAGGCTGCCATTCAACGAGCCGGTGGAGGTCGCGGAAACGCTGCTGGGTTCCTCAGGCCTGGAGGAGCAGCGGCCGGGAGTGCTCAAGGTGCTCTCCGCCCCGGCCGGCACGCTCGCCTTCCTCTTCGTGGACAAAGGCATGGCGCGCGGCCTCTATGTCACCTCCACAGGGCACGCGAGGGAAGCGCTGTCCGCCACGGCACTCCAGCAGGTGGCCAAGAGCCTCACCGGACAGGAGTTCGCCGCGAAGGACCTCGTCCGCAGCAAGCCCGGCGTCGCGCACGTGCAGGTGCGCCTTGGCAGCCACTCGGCCCTCCTTGGCTGGCAGGACGGGGCTCTCGTTGAGGCCAGCATCGGAAAGGTGGAGCCGTGATGCAGAGGAAGAAGGCCCTCGTTGCGTTGGGAGTTGCTGTCGTGCTGGCCAGCACCAGCCTTGCCCTGGCACATCCTGGCCGGACCAACAGCGCCGGCTGCCACAACGACCGCCGCACGGGCGGCTACCACTGCCACGGAGGCGGTAGCTACTCAGGAGGCTGGAGTGCGCCGGCTGAGCCTACGCGCATTCAAGTAGTCGCCATTCCACGCGCCCGTGTATGGGTGAACGGCACCTTCGTGGGCATGTCCCCGACGAAGGCGGTAAAGGTGGACGGCACGAGTGTGAAGGTGCGACTCGAGCACACCGCGCTGGGGAGCCACGAGACGACAGCAACTATTGGGAACGGTGAGACTACCGAGTTGACGGTGAGGTGGTGACCGCGGCCTCTCCGTCTCTGTGAAAGCCCCCGGCCCACATGGCCGAGAAATTCTCGTTCGCTGTCACGACTGTGAGGTTGAATGGAGGGCAGGGAGTAGGTCTTCCAACCAGGATGGGCTCACGAGGGGCCGAAGCCCAGCTGAGCCATGGTGAAACATGACGCTGGAAATTCCCCGCCCAAAGGAGTGGACGGAGCTCGAGCACCTCGTCCTGCGTCTGGCGCGAGACCTTTTGAAGGACCCACACGCCAGCTACTACGGAACTCAGGGCCACGGGCAGCATGGGCTCGACGTCATGGCCGAGGATCGACGGCCTGATGGCACGGGGAAGCGCTGGGTCTTCCAGGCGAAGAACTACCTCAAGACGAAGCTGCAACCGAGCCATCTGGAAAAGTTGAAGACCTTGCTGCTGAAGTATCCGCACCGCGAGAGCATCGACACCTTCGTTGTCGTGACTACATCGACTGTCTCGCCCAGTGTGCACGACGCGGCCAAGGAGTTGAGTGAGCGGCTGCGGCTCACGTTCAGAGTCTGGAGTTGGGAAGTCTTCTCCGAGCTTCTTCGCACCCACTGCGGGGCGGGCCCCTGGTTGTCTCAGGCGGAGCGCGTCGCCCTCCGGGAGCGGTACTGCTGCTGGGCCGCTGAGCAAATGCGGCGGGCGCGACCCCTCTATCCTCTCGACCTGCGAACGATGGTGCCCAGGGACGTGCGTCTGGAAGAGGTGCTGGTTCAACGCACTCTCCGGCTGCTGCCTCGCCAAGGGGAACCCCATGCGAAAAGCCCCACTGGAGGGCGCTCCGCGGCAAGAGGAGGGGAGGGCGGTGCACGGCCGACCTCGGGGGAGGCCTCGAAGGACCCCGGCGGTGCGCCTGGGCTGTTCGAGGGGACACTCGTTGAGTGGCTCAAGCCAGGGGATAACTCGCGCAAGCCCATGGTGCTGATGCTCGCCGCCATGGGGACGGGAAAGACAGTGGCATTGCTCCAGGCCGAAGCCCAGCTTGCCGCGGCGGCGCGCGCGAAGCTGACGGCCCCGCTGCCGCTGCGCCTTCGCGCCGCGGAGTTGGTGGGAGGGAGAATCGAGGACTTGCTCCGCCGCAGCAGCTTCCGCGAGTTGGACCGTCTCTGGGCAGACCCCCTGTGCGAGTGGGTACTGCTCGTGGACGGGCTGGATGAGCTTGACGGGTATTCGCAACAGGAGGTCCTCCAGGCCCTCTCGGCCCTGCGTGACACCAATAACGTCAGGGCTGTCGCCGTGAGCTGCCGGGCTTCGCATGACAGGCCCGGGTTGCTGCCCGAGGCCGTGCGAGTAGAGCTGCCGCCCTGGAGCGGTGACGAAGCAGAGGCGTTCTTACTCAGGTGGGAGCAAACCTCGCAGGGCGGCAAACTCCATGAGGACGTGCGAGCCCTCCTGGCCTCGGACGTGTCGCTGCGGGCCAACGCCCTGTGCACCACCCTCCTCCTTCTGCGTGCGCCCAAGGACGAGGCGCCGCCGGAAGGTCGCGCCTGGCTCTTCCAGCCGCTTGTGGATGACCTGTTCCGCAAATGGGCAGAGGCCCGAACAACCCGCGACGGCAACGCCAGCGGCAAGGACACCAGCGGCTGGGTGGAACTACAGCACGCCTTCGAGCAGGTGGCGCTGGAGGGGCTCGAGCAGGGAGGTTTCCCCCTATCGCGCCGGGTGCTGGAGAGCGCCCTGGCGCGAGCCCAGGGCGACGACATGGGAGTGGAGAGGGCGCTCGAGTCTGCGTACCAGATCGGCCTCGTCCGGCTCACGGAGGGCGGCAAATGGAACATGCCCCTGCGGGCCATTGCGGAGTACCTGGCCGCCGGCGCCCTCCGGCATGTGAGCGACGAGGACTTCACCCGCGCCTGTGGTCAGCCCTGGGCAGGGGAGGTGGCGCGACTGGCCTTGGATCGCCGTCGGCACCGCCCCTCAGCACAGAATCGATCGCTGCGCCCCCTGCTGCAGAGGCTGTTGAAACCTCACGAGGGAGACAGCGACGAGCACCTACTAAGGCGGACCCTGGTGGTGCTCCACTCCGCGAGAGACCTGGGGCTCACTGCTGCGGACGTCCCGGACCTGCCCGGACACCTGCGGCGCTTGTTGCGCGACGAGACCTCGGCCTGGAGACGTCGCCGCCTCGGTGCGGCCGTGAGAGAGCTCGCACGCAAGGGGGGCCCTCTCTGGGGAGCCGTGTGGCAGGAGCTGGAGCCATTGCTCCTCTCGCAGGAAAAGCGGGCCGTGTGGCTGGCGCGGCACGAGTGTGACGATGTGAATGAGTGGATGGCGCGGCTCCTGGAGCAGGACGTGGAGGTGCGCGTGGTAGCCATCAAGAAGCTGGCTCGGTGGAGGCTCCTGCCCGACGTCCAGGAAGCCTTGCTGTCGCAGCTCCTGGACACGAGTCGCGGGCTGACGCCCAACACTCACGGAGAGCCGGCCCTGGCTGCCGCGGAGGTGCTGCGCACCGCGCCACGTACCGAGGCGCTGCTCGCCAAGCTTCGAGCGCACCTGGAGGGAAACGACGCGCATTTGGCAGAGGCCGCCGCCGTGGCCCTACTTCCGGGTGAGGCGGAGACGGACAAGCTGCTGAGCGCGCTGAAGAGTCTCTATCGTCACTTGTGCAGGTTGCCACTGGTGCTCCCGCTGGCGCGAGCGGCCGCTGAATCCCACCGTAACAATCCCGAGGGTAGAGGCTGGCTTGAGCAGCACTGGCCTCAGGTGCTGACTGGCGATCTCGAGGACTGGTCGAAAGAATTCACCTCGTCGGAGCAGCCGTGTGACGCACCGACTCCTCCTCCATCGCAGTACGTGCAGAGGGACGTGCTCTGGAGCATTATCCCCGCGCTCCGGGATAGGGCCCTCCTGGAGCAAGTGCAGGCGAGACCCTTCGTCCAGCAGAACATTGCCGAGGTGTACTCCGCCATCGCCGAGATGGCTCCCGAAGCCGTCGTGGACTTGCTGAGACGGGATGCACACTACTTCCCGTGGGAGGAGCAGGAGTCCCTCGGACGAGCCACGCTGCAATCGCCCGAGCTCGGCAGGGCGCTGGTAGAGCGCTGGGACAAGAAATCCGATGCCCTGCCCGCCAACTTCCCCGGGGTGGCTCTCGAGCCACTTGCCGCGCGAGGCGACGCGGAAGCAGTGAGGGTCTACTCGCAGTGGCTCTGCGAGGCTGTGAACATGCACAGGCCTTTCCCTCATAGGGACTCGAACAGGCCCTTCCCTCATAGGGACTCGACAGCAGCACTGCGGCAGCCCGCCGTCCATGAGGCGGCTCGCGCCGTGGCCCTCTCTGCATGGCGCGAGGCCATCCACGGCAAGCTGGGGATTGCTCCGCTGGGGGCGATACTGCTGTGCCTGTGGCCGTCCTGGAGGGAGGAGCAGGAAGTGACGGCGGGGTTGGTGGAGTGGGCCACGGGGGAGGACCTGGAGAAGGTTGATGCTGCGCTGCTCTCCTGGATGGAGGGAGAGCTCCCTCCCGAGGTAATTCGTTCCCTGTACGAGCGCCTCAGGCACACGGAGTCATGGCCCACGCAGGCGCCTTTCTTCTGGCGCTTCAAACTGCCCCGCTGGTTGGCGGCGGCTGCTCGCGCAGGAATGCTCAAAGAGCTCGAGTCCGTGCTCCGCTTCCTGGCGGAGGAGTTGGAGCCAAAATGGGAGAACCTCTGGGTGCGCTACCAGGCCTGTGCCTACCTGCTTCGACTACACCCAGAAGAGGCGCAGGACTTGGCGAAGTGTGCCGCCTCGACGTGGCCCTGGTGCTGGGGTGACAACGAGGAGCTGTCTTTCGAGGATGTACAGCGCCTGGTCTCCGCGGCGCCAGCCGTCTGGGCCGAGGCCTGCCTCGCGGCCCTCGCGCAGTGGCCGCATCAGGTGGCTTGGCCCTTCCTGGTCATGGCAGGCCACCTTTGCCAGTGGCTTCCCCTGCGCTCCACATGGCGCGAGAAGCTGATTGCGTCGACACGTGAGCTGGCGGCCATGTGCTGGCACTGGGCGTCTGTGGGCTTTCTGGGGCCTTACGTGCGCATTGATGATGAGGCGAAGCGCCTGCTCTTCTTGCTGGGAGAGCCGGTGCAACTCGCACCACCTGAGCCCCAGTAACCCCGGGGCCTCTCTCTTCGAGTGGGACGAGCAAATCCGCAGGGAGGCAACGCCGGTGCGCCCGCGGGCGACGACAGCCGCCACCACGCCGTTGCTATGCCGACTCGCGTTGTATGACGAGGCGATCCTCGTCGGCGACTTGCTCGGGCGGAGCCCCCGCAGCAAGGCTTCGACGTGCCACGGGGGGGCGGGAGGTGACACCGGGGAGCGCGGGCTTGGCCTCCTTGAGGTCCTCCGCCGGCCGGAGGACGAGTCGGTTGCCGTCCAGGGTGAGGTGGTTGGGACAGCCGCTCCAGACGCCCTCCACGAGCTTCTGGTTCCTGCGGAGAAGTTGCCGCGCCTTCGCTTCGTCCAGGACCTGGGAGCCGAGCTGTGCGAGGAGCCCCTCGGGCCCGAAGACGGGCACGCCCACGGACTTGGTGCCCTTCTGGTGGAGCTCCCAGCTTCTGTGCGCCTGCCACACGTACAGGTCGAGTGCCATGGGGTTGTTCTTCAACGCGCGAACGGTGGCCAGGTCCACCGGCATCACCTTCGCGCGTAGCGACTCGGCGAAGTCAGAGGAGAGGGTGATGAAGTTCTGCCAGAGGGTGTACTGGTTGACCTGCGTGTCGTTCTTCTTGAACCAGAGGTCCACCTTCTTGATGAGGTTGTAGCGGCGGATTTCAATCCGCTCCCCTCGCTTCTTCTCGTCCTTGTTGCCGGGGCGCTCGTCGTAGACGAAGAGAGTGGCGTGGGTGAGGCGCAGGAGGCTGTCCCTCAGGGCGAGGTGCTTGGAGCCGCCAGTGGAAAGGCCGAAGGCGAGGAGGATGTCCCGCACTGACCTGAACTGAATGACGCCGTCCTCGGGCTGGCCGCATAGCAAGTACGCGGTGGCGAGCCAGATGGGCAGGAGGCGGTCCTGGCCGAAGGGGACTCCGTACGCGGCCAGGGAGTTGATGACGTAGCGCATGCCGCCGTTGCGACGCTCGTACTCGGTGCCATCGACTCGCTTGTAGGGCAGGCCGAAGCGAATGAAGTCCTCGGGACTGAACGCGAGGATCTGCTTGTCGTCGCGGCGGGCCTCGATGGCGTCGGCGAAGCGCAGAACCTTGTTTCGCGTAATGGAAGAGACGGGTGGCCTGGCCGCTGGAGTGGAGGGGAGGGGCCCAAGAGGGAGGGACGCCTCCTCGGGGAGGACTCCCAGCGAGAGCTGCACGCGAGGTGGCTCCGCCGGCACTACCGGCTCCGCACGAGGCTCCGGACTCGCTGGAGCTTCCGCAGTAATGGTCGCGGGTGTTGTGGGCGCGTCCGGCTCGTTGGGCATAGGCAGATCATGCAGATTCCAAGCGAACCTGCAAGCCCATGGCGCGTACTTTAAACACTAGCATGTTACAACATGCTCTCAAGGAAAGCGAGTGGAACACCATGCGAGCATTGCATGTTATAGCATGAGTATGACGCATGGCTCGCCATGCGCCACGTGCGGGAGGTAGGAACGCTTCGCGCCACCTGGGGGGTGGTTAAGGTGGTGAAATCGTTGAAGAAGCCGTGTGCACCACCCTGTACCACCAGCGCTGAGGGAGATCGAGAAAGCAGCCGAGCCTCGTGCTGTGGCGAGCACATCACTGAGCGCTGCTTCTCTCCCCGAAGCCTCTTCCCGCACAGGGTGCTACAGCTCGGTTGCAAGGGGCTGCACGCGCTACGTCCATGTGGCCTGTCCACTGGCAGGGCCTCCCGGCCCTGGCGATTGCGGAGTACGCGGGGCTGCCCTCCAGCAACGCCGCCACCTGACGGCGGACGGCCCGGAGTGCATGCAGGGTGGAGCGAGCCCTGAGCCCTCAAGGCGGGTGGAGAATGGTGCAGGAGGACAGAGGCTCGTAGTCCTGCGTGCCGGCCTCGTACCCAATGCCCATGCGGTAGCCGAGAGCCATCACCCCGTGGCGCGCGAGCAGCCGGGCCACGGCTGGCGCCTCCCGCATGAGGCGCTGGCAGCGCTCGTCCGAGTCGGGGGTGGCACAGAAGAGGCCGGAGCGGTGCAGCGCGAGGGGCACCACGAAGGAGAAGTCCGCGCCGAGGTGGGGCAGGTGCGCGTCCACCAACTCTCGCACCTTGCGCCAGAGGGCCTCGGTGCTCAGTACCCGCCCGTGGGCGAGGAAGTGGCGCACCCGGGAGCCGTGCGCGGCCTCCTCGGCGGAGGCGGGCGGAAAGCTCTCGTCAAAGCACCTGTCGCACAGGAGGTTCTCCACCACGGTGCCGCACTGGAGGCAAGAGGGCATGTCCGCCTCGGGTGAGCCGAATGGGCGCTCGGCATTCTGCAGCCCAAGGCTTCCATCCTCCCGCAGGAGGAGGCCCATTTCCGGAGCCGCTGCGCGCGTTCGCGGTGCGCTACCTGGCATATGTCCTGGAGAGGGGTGACATGCTGAAGGCGGTGGTGGAGAGGCTGGTGGTGTCGGAGCCGACGTTGCAGGCATGGCGGCGGGGGCAGACGCCCGACAGCAAGAAGACGCAGAGGAGTGACCCGAAGGCGGAGGCGCTGCTGCCGGTGGTGGTACACCCGTCGAAGGTGCACGCGCCGTCGCCCGTGGCGACTACCTTCGCGGTAGTGTCTCCGCAGGGCTGGCGCGTGGAGGGGCTGGGAGTGCAGGACGCGGCGCAGTTGCTGAGGAAGCTGGCGTGCTGACGCTCACGCGCGCGGTGCGCGTGTTCGCCTGCGCGGCACCTGTGGACATGCGCAAGGGCTTCGACGGACTGAGCGCCCTGGTGGAGCCTACCGCTTCTGGCATGAGGGTGAATGCTCTCCCTGCGCGAAGCGCTCCACACGGGAGCCGGAGTTCAGATGCGGAGGCCTTCTGGTCGCATCCGCGCGAACTTGTCCGACAGTCGGACAGGTCGGCGAAGACCGCGCCCGGGATGTCCTCGCATCAAGGCTCTTCGAACCCGTGCTCGTGCCAGAACCGCATCTTCATCTGATTTCCTGAAGCCCCGGAGGGGTCCCGGCTCGGCCTTCGCTTGAGGGCCTCGGACTCGCATCCCACCGCGGATTCAGTTCGACTTCCGACCTTTGGGCGCGAGGATTCCGAGCGCTCGAAGCGTCGGCCCGTCCCAGAGCTCCGCCGGGTGCTGGGAGCGGAACCACTCCCATTTCGCGAGTGAATCACCCATCCAGCGCCCCTTGATCTCGACGTAGATTCCGCGGCCCGGCAGGAACAGGTCGGGCCGGTAGGTCGTCACTCCATGGGCTGGCGTTGAGAACAACGGAAACGGCAATGCGAACGGCCCGGGTTGCCATTGGAAGTCCATCTTGTTGGCGTTCAACCAGCGGACGGTCTTCTCCTCGTACGAGCCCATGCACACGATGGCCTCACCCGTCCGCCAGTGCTCGAGCGTGTAGACGCGGTTCGCGGAGCGAACAACCTTCAATGCGAGATCGGCACGTTGCATGTTGTGCGCAACCCCAAACCTTTGAAGCGAGGTCGCGCGGCTCTTTTCCGTACGTCTCTTCCAGTGGCCATGGCCACGGAGGACGGACGCGGGAAGTGCCCACCATTCACCAAACTCAATATCGATGAACCGCGCGTGGGTCAGTTGGTTGATGAACGTTGTTTCATCGATGCTCACGAGGCCTCGATGCGCCTTGTTCAGCCGGTGCTGCAACTCCGAAATCGGGGTCCGGCGCTTTGCCGCCTGGGACGTGCGGGCTCTCTGCGGATGGAGGTGCCCGGCGAGCAAGGTCGTGGGTGCGGTTTCCCAAGGGCCATATTGCTGGTCGATGAAGACCGCTGGGGCGGATATCCGCGAGTAGGTCTCTGGTACCAGTCGTACCTGGTCGCCGTACTTCCGGGACACGCGATGAAGAACCTCCGCGAGCGGAATGATCTTGGTCCTGTTGTCGGATTTGCGGCCATTGATTCGGGCCTGTTCGGCTTTCTTGCAGCCACAGCCCTTGTTGTGGAGACGCAGCGTGGTGAGGGTTCGCAACACGCGGGTGCCACAATGAAGGCATTCACACCCATAGACACGAACCGAAATGCCCCGTGCATTGCGGGTAGAGTGCGGACCGTCAATCACTCGGAGCGCGCCCTCGACACGCCCGAGAATTGATTTCGCGGCCTCAGTCGCCGCGAGCCGCTTCCGCACTTTCGGGTGGCGCGAGGGGTTGCGGAGGAATGAGTTCGGACGCAGCCGATAACGCCCCGCTTCGCGGTCGATCAAATATGCGGGCTCATCGAGGCCACGATAGGAACTTTCGAGGAGCGTGACGTAGCCTCCACTCAAGGCCTCGATCTTCTCCTTGATGACGGCTGCTGGAATCCGCCTCGCTTGACCCTTTCGCGCATTGCCGTACGCAGGGTGGCGGCGACGTGTGAAGAGAATCTGGGAAGGAACGCCGCGAAACCGGCCATGGTCGGCGTCGATGAAGTCACACTCCGTGGTCCCATCCACGAACGTCGCCTCATCGAGAGTCACGACGTCCCCATGAATCTCTTGAAGCCGTCTCATCGCCTCCGCGAGCGACATCCGCTTGGGGCGCAACAGGCACGAGCACGAGCGGCATTGCCTCAGCGGAGTGTCGCGTCTCACCAACTCCCCCGTGACGACCAGGCCGGTCTTGCCGCAGTCACAGCGATACTCCCACAGCACCTTTTCGTTCCGGTTCGGTGCACGTGCGAGGATCATCAGCTTGCCAAAGCGTTTCCCGGCGAGGTCGTATTTCCTCAAGGCCCTGTGTTGCATGGAAGATGGACGATAGCGTGGCCAAAGCGGCAAGCACGTATGCCTGCTTCCGTCGTCGCTGAACCAGAGCCGGTCGTGGCCGCGCTAACCCCCGGACATGGTTTCTGACCACGCCGAATGATGCTCAGGTGGAGGTACTGCGGCACGCGGACTTCCGACCCGTGGGTAGGCATTCGGTGCATCCAGGGCGCAACGAACCACGAGATGGATGCGCTGCCCTTCTGGCTCTTTGTTCTCCCGCGGCCTGCCCCTGGGGCCAGGCTGCCAGCGCACTCTACGGCCTGGACGCGGTGTCGGCGGCGCTGCAGCCCGAGGACATCGTGGCCATGGGCGAGTCCATGCGCGTGCTCGGCCTGGACATAGGCCCGCTTGGCCCGGGTGTAGCGGTGGAGCTTCATGGAAGGCCCTCATGGTGCAGCGGCGCCGACACTCGGCGGAGCTCTCGATGGTACTTCACACAGACCTGCTCGCGCGCCGCTCCTCACCCGCCAGCACACGTCGCCATTGGGGGAGTCCCGGCCGCACACGAGACACTGCCCCCTGGGCGTCTCGCGCTGCAAGGCCAGCAGCGAGGAGAAGTCCACTGCACGGGTTGCCACCTTCGGCTTCCAGGCGGGAGGCCTGACCTGCGGCCCGGGGCCAGCTCGAGGAGTGCGGTCAGCCCCGGGCCGTAAGCACCAACAGCCCCTCATTCCGGGCCTGCGCGGTCCGTAGGGCGCTGGGAATAAAGGCGAACACCTCCTCTGGGCTGATGCTCTGATTGTTACCACGATTCAGCCAGCGCCGCGTCCGGACGAGCATCGCCGGCGAGGGCCCTTCGAGCACTGCCTCCAGTGCTGAGAGGAGCTGGCCAACATCACTGGGAGCCGCGAAGAGGGCGCCGAAGTGTCCTGGCATCCGTGCCGCTCTTTTCGCTCCCAACCCGAAGTACAAGGCAGCAGCGGCTGGGATGCGGTCGCTGATGACAAGGCTCGTATTCTCTGCGGTGGGCTCGATGCCCCAGAGGTTCGCCTTCTCGCCCGTCTGGATGAATTCTTGCCCAAAGGTGCTTAGTGCTTCCGGGCGGAAGAGTTCCTCGAACTCTTCGGTCCCTTCGGGGTACGTCAAAAAGCCAGGACGGGCAGGATCGGGAATAGCCTCGGGAGAAAGAGAACCTGGAGCCTCGCGCCAGCGTGCGAGCACTCTGTGCGCGGTTGGAGGCACTGCCGAGGCGGTGACGGCCTGGGCAAACTGTGCGGCGACGCTGGAGGCATGTTTCGGGGGGATGCGCAGAGCCAGCCAGAAGAAGGTCACGCCCATGGTGCGACCATAGCCGTCTCTCAGGAGGGCACGTGGACGTTTCTCAGCTCGCTGGGGGGCGCAGCTCCGCGAGAAAGAAGAACCCCGGTCTGAGGAGACCTCGGAGCCGGGGCTGTCGTCAGCGGTGCGCTTAGGCGGTGGAGCCCCGGAGAGCGTGGCGGTAGTGCAGCTGCTCCAAGGCGTCAGCCTGTGCTTCGGTGGGCCCGCGTGAGCGGGGAAGACAACGCGGCCTCGGGTGCTTCGGTGTAGCCCCGGCAAGCGGGGAGGAGGCGGCCTGTCGGGTTACGACCGGCCTGAGAGGTTGTTCAGGGCTCCCCGCGAGCCGCGCGAGCAGCGGCCCATTCGGCTGTGCCGCGAAGGGACATGATGGAGGTCTCAAGATGGGGCGCACCGCGCAGGAGGTCGCGCAGCTCGTGCTCGTGCCAGAGCAGGTCCATCATTTTCAGCACCGCATCCACGGCCGCCCAGGCAACAGCATCCGTCACGGCTGTGCGCAGGGCCTCGGTGGAGGCTCCGGTTGCGAGGTGTCGGGCCATTTCTGCGAATGGGGGCACAGCAAGGCTGAGGCTGGTCAGCCGCCGCACCAGCTTCTCAGAGCCCTGGGAGCGGGCGCGAAGCGCAGCCCCGAGCATGACGGCCTCAAGAATGTCGGCCCGGCCGTTGGCTTCATTGGCAGCCTCGACCGACCCGTAGCCCACGGGGTCGAAGTGGGGCAGGGGTTGGCGACGCACAGACGAGGAGGCGAAGCTCCCGGCCTTGTGGGCGGCTGGAACGGTTGGGGCGGTGAGCGTTCTCGACATGATGGACCTCGGCCTAGTAGCAGGCGCAGCCTGCGGGCTTCTTGCAGGTGTAGCTGGAGCTGATGCAGCTGTCGCCGCAGGGCTGACTGCCGCTTCCGCAGTGCTTGCAGCAGGAGCTGGAGGGCGTGCTGGTGGTGGAGGACGCGCGCACGGTGAGGGGCAGAGTGAAGCTGGAGCTCAGCCCCTGAGAGTCAACTACGGTGCAGTCCACGGAGTAGTCGGCGCCGGTGGAGGGAGCCGTCCAGGTGACGGCACCGCCGGAGGGGGTGCCGAAGGCTCCGCCGGTGGCCCTCCACTCCAGCTGTAGCGTGTCGTTCGGGTTCCTGTCGCGGACGGTGGCGCGCAGGGCCACGGTGCCGCCGGCGCTGACTTCTGCTGGGTGGGCGGTGAAGGAGGTGAGGTAGGGCGCCTCGCTCTGTGTGGCGCTCGTGGCGGAGAGGTCATCGAGGGTGATGAAGACGAGCGTCTTCTTCCCGTCGGCGAGCGTGACGCTGGTGGCCTGTCCTGCGTAGAGCTGCGTCCCAGCAGAGTCGAGGGCCCGCGCGGTGAAGGTTCTGTCGGTGCCGCCGGCGAGCGCGTACATGCTGTCGGTCCAGAGGCTCGTCGTGCCGGAGAGCGTCGTCTTCTCCGGGTCCTCTCCGGCCGCGGACACCTCTACCTCCACCTTCGCGATGTTGGCGGAGGGTGCCCCGGGGCGAAGCCGGACAGTCACCTCTGCGGTGCCTGAGGAGCAGCTCGTCAGCAGCAGGGCCAGCGCGACAACCAGGCTCGAACGCGATTTCTCCATCTTCATCGTGGCTTCTTCCCCTGGGGTAGCGGTGTTGGGCCCGGGTTTACAGGTGGGTGCAGTAGGCTCAAGCCTGGCCTGCTTCGCCGGAAACCGTTGAGAGCAGCAGAGACGTGTCTCTGCCGCTCTCTGGTCGCCAGCACATGCTCCGGCCATCAACGCGTAAGCGCCTTGTAGTCCACCCTGTTTCCCATCACTGCCCAGTCACTGATTACGCCACAGAGGATGGACGTCAGGTTCAGGCCGGCATTCCTGAACTCAAATTTGACTGCCTCCCTGAGCCTCTCCGCCGTCCAGTCGTCAGGGATGGTTCCCAGGACGGTGGTGTTCGGGAGGAAGACTTCCAGGTCCGGCGTCGTGACGGTGAAGCCCGCATTCCCCAGGATGCTGTAGGCGATCCTGTAGTCCTCGCTGCCTTGGGGCTTCAAATCGAACGAGATGACTGCTCCCTTGGGCATGGTGTTGCGCCTTTCGTATTGGCGATGCACTCCGCACCGCCTATGAGCTGATTCGACAGCGCCCCTTCAGCACCGTCAGCGCTCGATCTAGTGAGGCACGTCACCTGCGTCAACCGCGAACTCTGTACGCCCGTTCAGTCCTTTCGCTCCTTTGCGACTGATCGCGGTAACCGGGCCAGCGGCCTTCGCGACGGGAGGCGCGTCCAGGGGCGCCGCGTGGCGGGGCTGTTTTCCTGGGCTGGGCAGGAGAGGGCGGCTTACTCGGGCCACTGCTGGGAGCACTCAGGGCGACCCGATCCCCGCCGCTATTGCTGAATCGAAACGGCGTGGTTTACCATGCGCGAGTGGTGTGCCATGCTGTGTTGGTGGTGTCAACGCAGGTTTAGGGGGCGTGGGTGCCACTCCTGCTTCGTGCGCCACTGAAAGTGGCGATCACTCTGCCGTGCACCCATCGTTGTTGCCTTGAGGAGCGCCGAATGACGGTGAAGCGAAATCCCATGGCCTTTACCGGAGAAGAAGGTGCCAGCCTCGCCAACCAGGTGGGCTTCTTCCTCGTATTTCTACCTGCGGGGGTGATGGTTCGTATCGTGGGCGATCCGGGGGAGCATTGGCTGCTTGCCGGAGTCCTCGTCGCCCTCAGTGGACTGCTGGGCGGGTGGCTCTTTGGTCTCGGACGAGCTCCAGTCCGCGCGGGCTTGATGGGCGGCCCTATCGCCAGCGTAGGTGGTGCGCTGCTCGCCTACTTTTGGCTCGCTCGACGGGAGCAATACTTCATTGGCGAGTTCGTCCTGATGTGGGCGTTCGGTAGCGCGCCGGGAGTTCTCGTCTACAAAGAAGCGTGCGAGGTGGACTCGCAATTCGAGCCTCCTCAGGACTGAGGTCGGAGGTCCCGCCCAGGTTCAATTAATCTCGGTGGGAGAAAGCCCCCCCGGAGTTGTTGGCCCGCACCGCGTTCGAGCCCGAGGTCAAGAACCGAATCGCCTCCCTTGTGCGCTGGATTCAGGACTCCGGCGTCACGCGGGACGTTACAACGCACGCGCTGCGCTTCGTGGAGACGCTGGATGGGTGGGGGGCCGCTACCAACTCGCAGAGCGCGCGGGGCCTCGGGCCCAGCGCTGAGCTCGGCGCTCGCTTCGCATAGGTGGTTTCAGGAGGTGGCGCGTGGGTGAAGCTGAGAGGGAGTCAGGAGGACATGCCCCGGGAGAAGCCGTTTCTTCCGAGGAGCTGCTGCGCGAGTTGGAAGCACGGGGACAGTTGCCGGGCTTCTTCGAGAATTGGAGCCTGGAGGACTGCCGCTGGCTGCTGCTTCATGCATTGCTCATCGGGTGGAGTTCGCGCTTGATTCTGCTCCTCGAGGGTCGCGTCCTCTCCAGTGGGGCGGCTCTTCTCGTCGCATGTCTCGCATATGGAGGCATCCTTCTGTCGGTGGCGCGCTGCCTCTGGTCCGACTGGCACGCCAGGAAAGTGCGTTTCGCCCTCGGCGTCGAGAAGCGTAGGAAGGCACTCCGCGCAGCGCGGGGGGACGCCTCCCGGCGCATGGAAGATTGAATGTGCGAAGCGTCCGTGATAACTCTTGAGACTTTGTAAGTTACCGAAATTACAGGTGTCGGATAATGGGGATTATGTAAACTGGACTCGTGAGGTCGGCCCTCTCAGGTGATGCTGGGAGTCGTGCTTCTGGGCTTGGCACACGACGCTGAGCAGCAACAGCGGTAAGCCCTGGTTCCCGGCCCCGTCTCCGCAGCTCCGCCGCTCGCGGGGCCTCCCCACCCCTCCCACGCGCCTCAACGCGCGCGGGCCCCTCCCCGAGTGGGCTGTAACAGCAAGCCCCGAGCGGCCGTTGGCCGCAGTAGGCTGACCGCTGCGGAGGTGGCGTCGATGGAGCAGCCCCTACAGCTCACCGAGCAGCGCGCGGAAGTCCTCGCCACCCTTGGGGAGAGCCGCCTGAGCTGGCGCGAGCTCTCGAATCGGCTTCCGGGCCGTCCCATGCTGTGGCGCACTGTCCTCTGGCTCGTGGACAGGCGCCTCGTCCTCCGCGACACCACGGTGTTTGGCGAGTTCCTCGAGCGCACCTCCGCAGGGGCCGAGCTGCTAGCCGCCCACCGCTCGCAACCGCAGCGGCACGCGCGAGGTACGCGCCAGGGCCCAGGCCGCCGGCCTCGGGCTGCAGGCCGCCGGTAGGCACCGGCTCGAGCCGGTGTGTCGGCGCTCCTCGAGCACCGCCTGCAGCAACTCCCCGTCCGACTGGCCACACCCGTCAACGGCCCTTCTCTGCTCCTACTGCACCAGGCCGCCCCCTCAACAGGGCCCCATATTGAAATCTCTATGGGTCCAAGCGAAGAGTGCCGAATGTCGGCGAATCAGGACATTGGCGGCCGAGCGGTGTACCAGGGCTTCGCGTATCAGGAGGCCGTAACCGTATGGGTCGCGCTCGAGCTGATGTTCGCTCGGAACGCGGGCATCGAGCGTGTCGAGTTCGAGCCGGAATCCCAGGAAGATCTCGCGGTCTTGCTTCCGGCTCTCGGTGAGAGACGTCACCTCAGCATCCAGGTGAAGTACCGAAGCAAGCACTGGGGCAAGGCGGAGTTCGTCGAGATCGTAGGCATCCCGCAGCGGCCTCCAGGCACGCGAGGTCCCGAGCGGCGGATGTCTCCCGTGGCGCGGTTGGCCGCGAATCCCGGCGAGCACTACCTGCTCATCACCAACACCACGCTCGATACCTCCCTTCAATCGCTGCACGTCAGTGGCATCCTGGACCTGGCGCCCACACCCCGGTTGCCAGACTCCCTCAAGGGGCGCATTCCCCCGGGTATACGCCTTGAAGAGTTGGCACCTCGTATCACGGTGCTCCAGCCGAAGGAGAAGGAGCACTTCCAACTGCTCTCGGAGGAACTGCTGAAGCGGCACCTGCACGTTCCCGGGCTCACCGTGCGGCAGTGCCGTGAGGCCCTGGCCGAAGCGGTGCGCGCCAGGATGCTCCAAGGTGCGGCCTCCCGGTTCTGGACGAAGCAGGACATCGTCGCGACAGCCAGCCAGTACAAGGGTGCACTCTCGCCCACCGAGGAACTGGATGACTTCGTGGCACCACGGAACTTCCAGGCCATGAAGGCGCAGCTCGACAGCAGACACCTGCTCGTGCTGCTCGGTCCACCAGGGGTGGGCAAGACGCTGGTCGCGCGCAGGCTGGCGTATGAGTACCAGACCGCCGAAGAGCCCTTCGCGTTCGTGCGCATTCAGGATCCCACCGAGCTTCAAGACAGGCTTGAGGCCACGAGGGAGCCGACCGTCTTCTTCGTTGAGGACCCCTTTGGGCCCGTCCGTCCGGGTGACAAGGCGGAACGTTGGCTCCATGCCCTCCCCGGCCTGCTGGACGAGGCTCGGTCCGACAAGAAGATCATCGTCATGTCCCGGATGGCGGTTCTTCGCGCCTCCAGCGAGCAGAAGCAGTTCCAGCAACTACGGGCCGAGGCGATGCATCTGGACAGCACGGACTATGACGCCTCCGCGCGCTGGCGGATTCTCCAGAACAAGCTCAAGAGGGCCGAGGGGTGGCAGCGCGCTCTGGTGGATGACCATCGTGACGAAGTCCTGGAGCGCCTCCACGCCCCGCTTTCCATCAAGACCTTCGCGGCGAAGGTGCGGCGGCTGGAGCCTCAAAACGTGCTCCGCCTTCGTGCGCTGCTGCGGGAATCGGCCGTCGACCAGATCGCCAGCATCGTGGCGCAAGAGGTTCGAGGGCTGCCCTGGAACACGATTCCATCAGCCCTCGTCCTCTGGAGCCTGCTGACGCGGGGGGCGGTGTTCCCCTTGGAGGCAGCCCTTACGCGGTCAGAAGTCCTCCATGGGGTGGACCGGAGTCTTCACGTGGACATCCGGAAGCTGCTGGACTGGATGCTCGCGGCCAGCTGGTTGACCGAGGAGCCTGAAGGGTACCGAGCCCACCCGCAGGTCACCGCGGGGCTCGAGCTTTTGCTGGGTGAAGAGCCCGCCCAGGCCGCCAACGTCTTCTCCGCGTTGTTCAAGGGCTTGCTGGCGGAAGAGGACTTCAGGGACGTACTCGACCTCGCGGGAGCTCTGCCATCCAACCCCCAGCTTCTCTCTCGCGAGGTCCATGGCTCATTCGACGCGTGGCTCCGTTCAGCGCTGCTGACGGCGGAGGGAGCCTCCCTGCCAGAGCTCTACGTCACCGCCGCCCGGTGGCTGCGGGGAGTAGATCCCGTAGCAGCCCTGGTTCGGGCTCTTTTCCCCCCGCCCATCATCGAAGACGGCTCCCGGCAGGTGACGCCGTGGCAACTTCCCAACTGGCCCGGCTCGCTCCTGGAGGCCATCCGCTCCAGCCCCGACGCGCGGCAGGTCATGGAGCGGTTCATCCAGTACGTGCTGCCCGGCATCAACAACGTGTTCTATGCGCAGTTCGTATGGGACCTGGACCTCCTGGGATGGCACTTTCCCGAGGCATTTGCCGCAGCGGCCCCTGTTGCTATCCGGGAGGCGACGACTGCCCTCAGCGCCATCATGTTGGGGGCCGTGCTCTGCGCGTCGCCGCCTTTCGATGAGCTGATCGAGTTGCTCGATTCCGAACAGGAGCGGCGCTGGAACAAGGTCCACGCGATTCCCGAGCGCAGGGAGGCCGAGCAGGGGCACCTCGATATGCTCGAAGCCGCGGCCATCGACGAGCAAGACCTCGATGATCGCGTGATTCTGGCGAATGCGCTTGAGCGGCTGGTCGCGCGGCGTAGGGCTCGCGAGGGGTATGCGTGGTTGCCCGGGCACCCGCGACGTCGCGAGCTGCTCTTCTCCTGGTGCAAGGCCATCCAACCAAAGAATGCGTCGCTGGATGAGTTCCGCGCGCTCAGAGACGCATGTGAGCCCGGGCAGCGCTGGCAGGTCTACGAGGTTATCGGCCGCACGAGGCACACGGGGAGCGCCTCGTTGCTGTTCGATGCACTGGTCACTGCCGAGGGACATGAGGCACGCGCGGCTCTGCAAGCGCTCTTCACGTTGTGGCCACCGGAGGCGCTCAATGCCGAGCTGAGTCCCTTGCTGGCGCAACCCGAAGAGCGAAGGGCCGCGCTGGTCGCGATTGTCGGGAGCGCTCTTCCCTGCGACGAGCGCGACGAGACGGAGCCTGGAGTCCAGAAGACCCTGGCGCGCATTCTGTTCCCCGAGGGGTGCACGGCGCTACGCGCCTGCATCAAGGCGCAGGCCCGGAGCCCCTGGCCTCCCGACCTGGACGAACTGTCCGTCGATGACCGCAAGCGCCTCTGGAAGTGGGTGCGCAGTCCATCTCCAGAGCTTCACGGTGCGGCCATTCGCGTGCTGGCCGCGGCGGGTGAACCCGTCGCGTCGGCCGCCGCGGCGATGCTGGAATCCTCGGTCGCGCCCTTCCGCGAGAAGGTGATTCAGGCGCTCGCTTCGGACGTGTCGCGCGAGGCCACTGCCCTACTCGAGCGCGCGCTTCAGGACCCTGACTGGAAATGCCGGGCCGCCGCCATTCTCGCGCTCGCACCTCGGGCGGATGCGTCCGGAAGACGAGCCGTGCTGGCCTCCGCGAAGGACCCGAGCTGGCTAGTGCGAGACGCCTGTATCGCGGCCATCCGAAACCACCGGTGGAATGAGGGACTCGACACCCTCTTCGCGTTACTTTCCGACGCACAGGACCTCGGCATCGGCTACACGGAGGAGTCGCGCGAGCATGGAGTGGCCTATGCTGCGGCCCAGGCCCTCGTCGAGCTGGCGCCACTTCCGGAGTCGCTCGCGCGCAGGCTCCTCGATTTCCTCCGCGCGGGGACGCAGAGCAACCGGGATGCCATGGTGCACCAGCAGCTCATGGTGCTCTTCATGGTTCAGAAAGTGGACGAGGCGTTTTCGCTGCTCGCCGAGCTCCTTCAGAGCCCCATGCGCCGTGTCGTGCGCCTCCAGGTTCACTATCCCGTTCGTAAGGGGGCTGTCTGGGCGCTGTTGCAGCAAATCACCTGGCGTCCGGAGCTGGCGCAGAGGCTCGAACTCCCACCTCTGGTAGAGGCCGCCCTTCATCCCGACCCGGTCCTCTCGGGCGGTGCGTGTCTGGTGCTCGGACGCATGGGGCCTTCGGTCTGGCCCGGAGCCGCGGCTGCGCTTGGTGAGGCAGGGCATTGGGAACGGGGGTTCCTGCTCGGGGCGGAGTGGCTCCGGGCGCATCACGTTCTGCCTCCCGAAGAGGTGCGTGCGCAGCTTCCCATCAAGGCGGTGCAGTGCCTGGAGTGGCTGATGGCGCTCGCACCTGACTCAACGGAGTCCTGGCTGCCTCATCCCGGAGCCCTGGACTGGCTGGCGGAGCTCGCGGCAGGGGGGGCCTGGCGAATGTTCCTCCGGTACTACCTTCAGCTCTACTTTCACGCGCCGCCCCCTCCGGGCCCGCCCGTTGGCTCGGTGCCCTATTTCTTGAAAACGCTTCCCTACGCTTTCTTCGTCGCCCCTCGTGGTGACTGGGTGGAAGTGCCGCCTGATGGTGATAAATGGCCGGCGATCTCCACCTCACGCTGAACAGACGCGCGGATGCGCGCGAAGGAGCGGGACCCGATTCCTTGGGCTACCTGCCCCAGCGGGACCGGCTGGATCTTTCGAGGAGGGCCACTGAGGCGGCTCCAACGCTGCCGGGCCGACATGGCCATACTCCGTTGTTCCGCGCCGAGCTGCCCAGAGCGACGTGGGCGCCATCGCGGGGTACATGCCCCAGGACCGCTCCGTCATTTCACGTCACTTCAAGTTCTGGAGGACGCCGGCATCGTGCGTGCGCGGCGCGAGGGGCGGCACCGCATCTACGAAGTGGATGGACAGGCGTTCATCACGTCCTTCGAGCGCCTGCTCACCCGCGCGAAGGAGTTGGTGGTGGTGTGCTGGGCACGCAGTTCGCGCAGAAGCAGATGGAGCAGCTCGCGGGCGTGCTGCGGCTCGCCGGGTACGAGGTGCCTGAGCTGTAGGCCGTCCCGAGGGCCACGTCAGCTCGACGCTGCTCACCTTGCTGGTGTTCCCCACCATCTACACGTGGTTCGACAGAGGTGGGCCCATTGCCGCACCGGAGACTCCGGAAGAGGCCCCGCCCCCTGCGGGTGGCACCTTAACCGCCGATGGAGGGGCGGTGTAACACAAGTGCGTCGACCAGCCCGGGCGTTGATTACAGCGGGGCGCGCTTTCGCACCTGGCTTAACCGGCGGCGAGAACCCCGCCTGCGGCCACTTCGAGCACTCTCCTGTCCACGCGGAGTGCTAGTCTGAACGAAGGTTCAGACCTCCTCGGGAAGGAAAATGGCTGCTACGTCAAAGATCGAGTGGACGGACGCGACGTGGAACCCCGTTCGCGGCTGCACGAAGATCTCGCCCGGATGCAAGCACTGCTACGCCGAGACATTCGCCGAGCGATTCCGAGGCGTGCCCGGGCACCCATATGAGCAGGGCTTCGACCTTCGGCTCGTTCCCGAGAAGCTCGCCGAGCCCCTGCGCTGGTCCGTGCCTAAGCGGGTCTTCGTCAATTCGATGAGCGACCTGTTCCACAAGGATGTGCCGGACGAGTACATCGTCTCGGTCGTTCGCGTGATGTTGATGGCCGACTGGCACACCTACCAGGTGCTCACCAAGCGTTCGGAGCGGATGCGCGACTTACTCAAGACGAAACTGCGCTTCGCCTCGAAGCGGTCGCACATTTGGTGGGGCGTGAGTGTCGAGGATCGCCGGTACGGTCTGCCGCGCATTGAGCACCTGCGAAAAGCCCCGGCCCGCGTCCGCTTCTTGTCGGTTGAGCCGCTGCTCGAAGGGCTGGGAACCATCAATCTCGACGGCATCCACTGGGTCATCGTTGGAGGCGAGAGCGGCCCAGGAGCGCGTCCGCTTCGCCCTGAGTGGGTGACCTCGCTCAGGGACCAGTGCCTACGTGCGCGCGTGCCCTTCTTCTTCAAGCAGTGGGGCGGAGTGCAGAAGAGCCGGATGGGCCGAGAGCTGGAGGGCCGCACCCATGATGAGTTGCCCGCAGTGCCAAATCTGCCCATCGCAAGCTTGGAGGACCGGCGAGCTGCTATAGAAGAGGTACAAACCCACCTCGCGAGGTGCTCGTGATCGACTTTTCTCTGTACAAAGGGCGAGAGCAGACAGGTGTTAAGCATCTCTTCCTGTCGGAGTACCTCCAGCGGTTCGCACCTATCATCCGCTCCTGGTGCAAGACCATTACGTACGTCGACTGCTTCTCCGGTCCCTGGCAGGAGCAGTCGGAGGACCTCAAGGACACTTCCTTTTCTATCGCCCTAGAGGAGCTTGAGAAGGCGCGCGAGGCGGCAGGTGGCGCGCTCAACCTCCGAGCGTTCTTCGTGGAGAGGGACGCCGACGCCTACAGGCGGCTCAAAGACTTCGCCGACAGGCGGGGAACGGAGGCTCGCGTCGAGGTCGAGACCCGTCACGACGAACTGGAAAACCGCATTGAGGACATCGTCCGCTTCGTCAAGGCCGGTCCTCCGAAGAACTTCCCCTTCCTGTTCATCGACCCTACCGGTTGGACCGGCTTCGGCTTGGAGGCGATCAAGCCGCTTCTGCAGCTCAACCCTGGTGAGGTGCTCATCAACTTCATGACGGGCCACATCCGCCGCCTCGTCGAGCACCCCGAGGAAGGGCAGAGGGAGGGATTCGAGGCGCTTTACGGGTCTACTCGGTGCGCGCGAGTGCTCGATCGGGTCGAAGGGAAGACCGGCCTGGAGCGTGAGGACATCCTGGTCTCGGAGTACCTGCGCGCCATTCGCGAGACGGGCGGGTACGAACACGTCTCTGCGGCTGTCGTGCTCAACCCGTCGATGGACCGCACGCACTTCCACCTGATCTTTGGGACGCGTAACCCCAAGGGGTTGGAGGTCTTCAAGGGCGCCGAGAAGAAGGCGATGGAGGCGATGTGCCAGCAGCGCGCTGTCGTTCAGGACCGCAAGGGTGACCAACGCCAGACTGGCTTGTTCGACATGGTGAACGAGATCCCGCGGCACGACAGGCACTACCAGAGCCTGCGCGAGCACTACGGCAAGCTAGCGCAGCGTAGGATGCGGCGGGACCTCGAGAGCAAGAGGCGAGTCCGCTACGGCGAGCTCTATTCGAGCGTGCTCACCGTTCCACTCACGTTCGAGTCCGACCTCAAGCAGTGGCTGAAAGAGTGGTCGGAACAGGGGCTGCTGAAGATTGATGGGCTGCAGGGGCGGGAGCGCGTGCCAAAGCTCGACGGCGATCATCATGTCGTCTGGACTGGCCCTGCTGTCACAGCGACCATCGCGAGCTGAACATGAAGCGCTTCGACGAGGCGGTTCGCGGTGGGCATCCGCGCTCCGGACGGGGGACTCAGGCCGCCCTGCGGTTGCGGTGGACCCCTTCCCTTCGGATGCTGCCTCTACGTCCTTGAGCACACATCGCGCGGTGACGCGCTTGTCCTGCAGTGCGGCGGGTGGAGATACTGCTGGCGCCGCGCTGGGCCACGCATGTGCGCACGCACCGGTGGCACCGCTCGCAGAACGCCACCTTCTCCGACCACGAGGTGCGCGTCACCGCGACGTCCACCTCTGCCCGGAGGTGGAGGCGTGGGTTCTGGGGTTCGGAGATGAGGCCGAGGTCATCGGGCCCCCCGAGCTGCGGGAACGGGTAGCCAGGAAGGCCCGCGCCATGGCGCAGCGCTACGAGGGCGTGCCGGTGGACTCCGCGAGCCCCTCGTCTTCGACAGGGACACGCGCTGCCAGCGAGGCGCCGCCGAGGGTCGGCAAGCGCACGTGAGTGACGGGGGGAGCGAGCTTCGACACCGGGCCATCGCTGCGGATTTCAGGTGCTGGACACGTGCGCCCCCTTTGCGGTGCGGACCGCGAAGCCTGCGGCCCGGAGCAAACGTGAGAGGCCCTCCACCGCACGGCAACGGAGTGTTACGCCATGTCACTGCCCTCGCGCGCCTGCTAGGTGAGGCCTTGGCCATTGGGGCAATGGAACCTTCGGGCACAAGACCCATGGGCAGCAATGGCCGCTACCCACGGTCCGGAGCGGCGTCGGCCTGAGAAGGCTTCGCGGTCCAGCGCCACGCCTGGCCCGTGCGAGCCGCGTCCGGCTCCGCTGCCGTGAGGCGGGGGGGGGCTGCAGTGAACCGTCGCCATGGGGGAGAGTTCCTCTCCATCCAGGGGTCATTCCGTTCACGAGCAGGCACTGCGGTCGGCTGCGTAGCTGGTGGCCCCGGGTCACGAGGGCACGCCGCCGTGGCTTCGCTTGCAAGCCACGGTGGCGTCGGCGCAGGCTAGTACCTGTTGGGGTGGTGCACGCCGCGCGACGTGGGGGATTGCTTGCGACTAGCGGGAGACGCCTCACTTTTCGATGCACTCGACCGGCATGCTCGGCGACGGGCAGAAGGCCATGCCCTGCTGAGCGTCCTCGTGGGAGAGCAGGAGCGCGCATTGGAGGTGTGGACGGAGTGGGTCCATCGCCGGCGGTTGCGCGTCGCCGCCACGGAATCAGAGGACGCACGCGAGATGGTCTCCGCGTGGGCCACGGTGCTCGCACGGGGACGGGATTTGACTGCGGACGCGGAGGCCTTCGTCAGCCGTTGCCAGCCTGCGGGCTCGCAGCACGAACTGAACTTCCGGCGTAAGACGGCCCACGAGCGACGCGTCCTCTTGAACGGGCTAACCCCTCCTCCGCCCCCTGCCCTGCCGACGTGGGAGCTCTGCCGCCGTCTATTGGAGGGGCCTGTCCCGTCTCCGCCCGGAGTCCTCCCGAACGCGGTGCGCGAAACCATCGCGCGCGGGCCCGTCGCGGCGCTCCAGATGCTCCTGGCGCTCGTTCCCACCACGGACGTGCCAGCCTTACGCTTCCGGGCAGGCCGTGACGCCTTCCTGGGCCTGCGCACCGTCACGTCACTCTGTGCGGCAGCCCCATCGCTCACCGCCGCGTGTGTGCTCTCTCCTGAGTCCTTCGCCGAGCACTTACGCCGGGGCAACTCACGGGTGCCCGCCATGATGATGGAGGGCCGGCTGGACATTGAGGAGCCTCCCTCCCCTTTCACCAGGATTGGCGCGGGGAGGCTCACGGCAACACGGCTCCGCCAGGAAGGTATCCCCGAGTCGATCATCTCACTCCTTACCGAGTTGGAGCAGGACCTCACCTCTCCCCAGGGGGAGAAAGGCCGGGACCGCGCACGCAGCAGGCCCGAGCGCGTCCTCTTTGAGATCCTCCAATACCATCGCTCCACGAGGGGCCTCTTCGTGCAGAACGAGTCGCTGGAAGTAGAGGATGGCGAGCGCCCGTGGCAGGTGGATCTGCTCTGCCGCGAGCTGCGGCTGGCGGTGGAGATCGACGGGTACTACCACTTCCGGGACGAGGAGGCCTTCCGCCGCGACCGCCGCAAGGACGTGGATCTCCAGCGCGCCGGCTACCTCGTCTACCGCGTCCTGGCCGACGACGTGCTGCGTCGCCTGGAAGAGATCCTCACCAACCTCGACAAGCTGATTGCCGCCCGGAGGCAGGAACTCGCCGGGCAGGAGACACCCCATGGACACCGTTGACACCCGGCTGACAGGGCTCGCCCTGTCGTGGCTCACCACGCGCCCGCAGCGGCGCGGTACACGCAAGGCGCTCGAGGACGCGCTGCGCCCCTTCGTCGAGAACCGTTTCAGCCGTGCGGAGTGGAAGGAGCGCTCCGAGGCGTTGGTGGCCGAGCTTCTGCGGGGCAGTCAGGTGGCGGAGCGCGGACGGGACGGCCTGGAGTTGACTGCGGAGGGCCGCAAGCAGGTGTTGCGCTTCCTGAGCCAGGACGCACTGCCGCGGGGGATGACGTGGAAGAAGTTGAAGGCCACGCACCTGCAGGCGCGCAGCCTGAGCCTGCCCCCCTCGCGCGCGACGCTGACCTGGCTGGCGAAGGCGAGTGGCCTTCGCGCCGCCGTGCTGAAGCGTCGGTACGGGGTGGAGGGTAAGGAGGACCCCACGCTGGAGCAGGTACGTGACCGGCTGCTGTGGCGCCAGCTCGGCGTCGAGACAGACCGGCCGTTCACGTTGTCCGCGGTCCAAGCGCACCTGCTCAGCAAGATTTTGGAGATGGAAGTCAGCAACCCACGCCGGGGCGTGGAGCAACTCGCCGCACGTGCTGTCGGGGCCACGCGCGTGGATGCCGAGGTCGTGCGAATCGCCGCCTTGCGCGGGTGGCTGATGCCGTCGACCGAGTCCACGTCCGTCGCCAACGCCGGACGGGACACGGTGCCCTCGTCTGCCGCGGCTCCGGCGGCCACAACCCTTTCGCCCACGAGCACCACCGAGGCCTTCGCGAAGCACGTACTCGAGGTGGCCCGCACCGTGCCCGCAGGAGGCCGCTTCGGGCCCAACAAGGTGTTCATCGCCCACGTATGGCGGGCGCTTCAGCCAGAGTGGAGCAGCCGCGAGGCATTCAATGCGGCGCTGCTGGAGGCCAACCGTGCCCGTCACCTGTCGCTGAGCCGCGCGGACCTCGTTTCAGTCATGAACCCCTCGGACGTGGCCGAGTCAGAGGTCCGCTCTCATGGAGCCAGTTTCCACTTCGTCGTCCTCTAACCCGCTTCCTCTGGAGCGCCCGTGAGCACCGACCCACGACTCGAGGCCTTCCTCTCTGATGGCTGCGAGGTGTTCGGCAGTGTCCAGCAAGGCGAGGACCTTTGGACGCGAGACCCGTTTGACGAGGAGTCCGTCAACGCTCCGGCCCGACATGAGTTCAAACGCCTGCTGGAGCGTGCGGTGGGGATGCGCTCGCCCGGGACCGGGAAGCTGTTGCTGTTGCTCGGAGAGGCAGGCAGCGGCAAGACGCACCTCGTGCGCTTCTTCCGCAGCCTCGTTCACGGCCAGGGGAAGGGTTACGTCGGCTACATGCCGATGACGGTCGACACGCCCAACTACGAACGTTACGTCCTCACCGAGCTGATTGGCTCCCTCAACGACCACCCCTACGACGAGCTCGCCGGCGAGACATCAGGTCTGAAGCGACTTTCCGACGCGGTGATGAAGTGCTGCACCGGCGATTACGTGCCGCTCATAGCGTCGGAGCGCCCCCTCGAAAACGAGAAGCTGCACGGGATGGTCACATCCGTCGCCTTCGACCTGCAGGAGGCGGATCCCCGCTTCCGTACGGTGGACGTGGACCTGCTGCGCGCCCTGCTCTACTTGCAGAACCGAGATCGCCGCCTGCACCGCGCGGTGCATCAGTGGTTGTGCTGCAGGGAGCTATCGTCGGTGGACAGCAAGGTGATTGCGAGCCTCGTCCCACGGAGTGGCGAGGAGGCTCCGAGGTGGATGCTGGAGCAACTCGGCCGGCTGATGAGCGCGCTGGGACAGGCCTTCGTCATCTGCGTGGACCAGGTGGAGGACATCAGCGACTTCAAACAGCGCCCGGACATGGAACCTGCCTTCCGCCGAGCGATGAACATTCTTGCCCACCTCGCTGGAAAGATTCCCAGGGCAGTGGTCGTCGTCTGCTGCCTCTCGGACTTCTGGTTCGATGTGCGGGAGAAGCTCCTGCGCTCCATGCTGGACCGCATCGAGCATGACCCCGAGCCATTGGAGCTCGAGAAGCTGGTGTCAGCGGAAACAGCGCAGGCCATCGCGGCACGGCGCTTGAGGCACCTCTACATGGACCGCGGCGCCACGGTCGACCCAGCGGATCCGACATGGCCGTTTCCCGCCAGCGGCTTCAGGGAGCTGGGTGGAACGCCAACCCGAAACGTGCTGGACGCGCTCCGTCGCTTCCGCGAGCGGGCCATCCAGGAGCGCCGTCTGCCCACCCAGTTTCCCCTCCCGGCATCCGAGGAGCGGCGAGGCGGAGGAGGCGCGCAGCCCACCACATCGGCTTCGGGTTCCGTGGACATGGAGCAGGCATGGACCCGTTTTCGCGCGACGTTCCAGGCCCAGGTTCCAAGCAAGGACGGGGAGATCGCGGCGCTCCTGGCGTGGGCCATCGAGGTGGGTAGCAGCGAACTGGATGGTGCGGCGCGATTCTCCGTCCAGCAGCGGGACGAACAGTTGCTGGACGTCACCCTGCAGCCCGAGGGAAGCCAGCTTCTTGTGGCGCTCTGCAACAAGCGGCCACAAGGCGGGCAACTCGCGAAGCAGATGGCCGAGGCGCTCAAGGCCGCCACGGGAAAGGTTCCCGTCTTCGTCCGCACCACCGAGTACCCCTCGTCGATCGGTACCGTCGTGGCCAATCAGATCAGCACCCTGCAGAAAAAGGGCGGACGCCGGACGGTACTCAGCGACAACGACCTCAGGCAGTTGGTAGCGCTCCAGACGTTCTGGCTGGCCCACCACACCGAGCCAGCGTTGCTGGAGTGGGGCCGCACGACCCGGCCGATTACCCGAGTGAAGCCGGTCAGCGACATCCTGGGCTTCAAGCTCATGGACACCACGCCGCCACCCGCGTCGCCGCCCCCCACGTCTCGGAATGGGGGTTCGCCTTCCAGTGGGAGCACGGGTCTCTTGTCCCAAGCTGGGACCGGCGCGGCCGCGATGTCAGGCCCCCAGGCTCTTGCTCCATCAGCTGATGCTGCACCGGGGGTGCTGCCTCGACCCGAGATGACCGTGCCCACGATGACCTCCGCTCCGCCACCCGCAGATTCAGTCTCGCCACCAGCGCGCGACGGACATCGGGGCACAGAAACGACGGTCTCTCCATGCCCCGCGCCGCGTAGCCCCGCCGCCCCGTCGCAACCGGCCTCCTCTCACGAGACGCTTACCGGGCCTCTGAAGGTGGGTACCCAGGAAGGCCTCTTCACCCAGCCCATCGCTTTGGAGCCGGGCGAGCTGACGAGGCACAGTGCCTTCCTCGGCGGTTCGGGAAGCGGCAAGACGACAGCGGCGCTCAATGTGCTGGAGCAACTGCTGCTGCGCGGCGTTCCCGCCATCCTCGTGGACCGCAAGGGAGACCTGGCCGCGTATGCACGGGAGGCGGCGTGGCAGGAGAAGCTGGAGGACGGGCCACTTGCTGAGCGCCGCCGCCTGCTGCGTGAGCGCGTGGACGTGGCGCTCTACACGCCCGGCCGCTCGGACGGACGGCCACTGGCCATTCCCGTGATACCGCGGGGCCTGGAGATGCTGCCCCAAGACGAGCGTGAGCAGGGCGTGCAGCAGGCAGCGGACGCCATCGCCGGCATGCTCGAGTACAAGAGTAGCTCTCGGGACAAGGCGGCGCGTGCTCTGCTCGGGCAGGCACTCCAACTCCTGGTGCAGCGCCCGCTGGGGCGGGACGCGACACTGGAGATGGTGCAGCAGTTCGTCCAATCCGGGGACCCGGTACTCGTCGAGGAGGCCCATGGGTTGGATCCGAAGGTGTTCGCCAAGCTGGGCCAGGATCTGGCGATGCTTCGCCTCAATACACGCGTCCTGCTCTCCGCCAGCGGCGAGCGGCTTGATATCGAGGAGTTGCTCGGGCGCGGGCCCACGGGCGTGCCGGGACGAACCCGGCTGAGCATCATCAGCACCAAGTTCCTGGGGGGAACACCGAGCGTCCTCTTCTGGGTGTCGCAGCTTCTGGCGGAGATGAACCGCTGGGCCAGCCAGCACCCCTCGCCCGAGCTCCAGGCGGTGCTGCTCTTCGACGAGGCGGACCTGTACCTGCCCGCGCAGAGCCGGCCCGCTACGAAGCAGCCGATGGAGAACCTGCTCAAGCGCGCGCGCTCTGCGGGCGTGGGGGTGATGCTGGCGACGCAGAGCCCGGGGGACCTGGACTACAGGTGTCGCGAGAACGTGCGCACCTGGTTCGTCGGCCGCGTGAAGGAGGACACGGCCCTCAAGAAGCTCAAGCCGATGTTCACCGATGCTCGTGGCGGAGATGCCACCGCGAAGCTCGCGGCCCAGAAGACCGGCCAGTTCCACCTCCAGCGAGATGGACAAGTGCAGCAGCTCAAGGCGGACCGGAACGTCATCCTCACGGAGCAACTCGGCGAGGATGAAATCCTCCGGCTCGCACGCCGCACGCTGGATTTGAGCACGGCCGCCCGCGTCTCCCGCTGAAATGTGCTTCCCGGCTCCAGGGGCGACAGCCTTCGCCCTGCCTCATTGGTGTCGGTGGAGAGCGTGGTGTGGAGCTGGCTCTTCTTGGCCCTCCCCTTCTCCCAGTTACCCGCCGGGCGCGACCTTCGCCCGCCTTGATTCCAGGTGGCTACCGGGCGGCGTGCCACCGGTTCTGGTGCGCGATGTCGGTGCGCGACAGCGGACCCAGGTGCTGGGCCTCCAGCGTTGAATGCTACGCGCCCGCTGGCCAGCCAATGGTGCCGTACACGAGGCGGCGCACGAGGGAGAATTCGGTGCCGCTGCCCTGATGCTCGAGCAACTCGTCCGCCTTGCCCGGCAGCACTGCGGCGACAGCGCCCAGGCCCCGCGCGAGCCAGCCGGGAGTCTCCACATGCGTCGCGTGGGCCTCGCGCACGAGATGCACGAGGCGAGCCGCCACACGCGCCGCATGGTGAGGCGGCCGCGCCCTCGCCGCGCTGTCCGCGCCCTCGGTGAGGAGCTGGTACACGAGGTCCGCCTCGCAGGAGCCCGGGCGCTGCTCCACCAGGGCCTCCGCCCCTCCAGGTAGCTCCGCGGCCACTTGGCGCAGCGCGGCCCCTACCCAGGTCCCCACCTCGGCTCCCTCGGCCTGTGCCGCGCGACCGAGTGCGACGAGCTGGCCCTCGTACCGAGCCACGTCAGCGGGGGTAGCGCGCGGGAGCGTTGGCTCACGCACTAGGCACCGACGAAGCCGCCCCGGAGGCACCACCTCGACGCCGAGCTCACGGGCCTGACGCAGAACCTCCTCGGAGGGTTGGCTGTTGGCTTCAGGCCCGGCGGAAGGCGCAGTTGGGGGCTTGCGGGCGTCCGTCATCGCTCATCTCCATAGGGAACCTGGAAGCCATGCCTTCCAGCTCGTCCTCGAGCGTTGGCCCGAGCAGGCCTCACGCTCTACGCGGGAGGCCTCTGGCCGGCAACCCGCCATCACCCGAGGTGCCCGCTACGGCCCCTTCCGTGCCTCGACGCCTGCCGCTCAGCCGGCTGGGCTCCCCTCCGTCCGACAGGTGGCGCATGCGGGTAGGGTCTCCGCATCCTTCCTGTGAGGTTGGTCCCGCCGAGGCGGGTTTGAGCATGTTGTACCATGCCGTCTTTTTGCACGGTTCCCACAGTGTGCCACTCTGCAGCACAGGAAAAAGTGCGTGCTATAGCACGACAAAAAGCGCGGGAAAAAGTGCGTGCTATAGCACGACAGATCCTGAGGGGGGAAGGCGGCGCATGGTGTGCCATGCGCTGGCCCGCGCTGCGTCGTTGTGGGGGGGCGGAGCCCTACCCGAATAGTTACGGCATGTTACAACATGCTCTCTAAAGCGCATGGTGTGCCATTCTCAAAGCTCCTGGGGAAAAGCTGTGGGGCTCGATGTCGCGCTCACGTGTTTTCGCGGGGTTACCTGGGCGAGCAGCCGACAAGAGGTACGTCACTCTGGGTATCTCGTCGTCCCTCGGGAGCTGCGTCACTCTGGGTATCTGAGGTGCGTCAGTCTGGGTATCGAGGTACGTCAGTCTGGGTATCCGGATCGCCGTTTTCCTGAACGATCACCGCCGCTTGCGTGATCCTCCTAGACGATCCTTCCTAGACCCACCTTCCCTCCACTTTTTTCCCGACGTGGGCCCTGTGGATAACTCGGCCAAAGTGCCCGCAAACCGCCGGATTCCAAGCGGTGGGCGCCTAACGGCGCCGTCATGCGGGCCCTCTCGGGCCCTCAAGCCTCAGGGCGGCTGGCCGCGCCGGAACGAGGCTTCCGCGCTCCGCCCCCCGGGAGCACGGCGCCAAACACCCTTCCGCTCCGAACGACCACCATGCCGCTGGGGCACCCGGCGGGGGCGAGTGGCTGGCGACCCATGCGTCCGCCCAGCTCCCGCGCCAGTGCTCCGGCCGCCATCATTAGGGGTGCTACTTCCGCTCGCACTCTGTGTCCGGGCCGGAAAATCGGGTGAACGACAGCGGTACGCCGAGTTGTTCCAGGTGCTGCTGGACGCACTGGGGTGTTGCACGCGGAGGCTCACAGGCCTCGTGCAGGTACGGCCTGGGATTGTGATGCGGGCATAGCGCATGGTATGCCATGCGCGTGGAGGAGCCCCACCGTGCGCCAGCTTCCCGAGTTGCCCCCTGACGAGACTCTGCTCCGTGTTGTGCTGCTCGTTCCGGTGGGCACGACCTGGCCCGTTGGCGCCTGTGGAGCCGGCGGCGCCCCCTTCTCTCCTGCCGAGGCGCGCCTCCTGGCCGCCCATGTCGCGGCCTCGGCGATTCGCCGGGCCACACTCGAAGGCTCGCCCCTCCTGGACCTCTGTACCGAGCAGCAACGCCAGCAGGTCACCACGGTCATGCGGGAGCTCGCTCGGGTCCTCTCTTTGACGAGCCTCTCTATAGAGGAGCCGTCCCGTGGGTAGTCGTCGGGGCGAAGTGTGTCGGCATTGCGGCCAGCGTACCCGGTGCGAATGGCAGATCGCGGGTGATCTTCGCCGCCTCGTCCGCGATCAGCGCCACATCTTCCGCGAGCTCATCGTCGATCAGACCTTCCCCACCGAAGAGGCCCGCTCCACCGCCATTGACGCCCTCGCCCTTGGCAACGCCGAGTCCCGACTTCTTCGCATCGCCTACGAGCTGCGCGGCCTGTGCCCGCAGTGCGCCTGCATTCTCGAATCCCGCGCCCTCAACCGACGCCTCGCCCTCAACGAGTTGCCCGTCTCCCCATGCTGACTCCGCTACACTACCTCTACGGTACTCTGGGCGTTCTCCTCGTCCTCTCGGGCGACGTCCCCCTCGGCGTTCTCACGCTAATGGCGCTCACCATCGGCATCGCCGTGGACCGCTGGTGGCGTCGCCCTCCCTTCCACGTCACGGCCGTCCTCTCCGCGCCAGTAGGCGCGCACGCACGCCTCGCCGTGGAGCGCATCGTGGACGAACTGGCCTTCCGCTATTCCCTCTCATACGAGCAGCTCGGCCACCTCCTGGAACAGATGGGGCGGGAGCTGCGCTCCCTGGGGGAAAGGAGATGATGCTGCCGCTCTCCGCCCTCCCCTGCGTGCTCGGCTACCTGGAGGCGCTTGGCTCTCTCATTGAGGCCGCTCATAGCGAGAGGCTGTGCCGCGAGGAGTGGCTCACCGCGGCGTGGTGCGATGGCCTCAACAGCCTGCCGGAGCGCGCCGCGCGTGACGACTGGCAGGAAGGCTACCGCGAGCGGGCCCTCACTGCGGCCAGGGAGGCTGCGCGCGCGCTGCCCGCGCCTCGGCTCTTCTGCCCGAGGGCAGCCGCGTGATGCCACCGCCACCGCTCTCCGCGTACCTCGGACCTCTCTTCCTCCAGTTCTCCGAAACCCTGGAGTCCTTCACGCGCGCAACCCTCTGGGAGTTTCTGTCCATCACCGCTTGGCTCGACGCCATGGAGGCTGACGGCTACCAGTCCCCGGCCGAGGAGGCCGCACGGGCCCAGTGGCTCGCCGCCTACACCGCGAGGGACGCCGCCGGAAGGCGGCTGCTCTCGGACACGCGTGTCCTCGTTGCCCTTACCAACCTCAACCCCCGTCCTGCGCTCGCCTGAGCCCACCCCATGCCGCGTCTCTCCAACACCTACCCTCCCAAACGCCTTGCTACCAACATCGGTG
Source organism: Vitiosangium sp. GDMCC 1.1324 (assembly GCF_003044305.1). Taxonomy (GTDB): domain Bacteria; phylum Myxococcota; class Myxococcia; order Myxococcales; family Myxococcaceae; genus Archangium. The sequence continues at coordinate 26,946 of NZ_PZOX01000037.1, read as the reverse complement.
AAGCCTGCCGCGCCGCTCGCGTGGAGGCCGGGCTCACTCAAGAGGACGTCGCCGATAGAGTCGGCATTGCCACCGAGGTGTACGGCCGCCTCGAGCGCGGCAACATGACTCCGAGCGTCCCCACCCTCCGCAAGGTCTGTCTCGTCCTGAATCTCTCGGCCGACGCGGCCCTCGCCATCGACAAGGAGGCCAGGCTCCCTCCCCGCCCACCGGCCACCGATGCTGGCGGCGACGAGGGGGCTTCGCCGGAGCACCGGCGTCTCATTCGCCGAACCAAACGTCTGCCGCGCAGGGAACTGCGTATCCTGGGCGTCCTCGCCACCATCCTTGGAGAGAAAGGGGGCACCCCTTCCAAGGAAACCACCAGCGAGGAAGAGGCGCGAAGCTGAATCCGAGAGGGTGGGCGCGCTCCAGTCGTCTCTACCGCAGGCGCGTCGGCCAGCAGGACACCGTCGAGCGCCGAGCCGCTCCGCGTCCGCCTCCAGGCACTCCGCCTTCACGGAGCAACTCCGCTGCGACCCCTCTGCGGGGCATGTGGGCAGCCCCGAGAAGCAGCAAGCGAGGTTCCGGGCCACGTGTTCAAGGAGCTGCCGCCGTGTTGGCCTGCTCGTTTTCTCCCGCCCGCCGGCCATCCACGCCAGGGGGCCTCCGAGCGCTTCGCAGCGGACCTGCGTAGGGGAACCGTCCATGCCGTCGCCCTGCCCCCCTGCGCGTGCGGAGAGGCCCTCCCGGACCTTCTGGGGCCATGCTCGCGCACGAGCTGCATGCGGAGCCGACGTTGCTCGACGCGAAAAGGCTCCCGAGGTGGCTGAATGTCCTACATTGGAGCCGACCACCCACACGGCCAGCCAATGTGTGTGCGAGCTTGGTGCAACGCTCGAAACCTGCCGTTATCGTGCGTCCCGCTCCCGGGCAGGCATGGCCCTCCTTCTCTCCTCGTGGTATCGCGTCTCCATGACGCACGATAACGGCGCAAGCTTGTTATCCGCTGACGAGGTGGTGGAGGAGTACCGGCGGGAGCTGGATCGCCAGCGAAAGCCCCTGCATACCGTGCGGGCCTACGTCGGCGACGTGCGCTCCTTCCGCGCTCACTTCGAGCGCGAGGGGGGCTCGCTCTTCCCTGGGGGCGTTCGGAGCGATGACGTCCGCGGTTATCTCTCCGCCCTCAACGCCAAGCCCGCCACGCTCCACCGCCGCCGTGCTGGCCTCGCCTCCTTCTTCCGTTGGGCTGTCTCCGCCAAGCTCTGCCGCGAGTCACCCGTGGGGGGGCTCGCCGCTATCCGGGTGGCGCCGCTGAGACCGACTCAACGCCGGGCCCTGGGGGCGAAGGAGAAGAAGCGCTTCCTGGCCACCGTGAAGGAGCACGGCACCCTCCGGGACCAGGCCGTGTGTGAGCTGCTCCTCGCCACGGCAATTCGTGAGGACGAGCTCGTGCACGTGCGGCTCGAGGACGTGGAGCTGGATGAGCACTGCGGCAGCGTCCGAGTGCAGGGGAAGGGTTCGCGCAAACGCACCATCCCCCTCCACCGCGGCGTGCGCCGCGCCCTCTCCTCCTGGCTCGCCGCCCGTCCCCTCCTTGGGCCCTACCTCTTCCCGGGGCGGTACGGAGGCGCGCTCGCCACAAGCTCAATACGGCGGCTCGTTGACAAGTACGAGCGCCTCTCGGGTGTCACCGGCGTCACCCCTCATGTGCTCCGCCACACCACGCTTACGGAGCTGGCTCGCCGCAAGGGACACGACATCGCCCTGGTCGCCGCCTACGCGGGCCATGCAAAGCCCGCCACCACTGCCCTCTACCTGCAACCCACCCAGCAGGACCTGGAGGCCGCCGTGGATTCCCTCATGGAGGACTGAACGCCTCGGGCGCGCCCGTCCTCCCCTGGCTTGGGTGCAGGCTATGGCATGCGCTCTCCCCTGAGCCTGGAGGTCCTCGCCGTGCGCTCCCGAACTGCGCAGCGATTCACCACCGACGAGGGCTGCGCCGGCGAGCTCGCGCGTTTGTGCATGCTCGTCCTCGACGAGGCCCGCAGGCTCCCCGAGCCCCTCGGCATCCCCCGCTCTCTTTCAGCGCACCGTGGCCGACAACTAGGTGCTCAACCTCCATCGGAATGCCGCCAGCTTCTGCTCGCGCTTCGTCTTCTTCTTCGCCCATGTGCTCCGGACGCTCCCAATGCCAGTGCGCAGCAGTTCGTCGCCGCACAACCCCACGTCGTGGAGAGCTCTACCGCCTGTTGGATAAGCCTTTCTCCTCTCTCGAGGAAGCTCGCTCGTGGGTGGCGTCCTTCGTCGGCTGGTACAACTCCCAGCACCGCCACAGCGCCATCCGCTTCGTCACTCCAGACGACAGGCACTTCGGCCGCGAGGCTCAACTGCTGGCTCGCCGCCACCAGGTGTACCTGCGAGCGCACCACCGTCACCCCGAGCGCTGGCGCGGCAACACCCGCGACTGGACTCCCACTGGCCCCGTCCGCCTCAACCCCTCCCCGCACCCCACCCCTGCCGCGCCTTCTCTCCGGCCGACCGCATGAGTCAGCTTCTCGCGACAACTACGTTGACACCCACCGCACCCCAAGTACCTGACGCGGTTGGAAGGGGGAGGAGTCAACCCCACGGTGACAACCCAGGTAGCTGCTTCCGTGGCCTACAAGGTTCCCCTACGTGACCTGTCCCCCGAGGAAAAACCGGGGACTTGATCCAGCGGGATGCCTTGAAGAACCCGAGGGAACCTCAGAGGGGCAACGAGGCAGGCGGGCAGGCCGGGTGGGAGATGTAGGACCCAATTATCCCTTCAGTAGAGGGGAGATAGACGTAAGTCTCTATAGGTATCTATAAGAGTTCTTAAGGTGCGCCTCCGGTGCTCACCAAGAGAACCCCAGGAAGCAGTGCCCTTAGCGGCTAGTTCCTCACCCTCTCTGCCCAGAGAACCCCAGGAAAACCCCCGGGGCATTCGTAGCTAGTAGCTCCTCACCGGCCTTACCAGTCCTGTCCCCTTGTGGGTGACTCCTGGTAGGGCCGGTTTTTTCCTCCCCAGGGGGAGCCTTGAAGGGAGCCCCGGGGGCATCGGAGAGGGTCAAGCACTTCCCGAAGAGTACCCCTCTATTAGTGCTTTGGCCGCGTAAGCCCTGATGCCGCTCACCCCAAGGTCTCGGATGTACTCGCACCGACGAAAGAGATTGTCATCACCCGTGATGAACATGGTGCAGGCAGCAGCGGTAGCCGCAGTGAGGTAGTCGTACCAATCGCCGCGCCCGCCTTTTCTGGCCGACTTCGTCCGAAAGAGGCCGATCACACTGTTCTGGGTCGTAGTGAGTTGCTCCGCTGGTGGCGCCGCGTTGGCCAAGTTGGCCCGCCATACGAGATGTGCGGCGCAGTTGAGGACCGGGCACTGAGAAAGCCGCTCCTCTACCTGCTTTGGCGTCATTCGGCCCTCAAGCAGTCGCTCCGCAGCCGTATCGATCATCAAATCACCGACTCCGAGTCTTCGACGACCTTTGATCTCGCTGACAGCATACTCCGCCGATATTTCCCGCTCGTCTTCCGGGAATTCCTGCCTGAGCCGTCGGACGTGATCCCGTAGGTTACGATCCATCTCGAACAGGGTGTCCTTCTTACGGGCTACGTAATTAGCAATGAAGGATGCCCGGGCGAATACCGTGGGGAATTGACGGTCATCGAAGCCCGTCATCCATTCGAATAAGCTAGGGCCTGGAGGAACCTCCACAGGGCCGGGCCGACGCTGCTGCAACTGCGCACGAACTGTGTCATCAAATGAAGCCGCCCCACGAAGCCTCCCTCCGGCCTGCTTCCGTAGGGCACGAAGTCCATTGAGCCGTTCGGCAACTCCCTGTTCGTTCTTCCCGGCTACTTCCACCAACGAGGTCTCCGCGAGGTAGCAGGTGAGATCTTGGGCCTCAAGCCACTGAGCAAACCACTCGCGCAACTCACTTTGCGTGGACACCGTCTGTAACGTGCAGGTGTCAAGCATGACGGTGCGCGGAAGACGAGAAGGGATGACGGGCACTGTAGGAGTCCGAGGTCGGGACATAGTGGCTTAGACCTATTACGAGAGCCGACAAGGTCTCTCGTGTGCGCTCCGCAGGGCAACCGCAGAGCTTTCAGTAGGAGCAGCAGCAAGGCCCCCAGCAACCCCCAGGAGCCCCGGACGGGCCTACCCGCTACGGGGCCGGGACCCCCGAGGCCCCGAAAGAGGCCCAGCGGGGCGCCTGGAGAGGCAGCCCGAAGGAGAACCCAAGAAGGATTAGGGAACGCGGTCCATACCAACGAAGTCGTGAATAGCACCTTCGACCGCTCGTTTCACTTGCTCCCTGAGAACATCCGGAGTGGACGCAGGAACGGACACGGATTTGGGGACCGGCCCCCCAATCAAAGTACATTCGTGGTAGACACGCACATCCCACTTCAATTCGCGACCGTCGTGTTCAAACGACCCCTCGTAGTTGTACATCTGTCCATTCGGATGTTCGTACTTATCGCTAACCGTGCCGCTGACTTTCTGGTTCATTCGTTTCCCACTTGTGCAGTCCCGTGTTTCAGGACGTCAGGCCTCACGGGCCACACACGGAGGTAAACGAGGCGGGGCGGTGCATCCATTTTTCAGACCGGGTGTCGTGTCCGGAGCCGGAAACTAGGCTCCGCGTCGCACAGCAGCCCCCACCGCGTCCCGCTCGGCTTCCGCATGTTCCCCCATGCCCCAGCAAGGTCCCAGGATCCCGGGAGACCCTGGAGGGCCTCGGTGGGGGAGGGGGGCTACTACTGAAGCATGCTCCGAGTCCTCAACATCGGCTCGGGGGAGAGTAGCTTTCGCTCCCAGGTGCGCAGGATCACCTTCAGGATTGCGCCCCAGGTGAGCAGGAGCACCTTCAGCCCCGTGAGATACGACGCCACCACAAGGAACGTGTTTACCGTCGATGCGTCCTTGAGTTCCTTGACAACGGACAAAGCGATACCAGCGACCTCAGAGCCGCCCATGAAGACACCTCGTTGTTTTACAGCGGGTTGATAGCGGGTAGTTGTACCACTCGGCCTGCTACAGGCCTGTTCGCCGGTAGCCGGGAGACCAACTACCCGTAGAGCCCATGCCGATTTGGTCGGTCAGTGCTCCGGTGAACATTTGAAGCGGGGCATCCCCATTCGCAAACTGTCCAAGCGAAAAAGCACGCTGACCTGTATAGAGAGCGACAGGTGCCGCGCGTTCGGGTGGCGGATCTCCGACGGATCCCCCCGTCACCCGAAGCAACTACGCCGACATTGGGCAGCAAACCGACTCGGCATGGGTGAGTAGCACCCCCACTGCATCGCGATGATGGCGGGGACGCGCGCCTCGATCAACCGAGGGCCGACTCCGGAGAGCGCCCTACGCTCGTCTGCCCGGGCGGACTCGCACGCAGTGAGGATTGCCCACGTTGTGGTGACGGACACGAAGCTGGACGGGAACGCCTACGTCTTCTCCTACGAGACAATCGGCCGCGCCCGGCCTTGGAGGGCTGGCACCCTCAAGGCCCTCCGCTACGCAGGCCTTCGGCTCCGCTCCAATGCCAAGACCCTGGGCATGCGATGGCTCTCGGATAGGGCCGGGGACGTAGTGCTACGCACGACGTTCGGCCGGCGCCTGAAGCGGTAGCACCTGGGATGCGGCACTCGCCTGCGAACCGGTCCAGGGATTTTCACCTGAGCCGCAGTGGACTCCTGGATGTCTGAATACCTGCGGGACGTAGAGAAGCTTGCACCAGCAGTGTGCTCGTCCGCCTGCTCGCTTCGCGTCCCGCCCTGAGAGGCGCCCCGCTCCCCAGAAGCTCATAGCCCCAAGAGCCGTCGTCCTCGTGGCGCTCTTCGGCGGGCGGATGGGGGGCAGCGCAGGCGGCTGGCGGCGCCTGTCGCCGTGGAGTGCCGAGCTGGGCCTCTACGTCTCTCGTGTTTTGTGGCGTACCCTCCTGGTGCTTGCCCCGGTGCACCTGTGCTGAGCGAGGGTGCGAACCTTGAGCGCACGGCGGCCAGGGGAGCCTCCCGCCCCTCTTGCTGAGTGCTGCCGGGGCCTCTACTGTCCGCTGCGCCGTCTCCCCCGTAGTGCGGGGGTCCGCCCGAGGGTGTTGGTGCTCGTGTCCTTCCCCGGCTAACGGGGGTCCACCGCTTAAGCGCACCGCAGAATCACCCTCCCCGCGCGAGCGGGGGTCCACCTCTGGGCCTCACTGCCGTCGTGGCTTGGCGCAATTCTCCCCGTGAGAGCGGGGCCTCCTTCAGTACCTGGTTGCCCACGCGGCCCGCTGGCACTCCCGGCGGGCCTCAGGTGCTTTCTCGGCGGTGGGGCGCAGCCCCCCGCCGTGCAGTCGCTAGTACCCCGCAGCGTACTCGGCCACGGTGGTGCCCTTCGTCATCTTCACCCGGAGGAACTTGTCCTTGCGGCGCTCGAAGGCCTCTTTCAGGCCTCGGTGGATGCTCTGCGCCACCTCCTCGGGGTTGTAGTCACCCTCGGACTTCCCCCTCACGGTGAGGACGTGGTTGGCGTACTCCACCGCCCCCTCGGGGAACTTCCGCTTGATGACCTCGCGCGTGAGAGCCTCCTCCTTCTCGAAAGTCTCCTGCGAGCGGATGCCGTACTTGAGGGCCAGTTCGTCGTCCGGGACGATGGGCCGCGCGAAGCGATTCTTCGTGTCCACCTCGAAGTACATGCCCATGTCCCCGCCGCCCGAGGGGTTGGACCACTCGAAGCTGACTAGGTGGAGGCCACCTTCCACCTCCTTCGCGCTCCACCCCTTCACCGTGAGCGCCCCCCGGAGCTCGCCCAGGCGCGACTGCACGAGGCTGTCCAGCCTGTCCGACTCGGCGACGTTCATGTAGCGCTTCACCATGCCGGCGAAGTCCTCCACACCCGTTTGCATGCTCTGCTTCGCCAGGGCGATGGCGAGCTCGCCGCCCGTTGCAGGAACTGGACGGAGCGACTTGTAGCCGATGGACAAGGCGCCCAGGGCCACCCCGGCGATCAGCACGGCGTTGATGAAGGTTTTGGCTGCAGACAGGACAACGGACTTGAGTCCCTCTGACATGGTGTTCTCCCCCCGGTACATGCCGCGTGGATGACGACGGCGCGCACGATAACACGTCTCGTCCGGGCGGCAGGTTTTCGGTGACTATGAAGGGCCCGCTCCTTTCCGGAGCCTCTGTCCTGTCCGGCTTGCTTCCCGCGCGCTGTGTTGCGCCCGAGGGGATATGGTCTTGACAAGCCCTTGGTGCGAGGGAACGGCCCGCGGGCGTGGTTCGTGCGCTGCTTCAAGCGGGGCTGTCTGGCCTGGCGGGGTCCTCCATCCGCTGGAGCGGCACCGCGGCCTGCCCGCTCGGAATCACATGGACACTGACCAACCACTTGCCCGCCGGGTCCCCTCCCACGATGAGCAGGATGGGCTCGGGGCAGCGGTACTCTGCAGTGCGAGCAATGCGCCCGAGTTGCTGGAGATCCGTGCTGCTCGGCACCGGCGCGACATGGGGATGGAAATGCCACTCGCCCAGGTAATGGTCGCCACGTGTGGCCCACCGGCGCTTAAGCCACTTCTGGAGGTCCTTTGTTCCACGCTGGAACGAGCTGGGCCCACGAACCGAGTCTCTGGGAGGTCCGGAGGCGGCACCCACCCGGGCACAGTCGAGCGTGGCGGAGTACCCGCCCACGAGGATGCCTCCTGTCTCTAGCCGGCCAGACGTGCGGCACAGATGGAGGAGCCTCTGGATGGTGGCTCCTGGTACGTGCACCCGGAAGCGTGTATTTGCGGAGCGGAATTCAAGGGCTGGCATGCGCTTCCACAGGGGACACATGGGTGACTCCACGAAAGTTGTCTTCGTGTTCCTCTCGCTCGTAGACATCGAGCCGCACGTCGGGGCGCATGGCCGTGGCTCGCACCAGCGCCTTCACCGAGATCGCCGCGGCCAACGCCACATCATCCGCTCGAGCAGGAAAGACGGGATGCCAGCAACCGAGTCCCTCTCTGGGCAGCGCGGTGCGCCGGAGTTCCTCGTGCTCCTGGTGGACCCACGAGTCGGCCTGCTTCCAGAACTCACCTGACGGGAACGACGTGCCTGTTGCGCTGAAGCACAGCAGGCGCTGCGCCCCCACACCAAAGGAGGCGGAGAAGAACAGGCGGGGCCCGCCCCAAGTGTGCCGGCCCAGTACCTCAATGACCTCGTCCGAGGCGGTACAGTCCAGGATGGTGTCGCATTGGGAAACGAGCCAGTGACTCCGAACCGTCTGCTCGTCCAAGGACTTGGGAATGGAGTGGACCTGCAGGTCCGGATTGATGTGACACAGGCGACCCGCGAGCGCATGCGCCTTGGAATACCGCACGCCCGTCACATCCAACGTGTGGCGGACGAGGTTGCCCGCCTCGAGGACTTCCCCGTCCATGATGACCAAGCGGGAGACCCCACCGCGAACGAGCAACTCCGCCATGGCGGAGCCCAGTGCCCCCGCTCCGAGCAGCAACACCCTGGAACTCCGCAGAGGCTCCGGCAGCGCCCCCCGGCTGCGGAGGTCCTCGGGCGCCCAGTTGTCGGTGCGAAGCCAGCTGAGGGGAAGGGAGCGCTTGAACAGTTGGGTCTGGTCATGATGCCAGTACGCCTGCTCGTTGCGGCGATAGCCGCGCCTCGCCTCGTTGCCATGGGCGAAGACGGGCAACCGAAGCGCCCACCAGTGGATGCGCACGTTCGGCTCGCCCACCCTCTCTGGAATGGGAAAGCCAATGAGACACAGGTGGCGCTCGCCGTCACGCAGCCGCAAGGCGAAGGAGTGAAGCTCTTTCCGCAGGTCCAGTCCCTTGGAGCGCAGGGCCTCCTCCAACTCGGGCCAAGTGGTGGGGGGCGCGTAGGGAGGTAGGAGCGGAAGCGAGTCGCATCGCATCCACGGCACACGAATACGATTGCGACGATGCCCCGCGCTGAGCAGGTCTCCCCATTCGGGAGAGAACACGCGGTGGCCGTCGAGCGATGAGAACGCCTTCACGGCGAGCAGCCGCGGGTTGCCGGGGACGGGCCTCAATTCCACCCATCCCCGGCGCTCCGGGCTCGCCGTCCAGGTGCCGAGCGACCCGGCCGTCTCGCGGAAAACCACCTGCTCGCTTCCACCGGTGGGCAGGTCGGGGAGCTCGAAAGCATGGCCCGGAGCGAGAAGCTGACCCCGAGCCGCGGTTTCGAGCCACTCCCGCGCGCTCGCGACGTGCCAGGAAAGCCGCGCCTCCGCGCTCCGTGGCTCCTCCGCCCGCGCTCTCAATCCGAGCGACGCCAGTCCCGTCTGCAGACACAGCCGCCCTGCCCGCCACGGTCGAGCCGCCGGCCCTGGCCGGTTCAAGCGCTGGTGCGGATAAGTGTCCTCGACGCTCCCCTTCTTCGAAGGTTGAATGGCGATCCGCCCCCAGGGGTAGTGCTCGTCGATGAGCACGTACCACTCTGTCCACGCGGGAATGCTGCTCCCCGAGGTGTCCGCACGCAGGCGCAGGGGGAGGACCCAGCACTCCTCCTCCGGCTCCCAGGATACCTCGGCGAGCAGCTCCACCCCGGGCACTCCATCGAGTGCCCGGCGGCCCACGCGGAGCTCGTCAGTCATCGCGGGTGCCTCTCTCACGCGAACCTACCGGGTTTTACGACTCCAGGCCCGCCCTGGTGGGACGTGAAGCCATCCTTCTTCGAGGAGGGACCGCCATCGGGAGCCTGGGGGAACTTGTCGCCGAAGAGCTCGCGCCACAGTGGTGCCGCGGTCTGCACATCCGGCGCCTCGAAGGCCTCGCGGGCCGTCTTCGAGGCGGCCACCACCTGCGCGTGGAACTTCGTGAAGTCCTCACCGTCGATGCGCGCCATGACGTTCTGGTCCACCCCCCGGTCGGGTGAGTAGGGGACCTGTTTGCAGGCGGCATGGAAGGCGTAGCGCTGGCTGAACTGCTCCAGGGTCCGCACCACGCCCTCGGCCACGGAGGAGATGCCGTCCGGGCAGCAGTCGCCGATGAGGTGCTCCAGCGGGTAGCTCTTGGGCCGGTCCGGCAGCTCACTGGCGTGGACGAGTCGCCACCACTTGAGGGCCTTCACCACGTTGACGTAGTGCCCCGCGCACCGGGCGTTCTTCTGGCTCGTCCAACTCAGCTGCACCAGCGGGTGGGTGTCCTGCCACCTGCCAAGGTCCCGGTCCGGAATCCGCAACGGCTCCGTCTTCCACTGCGGGGTTCCGTCCAAGGCCGCCTTCACGAGCGGCTGCGTCTCGTCCTCGTCGAGATGGATGTCGTCCTCGCTCTCGGAGAGGGAGCTGTAGACACCCGCCTCGGCTTCCGACGGCGCGGCGGTGATGACGAGGTCCATCTCCACGCTGGACATCTCGATGCCGAAGGAGCGGCCCTGCTGGCGGTACTTGCCCTTGTAGTGCCGCTCTAGAAAGGGTTTGAAGCAGGCCATTGCCTCGGCTGGTGTGAATTCGGACTCCTTCATGCGGGTGACGACGATGAGGTCGACATCCGCCCGCTTGCCGTCCTTGGGCCGGACCGCCGTGTGACGCCTGTAGCTGCCCTGCAGGAACATGCTGACGAACCCTGTCTTGAGCTGCGTGTCCGACTCCAGGCGTTCCCGGAGTCTGGTGTGCCCGTCGATCATGTCAGCTCGTTGGGCGGGCGTCGGGCGGATGTCATTGAGGAAGTCAGTGAAATACGAGGGGAGTGGAAGTGTCATGGTACATTGATCACGAATGGCGCGGCGTTTATTACGTGCACCGCCCTTCCCTTCCCTTCCCGCGGCTCAGCGGCCGGCCCGATCCACGAGCCTCACTGCCGGATCTCCCAACAGCGTGTAGTGGGTGACGTCGTGACGCTCCATCCACAGGTAGGCGCGCTCCGTCATGTTGGAAGCCAGGGGCTGAGCGGAGGACTGGGCCACCGCGTCCGCCTGGTAATGCTTGCGCAACTCCCGGTCTGCCTTTGAGGCGTAACGTGACAGGGAATGGAGCGCCGGCCCCGCCCGGTGGCCTTCCACCAGACTTGTGAGCACCTCCTCCAGCCGGTTGGTATGTGTCTGCCCGGTGCGGGGATCGTGAAAGGCGCAGATCCACGCCTGGTCCAGGTGACCGATGACGGCGAGCGGCCCCTCGGGGTTGGCCAGCGCCGCCTGGGGCAACGCCGAGATGAACGGCCGGGTCCCCACGGGGCGGGAGCGCTCGACGCCCTCCAGTACCCGTTTGTGCATCTTGCGTGCGCGCACGAGGTGCTCCATCCACGGCTGGTACACGCTGCGCACCGGCGTCCCCGCGCCGAAGCAGGCGAAGTAGAACCAGATACCTCCGGGAAGGAACGGCCCCTGGTGGACATCCTCGGCGGTCAGCTGGGTCCAGTCGCCGAGCCACATGTTGCCCTGCGTCTGCCGCTGTTCTTCCGCGCTCCGCCAGCCCGACAGCGGCCCTCCGACGCCATGGCTCAACGTGAAGAACAGGCTCGGCTCCTTCACACCGGCCAGCTCCAACAGCCGCCCCTTGGCTCCTGCCGGCAATTCCTCCGTCACCAGACTGCTCGTCGGGAAGTAGCCCTGCGCACGCGCCTCCGCACACCGCCGGGCCGCCGGGCCGGTGATGAAGTCGTGGCCACTCCGCACCTGGGACGACCCGTCTTGCGCGGTCAGGAAGACGGCCCGGGCCTTCCTGGAGCGTGCCGCTTCCCGCTCTCGGTCCACCACCTTCTCCACGTAGGCCGCGAAGTCATCCTCCCGCTCGAAGGGTAGGCGTCCCACGAAGCAGGAACCATCGCCCGTCATCTCTTCCTGCAGTTCCATCGAGAGCTCTTCCGGCGTCCCGGCGAGCAGGACGTATCGGGCGTGCTCCCGCGAGGACTGGGACGTCGGATACATCTCCTCGTCCACGAATTCGCGAGCCTTGGCCGCGTTCATTCCTGGCTCTGCACGGTAGACAGCCACCGTGCGGCCCTGCTCCTCCGCACGGCGCTCGCACAGCGGCGAGAGGATGGCCTCGAGTGTCCGGCCTCGTGTGTTGTTGGGAACCACGAGCGCCCAACGCTGTTCCCGCAGCGAGTCGGGCTCGGCGGACATGTTGTACAGATGGGTGGGGCTCGGCAGGGGCGCTGGAAGCGGCGCTTCCAGCAGCGACTCCGCCGGCAGGGGAGTCTCGATGACGGGGCGCCCGTCCCCGGCCTGAGCGAGCAACAGTTGCAGTGTCACTTCTTGCCTCCGCGCTTTCTCTTGCCGCCGGTTTTCTTGGTCTCGGTGGCCGTGTCTCCCTCAGTGGGAACGGATGGGCCGGTGCCGCCCGTCTTGTTGTCCGTCATGAGACCGGGCCGGCTGGTGGTTTCGGCCTTGTCTCCCCCCGTGTTGGTGTCGAAGGGCGGCAGGCCGTACGTCACCTGGGCCCCCTCCTTCTCCACCTGCGCCACGAACGCGTCGAGCTGCGCGAGCGTCCCTTGGACCACGAAGATGGCCTGATCCTGGTCATCCAGTGCCCCGTAAGCGGTGAAATTCCCCTGAGCGCGCGATTTGACGATGTAGACGTGCCTTCCCTCCTCGGGATACCCCTCGAAGAACGGCGTGCCATCCCACGTCGAGAAGTCCTGCGGCTCCAACGACTCATCCTGCATGGGCCCTCCCCTTCTCCATTGAGGCTGCGCGTGATTCGGCAGCCGTTCCTCACTCAAAGACGAGGACGCCGTTGACCCACTCGGCGTCCTTCTTACCGTTCAACCACTTCATGCGTTCGTCGCGCGCGGCCACGCTGGCGGGGACGCCTCCACGGCTGCGCTCGCGCACGGCCGCGAAGAAGGCCGACGCGTCGTCGTTCGGAATGGACAGCGTCGCCGCGAGCACCGTGCGCGCTCCCGCGGCGAGGAAGGCATTCGGCAGGCTGCCCTGCTCGTGCAGGGACGAGGTTCCCCGCGCGGCCTCGCACGCCGCCAGAACGACGAGCGGCGCGCCCGAGAGCCGCTGCCCCCGGATGCGGTTCTCGTACAGCGCATCGTTGCCGTCCGGACCCGGGGCAAGCAGCAGGTAGGCCGTGTTCGAGCCCGGGTCGATCTTCCCGTGGGTGGCGAGGTCGATGTCCGTCGCCTCCGACATGGCTGCCAGCACGCGGTTCGGGGTGGCATCCAGCTCCCGGAGGGTCCGGAGCTCCGCTCCCGGCGCGATGGAGGGCGACCACGTCAGGACAGGGTCATTGTGCTGTTCGTTGTACCGCACCTCCCTCACCACGACGTGCAGGCCTCGTCCATCTGGAGGTCGGGGCGCGGTGGGCCGTGTCAGGTAGCGCCAGGCGAACTCTGACGGAAGCAGCCCCGAGCGCCCCTGCAAGGGAGGCCGGGCCAGGACATCCACCGAGGCACAGGGCCGAAGGGCGTCCACCATGTCCGGGGGCACCACGCCCGCGAGGCTCGCCGGGTCGAACCGCGTGCTCCGCTGGGGGATGTACCGGCTGACCAGTTGCCCCTCCGCGCCCCGCGCCACCAGCAGGCTGCGCTCCGTGTCCTCGGTGAGCGCGAGGACGCACCGGCCCGTGGAGGCCAGGCCCAGCTCCGTGCCGAAGCGCTCCAGGGCCGCGGCGAAGTCACTCCTCGCGGCGTCGGCGAAGATGAGAGAGGTGTAGCTGTACGCACGCGCATGTCTCGCCGTGATGTCCTCCGGGGCCGCGGACTCTGCCTCGTGGATGGCCTCCTCCAGCAGCGCACGCCCCTTGATGGGGTCCACCTCCACGAGGAATCGCCCTTGGAGGAGCTTCGTGTAGGCGCGTTGTCCCGGTGTGTTGCCGGGCTCCCGCGCGAGCGCCTGCTCCACGATTTGAGCGTCCCGGGGGGAGCGGCGGATGCGTGCCACATCCACGAGCGCCTCGATGCCGTGCTGTGTGAGCGGCAGTCCGACGTCCACGGCCCGGTCCAGCTCGGCCCGCGCCTCATCCAGCTCCAGGGCCTGAATGGCCAGGTGGGCGAGGTTCTGATGGATGTTCCGCAGGCTCGTCCGGTCGCCCCCGGACATGAGGAGGGCCTCACCGAAGTAGGCGCGGCCCAGCGTGACGTCCGCCGCCATGCGCATGGCGTTCCCCAGCGTCTGCAACAGCGTCCGTTCCTGGTCCCATTGGGCCCGCCGCGCCATGGCGAGCCCGGCGCGTGCGTGCCGCTCGGCCTCGCTCACGTGGAAGAGCCAGCCGGATACATGGGACAGGTCGTTCTCGACCTCGACGCACCGGTAGACCAACTGCTCCCGCTTGCATAGGTCGAGCGCCTCCTCGAGCAACTTCCGCGCCCGGTCGTAGCGCTCCTGCTTCTGCTCCTGGGTGGCCTCCACCTGGAGACCCAGCACCCGGAACCAGGGGTCCGGGCTGGTACGGGTCCGCTCCAGGAGTTGACGGGTGTATTGCGGAAGGTGCGGGACCGCATACGTGAGCGCGCCCAGGGCGATGTCGTCCTCACCCGAGGCAAGGAAGGTTCGGAGCAGGGCCTCCTCATCACCCGAGGCCACCTGCCCCGTCATCAGCCGGGCATATTGCGCCGCCAGGGAAGCGCGGACGGAGAAGTTCCGTGCGGCGATGCGCTGGACGTACTCCTGGAGCACCGTGCCGCCTCCTGCGAGCCCATCCAGCGTGCTCGCGAGGGGAAGGAACGCGCGCACCTCCGCGGCGGACGTCCGGGCACGCACGGCGTGATAGAAGTCACGGCGCATCAACGGGACGTCGGCATAGCGGAGGGCCTCCGTCAGCGCGGGGACACCTCGGGAGATAAGCTCGAATCCTGCTGTGTCCGCGGCCTCCCAATTGGCCTTCCGCTGCAGCACGCCCTCGAGCCGCTTCCGCTTCTCCCGGGCCTCGTTGCGCCATTGCGCATCTGTCTCGGTGCGCTCCAGCGCCGCGAAGTCCTCCATGGCCAACAGCGGCAGCCCCAAATCCCGGTACACCAGGGCGCGATTCCACCGGGCCTGGACATGTGTGGGCGCCCCTCTGAGCACCTCATTGAACAGGCGCAAGGCCTCGCGCAGTTCCCCTGTCCTGAGTGCGTCCTGCTGCGCCTGGGCGTCCACATAGTGGGCCACCCCCAGGTCGCAGAGCACGTTCGCGTCCCACGTGCGCTCGCGCCGCATCCGCTCCAGGAGTTGCTTCGCTCGTGGGGTGTCGGGCGTGCCGCCAGCGAGGTAGGCCGCGACGAGCTGCGGCAGGTCTCCCCACTTCTCCAACTGGCCCATGACGGCATGGGAGACCTCGGCCCCGCTCGGCGCGTTCGCCGCGCCCATGAGGGATTGGACCATCGGGTGGTACGTGTCCGCTGCGGGGTAGGTGACGCGCGCTTCCAGTGTTCGCTGCTGCCGGGCCCACAGCTCGGGCACCGCTCGCGACGTCGGCCCGCCCGTGAAGCGCGGGATGATGAGCAGCAGCAGGACGGCCACGGCGGAAAGCACCGCCGCACCGGCCGCCAGCCAGCGGTTCCGGGGAATGGCGTGCCAGGGCACCTCGACCGGGCCGTGCCGCTCGAGGTAGCGCCGGCCGAGTTGTTCCAGTTGCAGCAGCCGGGTCAGCTCCGTCTGGCACCGCTCACACTCAGCCAGGTGCATGCCGAAGGCCTGGGCGTCCGTGGGCGGGAGCTCTCCATCCGCGAAGGCCTGGAGTGAGTCGCAGGGCGTGGACATCAGTGGGTTCCCTCATCGAGGTAGGGCTTGAGCAGCTCGTCGAGCCTCTGGCGGGCGTCGAACATGCGTTTGGCCACGGCGTTGGGAGACACGCCCAGCTTGCGGGCGATCTCCTTGTTACCGAGTCCCTGGGCGCGGAGCAGGAAGGTGAGCCGCTGCTGCTGGGGCAGCTTGTCGACGGCCCAATCGAAGCGCTCCTGGGTGATGCGCTCGTACGTGTCCGGGTCCGCTCCCTGCGCCAGGGTCCAGCGGGTGATGGTCGGATCGTCTTCCGCCTTCTTGCGTCCCATGGCGCCTCGGAGCAGGTCACAGAAAAGATTGTTCATGACGCGGATGAGCCAGCCGCCTGCCCGTGCGTCGTCGAGCTCGCTCAACGCACCGCCAAAGCGCTCGATGAAGCGCAAGAAGGTCTCCTGCACGAGGTCCTGGGGCTCGATGCCCGGGGCGCCACGGCAGAGTCGTTTGGCAATAGGCAACAGCAGCTTGTCGCACTTCGCGTGCCACTCGTCGAACTTGCTGGCCACAATCTCCCCGGCGCTCGTCATGATCGCGTCTTTGCTCCGTCCCCACAGGGGATACGGAGGGCGCGCCGGATATTACGTCCCGCCCTGCGAGCGGCCGGGCGAGATCATGAGCGGCGCTTGGGCTTGGGGGTGACGCCTCCAGTCCAGGGGACCTCCACATAGCCTTCGGACTTCCGGAAGTTGAAAAGCTTGAAGGTCGCCTGGGTCTTGGGGTTGTAGGCCCTGCCCAGCGCCGCCGCCAGACTGGCCGGGCACGCCATCGCGAGCCACACCTCGCGGACGCCGGGCCATTCCGCGTGGATGCGGTCCAGGTAGGCGCGGAACTCGTCCACGGCCCGAGCCGTGTCCATCGGTCCCCTCACCACTGTGGGAGAGGGACCCCGGGCCGCCACCAAGCGTACCAACGCGGGGGGGTTCTTCGTTCCCAGCCACTTCGCCAGTTCGTCGGGGTGGATGGACAGGTTCACCTCGAGGGTCATGGCCAGACGGCCCTGTGCCGCTTGGCAGGCCTCGGAATCCGGCCAGGCTTCCTCCCGGAAGAACTTCTCCTCGGGGGAAGGCTCCAGCATGGAGTCGTAGCCGCAGGCCCACCTGCCGGTGCGTCCCCGATCTTCCTGGTACACGCGAAGCTTCCACCGGCTCAGCCGCCACCCCAGGTGGAACATGAGCGGCAACGGGGCTCGCCCGAACAGGTGCACCATCGAGACCCGGGTCCCCAGCGCGTCCACGAGTTGATCGGCTTGCTCGAGCGCGCGCCGCCACTGCCGGTCGGTCCTGGGAACATCATCCGCGACCTCGCCGAGGGGTTGCAGCACGACGATGTCCGGGTCTCCCCCCGCGCGTCCCTCCAGTGACTCGATGATGGCGGGGGGCGGCACGGTGAAGTTCACCTCGTAGGACACCACGAGTTCCTCCGGGAACTCGGGGAGGGGCTCGGCGGGCGAGAAGACGATGCGCCGCCCTCCGGAACGGGCCTCTGCGGAGGGTGACTGCGGGAAGAATTGGAGCGAAACCCAGTCGAGCGACGAGGGACTCAGCGCCTCATGGGCTTTCTGGAAGGCTTCGTCGATGGGGAGCTTCTTCTGGCAGAGGGCGTCGTAGAGCGCCGCGGTCATCTTGATGGAGCCGTTCACCGTCAGGGGCATCTGCGAGGCGATGACCGCCGGGATGCCGAGGCGGTGCAGGTCGTGGGCCACGCCTCCGAACATGCTGCCCACCTGTCCGGGGTTGCTTCCATGACAGGCGCTCAGCACGACCGCCTGCAGATCGCCTTGAAAGGGACCGAGCACGTTGCAAACGCTGTCCCCATCCACGCGGATGGGCCTCCCGGGCGGGCGGGGCTCCGTCCAGACGAGTCCGAAGTTTCCTCCAGGAGTGGGCCCCCCATGACACAGGATGTGGAGGAGGCGAAACGGCCTGCCCTCCTGGCGCGCCCTGTCCAGCGTGTCGCGAAGGGAGTCCAGCGTCAGGTGCGCGAGTTCGTCCTGCTCCCGGTTGAAGTCCGGGCACGCCCTCTGAATGGCCTCGCGGTGGAGGTCCTCCGAGACGTCCTCCTCCGCGTTGGACCACGCGAACAGCACGCGGCCATGGCCAGCCGAGGCCTGGGGAACCTGGATGTCGGTGGCCCATTCGAATTGCAGGGGATGGGGCTTGATGGAGCCAAGGCTCCGGTTCTTACGGAGCGTGGTCAGTGCCCAGGGCAGGCTGAACAACTCCACCGCGCTGAAGCGAAAGCGCAATCGGATGGGCGTTTTCTTCGCCTCGGCGTCGAGTAAAGCGTTTTCGTAATGACCCCAGCCTTCCAACTCTTGCAGTACGTCCTCGAGGAACCGGCGCAGCAGATGACCCAGTTGCTTCCGCGCGGCTGACGTTGGAGTCGCGTGCACGAACTCCGCACGCAACTCCTCCACCTTATCCCACCGGAGCTCGGCCACCCCCTGCTTCCCCTGCTTGTGTCGCGCGGAGTACTGCTGCGGCCTTCCGTCGAACGCAAAGGGCTCATTGGGCCTCTTCACGCGGCCCAGCTCGATGGTCAATATGCGTGGTCCAGGCATGGCTTCCTACCGTCCCGGGTAGTCCGTTCCGAGCAGCTCCCGCCAGAGCGCGTTCGCTCCGGCCATGTTGCCCACCCGCTCCAACTCCAGGGCCTGGGCGGCCCTGCGGGCGGCTCCCGATATCCGCTGTTGTCCTTGCAGGAGGTTCGTCTGCCCCACCCCGGAATTGACGGGAGGCCCGAGTCCCGCCGGCTCCGGCCACTGGTCCAGGATGTGCCCGCTCATGAATTGGAACAGGTGGGCCAGGCCTTGCGCGTAGACGGACAGTCGCTCATCGGATTGGAACGAGTCGATGCCCTTGTAGGCCATCACCTCCAGGAGGAATGACGGCACGGGTTTGCCCTGGAGTTGGTTCCAGCGCTTGAGGGCCTTGATGAGCGGCTTGAGCCGGTGCGTGACCCTGGCGTTCGCCGCGTCACAGGCCTCGAGGTGCTTGCGCGGGTTGCTCTGGATCCAATCGCCCTTGCGCACGTCGGGAATCCAGTAGATGCCCTGCCGCCGCGGATCCTCCAGCGCGGGGACGACATCGAAGCCGATGCCCGTCCCGCTGAACTCGATGTTGACCGAGCGGTTCTGCAATCTCGCCTGCTTGCCGGGGAACTCCTGCTCGAGCGCCTGCTTCACGCGCTTCAGGAACGCCTCGGGACCCACGGCCTCGCCCGTGCCGCTCGCGGCCGCCGTGAAGATGAGGAAGAGGTCGATGTCGTGCAGCGGCCGGATGGCCGTACTCCGGCCGTAGGAGCCACTGAGGATGGACTCGCGGGGCCCCAGGTGGCGGCGCACCGCATCGAAGACATTCCGCTCCTGACGCTTCGCCTCGCGGTCCTCGCCCGCATGGAGCTCCAGGTTCTGCATGAACTGCTCGAACGCCTGCGCCACCGTCAGCATCGTGTGGGTCTCCTCTCCTGACAGGGATACGGAGGAGACCTCGGGTATTACATGGGCGGGAACGCCAGACCCGTACCCTTCTTTCTGCCGACTCCCCCATGCGTCTTCCATGCTTACACAGGCACACACCTGTCACGAAGTCGCGAAGGAGAGGCGGCCAGCTCCACTCCGGTGGTGCTCCAGGCAGGGGACGCTCTCCTCCTGCCCTCCCCCGCGCTGTGTACCCTCCAGATCCTGTGGCCCTGAGGGCCCGCCTGTGACAACGGCCAGCAGAAGCAGGTGGAGGCCCGGGCAGCTTCTGCCACCTCGAGACAGCTTGAGCCCCCCGTACGAGCCGCCACCGCCAGCTCCTCGAGCCCGGCCCGGTGGGCCGAGCCGGCGACGGCGGCCGCCGTCGAAGGTGGAGAGGCGTGCCTACTCTCTCCTCCTGGCCACGCTACCCGCGTGGCCTCGCAAGCGACACGACGCGCAGCAATATGCGCTTGGCCGCGTAAAGGCGCTCCCGTTGGTCGGCCTTGACCCGGCTTGGGCTATGCGTGTGACCCGCGCACAGCGCCCACCCCCGCTGCTGCGGGGATGGTGTGGGACCATCCGCCGCAGACGGTCGGTGCTTCTGCGGGGGCGCCACGCCTCCTCGCCCTGGGCTCCCGGGGGAGTCGCCGCCGGCCTCTCCCCCCGGCCTGCTCGTCTCGTCGATTCCGCTACGGGACTGGGCGGTTGACGGGCGGCGGTGCCGAGTGCTCCGTCAAGGGCGAGCCTCTCCTGGAATCGCTTGTCCCGGCTCGCAGAGCGCCCTCCCAGCGGCGCATGGTGTGCCACGTTGGCGCATGGTTTGCCACGCTCACGTCTGCTACGCTGGGCCTATGAGGCGATTTCGTGCGCTGTGGGTTTGGCTCTTCGTTGTGCTCACCTTTGTGACGCTCGGCTGCTACTTCTCCTTCTGGCGGCCGAAGAGTACGGAGGTGCGGTGGTGGGAGGTGGGGGGCGTCCTGGGCCTCTTTGGCGCCGCCCTCACCTACAACCGCTGGCGCTTGAACGAATGGTTTCGGCACCTCGGTGAAGGCGACGCTCTAGCCGAGGAAGGGAGGTACGAGGAGGCGGCGGAGCGCTACGCTGAGGCCCAGCGCTTCGTCATCCGTCCGAGGGAACGGGCCATCTCCCGCTTCAACCAGGGCGTGAGCCTCATGCAGGGTGGAGACTTCGAGGGCGCACTCGCCATTCTGGGGCCTCTGTCTCGGAGTTTTGGCGTCAGAGAGGTGCCAAGCGTGGCCGGAGGCGCCCCCCTCTACATGGCGCTCCTACATGCGCTGCGGGGAAACGGGCCGGGCGCGAGGGCGTGGCTCCTGGAGGCCCAGCAGCGAGAGCAACCCCCTGGCGCGCTTCTCCTGCCAGAGCTGTTGGTGCTGCTTCGCGAGGAGGACCTCCGGGGGGCGGAGGCGCTGCTGGCGCGGAACGCGTCTGCAGTACGGGCGTCGTCGCAGGGAGTCCGCAAAGCCCTTCTCGTCGCTCGCGGCTACGTGCAGGCGAATCTCAGCCTTGGCGTCCACTCGGAGGATGGGGCGGTGGAGCAGCTTGCGCTCCTCCCGGGGGACGTGTCCTTCCTGGGCGCGCGCTGGCCGAGGATGCGCGACTTCCTTCAGGCGCATGGCCTTCTGCGCCGTCCAGCGCGGCCGCCCAGGCCGCCTGTCGTCGAGAGACGCCTCTGGGGGAGCTGGCGGGTGATGTTGGTGGACTACTACCCACTCCTTGTCGCCTGCGCCTTCCTGGCCATCTTCATCGGCCTCGGGGCCCTGGCCAGGGCGGTGGGGCCCGACGCCCGCCCGGACGGTGAAGCTGGGCTCGAGTCGGATTCCCTGTGGCTCTACGCACGCATGCAGGAAAGCGTCGACACTGAGGGCCACCACGCTGACGCCGACAAGGCGGAGCCGAAACCCACCCAACCAGCGGAGGTGCTGGAAGCTGCGGACGTCCACCGCGAGGCACCGGTGGATGCTCGAGGTGTTGCGGCGAAGGTGGTGGGCAAGCCCCACCAGGCCAAGCCAGTTGCCCGTGCGGACCTCATCCGCCGCCTGGAGACGTGTACGCGAGAGCTGCCGAAGGATGAATGGGAGACGGTGAGCTGCTTGAATGAGCTCGCGGCGCTGGACAGGCCCAGGGCGGTGGAGATTGCACGAGAGTGGAGCCGCGCTGCCCTGCCTCCTGATGCCCAGAGTGCCGCCTCGGCGTTGGTTCGGTTTCCCACCGCTGGTGCGCTCGAGGCACACCTCGATTCGCTCGGATTGACGGACAGGGCCCTCTACTCGCTCGGCGACGTGAAGGTGGGGCCGGTGAGCGCCGAAGAGGTGCTCCTCTACAGAGGCCGGGCCATGGCCTTCGATGTGGAGACGGGCGTCTTCCCCAACAGGCATGACGAGTTGCTGCACGAACTCGCCGCTCTCTCTCCAGGAGTGCTGGACGGCTTCCGCTTCGAGGAATACCCACCCTTGGAAGCGGAGGACGAGGCGGGGGGCGGAAGCTACCAGCTCGTCGCCCTGGGGGGAGGCGTGCGCTACGAGGTGACGGCCGCGAACTACGGCGACTGGTACGACCTGGCGAGCGTCCTCGGCTTCCTCAACTCTCTTGCCCGCGCCAGGGGGAGTGACGCGCGGTGGGTGGCCCTGAAAGAAGAGGGCCAGGTGGCCACTGTCGTGACAGGCCCGAGCGCGGCCCTCTCCTCGCTTGTCGCCGATGGGCTGCTTCTGGTGGGGGATGTAGAAGAGTCGCGGAGCGTCGGGCGTGCCTACGACGAACAGATTCTGCGCCACGAGCTCTCGAAGTAGGCGGAGGCTTTGGTGCTCGCGGTATACGCGATTCCTCCCTCCTGCGCGGCAACCGAGCTGCGGCAGCCGGACTCGCCAATGACCATGAGAGCGAGGGAACTCCAAGGACCTGTCCCTCGTGCGAGGTGCCCTCAACGGCTTCTCGCGTGTCGTGCCGGTGTTGGAGGAGGGCTCGTTCGCGAGAGCCTACGGGGGCGGCGCGAGGCCCAGGCGATCGCCACGGTCATCGGCCCGCGTGCGCTCCGCGCCTGCTCAGTCAACCTCCCGGGTGCTCGCCGCTGAGGGGGCGTTCTGCGGCCCTCTCGTCGCCGAGCGGAGCTGCCGCTGTGCGTGGAGGCACTCTGGGTGCGTACCCTCTGGCGGCTCGCCACGTGAGGGGCGTGTGTACATCATGGGGCGGCAGCCGGGCCTAGGAGACTCCTAGGTCGACTGCCGCCCCGGGCGGCGTTTGCGCGCCACCGGTGGCCGCCGAACCGTGTTGCAACGGGTAGGCCGAATTCGGCCTGGTGCCATTTGTCCAGTCCGCGCTGGACAGAACGCGCGCTACCTGTCTGGTGCGTCGTTCGCGTGGGAAAAAAAGTTCCCCCTGTGGGTAACTGGCGTGTGCTCGTGAGGAGCCGCCTTCCCTCCCTGGGGCCGCTAGCAAATGAAGTCCACAGCACCAACGCGCTGCTCGGTGGCACCTGCCCTGCAATTCACCTGACTCCGTGGAGGGCGGCGAGCGCGTCACCGGTGGCCCGGCTATCGCGCACGCTACGTCCTCCACATGGGAGGATGATTATGAGGACGAAGAAGGCCCCGGTGAGAAGCCGGAAGGCTCGGAGGGTAGTTGCGGTGGCTGGGGGCGTGGTGGCGGCACTCGGGCTGTCTCTTCAGCTCGCCTCCGGGGGCGTGGATCTCGCTGAGCGCGTCCTCACGCTGGTGGTGAAGGCCAGGCAGGTGCTGGCGGGAGACGCCAGTGCAGCCGCGTCCGGAACCTGTGAGCAGCCCAAGAAGTAGCGGCAACCGGGGAGAAGGGGCTGGCCGTCCGTGCCGCCCCTTCTGCCGACTTGGCAAAGGGCGCCGTCAACGTCCAGGTGGGCTTCCGGGCTGAAGCGGCTGCAGCTTCACCCGGAAAAGGTGCTGCGGGCCCGGGTATCTGGCCGGGCCCGCTCTGCCCTGCCGGGAGGCGGGGGCTCTGGACAAGGCTGTCCCGGCGCCCCGTCTCTCATTCCGAACCCACTTCGCTAGAGCTCAACCCGGTGCCCCCGTGCCGCTACGCCTCTGGCGCGCTGGCGAC
This sequence comes from Vitiosangium sp. GDMCC 1.1324, assembly GCF_003044305.1. Classification (GTDB taxonomy): domain Bacteria; phylum Myxococcota; class Myxococcia; order Myxococcales; family Myxococcaceae; genus Archangium. Next base: position 3,746 of record NZ_PZOX01000037.1, on the reverse strand, counting down.
GGCGAGGGCCTCGGTGCCTGGGATAGCCTCCCGCCCTGGGGCTGCTCGTCCCTCTCAACAGTGAGGGGGGAGAGCGGTCGCCGGATAGAGGCGCACCGCGCGAGAATGACCTTCCAGCCGTTTCGGGCCGCGGCAGCATCACGGACGATTTCCGCCACCTCTCCCGCATCCACGCGCTCGTCGGAGATTCGCACCGTCGCAGTGAAGTCGGCGGCGAGCTCCCGCCGCTCGGACGCGGTTGACGCTCGCTCGAGCACTCGCGAGTACGCCTCGCACGAGTACGCGAACGTCTCACGCTTGCGGAACTCGATGTCGAGCAGCCACTCCCGCCAGCGGGTCTCGGGGAGGCCCATCGTGCGGCGCTTGCAGTTGTGGAAGGTGTGCGCGGCCTCGTGGACGATGAAGTCAGCGAAGGGCTCGTTCCCGGCGAAGTATTCCGGGGACACGTAACAGGTCGTCGCCTCACTGAGCCCTACGAGGAGCGGCGCATCCTCCCCGAGTAGCTCCGCGCCGACGCTCGCGAGATAGAGATTCGCCAGGTCCCAGGCCGAGCTGTCGTAGGCGTGCTCGCGCAGCAGTCGCTCGATGTTATCGCTCGTCAGGAACACGACGGACTTCTCGAGCATGGCCAGCACGGCGTCCTGCTCCACCCGTGAGAAGAGTCCTCGGACCATCGGCTCCACCTTCCGGCGCGTGAGCGCGATGGTGTCGGTCTCCGGTAGTGGGCGCGGAGTGCGGCCAGCCGCGAGGCGCTTCACTTCCCTGGCGAGCGCGCTTCGCAGGTCGTCGTGCGCTCGCTGGGCACTCTCGAGGAATCCTCCAGGCCACGCTGCGTGATGTGGATCGGTGTCGCCGGTACGGAGGTACCGCTCGAGCTCCTCCGCGATGGTGCGCTGCGTGTCAGTCACGTCGCGATGGTACTCCGAGCCATCGAGGACGGAGTGAACGACGTGGGAGTCCGAAGCCTAGACGGCGACTCCAGGCGTCAACTCCCCCTGTCGCTGGGGCCTACTCATGCTTGTCGCCTCTGACTTGCGGCGGGTGCGTCTTCCGGCCAAGGTGAGCACTCATTCCGGGCGAAGTGGAACACCCGTTCCGGGAATGCCGAGCACCTCCTTTACGGGGGCGTGGGGCTCGCTGAGCGCGTCCTCGCGCTGGTGGTGACGGCCGAGCAGGTGCTGGCGGGAGACGCCAGCGCCGCTGCGGCCGGCACCTGTGAGTAGCCCAAGAAGTAGCGGCAACGGTGGAGAAGGGGCTGGCCCGCCGTGCCGCCCCTTCTGCCTGACTTGGCGAAGGGCACCGTCAACGTCCAGGTTGGATTCCGGGGCTGAAGCGGTCCGCAGCTTCGACTGGACGAGGTGCTGCGGGCCCGTTGAACTGGCGGGGCCTGCTCGGCTCTGCGGGGAGATGGGGCCTTGTGCGCGGCTGCCCCCGCCCCCATCACTCGTTCCTGAATCACTCTGGTGGGACGCCCAGTGCGGAGGGAATTCGCGCGGGCGAACTCTCGCCCCGGAACTCGTGATGGCCACAGCAGCCGCAGGTGAGCGGCGAGGCCATGTGTCTCACTCGGGTCTCGCGGTTCGCTCCATGAACCTGCGCGCTGGCTGGCCGAGGCGAGCTCACCCCGCCCGATGCCCTATGCCTCCTCCAGACCGTTGGCCCGGGGCCAGGAGGAGTGAGCCGCAGCATCGTCGGACAGGGCGCCTCCTGAAAAACGAGAGCGTGTTGTCAAGAGGGGGGGACTTCGGAAAGTACAACCGCCCGAGAAGATAGAGCGTGGCGCTGACTACCCGGAAAGAAGGCAGGGATTTCCTCGTATGATGGGGGCCTGTCTGAGTGGGCAGGTACTTGAGCGCCACCGCATGGGAGCGCATCCAGAGGGCGCGCACGATGAGGACTCACCCGTGGGCCGTGCTGCTGCTGTGCCTCTGGCCGACGCTGGGAGGGGCAATGGAGCCCCTAGCGCCCAACAGCGAGTCTCCCTTGCCGGCCTCACTTTCCACGTGGCGCTACCTGACGCGCCTGGAGGCCACCGGGCTGGCGCTGCTGCCGAGCAGCGGGGGCGGCGGCGTGGAGCGCTACGCCCAGCTGACGCCCATGCTGGTGGTGGACGGCGGCGAGGCCTTCGGCCTCAACCTTGGCGCCCCGGTGCGGCTGCGGCTGGGAGGCGGAGAAGGGGGGGCCGGACTGGTACGCCGGGAGGACTGGGACAGCCTCTCGGACTGGGGGCAACTGGTGCACGCCCTCCGGCTCGGCTCGGACACCTCCCCCGTGGGCCTATGGATGGGGACCCTGGATGGCTACAGCCTCCTCTCCGGGCACCTGGTGCGCCGCTACTCCAACCGGGCCAACCCCGACTACCACCCTGCGGGCGCCTCCCTCACCGGCACGCTGGGCCCCCTCTACGTGGAGGCCTTCGCCTCGGACGTGCTGGGCGCGCGCCTCGCGGGCGCGCAGGCCGAGGTGGACTTGCTGCACCTCTTCAACGGCCCGCCGAGGCAGAAGGGCCGCTACACGCTGGGCCTGTCGGCGGTGCATGACTGGGGCCGTGCCGGCGGCTTTTCTCCGCCGGTGACGCTGGCCCACCTGGACGGGACGGCTGTGGTGGTGGTGCGCCCGGGCTTCGAGCTGCACGTGCTGGGCGGCTGGGGAGGCCGCCCGGGTGTGGGCGGCGCACGGGGCGCGGTGGCCGGAGTGGGGGCGGACGCCCTCTCCCCCACCCTGGACATGAAGCTGCGCCTGGAGGTGCGGCGGCAGCACGGGGGCTTCCGCCAGGGGTACTTCGGCCCCGACTACGAGCTGGGGCGCCTGAGCGCGGTGGGCTCCCCCGCGCTGCCCCAGGCACAGGCGCCCTTCCCGGACGGCTTCTCCGCGTACGGAGAGGCAGTGGTGGCCTGGGATGGAGTACGGCTGGGCGGGCTGCTGCAACGTCATCTGTACCTGTCGCTGGGCGCGGAGGTGTTTGGCTGGGGCCGGGTGGACGTGGACGGACGCCTCGCGGCGCAGCTGGCCCACCGCAACCTGGAAGTGGCACTGAGTGGGCTGGCGCTGGGGCTTGGCCAGCCAGGGGCACGCCACCTGTACTCGGGCCAGGTGCGCTGGCGCTTCGGCCACACGCTGTACGCACTGGCCGAGGGCGGCACCCTACTGTACCCGCAGGCGGACGGGGCGTTGCGGCCGGGCGCCTATGCCTCCCTGGGCCTGGGGGTGGACAATGCGCGCTGAGCCCCTGTCGCTGAGGTGGGCGGCGGTGCTGCTGGGGGCCGTGTTGCTCTCCACCGGCTGTGTCACGCTGGCGCCGCGACAGGGTAGCAGCCCTGCGGAGAGCTCCCACTCCCTCTCCACGTTGCGAGACACGGCGGCCACTGCGGCCCCGCTCGAGGCGCCCTCCCCTCTTGCGTCTACCGAGCTGGGCGAGCACGCCCTCTCAGCTGAGCCAGACGAGCAGGAGCGGCTGCACCGCCGCCGCAGCGCCCGCGGACTGGGCCCGGACGCTGCCCTGGCGAGCTCAGGCGAGGTGCCCGCGTACGAGGTGGCCAGCGCCGGGCCTACTCCCCAGGAGCCGCCCTCGTGCGGAGGGCAGGCCGTGCCTCCGGGCTGGCCCGACTTCTCCTCCTGGGACAAGGAGGCACTGCTCGCCCCCTTCCTCTCGTGCACCTCTCCTGGGGAAGTCCTCGCCCTGCAGGAGCGCGTGGACATGCCCCGGCTGGTGGAGGCCTTGGACGACTGGCGCGCCGTGCGACTCG
>NZ_PZOX01000036.1 GCF_003044305.1 Vitiosangium sp. GDMCC 1.1324 | reverse complement strand
GGTGTTGCAAATGCGTCGCGAGCTGCACCTCTTCCCAAGCACGCTCCTCCCGCTCGCGGTCTGAAGACACCTGCAAGGGCTTGAGAACGACTTGCGAGCGAGGCCCCCCGTCAGCGGGCTGTCTCCACGCGAGAAGAAGCGTGTCGTAATCCCGAAAAGCAACCTGGGTTGCGTAAACCTCATAGCGGAAGCCCTCCGATGTAAACATCAGACGCGAGCCGGACTTATCAACCATGACGTGTTCTCCTTACGCGGCCCTACAGCTTGTCGAGGTTGGGGCTGTCCGCGCTTCGCCATCTATCGCCGTCGGCCCGTGTGTGGAACACACCCATTTCAAACGCCCCCGCCCCGTCGTCGCGAACCTCGACCGGGCCAACACACATCGAGGGCTCACCGGTGAGTGCTGCGGCGAGGTAGCCATCCTGCCGGAGTAGGAAGAGGCTCCGATACGCCTGAACCATCCGGCTCAAGTCCCAACGGGACACCTCTTCCCCGTGCTGCTCGACGTAGCGTAGCAGTTCGTGGGCAACAAAGCGCGGCGAGTACTGCTGGGGCAGGTACGGCAGGATCGAGAAGTGCCGGCGCAGACGCTCGGCTTGCACAGGCGACAGGCTCCGCCCCTGGGGGATGGCTTCAATGGGCAGCCCGGCCCCCAGCAGCAGCGCGCCAAACTCGTCCAGGCCCGCCAGCGCGTCACGGGTAGCGGCAAGCGCATCCGAGGAAGGATGGCTCGCGTACGCGACCGGGCAGGACGCGAGCACCGCCAGCATCACAAGCAAGCTCAGCGGCGCACGAGCCGAAAAGCAGGCAACACGAATCCACCTCCGACGCGAAACCTGTTCGCTCGGCATGGAGGCACCTCCAGTGCAGTAGTTAGTTAAACGACGACGCGGCCGGATAGGTAACACAGCCACGCGAACGTGGGAAGCCCCGGACTACCGAACAGGTCTGAAACAGATCTGTCAGGGAAAGCTTGGTTAGGCCCGAATCGTGGAAAACGGTAAAGATTTGTTCCAGACATGTATGTGTTATCTTGGCCGCTGGTGCGCGGCGTGTGGCGCCACGTGACTCCGCAAGGCGCGGGGCTGTCGTGCATTCATTCGCAGCGGTTCGGGATGGCCTGTGATTTCAGGGCCAGGCCTACGAGCAGCGGGCGCGATGAAAGGTGCGAGGCATGGCGAAGGATTCAGGACGCGGCAGCAGCGAGGGCAGGCGAGCTGCGACAGCGAGGGGCGCGGAAGGTGTCAGTGAGGCATCCTTAAGAACCGCAAGCGCATCCACAGCGCGAGTCGAGGGTGTAGGGCGGCACGCTCAGGGACGGGAGGCGACGAAGGCGCCAGCAACCCGGGCGCGGTCCTCTCCTGCTCGCGTGCGGCTCATGTCGCGGAGCTGCGGCAGCGCGTGCCGTGAAGGGCACCAACGGCACGGCTACCGGGCTCAGGTGCGGCGGGGGACCACTTCTCGGGGCGCTCCGGCCTGCTCGGGAGCACGTACCCGGTGAGCAGGCGGAGCCCCCCTGTTACGTCAAAGTCAAACTGCCGGTCCTGAGCGTGAAGGGATGGGCTGCCAGCTCGCTCGGAATCCCACGTCATGAAAAAGCTCGACGATTGCCGCGTCGAAGTCGGGTGCCACACCTGGACGGTGCAGGCGAAACAACTCACGCCCCACGCGAGTCAGACGCACCACAGGGAGAGTGAGATAGCCATAGCCTTCTTGGCGTTCGCACGTCACACGCAGCGCCCGACTGCCGCTCTGAATCGCGAACTCGAAAGCGGACTTGCCTTCTCTTCTGAAGACAATCGCATCCCCTGGCACGGCGCCAATCAGATCCAGCTCAGCAAGCAGCCGAAGGCTTGATTCGCTCAACCCCTGCGCCGCGTATGCCGACATGAGCTTGGGCAGGCCTGGACACTGAAAAGCATAAATCGGCACCTCGCCAAGCTCGCCACCCGCAGCTGGAACCCGACCATGCTGCACATCCAGTACGAACACCTCCCCCGTGTCAGACTCAAAGGCAAATTCACACAGCTTCGAGAACAGTTTAGCATCAGAGCTGGTCATATTGCGGAGATGGTCGAGGGTCCGAGGTGAAACGGATCCTGGTCGAGCCACCTCTCCAGCGAGTAGCCGTCCCCATAGTTGCTGCATCTGTTCATTGGATATTTCTTGTGCTCCCGCGAAGAACCTATTTCCCCAATCCGGATCAACAGGCTCTTGTGAAACGTTTTCGGGCAGCGCCTTGCGTGCCTCGTCGACGATCTTCAGAAGATTATTCTGGCGCTTTGCCTCCTGATAGGTGATGCGTGAAGCAATCTGTGCCGGGAGGCTCTTCATCGTTGCGGACTCGAAAGCGAGCCCGCCGTCGGCAAGGATTTTCTGTGCATCCGCGATTGCCCTTGCCTCTCGCCGGACAATCCAAGGGTATGCGATGGCGCCAATGCCATCCGCAACGACCTGCACGAGTTTTTCAACCGGCCCCGACACACCTGCCAAGTCCTTGATCTCCACCTCTCGCTCCTATGTGCACCGCAGAGAACGAGCTATCACTAGCACGCACGCGCGCTTGCTTCAGTGGTGGACACAATCAAGCGTCCAGGCCAGCCCGCTAAGCAGGCAGCCGAACCGGGCACACGGAAGGGGCCTTCAGGCTGAACACGGCAGGGAGGATGCCTGGCATGAGCCCGGGTGCAGCAGCAGCTCGGGCGCGGTGGAGCTGACAGCAGCGCGACTGCCGAAGCTCGGACGCTTGAGAAGGACGCGGGCCAACGTGGGATACCTCAGCGCTGCCGCACGTACCAGCAGCTCAATCCAGTAGGCGGACACCAAGCGGAGGAGAGGCAGCCACGGCCCCACGTTCGCGCCGTGGCGGGCGCCAGGAGCGCCGCAGCCCATGCTCGGGTCAGGAGGGGTCACCTGGACGCGAGAAACAGAGCGGCTGGCCTCTGGCTGGCTCCAGGAGGGGGCGAGACGGCAGCCGAAGCCCTGGGTCAACGGAATGGGGGCACGAGCGGGGCCTAGCGGGGCCGTGGAGGGCTCCAGGTGGGGAACGGCAGCCGAAGCCCGGGGGGTCCATCGACACGGGGGCACGAGCAGGGCTTATCGGGGCCGTGGCGGGCTCCAGGAGCGCCGCAGCCGGATCGCCGGGGCGGGTTGGGGCCACCTGGACGCGAGAAACGGCACGGTGGGCCTCTGGCGGGCTCCAGGAGCGCCGCAGCCGATGCCTCGGGACCCCTTGGGGGGGCGGGGAGCACGAGAAACAGCGCGGCGGTCCTGCGGCGGGCTCCAGGGGGGCAACAACCGGCGCGCAGAGTTGTGGGAAGGTACCTGGACGCGAGCAGCGGCACGGGGGGGCGTGGAGCGTGCCGACGTGTGCCTGCTCTGCTCGTAGCCGACGCAGCCGCATCTAGCCGGTTATGGGGGCCGTTTCGGCAAGATTTCGGGGGGGACGGGCGGCAAAACAAACAGGGCCCGCGAGATTTTTTGGAAATTTTCTCAGCGTGTGCGACCTCCGAGCAAGGTTGAGAGCGGCCCCGCATCGGAAAAACTTGCCGGGGGGGCGCCCTTCCAGGCGCGGCACACTGAGGGAAACGCTAGCACTGGCACGCGATCAAGCCGTCACGACCTGAATCTATAAACCCCATACGAAGAAGGTCGTGTAGTACAGGAGAATATATATACATATATGAGGTAGAAGGCTATGGAGGTTTAGGAAACCAGCTCAAAGCCGCATGACGTGAGCCACTTCTCCCCGGCGAGGCTGCCTGCCGTTCAAGGCACCAAGCCCCCAGACCCGGCAAGGCGTCACGTTGTCATGCCGTCATTCTCTCAATCTATAACTTCCTATAGAAAAAAGTCATGTAGGAGTAGCATATGAGTATACATGAGGTATAGGGCTATAGGATTGTTGGGATCGGCTCGTGTGACATGACGGCGTGACACCTGCCGATTTCCTCTTCCGCTGCCGACCTGGGCCACATCAGGAATCCGCACTCATTTAGGCGCTGTGGAAAAGCCCACCTTGTCGCCAGCCCCAAACATGCCCACGCCCACCGAAGCGGGCTCCAACGCGCCCGAATTCCTGACGGTCGAGGAAGTCGCCGCTCTCCTGCGCGTGAACCGGAAGACGCTCTACGAGTCGATCCGGCGCGGCGAGGTGCCGGGGGCGGTCCACCTTGGTCGAACTGTCCGACTTCGCCGGAGCGTTCTGCTATCCTGGACGCCGGGTAACAGCAGTCCCGCGCTTGGAAAGAAACCATGAGCGTCAGACTGCGGCAGTGGAAGACGAAGGAGGGCAAGGTGCAGGAAGCGTGGTGGGTCGACGTCAAGTATCAGCACCCAAGCGGGAGGGTTGAGCGCGTGCGCAAGGCATCGCCTATCAACACTCGCCGGGGCGCTGAAGAGTACGAGCGTCAAATCCGCCATGCACTCCTGACGGGTTCCTTCGGAAAGGAGAAACAGAGCGAGGCGGGCCGGATGCCTACGGTCGAAGAGTTTGTCCCGCGCTTCCTCACGTACAGCGAGAACAACAACAGATATTCAAGCGTTGTCTCCAAGCGCCAAATCCTCGACCAGCATGTGATTCCGGCTCTTGGTCGTATGCCGTTGGACTCCATCGGTCTGGCTGAGATCGAGGATTTCAAAGCGGCTATGCGCAAGAAGACGTCGGGAGCCCGCGCCCGGAAGGATGCCCCCACGAAGGCAGCCATTCGCAAGCGTAAGGACATCCAGCCCGCGCTTCTGAGCCTCAAGACAATCAACAACGCGCTAACGGTGCTTCGTAAGATGCTGTCGCTGGCACAGGAGCACGGCATCATCGCGCACGTTCCGCGCGTCAAGCTCTTCAAGACTGCTAAGGCGGCGTTTGACTTTCTCAACTTTGAGGAAGCCGAGAGGGTTGTCGCTGCCGCTGTCCCTGACTGGCGCCCGGTTGTCCTCGTGGCGCTCAAGACGGGACTGCGGCAAGGCGAGCTGATCGGGCTCCAGTGGGGCGACGTGGACTTGCAGCGCGGCAAGCTGCACGTCCGGCGGACCATCTGGCGCGGTGTGACGGGGCTTCCCAAGGGCGGGCGCGAGCGGACGGTCGATCTGCCGGGCTCGGCCCTGGAAGCGCTCAAGGCTCACCGGCATCTGCGCGGTCCCTACGTGTTCTGTCAGGCAGACGGGCAGCCGCACACGAACGGGACCATGAAGGGCCCTCTGGAGCGCGCGCTTCGCGAGGCGGACATCTGCCGCGAGCAGGGCCGCATCGGGTGGCACGACCTGCGGCACACCTACGGGAGCCATCTCGCGATGCGTGGCGTGCCGCTCAAGGCGATCCAGGAGCTGATGGGACACGCGACCATCGAGATGACAGAGCGCTATGCGCACCTGTCCCCCGAGGTACGGGCGAGCGCCGTGCAGCAGCTCGACCTTCCTGTGCCCCAGCTCCAAGCCGCTCCGGCCAGAAGCGCCGAAGGGGCACACTGAGGGCACATGAGGAAACGGGGGCAAAGAAAAAGCCCAGCAACCCCTCGGGATTGCTGAGCTTCTGAGTGTGGAGGCGGTGGGAATCGAACCCGCGTCCAAATGCATGAACGGCGGCGCGAAGGGCGCGTCTACCGGTCCAACACCATGGTGCGGATGAAGCCGCGCGGGTGCCTCGCGTACGAGCGCAGGTGCATGGCCACGTCCACCATCCACGGCACCCAGTCCCCCGTGTCCATCACCGCGTCCACCGCCCGCTCCCGGTTGCGCGCGTACCACTCGCGCCAGTGCTTCACCTCGTCCGCCGTCAGCCGGCCCGACAGTCCCTGTGCCCTCAACAGCAGCTCGAAGATGCCCCGGTGGCAGTAGATGTACTGGCCCCCACCCTTCCACCCGAGCGCATCCTGCGCTATCGCGCCCAGCTGCTCCTCGTGGCCACACGCCGCCTCGTACACGAACAGCGGCAGCGGACTCCCCCTCGCGATGTCGAAGCCCATCTGGCTGTAGAAGCGCGGGTTGAAGTCGATGAGCAGCTGCTTCCCACCGGCGCGGATGAACTCCACCTCGAACGTGCCGTGGTAGCCCAGCTTCTTGCACAGCACCCGCACCTTCTCCGCGAGCGCCGCGTCCACCGGCACCTCCTCGAAGCACAGGCCGATGCCCAGCTTGCGCGGACGCTGCAACACCTTCACCGCCCCGCGCGCCACGAACAGCTCGCCCGTCCGGTCCACGAAGCCGCTCAGGCTGAAGATGTTCTGCGCCGCCTCCGTGTAGAAGGCCTGCACCATCGGCCGGTTCGCCTTGCTGTCGTAGTCCAGCAGCTTGCGCCCGTACTTGTTGCGCTCCAGGAACTCGCGGTAGCGCGGCAACAGCTCGCTCGCGCGCTCCACCTGCGAGCCTTTCACGTGGCTCTCGAAGAGAATCTGCGTCTGCGGCTTGAGCAGCACCGGGAAGCGCGCCTGGGCCGCCACCTTCTCCAGGTCCGCCTCGCCCTCGGGGAACCACGTGTCCGGCACGTCCAGCCCCACTTCCTTGCACAGGTCGTGGAGCCGCTTCTTGTTGAGCAGCCCGTAGATGACGTCCACGTCCGGCTGGAACATGCGGAAGTGTTTGCTCAGCTCCTCGCGGCGCAGGGCGAACAGCCACGCCATGTCATCGCTCGTCGGGTACAGCACGTGCCCCGGCTCGGCCTCGCCGAAGCGCAGCAGCCACTCCAGGAAGGCGTCCGAGTCGCCCACGTCCGGGCACTCCACCCGCCGCGTCACGTACCGGCTCCAGCGCGCGGGCGCCAGCAGCTTGGACTCGGCCACGGTGACGGGAATGCCCAGACGGCCCAGGCAGCGCACCGCGGCGAGCGTGCCGTAGTAATCGGCCATCGTCAGCAGAATGGGAGGACGGGCCTGCGTAGTCATGTGCGGAATCCTCGTGTGTCTCTCAACCCGGGCTGACCGGGGTGCTCGCCACCGGCTCGGCGGCCGGCTGCGCCTTCTTCTCACGCCAGTCGAAGCGGTTCTTCAGCTTCAGGAAGGGCTTCTCGAAGTAGCGGTAGCTCAGCGTCGCCAGGCCGATGCTCAGCGCCAGCGTCAACACGTAGTACAGCGCCAGGTTGTGCGGCACCACCCGGCGCACGATGTTCAGCGAAATCATGTGCATCAGGTAGATGCCGTAGGTGATGGAGCCCACGTAGCGCAGCCACGGGTGGTCCACGAACGGCGCCAGCACGTGGTGGGGCCGGATGCACATGGCAATCACCATCGCCGTGAGCAGCAGCGACGAGAGCCACAGCGGCGTGTCGTAGTTGTAGATGGCGAAGAACACCAGCACGACGATGAGGGGCACGCTCCACACCTGCCCGAGCACCTTCCACGTCCACTCGAACGTCTTCGGGTAGTGCGTGAGGTACGCCGACAGGCACCCCATGCAGACGGAGACGGAGATGCTCGCGAGGATGCGCACCCACAGGTGGTGCGTGTCCAGGAAGCCCGTCTTCACCGCCCAGCCCATGAAGATGCCCACCGCGAGCAGCCCCGACATGAAGGCCACCGGCCCCCACGGCGTCTTGAAGGCGCGCACCACGAAGGGCCACATCAGGTAGAACTGCTCCTCGGTGGCCATGGACCACGCGAAGTAGAAGATGATGCGCCCCTCTTCCAGCTTGATGAACCAGTTCGACGTGTACGTGAGGTAGTACTTCACGTTGTCGAAGAAGGCGCCGCGCACCACCGGGTCGTGCTCGAACACGGACACCAGGGCGATGTAGAGGCACGTCACCGCGTAGTAGAGCGGGAAGATGCGCAGCGAGCGCCGCGCGTAGAAGCCCTTGAGGGAGATGGTCCCCGTGGTCTCGCGCTCGCGCAACAGCAGCGTGGTGATGAGGAAGCCGCTGATGGAGAAGAAGAGCGAGACGCTCAGGTAGAAGCGGCCCACGAGCCCCTCGCGCGCTTCCAGCACGTGGTAGAGCACCACGGCGAAGATGGCGAGGGCCCGGAGCCCGTCCAGGGCTCCGAAGGTCTTGGTGCGAAGGAAGGCCTGATGGGCGGCTTTGGCGGAGTCCATGTCCGCCCATGAGCAACGCAGAATTCCCGACCGCCCACAAGAGGCCCACGCCGGGCCTCGGGGCAAACGCGCTAGCGCACCGCCCGCCCGCCCGACTGGTCTCCACTACCGGACAACCGGACCTCGGCCACGTGGGAGAAGTAGACGGGAATGCCGATGACGTAGCGGCTGAACAGCCGCTTGGGCTCCACCGCCAGGCGGAACAACCACTCCATTCCCACCTTGCGCATGACGAGCGGCGCCCGCGGCACCTTGCCGCCGATATAGTCCAGGATGGCGCCCCCATTCACGATGAGCACCGGGTGCGCGAGGGCCTCGCGCAGCTGCACGGAGACCGCCTCCTGCTTCGGCATGCCCATGGCCATGAGGATGAGGTCCGGCTTCGTCTCGGTGGCCAGGCGCACGTACGTCTCCGGCGGGTCGAACCCCTCCTGGCTCGCGACGATGGTCAGCCCCCACTCCTCCAGCGTGCGCCGCGCGTTGTCCAACCACGGCGAGCGCGTGCCGAAGAGCGCCGCCCGCTTCCCCGCGTACGCACGGGCAATCTTGGGGATGAAGTCCGTGCCATTCATGTTCAGCCCGTACGGCCGGCTGAAGGCCCTCATGCCCAGCTTCACCCCGATGCCGTCGCGCAGCAGCATGTCCGAGCTCAACAGCCCGTCCAGCATCCCCGGCTGGTTCCACCCCAGGTTCACCGCGTGCGCGTTGACGAAGGAGAGGATGAAGGGGCGCCCGGGCCGGGTGAGCTCGTCGAGCAACGCCCGCTCGGCCGCCTCGTCGTCGATGATGCGGATGCGGTCCATCAGCGCCATGAAGTTGCGCGCCCGCTCGGCCTTCATGCCCTCCTGGCTCTCCATGCTTCCTCCTGAGGACATGGAGGATAATGGACCCCGAGGGGCACCGGAACGGATTGATGGGGGGTGTGCCCTACCCGCTCCGGGTATCGCCGGACCTCGCCCCACCCGCCGAGTGTCCGCCGCCAACGGGCCCCCCCGCATGCTCCGCCATGTGGTGAACGGCTGGGGGAGACTCGGGGGCGTGGGTGACGGAGCCGGTGTGGCCCGTGTCTAGCTTTTGCAGTCCACGACGCAGCGCAGATTGCGCGGAGGACGGCGCCTTATGCAGGAGCTCAACTTCCTTCCGGCCCACCGGCTCGCGGCCCTGGTGAGAAGCCGCGAGGTGTCGGCACGCGAGCTGCTGGAGGCCCACCTCACCCAGGTGTCCCGCCACAACTCGCGCCTCAACGCCCTCGTCACGCTGGACGAGGAGCGCGCCCTCGCCCGCGCCCGCGCCGCCGACGAGGCCACCGCCCGCGGCGAGTCCTGGGGCCCGCTGCACGGGGTGCCGGTCACCATCAAGGACTCCTTCATGACGGCGGGGGTGCGCACCACCAGCAGCTACAAGCGGCTGCGCAACTACATCCCCGCGCAGGACGCCACCGTGGTGGCGCGCCTGAAGGCCGCGGGCGCCATCCTCCTGGGGAAGACGAACCTGCCCACGCTCACGCTGGACTTGCAGACGAGCGGACACCTCTTCGGGCGGGCCAACAACCCGTGGGACGAGTCGCGCACGCCCGGAGGCAGCACCGGCGGTGGCGCGGCGGCGGTGGCCTCGGGCATGTCCCCCTTCGAGGTGGGCAGCGACCTGGCCGGCTCCATCCGCGTCCCCTCGCACTACTGCGGCATCTTCGGCTTCAAGCCCACCGAGCACCGCGTCCCCATCTCCGGCCACATCCCCCCCATGCCGGGCCGCCCTCGCGGGGTGCGCTACGAGGGCGCCGCCGGGCCGCTCGCACGCTGCGTGAAGGACCTGCAGCTGGGGTTCCGGCTGCTCGCGGGCCCGGATGACAAGGACTGGGACGTGCCCCCCGTGCCACTGAGGGACGTGGCCCCGCGCGAGCTGCGCTCCTACCGCTTCGCCTGGACGGATGACTTCGGCGGCCTGCCCGTCACCCGCGAGACGCGCACAGCGCTGGAGAAGCTCGCGCGCACGCTCGAGGGGCTCGGCTGTCAGGTGGAGCGCCGAGGGCCCCCCGGGCTGGACTACGACGAGCTATGGGACGTGTGGGGCCGCGTGCTGGGCGCGGAGGTGGGCTCGGAGATGCAGGCATTGGCGCGCTTCGCCATCTCCGTGCGCTTCAACGCCATGCGCGGGGATGCGGCGCTCAACCGCGGCGTCGTGCGCGGGATGCAGGCATCGATGCCCGAGTACATCGAAGCGCTCGCCATCCACGACCGCATCACCGGGCAGGTGGAGTCCTTTCTGTCCGAGTGGGATGCATGGCTGTGTCCCACCACCGTGGGCCAGGCCTTCACCCACCGGCGCAGTGGCGAGTGGCTCGACGTGGATGGGCAGAAGGTGCCGTACATGGCTGGCACGTGTGGCTTCACCTCCGTCTTCAACCTCACCGGCCACCCGGTGGTGGTGTTGCCCCTCAACGGACTGGTGGACTCGCCCCTACCTCTGGGCATCCAGGTGGTGGGCCGCCGGTGGCTCGACGAGGAGCTGCTCGCCCTCTCCGAGTCCCTCGTGGAGGTGACGGGCGAGTTCCGCAAGCCTCCGGGATACTGAGGCTCAATCCACCACGAGGCCCGGCTCACCCTCTCCGAGCGCCTCGAGCATGAGCTCCGCCGCCTTCTCGATGGCGTGACCCGGAGCCAGGTCCTTCGCCACGCACAGCACGGAGTGCAGCTGCTCGGCCAGCTCGCGCGTGCCCAGCGTCTCGCCCCGCACCGCTTCCTCACAGAGGTTGAGCGCCAGGTCCACCAGCAACAACCGCCGACGGTCCACCCAGCCCTGCGACAGCTTCGGGCTCGCGCCGTCGGGCTCGGCCTCGTGCACGCGGGCATGCACCTCCTTCAGTGCGCGCAGGATGGACTCCCGGTGCTCCTGCCTCAGCCGGCTCTCGCGAGGAACGCGGCGGTCTTCCGGGTCCGATTCGTTGCTCATGGGACTCCCTGGTAGGGGCGCGGGTGGGGACCCGAGGGCGCCCACCTGCTCGGCCCGGAGGTTACCAGCCGTGGTGGAAGCAGAGAGGCGTAGACTGGCGCGATGAAGAAGAAACAGAAGAAAGCCGCGAGGAGACTCCCTCGCCTCCCGCCGTGGGTCCTGCCGCTGGGGGCCTTCGCGGTGATGGCGGTGGTCCCCTGGATTCTCATGTCCGAGCCCGCCAGCGCCCCCGCTGCATCGGGTGGGACCGCCCCCACGGCTGAACAGTGGACACCCCTCGTCTCGAAGCAGCATGGCTTCCAGGTCTCCCTGCCAGCGCCGGCCCGGTACCTGACGCCCCCGGGGGCTGGAGACATCGACTCCATGTGGGTGGCCACACATCCCGGAGGCACCTTCATGGTGAGGGTGACGCGCTGCCCGGAGAAGCTGTGCACCCAGGTGCCGGATACCATTCTCGAATCGACGAGCAAGAGTGCCCGGGAGGAGCTGGGCGGCACGCTGTCGAGCGAGCGACGCGTGGAGGTCCCCTGCCCGCATGGCACCTGCCCCGGCTTGGAGTTCAATGCGACCTCGCAGCAGGGCTTGCGCGTCTCGGCTCGCCTCTTCGTCACCCACGACAAGGTGTTTCAGCTGCTCGGAACGCAGAACTCGGACTCGGACGAGCTCTTCCGGAAGGTGGTGGACTCCTTCTCCTTCCTCTAGACGGAATCGCTCATCACTCCTCAACTGGAGG
This sequence comes from Vitiosangium sp. GDMCC 1.1324, assembly GCF_003044305.1. Taxonomy (GTDB): domain Bacteria; phylum Myxococcota; class Myxococcia; order Myxococcales; family Myxococcaceae; genus Archangium. The sequence continues at coordinate 82,891 of NZ_PZOX01000036.1, read as the reverse complement.
GATTCATGCTCTCGATCTCACTTCTTCCCCCTGGTGGATACGCATCACGAACAAGCCCTATCCTGATGGCCATGCTGCTCACCGTGGGATGTGGTGACAAGTCCTCGACGGGCGATGGGGGCGGGCTCATTCCGGATCCGGGCAACACGGAGCTCTGCCGCAAGCCCCTGTTCCCTCCCGAGGCCCCATGGAACAAAGACATCTCCTCGGCGCCGGTGGATGCCCAGTCCAGCGCGGTCATCTCATACATGCAGTCTCGCGGCTGGGGCGCCGGGCGCATGCAGATCGACTTCTCCATCGAGGTGCTCTGCACGGACGACGCCCCGATGCGTTCGTTCCAGAAGACCGATGACTTCTACGAGACCGAGTGTGATGACACGGCCGTCCCGGTCCCCACGGGGGGCGCCCTCGAGGGAGAGGAGGGCTACAGCTGCACGGGTGATGGGGACTGCCACCTCATCGTCATCCACCGGCCGACGCGCCAGCTCTTCGAGCAGTGGCGTGCGGACATCTCCGGCAGCACGTACCGGGGAGGCTGCCTGGCGGTCTGGAATCTCAACCGCGTCTACCCGGCGCAGGGGCGTGGCGAGCAGTGCTCGAGCGCGGACGCCGCGGGGCTGCCCATCACCCCGCTGCTCTTCGATGCCGACGAGGTGGCGGCCGGTGAAATCAAACACGCCATCCGCTTCATCCTGCCGAACGATCGCATCCGCAACGTGACGTACGTGCACCCGGCGACGCACGCAACGCGAGCCGCGAGTGGCGGTACGAACGCGCCCCCCTACGGAGCGCGCTTGCGGTTGAGGGCCAACTACCCGGTGGACTCGCTGCCCACGGCGGGGGCGAAGGTCGTCGCGCGGGCGCTCCAGAAGTACGGAATGATTCTGGCCGACGGCGGCAACATCGCCCTGACGGCCCAGAGCGACCGCTTCACCAAAGCGAAATGGGACGGGCTGCTCGGCCCGTTGGATCTCCGCACCATCCAGCCCTCGGACTTTGAGCTGGTGGAAGCGGGGCAGCGGTTCACCTGGACAGGAGACTGCGTGCGGACCCCGTGAGGTCCCACCGTCACTCATCGGAGGGCCTGGCGAGGCGCCCGATGTGATGGTGATTGCGAGCAGGGACAGGGCTCAGGCGGTAAAACCACCGTCAATCTTCAGGTTGGCACCAGTGACGAAGGCCGCATCCGGGCTGGCCAGATAGGCCACCATGCCCGCCACCTCTTCACCTTGTCCGTAGCGCTGGAGTGCCATGTAACCCCGCAGGCTGTCGGCGAACGGGCCCTTGGCCGGATTCATGTCGGTGTCGACGGGGCCGGGCTGCACGTTGTTGACCGTGATGCCGCGCGGGCCGAGGTCCCGGGCCAGGCCGCGCGTGAAGGAAGCGACGGCCCCCTTGCTCAACGCATACACCGAGCCGCCCGCGAACGGCATGAAGTCGCTGTTCACGCTGCCGACGTTGATGATCCGTCCCCCCTCGCCCATGTGGCGCACCGCCTCCTGCGTCGCCACGAACAGGCCCTTCACGTTGATCGCGATGAGACGATCGAACTCCTCTAGCGAGAACTGATCGATCGGCGCCATGGTGGCGACCCCCGCGTTGTTGACGAGGATGTCCAGGCGGCCGAAGGCCTTCACCGTCTGGGCGACCGCGCTCTTGACGGCCTCGGCGTCAGCACTGTCGGCGCGAATGGCGAGCACCCGCCCGCCCTCGGACTCGATGGCCGCCGCCACCTCGCCCGCCTTCTGCGGCGAGCTCGTGTAGGTGATGGCGACCGTCGCGCCGTCTCGCGCGAGCCGCTGTGCGATGGCCGCGCCGATGCCGCGCGAGCCGCCGGTGATGAGGGCAACCTTGCCCGAAAGGGTACGAGGGGCGACCTGGGTCTTCGAGACGTTCGACATGATGAACCTCCGGTTGAGCAGCGTTGACGGAGAGAAGAATGGCCTCCGCACCTGCAACCCGGTAGCGGGGAATCTGTTGAATGACCTTCAACTCCTGGTTGAAAATCACTTCCATGGAAACGCTCAGCCATCTCGAATCGTTCGTCCGCAGCGCGGAGACAGGCAGCTTCTCGGCCGCGGCGCGACGGCTCGGCCTGACGCCCGCCGCGGTCAGCAAGAACGTCGCGACACTCGAAGCGCACCTGGGGGTTCGGCTGTTCCAGCGCAGTACGCGCCGACTGGCGCTGACGGAATCCGGTGAGCGCTTCCTCCACGAGGTCCGTGGCGGGCTGGACACCATCCAGGGCGCCATCGCCAACGTGGCCACCACCGCGAGTCAGCCCTCCGGGACACTCAAGGTCAGCATGTCGCCCTCGTTCGGCCTCAAATACGTCCTGCCGCTCCTGCAGGAGTTCCTGGCGCGCCATCCCGCCGTGGTGCCGGATTGGCAGTTCGACAACCGGCAGGTGGATTTGATCGCCAACGGCTTCGATGCGGCCATCGGCGCTGGCATCGAGCTGACACCGGGTATCGTGGCCCGCGAGCTGGCAAGGGTCCATATCGTCGCGGCGGCGTCCCCGTCGTACATGGCAGGCAAGAAACGGCCCACCACGCCAGCGGACCTGGCGTCGTTCGATGGCATCGTGATGCGCTCGCCCCAGAGCGGAAGGCTTCGCTCGTGGGCCTTGCGCAATGCAGCGGGCGAACCGTTCACGGTGGAGCTCAAGCCTCGCGTGGTCCTGGATGATCCAGAGGCCCTCGCCCGGAGCGCGGTCATGGGTCTGGGGGTCGCACTGGTCGTGATGCCGCACGCCCTGCCCTATCTGGAGAGCGGTGAGCTCGTCCGGCTCCTGCCAGGGTGGTACGCGGACGCGGGTCCCATCTCCCTGTACTTCGCGAGCCAGAAGCTGCTGCCGGCGAAGACCCGCGCGTTCGTGGATTTCGTCGTCGATCAGTTCCGGCGTCAACGGTTGGCGAAGCGGTTCTCGGCGGTGTGAGGGCCCCGCCGGTCGATCGCGTTGAAATGACGAACGCTCGTCATATAATGACGGGTGATGCGATACCCACAGGGTCACAAGCAGCAGTCGCGAGAGCGGATCATCGAGGCCGCCGCGAGGCTCTTCAGGGAGCGCGGGGTCGCGAGTACGGGAGTGGACGCGGTGATGTCCGCCGTGGGGCTCACCGCGGGCGGCTTCTATGCGCACTTCAAGTCCAAGCAGGTGCTCGTGGGCGAGGTGGTCCGCAAGGCCTTCGCCGACAGTCGGCCGCACCTGCGGGGCGAGGAGGAGGAGCGCGGACGCGTCTGGTTGCAGAAGGTGCTGCGCAGCTACATCAGCCGCTCGCACCGGGACCACCCTGAGACAGGCTGTCCCCTGACCACCCTGCTGACCGAGCTCCCGCACGTCCACGACACCGTGCAACCCATCGTCGTGCAGGAGGTCTCCGCCTATGCGGACGTCCTCGAGGAGAAGCTCGACGGGCAACCGTCGCCCACCGCGAGGCAGCGGGCGCTCGCGCTCATCGCGTTGATGGTCGGCGCAGTCGCCGTCTCCCGCGCGCTCGCGGGCAGTGCGTTGTCCGATGAAATGCTCTCCGCCTGCCGCGCGGTGGGCCTGTCGTTCACCGAGGAGGACTCTCATGCGTGAAGCGTCTCTGTCCGTCACATCCTGGGGGCAGGGTGACCCGGTCCTGGCCCTGCACAGCGGGGGCATGTCCTCGCGGCAATGGCGGAAGCTCGGTGAGCGGCTCGCCAGCGCATACCGAGTGTTCGCTCCCGACTTCCTCGGCTCCGGAGACAACCCGCTCTGGCCGGACGACAAGCCCTTCGACTTCAGCCAGGACGTCGAGGCCATCGCCGCCCTGCTCGAGTCGCTTCCCAGGTCCGCCCACCTCGTCGGTCACTCGTATGGAGGGCTGATCGCTCTCACCCTCGCGCGGAAATACCCGGACCGGGTGCGCTCGGTCGCCGTCTTCGATCCGGTCGCCTTCGGTGTCCTCCACCGGGCGAGTGACGCGGAGGGCCTCGCGGACCTGGCGCGCGCCTCGGAGAACCGTCCCGAATTCCAGGACGAAGCGCGTGGAGGCGGAGACGCGTGGATGCAAGCCTTCGTCGACTACTGGAACGGCGAGGGAAGTTGGCGCGCGATGCCCGCTCCGTCACGTGAGTCATTCCTGCGGGTCGGGCGGAAGGTCTTCCAGGAGGTCCGCTCGCTGATGCTCGACCGCACCGCGGCCGAGGACTACGCGCAGGTCACCGGGCCCGCGCTCCTGTTGTACGGAGAGAAGTCTCCCGCCGCCGCACGCCGGGTGGTGACCGTGCTCGCCCGGGCCCTACCGTCGGCGACCCTCGTGGAAGTCCCGGGGGCCGGCCACATGGGACCCATCACGCACCCGGGTCTCGTGAACGAGCGCATCGCCGAGCACCTCGCCCGCGCCCCCTGAGCCGGAGCAGGCCCATCAGGGGCCGGTAGCGACCTCCCCCAAGCCAATGGATGGCATCGCGGCATCTCGTTGAATGTCTCCCCGTGGAGTCCGTCTGCTCGCGCGCGGATTTTCTCCGCCCCCATTTCCTGGGCTCTCCCCAGTGTCTTGGGAAGCAGTTTTCTCCAAATCCGATAATCCAACAGGGAGACAACACATGAAGAAGATGCATGCGGTGCTGGGCTGTGCCGTGGCGGCCATTCTCGCGGGGTCCGCGGCGTGGGCGGGTAGCAAGTATGGCTATCCGGTCTTCATCGACCTGACGCAGAAGAAGGCGTACGGCACGCTCGGGGCCGCCCGGAACAGCACCGACGCGGTCCAGCTCATCTCGTGCGACGCGCACGCGTACAAGGATGGCACCCGGCGCATGAGCTGTTCCGCGAAGAACACGTCCGGCACCTACGTGTACTGCACGTCGACGGTGGCGGGTCTGGTGGATTCGGCGCGGAGCATCTCCGGCGATTCGTTCATCTACTTCGAGTGGGACACGAACGGCGAGTGCACGTACCTGGGCGTGGGCCACAGCTCGGAGTACGCGCCGAAGCAGCTGTAATCCCATACGCGAGGGGGCGCGGTCCCAGCGGCCGCGCCCCCTCCCCGTACGTACGAGATCTGGCCCATGCAATCGCATATCAAGCTGCTGCTCCTGGTGACAGGAGGGCTGGGCTGCGCCCTGAGCTTCCTCGCGGGGAGAGCCACAGCCCCTGATTCCTCTCATGACGAGCTGCTGCGCCTGCTCGAACGGCAGGGAGCGCAGCTCGAGGCCTTGGAAGCCCGCCTCGGCCCGGCCTCTCAGCAGACGCGCTGTGCCGTGGCCGCACCGGGCGGAGCACCCGGGCTCGACACCGCATGGCTCCAGGCGGAGCTGGCCCGCATCCTCCACGAGGAACTGGGCTCACAGCGCGCGGAGGCGAAGGGGGCACAGACTCCCGTCCCGGAGCCCTCGACGGAGAGTCTGACGGCACTCCAGGAGGGTCACCGCCTTCTCGACGAGGCCAGCCGCTCCCAGCGGTGGCGGGAGGAGGACGCGCAGGCGATGCATCGCGCGATGCGCGAGCTGAATGGGGTCCAGCGGGAGGAGCTCATGCGGCGCTTCGCCGTCTTCGTCAACGCGGGCGGTGTCGACGTGCAGGTGAAGGGTCCGCCCTTCTGAACCCCCGCGTCCCCGGCGACTCGATGGCTTCGCCCCCCTCCTCCTTCAGGGCGCCGGACGCTCGCGCGAAGGAGGAACGGGGACACCCGCGTCCGTGAGCTCGAGGCGCGTCGGGGTGGGAATGCTGACGCTGCCCATCCATCGGTCCCCCTGTCCCTGGGGATAGCGAGAGTGGCCCTCGAAGGAGATGAGGCGTCCGAGCGTACTGGCCTCGTTCCATCGCAGGGGACTGGTGGCGACCAGCGTCTGTTGTCCGGCATCGGGTGCATCCGAGTCCGAGAAGACCACCGTAAAGGGCGTCTCCCAATACTGCTCGGGCTGCTTCACGCCGAGGCTGGACAGAGGCAGGTCCACGATGAAGGTGTCGCCCTCGAGTGACACGCGGGGCAGCGGCTCGCCGAAGCCCTCGGGGAGGAGCCAACGCGCGAGGGGTACGCCCTTCGCGGTGCGTGCCACGGCGAGCTGCCGCGTCCTGGCTTTCGTCACGTCCCCACTCGGGTCAGTCAACGCCCACCAGATTTCCAGATGGTCCGTCCCGAGCAGGTTCCGGTTGCTCATCTCGGAGGTCGCGGAAACGTTCACGTCGTCCACGACCTGGATGCGCAGGCGCACCTGGTCCGTGCCCTGGGCCAGCGCGGCGACGCGGACCGCGGCGTCCTTCTCCCCCGTCCAATGACTGGCCCCGTGGACCACCTGGTTGAACGTGGGGGGAAGCTTGTCGGCGGATTTCCGGGAGGCAAGCACGGGAACAAGGGCGGACTGGGATACCGACTCGACCTCCTTCCCCTTCGAATGGGTGCCGCGCCAGACATTGTGGGAGATCAGCCGGTCCCAATCCTCCTCCGTTTTGGAGACACTGGGCCCCTCAGCATCTCCGTAGAAGGAGCTCGCGCTGCCCTCGGAACGGAGGATGGTGACGGGCTTTCCCTCCCGGAAGGCGAGGCTTTCGCTCGACCAGGCCCGGCCTTCATCCAGGTCGAACGTCAGCGAGGTCGGACGTGAGGACCGAGGGCTCGTCGAGGGACATTTCTCCGAGGACTCGACGTCCTGGTGGACGGCCCAGAGGACCCCCGGCTCCTGCTCCAGCATGTAGACCACATCCGTGCCTTCACGCCCGGGGGGCGTGCACAACCGGGCGAGGTGCTCCAACTTCGGATCCTCGTCGAGCTGGGCATCGCTGACCCAGTCCACGGTGAGCGAGAGGCTGCGCGCGTAGGTGTCCACCTGCTCGCGGAAGGACGGGGCCGCGGCCAGGCTGGTGGACGCAGCAAGCAGCAGGGCGGTGAGGACGTGGGCGGGAGTCATGGGCGAAGGTCTGGGCGAATTCCGTCAGCTTCCGCCCTCGCTCACGGGGCCGCGGGCTTGGGCGAGGCCACCGGCGCGGCGGGCGCCTTCGGAGCCTCCGGCGGCGCCTCGGGACGCGGCAGCACCCCGGGCACCTCGGCCAGCACGTAGCTCACCCACGCCAGCGCCGCCGTGCTCTGCGCCAGATCCTTCGGGTCCACCTTGTCCAGCGTGTCCGCCTGCGAGTGGTGCACGTCGAAGTACCGGCTGCTGTCCACCCTCACTCCCACGAAGGGCACCCGCGCCGGCATCAACGGCGAGATGTCCGCGCCCCCCGCCTCGCCCTCGAGCACCTTGCCCGCCCCCAGCGCCTCGAGCGGACGCAGCCACGGGCGCACCAGTTCGTCGGCCCCCGCTCCCGCGCGGAACGCCACGCCCAGCGGCCTGCCTCCACCCGAGTCCATCTCGATGGCCGCCACGTGGTTGGTCAGCTCCGCCGCGTGCGCCTCCGCGTACGCCTTGCCTCCGCGCAGCCCGTTCTCCTCGTTCATGAAGAGCACCACGCGCACCGTGCGCCTCGGCGCTGGCTTCAGCTTCCCGAGCAGCCGCGCCGTCTCCATCACCATCGTCACGCCCGCCCCGTCATCGTGCGCGCCCGTGCCCACGTCCCACGAGTCCAGGTGCGCCCCGAGCAGCACCACCTCCTGCGGCTTCTCGCGGCCCTTCACCTCGGCCACCACGTTGAAGGAGTCCGCGTCCGGCAGCGTCTGGCAGCCCAGCTTCAGCTCCACCTTCACCGGCCCGCTCGCCAGCAGGCGGTGCAGCAGCTCCGCGTCCTCCACCGACACCGCCGCCGCCGGCACCTGCGCCACGCCCTCGTCGTAGCGCATGGCCCCCGTGTGCGGCGAGCGCAGCGACGCCGTGGCCAGCGAGCGCACCAGCATCCCCACCGCCCCCGACTTCGCCGCCACCGATGCGCCTCGCGTGCGCAGCCCGGCATACTTGCCGTAATCCGCCGCCTCCGCCATGGCGTGGTTGAAGAAGACAACCTTCCCCTTCACCTTGTCACCCAGCGCCGCCACCTCGTCGAGCGAGCGCGCCTCGATGACCTCGGCGGTGATGCCCTCGGCGGGCGTCCCCACGCTGCCTCCCAGGGCCATGATGGACAGCGGATGCGAGCGGATGCGCTCCGAGGCCAGCACCCGGGCGCTCTCCTCGCCACGCACCCAGCGCGGCACCTTCACCGGCTCCAGCCACACCTTCACGCCATCCGCCTCGAAGCTCTTCTTCGCCCACTGCACCGCCGCCTCCGCGCCCTCCGAGCCGGACAGGCGCTGGCCGATGCCATCGGTGAGCTCGGCGAGGCGCGCGTAGGCATGGCCCTCGGTGAGCGCCGAGCCGATGAGCTGCCCCGCCACCTGCTGCGAGGGGCCCGAGTCCTTCGTCGCGGTTGCCGCGGCCGGGGCCTTCGGCGCGGCGGTGAGCAGGGACAGCAGTGCGGCGGACAGGGGAAGCGCGGAGGGCACGTCGAGACTCCGGGAAGAGAGGGGGTGCTGAACTCTCGTCCCGTGAACGGTTCCTCGCAAGCGCTACCGTGGGTTGACTCCGGGTGTGGCCCGGTTGTCTCCTCGAGTTCCAGCCAGGCGGGTTATTTCGCCGACGGCATGCGGTACGTGAACACCGGGCAGGGCGCCAGCCGCACCACCTTCTCGGCCACGCTGCCCATCCTCAAGTGCGACAGGCCCGTACGCCCGTGCGTGCCCATCACGATGAGGTCGTACCCGCCCTCTCCGGCCACCTTCACGATGACCTGCGCCGGCTCCCCCGACTCCAGCAGTTGTTTCGAGTGCGGCACGTTCTCGAGGAAGGCCGAGAGCTGCTGGTCCGCGTGGTTGTGTAGGTAGGTGGACAGCGTGAGCTCGGGCTCGCTGCGCGTGAGCACCACCATCTCGTCACCCGCGTACTCGGATGGACGCCACACGTGCAGCACGTCCAACTTCGCGTCGAAGCGGTTGGCGAAGAAGAACGCCCACTCCAGGGCGCGCTTCGAGGTCTCCGAGAAGTCGACCGGTACGAGGATGCGCTGGACTTTGGTCATGGTTCTCTCCAGGACAGATGCCGCCCCCTCTGTGCAACGGCCGTTCCCACCCGTGCTCCCTCGGAAGCGGCCACCTGGAGCGCGCAAAGGCTGCGCTCCCGCGCACCCAACGCAATTCCTGCACCCACTCGCGACCAGACTGGTGTCAGGATCTGCCCATGCCCCCGCGACACACCATCCTCGAACAAATCCAAAAGCTCGACCCGGAGAAGGATGATCAGCGCATCCTCTTCCTGAGCTGGTACCACGACTTCCCCTGGGACATCCGCAAGGCCCTGGAGTTCGCCCTCTTCCGCACCTTCGCCGTCCCGAGCATCAGCAAACTGCTCGAGTCCACCGGCGAGTTCACGAAGCGTCCCCAGAAGCGCTACGACGATACGGATCTACTCATCGCCGAGTTCGTCGAGCACGGCTACCACAGCGAGCGCGGCCGCCGGGCCATCCGGCGGATGAATCAGCTCCACCACCGCTTCCCCATCTCCAACGAGGACTATCTCTATGTCCTCTCCACCTTCGTCTTCGAGCCGCGCCGGTGGATCGACCGCTTCGGCTGGCGCCCCTACAGCGAGCACGAGCGTCTGGCCACCTGGCACCTCTGGCGCAACGTGGGGCGGATGATGAACATCCGCGACATCCCCTCCACCTACGAGGACTTCGAGCGCTTCAACGTGGAGTACGAGCGCACCTGGTTTCGCTACTCGGAGAGCAACCGCCGCGTCGGCGAGGCCACGCGCGACCTGTTCCTGAGCTGGTTCCTGCCCCGGCCGCTGCTCCGGTTCGGCCAGCCCGTCGTCCACGCCATCATGGATGAACCCCTGCGCGAGGCCTTCGGCTTCCCCGCGCCGCCCTCCTCGCTGCGACGCACCGTGCAAGGCCTGCTGCGCGCCCGGAGTCACGCGCTCCGCTTCTTCCCCTCGCGCGAGCACCCCAAGCTCGTCACGCACCGGCCACACCCGACCTACCCGAACGGGTATGAAATCGAAGAGCTCGGCCCTCCCGACACCCGGACCCGCGACGCGGCCCAAGGCGGGTGACGCTCCCCTCCTCCTGCGCGATACTCGCCTCCTGGAGAAGACTCAGATGAACCTCTCTCGCATCCCCTGGCTGTTGCCTGTCCTCGTCATGGCGGGCTGCGAGCCGTTCGACCCCTGGTTCGACTACGCCGCCGACGACAAGAAGCTGCAGCACGTGGGCCGCATGGACTGGTCCACGCCCGATGGTCCAACGTATGCCCACTCGGGCGTCACCGTCCGTTTCCGATGCAACTGCACCGGCGTGGACGTGGCCTTCGCCGACAACGGCACCGGCGGCGACGAGCACACCAATTGGGTCAACGTCATTGTCGACGGCAAGACAGAGGCCAAGGTCCAGCTCAAGCCGGGCTCGAACATCATCCGGGGTGCTCGCAACCTGAAGAAGGGCGAGCACACCGTGGAAATCGTCAAGCGCACCGAGCCCTATGCCGGCAGCATCCAGTTCCTCGGCCTCAGCCTGCAGGGCGTCCTCCTGGATCCGCCCCCCTGGCCCGAGAAGAAGATGGAGTTCATCGGCGACTCCATCACCTGCGGCTACGGCGACGAGGTGCGCATCTACGCCCCCACCTATACCGAGCCCAACACCGGCTACCACTCCAAGAACGAGGACATCTCCCAGGCGTACGGCACCCTCATCGGCCGCAGGTTCAACGCCGAGGTGGTGACCACCTGCATCTCCGGCACGGGCATCTACCGCAACCTCGATGGCAGCACGGAGGGCCGGGCGTTCCCCTACCTCTACAAGCGCATCTACCCCGACCAGGAGGCCCCGCTCTTCGACACCTCGCTGTTCGCCCCGGACCTCATCGTCATCAACCTGGGCAACAACGACTTCAACGTGCTCGACGACACTGGCATCCCGAGCGCCCCGCCCGCCGACGAGTTCAAGCTGGCCTACGCGAGGTTCATCTGGGATCTGCGCGCGATGTACCCCCATGCGAAGATCATCGCCTCCGTGGGCCCGATGATGAATGACAACTATCCGGAGGGCCGCAAGCACTGGACCAAGATGCAGACCTGGGTCTCCGAGATGGTGGCGTTCCTGGAAGACCCCAACGTCTACTACTTCGCCTACACGCCCATCGTGGGCGACCCGTACGGCGAGGACTGGCACCCCACCGCCGAGTCCCACGCCCAGATGGCCCAGGAGCTGTCCGACTTCATCGAGAAGCACGTCCCCTTCTGACGCGCCGGGTGCCATCGCGAGGGGCCGGGCACTCCATGTATGCTCGCCCTCCCCTTTACCCCCTGGAGCCCTCTGGCCATGGACCGCTTCATCGTCCTGTTCGACGCCTCTCCCATCAACGAGCCGACCCCGTGGATGAAGCAGGCCGCCACTCAGGCCAACCTCCACCTCGTGCTCCAGGATGACATCGCTCGCGCCATCTCCCAGGACCCCAAGGCCCGCGAGACGCTCCCCTACCTGAACGTCACCGGCGCCGATGCGCGCATGGCTCCGTTCTACCAGGCGGCCCTCGACAAGCTCACCCAGGGCAAGCCGCGCATCGCCCTGCACAGCTCCACCTGGACCCTCTACGGGGTGAAGCCCGACGCGCTCATCTACTCGTGGGACCAGATGCAGAACGAGCGCGCCAAGGCCCACAAGATGGGCATGAGCGACCAGAACTACGACTACTTCGTGGAAGAGGCCAAGAAGAAGGTGCGCGTCTTCTTCCAGGGCGTTCCCGCCGAGCGGATGCTCGAGGTCACCGGCACCGACGCCCAGAAGGTCGCCAGCGCCGTGGCCTTCATCAAATCCAAACAGCGCTGACGTCTGGCGCCCGGCACCGGGAAAAAACCACGCCGGTAAACAAGACCTGACCTCTCCAGTGTTGTCGCAGTAGAGACACCGGGGGCCGTGCTATGGCCGCCAGCTGCATGCCATGGAGGCCAACCTGCCCGACCCGCCGCGCTGCGGGTGAGCAACAAGCTGCGGCGCTCGCTCAATGGCTCGCGGTGCGACGAGAGAAATCCGCTTCGCTGGTGGCTGCAATCCGCCAGTGGGCGCTCGCTCAGCGCTCGCTGCCGGGCGTTGAGTATACGCTGGAGCTGTGAAGTGGGCTGACTCCCGGCCAGCTCCGACTGACGCCGCCACTCTCTACTTCGTAACAGCTCGCCCTGCCCCATCCAGACGGGGCAGGGCGGGGCGGGCTGTTATTCCTCACCGCCGGGTCAGTCCGACAGCCAGAGATAGGTGGCCGCGGCGGACAGGGAGACGGACAGCACGGTCGAGAGCAGGGCCCCCGTGAGTTGAGCGTTGGCACGATCCGCTGTCCGTTGTGCGTCCTGGAGGGTCAGGCGTGAGGCCGGACGCCCTAGCGAGGGCTCGTTGAAGCGTGCATCGTCGAGCAGCCGTCTGTTCTGGAGTGCCGAGAGCCCGAGAACCGTCGCTGCGCCTGCTCCCAGGAGCGCACCTCCCCCCGTCACATAGAGAAGGGTGTTCTTCCGGCGTACGGCGAGCGGATCCCGCACCACCATGACCCGGCTGTCCCATTGAGGCAGCAGCCTGGCCTGGGAGGGATCTCCCACGAGGGAGACAGTGACCTCCCGAGGTGGCTGGAGCGAGAGGGTCGAGCGCAGTGCGTCCGTGAACACGGCCACCTCGGAGGCCAGTGTCGACGAATCCTTCAAGGGCAGCATGAAGCTGTGCTGCTTCAGGGAGTCGCCGGTGGGCGTAGCCACGGCGTCGAGCATCACCGCCAGGTCCTCCATGAGGACCCCGGCATCCACCAGGATGACGTGGCTCGCTCCGAGTTTGTATCCCTGCCGGAGCAGGCACGCACGGTTGGCGCGGCATGAGGCAGGCAGGCGCTTCGTGTTGGACAGGAGCGGCACACCTCCTGATTGGAGCACCTCTGAAATCCGGGAGGTCAGCTCCGTGCCGCGCGCATCCGACAAGCCGGTGCCCCTCACCATGAAGACGACAGCCCGAACCCCCTCAGCGGGTGGTGTGGCGGCCTGGGTCAGCATCAAGGCCAATATGAGCGCGTGCATTCATCACCTCCGCGTTTCGGGCTACTTGCGCAGGAACTTCCGCTCCCACTCGTCGAGGAAGAGGTTGAGCTCTCTCCATTGCTGGGCAGTCCGGGCCGCCTGGGCATCCTTCCGGGCCTTCTCGAGGAAGAGGCTGGCGACAGAAGCCTGTTGCCCCTTCGCGCCCGACTGCCGCAGCGTGGTCCCGAGCCGGTCGATACGCTCCAGCAATTGCTGTTCCGGGCTCTTCCGATGCTCACGCTCGGGCGAGGGAGACGCGGAGGCGACGCGCCTGGGCGCGCTCTCCTGGCGAACGACGGGTTCCGAGACAGTCTTCGCCTTGGGGGGAGAGGGCGTCGGCACCGCCTCCTCGCTGGGCGCGACGCGTGCTCCGGCCGAGGCCGGGAGGCTCGGCTGCGCGGGGAGTTCCGCTGCCGCCACGGCGTCCTCCCTCGTGGCCACGAGCGGCTCCTGGCTCGGAGGGGTTGCCTTCTGGACGGGCTCCGTCTTGCTTGCCGCCGGAGCCTCCACGATTGCCGGAGGTACGCCTGGCCGCGGATGCACCACCTCCCGCAGCACCCCGCCCAGCAGCACCCCCACGAGGAGAAGGCACAGAGCTCCAGCCACGGGAAGGTACCTCACGGAGACACCCCGAACCCTGGAGGCCGCGGCCAGCAAGCGCGCCGTGGCGGGAGCCGTGAGACTGCGCAGGGTGGTCGGCTCCTGCGTCGTGTCGCGAGTCCAGGCGAGCATCTGCCGCACCTCCTCGGCCGAACCGGGACGCTGCTCGGGCTTCCGGGACATCAGCCGGAGGATGAGCGTGTCGAGCTCCGGAGGAATATCGGCGCACAGGAAGGAGGGGGGTGGCGGATCCTCCTCGCACTGGCGCAGGACCACCTGGTAGGGCTCCGCCCCGGAAAAGGGCGTGCGACCCGTGAGCAGTTTGTAGGCCAGCACCCCGAGGGCGTAGAGGTCCGTGGATGGACCCACGGGCTGCCCCCGGGCCTGCTCCGGAGACATGTAGCCGGGCGTCCCGAGCATCTGCCCCGCAATCGTCGCTGGCGTGTCGGCGTACGGCTGAACCAGCTTGGCGATGCCGAAGTCGAGCAGCTTCACATACCGCGTGCCGTCCGCCTGCTCGACGAGGAAGACGTTGCTGGGCTTGAGGTCCCGATGGATGACGCCCGCCCCATGAGCGGCACCCAGGGCCGAGCAGATCTCGTCGAGGATGGGGAGGACCTCCTTCACCTCCAGCCGCCCACGCTTCTTGAGCCAAGCATCCAGTGGGACTCCCCGCAGGTACTCCATCACCACGTACTGCCGGCCATCCGGTAGCACCCCGAAACCGAAGATGTCGATGATGCCCCGGTGCTGGATGGCGTTCACGGCACGAGCCTCGGTGAGCAACCGCTGCAGTTCCTCCGGATTCTCGGCGAGCTGAGGCTGGAGGAGCTTCATGGCCACCTCCTTGCCGATGAGCGGTTGCACCGCGCGATAGACGATGCCCATCCCCCCCACCCCGATGCGCTCCTCGATGACGTAGTCGCCAATTCGTGCGCCCACGAGCGAGTCCCAGGGCCTGGGGACCACCGGAATCACCGTGCAAGGGCAGGCGGCCCCCTCGGCGAGGGCCTGTTTGCAGCGTGGACAGGCCGTGGCACGAGGCGTGTGTTCTGGGTGCATCCTCGGCTCCAGCTTCCGATCACGAGCCATCTGTACCGACCCCCGGTCACTTCAAGGACACGCGAACTGCTTCAGGTCGACAGCGGCGTTGCCGGTATTTCGTGGATCGTGCTGGTGCTTGGGCCACTTCGCATCGGTGTCGAGGCCCCGGCTGTCCACCAGGATGGCGCGGAGCCGGGAGCCATGCGGCACGTACCAGATGCCGGGCCTGCCGGGCTGGGCATCCCCACGACCATCACGCGAGCAGTCGAGCGTGGTTGGCAGGGTGACCGGTGCCAACTCCAGCTCGGGCAGCACCCATTCGGAGTCGAGGTGGCTGTTCCACACCTGGAGCGCGCCGGTGGCGGTGGCCGTGTAGACGAGGCCGCCCTGGCCGAGCACGGGCGCTCCCCGCACCGCGCCTCGCGTGCGCGTCCGTTCCAGTTGCTCCGCGCCATCGGGCGAGCGCCATCCCAGAGACGTCCCTCCATCGCCGGTGATGCTGCCGTAGAGGATGCGGCCCTGGGCATCGAGCACCGGGGCCGATGCGAGCGTCTGGAAGCCCTCGGGATTCGTGTCCGCGAACGCCGTGCACACGCTCTTGGGCGAGTTGGAGGAATAGACGATTCCCTGAGTCTGGTTCACTCCGACCAGCGTCGAGCCCGTAATGGCGAGCCGCGAGGCTCCAAAGCACTCGAACCGGTCGATGACCGTGTTGCTGGAAACGCCGGCGGCCATGGTGAAGTGCGAGCCCCGGTGGGTGGCGAAATAGAAGTGAGCGCCGTCGGCGACCATGCCCGCGAAGGACGCGGTGGCTTCCGCGTTCCAGAAGCACTCCCCGGAGGAAGGGCTGTTCCAACGCAACCCCATGAGCTGGAAACCATTGGCCGTGCTGTCGTGGAAACCCGCGAGGATGATTTCCGACTGGCCCCCATCCAGAGAAGACCCGGAGCCCAGGACGAGCCCGCCGGCCTGGTAGTTCGCAGTGCCACCGTCCGGAATGGGGCAGCCACTGAGCGCCTTGCCCCCATTGGCGTAGAGGAGCGCCATCTTCTGAACGGACGAGCCCACCGTGGTGTAGAGCATCTCCACCCGGGCATCGGATTCCTCAGCGACCGCGAGCTGCCCGGAGGGAGGCTCGGTTGCGGCCGACCACCAGATGGTTCCGCCGGGGCGGATGGCGACCACGCCACCATCCAGCGAGGCGCGGTTGGCGACATAGACGATTCCCCGCGAGCCGATGGCGGGAGGCGTGATGATGGTGCGCCCGGTGTCGAGCTCCCACTTCCAGCGGGTGACCTCGAGCTCGCCACTCCCAGAGCCGGTATTGCCGAACCGGTCCTTCCCGACAGCTTCAAGGCGAAACCGCCCGCGGAAGGCCGCCAGTTCCGGACGGGAGAGGTCCACCTCGACGAGGCCGCAATAACCGGCATCGCAGTCGGCGTCAGGGGTCACGGGAAGCGGAGAGTCCGGGCGCCAGCCTCCGTCGGTGGCAACGCCACTGACGATCAGTTGCACACTCTCGGCGGCAATATCGTTGCTCGCGGAGGAGAGCCGGATGAGGACTCTTTCATCCCGCTTCCGCGCCGCCGGGGCCCGCGGGTCCTGGACGACGAGCCCAGGTATCCCCGCGGGCGCAACATCCTCTCCTGGCAGTACCTCGAGGGAGAGACGGGGCGCGGTGGTGTCGGTGTCCCTGGGCCAGCAGAGACCGTCACTGGCACAGACACGACCCTCGGCACAGCTTCCATCTGGCGCACAGCTGAACAGCACACCGTCCCCAACCGTCGCGGACTGGCATGCCCCCTGCGTGAGCCCTAAGCACACCAGCACGAGGACAGGCGGGAAGATGCGGCGCGCGATAAACACGACTTCGCCTCCCTTTTGGGAATCGAGCACGGCTGCTTGCCAGGTGGTGAAGCCCGATGCTTGTCATCACCGTCCGGTTGCGCATCTCGTCCAGAAGGGCAGGCTTTGTGTTGGCCTGTTTGAATTGGAAGCGAAGCCGACGGGGAGAGCACACCTGCGAATTCCAGCCCTGAACACCTGCCTCGGACCGCAGGGTAGATACCTACCAGGCGAACAGGCACCCCGTTGGCGGTGGCGGACGCACTCCCACTCCAGGAGGCCCCCGCCCATGCGCCATCTCCCCACCCTCGTTCCGTTCGTGTGTTTCCTCGTCTCCACCCGTGGCGACCCCACCGCATCCAGCCGCCGGGCATCCACGAGGTGCCGGACCCGGGCTCGTCGGCCGCCGGGCATCCCGGGAAGCATCGCGTGAGTGACGCCCGGAGCTGGAAGGCGCCCGGTCCGGTGCCGAGCCCCTGAGTTCCAGCGGCCCGTCGGCCGCACGCGCGTCAGCGTTTTGTCCGGCGGGCCGTGGTGCGTTTCGCCGCCACTTTCTTGGTCGCGCGTCGCGCCGAGGCCGGTTCCGTCTTCTTCCGGGTGAGGGATTTCCGGACCGGCGACCTGCTCGGGGCCTTCTTCGCGGTGGCCTTCCGGACTGACCTCGTGCTGGGAGCCTTCTTCGCGGTGGCCTTCTTCGCCGGTCTCTTCCGGGCCGATGGCCTGCTGGCGGCCTTCCTCGCTGCGGCACTCTTCGTGGCGGCCTTCCTGGCTGGCCTCGCGCTAGGAGCCTTCTTCGCAGTGGCCTTCTTCGCCGTGCCCGTCCGGGCCGATCGCCTGCTGGCGGTCGTCCTGGCGGCGGCCTTCTTCGTGGCTGCCTTCTTCGTGGTTGCCTTCCGGACTGGCGGCGCGATGGGCGTCTTCGTCGCGGGCGGGGTGGAGGGCGTCACGCGCGAGGGGACCTTCTTCGCCACCGGTGCGGCCTCCTCCCCGGTCGACGGTGTTTCGCGGCGCTCCTGCTCGGAGGGGCCCACCTGGACCTGGATGAGCGTCTGGCGCTCGGAGCACTTGATGTGCTTCGGGTCGTAGTAGCCGGCGGTCCAGGACTCATCGCGGGCGAGCGTCATCGGATTGGACGCCGTCGCCTTCGTCTGGTTGCTGCGGAAGTTGTAGTGGTCGAAGAGACGGATGGCCTCGACGGCGTACACGGTGGCGATCGTTCGGTCGCGGATGGCGAGGAGGTTGTCGCCATTGCTGCTCTCGCCGCCGGCCGAGAGGTTCGACGAGCCGCAGAAGACGACCGGGTCGGGGCCGTTGAAATCACAGACCACGAACTTGTGATGGATGTGCTGGCCCGGTCCGGCATCGACCTCGGTGTCGAAGGGGGGAGGGGCGTGCTGGCGGAGGTAGTCGAAGCTGACGACGCTGGAGTCGTCTCCGCGCCGGAAGAGCTTGAGCTGGCCCGAGCTCTCGATGGTGCCCAGGGAGAGCACCTTCTCGTCGTCAGCAATGTCCTTCAGCGTGGTCATCACCTCGCCACTGCCGCTCATCTCCATGACGGCGAAGAGCACCGAGCTCGAGGCTCCCTGGATGGCGTCGGAGACCTTCCGCAGGGAGAACGGCGGATCCTCATGCGGCGCGAAGCTGAACGAGAACGGGGAGCCATCCAGCGTCTGGTCGAACCACTTCGAGGCGATGTCTGATTTGGGAAAGCCCGTCGGGTCCGTCCACGCCTGCTCGAACGCCTGTTCGTAGAGATCGGCGACCGTGGGGTCATCGAACACGAGGATGCTGTTGGCCTGCACGTACAGGCCGCGCAGCGAGAAATTCGCCGAGCCGGCGAGGACCTTCACCGCCTTTCCGCCCTTCTTCAGGATGAGGACCTTGTCGTGCGAGAAGCGCTTGAAGTGGCCGGTCTTCGTCTGGGCACCCGCGGCCTTCAGGAGCTCGAGCACCTGGGGCTCGGCCGCGTGGGGTCCGGTATGGAGGGACGCGTCGTCCTGGTACACCCGCACGGTGCGCCCGCTCCTGGCGAGCTGCTCGAGCGCGCGGACGACATCTGGCTCGTTGAAGTCATAGGCGAACATGTCGATGTCCGCCTGCTCCTGGCGGGCCTCGTCGAGGAAGCCGAAGAGCAGCTCCCGCGCGTGCGCGCCGAGGAAGGCATACTTCTGGGCATACGGGGCCGTGTCGAAGAGCGGGGGCGTGGGATTGTTCTTCGGCCAGAGCTCCGTGTTGCCTCCGTACTGGTGGATGAACGCCTGCGACGAGACGTAGCCGCGCGTCATGCCCACGGAGACCGAGGCCTCCTCCTCGTCGCGAAGCTCGACCTGGAGCGAGACGCTCGGTCCATCCTTCAGCGTCGGGGTGCTCGGGTCGTCGAAGTAGCGCGCGGTGACGTCGAAGCGGTAGGTGCCGGCGCCGGTGGGCGGAAAGTGGACCCAGCGGAACATCTGGAGGGGGGCCTGGTCGGTGTCGATGTACTTGTTGCCGTCATCGTTGAGCCCCTTCTCGCTCGTGAGCGCGCTCGTGAAGCCGAGACGGTTCTTCACCCAGTACGGCTGGCCGTTCTGGGGCGTCACCCGCACGGAAAACCCGGCGAGCCCCTTCACGTGGTCGGCGTCGACATCGAAGGCGAGAAGGACCGCGCGGTCCCCCGGATGCGCGGTGACGGTGAGGCTTCCCTGAGAGGCGGTAACGGATGACATGGGCTCTCCCCTGTGGATGCGGGAGGAGCCTATGCCTGTCCCGGGCCGTGAGGCCTCGTGGCGCGAGCCCTCGCGTCCCGCTGTGGACACTCGGGCCGTCCTCGGTCGCCACCGCGCCGCCGTGGAAAAAAGTACCCGCGTCACCGGGGGGAAGGTGACGCGGGCACCCGGCCTCACGGAAGACTCACGCGCGGCTCATCCGAAGGCGAACTCGTTTCCGAAGCTGTTCACGTCTTGAATCATGTTCTTGGCGTCGTTCAGGACGTCGATGGTTCCCACCACGCCGCGCAGCGGGCCGGTGATGGCACCCAGGCCCGGGAAGGTGCCCGCCACATCGAGCGCCACTTCCGCGCCCTTGAGGCCCACGGCCACCCAGTCCTTGTTGTCCTTGCCGAGCTCGTCGATGAGGTCCTTGCCGTCGCCGATGGCGCTGATGATGCCGCCGCCCGGGATGGCCGAGCCGCCCGCCTTGGCCACCGCCTCGGCGATCTTCGTCTCGATCTTCGTGCGCACCCCCTCCGGCAGCGCCGACACGAACTGCTTGGCCATCCGGCCCATCAGCTCCATGCCCTCCTGTCCGAAGGGCAGCGTCACGCTCGGCTTGTGCGGCCAGAAGGGCACCTCGAGCTTGAAGTGCTCGCCGTAGCCCATCACCTTGCCCGCGCCCTGCATCATGTCTCCCAGCGCGCCGGTGATGTCGCCCGAGGCCAGCTTCTGAGTGGCCTGGAAGATCTCCCCGATGGCTCCGGACTTCACCAGGCCCTCGTTGAGCTGGTGGTCCCCGAAGAAGCGGCCCACGCTGCCGGGCAGCTTGCCCATCATGTCCAGGAAGCCCGTGGCCAGGTCCGGGTGGTTGGCCGCCAGCGTCTCGCCCGTGGCGCCCAACGCCTTGATGAAGCCTCCCACGTCATGCTTGGAGAAGGCATCCACCGCCTCGCCGAAGTGCTTGCGCACCTCCGGGTCCTTGAACGCATCCGCCCCCTGCAGGACCATGTCCGACAGGCCCTCGGGCAGCTTCAGCGTCTTGGTGAGCTTGTCGCCAATCTTGTTCTTCAGCCCGTCGGGCAGGTCGTTGATGACGCCCACGCCCGACTCGATGGCCTTGCGGATGTCCGGAGGATTCGCCGTGAGCGCGTCCTTGAGCGACATCACGTCGTCCAGCGCCGAGCCCGCGTCCGCCAGGTCCTCCGCCGACTCGAAGCCCACCTTCTGGAGCTTCTCGCGCAGCCCGTCGTTCTTCCACAGCGAGTCCGCCACGGCCTTCATCGCCGGTGCATCCGCCGAGATGCCGCGCAGGCCTTCCTTGATGCCCTCGGGCGTGCCGCTCAGCAGCTTGCCGATGGAGTCGTGCAGCTTGTCGTCCGTGACGAGCGTCTTCACCAACTCCTTGTCGGTGAGGATGTCCTTCAACAGGCCCGGCTTGAGCTTCTCGCCGACCTTGTTGATCATCGTCGAGACGATCTCCGGTGAGCCCTTGAGCGCCTGGCCAATCTCCTTGAGCGCCTCCTCGGGCTTGCCGTTGGCGAAGGACTCGGCCGCGTTCACCAGGTGAGGCAGCGCCGCGCCCGCCTCCTTGAGGTGCTCCGGCGTGATGCCCAGGTTCGAGAGGTTCTTCTTCACCGGCTCGGGCAGCTTCTCGGCGATCTTCTGGCCCAGCTTGGAGATGAGCTCCGGCGCCGCGCCCGCCGCCTGGCCCAGCTCGGAGAGCGCCTTCTTCCAGTCCGGGTTGCCCGGGTTCTCGAGCATGGCCCGCCCGGCCTCGAACAGATGCGGCGCCGCGGCGCCCGCCTGCTTCAGGTCCTCGGCCGTCAGCCCCATCTTGTCCAGCGTGCCCTTGACCTTCTCGTCCTTGGCCGCCGCGTCGAGCACCGCGTTGCGCAGGCCCTCGTTCTTCAGCAGGCCGCTCACGCCCTCCAGTTGCTTGCCGTCCTGGAAGAGCTTCTTCGCCGAGTCGAAGGCCTCATCGTTGTTGATGAGCTCCTTGATGACCGCCGGATCCTTCAGGATGGACTTGCCTACGCCCATGCCCTCGGGGAGCTGCTTCGCGAGTCCCTCGAGCAGCTTCTCGCTCAGCGGACCGCCCTTCTTCAGCGCGTCGCGCATGCTGTCGAGCGCGCCGCCGAAGTCCTTGTTGCCCACCTTCTGCGCGGCGTCCAGGACGGAGGGCAGCATGTCCTTGAGGTTGAGCAGGTCCTTGGGCTCCAGGCCCACCTTGCCCAGCGCGTCCTGCACGGACTTGGCCTTGCCGGCCACGTTGGCCACGATGTCGCGCAGCTTCTCGTTCTTCGCCAGCGCGGAGAGGCCCTCGAGCTGCGTCTTGCCGTCGGCGAGCTTGCCCACCGCGTCGAGCGCCGCCGCGCCGCCCTCGAGCACCTTCTCGCGCGCCTTCGGGTCCGAGAGCAGCTCCTTGGGCAGGCCGTCCAGCTGGCTCGCGACCTTGTCGAGCAGCTTCTTGCCCACCTCGCCCTTGGCGATGTCCGCGTTGCCCTTGAGGGCGTCGCTCAGCGCGGACAGCGCCTTGCCGGGCTCGTTCGCCTGGAGGTGGCCCACCGCCGTGAGCACGCCCTCGGCGCCCTTGCCGAGCTTCTCCAGGTCCTTGCCCTCGAGGCCCACCTGCTTCAGCGCGCCCTCGATGGCCGGGTCCCTCCCCGCCGCCTTCAGCGCCGTGTCGCGCAGTGCGTCGTCGCGGGTCAGGTCCTTGAGGCCCTCCATCTTCGCTTTGGCGTCGCCGCCCAGAATCTTACCGAGCGCGTCTCCGGTGGCCTTGTCGTCGAGGACCTTCTTGGCCACCTCCGGGTTCTTCAACAGGTCCTTGGCCAGGCCCGTCTGCTGCTCGGTGAGCGACTCGAGGCCCTTCTCGGCCAGGTCGCGCGAGCCCTCGGCGGCGGCGCCGCGCAGCTCCGTGAGCGCCTTGTCCGCCTTGCCACCCGCGGCGGCCTCGCTGGCGGCCGTCAGGTGCTCCTGCGCCTTCTTGCTGGCGCCGGCGAACTCCTCCGGCTTGACGCCGATCTTCTCCAGGTTCTTCTTCGTCTCGGCGGGCAGCGCCTCGGCCTTCTGAGCCACGGCCGCCTCGCGCGGGCTCTTCCCGCCCGCGACCGCGTCGGCGAACTTCGGGTCCGCCACGTCCTTGCCCGCGTCACCCGCCGCCTTCGCCGAGGACTGGAGGACCTCGGAGAGCGCCTGGGTGTCCGTGCCCTTGCGCGCGTCCTCGAGCTTCTTGTCGGCGGCCTTGCCCGCGGCGTCACCGTCCGCGGATTGCGCCAGCTGCTTACCGAAGTCCTTCAGCCCGTTGCCGTCCTTGATGCCCAGCTTGTCCAGCGCCTGGCGCGTCTCGGGCTTCTGCGAGAGCCGCTCGAAGTCGCGGTTGGCGTCGAGCTGGCCCTGCACCTCGGTCTTCGAGGGGCCGGACGTGCCGCCCAACTTCTCGGTGGCACCGGGCTGGTTCTCGTCGAAGCCGGACTTCTGCAGCTCGTTGCGCAGCGGGAAGGGCTCGGGCTTGCCCTCGGCCTTCGCGGCGTCGTTGGCCTCGACCGTAGCCTTCTTGGCTGCCTCGGCGGCCTTCGCGGCGTCGGCCTTGGCGTGCTGCGCGGCCTTCTCGGCGGCCTCGGCCGCCTTGTGCTGCGCCACCGCCTCCTTGGCGGCCTTCTGCGCGGCCTCGGTCGCCTTCTTCGCCTCGGCCGGGTTCTTCTTCGGATCCGCCTTCTTGGCTTCCTCGGCGGCCTTCTTTGCCTCGGCCTTCGCGGCCTGCGCCGCCTTCTTCGCCTCGGCGGCCTTCGCGGCCTGCGCCGCCGCCTTCTTCGCCGCCTCCGCCGCCTTCTTCCGAGCTGCCTCCGCCGCCTTCCTCGCGGCCTCCGCGGCGGCCTTCCTCGCAGCCTCCGCCGCAGCTCGCCTCGCGGCTTCCGCCGCCGCTCTCGCCCGAGCTGCCGCCGCTGCCGCCGCCGCGTTTCCGTTGCCGCCGATCGTGGTCATGTGCTTCGTGCTCCCGGGCTCGAAAGGTCTCGGAAATGATCCGGAAATTCAGTACGTCCGAGATTATCGGAACCTGAGAGCGCGAGTTTCCTGCCTCCCTGGGATCAGGCCTGGAGGTGTGAGTTCCCCCCCACCCCAGGTAAGAGTCGCTACCGGACGAGCCTCAGGAAGAGGGCCGATTCCGGGGGCACCGTCACCGGCCCGGAGCCGACGTCGATCATCCCCCCGACACGAGGGAGGAGCACCACATCGCCCGAGCGCGTCACCGCCAGCGTTTCCCCGCGCAGCACGCCGTCGGAGTAGAGGCCGCGTGACCACTCGGAGTTGCCGGAGCCCTCGTAGAGCTTCACCACATAGAGGTGGTTGTCGGGGGAGCCTCCCGCGCGGAAGGGAAGCGTCGAGCCCCCCGCGCTCTCACCCGGACGGTACTGGCCCGTCACCACCACGCAGTTGTCTCCATCCACCGCCACCGCCGTGGCGCTCTCCGCGAAGTGCTGCGCCCAGAGCTCTCCGCCCTTAGAGTTGTAGGCGGCGACGAAGGCGTCCTTCCCATTCGCCCGCAGCAGCTGTCCCTGGAAGCTGAAGCCCCCCGAGAACTCGCCCACCACGAGGATGCGTCCCGAGTCCACCGCCACGCCCGTGGCCAGGCCCTCCGCGCCCCACAGCCCTCGCGACCACTGGTGGCGCATCTCCGGGGAGAAGCGGGCGATGAAGGGGCCGCGGGGGCTCGCCGTGGAGATGGGACCGCCGCCGAGGTCCACCTCTCCCTCGACGAAGCCCACCACGGAGATGTTGCCAGACGAATCCAGCGCCAGCGACGTCACCGACAGGCTGCCCGAGCGAACCACCGGATTGAGCGAGAGCACTCCGCCGTCCTTCACACTCACCCGGCCGACGAGCGCGGCGCCGATGGAGCGCCCCGGGTCGAGGAAGTTCACCGCCACCACCAGGTGCCCCCGGTCCTCGTCCACGGCGAGGGCGCTCGAGGGGAGCAGCGTCACGCCTGGCAGCGACGCGGAGTGGGACCACAGGTGCGTGCCGTCCGGAGCGTACCGGGCGAGGAAGGGCCCCGGGGGCAACGGCTCGCCACCGAGGCTCAGCGAGGGCTCGTGGTGCTCGCCGGCGATGTAGAGGCTGCCCGCGTCATCCACCGCCATCGCGGTCACCGAGGGCCGCACGCCGCTGTAGGTGGGGAAGCCTCGGGACCAGAGGTGCTGCCCATCCGGCGCGTACTTCACCAGTGCGAGCCCCGCCCCTCCGGGCAGTATGGCGCCGCCGAGATTCACACCCGCGCGCTCGTAGGTGAGCGAGGCGAAGGCGTTGCCCTTGCGATCCACGGCCACGGCGCGCCCGAAGACCGAGCCCTCCACCACTCGCGCATGACGCGGAGCGCCCCGCTGCAGTTCCTGCTCGTGAAATCCCAGGGGAGGTGTGGACTCCGGTGACTCCACCACCGCGCCACACCCGAACCCCAGACACACAGCCACCCAGAATCCCCAGCCGCGCCTCATGCCCCCCTCCTTGCACACCCGCGGCATGCGGGCCTCGCGAGCTTGTACATGCGAGCACCGGGCGCCATCGTCTGCCGGGGTAACGCCCCTCCCCGCCGCTGGAGCCCCCACCGGGCAGGCGAGCAAGACGTCCTCCGAGAGGCGCAGGCTCCGTCCTCCATGCGGCGCTCGCGCCTCACCTGGGGGACGTTGTTCCCCCGCCCCGAGCGACGGAGTTTGCCCCCGTCGTTCACAGAGGGGGTTGCCTGATGAATTCCAAGACACAGGCCCCACAAGGGGGCTGGAAGTGGTTGTTGTTGGGAGCGCTCGCGCTCGCCGCGTGCGGTGTGGCGCCGGAGGTGCCAGAGGAAGAGGCGCGGGAAGACTCTGTCTCCGCCATGCATGAGAATGGCGGCAGACCGAGCCCCTCGCCCACCTGGTCCGAGCCGACGTTCGCCTCCGGGTCCGTGGTGGCCTCGGATGGGAATCAGTTCCTCGTCGTCTGGCGCGACACGGGGCGGCCCAACCAGCTCTTCGCCGCGCGCGTGTCGAAGAATGGCAAGCTGCTCGACCCGGATTCCATCAACCTCAATCCCGGCCCCGGTGTCGAGGCGGGGGACCCCGCCGTCGCCTTCGATGGTAAGCAATTCCTCGTCGTGTGGCAGGGACAGCTCTCACTGTTCCTGGTGCGCGTGAAGCGAGATGGCACGGTGGTGGACAGCCCGCCGCTCGCCATCGCGGACATCTTCGGCAGCCCGGCTCCGGCGCCCGCCATCGCCTGTGCGGGGCGCAAGTGCCTGGTGGCCTGGCTCGACTTCGCGGACCCCGCGAGCATCCGCGGCGCCATCGTGCGGACGGACGACACGGGCGTGGGCACCCTGGAGTTCACCATCTCCGCTCCCGTGCAGGCCGTCTCCTCGTTCGGAATCTCCGCGGCCTGGGCCGACAACCGCTTCCTCGTCGTCTGGAGCGACGCACGCTTCGGCGGCTTCAAGCTCCTCGCCGCTCGCGTGAAGTCCGATGGGCAGGTGCTCGACCCGGACGGCTTCCGCGTATCGGACTCGCCCGGTGACCAGACCTCCATGGACGTGGTCGGCACGAAGCAGGGCTTCCTCGTCGCGTGGAGCGACTCGCGCAACGGCACCCGGGACATCTTCGGGACGCTGGTGAAAGGCAATGGCCGCGTGTCCGACCCCGATGGCTTCCCCATCTCCACCGGCCCGGCCGATGACATCATTCCCGCGCTCGCCTACGACGGGCAGCGGGTGCTCGCCACCTGGAGCCGGCTGGCTCCGGGCGGCAGCTCCATCACCATTCGAGGCAACTTCGTGAAGACGAATGGCACGGTGGCCTCGCCGGATGGCTTCCTGCTCTCGGATGACGACTTCGTCCGCGAGGTCGACCAGGACGTGCTCTTCGAGGATGGGAAGTACTTCATGGCCTACGGCGGAGCACCCACCGTCGACGAGCCACCCTTCCAGGTCATCCTCGGCACCCGCCTGAAGAAGGACGGCACGCGCGTGGATGACCCGGCCATCCGCATCTCGCACTCGCCATCGGTCGAGGGGATGACAGCGGTTCCCGCCGCGCGGTGAAGCCCGGGGGAGAGGGGACGAGCGTGTGTCCCCTCTCCTCCGCCATGCTCACCGAGAGGGCGGTGGCTCAGTCTTCCTGGGTGCTGATCGTCGTCGTCGGGCCCCATGTCTCCTGGCCCTCGCGCTCGAAGAAGAGCGGCTCCCGCTTGCGCGAGCTCCCGCCCACCTCGTTGAGCGTCATCGCGTCGAACATGCGCCCGCCCACCATCGTGTAGCGGATGGAGGTGCTGTTGCGCAGGTCCTCGAGCGGGTTCTTGTCCAGCACGAGCAGGTCCGCCAGCTTGCCCTCCTCGAGCGAGCCGATGTCCCCATCCAGCCCCAGGTAGTGCGCTCCCGACAGCGTCGCCGCCTTCAGCGCCTGCAGCGGCTTCATCCCGCCCTGACCGAACATCTGGATTTCCCAGTGCGCGCCCAGGCCCTCGCGCTGACCGTGCGCGCCGAGCTGCACGCTCACGCCCCGATCATTCAGCACCTTCGCCACCTCGGCGATCCGGAAGTGGTTGAACTCGTCGTCGGGCGCCATCACCGGCCGGCGGCTGCGCGCGTCCACCACGCGCCTCGGCACGAACGCGAGCAGGCGCTTGTCGTCCCACACGTTCGTCTTCTGGTACCAGTAGTTCTCACCCCAGACGCCGCCGTACGCGACGATGAGCGTCGGGGTGTAGCCCGTGCCGCTGCGAGACCAGAGCTGCTGCACGTCCGCGTACGCGTGGGCCACCGGCACCGCGTGCTCCACGCCCGTGTGTCCGTCCACCACCATCGTCATGTTGTGCTGGTAGAGCGAGCCGCCCTCGGGCACCACCATCATCTGCAGCTCACGCGCCGCCTGGAGCACCTTCTGCCGCTGGTCTCGCCGAGGCTGGTTGTAGCTCTTCACGCTGAACGCCCCCACGGCCTTCATCCGACGCAGGTGCGAGCGCGCATCCTCCAGCGTCTCGATGGGCGCGCGGAACGCCCCCGCGGCGCCGTACAGGATGGTGCCCGTGGAGAAGACGTGCGGCCCCACCATGCCACCCGTCTTCACCAGCTCGCTCGTGGCGAAGATGGTGTCGGTGTCGTTGGACGGGTCGTGCACCGTCGTCACGCCAAAGGCCAGCGACGAGAGCAGCTTCCAGTTCTGCTCCGGGAGGATGCCCTCGTCACCCATGGCCCCGTGCCAGTGCACGTCCACGATGCCCGGCATCAGCGTCTTGCCGCTCACGTCCACCACCTTCGCCCCCGCCGGCACCGGCACCTTCGCCCTCGGGCCCACCGTGATGATCCGGTTGCCCTTCACCACCACCACACCGTCCTCGATGACCTCGTCCCCCTTCATGGTGATGACGCGGCCACCCACCAGCGCCACCGTGCCCTCGGGCACGTCCGTCTTCGCCTGGAAGCCGATGTCCAGCCCCTTCTCCGGCGCGTCCGGCAGCTTCTCCGGCGCTCCCTCCTGGAAGCGGAAGCTGTCCTTCAGCTCGCGCGTGTACAGCTCGGGGCCCAGCGCCCAGTGCAGCTTCTTGCCGTCCCCGGACCAGTGCAGCCACTCGCCCGCGTCGCGCGACACCTTCGACACCGGCAGCGCCTTCGTCTCGGGGCTCGCCACCGCGCCCTTCGCCCCGCGCGGCAGCGGCATGAGGAACGCGTTGAAGTTCTCCCGGAACGCCACCCACTTCTCGTCCGGCGACACCCGGTACTCCGTCGCCTCGTCGCTCGTCACGTACGTGCGCGGCTCGCTCCCGTCCAGGCGGATGCTCTTGAGCGCGCGCTCGTCGTCCTTCTCGCGCTGGTCCACCGTCAGGAAGAAGACCCGCTCCGAGCCCGCGCCGAAGTGCGGCTGCTCGCCGTCCTTGGCCAGCCGGCGCGGCGTGCCCCCCGAGGCCGGAATCACGAACATGCCCTGGTCATGGCTGTAGAGCCCGCTGCGCAGGTAGCCACCGCCGATGGTGCGGTACACGATGGCCTTGCCGTCCGGAGAGAGCGCCGGCTCGACGTAGTGTCCCGGCCGCGAGGTCACCACCTTGCCCTCACCGCCCGTCACCGGCACCACGCGGATGCTGCCGAGCTTCTCGTCGTCCCACGTCGTGTAGACGATGCTCTTGCCGTCCCGGGAGAACGACGGGTACAGCTCCGAGTGGTCCGTCTGCTTCGTGAGGCGCTTGGGCGTACCGTTCGGCAGGTCGCGCACGTACAGGTGTCCGAGCGCCTGGAACACCACCTTGTCGCCCTTGGGAGACACCTGGACCCAGCGCAGCATCTTCACCGGGAAGGAGTCGGGCGCCACCGACTGCGGGAAGCGCAGCGCCTCGGCGATGGCGCGAGTGCCCCGCACACGGAAGGGAATCTGCGCCACCTTCTTCGTCGCCACGTCGATGCGCTGAAGCTTGCCGCCCGCCCAGAACACGAGCGACTTGTTGTCCGGCGTCCACGCCATCGTCGGGTACACGCCGTGGATGGCCCACGTCTCCTGCATGTCGCGCTCAAGCCCGTCATAGAGGGGCCGCTCCGCGCCGCTCGCGAGATCCGCCACGTACAGCGTGCTCTTGCCGCGCACCCGGCGGATGAACGCCAGGGATTTGCCATCCGGAGAGGGCGTCGGGCGGATGGAGCCGCCCGGACCCGTCACGAAGCGCTCCGTCTCCCGCGTGTCCAGGTCCAGCCGCTGGATGACATAGATTTCGCTGTTCGGGTCCTTGTTGTACTCGAACGACTTCCCGGGCGTGATGTCCTGGCTGTAATAGACATACCGGCCGTCCGGAGAGAACGCGGGCTCGCCCACGTCCTTCTGGTCATTGGGCCGCTCGGTGAGCTGCACGCCGTCACCGCCCGAGCGGTGGTACATCCAGATTTCACCCGCGCCCAGCGAGCGCCGCGAGGTGAAGTGCTTGCGCGCGATGAGGAATTGCCCGTCCGGCGACCACGCGGGGCTGTTGAGCAGGCGGAACTTCTCCTGCGTCACCGCGGTGGGCTCGGAGCCGTCGCGCTTCATCACCCAGAGGTTGTCCCCGCCGCCCCGGTCGCTCGTGAAGGCGATGGACTTGCCGTCCGGGCTGTAGCGCGGCTGCATGTCCCAGGCGATGCCGCTGGTGAGCGCCTTCGCCTCTCCCCCGGTGATGGGCAACGCGTAGATGTCACCGAGCAGGTCGAAGACGAGCTCATCGCCCTTGGGGCTCACGTCCAGGCTCATCCAGGTGCCCTCGGTGACGTCGAGGTCCACCTGGGTGGAGGGGAAGCCGGGGGCATTCACGTCCCACTTCTCCTCGGGCTTCTTGTCCTCGGGCTTGCCCGCGTCCTTCGCGGGCTGCGGAGTGGCGGGAGTGGGGGCCGGCGCCTGCGCGCGGGCGGAGAGGGGCAACGCGCTCGTCAGCACGAGCGCGAGGCAACGGAGGCTCAGTCGTTTCACCGCGAATCCTCGTCGGGTCTTGCGTGAAGGGGAGCGCAGACTACCCCGGCGCGGACCCGAGTGGAGTTCGTTGGCGGCAGGCGGGCAGGCGCGTTCCACGCGGGGTGCGGCTCGAAGATTGCGTTCACACCTGCCGCTGCCCAGGATGAGGGATGAAACGAAACCTTCGAGTCTGCATTCCGGTCGTAGCACTTCTCTGGGGCATCCTCGCTCCCGGTTGCGACAAGACTCCGCCGGCCGAAGAGCCGCCTCCTGGCGACGGGGGAGTCATCTCGCCGAGTGACGGAGGGGACGGCGGGGGTGGCACCGACGCGGGAGGAATCGAACCCGGGCCGATCGACGCCATCATCGCCGCCATGCCCGAGGGCTCCTGGAAGGAGCTGCCCAACACGCACATGGCGGACGTCTGCCCCCCGCCGTACTCCAGCTACAAGTGCGAATCGGTGATGATCGCCTGGAGCGGTGGAGCGTACGACTCGCTTCGCGACCGGCTGGTCGTCTGGGGCGGCGGCCATGACGACTCGCCGTACAACAACGTCTTCACCTTCGACCTCGCGTCGATGAAGTGGAAGCGCTGGACCGACCTCCCCGCCGGCATGACCGGCGACAGCGTCACCCCGGTGATGCGCGACATCCGTGTCGAGACGTGCGGTCTGTACCCATCCGTCACGTCGCTGAACATCCCCGACGCGGGCCTGGGACCCACCGGCTACGTGCGTCACGAGCTGTGCGACGACCCGAGCATCAGCTCGCAGTTGGATTCGCAGCAGCCGCGCAGCGCGCACACCTACGGCAACATCGCCTTCAGCGAGGCGACGGGCCGCTTCTACGTGCTCGGTTCCGTCGGCTCCTATCCCAGCGGTCAGTCCGGTTCGCAGCGGGTGATGGGCTTCGACTTCGCGACCGCACGGTGGGTGCGCGGCGCGAACAACCCGGTCGTCGACTACGGCGCGAGCGCCGCCGACAAGCAGGGCCACCTCTGGTACATCGGACCGCGGAAGCTTCACGAGTACGACCCGGTCGCCAACACCTGGACCGCACACGCTCCAGACGGCGCGGGCTACTACTACGCGGGCGCGGCCGTGGACACCCGGCGCAACATCCTCGCGTTGGTCCGCGAGGGAACCACCGTGTCGACCTACGCGCTGAATGACGCGTCGAAAACCCACACCACGGTCACCACCACCGGCTTGAGCGCACCGGTCGGCGGAGCGCCCGGACTCGCGTACTCGCCGGTGCTCGACCGGTTCGTTGCCTATCCGGGCGGCCGCAAGCTGGCGATCCTGGATTTGCAGGCCGCCAGATGGGTGGAGGTCACTGGCACGGGCGACGACCCGGGCCCGCAGGCCTCGAACGGCACCTATGGGCGGTTCCGCTACAGTCCCGCGCGCAACGTGTTCGTCGTCGTGAACAGCACCACGCGCAACGTGTTCATCTGGAAGCCGCCCGCGACCGCGCCGTAACGGCAACGCTTCCATCGGCCCACGGGGCTGGCTGCGATGGACGGGCGCCCACCCCAACCTCCCTCCCTGGAGCGACAGGGAAAGGGAGGCTCCGCCTCCGGTGGCCGAGCAGGGGACCTGTGTCGATGGTGCACGCGTGGTGGCCGAGACGAGGCAATCCGCTGGGCCGCCAGTTGCTCGTCTCCATCATGCTCTTCAGTGCCGTCATCAGTTGCATCGCCACGGCGGTGCAACTCCTCACGGACTACCGCCGCGACGTCCGGGCCCTGGAGAACCGGCTCGAGGAGATCCACACCAGCTACGCCCCCGGCATCGGGGAGAGCATCTGGTTGCTCGACGAGGACCAGCTCCAGGTCCAACTCCAGGGCATCACGACACTCCCCGGCATCGAGTTCGCGCAGGTGGACAGCGCCATCGGCACGCGCTACGTGGCCGGCAGTCCCTCCGGAGCGCAGTGGGAGCTGACGCACTCCTTCCCGCTCTTCCGGGGGGACTTGTATCTGGGGTTGCTCCAGGTGGGGGCCAGCCTGGAGGACATCTACGCCCGGCTCCGCAGCCGGGCGCTCGTCATCCTGATGACCCAGGCGGCGAAAACCTTTCTGGTCGCCCTGTTCGTCCTGTTCATCTTCCAGCGGCTGGTGACCCAGCACCTGGCGACCATGGCCGCGTACGCTCGCGGCCTGGACGTGAAGCACCTGGATGAGCCCCTGGAGCTCGGGCGTAAGCCCCCGCCCGACGGCTCGCGCGACGAGCTCGACGAGGTGAGCGCGGCCTTCAACGAGATGCGCGAATCCCTCCAGAAGGAGATGCGCGAGCGCCAGCGGGCCGAGTCGGCTTCCGTCTTCCTGGCCGAGGCCGGTGCGGTCCTCATGGAGTCGCTCGACCTGGAGAAGCTCCTGCAGCGGATCTCCGCCCTGAGCGTCCGGACCCTGGCCGACTGGTGCATCATCGACCTGCGCGAGGAAGAGGAGGTCCGCCGCGTGGAGGGTGCGTACGTCGACGCGACGAAGATGCCCCTGATGGATGAGCTCCGGCGGCGCTACCCGCCTCGCGCGGACTCGAAGTCACCAGCGGCCACGGTGTTCAGGACGGGAGCGCCGGTCCTGCTCCCCCATGTCTCACAAGCCGAGCTGCGCGAGCTGAGCACCGACGAGGAGCACTTCCGGCTCCTCCAGGGAATCGGGCTCACCAGCTGCCTGGCGGTTCCGCTCATCGTCCGAGGGCAGCCGCTCGGAGCCATCACGCTCGGCTCGAGCACCTCCGGACGGGTCTATGGCGCCGCCGACCTCGAGCTGGCCCAGGAGCTGGCGCGCCGGGCGGCCATCGCCATCGAGAACGCGCGGCTCTACCAACGGGCGGAGCGGGCCATCCACCTGCGGGATGTGTTCGTGTCCTTGGCCGCGCACGAGCTGCGCACGCCCCTCCTGCCGCTCCGGCTGCGCCTGCAGAGCATCCTGCGCAAGAGCGCTCGGGACAGGTCCCCCCTGGACCCGGAGTGGCTTCTCGGTGAAATCACCGCCGCGGAGCATCAGACCTGGCGGCTCGGACAGCTGGTGGACCAGCTCATCGACGCCTCCAGCCTCGGCTCGGGACACCCGTTGGAGCTGCACCACAAGCGGGTCGACCTGTGCGCGGTGGTGGAGGGCGTCCTCGATTCGATGAAGGAGCAGCTCAACGCCAGCGGCAGCCAGGTCGTCCGGAAGCTGCACGGACCAGTTCTGGGTGAGTGGGACCGGCGCCGGCTCGAGCAGGTGGTGGCCCAGCTGCTGCACAACGCCCTGAAGTTCGGACAGAGGAAGCCCGTCGAGGTGAGCGTGGAGCAGCGTGCGGAGTCGGTGCGTCTGGTGGTGCGAGACCATGGCCTCGGGATGTCGGAGAGCGAAGCGGCCCGCGTCTTCGACAGGTTCTCGCGCGGCGTGTCGGACCGGCATTACGGGGGACTGGGCATCGGCCTCTATCTCGCGAAACAGCAGGTGGAGGCACACGGAGGGACGCTCTCCGTCGAGAGCCAGCCAGGAGAGGGCTCCACGTTCACGGTGGAGCTGCCGGTGTCGCGAGTCCCGGGAAGCCAGCCGGAGCGGCCGTGACCGTGTACTCAGGGAGCGCGCCGGGGGTGGGTGGAGGGTGAGCGGCTTCGCAGCTGCTTGAACAAGGCCTGGGCGGAGAAGTCGTAGCGCTTCAAGGTGGGGTTGGCCACCTTCGAGAAGGCGCGAAAGTCGATCTCCGCCCAGGCCGGGTCACCGAGGAGGCGGAGGTACTCGTCCACGTTGTCGCGCGTGACGGCGACCATGTCCGTGTGCCAGTCGAGCCGCTCGGACGCGAAGTCCCTGCCGTGGTGGTAGTCGTAGAGGAGCACCAGGGCCCATGCGCCTTGCAAGACCTGGCCCCCGAGACTGGTCACCAGCCTCCCTTCACGGACGGCCTGGAGGGCCTGCGGTGTCCAGCCCATGCCGCCCACCACGACATCCTCTCCCGGGTGGCGGCCCGCATCCTCCAGCGCCTGCACGGCACCCAAGGCCATGACATCGTTGGCGGCCCAGACGAGCTGCAGTTCCGGATAGCGGCGCAACAGCAGGGACATCCTGCGCTGGGCCATCTTCGGATCCCAGACGATGACGTAGACCCCTTGGAGGAACTCGACGCCTTCGAGTCCGTCCAGGGCGTTGCGCAGGCCCTCGGAGCGCTCCACCGCGTAGGCATCGCCCCTTCCCTCGAGCGCGACGAGTCCCCTCCGTCCTCCCGGCGAGCCGGAAGGCAGGCCTTGGGCCGAGTCCCGCAGGAGGTGGGCGAGCCGATACCCGGCCGCCTCATCGTCCGGCACCATCTGGCCGAGCCAGGACTTGAAATGCTCGCGGGGTCCGCCAATGCGCGACTGCTCCTCGGGGGTCAGACTGGTGATGATGACGAACACCGGGATGTGAGCCTGCTCGGCGAGCTCGAGGACGCGAACACCAATACCGCGGTGCATCGAAATGATGAGGTAGTCGGGCCTCGGAGAGCCGCTCACCACCCGGCGTACCAGCTCGAGGTTTTCTCCCGGCCAGTACTCCGCGTTGTATTGGACGAGGTCGATGCCCAGATCCCGGGCCGCGGCATCCATGATGTCCATGATGCTGCGCTGCATGGGATTGTACGGTGCCAGCATGTTGAGGAAGACCACCCGCATCTTCCCGCCAGCCGCTGGGGGCGGGAGGGCCTGATCCCTCGCATCAGCCAGGAGCCCGAGGAGAAGGACGACAGCCACGAACCGGAGTCGCACAACGGACATAGGCAGACGTCCTCACCTCTCCACGGAGGAGAGAGAGACCTGGGAGGGGCGCGAGCTTTTCGCAACCCGTCCCGCGAGGCATGTAGGCCGTCAGCCGGAGCCTGGACGCGAGGTTAGTGCTCGAGTCCCTCGAAGAAGTCGACCAGGCCGGTCTCCAGCGAGTACTCGGCGCCGACAATCCACATGCCCTCCTCCTGGATGAGCCGCTCGAGCAGGCGGCTGCCGTGGCGCAGATGGGCGCACGACTGGCGGACGTTGGCGCGCACGGACTCGCGCATGAGACGCTCCTTGTCCACGCCCGGACCAACGGCCTCCACCACGCTCTGCACTGCGGGCCGGCACCGGTCCAGCAGGTCGTGGATGTTCTCCGAGGGCGCATCCACGTCGTGCTGGATGAAGTCCAGCGTGGCCTTGATGGCACCGCAGTGGGAGTGGCCCATCACCACCGCCAGGCGGGTCCCGAAGGTGGCGGCCGCGTACTCGACGCTCCCCACCAGCGAGGGCGCCACGACGTTCCCGGCCACGCGGATGACGAAGAGGTCTCCCAATCCCTGGTCGAAGACCATGCCGGACGGCACGCGGGAATCGGAGCACGACAGGATGATGGCGAACGGATTCTGCCCGGCCACCAGCGCGGCGCGAGCGGCCTGTCCAGCCGCGACCTCCATGCTGCGGACGTTCTGGCTGAAGCGGCGGTTGCCCTCGCGCAGGCGCTGGAGTGCCTGGTCGGCGGGCAGAGGGGCGGGAGCGATTCCAGCAACGGTCATATCCAGACTCCTGCCTTCCATGGGTGGTGCCGCTCGACGGGATTCGCACCTGACGCCCGCTGGCCTGCTGGCTTCGTTGTCGCGGCCGGGAGGGAGACCTAC
The DNA here is from genome assembly GCF_003044305.1 of Vitiosangium sp. GDMCC 1.1324. GTDB lineage: Bacteria > Myxococcota > Myxococcia > Myxococcales > Myxococcaceae > Archangium. The sequence goes on along the minus strand of NZ_PZOX01000036.1, from coordinate 47,677 downwards.
GGTTCCCGGGATGCAGTGGATGGGAGCGAGGCAGTTCTGGAAGGACGTGTTCACCTGGCGCGGCACGGTGACGCCGCTGGTGATGCCACGGGTGCTCCTGTTCGGGCTCTACGGGCTACTCGTGGGGCGCGTGCACGCGGTGTTCGGCTGGGAGGCGCTGGAGAGAGGGGCGGTGGAGTTCACCGCCGGCTTCCTGGTGCTGCTGCTGGTGCTGCGCACCAACGCGGGCTACGAGCGTTGGTGGGAGGCACGCAAGCTGTGGGGTGGCATCGTCAACCAGTCGCGCAACCTGGCCATCGCGGGGCTGACGTATGGCCCACGGGACTCGGAGTGGCGGGAGCGGTTCGTGCGGTGGACGGCCGCCTTCAGCCATGTGGCCCGGCGAAGCCTGCGCGGCGAGCAGGAGCTGCCAGAGCTGGTCCCCCTGCTCCAGGACGCGGCGGAGGTGGAGCGCATCGCCCACGCCCAGCACATGCCCTCGTTCGTCGCCCAGACCCTCGGAGGTATGCTGCGTGAGGGAGTCGAGCACGGAGGGATGGACCGCTTCGCATTCCTCGCGGCCGACCGCGAGCGCGCCCAGCTCATCGACCACGTGGGCGGATGCGAGCGAATTCTCAAGACGCCGCTGCCGCGCATCCACACCATCAAGCTGCGGCGCGTCATCGTGCTCTATCTGCTGGGGCTCCCCATCGCCGTCGTGGGGCCCATCTGGTGGCTCCCCGGGCTGGTGACCGCGCTCGTGGCCTTCCCGATTCTCGCCATCGACCAGATCGCCGTGGAGCTGGAGAATCCCTTCTCTCCGAAGAGCCTCAGCCACCTGCCCCTCGGCCCCATCTGCGACACCATCGAAGGCAACCTGCTCGCGCTGCTCGAGGCGGAGGAGGCGCTACCGATGCCAGGGCGCGGTGCTCCCAGCCTCGGCGCACGGATGGAGGAGGGAAGCGAACAGGCTCCTTCGTGAAGGCAGCGGCGCTCGATTTGGTCTAGAAACGGAGAGATGCATTCCGTGACGGTAAAGATTCTCGCCGCGGTGCTGAGCCTCCTCCTTTCAGGTTGCGCACACGGTCCCTGTTCCTCGTTCATGTCCCTGTTCGGCTGCTCTCCCCAGAACGAGGCCGTACTGGCAGAGGATCCGTCCATCAAGTTTCCGCAGTTCTATGAGCACGCCCCTTCCAGGGTGGGAACAGATGGCGAAACATTCGAACTGGATGGCACGGTGCTCCGCGCGATTCAGATCGCAGCCGACGATTTCCTACCGCCTAGCGCGAAGAACCCTCCATGCTGGGAGACTCAGGCCGCTCACACGTACCGAATCATCCGCCAGGGCGACATCATCTTCGTGCGCATCGATGAGGACCCCGCCCGCTGCGGGAGGGAGGTCATGGCGTTGCACTCCGGAGCGCAGTACGCCATTGGCTCGGATGGCCGCATCCTCCGACGTGTATTCGATGGTCAACCCGTGGAGCCATTCACGCCGGAGGCCCCCGACGCTGGCCATCGAGGCGTTCCCGCAAGGCCAGGTGTCGTCCCTGGCTATGAGCCCATCGAGGATGGACCATCGTCCTCACCGCTGGAGTCGCGGGACGGAGGCTGAGTCCGTTTCAATCCTCCGCGCGGTCCATCTGCGTCGCGCCCTCCCGCATTCCCGTGGCCACCTCGGGGAGGATGCCCAGCCGCTCGTAGATGGGCCGCACGAGCTTCCGCAACGATGGCAGCTTCACGTAGAACCACGCCGCCGCCACCAGGCACACCACCCCTCCCACGGCAATCGTCGCCGGGGCCCCGATGCGCGCCGCCAGCGCTCCCGCCAGCAGGCTCCCGAAGGGTGCCGTCCCCATGAACGCCATCGCGTAGAAGCTCATCACCCTCCCCCTCATCCGCTCCTCGACAATGGTTTGCAGCAAGGTGTTGCACGCCGCCGTCGTCACCATCATCCCGTAGCCCGTCGCCACCAGCGCTGCCAGTGACAGCACCACGCTCCTCGACAGCGCGAAGGCAATCAACCCCCCACCGAACAGCGACGCCGTCGCCACGATGACCTTCCCAAACCCTCTCACCGTGCGCCTCGACGCCAGATACCCCGCTCCTGACAGCGCTCCCAGCCCCGTCGCCGCCATCAGGAAGCCCAGCGTGGACGGCCCTCCCTTCAGCACGTTCGACGCCATCACTGGCATCAGCACCGTGTAGGGCATTCCCATCAGGCTCACCACCGCCAGCAGCAGCAACATCGCCCGGATGGGCGGGAAGTGAAACGCATACACGAAGCCCTCCTTCAGCTCCTCGAGCAGCGCCCTCCGCGTCTCATGCGTCTCCCGCCACGTCATCCGCATCGCCAGCAATGAGGCAATCACCGCCAGGTAGCTGACTCCATCCAACAGGAAGCAGCCGCCCTCGCCCACCCAGGCAATCAGCCCTCCGGCCACCGACGGGCCCAGCAGCCTCGCCGCGTTGAACATGGATGAGTTGAGCGCAATCGCGTTCGGCAGGTCCGCCCGGTCCTCCACCATCTCCACCACGAAGGCCTGCCGCCCCGGCACGTCGAAGGCGTTGATGAGTCCCTGCACCATCATCAACACCGCCACGTGCCACACCTCAATCACTCCCGCCAGCGACAGCGCCGCCAGCGCGAACGACTGCAGCATCGACAGCACCTGCGTCACCACCAGCAGCCGGTGCCGGTTCCACCGGTCCACCAGCACTCCCGCGAACGGCGCCAGCACGAACGTCGGTATCTGCCCGCAGAACCCCACCACCCCCAGCAGCAGCGCCGAGCCGCTCAGCCGGTACACCAGCCAGCTCGCCGCCACCCGCGTCAGCCACGTCCCCACCAGCGACACGCTCTGCCCGATGAAGAAGAGCCGGTAGTTGCGGTGGCCCAACGCCCTCCACAAGAACCTCCACCCGCTGTCCCTCCACCCGCGCGCCGCCATCTCCGCCTCTCCTCACTCCCAGTCCTCGGCGCGCTCCTCCCACCCCGCCACACTCCCGTCTTCCGAGCGCACCCCTTCTCCTCTCGTTAAAAGTAGGGTGCGCTTCGGCTCGCGCTCCTCCTCGTGCACCCTCGCGTGCCTCCGGGGGCACGCCCGCCCGGCTGCAAGACGCAACTGTCTCTTTGGGTCATGATGCACTGCGGTGTACAACGCTCGGTTCCATCAGGACCCGAATCAACAGCCTTTCAGTTTTTTCGCGGTTGTAATATTCTCTTATCGCTACCAAGCGAGGGCCTGACGTCGTCAGGGGGAAGCACGTGGAGCGCCTGAAGCGGTCCCAACCGGAGCAGCAGGCCGCCCTACCGGAAACAGCGGGTGAGCGGGCGCCGGACGACCGCGCGGGTAGCTCCAGTCACGCGCCGGACGCGCTCGCGGAGCTGGACGCACTGGAGGTCCTGGAGCAGGAGCTGGAGCGCGCCCGCTCGATGCTGAGTCAGGGCGAGGCCGAACCCACACGCGTAGTGGGTCCCCCCCAGCCCATGGCGGCCCTCTTCACCGAGCCGGAGCCCATGCCCCGGGGCACCTCGGTGGGGCGCTACCTGGTGCTGGAGCGGCTGGGCGCCGGTGGCATGGGCGAGGTGTATGCGGCGTTTGATCCACAGCTCAACCGCAAGGTGGCCATCAAGCTGCTGCTGCCCGGAGGCGAGGGGCTGGAGCGCAACGAGGCCCGCCCGCGGCTGATGCGCGAGGCGCAGTCCATGGCCCGCCTGTCGCACCCCAACGTGCTGCCCGTGTATGACATCGGCGAGCACGGGGACCAGGTCTTCATCGCCCTGGAGTTGGTGGAGGGCAGCACCCTGCGCCAGTGGCTCAAGGAGCAGCCGCGGCACTGGCGCGAGGTGGTGCACGTGCTCACGCTCGCCGGCCGGGGCCTGGCCGCCGCCCATGCCGCGGGGCTCGTCCACCGCGACTTCAAGCCAGACAACGTGATGGTGGGCCGCGATGGGCGCGTGCTCGTCTATGACTTCGGCCTCGCCTGTGAGCAGGGGACGGGGACGCCCGGCGCTCCCGTCCCGGTGGACCTGGCGGAAATCCTCCGCTCCGAGCCGCCTCCGGGCCAGGAGTCCGGCTCCATCTCCGGCCTGCGCACGCGGGAGCCGCTCGAGACGCCGGTGACGCGCGCCGGCCTCATCATGGGGACGCCCGGCTACATGGCCCCCGAGCAGTACCGCCAGGAGCCCATCACCGACCGGGCCGACCAGTTCAGCTTCTGCGCCACGCTCTACTACGCGCTGTACATGGAGCACGCCTTCGAGGGCAGCGGCGCCGCCGCGCTCGCCCGCGCCACGCTGGAGGGCCGCCTGCGCCCACCGCCGCGCGACTCGCGCGTGCCGGGCTGGCTGCGCCGCGTCGTCCTCAAGGGCCTGAGCCTCCACCCACAGGACCGCCACGCCTCCATGGAAGTGCTGCTCGAGGCGCTCCACGACGACCCGCGCACGCGCAGCCTGCGCCAGGTGCTCGTCGCGGTGGCCGCGGCCTTCCTCGTGGCCGTGGTGGCCGGCGCCGTGGGCCAGTGGCACCAGCGCCAGGGCCTCTGCCAGGGCATGGCCGCGCGGATGGACGGAGTGTGGGACGCCCCGCGCCAGGAGGCCGTGCGCAAGGCCTTCCTCGCCACCGGCCAGCCCTACGCGGCCGACGCGTGGTCCGGGGTGAAGGGCGCGCTCGACACCTACGCCTCCTCCTGGGTGGAGCGGCAGCAGCAGGCGTGCGAGGCGACGCGGGTGCGCGGCCAGGCCTCCGAGGAGCTGCTCGCCGCACGCACCGTCTGCATGGAGCGCCGACGCTCGGAGCTGAAGGCCCTCACTGGCGTGCTCGCCGAGGCCGATGCCACCGTGGTGGAGCACTCCGTGGAGGCCGTGCGCGGCCTGCCCGAGCTCGGCCCCTGTGAAGAGGTGGACCCGCTCGCCGCGCACATCCCCGCCCCCGCGGACGAGAAGACGGCGGCCCGGGTGGAGGAGCTGCGCGCCTCGCTCTCGCGCGCCCGCGCCCTGCGCATCTCCGGCCAGTACGCGGCCGGGCTCGCCGTGACGGCCCCCGTGGCCGCCGAGGCGCGCGTCCTGGGCTACCGCCCCCTGGAGGCCGAGGCCCTGCTGGAGCTCGGCCAGCAGCAGGCGGGCTTCGGCCTCCCCGAGGCCGAGCACACCCTCAAGGAGGCGGCGTGGACGGCCGACGAGGTGCGGCTGGACGAGGTGCGCGCCGAGGCGCTGGTGGCGCTCACCCAGCGCGTCGCCTACGACGCCGCCCGCGTGAAGGACGGCCATGACTGGTTCCAGCAGGCCCGCGCCCTGCTCGTGCGCACCCGGCGCCACGGCCGCATCCTCGCCGAGCTCGAGAGCGCCCACGGGCTGGTGTACGCCGCCCAGGGCGACGCCGCCGCCGCCGAGTCCTCCCAACGCAACGCGCTCGTCGCGCTGGAGAAGGTGTCCACGCCGGAGAGCCCAGAGATGGCCGTGGTGCTGCGCCGGCTGGGCAACGCACTCGCGGCGCAGGGCCGCCACGAGGAGGCCCTGGCCGTGTACCAGCGTGCGCACGCGGCCTTCCGCAAGTCGCTCGGCGCCGAGCACCCGCGCGTGGGCAGCTCGCTGGTGAACATCGGCACCACGCTGAGCGCGCTGGGCCGCAACGCCGAGGCGCTCGCGCCGCTGCGGGAGGGCGTGGGCATCGTGGAGCGCACGCTGTCGCCGCGCCATCCGTTCCGCGCGCAGGCGCTGGACGCGCTGGGCGCGGCGCTGTGGCGGGACGGGAAGACGGACGAGGCGCGGCAGGTGCTGCACCTGGCGGTGGATGCAGCGGAGCAGGCGCGCGGGCCGGAGCACCCGGACGTGGCGGTACCGAGCACCACGTTGGGCATGGTGCTGGTGGACGCCGGGCGCCCGGGAGAGGCGCTGGGCTACTTCGAGCGGGCGCTGCGTCTGCGCGAGGGCGCCCTGGGGCCGCGACACCCGGAGCTGGCCGCGCCGCTCACCGGCCGGGGCGAGGCCTTGTTGAAGCTGGGCCGTCCCACCGAGGCGCTCGCGCCGCTGGAGCGGGCCCTGTCGCTGCGCGAGTCCCATGCCGTGCCCCAGACGGAGCTGGCCGAGACGCGCTTCACGCTGGCCCGGGCGTTGTGGGACTCGCACCGGGACACCGCGCGGGCCCGGCAGCTCGCGCAGCAGGCCGAGAGCGCCCTGGACACACCGGGCACCGCGCGCCAGCGCGAGCGCGTCCAGGCGTGGCTCGCCTCCCGGATGCCGCGCGGGTAGCTACGTCACACACCGGCGATCCATCCCGGACCTGACGCTCCGCTGAGCCGGGCCGTAGGATGAGCGCCCGTGACGAAGGGAATGGAATGACGGAGCGCAAGGGGCGCGAGGCCTGGCCGCCAGAGCTCACCGAGCTGCTGCGCAAGGTGGACCGGCTGCGGCGAAGTGGACGCTACACGGAGGCGCTCTCCCGGATGCGCCAGCTCGTGGAGACGTACCCGAGGCAGGCGCGCGTGCTGCTGGAGATGGGATTGACGCTCGGCATCTGGGGCCGGGACCCCGCCAAGGCCCTGCCCTGGTTCGAGCGCGTCCTGGAGATGGCGCCCGGCCACGCCTCCGCACAGCTGCACCGGGCCCTCGCCCTGGCCCGGCTCGGCCGCCACGCAGAGGCCGTGGCCGATTTCGACGCGCTCGAGGCCGTCGGCTTCCGCAAGGCGCTCGTCCTCCACATGAAGCGCGCCGAGTCCCTCGATGTGCTCGGCCGGCTCGACGCCGCCGAACGAGACTGGACGCTCGCCCTCGACGAGGACCCCGGCAATCCCTGGCTGCTCCACCAGCGCGCCTCGGTGCGCGAACGGCTAGGCCGACTGGAGGAGGCCGTGAAGGACCTCACCGAGGCGCTCGCCTCTCAGGAAGGCGAAGAAGTGGACGCGGAGCTGCTGCGCGAACGGGGCGTGCTGCGCGAACGGATGGGCGACTCCGTCGGTGCTCGCGCGGACTTCGAGGCGGGACTCTCCGCCCTGCGCGCGGGGGACCCGCCCGAGCTCGCGGACGACCTGCGCCGCAGGCTCCAACAGGTCCCCTGAGACCAGGCCAGGCCCCCCCGTTCGCTCAGCGCTCGAAGCCAAACAGGAAGAGATCCGAGCGCCCTTCAGCCGTCCACACCTCGGAGCCCACGGTGAGCGAGCTGGTGAACTGCCCCAGGACGGCGGAGCGGCCCTCCTTCGTCTCCGCGATGGAGGCACTCTCGAGTCCGGGTGAACCGGTGTCCGGGCCGCTCGCGGCGAAGCCGTGCGACCAGCGCAGCGCGCCGTCGATGCGGTCGAACTTCGCGACGTAGACATTGGCGAGGGTCGCCGGATTGCCAGGCAGGGGCCCCAGCACGCCGAGGTCTCCGCTGCCCGCCTGGTAACTGCCCGCCACCACCACACCATCCTCCACGTCCATGGCGACGTCCTCGGCGCTGAAGCCGAAGTTCCACGCCCAGCGCTCCTCGCCGTCGCGGGTGAAGGCGGCGACGAAGGCGTCCTGCAGGATGCCCCCACCGGGGCTCGCGGTGTGGGTGCGTCCCGCGAAGGTGAAGGTCCGCGCGAACGTCCCCACGACCACGACCCGGTTGCCGTGCGTGGCCACGCTGTTGGCGAAGCCGAGCGCCCCATCGAGCCGCCGCACCCAGAGCACGTGGCCCTCGGGCGAGAGCATGAGGACGAAAGGCTCCGTCTGGACCTCGGTGAAGACGGTCCCGCACAACAGGAAGTTGCCCCGGATGTCCGCGGCGGCGCCGAAGCCCTGGCTCTGGTTCTCCGAGTCGACGAACGTCCACAGGTTCTCGCCTCCGGGCGTGAACTTGGAGAAGAAGGCGCTCACGGTCTGTCCGCCCCCGGGGAGCTGCCTGGAGGAGACGGGGCCGCGCCCGAAGTCCACCGTGCCCGCGAGCTCCCCGCCAAGGCCGATGTTGTCGTCCGGATCCGTCACGATGCGATTCACTCCAGGGAAGCCCCTGTCGGTGGAGACATGGCGCAGCCAGCGCAGGCGCCCACACGAGTCGAGCTTCACGAGGTACAGGCCGAAGGCCAGCGGCCCGCTTCCCAGGTCCACGCCACCCGTTTCGAGGAAGAGGATGATGTTCCGGTGCCTGTCCACCACATGGCGGATGCCGAAGACGGAGCCCTCCGCGCCGGGCTGGGAGCTGAAGACCTTCACCCACCGCAGGCGCCCGTTGACGTCGTAGCGCGCGAGCGCCATCGAGGAGTTGGACGCGCCACCCGGAGCCACGATGGGACCCTCGCCCAGGTCGATGCTCCCGGTGAAGTTCACCATGGCGAGGAACCCACCCGCCCTGTCGCGGACGATGCGCCCGGTGTTGTCATCGGGCCCGGTGATTTGGTGGGCCCACCGCAACGCGCCGGTGGGCCTCCAGGAGTCATGCACCTCCTGCACCACCTGTTCGGGTGCCTCGGACTCCGACTCCTCGAGCACCGTCCCGCCACACGCGACCAATCCCGCCGCTAGCAACAACGACAGGGCATGCCATTCCCTGTGTCCACGTCTCATGGTCTCCCCCTCCCTCGCGTCGAGAGCCCTCACGACTTCGCGCCCGACAAGCCTGTGCACGCGAAGTGCGTCCGTCGCTGCCTGACGAAACAAAGAGGGGGTTCACCAGGAGACGGAGGCGCCCGGCTGGCCGGACAGCCACCGAGGACACGTCACGAGGAGGGACAGCCCGGACGCGCTGCGGTATGAGGTCCCCGCCCCGATGTCCTCCTCCCCGCCCTCGCGCCTGCCGGGCCCCACCGCCTGGGCCGCGCTCGTCTTCCTCGGACTCACCACCGCCACCTGGTGGCCCCATACCGACCTCGGGGACTCGCAGCTCTACCAGGTCGTCTCGCGCCACATGGTCGAGGATGGCTCCTGGCTCGCCCTGCGCTACCTCCCCGACGTCCACCCGCGCTTCTTCGAGCACCTGCCCTTCGGCTTCTGGCCCTTCGCGCTCGTCATCCGCCTCTTCGGCGAGCCCGCCCTGCGCCCCCTGTGCGCCGCCTTCTCCCTGGGCACCCTCCTGCTCACCGGCTCCGTCGCCCGCCGCGCCGCCGGTACCTGGGCCGGCGTCACCGCCATGCTGGTGCTCTCCTTCCCCGATGGCTTCTTCATCCGCGGCGGCCACCCCTTCCTCGAGCCCCTCCTCCTCCTGCTCGCCACCGCCTCCGCCGTGCCTCCGCTGCTCGGCACTCCGCGCGCTCGGGACTGGCTCGTCTGTGGGCTGCTCGCCGCGGGCGCCTGCGCCGTGAAGGGGCCCTTCGGCCTGCTCCCCTTCGCCGGTGCCACCGTCGCCCGCGCCCTCGTCGATCGCTCCTGGAAGGTGCTCGTCGTGGGCACCCTCGTGGGTGTCGCCGCCACCGTGCCCACCGTGCTCTTCCTCGCCACCCACGCGGACTGGTGGGAGGGCTACGTGCGGCACCAGGTCCTCGCCTCCGCCGCCGGTGAGCGCACCGATGGACAGCTCTCCTGGTACGTCCCCTGGAGGACCGTCGTCAGCCGCTTCTGGCCCGGGCTGCCCCTGCTCACCGCGGGCGGGGTGCTCGCGCTCGGCCGGCCCGCGCGTGCCTTCCGCGCGCTGCTCCCCGAGGGCACCCGCGATGAGGCTCAGGTCCGCCGCTCCGCCCGCGTGCTGCTGCTCGCGAGCCTCTTCATCCTCACCGCGCTCTGCCTCCCGAGCCGCAAGGTGTGGAACCACTCGCTCGTCGTCTTCCCGCTGCTCGCCATGCTCGTGGGCGTGGGCGTGGGCCCGTGGCTGGAGGCCCGGCTCACGCCTCCCGAGCGCGCACGCCGGGCCCGACTCGGGCTGGCCGTGCTCGCACTCACCGTGCTGGCCGCCTCCGCCGCGGGCGCGGGAAGGCTGCTCTTCCCCAGACCGTGCCCCGCCTCGGGGACGCTCGCGCCGGAGCTCGCGGACGTGCCGCCCGGAGCCTCCGTGCTGGTGGTGTCTCCCCGCCACGAGTGGACCACCGTGGCCGCGTTCGCCGTGGAGCGGCGCTGGTCGCCGTGGCGTCTCACGGAGCTCGGCTCGGGGCTCGCTCCCGGAGGCCCCTCCGAGGCCCGCGTGGCCTTCGTCGCCGACGGAGCGCCCGTGAGTGACCCGGCCTGGCACGAGGTGGGCCGAGATGGCCGCTGGCGTCTGCTGCGCCGGCCCTGAGCCCATGAGCCCCCATGCCACCTGGCGGACACCAGGGGCGCATTTCACGCTCGCACGGAGCGGTGAAGCTGTTATCCATTCCCGCGCATGGCGAACGACGACGCGTTCCCTCCCGACAAGCTGCAGATGATGGAGAGCATCAACCGCTTCATCACCGATTCCGTCCCGCACAACCACGCGCTGGGCCTGAGCGTGGAGGACCTCGGAGCGGCGGATGCGACCATGAGGCTGCCCTACTCAGCGAAGCTGGTGGGCAACCCCGAGACGGGCGTGCTGCACGGCGGCGCGGTGACGACGCTCATCGACGCCACGTGTGGCATCGCCGTCTTCATGAAGATGGCGCGCCTGGCCCGCATCGCCACGTTGGACCTGCGCATCGACTACCTGCACCCGGCCACGCCCGGCAAGGACCTGCTCGCGCGAGCCGAGTGCTACAAGCTCACCCGCGCGGTGGCTTTCGTACGAGCGTTCGCTCATCACGGGGACCCGAACAACCCGGTGGCCTCGGCGCAGGGCACCTTCATCATCGTGGAGGACTGAGCCATGGAGAGCACACCCTCGGGGACTCCGACCCGCATCGCCGACATCCTCCGCCAGGTGCGCCAGTCGGGCGACTACCGGCTGCTGACGGACGCCATTCCGTACACGCGCTTCCTGGGAATCGGCGTGGAGAACACCACCGGCGAGGTGCTGTGCCGCATGCGCTACGCGCCCATGCAGATTGGCAACAGCTCCATCCCCGCGCTGCACGGGGGGACGCTGGGCGCGCTGCTGGAGTCCGCCGCCATCTTCGAGCTGCTCCTGCGCACCCAGGAGGAACGCGTGCCCAAAATCATCAGCATCACGGTGGACTTCCTGCGCTCGGGCAGGCCGCAGGACACGCTGGCCAAGGCCACGATTACGCGGCTCGGCCGGCGCGTGGCGAACCTCCAGGTGCAGGCCTGGCAGGAGGACCGCTCCAAGCCCATCGCCAGCGCCACCGCCCTGTTCCTGCTGTCGTGAGCTAGAGCTGCTGGCCCTCGTGGCGCACGGCCTTGAGCTCCCGCTGCCGCTCCTCCTCCGCGAGCGCCCGCAGCGTCTTCTCCGCGAGGTTCATGCCCCACTGCTCGCCAATCTCCTTCGCCTCCTCGAGCAGCCGGGGCTGGGCCGCGAGGAAGCGCTTGCCGGCGGGGGACTCGTGGAAGGCGATGGCCGCGTCCAGGTCCTCCTCGGACAGGTGCTTCATGTACACGGGCACCAGCAGGTCCACGATGGACTCCTCCTCGGCCACCTCGCGGAACTTCTCCATGAAGCCAGGGGGAATGTGGGACATCTGCGAGAACTGGGTCGTCATCAGGTCGAGCATCTGCTTGCCCGAATCCTCCGCCCCCGTGAGCACCATCAGCCTGCGCACCTTCTGCTCCTTGCGCCGCCGGGCCTCCGGTCCACTGGCGCTCGACCTGGCCGCGGGAGCCTCGGAGACAGCGGCCGGCGGCGAGGACTCCGGCGACGGGGCCGGAGCCGCGCTCGTGCTCGCGCCCGAGTGCGCGCAGCCCACCGCGAGGACCGCGAGAAGACACCACCGCCAGGACGCCAGGGAATTGAAGGAGCGCAAGGAGCAGCCCTCCGCGACGAGAGGACTCCCACGATAGTCCCCGTGCCCACGCACCCGTAAAGGGGGCTCGCACGCCCTCGGGCTCAGCGAGGGCGCACCGTGACGGTGTACGTCCGACGGGAGCCGTCCCGAGACCACACCAGCATCGACACGGTGCCGGGCCCGATGGGCTCGATGCGCAGCATCTCCTGGCCCAACGCCTCGACGTTCACGACATCCATGGTGCCCACGGCGACGCGCTGCACTCCCGGCATCTTGAACTCATACCGTGAGCCCATCTCGAGGATGAGGGGCACGGCCTCGGGCAGCTCCGCCACCACCACCGGAGGCTTCCGCGTCCGCTCCACCACGACGTCCGCCCCGGCGAGCAACAGCCCCGCCCCCACCACCCCGGTCAGCACCGGACGCCAGCGCGGCGCCGGAGGCCGGGCCAGCTCCGCCAGCAGCGCGTCCATGGAGGGGAAGCGCGCCTCGGGCTCCAGCGCCAGCCCCCGCTCGAGCGCGGCCTTCACGGACCCCGGCAGACGGAGGCTCCGAGGCACCGGCACCCGCTTCCAGCGCGCCTCGCCCCGAGCCCGCGCGTCGAAGGGACGCACCCCGTACAGCGCCTCATGGAGCGCCACACAGAAGCTGAACTGGTCCCCGCGGGCGTCCAGCTCGCGGCCGGCGAGCTGCTCGGGAGACATGTACGCGGGAGTCCCCGGCACCGCGCCCGCACGGGTGAGCACCTGCGCGGAGTCCTCGAGCACCTCTGCCTCGGGGGCTCCACCGCCCGCCCCGGCTCCGTGGCGCACCAGTCCGAAATCCGTGACGCGAGGCCGTCCGTCCGCGCCCACCAGCACGTTGGCCGGCTTGAAGTCCCGGTGCACCAACCCCGCGCGGTGGGCTGCGGCCAGGCCCTCGCCCGCCTGGATGAAGAGCGCGAGCACCTCGCGCCATGGCCGCTCGCGCTGCCGCAACCAGTCCGCCAGCGTGGAACCCTCCACCCGCTCCATGGCGAGGAAGACGCTCCCACCCTCCGTCCCCAGCTCGAAGAGGGGCAGCACGTTCGGATGCGCGAGGCGCGCCATCGCCTGGGCCTCGCGCACGAGACGGGCCCGGCCCTCGTCCCCGCCGCCGCCGGGACGCAGCAGCTTCAGCGCTACCGTGCGCCCCAACCCCGGGTCTCTCGCGGCGTACACCACGCCCATGCCGCCCTGGCCGAGCAGCCCCTCGAGCACGTAGCGGCCGACCCTGTCTCCCGGCCCCAGGGTGGGCGCCTCGGGGTGCATGGGCAGCGTGGGCGAGCCCGTGTCCAGGCGCGTGGGAGCGCTCGCGGTGTCGGGCCCGGAGTCCTCGGACGCCACCACCGCCACCAGGGCCCGGCACGTGGCACACCCATCCAGGTGCCGTTCCACCTCCGGCGCGTCCGAGAGGGACAGCGAGCCAGAGGCGAAACCCGCGAGCACGTTCTCATCCGGGCACCCGTCCGGCGCGCGGAACCGCGATTCCAGGGACATCGAGACGGAATCCTCGCAGGCGCGCGCCACAACGGGAAGCACGCGGTGGTGAAGCGAGCTTGACGCCCGACCGTGGGCACCCGTCTGCTCGCGTCATGTCCGGACCCCTCTCTCCGGCGCCGGGCGCGAGCACCGACGCCCGCCCCGTGGATGCCAGCGAGCGCGTCGTCCTGCTCGACGTCCTGCGCGGCTTCGCCCTCGGGGGCGTCTTCGTCTCCAATGCCTACTGGCACCTGAGCGGCCGGGGACTCCTGCCCCGAGCCAGCGAAGAGGCCTTGAAGGCCACGAAGGTGGACGTCGTGGCCGACTTTCTCTTCGAGCAGCTCGTGGCCGGCAAGGCCATGTCCCTCTTCGCGCTCCTCTTCGGGCTGGGCTTTGCCCTCCAGATGTCACGCGCGGAGGAGCGCGGTGGCTCCATCGTCCCGGTGTATGCCCGGCGGCTGGGCGTGCTCCTGGGCATCGCTCTCACGCACCGCTTCGCGCTCTGGTACGGGGACGTCCTCACCACCTACGCGCTCATGGGCTTTCTGCTCCTGTGGATGCGCGAGCTCCCCGATCGGCGGCTGCTCGTCTGGAGTCTCGTGATCATCTTCGGTGCGCCGGTCGCGGGTACCGGCAGAGAGGGATGCTGAGGGGTGCCGCAAGGTGGAGAGCCGGGAGTGATGCTCCCGGGCGGTGGACAGACCGCGCCTATCGAGCGAATTTCGCGATCGCTTCCTTCGTGACCGGCGTGAAGAAGTTCACCAGGGTGCCATCGGGATCGCGGAACAGCAGCGATCTGTTGCCCCACGGCATGGTGGTGGGCTTCTGCACCAGGGAACCGCCGATGACATCCGTCAGCCTCCGAAACGATTCGTCGACGTCGTCGACGCGGAACTCGATGATGGCGGTGTGGTTGTCGGCGGGCCGGGCGATGTTGCCGCCGAACAACTGGAGCGTGCGGGTGCTACCTATCGCGAGGGTGCAGGCCGGCGTGAGCAGCTCCGCGAAGTCCTCGGTGTACCGGGTCGCCGGCAGGCCGGTGATGCGCTCGTAGAAGCGAACCAGGCGCTCGATGTCGGCGGTGATCAGGCGGATCGAAACGAAGTTCATGCGTGTCCTCTTTCGGTGGTCGGCCACTGATGTGTCCGTGGACCCGCTTGTAACGAGGGGCTGCTGCCAGCATGCTGTCAGCAGCGAACCGCCATGCGCCGCGCCGATCGCCTGTTCCAGATCATCCAGATTCTCCGGCGCTCCAGTCAACCCGTGACGGCTGGCGCTCTGGCCGCGGAGCTGGAGGTGTCGAAGCGCTCCGTCTATCGCGACGTCGCGGACCTCATCGGACAGCGGGTGCCGATCCGCGGCGAGGCGGGGCTGGGCTACGTACTCGAGCGCGACTTCGACATGCCGCCGTTGATGCTCACGCCCGCGGAGCTCGAGGCCGCGGTGCTCGGCGCGCAGTGGGTCGCCGAGCGAGGCGACGCCGAGCTCGCGAGCGCGGCGCGAGACCTCGTCGCCAAGATCGCCGCGGTCGTGCCGGAACGGCTGCGCCCGTTCATCACCGAGCCGACCATCGGCGCCCCGCCGGCCATGAGCGCCGCCGTGGATGGGCTGGACATGGCCCGCACCCGCGAGTGGATCCGCAGCGGGCGGAAGATCCACATCCGCTATCGGGACGACCATGGCCGGGAGAGCGAGCGGACAATCTGGCCCGTCGTCATCGGCTATGCCGAGACGGTGCGACTGCTCGCCGCCTGGTGCGAGCTTCGATCGACTTTCCGGCACTTTCGAACCGACCGCATCCTCGCCGCCGAGTTCCGCGACGAGCGTCACGGCGCGCCTCCGGGCGACCTGCGGGCGCGCTGGCGGCGCCATTTCGAGGCCGAGCGCGGCGTCCGCTTGCCCTAGCCACGGGCCTCGCGTCCGCCCACCGCGCGGCGGGAGCCGACCTCCTCCGCGCGACACGCGCCACGCCGTGCTGCTCGAGTTCTTTGACACCAGCGGCACCATCGTCCGCACGGACTCACGGCTGGCGGTGCTTCGCGTACAACGCGTCCCGCCACTCGACCAGGTCCGGGAAGGCGGAGGTCAGCGCTTCGTGGCGCCATGTCTCGCGCATCGCCGGACCCAGCGGCAGCCACCTGTCCGCCACGGGCTCGACGAGCTGGACCATCGCGGACGCCGTGACGTCCGCATACGTGAAGCCGCCCTCGAGGTAGGGGCGGCCATGCAGCTCCGCGCGCAGCTGCTCCAGCGCGGGGAGGACCGTCTCGCGCAGGGCCGCGTCCGGGTCGGAGTCCGCGCGGTGCTTGCTCGCGATGAAGCGCGCGCCCATCGCCGCGCTGGGCGCGAACACGCCTCGCAAGGGGCCCGGGATGAAGCCGGGCAGGGTCTCCCGCTGGACGGCGGAACTGCCCGCCATGCGCCGCACCACGCTCGACCGGCCGATGGCGAGCACCCGGTCACTCACCGCCTCCCAGCGCTGGATGGTGGGCAGCGCCGCCTCGGGGAACAACGGCGCGCCCTGGCCCCGCGCCTCCGCGCGTCGGGCGATGGCGAAGGAGCCCGTCGTGGCTCCGTCGTCCTCGACGAGCAACGGCACGGACGGGCGGGAGCCCTTCGGCGTGCGCCAACGCAAGGCCAGCTCGCCAAGGAGCGGCGTGTGCTCGCGATAGCGATACTCGACCCGGTGGTGGTCCAGCGCCCAGCGGGCCTTCTCCGTCCAGGGGGAGTAGCCGATGCCGTAGAGGGTTCGCATGGGAGAGAACCGTACGCCGGTCGAGGGCGGAATGGGAGACTGCGCCGCCCTGGCGGATGCGCAAAGAGTCCTCCAGCCGCGAGCCGAGGGGGCCATGGTAGAAACCGGCCCCCATGAGCCCCGCGAAGAAGAAGGCGCCGACCCCCAGGAAGACCGCGCCGCGCGCCGCCCCGGCGTCACAGGTCGAGCTGTCCTCCGACGGCCTGCCCATCATCGCCTTCACCAGCGCCGACACGTGGGAGGCCTGGCTCTCGAAGAACCACGCCAGTGAGAGGGGCCTCTGGCTGAAGCTCTCGAAGAAGGTGGCGGGTGCGCCCGCGCTCACCTACGCCGAGGCGCTCGACGTCGCGCTCTGCTGGGGATGGATCGACAGCCAGAAGAAGGGCTTCGACGACACCGCGTGGCTCCAGAGGTTCTCGCCCCGGGGCCCACGCAGCATCTGGTCTCAAATCAACCGTGAGAAGGTCGCCGCGCTCATCGCCGCGAAGCGGATGCAGCCCGCCGGGCTGGTGCATGTCGAGCGCGCGAAGCAGGACGGGCGCTGGGACAACGCCTATGCCTCGCAGAGCAAGGCCTCCGTTCCGGAGGACCTGGAGGCGGCCCTGGCCGCGAATCCGCGCGCCAAGGCGTTCTTCTCCACACTCGACTCGGCCAACCGTTACGCCGTGCTCTTTCGCATCCACAACGTGAAGAAGGCGGAGACGCGGGCGCGGAATATCGTCCGGCTCGTCGAGATGCTCGCCCGGCACGAGAAGCTCCACCCATGAAGCCCGAAGTCCCCAGCACCGGCCCGGTGGCGGACGGCGTCTCCTCTCTCCCGCCTGCTGCCGCCGTCCTACGTCTTCGAGGGCATGGATGATCGATCTCGAGAAGCTTGCCGCCGTTCCCAGCCCCATCCCACTCCGGAGCGCCGAGGTCGAGCGCGGGATTGCCGATTCCATCGCCTACCTCGGCTCGGATGCCGCGCAGCGCAGCCTCGAGCTCGATCCGTACTGGCCCAAGTGGCACTCCCCGTGGTGGCACATGCTGCTGCTCCACGAGCTCGGCGAAGCACGCCAGATCCCGGCGCGCGCCTCCGCGGCGATGGCCTCGAGGGTCGATCGCCTCTTGCACCTCTTCCCCATCCACCCGAGCGATGCTCCGGGCGCCGACCTGCAGCGCGACAGTGCCTGTCATTGCGCCCTCGGCACGATTTACCCGGTGCTGGCCGCGTGCGGCATCGACGTCGAGCGCGCACTGCCCTGGGTCAGCCCCTGGTTCGTGCGGTACCAGATGGCCGATGGCGGCCTCAACTGCGACAACACCGCGTACCTTCAGACCGGCGAGTGCCCGAGCTCGATGGTCGGGACTGTAGCGCCGCTCGAGGCCATGCTGCTCGGCGGAGCCGGGCCGAGCGAGCAGCGCACCTTTGTCGCTCGCGCCGGGAGCTTCATGCTCGCTCGAGCCCTCATCCACGGCTCGCAGACCGTGCACAACGCCGAGGAGCGCGGTGCGGCGGAGGCCTGGCGCGCGCTCACGTTCCCGCGCTTCTACTTCTACGACGTGCTGCGCGGGCTCGCAGTCCTGGTGCGGTGGGCCGAGGCGACCGAGCAGCGGCTGCCGGTGGCCGCGGTCGCCACCGTCGTCAATGCCCTCGTCGAGCGCTGGCCCGACGGCGTCGTGCGCGTCGAGCGCCAGGCCCATGCCGGGAAGACCACGATCCTCCCGACGGCCGATCACTCGCCCAGCCCGCGCGCGCTGGCCTCGACGTTCCCGCTGCTCGACGCGACGAGCAGGCTCGGCGAGCCGTCCGAGGCGCTGACGCGGCAATGGTCCGAGGCCCGCGCCGGCTTGCTCCGGCTCGCCCACGCGGGGCGCCTCGTCGCCGAGTCCAGGACTCTCGGGTGCTGAGTCGGCGAGCAGGTTGCCCGCCGCCTCGAGCCGAATCCCTCGTGCGGGAGCTGGCTCAGGGGCGCGGGCGCACTGACGCATGAGCGCGACCCGGTCGGCACACCCGAGCACTGAGCGGACGCGCGGCTGTCGTAAGCTCTCCGGAGACCATGAGTGACACCGCCACTTCCTACACCCATGCGCTCGAGGAGGAGCGACTCCGGGGCGCCGACCGGCTGATGGTGTTGCGCGTCCTCGGGATGCTCGGCTGGTTCCTGGCCATGGCGCGCGAGCCGAGTCAGTCGGCGGGGGCCTCCGTGGTCCCCACGGTGGGCCTCGGCCTGGCCGCGGCCACGCTGCTCTGGCTCCTCGCCAGGCGCTTCCCTGGGGTCCGCCGCGCCAGCTTCGCCGCCATTCCGCTGCTGGACCTGCCCATCGTCTTCTTCGCCCAGTCGCGCGGCATCGCTCGCAGCTCGGTCCCCCTGCTCGCCGTCGGGTTCACCGCCTGCCTGTTGATGAGCATCATCATCCTCTCGCAGGTGTCGATGCGGCCCCGCACCATCCTCGCCACCGCGCTGGCCGGCATGGCGGTGGAGATCGTCCTCCTGGTCCGCTACCACGTGGGCGGCTACTGGCTGAACGTCGTGCTTCTCTTCGGGCTCGCCGCGGCGCTGCTCGTCTTCGTCTCCGGCCGCAATCAGGCACTGCTCCGGCTCGCCGTCCGCGAGCAGGTCATGCGGGACCGGTTGGTGCGCTACTTCTCTCCCCTGGTGGCCGAGCGCATCATCGCCTCGGGAGCGGGGACCCAGGAGGGGGAGCACCGCGAGGTCACCCTCCTGTTCGTGGACCTCCGCAACTTCACGTCCCTGGCCGAGGAGATGGAGGGGGCGCGCGTGGTGGCGCTCCTGAATGCCTACCACCGCGCGATGGTGGAGGTGCTGTTCCTGCATGGGGGAACGCTCGACAAGTTCCTGGGCGACGGAATCATGGCGTACTTCGGTGCGCCCCTGGAGCAGCCAGACCATGCGCGCCGCGCGGTGGCGTGCGCGCTGGGGATGGTGGAAGCCCTCGAGCGGCTGAACGCCGAGCGGGTGCACTCGGGCGAGGTGCCGCTGCGGCTGGGCATCGGTATCCACACCGGGCGCGTGGTGCTGGGGGACATCGGCACGGACGAGCGGCGTGAGTACACCGCCATTGGCGACGCGGTGAACGTCGCCTCGCGCATCGAGGGGCTCACCAAGGCCCACGGCGTGCCAGTGCTCGTCTCCGAGGAGACCCGCGCGCGTACCGGTGGCGCCTTCGCCTGGCACGAGCTGCCGGCCTCGGCCCTCCGGGGTAGGACCGAGCCGGTGCGGCTCTGGGTGCCGGTGTCCCCACGAGAGGCGTAGAGGTCAGAGAATTCGTGCAGAGCACCGCAGCTGCGGACTGACTGCTTGAGCAGGAGGACGGCCTCCTCCGCCGCGCGCTACACCTGGGTCTTCAGCACGTCCTTGAGACCGCTGGTCCCCTTCTCGACGACCTTGCTGACCAGGTCCAGCTCCAGCGTGTAGCGCGACATCGAGGCCTGGAGCAGCAGCAGCTCCGAGTTGGAGAAAGTCGCGCCCGACGCCGCCCGCTGGATGAGCTGATCCAACTGGACCTGTCCCTGCTCCAGCGACGACAGCGTCCGCGTGACGAAGTGGAACGAGGGACTCTCGGCGCGCTTCACCCCCTCTACGGCGCGCACGGACTCCGCGGGCCGCGCGGCGCCCACCGCCTGCGCCTCCCTCGCCGTCTCCGCGAGCACGCCGTCGAACCTCGACGGCTCTCGCTTCTCGGCGGATGCCACTCCCGGGGCCTGAGCGGACGGTGAAATCAGCTCGACGGGAATGCCTGTCATCGGGCTCGTCATGACGCGCTGCCTCCAGTGCGAGGGGACTCGTGTGTCACGGCCGAGTATCCCTCCTCGGCCTGACACGCCGCGTGCCACGCCCCGCGCGTTCGTTCCACTCACCCGAGAAGCGACACACCCTGGGTCTCGCGGAGCGTCGACGACGACTACGAGTCGTATGACCCGGGCCTCGTGGTCAAGGTGATGAAGGCGAAAGGAAGGCTACTTCGTGGGCTTGACGGACAGGCACATCTCCTTGAGCTCCTTGAGGTGGGAACCGGGCCCGGTGCAGTGCGCCTTCACCTGCACCTCCTTGCCGTTGCGAGTCACGTCGACGGAATAGGTGTCGTAGTCCGGGCCGATGACCACCAGGTAGCCACGTGGCACCTCTCGCTGCTCGGTGACGTTGCCCTTCGGGGCTCCCTGGGGGCGCAGCGCGAGGGCGGCCTCGACGGCCTTGTCCAGGTTGGTGTCGGGCGTGAGCTCGTCCAGCGTCACCACCTTGATGGTGGCATTGAGCTTCACGGAGTCCGCGGAGAGGAGCGTGGCGTAGGACGTACTCCACTCATCCCGCTTCTCCGTGACCTCCCCGGGCACGTTGATGGTGAAGCCCTTCGGGTCTGACCTCTCCACCGCTGGGGTGCTTCTTCCCGCGGTGGACTTGCTGGCGGCGCTCTTCGTGGGCTTCTTCTCCTTGGCGGCCGCCGGAGTCGCGACCAGCACAGGGAGGAGGGTGCTGAGCACAATGGCTCGGATGGACGTCATCGGGTCCTCCTGGGGCAGCATTGGTTCCCTGGCTTTACCATGGAGGGGCCGTAGGCCACCCGGTGTTTGCGCTCGAATGCGGCGCTCACGGGTCAGCTGGCTCCAGGACCGTGTGGCGTGTGCACCAAGGGGGCTACGCAAGAGGCACCGCGCCGACCCTAGCAAACGAGGAGGCGGGGCCCTGGAAATCACCCCTGGCGGCGCCTCACGAACTCCACCATCGCACGGGGCGCATCCGCGGCGATGGCGCCCTCCAGGCCCTCGGCCGAGGCCATGGCGGCCTCCTGCGCGCGAGGCAGCATCACCGCTTCGTAGCGACGCACCGCAGTCTCGAAATCGGGCGCTTCGCTGAGGGCGACACCCAGCTCGGCCCCGTCGAGCATGGCCAGGTTGGCGCCCTGTCCCGCGAAGGGAGACATGACGTGGGCGGCGTCACCGAGCAGCGTGAGTCCCGGACGGGTCGTCCACAGGTGGGGGACCGGAAGCGCATACAGCGGCCGTGGAACGAAGCTGTCTTCGCAGTCGCGCAGGAGGGCGAGCAGCGAGGAGTCCCAGTCCGCGAACAACTGGAGCAGCGTCGCACGCGCCGCGCGGGCATCCTTCAAGTCGATGCCGACCTTCACCCAGTCCTCCGGGACCCGGGCGGCCACGTAGACTCGGACGTGCGCATTCGAGTTGCGCTGGGCGATGAGCCCCTTGTTGTCCGAGAGGGCGAGCATGCTGCCCCTCCCGACGAGCGCGGAGAGGTGGGGATGGCGGCGGTCGACGTCATTGAAATCCACCTCGACGAATGTCACCCCCGTGTACTGGGGCCGTGCCTCGGAGAGCAGGGGGCGCACGCGTGACCACGCCCCATCGGCCCCCACGATCAGGTCGAACGTTTCGGTTGTCCCGTTGTCGAAGAGGGCTTCATGGCGGCCCTCGCCCACGGGGCGCACCGCGCGAAGCGAGTACCCCCATCGGACCACGCCGTCGTTCAGCGATTCCAACAGCAGACGGCGCAGGTCGCCGCGGTCGATCTCGGGGTGGTGACTCTCACCCGGCTCGGCCCGCTGCTCGAACACGACAGCGCCCGTCTTGTCGAGGATGCGCTCGTCCTGTCCCTCGGGACGGGCGAGGGCGGAGAACTGCGTGTCCAGGCCCGCCAGCCGCAGGGCCACCTGTCCGCTGTCGGCATGCATGTCGAGCGTCCCGCCTTGAGGCCTCGCGGTCGGAGAGGCCTCCTGCTCGAACACCGTGGGAGTCAGCCCGCGCATTTGCAGGACGCGAGCCAGGACGAGGCCTCCCGGTCCTCCACCGATGATGGCGATGCGAGGCGAGCGGGATGATGACTTCGAAGAGTGAAGAGAGCTCATGGGTTGCTCAGGTGCGGGGAAGCGGGGTCTTGAGGATTCCAGTGATGAGGACCTCGAGGGCCCACGTGACGCGCGTGGAGCCTCCCGACAGCAACTCTTCGCGGAGCGCATGGACTCGAGGGAACTGCTCGGGAGACGCCAAGCGGATGGCCCGGGTGACCGGTCCGAGCGGGTCTTCTTGTTGGCGGTGGTGGCTCTGTTCGGCCGCGACGGCGGTGACGTAGAGGGTGATGAGATCCACCGCCCACGCGGCCACGGCGGGCTCCAGCCCCGCTTCATCGAACAGGCCCAACAGGGCCTCGAAGATGCGCAGGGCGTGAGGCCCCGCCGCAACCGTTGTCATCGCGAGCTGCGCGAGCCCGGGGCGTTTGAACAGCACCTGGAGGTAGGAGCGCAGCAGCGCGTCGAGCCGCTTCCGCCATGTCCCCCGCGTGCTTGACGGAAGCTCGACGTCGGCCAACGCCTGATCCAGGACGAGTGCCTGGAGCGCCGGGAGGTTCTCGACATAGACATACAGGGACGCGGGCCCCGTATGGAGTTGCGCGGCCACCTTGCGCAGGCTCATTCCCTCCAGGCCTTCACTCGCGAGCAGCTCCAGCGCTGCCTTCACGATCGCCTCGCGACTGAGCGGCTCCTTCGCGGGGCGGTTCCGACGACTGACGACTTTTCGCGCCTCGAACGGGTTCTTCGTGCCCATGCAACGAACGGTATTCGTAACGAACGGTGTTCGTCAAGTTCGGGTCGAAGCGCTCGAAAGGGGTGGTGCACCGGCGGCGCGCCCTCCCGGGTGGTGTCCGGGCTGGTGTTAAAGACTCCGGGCCTTTGACACCTTCCCAGACACCTTCCCAGGCTCTCGCCTCACGTCTGGGATGTCAGGTGGGGTCTCGCCGCCGGGCGCACCCACGAAAACGCCCGAGAGCCATCAGGCTCCCGGGCGTCCGGACTTCAGGGCTGCTTCAGCGCGCGGCTAGTAGGTGCCCTTCATCGTCACGTTGGTGTACGCGCTGTAGCCGTACGAGCAGGCGTACCAGGTACCGGCGCTCGGGTTGCTGATGGTGCAGCTCTCGGTGCTGCCGCTGAGGTACGGACGGCAGTTGTAGGTGCTGGTGGTCGGAGCGGAGCCGAACCTCACGTACAGGTCCGCGTCGCCCGTGGTGCCGCTCTTGCCCGTCTGGTTGAAGACCACGCTCGTCGTCCCCGTCGGCACGGACAGCGTATTGCAGGTCCACGAACCCGTGGCGCCCGAGTACTGTGCCGACTCCACCCCGTTGCTCAGCGTGCCACCGCCGCCGCCGCCGCCACCGGTGCTGTACGCGCCCTTGAGCGACATGCCCGAGGCGGCCGAGTAGCCGTTGAGCTTCACGTAGTACGTGCCGGCGCTCGGGGTGGCGAAGGTGCAGGTCTCCACATTGCCGGACTTGTACGGACGGCAGTCATAGGCGGAGCTGGTCGGCTCGGAGCCGAACTTCACGTACATGTCGGCGTCACCCGTGCCGCCGCTCAGGTCGAACGTCAGGTTGCTGGCGCCCGAGGGCACCGCCAGGGTGTAGGCGCAACTCCACGTGCCCGCGTCCACGGAGATGCCGGACACCGTCACGCCGTTGGAGAGCGTCACCGGAGTACAGGGCGGGGGGCCACTATCGTCCACCGGCGGCGGGGTGTTGCCGGTGGTGGCGCCCTTGGCCCGCTCACCCATGAAGGACACCGCCAGCTTGGAGAACTTCACCGAGTTGCTCGCCGTGCCGCCCATGAACGTCAGCGTGTCGCCCGTGGTGTGGATGTTCGGGTTGTCCGTCGTCATCGTTGCCTCGAAGGGCATAGAGGCCGGGAAGCCCGCGCTGTTCCACGAGGCGTGGTCCGAGCAGCCGTAGCCGCACGTGATGTTGGTGTACGTCATCTCCGGCTGGTACGTGGAGATGAGGCTGGTGACGAAGGCGTTCTGCGTCGCGTTGGTGTTGTCCGTCACCATCGCGAAGTCGTAGCTGGAGCCCTTGTAGTTCGTCATGTCGAGCTGCAGCACGCCCACCACGTTCACCAGATTGCTCTTGTGCCAGTTGGCGATGTCCGCCGAGCCCTTCAGGCCCACCTCCTCGGCGGCATAGGCCATGAACTTCACCGTGCGCGCCGGCTTGTAGCCCGTGGCCATGGCCACCCGGAAGGCCTCGGTGAGCGAGGCCACGCCCGAGGCGTCGTCATCCGCGCCCGGCGCCGCGAGGGTGGAGCCCCCCGTGTTGATGGAGTCCAGGTGGCCGCCGAGCACCACCACCTCGTTGGGGTGCGTGGTCCCGATGATGGTGGCGATGACGGACGGCTGCGGCGAGACGGTGCTGGTGTGCGTGAAGAACGCCACCGAGACGTCGGTGCGCCCGTTGGCGAGGGTGGTCCACTCATTCTTCAGCCACGTGGCCGCGTCGGTGCCCGACTGCACGTTGTAGCGGCGCGACGTCCAGTTGGTGGACAGCGTATTGATGGTGTTGCGGATGTTGAGCTCCTGCACCCCGCTCAGCATCGCGTTCACCGACGGGGCGTTGTTGAGCGTGTAGGCCGCCAGCGATGCGAGGAACTGCGGGGCGCTGCTGGCCTCCACGGCCGCGCGCGCCTGCGCCTCCGAGTCATGGGCGATGAAGCCCGCGCACCGGTTGAGCTTGGAGTGCATCGCCTCGGACAGCTTCACCAGGTGCGACTCGGGCACGCGCAGCACCGCCACGCCGCCCTTCTCGAGCGCCGGAGCGGGCAGCGCCAGGCCCTTCTCCTTGAACGAGGCACGCGCGGGCCCCAGCGCGTCCGTTCCAATGGAAATCCACACCTCCTTCTCCTTCGGGGGGGCCTCGGCGAACGCGGGCGCGGCCAACGCGAGCCATACCGCAACTGAACCAGACTTCCTCATTCCCATACGCTTCTCCTCGACGCGGGTACTTCCTCGTGAAAGCTCCACTCGAACGAAGACGCCCGGGGCCATGCATGAGGCTCCCGGGCGTCCGGACTTCGCGGCTGCTTCAGCGCGCGGTCTGCAGGTGTCCTTCATCCGTACCAGGCGCCGGCTCTCGGGTTGCGTCGCTGGTGGAGCGGGTGCCAACGCTTCAGCAGGAAACGTGCCATTCCACCAAGGCGCATCACTCCACCGAGGTCCTATCGACTGGGCGTGCGGAGTGGAGCATGGAGCTCCCACTGGCTCGGTGCGTTCTGTATCGAATCGTGACAGGACCGAGACCAAGGACGCGAAATGACGGGAGATTCAGTGCTGGCGCCCACTGTCCGCGTTTCAATCACTTCCGGAGGGACAGGGGTCGTCTTCAACCCAGCCCTGGAGAGGGTGGAGCGGCCGGTGTACTTCCCGTCCTGGAAGGTGGGATTGAGGACTCGAGTCTCCGGTGGGAAGACGACCTCCTCGCCATCGAGTTCGAGCCGACGCCCCACCGCCTTGAAGAGCTCCTCCACGTCGCGGCGGACCTTCCCCATGGATTCATGATTCATCAAGGGCTCCGTCCCATCCAATGAACCCCTCGGTCCAGTGGTCCTTGTTGAGCTCGTACCGAGAGATGTGAAACCCCTCCGGGTGCTCTCGGAAGCCTGGCTGTTGGCTCAGACGGGAAACAGCCGCCTGTGCATCTGCCTCGGACACGTACACGCCAATGAGCTTGACATCCTCCTCTCCGTTTGGAGCTGCATGCACATGCTGAAGGACATACACGTGTGTCATGGGACGCCCTCATGGGTTCTCGAATGCGCGGTCTCCCCATTTCTGTATCTTGCTGAATTCACTCCCAGGTCCCTTGTCGTAGTTCCCTTCCCCATACTTCTTGTCCAACAACCTCTTGGCGAAGTCCTTGCCACTCTCATTGACCTTGGGCCGTTCACCTTTCGCCCAGCTTGGCACATCCTTGGCGCCCTCTTTCCCGCTGACGCCAGACTTGGGCGCCTTGTATTGCTCTTGTGTCTGTGGCTTCTGGTTCTCTGGCTTCGAGCCACCACTGGGCCCCTGGCCCGTCATGGCCACCGCCGTGGGAGCCAGGGTAATGGTGATGGTGCCCTCGGCGGAAACAGCCACCGCGCTCACCTGTCCTATCTCCGAAAGTGTGAGGCGCAGTTGTGAGGCCCCCAGTGCCGCCGCCTCCGAGAAGCTGGGCAGCATCGCCAGCCTTGAGGCCAGCCATGCCGAGCCCCCGGTCATGCCGTGGCTCACCACCACCGTCACCGCGAGTACGAAGACGCGGGCCACCTCCGGCCCCACCCGGTTCGCGAAGCGCTTGCTGGCGCGCTCCAACTCCTCCCAGGTCGTGGCCCGGTCGGTGGCCCACTTCAACTCCCGGCTCGCATCCACCAACTCCAGGAACGTCTCCACTCCCAGGTAGATCAACAGCGCCGCTGAAACGATCGCCGCCGCCTTGGTGAACACGGGCTCGGGGTTGGCCGCCAAGACGGCCCAGGAGATGAGTCCCGTGGCGATCACCGTGTAGAAGAGCTGGGGGGCCAGCGTCTTCTCCACCGCCTTGGAGATGCTCTCCTTGAGGGGATCGATCGACAGGCCCAGGGCTACCCCCAGTTTGTCCCACTTGCTCAATCCCATCAGGTCGTCGAGCAGCGAGAGGCAGGTTTCCTTGCGCTGGCCCGGCTCGCAGATGCCTCCGAAGCTCTTGCTCATCAGGCTCTGCCATCGGGTGCCCTCATCGTTGCTGGGGTAGGAGGCGCGCACCAGCCAGCCTTGCTGGGATGGGCGAAGC
This sequence comes from Vitiosangium sp. GDMCC 1.1324, assembly GCF_003044305.1. Classification (GTDB taxonomy): domain Bacteria; phylum Myxococcota; class Myxococcia; order Myxococcales; family Myxococcaceae; genus Archangium. The sequence goes on along the minus strand of NZ_PZOX01000036.1, from coordinate 21,122 downwards.
GTGAGGGGAACCTCCAGCACCAGTTGCGTCAGCGCTTCCTCGAACGCTTCCTCGTCCACCTTCACGGACTTGTTCGAGGGAGGCCGGTACTCCAGGGGCTCCCCCTGGCCCGTGTCGAGGCGCACTACACGCTGGGAGGCACACGCACTGAGCAGCGCCAACAGCACGATCGCAGCGGTCAGACGAGATGCCATGAGACGCCCTCCAGAGCGAGGAGGGTTCCAGTCTACGGGAACGTCACACCAGTGACGATGACGCTCCGGGGCCCCTCACTGCGGTTGCGCTGCCGCAAGGGGCGCGTGGTGCGGGTGAAGACGCCGGACATGCAGCGGCGGGAGCGCCACATGAGGGAGCTGCTCATCGCCGTGACGCTGCGGCTGCGCAAGGAGCAGCCGCATCTGGGGTTACCGGCCGAGCCCTCGCGCCCGGGCCCGGTGTGCCACGCCGTATCTCATGGGCGCCGGCGTGAAGTACCAATCCTGTGGCGTGTGGGCGGGAGAGTTCCGTCAGGGCAGCTCTCCGCGCCCGTTCCCGGAGTGCCTAGAAGGCGGTGCCGTTGGCGCGCTTGCCGGCCGAGGCCGTGAGCGTGGAGACGGTGTTGTGCAGCGCGAATCCCGCTCCCACGGTGGCGTCCGGGTTCCGGTTCATCGACACCCCATCCGCCGAGGCCAGCGAGCTGGTGTAGCTGAAGCTGTCGACGCTGATGCCGGCCGTGTCCTTCACGGTGACGGAGTCGCTGGTGTTGGCCAGGTTGAGCGTCCCGGTGGAGGCAGCCACGGCGTTGGACAGGCCCGAGGGAATGCTGGAGGCCCCGCCGAACACCACTACCGCCTTGCCGGGGGCGAGCACGGTGCCGGCGGCGAAGGTGTGGCGCACGGCCGTGGCGTCCGAGACCGTCCACCCGCTGATGTCGAGGGCGGAGCCGCCCACGTTCACCAGCTCGACGAACTCGCCAGAGGTGGCGGAGCCGGGCTCGTTGGCGAGGATCTCATTGATGATGAGGCGGGCGGGGGGAACCTCGCAGGTGAGGCCATCACCCGTGTAGCCCGGGTTGCAGGTGCACATGCGCGAGCCGGGGATGTTGGTGCAGGTGGCGTTCATGCTGCACCCGCCGTTGTTGAACCCGCACTCGTCGGCATCGACGATGACGTACTCCTTGCTGACGGAAGCGGAGAACGTCTGGCTCGGCAGCAGCGTCTGCACGTACCCGGAGCCGGTGGCGGGGTACAGCTGCAGGTTGGAGTAGGTGCCGGGAAGGATGCGTGGAAGCGGCCGTCAGTGCCCGAGTAGGGGTAGAGGACGCACGAGCCGTTCTGCGAAGTGGTGCCATAGCCGGACAGCTGGGCGCCGGCGACGGGCTGGCCAGCACTGTTGACGATGCGCCCGTTGAGGGTGAGGTCGGGCACGCCGAGGTTGAGCTGGGCATTGGAGCCGACGGTGTAGGAGGAGAGGAGCACCTGCGAGCAGTAGCCGTCGGAGGAGGAGAACCCGACGCCGATGTTGTAGGTGCCCGGGGTCAGGTGCAGCACGTAGGCGCCGGAGGCATCCACGGTGGCGCTCGAGGACGTGTCACTGGAGGGGGAGTAGGCCACGACGGTGACGCCAGCAGCCGCGGAGCCGTCCGAGAACTTCACCTGCCCGCTCAGGGCCGCTTGCGCCCAGGCAGAACCGGGCAGCGACAGCAGGAACACGGCCATGAGGGCCACGGAGGAGAGGGAAGTTCGTTTCGTCTGAACAGTGAGATGCGGTTTCAAGCGAGTACTCCGTGTCCTCATCAGAGGGGAAAGTCGCTCTGCGGTAGCAGAGCAGGAGGGGAATGCGGTGCATTCCCGGAGTGCGCGCTTATTCTGTTTTCCTGATATTATGGCAAGCCAACCATTTTCCAGCAGGGCGCCAATCGCTTGCTGGAACGCGCCTGGGCCGCCTACTGCTGGAAGTCGCCCCGGGCGCGGCTCTCAACGGGGGTGAACTCCGAGAGGAAGACGAGATCGACCGAGCCCACCGGGCCGTTACGCCCGGAAAGGTGTCAAAGAACTCGTTTCGACACCTCGTCTCCTACGAGTCGTCTGACACCCTTCCAGAAGGGAATGATGCACCCGCGCGCATGGTCCGGCCCGCGCGTGGAGATGTCCCCCACCCAGAGCACGCGATATGCGCACCTGGGTGGGGGATTTCATAGGCAACACCTCAGAAGACCGGAGCCATTTCAGCTCGGGAATTCGTTGTCATCACTCAAATCCCTCCGGACGTCCGTCCAGGAGGGAGGCGATCAACACCCCCTCACCCACAGAGGTAGAGACGATGCGCACGTGTTGGCCTCATCAGGCCTGGATGTTGACTGCTTTGGCGTTGTTGGGAGGCTGCACGGAGCCGACGGGCTCGGGCACCTCACCAGGCACCTCAATGGACGGGACTCCCTCTCCCCTCGCGCACCACGCGCACCGCCTGGAGACTCTGGGGGTCGAGCGGGTGATGGACATCGCACCTGGGAGCAAAGGCTCCACCCCTTCCAACCTGCTCGTGTTCAATGGTGGGGTCTATTTCTCCGCTTCGAGCGATGTCTTTTCGGGGACCGGGCTGTGGAAGAGTGACGGCACCGAAGCCGGCACGCTCCAGGTCGCGAACCATTACAACTGGACTTTTGGACCCTCGTTCCTGACGGAATTCCAGGGGGCGCTCTACTTCTCCGCCAACTCGAGTGCGGGGGTGGAACTGTGGAGGAGCGAGGGAACGGCGGCCATTCCCATGGTCGTCGCGGACATCTACCCTGGATACTTGAGCTCTTCGCCGGGGCTGCTGACGAACGTCAACGGCACACTCTTCTTCAATGCCTACAACAGTACCTCAGGCTACGAGCTGTGGAAGAGCGACGGCACCGAAGTCGGCACCGTGCTTGTCCGAGACATCCGCCCTGGCTCCCAGTCCTCCCTGCTCAGCGGCCTGACGAATGTCAGCGGAACGCTCTTCTTCCAGGCCACGGACGGCACCTCCGGCAAGGAGCTCTGGAAGAGCGACGGCACCGGAGCCGGCACCGTGCGCGTCAAGGACATCCTGCCCGGCGCGTCCTCGGCCCTCACGACATCCGCTGCCGCTGTCGTGGGCAGTACGTACTACTTCGTGGCCAATGACGGCACGTCCGGCCAGGAGTTGTGGAAGAGCGATGGCACCGAAGCCGGTACCGTCCGCGTCAAGGACATCTGGCCGGGCTCCGCAAGCTCCCAGCCCGAGAATCTGACGAACGTCAACGGAACCCTGTTCTTCACGGCAAGCAATGCAACCTACGGGCGTGAGCTGTGGAAGAGCGATGGCACCGAGTCCGGTACCGTTCCCGTCAAGGACCTCATGGCTGGCGCCGGGAGCTCCTGGCTCAGCAACCTGACGAACGTCGACGGGACGCTCTTCTTCTCGGCCGACGGCTACCAGTTGTGGAAGAGCGACGGCACCGAGTCCGGTACCGTCCTCATCAAGGGCATCGTGTCGGGATTCAACGGCACCGGCATGAGCCACTTCACCCCCATGAACGGCAGGCTCTTCTTCACCGTAGGCGACGACACCTCCGGCAACGAGCTGTGGGTGAGCGACGGCACCGAGGCCGGCACCCGGCTCGTGGGCGACATCGCTCCGGGGCCGCTCGGCTCGGACCCTCGCAACCTCACCGTCCTGGGCGACACCCTGCTCTTCGTGGCCAACGACGGACAGTCCGGTACGGAGCTTTGGCGCACGGTCACGACGCTCGACACCACCGCCCCCATCGTCTCGCTCACCCATCCCGCGCCGGGGCAGGTTCTGAGTGGGCTCGTCACGCTCGAAGCCAGCGCGGACGATGCACGGGCGGTGACGCGTGTGGAGTTCTACAACGGCTCCGCGCTGCTGGGCACGGTGACCGCCCCTCCCTGGAACCTGGCGTGGGACACCCTCCTGGTGGGCAACGGCAGCTACATGCTGAGTGCCAGGGCGTACGACGCCGCAGGCAACGTGGGGAGCTCCGTGGAGGTCGCGGTGACGGTGAACTCGGGGGAATTCTTTGACCCCCTCTCGGCTGGCTGAGCTTCGATTCCCTCTTGGGAGACCTGTTCTTCACACCCCGAATCCGCACCGAGCTTCTTCGCCACCCGGGGCTCAGTCTCCACCACGGCTCCACTCCAGACTGGATGGGCACGCGAGTGGACGGGGTACACTGGCTCAACTTCCTGGGCCATCCCGTCCTTCAGGAGCAGGGCGGCGTGTCCGCACTGCGTTCTCGCCTGCATTCACCAGAAACGACCGTGCAAGCCATCGACGAGACGCGGGCCCTCGTGACGTTGGGGACCTGGCCCGAAGCAGGCGATCTGACCCGAGGCGACGCGCTCCCCGCCTACCGCGAGTTCGGTCGCGTGCTGGAGCCCTGGCTCGACAAGCCCTTCACTCGCCCCAGGTTCCGCGTCGAGGGCTTCACCCAGGAAGAAGCCATGAAGTGGGCCCGGCGATTCATCGGCTGATGCCACGTTCGAGATGCGACCTGGGCCTTTCCCCTCGGGACTCGGAAAGATAGGTAAGCGCGAGGCCTTTACCTCTCCCTTGCAGCGCTACCGACATCGAAGGCTCGCCGTCATGACCTTCGCTGTACTCGGCCTGGACACGGCCATGGGGCTGAACCTCCCGGGCAGTTCGATACCGTGTTCGAATCCTTTGATACACTCACTGGCGCCCTCGATTCCAGGTGTGCATGTCTTCCAGCGCGTGATGCCGCGATCGGACGCCGGATTCGGAGAGGCCACTCCGCCCATGCAACTCAACGTCACTCCGTAGTGTGCGTCTGCCCCCGCTCCGTGGACGCTCCCTTGACGGCGAGGGGCTCGAAGCCTTCGGGCCAGCGCGTCCGTGAGTCGTAGCTGGCGCCTTCCAATCGGGCGCCAGTGAGTGTCGCACCCGAGAGGACGGCTCCTCCAAGCATCGCGCCTCTCAGGTCGGCTCGCGTGAGGTTGGCCTCCTCCAGATTGGCTCCCTCCAGGTTGGCCTCGACGAGCTGGGCGTCGGTGAGGTCCGCGTGTTGAAGTTGTGCTCCCTCCATGAGCGCACGGTGCAGCTGAGCCCGTTGAAAGTTGCACCAGCGCAGCCCCGCTCGCCTCAGGTTTGCATCCTGGAGTTTCGCGTCCCGCAGGTAGGAGGTGTGGAGCGAGTAGAGGCTTGCGCTCCCCTCGGGGTTTCGACCTAAGAAGCCATAGAGCATGAAAAACAAACCGACCAGGACGACCCCATAGGCGATGCTACCAACCCAGCCCGCGCGCTCGGCCCAGATCAGCAGAAGTGTCGCCAAGATGGAGAGTGCAAGCGCCGATACGCATGAGATCAGCCTACGGCCAAGTCCACCCAGAGCGTGCTTGATGGCAAGGCGGGACAGCCAGTTCTCCGTCAGGCCGAAGACCAGGAGAAGGCCGCCTGAAAAAAGCACGCTCACCAGCCAGCCGCCAAAGTCATCCGCATGCAAGGACCACCCGTCCTTCTGGGGTACTCCCAGGACGACGAAGACCAGGTGGACGGCCACCAACACCATAGCCGCCGCGCCGAACAGTGTGCTCATTGCCGCAGCCACGAGGCGTTCCCAGAAAATCCTCCATCCGTACGAGGTTCCATCCAGAGCACGCCCGCCGGACAGAAGAAGATGAGACAAGTTCTCGCCTAATACAGCGGCTCCACCCACGGGAAAGAAGAAAAGGAAGACTGCGAGGACTCGGAGTCCATCGGACTTCAGGACCGAGGCGAGCGCCAGCAGGAAAAATGGGACTGGAAGGTTCAGGAGCACGAGTTGAGTTTTCCTGCTCTTGATCATGCGCCCCACGGTTTCTCTGTACTCCTGCTGTGTCGGCCATAACCGCGGAGCGGTTCCAGAGAGCTCGGTCCCTTCGAATCGAGCACGCTCGAGATGCGCGCCATCGAGAATAACCCGTCCCAAGGCCATGTCCGAGAAATCCGCATCCTGCAGGTAGTCTCCCAACGCATGCAGATACTTGCGCACGCTCCCTTCGACTCCGAGTGCGCTACGGCGTGCAATCCCGAGCAGGATTCCATCCCATTCTTTGCGCAAGGCCGCTGGCTCATTCTGATGGCGGATGGCATAGCGGAGGAACCAAGCCTCCTGGCGCGTATCGTAGACTGCCAGCCCCGCGGAGAGGGGCAACCGCAGGCTCGGCAGGAGCCATGCCAGGGAGGTCACCTCCCAGGTTGCTTTCACACGTCCGAATCCATCACGTCCATGTGCAACGCGCAGGTAGTCACACAAGAGCCGATGGATCTTGAAGCGCTCCTCCCCTAGGGCTTCCACGAGTCCCCAATCGACCAGTTCCTGCAGGCCGTCGCGTGTTCTTGCCTTGGAGCCCCAGCCTGAAACATACGCGGCTGCCTCCAATGGAAAGGAGACCGGGGACTGTGAGGCTAGCGAGATGAGCAGTGGGCGCAGGGCTCGGCGCGGCAGGTTTTTGATGGACACCCTGAAGCAGTCGTGCAAGCGCTGCAGCATCTTTGCCGACAGTTCCGCCTTCTCATCTCCAGCACTCGCGCGCTGTAACTGTTTCAGGAGGTTTCCGGGAGTCATGTTCTGCTGGCGCGCCAGCTCGCTGATGAGCTTCACGGCCAGTGGATGATCCATGGCGTAATCGAGCAGTTCCTCGATGCCGGGGGCGGAGAGGTTCTGATGCGGCAGGCAGTGCGCGAGGTACTCGAGGCTCGCTGCCCGTGAGAAACCGCCCAGCCTGATGGGCGTAAGCCCGTACTCCGTGGCAAGGTGCTCCTGGCGAGTCGTCACCAGGATCGAGCAATGTGCTGCGATCTTGAGCATTGGCTCGAGCGTCTCCCTCGAATCGACGTTGTCCAGCACCACCAGAACCCGACCTCGTCTCCGCTGCTTCTCGAGCGAGGTCTGGATGCACCCCATGAGCTGGTTCGTGGACGTATCCCTGAAGCTCTCGAGTTCAAGCTGCCCCGCCCATTGCTCAAGGGCCCCGCGCAATGCTGCCGCCGGATTGCGGTCGACTCCTCGCTCCCCCTGGTCGCGGTTGGTCCCCAGGTCTGCCGAGAAGACGCCGCCGAGGAATTCACCCTGATGTTGATGCGCGAACTGGGTGGCCAGAGCGGTTTTCCCGATGCCTCCGAGGCCGTGCAGCCCGACGATGGATACCGCTTGCTGCGTCTCTGCCGACGCACCGAGCAGTGCCTGGCGCAGTTGTGACAGCTCGTCCTGGCGTCCGACGAAGTGGCCCTGGAATGGCGGTGCTAGTGGTGGGCCATGGCGACGCTCTCCCTGGAAGCGCTTGATGCGGCCACTCTTGACTAGGGCAAGAGCGTACGCAGCTGCAGAATGGCAGGCATAGATTGCCCAGGCGTCGTCGCGCTTGAGCCCAACGATGTCGCTGATACCTCGGATGGGCAGGAAGGGATATTCTCGCTTACCGTCCCGAGCCGCCCGTAACACACCTGCGGACTCCATCTCCACCGCGAGCGTGTTCCGGGCCATGTCGAGCCACTGCTGAACGGTTTGTGTGTCCTTGACCAGCGTGTCACTTGAGAAGAGCGGTCCGTCGACAGCAATCGGGTTCTGTCGAGCTGCCTGCTTCTCTAGACTCTCCTGGACTTTATTCTGCCAGCCCGGATCGCCGTAGATAGCCCCTGGTGTGCTCCAAACGACCGGTGGTCGAGACACTCGAATCGCTTCAGACGTGTTCCAGCCACGGAAGTCTTGCTCCATGGTGCTCCGGCCTGTGACGACCTCCGTGACCTCTTTGCTGAGCGGGCCCCCCGAGATGGCGTACTGCATGCGTGCGTTCTCGTAGACGGCATGGACCGTCAGGTCATTGATGTGAGTGGCGAGCACGACGTCGCCCAGTGTGTATTTGGAGTCCGGAATGCCGCCTGCGATTCCGACGAGCAGGATCCAATGGGGATCGAGCTCATCGATCATCTGTTGCGCGAGGGCCTGTGCCGCGAGGTTTCCCTGCTTGTTGGCGCGAGCAATCGCGACCAACGCCGAGCCGCCTCGGACGGGTACCCGGCGGAACTCGTAGACAAGGCTGGGGCTTTCGATGGTTTCACCCTGAAAGCAGGCACGGACAGCCTCGAGTTCATCCTTCAGGATGGTGATGATTGCGAAGTCGACCTTGCCCTTCACTTCGTGAAGTTGCATCAGGTTCTTGCTCCAAGCGGCTTACGACTGGCGCGTGGATGCTAACCCGCAGAAGTCGAGGCGGAGAATGCAAGAGCGCTGTCATGTCCGGTGGATGACGTGGCGACGCAGCGCATTGCGTGCCCTCAGTACGTTCATGCATGGGGCATGAGTCGGAAGGTGTCAAAGGGCTCGTACCCGGCACATTGACCCCTACGAATCGTCTGACTGGAGTGCATCTGTGAGCGAGGGAGTCCCCAAGCCACTCACTGCCCGACCGATTGGAGTGTCGGCGGGGGCTGCATCGAGATTGAGCATGTGAGGCACCCAGCAGCCGCCGTTGATCTCCACCTCGACCCGGGGCTTGCAGGGAGGGCGCTTCTGTCCATGGTACGGCTTGCTCGGTAAGAGGCGGGAGAGGACAGGGAGCCCTCCGTCCGTGGCACTCAGGAGCGACAATTCCGTAAGGGGTCCCCAGGTGTCCGTCGGCACCTCATGACTCTGGGGCGTGGGCTCGGTCACCACCAGGAAGTCCCGGCTACTCGGCGGTTGGGACATGAGGGCCAAGCGCACGAAGGCGAAGACCAGGGCGCACACCGCGGCGCTCCCCACCAGCACCAGCCCCAGGGGTCGCCGTGACCGGGGCTCGGGGTTTGCTCCACCTCCATGGCGTCGTAGCCAGGCGAGGCCGGCGTGCTCCTCGCTGGCCTCACCTCCCATGGGAGGCCCGCGGCTCTTGTTCGCATGGAGCCGAGCCCCTACTCCAGGAGGTGCTCGGTGCATCCGGGGAGTCCTACCACGCAACGCAGGTGCACTCTCGGCTCGCCCTACACCACCTATCGCGTCAGGCGGTGCTCGCCATCCTGGGGATGAGAAAGTGGCCAACGAGTCCTTTGACACCTTCCCAGCATGGGCCGCGCATCGTGTTCCTTCCCTCCTGCGGACTCTCTGCCATGGAGGGGGGCGTCGAGCATCTCTGCAGGGGCGCAATCGGCACTGTTTCCCGGGTGCGATAAGCTGGCCGTGTGCAATTCCACCCGCCCGCGGTAGGCGACATGAAGAAGACGCTCTGGTTGCCGCGCTTGGTTACTGTCCTGTGCCTCATCCTGCTCTCCTCGTGCGGTACGCCCCGAGCCGCACTCGACGAGGAGGTGCGCCCTCGGCCGGAGCCGAAGACGGTGGGGGTAAGCGAGTTGCCAGGAGGCGCGCTGAGGCTCACCTTCGAGCCGGTGGCACCCGACCCGACCCTGGAGCTACTGCGGGTGGAGGAGGCGCGGGCGCTGCTCGTGGCCTTCCTTGAGAGCCTTCCGCGAGAGGAGGGGCGCCGCTTCCGGGTCGTGAGGACGTCGACGGGAGCGGAGCCCGAGGAGTGGGAGCAACGGTTGAGGGAGGAGTTCGTGGCCCGCTACGGCGAGCCCGACGTGCCGCTGCCCGGGTCACTGGAGACGAGCCCGGTCTTCCTGGCGCTGAAACTGTCCCCCCGCTACATGGGGGCGGGAGTCCGGGACGCGGCCCGGGAGATGTTCCGCTCGCCGGTGTTCCTGACGAGCGTGGCCCTGTCGGTGCTGGTGTATTTCTCGGCGTGGCTGTTGCCGGAGCCAATCTTCAGCAAGGCATTCGTGACGGCGTTGACGTTGAGGCTGGCATTGGTGGTGGGGGTGCTGGAACTCAATCAGTTCGCGCGGGCGTGCGCGAGGCTGTACCAGGAGGCGCGGGCGGCGAGGACGGTGGAGGAGTTGGAGTCGGTGGCGGAGCGCTTCGGCAGGGCGGTGGGAGGGGCGGGGCTGCGGGTGCTGGTGATGGTGGCCAGCATGGGAGTGGCGAAGGGGCTGCCGCAGGTGCCCAAGGGAGGGCTCGGGGCGTTACTGGGAGGACCCCGGTTCGCATTGCCCGAAGGGTTATCGATGAGCGGCGCGACGACGGTGCAGATGGCGACCGACGGTACAGTCATCGTGACAGGAGTGGCGGCGGGCACGGCTGCTTCCGCGGTGGGCAGTGCCTGTGCCGACGGCTCCGAGAGCAAGGCGGGTCACCAGTGGCACCACCTGGCCACCAACAAGAACGACACCTCGACGGTTGCCGGTGGACCCTGGACGCCCCTGTTCGAGAAACTCTTTGCGAAGGCGGGGATGAGCCTGGACGCGGCGGAGAACCTCGTCTACCTCAAGGGGCACAAAGGTCCTCACCCTGAGGAGTACCATTCAGAGGTCTATCAGCGAATCGAGTCTGTACTCAGGACTGTCAGACCGTTTCACAATGCAGAAGCAAGCTATTGCGGACATTGAAGAAGCTGGCGGATGAGGTGTGCACTCCTGGGTCCTCTCTGCATCAGTTGCTAACGAAGACCTCGGAGTAAGTAGTGAGGATGATGCGCATGGCTCGATATTTCGAGTTGATGGACGACAGGCGACCCCAGCCACGCTGGCATCTGGGATGCCCTGTTGATGAGCAAGAACAGGAAATCGATCCCTGGCAATTCAAGAAGGGCAAAGTGCTCGAAATGGGCTGCACCCCGCGATTTCCGCTCGATGTCCCCGGACACCCGCTGGACTATTGCTGGGCCGCCTTCTCCATTCCCGTAGTCCATGGGCGAGTCGTCCACCTTTTCGAACGGCTCGGTGTCCGGGATGTGCAGTTCATTCCCGTCCAGGTCGAGGGGTATCAAGGGCCCTACTTCATCCTCAACGCGCTGCGCATCGTCCGGTGTATCGACGATGCCAGGAGCAGACGGGTAGAGCATTGGGAGCCAGAGGACGAGCAGCCGGAGAAGATGGGAGAGTATCGAGTCGTCTCTGGCATGCGCGTCGATCCCTCGAAGGTGGGCGATGCCCGCATCTTCCGCCCGTGGGGGTGGACAGTGGCTCTCGTCATCTCCGAGGACATCAAGCAGGCCATGGAGCAGGAGGGCGTCACCGGCACTCGGTTCGTCGAAGTGTGAGGAGAGGGGATGGCGGGGCATCAGGCACCTCGCTCCGTCTCCTGCCTTGCGGCGGAGCCGTTTCTCGCAGCGGAGACAAGCTTAGGGCCCCCGCAGCGGGACCGCCGGCCCCATCCAGAGGATGGAGTCGAACGGACGGATGCGGTCCGTCACCCGGTGCCCGGGCGCCTCGGCATGAAGGAGCATTCCGTCCGCGGTGACCTCGAGCAGCGTCGCGGTGTAGTACCTCAGCCAGCCGTCGTACGCGCAGACGAGCATCACCCGCCCCACGTAGGGCGCGAGGTTGTCGCGGCAGAGGGTGGGCCCTCTCGTGAACACGGGGTCTGCGCGGTAGTGCCAGGCAGGGAGCGTGGGGACCTGGTACCGCTCCAGGGGCCCCCACTCCGCGCGACGAGCCTTCGCCTGCTTCTCCGTCTCACCCTCGGGCACGTGGATGAGGTGCTCAGCGAACGGGGCCGCCTCCACGGGAGCGCCAGCGACGGAATGGGGTGCCCACTCCTCCAGCCGCGTGTGCCGGGTCCCCACCACCCAGCGCCAGGGCCAGGCATGGCGCCCCTCCACCGCGAACATCAACCGCGGCGCGAGCTGCTCCCGCACCTCCTGCGGACAGACCACCGTGCCGTCTGGAAACACGCGGGTGAAGGCCCACCCCTGTTTCGTGGGAAGGCCCTGCGCGCGGCCCTCCGGGCAGGGGTTCCATGCTTCAGGCGGAGGTGCACGGCCCGGCTCCCTGGCGAACGAATGGTGCGCACGCAGGTGTCCGTCCGACACGTCCCAGAACGCGACCTCCTCGTCCCCCAGCCCCACGAGCGTGTCGTCCGCGCCCCATACCAGGCCCACGACGCGGCCGACGTTCTCGATGCGCCGAAGCAGCCTGGGTGCGGCACCCAGTTCCCACACCATGATTTGCCGCTCATCCACCAGACACGCCCCCCTGGAGCCGTCGGGCGACCAGGCCCAGCCCTGGAGGTCGGGGTGTCGCGTTCCGGCAAACCAGGGGGACTCCATCTTCAGGTGGAACCGGAGCCGGCCCTCGTCGAAGACGAAGACCGCGGGGTGCTCATGGTCGAGGGGCGGCAGGAGTGGGTCGTCGTCGTCGGGGTGGCTCCCCCAGTTGCTGACCACGGCCAGCCGCCGGCCATCCTGGGACCAGACGAGCGCTTCGACCTCGGTTTCACACGGACCGAGCTGCTCGCTGAGCTCCGCCACCGTCCGACCGGTGCGCCCGTCGGCGAGCACGAGCCGCTTGCGCCCATGGGCCAGGAGCGCACCATCCGGCGAGAAGGCCAGGGGGAACGTCACGTCCTCGGAGGCGAACTGGAGGTTGCCGCTCTGGACATCGGTGACGGAGACGAAGTCGTAAGAGTCGTCCCGGACCGAGTCCCGCTCCCACCAGTCGCACGAGTCCTTGCAATGACCGAAGACCCGTGAGCCATCGAGGCTCCAGCGGACCCACGTGAGGGGGTAGGACTTCGAGTGCTCGCCCCCGAACCGGGCCGGGCACCAGCGAACCCCTTCACTGTCCTCGTGGACGGCCTCCCCGTCCTTGAAGGGAACGATGCACCCGCGCGCATGGTCCGGCCCGCGCGTGGAGATGAACAGGGCCTTCTCATCGGGAGACCAGCACCATGCGGGCTGGTGGCCCTTGTTGACCACGTGCTCCGGATTGATGACGCTCCACGGAGGTGGAGAACCCCAACGCCGCGTGACGTCGACGGTGAACGAAGGCCGGGTGCCCGCGAAGGCCCGCATCACGCCGACGATGGCGTCATCGAAGGTGACCCCGAGCCACGCTCCCGAAGGCGACCACTGGAGGGTGGAGCTTTCCCCCCAGCCACCGACGTTCCCCTCGAACGCGACCGCGTCGACCACACAGCCCGTCGCCAGCTCCCAGATGCGCAGGACGCAAGCCCATCCATCCCGGGACGACTCGTCGCGTTGGCTCGCGATGGCCAGATGACGGCCGCAGGGGCTGAGCGCGAAGGCGCGCAGCGGGCCCGCGTAGCGCGGGGTCTCCACGAGCCGTGCACCCGCCCCCAGGATCTTCTCGGAGACCCGCCGGTGGAGCTCCGTGACGCCCCGTTCTCGCTCGAGCCGGAGCAGCCGCTCGCGCAGCGGCGGAAGATCCCTGCCAGCCACGAAGCTTCCGAAGTCGGCCTGCTCCACCAGCAGCGCCAGCTCCTCGTCGGAACAGTAGACCAGGAGAGAGCGGTTCGCGAAATGCCCAGGCATGCGTGACGACGTCACTCTCGAATGAACTCGATAGCGGCCCGGGTGAACGCACGAACCTTCTCTTCGGGGCCCTGAGCGACGAGCACCAGGCGAAGGGTGAAGGGGTCTTCCAGGTTGCTACGCAGGCTGTGCTCGACGCCGAGCTTGCTTGCAAACTGATTGAAGGCGAGGTGCATTGGATCAGTCCTCGCGGCGACCACTTGCGGCGTGGGGCTGTTCGGGATCGTGAACGACAGCTCGATGCGCAGCTCACCGCTCGAACCTTCGACGGGAGCCTCGGTGAGCGACGCGTTCGCGAGGGGAGCGAGCGGCAACGGCTCCGTCGAGCTCTTCGAGAGCGCCTTCTCCAGGGTGTGATTTGCAACGTCACGGATGCGGTTGGGGTCGATCTGGCCCATGATGTCGCTCGTGCCTCCTGACGGGTTCTCGCATCAGCTTGCCTCGAAATCCGCCACGTGAACATCCGGATTTCCTGGTGCGGCGCGCTTGCTCAGGCGCGCTGAGATCAGCGTGGCCAGCAGGATCAACACGCCGCCGAAGAGCATGCGCAGGTTGGGCTGCTCGTTGAACAGCCACCATGCGAAGGCAATCCCGTAGACCGGCTCCAGGGCGAACACCACCGAGGCGCTGCGCGCGTTGAGCACACGCAGGCTGGCGACGAACAGGCTGTGCGCCAAGGCCGTGCAGAGCAGGCCGAGCAGGGCAATCCACAGCCAGTCCAGCGGGCGAACCTCGGGCAGCGCCACCCAGGCCAGCGGCAGGCTGGCGAGCACGATGGCCAGGTTCTGCCAGAGCGCCGCCTGGGCCGGTTTGACCCCGACGGTGGTGGCCCGGTTGGACACCGAGACCATGGCGAACAGCAGGCCGGAGAACACCGCCCAGGCCAGCCCCAGGGTGGCGTCGCTGCCCAGGTCGAATTGCGGGGTGACCAGCACCAGGCCGACGCTGACCAGGGCCACCACGCCCCATTCGGCCACGCGCACCCGTTCGCGGAACATCAGGCCCTCGAGCAGCACGGTGAAGGCCGGGAAGCTGGCGAAGCCCAGGGTGGCCACGGCCACGCCGGACACCTTCACCGCGATGAAGAAGGCCCACCAATGGCCGCCCAGCAGCAGGCCAGCGCCGGCGAGGGCCAGGCGACGCTGCCAGCCCAGCGGCGCCGCCGGTTCGCCGAAGCGGGTCAGTGAAGCCAGGACGACGACGGCGAACAGGGCGCGGCCGAAGACGATCACCAGCGGCGCGGCCAGCGCCAGCTTGCCGAAGATGCCGGACAGGCCGAAGAACAGGGCGCCCAGGTGCAGGGCGAGGAGAGCGGTGCGATGCTGCATGGGTCAGCCTGGGCGCAAACCGACGTCGCGGTCTGTCGCGCTACTCGCGGCCTTTGTCGCGCGCCTCGCGCGCCTTGGCGCGCAGCTGACGAGGGGTGACGCCCAATTCACGGGCCAGCGCCGCGGTAAAGGCGCTCTGCGAGCTGTAGCCGACCCGCGCGGCCACCTCGCCGACCGGCAGGCGGCTGCCGAGCAGCAGTTCGCGGCCCAGACGCAGGCGACGCAGGCGCACGTGGTCCATCGGCGTGCGCCCGGTCTCGGCGAAAAAGCGGGCGTGGAAGCGGGCGCTGGACAGGCCGCACAGGCGCGCCAGGTCCGCCACCTGCAGCGGGTGGGCGCAGTGCCGGTCGATATGCGCGTCGATGGCCGCTAGTGGCAGGCCCTCGGGCGGCGCGGCGGCGGGTGCACCGCCGCTGAGGCTGGCCAGCAGCAGGGCCGCGCCCTGCTGGGCGATCACCTCGTCGTCGAGCCGGCTGGCCGCAAGCCAGCTGATCAGCTGCCCCTGGACCAGACTGAGCTCGACACGCCCAGGGGTCTCCAGCAACCGACGGCTGGCGTCGAGGTGGTGGCCCAGGCGCTGTTGCAGCCAGTCGTCCTGCGGCGGCACGTCGAGCACCAGGCAGCGGCTCCCCAGTGTGCTGGCGCAGGCGTGGTGGGTCTCGGGCGGCACCACCGCCAGGCTCAGACTGGACATCTGGAAACCGTGCCCGGCCACCTCGAAGTCCAGCCAGCCGGTCAGGCCGAACACCAGTTGGGCATGCTCGTGGCTGTGGGCGATCTGTTCGTGGTGGTAGTGGCGCAGGGTGAGCAGCTGGGACATGGCGGGAGTATAAGTCTCGTGGTTGAAACCCACGGCAGCGCGCCCGCCTGGCCGAGAGGGTGCTCTACACCCGCGTCAACTCGCCGGACTCCGGTGCGGAGCCTCGCCCGCTGGCTCACGCAGAGGGGGTAGACGCGGCAGGAGTTCGGAGGTTTTCATGGGAGCGACCGAGCCGGCGCGCATAGGCACCGGCCGGCGCAGGACGACTCAGTGCAGGCATTCACCGCACGAGCCGGACAACTTGGTATTGGCGACGAAGGAATCGTAGTCCGCCTTCGAGGAGACAACCGCTGAGCCGAAGTCAGCGTAGACCGCCCAGGTGGAGGGGGTCGCCACGGCGTCCTTGAAGGTTCCGCGATAGTAGTCCACCCCATTGTTGTTCTTGAAGAAGCTCCACCCGTAATTGCTATTCCATGGACGGCAGCTCGCATGGGTAGCCATGTAGCTCGCCGTGGGAGCACCTCCACGCCCCTTCCACAGGTAGCACGCATTCGTGGGCGTCTGAGACGTCGGTGCCGTTGCAGGTTGCGCGGCGGGCGGCGTCTGCGCTCCAGCGCCAGTCATCAGCAGACAGCTACCCAGCGAAAAGAAAGCCAAGAATTTACGCATTGTTTTCAGCTCATCTCCGGTAGGGGACCCTTGCCTCGTGGGCCTGAATCAATACTGCGAGCTTCCCTTATCCATTTCAAGCCTAAAACACACAATTGCGCGCGCCAGGCCCCGTCAGCGCGCTGACGCGTCAATGACATGTCAATGACACGTCAGAAGGTTCGATTTTGTCTCAAACCCGCGAGGAGACTTCAAACGCAACACGGTTCCTATCGCCTCCTCACCCCGTCGAAGACAAGGACGAGGGTGAACGGCAAGGGGCTGCGGAGCGGGTCGTTCAACGCTCCACGTGCCCCTTCAGGCCCGCGGCGAGCGCATCGAAGACGGCGCGGCAGCGAGGGATCGACCGCAGGTCCTCGTGCATCGCCAGCCACGTCCCGAGCTTCAGCTCGAAGGTGGCCGGAAGCACGCGGACGAGGTCTCGGTCCCGGCGAGCCACCGCGACCTGGCAGATGCCAATCCCGAAACCGGCCCGGATCGCCGCCAACTGGGCGAGGTCATTGTCGGTCCGCAACGCGAAGCGGCTCGTGTCGAACTTCGGGACCCGCTTCATCATGCCGCGGATCGCCTCCGTCTCCCGGTCGAAGCCAATCACGCTGTGAGTGGCGAGGTCCTCGATGCGTTTCGGCGTGCCGTGCCGCTCGAGGTAGCGCCGATGGGCGTGCAGCCCGAGTGAGATCGTCCCGAGGCGCTTCACCACCAGGGCCTCCTGGCTCGGCTCCACCATCCGGACGGCGATATCGGCATCGCGCCGGAGCAGATCCTCGACGGCGTTCGAGACCACGAGCTCGATGACGAGCTCCGGGTACCGCTCGCGCAGGGCCGACAGGATGGGGGGCAGGACCTCGACGCCCACGACCTGGCTGGCGCTCACCCGGACAGAGCCCTTCACGGCGCCGCCCTGGCCCGAGGCGGCCCGCAGCAGGGACGCCGCCGTCGAGGCCAGCGCCTCGGCATGGGGCCGCAGCTCCAGCGCGGCCTCCGTGGCGATGAGGCCCCGCTGCGAGCGGGTGAAGAGCTGGAGACCGATTGCCTGCTCGAGCGCTTCGATGTGCCGCCCGACGGTCGGCTGCGTGAGCCCCAGCGCGCGCGCGGCGCCGGACAACGAGCCTTCTCGAAGAACGGACAGGAAGGTGCGGTAGAGGTCCCAGCTCGGCTCGGTGTGGTTCATACATTTTCGTATAGCAACCCCACGAGCTCATGCAATGGCATGGAGCCGCCTCAGAGGTCATGTTTCCCGCGTCGACGTCACTCACGAACGGGAGATCGCACATGAACCAGAATCGGAATGCACTCGTCCTCGGAGCCACGGGCGGTATCGGTGGGGAGGTCGCACGGCGGCTGAAGGCGCGCGGTTGGACGGTCCGAGCGCTGCACCGTGATGCCGCCAGGGTGGAGGCCGGCAATCGCAAGCAGAACGGCTTCACCTGGCTCCAGGGGGACGCCCTGCGCGCCGAGGACGTCGTGGCCGCGGCTCGGGGCGTGTCCCTCATCGTCCACGCCGTGAATCCACCCGGCTACCGCAACTGGGGCGAGCTGGTGTTGCCCATGCTCGACAGCACGCTCGCGGCGGCACGGGCGAGTGGCGCCCGCATCCTCCTGCCAGGGACCGTCTACAACTACGGGCCCGACGCATTCCCGGAGGTGGACGAGACCTCCCCCCAGAGTCCCGTCACCCGCAAGGGCGCCATCCGGGTCGAGCTGGAGCGCCGCCTGCGCTCGGCCGCCGAGCGCGGTGAGGCGCGCGTGCTGATCGTCCGCGCCGGTGACTTTTTCGGGCCCCACGCGGGCAACAACTGGTTCTCGCAGGGCCTGGTCAAGCCGGGCCAGCCCATCACCGCAATCCAGAACCCGGGCCAGCGGGGCATCGGCCATCAGTGGGCCTACCTCCCGGACGTCGCCGAAACGATGGTCCAACTGGCGGAGCGAGAGGAGGCGCTCGAGGCCTTCTCCACGTTCCACATGGAGGGCCACTGGGACGCGGACGGAACCCGGATGATCGCCGCCATCCGCCAGGCCATCGGCCGTCCGGACCTGAAGGCCCGCGCCTTCCCCTGGTGGCTGCTGGGCCTGGCATCGCCCTTCGTGCCGCTGTTCCGGGAGCTGAAGGAGATGCGCTACCTGTGGAGGGCGCCGGTCCACATGAACAACGCGCGCCTCCTGGCCGTGCTCGGCACCGAGCCCCATACGCCGCTCGACGAGGCCGTCCGGACCACACTGGTGGGCCTGGGCTGCCTGGCGGGTAGCGGCTCACCCCGTCCCACGCCACGGGACGCGGACACCGCCCTCACGGGCGCGTGAGGACCTCGCGCAGGAACCGCTGCGTTGGGATTGCCCACTGCATGTCCGGCAACTGCCCATCGACCACTTCGCGTTCGACTGAGCAGGGGGCTCGTCGCTCTACTCCAGACGCGCCCTTTCCGCCTCGAACGCCGCGACCACGTGGTCGACCAGGGCGCGCACGCGGGGCACGTCCTTGAGGTCGCGGTGGACGACCAGCCACGCCTCGCGCACCGGCGGTGGGGCGGGCGGCGGTAGGGCGGTGAGGCCGCCCTCCTCCTCGGCGAACCAGCGCGGCAGGACGGCCTTGCCAAAGCCAGCGCGTACGGCGGCGAACTGCGCCGCCAGCCCGTTGGTGCGCAGGGCGATGCGCCCGCCGGCCGCAATCCGGGCCAGCCACTGCGCCTCCGGCAGGTAGGCGAGGGAATCATCATAGCCGACCCAGGCATCGGCATCGCCGTCGAGCGCCACATAGACGCCATAGGCCATGGTGGCGAGGCGGCGGGTGATCAGCTCCCCTGCCTGCGGGCGGGCGAGGCGCACGGCCACGTCGGCCTCGCGCCTGGCGAGGCTCAGCGAGCGCGAGTCGATCAACACCTCCAGGTCGATGCCGGGGTAGCGCCGACGGAACGGCACCAGCCGAGGGATCAGGAACCGCTCGGCCACCGATTCCGTGGTGGTCAGCCGCACCGTGCCGGTGAGCCCGGCGTCACGGCCGGCGCGCCGCAGGATGGCGAGTGCGCGCTCGTCCATGCCCTGCGCCAGCTCCAGCACCGCCGCCCCTTCCGCGGTCAGCGCGTAGCCGTCGACGCGGCGGTCGAACAGCGCCTGGCCTAGCGCCTCTTCCAGCGCGGCGACGCGGCGCCCAACGGTGGCGTGGCTGACCCGCAGCGCCCGCGCCGCCGCCGACAGGCTGCCCGCCCGCGCCAGCGCCACGAAGACGCGCAGGTCTTCCCAGTCCAACCCGCCTGATTGTTCTTGAACAGCCATTGCGCGATTTTAGCGAAGGGCTGAACGGTTTTGAACGGGATACGAAAGAGCACCCCATTTCGGAGGACCCTATGACTACCCCCCGCACGCTATTCGCCATGGCCGGCGCCCCGGCCCACCCCAGCCCGCTCGACCGCGCGGCACTGGTGCTGATCGACATCCAGGCGGAGTACACGGCCGGCGCCCTGCCGCTGGCCGGCGTCGACGCCGCAGTGGCGGAGGCCGCCCGCCTGCTAGACCTTGCCCGCCGCCGCGGCGTGCCGGTGGTCCACGTGGCGCACCACGGCACGCCCGGCGGCCTGTTCGACCCGGAGGGGCCGGGCAGCGCCTTCGTCCCCGCCGTCGCCCCCATCGATGGCGAGGTGGTGGTGACCAAGGCTCTGCCCAACTCCTTCGCTGGTACCAACCTGCATGACCGGCTGAAGGCCATCGGCCGGCCGGAGCTGATCATCGCCGGCTTCATGACGCACATGTGCGTGTCGGCCACGGCGCGCGCCGCGCTCGACCTCGGCTACCGCAGCACCGTGGTGGCCGCCGCCACGGCGACCCGCGACCTGCCCGACCCGCTGGGCGGCGTCATCACCGCCGCCGAGCTTCAGCGCTCGGAGTTGGCCGCCCTGGGCGACCGTATCGCGGTGGTGGTGGGCAATCACCGGGCGTGGGTGTGACATCGTCCTGCCCAGGCCTGCCTCCCTCAACACAGGCCAGGCGCGTCCTCGAGCAGGCACCGCCGTCGGACGGCTCCAGACTCTCTGCTCCAACCCGCTTCCCTTCACATTGCCCCAATTCCTCTATGCACCGCTGCACGTAACAATGCCCTGTCTCTGCGTGTCAGCCCCTTGCCTGACAGAGCCAGTTCCCAGCGAGAGCTGAAGCACGCCCCAGAGCGAAGTGAGCGCCAGCGGCCCCATGATGGACTCCAAATGACCGAACTCA
The DNA here is from genome assembly GCF_003044305.1 of Vitiosangium sp. GDMCC 1.1324. Lineage (GTDB taxonomy): Bacteria > Myxococcota > Myxococcia > Myxococcales > Myxococcaceae > Archangium. The sequence continues at coordinate 855 of NZ_PZOX01000036.1, read as the reverse complement.
TTAGGGGTTCGAGTTCAAGAAGGAATGGGTGCCTCAGACGAGGACTCGCGCGGTGCTGGAGTGGCATTTCACTTGCTGTGTCCCGACCACGTGGGTGCACAGAAGGAAGTCAATCAATCCAATGACCCACCTTGTGCTCGCGACTGGGCACGAGTCCCGCGAAGATTGATGGCATCAAGGAATGTAAAGATGGAAAGCACGCTTCGACCGCTCAGAACCTACGCCTGTGCGCTGGCGCTGGTCACGACCTTCGCATCATGTACGAAGACCGTGGCCCCCGGCACCACTCCATCAAACCCCGCGGCTCAAAAAACGCCGTTTCCGGGTGGAGCACCCATCACGCCGTCAGATTTGACCGCGACCCCCGCTGCGCTACCCCTCGAGCCACCACCTTACGACCCCAGCATCAGTCGCGAGGAATATGCCCGCTTTGCCTGGCGGCAGTTCATCCATTTGAATTCCCCCGCCAAGCCGACAGGCGATACTGTTCTTGCCCCGGGGGCGATTCCGGTGGTTCGGGGAGTCGTCGATCCGAACCGCAACTTTGCCGCATCCGGCGATCCATCCTTCTTCCAGAACGGCACCAAAGTCCACGCGTTGGGCAGCAACCAGTTGGTCTGGGAAACCTTTGCGCACCGCTCCGAGTTGTTCCCCGCGGACCATCCTCCCCGAGGTGCGTTGTCCGAACTGCCTCCTCGGTACGCCTTCGCGAATGTCGTGGTCGACCCCTGAGGCATCCCCTCATATAGCAAGCAGGCGAGGAAGCGCGTATCTGGCCATGTGGTTTGAGCAGTAGGGGCATGGATGTTACCGGAGAAGTGGGTACTCAAGCCATCAACGAACAGCAGGTGCATG
>NZ_PZOX01000035.1 GCF_003044305.1 Vitiosangium sp. GDMCC 1.1324 | reverse complement strand
CGAAGGGCGTGACGAGGAAGAGGAAGAGCGGCTCGCGGGCGGGCCACAGGCCATGTCCTTCCAGCGGCAGGCCCCCGGCGCGCCACAGCTTCACCATGACGTCCAGCTCGCGCCAGGCCCAGCGCGCCGCACGCGGCAGGAAGATGAACTTCACCGCGAACAGCCGCCCCTCGCGCCGGGCTCGGAACACGGTGCCCTGGCCGCCGGTGCCCAGCCTCGCCTCCAGCCGGTAGCCGGCCACCTCCATGCCCACCTGGGGCAGATGCTCCTCTGGCGAGTCGTGCTGTAGCTGCCGCATCCGCGAGTGCCTCAACACCCGCTGCCGCTCCTGCTCATCCACGGGCCCGGCCGCCCCGGCTTCGCTCATGCGCACCACCTCCCAGGTGACTCAGTGTAACATGACCGCTGAGACCCGGTGGGCGCGAGCGGTGGGGAAGGGAGTCCCGGGGGGGCCGAGACCACCTGGCCGCTGGGAAGGTGGGAGAGGTAGTGGCGTCCGGGGTGACTTCCGGAGTCTGACATGTTATTGCGGTGGCCCCATGCCATCTCGAAACAAGCCCTGTCCTTGCGGCAGTGGACAGAAATACAAGCGGTGCTGCCTGGGTGAATCCCGGAGCTCCGGCCGTCAAAGCCATCCTCCCATGCGACGCCCGCCGCCCTCCGGGGTGGACCCGGTCACCGCCGAGGCCGCGGTCCTGGCCGAGGAGGTGCTGACTTCCCCCGATCGCGTCCAGCAGGTCTCCGACGGGATGGTCCTGCTGCGGAGGATGTTCCGGGAAGACGGGCCGCTGGCGTCGCTGCGCTGGTCCTGGGACGAGTTCGTTCCGCTCGTCGAGCGGCACATCTTCCGGGTGATGGAGGAGGTCGAGGACATGGACGAGCGGGAGGAGCGGCTGTTCGACCGCTGCGCTCCGGAGTTGCTCAGCCCCGAGCGCGTGGAGCGATTCGACCAGGAGCTACGCCGGGTCCTGATGGAGCCGGGACGGACGCCGGAGGAGCGGCGCGCACTGGCCGTGGCGGTGTTGCAGATGCGGGATGCTCCTCGCCATCCGCCGTACACGCATTGGCGGCACCAGGCGGTGGCGTGGTTGACGCTGGCGCAGGTCGGCGAGTGGGTGGATCGCCGCAAGCGCATGAACGCGGCCGTGGCACGGGCCCATGGCGAGGAACCCGGCGAGATTGGGCCGGGGATGAGCGCGCGGGCCCTGCGGCGTGCCATGGAGGAACCGGAGGCAGTGATGGCGGCCGTGAGGGACGCCGCGGACGCCGACCCCCAGCTGCTGGAAATCCTGGCCAGGTACGAGCAGTCCATCCTGCTCGCCATCCTCTACGGCCGCACTCCCGAGGTGTTGCACGGAGAGGAGTGGCTGTGGCTGACGGTGGTGTTGCGCGAGCCCCTGCGGATAGAGCCGGAGCAGGCGGCGGACGTGGATGGGGAGGCCCTGATGGCGAAGCTCGACGAGGAGGTGAAGCAGGCCATCCTGTCGAGGGTGGAAGCGGCCAGCCGGGACCGCTCGTCGCTGCCGGAGGCGCAGCAGTGGTTCGAATGGGCGTACAAGGTGATGCAGGTGCGCCCGCTGGCGTTCTTCGCCGCGTTCGCGAAGGCGCTCGACGCGCCCCTGCGCGAGCGCTTCGAGGGAGAGGCCGAACTGGTGGGGGAGCTTCAGCGGCGCGAGCAGTGGCGTGCGGAGGATCTGGAGCCCTACCGGTTGAACCTGGAGGCGCGCGGAGCAACCGGGGCCGTGCAGCGGGTGCGGCGGCTCCAGGCCTTGCTGCGCGGGGAGGCCGCTCCGGCGATGACTGCCTTCAAGGCGTGAAGACAGCCACGGGCGGAGCATGGACCCCCGCTCCGTCCGCACCCTCTGGTGAAAGGCGGGTTCCCTGAGCAGGTTCGATTCCCGGCGCCTCCCATCGCGTCGGGCCGGTGCTGAAGTCGGGGGCCCCGGCAGCACTACTGCGCGACGATGTCGATCATCTTCGCTTTGAAGTCCTTGTCGCGCATCACTTTCTTGACGATCGGGCCCGTCAGGCGATTGCTCATGAGGCGGATGGTCGCCGCGCGAAGGACTCGCTGCACCTCGTTGGCCGGAGTGAAGAGCTGTCTCGCTTTCAGCGAGTCGCGCTGCTGGTCCTCGACGAACGGGCGCAGCTTCTCCTCCCACCGGGTCAGCGCACGTTCCATGTCGTCTGGATGCTTCTCCAGCATGTTACCCAGGAGTTCACCCCCGGCCAGACCGGTCGACACGCCCATCCCAGAATACAGGGTCAAGCACCACGCCGAATCTCCCACCAGCACGACCCGCCCCTTGTGCCAGCTCGGCATGCGGACATGGTTGGTCGAATCGAACAGATATTCGTCCGCGGCCTCGAACTCATCGAGCAGATGGCTCAGTACCGAGCCCGCCTTTTCCGGTCCGTACGCCTTGCGCAGCGATTCGATGGGACGGCCGCGGAACTGCGCGGCCACGTCATCGACGCGGTAGGAGAAGAGCACGGTGGGGTTGTGATTCGCGAAGGGAAATACCCACGCCGACCTTCCCGCCTCGGCCAGCACCAGTCCTTCGTGCGTGGCGTAGCCCTGCACGGGGTTGCGCAGGACGAAGGCGGCGATCATGTAGTTCAGCGGGTGCAGGAAGTTCTCGTGCGGACCAAAGACGAGCTGACGGACGGTCGAGCGCATGCCATCCGCGCCCACCACGAGCGCGAAGCGCTCGGTCGTGCTCGTGCCGCTCTTCGTGTGGGTCAGCGTGACGTCGGCCCCCTGCGCGTCCTGCTCGATCCGGGTGGGGACCGTTGCGAAACGGATCTCCACATCCTTCGGCAACGCGGAGAACAAGGAGTTTTCCACGTCGCCGCGCAGCAGAGGGAGCGGCGTGCCGGGTGCGTCCACGAAGGACATGCCCTCGGTCCGATGATTGGCCCGGTCAATCTCGTAGGTCCTCATCAGCGAGGAATTGCGATCGACCAGGGTGTCCAGCACCCCGAGCCGCCTGGCGGACGCCTGGCCGGTACCGAACAGGCCGATGAAGTAGCCACCTTTGCGACGCTCGGGTGCCCGCTCGATGAGCACGGGCTCCCAACCAAGCTTGTGAAGCCGGATGGCCGTGGCGATGCCGCTGATGCCGAGTCCCACCACCAGAACGCGGCGACGAGGTGTCGTTGAGTTCGTCATGATGGCCAGACAGTAAAGAGCGACGGCGCCCGTCACCAGAGCGTGGTTTGTGGCGGAAATCGGCTTGGATTGGGGTTGAGGGGACCGTGCACGATCGCGCCAACCCGGAATGCGGCGGTGACCGCGGTGAACATCATGGTGAGCAGCGCGACCACCACCGACGATTCATAGACATCGGCCGTGACAAAAGTGCGCCCGGCCACGGTCACGCTCCCCGCGGACGCAGAGGCGAATTTGATCGGATATTGGACCGCGTTCATGGCCCAGATGAAGCAAGGCAACAGCCAGTAGCTCGCCCTGGTCACGGCCGCGCGGTGCGGGGGGAATCGGCTCTCGACCAGCGCGAAGAGCTGGAAGAACACCCAACCGGTGAACATCCAGCCCAGGAAGTTCGTCAGAGGCACGCCGAAATAGCCGCTGGGGGAGCGGAAGGTCCATATCCCGAGGACAGTCGAGCCAATCGGATCAAAGGGAAGGTCTTGGGCGGCGAGGATGAAGCTCGCGACCAGGGGCGTGGTGAAGCGATTGACGCCCCCGGCGTCGCAAGGGTGCTGTCGCACGATGAGCCGGGCCAGGTTCCAGGCCAGCCAGCCGAAAATCGCATAGATGAAGGCGACCAGGGGTGGCACGCCCAGCAGCTTGAAACCCGCGACGTTGTGCACATAGAAGCCGAATGGAAAGCCCGTGGCGATGCTGCTCGCCTCGAGCACGAAGGCGACGGACACGGCGAACACGAAGAAGAGCCCGCCTCCCCTCCAGCCGTTGGAAAGGGAGGCATGGGTCACGACGAACAGCAGGGTGCACAGGACCTGCAGGCCGAACGCAGCTCCGCCGAAGCCCGCCTGAACGGTCGACCAGAGGAAGACCGGAAGCCAGAGCGCCGCGAAAATCCAACACAGGCGCAGTCTCACCAGCGCCGAGTCCCCGCCACCACTTGTCCGCTGTTGTTGTTGCTCGCCCATCATTTTCCCTACCTCGAGGATGCCCCTGGCAACGCCGGTTGCCTCGCATCGGCCGGCTCCTGACTCCCTGAGAGTAAAGAGCGACGGCGCCCGTCACCAGAGCGTGGTTTGTGGCGGAAATCGGCTTGGATTGGGACAGGACACGGAGGCTCAACAACAGCGAGCCCTGGCGTCATTGCCCTCACGGTTGCTTGCCAGTCCTGTCCCTGTCTGTCAGCATCTCAGGGCATGAGCGAAGCCCCGAAGCTGGTGAGGGCTGGAGCCGAGGAGGGCCGCCGACGGGAGCCCCCGGGCTGTGCGCCAGGCGGGTCCCGTCACGTGGCCACCCAGCTCTGGTAATTCTTCAACTCCTGCTTCACCTCCAAGGTGCAGTCGATGAAGTGGGGCTGATTGAGACTCCGGCGCCGAGCGGACACCTTCAGCACGAGGCAGCGTCAGGTTGGGGCCGAGGATGTAGTTCGCCTTCTTGTCCGTCAGCTCCAGCCGCTCGTTTTCGATTTCCCGGTCCTTGAAGACGACGTTACCGAGCGAATCCATCGCCGCCCCGTTCAGAAGGTGAGCATCCGGAAGAACTCGCCCGCCATGCGCCGGCCATGCCGCGCCAGATTGGACTCCGTCCCAGAGAGAATCTCGCCTGCGTCAGTAGACGATGCAGTCGAACTTCTCGATGACGGCCCGGAGCTCTTCCTCTGTGGTCTCCATACGTTTGGCTATCGAAGGGGCGTGATAGGTCAGCGACCTGGTAGGAACCGGTTGGGTGTGAAGTTCCTCCACGGTAATACGTCCAAAGCGGCCCGGCCACTTGACGCCGCGTAGCTCGGGAGCCCAGCGAATCGGGTCAAGGAAGGTGAAGCAGGGCCACTTCGGAAAGCGAATGGTGGCAGGGTCACAGCCCATGATGCGGCAGCCATCCAGCCGGGCCTCGGTGAAGTCGCAGTCCTCGATGGACCCGTGCTGATACCACGGCAGGCTCATGTATTCAGGCCAGTGGCCGAAGTCACATCCTGTCAGCATCCCCTTGAACCGGCAGCCCTTCAGGGACGAGGCCACCCAGCTCTGATAATTCTTCAACTCCTGCTTCACCTCGAAGGTGCAGTCGATGAAGCGAGGCTGCTTGAGGCTCAGGCGCCGAGCGGACACCTTCAACACGAGGGTACAGTTCCTCAGCGTCAGATTGGGGCCGAGGATGTAGTTCGCCTTCTTGTCCGTCAGTTCCAACCGCTCGTTTTCGATTTCCTGGTCTTTGAAGACGACGTTACCGAGCGAATCCATCGCCGCCCCTTTCAGAAGGTGAGCATCCGGAAGAACTCGCCGGCCATGCGCCTGCCATGCCGCGCGAGATTCGACGCCGTCCCGGAGAGAATTTCGTATCGGGTGCCCGTTGCCGGGTCAACCACGTCGACGCCCTTACTCAGGCTGAAGTCGTAGAGGTGATCGAACTGCGCTTTCACCTTCGCTTGCACGTAGCGCCCCCGGGCCTCGCGCTCCAGCAACCGCGCCAACCAGTATTCGCCGCTGTCCCTAGCACTTTTAATGGCCTCTTTCTCCGCGTCCGAGAGCCTGTGGGGCCCCCATTCATTGGCGGCCTTGGTGACAGCCTCCTGGAGCATGTCACCCACTTTGTCCTCGGCGGGAATATCCGCAGCCGATTTGCCACGTGGCACGTGCCAGCGCTGGCCATCGCTGAGTTCTATCTGCCGGTTGCCGCCCCGGTGACGGATGACGGTTTCCGCGGAGCGGCCCCCAGGGGCCATTTCCCCTCCACCCACCCGCCCCTTCTTGAGCATCACCACGGCCATGGGGCCCTGCGGCGAGGTGGCCACCGTCTCCGCCGCCGCCACCGCCCTGGCCAGGGCCCCCTCCGTCGCGAGCGCCGCCTCCGTGGCCTCCAGGTGCCCCATGACAGCGGCACCGCCCTGCGCTTCGAACTGCGCTCCCGCGAGATTGAATCGCGGAAGCGACTTCACCCGTGCCACCACCTGTCCCAGCGTGTGCCCGGCGAGTGTGGACACCGCCAGAATCATGGCCCGTGCCGCGTCCTCGCCCAGCACTTTGCTGAACTCCTCACCCGCTGCGCGCAGTTCCTCGAAGGTGGTGGCGTGGTACGCCGTGTCGGCCATGCGGGCCCAGCCGTCCATCAGCCCGTACACCGTCTTGAGGCCCAGGTAACCCATCAGGATGAGGGTCATGCCGGCGGCCAGGGCCTTGGTCGTCGGCTCGGGCACCACCCACATCATGCAGTAGAGGGCCACCGTCCAGACGACCATGGAGACGAGCGCCTGCACGTTCAGCAGCTCTCGCCCCAGCGCCGCACGCGTCTCGTCGAGGACATTGCCGAAAGCCAGCGCCAGGGCCAGCGTGCGCCGGTCGTCCGTGCGCAGGTACGGGTCATCGTCCAGCAGGCCCAGACAGTCGCCGCCGCCCCGGGGCTCACACCACTTGAGGTACTTCTCCTTGAGAGCTTGTTCGGCCTGGGGGGTGAGGACAACGAGGCCCTCCTGGCGCTCGAGTATCCAGGTGACGCCCTCGCCGCGGTGCTGCTCCAGCTTCCAGTAGCCTGTCGCTGCCACCTTGGGGTCGTCGGGTGGTGTCCCCAAGAGGCTCAGCAATTCATGGGCGGCCTGCCGTGGCGTCTTGTGCTTCAGCCGCACGTCGCGCGAGAGGCGCAGGACGGCCTGCTGGAACTCGGCCCTGGGAATGGGCACCGGCCGGGTGGCGACGGCACCGGGCTCCATGAAGTCCACGACGTACACCGTGGCGGACTCGAGCCCGGGCTCTGCCGTAGCCTCCCCACGCTCTTTCGGTGCCGGTGGGGGCGTGAGCGAGTCGGAGCGGTAGCTGCCCCGTGGGGTGCCCGTGGCACACGCGAACTGGAAGAGGACGATGAGGGCCCAGGTGCCAACACAGGGGCCCAGCCGCGCGCCCGTGGGGCGAGCGCGAGGAAGACGGGTGGACACGGCGCACCTCCTGAAGCGACGCACCCAAAGCCGTCGCTCCGGAATTACACGGAAATGCGGATACGCCCGTCAAGGCACCAGGTAGGTAGTAGGCTGGAAGATGCAGTGGGTTGGGGCCTCGTGGCCGCTTGTATTCGTCTCGCCCAGCCGGAGAAGGAAGGTCCCCCGCAGCTGCTCCGCCGTGGCCTCCGCTACCACCGCGAGCTGGCTCCTTTTTCCGGACAGAAGGGGCTCGGACGACCATCCGCGCAGCGCTCGCAGCCGCACGCCCTCGGTGCTCACCAGCTCCACCCGGTGGGCACGAACGCGAAGGAGAATCGCGCTCATGCCTACTCCCGCCACACACCTTTAAATGGTGTGCTTCACAGCCTCTGCCTCACCCCTCCCAGGTGGACATCATCGCGCGCACCCGCTCGTAGCGCTCCAGCAGCTCGGCGCGCTTGGCGGTGAAGAGCACCATGAAGCCCACCACGCCCACGCCGAGCAGGGAGAGGAAGGCCGCGCCCATGCGGTGGTCCCGGATGCCGAAGCGCGCCAGGTTGGCGAGCACGCACGTCACCAGGAAGGCGCTGCCCAGGTACACGTAGGAGCGGATGCGCAGTGCCATGCCCGCCGCCACGCCCACCACGCACAGCAGGACGCACAGCATCATGGCCCGGCCGTCCTGGAACATGAGCGGCTTCCACGCTCCGGCCACGTAGATGAGGGTGACGGCCAGCGCGCGCAGCTTCGCCCGCGTGTCCGGGGCGAGCGCATCCCGGAAGACGCGCAGCAGCACCAGCAGCGAGAGGCCCGCGGGGATGACGTAGTACTGCGGCTCCCCGGCCCCCGTGCCCCTCCAGACGAGGAAGAGCGCGGCGTTGAAGGCGCCCACCGACACCAGCGAGGACACGCCGCGCTGCGAGGGGTGCACGGACAGCGCGGCGAAGTGGGCGGCGTAGCCCACCAGCAGCGCCGCCACGTACAGCGGCTGGTGCCACGGCGCGGTGAGCAGGCCCGCCATGGGGAAGAGGAAGGCGCCCCACAGCGCCGGCCGGCGGAAGGCGGGCAGCCCCGCGCCCTCGCGCTGCGCGAAGACGTAGAGGCCGGAGAAGATCGCTCCACCCACCAGCGCCGCGAGGCTGTCCGCCGTGCCCAGCCCCGAGGCCAGCGCATGCAGACGCACCGCCAGATAGCCGAGCACCAGCGTCCCCTGCGCGAGGAAGGCGGAGCCCTCGTCCTGCTCGCGTACGCCCCGGCGCACCAGCGCGAAGAAGAGCACCGCCAGGCACACGCAGTCGATGAGCGCCTCCATCACCACCCCGGCCGACCCGGGCACCAGCATCAGCCCGAGGAGCACCTCCACCATGGCCACCACCGCGAAGGAGTGGCCCACGCCCCGGCGCACACGCTCGCTCGCGAGGAAGAGGGCCGCCGTGGCCAGCAGCGCGCTGAGCGCCCCGAAGAGCGGGAGGATGAACTCCGGCCCCTTCCCGGTGGAGAACAGCGCGCCCACGTGCGCGAGCAACCCGTGCAGCCCCACCAGCGATGCCACCCAGCCCACCACCGCGCGCTCGGGGCGCCGGTACACCACCGCCCAGGCCGTCGTGATGCCGAACATCAGGCAGGCCGCCGTGCCCGGGTGCTTCAGGTCGCGCAGTCCGAAGATGGCGAGCAGCGACAACACCCAGCCCGCGTGGTGCAGCGCCACGCCCACGCTGACCTCGCGCTCGTCCAGCCACGTGCCCACCATGCACAGCACGAGCCCCGTGCCACTCACCACCGCGGGCGTCCAGAGCGGAGGCACCGCCGCGACGAGCACTCCCGCCAGCAGCGCGGTGGCCACGTTGGCCATGGCCCGCTCGCGCGTCACCATCAGCACCAGCGAAGCGAGTCCGGCGAGCAGCGCCGCCGGGAGGGGCAGCGCGCCGGGCCCCACGTCCATCAGATGCTGCACCACGGGAATCGCCGTGGCGACGGCACCCGCGAGCCACAGCGGCTCGCTCCAGGTGTCGGGGAGCCCTGGAGACAGGCGCTTGGACCAACGGGACACGGCGCGCTGGAAGCCTCCCACCTGGCACAGCGCGGACAGGAGCGCCGCGCCGAGCGCCACCGCGGCGAAGGCCAACGACGCCTCCGGACGCCACTGGAGGAAGCCATGCTCCGGCGTCTTGCCCAGCGAGGCACTGGCGAGCACGAGCACCGAGGCGGTCAGCATCCAACTCTGGGAGAGGAGGAAGGCCCCCACCAGCAGCACCCCGGCCAGCATCGCGATGGCGCCGGGCGTGGGCGCCTCCAGCACGAGCGTCCACCCACAGAGCGCGAGCGACCCCACCACGGTGACGGGCCGCAGCAACGTGTCCGGCGGCGCGCGGAAGAAGGCCCACAGCGCGCCAGGGATGTGGTGCGTGAGGAGGCCGAGCGCCAGCAGCAGGACGATGGCCGCCGGGTGGAGCGGGAAGCAGAAGAGCAGCAGGCCCACCCCGAGCCCCACGCGCACCGAGGGCCTCGGACCCGGCAGCAGCACGAGCGAGGCCACGAGGGGCGCGAGCACCCATGGGTCGGCCTTCGTTCCGGGCACCAGCATCACGCCCACCAGCGTCAGCGAGCCCTGCATCCACTCGGACAGCCTGCGTGCCGTCTCATCCTCGGACTTCCCGAGCAGGAGGGAGCGCACGGCCGGCAGGTGCTCCACGGCGCGCACCACCCCGAGCGCGAGCAACGGCAGCGCGGGCGCCCAGGGGGTAGGCCCCCACCAATCCTTCACGAGCAGGAGCGTGAACAGCGGCGCGAGGGCCGCGAAGAAGGGCTGGCGGTTGGCGCGAGTCCACACCAGGGGCAGCAGCATCGTGCCCGCGAGCACCAGCGGGGCCTCCGAGCCGTGACCATCCACGGTCGTGAGGAACAGGAAGGGCATCGCACACAGGCTCGCCGCGAGCGCGAAGCGGCGCTCTCCCGCGAGGTGACGGAAGGCCGCGCGATGCGACTCGAGGAGGGCGAGCAGGCTCAACAGCGTGGCCACTCCCAACTCCAGCACGGCACCGCCCTTCCAGACGACGTAGGTGCCGACCCACAGGGCGAAGGCGACGACGCTGACGGACGGGTGCAGCGCACGCGCGGTGAGGAGGGCCGCGAGCGCCGCGCCGAGCATGAGCGGGTACGGCGGCATCGTGTGGTACGCCGCCGACACGGCCACCACGGGGTAGATGAGCGCCACGAGGCCCGCGGTGAGGGTGCTCGCGCTGCGGCCCCAACGCGCGGCGGCCAGCGACGCACCCAGGGACCAGGGGATGAACAGCGCCACGGACAGGGCGGGCGTCATCCACGGCCAGACGGAGAAGTCGCCCACCCGAGGCAGCAGCGCGAAGCCGGCGAGGACGACCGCGAGCGGACGCACTTCCGGAGTGACACGCGAAGCCACGGCCACGGCGGCCGCGGCCAGCAGCACGATGACGCCGAACCAGGGCACCTGGAGGGAGAATCCCCAACCGAACGCCAGGAGCGCATAGGCGACGCCGGACCAGCCGAGCAACCGAGCCCGGCCCCCGAGCTGACCCAGGGCGGCGAGCCCCAGCGCGGAGACGGCGAGCGCCAGGGGCACCCACGCGGGGTCAACGAGGCTGGCGAGCTTGGGCACCACGGCCGCGGCCCCGAAGGCCGCGACGGCGAGCAGGTACGGATTGGCGAGGTTCCACGCCACGAGGAGCGCGGCGGCACCACCGAGCACCAGGCCCACGAGAGCGGACACCCGGGCCCCCGCGTGGAGGCCATACGCGAAGCCGATGAGCGAGAGCCACCCCACCGCGGCGCTGAAGGTGATGCGCGTGCGGCGGGTGCAGACGAGCGACAGCGCGGCGAACACGAGCGCCACGCCACCACACACGAGGGAAGCCACCCCGGAGCCGAAGAGGGCCAGGGCGGAGAACGGGAGGAGAGCGGTGAGCGCGGCGCCGACGATGGACAGGTAGAGGCGCTCGAAGAGCAGGCCGCTGGCCACACAGATGACGGCGAGCCCGAGCGCGGTCCAGAAGGCCGGGCGCTGATCGGAGCCCGAGTGCCCCAGCAGAACGAAGAGCGGGCTGGCGATGGCGGTGGAGCGCAGGAGCACCTCGGCGCACGCCGCGTCACGCACCGAGCCCGTCCTCTCGTTGCGGGAGCGCAGCCACCATGCGAGGACAGTGCCCGCGAGCACGAAGGGCATGGCGGAGAGCGACCCGAACTGGAGGGGAAGCGCACCGGTCACGGGGTAGCCGAGCGCGGCCTTGAGCGAGTCGAGCAGGGCCTTCACGGCACCAGGGACGAGCTGGCCCGCGGACGCATAGGAGAAGTACGCGCCGGCATAGGCGAGGTACAACCAGGGGACGCGGGGCAGCCCGCCACGGGAGAGCCCGAACACGGTCCAGGTGAAGATGGCCGCGCTGAGGAAGAAGGCCGGAGGCGAGCCCGTGGCGGCGAGCGCCAGACAGGCCACCTGGAGCGAGGCAACGCCCACCGAGAGCGCGTCCGCGCCCTCTTCGGGAGGAAGCCCGCGGAAGCCGAGGCTGGAGGCGAGCAGGAAGGCGAGGAACGGAGCGTAGCTGCCGAAGGCGATGGGCACGTCGGCGGCGGAGAGGGCCAGGTGCAGGCGCACCGAGTACAGCAGCAGCAGATAGAGGGGCGCGGCCAGGACGAAGGCGAACGCCTTGCTGCCGCGGGGCTCGGGGACAGCTCGGCGCGAGAGGACGAAGAAGAGGGCGCAGGGCAGCGCATCGAGCCAGAACGCGAGAGCGCCGACGCGCGCGAAGAACGGCGCGAGCCCCATCATCAACGTGGTGCCGAGCAGCGCGAGCTGGACGAAGGGGCGGGAGGGCGCGTCGAAGGACTCGGCGGGCTTGCGGACGAGGGCGGCGGCACCCACGGACCAGCCCAGGAGCAGCGGAAGGAGGAGCGCGAGCGGGACGCCGTCGAGACTGAGACTGTCGAGAGGACCGAGCGCGACGCCCGCGAGCGGAGCCACGGCGGCACCGATGAGCCCGAGGATGCGGCCAGCGCCGGCGAGGGCCTCGCGGCGGGCAAGCAGGGTGCCGCAGATGGAGAAGGCGGCGGAGTAGCCCGCGGTCATGCCGAAGACGACGAGCGAACGGGAGAAGGAGGTGAGACCGGCCCAGCTATCGAAGGCGAGGTAGAGCGAGCCCGCGACGATGAGGAAGGCGCCGATGAACCAGCCGATGCTCTCGTAGAGGAAGGGCCGCCAGACGGTGTCCCAGGTGGAGACCTCCTCGACGAGGCGGGCGGTGACGGTGCGGGGAGGAGGCGCCTCGAAGAGGGGCTCCGTCGCGACGGGAGGAAGCCGCGTCTCCTCGTCCTCGTCCGGAGCCTCGTCCTCGTCCGGAGCCTCGTCCTCGTCCGGAGCCTCGTCCTCGTCCGAAGCCGGCTCCGTGTCCCCCGCCACTTCGAAGACAGCCTGGGGCGGCACCGGTTCCGCCGGAGGCACCACATCCTCCACGTGGGGAGCGCTCACGGGCTGCTCTGCCGCCTCCACTGCCGGAGCGGGCTCGGGGGCCTCGACGGACGCCTCCACGGTAGCGGCCGGCGCCTCGGGAGAAGCGGCGAGAGCCACGGGCTCGGGGGCCGGAGCGACAGGAGCCACGGGCGCGGAGGGCGACTCGGCGAGCACGGAGAGCAGGATGCGGACCTGCCGCTCGTAGCGCTGGGTGAGATAGGTCCGAGCGCCCTTGGCGACATAGGTGGAGTCCCAGTCCTTCATCTCACCGAGGATGAACTGGACGTGGGCGAGCTCCTGTTCGAGGACCTCGCGAGGGCGCGGATTCATGGCCTTGCCGCAGGCGGCACAAAGCAGGCCGCCGAGACGCTCCTGGCGGCATGACGAGCAGTACATGGTGGGTGAAGCCCCCTACAACGGCCGTGCCGGGCACGAAGCCCAGGAAAATGAAGAACTTGGGCCTTGGGGGTGCAACCCGACCAACGCAGTGCGCCCGCGGCCATGTGCAGCGTACTGCACAAAGGGACGCGAGCGCACGCAAGCCACACCACGACCCTGCCCTATGCCCAGGCCCAGCCCACATGCCCGTCCGGCCGGAGCAGGACGCCCCTCAGCCCACGGAGCTCTTCGCGCTCTTCGCCCAGGTGGGCCTGGACGACATTGGTCCAGCGCATCCATCGCGAGTCCAACCGGACCGCGGGCCCGCCGTCGTCTCGCAGCTGGAGCATCAGCCACTTCCCCTCGTGCATGAAGGAATAGAGCCTCTTCACGGCCCCGGAGGGCAGCTTCAGCGCCACGTCCGGCAACCTCCTGCCAGTCGAGGTCTTCACGAGCTCGCCCTCGCACGCAGGGGCAGGCAGCTCCAGCTCGGGATAGACCGTGTCCATGCCACCGAGACGCTCGGCCAGCGGGCGATTCAAGACAGGGTTCTTCAAGAAGCCCGACATCATGTCACGCAAGGCAAGAACAGACGGCGTGAAGTTCATGAGCGCCGTCTGCGCCTCCGTATTGCGCAGGAGCGCGTCGCCCACGGGGTGCCGCTCCCGGTGATAGCTCTCGAGCAGCGAGGAGGGTGCCACCTCCCGCAACACGCCAGCGAGCTTCCAGCCGAGATTCATGGCGTCCTGCATGCCGACATTGAGGCCCTGCCCTCCCGCGGGGAAGTGGATGTGCGCGGCATCGCCTGCGAGCAGGACGCGGCCGGCCTTGTAGGCCTCCGCGAGCCGCGTCTCGTTGCCAAAGCGTGACAGCCATTGCGGCTCTCTCATCCCGAAGTCGGCGCCAGCGATCTTCATGACGCTCCACCTCAGCTCGTCGAACGTGACCTCCTCCCTGGCCGCCGCGTGCATGCGCTCGGGGTCGACGACGAGGACACGGTGAAGACCGGGGCTGAGCGGGACGATCATGATGCCACCCCGGCCGTTGATGACCGAGACGACTGGAGTCGAAGGAGGCTCGGCGAGCACCACATCGCCCAGCACGGCGGTGACCGAGGTGTCCGTTCCCACGAACCCGATGCCGGAGAGCTGCCGGACGATGCTGCGCGCCCCATCCGCTCCAATCACATAGCGCGAGCGGCAACGGAATGACTGGCCCCCGGCGGTGCCGGTGAGCTCCACCCCGTCAGCGTCCTGCCGCAACTCCCGCACTTCATGTCCGCGCCGCACGTCCACACCGAGCTCGCGGGCCCGCTGCTCGAGCAACATCTCGGTGACGAGCTGGGGAAGGAACAGCGTGAACTTGAAGGTCGTGTCCAGCGCCGAGAAATCCAGCCGCGTATCGAGCATGGCGAAATGGCCGGTCGGCAGCGGCATGCCGCGCTCCAGGAAACGCCCGTCCAGTCCGCGCAGCGCCAGGACCTCGAGCGAGCGTGGATGGAGCGTCAAGGCCCGCGACTGCCGGACAGGCTCCAGGCGGCGCTCGAGCACCCTCACGGAAATACCCGCCAGGGCCAGCTCACAGGCAAGCATCAACCCCGTCGGCCCTCCGCCAACGACCGCGACTTCAACGACGTCCGTCATGATGTGACTCCATGGCAATGATTGCTCATGAATCGACTGCTCATGAATCACCGTAGAGCGGAGCGTGTCTGGCGTGGTAACGTCATCCCGCCAAAAAATACCGACTTTCCGCCAACATGCTGAGCCGCCCCACCATCGCCGCCATCGAGCGTCCGGACGACCCGGTGCTCATCGCCGTCCCCATCCACTCCGGCAACGAGCCCGAAACCGCCCGGCACCGCCATAAGCGGGGGCAGCTGTACTCCATCAGGAGCGGACTGATGGTGATGCACACCGAGCGCGGCAACTGGCTCATGCCGCCGGGGATGGCCGGCTGGATTCCGCCCGGCACCTGGCACTCGGCGCGTTGGCACGGCCCGACGAACGGCTGGAGCGTCTATGTCGCCGCCCCAGCCTGTGAACGGCTGTCCCGGGAGGCCCGGGTCGTGCGGATGTCCCGGGTGCTGGAGGCCATCGTCGAGCGCGCCACGGACTGGGAGCCCGGCGCGCCGCTCGACCCGGCCCGGTCCCGCCTGGCGGCGGTCGTGCTCGACGAGCTACAGGAGGCGGAGGACGAACCGGGGCTGCTCCTGCCCATGCCCCGGGAGCGGCGGCTGGCCGCCATCGCCCGGGCGCTTGCCGCGAATCCCTCCGATGCGAGGAGCCTCGGCGCCCTGGCCTCCTGGGCGGGCATCAGCGAACGCTCCCTCACCCGCCACTTCAAGCAGGAGACGGGCATGACCTTCGCGCAGTGGCGGCAGCAGGCGAAGCTGGCGCGCGCCCTGGAGCTGCTCTCCGAGGGAGAGGCCGTCTCGAACGTGGCCTTCTCCCTGGGCTACGAGAGCGTGAGTGCGTTCATCGCCATGTTCAAGCGGTTTCTCGGCACCACCCCGGCCCGGTGCATGGCCGGCCGGCGCCTATCGGAGGCGAGGAGCGGGTGACGGGCCCACCCCCGAGGTTGCAGCTCCACGCTTCATCCGCGCCTGGAGCGAAGACAACCGGAGAAACCGCCGAGCCGAGGTGCTACAGTGCCCGCCCAGGTGGATTTGCGAGCGATTCCCCTCTCAATTCAATGTTGTTTCCAGACTTGTCTATTGCCATCACGCTGGACACCCGTGCGAAGCGCTCGCCTGCGCCGGACCCGCGCTCTGCGGAAGGGGTGGACGGCATGCTCGAGAGAAGGGCTGTGTCATGAAGAACACTGAAGGGTTGCCTTTGACCGTTGAGCTCGATCGGAGGCTGAAGCTGGGTGTCGACCGTCTGAGGGAAGCGCGGAAGGGTCTGGAGGAACTGACCCAGCTCGCGGACTCGCTCGGACCTCTGCTCGGGGTGCGTTCCCGCAAGGGACGCGCCAAGGCCACGGCCGGGACGCTCCCGGCGTCGAAGACGGCGCGCGGCCGGGCCCCCCAGGCGCGTACCGAGAGCACGCCCCCTCCCTCCTACGGCGTGCGTCCCACGCCGAGCACCGCCCCCTCGGCTCCAGCGGTGCAGGATGAGGTCCCGGAGTGGCGCAAGCTGTTCCCCGCGCTGTCCGCCAACGTCCCGACGGGGCGCTCGAAGTAGCCACCGCCGGAACACCCGTGCCCCCGTGCGTCCTCCGCACTCGGGGCACGGGCGCGCGGGCCCTTCCCTACCCGCGCAGGAACGCGGTGCCGTGACTGCCGGGCTTCTCGGCCTCGTGCAGCACGGCGTCGTTGGGGGAAATCCCCACGATGTGGATGGCCTCGATGCCCTCCTCGAGCATCTCCAGGCTCTCCTCCACCTTGGGAATCATGCCGCCCTGGATGACGCCGGAGGCAATCTTCGCGCGGGCCTCGGCGGGAGTGAGGGTGGGCAGCCGGGTGGTGGGGTCATCCTTGTTGGCGAGCACGCCGGGCACGTTGGACACGAGGAAGAGCTTGGCCGCCCCGAGCTTCGCCGCGACGCGGGTGGCCACGGTGTCCGCGTTGATGTTGAAGACGTTGCCCTGGGCGTCGCCGGAGAGCGAGCCGAGCACGGGGACGAAGCCCGCGTCGGAGATGCGCTGGAAGAGCGCGGTGTCCACGCCGGTGACGTCGCCCACGAGCCCCAGGTCCACCGGGTCGGGGCCCGCGCCGCTCATGACCTTGGGAGGCCGGCGCTTCGCGTCGATGAGCCCCGAGGACATGCCGGTGGTGCACAGGGCCGGGACACCTGCGATGCGGAAGGCGGAGGCCACGTCCACGGACACCTGGCCCGCGAGCGTCATCTTCATCACCTCGAGGGTGGCCTCGTCCGTGTAGCGCCGGCCGGCGACCATCTTCGGCTGCAGGCCGAGCTTCTTCTGCAGCTCCGTGGCCTGAGGCCCACCACCGTGGATGACGGCCACACGGATGCCCGCGTCGAGGAAGGCGCGCACGGCGGCGCCCACGCTCGCGGCCAGCTTCGGCTTGTCCATGGCCAGCTCGCCGCCAATCTTCACGACGAACCAGCGCCCGCGGAAGTCCGGGAGCCCGCTCACGGCCACAGCCCCGGCTCGGCGAGGGTGAGACGCTCGTCCCAGCCCATCATCAGGTTGAAGCTCTGGATGGACTGGCCGGCGCCGCCCTTCACCAGGTTGTCGAGCGCGGAGAAGCACACCACGCGGCGGGTGTTGCCCGTCACGGGGCCGAGCGTGAAGCCCACCTCCACGTAGTTGCTGCCGGACACGCCCACCACCTCGGGCTGCCGGCCGCCGCCGACAATCCGGATGAAGGGCTCGTTGGCGAAGGCGGACTTCCACGCGGCGGTGAGCTGCTCCTGCGTGACGGAGGCGGGCACCTCGGC
Organism: Vitiosangium sp. GDMCC 1.1324; assembly: GCF_003044305.1. Taxonomy (GTDB): domain Bacteria; phylum Myxococcota; class Myxococcia; order Myxococcales; family Myxococcaceae; genus Archangium. The sequence goes on along the minus strand of NZ_PZOX01000035.1, from coordinate 91,156 downwards.
GAACGAGGTGGCGAAGATGCCGCGCGGCAGCGGCGCCGACACGGGCACGAACTCCAGCGACATGTCCTCCTTGCCGCCGGCGGTGCGCAGCGTCTGGAGGATTTCGGGGATGTGCTGGTGCTCGAGCGGCTTGTAGGTGCGCAGGTTCGCCGCGCGCAGCGGGTGGTGCGTCGTAATCTGCGGGTTGGCGCCGCTGCCCGAGGAGCCGGTGGCGGCCACGGTGTGGATGGGACCGGAGAGCAGACCGGCCCTGGCCAGCGGGAGCAAGCCGAGCGCGATGGTGGTGGCGAAGCAGCCGGGGCTGGCGATGTAGCGCGCCTTACGGATGGCCTCGCGGTTGAGCTCGGGCATGCCGTAGGTGAAGGCGCCCTCGGTGAGCATCTGCGGTGCCGGGTGGTCCACGCCGTAGTACTTCGCGTAGGAGGCCGCGTCGCGCAGGCGGAAGTCACCGGACAGGTCCACGATGCGCACGCCCGAGTTGAGGATGTCCAGCACCACCTTGGCGGTGGTCTTGTGGGGCATGGCCAGGAAGGCCACGTCGGCGCCGGCCACGGCCTGAGCGGGAGGCAGCTCCTGGAAGGTGAGGTCGGTGAGCCCGGCGAGGTTGAAGTGGACGTCGCCCACCTTCTTGCCGATGTTGTCCACCGAGGTGATGCGCACCACCTCCACGTTCGGGTGGAAGAGGAGCCGGCGGAGGATCTCGGCCCCGCCGTAGCCGGTACCGCCGATGAGGACTGCCTTGACCTTGTTGGCCATGTGCGATGTCTCCGTGAGGTACTTCCTGGAGCCGGTGTATAGGGGGTCCGCGCCCGGGAAATCCACCTCGGCGCACCCCTGACGCGGCGGGCCATGAGGAGCTGTTGCCTCCGCTACACGGACCCATGATGGATGCGCTCGGGGTAGGACCGCTCCACTGGGGAGCACTGGCCACGAAGCGGAGGCTGTGGAACCGTGGAGCCCACCATGAGCACGGAACTGAAGCTGCGCCCCATCGAGCCGCGAGATGACGCGGCGGTGGCGGCCATCATCCGCCAGGTGATGCCCGAGTTCGGAGCGGACGGGCCAGGGTTCGCCCTCCACGACGCGGAGGTGGACGGGATGAGCGCGGCCTATGCGAGGCCGGGCCGCGCGTACTGGGTGGTGGAGGATGAATCGGGCCGGGTGCTGGGTGGAGGCGGCATCGCCCCGCTGGATGGGAACGAGCCGGGCGTGTGCGAGCTACGGAAGATGTACTTCCTGCCGGACGCGCGTGGGCGCGGCGTGGGCGAGCGCCTGTTGCGCCAGAGCCTGACGTTCGCGCGGGAGGCGGGCTACCGGACGTGCTACCTGGAGACGCTCGCGGGGATGGCGCAGGCGCAGAAGCTGTACCGCCGCCTGGGCTTCCAGCCGTTGCCGCGCCCCATGGGCGCCACGGGCCATTTCGGCTGTGACTGCTGGTACGCGCTCGACCTGCGCGCGTCCGGGTAACGACCCCCCGATGCGCTCGCGGCCAACGCCCGTCATGCCCCGCGCACACGGCGGCAGACGGAGGATGCCGCCAGGAATCCGTAGCTGAAGGCCCTGCGGAAGACGCGCGCGTAGAGCCTGCCCAATAGGGGAATGGCCTCGAGCATATCGCCCAGGCTCCACATCTCCTCGTGCGTATGGATGAGGGGCCTGACGTCCCCACCCGACGCAGAGGGGCTCGCGAGGGTGAAGTCGTAGACGAGGATCGTCCTGAGTGGATAGGTGTACAGCCAGCTCAACTGCTTCAGGTTCATCACCCCGTCGACGATTGCCCTGCCCCTCGGGTTGCCCTCTTCCATCTGGACGTTGAGCTGGAAGATGTCGAAGTCGAAGGAGAACATGCAGTGGAAGCCGGCCGCACCGCGCCGGTAGGTCTCACGGCCGCCACCGCTCTGCCAGGGATCGATGAAGCGGACGTCCTCGGCCAGGAAGGGCAGGACCTCCTCATCCAGAAGCTGGGAGGGAACGCGGGTGTCGTAGAGCAGCTCGGTGATTCGCCGGAAGCGCTCCTCCAACTGTTCAATGAGTGTCTGCTCTCCAATGAGTGCCCGCTCTCCGTTGTCCATGGAACCGCCCTTCCCTCCACCCGGGTGTCAACGCCCGCTCCGAGGCCGCACACAAGGTAGACATCGTGACAGCCCCCGGGAAGTCGGGCACGGACACCCACCCATGGGAGCCATGGGCGGGTGCCGCGGGGTTCATCAGATGCAGTTGAAGCCCACGATGCACTTGCCCTCGTAGACCGGCACGATGGTGCCGTTCGGGCAGAAGCCCTCACCCGGCGGCACCAGCTCCGGACAGACGACCGCGAAGGACTCGGTGGCCAGGTTCTCGGTGCTCACCACCTCATCCGCCGCCGACCCTTCCACGCCGCAGCCCACCAGCGCCGCCCCGCACAACACCATCGCGATGTGTCCAAGAAGCTTCATCGAAGAATTCCCTCTCAGTTGAGCCCGTCCATCGGGCGCGGCGCTTCTATCCACTCAGGCGATGACAGGCAATGCGTGTTTGCATGACTTATCGCGATGCTCTGCTTTAGACACACACAGTGCACAGCTTCCTCGCAAAGTAAGACCACGCGTCTGTGAGCATGGCCACGAGTCCAATTCCTCGCTCAATTCCCAATAATGCAATGATGAATAAAACCCATACGAGCGTCCCTCCGAGCCATGGCAGGCGCATCTCCCGACGCCCGCCTGCCCGCACGCCCGGCGGCGCGGCGGTGCCATGAGACGCTCCCACCCGGCGTCCCCATCCTTCCTGGGAAAGGAAGGTGCCCGATGGCTCACAGGAGTCTGCGCGCCCCCGCGAGCCGCAGCGGACGGACGGTCCACGAGGCTCCGGAGTTCCCTCCCCGTGTGGACAAGGAGCCATTCGACATCGACGTGGCGCTCGCGCGGGTGCGCGAGGCCATCCGGGGTTTCGCGGACGCGGCCATGTTCGAGCTGGCGGCGCGCGGCCACACGAGCCTCTTCGAGCAGCTCGTGGGCTGCATCCTGTCCATCCGCACGCGGGACGAGGTGACGCTGCCCGTGGCGCTCCGGCTGCTGTCCCAGGCCCGCACGCCCGAGGCACTGCGCCGTCTGGGGCCAGAGCGCATCGAAGCCCTCATCCGCCCGGTGACGTTTCACGAGCCCAAGGCGAAGAGCCTCCACGCCATCGCGGTGCGCACAGTGGAAGAGTTCGGCGGCGAGCTGCCCTGTGATGCGCAGGTACTCCAGTCCTTCAAGGGCGTGGGGCCCAAGTGCGCGCACCTGGCGCTGGGAATCGCCTGCGGGCAGGCGCGCATCAGCGTGGACATCCACGTGCACCGGGTGGTGAACCGCTGGGGCTACGTGCGCGCGCGCACTCCCGAACAGACGCTGGCCGCGCTGGAGGCGAAGCTGCCCCGGGCGCACTGGGTGGAGCTCAACCGGCTGCTCGTGCCCTTCGGCAAGCACGTCTGCACGGGCACGGCGCCGAAGTGTTCCACGTGCCCGGTGCTGCCCATGTGCCGGCAGGTCGGGGTACGCCACCCGCGCTGAGCCCGCCGGCCTGCCCTCCCCCACCCGGGACTACTGCACGGAGGACGGCGCCCGAAACACCTCTCCGTCCTGCCCCTCGAGCACGAGGCTCGCGCCGTCCTTGGGAGACACGCGCAGCGACGCCCGGGGCTGCCCCTTGCGGTCCACCAGCAGCAGTCCGGGCGCCCCGTGCTCGTCCGCGCCGAGGATGGCTCGCGGGCGCCCGTCCTCATCCGCGAGCTCCAGGCGCGAGGAGCCATCCGGCATGAGGGCCACGGTGAAGAACTCGGTGCCACCGTTCTTCCCGAGCGCCAGGCGCGGCGCCTCGTCCGCGTACACGGTGAGCTCCGCCAACATGGCGCCCTGGGCGGTGGCGAAGCGCAGCCGGGGTGCTCCGCTGCTGTCCACGCCCAGCAGGGCCCGGGGCCGACCCTCGGTGTCGTGCAGCACCAGGGCGCCCTCGCCTCCCTCCTTCGCGGAGAGCGTGGCGCGAGTGCGGCCCTGCGCGTCCCTCAGGGTCAGCCGCGAGGCCACCAACTCCCCTCCCTCCGCGGGCCACCTGGGACGCAGCGCCGCCACGCCCACCCCGAGCGCCCCGAGCGCGAGCGCGGCGAAGGTGACGGCTCGCAGGCGCTGGCAGCGGCGCTCCAACTGCTCCAGGCGTGACTCCAGGCTCTCCATCCTGTTGAGACCTCCTGTCCGGGACCACCGGCCGGTGGGCCGGCTGGAGGCTAACCGAGCACACCCCCTCGGTAGTCCCGGGCGGCGCTCGAGTCCCGGGACAGTGCACACCGGGAAGTGTTCACCCGCCGGAACCACGGAATTCCAGATCAGGCACGAAAATCCAGCCATGCTTGACAGCCCGGCTCACTTGATGTTCAATGAACCCATGAGTCGCCAGGAAGGTGGCTCAAGCTGGTTTTCCAGGTTTCAACCCGGGTTCGCCCTCGGCACGGAGGATGCAATGTCCCTCGAAGCATTCACGAAGGTTACCGAGGCCTCGAAGTTGCTGGTGGAGAAGGGGTTCTCGAACCAAGCGGTAATGTCGGCGATGGAGATGGTGGGCCGGGCCATCGGAGTGGACCGGGCGGTGGTGTACGAGAACAGCTCCGCGACCATGCCGGGCAAGAGGCTGGCGCCGCTGCGTCACGCCTGGGGCGTGGCGCCGATGACGCCCCTGCTGCAGACCTTCCCGCTGAAGGATCAGATGTCGGGGTGGGTGGAGGTGCTCTCGCGCGGGCAGCCGGTGTGGGAGCTCGTCCGCAACATCCAGGGACCGCTGCAGGTGAACCTGGAGGCGCAGGGCGTGCAGTCGGTGCTGCTGAGCCCCATCAACGTGGGCAACATCAACGGCCCGTGGTGGGGCTTCCTGCGGCTGGACGACTGCCAGAAGGAGCGCCGCTGGTCCGCGGATGAGCTGACCGTCATCCGGACGCTGTCGCGCTCGCTGTCGAACGCGCTGCGCCAGGACATGCGCCGCGAGACGCTGGCGCAGACGCGCATGGACCTGGAGGCGATGATGCAGCGCTGCGCGGCGACGGGCTCGCGCTAACACGCTCCCAACGCAGCAACCCGGCCTGGAACCGCTTCTCGAGAGCGGTCCAGGCCGTTTGCTTTTCCTCACCGGCGATCGCGGTGCAGATCGGCGACCACCCGGCGCAGGTACCAGACCTCGGACTTGCCGGGGTGGTTCTCCTGAAGGCGGGCGAGGTGGCGCGCGAGGGACTTCTCGGCCTCGGAGCGCGGCAGGTGGATGCTGCGAAAGTACTGATCGCGCAGGCGGCTGGGCTCGTTGCCCGCCAGGAGCCAGTAGAGGACTCCGAGCGCCAGCAACGCGCCCACCACCAGGACGATGAGGTCTCCGGTCGCGACTTCTCCGTTCACGTTCACGCGGCCGGACCCTACCCCGAGTCCCGGTTCAGAACAGCTTCCACCACTTCTTCTTTGGAGGCTCGGCGGGCTTCTGCTCGCCCTCCGGGCTGCCAACGGGCGCCACGGGAGAAGCCGCCGGGGCCACGGGAGCCTGGGCCGGAGCCGGGGAAGGCACGGACACGGACGCCCCGGCCTGTGCGGCCACCTTCGTCCCCTTGCCTCGCGGCGGAGCGACGGGACGGCGTCCGAAACGGGCCTCCAGCGCCCGGGCCTTCTGCTGCAACACCCGGCCCTTCACCGGGTCCACCATGGCCACGTAGTTGGCGAAGCCCACGGCGGAGGCGATGACATCCCCACCGCGGCCCCACCGCTTGCCCTCGGGCCCGCTCTTCTCGAGCTGGTGCAGCAGGGCGCGGAAGCGCTTGAGCGTCTCGCGGTCCACACCGGGCTTGTCGTTGACGACGACGCCCGTCACCTCCTGCTGCCGGCCCCGGCGCAGCACGCGCGTCTTGTCGGGGTGCGGGGTGAAGTCCTCTTCTCGCACCAGCCAGCGCACGAAGCGCAGCAGCTCGCCCGCGTCGTGCGGCCCTGGTCCGTGGGCGGAGAACGTGAGGTCATCCGCGTAGCGCGTGTAGACGAAGCCCAGCTTGCGCGCCGCGCCCGCCAGCCGCCGATCCAACCGGCGGCAGAGGATGTTCGTCAGCGCGGGCGAGGTGGGCGCGCCCTGGGGCAGCCGCCGCCCGCCCTGGGTGACGTAGTAGCGCCGCCCGTCCAGCTCCACCTCTTCCACGTCCGGCTCGGTGCACAGCAGCGCCAGCGCCGTGGCGGTGGCCTCGCTGTAGCCCAGCTTCACGAAGACGCCCTTCACCCGCGGGTATAGCACCGAGGGGAAGAAGTCCTTCAGGTCCAGGTTCACCACCACGCCCGCGCCCACGTGCGGCCGAGCGTTGGTGACGATGGAGCGCCCCGCGCGAAAACCATGGGCCGCCTCGTGCACCGGCACCTTCTCGAGGATGTTCTCCAGCACCCACGCCTGCGCCGCCTTCAGCCTCGGCAGGGGCGCGGAGATGAGCCGGGTGCCGCCCGTCTTCTTGGGCAGCAGGAAGCGCACGTAGTTGCTGGTGGTGGACGCGGTGCGCGTGAAGCACAGCGCCCGGAGCTTCCCCACGCTCAGCCCCAACGCCTGCGCCAGCGCCTCGGGGGTGGCCAGCACCGGCAGCCCCAGGCGCGCGAGCTTCACCTCGTCCGGAGTGCGCTCGCTCAGCCCTCCGGACACACCCCGGCCCAGGAAGAGCAGCTCCTTGCCCTTGCGCTCCTTCCAGGCCGCGGCCCGCGCCTGCCGCTCGCGCTCGCGCCGCTCCTTCGTCTCCTGCTGCTTGCGCCGGCTCTCCTCCAGCCGCCGCTTGCGCAGCTCGCGCTTCATCGCCTCCAGGTTGCCCAGCCGGCTCTGCTCGGTGGCGAGCGCGCGGATCTGCGCCAGTAGCTCGGTGCGGCGGTGCACCACGTCCGCCGGATCTCCAGGGATGCCGCTGCGCTCGGGCCAGAAACCCAGGCGCACCATCTCCTGGAGGATGACCTCCTCCTTGGAGCTGGCGCGGATGCGGTCGTACAGCTCCTGTCGGTTGCGGGGCGGCTGGGAGGACATGGCGGGTCAGAGAGGGAGGGAGGGTCCGTCCACGCGGCGGTCAGAGAGCACCTTCGTACTGCTCTCGGGACTGGACCGTCTCAACTCAAGCGGTGCCCCCTCCTGGTGGCGCGCAGGACCTACGAGGTCGACAGCGCTGCCGCCACCAGGAGGGAGGCACCGCACAGTAAAGAGCGGGCCAGTGATGCATGACAGGCCATGAGGCATGGACGGCGAAACACCGTCCGGGTTGCAAGGTACTGCCCCCTGACCGCCGCGTGCGCGGACCCTCCCCCAACTCATGTGCGAGACACCCGTGAGTGCTGGAGCCGCAACGCGAGCAGGTGCTCGCACGGCCCCCGGAACAACTTGTTCTGCTGGAAGAAGTTGCACGTGCACTCGCCGAAAACCATACGCTGGTCCGCGTCGAGTCGCAAAGAGGGTCGCAACACCTTCGCGCCCTCCTTCACCGTGCCGCTCAGCTCCAACGAGCCATCCGTGGCACCAGCTTGCGCCTTCACGGCCACGGCCCCCGCGTCCAGGAAGCGCGTGGCACGCTCCTCGCGCTCGTTGGCGAAGCGCAGCTTGTCCACGGGCAGCGGCTCGCGGCTCAGCTCACGAGCCCGGTACACGCCCTTGTTCAGGTCCCAGATGGCCCGCCCCGCCTGAGTCCAGGCAGACAGCGCGCCGAGCACCGCGCCACGCTCCAGCCCCAGTTTCGCGGCCAGCGCCTCGGGCTTGGAGGACCACGTCTCCTTGAGCGCGTCGAAGACGCGGCGGCGGGTGAACTCGTCCACCTGCCCGCGCGGCGCCATCAGGTCGAAGTTGCCCGCGGTGGACCAGTCATTGGCCGTCCACCCGGACAGCCCCAGGGTGAAGGACAGGTCTCCCAGGTCCGCCACGTAGAAGGACGGAAGCCCCGTGCCCAACAGGTGTACGGAGAAGCGCCGGGCCACGGGGATGAGCCGCTCGAGCACGCCCAGACGCCGGCGGCCCCACACGCGGATGTCGTGCACGCCCTCGCCCTCGTAGACCGAGCGCGGGCACACCACCTCCGTCCCCCACGGCTCGAACACCACCTTCACCGGCTGCCCTGGCGCCAGCTTGTAGCGCATGGAGCGCGGCCCCTTCTTCTCCTTGTGCCGCTTGAGCACGAAGAGGAAGTTGTGCACGTCCATGGGGTGCAGCGTGAAGCGCACCGCCGACAGGGCCATCGCCGAGTTCACCTGCAGGAAGCCGCGCACCCACGAGTCCGGGAGGTCGATCTTCACCTCCTTGTACGCCGTGTCCGTGCCCGTCTGCGTGGTGAAGCCACTGGGGTCCACCTCGAAGCGCGTGCGCTTGTAGGAACGGATCTTCTGGAACTCGTCGTACAGCGGCGTCGAGTAGTCGATGTTGGTGGTGCCGCAGGAGAACTCGCCGATGTTCTGGAAGACCTCGTAGCTGGCGCCGAGCCGGCCATAGCTGGACTCGTCCTGGCTGAAGCACTCGAAGAAGCACTCGTCCGGGTGGACGGTGATGACCGGGTCGAACACGAACCACATGTCCCGGTTCTTCTCGTAGAGGTATTGGAAGTAGCGCGAGCGCGCCGTGTAGAAGGGGCCCATCCGGCGGGAGCTCTCCTGCTCCAGCGCGGAGAGCTCCTCGCGCAGGGCCTTGAGCCGGTTCGCCACCGCCTGCTTCTGCGAGGCGATTGCCGCCAGGTCCACCTGCTCCTGCTGCGCGGCCCAGGCCTTGTAGGCCGTCTTGTCCTTGGGCTTGAAGCGCAGGTCCGACACCACCACGTCGTGGAGCGCGGAGATGGCCTCGCGGAAGGCCACGTTCTGACGCAGCTCGCCGGAGAAGAAGGTGGGCTGGCGCTTGACGTCCGGCGCGAAGGACAGCTGGGTGCTGTCTCCCCGGTGCTGCACCGCGGTGTTGCCCGCGAAGGAATACTCAAACTGCACGGCGGACCTCCACCGGACGGACGTGGAAGGGAATGGGGATGGACGGCTGCGCCTTCGCGATGGAGAGCATCGCCTCCAGCGCCGCGGCCCTGTGCTCAATAGCAATGGTGGCTGACATCCGGTGCAGCACCTCCATGGCCACGCGGCCACCGGCCTCGGTGCCGCGGCCCTCGCGCTGGAGGAAACCCAGCACACGCTGGCGCGCGACGCGGCCCTTGTTCACCTGGCTCAGCACCCGCGTGAAGTAGGGCGCCAGCTGCTCCACCATCGCCGGGTTGCCGCTGGCGAAGCGGTCCAGGTAGTTGGTGGCGAAGAGCTGCACCGCGGGCGCGGGGTGCTCGGACAGACGCAGGAGCAACGCCGGCCCGTCCGCCTCGCGGAACGAGCGCGTGAGCATGTCCCGCCCGAAGGCCTGCACATCCTTGCGCACGCTGTCCGCCACGGAGACGAGCACCTCCAGGGAGAAGTCCTCCGGGGCGAAGCGCTCGCGGAAGTAGCGGAAGCCGAAGGCGCGTGCATCGTCCCAGCGGGAGTCCAGCAGGCCCACCGCCGTGGACAGCTCCGCGCGCACCTCGGGGATATGGGCCTCCAACCAGCGCCAGGCCCACTCACGCACCGCCAGCACGTCGTGCCCGGCGAGCTTCACCGCTCGCGGCACGTCCACCGTCAACACCGCGCCAGGGCGGGCGAGCAGCGCCGCGCCCACCGTCTGCGCATCCGCGTCCTCGGACTCGAGCAGCCGCCACGCCGTCTCCACCGGCAGCGCGGCCAGCGCGGGCGAGAGCTCTCCGGAGAGCAGCGAGGCCACATGGGCAGGCACCCCCTCCGGCAGGCGGCGGCGCAGCAGCGCGGCCAACAAAGCCTCCACCACCCGAGCCCCGGCGGAGGGACTCGCGACCACGAGCCGCCCGAGCAGCGGGCGCACCGCGGCGCGCACATCCGCCACGCGGCTGGTGGCCAGGTGCGTGAGGAGCACCTCCTGGGCGAGCAGCATGGCCTCGGACTCGGCGAGGAGCCCGAGCAGCCGCAGGCCCAGGGCCCGGAGCGGCGCATGCTCGGACTGCACCAGCAGCAGGAGCAGCGCTTCCGGAACGGGCTCGGTGCGCAGGTCCCAGCGCAGGAGCAGCTCGCCACCCAACTCCTGCACCTCGGGCAGCGGGTGGGCGAGCAGGTCGCGCACCACCGCCAGCCCCATTGCCCGGGCCGAGGGCCCCAGCGCGGCGAGCACCACGCGCGCCACGTCCGCGGCGATGGGCCCGTCCTCCTTCGCCTTCAGGGACAGCAGCTCCGCCACCAGCCGGCCCACGAGCACCTGCACCGCCTGCGCGGAGAGCACGGAGCCGCGCACCAGGTTGGCGGCATAGGCGCGGGTGTCCGCGTGCCGAGCGGTGGCCAGCCCCGCGATGAAGCTGGTGTCCTCGATGAGGGCGTGGCGCACCTCGTCCATCCAGCGGAAGGCCTGCTGACGGGCGGGCGCATACGACGAGCGAGCCACCGCGAGCAGCAGGGCCCGGGGCTCGCGCCGCGCATCCAGCCGCTGCGACGCCAGCTCGAAGCCGAGGCGCGCGGTGGACTCGTAGGGACGCTCCAGCAGCATGGCCACCGCGTCCACGTCCAACCGCGCGAGGAAGTCCGGACAAGCCCTCAGCGCGCGGGAGGCGAAGTCATGCACCGGGGCGCAGCGGCTCTCGTCCAGCAGGTGCAGCAGGCCCGCCGGGGTGCGCTCCCACAGCTTGGGGAAGGCCTCCTCGCGAACATCGGGCGCGCGCTCCCCGGCCCTGTACGTCGCCCTGCAGCGGAAGCCGAGCCTGTTCTCCACGGGCTCGTAGCGTGGGCTCCGGCGGTAGAGCAGTTGGTTGAAGGCCCAGTAGGGCCACCAGACGTCCCACTGCTTCTGATTGCGTCCCCAGCCCGTGGTGCGCACGGGCACGGCGTCCCCGTCACCGAAGGCGAGCAACACGCCCACCGCCATCCTCACGAAGTCCGGGCTCTCCAGCTCGCCCAGGCGGCGCAGCGTGCGCCACACCCGGCGGCGGAAGTACGTACGCGTCTCGGGGGTGAAGCCCCGCGGCCGACTGGCCCCGAGCGGACGCTCCTTCTCGTAGCGCCAGGCGATGAGACCGAACACCTCACCGTCGTACCGGTATTCGGCCGCCTTGAAGAGGTGGCGCAGCACCCGCACCGACGGCAGCGTGAGAGGCACCGTGCGAAGCACCCGTAGGAGCGCCGGCCGCACCGTCTCCGAGTCCACCAGGTAGAGGGGCTCGAGGACGTTGATCGCATCCTCCTTCCCGGCGGCGAGGTACGCATCGAGCGCCTTGCCGAAGGCCTCCGAATCCGTCCCCCGGGACGGCTCGCGCAGCGCGGGAGGCAGCTTCTCCTGGACGTCCCGGCGGAAGTCGGCGCGGGTGGCCTCGTCGGAGAGCTGCAGCAGGGCCTCGGTGGCGATGCGGCGCACCATGTCCGGTGTGGAGGCTTCCCCGTAGAGCCGCCCGAGCGCGGACACCGAGCGCTCCGAGCCCACGCGCCCCAGGGCGGCGGCGACGCTGTACGCGCGAAGGGGCGTGGCCCGCTCCAGCATGGGCAGCAGCAGGGGCTCGGCGGCGCGCAGCCGCAGCTCGCCCGCGCGCCAGATGACGCGCTCGAGCGCACGAGGCTGGGCACGCACGTTGGCACGGCGGAACCACTGCCGGGCCGAGGCCTCCTGCTGGAGCTGCTCCAGGAGGGCACGCTCCCGGGGCGACGTACCGGCCGGAGCCTCCACTCGAGGAGGAGGCGGCTCGGGAACCCGGGGCGCAGGCGGGGAAACCGGTGTCCCGGGTGCTCCCCCGCGCAGGTAGCCCGAGTCCAGCTTGGACTGGACGAGCTTGTCGAAGACGCGCTTCGCCTCGGCCTGGGGCACGGGTACGGGCGTCTTCGAGCCATCCTTCAGCGCGGTGCCCCTGCGCCCGTAGCGGAAGTTGACCACGCACTGGCCCGGGGAGACCTCCAGGAGGTCCACCTCGTAGACCTTGTCGCTCTTCCCTTCCTGGAAGAGCAGCGTCACCTGCTCGAGCAGTTTCACGTCAGCTCACCAGCCTGCGGATGTCGCCATAGGCGCGATAGAAACCACCGCGCGCGGACTCGTGGACGCCCTCCACCACGTAGCGGCTGCCCGCCTGGCGGATGTCCTTGGGGAACTGCACGTGCCAGTCCGGGTGGTAACCGGGGGACACCACGCGCACGCGCAGGTTCGCTCCGTCCTGGTAGCACTCCACGATGACGCCCTTGCCCACCTCGCGCGTGGACTCCACGGTGCCGGTGGGCACGGCAGCCACGGGGGTGGGGGCCTGGATGCTGCGGGCCTGCGGCAGCGAACCGGACTGCGCGGCCTGGATGGCCTTCTCGCTCGCGTCGATGCAGGCGAGCACGCCCTCGGTGGTGACGAGGTAGAGCCGGTCCTGGAAGAGCTGCATGGAGAAGGCCGAGCCGCACCCGGTGGACAGCTTCCACAACCGCTGGCCCTTGTCGTTGAAGCAGTAGACGCTGGACATGTTGTCGCCAGCGAAGACGTACCGGCCATCCTCCACCGCGGCACAGGAGAACACCGCCGCGTCGCACTGCATGACGGGCCCCGCATCGCCCTTCTTGGTGAAGCGGTGCACGAAGCCCAGGTTGGTGCAGGCATAGAGGGAGGACTCCTCCTGCCAGCCGAACATGACGTTGCCCTGGGTGGGGCGGTGCCACAACTCGCCGCCGTCCTCCCAGTCGTACATGGTCAGGCCGCGCCCGTGACCGTGGTACATGCCGAGCTCGTCGCAGCGGACCATCCACCCGTGGGTGCCGACGCTCTGCTTCTCCCACTGGGACTCGTCCTCGTGGTTGATGGCGGTGAGCTTGCCGCCCGCGTCGGACACGCCGAGGACACCGTCCTTGATGTCCAGCCAGTAGATGTCCACGTCCTCCGAGATGTTGTACGCCACGCGTGGCACCTTGCCGCCGAGGTCATAGACGCGGCCGTCGTCGCACCCGGCATAGAGCCAGCGGTCATCGGCGACGATGCACTTCACACCATCGGCGAGGCGGAACTGGGAGAGCGTGCGGCCCTCGTGGTCCACCGAGTAGATGGAACCACTCTCGTTGCCCACCCAGCAGCGCGAGTCATCCACGAAGATGCCGAAGGCGCGGTCACCGGAGTTGAACTTCCAGAGGAGGGGGGCCTGGGTTGCGTTGGAGCGGCCGCTGGTGATCTCCCGGCGGGTAACCGAGCGCTTCTTGCGCTGACCCATGACGGCGGGGGCATAGCCCTTACGGACCTTCTCGTTGATCTTCTTGCGGGCCTCGGCGAGCGCCTTCTCGGAGGACGGGAACTGGGAGACCTGCGTCTGGCCCTTGTCACCGATGCGGCCATAGCGGACGGTGAGGGAGTTGCCCTCCACCTTCACTTCGTAGAACTTGTGCGAGCCGCCGCCCTCTTCCGACAGCTCCAGGTACGTCCGTTCCTCGGCCATTCTCAGGTCCCCCTGCTGACGCAGTACGCACAGAGTAGTCCGAGGGACTGACAACACGGAAGCCCTCCCCAGCCAGGAGCCACGAGCGGTATCTCCGTGAAACACGCTGCGGTGATGTCTCATTCACGGCACGCTGGCCGGCGAGAAGATGAGAGCCCGCGTCACTTCCGGAACAGCATGGGCCGAGGAGCCTCATCGCGGTGGTCGCGGCCCTTGCGAGGCCCTATGGTAGGCCCCATGAGCGCGCAGAAGAAGGAGATGGCGGGTCAGGGCCAGGTCTCGCTCGCACCCGATGCACACCTGCTCCAACCCCTGCTGGAGCACGCACGCAAGAACCCGGACAAGCCCCTGTTCTCGCGTCGCGCCGGTGACCGGTTCGAGCCCCTCACCGCCGCCGACATCGTGCGGACCGTGCGGCGGATCGCCCGGGGATTGATGGCACTCGGCGTCGAGCCGGGCCAGCGGGTGGCGCTGATGTCGAAGACGCGCGTCGAGTGGGTGCTCCTCGACTACGCCATCCTCGCCACCGGCGCCACCACGGTGCCCATCTACGAGACCTCCTCCGCCGACCAGGTCGAGTGGATCCTCAAGGACAGCGAGGCGATGGTGGCGTTCTTCGAGACCGACCACCTGCACGGCCTCTATCGGCAGTCCGCGGAGCGGCTCCCGGCCTGCCGGCACACCTTCGTCATCGATCAGGCGGCACTCGAGCACCTCCAGCAGCGCGGGGACGAGGTCGACGACGCCCGCCTCGACGAGCGGCTGTCCCAGCTGCGAACCGACCACCTCGCCACCCTCATCTACACCTCGGGCACCACGGGGCGGCCTCGCGGTTGCGAGCTCACCCACGGCAACATCCGGTCGAACGCCCTGCAGATCATGGTCTACGCGGGCAACATGGTCACCGAGCAGGACCGGACGTTCCTGTTCCTGCCGCTCGCCCACGCGCTGGCCAAGATCCTCTTCCTCGCCGCGGTGGAGAAGGGCAACACCGTGGCCTTCGCCACCAGCCCCGGCAAGCTGACCGAGGAGCTGGCCATGGTGCGGCCCACGTGGTTCGGCACGGTACCTCGCGTGCTGGAGAAGGTCTTCCAGACCGCGCAGCAGAAGGCCGAGCAGGCCGGCAAGGTCCGCGTGTTCGATCTCGCCACGGAGGCGGCCATCCAGTACTCGCGCGAGCGCTCCGCGGGCCGCATCGGCCTCCTCACGAGGCTACGGCACGCGGTCTTCGAGCGGCTCGTGTACCGCACGCTCCGCCAGGCCTTCGGCGGACAGCTCCGCTTCGCCGTGTCCGGTGGCGGGCCGCTGCCGGAGCGGCTGAACCACTTCTACAACGGCATCGGGGTGATGGTGCTCGAGGGCTACGGCATGACCGAGACGAGCCCCGTGCTCACCCTCGACATCGACCAAGCCAACCGCATCGGGACGGTGGGCCTGCCCCTTCCCGGCACCACCGTGCGCATCGCCGACGATGGGGAGATCCTCGTGAAGGGACCCCAGGTCTTCCGCGGCTACTGGCACAACCCGGAGGCCTCCCAGCGCACCTTCACCCCGGACGGGTGGCTGCAGACGGGAGACCTCGGCAGCCTGGACGACCAGGGCTTCCTGCGCATCACCGGCCGCAAGAAGGAGATCCTCGTCACCGCCGCCGGCAAGAACGTGGCGCCGGGACCGCTCGAGGACCGCATCCGCGAACACCCGCTCATCAGCCAGGCCATGGTGGTGGGCGAGGGCAAGCCCTTCGTGGCGGTGCTCGTCACGCTCGACCCCGGGGCCTTCTCCAACTGGGCCCGGAAGAATGGCAGGACCGGGCAGCCGCTCGAATCGCTGCTGGAGGACGCCGCGCTGCGCGCCGAGGTGGGCCAGGCCATCGAATCGGCCAACCGCTCGGTGTCGCGGGCGGAGTCCATCCGCAAGTTCGTCATCCTCCCGCAGGACTTCACCATCGAGCGCAACGAGCTGACGCCCTCGCTCAAGGTGCGGCGCCACGTCGTCAGCGCCCACTACGCCCAGGTCATCGAGCACCTGTACGAGCGCGGCGGCGGTGGCGACTGACGCACACTCCCGGGCCTGTGTACAGCGGGCCCGAAGACACTCCCAGTGAATCAATACACATCAATCAGAATCCATTGAAAAACCACGGGTAGCCAGGAGACCGCGGCGGCGCCGTGCTGCTCGTCCTGCCCTGGCGCGTACAGCCGTTGCACCGCCGGATGTGGCGGCGATGCCGACTGCATGGACGCCTGTATGGCCGACTACCAGATCTGCGACGTCACTTGTAACCGGGGCTGCTGAGCCCTGGCTGTCCCGAAGAGGGCTCGGGGGCGACGACCTCGAGCGTTTCGAGCTCGAGGCCGTGCATGGGCAGAATCCAGAAGGTGCCACGACCTTCTGGAGACCACCCGAGCTTCCTCGCGAGCAGGATGGCGGCGCGGGCGTCTCGTGGCATGGCGGCCGAACAGTCCACCATGCCATGGCCCTTTCCGACGAGGTTCACCGACAACATCGGTCCGACCTTCTTGTCATCCTCCGTCTGGAACCATGCGCGTATCCGCACCACACGAACGCCCGCGGTGTAACGCCAGTCTCCGACCCACGCATACTGGCAACCGTCGACCACGAGCCTGCGGTGTTTCTTCTCCATGACGGCGAAGCCTCGAACGCCAGCACTGTCACGTCAACCCCAAACCGCCTGCCTGGCACACCCTGGCCATTTGATGCATTCTGTCCACTTTCACTGGGAGTAAACAGGAGGATGTTGATGCGCACAGCGACAGCCAGGCTCCACCGGATTCCTTTCTTGCTGCTCTGGGGAAGCATCGTCTTGGCCACCGGGTGCTTGGACAACACCCGGAACGACGACTCGCCGGAAGGGACGATAGATACCCAGCACACTCAGGGCAACCTGGTCAGCGGCATCAACGCCCAAGCCGGTGGCAGCGTCTTCCTCATCGGAAGCGGCATCTATGACATCACCGGCCCCGCCGGCGAGATCACGATGATGGGATTCGCCGTATCGGATCAGAAAACCGCCGGCATCCACATGAGGCTGCGGTCACGCGCCTTCGTCATTGGTGATGGAGCCAAACGGGTCGTCTTCGTCAGCGCCGACCTCGGCCAGCTCTTCCAGATGGTCAAACTGAAAGTGAGCGAGAAGGTCGCGGCCAATCCCGAGCTCGCGCAATATTACAACACGAAGAACATCCTGCTGTCGGCGACGCATACCCACAGCGGTCCCGGGGGTTACTCGGGATATTTCATGTACGACGCGACCATCAACGGGTTCGTGAAGCAGAATTTCAACGCGATCGTGGATGGCATCTATCAGTCCATCCTGCGCGCCCATCAGAACGTGAAGCCCGGGAAGATCCTCGTCAACGAGGGAACGATTGATGGCTGCGGCGGGAACCGCGCGGAGGAAGCGTACAACAACAATCCCGCGGCGGAGCGGGGCCGGTATGACAGCATCACCGACAAGACCATGACGCTCCTGAAGTTCGTCGGACTCGACGGCGAGGAGATCGGCATGGTGAACTGGTACGCGGTGCACCCGGACAGCATCGGCCCCGCGAACAAGCTGATCAGCGGCGACAACAAGGGCTGGGCGTCGTACCTCTTCGAGAAGGACAAGGGGACCGATTACCTGGCATCCAAGACGTTCGTGGCCGCGTTCGCCCAGTCCAATGCCGGCGACGTGACGCCGAACATCGGGTTCGGCCAGGCGCCTCCTGATTTGACGTTTGAAAAGAACAAGAGCCTCGAGAACGCCGTCCTCAAGCAGTACAACAAGGCCAAAGAGCTTTATAACAGCGCGACGAAGGAGCTGACCGGCTCGGTGGATTTCCGCCACGAGTGGGTGGATATGCGGACGCTCTACGTCGCTTCCGCGGGAACCACGACCTGCGCCGCTGGTATGGGGGCATCCTTCTCGGCCGGCAGCCCGTAT
This sequence comes from Vitiosangium sp. GDMCC 1.1324, assembly GCF_003044305.1. Classification (GTDB taxonomy): domain Bacteria; phylum Myxococcota; class Myxococcia; order Myxococcales; family Myxococcaceae; genus Archangium. Next base: position 73,769 of record NZ_PZOX01000035.1, on the reverse strand, counting down.
GACAATCCGAGCCCCTCGCCGCTCTTCCCCAATGGGACCACGGTTGACAGCATCCAGTGGAGCGAGGACTCCGGCAAGGCGGCGCTCTCCGGGTTCCTGGGCGGCATCTTCGCCTTCGCGTGGCCGGCGACCAACAACGCGGCCTACAAGGCGTGCCACGCGGAAAAACCAGTGCTGATACCGACCGGCGTGGCGCACCTCAACATCAACGGTCCGACCATGACCCCGCAGATCATGCCCCTCCAGGTCTTGAAGATCGGAAACCTGGCCATCGCCGCCGTCCCCACCGAGGTGACCACCATGTCGGGCCGCCGCCTGAAGAACACGGTGAAAACGGAGCTTGCGAGCGTTGGCGTCGACACGGCGGTCATCGCCGGGCTCTCCAACTCGTACGCGTCCTACCTGGCCACCCGGGAGGAGTACGCCAAGCAGTGGTATGAGGGAGCCTGCACGCAGTTCGGCCCGAACGAGCTGTCCGCCTTTCAGCAGGAATACGCCAAACTCAGCAAGGCCATCGTCAGCGGCACGGAGGTCGCGGCCGGCCCCACGCCCGAGGACGTGACGGAGCTGACGGTCGATCTGACCCCGAAAGTGGTGCTGGACGACAAGCCGCTCGACAAGGACTTCGGGAGTGTGATCACCCAGCCGGCCGCGAGCTATACGAAGGGAAGCCTGGTGACCGTGCAATACTGGGGCGGACACCCGAACAACAATCTCCAGACGCAGGGGTCGTTCCTGGCGGTCGAAAGACTGGTGAACGGCGCATGGGTCGCGATGGCGTGGGACTGGGACCCGGAAACGACATACCGTTGGGAACGGAGCGGCATCTCCTACTCCAAGATAACGATCACCTGGGACACGAAGAACGCCGCGGCCGGCACCTACCGCATCCGCCACAAGGGCCATTGGAAATCGGGATGGACCGGGCAGATCAGCCCCTATGAAGGGGTTTCACAGTCGTTCACGGTTCAGTAGGCCCTCAGCGGAAGAATTCCTCGGGTACGGTCTCGAAGCCGCGCGCTTCGGCCTTCGTGTGCGCCCTCGCGAGCTCCGAGGGCCGCACACCCTCGCGCAGGCGGCTGAGCAGCTCGCGAGGATCGATGTCGACACCGATCGGGTTGATGTCGAAGACCTCCGACTTCATGAAGCGCGCCGCATCTTCCGCGCGGGCGAAGTTGTCGACCTGCAGCTCGATGTGATTGCCATCCGGATCTCGGTAGTAGAGCGAAGTCGTCGGACCATGGTTGACGCTCCAGAACGGGGTGATCCCCGCCTGTTCGAGGCGCGCGTACGTGTCGAGCAATGCGGTGAGGTCCGCGTAGGTGAACGCCACGTGCTCCAGGCCACGCGTCTTCGGCCCGGGCTGCTCGCTCGCCCCCGTGTTCACGATGCCGATGCGGTGGTGCTCGTCGTCGTAGGTGAGGAAACACACCTCACCGTTGTCGTAGGACACGGTCGCTCCGAGAACGTTGAGGTACCAGTCACGCATCTGCTGGAAACGGCCGGTCCGCAGGACGATATGGGACAGCTTCGTGGGTGAGGTCATCGCGTCTGTCTCCTGAAGAAAGCAACGCCTTCGTTGCTTTCCGCATGTAATGAGGGGCCCGGGAAATCGCAACGGTACCGTTGCGATGGTTCCGGACGCCGCGTACCTTCACGTCCATGAGGCGAAGAGACAAAGAGGAGTCCAGGCCTCCACCCAGGCCCAAGCAACTTCGCGGCGAGAACCTCACGGCGAAGGTGCTCGAGGTCGTGTTGAGCGAGCTGGACCGTGTAGGCCACGAGAAGCTCGCCTTCGAGCAGGTCGCCGCGCGAGCGGGCGTGAACAAGGTCACGCTGTACCGGCACTGGCCCACGAAACTGGAGCTCATCCGGGCCGCGGTCCAGTTCGCCGCGGAGGAGACGCCGTCCCGGCCTGATACCGGAACGCTCCGGGGTGACCTCCTCGAGCAGTTCCGCTCGCTGCGCGCACTGGCTCGAGAGCCCTCACGCCGCGCGGTCTTCCGGCTGCTGTTCAATGCGGGACCGGGGGACCCCGTCGGGGAGCTCGTGCAGAAGCTTCGGGACGAGAAGGATGCCCAGGTGATGTACATCTTCGAGCGTGCCATGGAGCGCGGCGAGCTGCGGCTAGACGCCGACCCCCAGCTCATCCATGGCCTGCTCTTCGGCGCCGTGCTCAACTTCGAGCTGCTGCACTGGGGCGGCTCGGATGATGCGCGCCTGGAGGCCATGATCGACCTCGTGCTCGCCGGCGTGCTGCTCCACCCCAAGACGGGGAAGCGCCGCCCGGCGCGCGGCGCACACGCGCGCTGACCCGGGGTTCGAACCGTTGCGCGCATGGTATAGGCTCCGCCGCCATGTCCACGAACCCGCCTGCCACCTTCGGCCGATACCAGCTCGTCCATCGCCTGGGACAGGGAGGAATGGGCGAGGTCCACCTCGCCAACCTCACCGGGGCGGGGGGTTTCGAGAAGCTCTACGTCCTCAAGACCATGCTGCCGCAGATGGGGGCGGACCCTCAGTTCGTCAAGCGCTTCCAGCACGAGGCGCGGCTGCTCGTGCACCTCCAGCACTCGAACATCGCCCAGGTGTATGACATGGGCGAGGTCGCCGGCACGTTCTTCATGGCGATGGAGTACGTGCCCGGCGTGGACCTGTCGCGCATGCAGGGGCGCGCCGAGCAGGTGGGCTCGGCGGTGCCCATCCCCATCGCGCTCTACATCGGTCAGCAGGTCTCCGCGGCCCTGGGCTACGCGCACCGCAAGGTCGGCCCGGATGGCGCGCCGCTGGGCATCGTCCACCGCGATGTGTCGCCCCACAACGTGATGGTGTCCTACGAGGGCGAGGTCAAGGTCATCGACTTCGGCCTCGCCAAGAGCGCAGCCGGTAGCGCGCACACCCTGCCGTCCACGGTGATGGGCAAGCTGGGCTACATGTCTCCGGAGCAGGCGCGCGGGGAGAAGCTCGACCACCGCAGCGACATCTACTCCTGCGGCGTGATGGTCTGGGAGATGCTGGCCGGACGCCGCTTGTTCGAGGCGGACTCGGTGGGACAGATGATTGTCGCGATGGGACGCCCCAGCCTCCCGTCCCTCCGCTCCATCCGTCCGGACATCCCGGCCTCGCTGGACAAGGTAGTCCACCGCGCGCTGGCTCCCGAGGTCAACGACCGGTATGCCCGCGCGGATGACTTCGCCCGCGCGCTGAATGAAGAGGCTGTCCGCGAAAGCGCGCACGTCGGCGCCGAGGAAGTGGGCGCGTACCTGCGAGCCCTCTGCCCAGAGGAGTTCGCCGAGCAGCGCAGGCTCATCTCGACGCTCAGCCGCCGCGTGCCCTCCGCGCCCGATGTCCGCTCCGCCGAGTTGGAGGGGACGTATGTGCGCGATGGCTCGGGGAGTGGCTCGGGCCCGGCTCCGGCCAGCGTCTCCGCCACAGGGGCCTCGGGGCCGAGCGTCGCCTGGCGTCCGAGCGTGGCCTCCGCTCCGTCCACGCCGTCCGTTGCTCCTGTCGCGGTGGCGCCCCCGGCTCCCGTGATGTCCGCGCCGGTGGCACAGCCAGCACGTCAGAGTCGCGTGGCGATGCTCGCGTTGCTGATGATGTGCGTGGTGCTGGCGGGCATCCTGGTGGTGGTGCTCGCGAGGCGAGACCAAGCGGGAACCGCTCCCGCCGCCGCGCCATCGCCGGTGGCTCGGGAGACTCCCTCCACCCCCGCGCCCCCGGACCCCGCGCCCGCGCCCGCCGTTGATGCGCCCTCCCGCGCCGAGCGTGCACCCGCCGAGTCCAACGAGGACAACGCGTTCCACGAAGTCCTCGAGGACCACGGGCAGCACTACGTTCGCGCCGGCCGGCTGGATGGCATTCGCAAGGGCACCGAATTGGAACTGGTGGGGCCACCGGACAGTGACGGCCGCCGCCCGAGCCATGGCAAGGCCGTGGTGATGGAGGTGAGCGGAGACCATCTGGCGCGCCTGCATCTCGACGAGGCCCCGCCCGAGGGGAGCAAGCTGTTCGTCCCTCGCGCGCCGGAGCCGGCCGAGGAGCGTGGCAATCGCCGCCGCCCGCAGCGCGCCGCCCCGGCCGTTGCATCACCGGCTCCCGAGCGTCCCAGCGCGACAGTGGTACCGGCCGCCGCCACGGCTCCGGTCGCACCAGTGGTCGCGGCGCCCGCCGTACAGAAGTCGCTGAAGGGGCGGGCATCTCTCGGAGGGATTGGGCCGCTCAAGCGGCTCGTCATCCACAACATGGAGACGCGCCCCTGGACGGCGTGCAACCTGCGGCTGGCCAACAACAAGCAGTACAAACTGACGCACCTGGCGGCGGGCGACCAGGAGAGCATCGCCATGGCTCGCTTCCGTCAGGACGGCGAGGAGCTGGACGCGGAGTTGACCTGGGTGGACGTGAAGTGCGCGGAGGGCAGCGCGCGGCTGGGTTTCTCCGCCAACTGAGCCTGTCTTCCGCCACGGAATAGAGAGTGCCCGGACGCTGCTCCTGCGAGCAAGGAGCCGGCCCCGATTCATTGACACACCAACCACAAACACACCAACGACAGACACACCAACGACAGACATACCAACGACACGTCCCCACTCCGTCTCACCCGTGACGAGCAACCCGGGGCACATCTGGGCGATAATTGTTCAACCCTCGCGCAGGGAGCATCCCATGAGCATTCGTCGCACCGATGGCCAGAAGCCGATCAACACCCCCCGCTCCACCACTTCCTCCGAACCCACGGCGAAGAACACCGTGAAGCCCGCCGCCACCCCGGAGAAAGCCAAGGGCAACCGCGTCTCCACAGACGGATTCGGCCCCACGGTACGCCCCAGCGAGCTCGCCCGCGCCGAGCAGACGTTGACGCCGCTGGTGCCGCAGCCCCGCCCGGGCCGCGTCGCCCTGAACAGCCCCGAGGGTCAGACCGCCATCCAGGCCACACTCGCCACGCTCGATCCCCAGAGCGCCGCGCCCACGGGCCGTGCCCTCATGAGCGCGTCCGCGACGTCCCAGGCCTTCGTCCCGCGCAACATCGAACGCGATGACCTCGGGATGACGCACGTGCGCATGGACCGCTTGCACGAGGGCGTGAAGGTCTTCGGTGAGCAGGTCATCTCGCACCTCGACAAGGACGGCAAGGTGACGAGCCTCACCGGCGACAAGTCCGTCATCCCCGCGGGGTTGGGCAGCCAGAAGCCCAAGCTGTCGCCCGCGCAGGTGGAGGAGCTCGTCCGCAAGGACTTCGCCGACAAGCCGGACCGCCAGCCCTCCGCCGAGCGCGTCATCTACAAGGACCCCTCCGGCACCTACCACTCGGCCTACCGGGTGGAGATCTCCCAGATCGCCGGCCAGGCGCAGCCCCGCCGGATGAACTACCTGGTGGATGCGAACACCGGGAAGATCTACGACAAGTTCAACACCATCGATGGCTTCGTGCGCCAGGGCAGCGCGAAGGCCGGGAGCACCAGCACCAGCACCGCGCCCACGCAGGCGACGGGCAGCGTCAGCCCCAAGGAGCACATCAAGGACCTGGGAACCCTCACGTCGAAGCTGACGCTCGGCCAGGACGTCTCCATCGGCAAGCTGAAACTCTCGCTGGACCTCACCCACTCGAAGCCGAGCGACCTGACCGTCACCCTGACCAGCCCCTCGGGAAAGAGCGCGGTGGTGTTCAACGGCGCCGGTAGCACCAGCACGACGGGGGTGAAGGGCGACTTCGACCTGAGCGCCTTCGCGGGCGAGCACTCGAAGGGCGATTGGACCCTCACCGTGAAGGACGGCGTGCGCAAGGGCACGGGCACGCTCAACACGTGGGGCCTGACCGCCACCGCGAAGACGGGCACCCCGCAGCCGCCTCCGCCGACGGGCACGCCGAACGACACCACGATGTACAGCGGCAAGGTGGACCTCGTCACGACGAAGAACGCGGATGGCACCTACAGCCTGCGCGACAACACCCGTGGCAAGGGCGTGGTGACGTTCGACGGGCAGAACAAGGAGAAGGCCAGCGGCCAGACGGACTTCAAGGACACCAATGACGTCTGGGGCGAGACGAGCGACCCGGCCCGCTCCAAGGCCGCGGTGGACGCGCACTACGGCGCGGAGATGACGTACGACTTCTACAAGAACGTGCTCGGCCGCGACTCCATCGACGGCAGCGGCGAGCAGCTCAAGTCCTACGTGCACATCAGCAAGAACTACGACAACGCGTACTGGGACGGTAACCAGATGAACTACGGCGATGGTGACGGCAGCGAGTTCAGCCCGCTCACCACGCTGGACATCGCCGGCCATGAAATCTCCCACGGCTTCACCGAGCGCACCGCGGGCCTCGTCTACAGCGGCGAGTCCGGCGGCCTCAACGAGGCGATGAGCGACATCATGGGCGTGGGCGTGGAGTGGTACGCCTCACAGAAGAACCCCTCGGTGAAGTTCGATTGGAAGATCGGCGAGGACGCCTACACGCCGGGCAACGGCACCAACGATGCCCTGCGCTACATGGATGACCCGACGAAGGACGGGTACTCGCTCGACAACTACAAGAACTTCAAGAACAACACCGAGGTGCACAGCTCCAGCGGCATCGCCAACAACGCCTTCTACCTGCTGGCAAACGGCGGCACCAACCGCACCTCGGGCCTCCAGGTGAAGGACGGTATCGGCATGGAGAAGGGGCTGAAGGTCTTCGGCCGCGCCCTGGCCCACTACATGACGCCCAACACCACCTTCGCCCAGGCGCGCCAGGCGTGCATCAGCGCGGCCACGGACCTGTACGGCGCCAACTCCGCCGAGGTGCAGAAGGTGAAGGACAGCTGGAGCGCCGTGGGTGTGAACTAGCTCAGCGCGTCCAGCGAAGGAACCCGGACAGGTCAACACCTCCACGCCGCGAGGACCCATGGTCTGTCAGGCTCGGCGAACATACTGAGCCTGGCATCCCGCCAGTCCCACATCCAGGAGAACCGGGTCATGAAGTCCACTCCACTCGTCCGCGCGGCACTCACCGTGCTCGTGTCCACCAGCGCCATGGCCGGAGATTTCTACGGCATGACGCCGACGACCTGTCACACCAACGTCGCGCCCCTGTTCACCACGGGGGGCCAGTATCTCGACCCGAACAACGGCGTCCGCCAGGACGCGTGGTCCATGTTGATGCGCTGGCAGGGCAACATCGCGTCGACGCCCGTTTCGTACAACGTGGGGACATTCACGGGGCTGTCCGTCCCGACGCCCTTTTCCTCGTGGCAGCGGGGCCAGCAGCCGGAGAGCGCGTCGGGGACGCCGGCAGCTCAGGTCTATTGCTACGACGCGGGCATGATCCTCAACACGTGGAGCTCGCCGCGCACTCACGTGGAGGGAGGCGGCTACAATGACATGTATGGCTACGCCTGGAGCTCGGCGAACAGGCCCCGTCCGTTCTCGCTCGTCACGACGCGAAACGGCGTCCTCGGAACCTGGCCCTCGGAGCTCGTTCTCCAGGGGAGCATGGCCGTACCCCTGGTGACAGGCTGGAACACGTCCAACGGCGGTGCGACGTGGAATGGCATCAGCAACCCGGGCCCCGGAGACCTCCTCAACTCCGGCGCGGCCCAACTGAGCATGTTCGCGTACCTGCGTGACACGTCTCACCCGAACCTCCGTCCCATCGCGGTGCTCGCCGGCGCCTATGCGAACAACGGCTCGACGACCTGTCCCACGAATGGCAGGGGCAACGTCAGCTTCGACTATCCGACGGGCGCCTGGTACTCCGGGAACGCCATCTGCACCACGGACGTGTCGACGGTGCGCTACACGGGCGCGACGATGAGCATCTCCCAGTTCTCCGACCTGCGGTTCTTCCGGATGCACTACACGCGGCAGAACCTCATCAACTTCGTCAACCGCATCAACAACATGCAGTGCGCCAGCGACGCCTCGGGGAACCTGATTCCGAACAGCTGCAACTGCTCGGTCCCCGGAACGAACTGTCCGCCCATTGGCTATTCCACGAACCCCGACCACTACGTCATCGAGTACACGGGCGTGCTCGGGGAAATCATCCAGTGCAACACCACGGGCTGCGACACCGTCATCACGGACCGGCAAATCTCCATGGCCGCCCGCGTGTACGGCTATGGCTCGTTCTGGTACGTCGACTAGCGCTGGAGGTCCCGCAGCGCGGGCGGGTGCTTCTGGCGGAATCTCCGTTCCGTCTTGCACCTACGAGCCCTCCCGCCAGCGGGCGGCGTACCGCCCACTGGCGACTCGAGCCCCGTGCTCCTTCGGCTCGTCATAGACCCAGGAGTCGTCTCAATCCGAGACGACCCGGCGGTTCGGGTTGGGGATTCAATCCACCACGAATGTTCGTCTTGACCTTCATGTGCTCGCTCCTGGGTTGTGCTGCGTTTCAGCAGGACTGAGCATGGGTGCTGTGGTTGTGATCACCGAGTCACTCCTTGAAGCCAGCTTGGAAGAGGAGGTCTCTTACTTCCGGCTTTTTCGTGTTAAGCGGCTTTCTTGGCCGAACCCCTTTCCCCTCACGGCCAGGAGCCATCGAGATGACGAGGCACGTTCTCACCCCCCTGCTGACGGCGGTCTGGGTCGGCATCCTCTCCGGGTTGCTGAGTGGTCCCGTGGCGAATGCGGCCACGGGGGACGGCTCTCCTTCCGACACCAACATCCGCTACGTGGGCCGGTGGGACACGTCGAATGCGTCGATCGCCCGGAGCTACTGGTCGGGCGCCTACTTCCGGGTGGGCTTCACCGGCACGACCGTGCAGCTGCGCCTGGCGGCGGCCGCCAACTTCTTCGTCAGCATCGACGGCGGGGCGGATGTGGCCTTCTCCGGCTCGGGCACGATCAACCTCACCCCGACGCCCCTGGCCGCGGGCAACCACACCCTGCGCGTCACGTCCCGCTCCGAGGTGGAGGTCCTGCAGTTCCAGGGGCTGGTGCTGAGCAGCGGGGCCACCACGCTGGAGTCCCCCACCCGGAGCCGACGACTCGAGTTCATCGGGGACTCGATCACCGCGGGCTGCTGCGCCCTGAGCAAGGTCATCCTGAGTGACTACTCGTGGCTGGTGGGCGAGGCGCTCAACGCGGATCACACCCAGGTCGCCTACTCCGGCATCTGCTTGCAGAACGGCGTGTCCTGCTCCTCGCCGAACAGCCTGGGCATGAGCACCTGGTTCTTCAAGCTGCAGACGGTGCAGTACCCGTCCTCGCCCGCGTGGGACTTCACCCGCTACCAGCCGGACGCGGTGGTCATCAACCTGGGCACCAACGACCACAACTTCGGCGTCTCGGACGCCACCTTCCAGGGCACGTACACCACCTTCCTGCAGGACGTGCGGGCGAAGTACCCCAACGCCGTGCTCTTCGCGCTGCGGCCCTTCGGCGGCTTCAAAGCCGTGCCCACGCTCAACGCCGTCAAAGCGCGCATCGCCGCCGGGGACACGAAGCTCTACTACGTGGACACCACGGGCTGGGTGACGGTGGGCACCTCGGACTTCACGGACTCGCTGCACCCGTCCGACAGCGGCCACGTGAAGATCGCCCGGCTGCTGGCGCCCTTCATCGCCAAGACGGCGCGGTGGGTGCCTCCGTTCGGCGATGACTTCAACGACGGCAACGCGAACGGGTGGAACATCCACGGCGGAAGCTGGAGCGTGACGAACGGCCAGCTGAGCGTCGCGGCCCACGCGGGCGCCAAGGCCGTGCCCGCTGGCGTGCTCTTCTCCAATGGCACGCTCGACGCCGACATCACGATGGGCACCGCGGGCAACGCGGGACTGCTGTTCCGGGCCAGCCGGCTGGAGATCGGCACGGATGCCTACCAGGGCTACTTCGCCGGCATCGATCAGGGCCAGGTGTTCCTGGGCAGGGCGGACAACAACTGGACCCTGGTGGCCTCGGTGGCCATGAGCATCGCCGCCAACGTGCCCCACCACCTGCGCGTGGTGGCCGTGGGCTCCAACCTCAAGGTCTACCTGGATGACATGGCCACGCCGAAGCTCAACGTGACGGACGTCTCGTACACGGCGGGCACGGTGGGCGTGAGGACCTACCTGGCCGATGCCCGGTTCGACAACGTGACGGTGAGCGCCTTCACCCGCTTCGAGTCGTCCTACCAGGGCTACTTCATCCGGCACCGCGAGGGCCGGGGCCGGATCGACAACTTCCTGTCTCCGGCCGAGGACGCCGAGTGGCGGATCGTCCCGGGCCTGGCCGACGCATCGGCCATCTCGCTGGAGTCCGTCGCCTTCCCGGGCACCTATCTGCGCCACCGCAACGGGCTGCTGTGGCTGGACCCCAACGATGGCTCCGCCCTGTTCAAGGCGGACGCCACCTGGTGGCGGCGGCCAGGACAGGCCAACTCGAGCCTGACGTCGCTCGAGTCCTACAACTTCCCGGGCAGCTACATCCGGCACCGAGACAGCCTGCTCTACAGCGAGCCCCTGTCCACGGCGCTCGACCGCAGCGACGCGACGTTCCGGGAGTGAGCCGGGCGCTCACCGATTCCTCGCGCATGGAGGTTGCGGAGGGCCCTTGACCTTGACACCAGTGTCAGGTGCTACGGTCTTTTCTCATCGAGGCAGGAATGAACATCGGACAGCTTTCCAGGCTGTCGGGCGCGAGTGCGCGCTCGATCCGCCATTACGAGAAGGCAGGGCTGCTCGTCTCGAGCCGCCGGAGCAATGGCTACCGTGATTTTGATCCCGAGGCCGTGCTCCGGGTCCGGCACATCGCCCGCATGATCCGTCTGGGCTTCTCTCTCGAGGAGATCGCCACCTTCTCCCCGTGCATGTTCAGGAGCAAGTCGAACATCGTCTGCCCGAACGCCCTCGCCGCGCACGAGGAGAAGCTCGCCGACATCGAGCGGCAGATCGCCGAGCTGGAGTCTCGTCGCGCCCGGCTCATTGAAACGCTCTCACAAGCGGCCCTTCCCAGCATTCCCTGGCGAAGGGCCGCCTCCGCCAGACGAGGATGACATGAAACGCAGAGACCTCCTGAAGGGCACCGTGCTCACCACCGCCGCGCTGTCCCTCGCAGGCCCCGGCTCCCAGGCCCAAGCGGCCTCCCGCACAGAGAGCAAGACCTTCCTGCTGGTGCACGGTGCCTGGCACAACGCCTTGCACTGGGGACGTGTCGCGCAGAACCTCTCCGGTCTCGGCCACCGCGTGGTCTCGATCGATCTGCCGGGCCACGGCCTCAACGCCCGCTTTCCCTCCTCGTACCTCACGGGAGATGGGGCGAAGTTCGCCCAGGAGCCCTCGCCGCAGCGAGACATCCGCCTCGACGAGTGCGCCTCGGCGGTGGTCGACGCGCTCGAGGCGCTGAGGGGCGCGAACCGGCCGATCCTCGTCGGCCACAGCATGGGCGGGACGGTGATTACCCGGGTGGGCGAGCTCGCTCCCGAACGGGTGGGCCGGCTGGTCTACCTGAGTGCCTATTGCCCCGTGCGGCTGAAGAAGCCGAGCGCCTATGGGGCGCTGCCCGAGGCGAAGACCGGTTACGGAGACAAGCTCTTCGTGGGAGACCCGGCGGCCCTGGGGGCGGTCCGCATCAATCCGCGCGGGGATGCCGCGTACCTCGAGGCGCTGCGCGCGGCCTATTACAACGACGTGGACGCCCAGGAGTTCCTGCCCTTCGCGCTCGCGCTCACACCGGACCTCCCGATCGCCCTGTGGACGTCCGAGGTCATCGCAACGCGCGAGCGCTGGGGCCGTATCCCGCGCAGCTACATCCGTTGCACGAAGGACCGAGCCATGGCGCCCGCCCTCCAGGATCTGATGATCCGCGAGGCGGATGCCCTCACTCCCGCCAACCCGTTCGAGCAGAAGACCCTGGAGGCGAGCCACTCGCCCTTCGCGTCGCAGCCTGCACGGCTCGCCGAGCTCCTGGCGAGCCTCGGAGCGGGTTGAGCGCGACGCGAATCCCAGGGGGCATGCTCGAGCCAGGAGAGTCACGAAACGGGTGCAGTCTCACGGCCCGTCCGCCTGCGCCGAGGCCCCACTCGTCGCAAGGCGCTCGGCATGCAGGCGGCGCAGGCGGCGGTTGCTGATCATCAGGCCGTTCACCTCGCCCGTCGCTGTCCGCGTAAAGGTCACCGTTCCCAGCATGTCGCTGATGAAACGATCGCCGCCGACGGCTTCGAGCGCGGTCTCCTTCTGCCGCGACCAGCGCATCGTCAGCTTGCCGTCCGCCAGGCGCACCGCATAGGTCATGTCGACTTCGTCGCTGCGGTACTGCCCGGCGAACGAAGCCAGTGCGGCCGGGGTCGGCATCGGGGCACTGACGCGCTCGAAGCTCCGGGCCGTAGGCCAGAAGTCGAGGATGCTCAACGCGTGCCGGCCATCGGCCGACCTGCGGAAGCGCCATTCGTGTGTCGATTCGCCGGGACGGAACACGTCCTTGCCGATCGGAACAAACGCCGTCTTCACACCGACCTGCCGCAGCGCGCCGTCCTTCATTTCCACGCGCACCACCTCGTCCGTCAAGGGGCTCCAGTAGGTGCCGGCCAACGCCTGCAGCGTCGCCATGGGAGCCTCGACCGCGGGCACCAGCTTGGGGCCCATGCGGTCGCCCAGATACACCTCGGCGATCCGCTGCGCGAGCTCTTGCGGCTCGATCGAAGCGCCGTTGCACAGCACCGCGATGTTCAGCCGCTGATCGGGAAAGGTCAGCGCATCCGCGCGATAACCGGCGTCGACACCGTCATGCTCGATGGTGCGCAAGCCGCGATAGGTGCTCAGCATCACCCCGCCGCCGTAGCCAATCGACCGGCCGTCGTTCAACGTGCCCGACGTCAACATCGAGGCCATGACGGCTGTCGCGCCGGCACGCGGGCGAATGAGGTTGTCCTGCCATTTCAGCAGGTCGCCGACCGAGGTGAAGAGACTGGTCGAGCCGTAGTGGTCGTAGTTCGGGATGCTCACGCGCCAGCCGCCCTTGTCGCCCGGACGATAGGCGGAGGTGCGCCGCTTCACGATTTCGCTGTGGTCGACATGGAAATGCGTGTCGCTCATGCCGAGCGGCCGGAAGATGCGCTCGTCGGCAAATGCCCGCAGCGATTGTCCTGTCACCTGCTTCACGACGAGCGCCAAGAGCGTGTAGCCGGCATTGCCGTAAACGACTTCGCTGCCCGGATCAAAGTTCAGCTTGCGCTGCCGGGTCACGGCCCACAGCATGTCGGCCTGAGTGGACAGGTCGTCGCTGCGCCAACCGGCCAGGTTCAGCAACTGCCCCTGTTCGCGCAGGCCGCTGGTGTGATGGAGCAAGTGGGCGATGGTGATGGTCTTGCCGTAGTCAGGCAGTTCCGGGAGATACTTGCGGATGTCGTCGTCCAGCGACAGCTTGCCCTCGTGCGCCAGCAGCAGGATCGAAAAGGCGGTGAACTGCTTTGAGATCGAGGCGACGTGGAAAATCGATTCCGGCGTGATGGGAACGTCGTACTCCAGATTCGACACGCCGTAGCCGCGCGCATAGTCGAGCACTCCGTCGCGGGAGATGCCGACCGCACAACCGGGCGTATCCGCGCCGCTCCATGGCGCGAAGATCGCATCCACCTGTTGGTGGCGCCGGGTGGCGTCGGCATCCTCCACCGCCTGAGCCCGGGCCGGCGACGCTTGCGCGGACCAGGCCAGGACGGCGGCCACCAGACAACAGCTCACTCGAACGGCATTCACCAAGAACCTCCTTCTCTCTGTCCGCGCAGCCGGCAACCAGGCAAGGACCGGCGCTCGAACAGAAATCATGTGGCGATATTTCCCAGATGGGGCGCCTCTATCTATAGGATGAGCACACCACCCATGGGGTGGTCGATCATCCTGGCCCTGGACTCGGCAGCCCAGCAGAAACGGGACGCATGCAGCAAAATAAAGGCAGACGGTACGCTTGCCCTGCCCAATCTCACGCCCACTGAATTCATGCGCTCACCCTGCGCCGTTACAGGGGTGTTATACTCGTCCCCCTCCACCACGACCGGTGGACGATGGGAGGTTACATGGGCTACCGCAAGGAAGCAGGTTCTGGCGCCGACGAGGCGGGCCGTCAGCTCAAGGGCTGGAAGACGTACTCGGGGGCCTCCATGGCCATCAACAACCATGCGAGCCGCTCGGACATCCTGCGGAAGATCAAGGAGATCCGTGGTGGCATTGGCGCCAACAACGGCGTCTACAGCGTCAACGGTTACAACTGCTACCACACGCATGTGGGCGGGTCGTTGGCCATCGCCTGGCGCCTGGAGAACCAACCAGGAGATGGCCAGTACGTCATCGTCGAGGCCCTGATGGAGCACCACGGCCGCGGCAACGACTACCGCGTGCTGTAGGCGCCGAGGCCGTGGAGAACGGCTGACTCAGGGGAGCCGGAAGACTCGCAGGTTCTCTTCTCCCTTGCGCACGTAGACGAGGGCGTCATGCGTCGCCAGGTAGAAGAAGCGGTTCTTGACGTTGTCGTGCCACCCGCCGAAGGCGCCGGCCTCGTACTCCGGCGCCTCGCGAAGCTCGAGGGTCACCGGGTCGATCTCGAAGGTCCGGTACTCGAACCTCCCATCCCCATCGCCGTCGTACCGGAACGCGGCGACGTAGCGGTTGCGCGGTGGCACGTAGGCGAAAATCTGTCCCTCGAAGTACTCGCTGTAGCAGCGTGAGAGCTCGAGGTTGCTCTCCAGGAGCAGGGTCTCCCACTTCCCCGTGTCCATGTCGTACGTGACCAGCCTCGGAGGGAAGGTGCCGTGGGCCTCCTCCGGGGCGGGGAAGCTCACCAGCTTCCGATCGACCCTGACCATCTGGGCGAAATACCACGCGGGGGGAGTGATGACCTCCCAGTTCCAGGACTGGTCGTCGGTGTCGAAGGACCACCACCTCGAATAGTTGTAGTTCTCCGTGGGGCCAAAGAGGTAACGGTGTTTCACCTCGTCCCAGAACGTCCAGCCGGACGCGCCGCCGTATCCGGTCGCCCCGTCGTACGTGGCACCCGGGGTGTTGAAGGGGTTGTGGCGCTTCCAGGTGTGGGTGGTCAGGCTGTAGCGCCACATCCGCCGGACGCCAAAAGCCACCTCCTGGAGGTCCGGGTTGTAGACGAGCCCGTTGTACGTGTGGCGGGCCACCGGGTGGCCGGTCGACGCGGCAGGCCGGCCTGGATCGAAGAACTCATCCGAGTAGACGTCACTGTCTGGGTGGGCCTTGGAGTACTCCGCGGCGGGTGGGTAGAAGCTGTACGTGTTTCCGTAGGTGACTCCCGCCCAGTTCGCCGGGTCATCGGGGAGCTGCTCGATGCTCCAGCGCATCTTCGCCATGTCGAAGCGGTAGAGGCCATTGTTGGAGCTGTCGGCGTGCCCGCCACCGAAGGCCCACCAGCGGGCGTGAGGCGCGTCGACCGCCACGCCGGAGTAGGCGTTGATGACCCCGGCAAGCCCTTGGGAGCCGAGATCTCGGAAGCCAGGAATCGCCGCCTTGACCTCCGCGTCGAGCGAGGTGAGCGGCGTTCCAGCGACTTCGATCCACCGCCCCTTGGGGACGAGCGCCCACGACACCTCGTTCACGAGTCCCGTCGCGTCACGCCCAGGGGTCCACACGTTGCCCTCGAGCTTGCCGGTGTCCGTGCCACTGCCCCAGGTGAACGAAGGGACCGGTGTTGGCGGAGACTCTTCCTCGGGTCGAGGAGTCTCTTCAGACGGGCCCTCCGACGACGAAGTGCAGCCAGCGAGCACTCCCGCGACAGAGAGCGCCAGGAAGAAACCCCAAGATGACGAACGTCGGCCCAGAAGGACTGCGCTCATGCTCCACTCCTCGAGAGGATTGCTGAACGGCCACGCAACGTGCGGAAGGCGCCCCTGAGAGCCTGCCCCGACTCGTGGCCGCGGCCATTCTACAGCCAATGAGTGACAGCACCTCGGCACGCGCGGGGGCCACCTTCTCGGCTTCTACGAATTTGCGTCGTACGAGGGCCCGGCAAAACACCCGCGAGCAGGAAGCCGGCCCATCCGCTCCGCCACCCCATCGAGCTCCCGAACAGTGGCGTCCTCAATCACAACCGGATGCTGAACACCCTCGGCAGCAGATTCCTCCCTGGATGACTTCGCGAGGGATACGGCGCGGAGGAGATACAGAGGGCCTGGATGTTTTCGGTTCGATTGCATGGATTTCAGCTTAAACACGTTTTTCATTTCATGCGGAGAGACGAGAGCGCTATATGCGCGCACGGCATGGGCGTGACCCATGTCGAACCAACGTTTCGTTTCAACCGAATGCGAAAGGTGAGCTCATGTTTCCTGGACGCATCACGAAATGGTTTGTCGGGACGTGTTCCGTCCTGGCGCTGGGTTGTTCCGGTGCCGACGAGCTGCCCCTCTACGAGGGCGAGCTGCGAATGTTCTCCGTCGACAACGCGGACGGCTCACATCGGATGGGGTATGGCCTGACGACTCCGGAAGGCCAGAGCTTCGAGCTGTCCTTCGATGGGCCGTCTGACTTCCAGACGGGTGACCACGTGAAGGTTCGCGGTCGGCTCGAGCCCGGATCGCGCTCCGGTGGTGAGCAGCCCGGGCGGGTCGGCGAGCTCCTCCAGGCCGAGTCCATCGAGGTCGTACGACCCGCCGAGGGGCTCGCGACCACGAGTGACGCCCTGCTCAATGGCACGCCGAGGACCATCCGGGTCGCCATTCTCCCGCTGGTCTTCCCAGGCACGACCGCGCGGATCGATGTCAACACCGCCCGGCAGCGTCTGGACACGGTGCGCGCCTACTACCGGGAAATCTCCTACGGCATCTGGAACGTCGAAGGGGACGCCCTGGCGCCGCTCAGCCTTCCGACGCCGGCGAACTGCAATCTCGACACCATCAGCAACGCGGCGCGCGCGGCAGCGGCGAGCCAGGGAATCAACCTCGGTGTCTATTCCCACGTGGGCTTCGTGATTCCGAACAACCCGGGGCTCAGCAATTGTGCCTGTGGCCTCGCATGGGTGGGGCGACCTCCGGCGGCGGGAGGCCCGGTGTTCGGTGATGGCAGCTTGTATACCTGCACGGATCCGAATGCCTTCGCGCACGAGATGGGCCATGGTTTTGGCCTGGGGCACGCGTCCACGGCCCGCTGCGGCAGCGGCGTCGCATACCGGAGGGATCCGTACACGAGCTGCAGCCCTGATGAGTATGGCAATCGTTTCAACACCATGGGCGGAGGTCTGGGGCACATGAACGCGTTCCAGAAGTCCACCATGCTGTGGCTGGACAAGTGCAACAACGTGCGGGTCTCGCGCGACGGTGTGTTCGAGCTGACCCCCATCCAGACCGCGTCCAATGGGATTCAATCCCTGCAGATTCCAACCGGGGACACGGTGGGAGGCAAACCGCTCTCCTTCTGGGTGGAGTACAGGAACCCCGCGCTCGCCACGTTCAACGCGGGCCCGGATGGGGCCCCGGAGGTCAACCCGGGCGTGCACATCGACGTCGCACAGGACTACCGCACGACCAGCGGGGACACCCGCCCCCTCCTGCTGGATCTCGCGTCGGGCTACCCCAACAACCACAGGGATCCCCGCCTCACCGCGGGCCGCACCTTCCAGGATCCCGACGGCCGTGTCAGCATCTCCGTACTCGAGCAGACCAGCGCGAAGGCCGTCGTTCGCGTCACGTTCCCCGGCGGTGGCTCGGGTACGAACACGTGCAACGATGGTTCGGACCCTGGCTCCGGCGGCGGCGGACAGGTCCCCCCGCCCGGAACCATCGTGCAGTTCGTCGCGCAACACAGCGGCAAGTGCCTCGATGTGAGCAGCTCCGGTACGGCGAACGGAACCAACATCCAGCAGTGGGGCTGCAACGGGACGAACGCCCAGGCCTTCCGTCTGGAGGCGGCGAGTGGCGGCAACTACACCCTCGTCAACGTCAACAGCGGCAAGTGTGTCGACGTGAGCAGCTCCAGCACCGCGGACGGCGCCAACGTCCAGCTCTGGGAATGCAATGGGACGAACGCCCAGGTCTTCCACCTGTCTCCTCTGAGCAATGGGAGCTACAACCTCGTCAACGTCAATAGCGGCAAGTGTGTCGACGTGGCGAATGCCTCCACGGGCGATGGAGCGAACGTCCAACAGTGGAGCTGCACCACCGTTGCGAACCAGCAGTGGGCGATCCAGCCCCGGTGAGTGCACGGACGTAGGTAGGCGACGGGGGCGGGCCGCGCTCGAGAGGGCGCGGCTCCCCGGCTGCACTGGGCCTCAGATGATTCCACCGTTGGCGCACAGGACCTGTCCGTTGATCCAGCCCGGCTTCCGGTCCTGAGAGCGGCGTACCCGCCGGCCCGTGGCGCCTCACGGCCCCTCGCCACCGCGCTCCTCTGCATCCGGGGTGAGGTTGTCCACCACGCGGCGCAGGAGCGCCAGGAACGTCGCGCGCTCGCGTTCGCTGAAGCCCGAGGTCGCCTGTTCAGCGACCTCCCCGAGCTGCTTCTTCGCCAGGGGCAGGCGGGCCTTCGCCTTCGCCGAAAGTGAAATCTGGCTCGCGCGCTTGTCGCTCGGATGCGGCTCACGCTCGATGAGTCCGTCGCGCTCCATCCGTGTGAGGAGCGCGGCCATCGTGGGTTGCTCGACTCGGGCGTACTCGGCGAGCTGCTTCTGCAAGAGCGCCCCGTGCTCCTCGAGCGCAATGACAACTGGAAGGTAGGCCATCCCGAAGTCGAGCGGACGGAGAAGCTGCTCGAACCGGCGCATCAGCAACCGCGACGCGTGGTTGATCCAGAAGGTCGGTGTGGATTCCGGGTCCCAGTGAGTATCAGCCTTGGATTTCATAGCATCCTATACAGTCTTGACTTTCATAGCACCCTATATACATTGCCTCCTGTCCGATTCGCCACCACGCATCGGAAACACGGAGGCATTCATGAGCGCACCCATCACGAGCGCTGATTTCGATCGCGCCTATCGCGCCCCCATCACGTTCTGGGGAGACATCCGCATCCCGAAGGAGATTCAAGCACTGGCCCGGCAGGGTTCACCCCGGAGCTCCCTGGAGCTGGGGTGTGGCGTCGGCAGGTTCACGCGCTATCTGGCGCAGCAGGGGTTGCGCGCGACCGGCGTGGACTTCTCGCCCGTCGCGATCGCCAAGGCACGGGCCCGGGTCGCCCAGGACGACGTCCGGCCCGAGTTCATCGTGGGTGACGTGACGCACCTGGATGCGCTCAGCGGCCCCTACGACGTCTCCTTCGACGTCGGCTGCTTTCATTGCTTCGACCCCCAGGGGCAGCGGGCCTACGTGTCGGAAGTGTCCCGCCTCCTCAAGCCGGGGGGCATTCATCTGATCTGGGCGCTGGACTGGACTCCGAGCGACATGACGCTTTCGCCCGCGTCCATGAAGGAGATCTTCGCCCCCGGCTTCGAGCTACAGGATGCGACGAAGAGCCGGCGCCGCCTGGTCCGCTCTCACTGGTACTGGCTGGTCCGCTCGCCTTCCAGGGGGTGAGCTCAGTACGCCACGAAGGCCCCCAGCTTCGTCTCGACGCTCAAGCGCTCGGCCAGCTGCCCCTCTGACACCCGGGCTCGAGCAGGCTCACCTTCTCGGAATCGCACCCGGGCTTTTGTTGTCGCCGCTTCGGGGGGACGGCTTCATGGCAGTATCCGCCTCCCCATGTCTCCGCCTTCCGATACAAAGAAGAAAGTGGATGTCTCCAAGCTGATGAAGAAGGTGGACGGCCTTCTCGACGAGACGCCACCCCAGGTACACGAAGCCATTCCGCTCCTGCGTCAGGTGGTGGAGGCCGAGCCGGACCATCTGATGGCGTTGCACTCCCTCAACTGGGCGATGGACGCATTGAGACGCGTGGAGCCCGACCGCTGGACGCGGGAACTCAAGGCGGAGCACTGGCGGATTCGCGACCGGCTCCTCGCTCTGACCCGGGGCACCCGCGCGGGTGGAAAGCTGAGCGACGCCCAGAGAGCGCGGTCCCTGGCCCTGAGCCAATGGGCGGAAGAGGTGGTGCGCGGACGGCCCACCGACGCGCAGCTCGACGAGGTGGAGGCCGCGTTGGAGGAAGCACAGGGACTGCGTGACCTCCCGGACCATGCGCGCGCACGCCGGGGGCTCGAGGCATGGCGCGCCCTGCGCCAGCGCAACCCGAAGGAGGGTTACGAGGCGCTGCTCGCCCAGGTCGAGGAGACACCCGAGCTGCAGGTCATCAACGTCGATGACGATGATGCGAGCTGTTTCAACGGCCTGCAGGGCGCGTTCTCCGATGAAGGCTTCATCACCTGGCTGCGGGCGCGCAAACCCGCCAGCCGTCCCAAGGGCAAACAGGCCAAGGCCCTGGACGCGGGCCTCCTGCTCGCCGCGGGAATGGATACCGCCCCCTTCTTCGGTCCCGATGCTGGAGTGAGTGGCAGGCTCGGCCGCGTGCTGGCCCTGCGCGCGCTGGGCGCGAATCTGGGGACTTTGGACGAGAACAGGCGTGGCCTGCTGCACCTGGCGGCCATGGTGGATGACGCGGCGCTGGTGAAGGAGCTGCTCGCCCTGGGCCTGTCCGCGTCGGCCGTCGATGACGAGAAGGCCACGGCCCTGCACCTCGCCGCCGAGCATGGTGGCGAGGCCTGCATTCCCCTGTTGGTCAAGGGCGGGGTGCCGGTGGACGCGCTCGACAAGGCCGGCCGGTCCGCACTCTTCAATGCGCAGCGGCCCGACGTGGCCCAGGCGCTCATCGACGCCGGTGCCAACCCCCATGCCGGCAAGGGTTGGACGCCGTTGCACCAGCAGGTGCGCTTCAAGGACCGAGGGCCAGTCATCGAGGTCCTGCTCAAGGCGGGGGCGGACCCCACCCGGAAGGACTCGGAGGGACATACTCCCGCCGAAGGGGCCCTGGACCACGAGAACCCCCACCTCGCCGAGCTCCTGGGAGCGAAGCCTCCCTCCGGTGAGGCCCGCAGGCTGGACGTCCAACCCCTCCTGGATGCCCTGGGCCAGAAGAAGAAGTCCATCCTCAAATCCTGGTACTTCGAGGACAAGGACGTGGCCGAGGTGGAGCGGGTGCTGAAGGGGCTGGTGTTGAAGGGAGCGGCGTCCTGGGACGAGGCCGCGGCAGCGCTCCAGAAGGAGCGGCCCTGGACCGCGATGGCGGTGGTGGAGCTCGTCCGTGACGTCCTTCCCCCAGAGGAGCCGGCGACGGCCTTCTCCAAGGCGCCTCGCTTCGTGCGAGGGGACCTCACGCTCGAGGGGAGCGTGCAATTGACCGGACCCCTGCTCGTGACGGGGAATCTCTCGGTGGAGGGCGTGCTGCGCAATGTGGGCCCGGAAGGGCTGCTCGTGGTGGGGGGCTCGCTGCGCGCCGCCGGAGTGGACACGGACGCGGAGATGGTGGTCGGCGGAGACCTGGAGGCCCAGGTCGTCTGGTGTCACCACAACGACCCCTCGCTCCGGGTGGGCGGTGTCGTGAAGGCGAACGTGCTCATCGAGGACGAGCAGGATGTCCAGGGCAAGGTGGAGGCACGGCACCCTTTCAAGAATGGCCAGTTCGACGCCGAGGCCGCGGCCCTCAAGGAAATCTTCGTCCGGGGTGCCTTCGCTTCCCAGGTGTTGGAGCGGGACAAGCTCTTCAATCTGCTCCGCAAGGGAAAGCCCGCGCTGATCTGAGTGGGACTCCGGCACTTCCCTGTCAGTGGGATGAGAGCTCAGGACCGCAGCCGCGCGTACATGACCTGATCGCGCACCTTGGCGTGCTTCTCGAGCTCTGCACGCACACCCCGCGCAAGAGCGGCAACACCATCGACCTCTACACCCCGTTCCCGTGGGAGGCCCTCCGCGCCGAGGTGGCGAAGCTCAAGGTGCAGCGCCACGAGCGCGGCCAGCTCGCACGGCTGCCTGGGTGCATCTGCCTTGTGCTGGGTCGATTGCAGGGGACCACGATATCTTGGGCCTGCTTACCTCTTCTCAACACCCTCCAACGTGCCCACACGAGGAACTGTTCCTCGCCGTCCAGCGTTGGAGTCTCCTGATACCCCTCATGCGGTTCACAGTGTCCGCCATGTCCTGGCGCATGGTCTTTGTCTTCTGCCTCCTATCGCTGCTGCCCCCCCAGGCGGTGGCCCAGGAGGCGCGTCCGGCTGGAAAGTCCGTGCTCCTGCTCATTCCCGAGGATACGGCGCTGCCCGCCATGGCGACGCTCGTCGCCAGTCTCCGCTCCTCCTTGTGGGGGGCCCAGGACGGCCCGATCACTCTGGATGTCGAGAGCCTGGATCTAGGTTGGGCCCGCGGGCCTTCCTACACACACGCCCTGTACACCTGGTATCTGGCCAAGTACCGGGAGCGTCGGCCGGATGCCCTCATCGCCTTCCGCTCCGACGCCATCCAGTTGGCCCTGCAGCTGCGCCGGGAGCTGTGGCCGGATATCCCGATGATCGTCCTCTCCGAGGACGAGCGGCTCTGGGAGCAGCAGCCTCGCCCGGAGCGGGTGGCGGGCCTCTGGCTGCATTATGACATGCGGGCCACCGCGGAGCTGGCCCTGCAGCTGCTGCCCAGCACACGGAGGCTGGCGCTCGTCAACGGCTCCAGTCCCTGGGAGCGCGCTCGGCAGGAGCAGCTGGTGCGAGAGCTGCAACCGCTGCTGGCGCAGCGGGGGCTGGAGTTCATCGACCTGAGCAACCTGCCACTGGCCGAGATGCTCGAGCGCGCGAGGACCCTGCCGGACGACACCACTGTCCTCACCTTCACCTTCATGACCGATCCCAGCGGGAGACCCTTCGTGGGGCGCGAGCTCGCACGCATGTTGCTCTCCGCAAGCAACCGGCCCTGCTTCGCCCTCCACGACACCGTCCTGGGTCTGGGGTTCGTCGGCGGAGCGCTCGTCAGCTACGAGGCCGTGGGCCAACAGCTGGGCATGCTCACCTCCCGCGTGTTACGCGGAGAGCAGGAGGAATTCCTCGCGCCCCTGAAGCCGGCACCCGTGGACACGCTGACGGTCGATGCCCGCGCGCTGCGGCGCTGGGGCATCCCCCGCGAGCAGGTGCCTCCCGGGGTGCGGCTCGCCTTCGACGAGCCCACGCTCTGGGAGCGCTACCGCTGGTGGGTCCTGGGGGCCCTGACGATCAGCGGCCTGCAGGCGCTGGTGGCCGGGGGGCTCGTGGTGGAGCGCCGCCGCCGCATGCGTGCCCAGGCCGAGCTCCTCGAGCGCCAACGCCGGGAGAAGCTCGCGGAGATGGAGGCGCGTCGAACCCTGGATCAGCTGGCCCACGTGAGCCGGGTGGCCGCCCTGGGCGAGCTGGCCACCTCCCTGGCTCATGAGCTCAACCAGCCCCTGGCCGCCATCCTCAGCAACGCCCAGGCCGCACGCCGCCTGCTGAACGCCACCCCCGCGGAGCTGGACGAGGTGCGCGAGGCCCTCGAGGACATCATCTCCGACGACAAGCGCGCGGGCGAAGTCATTCACCGCATGCGCGCGCTGCTCAAGCGGGGGGAGCCCCGGCAGGAGCTCCACTCGCTCAATGACCTGGTGCGCGAGGTGGCGCGCCTGCTGGCCAACGACATGCACCTGCGCGGCGCGACCCTGCAGCTGGCGCTGGCCCCGTCGCTGCCCGCCGTCCAGGGGGACGGAATCCAGCTCCAACAGGTGATGCTCAACCTGCTCATCAACGCAATGGAGGCCATGGCCGATGTCCCCGCGGGCCAGCGCCAGCTGCAGGTCCGCACCGCCTCGCCAGGCCCGGGGCAGGTGGAGCTGAGCGTGCAAGACTCGGGAGGAGGGATCGAGCCGTCGCGGCTGGTCCTCATCTTCGAGCCCTTCTACTCCACCAAGGAGCACGGGCTGGGCATGGGGCTGTCCATCAGCCGCTCCATCGTCGAGGCGCACGGCGGCCGCTTGCAAGCCGAGAGCCCTCCGGGGCAGGGGGCTTTGTTACGGTGCGTGCTTCCCGCGGCGCACATGGAGTCCTCGCCATGACACAAGCCCCCGCCACCATCTTCCTCGTGGACGACGATGAGTCCGTGTTGCGGGGGCTGGGGCGGCTGCTGCGGGCCGCCGGCTATGCCACGAAGTCCTTCGCCTCGCCCTCCAAGTTCCTCGCGCAGCTGTCCGGGGACACGCCGGGCTGCGCCGTGCTGGACCTGCGGATGCCGGGGCTGAACGGGCTGGAGCTGCAGCAGGCCATGGAGTCCAAGGACTGCCACCTGCCTGTCATCTTCATCTCCGGCCACGGGGATGTGCCAGCCAGCGTCAGGGCCATGAAGGCCGGCGCCGTGGACTTCCTCCTGAAGCCCTATGATGAGCAACAACTGCTGCGAGCCATCTCCGAGGCCTTGCTCAAGGACGCGGCGGCCCGCGCTGGCCGCGCCGAGACAGCCGCGCTGCATGCCCGTCATGCCGTCCTCACTCCCCGCGAGCGCGAGGTATGCGCGCTGGTGGCCCAGGGGATGACCAACAAGCAGGTCGCCCAGCGGCTGGGCACCACTGAGAAGACCATCAAGGTGCACCGCGCCCGCGTCATCCAGAAGCTGGGCGTGGACTCGGTGGCGGAGCTGGTGCGGTTCGTGGACCGGCTGGGCCAGGGCTGAGCCCGCGCTGTGTAAGCACTAGGTCCAATATCCACTTCCCGACATTCCAAGTAGAGAGCGGGGCGCACGCTCGCTATCTCCAGCGGAGCCCGGTGTGCGTGACGGGGTGCCTGGCGACCGCTCGAACCCGGGCGACGCCGCCATCTTCGGGCACGACTTCGCCCACCCGTTCCGCGTTTCCATCGCCCATGTCGGGCGTACCTCGAGGAGGGTTCATGTCCTATTTGCTTTCGAGGTGGCTCGCAGCGCCAGCCACCGCATTGCGCGCCGGACTGGTGCTTGCACTGGCTGTCAGCACCCTCGCCGCTTGTCACGACAGCGCACCGGTGGCCCAAGACGACACCCTCGAGACGGCGGAAGACACACCCCTCGAGGTGCACCTGCCGGCCAGCGGCAACGGGGCACTCACTTTCAGTATCGTCGACGCGCCGGACCACGGCACGCTGAGTGAGATCAGCGCCGATGGCTTCGTCACCTACACCCCCGGCGCCAACTACAATGGCGAAGATGCCCTCACCTTCCGCGCCACCAACAGCAAGGGCCAGAGCGCCCAGGCCACGGTGACCATCACCATCACGCCAGTGAACGACGTCCCTACCATTTCCCCAGTGGCCAACCAGAGCATCACTGCTGGCAGCTCGACCGGCGACCTGGCCTTCACCGTGGGCGACGTGGAGACCGCCGCCGACAGCCTCACGGTCACCGCCACTTCCTCCAATACCGACCTGGTGCCCAACGACCCCAGCCATCTCGTCCTCGGCGGCTCCGGCTCCAGCCGCACCCTCAACGTCGTCCCCGCCAGCGCCAGCGGCTCCACCACCATCACCCTCTCGGTGAGTGACGGCTCCGCCACCACCTCCACCACCTTCGTGGTCGACGTCACCAGTCTTGCGAGCCTCTACTGGGTGACTGCCGCCGGCTCGCTGTGGAGGGTTCACGTGAACGGCACGAATGCCATTGAGCTCCAGACCGGCATCAGCGGGGCAGCTCTCGTCGCCACCGACCCGGAAACCCGTACCATCTTCTACAAACGCGGCAACGCAATCGTTCGAGCGGACAGTGATGGAGCGAACCCGGTCGATATCGTGCCGAACGGAGGCAACCCCTCCGGGCTGGCAGTCGATTCGACGAACCGCAAGCTGTACTGGTCCGATTTCAACGGGAGCCGGGTCATGCGCGCCGAGCTGGACGGCAGCAATCCAACGCAGGTCGTCGGCGGCATCGATAGCCCGTCCGCCATCGCGTTCGATGTCCCGAGCGGCAAGGTGTATGTCATTACCTACAACAACACCAGGCTCGTACGATTCAATTTCGATGGTACCAACCTGGAGACCCTCGCTTCAAACCTGGGCGGCCAGGGCGTGGGCCTGGCGGTCGACTCGAGCGGCGGGAAGGTGTACTACTCGACCCGCGGCAACAGTATCTATGTCGCCAACCTGGACGGCTCCAACGCCACCACCCTGGTGACCGGCCAGACCACAGTGCACGGGATTGCCATCGATGTCACGGCCGGGCGGCTGTATTGGGCGGATTGGCTGGCTGGAATGATCCGGAGCGCCAATCTGGCCGACGGCAGCGATATCCAGGACGTGAGCGCGGGCAGCGGCAGGAACTTGGCTCTGGCCTGGATGCCTGCGCCGTAGCCAGGAAGCGGGGGCTGGCGCGCCGAGGCCAGCCTCGCACCTGCCCAACAAGCAAATCGTACATCAGCTCGGCACCACTGAGAAGACCCTCAAGGTGCATCGCGGCCGTGTCATCCAGACACTGGGAGTCAACTCGGTCGCCGAGTTGGTGCGGCTGGTGGACCGGCTGGGCCGGGGCTGAGCCCGCGCTGTGTAGGCACAAGGTCCAATATCCATGACCTGAAACTCTGAGTAGAGGTAGCCGCGCCGACATGACCCGGCGCCTCCTCTGGCCGCTGGCCGTCTGGGCCTTTCCCCACCATGAACCCAGGGCCACTTCGCATGAAAAACCTACCGCTCTCCCTTCTCGCCTTTTGCTTGACGCTGGCAGTCACTGGCTGCCACTGCTCCTCATCTCCATCAGAAGATTTCTCGCTCCGTGTCGTCCTCGCGGAGACCAGCGTCTCCGCGGGGATGAAGACCACCGCGAAGGCCCAGCGGGTCTATGACGATGGCCGCGTCGTCGACCTCGACGCCTCCACTTCACAGCAATGGACATCGTCCGCTCCTCAAGTGGCCTCCGTCGAACCGCAACCGGACGGCACCGTCAACGTGACGGCTCTCCAGCCCGGTAGCGCCATCATCACAGTCAACGCGGACGAAGCCTCGGGCGAGGCAACTCTCGAGGTCACCGACGCTCGCCTCCTCTCGCTGCAGGTGTCACCCACCAGTGCCTCTGTGCCCGTAGGCAGCACGCAGCAGTTCACCGCCCAGGGCAGCTACGGCGACGGCACCACGCGCGACGTGACGAGCAGCGTGACGTGGACCTCGAGCAACACCACCATTGCCACTGTGAGCAACTCGGGCCTGGGCACCGGCGTGGCCGCGGGTGGGCCCGTCACCATCACCGCCACCCTGGGTGGCGTGAGCGGCACGGCTCAATTCACCATCACCCCTCCGCCGCCCGTGCTCACCTCCATCAAGCTCACCCCCGCGACGGCTTCGGTGCTCTCGGGCTCGACACAGCAGTTCACCGCTCAAGGCAGCTACAGCGACGGCACCACGGTCGATGTGACGAACAGCGCGACGTGGACGACGAGCAACACCGCCATTGCCACCGTGAGCAGCACGGGCCTGGGCACCGGCGTGGCCGCGGGTGGGCCCGTCACCATCACCGCCACCCTGGGTGACGTGAGCGGCACGGCTCAACTCAGCGTCACTGGGTGGACGTCCGCAGGGTCCATGTCCACGAGCCGCGACAGCCACACCGCCACGCGGCTCGACTCGGGCCGGGTGCTCATCGCTGGGGGGCGCAATGGGACAACCACCCTGCGCAGTGTGGAGTTGTACGATCCAGCAACCAACTCCTGGTCTCCAGTCGGTGCCATGTCCAATGGCCGCTTCGCTCACGCCGCACTATTTATCCCCGAGCATGGTTCCGTGCTCGTCACTGGGGGGTACAATGGGACGACCCCCCTGCGCAGGGCGGAGGTGTACGATCCAGCTTCCGACGCCTGGTATTACGCCGGTGACATGGCCATGGGCCGCTACCATCACACCATCACGCGGCTCCCCTCGGGTAATGTGCTCGTCATCGGCGGCACCGATGGCAACAACGCTTTAGCCACTGTGGAGGTGTTCGACCCGCTCACCAGCATCTGGTTTCCGGCCAGCCCCATGAGCACCGCCCGCTTCCACCACACCGCCACATTGCTCCCCTCGGGCAAGGTCCTCGTCTCGGGAGGGACCAATGCCTCCGGGAGCTTGAGCAGCGCCGAGGTGTACGACCCGGCCACCGATTCGTGGGCTCCAGCTGCCACCATGGTGACGAGCCATAGCCTTCACGCGGCCACGCTGCTCTCTTCTGGCAAGGTGCTCATCTCAGGGGGGCAATCGCTCACCGGGCCCTCTTCCTCTGAGCTGTACGATCCAGACACCAACAACTGGTCCGCGGCTGGCTCCATGGCCGAAGGCCGCTCCCGCCACACCGCCACGCTGCTCGCTTCGGGCCAGGTGCTCGTCGCGGGGGGCGACGGCAGCAGCTATTACAACACCGCGGAGTTGTACAACCCAGCCACCTCTTCCTGGTCCGCAACCGCCTCCATGGCCGCGTCCCGCGGAGCTCACACCGCGACGCTGCTGACCTCAGGCAGGGTTCTCGTCGTGGGTGGCGAAGATGGCACCCGCCCACTTGCCACGGCGGAAGTGTACGTGCCCTGAGCGCAAAGCCTCTCTGAAGGTTGCATCGAACCCGCAGGCGAGTGATTTATCGCCTGCCCTTCAGTGAGCAGCCAGCCCTTCAACCCGACAATGATCAATTCCTTATCATCCCAGTGAAGAGATCCGGCTGAAGAATGCATCGGACCCTGGCGCCATCAATCTGGGGCCGAGCCAAAGTCTGACGTTCGAGTCTTCCTGCGCGCGCTGTTTGCCCTGCAGCGTCGGAGGGCACGGACGAATTCCGTCGTCACTCACCCGTCACACGCCGCCTCGGCGGCCTGGAGCCAAGCCATGCCCATCGCCGTTCGCTACGTCACCACCAACCCCGGTCGGACCGCGGAGTTCACTTTCAGCGGGCACAAAGTGCTCAACTACACGGTCGGCATCGCGTACTGGGAGTTCAAATTCACCGATGGCCAGGACCACTTCGTCCGCACCATCGAGCTCGACCTCGTCCCCAACAAGGTGAGCGAAGAGACCATCGCCGTCAAGGTCAACGGGACCTTCAAGGACGACAGCAATCACACCCTCGACACGACCAAAAGCTTGGTGGTGGTCTGCTGCATCGCGGTCGTCGACTACGCGAACAACCAGGTCACGCTCGCCTCCGCGGAAGGCATCAACAACGGCGAGCAGAGCAACGGCATCACGATCCCGTCTGGGTCGATCAAGATCGACGCCGCCTTCCTCTCCGGGTGGGAGCTCACCTTCAACAACGATCACCAGGTGAGCTCGATCCAGCTTGGGACGGGCGCGTACGAGAACGGCAACACGGCCTACATCAAGGCCACCGCGTCGATGAACGACCGTTCGAACAACGTTGCCACGACGGCGCGGATCGACGCCGGCCTCCTCGCCGCCACTTACTCCGATGACGGGGTGTACACGGCCTACCTGCGCGAGCAGCAGACGACCGACACCCTCAGCGTGGATCTCAAGGTGCCGCTCTCCGATGCGGTGGTGCTCCTCCAAAACTACCAGGTGACCTTCTGGAAGAACCAGGACAATAACGTCAAGACGGTTGGTGGCGGCTGCAAAATGTGGACAGTCGAGGGGTCTACCGTCCGGCTGACCTCGCCGCGGGCCTTCATAAACGATGACGTCGGGAACCAGGAGACGGACGGCATCTCCAACGGCTCCGGCGTGACGCTCCTGGTCGTCGGCGTCCCGAAGCCCGTGGCGGCCTCCTAGTTCCTGCTGGCTGGACCCGGCCGGTGCCCCGCTACGCCGCGGGGCACCCTCTTCCCGTCCCGTGCCATCCGCGCGGGCCCCAACCCATTCGCGCGCGCGCTCGAGGCCTATCATGTCGTCGTCCAACCCCCCGTCGCAAAGCCAGCCCCCCGCCATCCGCACGTTCCAGATGGACGGCAGCTCCGTCGGAAACCTGTCGAGCTCCGTCAACCTGTTCCGCGGGGACGTGAACCTCACCCAGAGCCTGTTCACCCTCCCGGGGCGCTCCCAGGACAACGGCCTCGACGTGACGTTGTCACTCCAGTACCAATCCAACGTGGTCCGCGAGGCGACGACGTGGAACCGCGAGGCGCCGACGGGGGTGGTCGGCCTCGGCTGGAGCCTTCCCCTCTCGTGGATCGAGGCGGTGTCCTCGGGCTCGCCGGTGACGGGCACGCGGCAGTACGCGCTCTACGACAACGGGGTGCCCAACACGCTGGTTCGCCAGCCGTGGGCCCCCCGCCTCTTCTCCGCTGACGCGGCCCTCGCCGGCAGCCTAGCCGACGGGAAGCCCGTCCCCGCCGCGCTCGTCGAGGAGTTCCACGCGCACGGGCTCCTCCTGTCGGCGGACGCCATCGCGCGGGGCGGCCATGGCACCTGGGAGCTCGTCGACGACACCCACGAGCTGCTCTACACGCTCGAGGTGGGAGAGCGGCTGCTGGCGAAGGACGGCGGCGAGGCGTACCAGCTCCAGAACTACCAGTTCTGGAAGGTCCAGTACTACCCCCGCTACGAGCGTTGGGTGGTCACGAGCGACTCGGCGGTGCGGCGGTCGTTCGGAGGCGGTGTCACGCGGAACGCGGCCGGCGCGCGCAGCGTGAACGAGACGGTGGCGTGGTCGGTGTGGTGGAAGGGACGCAACGGTGAGCCGCTCTGGAGCGGCGCCTCGATGCGGACCGAGGGGCAGGTCCAGGTGGCGCGCGCCTGGTACCTCGGCCGCGTCACGGACCGATTCGGGAGCTCCGTCACCTATGCCTACAACGGCTTCGAGCGGACCGGCGACGGCCTGATCCGCGGCTGTGAGCAACGTGTGGGTGCCGGCGGGCTGCCGTACACCAAGGCCGTGTATCTGACCCGCGTCACCGACGTGTTCGGCCGCACCGTCACGCTCGACTACGGCGACAAGCTGTGGAGCGCCGGGGAGACGGCCCCTCGCGAGTACGCGGACCCGCACCGCGCCGTCCCCAGCGACGCCCCCGGTGCATGGCAGGACCGCTACGAGACGCGCTTCCTCGACAAGCTCACCATCCAGGCGGCCGACGGCTCCACCCTCTTCACCTTCCGCTTCACCTACGAGCCGCGGCCGGACGCGTCCGGCCGGGAGCGCGAGGTGGCCAACGTCACCGGTGCCACGGGCCCCCTCCGGGGAGACACGTTCAAGCGCTTCCTCACCGGCATCACCCAGTTCGACCAGGATGGCGTGGCGAGCCCCGGCCTCGTGCTCGGCTACTACCTCGACGCCGCGGCGGAAGGCGGCCAGCCCGGGGCCCTCGCGACCCTCACCTATCCGGAGGGCGGCAACGCCACCTATACCTATACCCGCCAGGATCTCACGCTGTGCGAACGGCGCGCGGAGGTGAAGCGGCCGGACGCCGTCGGCAGCGGCTCGCCACGCGTCTACTATGGCCCGGACTACGCGGTCGTCACGTACTACAACCAGGCGAACGGCCGGCTCTCACTCCAGGTCTGGACCTGGGGGGGGTCGTGGCTCACATGGCAGCTCGACCCGGACGACGCCCTCCTCGACACGCGCGGCCTCGATCTCGACAGCCTCCAGGCCGTCACCAACCAGGACTTCTTCGCGCTCACCTTCACGCGCACCACCCCGTCGGAGCGCGCCGTCTACGTCTTCGACCGTGACGTGGCGCGGCCCGGCCAGTGGCGCAGCGCCACCATCGACGGGGTCACCACCGCGAAGAACGTCCCCACCCTCACGTGGCCGACGACCGGCGCCGCCACGACCTTCGTGGGCGGCACCACCTGGCTCGCCGTGGCGCAGATGAGCAGCAGGACCCTGTCCGGCAGCTACGATCTGCTCACCTGGCGATGGACCACGCGGGCGTGGACGCGCGAGACGATCACGACCCCCCGCTACACATGGATCGCAGGCGGGGGAGAGTACCTCGCCACGTTGGATCTCGACGGCAAGCTGGCGCTCCGCTGGCTGGACAGTCTGCTCGTGTGGCAGTCGGGGACCGCGACCACGCTCCCCAAGTTTTCGACGATGGACCTGAACAGTATCGCCCTCGTGCCGGGCGCATCGCTCGTGGCGGTGTCCAACCTGACCGCGAACAACGACCAGTGGAACGCCTACCGCGTCTGGGTGGCGCAGTGGACGGCGGCCTACGCGCTCGAGGTCCACGAGCTCGGCGAGTTCACCGACACCTTCGGGCAGGGCAACCCGCCCACCACGTGGATTCCGGAGGTGATCGACGACACGCTCGTCGCCATCAACGGCAACCTCGCGCGCTTCGATGGCGCGGCGTGGGCGGTGAGCACGGCGCTCAACCCGGGCATGCCCTACGCGTATCGCGACCAGCGCTACGCGTTCGGGCCCGACTACGCCATCCAGGTCATCGTTCCCACCGACGGCGTCGGCGAGGCCGTCGGGAAGGTGATGGCCTACGACCCGACGATGGGTTGGAGGCCGGCCCCGGCCGCGTTGGGCCAATCGCTGCCGTTCCAGGATGATCAGGCGGACAACTGGCCCACAAGCGGAGGTGCCGACTGGGCGGTCGTCGGCCCGTACGTGTACTTCCGTGGCACCGCGTCGGACTGGGGTGCCGTCGTGACCTCACCGGCGTCAGCCAACCTGGCTGCCCTCGTGAGCGCGGAGGGCTACGACTTCGACTCCGAGTCGCTCGTGGACGAGGGGCCGACCTTCCTGGCGTTCACCGCCGAGAAGGGGAGCTCGTCGCAGCGGGTCGAGGCTGTCGTGCTGCGAAACGGGCAGGTGGGCAAGCCCGAGCCGTTCCTCAAGGAGAAGATGGTCCGCGGGGATGGCCCGGGCACCTCGCCCAAGGGGCCACAGCTTTTCGCCACCTACCTCGACAACGCCGTCGACTTCAACGCGGCGACGACGGTGTACCTCCACCAGTACGCCGGGGACGCCTTCGCCGGTCCCATCGCGCACTACGCGGTCACCGGCCTCGACGTGACCGACGGCTATCAGGACGAGATCCCGACGCGCTACGTCTTCGACACGGGCACCGCGGGCTGTGATCCCTTGGGCAATATCGTGAAGTACTTCTCCGCCCGCACCTGCTCGGGAACATCGGATGCGGCGAACCCCGTGAACGGGTGGGTGGACAGCACCTACCTCAACGGCATGGCGGATCAGACCGGCGCCAACTATTACGACATGCTCGACGGCCTCCTGCTGCGCACGGAGACGCGCGACCGCGACGGCGTGCTGCTCGAGAGCACCGAGGCCACCTGGGTCGTCTACCAACAGGTCGCCTCCGACGTCCTCGAGCCCGAGACCATCGTGCTCCGCGGCGG
Organism: Vitiosangium sp. GDMCC 1.1324; assembly: GCF_003044305.1. GTDB lineage: Bacteria > Myxococcota > Myxococcia > Myxococcales > Myxococcaceae > Archangium. The sequence goes on along the minus strand of NZ_PZOX01000035.1, from coordinate 40,706 downwards.
TTGGGTGGTGCAGACGGTGGACACGCAGGTCATCAACGGTGTCACCAACACGAAGACCACCGTGTACGTACCGGTCGGCGCGCCCGGCTCCGCGACCGGCCAGCCGGTGACCCTCTCGCTCCGGCAGTACGGGGGCGAGGGCCAGGCGCAGACGTTCGTGCAAACCACGGTCCAGGGCGTCGCGGTTGATGCCGGTCTGGCCGCGATCCACGCGCTCACCGACCCCGCGCAGGTGAGCAACACGGTCACGACCGACACGGGCACGGTCCCCGTGCAGGTCATGGCGACGACCTACGCCGGCTGGCCGAGCGCCGAGGGCGTGCTCATCGCAGCGGCCGAGGCGAGCTTCGGCCTCCTCGACGCGGCGGACGTGGCGTTCCCGTTCGCCGCCTACGCACCGGGGGACAACCCGGCCGGCTGGGCCCTCGCGGCGCGCACCACGGAGCGCACGGCCTATGGCCAGGAGCAGGAGAGCGTGGACGGCCTTGGCGTGCCGACCGCCACGATCTACAGCGCCAACTGCGAGTTCGCCGTCGCATGCTCGTCCAACGTGCCGTTCGGCGGGCTCGCCTTCCTCGGCTTCCAGCCCTACGAGGACACCTCCCGCTGGACGCTCTCCGGCGTGGAGTATGAGGCGGACGACGCGCGCACGGGCATCCGCGCGGCCCGGTTGCCCGGCGGCGCCAACGCCTCCCTCGCCGTGACGGTGACGCCCGAGGCGCCCGAGGGCACGTACCTCGTCGGGGTGTGGGTGCGGACACCGGCCGGCTTCGCCGCCGACGCCACCACCGGCATCTCCGCGACCGTCACCGTCGACGGCGTGGCCGCCACGCCGGTCTTCGTGCCGCTGCCCGCCACGGACGGCGCGTGGCGCTACGTCACCGTGCCCGTCCCGCTCGGCGGCCCCCAGGTGCTCGGGGGCGCCGTTCCCGCGCCCGATCGGCGCTCCGCGGCCCGCCGCGCCCGCCTCGCCGCCCGTCCTCGCCGGCCGAGGACCCACGTGACCGGCAGTGCCCCACTCGCGCCCCGCTCCGCCGCCACGGAGGCGTCGGTGGCGCTCGCCTTGTCGATCACGAACACCACCGCCAGCCCGGTGACCCTCGACAGCGTGCTGGTGGCCCCCCTGGCCAACAGCCTCGCGGCCCGCACCTTCGACGAGCCGAGTCAGCAGGTCACGTCCACCCAGGACGCGAGCGGCCGCACCACGCGCACGTACTATGACCGCGTCTTCCAGCCGACCGTCTCGGTGGGTGCCTCCGGGCAGATCAAGGAGCTCGCCCAGCGCTTCCTCTCGCGCCGGGGCAACGACGGCGTCTTCTCGCCCATGAGCCCCAACGCCGAGGTCACCCTGCACCCCGCCACCGGCGGCGTGCTCGAGACCTTCCGTGACGGCGACCGTTGGCGCGAGCGCTGGAGCGCGTCCGCCGGGTGGGCGGCCGCGGACGGAGCCCTCGTGCACACGGGAGCCACCGCGGGGCCGGTCACCTGGCGCGGCACCGCGGTGGGGACCCGCGCGGTCTACTTCGAGCTCCAGGCGCGCGACGTGGTCGCATCCGTGTCCGTGGGCAACGTGACGGTTCGCTGGGATGGCGGCTGGACCGCGTCCCAGGCGGGCGTGGCCTGGACCGCGTTGGCCACGCCTCCCCTCGAGCAGCACTGGCTCCTCGTCGTCGGCGATGGCGTCGTGCTCTTCTTCGCCGGAGGCCAGCTCCTCTACAGTCAGGCGGTCCGCCCTGTCGGGGACACCGTGTCCATCACGCTCGCCGGGGAGGGCGCCATCCGCAACCTCTCCGTCGTCGAGGGCGTCCGCGTCGGCGTGTCCTACAACGACGCCGCCGGCCGACAGCGTCAGGTGCAGCAGCTCCATGGCGCCGACAGCATCGTGGTCGGCCTCGTCTACGACGCGCTCGACCGCCAGCTCGTGACGACGAAGGGCGCCCCCGGCTCGTTCGGCTCCGGCCAGCACCAGCCCGTCCTCCAATACCGGCCCGGCTTCGTGGACGTGGAGGACTTCCTCGCGAATCTCTCCACCACCTGGGAGCTGAAGGGCGACGTCACCGACTACTACCGGGGGCAGACCGAGGACGGCATCATGCGCTCGGACGACAAGGGCTACCCCTACCAGGGCACGCGCTACGAGGCCTCGCCCCGGCAGCAGTCGATCGAGCAGGGCAGCCCTGGCAAGCCCTATGCGATCGACCTCTCGGTGCCCGAGGAGCAGCGCCAGACCACGCGGCTCCGTTTCGGCGCGAACGCCGCGGGGAGCCTCCCGGCCGGCCAGTACTTCCAGGACACGCTCACGAGCCCGGTCCAGACGCGGTCCGTGCGCCTGACCGACCAGATCAGTCAGACCGTGACGAGCACCTACGTGCCGAGCGCGGGGGAGGAGGTCTCGCGCACCTCGGGCAACCGGACCTACACGGCGGGCGCGTTGGGGCCCGCGGCCACGCTCCAGACCGCGCTCCCCAACGCGCTGGTGAGCGGGCCTCAGCAGGACCCGAGCGCCTACGCACAGCGGACGACCACGGACGCCCTCCAGCGCACCGAGTCCCTTGCCGATCCCGACGCGGGGGAGACGCGGTTCGTGTCAGACGTGGCCGGGCGGCTGCGCTTCGTGCAGCCCGCGATGGATGCGGGCGAGCAGTGGTTCGTCTACTACAAGTACGACGCGCTCGGGCGCATGGTGGAGGAGGGCACCGTCTCGGCGGCGTGGGACCCCGCGGCGCTGCGCCTGCTCGCGAACCAGCCCGACTGGCCGACCGAGGGGTCCACGGTCGCGGTCACGATGCGCTACGACGGCGACGGGGACGAGCCCACCCTCATCGGCAGGAAATGGATCTCGGTGGCGAACAATCCCGGGGAGGACGGTGACGTCACGGTCACCGAGGAGCTCGGCTACGACGACGACGGGCACCTCTCCTCGATGCGCATGACACTCGACGGGCCCACGGTCGCCGACGGTACGGTCACCTACACGTACGACAACCTCTCGGAGGTGGTCCGCGTCGATCTCCCCGCGGGAGCCTCGCTCGCGGCGGTCCACTACGCCCATGATGACCTCGGGCACCTCGTGTCCGTCGGCACCGCCGCCGGCCTCGCCGACCTCGCGGCCTACGGCTGGAGCGCGGACGGCGCGGTGCAGCGGGAGGTGCTCGGGCAGGGCACGTGGACCCGGCTCGTCGACTACACCTCTCCCGGCCAGGTGGCCGCGATGACGACCACGTCGGCGGCCGGCGACCAGTCCTTCGCGCTCGCCTACGCCTATGACGCGGATGGCGTCGTGCGCACCCGCGGCGTGCGGTGGCGCTTCGCCGGCAAGGACACCAGCCAGGAGGAGGTCTTCGGCTACGACGGTCAGCGGCGGCTCCTCACCGCGGCCGGCGCCACGACGATGACCATCCGCTCCTACGATCCCAGCGGCAACATCTGGGAGGCCGAGGAGAGCGGCACCGTGGTGGCCACCCCGTGCGTCGACGGCTCGGACCGTGTCGCGTCGCTCACCGTCGGGTCGGGGCCGGCCCAGCCGCTCACCTGGAGCGCGCGCGGCCAGCTCCTGACGGGCGCCGGCCGCACGTTCGGGTACGACCGTGCCACCAGCATGACGACGCGCATCGAGGCCGGCGGCGCGCTCCGGCTCGCCTACGGCGGGAGCCAGCAGCGCGTGCTCAAGCGCCGCCGCGACGGCGCTGACAGCGTCTACTTCTTCGGCGCGGGTCTGGTCCCCGTGGCTCGGCGGGATGGTGAGTCCTGGACGGTGCTCGTACAGGGGCCGTCGGGGCTCCTCGCCCTGGTGGGCACGGCCACGCGCTTCGTGCTCCCGGATCCGGACCAGTCCGTGTGGGCGGTCGTGGAGGGCGCCACGCTCGTGGCCCGCTACGCGTACGCCCCGTTCGGCGGCCTCACGCTCGCCGAGGGGGACCTGGCGGCCACTCCCTACCTCTTCCAGGGGCAGGAGTGGGACGCCGAGGTCGGGCTCTACAACTTCCGCGCCCGCATGTACGACCCGGTCCTGCGCCGCTTCGTGACGCCGGATCCGCAACGGCAGTTCGCGAGCCCCTACATCTTCGCCGCGAACAATCCGCTCGGCATCACCGACCCCACCGGTGAGCTCTCGGTCTGGGAGCGGATCGGCATCGGTTTGGCCATGGCGGCGATCACGGTCATTGGCTTCGGGCTCTCGGTCTTCACCGGCGGCGCATCGGGCGCGGCGGTGAGCGTGGCGAAGGGCGTGGCGAAGGGCGCAGTGAAGGGCGCGGCAACGGGCGCGGCGGAGGGCGCAGCGAAGGGCGCGGCGAAGGGCGCGGTGAAGGGCGCGGCAAAGGGCGCGGCGGAGGGCGCGGCGAAGGGCGCGGCCGAGGTGGCCGCAGGGGCCTCGGTGGCCGAGGGCGCGGCGAAATCGACCGCGTCCATCTCCACGAGACTCACCAAGTTCGGTCTCAATGTCGCGGGGAACACGCTCACGAGCGCCGGGATATCCGGACTGCAATACGACGTGCAGCACGGCCGCGACTTCACGGCCAAGGGCTTCTTCGAGGCCATGGGGATCGGCGCCGCCGCGGGCTTCGCGAGCGGGGTCGTGAGCGGCATCGGGGGGCACGCGACGGGCGGGCTCTCCAGCAAGAAGGGGCGTGCCGGCATCGCCGCGCGCATCGGCGCCGAGGCCACCGTGGGCGGAGTGTCGAGCGCGGTGTCGAACGACGTGACGACGATCCTCACCAATGTCCAGCAGCACCAGCCCTGGTACCAGGGGATTGCCAAGAGCACGATCACCGGCTTCGCCTCGGGCGCTCGCACTGGCGCGCGCGACGGCGTCTGGAGCGAGTACGTGAACACCCCCAAGGCCGGGGGCGTGTCCGACCAGGCGACGACACGCGTGAGCACCATCGTCGACAAGGTCAAGTCGACCGCAGCCTCCAACGGCGCGTACAAGATCTACGGCATGGCCGCGTTCTTCGCGATGCCCGGGTACGTCGTGTGGGGCGCGGCCGACAGCTGGGGGCGGCACGACTGACGCGCGGCCAGCTCGCCCGTCTGCCGCTGGCGGCTTCAGGAGAATCGGCATAGGGGGTAGCGAGGTCGCCTCGCTACTCCCCTGCCACACCCCTCCAGGGTGTCAGACAATTCGTAGGGGCCCCGATCGGACGCGTTACAGTGGGCCTCTCAGGTTCCTCCTCGCCCGGGGGAACCCTCTCCCGAGAGGATGTGCATGAGAGCAATCCGCCAGGCGTGGTGTGGAATCGTGGCCTCGTTTCTCGTCTCTGCCTGTGCGCATGGCGCTCGCACCCGCACCGAGACAATGGAGCCGACGGCGTTCGATGAAGAGCTCTACGCCGCCGCCGTCCGCGGGACCCTCCAGCACTTCGGACGGGATGACCGAGAACCGACGCTCTACTGCGTGACCCTTCCCGGTGGCACCAGCCCCCAGTTCCTGGCTCGCTTCACCAACGACCCGTTCCTGGTCGCGGGTCCGGACTCCTGCAAGTGGGACGACGGCGCCGTGGTGCCCGCGAGCAGCTCGGTCGAGGTGGTGTTCAACGGAAAGCCCACCGGCGCCCGCGTGACGCCCACCCGCGCCATATTCCTCCACGTCGACGAGGTGCGGTCGACCTCGCCCGGCCGCGCCCAGGCGGACACCTCCATCGTCTACGGCAACCTCGGCGCCAACGGGCTCACCCTCACGCTCGAGCGTCAGGATGGCCAGTGGAAGGTGGTCACCGCCGAGAGCACCTGGATCTCCTGAGCCCCTCCCCGCGGCGCCCCGTGTCTCGTGCCGCACCGCACCGAGCAATTCGGGAGAGAGGCCGAGGGACTTGAAAGAAGGGCGCACACGGGAGGGGCCATCACGCCCGGGCGCGCGGGTGTCACCTGGGTAGTAGGACCCCCCCGCGCCACCATGCAACTCCTGGAGCGAGGGCTCGGCCCGGTGCAAACAAAGACCCCGGCCCCCGAGCAGACGGGGAGGCGAGCGAGGAGCACACGTGACGACGGAGAAGAAGTCCGAGTCGGGCTGGGAGGAGTCGGAGCAGTTGGGGCCGTACCAGCTCCACGAGCAGGTTCAGCAATCCCCGCAGGGGGAACTCTACCGGGCCACGCACGAGACGAGCGGCGCGGCGGCCCTGGTGCTCAAACCCGCCGCCAGGGACGACTCGGCGCCGAAGACCGACTGGGAGATGCGCTGCATCTCCTCGGGCGATCCCAACTATTTCGCCGTGGAGGTGAAGCGCTCCCCCTGGACCTTTGCCCCCAACAAACGCTCCGCGGAGGAGCTGGTGTTCGCGTTCGAGGACCTGCACAAGGGCGTGAGGCGCATGGCCCAACACGTTCCCACCACCCACGACCCTCGCCCCCGAAGACACCTCGGGCTGGCACTGGCTGGAGCCGCCGCGGTGTGCACCCTGCTGTTCGCCCTGGTCCTCCTGTCCCCCGAATCCCAACCCTCAGGCGGCCCGCCCCCCGTGACGAGAGCCGAGCCAGCACCCATGAGCGCCGAAGTGCCGACGGACACGGCGATCCCCCTCACGGGCAATTCACTCAGGGGCATCGCGGACGGGGGAGTACCCGCCCTTGCCCACCCCTTTCCACGCAAGCCCTACAAAGGGCAGAAGCGCCCTCCCTGCACGCCCCGTATCGAGGTGGAAATCAATGGCGGCTGCTGGGTGCCGCACAAACTCAAGGCACCGTGCCCGGAGGAACTCTACGAGCACCAGGGGGAGTGCTACACGACCGCCATGCTCCCCCCGCCGGAGCCCCGATCGCTCGAGCAGTGAGTGGCTCACTGTTGGCACAAGAGTGATAAGTGAAACACCCGTCAGAGGCAACCCGCCCGCCCGAGCGGCCAGAAGCGCAAATCATTATGATGCCGGGCTCATGAGCGACATCGCCTTCCTGTGCCACCCCACGGTGGGCCACCTCAACACGCTGCTGGCCACGGCGCTGCGGATGAGGGCCGAGGGCCACCGCACCCGCTTCTTCATCCCGGGAGCCCCGTCGCTCGGCTTCCGGTTGAAGCCAGACATCCTCAACAATGTGACGGACGTGCCGGCCATGGTCGAGCGCGCGGGCCTGCCCCTGGAGCGGCTCCGCCCCGCGCTCGGCGTCATCTTCCACGCCATCCGCCTGGCCCGAAGCAGCGGCTACGCGGAATCGCGGATCGCCCTCAACCTGTTCACCGCCGGAGCGGAGGCGACCGCCCGCGACATCCTCCGCCGGCTCGAGCGGCAACCCGCCGACGTGCTCGTGGCCGACTTCGCCTTCTTCCCGGCCCACCTCGCCGCCGAGAAGCTCGGGCTGCCCTGGGTGGCCGTCTACCACAGCGGGCTCCCCTTCCGCGGCCCCGGCATCCCTCCCTGGGGCAGCGGCCTGCCCATCGGCACCCCGGACGGTCCCGAACTTCATCGCGCCGAGGTGGCCGAGGCGGAGCTCCTCGTGCAACTGGCCCGGCGGATGGATCAGCCCCGGCGCGCGCTCGGGCTGGTCCGCGGCCTGCCCGACGTCCTGCGCACGCCCGCCTCGCCCTGGCTCAACCTGGTGATGAGCCACGAAGCCATCGAAGCCCCTCGCACGGGCTTGGGGTCAGGCACCTTCTACGTCGGCCCCTGCTTCTCCACCCGGCGCGGCACCGACACCGAGGGCTTCCCCTTCGACAAGCTGCGCGCGGAGGCCTTCAAGGTCTACGTGTCACTCGGCACCGTCTTCAACGACAAGCCCGAGGTGTTCCGCACCCTGCTCCGGGGGCTCGACGCCCCGGGCCTCCAGGTCGTCGTGAGCGCTGGCGCGGCGTACCCGGCGCTCGCCTCCAAGCCCCTCCCCTCCCACGTGCTCCTCTTCCGCCGCGTCCCCCAGGTGGACCTGCTGCCGAGGATGGACCTGGTCATCAGCCACGGCGGCAACAACAGCACCAACGAGACGCTGGCCGCAGGCAAGCCCCTGCTGGTGGTGCCCGTGGGCGGCGAGCAGCACGACAACGCGCGGCGCGTGGAGTACCTCGGCGCCGGGCTCTTCCAGTCCATTCAGGGGATGACTGAGGACAGCATCCGCCGGGCAGTGGCGCGGCTGCGCGAGGAGCCGGGCTTTCGCGCGAAGGCCGAGGCCCTGCGCCAGCAACTGGAGCTCACCGAGGGCACGAGCACGGCCTCGGCCCTCATTTCCCTGCTGGCCCGCCGCCGCGAGCCGTTGCGCCTGCCCGACGGAGCGCCCCGCACCATCACGCGCGAGGCGCTGGCGTCACTGCTCGCTTCGCTGGAGGGCACTGCCCTGTCAGTGGCGTGAGCACTCAGGGCCGTAGCCGCGCATACATGGCCTGATCGCGCACCTGTCCATCCTTCACGGCGCTGTGGCGCAGGATTCCTTCGAGGACGAACCCCGTCTTCTCCAGGACGCGGCGCGAGCCCACGTTGTCCACGAAGGGCAACGCGAACAGGCGCAGCAGTGAGGTGTCCTCGAAGGCCCAGGATACGAAGCCAGCGAGCGCGGCGCTGGTGATGCCTCGGCCCCAGTGCGACTCACCGAGCCAGTAGCCGACCTCCGCCGAGCACCGCTCGATGTCCGAGCCCGGAATCATGCCGATGCCACCCACCGCCTCGCCCGAGACTTCAATGGCCAGGTCCGTCAGCGGGTGCGCTCCGGAGGCGTACCGCACCCAGCCCTCCGCGTCGGCGAGGGTGTAGGGGTGGGGAAAGCGGTCCCGGAGGTTCAACCACACCGCGCGGTTGTTGGCATGTCTCACCAGGGAGGCTTCGTCACCGCGCTGGAAGGCACGCAGGGCACAGGGGCCACACTCGATTCGGAGCGGCTGCGTCATGGGCCAGCACCATTCCAGTGGAGCTTCGTGATGTATACCCCGACCGAGCAGCAGCCACACATACCTGACAGAAGGCTGTCATCTCCGAGCTCCAAGGTAGCGCCATCGAAGCCTCTGGCCCCCACGCGCACCTCTCACGGGTGCGCACCCCCAAGCCCAGAGACAGGCCGCCATGCTCTCCTTCTTCTTGTTTCCGCTCCTGCCGCCCTTTTCCCTGCCCGCTGGCCGCGCTCCCTCTGGACTCCGCGCGGTGCCTGCCCCAGTCTCGTTGGGAGAGGCGGCACCGCGCCCGGTGCGGCCCGGACGCGCGAGGAGGATGATGCCTGGCCGGAAATCAACGACCGTCGTGACGCCGCGAACCCGGAGCCGTCCGGCCCAGGTGCTCAGCCAGCGCGCCCTCAACCGGGCCCTGCTCGAGCGGCAGTGGCTCCTCCGGCGCGCGAAGCGCTCCGCGCCGCAGGCCATCGAGCACCTGGTGGGTTTGCAGGCCCAGGCACCAAACCCGCCCTATTACGGCCTGTGGACGCGGCTGGAGGGATTCCGGCAGGAGGACCTGGCCACGCTGCTCCTCGACCGGCAGGTGGTGCGCATCGTGCTGATGCGAGGAACCATCCACCTGGTCACCGCTCGCGACGCGCGGAGGTTGCGTCCCCTGGTGCAGCCCATGATGGAGCGCACCCTGCTCGCCCACAGGACCTATGGCCGGAACATCGCGGGCATGGACCTGGATGCGCTCGTGGCAGCGGGCCGGGCGCTCGTGGAGGAGGAGCCGCGCACCCTGACGGAGCTCGGGGCACTGCTCGCCGAGCGCTGGCCCGACCGCGACCCGAACTCCCTCGCCCAGGCCATCCGCGCCTTTGCCCCCCTGGTCCAGGTGCCGCCTCGTGGCATCTGGGGTGTCGGCGGACAGACCCGCTGCACCACGCTCGAGTCGTGGCTGGGCCAGCCACTCGACGCCAGTCTGTCGATGGAGGAGCTGGTGCTGCGCTACCTCGCCGCGTTCGGTCCGGCCACGGTGCTGGACGTGCAGACCTGGTCCGGCCTCACCCGGCTGAGCGACGTCCTCGAGGGGCTCCGGCCCCGCCTGCGCACCTTCCGCAACGAGCAGGGCCGCGAGCTGTTCGACCTGCCCGATGCTCCGCGGCCCGACCCGGACACGCCGGCCCCGGTGCGCTTCCTCCCCGAGTTCGACAACGTGCTCGTCTCCCATGACGACCGCGGCCGCGTCATCTCCGACGAGGACCGCAAGCGCGTCGCCACCCGGAACGGCATGGTGCCCGGAGGCCTGCTCGTGGATGGCTTCTTCCGAGGCGCCTGGAAGTTCCGCCAGAGCCGGGGCACCACCACGCTGCTCATCGAGCCGTACAAGCGACTGTCCGCGCAGGAACGCACCGCCGTCGAGGAGGAGGGAGAGCGGCTCCTCGACTTCGCCGCCGCCGATGCGAAGACGCGCGACATCCAGTTCGTCCGGTCGAAGTGAGCGACGCGAGCGCGTGGGGAGGGTCCTGCCAACAGGGTGGTCAGATGATTCGTATGGGGCAAGGCGTCTGAACGAATCCTTCGACACCTTCTTCGGGACACCTTCTTCGGCCCGCCCACCGGCGGGCCCGTGTGGTGGCCATCTCAAGGTGAGGCGCTGTTTCCACCTCCGCCGTCCACCTTGTCTGGAGTCGTGGACTTCATCAGATGGAGGAGCCCCATCTCATAGGGGGCTCCTCGGTGCTCGAGGCGCGACGTGGCGATCATCGACTCCTGCCGGGGTGCCGCCGGGTCATCCGCATCCGAGGCGACGACCGTCAGGTTGACGAGCCCCTTGCGTAGCTCGCGCACATAGAACTCGTCCGCGTAGCTGTCCGAAGCGCCGATGAGCTCGAGCGGAAAACTGGCTTCGATCGTGTATCCAGTCGCGGTCTTGCGCCAGGCGGCCGTCACTTTCGGCAGGTTCGTCTCATCGGGAAACCAGCGCAGCACCCGCACCTTGTTGGTGCCCCGGATTGGAACCAGGCCCAGCTGAATGGTCTTGGCCAGATCGGGTTGCATCCGCGGCGTGAGCTCTGCGTCCCACGGTTGGCCCGCGCGGTCGAGCCAGAGCTCCACATGGTCGTAACGCACTCCGTTCTTCCCCGGAGGCGCGAGCACGACGACGTCGTCGGTGACCTCGATCAAGAGGTACAGGAAGCCGTCGTCCCACAGCGCACGCAAGGAGTAGGAGAGATCCTCGTTCGTCTCGAGAATGCTTCTCTCGAGGACGATGTAGTCCGCTCTTCCCACGGGGAGCCGCGTCGCTTGCTGCCAGGCCGCATCTCGACCATCCCCATCGAGCTTGATCGAGCCCTTTCGGGGCATCGCGTAGACATTGAGGAACTCGACCGAGCGTGGCTCTGACTCATCGGCACGAGAGACCGTTCGCACCGAGCTGCCGACGCTGTCGCTGTAGTGCGTACGAACCTTTCCTATCATGCCGTTGACGCGGTCAAGGACGCTCTTGCTCTCACTCCCCAGCCGGAAACGTGACCCTGCCCGTTCGAAGCGGTACTCGTAGGTCCAGATCGAACTGCTGCCGGCACTCTCGCTGACTTCGAAGGCTTGCGGAGGATTTTCGTCCACCATCATCTCGAGTTGGATGGGCTGCGCCTCACCGCAGTTCGGGCAATGGAGGATGGGGACATCAAGAGCGGGAGGTGTGCCAGCCGGAGCGCTGCTGAGCACCACGACGGCGCGCTGCGGATCCTCGTCACCCCGGCGCGTGACGCAGGCAAGATCCTGTTTCCCGTCGCCGTCGAGATCACGCCCTCCCGTCTCCACGCAATCAACAATCTCATCCTTGAGCGTGGACGTCGATACATCATCGTCTGGCGCTGCGGCGGATGACCAGCCGACCAGGAACACCGGTAGCAAGTGTCGGAGAACGCCTCGCATGGTCAGCTCCAATCGATCAGGACACGCTTGGCGTTGTAGAACAGTTCCTTCCGCTCGCTCAGACCGCTCTCGCTGCCATTGAGCACGTGGGTCACCCTTGTGACGCAAGTCAGCGTATTGGAACACATGTCAGAGGCCGCCCGCGCGCCCGAGCGGCCAGAATCGCAGACAGGCCCGGCCCAGCACGTTGCGCCGCGGCAGGAATCCCCAGACATGCGAGTCGCTACTCTCGTTCCGGTTGTCACCCATCACGAAGAGCATGTCCTCGGGCACTCGCGCCGGTCCCCACTCGTAGCCGGGCGCCTCGGCCATGTAGGGCTCCACCAGAGGCTGCCCGTCGACGAGCACCCGGCCCTCGTGCACCCGCACCTCCTGGCCCGGCAGCCCGATGACCCGCTTGATGTGGGCCTCCAGGTGCAGCGTCCCCCGGCGGTCGGCCTCGGGAAGCGGCTCGAAGACGACGATGTCCCCGGTGCTCGGAGCATGGAACCGGTAGGACACCTTCTCCATCAGCAGCCGGTCTCCCGATACCAGGGTCGGCCGCATCGAGTCCGAGATGATCAGCCGGGGCTCCACCACGAGGCCTCGCACACCCAACGCCAACAGCAGGGTCAGGCCCGGCAGGAAGAGCCACGTTCCCCGCCGCCACCCGGTGCCAGTCCGACTCGTCCCTTCGTTCTTCGCCGCGGCCTCTTCCACCCCCCGGAGTCTACCGCCCCCCGGCGCGGAACCCCCAGGAGTCGCGGCCCCCATCCAAAGCCATATCAAACACTCCCGCGTGTCCCGCGCGCCGTGGCGAGCCCTTCCTCACGCGATGATGCCCGGCACTCCCGGCGGCTGCTGGTCGGGGTCGGGCGGCTCGTGGATACCCGGTGGTTGGATCTCCGGCACCGAGTGACGGCCCGGCTCACGCTCCGGTGGCTCGTGCCGGGGTGGCTCTATCTCCGGCGGCTGGCGCGTCGGGGGTTCGATCTCCGGCGCATGCCGCCGCGTGGGCGGTTCTATCTCCGGCGGACGCTCGGGCTCCGGTTCCCGGTGCGGCGTCTTCTGGGGCTCCGGCTCCTTCACTGGTGCTCCGGGGGTCTTCGGCGGTTGTTCGGGCATGCTCTCCCCTCCTGGGTCTCTCCAACCTGTGCATCCAGGTGGGTTCAGGTACGAGACAGCCAAGGGGAGAGGCCCTCGCCCGGCTGCTGTCGAACCGCCCGCGCACTCCCAGCTTGGGTCCTCGGGAGTTCCACGGAGGGCAGGGAAATGAGAGCTATGGGGTGGGTGGTGGGGGGAATCGGGTTGGGCGCGGGCCTGATGTACCTGGCGGATCCACGCAGTGGCCGGCGCCGGCGAGCCCTCGCGCAGGACAAGGCCCGTCACGTCATATTCGAGGCCGAGAACGCGGCGGGCGTGGTGACGCGCGATGTCATCCACCGGACGCGGGGCTTCTTCTTCAACTCCATGAGCCGGGTGCGCCGTGAAGAGGTCGACGACAGGACCATCGAGGCCCGCATCCGCTCGGCGCTCGGCCGCGTGTGCTCACACCCCCATGCCATCCAGGTGAACGTCGCGCAGGGCCAGGTGCGGCTCGACGGCGTCGCCCTCAAGGCCGAGCATCCGAAGATGCTCTCCCGCATCAGGCGCGTGCGAGGCGTGCTCGACGTGGCGGACAACCTACAGGTGTTCAAGCAACCCGGCAGTCACCCGGAGCTACAGGGCGGCACGGTGCGCTTGGGAGACCGGCCCGAGTTCCTCCAGCACAACTGGTCGCCCGCCGCGCGCTTCGTGGCCGGCCTCGGGGGCTCGGGCCTGATGGTGTGGGGACTCTCGCACGGAGGCGTGCGGGGAGTGGTCTCCACCCTCCTCGGCTCCCTGCTCACCCTGCGCAGCATCACCAATATCGAGCTCAAGCGCCTCACGGGTCTGGGCGGCGGACGCCTGGCCATCGAGATTCACAAGGACATCACCGTCCACGCGCCGGTGCGGGAGGTGTTCGCCTTCTGGCGGGCCATGGAGAACTTCTCCCGCTTCATGACCCACGTGGAGACCGTGCGCACCAGCGGCGAGGACCGCTCACACTGGCGGGTGCGCGGCCCCGCCGGCACCGTCTTCGAGTGGGATGCCATCATCACCCGGCTCATCCCCAACCAGGTGCTCGCCTGGAAGAGCGTGGAGGGCTCCACGGTGGAGAACGCCGGCATCATCCACTTCGAGCCATTCAACAACGGACGCTCCACGCGGCTGGACATCCGCATGTCCTACAACCCTCCCGCGGGCGCGCTGGGCCACGCCTTCGCCCGGCTGCTGGGCGCCTCCCCCAAGAAGCAGATGGATGACGACCTGCTGCGCTTCAAGTCGCTCATCGAGACGGGCAAGGCCACGGGACACGAGACCGTGTCGCGCGAGCAGCTCTCGCCCAAGGCACCGGTCCGGCCCGGGAACCGTCCGGTGCACTGACCGCGCTCACGCGTTGCTGCGCTGGATGAGCTCCGCGTACCCGGGGCCCACCACCTCGAGCGTGATGAGGCCTGACTCCTCGTCGTAGGCGCGCACCTTGAAGGCCTTGTGCGCCTGGTGCGCATGGGCCTCGCAGGTGGGCACCTGGATGGTGACATCGCCGTCGTCCCGCATCATGCCGCCCACGTGGAAGCGCGTCTCCACGTGGCGGGCGAGCTCCCCTCCGCACAGCGCGCAGCAGTGGGGCAGCCCCATCCGAGAGAAGGACGCACGCACCGTCACCGCGTCCCCCACCCGCCGCACCGTCACCGGCGCCAGGGGCGCGAGTGCCTTCACGCGCTCCTCCTCCCGCACGTCCCAGGTGGCATCCTCCGCCACGCCCAGGCGCTCCCGCAGGCGCTCCAGTTCCTCCGGCCCCAGCGTCCCCGCCAGCAGCCCCTCCACCAGGGCCGTGGGGTCCACCCGCTCCCCTTCCCGCTCCAGCTTCAACGGCTCGCCAGGGGCTGTCGTCCACGCCAGGCCGTGCCGGGCCAGGATGCTCGCCAGGTATGCGCTCACCGCGTGGCGCACCACCTCGTGCACCCGCTCGGCGCGGTCCGGCACCCGGTAGCCCACCAGCCGTGGATCAATCGCCTCGGCGAAGGCCTCCCGCGCCGCGGCGTCCTTCAGCAGCGCCGGCACCCGCGCCAGCGAGAAGTCCGGCACCCGCGCCTGCACCCGGCTGGCCGTCTCGTTCCACAGCACGCTCCAGCGCGCTCCGGCCTCGGACCAGGGAATGAGCTCCACCGCGTTCGGCCACAGCTCCGCCGTGAAGCGCCGCTCCAGCGCCTCCGCGTCCGACAACAGTGTGTACGCGGGCGTCTCGTCCAGCGGTTGCTCCGGCACGTCCATCCGCTCCGCGAAGGCGATCCGCTCCTCCAGGCGCGGGTGCGAGTCGTAGGGGCCCGACTCCCGCTCGGGCGCGGCACCCGCCAGCTCCCGCTGCTCGTCCGCCCAGGCGGAGCTCGTCAGGTAGCGGCGGTAGCCCTCGAAGAGGTTGTCCGGCACCACGTCCCCGTGCGCCAGCGGGTACACCTCGTGCTCCAGGAAGAGGCGGTAGCCCATCGCGTGCAGCGCCTCGCGACGCAGCCCGGAGACATGTGCCCGCTTGCCGACGACGCGCATGCTCCACTCGTCCGCCACCAACTCCTGTTGCCGGCTGATGGACTGGGTGATGCGCAGGAACAGCATCGGCACCCAGGTGAAGGGCCTGCGCAGCGGCACCTGGCCGTCCTGCCCCAGCAATGCCAGGGCGCGGCCCATCGCCGCACGCGTGGAGTAGATGAGGCCCGCCAGCTTCGTCTCCCCTCCCTTGAAGTGGCCGAGCTCGTGGGCCACGGCGGCACGGAACTCGGAGAGGGTGTCCACCGCCAACAGCCCCAGGCCGATGCTCAGCACGCGCCGGCCTCCGAAGCCGAGGAAGCCGCCCACCTGCGACACGTACGCGTTGACGTCCTCGATGAGGTACACCTCCGAGGGCAGCTCCACGTCCATGCGCCGCGCCACATCCCGGAGGGCGGCGAACAGTCGCGGGTGCTCGGCCTCGGTGAGCCGGGGCCCGGGCGGCACGAAGCGCTCGCGCTGGGGCAGCAGGCTCCAGAGGAGGGCGCCCGCCCCTGCCAGGCACAGCGCGGTGAACAGCGCGTGGAAACGGTGCGTCGTGAGCAGGTGGAAGGGCAGCACCACCAGCCCGAGCGCCACGCCCAGGGTCACCGTGTAGAACAGGAGCAGGAACCCCACGGCGAACATCGCGCGGACTGTGTACGAGCGGGCCCACATGACGTTCCCCTTCCGTTGCGGGCGAGTCTAGAGCGAACACGAACCCATGCGGCAACTCACGCAATATGAGAGATAGGGGCAACCCCATGAGCCCCCCCTCTCCTTCCTTCCTCCCCCCCCGCCACGCCCTCCTGCTCGCCGCCGTGCTCCTGGTCTCCTGTGCCCATGGAGGCGGACAGGCACCCGGCGCCGCCGCGGACCGGGCCGCCCACCCCCGCCAGGTCCACGTGCGGGTGCTCGGCATCAATGACTTCCATGGAAACCTCGCACCGCCCGCGGGCTCGTCCGGGGAGATCCGCACGGGCACCCAGCCCGATGGCAGCGCCCTCAAGGAGAAGACGGGCGGGATGAGCTTCCTCGCCCGCCACCTGGCCGAGCTGCGTGCGAAAGATCCAAAGAACACCCTCGTGGTGTCCTCGGGAGACCTCATCGGCGCCAGCCCGGTCATCTCCGCCCTCTTCCACGACGAGCCCACCATCGAGGCGATGAACCTCGCGGGACTGCAGCTCAACGCCGTGGGCAACCACGAGCTCGACGAGGGCGCCACCGAGCTCCTGCGGATGCAGAACGGAGGCTGCCACCCCGTGGATGGCTGCCAGGACGGCACCCCCTTCGAGGGCGCGAGGTTCCAGTTCCTCGCCGCCAACATCGTCGACGGCCAGGGGAAGACGCTCTTCCCCGCCTACGCCGTGCGCGAGTTCGAGGGCGTGAAGGTGGCCTTCATCGGCATGACGCTCAAGGGCACCCCGGAGATCGTCGCCGCCGCTGGCATCCAGGGGCTCCAGTTCCGGGACGAGGCCGAGACGGTCAACGCCCTGGTGCCCGAGCTGAAGAAGCAGGGGGTGCGGGCCATCATCATCCTGGTGCACGAGGGCGGCAACCAGAACCCCTCGCCGGGCCCGTATGACGGATGCGAGGGCTTCTCCGGTGCCATCGTGGACATCGTCCACCGCCTGGATCCGGAGGTGGATGCCATCCTCAGCGCCCACACCCACCAAGCCTACAACTGCGTCATCGACGGCAAGCGCGTCACCAGCGCCGCCTCCTACGGGCGACTCATCACGGACCTCGAGCTCGTGCTGGACACGGCCACGGGCGACGTGGTGGGGAGCTCGGCCCACAACATCCTCGTCACCCGGGACGTGGAGGGCGTCCCCGACGTGCAGGCGCTCATCGACCGCTACGACGGGCTGGCCGCGCCCCTGCGCGACCGCGTCCTCGGCCAGACGACGGCGCTGCTCCAGCAGCCGGACAACAAGCGCTGGCCCTCCGGCGAGTCCCCCCTCGGCAACACCGTCTCCGATGCGCAGCTCGAGGCGACGAAGGACGCGGGAGCCCAGGTGGCCTTCTTGAACCCGGGCGGCATCCGCGGGGACCTCGACGCCGGCGACGTCACCTATGGCGAGGTCTTCACCCTCCAGCCCTTCGGCAACTCCCTCGTGACGATGACGCTCACCGGCGCGCAGCTGCACACCCTGCTGGAGCAACAGTGGGAGGGAAAGCTCGTGCGCATCCTCCAGCCCTCGAGGGGCTTCTCCTATACGTGGAAGGCCTCGGCGCCCGTGGGCCAGAAGGTGGACCCACGCAGCCTCCGGCTCCAAGGCGCGCCCGTGGACCCGGCGGGGCGCTACCGCGTGACGGTGAACAGCTTCCTGGCGGGCGGAGGGGACGGGTTCCGCGTGCTCACCGAGGGCACCGAGCGGCGCGGCGGCCCGGTGGACCTGGACGCACTGGAAGCGTGGATGAAGACACACTCGCCGATCGCCCCGCCCGAGACGAACCGCATCACCCGGGTGGAATAGCCGCCAGCCGACACTCGCGCCGGACTGCCGGTGACATTTTCCGCCGGAGACACGAGCAACCCGGGGCCGGAAGTGCCACACATACGGCCATGCGTTCCTCGCGTCCTGGACTCCTGGGTTGTGTCGTTCTGTGCGCGCTGGTGGCCGCCTGTACCCACCACGCGCCCCTCTCCCACACCGAGTCACCGCTGGCCTCGGGCGAGCACCAGCGCGTCCTCAACGGGGTGAGGCTGTACTACCGCATCGCTGGTGAGGCTCCGGCGGAGCGCGCCCCGGTGCTCTTCCTCCATGGCGGCCCCGGCTACAACAGCTACAGCTTCGCCCGGCTCATGGGCACGCGCCTCGAGAAGAGCCGGCGCATGGTGTACCTGGACCAGCGGGGCTGTGGCCGCTCCGAGCGCCCCTGGGATGGACGCTACTCGCTGGAGGTGCTGGTGGCGGACCTGGAGGCGCTGCGCCAGGAGCTGGGCGTGGAGCGCTGGGTGTTGATGGGCCACTCCTTCGGCGGGACGCTCGCGCTGGAGTACGCGGCGCGTCACCCCGAGCACGTGGCGGGCATGGTGTACGTGAGTGGCTTCTCGGACGCGGCGAGCTCCTTCGCCACCTGGAAGCGCGAGCTCGAGCGCCTGTACCCCGGACGGCTGGCCGCGGCGGCCTCTCCCGAGGACCCATCGGACTACGGGCAGGTGATGCGGGCCCTGCGGGGTGTGGACGCACAGGCCTTCTTCAACCAGCTGCAGTTCCACAACGCCACCTATCTCCAGATGCAGGACGCGGTGGACGCGGAGAGCGGCCTGAGCAACACGGGAGAGATGTCACGGGCCCTCTTCTCCACCGAGCTGCCGCGCTACCGCTTCTCCGCCTCCGCGCACGTCACCGCGCCGGTGCTCGTCGTCGGCGGCCGGTACGACAACTCCATCGGCCTGGAGAGCATTCAGGCGCTGGCGAAGACGCTGCCCCACGCCACCTTCCTCGAGTACGAGCAGAGCGGGCACTTCCCGTACCTGGAGGAGGCGGATCGCTTCGCGCGGGACGTGACGCAGTTCCTGTCGTCCCTGCCCTGAGAGGGTCCGCTCACGGAGCCGGTGTCCCCCGGCCCGCCGAGCTACCCACCTCGGTGGTGCCCACGACGCGGCGCTGCGCCTGGTCGAACTCGAGGTCGAGCAGCTTCCCCGAGCCCCGGGGCGCCAGACCAAAACGCACCCGCCAGTAGTTGGGGCGCACCTGTACGGCCTCGGCGACCTCGGTCACCTCGTAACCGTGCGCGGTGGCGTAGTCCTGGCTGAGCCGGACGACGTCGTTGTAGCCCAGCTCATTCTGGACGTCGTAGGCGGGCTCGGGAACCATGCGGCGCTCGGGCGTTTCGGTGGCACACCCGGCGCCGAAGAGGGCCGCGGAGAAGACGAAGGCGATGGCGGAGCGGAGAGGGACCATGACAGCTCAAAAGTGAGCATGGTCCGTGCCAAGGGGGGCTCCCTCGCGATGCGACGAGAGCCCCATTGCCCGGCACGCAAGCGTTGCACCCGAGGGAATCCCGGGCCGCAGTGGTTGCGCGCTAGCCCTTGGTGGGCGCGGAGGGCGTCGGCACCAGCAACTGCTTGGCCACCACCTCATCGATGATGCCGTACTGCCGGGCCTCCTCGGCGCTCATGAAGTAGTCGCGCTCGGTGTCCCTCTCGATGCGCTCGATGCCGTGGCCCGTGTGCTTCACGATGAGGCCGTTGATGTACGAGCGCAAACGGAGGATCTCCTTCGCCTGGATGTCGATGTCCGACGCCTGACCCTGCGCCCCGCCGAGCGGCTGGTGGATCATGATGCGCGCGTTGGGCAGGGCGTACCGCTTGCCCGACGCCCCGGCGAGCAGGAGCAGCGCTCCCATCGAGGCCGCCTGGCCCACGCAGATGGTGGACACGGGGCACTTGACGTACTGCATCGTGTCATAGATGGCCAGCCCCGCGGTCACCGAGCCGCCGGGCGAGTTGATGTAGAGGTTGATGCCCTTGTCGGGGTCCTCGGACTCGAGGAAGAGCAGCTGGGCGACGATGACGTTCGCCACTTCATCGGTCACCGGCGTGCCCAGCATGACGATCCGGTCCTTGAGGAGCCGGCTGTAGAGGTCGTATGCGCGCTCGCCCCGGTGGGTGGTCTCGATGACGAAGGGGATGTTCATAGCCCTCCAACACTAATGCGCCTTGCCGCCGGGCGCCCGTCCGTTCTTGCAGGACCGTGCTCCAGGCTACGCTCGGGGCCTCTCCCCCGGTGCCCCGCCAGGAACGCCTCCGGCATCGACGCCCTCCTCGCCGCCACCCTGGAGGACCGGACTCCAGGCCGTCCTGGATGACCGCAAGGCCAGCGAGGCGGTGCTGGCCCTGTTCCGGTTCGAGGGCGGTGGAGCTCACACCTCGGTGAAACGAATCCCGCCCACCTGATGGTCTTCCAGTGCCTGTTTGAGCCTGTCGGAAACGAGGAGAACAGAGCTCCACCCCCTGGGACGGAAGATGTCCGCATCACCGACCTGGTACGGATCGATGCGCAGGCCCCTGACCAGGCGGTAGTCCCCCACCCTGTCCGGTGCACCATCCTCGGGCCTCCAATACTCCACCCTCTCGCACCGGGCATCGTCGATGCAGGGAATGACACGGAGGACATTGACGATGAAGTAGGGCTCCGTCAGGCCCACGACCTCACTCGGAATGAGCTGCACTTGTTGCTGGAGACCGAGGCTCTCGAAGATGGGGACAATCCGGCCGTGAACGAGCGGGATGCTGAGCGTCGTGAAGCTGAAGTCGAGGGCGCGTCCGGGAGCAGCCAGAGAGATTCGAGGCGTCCCCACCAGGTCGATGGGGTGTCCGCTGAAGAACTGCCAGGGGTCGAGTTCCTCCCCTCGCTCGTCGATGGGATCCGCCAGAACCCACTGCTCCCGGATGCGTGAGTCGAAGAACAGCTCATGGTATCGCATGGGTTCGCCCATCTCAGTCCTCGGAATAGCGCGTCCGCCGCCTCAGTGACCGGCCGCGTTCGCGCGCAGCTCCGCCTCGCGGCGGTACACCTCGGGCATTCCCACCTGGAGGAACACCGCGTAGCCCAGGTCCGGGTAGGCCGCCTTCACCCGCTTCACGGCCTCGGCCACCGCCTCGTCCCGCACCGGCAGGGTGGGCTCGCTGGCTCGCACCAGCTCAATCACCTTCTCGAGGTAGGCGCGCTGCCGCGCCAGCAACTCCGGACCCGCGGACCCCCCACGCCCCGGGTGCACCTGGCGGGGATTCATCCGCTCCAGCTCGTCCAGCCGCTGAAGCCACTCGTGCTGGTGTCCCAGCTCCAGCCACGCGTGGGTGCCATTGGCCACAAGGTCTCCCGTGAACAGGTGCCCCTCCCACTCCACCACCACCTGCGCGTCACTGCACCCCGGCCCCAGCACGTGAGCCTTCAGCTTCAGCCCCGCCGCCTCCAGCACCGTCGTCTCCGCGCCAAACTCCTCCGGCCGAGGCTCCGCCTCCGGCCAGTCCGGCGCGTACCGGTCCTTGAACCAGCGCGTGCGCAGCTCGAAGACCGCCGGAATCCGCTCGAGCACCTGCCGGGCCGTCACCACCCGGATGCCCCGCTCCTGGAACACCTTCGTCCCGTTGAACTTGTCCGGGTTGGGGTGCAGCACCACCGCCAGCACCACCTTCTTCCCCGTCTCCCGCTCGGCCAGTTCGATGAGTTCGCGGGCCGCCGAAGGCAGGAACTGGGTGTCGATGACCACCAGCCCCTCCGGGCCTTCAATCCAATACGAGTTGGTGGAGAAACCCCAGGGCTTCGAGGTGTACACCCCCACCCGCGTGTCTTCCTTCAACCGGTGCGCGGTGCTCTCGGCGCGGCGCTCGGACGCCGCGGGATGGGAGGTGGCACAGCCGGTCATGACTCCCAGCCACAGGCTCGCAATCAGCGTGATGTGTTTCATGGCTGGCATCGTGCGCCAGCCAGGCCGTGGAGTCTTTCGTGGGTCGGACGACTTTTTGTTCCAATCCGCCACGGCCCTCCGAGGCGCTACGTCTTCTTCACGGTCCGCTTGCGCGCCTGCGGCTTCTTCCGAGCGGGCGTCCGCGTGGGCCGCGTCTCATTGCTGGCCACCTGGGTGGTGTTCTTCCTCGTCGTCGCCCGTAAGGCCATGCTGGAAACCATCGAACCGCGACTCAAGGGCGTTATCGTCCTCATGGATTGATGCTGAAATGCCTGCCACGCAGAAAAATCAAATCGGCATGATCGTCTACGCGCCTGCGCTCGCGGGGGATGATGGCCGCCCTTTGGCTGTTGTTCGTGGGATGGAGCGCGCACGACCCGGCTTGATCATCGGGTTGATGATTTCTGACGAAGGTCAACTTATCCCGTTGCCGGATCGCGACGCATTCGTCGCCCGAGAGAGCAGTCGCGGGGAAATGCCGCCGCTGCGCAGCACCGATAACGACGTCCGAGTCGCATGCTCGCCCACTCCATGTGACATTGATGGAGCGCGAAAATGCAGGCCGACGGTCACCCGCGCACGACGGCGATGATGGTGCCCGCGTCGATGTAGCCGAGCTGCCGGGAGTCCTGGCTCCGGGCATTGTCGCCAGACACCACGACCTTTCCGGGGGGCACCCGGGAGTGCTCGTCCGCGGCGAGTGCCGGGCGTGCCCACTCGGGCACCGCGTCCCCGGCGACGGCGGCGACCCGCTTGACGCGGTGAACGAGCTTGTCCTCCGCCAGCACCTTCTCGGGTGGCAGGACGAAGACGACGATGTCCGAGCGCGAGAAACCGGCGTCACCCTCGCTGCCTCGGCGCACCCGCCGGGCGAGGAGCCGCTGCCCGTGGTGGAGCGTGGGCGACATGCTGTTGCCCTCCACCGTCACGACCATCCACCGGCGCCGCGCGTGGAGCGCGAACGCGAACCCCGCCGCGAGGAGAACCACCGCCAGCCCGAGAACCCAACTCATGCCGCTTCCTCCGTGGCCCGCGAGGCGGCGACGCGCGAGTCCTGGTAACCGCTGGCCTGCAGGGTGAACAGGCGCGCGTACTCGCCCCTGGCGGCCATCAGCTCGTCATGGGTGCCCTGCTCGGTGATGCGCCCCTCGGAGAGCACGGCGATGGTGTCCGCGCTTCGCAGGGCGCTCAGCCGGTGGGAGATCAGCAGGCGCGCGCGGCCGGCACCGTGGCGTTGCAGCGTCTGGTGGATGCGATACTCGGCGCCCGCGTCCAGCCCGGAGCTGGGCTCGTCCAGCACCAGCAGGTCCACATCCTGGCGCATCAGCGAGCGAGCCAGGGCCAACCGCTGCCACTGGCCTCCGGAGAGCGACACGCCCGCCGCGTTGCCCGCGCCCTCGTCCGTGAGGACCCGGCTCAGCAGCGTCTGGTAGCCGGAGGGCAGCGCCTCGAGCGTGCCGTCGATTTCCGCCAGCGCCGCGGCGGCGCGGATGCGCTCCTCGTCCTGGAGGTGGGCGGCGTCCCCGAGGCCGATGTTCTCCGCCGCGCTGAAGTCGTACGTCATGAAGTCCTGGAACGTCGCCGCCATGCGCAGCCGCAGCGCGCGCGGGTCCAGCTCGCGCACGTCCACGCCGTCCCAGAGCAGCTGCCCCCGCTCCAGGTCATGCAGGCGGCACAGCAGCTTCACCAGGGTGCTCTTCCCCGCCCCGTTGACACCGACGAGGCCCACCGAGCCGCCCGCGGGGATGAACAGGTTCACCCCCCGCAGGACCCAGGGGCCATTGGCGTCATACCGGAACCACGCGTCGCGCAGCTCCACGCCCCGCCGCAGCGGCGCCACCTCGCGCCCGGGCGCCGCCTCGGAGCCCGGCAGCTCCAGCAACTCGAGGTAGTGTTTGAAGGCCAGCCCGCCCTGCGCGGCCCCCGCGAGCTGCCAGATGAGTCCGTTGAAAGCCGACTGGATTCCCGCGACGGCTGCCAAGAAGAGCGACACGTCGCCAACGGCGAGCCGGCCGGCCACCGCGCCCCGGACGATGACGGCCGCGCCGGCCATGGTCGCCCCGGCCGTCAGCAGCGACAGCGACAGCTGCAGGCCGGCGCCCTTGCGGGCCACCGCCAGCTCGCGGACCGAGGCCCTCTCCAGTGCCGCCACCATGCGGTCCAGCAGCAGCTCGCCCAGGCCGAACAGGCGGATCTCCTTCGCCGCCCGGACGTCCACCAGCAGCGCGTGGTAGAAGTCGCGCCAGCGGTACGTCTGGACGAGCGCCTCCCTCAGCTCCGCCGACCACCGGCTGCGGACGACCTGGGCCACGAGCCCCACGCCCCCGACGAGCAGCAGCAGCAGCGCCATCAGCGGCGACACCGTGAGCACCACCGCGCTCAGCGTGGTGACGGAGACCGCCGCCCGGAGGATGGACAGCACCAACTCCGAGAGCCGGTGCGGCGCATCCTGGGCGCTCTGCTCCGCCAGCCGGAGCCGGCCGTGGAACGCCGGGTCCTCGAAGGACCGCAGCCCCTCCAACCCGATGACCTTCGTGAAGAGGGAGCGCTCGACGGCGAGGGCAACGCGCCACTGGACGGTGCGCTGGAGGTATTCGGTGATGTTGCTCACCGCCATGGAGCCCCCCGCGACGGCGGCCACCCCCAGGCCCAGGGCCAGGGCGCGCTCTGAGTCGGCCTGGGGGCCCCGGGCCAGCTCGTCCAACAGGAGCTTGGTCAGCCAGCCTCCGAGCGCGGCCACCGAGCCGGTGCCCAGGGTGAGCACGAGCACGAAGGCCGAGCGCACCGGCGCCGCGCGCCACTGGAGCGCCACGGCCGCGCGGACGGTGCGCAGGGCTTCCCGGAACAGGCCCCGGCGCATGCCCTCCCCGGTCATGGAAGCACGTCGGCCAGTGCGTGGCCGGAGGCGGCGACGACGCCGTTCTCCACGCGGATGAGCGTGGGATAGCTGGCTGGCTTGAAGGCCTGGTGGAGCGCGTCGTTGTGCTCGGTGTACACCACCCGGGCGATGCGCTTGAGCGCCTCCGCCATCTCGCCCACCTCGGGGTCGTTCGCGCGGCCCTCGACGAAGGCCACGAAGGGGAGTGCCGGCGGCGACTCGAGCAGCTGCGCGCGCAGCACCCCGCACGGCTTGCAGTGGGCGGTGAAGAAGCCCACCAGCGACACCCCCGGCTTCAGGGTCTCGTCCGACAGGGGCTCCCCCTCCAGCGTGGTCGCATGGAAGGAGCCGATGGCCTCTCCCGTTTTGGGAAGGGACGGGTCGCGCTGGGGATTCTGCGCCACCATTTCCTGGAGTACCCGGACGCGCCGGATGAGCGCCATCGAGAGCAGGAAGTTCACAACGGTCAGGGCCCCGACGGCGCCCACCACCACGACGAGAAGCTGCGTCATTGTCTAGTGCCTCGACTTCTTCAGGGCCGCCGGAGCGCTGGCGGCCGGGGGTGGAGTTCCCAGCAGAAACAGGAGGTCATCCCAACGGGTGACGAGAATCCCGGCCAGCGCACCGAGCACGCCCGCCACCACCGTCATCCCCTCGGGCGCGGGGAGCGTCGCGCCGGCCTGGCGTGCGAGGCCCCCCGTGACGAGGACCGTGAGCAGCAGGCCGTTGCGCACCAGGTGCGCCGCGCCCACCGGGGTGTTGCTCGCGCCGAAGCAGCGGCAGCGCACCACGTCTCCCCGGCGCCACACCCGCGCGAGGCCCACGGTGAAACCGCTCAGCAGCACCAGCGCCGCGACAGTCCCCTCCCGCGGAGCCACCAGCAGCAGGAGCGCGGACAGCGCCTCCGCGGCAATCACCCCGGCCGCGAGCGGGGCGCCCACCCAGGAGCGCGGAAACCCGAAGAGCCCGAGCGTCTGGATGAAGTCCTCGAAAGGGCGGCGGCCCCACGCCTTGCTCAGCGCGGCGAGCGCGAGCACCACCACCACCCACCACCGGCACCCGATGTCCACGGCGTTCAATGGAGCCTCCTCATGAGCAAACCACGGCCGGACACTGGAGCAGCGTGCCCAGCCATGGCCATCAGCGATGACTCATCAGATGGAACAGTCGGTGCAGCCGCCGTAGCGGCAGCTGCCGTTGCAGGTCACGACCATCGGGTTGGAAAGCGTGCCGCAGCAGCAGCCATATTCGGCAGTGCACGCACCGGCGGTGACGTCGGACAGGAACAGCTTCAAGATACGCTCGCTGATAGCCTGGAAGAGCTTCATGTGACTCTCCTCGCGCGTTCCGGAGAATTCCGGTCATTCGCGCGCACGAAGAGTCACAGGCGCTTTCCGCACCGTCAATGATTGCTTGGTGTGTGAAAGCGCCCATCAGCGTGCGGCCGCCGTCATGGTTGGTGTCGCAAAGGATTTTCTCCCAGGAGACGTCGTACACGAAGCGGGTGGCGCGCGGGCCGACGTGTTGCAGTTCCACCATCCCCTTGCGGAAGGTGCCCTCGAGCAGCAGCACGGGCGGAACGTCCTCCAGCCGCATCTCCACCGAAGGCCAGCGCGAGCCACTGGGTCGCGGCGAGCCTCTCCCGCAGGAACACCAGACCCGCGAGGGCGGCGACCGCGGGCTCCAGGCTCATCAAGATGCCGAAGGTGCGGCTCGAGAGCTCCCGCAGCGCCAACGAGCCTGGCCCCGGCGCGAGGTCCACATAAGGCCGCGTGGTGTTGAGGCCCGAGCCGCCACTGCCAACAGACCCAAGCCCCCTGCCCTCAACAGTGCCCCCATTTCTCTTATGCGCCGAGCTCAGGGGGTTAGTGGCAGCCCTCCTTGCGTGGCGCGCTCTGATTCGCCTCTGTCGAGGAGAAGATCCGGACATAGCCAACGGCGAGCTCCCTCAGCCCGCTGCCCACGTTCTGGGAACGCTGAAGGTACGAGTCGAGGTTGAGCCCTTCGGCGGTCCCGACGTGGGCCGCTACCTCCTTCGCGCTGATAGCGAATCGGGTGAGGTCTTGCAGCGCCGCGGCCATCGGCGAAGGTGGACGCGGGTTGCGGGTTCGGACCATCTCGAGGAGATCATCCAGAACCGCGCCGGTAAAAGTGCGAAAGGCGAACTCCACGTCCTCGCGGCGTTGCCGCTCCAGATCGTGAGCGAGGAGGGTTTCGAGCACGAAGCTGATCACCACGATGCCGATGATCAGCCAGAACAGCTCGGACCAGAATCCCGCGAAGACGTTGAGGTTGAGCTGGCTGAATCGATCCAGGAGCACCAGCGCGACCGCGGCGGCGATCAGGGTGCCAAAGAGGGTCCGGCGATTCAGGAAGCCAGCCATGAAAACCCACCTCCCATCACGCCTGCGGCAGGGCGCAGGTACCGAGATCGCGCCAGGAGGGTGTCAGACGACTCGTAGGGGACGAGATGTACGAGTTCTCTGTACGAGTCCTCTGACACCTTCCCCGCGGCAGGCTGAGTCGTCGCGGTGCTCTCCACTTCCGATTTCATCTGGACGCCGCGACTGCCTGCATCGTCGCGGTGCTCGCCCCTTCACGCCTCAAGCTTGGCGTCAACCTCCGCCTCCACGGGGCGCGGCGAGGTCTTACGTTGTTCTAGCAGCGGATTCGCAAGGAGCTCCACGATGCCTTCATGGCCTTCGGCCGCGTACTCGTTCGACATGCCGTGGGAGGAGTTCGGCCAGTGGCTTCGACGTGTCCAGCGGCTCGGCTTCTCCAACCTCGCGCTGCGCGTCCACATCGCCTGCCTCTACGTGCAATCTCTCCACCTCTTCCCCCGCCGGGCCCGAGAAGCATGGGACATGCTGCTGGAGGACGCGGAACGGACGGTCACGCTGCGGGACTGCTCCCAGCGCCTGCGCCCCTTCCTGGCGGAGGTGCTGGCCCGGCACGCGGGCGAGCGCATCGTCCTGGTGTCCCATCGCATGCTGTTGGATCACCTCCTCCGTCTCCTGTTGGGGATGGAGGAGACGGCGCCCCGCTGCACCTTCGACACCGACAACGGGGGCGTCCACCGGCTGCTTCACTGGAAGGGATGTGGGCGCGTGCTCGAGCTGAATGGCACGGCCCACCTGCGCTGAGGAGTTCCCCGGGCGGGTGGGCTAGCGGCGGCCGGAGGTCAGCGAGTAGCCCAGGCCCTCGGGGCGCGCGGCGCTCAAGAACCAGCGGGTGAAGAGGCCGAGCAGCGCGAGCGAGACGAACGACCAGAGCGCGGCCCAGGCCCACGAGGGCACGGGGGTGAGCGCCCGGTGTGGAGGCAGGCGAAAAGTGCTGGCCTTCTTGTCGGCCCCCGCTGGGGTTGGCGCGATATTGGAGCACTTGGGACTGCCCGCGCAGGCTCCGAAGCTGGCCCCGGCACGAGGCCCACCCCAGCAACAAGGCCTCCATTCCGACATGCGCGAGCCCGACATGAACCTTGCCCTGCTGCGCCAGGCCATCCCGAGGCTCGCCTGATCAGCGACAACTACTTCTGCCGCCTGGCGACAACCAGGTGGGTCGTCACCGCCAATTTGACAATCGGCGTGCGTGGAAGATGTCATCGCGCGGGCCTGGACGCATCACCGCGCGCTCCCCTTGCCGGGGAGCGCATGCGCACCCGGTTCTCCGGGAAGTCGTGCGCGTGTAGAGTGAGGCGATGGCCGACGAGACCGTCACACTCGACAAGCTCAAGAAGGTGCGTGCCCGGGTTGAGGTCAGCATGGTCGACGCGAGGGCCGCGCTGACCGCTGCTGCCGGCAACGTCGAGACCGCCGTGCGCGCGCTCATGACACCCGAGCAGCTCGTGCGTGATCGGAACGCAGCGATCGCCGAAGAGCTCGTGGCCGAGGCGAGCCGCGGTGTGCTGCCGCCCGCGCCCGCCGGGCCACCACCGCGCCTGGTCACCATGAACAGTGAGACGCTCCACGCGATCCTGCATCACGTGCCCGCGCTTGAGGCGTTCACAGCGGCGGCGCATCCGGACTGCCAGCTCGCGCGTATCGAGGAAAGCTGGGATCGCTTCGGCGACGGCACGTCCCAGCGCACGACGATCGCCGACTTCGTCCTCGCGCCGGGCGAGACCGATCTGGCGCGGGCAGCGGCCTTCACAGTGACCGCGCTCGGCCGGAAGGGGCTGCGGCGGCTACCGCGCGACCGCGAGCGCGTGCGCGACGCATTCGAGGATGGGCCGCGCTGCCTGCGCGTCGGGCCCGCGCGCGCTGCTCCCGAGCGGGATCGCCAATGTGCTGCGCGTCGACCTGCTCATGCCGTCGAGCGACGACGAGGGGCGCGCTCTGATCGTGCCGGAGATCGCCGCAGTCGCGGCCGAGCGCGGGATCGTCCGGCCGACCGGGGCGCGGCGTGAGCGCTTCTTCGAGCTCGGAGAGTTCGAACCGAGCGAGACGTCGGCCGGGGCGGTGTTCCGCACGAGCGACGGCCGCGTGCTCGCGGTGGCGCTGCGAGGCGGGGGGGTCGAGGTGGAGCTGCGGTAGTGCTCGCGGCCAGTTCGATATGAAGTGCGGGAGAGCCACAAAACCGGGGCAGGCTCACAGACATGACCGTGCCGGATGGAGTAGCGGGCGCATCCACCCTGGAGGGCCCGCCCACACCTGGGGCTCCTCCTCCGGAGACTCCCGTCTTCCCCTTGCCCGGCTGGGAGCGCTACCAGGGCGTGCGCTTCCTCGGCCAGGGCGGCATGGGCCAGGTCTTCCTCGCCTATGATCCACGGCTGCGCCGCCATGCCGCCCTCAAGTTCGTCCGGAGCGGCGACACCGGGCTCACCCAGCGTCTCCTCTCCGAGGCCCGGGCCCAGGCCCGTGTCGAGCACGAGCGCGTCTGCCAAGTGTACGAGGTGGGGGAAGTCCAGGGGCGCGCCTTCATCGCCATGCAGTACGTGGACGGCCACCCGCTGAACCAGCTCGCCAGCCAGCTCACCGTGGAGCAGGCGGCGCTGCTGCTGCGAGACGTCGCCGAGGGCGTCCACGCCGCCCACCGGGCCGGCCTCATCCACCGCGACCTCAAGCCCGGCAACATCCTCGTCGAGCGCACCGGGGATGGCCGCCTCAAGCCCTACGTCATGGACTTCGGACTGGCGCGCGACTGGAGGGAGCAGGGCAGCACCGCCACGGGCGCCGTGCTCGGCACCCCGCACTACATGGCCCCCGAGCAGGCCCGCGGCGAGGTGTCCCGGCTGGACCGGCGCGCCGACGTCTACAGCCTGGGCGCTACGCTCTACACCCTGCTCACGGGCCAGCCCCCCATCCCCGGCGGCAACGGACTGGAGGTGCTCAGCAACATCGCCACCCTCGAGCCCCGCCCGCCGCGCGCGCTCAACCCGGACCTGCCGGTGGACCTGGAAGCCATCGTCCTCAAGTGTCTGGAGAAGGAGCGCTCGGCCCGCTACGACTCGGCGCGCGCCCTGGCCGAGGATCTGGACCGCTTCCTCGGTGGCGAGCCCGTGCGGGCGCGCCCCACCGGCCTGGGATACCGGCTGCGCAAGTGGCTCCGCAAGCACCGCATCGTGGTGGGCGTGGCCACCGCGGCCCTGCTGGCCGTGGCACTCGCCGTCGTCCAGGTCTCGCTCACCCGGCAGGAGGCCACCCGGCGCGAGCGCCTCTCGCTCCAGTTCACCGAGCGCGTCGAGCGCATCGAGGCCCTGGCCCGCTACTCCGGCCTCTCCCAGCTACACGACACCCGTGCCGACCGCGAGGCCCTCCGCGGCCGCATGCGCGAGCTGGAGGCCGAGATCCACGAGGCCGGCACGCTGGCCGTGGGCTCCGGCCATTACGCGCTGGGACGTGGCGCCCTGGCGCTCGGCGACGTGGCCCTGGCCCGCGAGCACCTGGAGGCCGCGTGGAGCCACGGCTTCCGTGAGCCCCGCGTCGCCTGGTCACTGGCCCTCGTGATGGGGCACCTGTACCAGGAGCAGCTCCTGGAAGCCGAGCGCCTGCGCAACCCGGAGCAACGCGAGTCCCGCAAGCAGGACATCCAGCGCCAGTACCGCGCCCCCGCCCTGGACTGGTTGCGCCAGAGCCAGGGCGCCGACGTGCCCTCTGCCGAGTACGTGGCGGCGCTCCTGGCCTTCTACGAGGATCGGCTGGACGAAGCCCTCGCCCAGCTCGAGGCGATGAAGGACCGCCTCCCCTGGTTCCACGAGGCCCCCCTGCTCCGGGGCGACATCCTCCAGGCCCGGGCCACCCGCCGCTGGAACCAGGGCGATCGCGAGGGAGCGCTGGCCGACTTCGAGGCCGGCCGCCGCGCCTACACCGCCGCCGCCGCCACGGGCGAGAGCGTACCGGAGGTCCACAGAGCCCTGGCGAGGCTCGAGTACACCGTGATGGTGATGGAGCTCTACAGCCAGGGAGACGTCATGCCTCCCTTCACCCGCGGGCTGGAGGCGGTCGCCCGCGCGCTCCAGGCGGACCCCGACTACGGGCTGGCCCGGGTCCTCGAGGCGCGCTTCTACAACCGGCTGGCGGAGTACCGCATGAGCCGGGGAGGTAACGTGGAGGAGCCCCTCGAGAAGGCCCTCTCCTCCGCGCGCACCGCCATGCACCAGGTGCCCGAGCCGCCCAGGGCCCGGATGGAGCAGGTCCAGAGCCTCTGGCGCCGGGCTCGCTCCCTCCAGGCCCGAGGCCTGGACCCCAACGAGCCGCTCCGCCAGGCCGTGGAGCTGCTGGGAACCATCTCCCCGAAGGAGCAGGACTACGAGTTCCACACCACCCGGGGACTCGTCTTCAAGATCTGGGCGGACTACGAGGACGAGAAGGGGGTGGACTCCCTGCCCCACCGCGGTGAGGCCATCGCCTCCTACCGCGAGGCCATCCGCCTCGACGAGCGCCTGCCGGACGCATGGATCAACCTGGGCATCGCCTACCTCGCCCGGGCCACCCACCCGCGCGCCGCGGCTCCCCTGGAGGACCTGAAGCAGGCCCAGGCCGCGCTCGACACCTCCCGGAAGCTCAACCCGGGGAACTATGTGCCCTACTTCCTGGGGGGAACGCTGCACCTGGAGCTCGCCCAGCGGCGCAGGAGCCAGGGAGAGGACGCCCGGCCCGACCTGGCCACCGCCCTGGAGTTCTTCGAGGGCGGCATCCGCATCAACGCCCGGATCGCACAGCTCCACAACGGCAGGAGCGCGGTCCTCATCGAGCAGGCGCGGGAGGCCTGGGATCACGGTGGCGATCCCCTCCCCTGGCTCGAGCAGGCCGGGCAGGCCGCGCGTCAAGCCATCGAGGTCGCCCCCCAGCAGGGCTTTGGCCACCACAACGTTGGCGAGGCCCAGGCCGAGCGCGCCACCTACCGCGCGCTCTCCGGGGAGGATCCGCGCCCCGAGCTCCAGGCAGCCGAAGCGGCCTACCTGAAAGCCATCGAGCTGCTCCCGGGCGGCGCGTACTACCCGGCCAGCCTGGCCCGGGTCCATGCCCGCCGGGCGGCCTTCGAGTTGGAGCACGGGTGGACTCCACAGCGGAGCCTGGAGCAGGCCGAGGCGGCCCTGCGCCAGGCCTTCGAGCGCGGCCCCCAGGAGCCCCTGGCCTGGCTCGTCCAGGGCGAGGTGCGTGGACTGCGGGCCCGCTGGCTGGCTCGCCAGCGGCAGGCGCGCGCCGAGGACTTCGAGGAGGCCGCCCGCGCCTTCGAGAAGACGCTCGAGCTGGAGCCCCGGCGCCTGGACTACCGCATCGCCTTCGGCCACTTCTGCCGCGAGTGGGCCGCGTGGCGGCGGGAGACGGGGCTCGAGCCGCACTCCGCCCTGAAGCGTGGCCTCGCCCTGGCGGACGAGGTGCTGGCCGCGCGCCCCCTCTGGGCGGACGCGCTGCTGCTGCGCGCGAGCCTGCGTGAAGAGGCTGGGGAGACAGGTTTCCGCGAAGACCTCGAGCGGGCCCTCACGCTGAACCCCCACCTCACCGGCTGGTGGAAGCGGCGGTTTCCTGGCCGCGCGACGGCCTCTCCGTAGCGCTCGACTCAGCCCTTACCGGGCGGGACGTCTTCCCCAGGACCCGTGCCTACCTCCAGCGTCCCGGTCTTGGCATCCTGGCTGATATCGGGGCAACCCTCGGCGGTAATCGTGTAGGTGCCCTCCGTCGAGAAGGCATGGTCGATCCCATTGCCACGAGGCAGCGGCTGAATGGCTTTCGCTTCGGGCCCTTTGATATCGACGGCGAGGAGGGCGTTCGCACTCGAGCAATGGTTGATGAACCTGACCTTGCCACCCTTCTCGAGACAACCCAGCGGATGCCCGGAGACAATCTCTTGCGAGGTGGCGTCGGCATCCACCTTGGGAGGCCTGAAGGCAATCCCTAGCAAGGTGACGTCGGCATCCAACGCTTTGTGATAAATCTTGCACTCACGGGGCGCCGTGACATCCAGCACTGGCGTCTTCGCGCCCTCACCCGTCTTGCAGGAGACGAGTCCGGAGAACGGCAGCCCCAGCAATAGTCCCGGCAACAGGAGACGGACCAGGGGCTGTCTCACACGGCGCTGCGACACTTCAGACAAACGACTCCGCATCACATTCCTCCTTTTCATCGCGTTGGACCCCACATCGTCATCGGTGACAAAGCAACGGATATGCCAGGAGTCCGGCACTCCGCGTTCGCGCGAGCAGCCCCGTGCCTCAGGTGGCCCCCGGGCCGAGGCCGAGCTCCTTGACGCGACGTCCCAGCGCCCGCTTCGACACCTGGAGGCGCCGGGTCATCGCATCCAGGTCCCCCTGGCACTCGTGATGGCAGCGGGTGATCTCCTCGGCGCTCAGGTCCCCGGCGGTCCGCAGGTTCGGGCTCTTGTCGATCAGATCGTAGATGGAGGACCGGTGGATGCGGAGCTGGTCGGCGGCGGCCTGGAAGTCCCAGTCGTTCTCCCGAAGGGCGGCCAGCAGCTCCGGCTCGGTGATCTCGGAGGGCTTGCGGCGGGAGGGGGCCTTGGCCTCGGCCGTGGGCTGCGCGGTGGCGGGCCGCCCCGAGGGAGCCCCCTTCCCCAGGGCCAGCTCCTGCTCGAGCTGGGCATCGAGCCGCAGGTGCGGCTGGCTTCGACTGCCGATGACGAGCTGCCGCACTACGTTGCGCAACTCGCGGATGTTCCCTGGCCACCGGTGGCCCACCAGGCGCGCGGCCAGCGCTGGCGGGAGCCAGGGCTCGGCGAAAGGATCCTCGGGCCTCAGGCGCCAGGCCTCCCCCAGCGCCGCCAGCTCCCCGCGGGCGAAGTGGTGGAACAGCAGCCCGATGTCCTCTCGCCGCTCCCTCAGTGGCGGCACACGGATGGTGTAGCCGGCCAGCCGATGCATCAGCGGTGCCTTGAAGCGCCCCTCCTGGATCTGCTGCTCCAGGTGCGCGTCCGTCGCGGCGACGAGCCGCACATCGACGGCGACGGGCGAGCGCTCGCCCACGGGGTAGAGCTGCCCTGCCTCCAGCACCCGCAACAGCATCACCTGCACCTCGGGCGGTGCCTCACCCACCTCATCCAGGAACAGCGTCCCCCCATGGGCGGCCTGGAAGAAGCCCGGCTGATCCCTCACCGCGCCGGTGAAGGCCCCCTTGCGCGCACCGAACAGCTCCGTGGCCGCCAGCTCCCGGGGAATGGCGCCCAGGTTCACGCTGACGAACGGCTTGTCCCTGCGCGTGCTGTCCCGATGGATGGCATGAGCGATCAGCTCCTTGCCCGAGCCCGTCTCCCCGCGAATGAGCACCGGCACGTCCAGATCCGCCACCTGCGTGATGTGTTGGCGCACGCGCTGGAGCCCCACGCTGGTGCCCACCATGCCCAGTGCATCCACGGCATCCCTGGCCGAGGCGTCCGCCAGGTGCAACAACAGCAGCACGCGTCCGGCCAGCTCCAGCGGCACGCCCGCGGCCACCTCCTCGGCCGAGAACTCCCACGGCTCGCGCAGCACTTCTCCTCCGACGGCCACCCGACTCCCCTCGCCCGGCTCCAGCCGGATGCGCCCCTCCACGCCCGGTGCGAAGA
This sequence comes from Vitiosangium sp. GDMCC 1.1324, assembly GCF_003044305.1. GTDB lineage: Bacteria > Myxococcota > Myxococcia > Myxococcales > Myxococcaceae > Archangium. The sequence goes on along the minus strand of NZ_PZOX01000035.1, from coordinate 6,102 downwards.
CGAGCGGCTTGCGGCTCAGGAAGGGGTCCGCCAGGTGCATGCCCAGTGCGCCCCCAGGCCGTGTGAAGTCCGGCTCATTGCGGGACAGGAGCACCTGGCGGCCCTCGGCCAGCGCCTCCAGCAGCAGCCGCTCCCCGACGCGATGCGCCTGGGGGTGCGAAGCAATGGTCAGCGCGGGGACAAGGCGGGAGCCCGGCGGAGTGCGATGGCCTCTCGAGGCGTCGGCCGTGGAGATATCCGCGGCCTCCTGCCTGGACCTGACTTCTCGTGGATTGCGCGCCGGAGGACGGGGCCCTGAGGTCACGTCCCGGAGCAAAGCAGACTTCCGGTGGCACTTCCACGCGTCGAGCCCCGGGTTCCACGCGTGGAAACGGCCCACCACGCCGCCGTTGCCTCTCGAGAACGAGCCGTGGTGGACGACCTCCCTCTCTGAAGCCGCGTGATCCGGTGCGCTGGTACGTCGCTTGCTGAGGCCCGGGACCCGAGACCTTCGAGCGGTCTCGACATGAACTCCAACCGCCTCAACCCCACGGACATGAACCCATCCTTCGCGATTGCATTCCGCCGCTGGCTGTCTCCCCTCTCCAAGCTGGGGATGCTGACGGCTTTGATGACCACGACGGCCAGCCACGCCGCGTCGCCCGTATTGGATCAAGCGAACGAGCCCTATTCGCTCTACTCCGTCCAGCTCTACACGGGAGCGGTGCCCGGCGGACAGACCTTCACGGTGGGCAAGGCCGGGAAGCTCTCGCAGGTCTCGGTGTATGTGCAGAAGCAGTGCCTGCCGGGCTGCCCGGACATGCTGGTGCAGCTCCGCTCGACCTCGGGCCAGGTGCTCGCCAGCAGCACGGTGAGCCAGGCCTCGATTCCCACCGGCAGCTACAACTGGATCGACGCCGGATTCTCGCAGCCGATCAGCGTCCTTCCGGGCGAGCAGTACGCCATCGTGATCCAGAACGCCCAACCGAATGTCTCGGGGGGTTATGACTGGAAGTACGAGGCCAACTCCTCCGTCGACTCCTATCCTGGCGGGCTGCTGTTCCAGGTCGGGTACAACTCCCACCCCGCGTATGATCTGTACTTCCGGACCTACGTAACCCCCAACGAGGTGCACAACTGCGCCGAGGTTCGCGCGCAGAACCCCGCGGCCACGGATGGCACCTACCCACTCACGCTCGGTGGCAAGCAGGTGGACGTGTACTGCCACGACATGGCCGGCACGCCCCGTGAGTACCTCACCGTGAAGACGGGGAGCACCACCAACTACTCCTACTACGGCCAGGGGCCGAACACGTCCGCCGGCGGGCAGACGACGTGGTACAGCAAGGTGCGCCTCGACCCCGCGGCGCTCACGCTCGTGCTCGACGACACCACCTTCTCCACGAGCCAGGGTTGGATGAACTTCGGAAGCACCTTCCTCTACACCAGCCCGCTGGGAAGCGCGGGCGACTGCGTGACCGCCTATTCCCAGACAGGCCGGAGCAACATAGACCTGACGGGCACGCCCTTCGACATCGTGCCCGGCCAGTTCGTGGTCGATGGGTGGGTGCCGGCGGGCTCGACCACCTACAGCGGCAGCCAGATCGTCAACCTCACGGGAGGTGGATACTGCGGCGCCAACTTCGACCCCGACTACCGCCTGCAACTCACCTTGCAGTAGCCGGGTCGAGAAGCCGCTCATCCACGACGCCATCGAGCGGCACGCAGCGTCGAGTCACCCCCTCACTGCTTCACGTCGTAGCTGCCGGGCGCGAGCACCGACGGAACGCGGGGGGTGACGCCCTCGGGCGAGAGGGTGAGCGCCGTGGCCGCGCTCGCTCCCTGCAGCGGCGAGGCCGAGCGGGGAGGAGGAACCTGCGGCAGCCGCAGCGGGGGTGGGCACGTGCAGCAGGTACCAGCGCGCACCAAGGCTCCACTGGGCGGGACTGCTGCGCCGCGTTTTCAAGCTGGACGTCTTCTCATGCGCCAGAGGCGGGGGCAGGCGGCGGGTGCTGGCGTACTTGACGCATGCAGCGGCCTTCCGCCCCATCCTCCAGCACCTGAATCGGGCAGATACTCCTGCTCCGCTCGCACCTGCGCGCTGGCCACCGCAGCAGGCTCTCTGGGGGTAGCCGCTCCACTGCGCCAGCACCCGTAATCCCCCCTTCCTGTCGCGAGCCCCTGCGCCCTGGTGGCGCGCACGGGGGTGGTGCGTCCGGCCACCAGTTCAGCGGGGCAGTGCGGCACGGGGAGCACAGCCATAGAGGACCCTCCTGCCCCTCAGCTCCCCATGCCCACTCGCCCCTCACGTCGCAACAGCTCCCCTGTTCCTCCTATGCGCCTGGGGCCAGTCCCCTCATGAAGCACAGGCCGAGGAGGCGGAGGAGGGCGAGGCCGCGGACGAGCTGGTTCGCCTCTCCCTGCCCACCCGATTCGGGGCCGTGCAGGTGAGCGACTTCGAGCTCAACGAAGCCCTCACCACCCTGGTATTGAACATGCCGCTGCGGGTGGCCGGCTTCCATTTCCCGCTCTACCTCCACCGCAAGGAGTCGCGCACGCTGCCGAGACACTTCTCCACACCGTATGGGGAGGTGAAGCTCGTCACCGTCAAGGCGCTGCTGCCCTCGGAGCTGGCGTACCTGCTGGAGCATGGCGCGGAGGGCCAGGTCGAGCTGGCGCGGCGCTTCGTGGAGAGCGGCGAGGAGCACCTGTCGCGTCTCAGAAGGAAGCCCGTGGCGTAGCCCGGCCTCAGAAGCGCAGCGACACCTCGGCCTGGAGGAAGATGACGTCGCGGGAGGAGCCCGTCTGCTGGAGGAAGGTGCCGGCGAAGAAGCGTGACGCGGTGGCGTACACGTGCGTGTACCGGCCGAGTTGCCAGTTGGCCGTGAAGTTCACTTGATGCCCCACCCAGCGGCTGCTGCTCCCGCCGGGCGGTCTCACCAGCGCACCGCTCGGACCATAGATGCCATCCTCCACACTCTGCCGCCAGAAGCCGGTCCACTCGGCCGACAGCACGAGTGAGCGGCTGGGGTGCAGGCGCAGCACGGGATGAAGGTCGATGAAGTTGTAGGGTCCCAGCAGGGCGATCTCCCCGAAGTAGCTGCCGCGCGGGAAGAGCGGATTGAAGGTCCCCAGCGACGGGCCCTCCGCGTCCGGGTCCCCGGAGGCGATATCCGCCATCACCCCCAGCCTCGGGGACAGCGGCAGGCGCTCGAGAGTGAAGCCGGTGTCGCTCGCCACCGTCCAAGCGAGGAGGGGCGCGCCCGAGAAGCGTCCCACCTGCAGCACGGCTTCGAGGTTGTAATCCCACCGCCCGGATGTCCCCCACCACCGGGTACCGAAGGAGTGGCGCTGTTCGCGGCCCTCGCCCTGTGCGTAGCGGGCCTGACTGTTGGAGAAGCCGAGGTAGTAGAGGTCCACGTTCCCTCCCGGGAGTACGGGCAGGGGGTGCTCCGCGTACAGGCCCCAGAAGCTCTGGGTGCGCACCGGGCCGTTATCGAAGGCGCCGGGCTCCGTGGTGACAGGCCTCACGGCGAAGGCGGAGAGGTCCCATTGGTGGAGCCGAAGCCGCGTGCGTGCCCCATCGAAGGCCCGGCGCACGTTGGGGCCCTCGCGCACCGAGACGAGGCGGGCCGAGCCGAATTGCAATTCCTGGCGTCCCAGCCGCACCTGGAGTCCCTCGTCCGCGCGCTCCCATGGGCGCGCCTCCACGAAGGCCTGGTGTACATCCAGCCGGTCCTCGTCCGTGGGGCCGGGGCCTCCCTCGCGTCCGTGTGTCCACCCGCTCTTGAGCTGGAAGAAGGCCCGGGCCAGATTCCACAGCCACACATCCCCGTGCAGCATGTAGCGCTGCAGCCAGGCGCCGTCCGCAGCGGGTGCCTCGGCCCAGTCGGGGTGGCGGTAATACTCCATCCGCTGGCGCAGATCGCCCCCCAGCGAGAGGAACACAGAGCCGTTCTCGTCGAGCGGGAGGTACTTCATTCCGTCGAGGGGCGCGCGAGGCGCGTCCGGGTCGCGGAGGTAGCGGTAGTCCTCCTCCGCGCGTAGCACCTCGAAGGGGGGTGGCGAGAACGGCTTCTGCGGAGCCTGTGCCCGGGCGCGCCCGCCAACGAGCAGCCCCACAACGAGCAGCGAGAGCACGGTCCATCCGCGATGGGGCAGGCGACACATTCGACGTTGCCGGGTTCGCATAATCACCTCGATGATGAGCCCTCGTCCCTGGCCACGGGCGAACAGGCGGGCTCCATGGGAGTGGGCGGGGGACGGACTCGAGCGACTCGAGGTCCTCCCAATCAGGTGGCTACTTCGCGGGGGCCGGGGCCGCGTCTCCCTCGCCCACATCGATGACCGAGCTTCCCTGATCGCGCAGCGTAGGCGCGAACGACGCGTGCTTCACTCCCAGGCGCACGGCCTCGCGCACCGCGCTCCGTCCCGCCAACCGCAGCCTGTCCAGTGACAGCTCCCTGGCATCCCCAATACTAATCAGCAGCACCCGCTTCGGCGTGATGGAGCGCGGCGGCGGCGTGTAGAGCAGCGTCTCCCCCAGCTCGCCCACGAACTCGCCCCGCTCGCGCAGCGCCGAGAGCAGTCCCCCCTGCTTCTCATTGAAGTCTTGCATCGCCTCGATGTACTGGTCCCCCGCGGGCTCGTGCTTCAACACACAGAGGATCTGCAGGTCGGTGGTCTGGGTGACCGGGCCGCTCTGCTTGACGCTCAACGCAAGCCCCACCGGTGTCTCGAATTTCTTCTCGGGCGGCGGCTTCGCGTTCTCGGCGAGTGCTGGCCATGACGCGCCGAGTGTGAAGACAAGACCCAGGGCGAGCAGCTCGTGCTTCAGTGTGAGGCGCATGTCTTTCTCCTGAAGGTCGGCGGGTCGCGATGTGGCTCCCCGCTGAATTCCCACTCAAAATGTTGGAGAAAGGCGGCACTGTCATCACCCATGTCAGGGATGAGACCCATCACCCATGTCAGGGATGAAACCTCGCGTGGACGCTCCACTCGCCGGTCAGGCGAGGTCGAAGAGCAGCGCCTCGACCGGCTCGGAGGCCGTGAGCACCAGCCGCGACTCCCGGGACACGGCCACGCCGTCTCCGGCCTTCAGCTCCACGCCGTTGAGCGTGCCCATGCCCCGTGCCAGCTGAACCCAGGCGTGGCGATCCGGAGCCAGCGTGTACTCGGCCTGCTCGCCCTTGCCCAGCAGCGTGCTGTGCAGCACCACGTCCTGGTGCACGGTGAGGCTGCCGTCGCGGGCGTCCGGGCTCACGATGACGCGCCAGTGGCCCTTGCGCTCGGATTCGGGGAAGGCCTTCTGCTCATAGCCGGGCTTCAGTGCGCGCTGGTTGGGGAGGAGCCAGATCTGCAGGAAGTGCAGCTCCTCGTTGGCGCCATTCATCTCGCTGTGCAGGACACCGGTTCCCGCCGTCATGCGCTGCACCTCGCCGGCGCGCAGCAGTCCCTCTCCGCCGGTGCTGTCCCGGTGCGCGATGGCGCCGCTGAGCGGGTAGGTGATGATCTCCATGTCCCGGTGCGGGTGCGTGTCGAAGCCCTCGCCCGCCGTGACGCGGTCCTCGTTGATGACGCGCAGGGCGCGGAAGCCCATGAACTCCGGGTCGTAGTAGCTCGCGAACGAGAACGTATGGTGGGAGTCCAGCCAGCCGTGGTTCGCATGTCCGCGTGCTTCAGAGGGTCGAACGATCATCATGGGGTGCTCCTTTTCTCGATTTGGACCCCTCCAAGATGACCGTGAGATTGGTGCTCCGCCAGACGTGAATCCTGGAAGGACCGTTCCATCCATGGGACAAAGGCGCCGTCACCCCGATGTGCCGGTCCGCTTCCTCTGCGAACGGGAGAGTGCTCGGCTCCGGCGGGGGTGGCCGGCCAGCGATCCCACCTGCAGCGGCGAGGCCGAGCGGGGAGGAGGCACCTGCGGCAGCGGCAGCGGGGGTAGGCACGTGCAGCAGGCACCGGCGCGCACCGAGGCTCGACTGGGCGGGACTCACGCTACGCCGGCCCCCGGCCCCGCCCCGTCACGTCCCAGTGGCCCACGATCTGCTCGCCGCGCACGGCCCACAGCTCGTCCTGCAGGTTCACCGAGACACAGACATGGTTGGGCACCACCCTCAC
>NZ_PZOX01000034.1 GCF_003044305.1 Vitiosangium sp. GDMCC 1.1324 | reverse complement strand
CACCCCGGAATGTCTTCAAGGGGCGCGGCCGGGCACGCTTCGACACGGCCGAGATGGTCTATGTCCTGGAGGACGTGTTGATCGAACTCCGGCCGCACGGGGCTCTCTGGACGGCCAGCCTGCCGGTGGGCGGGACCCTGGATGTCACGCTGAACGACGCGAGCGGACCCTGGGTGTGGAGATTTACGGATGAGACTCCTCATCCATCCATGCGTTGAGTTCGTCCACCGTCATGCCGAGTGGCGTTCCTCCCTCGACATGACCCGAAACCACCTCCGACCCCTGCTGTGGCTGGCGCTGTGCGCCACCCTGGCGACGACTGCCGCCGGCTGTGCCAATGAGCTGACCGAGGCCAACCGGCCCTGTCCCTGCTCCGAGGGCTGGATGTGGCTGAACGCCACGTGCTCCGGAGACCCGTCGGACAGCGGCGTCGTTCCATCGTGGGGAGGCGTCCTCTCCCTCATCGCTTCCTTCCTGGCCGCTGCCTCAAGCGCCACGCTCGCCTCCTGCTCACCTGCTTGGGGGAATGCCCTGGTCGGGTGCGCGCCCAAGTGCCATGCGCGTCCGGCGCGTGGCTTCTTCGAGGGAGAGTGCGTGCAAAGGAAGAGCTTTTCCCTGCTGCCCTTGCTGGCGGTGGGACTGGTGTGGGCCGTTTCGGGCTGCCGCTCGGAGCCGCCCGTGGCCGCGGAGACCCAGGGCTCTGCGCGGTTCGTGAGCCATGTCGAGCCGTCGCTGGTGTCCACCGGTGTGGAGCGGGTGTCCGTCACGCTCGAGCTGCCGGACGAGGACTTCTCGCGCACCCTGCTCCTGGAGAACGTGGGCGGCGAGTGGACCGGGACGATGGCGGGCATCCCCGCGGGCGAGGGCCGCACCTTCACCGCCGAGGCCTTCGGCGCCGACGGGACGAAGCTCTTCGCGGGCGACGACCGAGGAGGTGCGGGCAGACCTGTACGACCCGGACACGGGCACGTGGAGTCAGGGGAGGGACAACAGCACGCCGCGCTCGTACCACCAGGCGGCGCTGTTGCCCTCCGGGCAGGTGCTGGTGGTGGGCGGCGGCGACGGCGACGGCTACGCCCTGGGGATGCTCTACACCCCCTGAGCTGGATAGGACGCGCGAAGCCCTCGAACGCCTGGCCCTCCGCAGGACCGCGTCCGACTTCAACCCTCTCATGGACAGTCCGCAGACGCGGTAATAGAGCAGCACCCCCATGAGCACACTGCAGGAGCGAATCGAGAACGCGGAGCTGTTGGCCAAGGTCGTCCCGGTAGAAGAGGCGGTGAAGCACGTCACCGACGGCAACACCGTGGCCATTAGCGGCTTCACCAAGTCGGGTGAGCCCAAGAGCCTCTTCCCGGCACTCGCCCGGCACCTGGCCGAGACAGCGCCCCACTCGCGCATCACCCTGCTGAGCGGCGCCTCGCTCTCGGATGACGTGGAGGGGCCCATGGCCCCCTTCATCCGCAAGCGTGGGCCGTACATGTCCTCGCCCATCTCTCGCAAGCTCATCCACGCGGGGGAGATGGACTTCACCGACGTCCACCTCTCCGCCTTCGCGCGCAACCTGATGTACGGCTTCTACGGTGACATCGACGTCGCCGTCGTCGAGGTGTCGCGCATCCGCGAGGACGGCAGTGTCATCCTCACCTCCTCGGTGGGCGTCTCCGCCGAGGCGCTCTCCCGGGCGCGCAAGGTCATCCTCGAGGTGAACACCGCGTCGCCGGACTACACCGGCTTCCATGACATCGTCGTGCCCGCCGTGCACCCCAAGGTGGGCTGGCCGCTGCCGCTGGTGAACGTGCGCGACCGCATCGGCACGCCCTACGTCGAGTTCGACCGCAGCAAGGTGGTGGCCGTCGTCGAGTCCCGCACACCCGACCACCCGGTGCCCTTCAAGGCCGCGAGCGAGACGGATCGCCGCATCGCGCAGAACGTCATCGACTTCCTCCTCCAGTGCCGCGCGCAGTTCGGCTGGGGCAAGCGCCTGCCCCCCATCCAGTCCGGCGTGGGCAACGTGGCCAACGCCATCATCGGCGAGCTCTACGCGTCCCCCTTCCAGAAAATCCGCTTCTGGACCGAGGTCTTCCAGGACGGAATGCTGCGCTACGTGGAGGATGACGCGAAGTTCGAGAACGCCTCGGCCACCGCGGTCTCCTTCTCGGCCGAGGGGCGCCGGCGCTTCATGGAGCTGTTCGAGCGCTGCCGGGACAAGCTGGTGCTGCGGCCCATGTGGCTCTCCAACAGCCCGGAGATCATCTCGCGGCTGTTCGTCATCGCGATGAACACCCCCATCGAGGTGGACATCTACGGCCACGTCAACTCCACCCATATCGACGGCTCGCGCATCGTCAATGGGTTGGGCGGCTCGGGAGACTTCTTCCGCAACGCCTACCTGAGCATCGTGCACACGCCATCCACCCGGCCGCTGAAGGACGGGCGCGTCGTGAGCTGCGTGATGCCGTACGTGCGGCACATCGACCACACCGAGCACGACATCAAGTGCGTCGTCACCGAGCACGGCTACGCGCTCAACATGGACATCCGCTCGCCCAAGCGGCGCGCCGTGGACATCATCGAGAAGTGCGCGCACCCGCACTTCCGCCCGCTGCTGCACGCCTACCTGAACATGGCGGGCGCGGGAGACGAGCCCCGGGCCACCGACATGAAGGCCCTGGAGGGCTGGTGGCGCGACTACGACGAGGCCTGCCGCAACTTCCCCAAGGGAGGCTGAGGACCCCAGGCCCCCCGCCCACTCCGAAAGCGAACCCCCCAGGAAGACGCAGAAGCTGTCCGTGTTCGCCTGTAGAGTCCTCGCCACGGGGAGGTATCGAAGGACTCGTACCGCCACCGCGCGTGGCGCGGGTGATGACGAAGAGGCCACATGAAGGAGGCCTCGCCCTCGGGGGGCTGTCTCGTCCGGTGGCCGCTGCTGCCGTCTCGTCTATGGTAGGCGCCGCCGAGTTGACACTTCCGGCCTACGGAGTTTGACGGGCGAGGGACGCACGAAGCACAGTCGCTGGACAAGTTCACCCCAAGGCATGCCATGGCCACCCTGCAAGGATCCTTTCTTTGTTGGCTCTCGTGCTCCCTGGTCGGCGCCCTGGCGAGTGGCTGCGCGTCTTCTGCTTCAAGCCGCCGCGAAAACGTCCCCGGAGATAGAGCGTCAGCAACGCAACTGCCGGACGAAAGCGCTTACAGGGACGCCGCAGTGAAGTTTCTCAAGTACCTGGACGCGCAACAGAGAGCGGGCACGAACGTTATCCAAGCGTCTGGAAAGAAAGACGGAATCTACCCCATGTACGAGTGCATGGAGTACGGGTGTCCTGACAGGGTGTTTTGCGAAGAGGTTGGCGCCTATTGCCATGTCACTCACTGCGGGAAGGGAAGTTGTCGCGGGTGTTCAGAGCCATTCCCAGAAATATTCAAGAATCTCGTCTTCAAGCAGTGGTGCAGGTTCGATTGTCTCAAGGGCTCTGTCCGAGCGGGGTCAGCCTTCGGCTTTGTTCCGAGCATCGGAAACATATTTATCGGCCCCTATTGTCTCAAGGACTAAACCCCCACAGACCCCAAGAACGCACCAGAAAAGGGTACAAATGTCTTTAGATCCTGTCAGTGAGAAAGCTGCTCGTATTGCCAGCGCCCTCAATGGACTGGGGCACATCGCATTTGGACACCCACTGGATTGGGCTCGCAGCTCCAAGGGGGATGCGAAGCTAAGAGAAGAATTCCTCGAGGACGCAACGATCGTACTTGATTTGGTTGAAAGCGAGGCGGGCAGAAAATCACCGGCAACTCGCCGCCCTGCGGAGTGCAAGGCCGCGCTCGCTCGGTTTCGTGACGTGGTTCAAACCATTGATTTCGATGATGCCGCGAGCATGGCTACCCTCAAGGCACATGCTCGACAGGCCCTCGAAGCCTTCATGGGGGAAACGTTGCCCGAAACGTTGCCCGAGTGATGATCAACAGGGGCCGGGGCCGCTGTAGACGCCCGTGCGCACGCGGCCCTTGAAGACCCCGAGCGCCGCGGCCATGCCCGTCACGCGCACCTTGCTGTAGCCCCCGCTCACGTTGGCGATCGGGAAGTAGAGCTGGCAATAGGCTGGAAAGGAGATGGGACCCGTGGTCGCCGGGTGCCAGATGCCCGCAGTGGAGACCGTGCCCAACTGCACCCATTTGACGCCGTTGTAACCCCATGCGGTGCCCACGATCGCCACGCTCTTGCACGCGCTCTCCGTCATGGTGGACGCGGGAATGGCCTCGACGAACGCCTCGAACCACTGGTTGTTGACTTGCTGGACCTCGGTGACGAAGCGGTTCGGGCACAACGGCTGGTCATAGGTTCCGTCGTTGGAGGTCCCGGACGTATACGCGAAAGAGCAGTGCGGGTATTGGAAGGTGACCGCCGCGCCGTCTGGCTGGGCCAGCACCACCCCGCTGTTGACGCAACTGTCGTCCACCGCCTGCGTCTGGCTGGCCAGGGAGTCGTCCGTGTCTGGTGCCGAGGACGCGTCATCCTCCAGGGGCGCGCCACAGGCGGTGAGGAGCAGGGTGGCCAGCAGCATCGAGGGGCGTGAGAGGTGTCGCATGGGAGGGCTCCTGAGTGAGTGGGGACGTCGGCGTGTCATGCCGGCTCACTCTCCATGACGTCCGCGCGCGCGGATCTTCCCACCCGGGTTTTTCCACCGGTATTCGCGCAATTAAAAGAGCCCTGACGCAGGGAGCCAGGGCTCGAGGGCCTCCCCGATACAGAGGGCTCACGCTGGCTGCAGCGATGCGCTCACACCCTGCGCGGCGACCATCGCCGGGTAGTCCTTCAAGTCGATGTCGTTGGCGGCATTGTCGGTGGTCTTCAGCATCAGCGCGAACAGCCGCGAGTTCAGGAACCAGTTGCGCAGGCGGATCCCCCGTGCCGTTTTCGGGGCCAGGAAACGGCCTGCGTTGCTGTTGCGGGCAATCTTGGCGTAGCGGCGCATGATCGCGTCGTAGCGGGCGAACGCCACGGTGTGATCGCCACCGGCGGTGGCCAGCTCCCCGGCGAGCACGTAGGCGCCCACGATCGCCAGACCGGTTCCGAAGCCGCCCAGCGTGTTTCCGTATGCGGAGTCACCGACCAGGGCGATGCGGCCCTTGGTGTAGCCATTCATCCGAACCTGGCCGAGCGAATCGAGATAGAAATCACCGAGCGTGCCCAGTTCGGCGAGCATTTCGGGGACCTGCCAGCCGACATCGGCGAAGGTCTCCTGAACGATCCGGCGCTGAGCCGCGACATCATCACGGGCGTAGTCCAGTTCGGACGAGGCGAACATGTACATCTGGTGCGCCTTCGCTCCGCCCTTGACCGCGAGCTTGCCCGGCGCGTTGTGCGCGTGGGCGATGCCCCGCGCCCGCGGCGCGGCCGGATCGTGACCCCACCCGGCAGCCCCGGCGACACAGTAGTAGTAGCCCATGAAGTGGACGAAGTCCTGCTCGGGTCCGAAGGCCAGCCGCCGTACCCGGGAATGGATGCCGTCGGCGCCGAAGACGAGATCAAAGGTGCGTGCGGGCGCCTTCTCGAATTCGACGCGCACGCCGTTGGCGGTCTCGGTGAGCGCGCTGACGGAATCGCCGAACACGTACTCACATCTGTCCGCGGTCCTCCGGTACAGGATTTCGGCCAGGTCCCCGCGCAGGATCTCCACGTCCCCGCCGAGGAAATCGCCTGACATACGAGCCAATTGCCTGCCGGTGGCATCGACGAGCGCCATGTCGGTCTTGCCGGTCTGCCGCCGCTCGATCTCCTCCCGGATGCCCATGCGCTCCAGCACGGTCAGATGGGTGCGGCCCTTGAAGTCGACGGCCTGGCCGCCAGGCCGCAGCGCGGGCGCGCGCTCCACCACGGTGACGTCGTAGCCGTACCGGTCGAGCCAGTAGGCCAGGGCGGGGCCGGCGATGCTGGCTCCGGAGATGAGGGCTGTCGCGTTTCGCATGTGTGGCTCCATTTCTTAATTGCGTCCACCGGACACAATTGAGCGTATGGTAGACACAGTTTTTGATCAAGTCGTTTCCCGGAAGGATCAAGCCATGTCGGCACCGACCACCGTCGAGCTGCTCTGGGGCACCCAGCAGCGGCCCAAGCGCGGGCCGAAACCGTCTCTGTCACTGTCGCGGATCGTCGCGGAGGCCATCTCCCTGGCCGACACCGAGGGACTGGCGAACCTATCGATGCAGCGGCTGGCCGAACGCCTCGGCTGCGCGAAGATGGCGCCGTACCGCTACGTTCCCGGCAAGGCCGAGCTCACCGCGCTGATGCTGGATACCGCCATGGGTGCACCGCCGGAGCTCACGGTGGCGAAAGCGAATTCGACCGAGGAGCCCTGGCGGGCGCAGCTGCGCCGCTGGGCAGTGACGATCTTCGACCGGTATCGCGCGCACCCGTGGACGCTCGAGCTCGCCGTCGGGGCGCGCCCGTTCGGCCCCAACGAGATGGGATGGCTGGAGGCCGCGCTCGGCGCTCTCTCCGGCACCGGCCTGACCGGCGCCGAACGGCTCGACACCGTTGTTCTGCTCAACGGACACGTGCGCAGCCTGGCTCAGCAGGCGACGGCCGGCGGTGGGGACGACCTGGAGCAGCAGCTCACCCGGCAACTCGCCGAGGTCCTGGCCACTCACGGCGACCGCTACCGCGAAGTGACCGCCGCATTCGCGGACTCGGCTGCCGCCTCCGGCCGCGACAACGCCCTGCACTTTGGCATCGACCGCATTCTCGACGGACTCGCCGCACTCGTCGCCCGCCGCGCCAGGAGGCCGGCCCCTGCCCGATAGCACGTGCGGAGCCACGTTGAGCGTCATGGGCGGCTTTGTCCGCGAGGGAATGGGTTGACGAGACCTCGGTGGGCCAGGGAGGAGGGGAGCGCCCCCGCGGGCCTCTCTTCCGCCCATGCTTGCCGGGAGGGCGATGGAGCACATTCCCGCCGGACAGGTTGGCCAAGGCGCCATGCTACGATGCCCTGTGTCCTCGACGACCCCTCCCTCCGTGGTTGGCTCGCAGCCCGGAGCCCCCTCGTCCCGCCAGCGCCGCCTCCAGCTCGCACTGGTGTGCGTCTGCGCGGCCCTCGCCTACGCCAACACCCTCGGCAATCAGTTCGCCTGGGTGGATGCCCTGCTCATCGAGTCCAATCCCTGGATCCGGGACTTCCAGCACCTGGGTGACATCTTCGGCTCCGACCTGTGGGCCAGCTCCCCGGAACTGGGCCTGAGCCGCAACTACTACCGGCCCCTCGTCCACGTCACCTTCCTGCTGTGCCGCGCCGTCTTCGGCCTGAAGCCCTGGGGCTACCACCTGCTGCTCCTCGTGGGGCATGTGATCGTCTCCGGGCTCGTCTACCAGGTGGGATGGCTCTTCTGCACACGGCGCCAGACGGGTCCGCTCGCCGCGCTCGCCGCGGGACTGCTCTTCGCCGTCCACCCCATCCACACCGAGGCCGTGGCCTGGATCAGCTCCGTGAACGACGTGGCCATGGTCATGGGCATGTTGGGCGCGGCGTGCTGGATGATGACCTCCGGGCCCGGACTGACTGGACGCGGCATCCTCGCGGGGCTGGCGCTCCTCTTCGCCCTGCTCTTCAAGGAGCCCGCGGTGTTGCTGCCCGCCATGCTCTTTGTCTACGACTTCGTGACCGGCGGCCGGGCCTGGAGCCTCCGTCAGTGGATGGGCCGTTATGCGCCCCTGCTCGTGGCGCTCGTCCTCTACGCGGCGCTGCGGCTGCCCGCGCTGTCGGGCTCGCCACGAACGCTCCATCACATGAGCCTCGGGACGTGGGGGTTGATCCTCAACATCCCGCCCCTGCTGGCCCAGTACCTCGGCGGACTCGTCCTGCCACTCGAGCTCAACGCCGTCCATGTCTTCACGCCCATCGCGTCGCCCGCGGATCCCCACCTGCTCGCGGGCGTGGGCGCGCTCGTCGGGATCGTGCTCGTGGCCATCCTCCTCTGGCGCCATGCACCCACGGCGTTCGTGGCCCTGGCCTGGTGTCTGCTCGCGATGGTGCCGCAGCTCTACATCCCCGCGCTTGGCGTCAACGCCTTCGCCGAGCGCTACCTCTATCTGCCCTCGGTGGGCTTCGTCCTCCTGGTGGGGTGGATGGTGGAGGCGCTGGAGCGTCGGCGGCCCGAGGCGAGGCCGTGGCTGCTCGGGGGGCTGGCCACGGTGGTGGTGGCCGGGGGCGTGGTCACCGCCCTGCGCAACCGGGTCTGGTACGACGACCTCTCCCTGTGGAGCGACACCGCGAGCAAGTCTCCCGAGGAAATCTCCGTGCAGGCAGGACTGGGCACCGCCCTGCTCAAGCGAGGCCAGGTCGCCCAGGCCATTGAGCACCTGGAGCGCGCCCGGATGAGCGGCCCCGACGTGCTCAACGACCTGGGGCTGGCCTACGCCCAGACAGGACGGCTGCCCGAGGCGGAAACGGTCCTGCGCGAGGCGGTCCGGCTCAAGCCGGGGGAGGCTGGCACCTGGCTCAACCTGTGTCTGGTGCTCAAGAACCTGAAGCAACTGCCGCAGGCCCTCGAGTCCTGTGAGACCGCGGCCCGGCTCAAGCCGCGCATGCCGGAGATCCGCACCAGCCTGGGACAGGTATTGTGGCTCCAGGGCCGCGTCAGCGAAGCCGAGCAGCAACTCCAGGAGGCTCTGGCCTTGAAGCCCGATTCCGCGTCGGCGCGCCGTCTGCTGGAGCGTATCGCCCAGGATCGGAAGCGGGACTCGGAGCGGCCTCGTGTCGAGGCCCGGCCCTGACTCCCCAGCTCGTGCCAGGGCCGCGAGCTGCGTACATCCCCAGCGCCACGGTCGCGAGGACGATGAGCCCCGCCCAGGCATGTCCTGACGCGGCCTCGACCCATGTTCCGAGCGGTGTGCTCACATCGAACGCTCGTTCGATAATCCAACCACACGCAGCGGCCCCGCCCACCCCCGCGCCGGTGATGCGCAGGACGGTGAAGCCCGGCGCACGGCTCCAGAGCAGGAGCCAGGGCAGCACCAGCACCACCACTGCGGCCTGCATCGCCTCGATGCCCAGGTTGAAGCCCAGGATGCTCAGCGCCAGCGCCCACGAGTCGAACCCCTGGCCCGCGAGCACCGTCGCGAACGCGAGCCCGTGCACGAGCCCGAACGCGGCCGCCACGAAGCGCTCGCGGCCCGGGAAGAGCGGGCGCACCGCGTGCACCGCGGACACGAGGATGCTCACCGCGATGAGCACCTCCACGGGTTGGCTCGGCAGGCGGAGCACCCCCAGCGCGGCGGCCGCCAGCGTGAGCGAGTGGCCCACGGTGAAGGCCGTCACCACCCAGAGGATCCGTCCGAGACTCGCGCGCAGGCGGTCCGCCTCCCGCCAGCGTCCCGTGCGCGCGAGCAACGGCGCGGGCAGCAGCAGCACGAGCAGGAAGAGCAGGTGGTCCGTCCCCTCGGCGATGTGACGCGTGCCGAGGAGGAAGACGCCCCGGAACCCCGTCCACCAGGAGCCGTGCGTCCGATCGATGACGAGCGATGGGCTCTGGGGGCTCACCGCTCCGAGCATCTCCTGGCCCTCGCCGAACAGGGCGCTGTGGAAGTCGCGCCGCACCGACACGAGCGCCCGGTGGTTCATCACCTGGTGCAGCACGAGGGTGTCGGTGAGCGTGAACGCGCGCGACGAGCCTCCTTGTGGTGGCCGGAGCGTGACGTGCGCCACGAGGCAGTCGCCATCCTCCACGCGCTGCACGCCGATGGAGCCCACCTCCACCGAGAAGGGCTGACCCTCCGGCGTGCTCGCCCCGAAGTGCTCCCGGACATAGGCCGGCAGCTCCGCGGCGCGCTCGCGCATCACCTCCGCCGGTACCGCGCTGAAGGACCGCGTCAGCGCGAGCGCCAGTTGATCCAGGGGCATCTGGATCTCGGCATGCACCGAGCTCTCTCCGATGTCGAGGATCACGGCCGTGTTGCGCACGAGGTGCGCCCGGGCGGACAGCCCCGCGAGGAGCAGCGCGAGGCCCACCGGCCACGCCCAGCGCCTCGCGGGACTCCTGGAAGGGAAGGCCCTCACTGCTTCAGCTCGTCGCCGTAGTCCGTCTGCTTGTCCCGGTAGATGGTGTGGTAGTGCGTGCCGGGGAGGATGACGCCCGCCTGGCAGGCCACTTCGAGCCACACCCGGGGCCCGTCGATGCGCATGTACGTGCCGTTCACGTCCACGTTGGGACCCGCGGACTTCGTGCCGCCCCAGGCCACATACGTGTGGGCGTAGGCGTCCGCCGACGTGTAGGCCGCCACGAGCGGATCGGAGATCGCGGGCGCGAAGTCGCTCACCCACTTCCGGATGGCCGCTGTCACCAGCGCCTGCTGGCTCGCGGAGAGGGTGGAGACGAGCACGCCGGCCTGGGCGGGGAAGATGACCTTGGAGTAGCTGCCGGTCCCGTACTCCACGGGCCCGAGCACGACGTCGGAGAACGTCTGGCCCTCGAGGTAGGCGCTGGCGAGCTGCTCGGTGCTGAGGGAGCCGTACAGGGCGATCATCGCGGCGCCCTCGTCCTCGAGCGGTGCGTAGGTGCCGCCATCCAGGGTGAAGGCCGCCTTGGGCTCCACGCCGAGGTGGTTGGGCGTCGGGTAGCCCGTGCCGTTGAGGTACGTCACGTTGTAGGCCATGTGGTGGCCGCCAATCTGGAGCATCCAACTGCCCGTCGTGGACGGCGTGCCGATGAACGCGATGATGTAATTGGCCGAGGAGTACCCGCCGCCGGCCCCGCCACCGCCGCTCGGGGGACCGCCGCCACCATCCGGGGGACCGCCGAGACCGCCGTCCGGGGGGCCACCGCCGCCGCCCGGGGGACCGCCGCCACCCGAGCCTCCACCTTGTGCACCAAGGTAGTCATCCGCCGCGAAGATGCCCGTCATGTCCGTGTAGCCTTCGGTGGTGAGCACGAGCGAGGCGAGGTTCTGCGCGGCCGCCTTGCTCTCGGCGCTCAGCTCGCCCCACTTCACTCCACTGCGGGTGACGCCGGGCAGGTTGGACCAGCGCGTCTTGGCCACCGAATCCGTCCAGGCGTACACGACCGAGGTCCGCTGGGCCTCCGTCAGCGTGGCGAGGAAGGCGTTGGACGCGCAGACCACCTGCTCGACGTGCGTCGTGGCGGCCGAGCAATCCGGGGTGTTTGTCTCTCCTGCGTCGGTTTCGACCCCCGCGTCGGACGTGGAGCCCGTCTCCGAGTCATCCTTGCAGGCGGCAAGGGCCAGGAACGAGCAGCTCGCTCCGAGCCACATCCACCTCACAACACGTCTTGGCATTGTTTGCTCCAGGTACACATCCATGGAGAGTCAGCTCTACCCACGAATCCTTAAGGAGTTCTGACGGGCGGCTTCTTCAAAACGAGGCCGCGGCCCGGGGAGGGGTAGACTCCGGGCCGCGGTCCTCGAGGGCGCCTCAGTGGCGTCCTTCACCCTCGGGGCGGCGCGCGGGCATCTCCACGGCGGTGCCGTCGAGCGTCGCCGTACCGCAGTCCGGACCGAAAACGAGCACGTGGGTCGTCCCGTCACTGCTGGCGCGCGTCAGCGTCCCGGACGTCGGCCACGGGCACACGTTCCTCGGCGGCCGCACGATGTTGTCGAGCGTCACCGTCCCCTGCGTGCCATCGAGGAACTCCTCGGTGTACGAACCGTTGAGGGTCCGCACGGGCGGCGTGTCGCTGGAGAACGCGACGCTCAGGGCACCGCTCAGGTGCACCGAGCGCACCACCGTGCCCGATGCGTCGGTGAGCGTCCGGGTCACGTCCGCCTGCGTGGCCTTCTGCTGCGGCGGGGCGCCCTCGACGAGCTGCGCGCTCGAGGTGCTGGTGCCCTGCACCGTCGAGACGTTGCCCTCTTCGTCCGTGCGCGAGATCTGGAACGTCACGGACTGGTCCTGCGTCACGGCGCCCTCGCAGCCATCGGGCGTCGAGTACGTGTACGTGATGTCCACCGTGCCGGTGGAGGGGCCCGCATGCGGCCCGTGGTCTCCATTCTTGTCGGACGGAGGAGGCGCGCTCCCGTCGGCGGGAGGCTGGCCGCCACCCCCGTGTCCACCGCCACCCGAGGTCGGGCGCACCCCTCCCTCGGTGCTTCCCTGCGGAGGAGGCTGGCCGCCACCCCCGTGTCCGCCGCCATCCCCGTGTCCGCCCCCACCGGGCCGCTCGGGCGCCGCGCAGTCCGTCCACTCGAGGTGGACCGTGGCCGGCAGGCTCTTGCCGCAGACATCCACGGACGTGATGTCCGGGCTCGAGTCACAGTGGAAGCCCTCCACCGCGTCCGTGCGCAGCGCGTTCGTCCCGCGCATCAGGCTCGCGACCTCCACCGCATCGCTCGAATCCGAGGAGGCTTCCACCGCCTGGGACACTCCCGTCGTGGCGTCCTCCGTCGTCGTCGACGAAGAGCTGCAACCCCCCATCACCGCGCCCGCGACGAGTGCACCCACCGCGATCCACGGACCGCCCTTCTTCTTGTGCGTCATTTGCCATCCCTTGTGTTTCGGTTCCGGCCCACTTCCGCCTGCACCCCTGGGACGAGGAGGCTGAATTTCGTGTTCCCGGCACCATTTCCCGGTGCCTTGCGGAAGGACCCACGCGGGCGGCTACACTGGAGGCGTTGAGTGAGAACGACGAACTCCGCGCACTGATCTCCGAAGCCCAGGATGGCAACGTCCGAGCCTTCGAGCTCCTCGTGTCGTCGCACCTGCCCCAGGTACGCCGCTTCGCACGCGCCTTCGCGTCATCGGACGCGGACGCGGACGACCTGGCGCAAGAGGCCCTGGTGAAGGTCTACAAGAACCTGCGCTCGTTCCGTTTCCAGGCCGCCTTCAAGACGTGGCTCTACTCCGTGGTCCGCAACGTCTTTTTCGATGCCGCGCGCAGTCGCGCGGGCCGGGAGCGCTCCCTGGAAGAGCCTCTCGAGGGGGGCCACGCCCAGGCTCCATCGGGCGCCGAGCCCGCTGACGAGGGGCTGGCCCGCGCCGAGGAGCGCCAGCGGTTGTGGCGCGCCCTGCGACAGCTTCCGGTCGAGTTCCGCACCGCGGTGGTACTCTTCGACGTGGAAGGGCACTCCTATGAGGAGGTGTCCGCCATCGAGGGAGTGCCCATGGGAACGATCAAGTCGCGCCTGTCGCGAGGCCGGGCGATGCTGCGGACCCTCCTGGCGGGCGGGCGGGAGCCCGATTCCCTGGCTGGCGGTGAGGACGTGGGAACATCTGATACCGGCGTTTCGTCCCAGGGACGTAGGAGTGGAAGATGACCGAGTCCGAAGAATCCCAGGAGCGCGCGCTGCGAGAGCGCCTGGCGGCGCTGCGGGAGGACCCGGCTGGGCTCGATTTCCAGGCCACGCTCCACCGCCGGCTGGTGGCGGCGGGCCCGCCGGATCCCGCCCCGGGGTGGGACCGTGTGCGGTGGCTCTTCCGCCGGGGCGCGCCGTGGCTGTGGCCGGTGCTCGGTGTGGCCGCGGGCATTGCCGCCTTCCTCCTGATGAGCGCGCTGCGGCAGTCCTCGCTCCCGCCGGCCGAGGTCGCCGAGGCCTCGCGCCCGCTCGCGGAGCCAGGCACCCAGGTTCCAGTCAGCAAGGTGGCGGTCATCAAGCTGGACTTCACGGCGGACGTGGCCGTGGAGCAGGCGGACTTCCAGGTGAGCCTGCCCGAGGGCCTGTCGTTCTGGGCGGACGGACGGGAGCTCGAGATGCGCTCCTTCGCGTGGACCCAGGCGCTGAGCGCGGGGAGCAACGTCATCCCCATCGCGGTGCGCGGGCAGAGGCCGGGCCGCTACCGGGTGACGGCCCAGGCGCGCACGGGCAGCCAGAGAATCGAGCACGAGGTGGTGCTGGAGGTGACGGACGGATGAACAGGCTCCGAGCACAGCTCCCAGCAGTCCTCGTCGCGCTCGTCCTGTTCGTGGGTGGGGCCGCGTTCGCACAGACGCGGGAGACTCCCGCGCCAGGAGCGGAGACCGGAGCGGCGCGTGCGCCGGAGGCTCCACCGCCCGCACCGCCGCCGCCCGCACCGGAGTCACGCAGCCCGGAGCCGCGCGCCCACGTGCGCAGCTCTCACACGGTGGACGTCATCGCCCCGGGCGAGCAGGTGGACACGATCCTCGGCCGGATGCGCGTGGAGCACTCCTCGCCGCCTCCACGGGGTGACACGGCCCGGCCGCCGCCCGGCCCGGAGTCCCGCGGGCCACATGGCCAGGAGCCTCGCGGTCCTCCCTCGGGCCCGGGCCGCTCGGGTCAGCCGCGTCCGGGTGAGGAGGGGCGGGGGCCGCATCCCTCGCCGCGGACCGACGGCACCCAGCCGCCTCCCTCCTCTCAGCCGCCGCCCGCTCCGCCGTCACGATGATGGTTGCTCCAGTGCTCACGCTGGTGGCGATGCTGATCGCAGCCGATCCGCTCGCCGAGGCGAAGCAGGCGTTTGCCGAGAGTCGATACGGAGAAGCGGAGCGGTTGGCGCTGCAAGCCGAGCAGCCCCCGCGGCTCGGTGCCGCGCTCTACCTGGTGGGGCTGGCGCGCTTCCGAGCTGGCCGGCCCGCCGAGGCGTTGGAGGCCTTCGATGCCGCGGGACGGGCAGAGGACGCGCCTGCACGCGCCCCATGGAGCTTCAACCGGGGCGCCTGTCTCTACAAGCTCGAGCGCTTCGCCGAGGCCGAGCAGGCCTTCCTCGAAGCCACGGCGGATGAGTCCCTCGCACGCATCGCCTGGGTGAACGCGGGCTTCGCCGCGCTCGACGCGGGCGCTCCCGAGCGCGCCGCTCGGTGGGCGGAGCGGGCGAGACCGGGTGCCTCCGAGCAGGAAGCCGCGCTGGTGGAGGAACTGCTCTCCCTTGTGGCGAGCGAGCAGGGACGCGGCGAGGACGCGGAGGCCGCGGAGGATGAGGCGTACCGTCAGGGCCTCGCCGCCTTCGACGCGGGGCGCTTCGAGGAGGCGCGTGCCTTCTTCCTCCAGGCCGCGAGGCGGGATCCCACCTCCGGCCGGGCGCTGCTCATGGCGGGGGCCTCGGCCTACCGGATGGGTGAGCGCGAGGAGGCGCGAGTGGACATCACCTCGGCGCTCGCGTTGCTGCTGGAGCCTCGAGACAGGCAGACCGCGCTCGACTACCTCGACCGGCTCTCCTTCGGGTTGCGAGCCAATGGCCGGGGGCTCTGGGGGTCGGTGGAGGCGGGCCTGGGCTTCGACAGCAACGTGTTTCAGGTCGGCGTCGCGGCGCGCGACGTCTCCGGGGCGAGCTCGGACGTGCCGACCGCGAGCGCTTTCGTGGAGGCAGGGCTCGGGTTTCTGGCCCACCTCCGGCTGTCGGACGTGGTGTTCCTCGACCTCTCCTACGGCGGGACGCAGCGGGCGTACACGCTGAGCTCGGCCCAGGACTACTCGCTGCAACTTCACCGCGCGACCGTGGCCGTGGAGTGGGAAGCGCCCCACCGCATCCGCCTGGGCGCCTCGACCTGGGGGGACGCGTTCTTCACCGGCCTGTCGGACTTCCGCGGACTGCAGGCCTCCGTGAGTGGCTCGGCATGGCTCGCGCTGGACGAGAGCGAACGGACGAGCACCCGGCTCGACGTGTCCTTCACTCACAAGATCGGACTCGGCAGCGAGTTCAGCTACCTCAGTGGACAGCGCCTGGATGCGATGCTGTCCCAGGAGCTTCGTTTCCAGGCCCTGGTGATGACGGCGTGGTACCGCTACCGCGAGGACCGGATCGGGACGCTGGTGCAGGCCGTGTCCGGAGAGACCACGGATACGACGCAGGAGTACGTCATTCCCTATGCCTGGGCCGGGCATGCCGCGGGAGCGTCCGCGCGCCTGGTGTTGTGTGCGCGGTTCGACGCGGGCCTGGACGCCGAGGCGGAGTGGCGCAACTACCTGAGCGACAGCTACCTGCGAGTCCTGGCGGCCGACGGGAGCGTGGAGGAGTGGGGACACCGCCGGCGCGAGGATTTCCGCTTCGTCCTCGTCCCCTCCGTGAGCGCCCGGTTGTCGAAACATCTGAGGCTCTCCGCCCGGTACGAATTGCTGGTGAACACGTCCAACGTGGACACGCGGCTCGCGGACTCCGCCGGTACATGCACGGCGCCAGATTTCGTGTGCCACCGCTACGACTACACGAACGGGAACTACCAGAAGCACGTGCTGATGCTGGAGCTGGGCGCCACGTGGTGAGCCCGCAGGCGAGCACGACGAGTATTTCAATGTGATCTCGTGACAGGGCATGGCGCCTGCTCCAGCTCGGGTGCGCTCGACGCTGAAGGTGGGACGAGAGCCCTTCGCGTGGTGTTCCCGGCCACGGAATTTCTTTTGGGAAGCACCGCCTCGACCCTCTTCGGAGGGATGCAAAGGGGCCTCTTCCGACATCGCACACCGCACCGCAACCTCGCGCTCGGCCACGGCATCCACCTGTGCACGGGACGCGCGCTCGCTCTCATCGAGCTCGAGGTGGTGTTCCGCACGCTGTTCCGGCGCGTCCCCACCCTGCGCCTGGCCGTGCCCGTCGAGGACATCCCCTTCAAGAAGGAGGACAACCTGCTCGGCGCGTACGAGATGCCGGTCACCTGGTAGCGGTTTCACTGGGGGAACACTGGGTCCCTCCGTGCAGATCGGCCGCGCTCCCAGTGACTTCCCCGGGTCGCGCTGATGACCTACTTGGGGTGTCATAGAATGCGCGACCGCATGACTGCACAGCGACCTTGTCGCACCTGCGGGAGCCCTCTTCCGGATGGGGCGAAGGAATGTCCTCGGGACGGGACTCCCGTCGGCCAGGAAGCCTCCGCCGACGAGGTCTGGGAGTCCACCGTCCGTAAGGACGTGCTGGTGGGCCACCAGATTGGCGAGTACGTGGTGCGCCGCCGCATCGGCAGCGGTGGCATGGGCGTCGTCTACGAGGGCGAGCACCCGGTCATCGGCCGCAAGGTCGCCATCAAGTTCATCCGCCCGGATTCCTCGGGCGGCGTCCGCTCGAGAGAGCTGGTGGGCGAGGCCCGCGCGGCGAGCGCCATCCGCCACCGCGGCATCATCGACATCTTCGGCTTCGGCACGCTCCCGGGCATCGGCCAGTACCTGGTGATGGAGTTCCTCAACGGCCGGCCGCTCGACGAAGTCATCATGGACCGGGCGCCGATACCGCCCGCCGAGGTCATCCGGTTCGCCATCGAGATGCTGGGCGCGCTGGCAGCGGCGCACGCCGTGGGCGTCATCCACCGCGACCTCAAGCCGGGCAACATCTTCGTCGTCCTGGAGTCGAGCGGCTCGGAGAACGTGAAGGTGCTCGACTTCGGGCTCGCCAAGCAGGGGGCCACGCCGAACGGCTCCACGCCGCAGTCGAGCGAGAACATGGTCGTCGGCACCCCCGAGTACATGGCCCCGGAGCAGGCCTGTGGCCAGGAGGTGAGTCCGCGCACCGACCTGTACGCGGTGGGCATCATCCTGTTCGAGATGCTCACCGGGCGGCTGCCCTTCCGGGGCGACTCGCCGATGCAGACGGCCATCATGCAGGTGCAGACCCCGCCGCCCGCGCCCTCGTCCTTCGTGGACGGACTGCCGTCCGAGCTCAACGCGCTCGTCCTCCGGTTGCTGGCGAAGGAGCCCGAGCGGCGGCCCGCCTCGGCGGAAGCGGTGGAGCGCGAGCTGAAGGCCATCTCCAAGATGCTGGCCTTCGAGATGACCCGCCTGTCCGGGTTCGCCCGGGCCATCCCGGAGCCCACCCCCGAGCCCGTCTCCGCGGTGCGTGCCCAGGTCCCGCAGGGGACCCCCGGCACGGGTGCGCAGCGCGGTGGGACCCGTCAGCACGTGGCGGCCCCGGCTTCAGAGACGGTGGAGGCTCCGCGGACCAGCTCGCGTCCAGCGCTCACCCCACCGCCCGCCGAGGCGCCTGTCCGGAGCAAGCGTCCGGCGGCCCCCCCGCGTCCCCAGACCGCGCGCTCGCAGCCCGCGCAGGAGCCGGCTCCTCGTACTCAGCGTCTCATGGAGGAACCACCGCGGGAGGTGCGCCGCGGCGCGAAGGCCCCTGACACCGTGCGGATTGCCCGGATGGAACGGCGGGTACCGGCGGAAAGGGCGGCGATGGTGCCCGCGGAACCGACGGTTCGCGCGGGACGGCGGGGAACGGAACTGGTTCTGTCGTCAGCGGTGTCTGGACGGCTGGGATGGGCGGCACCGGATCGATCGGCGGTAACGGACCCGGAGGTGGAGGTGGTGGTGGAGGCGGCGCATTCCTGATCCACGACGGCACCAAGCTCTGCGGGTTCTCGAATCCCGGCGGCGGAGGCGGCTCAGGTGGCGGAGGAGGTTGCGGCGGTCTTGGTGGCACCGGCGGTCACGGCGGGGGCGCGTCCATCGCGCTGCTGCTGTCGAACGCTCGCGTTCAGGCTACCGCGCTGACGCTTCAGCCCGGCTCTGGCGGCAACGGGGGCCCGGGCGGTTCGGGCGGGAAGGGCGGACTGGGCGGGGCGGGAGGTCAGGGAGGTTTCGGCTTCGACAGCCTGGGCGAAAGCGGTGGTCCTGGTGGCCAGGGTGGGCGAGGCGGTGATGGAGGAACCGGGGGTCCCGGCGGAGGTGGCGGTGGCGGACCTTCCGTTGGGATCTACTGCTCCGGCGCGTCGACGGTCGTTCACGACGGCGGCATCACCTTCGTCGCTGGTACACCGGGCTCGCCCGCGGACAACGGGCTCGCTGGTCAGGGCGGGGCGGCATACCAGTGCACGGGTTACCCCTGAGCTGAGGGCGATGCTTCGGCACCCCGTCCCATTCCCGATGGGACGGGGGTGGTTCGCGTTCAGCGCTCGCCCGTCTTCATTCGGACCGGTACGCCCTGTCAGATGCGGGGCGTACCGGTCGCCGGCTCGAGGCTAGAGAGTGACCTCGAGGGTGCTATTCGCGCGGGTGTTGTTGTCCTCGCGCAGCTCCTGCTCCGCGCGGGGCGCGTCGATGATGGCTCCCAGGTGGAACGTCCCGGAGCCCTTCGGCGCCGCCGGCGGCAGCCAGGCAGTGGCGGGCACGGCCAGCGTCACGCATTGGCCGGCCGGCAGGGGATCCACGCCGAAGCTTCCGACCTTGAGCTGATCGTTGGCCGGAGGCTCGCCGGGAGTGAAGAACGAGAGGTCGGCGTCCATCGAGAGGAGCACTTCCAGCCAGGTCTGGCCCAGCGTGGGCGCCGTGCCCTGGTTGCACACCTTCACGTTGGCCGTGAAGCTCTGCCCGTTGTGCACGCTGGCCGGACCACTCACCTCGCTCACCACGAGGTCGGCCCGGTGGCCCACGCCCATCGGATCGCTCACGCGGACGTTGTTGTCCTCACGCAGCTCCTGCTCCATCCAGGTGGTGTCGACCGCGGCGGCCAGGTAGTACGCGCCGTCTCCCTGCGCCGCGGGAGGCAGCCAGGCATTGGCGGGCACGCTCTTCGTCACGCACTGCCCCGGGGACAGGGGTTGATTCAGCTCCACGGATCCGATGAGCGTCTGGTCCATGGCCATGCCCGGAGGCATCGGGTAGGGCGAGTCTGGAGACGGCAGCGACAACTCGGTATCCGTGGACAGGTACAGCTCCACGCGAGGTCCGCTGGCGTAGCCGCTGGTGGGAGTGGTGCCCTGGTTGCACACCTTCACGGTGGCCGTGAAGCTCTGCCCGTTCTCCACGCTGGGGGGGCCGCCCACCTCGCTCACCACGAGGTCGGCCCGGTGGCCCACGCCGATCAGACCGCCCACTTGGGCGTTGTTGTCCTCACGCAATTCCTGCTCCGCCTGATTCGTGTCGACCGCGGCGGCCAGATAGTACGCGCCATCTCCGTGAGCCTCCGGGGGCAGCCAGGTATTGGCGAGCACGTCCTTGGTCACGCATTGCGACGGGCTCAGGGGCTGGTCCAACTCCACGGAGCCGATGAGCGTCTGGTCCATGGCCATGCCCGGAGGCGGGTAGGGCGAGCCCGAGGTCGGCAGCGTCAGCTCGGTGTCGGTGGACAGGTACAGGTCCACGCGAGGCCTGGAGTAGGAGCCGCTGGTGGGAGTGGTGCCCTGGTTGCACACCTTCACGGTGGCCGTGAAGCTCTGCCCGTTGCTCACGCTGGCCGGACTATTCACCTCGCTCACCACGAGGTCGGACCGGTTGCCCACGCCCATCAGGTTGCCTACGCGGACGTTGTTATCCTCGCGCAACTCCTGCTCCATCCAGGTGGTATCGACGGCGGCGGCCAGATAGTACGCGCCGTCACCCTGGGCCTGTGGCGGCAGCCAGGCATTGGCGGGCACGTCCTTGGTCACGCATTGAGACGGGCTCAGGGGCTGGTCCAACTCCACGGAGCCAATGAGTGTCTGGTCCATGGCCATGCCAGGAGGCGGGTAGGGCGAGCCCTGAGAGGGCAGCGTCAGCTCGGTGTCGGTGGACAGGTACAGCTCCACGCGAGGCCTGGAGTAGGAGCCGCTGCTGGTGGGAGTAGTGCCCTGGTTGCACACCTTCACGGTGGCCGTGAAGCTCTGCCCGTTGCTCACGCTGGCCGGACTATTCACCTCGCTCACCACGAGGTCGGACCGGTTGCCCACGCCCATCAGGTTGCCTACGCGGACGTTGTTATCCTCGCGCAACTCCTGCTCCATCCAGGTGGTATCGACGGCGGCGGCCAGATAGTACGCGCCGTCACCCTGGGCCTGTGGCGGCAGCCAGGCATTGGCGGGCACGCTCTTCGTCACGCATTGCGACGGGTACAGGGGCTGGTCCAGATCCACGGAGCCGATGAGCATCTGGTCCATGGCCATGCCCGGAGGCGGGTAGGGCGACCCCGGAGAGGGTAGCGTCAGCTCGGTGTCGGTGGACAGGTAGAGTTCCACGCGAGGCTTGGAGTAGTAGCCGCCGCTGGTGGGCATGGTGCCCTGGTTGCACACCTTCACGGTGGCCGTGAAGCCCTGGCCGTTGCCCACGCTGGCCGGGCCGCTCACCTCGTTCACCACGAGATCGGCCCGGTTGCCCACGCCCAGCAGGCTGCCCACGCGCGCGTTGTTGTCCTCACGCAACTCCTGCTCCACCTGATTCGTATCGACGGCGGCGGCCAGGTAATACGCGCCGTCTCCCTGCGCCGCGGGGGGCAGCCAGGCATTGGCGGGCACGCTCTTCGTCACGCACTGCGACGGGGACAGGGGCTGGCCCAGCTCCACATACCCGATGGACACCTGCTCCGCCGGCATGCCTGGAGGCGGGTAGGGCGTACCCGGAGACGGCATCGAGAACGTAGCGTTCGTGGACAGGAACAGCTCCACGCGAGGCGTGGAGGAGTAGCTGCTGGTGGGCGAGGTGCCCTGGTTGCACACCTTCACCGAAGCCGTGAAGCTTTGATTGGTGTTCACGCTGGCCGGGCCGCTCACCTCCGTCACCACGAGGTCGGACCGGCTGCCCACGCCCATCAAGCCGCCTACGCGGATGTTGTTGTCCTCGCGCAGCTCCTGCTCCGCCTGATTCGTGTCGACGGCGGCGGCCAGATAGTACGCCCCATCACCCTGGGCCTGTGGCGGCAACCAGGCATTGACGGGCACGCTCTTCGTCACGCACTGCGACGGGTACAGGGGCTGGTTCAACTCCACGGAGCCGATGAGCATCTGGTCCATGGCCATGCCCGGAGGCGGGTAGGGCGAGCCCGGGGTCGGCAGCGTCAGCTCTGTGTCGGTGGACAGGAACACCTCCACCTGAGGCCTGGAGTAGTAGCTGCTGGTGGGCGAGGGGCCCTGGTTGCACACCTTCACGGTGGCCGTGAAGCTCTGGCCGTTGCCCACGCTGGCCGGGCCGCTCACCTCGCTCACCACGAGGTCGGCCCGGTTGCCTACGCCCAGCAGGCCGCCCACACGGACGTTGTTGTCCTCACGCAACTCCTGCTCCACCCAGGTGGTGTCGACGGCGGCGGCCAGATAGTACGCACCATCTCCCTGCGCCGCGGGGGGCAGCCAGGCATTGGCGGGCACGCTCTTCGTCACGCATTGCGACGGGCTCAGGGGCTGGTCCAACTCCACGGAGCCGATGAGCGTCTGGTCCATGGCCATGCCCGGAGGCGGGTAGGGCGCACCCGGAGAGGGCAGCGTCAGCTCGGTGTCGGTGGACAGGTAGAGCTCCACGCGAGGCTTGGAGTAGGAGCCGCCGCTGGTGGGCGAGGTGCCCTGGTTGCACACCTTCACGGTGGCCGTGAAGCTTTGCCCGTTGCCCACACTGGCCGGACCACTCACCTCGCTCACCACGAGGTCGGCCCGGTTGCCCACGCCCATCAGGCCACTCACGTGGATGTTGTTGTCCTCGCGCAGCTCCTGCTCCACCTGATTCGTATCGACGGCGGCGGCCAGGTAGTACGCGCCGTCACCCTGCGCCGCGGGTGGCAGCCAGGCATTGGCGGACACGTCCCTCGTCACGCACTGCGACGGGTACAGGGTCTGGTCCAGCTCCACATACCCGATGGACACCTGCTCCGCCGGCCCGCTTGGAGGCGGGTAGGGCGTACCCGGAGACGGCATCGAGAACGTAGCGTTCGTGGACAGGAACAGCTCCACGCGAGGCCTGGAGTAGGAGCCGCCACTGGTGGGCGAGGTGCCCTGGTTGCACACCTTCACCGAGCCCGTGAAGCTCTGTCCATTCCACACGCTGGCCGGCCCGCGCACCTCGGTCACCACGAGGTCGGCCCGGTAGCCCACGCCCATCAAGCCGCCCACGCGGGTGTTGTTGTCCTCGCGCAGCTCCTGCTCCACCCAGGTGGTGTCGACGGCGGCGGCCAGGTAGTACGCACCATCTCCCTGGGCCTCGGGGGGCAGCCAGGCATTGACGGGCACGCTCTTCGTCACGCACTGCGACGGGTACAGGGGCTGGTCCAACGCCACGTACCCGATGGACACCTGCTCCGCCGGCACGCCCGGATACGGGTAGGGCGCACCCGGAGACGGCATCGAGAACGCGGCGTCCGTGGACAGGAACACCTCCACCTGGGGCCAGGAGTAGTAACTGTTGGTGGGCGAGGTGCCCTGGTTGCACACCTTCACGGTGGCCGTGAAGCTCTGGCCGTTCTGCACGCTGGCCGGGCCGCTCACCTCGCTCACCACGAGGTCGGCCCGGTAGCCCACGCCCAGCAGGCCGCCCACGCGGGTGTTGTTGTCCTCGCGCAGCTCCTGTTCCACCCGGTTCGTGTCGACGGCAGCCGCCAGGTAGTACGCGCCATCACCCATGGCCATGGGTGGCGGCCAGGCATTGGCGGGCACGCTCTTCGTCACGCACTGTCCCGGATACAGCGTCTGATCGAGCTCCATGTACCCGATGGAGATCGAGCTCGTGGGCCCCGGGTAGGGCATGCCCGGGGTCGGCATCGAGAACGTGGCGTCCATGGACAGGAACAGCTCCACGTTCGGCCTGGAGGAGTAGCTGTTGGTGGGGGCCGCTCCCTGATTGCACACCTTCACGGTGGCCGAGAAGCTCTGGCCGTTCTGCACGCTGGCGGGGCCGCTCACCTCACTCACCACGAGGTCGGCCTGGTAGCCCACGCCCAGCAGACCGCCCACGCGGACGTTGTTGTCCTCGCGCAGCTCCTGCTCCACCCAGGTGGTGTCGACCGCGGCGGCCAGGTAGTACGCATTGGTACCCTGGGGCTCGGTCGGCGGCCAGGCGTTGGCGGGCACGTCCTTCGTCACGCACTGCGACGGGTACAGGGGCTGGTCCAGCTCCACCCAGCCGATGAGCGACTGGTCCATGGTCATGCCCGGGGGCGGGTAGGGCGAGCCCGGAGAGGGCAGCATCAGCTCGGTGTCGGTGGACAGATACAGCTCCACGCGAGGCCTGGAGTAGGGGTTGCTGCTGGTGGGCGAGGAGCCCTGGTTGCACACCTTCACGGAGGCCGTGAAGAACTGGCCGTTGCCCACACTGGCCGGGGCGCTGACCTCGCTCACCACGAGATCGGACCGGTTGCCCACGCCCAGCAGACTGCCCACGCGGGTGTTGTTGTCCTCGCGCAGCTCCTGCTCCACCCAGGTGGTGTCGACGATGGCGGCCAGGTAGTACGCGCCATCTCCCTGCGCCGCCGAGGGCAGCCATGCCGTGGCGTACACGTTCTTCGTCACGCACTGGGCTGGGTACAGCGTCTGGTTCAGCTCCACGGAGCCGATGAACACCTGATCCGGAGCCGTCTGCATGCCCGGGTACGGCGTGCCTCCCGGGTACGGATGCGTCAGCTCGGTATCCATGGACAGGAACAGCTCCACGCGAGGCGTGGAGGAGTAGCTGCTGGTGGGCGAGGAGCCCTGGTTGCACACCTTCACGGTGGCCGTGAAGCTCTGGCCGTTGCCCACACTGGCCGGGCCGCTCACCTCCGTCACCACCAGGTCGGACCGGTAGCCCACGCCCAGCAGACCGCCCATGCGGACGTTGTTGTCCTCGCGCAGCTCCTGTTCCACCCAGGTGGTGTCCACTGCGGCCACCAGTTGGTAGGCGCCATCTCCCTGGGCCGAGGGGGGCAACCAGGCATTGGCGGGCACGTCCTTCGTCACGCACTGAGACGGGAACAGCGTCTGGTTCAGCTCCACCCAGCCGATGGACACCTGGTTCGCGGGCTGGCCCGGGTACGGCATGCCGGGAGACGGCATCGAGAACGTGCCATCCGCGGACAGGAACAGCTCCACGCGAGGCGTGCCGTAGTAGCTGTTGGTGGGCGAGGTGCCTTGGTTGCACACCTTCACGGAGGCCGTGAAGCTCTGGCTGTTGCCCACACTGGCCGGGGCGCTGACCTCGCTCACCACGAGATCGGACCGGTTGCCCACGCCCATCAGGTTGCCCACGCGGGCGTTGTTGTCCTCGCGCAGCTCCTGCTCCACCCAGGTGGTGTCAACGGCAGCGGCCAGGTAGTAGGCGCCATCTCCCTGGGCCGTGGGGGGAAGCCAGGCATTGGCGGACACGTTCTTCGTCACGCATTGCCCCGGATACAGCTGCGGCCCCAGTTCCACGGACCCGATGGACACCTGGTCCGAGGCCATGCCCGGGTAGGGCATGCCCGGTTCCGGCAGCGTCAGCTCGGTGTCCGTGGACAGGAACAGCTCCACGCGAGGCATGCCGTTGTAGCCGCCGGTGGTGGGGGTCGCGCCCTGATTGCACACCTTCACGGAGGCCGTGAAGCTCTGGCCGTTGCCCACGCTGGCCGGGCCGCTCACCTCGCTCACCACCAGGTCGGACCGGTAGCCCACGCCCATCAGGCCACCCACGTAGGTGTTGTTGTCCTCGCGCAGCTCCTGCTCCATCCAGGTGGTGTCCACCGCGGCCGCCACGTAGAACGCCCCGTCAACCAGGGCCGCTGGGGGCAGCCAGGCATTGGCGTACACGTCCTTCGTCACGCATTGCGCCGGGTTCAGGGGCTGGTTCAGGTCCACGGACCCGATGAGCATCTGGTCCTTGGCTGGGCTCGGGTAGGGCATGCCCGGCTCCGGCAGCGTCAGCTCGGAGTCCATGGACAGGTACAGCTCCAGCCTCGGCGTGGAGGAGTAGCTGCTGGTGGGCGAGGTCCCCTGGTTGCATACCTTCACAGAGGCCGTGAAGTTCTGCCCGTTGCCCACGCTGGCTGGCCGGGAGATCTCGGTCACCACCAGGTCGGACCGGTAGCCCACGCCTAGCAGGCCGCCCACGCGGACGTTGTTGTCCTCGCGTAACTCCTGCTCCACCCAGGTGGTGTCGACGGCGGCGGCCAGGTAGTACGCCCCATCACCCTGCGCCGCTGCGGGCAGCCAAGCATTGGCGGGCACGTCCTTCGTCACGCACTGGCCTTCGTACAGCTTGTCCAGCTCCACCCATCCAATGGACACCTGGCTCGGGCCCGGGTAGGGCATTCCGGGAGACGGCAGCGTCAGCTCTGCCTGGGTCGACAGGAACAGCTCCAGCCTCGGCCTGGAGTAGTAGCTGGTGGTGGGGGTGGTGCCCTGGTTGCACACCTTCACGGTGGCCGTGAAGTTCTGTCCATTCCAGACGCTGGCCGGCCCGCGTACCTCGGTCACCACGAGGTCCGGCTGGTAGCCCATGCTCAGCAGCTCGCCCACGCGGACGTTGTTGTCCTCGCGCAACTCCTGCATCAACCCGGCCCTGTCGACGGTGGCCACCAGGTAGTAGGCACCGTTCTGCTGGGACTGGGGCGGCGGGTTGGCCGAGGCGTACAGGCTCTTCGTCACGCACTGTCCGGGATACAGGGGCTGGTCCAGCATCGCGGAGCCGATCGTCATCGCGTCCGCCGGGATCGAGGCCGTCGCGTCCGAGGCCAGGAACAGCTCCACCTGGGGGCTGGAGTAATAGCCCCCGGGGAAGGCGGGCTCGGTGCCCTGGTTGCACACCTTCACCGAGGCCGTGAAGCTCTGCCAGGGCCCCACACTGGCCGGGGCGCGCACCTCGCTCACCACGAGGTCGGGCTGGTTGCCCACGCCCATCAGGCCACTCACGCGGATGTTGTTGTCCTCGCGCAACTCCTGTTCCGCCCCGGCCGTGTCGACGGCGGCGATCAGGTAGTACGCGCCGTCTCCCTGCGCCGCGGGGGGCAACCAGGCATTGACGGGCACGCTCCTCGTCACGCACTGGCCTTCGTACAGCGTGTCCGCCAACTCCACCCACCCGATGGACACCTGATCCATCGGAATGACCGGGGAGGGCTGGCTCGGGTCCGGCAGGGTCAGCTCGGCATCCGTCGAGAGGAACAGCTCCACGCGAGCCCGGGTGTAATACGGGTAGTAGCTGCCGGTGGTGGGAGCGGTGCCCGGGTTGCACACCTTCACGGTGGCCGTGAAGCTCTGCCCATTCCTCACGCTGGCCGGGCTGCTCACCTCGCTCACCACGAGGTCCGCTCGATAACCCACGCCCAGCAAGCCACCCACGCGGACGTTGTTGTCCTCGTGCAGCTCCTGCTCCACGCCTGTCGTGTCGACGGCGGCGGCCAGGTAGTACGCCCCGTCACCCTGCGCCGCGGGGGGCAGCCAGGCATGGGCGGGCACGCTCTTCGTCACGCACTGGCCTTCGTACAGCGTGTCCAGCTCCACCCACCCGATGGACACCTGATCCTCCGGTGGGCTCGGAGGCGGCTGGCCCGGGTCCGGCAGGGTCAGCTCGGCATCCGTCGAGAGGAACAGCTCCAGCCTCGGCCGGTTGTAATAGCTGGTGGGGACGGTGCCCTGGTTGCACACCGTCACCGTCGCCGTGAAGTCCTGTCCGTTCCTCAGGCTCGCGGGGCCTCGCACCTGCGTCACCACCAGATCCGTTCCGGACTCCAGTGCCGCGGCGGTGCTTCGCGCGCCCTTCACGTCGGTGGTCGCGTCCTCGTGGCCGCAACCCGCCAATGCCAGCAGTCCCAAGACGAGGAAGCGCGTGGCTCCCCTCACCGAGTCTGCCCGTTCCATGAGTTCCCCCTGCATTCAGGTGGAGGGGCCCTCTCCGGAGCTCGGTTGCTCGGAGGGGCTCCATCCGTAGGAACTCAACAATACCCTGAAAACCGTATTAATGTAAAAGTGAAGCAATGTGAGACAGAGTGGGCTCAACGAGCCGTACGGGCGGCCCCGGACAACCCGTTACGGTTCTTCCGGGTGCCAGGACCTCGTACTCGCCGCGCCCTGCTCCCGGCGCCGCGAGGCACCGGAAAAACGACTGCCGCTTCAGGCTTCTTTCGCCATCCCGGCTGGCGTTGCCTCCTTGCTTCCGCTCAGCACCGAGCTGCCCGCGAACAGGCCCACGCCCATCAGCGCCAGCGTGGTCGCCTCCGCGTAGGCGCCCAGGACCGAGCCGAGCAACGTCATCACTCCCGCGCCCACCGAGAACATCGCGATCACCGCCCCCGCCGCCTTGCTCATAGCCGCCGTCCGCTCCTCGTCCGCCCCAGCCGTGTCCGCGTCTGGGGTCCACGCGCGATGATTTCAAACGGCGTGCCGCACGCGGCCCCGAGGGAATGGGAAAAACCCCGGGACGCCATGGGAAAGACATTTCCCTTGGTGAGGGTGCCAGGGGCCGTGGCCCGAGCCCGCCCTCGGGGGCAATGACGGAATTTTTTCCCGGACATCCAGCCCGGTTCCGACCGGCTGTAGCGCGTAACCCATGACGATCCGAGGACTTTGCCCGCGTGGGGCGTTTGGCACACGCGCTGCTATGGCCATCCGCGAACACGTGGCCCTGTCCTTTCACGGGGCCAGGGACTTTGGGGAGAGGCGAGCGATGGGAAAGACGAGCGCGAGTGGGTGGGTGGTGCTGGGTTTGCTCCTCCTGTCGGGATGCGCCCACCAGGCCACGGCGCGGGTGGACAATTCGGACCAGCCGTACCGGATCGGCCGGGAGGACGTCCTGGATGTGGCGGTGTGGCGCGACGCGGACCTGTCGCGCACGTTGCCGGTGCGGCCGGATGGTTTCATCTCGCTGCCCATGGTGGGCGAGGTGCGGGCAGAGGGCCGGACGCCCGTCGAGCTGTCCGATGAGATCCGCGAGGCGCTCAAGCCGTATGTGCAGGAGCCTCGGGTGACGGTGGTGGTGCGCGAGGTGAACAGCAGCCGCGTCTTCATCACCGGCGAGGTGGCCCACCCCGGCGCCTACCCGCTGCGCGGCCGGGTGTCCATCCTTCAGGCCATTGCCCTTGCGGGCGGCTTCACCGACTTCGCGGATAGAGACGGCATCGTCGTGCTGCGCCGCTCGGGGACGGACGGGAGCACCATTCCCGTGAGCTACAGCGATCTGGTGGGCGCGCCGGAGAAGAACGAGCCGCTGATGCTCCGGCCGGGGGACACCATCGTCGTGCCGTAGTGGGCAGTGGGCGCCTGGGGACGCGGGTCTGGGTTGGGGATGGAGGGTGCCGTGAGACATGCATCATGGAAGAGAGTGTTGGCGGCGGCGGTCGTGGGGACGTCTCCGGCGGTGCTCGCGGCCACGCAGGTGGAGCCGCGGGCCCGGCTCTCGCTCGAGGAGCGCTACGACGATGATTTCCGGCTGCACCCCGACGGCCAGGCCGGCGGGCAGTTGATGACGAAGCTGACGCCGCGGCTCGGGCTGGACGTGAAGGACGAGACGCTGACGCTGGAGAGCTTCTACGCGGCGGACTTCCTCGTGCGGCACGGCAGCGGCTCGATGTCGTTGGATCACCGGGCGGGGGCGTCGGTGCGCAAGCTGCTGTCGCGCCGCCTGCGGGTGGAGGTGTCCGGGAGCATCTACCGGGTGACGGATCCCTCCTCGCTGCCGCGGGAGAGCGTGGCGCGCTCCGCCGAGCCCGTCCTCTTTGGCCAGAGCCGGGTATACGTCACGGGGCGGGCGACCCGGCGGGTGGACGTGGGCGCGGGCTATGGCTTCGAGGGGGTGAGGGTGTTCTCGGTGGGCGGACGGGCCGCGGGCTTCGTCCACACCCCCTTCGTGGAGGCCTGGCTGCGCACCTCGCGGCGGTTGTCCCTGGGGCTGGAGTATCGCTACCAGGGCTTCCTGTTCGGGGAGAACTTCGAGCAGGCGCACGGCGTCTTCGCGGCCCTGCGCTACCGGCTGACGCGGCAGACCACCTTCACGCTGCACGGCGGCCCGGTGGCCTTCCAGGGCGAGGGAGGCACCTCGGGAGTGATTCCCCGGGTGCGGCTGGAGCTGCTGCACGAGGCCGTGCATTTCGATCTGGGCCTGGTGGCGGGACATGACCTGGTGGGCGCCAGTGGCTTCACCAACGCGCTGTGGGCGGACTTCGCGGGCCTGGTGGTCAACCGTCACTTCAGCCACCGGGTGTTGCTCTATGGCGTCGCCAGCTTCTTCCGCAACGGGCGCGCTCCAGGGGATGGCCTCTTCACCTGGGGGAGCAACCCGCAGGTGGCCCAGGGCTACGCGCTGGGCGCGGGGCTCGAGTTCAAGGTGAGTCGGAATGTGTCGATGCAGGCGGCCGTGGATCGCATCGCACAGGTGGGGATGGGGGAGACCGCGGCCGGAGTGAATCTGACCCGGAATGTGGCGGCGATCCGCCTGCACATGACGGCCTGGTGAGACACATGGATGGAGGAGGAGAGCACATGGAGCGTGGGATGACGGCAGACCAGGTGCTGAAGGCACTGTGGCGCCGGAAGGTGCTGGTCGGAGCCATCGTGCTGGGAGCTTTCGCGGTGGGCGCCGCCATCGTGTTGAGCCAGCAGAGCGTGTACGAAGCGACGGCGGTGATGCGGGTGCAGCCGCAGCGCCCGACGGAGGAGATGGTGCAGCGCACCGTGAGCGAGCTGGTGGAACAGCGCCTGCTCACCGTGCGCCAGGAGTTGATGGCGCGCCCCGTCCTCCAGAAGGCCATCGAGGAGATGAACCTCTATCCGGACATCGTCTCCGAGCGGGGCATGGAGGCCGCCGTCAATCGCATGCGCAAGGACATCACCGTGCGCGTGGAAGGGGAGAGCGCCTTCGAGCTGACGTACGCGCATACGGATCCGAACGTGGCGGCCCAGGTGGCCAACCGGCTGCCGCAGCTCTTCGCCGAGCAGGCGCTCAAGACCCGCCAGGAGCAGGCGGTGCGCGCCACGAAGCTCTTCGAGGACGAGGTCACCTCGCTCTCCAAGAGCGTCACCGAGTGGGAGCGGAAGATCGCCCAGTTCAAGGTGGACCACATTGGCGAGCTGCCCGAGCAGCTGGAGATGAACATGCGCGGGCTGGAGCGCGTGGGGGCGCTGCTGCAGACGAAGTCCGAGGAGCTGCGCGTGGCCGAGGCTCGCCGCTCGGAGCTGGCACGGGCTCGCAACACCGCGGACAGCGAGGCCGGCCGGCTCGAGGCCGCCGAGCACACCCTCACCCAGGACCTGGTGGCCGCCCGCTCCTCGTGGACGGCGGATCACCCCGAGGTGAAGCGCCTCAACCAGGAGCTCACCGCCATGAGGGAGAAGCGCAAGGACGCCGAGGGCCGCCAGTGGGCCGAGCGCCAGGAGCGTGCCCGCGTGGCCGACCTCATCGTCTCCATCCAGAAGGAGATCGACGGTCTGCACCAGCAGGCCACGAGCTACCAGGAGCGGCTGGATCGCACCCCGAAGTGGGCCCACGAGCTGGGGGTGCTGCAGCGTGACTATGAGATTGCCCGCACCAAGTACCAGAGCGTGGTGTCCCGCCGGGTGGAGGCGGAGCTGGCTCAGGATCTCGAGGTGAAGAGCGCGGAGAGCCTCTTCCACACCGTGTCCCCGGCCGGGGTGCCGGTGGCGGCGGCGAGGCCGGATCGCATGAGCGGCCTGCTCATCGCCTTCCTGCTCTCCCTGGGCCTGGGCGCGCTCACCGGTGTGGTGCTGGAGATGCGCGATGACAGCATCCGCAACACCCAGGAGCTGCGCGAGCGCCTGCCTCTCCCCGTGCTGGCGGTGGTCCCGAACATGCAAGGCAAGGCGGAGAAGCGGGTGCTGATGCCCACCACGGCTGGCCGCAATGGAGTGGCGTCACCGTCGTCATCGGAATCGCCGCTGAACTAGGAGACTTCGGGTGCACAACGCGGAATCCGGGAGGAGCAAGATGGATCAGACGATGGAACGGGCGGGGAACTTCCTTCCTCGCGTGGATGACGCCGCGGGCTCGCCGAACGCGGTGGACAGGAGGGTGGTGTCGCTGACGGCACCGGCCTCGAGTGCGGCGGAGCAGTACCGCAGTCTCTACTACCGCCTGGAGCGGATGCGCGAGCTGCGTCCGCTCAAGGTGGTGGGGGTCACCTCGGCGCTGCCCGGCGAGGGCAAGACGGTGACCACGGTGAACCTGGCCCTGGCGGCGGCCCGGGCGAACATGGACAGGCGCATCCTCCTCATCGACGCGGATCTGCGCCGGGGTCAGGTGGCGGAGGTGCTCGGCATCAAGGGCCGGCCGGGCCTGGCGGAGCTGCTGGGCGGGGAGTGCGAGGTGCGCGACCTGGTGCGCCGCTTCCATGCCACGCGCATGGCCGTCATCACCGCGGGGGCCACGCCCGAGGAGCCCACCCAGGCCCTGGCCAGCGGGCGGATGAAGCAGTTCCTCAAGGTGGTGCGCGAGCACTTCGACGAGGTCTACCTGGACTTGCCGCCCACGTTGCCCTTCGCGGACTCGGCCATCCTGGGACACCAGACGGACGGTCTGCTCATGGTGGTGCGCGCCAGCGTCACCCCGGCCCGGGCGGTCAACCAGGCCGTGGAGCAGCTGGGAGGAGCCCCCGTCCTGGGCTGCGTGCTCAACGGGGCGGAGATGAGCGACACCCCCTACCTGAAGAACTACGTCCGGAAGTAGGGGGGCGGTAGCAACCCGGCCTCGCGAGAGGAGGCGCGTGGCCGGGTGCGGTGGCGGCACGAGGGCGCGGAGAGGCGGTCGGAGGGAGAGAGACGTGCTTCGGGTTTTTCATCATTACTTTTCATCCAGGAAGCTGACGCTCTTCATCATCGAGGGCGCCGCGATCGCCCTGGCGTGTCTGCTGGGCGCGGTGGGCTGCGCGCGGATGCTGGCGCCGGCGAATACCCATCTGCCGCTGGCGCAGTCGATGCCAGCACTGCTGCTCTTGGGGGGCACCTTCGTCCCGACGTTCCAGTTCTCGCTCTACCTGATGGACCTGTATGACTTGAGGGTGGCGGCGGAGGACCGGGGCCGGGGCGCTCGGCTTCTCAAGGCGGCGGGGGTGACGACGGCCTTCGTCGGGGTGTTGATGTTGGTGGCTCCGGCGGTGCTGCCCATCCGGTTGCCGCCCGGGGCGCTGCTGGGCGGGGCCGTGGGCGCCCTGGTGGGGACGCTGCTGGTGCGCTCCTCGCTGCGCGCGGTGGTGGGAGGCCCCAGCCGGGTCCTCATCGTGGGGGATGGGCTCAAGGCGCATGCGGTGGCCAAGTCCATCGAGCAGGGGGGCGAGGACAGCTTCCAGGTGGTCGCGCTGGTGGATCCCCGGGTGCCGAGGGCCGATGGTTCCCCTCCCGAGCCGGTGGACGTGCTGGCCGAGCGGCTCGGAGCCGGGTTCGTGGTGCAGGCCGCGGATGACATGCGCGGGGCGAACTGGATGGACGCGTTGCTGCGCTGCCGCCTGG
Source organism: Vitiosangium sp. GDMCC 1.1324 (assembly GCF_003044305.1). GTDB lineage: Bacteria > Myxococcota > Myxococcia > Myxococcales > Myxococcaceae > Archangium. Next base: position 102,975 of record NZ_PZOX01000034.1, on the reverse strand, counting down.
CCGGACGCCGGGTGTACGAGGCCTCGGGCTTCTGCGAGCGCGTGCTGCGCCGGATTCCGGTGGCGCACCTGCGCACCAGTGACTTCGTCTTCGCGGACGAGCTGACGGTGTCTCGCTCGCGGGGGTGGACCAAGCGCGTCTTCGACATCCTCGTGGCCTCGGCGCTGCTGCTGTGCGCCGCGCCCTTCCTGCTGCTGGTGGTGCTGGCCATCAAGCTGGACTCGAAGGGGCCCATCTTCTACCGGCAGGAGCGCGTGGGGCTGAATGGGAAGACATACTGGCTGTGGAAGTTCCGCAGCATGCGCACGGACGCGGAGAAGGACGGGGCGGTGTGGGCGCGGACGAACGACGATCGCGTCACCCGGGTGGGCCGCTTCATCCGCAAGACGCGCATGGACGAGATTCCCCAGGTCTTCAACGTGCTGATGGGGGACATGAGCTTCGTGGGGCCCCGGCCGGAGCGCCCCGTCTTCGTCGAGCAGCTCAAACAGCAGATCCCCTTCTACGGGTTGCGCGAGGCGGTGAAGCCCGGCCTCACCGGCTGGGCGCAGATCCGCTACCCGTATGGGGCGTCGGTGGAGGACGCGCGCAACAAGCTGGAGTTCGACCTGTACTACGTGAAGAACGGTTCCCTGTTCCTGGACATGGGCATCATCTTCCACACCGTGCGGCACGTGCTGCTGGCGCGGGGCGCGCGGTAGGCCGGGACGGGTCCGTGGGGCTCGAGTAGTGACGCCGCCGGGAGGGCCCGGCGGTGGGGGTGGGGTGGCGTTGGAGGGGATGGGACATGCTCGAGACGGATGTGCCTCTCGACGAGGCGTGGGACGAGGATTCGCACGGGAAACGCCGGAGGGCCCAGCGCAACGAGCTGTTGCGATCGCTCGAGGTCCGGCCGACGCGCATCGTGGCCATGGGAGGCGGGACAGGGCTCCCCATGGTGCTGCGCGGCCTGGCCCGGCGCGCGGATCCGAAGCTCGGGGAGCCGGGCCTCGACATCACCGCCGTGGTGGCGATGAGCGATGACGGGGGCAGCTCCGGCCGGCTGCGGCGCACGCGCGGGGTGCTGCCTCCCGGGGACGTGCGCAACTGCCTGGTGGCCCTGGCGGGGGGGAAGAGCACCAGCCCGCTGAGCGAGGTCTTCCAGTACCGCTTCGCCGGGAAGCGGGGGCTGGCCGGCCATGCGGTGGGCAACCTGCTGATCGCCGCGCTCGCCGAGCTCAAGGGCGACTTCCTGGAGGCGGTGCGCGTCTCCGGGGAGCTGCTGGGGGTGAAGGGCCGGGTGCTGCCCAGCACCACCTCGCCGGTGCAGTTGGTGGCGCAGATGGAGGACTCCACGGAGGTGGTGGGCGAGAGCGCCATCTGCCGTGCCCATGGCCGCATCCGCAAGGTGCTGCTCAGTCCCCGCTCACCCCCTCCGGTGGACGGACTCATCGAGGCCATCCACACCGCGGACCTCATCGCCATCGGGCCGGGCTCGCTGTACTCGAGCCTGATGCCCAACCTGCTGGTGGAGGGGGTGGCCCAGGCGCTGTGCGAGACGCGGGCGCTGAAGGTGCTGGTGGCCAACCTGATGACGCAGCCGGGCGAGACGGATGGCATGGACTGCCTGGACCACGTGCGCGCCGTCATCGACCACGTGGGCCCGGTGCTGGACGCGGTGCTGATCAATGGCACCGTGCCTTCCGAGGAGTCCTCCCGCCTCTATTCGCTCAAGGGCTCGTACACCGTCCGGGTGGAGCGCCGCGCCCTCATCAGCGCGGGCGTCGTGCCGGTGGAGGCGGACCTCCTCAAGGAGGGCTCGCGGATCCGCCACGACAGCCGCAAGGTGGCCCGCTGCCTGCTGAAGATGGCACGCAGCGGGCTGTAGGCCACTCCTTCGAGGGGCGAGGAGGACTTCTCCTCCTCGAAACTGTCTCTTTCCGAAATACTCTCCCAAGGATGTCCGAGAGAGGCACTCGTGCTTCGCTATCCTGAGCCGCCAGACGCACAGTCCGACTGGGGGCATCCATGGGAGCGCCCGTCACACCTGCCTTTTCGCTGCGAATCGCCTCGCAGGCGCCGGAGGCATGGGTTGTCAGCGGCTTCTTGGGACGGGAGGGGCTGAGCCGCCTTTACGAGTTCCAAGTGGACTTCCACCCGTTGGAAGACGCGCCGCTGGAGTCCGAGGGGTTGCTGGACACCGAGGTGTTGCTGACGGTGCGGCTGCCCGGAGACAAGACACGGCAGGTCCACGGGCGGGTGCGCGCGCTGGAGGCGCTGGGCCAGCAGGGCGGGCGTTGGCGCTACCGGGTCTGGGTGGTGCCCAGGGCGTGGTGGCTCACGCAGGTGAAGCGCAGCCGCATCTTCCAGGGCAAGACGGTGCCGCAGATAGTGAAAGCGGTGCTGGAGGAGGGGGGCGTGGAGGTGAAGCTGTCACTGAGCGACAGCTATCAGGCGCGTGAGTACTGCACGCAGTACCGGGAGACTGACTTCGCCTTCGTGAGCCGGTTGATGGAGTGGGAGGGCCTCTTCTATTTCTTCGAGCACACGGAGGACGGGCACGTGCTGGTGGTGGGTGACAAGCCCAATGTGCACGAGGCGCTGCCGGGTGGGGCGAAGCTGCCACTCCGGGAGAACGCGGGCCTGACCGAGGATCAGGAGTACCTCTCCTCGCTGCGGCGGGTGCACCGGTTGAGGCCAGGCAAGGTGCATCTGAAGGACTACGACTTCGAGAAGCCCTCGCTGGACGTGTCAGGCAAGACGCAGGACTCGAGCAACGGACAGGACTCGCTGGAGGTGTACGACTACCCGGGCGAGTACGTGGCGCAGGCGGTGGGCAAGGGCGCGGCGAAGGTGCGGCTGGAGGAGGCGGTGCAGGCGGCGCGCACGCTGGAGGGAGAGGGCGTGTGCCCGAGGCTGACGCCGGGCTATCGCTTCGAGGTGGAGGACGAAGGCACGCATGCCGGGGAGTACGTGGTGGTGGAGGTGGTGCACCGGGGCCAGCAGCCGGAAACGCCGGGCATCCGCGAGGCATTGGGCAACCTGTACCGCAACAGCTTCAAGTGCATGCCGTCCAGCGTGCCCTTCCGGCCGAGACGGACGACACCCGTGCCGCGCCTCGCCGGTCTGCAGACGGCGACGGTGGTGGGGCCGGGGGGCGAGGAAATCCACACGGACGAGCACGGGCGCATCAAGGTGCAGTTCCACTGGGATAGGGAGGGCCAGCGGGACGACAAGGCCTCGTGTTGGGTTCGCGTGAGCCAGACATGGGGCGGCCCGGCCTGGGGCGCGCTGTACGTGCCACGAATCGGGCAGGAGGTGGTGGTGCGCTTCCTGGAGGGCAACCCGGACAGGCCGCTGATCGCGGGCACCGTGTACAACGGAAGCAACCCGACGCCCTATGCGCTGCCGGACGACAAGACGAAGTCCACTCTCAAGAGCGCCTCCAGTCCGGGCAGCGAGGGCTTCAACGAGTCGCGCATCGAGGATGCCGCGGGCGGAGAGGAGCTCTTCGTCCACGGGCAGAAGGACGAGGACCTCGTCACCGAGAACGACAAGGACCAGGAGGTGCGAGGATACGAGGCACTGCTGGTGAAGAAGGACCGCTCCCGGACGGTGGAGGGCAACCAGCGGCTCGAGGTCGCGCTCGATGACGTCAGCCTGGTGGAGGGCAACCAGTCGCTCCAGGTGCGCGGAAATCGCACGACGAACACGAAGGGCAGCCACTCGGAGTCCGTGGCTGAGAACCAGTCCCTCACGGTGGCCAGGACCTTCACCAGCACCATTGCCATGGCTGCTTCGGAATCCGTGGGCGCGGCCAAGGCGCTCACCATTGGCGCCGGCTATTCCATCAACGTGGCCCTGGCCCTCAGCGAGGCTGTGGGTGGAATCAAGTCGGTTGAAGTCGGGGCGATCCATACCGAGGTGGTGGCTGGCAGCCGCCAGGAGATCATCTCCAAGGACAAGCAATCCAAAGTCGGCGGCGACTGGCGGTCCCAGGTGAAGGGACAGGTGGCCATGAGCCATGGCAAGAACTTCGACTCCTCCGTTGGAGCGAAGTCCCGCATGGACGTGAAGGACACTGTCGCATGTTTTGCCAAGACCTTCGAATTGAGGGCCGACAAGTTCAAGCTCATCGTCAATGACACGCTGATCCTGTCCGCCGAAAAGTCAGGCAACGTCCAGTTCTTCGCGAAATCGTTCACCATTGATGGGACTGACATCAAGGTCAAGGGAAGCAAGGTGAAGCTGGAAGCCTCGGGCTCGCCGCCGTCCGCTCAGGAGCGGGCTCTCAAGGCCGCAGCCGCGGACGGAAAACCGTTCTGCAAGAAGTGCGCGGAGAAGAAATGAGCCTCCCCTTGAAAGATGGACCTGCCATGAGGCGAGAGCTTCTGGAGCTCCTGCGCGCACAGCGGGCCCCGCTCTTCGCGGTGCTCGATGCCGCGAGGTCCGGGCGGGTGTTGAAGCTTCTCCAGGGGACTCAGGACAAGTACCAGTCGCTCTATGAGGGGCCTGAAGCCGAAAAGCTCTCCAGAGTCGCTCCCTACCTGCTCGCGGTATCCAAGGACTCCATGACCCTCGAGCGACTGGTGAACGATGGGTGGGGCCAGAGCTGGGGCGTCTATCTCTCCTGCCGGCTGCCCTTCACGGATGTGCGCCGGCACCTGCGGCGATTCCTGCTCGTGGAGTCGGAGGAGACGAGGGAGCAACTCTATTTCAGATTCTACGACCCCAGGGTGCTTCGGGCCTTCCTACCGGGCTGTTCGCCACAGCAATGGCGTGAGTTCTTTGGTGAAACCGAATGCTTCTGGATGGAGTCGAAAGAGGGCGGCATCTCCACTTTCCCCCGGTCGATGATGCCAGCGTGAAGAAAATAGAAAGGCAGGTTCGAGGTGCTGCGTATCTCCAAGAAGCAATTTGATGATTTCTTGTTGCATGACGAGAGTGCCTTCATTGACTTCGTCGCCCATCACATCCGGGAGGAGAGCCCGGAGCTGGTGGAGGGCTTCCCGGACGAGTCGCTTCGGAGTCTGGTCGCCAGTGGGCTTGTCCGTGCTCGCGGGCATGATTTGCGCAGGCCCGAGGATCTGACGGCCTTCGTCTCCATCATGTTCGAGATTGCGCCCAACTTCGATGAGCATCCGGCCATCCGCAAGGTGCTGCGCGATCCGAGCATCCCCGTGGATGAGCGGATGTCGGCGCTCTTCAAGAAGGTTCCCCCCAAGGCCTGGGAGGAGGCTGATCTCAATTACGATTCAGGCGCCTGGTACCCCGAGCTCAAGAACTCGAGTCCGTGACGCAGGGGAGATGGAGCTCATATGGGTGCATCCCTACAATCCAGTGGTGCGACCTCCACGGCCCTCCAGGCCGAGCAGTCCAAGCTGGCTGAGCTCAACACAGTATTGAAGTCGGATCTCGCCCAGGCAGCGGTGGACGTGGCTGGCATCGTGGATCCAACCCCCATCTCCGATGTGATCGGCGCGGGCATGAGCGTGGCCCGGGGTGATTGGGTTGGCGCGGGTCTCTCGCTGATCTCCGTCGTCCCCTATGTGGGAGATGCGTTGGGCAAGACGGCCAAGGGAGCTCGCCTCGCCGGGAGGATCGCGGACCTGAAGAAAGGAATCGAGTCATCCGCGGCCTCCATCAGGAAAATCTACGCTGACCGGAGGGCCGCAGCCGCCATCGAACGGGCAAAACGGAAGAAGGAGGCGGCCGAGGCCGCAGTCAAGAAGAAGAAGTGCCAGACCTGCCCGGACGAGGATGCGGCAGCTGGAAAGTACGGGACCCGTCTTCCTCGGGATGGGAAATGGAGTGGCGAGCCGGGCAACTCTGACTGGCTCCCAGATCCGAACACAGAAAGGGGCAAGGCTATTCTAGAAGCGACCGGAGGAAAACCTATTGCCTTCAAGGAAGGTTATCCTGATTTCTCGCCCTATGCCGTCAAGACTGTCGAAATCGACATGGTCGGGAAGAATTCTGCGGATTTCAGAAGTGCAAACGCCGCCGCGGGATTCCCAGGCTCAGAGTCACCCAAGGGTTATACTTGGCACCACAAGGAGGATGGTGTCACTATGGAGTTGGTGCCATTCGACATCAACAAGAATGTTCCCCATGAGGGTGGTTCCTCGGTTGTTAGAAGTCCTGGATACTGACGCGCACATAGCAGCAAGGACCATTATGAGTTTGGAGTTTGTTGATTCCGAGCCGCCCGTGACGAAGGAGCGGATTGCGGACTTCGAGCGGATTATCGGCGTCGAGCTGCCGGAGCAATACAAGAGATTCTTTTTAGAGCACAATGGCGGATCGCCAAGACCTCCTGAGTTTCTCTTCCAACGTGAAGGTGAGGATCCGCAGGAGGGCATCGTCGCCTGGTTTCTTGCCATTCACGATGGCCCGCACGAAAACATCTTGAGGTTCTTCAAGATGTTTCAGGGACGCATTCCGGCTGACACCGTGTCGATCGCGAGGGATCCCGGTGGAGACTTGATTCTCCTCGGAATACGAGGGCCGCTGCGCGGCAAGGTGTTCTTTTGGACGAGTGAGCTCGAGACGGATGACGGCACGCCGACGGAGCCGGAGATGCTCTACCACGTGGCCGACAGCTTCGACGAATTCCTCAAGTCCCTGGGCAAGGTGTGAGCAGGGCCTATCTGGACAGGGTCTCTCCCACCTACATCGAGAACTGGGCGGAGGCCCTGTATGGGCTCACCATTCCGCAGATCATCCTCCCACTCGAGGGTGAACAGGCCCGAGCTCTCGAGGCTCGGCTCTGGAACCGGGAAGGGCGGCTGAGCTCGGATGCAATGCCACCGCTCGAGCCGCTCTTGTGGCGGTTGGACGAGGCTCTTCGCTGCTTCCCGGGAGGGGCTTTCGTCCGCCTCGGCTCGCGCAGTGGCAAGGATTCCGCCTACGCGCGGAAGAATGGCCTGAGGGTCGAGACCGCGGAGGCTGCGGTGCGGTTGCTGATCGAGGGGTCGGAACGCGTGGCGTTCGACCTCCGGCTCGCGCTGCGCCATGGGTACATGCCGCATCTCGTCGTCCGTCCATGGCTCGACATCCCTGCCTGGGCGGAGTTCCGCTGCTTCATGAAGCAGCGGAGGTTGATGGGTATTTCGCAATACGACTGCAAGCAGTCAGGCCCCCGTCCTGAGATCGCGCGGAACGCGGATGCGATCCACTCGGCCATCCGTTCGTTCTTTCCACGGTTCTCCGCTGCGTCTCATCTCGAGGATGCCGTATTTGATGTCTTCGTTGACGGTCTCGAAAGAGGAGGGGGACTGGCCGTGCGCCTGATCGAGTTGAACCCCTTTCTTGCCCAGACGGATCCCTGCCTGTTCGACTGGATGCGTCCCGATGGCTTCGACGGCTCGTTCCGGTTCCTGTAGGACTCGGGAGGGCGGCATGCCCGCTGCGCTGATGCTGGCGCGCAGCGGGCGGTAGGCCGCTCCGGGCCTCAGGCCCCGTGGATGCGCTGGGCGGCCAGGGCCTCGGGCCTCCGGCTCAACACGTCGGGGCTGGGGCTCGAGGTGAGCACCTTCAGCGCGATGCTCGGAGAGAACATGGCCGCGGGTGACTCGAGCATGTGCATCATCCGCACGAACAGCCGCAGGGCCTTGTCGTCGTAGCCCGCGAGCTGCTGGAACTTGTCGCCGTACCAGTTCATCAGGCCGAAGGCAGGCGGACGCTTGCCCTCCACCTCGGGGAAGCGCAGGTCTCCGCTCGTCGCGAGCAGCCAGGGTACCTCGAGCAGCTGGCCCACCCGCTGGCGGTAGCGCTGGGCCAGTCCACCCAGGCCCTGGCGCAGGCACTCGCCCAGCGTCTCGGCCTGGAGCCCGCCCGTGGTCATGCCCTGGCCGTAGATGGGGTTGAACGAGCAGAACGCATCACCGGCCAGCACCAGCCCCTCGGGGAAGCGCGGCATGCGCTCGTAGTGGCGGCGCTGGTTGTGTGAGAAGCGGTAGAGGGTGACCGGCCCGAGCGGTTCGGCGTTCCGCAGCGCCTCGTGGATGTGGGGCTGGCTCAGCCCCCGGGCGAACTCGAGGAAGCTGGCTTCGTCCGCGCTCGGGTAGTCGCCCAGCCAGCCGCCAATGGACACCAGCCACTGGTTGTCCTCGATGGGGACGACGGTGCCGAACCGCTTCGTCCTGGGGAGATCCGGCGCGATCGTCAGGGCCCTCCACCCCGGCTCGAAGCCCGCGGGCCGCCGGTAGAGGCGGCTGGCATACCCCACGTCGACGTGGATGCGCGTCTCCTCCACGCGGGGGTAGCCCAGCGCCTCCAGCCACTGGGGCGTGCGTGAGCCCCGGCCGCTGGTGTCCACCACGAGCTCGCCCTCGAGCGTCTCCTCCTGCCCGCCGCCGGGGGCGCGGAGCTGGATGCCGGTGATGCGCGAATGGTCCGCGCTCGCCTTGTAGCCGGTGACCTCACGGCCATCGAGCACGCGCACGTTCGGCCGCGCCATCAGGCACTTGCGGACCGTGGCCTCCAGCAGGGAACGGCTCTGGGCGTACATGTTGATCCCACTGGAGCTCCGCGAGCGCCACAGGCCGGCCATGTACCAGGCATGGTCCCCGGACATGTCCAGGAACTGCGACCCGGCGGCCTTCAGCTCCTCGCGGAAGCCGGGGAAGGTGCCCTCGAGGATGTTCATGCCGCGCGTGAGGAGGGCATGGACATGCTGGGCCTGGGGGACGCCCTTGCGTGAGCGCGCGCCCTGCTCGAACGTGTCGCGCTCCACCAGGGTGACGCGCTCGAAGTGGCGGGACAGGACGCCCGCGGTGATCAACCCGGCCATGCTGCCGCCGTAGACGATGGCATCCCTGCCGGTGGGCGAGGGGGGGAGGGAGTTCGGTGTGCTCATGAGACCTCGGCTCGAAAGGAAAAGTGGAGAGTAGGCGACGTACTGCGAGTCGTCGAATCATGCGACTCGCGGTGTACCCGACGCCGGTGTTTCCAATGGCAGACAATCAACGGACCGGGCCTGTCCGCTCGGTTGTTCGGCCGGGCGAAATGACGGGCGCGGGTTGTTGGCGGAAGGGGCCGTTACCACCTTGCGGCGCACGTGGGAGCCCGGAGGCCCCGCGCCGTCAGGAGCCGGACACACCCCATGGAAGCCAGACAGCTCGCCCCCGCGCCGGACGTCGTCGAGGTGACGGATCGCAACGCCTTCATGGCGCTCGAGCCGGAGTGGAACGCGCTCGTGGAATCCACGGCCGATGTGCCGTTCTATCGCCATGAGTTCTTCCGGGTGTGGATGGACAACTTCGCCCCGGAGTCGCGGCCGCGGACGTTGACGCTACGAGACGGGGAGGGGCGCCTCACCGCGGTCCTGCCGCTGATGGCCGGGCGGGTGCCGATGTACGGGGTGCCGGTGCGGCAGCTGTGCGCGGCGGCCAACCCGCACTCGTGCCGTTTCGACCTGGTGGCGCGCGAGCCCCAAGCCGCCTCGGCGGCATTCCTGGAGCACCTGCGTGCGGACAGGAGCTGGGATGTGCTGCTGCTCCGGGACGTCCCGGAAGGCGGTGCCGGCTGGACGCTGTATGAGGCCGCGAAGGCGGCGGGACTGTCGGTGGGGACGTGGGAGTCGCTGCAGTCGCCCTACATCCCGCTGCCGGGCTCCTGGGAGGCGTACCAGCAGACGCTGCAGTCCAAGTTCAAGGCGAACTGCCGCCGGCGGCGCCGCAAGCTGGAGGAGAAGGGCCGCGTCACGGTGGAGCGCGTGGAGGGCGGGCTCGAGCTGGAGGCGAAGCTGGAGGAGGGCTTCGCGCTGGAGGCGAGCGGGTGGAAGGGCCGGAAGGGCACGGCCATGGCGCAGGACGCGCGCACGCGGGGCTTCTATTCGGAGCTGGCGCGCACGGCGGCATACGCGGGCCGGCTGGCGCTGTACTACCTGCGGCTGGACGGGCGCGCGGTGGGCTTCCAGTACGCGCTGGAGTACGGCGGGCGCTACTTCCTGCTCAAGCCCGGCTACGACGAGTCTCTGGGGGACTGCAGCCCGGGCCAGCTCCTCATGGAGGACGTGCTGCGCGACTGCATGTCGCGGGGCCTGCGCGAGTTCGACTTCCTCGGGCCGGACATGGTGTGGAAGCGCGACTGGACGGACAAGGTGCGCCGCCACACCTGGCTCTACGTCTTCAACGACACGTCATGGGGCCGCGCGCTGTGCGCGGCGAAGTTCCGCTGGGCCCCCATGGCCAGGGAGGTGGTGGCGCGATGGAAGCGGTGAAGAGTGCTCGGCTGTACGTTCCCGCCCTGCCCACGCTGTGGCCGGGCATGCTGTTCGGCCGGCGCGAGCCGAGCGGCTTCATGCCCTTCAGCGCGCCCAACGTGCGTTGGTTCTACTTCGCCCGCAACGCCGTGTGGCTGACGGTGAAGATGCTGGGGCTGGACAGGGGCGAGGTGCTGATGCCGGCCTACCACCACGGCGTGGAGGTGGAGGCGGTGGCGGATGCCGGGGCCACGCCGCGCTTCTACCGGGTGGGCAGCCGCTGGGACGTGGACGTGGAGGACGTGGAGCGGCGCATCGGGCCGAAGACGAAGGCGCTCTACCTCATCCACTACGCGGGCTTCCCCAGCCCCACCGAGGAGCTGCGCCGCCTGGCGGACAAGCGCGGCCTGCCGCTCATCGAGGACTGCGCGCTGTCGCTGCTGAGCGCGGACGGCTCGGTGCCGCTGGGGACGACGGGGGACATTGGCATCTTCTGCCTCTACAAGACGCTGCCGCTGCCGCACGGCGGGGCGCTCACCGTCAACGGCCCTCGCTCGTACAGCCTGCCCGAGCCACCCCGTCCTCCGTTCGCGTCCACGCTGAGCCATACGGTGTCCTCGCTGCTGCAGAACCTGGAGTTGCGCGGGGGCGCCTTCGGACGCGGGGTGCGCGGCCTCATCCGGAGCCTCGGCAAGGGGGCGGTGAAGGCGGCGGACATCGAGCGGGTGGCCACGGGCACGCAGCACTTCGATCGGCGGCACGTGGACCTGGGGATGAGCCCGTTCGCCAAGCGGATTGCCCAGGCGCAGGACCTGGAGGCGGTCGTCGAGCGGCGGCGGCGCAACTACTTCTTCCTGCTGGGGCGGCTGAGGGACGTGTCCACGCCGCTGTTCAACCAGCTTCCCGCGGGGGTGTGCCCGCTCTTCTACCCGCTGGTGGTGGAGGACAAGGCGGAGGTGCTGGCGAGGCTGCACGCGAAGGGCATCGAGGCCATCGACTTCTGGCGTCACTTCCACCCCGCGTGCGACGCGTCGGCCTTCCCCGAGGTGGCGCAGCTGCGGCGGAGCATCGTGGAGATTCCCTGCCACCAGGACCTGACGCCGGAGGTGATGGCGGAGGTGGCCACGGTGGTGAGGGGCGCGCTGACGCAGGACCGCCGCAGCCGCAAGCACGCGGGCTGAGCGGGGTGAGGGACTTTCGAGACACGAGGTCGACACCGTGATCCACGAAACGGAACTGTCACCCACTCCGAGCCCCGCGCGGTGGCTGGAGGTGGGCACTGTGCGGGAGCTGTCCCAGCTGGCGGGACTGAGGAGCGCCTGGGACGCACTGCTCGACGGGAGCAACGCGGGCCCGTTCAACACCTGGGAGTGGCTGTACCCGTGGTGCAGACGCATTGGCGGGGACCGGAAGCCCTTCGTGCTGCAGGCGAAGGATCGGAGCGGGGCACTGGTGGGGCTGATGCCGCTGGGCTTCGAGCTCCACTGGGTGCTCGGCAGGCCCATCCGGCGGCTGGCCTTCCTGGGCGAGACGCACGTGGGCAGCGACTACCTGGACGTGGTCGCCCGGCGGGGCCTCGAGGAGGAGGTGGCACGCACCTTCGCCAGGGCCCTGTGGGAGCTGAGGGACCAGTGGGACGTGCTGGACCTGAAGGACCTGCGCGAGGACTCGGTGACGGTGCGGGTGCTGCGGGAGACCTTCGAGAAGCACCGGGCGGACCTGTGGATGACGACGCGGTACGTGTGCCCGTACGAGCCGCTCCCGAAGGGCGAGTCCTTCGACGACTTCCTGAGGCGCACGAGCCGGCGAGACAACTACCTGCGCCGCAAGCGGTGGCTGGAGAAGCAGGAGGGCTACCGCATCGAGAAGACGGAGGCGCCGGGAGCGTTGCCGGGGCCGCTGACGGACTTCTTCCGGCTGCACGCGATGCGCTGGGAGTTGGACGGGGGCTCGCAGGGCATCCGCGGCCGGGGCGTCGAGTCCTTCCACCGCGATGCCACGCAACTGCTCGCGGAGCGGGGACGGTTGCGCCTCTACACGATGAAGGTGGGAGGCCAGGCGGTGGCCTCGGTGTACGGCATCCTCCACCGGGACTCGTTCATCTATTTCCAGTCTGGCTATGACCCGGCCTGGCGCAACCGCAGCGTGGGGCTGGTGCTGGTGGGGGAGACATTCCGCGACGCCATCGAGGCCGGGCTCACCGAGTACGACTTCCTGCGAGGCACCGAGTCCTACAAGTCCGACTGGACCACGCAGCAGCGGCGCACCGTGGCGATACGGGTGCTCGCGCCGGGCGGGGGAGGGGAGTGGCTCGTGCGCCGCGAGGAGTCGCTGCGGCAGGTGCGCGAGGCCGCCAAACGCGTGCTGCCGCGAGACCTGGTCGAGCGCGTCCGCCGGTTCCGGCGCCGGCTCTCCGCGGTTCGCGGTTGATGAACTGCCTTTTCAGCCCTCGTGCCGCTGTGCGTCGAGGGCCGTGAGCTGGCCATCCCAGGGCACTCGGGGGTGGAGCGTTCCACCCGGGTGTCCGGGATGCTCGGGGGGGCGGGGGCGATCGTCCGGCTGCCGGGCAGGCCGCCGACGGATTGGCTGACCGGGACGGGGAGTTGCGTCTACGATGGGCCACGTCGTCCCGTTTCGCCCCCCCAGGCATCGGGACCGCAAAGGACTCACGATGAACGTACTGGTAGTGGATTACCGCGACCCCGAGGCCCCCGCCCGATTCACCGAATCGCTGCGCACCACCGGCTTCGGCGTCCTGAAGAATCACCCGATTCCCCAGTCGCTGGTGGAGTCGATCTACAGCGAGTGGCTGGCCTTCTTCGATACCGAGGCCAAGCACCGCTACGCCTTCAGCCGCGAGACGCAGGATGGTTTCTTCTCCACGGCGATCTCCGAGACGGCCAAGGGCCACAAGCTCAAGGACATCAAGGAGTACTTCCACATCTACCCGCTCGGGCGCTACCCGGCGGAGGTGAGCGACACCGCGCGCCGCTACTACGCCATCGCCAATGACGTCGCCCGCGAGCTGCTCTCCTGGGTGGACGCCAACACGCCGGCCCAGGTGAAGGCGCGCTTCTCCATGCCGCTGTCCAACATGATCGCCGACAGCACGAAGACGCTGTTGCGCGTGCTGCGCTATCCGCCCCTCACGGGCGACGAGCCGGCGGGCGCCATCCGCGCGGCGGCCCACGAGGACATCAACCTGCTGACGGTGCTGCCCGCGGCCAATGAGCCGGGGCTCCAGGTGAAGGACAGCGTGGGCAACTGGCACGACGTGCCGTGCGACTTCGGCACGCTGGTCATCAACACCGGCGACATGCTGCAGGAGGCCTCCGGCGGCTACTACCCGTCGACGACCCACCGGGTGGTCAACCCGACGGGCGAAGGGCGCTTCAAGTCGCGCGTGTCGCTCCCCCTGTTCCTGCACCCGCGCGACGAGGTGGTGCTGTCCGAGCGCCACACGGCGCTCTCCTACCTGGACGAGCGTCTGCGCGAGCTGGGCGTGAAGAACTAGGCGGGAGCCTCCCCTCGGCTCAGAAGGGCGCTGGCCGTTCGAAGGTGACGAGCCGGCCCGTCTCCGGGTGCAGGAACGAGAGGGACTCCGCGTGCAGCATCAGGCGGACGTCCTCGTGTCCGTAGAGGCGGTCTCCGACGATGGGCGCGCCGAGGCCGAGGGGATGCGCCGCATGGACGCGCAGTTGGTGCGTCCTCCCGGTGTGGGGGAAGAGGGCCACGCGGGTGCGCCCTCCGCTCCGCTCGAGCACCTGCCACCCGGTGACGGCGGGCTTCCCATGCACCGGGTCGTGGATCTGCCGGGGCCGGTCGTGGAGATCGACGCGCATCGGGAAGTCGATGGTTCCCCGCTCGCCCTGGACGTGGCCCTCGACCCAGGCCACGTAGCGCTTCTGCACCTCGCGGTGGGCGAACTGCCGCTGCAGGGCGGCGTGCGTCCGCGAGTCGAGTGCCGCGACGAGCAGCCCCGACGTGTCCAGGTCGAGCCGGTGCACGAGGAGCGGACCCGTCGCGTGCGGGTAGCGGGCGCGCAGCCGGGCGAGCACCGAGTCCGTCACCGAGGCGTCCTTCCCGGGCACCGAGAGCAGGCCCTGGGGCTTCTCGACGACGACGACCCAGGTGTCCTCGAAGACGATGGCCAGGTCCCCGGCCACGGTGGCCGGTGGCGAGAAGGCTCTCGGGGAGGTGACCTGAAGACCCTCGAGCATGAAGGGGAGGAGGGGTCCGCACTTGTCCTTGCAGGCGGCGTAGAACACGCCGGCGGCGCGTCCTCCCGAGGAGGGGGGAGCACCCCACCAGAACTCGGCGAGCGCCAGGGGATGCAACCCGTGCGTGAAGGCATGGGCGAGGAGCTTGGGCCCCGCGCAGTCGGCGGCGCCCGAGGGAGGTTCACCCGAGGAGAACAGGGTCCGCAGGAGCCGGCGCTCGGCCCGCGCGTTCGGGACCCGGTAGGAGTCGTGAATCCGCTTCATGAGCGCGCGGGAGACGATCCTCCGCAGGCGCTCGAGTGCCCGGAGACGCCGCTCGAGCCGTGCCAGCCTTGGCACGAGCGCCCGCAGCTCCTCCTCCTGGGCCGCCTCCAACCGGCGCAGCTCCGCCTTGTCGCCCCGGCTCTCCTGGTCGAGCGCGTGAATCGCCTCTCTCTTCCCGGTTTCCGTGAGCGCGTCCGACGCCGAGAGCTCGGCCCGCCGGGAGTGGCGCCGCCGCTTCCTCTCTTCATGCCGGGCGCGCAGCGCCGCGCGTTCTCCTGTGTGGCGGGCCTCCATGGCCTCGTGGGTGGTCCAGAGCGTGACGAGCTCCGGCGAGGTTCGGAGCTCCTCGGCGCGGGCGAGCAGTGCCTTTACCGTCGCTTCTCCCTCGGGCTCCACCTGGGCGCGTGTCTCGTGGTCGAAGATCGGCGGGACGAAGCCGGGGAGCTCCCATCGTCCCCCGAGCATGCCGGAGAAGGCTCGGAGGAACCCGATGCGCCCACCGGGCTCCTGGACGGCGAGCACGCCGAACATCTTGCCGCCCTCCGGACCGTTGAGCATCGCGGCCGGAACCCCCGGGGCGATGAATCCGGCCCGGAGCTCTGCCTGCACCGCCTCCGCGGCCCGGCGTGCCAGCGCGTGGGGACCGAGCTCGTCGAAGGGGCTCGGAAAGGCCCCGGTGACGTCACGCGGGTCCGGCTGTGGCTCGAAGGGGGTGATCCACGTGTCCACGGCTCTCCGGTAGCACGAAAACGCGGGCTTGTGCGCTACGGTCCGGCGGCTGGCGAACGGCCGCGAGGGCTCGTGCTTCCTCCTCGTGTATGCGGCCATCCCGTCACGCGGAAGCCACAATGCTTCCTGCGTGGAGCGGCCGGGGAACAAACATTCCAGGGAGGGCCATGGCACGCGCAGTGAGACAGGAGGTCGCCCCATGGACACCGAGGCCCTGCCCGCCACGTTGGCGGACGTGCTGGAGGCCAGGTGGGCGGAGATCATCTTCCGCTGGTCCCAGCGGTTGAGCGAGGGGCTTGCCGCAGATCACCTGGCGAAGAATGAGTTGGAGCACCACGTCGACGTCTTCCTCCGCGAGGCCGTGGAACTGCTGCGCCATCAGGCGGAGCTCCGCGCCAGCGAGGCGCACGGCGAGAGCGACGCGGGCCGGGCGTTCGGACGGGTGTGCTTCCACATCGGCTCTGACGTGCAGGCGCTGTTGCACGAGTACCGCATCCTGCGCGAGGCCATCCTCGACGTGGTACAGGAGTCGGGCGTGCCTGTCTCCCTTCCCGAGCTCCGCGCACTGACCTCCTTCATCGCGGACAGCACCGCCGAGGCGGTGGTCGAGTTCATCCACCGGCGTGACGAGGCGCATCGGCTCAACGAGGAGCGGCTCCAGGCGCTGCTGGACAATGCGCCTGTCGCCATCTTCGCCAAGGACGCCGAGGGCCGGTACATCATCAGCAACCGCTACCTCCAGGAACTGATGGGCCATACCCGTGACGAGGTGCTGGGACAGGACGACCGTGTCCTGATCTCCCCGCGGCAGGCCGACGTCCTTCGGGCCGACGACATCAAGGCGTTGGCGGGCCGCTCCTTCAGGTTCGAGCAGACGGTCGAGCTCCCCTCGGGTTCGCGCACGTTCCTGACGATGAAGTTCCCCCTTCCGGGCTCCGAGAACCTGGCCCCGGCCAGCGGCGGCATCTCCACGGACATCACGGACCAGAAGCGGTCCGAGGCGGTGCTGCGCGAAACCAGCGAGCGCCTCCAGGCCATCCTGGGAACCGTGGCGGATGGCATCCTGACCACCGACGCATGCGGCACCCTCCTGAGCGTCAATCCAGCCGTGGTCCACCTCTTCGGCTACACCTCCGAGGAGTTGCTCGGCCGCAACCTCGGTCTTCTCATTCCCGAGGCCCAGGGGAGCGAGGCGCAGGACTCCACTCCCGGCGGCCCTTGCCTCGGCGTGCTCGCGGGGGGCGGCACCAAACGCGAGGTGCTGGGCCGGCGCAAGGACACGAGTGTCTTCCCCATGGAGCTCCAGGTCAGCGAGAGCACCCTGCTCCAGGGCCGCTTCTTCACCGGGACCCTCCGGGACATCACCGAGCGCAAACGCGCCGAGGAGATACAGGCGCTCTTCGTCGAGGCGGGCACGCTGCTGTCCCAGTCGTTGGATCTCCCCACCACCCTCAAGATCATCGTCGCACTGGGGGCGCGGCGCGTGGCGGACGCTTGCTCGGTGGACCTGTTGAGCGAGGACGGGCAGGTGCAGCGCTTGTCGGCGGCGGCTCGAGATCCGTCGCGGCAGTCCATCGTCGACCGGGGAATGGCGTTCCCGCCCCGGTTGGGAACCGACAGCCCCCTGGCTCGCGCCCTGGAGCGAGGAGAGGCCCTGGTGGTGCCGGAGGTCACCCCCGCCTGGATGGACTCCGTTGCCCAGAGCGAGGCGCACCGGGTGTTCCTGGAGGACCTCCGCGCGAAATCCGTCATCTGCGTGCCCCTGGTGGCTCGGGGCCGCAAGCTCGGTCTGCTCAACTTCGTCTGGAACCACTCCCGGGCCGCGACCATGGCGGTGGATTTGGAGGTGGCCCGGGGAATGGCCGATCGCGCGGCCGTGGCCATCGACAACGCGCGCCTGTACCAGCAGGCGCAGGAGGCCATCCGGGTGCGCGAGGACGTGGTCGCCATGGTCAGCCATGATCTGCGCAACCCTCTCAACGCCATCACCCTGGCGGCCACCGCCCTGCTGAAACGCGAGGATGTGAGCTCACGGACCACGAAGGCCGTCAGCCGCATCTTCGCGGCGGCGGACCGGGCCAGCCGGATGATTCGCGAGCTGCTCGATTTCACCCAGGCCCGTGTGGGAGGCATTCCCATCCATCCCAGGCCCCTGGACCTCCACGAGCATGTGCGGCGAGTGGTGGAGGAGGTGCAACTGGCCTGGCCCGAGCGGCGCATCGAGTTCCAGGCCAGCGGTGATGGCTGGGGTCAATGGGATGAGGGCCGGCTGGCCCAGGTCGTCACCAACCTGGTGGGCAACGCCCTCCAGCATGGACAGGCGGACCTGCCCGTGCGCGTCTCCATCCGTGGCGGGCCGTCTGACGTTGTGCTGGAGGTCCACAACGACGGGCCTCCCATTCCTCCGGAGTTGTTGCCAAACCTCTTCGAGCCCTACCGGCGTGGGACGGAACCCAGCGAGAGACGGGGCAGCCTCGGGCTGGGTCTCTACATTTCTCGGCAGATCATCCTCGGGCATGGCGGCACCGTCGAGGTGCACTCCACCGTGGAGGATGGCACCACCTTCACCGTGCGCCTGCCGAGACGCTCCCACACGAAACCTGATCGAGCTCCGCCAGGCCAGTCATTGCCGTTGCAAGAAGAGTGATCGCGCGCCTACTTTAGCCCGCCCGTAGCAGCTCGTGGAGGATTTCACGGCTCCGGGTCCACAGGAGCGAGCCGCCTTCATCCGGCAGGACGTGCAAGGTGGCGTTCGGGAAGCGCGAGCGCAGGGTCGCCCCGAAGTCCGGGGAATGGACGGGGCTCGTGTCGAGCTTTCCGTACCAGAGGCTCACGGGCACGGTGATGGACTCGGGCTGCGTCGGCCATCGGCTCATGGCCAGGGTGAGGTCACGGACATAGCCGCCGGGTCCCTGCGCGAATCCTTCAGCGAGGGATTGCCGGTATGCGGCGGCGAACGCGGGCTCGTTGTAGAGGGCCCGATCCGTTGGCGCGCTCATGCCGATGATGAGCGCCCACAGCCCCTCCGCGTCCACGCGTGAGGCGAACGATGCTTCGAAGCCCGGCCGATCCGCCTCGATCGCCGCGACCATGCCGGCGACCTCCGGAGGAAGCAGTTGCTTCGTCGGTGGGTATGCGAGCTCATCCTGACCGGAAACGATGGCAACGGCCGAGACGACGTTCGCACCGGCAAGGGCGACGGCGAAGGGAGCACCCTGGGAGAATCCGACGACGGGGGGAGGTGCGATGCCCTCGGAGCGCAGTACGGCTTGGACATCCCGGGCGTAGCTCTCGAAGCTCTTGCCCGGGTCCGGTGCCGACCCGCCGAGCCCCGGGCGATCGATGCAGAGCAGCCGCACGCCCAGCTCACGGAGGGCGCCCGCACCGAAGCCGAAGGAGCTGGTCATGCCCGCGCCGGTGCAGAAGAGGACCGGAGTCCCGTGAGCGGTCCCCCACTCGGACCAGCCCACGCGCCTCCCATCCTCGAGGCCGATGTGTCGGGTGCGATCCGGAGCAACGAGCTGAAGCGTCATGCGCCCAGAGTAGGGAAGGGGGCGGGAGCGTCAAGCCAGAGGTTGCCCCCTCCGTCCTCACCAACTGGATGCCGTGGGGGCCCAGCCAATCCCCAGGGCCAGCAGGATGGCATTCGCGCCGAAGCCCCGCTCCGCATTGAAGAAGCGCTCATAGGCCACATCCCCGAAGACATGGAGACGCCCCGTCCGGATCCCCAACCCCAGGCCCGCACGGCCTCCCACGCTCCCCTGAGGGAAGAAGGCGGTGGCGCCCAGCAGACCGTAGGGCCGCAGCAGCATCCCGCCCGATGTCTGGAGTCCCGGTGTGTGGAGCCGGCCCTCGGCACGCACACCCGCGCCAGCCTTCTGTCCCAGCACCGTGAGGGCCGCACCGTATCCAAATCCTTCCGGGGTCGCGCCAGGCGCATGGACGACCTCCGCCGTCAGAGCGGGAACGAAGCCCGACCCCATCACGTCCCGCTCTCCGCGCAGGCCCACCATCCGCAGCGCCCACCCTCCCGGGGCCTCGGGAGTGGGCGCAGGAGCTTCCACCACCGCGGCGGGGGGCGCACTTGGGGGCGGTGGCGGGGCCGTGGCCGCAGGTGCCGGCGTCTTCGGCTGCGTCCGTTGTTGCCGCAGCCGCTCGAATCGATCCTTCAACGTCTGGGAGGCACCCTCGATCGGCAGCGACACGGTGGCATCCTGGTCCAGCGCGCGCACGAAGGCCGCATCCGACTGCTCCATGTGGCCCAGGCCGTAGTGGAGCATTCCCTCCATCAAATCCATCCAGAGCACATCCTCGGGGCCGTTGCTGCCCCGGGCTCGGACCTTCTGGAGCAGGGCCAGGGCCTTCTCGTACTCCAGGTCTCCATACAAACGCTCCACCCGGCGCAGGGAGGGATTCGTCGGCTTCGGGCACGTGGGGCAGGAGGGCGTCTCCGCCACCGCTCGGACGGGCACGGCGAGCACGAGCGCCGTCATGATGACCACCAGCCCCCGGCGGGCTCCGCGAGCACGCCGCAACAGGAACACGGAGGCCAGCGCGGCCCAGGCCCAGGGGCCCGGGGTGCCGGGTGCGCTGCCGCAGCCCCAGCCCGAGTAGTAGCTGTCCGGATGGGCCTGGAAGCTCACCGCCGGTGAGCTCGGGCTCACGTTGCCGGCCCCGTCGGTGGCCGTGGCGGTGAGGGCATGCGGCTGCGAGTCTGGCTCCAGCTCGGAGGTGATGCTCCAGGTGCCATCGGCGGCCACGGCGGTGCCCGCGAGGGTTCCATCGAAGTACACGGACACCTGGCTGCCCGCCTCCGCGGTACCGGTGATGGTGGGGAGGCCCTTCACCTGCGCGCCCGCGACGGGCGACGTCACCACGGGAGGCGGAGGCGGCTGCGTGTCCACCGTCCAGGTGGAGCTCACGGGCGTGGCGTCCACGTTGCCGCTCGTGTCGACGGCGCGGGCCGCGAACGTGTGCGCGCCATCGGTGAGCGGGGGCAGGGTGGTCGGGCTGGCACAGGGCGCGAAGGCGGCGGCGTCCAGGCTGCACTCGAAGCCCATCAGGTCCGTGTCTGGCGAGGCCAGGGAAAAGGTGGCGCTGCGCGCGTTCGTCAGGCTCGCGGGCGTGGCCGTGAACCCGGTGTCAGGCACCGTGGCGTCCGCGATGCGCACTTTCCGGCCTGAAGACAGACCATTGACCAGGACGGAAAGGACATACGCGCCCGGAGCAATCCGTGGCACGTCGAGCGTGGCGGAGGTCTCCGAGAACTGGCTCGCGGTGAGCGGCACCTGGGTGCCCTGCTCGTTCGAGGTGAGCACGAACACGGGGACCGCGCTGGACGAGGAATTGAAGCTGCCGTTGCTGGCTTCCGAGAGTCCCCGCAGGAGCTCGCCCGAGAGGGTGACGCTCGTTCCGGGGGGCAGCAGGTCCGGCGAAGTGAGCTCGGGGCGCCACGGCTCGAGCGTCCCCCGGTCGTCGAACAACTCCGCGCTCGCGGTGGTACCGCCCGTGAGGAGCACCCGGCCCTGGGGAAGCAGTGTGGCCGTATGGTTCACATACGCGGCGCTCGCCTCCGGCGTTGCCACCCAGGTTCCCGTCGCGGGCTCATACAGATCCGCGGTCAGGGGCTGGGTCGTCTTGGAGCCGCCCGCGACGAGCACCCTGCCCGAGGGAAGCAGCGTCGCCGTATGGCCCCGCCGCCCGGTCGACATGTTGTTGCTCGTGGCGCTCCAGGAGCCGGTCACCGGATCGTACAGCTCGGCGCGCGTGAGGAAGCTGGTCCCGTCCGAGCCGCCCGCGACGAGCACTCGCCCCGACGGCAGCAGCGTCGCCGTGGGGCCCTGCCGGGCAAAGGCCATGGAGCCGGTGGTGCTCCAGGAGCCGGTGGTCGGGTCATACAGCTCGGCGCTGGTGAGTGTCGTGCTGCCGGCCACCCCGCCCACGACGAGCACCTTGCCCGAGGGCAGCAACACGGCCGCGTGACGGCTGCGCGCGGCGGTCATCGCCCCGGTGGCGCTCCAGGAGCCGGTGGCCGGGTCATACAGCTCGGCGCTGGCGGTGACGGCCTCCTCGTTGGAGCCGCCCGCGACGAGCACCTTGCCCGAGGGCAGCAGCGTTGCCGTGTGGAGCCCACGGCGCAGGGCCAGGGGCGCCAGGGGAGCCCAGAGGGCCGCGCCCGGATCGTAGAGCTCGGCGGTGGCGAGGACGCGGGTGCCGTCGAAGCCGCCGACGACGAGCACCCTGCCGGAGGGCAGCAGGGTGAGGGTGTGATTGGTGCGCGCGGACGCCATGGGCGCCGTGGCGTCCCAGGTGCCTCGCTCCGGGTCATACAGCTCGGCGGTGGAACTCACGCCACTCTCCCGGGAGCCACCCGCCACCAGTACCTTCCCCGAGGGCAGCAGCGTGGCCACCTGCGACTGGCGCGCGGCGGCCATGGCCCCGGTGGGCACCCAGAGCGGCGGGCCCGGATCGTAGAGCTCGGTGGACGCCATGGCGGTGCTCCCGTTGGAGCCGCCCACCACGAGGACCCTGCCCGAGGTCAGCAGGGTGGCTGTATGGAACATGCGAGCGGCCGCCAGGGACGGCGCGGCGGCCCAGGTGCCCGAGGCCGGGTCATACAGCTCGGCGGCGGCGAGGATGCTCCCCGGGTTGCTCTGTCCTCCGGTCACGAGGAGTTTTCCGGAGGGCAGGACGGTGGCGGAGGGATAGCTCCGCGCGGTGGCCATCGCTCCGGTCGACGCCCAGGAGTTGGTGGCCGGGTCGTAGAACTCGGCGGTGGCCAGGGTCGTCGCGCCGTAGATGCCACCGGCGACGAGCACCTTTCCGGAGGGCAGCAGGGTGGCGGAGGGATAGTTGCGCAGCGCCTTCATGGAGCCGCCCGGGGTCCAGTCACCCGTGGAGGGATCGTACAGCTCGGCGGTGGTGCTGCCCGCGCCGCCGCTGACGAGCACCTTCCCCGAGGGAAGCAGGGTGGCCGTGTGCCCGGAGCGGGCGCTCGCCAGGACGCGGGTGGAGGTCCACGAATTGGTGGCCGGGTCGTACAGCTCCGCGGTGGCGAGGGCCTCCGTGCCACTGGAGCCGCCGACCACCAGCACCCGGCCATCCTTCAACAAGGTGGTCGTGTGTCCGGAGCGGGGCGTGGACATGGGCGTGGCGGCGCGCCAGGTGCCTGTGGCCGGGTCGTACAATTCCGCTGTGGCGATAGGCTTTGTTCCATCGTCCCCACCCGTGACGAGCACCATTCCGGAAGCCAACAGCGTGGCGCAGTGAACAAAGTGAGCGCCGCCCATGGGGCCGGTGGCCGTCCAGACGCCGGTGGCGGGGTCATACAGCTCGGCGGTCTTGACGGCCTGCCCCCCGTCGGAGCCGCCGGCCACGAGGAGCTTCCCATTCAGGAGCAGGGTGGTGGAGTGCGAGTGGCGCGGCGTGCCCAGGGGCCGGGCGGCGTCCCAGGTGGGGGCAATGGCCGTGGCGCCCAGGGCGCTCGTGCGGCCTGAGATGCCGGTGTCGGACACTGTGGACTCAACAACGTCAGGACGGGTGGCGGAGTCGTCCCTGCTGCTAACAGGTGCAGTACAGGCAAGCAGGAGACATAGCCATGTCCAGGAGAAGCGGACAGGAGCGGGGGTGTGCATGGTGTGCTAAGGGGGGCACCTCCTTCAGAACCCATATCAGGCAAAGGTCCCATGGAGCACATGGAAATGGGGAGATACCTGCTGGTCCGGAAGCTGGCCACCGGCGGCATGGCCGAGGTCTTCCTGGCCAAGACGGCCGGCCCCATGGGCTTCGAGAAGCTGCTGGTCGTCAAGCGGATCCTCCCCCACCTGGCGGAGGATTCTCAGTTCGTGGAGATGTTCCTCTCCGAGGCGAAGTTGGTGGCACGGCTGGATCACCCCAACATCGTCCAGATCTTCGATTTCGGCATGGAGGCGGACGCGTACTTCATCGCGATGGAGTACGTGGAGGGCCCCAACCTGCGCTCGCTCTTCAAGAGAGCGCTGCAGCAGGGGCGCCCAATCCCTCTCGAACTGGTCGTCCGCATCGTGTGCCTGGCCTGTGAAGGACTGGCCTATGCGCACGAGTTGGTGGACCCGCGCACGGGAGAGCCCCTGGGGGTGGTCCACCGGGACATCAGCACGGACAACCTGCTGGTCTCCCGAGCGGGGAACGTGAAGGTGATGGACTTTGGTATTGCAAAGGCAGCCAACGGGGGTCCTCACACGCGCTCGGGCGTGCTCAAGGGGAAGCTGAGCTACATGGCTCCGGAGTACCTGAAGGGCCAGCCGGCGAGTGCGCGCTCGGACCTGTACGCACTGGGAGTGGTGCTCTACGAACTGGTCGCCGGCCGCAAACCCTTCGAAGGGGAGAGCGACGTGCAGGTGATGCGGGCCGTGCTCGACGAGCCCCTGGTGGGAGTGCGGGAGCTGCGTCCGGAGACACCCGAGACCCTGGCCCGCATCATCGACAAGGCGCTCGCCCGCGATCCGGCGGAGCGCTATGCGAGCTGTCGTGAGTTGCAGTCCGCGCTCGATGAAGTGCTCTTCCAGTGGGGCCAGCGGGTGGGGATGCGGGAGATCGGGCAGCTGGTGAGGGAGCTCTTCCCCACGTTGCCGTCCGATGAGCTGGCGCTGGCGCAGTCGACACCTTCGGTCCGCTCGGCCTCGGCCCGCATTTCCACGCCCGTGCGCACGCCTGCACCTGCACCTGCACCATCGCAGGTGCCCCCTGCCGCCGTGATGGAGGCCGCGAGGCCATCCACTGCGGGAACGGGTTTCTCGCAAACCATCGAGCTGGCGCCTGCACCTCCACAACGCCGCGCGCCTCGGCTCTGGCTGGCTGGACTCTCCCTGGTGCTGCTGGCAGCGGGCGTCGGCGTAGGGTGGTCCGTGCACACCAGGTCGGCTCCTTCCTCAGCGCTCCCGGCCCCCGCCACTCCCGCGCCCACTCCTTCGCCGGGGCCCGCGCCTTCTGCACCCACCACTGCCGCAGCCCCTTCTCCCGAGTCTGGCGCGGCCGCAGCCCCTTCCCCCGAGCCCTCTGCGGCCGCTGCTTCTCCCGAGACCAGCGCGGCTGCAGCCCCTTCTCCCGAGTCTGGCGCGGTCGCTGCTTCTCCCGAGCCCACCCCTGCTGCTGCTTCCCCCGAGCCTGGCGCGGCCGCTCCTTCCGCTCCCGAACCGGAGGCCGGCTCCGAGGCCCTCATGCGGGCCACGCTCCGGGTGGAGTCCACTCCTCCCGCGCAGGTGCGGCTCAATGACAAAACCATGGGCCGCACGCCGCTGGCGCTGTCCGTCGAGCCGGGGACGGTGCGCATCGAGGTGTCCGGCACGAACGGGAAGGCCCGGTTTGAAAGGACGGCGCGGCTCCAGCTCAAGGCGGGGGAGAAGCGCGTGCTCTCGTTCACGCCCAAGCTGGTGAGCGTGACGCTGCGCGGCCGGCCGGACGACATGACGGTCCTCTCGGTGGACGGGCAGCTCCTCAACGGCGAAACCCAGGTCATGCTCTACGAGGGGCGGCACCAGCTCTCGCTGAGGCACGGACCCACGGGGCGCAACTACAGCTCCGACTGTGAGGTTCGTTCCGGGGAGAAGCTCTGCAAGTTCTTCGTTCGCACGGATCCGTAGTCAGCGAGGAGGAGCCAGATGGCGAAGGCAAACCTGAAGCGCTACCTGCAGCCCGTTCCACTGCCAACCTTTGGCTCGGGCGCACTTCTTCTGCTTCGCCTGATCGTCGGAGCCGCGTTTGTCTTTCACGGGTGGGGGAAGATACAGAGCCCATGGGGCTGGATGGGCCCCCAGTCCCCCGTTCCCGGTTTCTTCCAGTTCCTGGCGGCGCTCTCGGAGTTCGGCGGAGGCATTGCCTGGATACTCGGGCTCTTGACCCCGCTCGCGTCACTGGGAATCGCCTGCACGATGACGGTCGCCGTCAACATGCACCTGCTGGTGCGGAAGGACCCCTTCGTGAATCCCACGGGAGGAACCTCGTACGAACCGGCCCTGGTCTACCTGGGGATCGCCATCCTGCTGCTGGCGTTGGGGCCCGGAAGGTTCTCTCTGGACGCGAAGGTATTTGGCGAGCGGCGATGAACGGACGTTCTGTTGCCGCTGCGACTGAAAGTGAATCCAGGTCCTGGAATCCGACCTCGTGAGTCGCGGCGCTGATAGTCACCGCGCCTCGTCCTTGCTCCGGCGGCTGAAGATGCTCTAGGTGGTAGCCGTGACGGCTTCCGATACGCATCGCGCGATCAACGCGATTTGGAGGATCGAGTCGGCCAGGCTCATCGCCGGTCTCGCACGGATGGTGCGTGACGTGGGTCTTGCCGAGGAGCTCGCGCAGGATGCGCTCGTCGCCGCGCTCGAGCAGTGGCCGAAGTCGGGTGTTCCGGACAACCCGGGCGCCTGGCTCATGGCCACCGCGAAGCATCGTGCGATCGACCAGCTGCGTCGGAGCAAGAGGCTCGAGCTCAAGCACGAAGAGCTCGGTCACGAGCTCGAGGCTCAGCGCGAGAGCGCCACGCCGGATCTCGACGCCGCGATCGACGATGACGTTGGCGACGACCTCCTGCGCCTCGTGTTCACGGCCTGTCATCCGGTCCTCTCGTCCGAGGCGCGCGTGGCGCTCACGCTCCGTTTGCTCGGAGGCCTGACGACCGGGGAGATCGCGCGTGCGTTCCTCGTCCCCGAGGCAACGGTCGCCCAGCGGATCGTCCGGGCCAAGCGGACCCTCGCCGAGGCGCATGTCCCCTTCGAGGTCCCTCGCGGAGCCGAGCTCGCCGCCCGTCTGTCATCGGTGCTCGAGGTCATCTACCTCATCTTCAACGAGGGTTACTCGGCGACGGCGGGTGACGACTGGATGCGGCCCGAGCTCTGCCAGGACGCGCTCCGGCTGGGCCGTATCCTGGCCGGGCTCGTTCCGAACGAGCCCGAGGTCCATGGCCTCGTGGCGCTCATGGAGATCCAGGCGTCGCGCGCCCGGGCGCGGATCGGTCCATCGGGAGCGCCGGTCCTGTTGCTCGAGCAGAATCGCGCGCTCTGGGATCGCGTCCTCATCCATCGGGGTCTCCGGGCGCTCGAGCGTGCCGAGGCGCTTGGCGGCGCACGAGGCCCGTACGCGTTGCAGGCCGCGATCGCCGCCTGTCACGCACGAGCGGGCACGGCGGCGGAGACGGACTGGGGGCGCATCGCGGCGCTCTACACGGAGCTGGCCCAGGTCTTGCCCTCACCCGTCGTGGAGCTGAATCGCGCGGTCGCGTTCTCGATGGCGTTCGGTCCAGCAGAGGGCCTCGCGCTCGTCGATACGCTGACCTCGGAGCCCTCGCTCAAGGGCTATCACCTGTTGCCGAGCGTGCGTGGCGACTTCCTCGCGAAGCTCGGCCGCTTCGACGAGGCCCGTGTGGAGTTCGAGCGCGCTGCATCGCTCACGCGCAACGCACGCGAGCGAGACCTTCTGCTCGAGCGTGCAGCGGAGTGCGCCCGCGCCCCGCTTCGGCCACCGAGCTGAGCCTCCGGGATTGGTGCCATGCCGGAGCGGGACTAGGATCCCGCTCCCGACGTGTTGAGCATGATTGGAGGCCGCCATGTGCCGGAGCATCAAGACGCTGTTCAACTTCGAGCCGCCAGCCACCGAAGAGGAGATCCGCGCGGCGTCGTTGCAGTTCGTGCGCAAGCTGAGCGGCTTCAACAAACCGTCGCAGGTGAATGAAGCGGCCTTCACGAAAGCCGTGGATGACATCACGGCCGCTGCTCGCGTGCTGATGGCGTCACTGTCCACGACGGCCCAGCCGAGAGATCGCGCGGTCGAGGCCGAGAAGGCGCGCGAGCGCTCCCGCCTGCGCTTCAGCCGCGGCTGACGCGCGGAGCGGTGCGAGTCCGGGCGTGCTCTGGAGTCCTCGCTGCGCCCGTTGTGTCCGGACGTTACAATCGAGCGCCGGGCACTCCGCGCGGCTGAGGACCTGTTCATGAGCAACGGCAGAGATGACGAAGGCATCACCCGGCGCGAGGCGATCGCCGCCGGCATCACGGGCGCGGCGATGGTCGCGGCAGGTGCGGCCGTGGCTGGAAGTGGCAGCGCGTCCGCGGGCGCTCCGAAGGGCGCGCGGATGCCGGTCGTCTTCCTCCCGCACGGTGGCGGGCCGTGGCCGTTCGTGGATCTCGGCTTTGGCGACAAGGCGGAGCTGGACCAGCTCGCGACGTACCTGCGCAACCTGCACGCTCTGCCGAAGTCGCCTCCGAAGGCGGTGCTGGTCATCTCCGCGCACTGGGAAGAGCCGGTGCCGACCGTGATGAGCGGCGCGCGGCCGCCGATGCTGTACGACTACTATGGCTTCCCCCCCGAGTCGTACCAGATCACCTGGCCCGCGCCGGGCGAACCGAAGCTGGCGGCGCGCGTGCGCGAGCTGCTCGGAAAGGCCGGCTTCGAGACCGCGGAGAATACCGAGCGCGGCTTCGATCATGGCACCTTCGTTCCGTTGAAGCTGACGTACCCGGGTGCGGACGTGCCGACGGTCCAGCTCAGCCTCAAGCAGGGGCTCGAACCGAAGGAGCACCTCGCGATGGGGCGCGCGCTTCAGCCGTTGCGTGACGAAGGCGTGTTCATCGTCGGAAGTGGAATGACCTTCCACAACCTGCGTGCCTTCGGCGATCCCCGTGCGCGCCCCGTCTCCGAGGCCTTCGACGCGTGGCTGCGGGATGCGGCGACGCTCCCGGCCCGCGAGCGCGACGAGCGGCTGGCGCACTGGTCGACCGCGCCCTCCGCGCGGCTCGCTCACCCGCGCGAAGAGCACCTCCTGCCGCTGATGGTCATTGCCGGTGCCGCGGGAGAGGACCGGGGCACCATCGGGTACAACGGGACGGTCCTCGGGCTGAGGCTGTCCGCGTATCACTACGGGTGAGGGCTTCCCCTCCCGTAGCAACTACGAGCCCTCCAGATGCTGCTCGGCGCAGGAACCTGCCCCTCCCTCCGCCGTGTGAGAGGGGGCCTGCTCGAAAAGAGCGGAGCTCCCGTCCAGAATGATCCTCTCGCTTGCTCCAGATTGAAGTGAGGTGCCCACTGGGTGGTGCGCTCACGGGGCGTGCGCTCAGCCCATGGGAGGGGACACCTGACATGCCGAGCAGTACCAGTGAGAAGAAGGGACCCGCGGCGCCTGATACGCGAGTTCCACCCAGCAAACTGGCCGTGGGCTTTCTCAAATGGATGGATCGATGGCTCTCGGAGGAGCTGCGCCGGGCGCCACCTGACGAGCGTGGCCGCGCCCGGGTGGTGGCTGGCTCGGCCATCACCCTGCTGCTGCTCACCGGCTCGACCACGATGGCCTTCCTGATGGCGGGGATGCCCTGGCGGTACTTCGTGGGGGGCGGCACCACGACGCTCTGCTACCTGGGAATGCTGCGGATCCTGCGCAGGGCGTCCTCGACCCGTCTCCCGGCGTTGCTCCTGAGCGCGATCATGTCGTCCGGGTTCGTCATGACCGCCCTCATCACGGATGACTCCAACCTCATGTCGCACGCGGCGGGGATGTTGATCACGGTCCTGACGGTGTACCTGTTGGGACCGCGCAGAGGGCTCCTCATCCTCGTCCCCATGAGCCTGGTGATCGTGGTCGTCCAGCCGCTCTGGCACCAGACCTTCGGCTCCCGGCCTCCCGCTGCCTACCCTGACTATGAGTGGGTGATGCACGCCCTCGCGGGACTGTGCATCGTGGCGGGGTGGGCGGTCGGGTGGTTGTACAGCTCCGCGCATGCCGCGACCCATGCGGAGCTCGCGCGGGACATCCAGGCCCGGAAGGAGGCCGAGGCCAAGCTGGGCGAGCTGCACCATACCCTGCTGGCGGTCTCGCGTCAGGCCGGGATGACGGAGATCGCCACGGGCGTGCTGCACAACGTGGGCAACACGCTCAACAGCGTCAACATCTCGGTCGGTGTCGTGACGGATCGGCTGCGCGGCTCACGGATCTCGAAGCTGGTTCAGGCCACCGGGATGCTGAGCGAGCACTCCACGGACCTCCCGGCCTTCCTGACCACCGACCCACGCGGCACGATGCTGCCGGCCTATCTCAGCGCCCTCTCGCAGCAACTGACGGAGGAGCGCGCGGAGCTCCTGGCGGAGATGAATGCGCTGGGAGAGGGTGTCGAGCACATCAAGTCCATCGTCAGCATGCAGCAGCAGCACGCGCGGTTGGTTGGCGTGGTGGAGCTGATCACGGTGCCACAGCTCATCGATGATGCGCTGCGCCTGGACGCCGGCGCGTTCGAGCAGTCTGGCATCGAGGTGCGGTGTGAGTACGCCGAGGTGCCTCCCATCGTGGTGGATCGGCACAAGCTGCTGCAGATCCTCCTCAACCTGCTGAGCAATGCGCGGCATGCGCTCGTGGACAGCAGTGTGCAGGACAAGCGGCTGACCATCCGCGTCGGTCCCGGAGCTGGAGGACGGCACCTGCGCATCGAGGTGACGGACAATGGCCTGGGCATCGCCCCGGAGAACCTGACACGGGTGTTCTCCCAGGGCTTCACCACGAAGAGGGGCGGGCACGGCTTCGGCCTGCACATGAGCGCCCTGGCCGCGGAGGAACTGAAGGGCCGGCTCACCGCGACGAGCGCCGGCCCCGGTCAGGGCGCCACCTTCACCGTCGAGCTTCCCTTCCGGGCCGAGGAAGCCCTCGCATCGGTCAGCCGAGCGTGAGCTCGCGTGCCTACCGGCCCAGCTCGCCGCGAAGCTGCTGGATGGCCGAGAGCAGTGGCGGCGGCTGCATGTTGGCGGGCACCTCCACGGCGAAGCGCTCGAAGGACTCCAGCGCCTTGGCCTTGTCGCCCCGCCGCATCGCGATGGCGCCCATGAAGAGCAGCGCCTCCTGCGCGTCCGGGTACGTGTCCACCAGCTGCGTCAGCTCCTGCTCCGAGCCGGCCTCGTCGCCGCGCACGGCCCGCAGCACGCCCTTGTGCACCCGCAGCTCCACGTTGAAGGGATCCATCGCCAACGCGCGCATCGTCACGCGATCGGCCTCCTCGTACATCTGCCGCCGGATGAGCTCGTGGCTCAGCAGCGCCGCCGCATCCAGGTCCCCCGGGTTGTTCTTCAGGCGCTCCATCGCCTGGGTCAGCTCGGGATCCTCCTGCTGCATCTGCTGCCCGTTGCCGGCCATGCCCGGAGGCACCCGGCCCGTCGCGGCATCTTCCTCGCCACGCGTGCGCTGCTCGGAAACGAGCGTGTAGCCCAGGATGCCGAAGAACAGCACGATGCCGCCGCCCCACAGCGCGCCCTTGAGCTGCGGCGATAGGAAGCCCGTGGATACCGGCGCCGTCTGCGCCGCGGGCGCTCCGTCCTTTTTCTTCTGGTGCTCGTCCTTGGCGCGCAGCGCCGCCGCGGCCTCCAGCTCCAGCCGGGAGCGCTCCGCCGCGTAGTGCTCCGGCGTCACGGTGTGCTTCTCCGCCGCCAGCTCCTTGAGCTGCTCGATGAGGGACTGGTAGCGCCGCTCCAGGTCCTCGAGCACTCCGCCCTTCGGCTCCGGCGCGGGCGCGCCCTTGCGGCGCTGGGTGAGGAGGAAGAGCGCCGCGGCGATGAAGCCCACCGCGAGTACGATGAGGCCGGGCGTCCAGTTGGTGGTCGGCGGGTTCATTGATCCAGCTCCCGGCGCACGGCCGCGAGGTACGGGTCCACGGATTCGTTGTCGGAGGTGCCCGTCGCCGCGGGCGCGGAGGCCGCGGGGGTGGCGGGCTCGGGCTCGCGCCGCACCTGCCGGGCGATGACATAGGCCCCGCCCAGCAGCAGGGCCACCGGGCCCAGCCACACGAGCAGGTTCACGCCCTCGGCCTTGGGCTGCAGCAGCACCCACTCGCCGTAGCGGGCCACGAAGTAGTCACGGATCTCCTGGTCCGTCTTTCCCTCCGCCACCAGCTCGCGCACCTTGTCGAGCTGGGCGCGGGCCATGGACGAGGGGCTGTCCGCGATGGACAGGCCCTGGCACACGGCGCAGCGCAGCTCCTTGCCGAGCGTGTGGACGCGCGCCTCCAGGGGCGGCGCGAGAGGTTCGGTTCCGGCCTGCTGGGGCGCGAACTGCCCCGAGGCGAGAAAGAGGGTGAGCGAGAGGAGGGCGGCGGTCATGGGATCCCCGGACTCCGGCCTACCTATCGCCAGAGACCGGGTGTTGCCCAGGGAAACCCGAGGGCAGGGGAGGGGACGCTCCGCCCGGCCGCCCGCCGCCCGGAGCGCCTAGAGGGAGTCGTCGGACGCGCCCTCGTCCTCCTGGGAGGTCCGGCCGCGCCTCATCAGCCGCAGACGAACCAGGCCGGTGGCCATGAGGCTGAGCAGGCGGAACTCGGCCGGCTCCAGCTTCTTCACGGTGCGCACCAGGCGGCGGATCTCCCCGGGCTCCTCGACGGGCCGGGGCGGGGGCTCCTTCGCCCAGAAGTTCTCCTGCGCCGGCGTGAGCCCCAGCAGCACGTCCGAGGGGATGCGCAGGGTCTCGCACAGTTTCCTGAGCGTGGGCACGCTGGGGAGCATCCCTCCGCGCTCCAGCCTTCCGTAGACCTCGGTGGCGAGTCCTACCCGCTCGGCCACGTCTTCCTGGGTGAGATTGGCCCGGACCCGCGCCGCCCGGGCCGCGGTCCCGATCGTCGCTGCCAGTCCTCGAGGGAGTGCCATGCCGTGCGGTCCTGGAGACAAGGGTGAAGACGTACGGCCCGGAACACCCGGGCCTACGTGACTTCTAAGATAACCGGAAAAGTGGTGACTTCAAGAGTCATCTGTGAAGTAGATATGACTTTCGAGGTCAGAGCCCCAATGTTCGCGCCATTTCTGCCTCGTCATCGTTCTTGGTCCTTCTGGCGGCGCATGTGTACCTTTCGAGTCATCTCGCGGATACCCCCAAGGAGTGCTTCGTATGTCGATCCGGCCGACCCCTGAGAACCCCCCTCGTGCAACCCACCCGGTGGTGCTCGATGCAGGGCAGGCGAGCTATGAGCTCGTCCGCTCGTTGGGACAGGGCCATCACGGAGAGTTGCTGCTGACACGTCTGCGTTATCACCAGGGAGAAGGAGGGTACACCGTCCTCAAGCGGCTCAACCGCGTGGTGCGCCAGGAAGACTACCAGCGTCTGGTGGAGGAGGCGCGCCTGGGTGGCCAGTTGCGCCACCCCAACATCGTCTCCGTGCAGTTGCTCGCGGGCTCGGCGGCGGAGCCGTTCCTGTTGCTCGAGTACGTCGAGGGAGCGCGCCTGGGTGACCTCATGCGTCTGGCGGCGAGATCCGGCCGTGGTTTTTCGGAGGCCTTCGCCTGCTATGTGACCTCAGAGGTCGCGGAAGGGTTGCACTACGCGCACACCGTCAACGACGAGAAGGGGCGGCACCTGGCCGTGGTCCACCGGGATGTGACCCCGCAGGGCATCCTCGTGGGCCGCTATGGCGAGGTGAAGTTGATGGACTTCGGCGCGGCGTGGTCCCGGCTCGAGGGGCGCATCTCCACCGAGGGGGACACGGACGTGGGCAACCTGGCCTACAGCTCCCCCGAGCGGGCCATGTTGGAGCTGCTCGATGGGCGCTCGGATCTGTTCTCCCTGGGACTGGTGTTGCTGCAGCTGCTCACCGGCCGGCACCTGCTGGGCGCCGCCCCTCGTTACGAGGCCGAGCTGCTCAGCCGCCAGCTGCAGGCGCGCGGGGATGGGTCGGGCCGGGTGCCGGGCCTCGAGGAGATGAGCCCCCTGCGCACCTCGGAGCTGATGAAGCGGATGCGCCAGCTGAGCCTCCAGGAAGTGGAGGAGGCGGCGCGCCCGCTGCCCGAGGGGCTGAGGCCCATCCTCCACCGGACGCTCGCGCCCCGGAAGGAGGACCGTTACTCCACGGGGGCGGAGCTGGGCCAGGCGCTCCGGGATCACCTGTGGCGCTCCGGCCTGAGGTACGGGCGGGCCGAGCTGGTGGCGGAGGTCTCCTCCCTGACGGAGGCGGTCCTGGAGGACCTGGAGGAGTCCTCGGGGTCTCTGAAGCGGGGGCGGACGGGGCCGCGGGGGCGTCGCGGGGGGCCTGGAAAGGCGTCCTGAGGCTTGGCCTGGGGGCCCGGGCCGTGCTAGGCCGCCGCCTTCCTGCTTCCGTGAGAAGGAGTCTGGAGATGGCTCGCCGTCACATCCGCGTCGTCGGCGCGATGTTGCAGAACGCCGAGGGGCGCTACCTCATCACCCAGCGTCCGCCCAAGGCGACGCTTCCCCTGTTGTGGGAGTTCCCCGGAGGCCGTGTGGAGGAAGGGGAGTCGGACGAGCAGGCGCTCGCCCGGGAGATCCGCGAGGAGATGGGCGTGGAGGTGGTGGTGATGGATCAGGCCCTCCATACCCACCACGAGTACCCCACCTACGACATCGACTTCCGCGTCTACCGGTGCCGGCTCTCCAGCCCCGAGTCGGCCATCCAGCACCTGCGCGTGCATGACCACCGCTGGGTGACGCTGGAGGAGATGTCGAAGTACCAGTTCCCCGACGCGGACGCGAAGACGCTGGCCAAGCTGCTGGGCCTGGAAGCCTGACGTGGGCCGTCGTCTCGCCCTGGTGCTCGCGGGGGCGGTGTGGGTGGCCTGCACCACGAAGAAGCCCTCCAGCCCGGATGCCTCCACGGCGGCCGCAGACCTGCGCTACCCTCCCGCCGAGGGCGTGCCTGGCTGCCAGCTCTACGGCACGCCCCGGGATGTGGGCCGCGTCCCCCTGGTGCTGGCCGAGATGTCCGGCCTCGCCGCCAGCACCCGCCACGAGGGCGTGCTGTGGACGCACAACGACTCCGGCAACGCCTTCCAGGTGTTCGCCATCGACGCGTCGGGCAGGGTGCTCGCCACCCTGACGCTCACCGGTGTGGAGCCGAAGGACCTGGCGGGGTTGGACCTCGAGGACATCGCCGTGGGTCCGTGTGCCTCGGGAGAGGCGCGCTCGTGCCTCTACCTGGCGGACACCGGGGACAACTTCGAGCGGCGCAAGCAGGTGCGCATCTTCCGCTTCCCCGAGCCGGAGCAGGTGGCCGATGCCACCCTCCCCGTGGAGACGCTCCCCTTCGTCTACCCGGACAGGCCCCATGACGCCGAGTCGCTCGTGCTCGAGCCTCGCACGGCCCGGCTGGCGGTCATCACCAAGGAGCGGGACTCGCTGGGCGAGGTCTTCGCGCTGGACGGGCTCGCGCCGGGCACGGTGACGACGGCCACGCACCTGGGCACCCTGCGCACGCCGGGGAACGTCGACTTCCGCACCACCTCGGCGGCGCTCCATCCGTCCGGGCAGCGGCTGCTGCTGCGTACCTATACGCGCGTGTGGGAAGTGCGCCGCTCCGGCGCCACCCGCCTGGAGGAACTCATCCGGTCACCGGTGGTGGAGGTCCCCAGCCCCAGCCAGGCCCAGTCCGAGGCCATCACCTGGTTGACGGATGGGCACTCCTACCTGCTCGGCTCCGAGTTCGCCGGGCAGATCCTGTACCGGGTGGACTGCCGCTGAGCGGTGTCCCCGGGAGGAAGGTGTCCGTTGGTGGGCAGTGCTCCTGCCCGGATGGACGAGCACTGTTCCGGCGTTACCCCAAATACCTGGATGTGCTTCGCACGCCGGGTTGACCGGCGGGCGGGTGTGAACATCTTTTGCCCGCAGGGCAGTCGTACCGCGTACCACCAGGGGTGCGTGGCATGGGGGAGGGGGAGTGCGTCGACGATGAAGCCTCAGAACACGATGCCGCCCGGGATGAGCCCGCGCGGAAAGAAGCAGGAGAGACCTTCGCCTCCCACGAACAAGGGCTTTCGGTTCGGTTCTCCGCTGGGCTACATCCTCCTGATCGTCCTGGGCTTCATGCTCTTCCGCAATGTCTTCCAGGACGCGGGCGTTCAGCGGGTGAGCTACAGCCGCTTCCGCGAGGCCATCCAGGAGGACAAGTTCTCCCGGGTGCAGCTCTCGCCGGACTGGGTGAAGGGCTTCCTCAAGGAGAGTGCCACGCCGCCCGCCTCGGACTCCTCGAGCCAGGGGGCCGGAGCCCTGCGCAGCGAGCCCAGTGCCCTGCCGTGGCTGGCCTACCGCGTCCAGGGTGACAACGAGCTGGTGCCCCTGCTGGAGCAGAAGGGGCTCCAGTACGAGGCGGTGCCCCAGTCCAACTTCACGGATGTGTTGTGGGTGTGGCTGGTGCCCCTGGGCCTGGCCTTCCTCTTCTGGAGCTTCATGATGCGGCGGATGGCCGGAGGCATCGGCCAGGGCCCGCAGAGCGTCATGAGCTTCGGGAAGACGCGCGCCAAGGTGCAGGCCGAGGCCGACACCGGTGTGGGCTTCAAGGACGTCGCCGGCGTGGACGAGGCCGTGGATGAGTTGCGGGAGATCGTCGAGTTCCTCAAGACGCCGGAGAAGTTCCGGCGGTTGGGCGGCCGCATCCCCAAGGGCGTGCTGCTGGTGGGCCCTCCGGGCACGGGCAAGACGCTGCTGGCCCGCGCGGTGGCGGGTGAGGCGGGCGTGCCCTTCTTCAGCCTCTCCGGCTCCGAGTTCGTGGAAATGTTCGTCGGCGTGGGCGCGGCCCGCGTGAGGGATCTGTTCGCCCAGGCCACCGCCAAGGCGCCGTGCATCATCTTCATCGACGAGCTGGACGCCATCGGCAAGAGCCGCAACGCGGGCATCGCTGGCGGCCATGACGAGCGCGAGCAGACGCTCAACCAGCTCCTGGCGGAGATGGACGGCTTCGACAGCCGCGCCGGCCTCATCATCCTCGCGGCCACCAACCGCCCCGAAATCCTGGACAGCGCGCTCATGCGCCCGGGCCGCTTCGACCGGCAGGTGCTGGTGGATCGGCCGGACAAGCGCGGCCGCGAGCGGGTGTTGGAGATTCACTCCCGGGGCGTGAAGCTGGGACCGGACGTGGACCTGAAGTCCATTGCCGCGCGCACACCGGGCTTCGCGGGCGCGGACCTGGCCAACGTGGTGAACGAGGCGGCCCTGCTGGCCGCGCGCCGCAACCGCGAGAACGTCACCCGGGCGGACTTCGAGGAGGCCATCGAGCGGGTGGTGGCGGGCCTGGAGAAGAAGAACCGCCGGATGAACGAGCGCGAGAAGGAGATCGTCGCGCACCACGAGGCGGGCCATGCGGTGGTGGGCTGGATGCTGCCCAACGCGGAGCGGGTGACGAAGGTGTCCATCATCCCCCGGGGCATCGCCGCGCTGGGCTACACCATGTCCCTGCCGCTCGAGGACCGCTACCTCATGTCCTTCGACGAGCTGCGCGACAAGATGGCCTCGATGATGGGCGGGCGCGCCGCCGAGGAGATCTTCATCGGCGAGGTGTCCACCGGGGCCTCCAACGACCTGAAGCAGGCCACGGAGATCGCCAAGCTGATGGTGCGCGACTACGGCATGAGCTCGCTGGGGCCGGTGGCCCTGGGGGCGGATCAGCATGCCTTCCTGCGCTCGGCGATGGGGCCCGAGTCCCGCAGCTACTCGGAGCAGACGGCGCGCATGGTGGACGAGGAGATCCGCAAGATGGTCACCGAGGCGCTCGACCGGGCCCGCCACGTGCTCACCACCCACCGGGACAAGGTGGAGGCGCTCGCCGCGCGGCTGCTCGCCACCGAGGTGGTGGAGGAGAACGAGATCCTCACCCTGCTCGGGCCCAAGGCCACCGCGGAGCGGGGGCTGCTGCACCCCGAGGCCCGCCAGGTCATCTCCGCGCACCCGGCTGGCAGCGAGGAGCCGCCTCCGCCCGGTGCCCAGCACTCCGGCGGGAAGCTCCCGGACGCCTGAGCCGCCCGGCCGTCTGCTCCCTGGCCTTGCCTTCGCCCTTTCCTGCCGCATGTTCTGCGGTGTCGAAAGGGCGAAATTATGTTGGCCGGGAAGGAGGGAGCGGTCGTGGAGAACCGGATTGGAAAAAGCTACATGGCGCGCAAGGCACTCTTCGCAAAGGGCCTGCGCGAAGGCCGTCTCACGGTGCAGGAGATCGAAAGGGCCCTGCCCCCTGGGACACTCACGGCGGCCGAGCGCTGGCTGCTGTATTACTCACTCCGGGCCGCCCAGGTGGAGATCATCGACGAGGTGACCGGACAGGTGGACCACGGCTTCATGGCGGAGCAGCCCTCGGCTCCCGCCGAGCACTAGCCCTGTCGTTCGTACGTTGACATACCACCGGGGCTGGTTACGTTCGCGGCATGAACGGCAATCCCCGGACAGATGGTCCGTCCCAGGAGAATCAGGGCCCGGAGGCCGCTACGGTCACCGCTGCGCCCGAGACGTCCCCCGAGCAGCAGCAGGAGGCGCCGCCCCAGGCGGCCGCGCCCGCGGTGGATCCCGAGAAGGAGCGGTTGGAGTCCGAGCTGAGCGCCGCCCGGCGCCGGGTGGACCAGTTGGCGCGCGCCTACCAGGAGCTGGAGCGGGACCGCGAGGAGTTCAAGCAGCGCCTCACGCGCGAGCGCGAGCGGATGATGGACGTGGAGCGCGGCAACGTGGCCACCCTGCTGCTGGAGGCGGTGGACGAACTGGACCGCACCCTGGCCATGGGCGGAGGAGACGCGTCGTCGCCGCTGACGCAGGGCGTGAAGATGATCCGGGACGGGCTGCTGTCGAAGCTGCAGCAGACCGGCATCGAGCGCCTCCAGGTGGTGGGCCTGCCGTACAACCCCAACACGGCCGAGGCCACGGACATGGAGATCACCACCAACCCCGACGATGATCAGAAGGTCGTGGGCGAGGCCCGGGCGGGCTACCGGCTGAAGGACCGGATCATCCGTCCGGCGCGGGTGAAGGTGGCCAAGTACGTCGCCCCCGCGCAGGCCTGAGTCCTGCTCAGAGTGGTTCCCTCTTTCGCGGGGAGGGAGATAGGGTGGGGGGTCCACTCCCTCGCCCCTTCTCCGTGTGAAGGTGGAACCGGATGCCCCGGGAAATAGGCGGAGGGAGTGGCTGTTCGAGCCCATCGCCATGGCCCGTGCCGTCCCTCATCGTTTTCATCCCCTGATCACCCTGGTGGCGCTGCTCTCCCTGGTGCTCGTTCCCCAGGCGGGAGCGCAGCAGGGACCGCTCGCGCCCTGGCTCGAGGCCCGTGCGCGCGAGCATGCGGAGTGGGCCGAGGACTCGACCCGCGTGCGCAGCGGCCCGATGGGGCTGTGGCGGGAGTGGGCCGCCAAGGAGCCGATGCTGCCGGGCTTCGTGCCGCCCACCTCTCTGGCGCCGCTCATCCGGGCGGTGGAGTCGGGCGTGGTGAACATCAACGTGGTGGGAACGAGCCCTCTGGAGGGCGCGGCACGCACCGCGAGCGGCTCGGGCTTCATCCTCACGCCAGACGGGCTGGTGGTGACGAACAACCACGTGGTGGCGCGCGGGAACGTGGAGGCCAGTGAGATCGTCGTGCGCCTGTCGGACGGGCGCGAGTTCCGCGCCGAGGTGGTGGGCCGGGACAAGTCCACGGACGTGGCGCTGCTGCGGCTGCTGGGCCAGGGCGTGGGCGGGCTGCCGGCGGTGTACCTGGGGGACTCGGACAGGCTGGAGGTGGGCGACTGGGTGGTGGCCATTGGTAACCCGTTCGGGTTGGACCACTCGGTGTCGCACGGGATGATCTCCGCCAAGGAGCGGGTGATTGGCGTGGGGCCGTTCGACGACTTCATCCAGACGGACGCGCTCATCAACCCGGGCAACTCGGGCGGGCCGCTCTTCAACATGCGTGGCGAGGTGGTGGGCGTGAACACGGCCATCATCAGCGAGGGCCAGGGCATCGGCTTCGCGGTGCCCATCAACATGGTGAAGGATCTGCTGCCCAACCTGCGCAAGAACGGCCAGCTCCAGCGAGGCTGGCTGGGCGTGATGATCGACGAGCAGCCGCAGGTGGGCACGCGCGCCGCGGTGGTGAAGGAGGTCTACCGCAACAGCCCGGCGGCGCAGGCGGGCATCCGACCGGGAGACCAGGTGGTGGGGGTGAATGGGAAGCAGGTGGACTCGTACCAGCAGCTGCTGCGCAAGGTGGCGATGCTGGCTCCGGGGACGGAGGCGAGGCTGACGCTGCAGCGCGGCGGCGCCCCGCAGGACGTGGTGGTGAAGCTGGCCGCCCGTCCGGCGCAGGAGGCGCTGGCGGCCCTGTCCAGCCCCGGCAACCTGGAGGAGTTCGGCCTGGTGCTGCGCGATCTCACTCCCGAGGTGGCGGCGCCCCTGGGCGTGGAGCCCTACACGGGAGTGCTGGTGTCGGGCGTGCTGCCGCGCAGCGCGGCGGCTCGCGCGGGGCTGCGGACGGGGGACATGGTGGTGGAGGTCAACCGCCGCAAGGTCAAGGACATCGCGGCGGTGAAGGGGGCGTTGGAGCGGGGCGCGGGCGCGTCGGTGCTCCTGCGAGTCCAGCGCGGCGACGCACAGCAGTACGTCGCGCTGGAGCCCTGAGCCCCGGGGCTACTTCTTCCGGGTCTTCTTGCCGCCTCCGCTCGCGGCGCCTGCGGGCTCCTCGGCGAACCACAGGCCGAGCACCTCGCCCGTGCGCGCGTGCGTGAGGAGGATGGCCTCCACGCGGGCCGCGACGCCCGACGCCTTCCCGCCCCGCTTGCGCGGCAGGCTCCACATCCCCTGGGGCGTGAAGACGATCTGCGCTCGGATCTGGTGCGTGCTGAAGAGGCGCAGGAAGTCCGTGGCGGCCCAGCCCTCGGGGGTGGTGCCGGTGATGTGGATGAGCGGCAGCAGCGGGTTGCCCGCAGAGTCCGTCTGCGTGGGCGTCCCCTGGGTGAGGGCATAGGAGCCACCGGGGAAGTAGGGGACCACCTCGATGGTGTAGTTGCCGCTGCCGGGCTGGTACGGGCCCGGGCTGAGCATGGTCGCCGCCTCCTCGCCGACGATCATGTAGAGCTTCTTGCCCCCGTACTTCGCGCGGAATGCCTCGGAGTCGCTGCGGCAGGACGGGCTGACGAACACGCCGGCGCACTCGCCAATGTATTTTTCCAGGAACGTCTGCAGGCTGCCGAGGGGCTCGGCCTGATCGCGCAGTCGGGCGAAGCGCGGATCCACGTCCGCCAGGGCGAGCGCGGGCAGCAACATCAGGGCGGCCAGGAAGAGTCGTCT
This sequence comes from Vitiosangium sp. GDMCC 1.1324, assembly GCF_003044305.1. Lineage (GTDB taxonomy): Bacteria > Myxococcota > Myxococcia > Myxococcales > Myxococcaceae > Archangium. Next base: position 62,579 of record NZ_PZOX01000034.1, on the reverse strand, counting down.
CACGCGGGGGCTACTCCAGAGAGGAAAGAGAGGGAGGCAGATGGTGCCACCCCCGGGGCTTCCGGGCACCCGGGATGTGGGTACGTAGCGGTACGTGGTGGTATGGGTTGGTGGAGATTTTGACTACATGTCCGCACCATGTAGTTTCTTCGTCACCTTCCACCTACCCCGGAGTCATTCGTTGGCCCCACAGCTTCAAGTCCGAGAGCGGCGCTCCCACCTGCGTTTCGACAAGGTCTTCACCGTGTACCTTTCCACACAGGGCGGACTCAGCCGTGGCATCGGGCGCAACATCAGCGTCCAGGGCATGTTCGTGGAGACGCGGGAGCAGATGGCGCTGGGCGAGCGGGTGAAGGTGACGTTCGCGGGTGAGGACGGCACGGAGATGACGTGCCTGTGCGAGGTGCGCTACCAGGTGGCGCTCTCGTACGGGCGCAAGGACGGGCGCGAGGGCAACAGCCGCGGGGTAGGCCTGCGGATCGTCGCCTACGAGGTCCAGGAGGACCAGCCGCTGCTGCTGGTGGCGCGCGAGCGCGTCATGCACTGAAGGCCGCCTGGGGGAGGGCGGTGGAAACGAGAAAGGGCACGGCCGCGGGGAAGCGACCGTGCCCTTGGTGCTTTCAGGGCCCGAGGACTACTGGGAGAAGCCCTCGAGGAGGTAGTGGGCCTCGATGCGCTTGAGCGCGAGGATCATCGCGGCGCAGCGAGGATCCACTTCCTTGCCCATGGCGAACGGACGGCTGTCGTGCGTGTCCGAGCGGCGCGGCTGGTTGCGCGAGATGTCGCGGATGATGCGGTAGTTGCGCTTCATCGCGTGCTCGAGGCGCTGGTTGACCTCGGCCTCGCTCCAGCGCTCCATGCGCTTGTTCTGGATCCACTCGTAGTAGCTCACCGTCACGCCGCCGGCGTTGGCGATGATGTCGGGGATCATGTCGATGCCGCGCTTCTGCAGGACGCGGTCGGCCTCGGGGGTGGTGGGGCCGTTGGCGCCCTCGGCGATCAGCTTCACCTTGAGGCGCTCGGCCACGTCGGCGGTGATCTCTCCGCCCAGGGCGGCGGGGAAGCAGATGTCCGCCGGCACCTCCCAGAAGTCCTTCTTCTCAATCCGCTGGGCGCCGGGGAAGCCGAGCACGCTCCTGCGGAGGTTTTTCGGATCATTGACGTAGGCCAGCAGGGCGGGCACGTCGATGCCGTCACCGTTGAAGATGGTGCCGTCGGCGTCGTTCACCGCGAGCAGGCGGGCGCCCATCTTCTGGAGGATGGCGGCGCCGTGGCTGCCCACGTTGCCGAAGCCCTGGAGGATGAAGGTCTTGCCCTTGAGGGTCTCACCCTTCTCCGCGTAGTAGTCCTCGATGCAGAAGGCCACGCCCTGGCCGGTGGCGGCCGCACGGCCCTCGGAGCCGCCGATGCGCACGTCCTTGCCGGTGACGATACCGCGCAGGTTGTGCCGCTCGCGCTCACCGTCCGAGTACTGGCGGTACATGAGGGCCATGATGTCACCGTTCGTCCCCACGTCGGGTGCGGGGATGTCGATGTTGGGGCCGATCAGGCTCTTGAGCCGGTACATGAAGCGCAGGGTGATGTTCTCCAGCTCCTCCTTGCCGTAGGCGCGGGGGTCGATCTGGATGCCGCCCTTGCCACCGCCGAAGGGGACCTCGGAGATGGCGGTCTTCCAGGTCATCTCCGCGGCGAGCGCTTTGAAGAGGTCCAGGGAGACTTCGCGGTGATAGCGGATGCCGCCCTTGTAGGGGCCGCGGGCCTGGTTGTGCTGGACGCGGTAGGCCTTGAAGCGCTGGGACTCACCGGGGACGAGCTGGTACACGTTGCCGTCCGGCAGGCGCAGGTGGCCGCGGCGGATGGACACGTCCGAGCCCAGGAGGGCGCGGCCGTTGAGGATGATCTTCCCGTCGGCCAGGCGCTCGAGGCCCTCGGGGTTGCGCACCTGGGTGACCTGCAGGTCCGCGAAATCGCGCGCTTGTTCGGGAGCAAGCGGCACGAGGCGGTCCTTCAGCTTCGCGGTGACGTAGAAGATGTGCTCGTAGTCGGGCTCCTCGAGCTCCAGACGTACGCGCTTGTCCAGACCGATGAGGTCGGCGGCGCGATGGAAGATCTCCATCGCCTCCGTGTAGATGGTGCGCTTGGGCGTCGGGGCCGGGGCGCGCATGAAATTCTCTTCGCTGGCCATGTGAAGAATCGCTCCTTGGGGTAAAGGCGATCGTTGGGTTAGGCGGGGCCCTTATGTGCATAGCCGCCTCTATGGGTCAACCGCCGGAGGGCCTTGTAGCAGTCTAAACTTTTAGTTGTTTCAAGTGGTTAGCCGACGCGGCGTGTCATTCACACCGGGTGCACGCCTGGTTGCTGGCCGAGGCTGGACGGGGGCGCGGAAGGAGGGTGGGCAGGGCGGATGAAAGAAGTACTTGCCCTGGTTGGAACCGCGTGTTACTTCGCGCCCACTTTCGGTGACGGGAAAAACCGTCGTCGTTGTGCCGACATAGCTCAGTCGGTAGAGCAACTGATTCGTAATCAGTAGGTCCCCAGTTCAAATCTGGGTGTCGGCTCCAAGAACGGGCCGCCAGGTGAAAGCCTGGCGGCCCGTTGTCTTTCCGGGCGACCGCGGACCGAAGCAACCCCCTGCCTCCTCCTCTTGGATGCCCGCGCTGTGGTTTGACGGGTGTATCCGTGGTTCCGTGTAATTCGGGTATTGGGCTTGAGCCCACGCGGAGCGTTGGGGATGTGCGGCGTGTCCAGTCTCGCTGGTCCTCGCCTGGCAGGCGTGCGGCGGTGCCCCTGGTTTGGCGCTTGGGTGCTCATCACCCGATTCGGGGCAGTGCAGCTTCTGCGAGCGGCAAGGCACGCCGTGCGACTGCCTGGAGTTGTTCAAGGACGGGCCAGGCCTGGATGGCGAGGACAAGCGCGACCTCGCCCTGGCGCTCTCCGTGAATGCTGTGGGCTTGCCCGGTGGACGCAGCCGTGAAGGACATGTCGAAGGGCTGGCCCTTGCTGCTGCTGGACCGTGTGGCGGATGAAGTCGCCGAGCACGAGCAGGTGCGCGGGAGCGTGAAGGCTGGCCTCTTTTCCATGGGGGTATCGGGGATGAGCCTGCCCAGGTCCCTCGTCACCGAGGAGGGCAGGGGGGCCGTGCTGCTGGGCGTGGAGTCATGCGCGCTGCCGAGCCACTTCACTACTCCGTGTGGGGAGGTGAATCCTATGCGCCTATGTCCAGGCGTGATCTCGAGGCCCCGGTTGGTTGAATATTTGGCATTCCATATAGTTTACTTCGGAAACGATCGTGGGGCGTGCCATGACGACATCGAACCCACCGCCGATCGACCAAGCTCTAGACGCGATCATCGCCTGAGCATCTTGGTGTCAACCTCATCATCCATCGTGTGAGTCAATCCCTATGATCAATTCCCAAACCCAGACCCTGCCCGACAACGCCCCCCTGTTCACCCGCCTGCGCGTGGCGCGCCAGTGCCTGGAGGCGCTCAAGCATGACCCAACGAATCCCACCTATGGCCAGTTGTTCAACTTGAGCTTGAACGGCAACCTCTACGCGTCGCTCGCCCAGCAGCTCAAGCGCAGCGAGGAGGGGCGCCGCATGCTGTCCGAGCGTCCTTCCCTACAGGGCAAGGAATTGGACCTGGCCGCGTTGGAACGCCTGCCCGAGGGAACGCTCGGCCATGAGTTCGTGCGCTACTACCACGACAACAAGATCTCGCCCTTCGAGACGACGCTCGAACTCAAGAACGACGTCGACTTCATCTCCAAGCGCTACCGCGAGACGCATGATCTGTTGCACGTGCTGACGGGCTACGGCACGGACGTGGTGGGCGAGATGGAATTGCAGGCGTATGTCCTGGGCAACCTGAGGCTCTGGACCACGGCGCTCGTCCTGCTGAACGGCACGCTCGAGCTCCTCAAGGTTCCGCAGTCCGGCGTCGGGCGATCCGAGTACCTGCGGCGGGTGTGGGCCGCGTACCGTCGTGGTCGCGCGTCCCAGCAGTTCCTGGGCTTCTGGTTCGAGCACCACTGGGAGACTCCCGTGGCCACGCTGCGCGCGCGGCTGTGCGCCCCCGCCGAGCGGATAAACTGACCCCCCATGCCCCTCTCGCCACCTGTCCTCGAACTCGCCGGGCTCCCGTCACTCCCCACGGAGCTGCTGCGCGCCGCCGTGGCCCGCCGCCCCGCGCGCCCCGGCGAAGTACCTCGGCTCGAGGTGCGCGTGCGTCAGGTCTCTCCGGACCCGAGGCAGCTCGCGCTCTACCGCGAGGTGTGCGGTTTCCAGAGGGCAGGGCACCTGCCGCTGACCTTTCCCCAGGTGCTCGCCGCGCCGCTCCACCTCGCACTGCTCAATCGCCCCGAGTTCCCCTACCGGCTGCTGGGGATGATCCACGTGCGCAACCTCATCCGTCAGTACCGCCGGCTGGCGGATGGGGCCGTGCTCTCCGTTCACGCGTGGGTGGAGGGACAGCGCGAGGTGCGGCAGGGGCGCGAGCTGGACCTGCACACCCGCGTGGAGGAGGGTGGGGTACTCGTGTGGAGCGCCGTCACCACCATGCTGCGCCGCCTGCCCGGTACTGGTGAGCGCTCGCGCGAGGACCGGCCCGCGGGCTCCACGGCCTCCGCCTCGGAGGAGGATGTGCTCTTCGCGAACAGCCGCCTCGTGGACTGGGCGGTGCCCGAGGACACCGGCCGGCGCTACGCGCGTGCCTCCGGGGATTACAACCCCATCCACCTGTACGCCCTCACGGCACGCCCCTTCGGCTTCCCACGCGCCATCGCGCACGGCATGTGGACCGTGGGCCGCTGCGTGGCGGAGTTGGGCGAGGCGGCGGAGTCACCTGTCCTCACCCTCTCCTCGACGTTCCGCCGTCCGCTCCTGCTGCCCTCTCGCGTGGTGTTCCAGACGGCGGCCGCGCGGGACGGCGCAGTCTCCTACCGGGTGAAGTCCGAGGACGGCCAGCCGCACGTCATGGGCCAACTGGCGCCCGGGGCAGAGTCCGACCACTGAAGGGCGGGTAGGGTGTTGGCCGCGGCCTACAAGCCCGGCGCCCCCTGTTGGCTCGAGCCTACAACCCCCACTCCGCCGCCTCGTCGTTTCGCGGGTTTGGCGTTGGTCCGCCCCTTGCTCATGGGGAGCACGTCGTCGTGCACACCTCTCACCCTTTTTGTGAGTCACCCCCATGCGCATCTCTTCCTCCCTCTCCCTGCTGTCCCTGCTTCTCCTTCTCCCCGCATGTGGCCCGACCTCCCGCGTCGATGCGCAAGACAAGGCCACCGACTCTGCCTGCGACTACTACGACGGGTGTGAGGAAATCGGCTCCGGCGAGGGCAAGCAGTTCCAGGACCGGAGCGAGTGTGAGGTGAAGGTTCGCGATTTCTTCCAGGCCGCGTGGACGGCGGATAACTGCCCCGCCATCAACGAGAAAGGGCTCGACACGTGCCTGGAGCGCATCCGCTCCACCTCGTGCTCGAGCACGACGGACTTCCTCAACACCGCGATCCTCGTCTGTGGCGCGAACTCGGTCTGTCAGGACGCTCAGGACTGAGCGCCCGGTGGAGCGACTCGACGGGCCGCTCCTCTCCGCCCCTCCGCGCCGCCTCCGCATCAGGTCCAGTGGCCGGAGCGGGAGGGGTGGGGAGCCCGCTATATTGGCGCCATGACGCAGGGAGCAGAGGCAGGCACGGTGGGCCGCTACCGGCTGGTGTCCCGCCTGGCGCGCGGAGGGATGGCGGAGGTGTTCCTCGGCGTCCTTCCCGGGCCCGAGGGCTTCGAAAAGCCAGTGGTCGTCAAACGCCTGCTGCCGGAACTGGCCGGACAGGACGCCTACCGGCAGATGTTCGCCCAGGAGGCGCGGCTGATGGCCGCCTTCGGCCATGCACACGTCGTCTCGGTGCTGGACTTCGGGCTGGAGGCGGGTGCGCCCTACCTGGTGCTGGAGTACGTGGAGGGGGTGGACCTGGCTCGGGCGCTCGCCGCGCGAGGACCGCTGGCGCCCTCGCTCGTGCGGCACCTGGGCTTGTGCCTGCTGCGCGCGCTCGAGCATGTGCACGGCCTGCGCGACACCCAGGGCGAGTGGCTGGGGCTCGTCCACCGGGACGTGAGCCCCGCGAACGTGCTGCTGGGGCACACCGGTGACGTGAAGCTGGGCGACTTCGGCATCGCCAAGGGGCTGCGCACGCCCTCGCGCACCGGGCCCGGCAGCACGCGCGGCACGTTGCGCTACATGTCCCCCGAACAGCTGCGCGGCGGCCCCCTGGACGCGAGGACCGATCTCTTCTCACTCGGGGTGCTCCTCTACGAGGCGGTGGTGGGTCGCAGCCCCTTCGCCGCGGCCACGGACGCGCAATTGCTGCTCGCCGTGCGGGACGCGCGCCTGGAGCCCGCCGAGCACCTGCTGCAACGGGCCGGGCCGGCCCTTGCGGGCGTCCTCCAGCGCGCCCTGCGCCCACACCCCTCCGAGCGCTTCGCCTCCGCGGGAGACATGGCGCGCGCCCTGCTGGACGTGGATACCGGCTCCGGGGCGGAGCAGCCCTGGCACGTGGCCGGGCTGGTGGCGGAGACGCTCGCCGCCGGGCGTACCCCGGGGTCCTCCGGGCCCGGGAAGAGAGTCGCGAGCCCCTTCTCCGCTGCCCTGCTCGAAGGCCAGGGGGAGGAGGAGGCGTGACACAGGCGTACCCGTGCTTCCTCGCCCCGTGCCCGCCCGGACGGAAGGTGCTATGCACGGCGGGTATGTCAGGGCGTACCGAGCTCATCCCCTCGCAAGAATCGGCCAGCGGGCTCTCCGTCCGGAGGGTGAACCTCGAGGTGTCAGCCGGCCCGGATGCGGGCACCACGGTGAGCAGCTCCGCCGAGAAGCTCACCCTCGGCACGGCCCCGGGCAATGATCTGGTGCTCACCGATACCACCGTGTCGCGCTTCCACGCCGAGCTGGTGCGCGAGCGCGGCGGCTACCGGGTGAAGGACCTGGGCAGCACCAACGGCACGCGAGTGGACCACGTGCGCGTGCAGGACGCCTATGTCGCGGACGGCTCCACGCTGACCTTCGGCGGCACCACGGTGCGCTTCTCCCTGGTGGCCACGCGGGACGTGTTGCCCCTGCACCCCGAGCCCCGCTTCGGCAAGCTGGTGGGCGAGAGCGCGGTGATGCGGGCCCTGTTCGCCCAGCTGGCGCGCCTGGCCGCCACGGACGCCACGGTGCTCGTCGAGGGCGAGAGTGGCACCGGCAAGGAGCTGGTGGCCGAGGCGCTCCACCAGGCCAGCCCGCGGGCCTCGGGCCCCTTCGTGGTGGTGGACTGCGGCTCCATCCCCGCCGAGCTGGTGGAGAGCGAGCTGTTCGGCCACGAGAAGGGTGCCTTCACCGGGGCCACCCACGAGCGCCGGGGCGCCTTCGAGGCCGCCAGCGGGGGCACCCTCTTCCTGGACGAGCTGGGCGAGCTGCCCCTGGCCGTGCAGCCCAAGCTGCTGCGCGCGCTGGAGCGCCGGCAGGTCAAGCGCGTGGGCGCGGATGGGTACCGGAGCGTGGACGTGCGCTTCGTGGCCGCCACGCACCGCGACCTGCGCGAGGCCGTCAACCGCGGGCAGTTCCGCGAGGACCTGTACTTCCGGCTCGCCGTGGGCATGGTGCGCGTGCCACCGCTGCGCGCGCACCTGGAGGATCTGCCGCACCTGCTGGAGCACCTGTGGACGGAGACGTTCCGCTCGCTCGGTCTGCCTCCTCGGCCCTTCACCGCCCCCAGCCCCGAGACGCTGCACCAGCTCTCCACCTTGCCCTGGCGCGGCAACGTGCGCGAGCTGCGCAACTTCGTCGAGCGCAGCGTGGCCCTCTCCGGCGCGTTGGATGCCTCGTTCCTCCAGGCGGCCAGCGCCCCGGCGGCGCCGCCCGGGGTCCCCACCGTGCGCGTGGAGCTGCCGTACAAGGAGGCCAAGGAGGCATGGCTCGCCCACTTCGAGGAGACGTATCTGCGCCAGCGCCTGGCGGCCTCGGGCGGCAACGTGAGCCAGATGGCGCGTGAGGCCGAGGTGGACCGGGCCCACGTCATCAAGCTGCTGCGTAAGCACGCAGTGCGCTGACGTCCATGACCTCTCCATCCCCCTTGCCATGAACCCAGCTCCCATGCCGCGCTGCCCGACGTGCCAGAGCGAGTACGCCGAGGACGTCTCGTTCTGCCCCCGTGACGGCGCGACGCTGCTGCCCGCCGTGCTGGAGGGCCGCTACCGGTTGCTGTCCCCGCTCGGCACGGGAGGCATGGGCGTGGTGTACCTCGCCGAGCACCTGGGCCTGCGCAAGAGCGTGGCGGTGAAGCTGCTGCGCGGGGAGCTGTCGAGAGACTCCACCTTCGCCCGCCGCTTCGAGCAGGAGGCCATCGCCGCCAGCCAGATCGGCCACGAGCACATCGTCAACGTGACGGACCTGGGCCGCACCCCCACCGGTGAGCTCTTCTACGTCATGGAATTGCTGGAGGGAGAGAGCCTCGGGGCGCTGCTGCTGCGCGAGCGCTTCCTCCCGCTGGGGCGCGCTGTGCCGATCCTGACGCAGGTGTGCCGGGCGCTCGAGGCGGCGCACGCGCGGGGCATCGTCCACCGGGACGTGAAGCCGCAGAACGTGATGCTCCTGCAGCGCCCGAGCCATGCGGACTTCGTCAAGGTGGTGGACTTCGGCATCTCCAAGGTGATGCAGGGGCAGACGGGTGGCGGGCTCACCGAGGCGGGCGCCATCCTCGGCACCGCCAACTACATGGCCCCGGAGCAGGCGGCGGGTGGGGCGGTGGATGCCCGGGCGGATGTGTACGCGGTGGGTGTGCTCACCTATGAGGTCTGCACCGGCTCGCTGCCCTTCCGCGGGGACAACACCTTCGCCACGATGTTGCAGCACCTGGAGGCCACTGCCGAACCCCCCAGCCGGCGCCGCCCCGACCTCGGCCTGCCGCCGGAGCTGGACGCGCTGGTGCTGAGCGCGCTCGCCAAGGACCCGGCCGCTCGCCCCACTCTGGAGACGTTCCGCGCCGCGCTGGAAGCCCTCGTCCCGGGCCGCGTGCCCGTGTTTCCGCCCGCCGCACCGCCCGCTCCGCTGGTCGTGGCCGCGCCCCTCGAGCCCACCGTGGTGTCCACCCGGAACCTGGAGCCAGTCCACCGTGGCGGGCGCGGCGGGCTCCTCGTGGCAGGCGTGGGTGCGCTTCTGCTCCTCGGCGGCGTGGGGCTGTGGGCGGTCACCTCTCGCGGCCCGGCCGTGGAGCCTCCCGCTGTCTCCTCGCCGGTGCCGGCCCCGGCCCGTCCACGCCTGTCCATCGCCTCGCGGCCTGAGGGCGCCACGGTGACGCTGGGCGGGCAGGTGCTCGGAGTCACCCCCCTGGAGCTGGAGCGCCCGGACGGAGACTCCGGCCCCCTGCGCCTCACGTTGGAGGGCCATGTCCCCGAGGAGCTCGAGCGCCTGCCCGAGGGCCACAGGCTGGAAGTCACGCTGAAGAAGCCACCGCCGCCGCGCACGCGGCCCGACAAGCCCCGGACTGGCAAGGCCCAGGACAAGGTCCAGGATCTCAAGCCCAACCCCTTCTGAACCGACGATGACCACCCGCCACCGCCGCATGTCCTTCCCGGCGTTCCTCATCGCGCTGCTGCTCGCCCTGGGAGGAACGGGGGCAAGCGCCGCCGAGCCCGGGGCCGCCCGTGCCACCGCCCGCAGACACTTCGAGCGCGGCACCTCGCTCTACCAGGAGGGCCGCTACGCCGAGGCCGCCGCCGCCTTCGAGGCCGCCTACCAGGCGCGCGCCAACGGCGTGGTGCTCTACAACCTGGGCCAGTGCTACGAGAAGCTCGGCGAGCTCCAACGGGCCATCGGCTACTACCGCGACTACCTGCGCACGGTGCCCAACGCGGAGGATCGGCCGCTCGTCGAATCACTCATCGCCCGGCTGGAGAAGCGCGACGAAGAGGAGCACCATCCCCAGGTGACCGTCTCCAGCGAGCCCGCGGGGGCGCGAGTCCAGGTGGATGGCGAGGCGCGCGGGGTGACGCCCTGGCGCGACTCGTTGGAGGTGGGCCCGCACCGGCTCGAGGTGACGCGCGAAGGCTACCAGCCGTTGCGGCGCGACGTGGAGCTGCGGCCGGGCGAGCCTCTCGCGCTCCAGTTGATGCTCACGCCCCTGCCGGAGAGCGGCGTGACGGTCGAGAACCGCCCGGAACAACCGCGGCGGCGCGTCTGGACGTGGGTGGCCGCGGGCGCGGCGGGGGTGGCGGCGGCGGGGGCGGTGACGCTCGGGCTGCTGGCGCGCTCCGACTCGCGGGAGCTGCTGGCCCGGCCGCACGAGCGCGCCGAGGCGCAGCAACTGCACGACTCAGCCCTGGAGCGGGCGCGGGCCTCCAACATCCTCACCGGTACCGCGGGCGTAGCCCTGCTGGCGGGCACGGCCCTGTTCTTCATCGAGGGGAGCTTCTGACGTGCGCGCATGGCTGGTGGTGATGATGATGACCCTGGCGGGCTGCAGCGTGCAGGTCACGGGCGCGCCGTGCCAGGACGACCTGCAGTGCCCGAGCGCCCAGCGCTGCACTTCCGAGGGACGTTGCGTGGCGGGGGCCCGCTCCGGAGAGCACCTGCTCGAGTCCTGCAGCATGGCGATGGAGACGCTCGCCCGGCGCGCGGACCAGTGCTACGGCGGGATGACATCGGAGAGCTACCAGCGGCTGGCGGACATGGATTCGGTGTGCGCCTCGGTGGTGGCGAGCGTCCAGGCGGGCCGGCAGGCCTTCATCCCGGAACGGTTCGGCGCCTGCGTCCGCCAGCTGCGCGACCTGCCCTGCGGCGCGATGACGCTCGACGACTTCAGCGAGGGCAACCTGCTGGCGCGCTGCGAGGCCCTGGTGCCCCAGGCGGCGGAAGGCAACCCGTGTGGCAACAACCTGGACTGCCAGGGTGGCTGGTGCGACACGAGTGCCGGCTGCACGGGCGTGTGCAAGCGCTACGTGCCCGCGGGGAGCGGGTGTGACGGCAGCGTCCCGTGCCAGCCCGGCTCCACCTGCTCGCTCAACGTGTGCCGTGCGGATGCGAACCTGGGCGAGTCCTGCGCATGGGGAGTCCGCTGCGCGCCGGAGGCCAACGCCGCGTGCGTGGACAACCGGTGCGTCGCGCGCAAGGCGTCCGGCGCGTGCAAGAGCGCCGACGAGTGCGAGCCCGGCCATGCCTGCGTGAAGCTGAACGTGGAAGCGGGCTCGGACTCCCCGCGCGAGTGCCGCCCGGCCCGGGGCCTGGACGAGCCCTGCACTCCGGGGGCCTCCGAGTGTGGCGGCCTCCTCTACTGCGAGGCCGCCACCTCGCGCTGCCGTCCCTGGAGGGAGCTCGGACAGACCTGTTACGACCCGGATGGGACGAAGGAACTGGCTCTCTGCCTCGGAAGCCGGTGCGCCTTCGGGGCCTACCTCCAGCTCGTCTGCCAGTCGTACGTCGCCCCCGGAGGGACCTGCCTGACGGACGCGGACTGCGGCCCCACGGGGGCCTGCCACAGCAATGCCTGCATCACCACCTGGTGCCGGTGAGCCTCAGCGCGTGGAGTAGGACGCGCCGATGAAGGCGCAGCCCTCGGACTCGATGCCCCACTTCACCTGCGAGGGCACGCTGCCGTCCAGGAAGGTGGAGCGGAGGTTCGCGTCCCAGCACTCGTTCATCGTGACGGGGCTGGCGAGATCGCCCCCGGTGGCGCGCACATCCGCGCGGCCCGCGCCCGTGGACGTCCAGCGGCTCTTGATGCTCCAGCGCTCCAGGGCCACCTTGGTCAGATCGAACCAGTGGATGTTGGAGTCGGCGGCGAACTCGAAGGAGCCCTCGCCCCCGGGGACCTGGCTATAGCGGTAGGCGGCCGTGTTGGGCACGGCGGCGTCGTTGACGAACTCCTTCAGGTCCACGTCCACGGTGACGGCGGCCGTGGGGTTGGGGCGGGCATAGTGGAAGCTGATGCGGCCCCGCTTGCTGTCCTGGTGGGGGAGGCGGGCAGCCTTGTCGTAGTCGATGTCGAAGCGCCCCTCGCCATAGCCTTTGATGGCCTTGCCGTTCTCATCCACCGCCACCGTGTGCGAACCGGTGATGATGGCGGCGTACTGGCTGTCGGCGCTGCCCCTGGGCTTGGCCTCCAGGGTGTACTTGAAGGCGTTGGGAGCGGTGCGCACGGCCGTCAGCTTCCAGGTAGTGCCCTCCCAGTCGTTGTTGTGCGGACCCCACACGGCGGTGGTGCCGTCGTCGGAGGTTGGATCAAAGCCCGCCACGAAGTTGAGCGAGCCGAGCGTCCACAGGGTGACGCCGTTGACGAAGAGCACCGTGCCGCCGGTCACGAGCCAGGTGCCGGACAGGTCGCCATAGAGCTGCTCCCGCACGGTGGCGACGCCGTCGTCGATGCGCTGCGAGGTCTTCGAGGGCACGTCCAGCTTCGCCATCTCCTGGGAGGGCATGCCGTCCTTGAAGGACACCGTTTCGATCTGGGGGCCGCACGCGGCGAGGGTGAGGGAAGCCAGCGCGCCGAACATCTTCTTCATGAGAGTTTCCTCGTGTTTGGGGATCTCGCGCTCCCCATGAGCAAGGGGCGGACCAACGCCAAACCCGCGAAACGACGAGGCGGCGGTGCGGGGGTTGTAGGCTCGAGACAACAGGGAGCGCCGGGCCTATAGGCCGCAGCCAACACACCCTACCGGCCAGGCGCGGCATGAGGTGCACCGCGCCGGTTCTCATGAACGACACAGACTCGGAGACCCCCTTGGTGAGAGGGCGTACCGGCCCACGGCGCTGGACTACTTCTCCCCGACGATGGCGGGGAGGATGCACGTGTCGAACATCGTCCGCCGCGCCTCGCCTCCCAGCGGAGCGAACGCCGCCTGGTTCTGCTGGGCCACCAGAAAGGAGGCCCACGCGAGCGTCATCGACGCGTCCAGGTCCGGAATGCGCAGGTCCATGCCCCCACACGACAGCGTGCGCGCCGCCTGGGGATGGACCTTCTTGTCCGGCGGATTCGTGCCCGAGTCGGGCTCGCCAGGCCCGGGGCCCGGTCCATTCGGACAGCCGGCACCTGCCATTCCCAGACACAGCACGACCACCACCCAGCCCTTGCGCGCGAACCTCATCATTCCGCTGACTCCATCCGTCCGGCCCCTGGCATGGCGGCCACTCTGTGGCCCTGCTCACGGAGGAAGTCAAGCGCCGCAAGCTCTTTCATCTCCTCGCCCAGCAATCGCTCCCATTCCCGTCCGACCCCGTCGAGGGGACGCAATTCCACAGCGAGGGAAGGATGGGTATCCGTCCAGCGTCCCTTCAAGCTTCCAGTCAGCAAGCACGGATGTATGGAAAGCCCACCGGGTGCAATGGTTTGCGTGAGCTCAGGCCCCAGGCCACACCCCACCGTGTCCGCAACGGTGAGGCGAATCCACTGGCTGCCGGTGACGTCATCGCTCCACTCCACGATGACCTCGGCGGGCCGCTTGCGTCGCAGCGACTCCTCGGCCACGCGCGGGAAGGCGGGGTCCTTGCGCGCGCGCTCCTGGGCCAGGAGCTTCTTGAAGAGGCTGACCTTGATGGAGGCATCGTGATCCGCGTCGCGCGGGGCGATGCGGGTCCCGTCGTTCAGCCGCAGCCCCACCGACCCGTTCTTGAACCGGGCCAGCGCGGCCTCGCGCAGCGCGCTGTCGAGGTCCTCGCTGGAGCTGGGCGCTTCACTCACCTCGGTCCCCGCGCCCACGGGAGGAGGCGCACCAGGGCTCCGCCAGCGCATCCCGGCGAAGGCGCCCAGCACGACCAGCCCACCGACGAGCCCTCCCACCAGCCAGCGCGCCGCGTGCCTCTTCATGGCATCTCCACGCCGAACAGGGTGTGGGCGAGGATGCGGTTCTGGAGCTCTGTCGTCAGCGCCGCGGCCAGCTCCGCCTTGACGCCCGGCTGTTGCATCAGATCCGCCAGCAGCCGCGTGTAGAAGGGCGACGTGGTGCCGTTGACCTGCACGCCGTTGATGTCGAAGCGCGTGAGCGTGATTTCCATCATGAACAGGTCGAGCTGCGCCTCGAACGTCGCCTGGTAGGTCATGACGATGGGCAGCCCCAGCTCCTGCACGTACACACGCACCGTGCCGTCCATGTTGGGCGTGGTCTTCGCCACTACGCCCAGCACGCCTGGCCCCACCGGCACCACGTTGAAGGCGCCGGAGCGCAGCGAGCCCTGGACGACGGAGTCGCGGAAGGTGACGTAGAAGCCGCCGCCCAGCGAGTAACGGCCATCGAGCGGGCCCTCCACGTAGAGCTGCGTCTGCTCCAGCAGGTCCTTCAGCCACTGCTCCGGCTGCGGTGTGTAGGGCGGCAGCGTGGAGGTGAAGGTGCTCTCCGGCAGCAGCAGGGTGATGGGGACGCTGGAGTACTGCGTCCCGCCCGGCAGCGCGTAGTTCGTCCCGACGATGCCCTGGAGCGTCAGGCCACTGCGCGACAGGGTCCGGAAGATGGCCACCTGGGCCTCGGTCAGCCGCAGCCGGTAGTAGAGCGCATAGGGCGTGCTCAGCCCGTCATCGGGCGTCATCTGCGCCACGACCGAGCCCAGCGCGGCCGGCAGGAACAGCCGCACCTCGTCGATGAACATGGGCAGCGGGAAGAAGAGCGCGTTCGGATTCGCCGTGCGCAGCCCCACCACCGTGGCGGCTGCGTGGGCATAGTTGGGCGCGAAGACGACGCGCAGATCGTACAGGGGCTTGCCGTCCGGCCCGAGCCCCGCGCTCGTCAGGTAGGCGGGCGGCGGCGTATCGCGGTCCGCCTTCAGGTAGGCGCCGGGAATCAGGAAGTACGTCCCCGGCTCATTGGTGTTGAATCCGACGACCTTGCCCAGCGCGTCATGGAGGGGCGTGGTCGCCTCGAGGCGCGCCTGCGCGGAGGCCCCCATTGCCAGGAGGACTCCGGAAAGCAGGACCAGGCGCGCGGCGAGCAAGGTGTTTCTCGAAAGGGTGTGGGAGTGCATGGAGTGTCTCTCTCTGGCTCGATGGGAGGAGTGGTGGCCCGTGGGCGGCTAGAGGGGGACGTTCTGCGTCTGGCCGGGGAAGTCGTACTGCCCCGCGGGCGCGGTGGCCACGAGTTGCACCTCCGGGGCGACCTGGTCCCAGCCGAACAGCGTCTGGAGCGCGGCATTCAGGAAGGAGCGGCGAGCCTCCGCGGACAGCCTGGCCACCGGCACCACCGCGTCCACCAGGCCCAGCTCGAACGCGGCCAGCTCCGAGCTGCGGGGGCTGCCCGCGCTCACGCCTCCGGCGACCAGCCCGGCATGGACGCTGTTCCAGGGAATGGGCGCCAGGGCGGCGACGCTGAAGTCCAGGCCGAAGACGTGGGTGATCAGGGTGCCAGCGGCGGCGGCGGCCTCCAGCTCCGCGACCATGGCCGGCGTCTCGTTGCGGAGCTGGAAGGTGAAGGTACAGATGGGGGTGCGCTTCGTGCCGTGGATGGTGATGCCCTTGGCGGTCACAAATTGCTGCACGAAGCGCATGGCGGTCGTGCGGTTGAGCACGCACTCGTTCTGGGAGACGGTCTGGTAGAACAGGGCCTGCTTGCCCTCCCAGCTCGGGTGAATCTCCCCGGGGTTCGCCGGCAGCGTCACGTCCCGCAGAACGCGATCCGCCTGGAGGTAGCTCGGGTCCAGCTCGTAGCGCTTCAGCGTCGTCTTCGTCTTCGGATAGACCCAGATGATGTCGGACTGGCTCGGGTCGGAGGGTTCGAAATAGACCGCGTCATCCGTGGTGATGATGCGCTTGGCGGGCACGGCGGCCTGCGCCGTGCTGACCGTCATGACCAATACCACTGCACCCCAGAAAGTCATTGTTTGCCTCGGAAGGATGGACAGCGAAAGCAGCGGGAGAACAACGACCCGGGAGCGGCCGGAGACGGCTCTGGCACCACTCCCGGGCAAAGCCTCTCAACGAACGGCCATCACTGCCAGTACAGCGCGCAGTCGCCGTTCAGGTTGCGGCTGATGTCACCCGCGGTCGACAGCAGCACGCAGCCCACGGACACCGGGAAGGCGGTGTACGCGACGTTGACGCCGTTGGGGCTGGTGAACTGGCGGGTGAAGTTGACGGACTTCTGCTGGCTCTCGAACTTGGCGTCGAGCCGGAAGCCGTAGGACGGCGTGCCCGTCTTCACCGGGTCCAGGTTGGGGCTCATGGGGGCCAGCATCTGCTCGGAGATGCTCTGCACGAAGCGCTCCACCGCCTGGTAGACCTGGGTCTGCTGCGCCGCGTTGTCCGGGTCGATGGTCGGCGTGGTGACGACGTTGCCGAACTGGTCCTTGTACTCCACCCAGATGCCACAGTCGGTGGGCGGGCGGCCCACGCACAGGCCCTCGCGGCGCCAGAACGTCTCCAGCTCCGCCTTCCACAGGAAGCCCTTGGCGCCGGCGTACGCGTGGAAGTTCTGGAACAGCTTCTGGTACTTCACCGTGACGGTGGCGGTGAAGGCCGTGCCCGCCTCGAGGTACTCCGCCTCCACGTTGAGCTGGAGGGCGTTGCCCTGGCGGAGCATGACCTGCGTCACCATGGCGCCGTTCTTCGACAGCAGGCCCGTCATGGCGATGTTCTCACCGAGCGTGGGGCCCTTCTGCGAGTACTCGATCTCCCGGTAGATCTTCCCGGAGCACTCCTCGACGGTTTCGCCCGTGACCGGGTCCTCGAAGGTCTCGCAGAACTCCTCGCCCGTCTCCGGGTTGATGCCCGGCGTCATGGGGACGATCTTCGTCTTGCGGAACGGCCACTGGACGGGCGTCTTGCCAGCGGCGGTGATGGCATTGAACAGCGCCGTCTTGTTGGAGCCGAAGACGCCGTACTCCATCTGCGCGTTCAGGAGGCCCTCGCCGTTGCCGAGCAGGGCAAAGCCAATCAGCGGCATGCCGTTCATCGTCGCCGTACGCCCGCCCTTGGGCGCGTAGTAGACGATGTTGGAATTGGCATGGTCATACGCGAGCGCGAACGTGCTGTTGATTTTGGGGTCCTGGATGATGTTGACCGGGACCTTGCTCGGGCTGATGGGATACGCCCCGGCGGCGCCAGCCGCCAGCGAACCAGCGGCCATCATGGACAGATAGACATTCCTCAGAGTCAGCTTCATTCACTTCACCTCATCGTGACATCGGGTCATGTACCGCAAGGGCAGACCCATCTCCTGCCCCTCCGCGTGCAGCGCGGACGGACCCGTCCAGCCCCGAGCGACCACCCGGTTCCGGGCAGCCGCTCGCGTCCGGAGCGCACACCTGTCCCGGCACCGGCCCCGGGGGACCGGCTCAGTCAGGTCGTGTGATGATGGGGACCCCCCCTTTTATCCACGGGACACAAGTCGCCCCTGGATGACTGCGCATGATACGGACAAACGTTGAGCCTGCAAGTTGATTCGGAAATAATCAGACATATAGGGAAACTTTTCCATCAAGGGCAGACCTCATTTCCTGAGAGGGAATCTCTATTCCCACCCCTTGGTCTGGCCATAGGGGATTTCCGCAATCACTTGCGACGCATGAGATGGATGGGGACCCTCCAGCGCGAAGCTCCTGCGCAGCGGCCCGGTTTCAGTCCACTCGTGGCATGCGCTCCGTCTTCGGCTCCGCCCTCGTCGTTGCCTCAGGCGGAGGGCTCGTCTCTTGCGGCTTCGGCTCCGCTCTCACTTGAGGGAGCTCATGAGCGCGCAAACCCGTCGCTTGCATCCTGGTCACCAAAAGACAAACGTGCACCGTCACTCGCGCGGATGGACGCCAGCGCGAGCCAGCCTGGATGACGACGTGATGGAACCCCCTCTTGCTCCAAGGCGTACCTGCTTCGCTTGGATGCTTGCACCCTACTGTGCACGGATTGTGACTGCCAGTAAAATCCGCGTAACCAGAGATTCGCCTATAAGATTTTTATAGAAACAAAATCTCGTTTTCCCGAGAGATGATAGGCTTGAATCCAGCCTTCCGTGACATGAGTCGCGCTCTTGGGTCTTTATCTGACGATTTCGCGGGCCTGGCAGTCACGCGCTGAGCCCCCGCTGAGCCCCCTATGAGTGCTTGAGCGGCAGCCGGACCCGGAAGATCGAGCCGACTCCTTCCTGGCTCACCACCTCGATGTTTCCGCCGTGGGCGCGCACGATGCGGCGGGAGACGGAGAGTCCCAGTCCGATGCCGGGGATCTCCGCGCTCGAGCCCTTGCTCCGTCTGAAGGGCTCGAAGATGCGCTCGTACTCGTCGGGAGGGATGCCCACGCCCTCGTCGGAGACGGAGATCATGACCTCGTCCTGGGCTTGCTCGAGCAGCACCCGCACGCGGCCTCCCCGGGGTGAGTATTTGATGGCATTGCTCAGGAGGTTGGTGAGCACCTGGGTTAGGCGCGTCGGATCCCCGTGCACCGGAACGGGCCTGTCGGGCACGGAGAGCTCGAGCTGGTGCTGCTGGCTCGAGGGCCGGTGGAGCTCGACCACATCCGTTACGAGCACGCGCAGATCGGTGTCCTCCAGGCGGAGCTCGAGATTGCCAGCCTCGATCCGGGTCTGCTCCAGGAGGTCTCCCACCATGCGATCGAGCCGATCGAGCTGCGCGGAGATCCGGACCAGTGACTCCCGGACCTTCTCGGGTGGCGGCGGCGCCGGTGCCCGAAGGAGGATTTGAGCCGACAGCTTGAGGGCATTGAGCGGGGTGCGCAGATCGTGGGCAACTCCCGCCAGGAATTGGAGATGCCGCGTGTCCTGACTGACCAGGGTGTCCGCCATGTCGTTGAACTCGGCGGCCACCTCGCGCAGCTCGAGGGGTCCCACCTGCGCCACCCTCGACTCCCGTTGTCCGGACTTGAAGGCAGCCAGCGCCTGGCGAATCGACAGGAGCGGCAGATAGAGGCGCGTGCGGGTGACGGCGAGGACCAGCGCGGCACCCGTCACGATGCCTATCGCGAGGAGTCCTCCGATGAGCATTGCCGCGTCGCTCACCCGTGTCGCCTCATCGCGGACGGCACGGGCCCTCTCGATGTTCGAGGCGGACACGGCCGCGGTCGCCTCGACGGCCCCCCTCAGCGTGGGCAGCCGTTCCCGGGCTGGAGCGCGAAGGTATGTCTCGACCTTGTTGCGGGCATTCGCGATCAGCGCCTGTTCCTGGGCGGTGTTCGCGTACTGCCCGACCTGCTGCAGCTGCTCCGATACCCGGCGGTGCGCCTCGTCTATGCTGATGGGGGGCCCCTTGTCCGAGGCATGGATGCTCGCGAACTCCTGGACCACCTGGAGCAGGAAGAGCGCGTGTGCCAGCTGCTCGGCGGAGTGCACCCTTTCAATGGATTCGCTCAGGTCCGTGGTCCGCGACTGGAACTGGGTGCTCATCCAGAACAAGCCCGCCGCGGACCCAAGACTCAGGAGTGCCAGCAGACCCGCGCCGATGAGGAAGAGGCTCCGTAGCCGCATGAGGACGACCCCCGGGTGAGAGCCGTCACCATACCGGTACTGGCTGGCCCGGGTTCATCCCGGGCCGCCGAGTGTCGTGTTCGCGGGCTACCTCGTTCCGCTCCTCCCGCCGTCGAGCGAACAGTTAGAGCCGGACCTGGATTTCATAGCGGCGGTTCTTCGCCTTCTTGGCCGCCGTGTCATCCGGCTTCACCAGCAACTGCTCCGAGCCGCGGCCCACGGAGATGATCTCCGCGCGCGGCACACCCCGCGAGACGAGCTCCTTGACGATGACCTCGGCCCGCTTCGCGCTCAGCTCCTTGTTCTTGGCCGCGTCGCCGCTCGAGTCGGTGTGACCGGAGACCTCGAACCGGTAGTTCTTCACCCCCCCCGCATCGAGCTGCTTCTTCGCCTCGACGAGGGCGTTGGTGAGGTTCTTGAGCTTCTTGTCGCAGCCGGGCTCGAGCACGTCGGTGCCCGACTTGAAGCTGCACTGATTCTTGCGAGCATCGTCCGTCAGCTTGGCGTTGATCTTCTTCTCGAGGGTGCCCTTGCCCGTGTCGCTCGCCGCCTTCTTGAGCTGGTCGAACGGGCTCTGAGCGAGCGAGACGGCGGGAACCGCGAGCAGGGACAGGGCAATGCACAGCGCCTTCATCTTCATGGTTGCCTCCTTCGTGGGACTGCGAGGGGCCCCACGCTGCACGGATGGACCTCGTGCGTCCAGCACCGAGCGCACCCGGCCCGGGAGGCAGGTTGCTCGGGGAGGGGAGGAGAGTTCGTCGGGGCTGCAAAGGCTGCGCGCCCGTCCTTCTCGCCGCAAGGCTTGCGCCTCGTCTGGAGCATCTCCCCTCGACATCCCCCTGGTGCGCTTCTTGCCCTTGTCACGCAAGGTTGAGTTCCATGCAGGAGCGGGGGGAAAGCCCGATGTTTCCTGGTTTCGAGCGCGCTAGAACGTTGACCTACCCATGGCGGAGACCTTGTTCGAAGAGCTGAAACGGTATGTGGGCTTCGGAGCGGAGGACGAGCAGTCACTCCGGGCCCTGCACGAGGTGGCCCGGGGCGAGTTCCCGGCCGTCGCGGAAGTCTTCTATGCCCGCATCCTGGAGCACGAAGGGGCGCGCAGCGCCCTGGCGGGCGAGAGCCAGGTAGGACACCTCAAGGTCACCCTGAGGGCCTGGATGGAGCAGTTGCTGCGCGGGCCCTGGGATGAGGACTACTACCTGCTGCGCTGCCGCATCGGCCGCATGCACGTGCGCATCGCGCTGCCCCAGCACTACATGTTCGGCGCGATGAACACCCTGCGGCAGGAGTTCAACCGCATCATCGATGAGAACTACGTCCGCCAGCCCGACATGCTGCGCTCCGCGCGGGTGGCCCTCGGGAAGATCCTCGATCTCGAGCTGGCCATCATGCTGCACACCTACCGGGAGGATCTGCTCGCCCAGCAGGCGCGCAACGAGCGGCTGTCGACGTTCGGCCAGCTCGTGGGCTCCATCGGGCACGAGCTGCGCAACCCCCTGGGCGTCATCGAGACGTCGCTCTTCATCCTCAAGGGCCGGCCCCTGGCCTCCGACGAGCGTGCCACCAAGCACCTGGATCGCATTGGCGAGCAGGTGGCGCTGGCCAACCGCATCGTCTCGGACCTGCTGGACATGATCCGCGACCGTCCGCTCAAGCGCGAGCCGCTGCGGCTCGACGAGGTGTGGAAGGACGCGCTCACGTCGGTGCACGTGCCCGCGGGCGTGTCCATCCAGGCCGAGGGCCTGTCGGAGCTGCCCACGTTGCAGGGGGACGCCGGGCAGATGCGTCAGGTCTTCGTCAACCTGCTGGAGAACGCCGTGCAGGCCCTGGGGGAGACGGGCTCCGTGATGCTGTTCGCCTCGGCGGGCCCGGACGCGGTGGAGCTGGTCCTGGAGGACACGGGGCCGGGCGTCAGCGAGCCCATCCGGCGCCGCATGTTCGAGCCGCTGATGACCACCAAGGCGAGGGGCATCGGTCTGGGCCTGCCGCTCGTCAAGCGCATCGTCGAACGCCACGGCGGCTCCATCGCCTACGCTCCCCGCGAGGGCCGTGGGGCGCGCTTCGTCCTTCGGCTTCCTGTCCCCACCTCCTCTGTAGGAACGGCATGAGGAACTACCTGCTACTCGATGACAACAAGGCCTTCGCGGAGAACCTCGCGGAGATCCTCCGGGACGGGGGGGATGAGGCCACGGTCGTGACGGATGGGGCGTGCGCGCTGGAGTTGGCGCGTAGCCGTCGTTTCGATGTGCTCCTCACGGACATGAAGATGCCCGGCATGAGCGGCGCCGCGGCGGTGCATCACATCCGCAAGGTGGATCCGGGACTCGCCGCCGTGGTCATCACCGCCTACCCCGGAGAGGATGATCTCGAGACGGCCCGGCGCGAGGGGCTGCTCGCGGTGCTGCCCAAGCCCGTGCCCATTCCCACGCTCGTCTCGCTGCTGTCCGAGGCGCGCCGGGATGGACTGGTGGCGCTCGTCGAGGATGATCTGGCGCTCAGCGACAACCTCACCGAGGTGCTGCGCTCCCGTGGCTTCTCGTGCGTCACCGCGCGCTCGGTGCTGGATGCGGAGCAGCTGTCCTCCGTGCGGCCCTTCGCGGCGCTGGTGGACCTGCGGCTGCCGGGGGGCCCGGATGGTGAGGCGCTGCGCCGGCTGCGGACGCGCTTCCCCGAGCTGCCGGTGTTCGTGATGACGGCCTTCCCGGAGGTGTTGCCAGCGGCGGCCTTGCCGGAGCACACGGACATCTTCTCCAAACCCTTTGATACGACCGCGTTGCTGGATGTGCTGGAGCGCATCCACGCTTCGCGCCAGCAGCAGGCCTCATGACGCACCCACTCTCCAATCGTCCTCGTGTGCTCGTCGTCGATGACAACGCGGCCTTCCTCGACAACCTCCAAGAGTTGCTGGGCGACGCGGGCTATCTGGTGGAGGGGGCGAGCAGCTGCCGCGAGGCCCGGGAGCGGGCGCGGGCGGGCTTCGACGTGGCACTGGTGGATCTGCGGCTTCCAGACGGGGAGGGGACGGCGCTCTCCCGCGAGCTGAAGGAGCTGGTTCCCGAGTCCGAGGTGGTGCTGCTCACCGGCTTCGCGACGCTGGAGACGGCCGTGGCGGCGGTCCGAGCGGGGGCCTGCGCCTACTTGATGAAGCCCTGTGCGCCCAACGAGTTGCTCCTCACGTTGGAGCAGGCCATGCGGCAGGTGCGCCTGCAGGCCGAGAAGCGCGAGCTGGCGCGCCGGGCCCAGGTGACGGAGAAGCTCGCCGCCGTGGGCACCATGACGGCGGGGCTCTCGCATGAGATTCGCAACCCGCTCAACGCGGCGGCGCTCCAGCTCTCGGTGTTGGAGCGCCGGGTGCGTCGGCTCTCCGAGTCGCTGCAACCCAACCTCCTGGAGCCGTTGATGCTGGTGCGCGATGAGATCCGCCGGTTGGATCACATCCTCGAGGACTTCCTCCAGTTCGCGCGGCCGCGGGAGTTCCGCCCGGAGGCGGTGGAGGTGAAGGCGTTGTTGAGGCGCGTGGTGGATCTGCTGGGAGGCCAGGCGGATGCGCGCCGGGTGCGTCTGGAGCAGGAGGGTGACGGAGGTGCGTCGGTGCCTCCCGTCTGGGGCGAGGAGGAGCGGTTGCGCCAGGTGCTCATCAACCTGGCCCTCAACGCCCTGGAGGCCACACCCGCTGGCGGGCTCGTCCGGGTCTCCGCGGGCCGCGAGGGGGACATGGCGTGGATCACCATGGACGACACGGGCCCGGGCGTTCCGCCGGAGAACCGTGATCGGCTCTTCGAGCCCTTCTTCACCACGAAGGCCCAGGGGTCGGGCCTGGGCCTGTCCATCGTCCATGCCATCGTGACGCAGCACGGGGGCTCGCTGGAGGTGGGCAGCTCGCCAGAGGGTGGGGCGCGGTTCATCCTGCGTCTGCCCCTGGCGCGCTGAGCTACTCGGAGGGGGGCTCTGCCTCCAGGTCGTCCCCCTCGTCGATGGTGTCGGACTGCGCCGTGCCGCTCTTGTCGGGGCGGTACTCCTTCAGCCGGTACTGCACCTTGCGCACGCTGATCCCGAGAATCTCCGCGGTGCGGGTGGTGGAGCCCTTCACCATCTCCATGGTCTGGAGGATCGCCTCGCGCTCGATCTGCGCCAGGGTGGCTCCCGGGATGAGCGACGACACGGAGACGCCGGCGGGGCGTGGGCCTCGGAGCACGGGCGGGAGATCATCCGTCGTCAGCTCGGAGCCCGTGGCCAGCACCACCGCGCGCTCGATGGCGTTTTCCAGCTCGCGGATGTTGCCGGGCCAGCCGTACGACAGCAGCGCCTGGAGCGTGCCCGGCGCCAGTCCCCGCACATCCTTGCCGTACGCGTCGCTGTACTTCTCCAGGAAGTGGTTCACCAGCGCGGGGATGTCGCTCTTGCGCTCGCGCAGCGGCGGCAGCGTCACCGCCACCACGTTCAGCCGGTAGTAGAGGTCCTCGCGGAACCTGCCCGCCTTCACCTCGGCCAGCAGATCCCGGTGGGTCGCCGCCACGATGCGCACGTCCACCTTCAGCGTCTGTGTGCCGCCCACGCGCTCGAACTCGCGCTGCTGCAGCACGCGCAGCAGCTTCACCTGCACCGACGGGGAGATCTCCCCGATCTCGTCCAGGAAGAGGGTGCCCCCGTCGGCCAGCTCGAAGCGGCCCTCCTTGCGGGCCAGCGCGCCGGTGAAGGCGCCCTTCTCGTGACCGAAGAGCTCGCTCTCCAGCAGGCTCTCGGAGAGCGCGGCGCAGTGCACCTTGACGAAGGGCTTGTCGCGCCGCTGTGACTCCTGGTGGATGGCCTGGGCGATCAGCTCCTTGCCCGTGCCGGACTCGCCGAGGATGAGCACCGTGGCGCGCGTGGCCGCCGCCTTCTTCACCATGTCGTAGACGGCCTGGAGCTGGGGCGACTCGCCGATGATGTTGTGGAAGCGCGTGCGCTCGCGTACCTGCTCGCGCAGGCTCTCCGCCTCGCGCTTGAGGGCCCGCTTCTCCAGCGCCTTGCCCAACACCACCAGCACGGCGTTGGCGTCCAGGGGCTTGGTCAGGTAGTTCTCGGCGCCGGCGCGCATGGCCTCCACCGCCGCCTCCACGCTGGCGAAGGCGGTCATCATGATGAACGAGGCATCCGAGCCCAGCTCGCGCGCCTTCTTCAGGAAGGTGAGCCCGTCCATCTTCGGCATGCGGACGTCCGTCAGGACGACGGCCGGTGAGAAATCCGCCAGCCGGGTGAGTGCCTCCTCGCCATGGGAGGCCTCGGCCACCTCATAGCCCTCCTCGCCGAGGATGGTGGCGATGGCGCGGCGGGCATTGTCCTCGTCGTCGACGACCAGGATGCGTTGAGCAGACATGGTGCTCACCGTAACAAGCAATTGCCCGTGAGGGGGGGAGGGATTGTGGTCACGGTGCGCAACCCGTCCTCACACGTCGCATCACGGTTCGTAACTGGCGGCCCGCTCCCTTCTCCGCATGCGCCACGGCCGGTGGCGATCCTCCTCGAGCGCCGCCGCATGTTGCTCGTCCCAGGTGTCGATGATGGGTTCGATGCGCGGGGTGAGCCGCAGCATGGAGCTGGGGAAGCAGCGCTCCGGGAGCGCATCGAAGATCCCCCGGGCGAGCGCCGCCTCGTTCTCACTCCGCACGGCCACGTGGGGGCGGACGATGAGGTCCGTATAGTGGGGAAGTCCATCCGCTCCATCCACCCGCCGGGCCACCGCCGAGCTCTGATAGAAAAGAACCTCCACATTCAGGGAACGCGCCTGCTCCAGGAAGGCCAACAGGGTGCGTCCCTCCACGGCTGCCACCAGCAGGGTCTCGGGGTTCCATTGTCCCACCAGCTCGGAAGGATGCCCGGCCATGGGAATGGCGGGGCCTCGATCTCCCAGGAGCAGCGCACCGCATCCGCTCTGCCACTGGAGCCGCGTCTCGAACTCGGTGATGGCAACGTAGGTCACATCGCACCTCCGGGTTTCGTCACCCGCGGTGGGACTTTCAATGTGCGTGCCGTCCCGACTCGCTGACGGCCGGAAGCGCCTTCTCGAGCGAGCCTCACGGCAGGGGGCCGGGTGCCCGTCTGCTCATTCGGGCCGGACGAGCAACACCGGCCGGGTGCTGCTCTGGAGCACCTCCTGCGCCACCGAGCCGGCCAGCGCCTTGCTCAACCCCGAGCGGCCGTGGGTTGCCAGACAGATGACATCGCAGCTGTGCCGCTCGGCCGCCTGGGTGATGGCCTCGGACACCTTCCGGCCATGGACCACCTCCACCCGCGTGGAGATGCCGCGCACCGCCGCCTCGGGAGGGATGAGCCCCCGCAACTCCTCGGCGAGCCGTTCCTGCTCGGCCGTGGGGAACGTGCTGCCCTGCGACCCGAGGGACGGAGCATAGAGGGAGGTTGTACCGCCCACGGACTCCAGCACATGCAGCAGGTAGACGGTGCCACCGGCTGGGACGAGCGAATAGGCATGACGGACGGCGCTGACGCCGACCTCGGAGAGATCCGTGGGAGCCAGCACCCGGCGCACCTCGGGGATGGTGAGGGTGGACGCCATGCTGGCCGGCACGCACAGCACGGAGACGGGCGACTCGTGGACGATCCGCTGCGACACCGAGCCATACCACCACTTGCTCGCCCCGGTGCGCTGGTGGGTGCCCACCACGATGAGATCCGCCTCCTCCTTGCGCGCCAGCGCCACCAGCGAGTCCGAGGGGCGGCCCAGGCCAGGATCCAGGTGCACCCACACCGCTCCGGAGCCGGGCATGTCACCCAGACGGGCCGTCAGATCCCTGCGCAGGGCTTCCTCCACCTCGGGCGTCACCTCGGACTCGGGGGAGAGGGGGACGCCATAGCGCACGTGGGCATCCGCGCCCCAGTAATGGTGGGCGGCCACCACCTCGCAGTTGCCGAGCGTGCGCAGCTTGCGCACCCACGCCACCGCCGCCTCCGAGGGGGGAGAGAAATCCAGCCCCAGGAGGATGCGCAGGCTGCGCTCTCCGCGGGCCCAGGCCTCCAATGGGCTCGCCGAGCGGACGACCAGTACTGGACACCGGGCCGACTGGACCACCCGCTCCGCCACGTTGCCGATGCGCCAGCGCGGTGCCCGCTGCCCATGGTGGGACACGACGATGAGCGAGGCGTGGACCGTGGCCGCGTGCTCGACGAGGACCTCGTCGGGGGTGCCTTCCAGCAGGTGGATCTCCACCCGCGTGTCCCCGCTCCGCAGCTCGGCGGCCTGGCCCTCCAGCCGGGAGCGCACCTCGCGGCGCAGGGCTTCATCGGTCGAGCTGGTGCGCCCCGCGCTGCCGTACTCGGTGATGTGCACCAGGTGGAGCACCTCGCCGCTCCGGTGGGCGAGTGCCGCCGCCGCCCTGGCCGTCATCATCGCCCGTTCCGAGAAGTCCGTTCCGAAGACGATCGACATGGTGCACCCTCGAGGCTCGTGTCAGGCCTCGTACTCGGCCGCCAGGCTTCTGCGGTCCATGTCCTCGATGAGGTCTTGGGCGTAGCGGACCAGATCTGCCTCGGTGATGATGCCAACCAGCTCCCCGCTCGCCCTCACGACGGGCAGGCAGCCGTACTTGTTGTCGAGCATCAGCCTCACCGCTTCACGGGCGGGCGTGTCGGTGCGGACCGTCCTCACGTCCCGTACCATCACGTCCGAGGCCCACAGCGGCTGCTTCGCCGGATCGACTCCGCCGCGCTGCGCCGCGGCCCGGAGCAGATCCCTGTGGGTGACGAGCCCAACGAGCTTGCCGTCGCGAACCACCGGCAGGTGACGGATGCGGTGCAGGCGGAGCATCTCGTCCGCCTGGGCCAGATTCTGGGTCTCCGTAAGCGTGACCAGGCTGCTACGGGTCATCAACTCTCCAACGATCTGCATACGTAGCTCCGCTCTTCTTCGAGGTCGTGGGTCCCTCTTGAAGCTATTGCACGTCCGGTTCCAGGGCGTGGCTCCCTCGGGCCCGCCACGCTGGCTGCCTCACCCGGCCGCCGTCCGGCGCAACTTTTTCGTGTGTTCGCGAGCCCTCCGCAGAGGCTGCACCCCTCGTCCTGTTCGCCTGCTGGCGGACAAGGGGCCCTCCAGGCGGTTGAAGCCTGCACCTCCGGTGCGCTACACCCTCGCCCAGTCGCTAGGGGTGCCCCGGAAAGGGGCTGAGACGGCCGTGGAGCGGCCAACCCTTGGAACCTGAACCGGTTCGTACCGGCGGAGGGAAGCGGCGGGCGCTCCACGCCTTGCTCGTCCTTCCGTGCGCAGTGAGGAGGAGTGACGTGAGCGGAGCCTCGAAGAGCCTCAAGGTGGATGGCAAGGTGTTGGAGGGCATCTCCCGCGGAGCCCTGCCGGCCTCGCGCAAGGTGTACGTGCCCGGTGTCCAGTACCCGGACATCCGCGTGCCCATGCGGGAGATCAGCCAGACGCTCACCCGGCATGGCCATGGTCCTGGCGCGAAGGAGACGCCCAATCCCTCCATCCTCGTCTACGACTCGAGTGGCCCGTACACGGATCCGGAGGCCCCCATTGATCTCCGGGCGGGGCTGCCCGCGGTGCGTGCCGGGTGGATCCACCGCCGCGGGGACGTGGAGGAGTTGCCGGGGATCACCTCCGAGTACGGCCGCAGCCGCGAGGCGGATCCGCGCCTGACGGGGTTGCGCTTCGCCCATCGCCGCAAGCCGCTGGTGGCGAAGCCGGGAGCCAACGTCACGCAGATGCACTACGCGCGCAAGGGCATCATCACCCCGGAGATGGAGTTCGTGGCGGTGCGCGAGAACCTCAAGCGCGAGGCCGTGGCCGCCGAACTGTCCCGGCAGCACCCGGGTCACTCGTGGGGCGCGGCGATTCCCCGGGAGATCACCCCCGAGTTCGTGCGCGACGAGGTGGCGCGGGGCCGGGCCATCATCCCGGCCAACATCAACCACCCGGAGCTGGAGCCGATGATCATCGGCCGCAACTTCCTGGTGAAGATCAACGCGAACATCGGGAACTCGGCCGTCACGTCCTCCATCGAGGAGGAGGTGGAGAAGATGGTGTGGTCCATCCGCTGGGGCGCGGACACGGTGATGGACCTGTCCACCGGCCGCAACATCCACGAGACGCGCGAGTGGATCCTCCGCAACGCCCCGGTGCCCATCGGGACGGTGCCCATCTACCAGGCGCTGGAGAAGGTGGGAGGCAAGGCCGAGGAGCTCACCTGGGAGATCTACCGCGACACCCTCATCGAGCAGTGCGAGCAGGGGGTGGACTACTTCACCATCCACGCGGGCGTGCTGCTGCGCTACATCCCGCTCACGGCCAGGCGCATCACGGGCATCGTGAGCCGCGGCGGCTCCATCCTGGCCAAGTGGTGCCTGGCCCACCACCGGGAGAACTTCCTCTACACGCACTTCGAGGAGATCTGCGAGATCCTCAAGGCGTACGACGTGAGCTTCAGCCTGGGTGATGGGCTGCGGCCGGGCTCCATCGCGGACGCCAATGACGGGGCGCAGTTCGGCGAGCTGGAGACGCTCGGGGAGCTCACGAAGATCGCCTGGAAGCACGACGTGCAGGTGATGATCGAGGGCCCGGGCCACGTGCCCATGCACCTCATCCACGAGAACATGACGAAGCAGCTCGCGGTGTGCCACGAGGCACCCTTCTACACGCTGGGGCCCCTCACCACGGACATCGCGCCGGGCTACGACCACTTCACCAGCGGCATTGGCGCGGCGATGATCGGCTGGTTCGGCACGGCGATGCTTTGCTACGTCACGCCCAAGGAGCACCTGGGACTGCCCAACCGGGACGACGTGAAGGAGGGCGTCATCACCTACAAGATCGCCGCCCATGCCGCGGACCTCGCCAAGGGGCACCCGGGCGCGCAGCTGCGCGACAACGCCCTGTCCAAGGCCCGCTTCGAGTTCCGTTGGGAGGATCAGTTCAACCTCTCGTTGGATCCCGAGCGCGCCCGAGCCTTCCACGACGAGACCCTGCCCGCCGAGGGCGCCAAGGTGGCCCACTTCTGCTCCATGTGCGGCCCGCAGTTCTGCTCGATGAAGATCACCCAGGACGTGCGCGACTACGCGGAGAAGACAGGGGTGAGCGAGCAGTCGGCCCTGGAGACCGGCATGGCCGAGAAGAGCGACGAGTTCAAAAAGGCGGGCGGGGAGATCTACCGCTGAGCGCCCGCTGACTTCGGAGGTCCCCTCCCACGACCCGACGCCTGTCACGTGACATTTGCCCCGGGACTGGCGGAAGATGGGACCGAGGGGGCGCGGTGACCGCGCCCGTTGAGAACCAGAGGGGACTTCTCATGGAACTGCAGCAGCAGGCCGGCTTCATCACCGGTTCACCAATTCCCACGGCGGAGGAGAAGCAGTGGGGCATGCTCGCGCATGTGCTCACCCTGGCGCCCTACTTCATCGCGTTCCCCCTCATTGGTTTCGTGGGGCCGATGGTCGTTCGGGCCACCAAGGGCAATGAGTCGGCCTGGGTGGACAATCACGCGAAGGAGTCCCTCAACTTCCAGATCACCCTGTTGATCGGCTACGCCGTCTCGCTCGGCACCGTGTGCCTCGGCGTGGGGTTCGTTCTGGGCATCGGTGTCGCCCTCTATGGCTTGGTGATGACGATCATCGCCGGCATCAAGGCGTACAACGGGGAGGTGTACCGGTATCCGGTCACCCTCCGATTGGTGAAGTAATCCGGCGGTCAGGGCCGTAGCGGCGCGGGCGAGGCGGTCCTCCACTCGGGGTCCTGTCCTCGCTCGACGTGCTCTTGGGGGGGAGTCAGCCGCCGATGCCCATCATGGGCAGCAGCGATTTGTTGGCGCCGGGCTCGTTGAAGCGGTGCCCCTCCGGCTTCTCACCCAGCGCCTGGCGGATGGCCAGGGCGAGCTCCGCGTCCGTGGAGCCGCCGCGGATGAGCGCGTGCAGCGGAGCCTGGGCTCGTCCGCCGAGGCAGCTGCGCAGGTCTCCATTGGAAGCCACGCGCACGCGGTTGCAGCCGCCGCAGAAGTTCTGGGTGAGGGGAGAGATGAAGCCCACCCGTCCCCCGGGAGCGCGCCAGTAGCGCGCCGGGCCCGCGGTGTCGGCGTGCTCCTCGTCATTCGGTACGAGGGACAGGCCCGTGGACTGGAGCCGCTCCACCAGCTCCGCGGTGGGCACCGGCGTGCCCTGGCCGAAGGGCATCAGCTCGATGAAACGAGGCGTCATGCCCCGCGCATGGGCGTAGGCGATGAGATCCGACACCTCGGCGTCGTTCACCCCGCGCATGACGACGACGTTGAGCTTCAGGGAGGCGTAGCCCGCTCCCACCGCCGCGTCGATGCCCCGCAGGATGGAGGCGAAGTCCCCCTGCTTGGAGATGCGCCGGAAGGTGGCCTCGGACAGGGTGTCCAGACTGATGTTGAGCTGGGTGACACCCGCCTCGCGCAGCGGCACGGCCAGCTTCTCCAGGTGGCTGGCGTTGGTGGTGATGGCCACCCGCTCCACGCCCGGCTGTGCGGCGATGCGCCCGGCCACCTCGACGATGTCCGGGCGGATGAGGGGCTCGCCCCCGGTGAGACGGACCCGGCGGATGCCCATCCGGGCGAACACGGAGACGATGCGCTCGAACTCCTCGGGCGACAGCAGATCCTTCTTCCCGCCCCAGCTCGCCGGCGAGCAGTACGTGCAGCGGAAGTTGCACCGGTCCGTCACCGACAGGCGCAGGTACGTCATGGTCCTCCCCTGAGCGTCCAGCAGCGGTGGGGTCAGGGGATCCCTCGGTGGGGGGGCGGTCATCATGGGGGCAATCCGACTATTAACCACCAATACCCCCGGCTGGCATCTCGAAGGTGGTCGGCTGTGCGGTGGATCTCAGTCGCGCGGGTTGCCCTGGCGTCCCCCGGCGAGCACCGAGAGCACCACGGGCTGCTCCGGACGCGCGGGAGGAGCCGAGGCACTCACCGCGGGGCCAGGAGTGGAGGCCGAGGGAGCGGGGCTGGCTCCTCGAGGCGCTGGACCCGGACCGGGGCTTCCCGGACCTGGAATGGTCTGGTCCATGTCGTCCATGTCTTCGCTGAGCCGGGCGAGCGTGGCCTCGGCCTCCTGGGCCTGCGCCTCCGCCTGCACCAGCGTCAGCTTCCGCAGGTGCATGTCCTCCTTGATCTTGATGAGCGCCTGCTCACCGATGTCGAGGAAGGCCCGGACGACGTCGCGATCGAACTGCGTCCCGGCGCAGCGGGTGATCTCCGCGATGGCGTTGGCGAAGGTGGTGCCCTTGCGGTAGGGCCGGTCGCTGGTCATCGCGTCCAGGGTGTCCGCCACGGCGAAGATGCGCGCGCCGATGTGGATCTCCTGGCCCCGGAGGTTGCGCGGGTAGCCCTGGCCATCCCAGCGCTCCTGGTGCGACAGCACGATCTGCGCCGGCGTGGCCAGGAAGGGGATGTTCTGGATCATCTGGAAGCCGATGTCCGGATGCTTGCGCATCTCCTGCCACTCCTCCGGGGTGAGCTTGCCCGGCTTGAGCAGCACCGCGTCCGGCACACCGATCTTCCCGATGTCGTGGAGGAGGGCGCCACGGCCGATCTCCTCGAGCTCCGGGCCCTTGATGCTCAGGCGCTCGGCGATGGCGTTGGTGTAGCGCACCACGCGCTGCGAGTGGTCCGACGTCTCGTGCTCGCGGGCGTCCAGGGCCGCCACCAGGGCCAGCAGCGTGGCCTGGTAGGTGTTGGCGATGTCCCGGAGCGCGTTGCGCAGCTCGGTCGTCCGGTCGCGCACCTTGCGCTCCAGCTTCTTCTGGTAACGCTTGCGTGCCAGCTCGATGCGGCGCTTGGCGAGCGCCCGCTCGATGGCGCGGATGAGGTCCGTGAGCTTGGGCGGCTTGAGGAGGTAGTCCACCGCGCCCCGGCGCAGGCAGTCCACCGCGGACTCGGTGTCGCCGTAGCCGGTGAGCATGATGACGGAGGTGTCCGGATAGCGCTCGCGCAGCTGCTCGAGCAGCCACAGGCCATCCTTGCCCGGCATCTTCATGTCACTGATGACCAGCGGCGTCTCTTCCTGGCCGGCGATGTCCAGGGCCATCTCGGCGCCACTGGCCACCACGCAGTTGTAGCCCTCCTCCCTGAGGAGGACCGAGATGACGTCGCGCACGGAATCGTCGTCGTCGACGATGAGTATCCGGGGAGGTACGGGAGGAATGGCTTCCACGGTGGGGGATTCTAGGAGGATCGGGCCGCGGAAGGCCAACCCGACGCGGTTTTTCGATTTTCCCGGCCGCTCGGCCGGGTCCTCCCAGGGAGGTGGGAGGCCTACCTGGTGGCTCAGCGGCGGGGGAATCGATCGAAACGGAACGGAGTGAGGTCCACCGAGGGGGTTTCTCCAAGCACCACCTGGGCCATGAGCTTCGCGGTGACGGGGGCCAGCAGGATGCCGTTGCGGAAGTGGCCCGTGGCCAGGAAGAGGCCAGGCAGGGGTCCGGCGCCCAGGATGGGCAGATGGTCGTCGGTGTAGGGACGCAGCCCCGCCCACGTCTCCTGCACGGGAGCCGAGGCCAGTGCAGGGCAGAGCTCCATGGCCAGGGAGAGGATCCGGTGCAAGCCCTCGGCCGTGACGTTCTTCTCGAAGCCCGAGAACTCCAGGGTACTGCCGGCGATCACCCGTCCATCCGTTCGCGGGATGACGTAGCCCTTGTCGGAGAAGAGGACGTGCGAGAAGAGCGGCAGCCGGGTCTGCAGCTGCACCATCTGCCCGCGCGCCGGGCGCACCACGCGCGGATCCAACGAGATGCCCTGCACCAGTCCGGACCAGGAGCCGGCGGCGATCACCACGGCGTCCGCGCGCAGGGTCTCTCCGTCCAGGTCCACGCCCACCGCGCGGCCGTTCTCCTCCACCACGCCGCGCACGTAGCCGGTGCGGAAGGTGGCGCCCACCCTGGCGGCGGCCATGGTGAGGGCCCGCGTGAGCAGCCGGTTGTCCACCTGGTGGTCATCCGGGTACCGGGCGGCGGCCAGCACCTGGGGCGAGAGCTGGGGCTCCAGGGTGCGCACGTCGGCCGTGCCGAGCAGCTCCGCGCGCAGTCCCAGGGTGCGCTGCCAGCCCACGGTGGCCTCCAGGCGCTGGACCCCGGCCTCGTCGAAGGCGAGGGACAGGACACCACTGGGCAGGTAGTTCACATTGACACCGGTGAGGGCCAGCAGCTCCGCGGCGAAGTCCGGGTACATGCCCCGGCTGCGCAGGCACAGCTCGAGGAAGGGTCCTGGGGCCTCGGCCTCCTGCTGAGGGGCGAGGATGCCGCCGGCCGCGCTGGAGGCCTCGGCGCCCGGAATGGAGCGCTCCAACACCGTCACCCGCGCGCCGGCCTGACGCAGCCTCAGGGCGATGCCGCAGCCCATCACCCCACCGCCTACGACGACCACGTTGGTGTCACGCATCGGGGCGCTTGTGCTCACTCCAGGTAGGGTTTGCAAGCACCGCGAGGGGGGCGGGTTGACGGCACGGGGTCTTTCCGTTACCTAATGAGCCCCGTGCGTTCCGTGTCCATCCATCATCATGCGCATCATCATCGGCCCCCCGACGGGACCGCTCGCCATGCGCATGCCCGGGTGAACGCGTAGAGACGCCCCCGAAGCACCGCAGCAGTGAACGGAAGCCCGTCCCACCCAGGACGGGCTTTTTTCGTTTCCGGGCCCGTCCTCCACTCCCCCAGGTCCCACGATGCTGAAAATCGCACTGCCCAACAAAGGCCGCCTCTCCGACGAGGTCCGTGAGCTGTTCAACGATGCCGGTCTGGAGGTCCGGGTCCGAGGAGAGCGCGCGCTCACCGCGTCGCTCGGCGGCGAGTTCGAGGCCATCTTCGTCCGGGCCCAGGACATCCCCGAGTTCGTCGCCGATGGTGCCGCGGACGCGGGCGTCACCGGGTGGGACCTGGTGTGTGAGTCCGGCCGCGAGCTGGAGTTGCTGATGGACCTGGAGTTCGGCCGCTGCCGGCTGGTGGTGGCCGCCCGGGAGGAGAGCGGCATCCAGAAGCTCGAGGACATCCAGGACGGTGTGCGGGTGGCGTCGTCCTTCACGCGGCTGACCCAGGAGTTCTTCACGAAGCGGGGCCAGAAGGTGACGGTGGTACCGGTCTCGGGCGCCACGGAGATCGCCCCGCACCTGGGCATCGCGGACATCATCGTGGACCTGACCTCCACGGGCTCGACGTTGAAGATGAATGGCCTGCGCGAGGTGGGGACGGTGGTCCAGTCGAGCGCGCGGCTGATCGCCCGCAAGGGCCACGTGCCCGAGGCGGCGGCGAAGCTGGAGGAGCTGCGGCAGGCGCTGGGCTCGGTGCTGGCGGCCCGGGGCAAGCGTTACCTGATGGCCAACGTGCCGCGCCCGGTGTTGGCCAGCGTGCGCGAGGTGCTCCCGGGCCTCAACGGTCCCACCGTGGTGGATGTGCAGGGCGGCGACTTCGTGGCCGTGCACGCCGTGGTGCCCGCCAAGAGCATCTACCGCACCATCGCCGCCCTGAAGAACCTGGGCTGCGAGGGCATCCTCGTCACCCGCATCGAGAGGTTGATGCCGTGAGCTCCTCCTCGCTCAAGTACCGCGGACGCCTGACGGCGCTGTCCGCCGAGGCGCGCCGCCGCCTGCTGGACCGCACGGGTGGCTCGGACGTGCGGATCGCTCAGCGCACCGCGGACATCATCGCCCGCGTGCGCCGGAATGGAGACAAGGCGCTCCGCGAGATGGCGCACGAGTTCGACCGCGCGGAGCTGGAGTCGCTGGAGGTGCCTCGCTCGGTCTGCGAGGAGGCACTGGCCTCGCTGGAGCCGAAGCTGAAGGACGCGCTGGCCCGTGCGGCACGCAACATCGCCCGGGCACACGCGGCGCAGAAGCCCCAGGCCACCGAGGTGGAGACGGAGCCGGGCATCCTCGTGGGCCGCCGGCCGGATCCGCTCGGGCGCGTGGGGGTGTACGCCCCGGGCGGCCGAGCCGTGTACCCGAGCAGCGTGCTCATGGGCGTGGTGCCCGCGAAGGTGGCCGGGGTGGGCGAGGTCATCGTCTGCTCGCCGCCTGGGCCGGATGGGAAGCTGTCGGTGGGAGTGCTGGCGGCGGCGGCGCTGGCGGGCGCGGATCGCGTCTTCGCCCTCGGCGGAGCGGGGGCGGTTGCGGCCATGGCCTATGGCACCGAGAGCGTGCCGCGGGTGGACCGCATCGTCGGCCCCGGAAATGCCTATGTCGCCGCGGCCAAGCTGCAGGTGGTGGATGCGGTGGCCATCGACGCACCAGCGGGCCCGAGTGAGATCCTCGTGGTGGCGGACAGCTCGGCCGACCCGGAGGCGGTGGCGCGGGAGATGCTCGCGCAGGCCGAGCACGATCCGGATGCCTGCTGCGTGACGGTGGCGGTGGGCGACGTCCTGGCTCAGGCGGTGGCCTCGGCGGTGGAGCGCGCGGCGGCTCGAGCGAAGCGCAAGGAGATCGTCACGCGGGCCCTGAGCGAGCGGGGAGCGGTGCTGAGCGTGGACTCGCTCGAGGAGGCCTGGCCCTTCGTGGCGGACTTCGCTCCCGAGCACCTGCTCATCGCCACCACGTCTCCCTTGGAGGACCTGCCGAAGGCTCGCAATGCGGGCACGGTGTTCGTGGGCCAGTACGCCTCGGTGGCCTACGGCGACTACATGACGGGCGCCAACCACGTGCTGCCCACCGCGGGCCTGGCCCGTGCGTACTCGGGGTTGAGCGTGCTCGACTTCTACCGGTGGACCACGTACCAGCGTGTCACGCGCGACGCGGCGGCGCGGCTCGCCGAGGACGTGGGTCTGCTGGCCGACAGTGAGGGACTCTTCGCCCACGCCGACGCCGCTCGCGGCTGGAGGAAGTCATGAGCCTGCCCTCGCGCGCTTCGTACCGGGACATCCCGCTGTACTCGCCCTCCAAGGTGAAGTGCAGCGTGGACCTGAGTGACAACACCAACCTCTTCGGCATGCCACCGGCCGCCGAGCGCGTCCTGCGCGAGATGGTGGCCTCCCAGGTGAGCCGCTACCCCGTGGGCTACGCACCGGACCTCAAGCAGGCCGTGGCCCGCTACACGGGTGTGGAGCCCTCTCGGGTGACGACCGGGTGTGGCTCGGACGATGTCATCGACAGCACCCTGCGCGCCTTCCTGGAGCCGGGCGAGGTCATCGCCTTCCCGGACCCCACCTTCGTGATGATGTCCTACTTTGCGAAGGTGAACGGCCTGCGGTACGCGCCGGTGCCTCTCAAGCCCGACTTCGACATCGACGTGGACGGGCTGCTCGCCACGGGCGCCAGGCTCATCTACGTGTGCTCGCCCAACAACCCCACGGGCACGGTGGCCTCGCGGGCCGCGTTGGTGCGGCTGGTGGACAACGCGCCCGGCATCGTCCTGCTCGACGAGGCCTATGCCGAATTTGCCCGGGAGAGCCACCTGGACCTGGCGAGCAGGCCCAACGTGCTCGTGACGCGCACGCTGTCCAAGGCCTTCGGGCTGGCGGGCCTGCGGGTGGGCTATGCGATCGGCAACCCCACGCTGGTGGCTGAAGTGGAGAAGGCCCGTGGGCCTTACAAGGTGACGGGCCTGTCCGAGCGCATGGCCGCCGCGGCCCTGTCCGAGGACCTGCCGTGGATGAAGGCGAAGGCCGCCGAGGCGCTCGCCATCCGGGCCCGGCTGGTGGCCGAGCTGGAGACGTTGGGGCTGAAGCCGCTGCCGACCGAGGCCAACTTCGTGATGGTGCCGCTGCCCGGCGCGCCCGCGATCGCGGAGCGGATGCGGCAGCGGGACGTGAATGTGCGGGCGTTCCAGGGACTGACGGGCATTGGGGACGCGCTCCGGATCGGATGCGGCCCCTGGACCCTGATCGATGCGGCGCTCGGGGCGCTGCGGGAGGCTCTGCGATGAGAGTGACGCTATTCGACTACGGAGCGGGCAACCTGCACTCGCTGGCCAAGGCACTGGCCACCACGCCGGGCGTGGAGGTGCGTGTGCAGGAGGACCCGGTAAAGGCGCTCGACACGGACGTACTGGTGTTGCCGGGCGTGGGAGCCTTCGGCGCGGCGGCGGCGCGGCTGGCACCGGGGCTCGAGCAGATGCGGCGCGCGGTGGCGGACGGCCTGCCGTGCCTCGGCATCTGCCTGGGTATGCAGCTCATGTTCGACACGAGTGACGAGGGCGGCGGCCAGGGCCTGGGCCTCTTCCGCGGCCGGGTGACGAAGCTGCGCTCCCGGCGCGTGCCGCACATCGGGTGGAACTCGGTGGAGGAGGACACGGCGCTGAAGGCCGCGAAGCTCGGCAGCGTCTACTACGCGCACAGCTTCGTCTGCCGCGCCGAGGAGCCCGAGGTGGTGGTGGGCTGGACGACGCATGAGGAGGACCGCTTCCCCGCGGCGGTGCGGCGCGGGAAGGTGCTCGGCGTGCAGTTCCACCCGGAGAAGAGCTCGGCGGCCGGCGTGCGGTTCGTGCAGGCCTTCCTCGAGGAGGTGCGCACGTGATCGCCATCCCTGCCATCGACCTGCGCGAGGGCGCCTGCGTGCAGCTCGTGGGTGGCTCCTACGCCGACGAGC
This sequence comes from Vitiosangium sp. GDMCC 1.1324, assembly GCF_003044305.1. GTDB lineage: Bacteria > Myxococcota > Myxococcia > Myxococcales > Myxococcaceae > Archangium. Next base: position 24,649 of record NZ_PZOX01000034.1, on the reverse strand, counting down.
GGGTGCGGGTGAAGGAGCCCCTGGACGCGCTGAAGCGTTGGCGCGCGTACGGCTTCAAAACCTTCCACGTGGTGGACCTGGACGCCGCGTTGGGCAAGGGCTCCAACGAGGGTTCCATTGGGCGGCTGCTGGGCCATGAGCCCGACCTTCGCTTCTCGGTGGGCGGTGGTGTGAGGAGCACGGCCAAGGTGGAGGCGGTGCTCGCGTTGGGAGCTTCCTCCGTGGTGGTGGGCACCAAGGCCATCGAGGACGCGGCGTGGCTGCGCGAGGTGGCCGAGCGTTTCCCGGGCCGGGTGGTGGTGGCCGCGGACGTGAAGGGCCGCGAGGTGGTGACGCGCGGCTGGACGGCCGGCAGTGCCTTGGACATCGCCCGTGTGCTGGAGACGCTGGAGCCCCTGCCCCTGGGCGGCCTGCTGGTGACGGCGGTGCACAAGGAAGGACAGATGGACGGCGTGGACCTGCCGCTGATGGAGGAGGTGGCCCGGTCGAGCCGTCACCCGCTGTACGCCTCGGGTGGCGTGACGACGGTGGAGGACCTGCGGGCGCTCGGGGGCGTGGGCGCCTTCGGGGCCGTCATTGGCATGGCGCTGTACACGGGCAAGCTGGACGCCGCCGAAGTGGCGCGGGAGTTCGCATGACGACGACCATCGTTCGGGAGACGAAGGAGACCCAGATCAAGGTGGAGATCGCCCTGGGCAAAGGCATCGCCCGGGTGGACACGGGCCTGCCCTTCTTCGATCACATGCTGTCCACCTTCGCGCGCTACGCGGGCCTGGACCTGACGCTGCATGCGCGCGGCGACCTGCGGCACCACCTCATGGAGGACGTGGCCATCACCCTGGGCACGGCGGTGCAGAAGGTGATTCCGGCCACGGCGGCCCGCTACGGCGAGCGCACCATCCCCATGGACGACGCGCTGGTGCAGGCCTGCATCGACGTGGGCGGGCGCTTCTACTACCGGGGGCCGCTGCGCAACAAACTGTACGACCACGTGATGCGCTCGTTCTGCGAGCACGCGAAGGTGACGCTCCACCTGCGGATCCTCCGCGGCAAGGACAGCCACCACGTGACGGAAGCGGCGTTCAAGGCGCTCGGGATGGCGCTGCGCGATGCCATGGTGGACTCGGGCGTGGTGTTCAGCACCAAGGGCACGGTCGCCCTGGAGGTGAAGTGAGATGCTCACGCGGCGGCTGATTGTCTGTCTGGACGTGAAGGGCGGGCGCGTGGTGAAGGGCGTCCAGTTCGAGGGGCTGCGCGACGTGGGCGACCCCGTCGAGCTGGCCATGCGCTACGAGGAGGCTGGTGCCGATGAGGTGACCTTCCTCGACATTTCCGCGAGCAACGAGGAGCGCGGCACCCTGTGGGACCTGGTGCAGCGCACGGCGGAGCGGCTGTTCATCCCGCTGACGGTGGGCGGGGGCGTGCGCACGGTGGACGACGTGGGCCGGGCGCTGCGAGCGGGTGCGGACAAGGTGAGCATCAACTCGGCGGCGGTGGCGCGGCCCGAGGTGCTCACCGAGTGCGCCGAGCGTTTCGGCGCCCAGTGCGTGGTGGCGAGCATCGACGCCAAGCGCGATGGGGACCGGTGGCGCGTGTACACCCACGGTGGCAAGCGGGCCACGGAACTGGACGCGGTGGCATGGGCTCGCGAGTGTGTGAAACGTGGAGCAGGTGAAATCCTGCTCACGAGCATTGACAGGGACGGGGCCCGTTCGGGGTATGACCTGGAGCTGACGCGGGCGATCGCCGAACAGGTGGACGTACCGGTCATTGCCTCGGGTGGTGCGGGCAACGCGGAGCACGTACGGGCCGCGCTGAAGGAGGGGAAGGCGGACGCGGCGCTTGTGGCGGGCATCCTCCACGACGGCGTCACCACGGTCGGGGCGATCAAGACGCTGCTCCGGGGGAGCGGCCTTGGGGTCAGGAGCCTCTGAATGGATTCACAGTCCTTGATGCAGGCGGCGGAGGAAGTGGCGCGCAGGTCGGGCGACGTGGCGCTCGGGTACTTCCGTCAGGGCGTCACGGTGGACACCAAGAAGGACGGCACGCCGGTGACGGTGGCGGATCGGACCGCCGAGAAGACGGCTCGCGAGTGGATCGAGTCCCACTTCCCCGAGGACGGCATCCTCGGGGAGGAGTTTGGCGAGACGCGGCCCGGAGCGAAGCGCCGGTGGATCCTGGATCCCATCGACGGCACGAAGACGTTCATCCGCGGAGTGCCGCTGTGGGGCACGCTGGTGGCGGTGGCGGAGGGAGAGCGCATCCTCGCGGGTGCGGCGTACTTCCCGCCGGTGGCGGACATGCTGGTGGCGGCACCGGGGCAGGGGTGCTGGTGGAACGGGAAGCGCACGCGGGTGTCGGCGGAAGCGGACCTGTCCCGGGCGGTGGTGCTGTCCACGGACGAGCGCTTCCTGGTGCACCCGGATCGCGGCGCGAAGTGGCGGGCGCTGACGGCGAAGACGTTCATGGCGCGGACGTGGGGTGACTGCTACGGCTACCTGCTGCTGGCCACGGGGCGGGCGGAGGCGATGGTCGACGAGCTGATGTCGCCCTGGGATGCGGCGGCGCTGCAGCCCATCATCGAAGAGGCGGGCGGAGTATTCACGGACTGGACGGGGACGAGGACCTCGTTCGGCGGCAATGCGATCGCGACGAACGCGGCGCTCGCGGACCAGGTGCGCGAGCTGCTGGGCGCGACGAAGAGGGGATGATGCTGGACCTGTCGAAGCTGGACTTTGCCAAGGGCAATGGGTTGGTGACGGTGGTGACGCAGGACGCGCACACGGGCGACCTGTTGATGGTGGCGCACGCGGACCGCGAGGCGCTGGAGAAGACGCTGCAGACGGGCGAGATGTACTACCGCTCGCGCTCGCGCGGGCTGTGGCACAAGGGCGGCACGAGCGGGAACGTGCAGCGCGTGGTGTCCCTGACGGCGGATTGCGATGGGGACGCGGTGCTGGCGCGGGTGCAGAAGGCGGGCCCCGCGTGCCACACCGGGGCGGAGACGTGCTTCGACATCGGTCCGGTGGACGCGCTCGTCGAGCTGGACCGGACCATCGCCCAGCGGGCCGCGAAGGCGCCGGAGCCGGGGGAGAAGCCGAGCTACACGCGGAGGCTCCTGGACGACCGGAACCTGCGGCTGAAGAAGATCGGCGAGGAGGCCGCGGAGCTGGTGACGGCGTGCGCGGACGGGGACAAGGCGCGCGCCGTCGAGGAGGCTGCGGACGTGCTCTACCACCTGCTCGTGGCGGTGCGCCCGCTGGGCGTGACGCTGGATGAGGTGAAGGCGGTGCTCGCGCGCCGGGCCGGAAAGACGGCCCCCGCTCCCAGCGGGAAGGGATAGATTCTCCTCCTGGTGTGGCGCTCTCGTATGACATCACGGATCTCCAGGGCCGTTTCTCGTTCGCGGCCCCCTCCGAGGGGCGGTATCGCGTCGCTGCGTTTTCAACCTGAATGGCCAGGAGCAATTGGATGAAGATGGCAGATTCTCCCTGCCCATCTACGGCTCGGGAACGCTGCAACTCGAGCTGGCCGAGCCCAAATCCCGCGCCGCGCCCGTGCGGCGCACCGTGACCGTCCAGGAGGAGGTGGAGCTGGACGTGGGGACCCTTACCCAGGGGCCCTGAGGTGGTGGCTCACCCGGCGGGCGCCAGCTCGACGCGGCCGGACTGCTCGTCGGTGGAGGCCACGCTCACCCTCAGTGGCATGCCGATGGTGAAGGCGCGCTTGGGGCCCACGAGCGACGTCTCCCTCGGGTCGGGCTGGTAGGGACCGTCCGGAAGCGAGTCCGCGGGGAGGTTGCCCTCCACCAGCATGCCATCGAGCTGGACGAGCAGGCCGGAGGGCCTCACCCGGGTGATGCGGCCCGTGAACTCGCGGCCCACGTGCGCGGCCATCACCCGTGCCTCCAGCACGCGGTGACGGTCCTTCTCGGCGCGGCCGGAGGTGCGAGAGCGCTCGTTGAGGTGCACCGCGAGCTGCTCGACGGCAGGGTCCTCGTGCACGAAGTCTCGCCGGCCCCGGAGGTACTGCTTGAGGGTGCGGTGGACGGCGAGGTCCGCGTACCGCCGGATGGGCGAGGTGAAGTGCAGGTAGGCGCGTGCCGCGAGGCCGAAGTGCATGGCCTGCGCCACGGTGTAGCGCGAGGGCCCCAGCGAGCGCCGCAGCACCGAGCGCAGCGCGGGCTCCGCGGTGCATCCGGCGATCTGCTTGTCGAACGCGGCGAGCGCCAGCGGGGTGAGTCTGCGGCCGAAGCCCGCGGCGAATCCCGAGTGTTGCGCGAAGGCGGCCAGGTCGGCCACGCGCTGGGCATCCGGTTCGTCCTGGACACGGAAGAGGGCGGGGACGCCGCGATCGATGAGCCACCCCGCGATGGCCTCGTTAGCAGCCACCATGAATCGCTCGATGAGGGTGTGGGCCGTCGTGGGCCGCACGGCCTCGATGCCGGAGACCTCGCCCGTCTCCTCGTCGAAGGTGAAGCGAGCCTCCTCTCGCGCTATCTCGATGCCGCCGCGCCCCGCCCGCGCCACCGCCAGCCGTGCCGCCGCCGCTCGGAACCAGGGCATTGCCTCGCGCACCGCCGCCATCGGCTCGGACACCTCGCCCTTGTCGAGGTAGTCCGCCACCTCGGTGTAGCTCAGCTTCGCCCACGAGCGGATGAGGCTCTCGTAGACATCCGTCGCGGTGACGCGCCCCTCGGGGTCGATGCGCAGCTCCACCGTGAGGCACTGCCGCTCCTCGCCGGGCACCAGGCTGAGCCAGTTCGTCGAGAGTTCCTCGGGGAGCATAGGCAGCATGGCGCCGGCGAGGTACACGCTGGTGGCCCGCTCGCGCCCCACGCGATCCAACGCCGAGCCCTCGGTGACGAACTCGGCCGCGTCCGCGATGGAGACGAACAGGCGCAGGGCTCCATCCCCACCCCCGGGCAGCACGGAGATGGCGTCATCGATGACGCGCGTCGAGGGGGCGTCCACCGTGACGGTGGGAATCTGGCGCAGATCCCTCCGCCCTCCGAGCGTGTGGGGCACGGAGAGGGCCCGCTGGACCTCGGCATGGACCTCCGGGTCGAAGTCCCGGCGCAGCCCATGGCGGACGATGATGCGCTCCAGGGAGCGATCCGCGCCCGGCTCGAGCTTGCGCAGGAGCCAGACCTTGCCGTCGTCAACACGGGCCACCACCGCGTCACCGGGCTGCACGTCGGCGCCGGCCGTTTCCAACGGCCAGTCGCCAGTGGCCACGTTGCGATCGATGCGCAGGTGCACCACCCCCTTGCGCAGCACCACCTCACCGTAGACCTCCTGGCGCGGGCGCTTCAGGAGGGACAGCCCGCTCGCGCTCCAGCGGCCGTCGGCCGAGGCCGTCACGGTGGCGGAGACGACATCATCGGCGAGGTAGGGACCCAGCTCGGGCGGTGGAATGAATGCGGAGATCACCTCGTCGGAGCCGGACGGATGCACGACGAGGAAGCCGAAGCCACGAGGGTGGACGTCGATGTGGCCGGTGACGGTGCGCGGAGTGGCGGACGTGTCCATGGACCGCGCGGATGCTAGCGCTGGACACCGTTGGGCACGAGCGCCTTCCCCTCGCGCCGCCAGTACCTCGGCAACACGGCGCGGACTTCCGCGGTGGCTCCTGGCTCCTGGCGCTCCACCCGCGTGGCCTGCTCCTCCGAGGACACCTTCCAGCGCACACCCGTGGGGCCTTGCGCCTCGAACTCGGGCTCCGAAGGTGGAACGGGAGGCGTCAGCTTCGAGGGCGTCCACGTCCGGCCCCCATCCCGCGTGATGATCGCTCGCGGTGGGGCGTTCTCCTCGTTCGCGTCCACCAACCACACCGTGCCCTGCTGGCCATCCTTCCAGGCCATCTGCTCTGGCCACTCGGACCAGACGGCCTTGGGCAGCTTGCTCCTGCGTTTCCAGGTCGCCCCGCAGTCCGTGCTCGCGAACAGCGTGAGCTCTCCCGGCCCCTCCGTGCTCCAGCCCACCAGGGCGCGACCCTGGCAGCCCGTGAAGTGGACGGAGAGCACCTCGCTGTGCTCCACCGCCGGAAGCACTTCGGTCCAGTGGGCCCCGCCGTCGGTGCTGCGCAGCAGGAGGGCCCGGAGGGGATGGGAGGGGACGGAGAGCTTGCCGAACAGGTAGAGGCCCGCCTTCGTCTCAGAGGGGACCGCGAGCCCGGTGACGTGCAGCCCGATCTCGTCATCGGGCTCGGCCGCGCCCGCTTTCAGCCCCACGGGAGGAGGCGGCGTGGATGCGAGCAGCGCACAGAGACTCAGCAGGATCATCCGGAAGCTCCTCGGCTCGGGAAGACCCTCATTCTAAAGGGAGAGGGCAGCGGCCCTCGTTCCCGTCACAGCTCTTCGTTGAGCCAGCGGATGATGGCGTCGCGGATGGAGGCGGGGCGCTCGGTGGTGCCACGCGCTCCAAATCCCCGGTTCGCGTCCAGGGTGGGCGGAGACTTCTCGCGAGTCATCGCCGGATTGCGGCCCTGCGAGGGCATGGACGTCCTCACTGGTCGCCTCCGGGGGCCTGGCGGCCGTACTTGGAGAGCAGATCCTCCACGGCCTCGCGGAGGTACTCGCTCTGGTGGATGCGGGTGCGGCGGGCGAGCTCGCGCAGCTTGTGCACCTGCTCGATGGGAACGAGCACATGGGTGGAGACCACGGACTCGGAGGCGTCGGGGCCGTTCGAGTCGTTCGAGGCGGGGGTGACCTCGGAGCTCATCGGGCTGGCGCTGGCATCCTGCATCGGGACTTCCTCCTCGGGGCTGCTACAGGCCACTACCGGCCTGTGAGGGCATTAGGGGGGCAGGCGAGGGAGCCGTCAAAAAAACCACCGGAAGCGCGCGCATGCTTGACGCAGGTGGGAGGGGCTGTTACGTGCGGCTTCAGTAAGGGGAGTAGTTCACGCCGGAAGTGAGCGGCGTCGGGGAACTCGACACACTGGCCCGTGAGGGCCCGGGTCCCCACCTCGCGAGCGCGAGACGAACGAGACCTTCGGACAGGGTTCAACCTGGCCGAGGTCCGTCGTGCGCGCTGAGCGCTCCCACGATCCCTCGGCCCGAGAGCAAGACGAGGCGCATCGTGGCAATGGAAGCAATTATCGGTTCGTTCCTTCTGGTGGCCGCTAGCGAGATAGGGGACAAGACCCAGCTGCTGGCCTTTTCGCTGGCATCCCGCTTCCGCAAGCCGTGGGTGGTGATCGCCGGCATCCTGGTGGCCACGCTGGCCAACCATGCGCTGGCGGCGAGCGTGGGCAGTCTGGTGTCGGCGCATGTGCCGCCGCGGGTGATGGCGAGCATCCTGGCGGTGCTGTTCATCGCCTTCGGGCTGTGGACGCTGAAGCCAGACACGCTGGAGGAGACGAAGGAGACGGGCCACTTCGGTGCCTTCGTCACCACCGTCATCCTCTTCTTCCTGGCGGAGATGGGAGACAAGACCCAGCTGGCCACGGTGGCGGTGGCGGCTCGCTACAAGTCGGTGGTGCTGGTGACGATTGGCACCACGCTGGGGATGATGGCCGCCAACGGACCGGCGGTGTTCCTTGGAGAGAAGCTGGCGGGCAAGGTCCAGATGAAATGGATCCGCTGGGTGGCCGCCTCGCTCTTCTTCATCTTTGGTGGAGTCTCCCTGGTGGCCGCGGTGCGGGGCGCGTAGTCGGCGTCAGGGCACGTCGAGACGGCGGGGCAGCCGCACGGTGAAGTGGTGCCCATGGCCGCGCTGGAGCTCACGGTGATGGAGCCGCCGTGGGCCTGGACGAGCTGCTGCACGATGTAGAGCCCCAGTGCCTGTAGGGAGCGAAATCCGCCAGCGGAGTCACGCGCCCGACAGAAGAAAAAAGAAGCCCCGTCACCGGGTGAACCCGGGGACGGGGCCTTGGCCAGGGTCGGACTTGAACCGACTACCTGCGGATTATGAGACCGCCGCTCTAACCAGGTGAGCTACCTGGCCAAATGGTGCAACCGACTGCTTTTACTGCGGAACTTCGACTGCCTTCTACTGCCCCTCCAGTCGATGCGCAACTTCGTACTGACTTCGTACGGACTGGAGAACTTCGATGCCCCGCTGGACGGGACGATGGGACGGTGGACGCACCTACGTGAACAAGCAGGGCGACACCGTGTGGATCCTCGAAAAGCAGGTCCACGGGCGGCTCTATACCACAAGGCTCTCGGCGGGCAACGAGAAGGATGCGCTCGCTGAGCTGGCGCTCTTCCGACGTGACCCAGCCGCTTACGTGGCCTGTGCCCAGGAGGCCAAGACCGCCGAGGAGACCACACCGGGCAACGCGCCGGTCCTCCTGGACCTTCCCACCGTGGAGAGGTTCCTCGGCTACCTGAAGAGCCAGGGACGCACCGAGCGGCACCGGAAGAACGTCCTCCACTACCTCGCCCAGTGGGCCGAAGTGCTCTACGGGAAGGACCTGCGGCAGCTCCGTCTCCAGGAGCTCAAGCAGGCACTCAACGGCTGGTTCGACGCGGAGGCGGGGGACATCCCGGCCAAGAGGCACCGGATCGCGGCCATCAAGGCGTTCTGCTCCTGGCTCCGCGAGGAGGAGGCGGTACTCACCACCGCCGAGGACGCCACGCTCGCGCTCAAGGTGCCACCGGCTCGGCCCGAGAAGGCTCTTCGCGACAAGGGCTACTCCATGCGCGACGTCGAGCGCATCTACGCCGCCATCAACGGGTGGGAGTCGGCCAGGTACGGCTGGAAGGGGACGGGCCGCGTCACCGAGGTGCAATGCGTGCGGGACGTGCTGCTGCTCCACGCCAAGTGCGGGATGCACGGCACCGAGATTGACCGGCTCGCTCGCGGCGAGGGGAGGGTGAAGGTGCTGCAAGGGCAGGGGGCCATCGTGGGCACCATCACCTTCATCCACAAGTCGGGGCGGGTCCACGTCCAGTCCGTGGATGCCAGGCCCTCGCGGCGGCCATGCGCCTCCAGGCCAGGGGTTCGGCTCCAGCGGATTGGTGGATTCGACAGGTGGTGAAGCGCGCGGCGAAGTCCGTGGGACTGGAGCCGTTGCGCATGGGCGAGCTGCGCCACTCCTTCGTCACCTGGGCCGCCGAGTGTGGCACCGAGGTGCGTCCAGTGGACGGGGGCGTGCCGCTGACCCGCATCGCGGCCACCATCGGGCACCAGTCGGCGGTGACGACGAAGAAGTTCTACGAGGGCGTGAAGGTGCCTCCGATGATTCAGCTCCCCATCCGGCTGGAGCATCCGGAGGATCCCATCTCGCTACTTGAGCGGCATCTTCGAGATGGCAGTGGCTAGAGCCTTCGCATCCTTGGCGTGGGACTTCGCCGGAGCTGCCCTCTTCGGACGCTCCGGTGTGGACCCGATTCCTCCTCTTTGCAGCAATGCCTCCACGGATGCCCGGAGCACCAGGCGCTTCCGGCCGATCTTCGAGGCCACGAGCTGGCCATGACTCAGAAGCTCATAGACCTTGGTAGCCCCACACCCGAGCAAGGCCGCTGCCTCCTTCACGGTGCAGGTCAAGCCCGGCCCGCTGCTCGCGGGGGATGTCTCCGGGCCTGGAATGGCCAGGGCGGAAGGTCCGCCTGCAAGGTAGGCAAGGAGCTGGCGTTGCACCTCCACGGCTCGCTCTTGGAGGTCGAGCACCTCGCCGCACTCAACACAGGGGTCGTCCAGTTGGGCTTCCGTTGGGAACTTGTACGGCTGCCATCTCCACCGTTCCGTGCATCTTCGGCAGACCCACCCCTTGGGCCGGGATTCCGAGAGGCAGTGAGCCGGGACCGAGTACTCGGACCACCGCCCACGGTCGTCGAATACCCAAACCAAAGGATTTCTGACGGAGATCCCAGGGGGACAGATAGGGCATTTGTACTCTGGCGGGAGCACAGGAGGTGGTGGGCCGGTGCTCCCCGACCTCCGGCGCTTGGGCTTCTTGGTGACACCACGCTGATTGGCAGGAGCCAGCTCGTCAGCTTGGTCGTCCTATGTTTGGGAAGCCAGCGAGGAACCGGCCCCCTCTTCATCAGGCAGGGGCTTCATCGTCATCCCTCAAGACGGGGGCAGCACACCCCTTGAACTACTCATGCTCTTCCGGAGGTGGGGAGCTTTGGAGCGACACCATGAACCTCAGAACCAAGAACAACCCAGGGGACGAGCCTCCTCTCCATCGCCTGCTGGAACTGCCCACTGGCAGTGTGTTGGATGCCTACCCGCTCATCGGGTACATCGACGATGGGCTCCGGAACATCTCCAACGTCCAGGAACTCGTCAGGTTTTGCGAGCGCGGGTTCGGCACCCACTTCTACAACGCCTACTGGCAAGAGGCGGCGATCACCCGGTTCCTGGCCACGCACGACATATCGGATGCGGAGCTCAACAGGCTGGACAGCCTGGACCTGGGCATTCACCCTCGTCACCCCCTCTTCCTCATGCGCCAGTCGCTGGTGGGTGTGGCCGAGCAGAATAGGAGCATTGACGAGAACTCACTCCTGCTCGTCTGGGGGACCCTCTTCACGAAGGGCAAGTCCTTTTTCAAACTGGTGGGGGTGCTCCTCCAGGACTACTCCCTACGGCTGGCGGTGGAGCGTCCGGACCACAACCTCGACCTCCACACCTGCATTCGCTGGTGGGCTCTTGCTTCCGGCGTTCGGAATGCCAGCACGTGGCGGGGCCTGGAGAGGTTGCTCCAGGCCCATACCCACAGCGTGCTCAACGAGCTTCCGGAAAACTCCTTCGCCAAGCTTTCGCACAAGCACGTGCGGCTCGCCGAGGATATCGCCCGGACTCACGGGCCCATGGTGGGCTTCTACTTCTTCCGCGCCATGCAGAGGATCCGAGCCTGCATGAAGTGGGTTGCCGAGGATGGGGCCTACTACGTGCGTTGGCGTTCGACTTGGTTGCGTGGAGCCAAGACCAATCCGGGTGCCATTCAGGGGCTTCCACGTGCCAGCACCTGTTGAAGCGGCTGCTGCTGGAGCATGTTCTCGAGAAGGTGGCGGGGCACCGCGCAGGGAAGAGGGCGGCTACCTACAGGTTGAAGCTCGTCCTGGAGGATGGCCGCTACGACGAGCAGGAGGCCGCCAAGGCCCTCGGGTTGACGTTCACAGGGACGGGGCTAGTGAGGCCGGCAGGGTGATTCCAAGAGCCAGGCGGAGGAGGCTCCTTGAATGTTGTTAATCTAGGGACTTCTCCTCTGTCGAGGAGCAAGTAGAGGGAGAGGAGGAGAGCCCGTCGAGGGCATCTAGTATGTTGCAGATCCTCCAGCCCTTCCTTGTCGAGGAGGAGCTTCTCTCTCTTCTCGGGAGAGCCCTTCCGGGGGTCATAATATGTTGGAATTCCTCTGCTGGAGCTCACGCAGTTGAAGGAGCAGTTGGCGCTCATGCAGCAGCGCCTGTTCGGCACTTCCAGCGAGAAGCGCAAGCCAGCTGTGGAGGCGACGCCGCCCGCGCCTGCCCGCGAGCAGCGCGGACACGGGCCGCGAGCCCAGCCGCAGTTGCCCGTGCAGGAGGTGGTGCTGCCGCTGGACGAGGCCGACCAGGTGTGCGGCCTGTGCGGCGGGGCGCTGAAGGAGTGGAAGGGACAGACGGAGGACAGCCAGGAGGTGAGCGTGGTGGAGCGCCACTTCGTCCTCAAGCACTACCGCCGGCAGAAGTACCGCTGCCCCTGTGGGTGCGCGCCCGTCACCGCGCCGGCCCCACCGCGCCTGGTGGAGGGCGGCCGCTACTCGGTGGACTTCGCCGTCCACGTCGCCCTGCAGAAGTACGGCTTCCACCTGCCGCTGGCGCGCCAGGAGCGCATGTTTGAGCGCGAGGGCCTGGTGGTGGACAGCCAGATGCTGTGGGACCAATTGAGCGCGCTGGCCCTGCACCTGCAGCCCAGCTACGAGGCGCTGCCCGCCGTTGTCTTCTCCTCCCCGCTCATCCACGCGGACGAGACGCACTGGTACATGCTGAACAAGGGGCCGGGGAAGAAGTGGTACGCGTGGACGGTGGCCTGTGCGGACGCGGTGTACCACCGGATTCTGCCCAGCCGCTCTGGAGCCACCGCGAAGCTGGTGCTGGGGGACTACGCGGGCGTCGTCATGGTGGATGGTTACGCCGCCTACCAGACGGCGACGAAGCCTGGCGCGGACGGGCCGGCCTCCTGCTCCCTGGTGTTTTGCTGGGCCCACGTGCGACGCAAATTCGTGGAGGCCGAGAGGGTGGCCCCCGTCTGCGCCGAAGTGCTGTCTCTCATGGGCCAGCTGTATGCCATTGAGGCCGACCTACCGGACCCGCACGTACTGCAGGGGGAGCAACAGGCCGCGGCACTGACGCAACGGCTCGCGGTGCGACAGGAGAAGTCCGCCCCGTTGGTGGCTGCAATCCGCGAGTGGGCGCTGGCCCAGCGCTCGCTGCCAGGCAGTGCTCTGCGCAAGGCGCTCGAGTACATGCTGGAGCTGTGGAGCGGGCTGACCGTCTTCCTCTCCAACCCCTGGGTGCCGCTGGACAACAACCTGGTGGAGCGGCAGCTGCGCGACATGGTGGTGGGCCGCAAGAATCACTACGGCTCCAAGTCGCTGCGCGGCACCGAGGTGGCGGCCCTCTTCTACTCGCTGATTGAGACGGCCCGCCTGCGCGGTGAAGACCCCGGGCGATACCTGCTGCGCGCCGCGCTCGCCGCCATCGACAATCCCGGCACCGTTACCCTCCCGTCCAGCTCCGACTGACGCCGCCGCTCCTTGCTTCGCTGCCCGGCGGGCTCATCCCCGCCCCGTCCAGACGGGGCGCGGCGAGCTGTTACGAAGCTGCGGGTTGTAAGGTAGTCGTGGTGTAGTGCCAACCACCTTCGTTAACTTGCTTTGGGCAGTTCCAAGCGGAAGTGCTCAAGCATGGAGCGAAGTGCATCGCGGGCCTTTTCGAGGGTGCCGCATTGGGCAGCGGCAATACGGAAGACCTGCACGCCTTCACGCTGCATTGCGAGAGTACGCTCCTGCGCTTCAACGGGAGTTTCCTGGTGGAACGATTGACCGTCGATCTCCACCTGAATGACAACGCCGTTCCTCAGGATGAGCATGTCGGGCTCGATGCGGTACGGTGGGGTACGGCCCGGCCTGAGGAACACCGGTAAGGGGGCGCAGACGAGGCTTGCCTCCTTGCATGCCAAGTAGAAGTTCACCTCCGGTTCCGAGCGAAAGTAGAGTCCGTCGTACATCTTCATCGCCGGATTATCGGAGCGAACGCGGCCTTGGTTATTCACCTTCCGCCCGCGCGTAAACTCACGTGTAGCCTGCTGCCACGTCGAGTTCTTCTCGATGGCAGCGCTGATCGAGAACTTGTCAATGTAGGAATCTGGGTGCTCGTGCCCAAATACCTCCACTGACGTATCGTGGAGCACGCTCTCAAGCTCCTTGCGCATGTCTGCCGTCAACCGCCCGTAGACTTCGGGTCTGAGGCGAGTCGTCAACTGCCACGGGTAGTGGTACCGCCCGAAATCGAAATACTTGTCGCAACGAGCTGTTGTCGTGCCGTAGGCGAGGACGGCCACGGCATTACGCTGCCCGCGCTCCATTAGGATGCGCGCCATCGTCGCCAGGAAGCCATCGAGGTCGACCGGGAACTCATCGGGCTCGGACTCGGACATGCGACATGACTGTAGAAGATGCGTCCATGGAGTCCAGTTTTCGTCCTTCTGGGGCTTAGGTTCGTTCTGACAGCTCTTCCCGGCACTCTTCGCCTTCCTCGCCTTTATCGAGGGCTATCGAATCTGGGTGAGCACCCCCTGGATGGGGGGGACAGGGGTTCCCTTGTCGCAGGTCCACCTGAAAGCCCCCCAGTCTTCTTCGAGCCCCCAGGGATGGAGGCTCTCAAGATTTTTTGGGGGGATTCTCCAGCGAGCTGCTCTCCCGGTTCGCGGTCCCTGGCGAGCTTCACCCAGGGGTTACTGATGGCCGTACCCAGTGTTCGCCTTCCAGCTCCTCGCGCACGAGGGGTCAGGGCCCCCCTGACACCTAAAAACTCGAGGACCACCGGGAAGTGGCCGGGGATTTCCGGCGATGGAACTGCACCGGAGCTGGTGCCACCGGGATCGGAGCCTGTGGAGACGAACCGGCCCCCGCCACACCACCCGGCCAAGACCGGGAGCATCATCGCTGGTGTTGGTGCGACGGGGACCGTGCTTCAACTCCGGGCATCTTCACCGCCCGTGCCGCGTCACCTCGCGCAGGTGCTCGGCCAGCCCGATCAAAATGGCCGCTGTCACCCGGAGGGTGATTGGTGAGGCGGCCAGCTTCTTCACGGCACCCAGCATCGTCTTCACCTCCCTTCCCCTGGTACCCCAGGCACGACATAGGCCGCAGCCGATCAGTCCGGCTCCCCGGTGGGGGGGCGGTTGCGCCCCCTGCGTGCCGGGCTGGGCGGGAGGGTTCTCCTCAGGCGAACGGAGGGACTCGGTTCCCGCTACTGGACGGGGCTGCTCGGTCTCCTTCTTCTCGGACGGAGACGGCCTCGGCGCGGCGCTCCAGTCCCAAGGCCGCAGAACCACGTCATCCCTGTCCGCGTTCTCCCCAGCGGTGACGTTGTGCGGCGTCAACAGGTGCGCCGGGTTCTCCTCGCCTCGGAGCACACGGCCGAGCTGATGCAGCCTGGTCTCCACCAGCAGCAGGATGGCGCTGATGATGACGGGCGCGCTGTGCACCCGCTCCGGGTCGGGCACCGCGCCCATGGCGACGCTGTCCGCGATCCAGTGGGCGCCCTCGATGGCGTAACGAATTTCTCCCAACTCGGCGGAGAGGCTGACGTGTTCCATCTGGATTCCTCCTCGGGTGGATTGGATGAAGACGAACTGGCCAACCAGCCAGGACGTCAGCGGGGATGACCGCCAAGGTCCTTATGCCGAAGCACGGGCGCTCTTGATGAGCCCCTCGATTGACACCGCCGAGAGGCGCGGACACCGGGATTTGTCAGACCAATAGGGTACACAGTTGGAATGGCTACCCATCAGGGGGGGGCCATCATCAGGGGGAATTCCCATGAAGCTGGGCTGGACGGCGGCGCTGCTGGTGCTCCTCGCCGGGTGTGCTACCGCTTCTCGGGTCGTGCGCCTGGACACGGGCCAAGCCGACACTCTCGTTTTCACCCCACGCTCCGGTGCCGAGCAGGTGAAGTTGAACGGCGACGAGTTCAGGGAGGCCGTGGCGAAGCGTGCCTGGGAGATTCGGCCCTCCGCTCGGCCCCAGGAGGCCGCCCGGAAGTTGTTCGAGGTCGAGGCGCGGAGTGGTTCGTACACGTACGAGACACGCAGCCGCCGCGTCACTCCGCTCGGGCCGGACGAACATCTGGAGGGGGCACCACCGGCGGCGGAGGTGGAGTTGACGCGCGACTATCTGCGCTGGTGCGAGCGCACCGGCAGGCCCGGAGACTGTCTCCGCCTGCTGACGGAGAGCCCCATCGTCAACGGGGACGGCCGTTTCGCCCTGGCCCTGGCCCTTGCCAAGGGCGCCGTGCTCGACGAGATGCTGGAGGCGTTCAAGGACATGGCCGACCCCCACGCCATGGTGGCGGCGGTTCTCTGGACCTGGACCACGTACATGGTCCTCATCTCGATTCCCGACGTGACGGTCTCGAAGGGGCTCGCGGCGGTGATGACCGCCACCCTTATCTCCTACGTGGGCGTCGACACCTTCTGGGGCCTCGTCGTGGGCTTCAAGCGGCTGATGGACGAGACGGATCGGGCCGCCACGTTCAACGAGCTGCGCGAGGCCGGGGAGCGGTACGGCAAGGTGATGGGCCGCAACGCGGCGCGTGCGTTCGCCATGCTGGCCACGGTGGCGCTCGGCAACACGGCGACGGGGTTGGCGGTGAAGGTGCCGACGCTGCCCGGCGCGATGCAGGCGGCGGCGCAGGCGGAGACGCAGGTGGGTATCCGCCTCACGGCCGTGGGGGAGGTCGAAACGGTTGCCGTGAGTGCCGAGGCCGTCACCATCACCCTCGCCCCCAACGCGGTCGCGATGTCGGCCGGAGATGGCCGAGGCAACGGTCATGCCACGAGCGAGTTGACAGGAGGCGCGTCGGATATCCACGTTGACAAGGTGGTCAACAGCAACATGCCGCACGCGGCGGAACGTGCGGTTGAACGGGCTGGGTTCTCAAGCGTGCAGGATGCTCGCGCGGCCTTGCAGGAGTTCGGCCGACAGATCGAGAAGTCGGGGCTTCCGCCCGGAACCATTCGGGACACGGCCCACGCGGACCGCGTCATCGTTCCTGGCTTTGGCCGAGGTGGTGCGGTCGTCTATCAGCTCAGGGATGGTGTATTGAAGCTGAAGACCGTTTTGCAGTGGAGGCCGTAATGGGGCAGACGGATTCAAAGAAGACGCTCGGGCGCTTCGAGCTGCGAGTCTCCGAGGACGATCAGGACGTGGCCTATTTGCGCCTCCCGAGTCACCCCGGTGAGACCTGCAAGATGTCGAAATCGATCAGGCTGGCCGAACTCATGGGTTCCTACACGGGTCCCGATGTGGTGCTCGACTTCGACCAGGATGGAGTCCTGGTCGGAATCGAGATCCTGGCGTGATGCCCTGCCGATGATGACGCGCATGGCCCCGCTTTGAGCTGAGCACCCAGCGGTGGGTCTCTACTGGCCGGGGGAATGAATCTCCCCCAGCCCTACTTCAGTTCCGGGTTCTCACCGGCCCCGGGCGGAGGGGCTGGTGCTATCGCCCTCGTGGGCCCGCACTCCCAGGGACAGGAGCACGTCCGAGGGTATGCCCGGGGTCTCGCACATGCGCCGCAGCTGGGCACGCTGGGCATCATCATCCCGCGCTCGACCCGGCCGTAGACGCCGGACTTCAAACCGACTTCCTCGGCCACCTCTGCCTGCGTGAGCCCGAGCCGCAGGCGAGCAGCCTGGACCGCATCCCCCAGGTGGCGTTGCAGCTTCTCATCCAGAGGGTGCGTCTACCGTAGAGAAAGGGAGGCTGCGACATTGAATATGCTGCGTAGGAACTACGGCCTCGCTGGCGTGCGTGGTGAGCTTCAAGCAGGGAGCGGTGCCATCCGTGTTCCTCTGCTTGATATGCAGCCAGCTTACCATCCGCTCTTACGGCGGGCTGTGGTCAGCTCCCATGTTGCTGGTGTAGGGGGAGCGGATGAATTGGGTTCAGCTCTGGCAATTGGTGACCGCTCATATCGGTGCGGAGGAGATCGGCAAGTGGATCGCCGACAACCTCGTTGCCATGGTGGGAGGTTTGGCGGCGCTGTTCTGGTTGCGGAAGGTCCGTGCCGAGGAGGCCCTGAAGGTACGTCTCCAACTGGTGCTGGAGGTCAACGACTCCTTTTCCGAGCTTGAACTTGCCGTCCAACGTTGGGCTAACCCCATCGTGCACGGTGACACCGACAAGTACGCTCAGTTTCTGAGCGAATTGGGGGCGCTTACTCCAGCTGCATTCAAGGCGCTTCACCGCGCTTCGCTCCTGTTGGAGCCCGCTGTCGTTAAGCAACTGGGTGACATGCTCGATGGCATCGGCGGTATCCAAGTCGAGTACCAGAATCACTTGATGTTCCGCGAATCCAACAAGGCTGCACCGGGTGCTTTTGTCTCGGAAATGAAGAGGACGTTCGAGGCAGCCCGCAAGGAGTTGCCTCGAAAGATCAGTGAGGCCAACGAGGCACTTCGCCACAGCCTGCGGCAGTTCCTGTTTGGCTCAAGGCATGCTCGCAGATGGCAGCACGAGGCTACGCGGCTCGGGTTGTTGCCCTCCGTGCATAGCGGGGAGGGCAAGCCTGTCCTCCCCGAACGAGGAACAGAAAAAAACGTCGCCTAGAACGGGACTCAGGTGCTGCTCGCGAGGGGCCTGAGCAGGGGCATCTTGTCCACGATGGCTGCTCGGATCTTCGTCTTGATGAAGTCCTTGAGGTCCGTCTTGGAGTCCAAGAGCCGGACGAACTCTTCCAGTTCGCAGAGGATGAAGACTGCCCGTTGGAGCGATTCCTTGCAGGAGGAGAGCGCTGCTTCGGTGTATCCGGGGTACGCGATGAAGATGCCGCGAGCTTGGCCCCTGGTGAATACGCGAACGAGGTGCTGGGCGACGTCGCCGGGACCCAACCGATGGTCCCACCATTTTGCTTCTACCAGGTAGACCTCGCCGTCGAGTTCCACAACGCCGTCAACCTGCTCGATGACGCCCTGGCCCTCGTCGCCTCGAAGCGTGAATGCCTCGCGGACAAGGACGTTGTGCGCCTTGAAGAGGCGGTTGAGGACGCCCTCTAGCGCCTTGCCTCGCTTCCAGGGGTCGCTCGCCCCGAACAGAGAGAAGAGGGTGCTCCTGATCTCCTCCAGCTCCTGCTCACGTTGACGCCTGAGCTTGGCCTCTGCCTCAACCTTCTCGGAGTGCTTCTTTCGCTCTGCCTCTCGCTCTTGATGCATGCGCGTAAAGGAGTCCTTCACGTTCACGAGCTGCCGGATGTCCGCGACCAGCGCCTTCGCCTTGTGCCGGTCGTTGTCCCAGCACATGGAGAAGTCCTCGAACTCCACGACGCGCCGAAGAAGCTCGCGTCGCTCTCGAAGCGTGGCCTCTCCCTTCTCGTTGAGCCGGGTCAGAACCGTTCGGACCATCTGGTGCTTCTTGACCTCATCTGGAGACACCTTGAGCTGTCTGCTGAGGTCTCCAGTGAACTGCGTCCCGACACCTGCGCCTTGGAAGAACAGCAGGACGTCCCTCTTCGATTTGCAAAGGGCGGGGATGACCTCGATCAGGAGGCCCATCAAATCGGGCGGGTAGTGGAAGGTGATGTCCATGGCTGAGGGCGCCCAGGATAGAGCCCGTTGTCCACACCTGTACGGATTCTGTACGGATTCTGTACGGACCCGGCCGGTGGCGAGTGAACGCCAGCGACGGCTCACGGTCAGGAAGAATAGGGGGTTACGGCCAGGGGTTCAGCAGGTGAGGGGCAGGGCCGGGATTATGAGACCGCCGCTCTAACCAGGTGAGCTACCTAGCCAAATGGTGCAACCGACTGCTTTTACTGCGGAACTTCGACTGCCTTCTACCGTCCCTCCAGTCGATGCGCAACGTCGTACTGACTGGAGGACTTCATGCCCCGCTGGACGGGGCGGTGGACGCACCTGCGTGAACAAACAGGGCGACACCGTGTGGGTCCTCAAACGGCAGGTCCACGGGCGGCTCTATACCACACGGTTCGCCATGGGCAACGAGAAGGATGCGCTCGCCGAGCTGGCCCTTTTCCGGAGGGACTCGGCCGCCGATGTGGCCCATGCCCAGGAGGCCGAGGCCGCCGAGGAGACCACATCGGGCAACGCGCCGGTCCTCCTGGACCTTCCCACCGTGGAGGGGTTCCTCGGCTACTTGAAGAGGCAGGGACGCACCGAGCGGCAGAGGTGCTCTACGGGAAGGAACTGCGGCAGCTTCGTCTCCAGGACCTCCATCAGGCACTCGATGGTGGGCTCGTCATCCAGCTTGGCTATTGAGACAATGGGCTCCACCGTGTCGCTCAGGTCTCCCATGTCTTCACCTGACGATCGCAGCACGCCGGACAAAGATGCCCGCTCCGAGTCACAGCAGCCCATCCTCGGGGCGCGCGTCGGTCGACTTGTCGGCGTGAGCCTGGAGGGCCTGCCCCTGGTGCAGTTCGAAGGCGGTCCCGGGCCGATTCCAGCCCGGAGCTTCGTCGCGCTCGACGCGGCCCAGCTCCGCGTGGCCGCGGGGGAGCAGCGGCAGGCCGTACTGCTCTTCGAGGAGGGTGACCCGGCGCGGCCCCTGCTTGTCGCCATGGCGCAGGACTCCGATGCTCCTTCTCTGCTGGAGCAACTCCTGGAGGAGGCGGCGCGGCCCGGGGGCTCCGAGACTCCCGCGCCCGTTGAGCCCGCGCCCGCCACGGCGGCCAAGGCAACGAACTCCCCGCCGGAGGAACGCCTGGTACTGGGCGCTCAGCGGGAGCTCGTTCTTCAGGTGGGCGAGGCGAGCATCACGCTGCGCAGGGACGGCACCATCCTCCTGCGAGGCGTCCGGGTGGAGAGCCGCGCTTCGGGGCTCCAACTCATCCGTGGTGGTAAAATCGAGTTGAACTGAGTCCGACGGAGGCACGCATGGGAAAGCACCTCTCTGGCGGGGGCAAGCTGAAGGCACGGCTCAAGCGCTCTCGCGATTAACGGGACAAGGGCCACAAGCACATCAAGGGCAGTGGGGGCCGGAAGAGCGCCTACGCGGACCTCGATGTCATCCAGGGCGTGCTCCAGAAGCGTGGCACGGGCACCCGCGACAAGGCGGTGAAGCCGGGCAGCAAGGCCCACGCGCGGCGCTACACCTTCACGTACGGCAACAACTTCAAGATCGGCCAGTCCCCGTACGTCAACCAGGGGCACCACATGCTTCCGGAGGAGGCATTCTCCGACAAGTTCTTCGACAGCAACCAACTCCGGATGCTCCAGGGGGTGGACTACAACATCAACAACGGGGAGAACATCCAACAAGTTCGTGAAGCCTACCCTCAAGAAGAAGGGCCTCACGAAGAGCAAGAAGCCCTGAACGAGGAGCCTGTTTCGGTGAGCTACTACCCCTGGGTGAATGACGATGAGGACGAGTCCTTCGCGTGGCTGGACTCGTACCGCAAGGAAGAGCTGGAGGGGAGGGGCTACCTGCTGAAGGAGGGAGTGCCCTGCAAGGAGTGGTTTCCAGAGGGACTCATCTTCGACCTGTCGAAAGAGCGGGGCAGCAAGCTGGCGGACAGCATTCCCAATACGTCCGCCCTGCTCGTGGTATCCGCGAAGCTCAAGGGCATCCTGGAGAGGGATACGCCCAAAGACTCCATCGAGTTCCTGTCGGTGCGTCTGCGCACACCACGCAAGAAGGTGTTGGACGCGCCCTACTTCATCGCCAACGTGCTGGGCTCCGTGGCCTGCATGGATGCCAAGAAGTCCGACTTCAGGATGGACTCCATCATCAAGGACCAGGTGGAGCGTTTCCGGCGGCTGGTGCTCCAGGAAAAGAAGATCCCCAAGGACACGAAGATCTTCCGCCTGGCGGAGAGTACCCGGCTCATCCTCATCCGGGAAGACCTGGGGCAGACCATCGTGGACGAGGACTGCACCGGGATGATCTTCCAGGATCTGGACGACTACGGCTCCGAGTTCCGCAAGCGCACCAAATCGTAGACGTGCCGCGTTCGCGGAGGACAGGCGACACCCCATGCCCCAGATGGATCTCATTCGCGAGAACGCGCTCACGGCGGTCGAGGAGCTCGAGGACGGCCTTCGCCAGCCGCTCACGCCCCTCCAGCGCGAGGAACTGCTGACCCGGCTCTCCACCTATCGCCGCATTGCCGCCATCGGCGCGTTGCTGGCGGAGGGCGACGTCCCGGCGTTCCGCCACGATCTGCGTCTGTCCGCGACGGCGCGCAGGGAGTTGCTGCTCTCCAGCTCGGACCCGGCGGCTCCGAGCCGGTTCCGCTGCGCCAGCCGGATGGATCCCCTGTTCGACGCGCTCGCCGCCCGTGAGAACGGCCTCGCCCGCGACATCGCCCAGCATTCCCCGCACCGCTGGATGGCGGACGAGGAGTTCGAGGACGACTTCCGCTACGCCGACTTCCTTCGCGAGCACCTGCTCGCGGGTGCGAAGACCCCTTCCCCGGGTGAGGAGCGGGCGCTCGCGGCCTTCCAGCAATGCTCCGGCGACAGTGGCTCCCCGCGGCTCGCTGTGTGTGAGGCGCTCTCCAACCGGGACCAGGAGGCATTCGATGCCGCCCTGGAGGATCTGCTCGTCGAGCGCGGCGCGGAGTTCCGGAACGCGGGCCTCCCCCTCCATCCCCAGCGCTTCCACACCGAGCGCCACGTCTTCATCGAGGGGCTGGCCCTGCTGCGGCTGGCCGAGGACCGCGGCCTGAGCACGCAGCCCGAGTACCGGATGATGCCGGGCCTGGCCCGGCGCTGACGCCCCACCTCACCGCGCCGTGGGCGCCCGCACGTGGAGCGCCGCCCGCTCCCCCGCCCACCCCCAGAGCCACGCCAGGATTCCGGGCGCCGGTGCATGGCCCCGCGCGAAGCTTCGCGACGCCATGCAGATGGCCAGGGCGCCCGTTGCCGCGCCTACGCCGCCCCACGCGTCCGCGGGGTATCACGTGGGCAGCTCCCTCAGCGGGAAGCCCTCCAGCCGTACCTGGGCGTAGCCCCAGTCCTGGGCCCGCTGCATCGTGCCGTCCAGGTCCGCGAAGACGAGGCCCGTCTCCCGCCCCCGGTCCTCCAGGCTCCCGAGTACCTCGGCGAGCACCGACGTCAACGCGACACCCAGGTGGGGCTGGCCGGAGAACATGTGGGACGGCTCGGAGACGGAGGCCATCGCATCGATGTGCGCGTGGACGGGTGCGCCCCGGCGGGCCGCCGTGTCCGCCTTCTCCACCAGCACGAAGGCCGCGCACTCCCCTGGCATCAGTCCCACGGGCCGGTTGGGCGCCTTCAGCAGCCGCAGTTCCTCCAGCGCGTCCATCCACTCCGGCTCGACGAGGCTGTCGATGCCGCCGACGATGCAGCGCTCCACCGCGCCCGACCGCACGCGCTCCGCCGCTCGCAGGGCGGTGACGAAGCCAGGAGAGTCCCCGAAGAAGAGCGCCTCCTGCGCGACACCGCCCGGCAATGCGGCCTGAGCGAGCAGCCGCGGCAGCAGCATCCGTGAGTACCGCTCTCGCAGCACCTCCGCGAGCAGGGGCTCCTCCTCGGAGACTTCCGCCTCCCCGGAGTCCTCTTCTGGCTCGGAGGCGGCCGCCTCTTGCTTCGCGGCCTCGCGCGCGTGGCGCTCCGCGGCGGCGAGGAGGAAGCCACTCGGCAGGTTGAGGAAGAGGCCGGTGCGCGGTCCCGCGGTCAGCCCGGTCTGGTGGACGAGGTCGGCCAGGGCCGCCACGCCCAGCCGCACCAGCCGCCCCACGCCGCTGAAGCCCTGGGTGAGGTGGGGGATGGCATGCCCCGTGACCGGCAGCTCCTCGCCCGAATCCTCGTCCACGGCCGGAGTGCCCTCCAGCGCCCCCGGCCGGGCCACGCCCACCCGCGCGGCCGCGCAGCTGCCCACCACACCATCCCCCAGGGACGACACCATCCCCAGCCCCGTCACCGCGATCGCACCCGGAGGCGGGGGGCGTTGGCGGAACACCGGCGGGAAGAGCGGCTCGTCCTTCACCGGCAATGCCTCCGGGACGGCGAGGGTGCGCGGCAGTGAGCGGAAGGCGCCCAGGGCAAGCCGCCCACGCACCGCGGGCCGCACGGCCTGCAGCTCCTTCCATTGTCGTAGCGCCCAATTCCGGGTGGAGAGCTGACAGGCCCCCTGGGTACGCACGGCCAGCTCCAGCGCCAGCGCCGCGCGTCTGCGCATGGGTCCAGCGGTGAGAGCCTCGAGCAGCGACTCGGCCCCGAAGGGTTTCCCGGCGAGGTAGCGCCCCTGCGGCGAGAAGTTCCTCTGGGACTCCCTCCACCAGCTCTCCACTCTCTGGGGTTGGGGGCGGAGGAGCGCGCTTTCGGGTCCGAGCGGCGTGGGTTCCTCCTCCTCGGGCGCGTCCGGCGTCCAGGCCTCGCGAGGCTGCTCGAGTTCCCCGGAAAGGGCCAGTCCGGTGATGGCGCAGATGGCCTCCGCGGCCATGGGCGCGACGGCCTCGTCCCGCATGACCTCGAGCAGCGGCCCCACGGCGGCAATGCGCCCGCTGAGCCCCAGGGCCCAGAGCGCGTCCCGCCGCAGCGCCGGCTCCGGCAGCGCCTGGAGGAGGAGGTCCATGTCCTGGGGGTCGCCGCCCATCGCGAGCAGCGACGCGGGCCCACCCCAGCCCGGCCCCCGGCGGCGGACGGCCTCGACACAGGTGCTCCAGGCGCCGGGGTGCCCCAGCATGAAGGCCGTCTCCAACGCCGCGTTGCGCACCTCCGGCACGTCCGAGCCGAGGGCGCGCTCGAGCGAGGAGGCCCTCAGCCGCGCCGGAAAGCGGCGGGCGGCGCGCAGCACCGCGCAGGCCAGCGGTGCATCGCCCGCGGCGAGGAGCTCGTCCAGGCCTCGAGCGGGATCCGCCTCCCACTGCGTGAGGATATCGAGCACCCGGGTCTGGACACCGGGAGGGGCATCCACCAGGAGCGCGTGTAGCCGGGACACCGCATCCGCGCGGCGGGTGAGCGCCAGGGCCCGTGCGGCCCCCTGGCTCGCGGGCTCCGCGTCGGCTCGGAGCGGGGTGAGCACGGCCTCAAGCCCCTCTGCTCCACCCTGCATGAGGAGGGCGGAGGCGGCGCAGGCGACTGTCTCCAGCTCTTCCGAAGCCAGGGCGGGCCGCAGCACCTTCTGGGTGACGCTCGGTCCACCCAGCACCAGTGCGTCAACACAGGCGAGCAGTCGCTGCTCGGGGCCTTCCATGAGCTCCTGGAGGGTGTAGTCGGGGGCGTCCAGCCCCTGCTCACGCTGCGCCCAGAAGAAGGCGGCATCCGCGAGGAAGTCCCGCGCCATGTCCATTCGGGGGGACGCGTCGTATGGCACGGAGGGCGCGCCGGTGCTGCGGTGGGCTTCCATGAAGAGTCTCAGCGCCTTCCTGGCAATCCGCCTAAGTAGGTAGGCAAAAGTTCCTGACACAATAGCGCGGCGGGGCCTACGGTGTGCCGATGAGGAAGGCACTGGGCCCCGCCCAGCGGGGGCTGACCAGGTACGACCGCGTCCGGCTCCAGCGAGCA